>NZ_CP142523.1:0-4800000 GCF_036885605.1 Janthinobacterium sp. TB1-E2
ATGGATAATTTCTGGCAGGCCTGTTCCGCGCAGTTGGAACTGGAGCTGACACCGCAACAATTCAGTGCGTGGATCAAACCGCTTATCCCTCTCGATTACGAAGAGGGCAAGCTGCGCATTGCTGCGCCCAATCGCTTCAAGCTCGATTGGGTCAAGACCCAGTTCGCCAGCCGCATCACTGCCCTGGCCATTCAGTACTTCGAAGCGCCGACGGAAGTGCAGTTCGTGCTCGACCCGCGCCTGGCCTTGCCGAAGAAGCCCGTTGCCGCCAGCACCCCGGCCAGCGATCCGAATGGCGGCGCGCCCAGCGCGCGCGCCGCGGAGCCGCAGCCCAGCGTGCCGGAACTGAGCATCGGCGCCGCCCCGCGCCGCGAGCAGAGCCGCATCAACACCGACCTGACCTTCGACAGCTTTGTTACGGGTAAGGCCAACCAATTGGCGCGCGCCGCCGCCATCCAGGTGGCGAACAATCCGGGCGTGTCGTATAACCCGCTGTTCTTCTACGGCGGCGTCGGCCTCGGTAAAACCCACTTGATCCACGCCATCGGCAACCAGGTGATGGCCGACAATCCGGGCGCAAAAATTCGCTACATCCACGCGGAACAGTACGTTCGCGACGTAGTGACCGCTTACCAGCGCAAGGGTTTCGACGATTTCAAGCACTACTATCACTCGCTCGACATGCTGCTGATCGATGATATCCAGTTCTTTGGCGGCAAGAGCCGCACGCAGGAAGAGTTCTTCTATGCGTTCGAGGCATTAATTGCAGCGAAGAAACAGATCATCATCACCTCGGATACGTATCCGAAGGAAATCACGGGCATGGACGACCGCCTGATCTCGCGCTTCGACTCGGGCCTGACGGTGGCCATCGAACCGCCGGAACTGGAAATGCGCGTAGCGATTCTGTTGAAAAAAGCCAAGCAGGAAGGCGTGACATTCTCCGACGACGTGGCCTTCTTTGTCGCCAAGCACTTGCGCTCGAACGTGCGCGAGCTCGAAGGCGCGCTGCGCAAGATCCTTGCGTACTCGCGATTCCATGGCAAAGACATCACCATCGATATCGTCAAGGAAGCCCTGAAGGACTTGCTGTCGGTGCAGAACCGCCAGATTTCCGTGGAAAACATCCAGAAAACCGTGGCCGACTTCTTCAATATCAAGGTTGCCGACATGTATTCGAAACGCCGCCCCGCGAATATCGCCCGGCCGCGCCAGATCGCCATGTACCTGGCCAAGGAATTGACACAGAAGAGCCTGCCGGAGATCGGCGAACTGTTCGGCGGCCGCGACCACACCACGGTGCTGCATGCCGTGCGCAAGATCGCGCTGGACCGCACCAAGAATCCGGAATGCAACCATGAATTGCATGTGCTGGAGCAAACATTAAAAGGCTAAGCGCCGCTTGAGCAAGACTGGCTCAAAACGTGCTTTACCCTTATCATCTGGGAGGGCACCGCAGCCGGTCTGTCGGGGCTCCCTATGGCAACAATTGTTAAATTAATACGTTAAACGTCGTACTGTTCAACCTATACATTGAGGATAAATATGCAATTGGTCAAAACCACCCGAGATACCCTTCTCCGGCCACTGCAGATCGTGAGCGGTATTGTCGAGCGTCGGCACACTATGCCGATTCTGGCCAATATCCTCATCCGCAAAGACGGTGAAAATGTCTCCTTCCTGTCGACCGACACCGAAGTGCAGATCACCACGCACGCGGAAATCGGTTCCGGCGCGGATGTCACCGGCACCACCGTGGCCGCGCGCAAGCTGCTGGACATCCTGCGCGCCCTGCCCGAATCGGGCGACGTCACGATGACCCTGCTGAACAAGCGCCTGACCGTGCAAACGGGCAAGTCGCGTTTCGCCCTGCAAACCCTGGCGGCTGAAGAGTTCCCAACCGTGCAACAGGCGGAAAGCTACAACGCCTCCGTCACCCTGCCGCAAAAAACGCTGAAGCACCTGTTCAACATGGTGCATTTCTCGATGGCGCAGCAAGACATCCGCTACTACCTGAACGGCTTGTTGCTGGTTCTGGATGGCAATAATGTGATCGCCGTGGCTACCGACGGCCACCGTCTGGCGTTTTGCCAGGTCGCCACCGAGCAGACGTTTGCGCGCCAGGAAGTGATTATTCCGCGCAAGACCATCATCGAACTGCAGCGTCTGCTGGAAGAGAACGATGAGCCGGTCCAACTGGACATCGCCGCCAACCAGGTGAAACTGACCTTTGCCGACATCGAGCTGATCTCGAAGCTGGTGGAAGGCAAGTTCCCCGACTACACGCGCGTGATTCCAAAAGGCTACAAAAACGACTTCACCATCGGCCGCGATGAATTGCTGCGCTCGCTGCAACGCGCCGCCATCATGACCAGCGACAAGTTCAAGGGCGTGCGCTGCATCATCACCCCGGGCAGCATGAAGATCAGCTCGACCAATGCAGACCAGGAAGAAGCCGTCGAAGAACTGGAAATCGACTACGGCGGCGACTCCGTCGACATCGGCTTCAACGTGACGTATCTGCTGGACGTGCTGAACAACCTGAAATGCGAATACGTCAACATCGCGCTCGGTGATTCGAACTCGTCCGCCCTGATCTCCATCCCCGACAATGCCGACTTCAAGTATGTCGTCATGCCGATGCGCATCTAAAGACCACAGCAGTGACGTAGGTCGGATTAGCGCAGCGTAATCCGACATGCTGAAGCGCCGTCTGTCGGGTTACGCCGTTCCGGCTAACCCGACCTACGGTCATCAGCCAGCAGCCCCGAATCAATCAGCAATCGTTATTTGAGAAAGCAGTCCATGTCCGAGAATCCACAAGACACCCCGATCCAGGCCAAAACGGAAGAATACGGCGCCGCCTCCATCCAGATCCTGGAAGGCCTGGAAGCCGTACGCAAACGCCCGGGCATGTACATTGGCGACACCTCGGACGGCACCGGCTTGCACCATCTGGTTTTCGAAGTGCTGGACAACTCCATCGATGAATCGCTGGCCGGCCACTGCACGGAAATCCACGTCACCATCCACAGCGACAATTCGATCTCGATCACCGACAATGGCCGCGGCGTACCGACCGGCCTGAAAATGGACGACAAGCACGATCCGAAGCGTTCGGCGGCGGAAATCGTCATGACCGAATTGCACGCGGGCGGCAAGTTCGACCAGAACTCCTATAAAGTCTCGGGCGGTTTGCATGGCGTGGGCGTGTCCTGCGTGAATGGCCTGTCGAAACTGCTGAAACTGACCATCCGCCGCGATGGCAAAGTGCATCACATGGAATTCGTGCGCGGCGTGCCGCAAGACCGCCAGATCGTCATGGTCGGCGACATCGCCACCTCCCCGATCCGTGTCATCGGCGAAACGGACAAGCGCGGCACCGACGTGCATTTCTGGGCTGACGAAGAGATTTTCACGCACGTGGAATTCCACTACGAAATCCTGGCCAAGCGCATCCGCGAATTGTCCTTCCTGAACAATGGCGTCAACATCAAGTTGTCCGACCAGCGCACAGGCAAGGAAGAAGTGTTCGCCTTCGAAGGCGGCACCCGCGGCTTCGTCGAATACATCAACAAGGCCAAGTCGGTCTTGCACCCGACCATTTTCCAGGCCACGGGCGAGCGCATGTCGGACCAGAACACGAACATCTCGGTCGACGTGTCGATGCAGTGGAACGATGCCTACAATGAACAGGTGCTGTGCTTCACGAACAACATCCCGCAACGCGACGGCGGCACCCACTTGACGGGCCTGCGCGCGGCGATGACGCGCGTGATCAACAAATACATCGATGAACACGAGTTCGCCAAAAAGGCGAAAGTGGAAATCAACGGCGACGACATGCGCGAAGGCCTGACCTGCGTGCTGTCGGTCAAAGTGCCGGAACCGAAATTCTCGTCACAGACGAAAGACAAGCTGGTATCGAGCGAAGTGCGCGGCCCGGTGGAAGAGATCGTTGCCAAGACCCTGGCTGATTACCTGCAAGAAAAACCGAACGACGCCAAGATCATTTGCGGCAAGATCGTCGAAGCGGCACGTGCGCGCGAAGCCGCCCGCAAGGCCCGCGATTTGACTCGCCGCAAAGGCATCATGGACGGCCTGGGCCTGTCGGCCAAGCTGGCCGACTGCCAGGAAAAAGATCCCGCCCTGTGCGAACTGTACATCGTCGAGGGTGACTCGGCAGGTGGCTCGGCAAAACAAGGGCGCGACCGCAAGTTCCAGGCGATCCTGCCGCTGCGCGGTAAAGTGCTGAACGTGGAAAAAGCCCGTTTCGAGAAAATGCTGTCGTCGGAGCAGATCACCACCCTGATCGCCACGCTCGGCACTTCGATCGGACCGGACGAATTCAACGTCGAAAAACTGCGCTACCACCGCATCATCATCATGACCGATGCGGACGTCGACGGCGCCCACATCCGTACCCTGCTGCTGACCCTGTTCTACCGCCAGATGCCGCAACTGGTCGAGCGCGGCCACATCTACATCGCGCAACCGCCACTGTACAAGGTGAAGGCCGGCCGCGACGAGCGCTATCTGAAAGATGACGCCGAGGAAGCGAGCTACATGATGACCGTGGCGCTGAACACGGCCGTGCTGGTGCCGCGCGAAGGCGCGGAAGGCATTTCCGGCGAGACCCTGACGGAACTGGTGCGCAAGTTCAACCTGTCGAACACCATCATGACCCGTCTGACGCGCGTCATCGACCGCGCCGCCCTGACGGCCATCATGACGGGCGTGCAGCTGGACCTGTCGACCCTGGACCTGGCGGAAGCCTCCGCCCTGGCCCTGCAGACGGCCATCAACGACAGCGCCGTGCGCGTGCATGTGCGTTCCGACGACTTGTCGGAAAAACACAAGCTGCACATCGAACGCATGTACCACGGCAACGTCAAAGTCACGGCCATCGACGCCGACTTCGTGCAAGGTCCGGACTACGCCGTACTGAGCAGCGGCGCCGCCACCTTCGAAGGCCTGATCGGCGAAGGCGCGTTTGTCCGCCGCGGCGAAGGCGAGCGCATGAAGGAAATCGCCGTGGTCGACTTCCACCAGGCCATGCAATGGCTGCGCGACGAAGCCGAACGCACGGTTTCGAAACAGCGCTACAAAGGTCTGGGCGAAATGAACCCGGACCAGCTGTGGGAAACAACGATGGACCCAACCGTACGCCGTTTGTTGAAGGTGCAGATCGAAGACGCGATTGCTGCGGATCAGATCTTCACTACGCTGATGGGCGACGACGTGGAACCACGCCGCGCGTTTATCGAAAACAACGCGCTGCGTGCGGGCAATATTGACGTTTAAGACATAACAGCAACGAGATGTTGCCATGGCGGCCCTCTTGCAGGGCCGCTTTCTTTTTCAACGTCCAGACCGTGCCCTTCGGGGATGCAGCGATCACGCTCACAGTACCTGTATCCATACCGCCGCATTTCCACGCTCTCCGTCCCCACTACCCCCAAGAAACCAGTACACTAGTTCCTGAGCGCAACTAATTTTGTACGCGCGCCATGCCGCCTGCCGTTGCCGGGAGGCGTCCCTGCCGCAAGGCCTGTTGTCTGCCTGGACGAATGGAATGTTCACTTCGCGCAGTCTGTCTCCTGCCTTCTATTACCTGTTCTTTTCAGGAGAACGGGAGCAGCAGCAGCGCTTTTTCAAGGAACTGCATTTCATTTCGATAGCCATCCTGACGTTTGGCCTGGCTTGCTGGCTGGTCACGTTCAGCCTGACCTTGCCGCGCGCTTCGTTCGATCATGCGCAGGCGGCGCTGGGTGTGACGGGCATGCTGGGCGGGCTGCTGCTGACCGTGTATGCGAAGTCCTTGCAGGCGATTATCGCCAGCGGCACCATCAGTGTGCTGTTCATCGCGTTCGGCTTTCGCGTGCTGATGCTGAGCACGGAAGACCCTGCTTTCTGGGTGTTGCCGCTGGGGGTGATGATCACCCTGACGACGGCGCCCATCTTCAGCGGCATCGCGTATTACCTGGGCGTATCACTGTGCGTGTGGGCCATGTTGGGGCTGGGGCAATTTCCCGTGCATGCGGGCCAGGCCGACCAGCATTGGCCCGTGCTGGCCGTCACCATCAGCGTCATCATCGGCCTGGCGCTGAATATCTATTTTCTCGTCCTGCGCATCCATAACTACCGCGCCCAGCGCGAGCTGGCGACGATGGCTTACAAGGATGGCTTGACCGGGCTCAACAATCGCCGCATGTTCACGCAGGGCGCCCGCACCCTGCAGCGCACGGCGCGCACGCCCGCCTATTTCCTGATGATCGACATCGACGACTTCAAGCAGATCAACGACGTGTACGGCCATGACGTGGGCGATGAAGTACTGAAAAAAATCGCCGATGTGATCGCCAAACTGTCTGGCGAGCACCTGTGCGGACGTCTTGGTGGCGAGGAGTTTGCCGTCATTTACCTGGGCGAAAAGAACGCGGCCTGCGCCTTTGCCGCGCAGCTGGTCGACAGCGTCGAGGCGGCTTTCGTGCCGGAACGCAAGGTGTCCGTCAGCATCGGCGTCGCAGAGCTGCTCAAGGAAGCGGACTTGTCGCACAGCTACCGGCGCGCCGATGAATCCTTGTACCAAGCCAAGAAAAGCGGCAAGAACCGCTACGTGCTCAACGCTGCCTGAGTATTGCCGCTGGGCCTGGCGTCGAGCAGCGCCAGCAGGGCCTGCGGGGAAATCTTCCAGGGATTGCGCTGCTCGGGGTCCACCTCGTACCAGCTGTCCTGGGCGCCGATCTTGAGGATGGTCAAAGGGATGTGCTTGCTCTCAAAGAACGCCAGCATGGGGCGGATCAAATGGCTCACCTTAGCATGGTCATCGCTATACAAGGAACAGGTATAGAAACAGCCCTTCTCACCCATGCGCAATTTCCTGGCCGCGCCGACACGCGAGTGGAGCACATACTTGTGCAAGAACTCGGTCACTGTCTCATCGTCAACGGGAATGCTGCAGAAAATAGTGATCTGGGCCATGGCAACGGGGGACAGTGATTCAATAGCCAAGCTTGGCAGAAAGGGATTTATTCCTGAAATGCTAAGATCGCGGCCCGCGCATGCCGGCAACCGGTCCGGCATGGCGTCTCGACAAGGATGGCCATTGAACACCCCAGGAAAAATCACTCTACGCATGCTGTCGCTGTGCGCCGCGCTGTGCCTGCCGCTTTCCACCATGGCAGAAACTATTTCTGCCGAAGATGCCGCCTTCGTGGCCGCCACCGTGCCCGTGCCATCGCCGCCACTGCGCCTGAGTGCGCATCCGGAGATCCGCGCCGACGTCTTCAAGCTGCTCGGTTATGCGCGCGGCAGCTATACGCAGGGCAACACCCTGATCGCGCGCCAGGTGCTCGACAGCATGTATTCACTCGACGACATCACGCGCACCATGCTGCCCGACGGGCGCTCGGTGCTGGCCTCCATCGATGCCGGCACGCACGGTGCACGGCGCGCCGCCATGCTGTTCGATCCGCAACGCAAGCTGTTGGCGCTGGGCCTGGTCAACGGCCATTGCCAAGCCGCCACCGGTGACGCCGCCCCCGCCTGCCTGCCACCCACGCACGCCGTGCTGACGGTGTTCCTGCCACCGGGCGCGGAGGATGAGATGGCCGCGCCGCTGCTCGTGTGGGCACGGCAGTTGCCGACCATGCTGGCACAGGCTGCGCAGGAACAGCGGCAAAGCATTGCTGCCGTGGAATACATCACGACCCGCCCCGGCCAGCCCGGCTGGGAACCGCGCGACGTGCCGCCCGGCTTTTCCGCCAGCCTGCTGCACCTGCTGCTGCCGAATGCGGAATTGAACAGCAGCTCCAGCGGCGGCAAGATCGTCACACCGGCAGGATTGGCCGGTTTGCCCATGCGCACGCCCACGGAAGCGGCCGAGGCCGGTGACGAGCCCATGCCCGATGCCGACATCACCTTGCGCAGCTATGCTGATTTCCACTGGGTGCTCAACACCTACGCCAAGCTGGCCAAGGGCGCGCAAGTGAAAGGCCATGACGACAAGGTGGTGTTTACGGGCAACGATACGAGCGGCCGCTATACGGTGACCTTGCGCGAACCCAACAAGGACGATGGCGTCTTCATCACCGTGGCCAGCTGGCGGGAAAAATAAGCGCAAGAGCAGGGAAAGCATTGCCATTACGCACAAGAACATGGCATTTTGGCATTTTGCGTTATGATTTCCGGCCGTGCGGCGCGGCCCTGTCCCTGCCTTGCCCACCCTGCCCTTCAAGCCAGTCACGCTTGCGTCGCATCCTGCCCCTAAGGAATTCATATGTTCGGTTTTAACTTGCGCGTTGCCAAGATGGTGTGGACGGCTTTCCTCATCGCCTTCCTGCTGTTTCTCACCTACAAGGTTTCATCGACCCTGATCGTCGTGGTCTTTGCGATTTTCTTCAGCTACCTCGTGTATCCGCTGATCGGCCTGCTCGAACGCCATGGGCCAAAGCGCTTGCCGCGCACGGCCGCCATCGGCATCGTCTTCCTCGTGGTGATCTTGCTGGTGGCGATACTGGGCTCCATCTTCGGCGCGCGCATCGAGGAAGAGGCGATCAAGCTCAGCGATCAATTGCCGACCCTGCTCAAGGGCAATAACTTTGCCGAGCGCATCCCGTTGCCGGAATTCATGGAGCCGTTGCGTGCGCGCCTGCTGTCGTTCATGCAGTCGCAGCTGAGCAGCGGTACGGGACAAGCGATGCCGCTGGCGAAAGAACTGGGCTTGACCGTCATGCATGCGGCCAGCAACCTGATCTATCTGGTGCTGGTGCCCGTGCTGAGCTTTTTGCTGATCAAGGAAGGGCCGGACATGCGCGACGGCTTGCTGTCCCTGCTGAACCGTCCAAACAAGAAACTCTGGGGCGCCATCATCGATGACCTCGACATCCTGCTGTCGCGCTATGTACGCGCCCTGCTGCTGTTGTCGATCGCCACCTTTGTGTCTTACAGCATTGCCTTTTCCCTGATGGGCGTACCGTACAGCCTGCTGCTGGCCGGCGCGGCCGCCTTGCTGGAATTCATCCCGTTTGCGGGCCCGTTGGCGGCGGCCGTTATCGCCGTGGTCGTGGCCGGTTTCAGCGGCTTCGAGCACGTGTTCTGGCTGATCGGCTTTATCGCCGCCTACCGTTTGTTCCAGGATTACGTGGTCAACCCGTATTTGATGAGCGAAGGCGTGGAAGTGAGCCCGCTGATGGTGATCGTCGGCCTGCTGGCCGGCGACCAGCTCGGTGGCGTGGTCGGCATCTTCCTGTCCGTGCCCGTGATGGCGGCCATCAAGATCGTCTTCGTGCGCGCGCGGGCAGCCTTGCAGGCGCGCCATGATGCGCTGGAGAAAGCGGAACAGGCCGCGGAGGAAGCGCGCGCCCAGGCCCTGGCCGAGGCGGCGATGCTGCAGGAACAGGGCAGAAAGGTAGCCCTGGAACAACAATAATCTAGAATCAACAACGCCTAAAAAACCGTAGCGAGCGGCAGCAAGTTGTGGCCGAGACGCGCAACTGTGCTAGAGCACAGTGAGCATCGCAGGCCGCAAATTGCGACGCGCAGTAGGTTTTTAGGTGTTGTTAGAACTCTTCCCACTCTCCGCTATTGTCCGCTGCAGGCTTGGCCGGACGCGGTTTTGCGGCAGCGACAGGTGCTGCCGCGGCGCGGGTTGGCGCCAGGCGCAGCGCCGGGCGTTTCAAGGCCGTGCTGGCGGCGGCCACGACAGGCTTGCGCAAGGCAGGCTTGGCGGCAGGACCACTATGGTTGGCATCGAGCTTGAAGATGCTGACCATTTCGGCCAGCGCCGCCGCCTGTTCCTGCATGGCTTCCGAGGCAGCTGCCGCTTCTTCCACCAGGGCCGCATTCTGTTGCGTCACGGTATCCATTTCTGCCACGGCCTGGTTGATCTGGCCGATGCCCAGTTCCTGCTCGCGGCCGGCGGCGCTGATTTCGCCCATGATGTCCGTCACGCGGCGGATGCTGGCCACGATCTCGTCCATCGTCGTGCCCGTCTGGCTGACCAGTTCGCTGCCGGCGCCTACGTTCTGTACCGACGCTTCGATCAGCAGCTTGATGTCCTTGGCGGCGCTGGCCGAGCGGTGCGCCAGGTTGCGCACTTCGGTGGCGACAACGGCAAAGCCGCGGCCTTGCTCGCCGGCACGCGCCGCTTCCACGGCTGCATTCAAGGCCAGGATGTTCGTCTGAAAGGCGATGCCGTCGATCACGCCGATGATGTCGGCGATCTTTTTCGACGATTCGCTGATGGTACCCATGGTATCGACCACTTGCGCCACCAATGCGCCGCCTTTTACCGCCACATCCGATGCCGACACGGCCAGCTGGTTCGCCTGGCGCGCATTGTCGGAATTCTGCTTGACGGTCGAGGTCAGCTCTTCCAGCGACGAGGCCGTTTCTTCCAGGCTCGACGCTTGCTGCTCCGTGCGGCTGGACAGGTCCAGGTTGCCCGAAGCGATTTCATTGCTGGCCGTGGCGATGGCGCCGCTGCCGTCGCGCACGCCGCGCACAGTGGTCGACAGGCGTTCCTGCATCTTCTGCAAGCCCGTCAGCAAGGCGCCCATCTCGTCGTTGCGCGTGATGACGATGTCGTTGGCCAGATTGCCGTCGGAAATGGCGCCGAAATGGCGCAGGGCCTGGTCCAGCGGGCCGAAGATGGCGCGCAGCAGCAAGATGCTGGAAATAATCGTCAGTAAGGCGCCCACCAGCACGCCGCCGATGGCCATGGCCAACTGGGTGCGATAGCTGGACTGGCTTTCCGCATACATGCGGGCAGCCGAAGTGGCCTGATACTGCGTCAATGTTTCAGCGGCCTGGTCCAGGGTGCGGTACAGCGGCGTCAGTCCCGTCATCATCAAACCGTCCGCTTGTGCGACGTTGCCTTCACGCAAAGCCTTGCTCATGACCAGCAAGCCGTTGCTCATGTAATCGCTGCGCTTCTTGTCCATGTCGTCGGACAGGCGCTTTTCATCCGCGCTTTGCGGCAAGGCCAAATACACCTTCCAGGACTTGTTCGACGCTTCCATGAATTGTTCGGCACGGGCCAGGATATCCTTGGCGTCGGCTGCATCGGGATGCACCATCACGCGGTCCATTGTGAACCGGGCGCGGCCCAGCAGAATCTGCGATTCGCCGATCGCTTGCGTCGATGCCAGCTGATTGCTGTAGACCTCGTTGAGGCTGTTGTTGGCCGATTTCAGGCTGATGATACTCATGACGCCGAGCACGGCGATCAGCAAGCCCAGCACACTCATGGTGGCAATCAGGCGCATCTTTATTGTTATGTTCGACAGCATGCAATTTTCCTTGGTAGGGGCGCAACCATGCCTGCGCCCGCCAAACGGGATAGCAGCAAACGCCTGATGGGCGGGTCACGTGAATTGTTCAGGACAGATGGATACGGCGTGTGCGGCGGCAGGGGGGAAGGCGGCCCGCGCATATCGTCAGGAGTGCAAGACAGGGCAACGAGGTCGAGGTTTCCTGTACTTTTATTTCCTGACTGCAAGATACAGGGAAAGATTACTAGTAGCAACATCCAGCATGGATTTTCACGCTTTGTAACAAGTAGATGATGTTTTTTGCGCAGAACTGGCATTCCGCAATCGTGCGCGGTCGCGTGGGAATGCCAGTTATGTTAATAGACGGTTTCTGCAATCGAGCATGGTCAGCATTTGCCAGCCACCGTCCGGCGTCGCCTTTACGGCCCCTGTTTCACGTCATCGACATACAGGCCGCCACCGCCAGGTTCCACCCACTGGCCCTGCTTCTTGCCGTTGACATAGTTGCCCTGCCATTGCACCACGCCGTCGATGCGCCGTTCGCTGGGGCCGTTCAAGCGGTCTTTCACAAACGTGTCGTAGCCGGTGAAACTGTGCATGTCCACTTCGCGCCATTCGTCCACGCCCGGGCTCACTTCCCAGCGGCCTGTGCGCTGGCCACGCTGCATCATGCCCGTCGTCGTTTCATCGCCGCTTTCATACGTCCACGGCCCTTCGGCCTTGTCATCGACAAAGGCGCCAAACGAGCGGATGGTGTTCGGCTCCTCGTAGTGCCACTGCCCCGTGCGCTTGCCCTGTGCATACTGGCCACGGGCATACACGCTGCCCACGCAGCAACTCACGTTGTACTCGATGAATAGCCCATCCTGGCTGGCGGCAAAGCGCTGCGGCTGCGTTTCCCATGTGATCCACTTGATGTGATAGCTGGGTGCGCGGTTCCCTTTCCAGCCCTTGCCCAGCAGATACGTGACCGTGAGGAAATGGCCATCCTTTTCCACGAAGGTTTTTTTATAGGCAAACGCCGGCGCATCGGCCGGCTTGCCGGGCAATAAATCGCCATCGATATTGAAATAGCCGACCAGCTTGCCATGGCCATGCTCGATGGCGTCGAACTCGGCCACGCCCGTGGGTGCGTAGGCTATGCTGTCGTCGATCTGCGGCACATGGGCCAGCGCCGTGCGCACCTGCGCCTCGTCCATGGTTTTCGCGCCGCGCTCGACGGTGCTGGCGGTGGCCGTCGGTTTACCCTCGTAGAACCGCGCCGCCTGCGCTGACGCCAAACCTCCCAGCGCCAGCAGCGCCACCATCGTGCTCATCCAAAATGTTTGCCGCATGCCCACTCCACTGCCTGAAAACCGCCATTATGCATGGCCGTTCAGGCAAGACCGGACGCGCGAGGACGCCGGCCGAACAGGGGGCGCTGTACCGTCTGCGCCAGCAGCACGCCCAGCAGCGAGATGCCGCCGCCGACCAAGTGGTACACATGCATGCTTTCATGCAACCAGACGATGGCCAGCAAGGCCGTCAGCAGGGGCAGCAGGTTGACGTAGATGCTGCAGCGGTTCGGTCCCAGCAGTTTGACGCCTTCGATCCACAGATAGGACAGCACGATGGACGAACCGATGCCCGCATAGCCGATCAAGGGCAAGGTGGTGGCGTCCAGCCTGGCGCTGCCGGGTGGCAAGAGCAGGAAGAACGGCAGCATGCACGCCAGGGCTGCCAGCGCCTGGCAATAAATGGCTTGCCACGCGGGAACGGACAACCGCCAGCGGCGCAGCAGCACGCCGTACAGGGCGAAGCTCAGGGAAGCGAGCAGCATCAGCGCATCGCCCGCATGCACGCCTTGGTGCAGCAAGGCCAGCACGTCGCCACGCCCCACCAGGTACAGCAAGCCGCCAAACGACAGCACGCCGCCGGCCGCCATGCCGACCGTCAGGCGCTCGCCCAGCAGCAGCACGCTGAGCAGGGCCGTCATCAGAGGCGCCAGCGCCGTAACGATGGCCATATTCGTCGCCGTGGTGCTTTCCGCGGCGCGGTAGGACAAACTCTGGAACAGGGCCATCGACATCAGGCCGCACAGGGCCAGCTGCCACCAGTGGCGGCGGATGGCGGCGCGGTTGCGCCACAGGGGGCGGACGATAAACGGTGTCATCACGAGCAAAACCAGCACCAGGCGGTAAAAAGTGATGGCCGTGGGAGCGATGCTGGACGCGGCCAGCTTGGACACGACGACGTTGCCGGCCCACAGCAACATGGCCAAAAACGGATACAGATAGGCGCGTACAGGCATGCGAAACTCCGGGAATAGTTACGGGAAACCATCATGCCGCAGGCGCGTCGCGCCTTCTCGCGCTAAGATGTCCGAACCTATCGCAAAACTGACCTTATTTGATGGATTGTTCCTCTCCGGCCTTTCAGGAATTGCTGCCCGTCACGGCGCGTGCCATGGCGCTGGCCGTCGACTATGCGCACGGCCACGTGATTTCCGCGCACCGCCACACGCATGCGCAATTGCTGTACGCCATCGAGGGCGTGATGACCATCGAAGCGCAAGGCGGGCGCTGGGTAGTGCCGCCCACGCGCGGCGTGTGGCTGCAGCCCGGCATCGCGCACAAGGTGCGCATGAGCGGCGCCGTCAAGATGCGCACGGTGTTCGTGAACTGCGCCAATTCGCCATTGCTGCCTGGTCACAGCTGCGTGCTCGACATCAGTCCTTTGCTGCGGCAATTGATCGTGGCGGCCGTCGACATCGCGCCCGATTTCACGGAAGGCAGCCGCGACTGGCATCTGCTGCAATTGCTGTTGCATGAGCTCGACAGCCTGCCCGTGCTGCCCCTGTATCTGCCGCTGCCCATGGATGCGCGCCTGCGCGGCATTTGCGCACGGCTGATGGAACAACCGGGTGAACAGCAGACGGTGGCGCACTGGGCGCAGGAACTGGCGATCACCGAGCGCAGCCTGCACCGGCTGTTCCAGAAACAGACGGGCATGCGCTTTGGCCAGTGGCGCCAGCAGGCGCGATTGCTGCGGGCACTCGAGCAATTGGCGCAAGGCGTCAAGGTCATCGACGTGGCCATGGACAACGGCTACACGAGTCAAAGCGCGTTCACGGCCATGTTTAAAAAACATTTCGGCACCACGCCCACCGCGTTTTACCAGGCTAAAGTCATTGCGGCGTAAAAAAAATGCTGCTATGCATCAATAATCATGGGCGATTGGGAGCAGGCTTGTTATCATCGCAAGCCTTATCGCACCGCGCCCATCCTGGCAACGGTGTTGACCTCATCTCCACACCACCATGACACAGAATTTCTTCCAGACATTTATCCTGCTCTTGCTCGTCACCGACCCGTTCGGCAACGTTTCCCTGTTCGTCAATGCCCTGAAACGGGTGCCCATCGAGCGGCGCTGGAAAGTCGTGGTGCGCGAGTGCATGATCGCCTTCGGCATCTTGCTGTTATTCATGTTCTTCGGCCGCCATTTCCTGAACGCCTTGCAATTGTCGGAAGTGGCGCTGCGCATCGGCGGCGGCGTGATTTTGTTCCTGATCGCCATGCGCATGGTGTTTCCGCAGCCAAACGCGGGCAATAGCGACCACGAGATGGGCGGCGAACCGTTCATCGTGCCGCTGGCCATCCCCGCGCTGGCCGGCCCGTCGGCGCTGGCCACCGTGCTGCTGTTTTCCTCGCATGAAATGAATGAAGTGATCGCCCACGTGGCGGGGCTGACGGCCGTGGCCGTCGTCTGGCTAGCCGTCTTCCTGTGCGCCGAACGCTTGCAGCGGGCGCTCGGTCCAAGGGTCATGACGGCATTCGAGCGTCTGATGGGCTTGATCCTGACGGCCATGGCCATTGAGATGCTGCTGGCCGGCATACGCGCATTCCTGAAATCCGTTTAACATCAGCATTCATCCACTGAAGGAGTCCAGCATGAGCCGTTGCGCCCACATTTGCCTGATGGCCGATTACAACCAGTGGATGAATGCCAAGGTCTATGCGGCGGCGGCCAGCCTGCCGGCGGAAGAGCTGCAGCGCGAGCGGGGTGCCTTTTTTGGCTCCCTGCTGGCCACCCTGAATCACGTGATGGTGGGCGACACCCTGTGGCTGCAGCGCTATGCGAAGCACCCGGCCAGCTTCCCCCTGCTCGACCCCATCCGCGCCATCACGCCGCCCGCGTCGCTCACGCACCCGCTGTTCGCGGCCGAGGATTTTGCCGCCATGCACGCGCACCGGCAATGGCTGGATGAGCTCATCATCGACTGGGCCGCCTCCATCCGCGAAGAAGACCTGGACCACTTGCTCGACTACCGCAACAGCAAGGGGCCGAACCGGCGCGAGTTTTTCAGCCTGCTCATGCATTTCTTTAATCACCAGACCCATCACCGGGGCCAGGCCAGCACCCTGCTGTCGCAAGCGGGCGTGGACATTGGCGACACGGATTTACTGTTTCGCATCCCCAACCATCTTGCCGACTGAAGGCGCGCGGTACAACCACGCTTTCCCGGCAATCGCCGCCAGCGCCAAGGCACCGAGCAGCGCGCCGCAGCCCAGCGCCCCCGGCATGCCGTAGGACTCGATGGCGATGCCGCCTGCCATTGCGCCCACCGTTACGCCCAGGTTGATGGCGGCGATATACACGCCGATGGCGAACGCCGGCGCCTCGCGCGCTTCGCTGCTGAGCCACACTTGCGTGACGATCAGCCCGCTCGTATGCGCCGCGCCCCAGAACAGCAGCAAGACGGACAGCGCCAGCCAGCTGATACCCGTGCCCGCATACTGGTACAGCAGCCAGTACGCCAGCCCCAGCAGCACGGGCTGCAGCAGCACCGTGCGCAACACGTGCATGCCCAGCTGGCGCCCCGCGAACAGATTGCCCGCCACGCCACCGATACCAAACACCACCAGCGCCAGCCCCGTCTGGCGCGCCGACAAGCCCGCTTCCTGCTGCAGATACGCGGCCGCATACGCATACACGGCAAACATGGCGGCAAACACGAGCACGGCGGCGGCAATGGTCAGCCACAGGGCCGGTTTGCGCAGCACGGCCAGCTGGCGTCCATATGCCATTGGCGCTTCCTGCGGCGTGTCGGGCAGGAACAAATATAGCCCCAGCGCTGCCAGCGCATTGACGAGGGCGCAGGCAAGGAACGATGCCTCGTAGCCATACTGTGCGGCAATCCAGGTGGTGAGCGGGATGCCCAGCACCATGCCCATGCTGGTGCCCGTGAATGCGTGCGCGCCGGCCCGCGCCGCCTGTTGCGGCGGGTACAGGGCGGCGGCCGCCACCATGGCCAGCGAGAAATACACAGGATGAAACAGGGCCGGCACGATGCGCAGCGCCAGCAGCAGCTCGAAGCGGGGCGCATACGCCGACACCACGCTGGCCAGCGCAAACACGAGCAGGGAAACGATCAGCACGCGCTTGCGGCGCCAGCGCGTAGCCAGCAGCACGAGAAAGGGGCCGCCCACGGCGATCACGAGGGCGAACAGGCTTACCAAGGAACCCGCCTGCGCGGCCGTCACGCCGTAGCGCTGCATGATCATCGGCAAGATGCCGACCACGCCAAACTCGATGCAGTACACGCCGAACAGACCCAGCGCGAGGAAGACGATCGGGTGCGGCCGTGTCATGGCGCCTCCATCACGCCATACACCGCCTGGCACAGTTCCGTCACGAACGGTCCCGCCATGCCTTCCAGTGCCGTATTCGTAAACGCCACCACGGACAATTCCTGCGCCGGATCGACAAACCACGAATGGCCATATGTGCCGCCCATGCGCCAGCTGCCGACGGACTCCGGCGTGGCAGCGGCAAGCGGGTCCGTCAACACGGTAAAGCCGAGGCCAAAGCTGCGGCCCGGCCAGAACGGCAAGTCGAACGCCTCAGTCTGGCTGGTGCCCATCTGCTGCGCCAGATCGGCTGGCAGCAAGGGCGCGCCACCCAGGCGCAGGGTTTCCAGCAAACGCATGAAATCGGGCGCCGAGCCGACCATGCCCGCGCCGCCCGATGGATACGCCTGCGCGTCGCGGGCGCGCGCCGGTGACAGGGTAAAACCTGCCATGCCATCGAGAAACGGCAGATGGTCTTCACCCTCGTCGCGCAAGCGGCGCGGCAGGGATTCTCCCGCTGCCCGGTCCGCGTACGCGACGGCCAGACGCGCCGGGTCGGCAGCCACAAAACCCGTGTCGCGCATGGCCAGCGGCACCGTCACCAGATATTCCACGGCGTGCGCCAGCGGCATACCGGCCGCCTGCTCGATGACGGCGCCCAGCACATCGGTGGCAATCGAATACGCCCAGCGCCCGCCCGGTGCATATGCGAGCGGCACGGTGGCCAGGCGGCGCAGGTTGTCCTCCAGGGAAATGCGGGACGCATCCATGCCGTCGGACACCCCGGCCTGCGCATACGCACCGCCCGGCGGCTGGAAGAAGCCATAGTCCAGGCCGGCCGTGTGCGTGAGCAGATGCCGCACGGTGATGGGCGCCACCATCCCGTCCGGCTGGCGCGGCGCAAAATACGGCAGCCAGCGTGTCACCAGGTCGTCCAGGCCCAGCCGGCCCTGCCCCACCAGCGCCAGCGCGGCCGTCGAGACGATGGGTTTGCTGACGGACGCCAGGCGGAACAGGGCGTCCTCAACCATGGGCGTACCCGCCTCGCGGTCCAGGTGGCCGGCCGCGCGGCGGTACACGTCCTTGCCGCGCTGGCGCACCAGCACGACGGCGCCCACCAGGCGCTGCTGCTGCAAGACTGCGTCCAGCAAGGGATCGATACGGGCGGACAGGGCCGCGGGAGAGAAGTTGTACATCATGGCGTAGCCTTTCAAATGATCAGGCTGCCAAGGTAAGGCAGGCGCGATCAAAGAAAAACAGGCTATAGTTTCTGTCTGTGCGGACGTTGGCATCCGCAATCAAAGGTAAAAAATGGATAACCTGGCGGGATTCACGGCCTTCGTACAGGCGGCCGAAACGCGCAGTTTTGTCGCGGCGGGCCGCGTGCTCGGTATTTCCGCCTCGGCCGTGGGCAAGAGCATCGCGCGGCTGGAAGAGCGCCTCGGCGTGCGCCTGTTTCACCGCAGCACGCGCAGCATCGCGCTCACCAGCGAGGGCACGGTGTTCCTGGAACGCTGCCGGCGCATCCTCGGCGAGATCGAAGCGGCCGAACTGGAGTTATCGAACAGCAAGAGCGCGCCGCAAGGCCGGCTGCGCGTCAGCTTGCCGCAGGTGGGCAGCCTGCTCAATCCCGTGCTGGCCGCGTTCGCGCGCGCCTATCCGCTGGTGGAGCTCGATCTCGACTTCAGCGACCGCCGGGTCGACGTGATCGAGGAAGGCTACGACGCCGTCGTGCGCGCGGGAGAGAGCGCCGACAGCCGTTTGATGAGCCGCCAGCTGGGCCAGTTCCAGCTGCAGCTGGTGGCCGCGCCCGCCTATCTGGCGCAGCACGGCATGCCGCTGCTTCCCGCCGACCTCGTACATCACGTTTGTTTGCTGTACAAATTTCCCAGCAGCGGCAAGGTCGAGGCCTGGCCCCTGCCCGAGTGGCCTGCCCTGCATGCGGCCGGCTTGCCGTCTCTGCTCCACTGCAACAATGTCGACACCTTGCTGCACTTTGCCGAAAGCGGCCTGGGCATCGCCGCCCTGCCCGACTTTGCCGTGCGCGCCGCGCTGGCCGCAGGCCGCTTGCAGCCGGTGCTGGACGCGCACCGCCAGCACGACGGCGCCTTTCGCATCCTGTGGCCCAGCAGCCGCCATCTGACGCCGAAACTGCGCGCCTTCATCGATTTCCTTGCCACCCACGTATTTCCGGAAAGCTGAGCCCGCATCCGGCGCCGCGCTCGTTGTTTCCACACGACAACTTAGTCAAGTTGCTACCAGTTTTTCAGCTTTTCACGGACTTGATACAAGTTTTTGTATTGCAGTGCGGAATTTTGAGGAACAATTACAGGCTAGCCGCCGCTACGTATAAACCCGTAGCGCTGGCCTGTCCGATGTTTTCCCTCACTTCCGCAATACGAAAGCAATCATGTCACTCACACAATTCAAAATCGGCACCCGGCTCGGGATCGGGTTTGCTGTCGTCCTCGGCCTGCTGGTGGCCGTCTTGCTCGTCGGCTTGTATTCCATGGGACAACTGAGCGCGCGCACGCACGACATCGTGGCCGACAAGAACGTCAAAATGGCGGCCGCCAATACCATGAGCGACAACGTGCGTAACATTACCCTGGCGATCACGAGCATTGTGGTGGCGCCGACGGAAGCGCTGGTGCAGGCGGAACTGGCAAAGATTGGCGAGTCGCGCAAGAAATACGGCGCCGCCAAGGAAACCTTGCAAAAGAAAATCTCGACGGACAAGGAAACGGCGCTGATGGCCGAACTCGATGCGGCCCTGAAATCGGGCGCGCCGCTGAACAACAAGGTCATCGAACTGCGCAATGCGGGCCAGACAGACGAAGCGATCGCCTTCCTGACGCAGCAGGCGGCACCGAGCCTGAAACGCGTGCTGGGCGCGCTCGACAGCCTGGTCGCGTATGAAGGCGAGCAGGCGGCGCAGGCGGCAACGGAAGCCGAAACGCTGAGCAACAGCGCGCGCGCCTCCATGATTACCTTGGGCAGCGTGGCCGTGCTGCTGGGCGCTTTTGTTGCGTGGATCATCACGCGCTCGATTACCCAGCCCATCAATGCGGCCGTCAGCGTGGCCGAAACCGTGGCCTCGGGCGACTTGTCGTCGCACATCGTCGTCAATTCCAGCGATGAAACGGGCCGCCTGCTGGGCGCCCTGAAAGCCATGAACACCAGCCTGCTGGGCGTGGTGGCGCAAGTGCGCAACGGCACGGATGCGATCTCCACGGCATCGAGCGAAATTGCCGCCGGTAACCTCGACTTGTCGTCACGCACGGAAGAACAAGCTAGCTCGCTGGAAGAAACGGCGTCGGCCATGGAAGAGCTGACCTCGACCGTGAAGCAGAACGCGGACAATGCGCGCCAGGCGAACCAGCTGGCGAAAAGCGCATCGGAAGTGGCCGTGCGCGGCGGCAGCATCGTTTCGCAAGTGGTCGACACCATGGGCACGATCAACGCCTCGTCGCGCAAGATCGTCGACATCATCGGCGTCATCGACGGCATCGCCTTCCAGACCAACATCCTGGCCTTGAACGCGGCCGTCGAAGCGGCGCGCGCGGGCGAACAGGGACGCGGTTTTGCCGTCGTGGCCTCGGAAGTGCGCAACCTGGCGCAGCGCTCGGCCGGCGCGGCGAAAGAAATCAAGGAATTGATCGCCGCCTCCGTCGCCAACGTGGACACGGGTTCGCGCCTCGTCAATGAAGCGGGCCAGACCATGGGCGACATCGTCGACAGCATCGTGCGCGTGACCGACATCATGGGCGAAATCACGTCCGCCACGCACGAGCAGACCATCGGCATCGAACAGATCAACATGGCCATCGCGCAAATGGATGAAGTGACGCAGCAAAACGCGGCCCTCGTGGAAGAAGCGGCAGCCGCCTCGCAAAGCATGCAGGACCAGGCGGGCGAACTGGCCCACGTGGTCGGCTTCTTTAAAACCGGCAACCATGTCGCCAGCGCACCCAAGCTGGCGCCTGTGCGTAAGGCACCGGCCGCGGCCGCCATCGCGCGCCCCGCGGCCAAGCCAGCGCCAGCGCGCAAGGCCGTCGCAGCCGCGCCGGCACGCCGCAGCAATGCGGCTGCAGAGAGCGAATGGGAAGAGTTTTAATGCACGAGTTTTAACCCTCAGCAACATCGCAACGGGGGAAAGCCAGGCAGGAAGTTGCTGCCTGGCTTTTTTTCGTCTGCCAATACCACTTTTTTTTGCCGCAAAGCCCGCGCAATAGACAAAAGTGCAAAACGTGCAGCGCGCATACGCTTTACAATCCTCGCTCGCTTTACAAAATATTGGTCATCATGAATCAGGCAGAACAGCAGCGCCTCCTGGCTATCCTGGAGTATTGGCACAAGATCGAATTTTTTATCCCGTTTGACCTGAATCAAATCACGGACGTTGAAGACCAGTCCACCGTGCGTCTCCTGCACCGCGAACAGCTGGCGCAATTGCCGCCGCAGTTCGCCACGCAATGGCAAGTACCGTCCGACCGCGAGATCGACGGCTTTTCATTGTTCCTCGGCGTGTTCGACAAGGCGGAAATCAACAAGGCTTGTCCGCCAGCCACTGGCCCGGAAAACATTGCCGAAACAGAAAAAACAGAACTGCTGGGACGCTCGTGCTTTGCCCGCCTCAATCTCAATGCGCTGGGCGAGCCGCAGTTCGATCCGGTGTCCGTGTCAACCTTGCCGTGGGCGCTGGGCCGCGCCCGCACGCCGGACTGGTCTGGCCTGAGCCTGGACGCCTTCAGCGACAGCCAGCTGGCGCTGGAAGACAGCCTGCGCAACTTCGCGGCCAGCCGCACGCCACAGCAAGTGACGGACGAGGCCGGCAATGTCTCGTCTCCCCTGTCCGGTATGGAAATCGCGGCCCTGGCCGACCTGTTGCGCGACTGGGCCGGCTTCCACCCGTCCGCCGGCCAGCCGCTGGCCGTGCTGGAATTGCGTACGCGCAAGAAACGCGCAACGGCCACGGAAACCGATGCGCTTGAATCCAGCCAGAACCGCAGCCTGGACTTTGGCGACGCGGTGGAACCGTCGATCGATATCCTCAACAGTTTTTACCTCGATGACCTGGAACAGATCATCCGTGCCTTGCGTGGCGGCAAGCTGCCCGCGACGGTCGCCGCCTATCTGACGCCGCTGGCGCAGGATGAGCGCATCGACCTGTACAGCCCGGCCGGACGCCAGGCGCTGGCCGCCATGCTCAACCCGGCCAATATGAACCGGGGACACTGGCTGGAAGACGCCAGCTACGCCATGAGCCTGATGCAGCAGTTCGCCATCCACGGCGCGCGCACGGGTTTGCACGAGCGGGGCATCTTTTCCGTCAATGGCCCACCGGGCACGGGCAAGACGACCTTGCTGCGTGAATTGTTTGCCGACAACATCGTGCGCCGCGCCAGCGTGCTGTCCTGCCTGGACCGCGCGGGCGACGCCTTCATCGGCAAGGTGGCCGTCGCCTTTGAAGGCGTGCGCGACCCGATTACCATCGCCCGCTTGCGCCCGGAACTGACGGGCTTTGAAATGGTCGTCGCTTCATCGAATAACGCGGCCGTGGAAAACATTTCCGGCGACCTGCCAAAACCCAAGCAGCTGGGCAAGGAATGGGCGCGCACGCGCTACTTTGAAAGCGTGGCGCGCCGGGTCGTGGCGGACGGCAATGGCGCCAACCGTGCGCTGAGTGAGGCGGAAGCGCCATGGGGCTTGATGTCCTGCGCGCTGGGCAATAGCGCGAACCGCCGCCGCTTCGTCAGCAATTTTTATGACGACGACTGGGACAAGACCACGGCGCGCAAGACACCGAATGCGCAAAATATCCGCCAGTGGCTGGCCAGCCACCAGGGCGTGAGCTTCGCCCAGGCGGCGCGCGAATTCCGCGAGACGGAACACGTGGTGGAAAAGGCGCTGGCCGAGCACGCCCAGTACGCGGCCCTGTGGCAAGCCGTGGGCACGTGCACGGAAGCCGAATTCATCCACAGCAGCCAGCAGGCGCTGATTGCGGCTGAGCAAGAAATGGATGCGGCGAATGGCGCCCTGTCCGACGCGCTGGCGCAGCAAGACACCCTGCTCGCCAGCAAAAAGGAATTGCTGGAAGAAGAACGCCTGGTGGCGCTGACACAGCCCGGTTTCTTTGCCCGCCTGTTCCGCACGGCACCGGCGCGCACCTACAAGGACGCCGTCGTCGCCAACGCCGAGGCGCAGCGCCAGGCTGCGCGCGACGTGTCCGCCATCAAGCTGCTGCTGAAGGGCGAGCTGGAGCCGCGCTGCGAACGCGCGCGCAACAGCCTGCACATCGCCCTGCGCACGGCGCAATCGCGCCAGCGCGAATGGGATGACAGCACGGAACTGCTGCGCCGCGCGCGCATGCGCTTCCCCACCATCGCCGCGCCGGCGACCCTGGACGAGCTCGATGGCGACGCGCTGCAAATTGGCGGCCTGTGGCATGAACCGGCCCTGGCGCGCCTGCGCTCGCGCCTGTTTGCCAAGGCCCTGGCCCTGCATGAAGCATGGCTGGCGGAAGTGGCAAAGAAAGGCGGACCCGGCTTTGGCGGCAACTTGCTGGCCGTGTCGAAATTGCTGAAAAACAAGCGCGCCTACGACCAGTCGCACATCGCCATGGTCTGGCACAGCCTGTTCATGGTGGTGCCCGTCGTGTCGACGACGTTTGCCTCGTTCGCGCGCCAGTTCCAGGGCATGGGTGCCGAATCGCTGGGCTGGCTGTTCATCGACGAGGCGGGCCAGGCCGTGCCGCAAGCGGCGCTGGGCAGCCTGTGGCGTGCCAAGCGCGCCGTCGTCGTGGGCGACCCGCTGCAGATCGAGCCCGTGTTCACGGTGCCGGGCCGCCTCGTGCAAACCTTGTCCGCCCTGTCGCCGCACACGCAGGATGGCAGTTACGCGCCAACTTCCGTTTCCGTGCAGACTCTGGCGGACAAGGCCAACCGCTATGGTGCGACTGTCGGCGCCAATAGCGCGCAGCCCCTGTGGATCGGCAGCCCCCTGCGCGTGCACCGCCGCTGCGTGGAACCGATGTTTTCGCTGGCCAATAGCATCGCCTACGAAGACAAGATGGTCTATGGGCTGGCTGAGCGCACGCCGCCGGCCGGCGCGCGCGGACTCACGCGTGGCCCCAGCTGCTGGATCGACGCCGCCGGTCCTGTCAGCTACAAGCAGGTCGTGCCCGTGCAACTCGATTTCGTGCTGGAGGTGCTGCTGAAACTGTACCGCCGCGACGGCAAGCTGCCCGACATGTATGTGATCACGCCATTCAAGGCCGTGCGCAACGAATTGCGTTCGCGCATCGTCGACATGGACTGGGACCGCCGCCTCGGCTATGGCAAGGCGCCGACGGCGCGCGAATTGCGCCAGTGGAGCAGCCAGATGGTGGGCACCGTGCATACGTTCCAGGGCAAGGAGCAAAGCGTGGTGATGCTGGTTCTCGGCGCCGATGACAGCACGGCGGGTGCGGCCCAGTGGGCGGCGGCCACGCCGAACTTGCTCAATGTCGCCCTCACGCGCGCGCAGCACCATGTGTACATCGTCGGCAACCCGCTGCTGTGGGGCCAATTGCCGCATTTCGCGCCCGCGTGTGCGCAGTTGCCGCATACGGGCATGCATGAGTTTTTGGTGGAGATGGGGTAGAACACCTGATCAAACCTACTGCGCGTCGCGATTTGCCGTCTCCGATGCTCACTGTGCATTCGCACAGCTCCGCTTCTCGACAGCAACTCTCTTCCGCTCGCTACGGTTTTATCAGGCGTTCTCAGCGGGGAAAACGAGGGTAAACGTCGTGGCGGCCGCATCCGACGCCACGGTCGCGCTGCCACCATGCAACTGCATGATGGCCGTAACGATGGCCAAGCCCAGGCCTGTGGAAGCGGCCGAGTCGCTGCGGGCCGGGTCGGCGCGGTAGAAGCGCTCGAACAAATGGGGCAAGTGGCGCGCGGGGATGGCGGGGCCGAGGTTGCTCACGCTTAGTTCTACACCCTCGTTCGTCGCATGCGAACGCAGCAGTATCGTGCTGCCCGGCGCCGCGTGGCGTATCGCGTTCGACAGCAAATTACCGAGCGCACGGCGCAGCAGTTGCGGCTCGGCCGTCACCGTGCCGCTGCCGTGGCAAGCCAGCGCCAGCTCGCGCTCTTCGGCCAGTCCCTCAAAGAAATCGGCCAGGCGCAAAAACTCGTCCTGCACGGGCAAGACTTGCTTGACGAGCACCATTTCATCCTGCTGCGCACGGGCCAAAAACAGCATGCTGTCGATCATGCGCGACAGCCGTTCCAGCTCTTCCACATTCGACGACACCAGCTGTTCATACTCGTGCGCGCTGCGCGGGCGGGCCAGCATCACCTGGCTTTGCCCCAGCAGATTGGTGACGGGCGTGCGGAATTCATGCGCCAGGTCGGCGGAAAATTGCGACAGCCGCGCATAGCCTTCCTGCAGCCGCGCCAGCATGGCGTTCAGGGCCTGGATCAGCGGCAAGAGTTCCGTCGGCGCGCCGCGCGCATCGAGCTGCTGCTCCAGCTTGCCCGGCCGCACGAGGGCCGCATGGGCGGCGATATTGCGCAGCGGCCGCAATCCCCGCAGCAGCATCAAGCTCGCCAACAGTGCCGCCACCAGCGCGCTGACGGCCACGGAGACGACGATTTGCCAACGGTAGGCCGCAAACATGGCCGTGCGGTCGCCGTAGACCCGGGCGACGGAAATGTCCGCCATCTGCGCCGGGTCGCCGATGCGCGCGCTGGCCGCCACGACCCTGGCCGGATAGCCGTCGCGGCTGGTCCAGCTGACGATGTCGCTGTTCGTCACGGGCGCATCGACGGCCACGGGCACAGGATGCGCCACCGCCTCGCCGTTCGGGTTGACATCGATCAAACGCGTGCCATCGGCGCGCACGATGCGCACCAGGGAATTTTCTTGGCCGCTCATGGTGTCGCGGAAATACTGGGGCCGCTCGCGGATGATGTCGAGAGTGCCCGCATTGCCCAGCAGCTGCTGGATCTGCCGCAGTTTACCCAGCAATAATATGTCGTCGCGGCGCTCGATTTCCGCCACAAAAGAGCGGTATAAATGCATGCCCAGCCCGGCCGACACGAGCGCCACGATCAGCACGAAGACAAGCGTGACGCGCAGGGTCAACGAGCGGCGAAGTTGCGCCAGCTTCATGCGGCCGCGCCACTGTCAGGTGCGGCAGGCGCGCGCAATTCGCAGACATAGCCCATACCCCGCAAAGTGTGGATCAGCTTGGACTCGAACGGATCGTCGAGCTTGCTGCGCAGGCGGCGGATGGCCGCGTCGATGACGTTGGTGTCGCTCTCGAAATTGATGTCCCACACTTGCGAGGCGATGATGGAGCGCGACAAGACTTCGCCCTGGCGGCGCGCCAACAGATGCAGCAAGCCGAATTCCTTGGCCGTCAGGGTGATGCGCTGGCCTTGCCGGCTCACCTTGCGCTTCATCACGTCGATTTCCATGTCGCCGATGCGGATGACGTCGTCTTCACGCGGCGGCCCGCGCCGCAGCAAAGTGCGGATGCGCGCCACCAGTTCGGCAAACGCGAACGGTTTCACCAGATAATCGTCGGCGCCCAGTTCCAGCCCCTTGACCCGGTCCTGCACTTCGTCGCGCGCCGTGAGGAAAATCACGGGCACGTCGGCGCCGCCCTCCTGCAAGCGCAGCGCGCGCAAGACTTGCCAGCCGTCCATGATGGGCAGCATCACGTCGAGCACGATGAGATCGGGCGCCTCGCTGCTGGCCATATGCAGGCCGTCGCGGCCATTGCGCGCCAGGCTCACCGTAAAGCCGGACTCGGCCAGGCCACGCAGCAGATAGTCGCCCGTCTTCGGTTCGTCTTCGATTACCAGGATGCGCATGGCCACTTTCTAAAAGAATATAAAACCATTTTACGCCGCGTGCAAACCGCTGCGGATGATAAAAATGTCATGCGGCGATCATCTTCTCGTAGGGCAACACTGGCCATACTGGCGTCACTTTACTCAACGGACAGCCACATGAAAACCCTGTTATTCGGCAGTACCCTGCTGTGCCTGCTGGCCGGTCCAGCCCACGCTCAATTGCGCAAGGTCGATGACCTCTCGCTGGCGGCGGCCAACAAGCTGGCCGATGCGGCCATGGCAGCATGCCAGGCGCAAGGACGGCACATCGTCGTCACCGTGCTCGATCGTGGCGGCAATATTGTCGCTGTGCAGCGCGCCGATGGCGTCGGGCCGCACAACACGGATGCGAGCCGGCGCAAGGCCTACACGGCCCTGTCCACCAAGAATGATACCCAGGCGCTGGCCGTGGCCGCGCGTAGCAATCCCGACATGGCCAATCTGACCACCGTGCCGGAACTGTTGCTGCTGGGCGGCGGCCTGCCCTTGCGAGCCAAGGGCGAAGTGGTCGGCGCCATCGGCGTGGCCGGTGGCGGTGGCGCCCTGCAAGACCGGGCCTGCGCCCATGCCGCCCTGGCCGCCATCCCTGAACTCGATTCCCCTCCCCTTTAAACTGAAAGATACGACGATGAGCACACTGAAACAATTCACCGCCGCCCTGGCCTTCGCCAGCCTGTCCAGCATGGCCCTGGCCGCCGCCAATCCCTTGAGCGTGCACATTCTCGACTTGCAGAGCGGACAGCCGACGGCGGGCGTAACGGTCACCCTGGAGCAAAAGAACGGTGAAGGCTGGCAACAACTGGGCAGTGCCGTGACGAATGCGCAGGGGCGCATCGCGGCCATGTATCCGGTGGATGCGCCCATGCAGGCGGGCGATTACCGCATCGTGTTCAAGACAGGCGAGCACTATGCGCGCCTGAAACAGGAAACCTTTTTCCCGGAAATCCCCGTGCAATTCCACGTAGAAAAGACTGACCAGCACTATCACATTCCGCTGCTGCTCAGCCCTTTCGGCTTTTCCACGTATCGGGGAAATTAACTGTTGCTCAAGCCACCGTCTTCGCCGTCTGCCCGAACAGCACGCTTTTCGCATCGCCGCTGACGGTCGGCTGCACATTGATTTCCGCCGCCCGCGCATACGCGCGCACGGTGGCGGGACGGGCGGCAATGGCCGCGAACCAGCGCGCCAGATGCGGGAAATCTTCCAGCTTCTGGCGCTGGCGTTCGTGCGGCACGATCCACGGATAGATCGCCATGTCGGCGATGGAATAGCTGTCGCCGGCCACGAATGCACGGTCCGCCAAGCGCTTGTTCAGCACGCCGTATAGCCGGTTCGTTTCGTTGACATAGCGCGTGATGGCGTAGTCGATCGGTTCGGGCGCATATTGCACGAAATGGTGATTCTGTCCCGCCATGGGGCCAAGGCCGCCCATTTGCCAGAACAGCCATTGCATGACTTCGGCACGTCCCCGCACATCCATCGGCAGGAATTGCCCGCTTTTCTCGGCCAGGTATTGCAAAATCGCGCCAGACTCGAACAGCGACAGCGGCGCGCCGCCATCTTCCGGCGCCTGGTCGACGATGGCGGGAATGCGGTTATTCGGCGCGATGGCGAGAAACTCGGGCTTGAACTGCTCGCCCTTGCCGATATGCACGGGAATGAGGTTGTAGGGGATGCCCGCTTCTTCCAGGAACATCGTCACTTTGTGCCCGTTGGGCGTGGTCCAGTAATACAGGTCGATCATCGTGGTCTTTCCAGGTAGATAAGTAGGGGCAGGCGAACTTGGCATAACTATTGTCGCGCCGCAACTGATATGCATGGATATAATGCCACGTAAGCGAAAAACAAGGCGGCGCAAGCACCCACTAGCGCCGTCACGCAGGCATCCCGACATTCCCGAGCACAAAACAAAGAAAGCCGACCATGCGCAAACTCCTGATCGTCACGCTGTCCGTCCTGCTGTCAGGCTGTGTCCAGGACTTCGCCATCTACATGTTCGATGGGCAAGACCATTCCCTGACCGTGCGCCGCCAGCAACGTTATTTTTGGCAAGATACCGTGGAAGTGCAGCTGATGGCGACCAATCTGCCGCAATGCCAGCGCTTGCATACCCTGTCCACGGATGCGCCAGCCGACATCACCGTCGAGCTGTTCGCGGCCGGCGATGGCCTGTGGAATATCCGCATGGGCAAGCAGTTGTGGCAGGCGGAAACGAATACCTGCAATGAGCTGACGGAAATGGAAAACGACCCGAAAGCCGACCTGGGCCAGCCGGTCGGGCAATTCGTGGTCGTCGATGACAAGCTGGAATTCGAACCGGCGCCGCCAGCGGCGGCACCAGCCCAGTAGAACCCTAGCGCGCCGCCAGGCTGCGCAGCGGCTTTTTCGCCGCGGCGCGCGGTGCGCCAGCCGAAGTGGCCGCCAGGCGCGGCGACGTGCCCGGCTCCTGCGCCGACAGTTTGAAGCGCGCCACCAGTTGCGCCAGCACGGCCGCCTGGTCCTGCATGCTCGACGCCGCTGCCGCCGCCTCTTCCACCAGTGCCGCATTTTGCTGCGTCACGCTATCCATTTCCGTGATCGCCTGATTGACGTGGCCGATGCCCGTGCTTTGCTCGTGCGAGGCGGCCGTGATGTCGGCCATGATGTCGGTCACGCGCGAAACGGAAGCGACTACCTGATCCATGGTCGTGCCCGCCTGTGCGACGAGGGTGCTGCCGGCCGCGATGCTGTCGACGGAAGCGCCGATCAGCTCCTTGATTTCCTTCGCCGCACCGGCCGAGCGCTGCGCCAGATTACGCACTTCTGATGCCACGACGGCAAAGCCGCGACCCTGTTCGCCGGCGCGCGCCGCTTCCACGGCCGCGTTCAAGGCCAGGATATTCGTCTGGAAGGCGATGCCATCGATGACGCCGATGATGTCGACGATCTTGCGTGACGAGGCGTTGATGGTGTCCATGGTGCCGATCACTTGCGCCACCACGGCACCGCCCTGGCGTGCCACGGCGGAAGCGGACTGCGCCAGTTCATTTGCCTGCACGGCGTTGCCCGCGTTTTGCGTCACGGTCGAGGTCAATTCCTCCATCGAGGCCGCCGTTTCTTCCAGCGAGCTGGCCTGCATTTCCGTGCGCGCCGACAAGTCCATATTGCCGCTGGCGATCTCGCTCGACGCCGTGGCGATCGTCTCGGCGCTGTGGCGGATTTCGCTGATCGCATCGACCAGGTTGGTTTGCATGGTTTTCATCGCGTACAGCACGCTGTGGCGGTCGTTCGCATGCGTGCGCACGACGCCGCTCAAATCGTTATTCGCGATCTTTTCCGCCACGTCGGCCGCATACTCGGGATCGCCGCCCAGCGCATGGCGCAAGCTACGGTTGATCACCACGACGACGGCGGCCAGCAAGCCGCACACGAGCACCAGCACGCCCAGCGAGGTCAGCAGCGACTGGCGGAAGGCCGCGTCGATATCGTCCATGTACACGCCCACCACCAGGGTCCAGCTCCATGGCTTGTAGGCCGCCACGCGGCTCATCTTCGGTTCGGGGGTCTTCTGGCCGGGACGGGGGAAATAATAATGAACGAAGCCCTTGCCCGTATCGCTCTTGCCGACAGCCACGATGTCACGGTACAGATAGGTGCCGTTGGCATCTTTAAAATCCGACATGTTCTTGCCATCGGTTTGCGGCGCGGCGGGATTCATCACGACGACGGCGTCGAGGTTGATGATGGACAAATAACCGGTCTCGCCGAAACGCATGCTCTTGATGACGGCCGTGGCCTGCTTCTGCGCTTCTTCCTTCGTCAAGGCGCCGCTGGCGGCCAGGTCGCCGAACATCTTGACGGCGCCCAGGCCCAGGTCGGCGGCATTGCTCAGGTCGGCGCTGCGCTCTTCGATGCGGATCTTGCGCACTTCCAGGGCGTTATAGACAAAAATAACGGTGATGCACAACAGGCTGCAAATCAGGGGAATCCATAACTTCTGCTGGAACGTCAATTTCTTCATGCTGTGTCTCCAACTATCTATTTGCGGCGGTGGGGCGTGGCCCGCTTCCTGCCCGGCAGGCCAGGAATGCGGCGGCGACGATGCTCTGGCGGCACCGTTCAGACGACACCAGCATACGCTCGAAATACCGGTATTTACAATGCCGGGAGGCAATGATTTTTGCTTGGTGTTGTTAATGCGTTGCGACAATTGATGAGAATTGATGCTGCATTGCAGTAAAAAAGCATGCAGATAGGGGCGGCAAGGCAGGCGGGGGTGGCGTGCCTGTGTCAAAATGCACGCCGGATATAAGATGAATCACGAAAGCACAGCATGACCAAGAATGAAGCCATGAAACGCATCAACGACCGCCTGGGCAAACCCACCTTGACGGACAAGAACACGCATTTTGCCAGCGTCGCCAGCTATGGCACGGACGAAGGCTGGTGGCTGAAGATCCCCTTCCTGACCTTCAAGCAGGAATTGCATTTTATTCTCAACAATGAGAAAACGAAAAGTTTCCAGCACCTGAAAATCGGCGCCAACCAGATCCTCAGCCCCGGCATGAAGTTTCGCAGCACGGGCGGCGCGGCCGACGCCTTCATGTCGGCCTCGGCGCCGAAGCGCCTGGTCGACTTGCTCGACGGCGGCAGCAAGTACAATTTTACAAAACACTTTATCAACGACTATCGCTATTAGGAACACCTGACCAAACCTGCTGCGCGTCGGTTTTGTCAGGCGTTGTGTAGCCTTGTCAGATCATTTTTGGGGCGGCAGCCACGCGTGCAGCAAATGCTGGGCGATGTCGAGCGCGTCGTCGCGGCTGGTGCCGAAATGCAGGGGATAACCCCAGAACTTGCCGAACATCACGGCAAAGGCCTTGCCCGCCAGACGCTTGGCGGCGCTCGGTTCGACCAGCACCATGCCCTGGATATACGCGCGGATGGCCGCCTTGTTCTGCTTCATCCAGAGTGACGCCCGCTTGCGCTCTTCCTGCGAGTGTTCGTGCCCATCCTCGTCAAAGCCTTCCTCGCTGAGAATGACAAACGCCTGGCGGCGCGCCAGCAGCGCGTCAAACTGGGCAAACAGCATATCGGGCTGGGCAGGCGCTGCCTCGCGGCGCATCCAGACGAGGGGAAAAGTGGATAGATCAAGCTGCATGGTGATGACTCCTTCAAGGGGTTGCCGTTCCTCCTTACCTTCATCAGAACACTGGCGGCGGCGGTTGCCGTTGAAGCGGGGCTGCGGATCTCCATACAATACCGTTGGCGGTACCGCGCGTCATTGCATAAAATAGCCACAATATTATTCAATCCAGCCAGAATCCACCCATGTCCCATCCATTGCAGCCCAACATGCTCACCACCGAGCTGGGCCTTGACGCCAGCGCCTCCCTCATGGATTTCGACGTCGATGGCGTGTTGCGCCCGCTGCTGGCCGTGGGCCTGGCCAGCGTGCCCGAGGAGGCCGAGCAGGCACCGCACCAGCACCGCAAGGGGCAGTTGCTGTATGCCACGCGCGGCGTGATTCATTGCGAGGTGGACAGCGGCGTGTGGATCGTGCCGCCCCAGTGCGCCGTGTGGATACCGGGCGGCCTGATGCATTCCGCGCAGGGCGTGGGCGAGGCCCAATGTTATTGCCTGTTTGTCGAACCGGCCATGGCGCCGGCCTTGCCCACCGTCTGCTGTACCGTGGCCGTCTCGCCCCTGCTGCGCGAACTGATCGCCAAGGCGGCCGGTTTTCCTACCCTGGCCGCGCTGCATGGCGCGCAGGAACGCCTGGTGTTCACCCTGCTCGACGAACTGGCGGCCGCGCCCGTGGAAGACTTGCATCTGCCGATGCCGCGCGATGCGCGTTTGCGCCGCCTGGCCGCCCTGCTGCTGGCGCAGCCCGCCGATAAAAGCACCCTGGCCGAGTGGGCCGGCCGCATCGGCATGAGCGAGCGCAGCATGACCCGGCAGTCACTGGAGGAATTGGGCATGAGCGTGGGCCGCTGGCGCCGGCAATTGCACGTCATCCTGGCCTTGCGACGGCTGGCGCAAGGCCACAGCGTAAAAGCGGTGGCGCTGGAACTCGGTTATGAAAATACCAGCGGTTTCGTCACCATGTTCCGCAAGGCGGCGGGCAAGCCGCCAGCGCGCTACCTGGCGGAACGGGAATCGGGAAGAGCATAAAAAAAGGCGGCATCTGCCGCCTTCGTCACGCATCATCGCCGAACAATCAGCTTTCGCGCGCCAGTGCCAGAAATTCCGTACGCAGCGCCAGGTTCGGCTGCATCTCGCCCAGCATGGCCGAGGTGATGGTTTCTTCGCCCGGCGTACGGATGCCGCGGCTTTCCATGCACAGATGGCGGCAGCGTACGACCACGCCCACCGATTTCGGTTCCAGCACTTCCATCAGGGCATTGGCGATCTGCATCGTCATGCGTTCCTGCACTTGCAGGCGCTTGGAGAAACAATCGACGAGGCGCGTCAGTTTCGACAGGCCGACGATCTTGCCGTTTGGCACGTAACCGATGGTGGCCTTGCCGAAGAACGGCGCCAGATGGTGTTCGCAATGGCTGTAGACGGGAATCCCGCGCACGACGATGAGCTCGTTGTACTGTTCCGCGCCATCTTCAAACGCTTTCAGCAAGTCCACCGGATCCTGGCCATAGCCGGACGTCCAGTGCTTCCACGCCTTGGCCACGCGTGCCGGCGTTTCCAGCAAGCCAGGACGCTGCGGATCTTCACCAAAGCTGCTGATCAGCCGGCGCCAGTCGTTTTCGGAGAATTCTTCTTGAGACATGCTACACCACCCTAAAATTTTCAATTGCCGCCAGTATATAGAAAATGCGGCAGGCTGCCCGAGCAGCCCCGGCTTTCTATGCCGTTGGCGGACGGTGGGCGCCCACCAGCAACGCGGAAATCGACACGCTCGAACTCGCCTCCGGCCACGCATCGCCGGGGCCGAACCAGCGCGCCTCGGCGATCTCGTTCTCGTCGAGGCGGATCTCGCCGTCGAGGTAATCGGCCGTAAACGCGATCATCAGCGAATGGGGAAACGGCCAGGACTGGCTCATGAAGTACTGCAGATTGTGCACGCGCAAGCCCACCTCTTCCATCACTTCGCGGTGCACGGCTTCCTCGATCGATTCACCCGCTTCCAGGAAACCGGCCAGCGGGCTGAAACGCTGCGATGGCGAGTGCTTGTGCATGGCCAGCAACACCTGTTCGCCCTTGCGGATGAGCACCATCATGGCCGGCGAAATGCGCGGATACGCGAGCATGCCGCAGGCGGCGCAGGTGAAACAGCGTTCGCCGCGCGTGCGCTGCATGGGCGTGGCGCACACGCCGCAATGGCGGTGCGTGCGCGCCCACTCGGCCAGTTGCACGGCGCGGCTGGCCAAGCCCAGGAAAGCATCGTCGACGGCATTGAACAGCGAGCGCATGCCGTGCCAGGCCAGGCCGGCACCCGGCGGCAACTCTTCGTCGGCCCAGACCGTCTGGCAATAGCGGCCCTGCCACCAGCCCACGGGCTGTGCGCGGCTCAGATCGATATCGTACGCGGCTACCTCGGCGGCCGTGGGCAAGGTCAGCTCTGGCGTACGCAACAACAAACGCCCGCGGTGAAAGACAAACGTCAGCGTATCCGTGGCGGCCGGGGCCGGTTCGGGCGCATCGATCAGGGGGACAAAGGCATCGGGAGTCTGCAGCATTCTGAAAGGAAATTTGTAAAGGTTGCTCATCATACTCCCGCCGGCGGACGCTTGCGCGCATAGCAGCGGCCGGGCCGCAAAGCAAGCATTCATCAGCCATGACAGTGTTTTTTTTGCGGCACGCCCAATCCGTTGCGCAAATGATACTGATAACGATTCTCATTTACGAAATAGCGCCCAGTTATTACAATACGGCCTATTCCGTCTCCATCGCCAGCCACTTGCCCGCGTGCCCAAGCACTGCGGCGCAGAGCCAGCCAGGAACCACTACCCTGACCTTTTCGAAAGAGCAAGATGGCAATCAAGAGCCGCAAACACGCCCCCACCCGTTTCAACCAGCACATCGGCGCCGCCCTGGCCGTGATGCTGCTGCCCGTTGCCGCCCAGGCGGCCGACCCTGCCGGCCAAAGCGCGCCCGCATCGCAGCAAACCCTGAACGAAATCAAGGTCGTGGGCTCCAAGGAAAATGATTTCAAGGCCGAAAAAGCCTCGTCGCCGAAATACACGGAAGAGCTGGTCAATACGCCGCAAACCATCGTCGTGATCAAGAAGGAATTGATCGAGCAGCAAGGTGCGCTGACCCTGACGGACGCGCTGCGCAACACGCCAGGCGTGGGTACTTTTTTCCTCGGTGAAAACGGCAACACGAATACGGGCGACGCCGTCTACATGCGCGGTTTCGATTCGTCGGGCAGCATCTATGTCGATGGCGTGCGCGACGTGGGCTCCATCTCGCGCGACGTCTTCAACATCGAACAGATCGACGTATTGAAGGGCCCGGCGGGCACCGACAGCGGCCGCGGTTCGCCGACCGGCTCGATCAACCTGGTCAGCAAGACGGCCACCATGGAAAACAAATTCAACTCCCTGCTGACAGTGGGCAGCGGCAAGCAGAAACGCGCCACGGCCGACTGGAACCGCGTTCTCGACAGCGATACCGGCACGGCATTGCGCCTGAACCTGATGACGCAGGACAGCGGCGATCCGGCGCGCGATGAAGTCAAGAACAAGCGCTGGGCCTTCGCGCCCACCGTCACCTTCGGCATCGGCAAACCGACGCGCATCACGGCCAGCTACCTGCATGTGGATCAGGACAACGTACCCGACGGCGGCGTGCCGACCATCGGCTTGCCTGGCTACTCGACGCCGGACACCATCACGAAGACAAACCCGGTCATCCGCACTTTCCTGAACGGCGCGGCCAAGGTCGATCCGAAGAATTTCTACGGCTCCACTGCGGACTACAACAAGGTCAAGGCCGATATGGGCACCTTGCGTATCGACCATGATTTCTCGCCAACCTTGCAAATCCAGAACACCACGCGCTACGGCAAGACCAAGCAGGACTACCTGCTGACGGCCTTCATGGGCAGCACCGTCAACCTGAAGACACCGGTCGCCACCGATCCGTCGACCTGGACCATGGCGCGCTCGTTGCGCACCGTGAAAGACCAGGAAAACACGATCCTGACCAACCAGACCGTGGTCAGCGCACAATTCGACACTGGCGTGCTGAAGCACTCCGTGGTGGCCGGCGCCGAGTTCACCAGCGAAAAACAGACCAACTACAGCTATGTGCCCGCCAGCCTGGGCACTTTGCAGGATGCCAATCTGTACAACCCGAACCCGCGTGACACCGTCACCGGCCATAACCCCGTACGCAGCGGCGCCTTCACCGAAGGCGAAGTCAATACGCAAAGCCTGTACGTGTTCGACACCATCAAGTTCGGCGACAAGTGGCTGTTCAACGGCGGCGTGCGTTTCGACCATTTCAACACCACGTATGATGCCGTCGCTCTGCAAGGGGCCGTGACTGCGCCTGCGGTACAGCCCTTGCCCGTCGGCACGCCGATTCCGACGCATCTGACCCTGAGCGACACCTTGGCCAACGGCAAGATCTCGGCCATGTACAAGCCAACGCCGGACAGCAGCGTGTACGCCTTGCTGGCCACGTCGAAAGCGCCGCCGGGCGTCAACTTCGCCTTGAGCGCGGGCGCCAACAGCGCGCAAAATCCAAAATATGACCCGCAGGAAACCATTACCAAGGAAATCGGTACCAAGTGGGACTTCCTGAAACAAAAACTGTCGTTCTCGGCCGCCGTCTACCAGACCACCGTCAAGAATGAAGTGGAACAAGATCCTGTGATCCCGACCATTTATTACCAGACCGGCAAGAAACGCGTGGAAGGCCTGGAACTGGGCGTGGTGGGCGAGATCATGCCGAACTGGCTGGTCAGCGCCGGCTACACGCGCATGAATACCAAGGTCGAGTCGGGCAAGGTCGTCACGGCCAGCGGCGTCAACAACCTCAGCTACACGCCAAAACAGGCGTTCACCAGCTGGACCTCGTACACCCTGCCATTCGGCCTGAAGATCGGCGGCGGCGCGCGTTACGTGGGTGAAATGCTGCGCGGCACCGATGGCGCCGTCGGCACGCCGGCACGCGTCGATGCCTACTGGGTCTTCGATGCCATGGCAAGCTACACCGTCAACAAGAACCTCGACCTGCAGTTGAATGCCTACAATCTGGCCGACAAGACCTATGTGGCGGCCATCAACAAGTCCGGCTTCCGCTACACGCCAGGCCAGCCCCGTTCGTTCAGTCTGATGGCCAATATCAAGTTCTAACGTCAAGAAAACAAGTATTACGCGACATCAGCCCCTCTTCGGAGGGGCTTTTTTATTGTCCTGATAATCTTGCCTTTTTGACGCACTGCCGCCCTGCCGCGACTAGCGTATGAAAAGTCATACAGCGATGGCCCGCCGCGTCCAATATTTCGCGCAAGCACGCGAAGTTGCAACATCCTAACAACAAAAAAGCTTCCTTAAATCAACAACTTAAGAAGTTATGCGCCAAATGCCAATTTCAGGCATATCCTTTGCTATGTACAGGTTTTGCTGCAAATAATCGCTAGCACGCAAGGGCTTGTTTTTGAGAAATATTGACTCCAAGCTTGAGTTGCTCGCTATCAATAATCCGCTCACAGCGGCGTTTCACCGGAGGAGTCAAAATGAAAAAGAAACGGCCATTAACCCTGTACATCCTGATTGCCATGGTCCTCGGCATTATTGTCGGCTATGGATGCAACACCGCTTTCCCTGATGCCAAGCTCAGCGCTCAGATCGCTGGCAATATTTCCATCGTCACCGACGTCTTCCTGCGCCTGATCAAGATGATCATTGCGCTGCTGGTGTTCTCGACCCTGACAGTCGGTATCGCTCACATGGGCGACGGCAAGACGGCCGGCCGCATCGGCTTGAAAGCCATGTGCTGGTTCGTCGTTGCCTCGCTGGTTTCGCTGGCGCTGGGCATGGTGCTGTCGAACCTGATGCAGCTGGGTACCAACCTGGGCTTGCCATTACCGGACGTACACGCTTCGACGAATTTGAAAACGGCCGCCTTCACCTTGAAAGATTTCTTCACGCACCTGGTGCCGAAGTCGCCGATCGAGGCCATGGCCAACAATGAAATCCTGCAAGTGCTGGTGTTCTCGATCTTCTTCGGCGGCGCACTGGCCGGCCTGGGCGAATCGGGCAAGACCCTGACGGCCGTTGTCGACCAGCTGGCGCAAGTCATGCTGCGCATCACCGGCACCATCATGAACCTGGCCCCACTGGCCGTGTTCGCCGCGATGGCTTCCGTCATCACCACGCACGGCCTGGGCGTGCTGGTCACGTTTGCCAAGTTCATGGGTGGCTTCTACCTGGGCCTGATGTGCCTGTGGGCACTGCTGATCGGCGCCGGCTTCGTCGTCATCGGCCCGCGCGTCTTCAAACTGGTCGGCCTGATCCGCGAACCATTCCTGCTGGCATTCTCGACGGCCAGCTCGGAAGCGGCCTATCCAAAACTGCTGACGGCGCTCGACCAGTTCGGCGTGGACCGCAAGATTTCCAGCTTCGTGCTGCCGATGGGCTACTCCTTCAACCTCGATGGCTCGATGATGTACTGCACCTTTGCCGTGCTGTTCATCGCGCAAGCCTACGGTATCGACCTGTCGATCGGCACGCAGATCACCATGCTGCTGCTGCTGATGCTGACCTCGAAAGGCATGGCCGGCGTACCGCGCGCCTCGCTGGTGGTGATTGCCGCTACCCTGAACCAGTTCAATATCCCGGAAGCGGGCTTGCTGCTGCTGATGGGCGTCGACCAATTCCTCGACATGGGCCGTTCGGCCACCAACGCGGTCGGCAATGCCGTCGCCACGGCTGTCGTCGCCAAGTGGGAAGGTGGCCTGGCCACCGAGGAAGAAGCAGCCGCGGCCAACGCGGCCAGCCAGAACACGGAAAGCCATTGGGGCGAAGCGGATCACGCTAGCAAAGCCTGATAGCGCCATGGCCCGCCACAAGCGGGCCATTTATTTGTTGTCGATGTTGAGTAACAAGCAGTCAGGTAGTGCGATCAGTAGTCATTCCAACTTATTAGAGAGATTTTCATGAAAAAAGTCCTGTTTACCCTGCTGACCCTCGGCGCAGCCTCCACCGGCGCCATGGCCCAATCGAGCGTGACCATGTATGGCGTGGCTGACGCCGGCCTGGTGTTCGACAAGGATGCGTCCGGAGACCGCCTGAACCGCGTCGCTTCCGGCGTCGCTTCGGGCTCGCGCATCGGCTTCAAGGGCAAGGAAGACCTCGGTGGTGGCCTGGCCGCTACCTTCGTGCTGGAAAGCGGTTTCAATATCGATACCGGTACCTCGGGCCAGGGCGGCCGGCTGTTCGGCCGCCAGGCGTATGTGGGCCTGACCGGCAGCGCCGGCGCCCTCACCCTGGGCCGCCAATATACGCCGTACTACCTGGCCCTGCGCGACGTGGCCGATCCGTTTGTCATCGGCCTGGCCGGCACGGCATCGAACATTATGGCGACGAATTATCGCATCGACAACATGGTGCAATACAGCACGCCGACCTGGAGCAAGCTGTCGGCCGACCTGGCGTATGGCTTTGGCGAAGTGGCCGGCGACAATGCGAAAAACCGCAGCATGGGCGGCGCCGTGCATTACATCGACGGTCCGCTGAACGTGACCCTGACACACCACCGCCAGGAAAATGCGCTGGCGACCCAGCAAACGCGCAACACCTTGCTGGCCACGCGCTACGACTTTGGCGTGGTGCAAGGTAACTTCGGCTACGCCGACAACCGCGCCCTCGACGACAGCAAGAGCAATGACATCCTCGTCGGCTTCAGCGCCCCGTTCGGCGCCACCAAGCTGGTCGCGTCGTACATCCGCCACAACGACAAGAGCAATGCCAACCGTGACGCCCAGCAGTGGGCCATCGGCGCCTTCTATGCACTGTCCAAGCGCAGCGACCTGTACACCGGTTACGGCCACATCAGCAACAAGAACGGCGCTACCTACAAGGTTGGCAATGCCACCGACGATGGCACCGGCAACAGCGGTTTCAACCTCGGCATGCGCCACACGTTCTAAGGACGTCGGCCAAAATCTACTGCGCGGCGCGCTTTGCGGCCGGCGATGCTCACCGTACTAAAGTACGGTTGCGCTTCTCGGCCACAAATCACTGCCGCTCGCTACGATTTTGTCGGACGTTGAGATGTCCGTAAAATAGAAGTGTGGGCCGCCGGATGCATATCCGGCGGCTTTTTCTTTTTACGCAATATTTAAATGCGATACTGTGGGTTCTTGCAAGTTGGCAGCTGATTTTATGAATAGCAGTACTACCAAACCCTCCCTTTCCTGGCGCCAGCGCCTGTCGCAACGGTCGGGCCGCGAAACGCTGGCCTGGGGCGTGGTGCTGGCCGCCTGCCTGGCCACCGTCTGGCTCGTGTATTTCTGGACCGAACGCATTGCCATCGGCAAGCTGCAGGCCAGCGGCGCGCAGCGCCTTGAGGTGTATGTCAGCAGCCTGGAAAATGCGCTGGAGAAATACGACTTCCTGCCCAAGACCCTGGAGCTGAACCGCGACGTGATCCGCCTGCTGCAGCACCCGGAAGATCCGGTCCTCGTCGATACGGTCAACCATTATCTCGAGCAGATGAATGCCCAGGCGAAATCGTCGACGATTTTCATCAGCAACCTCGATGGCAACACGCGGGCCGCCAGCAACTGGCAGCAGCCCGACAGCTTTATTGGCGACAATATCTCGTTCCGCCCCTACGCCCAGGATGCGCTGCGCGGCACGCCGGGCCGCTTCTATGGCGTCGGCACGACACGGCTGGAACCCGGTTACTTCTTTGCCCACGGCATCTACCAGAATGGCCACATGCTGGGCCTGGCAACGGTAAAGGTGAACCTGGAAACCCTGGAAAAACGCTGGGTGCAGGGCGCCGACAAGGTCATGCTGGCCGACGAGCACGGCGTGATCTTTCTCAGTTCCATGGCGGACTGGAAGTACAAGACCCTGGCGCCGCTGTCGCCCGCCATCGTCGAAGAACTCAACCGCACGCGCCAGTATTATTCGAAGCAGCTGGCCGCCATCCCTTTCGTTTCCGACCGCCAGCTGGGCAATGGCGCCCGCGTGATCAGCGTGCGCGAGCAGGAACACGCCGACACGCCGCCGAAGATCAGCTCGAGCGTCATGACGCAGATCAAACTCAAGTCGCCGCAAGGCTGGACTTTCATTTATTTGTCCGACCTGGCCCAGGCCAAGGCCAGCGCGCGCGCGGCGGCTGCCTTCTCGTGCGTACTGCTGGGCTTTTTCATGCTGCTGTTCTTTTACCTGCGCCAGCGCCGCGCGGCCGTGGCGCAAAAATTGCGCGCCCGCGAAGATCTGCAGCATGCCTATGACAACCTGGAAGCCATGGTCGAGGAACGCACGTCGGAACTCAATGCCATGACGCAAAGCCTGAGCCAGGAAATCGAGGTGCGCAGCAAAGCCGAGCAAAAGCTGCACATCACGCAAAACGAACTGTTTCAAGCTGGCAAGATGGCCGTGCTGGGGCAGATGTCGGCCAGCATCACGCATGAACTGAACCAGCCACTGACGGCGCTGCGCACCATGTCCGACAATGCCGTCATCCTGCTCGAGCGGGGTCGGCTCGACGATGCGCGGCGCAATCTGGCGAAGATATCGCAAATTGCGGCCAGGATGGGGACCATTACGGGACAATTGAAGATTTTTGCGCGCAAGTCGACAACCAGCCTGACGTCCGTGTCGATTCCCACGGCCATCAGCAACGCCCTGTTCCTCGTCGAGCGCCGGCTGCAGGTGGAAAATGTGCGTTTTACCTTGCAACTGCCGCCCGAAGACATCTTCGCCATGTGCGAAAGCAACCGCCTGGAACAGGTGCTGGTAAATCTGTACGCGAATGCGCTCGACGCCATGAATGGCAGCGACGTGCGCAGCCTGCGCGTGTCCGTCGAATGCACGCCCGAGCACGTACTGATCCATGTGGCCGACACGGGCCCGGGCCTGTCGACGGAAGTGTATGAGCACCTGTTCGAACCGTTCTTCACGACAAAACCGCAAGGACTGGGACTGGGCCTGGGACTGGCCATTTCCGAACAGATCACGCGCCAGTTCGGCGGCGTGCTGCGCGCCGAAAACGCCCCCGGCGGCGGCGCCATCTTCACCATCGAACTACAGATAGCAACGCAGGAGGAAAAACATGTTTGACGGCTTGAAGGTCTTGCTGGTCGAAGACGACCCCACCGTACGCGAAGGCAGCGAGCAGGCATTGCAACTGGCCGGCCTGGACGTGCTGGCCTTTCACTCGGCCGAGCTGGCCTATAAACTGCTCACGCCCGATTTCCCCGGCATCGTCATCAGCGACGTGCGCCTGCCCGGCATGAGCGGCCTGGAATTGCTGCAGGCGGTCAAGACGCTCGATGCCAACCTGCCCGTGATCCTCGTCACGGGCCATGGCGACATCACGATGGCCGTGCACGCCATGCGCACGGGCGCCTACGATTTCATCGAAAAACCGTATTCGTCCGACCAGCTGGTCGACGTCATCTTGCGCGCGCTGGAAACGCGCCGCCTGACCCTGGAAGTGCACAGCCTGCGCCGCCAGCTAGAGGACGGCGGCGGCATCGAAGCGCGCCTATTGGGCAATTCCGTGGCGATGCGCGACATACGGCGTTTGATACTCGACGTTGCCGACGAACCAGCCGACGTACTGATCTATGGCGACACGGGCACGGGTAAGGAAATGGTGGCCCGCTGCTTGCACGACTTCAGCCACCGCCGCAAGCACAACTTCGTCGCCGTCAACTGCGGCGCGATTCCCGAAAGCATATTCGAGAGCGAAGTCTTCGGCCACGAACCGGGCGCGTTTACGGGTGCGGCCAAGCGGCAGGTAGGCAAGATCGAGCACGCGGACCAAGGCACTTTTTTCCTCGACGAAATCGAATCGCTGCCCCTGTCGCTGCAAGTGAAATTGCTGCGCGTGCTGCAGGAACGCTATATCGAGCGGCTCGGCTCGAACGTGCCCACGCCCGTCGACGTGCGCGTCATCGCGGCGGCCAAGCTGGACCTGGAAGACTTGTCGCAGCAGCAGAAATTCCGCAGCGACCTGTACTACCGCCTGAACCTGATCGTGCTGCACCTGCCGCCGCTGCGCGAACGGCGCGAGGATATTCCCATCCTGTTCGAACACTTCGTGCTGGCTGCCGCCGCCCGCTACAACCGCGCCGCGCCCGTCGTTTCCAGCGCGCAGATGCGCAATCTGATGGCCCATTCCTGGCCCGGCAATGTACGCGAACTGCGCAATATCGCCGACCGCTTCGTGCTGGGCATCGCCGGTGGCGCATCGAGCCTGCTGGCGAGCGGCCAGGCGAGCCCGCTGTCGCTGGCGGAACAGGTCAACGGGTTCGAACGCGCGCTGATCGAGCAGGAACTGCGCGCATATGCGGGCAACGTCAGCGAAGTGAGTGCGGTGCTCGGCTTGCCGAAACAGACCTTGTATCACAAGATGCAGAAGTACAACCTGGTGGCGGAAGAATTCCGCTAGGGAGCGGCGCGGGGGAAACTTATCAAAAAGAGCAGCAATATATTGCCGTATGGTATATATTGTTTCTTTTTGATAATTTAAAATTCACAATGAAAAAACCTGCCGTCCTGTTTTCCCTGTTACTCAGTGCCTCCGGTTTTGCCCAGGATGCCGTCACCACCGACGCCCCCGCAGCTGCAGCCGCCGAAGCGGCCAGCGCGCCAGCCGCACAGGCAACATCGGCCATCAGCCGCCTGCGCCTGTTCGGCCAGAATGGCGCCACGGCCTTCCTGTACCGCGACAGCAGCTGCATCCGCGGCATGTTCAGCGATGGCGTGGAAAAGGCCAGCGGCGGCATGAGTTCCGCCTTCGGCTCCCTGATCGGCACTGTCAGCAATACCAGCCTGGGCATCCCGGAAACGGAAACGTCGCAAAACCTGTCGCGCAAGGATGGCTTTTTCTCGAAAGCCTATTTCCGCGAATATGAAGTTCCCGCCGACAAGCCCAGCAGCTTGCGCCTGGGCTTCCAAGACGTGTCCTCGTTTTACGTGGCCAACGGCGTGCGCTATGACAGCGTATCACCCAGCTGCCATGGCGACATCACCTTCACGCCGCGCGCCGGCGAAGATTACGAAGCGGCGTTCTCGTGGGAAGGCAAGCGCTGCAGCATCAGCATCAACCAGGTGATCGCCAAGGACGGCAAGACGGAACTGGTGCCCGTGCCCGTCACGCGCGCCCCAAGCTGCTAAAGAGCTCAGGCGGCGCCCACGCGGCCCGTGCGCAAGGGCGTGGCCCAGTCGGGCCGGCCGTTGGCCAGCGCCAGCCGGGCCGCCTTTTCCCAGTCATATTCCACGGCGTATAACTGCGCCGTCCAGCGGCCATCGGTCCCCTGTTCGGCGATCGCATAGCGCGCGTGCGGCGTGCCGTTTTCCATCACGTGCGGATAACCATGGTCGTCGTCATAGGCTTGCAAACCGACACTGCCCGGGTTGACGATCAGCCGCCCGTCGGCCAGGCGTACCTGGCGCGGCATGTGCGTGTGGCCGCACAGGATCAGCGCGGCGTCCGTCTCGCCGGCCCGTTCGGCCACTTCCATCGGCGTGGCGGCGCGGCTGCCTTGCGGCGTGACGCTGTCGAGAAAATACACAAGGTCGCTGGCGGGCGTGCCATGCACGAGCAACACATCGTGCCGCAGGCGCAAGGTGGCGGGCAGCGCCGCAATCCAATCCAGTTGCTCCGGCAACAGTTGCGTGCGCGCATAGGCGTCCGACACACCCATGCGGGCCGGATCGCCCAGCAGCTGGCGTTCGTGGTTGCCGCGGATGGTCGGCAAGCCGAGCCCCATCAGGCGCGCCGCCGTGGCGCGCGGCTGCAGATGGCCCGAGACGATATCGCCGAGGTTGACGGTCACGTCCACGCCACGCAGGGCGATATCGGCCAGCACGGCATCAAGCGCGTCGAGGTTGCCGTGGATATCGGATATGGCGGCGATTCTCATGTTCCCTCCTGTGCACACCATTCTGCGCGCGTCAGACGATACAGGCAATGCGTGCGCAATGCGTGTCCTGGCGCCAGGGCCGGATGCTCGAACGTGTCCGCATCGCGGCGCATGCCCAGGCGCGCCATCAGCGTGCTTGAGCGCAAGTTGGGCAACGCCGTGAACGCGACGATTTCCGGCAATTGCAAGCGTTCAAAACCTGCCTGCAGGGCGGCCCGTGCCGCTTCCTGTGCATAACCTTGCCCCCAGTAATCGAACGCCAGGCGCCAGCCGATTTCCACGCACGGCGAACATGGCAGTTGCACAGCGGGAATATGCAAGCCCGTCATGCCGATGAAGGCATCGTTTTCTCGCAAGGCCACGGCCCACAAGCCCCAGCCTCGCTCGGCGATCAGGCCGCTGCAGCGCTTCGCCATGGTGTCGCTGGCGTCGCGCGACAGGGCCGCGGGGAAATAGGCCATCACGCGGGGATCGGCATTCAGCGCCGCGAACGGCGCGAAGTCGCTGTCGCGCCATTGCCGCAGTACCAGCCGCGGCGTCACCAGTTCCATGATTTCCTGCATCGTTGACATCCCTTCATTACCAGTTTTTACAGTTGCTTGACCGGCGGTAGGACAAGTCCGACGGACAGTTGCGCCGTGCGGCTACGTGATCTAAATGTAACAGTTGCTACCATTTCCTTATTGCACTGTTGCCCAAAACGTCGCGACAGTTTTCACTTTATCTTGAGGAGTTGCCCCATGTCTGCCATGTCCGTGTTCACCCGCCTGTCCCCACCACGCCCGCACCACCTTGCCTTGCGCGGCGCCATGATGCTGGGCGTGCTGGGTATTGCCACGGCGGCTGCCACGGCGCGGGCTGAACCGTCGCCCACCCTGGACCGCGCCAGCATTTCCGTGGGTGCGTTTTCCGCCGATCCGCGCATCAATATCGGCGCCGACACGCAATTTGGCCGCATCGACGCGCCCGAATCGAAGCCAAGCCATACCACCATCCCGCGCGTCAAGGCGGACTTGCTGATCGGCGACCGCCATGGCCTGGCCTTCGATTACTACCGCTACGACAAATCCTACACGCCAAGCCTGACAGGCGAAACCATCATCAATGGCCAGCCCGTCACGGGCACGGCCACGGCGAATGCCGATCTGAAGCTGGACCTGGCCAAGCTGGCCTATAAATGGTGGCTGGGCAGCGGCAACGATACCTTCGGCATCGGCCTGGGCGCCGCCTACTACCACGCCAACCTGAAAGGCACGGCCACCGGCGTCGTCAATGGTGAAACGGCCACGGCGCGCGATTCCATCAGTGAGCACGCGTTTGCGCCGCTGCTGGAAGTGGGTTGGCGCCACGCCTTCACGCCGGACTTGCGCATGTATGCGGAAGCGTCGGGCATCAAGAAAAACGGCGGGCGCATCAATGGCCACATCTACGGCGGCAATGTCGGCGTGGAATGGTTCCCGTTCAAAAATATCGGTTTCGTGGCCGATTACGGCATCTCGAAAATCAAGCTGCACCGCGACAGCGAACGCGATGCCGACCTGAACATCCGTCTGACGGGACCGTCGGCATATGTGAAAGTACGCTTCTAATCCAGCTCAGGCCGCCGGTTTCAGCAACGTCAGCTGGAACTGCGGCAAGTCCGGATCGTCCCACGCCTCGGCCCTGGCAAACGGCAGGCGCGCAAACGCCTGCCGCCAGAACGCGCAGGCATCCGCATCGGCGTGGAACGTCGCCACCATCCACGTCTGCGTGCTGTCCAGCAGCACTCTCCGCACCACTTCCAGCGCCAGCCCCCGGCGCCGGTACTTCTTCAAAATAAAAAAGTCGCTGAACTCCTGCACCGGCAACTCGCCCGCCATGCCGGGCTCCGTGATGAAAAAGCCCGCCAGCGCCCCATCGACCTCGATCCAGACGGCCGTATGTCCGGGCGCATGCACATACTCGGCCAGCCCGGCATCGCACACATCGTAACGGCCGCCGGCCAGCACATCTTCACCGCTCCAGGCGGTATTGTCGTAGCAGTACAGCTGGAACAGCCGCGCCAGCGTCCCTTCTTCGCCGGGCGCAACGGCGCGCAATGTCATGTTCTGTATTACCGTCATGGTCCCGTCTTTCCGCCGCATGGCGTCATTGAGATGGCGAGTGTAGCACCACGTCGCTCATCGCTTCCTCCTGCATTCCAGCCCTGCATTTCCACCCTTGGTCGCAAAAAAATTAATTTCCTTCCAGTTGGTTATATATTATTGTTTTTAAGTAACATCCGCCATCGCGGCTGAAAAACAAGGGTGATCCCCTTCCACAGACCGGCAGGCATGCATCTGCCGGCTTTCATACCCAAGCTCTGGAGAGTGCTGCACATGCTATCGATCAAACAGCTGAACAAAACGTATGCCAATGGCGTCAAGGCCATCAACAATGTCAGCCTGGAAATCCCCAACGGGATGTTCGGCTTGCTGGGACCGAATGGCGCGGGCAAGTCCTCGCTGATGCGCACCATTGCGACATTGCAAGATCCCGATAGCGGCAGCATCCATTTCGATGGCGTCGATGTGCTGCAGGACAAGGCCGGCCTGCGCCGCCAGCTCGGTTATCTGCCGCAGGATTTCGGCGTATATCCGAAGGTCAGCGCGGAAACCTTGCTCAACCACTTTGCAGTGCTCAAAGGTTTGACGGAAAAGGGCCCGCGCAAGGAAGCCGTGGAAGCCTTGCTGCAGCAAACCAATCTGTGGGAAGCGCGCAAGCGCAACCTGGGCACGTATTCGGGCGGCATGCGCCAGCGCTTCGGCATCGCCCAGGCGCTGCTGGGCGCGCCGCGCCTGGTGATCGTCGATGAACCGACGGCCGGCCTGGATCCGGACGAGCGCAACCGCTTCCTGAACCTGCTGGCGAAGATCGGCGAGCAGGTGGTCGTCATCCTGTCGACGCACATCGTCGACGATGTGACGGACCTGTGCCCGCGCATGGCGATGATCGTCAAGGGACAGGTGCTGGTGCAGGGCGAGCCGCAGGCGGCCATCGATACGCTGCTGGGCAAGGTCTGGCGCCGCAGCATCAGCATGGACGAGCTGGCGCAGTACCAGCAAACCTTGCACGTGCTGTCGACGCGCCTGGTGGGCGGCAAGCCGCAAATCAATGTGTTTGCCGACAGCCAGCCCGACAGCGGCTTCACGCAGATCGCCCCGGACCTGGAAGACGTGTACTTCCTGCACGTGCGCAACGCCGCCCGCAACGGCGCCGCCGCGCCGGCCGCAGCCGCAGCCGCAGCGTAAGGGGCCGCCATGTGGAAGGAATTTTTCAAGTTTGACCTCGGCTATCAGCTGAAACAGCCGCTGCTGTGGATATTTGCCGTCATCCTCGCCTTGATGGCGTTTGGCGCCAGCAGCAGCGATTCGATCCAGGTCGGCGGCGCCATCGGCAACATCAACCGCAATGCGCCCACCGTGGTGGCGCAGTTGCTGACGATGTTCAGCCTGCTGTCTATGCTGCTCATCACCATCTTCATCGCCGGCGCCGTGCTGCGCGACAGCGAAGTGGGCATGGCCGACATGCTGTTCGCCACGCCCATGCGCAAGTGGGATTACCTGTTCGGCCGCTTCGCCGCCGGCTTCGTCGCCTGCCTGGTGATCTTTGCCGCCATCGCCCTGGCCATCATGCTCGGCCCCCTCATGCCCTGGGTCGACCCGCAGCGCGTGGGCGCGTTCTCGCTGCATGCGTACGCGTGGAGCTTCGGCGTGATGGTAATCCCGAACCTGCTCTTCATCGGCGCCCTGCTGATGCTGCTGGCGGCCACGACGCGCTCGATGTTGCTTGTCTACGTGGGCGTGCTGGGCTTTTTCGTGCTGTGGGGCATGGCCGGCGCCTTTACGCGCGACATCAACAACGAATGGATCGCCGTCCTGCTCGACCCGTTCGGCATGCGCGCGTTCGGCCGCATGACGCGCTACTTCACGTCCGCCGAAGCGAACGCGGGCCTGCCGCCGTTTTCCGGCTTCCTGCTGGCCAACCGCTTGCTGTGGCTGGCCATCACGGTGGTGCTGTTCGCCGCCACCGTGATCCTGTTCAAGCCGCAGCGCACGGGCACGGGCAAGCGCCTGTTCGGCAAGCACAAGGCAGAGGCCACCGCGCCGGCCGTGGCGGCGCCGCTGCACCTGCCGCGCAGCGTCCCCACCTTTACGGGCGCGACAGCCTGGCGCCAGTGGTGGCAAATCCTGCGCTTCGACGCCGTCGGCGTGTTCAAGAGCGTGCCCTTCCTCGTCATGCTGCTGTTCGCCGTAATCAACCTGATCGCCGGAGCGAATATCGGCAAGAACATGTACGGCACGGCCGTGTATCCGATGACGCATTTGATGCTGCAAAATATCAACAACAGCTTCAGCTTCATGCTGATCATCATCGTCACCTTTTACGCAGGCGAACTGATCTTCAAGGAGCGGCAAGCCAGGATCGCCGACGTCAGCGATGCCATGCCCGTGCCCAGCTGGGTCCCTCTGCTGGCCAAATGCACGGCCCTGGTCGGCGTCATCGCCGGTTACCTGCTGGTGGGCGTCATCGCGGCCATCGGTTTCCAGCTCTACAAGGGCGGCGCGCCCGTGGAACTGGGGCTGTACCTGAAAGGCACCCTGCTGGGGGCCCTCTTCTTCGTGCTGATGGCCTTGTGCGCCCTCACCCTGCAAGTGCTGTCAAATAACAAGTTCATCGGCTACCTGCTGGTGATCCTGCTGATGGTGGCGCAAATGGTGCTGGGCATGCTGCACTTCGAACACAATCTGTACGCGTTCGGCGGCACGCCGGCCATCAAGTATTCGGACATGAACGGCTATGGCCACTTCCTGGCCGGCTGGTCCTGGTTCGCGCTGTACTGGAGCCTGTTCACGGTGGCCCTCGTCATGCTGGCGCAGGCATTCTGGGTGCGCGGCCTGTCCGCCGACTGGCGTGCGCGCGTGCGCCTGGCCCGCCAACGCCTGAGCGGCAAAGCTGGCGCCGCGCTGGCCCTGGTGCTGCTATGCTGGGCCGGCACGGGCGGCTGGATCTTCTACAACACGAATGTGCTGAACCAGTACGAAACGGCGAATGTCAGCATGGACAAGCAGGCGCGCTACGAAAAATTGTACAAGCAGTACAAGGACTTGCCGCAGCTGAAGATCACCGATATCCAGGCCGACGTGGATATCTATCCCGAGCAACGCAAAGTCTTGATCAAGGGCCACTACGTGCTGCAAAACAAGACGCAGCAGCCGCTCGACACCTTGCGCATCCAACTCAATCCGGACTTGGACACGCACTGGTTGAACTTGCCTGAGCACAAGGTGGCGCTGGACGACAAGGAAGTGGGCTTCAGCATCCTCAAGCTGGCCCGTCCCGTGGCGCCTGGCGCTACCCTTCCGCTCGACTTCACGGTGGCCGTCACGCATGCGGGCTTTACCAACAGCGGCGCGCCTGACCAGGTCAACCTGAACGGCAGTTTCTTTAACAACCAGGCGTATTTCCCGCACTTCGGCTATGCCAAGGAAATGGAGCTGACGGATCGCAACGAGCGCCGCAAGCGGGGACTAGGCGAACCGCAGCGCATGGCCAAGCTGGAAGACACCTCGGCGTATGGCAATACGGTCTTTGGCGGCGAGGCGGACTGGATCCATTTCGACACGACGGTGTCCACCAGCGGCGAGCAGATCGCCCTGGCGCCCGGCTACCTGCAGAAGAGCTGGGAAAAGGATGGCCGCCGCTATTACCGCTACAAGATGGACCAGCCGATGATGCCGTTCTTCGCCTACCTGTCGGCGCGCTGGGAAGTCAAGAAAGATGCGTGGAAAGGCTTGCCGATCGAAATTTATTTCGATAAAAAGCATGGCTACAATACGCAGCGCATGATTACCTCCGTGCAAAAGTCGCTCGACTATTACACCACCGAGTTCACGCCCTACCAGCACAAGCAGGTGCGCATCCTGGAATTCCCCGGCTACCAGAGCTTCGCGCAGTCGTTTGCCAATACGATCCCGTATTCGGAAGGCATCGGCTTCATCGCCGACCTGCGCGACAAGGATGACATCGATTATGTGTTCTACGTCACGGCGCATGAAATGGCGCACCAGTGGTGGGGCCATCAAGTGATCGGCGCCAACGTGCAGGGCGCCACCATGCTGATGGAGTCCTTGGCGCAATACTCGGCCCTGATGGTGATGGAAAAGGAATACGGGCGCGACAAGATGCGCCGCTTCCTGCGCTATGAACTGGACCGCTACCTGAGCGGACGCGGCGGTGAAGCCATCGAGGAACTGCCGCTGGCGCGCGTGGAGGGACAGCAATATATCCACTACAACAAGGGCAGCCTGGTGTTCTACCGCCTGCGCGATGAAATCGGCGAGGAAGCGCTGAACCGTGCGCTGAAACGCTATCTGCAGGACAAGGGCTACCAGCAGGCGCCGTTCACCACGTCGTCGGAACTGCTGGCCTACATCCGCGCCGAAGCGCCGCAGGACAAGCAGGCGCTGATCACGGACCTGTTCGAGAAAATCGTCTTCTACGACAACCGCGTCACGCAAGCGAGCGCCGTGCAGCGCAAGGACGGTCAGTGGGATGTCACCATGCAATTGCACTTGGCCAAACTGGAGTCCGACGGCAAGGGCAAGGAAAGCCCACGCGCCTACGACGAGCCGGTGGAAATCGCCATCTTCGCGCGCCCGGCGGGCGGCAAGGAAAAAGATGAAAAAGTCCTGTTCACCGACAAGCGCGTGTTGTCGGGCAGCGACCCCGTGGTGACGATGACGGTGAAGGACAAACCGTTTGAAGTGGGCGTCGATCCGTACAACAAGATGATCGACAGGGTTCCGCGCGACAATCGCAAGGAAGTCAGCGTGAATTAATCGATGGGGGTCTGACGGGGACGCCGATTCCCCGCCAGCCCCCCAATCACGCCATCAACGGTACACCAATCCCCCGTCGATCAGCGGCGCCTGGCCCGTCATGTAATCGGCATCGGGCCCCGCCAGGAAGGAGACGAGCCCTGCCACGTCGTCCGGCGTCTCGGCGCGCCCCAGCGCGATGCCGTCCACATATTTTTTATACGTCGCGCCCAGCTCGGCGCCCGTCACTTCAGCCATGCGCTTGTCGATCTCGGTCCACATGTCCGTGCCGACGACGCCAGGGCAATACGCGTTGACGGTGATGCCGTCGGCCGCCAGTTCCTTGGCCGCCGCCTGCGTCAGCGCGCGCACGGCAAACTTGGTGGCCGAGTACACGCCCAGCAAGGCAAAACCGTCATGACCGGCGATGGAGCAGGCATTGATGATCTTGCCTTTCTGCTTGCGCTTCTTGAAGGTCTTGGCGGCCGCCTGGATGCCCCAGAGCGTCCCTTGCACATTGATGCGCATGATGCGGTCGACCTCTTCCGGCGTCACGTCGAGCAGCGGCTGCACTTGTGCGATACCGGCGTTGTTGACGATGATGTCGAAGCCGCCCAGCTCCTGCTCGGCAAACGCCACCGCTTCGGTGACCTGAGCGAGCTGCGACACGTCGGCAATGAAAGTGACGGCGCGGCGTCCCAGCGCGCGCACTTCGGCGGCGGCCGTGTCCAGCTTTTCCTGGTTCAGATCCACCAGCGCGATATCGGCGCCATCCTTGGCCAGGCGCAAGGCGATAGCCTTGCCGATACCTTGCGCGGCCCCCGTGACGAGCGCGACTTTTCCGGAAATACCCATGCTGCGTTCCTTTCAGAGTAGTGAGAAGAGACGCTTCAGCCTACCTGAATTTCGTCTTTTTCCACGTATTGAAACGTGCGCGCCCGGAAAAAGCGCACAGGTCAAGAAAGGAGGAAAAAACGCACCGGCACACGCTATACGAGCGCTGCCGTACTGGCCAATGGCGGCATCTGGCGTAACATGGCCGGCATCGCCGGCGAGCGCGCTGGCACCACGTTCAAGAGGAAGTCCCCATGCCGCATCGCCATCTGCCCATCCGCGCCAGCCTGCTGCTGGCGGCCCTCGTTTTCACCATGCCCGCCTGGAGCGCCGACCCGGTCCACAAGGAAACAGTGGAACTGACGGCAGGAAAAACCGTGCACAGCGTGAAAGGCAAGATCAAGGGCTACGCCACGGCCGAATATACGGTGACAGGCAAGGCCGGCCAGACTCTCAGTGTCACGCTCAAGACCAACCAACCGTCGAATTACTTCAACATCCGCCAGCCAGGCCAGGATGAAGCCCTGTTCATCGGTTCATCCGGCGGCAACAGTTACCAGGCAAAACTGCCGGCCGATGGCGAGTACACGGTACAGGTTTACCTGATGCGCAACGCGGCGCGCAGGAATGCGGTGGCGGCATACACGCTCGATATCGGCTTGCGCGATTAAACAAGGGAGCTGCCAACACGGTCGATACGGCCCGCGTAACAGCCCCGCATGGCATTATGAACATGAATATAACTGACGTCCGCATTGGCAAATAATTGTGCAATGAGGGCTTCCACGGCAGTGCCGTCCACCACGTCGGCATCGAGCATCATGCCATCGGCAGCATAGGCGCGCAGCGACAACAGGCGCCGCCGCATCGATTCCGGCACCTGGTTGACGGCATCGTACGCTTGCGTGGCGCCCTCGCGGACAAAAATGGCGTGGCAAGCCCGGTAAGGCGTCATGGCGGGCTGGCACACATGATTCAATAACAGCACGGTCTCGCCCAGTTCGGCGTCCATCAGCGTTACACGGTCAGGAAATCCGGGGTGTTGGTCGACCACCTGGCGCCGCATGCCGAGCGCCGTTAACTCGGCATCGGACAAGGAAAAATAGGGCAGAAAAGGTTCGGGCGACAGCCCCGTAATACGAAAATCCATACTGTTCTCCGGCGTCGTCAAAACCACCATCAGACCAGCATCGGGACGGCGCCGCCATCCACTTCTTGCTATGGAATGTGAGAATGCGCCCCGGATCGCCTACTACCCCGTGCGCATAAAAAAAGCCTGCTTCACGGAGGAAGCAGGCTCTTTATCGGCAGTGTCTGACGGCAGGCCTCAGAACAGCGTGCTTAAAATGGGATGTCGTCATCCATATCCGAGAAGTTCGGCGCTGGCTTCGGTGCCGGGCGTGGCGCCGGTGCCGGAGCTGGACGCGGGGCTGGCGCCTGGCGCGGGGCCGGGGCGTCGTAGCCGCCGCCACCGCCACCACCGTAGCTGTCATCGCCACCGCCGGCGTCGCCGCCCATGCCGGAACGGCCGCCCAGCATTTGCATCTGTTCCGCGATGATGTCGGTTGCGTACTTCTCGACGCCGTCCTTGTCCGTGTATTTACGGGTTTGCAGACGGCCTTCGACGTAGACGGACGAGCCTTTTTTCAGGTATTGGCCGACGATTTCCGCCAGACGGCCGAAGAACGAGATACGGTGCCACTCTGTCAATTCTTTTTGTTCGCCCGTGTTGCGGTCCTTCGATTTGTACGAAGTGGCCACGGCGATGTTGGCGATCGCGTCGCCGCTAGGCATGTAGCGGATTTCCGGGTCACGGCCCAGATTGCCGACGATGATGACTTTGTTGACTGATGCCATGAATAACTCCTGATGAACTGCAGCGGGAGCCGGTGTCCCGCGCGTTAGTTTAGTGTACTAAACGAGGATTATAAGCGACCACGCGGCGCAAAGCACCCGCTTTCTGGCGGACGCCCTCTCCCGTGCGGCGGCACGTTTTTTTCACGGCAGGTGAAAACAAGAAACTTGAATACTGGTATTATATACAGTATTCAAACGTCAGTACGCATCTGCATCAAACTTTGTCAGGGCACGTTCGCCCGGCGGCGCAATCCGCCCATGGACGCCTCAGGCATGCAGAGCAAAACCCGGCTATAGTTACAGGTTGACCCGTTGTGGCTCCTCATCCGCACCCAGGCACAATGCGCCGGCCGCACCACTCACTGAAAGCAAGGCAATCACATGGAACAGATCCGCATTCGCGGCGCTCGCACGCATAACCTCAAGAATATCAATCTCGATTTGCCGCGCAATAAGCTGATCGTGATTACCGGCTTGTCCGGCTCCGGCAAGTCGTCGCTGGCTTTCGACACCTTGTACGCTGAAGGCCAGCGCCGCTATGTCGAGTCGCTGTCGGCCTATGCACGCCAGTTTTTGCAGTTGATGGAAAAGCCCGACGTCGACCTGATCGAGGGCCTATCGCCGGCCATCTCCATCGAACAGAAGGCAACGTCGCACAATCCGCGCTCGACCGTGGGCACCGTGACGGAAATCCATGATTATCTGCGCCTGCTGTATGCGCGCGTGGGTACGCCCTACTGCCCCGACCATCCGGAAAACGCGCTGGCCGCGCAATCCGTGTCGCAAATGGTCGATGCCGTGCTGGCCATGCCGGAAGACACCAAGCTGATGATACTTGCGCCCGTCGTTGCCAACCGCAAGGGCGAACACGTGGACCTGTTCGAGCAGATGCAGGCGCAGGGCTTCGTGCGCTTCCGCGTGCAAAGCGGCACGCATGCGGCCAAGATCTATGAAGTCGATGATCTCCCGAAACTGAAGAAAACGGAAAAACACACGATCGACGTCGTCATCGACCGGGTCAAGGTGAACCAGGAGATCAAGCAACGCCTGGCGGAAAGTTTCGAAACAGCCCTGCGCCTGGCCGATGGCCGCGCCATTGCCTACGAAATGGATACGGCCCAAGAGCACGTGTATTCCAACAAGTTCGCCTGCAATGTGTGTGGCTATTCCCTGCAGGAACTGGAACCGCGTCTGTTCTCGTTCAACAACCCCATGGGCGCCTGCCCGGAATGCGACGGCCTGGGACACATTGAGTTCTTTGACCCGAAACGCATCGTCGCGTTCCCGAACCTGTCGCTTGCCTCGGGCGCCGTCAAGGGCTGGGACCGCCGCAACCAGTTTTACTTCCAGATGCTGTCGAACCTGGCCGCGTATTACGAGTTCGACCTGGACATGCCGTTCGAGCAGCTGGACTTGAATTCACAGCAAGCCGTGTTGTACGGTTCCGGCAAGCAAGTGATTCCATTTACCTATGTCAACGAACGGGGCCGCACCGTCATCAAGGAACACACGTTCGAAGGCGTGGTCAACAATCTGCAACGCCGCTACCGCGAGACGGATTCGATGGCCGTCAAGGAAGAATTGGCCAAGTTCATCAATGAAAAATGCTGCCCCTCATGCGATGGCGCACGCCTGCGCGTGGAAGCGCGCTTCGTCAAGGTCGGCACGGGCAAGCAGCAGCGCGCCATCTATGAAGTGGCGGGAAAACCGCTGCGCGAGACCCTGGAATTCTTTGAAAAACTGAAACTGACGGGCGCCAAGAAAGAGATCGCCGACCGCGTGGTCAAGGAAATCATTTCACGCCTGAAATTCCTCAACAATGTGGGCCTCGACTACCTGTCGCTGGACCGCAGCGCCGACACGCTCTCCGGCGGCGAAGCACAACGCATCCGCCTGGCGTCGCAAATCGGCTCCGGTTTGACGGGCGTCATGTATGTGCTCGACGAGCCGTCGATCGGCTTGCACCAGCGCGATAATGACCGCCTGATCGAAACCTTGAAACACTTGCGCGACATCGGCAACAGCGTGCTGGTGGTCGAGCATGACGAGGACGCCATCCGCACGGCCGACTACATCGTCGACATGGGCATCGGCGCGGGCGTGCACGGCGGCGAAATCATCGCCGAAGGCACCTTGCAAGACATTCTCAAAAACAAGAAATCGCTGACGGCGCAATACCTGAACGGCAAGCTGAAAATCGCCGTGCCGGCCAAGCGCCACGCCAGCAATCCGGAAAAGCAGTTGGTCATTACTGGTGCGACGGGCAACAACCTGAAAAAGGTGTCGCTGAGCTTGCCTGTGGGCTTGATGACATGCGTGACGGGCGTGTCCGGCTCGGGCAAATCGTCGCTGGTCAACGATACCTTGTATCCGGCCCTGTCGCGCCATTTGTATGGTTCGCAGACGGAACCGGCGCCGCACGAGTCGATCAGCGGCCTGGAACACTTCGACAAGGTCATTTCCGTCGACCAGGCGCCGATCGGCCGCACGCCGCGCTCCAATCCCGCCACGTACACGGGCTTGTTTACGCCGATCCGCGATCTGTTCTCCACGGTGCCGACGGCCAAGGAACGCGGCTACAGCGCAGGCCGCTTCTCGTTCAACGTCAAGGGTGGGCGTTGCGAAGCGTGCCAGGGCGATGGCGTGATCAAGGTCGAGATGCATTTCTTGCCTGACGTCTACGTGCCGTGCGACGTGTGCCACGGCAAGCGCTACAACCGCGAAACACTGGAAGTGCAATACAAGGGCAAGAACATCACGGAAGTGCTGGGCATGACGGTGGAAGAAGCGCATGAATTCTTCAAGCCCGTCCCTTTGATCGCACGCAAGCTGCAAACCCTGCTCGACGTGGGCCTCGGCTACATCAAGCTGGGCCAGAGCGCCACGACCCTGTCCGGCGGCGAAGCGCAGCGCGTGAAACTGTCGCTGGAATTGTCCAAGCGCGACACGGGCCGCACCCTGTACATCCTCGATGAACCGACGACGGGCTTGCACTTCCACGATATCGACTTGCTGCTGAAAGTCATCCACCGCCTGCGCGACCAGGGCAACACTCTGGTGATCATCGAGCACAACCTCGACGTCATCAAGACGGCCGACTGGATCGTCGACCTGGGTCCGGAAGGCGGCGCAGGCGGCGGCCAGATCATCGCCACGGGCACGCCGGAAGACGTGTCACTGAACCCGGCCAGCGTGACGGGTAAATACCTGGGGCCGCTGCTGAAGCAATAACGACGGCAGCGCAATAAAAAACGGCGCGGATTGCTCATGCAATCCGCCCCGTTTCTCTTTTTGATAGCACCCCAGTCATTGCCGGCGTGTCATTTATCTCACGCCAGTCTTTGCTGGCGTGTTTCTCCCCCACTACAACTCTCAACACCTGACAAGCTACTGCGCGGCGCGCTTTGCGGCCTGCGATGCTCACCGTGCTTCAGCACGGTTGCGCTTCTTAGCCACAAATCACTGCCGCTCGCTACGCTTGTCAGATGCCGCTTTACGCTAACTTAGTTATGCACTCAGCCGCTTTTCCAGCGCAGCCTTGTTATCTGCCAATTCCTGCGGCAGATGATACGCGAGTTTTTCAAACAACTGCGTATGCAATTTCAACTCTTCCACCCACGCGGCCTTGTCGATCGAGGTGATGGTGTCGAACTGTTCTTGCGTGAATGGCAGGCCATCCCAGTTCAGGTCGCCATACTGCGGTGTCGTGCCGAACAGGTTTTCCACACCGCCCGCCTTGCCTTCGATACGCTCCAACATCCATTTGAGCACGCGCATGTTGTCGCCAAAGCCAGGCCAGACGAACTTGCCAGCGTCATCCGTACGGAACCAGTTGACGCAGTAGATTTTCGGCAGGGCAGCCGGGTTGACCTTGCCCACCTTGACGCCCATGTCCAGCCAGTGCTGGAAGTAATCGCTCATGTTATAGCCGATAAACGGCAACATGGCAAATGGATCGCGGCGCACGACGCCCATCTGGCCCACAGCCGCCGCCGTCGTTTCCGAGCCCATGGTGGCTGCCATGTAGACGCCTTCGACCCAGTTGCGCGCTTCGGTAACGAGTGGCACGGTGGTCGAGCGGCGGCCGCCGAAGATGAAGGCCGAGATCGGCACGCCGGCCGGATCGTCCCAGGCCGAGTCGATCACGGGGTTTTGCGTTGCCGCCACCGTGAAGCGGGCGTTCGGGTGCGCCGCCTTGGTACCGGACGCCGGCGTCCAGTCCTTGCCCTGCCAGTCGATCAAATGGCTAGGTGCTTCCTTGGTCAAGCCTTCCCACCAAACATCGCCGTCGTCCGTCAACGCCACGTTGGTGAAAATCGTGTTGTCGCGCATGGATGCCATGCAGTTGTAATTGGTTTTTTCATTGGTGCCTGGCGCCACGCCGAAGTAGCCCGCTTCCGGGTTGATCGCATACAAACGGCCATCGGCACCTGGCTTGATCCAGGCGATATCGTCGCCGATGGTGGTCACTTTCCAGCCGTTAAAACTCGCCGGCGGGATCAGCATGGCGAAGTTGGTCTTGCCGCAAGCCGATGGGAACGCTGCCGCGACATAATGCTTCTTGCCTTCCGGCGATTCCACGCCGAGGATCAGCATGTGTTCGGCCAGCCAGCCCGGATTGTTGTCCGATGCTTGGGCTTCCTGGTAGCCCATGTTCGAGGCGATACGCAGGGCGAAACATTTCTTGCCCAGCAAGGCGTTGCCGCCGTAGCCGGAACCGAAGGACCAGATTTCACGGGTTTCCGGGAAATGCACGATGTACTTGGTGCTGTTGCACGGCCATTTCACGTCGGCCTGGCCCGCAGCCAGCGGTGCGCCCACGCTATGCACGCACGGCACGAATGCGCCATCGGTACCCAGCACGTCGTACACGGCACGGCCCATGCGGGTCATGATCTTCATGTTGACGGCGACATACGGCGAATCGGACAGTTCCACGCCGATGTGCGCGATTGGCGAGCCCAGCGGGCCCATCGAGAATGGCACGACATACATGGTGCGGCCGCGCATGCAGCCATCGAACAGGCCGTTCAGGGTGTGGCGCATTTCGCCAGGCTCGGTCCAGTTATTCGTCGGGCCGGCCGCTTCTTTCGTTGCCGAGCAAATATACGTGCGGTCTTCGACGCGGGCCACGTCGCTCGGGTCGGAGCAGGCCAGGTAGGAATTCGGGCGCTTTTCGGCATTGAGTTTTTTCATGGTGCCGCTGGCAACCATTTCGGCGCACAGGCGCTCGTACTCTTCTTGCGAACCATCGCACCAGTAAATGCGGTCTGGCTTGGTCAGCGCGGCAATGTCTGCCACCCAGTTGATCAGTTTCTGTTGTTTAATATAAGCTGGGACGTTGAGTGCGGCGACGCCACCCATGACGGGCTGATTCATATTACCTCCAATACCAATAAAAGAAATTCTGGTCGTTCCGGCAAGACAGGCAGCATCGTTGAGAGGTGGCTGCGGCTCACTGCGGGCGGCGTGTTCACGCGGGCAGGGCTCTGGTGTCGTGTCCACCGCGGCGCTCGCGCCGGCGGCATTTACCTGGATCATGCTCCCGGGCTGCAGGAACAGTTTGCGCTATCACTATAATCAGGAAGCTTCAAAAGTGCCGGCGATTGTACACCCGTGTAACAGCTATTCTCGCAAAAATGTAGGAGAATAGCCTGACTAATGTAGTAGGCTATTCAGCATTTCCCATATCCTGTTATTTCCCTACCAAATCCTCACTAAAATCGGCCATCCACCATGAAAATTGCCATACTCGATGATTACCAGGATGCCGTGCGCGGCCTCGATTGCTTCCAGTTGCTTGCCGGCCACGAGGTCAAAGTGTTCAGCAATACGGCGCGGGGCCTGGGCCAGCTGGCGATCCGCCTGGCCTCGTTCGACGCGCTGGTACTGATCCGGGAACGCAGCAGTTTCAACCGGGCCTTGCTGTCGAAACTGCCGAATCTGAAACTGATTTCGCAAACGGGCAAGGTCAGCGGCCACATCGATGTGGCGGCCGCCACCGAGCTGGGCATCGCCATCGCGGAAGGCATCGGCTCGCCTACGGCGCCGGCCGAGCTGACATGGGCGTTGATCATGGCGGCGCAGCGCAAGATCGTGCCGTACGCGCAACATTTACAAGAAGGACTGTGGCAGACGTCGTCGCTGGAACCGGCACGCAACACGCTCGGTACGGTATTGAAAGGGCGCACCCTGGCGATCTGGGGCTACGGCAAGATCGGGCAATTGATCGCCGGCTACGGCCGCGCTTTCGGTATGAGCATCCTCGTGTGGGGCAGCGAAGCGAGCCGCGTGGCGGCAGTGGCGGCCGGCGATACGGCGGCAGAGTCGCGCGAGGCCTTCTTCGAGCAGGCCGACGTGCTGAGCTTGCACTTGCGCCTGTCCGACAAGACGCGCGGCCTGGTAACGAGCGAGGACCTGGCGCGCATGAAGCCGGCTTCGCTGTTCGTCAACACCAGCCGTGCCGAGCTGGTGGCCGATGGCGCGCTGGAAGCGGCGCTTCAGATGGGGCGCCCGGGCGCCGCCGCGCTGGACGTGTTTACGGACGAGCCGCTGCCGCCAGGCTCGCCATTGCTGCTGCTACCGAACGTGCTGGCCACGCCGCACCTGGGCTACGTCGAGCGTGACAGCTATGAACTGTATTTTCGCTACGCCTTGCAAAACATCGTCGATTTTACGCAGGGCCAATGCACGCGCCTGCTCAATCCCGAGGTGTTGCAACATGCGCGGCAAAGCCCTCAGGAACGCTGAAAACCCTTCAGCAAGTCCGGCTCGCCCGTGATGCCGATGGCGGGCGCGGGCAGCACGTGCCGGCCCCGCCACAGGCCGGCCCAGCCGGGCGGCCAGGCGATGTCCGGCCCACTGTACGGCGCCACGCCAGCGCGCACGGCCACGACCGGCACGGGCGGCATGTCTTGCAGGGGCTCGCCTGCGGTGCGCTGCATATCCAGGCTGTACATGTAATTGGGCAATAAAGCGTCGCAGACGCGGCCAAACCAGTCGCTATGGTCGTCGTCGCGGCCCAGCGCCTGCGCCAGCCCCTGCGGGTCGAAGCGGGCCAGGGCATCGATCAGCTCGCCAGTGGTGGCGCCCGGGGAATCGCCCCAGCCCATCACGGGGTTGACGTTGTAATCGGCGCCCGAGCCATACCAGCCTTCGCGCCAGGGCCGCTGCATCCAGTCGCGCGGCCCCGTAAACAAATGCCAGCGCCAGTGCAAGCCGGACGGCTTGGGCCAGGCATACAGATACAGCTTTTGATAGCCGGCCTGGTGCAGCTCGCGCACCATGGCCATCAGACGCGCGTGCGGCATGCGGTCCGGCGGCGCGCGGCGAAACAGGATCGCTTCGCCATCGGCAAACTGCACGTCATCGGTCGACAGGTTCAGGTCCAGGGTCCGCGCTTCGCTGCCGAAACGGGCGGCGATCCAGCCCGTCAGCAAATTGACGGACGTGATCACCCCGTAACCGCGGTGGCGGTGAAAAATGACGGTGCCGGGAGCGAGCGCTTTCATACGGAGTCGGGGGGCAGGCAAACAAAGAAACCAGTGTACTCACAGATGGCCAATTTTTCCAGATGCGGCGCAAGCGCAGGCGGCAAGCACGCTGCCCCATCCGCAGCGCCATTCACGCAAGGGCATCAATCCACGATATCATGCGCGTCATTCTCCACTGACATCGTGACCACATCATGACATTGCGCATACTCGCCACCGGCGGCACTTTCGACAAGCACTACAACGAATTGAACGGTACCCTGGGCTTTTCCGACAGTCATTTGCCGGCAGCGATCGCCCGCGCGCGCATGACGGCGCCCGTGGCGCTGGAGCAATTGCCACTGCTCGACTCGCTCGACATGCAGGATGCGGACCGCCAGCGCGTGCTCGCTTCGTGCCGCGCGGCGCACGAGAAAGCCATCGTCATCATCCACGGCACCGACACCATGCGCGAAACGGCGCAAGTGCTGGGCGCGGCGAACCTGCAGCAAACGGTGATTTTGACGGGCGCCATGATTCCCTACGAGATCGACAACTCCGATGCCCTGTTCAACCTGGGCTTTGCCTGCGGCGTGGCGCAAACCTTGCCAGCCGGCGTGTATGTGGCCATGAACGGCCAGATCTTCGCCTGGGACAATGTGCAAAAGAACCGCGCCGCCGGCGTGTTCCAGCCTTTGTAAGCCGATGGCGGGACAGGGCGCACAAGCAGAACGGCCAACGCTCTGACTGACACTCTGTCACAATTCGACCAGCCCGCTTTCAGCGGGCTTTTTTACGTTTTTTTACTTTGCATAAATTCCGCAATACAACATTTTTCGTCTAATTATTGCTGGCAAAACATCGAATTGCCAATACAATAATTTTATGTTGCAAAAAAACGCCATTGATAATTTTTAAAAATGTAGATATTTATAAATATAAAATCTACATTTAACATTTAAATCAAATATTCTTCAGTATCTCGAATTTATTGCCAAATCCGACACGGTTGAGGTGCATTTTTTCTTGCTGAGACGACATAATGTTTGCCTCGACAAGTCAAAAGTGCATTTATAACAATATTGCACCAAGTAGTCTTCCACCTCCCACCGACGTGGTTCCGCCTACCGTACACGAGCACCGCAGACCATCTACCCGATGGCTATATCGGTGCTCGTGTGCCGCTTGTCGTTATTAAAACTACTACGGAGTAATTGTTACAATGGCATTCAAAGAAAAAATTGGCGTACGCAGCGTACGCCTGGCCCTGACCGTCCTGGCAGGCAGCGTCTTGTTCTCCGGCCAATCCATGGCGGACGAAGCAATTCAAAAAGTTGAAATTACCGGTTCGAGTATCAAGCGTATCGCTGTCGAAGGCGCACTGCCTGTACAGCGCCTGTCGCAAGAAGCGATCGCCAAATCGGGCGCCACTTCGGTAGCCGACCTGATCCAGGCCCTGCCAGCCATGCAAGGCTTCACCATCGGCGCAGTTGCTGCCGGTTCCGACTCGGGCGGCAATACCAGTGCATCGCTGCACGGTATCGGCGAGTCCTACACCCTGGTACTGCTGAACGGCCGCCGCATCGCGCCACAAGGCTCCGGCACCACGGTCAACCTGAACGCCATCCCAATGAGCGCCGTTGAGCGTGTCGAGATCCTGACCGACGGCGCTTCGGCCCTGTACGGCTCGGACGCCATCGCCGGCGTACTGAACTTCATCCTGAAGAAAAACCAGCAAGGCGCTACTCTGGAAGCCACCTATGGCGGTCCGGAAGACAAAGGCGGCAACGCCTGGAATACCAGCGTCACCTACGGTTTCGGCGACCTGGACGAAGACCGCTTCAACGTGCTGCTGTCGTACCGCCACGATGAGCAATCGAAACTGCGCGCCACCGACCGCGATTTCGCCGCCACCTCGTATGTGCCATTCAGCCGCAACGGCAACAACTATGTATGGGACCGCACCAGCACCTCGGCTTCGCCAGCAGGCGCCACTGTTGCCTACAATAGCGGTGCTAAATCGACAGCCTTTACGCCTTACCTGGCGATGAATGGCAAGTGCCCTGAAGACTCCTACAAGACGACCAGCAATGCACGCGCTTGTGGCTTCGACACGGGCTCCACCGTGGAAGTCGTACCGCAATCGAAACGTGACAGCCTGTTCTCCAAAGCTACGTACAAGCTGAACGACAACCTGAACGCGTTCGCCGAACTGGCCTACTCGCGCTACGACCTGACGGCGCGTATCGCCGCCAATCCGATCCCGATTTCGATCGCCAAGGGCAGCCCGCTGTACAACACCTATGTATCGCCGTACCTGACGCCAGCGCAACGTGCCGACGTCAAGTCGATCACCGCCAACTACCGCAGCACCGACTTCGGTCTGCGCGCCAGCAACACCATCACCGAAACCAAACACATGGTCGTTGGTGTGGAAGGCGAACTGGGCGCGTGGAACTTCGAAAGCGGCCTGACCTGGTCGCAAAACTCGATCGACGAGCGCTACACGGGCGGTTACCAGAAGAGCCAGGAGTTCAAGAACATCCTCGCCAATCCGGACTTCAACCCGTTCGCAGTGACGCAAAAACCATCGGTGCAAGCGCAAATCGCTGGTGCGCAGTTCGTTGGCTCCGTGCGTACCGCATCGACCACGATGCGCGGCGTCGATACGCACGGCTCGCGTGAATTGTTCAGCCTGCCAGGCGGCAAAGCCAGCCTCGGTATCGGTGGCGACTACCGCACCTATACCTATGAGCAATCGCCAGGCAGCAATGCCACCGGCGACGATATCTACAACTTCAACACCAAGGCCGCCTACGACATGAGCCGCGACACCTACGGCGCATTCGTCGAGTTGCTGGCACCGTTGACCAAGTCGTTCGAAATGACCGTTGGTGGCCGTCACGACGCCGTCAAGGCGATCGATGACAAGCTGAACAACAAAACTGTCGGCAAAAAAGACAGCGCCAATACCTACAAGGTATCGGCACGCTGGCAGCCAGTACAGACCGTGCTGATCCGCGGTTCCTACGGCACGGGCTTCAAGGCGCCAAGCATGCTGGAAATTGCTCAGCCACTGGTCAACGCCGGCTTTACCGCCAAGAAATTTGATTGCCCATACCCAGGCAACGCACTGTGCCGCGCGGAAGCAACGCAATACAACGCCGTGTCGCAAGGCAATCCGGATCTGCAATCGGAAAAGTCGAAACAGTTCACCCTGGGCTTCCGTGTCGAACCTAGCTCGGCCTTCTCGTTCGGCGCCGACCTGTGGGATGTGAAACTGCGCAATGCCGTGTCGGAAGTTTCCGAAGAGCAAGCATTTGCCGATCCGATCAAGTATGCGTCGAGCTTCGGCGAATACACCGAGCCATCGACCGGTATCACCTACTACTCGTTCAAGAAACTGTCGGTCAACATCGGCAAGAAGGAATACCGTGGTATCGACTGGGATCTGTCGGCCAACCACAAGTTCTCCTTCGGTAAGCTGACCGCCCAATTGAGCGGTACGCACATGTTGCACGCCAACTACACCAAAGCCGGTAGCGATAATATCTACACCAGCAACATGAACTTCTTCGGCGACACCAACGAAGTCACGTTCCGCAACCTGATGAAGCTGACGACGACCCTGGATACGGGCCGCCTGAGCAACACGGTAACGGTCAACTACCGTAACGGCTACACCGATGCAGCCGCTACCGTGTACAACCTGGCGACCCAGCAGGAAGAGAAAAACTTCCGCCTGCAAGTACCGTCGTACACCACGTTCGACTGGCAAGCACGTTTCGCCTTTGACAAGCAAACCACGATCCGCGCAGGCATCAAAAACCTGTTCGACCGTGCACCACCGCTGTCGCTGCGCGCTTCGTCGGGCCACCAGGTTGGTTTCGACCCACGCTACGCCGATCCAATGATGCGTTCGTTCTACATCACCGGCAACTACAAGTTCTAATGTGACGTTGTGAATTAGCTTGTCCGAAAGCGCCTTGCACTTCACCGTGCAAGGCGCTTTTTTTATGGCGCGACATATTGCGCAGACGAAAAAAAGGAGCCGCAGCTCCTTTTTTGTACCGGCATGACGGCTGTTACGCCGTCGCTTCGCCGCCCAAGGCTTCGACCACGTCGGCCATCAGCTTGCTCAGCTCGCCCGTCATCAGCATCACGTCGCCGTCGAAACGCTCTTCGTCGTTCTTCGTGCTCGATTCCGTTTCCTTGATCACGTCGAGCGGCTTGACGCTCTTGATGGCCAGCGACTCCGTCAGCACGAATGAGATCTTGTCGTTCCACGTCATGGCCAGGCGCGTGCACTGCTTGCCGGCCGCGATGTGGCGGCGCACGTCGTCCGCTTCCAGGGTGTGGCGCACGTAGCGCACGGTGGCCTTGCTTTCGCCCGTGGCGCGCAATTCCGTATCCATGTCGACCGTGAAGCCGGCAGGCGCATCGTCGGCTTGCAGCCATTCCGTCATCACCGCCACGGGCGAGCGCTGCACGCGCAGGCTTTCCAGCGGCAGTTTGTCGACGGCTTTCAACAGCAGCTTGATGACTTCATCGGCTTTCGCCGGGCTGGCCGCATCGACCACCAGCCAGCCATTGACGGGGTCGATCCACGTCCAGACGTTGCTGCGGATGCTGAAGGCGCGCGGCAGCAGCTCGTCGGCCACGCGTTCCTTCAATTCCTTCATGGCCTTTTTACCAGGCGCAAAGCCTTGCGCTTCTTCCATCTCGGCGGCGCGGGCCTTGGCCACCTGATTGATGACGGTCGCTGGCAGCAGTTTCTTTTCCGTGCCCAGCAAGATCAGCATCTGTTTGTTGACCACGTGGACCAGGCCGCCGTTCGGGCGTGGCGTATCCCAGCCCTGGCGCATCAGATCCATGCTGGTCGCCGGCGTAAATTTGTTCGAGGACAGCGCCTCTTCCAGTTGTTCTGGCGTGTAAGCCCACGGTGCGGGCAGGCGGTAAATCTGAAGATTCTTGAACCACATAGTTTTTGTCTTCCGTTTGTTTCAGTAGTGCCAGGGGAACGCCATTCTACACTTTCGACACGGGAATGCCGTCAAAAGCGCGGACTGGCGCGGTGTTGTTGCTGCGTGGGGAATGCCGCTACAGGGCGGGAAAAAGCTCCGCCTGGGCCGGCGCCTGCCGCGTCACGAGGGCCGGGTCCGACAAGGTCGAGATGCGCACGCCCAGCAGGCGGATTTTCTTGTCAAATGGCACGCGCCGCAAGCAATCGCGGCTGGCGCGCAGGATAGCGGCCGCGTCCGCCGTGGCGCTGGGCAAGGTGATGTCGCGCGTGACGGTGCTGAAATCCTCGAAGCGCAGCTTGATGCCCACCGTGCGCCCCGCCAGCGATTGTTTATCCAAGTCGCCCGCCACGCGCGTGCACAGGCTTTCCAGCTTTTCCGACAGGGTGGCGCGGTCGCGCACCACCTGCAAGTCGCGCTCGAACGTCGTTTCGCGGCTGACGGACTTGGTTTCCCGGCTCGTCTGCACGGGCCTATCATCGATGCCCAGCGCCGCCTGGCGCAGCCAGCCCGTGTACAGGTCGCCGAACTGCGTGCGCAGCATGGCCATGTCGGCCCGGGCCAGCTCGCCGATGGTGACAATGCCCAGCGCTTCCAGCTTGGCCGTGGCTTTCGGACCGATGCCGTTGATCTTTTTCGCCGGCAAGGGCCACACGCGCGTTTCAATATCCTCCGGGTTCAGGATGGTCAGGCCGTCCGGTTTTTCCAGGTCGGAACAGATTTTCGCCAGCAATTTGTTGGGTGCCAGGCCGATCGAGCACGACAGGCCCGTGGCTTCGAACACGGCCGCCTTCAGGCGCGCCGCCATGGCCGGCGCCTGCTCGCCGTATTCGGTCAGGTCGACATAGATTTCATCGATGCCCACGTTCTGGATGATGGGGCACAACTGGGCCACGGCCTGCTTGAAGCGGGCCGAATAGTCGCGGTAAGCCTCGAAATCGGCCGGCAACAAGATGCTGTCGGGCGCCAGCTTGGCCGCCTTCATGATGCCCATGGCGGAAAACACGCCGAACACGCGCGCCGCATAGGTCGATGTGGTGACGACGCCGCGCCCCACGTAGTCGCGCATGCGCGCAAACTGCCGCGTGCCGTCTTGCTGCAGCACGGGCTGCTGCAAGCGCCCGCCGCCGATGACGACGGCTTCGCCGCGCAATTCCGGATATTTCAACAGTTCCACGGAGGCAAAGAAGGCGTCCATGTCCAGATGCGCTATCCAGCGGCGGGCTGCGGGTGGCTCGGGAAGGGGGGAGGCAGATGTGGTCAAGGACACCTCGCGGCGGGATACTGTAGTTATATACAGTATCGCTGGAAATGCCCATGGATGCAAGTTGAAACGCACGCGCAAGGCGGTTGCTTTTCTCAATAGCAAGATTACAATCCTGACACAACTATTCAAAGGAGTCGCCTTGTCTATCGCCCATCACGCTGCGCGCCGCCGGTCCGCCTGGTTATCCATCCTGCCGGCCCTGCTGCTGTCCTCGCTGGCGCCATCCGCGCTGGCCGCCGACGCCGCCACCGCTACCGTCGCCACCATGTCGGCGCCCGTTGCCGCCAAGACAGCCTGGCAGGAAACGCGCCACGGCACGGTCGTCACGGACGACTACCGCTGGCTGCAAAAGAAGACCGATCCTGCCGTGATCGACTACCTGAATGCGGAAAACGCCTACACGGCCGCCGTCACGGCCCCGATCCAGCCGCTGGCCGACAAGGTGACTGCGGAAGTGAAGGGACGCATGCAGGAAGTAGACCTGTCCGTGCCTGCGCGCCAAGGCAATTTCTACTATTACACGCGCACGGAAGCGGGCAAGCAATACCCGATTCACTGCCGCCGTCCTGTCGGCAAGAACGGCGCCTACGATGCGCAGGCGCTTGAAGAAATCCTGCTGGACCAGAACCAATTGGCCGAAGGCCACAAATTCTTTGCCGTGCGCGCATTCAGCATCAGCCCGAATGAACAACTGCTGGCCTACACCACCGACACGACGGGTTTCCGCCAGTACGAATTGCATGTCAAGAATTTGAAGACGGGCAAGCTGCTGGACGACACCATGCCGCGCGTGACCTCGCTGGCGTGGGCGGCCGATAACGCCACCCTGATGCTGGCGCAGGAAGACGTCACCACCAAGCGCTCGGACCGATTGTTCCGCCTGGCCTTGGGCGGCACCTTGCAGCAGGTCTACCACGAGCCAGTGGAACAGTTCGCCATCGGCGTGAGCCGCACCCGCGACCATCGCTACTTCGTGCTCACTGCGCGCAGCACGGATACGAGCGAAGTGCTGCTGCTGCCAACGAGCAAGCCCGAAGGCAGTTTCCAGAGCGTGCTGAAACGTGAAAAAGGCCATCGCTACGGCATCGAGCACCGCGACGGCCAGCTGTTTATTCTGACCAACAAAGAGGCGAAGAATTTCCGCGTCGTCAGCGCGCCGGTGACCGCCCCGCAGCCGAAGAACTGGAAGAGCGTCGTGCCGCACAACAAGGATGCCGTGATCCAGTCCATCGACGTCTTCCAGGGCTATCTGGTGGTGATGGAAAAAGCCCGCGCCCTGAACCGCGCCCGCATCCATGATTTCGCGCGGAAGAACTGGAAAACGGTGCAGTTCGACGACCCCGTCTACCTGGCCACGGCGGCCGGTACGCCGGAGTTTTCCGCCACGCAATTCCGCATGTCCTACCAGTCGCCCGTCACGCCGCCCACCGTCATCGACGTGAGCATGCAAGACGGCAAGCGCACGGTGCTCAAGCAGCAGGAAATCGTCGGCGGCTTTGATGGCAGCCGCTACACGACGCAGCGCCTGTGGGTGACAGCGCGCGATGGCGTGCAAGTGCCGCTGTGGGTCGTCTACAAGAAAGGCGTCAAGCTCGACGGTTCCGCGCCGCTGCTGCTATATTCGTATGGTTCGTATGGCATCTCGACGGAAGCCAGTTTTTCCATCAGCCGCATCAGCCTGCTGGACCGTGGCGTCATCTATGCGCAAGCGCATATCCGCGGCGGCACAGACATGGGCGAAGCGTGGCATGAAGACGGCATGCTGATGAAGAAGAAAAACACTTTCAATGACTTCATCGACAGCGCCGACTACCTGGTGCGTGAAAAATGGACGAGCCCGAGCCGCCTGATCATCCAGGGCGGCAGCGCCGGCGGCTTGCTGATGGGCGCCGTCGTCAACATGCGCCCCGAGCTGTTCCACGCCGTGCACGCGGCCGTGCCCTTCGTCGACGTGATGAACACGATGATGGACGCCAGCCTGCCGCTGACGACGGGCGAGTACCTGGAATGGGGCGACCCGAACCAGAAGGCGGCCTACGACTACATGCTCAGCTACTCGCCATACGACAACATTGCGCGCAAGAATTACCCGGCCATGCTGGTGACGACGGGCCTGAACGACAGCCAGGTCATGTACTGGGAACCGGCGAAATACGTGGCCAAGCTGCGCGCGTACAAGACGGACGGCAATCCCCTGCTGCTGAAAACGAATATGGGCGCCGGCCATGGCGGCGCCTCGGGCCGTTACAACGCCATCGCCGAGAACGCATTCAATATGGCATGGATGCTGTCGCAGTGGAATATCACGGAATAATGTGAAAAAAGCGCTTGCAGAAGGATTTTGTCCGTCCTATAATAGCGCCTCTTCCAGACGTGGTGACAAACGTCGGGATGGTTTTCTGAGACAAGCAACGGGTGCTTAGCTCAGTTGGTAGAGCGGCGCCCTTACAAGGCGTAGGTCGGGAGTTCGAGCCTCTCAGCACCCACCAAATCAGAAAACTGTCCAGTGCTTCATGGATCAGCAATACAGATCATACGAGCTTGGAGTGGTAGTTCAGTTGGTTAGAATACCGGCCTGTCACGTCGGGGGTCGCGGGTTCGAGTCCCGTCCGCTCCGCCAATAAAAGAAAAGCCCTTTGGTTCTCTGAACCGAAGGGCTTTTCCCATTTCAGAAGCAGAAAACACGTCAGTTCCCCCTTCCCTGACTATTTTTGCGCTTTTCAGCAAAAAAACTGCTGTTCACCCTCAAGAATAGTTGCACAAGCACGAAAGCGCCCCCTATAATAGTGCCTCTTCCAGACGTGGTGACAAACGTCGGGATAGTTTTCTGGGTATGCGGGTGCTTAGCTCAGTTGGTAGAGCGGCGCCCTTACAAGGCGTAGGTCGGGAGTTCGAGCCTCTCAGCACCCACCACCAATACAGAAAATTATCCAGTGCTTCATGGATCAGCAACACAGATCATACGAGCTTGGAGTGGTAGTTCAGTTGGTTAGAATACCGGCCTGTCACGTCGGGGGTCGCGGGTTCGAGTCCCGTCCGCTCCGCCAATAAAAGAAAAGCCCTTTGGTTCTCTGAACCGAAGGGCTTTTCCCATTGTGGGACCGCAAATGCTCTAGAATCAGCGCTACCCCGGCTCCGCCCCTGCCCCGCAGCTTTTCCCCCTACCTCGTCCTCTGGCCCATCATGCTTTGCTGCAATTTGCCCCAGCCTGGCCCTGTATCTGGGCAGCGATCAGGCCCTGGCCTTGCTCGTGCCCTTGGCAGCGACGGTGCAATTGTGAAATAGGACTTTGCAGATCCGACAAGAAACGCTTAGGATGCCGTGTTGCAAAAACCGGCGATCCCGGTGCAGCCACAACGACAATATGGCGCGGCTACTCGCTGCGCCAGGCTTATTCTTGGAGAAATTATGTTGAACACCCACCGCAGCGCCCTGGCGATTTTGTGCGCCGTCCTTGCCACCTCGGCCATCGCGGCCGGCCCCACGGGCACGGCCGCCGACTATGGCAGCAGCGCCCCGCACGCGGCCGCCCAGCGCAGCATCGAGCTGCAACCCGATACCCGCCACATCAACGTCACGCGCGGCGAAACCGTCACCATCGCGCGCGCCGGCCAGCGTTTTACCTGGCACGTGCAAACCTTCAACAACAAGACCGTCTTCGCCCTGGCAGAGATCGCGCCGAAGGACATGCCCGTCGACGGCGTGCAAGTGTATGTGGCCGCCAATCCCCTGTACGCGGGCAGCTAAGTTTCTTCTACGCATAAAAAAACCGGAACCACCTCGCGGCCGTTCCGGTTTTTTTGCAGCGTAAAGATTTACGCCGTCAATGCTTCTTTCGATGCGGACTCTTCCACCACTTCCTCGTCGTCCGAGCGGATCAGGTGGTCAAAGGCGGACAAAGCTGCCTTGGCGCCTTCGCCGGTGGCGATGATGATCTGCTTGTACGGCACCGTGGTGACGTCGCCGGCCGCGAACACGCCGGGGATCGAGGTCTGGCCGCGGGCATCGACTTCGATTTCACCGTGGCGCGACAGTGCCACCGTGCCTTTGAGCCACTCCGTGTTCGGCACCAGGCCGATTTGCACGAAGACGCCTTCCAGTTCGACCTTTTTCGATTCGCCGCTGACCCGGTCCGTGTAGCTCAGGCCATTGACGATCTTGCCGTCGCCGTGGATCTCGGTCGTTTGCGCCGACGTGATCACGGTCACGTTAGGCAGGCTGTGCAGTTTGCGTTGCAGCACCGCATCGGCACGCAATTCCGCGCCGAACTCGATCAGGGTCACGTGTTTCACGAGACCGGCCAGGTCGATCGCCGCTTCCACGCCCGAGTTGCCGCCGCCGATCACGGCCACGCGCTTGCCCTTGAACAGCGGGCCATCGCAGTGCGGGCAGTAGGCGACACCGTGGTTGCGGTATTCCTTCTCGCCCGGCACGTTGATTTCGCGCCAGCGGGCACCGGTGGCCAGGATGACGGTCTTGGCTTTCAACACGGCGCCATTGGCCGTTTCAATCTGCACCAACTTGCCCGGCGTCAGTTTCGCGGCGCGCTGGGTGTTCATGATGTCGACTTCGTATTCCTTGACGTGCTGTTCCAGCGCCATGGCGAACTTCGGACCATCGGTTTCCTTGACCGAAATAAAGTTTTCGATGGCGAGGGTGTCGAGCACCTGGCCGCCGAAACGCTCGGCCAGCACGCCCGTCCTGATGCCTTTGCGGGCAGCGTAGATGGCCGCTGCCGCGCCGGCAGGGCCGCCGCCGACGATCAGCACATCAAACACGTCTTTTTTCGACAACGCTGCCGCCTGGCGTGCGCCGGCGTTGGTGTCGAGCTTGGCGAGGATTTCCTCGACATTCGTGCGGCCCTGGCCAAAATGCTGACCATTGAGGAACATCATCGGTACGGCCATGATCTGGCGCTCTTCCACTTCTTTCGGGAACACGCCGCCATCGATGGTGGTGACCTTGATGCGCGGGTTGATCACCGCCATGGCATTCAAGGCCTGCACCACTTCCGGGCAGTTATGGCAGGAGAGCGAAATAAACGTTTCAAATTCGTAGTCGCCGTCGAGGTTGCGGATCTGCTCGATCACGGCCTCGTCGAACTTGATGGTGTGGCCGCCCACTTGCAGCAGCGCCAGCACCAAGGAGGTAAATTCGTGGCCCAGCGGCACACCGGCGAAACGCACGCCGATGTCGGAGCCTGCACGGTTGATGCTGAACGACGGGGCGCGTACGCCAGCGTCAAGGCGCTCGACCAGCGTGATCTTGTCGCTCAACAGGACTATCTCCTGGAGCAATTCCTTCATCTCGCGGGCTTTTGCGCTGTCATCGAGAGAAGCGACCAGCTCAAGCGGATACACCACTTTTTCCAGGTAGGATTTCAGTTGGGTTTTGAGGGTTGCGTCTAACATGATTTTTTCTTCCTTTACAAATATTTAGGCGAATGCCGGGCCGGACGCCCGGTCCGGCATCGCGGTAACTACTTGTTTGCTACGTGTTGCATCGAGACTTAGATCTTGCCAACCAGGTCCAGCGATGGGGTCAGGGTTGCTGCGCCTTCCGTCCATTTGGCTGGGCAAACTTCGCCTGGGTGAGCGGCAACGTATTGAGCTGCCTTAACTTTGCGCAACAGTTCCGATGCGTCACGGCCGATGCCGTTGTCATGCACTTCCAGCACTTTGATGAAGCCGTCTGGATTGATGACGAAGGTACCGCGCAGCGCCATGCCTTCTTCTTCGATCATGACTTCGAAATTGCGCGACAGGGTACCGGTTGGGTCGCCGATCAGTGCGTATTGCACTTTCTTGATCGCGTCCGAGGTGTCGTGCCATGCTTTGTGCGCGAAGTGCGAATCGGTCGAGATGCCGTAGACATCGACGCCCAGTTTCTGGAATTCAGCGTGGTGATCGGCCAGATCTTCCAGTTCGGTTGGGCAAACGAAGGTGAAGTCGGCTGGGTAGAAGACGAATACCGACCATTTGCCTTTCAGCGACGCTTCCGTCAGGTCGACGAATTTGCCATTGTGGTATGCGGTTGCCTTGAATGGTTTAACTTGGGTATTGATCAGCGACATTTCATTTCCTCTCGTGTGGTGAATCAGTAAGACTCTAGTGTAAGGGGTTTTAACCCATATGCAAAATTGATTGTCACAATAGTTTCAATTGGTTTTAGCTATCATGACACTATGGGAACTCCATGATAGGCAGTTCCCACAGGATTGGATAGCGGTGACAGTGGATACCCCTGCCGCCGCCAGGTGTTTAGTTCTTCAGTTCTTCCGGTACCTTGCCGCCGTTTTCCGCCAGCTTGATCATCACCTGGCGGTGCAGCCAGATATTCATGCTGGCCGAATCGTTGGTGTCGCCCGTGAAGTGCAGCTCTTGCGCCAGTTCCTTGCGCGCGGCCAGGCTGCTGTCGAGTTGAAGCAGTTTCATCAGGTCGACGATGGACGTGCGCCAATTGAGTTTTTCCGCGTTCTTGCTGGCCAGGTCGACCAGCACCACTTCCACGTCCACCACGGGCGCCGCAGCGGCCGGAGCGGCAGCAGGAGCGGCCGGTGCTGCAGCAGGTGCTGTCGTGGCGGCGGCCGGCGTGGCAGCCGGTGCGGCGTCGGACGAATGGTGGAAGATCTTGTTGTAGATATTGCTGAAAATGCCCATGAGGTCACCTCGAGTTGAGTGAATGGAAGAAGTTTGCCTGCGCACCCGGTGTAGGTACCGGTGACAGCAAAGCCGGGCGCAGGCGCCAGCCCATCGAGTATAAGCCCGTTCAAGCCGGGAGCCCCGTCCCGCAGGCCTAGATGAAATCTGGTGGCAGGCTGGGCCTGTTTCAAGGGCGCAAGGGCCGCCGGGCGTGCAGCAGCGCGTCGAACGCTTCGATGGCCAGCGGCGGCGCAAACAGCTCGCCTTGCGCGAAATCGCAGCCGATCTCCAGCAGCCGGGCGCGCTGCTCTTCGGTCTCCACCCCTTCGGCGATGACCTGCAAGCCCAGCTTGTGGGCCATGGTGACGATGGCTTCGCACAGCACCAGTTCGCTGGCGCCGGCCGCCAGCTTGCGCACCAGCACGCCGTCGAGCTTCAGGTAGTCGATACCGCATTGCTGCAGCTGCGTCAGCGAGGCATGGCCGCTGCCGAAGTCGTCGAGGGCGATCTGCAAGCCCGCTTCGCGCAAGTGCTGCAGGCGTGGCGCCATGCTATTGCCGTTGGGTAAAAGTACATCTTCGCGCATGTCGAGCACAATGGCCGAGGCCGGCACATCGAGCGCCATCAGCTGGCGCAGCCAGGTACCGGGCGCCTCCACTTCGCGCTGCAATTCCAGCGGCGACTGGTTCAGGCACAGTTGCAGTCCCGACAAGCCGATAACCTGGCCTTGCGCGCGCCAGTGCAGCAGTTGCGTGGCCGCCGTGCGCAGCACCCAGTCGCCGATCTCCACGATCAGGCCGCTGCTTTCGGCCAGCGCGAGGAAATCGGGTGGATACACGATGCCTCGCTGCGGATGCTGCCAGCGCAGCAAGGCTTCCGCCTTGACAATATTGCCGCTATGCAGTTCGACGATGGGCTGGTAATACAGCTGCATCTGCTGTTCGCGCAAGGCCGTGCGCAAGTCCGCTCCCATGCGCATGCGGTTGACGGCCGCCACCTGCATGGCGGGCGTAAAGTAGCTGTAGCGGTTGCGCCCCGCGCCTTTCGACACATACATGGCCTGGTCCGCCTGCTTGAGCAAATCCTCGATCGTGCCCGCGTCATCGGGATACAGGGTGATGCCGATCGAGGCCGAGACGAAGGCCTGCTCCTGTCCCAGCAGGAACGGCGCCAGCAAGCCGTCGAGTATCTGCCGCGCGATGCGGTCGACTTGCTGCAGATCGTCGATATCGGACAGGATCACCGTGAATTCATCGCCGCCCAGGCGCGCCACCGTATCCGTCTCGCGCACGCCCACGCGGATGCGCCGCGCCGCCTCGATCAGCAAGATATCGCCCTGGTGGTGGCCCAGGGTGTCGTTGACTTCCTTGAAATGGTCGAGATCGATGAACAGGATGGCCACGCGGCTCGCATCGCGCCGTCCCTGCGCCAGCGCCTGGCGCAAACGCTCGTGAAACATGCGGCGGTTCGGCAATTGCGTCAAGGTATCGAAATTGGCTTGCTGCCAGATCAGCGCTTCCGTTTGCCGCTTGTCCGTCACGTCTTCCAGCATGCACAAATGGTGCGGTCCGCCATGGCGCGCCGTGGCGATGGCCGTCACCGAAGCATCGACCCACACCACGCCGCCATCGGGACGCACGATGCGCTTGGCGTGGCGAAAGCCCTGCAGGCGCCGCGCCAGCAGCTGCGCCACGTGCGCCTGCTCGCCGGCCACATCGTCGGGATGGCTGATCTCCATCCAGCTCGTCTGCTTCATGTGCTCCAGGGTGCGTCCGGCGATGGCCAGATAGCGCGGATTGATATCGAGAAACTGTCCGCTCACGGTATCGATCAGGGCGATACCCATGGGCGCTTCCTCGAACATGGTGCGAAAGCGCAATTCCCCCTGGCGGATGGTTTCCTCCGTGCGGCGGCGCTCGCGCGCCAGGTTGTTGAAGTGGAAGCCGGCCGACACGGCCAGCAAACTGCCCGCCAGGCCCAGCGACAAATACAGCCAGCCCAGGTCGGCGCCCGGCACGGGGCGGTACAGGAAGCCCTTGTAGGCGCGGCTGTCCGTGGCCTTGGGCGGCAGCACGCCCATGGCAGCATACGTGTCGGCAATATGCTGCCAGCGCTGGGGATTCATGTAGCCGAGCTCCACCAGCACGGGCTGCAGCAGCAATTCCATCTGCTGCGCCTCGTACAGCAGGTGCGCGCGGTCGTGGCGCTGGCTGTATTTGACGTGGATCAGTTGCGCCATTTCCTCGCGGTGCGCCATCGCGTATTGCCAGCCGCGCAGGCTGGCCGCGCGGAACGCTTTGACACGCTCGGGATGGCGGCGCAGTTCCTGCTCGCTGGTAAACAGGTTGTCGCCGTAGAAATCGATGCCGGCCGTACGCGGCGTAAACTGGTAATAGGAAAATCCCGCCCGGTCCAGGTAGTCCGGTTCGTTGGTGGAGTACGCGGCAATCGCGTCCACCTTGCCATCGATCAAATCCTCGATCCGGTAGCTGGGCGGCAAGTGGCGCATCTGCTGCGGCGCGACGCCCATTTTCCCCAGGAATAGCGACACTTCATCGGAGGCGGCCGCCACATTGACGGCCGCGCCGATCATCACGGGCGCCCCCACCAGCTTGCGCACGTCGGGCGCGCCGCCCTGCTGGCGCATCAGCAGCACGCTGGGCGAATGCTGGAACACCACGGCCAGCACCACCACGGGCTTGCCCGCCAGGCGGCTGAGCAACAAGGTGCTGTTGCCCACGCCATACTCGGCCTGGCCCGACAACACGGCCGCCTCGGCAGGCGGCACGCCGCTGCCTTCGACCAATGTCACCTCGAGCCCCGCCTCGCGGTAATAGCCCTGCTCGATGGCCGCGTAATAGCCGGCGAACTGGAACTGGTGCGTGAAATTGAGGTGCAGGGAGACGGCTTCCAGCGCCCGGACGGGCGTGGCCAGGCACAGCAGCAGAATGAAACAGCAGCGGAAAGCGTCGGAGGCTTTCATCGGCATGGCGGGACACCACAGGAAGCTGCCGCGTTGGCAGGGGTAAGGCTATTGTAGCCGTCCCTTTTGCCGATGGATAATTATTTCAGTGCGGACAATAGCGTTGATGTTTTTGGCAAACAATCGCGCCATTGTTTGCGTTAGAACACGACGCCAGCCACCAAAATGATGTTGGCGTACGGACTGCACTCACCCGTGCGCACGATGGCGCGCGCGCCCTTGGACAATTGCTTGAACTCGTCGTGCGTCACCTGGCGCGCATCGGGCAAGGCCAGGGCCGCCACCTGCGCCGCCATGGCCGGATTATGCTGCGGCAACTCGCTGGCGAGCAAATGGTATTCCACCTGCATTTCGCTCAGCACGGTGTTGACTGTATCGATGAAGCCGGGGATGCCGCGCGTCAGGGCCAGGTCGATCAGGGGCACGCCCGGCTGCGACGGCAAGCCCGCGTCGCCGATGACGAGCATGTCGCCATGGCCCAGCGACGCGATCAGTTGCGACAGTGCGATATTAAGCAGCGGTGATTTTTTCATGGTCTCAGAACAGCTCGTGCAAGTGGGGGATCGACGTTTGCGCGCCGGGTTTGGTGACGCTCCAGGCGGCCGCACGCTGGCCTTGCTGGATCGCTTCCGCCTCGTCCATGCCGGACGCCAGGCCCGCCACAAAACCGCCGATAAACGTATCGCCCGCGGCCGTCGTGTCGACGGCTTTCACGGCTTCGGCCGGGAACGTGTAATCGCCCCCGTACAGGGCCGCGTGCACGCCCTTGGAACCCAAGGTGATGATGACGTTGTCGCTGCCCAGCTTTTGCAGCGCGGCGGCCAGCGCCTTGACGTCCGCGCCTTCCGGGCTGACGCCGGCCAGCATGGCCGCTTCGATTTCATTGGGAATCAGGTAATCGACCAGCTCCAGCACGCCTTCCGGCAAGCTGGCGGCCGGGGCCGGGTTCAGCACCACGGTCTTGCCCAGCGAACGGGCCAATTTGATCGCGTGCACGACGGTGGCCATCGGGGTTTCCAGCTGCAGCACGACGATGTCGGCCTGCTCAATTAACCCTTGCGCCGCGTCGATGTGCGCGGGGCTCAATAAATCGTTGGCGCCGCCGGCGATCACGATGCTGTTCTGGCCGTTGTCGTCGACAAGGATCGAGGCGATGCCGGACGCGACACCGGGCAAGATCGTGATGTGGCTGTCGATGATGCCGTCGCCGACGAGCGCCGCACGCAGGGTCGCGCCAAACGCATCGTCGCCCACGCAAGCGACCATGGCCACTTGCTGGGCACCGGCCACTTTGCCGCTCAGGCGCGCGCAGGCCACGGCCTGGTTGGCGCCCTTGCCGCCAGGAATGGTTCTAAACGCGCCGCCCGTCAGGGTTTCGCCGGGGAGGGGCATGCGCGGCACGCGCAAGACCAGGTCCATATTGATGCTGCCGATAACCACGATCATGATGTCATTCCCATCAGTTCAGTTGCAGGTAAAGAAGTAGGTACAGAAGAAGGCACTGCGGCGGCACTGGAGCCGCGCACGTGCAGTGCCGGCGCGATGCTGCGCTGCTGGCGCGGCAAGGCGGGGTCGGCGATGCGCGCCAGCAAGCAGGCGGCCGTGATGTGGCCCAGCTCGCGCGTATTTTGCGCCACGCTGGTCAAGGCCGGATGGACGAAGCTGGCCAGGTCGATATCGTCGAAGCCGACGACGGCCAGTTCGCCCGGCACGGCAATGCCCCGCTCGGCGGCGGCGCGCAGGGCGCCAAAGGCCATCAAGTCATTGCAGCAGAACAAGGCGTCGGGGCGCTGGCCTGGCGGCAGCGCCAGCAGATCCAGCGCGGCCGCATAGCCGCCCGCGCTCGTAAAATCGCCATGGCGGCACAGCGCGTCGTCCAGGGCCACGCCCGCGTCCGCCATGGCGCTACGCACGCCGTCGATGCGCTCGTTGGAAATGCTCACTTCGCGGGGACCGGCGATGCAGGCGAAACGCCGGCGCCCCAGACCCAGCAGATGGCGCGCGGCCAAGGCACCGCCGGCGCGGTTATCGACGGCCACGGCATCGATGGACAGGTCGCTGGGCGCGCGGTCGAGCAGCACGGCCGGCACCTTCATCTTGCGCAGCAATTCGCCATCGCTGTCGGCCAGCGCGGACAGAATCAGACCGTCGCAGCGCTTGGTCAGCAGCACGTTCAGATAGTCGCGCTGCTTGACGGGGTCGTCGTCGGAATTACATAAAATCACGCTGTAGCCGGCCGCGTAGCAGCTGTCCTCGATACCGCGCGCCACTTCCGAAAAATACGGATTCGTATTGTTGGGGATGATCAGGCCGATGGTGCCCGTGCTGCGGCTGCGCAAGGACCGCGCCAGTGCGCTGGGGACGTAATGCAATTGTTCCACGGCCGCCAGCACGGCGCGGCGCGCCTCGTCGCTGACGGGGCGGGTATTGTTGAGGACGTGCGACACGGTGGTAAACGACACCCCCGCCGCCTGCGCCACTTGTTTGATGGTTGCCATGGGCCAGTATTATGAACGCTCGCCACGGCGGCGGTAGGTATCGAGCACCACGGCCGCAACGATCACCAGGCCCGTGACGATGCGTTTCACGGGTTCGGACACGCCCACTTGCGCCAGGCCCGCTTCCAGCACGGAAATGATCAACACGCCGATAAACGTGCTGATGACGGAACCGCGTCCACCCATCAGGCTCGTGCCGCCGATCACGACGGCTGCGATCACTTGCAATTCCATGCCCACGCCGCCGTTCGGGTCGGCCGCTTCCAGGCGCGACACCTGGAACAGCGCGCCCACGCCGGCGAGGAAACCCATCAAGGCGAAGACCAATACTTTCGACGGCTTCGTGTTGATGCCGGACAAACGCACGGCTTCTTCATTCGTGCCGATGCCGATCCAGTGGCGGCCCAGCACCGTGCGCGTGAGCACGAGGTGACCGATGACAACGATGGCAATCGAGGCGATGAAAGCGGGCGACAGGCCGAACGCGATCGGCGAGCTGATGCCGTCAACGGCGCTGCCGATGTATTCCGTGCGCGAGTTCGTCACCTGATACGCCATGCCGCGCGCCATTTCCAGCACGCCCAAGGAAACGATGAACGAGGGAATGCGCCAGCCGACGGAAATCAGGCCCGTGGTGGCGCCACACAGGGCGGCGACGAACATGCCCAGCAGGGCCGCGCTCCATACGGGCCAGCCCCAGTGCACGACGGCCAGCGACAGCACGGAAGCGGCCAGCGCCATCACGGAACCGACCGACAGATCGATGCCGCCGATGATCAGCACGAACGTCATGCCGACAGCCATCACGACGAGGGTCGGGATATTGTTCGACAGGGTGCTCAAGGTGGCCAGGGTGAAGAAGTTTTCGCTGGCGAACGAGAACAGTACGCACATGGCGACCAGGGCGCCGATCAGGCCCGCATAGTTTTTCAGGTCGGCCAGGCTGCGCTGCAGATACGAAGGAGAGGAATTGGTGGTCATGGGAATCTTTCCGGCGGATCAGGCCGCAGCTGGAGTGGAAGTGGGGGTCAAATAGCCGGAGAAGGCGGCCGACAGCAGCGCGTCCTGGCTCCAGGCGCCGCGCTCGAAGGTCTCGACGATGCTGCCCGCGCTCATGACGGCGATGCGGTCGCAGATCAGCATCAGTTCGCGCAAGTCGCTCGATACAATGACGAGGCCCTTGCCCTGGCGCGCCTGTTCGGCCAGCACCTGATAAATATCAAACTTGGCGCCGATATCGATGCCGCGCGTGGGCTCGTCGAACAGCATCACGGGGCAGTCGCGGTACAGCCAGCGTGCGATCACCACCTTTTGCTGGTTGCCGCCAGACAGTTCCGCCACCGTTTGCGCGCTGTTGCGCGAGCGGATGCCCAGGCGCTCGATGTAGTCGTCGGCCACCGACGCTTCGGACGCGTCGTTGAGCCAGCCGGCGCCGCTGACGGTGTCGAGCGAGGCCAGGGTCGTGTTGACGGCGATGGACTGGCGTAACAACAAGCCTTGTCCCTTGCGGTCTTCCGTGATCATGGCGATGCCCGCTTTCACCGCTGCCTGCGGCGAGGCCAGGGCGGCCGGTGTTTCGCTGTCGCCAAGGAACACGTCACCGGCGTCGGCACGGTCGGCGCCGAAGATCAGGCGCAGCAATTCCGTGCGGCCCGAGCCGATCAGGCCGGCGATGCCGAGGATTTCACCGGCGCGCAAGTCGAACGAGGTCGGGTTGACGACCTTGCCGCGCGCCAGGCCGCGCACGCGCAGCAACGGCGCCCCTAATGTGCGCCCGCTCAGGTCGACGGCGTCATCGGCCGAGCGGCCCACCATCAGGCTGACCAGATCGGCGGCCGAGTGGCCCGCGATATCGTCGTCGCACACGAGCTGGCCGTCGCGCAGCACGGCGATGCGGTCGGCCACGCGCTTGAGTTCTTCCAGGCGGTGAGAAATATAGATGATGCACACGCCTTCGGCTTTCAGGCGCTCGATTTGCAGGAACAACAATTCCACTTCGCGGTGCGTCAGCATGGCCGTCGGCTCGTCGAGCACCAGCAGGCGGCAGGCGCCAATCAGGTTGCGTGCGATTTCGATCATTTGCTGGTGGCCGATGCCCAGTTCGCCCACGAGGGTCCACGGGTCGAGGCCGCCCAAGCCCACTTTTTCCATCTGTTCGCGTGCGTCGCGCTCGAGGCGCGTACGGTCGATGAAGCCGAAGCGTTGCGGCAGATTTTTCAGGTACAGGTTTTCCGCGATCGACAGGGTAGGAATCAAATTGAGTTCCTGCATCACCATGCGAATGCCCAGCGCTTCGGCGGCGCCGCGCGAAGCGGGCTGGTAAGGCTTGCCGTCGAGCAGCATCGTGCCCGTGGTGGCTTGCTCCAGACCGCAGATGATCTTCGACAAGGTGCTTTTACCAGCACCGTTTTCGCCCGTCAGCGCCAGCACCTGGCCGGGGGCAAAGCGCAAGCCCACGCCGCCCAGGACGGGGCCGACATAGGACTTGCCGATGTTATCCAGGGTCAATAGAGGATGAGCGGCTGATGGCGCCGGGGGGATGTCGGTAGGCATGATAAAACTCCGCGGAAAAAGACGGCGGGGCCGGCGCCAGCAAGATTGCTATGGCGCTAGCCCCGGCGGGATCAAACGATCAGGACTTGGCGCCCTTGGCGACCAGTTCGACCTTGGTTTCGATGACGCCACCCAGCTCGGCCTGTTTCTTCTTCTGCGCCAGGGCTTTCAGCACGGTCTCGATGCCGAACACGGCTTGCTGCGAACCGAACTGGTCGGCGGTAGCCAGCACGCGGCCATCGGCCAGCATCGGCTTGATGGCGTTGATGTTGTCGTAGCCGACGACGATGACTTTGCCCGTTTTACCAGCCGCCTTGATGGCGGACACGGCGCCGATGGCCATGTTGTCGTTACCGCACAGCAAAGCCTTGATGTTCGGGTTGGCGTTCAGCATGGCGGCCGCCACCGTATTGGCCGGGGCGATTTCCCACTGGCCCGACTGCACGCTGACAACTTTCGCGCCGGCCGCGTTCATCGCGTCCTGGAAACCCAGGGTGCGCTGCTGCGCGTTGTAGGTCGTCGATACGCCTTCGATGATGCCGACCGGGTCGCCCTTCTTGATCTGCTTGGCCAGGAAGTCGCCGACCACCTTGGCGCCCTTGCGGTTGTCCGGGCCGACGAACGGCACGCTGATGCCCTTCTCTTTCAGGGCGCCTTCGTCGAGCTTGTTGTCGATATTGACGACGATGATGCCCGCATCGATGGCTTTCTTCAGCACCGGCACCAGCGCTTTCGAGTCGGCAGGGGCGATCACCAGCGCGTTGACGCGCGAGACGATCATTTGCTCGACCAGCTTGATCTGGCTCGACGTATCCGTCTCATCCTTGATGCCGTTCGACAGCAGGTCGTACTTGGCGGCATTGGCCTTCTGATGCGCCTTGGCGCCATTTTCCATGGTCAGGAAAAATTCATTGGCGAGCGACTTCATCACCAGCGCCACCTTCGGTTTGGCAGGTGTCTGCGCCATCGCCGGCACGGCGGGCAAGGCACACACCAGGACAGCGGCGGCAATCATTTTCAGGCGAATACGGGATGTCATGAGCGTCTCCAGAGTTGTTGGTCAAGCACGTCTACACCATGCTTTTATGAAATTTTACGGCGCGCAAACGTTTGCGCGAAGCGAATAGTGCCTCAATGCCCTATTACAGTGCAAGCAAAACTGTATGTGCGGTGCAGCAAAAAGGGAGCGCCCAGAGGGAAACAGGCAGGCCGACGCGATCGGCCTGCCGAGGAGAAATGCGTAGAAATCAGACGTTTGTTGCGGGACGGGCGCTGGCCCACTGCACGGCCAGCACGCTGGCCAGCACCAGCAGCAAGCCCAGCATCGACCAGCCCGTCATGGCCTGGCCCAGCAAGGCCCAGCCCAGCACGACTGCCATCAGGGGACTGAGCAGGCCCAAGGAGGAGACGGCCACGGGCGACAGCCTGGCGATGCCGCGAAACCACAGCGCGTACGCCAGCAGGGCGCCGGCCAGGCACAGGTAGGCGTAGGCCAATATTTGCGGCAAGGACAAGGCCGGCAGCGGTGCATCGGCCAGCCAGGCGACGGGCGCCAGCATCAGGCCGCCCAGCAGCAATTGCCAGCCCGTCAGCGCCAGCACGGGCAAGTCCGGCTTCCAGCGCCGCGTCAGGTAGGTACCGGCCGCCATGCAAGCCGTGCCGCCCAGCGCGGCGGCGATGCCGACCGGTTCCCACACGGTGCGCGGCGACAACAACAAAATTCCCATGCCGGCCACGCCCAGTACGCTGGCACCCAAGGCCAACCGGGCCGGACGGCGCCCTTCCACGCCCCAGGCCAGGCCCATGACCAGCAGCGGCTGGATGGCGCCCACCACGGCCGCCAGGCCGCCGGGCAAGCGGTAGGCGGCCACGAACAGCAACGCCTGGAACACGCCGATATTCAACGCGGACAGGATCAGCACGCGCATCCAGTCACGCCGCGCGGGCAGGCGCCGCATGACCAGCAGCAACAGCAAGCCGGCCGGCAGCACGCGGATCAGGGCCGCAGTGAAAGGCCGGTCGGGCGGCAGCAGTTCGGACGTGACGATATACGTGGAACCCCAGATCAGGGGCGCCAGCGCCGTGAGCAGAATATCGCCCCAGGCGGGGCGGACTGGAGAGGCAGGCATGGATTATCTCGACATGAAGATAAAAATGGAGTGTGGACGCGAACTATCTTGATGTCAAGACAAATGGGCGTGCGCACCACTGCCTGCGAACGTAAAAAAGCCCGGCATGGCCGGGCTTCGGGAAGCAGATCAGGCGGCAAGCCGCGCCGCCTGACAGATTTAATCGCGCACGCGCCGCAGGGTCGTTACCCGCATGCCGCCCATGCTGATCTGCGCCGTGCTGCCATCGTCGCTGACGATAATATCCATGGCCGCTTCGCCCGCGCCTTCCGGCGCGATCGTCACGGTATTGCCCTTGGTGGTGAAGGTGGCCTTGGTCGAGGTGCCGTTATTGATCACGCTGTCACTTGTAAATTCCAGGACGTTGCCCATCGCCGCCTGCCATTTCCCCACCGCCGGGTGGCCGCCAAAGCTGAACACGCTTTTCAGCTTGTCCAGCATGCCCGCACCCTGCGCGGCCGACGATTTGCCTATCGCACCGGTCATGGCCGCCTGGTTCATCTGCGCTTCATCGATGACTTGCCATTGCTTGTCAACCAGCGCCATCGGCAGTCGCACTTGCAGATCGCCGTCCGGCAAGCGCTGCAGGATCAGCGCGCGGTCCGGCGATTTGGCGAACCACGCCGCCTCATCGGTCAGCGTCAGGGTGGCCTTGGCCATCGCCACTTGCTGTACGCCCAGGTCGCGCACCTGATCGTAGCCGCTGACCTTGGCCACTTTCACGCCCTTGGCCACGCACAGCTTGTCGCCACGCAAGGCCGCCTTGCCCGGCGCGGCCAGCGCGTAGACAAATTGCGATTGCGCAACCCAACCACCGCTGCCTTGTTCGACGGGAGCGTTGTACAGCCCGCTACGCACGAGGATATCGAGCCATTGCCGAGTGGAACTGTCGTACGACGCCACGCGGATCTCTTCCTTCTGGTACGGCAAGTTGGTGAGGCACAGCAGCTTGTCGCGCGCCGCCTCGTCGGCCGCCAGGTGGGCATCGATGGCGCGGCTGAAACTGCTGGCCGAGGCCGCCTCGGGCGCCAGCAGCCACGCCAGCGCGCCACCGGCCACGATGACCGCCGCCAGCACGCCGCCGGCGATCATGACGTGGCGCCGCTTCACGCCGGACAGCGCCGGCGTCGCGGCTGGTGCAGATGCCGGTACAGGAGCGGACGCGGGCGCCGGTGCGGCGTTGACAGCCTTGCCGCATTCATCGCAGAAGCGCGCCCCGGGGGCATGGGCTGTGCCGCATTTGGTGCAGAAGTGAGCCATGGTGTGCCTTACTTGAGTTTATGCGCGCATTCGCCGCAGAACACGTCATCGGACGCGACCGGTGCCTTGCAGCTCGGGCAATGCAGGCTGTCAACGGGCGCGGCAGCCGGCGTGGCCGGTGCGGCCGGTGCAGCCGCCTGTTCGGCCAGGGCACGCGCGCGTTCACGCGCTTCCTCGGCTTTTTTCTTGACCGTGGCCAGGCCGTCGTTCAGGCTCGCTTCCGAGGCGCTGAAATCGACATTGCGCGTAGCGTTCAGGTAGATGATGCACACGCCCTTGGTGAAGATCAGGCCCGGTACCACGGCCGCGGCCGCCAACAGCAAGCCGCCGCCCAGGCCCGCTGCGATGATGTAGCCGGAACCGCCATTCAGACCCGAAGCCAGGGTGTACATATTCATCTGGCCGCCCAGGCCCAGGATGCCGGCCGACATGCCGCTGGTCAGCGACACGCCGGTACCGACCACGCCAAAGATCAGCAGCGCGACAAACGAGGTGATCAGGAACAACAGCACTTCCAGCAAGATCACGGACACCAGCTTGGTGCGCACGATCAGGTTCAGGCGGGCAATGATCTGGAACACGGTGGCGCCCGACCAGGCGGCAGGGCCGGCCAGCGGCAGCATCACGTAGAACAGCGCAAACACCAGCACGCCCAGCACGATGGCCGACAGCGGGAAGACGACCGTGTACAGCACGGGGCCGAGCACGGGAATCTTGCAGACAAACAAGATGATGGCGATGGTGATCATGGCCGCCAGCACGATCAAAAATTCAAGGAAGACGACCGCGATCAGGCGGTGGCTCGTGTACAGCGAAACGAGCATGGCATCAACCAGGCTCATGCCAGGCTGGCCTTGCGCATCGCGCATCAGCATGATGCCGACGGCGTTGGAACCGTAAAACATCACAAGGAAGGCCATCAGGCCAGCGACAAAGACCAGCAGCGGACTGCTCATGCCGCCGGCAAGCATCGTCAGCACGCCACCGACGAGCACGGCGCTGATGAAGGTCAGGGCCAGCAGCGCAATCGCGCGAAAGTTCCTGATGGCGTCGGTCGCTTCGATCAGCGAACCCACGGCGGAGGAAAAGGGAAGAGGTTGATGTGTTTGTGTGGAAATGGTCATGTCTGGCCTGGAAGGGATGAATCGGGAGGGGACGGCCTGCCTGGCCGTCCCATGGTCATACTGTGTCAGTAGGCCAGCGCCAGTTGCAGCTCGCTCGCAGGCGCCTGGCGCTGGACGATCTGCAGCTTGACGTCCTGGCCACCGACGCGCTTGCTATTCAGGTACAGGGCCGTGCGTACCGGGTAAATGCCCTGCGGCACGCCTTCAGGCATGGGAATCGAGAAGCCGCCCTTGTAGGCGCCGCTGCCGTTATTGCTGCTGACCACCTTGCGCACGGTTTTGATCAGCTCGCCATTGGGCTTGTACAGGCTCAATTCTTCTTCCACCAGCGGGTTCGGATCGCGCGTGCCGGCCGCCACTTCGATGTACGAATTGGTCTGCGCCTTCTGGCCCGGACGCACGGACGACGGCGTAAAGCCCGTCTCGTATTTCACCAGGGTCGACTGCTCGGGCAGCTTGCCCTTGTTGGCCACCTTGTAATCGGCCTGCACCTGCTGCGACGTCTTGACTTGCTGGCTTTGATAATTCAAGGCCACGCAGGCGAGCGCGCCCAGGCTGGCGCCCAGGGCCGCACCGCGCACGGTGTTGTTGCCGCCGCCCAGCAAGCCGCCCACGACGGCGCCGATGCCGGCCAGCATGGCCGTATTGCATTCGCCACTGGCCGCTTCCGTGCCTGCGGTGGTGGTATTGCCCGTGGCGCCAGGCCCGCCCGGGGCGGCGCAGCCGGCCAGCATCGACGACACGACCAGCATCGCCACCATGGGCTTGGCCATTTGTTTCAAGTTTTTCACGTTATTCTCCGGAAGGAACAAAATAGGAATGGAAGGCAAGCAGCACGGCTTACTCGATCTGGATTTGCGACAAGGCCTTGTCTTGCGCTTCCTTCGCCTTGCGCTTGATGTCCTGCGCATGGCGGTTGCCCTTGTCCATGCGCAACACGGCATTCGCATTGGCAATGGCACAGTCGTATTTGCGCTGGCTCATGCAGTGGCTCGCTTCCGACAGGCTGTCCGTGATCACGCTTTCCAGGCCCGTCGTCTGTTTGACAGGCGCCGGTGGCGGGGTCACCTTGACGGGCTTGGCCGGTTTTTCCACGACAGGGGCCGGGGCCGCTGCTGGAGCCGGCTCGGGTGCCGGAGCAGGCGCTGCCGCTGGCTCAGGCTCGGGCTCGGCAGCTGGTGTCGCGGCAAGGTCGCCCGCCGTGCCGCCATCGAGCGCAGCGTCATCGATGGCCAGCGGCTGCTCGGCGGCCGGCGCAGGGTCTTCCTGCACCGGCAAGGTTGCCTCCGGTTCAGGCACGGCGACAGGCGGCTTGCCTGACAAGAAATAGTAAGCGCCCGCACCGCCCAGAAGCACCACCGCTGCGACGGCCGCGGCGATCAGTTTCATGCGCTTGCCAGCCGGTGGGCTGTCAGCAGGCGTGTCGGGAGCGCCGTCTGTCACTGCTGCGGGAGCGGCTTCTGGTTCCCGTGCGGGGGCGGGCGCAGGGACAGGATCGGCACGGCGCTTTTCCAGCACGGGCGGTGGCGCAGGTGGCGCGACCGGTTCCGCCACCGGTGCCGGGGCAGGCTCAGGCACGGACACGGGTTCAATGACAGGTTCAATGACGGGCGCAATCTCCGGCGCGATGACCGGCTCTGGCAGCGGCGGCGGCATCGCTGCGGCCACCGGCGCCACGGCAAAGCTGAACGCGCACTTGGGGCAGAACCGGGCGTCCGGCTTGCAGTCATGGCCGCACTGGCCACAGGATTTTCCCGGCACCGGGGCGGCAACGGTCGTGGCAACGGCAAACGTCGTGCCGCAGGAAGAACAGAATTTGGCGCCCGGCTTATTCTCGGCCTGGCAGGAAAGGCATTTCAATTGGCATCTCTTTTCATATCAACGCTGGGAGCCGCGTACGCCGGCGCTTGCCAGAATGGCAGTATTGTTGACGTACGGCTAAATGTTCAACGAGTATATTTTCAAATACCAAGTTGCCACAAGGGAAAATTGCCTTTTGCTCTATTCAATTTTTAAATATTGGTAAAAATCCTGCCAGCATGGCGTGCTGCGCCCCATGTTGGTGCGCAGATGGCAAAAAACCCGGCAACGCTGTATGCGTTGCCGGGTTCTCAGTCGATGCCGGTGACAGTGACGCTGGCTTACTTGCGTCCGCCCCGTGCCGGTGCGGCATGAGCGCCCTTGGATGGCGGCTTGCCGCCACGGCCCATCGGCACGGCGGCCGGCTTGGCCTTGGTCTTGATGGTCGACAGGATCGATGGACGCACTTTCGATTCGACGGCTGTCGCCTTCGGCGCGGCGGCCGTGCCGCCCAGGGCGATGCGGTTCTTGCCCGGCGTGACCTTGAACTTGTCCGGCGTGCCGGCGCCATGCGTCTGGCGGCTGCGTTCGCCTGCGGCCAGTCCGCCCGACTCGGACGAGGTCCAGGCCGGAATCAAATGCTTGTCGCCATTGCCGATCAAGTCGCCACGGCCCATGTTGACCAGCGCTTCGCGCAGGATCGGCCAGTTGGCCGGATCCTGATAGCGCAGGAAGGCTTTGTGCGTGCGGCGGATCTTGCCGCTGCGGGCCGTTTCGACCACTTCCGAGTCCGCCGTCACCTTGCGCAAAGGATTCTTGCGCGTGTGATACATCGTCGTGGCCATGGCCATCGGCGTGGGCATGAAGGTTTGCACCTGGTCCAGCTTGAAATTGTTCTTCTTCAGCCACAGGGCCAGGTTCAGCATGTCCACGTCCGTCGTGCCCGGATGGGCGGCGATGAAATACGGGATCAGATACTGCTTTTTGCCTGCTTCCAGCGAGAAACGGTCGAACATTTCCTTGAATTCGTCGTACGCGCCGATGCCGGGCTTCATCATCTTCGACAAAGTCCCCTCTTCCGTGTGCTCGGGCGCAATTTTCAAGAGGCCGCCGACGTGGTGCGTGACCAGTTCCTTGACGTATTCAGGCGAACGTACGGCCAGGTCGTAGCGCAGACCTGAGCTGATCAGCACTTTCTTGATGCCGGGAATGGCGCGCGCCTTGCGGTACAGCGAGATGAGCTTGCTGTGGTCCGTGCCCAGGTTCACGCAGATGGACGGGTACACGCACGACAGGCGGCGGCACGACACTTCGATCTCTTTTTCCTTGCAGGCCAGGCGGTACATATTCGCCGTCGGGCCACCCATATCGGAAATGGTGCCTGTAAAGCCTTTGGTTTTATCGCGGATATGCTCGATTTCACGCAGAATCGACGGCTCCGAACGGCTCTGGATGATGCGGCCTTCATGCTCGGTAATCGAGCAGAAGGTGCAGCCGCCGAAGCAGCCGCGCATGATGTTGACGGAAAAGCGGATCATTTCCCAGGCGGGAATATGCGCCTTGCCATAGCTCGGGTGCGGGGCGCGCGCGTAATTCATGTCGTACACGCCATCCATCTCGTCCATGGCCAGCGGCAGCGGCGGCGGGTTGAGCCACACGTCGCGTTCGCCATGCGCCTGCACCATGGCGCGCGCATTGCCGGGATTCGATTCCAGGTGGAACACGCGCGACGCGTGCGCATACATGACGGGGTCATCCTTGACGACGTCGTAGGCGGGCAGGCGCACGACCGTCTTGTCATGCTTTTCCTTGGCCATGGCCAGGCGCTCTTCACGGCTCATGATGCGGATCGGCTTGATGACTTCGGCCGATTTCGACGCATTTTCCGTGGCGCAGGCGGTCTTGTCTTCCTGCACCATCTCATACGGGCTGTAGTGCGGATCGATCTTGCCGGGCACGTCGACGCGGGTGGAGTTGTGCACACCCCAGTCGTCGCCGGGCAGCCAGCCGGATGGCACCATGAAGGCCGTGCCGCGCAAGTTGCGGATATCCTTGATGTGTTCGCCGGCGGCCAGGCGGTGGGTCAGATCGACCAGCGCCCGCTCGGCATTGCCGAAGATTAGCAGATCGGCCTTGGAATCGGGCAAGACGGAACGGCGGACCTTGTCCGACCAGTAATCGTAATGGGCGATGCGGCGCAACGATGCTTCGATGCTGCCGATGACGATGGGCACGTCGGGATACGCTTCGCGCGCGCGCTGCGCGTACACGGTGACGGCGCGGTCCGGGCGCTTGTTCGGTTCCGCATTCGCCGTGTAGGCATCGTCGGAGCGGATCTTGCGGTCGGCCGTATACTGGTTGACCATGGAATCCATGTTGCCGGCGGTAATGCCGTAGTACAAACGCGGCTTGCCGAGGATGCGGAACGCGTCGGCCGACAGCCAGTCCGGCTGGCTGATGATGCCGACGCGGTAGCCTTGCGCTTCGAGCAGGCGGCCAACGAGGGCCATGCCGAAACTCGGATGGTCGATGTAGGCGTCGCCCGTGACGAGGATGACGTCGCACTGGTCCCAGCCCAGCGCGTCCATCTCGGCACGCGACATCGGCAGGAAAGGCGCCACGGCAGCGCGGGCAGACCGCTTGGGAACGGTCGCAAATAAATTGGTAGGGGAGCTCATAGGGTACGGATTGTACCGGAATTGGCCATTTCCAACCTGACGGCCTGCTTTTTACTGTTGGATTTCAGTACAAAAAACGTTTATTTTTCAATCACTTGGGGTCAGACCCGTTGGGTCTGACCCCAGAATTTTTGACTGCTGGGGTACGACCCGGCGGGTCGGACCCCGATCAAATCCCCATATTCGCCAGAATCTCACCAAGTTCCCGCAACGCCGGCTCCAATTTCGGGTGCTTGACGGCAAACTTGGCCGACAATTCCTGGCTGCGCTCGGCCAGGCCATAGGTGGTCGACTCTTCTTCCTGCTCTTGCGCGGCGCGCTTTTCCATCAGCAACTTGATGTCGACATCGAGTTTTTGCAGCAAACCATGCAGTTCTTCATCGACGGGGCCGCTGGTTTCCAGTGTCGAATGCAGTTGTTGCAGCGATTCCTTGAGTTTGCTATCCATGTTTTTTCCTGTCAGTCAGTAAATTGCGTGTCCAGGAACAATTGTTCCACCTTGCTCCTGGCCCACGGGGTCTTGCGCAAAAACTTCAGGCTCGACTTGATGCTGGGATCGCTGATGAAGCAATTGATATCGATGTGCTTGGCCAGGCCGTCCCAGCCGTAGTGGGCGTGCAGGCGCGTCACGATACCTTCCAGGGTGATGCCATTCAAATCTTGCTGACTCATATACTCTTTCGACTGCCTTCTTGTTTACATCTTACTCAATTCTACGCCGCCGGCACGGAAAGCTTGCGTGCGCCATGTCAACGCAACGCAAGCTTCTGACGAGGACGTCTTACTTCGCGTTCAAGCCGCGGCGTTCCAGCAGCGGTTCCACGGTGGCGTCGCGGCCACGGAAGTCACGGAACAGTTGCAGCGCATCGACGCTGCCGCCGCGCGACAGCAATTTGCTGCGGAACCAGTCGCCGTTCTTGCGTGTCAGGCCGCCGTTTTCCTTGAACCAGTTGACCGATTCTGCGTCCAGCTTTTCCGACCACAGGTAAGCGTAATACGCGGCCGAATAGCCGCCCGAGAAGCTGTGCGAGAAGTAGCTGGTACGGTAGCGCGGCGGCACGGGCGCGTAATCGACGCCAGCGTCTTTCAGCGACTCCGCTTCAAAGGCCAGCACGTCGGTTGGGATCTGGCTTGGCGCCAGCTGGTGCCAGCGCTGGTCCAGCAACGCTGCCGACAGGTATTCCGTCGTCATGAAACCCTGGTTGAATTTCTTCGCCGCCGTCACCTTGTCGAGCAATTCCTGCGGCATGGCCGCGCCGCTCTGGTAGTGCTTGGCATAGTTTTGCAGCACTTCCGGCCAGACGGCCCACATTTCATTGACTTGCGATGGATACTCGACGAAGTCGCTCGGCACGCTGGTGCCGGCAAAGCGCGGATATTTCACGTTCGAAAACATGCCGTGCAACGCATGGCCGAATTCGTGGAACATGGTCGTCACTTCATCGAACGTCAAGAGCGTCGGCTGGCCGGCGGGCGGTTTCGGAATGTTCAACTGGTTGGCCACCACCGGATGCGTGCCCATCAAAGACGATTGCGACACGTATTCATTCATCCACGCGCCGCCATGCTTGTTGCCGCGCGCATAGAAGTCGGCGATGAACAAGGCCAGCGGCTTGCCGTTGGCGTCCGTCACGTCGTAGACGCGCACGTCCGGGTTGTACACCGGCAAGTCCTTACGCTCCTTGAAGCTGATGCCATACAGTTTATTCGCGGCAAAGAACACGCCGTTGTTCAGCACGCTGTTGAGTTCCAGATACGGTTTCAGTTCGTTTTCATCGAAATTGAAACGTTGCTTGCGCAGCTTGTCCGTGTAGATGGCCCAATCGGCCGCCGCTACCTGGAAACCGCCTTTTTCCGCATCGACCACTTGCTGCAGGTCGGCCGCTTCGCGGCGCGCGTTGGCAACGGCCGGTTTCGCCAGTTCCGACAGCAAGGTGTTGACGGCCATCGTGGTCTTGGCCGTCTGGTCTTCCAGCGAATACGCGGCGTAGTTGGCGTAACCGAGCAAGGTAGCCCGTTCGGCGCGCAGTTTCGCCAGTTTCAAGACGATGGCGCGGTTGTCGAACTCGCCGCCCTGGCTGCCCCGGTTCAGCGACGCATCCATCAGGCGCTGACGCGTCTTGCGATCCGTCAATACGGCCAATGGCGGCTGGCCGCTGGTGTTGACCAGGGCGATGAGGAACTTGCCGCTCAAGCCCCGCTCCTTGGCGGCTGCGGCGGCCGTATCGATATCGCTGTCCGTCATGCCGGCCAGCTCAAGACGCGTGTCGACGACGATGCTCTTGGCATTCGTTTCCTTCAGCACGTTTTGCGCGAAGGCCGTTTCCAGGCCAGCCTGCTCGGCGTTGTAGGCTTTCAATTTTTCCTTGTCCGCATCGGACAGCTTGGCGCCGGCGCGCACGAAGTCCGTGTGATAGCGTTCCAGCAAGCGCAAGGATTCGGCATCGAGGCCCAGCTTGTCGCGCTTGGCGTACAGGGTGTCGATGCGGATAAACAGTTTTGGATTCAGGGTAATCGCATCGCCATGCGCGGCCAGTTTCGGCGACACGTCCACTTCCACCGCTTCCAGCACGCTATTCGTGTTGGTCGACGTCATGTTGCTGAAGATGCTTTGCACGCGGTGCAGCAACTGCCCCGTGCGCTCGAGCGCCACGATGGTGTTCTCGAACGTGGGCGCCTGGCGATTGTTCGCAATGGCGTTGACTTCGGCCAGCTGGCGTTTCATGCCTTCGGCAAACGCCGGCGCGTAGTGCGCATCCTTGATCAGGCCGAATTGCGGCATCTGGAATGGCAGCGGACTGGCTTTCAGCAGGGGGTTCTGGGCGCTGACGGCGGCGGCGGGCGCGGATTTTGCAGTGGCGGCAGCCATGGCGGATGGAGCGGCGTGGGCCAGCATGACGCTGGCGGCGATGACGAGCAGTTGTGGACGGATCATGACATCTTTCAGAAAGCGCGGGGAAGAGCCGCGATCGCGTCGCGGGCCAGTGGCAGATCATAGCAGCCTGTCACACAGGCGTCATCCAACATGGGCGATCCTGTGGTGCATCGCGCCAACTGCGCGGTTTACCACGGTTTGTGTGGTGATTCGCCAAATAAAAATGGCCACCCATTACATGGCGGCCACTGATGTTCATCACCGGCCAGGCCGGTGACGGGTACGAGGATTACTTGCCGTTCAAGCCACGGCGTTGCAGCAGCGGCTCGATCTTCGCATCGCGGCCGCGGAAGTTGCGGTAGATGTCGAGCGCGTCGGCGCTGCCGCCGCGCGACAGCAGTTTATTGCGGAACCAGTCGCCGTTCTTGCGCGTCAGGCCGCCGTTTTCCTTGAACCACTCGACCGTGTCGGCGTCGAGCTTTTCCGACCACAGATACGCGTAGTAGCCGGCCGAGTAACCGCCCGCGAACGCGTGCGAGAAATACGTGGTGCGGTAGCGCGGCGGCGCCGGGGCGAAATCGACGCCCGCATCCGTCAAGGCGGCCTTTTCAAAGGCCAGCACGTCGGTCGGGATCTGTGCCGGGGTCAGCTGGTGCCAGCGCTGGTCCAGCAGGGCCGACGCCAGGTATTCCGTGGTTTTATAGCCCTGGTTGAAATTGTCGGCCGCCGTCACTTTCGCCAGCAGCTCGGCAGGAATCGCCGCGCCCGTCTGATAGTGCTTGGCATAGTTTTGCAGCACTTCCGGCCACAGCGCCCACATTTCATTGACTTGCGACGGGTATTCGACGAAGTCGCGCGGCACGCTGGTGCCGGCAAAGCGCGGGTATGTTACGTTCGAAAACATGCCATGCAGCGCATGGCCGAATTCGTGGAACATGGTGTTGACTTCGTCAAACGTCATCAGGGTCGGCTGGCCCGCTTCCGGCTTCGGAATGTTCAGGTTATTCGCGATCACCGGCTTACGGCCCAGCAAGGTCGACTGGCCCACGTAGGCATTCGCCCAAGCGCCGCCGCGCTTGTTGCTGCGCGCGTAAGGGTCAAGCGTAAAGATGGCCAGCTGCGTACCGTCTTCATTGAAGACGTCGTAGACCAGCATGTCGGACGTGTAGACGGGCAAGTCGGTGCGCTGCTTGAACGTGAGACCGTACAACTTACCGGCGGCAAAGAACACGCCCTTGGTCAGCACGCTGTGCATTTCAAAGTACGGTTTCAACTGCGTCTCGTCGAAGTTGTAGCGTTCGGCGCGCACCTTGTCGCTATAGAAGGCCCAGTCGGCGGCACCCACCTTGAAGCCGCCTTTTCCTGCATCGATGACCTTCTGGATATCGTCCGCTTCACGGCGCGCATTGACGACGGCCGGCTTCGCCAGCTCGCCCAGCAGGGCGTTCACGGCGGTCGTGTCGTGCGCCGTCTGGTCTTCCAGCGAATACGCCGCGTAGTTAGGGTAGCCCATCAGCGCGGCACGTTCGGCGCGCAGTTTCGCCAGTTCCAGCACTTCCTGGGTATTGTCGAACTCGCCGCCACGGCTGCCGCGCGCTTGCGAGGCGGCCATGATGCGTTCGCGCAAGGCACGGTTGGTCAGCAGCGACAGCGGCGCCTGGCCCGTCGTGTTGACGAGGGCGATCACGTATTTGCCGTCCAGGCCGCGCTTCTTGGCCAGGCCGGCAGCCACTTCGATGGCGGCCGGCGACAGGCCGTCCAGTTCCTCGCGCGTGTCGACGACGACGGCCGACGCGTTCAATTCCTTCAGCACGTTCTGCGCGAACTTGGTCGACAGGGCAGCGAGCTGGCCGTTGTAGGCGCGCAGCTTTTCCTTGTCAGCCACCGACAGCTTGGCGCCGGCGCGCACAAAGTCCGTGTGATAGCGCTCGAGCAAGCGTTTCGATTCGGCATCGAGGCCCAGCTTGTCGCGCTTGGCGTACAGGGTATCGATGCGCTTGAACAATTTGTCATTGAGCATGATCGCGTCGCTGTGGGCCGCCATTTTCGGCGCCAGTTCGCGTTCCAGGCCCTGGATCGTGTCATTCGTATTCGAGCCGGACATTACGGAAAACACGGTACGCACACGGCTCAGCAACTGGCCCGAGCGCTCCATGGCCACGATGGTGTTGTCGAACGTGGCAGGTTTCTTGTTGTTCGCAATCGCACTGATTTCCGCCAGGTTGGCGGCCATGCCTGCCGTAAAGGCGGGCGCGTAGTCGGCGTCCTGCACCTTGTCGAACGGCGGATAGTTGAATGGCAGGCTGCTCGCTTGCGCAAACGGGTTCGAGGCAGGCAAGGCTACCGCCGCGGTAGCGGTGGTGGTTGGCACCGCGGTGGCGGCAAAAACGGCGGCGGCTGGCGCCAGCATCAGGCTGGCGGCGATGACGAGCATTGTTGGACGGGTCATGTCTTCTTTCAAGAAACGCAAGAGAGCCGCGATTGTGTCGCGGGCCAGCCTGAAATAATAACAGCCTGAAACACTTGCGTCACCAGCAACTACCGATGGTAGCGCGCCCGCCAGTGATGAACGGTTTTCACGTGTCCCGCGTCACGATGCCGATTTAGTAATGCGGCGGACGCTCGTTGACCAGCCCGCCATTTGCCTGCTGCGCGCCGTCGCGCACGTGTTCGCCCAGCTTGTGCAGCATCGCCTCGAGCTGGTCGATGCGCTTGCCCTGCTGGTACACCATCTGGTTCAGCGATTCGACCAGGTCTTCCTGCTGCGCCAGCTTGATTTCGATATCGACGAAACGTACTTCCATCTGTTCTGCATTGTCCATGGTGCTCACGATCATTTCTCACTGAAAGCGGCATTCTACCGCCGTCGCGGCGTGAGCCAGGACAAACAAGCGGCATTCTTCCTGTAGCGGTGCCGATTTCTGCCTATTCTCTCCGTATGGCTGAATCAAACCGCTTGACGAATGAGAACAAACGATTACAATGGATGCACCGACGCCACCCGAACCACTGCTGATCGACACGCGCAAGACGGCTGAATACCGCCGCTGGGAAGAGTGTCTGCACGACGTGGCGGCCGCCGCCATCGATGCGCGCATCAAGCATTTTCAGCACGGTAAAAAGGGCGACTGGCGGCCTGTGGGCGAAGGCGTGTGCGAGCTGCGTTTTTTACAGACAGGACCGGGCTGGCGCGTGTATTTTCACGAGACCAACCTGGGCACCCTGATCTTGCTGCTGCTCGGTGGCGACAAGTCGAGCCAGCGGCGCGACATCAAGCACGCGCAAGCGATACTGCAAACATTGAAGGCCCAACAGGCGGCCATCCGGAAACAAAAAGCGGTGGCCAGCCCATCGACAGGAGCACGAAAAAAATGAACGACCATACTGACGCTGACGGCTTTGACCTCGACGACCTGGACGCATTAGGCCTGAGCAAATTTGATCCCACGCAACACCTGACCAGCAAGGAAGCCGTGGCTGCCTACATGAGCGAAATCGTCGCCACCGGCAACGCCGAACTATTCCAGTCCGCCATGAACGACGTGGTGCGCGCCTACGGTATGGGCAAGGTGGCGGCCAGGGCCGACATCACGCGTGAAGGCGCGTATAAAGCCTTGCGCGAAGGCAGCAAGCCGCGCTTTGAAACCATTTTAAAGATGCTCGATGCGCTGGGCATGCAGCTGGCCATCGTGCCGAAAACCACGCCAGACGGCGCCGTGGAAGCGTGAACGCCGCTTAGCCCTTCGGCGCGGCCAGCAAGGCCTTCATGCGCGCCAATCTCTCCTTGGGCGAAATCACTTCCGCCTCCGTCGGCACGGCGTCGCCCACGTCGAGTTCCATTTCCTTGATGAAGCGCGACGGGTCGCAATGGACTTGCTCGCCGGCACGCTTGCGCTTCTTGCACCACGTGATGTGCAAGGTGCGCTGGGCCCGCGTGATGCCCACGTACATCAGCCGCCGCTCTTCCTGGATGCGCGCGGCGATGGTTTCGGCCGGCGCGTCAGGGTCGCCCTTGTGCGGCAAGATGCCCTCTTCCACACCCACCAGAAACACGTGCGGAAACTCGAGACCTTTCGACGCGTGCAGGGTCGACATGCGCACGGCGTCCTGCTCCTCGTCCTTGCCCTCGAGCATGGTCATCAGGGCCACCATCTGCGTCAATTCCAGCACGTTCTTTTCTTCGCCGTCGCGGTCCTTGCCGCCCCGGCCCCGTTCCTTGAGCCAGTTGACGAATTCCAGCACGTTCTGCCACTTGCTTTGCGCTTGGCGTTCCTCGAAAGCATCGTACAGATACGATTCGTAGTGGATTTCCTTCATCATGTCGTCCAGCACTTCGGCCGCGTTGTCGCCGCTGCCGGCCGCGCCGGGACGGCTGGCGCGCGATTCGAGGTCGTTGATGAAGTTGCAGAAGTCGCGCAGCGGCCCCAGCTGGCGGTCTGTCAGCTTGGCCTCGATGCCGCCTTTAAAAACGGCCTGGAACAGCGAGCACTGCCACTGCCCCGAAAACGCGCCCAGCACCTCCAGCGTCGATTGCCCCACGCCACGGCGCGGCGTCGTCACGGCGCGGATGAAAGCCGGATCGTCGTCCTCGTTGGCCAGCAAACGCAGATAGCTGATGATGTCCTTGATCTCGGCCTTGTCGAAGAAACTCTGGCCGCCCGAAATCGTGTACGGGATGCGTTCCTTGCGCAAACACTGCTCGATGATGCGCGCCTGGTGATTGCCGCGGTACAAAATCGCGTAGTCGGAAAATTTGTTCTTCCGCTCAAAATGGTCGGCCGAGATCATGATGGCGACCTGCTCCGCCTCCTGCTCGTCCGTCTGCATGCCCAGCACCTTGATCGGCTCACCCAGGCCGTGCTCGGACCACAGCGACTTTTCAAACAGTTTCGGGTTATTGCCGATGACGGCATTGGCCGCGTTGAGCACGCGCATGGTGGAACGGTAATTCTGCTCCAGTTTGATCACGCGCAGATCGGGGAAATCCGTTTCCAGCGTCTTCAGGTTTTCCACGGTGGCGCCGCGCCAGGCATAAATCGCCTGGTCGTCGTCGCCCACGGCCGTAAACATCGGCTTCTTGCCGATGCCCGTCACCATCAGTTTCACCAGTTCGTACTGGCAGGTGTTCGTATCCTGGTATTCATCGACGAGCAGATAGCGCAGGCGGCGCTGCCACTTGTCGCGCACGGGGCCGTTGTTGCGGAACAGTTCCACCGGTAAACGGATCAGATCGTCGAAATCGACGGCCTGGTAGGCGGACAAGGTCGCTACATAGCTGCGGTAGATGCGCGCCGCGTTGGCTTCGTCTTCATCCTTGGCTTGCGCCAGCGCCATGTCCGGATCGATCAGGCCATTTTTCCACAGGGACATGGCATTCTGGATGCCGCGAATGACCTGTTTATCGGTGGTAATGGCGAGGTCTTGCACGAGAGAAAAACAATCGTCGCTATCCATGATGGAAAAGCGGTCCTTCAAGCCCACGCCATTGGCTTCCTGACGCAGGATTTTCACACCCAGCGAGTGGAAAGTTGACACCGTCAACTGCTTGGCCTGGCGCGGCTGTTTTAATAACTTGGCGATACGTTCCTGCATTTCCAGCGCCGCCTTGTTGGTGAAGGTCAACGCGGCGATGGTGCGCGGGTCATAGCCCCGGTCTTCGATCAGGTGGGCGATCTTTTGCGTGATCACGCGCGTCTTGCCCGAACCGGCGCCCGCCAGCACGAGGCAAGGGCCGTCGAGGTAGGTAACCGCTTCGCTTTGGGGCGCATTCAGACCGAACTGTGGTGCTTTGGACATCAGGGTATTTCCGCAGGGAACAGCAGCCCATTGTAACAGCGTCGCGTGGGCTATTTGCATGGCGGACCCTGCCTGAAAAACAGGCATAGTCATTGATATATCGCCATATGCCGCCATCTTGGCCGATTCAATGCGTGCGGCGATGCCACGCCTGGAGTACCATTCCGCCTATATCGCCCGTGCGCGCCCACTTACCGAATGGCAGTCCCATGAAATTTGAACACCTGATTGAAATCAACGATCCCTTGAACCCGCTGATCGACACCTTGACACTGGAACAGGTCTGGCGCGGCCTCGTCTTGCGCGCCGAGTCGCCCAAGCTGTTCGTGCCGCACCTCGACGAGTGCCAGATCAGCGAGCGCAGCGATGCCGGTTTCGCGCGCAGCCTGCGCTATGGCGAGCTGGTCATCAACGACAAGGTGGTGCTGATACCGCAACTGCAGGTGCGCTACGAAGTGCCGGCGCAACAGGATATCAGCGCGTCCTCGCTGGTGATGACCATCGAAATGCCCGATGAAGCGAGCATGTGGGTACGCTTCCAGTACGACGACGGCCACGACGCGGCCACCGACGCGGCCAACGCCCTGTACGACGACTTCCGCCGCTCGGCCTACAAGGAGTCCGATATCGACACGGTGCGCATCATGCGCGAACTGGCGCTCGAGGGACGGCTCGATGCAGGCTTGCTGAACTAAATCAAACCCGCGCGCTGCGGCCCCACAACTGATCGGGGCGAAACTGGAGTCCCGCCTGCTCGGCGCTCAGCACTTCGCGAATCGCATGCAAGTCCACGCGCGTATCGCGCCGCAGCGGCACGTCCAGGCGTGCGCCACGCGGGCCGACCAGCGACTGCACGTGCGGCGTGGTCGCATTCAAGCCCTTGCGCGTGACGACGCCGATTTCCCCATTGAGCAATTTGACGAAGGTGCCGACCGGATAAATGCCCAGCTCGCGCACCAGCAGCGAGGCCAGCGGCGCATCAAGGGTGGCCTTGTCGGCCATCAGCATTTCGCGCAGGGCCACGTTCGGCAGCAAAGGCTGGCGGTAGCTGCGCTTCGATACGCGCGCGCAATAGCGGTCGGCCAGCATGATCAGGCGCGCGCCGATCCCGATCGCCTCGCCTTGCGTGCCCAGCGGATAGCCGCTGCCATCGATATTTTCATGGTGCTGCAGCACGGCCTGCAGCCAGACGGCATCCGTCACGCCAGCCGCGCGCAGCAAGTCGACACCGGCTTGCGGATGGGCGCGCAAATAGGCGCGTTCCTGCGCGTCCAGCGGCCCCGCCTTGTGCTGGAAATGGGCGTGGCGTTCCAGCATGCCCACATTCATGCTCAGCGCGGCCAGCACCACGCTGCGGATCACGCCGTCATCGAGTTTCAGGGCGCGCGCCAGCAAGGCCGTGATGACGGCCGTGTCGACGCTGTGGCGCACGGCAAAGTCGCCCGCGCCCTGGTTGTGCAGGATGCAGGCCAGCGCCACGTCGGCGTCCAGAACAACAGCCTCTTCCACTAGCTGCGCCAGCGCCGCGAGGGATAAATGGCTGTCCTCCTGCCCGGCGGCAATGGCCGGCAAGACGAGGGCCAGGCCAGCCGTGACGAGGTTGAGCATGCGCAGGGCCGACGGTGCTTCCGTGGCCGTGCGCGGCACGTCGGCGCTGGTATCGGCGATGACGCCGCGCGCCAGCAACAATGCGATCTGGTTCTCGCTGCTGATGACATGGCCCAGCCTGGCCAGCAAGCCGCCCGTCTCGCTGTGCACGTCCCAAGGCAGGGCCACGCCCAGTGCGAGTTCTCCCGCATAAATGCGCCGAATTTTCACATCGTCTCCGTGTCATCGCCAGCCGCTCCCCTTTTTACCATTGCGGCATGGGCGGCATATACCAATTGAAATGTTTTTTGCTTTTAATCAATATTTCAATGTGGAAGCGATGATCGCGCAATCATGTGAGCTTGTCTACAAAATTATGTAAATCATAAAGTTGCACTCAAGGTCCGGGAGTGCAATCGGCGCAGCCGGGCGCGTGTTCCGGGTCTTTTTCCAGGTGCAGCGCCAGTTCACGCAAGGCCGTGCGCACGCCTTCCTCGATGACGGGGTGATAGAACGGCATCTCGAGCATGACCGGCACCGTCAGCTGGGCCTGGCAAGCCCAGGCCAACAGATGACCCAGGTGTTCCGCCCTTGGGCCGATCAGCTCGGCGCCGAGAAAGCGCTTGCTGCCGAATTCCGCATACACGCGCAGCAAGCCCTGGTTTTGCAGCATCACGCGACTGCGGCCCTGGTTGCCGAACGACACGGCGCCGACGGCAAAGCGGCCCGCGTGGCTCACGCACAATTGCTGGTACGTGGCACCCAAGGTGGCGATCTGCGGTTCCGTGAAGGCGATCGTCAACGGCGTGCGGCGCAAGCCCGGCTTCACATTGGGAAAGTGCGCCGCGTTGTCGCCCGCGATGCGGCCCTCGTCGGCCGCTTCGGGCAGCAACGGTAGTTCGTTGTCGGCGTCGCCAGCGATGAAGATGGCGCTCTTACCGCACTGCATGGTGTGCCGGTCATGCAGGGGAATGCCGTGACGGTCGAGCTCGATTTGCGCCGTTTCCAGGCCGATCTTGTCCACGTTCGGCGCGCGGCCGATGGCGGCCAGCACATACTCGAACTGCTCGGTTTTTTCCACGCCGGCGTCATCGCGACTGGTCAGCAGTATGCCGCTGCCGTCCGGCGTTTTTGCCATATGCGCGACCTTGGTCATGAAACGGATATCGAGTTCGCGCGCCAGCACGGCGTCCGCCTCGCGCAACACCAGCGGGTCCGTCAGCTGCGCGACTTTATTGCCACGCGCGAACAAGGTCACGCGCACGCCCAAGCGTGCCAACGCCTGGCCCAGTTCCAGGCCGATGACGCCGCTGCCGACCACGGCCACCGAGCTGGGCAAATCCGTCCACTCGAACACGGCGTCGCTGGTGATGACACGCTCGCCCGCCGCCTGCCACTCGGGCGGCACGATGGGCGTGGAACCGGTGGCGATCACCACACTGGCGGCCTCGACGATCGTATGATCATCCACCTGCAGCTTGCCTGGGCCGATGAAGCGCGCATGGCCGCGCAGTTTTTCTTCCTCGGGAATCGCATTGACGCCGTCGAGCACGAAGCCGACAAAGCGGTCGCGTTCGCTACGCACCCTGGCCATCACTTGCCGGCCATCGATGCGCACGGGACCCGGATGCACGCCGAAAGCGGGCGCGGCAGCCACGGCATGGGCCGCCTCAGCCGCCGCGATCAGGAGTTTGCTGGGCATGCAGCCCACCCTGGCGCAGGTCGTGCCGTACGGTCCGCTTTCTATCATCAGCACGCGCTTGTCCTGCATGCGCGCCGCCCTGTGCGCCGTCATGCCGGCCGTGCCGCTGCCGATCACGGCCACATCCACTTGTATCGTCTTCATGGTGCTATCCATCCACTGAGGTTGCTCACAGCGTTCGATACTACCCGTTTGCCGAAAATAAGGTTTTACTTTGCAGCAATATATGCATTAGTATAACTAATCATTTTTAAAATTTATAAGCTGAGCTAATGGGATCACTCGATTATCGCGCGCTGGCCGTGCTGGACGCCGTGGCCAGCCATGGCAGTTTCGACAAGGCCGCCCTGGCGCTGGGCATCACCCAGTCGGCCGTCTCGCAGCGGATCAAGGCGCTGGAAGACGCCAGCGGGCGATTGCTGATCATCCGTGGCCAGCCAGCCGTACCGACGGGCCTGGGCCAGCGCCTGATCGTGCATCACCGCAACGTCAAGCTGATGGAAGCGTCGCTCGACATCGACTTGGGCAACAGCGTCAGCATGCCGGAAATCGCCATCGCCATCGATGCCGACAGCCTGGCCACGTGGTTCCCCGACACCTTGTCCGCCCTGCTGGCGCCGCCGCGCTGCCAGCTCGACGTGCGCCTGGCCGACAGCGACAGCGCCTTGCAAATGGTGCGCGACGGCTCCGTGTTTGGCTGCGTGGCAGCCGAGTCCGGCACAGCGATCGACGCGGCGGCGGCCACCAGCGTCACGCCGCTGGGTACCTTGCGCTATGTCTGCGTGGCCACGCCCGTGTTTGCCGGGCACTGGTTCGGCGATGGTTTTATTGCCGAGGCGGTGCAACTGGCACCGGCCGTCGTAGGCCAGCACAGCTTGCTGGCGCGTTTCCTCGCTGAACAATTGAGCATGCGTGAACCATTCCCCCACCACACCTTGCCGGTGGAAGCGGCGCGCCGCGGCTGCGTCCAGGATGGCCTGGCCTACGGCCTGATGCCGCAGCGCCTGGCCGCGCCAGCGCTGGCGGCGGGCCGTCTCGTGGACCTGATGCCGGGCAGCACCCTGGACGTGGCACTGAGCTGGCATGCCTGGACCCTGGACACGCCGTTTACCAAGCTGCTGTCGGAACAGATCGTCAAGTCGGCCCGCAACTACCTGCAGTAATCAAATATCGAGCGGGTCCACTTCCAGCGACCATTTCACGCGCGTTTTCATGGCGCGCAGCTCGGCTAACCATTCCTTCAAGAACGCCTGCAGCGCGGGCCGCGAGGCGGACTCGAGCAGCAGCTGGGCGCGGTCCACGTTGTAGACGCGCGTCATGCTCATGGGAATCGGGTCATTGATGGTCACCTGCGGGTGTTCCATGCACTCTTTCGCCGCCTGCAGGAATTCGATGGCCGTGGCCAGCTCGGGCGCCTCGGCGCGCAGCAGGGCCTGGAACAGATACGGCGGCAGCGCCGCCTGCGCCCGCTCTTCCAGCAAGGTCGTGGCGAAATGGTCGTAATCGTGGTTGACGACGGCGTCGTACAGCGGATGGCGCGCATAGCGCGTCTGGATCAGCACTTCACTGACGCTGCCCCCTTCCGTCTGCGCGGCCCGCCCGGCCCGGCCCGCCACCTGCATCAATTGCGCGAACAGCCGTTCGCTGGCCCGGTAATCCTGCGAAAACAGGGCCGTGTCCGGATTCAAAATGCCGACCAGGGTCAGCTTTTTGAAATCGTGGCCCTTGGCCACCATCTGCGTGCCGATCAGAATATCGACTTCGCCCCGGTGCACGGTGTCGAACGCTTCCTGCGCGCTGCCTTTCTTGCGCGTGGAATCGGCGTCGATGCGCAAAATCCGCGCCTCGGGAAACAATTGCTGCAAGCCCTCTTCCACCCTTTGCGTACCGCGGCCCAGCGGCTGCAAGTCGACGTTGCCGCACGTGGGGCAATGGCGGGGGATGCGCAACTCCAGGCTGCAATGGTGGCAGCGCAAGCGATGTTCGGGCTTGTGCAGCACCATGAACGAGGTGCAGCGCGTGCAATTGCTGATCCAGCCGCACGATTCGCAGCAGATGACGGGCGAATAGCCTCGCCGGTTCAGGAACAGCAGCGACTGCTCCCCGCGCTCCATGCGCAGTTTTAGTGCGGCTACCAGATGCGAAGTCAGGCCATCTTTCGGCTTGTCGCGCTCCATGTCCAGAATCTTGACGCGTGGCAACACCGCATTCCTGACGGCCCGCTCGCGCAATTCCAGCTTGCGGTAGCGCCCCGTCTGTGCGTGGTGCCAGCTTTCCAGCGAGGGCGTGGCCGAACCGAGCACGATGGGAATCTGCAATTGCCAGGCGCGCCACACGGCCAGGTCGCGCGCCGAATAGCGCAAGCCTTCCTGCTGCTTGTAGGAAGGATCGTGTTCCTCGTCGATGACGATGAGCTTGAGCTTCGGCAACGACGCCAGGATGGCCAGCCGCGTGCCAAGCACGATGCGCGCCTGGCCTTGGTGGGCGGCCAACCAGTGCAGCATGCGCTCGCCCTCGGACAGGCTGCTGTGCAAGGTAGCCAGCATGACGCCGGGAAAGCGCGCACGGATATTGCCTTCCAGCTGGGGCGTGAGGTTAATTTCCGGCACCAGAATCAGGATTTGCGCATCGTCCTCGCGCGCCAGCACCTGGGCGCAGGCTTGCAGATACACTTCCGTCTTGCCGCTGCCCGTCACGCCGTACAGCAGGGTCGGCTTAAAACCCTGGGCGCCGCCGATGGCGTCTGCCGCTTCCTGCTGGGCGGGATTCAGGGCCGGCATGTTCAGCGGCGTGCCGTCGTGTGCGTCGGCCAACTTGCCCAGCTTCTTGATGGCGCGGTCCAGCGCCACGGTGGTGAGCACGCGCAAATTCTTCGGCAAACCGGGCAGCGCCACTTCGCCCAGCGGGCGCTGGTAGTAGTCGGCGGCAAAGGCGGCCAGCGCCAGCCACTGTTCCGACAGCGGCGCCAGCTGGCTGCGCACGGCCAGCACGTCCTTCAATTTCGCGGCGGGCACGTCGGTGCTGTCGGACACGCCGACGATCAACCCCATCACTTCGCGCCGGCCGAACGGCACCAGCGCCAGCTGCCCCACTTGCGGCAGCGGTGCGGCAGCGTCCGCACCGGCATCGGCCGCCGCGTTCCAGCGGTAGTCGAACAGGGCGTTCAAGGGCGTGTCGAGCGCGATTTTCAGGATGCACGACGTCAAAATGCACTGCGACATGGAAGGTGGGCCTATCTCAATAAAAAAGCGCGCCGCAGGGTCGGTGGCGCGCGGGATGTCCGGCATCAAGCCAGCGGGCCATGATACTTGTTTCGTCCATCAAACACCTAACGGCAGGCAGGACCGCGTGTCATCGTGCCTGAAGAAAATTCTGTGGATAACTTTGTGGACAAAGCAAAATTAACTTTCAGAAAAATGTGGACAGAAAATTTCGATCGCCGTCAAGAGCGGCACGCAAGAAAAATTACCCTTTTAAAATCAATGGCTTAAAAATTGATGCCCGGGAAGCCATAAATCCACAGGGCATTTCCGCCGCTGTGCATAACTGAACCATTTGTAATGTATTTATACAGAAATCAGCACCGTTTTGATGCATGCGATCCGCAAAAATACGGGAGGAATGAAGCAAAGTTGACAATTGCCGGGCAAGCGTTCGTTTTTAGCTGACGAGCGGCGAAACATTGTTCAATTATCATGCACTGCAACATGCACTTCAGGTGAAACCTGAACATCGGCGCTAAGTATCGGTTAACAAAATACTTTTCAATTTTATCCACAGAATCTGTTGATAACTTTGTGGACAATGAAGGAATAAGGCAAGCGAACGAAAGAATAACCTTATCAATAGCAACAAAGTCCGCCGAACAATGGATTTTTTATGTCTTAATAATCAAGCACTTGCAGAGCATCCCCGGGCATGGCTTTTACGGTGCCTCTTATTTCCGCAGCAAAAAAAATTGTGCATAAGTCGGTATTTCTTGCTAAGGCGCAGCAAAGAAAAAGGCAGGCTTCCGCTGGAAAGCCTGCCTTTTCTTGCCCCTGAACCAGGGGGAAGCGAATACTTACTGGCCGCTGCGCATGGCGCGGCTCATGCTGTGCACGGCTTCCACCATGGCTTCCACGGATTCCGGCGGCGTGAACTGGGAAATACCATGGCCCAGGTTGAATACGTGACCCGTGCCTGCCGATGGCGCGCCAAACGCGTTGAGCACTTTCGCCACTTCGGCGCGGATCTGCTCGGGGCTGGCGAACAGGATGGCCGGGTCGAGATTGCCCTGCAAGCCCACTTTATGGCCGACCAGCTGGCGCGCGCGCGTCAGGTTGACGGTCCAGTCCAGGCCCACGGCATCGGCGCCGATGTCGGCGATCTGCTCGATCCACTGGCCGCCGCCCTTGGTAAACACGATGGCGGGAATCTTGACGCCATCCTTGTCGCGTTTCAGCTGTGCCACCACTTGCTGCATGTAGGCCAGCGAGAATTCCTGGTAGGCGCCGTCGGCTAGCGCACCGCCCCACGAGTCGAAAATCATCACGGCTTGCGCGCCGGCATCGATTTGCGCATTCAGGTATTGCGCCACGGAAGTGGCGTTGATGGCCAGGATGTGATGCATCAGGTCCGGGCGGTTGTACAGCATCTTCTTGATGGTGTGGAATTCTTTCGAGCCGCCGCCTTCCACCATGTAGCACGCCAGGGTCCACGGGCTGCCGGAAAAACCGATCAGCGGCACGCGGCCATTGAGTTCCGTGCGGATTTGCGTGACGGCATTGAAAACGTAGTCGAGCGACTCCAGGTCCGGCACTTGCAGCGCCTTCACGTCCTGTTCCGTGCGCAGCGGACGCTCGAACTTCGGGCCTTCGCCATCGGCAAAGTACAGGCCCAGGCCCATGGCGTCAGGCACCGTCAGGATGTCGGAAAACAGGATCGCCGCGTCGAGCGGGAAGCGCTCGAGGGGCTGCAAGGTCACTTCGGTCGCGTAATCGGGATTCTTTGCCAGACCCAGGAAGGAGCCGGCCCGCTCGCGCGTGGCGCGGTATTCGGGCAGGTAGCGGCCCGCCTGGCGCATCAGCCAGACAGGGGTGTGCTCAGTTGGCTGGCGCAGCAGGGCGCGCAGGAAAGTATCATTCTGGAGCGGAGCAAATTGTGGCATGGCAGGCAATCGAGCTTGGAGAAGCGGTATTATCGCATCCAATCGCTGCCATTTCATTGATTCCGGTGCCGCTTTGCAGCATTTGCCACGCACAGCGATGACTTTCGTTGTGCCTGCCCTTCCATTATGATGATGCACGCCGCCGCGCGCCCTGACCCTGCCTGGCGGCCCTTGATCCCCTCACTACACGGAGCCCGCATGACCTCGACCGCATCCAGCACCCCTTATGGCATTTGGCCATCGCCGATCAGCGCGGCCATCGTCGCCGCCGGCGCTTCGCCGCTGACGCAGCTGGCCCTGGGCGGTGCGGATGGGGCCGACGTGTTCTGGCTGGCCGGGCGCGCCAGCGAGGCGGGCCGCAATACCTTGCTGCGCCAGCGCGGTGCGCGTGTCGATGAACTGACGCCGGCGCCGTCCAATGTGCGCACCCGCGTGCATGAATACGGCGGCGGCGCGTATGCCGTGGCCGGCGATACCGTGTATTTCTCGCATTTTGCCGACAATTGCCTGTACCGCGTGAGCGGCGACGGCGCGCCCGAAGCGTTCACCACGGGCGGCAACACGCGCCACGCGGACTTCGTTGTCGATGCGGCCCGTTCCCGCCTGATCGCCGTGCGCGAACAGCACCCGGCGGAAGGCCATGCGCATCCGGAAAACAGCCTGGCGGCCGTCGGCTTCGACGGGCGTGAAACGGTGCTGGCACGGGGCCACGATTTCTATGCGGCGCCGCGTTTGTCGCCGGACGGCAGCCAGCTGGCCTGGATCAGCTGGGACCACCCGCGCCTGCCGTGGCAAGGCACGGAACTGTGGCTGGCCGACGTGCAGGCGGACGGCAGCCTCGGTTCGCCGCGCCTGATCGCCGGCGGCGCGCGCGAGTCGATTTGCCAGCCGGAATGGTCGCCGAACGGCTTGCTGCACTTCGTTTCCGACAGCAGCGGCTGGTGGAATCTGTACCGCCTGCATGGCGCCGACATCGAAGCGCTGTGCCCGATGGAAGCGGAATTTGCCACGCCGCACTGGACCTTCGGCGGCAGCATGTACGGTTTTCTTTCCGACGACGAGATCGTCTGCACATATATCCAGGCCGGCGTCAGCTACCTGGCGCAATTGAACGTGGCGGCGGCCAAGCTCGAGCCGATACCGCATCCCTACCAGGAAATCCGCGAACTGCGCGTGGGCCCCGGCTTCGTCGCGCTCTTGGGCGGCAGCCCGACCATCGCGCTGGAACTGGCGCGCATCGATTTGTCCAACCATGAGCTGGAAGTACTGGCGCAGTCGATCGCACAATTGCCCGCGCTCGAGTATTTGTCCGTGCCGCGCAGCTTGAGTTTTCCAAGCAGCAATGGCCGCACGGCTTACGCCTTCTTTTATGCGCCCACCAATGGCGACGTGCAGGCGCCGGCGGGAACGTTACCGCCCGTCATCGTCATCAGCCATGGCGGCCCCACCAGCATGGCCAGCAATACCTTGAAACTGGCGACGCAATACTGGACCAGCCGCGGCATCGGCGTGCTCGACGTCAACTATGGCGGCAGCAGCGGCTTCGGCCGCGAATACCGCGACGCGCTGCGCGGGCAATGGGGCATCGTCGACGTGGAAGACTGCATCGCCGGCGCGCGCTACCTGGCCGCCAACGGCCTGGCCGATCCGGAACGCCTGATCATCCGCGGCGGCAGCGCGGGCGGCCTGACGACCCTGTGCGCACTGACGTTCCACGACGTCTTCAAGGCCGGCGCCAGCTACTATGGCGTATCCGACCTGAAGGGCCTGGACGACGATTCGCACAAGTTCGAATCGCGCTACACCGATTACCTGATCGCTTCGCAGCCGCAAGCCGAGGCCCTGTACCGCGAGCGCTCGCCCATCCACCACACGGATAAACTGTCGCGCCCGATGATCTTCTTCCAGGGCCTCGACGACAAGGTCGTGCCGCCGCAGCAGTCGCAGCTGATGGTCGACGCCCTGCAGGCGCGCGGCGTGCCCGTCGCCTATGTGCCGCTCGAAGGCGAGGGGCACGGCTTCCGCAAGGCGGAAAACATCGTGCGCACGCTGGACGCGGAACTGTATTTCTACCAGCGCGTGTTCGGCCTGCCAGTGGCGGCCGGCGAACCGCCCGTCCACATCGCCAATTTGTCCGCATGACAGACCAGCTCTTGCTTGACGAATTTGCCGCCCTGGAGCAGCACGAGCAGATGATCCTGGCCCTGCTGGCCATCGCGGGCGAACCGGTGGGCAAGCATGCCGTGTATGAACACTTGCAGCGCGCCAATGTCGTCGAGCCGGATGGCACGCCGTTCGCCCTGCTCACCGTCACGAACATGCTGCAGCATTTGACGCGGCACGCGCTGGCGTCCGAAGTGGTGGGACGGGGCTTTGCCTGCGAAGCGAAATTGCGCTGGCCCGCCATGCGCGCCGCCATCGAGCACCTGGTGTTTCGCGACCTGTGCCAGGCCATCGAGCTGATCAACCCCGTGCGCCGCAACTGGGATGGCTATGTGGAATTGCGCAGCTACCGGCAAGGCGTGGCGCGTTTGCGCATCGCCCTGCTGCGCAACGACGAGGTGCGCCACGTGGCCGCCATCCTGGCCGCCTGCATGGCGTGCTACGAAGCGCAGCAGCTGCATCCGCTGATCGAGATTTTCGGCCGCCCGTTCGAGCCGGAAATGCTGTCTTTCGTCATGCCGCAATTGCAGGATGACATACTCGCCGTGCTGCTGGGCAACGCTCCGCGCGAGCCGGCCACGGCGCACGCCATCCGCACGTATGCGCGCGCCCACCATGCGCGCCAGGCGGCCGCCGGCGACCATATCGGCGCCGCCCTGCCGCTGGCCCTGGCCGAAGATGCCCTGCTGTGCGGCGAACTCGACGCGGCCGCCCGCTACCTGGCAGGCCAGCAGGGGCCGCAGGCGCTGTTTGTCGACAGCAGCATCGCCCTGTTGCGCGGCGAACATGCGCACGCCGTGGCCGGCTTTGAAACGGCCTTGAAAGGGCTGCGCAAGGAGGCGGGCAAGCGCAAGCTGTGCTTCACGGGCATCGGCGGCCACCTGTATGTGTTGGCCCTGCTGCGCGGCAACGATGCCAAGCTGCTGAAAAACGCGGAAAACTATCTCGATATCGCGCTGCACGCGCAGCCGAACCACGACAGCATCGTCTACCAGCAACTGAACACCTTGCGCCTGGTGCGCGCCGGCGTGCAGCAGGCGGAAAGCATTTCCACGCGCAGTTGGGAAACGGGACTGCAGCCGCAGCTGTTCCAGGCCTTGCTGTACTACTGGCTGGCGCTACCACAACTGGCCGAACGCAAGGACCAGCTGCGAGCCCTGGTGCAGCAAGCGGACGCCGCCGGCTACGATTTGATCGCCGCGCAGGCGGCCGGCTTGCTGGGCTTGATGGGCGAGCCGCAGCAGGAGCGCTATGCCACGGCCAAGCGGGCGCAACATGGATTGACGGACATGGCGCCGTGGTTCGAACGCCAGGAAGCGTGGCAGCGCCAGCTGAGCGCGCTCATCAACCTGCAGCAGAACGCGCCCGCCGAAGCGCTGGGCGGCGTGTCGCGGCTCGTATGGCTGGTGGCGTTCGATCCGCGCTTTGGTCTCACGGCAGTGGAAGTGCGCGAGCAGAAACGCGACGCGCGCGGCGGCTGGAGCAAGGGCCGCGCCATGGGCCTGAAACGCCTGGCCGAGGAAGCGGGCGACATCGATTTCCTCACGCCGCAAGACGCGCGCGCGGCCGGCAGCATCGCGCCGTTCAAACAATACTATTCATCGGCGCCGCGCTATGAAGTCGAGCTCGACAAGGCCGCCGTCCTGCTCGTCGGCCACCCGCTCGTCTTCTGGCTCGACAACCCCGACACGCGCGTGGAACTGATCGCCGGCGCGCCCGAACTGCTGATCAAGTCGCACGAGGGGCAACTGTGGCTGGGCATGCAGCCGCCGCTGCCCGACAGCGGCAGCAATGTCGTGGTACAGCGCGAGACGCCGACGCGCTTGCGCGTCGTGCACATCCTCGACGAGCACCGGCGCATCGGCGCCATCGTGGGCCTGGGCCTGTCCGTGCCCCTGCATGCGGAAAAACAGGTGATGCAGGCCATCGGCGCCATCTCGTCCATGGTCACCGTACAATCGGACATCGGCGGCGGCGCCGGCGACGCGGAAGCGATCACGGCCGACCACCGCCTGCATGTGCATTTGCTGCCCTACCAGCAGGGCCTGAAAATGCAGATTTTAGTCCGCCCACTGCTCGACAACGGCGCCTACTATGCGCCCGGCAGCGGCGCCGAAAGCGTGTTTGCCGATGTGGCAGGCCGGGCCGTGCAAGCGCGGCGCGACCTGAACGCGGAACGCGAAGCGCAGCGCCAGCTGATCGGGAAATGCCTGGTGCTGGAAGAGGCGGAAGAAGAGCATGGCGAATGGCTGCTGGGCCAGCCTGCCTTGGGCCTGCAATTGCTGGTCGAGCTGCAAGCGCTCGACCCGAATGGCATGGTATTGGCCTGGCCCGAGGGCGAAACCATGCGCGTGTCGAAACGCATCGACAGCGGCCAGATGCGCCTGAATATCAAGAGTGAAAAAGACTGGTTTGCCGCCAGCGGCGAAGTGCAGATCGATGAAGACAAGGTGATGGATTTGCGCGCCCTGCTCGACTTGATGCAGAACAATAAAAGCCGCTTCGTGGCCTTGGGCGACAACCAGTTCCTGGCCCTCAGCGACGAGCTGCACCGGCGACTGTCGGAACTGGCCGCGTATGGCGAGGCGCATGCCGACGGCGTGCACATCCACCCGCTGGCCGCCTTCGCGCTGGAAGAGCTGGCCAACGATGCGGGCGGCGTGAACGCCGACAAATTGTGGCGCGAACACTTGCTGCGCCTGCGCGCCCTTGACGACTATCAACCGCAACTGCCCAGCACACTGCAGGCGGACTTGCGCGACTACCAGCTGGCCGGTTACGAATGGCTGGCGCGCCTGGCGCACTGGGGCGTGGGCGCCTGCCTGGCCGACGACATGGGCCTCGGCAAGACGTTACAGGCGCTGGCCCTGATCCTGGCGCGCGCGCCGAACGGCCCCACCCTCGTCGTCGCCCCCACGTCCGTCTGCATGAACTGGATCAGCGAAGCGCAGCGCTTCGCGCCCACCTTGAACATCAAACTGTTCGGCAGCGGCGACCGCGCCGACATGCTCGATACATTGCAGCCGTTCGACGTGGTGGTGGCCAGCTATGGCTTGCTGCAGCAGGAAGCGGCCATGTTTGCCGGCGTGCACTGGCATACGATCGTGCTCGACGAAGCGCAGGCGATCAAGAATGGCGCGACCAAGCGCTCGCAAGCAGTGATGGCCCTGCAAGGCGACTTCCGCATGGTGGCCAGCGGCACGCCGCTGGAAAACCACCTGGGCGAATTGTGGAACCTGTTCCGCTTCATCAACCCCGGCTTGCTGGGCACCCTCGACCAGTTCAACCTGCGCTTCGCGGGGCCCATCGAGAAGGATCAGGACAAGCGGGCGGCGGCCGGCGCGCGCCTGCGCTTGCGCCGCCTGATCGCGCCGTTCATCCTGCGCCGGACAAAAACGCAAGTGCTGTCGGAATTGCCGTCGCGCACGGAAATCGTGCTGGAAGTGGAATTGTCGCCGCAGGAAACGGCGCTGTACGAATCGTTGCGCCGCGAAGCGCTGGAAAAGCTGGCCATGGTGGAAGGGCCGGCGTCCAAGAAAGCCATCCAGATCCTGGCCGAGATCATGAAGCTGCGCCGCGCCTGCTGCAATCCGCAGCTGGTGGCGCCCGAACTGGGCCTGGCCAGCAGCAAGCTGGCGGCGTTCGCCCAACTGCTGTCGGGCTTGCTGGAAAACCGCCACAAGGTGCTCGTCTTCAGCCAGTTCGTCGACCATTTGACCCTGATCCGCCAGCATCTGGAACAGCATGGCGTGCGCTACCAGTATCTCGACGGCAGTACGCCGATGCAGGAGCGCAAGCGCCGCGTCGACGCCTTCCAGGCGGGCGACGGCGATGTTTTCCTCATCAGTCTGAAGGCGGGCGGCATGGGCATCAATTTGACGGCGGCCGATTACGTGATCCACATGGATCCGTGGTGGAATCCGGCCGTGGAAGACCAGGCCTCGGACCGCGCTCACCGCATGGGGCAATTGCGCCCCGTCACCATCTACCGCCTGGTGGCGAAACATACGATCGAGGAAGGCATCGTCGAATTGCACCAGCACAAGCGCGACCTGGCCGACAGTCTGTTGGAAGGCAGCGATGCGGCCGCGCGCATGTCGGCCAATGACATGCTGGGCATGCTGCAGGAAGGGTTGAAGCGATGAGCTTGAAAAAATGAACGGCGCCGCCGCGTTCCATGCGATGATCCATTTTTCCTGTTGCTCTCCCACGCCATGACCGACTATATCGCCACCAGCGCCGGCCAGCGCGCCACCTTTTTGTGCGGCAAATCCTGGACCGCCTACGTCAGCACCTTCCTCATTGCCGTGCTGCTGTTTTTTGCCGCCCTGCCGCTGGCCTTCAAGTACAACACGCGCGCCGCCTTCATCGTGCTGGTCGGTTCGGCCCTGATCGTCGGCTACCGCCTGCTGACGATACGCAGCTATCAGCTGTACTACGATGAGGAGGGCGTGTGGCTGGCGTCCGGTATCTTGCCGTGGAAAAAGAAACTGACGGGCGTCAAATGGCGCGACATGGATGAAGCCGTCTATGAAACGAACTTCTGGAGCTGGCTGTTCCAGTCCTACACGGTGCGCGTCAGCCAGCGCTACACGCAGGAAACAGAAATCCACGCCACCGGCATGGCGCGCGGCAAGGATGCTGTGGCGGCCATCAATGCGCGCCACCAGGAGCTGCTGCACGGCAGCGCCATCGTCGTCTAGCGCCGCAGGGGCAATTAGTGCTAATCTTTGGGCCGCCCAGACAAGCAAGGCCAACCTTTCAATAGTTGTTTGTTACTTATATTATCAGTTTATTATTTTCTGATGAGGGCAAACGACAAAATATTCAAGAGATAAACTATGCTGATAAAAAATAAAGTTGCGCTCGCCGCATTGATGATGGCTTTTACCCTGACACCGGCCAGCGCCGCGAAAAAGCCGCAGAAAAACGGCAAGGCCAGCACCAGCAGCAAGAAGAAAACCGTCGCCAAGAAAGCAGCCGTCGTCACGGCGGCAACGGCAGCCACGGTCGCGGCCGTCGCCAGCGAGAACAGCAGCGACCGCTCCATGAATAACCTGAGCGGCCAGTTCCTCACGGCCCTGTGGCGCCTGGACCCGGAAAGCGCGATTTCCGTCGGCAAGTACGATGGCGCCGCCAACCTGAGCATTCCCGACGCGGCCAGCCGCCAGAAGCAACTGGCCTTCATCGAAGAATGGCTGGGCAAGTTCGGCAAGCTCAATGCCGGCAAAATGTCGGACAAGCAACGTACCGACCTGGCCTTGCTGACGAATAAACTGCAATCGGACCGCTGGTATCTGACCACCTTCCGCGAATTCGAATGGAATCCCGCCCAGTACAACGTGGCCGGTTCCATCGACTTCATCCTGAACACGGAATATGCGGCCCAGCCGCAGCGCCTGCGCACCTTGCTCAAGCGCATAGCCACCGTGCCGCAATACTATGCGGCCGCGCGCGCCAGCATCGTCAACCCCACGCGCGAACACACGCAGCTGGCCATCGCACAGAGCGCAGGCGTGCTCAGCGTGCTTGACGACTTGAACAAGACGGCACAGGGTTCCATCCTGACGCCGGCGGAAAAACAGCTATACAACGCGCGCATCGCTGCGGCCCGCACGGCCGTGCAAGGCTATGCGGCCTGGCTGACGGAACAGGATGCGGCGCTGGCGCAGAACGGCAACGCGCGCTCCTTCCGCATCGGCAAGGATTTGTACGAACAGAAATTCGCCTACGATATCCAGGCCAGCGTGAGCGCCGAGCAGATGTACCAGAAAGCCCTGGCCGCGCGCGAAAAGCTGCTCGAGCACATGGATAGCCTGTCCGACGAGCTGTGGGTAAAAACCATGGGCGCCACGGCCAAGCCGGCGGACCGCACGGCAAAGATCGGCATGGTGATCGACAAGCTCTCCAGCAACCACGTGGCGGCCGCCGACTTCGTGCCGGAAATCCGCCGCCAGATCCCCGAGCTGCAGGAATGGGTCACCAGCCACAACCTGCTGACGATGGACCCGAAAAAACCCCTGGTCGTGCGTGAAACGCCCGCTTACCAGCGCGGCGTGGCTGGCGCCAGCATCGAGGCGCCCGGCCCGTACCGCCCGCAAGACCGCACCTATTACAACGTGACGCCGCTCGATGGCGAAACGCCGGAACAGGCGGAAAGCAGCTTGCGCGAATACAACCACTGGATCTTGCAGATCCTGAATATCCACGAAGCCATCCCCGGCCACTACACGCAGCTCGTGTATGCCAACAAATCGCCGTCCCTGGTCAAGTCGATCTTCGGCAACGGCGCCATGATCGAAGGCTGGGCCGTGTATGGCGAGCGCATGATGCTCGAATCAGGCTATGGCAACAACGCGCCGGAAATGTGGCTGATGTATTCGAAGTGGAACTTGCGCAGCGTCACCAACACCATCCTCGATTACAGCGTGCACGTGCTGGGCATGACGGAAGCGCAAGCGCTCGACCTGCTGACGCGCCAGGCCTTCCAGACCCAGCGTGAAGCCAAGGAAAAATGGCGCCGTGTGCAGCTGAGCTCGGTGCAACTGACCAGCTATTTCAGCGGCTACAGCGAAATCATGGACTTGCGCGAACAGCGCAAGCAAGCGCTGGGCAGCAAATTCGTGCTGAAGGATTTCCACGAGCAATTCCTCAGCTACGGCAGCGCGCCCGTGAAAGTCATCAAGGAACTGATGAATTAACTCGTACGCCTCCTCTCCTTGCAAAGGGCGCCGCGGCGCCCTTTTTGCATGCGTTTGCGCCACCGCAAACCGCCGGCGTGCCTGTCCATTACGCTGACGGGAAGGCAGGCGCCACCGCACTCCTCACTGGCAATTGCCGATTTTCCTGCTAGGCTGGATACAGGAGCGTCCATGCATATGCCCATCCAGTTCGACACCTTCGATTACGCCAAACGCCTTGCCTCGGCCGGCGTGCCCACGCAGCAGGCGGAAGCCCATGCGACGGCGCTGGGCGACGTACTGGGTTCGGCCGTCGTCGTGCATGGCGAACTGGCGGCGCTGGAGCGCAATCTGCTGGGGGAAATCAAGCTGGTGTCGCACAACGTCGATGCCAAGGTGGGCGCCCTGGAGTTGAAGATCGATGCACTGGAGCTCAGACTCGATACCCGGATCGATGCACTGGACCTGAAACTCGATACGAGGATCGATGCGCTGGAGCACAAATTCGATACTAAATTCGACGCCTTGGAACACAAATTCGACGCCCGCCTGGAACGCCTGGACTTGCGCCATGGCGCGGACATGAAACACGTGTACTGGATGATGAGCACCCTGATCCTGCTCAATCTGGGCATCCTCAGCAAACTGATGCTGCAGTAAGCACCTGCTAACTGATCTGGCAATAAAAAAGCCGCTGCTCCCGAAGGAGGCCAGCGGCTTTTGCTTGCGCGTCTTGCAAACCGTCTAGGACGCTTCTTCCGGCGCCTGCGTGGCCTTGACGAAGATGGGCGCTACCAGCAGGCCCAGCTCGAACAGCAGACACATCGGGATGGCCAGCGAGAACTGGCTGACGACGTCCGGCGGCGTGACGATGGCGGCAATCACGAAGGCGCCGACGATGATGTAGGGACGCACTTCCTTGAGTTTCGCAATAGAAACAATGCCCATGCGCACGAGGATCACCACCACTACGGGCACTTCGAACGTGGCGCCAAAGGCCAGGCACATCGACATGACGAAATCGAGGTAGTTTTCGATATCGGGCGTGACGGCGATCGACGATGGCGAAAAGTCGCTGATGAAGTGGAAGACGCGGCCAAACACAAAGAAATAACAGAAGGCCACGCCGGCCATGAACAGCAGGGAAGACGAGATGACCAGCGGCGCGATCAGGCGCTTTTCATGCGTGTACAGGCCGGGGGCGATAAACGCCCACATCTGGTACAGCACCCAGGGCAAGGCGACGATAAAGGCGATCACCAAGGTCACTTTCATCGGCACCAGGAACGGTGAAATGACGCCGGTGGCGATCATTTTCGAACCGGCCGGCAGCGAGGCGATCATCGGGGCCGCAATAAAATCGTAGATCTGCGAGGGGCCGGGCCAATAGAACAGTACCGCGCAGACGACGGCGATGCCGATCGACGCCTTGACCAGGCGGTTGCGCAGCTCGACCAGATGCGAGATAAAAGTTTCTTCCACCGGGGATTTGCTACTCATGAGTAAAAGGAGGAGGAACTGGCGCGCGGACGGAAGCGCGCCACGCGGGCGGCCGCCGACTGCACGTGCAGCTTGCCGCCATGGCGCTGCTTGTACCAGCCAGGGATGGCGGAATTGCGCACCAGCTTCTTGCGGCGGAATTCGCGCGCCTTGCGGGCCAGGTCTTCATTGGTGGCGCGCAGCATGGCTTCATGGGCATCGTGATGCCCGTCATACGCACTGGCATCGCCACGCCAGGCGTTTTCCACCTCGGCCAGGTTGCCCGAGATCGAGTTTTCCACGCCATGCATGGATTTCTCCACGCTTTGCTTGACGGAATGGGCCGCATCCTGCACTTCCTTCTGCAGGCTTTTCAGCTCTTCCATTTCAATTTCGCGCGAGACTTCGGATTTCACCTGGTTCAGGTAGCGTTGCGCGCGGCCATACAGGGTACCGGCCATGCGCGCCACTCTCGGCAACTTTTCAGGGCCGATGACTATCAACGCAACCACGCCGATGATGGCGATTTTAGAGAGACCGAGATCGATCATAAGCGGACAAGGGCCGTTACCGGACGAGGCAAGCGCCCCGCCACGCTATCAGGACTTGCTTTTCTCTTTCGTCTCGACGTCGATGGTGCTTTTGTCGGCCACTTGCGATGGCGCAGCAGGAGGGGTATTGGCTGCCGGGGCGTCATCTTCGCCCTTGACGCCATCCTTGAAGCCTTTGACGGCCTTGCCGATATCACCGCCGATATTGCCCAGTTTCTTGGTGCCGAAGACCAGCATCACAATGACCAGAACGATCACCCAGTGCCAAATACTCAATGAACCCATCACATTCTCCTTGCGGGACGGTGCCCGAATAGCGTCAACCAATGCCGGTAGTATACACGTGAACCCGGCGCGCAGCGAAATCAGTGTTGACCGCGCCAGGGACGGGGACCGCCGTACACATGCATGTGCAGGTGATACACCTCTTGCCCGCCGTTCGGGCCGCTGTTGATCATGGTCTTGAAGCCGCCGGCGGGCGCGCCATCGGCGTCATACGTGACGGCGCAACCGAACTCGGCAGCAAGTTTCGGCGCCAGGCGCAGCAGCTTGCCCAGCATGTCCGTATGGCTGTCGTCGCAATCGGACAGGCTGGCCACGTGGCGCTTCGGGATCAGCAGCAGATGCACGGGGGCGGCCGGATTGATATCCTTGAAGGCCAGCAAGTCCTCGTCTTCATACACGATGCTCGAGGGAATTTGTTTTGCGGCAATCTTGCAGAAAATACAGTTATCCACGCACGCTCCAATAGGTCAGTGTTTGTCTGTTTCGCCGGCGTCGCGCAGCTCATCCTTGCGTGCCGCCTTTTCTTCCAGGCCGGACAGGCCTTCGCGGCGCGCCAGCTCGTCGAGTACCTGCTGCGGCGTCAGGTCGAACTGCGCCAGCATCACCAGCGAGTGGAACCACAGGTCGGCGCATTCATACAGCACCTTCGACGGGTCGTTGTCGCGGCGCGCATCCTTGGCGGCCATCACGGTTTCCGTGGCCTCTTCGCCGATTTTTTTCAAAATCGCGTCATCGCCCTTGGCAAACAGGCGCGCGACGTACGACGTGGCTGGGTCGCCGCCATTGGCCAGCTTGCGCGATTCGATCACGGCGGCCAGGCGCTTCAGGGTTTCGCTCATTTGCTCTTGCTTTCCGCGTAAATCGTCTCAGGGTCTTTCAGGACGGGGTCGGTGACTTGCCATTCGCCCGTTTTTTCGTCGCCTTCGAATTTCTGGAAGAAACACGAATGGCGGCCCGTATGGCAGGCGATGCCGCCCGCCTGCTCGATTTTCAGCAAGACCACGTCTTCGTCGCAATCGAGGCGGATTTCCAGCACCTTTTGCGTGTGGCCCGACTCTTCGCCCTTGTGCCACAGTTTCTTGCGCGAACGGCTCCAGTACACGGCTTCGCCCAGCTCCACCGTGCGCGCCAGCGCATCCCGGTTCATCCAGGCGAACATCAGCACGTCGTTGCTGCCCGCTTCCTGCGCGATCACGGGCACGAGGCCGTGCTCGTCCCATTTGACCTTTTTCAGCCACTTGGCATTGCTTGCTACGATGGTTCCGTTTTGCATGTTCTTCTATCCTGCTGATTTTACGCCAGACGCATGGGGATGCCCTGCTGCGCCATGAAACGCTTGGCTTCCTGCACCGTGTGCTGGCCATAATGGAAGATGCTGGCGGCCAGCACGGCATCCGCGCGGCCCACCTTGATGCCATCGACCAGGTCTTGCAAGCCGCCCACGCCGCCCGAGGCGATGACGGGAATGCTGACGGCGTCGGACACGCCGCGCGTCAGGCCCAGGTCGAAGCCGACCTTGGTGCCGTCGCGGTCCATGCTGGTAAGCAAGATTTCGCCGGCGCCCAGGCTTTCCATTTTACGCGCCCATTCGAACGCGTCCAGGCCCGTGGCGGTGCGTCCGCCATGGGTAAACACTTCCCACTTGCCGGGTGACACCTGCTTGGCGTCGATGGCGACGACGATGCACTGCGAGCCGTGCTTCTGCGACGCCTCGTACACGAGCTGGGGATTCGTCACGGCCGAGGTGTTGATGCTGACCTTGTCGGCGCCCGCGTTGAGCAGCCGGCGCACGTCTTCCACCACGCGCACGCCGCCGCCCACCGTCAGCGGAATGAACACTTGCGACGCCACGGCTTCGATGATGTCGAAGATCAGGCCGCGGTTGTCGCTGGACGCGGTAATGTCGAGGAAAGTGATTTCATCGGCGCCCTGCTCGTCATAGCGGCGGGCGATTTCCACCGGGTCGCCGGCGTCGCGCAATTCCGTGAAATTGACGCCTTTGACGACACGGCCATTGGTCACGTCGAGGCAGGGGATGATACGTTTTGCAAGCATGATGGTATCCAGATTGTCGCCAGGCCAGGGCGTGCGCATGCACGCTCCCGGCCGGGCAGGCTTAAACGGCGGCGTCGGTCAGGTCGTCGGCGCGTTCTTGCGCCTGCGCCAGGTCGATCGTGCCTTCATAGATGGAACGGCCGCAGATCACGCCTTCGATGCCTTCGGCCTGTACCGCGCACAGCGCTTCCACGTCGCCGATATTGTGCAGGCCGCCCGAAGCGATGACGGGGATCTTGACGGCTTGCGCCAGCTTGACGGTGGCGTCGATATTGATGCCGCCCATCATGCCGTCGCGGCCGATGTCCGTGTAGATGATCGATTCGACGCCGTAGGCTTCGAATTTTTTCGCCAGATCGATCACTTCGTGGCCCGACATCTTGCTCCAGCCATCCGTTGCCACTTTACCATCCTTGGCATCGAGACCGACGATGATGTGGCCGGGGAAAGCGCTGCAGGCATCGTGCAGGAAGCCGGGGCTTTTCACGGCCGCCGTGCCGATGATGATGTAGGTGATGCCGGCGTCAAGGTAGCGCTCGATGGTGTCGAGGTCGCGGATACCGCCGCCCAGCTGCACGGGGATTTCCTCGATGTCGTTTTCCACGGCGAAATCCTGCACGGCCTTCAGGATGGCCTTGACGGCGCCCTCGTTCTTCGGCTTGCCGGCAAAAGCGCCGTTCAGGTCGACCAGGTGCAGCCGGCGCGCGCCTTGCATCAGCCAATGGCGGGCCATGTCGGCCGGGTCTTCGGAAAATACGGTGGCAAGTTCCATATCGCCTTGTTTCAGGCGTACGCAGTGACCGTCTTTCAGGTCGATGGCGGGAATGAGCAGCATGGTCAGTGTGATTTAAAAGTGAGTGATAGGCGGAAAAAAAGCCGGAGAGCTAACGTTAAGGTTGCCAGTGAACGAAGTTCTTGTACAGCTGCAAGCCAGCGGCAGCACTTTTTTCAGGGTGGAACTGTGTGGCGAAAATATTATCACGGGCGACGGCGCAAGCGAACGGCGCACCATAGACAGTCTCGCCCACCGTGTGCAACGCCTCTTGAGGTTGAGCAAAATAGCTGTGCACAAAGTAAAAATAGGCGTTGTCGGCGATACCATCCCACATGACATGGGACGCCGTTTGCCGCACTTGGTTCCAGCCCATTTGCGGCACCTTGAAGCGCGAACCGTCTTCCTGCACCTGGCCGTCGAGCTGGAAACGCACGACTTTGCCGGGCAGCAAGCCCAGACCGGCCGCGTCGCCCTCTTCGCTGCCGTCGAACAGCATTTGCTCACCGATGCACACGCCCAGCACGGGCTTGCTGTCGGCGGCGCGCAGCAGCGCTTCGAGCACGCCCGATTCGCGCAGGCTGCGCATGCAGTCGGGCATGGCGCCCTGGCCCGGCAAGACGATGCGGTCGGCGCTGTCGATGTCTTGCGCCAACCCGGAAATGCGCACGTCGGCTTCGGGCGCCACGGCGCGCAGCGCTTGCGCCACCGAGCGCAAATTGCCCATGCCGTAATCCACCACCACAATTTTATTCATGTTTGATCTCGGAATCTACAGTGGTTCGCGGGCGCTTACAGGCTGCCCTTGGTCGATGGAATGATGCCGGCCGCGCGCTCATCGAGCTCGGCAGCCATGCGCAGCGCGCGGCCAAAGGCCTTGAACACGGTTTCGCATTGATGGTGGGCATTCGTACCGCGCAGGTTGTCGATATGCAAGGTCACGCCCGCATGGTTGACGAAGCCGCGGAAAAATTCCAAGGTCAGGTCGACATCGAAGCCGGCGATCATGGCGCGCGTAAACGGGATGTGGTATTCGATGCCCGGGCGGCCCGAGAAATCGAGCACCACGCGCGACAGCGCCTCGTCCAGCGGCACGTACGCATGGCCGTAGCGGCGGATACCCTTCTTGTCACCGATGGCCTTGGCCACGGCCATGCCCAAGGTGATGCCCACGTCTTCCACCGTATGGTGGTTGTCGATATGCACGTCGCCCGTCGCTTCGATATCGAGGTCGATCAAGCCGTGGCGGGCGATCTGGTCCAGCATATGGTCGAGGAAGGGCACGCCAGTGTTCAGCTTTTGCTGGCCGGTGCCATCGAGGTTGAGGGCGACGCGAACTTGCGTCTCATTGGTGTTGCGCGTGATTTCTGCGGTGCGGTTCATGGGAGGCTCTGGCGGTAGGCTAAACGAGGGATGCCTTGAAGGCATCGTAAAAAAGGGAATTTTCTTCCGGGGTGCTGACGCTGATGCGCAGGCAATTGGCCAGCGCAGCATGCATTTTACTCATATTTTTAATTAAAACCCGGCGGGCAAGCAGTTTTGCGCAAACATCGTCGGAATCAGCCACACGAATCAGAAGAAAATTTGCCTTCGAGGGAAATACCGTCACGCCGGGCAACTGCGCCAGGCGCAGCGCCAGGTCGTCGCGCGCGCTGTTGAGCAGGGCCGCCTGGGCATTCAATACGTCGAGGTGATCGAGCGCGAATTCAGCCGCCGCCTGCGTCAGCACGTTCACATTGTACGGCGGGCGCACTTTCTCGAATTGCGCCAGCAGGGCCGGCGCGGCCGACATGTAGCCGAGGCGGATGCCGGCCAGGCCCAGTTTCGACACGGTGCGCATCACCACCAGGTTCTCGAACTCGGGCAGGCGGCCCATGAAGCTGTGCTGCGCGAACGGCTCGTAGGCTTCGTCGACGACGGCGATGCCCGTGTCGCCGAGCGCCGCGAGGATGCGCTCGATATCGGCGCTGGCAAACAGGTTGCCCGTCGGGTTGTTCGGATAGGCGAGGAACACCAGCGCCGGGCGGTGTTCTTCGATGGCCGCCAGCATGGCCGGCATGTCCAGGCTGAAATCGGCCTGCAGAGGCACGCCGACGAAATCCATGCCGGCAAACTGCGCCGAGCGTGCATACATGACGAAGGCGGGAACGGGCGCCAGCAGCACGGCGCACTTGCCCGGCTCCTGATGCGCGCACGCCATGGCCAGGATGGAAATCAGTTCATCGGAGCCGTTGCCCAGCATGACGTCGTAGCCGGCGGGCACGCCGAGCTTGGCGCAGATAGCCGCCTGCAGGCTGGCGTACGACGGCGGATAGCGGTTCAATACCACGCCGGCCAGGCGCGCGCCCAGTTCCTCGCGCAGATGCGGCGGCAGCGGATACGGGTTTTCCATCGCATCGAGTTTGATGTAACCGCTGGCATCGGCTACCTGGTAGCTTTTGACGGCCCGCACATCGGCGCGCACGGTGTTGCTGATTAACTGATCGAGGAAAGACATGCTGCAAACACTCCTGATGGAATTAAATGGATACGTCTTCCGGCACGGCGGCGCTGCGCGCCTTGCGGGCCGGCGCTTTTTTCACGGCGGGCGGTTTCTTCACGGCGGCCGGCTTTTTGGCCGCCGCCGGTTTCTTCGCTGCCGCCTTGGCGGGCTTGGTCGCGGGCGGTGCTGCCAGCTCCTGCGTCAGCGCCGCCAATCGCTGTTCGATGATGGCGCAGTAGTCGGCGTTCAATTCAAAGCCGACGAAATCGCGCCCGCAGCGCTTGGCCGCCAGGGCCGTGGTGCCGCTGCCCATGAACAGGTCGAGCACCACTCCGCCGGGCGGGCACGACGCCTTGACCATGCGCTCGATGATTTCGAGCGGCTTTTGCGTCGGGTGGTCGGCCCGTTCCGGGTGTTCCTTGTGCAGGCGCGATACGCTCCACAAGTCTTTCGGGTTGTAGCCCACTTCCAGCCATTTGGCGCCGATGAAGATCGAGCGCGAACGGGCTTTCTTGGTGGCCGCGTCGTAGGCGATGCGCACCGCGTCAAGGTCGAAGTAGTAATCCTTGCGCTTGACGAAGAAGCCGATGGTGTCGTGCACCGATGAAAAGCTGCGCACGCTGCCGCCCATGGACGGCACGCGGCGGTCCCAGATGATTTCATTCATCATCGCCATGCGCTGCTTCAGCATGACGAAGATCTCCGGCGAATAGCGCCAGGTGAGGAAGATATACAGGCTGCCGTTGGCTTTCAGCTTGGGCAGCGCCGCATCGATCCACTGTTCCGTCCAGCGCAGGTAGTCGGCCACCGACTGCTGGTCCGAGGCATTGCCGTAATCCTTGCCCAGGTTGTACGGCGGATCCGTCAGGATCAGGTCCACCGAGCCATCGGGAATGCGCGCCAGCCCCGCCAGCGCATCTTCGCAATAGACCCGGTTGACCCAGTCCGGCTGCTCCGCCAACTTCGTCATGGCTGCGGCTTCAGGCGCAGTTCGGCGCTGCGCGCGTGCGCCTGCAAGCCTTCACCGTACGCCAGGGTGGCGGCGACACGGCCCAGGGTTTGCGCGCCCGCTTCACTCACGTGAATGATGGACGAGCGCTTCTGGAAGTCGTACACGCCCAGCGGCGACGAAAAGCGCGCCGTGCGCGACGTCGGCAGCACGTGGTTGGGACCGCAGCAATAGTCGCCCAGCGATTCGGACGAGAAGCGCCCGAGGAACATGGCGCCCGCGTGGCGGATCCGCTCGGCCCACTGCTGCGGATTCTCCGCCGAGATTTCCAGGTGTTCCGCAGCGATGGCATTGGCGATCTCGCACGCCTCTTCCATGCTGCGCACCTTGATCAGCGCGCCGCGGTCCGCCAGCGAGGTGCTGATGGTGGCCTGGCGCGGCATCGTCGGCAGCAGCTTGGCGATGCTCTCTTCGACTTTCGCGATGTAAGCGGCGTCCGGGCACAGCAGAATCGCCTGCGCCAGTTCGTCGTGCTCGGCCTGGGAAAACAGGTCCATCGCGACCCAGTCCGGGTCCGTCGTGCCATCGCACAGCACGAGGATTTCGGAAGGCCCCGCGATCATGTCGATGCCGACGATGCCGAACACGCGGCGCTTGGCGGCGGCCACGTAGGCATTGCCGGGGCCGACGATTTTATCGACGGCGGTGATGCTCTGTGTTCCATACGCCAGTGCGCCGACGGCTTGCGCACCGCCGATCGTGATCACGCGCGTCACGCCCGCGATCGCGGCGGCGGCCAGCACCATCTGGTTTTTCACGCCATCAGGCGTCGGCACCACCATGATGATTTCGCCCACGCCCGCCACGTGCGCGGGAATGGCGTTCATCAGCACGGACGACGGATACGCGGCCTTGCCGCCCGGGACGTAGATGCCGACCCGGTCCAGCGGCGTTATTTTCTGCCCCAGCACCGTGCCATCGGGCTCGGTGTAGGTAAAGCCGCGCAGTTCTTCGCGCTGGCGTTCGTGGAAGGCACGGATGCGCTGGGCGGCGATCTGCAGCGCTTCGCGCTGCGCCGACGGCAAGCCGTTCAGGGCCGCCTGCAATTCGGCTTGCGAAATATCGAAGGCCGCCATTTCCGCCGCGCCGCCATGCGGGATGCGGTCGAAACGGTTCGTGTATTCCAGTACGGCGGCGTCGCCGCGCGTTTTCACGTCGGCCAGGATTTTTGCGACCGACGTTTCAATCGCTGCATCGGTACCCGCCTCGAACGCCAGCAAGGTGTCGAGCGATTGTTGGAAACCATCCTGGCTTGAATCGAGCTTGCGTATCTGTATCGGCATAATCGGCTTTCTGCTACTGAAGGTGTCTAGGCTTGCGAGGCGCGTTCAAACGCCTCGATAATCGGCTGCAAGCGCTCGCGCTTGAGCTTGAGCGCGGCCTGGTTGACCACCAGGCGCGACGAAATTTCCATGATGTGCTCGACTTCGACGAGGTTGTTCGCGCGCAGGGTGCTGCCCGTGCTGACCAGGTCGACGATGGCGTCGGACAAACCGACCAAAGGCGCCAGCTCCATCGAGCCATACAGCTTGATCAGGTCGACGTGCACGCCCTTGGCGGCGAAGTGCTCGCGCGCCGTGTGCACGAACTTGGTGGCCACGCGCAATCGCGCGCCCTGGTGCACGGCCTTTTCGTAGTCAAAACCGGCCTGCACCGCCACCGACATGCGGCAAGAAGCGATATTCAGGTCGATCGGCTGGTACAGGCCTTCGCCGCCGTGTTCGAGCAAGACATCCTTGCCCGCCACGCCGAAATCGGCCGCGCCGTACTGCACGTAGGTCGGCACGTCGCTGGCGCGCACGATGATGACGCGCACGTTCGGATCGTTGGTGGCCAAAATCAGCTTGCGCGAGGTCTCCGGGTTTTCCAGCACCTTGATGCCGGCCGCTTCCAGCAGCGGCATGGTGTCCTCAAAAATGCGGCCTTTCGACAGCGCCAGGATCAGCTGGGAGCTGTCACCGTTGTTCGATCCGTTCATGCTCGTTCCTTGTTATTTGATGCGTACGATATTCGCGCCGACGGCCGACAGCTTCACTTCCATGCGGTCGTAACCGCGGTCGAGGTGATAGATGCGGTCGATCAGCGTTTCGCCATCGGCGGCCAGGGCCGCGATCACCAGCGACGCCGACGCGCGCAGGTCGGTCGCCATCACGGGCGCGCCGCGCAACTGCTTGACGCCGGCGATGATGGCCGTGTTGCCTTCGATGGTGATGTCGGCGCCCAGGCGGTTCATTTCCTGCACGTGCATGAAGCGGTTCTCGAAGATCGTTTCGGTGACGCGGCTGGCGCCATTGGCGATCGTGTTCACGGCCATGAACTGCGCCTGCATGTCGGTCGGGAAGCCCGGGTATTCCGTCGTGCGGAAGCTGACGGGGTTCGGGCGGGCCGACATCTCGGCGCGGATCCAGTCGGCGCCGAAGGTCATCGTCAGGCCCATGGCGCGCAGCTTGTCGAGCGCAGAGTCGAGGATATCGGTGCGCACGTTGCGCAGGGTGATATCGCCGCCGGTGGCCGCCACGGCGCACAGGAAGGTGCCCGTTTCGATACGGTCGGCGATCACCGCGTGCGAGGCGCCGTGCAGCGCGTCCACGCCCTGGATCACCAGGCGGCTGGTGCCGATGCCGTCGATCTTCGCGCCCATGGCCACCAGCAGGTGGGCCAGGTCGGTCACTTCCGGTTCGCAGGCGGCGTTTTCCAGGATGGTCTCGCCTTCGGCCAGGGTCGCGGCCATCAGCAAATTCTCGGTGCCGGTGACGGTGATCATGTCGGTGACGATGCGCGCGCCTTTGAGCTTGGCGCACTTGGCGTAGATGTAGCCCGCTTCGATGCGGATCTCGGCGCCCAGCGCCTCCAGCCCCTTGATGTGCTGGTCGACGGGGCGCGAACCGATGGCGCAGCCGCCCGGCAGCGAGACCTTGGCTTCGCCGAAGCGCGCCAGCATGGGGCCCAGCACGAGGATCGAGGCGCGCATGGTTTTCACCAGTTCATACGGCGCTTCCAGGGTGTCGATGGCGCTGCCGTTGAGCACCACGCGGTCGCCGTCCTGCCGCACTTTCAAGCCCGTCTGGCCCAGCAGTTTCAGCATGGTGGCCACGTCGTGCAGATGCGGCACGTTGGTCAGGTCCAGGTCGCCGGCGGTCAGGAGACCCGCGCACAGGATGGGCAGGGCGGCGTTTTTCGCGCCGGAGATGGCGATGTCGCCGTTCAGGCGGTTGCCGCCGTTGATGAGGAGCTTGTCCATGTGCTTATCCTTGGAATTCTTCAGGTGTCAGGGTTTTCATCGACAGCGCGTGGATTTCCTCGCGCATGCGGTCGCCCAGCGCCGCGTAGACGATCTGGTGGCGCTGGATCAGGCGCTTGCCGGCAAATGCGGGCGAGACGATCACGGCCTGGAAGTGCTGGCCATCGCCCTCCACTTCGAGGTGCGTGCATTCGAGGCCGGCCGACAGATAGCCGTGGATCAGTTCTGGAGTGGTGGTCACGATAAGTCCTTGATATTGAATAATGTAGTGATGTGATATGCCGCAATCAACGGCGCAATTAGTGTCGCAGTCGGTAGCCGCTTTTCAGCAGGCGGATCGATGCGAGCGCCAGGATCACGAGGAAGCCGGCGACGATGGAAAGACTGAGCCACGGGCTGACGTCGGACACGCCGAAGAAGCCGTAGCGGAAGCCGTCGATCATGTAGAAGAAGGGGTTCAAATGCGATACCGTCTGCCAGAAGGCGGGCAGCGAGTGGATCGAATAGAACACGCCCGACAGGAAAGTGGCCGGCATGATCAGGAAGTTCTGGAAGGCGGCCAGCTGGTCGAATTTCTCGGCCCAGATGCCGGCGATCAGGCCCATGGTGCCCAGCATGGCGGCGCCGAGAAACGCGAAGACGACGATCCACAGCGGCGCGACGAACGACAGGTCGGCGAACCAGCACGTGATGGCGAACACGCCAAAGCCCACGGCCAGGCCGCGCGCGACGGAAGCGAGTACATACGCCGAGAAGATTTCCCAGTGCGACAGGGGAGTGAGCAGCACGAACACCAGGTTGCCCGTGATCTTGGACTGGATCAGCGAGGACGAGGAATTGGCGAACGCGTTTTGCAGCACGCTCATCATCACCAGGCCGGGAATCAGAAAGGCCGTGTAGCTGACGCCGGGACTCGGCTCGACGCGGCCGTCGAGCACATGGCCGAACACCAGCAGGTACAGCATCGACGTGAGCACGGGCGCGGCCACGGTTTGCGTCGCCACTTTCCAGAAGCGCAGCGTCTCTTTGTAGACGAGGGTGCGAAATCCTGTCGAAATCATACGGTACCTTTATCCATGATCTGCAAGAAGATATCTTCCAGGTCGGCTTGTTGCAATTGCATTTCATCGATCTCGGCACCCGCTTCGCGCAGGCGGGCGAGGATTTTTTCGACTTCGCTGTATTCGTTGACGCGCAGGCTGAACTTGTTCGGCGCCTGCTGTTCTTCCGCATGCAGCACCAGGTGCCGCAGATCGTCCGGCAGGCTGCCGTTTTTCAGGTGCAGCTGCAGCTGCGAGCCGGCGATGCGGCGGATCAGGGCCGACATGGTGTCGAGCGCCACCACCTTGCCCGTCTTCAGCATGGCCACGCGCTGGCACATGGCTTGCGCCTCTTCCAGGTAGTGGGTGGTCAAGACGACCGTGTGGCCGCCTTCGCGGTTCAGGCGCGAGATGAACTTCCACAAGGTCTGGCGCAGTTCCACGTCGACGCCGGCCGTCGGCTCATCGAGCACGATGACGGGCGGCTTGTGCACCAGCGCCTGGGCCACGAGCACGCGACGCTTCATGCCGCCGGACAGCGCGCGCATGTTCGTGTCGGCCTTGCCGGTGAGGTCGAGGTTTTCCATGACCTCGTCGATCCACTTGTCGTTGTTCGGCAGGCCGAAATAGCCGGACTGCAGGCGCAAGGTTTCGCGCACGGTGAAAAACGGATCGAACACCAGTTCCTGCGGCACCACGCCCAGGTTGCGGCGCGCGTTGCGGAAGTCCTTGACCACGTCGTGGCCATGGATCTTGACGGTGCCCGCGTCGGGGCGTATCAGGCCGGCGATGATGGAAATGAGGGTGGTCTTGCCGGCACCATTGGGACCGAGCAGGCCGAAAAACTCGCCTTCTTCGATGGCCAGCGACACGCCGCCCAGCGCCTTGAGCGATTTATAGCTCTTTTCTACATTCGTTATTTGAATTGCGGTCATGTGCTTGTTTCAAGTGTAATGCGTCTGGTGTGATGCGCCAGTTGCCGGAGACATCGAGGCCGGCAGGCCGGTGCAGGGCGCCACCTTCAGGCGAGGACGGCGCAACAGTCAATTATAGTTGGAAAATTCGTGGAACACTTGGAGATCAATCCGGCGGCGCTGCTGGCCTGCCGGCTTGAAAGCTACTGCTGATGCGGGGAGTGGGACAGGATCAATGATGATGCAGATCGGACGGGCTGCGTTCGGCGTGGCCGCCGGCGCTGGCGCAGTCGTCGGCCGTCAGCGTGCTCGAGACGAGCGAGCAGACGCCATACAGCTTGGTGAGGTTTTTCAGGTTGTTCGGCAGGTTTTTCAGCTCCAGCACGGCGCCGGCATCCTGCGCGGCGCGCTGCCACGTCAGCATGACGGAAACGGCGGCCGAATCGACAGCCTTGACGTTGCGCAAGTCGAACTTCGTCTGACCCGAGCGGATGGCGTCCAGACCCTGCTCCAATGCCGAAGTGGCATTGTGCACGGTCAGGGAAGTCAGGGACTGCAAGGTGTCGAGAGAGTCGGGCATGGCGTCGGGCTGCGCTGGTCTGGAGCTGGGTCAGGAGCTATATGATAGCCGATTATTTGGCTTTGGCAGCGGGACGGCTGGCCAGAGCCTTGTTTTTTGCCTGCAAGGTCTTGATCAGGCCATCGATGCCGCCCTTGCTGATCTCGCTGGCGAAGCTGCTTTTGTACGTTTCCACCAGCCACGCGCCCAGCACGTTGATGTCATAGATCTTCCAGCCGGACGGGGTTTTCGCCACGCGGTAGTTCAGGGGCACGGGTTCGCCGCGCGCCACGTTCACTTGCGAACGTACTTCCACTTCCGTGTCGGCCGGGTCGGCGCGCAGCGGCTTGAATTCCACGGTTTCGTTCTTGATCTGCGACAGGGCGCCCGAGTACGTGTAGATCAGCAAGGTGCGGAATTCCGCAGCCAGCTGCTTTTGCTGGTCGGGCGTGGCATCGCGCCAGTGGCGGCCGGCGGCCAGCGACGTCATGCGCTGGAAATCCACGTACGGCAGGATCTTGCTTTCCACCAATTCGGTGACGCGCTTGATATCGCCAGCCTGGATGGCCTTGTCGGCCTTGGCCGTGTCGATCACGTCCTGGCTGATGCGTTTGACGAGGACGTCCGGCGCTTCGACAGCGGGGGCGGCCTGGGCGGCGGTGGCAAAGGCGATGGTGGCCATCGCCAGCAGTTGTTTCATCAATTTCATGGTTTTACCTTTCATGGTGTTGCTATGCACCGGCTGGCGTTGATCGCAGCCGTGGTGTTCTTGCGTCCAGTTTACTCCTGCGGCCTGGCCTGGGAAGCAACGGTATTGCTACCAGATGTTACGAGGTCCGCTGGCGCCACATCGGCGGTGGCCGTGACCGCAGGCGCATCATTGGCAGGCTGCGGTTTTGCCTCGTACTCCGGCTCGTAATCGCTGGTGTCGTTTTTTGGCACTTTGCGGTCGCGGCGGTCCGTATCGCCATCGAAAACCTTGCTTTCGCGCGCCTGCAGGAAGCCGTCGCGGATGAACTCATAACGGTCCAGCGCGGCCGCTTCCATCAGGTTGGTCGCGTCGAGCAGCGCGGCGCGCTTGTCAACCACGCGCGTCACCGTGCCGATATTGCGCACATACGCCGGATCCTTGTAGCGCCATGGGTCGCCCGCGATATCGAGCGGCAGGGCCGCCGTGTCGCGCACGGTCGATGGGCCCAGCAGCGGCAGCATCACGTACGGACCGGACTGGACGCCATACCAGCCCAGGGTCTGGCCAAAGTCTTCGTTATGCTTGGGAATGCCGGCCTGCGAGGCGATGTCGATCAGACCGAAGATACCGAAAGTCGAGTTCATGCTGACGCGCACGACGTCTTGCAAGCCCGCTTCGCCCTTGCCTTGCAGCAAGTTGTTCATGGCGCTCCACACATCGGACAAGTTGCCGAAGAAGTTGCCCACGCCCGTTTGCACGAACGATGGCGTGACCTTCTTGTAGGCCGTGGCGACCGGCTTCAAGGCCACCTGGTCAACCGTGTCGTTGAACTTGAACATGGCGCGGTTGTACCCTTCCAGCGGGTCGCGCGGATTGGTGCCGGTGGCGCAAGCGCTCACGCTGGCGGCGATGGCCAGGGCCAGGCCGATACGCGCCAGGCTGCCTTGGGATTGTTTGGTCGACTCGCTCATTTGCTGTCCTTTCCTTCCGCTGCCTTGCTGTAGATGAACTGATTGATCAGGTCTTCCAGCACTGTGGCCGATTGAGTACGGGCGATCTTGTCGCCCTCCGCCAGGTTCGCCAGATCGCCGCCTGCTTCCAGGCCGATATATTGCTCACCCAGCAAACCGGCCGTCAAAATCTTGGCCGAGCTGTCTTTCGGAAATTTGTAGCCATCTTCGATGTCGAGTTTCACCAGCGCCTGGTAGGTCTTGTCGTCAAAGACGATTTCCGAGACCCGGCCCACCACTACGCCAGCGCCCTTGACGGGCGCCTGCGGCTTGAGGCCGCCAATATTGTCGAACTTGGCACTAATGGTATACGTCTTGCTGAAAGACAGCGAGCTCATATTGCCGGCCTTGAGCGCCAGAAACATCAATGCCGCCACACCCAGCAAGACGAACAAGCCGACCCAGACATCCAAAGATTTACGTTGCATAAACAATCCTAAATAATTTTTACTTGCCGCCACCTGCGCAGAACACTGCCCAGGCCGATAATTTTGTCGCCTATCGGCAATTACTTGCTAAACATCAAAGCCGTCATCATGAAATCGAGCCACCACACCATCAACGACGAAATGACCACCGTGCGCGTGGTGGCGCCGGACACGTCTTCCGGCGTCGGCTGTGCCTGGTACCCCTGGAACAGCGCAATGAACGTCACCGCGATGCCGAACACCAGGCTCTTGATGGTGCCATTGCCCACTTCTTTCCAGACATCCACGCCGCCTTGCATCTGCGACCAGAACGAGCCTTCATCGACGCCGATCAGCACCACGCCGACCAGGTAGCTGCCGATGATGCCGACGGCCGTGAAGATGGCGCCCAGGATCGGCATGGCGATCACGCCGGCCCAGAAACGGGGCGCCAGCACGCGCTGGATCGGGTTCACGGCCATCATTTCCATGGCCGACAATTGCTCGCCCGCCTTCATCAGGCCGATTTCCGCCGTCAGCGACGTGCCGGCGCGGCCCGCGAACAGCAGCGCTGTCACGACGGGGCCCAGTTCACGCGTCAGTGACAGCGCCACCAGCAAGCCCAGCGACTGCTCGGCGCCATACGTGGTCAGGGTGTAATACCCTTGCAAGCCCAGTACCATGCCGACAAACAGGCCGGAGACGGCGGTAATCACCAGCGAGCGGTTACCGATAAAAAACAGTTGCTCAATCACCAGGCGCGGACGGCGCCACAGGCCGCCCGACGAGGCGATGATGATAAAAAACGAACGCACGGCAAAGCCGAGGTCTTGTACCGAACGACGCAACCACGCTCCGATCGCCGCCAGGAAACGCGCGATCATCGGCCGCCCCCCGCCTGCAGACCCAGGTCGTCGGCCAGCGACTTGCCCGGATAATGGAACGGGACGGGGCCATCGGCCTCGGCATTGACGAACTGCTTGACGTAGGGATGCGTCGACACAGCCATCTCGGCCGGCGTGCCGTGCGCCACGATCTTGCCCGATGACAGAAAATAGACGTAATCAGCGATGGCGAAACACTCCTTCACATCGTGCGATACCAGGATAGACGTGGAGCCCAGCGCATCGTTCAGATTGCGGATCAAATTGGCCGTCACGCCCATGGAAATCGGGTCCAGGCCCGCGAACGGCTCGTCATACATGATCAGTTCGGGGTCGAGCGCGATGGCGCGTGCCAGCGCGACGCGGCGGCCCATGCCGCCCGAGATCTCGGCCGGCTTCAATTGCGCCGCATTGCGCAGTCCCACGGCGTGCAGCTTCATCAGCACCAGAGTGCGGATCAGCTCTTCATTCAAGTCCGTGTGTTCGCGCAGCGGGAACGCCACATTCTCGAACGCCGTCAAGTCGGTAAACAGCGCGCCGTGCTGGAACAGCATGCCCATCTTGCGGCGCAGCTGGTATAACTCGTCGGTGCCCAGCGTATGCACGATCTGGCCGTCCACATTCACGGAACCGGAACTGGGGCGCAACTGCCCGCCGATCAGACGCAGTACGGTCGTCTTGCCACTGCCGGAGCCACCCATGACGGCCACAACTTTTCCACGTGGGAAATCCATTTGAAGGCCCGATAAAATCGAACGTTCTCCATAGGCAAAGTGTAAATCACGGATCTCAACAAGATTTGGCACGACGAAGCTCACTATTTTAATGGCGTATTGTAGTGCAGAAACGCCAACCTCTGCTGAGACACCCCTGCTTACAGCCCGGGACAGGGGAAGAATACAACACTAATGAATCGAAAGTCAGATATTGTAGTGGAAATTCAGCCGCCACATCGCGTCCCTGCCCGATGACGTTCACGCCTGTTGACTTGACCAGTAAAAATAACAAAAGCCACGTCGCGATCCGCGCCGTGGCCCTGGCAAAAAACGAACAATTGCTCGTTTTTTAGCGCGGCAGCAGCGATGCCCCCATCAGGAACTCATCGACGGCGCGCGCGCACTGGCGCCCTTCCCGGATGGCCCACACCACCAGCGACTGGCCGCGGCGCATGTCGCCGGCCGCAAAGACTTTCGGCACCGAGGTCTGGTAGCAGCCGGCGCCATCCGTTGTCGCCTTGACATTGCCGCGCGCATCCGTATCGACGCCGAACGCTTCCAGCACTTGTTGTACTGGTGAAACAAAACCCATGGCCAGGAAGACCAGGTCGGCCTTCATCTCGAATTCCGAGTTCGGCACTTCGCTCATCTTGCCGTCTTTCCACTCGACTCGGCAGGCGATCAGCTTTTCCACCTTGCCGCCCTTGCCTTCGAAACGCTTGGTGGCCACGGCCCAGTCGCGCTCGCAGCCTTCCTCGTGCGAGGACGAGGTACGCAGCTTGGTCGGCCAGTACGGCCAGACGAGCGGCTTGTTTTCCTGTTCCGGCGGCTGCGGCATCAGTTCGAACTGGGCCACCGAGGCGGCGCCATGGCGGTTCGACGTGCCGACGCAGTCGGAACCCGTGTCGCCACCGCCGATCACCACCACGTGCTTGCCCGTGGCCTTGATCTGGTCCTTGAGCTTGTCGCCCGCGTTGACCTTGTTTTGCAGCGGCAGGAAATCCATGGCGAAATGCACGCCTTTCAGTTCGCGGCCCGGTACGGGCAAGTCGCGCGGCTGCTCGGCGCCGCCGGCCATGATGACGGCGTCAAATTCTTTTTCCAGGTCTTCGGGGAAAATGGTTTCCTTGGCCCAGTTATTCACGTGGGCAGGGAAATCCTTGCCCACCAGCACACTGGTACGGAAGACGACACCTTCGGCTTCCATCTGTTTCACGCGCAAGTCGATGTGCGATTTTTCCATCTTGAAGTCGGGGATGCCGTAACGCAGCAAGCCACCGACCCGGTCGCTCTTTTCAAACACGGTGACGGCGTGGCCGGCGCGCGCCAGCTGCTGCGCCGCCGCCAGGCCGGCAGGACCGGAACCGACGATGGCTACTTTCTTGCCCGTGCTGAATCCCGCCGGCTGCGGCGTAACCCAGCCGTGCTCCCAGCCCATGTCGATGATTTTATGCTCGATCGACTTGATGCCGACCGGGTCTTCGTGGATGCCCAGGGTACAGGCCGATTCGCACGGCGCCGGGCAGATGCGGCCCGTAAATTCCGGGAAGTTATTCGTCGAATGCAAGACGTCGAGCGCTTCGCGGTAGTTACCGCGGTACACCAGGTCATTCCAGTCGGGAATGATGTTGTTCACGGGACAACCCGTGGTGCAGAACGGGATGCCGCAATCCATGCAGCGCGCGCCTTGCACGGTCGCTTGCGCATCCGACAGGTGCAAGACGAATTCCTTGTAGTTCTTCAGGCGCGCGGCAGGCTCCAGATAGTGTTCGTCCTGGCGCTTGAATTCCATGAAGCCGGTAATTTTACCCACGATAGTTCCTTTGTATTTGGCTGGCGGGGAGCGGCCGGGCCGCTCCCTGGTCATTCATTTGGCAATGAGCTTGGCTGGCTCAGGCGGCGACGGCTTGGACTTCCATGGCGGCGTCGGCTGCCATTTCAATCAGCGCGCGCTTGTATTCGTTCGGGAAGACTTTCACGAACTTGCCGCGCGCCGCGGCCCAGTCGTCGAGCAAGACGCGGGCGCGGGTGCTGCCCGTGTGCTTGAAGTGACGCTCGATCAGGCGCTTGAGGATGACCTCGTCCGCTTCCGGCACGCCATCGCGGTGCTGCGTATGCCAGGCATCGCGGTCGACATGCTGTTCCGCTGCCGACACGACCTTGTCCAGGCTGACCATGGCCGTGTTGCACTTGCTGGCAAAGTCGCCGGCCGGGTCATACACATAGGCGATGCCGCCCGACATGCCGGCCGCGAAGTTGCGTCCCGTGTTGCCCAGCACCACCACCGTGCCGCCCGTCATGTATTCGCAGCCATGGTCGCCCAGGCCCTCGACCACCGTGGTGGCGCCCGAGTTGCGCACGGCAAAGCGTTCGCCTGCCACGCCATTGAAGAACGCTTCGCCGGCGATGGCGCCGTACAGCACCGTGTTGCCGATGATGATGTTGTCCACGGCCCAGCCGCGGAACTCGGTATTGGGCCGCACGATGATGCGTCCGCCCGACAAGCCTTTACCGACGTAATCGTTGCCTTCACCCACCAGGTCGATGGTGATGCCGTGCGCCAGGAAGGCGCAGGCCGACTGGCCCGCCGTGCCTTGCAGCTGGATGTGGATGGTGTCATCTGGCAAGCCGGCATGGCCATATTTCTTCGCCACTTCGCCGGACAGCATGGTGCCCACCGTGCGGTTCAGGTTGCGTACGGGCGAGATGAACGAGACGCGCTCGCCCTTTTCCAGCGCCGCGCGCGCTTGCGCGATCAGCTTGTGGTCGAGCGCCTTTTCCAGCGCATGGTCCTGGAACTCCACATGGCGGCAAGCTTGGCCATCTGGCGTTTCCGGCTTGTGGAAGATGGCCGAGAAGTCCAGGCCCTGCGCCTTCCAGTGCGAAATCGCCTTCGATTTGTCGAGCAAGTCGACACGGCCGATCAGTTCGTCATACGTGCGGATGCCCAGCTGTGCCATCAATTGACGGGCTTCTTCGGCAACGAAGAAGAAGTAATTGACGACATACTCGGGCTTGCCCGAGAACTTGGCGCGCAGCACCGGATCTTGCGTGGCCACGCCCACCGGGCAGGTGTTCAAGTGGCATTTGCGCATCATGATGCAGCCTTCGACCACCAGCGGCGCCGTGGCGAAACCGATCTCGTCGGCGCCCAGCAGGGCGGCGATGACCACGTCGCGGCCCGTCTTCATCTGGCCGTCGGCCTGCACGCGGATGCGGCTGCGCAAGCCGTTCAACACCAGCGTTTGTTGCGTTTCAGCCAGACCCAGCTCCCATGGCGTGCCCGCATGTTTCACGGACGACAGTGGCGACGCGCCCGTGCCGCCGTCATGGCCGGCAACGACCACGTGGTCGGCTTTCGCCTTGGTGACGCCGGCGGCGACCGTGCCGATACCCACTTCCGACACCAGCTTCACGGAAATCGACGCGCGCGGGTTGGCATTCTTCAAGTCATGGATCAGCTGTGCCAGATCTTCGATCGAATAGATGTCATGGTGCGGCGGCGGCGAAATCAAGCCTACGCCCGGCACGGAAAAGCGCAGGCTGGCGATGTATTCCGACACTTTATGCCCTGGCAACTGGCCACCTTCGCCCGGCTTCGCGCCCTGCGCCATCTTGATCTGGATCTGGTCGGCCGAGTTCAGGTAGGCGGCCGTGACGCCGAAACGTCCGGACGCCACCTGCTTGATGCGCGAACGCATGGAATCGCCTTCCTGCAGCGGAATGTCGACGACGATCTGCTCGGCGCCCACGATGGACGCCATGGTGTCGCCCTGGCGGATCGGGATGCCCTTCAATTCCTGCGTGTAGCGGTTCGGATCTTCGCCGCCCTCGCCCGTGTTCGACTTGCCGCCGATACGGTTCATGGCGACCGCAAGCGTTGCGTGCGCTTCCGTGCTGATCGAACCGAGCGACATGGCGCCCGTGGCAAAACGCTTGACGATTTCCTTGGCCGGTTCCACTTCATCGAGCGGGATGGCCTTGGTCGGGTCGAGCTTGAACTCGAACAGGCCGCGCAGGGTCAGATGGCGACGGCTCTGGTCGTTGATGATTTGCGCGTACTCTTTATAGCTGGAGAAATTGTTGCTACGCGTGGAATGCTGCAGCTTGGCAATCGCGTCCGGCGTCCACATATGGTCTTCGCCGCGCACGCGGAACGCATACTCGCCGCCCGCGTCGAGCTTGTCCACCAGCACGGGATCGTTGCCGAAGGCCAGCGCGTGCAGACGCAGCGCTTCTTCCGCCACTTCAAACACGCCGATGCCTTCCACGTTCGAGGCCGTGCCCTTGAAGTATTTGTCCACCAGCGATTTGTTCAAGCCGATGGCTTCGAAGATTTGCGCGCCGCAGTAGGACATGTAGGTCGAAATACCCATCTTCGACATGACCTTCATTAAGCCCTTGCCGACAGCCTTGGTGTAGTTATAGATGGCTTTGTCGCCCGACAAATCGCCCGGCAAGCCATGCGCCATATCGGCCAGGGTTTCCATGGCCAGGTACGGGTGGACGGCTTCCGCGCCATAGCCAGCGAGCAAGGCGAAGTGGTGGGTTTCTCGGGCCGAGCCCGTTTCTACGACGAGGCCGGTGGAGGCGCGCAAGCCCTTGCTCACCAGGTGCTGGTGCACGGTGGACGTGGCCAAGAGCGCAGGGATCGCCACCTGGTCGGCGCAAATGGCGCGGTCCGAGACGATCAGGATGTTATGGCCGGATTTCACGGCATCGACGGCTTCCGCGCACAGCGAGGCCAGGCAGGCTTCCACGCCTTCCTTGCCCCAAGCCAGCGGGTAGCAGATATCGAGTTCATACGACTTGAACTTGCCGCCCGTGTGGGCGCTGATGTTGCGCAGACGGGCCATGTCGTCAAAGCCCAGCACGGGCTGCGCCACTTCCAGGCGCATCGGCGGGTTGACGTTGTTCGTATCGAGCAAGTTCGGTTTCGGGCCGATGAAGGACACGAGCGACATCACCATCGCTTCGCGGATCGGGTCGATCGGCGGATTCGTCACTTGCGCGAACAGCTGCTTGAAGTAGTTATACAAAGGCTTCAGTTTGTTCGACATGACGGCCAGCGGCGAGTCATTGCCCATCGAGCCCGTCGCCTCTTCGCCGGCCACGGCCATCGGCGCCATGAGGAATTTCAAATCTTCCTGCGTATAGCCGAACGCCTGCTGGCGGTCGAGCAAGGACGGCTGGGCTTTTTCGCCCTGCGCGCGGTCCTGTTTCGCTTGGCCTTCGGCCAGCTTGATCTCGTCGAGCTTGATGCGCACCGAGTTGATCCACGCTTTATACGGCTTGGCGTTGGCGTAGGTGTTTTTCAATTCCTGGTCGTCGATGATGCGGCCCGCTTCCAGGTCGATCAGGAACATTTTGCCAGGCTGCAAGCGCCATTTCTGGATGATTTTCGACTCGGGAATCGGCAGCACGCCCGATTCCGACGCCATCACCACGAGGTCGTCATCCGTGACGATGTAGCGGGCTGGACGCAAGCCGTTGCGGTCCAGGGTGCCGCCGATGTGGCGGCCGTCCGTAAACGCCATGGCGGCCGGGCCGTCCCACGGTTCCATCATGGCGGCGTGGTATTCATAGAAGGCGCGGCGGTTGTCATCCATCGTCGTGTGGTTTTCCCACGCTTCCGGAATCATCATCATCATCGCCTGGGCGATCGGATAGCCGGCCATCAGCAGCAATTCGAGCGCATTGTCGAAACACGCCGTGTCGGACTGGCCTTCATAGATCAGGGGGAACAGCTTTTGCAGGTCGTCGCCCAGCACGGCCGACTTCATCACGCCTTCGCGCGCGCGCATCCAGTTGAAGTTGCCTTTGACGGTGTTGATCTCGCCATTGTGCGCGATCAAGCGGTACGGGTGGGCCAGCGGCCATTCCGGGAAGGTATTCGTCGAGAAACGCTGGTGCACGAGGGCCAGGGCCGAGATGCAGCGCGCATCCTGCAAGTCCTTGTAGTACACGCCCACCTGGTCGGCCAGCAGCAAGCCTTTATAGACGATGGTGCGCGCCGACATCGACGGCACGAAGAATTCCTTGCCGTGCAGCAGTTTCAAGGCCTGGATGGCGTGGCCCGACGATTTGCGGATCACATACAGTTTGCGCTCGAGCGCGTCGGTGACCATGATGTCCGGGCCGCGGCCGATGAAGATCTGGCGGATGACGGGTTCCTTGGCGCGCACGGTAGGCGACATCGGCATGTCCGTATCGATGGGCACGTTACGCCAGCCCAGTACGACTTGTCCCTCGATGCGCACGGCGCGTTCGATTTCCTGTTCGCAAGCGATGCGCGATGCGTGTTCCTTCGGCAGGAAAACCATGCCCACGCCGTATTCGCCAGGCGGCGGCAATTCCACGCCCTGCTTGGCCATTTCTTCGCGGTAGTACTGGTCGGGAATCTGGATCAGGATGCCGGCGCCATCGCCCATCAGCGCATCGGCGCCCACGGCGCCCCGGTGATCGAGGTTTTTCAGTATCAGCAAACCCTGTTCGACGATCGAATGGGTCTTGTTGCCCTTGATATGGGCGACGAAACCGACGCCGCAGGCATCGTGTTCATTGGCTGGGTCGTACAGGCCTTGCGCTTTCATGGGCTTCTCCGCTGCATATGACTATCGAAAAACTAGAGTAGTGCAACGCAACAAAAAACTCAACCAGAACAATTAGGGTCGGAGTCGAATTAAATCTGATTCTGTCGCCCTGAAAATTTAATAGGGACATAGTCGAGGCGATTTCAATAAAACGTCAGAAAGGAGTCATTTTTTGTTTTAAATGCGAATGGTTTTCAATTGGCGTCCGCTTCGGCCACGATTTTTCGGGGACGGCCGCGCTTGGCAGGCAGCACTTGCCGCTGCATTTTCTGCTCCAGCGCGTGCTTGAAAGCGTCGGAACCCAGCGGCCAGCCCTTCAATACAGCCTGTTCCAGGGTTTTGACCTGGCTGCTACCCAGGCCTTGCTCGAACAAGCGCAGATACGCCGCCTCGCGGTCGAACGGCGTGTTGCCCAGCGCCCAGTACAGCGCGTGGTCGGTGATGACGGGATCGGGCCGCACGCCGGCATGGTGGGCATAGCTCGACCACGCATGGTCGAGGGCATGTGCCACCAGCCCCGTTTGCACGGGCACGCATTCGAGGTAGCGGCAGCAAGTGAGGAAGAAATTGTCGGGATCGATGACGGAAGTTTTGTAGCGTCCCTGCCACAATGCCCCTACACGGCCGTATTTTTGGTTGAAATAGGGCACGTAATAGCGTCCCAGCCACTGCATCAGCTGCCCCAGACCCGTCGCATCGCTGGGCGTGGCCAGTAAATGTAGCTGATCAGGCAATAAAACGTAGGCGTGGATGGCCACCTTGAACATTTTCGCGCCTGTTTTCAGCCAGGAGAGGAATTGCGCGTAATCTGCCGCGTCCTCGAACACGGGCTGGCGGTTGCTGCCGCGCTGGATCACGTAATGGGGCAGTGCTGGAATGATAAGGCGGGGCAAACGGGCCATGGCAAGAGTCGGTAAAGATAGGCTAAGGCCTTGATTTTACACACTTGTACGCACAAGACGTGACTCTGACCCTGTTTTATTTGACATGCTGAAAAAAACGGATGACTCTGTCCCTTTTATGCCGCCACCTCGTGCGGGCGGCTGGCATCGGGTATCAGGACAGATTAAAACTGGCCGACAGGCTGTAGCCCTCGCCATACGCGCTGCGCAGCGGCAAGTCCTGGCCCAGACCTGTCTTGGCTTTCTTGCGCAGGCGGTACACGAGCATGTCGACCCGGCGGCCCGCGTCGGGATCTTCGCCGCCCATGCCGGCCACGATGACATCGCGCGGCACGGGGCGGGTATTGATGGTCAACAGGTGCAGGAAGTTGAATTCCTTTTCCGTCAGGGCGATGACGGCCCCCATCAGTTCCAGTTGGCGAGCGCTTACTTTCAAGGTCCACTTGCCCGGCTCGGGCACGGGGTCTTGCGGGCCGACGCGGCGGTCGAGCGCTTCGATGTGGGCGGCCAGTTCGGGGAATTTGATCGGCTTGGTCAGATAGTGGTCGGCACCCAGGCGCAAGCCCAGAATGCGGCTGTCGAAGGCGACGCGCCCCGTCAGCACCAGCACGCCGATTTGCGGATACAGCTGGCGCATGCGGGGGATGACGTTGAAGCCATCCTCATCGGGCAAGCCCAGGTCCAGCACGACCACTCCAACATTGCCATGGCTCAACGCCGTCCACATCCCGCCAGCAGAGCTGGTGATATGAACTTCGTGTTCGAGCTCAACGAGAAACTCCGCCATGTCCTCGGCGTAGTCCAGATTGTCTTCGACGATCAGTATTTTCGTCATTGCAACGCCATTCTTCCGTTAGTGAGCTACCGTGGGCAAACCATGCCATTCACTTCTACACCATGATGGACGGCACAATAGGTTTACGTCAAGGAATTATCACGGTTGCCTTCAGCGGAAGCAACTTTTTTCTAGTCTAGCCAGGAAGCGGCAGCCAAATCCGGAAAAGTGCCCCGCCTTCGGGCAGATTATGCCCCTGCAAACTCCCGCCATGCACGTCGACGACGGCGCGCGCCATGTACAGGCCCAGGCCCGCGCCGGGATGCGTGGCCTCGATTCCTCGGAAACCTTTTTCGAACAGCCGGGCCAGTTCTTCTTCCCGCAAGCCAGGCCCCGCATCACGCACGCACAGCGCCACACCGCCTTCGGGCACCAGCCTGGCCGACACAGTGATGGCGCTGCCCGGCGGGCTGAACTTGACGGCGTTATCTAACAAGATTTTCAGGCACAGGGCCATGCCGGGCACGTCGCAGCGCAGCCGGGCCGGCAAGTCTTCGTCGAGTTCCAGCTGCACCGGGTGGCTGGCAGGCACGGTGGCGGCCGCCTGCTGCAGCAAGGCCAGCGGCGCGATGCCGTCGGCGGCCCGCTCGCGGCCGATGGCCGCCATGCGTTCGGGCGACAGATAGTCGTCGATCATGGCCAGCAGGCGGTCGACGGCCGTCTGGATTTTTACGTAGCGCTTGCGCGTGGCCTCGTCGGCATCTTTCGATGTCGAGACGAGGCGCTGGATGGCGCCGTCGATGGTGGCCAGCGGCGTACGGAATTCATGCGACAGCATCGAGGCGAAGCGCTTTTGCTCCTTTTCCCGTTCCGCTTCCTGCGCCTGGAGCTCGCTGACGTCGCGCACCGTGCCCGCCAAGGTCACGCCCTTCCCTGCCGCTGCGGGCACGATGGTCGAACTGATTTCCAGCGCCAGCAGGTGGCCGTCCGCGTGCGGCAATTCCACTTCGCGCAGCAGGGTCAAACGGCTGGTGTCGCCATCGCGCCAGCGCTGCAGACGGGCCGGCACATCGGCCGCCAAACGCGCCGCATGCTCGCGCAAGGCAGGCATGTCATGGCCCGTCAGGCGCTGCGCGGCGGGGCTGATGTAGAGCAATTCCAGGGTAGTGGCGTCGAGCAGGAAGGCCGCGTCGCGCCCGTGCTCGGCCAGCAGGCGGAACTGCGCTTCGCCCGCCCGCGCGCGCAGCAGGGCGCGGCGCAACTGGACGAAACGCAGCGCCATGAGGATGGCGCCGGCAAGCAGCAGTAAGAAAATGGGCAGCATGCGTTATACCTGGCAAGAAAGAATCGCCAAGTATAAGCGTGCGGCAGCGTTAATCTTCCAGCGGGGCAAAAATCTGCTGCAAGTCTTCCTGCGTGAGGGCCATCTTCTGCGATTCGCCTTCGGCCAGGATCGATTGCGCCAGTTCCGATTTCTTTTGCTGCAGCAGCTGGATTTTCTCTTCCAGCGTGCCCTTCGCGATCAGCTTGTAGACGAACACGGGCTTGTCCTGGCCGATGCGCCAGGCGCGGTCCGTGGCCTGGTTTTCCGCCGCCGGGTTCCACCACGGGTCGTAGTGGATCACCGTGTCGGCCGCCGTCAGGTTCAAGCCCACGCCGCCCGCTTTCAGGCTGATCAGGAAAATCGGCACGGCGCCCTGCTGGAAGGCCGCCACTTGCGCGCCCCGGTCCTTTGTCTCGCCCGTCAGCAAGGCGTACGGGATGTCGCGCGATTCGAGCTCTTCCTCGATCAATTCCAGCATGCTGGTAAATTGCGAGAACACGAGGATCTTGCGCCCTTCGTCGAGCAAGTCTTCCACCATCTGCATCAGGTCGAGCAGCTTGGCCGAGCCGGCCGACTGCTTCTTCGCCGGCAAGGATTTCACGAGACGCGGATCGCAGCAGACTTGCCGCAACTTCAGCAGCGCTTCGAGGATGACGATCTGGCTGCGCGCCACGCCCTTCTTGTCGATTTCTTCGCGCACCTTTTGATCCATCGCCAGACGCACGGTTTCATACAGGTCGCGCTGCGGCCCCGTCAATTCCACCTTGCGCACCATTTCCGTTTTCGGCGGCAGTTCCTTGGCCACATTGTCCTTCGTGCGGCGCAGCAGGAAAGGCTTGATGCGGCGGTTCAGCAGCATGCGGCGCAGCGGATCGTCCTGGCGCTCGATCGGATGGCGGAACTGGGTGTTGAAGGTCTTCTCGTCGCCGAGCAAGCCCGGCAACAGGAAGTGGAATTGCGACCACAGTTCGCCCAGATGGTTTTCCAGCGGCGTGCCGGACAAACACAGGCGGTGGCGCGCGCGCAGCAGGCCCGCGCTTTGCGCCGCCTTGCTGCGCGTATTCTTGATGTAATGTGATTCGTCGAGGATGACCAGATGGAAATCGTGCTCGCGCAAAGTTTCCTCATCGCGCGGCAGCAAGGCGTAGGTCGTCAGCACCAGGTCGCATTGATCGATCTGGTCGAATTGCTGGGCGCGGTCCTTGCCTTGCAGCAGCAGCACTTTCAGCGAAGGCGCGAACTTGGCCGCCTCGTCCTGCCAGTTGCCCATCAAACTCGTCGGTGCAATCACCAGGGCCGGATGCGTGAGACGGCCCGCTTCCTTTTCCACCAGGATATGCGCCAGGGTTTGCACGGTTTTACCTAAGCCCATGTCATCGGCCAGGATGCCCGCCAGGTCATGGTCGCGCAGGAATTGCATCCATGCCAGGCCATCGGCCTGGTAGTCGCGCAAGGTCGCCTGCAGGCCGGCTGGTGCCGCCACTTTTTGCACGGAACCGAACTGGCTCAGCTTGCGGCCCATGGCGCGCAGCTGCTCGCCGCCCGTCCATTGCATCTCCAGGCCCCGTGCCAGCTCTTCCAGGCGCGCCGCGTCCAAGGTCGACATGCGCACGGCATGTTTGATCTTGTCGCTGAAATACAGTTCGCCCAAGGTGTTCAAGATGGGGCGCACGCGGCCCCACGGCAGGGCCACGCGCGTGCCGTCCGGCAAGGTTGCCAGCATCTGGTCATCGTCCGCGTGCGCTTCGATGACTTTCGGATTGAAATCGTTGGGCGCGTTGCGGATCAGCTGTACCAGCACGGGCAAGAGCGGCACTCGTTCGTGATTGACGACGATGCCCAGTTCCAGCTCGAACCAGGCGTTGCCGCTGTCCGGGTCCTGGTCGTCGATTTCCGCATACCAGTCGCCCACGTCGCTCACGTCGTAGCGGTACTTGGCCGTCTTTTCCACGATCCAGCCCTGCTCCAGCAAGGCGTCGATGCCGGACTCGGCAAAACGCAGCCATTCCGCCTGGGAAGGCAGCTGCAAGGCGCCCTTCAAGCCGCTCAAGGGGGCCGAGCCCGGCTTCTTGAATTGCAGCTCGGCCAGGGTGGCCAGCGCGCGCGCTTCGTCGACCGTGTTTCTCTGGATGATTTCCGTCACGTCGCCCACTTGCCGCACCACGCGCTGCGACGGATCGAACGAGACGCGCTCGCCATCGTAGTCGTAGGACAGCACGGCGAAGTCGCTCCAGCGCTGGATGCTGCCATCGGCCAGCATGGCGCTATCGAGCAGCAAGACCGGTTGCGCCGGCACGTCCTTGCGCAAGCGCTGCGGCAACGGCTGCGGCAGCGGCATCAAATGCTGCAAGCCTTGCGCCAGCAGCAGTTGCGACACGCGCACCTTGTCGTTCGCGTTCAACGGCGGCGCCTGCGCCACCAGCGCCTGCAAGTCGGCCAGGGAAATGTCGGAGCCGCCCTGGTTCAGTTCCAGCACGCCGCACGACAGATTGTCGATGTACCACGGGGGATCGGTGGGCAGCATGTAGTCGATCTGGTCGGCGCCATGGTGCTTCGCGCCTTCCGGCGGGTCCACTTGCCAGCCCAGGCGCATGGTCTTGCCCTCGTCGCGCCAGAACAGGCGCGCGGGACGCACGGGACCTTCCTTCAACGGGTACACGAGGCCATTGCCGACATCGGCCCAGGAATTGGCCCACAACAATTTATCCTGTTCGGCCAGCATTTTCAGCAGGGCCGCGCCCACCTTGCCCTTCGGCTCCGTGGCGCTGCCCGTCTGCGAATTCTGTCCGCTGCGCATGGCCACGAAGAAACGCACGAGGTCTTCGTCGGCCGGCGTCAAAAACGTGGGGGGCGCCGACAGCAGCGAGAAGATTTCGCTGATGGGCGACGCCGCCGCCACGTCGCCGTTCGGCCGCAGCCGCGCCTTGTACAGGCACAGGGCCACGTGGCGGCCGCCGCTGGTGGGCGCCAGCACGTAGATCAATCGGTGCTGGTTGAGTTTGGGATCAGGCTCGGCAATCGTCAGCACGGCCTTCGGATGGGCGGCAGCCTCCACCCGCTGCAGCCAGGTGGCGACGGCATACGGCAAAGGCGCTCCCGGCGCGCTGGCCGGGGCAACTGGGGTTTCACTGGTTTCGTCGCGGGTAAAATCCATGGGGCGCATTTTTGTGTAAAGGTCGTATCCAAATCGGCAACAGGCAATATTATCCGCCATACAGCCGTTGCTGGCTTGATTCACACACGCTCTTTGAGCAGTTTTAATGCGCGATGCCTAAAAAATAAGTATTTAATACGACACTTGAGACCCGCAGATGGCAAAAATGGCCCGTCGCGGGCCACTTTTCCTCCACTGGACGGCTTATCAGGCCGGCACAGTTTCTTCTTCTGCCACGCTGGCGGCCTCGACTACCGGTGCGGTGCTCGTATCGGCCGGCGTAAAGTTGCGCAAAAACAAGAAGAACTGGCCCATCATCTGCGTCCACAGTTGCAGATTGATATTCAGGTACTCCGTGCTGACGCCGCCGGCGACCAGCACATCCATCTCCAGCACGACGAAATCGCCATGCTGGGCCACGCGGGCAAAACGCTTGCTGCGGTGCCATTCGGCCAGCAAGCCGGCCGGCAAGTCGCCGCCTTGCACGCGCAGCGGGCAGCTCAGGGTCAGATCCGCGTACTGGCCAGGCGCGGCTTCATTGCCCCACAGCACCTGAAAGCCGATGCCATGGCTGGCGCTGTGCAGGCGCACGACGCCGTCGTGTTCGATACTGGTCACGGCGCAGCCGGCCGCCTTGATGGCCTCGGCCGTTTGTTCCGCATTCAGGGTAGTCAGCAAGTTCGTATTCGTGTTTTCCATCGTCATTCCATTCATTTCAAAAAATTATTGGGGGGCTGGCGTTTCTGTTTGGCGTGCATCAAAGCGGCCTTGGTACAGCTGGTCGCCATACTGCTGCGCGATTTGCTCGAGTTTCACCCTGCTCTGCGCGGCGAACGGCTGGCGCGCCTTCATGACGTCCAGCACGCCGAGACCTTCATACGCTTGCAGGATGTCCTGCCCAGCCGCATACAGCTGGGCATTCTTGCTTTCGCAGCGCGCCAGGGCACCGCGCTGGGCCGTCACTTCGCCGTCGAGACGCGCGCGCTCCGCTTCCAGCCGCTTGCCCGTGGCAGTCAATTGCTCGCTGGCCTGGCGGTACTGCGCCAGGCTGGCGGCCGCCTCTTGCGCGGCGGCCGTGCTGCGCTGTTGCTGCTCGCCCAGTTTTTCCCGCTGCGCGCGCTCTTGCGCCAGTTGCGACTGGCTGCGCGCCAGCTCCTTTTTCAAGCCATCGCTGGCGGGCGCGGCCGCAACGGGCGCCGCCTTCGCGGCAGGCACGCCCTTGGCTTTGAGTACTTCCAGCTCGCCGCGTGTCTGCTGCAATTGCGCCGTCACGTTGCGCAGTTCTGCGCGCAAGCGCTCTTCCATGCTTTGCCCCTTTTGCGCCTGCGCCTGGGCCGTGCTGGCGGCCAGCAAGCTCAGCAGCAATAAAGGCAGGCGCATTTTGTTGGATATCAACATCATGGCTCCTTAAAAACGCGCGTTCAATTCGATTTGCAAGGTGTCGATCGACAGTGCCGAACCGAACACTTCGCGGCTCGACGTCCAGCGGCCGTTCAGCCAGGTATTCTTGTCGAGCGCATACGCGCCGCCCAGGTAGTAGCCGCGCGCATTCGTGCCGCCCAGGTGGAAAGTCGAATCGTTGTAGGCGTCAGGCAAGGCATCGGGTTCGATGCGCTTGTAGCCAAGCAAGACGTTCCAGTCGCCGCGCGCGGCCGGGCTGGCCTTGCCCAGGGTCGCTTGCAGCATGTAGGCATTGCCGCCGCTCTTGAAATCGGCTTGCGAGACGCCGCCCGTGCCGCCGAAGTTGTTCATGATGCCGCCCTTGGCGCGCGCCCACATTTCGTTCTTGTCGTAAGCCATGTTGCGCACATAATCGCCTTCGATGCGCAAGTCCGTGCCGCCGGCCACCTTGCTATCCCAGCGCGCATTCAGGTTGGCCAGGCGGAATTTCGACGCCAAACCCACGAATTGCGGCTGCGGGGTATTGGCCGGGTCCAGCGGGTTCAAGGCGATATTGCGCAGCAGCATCAAGCTATTGCCTTTTTGCATGCTCGATGGGCGCGACCAGTCCGTGCTGCAGCCATCGGCGCCCGCGTACAGCGCGCACGGCTGCGAATATTCTCCACTGATGTTGCGGAAGTTGTAGTAGGCCAAGGCGCCACGCAGCTGATGGTCGCTATTGATCTTCCACGACGCGCCCACTTGCGCGCCCAGCAGCCATTTGTTTTCGCTGGCCATTTTTGCCTGGCTGCGGCTAGGCGCATTGTCGGACGAATACTCGAGCGGAATCAGGCCCAGGGTACCGAAGACGGTGACGTCCTTGCTCTCGCCGACCGGTTGCTGCACCTTGGCGGCGATACCGTCGAAATTGAGTTCGCTGGAAAACAGTTCGTCGCCAGACACGAATGGATTGTCGAAGCGGCCCGCCGTCAGTTTCAGCCAGGAAGCGGGCTGGTAGGACAACCAGGCCTGGTCCAGCCAGATGTTTTTCTTGCCCAGGCCGCCACCGAGGGTTTGCGTGGTGGACACGGGGCTGTCGTCGTTGCCGCTGGCCAGGCGGATGCCCGCTTGCGTGGTCTCGGAAATATCGGCCAGGATACCCAGGCGGGCACGCGCGCGCAGCAAGTGCTTGCGGTCTTCGCGTGTGTTCAGCAACGCCGGCAGGGCCAGGTTGGTGTTCGAATTGACGTCGTAGCCGCTGCCGCTGTTGAGCGAGCGCCAGTCGATCTCGATATTGCTGTTGGCCATGTCGTAATAGCGCGATTCGTAGCGCGCACGCACATCACCTTCCAGGCGGATGCGCTTGGTCCAGGCCGGCGTTTCATTCGGCGCCGCCCAGCCGCCCGCTTTTGCCTCGGCCATGACCTGGCCCTTGATTTCGTCACGGATCTGTTCGCGCACGGTTTGCGAAATATACGGCACGCGCACGTCGCCCGGCTGCACCTGCGCCAGGGCGGCCGGCGCGGCTGCCGGACGGGCCTGCGCTTGTGCCAGCGCTTCGCTCTGCGCCTGCGCCAGCAGCGCTTCGCCGGCATCCTTGTTCAGGGCGCCGCTCTGAATCAGGCCGCGGATCAGCTTGACCATGGTGCTGTCGGCCGGTGCCGTCTGAGCTTGTACCGCGCCTGCCGCCACACTCAGGGCAAGGGCAGCCAGCGCCAGCGGAAGGCGGCGCGCACGCTGTGGGGAAGAAAATAAGGAATTCATCGCTTCTTTCGGTAAATGAGGAATTAGTTCATGCGCTTACGGGCGCCGACCTTTAATGGAAACGCGGGCAGGGAACCGCAGGGATGCCGGTGGCCGTTCATCGGCACGGAAATCGCGCACCATGGCCAGCACTTGTTCATCCGTCTGCGCATTGCCCGTGCCCTGCACCAGCTGCACTTTCGTCGTCCTGCCTTCCGCATCGAGCCACAGGTCAACGCGGATATCGCTAAACGCCAGCTGGCGCGTGCGCGGATCGCGGGCAAAGGCGAGCTGCAGCGCGTTGGCCACATAGCGGCCATACGATCCCGCGCCGAGTCCGCCGCCACCACCGCCGCCCGTCATGCCGCCGCCGCGTCCGGCCTGGATGCCGAAGGCGTCGCTGCCGGCCTGCGCCGCACCGTCGATCGTGACGGGGTCGCCCTTGTCCGGCGACGGACTTTCCGGCGCGTCATCCATGGGCTTGTCGGCCGGCGTCGGTTCCGGCTCCGACACTTCCGGCACCACCTTGTCCGGTGTCGGTTCCGGCAGTTTTTCCGGTTCCGGCGGCGGTGGCGGCGGAGGGGGCAGCATCAGCATCGGCGGGGCCGCCACTTCGCGCTTGGTGGCGGCCGTGTCCGACAGCAAATACCAGACCAGCGCGGCCAGCGCAGCGGCCAGCAGCACGCCGCCGGCCACGCCGCCCCAGCGGCGCCACCACTGCGCCGCGCCCGACGATTCCGGCGCGGCCATCTTCATCATGTCGTCACGCTTCACCTTGCGCTCCTCATGCCGGCTTGCCGGTCACCAGGCCCACCTGGTTCAGGTCGATGCGGCGCAGCAAATCGAGCACTTCGACCACTTTCGCGTACTGCACGGCGGCATCTCCGCGCACGATCACGGGAAAGTCGGGCGTCAGGGCCTTTTCCGTGCGCAAGCGCTCTTCCAGCTCGGGCAGGGTGACGGGATAGGCGTCGAGAAAGACCTGGCCCGCGTTGTCGATGGTGATGGCCTTGGTCTTCGGTTTTTCCAGCGCCATGGCCGAACTGGCCTTGGGTAGGTCGACCTTGATGCCGGGAATGCTGGCGTTGCTGGTCAAGATGAAGATCACCAGCACCACCAGCAGCACGTCGACGAAGGGCGTGATGTTGATGCCGCCGCTACGCTTGCGGGGGGTAAACTTGGCGGAGGTGGCCATGGTTATGCGCCCCTCACGCCTGCTGCAGCACGGGACGCATCTGGCGTCCGTCGCCCTGCTCTTCAGCCAGGCGCGTGGCGAATTCATCGACGAAGACGGCCATGTCGGCAACGATGGCATCCGAACGCGAGGACAGCCAGTTGTAGCCGAACAGGGCGGGGATGGCCACGCCCAGGCCGGCTGCCGTACACAGCAGCGCGGCAGCCATGCCCGGCGCCACCGAGTTGATGTCCACGGCGCCGGCCATGGCCGCCACGACGAACACCAGCATGATGCCGATCACGGTGCCGAACAGACCGACGTACGGCGCACCTTCGATGGTGGTCGACAGCCAGATCATGCGTTTCGACATGCGTTCGCTTTCGCGCACCATCACGCCATCCATGGCGGCGCGGATGGCGCCGATGGTCGCGTTCGAGACGGCGTTCAGGTCGTAGCCGCGGTCGTGGCGGCGGCGCATCTCGTCGATGGCTACGTCATACAGACGCCACAGCGAGGAATCGGCCTTCACGGAAGCGCTGAGCTTGCCGTTGCGCGACAAGTGGTCGAGCGGCGCGCCGGCCGCTTCGTGGAACGACTGCATGAATTGCGCATTGGCGCGCGAGATGGCGCCATAGCTGCGGCCCTTGCCGATCATGATGATCCACGACAAGACCATCATCAGGCCCAGCACGCCGACGACGATCCAGGCGTCGAGCGGCATGGCGGCGATGATGAAACCGAAATGGCTTTTACCCGCTTGCTGTTCATCGGCGCCAAACACGGCCAGGCGCGATTCGGAACCTTGCGAGACGGCGTCGGCCAGCAGCAGGGCGTCGGGACGGGCCGTGCGCGACAGGCGCAGCTCGTCGATGGCGCCCGTGAAGTTGGCCAGGGTGGCGGTACCGGAAGCGACCGGCGGCGCATCGGCGCCCACCGAAGCGGCCGTCGTAAAGGCTGGCAGCGCGGTGGCCAGCGACACGGCCGGACGGCCGCCCACGTACAGGGCCACGTTGGCTTTGTCGGCCTTGACGGCCAGGTGCGACCATTGCGCGGCCTGGATCGGCTGGCCCGGCTTGCTGCGCTGGCCATTCACCTGCACGAAGGGCACGCCCTGGTCTATGCCGATCAGCAATTCATTGGCGCCATCGCGGCGCGCATACAGCACTTGCTGCGCGCCCAGGCTGTCGGGACGCACCCAGGCGGAAAACGTGAACGGCGCACCGGCGGCCAGCGCCAGCGATGGCGAGGCGGGCAGCATCAACGGCATGGAGCCCAGGCGGGCGCCGGCGCCGATGACGGAACCGTCCAGCGCCGGCACTGCCGTCTGCGCATGGTTGCCATAGGCGGTGCTGTCGCGCGAGGGCACGCCAGGCTCGGTGAAGTGGTACACGAGGCTGTAGTCGGGATCAAAAGTACGCTGGCCATTGCCGGAAGCGGGCGCCTTTGGATTGCCGTAGTACATCCACAGTTGCTGCGGCGTACCAGCCGTCAGGGCCGGCACGTCGACCCAGATCAGGGCGATGCCCAAGAGCGGATTGAATTGCTCGATCTGGTGGTTCAGCACCGTTTTATCGTCGCCCGCCACGAAGCGCAGGTCGGCGCCGTTGTCGCTGACGCCTTCGAAATTGAAGTTACCCGAATGCAAGCGCAGCAGCACTGGAATGCGGCCGGGATCGCCGCCCACGGCGCCCGCCTTCGGGCCGGCGTCGACGGTGACGGGTTTGCGGTAAGCCCAGTCGGGCTGCCACCAGGCATGCGCCAGGCCGGGAACAAGCGTGCCCAGGATCGTGAGCAGGAAAAAAAGACGTTGCATGACAGTGATTCTCCGAAGAAAAGTCTAAAAAAGTGCGGTGCTGGTGAGCTGGCCCGTCAGTAGCTGGCCGACAGGTTGAAATTGATGCGGCGCACGTGCTTGTGCGTGCGCGGGCCATCGCGCAGCGGGTAGGCGAAATCGATGCGGCCATTCAGGTAGCGCAGGAACTGGAAGCTGCTGCCCACGCCCACCGAAGCCAGGCCGAACAGGTCTTTCTGTTCCGGCAGCGGGTCGCGCAGACGCAGGCGCGCGCCATCGGCAAAGGCAAACAGACGCCAGTTTTCCAGGCGGCTGAAATACGTCAGCTGGGGCGTGCGCCATTCGACGGTGCCTGAAACACCGTAGTCGCCCGTCGCTTCGGCCGACAGGTAGCCGCGCACGGAATTGGCGCCGCCGGCGGCCATCTGCTCGCCAGACACGAGCGCCGCGTCAGCCAGCTGGCCCGCCAGCTTGCCGTACAGCTGCGCGCCGCTGCCCAGGGTGGTGGTGGCGTTGGCGTCGCCCTTCAGCACGAGAAAGCTGGGCGAAGCCTTGTAGCGTTTGTTGTCGTAGGCGGCGCTGTTGCTGCCATAGCCGAACGCGGCGCGCGTGCCGGCCACCAGCGACAGGCCCAGGCCATACGTCGCCGTCTCCGTCTGCGCAAAGCCGTTGTAGGCCACGCTGAGCGGCACGTATTTCAGAGGAACGCTGGAGCCGGCGCCATTCAGCTGCAACGCTTCCTGGTTATCCTTGAAATCGATGCCGCCGCTAAAGCTGTGCCACCAGATGCCGCTGTTGGGTACCGTGTAATTGAGTTTCATGCCCAGCGCATGGCCCTTGCCCAGCACGCTGGTGCCGCCCGTGCTGGCCACGTTGCTGTTCGACTGATAGCCGGTCGCTTCCACGCTCCAGCCCTGCGTGCCGATCGGCGCCACGTACGAGGCCGACCACACCTTGGTCTGGTTCAAGTCGCCCGGCGTGCCGAAAAAGCTGATGGTGGCGCTATGCCCCATCTGCCACAGGTTGTCGTGACCGAGCGAGATGCTGCTGCGTAGCTTCTTGGTATCGGCGCTGTAATCGTTGTTCAAGCCGACGCTGGCGCGCCACGGGCTGCTGTCTTCCACTTTCAAGTCCACGTCCATGGTGCCGGGCAGGCTGCCCTGCTTGACCAAGGGCATCACCTGACGCTTGGGACCCCGGTTCAGGGCCGTCAATTCCACTTGCGCCTGGGTAAAATCGGGCACCTTGCCTTCCGTCAGGGCCGGCACTTGCTGGCGCACGTCGAGCGGCGAGTTGTATTGCGCACCGACCACGCGCAAGCGCCCCACCTTTGTTTCGCTCACCTGCAGCACCACCACGCCCTGCTCCACCTGCTGCTCCGGCAAGTCCACGTAGACGGACTGGTAGCCGCGCGCTTGATATGCAGCAACGAGGGCGTCGCGCGCCCCTTCCACGTCCTTCAGGGTGCGGCCCGGCCCCAGGAAGGGCGTGACCGCTTCTTCGATGGCACGCGCGTCGAGCACGGTATTGCCGCGCACCAGGTATTCCTCGATCGTCACCTGCCGTTCCGGGGCGGCCACGGGGGCGGCGGCCGGCACAGCGTCCTGCGCGCGCGCCATGCCGGGCAGCGCCAGCATGGCCAGACACAGCATCGTCAAGGCGGTCGCGGGTGCCGCGGGTGCTGCCCCCTTGCCCTGTTTTTTCATTTCACGCATCTTCCATTCACCTTAAAATCAAACGGTTGCCCTGTGTTGCGGCGCTGGGCCGGCGTTTTTTCTGTTAATGCTGATCTACTGATGCCTAGACAGCCGCCGCGCGCGGCGACTGCCGAATGTCATCAAATGTTCATAAAACTCCGCTCAAGGCTGCAAGCCGCGCCGCTCATTCGGCGTGAGCGCCTGCAGCTGCGGCGCCGTCAACGGTCCCGCGCCCAGCACCTGCACCACGCCGGCCGGCTGGTAGCTGGACGCCTGCGGCTCGCCGCCGTTGCCCTTGCCAACACCGGCGTCGTCCGCCTGCTCGTTGCCAAAGCCCAGTACCTTCACCGTGAACAGCGACGGCAGCGCCTGGCGCGTGGCGGCCCGTTCGCGTTGCAGCACGTCTTGCGCCGCCGTGACGGCTTGCGTGGCGGCCGCGCTGGCATTGCTGAGCGCGCCCACGTTCACGGTAGCGATCACGGGCAGGCCCGCCGACTTGCCCTGCACCTGGACGTTTTCCGCATTGATCACCTGCAAGGCCGCCAGGTTGACGTTGCCCGAGACGCGGATACCCGCCTCGCCCGCGTCGATGCTGCCCAGCGGGGCGATCAGGTCGATGTCGCCGGGCGGCACCTCCGGGATCGGGTTCAGGGTGGCGATGCCGGCGCCCGTGGCCGGCGTGCTCGGCGACAGGCTGACGAGGCCGATGCTGTCGTAGGTGCGGCGCTGCGGTGTGTAGACGACGGTGGACTTGGTGCCACGGCCCGCATTGATGTCGCCCGTTGCCGACCAGGCCAGGATGTTGCCGCCGAAGGTGGTAAAGATGCGGCTCTGGCCCAGCAGGATGCTGTCCTTCGCATACATCTGGATCTCGCCCGCGCCCTGCGTCAGCACGCCCGAGCCTTCGCCCGGCGCATAGCCGCCATCGACGCCGATCAGCGCCCGTCCGCCCGGCACCGTGATGCCGATATCGCCGCCGACATCCGTATGGATGCCCGCGTCGTTGACGATCACGTGCGGCACGTTGACCGTCGGACGGCCCGCTTCGGCCCACTCCTGCGGACTCAGGTAGCGCACGCCCGCCACCGGCCGCTTCGTATAAACGCCGTCATAGTCGTTGACCGTGTACAGCGCGCTGCTGAACATCGTCAGGTCGCCCTTGTACTCGATCTTCTGGCCCGCCTTGTCCTGCGCCGGGAACAGGGTGGCGATGGCTTCGCGGCCGCGCAGGTAGCTGCCGCGGCGCATGCCGTCCGGATCGTTGTACTCGCGCCCGGCCGCCTTCAGTTCGGCAAAGTAGACATTGCTCAGGTAGACCTGCTGCTGTTCCTTCGGCAAGGCGGCAAAGAAGCTGCGCGCATCGGTGGCCGGGTCGTAGCGGATGCCCAGGCCGCTGTCGCCGCCAAAGCGCGTCGTCAGCCAGTTCACCAGGTGCAGCTGGCTGACCTGCGCATACTCGCGCGCCAGGTCGCGCCGCACGGCGCCCGATGCCTGGCCGGCCTTTTCCAGTTCCGCCTGCTTCGTGCCGAGGAAGGCGGACGCGCCCGCCTCGTCGCCGCTGTAGGCGAACTGGCCGCGCAGCCAGTCGGCCAGGGTCAGCTTGCCGCCGTAGACGTACACGGCGCTGCCGGCCTGGTCGGCCAGCGGCTTGGCCGGATCGGCCAGCTTGGCCGGGTCCAGGTAGCGCGCCGCGAAAGCCGCATAGTCGGGACCATTGCGGCCCACGCCGGCCGCCACGCTGATGCCGGCGCCATTGCCGCGCTCGCCGGGGCCCGTGTTGACGATGGCGCCGAGGCTGCGCAATTCCGCCTTGTCGGCCATGTACAGGTCGCGCCCGGCGCTCACGTTCAGCTGGCCCGGTCCCGCCACATAGAAAGTGCTGTAGCGGATGTCGCGTCCGGCGCTGACGACGGAGACGTCGTCGGCATGGCGGTGCACGAACAGGTTGCCGCGCGTGGACGAGGCGCCGGAGATGACCGGCTTGTCCGGAAAATCGGGCCGGCCGACGAAGCCCTGGCTGGTCCATCCGGCCGCGCCTTCCGGCACGCCTTCGACGCTGCCGAGCGGCGTGCCGGAATTGACGATGTCGCGTCCGGCCCGCACGGCCACGGCGCCGCCGCCTTCGTACCACACGCCCAGCGGGCCCGTTTCGCCCTTCAGTGTTCCCCGGTACACGATGCCGCCCGTGCGCAAGCCAACGATGTCGCCGCTGTTGGCATAGAAATGCGCGGGCTGCTGACCCACCGGCACGTAGTCCGACACCGTCGGCGCCGTCATGCTGAACAGCGGATACAGTTGCTGCGAGGCATCGCTGGCGCCATTCGACGACGAACCGAACCATTTCAGCGCGCCGGGCGCCAGCCCGTTGGCGCTGACGTTATGCAAGGGCAGCAGGCCGAACCAGACCGGGTCCAGGGCGCCGACGAAGCCCGGGTTGAATGGACTTGGCAACAGGCGCGGATCGGCGCCCGATGCGGTGATCGGATAGCCGGCCGCATGGATGGAGTCGGCCGCCAGCATTTCCAGCTGGCCCGTGCCCGTCTTGACAAATTGCGGCGCCACCGGCGACGGCGCCAGGATAATGCCGTTTTGCGGCATGTCGACCTTGCCGCCCTCGCCCAGCCTGCCCAGGCTGGCATTGCCGTAATACAGGCTGCCGCTGGCGGCCACGGCGCGCAACACGGATGGCATGACGAAACGTGCATCCGTTGGCGCGTGGTTATCGCCCATGTCCGATTGTATCCAGGCGGACGTCGGCGTCAGATTGCCGCCCGCGCTGAACAGGTCGATGGTGGTGGCCGGCGTCCACAGCGAGAACCAGCTCCAGCCCTCGCCTTGGCGCTCGACGCCCTGGTAGTTGAACGGCGAACCATTGCCCAACTGCTTGACGCGGCCCGCATCGGCCGTACCGCCCAGCACCAGATCGCCGCGCGCATCGATGCGCACGCCGCTGTCGCCCGGCACGAGGATGGGCCCGCCGCTGGCAATGGCCGTGCCCGCCGCATAGGTTTCATACGGCCGCGATTCCTTCGGATCGGCGCGGTCGAAGCGCAGTTCTACGCCGCCCACGGCGCCCGCCTCCATGCGCAGCGCGCCGCGCAGATTGGTGAAGGTGCTGTTGAGTGTCGGATACTGGCGCTCGAAGCGCGTGTCGGCATTCGGGGCATCGCTGTTGGCATCGAAGCTGCGCACCTCGGCGACAGGGTTGAGCCCGCCGCCGATGCGGATATCGAGGTCGCCACCGCCCGTCAGCAGCAGCTTGCCGTCCGGCGTCACCCTGCCCGTGCTGCCCACGGCCACGTTCAGGCCCTGGCTGCGCGGCGCGAACACGCCGCCCGGATCGGCGCGCGAGGTCAGCATGCCGGCGTTGCCGCCCGCCTGCAGCAGCACATTGCCGCCGCCGAGGGTGCCGATGCCCGTAAAGCCCGACACGACCGGCAGACCCGCAAACAGGTCGCCGCCTTCGGGACGCGCGACATAGGTGCCGAAATTGATCCACCATGCCGTCGGCACGCCCGCCCCCGTGCTGCCGCTGCCCTGGCGCCACAACCAGGCGCCGATGTCGCTGGTGTCCTGCTGCGCGCTCAGGGTGCCGATGGCATCCTCGCGGCGCTGCAGGGCGGTGCCCACGGTGTCGCCCTTGACGTCGCCCTGGGCGCGCAGCAGCAGGTTGCCGCCGTGCTCGGGATACCAGGCGCGGTACAGGCTCTCGCTGCCGCCATCGACGAAACGCGTCAACTTGTCGTCGCCCAGCGCGCCGAGCAGCTTGCCCTTGGCGTTCAGGCCGCGCGGCAGGTTGAACAGATCCTTGCCATCGACCAGCGGCGAGGCCGACTGCGTGCCCGCCGTGTAGACGCCATACAGCGAACGCATGTCGAAATCGCCGGCGGCGAGCAAATCGAGGTCGCCCATGCCCGTGCGCAGCACGCTGAACAGAAGCTGGCGCGCCGGCTCATCCTTGGTCACCATTTCGGGCGGCGTGCCGTCGGCAATCTTGGTCACCAGATCCGCATAACTCTCCAGCATGTTCGCTTCGGTACCAAACCACATTGTGATATCGACCTCGCCTTCCGGGAACCCCAACATGGTGGCGTACTCGTTGAAAATATAGGTGCCTGGCAAGCCCGTGCCCGGCTTGACCGACGTCCGTTCCTCCATGCCGTAATGCGTATCGGCCAGCATCAGATGGGCGTCCTTCGCATGCGGGCGCAGCGCGCGCGTATCGGCGGCGGCCGTATCGGCGCCGCCCACCAGGCGCAGCGACCACGCTTGCGAACCCTGGGCCAGCATGGGCGCCAGCGCCAGGTTGCGGCCCTGGCGGCCCGCGCCATCCTCGGCGCGCAGCGCCACCATGGTCGCGTCGCCAGGCAGCTTGACCAGCGTGCCGGCCGGCAGCACGCTGCCCTTGTCCAGCGCCAGCGCCGCCGCCAGCACCACGCCGTTGACGGGATTGACGCTATCGCCCGTGTCCCGCGGCTTGCCTTCGGGGAAAGGCAAAGCCACATTCGCCGGCCACAGCATGGCCGCCACGCTGGCCGCGCCGGGCAGGCGCAGGCCGGGATCGAGCTGCATGCCGCTCGATAAGGCCAGCGCCTTCGGCAAGACCGTGCCGGCCGCGTACAGCACCTTGCCGGCGGCATCGCGCACGGCGCCGCCCAGCACACTACCGGCAGGCAGGTTCAACTCCGCCGTCAGGGTGGCGCGCGCCGCCAGCAAGGTGCCGCCGCGCAGCTGCATGGCCTTCATCGGCACGGCGAAATTGACGCTCGTGCCCGATTGGAAATACGTGTCTTCGGCCAGGGTCACCAGACCCGCTTGCGGCACAACGACCTCGCCACCCCATGGCAGGCGGCCCTTCACCAGTTGCCAGCCCTTGTCGTCCGACGTGACGGGCAAGGTGCGGGTATCGAAGCCATCCGTGATACTGCCAAAGACGCTGAGCTTGCCGCCAGCGCGCACGACCAGCGCGCCCGCCTCGCCCGAGCCGTACACGCCGCTCAGGCGCGCCAGCGGATTGACGCCGTCGTAGCGGTGGCCGGACAGGTCGATGTCGCCATCGATGTGCAAGTCGCCGCCCGGCGTGGCGCTGACGATCTCGACGCCAGGGCGCAGGTGGAAAGCGTTGGCATCGCCGCGCAAGCCGCGCAATTTGCTGTCCATCAAGTTGCCGTTGGCCAGCGCGTGGGCCATGAAGAGCTGGCTGTCCCCGTGTTTCTCGTCCAGATAGGCCTGGTTGATGCCCTGGTAGCTGCGGCCGTCCGCATCCTTGCCGGTACCGGCCGGGGCATCCTTGTATTGCCAGAAAGCGTTGACGTTGATGGTGCGCGCGCCGGCGATGTTCAGCGCGCCAGCCGCATCGATGTCGACATCGTCGCCCGTGGCGCCACCGAGGCGCCGCGCGTTCAGGTCGATGCTGCCGTAGTTGCCGCCCTTGTCTCCGCTGCGCAAGTCGAACCGCGCGCCATTTTCCAGGCTCAGGCGTCCACCAGGCGCGGCCAGTTCGATGACGGCGCGGTTCGGCGCCTCGATCGCTTGCCCGTAGCTGTCCGTGCGCAGCACCGTGCCATGCGCGTCGAGCACGGCGCCCGATTGGATGGTGACGCCATCGCGCCCGGCCAGACGGATGCTGCCCACCTGCTCGCCGCTGGCGTCGATGCGGCCGCTCACGGTCAAGCTGCCGCCATCGACGGAGACGCTCACTTCGCGCGCCTTGACCTCGTCGCCGATGGTCAAATTGCCCTGCTTGAGCTGGAAGCTGCGGCTGCCGAATACCTTGCCCGTGTTCAGGCGCTGGTTCAGGCCGGCGAAGTCGCCGATCTGCTGGGCGCGCACCTCCACGCCGCCGGCCGCGTACGGCACCAGGGTGCCGCCTGCGTCATAATGGCCGCTGGCGCCGCCCAGCAAGCTGCCGCGCAAGTCGGCAGTACCGGCCGCGTCGCCCGTGGCGATCACGCTCAGCTTGCCGGCGCGGTTGTTCACGGCCGACAGGTCGATCACGGAAGCGCCCGCCTGGCGCACGTCGCCTGCGCGGCTGTCGAGGATCACGTCGCCGCCCCAGCTGTACTTGCTGGTGTCGTAGAAATCGATCTTGCGGCCCGCCAGGTCCAGCTTGGCCTTGTCGCCCAGCAGCACATCGCGCTCGGCCGACAGGGTCAGTTTTCCGCTTGGCAGAACCACGGATGTATCCACGCTGACACTATTGCCGTTCAGCGCCACTTCGGCGCCCAGGGCGCCGGCCAGCGCCGCGTTCGTCGGTGTGGCGGGGGTAGCGCCGGCCGGCGCGCTCACCTTGAGGTCGCCGCCCGCCGTGATGCGGTTGACGGAACCGGCCGCGCCCGTCAGCAGCGGCGTGTTGATCAGCAGATCGCCGCCGCTGTAGCGGTAGCCATTGGTGGCCGTATCCCACGCGCTTTGCGACTGGTAGACGGACAGGCTGCCCTTGTTGTTGGCGGTCAGCTGCTCGCTGGCATTGAGCGCCACCTGGCCGAAGCCCAGTATCAAACGGTCGAGGTTGTGGATGGTGTCGGGACGGCTGTCCGGCGTGAAGCCGAACTCGATGCGCTTGGCGTCGATCTGCAAGCGGCCGCTGCCCGTGCCGGGGCCGTTGGCAACGACGGCGCCGGGCGCATTCGTCGCGCCCTGCCACACGAGGGTGTCCGTGTGGATGCGCGCCAGCGCGTCCGTGCCGCCATAGCCGTAGATGGCGGGCGTGTTGAGCACCAGGCGCGACAGCGACGACTTGCCCGTCGCCGCATCGATGGTCGACAGCTGCGACGAATCGTAGAAGTTGAAGGAATTGCGCGCCGTCAAGCCCAGGCTTTCCAGTGCCGGTGCGCCCGTGCTCGTATCGCCGCGCAGCAGGCGGTCGAGCACGTCCTGGTTCAGCGCCAAGCCGTCCGGCAGGGCGCCGCGGGCGCTGGCATCGGCCAGCGAGGCTGCGCTGCCGATATTGATCGAACCCATCCCCAGCACCAGATTGCGCGTGCCGTAGCGCACGTTGTCGCGCAGGGTAAACGCGCGCTCCGTGACGGCGGCGATGGTGCCTTCCGAATACAGCGAGGTGGTGCCCGTGCAGGCGCCGCCCGCCTTGGCGCACGTGCCGATGTCGATGATGCCGGGGCCACCCGAATCGGACGGCGTGCGCACGGCCGGCAGCATGTCCAGCCAGCCGTTCGAGACGGCCAGCACGCTGCCCATGGGCTGGTACACAAAGCCGTCGCGCGAATCCCAGGCCGCCTTGCCGCGGCCCAGCGTATTGATGCCGGAACCTTGCTCGAGGAAGATGCCGTCGTCGGTTTTCGTGGTCACCAGGAACACTTCGGCCGCCTTCAGCACGGCACCGTCGCGCAGCACGATGCCGCCCGCCGATTCGTTGATGGCGGCGATATTGGCGCGCTGATTGGTACCCGTGGCGAAATCGCTGTAGGTGACGCGCGGCAAGCCGCCGATACCCAGGCGCTGGGCGCCGAAGGCGTTGATCTGCGAAGCGTGCACGGAGACGCCATCGAATTCCGCCTGCGCTGCCGTACCGTCGGCCAGCACTTGATAGCGGGTACCCGCATGGCCGCCCGTGCCCAGCAGCAGCGAGCCGCCAAAGCCGCCCTCGGCCGGCGTGTACAGGGCGCTGCCATCCATCATCAATGGCGTGTGGTTATTTTCGACGCTGTGCAGGGACGGGGCGATCAGTTGCACCCGCACGCCCTTGGCGTCGCGTTCCAGCGTGGCGCGCGGCACGCCGTCGCGCGTGGCTTGCGCCACGGCAAAGGCGGCATAGCCCGTTTCATTGTATTGCGAGTAGGTACGCAGCACGTCGGCCGGCGTCAGGATGGCCTGGCTCGGCACGGCGTCGCGGATGGCCGTGCCGGCGATGCCCGTCTGCGCCGCCGTCGCATACGAACCATTGCGCATGGCCACCATGCCGCCCGCCTCGACGGCGCCGGCCAGGCCATTCAGCTCCACGCGGAAGGCGCCCGGCAGCAAAGCGAAATTCGATGGCAGCAAGGTGTAGGTACCGGCCGCCAGGCCGGGCACGCCCGCGGCGATGGTGATCTGGCGTCCCACGGCCGGCTTGCCCGCGCCCTGCTCGGCCGTCAACGGCGCCACGTCCGGCTGCACGCCGGGAATGATGGCGTACACGGGGTTGGTATTCAGGCCGGGCAAGGTAAAGCCGCCATTCGGCTTCATCTGCACCAGCGGATTGAGGCGCGCATCGGTGGAGCCGCCCCGTCCGGCCAGGAAGGCCGCGCCCGTCAAGGTGCCGCCGCCCGACAGGTCGAGCACGGCGCCGGCTTGCACGTCGACGGCGGCGCCGACCAAGGCGATCTCGGGACCGTTGCCCACGCCCTTGAAGACGACGTCGTTGCCGTCATACAGGTAGCTGAGGCCATCGAGCGTGCCGCCGTACGGCATCGTCAAGCTTTTCGCGCTGACGGACGTCAGGCTGCCCGGCAACAGATTGACATGGCCCGTATTGGCTTCAAAGCCTTCGGCCCCCAGGGTGATCTGGCCCAGCGGCGCGCGCAGCACGCCATGCTGATTGATGGTGGGTGCAATCAGGCTCAGGCTGCCGAACACGGAAAACGGCTGGTTCGGCGTGGCGCTGCCGGCGCTGCGCTCAACAGTGAGCGTGCGCAGCGGATCGAGCGTGACGCGGATATTGCCGTATTCATCGACCCGGCTGCTCTGGCCCACCGTGACCATGCCGCTGTCGCCCGTGGCCGGGTAGATTTGCGCGGCGACCAGGGTCGCGTTGCCCGGCTGGTACAGGGCGGCGTTGTTCGACATGCGCAAGTCGCCGCGGCTGTTCAGGGTCAGCTGTTCGAAGGCATCGCGTTCGACGGCCAGCGGCGTGCCGCTGCTCTGCACGATCTCGCCGCGCGTACCCATGTTGACCTCGCCCGCGAGATCGAGCATGCCCGCATCGATCTGCAGCAGCGAGCCGTCGGCCACCAGCGGCACGCCCAGCATGCCGCGCCCCTTGCCCGAGTTTTTCGAGCCCTTCACGGCATTGGGCACGATGTAATTGTCTTTCTGCGCGCGCGCGGCCGTTCCCAGGCGCACATACGGCGCCGCCAGGCGCACCTGGCTGGCAAGGCTAGGCACCTTGTCCTGGCCGTCCGCATCGGGCGGCGGCGTCTGCGGCGGCTGCTGCGCCAGCCCCAGCGAACTGGCGCTCAGGCGCAGGCTCTGGCCCAGCGCCAGGCTGACGTCGCCATCGACGCTGAGCATGCCGTTCACATGCATGGCCAGGTTATCGAAGCCACCGGCCTTCACACGGTCGGCGCCCAGGCGCGCACTGCCGTAGCGCAAGGCCTCATCCTGCTGGCCGGCGCGCAAATCAACCGGCAAGACGCTGTCGCCCTGCACTTGCGCCAGCACGAATTCGCGCGGTACTCGCACCGCATTGTCGACGCTATCGCCTTCCAGCGTCTGGCGGTTCACCTGGCCGTAATTGGGCGTGTCGAGCGCCATCGCCAGGGTGCCGCCGGCCGCCCCGGCGCCACCGGCCACCGCGCGCAGCGTGCCGTCGGCAAAGATGCCGTTGTACGAACTGAGCGAAATCAAGCCGCCGCTGCCGGCCACGTTGACGGCGCCCTGGTTCGGCAAGTCCAGCGTGGCTTGCGCGCCGCTGGCGTCGAGCAGCGCGCCCGGACGCACGACGACAAAGGCGTCGGCCGCGTCGACGCTGGCCGCATCGGCCTTGTAGCGGGCGCCGATTTCGATGCTGCCGCCCTTGTCGGCACGGCCATAGCGGCCGCCGCGCATATCGGTGGCGACGGTGGCGCGGCCGGCGACGTCAAGCACCGCGTGTTCGCCGATCCAGATCGACGTGGCTTGTCCCTTGCCGTTCGGCACATCGGCATCGCTGCCCGTACCCAACGTGCCGGGCAGGATGGCGATCTTGCCGCCCCAGGCGTCGAGTCGGCCGTCGATACTGACCTGGCCATTGCTCGTTATGCTGATCTGGCGGCCCGGATCGACCGTGACGACGGCGCCTTGCGCCACGGCCAGGGCGCCCTTCACGTACGGGCTGCCGGCCGTCAGCGTCAGGTCGGCGCCGGCGCGCTGAGTCAAGCGGCCCTTGCGCGCATCTTCCTGGTACAGCTCCGGCGTCCACACTTCCAGCGCGGCAGCCGGATCGGTGCCACTCGCCACCGTGTGGCCGGTGGCGGGATTGAAGCGCAGCACGGGCATCTTCACATCGATCCGCGCATCCTTGACCACCACGACGCCGTCGCGGCCCGTGACGGCGTAGTCGGCAAAGCCGCTCTGGAACAGGCTGGCGTCCAGCGCCAGCATGGGCTGGACGGCAACGTCACGGCCTAGCATGGTGCCGGTCGGCAGCAGCACGCCGCGTGGCGCGCGCACGTCGTCGGCGGCGATGCTGCCGGCCGCATACTGGGTCGTTATCGGCACGATGGGCAAGCCATTCGGAAAAGCCGCCGCCGAAACCTCGAAGCCTGTAGCGAGGCCATTGATGGCCGTCACCACGCTGCCTGCGGGAACGATGGAACCACTCCAGACATACGTCGTGCCGTCGATGAAGAAGCTCGCGCCCGGCGGCACCAGCAAATCACTCCCCAGCACCAACGGTTTCTGCGCCGACACGTCCACCGTCACGGGCATGCTCAAGGTCTGGCCCGGCTTGATCACGCTGGTGCTGAGCGCGAAATCGAAGGGAATCTTCTCGCCCTTGGCAATCAAAAATTCATCGGCCAGGCGCAAGCCGACGGGGGCGCTGCTTCCTCCTGGCAGCACGTCGCCGTCCTGCAGCTTGCCGCCGATGCTGACGGCCGTGCCGCTGTCGATCGTCAGGCGTCCGCCGCCCTTCACGCCATGGCCGCGCAACTCGCCGTCAAGCTTGAGCAAGGCGCCCGTCGGCGTTTTTTCACGTGGCAAGTCGACGGCCAGGGCGATGTCGCCGCCGCGCCCGCCCTGCAGGCTGCCATTGCTCATCAAAGCAGCGCCCGACGAAACGTCGATGACGCTGCCGCCGGCCAGCTCGATGCCGCCCGAACTCTTCAATGTGACCTTGCCGCCATTCACGTACGGCAGGCCGGCGACCGCTCCCGGGTCCAGTTCCAGGTTGCTCCACAGGCCCCGCGTATCGAGACGCACGCCCGGCGCCACGCGCACGCCGGCTGAGCCCGCGGCGCGCCCTTCCGGCAACACGGTCCCTTCCACCCACACGGCGCCCGCGTTCGCCAGGTAGCGCGAGATGATGTCACCGGCGGCGATGCTGCCGCTGCGCGCGCTCACGTTCGCCTTGATGGCCACGTCGGTGGCGTGCAGGGCAATGTCGCCGCCATCGGCCACGCGCACGTCCGCGTTGACGTCGAGCTTGTCGTAGGCGTAGATATTCAGGGCGCCCAGTTCCAGCCCATTGAGCCAGTCGGCATCGAGCTGCAAGGTCTTGCTGCGCGCGGCCGGCAAGGCTTCACTGAGCAGCTGGCCATCGGCGACGGGTGCCACCTTGCCGATCTCGACGTTTTCCAGCACGGCTTGCGGGCTGTCGCGCAGCTGGCCCGCCTTCGTATCGAAGACGGGCGTCATTTTGCCGACGATCAATTGACCGGCGCGCGCGGCCGACGTCTGCGCCTGCTTGTAGCTATCGACGCCGTCATCGCGCTTGCGCTGCTGGCGCTCGCCCTGGAACACGGACGTGTCGATATCGCCTTCGAGCACGGCAGCGCCCGTGGAAACGATCAGGCGGCCCGCATCGCGGCCCACCGTATAGCCGTTTTCCAGGCGCTCGCGCGGACCGATCAAGGCATTCGCATGGGTTTCCGTCGTGTTGGCACCCCAGCGCGCATGCGTGCTTTCATAGCCGCGGTACAAGCCCGTGTACAGATTGTCGCCAGGGGCCGTGCTGAGCTTGTACATCGCGCCATCGGCGCCCTTCAGCCACGTCTGCTTGACCATGCCCGTCTGCACGTCCAGCGAACCGCCGGCGATGTTGATGCGCGAACCGGCCTGCGTCACCACTTCGCCGCCGCCAAAGCCGACGGTGCCGCCCTGGGCCGCCCATTCGCCGATGCCGTGGCCGCTGGTATTGAGGTAGCCGCTCACTTCCAGCAAGCCGCCCGCCGTGTACCAGCGGTCCGTGGCGTAGCCGTTGGTGCCGGCCGGCACCAGCACCAGGTCGCGGCGGTCGACCCACACGTCGCTGTTGTTCAGGTATTTGGCGTCGCGGCTGCCCGGTGCGTCGCGCTGTTCGTTGCCCTGCACGTTGATCAGCACATTGTTGCTGCTCATGTCGACCTTCACGCCGACGGCGCCGGAGACGTCGATGGCGGCGCCGCGCGCCACGTGGCTGCGGCGGGCCGCATCGGCCAGCACCTGGCCACCCGTGGCCAGGGTCAGCGAATCGCCTTCGAACTCGATGTTGCCGGCGGAAACGATGCGCACCAGCGACTGGTCGCGCCGGTCCTGCGGCGTGTCCGTACCCTTGCCCGTGTCTTTCAGCAAGGTATCGCGCTGCACGTCGAGCGCCGTGGCGCCGTTGTCATCGATGACAATGGCGCTGACGCTGCCGCGCGCCAGGGTCACGCCGGCATTCTCGCCCGCCGCCGCCAGGTGGATCGTGCCGCGGCCATTGACGGTCGTGCTCGACAACAGCACGCCATCCTGGCGCACGCTATTGCCGCTGAGCGTGATGTCGCCCGTGGCCGCCTGGATCAGGCCGTTGTTGACGACGCTGCCGGCGCCGCTGTCGGCCACGCGCAGCATCTCGACTTCATTGCCGCGCGTGCTCGAATACTGGTTCTTGTCCGTACCCATGCCCTGACGCACGACGATGGCGTCGCCGGCCGCCAGGGTGGTCTGGCCGTTCGGCGTGGTGATGGCGCCCGCATTCTCGACGGCGCGGCCGGCCAGCAGCACGTAGCCGCCGCCTTCCGTTACCGTCTGCGGCTTGCGCGTGTCGATGCGCGCGCCGGCGGCGACGACGACGTCCGCCTCGGCCGCCGCATGCGTAAAGGTATTCTGGTCCAGCAACAAATCATTCGCGAAGGTCGGCACGGCGCCCGTGCCCTGCGCCTTGCCATACAAGCCGCTCTTGAACTGGCTGTCGCTCATGCCCATGGCGGCCGCCGCCAGGCTGCGCGTATCGACCTGGCTGCTGCCCGTAAATACGATGCCGTTGCGGTTGACGATCATCACCGTGCCGTCGGCCTTGATCTGGCCCTGGATCTGGCTGGGGCGCGCCAGCGGATCGTTGACGCGGTTCAACACGGACCAATGCGATTTCTGGTCGAACTGCAAGGTGGTGTTCTTGCCGACGTTAAAACTTTCCCAGTTCAGGATGGCCTTGTCGTCCGTCTGCACGACCTTCACGACGGTCTTGCCATCGGCCTGGCTCTGCACGGGGCCCTGGGCGTTGAGCCAGCCCGCCGTCAGGCTGTTGCTGTCGACCTGCAAGCCGCCCTTGACGAGGCCATCGGGCGCGCCACCGGCCGCCAGCGCCGCCTGGCGCGCGGCCGCCTGCACCGCCTGTTCGGCGGCGATGCCGCGCGCGGCCAGCAAAAGATTGTTCAGCGATTGCTGCAGCTTGCCTTCGGCCTTTTGCTGCTGCAGCAAAGGATTGTTCAGCGCTGTGGCCGGCTGGCCATTTGGCAAGCGTCCCGTGGCGGCGGCCGTGCCCTGCTGCGCGCCCTTGCCCGCGAACCAGGCGCCGCTGAACGGCTGCTGCGCCTGCGCGCCCCCCGCCTGCAGCAGCATGGCGATGGCCAGCGCCAGCGGTTTCAAGCGCACCGGGCGAGCGTTGTGGCTGCCCGCCATGGCGGAGGAGGATGCGTGTTTCGTGACCGACTTGCTTCGCTGCATGGCGACATTCCCTTTTCATGTTCCGTTGCTGACCGATATCGCGAGGCGGCGCGCGGCACGCACGGGGCGGGCGGCAGGCACTGATTCGCGGCTTCCAGCAGCATTGACAGGGAACAAGGTCCGGGACTGCAAAAGGTCATGAAAATGTCATAATTGGCGCCAGGCCTTTGCGCTCAACCAAACAGCACGATACCGCCAGGCAAACGCGTCACGCGTGCGCCATACGCGTCCTGGATCAGGGCGATCACGTCGTCGAGGCGGTCGAGCGAAAAGCTCGCTTGCACACGCGTGTGTTTCAATGTGTCGCCATTAAGGATCAGCTTGCCGGGACGGTAGCGGTTCACCTCGTCCACCACCTCGGCCAGGGTGCTTTGTTTGAAGACCAGCAGGCGCTGGCGCCACGCGCTGACGTCGCCCCTGGTCACGGCGCGGGCGATGCCAAAATGCTCGGGCCGGTAACGCAGCTGCTGGCCGGCGGCCAGTTCCGCATCGTTGCCGGCTTGCGCCACGCGCAAGCGGCCCGCCAGGCACGTCACGCACACTTCCTGGCCGAACAGGCGGATATTGAAACGCGCGCTGCCGGCCGACACGGTGCCGTCGCCCGCCTGCACGCGCACGCTTGCCGCGCCGCGCAAGCCGGCCTGGAATTCCGCCTCGCCCGCCAGCAGCACCAGCGACGCGGCGCCGTCCTGCACGGGCGCCGCATCGAGCCGCGTCTGCGTATTCATCTGCACCAGCACGCCGCCATCGAGCGCCACTTCGCGCTGCTCGCCCGTGCCCGTGGCATAGTCGGCGGCCAGACCCGCCACGGCCGGCCACAGGTCCGTCGGCGGGCGCAATACCAGCAAGCCCAGCGAGGCAGCGACGGCGCCGCCGAGCCAGGCGCGCCGCGCCACGTTGACAGGCGCCTGCGCCCGCTTGACGGCGCGCGCGGCCGGCACCATGGCGCCCCACACGGCGCGCGCTTCGGCAAACGCCGTCGCATGCCTGCGGCTGCGCGCGCACCAGTGACGGAACACTTGCGCGTCGCGCTCGCTGACCTGGCCCGAGGCCAGGCGCACGACCCACGCCTGCGCTTCCTTCTGGATGACACCCATGTCGTCTTCCGTTTGTTCAATCATGATGTTTAGACGTTTTTCCCGCGCCGGGACCGAAGCGCTGGATGAAATCGCGTCCCATGCGTTCGCAGCAATGTTCGAGTCCCGCGCGCAATTCCTTCTCCACGGTGCGGGCGGAAATGCCGAAGCGCTCGGCGATATCGCGGTGCGGCAACTGGTCGACGCGGGCGGCGATGACGATGGCGCGCCGGCGTTTCGGCAACTCCTGCAAGGCCCGTTCCAGTTCCTCGAGCTCGGCGCGCGCGCTGAAGGTGCGGGCCGGGTCGGCCAGCTCATCGGCCATCTCGTACAGATCGTCGATATCGGGCAGGCTGAGCAGCCGCGCATTGTCGCGGCGCTGATCTTCCGCAATGTTGATGGCGATGCGCATCAGGTAGGCGGACGGGTAGCTGATCGCCTCGGGCGCCGTCATCCGCTCCACCCGCAAATACGTTTCATGCAGCGCGTCATTGGCCAGGTCTTCCGAGCCCAGGCGGCGCTGCAAATGGCGGCGAAACTGTCCGTAGCGTTCCAGGAACAGCTTGCGCAAAGTGGCTTTCAGCAAATCCGACATGGTCAGGGCGCTCCGGCCACGAGGTAGGGCGCGCAATCGGCATCGGGATCGGGCCGCGGCGTCAATAAAATCGTCAGCGGCTGCGGCAAGCCGGCCGGCGGCGCGCCATCGATCAGCAGGCTGCGCAGGCGCTGCAGGACGGCGCGGTCGCGCTGTTCCACGCCGCTCGGTTCGAGCACGTGCACGGCGCGCACCTTGCCCCGCTCGTCGAGCCACAGCTGGAAGGCCAGGCGGTAGCGGCCGAAGGCGTCCGGATGCAGACGGCACAGGGCGCGCGTGAGCGAGCGCTGCAGGACGGCCGCATAGCCTTGCAATGGTGCGGTGGCGGGGGCAGCTTCGGCCGGCACGGGCGCCGGCGTCACGGGTGCATCGGCCAGCGCCAGCAAGGTGAACGCATTGCTGCCGCTGAAGCGCGCGCCCAGCTGGGTGCCGGCCAGCAAACGCTGCAGCGCTTCGGCAGGCGTGTAGTCACCGCGCACGGGCGAGGCCACCCTGCCGGCCGCCAACTGGCTGCTGACGAGCACGGAATACCCGGTCACTTCGCCAAACGCCACCAGGGCCGCGTCGAGCGGCTGGGCGGGCAAGTCGAAGCGCAGGGTTGCGTGCGCGGCGGCGTCAGCACCGTCCGCGCCCGCAGCCGGCCGCACGAATGTCATGAATGTCATCAATGTCATCAGCAAGCAGGCGGACAGGGCATTGCCCTTTGCGGCGCGGCGGTGGCTTAGTGTCATTTTCCAGGGGACGCAACGAAAAGTCCTGCTCATGAAGTGTCTTGACTGCAATAGATCAAGCAGAATGGCAAGATGGTAGCTTCATAAAATGACAACTGCATGACATGGCATCAGCCCGCACCCCGGCCTGTGTCATCGCCGCGACACATGACCTTGCTATGCTGGACGCTGATTCCACCGTTCCGGGAGCCGCCATGGCACGCCTGTTCTTGACTGTTTTATTCGCTTGCTTATTCGCTTGCGCCGCCCTGCCCGCGCAGGCGGACGAACACACCGTTGTCGTGAAGGCTCCCGCGCCGGAGAAGGGCTGCGTGGAGGTGGAAGTCAGTGGCCAGCGCACGCAGTCGATGTCTTGCTTGAATGAAAAATTATTGCCGAATAGCAACACCATGAACCGGCAGCCACCCGCCCTGTCCGGCGCGGAAGCGGTCATGCAGCGCCCGTCGAACCAGCTGGGCCTGTACAACCGCGCCGCCCTCGAACACCGCATGGGCAATGCCTTTGGCAAGTCCGTCACGCCGCAGAGGCCGCCAGCTCCCGCGCCCGCCAGCCCGCTGCTGCCGACGCGCTAGGCCGCTTGTCAACGCACAGTCCATTTGCGCTGTCAAGATTGCGCAATCGCGCCGATTGCGTATCATTCCAGGCTTGATCGCTCTGGAAACAACCATGCTGCCCACTATCGAACAACGCCTTGCCCTTGAACTTGCCGCCAAACCGGTGCAAGTTGCCGCCGCCATCGAACTGCTCGACGAAGGCGCCACCGTGCCCTTCATCGCCCGTTACCGCAAGGAAGCGACCGGCGGCCTCGACGATATCCAGCTGCGCCTGCTGGAAGAGCGCTTGCGCTATCTGCGCGAACTGGAAGAGCGGCGCGCCGCCATCGTGGCGTCGATCACGGAACAGAACAAGATGACACCCGAGTTGCTCGACGCCGTCATGCACGCGGAAGACAAGACGCGCCTGGAAGATTTGTATTTGCCGTACAAACAGAAGCGCCGCACGAAGGCGCAGATCGCCATCGAAGCGGGCCTGATGCCGCTGGCCGACAGCTTGCTGGAGAACCCGGAACTGACGCCGGAAACAGAAGCGGGCAAGTTCCTGCGCGACGCGTTTACGAGTGCCGACGGCAACAACCCGGGCGTGCTTGACACCAAGGCGGCCCTCGACGGCGCGCGCCAGATTTTGATGGAACGTTTCGCCGAAGATGCGACCCTGCTGCAAACCTTGCGCGAATACGTGCAGGAACACGGCATCGTCGAATCGAAAGTGGTGGAAGGCAAGCAGGACGAAGGCGAAAAATTCGCCGATTATTTCGATTACTCGGAAACCATCTCGACCGTCCCTTCGCACCGCGCGCTGGCGCTGCTGCGCGGCCGCCGCGAAGGCATCCTCGACGTCACCCTGCGCCTGGACACGGAAGCGGAAAAACCGAAATGGGATGCGCCGCACAATCCGTGCGAAGGCCGCATCGCCGCCCGCTTCGGCATCAAGCAACAGGGCCGCCCTGCCGACAAATGGCTGGCCGACACGGCGCGCTGGACCTGGCGCGTGAAAAGCTTCATGCATCTGGAAACGGAACTGATGGGCGCGCTGCGCGAACGCTCGGAACTCGATGCGATCAATGTGTTTGCCACCAATCTGAAGGCGCTGCTGCTGGCCGCGCCGGCCGGCCAGCGCGCCACCATGGGCCTGGACCCAGGCTTGCGCACGGGCGTCAAGGTCGCTGTCGTCGATGCCACCGGTAAAGTCGTCGACACGGCCGTGATCTACCCGCACCAGCCGAAGAACGACTGGGATGGTTCGCTGCACACCTTGGGCCGCCTGGCCGCCAAGCACAATGTGTCGCTCATTTCCATCGGCAACGGCACGGCCTCGCGCGAGACCGATAAACTGGCGCAGGACCTGATCAAGCAGCATCCGGAAGCGAAGATGACGAAGATCGTCGTCTCGGAAGCGGGCGCGTCGGTGTATTCGGCGTCCGAGTTCGCCTCGAAAGAATTGCCGGACATGGATGTGTCGCTGCGCGGTGCCGTCTCGATCGCGCGCCGCCTGCAAGACCCGCTGGCCGAACTGGTGAAAATCGACCCGAAATCGATCGGCGTGGGCCAGTACCAGCATGACGTAAGCCAAAGCCAGCTGGCCCGCTCGCTCGATGCCGTCGTGGAAGATTGCGTGAACGCCGTCGGCGTGGACGTCAATACGGCGTCGGCGCCCCTGCTGGCGCGCGTGTCCGGCCTGTCGGCCAGCGTGGCGCAAAGCATCGTCACCTACCGCGACATGAAGGGCGCGTTCACTTCGCGCGCAGCCTTGAAAGCCGTGCCGCGCTTGGGAGATAAAACGTATGAGCAGGCGGCCGGCTTCCTGCGCGTGATGGGCGGTGAGAATCCGCTGGACGCCTCGGCCGTCCACCCGGAATCGTACCCGCTGGTGGAAAAGATCCTGGCGGACATCAAAAAGGATATCAAGGCCGTCATCGGCGAAACGGCCTTGCTGAAAACCTTGAGCCCTGCAAAGTACGCGGATGAAACGTTCGGCGTGCCGACCATTTCCGACATCCTGAAGGAACTGGAAAAGCCGGGCCGCGACCCGCGTCCGGAGTTCACCACCGCCACCTTCAAGGAAGGCGTGGAAGAAATCCGCGACTTGCGCCCGGACATGATTCTCGAAGGCGTGGTCACCAACGTGGCCGCCTTTGGCGCCTTTGTCGACATCGGCGTGCACCAGGATGGCCTCGTGCACATCTCGGCCCTGTCGAACACGTTCGTGAAAGATCCGCACACGGTGGTCAAGGCTGGCCAGGTCGTGCGCGTGAAAGTGCTGGAAGTCGACGAGAAGCGCAAGCGCATCGCGCTGACCATGCGTTTGACGGACAGCGCGCCGCAAGCGGGCAGCAAGCCTGAGCAACGTGGCGACCGCAACGACCGCCGCAGCATGGCGCAGCACCAGTCGCAATCGCGCAACGCGCCCGAGCCGGCCGGCAGCATGGCCGCCGCGTTCGCCAAGCTGCGCGGCTAAGTCCATGGCCGCCAGGCATGATTTCATCATCCTGGCGGTGGACGCCGCCAGCGCGGAGGCGCAGTTGCTGCTCGATGCATTGTCGGACGCGCTGCTGCGCATCAATGGCGACAGTGGCCGTTCTTCCTTCGATGTCGAGGCGGCAACGCCGCGCGGCGGCTTTTACCTGGCCCGCGATGTGGCTGGAGAACTGCTCGGCTGCGCCGCCTTGCGCCCGCTGGGCGAAGCGGACAGCGCCATAGGCGAACTCAAGCGTATGTATGCGCGCCCGGGTTCCGCTGGCGTGGGCGCGGCCCTGCTGGCCCATGTGGAGGCGCAGGCGCGCCGGCACGGCTACCAGGCCCTGCACCTGTCCACCCGCGTGGCGAATGTCCGCGCCGTGGCGTTTTATGCCAAACACGGCTATGCACCCGTCATTGCCTGGGGCAAATACGTGGGCGCGGCACAATCGACCTGCCTGGGCAAGACCTTATAAGCGTCAACGTGGCTGACTTGCCCAATTTATGACTTGAGCGCATACCCGTGCCGGCGTTTTCTTATAAAATGACGGCATCTATTTATTTACCCATCAGAGGCAGCTATGAGCGACGTACAAACCTGGATCAAAGAAACCGTGACGAACACGCCAGTCGTGCTGTTCATGAAGGGCACGGCCCAGTTCCCCCAGTGCGGCTTTTCCGGCCGCGCCATCCAGATCCTGAAAGCGTGCGGCGTGGAAAACATCGCTACAGTCAACGTGCTGGATGACCCGGAAGTTCGCCAGGGTATCAAGGATTACTCGAACTGGCCGACCATTCCACAGCTGTATGTCAAAGGCGAGTTCATCGGTGGTTCCGATATCATGAATGAAATGTTTGAATCGGGCGAACTGAAGTCCCTGCTGGATGCCTGATAGCCAAACGCAGCGGCCGCGCCGTATCGTCGTGGCCATCACGGGCGCCACGGGCGCCGTGTATGGCTTGCGGCTGCTGCAATTGCTGGGCGCCACTCCCGGCGTCGAAACGCATCTGGTCTTGTCGGATGCGGCCGTATTGACCCTGCACCAGGAAACGGGCGTGGGGCGTAAGGAAATCGAAGCGCAGGCGCACGTGGTGCACAAGCTGCGCGACATCGGCGCCTCTATCGCCAGCGGCTCGTTTCAATCGGATGGCATGGTCGTCGCACCGTGCTCGATGAAGACCCTGGCGGCCGTGGCGCATGGCTTGTCGGATAATTTGATCACGCGGGCAGCCGACGTCGTGCTCAAGGAACGCCGCCGCCTGATCCTGATGGTGCGCGAAACGCCGTTCAACCTGGCGCACCTGCGCAATATGACGGCCGTGACCGAAATGGGCGGCATCATCTTCCCGCCCTTACCGAGCTTTTATCACCACCCGCAGAGCATCGCGGAGATGGTCGACCATACGGTGGCGCGCGTCATCGACCTGCTCGGCATCGAGCACAGCCTGGCGCCGCGGTGGAATGGTCTTAAGTCCACTCGTGACACCCCTATTCTGTAGTTGGCGTCACGATGTAACTCTGGCGTCACGATGCCTGACAAAAGCGTAGCGAGCGGAAGGAAGAGGTGGTCGAGAAGCGCAACCGTACTCTAGTACGGTGAGCATCGCAGGCCGCCTATGCCGACGCGCAGTAGCTTTGGTCAGGCATCCACCGTTCAGCGTTTTTCGAACTGCGTGGCACTTGCCTGCTTCAAATCCCTGGCTTCTTCAACCATCCTGCGGTGGGCGATCCGTTTGCGCATCACTTCCGCATGTTGCGCGGCAGTCATGGGGGGCACGGTCATCAAGTCCTTCAGCTGCGCGGTATTGCTGTAGTTACTTTTCATAAGACGGCTCAAATGCTCGGCTCCGTAGTGGATGAACTGGCTGCTTCTGATGTGATTATGCGCTGGTATTGGCCGCTGCGCCGCCGCACGCGGGATTATTGTCAAATAATTCCGCTGCAGCGCAACATGCGAGGTCTTATTGTGCGGCAAAATCATGTCTCCAGTATGACCTTGCGCAAATAAAAGAACAGGGGGAGCACCGCCAGCGAAAGGCGGACGGCGCCGGCCGGGGATGGCCTGGATGCTTACTTTTGGTAGTTGACTCGTACCAGCATGCGAATAAATTCTCGCGCGATTTGACGATGATGTTCATCTAATCTTTGCAAATCGGCAATTAATTTCACATCAGCGGACTCAAAACGCGACAAAGCGCTGCCCGCTTCGCCATTCGGCGTGGCGCTTTCCGGGCCGCCAAAACGCAACCATTCCGCCGGAACGCCCAACCATTGGGCAATCATGCGCAATTTCTCTTGCGTCGGAATTGCTTCACCTACTAACCATTTCCTAGCTGCATGCACGGTAATCGGGCGCCCGTCGAAACGGATATTGAATTCCCGGGCCAGTCTGGTCGGGCTGTCTGGAGAATAATGGGCGTTTTTGAGAGCCAACTGAAGTCGCTGGCTGAAGCTTTCGCGTTCGTTAGAAGAATTCATAGGTGTACTATTTCATGTTGTAACATGAAAGTCAGTTTCTTGAATGACCATACAGATTGTTACATTTGAAAAGAGTATCAATTAACAATTAACACTCAAGCCGGGCTTTTCAGGTCAAAAAGTGGGCCGAATTTTCTCTTGCGATTCTGCGTGGCTTCGGTTCAAATTCGCGGTTAGCCTTGATTTTCGCACTGCAGCACGATTCAAAGCCTCGGTTTGGCATTACAACGTACGGTATCGGATAATGCCCTCCTCTACCGATACATGCAATGCCGATGTCATACAATTTCTTGTAGACAAAGTTTTCAGAAGGGCCATTTTGTTTCCAATATAGAAACGACATGAACAACGTGCTCATAGTGAAACGTTGTTTTTCGATCGTGCCTATTGGAAAGAGTCTGCGCCTAAAAATTTTACTGCCATCGCAGCGAAAAGAATGTCGCCGTTATGCCAGGAAAGCTCTTTTTGGTGTCATCTTGGCCACCAACTCTCGATCTTAAGCGCGTTTGTGCAAGAAGAATCAATTTATTTTCAGTAATTGTTGTCTGATTCGCCAAATTCTCCCGTTCACGCCCTCTCTTTTCTTTGTTGCAGCACGGGCAGGGCACGCTACAATAGTATTGACGTTGACGTAAACGGCACCTTGCCACCATTGCCTCGCAGCACCCATCCACACCCATCCAGTGACCGACCACCCATGCAACCGACACCGCCCGCATCCATGACGACCTATACGATTACCGAACTGGCGCGGGAATTCGACATCACGGCGCGCGCCATCCGTTTCTATGAAGACCAGGGCTTGCTCAGCCCGAAACGCGAAGGCGCTGGCGGACGCAGCCGCGTCTACACGCCGCGCGACCGTACCCGCTTGAAACTGACCCTGCGCGGCAAGCGCCTGGGCCTGGCGTTGTCGGAGATCAAGAGTCTGGTCGACATGTACGAGTCGCCGAAGGACACGCGCGCGCAGATGGACCGCTTCCTGGGCGTGCTGGCGCAGCACCGGCAAACCCTGGAGCAGCAGCGCATCGATATCGAAATGGCGCTGGCGGAAATCAGTGCGCATGAAGATGCGTGCGCGCGCATGCTGGCGGACTTGAACCTTGATAAGGCGCAAACAAACTAAATCGATGCGGCGGCGCCTGCCACGCACAGTGCTTTACACGCCTCACTTTACGTTTACGTAAACGTCACAACTGAGTATCATAGCTTCACTGACCCGGCACCCATGACCGCCACACTTATAACGACGACGAGGACGACATGCTCCATCTCCCAGGCTTGACCTTTGACCACGGCGACGACATCGCCTCCCTGCGCGAAGCGATCCAACAATTTGCCGCCGCCGAAATCGCGCCGCGCGCGGCCGAAATCGACCGTACGGACCAGTTCCCCATGGACCTGTGGCGCAAGATGGGCGACATGGGCTTGCTCGGCATCACCGTCAGCGAAGAATACGGCGGCGCCGGCATGGGTTACCTGGCGCACATCATCGCCATGGAAGAGATCTCGCGCGCCTCGGCTTCCGTCGGCCTGTCCTACGGCGCCCATTCGAACCTGTGCGTCAACCAGATCAAGCGCAACGGCACGGCCGAGCAAAAAGCCAAGTACCTGCCGAAACTGATCACGGGCGAACACATCGGCGCTCTGGCCATGTCGGAACCGAACGCGGGCTCGGACGTCGTCAGCATGAAGCTGCGCGCCGACTTCAAGGGCGACCGCTGGGTCTTGAACGGCACCAAGATGTGGATCACCAACGGCCCCGACGCGGACGTGCTGGTGGTGTATGCGAAAAATGACCTGGAAGCGGGTCCGCGCGGCATGACGGCTTTCCTGATCGAAAAGAATTTCAAGGGCTTTTCCATCGCGCAAAAGCTCGACAAGCTGGGCATGCGCGGCTCGCACACGGGCGAACTGGTGTTCCAGGATTGCGAAGTGCCGGCCGAAAACGTGCTGGGCGGCCTGGGCAAGGGCGTCAACGTGCTGATGTCGGGCCTCGATTTCGAGCGCACCGTGCTGTCCGGCGGCCCGCTGGGCATCATGCAGGCTTGCATGGACCTGGTCGTACCTTACGTGCATGACCGCAAGCAATTCGGCCAGGCCATCGGTGAATTCCAGTTGATGCAAGGTAAGCTGGCCGATATGTATTCGACCATGATGGCGTGCAAGGCCTATGTCTACGCCGTGGGCCAGGCCTGCGACCGCGCCACCACGCCGGAAGCCGTGCGCCAGTTGCGCAAGGATGCGGCCGGCGCCATTCTGTATAGTGCGGAGAAGGCGACCTGGATGGCGGGTGAAGCGATCCAGGCCCTGGGCGGCAACGGCTACATCAACGAGTATCCGGCCGGCCGCCTGTGGCGCGATGCCAAGCTGTATGAAATCGGCGCCGGGACCAGCGAAATCCGCCGCATGCTGATAGGCCGCGAACTGTTTGCGGAAACCAAGTAAGCACGGGCGCGCGACGATCGACTGGGTGATGAGCCATTTATGCGAGCACAGATATGACGCACATTGCCTTCCCCAAATTGCTCTCTTCCCAGATTGCATTCGATATCGCGCGCACCATCCGCGACGGCTTCGACAAGCATTACCGTTTGTTCCGCGAAACGAGCCAGCAAGCCAAGCAGTATTTCGAGCAAGGCGCCTGGGCCGCGGCGCAGACGGCGGCCCGCGAACGCATCGATTTTTATGACAAACGCGTGCAGGAATGCGTGCAGATGCTCGAAGATGAGTACGAAGAGTCGGAGTTGAGCGACGAAGTGTGGCGTGAACTGAAGCTGCACTACATCGGCATGCTGACGGAACACAAGCAGCCGGAACTGGCGGAAACCTTCTTCAATTCCGTCTGCTGCAACATCCTCCACCGCACGTATTTCAATAACGACTATATTTTCGTGCGCCCTGTCGTTTCCACGGAATACATCGAAACGCAGGATCCCGTCCCCACCTACCGCGTGTATTACCCGGGCCAGGATGGCTTGCGCCATACCCTGACGCGCATGGTGAGCAACTTCCAGCTCGACTGCGCATTTGCCAACCTCGAGCGTGACGTGGCCCAGGTGGAAGCGCGGCTGCAGCAGCTGTTCGGCGGCGAGCGGCTCGAGCCGAACCACCAGATCCAGGTCTTGACCAGCTTGTTCTACCGCAACAAGGGCGCCTATCTGGTCGGCAAGGGCATCAACGGCAACCGCGAATATCCGTTCGTCGTACCGATCCTGCACAACCGGCACGGCAAGCTCGTGCTCGACACGGTGCTGTTCGAGCACCAGCAGATCGCCGTGCTGTTTTCATTTACGCGCGCCTATTTCCTGGTCGATATGGAAGTGCCGTCGGCCTATGTGCAATTCCTGCGCAGCTTGCTGCCGCGCAAACCGCGCAGCGAAATCTATACGATATTGGGCCTGCAGAAACAGGGCAAGACCTTGTTTTACCGCGACTACCTGCAGCATCTGAAACACTCGTCGGACCACTTCGAAAGCGCGCCCGGCATCCGCGGCCTCGTGATGCTGGTGTTTGCCCTGCCCTCGTTTCCCTATGTTTTCAAGGTGATCAAGGATTTTTTCCCGCCGCCCAAGGAAACCACGCGTGCGCAAGTCCAGCAAAAGTATTTGCTGGTGAAACACCACGACCGGGTAGGCCGCATGGCCGACACGCTCGAGTATTCCAACGTAGCCTTTCCCCGCGCCCGTTTTGCCGAGGAATTGCTGGCCGAGCTGAAACAGTTCGCGCCCTCGCTGATCGAAGAAGACCACGAGCAGATCATCATCCGCCACCTGTACATCGAACGGCGCATGGTGCCGCTGAACATGTGGCTGAGCAATGCTGAAAAGGACGGCCGCGACGACCTGGTCGAACACGCCATCGTCGAGTACGGCAACGCCATCAAGGAACTCGTGGCGGCAAATATTTTCCCGGGCGACATGCTGTATAAAAACTTTGGCGTGACCCGTCATCAACGTGTCGTTTTTTACGATTACGATGAAATCGAGTACATCACCGATTGCCAGTTCCGCGTCATCCCCGAGGCGCGCACGGAGGAAGAAGAAATGTCGGCCGAACCGTGGTATCCCATCGGCAAGCACGATGTGTTTCCCGAACAATTCGGCACCTTCCTGTTGGGCAATCCCCGCATCCGCCGCTATTTCATGCAGCACCATGCCGACCTGCTGACGGCGCAATACTGGCAGGCGCGCAAGCAGCGCATTGAAGACGGCCATATCGAGGACGTCTTCCCGTATCCGCAGCACCTGCGTTTTTGTATGCAGTCACCCTCCCCACCCTTAACCGGAGATCCAACATGAATGATCCAGTCGTAATCGTCGGTGCCGCGCGCACCCCCATGGGCGCCTTCCAGGGCGACTTTGCCAACGTCACCGCCAGCGACCTGGGCGCCGTGGCCATCCGCGCCGCCGTCGAACGGGCCGGCGTGGCGCCGGACGCCGTTGAACACGTGTATTTCGGCAATTGCCTGATGGCAGGCCAAGGCCAGGCTCCCGCGCGCCAGGCCTTGCGCAAGGCGGGTTTGCCCGATTCCACGGGCGCCGTGACCCTGTCGAAAATGTGCGGCTCGGCCATGCAGACGACCATGTTCGCGCATGACACCTTGCTCGCAGGCAGCGCCGAGGTGGTGGTGGCGGGCGGCATGGAATCGATGACCAACGCCCCCTATCTGGTGCCGAAGGCGCGCGGCGGCTACCGCATCGGCCATGGCATGATCTATGACCACATGATGATGGATGGCCTGGAAGACGCCTACAGCCGCGATGAAAAGGGCAATGCCCGCTCGATGGGCACGTTTGCCGAAGAGTGCGCCAGCCAGTACGCCTTCACGCGCGAAGCGCAGGATGCGTTCGCCATCGAATCGGTAAAACGCGCGCAGGCGGCCACCAAGGATGGCAGTTTCGAGTGGGAAATCGCCCCCGTGACCGTTTCCGGCCGCGGCGGCGACACCATCGTCAGCATCGATGAAGGCCCGCAAAAAGCCCGCCTGGAAAAAATCCCGACCTTGAAGGCGGCATTCAAGAAGGATGGCACGATCACGGCCGCCTCGTCTTCGTCGATCAACGATGGCGCGGCAGCCCTGGTGCTGATGCGCGAATCGACGGCGAAAAAACTCGGCTGCACCGTCATCGCGAAAATCCATGGCCACGCCACGCATGCGCAGGCGCCGAACGAATTCACCACGGCCCCTATCGGCGCGGTGAAAAAACTGTACGCCAAGACGGGCTGGAGCAGCAGCAATGTCGACTTGTTCGAGATCAATGAAGCGTTCGCGGCCGTACCGATGGCCGCCATGCACGACCTCGACATTCCGCACAGCAAGATCAACATCCACGGCGGCGCGTGCGCGCTGGGCCACCCGATCGGCGCCTCGGGCGCGCGCATCATCGTCACCCTGCTGGGCGCCTTGAAAAAAACCGGCGGCAAGCGCGGCGTGGCGGCCTTGTGCATCGGCGGCGGCGAAGCGACGGCGATGGCAATCGAACTGGTATAAGCTGCTTTGTTGACGACAGGCGCGCGCGGCGTGGATACGTTCGCTGCGCGCCTTTTCATTGATTACTCAGGGAGAAAGACATGCCTACCGCATTGATCATCGGCGCCTCGCGCGGCATCGGCCACGAAATCGTCCGTCAATACCGCCACGACGGCTGGCGAGTGATCGCCACAGCGCGCACGCAAGACGCTTGCGACGCCCTCACGCAACTGGGTGCCGAAGCGCACCGGCTCGACGTGACGGATGTGGAAGGCTGTGCCGGCCTGGGCTGGAAACTCGACGATGAAAAGCTCGACGTGGCCATCCTCAACGCGGGCGTGTATGGCCCGCGCCACGATGGTACGCCCACGCAAGAAGATTTCGATGCCGTCATGCACACGAACGTGCTGGCGGCCATGCGCCTGCTGCCGATCCTGGCACCGCTGGTAGGCAATGCCAAAGGGAAACTGGCCGTGCTGTCCTCGCACATGGGCTCCTTGAGCGAACGGGGCAACCCCAGCGGTTCGCTGTACCGCGCCAGCAAGGCGGCCTTGAATTCCGTGCTGATCGACACGTCCCTCGTGTACGGCCCGCAAGGCGTCAGCTGCGTGGCCTTCCACCCGGGCTGGGTGCGCACGGACATGGGCGGCGCCGGCGCCGATCTTTCCCCAGAGCAAAGCGCTGCCGGCATCCGCGCCACCCTGGCCAGCTTGCCAGCCACGGACAAGGCCGTGTTCCACAATTACGATGGCAAGCCCATCAGCTGGTAATTCCACCACACACCATAAAAACAAACGAGACGACGTCCCATGATACTCAATGAAGAACAGACCATGATCCAGGAAGCGCTGCGCAGTTTTTCGCGCGAGCGCCTGGCGCCCAACGCGGCCCGCTGGGACAAGGAACATCATTTCCCGAAAGAAGAATTGCAGGCACTGGCCGCGCTGGGCGCCTTTGGCGTGGCCGTGCCGGAAGCGCTCGGTGGTGCCGGCCTCGACTATGTGTCGCTGGCCCTGGTGCTGGAAGAAATCGCCGCCGGCGATGGCGGCACGTCGACCATCATTTCCGTCAACAATTGCCCCGTGTGCAGCATCGCCATGATGTACGCCAACGACGCGCAAAAGGAACAATGGCTGCGCCCGCTGGCGCAAGGCACGATGCTCGGTGCGTTTTGCCTGACAGAACCACACACGGGCAGCGACGCCTCGGCCCTGCGCACGACGGCCACCCGCGATGGCAATGAATACGTAATCAACGGCACCAAGCAGTTCATTACCAGCGGCAAGTATGCAGACGTGGCCATCGTCATGGCCGTCACCGACAAGGCGGCTGGCAAGCGTGGCATCAGCGCCTTCTGGGTGCCGACGAACACGCCTGGCTACATCGTGGCAGGACTGGAACAGAAGATGGGCCAGCACTCGTCGGACACGGCGCAAATCCTGTTCGAGAATTGCCGCATCCCGGCGGAAAATCTGATCGGCGAAGAAGGACAAGGCTACAAGATCGCCCTGTCCGGCCTGGAAGGCGGACGCATCGGCATCGCCTCGCAAGCCGTGGGCATGGCGCGCGCCGCGTATGAAGCGGCCCTGAGCTATGCGCGCGAGCGCGAAAGTTTCGGCAAACCCATCTATGAACACCAGGCCGTGCAATTCCGCCTGGCCGACATGGCGACGCAGATCGAAGCGGCGCGCCAGCTGATACGCCACGCGGCGGCCATGAAGGATGCGGGCTTGCCGTGCCTGAAGGAAGCGGCCATGGCCAAGTTGTTTGCGTCGGAAATGGCGGAAAAAGTGTGCTCGGACGCCATCCAGGTGCACGGCGGCTACGGTTATGTGTCCGACTTCCCCGTCGAGCGCATCTACCGCGACGTACGCGTGTGCCAGATTTATGAGGGGACCAGCGATATTCAGAAGATTTTGATTGCGCGGGCTTTGTAAACCCCAGGGCAAATACTGGGGTCAGACCCGGCGGGTCTGACCCCATACGCCAACTATGGACGAAAAAAAAGCCCGCTAGCGCGGGCTTCGTTCCAATGTATTACCAATGCTTTAATCGTGTCATGGACGCCAGTGCTATCTGCAAAGTGCCTCCTGATTTTCGGACTCCCATGCTATCTGCATGGTGACTCCAAGTGTAAATCGACCATCGTATCCGGAATTACAAAATCCATTTCTTCGCACTGTCACGCCATCGACATTACACCTGTCGGTCGCCGCGCTGAAACTGGATGGTGAGATAATTTGCTGCCAAATCTCAATCACTGAACAGAGTATAGCACAGCTTTTTGTGCGGTGCAATAATCTTTTTAAATCAAGTCCTTAGCGCCAGCGGCTTGTCCTCTTCGCCGCCACGGGCCACTCTTTCGTATTCGGAAATCACTTGCGCGCCCAGCAGCAGCAAGGTGGCGCCGATTTCCAGGCTGAACATGACGACGATAGCCGTCGTCATCGAGCCGTAGACAATATTCACCTGCGACAAGGTAGAGAAATACCAGACCAGCACGTGGCGCGCAATTTCCCACAGCAGGGCCGCCGTCACGCCGCCGATCAGCGCATGCGTGATCGATAATCGCCCCACCGGCATGACCAGGTAGATCGAACTGAGCACGAGGATTTCGCCCGCCAGCCCCAGCAAATACAGCAGCACGCCCGATACCCCTTCCAGGCCCCAGTCGTGGCGCAGGAAACGCACGCTTTCCTCCCCCATCACTTGCAAACTGCCCGCCACCAGGGTGATCAGCAAAATACCGATACCCAGGCACAGGATGTAGCAATACGGCAGCACGGCGGAAATGAGGAAATGGCGGCGGCGGATGGCCACGCGGTGGATGAAGATCACGCTCATGGCGTTTTCCAGCACGGTAAACGCCAAGGAACTGAAAAACAGCATGGTCAGCAGCAGCAGCCAGCCGATCACGCCGCGGTTGTTGAGGAAATGCGCCACTTCCGCCACGATGGCCTTCGATTGCCCGGGCACCAGCCATTCCAGGTAATGGCCTATGGTTTGCAGCAATTCATCCTGCGCAATCACGTGCGACAGGGCCACCACCACCAGCATCAGCAAGGGCACGATGGAGAGCAGCGAGTAGTACGCGACGGCGCCCGCCAGCAGCAAGCCCTGGTTGGCGCGGAAACCCTTCAGCACCTGCAGCGCGAAGGCCAGCGGGTGGCTGAGGATGTAGGTACTGGCGTGGCGGTTGATCATGTCGGCTGCGGTGAAGAAGGCGGCGCGGCCTCGTGCCACGCCTGCAATCACACTAGCATACTGACAAGCGCCCCGCTGCACCGTACGCTAACAGACGGCCGGCTCCAATAAGGTCAAGGTTTGCCGGTCCGCATCCAGGGTAGCGAGGATGCCCATCGGTAGCGTGAACTGGTGGCGGATGTGGCCAAACGAATAGCCGCTGACGGCCGGCACGCGCAAGGGCTGCAGATGCTGGTCCACGGTGGCATCGAGGGTCAGCGCGGTATCGCCCTCGGCCGCCTCGCAATGCTCGAAGATACCCAGCATCAAGGCCGCGGCCTTGTTGAACCCCACGGACAGGTCGAGCTGACACAGCATGCGGTCGATGCGGTACGGCACTTCATTGATTTCTTCGAGGAACAAAATATGCTGGCGGAAATCGGCCGCATACGGCGTGCCGGCCAGCGCGCTGACCATGCATAGATTGCCGCCCGTTAAGCGCCCCGTCGCCTGGCCGCCGTGCACGGTGCGGATGGCGAAGTTCGGCTGCGTCTGCGCGCGGCGGTGATTGTCGAGCGCCATCGGGATCGTGTACTGCTCTTGCGGCGTCATCAGCACGTTTTGCAGCTGCGTCACCGTGTACTCGGAAAACGTGGACGAGGCCACGGGGCCGTGGAAGGTCACCAAGCCCGTCTGGCGGGCGATGGCCAAGTGCAGGGCCGTGATATCGGAATAGCCGATCAGCACTTTCGGGTTGGCGCGGATCAAGGCGTAATCGAGCAGCGCCAGCAGCGAAATGCAGCCGGAGCCGCCGCGGATGGCCCACACCGCCTTGACGTCCGGGTCGCGGAACGCCGCGTGCAAGTCGTCGATGCGTTGCTGCACCGTGCCCGCATAATTGCCGTGCACGGCGCGGATATTGGCGCCCAGGCTGGCGCGCAATCCCAGCGATTCGATATTGCGTACGGCCTTGGCAATGGCGTCTTCATCCGTAAAGCCGCCCGGTGCGATGATGGCGACCAGGTCGCCCTGGCGCAAACGCGCCGGCTTGATCAATGCGTGTTGCTGTTGCATGCGTTTGCCCTTCCCTTGCGCCGCCGCCCACGCCGGTGTGCCTGCCGCCCCCAGAGTGGCGGCCAGCAGGCCGCCGAAGCGGCGCCGGCTGAGATTGGTCTGACTGGACATGCGGCCCTTTCCTGGAATAAAAACGGCGACGCCAGGCGCCGCCGCACGAGGTTAGCACGCCAGCGGGATCGCCGCCGGCATGGTTGCCTTACATGAACTTGTACTTCAGCTGGAACGACAGCGAACGGCCGCGAGGGTCGGCCACGCGCGGGTCCCAGCCGGCGCCCACCACTTCATCCACGTTGTGCGCGGTGAATGGCGGATCGCGGTCGAACAGGTTCTGTATGCCCACGGTAATCGTCGTATTTTTGAAGCCCGTGTAGGTGCCCGACAAGTTATACGTGGTGTAGCTGGACACGTCCGGCTTGAAGCCCGGTGGCGGCGCGCCCTTGCCGCCATTCGGCAGCTGGTCCTTGTAGCCCGACGAAAAACTCTGGATCAGCAAACCGCTCCAGTCGCCGCGCGACACGCCAAAGCTGGCATTGTGTTTCCAGCGCAGGTACAGATCGCGCGTATAGAACTTGCCGACCAGTTCCTGGTATTCCTGGCCCTGGTATTCCGCAAACTTGAAGCTGTCCATATACGTGCCGTCCAGGGTCGCCGTCCATTTCGCGTCCTGGATCTTGCCTTCGCCACGCAAGCCCACGTCGAGGCCGCGCACGCGGCTGCCTGCCGCATTGATCCAGCCCGCCTGCACGTACTCGATGGTGCCGTCCGGATTGCGGTGGATATACTGGTTCAGCGCCTGGTAATTGGCCAGCACGATTTGCGGCGTGCGGTTCAGGATGCGGTCCTTGGTATTGATGGCCCAGTAGTCGAACGAGGCCGAATAGCCCTTGAATGGCTCGATGACAAAACCGACGCTGCCCTGCTTCGACGTTTCCGGCTTCAGGTTCGTGTTCCCGCCCGTCCTGTAGTCGAGGCGGTCGATGGCACAGTACTCGGGCACGCCCGGATGCTTGGCGCAGCCTTCCTGGTCGATCACGCCGTTCGGCAATTCCTGACTCAGCGAACCCGAATACAGCTGCTGGAAGCTTGGCGCGAGGAAACCCTTGCTGGCCGAACCACGGAACAGCAGGAAGTCGGTCGGCTGGTAGCGGAAGGCCACTTTCGGATTCGTCGTCGCGCCGACCAGGCTGTAATCGTCGCGGCGAATGGCCAGCTGCATTTCCAGATCCTTCGTGACCGGCACCAGCAGCTCGGCATACACGGCCTTGACGGTACGGCTGGCATCTTTTAATGCGGCATTGCCTGGCGACAGCAAAATCTGCGTGGCATCAACGTCTTGCGCAAAGCTGTAACCTTCGCGGCGCAAGTCAAAACCGGCCGCCATGGCCAGCGCACCGGCCGGCAGCTGGAACAGCTCGCCCGAAACGGAACCGTCGATCTGCGTCAGGGTCGTCTTGCCGTGCTGGAAGTCGCCACGGAACTTGGTCGATTCGATCAATTGCTTGGCCGCTTCCGTCTGGCTCTGGCCGGCGCCCACCCACGGATTGATGATGCCGCTGGCCAATGCCGCGTACAGCTTGTCCGTGTAGGAATAGCCATCCGTCAGCTTGGTCTTGGTGCTGCTTTCGGCGCGCGAAATGCCGGCCTTGTAATCCCACTTGCCAAAGTTGCCTTCAAAGCCCACCAGCACGCGGGCATTGTCTGTCGTGTTTTCCTGCGTACGGTTGCCCACGTCATTGGCGCGCCATTTGTAGGAAATCGGCTTGGTCCTGTCGAAAGAAGGGATGTAGGCCGACAGGTCCTGGTAATACGCGCCACCCACAGGGTACAGATTCTTGTTGGCAACCGTCGCCTGTACCTGCATCGGCGTCAAAATGGCCGTGGCCTTGGTGCGCGAACCGAGCACTTCGACAAACATGCGGTGGTCGGGCGCCAGCTGGAAGGTGCCGCGCGACAACAGATTGGCACGTTCAACGGGGAATTGCAGCACATAGTCGGCGCCATAGTCATACGCGCAGGAATATGTGGTGCGCAGCGGCGAGGTCACGTCTTTCCACAGTGCCGTCTGGTACTGCGACATGCCGGCGATGCTGTCGCACTTGCCCTGGAAACTCAAGGGATTGGCTTGCAGGTATTTGTTCGGATCGCCTGGCAGCTGGAACGAGGCGCCCAGCGCCGTGCCGGCACCCGCCATCTGGTTGGCAAACGGCGTGCCCGTCGTATCGGGCGACAGGCCGCGGCCCGGCTGGAAGCCGTTGACGAAGGAGCGGTCGCGGCCATTGAGCTGCTGCGCCTTGTCGACCGTCAGGCTGGCCATGATGTTGTAGCGGTCGCTTTCGAGCGAACCCGTACCGGCCAGCAGCGAGGCGCGGCGCGTGGCGCCGCCGCCTGCCTGCGTGTCGTTGGTGGAGACGGACGCTTCCACGCCGCTGTAATTGGTTTTCAAAATGAAATTGATCACGCCGCCGATGGCGTCCGTGCCGTAGATGGCCGAGGCGCCATCCTTGAGAATTTCCACGCGCGAAATCGCGCCCAGCGGGATCGAGTTCAAGTCGACCGACTTGCCGCTGGCGCCGTGCGTGGCGATGCGGCGGCCGTTCAACAGCACCAGGGTGCTCGACGGTCCCAGGCCGCGCAGTGAGGCGAACGAAGCGCCACCGCTGACCCTGTCGGCATCGGCGCCAAACACGTTATTGCCCGAAGTCATGTTATCGGCACCCGTGCCATTCGCTGACAGGGTGCGCACCAGTTGCTCGGTCGTCGTGATGCCCTGTTTTTCGATCTGGTCAAAGGTAATGACTTGCACGGGCAACGCGCCTTCCTTGGCCACGCGTTTGATGCTGCTGCCCGTCACTTCGACCCGTTGCATCGATGGCGGCGCCGCTTCCTGTGCGACGACCGGCCCCACCACCCCCATCAATGCCACCAACTGCGCTAGCTTTTTCAATTTCACAGGTCTTCTCCTTGTTGGGCAATCGAAACTTGAGTCATCAAGTCAGGCTGTATAGATATGTCGCAACGTCTGTCTCGCAGTACATTTTTTTATGACAATTGCGCATGACTTTATTTGTTTTCATTTTCAGAGTAGCGCGATGCATCCGCGGCCAGCCAATGAAAAATGCTTTCCTAACCATAACTTTTTGGAATGAATGCCCTTTTCAGTGACATGGTCACTTGCCTGCGGGGCTACCCTTGGCTTTATCCACGTCCAGATAGCGCCAGGACGTGAATTCCACGGGGTGGCGCCTGTAGTTTTTTAGCCACGGTTGTTGCAGGTCGGCAGAGATGGGATGCGTCAGCAACACCCACGGCGTGTAGGCATGGATCAGCTGAAACAGGTCGAAGTACAGACTGCGTCGGCGCGGCGTATCGGATAGCAGGCGCGCCTCCTCATAGCGTTTATTGTAATCGGGCAAGTTGAAGCGGGCATAGTTGGCGCGGCCACTGTTGGGACCGTACAACAATTGCATAAAGTTATCACCATCGGGGAAGTCGGCGATCCAGTTGGTCTCGAACATCTGCACCTTGCCCAGGCGCGACGCCTTGATGATTTCCGTCTTCTTGTCGCTTTTAAACTCCACGCGCACGCCGATGGCGTTCAGGTTGCGGCGCCACAATTCGTCGCGCAAACGTCCCACCGTGCTCGGCTCCGTATGCATGGTCAGGATCAAGGGCGTGCCGTCCGGCTGGGTGCGGAAACCGTCTAGACCCGCCTTGTAGCCGAAGCGGTCGAGCAGGGCGCGCGCCAGGGCTGGATCGTAGCCGACGGGGCTGCGGTAGCTCTTGTCGTAACCGAGCACATTCGGTGGTAACGGCGACTGGGCCGGCAAGGCCAATCCCTTTTTCAATAGCGCGATGTCTTCGCGGCTGTTGTAGCTGAGGGCGATGGCGCGCCGCAGGGCCAGCTTGTCCTTGCTCGTGCCGCCCAGCACGGGGTCGTCCATGTTCATCCACATGTAATACGTCTGCAGCACGGGAAAGCGCGTCAGCTGCATGCCTTTGGCGGCCAGCGCCGGTTTCAGCGCGCCGTTTTCCAGCACCATGTCCGTCATCGATTCCGGCACTTGCTCCAGGTAATCGAACTCGCCCTTCAAAAAACCCAGCATGCGCGATTGATATTCTTCGACGATACGCACCTCGATGCGCTCGACCAGCGGTAATTGCTTGCCTTCCAGTGCCGTCGCGATGGCGCGCGCGTCGACCGGCAAGGCGGTCAGCGCCTTGGTTTCCGTATGGAATACGGTGGGGCGGAAAGTCGGGTTGGCTTGCAGCACGATCTTGTCGCTGCGTTTCCACTCCTTCACCAGGAACGGCCCCGTGCCCACGGGATGGTTGCCGATCTGCCCTGCCGCCGGGTAGGCTTCGGCCACTTCGCGCGCCACCACAGCGGTCGCCGGCATGGCCAGGTAAAACAGGAAGTTCGGGTCGACGCCGTTCAGGCGGATGCGCAAGGTGTATTTGTCCAGTGCCTGCAGGCCGGCAATCGGCGTGTCGTAACTGAATTTTGTTTTCAGCGCCGCATCGCCCACCAGCTTGTCTTCCAGCAAGAACAGCCACGGCGACTTCAGGCTGGGGTCATACAGCCGCGTCAGGCTGTACACATAATCCTGCGCCGTCACTTCGCGCGGCTTGCCCTTGAAGGCGGGATCGGGCGTAAAGAATATGCCGGGCTGTAAGTGAAAAGTATACGTGCGCCCGCCATCTTCCACGGTCGGCATGGCGCGCGCCGTATTGCCCTGCAGTTGCACGGGGCGCGCCAGGTAGTCATAGCGCAGCAAGGGATCGAAAATGTTTTCCATCAAATTCAGGCTGGCCAGGTCGGACGCCACGGCCGGGTCCAGGCCTGTCTCGCTGGTGCTGAGGAACAGGTGCAAGGTCTTGTTCGCGCGGGCATCGGCGGCGGCATGCGCGGGCGCGGTGAAAAGCGTCAACAGGGCCAGGCCGGCGGCGCAGGCGGTTTTGCGTAAAAACATCATCAGTGATCCAGTGCAGACAAGGGTAAGGAACAGCAGTAAGCGACAGGCATCCCCCACACTACGCGGGCACGCTGCGGGGCGCCAATGAAAACAGGCTGCCAGCTTATAACTTTTTGGCATGCGATTGCTGCATTCTTTCATCAACTCGTATCGGGCTGCCCCTATACTTTGTTTGCAGACATTTTTCACTCCCGACACACAGAACTGATCGCATATGGCACTTAATTACATCTGGTCCGGCTTTTTCCTCGTTGGCTTCCTGGCCGCAGTGCTGCAGTGGCTGTTTCTCGGCGATACCGATATCTTCAAGCGCATCATCGACGGCACGTTCGAGACGGCGCGCATGGGCGTGATGGATATCGCCCTGCCGCTGGCGGGTGTGATGACCTTGTGGCTCGGCATCATGAACATCGGTGAAAAGGCGGGCATCGTCGGCTGGCTGGCGAAAGTCATCGCACCGTTCTTTTCGCGCATCTTCCCGGAAATTCCCAAGGACCATCCAGCCACGGGCCACATGGTGATGAATTTCTCGGCCAACCTGCTGGGCCTGGACAATGCGGCCACGCCGTTCGGCTTAAAGGCCATGGAAAGCCTGCAAACCTTGAACCCGAACAAGGAAGAGGCGACGAATGCGCAGATCATGTTTTTGGTGCTGCACACCTCGGGCCTGACCCTGATTCCGCTGGCCATCATGGCTCAGCGCTCGATCCTCGGCGCGGCCGACCCGTCCGACATCTTTATTCCCTGCATGATCGCCACCTATGTGGCCACCATGGTCGGCATCATCACGGTGTCCATCAAGCAGCGCATCAACTTGCTCAACCGGGTCGTGCTGGGCTGGATGGGCGGCATGACGAGCGCCATCGTCGCCATGATCTGGTACTTCACACAATACCTGACGAAACAGGAAATCGAACTGGTCTCGAAAGTGGTCAGCAACCTGGTCTTGATCAGCGTCATCGCCATATTTATTATTGGCGCGCTGCGCAAGAAAGTGAACGTGTATGACGCCTTCATCGAAGGGGCAAAGGGCGGCATCCAGACGTCGATCACCGTGATTCCCTATCTGGTCGGCATGCTGGTGGCCATCAGCGTGATCCGTAACGCGGGCGTGTTCAATTTCCTGATGAGCGGCATGAACTGGTTCTTCGCCAACCTGGGCATCAATACGGACTTCGTGCCCGCGCTGCCGACGGCCATGATGAAGCCGCTCAGCGGCTCCGGCTCGAAAGCCATGATGATCGATGCCATGAATACCTATGGCGTCGACTCGTTTGTCGGCCGCCTGGCCTGCGTCTTCCAGGGCTCGGCCGACACCACCTTCTATATCGTGGCCCTGTACTTCGGCTCGGTGGGCATCCGCAAGACGCGCTATGCCATCACGGCCGGCCTGATCGCCGATCTGGCCGGCGTGATCACCGCCGTCTTTGTCGCCTACGTCTTTTTCCACTAAGGAGCACCATGTTACGTCCTGTCCTGATGGCGGCACTGTTGGCGGGTCTTGGCCTGTCGACTGCGCACGCGCAATTGCCCGAATCCGTCAGCCTGCTGCTGCGCAGCGCGAATATCCCCGAAGACGCGATGGGCGCCATCGTCCTGCGCGGCAACACGGTGGTGATGTCGCATGGCGCCGAGCGCAGCATGCAGCCGGCCTCCACCATGAAACTGGTGACGACGGCCGTGGGCCTGGAGCAGCTCGGGCCCATCTTCCGCGGCCGCACGGAACTGCGCACCAGCGCCGACGTCATCAATGGCGTACTGAAGGGCGACTTGATCCTGCGCGGCGGCGCCGACACGGATTTCAATGCGAACGTGCTGGAGCACATGCTGCAAACCTTGCGCACGCAAGGCATCGTGAAAATCAAGGGCGACCTGATCCTCGACCGACAGCTGTTCCAGCCGGCCCGGCCCGACATTGGTGCGCCGCCGTTCGACGAATCGGCCGAGTTCCGCTACAACGTCATTCCCGATGCCTTGCTGCTGAACACTAATCTGCTCGATATCAATATCAACTCGACGGACCGGCAATTGAGCATCCTGATGCAGCCGGCGCTCGAGAACGTCAGCGTCACGAGCGACATGAAGCTGATCAAGGGCAGTTGCGCCAGATGGGAAGACGGCTGGCGCCCACCCGAATACCGGCGCGATGCGAGCGGCAAGCTGCAAGTGATACTGCATGGCACCTTCCCGCAAAATTGCAGCAAGGCTACCAGCATCAATGTTCTTGATCGTAATGATTACGCGGACCGCTTGTTCCGTGCGACCTGGAAACGCCTGGGCGGCACGATCACCGGCACGGTGCGCGAAGCGCCGGCAACAGGCTTGCCGCCGACGGCCGAACCGGTCGGCACGCGCATGCTGGCCGACCACGTGGCGCGCGCCTTGCCGGAAGTGCTACGCGATATCAACAAGACGTCCGACAATACCCTGGCCCGCACCCTGTTCCTGAGCCTGGGCAGCTTGCAAAGCGATGGCTGGCTGGGCAGCCGCCCCGTCGCCATGGCGGTGCCGGAAGACACGGCCACGCGTGCGCGGCAAGTGATCCAGGAATGGTTCCAGCGGCATCAGATCGACACCCAGGGCATGCTGGTCGACAACGGTTCCGGCTTGTCGCGCACGGGACGCATTGCGCCTGCGCAAATGGCCGGCGTCCTGCAGGCGATGCAGCAAAGTCCGTGGGCACCCGAGTTCCAGTCCAGCCTGCCCATCGTCGCGCTAGACGGTACCATGCGCAAGCGCCTGTTGAACAGCCCGGCCGCCGCACGGGCCCGCATCAAGACGGGAACGTTGAAGAATGTGGTGGCCATCGCCGGCTATGTCCCCGACGCCAACAACCAGCTGTGCGTGGTGGTCGCCATGATCAATAGCGACCTGGTGGGCAACGGCAATGGCCGCGCGGCGGTTGATGCGCTGATCGAGTGGGTCGCCAGGAGCGGCGTCACATCGGTGGTTGCCGGCCAATAAAGGGAAGCAAAGACAGAAAGGCAGCGCGTAGCGCTGCTTTTTTTCGTTTGTCACCTGTTTGTCACCTGGCTGCTGACTTGTCGGATTACGCTACGCTAATCCGACCTACCCGCCATCCAATAAACGTAGGTCGGCTTAGCGCGCAGCGCGTAAGCCGACACCACCTGCGGCGCCCAACAAAAACCCCAGACGTAAAAAAACCCCAACCGGATCACCGGAAGGGGTTTTTTCGAATAACAAGCCTGACGATAACCTACTTTCACACTGGTTGCAGCACTATCATCGGCGCAAAGTTGTTTCACGGTCCTGTTCGGGATGGGAAGGGGTGGGACCAACTTGCTATGGTCATCAGGCATAACTTGTACTGGCATTTGTCCTCGATGGAGCGACAAAGCCTGAATCTGGAAGAAGCAAAGATTGGGGTAATGACTGGTAGTATCAACACACACGCAACGTTGTACCGTCTTATCCTCTGTACCTGCTAAGGTTATAGGGACAAGCCGTACGGGCAATTAGTACTGGTTAGCTTAATGCATTACTGCACTTCCACACCCAGCCTATCAACGTCCTGGTCTCGAACGACCCTTCAAAGAGCTCAAGGCTCTGGGAAATCTCATCTCAAGGCAAGTTTCCCGCTTAGATGCTTTCAGCGGTTATCTCTTCCGAACTTAGCTACCCGGCAATGCCACTGGCGTGACAACCGGTACACCAGAGGTTCGTCCACTCCGGTCCTCTCGTACTAGGAGCAGCCCCCTTCAAATTTCCAACGCCCACGGCAGATAGGGACCAAACTGTCTCACGACGTTTTAAACCCAGCTCACGTACCACTTTAAATGGCGAACAGCCATACCCTTGGGACCGGCTACAGCCCCAGGATGTGATGAGCCGACATCGAGGTGCCAAACTCCCCCGTCGATATGAACTCTTGGGAGGAATCAGCCTGTTATCCCCAGAGTACCTTTTATCCGTTGAGCGATGGCCCTTCCATACAGAACCACCGGATCACTATGTCCTACTTTCGTACCTGCTCGACTTGTCAGTCTCGCAGTTAAGCACGCTTATGCCATTGCACTATCAACACGATGTCCGACCGTATCTAGCGTACCTTCGAACTCCTCCGTTACACTTTAGGAGGAGACCGCCCCAGTCAAACTGCCTACCATGCACTGTCCCCGATCCGGATAACGGACCAAGGTTAGAACCTCAAACAAACCAGGGTGGTATTTCAAGGTTGGCTCCACGAGAACTAGCGTCCCCGCTTCAAAGCCTCCCACCTATCCTACACAGATTGGTTCAAAGTCCAATGCAAAGCTACAGTAAAGGTTCATGGGGTCTTTCCGTCTAGCCGCGGGTAGATTGCATCATCACAAACATTTCAACTTCGCTGAGTCTCGGGAGGAGACAGTGTGGCCATCGTTACGCCATTCGTGCAGGTCGGAACTTACCCGACAAGGAATTTCGCTACCTTAGGACCGTTATAGTTACGGCCGCCGTTTACTGGGACTTCAATCAAGAGCTTGCACCCCATCATTTAATCTTCCAGCACCGGGCAGGCGTCACACCCTATACGTCCACTTTCGTGTTTGCAGAGTGCTGTGTTTTTATTAAACAGTCGCAGCCACCAGTTTATTGCAACCCTTTCACCCTCATGGAGTAAACCAATCAAGCTACCGGGGCGTACCTTTTCCCGAAGTTACGGTACCAATTTGCCGAGTTCCTTCTCCCGAGTTCTCTCAAGCGCCTTAGAATACTCATCTCGCCCACCTGTGTCGGTTTGCGGTACGGTCTCGTATGACTGAAGCTTAGAGGCTTTTCTTGGAACCACTTCCGATTGCTTCGTGCACAAGTGCACTCGTCCCACTCCCTTGAATTCCGCACCCGGATTTGCCTAAGTGCCTTCTATGAAGCAGAAACTGACTATTCCAACAGTCAGACAACCTTCCGCGATCCGTCCCCCCATCGCATCATACGACGGTGCAGGAATATTAACCTGCTTCCCATCAGCTACGCATCTCTGCCTCGCCTTAGGGGCCGACTCACCCTGCTCCGATGAACGTTGAACAGGAAACCTTGGGCTTACGGCGTGGAGGCTTTTCACCCCCATTATCGCTACTCATGTCAGCATTCGCACTTCTGATACCTCCAGCATCCTTTACAAGACACCTTCGCAGGCTTACAGAACGCTCTCCTACCATATCTATTGCTAGATATCCGCAGCTTCGGTGACTGGCTTAGCCCCGTTACATCTTCCGCGCAGGACGACTCGATCAGTGAGCTATTACGCTTTCTTTAAATGATGGCTGCTTCTAAGCCAACATCCTGACTGTTTTAGCCTTCCCACTTCGTTTTCCACTTAGCCAATCTTTGGGACCTTAGCTGGCGGTCTGGGTTGTTTCCCTCTTGACGCCGGACGTTAGCACCCGACGTCTGTCTCCCAAGCTCGCACTCATCGGTATTCGGAGTTTGCAATGGTTTGGTAAGTCGCAATGACCCCCTAGCCATAACAGTGCTCTACCCCCGATGGTGATACTTGAGGCACTACCTAAATAGTTTTCGGAGAGAACCAGCTATTTCCAAGTTTGTTTAGCCTTTCACCCCTACCCACAGCTCATCCCCTAATTTTTCAACATTAGTGGGTTCGGACCTCCAGGGCGTGTTACCGCACCTTCATCCTGGCCATGAGTAGATCACTTGGTTTCGGGTCTACACCCAGCGACTGATCGCCCTATTCGGACTCGATTTCTCTACGGCTTCCCTATGCGGTTAACCTTGCCACTGAATGTAAGTCGCTGACCCATTATACAAAAGGTACGCAGTCACGGAACAAGTCCGCTCCTACTGTTTGTATGCACACGGTTTCAGGATCTATTTCACTCCCCTTCCGGGGTTCTTTTCGCCTTTCCCTCACGGTACTGGTTCACTATCGGTCGATTACGAGTATTTAGCCTTGGAGGATGGTCCCCCCATATTCAGACAGGATGTCACGTGTCCCGCCCTACTTGTCGTACGCTTAGTACCACCGGTCCGATTTCACATACGGGGCTATCACCCACTATGGCTCCTATTTCCAGAGGATTCTGTTATCGGTCCGACTATCACGTACAGGCTCTTCCCATTTCGCTCGCCGCTACTTTGGGAATCTCGGTTGATTTCTTTTCCTGCAGCTACTTAGATGTTTCAGTTCGCCGCGTTCGCCTTGCATACCTATGTATTCAGTATGCAATACCCTAAAAGGGTGGGTTGCCCCATTCGGAAATCTGCGGATCAAAGTGTGTTTGCTCACTCCCCGCAGCTTATCGCAAGCTACTACGTCCTTCATCGCCTGTAATCGCCAAGGCATCCACCATGTGCACTTATTCGCTTGTCCCTATAACGTTAGCCTCTGAAAACCGAAGTCATCAAAGAGCGCTACAGGGATAAGAAAGTACAACGTTGTTGCTTGTTTGTTGATACATACAATCATTACCCATCAAGTCGCCTCATGCATTGCTGCACGCATAGACTTGATCAATAAATAATCTTTACTTCTTCCAGATTGTTAAAGAACGAAACAGCTTTGATCGCTAAAAGATCAAACCTAAACCACAGTCTTGTTGACCGGCTTACGTTTGCACTTTCGAGTAAAACTTTGGTGGAGGATGACGGGATCGAACCGACGACCCCCTGCTTGCAAAGCAGGTGCTCTCCCAGCTGAGCTAATCCCCCTAGGTATGACTGGTAGGGCTGGTTGGACTCGAACCAACGACCCCCGCGTTATCAACACGGTGCTCTAACCAGCTGAGCTACAGCCCCAACGCGGAACTACTACGACTACTGTTTCTTCTTAATTAAACAGCCGATAAGTGTGAACATTTGATGCGTGAATCATTTACATGATTCGTGCAAACTCTAGAAAGGAGGTGATCCAGCCGCACCTTCCGATACGGCTACCTTGTTACGACTTCACCCCAGTCACGAATCCTACCGTGGTAAGCGCCCTCCTTACGGTTAAGCTACCTACTTCTGGTAAAACCCGCTCCCATGGTGTGACGGGCGGTGTGTACAAGACCCGGGAACGTATTCACCGCGACATGCTGATCCGCGATTACTAGCGATTCCAACTTCATGCAGTCGAGTTGCAGACTACAATCCGGACTACGATACACTTTCTGCGATTAGCTCCCCCTCGCGGGTTGGCGGCGCTCTGTATGTACCATTGTATGACGTGTGAAGCCCTACCCATAAGGGCCATGAGGACTTGACGTCATCCCCACCTTCCTCCGGTTTGTCACCGGCAGTCTCATTAGAGTGCCCTTTCGTAGCAACTAATGACAAGGGTTGCGCTCGTTGCGGGACTTAACCCAACATCTCACGACACGAGCTGACGACAGCCATGCAGCACCTGTGTACTGGTTCTCTTTCGAGCACTCCTCAATCTCTCGAGGATTCCAGCCATGTCAAGGGTAGGTAAGGTTTTTCGCGTTGCATCGAATTAATCCACATCATCCACCGCTTGTGCGGGTCCCCGTCAATTCCTTTGAGTTTTAATCTTGCGACCGTACTCCCCAGGCGGTCTACTTCACGCGTTAGCTGCGTTACCAAGTCAATTAAGACCCGACAACTAGTAGACATCGTTTAGGGCGTGGACTACCAGGGTATCTAATCCTGTTTGCTCCCCACGCTTTCGTGCATGAGCGTCAATCTTGACCCAGGGGGCTGCCTTCGCCATCGGTGTTCCTCCACATATCTACGCATTTCACTGCTACACGTGGAATTCTACCCCCCTCTGCCAGATTCTAGCCTTGCAGTCTCCAATGCAATTCCCAGGTTGAGCCCGGGGATTTCACATCAGACTTACAAAACCGCCTGCGCACGCTTTACGCCCAGTAATTCCGATTAACGCTTGCACCCTACGTATTACCGCGGCTGCTGGCACGTAGTTAGCCGGTGCTTATTCTTCAGGTACCGTCATTAGCAAGAGATATTAGCTCTCACCGTTTCTTCCCTGACAAAAGAGCTTTACAACCCGAAGGCCTTCTTCACTCACGCGGCATTGCTGGATCAGGCTTTCGCCCATTGTCCAAAATTCCCCACTGCTGCCTCCCGTAGGAGTCTGGACCGTGTCTCAGTTCCAGTGTGGCTGGTCGTCCTCTCAGACCAGCTACTGATCGATGCCTTGGTAGGCTTTTACCCTACCAACTAGCTAATCAGATATCGGCCGCTCCACGAGCATGAGGTCTTGCGATCCCCCACTTTCATCCTTAGATCGTATGCGGTATTAGCGTAACTTTCGCTACGTTATCCCCCACTCCAGGGTACGTTCCGATATATTACTCACCCGTTCGCCACTCGCCACCAGAGCAAGCTCCGTGCTGCCGTTCGACTTGCATGTGTAAGGCATGCCGCCAGCGTTCAATCTGAGCCAGGATCAAACTCTTCAGTTTAATCTCTGTTACTTTGCCGTTTTACCGGCACCGTCATTGCTGACGGGTCGCTCACTCAAAAAACTGACAGGCTACTTCCGAAGAAGTATCCTATTTCATTATTTCTTGTGAACATTTGATATTTTAAGTTAGACGCCAATCCGAAGATTGACGCTGCACTTACATCAAATGCCCACACTTATCGACTGTTAATTGTTAAAGAACTGTATTCGGTACTGCTTTCGCGCTATCGACAAAGCGTTGTGTTTGTCAGCTGCGAAGAAGGAAGAGTATGAAGCATTTCGCTACGTCCGTCAACTCCTTCTTTTTACTACCCAGCCTTTTCAGACTGTCCCTTTTATCTCGCATTTGACTGCGTCTCATTGGGGAGGCGAACTATAGCAAAGCCCCGCCAGTCTTGGCAAGGGCTTTCAATCGCTATCCGTGTTTTTGTTCAGGCGGCCAGCAGGGCTTTGACCAGGTTTTTCTTGTCGACAGACTCCGGGGCATCAACATGCAGCGCCTTGAGCACCTGGTCGAGATGATGCAACATGATGCCGACTGCAGCGTCGGCATTGCCAGCCTTGGCCGCCTCGATGAACAGCGCATGCTCATCCGATGAGCAACTGGCGTCTTCGCTGGACTGCTGGTGCATGGCGATCAGCGAGGTCCGCGCCGTCAGTTTGCGCAAGATTTCCTTCAACACCAGATTACCAACGATATCGGCCAGCAGGATGTGAAAGTCACCCAGCAACCTGGCGCGCAGCGGCAGATCGTTTTGTGCCAGGGCCTGGCGTTCCAGCGCAAGGTGCGCATCGATGCGGCGATAATCGTCGGCCTTGGCGATGGTCACGAAATCACGCGCCAGACAGGCCTCGAGCGTGCGGCGCACGGCAAAGATTTCGCGCGCCTCGCGTTCACTGAGCTTGCACACACAAGCGCCCTTTTCCGGAATGATCTCGATGAGCTCATCCTTCGACAGCATCAGCAAGGCCGCACAGATCTTGGTACGACTGACCGAATACACGCGGGCCAGGGCCTCTTCCTTGAGCTTGGTGCCAGAGGGCAAGCGGCGTTCGATAATCGCCGCCGCAATATCCGCAGCGATCTCCTCGCACGAGTTGGTAACAGCTGGTGTAGTGGGGTCAAGCATGCGGGATCTGGCTTTGGCAAAAACGATCAGGAAACCGAACTGATGAAACTGGCCAGCTCCGGCGTTGACGGCGCGGCAAACAGCGTCTTCGGATCACCCTGCTCATGGATTTTTCCCTGGTGCATGAACACCAATTGATCGCCCACCTCACGTGCGAAGCGCATTTCATGCGTGACCATGATCAAGGTCATGCCATCTTCGGCCAGCTTGCGCACCACGGCCAGCACTTCGTTCACCAGTTCCGGGTCGAGCGCCGAGGTGATTTCATCGCACAACAGTATTTTCGGCTGCATCGCCAGCGCCCGGGCGATTGCCACACGCTGCTGCTGGCCGCCCGACAGCTGGTCTGGAAACGACTGAAAGCGATCGGCAAGGCCGACTTTTGCCAGCGCATCGCGCGCAAGCGCCTCTGCTTGCTGCTTGCCGATTTTTTTGACCACCGTCGGCGCCAGCATCACATTCTGTCCGGCCGTCAGATGCGGATACAGATTGAACTGCTGAAACACCATGCCGACTTTCAGGCGCAACTGGCGCAAATCGGTCTGGCCGACGGCGACCCTCACGCCATCGACGTCGAGCGAGCCTTCGTCGAAACTTTCGAGTCCATTGATCGAGCGCAGCAAGGTACTCTTGCCCGAACCACTGCGTCCGATCACTGCCGTCACTTGGCCTTCCTTGACGCGCAAGTCGATGCCCTTGAGGACATGATGCGTACCAAAGCGCTTGTGCAATCCATTGATGCTAACGAGAGACATTGATTTTCCTTTCCAGGCGGCGGGCATACAGCGAAAGCGGGAAACACAGGCAAAAATACATCAGGGCGATCAGGCCATACACGGTGAAGGGCGCAAACGTGGCGTTGCTGATCATCGAGCCGGCCTTGGTCAGCTCGACAAAACCAATAATGGACGTGACCGCCGTCGCTTTCACGACCTGCACGGAAAATCCGACCGTCGGTGCAACGGCGATGCGCAACGCCTGCGGCAAGATCACGTGGCGCATCTGTTCTATATATGTCATTGCCGTGCTGGCAGACGCTTCCCACTGACCGCGCGGAATCGCCTCGACGCAACCGCGCCAGATTTCCGCCAGGTAGGCGCTGGTAAACAAGGTCAGGGCCACGCTGGCGGCCAGCCAGGGCGACACTTGCATGCCGGTCAGCGACAGGCCAAAGAACAGCAGGAACAATTGCATCAGCAGCGGCGTGCCCTGGAACAGCTCGATGTACATGACAGCAAACTTGCGCAGCAGCCGCGCGCTCGAGGTGCGCATCATCAGGATGGCGATACCGACCAGGCCACCGCAAACAAAGGCGATCAAGGACAGCAAGACCGTCCAGCGCCCCGCCAGCAGCAAGTTGCGAATGATGTCCCACAGGGAAAAATCGCTCATGTGGCTCTGCTTGCCAGCACGTAGCGGCCAAACAGGCCCAACGCGCGGCGCACGCCGACCGCCAGCAAAAAGTACATGATGGTGACGACGAAATACACTTCGAAGGAGCGGAAGTTACGCGAGGTAATGAAGCCGGCGCCAAAAGTCAGCTCTTCGGCCGAAATTTGCGAACACACGGACGATCCCAGCATCACGATCACGATCTGGCTCGACAAGGCTGGCCACATCTTGAGCAAGGCCTGGCGCAGGATCACGCAGCGAAAAATCTGGAAGCGCGACATCGCCAGCGCCGAAGCGGCCTCGATATGGCCTTTCGGCACAGACTCTACGCCGGCGCGGATGATCTCGGTGCTATAGGCGCCCAGGTTGAGCACCATCGCAATCGTTGCCGCCTGCCACTCGCTCAAATGAATGCCGAGGCTGGGCAAGCCAAAGAAAACAAAAAATAGCTGCACGATGAACGGCGTGTTGCGGATCAGCTCCACATACACGGTGTAGACCGGGAACAGCACGGGCAGTTTCCAGGCACGCGAGATGGCGCCAAGAATACCGATGGCGACACCGAGCACGGTGCCAACGAGTGTCAAACGCAAGGTGCCGATCACGCCGTTGTACAGGTACTCGCGGTATTCCCAGATACTGCTGAAATCAAAAGTGTATGCCATGGTGCGCTTGACCCGTTACAGCAGGGCGGTGACAGGACGCGTTGTTTTCAGCCATTTCTGGGCGATGGTATTGAGGCTGCCGTCTTCTTTCGACTTGGCCAGGATGGTATTGATTTGCGCCAGTAACTTCGGTTCGCTTTTATTGATGCCGACGTAGCATGGAGAATTTTTGATAAAGAATTTGAATTCGAGTTTTTTGGCAGGCTGTTTTTCGACAATTGCGCCAGCCACCACGTTGCCAGTGGCAATCAAGGGCACCTGGCCGGACAGGAAAGCAGAAATGGTCGCGTTATTATCTTCAAAACGCTTGATGGTGGTATTGGCCGGCGCAATCTTGCTCAGTTCAAGATCTTCCACGGCGCCGCGGGTGACGCCCACGGTTTTACCTGCCAGTTGCTCGGCCTTGCTGATCGTCTGATCCGCACCACCGAATACGCCGCTGAAGAACGGCGCATACGCTGCGCTGAAATCGATGACTTTTTCACGCTCCGGGTTTTTACCGAGACTGGAAATAACCAGGTCGACTTTTTTGGTATTGAGGTAAGGAATGCGATTGGCGCTGGTCACAGGCACCAATTCCAGCTTGACGCCAAGGCCTTTGGCCAGCATTGCGGCCACGTCAATGTCGTAGCCAACGGGTTTCATGTCAGGGCCGACCGATCCGAAAGGCGGGAAATCCTGGGGCACGGCCACGCGCAAGACCTTGGCCTTGAGAATATCGTCGAGCGCCTCGGCATGGGTCAGCGGTGCGGCAAGTACGGTGGCGGACAAGATCAGCGACAACAGGATCGAACGACGGTTCATGGACAACTCCTCAAGGTGGGATGGAGCGTGCTATCCCGTGATGAACAGCGCGCCATAATCCTTGAGCAGTTTCCGTGCCTGCATACAAAGCCTGCATACGATCTGCAAAGCTCCCATTTCTGCATAGTTTTTGAGCAGTGCCTGACTTTCTGCACCACACCATGCACGAATCGGGTGCGCCCAACAAACCACCAGACGAAAAAAACCCGCCAATTGCTTGACGGGTTTTTCTCTTACTGCGTATAACAAGCCTGACGATAACCTACTTTCACACTGGTTGCAGCACTATCATCGGCGCAAAGTTGTTTCACGGTCCTGTTCGGGATGGGAAGGGGTGGGACCAACTTGCTATGGTCATCAGGCATAACTTGTACTGGCATTTGTCCTCGATGGAGCGACAAAGCCTGAATCTGGAAGAAGCAAAGATTGGGGTAATGACTGGTAGTATCAACACACACGCAACGTTGTACCGTCTTATCCTCTGTACCTGCTAAGGTTATAGGGACAAGCCGTACGGGCAATTAGTACTGGTTAGCTTAATGCATTACTGCACTTCCACACCCAGCCTATCAACGTCCTGGTCTCGAACGACCCTTCAAAGAGCTCAAGGCTCTGGGAAATCTCATCTCAAGGCAAGTTTCCCGCTTAGATGCTTTCAGCGGTTATCTCTTCCGAACTTAGCTACCCGGCAATGCCACTGGCGTGACAACCGGTACACCAGAGGTTCGTCCACTCCGGTCCTCTCGTACTAGGAGCAGCCCCCTTCAAATTTCCAACGCCCACGGCAGATAGGGACCAAACTGTCTCACGACGTTTTAAACCCAGCTCACGTACCACTTTAAATGGCGAACAGCCATACCCTTGGGACCGGCTACAGCCCCAGGATGTGATGAGCCGACATCGAGGTGCCAAACTCCCCCGTCGATATGAACTCTTGGGAGGAATCAGCCTGTTATCCCCAGAGTACCTTTTATCCGTTGAGCGATGGCCCTTCCATACAGAACCACCGGATCACTATGTCCTACTTTCGTACCTGCTCGACTTGTCAGTCTCGCAGTTAAGCACGCTTATGCCATTGCACTATCAACACGATGTCCGACCGTATCTAGCGTACCTTCGAACTCCTCCGTTACACTTTAGGAGGAGACCGCCCCAGTCAAACTGCCTACCATGCACTGTCCCCGATCCGGATAACGGACCAAGGTTAGAACCTCAAACAAACCAGGGTGGTATTTCAAGGTTGGCTCCACGAGAACTAGCGTCCCCGCTTCAAAGCCTCCCACCTATCCTACACAGATTGGTTCAAAGTCCAATGCAAAGCTACAGTAAAGGTTCATGGGGTCTTTCCGTCTAGCCGCGGGTAGATTGCATCATCACAAACATTTCAACTTCGCTGAGTCTCGGGAGGAGACAGTGTGGCCATCGTTACGCCATTCGTGCAGGTCGGAACTTACCCGACAAGGAATTTCGCTACCTTAGGACCGTTATAGTTACGGCCGCCGTTTACTGGGACTTCAATCAAGAGCTTGCACCCCATCATTTAATCTTCCAGCACCGGGCAGGCGTCACACCCTATACGTCCACTTTCGTGTTTGCAGAGTGCTGTGTTTTTATTAAACAGTCGCAGCCACCAGTTTATTGCAACCCTTTCACCCTCATGGAGTAAACCAATCAAGCTACCGGGGCGTACCTTTTCCCGAAGTTACGGTACCAATTTGCCGAGTTCCTTCTCCCGAGTTCTCTCAAGCGCCTTAGAATACTCATCTCGCCCACCTGTGTCGGTTTGCGGTACGGTCTCGTATGACTGAAGCTTAGAGGCTTTTCTTGGAACCACTTCCGATTGCTTCGTGAACAAGTTCACTCGTCCCATCCCCTTGAATCCTGCGCCCGGATTTGCCTAAGCGCCTTCTATGAGACAGAAACCAACTATTCCAACAGTTGGACAACCTTCCGCGATCCGTCCCCCCATCGCATCATACGACGGTGCAGGAATATTAACCTGCTTCCCATCAGCTACGCATCTCTGCCTCGCCTTAGGGGCCGACTCACCCTGCTCCGATGAACGTTGAACAGGAAACCTTGGGCTTACGGCGTGGAGGCTTTTCACCCCCATTATCGCTACTCATGTCAGCATTCGCACTTCTGATACCTCCAGCATCCTTTACAAGACACCTTCGCAGGCTTACAGAACGCTCTCCTACCATATCTATTGCTAGATATCCGCAGCTTCGGTGACTGGCTTAGCCCCGTTACATCTTCCGCGCAGGACGACTCGATCAGTGAGCTATTACGCTTTCTTTAAATGATGGCTGCTTCTAAGCCAACATCCTGACTGTTTTAGCCTTCCCACTTCGTTTTCCACTTAGCCAATCTTTGGGACCTTAGCTGGCGGTCTGGGTTGTTTCCCTCTTGACGCCGGACGTTAGCACCCGACGTCTGTCTCCCAAGCTCGCACTCATCGGTATTCGGAGTTTGCAATGGTTTGGTAAGTCGCAATGACCCCCTAGCCATAACAGTGCTCTACCCCCGATGGTGATACTTGAGGCACTACCTAAATAGTTTTCGGAGAGAACCAGCTATTTCCAAGTTTGTTTAGCCTTTCACCCCTACCCACAGCTCATCCCCTAATTTTTCAACATTAGTGGGTTCGGACCTCCAGGGCGTGTTACCGCACCTTCATCCTGGCCATGAGTAGATCACTTGGTTTCGGGTCTACACCCAGCGACTGATCGCCCTATTCGGACTCGATTTCTCTACGGCTTCCCTATGCGGTTAACCTTGCCACTGAATGTAAGTCGCTGACCCATTATACAAAAGGTACGCAGTCACGGAACAAGTCCGCTCCTACTGTTTGTATGCACACGGTTTCAGGATCTATTTCACTCCCCTTCCGGGGTTCTTTTCGCCTTTCCCTCACGGTACTGGTTCACTATCGGTCGATTACGAGTATTTAGCCTTGGAGGATGGTCCCCCCATATTCAGACAGGATGTCACGTGTCCCGCCCTACTTGTCGTACGCTTAGTACCACCGGTCCGATTTCACATACGGGGCTATCACCCACTATGGCTCCTATTTCCAGAGGATTCTGTTATCGGTCCGACTATCACGTACAGGCTCTTCCCATTTCGCTCGCCGCTACTTTGGGAATCTCGGTTGATTTCTTTTCCTGCAGCTACTTAGATGTTTCAGTTCGCCGCGTTCGCCTTGCATACCTATGTATTCAGTATGCAATACCCTAAAAGGGTGGGTTGCCCCATTCGGAAATCTGCGGATCAAAGTGTGTTTGCTCACTCCCCGCAGCTTATCGCAAGCTACTACGTCCTTCATCGCCTGTAATCGCCAAGGCATCCACCATGTGCACTTATTCGCTTGTCCCTATAACGTTAGCCTCTGAAGACCGAAGTCATCAAAGAGCGCTACAGGGATAAGAAAGTACAACGTTGTTGCTTGTTTGTTGATACATACAATCATTACCCATCGGTTCGCTTTTTACGGCAAACCGATCAATAAATAATCTTTACTTCTTCCAGATTGTTAAAGAACGAAACAGCTTTGATCGCTAAAAGATCAAATCTAAACCGGGTCTGTTTGACTGGCTTACATTTGCACTTTCGAGTAAAACTTTGGTGGAGGATGACGGGATCGAACCGACGACCCCCTGCTTGCAAAGCAGGTGCTCTCCCAGCTGAGCTAATCCCCCGGGAATTTGTACTGGTAGGGCTGGTTGGACTCGAACCAACGACCCCCGCGTTATCAACACGGTGCTCTAACCAGCTGAGCTACAGCCCCAACGCGGAACTACTACGACTACTGTTTCTTCTTCATTTAACAGCCGATAAGTGTGAACATTTGATGCGTGAATCATTTACATGATTCGTGCAAACTCTAGAAAGGAGGTGATCCAGCCGCACCTTCCGATACGGCTACCTTGTTACGACTTCACCCCAGTCACGAATCCTACCGTGGTAAGCGCCCTCCTTGCGGTTAAGCTACCTACTTCTGGTAAAACCCGCTCCCATGGTGTGACGGGCGGTGTGTACAAGACCCGGGAACGTATTCACCGCGACATGCTGATCCGCGATTACTAGCGATTCCAACTTCATGCAGTCGAGTTGCAGACTACAATCCGGACTACGATACACTTTCTGCGATTAGCTCCCCCTCGCGGGTTGGCGGCGCTCTGTATGTACCATTGTATGACGTGTGAAGCCCTACCCATAAGGGCCATGAGGACTTGACGTCATCCCCACCTTCCTCCGGTTTGTCACCGGCAGTCTCATTAGAGTGCCCTTTCGTAGCAACTAATGACAAGGGTTGCGCTCGTTGCGGGACTTAACCCAACATCTCACGACACGAGCTGACGACAGCCATGCAGCACCTGTGTACTGGTTCTCTTTCGAGCACTCCCCAATCTCTCGGGGATTCCAGCCATGTCAAGGGTAGGTAAGGTTTTTCGCGTTGCATCGAATTAATCCACATCATCCACCGCTTGTGCGGGTCCCCGTCAATTCCTTTGAGTTTTAATCTTGCGACCGTACTCCCCAGGCGGTCTACTTCACGCGTTAGCTGCGTTACCAAGTCAATTAAGACCCGACAACTAGTAGACATCGTTTAGGGCGTGGACTACCAGGGTATCTAATCCTGTTTGCTCCCCACGCTTTCGTGCATGAGCGTCAATCTTGACCCAGGGGGCTGCCTTCGCCATCGGTGTTCCTCCACATATCTACGCATTTCACTGCTACACGTGGAATTCTACCCCCCTCTGCCAGATTCTAGCCTTGCAGTCTCCAATGCAATTCCCAGGTTGAGCCCGGGGATTTCACATCAGACTTACAAAACCGCCTGCGCACGCTTTACGCCCAGTAATTCCGATTAACGCTTGCACCCTACGTATTACCGCGGCTGCTGGCACGTAGTTAGCCGGTGCTTATTCTTCAGGTACCGTCATTAGCAAGAGATATTAGCTCTCACCGTTTCTTCCCTGACAAAAGAGCTTTACAACCCGAAGGCCTTCTTCACTCACGCGGCATTGCTGGATCAGGCTTTCGCCCATTGTCCAAAATTCCCCACTGCTGCCTCCCGTAGGAGTCTGGACCGTGTCTCAGTTCCAGTGTGGCTGGTCGTCCTCTCAGACCAGCTACTGATCGATGCCTTGGTAGGCTTTTACCCTACCAACTAGCTAATCAGATATCGGCCGCTCCACGAGCATGAGGTCTTGCGATCCCCCACTTTCATCCTTAGATCGTATGCGGTATTAGCGTAACTTTCGCTACGTTATCCCCCACTCTAGGGTACGTTCCGATATATTACTCACCCGTTCGCCACTCGCCACCAGAGCAAGCTCCGTGCTGCCGTTCGACTTGCATGTGTAAGGCATGCCGCCAGCGTTCAATCTGAGCCAGGATCAAACTCTTCAGTTTAATCTCTGTTACTTTGCCGTTTTACCGGCACCGTCATTGCTGACGGGTCGCTCACTCAAAAAACTGACAGGCTACTTCCGAAGAAGTATCCTATTTCATTATTTCTTGTGAACATTTGATATTTTAAGTTAGACGCCAATCCGAAGATTGACGCTGCACTTACATCAAATGCCCACACTTATCGACTGTTAATTGTTAAAGAAGTGTATTCGGTACTGCTTTCGCGCTATCGACAAAGCGTTGTGTTTGTCAGCTGCGAAGAAGGAAGAGTATGAAGCATTTCGCTAAATCCGTCAACTCCTTCTTTACTACTCATCGCCGTTTCCGGTGATCCTCAACTGCCGCAGTGACTGCGTCTCATTGGGGAGGCGAACTATAGCAAAGCGCCCCGGGAGTAGCAAGGCTTTTCCCGGGTATTTGCGGCCAACTGCTACAATTTCGCCCCCTCAGCGCAAATTCGCGTCCCACCATAGAAGATTCACCATGAAACAACAAGCTCAAGGATCAGGCCTGACCCTGAAACGGGCTGGCTTTACCACTGGCTTCGGCGTACTCGCCGCCACCCTCGGTTCCGCAGTCGGTCTCGGCAACATCTGGAAGTTCCCCTATCTGACAGGCGCCAATGGCGGCGCCGGCTTCCTGCTCATCTATCTGCTCGCTACCTTATTAGTGGGACTGCCTGTGATGATCGCGGAAATCACCCTCGGACGCCGGGCCAAGGTCAATCCCATCTCGACCATGGAGCAGTTGGCACCGAAGGGCAAGCCCTGGTGGCTGGTCGGCGTCATCGGCATGATCGCCGCCTTCCTGATCGTCGCGTTCTATTCGGAAGTGGTGGGCTGGGTGTTCGCCTATATTGCCAAGGCCATCGATGGCTCCATTCTCAGCAGCGACAAACTGGTGACGGAAGCGGCCTTCGCCTCCCTGATCAGCAATCCTCTGCAATCGCTGTTGTGGCAATGGGGCGTGCTGCTGTTTATCGGCGGCATCTTGATGCTGGGCGTGACCAAGGGCATCGAAGCGATCGCCAAGAAACTCATGCCGCTGCTGTTCCTGCTGCTGCTCCTGCTCTGCGCGGTCAGCCTGTCGCTCGATAAGGCGGGCGAAGGCCTGGCATTCCTGTTCCGTCCTGATTTTTCCAAGCTGACAGCTTCCGTCGTGCTGACAGCCATGGGCCTGGCCTTCTTTAAATTGTCTGTCGGCATGGGCACGATGATGACCTACGGCAGCTATTTCCGCGACGACCAGAATATCCCCGTCACGACCTTGCGCGTGATGGCGGCCGACCTCGGTGTATCGATGCTGGCCGGCATCGCCATCTTCCCCGCCGTGTTCACGTTCGGTTTCGCGCCCAGCGCGGGACCGTCGCTGGTATTCATCACCATCCCGGCCGTGTTTTCGCAGATTCCCATGGGACAAGTGCTGATGGTGGTGTTCTTTATCCTCGCCGCCGTCGCCGCCACGGGCGCGATGCTGTCGCTGATGGAAGTGCCCGTGGTGATTTTCCATGAACGCTTCGGCTGGACACGCACCAAGGCAACGGTCGTGACCATGCTGCTGCTGGCCGTGCTCGGTTCCGTGTGCGCGCTGAGTAACAGCACCCTGGCGGACTTCAAGCTGTTTGATTTGAATATGTTTGATCTGTTCGACTTCGTCTCATCGAATATCTTCTTGCCCGTGGGCGGCATCGCGATTGCCTTGTTTACAGGCTGGGCCTGGGGCAAGCAGCATTTCATCGATGCGATCAGCAATCACGGCCAGTTGCAGAACAGACAACTGGCACATGTGCTGCTGTTCCTGCTGCGCTTTATCTCGCCCGTGCTGATCCTGATCGTGATGCTGAAGGGTTTGAAAGTCTTTTAATCAGAGTACCCGGGTGTAGGTCTGGCGCACCAGCACCCGGTCGCCGCAATCGAAATGCCACCATTCGCTGTTGATGCCAAAGAAGCCCGCCTGGAACATGGCGTCGCGCAACAATCGGCGATTGTCCACTTGCTGCTCCGTAATTTCTCCCCTTTCCCGCATCACCAGCTCCAGCGCTGGATGCGAGCGCTCACTCAGGTCATCAAAACCCGTGCCCATGTCCAGTTCCTGCCCATCCGGGCCGACGATGGTGATGTCGAGCGCCATGCCGAACGAGTGGATCGAGCCACGCGATGGCTCGGCGATGTAGCCGAGCAACTCCGTTCCCTGCAGCGCATCCCATAGTTGCTGCTGCACCCGTTGCGGACGCAGGGCGTCGAGTACCAATAAATGATGATCGGGCCGCCGCTCGGCCAGCCACGCCACGGCTTTCTCCAGCGCCACTGCCGCATCGCGGTGCAGCCAGGCGCAATCGATGGGGCTGTATAAGTCGCGGCCGACAAAATTGTCGGGCGTGGCATAGCGCAAATCGACGGCGATGCCGGCGATGCTGCTCAGATGACGAAATTGCAGATCGCTGCCGACCGCTTCCAATTGCAAACTTGCAACAGACATCAGACTCCTCTTTCCAGGCAATTGCGCGCCGCCACGCCGATGCTGTCGGCCAGGCGCCGCGCGCCATGCGACAGCGGCGAATGGCTCGCCGTCAATAAATACAGTTGGATCGGTATCGTGGGCGCCCAGGGACGGCGCTGCAGCCGCTCGGGCGAGCCGGACGCGGCCGTAAACGGATCGACCACGGCCATGCCGGCGCCCGCTTCCACCAGCGAACGGGCGATTTGATAAGTTTGCACTACGGTGGAAAACACGGGGTGGATATCCTGCGCCTCGCAGGCGGCGATCACCAATTCGCCTAGCGGATCGTTGTCCGTATGGCCGATCAGCTCGCCGTTCAGGCCATGCGCCGTCAACGGGGTGCCGCAATCGGCCGCGCGCCAGGTGCCGGCCGGCGCGATCACCGTCATGACGCCCTGCGCGATCGGTTCGGCCACGATGCCCGGATGGCGCGGGTCTTGCAGCGACACGGCCAGGTCCGCTTCACCGAGGCGCAAGGTATTGACGATCTCTCCCGTGTGGTGGGTAGCCAGCTGGCAACGCGTGTGGGGAAAGTCGCGTCGCCATTCCGTCATGGCAAACGGCAAGACGCTGATGGCAATCGTCGGCGTGGAGACCAGGCGGATGGTTTCCACCGCATGCCCCTTCAGGCTGGCCGCCAGGCGGCGGATGCCCAATAAATCGCGGTTGAGCTTTTCCGTCTCGACAAACAGGCGGTGCGCCTCGGGTTTCGGGTACAGCTTGCCCCGCACGCGCTCGAACAGCGGCATGCCCAGTTGCAACTCGCAATGCTGCAAGACCTTGGTCACGGCCGGCTGCGAGATATGCAGCACCTGGGCGGCGCCGCTGATGGTGCCAACTTGCATGATCGCGTGAAACACTTCGATATGACGCAGCCGCATGAGCTATTCCTTTACCTTGCCGTGGCCGCCTGGGCCGTCAACGTTCAGCATATAAGAAAAAGTCATGGGCTGGAACGGCTATGCTACTTTGCAACAACAGCCGGGGCCGGCGTCGTCAGCACTTCCAGCAGGGCCGCCGTTTCGCCATCGGGCGTGCCATCGAACAAGGTGTTGCGGTATTTCATCTGGAAGGCGATCAGCACATTGCGCGTCGCTTCGTCGAAGACGCCCGTGTTCGGCGTCGCATAGCCGTGCTGGGCCAGCTTTTTCTGGAACCAGACGGCGTCCGGTACTTGCTGCTCAAAAATGAGGCGCTGCGCGGCAACACGGTTCGCATCGGGCCAGACGATCAGGCCCGCATCGGCCAGCTGGCGCCATGGGAACAACGGACCCGGGTCCTGCTTGCGCTGCGGGGCGATCTCGTTATGGCCGAGGATATTTTCAGGCGCGATGTTGTAGCGGGCCTGGATATCTTTCAGCAGTGGAATCAGCTCATCGATCTGTGCCTGGGGAAACGGATACCAGAGGCGGCCTTCCGGCGTGTCCTTGTAGCCAGGGTTGACGATCTCGATACCGATCGAGCTGACATTCAACTGTGTATAAGTCTTCCAGTTACTCACACCCGCGTGATTGGCCTGGCGCGATTCGTCGACCAGCACGTAAAACTTCGGCTTGTCCGTGTCCGTCAGCAAATAATGGCTGCTGACCACTTGTTCCGTCAGGATCTTGATCGAACGGGGCAGGTCGCTGACCGTGTAATGGATGACGATGAATTTCACGCGCGGGCTCTGGCTGCGCGCGTTCAAGCTATGGTCGAGGTGCGGCGCGGGCGTGGTACAGGCGGAGAGCAGGGCCACCAGCAGGGCGAGGGCGATTTTTTTCATGAAAGATCCGTGTTCGGGTTAATAAAATGTTCAGTATTGGCCTGTGTATTGACCGCCGCCTTGACGGCTATCCTGGCCGCCGCGTCATGTGGACGGGCAACTTTCTGTTCCATCGTCAACGATACAGGCAAAGCGGCGCGCATGGCTGACGCGATGGCCGGGTGCAACTGCGCCGCGCGGCCGGCCAGCACCACGGGACGCGGACCATGGCGCGATACCAGTGCCATGGCCAGGCGCGCCAGTTCCTGTCCCGCGCGCTGCAAGATGTCCAGCGCCAACGGGTCGGCATCGGCACTGGCGGCCACGGCCAGCGCCAGCCGGCCGATGGCGCCCCGGTCCTGGCCATACATGAAGGCGCGCGACAATGACCAGTCGCTGCCGCCCAGTTGCGCAAACACGGCCTCGGCCATGGGAGACCTTTGCCAGCTGCCGGGTGCCTCGTCTTCTCGGCGCCAGATGTGGCGCAAAGCTTCGCGCGCGATCCAGTAACCGCCGCCGCCATCGTCGAGCAGCACGCCGCGCCCGCCCGCGCGGTGAAACACGCCCTCCGCATCGATCCAGGCCGCAATCGAGCCCGTGCCAGCGTAGACCAGATAGCCTTCGCCTGGTTCAAAACTGTCGCGATAGGCGATATCGATATCGTTGCCCAAGCGGACGTCGACGGCGTCCAGCGCCAGCAACTCCGCCAGCATGTGCGCCAGCGTCACATCGTCGCCGCCAAAGCCCGTCAGGCCAGCCACCACGGCGCGCGGCTGGCCAATGGCCAGCACAGCCTGAGACAGTTTCGCAAACGTGGCGTGCACGGCTGCGCGGCCCGCTTCGCTGCTCATTTGCAAGGCAGACAAGCCTTCCACGGCCCCGTCCGCCACGATGGCGCCATCCGCGCCGGCCAAAGCCCAGCGCGTTTGCGTGCCGCCCGCGTCGATGCCCAGCCCGAGTACGGCCATGTCAGTATTGATTGCAGGGAAGGAAATCATGGCATGAGTGTAAAGCCAAGCGGAGCTTGCAGGCATGAAAGCTTGCGCATGTTTCATGCCTGCAGGTTATGGATTGCCGGTAAACCGGCAAAATTACTTGGCGACGACCGTAAACGGTGCGCGCACGGTGACGCGGGGGCTTTCATTGCCGAGGCGGTCCACGGCGCTGACCACCACCGCATTGACTTTACCAATGGCATCGTCGACCAGGGTCAGTTCGCCTTGCACGCCCGTGACCACGGTAAAGCGCCAGTCTTCGCCGTAGCGGGCCCAGACCGCGTACTGCGCCACGGGTTTGCCCCCGCCCGCCGTCAATTTGACGTTCAGGCTGGTGGAATCGCGGCGCAAGGCCAGCACGGGCGTACCCGGTGCTTCCTTGCCCAGCCATGGCGTGGCGGGAATCAGGGCAGGGCTTTGATACACGCTCGCCTTGAGTTGCTCGCTAACACCCTTGCGGTTCTGCATCAGGGGCACCATGCTGAAATGCACTTGTCCATTCGCGCCGGGGCGCGTGCGCGTCACTTCGATTTGCTTGATGATCTCTTGCGGCGTGAAGGACTTGGCGGAATTGTCGATACGGCTCGTGTACAGGCCAGGCCAAACATGGCGGCCATACGGGTTTTGCGCCAGCCAATAGTCGAGCAGCACGCCAAACGCTTGCGGCGCCTGCGCCACGGGCCAGTACAGCTGCGGCGACAGATAATCGAGCCAGCCCTTGGCCAGCCACAATTCCGCATCCGCATACAATTTATCGTACTGGCTGAAGCCGACGATGCCGGCAGGGCGGCGGTCCGGACGGCCGATGCCGAACGGGCTGATGCCAAAGCGCACCCAGCTCTTTTCGCGGTGGATGCCTGTATACAGAGCCTCGATCAGCTGGTTGACGTTCTGGCGGCGCCAGGAAGCGCGGTCCAGCTGGCCGCCGGCCAGCAGATATTGCTGCCAGGAAGGCTCATCGGGAAACGGCAGTTCACGCTTGGCGCCGCCATTGCCCGCGTCCAGCGCGGCTGTTTCGGCCCCCGCACCGGCGCCAGGCGCGTCGATCGGGTACGGGTAAAAGTAATCGTCGATGTGCACGCCATCGATATCGTAGCGGCGCACCACGTCGAGCACCACGTCCGTCGTGTGCTTGGAGGCGGCGGCGTCGCCCGGATCCATCCACAGGTAGCGGCCGTATTGCTTGACGGATGCCGGGTTGGTGGAAGCGAAACTGTCGCGCGCCAGCGGCGACTTGGCCGTCGCGTGACGGGCCCGGTATGGATTGAACCAGGCATGCAATTCCAGGCCGCGCGCATGCGCCTGGGCCACCCAGAAGGCCAGCGGGTCATACAGGGGCAATGGCGGCTGGCCTTGCTTGCCGGTCAGGTATTCCGACCACGGCTCCAGCTGCGACGGGTAAATCGTGTCGGCGCTAGGGCGCACTTGCAGCACAATCGCGTTCAGATTCAGGGACTTGGCACGGTCGAGAATGGCCAGCGCTTCCGCTTGCTGCTTGGCGACCGGTAAATTGCTGCGGCTGGGCCAGTCGATATTGGCCACCGTCGAGACCCAGGCGGCGCGGAATTCGCGCGGCGCCGGCGGCGGCACTTCACCCGTGATGTGCTGCACGGGCGGCACGGCCGGCAAACCCGCTTCGCCCGGCGTCGCTGCGGAGGGGATCCTGGTGCTGGTACAGCTGCTGAGCAATGTGGCGGTGGCCAGCGCGGCCAATACGCCGGCGCTGGCGCCCAGGCGTTTTTTAAAAGTAGACAACAAAACAATTCCTTGCAGTGGTGAAGCGCAGGTCTATCGGTGCGGGCATTTTACTGTGCGCCCGCCATCCATGCGGGCGCACGGTTCAAAAGAATCAGGCCTCGGCCTTCTTGCCGAATTCGGGATCGATCTTGACCAGCGCGGCCATGATGAAAGCAGGAATGGTAGCGATGCAGACCCAGATAAAGAAGTGCTGGTAGCCAAGCATTTGCTGGATCCAGCCGCTGGCCATGCCCGGCAACATCATGCCCAGGGCCATGAAACCCGTGCAGATCGCGTAATGGGCCGTTTTATGCGCGCCATCGGAGACCATGATCATGTACAACATATAGGATGCGAAACCGAAGCCATAGCCGAATTGCTCCAACGCAATACCACCAGCGATCACATAGATGCTGCTGGGCAAGGCGCTGGCCAGATAGACAAACACCAGGTCCGGCAGGTGGACGGACAACACCATGATCCACAGGCAGCGTTTCAAGCCGAAGCGGGAAATGATGAATCCGCCCAGCAAGCCGCCCAGGGTCAGGGCGATCACGCCGATGGTGCCGTAGACGAGGCCCACCTGTTCCGTGCTGAGGCCCAGGCCGCCCTTGGCGACAGGGTCGAGCAGGAAGGGCGCGGCCAGCTTGAGCAGTTGCGCTTCGCCGAGGCGGAACAGCAGCAAAAAGCCCAGGATGACGACAATGTCCTTTTTCTTGAAGAAGGAAGCAAAGGTGGCGATGAACTCCTGCAAGGGAGAAACACCGGCGCCCTGGATGCTGGGGCGGTCGTCCTTCGGTTTCGGCAAGACAAAATAGTGGTACAGGAAGAGGGCGATGAACAGGCCCGCCAAAATCGCAAACACGACGGACCAGGCCAGCTGCACATTGCCCGTCGCATGCGTCAAATAGCCGGCCAGATACACGAGGCCGCCCTGGCCGGCGATCATCGCCAGGCGGTAAAACGTGCTGCGCACGCCGACAAAGGCCGCCTGCTGGTGCTCTTCCAGGCCCAGCATATAAAAGCCATCAGCGGCGATGTCATGCGTGGCGGAACTGAAAGCCATCAGCCAGAAGATGGCCAGGCTGATCTGGAAGAAGTGCGGCAAGGAGGTCGTCAGGGCCACCAGCGCCAGCGCGGCGCCGATCACCAGCTGCAAGCCGACGATCCAGAAGCGCTTGGTGCGGTACATATCGATGAAGGGCGACCACAGCGGCTTGATGACCCACGGCAAGTACAACCAACTCGTATACAGCGCGATATCGGTATTACTGAAACCGTAGTTCTTGTACATGATCACGGACAAGGTCATGACCACTACATAGGGAATGCCCTGGCCGAAATACAGGGAAGGGATCCACAGCCACGGCTTATTTGACGGCTTATTTGCGCGCGCTGCGGCGGTTTGTTTCACTAGCTCCATACATCCTTCTTTGTCTCCCAGACAGAAGAATGCCGTGCCATCGGATCACGCCGCCAGTGCCGCCCGCACACTGCCGTTCGCGCCGGCCAACAATGCCTGTGCCTGGTTTGTGTTGATTTTTTTGATCAAGGCAACAATCGCCACCTTGACGTGATAGTGGCATTGCTCCAGCACGGTTCTGGCCTGCACTTCGCTGGCGCCGGTGGCGTGCATGGTCAGACGCACCGCCCGCCAGATCAGTTTGGCGTTGGTCGGCTTCAAGTCTACCATCAAGTTTCCGTAAGTTTTATGCAAACCGACCATCAGGGCGCTGGAAATCGTGTTCAAGGTGATTTTTTGCGCCGTACCCGCTTTCAGGCGCGTGCTGCCGGATATGACTTCCGTACCCGTGTCGAGCACGATGCCGCATTGCGCCTCGTGCGCCACGGGGGCATCCACATTGTTGGCGATGCCTATCGTCAAGGCGCCCGCCTGGCGCGCGGCCAGCAAGGCGCCCAGCACATACGGCGTGGCGCCGGAAGCGGCCAGCAAGATCACCACGTCGTTGACGTGCGGCTGCAGGGCCAGCAAGTCAGCCTCGCCTTGCTGCAAATCGTCTTCCGCGCCTTCCACAGCCGTAAACATGGCGCCCGCGCCGCCGGCCAGGATGGCGACGGCACGCTCGGGCGGCCAGGAAAACGTGGGATTGAGTTCAACGCTGTCGAGCACGCCCAGGCGGCCGGACGTGCCCGCACCCACGTACAGCAGCCGTCCACCGGCCGCGATGCGGGGCAGGGCGGCCGTGATGGCGGCGGCGATGTCGGGCGACGCCAGCCGTACGGCCTCGACGGCCCAGAACTGGTCATCGACCAGCGCCGCCACCAGTTGCTCCACCGGATAGAGGTCCAGATCCGGATGCCGCCGGCTCGGGGTTTCAGTTTTCAACATGATTTTAGAACATGGTTGAAGGTGAAACCAGTTTAATACCAACGAGCAATATCAGCCATGAAAGGTTGGCGGGCGGGCATAACGGGAGTTTATGGCTGGTGCAGGAACGTGGGGGTACTACTTGTACTTCGATACGGTTCCGTTTGTGTCTATACTTGGGTTCGACGCCAACATCAACGACATCCCCATGATCGCTCGCCAATTGCTGTTCCTGTTTAGCGCCCTTGGCGCCATCAACGGCATTTTTCTGGCCGTCTATTTTTTCAGCCGCCGGCCTCGCTGCCTCGCCGACTGCCTGCTCGGCGCATTGCTGCTGGCCGTCGGGGTGCGCACCGCCAAATCCGCCTTCCTCTTCTTCAACCCGGCGATCGCACTCGAATTCCGCCAACTGGGTCTGTCGGCCTGCCTGCTGATCGGTCCCTTGACCTATCTTTATGTACGCGCTTTTCTGGCCGGGCTCGGACAATTGCCTGCTGGACAACAATGGCGATGGCATCTCGGCTTGTCCTTCCTGCTCATTGGCATTGGCGTTGCCTTTCCGTATGCCGCGTATCGTTCTGTGTGGAACCTGTCGAGTCATGCCATTCATGTGTTCTGGCTAGGCTACCTGCTGGCGGCCGCCCGGCTGTTCTGGCAAAGCCGCCGGACATGGTTGAACGACGGACAACGGATGGCGACCAGCAACGTGCTCCTGCTGAGCGTCTTTGCAGGCAGCTGTGTCATGCTGGCGGCGTACGCGAGCACGCCGTTCACGTCCTATATCGTCGGTGCCTTGTCGTTCACCTTCTCGCTGCATGTCGCGGTCATGGTTTTTCTGCTGAGAAAAGAAACCTCGACGCCTGCCGAGCCAAAACAGAAGTACCAGCATAGCCGCCTGACGCACGACGATGCGCTTGCCGTGCTCGCTGCACTGGAACAACAGATGAGCGGGCAGAAATCCTATCTGAATCCGAATCTGACCCTGGCCCAACTGGCCAAGCGGGCCGGATGCACGCAGGCGCAGGTGTCGCAGGTACTCAATGACAAGCTGGGCAAGAGTTTCAACACCTACGTCAACGAATACCGTATCGCTGAAGCGAAACAGGTATTGACGGGCGAGCCGCAACTGAACATGGATACCGTTGCCGAGCGCTGCGGGTTCAATTCCAGTTCCACCTTCTACTCGACCTTCAAGAAAGTGGCTGGGCAGACTCCCGCCAGCTTCCGGGCCCAATCCAGCCAGGCCGTCCCGGCCGTTTCCGCGTAAAACCGCTCCGGAATCGCCATTCCGGAGTCTGACATCCTGTTTGGCGACATCCATTCCCCCTGCACTTCGCTAAATTATCGACCACCAGCGATCTGAAATAGTCGTTGCTCCGATAAACGAAATTCTTCATGCAGGGTAAAACCATGATCCAGTTTTTAGTGCGAACCGTACTCGCCTGTTGCCTGCTTGGCATCACCGCCGTCAGCACCGCCGCCACCGCGGACCAGGACGAACATGCCATCCAGGAAACCGTGCGCTTGTATCTGCATGGCACCAGCTTCAATGTGCAGGGCGAGATCAACCAGGCCTTCCATGCCAGCGCCCGCCTTTACCTGGACGGCAAAGACGATGCGGAATGGGAGTTGAGCGGTCCGGAATACGCCAAACTCTTTAGCGATGAGAAAAAAGGGCAATTCAATGGGCGCCACGGGCGGCTGATCAATGTAGAGGTGAACGGCAAGGTGGCCACGGCCAAGGCCGAGATCCACATTCCCCGACAAGGGGTCCGCTATGTGGATGTCTTCCTTTTGAAAAAGATCGCCGGCAACTGGAAGATCGTCAGCAAGTCGGCCCATCGCGAGCCAGCCGCGCGCCATGCGCGCAAGGTGCTGCTCGTCGTGTCGAACGTGCATCAATATCCCGGCACAAAAGTTAACGCAGGCAATAATTTCCCCGAGCTTGCCTATACCTATGATGCCTTTCGCAAAGCGGGGTACGCGGTCGACTTCGTCAGTCCCGAAGGTGGCGCCGTTCCGTTGGAAATGATCGTCACGTCGGACGCGCTGCTCAAGAAGTATCTGTACAACAGTGATTTCATGTGGGCACTGGCCCATACCAAACCCGTCGCCGACGTCAAGGCAGACGAGTATGCGGGCATGGCTTTCGTCGGCGGCGGCGCGGCCATCGTCGGCATCCCGGACAACAAGCCGCTGCAGGACATCGCCTTGCGTATCTACGAACAGCAAGGCGGGGTGATCGCGGCCATCTGCCATGGCACCGAGGGCATCAAGAACCTGAAGCTCAGCGACGGTACTTTCCTCATCCAGGGCAAGGTGCTCACCTCGTTCCCCGATGCGTTTCTCAACAAGGAATCGCCGATCTACAAGGCCTATCCCTTTTCGGCGGAAGGCAGCATCAAGCGCCAGGGCGGCATTTTCAGGCACGGCGCCAGCGGACAGAGCCACGTCGAGGTCGATGGCCGACTGGTGACCGGCATGAGCTGGGAGTCGTCCGTCGGCGTGGCGGAATCCATGATCCGCCTGTTCGAGCAATAAGTTTACGGCGCGCGGCGCATTTCCGCCACGAAATCGTAATGGTCGCTGCGGCAATACGAATGCGTGAGTTCCACCGCTTCACCCGTCTCCAGGTAGGCAATGCGCGTGATGAACAGCACGGCCTGGCCATCGGGGATGCCCAGTTGCTTGGCCAGCACGTCCGTCGCATTCATGGCGCGGATGTGCTGCAAGGCGCGCACGGGGGCCTTCTTGATGCTGCTCAAGTATTCATACAGCGAGTCGCCCATGGCGTCCGGGTCCGGCACCACGCTGAACGGCAACACGCTCACTTCATACGCCATCACCACGTCGTCGGCCAGGCGCAAGCGCTCCAGGCGCGCCACCTTCGTGTTCTGCGCCAGGCCCAGGCTCAGCTGTTCATCGCTGCTGGCAATGACGACTTCGCGCTTGAGCCAGCGCGAACCGGGGCGGTAGCCGCGCTGCTGCAGCTGTTCGGAAAAGCTCGACAGGTTCGACAGCGGCTGCTCGATGCGCGGGGCAATATAGTTGCCCGAACCACGGCGGCGCACGACGAGGCCTTGCTCGACGAGCTGGTCGATGGCCTTGCGGGCGGTCACGCGCGATACGTCAAGCAGTTCGGACAGGGTACGTTCGGATGGCAGGGCCTGGTCTACCTGGTAGCGGCCGTTGCGTACGTCATCGCTCAGCTTGCGGGCGATCTGCATATATAAAGGCGAATTGTCATTTAAATCGACCTTGAGTTCTACGCTGGTCTGGCTCATACAGTTCTCCTTGTCCTCCTAGTGTAATAGCGATGGCGCTTGTGCGTGGCCCGTCCACCCATGAATAAATGGAAAATGGCCATAAATAACGGTTATACACTTAAAAAAACAATGTTTTACCGTACGTATAGCTTTGCATTATAGATAAATAAGCAATTTTCATTGGCGTCGTGAAGCATCCCGCCCTATGCTGGCGATGCCTCCACTACGCCGTGAACAGGGAAACATGCACAATAAAATGACGGGTTTGCTGGGCTTGCTGCTGCTGGGCACGACCTGGAGCGCACTGGCCGCCCCGCCCGGTGGCGGCAACGACCAGCAGCGCGCGCTCGATGCCACGCTATCGGCCATCGTCGATGATCCGCTCCACCCGCTGGCCAGCCTGTCCGTGCTGGCCATACGCCACGGCAAGGTGTCGTATGAGCAACAATTTGGCTACCGGCACATCGGGGCCACGCCGGCGGACAGCTTGCCCGTGACGCCGGCCACCCTGTTCCGCATCGCCTCGGTTTCGAAGATGATGACCACACTGGGGTTGATGCGGCTGGTCGAGCAGGGCAAGTTGAGCCTGGACCAGGACGTGGGCATCTATCTGGGCTTTTCCCTGCGCAACCCACATTTCCCCCAGCAAGCGCTGACCTTGCGCAGCCTGCTCAGCCACACCTCCTCGCTGCGCGACGCGGGCGGCTATTCCTGGGGGCCGGAACGCAGCCTGCGCGACGTGTTTACGGCCGGCGGCGATACGATGTGGGATGCGACCGCCGCGCCGGGCCGCTATTTTACGTACGCCAACCTGAATTGGGGCGTGATCGGCACCGTGATGGAAAAAGTCACGGGAGAGCGCTTCGATCTGCTGATGCGGCGCTTGCTGCTCGATCCCCTCGACGTGCGCGGCGGCTATCACCCGGCGGCATTTTCGGCGCAAGACGTGGCGAACACGGCCACGCTGTACCGCAAGCGCACGCTCGAGACAGAAGTGTGGCAGCCGCAAGGCCCGTGGATCGCGCAAGCCGACGATTTTTACCAGCGTCCACCGACTGCCCTGGCCAGCTATGTGATCGGCAGCAATGCCACCGTCTTCAGTCCCACGGGCGGCTTGCGCATTTCCGCCGCAGGACTGGGCAAGGTCATGCAGATGCTGCTCGACGGCGGCCGCTATCAACATCAGCAACTGTTGCAGCCGGCCAGCATCGCCCTGATGTTTGGCCGCCAATGGCAGCTGGCGCCCGATGGCGGCAATGGCGACAGCGAGCGGGGCCTGTACCGCGCCTGGGGCCTGGGCAACCAGCAGTTCGATGCGGTGGCGGGGCAGGGCAACCATCTGGTCGAGGGCGCCAGCTTCACGGCCGTGGGCCACCTGGGCGACGCGTATGGCCTCGTCTCCGCCTTCGTGCTCGATTTCCAGAAAAAAAACGGCATGGTGATGCTGGTGGGCGGCACGGGCAGCGATCCCGAACAGTACCCTGGCACGTATTCCGCCATGGGGCGCAGCGAGGAACGGATACTCACCACCCTATACCGTGGTGCGATGGACAACAATCCATCCTTGCATTGAAATGGTGCATTCCTGAAAGTTATGGCTGCACCATGATGTTTCATTGGCTGCGTTGGCGGCCAGCCTCTAAGCTCTTCCCGAATGCTCCCGCACCATGGGAGCGCAACGCAGCGAGGCAACATGCAGCAACAAGTCATCATCATCGGCGGCGGCGTCGTCGGTCTGACATCGGCCTGGTGGCTGGCCGAGGCCGGCTACAAGGTCACCTTATTGGAGCGCAATGAACAGGTGGCGATCGCCGCCAGCTACCGCAATGGCGGCCAGCTCAGCTATCGCTATGTGGCACCGCTGGCGGACGCGGGCGTGCCCTTCAAGGCCCTGCAATGGCTGCTGCAGAAAGACGGTCCGCTGCGCTTCCGTCCCGAGGCCGACTGGCGCCAATGGCGCTGGTTGGCCAGCTTCCTGCGCAATTGCAACAGCGCCAGCAATGCCCGCACGACGGCCAAGCTGCTGCAACTGGGAGAATGGAGCCGCGCCGGCATGGCCCATCTGGAATTGACCGTGCCGCCGGAAGCGTATGCGCGGCGCGATGCGGGTAAACTCATCGTCTACCGCTCGCCCGCCATCTTCCAGCGTGCCGTGGCGCGGCCCGAATCGGAAGAGGCGCGCATCGTCTTGTCGCCGCTGGAAGCCGTGCAGCGCGAACCGGCGCTGGCCGCCTTGCAGGGTTCCCTGGCGGGCGGCATCTTTACGCAGGGCGAAGCGGTGGCCGATTGCCACGCCTTTTGCCTGGCGCTGGAAACGCGCCTGCTGCAGCACCCGAATTGTTCGCTCTTGTTAAAAGGCGAGGCGCGCCGCCTCGTCACGCACAAGGGCAGGATCACGGGCGTCGACACCAGCCTGGGCTTGCTGCAGGCGGATCACTATGTGCTGGCGGCCGGCATCCAGAGCCGCGACCTGGCCGCCACGGCAGGCATTTACCTGCCCCTGTACCCGCTGAAGGGCTACAGCCTGACGGCGCCCATCCGCGCCCAGCACCGTGCGCCCGAGATCAGCATCACGGATTTCGAACGCAAGGTGCTGTATGCGCGCATCGGTGGCGACCTGCGCGTGGCCGCCATGGTCGATATGGTGGGCGCCGACAACAGTATCGACTGGGGCCGCATCGCCGGTCTGACGCGGCTGGCGCGCGAAGCCATGCCGCACGGCGCCGATTACGATCAGGCCACGGCCTGGGCCGGCCTGCGCCCCGCCACGCCGAACAGCGCGCCGCTGGTGGGCGCCAGCAAAGTGGCGAACTTGTGGCTGAACGTGGGCCATGGCCCGCTGGGCTTTACCTTTGCCGCCGGCACGGCGCGCATCCTGGCCGACCTGATGGCCGGCAAGGCGCCGCCGTTCGCGCTGGACTTCCTCGCGCCTCAAAAATAGGCGGACTGGCGGCAGCGGCGACCGGCGCCGCCGTTATGGCGGATAATTGCGGAACTTTTCAGTTCCCCTATTTGCCAGCGCATGCCCACACCCTCGACATCTGCCGCCTGCCCCTGTGGCGGCGCCTCCTACGCCAGCTGCTGCGGCCCGTATATCGCGGGCGACGTCTTGCCGCCCACGGCCGAAATCCTGATGCGTTCGCGCTACACGGCGTTTACCTTGCGCGACGAGCCATATCTGCTTGCCACCTGGCATGCCAGCACCCGTCCCACCGACGCTTTATTTGCCGAAGAAGAAAAAGTCCACTGGCTGGGACTTGAGGTAAAATCTGCTTTACGTTTACGTCAACGTAAAGCAGAATCAGACGATCAAACCGAAGAGATACACCGCGACACTGTCGAATTCGTGGCCCGCTACAAGGTCAACGGCCGCGCGCACCGCCTGCATGAAGTGAGCCGCTTCGTGCGCGAGGCGGACAAGAGCGGTGATGGCGCCCTGCGCTGGTTTTATCTCGACGGCAGTTTTCCCGAATAGCGCGACCCGAGAGACCGGGCGATAATAAAAAGGAACCGCAATGCCGCACATCGAAAGCAAACTCAATCCGCGCAGTGAAGATTTCAAGGCCAATGCCGCGGCCATGCAAGCCATCGTCGACGATTTGCGTGACAAGGTGGAAAAGATCGCGGCCGGCGGCGGCGAAGCGGCTGCCGCCAAGCACCTGGCGCGCGGCAAACTACTGCCGCGCGACAGAGTGCAGATGCTGCTCGATCCCGGCACGCCCTTCCTCGAGTTTTCCCAGATGGCGGCTTACGCCATGTACCAGGACGCCAAGGGCGTCGATGCGGCGCCCGCCGCCGGCATCATCACCGGCATCGGCAGGGTCTCGGGCCAGGAATGCGTCATCGTGTGTAACGACGCGACAGTCAAGGGCGGCACGTATTACCCGATGACGGTGAAAAAACACTTGCGCGCCCAGGAAATCGCCGACCAGAACAACCTGCCGTGCATTTACCTGGTCGACTCGGGCGGCGCCAATCTGCCGAACCAGGACGACGTCTTCCCGGACCGCGACCATTTCGGCCGCATCTTCTACAACCAGGCAAATCTGTCGGCCAAGGGCATCCCGCAGATCGCCGTCGTGATGGGTTCTTGCACGGCCGGCGGGGCCTACGTGCCGGCCATGAGCGATGAATCGATCATCGTCAAGGAGCAGGGCACGATTTTCCTCGGCGGCCCGCCGCTGGTGAAAGCGGCCACCGGTGAAGTAGTGACGGCTGAAGACCTGGGTGGCGGCGACGTGCACACGCGCTTGTCCGGCGTGGTCGACCACCTGGCGCAGAACGATCTGCATGCGCTATCGCTGGCGCGCACCATCGTCTCGAACCTGAACCGCACCAAGCCGCAGCAGATGGCGCTGCGCGAGTCCGTCGAACCGAAATACCCGACGCAGGAACTGTATGGCGTGATCCCCGTCGATACGCGCAAGCCGTTCGACGTGCGCGAAGTCATTGCGCGCATCGTCGACGGCAGCGATTTCGACGAATTCAAGGCCCGCTACGGCACCACCCTGATCTGCGGCTTCGCGCACATCTATGGCGTCAAAGTCGGCATCATCGCCAACAACGGCATCTTGTTCTCGGAATCGGCGCTGAAAGGCACGCATTTCATCGAATTGTGCTGCCAGCGCAAGATCCCTCTCGTCTTCCTGCAAAATATCACGGGCTTCATGGTGGGCCGCAAATACGAAAACGAAGGCATCGCCCGCAACGGCGCCAAGATGGTGACGGCTGTCGCCACGGCCGCCGTGCCGAAGTTCACGGTCATCATCGGCGGCAGCTTCGGCGCCGGCAACTACGGCATGTGCGGCCGCGCGTTTTCCCCGCGTTTCATGTGGATGTGGCCCAATGCACGCATTTCCGTCATGGGCGGCGACCAGGCCGCTTCCGTGCTGGCGACCGTCAAGCGCGACGGCATCGAGGGCAAGGGCGGGCAGTGGAGCGCGGACGAAGAAGCGGCCTTCAAGCAGCCGATCAAGGATCAATACGAACACCAGGGCCACCCCTACTATGCCACCGCGCGCCTGTGGGACGATGGCGTGATCGACCCGGCCGACACCCGCATGGTGCTGGGCCTGGGCCTGTCGGCCGCGCTCAACGCCGAGATCCCGGACACGAAGTTCGGCGTATTCCGCATGTAACGGGCAATAAGGGGAGAAGACCATGGAATTTGAAACCTTAAAGCTGGTCATCGAGGGCAATGTCGCCACCGTGACCCTGAACCGTCCCGACGTGCGCAACGCCTTCAACGAGACGACGATCGCCGAACTGGCGCGCGCCTTCGAAGGCCTGGGACGCAGCGACATGGTGCGCGCCATCGTGCTGGCGGCGAATGGCGCGGCCTTTTGCGCCGGTGCGGACCTGAACTGGATGAAGAAGATGGCAGGCTACACGCATGCCGAAAACCAGGCCGACGCACTGCAGCTGGCGCAGATGCTGCGCACGATTTACCTGTGTCCCAAGCCCGTCGTGGCGAAGATCCAGGGCGACTGTTATGCGGGCGGCATGGGCCTCGTCGCCGCATGCGATATCATTCTGGCTGCGGAAGACGTGCATTTCTGCCTGAGCGAGGTGCGCCTGGGACTGATTCCGGCCACTATTTCACCGTATGTCATCAAGGCCATGGGCGAAAACGCGGCACGCCGCTATTTCCTGACCGCGGAGCGATTCTCCGCTCAGGAAGCGCTACGCATCGGCTTTGCCCACGAGGTAGTCGAGGCAAGCGCGCTGGACGCGAAAACCGCCGAGGTGCTCAAAGCGCTGACGGGCAACAGCCCGCACGCCGTGGCGCAAGCGAAAATGCTGGTGCGCGAGATCGTCGGCCAGCCGGTCGATGACGCGCTGTTGGCGGATACCGCCGAGCGCATCGCGCAGATCCGCGCCTCGGAGCAGGGACGCGAAGGCGTGCAATCGTTCCTCGACAAGCGCAAGCCGAGTTGGCTCATGGGCTAGTTAATAGTCCAAAGCCCATGGACTAAGAAATCATTGGAGCAGTTTTGAAAGCAGAAAAACAATCGGGCTGGGTCGAACGCAGTCTGCGCAGCGTGTGGCATCCGTGCACGCAAATGCAGCATCACGAGACTGTACCGCTCATCCCCGTCAGCCATGGCCGCGGCGCCTGGCTGTACGACCACGAAGGCCGACGCTACCTGGACGCCATCAGCTCCTGGTGGGTGAACCTGTTCGGCCATGCGAATCCGCGCATCAATGCGGAACTCAAGGATCAGTTGGACCGCCTGGAACACGCGATGCTGGCCGGCTTCACGCATGAACCGGTGATCGAACTGTCGGAAAAACTCTCCGCATTAACTGGCGGCGTGCTTGGCCACAGCTTTTACGCGTCCGATGGTGCATCGGCCGTGGAAATCGCCCTGAAAATGAGTTTTCACGCATGGCGCAACAGCGGCAAGAGCGAAAAACAGGAATTCGTCTGCCTGAAAGGCAGCTACCACGGCGAAACCATCGGCGCCCTCGCCGTCACCGATGTCGCCCTGTTCAAGGATGCCTACGGCCCCCTGCTGCGCGCCACGCAGACGGTGATGTCGCCCGACTTTCGCCAGGCAGCCGAGGGCGAGACCGCCGAGGACGTGGCGCGCCGCGCGGCCGCCGAAATCGAGCAGCTGTTCCAGAAAAAAGCCGACAAGATCGCCGCCATCATTATCGAGCCGCTGGTGCAGTGCGCGACCGGCATGGCCATGCACGACCCGCTGTACCTGTCCTTGGTGCGCGCCCTGTGCGACCGCCATCAAGTCCATTTGATCCTCGATGAAATCGCCGTCGGCTGCGGCCGCACGGGCACCTTCTTTGCGTGCGAGCAGGCCGGCATCTGGCCCGATTTCGTCTGTCTCTCCAAGGGCATCAGCGGCGGCTATCTGCCGCTGTCCCTCGTGATGACGCGCGAAGACATCTACCAGGCGTTCTACAGCACCGACGTGCGCCGCGGCTTTTTGCATTCGCATTCGTACACGGGCAACCCGCTGGCCTGCCGCGCCGCGCTGGCGACCCTGTCGATTTTCGAGGAAGACGATGTGCTGGCGGCCAACCACGTACGCGCTGAAAAAATCACGCGCGCCCTGGCGCCGCTGGCGCAGCACGAGCGCGTAAAACACTTCCGCCAGCAGGGCATGATCTGGGCCTTCGATGCGGTGGACGCTGCCCCGGATTTTTCGCGCCGCTTCTTCAGCACGGCGCTGGAACACGAACTGTTGATGCGCCCCATCGGCTCCACCGTCTACCTGATGCCGCCGTACATCCTCGACGACGAGGAAATCGCGGGCCTGGGCCAGCAAACGCTGGCCGTCTTCAATCATGTGATCGGGGCCTGAGATGGAACTGATCGCGCGATTACAACTGCAGCTGCAAGGGCTGGAAGAGCGTAGCCTGATCCGCCGCCGCCGTACCGTCGACACGCCGTGTGCGCCGCGCCTGACGGTCAATGGCCGCGAAATGCTGGCCTTTTGCAGCAATGACTACCTGGGCCTGGCCGCGCATCCGCGCATCGTGGAAGCGCTGAAAGAGGGCGCCGACCTGTATGGCGCCGGCAGCGGCGCTTCGCACCTGATCAGTGGCCACAGCCGCGCCCACGCGCAGCTGGAAGAACGCCTGGCGGCGTTCGTTGGCGCCAACCTGGAACAGGCGCGTGCCCTGTATTTCTGTACAGGCTACATGGCGAATTTAGCTGTGCTGACGGCCCTGTCGGCCGGCGATCCGGACGCCGAGATTTTCTCGGAAGCGCTGAACCACGCTTCGCTGATCGACGGCACGCGCCTGGCCCGCGTCAAGACGCGCGTGTATCCGCACGCCGACCTCGATGCCCTGGCGGCCCTGCTGGCGGCCAGCACGGCACAGACGAAAATAGTCGTCACCGACAGCGTCTTCAGCATGGATGGCGACCTGGCGCCGCTGCCCGCGCTGCTGGCCCTGTGCGAACGCTATGGCGCCTGGCTGGTGGTCGACGACGCGCACGGCTTTGGCGCGCTGGGAGCCGCTGGCCGTGGCGCGCTAGAACATTTCAATCTGCATTCGCCCTACCTCGTGTATGTGGGCACCCTGGGCAAATCGGCCGGCGTGGGCGGCGCCTTTGTGTGCGCGCACGAAGCCGTGATCGACACCCTGATCCAGAAGGCGCGCCCCTACATCTTCACCACGGCGGCCGCGCCGGCGCTCGCGCATGCGCTCTTGGCCAGCCTGGACATCATCGCCGGGGAAGAAGGAAAACAACGCCGGGCTCACCTGGCGGCGCTGGTGGCGCAATGGAACGACGGCTTGCAGCTGCGGCGCTGGCAAGCCTTGCCGTCGGTGACCGCCATCCAGCCCGTCATCATCGGCGAAAATGCGGACATGCTGGCCGTCGCCGCTCAACTGTACCAGCAGGGACTGTGGGTCGGCGCCATCCGCCCGCCCACCGTGCCAGTCGGTACGGCGCGCCTGCGCGTGACCCTGTCGGCCGGCCACACGGCGCAGGAAGTGGCGCAATTGATCAACGCAGTCAACACCCTGGAAAGGACTCGCCATGAGCCTTGATGATCCTATCGTGGCGGACGTGCTGGCGGATCTGGCGCCGGCCGTGCAGCCTTCGCCGGCGGCCACCGGCCTGCCATCGCGCTTTGCCTGTTTCGTCACCGGCACCGACACGGAAATCGGCAAGACCCTGACCTCGTCGGCCCTGCTGCACGCGCTGGTCGCGCGCGGCGTGCGCGCCTGCGGCATGAAGCCAGTGGCCGCCGGCGCCGAAATGCGCGACGGCGAACTGCATAATGAAGACGCCGACAGCCTGATCGCCGCCGGCAACGTCACCATGCTGCGCAGCCTGACGACGCCGTATATGCTGAAGGAACCGGCTGCACCGCACATTGCCGCCGCGCTCGAAGGCGTGAGCATCGAGTCCGTGCCGATCCTGGCCGCCTACCTGGAAATCGCCGCCGCCTCGGACGCCGTCGTGGTCGAAGGCGTGGGCGGTTTCCGCGTGCCGCTGTCGCCAGGTTTCGACTCGGCCGACCTGGCGCAGCAGCTCGATTTGCCCGTGATCCTCGTGGTCGGCATGCGTTTGGGCTGCATCAGCCAGGCCTTGCTGACGGTGGAAGCCATCGAAGCGCGTGGCTTGACGGTGATCGGCTGGGTCGCCAACACCCTGGAAGTGGAAATGCGCTTCCTCGACGAAAATATCGATGCGCTGATCGAGCGCATCCCGGCACCGCTGCTGGGCAGGGTGCCGCGCCTGGCGCAGCCGAGCGCGGAAGCGGCGGCCGCGTATCTCGATTTCACCGGCTTGCCCAACTGGCCGGCGCAACAGCCGAACACCTGAACCAAACAATTAATCGTATCCAAAAATAGAAGCGAAGGAATCACCATGTCCGTAGTCCAAGAAGCAGCAAAAACCGTCGAACTGCACCGCCCTGCGGCGCGCATTACCCTGCCCGAAGCGGCCACCTGGCCCATCGATGATGTGCTGGCCCTGTTCGACCTGCCATTCAATGACCTGATGTTCAAGGCCCAGCAAACGCACCGCGTCAACTTCCCCGACGGCGACGTGGAACTGGCGACCTTGTTGTCGATCAAGACGGGCGGCTGCGAGGAAGACTGCGGCTACTGCCCGCAGGCGGCCCGCTACGACACGGGCGTGGAAGCGAAAAAAATCCTCGATATCGACACCGTGCTCGACGCGGCCCGCCAGGCGAAAGCCAACGGCGCCACGCGCTTCTGCATGGGCGCCGCCTGGCGCGGCCCGAAAGACCGCGACATGGACAAGGTCGAAGAGATGGTCAGCAAAGTCAAAGCGCTGGGCCTGGAAACCTGCGCCACCCTGGGCATGCTGGAAGAGGGACAAGCGGACCGCCTGAAAAACGCGGGCCTCGATTTCTATAACCACAACCTCGATACGGCGCCCGAGTTCTACGACAACGTCATCTCGACGCGCGAATACCAGGACCGCCTGGACACCTTGGGCCGCGTGCGCGAGGCGGGCTTGAAAGTATGCTGCGGCGGCATCGTCGGCATGGGCGAGACGCGTCTGCAACGCGCGGGCCTGATCGCCCAGCTGGCAAACCTGAATCCGTATCCGGAATCGGTGCCCGTCAACCACCTGGTGCAGGTGGAAGGCACGCCTTTGTTTGGCCTGGAAGCGCTGGATCCGTTCGAATTCGTGCGCACGATCGCCGTGGCCCGCATCACCATGCCGAAAGCGCGCGTGCGTTTGTCGGCCGGCCGCCGCCAGATGGGCGAAGCCGTGCAGGCGATGTGCTTCCTGGCTGGCGCCAACTCCATCTTCTACGGCGACAAGCTGCTCACCACCGACAACCCGGAAGCGGAAGACGACCGCGTCTTGCTCGGCAAACTGGGCTTGCAGACGCGCGGCGCCATGCTCGAATCGGTACAGAAAGAGAAGTGCGGCTGCTGATGACAGCCTTGTCGGGTTACGCCGTGCCGGCTAACCCGACCTACGAATACCGCCTCACCAATGCGTAGGTCGGCTTAACGCAAAGCGCGTAAGCCGACACGCCAGCAGACAAGGTCCGCCAAGAGACAGCTGCCCTTTTTGAGAGAATAGAGAGAGACCATGTTCACTAAAATCCTGATCGCCAACCGCGGCGAAATCGCTTGCCGTGTCGCCGCTACCGCGCGCCGCATGGGCATCCAGACCGTCGCCGTGTATTCGGAAGCGGACGCCAACGCCAAGCACGTCGCCGTGTGCGACGAAGCCGTCTTGATCGGCCCCGCGCCGGCCAAGGAAAGCTATCTGTGCGGCGACAAGATCATCGCCGTGGCACTGGCCACTGGTGCGCAAGCGATCCACCCCGGCTATGGTTTCCTGTCCGAGAACGCCGACTTTGCCGACGCCTGCCACGCTGCGGGCCTCGTCTTCATCGGTCCGCCGGCATCGGCCATGCGCGCCATGGGTTCCAAGTCGGCCGCCAAGTCGCTGATGGAAAAAGCCAATGTGCCGCTGGTGCCCGGCTACCACGGCGAAGAACAGGATGCGGACTTCCTGCATGGGCAGGCCGACAAGATCGGCTACCCCGTGCTGCTGAAGGCGTCCGCTGGCGGCGGCGGCAAGGGCATGCGCGTCATCGACAACAGCGCCGACTTCAAGGCCGCGCTGGCCTCGTGCAAGCGCGAAGCGATCAGCTCTTTCGGCGACGACAAGGTGCTGGCCGAGAAATACCTGTCGCGTCCGCGGCATATCGAAATCCAGGTGTTTGCCGATACGCTCGGCAACTGCATCTACCTGTTCGAGCGCGATTGCTCGGTGCAGCGCCGCCATCAAAAGGTGCTGGAAGAAGCGCCGGCGCCTGGCATGCCGGCCGATCGCAGGGCCGCCATGGGCGAAGCGGCCGTTGCCGCCGCCAAGGCCGTCGGTTACGTGGGCGCGGGTACGGTGGAATTCATCGCCAACCAGGATGGCTCGTTCTACTTCATGGAGATGAACACGCGCCTGCAGGTGGAACATCCGGTGACGGAAATGATCACCGGCACGGACCTCGTGGAATGGCAGTTGCGCGTTGCCTTTGGCGAACCGCTGCCGAAAAAACAGAGCGAACTGGCCATCCACGGCCACGCCATCGAAGCGCGCATCTACGCGGAAAATCCGGAGAAGGGCTTTTTGCCATCGATCGGCACGTTGCGCCACATGCAGTCTCCATCGGCCGTCACGTTCGAACTCGGTGGCACGGTGGTGCCGGCGTCCGTGCGTATCGATTCGGGCGTGCGCGAAGGCGACGCGATCTCGCCATTCTACGACCCGATGATCGCCAAGCTGATCGTCTGGGGCGCGGACCGCCGCGAAGCGCTGGCGCGCATGGCGCAAGCACTGGCCGACTACCAGATCGTGGGCCTGGCCAGCAATATCGCCTTCTTGAAACGCCTCGTTGAAGGCCAGGCATTTGCCAGCGCGGACCTCGACACGGGCCTCATCGAGCGCAATCAAGCGTCGCTGTTCCCCGCCTTGCAAGCGGCGCCCGACACGGCCCTGGCGCTGGCGTCCGTCGCCCTGCTGCTGGAAGAAAAAGCGGCGGCCGAAACACAATCGGCCAACCGCGCCGACCCGTGGGGCAATGCCCTGGGCTGGCGTCTGAACAGCACCCTGGGTCGCAGCCTGTCGTTCGCCGATGAATTCACCTCGGCTGGCGAGGGCAAGGCCTACGCGGCGCGCGTTGCCTACAAGACGGATGGCTGGCTGTTCAACGGCCAGCCACTCTCCCTGACGGCGAACGCTGGCCTGGAACTGCACATCAAGCTCGGCGAGCGTGCCGTGCACGGCACCGTGCGCCGCGACGGCGAACAGTTCCACGTATTTACCAACGGCTTGCATTACACCTTGCACTACAACGATCCGATGGCGCATGCGGGCGAAGTGGAAGCGGAAGGCGGGCGACTGACGGCGCCGATGCCGGGCAAGGTCGTCGCCGTGCTGGTGAACAAGGGCCAGGACGTCAAGAAGGGCGAGCCTTTGGTCATCATGGAAGCGATGAAGATGGAGCACACGATCGCCGCGCCGCACGACGGCCTGGTGGAAGACGTGCTGTATGCGGTCGGCGACCAGGTGGCCGATGGCGCGCCGCTGCTGGCCTTCAAGGCTGCCGCATAAAGGTAAGCACATGCGCATCCTGTTACAACGTTCGGACGGCAAGGAAGCGGCGTGGATCAGCGACTTCTGCGACTTGCTGCCCGAAGCAGAAATCCTCTTCTGGCGCGATGGCGAAGCGGTTGAACCATGCGACTACGCCGTAGTGTGGCAGCCCCCCGCCGCCATGCTGCCCGAGCTGGCGAACGTCAAGGCCATCTTCAATACGGGCGCCGGCGTCGACGCGCTGCTGAAATTCGGCGACGCGTTGCCCGCCCACGTGCCGCTGGTGCGCCTCGACGACGCGGGCATGGGCGTGCAAATGGCCGAATATGTGAGCCACGCCGTGCTGCGCCACTTCCGCCGTTTCGACGATTACGAGGCGCAGGGCCGCGCGGGCATCTGGCAGCCGCTGCCCGCGTTCGACAAGGCGGACTTTCCTATCGGCGTGCTGGGCATGGGCGTGCTGGGCCAGCGCGTGCTGCAAGCGCTGGCGCAATTCGAATTCCCGCTACGCGGATGGAGCCGCAGCCCAAAACATGCCGATGGCGTGCAATGCTATGCAGGCGAAGAGGGGCTCGATGCCTTTTTGCGCGGCACGCGCGTGCTCGTGTGCATGCTGCCGCTCACGCCCGACACGCACAACCTGCTCGACCGCGCACGCCTGTCGATGCTGCTGCCAGGCGCCTATGTCATCAACGTGGCGCGCGGCGCGCTTATCGCCGAACCGGATTTGCTGACGCTGATCCGCTCCGGGCATATCGCGGGGGCGACCCTGGACGTGTTCCGCAACGAGCCGCTGCCGCAGCAGCACCCGTTCTGGCAAGAACCCCGCATCACCATCACGCCGCATATTTCGGCCGCCACCCTGCGCCGCGAAAGCGTGGCGCAGATCGCCGCCAAGATGCGCCGCCTGCAAGCCGGAGACTCTGTCGCCGGCATCGTCAACCGTTTGCAAGGATATTGAGATGAACCCTACTACCAGTCTGCCCAAGCAGGTCAAGATCGTCGAAGTAGGTCCGCGCGACGGCCTGCAAAACGAAAAGGAAACCATCAGCGCCGCCGTCAAGATCGAGCTGGTCGACCGCCTGACCCAGGCCGGCTTCGTCAACATCGAGGCGGCATCGTTCGTCTCGCCGAAATGGGTGCCGCAGATGGCCACCAGCGCGGAAGTGATGGACAAGATCGCGCGCCGCGCCGGCACGATTTATTCGGCGCTGACGCCAAACATGCAAGGCTTTGACGCAGCGCTGGCGGCGAAGGCCGATGAAGTGGTGATCTTCGGTTCCGCGTCCGAGGCCTTCTCGCAAAAGAACATCAACTGCTCGATCGCCGAATCGATCGCCCGCTTCGAAGGCGTGGCGAAGGCGGCCAAGGAACACGGCCTGCGCCTGCGCGGCAGCATCAGCTGCGCCTTCGGCTGCCCTTACCAGGGGGACGTGCCGCTGGACGCCGTAGCCGACGTGGTGGGCCGCATGCGCGATCTCGGCTGCGACGAGATCGACATCGCCGACACCATCGGCGTGGCCACGCCGCGCCAGACGCAGGCGGTGATGGAGCGCGCGATTGCCGCCTTCCATGTGGGCGGGCTGTCCGGCCACTTCCACGACACCTACGGCCAGGCGCTGGCAAATATCTACGCCAGCCTGGAAACGGGCATCGCGATCTATCACTCGTCCGTCTCGGGCCTGGGCGGCTGCCCGTACGCCAAGGGCGCCACCGGCAACGTGGCGACCGAGGACGTGCTGTACATGATGCAGGGGCTGGGCATCGCCACCGGCATCGATCTGGACCTGGTGGTGGACGCAGGGCAGTTCATCTCGCAGCAGCTGGGCCGCAAGGGATCTAGCCGCGCCGGCAACGCCATCGCGGCGAAGCGCGCAGCTGTGTAGGTCGGATTAGCGCGCAAGCGCGTAATCCGACGCCACCAAGGACATGGCCAACACTGTTGTCGGGTTACGCGCTGCGCGCTAACCCGACCTACCCGACCGACCCCGGCGTACGTGAACCGTACAGGCGAAAAAAAACCCAAGAGCCTAAACTCTTGGGTTTTTTTCTACAAATTTGGTCGGAGTACAAGGATTCGAACCTTGGACCCCCTGGTCCCAAACCAGGTGCGCTACCGGGCTGCGCCACACTCCGAAGACCAAGATAATACAGGCCGTATCGACTTCGGTCAAGGGTCAGGTGAAACTCTGTGTAAATTATTTACGCGCGGTACTGGGATGCATGTATTTTTCAACATGCCGGAAATATGCGACACTGGCTTGGCAAGTTTTCCCGATCAGACATGAAGGCGACGACGGCAATGGAGTTCAGGATAGAAAGAAGCGGCGGCGGCCAGCCCATGCCGAGCCGCCGCGGCATCGTGCTGGGCATCGCCGTGTCCTTGCTGCTGCATGGCGCATTGATCACTCTGTGGCGCCATGTGCAGCCAGCCGCGCCACCGGACACGGCCCCGCGCGTGGAGTCGATCGCCGTGTGGATACGTCCGCTGGCCGCCAAGCCGCCCCCGCCGCCCGTCGAAGTCGTCAAGCCGAAGCGCGAACCAAAACCCATCAGCAAGCCGAAACTCGCCACGACCCGGGAAACGCCGGCGGCGCCCACGGCGCCAACATCGAGCCCGCAATCCGTCACGGTCGTGCCGGCATCACCGGCCACGCCGGCGGCCAGTCCCGATACCGTCAGGCAAGAAACGCCGGAAACGCCAAAGTTCGACATGGAAGCGGCCAGGAAAACGGCGCGCAAGATGGCCGGCGAGCGCGATCCATCCAAGGTGGGTACGGCCGTGGGGCAAATCCCCGACAAGCCGCTGCAAACGGAAACCCAGCTGGCGCGCGACATCGCACAAGGCAAGCGCGGCGATTGCCGCACCGCCTATTCAGGCGCAGGCTTGCTGGCGCCCGTGTTGATGTTGTTGGACAAGAAGGATAGCGGCTGCAAGTGGTAATAATTTAATAACACGCCAGCAATGGGCAGGCCTGTAAATTATTCCTGTCCCTTCAATTGCAACGCCCGCTCATACAGCGCATTCTTCTTGCGCCCCGTGATTTGCGCCGTCAAATTCGCCGCCTGCTTGACGCTGCATTCGGCCAGCAGGATATTGAGGATGCGCTCCGCTTCCACGTCTTCCGCGTCCTGCGCTTGCGTCGCGCCTTCGAGCAGGACGACGAATTCTCCCTTTTCACGGTGCGCGTCGGCGCGTATCCAGCTTTCCGCTTCGGACAGGGGACAGCGGTGGATTTCCTCGAACAGTTTCGTCAGCTCGCGCGCGAACACCACCTGGCGCGTCGGTTCGAACGCTTCCACCAAGGCCGTGGCGCAATCGAGGATGCGGTGCGGCGCTTCATAGAACACCATCGTCGCCGTCACGCCGCGCAGGCTGTGCAACATGTTTTCGCGCTGCTTGGCTTTCGCGGGCAGGAAGCCGACAAAGTAAAACTGGTCATTCAACAGGCCGCTGGCGGAAATGGCGGTAATCGCCGCCGACGGGCCGGGCAGGGGCAGCACGCGCAGGCCGGCCGCGCGCACGGCGTCGACGATGCGCGCACCGGGGTCGGACACGGCGGGCGTGCCGGCGTCGGAAACGAGGGCGATGCGCTCGCCGGCGTGCAGGCGGGCGATCAGGGTCTGCGCCACTTCGCGTTCGTTATGTTGATGCGCCGCAATCAGGGGCTTGTTCAAGCCAAAGCGCGTCAACAGGTGCGCCGTGTTGCGCGTATCTTCACAGGCGACGGCATCGGCAAGGCTCAGCAGATGCAGCGCGCGCAGGCTGATATCGGTCACATTACCGATCGGCGTGGCCACTATATACAATGTTGCGATAGGATAGACCTGGTGCGCCGCCTCTGTCATGATGGGCAGGCTGGCGATGGAACTGATTTCTTGTACGGTCATTTTGGAGGTTAAATGCTTGCTAATAGTGTGAAGTTACTGCTTGTTTGTGCCGCGACCGGCATGCTGAGCGCTTGCAGCACGCCTTGCGACGCGCCCGGGCAATTGTGCGCGCCTATTGAATCTAACACAAGGGCGCTGCCGCCACCGAAGCCGCTGCCACCGCCCGTGCCGCCCAAGCCGCCCGCGCCCGAACCTGTGACGTTTGCCGTGGCCGTACCCGATATTACCGCCTACGACGGCAATGGCGCGCCGCTGGCGCCCATCAATACCAAGCCGGCGACCGGCACGCCGCAGGACATGCCGGCCGCCACGGCGCCGGCGCCGTCGGACGGCAAGGTCCACCACATCGGCCTGCTGCTGCCGCTGCGCTCCGCTTCCCTGGGCCCGGCCGCCGAGCTGCTGCGCGCCGGCTTCATGGCCGCGTATGAGCGCGACCGCAGCGGCTTTGAAGTGACGGTGATCGACACGGGCGACGGCAGCAGCGACGTGCTGAACAAATTCGCGCAAGCACAGGAAGAACAGGACATCGTCGTCGGGCCTTTGTCGCGCTCGGCCGTCACGGCCGTGGCCAACAGCGACCTGGTACGCAAGCCAACGATCGCCCTGAACCACCCCGACAACCGCGGCGAGGCGCGCCTGCCGGCCAAGCTGCTGGTGATGGGCTTGTCGATTGAGGCGGAAGCGCGCCAGGTCGCCGCCTGGGCCGCCAGCGAACAGCCGGGCGCCAGCGCACTGGTCCTGTCGGCCGGTTCGCCCTCGCAGCGCCGCATCAGCGCCGCCTTCAAGCAGGAATGGCTGCGCCAGGGCGGCAAGATCGAGACGATGGACTTGACGGCCACGAATGGCTACCTGAGCGATGCCGAGCTGGTACAACTGCGCGCGCGCCTGGCCGCCACGCCACCGGGCCTGCTGTTTGCCGCGCTCGACGCCGACCAGGCGCGCCAGTTGCGCGTGGCCATCGGCAGCGATCTGCCCCTGTATGGCACCTCGTCCTTGAATCCCGGCGCCGGGCGCGGCGCCAGCGGCCCCGAACTCGACGGCGCGCGCTTGCTGGACCTGCCATGGCAAGTGCAGCGCGAGCATCCGCAAGTGATGGTGTATCCGCAGCCGCCGCAACCGGCCGACGCCCGCCTGACGGCCGACATGGAACGCCTGTACGCGCTGGGCATCGATGCCTTCCGCGTGGCGCGCGAAGTGGCGCTGCGCCCGAACGCGCCATTTACCCTTGATGGCGTGACGGGCCGCCTGGCCGTGCGCTTCGAGAATGAGCAAACAGTATTCGAACGCACAGAACAGGCCGCCACCTATCAGCAAGGCGTGCTGGGCACCTGGCCACCGGCCGCGCCGGCGCCGGCGCCTGTCTCTGTGCCGCCGGCCCAATAAGGACACGCCATGCCACCCCTGCCTTTCCAGAATAAACAGGCACGGGGACGGCAAGGGGAAGACGATGCGCTCGCGTATCTGCTGCTGCAAGGCCTGGTGCTGCTGGAGCGTAACTATCTGTGCAAGGGCGGCGAGCTGGACCTGATCATGCGCGATGGCGCATCCGTCGTCTTCGTCGAAGTGCGGCTACGCAGCAGTGCAGCCTTCGGCGGCGCCCTGGCCAGCATCACGCCAGCCAAGCAGCGGCGCATGACGGTGGCCGCGCAAACCTGGCTGCTGCGGCAAAAAACCGTGCCGCCCTGCCGTTTCGACGCGCTGGCCATTGATGGCGGGCGCATCAGCTGGCTGAAGAACATCCTCGATATGTAAGCATTTTTAACAGTGCTTGTCCGCCATGCCGCGCGCCTGCACTATAATCGGCAGACTATGAATAATCAACGCATCCTCTCGCACTTCCACGAAAGTGCCGAACTCAAGATCCAGGCCGCCACCGTACTGGCGCAACCCATTGCGCAGGCGATCGACCTGATGTTTTATGCATTGTCCAACGGCAACAAGATTCTCGCCTGCGGCAACGGCGGTTCCGCCGCCGACTGCCAGCATTTCGCAGCCGAGCTGGTAGGGCGCTTCGAACGCGAGCGCTTTCCGCTGCCGGCCCTGGCGCTGACGACGGATACGTCGATCCTGACGGCCGTGGCCAACGACTACAGCTACCGCGAGATCTTCTCGAAGCAGGTGCAGGCCTTCGGCCAGGCCGGCGACATCTTGCTGGCCATTTCCACGTCGGGCAATTCGGCCAACGTGATGGCCGCCGTGGAAGCGGCGCTCGAGCGCGAAATGCGCGTCGTGGCGCTGACGGGCAAGGACGGCGGCGCCATCGGCAAGATGCTGACGGACGCCGACGTGCATATCTGCGTGCCGGCCGAGCGCACGGCGCGCATCCAGGAAGTCCACCTGACCACCATACATTGCATCTGCGACGGCATCGACGTCGCGCTATTCGGAGGAGACGTGAATGACTAAATTCGGTACTGGCCCAGGCTGGAAACGCGTACAACGCCCATTGGCCACCGCACTGCTGTGCGGCGCCATGCTCACTTCGCTCACCGGCTGCATCGAATTGATGGTCGGCGGCGCGGTGATGGGCGGCGTTGCCGCAGCGGACCGCCGCACCCTGGGCGCCCAGACCGAAGACAAGTCGATCGCCGTCAAAGGCGAGTCGCGCATCCCCTCGATCACCGGCGACGTGGGCCATGTGAACGTCACCAGCTTCAACCGCCGCGTCCTGCTGACGGGCGAAGTGCGCGACGAGGCGATGAAAAATGCCGTCGAGCGCGAAGTGCGCAATATCGAAGGCGTGGAATCGGTGGCCAATGAATTGATCATCGCCGGTCCGGCCAGCTACACCTCGCGCTCGAACGACGCACTGATCACCACCAAGGTCAAGGCCAGCCTGGTCGACATGAAAACCATCTCGGCCGCCTCGTTCAAGGTCGTCACGGAAAACGCCACCGTCTTCCTGATGGGCCGGGTCACCCAACGCGAAGGCACGGTCGCGGCCGACGTGGCGCGCGGCGTGGGCGGCGTGCAGAAAGTAGTCAAGCTGTTCGACTACATTTCGGAATCGGAACTGAAGCAGTTGCAGCCCGATCCGGCGCCAGCACGCACCACCAGCACTGGCGACACGGCGCAGCAATAAACGCCTCCTCCGTTTGACCTACGGCTTTGATGCGGCGATATGGCTATAATGGCCGCATCGCCGCGCTTTTCAAGTAAAAACCATGTCAACTTCGCCATCCGCAAGCAAGTCCTGGGTCAAGCCAGCCCTGATCGCCGTCTTCGTGGCGGGCGTGGCCGCCGCCGCTTATCTGTCGCTCAATGACAAGCAAAGCGCACCGGACGTGACCTTCCACGGCATCCATGGCGAAAAAATCACGTCGGCCAGCCTGCGCGGAAAGGTCGTGATGGTCAATTTCTGGGCCACCTCGTGCACCACCTGCGTGGCGGAAATGCCGGACATGGTCGACACCTACAACAAGTACAAGGGGCAAGGGCTGGAATTCGTGGCCGTGGCCATGAAATACGATCCGGCCAACTACGTGCTGAACTTCGCCGAAACGCGCCAGCTGCCGTTCAAGGTGGCGCTCGACGTGACGGGCGAGGCGGCCAAGGCCTATGGCGACGTGGCCCTCACGCCCACCACCTTCGTGCTCGACAAGCAGGGCAAGATCCTCAAGCGCTACGTGGGCAAGCCGGAATTCGCGGAACTGCACAAGTTGCTGGAAACGGCTATCGCCGGTTAAGGCTCGGCACCGCACAAAACCTTGTTGCCAAGTGTTATCAACCTGTTATAACCTTCCTAGGCGTGATCCCACTCACCTTGTGAAGGCCAGCCGTGCCCCTAGCCGCTCAATCGCTCGACCCGCAGCAACTGAAAACCTGGCTGCTCGCCACCGGCAACAAGGACGCCACCGCGTTCCGCCAGCTATATAACTCCACCTCATCGAAACTGTTTGGCTTCGCGCTGCGTATATTGCATAAGCAAGAGCTCGCAGAAGAAGCCTTGCAAGAGGGTTTCGTCGCCATCTGGAACAACGCCGCCACGTATCAAAGCCATCTGGCGGCGCCGATGACCTGGATGGCCACCATCGTGCGCAACAAGGCGTTCGATGTGCTGCGGCGCAGCGACGATACCGTGGAAATCGATGCCGAACAGTTTGATAGCGAAGTCATGAATGCACTCCGAGACCCCCAGGCCACGCCGATCGAATCACTGCAGCTAAGCGGTGACGCCAAGGCGCTGGCGTTTTGCATGTCCGCCCTGGAAGGGCTGCACCGGCAGGTGGTCGCCCTGGCGTTCTATCACGACCTGTCGCACAGCGAAGTGGCGCAGCAGATGTCGCTGCCGATCGGCACCGTGAAGACCTGGATACGCCGCAGCCTGGAACGCCTGCGCACGTGTCTGGCGAAACGGGAGGCATCATGAATATCCGCGGCAATGACGTGCTGCGTCAGAAACTGGCGTCCGAATACGTGCTCGGCACCTTGAAAGGCGGCGCGCGGCGGCGTTTCGAAGGCTGGCTGCACAATGACGCCGACTTGCGCAATATCACCGCCGAATGGCGCCAGCGCCTGGAACCGATGGCCGAATTTGCCACGCCCGTGGCGCCGCCCAAGCGCGTGTGGCAGCAGATCGAGCAGCGCCTGCACCTGAAGCCGCAGGGCGGCTGGTCCTTGTTCCGCGATTCCCTGTCGTTCTGGCGTTCGCTGGGCATGGCCTCGAGCGCCATCGCCGCGCTGCTGGTGATCGTCGTGGCCACGCGCATGATGGACGCGCCGCAGATCAGCTATGTGGCCAGCCTGATGGACGAGAAAGCGCAAACGGCCCTGTTGCTGACGGCCGACAGCCGCCACGGCGCGCTCGAGGTGCGCATGGTGGGCAACGCACCCGTGCCGAGCGACAAGGATCTGGAACTGTGGGCTGTGCCGAAGAGCGGCAACCCGCGCTCCCTGGGCTTATTGGCCGACAAGGGCAACGTGAAACTGGCCTTGTCTGAGCGCGCCATCGGCAACGACGTGGCCTTGCTGGCCGTCACGCTGGAGCCGAAAGGCGGTTCGCCGAATCCGGACGGACCGACGGGGCCGATTTTGTATAAAGGTAACTGGGTGAAAATCTAACCCGAAGGCAAAAATCCGGGGTCAGACCCGCCGGGTCTGACCCCAGCAGTTGATTTAGGGTGTCGGTTTATTTGGGATATAGAATCATCTGCGTGCAGCGGAACAAGGCAATCGTTTTGCCCGTTTCCTTGCTTTTCACCACGGCATCCCACACTTGCGTGTTGCGGCCCTTGTGTTCGACCTTGGCCGTGCAGGTGAGCGTGCCTTCGCGGGCCGTGCCCAGGTGGTTCGATTTCAATTCGATGGTCGTGAAATTAGTCGCCCCTTCGGGCAGGTTGACGATGCAGCCGTAGCCGGAAGCCGTGTCGGCCAGGGTCACCACGCTGCCCGCGTGCAGGTAGCCGTTCGGCGCCAGCAGATGCGGCAGCACGGGCAATTCCGCCGTCAGCTGGCCGTCGCCCACTTCCGTGATGACGATGCCCAGGTGGCCGGGCAGGCGGCCCGTGCCGCGTTCATTCAACATTGCTACGGTGATCTCGGGATTGCTCATGCTGGTCCTTGTGCGGGTGAGTCCGGGATACGCCGGAACATACTATGATGATAGCAACTTTCCCGGCCACGGTCTGGCGACCGCTTATTTCCGGCCGCGCCGCCGTTTCCACCATACCAATGTCCCCGTCAGCAGGAACAGCAGCGGCATCAGGCCGAAAGCGGTAATAAAACCGCGCCCGGCCACGCCAAAGGCCTGGCCCGAGTGCAGGGGGAATTGCCAGCCCAGGAAAACGTCTCCGGCCGGCGCCCGCAAGGGATCGCGTATGCGCAGGGGCAAGCCGCTGCGCGCGTCCACAGTGATGCGCGTGGCACCGTCGCCCTCGGCGATTTCGCCAGGCTGGCGCACGCGCACGTCATACGGCTGGTCCTTTTTCGCCGGCAGCACGATGCGCGACACGCGCGCCTGCGGATACAGCTGTTGCGCGGCGGCCATGGCCTGGCCCGCATCGAGCAGGTCGCCATCCTGCCGCAGATTTTTCAGTTTGGCCTTGTCCGGCGCCGTCGAGACGAGCTCCACCAGCGGCACGACCAATTGCGGCAAATTGAAATAAATGCCGGAAAAGGCCAGTACGGCCAGCACGGGTGCGGCAAAAAAGCCGGCCGCCTTGTGAAACGTGTAGTTGAAGCGGGGCCAGGAACCGCCATGCGACACCGTCAGCGCGCGCTTGATCGCCGTCCACTGCAGGCGCGGCCACCACAGATAGATGCCGCTCAAGGCCATCAGCAGCAACATCACGCCCGAGATACCCGTAATGGTTTTACCCACTTCGCCCGACAATAAATAACGGTGCAGATGAAACATGCCCGACATCAGCAGCGGGCGCGTGAGGCCGAAACGCCCCCAGTCGCGCTCGCCTTTGACTTGCAAGGTGTAGGGGTCGACCATCACCTGGCGCACGATGGCCTGGCTGAAAGGCGACGGTTTGCCGGCTTGCCGGTACGAGGCCACGTACACGTCGCGCGCATCGGCGGGCGGATTGAGCTGGGCCGGCTTGCCGTAAGCGGGGTCGGCCGCGAGCCCATCGACCACCGCTTGCACCGTGCGCGGCGTCACCTGGAACACCTGGCCGGGCGCGGGCGTGCTCGCCTGCAACAGGGTCGGATTCAGGTATGCGTCGAGCTCCGGCATCCAGGCGATGGCGGAACCCGTCAAGCCCAGCAAAACGAACAGGGCGCCGAACCACAGGCCCGCATACAGGTGCAGCTTGGCGAACAACCACTTGATCGGGCGTTTGGACATGGGGAGGCGACTCGGGGAAATTTGGGCTGCAGAACGATAGCATGAAAGCTCCGCAGTGAAAATCATGCGCAGGCAGGAAACGGCAAGCGCAACAACACGCTCATGGGAACATTGAAATCAGGTGGAAACGAGCGTTTTGGCACCATCATCGAGCGCATCGGCATCGCAAGTCAATGTTGCACGGCATACACTTTCCCCTATACTTCATCGAAAGGAAAACCATGACCACCTCCCGCCTGCTTGCCATCACGCTGGGTCTCGCTTTGCACCTGGACGCCCACGCCGCCGACTTTACCGTCACCAGCACCGACATCGCGCCGGGCCAGACCCTGGCGCCGGCGCAAGTATTCCAGGGCTTCGGCTGCACGGGCGGCAACCTGTCGCCGCAATTGTCGTGGCACGGCGCGCCGGCTGGCACCAAAAGCTACGCCGTCACCCTGTACGACCCGGACGCGCCCACGGGCAGCGGCTGGTGGCACTGGAGCGTGTTCAATGTGCCTGCCAGCACCACGTCCTTGCCAGGCGGCGCCACGGCCAGCACTCTGCCGGCGGGCGCCATGCAAGGACGCAACGATTACGGCGACAGCGCCTACGGCGGCGCCTGCCCGCCACCGGGCGACAAGGCGCACCGTTACCAGATCACCGTGTGGGCATTGAGCGTGGACAAGTTGCCGCTGGACCAGCACGCCAGCGGCGCCATGCTCGGCTACATGCTCAACGCCAACGCACTGGGCAAGGCGCAGCTGACGGGACTGTATGGCCGATGAGATCGACGCGGTGGCCCTGAGCGAACTGCGCATCGCCCACGGCACCATCGAGGCGCGCCGCGCGCAAACCCTGCGCCGCGTGCCCGTCTTCCAGAGCGCCCTGTGCCGCGTGCGGCAGGGAACGAAGCTGCTGGAATGGGGCGCTCGCCAGGCCCGCGCCGGCACGCACGACGTGGTGTTGATGCCGGCAGGACAGGAATTGGGCGTGGCCAACCTGCCCGGCGCGCAAGGCTACCGGGCCGAAGTGCTGAGTTTTTCACCGGCCCTGATCGCCCGTTTCCGCGCGCGCCATGGCGGCCTCGTCGATACCCAGCTGCGCCAGGCGGCCACGGCCAGCCTGTGCGTGCCGCTCGATGCCCACGCGGCGCAGGCCTGGGACCAGCTGATGGCCAGCCTGGCAGGTAGCGCACCGCCCGCGCTGCTGGCGCACCACGCGGAAGGCTTGCTGCTGGCCCTGGCCTTGGGCGGCCATTGCGGCCCGCTGTTGCTGGACCGCCGCGATCCGCTGGCTGCGCGCGTGCAGCAAGTGCTGCTGCTGGACCCGGGCGCCGACTGGAGCGTGGCCAAAGTCGCCAGCCATCTGCACTTGGGCGCGTCCACCCTGCGCCGCCAACTGGCCCTGGAGCAGCGCCACTTCCGCGCCATCCTGGAAGACGTGCGGCTGGGACTGGCCTTGCAGGAATTGCAATCTGGCATCTTACCCATCGGCGACATCGCGGCCGCCTGCGGCTACGCCTCGCCATCGCGCTTCGCGGCCCGTTTCCGCCAGCACTACGGCCTGTCGCCGCGCGCACTGCGCGCCACCCTGTAGCTCCCTCTAGCGCAAATCACGCAACAAGCGCTGACAACGGGGCGATTTTCTTGCTACTATGCGCCCATGTCTTCCCGCCAGCCCACCCGCAAGCTTGCTCATCACGGTGCCGCCGCCCTCTCGCGCACACCGTGGCGGCTGTGCGTGGCGCTGTTCAGTGCGCTGGCCCTCGTGTTCCTGCTGTCGACGGCCGCCTCGCACCTGCACAAGACCACCTTTGATGCGGAAGAGTGCGCGCTGTGCGCCACGGCCATCGACAAGGTGGCCGACATTGCCGTGCCGCCGGCCATCGCCGAGCCGCCCACCCAGTTATTGCCGTACCGCTTGCTGGCCATCGCGCCCGCCACCCTGGCGCCCGTCGCCGCCCTGATCCTGCCGCCTGTGCGCGGCCCGCCTGCCGCCTCACTGTAGTTCCCACGCTGTTTTCCTTTTTCAGACTGCCCCTAGTCGCGCGTTCATGCGCGCCGGGCCGCCTGGCGTTGACTATTTTGAGGTTCATCATGCAACACACTCCCCGTCTGAGCGCGCTGTCGCTCGCCCTTGCCAGCCTGTTTACCGTTTCCGCCCACGCCGCCGAGCCTGCCGAGGCCAATACCGATGCTGCCCCGCAAGACATGCAAAAGGTCGAAGTCACCTCTGCCCACCTGAAAAGCGCGCGCATCGAGCTGTCGCCGAAAGTCGGCACCACCATCTACAGCATCGACAGCCATATGGTCGACATGCTGGGCCAGGGCGACAACACGCCATTCAATGAAGTGCTGCTGCGCCTGCCGGGCGTGTCGCAGGATTCGAAAGGTTCCGGCGCCCTGCACGTGCGCGACGACCATGCCAACGTGCAATACCGCATCAATGGCGTGCAACTGCCGGAAAGCATCACCGGCTTTGGCCAGTCGATCGACACGCGCTTGATCGACAAGACGGATTTCATGACGGGCGCCTTGCCGGCCCAGTTCGGCCTGCGCACGGCGGGCATTGTCGATATTGAAACGAAAGAGGGCGGCATGACACCGGGCGGGCGCATCGGCATCATGGTCGGCAGCCACGACCACGTGGAGCCGAGTGCTGAATTTTTCGGCAGCGTCGGCAAGTTCAATTACTACCTGTCCGGCAGCTACCTCGGTAACTCCCTGGGCGTGGAAAACCCGCAAGACACGCGCAGCGCCCTGCACGACAAGACGCGCCAGAACAAATCGTTCGGCAGCCTGTCATATTTCCTCGATGACAATACGCGCCTGGGCGCCATGTTCGGCACGTATAACGGCCGCTTCCAGATCCCGAACAACCCGAACCAGGCGCCGGCCTTCTCGCTCGATGGCCACAGCGATGTGCAGGCGGGCACAGCCACGTTACCGTCGTCGCAACTCAATGAAAACCAGCGCGAGGTGAACCGCTTCCTCGTGCTGTCGCTGCAAAAAAGCCTGGGCGACGTCAATTACCAGGTCTCGGCTTTCCACCAGTATTCGGAACTGCACTTCACGCCCGATGCCATTGGCGACCTGATCTACAACGGCGTGGCCTCGGACTCGCGCCGCGCGAACAGCGCCTCCGGTGCCCAGTTCGACATCAGCTACAAATTGCACCAGGACCATACCGTGCGCGCGGGCCTGGCCTACACGCGCCAGAAGACGACGAGCGACAACACGGTGGCCGTCTTCCCCGCGATGGACGGCGCGCAGACCTCCACCACGCCCATCACGGTGCTGGACAACAGCGGCAAGACGGGCACCCTGGCCAGTTTCTACCTGCAGGATGAATGGCATATCAGCAAGCCTTTGACCCTGAACTATGGCGCCCGTTTCGACAAGGTGTCGGCCTACACGAGCGAGCAGCAATGGAGCCCGCGCGTCAACTTGGCCTACCAGATCGCGCCGGGCACGGCCCTGCACGCCGGCTACTCGCGCTACTTCACGCCGCCGCCGCAGGAACTGGCGGCGCAAGGCAGCATCGACCTGTATGCGAACACGACAAATGCGCCGGAAATCGGCCAGTCGGACAACGTCAAGGCCGAGCGCACGCATTACTACGACGTGGGCATCAGCCACCAGGTCAATTCAAAACTGACCGTGACGGCCGATGTGTACTATAAAAAGATCAGCAACCTGCTCGACGAAGGCCAGTTCGGCCAGGCATTGATTTTGACGCCATTCAACTATGCGGATGGCTACGCCAAGGGCCTGGAGTTATCGGCCATCTACAGCGAGAAAAACTGGGGCCTGTTCCTCAACGCCAGCACGCAAAAGGCGCAGGGGCGCAACATCAATTCGGGCCAGGCCCTGTTTGGCGCCGATGAGTTGAACTACATCAGCCAACACTATGTCTACCTCGATCATGACCAGAAATACACCTTGTCGGGTGGTGGACACTATCACTTTGGCGATTCGCAAGTAAGCGCTGACTTCCTCTACGGTAGCGGCCTGCGCATGACCCCGGACGGTGGCGCGCCGAATTCCGGCCATTTGCCAAGTTACTTCACCGTCAACACGGCGCTCACGCATACGTGGAAAAACACGCCGGTCGGCAAGGTGGAAGGACGTTTGGCCCTGATCAACCTGTTCGACAAATCGTATCTGCTGCGCGACGGTTCCGGCGTGGGCGTGGGAGCGCCGCAGTACGGCGCCCGCCGCAGTTTCTACGCAGGCCTGTCGACAAGCTTCTAAGAGTTACGCGCGAAGACAGCGGCAGGGAGCAACGCCTGCCGCTGTCGGTTGCCGTACTATTTCATGACTTATCCCAGATGATGGGCGCCTGGCCATGCGCCTGCAAATAGGCGTTGGCCTGGCTGAACGGCTTGCTTCCAAAGAAACCTTTACTGGCCGACAATGGCGAGGGATGCGGCGCCGCCAGCACCAGGTGCTTGCCGGGGTCGATCAAGGTGCGCTTGGCTTGCGCATAGCCGCCCCACAGGATGAACACGAGATTATTGCGCTCGGCGGACAGGTGGCGGATGGCGCTGTCCGTCAATTTCTCCCACCCCTTGCCCGCGTGCGAACCGGCCACCCCGGCGCGCACCGTCAGCACGCTGTTGAGCAGGAACACGCCTTGCTCGGCCCAGTCGGACAAATCCGTGCGCGTGCGCGCCACGCCCACGTCGCTGTGCAATTCCTTGAAGATATTTTGCAAGCTAGGCTGCGGCGGCGTGCCATCGGGAATCGAGAAGCACAGCCCCATGGCCGCACCGGGCGTGTGATACGGATCTTGCCCCAGGATCACGACCTTGACTTGCTTGAACGGCGTCAGGTCGAACGCGCGGAAGATCGTTTTACCCGGCGGAAAACACGGCCCCGCCGCATACTCTTGCTTCACGAAGGCGGCCAGGCGTTCCCAGTAGGGCTGGGCAAACTCGCCCTCCAGCCGCGCCTTCCACGATGCGTCGATGCGTACGTCCATGCGTCACCTCATAGCTTATCTGTCAACCATGCTTTTTCAGCATGCCAGTATAGGACGCTCAGCCGCATGAGGTGGGCACGATACGAACAGGCAAAAAAAAACCGCCCGGCTAAAGCGGACGGTTTTTGATACAACTCAAGTGCTTAGAAATTCAGCGCCGATTCCACGCCGGCGCTGTGCGCCTGTTCATCCGCGTGGTACGAGCTGCGCACCATGGCGCCGACGGCGGCGTGGGTGAAGCCCATCTTGTACGCTTCTTCCTCGAACATCTTGAAGACGTCCGGGTGCACGTAGCGGCGCACGGGCAAGTGGCTGTTCGATGGCGCCAGGTACTGGCCGATGGTCAGCATGTCGATGTCGTGCTCGCGCATGTCGCGCATGACTTGCAGGATTTCCTCGTCCGTCTCGCCCAGGCCCACCATGATGCCGGACTTGGTTTTCACGTCCGGATACATGGCCTTGAAGTCTTTCAGCAGCTTCAGCGAGTGCATGTAATCGGAACCGGGACGCGCTTCCTTGTACAGGCGCGGCGCCGTTTCCAGGTTGTGGTTCATGACGTCAGGCAAGCCATCCTTGAACAACAGCAACGCTTTTTCCAGGCGGCCGCGGAAGTCCGGCACCAGCACTTCGATGCGGGTATTCGGCGACAGGGCGCGCGTTTGCTGGATGCACTCGACGAAATGGCCGGCGCCGCCGTCGCGCAAGTCATCGCGGTCGACGGAGGTGATGACGACGTAGTTCAAACGCAGCTTGGCGATGGTTTTCGACAGGTTGGCCGGCTCTTCCTTGTCCAGCGGATCAGGACGGCCGTGGCCGACGTCGCAGAACGGGCAGCGGCGCGTGCACTTGTCGCCCATGATCATGAAGGTGGCCGTGCCCTTGCCGAAGCACTCGCCGATGTTCGGGCAGCTGGCTTCCTCGCACACCGTGACGAGTTTGTTTTCGCGCAGGATGTCCTTGATTTCATAGAAACGGGTCGATGCCGACGCGGCCTTGACGCGGATCCAGTCCGGCTTTTTCAGGCGCTCGACTTGCTCGATCGGAATGATCTTGATCGGGATGCGCGACGTCTTGCTGGCGCCTTTTTGCTTTTCGCTCGGGTTGTAGGCGGGAGCGGCGGGGGCGGTGCTGGAAATGGTCTCAGAAGTCATGGCTGCAAGCCCTTGAGGGGCAAAGTTTGGTTTGTTTGCTCAGGCATCCGCTGCCTGAGGCGCGCCTGCGGCGCTGTTTGCTTCGCTTACATCGAGTAATACGGTCAATTCATGGGCCAGGGCCCGCTGCACTTCGGCCAGCGGCGCCACCACGCCCATGCTGCGCATGTCCACCGTCTTCAGTCCGGAATAGCCACAAGGGTTAATCCAGGAAAACGGCGCCAGGTCCATCGCCACGTTGAGCGATACGCCATGGTAGGTGCAGCCGTTGCCGCGCACTTTCAAGCCCAGCGCGGCGATCTTCGCACCCTTGTCTGGTCCGCCGGCAATATAAATGCCAGGCGCGCCATCGATGCGCTCGCCAGCGAGATTATACGCCGCCAGCACGTTGATGATGGCTTGCTCGATTTTATGCACGAACTGGCGCGCATACAGCTTGCCGCCCGGCTTGTTGCGGCGCAAGTCCATCAGCAGGTAAATCACCACCTGGCCGGGACCGTGGAACGTCACTTCGCCGCCCCGGTCCGTCTGCACCACGGGAATCGCATCTGCGCCAGCCAGCAGATGGCCGCGGTCGGCCGCCAGGCCCAACGTAAACACGGGCGGATGCTCGACGATCCACAGTTCGTCGCGCGTCTCCGTCGTGCGCGCGTCGGTAAAGGCGCGCATGGCGGCAAAGGTGGGCTCGTAATCGACGCGGCCCAGTTCGCGGATCAGCGCCGTTTCGGTGCGGGTGGTGGTCATGACAGATTCTGTAATCAGCTGCCGGCGCCCTGCGGACGCTGCGGCGAAGCCGTGATTATAAGCCAGGCGGCCGTTTCATTCCGGGGCGGACTCTGGCAACAGCAGCAATCTGCCCAATTTTTGTGCAGCGTGGCGTACCTGGGCCAGGCTCAAGGCCGTATAACCGAGCAGCACGGCCGGCGCCAATTTTGCGCTGTGGCAAAAGTCGCCGAGCGGCTGCAGCGCCAGCCCTTCTTGCGCGGCGCGCGCGCAAAACACCCGTTCATCGCTGTCTTGCGGCAGCCACAGCACGCAATGGAAACCCGCCTGCTGTCCCGTGATCGTGTAGCGGCCGGGCGCGGTCTGCTCGAGACAGACCAGCAACAGGTCGCGCCGCTCCTTGTAGGCCAGCCGCGCCTGGCGCAAATGGCGCACGAAGGCGCCTTCCTCCATCCAGGCGGCCAGCGCCAGCTGTTCCGTCACGCCCACGGAGCGGCCCGTCAACTGCACGATGCGCAGCAACTGCGGGCGCAAAGCGGGCGGCAGCACCATGAATCCCACGCGCAGGCCGGCAAACAGAGTCTTGTTGAAACTGCCACAATAAATCACGCGCTGGTACTGGTCCAGCGCCTTCAGGGCCGCCAGCGGCGCGCTGTGGTAATTGAATTCGCTGTCGTAATCGTCTTCCACCACCCAGGCGCCATTGTCGTTCGCCCATTCCAGCAAGGCCAGGCGGCGCGTGACGGACATGGTCACGCCCAGCGGCGACTGGTGCGCCGGCGTCACGTAGGCGAGGCAGGCATCCGCGTGCGCGGCCAGGGCGGCGCAATCGATGCCTTCGGCGTCGACGGCAATGTCCACGGGCACGGCGCCGGCCAGGGCGAACAGGGCGCGCGCGGCCGGGTAGCCCGGATCTTCCAGGCAGACTTTATCGCCGTTGCGCACGATGCCGCGCGCCAGCAAGTCGATCGCGTGGCGGATGCCGGTCGTGACGACGATGTCCTGCGGGTCGCAGCGGATGCCGCGGTATTTGGCGAGGAAGTCGGCGATCTGCTGGCGCAGCTGGGGCAGGCCGGCAGGGTCGGCGCTGCACAGCTGCTCCGGCGTGACGGCGGCCAGTGCCCGCGTGGCGCACTTGGACCAGGCGGCCATGGGAAACAGGCTGGCGTCGGCGCGCCGCGCAACAAACGGCAAGCCGTCGCGCACGCCCGTGTCCGATGCGGGCGCGGGCGCCACAGCCGGTGCCGCCAGGGTGGCCTCGCCAAATCCTGCCATCAAAAAACGTTCCGGCACGACGGCGCACACGCGCGTGCCGGAGCCGGGCACGCGCGTCACATACGCTTCCGCGTGCAGGCGGTCGAACACGGTTTCGATGGTGCCGCGCGACAACTCCCACCGTTCGGCCAGGGTGCGGCTGGACGGCAAACGGCTGCCGGCCGGCAGCATCTTCGTCAGGATGGCCGAGCGCAGCGCTTCATACGCGCCATCCTGCTTGTTGACGCCTTCCTTGTCGAGCCAGCTGGTCGGGCGAGGCAAGTCCAGGGCGTGCGGTGATTTTCCTCGCGGCATGATAATCGTCCAAGTGGTCCAATGAGTTTTCTGATGAGTGGCACTTCGCATTACACCACAACCATCCTACTCTCACCGTTCCGGTGCGCCAGCGGGGCGCACGCTTGTATGGATCGTATAAACAATGCAGAAACAAATCGCTGTATGGGCCTGGGGCGGCATCGTGCTGCTGCTGGTCTGCCTGTCGCGCATCAGCATCGACATCTATTTACCTTCGCTGCCGGCCATGGCCGATGCCCTGCATGCCAGCGATGCCCAGTTGCAACTGACGCTGAGCCTGTTCATGGCCGGCTCGGCCGCCTCGATGCTCGCTTGCGGGCCGCTGGCCGACCGCTACGGACGCCGTCCCGTGCTGCTGGCCGGCACCGGCATTTATGTGCTCGCCAGCATCGTCTGCACCGTGACCAGCGACGTGCACGTGCTGATCGCCGCGCGCGTGCTGCAGGCGTTCGGCGGCTGCAGCGGCACCATCATCGGCCGGGTCATGGTGCGCGACCGCTTCGATCCCGCCACGCAGGCGCGCGTGCTGGGGAAAATCTCGATGGTGATGGGCTTGTCGCCTATCCTCGCGCCGCTGGCCGGCAGCGTGCTCGACGCGGCATTCGGCTGGCGCGCCGTATTTGGCGTGCTGTGCCTGCTGGGAGCGCTGTCGCTGGGGCTGATCGCCGCGTATGTGCCGGAAACCAGGCCGGCCAGCGTCGCGCCACAAGGACATACCCTGGCGCTGTACCGCCGCCTGCTGGGCGATGCGTATTTCCTGCGCTATGCGCTGGCCATCGGCTGCGTGTATTGCACGTATTTTCCGTTCATCGCGGAATCGTCCGTGCTGTTGCAAAGAGGCATGCATCTGTCGCCGCACGCATATGCGCTCGTGTTCGCGCTGACGGTCAGCGGCTATATCGCGGGCTCGAGCCTGTTTCGCGCGCTGGGACCGCGCCTGGGCGCCGATTACATGCTGGGCGTGGCGGTGCTGATCAATGTGGCGGGCGCGGCCAGCCTGTTGCTGGCGGGTACGTTGGCACCGCGGCACGTGGCATCGCTGGTGGCACCGATGCTGCTGGTGATGGTGTCGGTGGGCATGGCGATTCCCGCCTGCCAGTTGGCCGTGCTGCAGCCGTATGGCGACCAGGCGGGCAGCGCCTCGGGCCTGTTCTTCTTCGTGCAGATGCTCATCACGGCCGTTTGCGGCGCCGTCATCGCCGCCATCACGGACGGCAGCGAAAAGCCGCTGCTGTGGGTGACGGCGGCGGCCAGCGCGGCCTTTGCCCTCGTGTGGCGTCTGACTAAATCGGCTGCGGCACCTGGGCCAGCCACTGCTGTACGGCAGGGCGCTGCCACTGGGCCAGCGCATAGTCGCGCAGGGCAGGGGGCACGGGCTCGCCGCTCTTGATCAAACGCAACAGCATCAGGGCCAGGTCCGTATCGGCGATGCTCCAGGCGCCAGCCAGGTAGTCACCGTGCACAAGTTCGCCCGCGATCTGCAGCAGCTTGGCGGCCGCGGCCTGCGCCGCCGGCGACAGCGGCGCATGGTCCGCGCGGGGCGGGTGGAACACGACGGTGGAATCGCGCTCGTTGCGCAGCGCCAGCAGGTCGCTGCGCAGCCACGCCTGCACCTGCCGCGCCCGTGCCCGCTGGCGCACGTCACGCGGCAGCACGGATGGATAGTCGGGCGCGGCAAAGACGTCGTCGAGGTAGTCGGCGATCGCGTTCGATTCCGTCAGGATAAAGCCGCCATGGTCGATGGCGGGCACGCGCTGCGTCAGGCTCAGGGTGCTGAACGGCGGCTGGCGCGCCGCGCCCGCGTCCAGGTCGACGTCCTGCACGGTGAAGGAAACCCGCTTTTCGCTCAGGGCGACAAAGGCGGACAGGGAGTACGGGCTGATGCGGTTGCGGTCGACATACAAAATGAGGGACATGGCGGATTCCTGTGGATAAGTGAACAGGATTCATCATAAAGCGCCGTGTGAAGCTAACAAAACGAGTTATATTCGTTGTTGTTGTTACTTTTATTCATATAAACCGTCATGTCCAGACTGCCTAATTTTTCAGCATTGCGCGCCTTCGAGGCGGCCGCCCGCCATGGCAATTTTTCACGCGCGGCCGAGGAGCTGCACCTGACGCACGGCGCCATCAGCCACCAGGTGCGCAAGTTGGAAGATGAGCTAGGCTTGCTGCTGTTCCAGCGCAACGGCCGCCACGTCACGGTCACGCCGCAGGGGCGGCAATTTGCGCTGGTGCTGGGCAAGGCTTTTACGGAGATCGCCACGGCGGCGCAAGCGCTGCGGCCCGCGCCCGCCAATACGCGGTTGACGATCACGGCGATTCCCTCGTTTGCGGCGCGCTGGCTGGCGCCGCGCCTCGGGCATTTCATCGAACGTCATCCCGGCATCGAAGTGCTGCTGCAAACGAGCGGCGCCTTGCAGGACCTGGAAGGCGAGGGCATCGACGTGGGGATCCGCTTCGGCCGCGGCCATTATCCGGGCTTGCTGGTGCAGCCACTGATGGGCGACGTGTATTACCCCGTCTGCAGTCCCCATTACCGGGGCGGCAACTTGCCGGCCACGCCGGCCGAACTGGCGCACGCAACCTTGCTGCGCTCGCTCGAACCGTGGCGGCCATGGCTGGCAGCGGCCGGCTTGCCATTGGCCGAGCCCGTGGGCGGCGTACTGTACGAGGATTTGTCGATGCTGATACGCTCGGCCATCGATGGCGACGGCGTGGCGCTGGTGCGCCATGTGGTGGCGCTGCAGGAGGTGGCGGCGGGGCGGCTGGTGCGCCTGTTCGATATGGCCGTGCCCTGCGCCGACGCGTATTACCTGGTCAGCCCGCCCGCTGCGGCGCAGCGCGAGCCGGTGCGCGCCTTCCGTGCCTGGCTGGGCGAAGAAATCGCCGCCTTCCAGGCGCGCGAAGCGCCCACCTTGCTTACATGACGATCTTGACCATCGGGTGGCCCGACAGCGCCGTGTACAGGGCGTCGAGCTGCTCGCGGCTGATGGCGCGCACGGTGACGGTCAGGCCCGTGTAATTGCCCTTGCCCGATGGGCGCTCTTCCATGCGGCCTGCGTGGAAGGTCGGATCGTGGCTGATGACCAGTTCCAGCATGGTCGGCGCGAAGTCGACATGCGTCGGGCCCATGATCTTGATGGGAAAATCGCTCGGGTATTCGATCAGCGATTCGCTGGGAGGAATCGTCACTTCGGTCGGTGGGGTCGTTTGCATGGGAAATCCAATCAGTGCCGGTCAGAACAGGCAGCGCTTATCGCGCGGCGGCTGCATAAAAGCGTATTGTAGCCAACTTTGAGGACGGCTGCGCCAGCCGCCACGGCGCAGACGGCAAGGCAAAAAAAAAGCCAGCTTTGTAAGCTGGCGAAAACTATTTCGTTTGGACAAAATAGCCGGAAAAGCGATGCTGTCACTTGGAGGATAAGCAGTGGTCGTACTGTAGACAAACCACGGCGGCTTTGCCTCCTGTATGTGACGAACTGCGCATTTCGCGGCTTGAACGTCGATACGGCGCGACAGACGGCACCGCCGTCAGCGCTCCACTTCCTGCATCCGGCCATTGCGGCCGGGGCCGCCGCGCTCGTTGTGACGCTCATGGTTGCGCTCACGCGGCGGATTGGCGCGCTCGGCACCGCGCGCTTCCTGGGGCGGACGGGCGGCTGGGGCCGGCATCGGCGGCGGCGCGGGGCGCGGCTGGGCCACGGGCGGCGGAGCAGGCAAGACGGGCGACGCCGTCTGCAGCACCTCGCGGCGGGGAGCACGCTCGGCGCGGTGCCAGTCGGCGCGGGGCCGCTCCTCGCCACGCCATCCGGGCCGGGCCACATGATCTTGCACGGGCGGCAAGGCCGGCATGGCTGGCATGGCCGGCATCAGGGGCTGTTGCGGCACCGGTGGCTGGGCCGGAACGGGCGGCCGGTTCGGCTGCATGGGACGCGGCGCCATGTGCGTCAGTCCATCGTCCGTCTGCAAGCGGCCGGGACGGTTCACCCAGTCGCGCCGGGGCTCCCTCGGCTCGGCGGGACGCTGCCAGTTGCCAGCCGGCGCAGGCGCCGTGCTCAACGGCAAGCTTTGCATGACGGGCGGCGGCATGGTGGTGCGGTTGCGGCGCGGCACGTCGACCGTCCGCGAGCCGCCAAAACGCTCGCCGGGCAGCATCGTCATGCCTTCGCGCCGTTCGCGCTCGCCCGCCACGGGGCGGCGCCCCTCGGCCATCCGGTTGATGCGGCGCTCATACTCGGCGCTGGCGCGGTAGCCGGGCACGTAGCGCTCGTGCGGCGACAAAGGAAACCAGCCGACGCCGGGGCGCTGGCCATGCTGTGGTCCGTTATGTGGTCCATGATTACCGCCGACCCAGCCCACCAGCGCCGGCGCCCAGGGCACGCGGCCGCGCTCGCGTCCCGGCGCCCAGCCCCAGCGGTGGCCCAGCAGCACCCAGCGGCCGTAGTGCGAGGGCGCATAACCCCACGGCGCATTGTCGACCCAGGTCCAGCCCCACGGTGCGATCCACGTCCAGCGCCCGTCGCTGTACGGCGCCCAGCCGGCCGGCACCGCGCTGGGCAGCCACAAGGGGCCGTATTCCGCGTCTTCCTGCCAGGCGCCGTAGCGGTCCAGCTCTTCATAACCGGTGGTATCGTCCGTGACATAGCGCAAGGCCGGCGCGGCGGCGGGCAAGGCTTCGGGCCAGTTGTCGAAGGCGATCCGCTGCAAGGCGCCCGTGCGCAATTCTTCGTCCGTCAGTTCAGCGCGCTTGCCTGCGCGCAAGGTGACGCTGCCCGTTGCGCCATCCACGTCGGCCGCACCGTCGAGTACGCTGACGACGCTGGCGCCGGGCTGGCGCCCCGCCTCAATGCGCACCCAGCCCGGCTGGGTCAGGATCACGCGGGCCTGGGCGGTGGTCAGCTCGAAGCCGCGCAGCGCGTCGGGATTGCGCACGCGCACGCTGACCGTGCCATAGCTGAGGTGCAATTTGAAACTGTCGTCATCGAGCTCGCTCACTTCCAGCTCGGAATCGCCATCGAGGCGCACGGCGGCCGCGCCCACGCGAAACTCGGCCAGCGCGCCGCGCATGGTGCTCAAACGGTTATCCGTCGTGACGGGCCAGTTCAGCAGGGCGTTTTGCGCGTCGCCATCGCCGGCGCGCACCAGCACCTGCCCTTCGACGGTGGAAATACGCCCCACGCGGGCGGGCGGATCCTCGGCCAAGGCCAGGGAACACGCCGACGACAGCAGCACGGCGCAGATGGTTTTCAGCAGGGGCAGGGTCGGACGCATGGCGCGCTCCAGGCAGGACGCAGATGAAAGGAAGACAACAGGCCGATTACAGTCCTATCGGGCAAGTACCGCAAGCGGGCTTACAAATGTTTGCATATTGACTTCGTTCAGGATGCCGTCTGGCCTCCGCGCTTGACGAAGAACAGGGCGGCGCCGACGGCCATCAGCAAGCCGCCAAAGAAGCGGTTCTGCTTCTTTACGGCCTTGGCGTCGCGGAAAAAGCGCTGCATCGACGAAGCGAGGAAAGCGTAGCTGTGCATGACGATCTGGTCGATCGTGCACATCGTAACGGCCAGGATCAGCAATTGCGGCAGCAAGGGCGCAGCAGGGCTGATGAATTGCGGCAACACCGCCACCATGAAGATGATGCCCTTCGGATTCGTCACGTTCGTCAAAAAACCCGTCAGCACGCGCCGGCGCCAGGACGGAACCACGGCGTCGGCATGCAGGTCGCCGGCCACCGCCACCTTGGCGCGCCATTGCGACAGGCCCAGGTAGATCAGGTACAGGGCGCCCACTGTCTTGACGATATTGAACGCCACTTCGGAGGCCAGCAGCAAAGAGCCGACGCCGGCGCCGGCGATACCGAGCACCACCAGCAGCCCCAGCTGCAGGCCGAGAATGGTGGCGCTGGCCTTTTTCACCCCGTACGACAGGCCGTGCGACATCGACAGCACGGCGCCCGAGCCGGGCGAGACGGCGATGATGGAGGCGGCGACGACAAAGGTGATCCAGGTGGCAAATGGCATGCGGTTTCCAAAAAAATGGGAATGAGGGGCAATTTTAACCCGCTCAGTGCGGCCTTGCCGGCCCGCCCTGAGGTAAGATCGCAGTCATGCCTTACCTGGGCCATCCCTTGCCGTACAACCAAGAATAACATCATGAAAAACAACACTTTCTTCGCTCCCCGATTCCCTGTCACCAAAGCGGGAGCGCGCTGAGATGGCCGGCTCCAGCCTGTTGGCCCTGCTCGACGACATCGCCAGCATCCTCGACGACGTTTCCCTGATGACCAAGGTGGCCGCCAAGAAGACGGCCGGCGTGCTCGGTGACGACCTGGCCCTGAACGCACAGCAAGTGGCCGGCGTGCGCGCCGAACGCGAATTGCCCGTCGTCTGGGCCGTCGCCGTCGGTTCGCTGAAAAACAAGGCCATCCTCGTGCCTGCCGCGCTGGCCATCAGCGCGTTTGCGCCGTGGGCCATCACGCCGCTCTTGATGGTGGGCGGCGCCTACCTGTGCTTCGAGGGTTTTGAGAAGATCGCGCACAAATACCTGCACCCGGACGACAGCCACAAGGCCGAGCTGGCGCAGGCGCTGCGCGACCCGCAGGTCGACCTCGTCGCGCTGGAAAAAGACAAGATCAAGGGCGCCATCCGCACCGACTTCATTTTATCGGCGGAAATCATCGTCATCGCGCTGGGCACGGTGGCCGCGGCCACCTTCGCCGAGCAGGTGGCCGTCGTCGTCGGCATCGCCCTTCTCATGACGGTCGGCGTGTACGGCCTGGTGGCCGGCATCGTCAAGCTCGATGACGCCGGCTTTTACCTGGCTGCGCGCAAGGGCGCGGGCGCGCTGATGGACGGCGTGCGTGGCTTTGGCCGCATGCTCGTGTCGGCGGCGCCGAAACTGATGAAATTTCTCTCCGTCGTGGGCACCCTGGCCATGTTCATGGTCGGCGGCGGCATTCTGACGCATGGCTGGCCGTGGGCCAGCGGCATGCTGCACCATGCGGAAGCTGCCGTCGGCGGCGTGGCCGGCATCGGCCCCGTGCTGGCAGCCGTCACGCCCAGCCTGATCAACGCGGTAGCCGGCCTCATCGCCGGTGGCTTGGTGCTGGCCGGCGTCACGGCCGTGTCGGCTTTGTTGCGCATGGTCAAGTCAAGCAAATAAACTTTCTGATCTGATGGGGCGGCAGGCGCATCCGTGCCTGCCGCCCCGGCCATGCCGGCGGCGCCGTCCGTCCATGGAGACCCTATGCAGACTTCCCCCATCCAACGTCCCAGCAGCGCCTTTATCGGCGCCTCCTGGGCGGCATTGCTGATCGGCGTCATCACCTACCTGTCCGGCCTGTGGCACGCCAGCATGGCGCTCAACGAGAAGGGCTATTACTTCACGATCCTCATGTACGGCCTGTTCGCCGCCATCTCGCTGCAAAAATCCGTGCGCGACCGCGCCGAGGGCATCGCCGTGACGGGCATCTATTTCGGCCTGTGCTGGATTTCCGTACTGCTGGCCTTGCTGCTGCTGACGGTCGGCCTGTGGAACGCCACCCTGCAGAACAGCGAGAAGGGTTTCTACGCGATGGCATTCCTGCTCAGTCTGTTTGCGGCCGTGGCCGTGCAAAAGAATGTGCGCGACGTGGCGCGTGCCTCGGCCGCGACGCCCGCCGAGATACCGGGAACTTAAACACCAGCCGCGTATCTATCCTTATATCCATCTCGGGAGAGGACGATGAGCGACCAGCAAAAACGTTTGCAGATGGCGCTGGAGGCGGCGCACATGGCGATCTGGGATTCGCGCCTCATCGACGGCCAGGTCATCGACGGCACGGTCAGCTGGTCGGCCAAGGGGGCTGCCTTGCTGGGCCTGGAAGAGCGGGCCCTGACACAGCCATTTCGCACCTTTCTCGGCTTCGTCCATGTGGATGACCAGGGCCCGCTGCTCGAGGTGATGCAGGAAGCCGTGCGCCAGCGCGACGGCTACGCCCTGCAATACCGCGTCGTCTGGCCCGATGGCAGCGAACGCTGGCTGGCGGCCAAGGCGCAAGTGTTCACGGATGCGGATGGCCAGCCCGACCGCACCCTGGGCATCATCTGGGATATCACCGAGCACATGCTGCGCGAACTGCTGATCGCCGAGCGCAAGGAACTGGCCGAAGTGACACTCAGCTCCATCGGCGACGGCGTCATCACCACCGATCCGTACGGCAAGACACGCTACCTGAACCGGGTGGCCGAGCAATTGACGGGCTGGAGCAACGAACTGGCACGCGGCATGGATATCAGCCAGACCTTGCCGCTGGTCGACGAACGCACGGGCGAAGCGCTCGAACACGTGGCATACAAATGCCTGCAGCAGCGCCAGGCCATCGGCATTTCAGCGCATTCGCAGCTGGTCACGCGCGATGGACGGCACATCGCCGTGGAAGACTCGGCCGCGCCGATCTGGTCGCGCGACGGCGACATCCTCGGCGCCGTCGTCGTGTTCCGCGACGTCAGCCATGAGCGCAAGCTGAGCCAGCAACTGTCGTGGCACGCCACGCACGATACCCTGACGGGCCTGATCAACCGGCGCGAATTCGAACACCTGGTTGCCGGCGCCCTGCACACGGCCAAGCAGGATGGCCACGTGCATGCGCTGCTGTACCTGGACCTGGACCAGTTCAAGGTCATCAACGATACCTGCGGCCATGGCGCCGGCGACGTGCTGCTGCAGCTGCTGGCGAAAATGCTGCAGGCACAAATGCGCGACAGCGACATCCTCGCGCGCCTGGGCGGCGACGAACTGGGCGTGCTGTTGCCGCACTGTCCGCTCGACCATGCACGCCAGATCGGCGAACAGCTGCGCCAGTCCATCCGCGATTTCCGTTTCGCCTGGGATAGCCGCAGTTTTGAGCTGGGCGTGAGCATCGGCATGGTCGAAATCAGCCAGGACAGCAAGTCCATGAGCGAGCTGCTGAGCGCCGCCGACCAGGCCTGCTACCTGGCCAAGGAGCAGGGCCGCAACCGCATCCATGTCTACCAGGAGTCCGACGTCATGCTGGCCCAGCGGCACGGCGAAATGCTGTGGATTTCGCGCCTGAACGAAGCGTTCGCCCACGATTACTTCCGCCTGTACGCCATGCCCATCGTGCACCTGAACGACAGCCAGGAACACCACGACGAAGTGCTGATCCGCATCCGCAACAGCCAGGGCGACCTGATCTTGCCGGGCGCCTTCATCCCCGCCGCCGAGCGCTACGACATGATGCTGTCCATCGACCGCTGGGTCATCCGTGCCGTCTGCGCGCATATCGAGAGCGTGCGCGACAGCCTGCCGCCGATCGAAGCGATGGCGGAAAGCCGGCGCCGCGCACCGGCCCTGTATTCCGTCAACCTGTCGGGCATGTCGCTGGCCGATGCCGGCTTGCACGACTACATCACCGAGCAGTTCGTGCAATTCGCCATCGCGCCCGAGCAGCTCTGCTTTGAAATCACGGAAACGGCCGTTATCGCCAACCTGCCCAAGGCACAAGTGTTCATGCGCCAGCTCAAGGCCATGGGCTGCCGCTTCTCGCTCGACGACTTCGGCAGCGGCTTTTCCTCGTTCGGCTACCTGAAGGCGCTGCCCGTCGACTATCTGAAGATCGACGGCGTCTTCGTGCGCGACATCGCCAGCAACGCCATCAACCGCGCCATGGTCAAGGCCATCAATGAAGTGGGCCACGTGATGGGCTTGAAAACGGTGGCCGAATACGTGGAAGACGAAGCCACCCTGGCCGTCATCCGCGAGCTGGGCATCGACTACGCGCAAGGCTACGCCGTGGGCAGCCTGCGCCCGCTGACGGCGGGCGTGGATTAGCCACCAACGGCAACCAGTAGCTTTAAAACAATGCCGCATTGCTATTGCTAAATGCGTGCAAGCACGACCAATCTGGAGGATTTTGATCTACATCAATAAATTTGCGCAGGCGACTCCTTACACTGATCTCCATTCTTGCAATCGTGCAAGTCTTACTCACCAATTAGCTATTCAACTGATCAGGAAGCCGCGACCATGCGACAAAATTTGCCAGTGACTAACCGTGAAGTCCTCGTCCTGGACGATCAGGCCATCGTGTCGAAAACGGATATGAACGGCAATATCGTGTATGTGAATCCGTACTTCAGCCAGGTCAGCGGCTTCAGCGAGGCCGAGCTGCTCGGTTCACCCCAGAACATCGTGCGCCACCCGGACATGCCGGCCGAAGCGTTCGCCGACCTGTGGGCCTCGGTCCAGGCCGGCACGCCGTGGACGGGCCTGGTCAAGAACCGCTGCAAGAACGGCGACTTTTACTGGGTGCGCGCCAACGTCACGCCGATCCGCGAAGCGGGCAAGACCATCGGCTACATGTCCGTGCGCGTCAAGGCGGACAAAGATCAGGTGAAAGCGGCCGAGGAAGCCTATGCGGCCATCCGCAACAAGGAAGGCGGCAACATCGTCATCAAGCACGGCCAGATCGTGCGCCCGGGCCTCGCGCACCTGCTGCACAACCTGACGCACATGTCGCTCAACCTGCGCATCTGGGCCGCCACCTCCATCGTCAACTGCCTGCAGCTGCTGGTGTGCGTCATCAGCCTGTTCGCCAGCGGCGGCAAGATCACCAATTACGCCATCTTCGGCGCCACCCTGTTCGGTTTCCTGATCAACGTTTTCCTCTGGTACACCTTGCGCATGTCCGTGCTCAAGCCGCTGGGCAAGGCCCTGAACGGCGCACGGGCGATTGCCGCCGGCGACCTGTCGGGCAGTTTCGAAACGGACAGCACGGATGAAATGGGGCAATTGCTGCGCGCGCTGCAACAGATGAACAGCAACCTGATCGCCACCATCCGCGACGTGCGCATCAACGTGGAAACCATGGCCGTGGCCACCAAGCAAATTGCCGTCGGCAATATGGATTTGTCGGGCCGCACGGAATCGCAGGCGGCCAGCCTGGAAGAGACGGCTTCGAGCATCGAAGAATTCTCGTCGACCGTGAAACAGAACGCGGACAACTCCGTGCAGGCGAACGAGCTGGCCGTGGCTGCCTCGAAAGTGGCCGTGCAGGGCGGCGAGATCGTCTCCGAAGTGATCACCACCATGGACGACATCAATACCTCGTCGAAGAAAATCGTCGACATCATCGGCCTGATCGAAGGCATCGCCTTCCAGACCAACATCCTGGCCCTGAACGCGGCCGTGGAAGCGGCGCGTGCCGGCGAGCAGGGCAGGGGCTTTGCCGTCGTGGCGGGCGAAGTGCGCAACCTGGCGCAGCGCTCGTCCGTGGCGGCCAAGGACATCAAGCAACTGATTGAAATTTCCGTCGGCAAGGTGGGCGCCGGCATGCTGCAGGTGAACCGCGCCGGCGCCACCATGGAGCAGGTGGTCAGCTCCGTCAAGCAGGTGACGGCCATCATGCAGGAAATCTCGATCGCCTCGCGCGAACAGAGCATCGGCGTCGACCAGGTCAACCAGGCCATCGCCCACATGGACCAGGTGACGCAGCAGAACGCGGCCCTGGTGGAAGAAGCGGCCGCGGCGGCCACGCGCCTGGCGGAAGAAGCGGCCAGCCTGTCGCAAGCCGTGAGCCTGTTCAATTTCGGCAAGATGCCGCCACCGCGCCGCGTCGCCATGCCCGGCGGCAAGGGCGGCGCCGCGAACGCCGGCAAGCCCACCGCCATGAAACGCCTGGCCGCCTAAACCTTTCAAGACTTCATACACATCATGCCTACACTACTCAGCAGTGCTTCCGCCGACCTGGACGCCGTCGTCGAATTCGACCCGGTCATCATCGGCAAGATGAGCCAGTCCGGCCCCCGCTACACGTCCTACCCGACCGCCGACCGTTTCCATGCCGACTTTGGCTATGGCAACTTCCTCGAAGCGCTGGCCGCCCTGCGCATGCGCGGCGGCCGCCGTCCGCTGTCGCTGTACGTGCACGTACCGTTCTGCGATACCCTGTGCTATTACTGCGCCTGCAACAAGATCATCACGAAAGACCGCAGCAAGGCCGCCACCTATCTCAGCTATCTGAAACAGGAAATCGCCATGCAGGGCAAGCTGTTTGCCGGCATGAACCAGATCGAGCAATTGCACTTCGGCGGCGGCACGCCCACCTACCTGAGCGAAAAGCAGATGGACGAACTGATGACGCATTTGCGCCAGCATTTCGAATTCGCATCCGATGAAGACGGCGAATATTCGATCGAGATCGACCCACGCACCGTGTCGCGCGAACGCGTGTTCTCGCTGCGCGCGCAAGGTTTCAACCGCATCAGCCTGGGCGTGCAGGATTTCGACGCCGACGTGCAAAAAGCCGTCAACCGCATCCAGCCGGAAGCGGAAACGGTGGCCATCATGCAGGCCGCGCGCGACGCCGGTTTCCGCTCGATCAGCATCGACCTGATCTATGGCTTGCCGAAACAGAACCTGGAAACGATGACGGAAACGCTGCGCAAGGTGATCAACGCCAGCCCCGACCGCATCGCCCTGTACCACTACGCGCACATGCCGCATCTGTTCAAGCCGCAGCGCCGCATCCTCGACGCCGACATGCCCGACAGCGCCACCAAGCTGGCCATGCTGGGCCTGTGCATCGCGCGCCTGACGGCCGCCGGCTATGTCTACATCGGCATGGACCATTTCGCCAAGCCGACGGACGACCTGGCCGTGGCGCAACGCCAGGGCCGCTTGCACCGCAACTTCCAGGGCTATTCCACGCGCGCGGAAGCGGACCTGATCGCCTGCGGCGTGTCGGCCATCAGTTCCGTCGGTGCCGTCTACAGCCAGAATGAAAAGACGCTCGACGCGTACTATGAAAAGCTCGACGAAGGCGTGCTGCCGATCGCGCGCGGCATCAAGCTCGACACGGACGATTTGTTGCGCCGTATCATCATCCAGATGCTGATGTGCAATTTCGAATTGTCGATCGCCAGCATCGAGCAAGCGCACCCCGTGAAATTCCGCAGCTATTTCGCCGCCGAGCTGGACAAGCTGCGCGAACTGGCGAGAGATGGCTTGCTCGTCATCGAGGAAGACTGGCTGACGGTGACGCCGAAAGGGCGCTTGTTGATTCGCAATATCTGCATGGTCTTCGACCGCTACCTGACCCTGGCGCGCGCGAATACGGCGCCCGACGCGGTGCAGCCGCTGCGCTACTCGAAAACGGTGTAGCGCCACGCGATGAACGCCCTCAGCCTCGTGCCCATGTTCCTCGTCGGCCTGGCCGGCAGCGTGCACTGCATCGGCATGTGCGGCGGCATCGTGGGCGCCCTGTCGCTGGGCGGCGGCGCACCGGCCCCAACACGGCCCGTGATCGCCATCGCCGTGGCACGGCCGGCATTGCAGACAACCTTGCAAACGAACGTGCTGCGCGTGCTGGCCTACAACGGCGGGCGCATAGTCAGCTACATGCTGGCCGGCGCCCTGGCCGGTAGCTTGGCGGGCGCGGGCATGCTGCACCTGGCGTCACTACAAGTGGCCGGCTACTGGCTGGCCAACCTGATGCTCGTTGCCTTGGGCCTGTACCTGATGGATGCCTGGCGCGGCCTGGCCCATCTGGAAGCGGCCGGCAACGTCGTCTGGCGCCGCGTGCGCCCCCTGCTGAAACCGTTGATGCCGATGGATACGCCGTTAAAAGCGCTGGCCGTGGGCGGGCTGTGGGGCTGGGTGCCGTGCGGCATGGTCTACAGCGCGCTGCTGACGGCCATGATGCAGGGCTCGGCCCTGAACGGCGCGGCCACGATGGCCGCCTTCGGCCTGGGTACCCTGCCCACTTTGCTGGGCATGGGTTTGCTGGGCACGCGCTTGCGCACGCAGATGCAGCGCCGTCCCGTGCGCATCGCCAGCGGCTTGCTGGTGCTGGGCTTTGGCTTGCTGGGCCTGCTGCGCGCCGCGAATGGCGTCTCGCTGGGCTGGCTCGACGCCCTGTGCGTCACGGGCCATCCATGAAAAGACGCGTGAAAACAAACCTATGAATGCTGTTTTACAACCCCCCGCCTGCTTCCATTGCGGCTTGCCCGTGCCAAGCGGCTCGAGCTGGAACGTCACCATCGACGACGTGCCGCGCGCCATGTGCTGCCCCGGCTGCGAAGCCGTGGCGCAAACCATCGTCGACATCGGCCAGAGCGCCTATTACCGCGACCGCGACGAATATGCCGTCAATGCGGCCGATGCGACCATGGTACCGCCCGAACTGCGCCTGTACAGCAATGACGACGCGCAATTCGCGCGCGACGCCAGCAGCTGCGAAGCGACCTTGTCCGTCGAAGGCATCCGCTGCGCCGCCTGCGTCTGGCTGATCGAGCGCCAACTGACGCGCCTGCCAGGCGTGCAGGCGGCCAGCCTGAACGTCGCCACCGAGCGCCTGTACGTGCGCTGGAGCCGCGCCCAGTGCGAGCCGGGCGACATCCTGCAAGCCGTGCGGCAAGTCGGCTACACGGCCTATCCGTACGACGCCGTGCGCCACGGCGAGCGCCTGCAAAAAGCCAGCAAGACCCTGGGCCGCCAGCTGTTCGTGGCCGGCCTGTCGATGATGCAAGTGATGATGTACGTGGCGCCCGCCTATCTGGCCGAGGATGGCACCCTGGACGACAATATGGCCAGCCTGATGCGCTGGGCCAGTCTGCTGCTGACCCTGCCCGCCATCTGTTACTCCGCCATGCCGTTCTTCCAGGGCGCCTGGGCCAGCCTGCGCGCGCGCACCCTGGGCATGGACGTGCCCGTCGCACTGGGCATCCTGGCGGCCTTCTTCGGCAGCGTGGTGGCGACCTTCACGGGCCGCGGCGAGGTGTATTACGACTCGGCCACGATGTTCATTTTCCTGCTGCTGTGCAGCCGCTATTTCGAGCTGCAGGCGCGCCGCAAGGCCGCTTCCGCGCTCGAGCGCCTGCAGCACGCCTTGCCCGCCTCTGCCTCGCTGATGGCGGGCTTTCCCGACAACCGCGCCACCACCCTGGTGCCTGCCGGCAGCCTGGCCGTGGGCGATGTCATTCTGGTCAAGCCGGGCGAAGCGATCGCCGCCGACAGCGTCATCATCGAGGGGAGCAGTGCGCTGGACCTGTCGCTGCTGACGGGCGAAAGCGCGGCCCAGCGACGCAAGACAGGTGAACAGGTGCCGGGCGGGGCCATCAACGCCAGCGCGGCGCTGATCCTGCGCGTGCTGAAACCGGCACGCGAAAGCACGCTTTCCGATTTATTGAAACTGATCGAGCGGGCCGGCAGCGGCAAGCCGCAGATCGCGCAGTGGGCCGACAAGGTCGCCGCCTGGTTTGTGCTGGGTCTGCTGCTGTTCGCCGTCGCCGTGTTCGCCTTCTGGAGCTGGCATGACCCGACACAAGCCTGGCCCGTGGCGATTGCCGTGCTGGTCGTGTCTTGCCCGTGCGCGCTGTCGCTGGCCACGCCGACGGCGCTGGCGGCCGCCACCGACAGCCTGCTGCGGCGCGGCGTGCTGATCGTCCAGCCCCACGTCCTGGAAACCCTGCACCGCGCCACCCACATCGTCTTCGACAAGACGGGCACCTTGACCCTGGGCCGGCCCGTGCTGCGGCAAATCGAGGGACTCGGCAGCCTGAGCGAAGACGCATGCCTGCAAGTGGCCGCCGCGCTGGAAGCGGGCAGCGCCCATCCGCTGGCGCAGGCGATCCTGGCGGCAGCGGATGAGTTGCCAGGACAGCAACTTCGCATGCATGCGCAACAGTTGCAGGAAGTGCAAGGCCAGGGCCTGGAAGGCGTCGTCGACGGCGTGCGCTACCGCCTGGGCAATGCGGCCTTTGTCGCCGCCATCGCCGGGCCGCCGCTGGGCGACACGGCCGTCGGCATGCAGGGCATGACGCCGCTGTACCTGGGCACGCAGGGGCGCTGGCTGACGCGCTTTTTACTCAGCGACGCGCTGCGTCCGGAAGCGCGCGACGTGGTCGCGTATTTCCACCGGCGCGGCAAGCAGGTCGTGCTGCTCAGCGGCGACCAGGAAGCGCTGACGCAAAGCGTGGCGACGGAACTGGGCATCAATACGGCGTGCGGCGAATGCCTGCCCGATGAAAAGCTCGATTTCGTGCAGCAGTTGCAGGCGACGGGCGCCGTCGTGGCGATGGTGGGCGACGGCATCAACGATGCCGCCGTGCTGAGCGGCGCCGACGTGTCCTTCGCCATGGGGTCCGGCGCCGCCCTGGCGCAGGCGCATGCGGACACGGTGCTGCTGTCGAGCCAACTGGTGTCCGTGCTCGACACGGCGAAGACGGCCGCGCGCAGCATGCGCATCATCCGCGAGAACCTGGGCTGGGCCACCCTGTACAATCTGACGGCCATCCCGGCCGCCGCGCTGGGTTTCTTGAACCCCTGGCTGTCCGGCGTCGGCATGGCTGCCAGCTCGGCCGTCGTCATCGCCAACGCCCTGCGCCTGCGGAAAGCCTGAACATGGAAGCACTGTATCTCCTCATCCCCTTGAGCGTCGTGGTCGTCTTCATCGCCCTGTGGGTCTACTTCACGGCCTCGGACGGCGGCCAGTTCGACGACCTCGTCGGACCTGGCCTGCGCGTGCTGCAGGACGACGACACGCCGCCCCAGCCGGCGCCTGGCGAACCGCATCCCTGACCGCACCAGCCCGGCCGGCGCGTCTGCCCCCCAATCCGCCCGGATTGCAGGGATCTTGTATGGCTTTTTTGAGCGGAATTTGACCGAAATACCGCTTTATTTCGATGCCAGTTCGCTACGCTTATTTCATCCGGGGAATTTTGATCCACATCAAAGTTTTTTCACGGTCAAACACTTACTCTCTGGCCACCATCATAAATAGTAATTCCAGGGAGAGTCTTTGTGGATCAATCGCTGAACTATAACTACAAGATCGTGAAGCAATTCGCGGTCGCTACTGTGGTATGGGGCATCATCGGCATGCTGGTTGGCGTTATCATCGCCGCTCAGCTGGCCTGGCCTGCCCTGAACCTCGACATACCATGGCTGACATACGGACGCCTGCGTCCGCTGCACACGAATGCGGTGATTTTCGCCTTCGGCATCTGCGGCCTGTTCGCTACCTCGTACTACGTCGTGCAACGCACCTGCCAGGTGCGCCTGTTTTCCGACAAACTGGCCGCCTTCACCTTCTGGGGCTGGCAAGCCGTGATCCTGTGCGCCGTCGTTACCCTGCCCATGGGCATGACACGCGGCAAGGAATACGCGGAACTGGAATGGCCTATCGCCATCCTCATCGCCGTCGTCTGGATCGCCTACGCCATCGTGTTCTTCGGCACGCTGATCAAGCGCAAGGTCAAGCACATCTACGTGGCCAACTGGTTCTTCGGCGCCTACATCCTGGCCGTGACGATTTTGCACGTGGTCAATGGCGCCGTCATGCCAGCCTCGTTCACCAAGTCGTATTCCGCCTATGCGGGCGTGCAGGACGCCATGATCCAGTGGTGGTACGGCCATAACGCGGTGGGTTTCATCCTGACCGCCGGCTATCTGGGCATGGTCTACTACTTCATCCCGAAACAGGCCGAGCGCCCCGTGTACTCGTACCGTCTGTCCATCGTCCACTTCTGGGCGCTGATCTTCACCTACATGTGGGCGGGCCCGCATCACCTGCACTACACGGCATTGCCTGACTGGACGCAATCGATCGGCATGGTCTTCTCGCTGGTCCTCTTGGCACCAAGCTGGGGCGGCATGATCAACGGCATCATGACCCTGTCGGGCGCCTGGCACAAGCTGCGCACCGACCCGATCCTGAAATTCATGATCGTCTCGCTGTCGTTCTACGGCATCGCCACCTTCGAAGGTCCGATGATGTCGATCAAGACCATCAACTCGCTGTCGCACTACACCGACTGGACCGTTGCCCACGTGCATGCGGGCGCTCTGGGTTGGGTGGGCTTCATCACCATGGGTTCGATCTACTACCTGCTGCCGCGCCTGGCTGGCCGCACGCAGATGCACAGCACGCGCCTGGTCGACGTGCACTTCTGGGTGGCCACCATCGGCATCGTGCTGTACATCGCCGCCATGTGGATCGCCGGCGTGATGCAGGGCCTGATGTGGCGCGCGGTCAATCCGGACGGCACCCTGACCTACACCTTTGTCGAGAGCGTGAAAGCGACGTATCCGTACTACGTGGTGCGCGTGGCCGGTGGCCTGCTGTACCTGTCGGGTATGTGCATCATGGGCTACAACACCTGGATGACCCTGCGCGGCAGCAAACTCCCCGTCGCCCGCATTCCGGAACTGAACGCGGCGCACGCCTGATAGGAGCGAAAGCAAATGAAATTTTCACATGCATGGATTGAGAAAAACCCCTGGCTGCTGATCGCCCTGGTCACGGTGGTGATCAGCATCGGCGGCGCCGTCGAGATCGTCCCCCTGTTCTTCCAGAAGAGCACGACGGAACCGGTCGCCGGCCTGAAGCCGTATTCGCCGCTGCGCCTGGCGGGCCGCGACATTTACGTGCGCGAAGGCTGCTACAACTGCCACTCGCAGATGGTGCGTCCGCTGCGCGCGGAAACGGAACGCTATGGCCACTATTCGGTCGCCGGCGAGTTCGTCTATGACCGTCCGTTCCAGTGGGGCTCCAAGCGCACGGGGCCCGATCTGGCCCGCGTGGGCGCCCGCTACAGCGACGAATGGCACCGCACGCACTTGAACAACCCGCGCGACGTGGTGCCCGAGTCGAACATGCCGTCCTACCCCTGGCTGGCGAAGACCAAGCTGGTGCCTGACGAAATCGTGCCGAAGATGCGCGCCCTGAAACGCCTGGGCCAGCCGTACAGCGAGGAAGAAATCGCCGCCGGCCCCGCGCAGCTGCAGGACAAGACGGAAGAAGACGCCCTGGTCGCCTATCTGCAAGGCCTCGGTACATTAATCAAAACAAGGAATTAGCATGGCAATCGAAAACCTGTTTGACAGCGCCAGCAGCGTCATGACGGTGGTTTCCTTTACGACGTTCGTGGGCATCCTGTGGTGGACGTTCAGCCGCAGCAACAGCGACTTCGACGCGGCGGCACGCCTGCCGTTCGCCGACGACGCGCTCGACTATCCGGCCGAAGCCGAGATGAACCTGGCGAAGGAGCATAACCATGGCTGACTTTACCAATGGCTTCTGGAATATCTACATCATCGTGCTGTCCCTGCTGGGCATCATCGGCTGTGGCGTGCTGCTGTACTCGCAGTCGAAAGTGAAAGTGGTCGCCGGCGCTCCCGCCGACGGCACCACGGGCCACGTCTGGGACGAGGACTTGAAGGAACTCAATACGCCGATGCCGCGCTGGTGGATGTGGCTGTTCTACATCACCATCGTCTTCGCGCTGGCCTACCTGTTCCTGTATCCGGGCCTGGGCAACTATGCCGGCAGCCTGGGCTGGAAATCGACGGGCCAGTACGAGGAAGAGCTGAAGAAGGCGGAAGCCGACTACGGCCCCCTGTTCAACAAGTACCTGAGCCAGGACTTGAAGACGGTGGCCGCCGATCCGCAAGCGCAAGCCATCGGCCAGCGCCTGTTCCTGACCTACTGCGCGCAATGCCACGGTTCGGATGCACGCGGCAACAAGGGCTTCCCCAACCTGACGGACAAGGACTGGCTGTATGGCGGCGAACCCGACATCATCAAGGCCACCATCCTGCACGGCCGCAATGGGCAGATGCCACCGATGGGCGCCGCCCTCGGTTCCGAAAAGGATGTCGAGAACGTGGCCCATTATGTGCTGAGCCTGTCCGGTTCGACCTCGGATCCCGTCAAGTCCGTGCTGGGCAAAGCCAAGTTTGGCGCCTGCATGGCCTGTCATGGCGCCGATGCGAAGGGCAACCAGATGCTGGGCGCGCCGAATCTGACGGACAAGGTCTGGCTGTACGGCGGCAGCGCCGATACCATCATGGAAACCGTACGCAAGGGACGCAGCAACACCATGCCGGCCTTCAGCGATTTCCTCGGCGAATCCAAGGTACACGTGCTGTCGGCGTATGTCTGGAGCCTGTCGAATCCTCAGACGCCCGTGAAATGATGTAATGGAACCTCAAGTTATCAAGATGTATGCGGCCCGCGAGCAGATCTACCCTCGCGAGGCCAAAGGACGCTACGCTACCTGGCGATGGGTATGCGTATGGCTTACCCAGCTCGCGTTCTACGGCTTGCCGTGGTTGACCTGGAATGGCAGGCAAGCCCTGCTGTTCGACTTGACCACGCGCAAGTTCTACATTTTCGGCGTCGTGCTGTGGCCCCAGGATTTCATCTATCTGGCGGCCCTGCTGATCATCTGTGCGTATTTGTTGTTCCTCGTCACGGCCATTGCCGGGCGGGTGTGGTGCGGGTTCTCTTGCCCGCAAACGGTATACACGGAAATTTTCCTGTGGGTCGAACGCCGCATCGAGGGCACGCGCAGCGCGCGCATGGCCCTCGACAAGCAGGGCCCGTCCGTGCGCAAGGCATTCAAGAAGACGGCCAAGCATGTGGTATGGGGCGCCATCGCCCTATGGACGGGCTTTACCTTTGTCGGCTACTTCACACCGATCAAGGAACTGGCGCGCGAGGTGACCACCCTCAATTTCGGTCCCTGGGAATGGTTCTGGGTCCTGTTCTACAGCCTGGCAACCTACGGCAACGCGGGCTGGCTGCGCGAGCAGGTGTGCAAATACATGTGCCCCTACGCGCGCTTCCAGAGCGCCATGTTCGACCAGGACACCCTGATCATCACCTACGATGCCAAGCGCGGCGAACCACGCGGCGCCATGAGCAAGAAGGCCGGCAACAACGACAAGCTGGGCGATTGCATCGACTGCACCCTGTGCGTGCAGGTGTGTCCGACCGGCATCGATATCCGCAACGGCCTGCAGTATGAATGCATCGGCTGCGCCGCCTGCGTCGATGCCTGCAACAGCGTGATGGACAAGGTCGAGCGGCCGCGTGGCCTGATACGCTACAGCACCGACCATGCGATGGAAAACAACTTCAATTCGAAGCAGATACGCCAGCGCGCCATGCGCCCGCGCGTCCTGATCTACACTTCCATCCTTGCCCTGATCATCATCGCCGTATGTACCTCGCTGGCCCTGCGCACGCCCCTGAAAATGGACGTGATCCGCGACCGCGGTTCGATGGGACGCGAAGTGGAAGACGGCATGATCGAAAACGTCTACCGCCTGCAGATCATGAACACGTCCGAGCAAAGCCAGCATTTCAAGATCAGCGCCTCCGGCTTGCCGGGCCTGACCTTGCTGACGCGCGAAGAAGTGACCTTGCAGCCGACGGAAACGCTGGGCTGGCCGATCCGCCTGCGCGTGCCGCACGGCGTGGGCGAGAAGGGGTCGAACAAGATTGCGATCGAATTGCAATCGCTGGACGACCCGTCGCTGCATGTGCGTGAAAGCGCGGTCTTCATCGTGCCGCGTTAATGCAGGAAGGCCGGTCCCCGCACGGGGGCTGGCCGTTTACAGAGGAGAAATACCATGTCCGACAGTCTGAAACTGCAGCCTCCCGTTGCACCGTGGTACAAGCATCGCTGGCCATGGCTGCTGATGATCGGTCCCGGCCTGTCCGTGGTCGTCGGCAGCTTCATGGGCTATATCGCCTTTACGCAGCCCGATGCGCTGGTGGTGGGCGATTATTACAAGCAGGGCAAGGCGATCAACCAGGATTTGAAGCGCGACACGATCGCCAGCGACCTGGCCATGGAGACGAGCCTGGCGTACGACGTGGCGTCAGCGCGCCTGAGCGGTTCCGTGCACAGCTTCGGCAAGGCCTATCAGGGGCCGTTGCAGCTGCACTTGGCGCATGCGACTTTGCCGGAAAAGGATATCAAGCTGCTGGTGCAGCCCGATGCGGCCGGCAATTTCTCGGTCGCGCTGCCGATGCTCGAGCGCAGCCGCTGGCAAGTGCTGGTGGAAAACGACAAGCGCGAGTGGCGCCTGTCCGGCATCTGGACCTGGCCCGTGCAGCGCAGCATCGCGCTGCATGCGGACGAAGAGCTATAAGCCTTACTTGCAGACGTCGGTACCGGCTGTAATGGCTTTCAGCTTGGCAGGCTGCAGGATCTCGATCTCGCGGTTCGAGACGCGCAGCCAGCCTTCCTTCTTGAATTTCGACAATAAACGGCTGACGCTCTCGATGGTCAGGCCCAGGTAGTTGCCGATTTCCTCGCGCGACATGCGCAGCTGGAATTTGCTGCTCGAATAGCCGCGCGCCTCATAGCGCGACGCCAGGTTGACGATGAAGGCGGCAAAACGCTGCGTCGCCTGCATATTGCCCAGCAACAGCATCACGCTTTGCTCGCGCGTGATTTCCTGGCTCATCATGCGGTGGAAATGCCGCAGCAGGGTCGGCATATTGCCCAGCAATTGTTCCAGGCTGGAAAACGGGATTTCACACACTTCGCTGTCTTCCAGCGCCACCGCATTACAGTGGTGGCGGTCGGCGCTGATGGCGTCCATGCCCAGCAGTTCGCCGGCCATCTGGAAACCCGTCACCTGCTCTTCGCCGCCCGGATTGATCTGGTACGTCTTGAAGTGTCCCAGGCGGATCGCGTACAGGTTCTGGAACGAGTCGCCGATGCGGAACAGCGAGGCGCCGCGCACGATCTTGCGGCGGCGGCCGATGATCTGGTCCAGCCTGTCCATGTCGCCCATATCGAGGCCCATCGGCAGGCACAATTGATGCATGCTGCAGGTCGAGCATCGCGCACGCAACGCTTCCACGGTCACTGTGGGCAAGGTTGGAGTGAGTAGCGCTTCAGTCATGTCGGTACCTTTTAGAAAATGCAACAACAAGTTTACTGCATACAGGGTTGCCGTGTGCCAATTTCACCGCAATTTCGGCGAATAAACGACGTTCCGACTTTAATTATATGGCAACATCGTCAAAAGCCCATGCGGGGAGGGCCATTTGCGCGGCGCCGCTTGCCAACTTGATGTATTGATAGGAAAATTCCTAACAGCATTATCTGCCGCCTGTGCCGCCCGGTACTGAAAAGGAAATCATGAAGCCTCTCGGCATCAAAGCAAAAGTCGCGCTGGCCACCAGCCTGACCTCGATCGCCATGATCGCGCTGGTCACCATGATCCAGGTGCAGCATATGCGCGACGACTTCACGCGAGTACTGCTGAGCCAGCAGTCGTCCCTGATCAGCCGCACCGCTGCCGAGCTCGACGACAAGCTGGGCATGCTGCTGCAGATCGTCACCCTGACGGCCAGGCAGCAGCCGCCGGAACTGATGGCCCAGCCGGCCCAATTGCGCGAATACTATTCGCGCCGCTCGATGCTGGTGCTGTTCGACGACGTGCTGGTGCTCGACGCGCATGGCGCCGTCGTGGCCGACATGCCGGAAGTGGCGGGGCGCACGGGCATCAACGTTGCCGAGCGCGAGTATTTCCAGACCGTGCTGCGCACGCGCCAGCCCATGATCACCGAGCCGATGCTCGGCAAGTCGAGCGGCATGCCCATCGTGCAGATGGTCGCGCCCGTGCTGGCCGCCGATGGCCAGGTGGCCGGCGTGGTGATCGGCGTGCTGCGCCTGTACAAGGACAACCTGCTGGGACGCCTGCGCTCGGAAAAGATCGGCAAGAGCGGCTATTACTTCATCCTCACGCGCGGCGCCGTGCCGCGCTACGTGCTGCATCCCGATACCAGCCGCTTGCTGCAGCCGCGCCAGCCGAACGCCAACCTGACGACCACCCAGCTGCTGAAGGAAGATGGCGAAGGCAGCATGGTCAGCACCAACAGCCGCGGCATCACGGCCGTCAACAGCTTCAAGCGTTTGAAATCGGTGAACTGGCTGCTGGCTACCTCGCTGCCCGTCGCGGACGCCTTCGAACCGTTCGATGGCGTGCTGTACCGGCTGGTGCTGTGGAGCATCCTCGCTTCGCTGCTGGCCGCATTTGTTCTGGGCTGGGTCACCGTGCGCCTGCTGTCGCCGCTGGTGCGCCTGCGCGACACCCTGCTGGCCCTGCGCACCAGCGGCAGCCGTTTCACCCCCGTGCCGGTGCAGCAGCGCGACGAGATCGGCGAACTGACGGAAGCGTTCAATGGCCTGATGAGCGAACGCGACCGCCTGCAGCAGGAACTCGAATCGCGCGCGGCCGAACTGGAGCAGGAACGCGACCGGGCCGAGGCCGCCAACCGCGCGAAGAGCGATTTCGTGGCCAACATGAGCCATGAAATCCGCACGCCACTCAATGCCGTGCTGGGCATGGTGTATTTGCTGGGCAATACCAAGCTCGATACGGAACAGCGCAAGTATCTGACCATGGTGCGCGTGGCGGGCCAGTCGCTGCTGGGCATCCTCAACGACGTGCTCGATTATTCGAAGATCGAGGCGCGCCGCATGGAACTGTCGCCCGTCGAATTCGACCTCGACGAAGTCATGAATACCCTCGCCACCACGATGACGATGAATGCGGGCGAAAAGGAGCTGGAACTGGCCATCGCCGTCGAGCCCGACGTGCCGCGGCGCCTCGTGGGCGACGCCCAGCGCCTGCAGCAAATCCTCGTCAACCTGGCCGGCAACGCCATCAAGTTCACGGAGAACGGCGAAGTGGTGGTGGCCGTCAGCCTGGCCGAGAGCAGGAGCGAGAGCGGCCGCGCCTGGCTGCGCTTCGAAGTGCGCGACACGGGCATCGGCATGACGGAACTGCAGCAACAGCAGCTGTTTGCCGCGTTTTCGCAGGGCGACCAGAGCATCACGCGCCGCTTCGGCGGCACGGGCCTGGGCCTGGCCATCAGCAAGCAGCTGATCCACATGATGGGCGGCGACATCGCCGTCGCCAGCAGCGAAGGCAAGGGCAGCCGCTTCTGGTTCAGCGTGCCGTTCGAGATGCTGGCGCAGCCAGCCGAAACGCGGCGCACGCCGGCACTGGGCCAGCTGCGCCTGCTGGTGGCCGACGATAACCGCACCACGCGCGAACTGATCGTCAAGCTGATCGAGGCGTGGGGCTGGCTGGCCGACGAAGTCGATTCCGGCTTTGCCGCCATCGAACTGTACCGCGAACGCCTGGCGCAGCAGCAACCGTACGACGTGGTGCTGGCCGACTGGCACATGCCCGTCATGGACGGCCTGGCCACGGCCAAGGCCATCCGCCAGGCGGCCAGCGGCCAGCGCCAGCCCATCGTGGTGATGGTCAACGCCTTCGCCCGCAACCACCTCGAGGAAATTTCCAGCGCGGCCGAGGCCGACGTCGTGCTGATGAAACCGATCACGGGATCGAGCCTGTTCGATGCCCTGCACCAGGCACTGATCACCAAGAACGACGGCGGCGAGCAGCGCATCCTGCACCAGCCACTGGGCACGGAACTGGCCGGCGTGCATTTCCTGCTGGTGGAAGACAATCATTTGAACCAGGCCGTGGCGCGCGGCATCCTCGAACACATGGGCGCCACCCTCGACGTGGTGGGCGACGGCTTGCAAGCCGTGGAACGGCTGCGCACGGAAGCGCTGCGCTACGACATCGTGCTGATGGACATGCAGATGCCCGTCATGGACGGTTTCAGCGCCACCCACATCATCCGCACGGAGCTGCGCCTGAGCCTGCCCGTGATCGCCATGACGGCCGGCGTGCTGGCATCCGAGCGCGAGCGCTGCATGACGGCCGGCATCAGCGACTTCATCGCCAAGCCCGTGGTGGTGGAAGAGATGATGGAAGTCATCCTGCGCCACCTGCCCAAGCGCCCGCCAGTGCAGACGGCCGAGCCCGTACGCGTCGCCGATGAAGAGGTGTTTTCCATGGCGCCGCTGATGCGCGTGATGGGACGTGACGCGAAGGGGCGCGGTGTACTGCGGCGCATGGTCGAAGACGCGCTGAACAAGGGCATGACGCCCGTACGCGACGCGGAAACAGCATTGCAGGCAGGCCGCCACAGCGACGTGGCGCGTATCCTGCACAGCGTGCGCGGCTCCGTCGGCACCCTGGGCACGAAACGCCTGATCCGCGCCGCGTTCGCCACCGAGGAAGCCATCGACGCGGGTCGCCTGGATGAAGTCCCAAGCCTGCTGGCGCACACGGCGCAGGAGCTGGAACTGGCGCTGGCGGCGGCGGCGGATTGGTTGTCGCGGTTGAAGGATTAGGCCTGCAACGTAAAGCTGGGGTCAGACCCGCCGGGTCTGACCCCGGAACTTTGCTCAGCGCCGCCGTTTACGCCGGTACACCGAGGATCACACTAGATGCTTTAAACATCGCCGTCACGCTGCTGCCAAGTTCGATACCCAGGTCCGTGCTGCTCTGATTGGTGATGATGGCGGCGATCGTGCCGCCGCGCGGCAAGTCCAGCACCACTTCCGTGTTGACGGCACCTGTCTGCACGCGCGTGACCGTGCCGGCCAGCTGGTTGCGGGCGGAAAAGCGTGCGCCTTCGCTGTCGGCCACGAGGATGATGGACGAAGCCTTGATCAGCGCAAACGCTTCCGCGCCCGGCACCAGGCCCAGGCTTGCGCTGCTGCCCTGCGTGACGATGGCCACGATGTGCTGGCCGCCCGGCAATTCCAGGGTGACTTCGTCGTTGACGGCGCCCTGTTTCAGTTCGGCCACCTTGCCGAGGAATTGATTACGCGCCGTCGTTTTCATGGCCATTCTCCGTATGAGTAAAAGATCGTCGGCGATGCCTTCGGCCTGGCTGCCCAGCTGGCGCAGGTAGCGCGCATGCTCGCGTTCGATGATGCGGAAATTGTCGACCAGCTGGCGCCCCCGCTGCGTGAGCCGCGTGCCGCCGCCGCCCTTGCCGCCCGTCAGGCGCTCGACCAGCGGCTCGCCGGCCAGGTTGTTCATCGCGTCGATGGCGTCCCAGGCCGCCTTGTAGCTCATCTTTACCAACTTGGCCGCCTGCGTGATGGAACCGCATTCGGCGATGGCGCCCAGCAATTCCACCCTGCCGGCGCCGCCCAGGTTTTCCCCGCCCACCGTCATCCATAGCGAGCCTTGCAAGCCGATTTTATCCAATGCGTTCACCCAATGCCATGTGGTCTTCCCTGTTATCGATCTGTCCGTCGCGCAAGTACAGCACGTGCTCGCCCAGGATGCGCGCATCTTCCGGATCGTGCGTGATCAGGATCATGGGCACGTCCAGACGCTGTTGCCACTGGCTCAGTTCCAGCCGCATTTTGACACGCAGGGCCGGATCGAGGGCGGCGAACGGCTCGTCGAGCAGCAGCGCGGACGGCTCGGCCACGAGCGCCCTCGCCAGCGCCACCCGTTGGCGCTGGCCTCCGGACAACTCGTCGGGGAACTGGTGCGCCAGTTCCTGCAAGTGGAAGGCGTCGAGCCAATGCTCGACCTTCTGTAATTTTTCGCGCGCGCGCGGATTGAACCAGCCGCGGCTCAGGCCAAAGCCCACGTTCTGGCGCACCGTCAGGTGCGGGAACAGCGCGTAATCCTGGAACAGGTAGGCGACATTGCGCTGCTGCGGCGGCAAATTGATGCCGGCGGCCGAGTCGAACAAGGTGCGCCCGTTCAGGCGGATATGGCCTTCGTCCGGCGTGAAGAGTCCGGCAATGGCTTTCAGGGTCATGCTCTTGCCGGCGCCGGACGGGCCATACATGGCGATGCGCTGGCTGCCGGACGTACATTGCACCTGCAGGTCGAAGCGGCGTTTGCCGGAGCGCAAGGTGGCGCGGATGTCGAGGTCGAGTTGCATGGGCGTCATCCTCAGCGTCCTTTGTGCGCGACGCGCCCGGGCGCCAGGCGGCCAGCCAACAGCAGCACCACGATGCAGACCACCGAGATGATCACGACCAGCGTATTGGCCACGTCGTCCTGGCCCGCCTGCACGGCTTCATACACGGCCACCGACAGGGTCTGTGTCTTGCCGGGAATGCTGCCGGCCACCATCAGGGTGGCGCCAAACTCGCCCAGCGCGCGCACGAATCCCAGCAGCACGCCGGCCAGGATGCCGCGCCAGGCCAGCGGCAACGTGACGCGAAAGAAGATCGCCATTTCCGAAATGCCCAGCACGCGGGCCGCCTGCTCGAGCTGGCCGTCGACGGCCTCGAAGGCGGCGCGCGCGGGCTTGAAGACGAGGGGAAAGGCGACCACGGTGGAAGCGATCACGGCGCCCTGCCATGTAAAAATCAGGTTGATGCCGAAGTTGTCCTGCAGCCAGATGCCCAGGGTGCCGCGCCGGCCCAGCAGCACCAGCAGGTAATAGCCGAGCACGGTCGGCGGCATCACCATCGGCAGGGTCAACAGGGCGTCGAGCAGCTCGCGCCCGGGAAAACGCGTGCGCGCCAGCAGATAGCCCGTACCGATGCCGAGCAACAAGTTGAGCGCCGTGGCCCATGTCGCCACTTTGAGCGACAGGGCCAGCGCGGTCCAGGCGATATCCATGCGCAGTCGTTTGCTTTATGGTTTCTTGAAACCGTACTTGGCGAGGATGGCTTGCGCCGGCGCCGTCTGCAAATAGCTGACGAAGCGCTTCGCTTCCGCCCCATTGCCGCTGCCCTTGATGGTGGCGATCGGATACAGCACGGGCGCGTCCAGCGGCACCTCCAGCACCACGTTCACCTTGTCTTTCATGATGGCCGCGTCGGTCGCGTAGACAAAGCCCGCATCGACTTCGCCGCGCGCCACGTAGTCGAGCGACTGGCGCACGTTCTGCGTGCCGATGGCTTTCGGTTGCACGGCGTCCCACAGCTTCGCCTTCTTCAGCGCGCCTTCGGAATAACGGCCGACGGGCACACTGGCCGGATTGGCGATGGCCACGCGGGTCACGCCCTTGTGCGTCAGGTCAGCCAGGCTCTTGATGCCCAGCTTGCTATCGTGCGGCACGATCAGCACCAGGCTGTTGCCGACGAAGTCCATGCGCTCGGCCGGCAAGACGAAGCCCTGCTTTTGCGCCGCATCCATGGTTTCCTGGTCGGCCGAGGCAAACACGTCCACGGGCGCGCCCTTGACGATCTGCTGCAGCAACACGCCCGAAGCGGCGAAGTTCAAGGACACCTTGCTGCCCGGATACTGCGCCTCATAGCCCTGCGCCGCCTCCTTGAACGCATTCGTCAGGCTGGCCGCGGCCGACACGACCACTTCACCGGCAAGGGCGGACGAGGCGGCGGTGGCGAAGAGGGCGGCGCCGAGCAGTGTGGCGAGGGAGGTGAGGCGCATGATCGTATCCTTGATGAGAAGAGAACCTGGTCCGTAATATACACCGATATATAGCGCTCTGCCATCGCACAGGTCAAGCCAGCGCAAGCTGCATTCCCTGATATACTGTATATAAACACAGTATATCGAGGTGAGCCATGGAATTGACGGACAAGCTGGAAATCCTGGCCGACGCGGCCAAGTACGACGCGTCCTGCGCCAGCAGCGGCGCGCCCAAGCGCGATTCCATCGGCAAGGATGGCTTTGGCGCCACCTCGGGCATGGGCATTTGCCACAGCTACACGCCGGACGGGCGCTGCGTCTCGCTGCTGAAAGTGCTGCTGACGAATTACTGCCTGTACGACTGCCAGTACTGCGTCAACCGCCGCACGTCGAACGTGCCGCGCGCGCGCTTTACCGTGGCCGAAGTGGTGAAACTGACGAGCGACTTTTACCTGCGCAACTACATCGACGGCCTGTTCCTCAGTTCCGGCATCATCCAGTCGGCCGACTATACGATGGAGCAGCTGGTGCAGGTGGCGCGCGAGTTGCGCGAGGTGCATCAGTTCCGCGGCTACATCCATTTGAAAACCATTCCCGACGCCGATCCGGCCCTGATCGCGCAGGCGGGCCGCTATGCCGACCGGCTCAGCGTCAATATCGAACTGCCGACACAGGACAGCGTGCAAAAGCTGGCGCCGGAAAAGAGCGTGCATACGATCAAGCTGGCGATGGGGTCGATACGCCGCAAGCTCGACGAGAAAGCGGAAGAACCGCGCGCGCCGCGTTTCGCGCCGGCCGGGCAAAGCACGCAGATGATCGTCGGCGCCGACGCCAGCGACGACCAGCAGATCCTCTCCACGGCAGAGACCTTGTACGGCAGTTATAAACTCAAACGCGTGTACTACTCGGCCTTCAGCCCGATCCCCGACAGTCCGAAAAGCGTGCCGCTGGCGCCGCCGCCCATGCTGCGCGAACACCGGTTGTACCAGGCCGATTTCCTGCTGCGCAGCTATGGTTTCCAGGCCAGCGAACTGCTGCCCGCCACGGGCGGCAACCTGGCGCTCGATATCGACCCGAAACTGGCGTGGGCGCTGGCCCACCGCGAACATTTTCCGCTCGACTTGAACCGCGCGGCGCAGCACATGATCGCCCGCGTGCCCGGCATCGGCCTGCGCAATGCCCAGCGCATCGTCGATCTGCGGCGGCTGCGGCAGGTGCGCTACGCCGACCTGTCCCGCCTGCGCTGCAGCATGAAGAAAATCGCGCCGTTCATCATCACGGCCGACTACTTTCCCGCACGCGACACGACCGCCTCGGAACACCTGCGGCGCGCCATGGCGGAGGCGCCGCAGCAGATGAATCTGTGGCCGGAGCTGCAGGCCGCATGAGTACGGTGGTGCGGCTGGCGCAGTCGTTCGACGAGTGGCGCGCGGCGGCACGCGAACTGATCGCGCTTGGCGTGCCACCTGCCGACGTTGCCTGGCAGTCGCGTCCCGGCGATGGCGACCTGTTTTCCGCCGCGCCGGATGCGACGGATACCAGCGCGCCACTGCTGCGCCTGCCGCGTCCCCTGGTGGAATTGCTGGAAAGCGCCGCCTGCTTCAACGTGCCTGACCGCTGGGCCTTTTTGTACCAGGTGCTGTGGCGCTGGCAGCAGGGCCAGCACGACGTGATGTCGCCGGCCGACGCGGACGGCGCGCGCCTGCACGCCATGGTCAAGGCCGTGCACCGCGAGGAGCACGACATGCATGCGTATGTGCGCTTTCGCGAGCGGCCAGAATGCGAGGGCGCGCCCCGTTTTGTCGCCTGGTTCGAACCCGTGCACGAGGTGCTGCCGCAGGTGGCGCGCCACTTCGCCCGCCGCATGGGAGCTACCAGCTGGATGATCGCCACGCCCGCTGCCAGCATGCTGTGGGATGGCACGACCTTGCACGCGGGCCCCGCACTGATGCAGGGCGCAGCCGATATCGACGATGCGGGCGAAGCCCTGTGGCTGACCTACTACCGCAGCATCTTCAATCCCGCGCGCGTGAATGCGGATTTGCTGCACAGCCATATCCCCTCGCGTTTCTGGAAGAATTTGCCGGAAGGGGGCATCGTGCCCGCCATGCTCAGCGGCGCCGCCAACGGCGAACGCCGCACGGGCCAGACGGCCAGCGTGGGCCAGCGCAGCGGCGCCACCATGATTCCGATTGCAGCCGAGCGCGCCCAGCCAGTGCGCGAAGTAGCGACAAGCCTGGACCAGTGCCGCCGCTGCGAACTGTGGAAAAGCGCCACGCAAGCCGTGCCCGGCATTGGCCCGGCACAGGCGCGCATCATGCTCGTGGGCGAGCAGCCGGGCGACCAGGAAGACCTGGCGGGACTGCCGTTTGTGGGCCCGGCCGGCGCGCTGCTCGAGCAAGCCATGCAGGAAGCGGGCATGGCGCGCGACAGCATCTATCTGACCAACGCCGTCAAGCATTTCAAATGGGAACCACGCGGCAAGCGCCGCCTGCACAAGACGCCCGCGCAACGCGAGATCCTCGCCTGTCATGGCTGGCTGGAAGAAGAGATTGAGCGCGTCCAGCCGCAGGTGATCGTGGCGCTGGGCAGCACGGCCTTGAAGTCCATCCTGCAGGATGGCGCGGCGAGCATGACGCCGCTGATCGGCACGCCGGTCCAGCATGCGGGGCGCTCGGTGATTGCCGCGTATCACCCGGCGTATGTGCTGCGCGCACCGGATGAGTCCAGCCGGCGGCAGGCTTACGCGGTGATAGTGGCGGGGCTGCGGCAGGCGCTGCGGCTAGAGCAGGATAGCCATCACAGCGTTGTCGCCGGCACATCCTGCCCCTCATCGCGCCGCGCATAACGCTGCGCGATCACGGCACAGATCATCAGCTGAATCTGGTGAAACAGCATCAGCGGCAAGATCACCATGCCCAGCGAACGCGTGGAAAACAGCACCTTGGCCATCGGTACGCCGCTGGCCAGGCTTTTCTTCGAGGCGCAAAAGACGATGGCGATTTCATCTTCCTTGTTGAAGCCCAGGCGGCGGCTGACGAAGGTGGAGATGCCCAGCACCAGCGCCAGCAGCAAGGTGCTGATCAGGCCCAGGGCGACCAGGGTTTCCACGGAAATCGTATGCCACAGGCCTTCGCTGACGGCTTCGCTGAAGGCCGTGTAGACCACCAGCAAGATCGAACCCTGGTCGACGTATTTCAGGGTGGCTTTATGGCGGTCGACCCAGCGGCCGATCCAGCGGCGCAGGAATTGCCCGGCCAAGAATGGCAACAGCAGCTGCATGACGATGGACAGCACGGCATCGACCGACGACTTGCTTTCCGCGCCCTTGGCCACCAGCAAGCCGACGAGGATGGGGGCGAGGAAGATGCCGATGAAGTTCGAGGCCGAGGCGCTGCAGATGGCGGCCGGCACGTTGCCGCGCGCCATGGCCGTCATGGCGATCGAGGATTGCACGGTCGACGGCAACGCGCACAGGAACAAGATGCCCATGTACAGGTCGGGCGTGAGGAAGGTCAGCGCCAGCGGGCGCAGCGCCAGGCCCAAGAGTGGAAACAGGACAAAGGTGCTGGCCAGCACCAGCAAGTGCAAGCGCCAGTGCATGGCGCCGGCCACCACGGCTTCGCGCGACAGCTTGGCGCCGTGCAGGAAGAACAGGGCGCCGATGGCGACCGTGGTGATGTTGCCGAAGACCACGGCCGTCTGGCCCGTGCAGGGCAGGAAGGTGGCCAGCGCCACGGTGACGAGCAGGGCGATGGTGAAATTATCGGGTTTCAGATTGCGCAGCAGGGCAGCGGGAGAAAAAGAAGACATGCGGTAGCCTGGTAACGGCGCAGCCTTGCACGCTGTGCCGGGGATGACAAACGGCGCCGGGAACGGCGCCAGTGCCAGCCATTCTACCTGCTTCCAGGCGGCTTGCCTGGAAGCAGCAATGCTCCCACTCGCTACCCGCCTTACACGATGCCGCTGCTGCTGGCGCCTGCCTTGGGGGGGCGCGCCACGCCGCGCTGCTCCCGATAGCCGCTGCTGCGGTAGCAGGCCACAGGATCGATGGCGGCGCCCGAACGCTGGCGTGCCATCGCCAGGATGGCGCTGACATCAGTGCGGAACGCCTGTTTCAGTGCTTGCGCCGAGGCGTGCACGTCGTTGGCTTCCTGGTAATGGCGCAGGGCGGCGCGGTCGACCAGTGCGGACTGGATGAAAGCGCGCTGCACTTCGACGGCACTGCTCATCAGGCTTTCGATCGGGTCCGTCACATTGTGCGACTGGTCCAGCATGTAGGCGGGATGGAAGGCGGCGCCTTCGCGCTCGGCCGCGTCGGCCAGTTCGTTGAACACGAGGAACAGCTGGAAAGGGTTGATGCTGCCCGAATCGAGGTCGTCGTCGCCGTACTTGCTGTCATTGAAATGGAAGCCGCCCAGTTTGCCGAACTGCGCCAGGCGCGCGACGATCATTTCGATGTTCGTGTTCGGCGCATGGTGGCCCAGGTCGACCAGGCATTTGGCCTTCGGTCCCAGCGCGCTGGCGCAGGCAAAGCTGGTGCCCCAGTCGGCGATCGTGGTGGCGTAGAAGGCCGGCTCGAACAGCTTGTGCTCAATAAATAATTGCCAGTCGGCGGGCAGGGCGCCGTAGATGTCGCGCATGCTGTCGAGGTAGCGCTCGAGCGCGCCGCGCAGATTGTGCTGGCCCGGAAAATTCGCGCCATCGCCCACCCACACCGTCAGCGCCGTCGAGCCCAGCGCACGGCCCAGTTCGATGCATTCGATATTGTGCTCGACGGCCTGCGCGCGCACGGCCGCGCTGTGCGACGTCAGGCTGCCGTATTTGTACGACTGCGCCTGTCCGGCCTGGTCCTGGAAGGTATTCGAATTGACGGCGTCAAAGCCCAGGCCGTAAGCCTGGGCGGTCTCGCGCAGGGCGGCCGTGTCGCTGACCTTGTCCCATGGAAAATGCAGCGAAACGGCGGGCGTCGCTTGCGTCAGCTGGTTGATGACGGCGCAATCTTCGAGCTTTTCAAACACGTTGCGCGGTTCGCCCAGGCCGGGGAAACGGGCAAAGCGCGTGCCGCCCGTGCCGGTGCCCCAACTCGGTACGGCCACGGCGAAGGTTTGCGCCAGCGCCGTCAATTGCTCGATATCCTGGCCGCGGCGGGCCAGCACACCGCCCAGGGCCGCATAGTCGGCCTCCAGGTTCGCTTGCAGCTTGGCATTGTGGTCGGCCACCAGGCCGCTATCGATCATGGTATGCATCTTGTCTCCTTGCGCGCAGCGGCGCCATGGCCGGCTGCGTCATTTTTTTAGATTAACGTGTAAATGCGGCCGCGTTGCCCGCGTCGACATTGATGATATTGCCCGTGCTCTTGGCGGCCTTGTCGCTGGAGAGGAAATACACGGCTTCGGCAATATCTTCTGGCAGCACGCTACGCTTGAGCATGCTGCGCTGGCGATAGAATTCCTCGATGTCGCCCGTCTCGATCTTGTTCGAGGCGGCCCGCTCTTCCTTCCACTTGCCATCCCAGATGCGCGAACCGCGAATGACGGCATCGGGATTGACCACGTTGACGCGGATGCCGTGCGGCGCTCCTTCGAGCGCGATGCAGCGGGCCAGATGGATTTCCGCCGCTTTGGCGGTGCAATAGGCCGAGGCGCCGGCCGATGCCACCAAGCCGTTCTTGCTGGCGACAAACACCATGCTGCCACCGAGCTTCTGCTGCTGCATGATGCGGAAAGCGGCGCGGCTGACGAGAAAGTAGCCGGTCACCAGGATCGACTGGTTGCGCTCCCACATCTCCAGAGTCGTTTCTTCCAGCGGCGCCGAGGAAGCGATGCCCGCGTTCGACACCAGCAGGTCGATGCCGCCAAAGCGCAGCGCGGCCGCGTTCAGGATGGCCTCGACGTCGTTTTCGGCCGTGATGTTCGCGCGCACCGTGGCGATATTGTCGCGTCCAGCCACCTTCAGCAGGCTCTGCTCGGCCTCTTCCAGCGCGGCGCCGTCGATATCGGTGAGCATCACGCAAGCGCCTTCCTGCAGCAGCTGGCGCGCCACGGCCTGGCCGATGCCGCCGCCGCCGCCCGTCACCAGCGCAATGCGTCCGGCCAGGCTTTTGGGTTTGGGCATGCGCTGCAGCTTGGCTTCTTCCAGCAGCCAGTATTCGATGTCGAACGCTTCCTGTTCCGGCAAGCCCACATAGGTGTCGACGCCATTGGCGCCGCGCATCACATTGATGGCATTGACATAGAACTCGCCGGCGATGCGCGCCGTCGCCTTGTCCTTGGCGAACGACAGCATGCCCACGCCGGGGATCAGATAAATGATGGGGTTGGCGTCGCGCACGGCGGGGCTGTTGTCGTGCTTGCAGCGCGTGTAATAGGCGAGGTAGTCGGCGCGGTAGGCGGCCAGCGCCTCGTCCAGGCCGGCGACCAAACGGTCAAAATCAGGATAGGCCGGATCGAAGTCGATGACGAAGGGGCGGATCTTGGTGCGCAGGAAGTGGTCGGGGCACGAGGTACCGAGCGCGGCCAGCGGCAGCAGGTCGGCGCTGCAAACGAATTCGAGCACGTTGGCGCTGTCGTCGAAGTGGCCCAGCTTGTACTCGTCCTGGCTGATCTTGCCGCGCAGCACAGGCATCAAACGCTGCGCCAGGGCCGCGCGCTCGTGCGCCGGCAAGGGTGCGGACTTGGCGCCGCCGAACGCCGGCTGCTTGGTGTTGGCGGCCAGCCAGTCTTCCGCGCGCTTGATGATGGCCAAGGTGGTTTCGTAGCAGGACTTGGCCGTGTCGCCCCAGGTAAACAGGCCATGGCCTTCGAGGATGATGCCTTTCAAATGCGGCTGCGACTGCGACAGCGCTTCGAGTTTGAGGCCCAGGTCGTAGCCGGGACGCTGCCACGGCAGCCAGCCCAGTTCGCCTTCGAAAATCTTGTGCGTCAATGCCTGGCTATTGGCGCAGGCGGCAATCGCGATCACGGCGTCCGGGTGCATATGGTCGACATGCTTGCGCGCTATATACGCATGCAGGGGCGTGTCGATGCTGGCCGCGCGCGGGTTCAGATTGAAAGTGCAATGGGGCAGGTAGGCAACCATTTCATCTTCCAGCGCCAGGCCACGGTAGCGGCCCTTCAGCGCGCGCAGCTTGTCCATGTACAGGGTGGAAAAGCCATCGAGCTTGATGCTGCCCAGGTCGCCGCCGGAGCCTTTCACCCACAGCACCTCGACCTCGTCGCCGGTCAGGTGATCCGTCATGCGGATCTTGGCCGAGGTATTGCCGCCGCCGAAATTGGTGATGCGCATGTCGGAACCGAGCAGGTTGGAACGGTACAGCAAAAGCTCCGGTTCGCTCAAGGTCGCGGCGTGCGCATCGTCCCATAGCGAGGCCATGGGCGCAGGTGGTGTGGTGTCCATCGTGGCGGTCATACAGTGTCTCCATTCTTGGTTATGCGTGCGGATCGCCATGGCCGCATCTGTGTGCGGGACGCCATGACGGCAGCACTCAGTAGAAGCCAGCGTGCCAATCATGTCAATCAACAAGCAATCAAAAACGTGAGAGAAACGCAAATAATCACCAGGTTGATTGGAACTCCGATCACGCATTTGCGCGCTATCCAAATAATCACGATGTTGATTGATTGATTGTTGACATGCACTGCTCAACTGCTTAGGCTGGCTCACCGATAAAGAAGTCGTCCCCGGGCAGCTGGTACGGGAGAGGACTCAAAAAGGAGACAACGTGGTTAATCACAAACGCCGCAAAGGCTTGCTGAAACTACTCGCCGAACATAGCGTGGCGAGCGTCGACCAATTGGTCGGCTGGCTCAATTCCTCGCCGGCGACGGTGCGGCGCGATATCGCCTGGCTGGCCGAGCGCAATTTGCTGACCCGCACCCGCGGCGGCGCCGAGAGCCTGCCGCAAAAAAAACAGCGTACGTTTGCGCTGTCGGGCGAAACCTTTCAAAACAACCTGGACCGCTGCGCCGCGCAAAAGCGCGCCATCGCCCGCCACGCCTGCGGCCTGTGCGCCGATGGCGACACCATCATCATCAATGGCGGCACCACCACCTATCGCATGGTCGAGTTCCTGGTCGACAAGCGGCTGAAAATCCTCACCAATTCATTCCTGATGGCCGAGCGCCTGCTGATGTCCAGCGAGAATGAAATCATCCTGCCCGGCGGCAAGGTGTATCGCGAGCAAAACGTCATCCTGAGTCCCTTCGACAACGACATCAGCCAGCATCATTACGCGGGAAAAATGTTCATGGGCGTGTACGGCCTGTCGATGCTGGGCTTGATGGAAGCGGATCCCTTGCTGATCCAGGCCGAGAAACGCCTGATCAGCCAGGCCGAGGAGTTGATTGTCCTGGCCGACAGTTCCAAGTTTGCCAGGAAGGCAGGCCTGATCCTGTGCGGCCTGAACCGCGTGTCCTGCGTCATCACGGACACGGGCGCTTCGGACGCGGCCGTGCAGATGCTGGAACAGTCGGGCGTCAAGGTACTGGCCGTCGCCCCCGAGGCGATGGCGGCGCCGCTGTCGCCGGCGGAGCAGGCGTGGCAAGAGCAATAGGCAATACCTAGTCAGTGGCAAAAACAGAGGGCTGGAGACATGGTGTCTACCGCCCCGGCAGCAACAATAAAAAAGGAGACGCGGCATGAAATTGAACAAAATGATGGTGACGGCATTGAGCATGTGCATGATCGGCTGCCTGGCCGCCAGCGCGCAGGCGGCGGAAAAAATCAAGATCGCCATGGTCGTCAAGAGCCTGGGCAACGGCTTCTTCGACGCCGCCCACGAAGGGGCGAACGAGGCGGCCAAGCAGCTGGGCGACGTGGAAGTCATTTACACGGGGCCCACCACGGCGACGGCGGAAGGGCAGATCGAAATCATCAGCTCGCTGATCAGCCAGAAGGTCAGCGCCATCGTCATTTCCGCCAACGATGCCAATGCGCTCGTGCCGATCACCAAGAAAGCCATGCAGCGAGGCATCAAGGTCATTTCCTTCGACAGCGGCCTGGCCAAGGAGGGGCGTTTGATGCAGCTGAACCCGTCCAGCCCGGCCCTGATCGGCCAGAAACAGATTGAAATGGCGGCCGACGCCATCGGCGGCACGGGCGAGATCGCCATCCTGTCGGCCACGGCGCAGGCGACGAATCAGAACATCTGGATCGGCGAAATGAAAAAGACGCTGGCCCAGCCCGCGTATGCGAAGATCAAGCTGGTGGCCACCGTGTATGGCGACGACCAGTCCGACAAGAGCTACCGCGAAGCCATCGGCTTGTTGCGCAGCAACCCGAACCTGAAAGCCATCATCGCGCCAACCACGGTGGGCATCAATGCGGCCGGCAAGGCCGTGGTCGACGAGAAACTCGTGGGCAAGGTGTATGTGACGGGCCTGGGCTTGCCGTCGGAAATGGCCGGCCACGTGAAGAGCGGCGCCGTGAAAAGCTTTGCCATCTGGAACCCGATCGACCTCGGCTACGCCGCCACGTATGCCGCCCATCAATTCGTCACCGGCAAGGCCAGCGGCAAGCCGGGCGAAAGCATCGCCGTCGGCCGCATGGGCAAGCTGACACTCGATGCGGGCGGCGAAGCGGCGCTGGCGCCGCCGTTCACCTACAACAAGGATAACGTCGACAAGTTCTCGAAGATATTCTGATTTGTTTGTGTACCGACGGCCGTAGGTCGGATCAGGCGCGAAGCGCCGTAATCCGATATCACCGGTAAAGCCAACAATGTTGTCGGGTTACGCGCTGGCGCGCTAACCCGACCTGCGAATATCTCTCAAGTGTGAATGGCTATGTCACAGAATCCCCCTATTGCGCAGAACGCGGCGCCGGTGTTGCGCCTGCATGGCATCTGCAAGCACTTCCATGGCGTCACCGCGCTGAAAGACGTGGCGCTGACCGTACGCGCCGGTGAAGTCATGGCGCTGATCGGTGAAAACGGCGCCGGCAAGTCGACCCTGGTCAAGACGTTGACGGGCATTTATCAACCGGATGCGGGCAGCATGGAACTGGGCGGCAAGGCTGTGCTGTTTTCCAATCCGCAAGATGCGATGGATGCCGGCATTACCGCCGTGCACCAGGAAACCATGATGTTCGACGAACTGACGGTGGCCGAAAACATCTATATCGGGCGCCAGCCGCAAACGGGTTTCCCGCCGCGCATAGACTGGCCACGCATGGCGGCCGAGGCCGAGCAGATCTTCGCGCGCCTGGAAGTGCAGTTACCCGTATTGGCCAAGGTCAAGGAATTGAGCGTGGCGCAACGCCACTTCGTGGAAATCGCGCGCGCCCTGTCGCAAGAGGCGCGCGTGGTGATCATGGACGAGCCCACCGCCTCGCTGTCGCAGCGCGAAATCCATGAGCTGTATCGCATCATCGCCCAGCTGCGCGCGGCGGGCACGGCGGTGATTTTCATTTCGCACAAATTCGATGAAATCTTTACCGTCGCCGACACCTATACAGTGCTGCGCGACGGCCATTTCGTCGCCGCCGGCGCAATGGCCGACATCAGCGAACCGCAGCTCGTGTCGCTGATGGTCGGGCGCACCATTCAGCAAGTGTTTCCCAAGGTCGACGTCCCCCTGGGACCAACCTTGCTGGAAGTGTCGCAACTGTGCCATGCGACGGAATTTCACGGCGTCAGTTTCTCCGTGCGGCAAGGCGAGATCGTCGGCTTCTACGGCCTGGTCGGCGCGGGCCGCTCGGAAGTGATGCAAGCGCTGTTCGGCTTGACCGAGGGCGTGCGCGGCACGATCACCATCGCCGGCGAGAAAGTGCGCATCGGCTGCGCCAGCGACGCCATCCGGCACGGCATCGCGTATGTGCCCGAAGACCGCCAGCACCAAGGCGCGCACCTGTCGATGTCCATCGTGCAAAACATCACCTTGCCGATTCTGGACAGCATCGGCTTTTTCCTGCGGCCACGGCGCGCGCAGGAGACGGCCATCGCGCGCCACCTGAGCGAGCAGCTCGAATTGAAGGCCAGCCACTTTACGCAGATGGTGTCGGAACTGTCGGGCGGCAATCAGCAAAAAGTCGTGCTGGCCAAATGGCTGGCCACCAGGCCCCGCGTGATCATTCTCGATGAGCCTACGAAGGGTATCGATATCGGCTCCAAGGCGGCCGTGCACCGCTTCATCAGCGAGCTCGTCACGCAAGGCCTGTCCGTGATCCTCGTGTCGTCCGAGCTGCCGGAAGTGCTGGGCATGGCGGACCGCATCGTGGTCATGCACCAGGGCCATATCCACCGCGTCTTTCCGCGCGCCCAGGCGACCCCGGAAAACGTCGTCGCCGCCGCTTCCGGCAGCGGCCATCCGATCGAGGAATTGACATGCGCTATCTGAAGCAACGTGAAATCCAGCTGGCACTGCTGATCGTGCTGCTGGTGCTGCTGGTGGGCCTGCGCTCGCCCGTTTTCCTGACCCCGGGCAGCCTGGCCAACCTGCTCACCGACAGCACCTTGCTGATCATGCTGGCGCTGACGCAGATGTTCGTCATCATTACGCGCGGCATCGACCTGTCGGTGGCATCCAATTTGGCGCTGTCGGGCATGCTGTCGGCCTTGCTGGCCGTGCAGTATCCGCACTTGCCGCTGCCGCTGGTGGTGCTGGCGGCGCTGGGCATCGGCCTGCTGCTGGGCCTGATCAACGGTTACCTGATCGGCTACCTGGACCTGCCGCCCATCGTCGTGACCCTGGGCACCATGAGCGTGTACCGGGGCCTGGTATTCGTGCTGTCGGGCGGCGCCTGGGTATCGTCGCACCAGATGCCGGCCGCCTTCATCGACTTTCCGCTGGCGCGCCTGCTGGGCGTGACGCACCTCGTGTGGATCGCGCTGGCGGCCATCCTGGCAACCTGTTTCCTGGCCCGCTACACGCGCTTCGGCCGCGACCTGTATGCGATCGGCAACCAGCCGCAGGCGGCCCGCTATGTTGGTATCGCCACGGCGCGCCGGCTGCTGTGGACGTATGGCCTGTCGGGCCTGATGGCCGGCCTGTGCGGTTACCTGTGGGTGGCCCGCTACGCCGTGGCGTATTCGGAAATCGCATATGGCTTTGAATTTACCGTGATCGCCGCCTGCGTGATCGGCGGCATCAGCATCGCCGGCGGCGCCGGCACGGTGGGCGGCGCGGTGCTCGGCTCGCTGTTTTTGGCCGTCATCAACAATGCCTTGCCCATCGTCAAGGTCTCGCCCTTCTGGCAAAGCGCGCTGACAGGGATCGTGATCCTCACGGCCGTGCTGCTCAATGCGCGCGGCACCCGGAACATGGGCCGCCAGATCTTGCCGCTCACGCTGCAAGCCCCCTCGACCCGCAGGAGCGCCGCATGAACGCCACTTCACAGACCTTGCACGGCGAAGCGCCGGACAGCGTACCCGTGCGCTCGCGCTACACCATCCTCGACCGCAAGGCGCACCGCATCGGCCAGTATTTTGCCCATTGGGAAGCGTTATTGGCGCTGCTGCTGATCGCCGTGTTTGCGGCCAACAGCGTGCTGCTGCCGAATTTCCTCGACGCCTACAATCTGGCCGACAGCACCTTCAACTTCAGCGAGAAGGCCCTGATCGCGCTGCCGATGGCCTTGCTGATCATTTGCCGCGAAATCGACATTTCCGTCTCCGGCATTTTGGCGCTGTCCTCGGTGGCGATGGGGTTTGCGCATCACCACGGCGTGCCGCCGCAAGGCTTGCTGTTCGTCGCGCTGGCCATGGGCTCCCTCTGCGGCTGCCTGAACGGCGTGCTCGTCACGCGCTTCGCCCTGCCATCGATCGTCGTGACGATCGGCACCGTGGCCCTGTTCCGCGGCCTGGCCAGCGTGATCCTGGGCGACCAGGCCTACACCGGCTATCCGCCACTGCTGATCGACTGGGGGCAAGGCTATTTCTTCGACATCGTGCCGCGCCCCTTCGTCATCTTGCTCGTGTTTTGCGCGCTGTTTGCCGTGCTGCTGCATGCGACCAGCTGGGGCCGGCGCATCTTTGCCATCGGCTGCAATCCGGGCGCGGCGCGCTTTTCCGGCGTGGCCGTGGACCGCTACCGCTTCGCCCTGTTCGTGGCCACCGGTGCCATGGCGGGCCTGGCCGCCTGGCTGCTGACGGGACGCATCGGCAGCACGCGCCCGAACATCGCCATGGGCTGGGAACTCGAAGTGATCACCATGGTCATCCTGGGCGGCGTGAGCATCGCCGGCGGCAAGGGCAGCATCGGCGGCGTGCTGCTGGCCGTGCTGCTGCTGGGCATGGTGACATATGGCCTGGCGCTGCTCAATATTCCTGGCGTCATCATGACGATTGTCGTCGGCATCTTGCTGCTGATCACGATTGCACTGCCGCGCCTGTTGAACCGCAAGCACACACGGAAATAAACCATGCAACAGATCGCTTTCAAGATGCAGTTGAAACCCGGCCATGCCGCCGAATACCAGCGCCGCCACGACGCCATCTGGCCCGAGCTGGCCAGCCTGTTGCACGAGTCCGGCGTGCGCGACTACAGCATCTTTCTCGATGAGGAGACGGGCGCGCTGTTCGCCGTGCTGCGCCGCATGGACGGCCACACGATGGAAGCGCTGCCGCAGCATCCCGTGATGCGCCGCTGGTGGGCGCACATGGCCGACCTGATGGAAACGCAAGCCGATGCGTCGCCCGTCGCCGTGCCTTTAATCCCCATGTTTCATCTCGCATAAGGACGGCCGTGACCATCGACGCCACCGTAGTACTCGATATCGGCAAGACGAATGCCAAGCTGACCCTGCTGGACGCCGCCGGCGCCATCCTGGCCGAAGAGCGCCGCCCGAACAGCATCGTGCACGCAGGGCCGTATCCGCACCACGATACGGAAGGGCTGTGGGACTGGCTGCAAACAGGCCTGGCCGCCTTCGCGCGCCTGGCGCACGTCACCGCCATCGTGCCCGTCACGCACGGTGCCACGGCGGCGCTGGTCGACGATGCCGGCCTGGTGCTGCCCATCCTCGACTATGAATCGACCTTGCCCCAATCGCTGGCGGCCGAGTATGCCAGCTTGCGGCCCGCGTTCGGCGACAGCCTGTCGCCGCAATTGCCCTGCGGCCTGAACCTGGGCTTGCAACTGTTCTGGCTCGCCAGAACCTACCCGCAGGAATTTGCCCGCGCGCGCCATATCCTGACCTATCCGCAATACTGGGCCTGGCGGCTATCGGGCGTGGCCGCCAGCGAAGTGACCTCGCTCGGTTGCCATACGGATTTATGGCGGCCGCAGCAAGGGGCCTATTCGTCGCTGGTGGAGACCATGGATTGGACGCCATTATTTGCGCCGTTGCAATCGGCATGGACGGCGCTGGGACCCGTGCTGCCGCAGTGGCGCGAGAGCAATGGCTTGCTGCCCGATTGCCAGGTGCTGTGCGGCATCCATGACAGCAATGCCTCGCTGCTGCGTTATCTCGATGCGCAAGAGCAGGCACAGCCGCGCACGGTCTTGTCGACCGGCACCTGGGCCATTGCCGCCGCCTTCGGCGCGCCCCTCGGCCGGCTCGATGAAACGGCCGACATGCTGGCCAACGTGCATGCGCTGGGCCAACCCGTGGCCTGCATGCGCTTCATGGGCGGGCGCGAATTTGCCGTGCTGGCGGGCAGCGAACCTCAAGTGTGCGGCGCGGACGATATCGCCCGCCTGGTCAGCCAGGGTACGCTGGCGCTGCCCTGCTTTGCCGAGTCGGGCGGCCCCTTCGTCGGGCAGGAGGGGCGCATCGTCGGGCAGGTACCACGTACGGCCCAGGAACGCTATGCGCTGGCCACCCTGTATTGCGCGCTGATGAGCGATTATTGCCTCGATGCCCTCGATGCTCAAGGGACCGTGACGGTGGAAGGCAGTTTCACGGACAACCCGCATTTCGCCGCCCTGCTGGCGGCCTTGCGGCCAGGGCAGGAAGTGAGCGTGTCGCAAGACGCCAGCGGCACGACGTGCGGCGGCTGGATGCTGCACCGCTGGGGCCAGGTGCCGGCGATGGAGGCGACGGTGGAACCCATGATGGAAGTGGATGGTTTGACCGCGTACCGTGCGCAATGGAGGGCGATTTGCAGGCCGGATTAGGTCCGCAGGACCGTCATCCGACGACACCACCGCAGGTGTAAACGAAAAATGCCCTGTCCGCAGACAGGGCAACCCGGAGTAAAGTACAGCGCGAGGGGATTAACCGGCGGCTTTGACTTTCAGCTCGTTCTTGATTTCTTTCACGCCGCTCACGGAAGCGACGATCTGCACGACGCGGTCACCCGCTTCGGCGCTCGGTACGTCGCCCGACAGGACGACCACACCTTGCTGGGTTGCTACCTTGACCGGCAGGGCAGCGGCTTGCGCATCGGCGCTCAGGGCGGCCTTGGCCGAGGAAGTGATGGTTTCATCAGGGACGGCTGCGGCAGCGTTGGCGGCCACGACGGTGTCAGCAGGAGCTTGTGCTTTTGGTGCGGAGTCAGCGGCATGCGAAGCGGTGATCGAGGCGCCCGACAGTACGACAGCGGCAACCAGGGTATTGAACAGTTTCGATGTTTGCATGGTAGTTCCTCTCAATGAAGTTAAAAGCTTCTTACTTGGATAAAGCAACACTTTGAAGCGTCACATCTACCCATACAGCAAGCGCCGTGCCAGCTTTTAAATTGTATTCAAAATCAAGGACTTACATTCCATCTCTATTTTTTCAGCCCGTTTCGCAGCGATCTGGCCCGAAAAACGGGGATTTTTGTCGCCTGGCAGCGACAGCTTGTGGCAAGACCGGCAATGTTTTACGCCAAACCCCTGATTTTTAACGCTTTATTTTTGTCGCTATTCAGCGACAGGGTCGCCATCGGCCCGGAACAGGGCCGGCGTCAGCTCATATTTCTGCAATAAGCGGTAGAACTCCGTGCGGTTGCGGTCGGCCAGGCGGGCCGCGTCGGCCACGTTGCCGTCCGTCAGGCGCAGCAGCTGAATCAGGTAGTCGCGCTCGAAGCGCTGCTTGGCTTCGTTGTAGCTGAGCGCTTCCAGGGACGGCACGCGCAGCGCACGCTGCACCAGGGACAAGGGCACCAGCGGCGCCGTGGCCAGCGCGCACACTTGCTCGACGACATTGACCAGCTGGCGCACATTGCCGGGCCATGGCGCGGCCACCAGGGCAGTCAAGGCATCGGGCGCGAAGCCGTTCAACGGTTTTTGATACTTGGCTGCCAGTTTCTGCAGGAAATGGTTCGCCAGCAGGGCGATGTCTTCGCGACGCTCGGCCAGCGGCGGCAAGGTCAAGGTCACCACGTTGAGCCGGTAATACAGGTCTTCGCGGAATTGCCCCTCGGCCATCGCCACGTCGAGGTCGCGGTGCGTGGCCGACAGCAAGCGCACGTCCACCGGACGCGTCTGGTCGGCGCCGACGGGGCGCACGGCCCGCTCCTGCAGCACCCTCAGCAGTTTCACCTGCAGCGGCAAGGGCATGTCGCCGATCTCATCCAAAAACAGGGTGCCGCCATCGGCCGCCTGGAACAAACCTTCGCGGTTGCCGACGGCGCCCGTAAACGATCCCTTCACGTGGCCGAACAGTTCCGATTCCAGCAGCTGCTCGGGAATGGCGCCGCAGTTGACGGCGATGAATGGCGCCTTGGCGCGGCGGCTGGCGTTGTGCAGGGCGCGCGCCAGCAATTCCTTGCCCGTGCCGCTGGGGCCGCGTATCAGGATGCTGGCGTCGGACCCGGCCACCAGCTTGGCTTCGGCCAGCAGCTCGGCCATCTGCGAACTGCGGCTGATCAGCTCGGCGCGCCAGCTCTCGTCGCCGGACGCTTGTGCCGGCATGACGGTGGACAAGTTGATGGCATACGCCACTTTTTCCATCAGCAGCTTGCCATCGAACGGTTTCGTCAGATAGGCAAACGCGCCGCGCGCCGTCGCGTCGACGGCGTCGGGAATCGTGCCGTGGGCAGTCAGCAGGATGACGGGCAGGGCCGAATGCTGGCGGCGGATTTCATCGAACAGGGCCAGGCCGTCGCGGCCCGGCAATTGCACGTCGGTAATGACCAAAGCCGGCAATTCCACGGCCAGGCGCGCCAGCGCCGCTTCCGCGCTGCCCACGGCCGTGACCCGATAATTGCCCGCCTTCAGGCGGATGGTCAACAGGCGCAGCAGGTCGGGATCGTCATCGACCAACAAGATGTGGGCATGCTCGCTCATTTCGGCGCTCCCGCGGCAGGGCGCACGGACAGGCTGCGCTCGATATTCTTTAACGCTTCGAGTTTTTCATTGAGCAAGTCGATGCGGCGCTGGGCGTCGCGCAACTGCGTGTTGAGCTTGTCGATGCTCTCTTCCTGGCGGCGCAGTTCCGCATATTGGCTGCCCAGCAATTGCGCCAGCGGCGCCAGCAGTTGCGCATCCTTGCCCGTGGCCGTGGCCAGCGGTTCCAGCGAGGCTTGCGCGCGGGCCAGGTCGCCAGGACCGCGCAAAGCCGCTTGCAGCATGGCGCGGCGTAGCGTGTTGTGCGGCGCATGGTCGGCTTTCGCCAGGTCCAGTTGCGCTTTTACCAGTTCCGACGGCGTCATCAGGCGCAAGGCGCTTTGATACGCGAGCAGTTCGGTCAGCTGGGGATCGGCCACCACCACGACGCGCGGCGGCGTTTGCACGAGCACGGGCGTCTGGACGGGGGGCTTGGCGGCGCAAGCGCCCAACAGCAATGCGCAGGCGGCCATGGCGGCCAGGGAAATTCTCGTCATCATAAGGGCAGTTCTATCCGAAAATGCGCGCCGGCGGGGCGCGGTAAAAGAGTGACGCTGCCATCGTGGGCGGCGATATATTCGCGCACGATGGACAGGCCGATGCCATTGCCGTTACGCGCGCCGGCCGCCTGGCGCACTCCCTGGTAAAACGGTTCAAAAATACGCGCGGCATCCTCGGGCGCCACGCCGGCGCCCTCGTCGATGCAGTCGATGCGCACGCGGCCGCCTTTGCAAGACAGGGCAAACCGCACGGTGCCGCCTTCCGGGCTGAAGCGCACGGCGTTCGACAGCAAATTGGCCAGGGCTGTCGCCAGCTTGTCGCGGTCGGCTTGCACGATCAGGGATACACCCTGCACCTCGACCGTCAACCGGCGCGCCAGCCATTGCAGGCGCTGCCCGGCCACCACATCTTGCAGCAAGACCAGCAAATCGACCTTGCTGTGCGCCAAGTGCTGGGCGTCAAAAGCGGCGGTATTGTAGCGCAGCAAGTCCTCGATCTGGGTTTGCAGGGACGCCGTGTTTTGCTGCAGGATGCCGGCGATTTCGCGCTGGCTATCGCTGAGCTTGCCTGCCACCTCGTCTTCCAGCAAGGCCACGCCTTCGCGCAGGGCCGCCAGCGGGGTTTTCAGCTCATGCGAAATATGGCGCAGAAAACGTTCCTTGTCGGCATCGAGGTCGGCCAGGCGCTGGCGCAGCCAGTCCAGCTGCTGGCCCAGGCGGCGCGTGTCGGCCGGGCCGCCGACGACGATGGGTTGATCGTAGCGCTTGTCACCGAGGCGCTCGATGGCCGTCTCGATGCGGCGCAGCGGACGCGACAGCAGGAAGCCGAAGCAGGTGGCCAGCACGGCCGCCAGCAGCACGGCGCCGCCCACCAGCACGCCCAGCAGGCGGCGCTGGCGTTCCAGCTCGGCCAGCAGGGCGTCGTTGCGGCTGCCGATTTCCGTCTTGCTTTCGCGCGCCAGGCTGTCATTGATCTGCGTCATGCGGGCAAACGCGCGGTACACGACGGCGTGGCCATCGCGCTTGCGGCGCTTGCCCGCCTGTAACACTTCCCAGGCCGATTGCGCCTGCACCGTCCATTCGTCGGCCAGCTGGGGAGCGAACTCGGGCGTGGCACGGTTCAGCACTTGCAGCGCCGCCGTCGCTTCGTCGCGGGCCGCCGCGAAACGCTCGCGGAACACGGGGTCGTCCAGCACAAGGAACTGGCGCGCGCTGCGCTCCATGGCCAGCGTACGCTCGGACAGGCGCTGCGACTGTTCCGTCAGGGCAATCGCCTGCGCCGCCGTCTCGCGCCCCAGCCGCGCCAAGTGTTCGAGGGTCAGCAGGGCTTGCACGGAGGTGGCCGTCAAAATGCCCGTCGTCAAAATGAAGGCGGCAAATAACAGTTGGCGAAAGGAAAGTCGGGACAAGGTAGGCGCCTTCGGTTCAGTCTGGAATGCAAAAGGCGCATGGTACGCTAAGCCTCCATTGCGGGGCGCCAGCTGTCAAAAATAGCCGATTTGGCAACCTTGTTGCTTTTGCGCCCGACAAGCAAGCGTCGGCGGCGGCGCGCAGATACTCCTAGTACAATAGGGAAAAACTTCATACTGGCATCAAAGTGGCCCCCAGCCCTGGCATTGCGCCACTTTGCCCCCACATGTGATGCAGCCCCACCGACACTCCGAATCACCTACCGCAGAGATCCCATACCGCATGAGCACATTTGAAAAAGTCAGCAGCAACTTCATTCCAGTCTTGCAGGCAACCATCGAGCAATATGTCGAGCCAGCAACGGGCATGCGCCATATCCACATGCATACCGAGCAGGCTGAGATGGTGTTCCTGGTGGCCTTTCCCACTGTGCCCGAAGTAAGCGACGGGCGCGCCCACATCCTGGAACACCTGGCCTTGTGCGGCTCGTCGCGCTACCCGGTGCGCGACCCGTTCTTCTCGATGCTGCGCCGCTCGACGGCCACGTTCATGAATGCGATGACCTATGCGGACCGCACCGTGTACCCGTTCGCCAGCACCGACCGCAAGGATTTCTTCAACCTGCTCGACGTGTACCTCGATGCGGCCTTCTTCCCGAACCTCGATTACCTGAATTTCCGCCAGGAAGGCTGGCGCCATGCATTCGAAGGCGACAAGCTCGTGTATCAAGGCATCGTCTTCAATGAAATGAAGGGCGCTTTCAACAGCCCCATGCGCGCGCTCGACAGCGGCATCGCCAGTGCCTTGCTCAAAGGAACGACGTATGAAGTGGAATCGGGCGGCGACCCGCTCGACATCCCCGAGCTGACGCATGACATGCTGAAAGCATTCCACGCCAGCCATTATCACCCTTCGCAAGCCGTGATCATGACCGCCGGCAATATCGAAGCGTCGGCCGTGCAAGAACAAGTCGCCGAGCGCGTGCTGTCCAAACTCAGCGGCTTTTCCGAACGCCGCCTGCCGCAGCTGGCGCCCGCGTGGGCCGCGCCGCAGGAAAACATCGTCAAGATTCCGTCGCAGGAAGCGCGCGACGATGAGTTCGGCCTGCAATTCGCCTGGCTGATGGGCGAGTCAAGCGACCCCATCGCCTATTACCACGCGCATCTGCTGTCGCACGGCTTGCTCGGTGAATCGTCGGCGCCCGTCATGCGCGCCATGGAATCGGCCGGCTACGGCCGTCCATCGGACATGAATGGCCGCGACGCGGGTATCCGCCAGATGGTGTTCCACATCGGCATGGAAGGTTTGACCCAGGAACAGATCGCCGACGCGCACCAGCGCATCTGGACGGCACTGGAAGAGACGGCGGAAGAGGGCATTCCCGCCGCCGTGCTGCACGCCGCCTTGCGCGACATCAAGTACAGCCAGCGCGAAATCAGCAGCGGCCGCATGCCTTACGGCCTGGGACGCTTGCTGCACGCCTTGCCGCTGGCCATGTATGGCGGCGACGTGATGGACGCCTTCGACAATGCGGCAATTCTGGAAACGCTGGAACAGCAGATCGACGACCCGGCCTTCTTCCAGCAGCTGGTGCGCGAGCTGATCGACAACCCGACCCGCTTGACGACGCACGTGGTGCCCGACAGCGCCTACTTCACGGACCGCGCCGCGCAGGAAGACGCCAAGCTGGCGGCCCTGCAAGCGACGCTGACGGATGCCGAGCGCGAGCACATCGTGGCCGAGTCCGCCGCGCTGGAAGCGCATCAGCAACTGCCATCGAATTCCGAAGTCTTGCCACGCATCCGCCCTGGCGATGTCAGCGCCTTGCCGCGCCCGGCCTTGCCGATTCCAGCCGCCGTCGATGGCGCCGTGGCATTCAGCATCGCTTCCAACGGCATCAGCTATGCCAACGTGCTGTACGACGTGTCGAATCTGCCGGAAGCGTCGTGGCCATGGCTGCGTTTGTACACGGACCTGGCGCCGGAACTGGGCGTGGGCGACATGTCGTTCGACGACGCCAGCGCCTGGCGCCAGAGCATGGTGCCCTCGTTCCACATCGGCCTGGAAGCCATTCCCCGCCCGCAACAAGCGATGCGCGTGGAACTGTCGTTCTCGGCCAGCGGCTTGCGCGAAGAACATGCGGCGATCGCCGCCGTGCTGTCGGCCTGGATCGCCAAGCCCCGCTTCGATGAAGAAGAGCGCCTGGCTTTCCTGATCGAAAGCCTGGTGCAAGACAAACTCTCCAGCCTGGCCGAATCGGGCAACCGCTACGCCATGCTGGCCTCGGCAGCGCCGCTGTCGCCCACGCGCCGCTTCGATGACATCGTCGGCGGCCCGGCAGCCTTGCCGTTCTACCGCCGTTTGCAGCAGCTGAGCAAGACGTCGGCAGGCTTGCAGGAAATCGCGCGTGAACTCGACACGCTGCACGCGCACATCATCGCCCAGCAACCGACCGTGCTGTGCGCCGGCCTGGAACAGGATGGCATCACCCTGGCCCGTTTGCTGGAATTGCCTGCAGCGACCACAGATGCCATCGCACCGGCGGAAACCGTCGCACCTGCCGCTTTGCCGCTGGCCAATACGGCCCTGCATGCGACGAGCCAGATCAACCATTGCTTCGTTTCCTGGGCCGTGCCGGGTGTGCACAATCCGGACGCTTCCGCCCTGGCCGTGGCCGCCGAACTGATGACCAACCAGGTGCTGCATACGGCCCTGCGCGAAAAAGGCGGCGCGTATGGCGGTAGCGCCAGCTATGCGGCCGGTGCCGGCACCTTTACATTGAGTTCCTACCGCGATCCGCGCCTGGCCGGCACGTTCGCCGACTTCGGCACGACCCTCGATCAGATCCTCGACGGCGATTTCTCGCAGGAACAAGTGGAAGAAGCCATCATCTGCGTCATCAAGGGCCTCGACAAGCCGCATTCGCCGTACGCGGAAGCGCTGACGGCGTGGAACATGCAGCAGCGTGGCACGACGGAAGCCGTGCGCCAGCAATTCCGCACCGGCGTGCTCAATTGCACCCTGGACCAGATCAAGGCCGTCACGCGCACCTGGCTGAAAAACGGCCAGCCGAGCCGCGCCGCGTTTGCGGGCAATACGACGCAGGATCTGGCCGGGCTGGAAGTGGTGGATTTGCTGGCGCTGGCTTCCTAAGCTGGGCAGGCGGATCATGTCGGATTACGCGGCGTGCCGCCGCTAATCCGACACCGCCACGGGCCAACAATGTTGTCGGATTACGTGCGGCCCTGCCGCACTAATCCGACCTACGATGCTATTGGGGGACAGAATTAGGTTCCATATACATCAACTCCCACTGATGCCCATCCGGATCCTGGAAACTATGTCCGTACATGAAGCCGAAATCCATCGGCTCCTTGTAGATGCTGCCGCCCGCCTGGACGGCCTTCGCCACCAGCTCATCGACTTCGCCGCGGCTCTCTGCCGACAAACACACGAGCACTTCCGTCGCCACCTTGGTGTCGCACAGCTGCTTGGGCGTAAATTGCTTGAATTTGTCGTGCGTCAACAGCATGACGAAAATGTCGTCGGCAACGATCATGCACGTCGCCGTTTCATCCGTGAAATGGGCATTGAAACTGAAGCCCAGCGCCGTGAAAAACGCGACGGAACGTTCCAGCGACTGGACGGGCAGATTGACAAATATTTTGCGGGCCATCATGTCTCCTTGTGGGTCGTATGAGTATGTGCTGCCCGCCGATTCTACACCGGCTGTTCAGCCCTTCGCGCGCGCCACGGTCTTCGGCGCGTAGCCGAAATAGCGGCTGAAGGCGGCGCTGAAATTGGCCGGGTGGCGATAGCCGGTTTGCCAGCCCGCCTGCGCCACCTGGCAACCATTTTCCAGCAGTAACTTTGCCCGCTGCATGCGCAGCGCCAGCAGGGTGCGCTGGGGGCTGTCGTTGTAGCGGTAGCGCCATCCCTGCTTGAGCTTGAACAAGCTCAGTCCCGCTTGCGCGCACAGGTAATCGAGCGTGAGTTCCTGCGCCATCTGTTCCTGCATCAGCGCGTGGACGCGTTCCAGTCTGGCGATATCGGTCTCGGACCAGCGCGGCACGGCAGAGGGCGCCGGCCGCAGTGCCCGCAGCTGTTCCGCCAGCAGGCTGAGCACGCCGATATGTACGGCCAGCGGGTCCGTCGCGCGCAGCAGCGCGCGGGCGTGCTGGGCGCAGGCCGCCGTGGTGGCCGCATGCGCCAGCTGGCGCGCGCCGCCGTCGGGCAGCAGGGACGCCAGGCCTTCCGGCCAGTAGCGCGCCAGCGCTTCTTCCCCCACCAGCACGCGCAATTGCGCCGCCCGCTGATTCGCCTCGAACCGGCGCTCGCCGCTCGTGTGGCGAAACGCCGTCACCGTCGTATGGCCGCCCCGGAAACGCAACTGTTCGCCATCGCGCGTAACGTAGGCGGACGCGCCTTCCAGGCCGATGGTGATCACCATGCCGCCCCCGTCGTCATGCTTCGATTGCTCGACGAGCGCCAGCCGCGGGCGGTAATCGGAATGCACAAGCAGCAAGCCCTGATCGACCTGGCGCTGGTCGGCGCGGCACTCGCCCATCCCCGGGTCCAGCTGGCGCCGCGTCCAGCCTGCCACTTCCCTGTCCTGTTCCCTCATCGCTCCTCCCTGTCCTTGCGCGCCGTCGCGCATACGAAATGCGCCGTGCCGCATACAAACGCAAATGATAATTATTCTCATTGTTGCATAAAATAGCTTCCATTCCCACCTCCTCGAAAGGAAGCACCATGCCGTTCACGTCGCAACACACTTTGCAACCGTACTGGGACCTGGCAGTCGCGCCCGTGCAGGCGGACGGGCTGGCCGCCGCCCTGGAACTGGGCATTTTCGATGTACTGGCCACACCGCACACGCCGGCGCAGCTGGCCGGCACCCTGTCGCTGCATGCGCCCCACACGGCGCTGCTGCTGGAACTGCTCTGGAGCATGCAGCTGCTGGAGCGCGACGGGGCCGATGCAGATGCCCAGCGCTACCGCTGCACGTCCGCCACCCTGCAGTATTTCTGCCGCAACTCCGTGGCCTTTTGCGGCGACGCCTGGCTGTACCAGCTGCATGCGCTGCGCCACTTCGCCACGCAGCTCAGTACGCTGGTGCGCGACGGCGGCAAGGCGGCGCCGTACAACACGGCCAATGGCATCAACTGGGCCGCCGCCGCGCAGCAGCAAATTGGCCAGGAACAACGCGCCGTCACCATGCGCGCGGCCCTGTCCGTGATGCAGCGGATCGCCCCGTTTGCGGACGGCAACACGCCCTTGCGCCTGCTCGACGTGGGCGGCGGGCCGGGCTGGGTTGCCATTGCGCTGGCGCAAGCCCATGCGGGCTTGCACGGCTGCGTTTTCGACTGGCCGGAAACGGTGGCCGTGGCGGCCGCCAACATCGCCCATGCGCAACTATCCGACCGCCTGGAAACGGTCGGTGGCGACCTGGGCTGCGACGATATCGGCAGCGGCTACGACCTGATCTGGTGCTCGTCCGTGCTGCATTTCGTGCCCGACATGGCGGCTGCCTTGCGCAAGATGCAGGCGGCGTTAAAACCCGGTGGCGTACTCATCTGTGTGCAGGCGGAAATCGCTCCGGCGCCGGGCGACGCGGCGCGCGTGCTGCCGTACTACTTGCCGATGCGCATGCTGGGCCGCACAGTGACACGGCACGGTGAATTGGCGCAGCTGCTGCGCGACACGGGCTGGAAGCAAGTGGAGCAATACGGCGCCAGCGATTTTCCCATGGCGCCCGTGCAAGTGCTGATTGCTCGCGCCTAACAATTACCATTTAGTAATTATCTTTTTTATAGCAAAAAAGGATGCAAATGCGCTAAGCTGTGGCAGCATTGATCGATGTCATCCGCAGCACTCCGCTGCCTCCACAGGGAATCCATCATGAGTCTACATATCGCAGGGAAAGTCGTTGTCATCACCGGCGCCAGCAGCGGCCTGGGCGAAGCCACGGCGCGCCATCTGGCTGCGCTGGGCGCTTCCGTCGTGCTCGGTGCACGGCGCATGGACTTGCTCACCACCATCGCCGAGGAAATCACGGCGGCCGGTGGTCAGGCCGCCATCGCCCAGACCGACGTCACGGTGCCTGCCGACGTCAAGAATTTGATCGACACGGCCCTGGCCGTGTTCGGCAAGGTCGACGTGCTGATCAACAATGCGGGGCTGATGGCCATCGCACCGATGAGCGCCTTGCAAGTCGACGAGTGGAACAACATGATCGATATCAACATCAAAGGCGTGTTGAATGGCATCGCCGCCGTCCTGCCGTATTTCCAGGCGCAAAACAGCGGCCACTTCATCAATATCTCGTCGGTGGCGGGACAAAAAGTCTTCAGTCCGGGCGGCACCGTCTACAGCGGCACCAAGTTTGCCGTCAGCGCCATTTCGGAAGGCTTGCGCCATGAGCTGGCGGCCAGCGGCGGCACCATCCGCACCACCACCATCTTGCCGGGCGCCGTGGACACGCCATTGAGCGAGGGCAGCAGCCACGCCGAGAGCGCCAAGGCCGTCAAGGAGTTCTACGAGATCGCCATTCCCGCCGCTTCGGTGGCGCACGCCATCGCATATGCGATCGAGCAGCCGGACGACGTGAGCATCAATGAAATCGTGCTGCGCCCGACGGCGCAGTCGTTCTAAGCCGCGTCTTGCTGCAGCGACTCGATGATCAGGTCCGCCAGCCGCTCGACGGGCGGCCTGCTCACTTGTGACGCACGCAGCAGTTCCAGCGACAGCGGGGGCAGGGCGGGCAAGCCGGCCGCCACGTGATCGAGCGCGCATACGGAAGACGGCAAGCCCAGGCCCGTGCGCACCGTCACGCCCAGCCCCGCTGCGGCCGCCGCCCACAGTCCCGCCAGGCTGGGACTGGTAAACGCCGTGCGCCAGGCGATGCCGGCCCGGTCCAGCGCCTGCGTGGCGCAGCGCTGGAACAGGCATTCGCGGTCAAACGCAATGAGCGGCAAAGGCTCGCCCGATTCGGGCCGCCAGGCCAGGCTGGACGAGGCGATCCAGCGCATGGCCGGTTCGGCGATATGCTGGCGCTGCTGCGGCGGATACTCGGCCAAGTCGGCGATGCACGCACCGCCCCACAGCAGGGCCAGGTCGAGCTGCCCCATGGCCAGGCCTTCCATCAAGGCCGTGTTGCGCGCCACGTGCGCCTCGATCCGCACTTTTGGATGCGCACGGGCAAAACGCCCCAGCACGTCAGGCAGCAAGGCTTCGCCAAAATCCTCCTGCAAGCCCAGCCTGATCCAGCCTTCCAGTTCCGCGCCGCGCAAGGCGACGGCCGCCTCGTCGTTGAGTTCCAGCAGGCGGCGCGCATAGCCGAGCAAGACTTCGCCGGCCGGCGTCAGCGCCAGTCCCCGCCCATCCTTGCGGAACAGGGGCATGCCCGCCTGCTCCTCGAGTTTTTTCAGCTGGGCGCTGACGGCCGAGGTGGAACGCCCCACCTTGTCCGCCGCGCGGGCAAAGCTGCCCAGCTCGATGCCAGCCACATAGCTGCGCAGAAAGGCGATGTCGAAATTCAGCAAGCTCATGGCATCAATACAATCGTCCGGTTTTATGGGATGGTTTAACGTAAATTATCTGATATTCAGAATGATCGTACTGCGCAACACTGTCAGGGTCAACCACTTTCCTGTCCCTGCCATGAGCACCAATTGCCAAGCTGTTCCTGTTGCTGTCCCCGTCACCACGCCCGCCTTGGGCGATGCACACCGCTGGAAAGTGCTGGCCGTCGGCGTGGCGGCCAATGCCAGCTTTTCCGCCGCCGCCAATGGCATGCCGACCACAGCCATCTGGCTGCGCAGCGGCTATCACCTGAGCAATACGGAACTGGGGGTGGCGCTGGGCGCCATGGGTCTGGGCGTGGCCCTGACCGAATTGCCGTGGGGCATGGCCACCGACCGCTGGGGCGACCGCCCCGTGCTGCTGACCGGCTTGCTGGGCACCATGCTGGCCTTGCTGACCTTGCTGTTGTGGATCACGCCCGCTGACGGCGCCGTGCCGCCCCTGTGGGCGCTGGCGGCCGGGCTGGCGCTGGTGGGCGTGCTGGGCGGCAGCGTGAATGGCGCCAGTGGCCGCGCCGTGATGCGCTGGTTCGGCGCCGGCGAACGGGGTTTCGCCATGAGCATCCGCCAGACGGCCGTGCCGTTCGGCGGTGGCCTCGGCGCCCTCGTCCTGCCCAGCCTGGCATCGCGTTATGGCTTCATGCCCGTATTTGGCGCCCTGGCCCTCGTATGCGGCCTGTCGGCGTTTTTTACGTGGCGCTGGATGCATGAGCCCGATTTCTCTGCCGAGGTCGCCACGGGGCCGCACAACGCGCCCACGGGCCTGATGAAAGACCAGGCAACATCGCCCCTGAAAAACCGCAAGGTCTGGCGCATGGTGGCCGCCATCGGCTTGCTGTGCGTGCCGCAGTTTGCCGTGCTCAGCTATGCCACCGTGTTCCTGCACGACCATGGCCACCTGGGCCTGGCGGGAATCACGGCCGTGATGGTGGCCTTGCAAGTGGGCGCCATGGTGATGCGCATCTGGAGCGGACGCCACACGGACCGCCATGCGAACCGGCCCGCCTACCTGCGCGGCTCGGCCCTGGTGGCGCTGGCCACGTTCATGCTGCTGGGCATGGCCGCCGCGTGCGATGCGCCGGGCTGGCTGTTGATGGCCGCCGTGGTACTGGCCGGCATCGCCGTGTCCGCCTGGCATGGCGTGGCCTACACGGAGCTGGCCACGGAAGCGGGCGGCGCCAACGCGGGCACGGCGCTGGGCATGGCGAACACGGCCGTCTACGTGGGCTTGTTCCTCACACCGATTGCCATCCCGCATTTGCTGGCGGCCAGCAACTGGCCCGTCGTGTGGTGGCTGGCGGGGCTGGTGGCGCTGTTGGCCCGACCGCTGTTTCCGAAAGCCTAGGGCAGCGCCCGGATCCTGTACACGCAGCGCATGGCATTGGCCAGCACGTGCTGCTCGCGCACGATGCTGGCGTGCGGCCCCACCACTTCCTGGAACAGCTGCAATTCGGAGCGGCAAAAGCCCTGGCAGGTGCGCGCGGCGGCGCAGATGGGGCAGTGGTCTTCGATCAGCAGCCAGTCGTCGCCGTCCGCTTCCACGCGCGCCATATAGCCCTCTTCGTCGCGCACGGCCGCCAGTTGCCGCAGCCGCGTGGGCAAGTCCGGCGCCGAGCACGCCAGCGCATATGCGCCGCGGCTCTCCTCTTCGCGCTGCGTGATGAGTTTGTCCAGACCCGCTTCGCCGAACAGCTGGCGCACCGAGCCGATCAGCTTGATCGTCAGCTGCGCATGCGTGTCGGGAAAGCGCGCATTGCCCGCTTCCGTCAAGACCCAGTTCTGGCGCGGCCGGCCGGCGCCCGCTTGCGCTTCCTGCCGTCCTTCAATCAAGCCGGCCGCCACCAGCTTTTGCACTTGCTGGCGCGCCGCCTCGCCCGTCATGTCCAAGGTCTTGGCCAGGGTCGCCGTGGAGACGGGTCCCTTGGTCTTGATGAAATACAGGATGCGCTCCGTCGTTTGCGGCGCTTCGCTATTATCCAAACGTTTACTTGTGTAATTCATTTCGCTCAACTATCATGGGGCCAGTTAACCAACTAATTGCTTGCATAATAGGCCGGTAGCTCCCCGCTGTCGAGGAGTTTCCACGTCCGCATGCCGGCAAGACACTCTTTGGACGGGAATCCCATGCAGCTGCAGCACTCGATCTGGCTGTTTCACGCCATCCTCGCTACCGGCCTGGCCATCTGGCTGACCTTGGCCGCCATCAACAACCTGCACGCCTTCCACGGCTCCGTCTGGGCCATCGGCAACACCATGCGCATGGACCCGCTGCGCCAGGACCCGACCATCCAGACGCCGCTGCTGCGCCGCGCGCTCACGTCCTTGACCTTGCACCGGCTGTCGCTGGGCGTGGTGCTGACCTTGCAACTGCTGGCCGCCATCGCCGCCTGGACGGGCGTGGCGCTGTTCTTCGGCACCTCGCTGACGCAGGCGCTGCCCTGGCTGAACCTGGCCCTGTGCGCCATGGCCGCCTTTTTGCTGCTGATGCACCTGGGCGGCCTGTGGTTCGGCTACTGGATCGCACAGGAAGGCTTGCAGACGACGCACCTGGTGCTGCTGCTGTGGACCATCGGCCTGTTCTTTCTTTTCAACGCGCAGCGGACCTGATCAGCCTCCGCTGCGCCTCTTCTTCCCAGTTGTAAAGGACTTCATCATGAATACGAAAATCGTCGGCGCCTGCGCGCTGGCCATCGCCCTGGCCGTCGCGGGCGCCGTACTGTATCCGCGCGCTGAATCACAAGCCGCTGCGCATGCGGCCGATGCCGCCGCCTACCCCGCCACCAAGGTGGCGCTGGTGCCCGTCGTGCTGGGCACGCAGGAGCGCTACTTCGCTGGCGTAGGCGAACTGGAAGCGGCGCGCCAGGTGCAGGTGGCGGCCGAAACGGGCGGGCGCATCACGCAGATCCGCTTCGCATCGGGGCAAAGCGTGGCGGCCGGCGCCGTGCTGGTGCAGCTCAATGATGCGCCGGAACAGGCGGCCCTGCTGCGCCAGCGCGCGCAGCTGAAGAATGCGGAAAGCAGCCATGCGCGCACCGCGCAGATGGTCAAGGAAAAGGCAGCCACGCAGGAACAGCTCGATAGTGCGCTGGCCGCGCGCGATGCGGCGCTGGGCGACGTGCGCCAGACGGAGGCGCTGATCGCGCAAAAGACCATCCGCGCGCCGTTCGCCGGACAGCTGGGCATCCGCAAGGTGCACGCGGGCCAGTACCTGAACGCGGCCGACACGGTGGCCAGCCTGATCGACACGCAGTCGCTGATGGTGAACTTCGCCCTCGATGAACAGAGCAGCGCGAAACTGGCGCCAGGCCAGGCCGTGCAAGTGCTGGTGGACGCCTATCCCGATGACATCTTCACGGCCAAGATCAACGCCATCGATCCGCTGATCGCCCGTTCGCGCATGGTGCAGGTGCAAGCGGCGCTCGCCAATCCGCGCGGCGCGCTCAAGGCGGGAATGTACGCGAACGTGCGCGTGGCGCGCGAGGCGGGCCAGCAGCTGACGGTACCGGAAACGGCCGTGACCTACAGCGCGTATGGCGACACGGTCTTTGTCGCGCAGCAGGAGGGAAAACAGCCGCTCACCGTCAAGCGCGTGGGCGTGAAACTGGGCGAGCGGGCAGGGGGCCGGATCGCCATCCTCGACGGCTTGCGCGAGGGCCAGCGCGTGGTCGCTTCGGGCCAGCTGAAACTGGCCGATGGCATGGCCGTGCAAGCGGTCGCCAATACCCTGGACGAAGTAAAACGCGCCGCGCCCAAAGCCGGCTCGTAAAGGAAAGACATCACCATGAAATTTACCGATTTATTCGTACGCCGCCCCGTGCTGGCGCTGGTGATCAGCACCTTGATACTGATGCTGGGCGTGATCGCCATCCTGCAGCTGCCGATCCGTCAATACCCGATGCTCGAATCGTCGACCATCACGGTGAAAACCACGTATCCGGGCGCTTCGGCGGAACTGATGCAGGGCTTTGTCACGCAGCCGATCGCGCAAGCCGTATCGTCGGTGGAAGGCATCGATTACCTCACTTCGTCGTCGGTGCAGGGCAGCAGCACGGTGACCGTGCGCATGGAACTGAACCGCGATTCCACGCAGGCGTTGACGGAAGTGATGGCCAAGGTCAACCAGGTGCGCTACAAGCTGCCCGAAGGCGCTTTTGACCCCGTCATCGAGCGCTCGGCCGGCGATTCCTCGGCCGTCGCCTATGTCGGCTTTGCCAGCGAGAGCGTGTCCGCGCCCGCGCTGACGGATTACCTGGCGCGCGTCGTGCAACCGATGTTCGCCACCATCGACGGCGTGGCAAAGGTCGACGTGTATGGCGGCCAGCAGCTGGCCATGCGTTTGTGGATCGACCCGGCGAAACTGGCGGCGCGGGGCCTGACGGCGGCCGACGTGGCCGACGCCGTGCGGCGCAATAACTACCAGGCGGCGCCCGGCAAAGTGAAGGGACAATTCGTCGTCTCGAACATCAGCGTCAACACGGATCTGACCAGCGTGGCGGAGTTCCGCGACATGGTCATACGCAAGGGCGGCGATGACAGCGCGTCGCTCGTGCGTCTGAAAGACGTGGGCACGGTGGAACTGGGCGCGGCCGCCACGGAGACGAGCGGCATCATGGACGGCGTGCCGGCCGTGTACCTGGGCCTGTCGCCCACCCCGAGCGGCAACCCTTTGGTGATCGTCGACGGCATAAAAAAACTGCTGCCCGAAATCCAGAAAACCCTGCCACCGGGCGTGAAAGTCGAACTGGCGTTCGAGACGGCGCGCTTCATCCAGTCGTCCATCGACGAGGTGGCGCACACCCTGCTCGAAGCGCTGCTGATCGTCGTCATCGTCATCTACCTTTGCATGGGTTCCTTGCGCTCCGTGCTGATACCCGTCGTGACGATCCCGTTGTCGATGCTGGGCGCGGCGGCGCTGATGCTGGCCTTCGGCTTCAGCATTAATCTGCTCACCCTGCTGGCCATGGTGCTGGCCGTGGGCCTGGTGGTCGACGACGCCATCGTCGTGGTGGAAAACGTGCATCGGCATATCGAGGAAGGCAAGACGCCCGTGGCGGCCGCCCTCGTCGGCGCACGCGAAGTGGCCGGCCCCGTGATCGCCATGACGATCACCCTGGCCGCCGTGTATGCGCCGATCGGCATGATGGGGGGACTCACGGGTGCGCTGTTCAAGGAATTCGCGCTCACGCTGGCCGGCGCCGTGGTGGTGTCGGGCGTGGTGGCCTTGACCTTGTCGCCCGTGATGAGCTCATTGCTGCTGCAGCCCAAACAATCGGAAGGACGCATGGCGCGCGCCGCCGAGCATTTCTTCGAAGGTCTCACCAGCCGCTATGCGCGCCTGCTGGACCGCTCGCTGCATCACCGCTGGCTCAGTGCCGGTTTCGCCGCGCTGGTGATGGTCAGTTTGCCGTTTTTATACCTGCTGCCGCAGCGCGAACTGGCGCCGGCGGAAGACCAGGCCAGCGTACTGACGGCGATCAAGGCGCCGCAGCACGCCAACCTCGATTACGTCGAGCGCTTTTCCTACAAGCTCGATGCCATCTACAAAAATATCCCGGAAACGGACTCGCGCTGGATCATCAATGGCGGTGAGGGCCCGGCATCGAGCATCGGCGGCATCAACCTCACGCCGTGGGCCGAACGTTCGCGCAACGCGGCCGTCATCCAGGCCGAATTGCAGCATGCCGTGGGCGACGTGGAAGGCACGAGCATCTTCGCCTTCCAGCTGGCGCCCTTGCCGGGATCGAGCGGCGGCTTGCCCGTGCAGATGGTACTGCGCAGCGCGCAGGATTACGCCACCCTGTTCCGCACCATGGAAGACGTCAAGCAGCGCGCGCGCGATAGCGGCCTGTTTGCAGTCGTCGACAGCGACCTCGATTACAACAACCCGGTGGTCAAAGTGCGCGTGGACCGCTCCAAGGCGAACAGCCTGGGCATCCGCATGCAGGATATCGGCGAATCGCTGGCCGTGCTGGTGGGTGAAAATTACCTGAACCGCTTCGGCATGGATGGCCGCGCCTACGACGTCATCGCGCAAAGCCCGCGCGAACAGCGGCTCACGGCGCAAGCCCTGACGCAGCAGTACGTGCGCGCCGACGATGGCAGCCTGCTGCCCCTGTCCGCCGTTGTCTCGGTGACGGAACAGATCGAGCCGAACATGCTGACGCAATTCAACCAGCAAAATGCGGCCACCTTCCAGGGCGTGCCGGCGCCGGGCGTGACCCTCGGCGACGCCGTCGCCTTCCTCGATGGCGTGGCCAAGACCCTGCCGCCGGGCTTCAGCTACGACTGGCAGTCCGATGCGCGCCAGTTCGCCACGGAAGGCAATGCGCTGTTGCTGGCGTTCCTCGCGGCCGTCGTCGTCATCTACCTGGTGCTGGCGGCGCAGTATGAAAGCCTGACGGACCCGTTGATCATTTTGATCACGGTGCCGCTGTCGATCTGCGGCGCGCTGATTCCGCTGGCCCTGGGCTACGCCACCGTCAACATCTACACGCAGATCGGTCTCGTGACCCTGATCGGCTTGATCAGCAAACACGGCATCCTGATGGTGGAATTTGCCAACGAATTGCAGGTGCATGAACGGCTTGACCGCATCACGGCCATCCGCAAGGCGGCGCAGATCCGCTTGCGCCCGATTTTGATGACGACGGCCGCCATGGTGGTGGGCCTGGTGCCGCTGCTGTTCGCCTCGGGCGCGGGCGCCAACAGCCGCTTCGGCCTCGGTGTGGTGATCGTCTCGGGCATGTTGATCGGCACCTTCTTTACCCTGTTCGTGCTGCCCACCGTCTACACCTTTTTGGCCCGCCGCCACACGGCCGACCATGCCACGCCGCGCGCGCGCGATTTGTCGCAGGCGCTGAAGGAATCCCCATGAAACATTATCGTTATCTTGTCGCCCTTTTCCCCGTGCTGGCCGGCTGCGCCGTCAGCCCCGCCTATGTCACGCCGGGCACGCCCGTCATCCATTTGGCCAGCCCGCAGCAAGCGCAATTCGCACCCGGCGCGAGTGCCGTCAGCGAGGCCGCCTGGTGGACGTTTTTCGACGATGCGCGCCTGTCGCGGCTGATCACCAGCGCGCTCGAACACAACCTCGATATCGCCCAGGCGCAGGCGAATCTGCTGGCCGCGCGTGCCGTTTTCGACGAACGCCGGCTCGATGAACTGCCCACCGTCACGGGCCAGGCAGGATGGCAGCGCGCAGTCAAGCAGGACACGCCAGACAGCCGCGCCGCCAGCGCCAGCACGCGCATAGGGTTCGACGCGCAATGGGAGATCGACCTGTTCGGCCGCCTCGGGCACATGAGCCGTTCGGCGCAGGCGCGCGCCGACGCGGCGCAGGCGGACTTGCGGCAGGTGCGGCTGACGATCGCCGCCGAAGTGGCCCGCAATTACTATGAGGCGCTGGGCTATCAGCAAAACCTGGCGCTGACGCAGGCGCAGGTGCAAAGCTGGCGCGATACGGTGGCATTGACCGATGCGCGCATCCACGCCGGCAGCGGCTTGCCGGAAGAGCGCCATAACGCGCTGGCCAACCTGGCGCGCAGCGAAGCGATGCTGCCGCCCTTGCAAGCGGGTTTACTCCAGGCGCAGTACCGGCTCGACGTGTTGAGCGGTCAAACCCCGGGCGCCATCGCGCTGGCCACCACGCCGCGGCAACAGGCGCCGCTGGCGGGCCAGCTGCCGCTCGGCGACGTGAACCGCCTGATCAAGCAGCGTCCCGACGTGGTGCGCGCCGAGCGCCTGCTGGCCGCCTCCAGCGAAGACGTGGGGGCCGCCACGGCCGACCTGTATCCGCGCCTGAGCCTGGGCGGTTTCTTGGGCTTTTTCGCGCTGCGCGGCAGCGGCGTGTTCGACGGCGGCGCGCGCGCGTTCGAGGTGGCGCCATCGGTCAGCTATCCGGCCTTCCGCCTGGGCAGCGTCAAGGCACGCTTGCGCGGCACGCAAGCCGAAGCGCAGGGTGCGCTGGCGCGCTATGAGCAGACGATGTTGTTGGCGCAGGAAGACGTGGAAAACGCCGTCACGCAACTGGCGGAAAACCAGACGCGATTGGCGTCCCTGCTGCAGTCGGCGCGCCATGGCAACGCGGCCCTCGGCATCGCCAGCACGCGCTATCAGGGCGGTTCCGGCAGCTACCAGGCCGTGCTGGAAAACCAGCGCGCCTTGTACGATATCCGGCGCGAAGCGCTGCTGGCGGAAACGGCGTCCTACATCGATGCGATTGCCCTGTACAAGGCGCTGGGATGGGGGCAAACTATGTAGTATTTTCGATCAAAAGGAGAGACGATGTTCACGCAAGGCAGCTGGCTCAATGCACCGGAAAACTGGTCCGCCGACGGCGCGCAATTGCGCGTGACGACGGACGCCAGCACGGATTTCTGGCGCAAGACCTCGTACGGTTTTATCCGCGACAGCGGCCACTTTTTCGGCACCGGCATCGAGGGCGATTTCACGGCGCAGCTGCATGTGTCGGCGCAGTACGCAGCGCTGTACGACCAGGCGGGCCTGATGGTGCGCATCGATGCGGAAAACTGGATCAAGTGCGGCGTCGAATTTTCCGACGGTCAGCTCTTGTTGAGCACCGTGCTGACGGTCGATACATCCGATTGGGCCGTCAGCCTGGCGCCCGCCATGCCGGACGGTTTCTGGTTGCGCGTGACGGTGGAAAAAGGCGCCATCCGCGTGCAGTATTCGACCGATGGCACGCGGTGGCCGCTACTGCGCCTGGCGCCGTTTCCCGTGGCATCGCGCTACCTCGTCGGCCCCATGTGCTGCACCCCGGAACGCGCGGGGCTCGAGGTCGCGTTTTCGCAGTTTACAGTGGGCCCGGCACAGGGCAAGGACCTGCATGATCTCAGTTGAGTGGCCGTGCGTGCGTGGTGGATCAGGCGGCGGAATCGAGCCACTGATTCTCGACACACCATTGCCGCACGTCGGCTGTCAGTTGTGCTGAAACCGGCTGGAGTCCCGGGAGTTTTTTCTCGTATTTCCGGATGCTGGCTGCAAAAAATGTGAAGAAAGCGGCGCCGATCAATTTGCGTTGTCCCGGCGTGTCTTTTTTCACCGGCACGAAGTCTTCCTCGTCCATGGCGATATCGAGGCCGAACATGTTGTCGCTGGCGTAGTAGCGGCAAAAGGTTTTTCTCTGCAAGTCTTTCGGCACGCAGCGCAGGCACACAAACAATTCCCAGTCGAGGGCAGGATATTTTTCTTCCATCAAGGGACCAAGCTGCCGCAGTTCATGACCAATGTCAAAGACCTTGGTCCAGCTGGGCGAGTCCGATGTCGTGTCTATGCGCATCTTTGTTTTCTCCGAGTGCAAGAAGCCCATGATACGCACATCGACCTCCCGGCAGCGCACACGCACAGTGCCATCAGCTCAAGGCCGTATCGAGCACCATCATCAGGAGAAAACCAAACACCAGCGCGATACTGGAAAAACCGCCATTGCCGCTGCGCTGCGCCTCGGGAATGGCGTCGTGCACGATGACGAACAGCATGGCGCCGGCGGCCGCCGCCAGTCCCCACGGCAGCAGGGCGGACGAGAGGCCGATCAGGGCCAGGCCCGCCAGCGCCGCCACGGGTTCAACCAGGCCGGAGGCGGCGCCCATGGCCACCGACAGACGCCGGCTGTAGCCCACGCTGCGCAGCGCCAGCGCCACGACCAGGCCTTCGGGCACGTCCTGGATAGCGATGCCGGCTGCCAGCGCATTGGCGCGTTCCAACTCCACGCCGGCATAGCCGACGCCGATCGCCAGTCCCTCGGGCAGGTTGTGCAAGGTGACGGCCAGCACAAAAATCCACACTCTTTTCAGGCTGCTGGCGGCGACGGGCGCGCCGTGCCGCACGCGTTCGCGCACCACCAGGTTGAGCGCCACGATCAGCAGCATGCCCAGTCCCATGGCAAAGGCCACCAGCAGGCTGGCGTGCATGGGCGTTGCCACGCGCTGCCTGGCCGCCGCCAGCGCCGGCAGCACCAGAGAAAATGCGGTGGCCGCCAGCATCACGCCGGCGCCAAAACCGAGGAAGCAGTCGTAGTTGCGCTGCGAAAATTTGTGCGACAGCAGCACCGGCACGGTCCCCAACGCCGTGGCGGCTGCCGCCATGCCGCCGCCGATCAGGGCCGGCTCCAGATGGGCATGGCGCAGCGCCAGCTGGGTCGCCAGCGCGTACAGCAAGCACAGCGCGCCACCGCCGCACAAGGCAAAGCCCAGTGCCTGGGGCCAGGACCAGTGTCTGGCCAGGGCCTGCAGCGCGCGCGGCGTGTTCACGCTGGCGGTACCCGGCCTGCCGCGCTACAAGGGCATGGACGAGGTGCCGCCATCGCGCCCGTTCGGCCGCATGCCCAGCTCCGCGCCCGTCAGCGGGTCGGCATCGGGATTCGACGCCGTGCGCGCGGCCATCTGCTGCACGGTGGCCAGTTCGTCCTGCGGCAATTTCACTTCTGCTTCGCCAGTGCCGCCATCGACGGCCATCTGCTGGCGCGGGTCGGAAATGTACTGCCACTTGCCGCCCTGGTTCCACGGTCCCCGTTCCTCGCCCGGCCCCTGCGACATATTGAAATACACGTCCGCGTACTGCGGGTCGCCCGGCAGTTTGCCCGGCGGGAAATTGGGCTCGATCGAATACAGGGCTTTTTCAAACGACTTCTGGTGCGCCACTTCGCGCGTCATCAGGAAACCCAGCGCTTCCTTCACGCCCGGGTCGTCCGTCAGGTTGATCAGGCGCTCGTAGACGATCTTGGCGCGCGCCTCGGCGGCGATATTTGAGCGCAGGTCGGCCGTCGGTTCGCCGATGGTGTCGATGTAGGCGGCCGTCCACGGCACGCCGGCCGAGTTGACCAGGGGCGCGCCGCCGCCGTACAGCACCTGCGTCACATGGCTGTCGTTGCCCGCGCCCGTGATGTTGCGGTACAGCTCCGCCGCCTGGTCGACGCCCTCGGCCAGCCTGCCCTTGGCGCCCTTGTTGAGCATGACGACGATATTGCCGATCACTTCCAGGTGGCTCAGTTCTTCCGTGGCGATATCGAACAGCATGTCCTTGCGGCCCGGATCGTCCTCGGACAAGGCTTGCGTGAAATAGCGGCAGGCGGCGGCCAGCTCGCCCTGCGGGCCGCCGAATTGTTCCAGCATCAGGTTGGCCAGCCCGGGATTGGGCTGCTCCACCCTGACCGTGTATTGCAGTCGCTTGTTGTGTGCAAACATGGTGCTCTCCTCGTTCGCAGCACGCCGGTCTACTCGTGCTGATTCAGTGATCTGTGGATGTCTTTCGACTCGTTGCGGCCCGGCCGGTCGTCGGCCAGCTTGCCCGCCTCGCTCTGCGGCCGCTGCGCCGCGCCCTTGACGTGGGCATTGCCATCGGGCTGCGTCAGGGTGGGCAGGTTTTCCTGCTCCACCGGGTCAAGCCCGCCCTGCGGCGTGATGACGTCGTTGGCCCAGTGGCCGCTGTTGGCATTGCCGCTGGCCAGCTTGCCGCCGCCCTGGTTCGCATACGCATCGCCCTGCGACTGATTGACGTCGCTCTTGTCCATGCGCGTGTTGCGGCCCTGGTCGGCGGGATGCTGGGGCGTATTACCGTGTTTTTCCTGCATGCGCGTCTCCTCGGTTGGTGGATGAAGTTCCATGCTACTGGCGCGCAGCGGCCGGCAAGATAGGCGCGCGGCGGGCCGGCGTGTAGGAAAGTGACTCGCGCAGCGCCTCAGCGCCGCCGCAGCCACAGCGCGCCGGCGGCCAGGCCGATGCCGAAAGCGCCGTACACCAGCAGCAGCGAGGGGCGCGACAGGCGCATCTCGTAGCCGGGCTGCAAACGGTGCGGCGTCAGCTGGTAATCCGTGAAACAGGCCACAGCCGTGGCGCCAGCCGCCGCCGCGACGGTGGACGCCACGCGGCGCCGGTCGAGGATGCGCGCCGCATAGCGCTCGAACAGCACGCCCCAGAACATGGCGCTGCAATGGTGGATGACATAGCCGACCAGGGTATGCCTGAGCGAGGCGTCGTCGCGGCGCGCCGCCTCGTCGCCCCACAACCAGTGGCTGACGGCGTTCACGGCGGCGAACACGCTGCCCGTTTCGCGCCGCCCGCACAGGGCCAGGGCGGCGGCGGACAGGAGGGAGGCAAGGCTGCCCGACAGGGCGCCATGACGCAGGGTGGCAGGCAAGGATGGCATGGTGGTCTCCTATGGTGATGCGGCAATGAACTGAAACGCAAAAGGCGAATCCAACTCCCATCAGGAAAGGGCATCGATGCGCATACTGCTGACGGGGGCGAGCGGTTTCATTGGAACGCATGTTTCGACCGCGCTGCTGGCCGAAGGTTTCCAGCTCGCGTGCACGACACGCCGCGCGCCGCCGCACGCCCGCAACGGCGAAGGGCAGCGTGTGCGCCTGATCGAGGCCGATTTTGCGCGCGACACGGCCAAGGCCGCGTGGCTGCCGCGCCTGGACGGTATCGATGTCGTCATCAACTGCGTCGGCATCATCGCCGAGCATGGCACGCAGACGTTTGCGGCCCTGCACACGCAGACGCCGCGCGCCCTGTTCGCCGCCTGCGCCGAGAGCGAAGTGCAGCTGGTGATACAGCTGTCGGCCCTGGGCGCCGACGAAGGCGCCGTCTCGCCCTACCATCTGAGCAAGAAGGCGGCCGACGATTTTCTCGCCGGCCTGCCGCTGCGCGCCGTCATCGTGCAGCCTTCGCTCGTGTATGGCGACGACGGCGAAAGCGCGCGCCTGTTTCGCATGCTGGCCAGTCTGCCCGTGTATCCCCGCTTCGGCCGCGCGCCGCAGCCGGTGCAACCGGTGCACGTGGACGACTTAAGCGACCTGATCGTCGCGCTGGTGCGCGGCGCGGGCGCGCTGGGCGGACAGAAGACGCGCCGCGTGCCCGTCGTGGGGCCGCAGGCGCTGCCGTTTGCGGCCTACCTGGCGGCCCTGCGCGCGGCCATGGGGCTGGGACGCCTGCGCGTCGTGCCGCTGCCCCGGTGGCTGATGCCGCCCGTGCTGCTGCTGGCCAGGCTGCTGGGCTTTGCCATGCCGGACCGCGCCACCGTGGGCATGCTCGAACGGGGCAATACAGCCGATGCGGGGCTCACGCGGCGTTTGCTGGGGCGCGCGCCGCGGCCCGTGGCGCAGTTCATCTGCGACGCGCGCGGCGCGGCCGTGCGCGCCCAGCTGGACTGGCTGCTGCCCGTGCTGCGCCTGTCGATTGCCATCGTGTGGATCGCCACGGCCATCGTCTCGTCCGGCATCTATCCAGTCGAAGACAGCTATGACCTGCTCGAACGAAGCGGCGTGCCCACAGATTGGGCGCCACCGCTGCTGGCCGGCGCCTGCCTGTTCGACCTGCTGCTGGGCATGGCCACTCTGGCGCTGCACCCGCCGTGGCGGCGCTGGCTATGGCCGCTGCAGGCCGCGCTCATCGTGTTCTATACCGTCTGGATCGCCGTATTCCTGCCGGAATTCCTCTGGCATCCATACGGCCCCCTGACGAAAAACCTGCCCATGCTGGCGGCCCTGTGGCTGCTGTACCAACTGGAGGAACATCCATGGAATACCTGATCGTCAAATGGCTGCACATCGTCTCGTCGACCCTGCTGTTCGGCACCGGCATCGGCTCGGCCTTCTACCTGCTGTTCACGAGCCTGAGCCGCGACGTGCGCGCCATCGCCGTCGTCAGCCGCCACGTGGTGCGCGCCGACTGGCTGTTTACGGCCACCACGGTGGTGTTCCAGCCCCTGAGCGGCTTTTACCTGGCCCATCTGGCCGGTTATCCCTTGGGCAGCCGCTGGATCGTCTGGTCCGTGGTGCTGTATCTGGTCGCGGGCGCCTGCTGGCTGCCCGTCGTCTGGCTGCAGATGCGCATGCGCGACATGGCGCAGGCCAGCGCGCGCGACGGGCTAGCCTTGCCGGCGCTGTACTGGCGCTACCTGCGCATCTGGACGGCGCTGGGCGTGCCCGCCTTCTTCGCCCTCATCGTCGTGTTTTACCTGATGACGGCCAAGCCGGCTTGAACACGCATCACCGGGTTTGCGTCAGTGCTTGCGACCCTGCTTCTTGCCGCCGCCGGCACCCTTGCCGGAACCGGCCTTCGTATGGCTGGCCGCATCCTTGCCGCGCTTGCCAACGTCATTGTCAGTACTGCTTTTGTCTTCCGTGGGGCCGGCCGATTGGCGGTTCTGGCCGGCCTGCGATTTTTGCTTGGTCATGAGGCGCTCCTGATGAACGAGGGGACCTTGTCAGCCTAGCCGCCATGGCGCCATTGTCCATCGGCGCGCCCGCCGCTACGTTGTAGGATCAATCCGCCCGCGCCGCCCACGTTTCATGCAGGTGGCGCCACAGCAAGGCGCCATCGGGCGTTTTGTCATACACGACGGTGGACCAGCGCTCGGTGTTTTCCGCCCCCGGCAGCGACTGGAATTCGCGGTAGGAGACGGTGGCGCCGGCGGCGCTTTCCTGGATCAGCTGCAAGTCCGTGATGCGCATGGCGAGACCCGGGCGGCTGCCGCCGGCGCCCTGGAAAAACCTGGTCAAGCCAAAGTGGTCGAGCCGCATCCCGCCCGGCGCCACCATCGTAAAGGCGGGCGAAAAACGCGCCAGCAATTGCGCGCAGTTTTCCGCTGCCGCCTCGCCGGAAAGCCATGCGCGGATCAGCACATGCGTGGATAAAACGTCGTCAAAATAGGGATTCGTTGCAGTCATTTTTTTGCTACTCCATGGTGTTGTAAAAGGTCGAGAACGGCGCGGTTGTCGATGCGCAGGCACAGTGCCAAAGGCAGCACGCACGAGGCGGCGGCCAGCGCAAAGCACCAGTGGAACACCTGCGCCGCACGCAGATGCTGGGCGGGGTCGTCAAGGCTACTGATGCCCTGCGCCGCCAGCAAGCCATTGAGCAGTACGCTGAGCAGCGCCACGCCCACGCAAAAGCCCAGCTGGCGGTTGATATTCCACACGGCGCTGGCCTGGCTCAGCTGCGCGTCCGGCGTGCGCAAGAAGGCCGTGCTTTGCGCCGTGCTGCTGCACAAGCCGCCACCAAAGCCCATCACGGCATATGCGCCGGCCAGCCAGAACAGCTGATCGGCCGCAGCCACGCGCAGCAGCATCAGCATGCCCGCCGCCTGCAGCAGGGCACCAAAGATGAACAGCGGTTGCGGCCCCACGCGGCGGTAGCTTTTGCCGGTCAGCGAAATGGCCGCAAACGAGGCCAGCGCCCACGGCAGCATCAGCGCACCCGCCGTCGACGCCGACATGCCCAGCACGCCCTGCAGGTACAGCATGGCCAGCAGGCTCACGCCCATGAAAACACCCGGCACCAGCAGATACATCAGCATGGCAATGCGCAGCAGCGGTTCGGTGGCCAGGCGCAGGTTGAGCAGCGGCGTCGATTTGCGCAGCGCACCGCGCACGTAGCCCCAGGCGCAGACGGCACCCAGCGCCAGCACGCCGGCGCCGGCCAGCAGCTCGTCCGGCGTGCCCAGCATGGTCAAGCCCAGCAACAGCAGCAAAATCGCCGTGCTGCCCGCCAGCAGGCCGGCCACGTCGAGACGGGGCACGGCCCCGCGCGGCGGGTCGGGGCGCAACCAGCAGGCGGCCAGCAACAGCGCCAGCGCGGCAAATGGCACGTTCAAATAGAAAATCCAGCGCCACGACAGGCTGTCGACGATGACGCCGCCCAGCGCGGGCGACAGGGCCGGCGCCAGCAAGCCCACGAGCATGATGACGGAGGATAGTCCCGGCCGCTCGGCAGGCTGGTACAGCTGGTAGGTCATGCTTTGCCCCAGCGGAATGAGCAAGCCGCCGCCGAGGCCCTGCACGCAGCGCCAGGCGATCAGCGCCTCGATCGATGGCGCCAGGCCGGCGCCGATGCTGGCGACTAAAAAAGTTAGCAACGATGCCATGAACACGGTTTTGCTGCCATAATAGGCAGCCAGCCAGGCGCTGGCAGGGATGACGATGGTCAGGCCGAGGATGTAGGCGGTGCTGATCCAGGCCAGCTGCGCCACCGAAGCGTGCAAGGCATGACCGATGTCGGGGTAGGCGACGCTGGTGATGAACATGTTGATCAGGTCAACGAAAAATCCCAGCAGATAGATGGCCGCGACCTTTTTGCGATAGTCCATGGTGCTCCGAATGGCAAACGGCCAGCTTAAGCGCCAACCGCCATTTGCGTAACGGGCCAGCCCCGATTACACTGTCAAATCTATTTTGACAAAGCCCTGCAACCCGCATCTCTTCTTATTTTTATCTATGATCAGTCTTGACCGCCTGGGTATTTTTATCGCCATCGTCGATGCCGGTTCGCTGACGGCGGCCGCCGCCGTGCTGGGCCAGAGCAAGGCCGTCGTCAGTTTTAATTTGAAACAGCTGGAGGCGGAACTGGGCGTGTCTCTGCTCACACGCAGCACGCGCAGCCTGGCGCTGACCGACGTGGGTCGGCGCTTTTATGAGGATTGCCAGCGCGTGCTCAGCGAAGCGCAGGGCGCCATCGAAACGGCGCGCCAGGGCCACCAGGGCTTGCGCGGCACCTTGCGCCTGACCACTACCGTCGAATACGGCAGCCGCACGGTAATCCCCGCGCTGATCGCCTTTGCCGCCGCCCACCCGCAGCTGCAGATCCAGCACTCGTCGTCGTCCTCGCATGAAGACCTGATCTCGGGTCGGTACGACCTGGCCATCCGCATGGGTTCCCTCAACGATTCGAGCTACCGCGCCGCGCTGATCGAACCGTACGCGATCTGGCCCGTCGCCTCACCCGCCTACCTGGCCAGCCTGCCTGCGAAGGGCATCGCCACCTTGGACGACTTGCAGCGCGCGCGCTGGCTGGCGCACAGCCGCCTGGCCGCGCCGCTGCGCTGGGACGTGCAGACACAAGACGGCCCCGCCGCCTTCACGGCGCAGGACGACGCCGCCATCCATTCCGACTCCGCTTCGGCCCTGCTGGGCTTTGCCCTGGGCGGCTGCGGCGTGGCCCTGCTGCCGCAGTGGCAGGTGGAGGCGGAAGTGCGCGCGGGACGCCTGCGCCGCCTGCTGCCCGACGTCGTCTTCCCGGAGCAGGGCGTGTATGCCGTGTATCCGAACACCCAGCATATCGCGGAAAAGGTGCGCGCCTTTATCGACTTTTTGCGCGCCTTCGTGGGCACGCCGGACTGAGGTTTCACGTGGTCAATACTTGTGAAATACAACAATTTCCAAGGGGCAAACGGGCGCCACTTTCGTTTTTCCCGGCCTACACTGGAAGGACGTTGTTCACTGATTGGAGACCATCATGGCACATACATTGGCAGCAGTTTTCGCCGTGCGCGATATGGCCGAGCGCGCCCGGCACGACCTGATCACGGCTGGCTTCCCCGGCGCCAGCATCCGCCTGCATGATGCGGGCAGTGACGATTTTTCCGCCACCGAAAACATCCGCCGCGACGACAGCGACAGCCTGCTCGACAGCGTCAAGCATTTCTTCACCGACCTGTTCGGCAGCCACGCCGACCGCCACATCTATGCGGAAGCCGTGCGGCGCGGACATGTCGTGCTGACCCTGGAAGAGGCCAGCGACGCCGATATCCAGCGCGCCACCGACATCGTCGAACGCTATGCGCCGCTCGACATCGATGCGCATGCCGACCACTGGCGCGCCGGCGGCTGGCAAGGCGCGCCGCAAGACGCCAGCGCAATGCGCCAGGGCGCCAGCATGCAGTCGGATACCTCATCGCAGCAGGGCAGCATGAACGAGGCGCCAGGGTCGCAGCAATTTGCCAGCGACATGGCCCCGCCGCCATCCAGCGCGGGCGCTAACGTGCGCCGCTATCCCAGCGCCGACAACCTGCCCGGCACCAATTACGACGACGAGCAGTACTACCGCAGCCACTGGAGCGCCACCTATGTCGCCACCGGCGCGCGCTTCGAGGACTACGATCCCGCCTACCGCTATGGCCATTCGATGGCAAGCAGCGACAGCTACCGGGGGCGCCCATGGGATGACGTAGAAGCGGACCTGCGTTCCACGTGGGAGCACACGTATCCGCAATCGGCGTGGGACAAGTTCAAGGCGGCCGTCAGGCATGGCTGGGAACGCGTAACGTCCTGACGCGCGGGGAGGGGGATGCCCCCTCTCAGCGCCCCTCGTGCGTGAGCTTGAGGAAGTGGTTCAGGATATGGAAATGGTCTTCGAAGAATTGCTCTTCCATGGCCGGCAGCGCGGCCACGGGTACCCACTGCGCCAGCGCCGCATCGTCGGCCGCCGTCACGGCCGGCAGCTGGCGCGTCTTCAAATCGAAGTAATGCGCATGCGTGATGGTGCGCCCGCGCTGGCTGCGGTCCGGGTGGTCGAACACGGCCACGCCGACCAGCGCCTCGACGAGGGTGGGCGCCAGCACGCCCAGCTGGGTTTCCTCCGCCAGTTCGCGCAGAGCGCCCTGCAGCAGGCGTTCGCGCGGCTCCAGGAAGCCGCCGGGCAGCGCCCACAAGTCCTTGCCCGGATAGCCGCCGCGGCGCACAAGCAGCACGTGGCCGCCCGTCTGCACCAGCGCGTCCACGGTGGTGAAGATGGGCGGATACGGTGCCGCGCGCCAGCGCGCTTTATACGCTTCGATGGCGCGGTATTCCTGCACCAGCGGCGCATACCACGGCAGCAAGGTCCACGCCTTTACATACTGGCCGATGGCCGCCGGCAGCAGCTGCGCCACGGCGCTCAGCGACACGTCCACGTCTTGCGCCTCGAACAGCACGTTGCGAATCGCCGTCGCGCCGATGGGCGCGCCAGGGTCGATCTCCAGGTTCAGCAGCTGCCAATGGGGGAAGTGATGCAGGTAGTAGCTGGTGGCGTCCTTGAAGCAGGCCACCAGCATCACGCGCTGCGCCTTCGGCACGGCGCCCGCCACGGCGTGCCGCACGGCATCGGCCCACAGGCCATCATCGTAGTAGTCGCGCACGGCCACGTAATGCACGCGCGCGCGCTGCGCCTCGGGCAAGGTCGCGGCGATCATGGCGGCCCGCTCCTGCCATGTAAACGGGTTCTTCGGGCTGCGCGCATGGAAGGCCGAGCCGAGCACCACCACCACTTGCGCGGCCGTCGTCAGGGCCTTTTGCAGCAAGCCCGCATGGCCATTGTGAAAAGGCTGGAAGCGGCCGATCAGGATGGCCGCATCGGCAGGGTAGGATGGGGTCATGCGTCGTCTCCGGTGGGGTAGTGGGCGGCAATCGGCAATTGACGCCCGCTGCCAAAGGCGCGCGAACGCACGCGGATGATGGGCGCCGCCTGGCGCCGTTTGTATTCGTTGCGGGCGACCATGCCGAGGATGCGCGTCACGAGGGTCCGTCCCTCGTCCGTCTCGCGCAGCTGGTCGACCAGGGTCAACGCCTGCGCGCTTTCTTGCGCCGGCAGGCGGCGTCCCTCGATATGCCATTTGAGAATTTCATCGAGTACGGGATACGGCGGCAGACTATCCGTGTCGCGCTGGCCCGGCGCCAGTTCCGCCGACGGCGGTTTATCGAGCACGGCGACGGGGATCAGTTCGCGCCCGGCGCTGGCGTTGAGGTGGCGCGACAGGGCGAACACCTCCGTTTTATACAGGTCGCCGATCAGGCCCAGTCCCCCATTCGTGTCGCCGTACAGGGTGCAGTAACCAACCGAGATTTCGCTCTTGTTGCCGGTGGTGAGCAGCAGGGCGCCAAACGCGTTCGAGTATTCCATCAGGATCGTGCCGCGCACGCGCGCCTGCAGGTTTTCCAGCGGCAGTCCCTGCAGCTTGCCGTCGAAGGCCTGGGCGTAGCCGGTTTCATATTGCGCCACGATGTCGCGGATCGGATGCGTGTAGAGGGCGATGCCCAGATTGGCGCACAGGGCGACGGAATCGGTGACGGAGCCGGCGCTGGAAAACACGGATGGCATGGTGATGCCCACGACGTTGTCGGCACCGAGCGCCTCGACGGCCAGGGCCAGGGTCAGCGCCGAATCGATGCCGCCCGAGCAGCCGACGACGACTTGCGTAAAGCGGCAGCGGCGCGCGTAGTCGCGCAAACCGAGCACGATCTGGCGCCGCGCAAATTCCACGGCGGGGATGCCGTCCGGGTCGGGCACGGGAAACGCGGCACCGTCGGTACGCGTAAAACGGCCATCGGCAAAGCGCAGCAATGGAAAATCTTCGACGAAGCGGGCCGCTTCGAATTGCACGCCCTGGCTCGGTGACATGGCGAACGAGGCGCCGTCGAACACGAGCTGGTCCTGGCCGCCCACCTGGTTGACGAACAGCAGGGGCAGATTCACGCGCTTGCAGGCGGCGCCAAACACGGCGTGGCGTTGCGCGCGCTTGCCGATATCGGACGGGCTGGCGTTGATGCTGACGATCAGGTCGGGCCGCGCCGCGTGCAGGGCATCGAACGGGTTGACGGCGTAGGCGCGGCCATCGTCATTCCAGCCATCCTCGCAAATCATGAAGCCGACCTTGCAGCCGGCGATATCCAAGGTGCAGGCGCCGGGCGGGCCCGGTTCGAAATGGCGGCCCTCGTCGAAGATGCCGTAAGTGGGCAGCAGCTGCTTGTAGTATTCGGCCACGATGTGCCCGTCACGCATCGCCAGCAAAGCGTTGTACAGGGGCTTGCCGACACCAGAGTTCGGCCGCGCCGTGCCGATGACGGTAACTAGTTCCGGCCAGCGCGTGGATGCCTGCAGCACGGTGTCGAGCGCCTGCTGCATGCCGCGCAGGAAGGCGGCATCCTCAAACAGGTCGCCCGGGTAATACGCGCACAGCGACAGTTCTGGGCAGACGAGCAGGTCGGCGCCTTCCTCGCTGGCGCGCTGCATGCGCGCGATGATGGCGGCGACATTGGCGTCGAAGTCGCCCACGGTGGGATTCATCTGGGCGAGGGCGATGGTCAGCATGGTGATCCTTCAGTTGGTTGCGCTTGAAACCACTATCCTGCCTGAAAAATTTTCCGAGCGTACTGATGCAATCGTGCAAGCCCGCCGATCCCGCTACAAGGTCTTGAGCCAAGCCCGCAAGCGCGTGCGCGCGTTCGCATACGGCGACGCCGTGTTGAACTGGATCATGCGTCCCATCGTGTAATGCGTGTACCAGGGCTGGCCATACAATTGCGCGTCATCGTGCGCGTCGACCAGCGCCAGCAGCTGGTCTTTCGCCTGTTCCAGGCGCTGCAGCAACTCGTCCATGCCCAGTTCAGCATAGTCGGCATAGAAGCGCTGCGCCAGTTTTCCCAGAGCGTTCCACGTGAAACCTTCGGCGGGAAAGGCGATGTCCTCGATGCGTTTGCCGTCGCGCAGCTGCGCGTGCCAGTGCAAGACCAGCTCATTCCAGCCGACCAGGTAGGCGAGCAGATCGCATACGCTCATGCGCGTGCCCGCCACTTGTCCTTCCAGCACGGGCTCCCGCGATAGCGCCGGCGGCACGCGCGCCAGCTCCTGCACCAGTTTCGCATACGTGCTGTTGATGGCGTCGAGCAGTTCCTGCTTGCTGTTGGGGATGGCCATCACGCCGCCTTGACGACAGGCAAGCCGGCCGCCTGCCAGTCATCGTAGCCGCTACCGAGACGGCGCGCCTGCAAGCCGTGCTGGCGCAAGGCAGCCACGGCCTGCACGGACAGCACGCAATACGGGCCGCGGCAGTAGGCGGCGATCTCTGCGTTCGCGGGCAATTCCTCGAGGCGGCGCTGCAAGTCATCAAAAGGAATATTGATCGCACCGGGCAAGTGGCCGGCGGCAAATTCCTGCGCGGGCCGCACGTCGAGCACCGTGATGCTGGCCTCGCGCATGCGCTCCTGCAACTCGTCGCCCGTGATCGCTTCCACGTGGTCGCCCCGGCCCAGCGCCTGCAACTCGCTGCGCTGGTGCTGCGCATACACGTCCAGCGCGGCCAGCAGTTGCACGATGGGGCCGCTGCCGAGCCGGTACAGCACGCGCTTGCCATCGCGCCGTGCCTGCACGAAACCGGCACGCCGCAACTGCTGCAAATGCTGGGACGTGTTCGCCACGGACAAGCCCGTCAACTCCACCAGCTGCTCCACCGCATATTCGCCGTGCACGATCTGCTCGAGCAGGCGCAAACGCGGCGCGCTGCCTAAAATATGGGCAAACCCGGCGGAACCGGTGAGGAATTCGATATCGGCATTTTTCATTGACACAATGCTAGCACCCTTATAACATTCAAGCAATTCATTGAATGTTAGGGGCGGCAATGCAAATACTTTGGCTCGATGCGCTGGCGATCGGCGTGGGCGCGACGGCGGTGATGGATGTGTGGGCAGTGGCCTTGAAACGCTTCTGGTGCATCCCCTCGCTGAACTTTGCGATGGTGGGGCGCTGGCTCGGCCATTTGCCGCGCGGCACCGTGACGCACACCAATATTGCCCAGGCGGCGCCCGTGCGCGATGAAGCCATCCTGGGCTGGACGGCCCATTACATGATCGGCGTGCTGTTTGCGGCCGTGCTGCTGGTGCTGGTGGGACAGGAGTGGGTCAGCCAGCCGACGTTTGCGCCGGCGCTGCTGGCGGGTCTCGTGAGCGTGGCCGCGCCATTTTGCATCTTGCAGCCGGGCATGGGCGCCGGCCTGGCCGCCAGCAAGACGCCGCACCCAAACGCCGCCCGCCTGCGCAGCTTGATGGCGCACACGGCGTTCGGCGTCGGCCTGTACCTGGCGGCCCTGCTGTGGTCGACCGTGCGCTGACTTGTGCCGACTAGCTCGTCAGCGGCGGTACCGGTGCGGGCGCCGGTGCAACGGCTGACATGGCCGGCGCCTCGGGCTGCGCCGGCACCGTACTCAGCACCATCGTGCTGGGTTTGGCGATCGCGATGTGCGCCTCGTCCAGGCGCTTAAGCAGTTCGAACAGCAGCGCGCTGCGGATGCCCGACGTCAGGCGCGGCGACGAGGCAAAGCCGGTGGCGTTGAACAACAACAGGCCATTGTCGATGCCGTCCAGCTGCACATTCGGCGCCGGTGTGTCGAGCACGTCGGGATTGTCGACAAAGACGGACAGGATCAGCGCGCGCGCCACCTGCGCATCCGTGCCCAGCGGCAGCGGCAGCTTCACCTGCACCAGGCCCAGCGGATTGGCCAGGGTCACGTTGCGCACCGTCTTGGTAATGAATTCCGAGTTCGGCACGATCACCGTCGAGCGGTCGCCCAGCTGAATTTCCGTGGCGCGCACATTGATGCGGCGAATATCGCCTTCCACGCCACCGAGCGACACCCAGTCGCCCACTTTGACGGGACGCTCGGCCAGCAGGATCAAGCCGGAAACAAAGTTCTGCACCACCGCCTGCAAGCCAAAACCGATACCGACCGACAAGGCCGACGCCACCCACGCGATGCGCTCGAGGCCGATGCCGGCCGCCGACAGGGCCAGCGCCACGGCCAGCACGCCGCCGATGTAGCCGAACAGGGTGATGAACGACACTTGCATTCCTGTATCGAGATTGGTGGTCGGCAAATAACTATTTTGCAGCCAGCGCTTGAACAGGCCCAGCGCGATAAAGCCGACGACCAGCACCAGCAGCGCCTGGATCATGGCAGCCGGGCGGATCGCCACTTCGCCGATGGCCAGGCCATCCTGCAGCTTGCCGACGCGCTGGAACAGCTCGCCCGGACCTTCGCCAAATGGCGCCAAGAGCAACATCAGGGCCAGCAGCACGACGATGGCGCGGCCGATGCCCGACAGCAGCACGGCCGCCTGGTCGCGCGCCTTGGGCGTGGCCAGCACGGGATGGGCCGCGTCCGGCGGCGGCGGGGTGGAGGCCAGCAGCATGCAGATATCGTCGACCAGCACCGTCAGCAGATACGTGCTGCACACCACGACGATGACCCAGGCGATTTGCTTGGCGACAAAGCTGCCGAACGCCACATAGCCGACCAGCAAGCTGATGACGCTCGACGCCAGCGCCAGCCACAGCAGCACCGTGACGCAGCGCAGCCACAGCGGCGTGACGAGGGTGGCGGGATCGGCCTCGCGCAACTGGCGCCAGCAGCGCTCGGCCCGCATCAGGCCGTAGGCGATGGTCGTGCTCATCACGAGGGCGACGATGCAATTGACGGCCACGGCCGTCGACAGGCCCGCATTGATGACGATGGTGACCCGTTCCGTCGCCCACACGAGCACGACGATGAAGGAAAACATCGATGGAAAATTGCGCATGCGGTGCGCCAGCGCATCGGGCAGGGGCAGCAGACGCCACGACACGCGGCGCGGCGACAGCAGCGCGTGGCCCAGCCCTGCCGTAAAACCGGCAAAACAGATGATGCCGATCAAGCTGCTGAGGAAAGTCGAGGTTTTTTCGGACAGGCCGCCCTCCCAGCGCAAGCCCATGGCCAGCAATTCCGCCACCAGGCCCGGCGTGGCCAGCGCCAGCACCAGCACGGCCAGTGCATGCAGCGAGCGGCGCAAGCGGCCATGCGGCACGCGCGTGGACGTGACCACCAGCAAATAGCGCGAAATCCAGACGCTGGCACCGATCACGGCCACGATGGCGGCCAGCAAGCCGCCCCAGGCCGACCACGGCGTGGCGCTTGCCGCGTTCGCCAATTCCAGCTCCAGCGCCCGCAGCCGTTGCAGATTCTGCGGCAATTCCGCATGCAGCTGCTTCCAGAACGAGCCGGCCAGAATCGACGCCGTGCGCTCGCCCAGGCGCGCCTGCAACTGCGCGCGGCGCACCGTCGACACTTGTTCCGACGCCTGCGTCGCTTCCACGGCCAGCAGGCGCGCCAGTTTTACTTGCGCATCGAGCGCGCTGCTGGTGCGGTCCAGCTGGCTGCGCTGCGCCGCCACGTCGGGGGCGTCTTTCGTGCCCGCCGCCGGCTTGCCCAGCTCGGCCAGCCGCGCCTGCACGCTGGAGAGCGTAGGCGCGAGCGCATCGGCCACCTTGTCCGCCTCGGCGCTGGCCGCCAGCGCGTCGGCGCGCATCTGCGACAGGGTCGCGTCATCGAGCTCCACCTCGCCATCGAGCGCCTTCTGGATACCGGTGATCTGCTTGCGCAAGCCATCGAGACGCTGGTCGGCCGTGGCGGCGTCGTCGACGGGCTGCGACCAGGCGGGCGGCGGGGCCAGCGAGCAGGCCAGCAACAACGCCAGCAGGAAGGGGAAGAAACGGAGACGGAAAGAAGTCATGCGGACCTAAGGCTGAAAATGGGAAAAATTGCCGAATCGGCGGCGACGCCGGTCATGGCCTGCCGCCCGGCGGGTGCCTGCCAATATAGCTGAAAACACGCGCAAGCCGCAGAACAGGCGGAACCGGCGTGCATCCAAGGGGGCAACTAGGCATATTGCCCTATGGAAATATCACATAAAAAGGTCTAGGATCGTCCTCCGCTTGGCGGCGCGGCCCCCAATCCGCAGCCGCCGACCTTTTGACCATTCCCTCCGTATTGAGACCGCCATGAAGTTTTTATCCAACCTGACCATCGGCACCCGCCTCGCCACAGGCTTTGGCGCCATCGGCGCCATGCTGATCATCATCTCCTGCCTGGGCATTGCCATGCTGGGCAAGATCAACCAGGGCACCGGCCATATCGTGCATGACAGCATGCCGAAGATCGAGCTCGCCAACAGCGTCTCGGCCAACATCAACGACATTGCCATTGCCCTGCGCAACATGATGCTCAGCGCCGATCCGGCCGACCAGCGCAAGCAAACGGACGCCATCCTGGCCGCGCGCCAGGCGGCGGCCGGCAATCTCGGCAAGCTTGCGAACATGCTCGATTCCGACCGCGAACGCGCGCTGCTGGCCAAGATGAACGACGCCAACACGCGCTACGCGCAGGGGCAAGAAGCCTTGCTTGAACTGATCAGGAGCGGCACGCCGGACGATAGCAGCGCCTACCTGTACGGCCAGCTGCGCCCCGTCTTGCTCGTCTATAAGCAATTGATTGCTGAACAGATCAGCTTGCAAAACACCCTGGCCAACACGGCGGGCGACAATGCCAATGCCACGTATGCCAACACGCGCACCTTGCTGGTCGGCATGTCGCTGGCGGCCTTGGCCATCGCAGCGGCCTTGGCGTATGGCATCACACGCTCGATCACCGGCCCCGTCGCCACGGCGCTGCAGGTGGCCAACACGGTGGCCGCAGGCGATTTGCGCAGCCACATCACAGTGCAGTCGCGCGATGAAATGGGGCAACTGTTGCAGGCGCTCAAGCGCATGAACGACAACCTGGCGCAAACGGTGGGCACCGTGCGCGCCGGCACGGAAACGATCGCCTCGGCCTCGTCCGAAGTGGCGGCGGGCAGCCTGGACCTGTCTGCGCGCACGGAGCAGCAAGCCAGCTCACTGGAAGAGACGGCCTCCTCCATGGAAGAGCTGACCTCGACCGTCAAGCAGAATGCCGACAATGCGCGCCAGGCGCATGTGCTGGCCGACACGGCCTCCGGCGTGGCGCAGCGCGGCGGCGCCGTCATCGCGCAAGTGGTGGCGACCATGCGGCAAATCGACGCCTCGTCGAACAAGATCGCGGACATCATCGGCGTCATCGATGGCATCGCCTTCCAGACCAACATTCTGGCCTTGAACGCGGCCGTGGAAGCGGCGCGCGCAGGCGAGCAGGGCCGCGGCTTCGCCGTCGTGGCCACGGAAGTGCGCAGCCTGGCGCACCGCTCGGCTGCCGCGGCCAAGGAAATCAAGACCCTGATCGACGACTCGACCCGGAGCGTGGCGGCCGGTAGCGAGCTCGTGCATCAAGCCGGCAACACCATGACCGACATGGTCGACAGCGTGCGCCGCGTTACCGACATCATGGAAGAAATCACCTCGGCCAGCGCGGAACAGACGGCCGGCATCGAGCAAATCAACCAGGCCATCAGCGAGATGGACAACGTCACCCAGCAAAACGCGGCCCTGGTGGAAGAATCGGCAGCAGCGGCGGCGGCCATGCAGGAGCAGGCGGCGACCCTGGCGCAGGTGGTGAGCGCATTTAAACTGGGCGGCGTGCCAGCGGCGACCTTGCCAACACCTGCCGCGCGGCCAGCGGCCGGTACGGCAATGCGCGTGGCCGTGGCAGCGGCACCGCAACGCGCCTGCACACCGGCCCAGTGGGAGGAATTCTAGAATAGCGCGACGACGGATCACATGAACATAAGATTGAATTTAATCGTATTAAATTCAATTTTATGTTCACTTTAAAAATTAACTGCGGCGTTCATATTCTTCCAATTAAAGACCACAATCCGCCGGCCGCCGCGACATCACGCGCGACGCCATGCTGCTCGACGTAACCCGTTTCGGCTTCGCCACACGCCAACAGGCGGAAGATGATGTCGATGCCCTGCTGGTACGCATCGATAAAGCTTTTGCGCAGGTGGCGCCGCTGCTGAACGCAGCCTTGCGGGCACGGATGGGGGAGCGCTTGCGCCCGGCTTAAGCACGGGCGTAACTTCACCAGCCGGCTAGGAAAGCTCTCCCCGGATGATTGCCGCGCCTGCGCTGAGCGCATTCAACTTGCCTCTTGCGACCTGGCGAGCCAGGGGCGCCATGCCGCAGTTGGTGCTCGGGTAGAGTTTGTCGGCATCGACAAAGCGCAGCGCTTTGCGCAGGGTGTTGGCCACTTCCTCCGGTGTTTCAATCGTATTGCTGGCCACGTCGATGGCGCCGACCATCACCTTCTTGCCACGGATGAGTTCAATCAGGTCGATGGGCACACGCGAGTTGTGGCATTCGAGCGAGATGATGTCGATATTCGATTGCTGCAGCTTCGGGAAAGACTCTTCATATTGGCGCCACTCGGAGCCCAGCGTATTTTTCCAGTCCGTATTGGCCTTGATGCCGTAGCCGTAGCAGATGTGGACGGCCGTTTCGCATTTGAGTCCTTCGATCGCCCTTTCCAGGGTGGCAATCCCCCAGTCATTGACCTCATCAAAGAAGACATTGAATGCAGGTTCGTCAAACTGGATGATGTCGACGCCGGCAGCCTCCAATTCCCTCGCTTCCTGATTGAGGATCTTGGCGAATTCCCAGGCCAGTTTTTCACGGCTCTTGTAGTGGCTGTCATACAGCGTATCGATCATCGTCATCGGACCTGGCAGGGCCCATTTGATCGGCTGCTTGGTTTGCTGGCGTAAGAACTTGGCGTCTTCCACAAACACCGGCTTCGGGCGGCTCACCGCGCCCACGACGGTCGGCACGCTCGCATCGTAGCGGTCACGGATCCTGACAGTCTCGCGTTTGTCAAAATCCACGCCACTCAGATGCTCGATAAACGTGGTGACGAAATGCTGACGGGTCTGTTCGCCGTCACTGACGATATCGATGCCTGCGTGCTGCTGTTCCTGCAGCGACAAACGCAGAGCATCCTGTTTGCCCTCGATCAATTCCTCGTCCTGTAATTTCCACGGCGACCACAGTTTTTCAGGCTGCGCCAGCCAGGAAGGTTTGGGCAAGCTGCCGGCAGTGGAAGTAGGCAATAATTTTTTCATGTTGAATGCTTTCGTTTATTTTTTTAATCAGAGCGCGTAGTTCGCAGACCATTGTTCAAGAATATTCTTGTAGGGCTTGATGAAGTGCTCTTCCGTATATTTGCCCTGCTTGACCGCCAGCTGGCTGCGCTCTTCCCGGTCATAGACAATTTGCGTCAATGAGTAATCCTGGTTCTTCAGGCTGGGCTGATACAACTTCCCCGCCGCGGAATTGGCGTTGTAAATTTCGGGCCGGTAGATCTTTTGGAACGTTTCCATCGTGCTGATGGTGCCGATCAGTTCAAGATTGCTGTAGTCGCCAAGCAGATCGCCGATAAAGTAGAAAGCCAGCGGCGCGGAGCTGTTGGGCGGCATGAAATAGCGCACCTGCATCCCCATCTTTTCGAAATATTCATCCGTCGAAGAGAACTCATTTTGTTGGTACTCGACGCCGAGGATAGGGTGCTGGTTTTCAGTGCGCTGATAGGTCTTGCTGCTCGAGGCGCTGATGCAGATCACGGGTGGCTTGCTGAAGTGCGCTTTATAGGTGTCTGACCTGACAAAGTGCTTGAACAGCTTGCCATGGAAATCGCCGAAATTGTCCGGCGTGCCAAACGTGGATTTATTATTGTTGTGCTCTGGCAGCAGCACGCTGAAGTCGTAATCGCGCACGTAGGAGGAGAAGTTATTCCCGGCGATGCCATCGATGCGCTCATTGGTTTTTTTATCGATGATGTTCGGCTTCAATATCTCGATCAATGGAATATTGTCGCCTTCGGCATCGATATTCAACGCGACGGAAATGATTTCAAGCTCGACCGAGTAACGGTCTGCGGTCGGATTGTCCCAGTGCGCCAGGTTGTTGAAGCGGCTGTCGATCATTTTCAAGGTATTGCGCAAGTTCTCCTGGCGACGCTCTCCCCGGGCCAGATTGGCAAAGTTGGTCGTCAATCGCGTGCTGTCCGATGGGTGATAGTTTTCATCGAAAACAATGCTCTTGATGCTGAATACAAAATCTTTGCTCATGGTGATCTGTCCTGGTTTCTGCGAAAAGATGAATATGTTGATTGACCGTGGTGATGCGTATCAGGCCGCGACCAGCTCTTCAGCAGTGGCGGATCTCGCATGGCGCGTCAAGCCGATCAAGGGCAATGCCCGTTGCACCGCCAAGGTGGCGCGCTGGAGCAGAGCCTCGTCCTGCAGGCGGTAGTCGGTAAAGTCCTTGTCGGTCGCGTAGACGCCCAGCGGCAATGTGCGTGCCTGGAAAAAGCTGAACAGCGGCCGCAACTGGTGGTCGATCATCAGGGCATGGCGCTCGCTGCCGCCGGTGGCTGCCAGCAAGACGGGCTTGTCGATCAAGGCATCCTGGTCAATGAAGTCGAAGAAGTGCTTGAACAGGCCCGTGTACGCGCCACGATAGACCGGTGTCGCCACCACCAGGATGTCCGCTTGCTCGACCGCCGCCAATTCCCGCTCCACCGTCTCGGGCAGGTGGGAGCGCCAGGTTGCGCCGGCCAGCTGCGGCGCGAGCTGCCCCAGTTCGACCAGGCGTTGTTCGCACAGCACTTCCTCGGCGATCAGGTCCATCAGGTGCTCGGCCAGGGCGGCAGCCTTGGAAGGGCGTTGCAGCCCGCCGGAAACGGCGACTAAGCGAAGTGGACGTGTCATGTTTGCTTTCATAGGGAGTGATGCGCGAGGGCTAAGAATGCCAACAGCAAGAGGACGGATGATAACGGGGGGAATCGATGAAGTATAATGGTCTTATTTCATACATCCATGAATATGGCTCATTTCAATGCTTGAACGCATCCACCTCAGCATCGTCCAGCAAGTCGAAAAGCAAGGGTCCTTGACGGCCGCCGCAGGCGTGCTGAACCTGACCCAGTCGGCCTTGAGCCACAGCATGAAGAAGCTGGAGCAGCAACTGGGCACCGACGTCTGGCTGCGCGAAGGGCGCAACCTGCGCCTGACGCAGGCCGGCCAGTATTTGCTGGCGGTGGCGAACCGGGTGCTGCCGCAACTGGACCTGGCCGAAGAGCGCCTGGGCCAGTTCGCGCAGGGCGAGCGCGGCGCGCTGCGCATCGGCATGGAATGCCACCCTTGCTACCAGTGGCTGCTCAAGGTAGTGTCGCCCTATCTGGCCGCATGGCCCGACGTGGATGTGGACGTCAAGCAGAAGTTCCAGTTCGGCGGGATCGGCGCGCTCTTCGGCTACGAGATCGACCTGCTGGTCACGCCCGACCCGCTGTACAAGCCGGGACTGACATTCGAGCCCGTGTTCGACTACGAGCAGGTGCTGGTCGTGGCCAAGGGCCATGCCCTGGCGTCGGCTGCTTATGTGAAGCCCCAGCAACTGACGCAGGAAGTGCTGATCAGTTACCCCGTGGACATCGAACGCCTGGACATCTACAACCAGTTCCTGTTGCCGGCCGGTGTCACGCCCAAGCGCCACAAAGCCATCGAAACCACGGACATCATGCTGCAGATGGTAGCCAGCGGCCGCGGCGTGGCCGCCCTGCCGCGCTGGCTGGTCGAGGAATACGCGGCCAAGATGGACGTCGTGCCTGTGCGGCTGGGCCAGCGCGGCATCGCCAAGCAGATCTTCCTGGGGGCACGCGAGACGGACACCGCCATCGACTACGTCAAGGCCTTCATCGCCATGGCGCAAGGAAGCTAAGGTAAAACCGTTGATGCATCGCGATAATCCCAGGCCCGCCGGCAACATCACGCACGCCTATTCCCTGGAAGTCAGTACGAAAGACATTGCTGCTTTGAGCGCGGCGGCGCCGCGGATATTGACCGGGTCCACCATTGCCATTCCCTACCTGCCACGCGAGAACGACGACGCGCGCCTGGCCGCGGCGCGGGCCGTGCGCAGACTCGGCTTCGAGCCCATGCCGCACTTGTCCGCGCGCCGTATCGCTTCGCTCGCCGGGTTTGAATTATTCGTCCAGCGCGCGGCCGCTGAAGCGGGCGTCGAGCGCTGCTTCGTCATCGCTGGCGATCCATCGATCCCGGTGGGGCCGTTTGCCGACAGTGCTGCGCTGATCGACACAGGTATTTTTGAGCGCGCGGGCATGAAAGTGATCGGCGTGGGTGGCCACCCGGAAGGCCATCCGGTGATGAGCAAGGCCGAACAGTGGGAGGTGCTTGAACGCAAGTGCCACAGCATCGAGATGCGTGGCATGGCGCCCTTGATCGTCACGCAATTCGCCTTTGATGCCGACATCGTGTTGACGTGGCTGGAAGCGCTGCGCGCGCACGGCATCAACCATCCCGTGCGCGTGGGCGTGCCGGGCCCCGCGAGCATCGCGGTGCTGGCGCGCTATGCCGCAGTATGCGGCGTGGGCGCCTGCGCATCGATGTGGTCAAAGTACGGGGTCTCAATCGGCAAGCTGTTCGGCACAGCAGGCCCCGATCTGTTTGTCGAGTGCCTGGCCGCCGGGCTGACAGCAGCGCATGGCAAGGTCAGCCTGCATTTCTTTCCCTTTGGCGGCATCGCACAGTCCGTCAAGTGGATAGAGCAGTACCGTGCTCGTACCGACCCAGGCCGTTGAGCATCACATCTTAAATACCAAGCTAGGGGTCGATGCCATTCGACGCCCGTGATGGCATCAAAGCTGCAGGCCGACGATACGCCCATCCCGATACTAGCGCCCGGAAACGGAAAAATCTGGGAAGCGCGCTAGTGGGCCGACATATGCGACGACTACCTCTCCGACAGCACCGCGCCACCGGCGTGATCGTACAAAGAAGGTCTGTATAACTGAGGCCCGTTGATGTAGCATAAAAAATAAACGCAAATATCCCTATCGCAGCGGCTCCCCAATTCGCTTCGGAGTATTGAAAAATATAGTCTGTATCTATGCCCAATACAACTGAATATTCTTATCAAAACAGACTAGTCAGCAATTCGGCGCAAGGCTAACGACAAAAAAAGTAGGATATTCTTTAAAGCCGATAAACAGTACATTCAGTCAATAGTAGAATGAGATTCTGAACAATGCACTCACTGAATCACCACTAAAATAGACCGAATTTCGTCAAAAAATCCGTACTCAGACAATACTTCAATGCTCTGTATCAAATTTACTTTGCCCAGTCGATACGAACAAAGAATATAGTCCCAACTTGATATCCGATATGTTTGTCATGTTGAAGACGGCCAACAACAATACCCGGAGCAATGTTTAAAGACTTTGCAAAGTTTGAAATAGTAGAAAGGCTGAAATCTCGTTGAGCAAGGAACTTATGATATTGCTCTGGAGGTATCAAAAAGTCACTAGAAAAATTGTTCGCCTCTATTTCTTGCAAATTCTCAGATGCTTTTTTTTGTTCAATAAAAATATCTCTCTTCCCATGTAAAAGAATGTGTCCAGCCTCATGGAAAAAAGAAAACCACAACTGATCAGCCCTCTTGTAGTGAAGGCTCAATTGGATAAGCGCTTTGTCAGAGGAAAGCCAACGAGTTGCTCCGCATATTCCTAATTTAGGGAATTCTGGAACAAGAACGACGGCAACACCGGCCGCTGCGCAAGCCGCAGTCATCGTTTTGAGGGACGAATTAATATCGTCATGACTTGTGAGGTCACGAACTTTAATTAGCGCTGCTTTAAAACGAGTTGCGTCGAATGGCTCGCATTTCACTTCCCGTCCGTTGAGCTCACCTTTTCTCAACCAAGTTGCCGTTAGACTCAATTCCGTCGAATCATGAGTAGAAGATTTGCGGAATGCAGTCGCCTCCTTCCCCCTCATCCATACTTCGTTCCAAGCTTCTGGCGATGCCACTCCGAAAAACTTTAGCAGCTCTTCAACAAGCTCAACTTTATCGGTTCGAGCGTTAATCCAGCTTCGCTTAACCATTTCCGTAATCGGAAAATTGGATAACCAACCTATATGTTGGCTTAACCGCTGTCTTTCCTCTATTCGAGCCAATGCAGCTCGGTAATTCTGCTCCAAAGTGTTCCAATAGGATGAAGGGAAGCCAAGAACTCGTTCTAGTTGAAGCGCGGTCTCAGGAGTAATTGCAGCCTTTCCTTTAGCGATTTCGTTAATTGTCTTTTTGGGGCGTCCCGTTCTTTCAGCAAGATCTGCCTGTGAAAGACCGACTGCGTCAAGCAACTCCACCAAGCTATCTCCTGGAGGAACTGCATAATTCGGCGTGAACGGACGATGCGCGAGTTTAGTAGTCATAGTTTGCCCAGGGAGAGGATGCGGATTGCAGTTACAGAGCTCAAATTGAGCCCTTGGGTAGAGGTTGCAGTACCCGAATTCAGGATAGCTTCAAAATGAATTTTGTGTGTAGGAGAGACGCTAACGGTATAGCGGGACTTTTCCGCTTGTGGAGTTAGCTCATGCATGGGCAGAGATGCGGCAACGGCAAGGGTCTCCATCGCTGCAAGTTCGCATAAACGTCGGCACGCTACACGAACACTTGCTCCAAAAATCTTAGCGAGAGCGCTCTCAGACATTACAACAGCTTCCATGTCGGAAGTTGTAAAAAGGATTTCCATAGTCGCGCGACAATACAGCGTTTTGAGAGAAAAAACAAGGTATCAACGACGCGAAGGGTTAATATTTTACCGCACACCCAAAGGGTTAATAATTTCTTGACATTAACCCCTTAGGTTACTAATATCTATCAATCTCTTCTGTGCAGCCAAGACAGTAGGGCCAGAAAATTTGCATGCCTCCCACAGCTAACCTGAAAGGTTTCATCATGCCTCACCCCAAAGAGTATGAAATTATTGTCAACACCGTTCACCACAAGGTGCCTGGCCCCACGGTCACTTTCGAGCAAATCCTGCAGCTCGATGGCGTCGATACCGCATCGGTCGATTTAAAGTTGTATGACGTGGATTGGACCCACGGTCATGAAAAGGGCTCGCTGAATCCTGGCGGTTTTGTTCAACTTGAAAACGGGATGCGCTTCGATGCTGGCAAATCTAACCGCTCCTAACGCCGACGTACAGGCACTGATCGACGACGGGTATTCGGTTGTCATTGTCGATGACCGATATCTCATAGTTGAGAATGTTCCATACTGTCCTGCTGCAGGAAAGATCGCATACGGCGACATCATTTCGCCGTATTCGGTGGTCAATGGCGTCAGCCAGCTGAATGGTGATCACACCGTGTGGTTTACGGGGTCAATCCCACATACGGCACAAGGCGCATCATTACAAGACGCCCTTGTAGCCGATACTATCGAAACATCGGCTGCTGATCGGAAAGCGCTCTGCAGACTCTCAAACAAGCCTGCTAAGGCGGAAGATCTCGCTCGCTTGCTCCAGAGCTTTCACGTCAAGATGCTTCATTACGTGAACAAGCTGTCTCGTCATGCCCGCGACGTCGACCCATCGGTCCGTGCCGATTTTCGAGGACGCTTGCAGGTAAATGCTCGCCCCTCTGTGTTCTACTATCCGAACACGGCAATTGCCCGTTCCGGCCTGGATGCTTACGAGGATAAATTACGGCAGCGGAAAGTCGCAATCATCGGCATGGGGGGCACGGGAAGTTACATCCTGGATGCACTGGCAAAAACGCCAATTGAAGAGATCTACATCTATGATGGCGACGCGGTCGAAGCACATAACTGCTACCGGATGCCGGGCGCCTTGAAACCTAGTGAAGCATTTAGTGGCATTACGAAAGCCGAACACTTTGCCAAGCACTATGGTCAGATGCGGAAGGGTATAGTCGGTCGCGCCGTACGAGTTGATGAGCAAAACATCACGGAACTCGGTGACTGCAGTTTCGTCTTTATCGCTGTTGATCATGGGCCATCAAGAGAGCTGATCGCGAGTTACTTAGTAGAGCGTGGTATTCCGTTTATCGATGTCGGGATCGGAGTCGATAAAGTCCCCGCGAAGGTTCAACTGCACGCCCGTGCACGCGTAACGCTGGTGACGCCGCAAACTGCTGACTTAGTATCGGCGCTGCCTACCGCCGACGACACAGAAAAAGCGGAATACGGTAACATCCAGCTGGTTGAATTGAATGCGGTGAATGCCATGCTGGCGATCGTTCGCTACAAGCAATTTCTCGGCTTTTATACTGACGAAGCTGAGGCAGAAACGATCAAGTACAAGGTCTCATGGTGTGAGTTATTGGTGAACAAGCGGAAACCAGAGTGAAAACACAGTCTATACGCCCTAAATTCGTGGTCAGCTTCCCATCAGTAATGGAGGATGGTTTGCTGTACATCAGCGAGGAATATGAGACTGCGGGCCACAAATGCTGTTGTGGGTGCGGGGAGAAGGTGATGACGCCGTTGAACCCAGCGAAGTGGCAGTTGAGCAAGTCGCCCAACGGCGCCGTGTCGCTTTATCCTTCGATCGGCAACTGGAAGTTCGTCTGCCAGTCGCATTATTGGATCCGGGAGAATCGCGTCATCACCGCCGGCATGATGTCGAAGCAGAAGATTGAAGCTGTGAAGGCAAGAGACAAGCGTGACAGCCAACGGTACATCGACCGGACGAACCAGACCATGAGAAATCAATCCGAGGGCACCAAACCGTCCACGCGGAGTCAAGGTAAGTCTGGCCTCATGAGCATAATCGCGAACACGCTACGCGGTTGGTGGAAGGGGTCGTAATCAACGCTCGCTGCTATCATTAAAAAGGTTGCCGTAAAACATCTAAATTGAACAGCTGAAAGTGGGATACTGTGGACTTTGAACGGATGTCTAGTGTCGGCAAAAACTGGACATCCGGGACAACTTCACGATTACTTTGCGGCTAGCCGATTTCGTCAATGTATATAGCCGATATGAGCTGATCGTCCTGTACATTCTCCCTTCAAATGTTCTGTGCGTGGTTTAAAGAACACCAATACAGAGTTTATTCAAACTATACGGACATTATTTATACGATCACCGGAGCCGCACCCGCCCTGCTTACTCCACCGTCACCGACTTGGCCAGATTGCGTGGCTTGTCCACGTCCGTACCGCGCGCCAGCGCCGTGTGGTAGGCCAGCAATTGCAGCGCGACCACGTGCAGGATCGGCGACAGATCGCCGTAGTGCTCGGGCAGGCGGATGACGTGCAGGCCTTCGCCGGAGCTGATGCGCGAATCGACGTCGGCGAAGACGTACAGTTGGCCGCCGCGGGCGCGCACTTCCTGCATGTTCGATTTCAGCTTTTCGATCAGGGCGTCGTTTGGCGCGATGGTGACGACCGGCATTTCATTCGTCACCAGGGCCAGCGGGCCATGTTTCAGTTCACCTGCCGGGTACGCTTCGGCGTGAATGTACGAGATTTCCTTCAGTTTCAGCGCGCCTTCCAGGGCGATCGGGTAGTGCATGCCCCGACCGAGGAAGAGGGCGTTTTCCTTGCGGGCGAATTCTTCGGACCAGGCGATGATTTGCGGTTCCAGCGCCAGCACGGAAGCAATCGCGACGGGCAAGTGGCGCATGGCTTTCAGGTGCGCCGCTTCCTGTTCTTCGGACAGGTGACCATTGACTTGCGCCAGGCACAGCGTCAGCAGGAACAGGCCTGCCAGCTGCGTGGTGAAGGCCTTGGTGGAGGCCACGCCCACTTCCACGCCGGCGCGCGTGATGTAGGCCAGCGCGCATTCGCGCACCATGGCGCTGGTGGCCACGTTGCAGATGGTCAAGGTGTGCAGCATGCCCAGGCTGCGCGCGTGTTTCAGGGCGGCCAGGGTGTCGGCCGTTTCGCCGCTTTGCGAAATGGTGACGACCAGTGTATTCGGATTCGGCACGCTGTCGCGGTAGCGGTATTCGCTGGCCACTTCCACGCTGACGGGTACCTTGGCGATCGACTCGATCCAGTATTTCGCCGTCATGCCCGCGTACGAGCTGGTGCCGCAGGCGAGGATCAGCACGCGGTCGATCTGCTTGAAGATTTTATAGGCGTCGTCGCCGAACAGTTCCGGCATGATGCCCGTCACGCCTTCCAAGGTGTCGCCGATGGCGCGCGGCTGCTCGAAGATTTCCTTCTGCATGTAGTGGCGGTACGGGCCCAGCTCGGCCGCACCCGTGTGCGCATGCACGGTTTTCACTTCGCGCTCGACGGGCTTGCCATCGACATCGACGATCCAGCAGCGCGACAGTTGCAGGTCGACCACATCGCCTTCTTCCAGGTAGATGATCTGGTCCGTCGTGCCGGCCAGCGCCATGGCGTCGGACGCGACAAAGTTTTCACCATTGCCCAGGCCGACGATCAGAGGCGAACCCTGGCGCGCGGCGACCACGCGGTGCGGTTCGTCGCGGCAGAACACGGCAATCGCATACGCGCCATCGAGGCGTTTCACGGCTTGCTGCACGGTCTCGAACAGGTCGCCGTTGTACATGTGCTCGACCAGGTGGGCAATCACTTCCGTGTCCGTCTGGCTCTGGAAGACGTAACCGAGGGCCGTCAGTTCGGCGCGCAGCTCGTCGTGGTTTTCGATGATGCCGTTATGCACCAGCGCCACGCGGGCGTTCTCTTCCGTTGGGGAAAAGTGCGGGTGGGCATTGAAGGAGACAGGGGCGCCATGCGTGGCCCAGCGCGTGTGGGCGATGCCCGTGAAACCGCTCAAGCCTTCTTCACCGATCTGCTTTTCCAGCTCGGCTACGCGCGAGGTGGAGCGCGAGCGCTGCAAGCGGCCATCCGCATGCAGGGCGATGCCGCAAGAATCGTAGCCGCGGTATTCCAGGCGCTTCAAGCCTTCGACCAGGATGGGAGTGATATTACGTTGCGCTACTGCGCCGACGATGCCGCACATGGAAACCTCTGTCTAAAATTTAATCAATGCACGCATGCTAATGCAGAGTGCATGAAATATGCTTTCTAAATAAGTGTATATTTGACTAAATATTTCACCTCTATTTTTTGGTGAAATATTATTTCATTTAAACTCAATATATTCTCCAATTCTTCAATACCATGAGCGAAGACAACATTACCCTCGACGAAATCGATCGTCGCATCCTGAACGCCTTGCAAATTGATGCATCGCAAACCAACAGTGAACTGGCGCGCTCGGTGCACGTCTCGGCGCCCACCTGTTTGCGGCGGGTCAAGCATTTAAGGGAAAGCGGCGTCATCGAGCGGCAAGTGGCCATCGTCGCGCCGCAGCTGGTGGGCGCGCGCTTGACTGCCATCGTGGAAATCACGCTCGACGTACAGGCGGCGGAGCGCATGGCGGAATTCGAGCAGCTGGTGGCGCAGGAAGCGGCCGTGCTGCAATGCTACCGCGTCTCGCCCGGGCCCGACTTCGTGCTGATGGTGCAAGTGGCCGACATGCCCGCCTACCACGCGCTGGCGCACCGCCTGTTTGCCGCACACGCGAATGTGCGCAACGTGAAAAGCTATTTTTCCACGTTCCGCAGCAAGTTCGAGACGCGCATCGCGGTATGAAGCAAGCGGACAGAACAGTTATCCCTGCTTATCCTCACTTTTCCGCATGCTTATACACAAGTTTATCCACAGCATAAAAATCACGGATTTTCACGGCTGCCACATCCGGCCTCGCAGGAGGCCCCTCAATAAATGTGTAGCTACTGCCGTGTAAAAACTTATCCCGGCTTATCCATCGCTTGTCCATGCCTTAAGCACAGGCTTTTGCACAGCTTTACCCACAGCCCATACTTACGAATAATTCTTAAATATCCTTATAATACAATGACTTATAAGTTATTCATCACTTATCCGTAGATTGCACACAAGCTTATCCACAGTTCAGGCAATCAAAAAACCGGCGATGCTTTTTCAGTCTGCCCGGACTGGCTTGTACGCTGGAGCGGCAAGCTGGACCAGAAAACTTATCCCGTCTTTTCCACAGGTTTTGTACCGTTTATACGCAGTTTATACCGGGCTTATCCATCACTTGTCCGCATGCTTGTTCACATGTTTATCCACACACAGCAATACAGAGAAAATGCGGGATGGGAAAAATGGTCGGACTTATCCCGGGTTGCCAGCCAACTCTCCACAGGACTATCCACAGGTATAAAAAAACGCCGCCAGCCCGGACAGGCTGACGGCGTCATGCGTACCGAGGGCGGTGCGCTTACTTCTTGATTTTCACAGGACGCGTCCAGCCGTCGATGGTCACTTGCCGCGCGCGCGAAACGGTCAGCTTGCCGGCCGGTGCATCTTTCGACAAGGTCGTGCCGGCGCCCAGGGTGGCGCCCTTGCCGACGGTGACGGGCGCGATCAACTGGCTGTCGCTGCCAATGAAGGCGTCGTCTTCAATCACCGTGCGGAACTTGTTCACGCCATCGTAGTTGCAGGTAATCGTGCCGGCGCCGATGTTGACCTTCGAGCCGATGGTGGCGTCGCCGATGTAGGCCAGGTGATTCGCCTTGCTGTGCGCGGCGATCTGGCTGTTTTTCACCTCGACGAAGTTACCGATGTGCACGTCTTCCGCCAGGACCGTGCCCGGGCGCAGGCGCGCGTACGGGCCGATGATGGAAGCGGCGCCGACGATGGCGTCCTCGATATGGCAGAAGGGCTTGATGTGCGCGCCGGGCGCCACCGTGGCGTTGATGAAGACGTTGTTGGCGCCCACGCGCACGCCGTCGCCCAGTTCGACTCTGCCTTCAAATACGCAGCCGACGTCGATGGTGACATCGCGGCCGCAAATGAGTTCGCCGCGCACGTCGATGCGGGCCGGGTCAAACAGGGTCACACCACGCTCGAGCAGCGCTTGCGCGATATTGTTCTGGTGGATGCGTTCCAGCTGGGCCAGCTGCACCTTGCTGTTGACGCCCGCCACTTCCCACACGGCGGCAGGATGCGCCGAGGTGACGGCCACGCCGTCAGCGACTGCCTGGGCAACGATATCGGTCAGATAGTATTCCCCTTGCGCATTGTCATTCGACAAGGCCGACAACCATTGCTTCAGGGCCACGGTGGGCGCGACCATGATGCCGCTGTTGATTTCCTTGATGGCGCGCTCTGCTGGCGTGGCATCTTTTTCCTCGACGATGCGCACGATGGCGCCGTGCTCGCGCACGATGCGGCCCAGGCCGAAAGGATCGTCCTGTTCCACGGTCAAAATGGCCAGCTTATCGTTACCAGCCGCCTGCACCAGCTGCTGCAGGGAAGCGGCGCTGGTCAGCGGCACGTCGCCGTACAGGATCAGGGTCGGCACGCTGTCGTCCAGCAAAGGCAGCGCTTGCTGCACGGCATGGCCTGTGCCCAGCTGCTGCGCCTGCTCAGCGGCATCGATCTGCACGGCATGGTTCACCTTGTAGCCGTCGAGCAACTTCAGCACCGCTGCGCCCCCATGCCCGTAAATCACGCATAATCGGGACGGCGCCAGGCCGCGCGCCGTGTCGATGACGTGCGACAACAATGGCTTGCCCGCCAACGAGTGCAATACCTTGGGCAGTGCCGACTGCATGCGTTTGCCCATACCGGCAGCGAGAATGACAACGTTCATAGACCGTCTTTTATAAGTTAAGAATATGAAAAAGTTTAACACGCAGGCCCCATTCTCCAGCCGCTTTCGTTACGCCGTGCTGGCCATGCTTTTCATTATCGTCGCAGGCTGCAGCGGCTTGCGCCTGGCCTACAACAATGGCGATACCGTGCTGTACTGGTGGCTGAACGCGTATGTCGACCTGGACCGCGACCAGAAAGGCTGGGTGCGCGAGGATATCGACAAGCTGTTCGACTGGCACCGCAAGACGCAATTGAAGGATTACGTGGAAATCCTGCGCACGGGCCAGAAGCAGCTGCAAGGCAATATCACGCAGGCGGACCTGATGGCCGATTACAGCGAGATCAAGCAGCGCACCCAGGCGCTGCTGCTGAAAGCGGCGCCCGAACTGGCCGACCTGGCCCGTTCGCTCAAGCCCGAGCAGATCGCGCAGATGGAAAAGAAGTTCAAGTCGAACAATGATGATTACCGCAAGAAATATCTGAGCGGCGACCAGGAGAAGCGCCAGCAACTGCGCTACAAGAAAGCCATGGAGCAATTCGAACTGTGGTTCGGCAGCTTCAGCAGCGAGCAGGAAGCCATCATCCGCAAGGCGTCCGACGCGCGTCCGCTGAACAATGAGATCTGGCTCGACGAACGCATGCGGCGCCAGCAGAATGTGTTGAACCTGGTCAAGAAGGTCCACCAGGAAAAACTCGGCAAGGACGCCACCGTGGGCTTGGTCACGACCCTGATCAAGGACAGTTTCGAGCGCCTGGAACATTCGGAGCGCAAGGCCTTCTTCGATGCCTACGAAAGCAGCACGGCGCAGATGGTCATGACGGTGATCAAGATCGCCACGCCGGCGCAAAAGACCCACGCCGTCAAGCGCATGCAGGGCTGGATCGACGATTTCAATTCCCTGGCCACGCAACCCAAATAGCGGGGCAGCGCCAGCAGGGGGGAGGGGGCCATATGCTATAGTGGCCGCCATCGAATTGAAGAAATCCCCATGCAAAAGAAGATTAAAAAACCCGCCAAAGTCCCCGTCCACCACGCGCCGCCACCGAACCAGGTGCGCATCATCGGCGGCCAGTGGAAACGCTCCGTGCTGCCTGTTTTGCAGGCACTCGGTTTGCGCCCGACACCGGACCGCGTGCGCGAAACCGTATTTAACTGGATCAATCATTTGCGCGACGGCGACTGGGCCAACGCCCAGGTGCTGGACCTGTTCGCCGGCAGCGGCGCGCTGGGCTTCGAAGCGGCCAGCCGCGGCGCCGCGTCCGTCACCATGGTCGACACGCACACGCCCGTGATCCGCCAGCTGGAAGAGAACAAGACGAAATTGCGCGCTGATAATGTCCAGCTGCTGCGCGGCGACGCCCTGCTGACGGCGCAGGGCCTGGCAGCGCGCGGCCAGCGCTTCGACCTGATCTTCCTCGATCCGCCTTACCAGCAGGATTTCCTCGCAAAAGTGCTGCCGCTGTGCGCCAATCTGCTCAAGGAAGGCGGCATGGTGTATGCCGAATCGGGCTTGCCGCTGGTCTTCGATGAAGCGAGCGCACTGGAAAAGCCGGAATGGATGGCGCCGTGGGAAGTCATCCGCGCCGACAAGGCGGGCACCGTTTATTATCATTTGCTAACTTACAACAAAGTGCCGGCAACTGCCTGAATCTGCCTATAAATGAGGCAAAAAGGCTCCCTGGCCCGAGGCGCAGCACCAATTTCAGGCATAATGCGCGTCTATATTGGTGCATCGTCAGGGAGCCGCAATGGTTGTAGCCGTTTATCCAGGAACATTCGATCCGCTCACGCGTGGTCATGAAGATTTGGTGCGCCGCGCATCGGGTCTGTTTGACAAGCTGATCGTCGGTGTGGCCGACAGCAAGAACAAGCAACCGTTTTTCTCGCTCGACGAACGCCTGGAAATCGCCAACGAAGTGCTTGGCCACTATCCGAATGTGCAAGTGGAAAGCTTTTCCGGCTTGCTCAAGGATTTCGTGCGCAAGCACGAGGCGCGTGTCATCGTGCGCGGCTTGCGCGCCGTTTCCGACTTCGAATACGAATTCCAGATGGCGGGCATGAACCGCTACCTGTTGCCCGATGTCGAAACCATGTTCCTGACGCCGTCCGACCAGTACCAGTTCATTTCGGGCACCATCGTGCGCGAAATCGCGGCACTGGGCGGCGACGTCTCCAAGTTTGTCTTCCCCTCGGTGAACCGCTGGCTGCAAAACAAGATTGCCGCCAATGCTGCCTCATCGCAATAAGTAAGAGTGAAATCATGGCATTACTGATCACCGACGAATGCATCAATTGCGACATTTGCGAGCCCGAGTGCCCGAATGACGCGATCTACATGGGCGCGGAAATCTACGAAATCGATCCCAACAAGTGCACCGAATGCGTGGGCCACTTTGACGAGCCGCAATGCCAGCAAGTGTGCCCCGTCAGCTGCATCCCCTTCAATCCCGCCTGGCGCGAAAGCCCGGAACAATTGATGGCCAAGTACGAACGCCTGCAGGCGGAACTGCCTGCCAAACCTTAAGCATTTCCCCCGCGCCACTTCTGGACCACTTCTGCGTGGCGCCAGCTTCTGCCAACTGTTCTACACTGTGTGCTGACTTATCCACAGCCCATGGTTTCCACGGAGGTAGAAGATGCAAATACGCACATCCCGTTTCGGCTGTTCCCTCACTGCCGCCTGCCTGTGCGCCTGCCTGGCACAAACGGCGCTTGCCGTCGAGGTGGGCGGCGTCAAGCTGGACGACACGGTACAGCTGGCCAGCCGCGAGTTGAAACTCAACGGCGCCGGCGTGCGCTACAAGGTCATCTTCAAGGTCTATACGATCGCGCTGTACCTGCCGGAAAAGAAAACCCAGCTGGCCGACATTTTGGCGCTGCCCGGACCGCGCCGCCTGGAAATCGTCATGCTGCGCGACATCACTTCCGACGAGCTGGGGCAAGCCTTCATGCAGGGCTTGAAGCGCAGTTCCGACCAGGCCGACCGCACGCGCCTGCTGAGCCAGACGATGCAGTTCGGCGCCATGTTCGAAATGGTACCGGGCCTGAAAAAGGGCGACATTCTCACCGTGGACTGGCTGCCGGAAGAGGGAACCTTGTGCAAACTGAACGGCAAGCAGGTGGGCGACATGGTGCCGGACCTGGCCTTTTACAATGCGCTGCTGAAAATCTGGATCGGCGCCCATCCTGCCGACACCTTGTTGCGCGCGCATTTGCTGGGCGATATGGCCTGAAGCAAAACGCGGGCGTAAAAAAAGCCGGCGCATGCCGGCTTGTCATCTGCAACAGCGAGCTTATGCGCGTGTCGACAGGGCGCGCAATTCGGCGGCGTTGCTTGGCGACACGCCATCCATCTTGCCCAAAGTGCGCTTCAAGGCTTGCGCTTCGCGCATCTGCTGGCGCGCCAGACGCTCTTCGCGGCTCAGCTTGGGACGCACCACCAGCATCATGGCGCGGGCGATCCCCACCAGCAAAGGCTTGAACAGCAGGGCGAACGCGCCCACGGCGACGATCACCAGCACGAGTTGCAGGGCGTTCAGCAGAGAAATCTCCAGCACGGGTGCGGATACTGCGTACAGGGCGGAGGCGAAGGTAGACATAGTGTTCCAGTGCATTATAGAATTTGCCAGTACTATAGTGCAGTGCAACATATAAATCTAATTCCATTTCTTGATACCAATTATATGAATCGTGAATGGAAAACTGTAATATTTTTTAACGAGTGAAAATATTCGCGCCCGGCGCGGTTTACACTCCTAAGTAATCAATTTTAAGTAATCAATTCAACTTTTATCTTGGGCTTTCCATGAGTTTTCTGACGCTGGATCTGAACTTGCTGCGTGTTTTCGACGCCGTCATGACGGAACAAAACCTGACGCGCGCAGCCGGCCACCTGGCGATGACGCAGCCGGCGGTATCAAACGCCATCAAACGCCTGCGCGAGAGCCTCGGTGACGAATTGCTGATCCGCACGGCGTATGGCGTAAAACCCACGCCCCGCGCCGAAGCACTATGGCCATCCGTGCGCTCGGCCCTGGCCAGCCTCGAAGCGGCCGTCACGCCGGAAACCTTCGACGTGTCGAAGACCCACGCCACTTTCCGCATGGCGATGGCCGATGCGACGGCCGCGTTCTGGCTGCCCTCGCTGATGCGCTCGATCGAACGGGAAGCACCGGGCGTCAACGTGCGCATGATGCCGCTGACGACGCGCGAACCGCGCCCCATGCTGCTGCGCGGCGACATCGACCTGGCCGTGGGCTTCTTTCCCGGCGTGGCAGCGCAATTGTCGAGCGAAACGGGTTCGCCCATCCGCCACGAGCGCCTGTATTCCGGCAAGTATGTGTGCGTGATGCGGCGCGGCCATCCGCTGGCCGACAAGGAATTGACTCTGGATAACTACTGCGCGGCCAACCATTTACTGGTCAGCTTTTCCGGCCGCGCACATGGTTTGATCGACGAAGCCCTGTCGCAGATCCACCGCGAACGGCGCATTTTGTTGACGGTCAACCAGTTCTTCACGGCAGGCAGAGTGGTCGCCAATTCCGACCTGATCACGGTCTTGCCGCGCCATTTGATCGCCTCGACGGGCATGACGGAGTCCCTGCTGTACAAGGATTTGCCATTGACCTTGCCGGCCGTCCACCTGGACATGCTGTGGCACGAGCGCGACGCCCGCAGCCCCGCCCATAAATGGCTGCGTAATCATCTGGAAAGCATGAACACGCCCACCCTGCGCACGGCCACGGCGGCCGGCGGCGGCGTGGCGCCCAAGCCGCATATCGAGTAAGCGTCGCCGGCACAAGAAAAAACGCCTGATGATTTCTCATCAGGCGTTTTGCTATGCGTGATTGCTGGAGCGATAACCGATCCGGAAACCGCCCCAGTGCTTGCCCTCGACGTGGATGGGCACGGACAAATCGTGCATGACTTCGCCCGTGTCGCGTTTATACGTCTGCAGCAGGAAGGCCTTGGTGTTGCTGCCGCAGCGCTTGCCCGTGCGGTCGCTGAAGATGCGCTTGGTGCGGTTATTGACCATATCGGTGGCGTAGTCGCCCGTCAGCGGCTGGGAAAACTTCTTGTTGTGCGTCGGAAAATAGCCATTGTTGTCGACGGCGCCCGCATACGCCAAATGGGGCAGGGCGGCCAGCACGCCTTCCTGCAGGTCGGGCAGCACCTTGTCCGTAAACGCGTCGAACTTCGTGTTGTGCTTGGGCGGATTGGTGTTCGGGATGGGGCGGTAGTGGCGGTCGAACAGGGCTTCGCGCGTGATGCGGCCCGATGCAATCGCTTGCTCGAACAGTTTGCCCACCTCGCGCGCGGCGCGCTGGGCCGCCTCGCGGATCTCGTCATGCGGCGTGGCCACGCTCGATTCACCGAGGGCGCCCGCGATCACTTCGGCCCGCTCGGCCAGGGCCATGGCCGACTGCGTGGCGCGCGGCAATTCGGCATTCGTCGACAGCATGCTGTCGCGGATTTGCAGGATGGCGTCGGCGATCACTTGCGTCGTGTCGACGTGTTCGCGCGAGGCGCGGGCAATTTGCCCGATCTCGTCTTCCGACTCGCCCGACGATTGCTCGATATGGCTGAGTGAGGCGTGCACGCTTTCCACGTTGCGCGCCGCTTCCGTGACACCGGCCGCCAGCGAACTCATGCCGCGCGCGGCCTTTTCCGACTGTTCATTGATTTCGCGCACCATCACGCTGATTTCATCGGAAGCTTCCTTGGTGCGCTGCGCCAATTGCCGCACTTCACCGGCCACCACGGCAAAACCGCGGCCGTGTTCGCCGGCACGGGCCGCTTCGATGGCGGCGTTCAGCGCCAGCAAATTGGTACGCGCGGAAATATCGGAAATGGCTTCCGTGAAGCCCGTGATGCGTTTGGATTTTTCCTGCAGACTCAGCATGGTGCTGGACGCACCTTGCGCTTCCTCGCGTGCCGTATTGATGCGGCGCAAGCCCTGGTCCACTTCGGCGCGCGCCGCCACGCTTTCCACACGCACGCCGGCCGCTACCTTGGCGGCCCGCTCCGCATTGGCGGCGATTTTTTCCGTCATCGCGGCATTTTGTACGGAACTGTCGGCAATATCGCTGGCCGTGCGCACGTCGAGTTCCACCTTCTGTTTGACGGAATCGACAAAATACGAGGTTTCCGCCGCGCCGATCATGATGGCGTCGATGGCATTGCCCACCGTATCGGCGAACTGGTGCAAGCCCGGTTCGCCACGCGGACGGCCGGCAAACGCCAGCAGCGCGGCGCCGATGGCGGCGGCCACGCAGGCAATCAAATAAGGATGGTCGCCGCCCGACAACAGCAGCAGATAGGCCAGGCAACAGGCGACGGCCATTGCCAGGATCGTGAATACAAAGAAACGCACCAGCTGATGCTGCAACTGCTTCATTTGTCCCCCGCTGCGCGAACCCGTCACGTCCCAGGAGGGACGTGCTGTGGCCGTATGCGGGTGGGCACGATTGCCCACCTTGCACCCTGAACACAACGTCTGCGCGTGTTTTCAGGCCGGCTACCGGATAGCAGAATTGTAGTTCTACCCTACAACATTTGTTCCGATAGCTCAATCAGAAAAACGGGACGGCTACACCAGGGTCACTTAATTGGCAATTTGGTGGTGTTTTTGACCTCTTCCATGACGGCATAAGTGTGGGTTTCCCGCACACCTTTCTGCAGCAAGGTCTTGCCCAGGAATTCGCGGTAGGCGGCCATGTCCTTGACGCGCGCCTTGACCAGGTAATCGAAACCGCCAGCGACCATATGACATTCCAGTACCTCTGGAATGATTTGTACGCTATGCTTGAAGGCGTCGAACACTTCCGGTGTCGTGCGATCGAGCACCACTTCGATGAACACCAGCAGCGACACGTCGAGCAGCTGCGGGTTCAACTGGGCCGTATAGCCCATGATGTAACCGGATTCGTGCAGCTTGCGCACGCGCTCCAGGCAGGCGGCAGGCGACAGGTTCACGCGCGCGGCCAGCTCCACATTGCTGATGCGTCCATCGCTCTGCAATTCCATCAGGATTTTCTTACTGATCTTGTCCAGCATTCCCATCACCCCCAAATTAATATTATTTGGTTAAATTGTCGCATCAAAAACTATCTATTGCTAGTCCCCTGTATTACCAGAATTAATCCATAAGAATCCCCTTTACAATCGAATCATCTTAACGTCCGACTTTCTGTATTTTTTTGCACCAAAAAAGAGCAAGAATTACGTCAGTTTTCGTCCCCTTTTTCCTTGTAAAGAGCACTTATGCACCCTGCAGGCCCCTCGGCTTTTACCCCGATTCCTTTTGCTGCGTTCCAGGCAGAAATCCTGCCCGAAGCGACTCCACAACGCGCCGCCATCACCGCCGCCTATAGGCGCGACGAGGTTTCCGCGGTGCAGTGGCTGTTGCAACAAGTGCGCCCCAGCAGCACCGAAACGACGGCCGAAGGACAAGCGCTGGCGCACCGCTTGGTCTCGAACGTGCGCCAAAAACGCACACGCGCGTCCGGCGTCGATGCACTGATGCACGAGTTCTCGCTATCGTCGGAAGAGGGTGTTGCATTAATGTGTCTGGCTGAAGCGCTGTTGCGTATACCCGACAGTCAGACGGCTGACCGTTTGATCGCCGACAAAATCAGCAAGGGTGACTGGAAGAAACACCTGGGCGAATCGCCGTCGCTGTTCGTCAACGCGGCCACCTGGGGTTTGCTGATTACGGGCAAACTGGTCAGTACCAGCAGCGAATCGGGCCTCGGTTCGGCCATGACCAAGCTCATCGCCAAAGGAGGCGAACCGCTGATCCGCAAAGGCGTCGACCTGGCCATGCGCATGCTGGGCAACCAGTTCGTGACGGGTCAAACCATCGAGGAAGCGTTGAAAAACAGCCGCGAGAATGAAACGCGCGGCTACCGTTATTCCTACGACATGCTGGGCGAGGCGGCCCTGACGCAGCAGGACGCGGCCAACTACTACGCCTCGTACGAAACGGCAATCCACGCCATCGGCAAGGCGTCGAACGGCCGCGGCATCCGCAACGGTCCCGGCATTTCCGTGAAACTGTCGGCCCTGCATGCGCGCTACAGCCGCGCCCAGAGTACCCGCGTCATGGAAGAATTGCTGCCAAAAGTCAAAGCGCTGCTGTTGCTGGCCAAACAGTACAACATCGGCTTCAACATCGATGCGGAAGAAACGGACCGCCTGGAACTGTCGCTCGACCTGATGGAAGCACTGGCTTTCGATGCGGATCTGGCCGGCTTCGACGGCATCGGCTACGTGGTGCAGGCGTATCAAAAACGCTGCCCGTTCGCCATCGATTTCCTGATCGACCTGGCGCACCGCAGCGGCCGCAAGTTCATGGTGCGCCTGGTCAAGGGCGCGTATTGGGATGCGGAAGTCAAACGCGCGCAAGTCGATGGCCAGGAAGGCTATCCCGTCTACACGCGCAAGGTCTACACGGACGTCTCTTACCTCGTGTGCGCGCAAAAACTGCTGGCCGCCAGCAGCCTGATCTATCCACAATTTGCCACGCACAACGCGCAAACCCTGTCGACCATTTATACCTGGGCGAAACGCGACGGCATCACCGACTATGAATTCCAGTGCCTGCACGGCATGGGTGAAACCCTGTACGACCAGGTCGTCGGGCCCGAGAATCTCGACAAGCCGTGCCGCATCTACGCGCCCGTCGGCTCGCATGAAACCCTGCTGGCCTATCTGGTGCGCCGCCTGCTGGAAAACGGCGCCAACTCGTCGTTCGTCAACCAGATCGTCGACGAAAGCGTGGCCATCGATAGCCTGATCCGCGATCCGCTCGAGCAGGCGCGCCTGCAGGGCGGCTTGCCGCATCCGTCGATTCCGCTGCCGCTGGACATGTTTGGCAGCGAACGCAGGAACTCGGCCGGCCTGGACCTGTCGAATGAAGATACTTTGCGCACCTTGGCCACGGGCCTGGCGCAGCAGCAGACATGGCAGGCGGCGCCGCTGATCGATGGCGCCGTCAGCCTGAATGGCCCCACGCACATGCTGCACAATCCGGCCCAGCACGACGATGTCGTGGGCAAGGTCATGGAAGCCGGCCCGGCCGACGTGGAAACGGCGCTGGCCAGCGCCAGCGCCTACGCCATGGATTGGCAAACCACGGAGCCGTCGATCCGCGCACAAGCGTTGCTGCGCGCGGCCGACCTGTTCGAGGAACACCACATCGAGCTGATGGCCCTGGCCGTGCGCGAAGCGGGCAAGTCCCTGCCGAACGCGATCGCGGAAATCCGCGAAGCCGTCGACTTCCTGCGCTACTACGCGGCGCAGGTGGAACACGCGCCAAATACCCTGGCGCTCGGTCCCGTCACCTGCATCAGCCCGTGGAACTTCCCGCTGGCCATCTTTACGGGCCAGCTGGCCGCCGCCCTGGCCGCAGGCAACGTGGTGCTGGCCAAGCCGGCCGAGCAAACGCCGCTGATCGCCCACCGCGCCGTGCAATTGCTGCACATGGCAGGCGTACCGCGCGGCGCGCTGCAATTCTTGCCCGGCAGCGGCGAAGTCGTCGGTGCCGGCCTGTGCAATGACGCACGCGTGAAAGGCGTGATTTTCACGGGCTCGACGGAAGTGGCGCAACTGATCAACCGCAACCTGGCCGCGCGCGCCGTGGCCGAAGGCATCGATATTCCCCTGATCGCCGAAACGGGTGGCCAGAATGCCCTGATCGTCGATTCGTCGGCCTTGCCGGAGCAAGTGGTGCAAGATGTGATGTCGTCCGCCTTTGACAGCGCCGGCCAGCGCTGCTCGGCCTTGCGCGTGCTGTTCCTACAAACGGAAATCGCCGACAAGACCATCCACATGCTCAAGGGCGCCATGCAGGAATTGCGCGTCGGCAATCCTGACCGCCTGGCGACCGATATCGGTCCCGTCATCGATGCGGAAGCGCAAGGTAACTTGCTGGCACACATCAACAAGATGAAAACCATGGCCATCGACCATTATTCGCTCGATTTGCCGACCGTCAAAGGCACGTTTGTCGCCCCGACCGTGTTGGAAATCAAGTCGCTGGCGCAATTGACGCAGGAAGTCTTCGGCCCCGTGCTGCACGTGATCCGCTACAAGCGCTCCGAGCTGCCGCAACTGGTGCAATCGATCAACGACAGCGGTTACGGCCTGACCCTGGGCATCCATACACGCATCGATGAAACGATCGATTTCATTACCAAGCGCGCGCACGTAGGCAATATTTATGTGAACCGCAACATCGTCGGCGCCGTCGTCGGCGTGCAGCCGTTCGGCGGCGAAGGCAAATCAGGCACCGGCCCCAAGGCGGGCGGCCCCCTGTACCTGAAACGCCTGCAGCGCAATGCGCCGGCCGGCGCGCAGCATCAACGCCAGGCGCCGCCAGCACTCGACGCGCTGACCGTGTGGGCAAAGATGCATGGCCACGACAAGGTCGAGCAACTGGCGCAGGAATACGCACGCACCACCTTGCTGGGCAGCACCACCGTCTTGCCAGGCCCGACAGGCGAGCGCAATACCCTGAGCTTTGCCGCGCGCGGCACGATTCTGTGCGCGGCAGCGACCTCGGGCACGCTGATGAACCAGCTGGCGGCCGTCCTGGCCACCGGTAACGAGGCCCTGGTGCTGGCGCAAGCGCCGGAGCTGATCCCGGGCGACTTGCCGGCCGCGCTGAAGGACCGTATCCAGATCATTACAAGCCTGGAGTCGGTCAAGCATGATTTCCAGATCGCCATGATCGAGCCCTGCCTCGATGCGCAGCTCAAACCGCTGCTGGCGGCACGGGAAGGGGCCCTGGTGGGCACCATCGCCACCACGCAGGACGGTGCCATCCCTCTGTGGCGCCTGGTCGCTGAGCGGGCGCTGTGCGTGAATACGACGGCGGCCGGTGGGAATGCCAGCCTGATGATGCTCAGTGTCTAACATGTAAGCAGGTAGTCAACGCAAAAGGGCGGAACCAGTGGTTCTGCCCTTTTTTTATGCACGCTGGATGAAAAATCAACCAGCCAGACGCTGGCACAATTGCTGGATCACCGTAAACGCATACGGCGAAGCGACGGTTTGCACGAAACGCATGAAGTCGACAGCCGCCTCTTCATTGGCGTTGTCGGAAATGGTGCGCATGACGGTAAACGGCACGCCCAGTTCAAAACACACTTGCGCCACGGCGGCGCCTTCCATTTCGACGGCCAGCAAGTCGGGGATATCTACTTTGAGCTGGTTCAGATGCGCGGCACTGCTGATGAATTGGTCGCCGCTGGCGATCAGGCCGCGGTGCACTCGCGCGTGTTGCAAGCCAAATGCCGCGATATCGGCCGCCTTGAGCACGCTGGACACATCGTCACGCAGGAAATCTTCCGCGGCGCCAGCCAGTTGCGTGCTCAGTTCCAGGTCCGTGGCAAAGCGCTGCAAGCCCGTCAGCGGCACTTCAAAGCGGGGAAACAAAGGGCGAGCGTCCATATCGTGCTGCAACAGCGCTTCAGCCACCACGATATCGCCCACTTTCACGCGTTTATCCCCACTGCCGGCCACGCCCGTGAAGACGATGTGGGTAACTCCGTACTTTTCCACAAGGATAGAAGCTGTCATGGCAGCGGCAACCTTGCCCAGACGCGACAGGACGCACACAGCGTCGATATTCCACAAGGTTCCCAGGGTGTAGTCGCGCATGCCGTGCGAATGCCTCTGGGGGCCTTGCATGGCTTCTACCAGCCCCTGCTGTTCTTCGTACAAGGCACTGATGATGCCTAAACGCATTTTTTTATGTGTATGCATGCTGTTTTTACAGGTTTTTGGGATTGCAAAACGGTTTACATGGTGAAAACAGCCGTTTCGGCGACTTTTCCACCGTTCGCGTTTGTCTCTGTGTTTTAAATAAAGATGTATACATAAAAATAGTAGTGATAGTAAACGGCCATTTTTTTGTGGATAAGTCGGTATACCATCGAAAAATCATCGACTTAGCGCACAAAAAAGTAGGCGCACAAGCATTGTATCCACGGAGGACTTGTTTGGGATAAAAATTGGCTTGTGGACAAAGATCGACTTTTCCCACATCTCATCCTGTGGATATGCAGGCACTTATCCACACCAGTACGCAAAAATCGCGTTTTTCTTGCTGTAGTGGCATGTTTAACGTGTTTCGTTGGCATAGGCCCATGTCTGCCAATCAACAGTGAGCGGGCACGAGCGTTGTTCTTTCACCGACGTGAGCGTCCAGTTGATTCCTGGAAGACGGTTTGGCAGTGGGTCGCGATGTCGCCGTTAGCTTTTTTTTTTGACGGTTTGGCGTGCCTTTTGGAAATATCCCCGGACTTCCGCTTTTTTTGTCGGTTTACAATAGATCTATATATAAAAATAGTAGTAATAGTAAACGCGTTTTTTTCTGTGGATAAGTCGCTTTTTTTCAACAGGATCAATCGTTTACACGCAAAATAAAGCGTGCATAATCGCTGTATCACGCGAGGAGCAAAATTGTATAAAATGCTGGCCTGTGCAAAAGTTCGTGTTTACGCACAAGTCATCCTGTGGATATCAAGTGACTTATCCACAATCGTTTCAAATTTCCCCTTTTTTCGACATCGAACCGTCTGCTGGCACTGTGCCTGCTCAGGTCTGTTGACGTTTCCATTTTGAAAAACGGTTTGGCAGTGCTGTGTGCGTGATGCCGGCCGTGGCGGTTTTCGTCGCTCAGTTGTCGGCTCGATTTTTTTTGTCAGCCAACGCCGCTGCCCGGCTTTTTTTTGAAGACAGGCTTGCGGAGGTTCGCTAAGGCGTAGGGCAGGCAAAGCGTGCGCTGTCGGGTTTACCTTAACAAGTTCGTATACAAGAATAGTAATAGTAGTTAACGGCGGCATCTTCTGTGGATAAGTCCTGATTTATCCTTGTAAACAATCGCTTGGCGTGCGGATAAGCGCTGAGTAAGGGTTGTATCTGCCTGGGACGGTTTCTGGACAAAAAAAGCCGCTGAAAAAATTTTTCGTTTACACACATATCGTACCTGTGGATATCCATACGGTTATCCACAGCTTGCCGCCCCTGGTTTGATGCTTTTTTACCTTGCCGTAACGCTTGTTCGTATCCCAGGCAACGATTAATGTCGCCCTGGTTCGGCACTGGTGGTAATCTCAAGGCGGCTCAGCAGCCATGCATGCATGAAGAAAGACAGACTCTGGTAGCGGAACGCGGTGGGGAGACATGCCGCGTGACAGCTTGATGGCATACCGAAAGGAGCTTCATTGGAATCGGCAGGCGAATACGACTACATCATCGTGGGCGGCGGCACGGCAGGTTGCGTGCTGGCCAACCGGCTCACACGCGACAAGGATGCCAATGTTTTGCTCGTGGAAGCAGGCGGCAAGGACGATTACGTGTGGATCCACATCCCCGTCGGCTATCTGCATTGCATCGGCAATCCCCGCACGGACTGGCTGTATTCCACGCAGGCGGACGCGGGACTGGGCGGGCGCAGCCTGATCTATCCACGCGGAAAGGTGCTCGGCGGCAGTTCTTCCATCAACGGCATGATCTATATGCGGGGCCAGGCCGGCGATTACGACCACTGGGCCGACCTGACGGACGACGCTTCCTGGCGCTGGGACAAGGTCTTGCCGCTATTTAAGCAAAGCGAGGATTATTACGGCGGCGCTTCGGAAAACCATGGCGTGGGCGGCGAGTGGCGCGTGGAAAAACAGCGGCTGTCATGGGATATCCTGAACGCGTTCCGCGATGCGGCGCAGCAAGTCGGCATCCCGAAAACCAGCGATTTCAATGGCGGCGACAATAGCGGCAGCGCGTATTTCGACGTCAACCAGCGCCGCGGCATCCGCTGGAATACCTCGAAAGCATTTTTGAAACCGGCATCGCGCCGCCCGAATCTGACCATCATGACGGGCTGCCACGTGGAACGCCTGTTGCTTGAGACTTCGGAGTCCGGACCCCGTTGCACGGGCATCGTGTTTACGGGCGGCGGCACGCAGTGGCAGGCGACGGCCAAGCGGGAAACCTTGCTGACGGCGGGCGCAATCGGCTCGCCGCAATTGCTGCAATTGTCCGGCATCGGCCCGGCCGCCTTGCTGCAGCAGCATGGCATCGCGCCCGTGCTGGACGCTCCTGGCGTGGGCGGCAATTTGCAGGACCACCTGCAGCTGCGCATGGTCTTTAAAGTCCAGGGCGTGAAAACGCTGAACATCATGGCGGGCAATATGCTGGGCAAGATGCAGATCGGCTTGCAATATGCGTTGTTTCAGAGCGGGCCCATGTCGATGGCGCCATCACAGTTGGGGGCGTTCGCCAAATCCGATCCGCAGCAAGCCACGCCGAACCTGCAATACCACGTGCAGCCCTTGTCGCTCGACAAATTCGGCGAACCCTTGCACGCGTTTCCCGCGTTTACGGCCAGCGTCTGCAATCTGCGTCCCACGTCGCGTGGCCACGTGCAGATCGCATCGGCCGACAGCTATGCGGCGCCAAAGATCGTTCCCAATTACCTCAGTACCGAGCAGGACCGCAGCGTGGCGGCCGACGCCTTGCGCCTGACGCGGACCATCGCCGCAGCGCCGGCCCTGAAAAAATTTGCGCCGGAAGAATACAAGCCTGGCGTGCAATTCCAGAGCCAGGAAGAACTGGCGCAGGCGGCCAGCCAGATCGGCACCACCATCTTCCACCCGGTGGGCACTTGCCGCATGGGACTGGCCAGCGAGGCCTCAAGCGTGGTCGACAGCCAGTTGCGCGTGATCGGCGTGGCGGGCTTGCGCGTCGTCGATGCCTCGATCATGCCGTACATTACTTCTGGTAACACGAACTCGCCCACGGTGATGATCGCGGAAAAAGCGGCGCAAATGATACATGCGGCCTGGAAATAGCGGGGCAAACGTGCGAGTTTGCGCCATTCGGGCTGGCGAAAAATCCCCGTAGTTATACTGTATTGTGCGTTAAATTTAAGTTGTGTATTATAAAAATGACTAAGTAGTACAAAAAGTACAACTAGGAGACACGATGTCAAACGTAATCTTGGAAACAAGAAATTTGACCAAGGAATTCAAGGGTTTCACCGCTGTGAGCGACGTGAACCTGAAGGTAGAGCGCGGCCATATCCACGCCTTGATCGGTCCTAACGGTGCCGGCAAGACCACGTGTTTTAACTTGCTCACCAAATTCCTGGTCCCCACTTCCGGACAGATCCTGTTCAATGGGAAAGATATCACGGCCGCCAAACCGGCCCAGATCGCGCGCATGGGCGTGATCCGTTCCTTCCAGATTTCCGCCGTCTTCCCCCATTTATCCGTGCTGCAGAATGTGCGTATCGGCTTGCAGCGCCAGCTCGGTACCTCGTTCCACTTCTGGCAAAGCGAACGCGCATTGAACCAGCTCAACGACCGTGCCATGGCCTTGCTGGCCGAGGTCGACCTGACGGAGTTTGCCGATACCATCACGGTCGACATGCCGTACGGGCGCAAGCGGGCGCTGGAAATTGCCACGACCCTGGCGATGGAACCGGAAATGATGCTGCTCGACGAACCCACGCAAGGCATGGGCCACGAAGACGTGCACCGCGTGACGGAGCTGATTAAAAAAGTGTCGGCTGGCCGCACGATTTTGATGGTGGAACACAATATGAGCGTGGTTTCCGGCATTTGCGACAAGATTTCCGTCCTGCAGCGCGGCGCCATGCTGGCCGAAGGCAGTTATGCGGAAGTGTCGCGCAATCCGCACGTGATGGAAGCGTACATGGGCACCACCCACGCGGAACTGGAAGGGGCGCATTGATGGCGACACAAGTGAATGGCGGCGCACCCGCGCTGGAAATTACGCAACTGCACACCTGGTATGGCGAATCGCACATCCTGCACGACGTGAACCTGAAAGTGGCGCAGGGCGAAGTGGTCACTTTGCTGGGCCGCAACGGCGCCGGCCGCACGACCACCTTGCGCGCCATCATGGGGCTGACGGGCGCGCGCACGGGCTCCATCAAAGTCAACGGCGTCGAAGCGATAGGTTTGGCTACGCACAAAATCGCCCACCTGGGCATCGGGTATTGTCCCGAAGAGCGCGGTATTTTTTCCTCGCTGTCGACCGAGGAAAACCTGCTGCTGCCGCCGACCCTGGCCAGCGGCGAGAAGGGCATGTCGGTGGAGGAAATCTACGCCATGTTCCCGAACTTGCAGGAACGCCGGCATAGCCAGGGCACGCGCCTGTCGGGCGGGGAACAGCAGATGCTGGCCGTGGCGCGCATCCTGCGCACGGGCGCGCGTTTGCTGCTGCTCGATGAAATTTCCGAAGGCCTGGCGCCCGTCATCGTGCAAGGGCTGGCGCGCATGATCACCACCCTGAAAGCGAAGGGCTACACCATTGTCATGGTGGAACAGAATTTCCGGTTTGCCGCGCCGCTGGCGGACCGGTTTTATGTGATGGAGCACGGTCAGATCGTCGAGACTTTTGCTGCATCCGAACTGGAGGTCAAGATGCCGGTATTGACCGAGCTGCTTGGCGTGTAGTCCCCATGTAGTGCGTTTTACTCGTCATCGACCAGCAATCGTCTGAATAGCAAACAATAATCCCAACGGAGACACCATGAAACGTAACGCTATCGCCATTGCCACCGCCACTCTTTGTGCATTGGGCTTTTCCGCTGCCGCGCACGCCCAGGTATCGGGCGACACCATCAAGATCGGTTTTATTTCCGACATGTCGGGCGTGTATTCCGACGTCGACGGCCTCGGCGGCGCGGAAGCCATCAAGATGGCGATCGCCGATGCCGGCGTCGTACTGGCCGGCAAAAAGGTGGAATTCATTTCCGCCGACCATCAAAACAAGGCCGACATTGCCGCTTCGAAAGCGCGCGAATGGTTCGACCAGCAAGGCGTCGACATGCTGATCGGCGGCACCAATTCCGGCGCCAGCCTGGCCATGGCCAAGGTCGCGGCGGAAAAGAAAAAAATCTTCATCGCCATCGGCGCCGGCTCCTCGCGCCTGACGAATGAAGAGTGCACGCCGTACACCGTGCACTACGCCTACGACACGGTGGCGCTGGCGCGCGGCACGGGCGGCACCATCGTCAAGCAGGGCGGCAAGAACTGGTATTTCATGACGGCCGATTATGCGTTTGGCCACTCGCTGGAAAAAGACACGGCCGAGGTCGTCAAGGCGGCCGGCGGCAAGGTGCTGGGTAGCGTCAAGCATCCGCTGGGCGCCTCGGATTTCTCTTCCTTCCTGTTGCAGGCGCAATCGTCCAAGCCGCAAATCCTCGGCCTGGCCAATGCCGGTGGCGACGCCATCAACAGCATCAAGGCGGCCAACGAGTTCGGTTTGACGAAGTCCATGAAGTTGGCCGGCTTGCTGATCTTCATCAATGACATCCATTCGCTGGGCCTGAACCTGACGCAGGGCATGTACCTGACGGATGGCTGGTACTGGGACTTGAATGCGGATACGCGCGCCTGGTCGAAACGCTATTTCGCCAAGATGAAGAAGGAGCCATCGATGCTGCAGGCGGCCGACTATTCGGCGGCGGCGAACTACCTGAAAGCCGTCAAGGCGATCGGTACGGATGACACCGAGAAGGTCATGGCCTACCTGAAAAAGACCAAGATCAACGACATGTTCACCCAGAATGGCGAAGTGCGTCCCGATGGCCGCATGGTGCACGATATGTACTTGATGGAAGTGAAGAAGCCGTCCGAGTCGAAATACCCATGGGATTACTACAAGGTGGTCGCCACCGTGCCCGGTGCGCAAGCGTATGTGACCAAGGCCGAGTCGAAGTGTTCGCTGTGGAAGTAACGCTGTAGCAACCTCCACAGAGTGCCCGCCTGCGCGCGGGCGCTCTGTCCTGCATGCGCTTCGCCCGCAGGGTTCGCCTTGCGCCGCCGCACCCGTTTGCGGTGGCGCGTTTCCCTTGATACCACACTGCTATCTGGCGGTGCTTTTTATACTGTGATGCCATGGAAATTTTCGGCGTTCCAATACAAGCGATGATGAGCCAGCTGCTGCTGGGTCTCGTCAACGGCTCGTTCTATGCCATGTTGTCCCTCGGTCTGGCCGTCATCTTCGGCTTGCTTAACGTTATTAATTTCTCGCACGGCGCCATGTACATGATGGGCGCCTTCCTGGCCTGGATGGGCCTCAGCTATTTCGACATCAATTACTGGGCCATGCTCGTCATCGCCCCGATCCTCGTCGGCCTGGTCGGCATCCTGATCGAAAAGACGATGCTGCGCTGGCTGTATAAACTCGACCACCTGTATGGCTTGCTGCTGACCTTCGGCATCACCCTGATAATGGAAGGCGTGTTTCGCTCGTTCTATGGCGTCTCGGGCCAGCCGTATGCCGTGCCCGAAGCGCTGGCCGGCGCGACGGACCTCGGTTTCATGATCTTGCCGAACTACCGCGCCTGGGTGGTGATCGCATCGCTCTCCGTGTGCCTGGCCACCTGGTTCGTCATCGAGAAAACCAAATTAGGGGCCTACCTGCGGGCCGGCACGGAAAACCCGAAACTGGTGGAAGCGTTCGGCATCAACGTGCCGCTGATGGTGACGTTGACGTTCGGCTTCGGCGTGGCGCTGGCCGGTTTCGCCGGCGTGCTGGCGGCGCCCATCATCCAAGTCTCGCCGCTGATGGGTTCGAACCTGATCATCGTCGTGTTTGCCGTGGTGGTGATTGGCGGCATGGGTTCCATCATGGGTTCCATCCTGACGGGCCTGGGCCTGGGCGTCATCGAGGGCCTGACCCGCGTGTTCTACCCGGAAGGCTCGGCCACCGTGGTGTTCGTGGTGATGGTCATCGTGCTGCTGCTGCGTCCCGCCGGCCTGTTCGGCAAAGAAAAGTAATCCTCATCAGTCATGTATTGGAGCTACCACGATGAATAAGAATGTAGGCTACGCCATTGCCTTGCTGCTGGCGTTGGCGGCCCCGTTTTACGGCTATCCCGTCTTCCTGATGAAGTTGCTGTGCTTTGCCCTGTTTGCCTGCGCGTTCAACTTGCTGATCGGCTATACGGGTTTGCTGTCGTTCGGCCACGCGGCCTTCTTCGGCGGCGCCGGTTATGTCACCGGCTACGCGCTGCGCACCTGGGGCTGGCCAACGGAACTGGGCTTGCTGGCTGGCGTCGCCACGGGGGCCTTGCTGGGCCTGGTGATCGGCGGCCTGGCGATCCGCCGCCAGGGCATCTACTTTACGATGATCACCCTGGCGCTGGCGCAGATGGTGTACTTCCTGGCCTTGCGACTGCCGTTCACGGGTGGCGAGGATGGCTTGCAAGGTGTTCCACGTGGAACCTTGCTCGGCACGATAGACCTGGGCAACGACACCGTCTTGTACTACGTCGTGCTGGCCATCTTTGTCGCCGGCTTCGCCCTGATCGTGCGCACCATCCACTCGCCGTTCGGCCAGGTGCTCAAGGCGATCAAGGAAAACGAACCGCGCGCCATCTCGCTCGGCTACGACGTCAACAAGTACAAGCTGATGGCCATCGTGTTGTCCGCTTCCTTGGCCGCACTGGCCGGCGCCACCAAGACCCTGGTGCTGGGCTTTGAAACCCTGACCGATGTCTATTGGGGCATGTCGGGCCTGGTCGTACTGATGACCCTGGTGGGCGGCATGGGCACCTTGTCCGGCCCCATCCTCGGCGCCGTGCTGATCATCGCGCTGGAAAACAAGCTGGGCGATGTTGGTACTTACCTGGCCACGCACACGGGCATCGAATGGTTCGGCACCCTGGGCGAATCGGTGGGCATGGTGACGGGCGTGATCTTCGTCATCTGCGTGCTGATGTTCCGGCGCGGTATTGTCGGCGAAGCCATCGCCCGCTTCGGCGGCAGGGCTGCCAAAGCCGCGGTCTGATTTTCAAGCAACGCCGGACGGATCGTCCGGCGTTTTTCATTGTGCGTCCACTGTTACTTCAACGGAGAGTACCACCATGCAAATGACGATCATGCGCGCGGGGAGCAGTCTGTGCACCTTGCTGGCATTGGCAGCCTGCGGCAGCAACCATGCGCCGGAAGAACTGAACCAGATGCCCGGCTACCTGGGTACCATCACGCGGGCCGACTACGACGGCAAGACGAACGATCTGCTGACGGCTGGCCTCGGCAAGACGGGGCTGGCGGGAGCAACTCCCGCGTATGCGAACGTGGAACAGCCGACGCCGCTCGAACTGCGCCGCAATGCGATTTACGCCAATTACCGTGCGGTGCTCGACATTGCCGCCAACAGCGGCTACGGCACCCTGTACGGACCGAACGTGGATGCGTCCGGCAACGTGGGTACGGGCGAGGGCCTGGTCGCGGGCAGTGAATACATCGCCTATGCCGATGATGGCACGGGCAAGAAGAATGTTACCTTGATGGTGCAGGTGCCGGCCAGCTTCGACCCCGACCATGCCTGCATCGTCACGGGCACGTCGAGCGGCTCGCGCGGCATCTACGGCGCCATCGGCAGCTCCGGTGAATGGGGCTTGAAAAAAGGCTGCGCCGTGGCGTATGCCGACAAGGGTTCGGGCACGGGCTTGTATGTGTTCGAGGACGACAGCGTCAACCTGCAGAACGGCCTGCGGGCAGGCAGGGTGGCCGCCGGCAAGAATGCGCTCTTCGCGCCGGACTTGAGCGACGCCGAGCGGCTGGCCTGGGCTGGCACCAACCCGAACCGCATCGCTTTCAAGCATGCGCACTCGCAGCAGAACCCCGAGAAGGACTGGGGCAAGGTGACCTTGCAGGCCGTCGAGATGGCGTATTACGTATTGAACGAGCGCTATGGCGTGCTGGCCCGCGACGGCAGTTCGCGCATCGTGCGCCTGACGCCGAAGAACACCATCACGATCGCCTCGAGCATTTCCAACGGCGCCGGCTCGGCCTTGCTGGCGGCGGAGCAGGATGCCAGGGGCTTGATCAGCGGCGTGGCGGCCAGCGAGCCGCAAGTCCAGCCGGCGGCATCGAGCGCCTACACCGTGCGCCAAGGCGGGGCGGCGGTGGCCAATCCCGGCCGCGCGCTGTTCGACTACGCCACCTATGCGGCCCTGTATCAGCCATGCATCGCCTCGGTGGCCGGCAATGCGGGACGCTGCACGGCGCTCGTCGCCAAGGGCTTATTGAACGGCGCCGACCTGGCGGCGCAGCAGGAGGACTCCAAGCAGCGCTTGCGCGCGTATGGCTGGTTGCCCGACTCCGATCCCTTGCAGGCCGCGCATGCGGGCACGAACATCCTCGTGGCCGTCACCTATGCGTATGCCTATGGAAAATTCTCCGTGACCGATAAAGTGTGCGGTTTCACGTTTGCGCAGACGGACGGCAGCGGCAATCCGATCGCGTTCACGTCGGCACAAAAGGCGGCCAGCTTTGCCGCACAAAATGGCATCCTCGGCAATGTCGTGTACGAGAACAGCGTGGGCGGCGCCAAGGTCTACACGGCCGGCGTGTCGCCGTCAAACAGCCTGGCAGACCAGTCGCTCGACGGCTTCCTGTGCCTGCGCAGCCTGGCGACGGGGCGCGACACCGTCAGCGGCGCCAACTTGCAAGGGACATTGGCCACGCAAAGCGTGCGCGTGCGGGCAGGCATGGCCGAGGTCGCGGCCAGCGGCAAATTGAATGGCAAGCCTGCCATCATCGTGCACGGCCGCAGCGACACGCTGATTCCCGTCAATCACGCGTCGCGCGCTTACGTGAGCCTGAACGCCGCCGTGGAAGGAGCGAATAGCCAGCTGCGCTATATCGAGGTGACCAATGCCAACCACTTCGATTCCTTCAGCAATGCCTTGCCGACCCTGATCGTGCCGCTGCACGTGTACCTGAACCGGGCACTCGACACCATGTATGCGCATCTGAATGCCAAGCAAGCTCTGCCGCCATCGCAGGTGGTGCGCACGGTGACGCGCGCCGATGCGTCGACCCTGATCACGAATGTCAACGTGCCAGCGATCGCCACGGCGCCGGCGCCCGGTAATGTCATCAGTGTGACGGGGACTGTCGTCGATATTCCCAACTAGGCTGTATCGTCTGTGGAACTTGCGGCCACGTTTCACGTGGCCGTTTTTATTCCCAGGCCGTATCGGCAATATCGCCCAGTCCCTGGAAGACGGGCTTGGAAAACCAGTAGCCCTGCATCAGGGAAATGCCGCAGCCGGAAAGAAAATCGCGCTCGGCGCGCGTCTCGATGCCTTCGGCCAGCACGCGGATACCGAGTTCATGGCACAGGCTGGCGATGGCCCGCACGATGGCCTGGCGCGGCGCATGCGTATCGATGCCGCGCACCAAATCCATGTCGATCTTGATGATGTCAGGCTGGTATTCGGCCAGCAAGTTCAAGCCCGCATAGCCGGCGCCGAAATCGTCGATGGCCGTCTGGAAGCCGAAGCGCCGGTAGGCGCGGAAGATCTCGACCAGATGCGGACGGTCTTGCACCCGTTCGCCCTCCGTCACTTCAAAGATGATTTTGTCGGTAGGGAAGCGATGGAGCTTGGCCGCTTCCAGGGTACTGCGGATGCACACTTCAGGACGGTAAACGGCGTTGGGCAGGAAGTTGATCGACAGAAATCCCTGCATGCCCAGCCTGGCGGCGCCGGCCACGGCCTTGACGCGGCAAGCCTGGTCGAAGCGGTAGCGGTTGTCGTCGTTCACTTGCGCCAGCACGCTGGCCGCGCTTTCGCCGTTGGGGCCGCGCACCAGCGCCTCGTGCGCATAAATGCTGCGCGTGGCCAGGTCGACGATGGGCTGATACGCATACTCGAAGGCGAACGGCAGCGGCGCGCTGTCGTGGCAGCCTGCACAGGCACCGTATGGAAAGCTGGTGCTGTCAGGATGGATGGGGATGTCGGGAGGCGTCATGGCGGCAGTGTAGCAGGGTGGGTTGGCGGACTCCGTCTGCTGGCTCACAATGCGGCCGCATAGATGGCGCGCGCGTCGGCGCGCGTGACGGGCCGGGGATTGTTGCCTAGCAAGCGCGTCTGCAGCATGGCTTCATCGGCCAGGCGGTCCAGGTCACCGGCTGCGATGCCCACCTCACGCAGGGTGCGCGCTATGCCGGTGGCCACGGCGATTTCCTGCATGGCCTCGATCAGGGCCACGGCCCGCGCTTCCTCGCTGCCCGCGATGCCGGGCTGCAGGATGGTGGCAAGTTGCGCATACAGGGGCGCCGCATGGGACAGATTAAAACGCAGCACGTGCGGCAGCACCAGCGCATTCGACAGGCCGTGTGGCACGTGGAACAGTCCCCCGATGGGATAGGCGAGCGCATGCACGGCGGCCACGGGCGCATTGGCAAACGCCTGGCCGGCCAGCATGGCGCCCAGCAGCATGGCTTGCCGCGCCGGCACGTTGCTGCCATCGCGGCAGGCGGTGACCAGGTTATTGGAGAGTAGCGACAGCGCTTGCGTGGCCAGCATGTCGGACAAGGGATTTTTCAGCAGGCGACTGGTGTACGCTTCGATCGCATGCACCATGGCGTCGATGCCGGTGGCGGCCGTCACGGCGGGCGGCAAACCGAGGGTCAGGCTGGCGTCGAGGATGGCCAGGTCCGCATACAGTTGCGGCGCGACCACACCCATCTTGCTGGTGGCGCCCGTGGTGACGATGGCGATGTGGGTGACTTCCGAGCCCGTGCCGGCTGTGGTCGGCAATTGCACGAGGGGCAGGCGCTGGCCGTGAACATTGCCGATGCCATACAGTTGCGCCAGTTCCTGGTGGCCCGGTGCCAGCACGGCGATCAGCTTGGCCACGTCCAGCGAGCTGCCGCCACCGAGGCCGATAATCAGTTCCACGTGAAACATCTGCGCCTGGGCCACGCCGGCCAGTACGATGGCTTCGGGCGGATCGGCTTGCACGTCGGAAAACACGTGGACTTCGATGCCGGCCGACTGCAAGCTGTGCAAGGGAGCATCGGCCAGGCCCGTGCGCAAAAAGCCCGCGTCGGTGACGAGCAGGGCGCGGCGCACGCTGGGAAAGTGATGGGCGATGTGCGTGCCCAGCTGGGCGGCGGCACCCGGTTCAACGATCAGATGGGGCACGGTGCGGAACTGGAAGGCGGACATGCAGACTCCTGACAGTAAGGACAGAAGCCAAGCTTACTCCGCTTTCCAGCCCCGCGCCTGTTTCACGTGGAACCTGATCCGTCGCTTACTCCCAGTCCAGCGCGCCTTTTTTCCACTCGTACACTAGCCCGATGGTCAGCACGGCGAGAAAGCCCATGACGGCCCAGAAACCGACCTGGCCCAGTTCGTTGACATTGGCCGCCCACGGCATCAGAAAGATGACTTCGATATCGAACAGGATGAACAGAATGGCGACCAGATAGAAGCGGACGTCGAACTTCATGCGCGCGTCGCCGAATGCTTCGAAGCCGCATTCGTACGGCGACAGTTTTTGTGCATCCGGTTTGTGCGGACCGAGCGCGCGCCCCAGCAGCATGGGCACGATACCGACGAGGATGCCGATCAGAATGAACAGCAGAACGGGAAAATAGTTTTCGAGGAGCATGGGGATTCCTCTCAGTGGCTCGACGACAGTTTCATCAGCACGATGCCGCACACGATGAGGACGGCGGCGCACACGCGCAGGATGTTGACTTGCTCGCCCAGAAAAACGATGCCGACGATAAAGGCGCCGACGGCGCCGATGCCCGTCCAGATCGTATAGGCCGTGCCCAAGGGCAGGGTGCGCATGGCCAGCGACAGCAAGCCGAAGCTGGCGATCATCATGACGATGGTAAGGACGGAGGGAGTGAGTTTGGTGAAACCCTCGGAGAGTTTCATTGAGTATGCCCACACGACTTCAAACATGCCGGCAATGAGTAATAGTATCCAGGCCATGGCGGCTCCTTATACAGAGCGGGCCGTCCCGGTGTGTGCCCATGATGGGGGAGGCCGTCCTCCTGGATGATCGTCACGATGGCCACAGGCGTGGCCACGGATGCGGACGATGCGGCAATTGTAGCAAACATTGCCGGATGCCGCAGCCCCAGCGCGGGCCCTGTCCTGGCACCGCTGCGTGTTCCACGTGAAACAAAAATCGCCGCTGACTTGCCCTTGCTGAGTAAAAATTAAGCAAAAATTGGCCCGTGGAAGGTTGCGCTTGCAAAAAGACTCTATAATCGGAGCTCTCTTCCCGCATTTTTACTTGCACTGTTACCTATTTATCATGTTATTTCCTACAGAATTCGACGTCATCGTTGTCGGCGGTGGTCACGCCGGTACCGAGGCGGCCCTCGCTTCCGCCCGTATGGGGCAGAAGACGCTATTGCTCACGCATAATATTGAGACACTGGGCCAGATGTCGTGCAACCCCTCCATCGGTGGCATCGGCAAGGGCCATCTGGTCAAGGAAGTCGATGCCATGGGCGGCGCGATGGCGATTGCCACCGACGAATCCGGCATTCAGTTTCGCATCCTGAACTCCTCGAAAGGCCCGGCAGTCCGCGCCACGCGCGCCCAGGCCGACCGTATTTTGTACAAGGCCGCCATCCGCACGCGCCTGGAAAACCAGCCGAATCTGTGGCTGTTCCAGCAAGCGGTCGATGATCTGATCGTCGAAGGCGACCGGGTCGTCGGCGCCGTGACGCAGATCGGCTTGAAGTTTCTTGCGCGCGCCGTCGTGCTGACGGCCGGTACTTTCCTCGACGGCAAGATCCACGTGGGCTTGAATAATTATTCGGCTGGCCGTGCCGGCGACCCGCCCGCCATCTCGCTGTCGGCCCGCCTGAAAGAGCTGAAGCTGCCGCAGGGCCGTTTGAAAACGGGGACGCCGCCGCGCATCGATGGCCGTACGATCGACTTTTCCGTCATGCAGGAACAGGCGGGCGACCTCGATCCCGTGCCTGTGTTTTCCGTGATGGGCAACACGGCCATGCACCCGCGCCAGGTGCCGTGCTGGGTCACGCACACGAATAGCCAGACGCACGACATCATCCGCGCCGGCCTGGACCGCAGCCCCATGTACACGGGCGTGATCGAAGGCGTGGGCCCCCGTTATTGCCCCTCGATCGAAGACAAGATCCACCGTTTCTCGGGCAAGGAATCGCACCAGATCTTCCTCGAGCCGGAAGGCTTGACGACGCATGAGTTCTATCCGAACGGCATTTCCACGAGCTTGCCATTCGACGTGCAGATCGCCCTGGTGCAGTCGATGAAGGGCATGGAAAACGCCCATATCCTGCGTCCTGGCTACGCCATCGAATACGATTATTTCGACCCGCGCGGCTTGAAGGCGTCGCTGGAAACGAAGGCCGTCGCCGGCCTGTTCTTCGCCGGCCAGATCAACGGCACCACCGGCTACGAAGAAGCGGCCGCGCAAGGCATGCTGGCGGGCCTGAATGCGGCCTTGCTGACGCAGGACAAGGAAGTCTGGGTACCAGGCCGCTCCGAGGCCTATCTGGGCGTGCTGGTCGACGATCTGATCACTCAGGGCGTGCAGGAACCGTACCGCATGTTCACCAGCCGTGCCGAATACCGTTTGAGCCTGCGCGAAGACAATGCCGACATGCGCCTGACGGAAATCGGCCGCACTTTGGGCTGCGTCGGCGACGCCCAATGGCAAGCGTTCGAGACCAAGCGCGAAGCGGTGGCGCTGGAATTGCAGCGCCTGCGTTCCACGTGGGTCAATCCGCGCATCCTGGCGGCCGCCGAATCGGAACGTATCGTGGGCCAGGCCATCGAACGCGAGTACTCGCTGGCGGACTTGCTGTGCCGCCCGAACGTCGCCTACGACACCTTGATGAGCATGACGGGCATGGAAGGCCAGGCCCTGGCCGGTCCCGGCGTGATGGATCCCGCCGTGCGCGAACAGGTGGAAATCCAGCTCAAATATGCGGGCTACATCGAGCGCCAGAGCAAGGAAATCGAGCGCCACGAACACTATGAAAACCTGGCCTTGCCGGAAGGTTTCAATTACCTCGATATCGGCGCACTGTCGGTCGAAGTGCGGCAAAAACTCGACAAGCAGCGCCCGGAAACCCTGGGCCAGGCATCGCGCATTTCGGGCGTGACGCCGGCGGCCATTTCGCTGCTGCTGGTGCACCTGAAAAAGCGCGGCTTTGGCGCCGCGCAGACCACCACTTTAAAGGACGAGGTTGTTGAATGAAGCAGTTTGACCGGGCCGCATTGGCCCCCATTTTGAATGAAGGCATCGCCGCGCTGGGGCTGGACCTGAGCGCGGATCAGACGGAAAAACTGCTCGATTACCTGGCCTTGCTGGCCAAATGGAATAGTGTGTACAACCTGACGTCGGTGCGCGATCCTATGCAGATGCTGACCCTGCATGTGCTCGATTCGCTGGCCGCCGTGCCGGCGTTCGCGGATGCAAAGAATGTGCTCGACGTGGGCGCCGGTGGCGGCTTGCCGGGCATGGTCCTGGCCATCGCGCGGCCCGATATCAAGGTGTCGATGATCGATACCGTGCATAAAAAGACGGCATTCTTGACGCAAGTGAAGGCCGAACTGGGCCTGAGCAACGTCACCGTGTACACGAAACGGGTGGAACAGCTGGAAGTGCAGCAGAAATTCGACGTGATCACCTCGCGCGCCTTTGCAGACCTGTCCGACTTCGTCAACTGGTCGAACCACGTGCTGGCCGAGGGCGGGCAATATATCGCCTTGAAAGGGGTGGCACCGCCAGACGAGAGAGAGCGATTGCCGGCAGACTGGAAAGTGAGGGAATTACGCGCTATCCAGGTGCCAGGGCTAAATGCAGAGCGTCATCTGGTCTTTATAGCAAGAATTTAAAAGTCGAAAATAAATGATATAAACAGTTTATACCGTATAAATAATATAAACCGTATAAACGATTTATATCGTATAAATTAAATAAATAGTATAAATCGTTTCGGTCCAATGCCGGGGCGCATGATGAAGTTTGCATCTCTTTACAACTAGAAGATACATGGCCAAAATTTTTTGTGTAGCAAATCAAAAGGGTGGTGTTGGTAAAACCACAACAAGCGTCAACCTCTCCGCCGGTCTGGCCAAGTTGAACCAGCGCGTGCTGCTGGTCGACCTCGACCCGCAGGGCAATGCGACCATGGGCGCCGGCATCAACAAGGCCGGCCTGAAGGCGTCGACCTATGAAGTGATGCTGGGCGAGTCCGATGTCAAGACGGCACGCCAGCGTTCGGAAGCGGGGCGCTTCGATGTCTTGCCGTCGAACCGCGAGCTGGCCGGCGCGGAAGTGGAGATGGTCGAACTGGACAACCGCGAACGCCGCCTCAAGGATGCGCTGGCCGAAGTGGACGGCGAATACGATTTCATCTTGGTAGATTGCCCACCGGCATTATCGATGCTGACCTTGAACGGCCTGTGCGCCGCGCATGGCGTGATCATCCCGATGCAGTGCGAGTACTACGCGTTGGAAGGCTTGTCCGACCTGGTCAACACCATCAAGAAGGTGCATGCGAACCTGAACCCGGATCTGAAGATCATCGGCTTGCTGCGCGTGATGTTCGATCCACGCATGACATTATCGCAACAGGTGTCGGCCCAGCTGGAACAGCACTTCGGCGACAAGGTGTTCAATACCATCATTCCGCGCAACGTACGTCTGGCCGAAGCGCCGTCGTACGGCCTGCCTGGCGTGACCTTCGACCCCAGCTCGAAAGGTGCCCAGGCGTATATCGCCTTCGGCGCCGAGATGGTCGAACGCATCAAACATATGTAAACAAGGGGCGGGCGTTTGCACTTCATGATGTAAGCGCTTACTCTGAAAACACGATTAGGACAGCATGGCTACGAAAAAATTAAAAGGATTGGGTCGCGGACTCGACGCCCTGTTGGGCGGCGGAGGTGGCGACTTCGCCAGTCCGGACACGAATCAACCGTCGAACTTGCCCGTGTCGCAAATGCAAGCGGGCAAATACCAGCCGCGCACGCGCATGGACGAGGGGGCCTTGAACGAACTGGCCGCCTCGATCAAGGCGCAAGGGCTGATGCAGCCGATCCTGGTGCGCCCGATCGGGCAAGACACCTTGAGCGGACTTGTCAAATATGAAATCATCGCCGGCGAACGCCGTTTCCGCGCCTCGCAACTGGCCGGCCTGACGGAAGTGCCGGTGCTGGTGCGCGATGTGGACGACCTGGCCGCCGCGGCCATGGCGCTGATCGAGAATATCCAGCGCGAAGACCTCAATCCATTGGAAGAAGCGCAGGGCATTCACCGCCTGATCGCCGACTTCAGTTTTACGCATGAGCAAGCGGCCACTGCGCTGGGACGCTCGCGCAGCGCCGTGTCGAACCTGTTGCGTTTGATGAACCTGGCCGCTCCCGTGCAAACCATGCTGATGGCCGGCGATATCGACATGGGCCATGCGCGCGCGCTGCTAGCCGTCGATGCGGCCAGCCAGATCACCTTGGCCAATCAGGTCGTGGCCAAGCGCCTGTCCGTGCGCGAAACGGAAAAGCTCGTTACCCGCACAGTCGAGGAAGCGGCCAACCCGGTCGAGCCGCGGCAAAAGGAAAAGTCGGGCGACATCGCGCGCCTGGAAGAAGAGCTGTCCGATGCGCTGGCCACGCCCGTGGTGTTCAAGATGGGCAACAAGGGCCGTGGCCAATTGGTGATTGATTTTGCCGATCTTGACGTACTGGATGGTTTGTTGACCCGCTTGCGTGGTTAAATAGCAAGCTGCAAAGACAGGGGCCATGCGGGTGTGGACAATCGGGCCATGCTTTCCGGATGCACCACGTGATTCCTTGATAACACGGCTGGGAGCGGCCAGACAAGCGGCTTTGCCATATAGTGGTGCAAATGGCGGCGAATAGTCGGTAAAGCGTCAGTTTCACGCAGCAATTGCCCTGCTGCGGTGCAGCAACGTTTGACTCTATAGATCAAAGCCAACTATAATCCCGTGTCTTTGCGTGTGTAGATTTTTCTGGGAACTTGGCAATTGAGTGATTCACAACAAAGTATTGCCAAGCCAGTCTACAAAGTAGTTGCCTTGCAGCTAGCAATCGCTATCAGTTTTGCCACGGTCACCCTGTTTTTCGGTGGCAGTGTCAGAGGCTGGTCCGCCGCATACGGCGGCGCTATCGCAGTCATCGGTAGCCTGGTGTATGCCCTGTTGGTAGTTCGCGGTTCTAGCGACGCCAATAAGGCATTCCGGGCGCATTTGCGCGCAGAAGTGGTGAAAATATTTATCACAGCGGTGCTGTTTATATTGGCACTGGTGTTGTTTCAGTCGGCCGCCTGGTTATGGCTGATCTTGGGTTTCGCGGTGGCAACCTTAGCATACTGGTTTTCATTGCTCGCTGTTTAATCATTGGTTTTGGGGCCTGTTGAGCTCTGAAACGACAAATCTAAATTCATTATGACCACAGAACACGCTATTGAAGCGGGCCATGCTGCCCCGGCCAACGCCACAGAATACATCAGTCACCATCTGGCCCACCTGAGAAGTGCCGACGGCATGATCAATCTGGATACGTTCTGGATTTCGGCCATTCTGGGCTTTGTTTTCCTGGCTGTTTTCTATATGGCGTCGCGCCGCGCGACGGCTGGTGTCCCCGGCAAGTTGCAAAACTTCGTCGAAATGGTCATGGAAATCGTCAATGACACTATTAATGGGGCCTTCCACGCGAAAAGCAAGGTCATCGCGCCGCTGGCCATCACTATTTTTGTGTGGGTCTGGTTGCTGAACGCGATGGACTTCCTGCCGGTTGACCTGTTGCCGAAGATTCTGAGCTGGTTTGGCGTGCATAAACTGCGCGCCGTGCCGACCGCCGACGTCAACCACACCTTCGCCATGTCGCTGTCGGTCGTGCTGTGCGTGATCGCCTTCTCGATCAAGGCCAAGGGCCTGGGCGGCTGGATCAAGGAACTGTTCACGGCACCGTTCCATGCGAGCGGCCTGATCGGCACGATCGCCCTGGCACCTGTCAATTTCTTGCTGCAAATGGTTGAGCTGGTTGCAAAACTGATCTCCCTGTCGCTGCGACTGTTCGGCAATATGTATGCCGGCGAACTGATTTTCATCTTGATCGCGTTGTTGCCTTGGTGGGCACAGTGGGCGTTGGGTGGTCCATGGGCAATTTTCCATATCTTGATTGTAACTTTGCAAGCTTTTGTGTTTATGGCGTTGACGGTTGTGTATCTGAGCCTTGCGGTTGAGAAACATTAATCATTAACTTTATATTTTGTTTTTTTAGTATCTTTCGTTTTTAAATTTAGGAGAATTTTATGCAAGCTCTGATCGCACAAGTACAAAGCATGACCGTTCTGGCAGCAGCAATCATCATCGGCCTGGCCGCAATCGGCACCGCTCTGGGCTTCGCTATCTTGGGTGGCAAATTCCTGGAAGCTTCGGCACGTCAACCAGAACTGATGCCACAACTGCAAACCAAACTGTTCGTTATCGCTGGTCTGCTGGATGCTATTTCGATGATCGGCGTTGGTGTTGCTCTGCTGTACACGTTCGCTAACCCGTTCCTGTCCGCTCTGACGGCTGTTGCTCAGTAATTCGCTCCAACCCTAGGAGAAACTTTTAGTTAGGAGCAAAGGTATGGACATCAATATGTCGCTCATCGGCCAGATGATCACCTTCGCGGTGTTGGTCTGGTTCTCGATGAAGTTCGTATTTCCAGCGCTGAACAATGCGCTGGATGAGCGTGCCAAACGAATCGCGGATGGATTGGCTGCGGCCGATCAAGGTCAAGCTTCGATGGCAGTCGCTGAAAAGCGTGCGCAAGAGGCATTGAACAGTGCACGTGAAGAAGCGTCGCAACGCGTTGCGGACGCTGAAAAGCGCGCGCAGCTGGTTGCTGAAGAGATCAAGCAAAATGCACAAGCTGAAGCTGCGCGTATCATTGCGCAAGCCCAGTCGGACGCCGAACAGCAACTGTCGAAAGCACGCGAACAATTGCGCGCTCAGGTGGCTGACCTGGCTGTCAAGGGTGCCGAGCAGATCTTGAAGCGTGAAGTTAACGCTACGGCTCACGCCGAAATGTTGCAGCGTCTTGCTGTCGAGCTGTAATCATGGCAGAACTCGCAACCGTCGCCCGTCCCTACGCGGAAGCTTTGTTCCGCGTAGCCCAAGCTGGTAAGGAGTCAAGCAACCTCGCGGCGTGGTCCGAGCTGGTGTCCGAACTGGCACAGATCGGTAGCCACCCCGAGGTACAGGCGTACGCGCGCAATCCGAAAGTTTCGGAAAGCGACGTCGCCGCCACCATCCTGTCGTTGTTGAAATCGCCGCTCAATGAGGAAGTGAAAAACTTCGTCACGATGTTGATCGAAAATGGCCGCATCAGCCTGCTGCCGGAAATCGGCGCGCAATTCCATGCCTTGAAAAATGGCCTGGAAGGTGCGGCTGACGCCGAGATCACGAGCGCTTTCGATCTGAGCGAAGGCCAAACGGCCGAGCTGGTCGCAACGCTGGAAAAGAAATTCAGTCGTAAGCTCAACCCTGCCGTCACAGTGGATCCATCGCTGCTCGGCGGCGTGCGCGTGGTCGTTGGCGACCAGGTGCTCGATACCTCGGTGCGCGCCAAGTTGCAGCAACTGCACGCTGCACTGGTGTCGTAAGACACGCGCTTCGGCAGGCCAGCTTAGACAGACCCTTACCCCTCGCGCAAGCTGAGAGAAACACTTTTAGGAGTTAGTATGCAACTCAACCCATCTGAAATCAGCGAGTTGATCAAGAGCCGGATCCAAGGTCTTGACGGCGGCGCTGAAGTGCGTAATCAAGGCACGGTTATTTCCGTCGCCGACGGTATCTGCCGCATCCACGGTTTGTCGGACGTGATGCAAGGCGAGATGCTGGAATTCCCAGGCAACACGTTTGGCCTGGCAATGAATCTGGAACGCGACTCCGTCGGTTCCGTGATTCTGGGTGCCTACGAGCACATCTCCGAAGGCGACACGGTGAAATGCACCGGCCGCATTCTGGAAGTGCCAGTCGGTCCTGAGCTGCTCGGCCGCGTTGTCAACGCGCTGGGTCAGCCGATCGACGGCAAAGGCGCCATCGAAACCAAATTGACGGCCGCGATTGAAAAAATCGCACCGGGCGTGATCGCCCGTGAATCCGTTTCGCAACCGATGCAAACCGGCCTGAAGTCGATCGATGCGATGGTTCCAGTTGGCCGCGGCCAGCGCGAACTGATCATCGGCGACCGTCAAACCGGCAAGTCGGCTGTGGCGATTGATGCGATCATCAATCAAAAAGGCCAGGGCATGAAATGTATCTACGTCGCGATTGGCCAAAAAGCCTCGTCGATCAAGAACATCGTGCGCTCGCTGGAACAGCACGGCGCGATGGAATACACCATCGTTGTCGCCGCTTCCGCTTCGGAATCGGCCGCCATGCAATACATCTCGCCGTACTCCGGTTGCGCCATGGGCGAATACTTCCGTGACCGCGGTGAAGATGCACTGATCGTCTACGATGATCTGTCCAAACAAGCTGTTGCATACCGTCAAATCTCGCTGCTGCTGCGCCGTCCACCAGGTCGCGAAGCGTACCCAGGCGACGTGTTCTACCTGCACAGCCGTCTGCTGGAACGCGCAGCACGCGTGAACGCCGACTACGTCGAGAAGTTCACCGACGGCGCCGTCAAAGGCAAGACCGGTTCCCTGACGGCACTGCCGATCATTGAAACGCAAGCTGGCGACGTGTCCGCATTCGTTCCAACCAACGTGATTTCGATTACCGACGGTCAGATCTTCCTGGAAACCTCGCTGTTCAATGCCGGTATCCGTCCTGCAATTAACGCCGGTATTTCCGTATCGCGCGTCGGTGGCGCCGCCCAGACCAAGGTCATCAAAAACCTGTCCGGCGGTATCCGTACCGACTTGGCGCAGTACCGTGAACTGGCCGCGTTTGCGCAGTTCGCTTCGGACCTCGATGAATCGACCCGCAAGCAGCTGGACCGTGGTGCCCGCGTAACGGAATTGCTCAAGCAAGCCCAATACTCGCCACTGTCGATCTCGCTGATGGCCGTATCGCTGTTCTCGGTGAACAAAGGCTTCATGGACGACGTGCCAGTCAAGCAAGTGCTGTCGTTCGAAGCTGGTGTCCACGCTTACATGAAGACCAAGCAAGCTGCTCTGCTGGCCAAGATCGAAGAAACCAAGCAACTCGACAAAGACAGCGAAGCAACTCTGTCGGCGGCCATTGCTGATTTCAAGAAATCCGGCGCATATTAAGCGGCCAGGCGGCGCCCACCTCGAGTGAGGCGCCGCCCTACGCGCAGAAGGAGTAAGGACTCATGGCATCAAGCAAAGAGATACGAGGCAAGATCAAGAGCGTAGAGAATACGAAGAAGATCACCAAGGCGATGGAAATGGTCGCCGCGTCCAAAATGCGCAAGGCGCAAGACCGGATGCGGGCCGCTCGTCCCTACAGTGACAAGATTCGGAATATCGCCGCCAATCTGGCGAATGCCAATCCGGAATACACGCACCCGTTCCTGGCAGCTGCCCAGGGTACGCAAGCGAAGGCAGTGGGTTTCATCGTTGTCACGACCGACAAGGGTCTGTGCGGCGGCATGAACACCAACATCCTGCGCCAGGTGACGTCGAAGTCGCGCGAGCTGGAAGCAGCTGGCAACCGGGTTGAAGCAGTTGCCATCGGTAACAAGGGTTTGGGTTTTTTGAATCGCATCGGCGTCAAGATCGTCGCCTCTGCCATTCAGACCGGTGATACGCCCCACCTGGACAAACTGATCGGACCCGTCAAGGTCATGCTCGAAGAGTTCCAGGCAGGCAAGATCGATGCAGTGTACCTGTGCTACACCAAATTCATCAACACGATGAAACAGGAACCAGTCGTGGAGCAATTGCTGCCCCTGACGGCCGACAAGATGGTCGCCGACAAGAGCGCACACTCGTGGGATTACATCTACGAGCCGGATGCACAAAGCATCATCGACGAATTGCTGGAGCGCTATGTAGAAGCGCTGGTGTACCAGGCAGTCGCGGAGAATCTGGCGTCCGAGCAATCGGCACGGATGGTCGCGATGAAAGCTGCAAGCGACAACGCGGGTAGTGTGATCGGCGAATTGAAGCTGATCTACAACAAGACCCGCCAAGCTGCGATTACCAAAGAACTCTCCGAAATCGTCGCCGGTGCGGCTGCGGTTTAAACGAATTTAACTATATTGAAGGAACGAACATGGCTGATGGCAAAATCGTTCAGTGTATCGGCGCTGTGGTGGACGTTGAGTTTCCCCGCAACGCGATGCCTAAGGTATTTGATGCCTTGAAGATGGCAGGCTCGGAACTGACCCTGGAAGTACAACAGCAGTTGGGTGACGGCATTGTCCGTACCATTGCACTCGGCTCGTCCGATGGCCTGCGTCGCGGCATGATGATCCAGAACACCGGCAAACCTATCATGGTGCCAGTCGGTAAAGCAACCCTGGGTCGCATCATGGACGTGCTGGGCAACCCGATCGACGAATGCGGCCCCGTGTCGCACGAGCAGATCGCGTCGATCCACCGCACCGCTCCTGCATACGACGAACTGTCGCCATCGCAAGAACTGCTGGAAACCGGCATCAAGGTGATCGACCTGGTTTGCCCGTTTGCAAAAGGCGGTAAAGTCGGTCTGTTCGGCGGCGCTGGCGTAGGCAAGACCGTGAACATGATGGAACTGATTAACAACATCGCCAAAGCGCACAGCGGCGTGTCCGTGTTCGCCGGTGTTGGTGAGCGTACTCGTGAAGGTAACGACTTCTACCACGAGATGGCTGACGCGAAAGTGGTTGATCTGGAAAACCCAGAGAACTCCAAAGTCGCGATGGTCTACGGTCAGATGAATGAACCGCCAGGTAACCGTCTGCGCGTCGCGCTGACCGGCCTGACGATCGCTGAATCGTTCCGTGATGAAGGCAAAGACGTTCTGTTCTTCGTCGACAACATCTACCGCTTTACGCTGGCTGGTACCGAAGTCTCGGCACTGCTGGGCCGTATGCCGTCGGCTGTGGGTTACCAACCGACCCTGGCTGAAGAAATGGGCCGTCTGCAAGAGCGTATTACGTCGACCAAGACCGGTTCGATCACCTCGATCCAGGCCGTCTACGTTCCAGCCGATGATTACACCGATCCGTCGCCTGCTACCACGTTTGCTCACTTGGATTCGACCGTTGCGCTGTCGCGTGACATCGCTTCCCTGGGTATCTACCCAGCCGTGGACCCACTGGATTCGACCTCGCGTCAGCTGGATCCGTTGATCGTTGGTCAAGAGCACTATGACACCGCGCGTGCCGTGCAAACGACCCTGCAACGCTACAAGGAATTGCGCGACATTATCGCGATTCTGGGTATGGACGAGCTGGCACCGGAAGACAAACTGCTGGTCGCCCGCGCACGTAAGATGCAGCGTTTCCTGTCGCAGCCTTTCCACGTCGCTGAAGTCTTTACCGGCGCGCCTGGTAAATACGTTTCGCTCAAAGACACGATCAAGGGCTTCAAAATGATCGCTTCGGGCGAACTCGATCACCTGCCGGAACAAGCGTTCTACATGGTCGGCACGATCGAAGAAGCAATCGAAAAAGCCAAGAAACTTAACTAAGTTAAGTCTGGGCCTAACCCCGCCCCTCAGAAGGCGGGGTTCTTCAACCCGATAGGACACACATGGCACACACAATTCACGTTGACGTGGTTTCCGCTGAAGAACTGATTTTTTCAGGCGAAGCAGAATTCGTCGCGTTGCCGGGTGAACAGGGCGAGCTGGGTATCTACCCACGCCACACGCCTTTGATTACCCGCATCCGTCCGGGCGCGGTCCGCATCAAGGTAGTCGGCCAGGCTGAAGAAGAGTTCGTCTTCGTTGCCGGCGGCCTGCTGGAAGTGCAACCGGATACCGTGACTGTCCTGGCCGATACCGCGATCCGCGGTCACGACCTCGACGAAGCGAAAGCGCTGGAAGCGAAGAAGTTGGCGGAAGAAAATATCCACAACAAGGATTCGGGCATCGACTACGCGCAAGCGCAAGCCGAGCTGGCCAGCGCAATTGCGCAGCTGGCAGCGATCCAGAAGCTGCGCAAGATGTAATCACTGCGCCGCGCAAGAAAGGCAGCCTTCGGGCTGCCTTTTTTTTCAGCAAACGAATTTCAGTAAAAATCAGCGGCGCTTGTCCTTTCCCCTTTCCAGTCCCGCCTTCAATACCGTCTTCCACCTGGCGCGCGCGGCAATGCGCTCGAGCGGCGTCTCGTCGATGCGGCGCGCGTCGCGCAGCAGCTTGTGATAATTGCGCAGGCGGTCCCCATCGACGGCGCCGCGCACGGCGCAACCGGGTTCGCTCGCATGCCGGCAATCGCGGAACTGGCACGCCGCCGCCAGCGCCGCGATGTCGTCAAAGGTGGCCGCCAGGGTCTGCGCATCGGCATCGGCGCGCCAGCTGCGCAGCCCCGGCGTGTCGATGATGCAGGCGCCGCTGGCGCACAGGTGCAGCGAGCGGGCCGTCGTCGTGTGGCGGCCGCGCCCGTCGCCATGGCGCACGCCGTTGGTTGCCTGCTCCACCGCGCACAAGGTATTGGTCAGGCTGGACTTGCCGGCGCCCGATGAACCGAGCAGCACCAGGGTCTGGCCTGCACCCAACCACGGTTCCAGGATGGCCACGTCATACGCATGGCGCGTATCGATGGCAAACAGGGGCACGTGGGGCGGCAGGCGCTGTCTGAGCTGCGCCAGCTTGCCCGGCACGTCGTCGGCCACGTCGGCCTTGCTCAGCACCACTACGGGGCTGACCTGGGCCGCCAGCACGATGGCCAGATAGCGCTCCAGGCGGCGCGGATTGAAATCCTCGTCCAGTCCCATCACCAGCAGGGCCGTATTGACATTGCTGGCAAGCAGTTGGCGCCGGCCGTCATTGCCGCTCCGCGCGATCTGCGTGACTGGGGATAAGTGCGCCGTTATCCACAGCGTGCCGTGACCATCGGCTTCGGCGGCGACCCAGTCGCCCACCGTGAGGATGGTGTCCTGCGCCTGCAAGTCGTGCAGCAGGCGCGGCAGGATCTGCGCCGGCTGTTCCAGGAGGCCATCGTGCACAATGATGCTGTCGCGGTGCACGGCGCAAACGCGCATCAGCTGCGCGGCGGGGGAAGAGATGTCGAGCTGGGTGGCTGCGCTGGCGATGGCCTGCTGCAGCCCGATAAGGCGTAGTTGTGCAAAATCGAATGCGATCATGGTAGCGTGATTCCAGATTCTGTCGTCCGCGTGCGGACGTGTAGCCTGCGCGTGCAGGCACCGCCAGTCGCGATGACTGGCACGAAAGAAGGGGAAGTCGGCTACGCGATCAGCGTATGGGGAAGTGCGGGCTAAAAAACTTAGCGGGGAAAAACGGTGATCAGGCAGCCGACAGCACGGCAGTATCCGAATGGCGCATGTTGTCTACTCCTGTTGTGTGATGGAAAACGCCAGTGTGCCAGCGGCCTGCGCCGCCGTCAACAGAGGGTGTGGCTCAGCTGCACATGCCGTAAGCCTGGCGTTCGGGGAAATAGCGGTACGTAAACGTGCGCACCGGATAGCGCTTGCCGCCGACGAGCATGTCGGGCATCGACAGATCGAAGCGCTGCGGCAGCTGGCGCGGCAGTTGCAATCGCAGGCGCCATTGCGTTTCCTTGCTGTTGCCGACGGCGGAAAACATGATGGGCAGCTGCTCGATGACGTCGACGATCTCCGCCTTCTGGTTCATGCCGCGCTGGTATATGGTGAGTATCTTGGCTTGCGCGAAGGGCGGCTGTTTCGGTTCTTCCAGCAGGAAGGACAGGCGAGTAAAACTGGCTTGCGTACCGACGGGCAAGGTAAAGATCAGCGCCAGCTCCGTGCCGCCTTCCTTCAGGGTGACGGGCGGCGTGGCGTAGATGCTGATACCGCGCGGCAGCTCGAAACGCGAGCCCTCCGTCCACGTCTTGCACTCGGGCGTGGTGGCCTGGTACAGGCTGGACGCCGTGTAGTCATCGCAGGCGGAAACCAGCAGCAGCAGGGGCAGGGCAAGGAGGGCGGAACGGCGCATGGGAGTCACGGTTGGGGGAATGAGCCGACAGTGTAAGCGATCCCCACGCGATCCACCAGCGACGCTAGGAATGCCCGGGCGGCGCACGGCGTATGGATTGCAGCTGGCAATGCGCGGCCTGCAGTGCCTCCTTGATGATGTCGAGCGCCAGCTGCGGCCGCGCCGCACCGCACATGAAGATGTCGACGGCGGCAAAGCCGACCTCGGGCCAGGTATGCAGCGAGATGTGCGATTCGGCCAGCAGCAGCACGCCCGTGACGCCCTGACCCGGGCCAAAGCTGTGGAAATGGCCGTGCAGCACTTGCGCGCCGGCCGCGATGGCGGCGTCGCGCAGCAGGCGCTCGAGCTCGGCGCCGTCGCGCAGAGGCTCCGGCGCGATGCCCGACAGGTCGGCCAGCAGATGGGTGCCCAGGGGCAGATGCGGTGTGGACGCCATGCTTATTTGTGGCTGCCGCCGCTGGAGCCGCCGCCATAGCTGCCGCCGCCGCTGCCCGTGCGCGAACTCCAGCTGCTGCCGCTGCTGCTGCCGGCCACCTTGAACATGCGGACCCAGTTGGCGGCCGTGACACTGAAGGTCACCATCAGGGCATAGATCACGTATTTACTCATGGGGGATTCTTTGCATTCTTGTCGAGAAAAGCGGCAGGCAGGAACAGCGCCAGGCAGCCCAGCAAACTCCACATCAAGGTGCTGGAGAATGAGACGAACATCGGGATCGCATTCAGCACCAGCACGATGACGATGAAGACCTTGGCGATGCCGCGGTGACTGAGCTGGATATTCCGCACCTGGTCGCCGCCATGGAAGGCGGCGCCGAACCAGGCGGCCATCTGGTCATAGGCGACGGGCACGGAGCGCGACCAGGTCATTTCCTCGCCGGTGATCTCGGCCGCCAGCTTGGTCTGTCCCTGTTCGAATTCATGCACATGCGTGCTGTCGCCGACGGCCACCTTCCAGTTGAAGGCGCCCGCCGCATACACGACCTGCGAGCCGTAGTCATACAGTTTGCGGTAGGTGGCGCCATCGAGCGTGCAGGTATCGGCGTCCAGCGACGCCCAGTTGGGCCAGTTCGGCAGCACGTTCGAGCGCGACCAGCCATCGTCCGTCTCCACCAGCCAGAAGAAGCCGGCGCGCGCGTTGTACAGCAGATATTCGTTCCACTCGCTGCCTTCGTCGTCGGCGCGGCGCATCATGCCGATGACCGTGAAGTCCACATTGCTGATCTTCGCGCTGGCGCCCAGTTCCAGGGAGATGTCGGCGTTGTCGTGCACTTGCTTGCCGATGGCCAGCACCTGCGCTTCCGGACCGCTGGCGTCGAGCTGCGCGTGGCAGGCGGGGCACACGAGCTGCGCCGCCGCGCCGGGCACATAGTGGATGCCGTTGCCGCAGGAAGGGCAGTCGAGCGCATCGAGCTTGCCGCGGTACTTGCCGGCGCTTTTGGCGATGGCGTCGTCGTCGCGCAGCAACTGGCACTTCAAACTGTCCAGGGTGACGGCGACGCCCTGGTAGACGACCGGTTGCGGGCCATCCGTGTAGTCGAGCGTGACAAAGCTGGCGTAGTTGCGGAAGTCCGCCACCTGGATGCGCCAGCCTGCGCCCACCTTGAACGGCAATTCGCCCTGGCCGGCGATGCATTCGGCGTTGCGGATCTCGGCCGCCGTGTACGGCTCGCCGCAGATCGTGTAGCGCTTGCCCGGCGCCAGCTCGCCAAAGACGGGTAAGGTATCTTGCGTACTGCGCTCGCGTGTCAGGGTGTACAGGCCGGACGAGTCGCCCAGCCACGCCGTGCTGGCGTCATCGAACAGCAGATACCACTCGTTCCACGTGCCGGCGCTGTAGCGCTGCTGGATGCGGCCGACGACCGTGAAGTGCACGCCATCGTGCACGCCGGCCGTGCCGATCTGGATCGGCGTATAGTCTTCCAGGACGGCCGACATCTTGCCCACGTCCCTGACGGAATCGGCGTCCTTGAGGATGGTGCTGTGACAGTACTCGCAGACGGCGAGCACGGAAGCGTGCGAGCGGAAGCGGACTTCCGCGCCGCAGCTGGGACAGGAAACAGTTTGCATGCAGTCGCGCTTAGCCGATCAGTTTTTTCAGCAGTTCAGCCTTGGCGCCGTCGTAGTCGGCCGACGAAATGAGACCCTTGTCGAGCAAGCCCTTGAGTTTTTCCAGGCGCGCCTCGATCGGTTCTTCCGCGGGGGCTGGCGGCGCCGCCGGTGCCTGCTGCTGCAGCGCGCCGCCCATGCTTTGCGCCATCACCTGGCCGATCGACAGCCCGGCGCCCAGTCCCGCGCCGATGCCGGCCATGCCGCCTTCGTTCTGCGCCGCCAGCGGGATCGCATTGGCCACCTGGAATTTCGTGTAGCCGCTCATCTTGTCGGCGCCCAGGCCGCCCTTCATGCCGGCCGAGATGCGTTCGTCGAGCGCCGCCTGCAATTCCTCGGGCAGGCTGATGCTGGCCACGTTGAATTCATCGAGGCCCACGCCATAGCGGGCAAACGCCTGCGCCAGGCCATCCTTGACTTCCTGCGCCATCAACGCCTGGTTGGCCGCCATGTCGAGGAAAGGGACGTTCGCGCCGCCCAGCGAGCTGGCCATGCTCGACATCAAAATACCGCGCAACTGGTCTTCCACCTCGTCGCGCGTATAGACTTCGCGCGTGCCGCTGATCTCGGTGAAGAAGGTGCGGGCGTCGGCGATGCGGTACGAATACATGCCGAAGGCGCGCACGCGGATCATGTCGAAATCCTTGTCGCGGATGGTGATTGGCTGCGGCGTGCCCCACTTGCGGCCAGTCTGCACGCGCGTGCTGAAGTAATACACGTCCGACTTGAATGGCGAGTCGAACAGCTTGTCCCAGTTTTTCAGGTTGGTTAGCAGCGGCAAGGTTTGCGTCGTCAGCTTGTGCGTGCCGGGACCGAAGACGTCGGCGATCTTGCCTTCATTGACGAAGACGGCGACCTGCGATTCGCGCACATTCAGGATGGCGCCGTTCTGGATCTCGAAATCCTGCATGGGGAAGCGCCAGGCCAGCACGCCTTCCGTCTCTTCGTTCCACTGCAGTACGTCGATAAACTGCTTCTTGATAAAGCTGCCGAGGCTCATGATGAATGTCCTTGAAAAAGATAAAGCGGTGTCAGGAAATGCAGGCGGCGTTGATGGCGCCGATCGACAGGGCAATGGCGCCCAGCAGGCCGCCGAAAGCGCTGTTGTTCGATTCGATCTGGTCTTTCGACATGCGCAGCAAACGCGTGGTCACCACATAGGCGAGCAATTGCACCACCATGGCGCCGAAGGCCCAGGCAAAGAATTGCTGGTAGTCGGCCGTGTGCATCAGGGACGAGGCGATGGTGGCGGAAAAGCCCAGCAGCGCGCCGCCCAGCGACAGGGCCGCCGCGTGGTTACCCTGGCGGATCAGCAGCACTTCGTTATACGGCGTGACGCGCGTGTAAATGATAAAAAAGGCAATCAGCAGCGCGGCGGCCAGTATAAGATGGATCAGATAGTTTAGGATGGCGGGCACGGCTTTCCTCGCAATGAGTATTTGATAACGTCAACGCATATTAGAACAAAAAAAAGTCCAATGAACAAAAAGATTCTGATTTTGTCCGTCTTCGTGGTCGCCTCCTGCGGCCTCGCGTATGAACTGATCGCTGGCGCCATGTCCAGCTACCTGCTCGGCGACTCCATTCTGCAGTTTTCCACCATCATCGGCTGCTACCTGTTTGCCATGGGCGTAGGCGCGCACTTTTCCAAGTACGTGAAGGACGACGACGTGCTCTCGCGCTTTGTCGACATCGAACTGGCCGTGGGCCTGATCGGCGGCCTGTCGGCCGCCATCCTGTTCATGACGTTTTCGTGGATGGCGGCGCCATTTCGCACCTTATTGTATGTGATGGTGTTCCTGATCGGCGCACTGGTCGGCATGGAAGTGCCGCTGGTGATGCGCGCCCTGAATACGCGCCAGACGGAATTTTCCGAGCTGGTCAGCCGCGTGCTCACCTTCGATTACCTGGGTGCGCTGGCCGTTTCCCTGCTGTTCCCGCTGGTGCTGTCGCCGTATCTGGGCCTGGTGCGCACGGGCTTTTTGTTCGGCATGCTCAACGTGGGCGTGGGCCTGTGGAGCATCTATGTCTTCCGCGCGGAGCTGAAGAACCTCACGGGGCGTCTGCTGCGCGCCTGCGCCGTGATGCTGCTGCTGATCGCCGGCTTTGCCATGTCCGACCGCATGGTGGCCTGGGGAGAACATGGCCTGTTCGGCGACCAGATCGTGTATTCCACCACCACGCCCTACCAGCGCCTGGTGATCACGCGCTGGAAGGACGATACGCGGCTGTACATCAACGGCAATTTGCAGTTTTCCTCGCGCGACGAGTACCGCTACCATGAGGCGCTCGTGCATCCGGTACTGGAAGCCTTGCCGTGGGCGCGCCGCGTGCTGGTGCTGGGCGGCGGCGATGGCCTGGCCCTGCGCGAAATCCTCCGTTATCCACACATCGAACACGTCACCGTGGTCGACCTCGACCCCGCCATGACGGCCGCGTTCACCACGCGCCCGGAACTGGCGAAGCTGAATAACGGCTCGTTCTCGGACAAGCGCGTCACCGTCGTCAATGCCGATGCCGCCGTCTGGCTGCGCAATAACGGCGACATGTTCGATGCGGCCATCGTCGATTTCCCCGATCCGTCCAGCTTCGCGCTCGGCAAACTGTATTCGGTGCCGTTCTACGACTTGGTGAAAAAGCACCTGGCGGCCAAGGGCTTGATGGTGGTGCAATCAACGTCGCCGTTCTTTGCCCCGCACGCCTACTGGACCATCAATTCGACCCTGCGCGAAGTGGGCATGCGCACCTGGCCCTACCATGCCTACGTGCCCTCGTTCGGCGAATGGGGTTTTATCCTCGCCTCGCCGCAGCTCGACTACACACCGCCGACGAAATACCGCCTGCCCATGCGCTACCTGAATGCGGACACCACGCGCGAAATGTTCATCTTCCCGCCCGACATGCAGCCGCTGCCGATGGCGCCGAACCGCCTCAACACCCAGTCGCTCGTGCATGAATTCGAGCAGGACTGGAACCGGGTGATCCGCTGATGCAGCGTCGTTCCTTCATGCTGTGGGCCGCCGGCGGCACGGCAGCGGCGGCCGCCGCTGGCATCGGCAGCATCGCCGCCTACCTGCGCTGGCAGGAAATCACGCCCAGGGTGCTGTACCCAGGCCGCAGCGAGGGCCATTATTTGCGTGAGCTGCTGCGCGAGCGCAAGGCGCTGCCGCCACCTTCACGCACCTTGCGCACCGACGTGGCCATCCTCGGCTCGGGCATCGCCGGCCTGACGGCCGCCTGGCGGCTGAATAAACTGGGGCACAAGGATTTCCTCATGGTCGATGGCCCGCAGCCCTACGGCAACGCGGCCGGCGGCCACTTCGGCGATCTCGCTTATCCCACGGGGGGCCATTACCTGCCGCTGCCGTCGCCCGAATCGACGCATGTGCGCGAGATCCTGTTCGACTTGGGCATCATCGAGCGCGATCCGCAGGCGGAAAAGCCCACTTACGACGAGCGCTACATCCTGCATGCGCCCGAGGAGCGTTTGCTGTTCAACGGCCAGTGGCAGGATGGCTTCATTCCCACCGAAGGCATCTCCGCCGAGGAGCTGGCGCAGCACGAGCGCTTCTTTGCCGACGTGCGGCGCCTGCGCCAGGCGCATGGCAACGACGGCAAGCGCGTCTTCGTTTTTCCTACCGTGGAATCGTCGCAAGACCCGGCCTGGCAGGCGCTCGATACCATCACCTTGAAACAGTGGATGGAGCGCGAGGGATACACCTCGCCCACCTTGCACTGGTATCTGAATTACTGCTGCCGCGACGACTACGGCACGCGCTACGACCAGGTGTCGGCCTGGGCCGGCCTGCATTACTACTGCAGCCGCTGGGGCCAGGCGGCCAACGCGGGCAATGGCGCCTGGCTGACTTGGCCGGGTGGCATGCAGCCGGTCGCCACGGCCATGGAGCAGGCCTCGGGTGTCCAACGCCATGCGGGCACGGTGGTTTCCCTCACGACGACGGCCAGCGGCGTGGAGGCGCTGTGCCTGGAGCTGGTCGATGGCCAGCCGCGCACCTACCTGGTCAAGGCGCGCAAGGCCATCTGCGCCATGCCGCTGTATGTCGCGGCGCGCGTGGTGGACAACATCGCCGGCTATGGTTTTGACGCGAAGCGCGACACGCCCGCGTATGCGCCGTGGATGGTGGCCAATTTCCTGCTCAAGCGTTTTCCTGACGAACTGCCGCACGCACCGCTGTGCTGGGACAACGTCGTGTACCAGGAGCCTGGCCTCGGCTATGTCGTCTCCACGCACCAGGACATCCGCGTGCGCCCGCCCGAGAAAACCGTTTTCAGCGCCTACGTGGCCCTGTCCGACCGCACACCGCAGCAAGCGCGCAAGTGGCTCGATACGGCTAGCCCCGAAGAATTGCTGGCGCTGGCCAGCGTCGATTTGAAGACGGCGTACGGGCGCGATTTCGCCAGCTGCGTCGAACGGGTCGACATCACCGTGCGCGGCCACGCCATGGCCGCGCCGTTGCCGGGATTTCGCAGCAATGCGGGGCTCAAAGCCTTGCGCGAACACGATGGGGCGATCCTGTTCGCGCATGCCGATCTGTCGGGCTTTTCCGTATTTGAAGAGGCCGCGTGGTGGGGCGACAGGGCGGCGCGGCTGGCGATCACATAAATGAAAAAGGCCGGCGCAAGCGCCGGCCAGAGCCCCCTAAGGCTCGAACCTGTGCTTCCTTGTTCTTCTCATTTATTTTTATTAATGACGTCGATGAACACGGCCGCCAGCAGCACCAGGCCCTTGATCACCTGCTGGTAGTCGATACCGATGCCCATGATGGACATGCCGTTGTTCATCACGCCCATGATGAAGGCGCCGATGACGGCGCCCATCACCTTGCCCACGCCGCCCGAAGCCGAGGCGCCGCCGATGAAGCAGGCGGCGATCACGTCCAGTTCGAAGCCCGTGCCCGCCTTTGGCGTGGCCGTGTTCAGGCGCGCCGCGAAGATCAGGCCGGCCAGGGCCGCCAGCATGCCCATGTTGACGAAGGTGTAGAAGCTGACCCGTTCCGTCTTGATGCCGGACAGGCGCGCCGCCTTCTCGTTGCCGCCCACGGCATACACGCGGCGGCCCAGCACGGTGCGGTTGGTAATGAAGGTGTAGGCGACGATGAGCAGCGACATCACGGCCAGCACGTTGGGAAAGCCGCGGTACGACGCCAGCAGATAGCTGAAATACACCATCACGGCGGCGAAGACCGCGTTTTTCAGCAGGAAGAAGGCGCGCGGCTCGTTTTCCATGCCGTGCTTCAGTTGCTTGGCGCGGCTGCGCAGCGAGGTGAAGATCAGCGCCGCGGCGGCGATCACGCCCAGCAGCAGTGACAGGCCGCGCAAGTTTTCGCCGCCGAACGGGTCGGGCAGGAAGCCGGAGCTGAGCATCTGGAAGCCTTCAGGGAAGGGACCGACCGACTGGCCTGCCAGCAGCGCCAGGGTCAAGCCCTTGAAGACCAGCATGCCGGCCAGGGTGACGATGAAGGACGGGATTTTGAAGAAGGCGACGAAATAGCCTTGCGCGCCGCCGATGACGGCGCCGGCCAGCAGGCAGAGGATGCTGGCGGCGACAAAATTCATGTTGTAGTTGACGATCAGGACGGCCGCCAGCGCGCCGACGAAGCCGACCACCGAGCCGACGGACAAATCGATATGGCCGGCCACGATGACCATCAGCATGCCCAGCGCCATGATGACGATGTAGCTGTTTTGCAGCACCAGGTTGGTCAGGTTCAGCGGCTGCATCAGGGTGCCGTCGGTCATGTACTGGAAAAAGCCCATGATGACGATCAGCGAAAGCAGCATGCCGTAGTCGCGCATATTGTTCTTCAAAAAGCCGGCATAGCTTTTCGCTTGCGGTGCGGCCGCTGGCGCTGCTGCTGCCGGCGCGCCTGCTGTCAGTTTATTGTCCATTGTTTTCTCCGTGTGTAACGATCGCGCGCATGATTCGCTCCTGCGATGCTTCTGCCGCGCTCAATTCCGCCGCAAAGCGGCCTTCGTTCATGACATAGATCCGGTCGCACATGCCCAGCAATTCCGGCATTTCCGACGAGATCATGATGATGCATTTGCCTTCCGCGGCCAGGTCGCTGATGATGCTGTAGATCTCGTATTTGGCGCCCACGTCGATGCCGCGGCTCGGTTCGTCGAGGATCAGCACGTCGGGGCGCGAAAACAGCCACTTCGCCAGCACCACTTTCTGCTGGTTGCCGCCGGACAGATTGACCACCTTCTGCGCCACGCTCGAGCAACGGGTCTTGAGCTTGCGGCGGAACTCCTCGGCCACGCTGAATTCACGCTGCTCATCGATCACCATGTGCTTGGAAATCGCATCGAGGTTGGCCAGGCTGGTGTTCTTCTGGATGTCTTCCTCGAGGATCAGGCCCAGGCCCTTGCGGTCTTCCGTGACATACGCGAGGCCATGTGCGATCGCCTTGCCGATGGTGCTGACGTCGATTTCCTGCCCATTCTTGAGCACCATGCCGCTGATGCGCTGGCCGTAGGCGCGGCCGAAAATGCTCATCGCCAGTTCCGTGCGCCCGGAGCCCATCAGGCCGGCGATGCCGATGATCTCTCCCTTTTTCGCGTGCATGTTGATGCCCTTGATGACGGGACGGTCGGCATGCTCGGGATGGAAGACGCGCCAGTCGCGCACTTCGAAAATGGTCTCGCCTATCGTCGGCGTGCGCGGCGGATAGCGGTCGGCCATTTCGCGTCCGACCATTTTTTCGATGATGCGGTCTTCGCTGACGGGTTCGATGCGGCAGTCGAAACTGTCGACCGTGTTCCCGTCGCGCAGCACCGTGATGGCATCGGCGACCCTTGAAATTTCATTGAGCTTGTGCGAGATCAGGATCGAGGCGATGCCCTGGGCTTTCAGGCCCAGCAGCAGGTCGAGCAGGGCCGCGCTGTCGCTTTCGTTCAGGCTGGCCGTCGGCTCGTCGAGGATCAGCAGCTTGACGTCCTTGCACAGCGCCTTGGCGATCTCGATCAGCTGCTGCTTGCCCACGCCCAGGTTGGTGATCAGGGTGTCCGGGGACTCTTTCAAGCCGACTTTGTGCAGCAGTTCGCGCGTCTTGCTTTGCGCGTATTCCCAGTCGATGACGCCCATGCTGGACGGTTCGTTGCCGAGGAAGATATTCTCGGCGATCGACAACTGGGGCACCAGCGCCAGTTCCTGGTGGATGATGATGATGCCGATTTCTTCGCTGTCCTTGATGCCGCGGAAGTGCCGCGTCTGGCCCAGGTAATCGATGTCGCCCGTATAGCTGCCATGGCCGTAGACGCCACTGAGCACTTTCATCAGGGTCGATTTGCCGGCGCCGTTTTCGCCGACGATGGCGTGGATCTCGCCGCTGTGTACCCGCAGGTTGACATTGTCGAGCGCAACGACGCCCGGGAATGTTTTGCGTATCCCGCGCATTTCCAGGATAGTGTTCGTCATATAACCTCTCTGGCACGGCCGCGCTGGTCGGCATCGGTCGTGCTGCAGTCTTGTTCTTGATAGTGCGTGAAGCGAAAGGCCCGGCAGGGCCGGGCCTTCAGTACCTTGGATGCTTATTTCACTTGCGCTTCCGTGTAGTAGCCGCTGCCGGTGACGAGCACCTGCTTCCAGTTCGCCTTGTCGACGGTGACCGGTTTCAACAGGTAGGACGGCACGACTTTCACGCCGTTGTTATAGGTCTTCGTATCGTTGACGGTCGGCGTCTTGCCGCTCATCATCGCGTCGACCATGTTGGCCGTGACCTTGGCCAGTTCGCGCGTGTCCTTGAACACGGTCGATGCCTGTTCGCCGCGGATGATCGATTTCACCGACGGGATTTCCGCATCCTGGCCCGTCACGACGGGGAACGGCTGCTTCGGCGTGCCGTAACCGACGCCCTTGAGCGAGGACAGGATGCCGATGCTCAAGCCGTCATATGGCGACAGCACGGCGTCGACGCGCGCATTGCCGTAGTAGGCGCTGAGCAGGTTGTCCATGCGGGCCTGCGCCACGGCGCCATCCCAGCGCAGGGTGGCGACCTTTTCCATGCCCATCTGCTTCGAGCGCACCACCAGCTTGCCGCTGTCGATGTAGGGTTTCAGCACCGACAGCGCGCCGTTGTAGAAGAAGTGCGCGTTGTTGTCGTCGGCCGAGCCGCCGAACAGTTCGATATTGAACGGGCCCTTGCCTTCCTTGAGTTTCAGCGCCGATTCGATATAGCCCGCTTGCAGCACGCCGACCTGGAAGTTGTCGAAGGTGGCGTAGTAATCGATGTTTTTCGTGCCGCGGATCAAACGGTCATACGAGATGACCTTGATGCCCTTGTCGGCCGCTTTTTGCAGCACGTTCGACAGGGTGGTGCCGTCGATGGCGGCGATCACCAGCACCTTGGCGCCCTTGGTGATCATGTTTTCCACCTGCGCCAGCTGGTTCGGGATATCGTCGTCGGCAAACTGCAAGTCCGTCTTGTAGCCGCGCTCCTTGAATACCTTGACCATGTTGTCGCCGTCGGCAATCCAGCGCATGGACGATTTGGTTGGCATCGAGATGCCGATTGCGCCCTTGTCTGCGGCGCTTGCCACGGGCATTACCGCCATGCCGGAGATGGCCAGCGCCAGGCTCGCGGTCAGCATTTTCATTGTTGTTTTCATTTCAGGTCTCCACCGTCTTCGATAGTTGAATGTGCCAGGGCCGTCGTCCAGTGGGCGGGCTCCGTGCGAATGGCCGATTGCAGGCCACGGCTGATACTAGTTTGTCCATCCATCCCTCACCAATCACTTTTTTCGCATTGCTGATATCCAAAACGATATCGATGGGTCAATTGATGCAATGCGCCATGGCACGCCGTTCCGCCTGCTGACAGGGCGGAAACGGGGGCTGGATGGCGGCTTTTTTTGGTGCACTGCAATACCAATAATCATCATTCAATTTGGTGATTTTCGTAATTGCGGCGACACAGGGCGGCGCGCAGAATCGGTCCGAACTTGAACACCGGCCATCCCGTCACGACCTTTTGAAAGCTTGCCATGCAGCCGATTTCCCCCGCCTCTTTGTTGCCCGCCGACCTGGCGCAGGCCCTCCTTGTCGGGCGCATCTGGCGTGACGGCCCGTGCGTCGTCGCCGTGCGCGGCGGCGAAGTGGTCGACATCACGCAGACGGTGGCGACGGTGGCCGAGCTGTTCGAGCGCAGCGATGCGCTCGATATCGTCCGCCATGCGCCCGGCATCGCGCTCGGACCCGTGCAGTCGTTGCTGGAGCAGGCGCTGGCCGCGCCGGCCGGCGAGCCGCTGCTGCTGGCGCCGTGCGACCTGCAGGCCGTCAAGGCCTGCGGCGTGACCTTCGCCGTCAGCCTGCTCGAACGGGTGATCGAGGAACAGGCGGGCGGCGACGCGGCGCGCGCGGCGAGCCTGCGCACCGCCCTGCAAATGACATTGGGCGGCGACCTGTCGGCACTGAAGCCTGGCTCGGACGCGGCGCAGCGTTTGAAACAGCAGCTGCAACAGCGCGGCGCCTGGTCGCAATACATGGAAGTGGGCATCGGCCCCGATGCGGAAGTGTTTACCAAGGCGCAGCCGATGTCGTCGGTGGGCTGCGGCGCGCAGGTGGGCTTGCTGCCATCGTCCGCCTGGAACAACCCGGAGCCCGAGATCGTCCTGGCCGTCAACAGCCGTGGCGAGGTGCTGGGGGCGACCTTGGGCAACGACGTCAACCTGCGCGACATCGAAGGGCGCAGCGCCCTCTTGCTGGGCAAGGCCAAGGATAACAACGGCTCCTGCGCCATCGGCCCCTTCATCCGCCTGTTCGACGAGCACTTCACGCTCGACACCGTGCGCGAGGCGGAAGTGTCGCTGCTGATCGAAGGCGCGGACGACGGCTTTGTGCTCGAAGGCGCCAGCTTCATGCGCGAGATCAGCCGCGACCCGCTCGACCTGGTGCGCCAGACGGCAGGCCAGTACCACCAGTATCCGGACGGCTTCATGCTGTTCCTCGGGACCATGTTCTCGCCCGTGAAGGACCGCGGCGCGCAGGGCGGCGGCTTTACGCACCACCTGGGCGACCGGGTGACGATTGCCAGCGCTGCGCTGGGCGCGCTGGTCAACGAAGTGCAGCGCTGCGATGCGATTGCCCCCTGGACGTTTGGCGTGCGCGCGCTGTACCAGAACCTGGCCCAGCGCGGCTTGCTTTGATCCGATTATTTTAAAAAGAGAGACACCATGCAGCATGCAATTTATTCCAGCCTGGCCGGCAAGCGCGTCGTCATCACGGGCGGCGGCACCGGCATCGGTGTGGCCATCGTCGAGGCGTTCGCGCGCCAGGGCGCCCACGTCACCTTTCTCGATATCGCCCGCGAGGCGTCGCTGGCGCTGCAGGACAAGCTGGCCCACCTGCCGCAGCCGCCCGTTTTCCGCTATTGCGACCTGACGGACCTGGGTGCCCTGGCCGCCACCTTCGCCGAGATCGCACACAGCGCGGGCGCCACGGATATCCTCATCAACAACGCGGCCAATGACGACCGCCACCAACTGCAGGACGTCACGCCCGCCTACTGGGACGAGCGCATGGCCGTCAACCTGCGCCACCAGTATTTCTGCGCCCAGGCCGTGGCGCCGGCCATGCGCGCCAAGGGCAGCGGCGTGATTCTCAACCTGGGCTCGATTTCCTGGCATTTGGCGCAAGCGCGCCTGTCGATCTACATGACGGCCAAAGCCGGCATCGAGGGCTTGACGCGCGGCCTGGCGCGCGACCTGGGCGTCGACGGCATCCGCGTCAACTGCATCATTCCTGGCGCCGTGCGCACGCCGCGCCAGGAAAAGCTGTGGCATACGCCGGAAGCGGAAGCCGTGATCCTGCAGGGCCAATGCCTGCAGCTGCGCGTGGAGCCGGAAGACGTGGCGGCGCTGGCGCTGTTCCTCGCGTCGGACAACGCGGCCAAGTGCGCGGGACGCGAATACTATGTCGACGCAGGCTGGTACGGCGCATGAGCACCGCAGGCAAACCCCAGGCGCGGCGCTTCCGCTCGCAGGACTGGTTCGACAATCCCGACCACATCGACATGACGGCGCTGTACCTCGAGCGCTTCATGAACTATGGCATCACGGCCGAGGAGCTGCGTTCGGGCCGGCCCATCATCGGCATTGCGCAAAGCGGCAGCGATATCAGTCCCTGCAACCGCATCCATCTGGAACTGGCGCAGCGCGTGCGCGACGGCATCCGGGACGCGGGCGGCATCCCGATGGAATTCCCGCTGCACCCGATCTTCGAGAACTGCCGCCGTCCCACGGCCGCGCTGGACCGCAACCTTGCGTATCTGGGCCTGGTGGAGATTTTGCACGGCTACCCGATCGACGCCGTGGTGCTGACGACGGGCTGCGACAAGACCACGCCGGCCCAGCTGATGGCCGCCGCCACGGTCGATATTCCCGCCATCGTGCTGTCGGGCGGCCCCATGCTCGACGGCTGGATGGACGGCGAACTGGTGGGTTCCGGCGCGGCCATCTGGAAGGGCCGCCGCCAGCTGTCCGCCGGCTTGATCGACAACGACAAATTCCTGCAGATCGCGGCTGCCTCCGCGCCGTCGGCCGGCCACTGCAACACCATGGGCACGGCATCGACCATGAATGCGCTGGCGGAAGCCTTGGGCATGTCCCTGACGGGCTGCTCGGCCATTCCCGCGCCATACCGCGAACGGGGCCAGATCGCCTATGAAACGGGACGCCGCATTGTCGCCATGGCGCATGAGGACGTGCGCCCGTCGAGCATCCTCACGCGCGAGGCGTTTTTGGACGCGATCATCGTCAACGCGGCCATCGGCGGCTCGACCAACGCCCAGCCGCACCTGATGGCCATGGCGCGCCATGCGGGCGTGGAACTGCACTCGAGCGACTGGATGGAACATGGCTACGACGTGCCGCTGCTGTTGAACATGCAGCCGGCCGGGAAGTATCTGGGCGAGCGCTTCCACCGCGCCGGCGGCGTGCCGGCCGTGATGTGGGAGCTGCAGCAGGCGGGCTTGCTGCATGCGGACCGGTTGACGGTCACGGGCCAGACGATGGCGGCGAACCTGGCCGGACGCGAAAGTACTGATCGCGAGATGATCCGCCCGTTTGCCGCGCCGCTGAAGGAAAAGGCCGGTTTCATGGCCTTGCAGGGCAACCTGTTCGACTTTGCCATCATGAAGACCAGCGTGATCTCGCCCGCTTTCCGCGAGCGTTACCTGTCGCGTCCCGGCAGCGAGGGCGTGTTCGAGGCGCGCGCCATCGTCTTCGATGGTTCTGCCGACTACCACGCGCGCATCAACGACCCGGCGCTCAACATCGACGACAGCTGCATGCTGGTCATGCGCGGCGCAGGTCCCGTGGGCTGGCCCGGTTCGGCCGAAGTGGTCAACATGCAGCCGCCCGACGCCTTGCTCAAGGCCGGCATTCTGAACCTGCCGACCCTGGGCGACGGGCGCCAGTCGGGTACCTCGGACAGTCCCTCGATCCTGAACGCGTCGCCAGAAAGTGCCGTGGGCGGCGGCCTGGCGCTGCTGCGCACGGGCGACATCATCCGCGTGGACTTGAACGGGGGCCAGTGCGACATGCTGGTCGATGCTGGCGAACTGGCGCGCCGCGCGCAGGAACTGCCGCCGCCCGTCAACGACAGCGCCACGCCATGGCAGGAAATCTACCGCGCCAGCGTGGGCCAGCTGGAAACGGGCGCCTGCATGGAGCTGGCGCTGAAATACCGCGCCGTGGGCCAGACCCTGCCGCGCCACAACCATTGATGTAGGTCGAGGTAGGCCGGGTTAGCGCTCCGCGCGTAAGCCGACACCACCACAGACATAAAATTTTTCAGCAGTACCCGCAGTTAAAAAACGTTGTTAATAAAATCCACAAGGAGACACACAATGAACAAGATCATCAGTGCAGCCATCATGACCGCCATGCTGGCATTGACAAGCAGCGCCGCCCTGGCCGATGCGAAAAACCCGAAAATCGGCTTTTCCATCGACGATTTGCGCGTGGAACGCTGGACGCGCGACCGCGATTTCTTCATCGCCGCCGCCGAAAAGCAGGGCGCCAAGGTCTTCGTGCAGTCGGCCGACGCCAGCGAGCAGCGCCAGATTTCGCAAATCGAAAACCTGATCTCGCGCGGCGTGGACGTGCTGGTGATCGTGCCGTTCAACGCCACTGTCCTCAACAACACCGTCAAGGAGGCGAAAAAGGCCGGTATCAAGGTGCTGTCGTATGACCGCCTGATCCTGAACGCCGATATCGATGCGTACATCTCGTTCGACAACGAGAAAGTGGGCGAGATGCAGGCCGAAGGCGTGACCAAGCTGCAGCCGAAGGGCAATTACTACCTGCTGGGCGGCTCGCCGACCGACAACAACGCCAAGATGCTGCGCGAAGGCCAGATGAAGGTATTGAAACCGTTCATCGACAAGGGCGATATCAAGATCGTCGGCCAGCAGTGGGTGAAGGACTGGAGCGCCACCGAGGCGCTGTCCATCGTGGAAAACGCGCTGACGGCCAACGGCAACAAGATCGACGCCATCGTCGCCTCGAACGACGGTACGGCAGGCGGCGCCATCCAGGCCCTGGCCGCGCAAAAACTGGCCGGCAAGGTGCCGGTCTCGGGCCAGGACGCCGATCTGGCGGCCGTGAAACGCGTCATCGCCGGCACGCAGTCGATGACCGTCTACAAACCGTTGAAAACCATCGCTGCGGAAGCGGCCAAGCTGGCCGTGCAACTGGCGCGCAATGAAAAGCCGGCTTACAACTCCAGCTATGACAACGGCCTGAAAAAGGTCAGCACGGTGCTGCTGAAACCAACGCCGCTGACCAAGGCGAATGTGAACATTCTCGTCGATGACGGTTTCTATACCAAGGCGCAGCTGGGTAATTGATCACCCGCTTGATGTCGGCTTGCGCGCTGCGCGCTAAGCCGACCTACGATTGCCCGCACCGGCCGTTATCCGACAATCGCCGGCACCGGAAACGCCGGTGGTGGTGTCGGCCGTCCGCACCGGCCGTAGGTTGGATTAGCGGCGCCATGGGCGCCGCGTAATCCGACATTTCCCCGTATCCGCAACGAGAGTGAGCATGTCCGACTATCTGCTTGAAATGAAAGGCATCGTCAAACAGTTTGGCGGTGTCCGCGCGCTTGACGGCATCGACCTGCAGGTGCGGGCCGGCGAGTGCATCGGCCTGTGCGGCGAGAATGGCGCCGGCAAGTCGACCCTGATGAAGGTGTTGTCCGGCGTGTACCCGCACGGCACCTGGGATGGCGAGATCCTGTGGGATGGCCAGCCCCTGCGCGCGCAATCGATCCGCGACACGGAAGACGCGGGCATCATCATCATCCACCAGGAACTGATGCTGGTGCCGCAGCTGTCCGTGGCCGAGAATATCTTCATGGGCCGCGAGCTGACCCTGCCCGGCGGGCGCATGCACTACGCGGCCATGTACAAGCGCGCCGACGAGCTGCTGCGCGAACTGAAAATTCCCGAACTGAACGTGGCGCAGCCCGTGATGAATTACGGCGGCGGCCACCAGCAGCTGGTGGAAATCGCCAAGGCGCTCAACAAGAATGCGCGCTTGCTGATCCTCGACGAGCCGTCGTCGTCGCTGACGGCGTCGGAAATCGCCGTGCTGCTCGATATCCTGCGCGCGTTGAAGGCCAAGGGCGTCACCTGCATCTACATTTCGCACAAGCTCGATGAAGTGGCGGCCATCTGCGACACCATCGTTGTCATCCGCGACGGCAAGCATATCGCCACCACGCCGATGGCGCAGATGAACGTCGAGCGCATCATCGCGCAGATGGTGGGCCGTGAAATGAGCCAGCTGTATCCGCAGCGCGCGCAGCCGGCACCTATCGGCGAAGTGCTGTTCGAGGCGCGCCACGTGACCTGCATCGACGCCGACAACCCGCAGCGCAAGCGGGTCGACGATGTGTCGTTCACCCTGCGCAAGGGCGAGATCCTCGGCATCGCCGGCCTGGTGGGAGCGGGGCGTACGGAGCTCGTCTCGGCCCTGTTCGGCGCCTACCAGGGGCCGTGCCAGGCCGAAGTGTGGCTCGATGGCCGCAAGATCGATACCCGCTCGCCGCAAAAGGCCATCGCCATGGGCCTGGCCATGGTGCCGGAAGACCGCAAGCACCACGGCATCGTACCGGACCTCGACGTGGGGCAGAACATCACCCTGGCCGTGCTGGAGGAATTCGCGCGCGCCACGCGCATCGATGGCGAGGCGGAGTTGACGGCCGTGCGCGGCGAGATCGCGAAGCTGGAACTGAAGGCGGCCAGCCCGTCGCTGTCCATTACGAGCCTCTCGGGCGGCAACCAGCAAAAGGCCGTGCTGGCCAAGATGCTGCTGACGCGTCCGCGCGTGCTGATCCTCGACGAGCCCACGCGCGGCGTCGACGTGGGCGCCAAATATGAAATCTACAAATTGATGCTGGCGCTGGCCGACCAGGGCGTGGCCATCATCATGGTCTCGTCGGAACTGGCCGAAGTGCTGGGCGTGTCCGACCGCGTGCTGGTGATGGGCGAAGGCCGCCTGCGCGGCGACTTTATCAACGATGGCCTGAGCCAGGAAACCGTGCTGGCGGCCGCGCTCGACCAGCGCCCGGCGCCCGCCGCCAACACCGCAAACAAGGAAACCGCAGCATGAAACCGCACAGTATCAAACAGCTGTTCACCCAATACAAGATGCTGGCACTGCTGATCGCCGTGGCGCTGATCTGGGCCTTCTTTTCGTGGAAGACGGAGGGCAGTTTCCTCACGCCGCGCAACCTGTCTAACCTGCTGCGCCAGATGTCCGTCACCGGCATCCTCGCCTGCGGCATGGTGCTGGTGATTATCGCCGGCGAGATCGACCTGTCGATCGGCTCCCTGCTGGGGCTGCTCGGCGGCATCGCCGCCGTGCTGGACGTGACGCAGCATTGGCCGCTGGCGCTGAACCTGGCGGCCGTACTCGGCTGCGGCCTGGTGATCGGTTTGCTCAATGGCTATCTGACGGCGTACCGGGGCATCCCGTCCTTCATCGTCGGGCTGGGCGGCATGCTGGCGTACCGCGGCATCCTGCTGGGCATCACGGGCGGCATCACGATCGCGCCCGTCTCCGAGCCGATGGTCTACCTGGGGCAGGGCTACCTGCCCGCGGTGCCCGGCATCGTGCTGGGCATCGGCCTGTTCCTGCTGGCCGCCTTCCTGACGTGGCGCGCGCGCGCCAGCCGTGCCCAGCATGGCTTGCCGCAGACGGCGCCCTGGGCCGACGGCTTGCGCCTGGCCGTCATCGGCGCCGTGCTGTATGCCTTCGTGCAAACCCTGAACGGCTATGAAGGCATCCCGCTGCCCGTGCTGTTGCTGCTGGCCTTGCTGGGACTGTTCAGCTACATCACGAGCCAGACCGTGTTCGGCCGCCGCATCTATGCCGTCGGCAGCAATATGGAGGCGACGCGCCTGTCCGGCATCAACGTGAAAGCCGTCAAGCTGTGGATCTTCGGCATCATGGGCCTGATGTGCGCGCTGGCGGGCCTGATCAATACGGGCCGACTGGCGGCCGGTTCGCCATCGGCCGGTACCTTCAGCGAACTCGACGCGATCGCCGCCTGCTTCATCGGCGGCACCTCGATGCGCGGCGGCTCGGGCACCGTGTACGGCGCCCTGATCGGCGCGCTGGTCATGGCCAGCCTCGATAACGGCATGTCCATGCTGGACGTGGACACCTACTGGCAGATGATCGTGAAAGGCAGTATCCTCACCCTCGCCGTGTGGGTCGATGTTAGCACGCGCGCCGGACGCCGATAGCGGGGAACCTCGACAAACCTACTGCGCGTCCCACTATCGCCTCTGCGTTGCTCAGCGTACCTCCGTACGCTTGCGCTACTCAAGGCGATATTGGACCGCTCGCTACGGTTTTTCGAGGCCCCGAAAGGCCTTGCCGCCACATGGAGGAGACACCAGCATGAAATTGCCGACCGCGCACCGGATCGCGCTGCTGTTTAACGGGAACAAAATCTACGACCGCGACATCATCGCGGGTATCGCCGCCTACCTGAACACGACGCGCGTGTCGTGGGACCTGTTCCTGGAAGAGGACTTTCGCTGCCGCCTGCCCGGCATCGAGCGCTGGCAGGGCGACGGCATCATCGCCGATTTCGACGATCCCGCCGTCTGCGAGGCGCTGGCGCACAGCCGCCTGCCCGTGGTGGCCGTGGGCGGCTCGTATGCGCTCGCCGAGGATTACCCGGCCGGCATCCCGTACGTGGCGACCGATAATTTCAAGATCGTCAAGCTGGCCTATGAACACCTGGTGGAAGCGGGCTTGAGCCGCTTTGCCTGTTTCAGCCTGCCCGAGGCCGATGTCAACCGCTGGGCGCAGGAGCGCGAAACGGCGTTTTGCGCCTTGATGGAGCGCGACCACATGCGCGCCGACGTGTACCGGGGCGTCGCCACCAGCGCACCGTCGTGGGACGAAGCGGTGGAGCAGCAGATCGCCTGGCTCAACAGCCTGGAAAAACCCGTCGGCATCATCGCCGTCAGCGACGCGCGCGCGCGCCAGCTGCTGCAAGCGTGCATGCACGCGGGGATCGCCGTGCCGGAGCAGGTGGCCCTGATCGGCATCGACAACGACCCGCTGGCGCGCATGCTCACGCGTATTCCCTTGAGTTCCGTGATCCAGGGCACGGAGGAAATGGGCCGCACGGCCGCGCATCTGCTGCATCAGATGTTGAATGGCGCGCGCCTGTCCGGCACGCGCATCCTCGTGCCGCCGGCTGGCCTGAACGTGCTCGCTTCCACGCGCCACCAGCCTTTCCAGCATCCGCAGGTGATGCAGGCGCGCCATTTTATTCGCCAGTACGCTTGCCAGGGCATCAAGACGGAGCAGGTGGCCGATTACGTGGGCGTGTCGCGCTCCTCGCTCGAAGCGCACTTCCGCCACGAGCTGGGGCGCAGCGTGCACGATGAAATCCTGCATTTCAAGCTCGATGCGGCCAAGACCCTGCTGGCGCGCGGGCCGGGGCAGGTGGCCGAGGTGGCCGTGCGTTGCGGCTTTACCACGGTGCAGTACATGCATGCCGTCTTCAAGCGCGAACTCGGTTGCACGCCGCGCGAATTCCAGCAGCGCAGCCGGCCGCCGCCAGCCCCCGGGCAGGCGCCATGATGCATCTGCTGCGTAATGCGCGCGGCATGCGCGTGGCCATCGATGCGCACGATGCCAGCGTGCGGGCCTGGTGGGCGCCCGACCGCTATGGCCGCCTGGCCGACGTGCTGGGCGCCACGCCCCTTGCGGCACGCTCGTCCACGGCCTGGCAGTGCGCGCCGCCGGACGACGGCCACTTGCTGCTGCATCTGGCGCATGACGGCCTGTCGGTGCGCCTGGCCTACCGGCTCGACCAGGATGGCAGCCTGCACCTCGACTGCGTCGCCACGGCCGAGACGGTTTCCCGTTTTGCGCTGGCCGCGCCCCTGTTCAATCTGCAGGGCGGCCGCGCCGCCGTGGGCGACCATGTGCTGCGCCTGGCCGCCGACCGCTACTGGCCCGGCGGGCATTCGTGCAGCGCTCCGCTCGATGTGGCGGGCAGCGCCTTCGACTTCCGCCAGCCGGCGCCGCTCGCTTCACGCCTGGCCTGGCCCGCGCTCGTGCACTTGCCGGGATTCCGGCATGACTTTTACTGGACGGGCAGCGGCCAGCTGCGCGAGGCGGCGCGGGTGGCGGACCCCGCTTCCGGCCGGGTCCTGCGTTTTTCCAGCACCCAGGACAGTTGCCATTTGTATTCCGATGCGCGCTGTTTTTCCCTGCTGGCGCAGGGTGTGCAATTGCAGCCGGGACAGGTCAGGCGCTTCAATCTTGCCTACCGTTTGGGCGTGCAGGATATCGATGCGTTTGACATATCCGAACCGGTATCAATGATGTCAAATAAGTGATTGGTCAGATATGCGGGGCAGTTCTACCATGGGGTAGTTTTTCCCTCATTCATTTTTGTCCTGACCGACGCTGCGAACCTGCCCATGAACATACTCACCATCGATGCCGGCACCACCAATACGCGTACCTTGCTGTGGCGCGCAGGCGCCGTCGTCGCTCAGGCGCAGCTGGAAACGGGCGTGCGCAATACCGCCATCGATGGCCATAACGGTGCGCTGAAACAGGCGCTGCGCGACACCATCGCCAGCGTGCTGGCCAGCGCCGGCATCGCGCCGTCCGACGTGGACCTGGCGCTGGCCTCGGGCATGATTACCTCGCCCATGGGTGTGCGGGAAGTGCCGCACTTGCCGGCGCCCGCCGGCCTGGCCCAGCTGGCGCAAGGCATGCAGGCGGTGGACTTGCCCGATGTGCTGGCGCAGCCCCTGTGGCTGATTCCCGGCGTGCGCAACCAGCATGGCGCCGTCGGCTTGCACAACGTCGAGGCGATGGACATGATGCGCGGCGAAGAGACGGAAGTCGTCGCGCTGCTCGAGCGCCTGCAGTTGCGGGGCGCGGCGACCCTGATCATGCCCGGCTCGCATACCAAGCTGATCAGTGTGGACGAGCAGCGCCGCATCCTCGGCTGCAGCACCACCATCGCGGGCGAGCTGCTGCAGGCGATCACGCAGCACACCCTGATCAAGCAATCGGTCGATGGCGGTTTTGCGCAAACCCTGGTGCCGAAAATGCTGCTGGCCGGCGCGGCCGCGGCGCAAAAAACGGGGCTGGCGCGCGCCTGCTTCAGCGTGCGCACCCTGGGCCAGTTCAGCGCCATCGAATGCAATGAGCGGGCCAATTTCCTGATGGGCGCCGTCCTCAGCGGCGACCTGCTGGCGCTGCGCAACAGCACGGCCATCCAGATGCGGCCCGATACCCCGCTCGTCATTACCGGCAAGCCCATGCTGCGCCAGGCGCTTGGCTTGCTGATCGAAGAACACGGATTTTTTTATGGCAAGCGCATCATCGTCGACGACCAGCAGCAAGCTAATCTGGCCGGTCACGGTGCGCTGCTGATCGCCGCCGCGCGCGGCTTGATTTCCCCGCAGGAGACAGTATGAGCAGCAACAAGAACAAGCGCCCCTTGCGTTCGCAATCGTGGTTTGGTGGCGACGACAAGGACAGTTTTATTCACCGCAGCTGGATGAAGAACCAGGGCTATCCCAGCGACGCCTTCGATGGCCGTCCCGTCATCGGCATCTGCAATACCTGGTCCGAGCTGACGCCCTGCAATGGCCATTTCCGCGACCTGGCCGAGATGGTCAAGCGCGGCGTGCTCGAGGCGGGCGGCTTCCCCGTCGAATTTCCCGTGATGTCGCTGGGCGAGACGAATCTGCGCCCGACGGCCATGCTGTTCCGTAACCTGGCCAGCATGGATGTCGAGGAATCGATCCGCGCCAACCCGATCGACGGCGTGGTGCTGCTGACGGGCTGCGACAAGACCACCCCGGCCCTGCTGATGGGCGCGGCCAGCGTGGATTTGCCCACGATCGTGCTGTCGGGCGGCCCCATGCTGAACGGCAATTACCGCGGCAAGCCGATCGGCTCGGGCACCGACGTGTGGAAGTTTTCCGAAGACGTGCGCGCCGGGCGCATGACCTCGGCCGAATTCAAGCAGGCCGAATCGTGCATGTCGCGTTCCGCCGGCCACTGCATGACCATGGGCACGGCTTCGACCATGGCCAGCATGGTCGAAGCGCTGGGCGTGACCTTGCCCGGCAACGCGGCCATTCCCGCCGTCGATGCGCGCCGCAAGCTGCAGGCGCAGCTGACGGGCCGGCGTATCGTCGACATGGTGCATGAAGACCTGAAACTGTCGCAGATCCTCACGCGCGAAGCGTTTGAAAACGCCATCATGGTCAACGGCGCCATCGGCGGCTCGACCAATGCCGTGATCCATTTGCTGGCCATCGCCGGGCGCATCGGCGTGGATATGCGCCTGGGCGACTGGGATCGCCTGGGCCGCGACATTCCCTGCCTGCTGAACCTGATGCCGTCGGGCCAGTACCTGATGGAAGATTTTTACTATGCGGGCGGCCTGCCCGTGATCATCCGCGACCTGCTGGGCAAATTGCATGGCGAGGCGCTCACCGTCACGGGCGCGACCATGGCCGTCAACGTGGCCGAAGCGGAAAATTTCAATCCCGAGGTGATCACGCCGCTGGCGCAGCCATTCAAGGACGAAGGCGGCATCGCCGTCCTGCATGGCAACCTGGCCCCGCGCGGCGCCGTCATCAAGCCATCGGCGGCCTCGCCCGAGCTGATGCAGCACCGGGGCCGCGCCGTCGTCTTCAACAGCATCGAGCACTACAAAAAGCGCGTCGACGATCCCGCGCTCGATATCGATGCCAGCTGCGTGATGGTGCTGCAAAATTGCGGCCCGCAGGGCTATCCGGGCATGGCCGAAGTGGGCAATATGGGACTGCCGAAAAAACTGCTGGAGCAGGGCGTGCGCGACATGGTGCGCATCTCGGACGCGCGCATGAGCGGCACGGCCTACGGCACGGTGGTGCTGCACGTGGCGCCGGAAGCGGCCGTGGGCGGGCCGCTGGCCCTGGTGCGCGATGGCGACATGATCGAACTGGACGTGGCGGGACGCCGTTTGCACCTGGACGTCGACGAAGCGGAGCTGGCGCGCCGGCGCGCCGAGTGGAGCGCCCCGCCGCCGGCCATGAAGGGCGGTTATCAGTCGATGTACATCAAGCACGTGACGCAGGCCGACGAAGGCGCGGATCTGGACTTCCTCGTCGGCTGCCGGGGTTCGGCAGTTCCGCGCGAGTCTCATTGATAACGCACGATCAAACCTGCTGCGCGTCGTCATTTGCGGCCTCGATGCTCACTGTGCTCAAGCACAGTTGCGCGTCTCGGCCACAACTGACTTCCGCTCGCGACAGTTTTATCATGCGTTATACAGAGTTAAAGGAAAAAAAATGATGGGGACACAGGCGCAATTACTGGTCGATGCGCAAAACTTCCTGGGCGAGGGCGTGCGCTGGTGCGAACGCAGCGGCCGCGTTATCTGGACGAATATCGAAGGCTGCCAGCTGCATGCGCTGGTGCTGGCCACGGGCGAGCGCCAGAGCTGGGACATGCCCGAGCGCCTGGCGTGTTTCGCGCTGACGGACAGCGACGACGTGCTGCTGCTGGGCCTGGCCTCCGGACTGGCCTGGTTTGACGCGCGCAGCGGGGCCGTCACGCGCTTGCACACGGTGGAGGGCGACTTGCCCATGACGCGCCTGAACGATGGCCGCTGCGACCGCCAGGGACGCTTTGTCTTCGGCACGCTCGATGAGCGCCCGTGCCGCGATGCGATCGGCAGCTTTTACCGCCTCAACCTGGACTTGACCCTGGAGCGCTTGCCGCTGCCGCAGATCGCCATCTCGAACAGCATCTGCTTCAGCGTCGATGGCACGGCCATGTATTTCTGCGATTCGATGAAGAGGGCGATCTACCGCTGGGACGATTACCTGGGCGGCGACGCGAGCCGGGTGCGCGTGTTTGCCGTACTCGATCCGGGGCCGGGCGCCGCCGATGGCGCCACCATTGATGCGGATGACTACCTGTGGAGCGCGCAATGGGGCGCCGGCAGGGTCTTGCGCTTCGCGCCGGACGGCAGCGTCGAGCGCAAGATCAGCCTGCCCGTTTCACAGCCCAGCTGCGTGAGCCTGGGCGGCCCGCACTACGACGAATTGTTCGTCACGACGGCGCAGGAGAATTTGACCCCGGCCCAGCTGGCGAGCGAACCTCTGGCCGGCGGATTGTTTCATGCGCGCCAGATGGGCGTGCGCGGTTTGCCGGAAGTGCGCTTTGGCGCCCTGCCGGCCTGACAGGAGAGAGCATATGCAAAAACACACGGTTTTCAATGGCATCCTCGAACGGGGCATGGTCGGCATCGTGCGCGCCGACTCGCCCGATGCGGCGCTGCAGATCGCCGAGGCGTGCATCGCCGGCGGCATCACGGCGCTGGAAGTGGCGTTCACCACGCCCGACACCCTGGGCGTGCTGCGCACCTTGCGCGAACGCCATGGCCATGACGTGCTGCTGGGCGCGGGCACGGTGCTCGATACGGAGACGGCGCGCGCCGCCATCCTGGCCGGCGCCCAGTTCATCATTTCGCCTAGCGTCAACGTGGACACCATCGCGCTGTGCCAGCGCTACCAGGTGCTGTCCATGCCGGGTGCGATGACGCCGACGGAAATCGTCACGGCCCTGCAGGCGGGTGCCGACATCGTCAAGGTCTTCCCCGCCGAGATGTTCGGCCCCGCCTACATCAAGGCCCTGCGCGCGCCCCTGCCGCAAGCGCCATTGATGCCGACGGGCGGCGTGACGGTGGAGAACCTCAATGAATGGTTTGCCAGCGGCGCCGTGGCCGTGGGCATCGGTAGCAGCCTCAGTGGCCCGGGCGCCACGGGCGATTACGCGGCCGTGACGGCGCGCGCGCAGGCTTTCGTGGAGAAGATGGCGGCCGTGCGCAAGGCTAAGTCTTCTGGCTAGCTCCCGGCGGGACGGGAATCTGCTACGCTAGGCGGGCAATGTCGCACGCTTCATAGACCAGAATATGTCCAACATCGCCCGCATCCTGCAAGACAGCCGCATCATCGCCATCGTCGGCATGTCCGACAAGCCCGAACGCGCCAGCCATGAAGTGGCCGACTACCTGCTGCGCCATGGCTACCGCGTGCTGCCCGTCAATCCGGCCCTGGCCGGGCGCGATGTGCTGGGGCAGCGCGCCTACGCCAATCTGACGGAGGCGGCGGCCGCTGTCGCGCCGGCACGCATCGACATCGTCGACTGCTTCCGCAAATCCGAAGACATCGTGCCCATCGCCGAGGAAGCCATCGCCGTCAAGGCCGGCTGTCTGTGGCTGCAGCTCGACATCGTCAACGAGCAGGCGGCGCAGCTGGCGCGGGCGGCGGGCCTGGACGTGGTGATGGATCACTGCACAAAAATCGAGCACCGCAAGCTGGCGGTGGCGGCATGAAGGCGCGCACGCAATTTCGCGCCGGCAAGGGCTTCGAGCTGAACGAGGATTTCGCCGGCAAGCGCCTGCTGGGCGCCGCCACCAAGGCGGCGAACAAGAAGCTGACGCCGGCCCAGTGCAAGGCCATGGACCGCGAGGAAACCGTGGCGCTGACGGCGCAGATCGCCGAGTGCCAGAGCATGCTGTACGCGCAGCACAAAAAGAAGGTGCTGCTGGTCTTGCAGGGCATGGATACGTCGGGCAAGGATGGCACGGTCAAGGCCATCTTCAGCAACATCAACCCGATGGGCATCCGCGCCATCGCGTTCAAGGGCCCTACCGATATCGAACTGGCGCACGATTACCTGTGGCGCGTGCACCAGCACGTGCCCGTGAAGGGCGAGATCGCCATCTTCAACCGCAGCCATTACGAAGATGTGCTGATCACGCGCGTGCAGGACATGATCGACAAGGCCGAATGCCAGCGCCGCTACGCGCAGATCCGCGATTTCGAGCGCATGCTGAGCGAAACGGGCACCGTCATCCTGAAAATCTTCCTGCACATCTCGAAGGATGAGCAACGGGGACGGCTGCAGGAGCGGCTTGACGATCCCGACCGCCAGTGGAAGTTCGACCCCAACGATATCGCCCAGCGCAAGAAGTGGGATGGCTACCAACGCGCCTATGAAACGGCGATCCGCGAGACGGATGCCGATCACGCGCCGTGGTATGTGGTGCCATCGAACTCCAAGACGCAGCGCAATCTCGTGGTCGCGTCCCTGCTGCTGGAAACCCTGCAGGGCATGAAGCTGGAATACCCGGCGCCGGACCCGAAACTGTCGTCTTTCAAGGTCGAGTAGAGCTTGAGCGAGTTCCGCGCATGCGCCTGCGGAATCGGCCGCGCTGTGGCATAGTATCCCTCGTCGATAATTCAAACCAGACCGGAGATCCATATGCTGCAGTTGAAAGATCCTACCTTGTTGCGTCACCAGGCTTACGTGAATGGAGCCTGGGTCGATGCCGATGGTGGCCAGACGATTAATGTGAACAATCCCGCCACGGGCGAACATATCGGCACGGTGCCCCTGATGGGCGCAGCCGAGACGCGCCGCGCCATCGAGGCGGCCAATGCCGCTTGGCCCGCCTGGCGCAAGAAGACGGCCAAGGAACGCGCGGCCGTGCTGCGCCGCTGGCATGACCTGATCCTGGAAAACGCCGATGACCTGGCGCTGATCATGACCACCGAGCAGGGCAAGCCCCTGCCGGAAGCGAAGGGCGAAGTGCAGTTCGGCGCTTCGTTCATCGAGTGGTTCGCCGAAGAAGGCAAGCGCGTCGCGGGCGAGACCCTGCAGTCGCCATGGCCGGACCGCCGCCTGGTCGTCACCAAGGAGCCGATCGGCGTGTGCGCCGCCATCACGCCATGGAACTTCCCCGCCGCCATGATCACCCGCAAGGTCGGTCCGGCCCTGGCAGCCGGCTGCCCGATGGTATTGAAACCGGCGGAAGCAACGCCGTTTTCCGCGCTGGCGCTGGCCGTGCTGGCCGAGCGCGCGGGCGTGCCTGCTGGCGTGTTCAGCATCGTCACGGGTGCGCCGAAAGACATCGGCGGCGAAATGACGTCGAACCCCATCGTGCGCAAGCTGACGTTTACGGGCTCGACCCAGGTGGGCCGTTTGCTGGCCGAGCAGTGCGCGCCGACGATCAAGAAACTGTCGCTGGAACTGGGCGGCAATGCGCCGTTCATCGTCTTCGATGACGCCGACCTGGACGCGGCAGTGGAAGGCGCCATCGCCTCGAAATACCGCAATGCGGGCCAGACCTGCGTCTGCGCCAACCGCCTGTACGTGCAGGACAGCGTATATGACGCGTTTGCCGACAAGCTGGTGGCGGCAGTGGCCAAGCTGAAGGTCGGCAATGGTATCGAGGCTGGTGTCACGCAAGGCCCGCTGATCGACGTCAAGGCCGTGGCCAAGGTGGAAGAACACGTGGCCGACGCGCTGGGCAAGGGTGGGCGCCTGCTGGCTGGCGGCAAGCGCCATGCGCTGGGCAATGGCTTCTTCGAGCCGACTATCATCGCCGACGTGACGAACGACATGCGCGTGGCCACCGAGGAAACCTTCGGCCCGCTGGCGCCCCTGTTCCGCTTCAAGACGGACGATGAAGTGATCGGCCTGGCCAACAACACGGAATTCGGCTTGGCTGCCTACTTCTATTCGCGCGACATCGGCCGCATCTGGCGTGTGGCCGAAGGCCTGGAAACGGGCATGGTTGGCGTGAACACGGGCCTGATCTCGAACGAGATCGCCCCCTTCGGCGGCGTCAAGCAGTCGGGCCTGGGCCGTGAAGGGTCGACCTACGGTATCGAAGATTACCTGGTCATCAAATACATCTGCATGGGCGGTATCTAGAATGCTTGATTAAATCTACTGCGCGGCGCGCTTTCCGGCCTGCGATGCTCACTGTACTAAAGTACAGCTGCGCTTCTTAGCCAGAAATCGTTGCCGCTCGCTACGATTTTCTCAAGCATCCGTGACGTCCGTTATCGACGGCTGTTGCGAGCAGATCCTAACCTGTCCAGCATGCCCTTGACCGCTTCCATCTGCGTGCCGCTCTTGCGGTAGAAATCCGGGTCGATCGGATTGATGCTGGTGTAGCCCCAGAAATCCCAGCAGCCCTTCGGGTTGTACGGGTAGACGGGGCTCGGTTCTGCCTGCGGATACAGCACGATGATCTTGTTGGCGTCCGCTACCTGGTTGTAGCCGGTGCTGGTATAGAAACGGTCGCCGATGGCCTGCGTCGTTTGCAGGCAGCCGTGGAATACCACGTGCACGCGGCAGCTCTCGCTGCTGCAGGCTTTCGGGATGTAGGCGTAGCCCGTGTTGTTCATGCTCGAGTAGGCGTTCTGGATGAAGCTGCGCTGGTTGAAGGCGATCAGCTTGCCCGTCAGGGTAGTCGACGACGGCTGCAGATCCGGGTACAGGTGCTGCAGGATGTCGCGCGCCTGCGTATAGTCGCAGTCGTTGATGAACGGCGACTCCGTCACGGCGCAAGGCTTGTCGGCGTTGCTGTCGGTGAGGATGGCGTGGCCCGCGCCTAGCGTGTCGATGAAGCGGATCTGCGCCGCCGGCGTACCCGCCAGTTGATAGAATTTCCCCACCTGCTCCACCACCGGCCGCGTCACGGTCTGGTCTTTCGTTCCGCTGAACAGATATACGCGCTGGCGTTTCAGGTTGGCCGTGTCGTCGATGAGACGCTCGCGCGCAAAATCGTTCGCCGCGCGCAGCAATTCGCTGGCGACAGGCGGCGCCACCTGCGCGCTGCCCGGGTTCATGCAGGTGCTCAAGGCATTCGTCAGGTAGGGAATGTAGGGGAAGCGGCCCGGCTGGCCCGAGCAGAAATACGGGCCGCCCGCGATGATGCCGGCGCCCGCCACCGTGGCCGAGTAGGCGACGGCAAACTGCGCCGCCATGAAGCCGCCCGAGGACAGGCCGGACACCGTGGTCTGGCTCAGGTCAGCCTGGTAGGCGGGCAGGGCGGGGGCATCCTTGGTTGCGGCGGGCTTGACGGCTTTGGCCGTCGTGGCGGCGTGCGCGCCGCCTGGCGCCAGGATGAGCAGGCTGGCGGCCAGCAGGGCGGTGGTTAGTGTTGTCAGGTGCGCGGTCAGGTGCGGGAAGGGCATGGCGGCTCCACAAGGCAGGGAAAGGGACAGGAAGGCCGAGCATAGGTAAAAAAACTGTGCGCTGGGCAAGTACTGCATGGTCATTGATGTCGCTCAAGCCATCGCTGTTGTTGTCCGTCTTGTACGCACGCGCGGCGTTTGACATAGAATGGTTTTTTCCGTTCAACCATGGTGCCCTTCATGTCCAAGACTCTTGCCCAGCTGTTTGCATTGACCACCCTTGCCGCCGGCGCCAGCCTGGCCATGCCGGCCCATGCCGCCGACACCGCGCCAGCTGCTGCCGCGCCAGCCGCCTGCCCGGCCATCCTCAAGCAGACTTTCAACCGCCTGCAGGATGAAGCGCCGCAAAACCTGTGCCAGTACGCGGGCAAGGTCGTGCTGGTGGTCAATACGGCCAGTTATTGCGGTTTTACCAATCAATATGAAGGGCTCGAGGCGCTGTACGCCAAGTACGGCAGCAAGGGCCTGGTGGTGCTGGGCTTCCCGTCGAACGATTTTGGCAAGCAGGAGCCCGGTAACAGCAAGGAAATCGCCGATTTCTGCTACAACACCTATGGCGTGAAGTTCCCGATGTTTTCGAAGTCGGTCGTCTCCGGCCCCGCGCCGAACCCGCTGTACGTGGACCTGATCAAGCAGACGGGCAAGACCCCGGCCTGGAATTTCCATAAATACCTGATCGACCGCCACGGCAAAGTGGTGGAAAGCTTCCCCAGCAAGGTGACGCCGGACGACAAGAAACTCGTTGGCGCGGTGGAAAAAGCGCTGGCGCTGTAAGTTGCTGATACCCAAGCAGGCTTGAACGCCTGCTTTTTTTTAATGCCGCGCTTGTCGTCTTGCCATCATTGTCCTAAGCTGGTTGTTCGCGTTTGTCACAACAAAGGAGAACATCATGGCGTATGTCGATGGATTTGTCGTGCCCGTACCGAAAGCCAAGCTCGATGCCTACCTGGCCATGTCGCGCAGTTGCGGCGCCGTGTGGCGAGAGTACGGCGCGCTGGAATTTCGCGAATGCGTGGGCGACGATGTCAAGCCGGGCAAGCTGACCTCGTTCCCGCAGGCGGTGGACTTGCAGGATGGCGAAGTGGTGGTGTTTTCATGGATCGTGTATGAGTCGCGCGCCAAGCGCGATGAAATCAACGACAAGGTCATGAAAGACCCGCGCCTGGCCGAGATGATGGACCCGGCCAAGCTGCCGTTCGATGGCAAGCGGATGATCTACGGCGGCTATGAAATGCAGGTGGATATCAAATAACCAGCTTCGCGGGGATCGCCCCGCGCAGCGCATTGCACACGACGATCGCTTCGGCCCGCGCCAGCATGGCGCGCGTGATGATGGTTTCCTGCGCGTTCCAGGCAGGATCGGCCAGCATGGCCGCGCGCTGCACGCCGGGCAGCAGTCCGCAGGACAGGGGCGGCGTGTGCCAGCGGCCGTCCAGCTTAATGAAGACATTGCTGCGCCCGCCCTCCGTCAGCTCGCCACGCTCGTTAAAGAACAGCATGTCGAAGCCGCCTTGCGCCTCGGCCGCGCGCCAGGCCGCGTCATAGCGCGCGCGCACGCTGCTCTTGTGGCGCAGGAACAGATCGCCGGCCGTCGTTGTATCGGGCGCCAGCATGACGTTGACCGTCCCCGGCAAGGCGCTGAGCACGCCGCTTTGCGTCGTCAACTGGCCATCCTGGCGCAGCGCCAGGCGCAGGCGGAAAGGGACATTGTCGGGGCGTGCCGCGCAAGCCGCCTGCAGCGCGGCGCGGGCAGCGTTGGCATCCCAGCTAAAACCGAAGTAGGCGCAGGAGGTGGCCAGGCGCGCCAGGTGGTGCTCCTGCAGGCGGCAACCATGGTCGCGGCTGGCGTGCAGGGTTTCGAACAGTTCGAAGTCGTTGCTCAGGCCCGTCAGGAAGCGGGCCTTGAGCTGGCATTCCGCAAATTCCTCGTGCGGGTCGCTGTCGAGCACGATGCCGGCGCCCACGCCCATCTCGCCACGCCGGATGCCATCAGGGTCGGCCGGTTGCAAGGCCAGGGTGCGGATCGGCACGGACATGCAGAAGTCGCCCACGGCGTGGGCGGCGCCGGCGGCTGGCGGATCGAACCAGCCGATGGCGCCCGTATAGATGCCGCGCGGCGCGGGTTCCAGTTCGGCGATGATTTCCATGGTGCGGCGTTTCGGCGCGCCCGTGATCGAGCCGCACGGGTACAAGGCCTGGAAGATGCCGCTTAGCGTTGCGTCGGCGCGCAGGCGCGCCTGCACGGTGGACGTCATTTGCAGCACGCTGCTGTAGCGCGTCACCTCGAACAGGGCCGGCACCTTGACGGAGCCCGTGACGGCGATGCGGCCGATGTCGTTGCGCAGCAGGTCGACGATCATCAGATTTTCCGCGCGGTTTTTTGGGTCGCTGGCCAGGGCGGCGGCGCGGCGTGCGTTTTCTGCCATTTGCTCAGGCGGGGCGGCCGGCGCCGTGCCCTTCATGGGACGCGCCGTCAGTTCGCCCTGCGCGTGGCGCACGAACAGCTCCGGCGACAGCGACAGCAGGGCGCCGCCATCGGGCAGCATCACCAGCGCGCCGTAGGGCACGGGCTGGCGCGCGCGCAGCCGCGCATACAGGGCCAGGGGTGAGCCGAAGGCGTCGAAGCGCAAACGGTACGTGTAGTTGACCTGATAGGTGTCGCCGGCCACGATGTAGTCGTGGATGCGGTGCAGCGCGCGCGTGAATTCGGCTTGATCCACGTTCGCGCGGATACCGGCCACGCCGGCCGGCGCGGCGTCCGCGTCGACGCGAGAGTCCAGCCACTGCGCCACCTCGTCCTGCGACAGCTGCGTGCAATGGTCGAAGACGAGCACTTGCGCCAGCGGCGGCGCGTCAAGGCCGGCCGCGCGCGGCGGCATGGCCAGCAAGTGCGCACCCAGTTCGTAGCTGCACACGCTGACGGCGTACTGGCCGCGTTGCAAGGCCTCTTGCAGCCCTTCGAGCAGGGCCGGCCACTGTTGTCCCTCGGTGCACTGCAAGACCGCCGCCAGGCCCGTGTACAGGCGCGAACCGGCGCCGGGTGTGCTGGCGTCGTCGAGCAGGGCGAAGCAGTCGGTATGCATGGGGACAGCTGCGGCGGTGACTTACCCCAGCAGCATGGCGATTTGCAGCGCCGCTTCCTGGGATGGATTGATCTTGAAGCCGCTCTTGGCGTAGCGGTGCCAGCGTCCGATGACGAAGCTGACGATCAGGGTGGCGCGCGCCGCCACTTCGCTTTCCTTGCCATGGCCTTCGGCGGCGGCCACGCGCAAGGCCTGCTTGAGCGCCAGTTCCACGCGGTCGTAGAACTGGTTCATGCGCACTTGCAGACGCTCGTCCTCATTGACCAGCGCATCGCCGATCAGCACGCGCGTCATGCCCGGATTGCTGATGGCGAAATTGAGCAGCATGCCGATGATGTCGCGCGTCTGCGTCATGCCATCGCTGTGTTTTTCCGCGATCTGGTTGATCAGGCCGAAGACGCTCGACTCGATGAATTCGATCAGCCCTTCGAACATTTGCGCCTTGCTGGCGAAATGGCGGTACAGGGCCGCTTCCGATACGGTCAGTCTGGCCGCCAGTGCGGCGGTGGTGATCTTTTCGCCTTTCGGCTGCTCCAGCATTGCGGCGAGGGCCTGAAGAATTTGTAGCCTGCGTTGGCCCGGCGGTGTGCTTGCCATATTTTCTCTTGTCGTTAAAAAAAATGCTGCCTTGATGGGGAGGTCCGTCACCGCCGCTAGCGGTGCGGCTTCCAGTGTCAACCGGAAGCCCAGGAATCCCCTTCAACGCAGACGGTGAAGGCGGCGTGCCAAATGCCGGACAGATTTTACTTTGACATCGACGTAAGCGGGGCGATTTAACGCCATGGGCAGCTTCGCCACGCCGATCGGATCGGCCATTTTCAGGTATTGCGTGATCCAGGCCGTGCGCAGGCCCAGTTTTTTCGCACCCTTGAGGTTGGCCAGGGTGTCTTCCACCAGAATGCAGCGGCCGGGGCGGATGTGGTGCTTGCGCATCAGTTTGCGCAGCATCAGGGTCGATGGCTTGGGCCGCAACTGGCGGTGCACATGCATCGCCTCGATGGCGACGTGGTGTGAAAAGTGCCGGCGCAAGCCCAGGTGGCGCATCACGTCGCTCGAATAGCGCAGCGGCGCGTTGGTGAGTAAAATTTTACGGCCAGGCAGGCGTTTGAGTAAAGCCCCCAGGCCCCGCTCGGCGCGTATCATCGCGCGCAAATCGTCGAACGCATGCGTCTCGTGCAGAAAATGCGCGGCCTGCACCTGATGGTGCTTGACCATGCCCAGCAAGGTGGCGCCATAGCGGCGCCAGTAGGCCGCGCGCGCCGCATTGACGATGGCGTCGTCGGCCGGCGTCACGCCGTCGCCCAGTACGCGGGCAATATACGTGTTCATATTGGCCGTGATGGTGGGGAAGATGGCGTGCGAGGCATTGTGCAGCGTGTTGTCGAGGTCAAACAGCCAGACCGGCGACGAGCGGTTAAGATGGGACACAGGCACAGGAGTCTTTGCTAGCGAGAGAAGATGAAAAATTCAACAATCAGGAAAACCATGCGACGCCAGATTATAGTGATGTTTTGCGGATTATTCTTGCTGCCGTTGCAGGCGGCCTTGGCCGAAGCGCCTTCCGTGGCGCAAAAACGGGGCGCCCTGTTCAAGGTGCAGGACGCCAGCCACACCCTGTATCTGTTCGGTACCATCCATGTCGGCGCGCCCGACTTTTATCCGCTCGAGCCGACAGTGACGCAGGCATTGAACGGCGCCGGCGCGCTGGCGCTGGAGATCGATCCCGGCGCCGATCCGCGCAAGGCCGTCAGCGCCGTGCTGAAATACGGCATGGAGGCGCCAGGCAGCAAAGTGCCGCCTGACTGCCGCCAGACCCTGGCGCCGCGTCTGGCGCCGCTGTTGCAAAAATACGGCATCGCGCCCGCAGCGGTGGCGCCGATGAAGCCGTGGATGCTGGCCAGCGTGCTGGCCATCGGCGAATTTTCCACGCTTGGCTACCGCTCCGACCTGGCCGTCGACAGTTATCTGTCGCAGCAAGCCAAGGCGCGCAAGATCCCCGTGGTGGAACTCGAATCGATGGAAGGCCAGATGGCGCTGTTCGGCGCCATGTCGCCGCTCGACCAGTGCCGCTTCCTCGAAGACGGCGTGGCGTCGATCGAGGACCAGGAACAAAGCCAGGAAGCGCGCGAGATCGCCGATGCGTGGCGCAACGCCGACGCTGCCGCCTTCGACAAGCTGGCGGCAAAGGCGGCAACAGACCCCTCGTTCGCCGCGCAGTTCGTGCAAAAGGTGCTGCTGGACGGCCGCAACCCGGCCCTGGCCGACGGCATCGCCAACTTGCTTGCGCGCGAAAAGTCCAGCCTGGCCGCCATCGGCGTGCTGCACCTGGTGGGCGACAAGAGCGTGCCGGATTTACTGCGTAAACGCGGATTGAAGGTCGAGCGGGTGTATTGAGTTTTGACGACAGAAGGCAGAAGAGATAGCGCTAGCTCAGCCGCGCAAGACACGCGGCAGAGCAGATGGAAAAGTGTTCAGGGCAAGGCGGACTGACGAAGACAGTACGAATGTACGGCGAGGAAGGACAACGCCGCCATGGACATTTTTACTATGGGGAGATGACGGCAGAGTAGATGAAAAGTGTTCAGGGCAAGGCGCCGAGCCGAAGACAGTACGCATGTACGGCGAGGCGAGGCAACGCAGCCATGGACATTTTTCAGATACGGGGATAAGTCGATGGTGCCCTTGACGTGGATCGAACACGTGGCCTCTCCCTTACCAAGGGAGTGCTCTACCACTGAGCTACAAGGGCAAATTAAAAGCGGCGCCAGGTGATCTGCGCCGCCAAACTACTCGCTGTGATGCATTGCGATTTTTTTTAGTGCGAACGGATCATAGTACCAAAAGCCTGCTCGGTCAACACTTCCAGCAATAATGAGTGTTCGATGCGGCCGTCGATGATGTGCACCGTGTTCACGCCGGACTTGGCGGCGTCGAGCGCGGACGAGATCTTCGGCAGCATGCCGCCCGAGATCGTGCCATCGGCGAACATCTCGTCGATTTCGCGCGCCGACAGGTCGGTCACCAGGTTGCCCTGCTTGTCCTGGACGCCGGCGATGTTGGTCATCATGATCAGCTTTTCCGCTTTCAGGATTTCCGCGATCTTGCCCGCCACGACGTCGGCGTTGATGTTGTAGGCCTGGCCGTCCTGGCCGAAACCGATCGGCGAAATGATGGGAATGAAGGCGTCGTCCTGCAGCGCCTTGACGACGGCCGGGTTGATCGCGTCGATCTCGCCGACGAAGCCGATGTCGAGGAATTCGCCCGGATGTTCGCGGTCCGGCATCTGCATCTTGCGTGCGCGGATCAAGCCGCCATCCTTGCCCGTCAGGCCCACGGCCTGCCCGCCGTAATGGTTGATCAGCATGACGATATCCTGCTGCACTTCGCCGCCCAGCACCCACTCCACCACTTCCATGGTTTCTTCATCGGTGATGCGCATGCCTTGCACGAAGGTGCCTTGCTTGCCGATTTTTTTCAGCGCGTTGTCGATCTGCGGTCCGCCGCCGTGCACCACGACCGGGTTCATGCCGACCAGCTTGAGCAGGATGACGTCGCGCGCGAAGCCGTGCTTCAGGCGTTCGTCCGTCATGGCATTGCCACCGTATTTGATGACGATGGTCTTGCCGTGGAAATTGCGGATGTAGGGGAGGGCCTCGGCCAGAATCTGCGCCTTGATTTGCGGCGACACCGCCGTCAAGTCGTCATTCATGTCCAGGTTCAAGTTAGCTAGTTGATTCATGGCGAGTCCGGAAAATAGATTTGTGCGATTTTACAGGGAAGAAGAAAATCCTGGAGGCATTATAGGGCGATCTTGTTGTATTTTCCCTGATGGTCCTATAGTCTGGCCCGATATGTCCCCCAGCCAGCCCTTTTACTGCCCGTTACATCTGCGTCCCATCCCGGCGCGGCATGACACACACTTGCCAATTCACACACAGCCATGAGCCAGTGCAGCCTGTGCGGCGCCACTTTCCAGTGCGGCCAGCTTGACCCGGATGCCAACGAACCGTGCTGGTGCGTGGCTCTGCCGCCCGCCGTTCCCGTGCCCGGTGGCGCTGCGGGCTGCTGGTGCCCCGCCTGCCTGCAAGCCCATATCGCCACCCTGACGCCGCCTGCAAAAGTCCCGACAGCGGCCAAATAAGCGCATCGGCATACTTTTTCCTTTGCAAAAGACCTTGCATTTTGTAGGGGAATACGCTCAGACTTCGACTTTCAAGAATTTCTTATAGGAAAGTTATGCGCTTCAGGGATATCAGTATCGGCGTGCGCATCAATGCCGGTTATGCCATGTTGATCGTGCTGATGCTGGTCGTCATCGTCCTCTCCGGCAGCCGCATCTATGCCATCCGCGCCGAGACCGACGATATCCTGCAGCGCGACTGGGTCGCCGCCAAGGCCACCAGCAAGATCCACGGGCTGGCGCGCGAGGCGGCCACGCGCATCGGCAACCTGCCGAACCAGCACGAGCTGGCGCTGCGCCAGGCGAACCAGGCGCGCCTGGAAGCGATCAAGCAAGGCATCGACGAGCAGGTGCGCATCCTCGATGGCCTCGATGCGCGGCCCGAAGAACGGCGACTGCTGGAACAGATGCACCTGGCACGCGCCGACTACTATGTGTCGCTCAAGGCGATGTTCGAACTGGTCGAGCGCGGCGAGCATGCCCGCGCCGAGCAGGCCATGCAGACGCAGACCTTGCCGGTGCTGGAAAAAGTGCTGCTGTACGTGGGCCAGCTCGACGACCTGCAGCAGCAGCTGATCCGCGACAGCGCCGCCAGGATACGCAACGACATCGACACCTCGCTGTTGCTGATGGGCGGCATCGGCCTGGCGGCCTTGCTGACGGGTCTCGTCTTTGCCTGGTCGGCGCGCTCGATCACGCGTCCGCTGGGCGAGGCGGTGGCGATCGCCACGCGCGTGGCCAATGGCGACCTCAGTTCCGTCATCGAAGTGACGTCGCGCGACGAGACGGGCGAATTGCTGCAGGCGCTCAAGGACATGAGCACCAGCCTGGCCGTCGAGCAGGACCTGCGCCACGCCGTCGAAGTGGCCGAGGATGCGACCAAGATGAAGTCGGATTTCCTCGCCAATATGTCGCACGAAATCCGTACGCCGATGAACGGCATCATCGGCATGACCCATTTGGCGCTGCAGACGGAACTGACGTCGACCCAGCGCAACTACCTGGAAAAGGTGGAATCGGCTTCGAAGAACCTGCTGGCCATCATCGACGATATCCTCGATTTCTCGAAGATCGAGGCGGGCAAGATGGCCTTTGAAAAAGTCGATTTCTTCCTCGAGGACGTGCTGGCGCAGATCGCCGACCTGTCCGTGATGCGCGCGCAGGACAAGGGGCTCGAACTGCTGTTCGACGTCGCCCCCGACGTGCCGAACGCCTTGCAGGGCGATCCGCTGCGCCTGGGCCAGGTGCTGATCAACCTGACCAACAACGCCATCAAATTTACGGACAAGGGCGAGATCGTCGTCACCATCCGCCTGCAGCAGCTGGAAGAGCATGCGGCCGTGCTGCGCGTGGACGTGCGCGACACGGGCATCGGCCTCACGCCGCCCCAGCGCAGCAAATTGTTCCAGGCTTTTACGCAGGCCGACACGTCCACCACGCGCCACCATGGCGGCACGGGCCTGGGGCTGACCATCAGCAAGCGGCTGGTGGAAATGATGGAAGGCGAGATCGATCTGGTCAGCGAAGCGGGTGTGGGCAGCACCTTTTTCTTCACGGCCCGCTTCGGCCTGGCCGCCGTGCCGCGCGATAATTTGCTATTGCCACAGCAATTCCATGGCTTGCGCGTGCTGGTGGTCGACGACAACCCCAGCGCGCGTGAAATCTTCGTCAGCATGCTCACGGCGCTGGGCTTCGAGGCGCGTGCCGTGCTTGGCGGAGCGCTGGCCATCGGCGCCGTGGCGCAGGCGCGCGCCGAGGGGCGGCCGTACGGGCTGGTGCTGATGGACTGGAAAATGCCGGGCATGAACGGCCTCGATACCCTGGCCGGCATCCGCGCCGATGCCGCCGGCATCGATGCGACACCGGCCTGCATCATGGTCACGGCCTTCCATCGCGAAGCGCTGCTCGAGGCGGCGCGCCAGCGCGACTTGCCGCTCGACGGCGTATTGAACAAGCCGATCAGCGCCTCGACCCTGCTCGACCAGATTGCGTTCGTGTTTGGCGGCGTGACGGGGCAGAGCCGCAAGACGCAGCGCCAGAGCAGCTACCGCGACGACGAACGCGCCCTGCGCGGCGCCTGGCTGCTGCTGGTCGAGGATAATGAAGTGAACCAGGAGGTGGCGCAGCATATCCTCAACGACGCCGGCATCCGCGTCGACATCGCGGGCAATGGCGCCATCGCACTGGCGAAGATCGCGGAAAACGCCTATGACGGCGTGCTGATGGATTGCCAGATGCCGGTGATGGATGGCTACCAGGCGACGCGCAAGCTGCGCCAGGATCCCCGGTATTCGAACTTGCCCGTGATCGCCATGACGGCCAACGCCATGGTGGGCGACAAGGAAAAATGCCTGGACGCCGGCATGAACGATTTCATCGCCAAGCCGATCGACGTGGCGCAGCTGTTCGGCACCCTGGCGCGCTGGATCGCGCCGGCCACGCCGCAGGAAATGGCGGCGGTGGTGGCGCAGCCGGAAGCGGAGCTGCCCGTGATCGCGGGCCTGAAAATGGCGGAGGCCATGCGCCGCGTGGGCGGCAATGCCGCTTTGATGCGAAAATTGCTGGACCGCTTCGTGGAAACCCAGTTCGACGCCATGCAGCGCATCGTTGCCGCCATCGAGAACAACCAGCTGGAAACGGCCATCCGCGAAGCGCATACCCTGAAAGGCCTGGCCGGCAATATCGGCGCCGGCGGCCTGGCCGACAGCGCCGCGCGGGTCGAGCACTTGCTCAGCCTGGGCTCGCACGACGGCTTGCCGCAGGCGCTGGCCGCCTGCACCCTGGCGCTCGACGAGCTGGTGCCGAAGATCGTGCTGGCCATGCAGTCGCGCGGCCATGCGGCCGAGCCGGGCGGCGCGGCGCTGGCGCACGTGGCGCCGGTGGACCTGGCGCGCCTGGAAGCGGGCTTGCGCGAACTGTCGCAGCTGCTGCAGCAGGACGATGCGCAGGCCGTCAAGCACCTCGACGGCATCGGCCCCGTGCTGGTCGCGGCGGGGCAGGCGGAACACGCGCGCCAGTTGAAGCGCATGCTGGGACAATACGATTTCGAAGGTGCGCTGGCGCAGCTGGGCGAAGTGGCCGATGCGCTGGAGCTGACACTGTGAGAAGGATAATGATGCAGAACGAAGGACGGGCATGAGAGCGCCGGCAAGCAAGCCAACCATCCTGGTGGTCGACGACACGCCAGACAATATCGACCTGTTGCGCGCGGTGCTGGAAGACGACTACCGCACCAAGATCGCCGTCAATGGCGAGCGCGCCCTGAAGATCGCCGCCGGCAGCGACCAGCCCGACCTGATCCTGCTCGACATCATGATGCCGGGCATGAGCGGCTACGACGTGTGCCGCGCGCTGAAGGCCGATCCCGCCACGGCCGGCATCCCCGTGATTTTCGTCACGGCCATGAGCGAAGTAGCGGACGAGCAGCTGGGCCTGGCCCTGGGCGCCGTCGACTACATCACCAAGCCGATCTCGGCGCCCATCGTGCTGGCGCGCATCAGGACGCAGCTGGCGATGAAGCAGATGCAGGATTTCCTGCGCGACCAGAACCAGTACCTGGAAACGGAAGTGGAGCGCCGCGTGCAGGAAGTGGCGGCGCTGCAGGACGTCACCATCCACGCCATGGCCTCGCTGGCCGAGACGCGCGACAGCGAGACGGGCAACCATATCCGCCGCACCTCGCACTACCTGAAGGCGCTGGCCGAGAAGGTGCGCGGCTTGCCGCGTTTCCGCGATTTTTTGACGGACAAGAATATTGAACTGCTGTTCAAGACGGCGCCGCTGCACGACATCGGCAAGGTGGGCATTCCCGACCATATCCTGCTCAAGCCCGGACGTTTCGAGCCGCACGAAATGGCCATCATGAAGACGCACACCACCCTGGGACGCGACGCCATCCTGGCGGCCGAGCACGAGCTGGGCATCGAAGTCGATTTCCTCAAGTACGCGAAAGAGATCGCCTACAGCCACCACGAGAAATGGGATGGCAGCGGCTACCCGCAAGGGTTGGCTGGCGAAGACATCCCGATTTCGGCGCGCCTGATGGCGCTGGCCGATGTGTACGATGCCCTGATCAGCCGGCGCATCTACAAGCAGGGCATGGACCATGCGCAGGCCGTGCGGATCATCGTCGAAGGACGCGGTTCGCATTTCGACGCCGAGATCGTCGACGCCTTTTTGCAGATCCAGGACCAGTTCATCGCCATCTCCCACCGCTATGCCGACGGCGTATGCGAGATCGCCGACAAGCAACGGCAGATCGCGCCCTACACCGGCAACATCAGCTGACGGTCTTGAAGAAGCGCAGCATCTCGCGGCTGGCGTCCGGTCCTTTTCCATCCGTATAGCTGCCGTTATCGCTGCCGCCGGACCAGGCATGGCCGGCGCCGTGGATGACCCAGTGCTCGCCCAGCGGCGAGCCATCGGCCTGGCTGTGCGTGGTACGCGTGTAGCGGTGGCCATTCGGCACGCTGCCGTCGATGGAAGCGGCTTTGGCCGCCTTGCCGCCCGCCTGGCTGCGCACGCCCTGGGCGATCAGTTCATCGCCATTGCGCGGGTTGACGGTGGTGTCGCGGTCGCCGTGAAAAACGATGATGGGCACGCCGCCGGCCGGCGCCTTGCGCTGGGCATTGGGCATGGCGCCGCCCTTCATGGCTGCCAGCGCCGACGGCAAGTCCTGCGCCGAAGCGAAGGGCAAGCCCGAATGCACGCCGACGGCGGCAAACAAATCCGGGTACAAGGTGCCGACGATGACGGCCATGGCGCCGCCCGCCGACAGGCCGGCAACGAACACTTCGCGTTCATTGACCGGGTATTCGTCGATCACTTGCTGCGCGATGCCGGCGATCAGCGACGGTTCGCCCTGGTCGCGCTGCTGGTCGATGGCGTTGAACCAGTTCCAGCAGCGCGAACTGTTGGCGCCCTGCGTCTGCGCCGGATAGACGACAAAGCATTCCTTCTCTTCGGCCAGCGCATTCATCTGCGTGCCGGCGGCGAAGTCGTCGGGATTTTGCGTACAGCCGTGCAGCATCACGATCAGCGGCATGGCCTGGCCGTGATAGCTGCTGGGGATATACAGTTTGTACGAGCGCGTGCCAGCATGGTTGCGGTACACGCCGTCGATGAATTGCGCGCCAGCGGGGATCTCCACCGGCGTGGCGGCTGGCGCATTGAAACCGGGCGGGTGGAAGTTCGGCAGCTCGAAGCTGGGCATGTCGAAGCTGTGCTGGCCCAGGCCGGCCGGCACGCCCAGGCGCGACATGAAATCCTGCGCGAAGTCCTGCGCCACCTGTGCGGGCGTGGGTGGCGCGGCAGGCGTCTCTGGTGCGGCGGCGGCTTGCGGCTGCTCGGCTCTGGCTTGCGGCGCAGGTGGCGGATTAATGTCGCGCATCGGTTGCGGTGGCGGCGTTTGCGTGACGGCCGCCTGCGGCGCCAGGCCGGCGGCGGACAGCGCTTGCTGGATCGCCTCGGTGGCGGCGGCGGGACCGCTGCCCATCAGGTTGCGGGTTGCGGCGCGCATCTGCGCCAGCATGTTGAGAGGTAGTTTCATGACCATCCTTAACGGTGCAGCGCATCGGCCGGGTCATCGCCGCGAACCAATACGCTAGTGAATTCGCCCTGCGAGCGCCGTCTTGACGACGGTGCTGGCGTGCAGGGCACCTAATACGAAAATCGACTCGATGGTGGCCAGTGCCAGTTCCACGGAGACGTCGCTGGCGATGCTGGCCAGTCCCAGCACCTGTATCTGCAGGCGCTGGCCGGCTGCCTGGATCGCCTCCAGGTCGGCGCGCGAGTAATGCTGCATGCCCAATACCAGGCTTTTACGGGCGACGGTTTGTTTCACCACGTCGGCGTGCGTACCCAGCTGGTTGCGTATGGCCGTACGGATCAGATCCGTACGGTTGGAATAAAATCCCTCCTGGACCAGCAGATCGATCTGCCCCAGGTCGATCAAGCCGAGGTTGATCGTGATTTTCTCGGATTCCCCAATTTTGGGCTTGCTGTCTTGCTTGGCCATATCTCTCCAAAAACTCCACGTGGCATCCAATTGCCATCTGTATGGATGGTAGTATAGTTGTGTAATATCTCAAGTCAAGCAGGATCTGGCCTGCTCATGTTGTAGGACGGGTACCCGCAGAGTGAGAATGCAGCGCAAAATAAATTTCCCGAAGATGCGTTTTTGATCATTTTTATTCTGGAAAATATATCCACAGAAATATTGCATGCCGACGCCGCCGACTCGCCGGCGCCGTTTCGCGGCATAATGAAAGCCTTCACGTTTACCGATGCCGCTCCATGATGGTCGCCAACCCACCTCCGCCAGCCGTTCCGCTTCCCTTGCCGTCGCCGGTACCGTCGCCCTGCGTCAGCCTGTGCAAGATGAACCGCAACAGCGGCTTGTGCGAAGGCTGTTTGCGCACGCTCGACGAGATCATTGCCTGGAGCAAGGCCGACGACGACTTCAAGCGCGCCGTGTGGGCCGAATTGCCAGGACGCGAATCCCTGCTCGATTTCGAGCCCGACTACTGAGGAAGCCATGCCGCGATCGCCAGCGCTGTTCCCCGATGCCATGCAGGTGTTCGAACGCGGCTGGCTCTCGTCGAACAACATCCTGTTCCTGGGCCGGGACGACACGGCCCTGATCGACAGCGGCTATGTCACGCATGCGCCGCAAACCCTGGCCCTGCTGCGCCATAGCCTTGCTGGCCGTCCGCTGGACCGCCTGTTCAACACCCACCTGCACTCCGACCATTGCGGCGGCAACGCGCTGCTGCAAGAGGAATACGGCTGCCATACGGCCATTCCCGTGTCGGAAGCGGACAAGGTGCGCGCCTGGGATGTCGATGCCCTGAGTTTCCAGGCCACGGGCCAGCAATGTCCGCGCTTCGGCTTTGACGCCACCGTCTCGCCCGGCGACACGTTGACCTTGGCCGACATGCGCTGGCAAGCGCTGGGCGCGCCGGGCCATGATCCGCACTCGCTGATTTTTTACTGCGCTGACGAGGGCATCCTGATCTCCGCCGACGCGCTGTGGGAAAACGGCTTTGGCGTGATCTTCCCCGAACTCGATGGCGGCTCCGGCTTTCCTGAAGCGCGCGCCACCCTGGACTTGATCGCCGGCCTGGATGTGCGTGTGGTGATCCCCGGCCATGGGCGGCCGTTCCAGGATACGGACGGCGCTTTGCAGCGCGCCTATTCTCGCCTCGATTACCTGGCGTCCGATCCCGTGCGCAATGCGCAGAACGCCGTGAAAGTGCTGCTGAAATTCCTGCTGCTTGAACGCCAGCGCATCGCCCTCGCCGAGATACCGGCCCTGCTGCGCGGCATGCCCGTCTTCGAAGAGGCGAACCGGCGCTTCCTGCGCCAGGAGGCGGCCGCGCTGGCCGAGTGGGCCGTTTCCCAATTGATGAGGGCCACGGCGGCACGCGTCGAGGGTGAGTACTTGCTTAATGAGGGTTGAGGAGTAGGCGTGATAAATTCAGCACGATCGTACTTTTTCTGAACTATAATCAAGCTCAGTGTGTTTCTCATCCCGATCAACTTTCCAGCGAGTCCGCCATGGCATTGCCTGTTGCGTTGCAAAACCTCTCCTTACCCGTTATCGCTTCGCCGATGTTCATCGCCAGTGGCCCGGCCCTCGTCGCGGCGCAGTGCAAGGCCGGCATCGTCGGTTCCTTCCCGGCCCTGAACGCGCGTCCCGCTGAATTGCTCGACACGTGGCTCACGGAGCTGCAGGCCGAACTGGCCGCCTTCCAGGCCGCCAATCCGGACAAGAAAGTCGGGCCGATCGCCGTCAACCAGATCGTGCACCAGTCGAACGACCGCCTCGCGCATGACGTGGAAGTGTGCGTCAAACACCAGATCCCCATCATCATTTCCTCGCTGCGCGCGCCACCCAAGGAAATGCTCGACGCCATCCACAGCTATGGCGGCATCGTGCTGCATGACGTGATCTCGATCCGTCACGCGAAAAAGGCGCTGGAAGCCGGTGTCGATGGCTTGATCCTGGTGGCCAGCGGCGCCGGCGGCCACGCGGGCACCCTGTCGCCATTCGCGCTGGTGGGCGAAGTGCGCAAATTCTTCGACGGTCCGCTGGCCCTGTCCGGCTCCATCGCCACGGGCGACGCCGTACTGGCCGCGCAAGCGATGGGCGCCGACTTCGCCTACATCGGCTCGCGCTGGCTGGCAACCAAGGAATCGAACGTCAGCGACGGCTACCGCGACGCCATCGTCGATTCCAGCGCGGCCGACATCGTCTACACGAACCTGTTTACTGGCGTGCACGGCAATTACCTGAAAAAATCGATCGAAGCGGCCGGACTCGATCCGGAAGCCCTGCCCGAAGCGGACAAGAGCGCGATGAATTTCGGCTCGGGCAGCGCCAAGGCCTGGCGCGACATCTGGGGCGCGGGCCAGGGCGTGGGCTTGATGGATGACGTGCCGAGCGTGGAAGAGATGGTGGCGCGCCTGAAAGCCGAATACGATGCGGCGCGCGCGCGGTTGAAGCTGTAACGCTGGTGGTAGTTGTCGGATTACGGCCTTTGGCCTAATCCGACCTACGCCGCCGGGCAGTGGTAGGTCGGATTAGCGCGCAGCGCGTAATCCGACAACACCTCCATCACTCCTGCTTCAGATCCTCAGGCTTGATGGCCCACAGCCCCGGCAGGTTGCGCCAGTAGCCATACGCATCCATGCCGAAGCCGACGACGAAACGGTTCGGGATGACCAGGCCGACGATGTCGGCTTGCACAGGCTTTTTCTTACCGATGGCCTTGTCGGCGAACACGGCCAGGATCACTTCCGAAGCACCCATGTCCAGCAAGCGCTGCTTGACGTGCGCCAGGGTTTCGCCTTCGTCGAGAATATCGTCGAGCACGATGACGGTGCGGCCCGCAACGTTCGAGCGGGGGATGACTTTCCACACCACTTCGCCACCCTTGTCGTCGTCGCCGTAGCGGCTCACGTGGATGTAGTCGAATTCGAGCGGAAAGCTCAGTTGCGGCAGCAGGCTGCCCGTAAACACGACGGCGCCGCCCATCACGCCCAGCACCAGCGGGAACTCTTTCGAGTCCTCGGCGTTGAAGCGCGTGTTGAGCACATCGGCCATGCGTGTGATCGACGCCTGCACGGCGTCTTGGTCGAACAGCAGTTCCGCGTTCTTGATCAGGTCACGGGCACGATTGTGATGAAATTCTTGCATGGACTCTTGCATGGCGATGAATGGGGCTGATGATGAATGCGGGTATTATCCCGCAAACGCCATCCGTGCGCTACGCCTAGCTGTAATCGCGCACGTCGTCGATTATTTTCCCATCCTGCGCCAGGCTGCCCACGGCCACCAGCACCACGTCGCCGCGCAGCTTGGTCAGTTCGCGGATCGAGCCGATGATGGCCTCGGTGCCGCTGGCATCATGGGGATTATCGACTTCGCAATGCAAAGCCATCTCGTCGTTGGCCATGCGTCCCGATACCACCAGCCGCGCCTTCTTGATCTGCGGGTGGCGGCGCGCGATTTCATGCACTTGCGACGGATGCACGAACATGGCGCGCACCTTGGTGGTCTGGTCGGCGCGTCCCATCCAGCCTTTGATGCGCGTATTCGTGCGCCCGCACGGCGACTCCGGCGTATCGACCAGCACGGCCGACAGATCGCCCGTGGCAAAGCGGATCAGCGGATAGTCGGCATTGAAGACGGTGACGACGACTTCGCCCACTTCACCCGGCGCGACGGGAATGCCGCTGCCCGGATGGACGATTTCCAGCAGTATGTTTTCGTCAACGACCATGCCCGGATTGAGTTTGCCATTGCTGGCCGTCTCATAGGCGATGCTGCCGATATCGGCCGAGGCATAGGTCTGGAACACGTGCGGCACGCCGTTTGCGGCAAACCAGCTGCGCAGGGATTCAGGCAGGGCTTCGGCGCCCATCACTGCCTTGGTGACGCTGCTGATGTCGGCGCCCATTTCGCGCGCTTTTTCGATGATCAGTTTCAGGAACGACGGCGTGCCGATATACGTATCCGGCTTCAGGTCGACCATCGCCTGCACCTGCATTTCCGTCTGGCCGATGCCGGCCGGGATGACGGTGCAGCCGATGCGCGCGGCGCCCCCTTCGACCATGAAGGCGGCCGGCGTGAAGTGATACGAAAAGCAGTTCTGCAGCAAGCCGCCGGCGCGCACGCCGGCCGCATACATGGGCCGCGCGAAGCGCCACCAGTCGGGGCCGCGGCCTTCCGGATCGAAGATGGGACCGGGCGAAACGAAGACGCGCGACAGGGCGTTCTTCGGCGTCGTGTTCAAGCCGCCGAACGGCAGCGCGCCGTGCTGCAATTGCTTGAGGTCGGACTTGCGCGTGACGGGCAGCTGCGCCAGCGCGGCGCGGCTGGTGATGTCGGCCGCGTTGACGCCATCGAGGATGCGGGCCCAGCCCGGCGCCTGTTGCGCGCGCGCGATCAGCTGCGGCAGGCCGGCCATCAATTCGCGTTCGCGCGCTTCGGGGGCGCGTGCTTCCAGACTGTCGAGCGTATCGGTCATGTTGCGGATTCTCCAATGTCACGTTGCATTTTTTTCGTCAGCCCCGCAAAAATCAGGCTGTATGAGCGGTGCAGCAGGGCGGCCATTTCGTCGTCGTCGAGGGCGTCGGGACTGGCGACGAGTATCCATTTGGCCCGCGCCAGGTAGGGCGCCGGGCGAAAACCGGGACGGTCCGTCAGTTCCAGGAAGCGCTCCGCATCGACCTTGAAGCTCATGCCGCGCGTGCTGTGCGCTTCCGCGCCGCATAGCGCGAACAGGCGGCCACCGACAGAAAACGCCAGCACGTTGCTCCATTTGATGTCTTCTGTTGCGCCGGGAAAGCCGCGGCACACTTGCTTCGCCCGTTCCAGGTCCATGACGGCAGCTCCGATATCAGGCCAGCCAGCGCTTGCGGCGGCGGTAGAACTTCATGTCGCGGAAGCTCTTGCGCCCGGCGCTGGACACGCCCAGGTAAAACTCTTTGACGTCTTCGTTGCTGGCCAGTTCCTGCGCTTGCCCTTCCATCACGACTCTGCCGTTTTCCAGGATGTAGCCGAAGTCGGCGTAGCGCAGCGCCACGTTGGTGTTCTGTTCGGCCAGCAGGAAAGAGACGTTTTCCTTGTGGTTCAAATCCTTGACGATGCCGAAGATCTCTTCGACGATCTGCGGCGCGATACCCATCGAGGGCTCGTCCAGTAAAATCATCGACGGCTTGGCCATCAGCGCGCGGCCGATGGCGCACATCTGCTGCTCACCACCCGAGGTGTAGCCGGCCTGGCTGCTGCGCCGCGTTTTCAGGCGCGGGAAGTAGTGGTAGACCTTGTCCAGCGCGTCTTTCAGTTCGCCGCGCGACAGGCTGCGCGTGTAGGCGCCGGTCAAGAGGTTTTCCTCGATAGTCAGGTGGCCGAAACAGTGGCGCCCTTCCATCACTTGCGACAGGCCCCGCTTGACCAGTTCATTCGGCGTCAATTGGTCCACGCGCTCGCCCTTGAACTGGACTTCGCCCTTGGTGACGTCGCCCCGTTCGCCGCGCAGCAGGGTCGAGATGGTTTTCAGGGTGGTCGACTTGCCGGCGCCGTTGGCGCCCAGCAGCGCCACGATCTTGCCCTGCGGGACTTGCAGCGACACGCCCTTCAGGACCAGGATCACGTGGTCGTAGATGACTTCGATGTTGTTGACCGACAGGTAGGGCGGCGCGGTGTCTGGTGTTTGCGTGGCAGTGGGTGTCATGGCTGCTTCGTTTTCATGTGATGTTGGTGCTTGTCGGATTACGCTACGCTAATCCGACCTACGTGGATGCGGCGTAGGTCGGATTAGGCCGCAGGCCGTAATCCGACACCACCCCGAAAGCCGCTTACTTCATGCACGCCGGCGTGATCTTTTTCTCTTCGGCGTACTTGCCCGACGATTCCTCGACCAGCTTGCGCACCAGGGCCTTGTCGCCGACGATCCATTTCGGCGTGATGGCGGTCCACTTCTTGCCATCCCACTGCTGCACTTTCACGGCGCCCGAACCTTCATGGTCGTCGCAGCTGGTTTTCACGGTCGGGAACATGCCCAGCGCACCGACGGCCTTCTGGCGCGCGTCGTCGACGTTCAGGTTTTCCAGGCCCCAGCGCATCTGCTCGCCCGTGATCGGTTTGCCCTTGCCGAATTTTTCCTGCGCCACGCGGATCGCTTCCACCCACAGGATGCCGGCCGTCACGCCGCGCATGTGGTAGACGGAGCCGATGCGCGACTGGTCGGACAGGTTGCCCTTGCCGGACGCGTAGAGTTTCTTGCGGATGTCGTCGAGCACGGGGTAGTTGCCCGGGGTATTGAACGTCATCGCCGTGTAGCCCTTGGCCGCGTCGCCCGATGGAATCGTGTCTTCCTCGGAGCCGGCCCACCAGACGCCCAGCATTTTGTCGCGCGGGAAGCCGTTGCGCTGCGCCGTCTTGATGGCAACGGAATTCATCACGCCCCAGCCCCACAGGATCACGTGGTCCGGCTTGGCCTGGCGGATTTGCAGCCATTGCGATTGCTGTTCGCTGCCTGGCGGCGCGACGGGAATTTTCACCAGCTCGAAGCCGTACTGTTTCGACAGCGCTTCGAGCACGGGCAGCGGCTCCTTGCCGAAGGCCGAATCGTGGTACAGGTGGACGATCTTCTTGCCCTTCAGCTTGTCCATGCCGCCATCCTTGTCGCCCAGGTACTTGATCATGGCAGCGGCCTGGCTCCAGTAGCTGGAGATCAGCGGATACACATACGGGAAGACCTTGCCGTTGGCGGCGTCCGAGCGGCCGTAGCCGATCATCGTCATGGGGATCTTGTCCTGCGCCACGCGGTCGAGGATGCCGTAGGCGACGCCCGTGGACAGGGTTTCGACCAGGGTGGCGCCGCCCTGCTTGGTTTTCAGGCGCTCATAGCATTCGACGCCGCGCGACGGGTTGTATTCGGTTTCGCATTCTTCCCAGCTGATTTTCACGCCATTGACGCCGCCGGCCTGGTTGACCAGGTTGAAGTAATCGATGATGCCGCCGTAGAAACCGGAGCCGCCGGCCGCGTAAGGACCCACGCGATAGGACGGCAGGGCGATGTACTGTTCCTTGTCCTGCGCTTGCGCGCTGCCGGCCATGGTGAGTGCGGCACTGGCGATGGCGGCGGCCAGCATGAGCGATTTGATGTGTTTCATTGTGTGTCTCCTCTTGTTTTATTTGGTATTCAAGTGAACCGACATCGACTGCAAAAACTTAATGGGGGAAGGGCCAGAGTCTCAGCTTTTCCTTGGCGATCTGCCACAGCCTGGCCAGGCCGTGCGGCTCGACGATCAGGAAGAAAATGATCAGCGCGCCGAACACCATCAGTTCCAGGTTCGAAGCCACGCTGGTCGGCAATGCCAGGCCATGCGCGATGGTGTTCAGGAAGACGGGCAGCAGCACGATGAAGGCCGCGCCGAGGAAGGAACCGAGAATCGAACCGACGCCGCCGATGATGATCATGAACAGGATGCGGAAGGACAGGTCCAGGTTGTACGCTTCCGGCTCCACCGTGCCCAGGTAGGCATACGCATACAGGGCGCCGGCCACGCCGCAGTAGAAGGAGCTGACGGCAAACGCCAGCAGCTTCGTGCGCATCAGTCTGAAACCGATCACTTCGGCCGCCATGTCCATGTCCCGCACGGCCATCCACGAGCGGCCCACGTTCGAGCGGATCATGTTCTTGGCCAGCAGCGCCATGCCGGCGACAATCGCCAGTACCAGTAGGTATTTGCTTTGCGGCGTGTCGAACTGGTAGCCGAGGATGGTCATCTTCTGCACCGTGATCACGCCCGAGGAGCTGTAGTTGGTCAGATACGGAATCTTGGTCAGGCACCAGACGACAAAGAACTGCGTCGCCAGGGTGGAGGCGGCCAGGTAAAAGCCGCGAATGCGCAAGGACGGCAGGCCGAAGGCGATGCCCACCATGGCTGCGCACAGACCGCCGAGGATGAAGGACACGAGCAGCGGCAAGCCAGGCAGGCGGGCCATGAAGTTATACGAGGCAAAGGCGCCCACGGCCATGAAGGCGGCCGTGCCCAGCGACAGCTGGCCCGCGTAACCGGTCAGGATGTTCAGGCCCAGCGCCGCCAGGGCAAAGATCAGGAAGGGGATCAGGATCGCCGACAGCATGTAGGGCGAGGCGAAATACGGCAGGAGGAAGACGGCGACGAGCAGCGTGGCCGTCAGCGCCAGGCGGTCTTGCCTGATCGGGAAAATCTGGTTGTCAGCCTGGTAGCTGGTCTTGAATTGTCCTGCTTCACGGTAAATCATGGGATGGTCCTTTGCTCGCTGTTTTGGCTGTTGTCGGGTTACGCGCCATGCGCTAACCCGACCTACGGTGCTGTGACGGTGGCGTTATATTCGTCGGATGATCTTCTCGCCGAACAGGCCTTCCGGGCGCACCAGCAGGAACAGCAGGGCCAGCACATACGGGAACCAGCCTTCGATGCCGCCGCCCACCATGGGACCGAGGTAGACTTCGGCCAGCTTTTCCGACGCGCCGATGATCAGGCCACCGACGATGGCGCCCGGCACCGACGTAAAGCCGCCGAGGATCAGTACCGGCAGCGCTTTCAGGGCGATGAAGGTGAGAGCGAACTGCACCCCGTTGCGCGCACCCCACAGCAAGCCGGCCACCATGGCCACCAGGCCCGCCACGCCCCACACGACGGCCCAGATGCGCTGCAGCGGAATGCCCACGGCCAGCGCCGCCTGGTGGTCGTCGGCGACGGCGCGCAGGGCGCGGCCCACCTTGGTTTTCGAGAACAGCAAGGCCAGACAGATCACCAGCAGCGCGCAGATGCCGGCCGCCACCACGTCGAACTGCGAGATGATGATGTTGAAATGGTCCATCAGGAAGGGCATCGGCACGTCTTCGATGGGCAGGTCCAGCTTGTGCACCTGCGAGCCCCACATCAGCTGCGCCAGGCCTTCGATGAAGAAGGTCAGGCCGATGGTGGCCATGAACAGCGTGATTTCGGGCTGGTTGACGAGGGGTCGCAGCACGACTTTTTCAATCGCCATGCCCAGCACGATCATGGTCACCATCGTCAGCGGGATGGCCAGCCACAGCGACAGGCCGAACTTGTCCATGATGCCGACGCAGGTGAGGGCGGCGAAAAACACCATCGCGCCCTGCGCAAAATTGAATACGCCCGACGCCTTGTAGATCAGGACGAAGCCGATCGCCACCAGCGCGTACATGACGCCCGACAGCAGGCCGCCGATCAGCACTTCAAAGAAAAAATTGATATTCATTGCTATTCCTCGTCTAGTGCGCCACGCCGAGATAGGCGTTGATGACATCCTGGTTGCTGCGCACCTCGTCGGGCGTGCCGTCGCCGATCTTCTTGCCGTAATCGAGCACCACCACGCGGTCGGAGATATCCATCACCACGCCCATGTCGTGTTCGATCAGCACGATGGTCGTGCCCAGCTGGTCGTTGACGTCGAGGATGAAGCGGCACATGTCCTGCTTTTCTTCCACGTTCATGCCGGCCATCGGTTCGTCCAGCAGCAAAATTTCCGGTTCGGCCACCAGCGCGCGGCCCAGTTCCACGCGCTTTTGCAGGCCGTAGGGCAGGCGCCCCACGGGCGTCTTGCGGATGGCCTGGATTTCCAGGAAGTCGATGATCTCTTCTGCCTTTTTGCGGTGCTCGATTTCCTCGCGCCGCGCCGGGCCCCAGTACAGGGCTTGCAGCAGGAAATTCGACTTCATCTTGAGGTTACGCCCCGTCATGATGTTGTCGAGCACCGTCATGCCCTTGAACAGGGCGATGTTCTGGAAGGTGCGCGCGATGCCGGACTTGGCGGCCGCATAGCAGTCCATGCCGCGCCGGTGCTCGCCCCGGTAGATGATTTCGCCCTGCTGCGGGCGGTACACACCGTTGATCACGTTCAGCATCGAGCTTTTGCCGGCGCCGTTCGGGCCGATGATGGCGCGGATTTCATGCTGCTTCACGTCGAACGAGATGTCGGTCAGCGCTTTCACGCCGCCGAACGACAGCGAGATGTTCTTCAGGTCGAGGATCACGGGGCCCGCCTTGCGGGCCGTGCCGAAATGGGCGTCGGGTTCGTTCATTTGCATCGTGCTGTGCTCCATCATGCGGCCAGGCCCTGGGGCCGGTACGTTTTGCTGTCCCAGATCTGCAGGTCGGCACTGGTCGAACCGGTGCGGCCATCCTCGAATTTCACCTGGGTCTCGATGTATTGCGTTGTCTTGCCTTCATACAGGGCAGAAATGAGCACCGCGTACTTTTCAGCGATGAATTTGCGGCGGACCTTGCGCGTGCGCGTCAGCTCGTCGTCGTCCGGGTCGAGTTCCTTGTGCAGCACGAGGAAGCGGTGCACCTGCGTGCGGTCCATCAGCGGGTCGGCCGCCAGTTCCGCGTTGACCTGCTCGATGCAGTCGCGGATCAAGCCATAGGTCTCGGCGCGCGCCGCCAGATCCGTGTAGCCGGAGTAGGCGATGCCGCGCCGCTCGGACCAGTTGCCCACCGCTTCGATGTCGATGTTGATGAAGGCGCACACTTGGTCGCGCGCATGGCCGAAGGCCACCACTTCCTTGATGAAGGGGAAGAACTTGAGCTTGTTTTCGATGTAGTTGGGCGCGAACATGGCGCCGCAATTCATCTTGCCCACGTCGGCCGCGCGGTCGATGATTTTCAGATGGCCTTCGCTGTCGAACACGCCCGCGTCGCCCGTATGGAAGTAGCCGTGATCGTCGATCACTTCGGCCGTGGCGTCAGGGCGCTTGAAGTAGCCGCTCATGGTGGCGGGCGACTTGACCAGCACTTCGCCATTGGCCGCCAGCTTGACTTCCACGCCCGGCGCGGGCAAGCCGACGCTGTCGAACTTGATATTGCCGTCCGGTTGCAGACACACATAGGCGCAGGTTTCGGTCGAGCCGTACAGCTGCTTGAGGTTGACGCCGATGGAGCGGTAGAAGCGGAACAGGTCGGGGCCGATGGCGGCGCCGGCCGTGTAGGCGACGCGCACGCGCGACAGTCCCAGCACGTTTTTCAGGGGGCCGTAGACGAGCAGTTCGCCCAGCTTGTAGCTGATGCGGTCCGCCAGTGGCACGGGCTTGCCGTCCAAAATCTGCGCGCCGCAGCGCTTGGCCACGTCCATGAAACGGCTGAACATGTGGCGCTTGATACTGCTCGCGTCTTCCATGCGTATCATCACGCTGGTGAGCATGTTCTCGAACACGCGCGGTGGCGCAAAGTAGCAGGTGGGGCCGATTTCGCGCATGTCGATCATCACCGTGTCGCCCGATTCGGGGCAGTTGACGGTGAAGCCGGCCACCATGGCTTGCGCCAGCGAGAACAGGCAGTCGCCGACCCACGCCATGGGCAGGTAGGACAGGATGTCTTCATTGTCGGTCAGCTTGTCGAAGGCGACGCCGCCTTCGCCGGCTGCCAGCAGAGCCGTATGGCTCTGGCACACGCCCTTCGGCTTGCCCGTGGTACCCGAGGTGTACAGGATCACGGCCGAGTCGCTGCCTTGGCCCGCTGCCACGGCGGCGTCGAAAAAGCCCGGGTGTTCGCGGTCATAGGCCCGGCCCAGCGTCTGCAGGGCGGCAAAGGACGTCAGCTCCGGCTGGCGGTAATGGCGCATGCCCCGTTCATCGTCATAGGCGATGTGGGCGACGTGCGGATACAGGGCCTTGAGTTCGAGCAGCTTGTCGACCTGCTCCTGGTCTTCGACGATGGCGTAGCGGATTTCCGCATCTTGCAGCACATAGGCCATGTCGGCGGCCGGCGCGTCCTGGTACAGTGGCACGGGCACGCCGCCCAGGCTTTGCGCGGCCAGCATGGCCCAGTACAGGCGGGGACGGTTGTCGCCGATGATGGCCAGGTTCATGCCGCGCTGGAAGCCGATGGCGGCCAGGCCGCAGGCCAGCGCGCGCACTTCCTCGTTCACCTCGGACCAGGTCCAGGTTTGCCAGATGCCCAGGTATTTTTCGCGAAAGGCGGGCTTGTCGGACCGTACTGTCCCGTGTTGCAATAAGCGCCGCGGAAAAGTCGGCATTGCTGCTGTGGTATTCGTTTGCACCAGTGTCTCCCTGTTGCTTGTCTCAGGCCCCACCTCGTTGGATGGCGCTCTGTGTTTTTTATGTGTAAGGCGTTTGTGCAATGATAGTAGCTTGCGTTAGTTTGCCAAGTTGTCTTTTCGGGGACATTTACCCACTTTTCGATGGTGCATCGCACAATGATCAATCCTGATATCAGCCTCAAGGATGCCGTGCGCGCGGCCCACTGGGCGCAATTGCTCGACCCCGTGCAAATGGCCCGGGTCGAGGCCGATGTGTTCGAGACTTTCGTGCCGAAAGGCGGCTTTGTCTGCCGCAAGGGCGAGCCGGTGGACAACTGGATCGGCGTCATCAGCGGCATGGTCAAGATGAATAATTTTTCCGCTTCCGGCAAGGCCATGACGTTTACGGGCTTGTCACCGGGCAGCTGGTTTGGCGAAGGTTCGCTGCTCAAGCGCGAGATGCGCAAATACGACACCATCGCCGTGCGCGATACGCGCGTGGCGCGCCTGCCTGCCAGTACCTTCCACTGGCTGCTGGAAACGAGCCTGCCATTCACGCGCTTCCTGCTGATGCAGCTCAACGAGCGCCTGGGCCAGTTCATCGGCATGATGGAAAACGAGCGCCTGCTCGACCTGAACACGCGTGTGGCGCGCTGCCTGGCGTCGATGTTCCATTCGCATCTGTACCCGAGCGTGGACACCCTGGTGCAACTGTCGCAGGAAGAAATCGGCCTGCTGTCCGGTTCCTCGCGCCAGCGCGCCAACCAGGCCTTGCAGGTGCTGGAAAAAAAGGGTTTATTGCGACTCGATTACGGCGGCATCCGCGTGCTGGACCTGGAAGGCTTGCGCCGCTACGAGGCCGATGATGGCGAATGAGGTGTCGATGGATGACGTACGGCACTTGACGGAGCAGCACTACCAGTCATTCCTGCAGGCGCGTCTGGCTGGCGCCAAGGCGCTGGCGCGGCTGGATGCTGCCATGCAGGCACGCCACGCCTTGCTGCCGATGCCGCTGACCTTGCGCGAACTGGCCTTGCTGCCGCAACTGTGCGATGCCTCCTTGCTGGCGCTGGCCCGTTCGCCGCACGGCGGGCACTGGAGCCGCGACGACATCGGCGACATGGATCCCGCGATGGCGCTGGCCGGCGACGCCGCGTATGCCGACTTTTCGCGTGCCATCCTGAAAGACGCGGCTGCGCACATCGCCGCCATCCATGCCGGCCAGCTGCCGTATGTGGCTGATGCGGCCTTTGCCACGGCCGATTCCGGCGTGCTGGCGCGCGCCGCGCGGGTGGCCTCCTACCGCGATGACGCATGGTTCGCGCCCGTCATCGCCACCTTGCTGCCGCAGGTGTGCGTGGCGCCGGGCACGGCGAAAAGCGCGCCGTCGCAGTCGCTGGCCATGGCGCTCGGCCATGGCGTGGAAACCATCCCCACCCAGGCAAGCCTGGCAGCCCTGCGCACGGCGCTGGAGCAGGTGCGCCATGCGGGCGTCCGTAAAAAACTCGAACGCAACCTGAAACCGGCGGAAAAGGCGTTGCGGGCACGCAGTGCCTTACCCGGCCTAATCGGGGTATCATAGGCACTTCCCAGCACCGCTCTTTTCGTCCCCATGCAGACACCTGACCAAGCCACTCCCGCCTCCCGTTTGTCGCAACTGCGCGCCGCCATGCGCGCGCAGCATATCGATGCGCTGATCGTGCCATCGGCCGATCCGCATTTGTCCGAGTACCTGCCGGCCCGCTGGCAGGGCCGCGAGTGGCTGTCGGGCTTTACGGGTTCCGTCGGCACCCTGGTCGTGACGCAGGATGTCGCTGGCGTGTGGACCGATGGCCGCTACTGGGAGCAGGCGGAAGACGAGCTGGCCGGCAGCGGCATCGTCCTCAAGAAAATCCCGTCCGGCGCCAGCGTGCTGTATATCGACTGGCTGGGCGAGACCATGCGGCCGGGGCAGACTGTCGCCGTCGACGGCGCCGTGCTGGGCCTGGCCAATGCGCGATTGCTGCAGCAGGCGCTGGGTGAGCAAGTGACCCTGCGCACGGACACCGACGTGCTGCAAGCCGTCTGGCCCGATCGTCCGGCCATGCCCGCCGCGCCCGTCGTTGAGCATGCGGCCGCCTATCCGTCGCTGTCGCGTACGCAAAAACTGGCGGCCCTGCGCGCCAGCATGACCGTCCACGGCGCCAGCCACCATGTGATTTCCACCCTCGACGATATCGCCTACCTGTTCAACCTGCGCGGCGCCGACGTCAGTTACAACCCCGTCTTCCTCGCGCATGCGCTGGTGGGTCCCGAGCGCGCCACGCTGTTCGTCGCCGACGGCAAAGTCGCCTCCGCCCTGCGCGCCACCCTGGAAAGCGAAGGCGTGGACGTGGCCGCGTATGACCGCACGGCGGCCGCGCTGGCCGCCTTGCCGGCCGGCGCCACCTTGCTGCTGGACCCGCGCCGCATCACGTTCGGCACGCGCCAGGCCGTGGCCGAGGGTGTGCGGGTGGTCGAATCTATCAACCCGACCACCCTGGCCAAGTCGCGCAAGACGGACAGTGAAGCGGCCCACGTGCGCGCCGCCATGGAGCAGGATGGCGCCGCCCTGTGCGAGTTTTTCAGCTGGCTGGACGCCACCCTGGCCGACCCGCAGCGCGCGCCGTTGACGGAAATCGGCGTCGACGAGCACCTGACGGCCGCCCGCGCCCGCCGCGCGCACTTTGTCAGCCCCAGCTTCGGCACCATCGCCGGCTTCAATGCGCATGGCGCCATCATGCATTACCACGCGCATGCGGATTCGGCCGCCACCATCGAAGGCGACGGCTTGCTGCTGATCGACTCGGGCGGCCAGTATTGGGGCGGCACCACGGACATCACGCGCGTGGTCCCCGTCGGCACGATCACGGCCGAGCACAAGCGCGATTTCACCCTGGTCTTGCGCAGCATGATCGCCCTGTCGCGCGCGCAGTTCCCGCGCGGCGTGAAGTCGCCCATGCTCGACGCGATTGCCCGCGCGCCGCTGTGGGCCGAAGGCATCGACTTTGGCCACGGCACGGGCCACGGCGTGGGCTTTTTCCTAAACGTCCATGAAGGACCGCAATCGATTTCGCAGTCCGCCATGCCGGAGCCGCAGACGGCCATGGAAGCGGGCATGATCACGTCCATCGAACCGGGCATCTACCGTCCCGGCCAGTGGGGCATCCGCATCGAGAACCTGGTGCTGAACGTCGCGGCGGAAACGACGCAGTTCGGCGAATTCCTCCGCTTTGAAACCTTGACCCTGTGCCCGATCGATACGCGCTGCGTGGAACGCTCGCTGTTGCGCGATGACGAGGCGGCTTGGCTCAACGACTATCACGCCACCGTGCGCGCGCGCCTGGCGCCGCACCTGGCCGGCGGTGCGCTGGCGTGGCTGGAACAGCGCACGGGAGCCATCTGATGCGCTCGACCCGCGCCACCTCCGCCATCGAACGGCTCAAGGAACGCACCGGCAACCGCCTCTACACGATGGCGCGCACGGGCGATGAACTGTTTTTCCTCACCGAAGGCCCCGGCTTGCCGCCTTTGTGCCCGCCGCTGGAACTCGATGCCTTTGTCGCCTTCGTCAATGGCCTGGGACCGCAAAAGGCGCGCCGCGTCAGCAAGCTCGATGTGGCGTTTGAAAAGCAGCTGACGAAAAAGCCCTAAATGCCGACCATCGACTTCCTGCGCGCCTACTGGTCGCCGGCCGAGCTGGCGACGAATGGCGTGATCCTGCTGAACCTGCTGGGCGCGCTGCTGCTGGGTTTGCTGGTGGGTTACGAGCGTTCGTATCACGGGCGCGCGGCGGGCATGCGCACCTACAGCCTTGTCTGCATGGCCTCGGCCGCGCTGACGGTGCTGGGCGGCTATCCCGAGTTCTGGTACGGCGGCCATGGCGCCATCGTCGGCAGCGACCCCACGCGCGTGATCCAGGGCATCGTCACGGGCGTGGGTTTCCTCGGCGCCGGCGTCATCATGCGCGAGGGGTTCAATATCAGCGGCCTGACGACGGCCGCCTCGATCTGGGCTTCGTCCGTGATCGGCATCATGGTCGGCATCGGCTTTTATCTGTCGGCCATGGGCCTGGCCTTTTTGTGCGCGATGGCGATGATTTTTCTGTCAAAATTGGAGAACTGGCTGCCGTCGCGCCACGCCGTGGCCATCACCATGCGCTTCAAGCAAGGATTCATTCCCCGTGAAGATGCGCTGCGGCGCATGGCCGCCAAGCGCGGCTACGACATTGCCGGCGGCTCGCTGACCATCGGCAGCAACGAAGGCATGCAGGAATGGCGCTTTGTCGCCATCGCGCATGGCAAGAACACGGGCGCCAGCCTGTCGGCCATGTCGGCCGAACTGGCCGCCTTCGAAGGCATCGCCGGCTTCCAGCTGTCGCATGCCCGCAATTGACATGGATGCTGAGAGGATGGACATGGATGCACAGGCCCAAGAGGTACTCGATTTCTGGTTCCTGCCGCCGGATAACCCAGACTATGGCCAATCGCGCGCGGAATGGTTCCGCAAGGATGATGCTTTCGACGCGCAGATACGCGCGCGTTTCGGCGCGCTGATCGATGCCGCCATCGACGGCGGCTTGCGCGAATGGGATGCGACGCCGCACGGCGCGCTGGCGCGCCTCATCGTGCTCGACCAGTTCACGCGCAATGTGTATCGCGGCACGTCGCGCGCCTTTGCCGGCGACGCTCAGGCGCTGGCGCTGGCCATCGCCTTGACGCACGCGGGGCAGGATGGACAACTGCCGCCGATGCTGCGCGCTTTTGCCTACCTGCCGTTCGAACACGCGGAAGACCTGGCAATGCAGGCGCGCGCCGTCGAGCTGTTCCAGCTGCTGTCGCAGGCGCAGCCCGGTTTTGACGGCATGCTCGACTATGCCGAGCGCCACCAGGAAGTGATCGCCCGCTTTGGCCGCTTCCCGCACCGTAACGCCATCCTCGGCCGCGCGTCCACGCCGCAAGAGCTGGAATTTTTGCGCCAGCCGGGATCGAGCTTTTAGAAAATCATCATGAACGTCACACTCAATATCATCGGCGCCGGCCACGTGGGCCGCGTGCTGGGCAGGCTGTTTGCGCAAACCGAGGGGACGCATGGTGGAAAAATCCTGGTGCAGGATGTGCTGACGCGGTCGATGGCCTCGGCGCAAGCGGCCGTCGCTTTCATCGGCGCCGGTACGCCCGTCGACAGCTATGCTGCCTTGCGCCACGCCGACGTCACCATGCTGGCCGTCTCCGACGACCAGATCGGCCCGGCCTGCGCGGCGCTGGTGGCCGAAGGACGGCAGGCGGGCGCCATCGTGTTTCACTGTAGCGGCGCGCTGGCCTCGAACGTGCTGCTGGCGGCCACGCAGGCCGGCGCGTTTGTCGCCAGCGCCCACCCGATCCGCAGCTTTGCCGATCCGGCACAGGTGGCCGCCACCTTTGACGGCACGTTTTGCGGCGTGGAAGGCGACCCGCTGGCGCTGGCCTTCCTCACGCCCGCCTTGAATGCCATCGGCGCGCGCCCCGTGCCCATCGATCCGGCCGCCAAGACCCTGTATCACGCCGCTGCCGTCTTCGCCAGCAATTACCTGGTGACGGTGCTCGACGCGGCCTTGCGCGCGTATCAGGCGGCAGGCATTCCCGAGCCGGTGGCGCGCGAACTGGCGCAGCCGCTGGTGACGGAAGCGGTGGCCAATGTATTCCGCTTGGGCGCCGCGCCGGCGCTGTCCGGCCCCATCGCACGCGGTGATTCGGCTACCGTGCAACGCCAGCAGCTGGCCGTGCAAAGCTGGGATGCCGCCACGGGCGAGCTGTACCGGGCGCTGGTGGCGCCCACGCAGGACCTGGCCAGGCGCAAGCGCGGTGGATGACTCAGGCCGCGTGCACGCCGTTGCGGCCGTGATGCTTGGCCTGGTACAAGGCGCTGTCGGCACGTGAAAAGAAGGCCGATTCGCTTTCCTCCGGCCGGTACTCGGCCACGCCCAGGCTGATCGTTACGGGTAGCTGCGGCGCGGGCAGGCCGAAATCGTGGCCTTCGATGGCGGCGCGCAGGTTTTCCGCCACTTCCGCCGCTTGCGCCAGGCTGCAGTTATTCAGCAGTACCAAATACTCCTCGCCGCCCCAGCGCGTGATGACGTCGCTTTCGCGCACGGTGGCGCGCGCCACGTCGGCTACGCCACGGATGACCTTGTCGCCCCACAGGTGGCCGTGCGTATCGTTGACGCGCTTGAAGAAATCGATGTCGAACAGGATGGCGGACATCGGCTGCTCGTTGCGTCTGGACAGAAGCATGGCGCGCTGGAACAGCAATTCCAGCGATTGGCGGTTCAAGAGCCCGGTCAGCGCATCCGTCGAGGCGATGCGCTCGATGCGGCGCTGGTAGCGGTTCACCGTCAGCAAGGTCAGCCCCAGTACCAGCAGGGTGACGCCAAAGCTGATGGCCAGGTTGAAGATGAACACGCGCTGCAGCGACTGGACTTCGTCGCTGACATTCTGCTCGACCACCAGGTACCAGCCCAGTTCGGGAATGAAGCGCGAATTGACAAGGATTTCCGCGCGGCCCAGCTGGTACGACAGATGCGTCGGTTCGCTTCGGTGGTTGATGATCTGCCCGGCAATGGCGCTCACGCCGGGCAGGCTGCGGATGTTGCCACGCCCATTGCGCATGGTCTTGCCCGCCAATACCAAGGTGCCGGCGGCATCGACAAAATAGATGTTGCGGTGGAAGCGCGCCTGGTAGCGGTCGATGATGTGGCTCATGGTGTCCAGGGTCAGGCCGATGCCGGTGGCGCCGATGAACCGGCCGTCGTAGTCAACCACGCGGTGGTTGATGAAGATGGTCATGCTGTCGCGGTTGGCCATGTCGATATCGACGTTCGTTTCATAATCGGTCTTGTCCATGGCGCGCACGCGGTAGTACCAGATGTCGCGCGTCTCTTGCGGGCTGACGGATTTCAAGGTGCCTTCCGCGTAATAATATTTGCTGCTCTTGTCCGAGACGAGAAAGCTGGTGATGGCGCCGTACTTCTTCTTGACCTCGGCCAGGTAGCGCACGATCTGTTCCGGCTTGTTTTCGCCGGCCAGTATCCAGTCGCGCACGAAGGTGTCGTGCGCCATCAGCGACGAGATGAAGACGGGGCGCAGCATGTCCTTCTGGATTTCCGAATAAATATTGTCGCCCGTCAGGGGCAGGGTCTGGTCGGCGATGCCGTGTTCGATGGCCTGGCGCGAGGCCAGGTAGCTGGCCAGGCTGGTCGCCATGAAGCCCGCCCCCAGGATCAGGGTCAGGAGGATGAGCAGGCGGTATTTGATCGACAGAAGACGCATGGAGACGAGGGGAGTGGCCGGCGGGAAGGCTATCGTGACGCAAGCCAAAAGTATGCAGCAGGGTAGGTATTGGCGCAATGATAACTGGTTTTATTGATAATTTACCCTGGCGAACGCGACAAGATAACCACGACTTACCAAATAAAAGTGCCGATTTGTCGACAAAGATGCCAATTAGCAATAAGATTTGATGAGGGGAATCATTGCGCACCGCCCCTGTCTTGCCGCCCGTTTCAGGCGCAGGATATTACGCGCAGGGAGTGTTGCATGTTATTTTTAAAGAGTACGTCCGTCAGCAAGGCCCCCGGCATCTACGAGGTCGACATCGCCGCCAAGCCGCCTGGCAAGACCTTCGGCATTTTTCTCGCCACCGATCCCGACCATCCGCCATCAGCTTTGCTGGGGCAATTGAAGGCGCTGGGCTTCGAGAACACCTATAGTTCGCCTTATCTGCACAAGGATGGGGGCAAAGTGCTGGACCTGCATTTCCAGAAGGATGGCACGGATATCTTCAAGGGCTGGAAAACCGAAGAGTGCACGCAGAACGTGGCGGCCATCACGGCGCTGTTCGAAGAGCATGGCATCACGATCTCCCCACGGGTGATGTCGATGGCGGAAGCCTACGCTTAATCTGCCTCAACCGCGTCAACCCGCTTCCACGCCGATGTGATACAGCGCCCAAGGGCAGCTGGCAAAACGTTCGGCCAGGGGCAGGGCCGCCACGGCCGCGATGCGGTCCGCGTCATGGATCGCCCATAGCGGCCCCAGCCCGCCCAGCGCCATCGCCTGCCCGTCCAGGTGGGTGGCGACAATAAAACGCTGCGCGCGCGCCTGCGCCATGGTCAGCGCCGCCGCATAGCCATCGACGGCGCGCAGCAGCAAGCGAATCTCACCTTCCTCGGGCGCACCCGCCGCCTTCAAGACATCGACCAGCAATGGTCCGCGCAGGGCATGCGCCTTGCCGTCGTATTCCAGAGTGGGGTGGATTGTGCGCGCCGGCAAGTTCGCCAGCGCCGCAAAGTCGAATGCCCGCGCCCGCTCAAAACTGATCTTTTGCTTGTGCATCATCTGGTCGCGCACGGCGTCGAACGGACCCCGGTTCGGCTTGTCGATGCTGCCCGTGATGGTCAGCAAGGCCGGACCGCGCAGGCCGGCGGGCGCCGCCCGGGCGATGGCGGGCAGGGCCGCGCCGGCCATGGCGGCGGCGAGAAACTGGCGTTTATGCATGCACTTCTCCTCTGACTGAAAATCGATAATGTCCTTAAGTCTATCTTAAGTTCGCTCAACGGTGCGCATTTTACGGTTATTGTCAGTTTGCAATGTTGACTTACATCTTGTCACAGTTCTTACGGAATGGCGAAAGACGTAGCTTTTTTCGGCTGTTATTGTGTCCTCATCGCACTTCGCTGAACTGCGAATCCAGGCATGAATCTAGGAACATCCACCAATTAAGAGAGAGAACATGATGAAGAAGAAAATCCTGTTTGCAATGATCGCTTCCGTTACCGCACTGACCGGTATGAGCGCCGCACACGCCGAGGGCGCCTATGTGGGTGCCGGCGTCACGGGCAACCGCTACAACTTCGATATTCCTGGCGCCACCAGCGCGGATAATCATAGCGGCTACAAGGCTGGCGCCAAGATCTTCGCCGGTTACGATTTCGATAAGACCTGGGCGGTCGAGGGTGGCTATGCCGATTTCGGCAGCAAGGATTACAGCTATGTCACCGGCGCCGGCAACGGTTCCGTGAAAAGCGATTCGCACGGCTACTACCTGGCCGGCAAGGCCACCATGCCCGTGACCGACAAGGTCGGCGTGTTCGGCAAGCTCGGTGTGGCCAAGGTCAAGAACAGCTTGAGCGGCACGGGCCTGTCGACCGGCATCAGCGGCAACGACAAGACGGGTGTGTACGCTTCCGTCGGCGCCCAGTACGCGATCAACGAGAAAGTCTCGCTGACGGCGGAGGTGGAACACTTCGGCAAGAGCGCCGACCAGGGCCGCAAGGCTACGGGCCTCGCTTTAGGTGCACGCTACAACTTCTAATCACCTGGAAGCTTGCTGAAAAAAAAGGCAGTTACCGCGAGGTAACTGCCTTTTTGCATGGCCAGACCGAAATTACGTGGTCAAAGGCTTGTAGCGGATACGTTTCGGCTTCGCGCCTTCTTCACCCAGGCGTTTCTTCTTGTCGGCTTCATATTCCTGATAGTTGCCGTCGAAGAAGGTGACTTGCGAATTGCCTTCGAACGCCAGGATGTGCGTGGCGATACGGTCGAGGAACCAGCGGTCATGGGAAATGACCATGACGCTGCCGGCAAATTCCAGCAGGGCGTCTTCCAGCGCGCGCAAGGTTTCCACGTCCAGATCGTTCGACGGTTCATCGAGCAGCAGGACGTTGCCGCCCATTAAGAGGGTTTTCGCCAGGTGCAGACGGCCGCGCTCACCGCCGGACAGGTTGCCCACTTGCTTTTGCTGGTCCGAGCCCTTGAAGTTGAAGCGGCCCAGGTAGGCGCGCGACGGCATTTCGAAGCGGCCCACGGTCAGCATGTCGGCGCCGCCGGACACGTCCTCGAACACGGATTTGTTGTCAGCGAGACTATCGCGGTTCTGGTCGACGATGGACACGCGCGCCGTCTGGCCGATGGCCACTTCGCCGCTGTCCGGCGTTTCCTTGCCGGTGATCATCTTGAACAGGGTCGATTTACCGGCGCCGTTGGGGCCGATGATGCCGACGATGGCGCCTGGCGGCACGGTGAAGCTCAGGTTATCGATCAGCAAACGGTCGCCGAACGCTTTCGACACGTTCTTGAACTCGATGACTTCATTGCCCAGGCGTTCGGCCACGGGAATGAAGATTTCCTGCGTTTCGTTGCGCTTCTGGTATTCGTGCTCGGACAGCTCGTTGAAGCGGGCCAGGCGGGCTTTCGACTTGGCCTGGCGCGCTTTCGGGTTCTGGCGCGACCATTCCAATTCCTTCTGCAGCGCTTTCTGGCGCGCCGATTCCGTCGCCTCTTCCTGCTTCAGGCGGGCTTGCTTCTGGTCCAGCCAGGTCGAGTAGTTACCCTTCCATGGAATGCCGTGGCCGCGGTCCAGCTCCAGAATCCACTCTGCCGCGTTGTCGAGGAAGTAGCGGTCATGGGTGATGGCCACCACGGTGCCGGGGAAGCGCAGCAGGAATTGTTCCAGCCAGTCGACCGATTCCGCATCCAGATGGTTGGTCGGTTCGTCGAGCAGCAGCATGTCGGGTTTCGACAGCAGCAGCTTGCACAGCGCCACACGGCGCTTTTCACCGCCGGACAGCACGCCGATGGTGGCGTCCCATGGCGGCAGGCGCAGTGCGTCGGCGGCCATTTCCAGCTGCAGATTCAAATTGCCGCCGTCGGAAGTCGAGATGATCGCTTCCAGGCGTGCCTGTTCCGTGGCCAGGGCGTCGAAATCGGCGTCTTCCTCGGCATACGCGGCGTACACGGCTTCCAGCTTGGCTTGCGCTTCAAATACTTCGCCCAGGCCCGATTCCACTTCCTGGCGCACGGTTTTTGCCGGGTCCAGCTGCGGTTCCTGCGGCAGGTAGCCGATGTTGAGGCCCGGCATCGGCACGGCTTCGCCCTGGATGTCGGTGTCGATGCCTGCCATGATTTTCAGCAGGGTCGATTTGCCGGAGCCGTTCAGGCCCAGCACGCCGATCTTCGCGCCTGGGAAGAAGGAGAGGGAAATATCTTTCAGAATCTGACGCTTGGGCGGGACGATTTTGCCCACGCGATTCATGGTGTAGACGTAATTTGCCATTAGAAATCTCGGGTGATATACAAAGACGGACAGGATACGGTAAACGCCCGCTTCCGGCCAGCGCTGTGCGCTGCCGGAACGGGCCGGTCAGGCAGCCAGCCGCGCGCGGCGGCTGCTCCACAGGCCTTCGGCCGCATACAGGCCCAGCGCCGTCCAGATGACGAGGAAGCCCAGCATGCGCTCGGGGGTGAACGATTCGTGAAAGACCCATACGCCGATCAAGAGCTGGCCCGTGGGGGCGATGTATTGCAATAGCCCCAGCACGGCCAGCGGCAGGCGGCGCGCGCCGGCGGCAAACAGCAGCAGGGGAATGGCCGTGATGGGGCCGGACGCCAGCAGCAGCGCGCGCGTGGCGGTGGAATCTGTATTGACGAAGCCGCTCTGGCCATGCCAGGCCAGCCACAGCATATAGGCCAGCGCCAGGGGGAACAGAATCAATGTTTCGAACGACAGGCCTTCCAGCGCGCCCAGCGCGGCTGTCTTGCGCAGCAAGCCATAGCCGCCGAACGAGGCCGCCAGCAGCAGGGCGATCCACGGCACTTGCCCCGCCTGCCAGGTGAGCCAGGCCACGCCGCAGGCGGCCAGGCCGATGGCCAGCCACTGCAGGCGGCGCAGGCGTTCGTGCAGCAGCAAAAAGCCCAGCATGACATTGATCAGGGGCGTAATGAAGTAGCCGAGGCTGGCATCGACCACGTGGCCGTTGTTGACGGCCCAGATATAGATGAACCAGTTGGCCGAGAGCAAAAACGCACTGGCCACGAAACTGGCCACGACCCTGGGCTGCGCTTTCAGGCTGCCCAGCCAGCTCCACTGGCGGCGCACGGTCAGCACGATGCCGAGGAACAATAGCGACCAGACCATGCGATGTGCGAGGATTTCCTGCGGCGCGATCTCGCCGATGGCATGAAAGTACAGGGGGAACAGGCCCCAGCACAGGAAGGCGAGGGAGGCGTACAACATGCCTGGATTCATGATGGGCTTCGCAGGAGAGTAGACAGTCTGTCATTATGGCTGAAAACATCGGGGGCTGCCCGGCGCCGCTGGCGAGGCGTAGAATGGCAACAAATCAATGGCCGCAAGCCCGCGCAGCAAGGCGGAGCGGCACAAAACCACGACTTTGGGGCAGCTGCGGAACCATGCAAAAATACTCTTGCTATTTGCTAATACCTATCATATTGTGCGATGCAACAAAACAAAAACGGGTGCAATCTTGACGTCGGAACATAAAAAAAGCGGCCTGGCCGGCATGACCCTGGCGGCCGTAGGCATCGTTTACGGCGATATCGGCACCAGTCCGCTGTACACCTTGAAGACCGTCTTCGACCCGGCCCACGGCCTGATGCTCTCGCCCGAGAACTTGCTGGGCATCGTCTCGCTGATCTTCTGGGGCCTGACCCTGATCGTCTCGCTCAAGTACGTGACTCTGGTGTTGCGCGCCGATAACCGCGGCGAGGGCGGCATCATGGCCCTGATGGCGCTGGTGCTGTCGTCCGTCAGCCGCCTGTCGCGCTGGCATTTCCCGCTGATGGTGATCGGCGTCTTCGGCGCCACCCTGTTCTATGGCGACAGCGTGATCACGCCGGCCATCTCCGTGCTGTCGGCCATCGAAGGCCTGGAAGTGGCCACGCCCGCCTTCAGTCCGTACGTGGTACCGCTGACGATCGTCGTGCTGGTGGCGCTGTACTCGGTGCAATCGCACGGCACGGCCGGCATCGGCCGCTATTTTGCGCCCATCATGGTGCTGTGGTTTGCCGCGCTGGCCGGCATGGGCGTGGTCAACATCATCAAGTCGCCAGCCATCCTGGCCGCGCTCAATCCCCTGCACGCGGCCACTTTCCTGATGAATAACGGCTTCGTTGCCTTCGTTGCCCTGGGCGCCGTGGTGCTGGCGCTGACGGGCGCCGAGGCGCTGTACGCCGACATGGGCCATTTCGGCAAGAAGCCGATCCGCCTGGCCTGGTTCCTGATCGCCTTTCCCGCGCTGGCGCTGAATTACCTGGGCCAGGGCGGCTTGCTGCTCGCGCATCCGGAAGCCGTCACGAATCCGTTTTACCAGCAGCTGGGCGCGTGGAGCGTGTACCCGCTGGTGATCCTGTCGACCATGGCCACCGTGATCGCCTCGCAGGCAACCATTTCCGGCACCTTCTCGATGACCAAGCAGGCGATCGCGCTGGGCTTCTTGCCGCGCATGCGCGTGCGCCACACGTCGGAAAGCGAAATCGGGCAGATCTACATCCCCGCCGTGAACTGGCTGCAACTGGCCGTGGTGCTGCTGGCCGTCATCGGCTTCGGTTCTTCGGAAAACCTGGCCGCCGCCTACGGTATCGCCGTGACGGCCACCATGCTGTCGACCACGATCCTGACGTTCTTCGTCATCCGCTACCGCTGGAAGATGAACCTGGCCCTGTGCTGGGCCGCCACGGGCTTTTTCCTGATCATCGACGTCAACCTGGTGTCGGCAACTGCCCTGAAACTGTTCCATGGCGGCTGGTTCCCGCTGCTGCTGGGCTCGATTTTGTTCATCGTCATGCTGACCTGGAAGCGCGGCCGCCAGCTGGTGTTTCAGAACCTGGAAAAGCATGCGATCCCGCTCGACGATTTCCTTTCGTCGCTGTTCATCGCGCCGCCGCTGCGCGTGCCGGGCACGGCCATTTTCCTGCGCGGCGAAACGGATGGCGTGCCGCATGCGCTGCTGCATAACTTGCTGCACAACAAGGTGTTGCATGAGCGCGTCATTTTCCTCACCGTCTTCATGCATGAAGAGCCGTGGGTGGCGCCATCGGAGCGCGTGCGCGTGGTGGACCTGGGCCATCAGTGCTACCAGGTCAATGTGCATTACGGCTTCAAGGATGAACCGGACATTCCGTCCGCGCTGGCCCAGTGCGCGCAGCAGGGACTGGATTTCGAGATGATGGAAACGTCGTTCTTCATCGCGCGCCAGACCATCATTTCGACGCCGGGCGCCGGCATGATGCCGTGGCGCGAGCACCTGTTCGTCACCATGTCGCGCAATGCGCGCACGGCGGCCGACTACTATCAGATCCCGAGCAACCGGGTGATCGAACTGGGCACGCAGGTGGAAATCTAGACGTGACAATGGGACGGAATGGCTATTATGGCAATGTTGTATTGTTGCGTAATCTTCCGTCGCGCTTACGTCTGCTTACAAATTGGCTGCGCGACTCCTGTTAAACTGCTGCTCGCACCGGTCCGCACCGTACGGGCCTCAGCCACACACCAATATTTAAAGGGAAACCATGAAATCGGTATTTCAAATGATCGCCACCCTCGCTTGTGCCGTGGCCCTGACCGCTTGCGGTGCTGCTGCCAACACCGAGAAGCCGGTCGTGCTCGACCCGAATACGCAAGTGAAAGAACTGACCATTACCGATCCGGTGGTCGGCACCGGTACGGCAGCGGCGGCGGGCGACACCCTGCTGGTGACTTACACGGGCTGGCTGTATGACGCAAGCAAGCCGGGCAACAAGGGCGTGCAGTTCGATGCGAACCAGACTGGCGCCGGTTTTAGTTTCCCTCTCGGTATCGGCCAGGTCATCCTGGGCTGGGACCGCGGCCTGGTCGGCATGAAGGTCGGCGGCACGCGCGTGCTGGCCATTCCGTATGACCTCGGTTATGGCAAGGCGGGCAGCGCGCCGAAGATTCCTGGCTATGCCGGCTTGCTGTTCGAGATCAAGCTGGTGAGCGTGACGAAAAAGTAGGCACGCGCAGGGCAGCAAACAAAAGGGCGATTCCACGGAATCGCCCTTTTTGCTTTGGCGGGCCCTTTACGCCTTGGGCGGGGCCAGCTCCTGGAAGTAATACGTGGCGCCGCCCAGGTTGGCCGGCGCGTCATATTGCAGCACTTGCGTGCGGCGCAGCGCCACCGGTGCGCTGAAGGCGGGACCGTCGTAGACGAAGGTGTGGAATTCGCCGTTTTCGCCGCAGGCGTCGACGCCGGGCGGCAGGTCGGCGAGGAAGGAAGCGTCGAACTCGCGTCCGCAAAATGCGCGCGGCAGGTGCCGGCCATTGATGCACACGACGATGGCCTTGAAGCCGGCGGCGAGAAATTCGTCGACCAGCGCGCGGCGATCCCCGCCCCACAGGGGCAGGTGCGCCGTCAGGCCGGCGACCGCGCAGACTTTTTCTTCCCAGTCGCGGTGCGGCTGCAGGTCGATGTCGCCAAACAGCGCGTGATCGATGCCCTCGGCCTTGGCCGCGCGCAGCATGGCGATGAATTGCTCTTCGTAGCTGGCCCAGCTGGCGTGATAGCGCTGCAGGCGCGCGCCCAGGCTGGCCGCCTGCGCGGCGAGCAGCTCGGGCGGCACGCCGTGCGAGCGCGATTTGCGGCCATCTTCATCCATGGCCGTGATCAACAGCGGCACGTCCATGCCGGCGTTGCGCGCGCGCCACAGGGCCAGGCAGGAATCCTTGCCGCCGCTCCAGGAAATCAGGGCCGTCGTCATGCCGCTTGCTCCACCGCGCGCAGCATGTCGACGTGCTGTATGCCGTCTTCGTCGTACGGTGCGCTGACGGTGACAAAGCCGAAGGATTGATAGAAGCGCTCCAGATACTGCTGTGCGCCGATGCGGATGGCGTGGCCGGGGTGCCGGCGTTCGGCGCGCGCGATGCCTTCCGTCAATAGCTGTTTGCCGGCGCCCGTGGTGCGCGCTTCGGGCGCCGTCAGCACGCGGCCCAGCGACATTTCCACATACTTGGCGCCCGGTGCCAGCACGCGCAGGTAGGCGGCCAGACGACGCTGGCCATCGACCGTTTGCCAGCCCAGCAAATGCATAGCTTGCTGGTCATGGCCGTCCAGGTCCGGGTAAATGCACTGCTGTTCGATGACGAACACGCGCTGGCGCAAGGCCAGCACCTGGTACAAATCGTGGGGGCCGAGTTCGTCGAACGTGTTCCATTGCCAGCTGATCATGGGTCATCCTTGATTGAGAGTGGCGTGATTTTACCGGCTTCACGCGGCCGGCGTGGGATAGCGCTGCGCATACCACTGCTTCAGGTGCTCGATGCAGCGCGTCACGCGGGGCGCGACCAGCTGGCGCGACGGATAGATGGCGAACAGCGCCAGACTGGGCCGCTCGATGTCCGGAAACAGCTCGACCAGGGCGCCGCTGGCCAGTTCCTCGCGGCAGACAAAGGTGGGCAGGATGCCGATGCCCAGGCCGCGCAGGATCAGGCTGCGCATGAACAGCGTGTTGTTCGTGCGGACCCAGTTCGGCACTTCGATGTCGCTGTGCGGTCCCGCATGGCGCAGCGGCCAGCGGCTGCCGAACAGCGCGTGACTGTAGATGAAGCAGCGCTGGCGCGTCAGGTCCGTGGCTTCCCGCAAGGGACCGTGGCGTTCCAGGTAGGCGGGCGCGCAGCAGATGTGCAGGCGGTAGTCGTGGATATGGCGCGCCACGTAGCTCGAATCGTTGAGCGCGGTGGTGACGCGAAAGCCCAGGTCGTAGTTGGCGGCCGCCAGGTCGACATATTCATCCTTCAGGTCGACGTCCAGGCGCAAGGCTGGCCAGTCGGCCATGAAATCGGCCAGGCCTTCGGCCAGCTCGCCCACGCCCAAGGTCAGCGGCGCGTTGATGCGCAGGCGGCCCGTCACGTGCGCCGTCGAGTGTGCCACCATGTCTTCCGCTTGCGCCAGCTCGTCGAGCAGCTTGCGGCAGTGCTCGAGGTAGGCGGCGCCCGTTTCCGTCAGGGCCAGCTGGCGCGTGGTGCGCGTCATCAGGCGCCCGCCCAGTTCCTGCTCCAGCTGGCCGATGCGCCGGCTCACATATGACGCCGACAGGTCCAGTTCATCGGCGGCGCGGCGAAAGCTGCCCAGCTCGGCCACGCGGCGAAACAGCTGCATCGCCTGCAATTTATCCATTTCATTCCTATTCGGCGCTTCTATTCGGTCTTATTCTGCATCAGTGCTGTGCATTATTCATCATTTTTCCCCATTTTGATTCGGAATATGCTGGTGACCTCTCTACAGAAAGGCCACACCATGAAAAAATTACTGATCAGCAGCCTGTTGCTCGCCGCCTTTTCCAACGCCCAGGCGGCCGAGGTCCTCGTCGTGCTGTCGGACGCCAATCACCTCGAGCTGCGCGACGGCAAGGTCTTTTCGACGGGTTTTTATCTGAATGAACTGATGCAGCCCGTGAAAAAGCTGCTCGACGCGGGCCACACGGTGACGTTCGCCACGCCGCAGGGCAAGGCGCCCACCCTGGACGCCAGTTCGGATACGGTCGATTACTTTGGCGGCGACGCCGCCGCGCACGCGGCGCACAAGGCGCTGCTGGATCAGCTGGCGCTGACGGTGCCGGGCCGCTCGCCCGTGATCAGCCTGAAGCGCGTGGAACAGATCGGTTATGGCCACTACGCGGCCGTGCTGGTGCCGGGCGGCCACGCACCGATGCAGGATCTGTTGAAGGATGCCAGCCTGGGCGCCTTGCTGCGCCAGTTCCACGCGGATGGCAAGCCGACGGCGCTGCTGTGCCATGGCCCCATCGCCCTGCTGTCGGCCTTGCCGCAGGCGGCAGCGTTTGCGGCCGCGCTGGAAGCGGGCCGCACGCCTGCCAAGCCGGCGGACTGGATCTACAGCGGCTACCGCATGACGGTGATCAGCAATCAGGAAGAACTGGCGGCGCAAGGCGCGCTGAAGGGCGGAACGATGAAGTTCTATCCGCAGTCGGGCTTGCAGGCGGCCGGCGCGCGGTATGTGCAGAACCAGGCGCCGTGGACCAGCAACGTCGTGGTCGACCGCGAACTGATCACGGGACAGAATCCCGCCTCGGCGCCGGCCCTGGCGGACAAGCTGCTGCAGGCGCTGCGCTAAAGCAAAAATCCCCGGCGGCGCCTGGTGGCGCGGCCGGGGATGTGCGACTCATGCGGCGGGGATTAGACGATCGTCAGGGTGACGTCGATGTTGCCGCGCGTGGCGTTCGAGTATGGGCAGACGATGTGGGCGGCGGCGACCAGTGCTTCGGCGGCGGCGCGTTCCATGCCTGGCAGCGAGATTTTCAGTTCCACTTCGATGCCGAAGCCCGTTTCGATGGCACCGATGCCGACGTTGCCTTCGATGGACAGGTCCGCTGGTACGGCGATCTTGTCGCGGCCGCCGACGAATTTCATGGCGCCGATGAAGCAGGCCGAGTAGCCGGCGGCGAACAGTTGTTCCGGATTGGTACCGACGGCGCCATTGCCGCCCAGTTCTTTTGGCGTGGTCAGCTTGACGTCCAGCACATTGTCGGACGACACGGCACGGCCTTCGCGGCCTCCGGTGGCGGTGGCTTGAGCGCGGTACAGGACTTGTTTGATCGACATGATGGTTTCCTTTAGGTATATAAATAGGTGACTACTAAATAGTGTACTACTTGTTTCGTGAGCTCTCGCCCCAGGATCTCCGTCTGCAGAAGCACTTGCCGGCGTCCATGTACATAATATATATCGCGTGCTATTTAATTGCAAGCGATTTTATTTCGGGGTGGCGCGAATTGATGCTTTATTTTGCAGCCTTTGTCGCCACTACCTGGCTTCCATCGCATAATGGCCACCGCCGCCGGGACCGATGGTTATGCTTGGCCCACTTCACACCCCCAAGGAAAAATCATGACTAGCCTCTTCTTTATCCTGCGCATCACCGTGGCCACGATGCTCACCTACATCATCGCCACGGCGATCCTGGTCGAGAACTTCCTGCGCTATATCTTCGGGAATACGGAAGGCTTCTTTGTCATCGTCGGCGCGCTGCTGGCCAGCGCCGTCATCACGAATGCGTTTTCGCACGTGCGGCGCGTGCGCCTGATCGCCGGCGCCGTCAATGCCGGCACCCTGTCGAGCCGCCAGCGGCGCCAGATCGAGATCCCGTTCGAAGCGGGCGAAACGTTCGACATGATCGACGCGGCCATCCGCGAATTGCCGGGCAGCGAAGTGGTCGAAAGCGCGCGCGACAGCCTGCAGGTGCAGGCTAGAGTGCGCCGCGCCGCGCCCTATACGCACACGGGTTTGCCCCGCATGCGCGTGCTCGGTTTCCTCGAGCCGCGGCCGAACCAGATCCTCGCCACCGTCACGCCGAATGGCGAGGCGGGCAGCGTGACCCTGATCTGCGAACCGGCGCGCAATGCCTGGACCGACTGGTTCCTCGTCGACCATGGCAGCAACCTGGAAAACGCGGAAGCGGTGACGCGGGCGATGACGCGCCGCGTGGCGCAGCGCCGGCGCGGCGAGCAGGCCGAGGCGCGCCAGACGGTGACGGAAAAGGAACTCACGGTGGCCAAGCTGAGCCTGCTGCATGCGCAGGTCGAGCCGCACTTCCTGTACAACACCCTGGCCAGCGCGCAGCTGCTCACGCGCAGCGACCCCGTGCGCGCCGATGAAATGCTGGGCAACCTGATTTTGTACCTGCGCCACTCGCTGCCACGCACGGAGCAAGCGATGTCGACCCTGGGCACGGAGCTGGAACGGGCGCGCGCCTATCTCGATATTTTGAAAATCCGCATGGGCGGGCGTTTGAACCTGCAGATCGAAGTGCCGCAATACCTGCGTCAGGTGGAGCTGCCGCCGATGATGCTGCAAACCCTGGTGGAAAACGCCATCAAGCATGGCCTGGAGCCGAAAAGCGGCGGCGGCACCATCTGGATCATGGCGCGCAGCGGCGATGGCACGGTGATCGTCACGGTGGCCGACGACGGCAAGGGTTTCAGCGACGATGGTGCCGGCACGGGCATCGGCCTGCGCAATGTGCGCGAACGCCTGCGCCTGACCTACGGCAATGCCGCCGCGTTTGCCATTGTCGCCAATTTTCCCGATGGCGTGACAGCCACCATCACGGTGCCGGACAGCACGGCGCAAGGAGTGTCGTATGCATCAGCCTGAGATGACTTGCGTCATTGCCGAAGATGAAACCCTGCTGCGCGACGCGCTCGTGGCCCTGCTGACCGAAGAGTGGCCCTACTTGCGCATCGTCGCCGCCTGCGACGACGGCGGCACGGCGCTCGAGGCCATCGCCACGCACAAGCCCGACGTCGCCTTCCTCGATATCCGCATGCCGGGCCTGACGGGGCTGGAAGTGGCGGCCGGCGCGCTCGAAGCGAGTCCCGCCACGCAGGTGGTGTTCGTCACGGCCTACGACCAGTACGCGATCGATGCCTTCGACAAGGGCGCCGTCGATTATCTGTTGAAACCGATTGGACGCGAGCGCCTGCAAGCGACCCTGCAGCGTGTGCAGGCGCGGGCCGGCAAGGCCCGGGCGGGCGACGGCGGGCTGGCCGGCTTGCTGCAGCAATTGAGCAGCGCCTTGCCTGCGGCCGCCAAGTCGCCGCCGCTGGTGTGGCTGACGGCCAGCAGCGGCAAGGATACGCGGCTGATCATGGTGGAAGACATCGCCTATTTTCAGTCCGATACCAAGTACACGGCCGTCATGACGGCGGACGGCGAGGCGCTGCTGCGCAAGCCGATCCGCGAACTGCTCGACGTGCTCGATCCTGCCATCTTCAAGCAGATCCACCGCTCCACCATCGTCAACATGAAGATGGTGGCGTCAGTGACGCGCGACGAGGTGGGACGCGGCGCCTTGCGCCTCAAGACGCGGCCGGAAACGCTGGCCGTGAGCCAGCCGTTTATGGCGCTGTTCCGGAATATGTAGCCGCTATTGCGCCCTTTCAAAACCGTCGCACACACTTTTTTCATACTTTCTTCGCCCATAGTTATTATCATAATTATATTTAATTATGATAAAATTAACATGACGGCATGCCGTGAGACGTGATGGGTACGTCTCCTGAAGCGCTTTTTTAACGCTCTGCAAAAATATGAGGAAACCATGAAAAAGAACCTGTTGTGCGCCGCCTTACTTGTCGCCGGAATATCTACTGTCCATGCGCAGCCGACGACGTGGGATTTTACTTATCGAGGCTTTGTCGACGCGGCTACCGGCGTATTCGATTCTCGCCGGGAGTTCGGGGGCAGTTTTGTCGGGGAGGACAGTAATCAGGACGGTGTGATTGTGTTGGATGAGTTGAGCTATTTCAGCTCCGGGGGCTACCTGTTTTTCCCTGTCACGCCAGGCAGCTATGGATGCAATACTTCCTCCTACCTCCGGTGTGAAGTAAAAAATTTCAGTTATACACTGACAGGTAAACTTCAATATGAAGCCAGGACCTACGGCTATGACGAAGGTTCCATGTCCTGGTATAGCAATGACGTTATCGGCAGTCACCTCCTCCGCGGTGGAGGAGATTTTATGCGGGGCACAAGATGGGAAAATCGTTATAACTGGTCCGATCAGACGACCTTCACGATTTCCCCGGCGCCCGTTCCTGAGCCAACGGTCGCGTTGATGCTGCCCGCCGGCCTGGCACTCATGTACCTTGCGCGGGTACGCCGCCGTAAGACTTCAGCATAATCCCGCCTTGTCCGCTGCGCCGGAAAACGCACTTGGCAGTTTGGGCCGTGAGCCAGCCGTTCATGGCCTTGTTCCGGAATATGTGAGGTCGGGTAGGTCGGCTTAGCGGGGCCGCCGAGGCCCGCCAGGGCGTAAGCCGACATCACTACAGGCCTATTCCGCCGTCTCGAACCCTTCGAGCACATTGACGACATTGATGCCGATTTCCTTCACCGCATAGCCGCCTTCGAGGATGAAGGCGGTGGGCAGGTTCAGGTGCGCGAGGCGCTCGCCCACGCGCAGGTAGTCGCCGCTTTGCAGGGCGAAGTGCGATAGCGGGTCGCCGGCGAAGGTGTCGACACCGAGCGACACCACCAGCGCGTCGGGCGCGTACATATTGATGCGCAGGCAGGCCGTTTCCAGCGCGGCGAACCAGCTGGCCGTGGTGCTGCCGGCCGGCAGCGGCAGGTTGACGTTGTAGCCGAGCCCCGCGCCGCTGCCCGTCTCGTCGGCGTGGCCCAGATAAAATGGATACTCATTGCGCGGGTCGGCGTGGATGGAGGCGAACAGCACGTCGTCGCGCTGGTAAAAGATGCTTTGGGTGCCGTTGCCGTGGTGGTAGTCGATATCGAGGATGGCGACCTTGCGGGCGCCATCGTCGAGCAAATGCTGTGCGGCCAGGGCCGCGTTGTTCAGAAAACAGTAGCCGCCAAAAAAGTCGCTGCCCGCGTGGTGGCCCGGTGGGCGCGTGAGGGCGAACGTGGCGCGCTCGCCCAGGCGCAGCGCGTGGGCCGCGTTGACGGCGCAGTCGGCGCCCGTCTTGGCCGCCGTCCACGTGCCGGCCGTCAGCGGCGTGCCGTTGTCCATCGAGTACAGGCCCAGCTTGGCCGTGAAGTCGTCCGGTTCGATATCGCTGCGCAAGGTGCGCACGGGCCACACGGATGGCAGTGCATCCTTGCCCGCGTTGTCGGGGTCGAGCGCCAGCCAGTCATGCCAGGCGTGGCGCAAAAAATGCAGGTAACGGGGCGTGTGGATGCGCTCTAACGACGTCAGCGGCACGCCGTGCGGCGTGACGATGCGGCCCAGGTTGCGCCGTCCCAGCTCGGCCACCACCATGTCGGCCCGTTCGGGCGTCTCGAAGCAGGGCACCATGGTCCCGCGAAACATCTCGAAGCGGCCCCGGTGCTGGCCGTGCAATTCATTGTAGAAGGTCAGCATGGGGTGCCAGGCGAAAAGTCGGGCAGGATCAGGTGTGCGAACACAGGGTGCTGGCGCGGTAGGCGGCGACGAAATCGTCGAAGCTGCCGGCCGGTGCCGCTTCCATGGCGCGCTGCTCGGCCAGCGAGCTGGCGGCCATCGCGTCGAAATACGCACTTTGCTCGGGTGTGGGCGGATGCGCGCGGAAAAACGCCGCATGGCGTTCGCTTTGCTGCAGGCCGAAGGCGGCAAACGAGCCGCCGTTGGCGCGCAGCTCGGCCAATACCTTCGCCGATGGCGTGGCATCCGGGTTGGCCAGTTTGACGGCTTGTGCCGCCAGGCTGTCCGCGTGCTGCGTGCCGCCATGGCGAGAGTCGAGCAAGGCTGCCACCGGTGCGATGCGTGCCAGCAATTCCTCGCCCCAGGCCTGCAGGGTGATCTCCTCGCCGTCGCGGCGCAGGGTCAAGCCCGGCTTGCGGCCTTCCTTGACGGTGCGCGCGAAATTGTTCGTGTAGCAGGCGCTTTGCTCGGCCGAGATGGGACCGCTGTCGTCGAGCGCGCAGAACAGCAGGAACGCGTCGAGGAAACGGCCCGTTTCCAGGCTGATGCCGACCGGTTCGAACGGGTCGACGTCCATGCAGCGCACTTCGATGTATTGCACGCCGCGCAGGCACAGAGCCTGGATCGGGCGCTCGCCCGTGCGGATCACGCGCTTCGGGCGGATGGTCGAATAGTATTCATTTTCGATCTGCAGCACGTTGGTGGACAATTGAATCCACTCGCCATCCTTCTTGGTGCCCAGCGCCGCATATGGCGGATACGGGTCGTTGACGGCGTGCGTGAGCGCGTTGACGTAGTCTTCCAGGCTGTTTTCGTGCGGACGCAGGCCCGACTGGGCGTCGTTCTGGTAGCCGAGGTCGCTCATGCGCAGGCTGGTGGCGTACGGCAGGAACAAGGTGTCGTCGGACAAGGTGTCGAGCTTGTGCGCGCGGCCGCGCAGGAAACCGGCGGACAGGGCCGGCGAAGCGCCGAACAGGTACATCAGGAGCCAGCTGTAGCGGCGGAAATTGCGGATCGTCGCCAGATAGCTTTCCGACTGCACGTCTTTCGGCGTGGCTGCTGCTTGCGTGGCGCTGGCGCTGGTGTCCGGATTGCTGGCCAGCACTTGCCACAGCTGCTCGTCGAGCGAGTAGTTGTAATGGATGCCGGCGATGCATTGCATGGCTTTGCCGTAACGCAAGGCCAGGCCGCGCCGGTAGACGTGCTTGAGCATGCCCATGTTCGAGGTGCCGTAGTTGGCGATCTCGATGTCCGCTTCGGGCGGCAGCTGGCATGGCATCGACTGGCTCCACAGCAACTCGTCGCCGAGGCGGCTGTAGGCGTGGCGGTGCACGGTGTCGAGCTTGTCGAGCGTGACGCCGATGTCGGCTTCGGCCGGGGTGATGAATTCGAGCAGCGCCTCGGCGTAATCGGTGGTGATTTCAGGGTGCGTCAGCGCCGAGCCCAGAGCGGCGGGATGGGGCGTGGAAGCCAGATGGCCGGCGTGGTCGACGCGCAGGGTTTCACGTTCGATGCCGCGCAAGCCGCCCAGCAGCGCGCGGTTGGCATCTTCGGTCAGCAATGCCAGGCGGCGAGTCAACAGGTTGGGCAATTTGAGCTTCCTTTCTTGTGCAGCATATAAATAATTTGTGCTGAGATTAACCGAATTTTGGCAAATGCGTCGGCGCCGGCCCAAAAAACGCCGCGTCGCCAGCGTCCGTCCCGGGCAACGGGGACGGCGCTTCGGTCAGGAATTCGCTTGATAGTTTAACAAACTGCGGGGGGATCTGGCGCGCTGCCGGGTCAAGCTTTGCGCACGTGGCGGCCGTCAGCCCAGGCGGGCGCCGCTGACCCGTTCGATGCCGGCCAGGTCGCGCCAGCTTTGCACTTTGTTGTAGCCGGCGTCGGCCAGCAAGCCGCGCACGGATGCCGCCTGGTCGTAGCCGTGCTCCATCAGCAGCCAGGCGCCTGAGGCCAGGTGGCGCGCGGCGCCGGAGACGATGGTGCGCAGGGCCGACAAGCCGTCCGCGTGGTCGGTCAGCGCGCCCGTCGGTTCGAAGCGCAGATCGCCTTCGGCCAGGTGGCGGTCGCCGCTGGCGATGTAGGGGGGATTCGAGACGATCAGGTCGAATTTCTCCGTGCCCAGCGCTTCGAACCAGTCGCTGGCCATGAAGGTGATGTTGACGCCGTTGGCGCTGGCGTTGCGGCGCGCCACGGCCAGCGCCGCGCTGCTCACGTCCAGGGCCGTGACGACGGCGTCGGGCCGCGTGTGCGCGAGCGCAACGGCGATGGCGCCGCTGCCCGTGCCCATGTCGAGCACCCGTCCGCCCGGTGGCAGGCGCTCTAGCGCCAGTTCCACCAGCACTTCCGTGTCGGGGCGGGGGATCAGCACGGCGTCGTTGACTTCGAACGGCAGGCCGAAAAATTCACGCTGGCCGACGATGTAGGCGATCGGCTCGCCCTGCAGGCGGCGCGCCAGCAAGTTCGACAGCCGTTCCGTTTCGTTGGGAGTGAGTACACGCTCCGATTGCGTGATCAGGCTCACGCGCGACAGGCCCAGCGCGTGGCCGAGCAAAATGCGGTTATCGAGCGGATCGAGCAGCGGACGGATTTGCAGGGCGCCGACAGTGCTGCCGGCGGGAATCAAGGTTTCTGGCATGGTGCTTTCAATTATTTCTGACGGCGCAGCAAGGTCCACAGCATGGCGATGGCGAAGATGGCGAACCAGGCGAATGCCCATTGCGGGATCGACAGGCCGAAAAACGGCTCGCCAGCGCTTTCGCAGGCGCCGTACGATTCAAACATGAAGGGCATGAGTTCGGCCGTGAAGACCTTGTTCAGTGCCGTTTCCACCGGATCGATGCCGCACGAGAAGCCGGGATTGGCCAGCACGTACAAATGCTTGGCGCCCACGCCCAGGCCGCCCAGGGCTGCCAGCAAGCCGGCGCTGGCGCCAATTTTCGGCCGGTTGGCCACCGCGCCGGCCAGGCAGGCGATGCCGATGGCGAGGAACAGGTAGCGCTGGATCACGCACAGCGGGCACGGCGCCATGTTCATGGCATGCTGCAAATACATGGCCACGCCCAGCATCAGGAAACACAGGGCGGCGGTCAACAGGAGGACGGTGCGTGAATTTTTCATGGGCGACACGGTGAGGTGGATGGAATCGAGCTGGTCATTTTCGCACAAGGGCCGATTTTTATTGCTTAGCCGCTACTTAAAGCTGTCGGCTTACGCGCTGCGCGCCAAGCCGACCTACAAATCGCGGCGTAGGTCGGCGTAGGTCGGCTTAGCGCAGCGTAAGCCGACGCAACGGCGCCAGCATTTAGTCACCGAGTGCCGCCAGCAATTCCGCCTGATGCTCAGCCGCCAGCGCATTCGTCAACTCCGTCAAATCCCCATCCATGATGAAGTCGAGCTTGTACAAGGTCAAATTGATGCGGTGGTCCGTCAGGCGGCCTTGCGGGAAATTGTACGTACGGATGCGCTCGCTGCGGTCGCCCGAGCCGATCAGGCTCTTGCGGGTGGCCGCTTCCTTCGACTGCTGTTCGCGCAGCTGCACGTCCTTGATGCGCGCGGCCAGCACTTTCATCGCTTGCGCCTTGTTCTTGTGCTGGCTGCGGTCATCCTGGCATTCAACCACGATGCCGGTCGGCAAGTGGGTGATGCGCACGGCGGAATCCGTCTTGTTGATGTGCTGTCCGCCCGCGCCCGAGGCGCGGTAGGTGTCGATGCGCAGGTCGGCCGGGTTGATGTTGACGTCTTCGACTTCATCGGCTTCCGGCATCACGGCCACCGTGCAGGCCGAGGTGTGGATGCGGCCCTGCGTTTCCGTGGCCGGCACGCGCTGCACGCGGTGGCCGCCCGATTCGAACTTCAGCTTTGAATACGCGCCATTGCCGACCACGCGCACGATCACTTCGCGGTAGCCGCCCAGGTCGGAATCGGATGAGGACACGAGTTCCACCTGCCAGCGGTTGCGCTCGGCAAAGCGCGTGTACATGCGTAATAAATCGCCGGCGAACAGGGCCGATTCGTCGCCGCCCGTGCCGGCGCGAATTTCCAGGAAGATGTTGCGCTCGTCATTGACGTCCTTCGGCAGCAGCATGGTCTGCAGTTCGCGCTCCAGGCGCGCCATGGTGGTTTTCGCCGCCTCGATTTCTTCCTGGGCGAATTCCTTCATGTCCGGATCGCCGAGCATCTCTTGCGCCGTCGTAATATCGTTGCCCGCTTCCTGGTAGGAGCGGTACAGGGCCACCAGCGGGCCCAGTTCGGCGTGCTCGCGTGTCATCTTGCGGTAGCTGTCCATGTTCGACGTGGCGTCCGGGTGCATCAGCAATTCGTCGAGTTCGACCAGGCGGTTCGCCAGTTGATCGAGTTTGGCCAGCATGGATGGTTTCATAGCGATTCGCGGTAAAGAGTGTAGGGATGGTGCAGGTTCTGCAACTACGGCAGGCGGGCAGGGGCGGCCGCGCGCGGGCGGCCTGCGGGGCTGCGCTAACGGCGGGGGCGGAACAGTTTCGGCAGCAGGGTGACCAGCTGCTTGCGCTCGTCGCCTTGCGCGTGGTGCAGCGCCTGCTGCGGGCCGTGCAGGAACTTGGCCGTCAAGCCTTTCGACAGCGCTTCGAGGACGGCATCGATGTCGGCGCCCTTGGCCAGCATCTTGCGCGCCCGTTCCACTTCCATCAGGCGCAACGATTCGCTGTTTTCATGCAAATGCTGGATGACGGGTACCATGGCGCGGTCGTCGACCCAGCTCATGAACGATTGCACGCGCGTCTCGATGATGGCTTCGGCTTGTGCCACAGCCGCTTGCCGGCTTTCCAGGCCCGTCTGCACGACCTTGCCCAGGTCGTCGACCGTGTACAGGAAAATGTCGTTCAAACGGCCCACTTCCGCTTCGATGTCGCGCGGCACGGCCAGGTCGACCATGAACATGGGCTTGTGGCGGCGTGCCTTGATGGCACGCTCGACCAGGCCCAGGCCCAGCAGCGGCAACGATGAGGCCGTGCACGAGATGACGATGTCGAACTGGTGCAGCTGCTCGGGCAAGTCCGCCAGGCGGATGGCCTTGCCGTTGAAGCGGTGCGCCAGTTCCTCGCCCCGTTCCATGGTGCGGTTGGCAATGGTGATGCTTTTCGGGTTTTGCGCCGCAAAGTGCGTGGCGCACAATTCGATCATTTCGCCGGCGCCGATGAACAGCACGTTCTGCTCGGCGATCTTGTCGAAGATGCGCTGCGACAGGCGCACGGCGGCCGCCGCCATGGACACGCTGTGGGCGCCGATTTCCGTGCTGCTGCGCACTTCCTTGGCCACCGAAAAACTGCGCTGGAACAACTGGTGCAGATACGTGCCCAGGCCGCCCGCCTCGTCGGCCGTGCGGATCGCATCCTTGATCTGTCCGAGGATCTGCGTTTCGCCCAGCACCATCGAATCGAGCCCGGAGGCGACGCGGAAGGTGTGGCGCACGGCATCGTGCTGCGGCAGCATATACAAGTGGGGGCGCAGCTCGCTGTAGTTGAGCTGGTGGTAGTCGGCCAGGAAATGCGCGCCCGCGTCGAGCGGATTGGGCACGTGGCTGGCCGCATACAGCTCGGTGCGGTTGCACGTCGACAGGATGGCCGCTTCGTCGTTGTCGCGCAAGTCGATGCGCTGGAACCAGGTACGCGCCGCCATCACCGCCGAACCCAAGTGCTCAGGCGCAAACGCCAGCTGTTCGCGAAGCGACACTGGAGCGGTGGTATGGTTGAGGCCGACGGCGAGCAGTTGCATTTCAGGGCTGTTGGGGTTACTTATGCTGACATTATAGCGCTTTGTGCCCGCGCTTTGAGCAGGTCAGCCATTTGCCGCCATTCAGCCGCCCAGTTTTTCCAGGCGATAACCGTAGCTGTAGACGGGCACGAGCCGGTAGCCATGTTCCGGTTTCAGCTGCAGCTTGTTGCGCACGCGCGAGACATGGGTATCCATGGTGCGCGAAGGCAGGGCCGTGTCGCGCTGCCACACGGCTTCGTGGATGTAGGCGCGCGACAGGGGACGGCCCAGGTTGCGGAAAAACAGCAGCGCCAGGGCGAATTCCTTGTGCGTCACGTCCAGCACTTCGCCATCGCGCAGCAGGCGGCCGGGGCGGGTTTCAAACGTGTAGGACCCGAATTGCAAGTACTCGGCGCCATTCTGGGCCGGATAGGCCACGCGCAACAGCGCCTGGGTGCGCAAGGTCAGTTCGCTGCGCCGCAGGGGCTTGATCATGTAGTCGTCGGCGCCTGCCGTCATGCCCGCTACTACATCGTCTTCGCCGGAACTGTTGGTCATAAACAACACGGGCGCCTTCGGCGCCAGTTTTTCGCGGGCACGGCGCAAGACTTCCGCGCCGTCCAGATCGCTCACATGCCAGTCGAGGATGAGCATGTCGCAACTGTCCTTGCGCAGTTGCCCCAGCATTTCCTTACCACTCTGAAACTCGTGGCAAGCGTGGCCGGCGGCGGTGAGCACCTGGCAGATCAGCTCTGCCTGGCTATGGTCGCTATCGAGTACGGCAATTCGCATAATTGGCTGGAGTGTGTAGCAACAAACAGACGGTCTGCTCTGCTTATCGTAATGTTAAGGAATGCTCAAGTGAAATATAACAGAGATTGCAACTGTGTCCAGTGAAATCGGAGGGCGGAGCCTTTACGTTACACTTGTTCATCTACCCCCTACTGTGGAGAAGCGGCCATGTCAGACAAGAGCACTACCGATTGGACACTGATACCGGCCAGTCGTGCGGAAATCGAGCAAGTGCGCGAGCGTTGCCGGCGCCTGGTGCAGCGGCGCGCGATGATGTCGGCGGGCGCCTCGGCCATTCCCATTCCCGGCGTCGACCTGATGTCCGACGTGGGCCTTTTTTCCATGCTGATCAACGATATCAACCACGAATTCGGCCTGACGCCCGAGCAGATCGAGCGCCTGAACCCGCAGTTCAAGATGATGGCCTACCGCGCGGCGGTGGGCATGGGCGGCATGCTGGTGGGAAAGCTGGTGTCGCGCGAACTGATCCTCCACCTGCTCAAGCGCAGTGGCGTCAAGATAGCCACCAAGCAGGTGGCGCGCTTCGTGCCGTTTGCCGGCCAGGCGGTGGCGGCAGCCATCGGCTACGCCGTGTTCCGCCAGATCGGCAACCAGCACGTGAACGCCTGCGCCGCGGTGGCGCAGGAATTGCTCACGGTCAGGCCGGATTAACTATTACGCGTCCGGCAGCACCACGTTGACGTCGAGCACTTCCAAGTTGCCCTGGCGGTCCAGCGAAATCTTGATGTCGTCGGCGTTGACCTTGGTGTACTTGGAAATGACGGCGATCAATTCCTTGTGCAGGGCGGGCAGGAAGTCCGGACCATCGCGTCCGCTGCGTTCGCGGGCGATGATGATCTGCAGGCGTTCCTTGGCCGCGGTGGCCGTCTTCGGCTTGGGGGGGAAGAGGAAAGAAAGCAAGGCCATATCACTTCGCCCCAAAAATGCGCTGGAGTAATCCAGGCTTTTCATAGTTGGTAAAGCGCAACTCGACTTCTTCGCCGAGGAAACGCGAGACCACGTCTTCATAGGCTTGCGCCACGTCCGTGCCCGTGAAATGGATGGCCGGGTTGCCCTGGTTCGAGGCGGCCAGCACTTGCTCCGACTCCGGAATGATGCCCACCAGCGGGATGCGCAGGATTTCCTGCACGTCCTGGTAGGACAGCATTTCATCCGATTCCACGCGTTTCGGCGAGTAGCGGGTGATCAGCAAATGTTCCTTGACCGGCTCGCCGCCCGTCTGCGCGCGGCGCGACTTGGCTTGCAGGATGCCGAGGATGCGGTCCGAATCGCGCACAGACGACACTTCCGGGTTGGTGACGATGATGGCTTCGTCGGCGAACGTCAGCGCCATCAGCGCGCCATGCTCGATACCGGCCGGCGAATCGCAGATGATGAACTCGAAACCCATGTTGATCAGGTCGTTCAACACGCGTTCCACGCCTTCTTCCGACAAGGCATCCTTGTCGCGCGTTTGCGACGCGGGCAGGATGAACAGGTTGTCGCAGTGCTTGTCCTTGATCAAGGCCTGGTTCAGCGTGGCCTCTTTATTGATCACATTGATCAGGTCGTAGACGACGCGGCGCTCGCAACCCATGATCAGGTCGAGGTTACGCAGGCCCACGTCGAAGTCGAGCACGGCTGTCTTGTGGCCGCGCATGGCCAGGCCAGTGGAAAAACTGGCGCTAGAGGTCGTCTTGCCGACACCGCCCTTGCCGGACGTCACAACAATAATTCTTGCCACAAATAATCCTTTTCAGATATCTCTTGAATTGTGCAGCTTAAGAGCGGTTCACGGGAGTGACCGGATTGACAGAGTGTATATCGATTCTGTCTCCAGCCAAACGAATTTGCGCGGGTCCGCGCGCCATTTCTGCGGGGAAACCATCCTCGAACGTGCGGTACACGCCGGCGATCGAGACCAGTTCCGGTTCCATCGCCAGCGCGAAGATGCGCGCCTGGGGATTGCCCGAGGCGCCGGCCAGCGCGCGGCCGTACAGCGAGGAGTACACGTGGATGCTGCCGTCGGCGATGATTTCGGCGCCATTGTTGACGACGGCGGTGATGATCAGGTCGCAGCCGCGCGCATAAATGCGCTGGCCGGCCCGCACGGGCGTGTCGATCACCATCACCTGGGCGTCGGCGCCCGACTGGGCCGCCGCCGTGGGCGTATCCTTGGGGCCATCCTTGGGCGGCGCATCGTCGCGCGTCTTGCCGCTGTCGAGGCTCAAGCCTTGCGCAAGGATGGCGTCATGCATGTCGGCCGGCGCATTGCGCACGGCCACGGCATTCAAACGGTATTTCTTCAGCAGGGCCACGAGGGCGGCCCAGTCGATGGGCACGCTGCCGGGCGGCAAGGCCGCCACGTCCAGCACGGCCAGGTCGTCCTCGAAAAAGTCGGCCACGCCTCCCGTCATGTCGCGCAAGGCGGCATCGAGGGCCTGTGTATCGGCGCTATGCATGATGGCGGAGACAGCAACGACGGTGGAAATCTTGATTTCGATAGGCTTCTGCGACGGGCTTTTGGACATAAACATTTATCAAAGTGAAACTGCGGCAGGCCAGATGTTCCGTACGGCAACAATGGAAGCAGTAAATTTCTTGCATTCTACTGCAAAAAAATCGGCGTCAGGGGCCTGGCGCGTGCTATTCCGCAGGGCAACACCTACTTCATGTCAAAAAAAACGGGCGGCGCCCCGGAAAACCGGTGCGCCGCCCTGAAAGCAGCCCTGCATGCGGCCTGGGTCGGCTTATGTCATGCCGCCGCGCGCATCTGCCGCGCCGCCGCGACCATATTCTTTAAAGCCGCTTCCGTTTCCACCCAGCCCCGCGTTTTGAGGCCGCAGTCCGGGTTGACCCATAAATGGGCCGGTGGAATCACGGCGCTGGCTTTTTGCAGCAATGCCACCATGTCGGGTGTCGAGGGGATGCGCGGCGAGTGGATGTCATACACACCGGGGCCGATTTCGTTCGGATATTGAAATTGGCCAAAGCCCGTCAGCAGTTCCATGTCCGAGCGGCTCGTCTCTATCGTGATGACGTCGGCATCCATGGCGGCGATCTGCGGCAGGATGTCGTTGAACTCGGCATAACACATGTGGGTGTGGATCTGTGTCGCGTCGCTGACGACGGACGCGGCGATGCGGAAGGCGCGCGTGGCCCAGGCCAGGTAAGTATCCCACTGGCCGCGGCGCAGCGGCAAGCCTTCGCGGATGGCCGGCTCGTCGATCTGGATGATGCCGATGCCGGCCGTTTCCAGGTCGGCCACCTCGTCGCGGATGGCCAGGGCGATCTGCAGCGCCGTGGTGGCGCGCGGCTGGTCGTCGCGCACGAACGACCATTGCAAGATTGTCACCGGCCCCGTCAGCATGCCCTTCACCGGTTTATGCGTCAGGCTTTGCGCGTGCACCGTCCAGGCCACCGTCATGGCGGCCGGGCGCTGCACGTCGCCATAGATGACGGGCGGCTTGACGCAGCGCGAGCCGTACGATTGCACCCAGCCGTGACGCGTGAAGATAAAACCGTCCAGCTGCTCGCCGAAGTATTCGACCATGTCGTTGCGTTCCGCTTCGCCATGCACGAGCACGTCCAGGCCCAGCGCTTCCTGGCGGCCCACGGCGTGGGCGATTTCGGCGCGCATCTGCTGTTCGTAATCGGCGATGGCCAGTTCGCCCCGTTTATAGCTGGCGCGGGCGGCGCGGATGGCTGTCGTCTGCGGGAAGGAACCGATGGTTGTCGTCGGGAAGTCGGGCAGCTGGAAACGCGCGCGCTGCACGGCCTGGCGCAGCGGGAAGCTGGAATCGCGGCGGTCCACGGTGGGCGTCAGCGCTTGCAGGCGCTGCGCCACTTGCGGGCGATGCACGCGGGCGCTGGCACGGCGGCCGGCAATGGCCTGACGGGAAGCGGCCAGTGCGCTGTCATCAGGATGGCCTGCGAGCGCGCCCTTGAGGATGGCGATCTCCGCCAGTTTTTCCGTGGCGAACGCCAGCCAGGTCCGGATTTCACCGTCGAGCTTCGTTTCCGCTTCCAGACTGAACGGCACGTGCAGCAAGGAGCACGACGGCGCCAGCCACAGCTGGCCGTTGCGCTTGGCCGCCAGCGGCTGCAGCACGGCCAGGGCCGCGTCAAGGTCGGTGCGCCAGATGTTGCGCCCGTCGACTATGCCGATCGACAAGACTTTATGCGCGGGCAGCCAGTCCGTCACGCTGACCAGTTCATGCGGCGCGCGGATGCCGTCCACGTGCAGGCCGGCCATGGGCAGGCGGCAGGCGAGGCTGAGGTTTTCTTCCAGCGGCGAGAAATACGTGGCCAGCAAGATATTCACGCCTACCTGGTTCAGCTGCCAGTAGGCGCTCTCGAAGGCGCTGCGCCACGCGGTGGGCAAGTCCAGGCCCAGGATCGGTTCGTCGACCTGCACCCACGCCACGCCTTGCTGTTTCAGGCGGTCGAGCAGGGCGCCGTAGACGGGCAGCAATTGTTCCAGCAGGGACAGGCGGTCGAAGCCGTGTGTCTTTTCCTTGCCCAGCCAGAGGAAGGTGAGGGGGCCGATCAGGGCCGCCTTGACCTGGTGGCCCAGCGCCTGCGCTTCGGCCACTTCCGCCAGCAAGCGCTCGCAAGCGAGAGAAAACCGGGTCTGCGGCGACAATTCGGGCACCAGGTAATGGTAATTGGTGTCAAACCACTTGGTCATTTCCAGCGCGGCAGTGCCTGCGGCGTGTGCATGGCCGCAGTCCGCGTGCTCCGTATGCGTGCCGGTCTCTGCACCGCGCGCCATCGTGAAATAGCGCGACAGCGGCGACTGCTCTGGCGCAAAGCTGAAACGGGGCGGTTCGCAGCCCAGCAGCTGGATATGGTTGGCCACCTGGTCGTAAAAGGCGAAGTCGCCCACGGTAACGTAGTCGAGCCCTGCATCGCGTTGCAGCGCCCAGTGGCGTGCGCGCAATTGCCGGCCCGTCGCTTCCAGCGCTGTTTCGGACAGTTCGCCGCGCCAGTGGCTTTCCAGCGCCAGTTTCAGTTCGCGCGCGGCGCCGATACGGGGAAAGCCAAGGATGTGAGTATGAATGCGCATGATGTCATCGAGATTTAATGTGAATGCGCTAGAGTGTGCGGCAACTTGGTCTATAATCAAAACGAAACATTTTGACGAATAACATGAAAATAATTCACGTACAGCCCCCAATTTCCCGATGCTAGAAATCCGCCACCTGCGCACCCTGAGTGCCCTGCGTTCGTCCGGCAGCCTGGTGCGCGCCGCGCAGCTGCTCAACCTGACCCAGTCGGCCCTGTCGCACCAGATCCGTTTGCTCGAAGAGCGCTACAAGGCGCCCCTGTTCGAGCGCAAGTCGATGCCGATCGCGTTTACGGCCACCGGCAGCCGGCTGCTGGAGCTGGCCGACAAGTTGCTGCCCGAGATCGAGCTGGCCGAGCGCGACGTGGCGCGCCTGTCGCAGGGCGACCAGGGGCAGTTGAGGGTGGCGCTCGAATGCCATACCTGCTTCGACTGGCTGATGCCCGTGATGGATGCGTTCCGCCAGCGCTGGCCGGAAGTGGAAATCGATCTTGTTTCCGGCTTTCACAGCGAACCAGCCGACTTGCTGCGCTCGGGCGAGGCGGACCTGGTCATCGGCTCGCCGTATGGCCCCGATTTCACCGTGTTTCCCCTGTTCCGCTTTGAAATGCTGGTGGTGATGGCGCAGAAGCACCGGCTGCAGGCGCAGCGCCGGCTGGCGGCGGCCGACTTTACGGGCGAGACCTTGATTACCTATCCCGTACCGGAAGAGCGCATCGACCTGATCCGCGAAGTGCTGCGGCCGGCCGGCATCCAGTTCGAGCGCCGCACGGCCGAATTGACGGTCGCCGTGCTGCAACTGGTGGCGAGCCGGCGCGGCATCGCCGCCTTGCCGAACTGGGCCATCAAGAATTACGTCGATTACGATTATGTGGTGGCGCGCCCGGTGGGCGAGCATGGCCTGTGGAGCGACCTGTATGTCTCCGTGCCCGAGCAGTTGCAGGACAAGGCGTACGTGCGCGATTTCGTCAGCGTGATACGCGAGCAGTGCGCGGCCTCGCTCGATGGTATCAAGTTGTTGTCTTGATCAACGTTGAGTTGGAAACAAACCAACAGCAAAGCTTGATAAATATCAAGGTTCAGCAATGAACCACCGCTTACAGTTGAGCACTGTGCGGCGCAACATGGCGCTGCCTACTCTTTGGGGAGGAACGACATGTTTTCATTTTCCGAACAATGGGCACTGGCTGGCAAGGCCGTGGTGGAAGCGCAGTTGATCAGCGCGCAAGCGTATGCCCAGGCCGCCGTCGACAGCGGCGCCAGCGTGCTGGACTTGCAGCTCGATGCGGCCCGCGCAGCGCTGGCCGCCGCTACGGTGGCGGGCAATCAGCTGCTGTCCGTGAAGGACCCGCAAGCGCTGCTGCAACTGTCGCGCACGCAGTCGCAACTGGCCATCGAGCGCATCGGTGCATATGGCCGCCAGGCAAAGGATGTTGCCCAAGAAACCCAGGAGAAATTCGAGACTGTGACAAAGGGTGAGTTTGCTGCATCGCGTCAAAAATTTGGCGAGCTGTTGCAGGTGGTAAAGCAAACCCCCGTACCCCTGATTATTCCCTTCAATAATTTTCTAAAAACCACTTTCGGCAGCGCAGATGAAGGGTATGATAAAAATAAAAACACGCGTCCTGCGCGCCAGGCGTAAGCGTTTTGCGGCCCGGCAGCGGCTATCCGCCGCGCCTGGCCGCCCGCCGCCACCGCAAGCAGGCTGTCATCGCCGCCGCCTGCGGTGCGGCGCTGGAACTGCGGCGCATGCCGCGCTAGAATGAAACGCAGCTTGCTGTGTCTTCCCGGATTCTCATTGGATTCTATTAACACCTTGACCTTGGCCCTCGTGGCCTGCATATCGGAGAAATAAATGGATGATGTCGTAATCGTGGCCGCTGGCCGTACCGCAGTCGGCAAATTCGGTGGCAGCCTGGCCAAGATTCCTGCGTCCGAACTGGGCGCGCATGTAATCAAGGGCTTGATGGCACAAACCGGCATCGACCCGAACCTGATCGGCGAAGCGATCCTGGGCCAGGTGCTGACGGCCGCCGTCGGCCAGAACGCCGCGCGCCAGGCCGTCATCAAGGCTGGCCTGCCCAGCGCCATCCCGGCATTTACCATCAACAAGGTTTGCGGCAGCGGCCTGAAGGCCACGCACCTGGCGGCGCAAGCGATCAAGTGCGGCGACGCCAACATCATCATCGCCGGCGGCCAGGAAAACATGAGCGCGTCGCCGCACGCGATGAACGGCTCGCGCGACGGTTTCCGCATGGGCGACTTCAAGATGATCGACACCATGATCGTCGACGGCCTGTGGGACGTATACAACCAGTACCACATGGGCATCACGGCGGAAAACGTCGCCAAGAAATACGAAGTGACGCGCGCCGAGCAGGATGAATTCGCGCTGCAGTCGCAACTGAAGGCTGAAGCGGCGCAAAAAGCGGGCAAGTTCAAGGATGAAATCCTGCCGCTGGAAATCGCCAACAAAAAAGGCACCGTCGTCTTCGACAGCGATGAATACATCAAGCCCGGTTCGACCCTGGAATCGCTGTCCGGCCTGCGCCCCGCGTTTGCCAAGGACGGTACTGTCACGGCTGGAAACGCCTCGGGCCTGAACGACGGCGCCGCCGCCGTCATCATGATGTCCGCTTCGCAAGCGAAAGAACTGGGCTTGAAGCCCCTGGCGCGCATCAAGGCTTACGCGTCGTCGGGCCTGGACCCTGCCGTCATGGGCATGGGCCCCGTCTCCGCATCGCGTCTGTGCCTGAAAAAAGCCGGCTGGACGCATGAAGAGCTGGACCTGATGGAAATCAACGAAGCGTTTGCCGCGCAAGCGATTGCCGTCAACAAGGAAATGGGCTGGGATACCAGCAAGATCAACGTGAACGGCGGCGCGATCGCCATCGGCCACCCGATCGGCGCGTCCGGCGCGCGCATCCTGGTCACCCTGATCCACGAAATGATACGCCGCGACGCCAAGAAAGGCCTGGCAGCACTGTGCATCGGCGGCGGCATGGGAGTCGCTTTAGCGATCGAGCGGGATTAAGTAGCTGGCACCGCACCCAAGCTACTGCGCGGCGCGCTTTGCGGCCTGCGATGCTCACCGTGCTAGAGCACGGTTGCGCTTCTTAGCCACAAATCATCGCCGCTCGCTACGCTTGGATACGGTGCGGTACGGCGCTGTGGTTCAACGGTTGTGGACTAATTTCACTAAATAATTAACTTTTTAGCAATAGAACGACACTGAGGGGATGAAAATGGCAAGAGTTGCATTGGTAACTGGTGGCATGGGCGGTCTGGGCGAAGCGGTGTGTTTCAAGCTGGCGGCGCTCGGCTATCGCGTGGTGACCACATATTCCCCAGGCAATCCGAAGGTCGCGGAATGGCTGGCGACGACGAAGGACATGGGCTATGACTTCAAGGCGTATCCATGCGACGTGGCCGACTACGATTCGGCGGCTGCCTGCGTGGCGGCCGTGGAAGCGGAAATCGGTCCTGTCGACGTGCTGGTGAATAACGCCGGCATCACGCGCGACATGACGTTCAAGAAGATGGACAAGCCGAACTGGGACGCCGTGATGAGCACCAACCTCGATTCCGTCTTCAACATGACCAAGCCCGTCTGCGACGGCATGGTGGAACGCGGCTGGGGCCGTATCATCAATATCTCGTCCGTCAACGGCCAGAAGGGCGCCTTCGGCCAGACCAACTATTCGGCCGCGAAAGCCGGCATGCATGGTTTCACCAAGTCGCTGGCGCTGGAAGTGGCGCGCAAGAACGTCACCGTCAACACCATCTCGCCAGGGTACATCGGCACCAAGATGGTCATGGCGATTCCACAGGAAGTGCTCGACAGCAAAATCATCCCGCAAATTCCGATGGCGCGCCTGGGCAAGCCGGAAGAAGTGGCCGGCCTGGTCGCTTACCTGGCCTCCGATGAAGCGGCGTTCGTCACGGGCGCTAACATTTCCATCAACGGCGGCCAGCACATGTCGTAATCGTTGTTGAGGTAAAACAGAAAGACAGCTTCGGCTGTCTTTTTTTATGCTTGCCAGCAAAACAAGGGGATGGCCGGATTTGCCTTAAAATCAGCATTTCTCCACTGCATCATTTCCATGACCCTTGTTTCCGCCTTGCGCCGCGCCAGCGTGGCCGCCATCCTTTTCCTGGGCGCCAGCGCGGCCCAGGCCAGCGTCGCGTTCCACATCACGGTGACCACCGAGCGCGTCAACAAGCCCGGCGTGAAAACCAGCCTGCCCGCGCGCACTACGCAGGAAAGCGATGTCGTGCTGGGCGAACAGTACCTGAGCGTGCGCGATGGCAAGGCCTTGTCCGTGTTGGACTTTGCCACGCGCCGGCGCCACGTCATCGATATGGCGGCGTCCACCTACGACACGTATTCGCTGTTCGACGTGGCGGGTTTTCGCGTCTTCGAGCTGCGCCACCGGCAGGGGATCGCCGGCATGTTGAAGGCGGGCGGCCTTGAGCAGCACGCAACGCTGCCCGTGTATGAGGAGCAAGCTTTGTCGGTGCTGGACAACAAGCGGCGCGGCGCGCTGCTACCCCAGCTGCTCGATGGCGCCGTGCTGTGGTCGCTCGATAAGCACCCCCTGCTGCGCCTGGGCATTGCCGGCAGCCCCGTCAGCGGCGACGACGCGACGGCGTTTGCCCAGTATGTGCGCTACAGCTGGGGCGGCCATCCGCTGGTGCTGAAGCTGCTGGCCGACGGCAACCGTATTCCCGCCGACTTCACCTTGCACTACGAGGAAGTGGGCGGCAAGGTCGCGCGCCATTTCCGCATCAGCGCCTTGACGGCGGGGGCGCCCGCCACCTATTCGCTGGCTACCTACCGGCCCCGTCCGCTGGCGGCCGCCGCGCCGCCGCTCGAACGGGTGCTGGCGCAGGCGGCGCTGTTGCCGCCGTTGAGCCCCCAGGCGCATCCCGCGCTGCGCGCCGAAGCGGAAAAGCTCTTTGCCGCGGAAAAGCCCTTCGAGGCTTTCTTGACCATGCTGGAAGACCATTTTTCCACGGGCGCGCTGGTCGAAAAACTGTCGCTTCAGCAACAACGGGCCATGCAGGAGTGCCAGCCCATCCACGATTTGACGCGGGGATTGCAGGCCAAGGACAAGGAGGGCATAGCGGACGCGCTGGCCACCGTGCAGGAATTGAGGAAGCGAACGGGGCTGGAGCAGCCCGTCCTGGCCTTGTTCGAAGGGAATTTGCGCGCCAAGCTGGGACAATGGCCGGAAGCGACGGCCTTGTATCTGCAAGTGCTGCAGGCAAAGCCGCAGATGGCGGCCGTGTATCAGGATCTGGGCGACGCCTTGCTGGCGCAATTCGATGCGCCAAATGCATGGCGCAGCTGGGATGCTGGCCGGGCCATGGCGCCGTCGCTACGGCAATTTCGCAAGGTCAACGACCTTGAGCGCAGCCTGCTGAACGATTATCCTGCCTTCTTTGCCGACGCTAAAGCAGTTCAGCCCAGCACCAGCCGTCCGGCCAGCAGCACGAAGACGGAGGGCAGCACGAACTTGCCGTAAGGCGAAGGCTTGCCGCGCAGGCGGCGCGCCAGGCGTGCGGCCAGCACGGCGTAGATGGCGTCGAACAGCAAGCCCATCAGCACCAGGACGGCGCCCAGGCGCAGGTATTGCATGCCGACCTGTTCGCTGCCGGCGACGAATTGTGGCAGGAACATGCTGCAAAACAGCAGTGCCTTCGGATTGAGCAGATTCGTCAGGAAGCCGCGCACCAGGCTGGCGCGGGCGCTGTGCGCCGTGGCGGGTGCCGCTTCTTCCTGCGCCGTTTTGCTCGACAGGGCCGACTGCAGCAAGCGCAGCGCCAGGTACAGCAGGTAGGCGGCGCCCGCCCATTTGACCCACTGCAAGGCTTGCGGATGCGTCACCATCAATGCCGCCAGGCCCGCGCCCGACAGCGCCACGTGGACGGCGCGCGCGCCGGCGATGCCCACGGCCGTCACCAGTGCCGTGGCCACGCCGCGCGCGGCGCCCGTGGCCAGCACCAGCGCCATGTCGGGGCCCGGTAATAAAAAGGCGCCGGCCAGTGCCAGCAAGTACATCAGGAAGGTAGAATCGGACATGGGCCAGTCGAAAAGAAAGCGGGAGCATGCGCACGGTGCAGCCTGCTCGCCGGGCCCCATTATGTTCTTGCGGCGATGAAATGTGCTTGCTTTTCCTGCCCTGCATGCCCTAGTATTCGGGTAGATTCCACTCGTATAAAAACAAAAATTAGATGAAAATTTCAGAAGTTAGCCTCGACGCCACCGATTTGCAGATACTCAGGCTGTTGCAGGATGAAGGAAGGCTGTCGAATGCGCGCCTGGCCGAGCGCTTGAAACTGAGCGAAACCCCCGTCTGGCGCCGTCTGCGCCGCCTGGAAGAGGAAGGTTTTATTACCGGCTACCAGGCTTTGCTCAACCGCAAGAAGCTGGGCATCGGCCTGGTCGCGTTCGTACGGGTCGTGTTCGCCAACCATGGCGGCGAGCAGCCGTCGCAGTTCGAACAAGCCATCGCGACGATTCCCGAAATTCTGTCCTGCCACAACGTGGCGGGCGAAGCCGATTATTTCCTGCAAGTGGTGGCGCGCGACCTGGAAGCGTATGGCGAATTCGTCTCGACCGTGCTGCGCCGCCTGCCTGGCGTGGCGGAAATCCAGTCCAGCCTGTCGATGCGCGAAATCAAGTCGTCGAACCGCCTGCCTTTGCTGCTGGCCTGAGGCGCCGGGCGCGCACTATAATTGGAACAGTTGCCAGGACTCGTGCCTGGCGCCCTGACCGCCACTCCAAGGACCGCCATGCCCGATTCCCTGTCTCCTTTGTTCCCCGCCCTGTCGCCGAACCGGCACGGCATGCTGGCGGTCGATGACATCCACACCATTTATTGGGAAGAGTGCGGCAATCCCGACGGCATTCCCGTGCTGTTCCTGCATGGCGGCCCCGGCGCGGGCCTGTCGCCGCAGCACCGCCGCTTTTTTGACCCGCAGCGCTACCGCGTGATCCTGTTCGACCAGCGTGGCGCCGGCAAGTCCACGCCGCTGGGCGAATGGCGCAACAACACGACGCAGTTGCTGATCGAAGACATCGAACGCTTGCGCGCCCAGTTCGGCATCGCCCAATGGCTGGTGTTTGGCGGCTCCTGGGGCTCGACCCTGGCGCTGGCGTATGGCCAGGCGCATCCTGATGCCTGTCTCGGTTTCGTGCTGCGCGGCATTTTCCTGTGCACGCAGGCGGAAATCGACTGGTTCATCGAAGGCGTGCGCTGGTTCTATCCGGAACTGTACGCGGAATTCGCCGCGCCGATACCGCCGGAAGAGCGGGGCGACCTGCTGGCGGCCTACGTGCAACGCATCCTCAGCAGCGATCCAAACGTGTACTGGCCGGCCGCGCGCGCCTGGAGCCGCTTCGAAGGCCGCCGCGTCTACCTGATGCCACAACCGGAAGATGCGCCGAACGATGCGCTGGACCTGGGCGTGGGCCGGCTTGAATCGCATTACATGGCCAATCTCGGTTTCTTCGAGGAAGACCAGCTGATCCGCAACATGGGACGCATCGCGCATTTGCCGGCCGTTATCGTGCAAGGACGCTACGACGCCATCTGTCCGCCGCTGTCGGCCTACCGCCTGCAGCAGGCATGGCCAGGCGCGCAGCTGGAAATGATCCCGGACGCGGGCCATGGCGCGCTCGAGCACGGCATCGCTTCGGCGCTGGTACGCGCCACCGAGCGCTTCGTACCGGGACGCGGCTTCGCATGATCTTGCAACATGCCGGTTGGCAAAGCGGCCAGCCGGCGTGCGCCACCTGCTACACTATGGCCTGTGCTGGCGCCACGGTCGGGCGCCGGTGTGAACCCACGACTTTTTATCCATGAACATACAGATCGGCGACATCGGCCATATCATCCAGCTGGCGATTGCGCCGGTTTTCCTGTTGACCGGTATCGGCACCATGCTGGTGGTGCTGACCAACCGCCTGGGCCGCATCATCGACCGCACGCGCGTGCTGGAAGACCGGCTCGACATCGGCTACAACGATTTCTATATGGATGAGCTAGATACCCTGTATCGGCGTACCCATCTGATCAATTACTCGATTTCGCTGAGCACGGCGTGCGGTTTCTTCGTCTGCGTCATCATCGCCATGCTGTTTTTGGGCGATATTCTGAACCTGACCCTGGACAGATACATCGCGGCCTTCTTTGTGCTGGCCGTGATTTGCCTGATCGGCTGTTTTATTTATTTACTGCGCGAAATTTATCTGGCCGCGACGGCCCAGCGCATCCGGCGCCATATCCGCCCGCCACGTTAAGCGGCGCGCCGGTTTACCCTACTATTGAAGAACGAGTCCAGCATGCACGATTACAAACGTCCCCCCACCCTGCACCGCTACGGCCAGCGCAGCGAACTCGAGCTGGCGTTGAGCCTGGGCCAGTTTCGCCTGGCGCCTGCGGGCAATTGTTTGACCCTGAGCTTTTCGCAAGTGTGGGACAAGCAACTGTTCGACCTGTTCGCTCCGGCCGACGCTTGTTTGATCATCCACAATACGGAAGAATTCGGCGAACGCCTGCACCGCGCCGTGCAGCGCACCTTGCCCAGCTGGGCAGGCATCGATGGCCTGGTCGAATACGGCCAGCGCGCCGCCCTGGGCGCCGCCTTTACCAAGACGCGCGCCGAAGCGCCCGAGCAGGAATGGCTGTTCGCCTGGCGCTCAATGCAGCCGCAGGCCAGCCTGAATCCCGTCACGGTGAAGCTGGGCAGCCTGGAAAATTTCGCGGAAATCCGCGACCGCGATACCTACTTGGCGTAATTTTAGCCGGATTTATCGGCGTACTGGCTGTCGATGCGGGCCAGCACGGCGGCCATCATGCGCTCGATATCGCCGCGTATCATGGTCGTGCCCAGCATGCCGGGCACATAGAAGCCCGGCATCAGCCGGCTGGAAAAGACGATGCGCGTGCCGCCCGTCTCGGGCACGGGATATAAATTCCAGCGCGATTCGTAATGCCGCATGTCGCCGGAGATCAGGGCGATGTCGATGGACGTCAACGGCGTTTCCGTGGCCCGCACCACCAGATGGATGGGGTGGTTCATGAACAGGAAGCGCGCCATGCCCTGCTGCTCGATGATGACTTCATTGCCGTTGCGCGACAGCACGCGGCAGGAGCTGAGGTCGGGCACGAATTCACTCATGCGCTCGTAAGTGGTCAGGGTCTTCCACACGGACGCCGGCGGCGCCTGCACGCTGGCGCTGGCATCGACTTCATACATGCGCTGCCCGTCGACCTCGATGCGCTTGACCTCGACCTTGAGCTTGTCCAGGCGTATCGCCTGTGCCAGCGCGGTAGCGGGGACGGCGCACAGCATCAGCAGGCAGAGGAAGAGTCGCTTCATGCCAGCTAGCCTACGGGAAAGTACCGCCCTGCACAAGCTGTACCCATCGCCGGCCGCTGCGCCGGGCGATTTAGAACTCCCGGTCTAGAGAAAGTCGCTGCGGCGATCGGCAATGCTTGCTACCGTACGGCCTGCAACCACTTCTACCGGACCGATCACCATGACTGCCTATCCCCATCTGCTGGCCCCGCTCGACCTGGGTTTTACCACCTTGCGCAACCGAGTCATCATGGGGTCCATGCACACGGGCCTGGAAGACCGCTTTTATCATTATGGCAAGCTCGCCGCCTTTTACCGCGAACGGGCGCGCGGCGGCGTGGGGCTGATCGTCACGGGCGGCATCTCGCCGAACCGCCAAGGCTGGCTGCTGCCGTTTGGCGGAACCTTGAATTTCCTCGGCGACGTGCCCAACCACCGCAAGGTGACGCGCGCCGTGCACGAGGAGGGCGGCAAGATCGTCATGCAGATCCTGCATGCGGGCCGCTATGGCTATCAGCCGTTCGTCGTCTCGGCGTCGGCCAAGAAATCGCCGATCTCGCCATTCCGTCCCCGTCCCTTGAGCGAGCGTGGCATCGAACGCACGATCTGCGACTATGTGCGCTGCGCGCGCCTGGCGCAAAAGGCGGGCTATGACGGCATCGAAGTGATGGGCAGCGAAGGATATTTATTGAACCAGTTCCTGTGCGCGCGCACGAATCTGCGCCAGGACCGCTGGGGAGGCACGATCGAAAACCGCATGCGCCTGCCCGTGGACATCGTGCGCCGCATCCGTGCCGCCGTCGGCCCCAGCTTCATCATCATGTACCGCCACTCGCTGCTCGACCTGGTCGAGGGCGGCAATACCTGGGAGGACGTGGTGGCGGTGGCCAAGGCGCTGGAGCAGGCTGGCGTGACGATTTTGAATACGGGCTTCGGCTGGCATGAAGCGAGGGTGCCCACCATCGTCACCTCGGTGCCGCGCGCCGCGTTTGCTGCCGTGGCGGGCCGATTGCGCCGCGAAGTGACGATTCCCGTGGTGGCCTCGAACCGCATCAACATGCCGCACGAAGCCAACGCCATCCTCGAGCGGGGCGACTGCGACCTCGTGTCGATGGCGCGCCCCTTCCTGGCCGACCCGGACTTTGTCGCCAAGGCGGCCTCGGGACGCACCGACGAAATCAATACCTGCATCGGCTGCAACCAGGCCTGCCTCGACCACACGTTCGCCAACAAGCGCGCCAGCTGCCTCGTCAATCCGCGCGCCTGCCATGAAACGGAACTCGTGTACGCGAAAAAGGCCGTGCCGCGTAAGGTGGCCGTCGTCGGCGCGGGCCCGGCCGGCCTGTCGGCCGCCTGCGTGGCGGCCGAATGCGGGCATACGGTGACCCTGTTCGACAGCAGCGACAGCGTGGGTGGCCAGTTCAAGGTGGCCATGCAGATTCCCGGCAAGGAAGAATTCACAGAAACCATCCGCTATTTTGCGCGAAGGCTGGCGCTGCTGGACGTCAAGCTGCGCCTGGGCCAGCGCGTGACGCGCGAGCAATTGCTGGCCGGCGGCTATGACGACGTCATCGTCGCCACAGGTATCAAGGTGCGCCTGCCGGCCATTCCCGGCATCGACCATCCGAAGGTGCTGTCGTACCTGGACGTGCTGCAAGCCAAGAAACCGGTAGGCGCGCGCGTGGCCATCATCGGCGCGGGCGGCATCGGTTTCGACGTGGGAGAGTATCTGCTGCACGACCCGGCGCATCCATTGCCGCAAGCCGTGGCGACGTGGGCGGGCGAGTGGGGCGTGGACTTGAACGCGGCGACCGGTGGCGGCCTGGTGCCGCCCGTGGCGCCCCATCCCGTACGGCAAATCTTCCTGTTGCAGCGCAAGACGTCAAAAGTGGGCGCGGGGCTGGGCAAGACGTCGGGCTGGGTGCACCGCGCGGCGCTGGCGAGAAACGGCGTGGCCATGCTGGCTGGCGTGAGCTACGACAAGATCGACGAGCAGGGTTTGCATATCACCGTGGGCGGCGAGCAGCGCCTGCTGGCGGTGGACAACGTGGTCATCTGCGCGGGGCAGGATAGTCTCACGGAACTCATGCCGCCAGTCGACAAGGATGGCAAGCCGCTGGCGTCGGGAGGCCCGCGCTTCCATAAAATCGGCGGCGCCGCGCTGGCGGCGGAACTCGATGCCAAGCGGGCGATACGGGAAGGGGCGGAGCTGGCCGCCAGCCTGTAAAAAGAAAGCCTGCCGGCTGGGTAGAGGGCAGGCTTGCTGGACGGAAAGGGCGCTGGCTTAATGCCCGCCATGCCCCTTCTTCGCCGTCTCAAAACTTTGCAGCACGTGCTCGGCCATGCCATTGGCCAGCTCGTGCTCGCCAATGAAGACTTTGCCCGCGTTTTCCGCGCGCAGCAATTCCGCCTCTTCTTCGCTGTGCGTGCGCACCACCGTCAGGATGGCGGGGTTCAGCGCGCGCGCCGTCTCGATCATGGCGCGCACGTGGAAGGTGTCCGGCGTGGCGATGACGAGCATGGTGGCGTGCGTGATGTGCGCCTGGATCAGCACGGCCGGTTCGCCCGCATTGCCGGCCACGGCCGGAATGCCCTGCTTGCGCAGCTGGTCGACGATTTCGCGGTTTTCCTCGGCCACGACAAAGTGGATGCCCCGCTCCATCAGGGCGGCGGCGATGCGCCGGCCCACGCGGCCATAGCCGACGAGCACGATCTGGCCCGACAGTTTTTCCTGCGGCACCGTCATCGGCAGCTCGGCCAGCGGGTCGGTCGTGCGTTCGAACTTGCGCGCGAAATCGCTGTTGTTCATCACGCGCAGCAGCGGCTTGGCCATGCTGAAGACGAGCGGGTTGAGGGCGATCGACAGGATGGCGCCGGCCAGGATCAGGCTTTGGCCTTCCTGCGGCATCAGGCCCAGGGACAGGCCCAGCGCGGCCAGGATGAACGAGAACTCGCCGATCTGCGCCAGGCTGGCCGAGACGATGATGGCCGTCTTTGGCGGATAGCGCAGCGCCATCACGAGCAAAAAGGCGGCGATCGACTTGCCGAAGATAATGATGGCGCACACGGCCAGCACTTGCAGGGGCTTGTCGATGAGGATGTTCGGCTCGAACAGCATGCCGACGGAAACGAAGAACAGCACGGCGAACGCGTCGCGCAGGGGCAGGGACTCTTCCGCGGCGCGGTGACTGAGTTCGGACTCGCGCAGCACCATGCCGGCGAAGAAGGCGCCCAGCGCGAATGACACGCCGAACAGCTTGGTCGAAGCGTAGGCGATGCCGACGGCGGCGGCGATCACGCACAGGGTAAACAGCTCACGCGAGCCGGTGCGCGCCACTTGCCACAAAATCCACGGGAACAGCTTGCGGCCGACGACCAGCATGAAGATGATGAAACCGGCCACTTGGCCCAGGGTCACGGCCAGGGTCTGCCACAGGCTGACGGATTCGGCGCCAGGAGCGACCTTGCCGCCCAGCGCGCCGGCAAACGCCGGCAGCAGCACCAGCACCAGCACGGTGACGAGGTCTTCCACCACCAGCCAGCCGACGGCGATGCGGCCATTGAGCGAGTCGAGGATGCCCCGCTCTTCCAGCGCGCGCAGCAGCACCACGGTACTGGCCACGGACAGGGCCAGGCCGAAGATCAGCCCGCCACCGAGGGTCCAGCCCCACCAGTGGGCCAGGCCCATGCCCATCGCCGTGGCGACGCCGATCTGCAGGATGGCGCCGGGCAGCGCGATCTTGCGCACGTCCCATAAATCTTCGATGGAAAAGTGCAGGCCGACACCGAACATCATCAGCATCACCCCGATTTCCGCCAATTGTCCCGCTATTTCCGCATCCGCCACAAAACCGGGCGTGGCCGGTCCGATGATGATGCCGGCGGCCAGATAGCCGACCAGTGCCGGCAGTTTCAGGCGCGCGGCGATGAAGCCGAAGATGAGGCCGAACCCGAGGGCGGCGGCGATGGTGGTGATCAGGCTGATGTCATGGGGCATGCGTGTGGGGTTCCTTATGGGGACGTGCGGGTAGAAAAAGATGTTGCTCAGCGACCAAGTATAAACGCATCAAAGCCCCTGCCGGAAAATTTCCTGCGGCTTTATTGCAAAAAACCTGTGCTATATCTTCGTCCAGGTGGCCACGAACGCATGCCTATCCACCTTGAACATCGCCTAATTCAGGAGTCAGGCGATGTTACACCCATGCGCTCAGAGCTTGCGCACGACCACGCAGCCGATGGAATAGCCGGCGCCGAACGAGCAGATGACGCCGGTGCTGCCTGCCGCCATGTCATCCTGATATTTATGGAAGGCGATGATGGAACCGGCCGACGAGGTGTTGGCGTAGGTGTCGAGGATCACGGGCGCCTCATTGGCTTGCGCGTCGCGGCCCAGGATCAGGCGCGCGATCAGCAGGTTCATGTTCAGGTTGGCCTGGTGCAGCCAGTAGCGGGAGACTTGCGCCACTTCCACGCCGGCCTTGGCCAAGGTCGCCTTGATCATCTCGGCCGCCATCGGGCATACTTCCTTGAAGACCTTGCGGCCTTGCTGGCGGAACAGTTTATCGGCCTGGCCCACGCCGGACTCGTCAAAACGGTTGAGGAAGCCGAAATTGTTGCGGATGGCATTCGAGAAACGCGTTTTGAGTTCCGTGCCGATGATCTCGAACTGGTGCTGGGACACGGCCGTGTCTTTCGCTTCGACGATGATGGCGGTGCAGGCGTCGCCGAAAATGAAATGGCTGTCGCGGTCGCGCCAGTTCAGGTGGCCGCTGGTGATTTCGGGATTCAGGACCAGCACGGCGCGCGCCTGGCCGCTTTGCACGGCTGCCACGGCTTGCTGGATGCCGAAGGTGGCCGACGAGCACGCCACGTTCATGTCAAAACCATAACCATCGATGCCCAGCGCATCCTGCACTTCCACGGCCATGGCCGGGTAGGCGCGCTGCATGTTGCTGCAAGCGACCAGCACCATGTCGATATCGGCTGGCGTGCGGCTGGCGCGCGCCAGCGCGTCGCGCGCGGCGGCGACCGCCATTTCCGCCTGCAGGGACAGTTCGTCATCGCCCCGTTCCGGGATGCGCGAGACCATGCGCGCCGGATCGAGGATGCCTTCCTTTTCCATCACGAAGCGCGACTTGATGCCGGACGCCTTTTCGATGAAGGCCACGCTCGACAGGTCCAGCGCCGTCACCGTGCCTGCGGCGATCGCGTCGGCGTTGTCGGCATTGAACTTTTCCGCGTAGGCATTGAAGCAGGTGACCAGCTCTTCGTTGGAGATCGAAAATGGCGGCGTGTACAGTCCGGTACCGCTGATGACGACTTGTTTCATGGTTAAACTTTCAAATTTGGCAATCGACGTGGCGCCGATAAGTGAAGCAAATTTTACACAAACAGGCTCGACTGTAGAGAGTTTCGTGTTGCGGGGCAGGGCGATGTGTGGCGGAAGATTGATTTTTGTCGCGTGGAGCGGTGCTGGGGGTATTGCGTGTGATGGGGTCAGACCCGCCGGGTCTGACCCCAAACTGCTTACTTCTTCTGCTCTTTCTTGACGTCGGCCTGCACCACCACCGGTTCGGTCTTGGCCAGTTGCACCGGCAAGCCCTTCAGGTGATTGAGCGCCTGGTGCAACTGGAAATCGTCCTTGCTGCCAAATTCCAGCGGCTTGCGGGTCTTTTCCAGGGCGATGATGCGCAATTGCTCTTCCATCTCGTCGTTGACGGGGGCGGCCTTGGTGCTTTCCTTGTCGCGGTCGTTGCTCAGGTGCTTGGTCAGGTCCGCTTCGCGGATGCGCAAGCCGTTCAAGCCGTCGCCATCCGCATTTTCATCGACCAGCAGGTCGGGCACGATACCTTTGGCCTGGATCGAGCGGCCGTTCGGCGTGTAGTAGCGGGCCGTCGTCAGCTTGACGGCCGTGTCGGCTGTCAGCTGGCGGATGGTTTGCACGGAACCCTTGCCGAAGGTTTGCGTGCCGATGATGGTGGCGCGCTTGTAATCCTGCAGGGCGCCGGCGACGATTTCCGAGGCCGAGGCCGACCCCGTGTTGACGAGCACCACCAGCGGTACTTTCTTGATGGCGGCCGGTAATTTCGCCAGCGCGTCGCCTTCCGAGCGGAAAGTATAGTATTCGGCGCGGCCGTAGAACACCTGTTTCGAGTCCGGCAGCTGGCCGTTGGTCGAGACGATGGCCGCGTCCTTCGGCAGGAAGGCGGCCGAGACGCCGATGGCGCCCTGCAGCACGCCGCCCGGATCGTTGCGCAGGTCGAGCACCATGCCCTTGATGTTCGGATCTTGTTGATATAGCGCCGTGATCTGCGCGGCCATGTCGTCGACGGTTGGTTCCTGGAATTGCGACACGCGCAGCCAGGCGTAGCCCGGCTCGACCATCTTCGCCTTCACGCTTTTTTGATGGATTTCCTCGCGCGTGATGGTGAAGGCCAGCGGCTGCGCTTCATCCTTGCGGGCAATGGTCAGCGACACCTTGGTGCCCGGTTCGCCGCGCATGCGCTTGACGTTGTCGTCGAGGCTGACGCCTTTCACGGGCTGGCCATCGAGGCGGGTGATCAGGTCGCCGGCCTTGATGCCGGCGCGGTAGGCGGGCGAATCCTCGATGGGCGAGACGATCTTGATGTAGCCGTCTTCGCTGAGGCCAATTTCAATGCCCAGGCCGACGAACTTGCCTTCGGAGCCTTCGCGCAGCTCGGCGTAGGCTTTCTTGTCCAGGTAGGCGGAATGGGGGTCGAGCGAGGCAACCATGCCGGAAATGGCGTCTTCCAGCAGTTTCTTGTCTTCGACGGGCTCGACGTAATCGGACTTGATCAGGCCAAACACGTCGGCCAGCTGTCGCAGCTCTTCCAGCGGCAGGGGCGGCTCGACGGTCTTTTGCGCCATGGCGGAAAATTGCAGCGACACGGCGACGCCGGCCACCACGCCCAGGCCGATCAAGCCGGTATTTTTGAGTTTGCCCATCATTGCACCTTTGCAGCTAGCGTGTCTTGCACAAGCGCCAGTCCCCGTGGAGCGGCGCTTTGTTGAAAGTATAGACCTGAATCTCTGCCGGCGTGGGCCGGCCGTAGAAAAAGCGTGCCTGGGTCCAGTCTACGCGCGAAAACGGGGCTGCCAGCTTGCCATATGTTGCGGTTTTGTATGCGATGTATAGGGAGTCTTGAGGGGAGTAAGCATTTGTAAGAGTCGAAAAAAAGCGTGTGCGGCGGCCCTATAGTGGACTCGCATTCTCGACCCGAAGTGGTTTTGCCTGCGTCCGCGGACGCAGGCTTTTTTTTATCCGCGGGCTCCGGCTCATTTAGACTGGAGCTTCTTTCTTCCCAGCAGATAAAAAATGTTAACTGATTTGCAGGCACGTGTCTCGCTCGAAGCGCTGATTGAAAAGTATCTGAGGGGGCGGGATCCTGATGCCGGCCTGCTGATCGACATCGTTCAGGATCCGTCACGGCAAGTGCCGATTAGAGGTGTGCTCGAAGCTATCGGTCAGTTCAACAACACGCAGTTCACGCAACAGGAACTGACGCTGATCGACGACCTGCTTTATCTGTATGGATAAACGCTGCATGCGCTGTTCCAGCCCACGCCATGCTCGCCGGACTGGACAATGAAAGCCCCTTGAGCTTGGCCGAACTGAGCGGCGCGTGCTACATTCCTGCAGCGCCTGGCGCGGCGGGCTATCCGCCCGCAGCTATCTGCCCGGTCTTTTTGACATGCCCCATAAGGACAATTCGTGAATCGCTATCTCTTGAGCAGTCTGACCCTGACCCTGTTGGCTGCGTTTGCCCATGCCGCCGAACCCGTATCCGCCGCTGCCGCTCCGACCGTGGCCTCAGGCGCCGCGCCTGCCGCCGCTGGCGTCGTTTCCGGCATCGATGTGCAGTACATCGACCCCGCCGTGCGCGTGCAGGACGATTTCTTCACCCATTTGAACGGCAAGTGGCTGGCGACGGCCGAGATCCCTGCCGACAAGTCGAGCTGGGGTTCGTTCGCCAAGCTGCGCGATGACACGACGCCGCAATTGCGCGGCATCATCGAATCGACGCAACAGGACAAAAACAAGAAGGCCGGTTCCGAAGCGCAGAAAATCAGCGACCTGTACGCCAGCTACATGGATGAAGCCAAGCTCGATGCGCTGGGCACGAAGCCGCTGGCCGGCGAACTGAACCGCATCCGCTCGCTGCGCGACAAGAAAGGCGTGCCGGCCCTGATCGCCCACCTGAGCCAGACGGGCGTGTCGACTCCCTATGCCGTCTACGTGGGCCAGGATGCGCGTGCCTCGACGAAATATGCGGCATATGTCAGCCAAAGCGGCCTGGGTATGCCAGACCGCGATTACTACCTGGAAGCCAAGCAGGCTGGCGTCAAGGAAAAATACCAGGCGCACGTGGAAAAAATGCTGGCCATGGCCGGCGACAAGAACGCCGCGGCGCGCGCCAAGGCGGTTGTTGCGCTGGAAACGGCCCTGGCCGAAGTGCAATGGACCAAGGTCGAGAACCGCGACCCCGTCAAACGCTACAACAAGACCGACATCAATAAGCTGAACGACCTGACCCCGGGCTACGACCTGAAGTCGGGCCTGGCCGCGCTCGGTATCGCCAACAAGGTCGATTACGTCATCGTCAACCAGCCAAGCTACCTGGCCGGCTACAACAAGGTGCTTGCGTCCGCCGACCTGGACACCGTGAAAGCGTATTTCGAATGGCAGTTGCTGCGCAGCTATGCCAGCTACCTGTCGAAAAACTTCGTCGATGAAAGCTTTGCCTTTTACGGCACGGTACTCAGCGGCGTGACGGAAAACCAGCCGCGCTGGAAGCGTGGCGTGGGCGCCGTCGAAGGCGTGCTGGGCGAAGCCGTCGGCAAACTGTATGTCGCGCAATATTTCCCGGCAGAGCGCAAGGCGCACATGCAGGAACTGGTGAAAAACGTGCTGGCCGCCTACAAGGACAGCATCGATACCCTGGACTGGATGAGCCCGGAGACCAAGAAGGAAGCGCAAGCCAAGCTGGCCAAGTTCACGCCGAAGATCGCGTATCCGAACAAATGGCGCGATTATTCGAAGCTGCAAATCGTCCCGGGCGACCTGGTGGGCAACATGATGCGTGCCGCCAACTTCGGCTCCGCGCGCCAGGTGGCCAAGCTGGGCAAACCGATCGACCGCGAAGAGTGGGGCATGACGCCGCAAACGGTGAACGCCTATTACAGCTCGACGATGAATGAAATCGTCTTCCCCGCCTCCATCCTGCAGCCGCCGTTCTTTGACGCCAACGCGGATGACGCCGTCAACTATGGCGCCATCGGCGCCGTCATCGGCCATGAAATCAGCCATGGCTTCGACGACAAGGGCAGCCAGTCCGATGGCGACGGCAACCTGCGCGACTGGTGGACCCCGGCCGACCGCAAGAATTTTGCGGCCAAGGCCGACGCGCTGACCAAGCAGTACGACGGCTACAGCCCATTGCCTGGCTACCACGTCAACGGTGCGCTGACACTGGGCGAAAACATTGCCGACAACTCGGGCGTGGCGATCGCCTATAAAGCCTATAAAATCTCGCTGGGTGGCAAGCCGGCGCCCGTGCTGGACGGTTTGACGGGCGACCAGCGCTTCTACATGGGCTTTGGCCAAGTGTGGCGCAGCAAGATGCGCGAAGCGCAGCAGATCGTGCAGATCAAGACCGATCCCCATTCGCCGGGCCAGTACCGCGCCAATGGCACCATGGTCAACCAGCCAGGTTTTTATGAAGCGTTTGGCGTGAAACCGGGCGACAAGATGTATGTCGCGCCGGAAAACCGTGTGATCATCTGGTAAGTGCCATTGAGATTTAGCTAAGTAGGTCGGATTAGCGGGGCCGCCGAGGCGCGCAAGCGCGTAATCCGACGATACCGCCGGTGCAAACAATGTTGTCGGCTTACGCCCTCTGGGCTAAGCCGACCTACGCCATGTAAACGTTATCTTGTCACAACAAAAAAGACCACTTGCGTGGTCTTTTTTGCATTCTGGCCAAAGTTCTTTCTGTCATTTCGGCCGGTATGCTACAGTCAAAAACCGGGCCAGAAGCCCTGGGCCTTCTGACCCTTATATTCCACACAATACAATATAGAGGACAACCGTGAATCGTTATTTGTTAAGTGCATTGACCCTGAGTTTGCTGGCCGGCGTGTCCGGCATGGCTGGCGCCGCTGATAGTGCCAAGAAAGCCGCCGCCGCTCCCGCCACGGCCGTCGCCGCTGCGGCGCTGACGTCGGGCATCGCCGTCGAATACGTCGACCCTGCCGTGCGCGCGCAGGACGACCTGTTCCAGCACCTGAACGGCAAATGGCTGGCGGAAACTGTCATTCCTGCCGACAAGTCGAGCTGGGGCAGCTTTGCCAAGCTGGCCGACGATACGCAAACGCAGCTGCGCGGCATCGTCGAAGGCGCTGCCGCCGACAAGGCACGCGCGGCCGGTTCGAATGCCCAGAAAATCGGTGATTTCTATAACAGCTTCATGGATGAAGCCAAGCTGGAAAGCCTGGGCCTGACGCCCTTGAACGCGGAGCTGGCGAAGATCGCCGCGCTGCAGGATAAGGCGGAATTGCCGGCCGTGATCGCCCATTTCAGCAAGCTGGGCGTGACCTCGCCTTACGACTTCGGCATCCACCAGGACGCCAAGGATTCCACCAAATACGTGGCCGACATCGTGCAAAGCGGCCTGGGCTTGCCTGACCGCGATTACTACCTGGAAGAAGGCAAGGCCGATACGCGCGCCAAATACCTGGCCCACGTGGAGAAAATGCTGAGCTTGGCTGGCGACGCGAACGCGGCCGCCAATGCCAAGGCTATCCTGGCGCTGGAAACGGAACTGGCCAAGGCGCAATGGAGCAATGTGCAGAACCGCGACCCCGTCAAAACCTACAACAAGGTGGAACTGGCGAAACTGGCCAGCGTGGCGCCAGGCTACGACTGGGCCCGCTACCTGAAGGACACGGGTATCGCCGGCAAGGTCAATTATGTGATCGTCAGCCAGCCCAGCTACCTGAAGGGCTTTGCCGAGATCGCCAACAAGACGCCGCTGGAAACGTGGAAAGCATACTTCCAGTGGCATTTGCTGCACGCGAACGCCGGCTACCTGCCGAAAGCGTATGTCGACGAAAACTTCGCGTTTTATGGCACTACCCTGACGGGCGTGACGGAAATGCGTCCGCGCTGGAAACGCGGCGTGGGCGCCGTCGAAGGCGCGCTGGGTGAAGCCGTGGGCCAGCTGTACGTGGAGCAGTATTTCCCGGCCGAGCGCAAGGTGCGCATGGAAGCGCTGGTGAAAAACCTGATGACGGCCTACAAGCAAAGCATCGACAAGCTCGACTGGATGAGCCCCGTCACCAAGAAACAGGCGCAAATCAAGCTGGCCAAGTTCACCACCAAGATCGGCTATCCGAACAAATGGCGCGATTACTCGGGCCTGACGGTGGCGCCCGACGACTTGATCGGCAACATCCAGCGTTCGCACCTGCTCAACTACAACCGCGAGCTGAACAAGCTGGGCCAGCCGATCGACCGCGACGAGTGGGGCATGACGCCGCAGACCGTGAACGCTTATTACAATCCTGAGCTGAACGAAATCGTCTTCCCGGCCGCCATCCTGCAAGCACCGTTCTTCGACGCCAACGCGGACGATGCCGTCAATTATGGCGCCATCGGCGGCGTGATCGGCCATGAAATCAGCCACGGCTTCGACGACCAGGGCGCCCAGTACGACGGCGACGGTAATTTGCGCGACTGGTGGACCAAGGCTGACCATAAAAACTTCGCCAAGAAAACCAAGCAGCTGGTGGCGCAGTACAACGGCTTCAGCCCGGTGAAAGGCCACTTCGTCAACGGCGAACTGACCCTGGGCGAGAACATCGCCGACAATTCCGGCGTGGCAATCGCGTACAAAGCATACAAATTGTCGCTGAACGGCAAGAAAGCCCCCGTCATCGACGGTTTCACGGGTGAACAGCGCTTCTACGCGGGCTTTGCTCAAGTCTGGCGCATGAAGATGCGTGAAGCGCAGCAACTGGTCTTGCTGAAAACGGACCCGCACTCGCCAGGCCAGTTCCGTGCCAACGGCACCATGCGCAACCAGCCCGGCTTCTATCAAGCCTTCGACGTGAAACCGGGCGACAAGATGTATCTGCCGCCGAAAGACCGCGTCATCATGTGGTAACAGCAGTGCTGACGCACTAGCACCGAGCCGCCCCGCTATCAAGCCGGGCGGCTTTTTTACGCCGTGTAATCTGGCACAAACTGCGGACGAAAAAAAACCGCCCATCCGGGCGGTTCCTGGTTCAGCGCGCTGGCTGAATTATTTGGCAGGCTCGGCTGCAGGAGCAGCGCCATCAGCGGCCGCGGCCGGTGCCGGCACTTCCGGTTCCTTGAACTTGCCGCCCGACGCGTTGGCGATGTAGACGACGGCGCGCGCCACTTCCACATCGTCGAGGTCCGGATTGCCGCCCTTGGCCGGCATCGCGCGCAAGCCTTCGATGGCGTGTTTCAGGACTGTATCGTAGCCCTGGGCCAGACGGGCAGACCAGCCGCCCGCGTCGCCAAATTTCGGTGCACCGGCCACGCCGGCGCCATGGCAAGCCACGCAGGTGGCCGTGTAGACGGCTTCGCCGCTTTGTAGCACTTTCGGACCGCTGGCATCCTTGAAGGTAAAGCCAGCATTGGCAACCGGACTCAAGCGCTCGGCAATGGCTTCCGGCGACTGGCTGTCCGTACCGGCGCCCGTCAGTTTTTGCGCCGTGACGAACTGCACCAGCAGGATGATGCCGATGACGGTGACGAGGAAGAAGCCAGCTACGGCGGCAAGCAATTGTTTAGGCGTTTTGATCGCTGATTGTTGTTCGTTATGTGCGTCGCTCATGATGTCCTTAGTCCAGATTTGAAACTGATGGCCGTGTAAGGTAGCATTTTTACATGCTTGGATGTAAACCTTTATGAAACCCACAATTATAGGCACAAAAATTGAGCAGTGACATGCAATTGCCAGCGATACGACAGTTTCCGTAGACGTAGGTAAAGAAAAACGGTATCCTTCGCATCACTTCAGAAATTCCCCCTACGCGGCTGTAGCTCAGTGGATAGAGTATTGGCCTCCGAAGCCAAGGGTCGTGGGTTCGATCCCCGCCAGCCGCACCAGTTTTCCCCTAAAAAAATCAACTACTTAGCTGTTGCATTGGTTTGCAATTTAATGCGTTATTTTGCGCATTTTGGCACACTCACTGTGCACAAAATTGTGCCACCACATAGGCACAGAAATTCAAGTACTTGGCACAATGTGGTGACCTAGGTCGGCTTTAATGAGTGTTCACGAGTGTAGTCCACGTGGCGCTGCAGTCTCTTAAGTTCATCATCTAGGGTCTAGTGACCTCGATTAGTTCGCGGCATTAGCATCTACGCGCACTGTGCGGTGGGAGTATGGCAAGTGATGGACAAGTCATGCGACTATCTGAACACCTCGTTTTATTTGGTGTTATTTGTAATTAATTAGACTTTCCGCTGGGACATATTTGTGAGAAGATATTGAATTGTTTAGTTGGCAATGAGATGTTGTTATCGCAATATCGTGTGCGCTTGAGGTCTCGCAAGTGTCACAATGCAGAGGACAGTAAAAATTATGGCAACATACATGGTTTCGCAGGTACCTGTGGAGGTTCCGGTAGCTGGTTATCCAACTGTTGAGTTGGTGGCTGCCTTAGAGTCTAAAGTCAACTGGACACTTTTACGTACGGCGCTCAAGCAAGCGAAGCTGCCGGTTGGTTTAGGCTGGAAAGCTCTCGCGTCGAATGCGGAGGAGGCAACGCCTGAAGGGAGTCGTCTTCGCAAGTTCTTGAGTGATTTCTTTGATGAAACCATCATAGCTGGAGAGCGTTATGTCCAGATCTATAGTGTTGAGAAGTCATTTATCGATTCGCTTTTAAAGGCTATAGAAAAATCTACGCCTCTAAAATCAGAATTTAGTGAAAAATATCCATTACCACTTGATCTAAAATCTATACGTGCTGCGCCTAGTTCGCCAACATTATGCGAAATTAGAAATTTTCCAAATGGCGATGTGTCTTTAGTTTTCTGTGCTGCCGGATATTTTGATGATCGGAATGTTTATGAGAGTAATCAATTATCTGATTTGGTGAAAAAAGCTTATGACGGAATTGATAGACTTATTACGGTAAGAAAGACGTATTATCAGTCGTATGATGTAATTACAGTACGTCGTCAGTTGGAAAGAATTGAAATATCTGTTGATCAGCCTTCTAAATTGGTTGGGGCACGCTTCGAAGATCGTCCTATGGAGATTTTGACTTCCGGAGCATTACATTTTTCTGATTTTGTGGGATTTGGTGCAAAAGCTCCTGATAATCTTTTTCCTGCGATGTCAGCGATTTATACGGAGCCAAAGGAGGGGCGGGTTGTATTTTTAGCTTTCCGTACTCTAACTGGGTCAATTAAGCGAGAAAGAATGACCCGCGATGATGATGATCTCCGAGATGAAATTTTTCACCAGGCGGGTATGGAAGCTGTAGGGCAGGACATCAAGCCTTATGAATTAGAAGCCGAGTGGAACTTTAAAGCGCCTGACGGTGTTGGTACCGTAAAACTACATGGACTCATCAGTCAGTTGGCATCCCAAGATCCGACTTTGCACGGCTGCTATGTTAAAGCGCATCAAATATCATCTTTTGAACGGACTCTTAATAGACTCATGACATTTACTAGCAAACCGTGAAATTCAACAACAAAACCGAAGTAAGAGAAGCACTAGAGAGCATCTGGCGTGGTCGCCAAGAGGCTGACTTCGGGCGTGTTGTTGTCGAATATTTATCTTTGCATTTGGATGCAAAGCATATCCCAGTTTCAGAATTCTTTAAGATTGCACACAACGTAAATATTTCTGCTCCAGATGTGATTTTGAATATTGTTAATTTTTTCAGTGGTGCACATATAAATTTGTTAGATGCTGGCTTTGAGTATATAGAAAAAGATGACATTGAAGATTTGGATTCTGATCAAGTACGTGCTGCATATGATGGAAAAATAAATCCTTTAACTGGCCAGCATGACGAGGATGTCGCTAAAAAGATTTTTATGTATTTCTTGCCATCGGATGTCGCTAAGATTGCACTTCGGAGTTCCGAATGATGGAGTTCCATGGACGAGAAATCTCTTTAGCTGAGCTTGGCGCTATGGCTGCGACTAGTGAATTTGCTATAAATATTATAAAAAAAGAATGGGTTTCCTCTTACGAAGAATTCGTTGAGTCAGTTTACGATAGTATTGATAAAGCTTTTGCGTTGTTAGAAAAAAGTCCCCAATCATACTTTGATGACGCAATCGGTGAAGATAAGATCACCGAAGAGCTTGCCAATATGTTAGTTATGGCGGGGTTTGATGCACGCCAAGGTCAGACTCAGGGCGGGAATGTGGATTTGACGGTGATGGGTAAAAAAACGACTTGGTCGTGGATTGGTGAAGCCAAAATATTCTCAACTAATACTTCGCTTAAAGAAGGGTTGTTGCAGTTGACTACACGTTATCGAAATGCTAGTCCGCTACATGCTCAGGCCGGGATTTTGGCATATGTAAAACGTGCCAATGCAGTAGGTTGTTTGCAAGAATGGCGAACGGAAGTCGAGGGTATGGTTTTGCCTGATCTTTCTTTGAGTGAGTGTAATCGCCGTGGACCGCTTGCTTTCTTTACCACGCATAAGCATGAGGCGACGGGCCTGCCTATAAAAATCCGTCACACTGCCATTTCTCTGTACCATCTTCCAAAGGATAAAAGTGGGCGGGGGGCAAAGAAATTCGCTGCCGCTCACTCAATGGAAGCTGCAGAGAAACCAGCCAAATAGATGATGATATTAAAAATTCAATCAAGTTTTTTGCTAAATCTTCTGCTCTTAGATGAGTGTAACGTTTAAGCATGTCTAACGTTTTATGACCGGTAATAGCTGCAACCTCCATAACGTTTAAACCCTTTTCGAAGAGCCGACTTGTCGCCTCGTGTCGTAGGTCTTGAAAGCGAACTCCTTTAATGTTGCCCCGATGAGATTCGCAGGCACTTTCAAAGGCTTGGCTCATCGACTCTGCGACTAGTGCAAACAACCTACCTTCTTTTTCTATGCCGAAGGCGCGCAAGGATTTTATTGCAGCTTTTGACAAAGGGATTGTGCGGGGAACATTTGTTTTTGCCGTTGGCAAGTGAGCTGTTTGTTTGTTTAAATCAATTTCTTCCCAAGTTAGAGACGCTAGCTCACTTCGCCGCATTCCTGTTTCTACAGCTACCCTCGAGGCACTCGTTGAGGTTGGATTGGCGCAGGCACATGGTACGGCCCGTGGCCGGACGTACACCTTGGCCGCTGGTTTGTACCGTGCTGACGGTGATAAAGCCGCCTATACACGGCAAATGGGATTCAGCGGTCTTCAGCAGGAACAAATGGTTTTGAGCTATGTACAGCAACATGGTTCGGTGCGGCGTGCCGAGGTGGCTGAGCTATGCCGCTTGACTTCGCTGCAGGCGAAAAATTTGCTGAAACGTTTGCGAGAGTCTGGCCAACTTCTGCAGCGAGGTGAGCGCCGCACTGCATATTATGTGCCAAATGATGGCACGACATCGCTTTAATGGTTTGGCTATTTTTGGATTATTTTTGGACTTCTTTGGACATCTTTGGATATCCGTATGTGATTCCCGTCGATTGAACTGTATCGTAGCCCAAACGGCCCATCCTGGCCGTTTGGGCTGAGGGTTACTGCAGCAATGTCAACAATGTCTGCGTCGTCGCCTTCGACGAGGCAGGATGTCAGCCTGTGATAAGGCACTATCTGTCAGCATATACAAGCCCCACTCGGCGACTATCGGGTAATTACTACCGTTTTCCCTGAGCATGTCTTCCACCAAGTCGGGTACGACTTTGTCAGACCCACAGCGTTACTTCCGTATGCATCAATCCCGTCATTTTTGCCCCTGACGCCCCTGCCGTTGCCTGTTTACAACCTCCAAAGTCCTCCAGCCGCTGATATCAATATTGATATCGAAACAGTGGAAAAATTGATTGGAGAGATTATCGCCCAGCCCCTAAGATAAACGCCGAGCATGCGAACGACATGCAAGCGATACAAAAAATATCAATACAATATCTGGAGATTCATGATGCGCAATGCCACCGGTCCGCTCGCGGCCACTTCCCCTCGTCCATTCACCTTGAAGGCAGCCGTTGCGGCACTGGCCGGTATTGGCTTGCTGAGCACGGCTTCGGTGTGGGCGCAGGATGCGGTGGCGGCCGATGCCAGTGCCGAGCCGGCGGCGGAAGTGTCGGTCGTGACCGTCAGCGGCGTGCGCCGCTCGGCGCAGAATTCCCAGCAGATCAAGATGCGCTCGGACCAGGTCATCGATTCCATCGTGGCTGACGACATCGGCAAATTCCCCGATAACAACGTGGCTGAAACCCTGGCGCGCATTTCCGGTATCCAGATCCGCCGCGATTCGGGCGAGGCGAGCGCCGTCATGATCCGCGGCTTGCGCGATGTCACGACCCTCCTCAACGGCCGCGAACTGTTCACCACCACGGGCCGCTATGTCAACCTGGCCGACATTCCCGCCACGATGCTGCAGCGCGTTGACGTGTACAAATCGCAGGGCGCGGACCAGGTCGAAGGCGGCGTGGCCGGCATCATCGACGTGCGCACCAACCGCCCGTTCGATTTCAAGGACTTCACGGCCAGCGTGAATACGCGCGCCGTCTACAGCGACAAATCCAAGGCCACCGACCCGAACATCAGCGGCATGCTGTCGAACCGCTGGAAGACGGGCATCGGCGAAGTGGGCGCGCTGCTGGGCTTGTCGCAGCAGCAGCACCGCTACCATGAAGAGCGCGCGTTCAATACGGCGCCTGTGGATAAAAGTTTCCTGTCACCGGGTTTGACGGGGCCGGACCAGGTGGGCTTGCTGCCGATCAAGGGCGACCGTCGTCGCACGACCGCCAATGCCGTGCTGCAATGGCGGCCGAACGCCGACGTCGAGCTGTACGCGGAAGGCATGGCCACGCGCTTCCTGCTCGATGCCGAGTCCGATTACTTTGTCGGCTTGCCGTGGTGGGGCACGCCCGTGTCGGCTACAAAAATTCCTGGCACCAACCAGCTGCAAACGCTCACGTCCACCAACGTCAACACCATCATGTCGACGCAGGCGAACAAGAACGAGACGAAGACGCATCAATTTGCCGTGGGCGGCTTGTGGGATATCAACCCGGAATGGCGTTTCACGTCGGAAGTGGCCAGCACCAAAAGCACCTATGCCTGGCGCAACCCGATTCTCGACGCGATTACCGTCGTGCCGAATGCCCGCATCAATACCAACCAGAACGGCACCTTGCACGTGGACTACACGGGCAGCGATTTGCAAGACCCGTCGAACTACTATCTGAAGGGTTTCTTCGACCGCTACGGCAAGGACCAGGGCAGCTCGAACGACGTGCGCGCCGACCTGGCGTACACGCCGAGCGCGGGCGGCATCTTCAAGGAAATCAGCGTCGGCCTGCGCGGCGTGAAGCGCGAAGCCGAATCGATCAAGAGTTTCGAGGGCAATGCGGAAGCACCGGACGTGTCCGGCGCCGCGTTTCCGTTCGGCCGCCAGAGTGTGACGTCGATTCCGGGCCTCAATTGTCTGTCGGAACCGATGTCCAGCGGCGGCCCCGACTATGGCTTGAAGCAGTGGTACACGCCGTGCGCCAGCTTCCTGCTCAATAACACGGGCACCATCCGCGAAGCCGTCACGGGCAGCAGCGCGGCGCGCGCCATGGACCCGGGTTCGTTCTTCAAGGATACGGAAAAGACGTACTCGATCTATACCAAGGCCAAGGTTGCCTTCAAGCTGGGCGCCTATCCCGTCGATGGCACCCTGGGCGTGCGCGTCGTGCGCACCGAACAAAGCCTGCAAGGCAACAGTTCGCAAGATGGCGTCTACACGCCTGTCATCAGCGATACGGCCAGCACCGACGTGCTGCCGAGCGTGGCCCTGAAAATCAAGCTGCGCTCGGATCTGGTCGGCCGCTTCGCTGCCGGCCGCACCATCAGCCGTCCCGGTTTTTCCCAGTTGAACCCGGGCGTGGCCCTGGTCAACTCGACGGAAACGGTGAAGGCGACGGGCGCGGGCGGCAATCCGAATCTGAAACCAGTCACGGGCGACAATGTTGACGCGGCACTGGAATGGTATTTCGCGCCCGCCGGTTCCGTCACGGCTACCGTGTTCCACCACAAGTTCGACGGTTATATCCAGCAACGCATTTCCAGCGAAACCATCGCCGGCAAGACCTATGACGTGGACCGCCCGTACAACACGGCCGCCGGCAAGCTGCAAGGCCTGGAAATTGGCTACCAGCAGTTTTATGACGGCTTGCCTGGCCTGTTGAGCGGCCTGGGCTTGCAAGCGAACGGTACCTACATGAGCGGCACTACCGATGACGAGACGGGCAGCCATGCCATCACGGGCGTGTCGCGCTATGCCTACAACCTGGTGCTGCTGTACGAAAAAGACGCGTGGTCGGGCCGCCTGGCTTACAACTGGCGCTCGAAATTCATCGACAGCTACAACCAGGGCGGCCCCGGCCTGGACTTGAAAGTGGCGCCGACGGCCCAGCTTGACGGTTCGCTGTCGTACAAGATCAACGACCAGTTCACCGTGACCCTCGATGGGAATAACTTGCTCGACACCAAGTTCAAGGATTACTGGAACACTGCGGGCGTGTATCCGCGCGACACGCGCCGCTATGACCGCACAGTGGGTCTTTCTTTACGCTGGAAAATGTAACTTGGTCGCACAGTAAAAAATCAAGGGCGTTGCCATGGTTTCGGCCGGCAACGCCCCTGTCAGTTGGGCAGTCACGCACGATTCATCATAAAAAGAATGGACGGAAAGCATGGAGACGCAAAAATTATCTACCGTTGAAAAGGTCGGCTTCGGCGCCGGCGACATGGCGCTCAATGTCGTCATTTCGTCGATGATGTTGATCATTACCTTTTTCTATACCGATATCTATGGCTTGAAAACCACCGACCTGGCCCTGCTGTTCGTGGCCGTGAAAGTCATCGGCGCCATTGCCGACCTGGTCATGGGCCAGATCACCGACCGCTACAGCTTTGCATCGGGCCGCTACCGTCCATACCTGCTGTGGCTGGCCGTGCCGTATGGCGTCAGCGTCTTCTTTGTCTTCAGCACGCCCGAGTGGCACTATGACGCCAAGCTGATCTGGGCATACTCGACGTATATCCTGATGACCATCATGACGGCCGGCGTGGGAATTCCGTATATCTCCCTGATCAGCGGACTGACGAGCGATCCGCAGGACCGCCTGTCGGCCAACGGCTACCGCCTGTTCTTCGCCAAGATCGGCGCCTTCATGGTGACCATCGTCGTGCCAATCCTGTCGCAGCGCTGGGGCGGCGGCAACCCGGCCGTCGGCTACCAGGCGGCCATGGCCGTGATGGCCGTCATGGGCGTGGCCCTGTTCCTGTTCTGCTATTTCTCCACCACCGAGCGCGTCGTGCACGTGGTGGAAAAGCAATCGCTGCTCGACCAATTGAAAGTGCTGCTGCAGAACGACCAGTGGCTGGTGCTGTGCGGCGTGTGCGTCACGGGCACCATCGGCTACGTGGTGCGCGGTTCCGTCGCCATTTATTACGCGAAATACTATCTGGGTGGCAGCACGGAAACGGTGGCCGCCTTCCTCACGACGGGCGTAGTGGCCGCCATCCTGGCCATGATCGCCTCGACCTGGATCACCAAGTTTTATTGCAAGGTAAAACTGTTCCGCTACACACAGATCGGCGTCGCCCTGATCAGCCTGGCGATCTATTTCTTTGTGAAACCGAGCGACACCGTGCTGGCCTTCGCCCTGTATTTCCTGCTGTCCTTTGTCGTGGATTTGCATGCGCCCGTATTCTGGTCGGCCATTGCGGAAACCATCGATTATGGTCAAGTCAAGACGGGCAAGCGCGTCTCGGGCTTCGCCTTTGGCGGCATTTCCGTGTGCCAGAAGGCGGGCATGGCGGTGGCGGGCGGCCTGGTAGGCGTTTTGCTCGCGTATTTCGACTACCAGCCCAACCATGAGCAAACGCAATTCGCCCTGAACGGTATCGCCCTGATGCTGTCGATCATCCCCGGTTTCTTCCACTTGCTGATGGGCTTGCTGATGTTCAAGTACCGCATTAGCGACGAGTACTACAGCGGTGTCAAATCGGAAATGCACAAGCGCGGTTTTGTGGCCGCCTAAGCAATAACTGAACGGAGTAAATAACATGACAGAAATATTGACCCCGCTGATCGAACAGCGCGCCGACCCGCATATCTACCGTCACAGCGACGGCTATTATTACTTTACGGCGTCCGTGCCGCAGTACGACCGCATTGAACTGCGCCGCGCCGACAGCATCGCCGGCCTGGCCGACGCGCAAACGGTCGACGTGTGGCACAAGCCGGAAACGGGGCCGTACAGCGAACTGGTGTGGGCGCCGGAATTGCACTTCAACCAGGGCGCCTGGTATGTGTACTTCGCCGCCGCGCCGAGCCGCGAGATCAAACATAAGTTGTTCCAGCACCGCATGTATGCGATCCGCAATACGAACGCCAATCCTTTGATTGGCGAATGGGAATTCATGGGCCAGATCGACACGGGCATCGACACCTTCTGCCTGGACGCCACCACGTTCGAGCACGACGGCGTGCTGTACTACCTGTGGGCGCAGAAAGATGTGGCCATCGAGGGCAATTCGAACCTGTACATCGCGCCGATGGCCACGCCGTGGCAGCTGGCCGGCCCGCCCGTGATGTTGAGCAAGCCGGAATTCGACTGGGAAATCCGCGGCTTCTGGGTCAACGAAGGGCCGTCCGTGCTGAAGCGCAACGGCAAGATCTTCATCAGCTATTCGGCCAGCGCCACCGATGAAAACTATGCGATGGGCTTGCTGTGGGCCGACGACTCCGCCGACCTGCTCGATCCAGCGGCGTGGACCAAGTCGCCCGAGCCCGTGTTTGCCACCTGCTACGAGCACGGCATTTACGGTCCCGGCCACAACAGCTTCACCACGGCCGGCGATGGCGATGGCGTATTGCTGGTGTACCATGCCCGCACCTACACGGAAATCGTTGGCGACCCTTTGTGGAACCCGGACCGCCACACGTTTGTCAAACCGTTGCGCTGGGACGCGCAAGGCATGCCCGTGTTTGGCCGCTCATCGACCCTGTAAAACCTGGACCCGACGCCATGACCCCAGTTGATTCTGTTTCAGTGACGCAATTGCCGTTCGGCATCCTGCCCGATGGCCAGCACGTCAGCGTATTTACCCTGACGAACCGCCAGGGCATGCAAGTCAAGGTGCTCGACTTTGGCGCCATCATCAGCGAAATCCACGTGCCGGACCGCGACGGCAGCTTTGCCGACGTGGTGCTGGGTTTCGATCGCATCGAGCCGTATCTGCACAACAGCGCTTTCCTGGGTGCCGTCATCGGCCGTTTCGGCAACCGCATCGCCGAGGGACGTTTCAGTCTGGACGGCAAGGATTACCAGCTGGCCGTCAACAACCCGCCCAATCACTTGCATGGCGGAAACCAGGGTTTTCACCAGGTCATGTGGCAAGCCGCGCCGTTCACCAGGGACGACGCCGTCGGTATCACGTTCACGCGCAGCAGCCCGCACGGCGAAGACGGCTACCCGGGCAAGCTGGATGTCACCGTCGTGTACGAACTGGACAACGATAACGCGCTGAGCCTGCGCTATCACGCCGTGACGGACCAGGCCACGCCGGTCAACTTGACCAACCACAGCTATTTCAATCTGGCGGGGCAGGGCGATATCCTCGGCCACGCGTTGTCCATCAACGCGGACCGCTACCTGCCCGTGGACGCGGGGTCTATCCCCACGGGCGAACTGGCGGACGTGTCCGGCACGCCGTTCGACTTGCGCCAGAGCACCGTCATCGGCAGCAGCATCGATGTGCCGCATGAGCAGCTGCGCATCGGCCGCGGCTACGACCATAACTTTGTGCTGAATCAAAAGCCGGGGGACAGACTGAACCTGGCCGCCACCGTGCGCGAGCCGCAATCGGGCAGGGCGATGCAGGTATACACGCAGGAGCCGGGCATCCAGTTTTATTCGGGCAATTTCCTCGACGGCAGCCAGCAGGGCAAGCAGGGCGCCATCCGCTACCGCGGCGCGCTATGCCTGGAAACCCAGCATTTTCCGGATTCGCCGAACCAGCCGCACTTCCCGAATACCATTTTGCGCCCGGGCGAGGTGTATCAGACGGAAACGGTCTATCGGTTTTCCGCAGAATAATCGTTGCAGACCCCAAAAACCTTTCACGCCCTGCCGCCACGCGCGCGCAGGGCGTTTTCATTGGTGCTGATGGATATCGTTTTCGATATCGGAACGCATTAAAAATTGATTGGAAAGGCATGGCAGGATTCTTTAGTATTCCAACATCGCTGCCCGGGCCGACGACATTAGATCCGGCATGGCACAACCAGGAGAATGGCATGTCTGAGACAAAAAAGAAGGTTGCCCTGCGCTCTGCCGAGTGGTTCGGCTCGCAGGACAAGAACGGCTTCATGTACCGCAGCTGGATGAAAAACCAGGGCATACCTGACCACGAGTTTCACGGCAAGCCCATCATCGGCATCTGCAATACCTGGTCCGAACTGACCCCTTGCAACGCGCATTTCCGCCAATTGGCCGAGCACGTCAAGCGCGGCATCCTGGAAGCGGGCGGTTTCCCAGTGGAATTCCCTGTCTTCTCGAATGGCGAATCGAATTTGCGCCCGACGGCCATGCTGACGCGCAACCTGGCGTCGATGGACGTGGAAGAATCGATCCGCGGCAATCCGATGGACGCCGTCGTGCTGCTGGTCGGCTGCGACAAGACGACGCCGGCGCTGCTGATGGGTGCGGCCAGCGTCGACATTCCGACCATCGTCGTCAGCGGCGGCCCCATGCTGAACGGCAAACTCAATGGCAAGGACATCGGTTCCGGCACGGCCGTATGGCAGTTGCACGAGCAGATGAAGGCGGGATCGATCACCTTGCACCAGTTCATGTCGGCCGAATCGGGCATGTCGCGCTCGGCCGGTACCTGCAACACCATGGGCACGGCTTCGACGATGGCCAGCATGGCGGAAGCGCTGGGCACGTCCCTGCCGCACAACGCCGCAATCCCCGCCGTCGATTCGCGCCGCTACGTGCTGGCCCACATGTCGGGCATCCGCATCGTCGAAATGGTGCACGAAGACCTGCGCCTGTCGAAAGTGCTGACGCGCGAAGCGTTTGAAAACGCCATCAAGGTCAACGCCGCCATCGGTGGCTCGACCAATGCCGTGATCCACCTGAAAGCGATTGCCGGCCGCATCGGCGTGCCTTTGGAGCTGGAAGACTGGACCAAGGTAGGCCGCGGCACGCCGACCATCGTCGACTTGCTGCCGTCGGGTCGTTTCCTGATGGAAGAGTTTTATTATGCGGGCGGCTTGCCGGCCGTCATCCGCCGCCTGGGCGAGGGCGATCTGCTGCCGCACAAGAATGCGCTGACCGTCAACGGCAAGTCGCTGTGGGACAACTGCGTTGAAGCGCCGATCTACAACGATGAAGTGGTGCGCACCTTGGACAACCCATTGCTGGCCGATGGCGGCATTTGCGTGTTGCGCGGCAATCTGGCGCCACGCGGCGCCGTGTTGAAACCGTCGGCCGCTTCGCCACACCTGATGCAGCACCGCGGCAAGGCCGTCGTGTTCGAGGACTTTGAACATTACAAGGCCCGCATCGTTGATCCGGATCTGGATGTGGACGCGAACTCCGTGCTGGTCATGAAGAACTGCGGCCCGAAAGGCTATCCTGGCATGGCGGAAGTGGGCAACATGGGCTTGCCGCCGAAACTGCTGGCGCAAGGCATCACCGACATGGTGCGTATCTCGGATGCGCGCATGAGCGGCACAGCCTACGGTACCGTCGTCCTGCACGTGGCGCCGGAAGCGATGGCCGGCGGCCCGCTGGGCATCGTGCGCGACGGCGACATGATCGCCCTCGACTGCCACAACGGCAGCCTGAACATCGACATCAGCGATGCGGAAATCGCCGAGCGCCTGGCGGCCCGCGAACTGGGCAGCGCTCCCGGACCGAAGAGCGGCTACCAGCAGCTGTACATCGAACACGTGTTGCAGGCCGATGAAGGCTGCGATTTCGACTTCCTGGTCGGCAATCGCGGTTCCGCCGTGCCACGTCACTCACACTAAGCGGAGAATCCCATGCTGTTGCTGCAATTTACGAATGAACACGGCGGGCGCCTCGTCGGCCTGCTGCAAGACGACGCCATCCGCGTCATCGAAGGCTACAACACGACGTATGCGCTGGCGCAAGACGCCATCCGCAAAAAGGTGAGCCTGGCGGATCTGGTCAACGCCACGGTCGGCAACACCACGCATTCCTATGCGGACGTGGCCGCTGCCGGACGTGTGCTGGCGCCGCTCGACCACGCCGATGAAGCGCACTGCTACGTGACGGGCACGGGTCTGACCCACCTGGGCAGCGCCGGCGCGCGCGACGCCATGCACAAGAAGATCGGCGGCGACGCGGAATCCTTGAGCGACTCGATGAAAATGTTCCGCCTGGGCGTGGAAGGCGGCAAGCCGGCTGACGGCACGGCCGGCGCCCAGCCCGAATGGTTCTATAAAGGCGACGGCTCCATCGTGCGCGCCGGCGGCCAGCCGCTGCGCATGCCGGACTTTGCCCTCGATGGCGGCGAAGAGCCGGAAATCGCCGGCCTGTACGTGATCGGCGACGACGGCCAGCCCTACCGGGTCGGCTACGCCATCGGCAATGAATTCTCGGACCACGTGACGGAGCGCCAGAACTATCTGTACCTGGCCCACTCGAAGTTGCGAGCCTGCAGCGTGGGCCCGGCCCTGCTGGTGGGCGAATTGCCCGCGCATATCGCCGGTACTTCGCGTGTGCTTGATGCGGCTGGCAATGTACGCTGGGAAAAAGCGTTCGTCAGCGGCGAAGAGAATATGTCGCACACGATCGCCAACCTGGAACACCATCACTTCAAGTACCCGCTGTTCAAGCGCCCTGGCGACGTGCACGTACACTTCTTTGGCACGGCAACGTTAAGCTTTGCCGATGGCGTGAGCGTGGCGCCTGGCGAAACCTTTGAAATCGAAGCGCCGGCCTTTGGCCCTGCCTTGCGCAACCGCCTCGATGTCTTCCCAACCGAATTTGCGAAAGTGAGCACATTATGAGTTTCAATATCACCGGTGATGCATTGATTGGCGGCGTCGCCGTCAAGGGTAACGGCGGCTCTTTCGAAGCGTGGGACCCGGCCGCGCGCGCGCACATCGCGCCTGCTTTCCACATGGTCGACGCCGCGCAAATCGACGCGGCGTGCCGTCTGGCCCAAGCCGCGTTCGATCCGTTCCGCGCCACCAGCGATGCGGAACGCGCCGATTTTCTCGACACCATCGCCGCGCAAATCCTCGAGCTGGGCGACGACCTGATCGTGCGCGCCATGACGGAAAGCGGCTTGCCGCGCGCGCGCCTGGAAGGCGAACGTGGCCGCACGGTGGGTCAGCTGAAATTGTTCGCCGGCTTGCTGCGCGAGGGTTCATGGACCGATGCACGCATCGACAGCCCGCTGCCTGACCGCGTGCCGCCGCGTCCTGACTTGCGTTTGCGCATGATCGGCCTGGGCCCCGTCGCCGTGTTCGCGGCCAGTAACTTCCCGCTGGCCTTCTCGGTGGCTGGCGGCGATACGGCCTCGGCCCTGGCTGCCGGCTGCCCCGTCGTCCTGAAAGCCCACTCGGCCCATCCGGGCACGTCGGAGCTGGTGGCGCGCGCGATCGTGAACGCGATTGCCATCTGCAAGCTGCCAGCCGGCGTGTTCGCCTTGCTGACGGGCACGGGCAATGGCATCGGCCAGACCCTGGTGGCCCATCCTGCCATCCAGGCTGTCGGCTTTACGGGTTCGCGTTCGGGCGGCATCGCCCTGATGAAGGTGGCGGCCGAACGTGCGCAACCGATACCCGTATATGCTGAAATGAGCAGCATCAACCCTGTCTTCGTGTTGCCGCAAGCGCTGGCAGCCCGTGGCGCGGCGATCGCCAGCGGCTTTGCTGCCTCGCTGACCATGGGCGTGGGCCAGTTCTGCACCAATCCCGGCCTCGTGCTGGGCCTGGAAGGCCCTGACTTTACGGCGTTTGCCGCCGCTGCCGCCGAAGCGCTGGCGCCGGCGCCTGCCGCCACCATGTTGACGGCTGGCATCGCCAGCAGCTATGCCAAGGGCGTCGCCGCCCTGGCGCAGCATGCCGACGTGACGCCGCTGGTGCAAAACACGGGCGACGAAGGCAAGGGCGCCGCCGCCCTGTTCGTCACTTCGGGCGAAGCGTTTTTGGCCAAGCATGACTTGCGCGACGAAGTCTTCGGTCCCGCTTCCCTGCTGGTCGCTTGCCGCGACATCGAGCAATTGCTGGCGATTACGGAAAGCCTGGAAGGCCAGCTGACGGCCACCCTGCAAATCGATGCCGGCGACGTGGACGATGCGCGCCGTCTGCTGCCCGTGCTGGAACGCCGCGTGGGCCGCATCCTGGCCAACGGTTTCCCGACGGGCGTGGAAGTGTCGACGGCCATGGTGCACGGCGGCCCGTTCCCGGCCACGTCGGATGGCCGCAGCACCTCGGTCGGTACGGCAGCCATCAACCGCTTCCTGCGTCCCGTGTCCTACCAGAACCTGCCGCAAGACTTGCTGCCGGAGTCGCTGCGCGACGATAATCCGCTGGGGATCTGGCGTCGTCACGATGGCGTGCTGGGCAAACTTTAATCACAAAAAATAAAAATACACAGGCGGAGACAAGATGAAGCAATTGGCGAAATATGGCAGCTTGCAGGGCAAGCGCGTGTTCATCACGGGTGGCGGCAGCGGCATCGGCGAATCCTTGGTGGCGGAATTTGCCGCCCAGGGCGCGCTGGTGGCGTTTGTCGATATCGCCGTGGAAGCGAGCGAGGCCCTGTGCCGCCGCCTGGCCGAAGCGGGCCTGACGGCGCCCATTTTTCGCCATTGCGACATCACGGATATTCCATCACTGCAAGCCATCATGGCCGAACTGGCCGACAAGCTGGGCGACTTCGATATCCTCGTCAACAATGCCGCCAACGACCAGCGCCACCAGGCGCAGGACGTCACCCTGGAATACTGGAACGAGCGCATTGCGATCAATCAACGTCCCATGTTCTTCACGTGCCAGGCCGTCTTCGAGGGCATGAAGCGCAAGGGCGGCGGTTCCATCATCAATGTCAGCTCGATTTCCTGGCACATGAAGTCGGGCGGCTACCCTGTGTATGCCACCACCAAGGCCGCCGTCGTGGGCCTCACGCGGGGCCTGGCGCGCGACTTTGGCGCCCACAATATCCGCGTCAATACCGTCACACCGGGCTGGGTCATGACGCAGCGCCAGATCGACCTGTGGGTCGACGACGCGGCCGAAGTGGAAATCAAGAAAAGCCAATGCTTGCCCAGCAAGTTGATGCCACAGGACATCGCCGCCATGGTGCTGTTCCTCGCTTCCGATGACGGCGCGATGTGCTCCAGTCAGGAATTCATTGTGGATGCTGGCTGGGTCTAAGCCTTAGCGCATCGTTTAATCCGCGCCGGTACTGACCGGCCCTCCAATCTTGAAACACCGCTCTTGCCGCCCCAACCCCGCGGCAGGAGAGGCATCGCCATATCCATATTGCCGCGTTGATCCCGGCCCTTGCTTTTCACTAAAAAACAGGAGACAGCATGAAACTCATCCATACCAGCATCGTGGCCCTCAGCTTGGCCATGGCCGCCGGCAGCACCTTTGCCGCGCCCGTCAAGGTCACCATCGACGTGGCCAAGCCCGGTGCCGTGATCAACAAGAACGTGTACGGCCAGTTCGCCGAGCACCTGGGCACGGGCATCTATGAAGGCATGTGGGTGGGACCGGAGTCTTCCATTCCGAATACCAAGGGCTGGCGCAACGACGTGCTGGGCGCGCTGAAACAGTTGCACGTGCCGCTGGTCCGCTGGCCAGGCGGTTGTTTTGCCGATGAATACCACTGGAAGGACGGCATCGGCGCGCGCGACAAGCGCCCGACCAAGGTCAACACCAACTGGGGCGGCGTGGAAGAATCGAACGCCGTCGGCACGCATGAATTCTTCGACCTGGCCGAGCTCCTGGGCGCGCAGACCTATATCAACGGCAACCTCGGTTCCGGCACGCCGCAGGAAATGTCCGAATGGCTCGAATACATGACCTCGGACAGCAAGTCGACCCTGGCCGAGCTGCGCCGCAAGAATGGCCGTGCCCAGCCGTATAAAGTCGATTACTTTGGCATCGGCAATGAAGCCTGGGGTTGCGGCGGCAATATGCGCCCGCAGTACTATGCCGACCTGTACAAGCACTATCACACCTTCATGAAGACGCCGGAAAGCGCGCGCCCGAAATTCATCGCCAGCGGCGGCAATGACGACGACATCAGCTGGTCCAGCACCCTGAGCCGCGAAATCAAGCCGAACATGATGGACGCCATCAGTTTCCATTACTACACGGTGCCGACCGGCGTATGGGAAAAGAAGGGCGCGGCCACGGGCTTTGGCGAAGATCAATGGATCTCGACCCTGAGCCGCACCTTGCGCATCGATAGCTTGATCAAGAACAATATCGCCGCCATCGACAAGAACGATCCCTCGAAAAAGACGGGCTTGTACGTCGATGAATGGGGCACCTGGTACGACGTGGAGCCTGGCACCAACACCGGTTTCCTGTTCCAGCAAAACAGCTTGCGCGACGCCCTCGTCGCGGCCTTGAACTTCAATATTTTCCACGCCCACGCGGACCGTGTGCGCATGACGAATATCGCGCAAATGGTCAACGTGCTGCAGGCGATGATCATCACCGACAAGGACAAATATTTCCTCACGCCTACGTATCATGCGTTTGAAATGTACGTGCCGTTCCAGGATGCCACGTCCCTGCCGGTCGCCATCCAGGGCAATGGCAAGTACAGCTTGGGCAAGGTCAGCATTCCCGAAGTGAGCGCCTCGGCCGCGCGCGGCAAGGATGGCAAGGTGTATCTGTCGCTGGTCAACACGAACCCACACAAGGCGGTCGACGTGAGCGTGGCATTGGCCGGCAAGCAAGTGGCCAGCGTGACGGGCCGCGTGCTGACCGCAGGCAAGATGGATGCCGTCAACAGCTTTGCGCAACCGCAAGCCGTGCAGCCGGTGGCGTTCAATGCCCAGGCGCAAGGCGGTAAGCTGACCGTGTCGGTGCCCGCCAAGGCCGTCGTGGTGGTGGCCGTCGACTAAGCTGTCGCTCACCTGTCACTCATCAGGCCGGCCCGCATGACGGGCCGGCTGACCATTTTGGAGAAGACGATGCACACATTGACACGCGGCATGGCCGCCATCCTGAGCACCCTGGCGATCATGGCTGCCGCGCACGCGGCCCAGGTCAGCGTGCACGACCCCGTGATGGCCAAGGAAGGCGACACGTATTATTTGTACAGCACGGGTCCCGGCATTACCTTCTACAGTTCGAAAAACATGGTTGACTGGCAGCCGGAAGGGCGCGTCTTCGCGGGCCAGCCGACCTGGGCAAAAACAGCTGCTCCCAGCTTTGACGACCATATCTGGGCGCCCGACGTGCAATTTCACGACGGGAAATATTACCTGTACTACTCGGTGTCCGGCTTCGGCAAGAACACGTCCGGCATCGGCGTGACCGTCAACACGACCTTGAATCCACGCTCGCCCGACTACCGCTGGGTCGACCAGGGCATGTTGCTGCAATCGGTGCCCGAGCGCGACGAGTGGAATGCCATCGATTCGAACATCATTACCGATGCCAAGGGCACGCCGTGGATGTCGTTCGGCTCGTTCTGGAATGGCATCAAGCTGGTGAAACTGACGCCTGACTGGACCCGTATTGCGGAACCGCAAGAGTGGCACTCGCTGGCCCGACGCGTACCCCTGCCGCCACGTGCAGGCGAATTCAAGCCCGCGCCCGAGGAAATCGAGGCGCCGTTTTTCTTCCAGCGCGGCAACGATTACTTCCTCTTCGTTTCCTGGGGCCTGTGCTGCCAGAAGGAAAAAAGCACGTATAACCTGGCCGTGGGACGCTCAAAAAGCGTGACGGGGCCGTATCTGGACAAGGAGGGCCGCGACATGGCGCAGGGCGGCGGCACGGTGCTGCTGAAAGGCGACAAGGACTGGCAAGGCCTCGGCCACAACAGCGCCTATACGTTTGACGGCAAGGATTACCTGGTGCTGCACGCCTATGAAACGGCGGACAATTATTTGCAGAAGCTCAAGATCCTGCCCATGACGTGGGACAAGGATGGCTGGCCGCAAGTCGACGCGCGCGACTTGAACCGCTATCAAAGCCGGCAATTGCCGGCCGCCAAACGGTAAGTGGACCAGGGGATGGGCGACAGGTGATACGCAAATCGATATCACAAGCGAAAAAGAATTGATTGGATGGCTATGTTGCTTTCTCCTACCATGGGTTCATAAAAAACCGCCCATCCGGCATCCGGCTGTGATGGTATTCCAAAAAAAACTGGAGACAAGAATGAAATTGACACGCCGCACACTCCTCGCCAGCGCCATGTTGTTGGCACTGTCCGCTACTTCTTCCGCCTTTGCCGCCAAGCCCCTCGTCATGGGCTTTTCGCAGGTGGGCGCCGAAAGCGAATGGCGCACCGCCAATACCGTCTCCATCAAGGATGCGGCCAAGAAAGATGGCGTCACGCTGAAATTTGCTGATGCGCAGCAAAAACAGGAAAACCAGGTCAAGGCCCTGCGCTCGTTCATCGCGCAAAAAGTCGACGTGATCGCCTTCTCGCCGGTCGTTGAGTCCGGCTGGGATACGGTCCTGCGCGAAGCCAAGGCTGCCAAGATTCCCGTCATCCTGACGGACCGCGCCGTCAACGTCACCGACAAATCGCTGTACGTGACCTTCATCGGTTCCGATTTCGTGGAAGAGGGCCGCCGCGCTGGCCAATGGCTGCTCGAGCACGCCAAGAAAACCCCGGACGCGCAATTGAACATCGTCGAGCTGCAAGGCACGGTCGGCTCCGCGCCGGCCATCGACCGCAAGGAAGGCTTCCAGGAAGTCATCGGCAAGAATCCAAAGCTGAAAATCATCCGTTCGCAAACGGGCGACTTTACGCGCGCCAAGGGCAAGGAAGTGATGGAAGCGTTCCTGAAGGCCGAAGGCAAGAAGATCAACGTGCTGTACGCGCACAATGACGACATGGCCATCGGCGCCATCCAGGCCATCGAAGAAGCGGGCATGAAACCGGGCAAGGACATCATCATCATCTCGATCGATGGCGTCAAAGGCGCGTTCGAAGCCATGATCGCCGGCAAGCTGAACGTCACCGTGGAATGCAGCCCGCTGCTGGGCCCGCAATTGATGTCGATCGCCCGCGACGTGGTGGCCGGCAAGCCCGTGCCAGCGCGCATCACGACGGTGGAAGGCGTGTTCCCTGCCGAGGTGGCCGCCAAGGAATTCCCGAACCGTAAGTATTAAGCTTGCCGCATGATGAATACGCAAGCGCAACACAACGCCGCGCCAGCTCCCTTGCTGGAGTTGCGCGGCATCAGCAAGTCTTTTCCTGGCGTCAAAGCCCTCAGCGACGTTGCCCTGCGCCTGTATCCGGGTGAAGTGCACACCTTGATGGGGCAGAACGGCGCCGGGAAATCGACGCTGATCAAGGTGCTGACGGGCGTCTACACGCCCGACAGCGGCCAGATTCTGTTTGACGGCAAGCCCATCGCGCCCGCGTCCACCTCGGATGCGCAGTTGCTCGGCATCAGCACCGTGTACCAGGAAGTCAATCTGTGCCCGAACCTGTCGGTGGCGGAAAACATCTTTATTGGCCGCTACCCGCGCCGCTTCGGCGCCATCGACTGGCGTTCCATGCAGCAGCAGGCGCGTGCCTTGCTGCAGCAGTTGCAGATCGATATCGATGTCACGGCGCAACTGTCCAGCTTTCCGCTGGCGATCCAGCAAATGGTGGCCATTTCGCGCGCACTGAACATTTCGGCTCGCGTGCTGATCCTCGATGAACCCACGTCCAGCCTCGACGAGGCTGAAGTCAATCTGCTGTTTTCCGTGCTGCGCCGCCTGCGCGAGCAAGGCATGGCGATTCTGTTTGTGACCCACTTCCTCGACCAGACCTACGCCATTTCCGACCGCATCACCGTCATGCGCAATGGCGAGCGCGAGGGCGAATATGCATGCAGCGAACTGTCGCGCCTGGCGCTGGTCAATAAAATGATCGGTGTGGCTGCCGACACGCAGGAGCAAACGCCGGACCTGGCGCAAGAAGCGGGCGCCGCCAGCTTCGGTCCGACTGTGCTCGAAGCGCAGGGACTCGGCCGCAAGGGTGCCCTGCTGCCCATGGATTTCCACATCCGCCAGGGCGAATTGCTGGGCCTGGCCGGCTTGCTCGGTTCGGGCCGCACGGAACTGGCGCGTTTGCTGTTCGGCGCCGACAAGGCCGATTCCGGCAGCATCGTCATGCAGGGCAAGATACGCCAGTTCAACGTGCCGCGCGACGCGATCGCCCAGGACATCGGTTTCTGCTCGGAAGACCGCAAGCACGAGGGCGCGATTTTGTCGCTGTCCGTGCGCGAAAACATCATATTGGCCTTGCAGGCCCGCACGGGCTTGCTGCGCGCCATCCCGTTCAAACGCCAGCAGGCGCTGGCCGACGAGTACGTGAAGGCACTGGGCATCAAGACGGCCAGCATCGAAACGCCGATTGGCAGCCTGTCGGGCGGCAATCAGCAGAAAGCCTTGCTGGCGCGCTGGCTGGTGACGTCGCCGGCCATGCTGATTCTCGATGAACCGACGCGCGGCATCGACGTGCGCGCCAAGCAGGAAATCATGAGTTATGTGAGCAAGCTGTGCCGCAAGGGCATGGCCATCCTGTTCATCTCGTCGGAGCTGCCGGAAGTGCTGCGCTGCAGCGACCGTATTCTCGTCATGCGCGACCGCAAGGCCTGCGGCGACTATGCGCGCGGCGAGCTCGACGACAGCTCCGTGCTGCAAGTGATCGCCGGAGACGCCACATGAGTTTATCCACGCCATCGAACGCGCCCCTGGCGCGTCCGGCTTCCACTACGGGTACGTCCGCCTTGCATACCGTTCTGCACCACCCCTTGAGCCGGCCCCTGGCCGCGCTGTTGCTGCTGTTGCTGGTGGCCTTCTTTGCCATCCCCGGCTTTTTCCACCTGGAAGTGCGCGACGGCCACTTGTACGGCAGCGTGATCGACATCGTCAACCGTGCCGCCCCGCTGATGCTGGCGGCCCTGGGCATGACCCTGGTCATCGCCACGCGCGGCATCGATATTTCCGTGGGCGCCGTCGTGGCCCTGTCCGGTACCGTGGCCGCCATGCTGATCGGCGGCACCATGGTGATGGACAACGGCGTGCCGACCTACGTGAGCAACATCCCCATGGGCTGGGCCCTGGCGGCCGCCTTGGGCGCGGCCCTGCTGTGCGGCGCCTGGAATGGCGTGCTGGTGGCGGGACTCGGCTTGCAACCCATCGTCGCGACATTGATACTGATGGTGGCGGGGCGTGGCCTGGCGCAATTGCTGACGGATGGGCAGATCGTCACCGTCTATTATCAACCGTTCTTTTTCATCGGCAGCGGCTACCTGTTTGGCTTGCCGTTTTCCCTGTTCCTCGTCGCTGCCGTGTTCATTATTACGGCCGTGCTGATGCGCAAGACGGCCCTGGGCCTGTTTATCCAGGCCGTCGGCATCAACCCCGTCGCCGCGCGCCTGGCCGGCATCAAGACGGCGACGCTGATCTTTTTCGTCTACGTGTTTTGCGCCGCCTGCGCGGGCCTGTCGGGTCTGATGATCAGCTCTAACATCAAGAGCGCCGATGCGAACAATGCGGGCCTGATGCTGGAACTCGACGCCATCCTGGCCGTGACCTTGGGCGGTACGTCCTTGGCTGGCGGCAAGTTCAGTCTCGTGGGCAGCATGATAGGCGCCCTCATCATCCAGACCCTGACCTACACGATCTATTCGCTGGGCGTGCCGCCGGAAGTGAACATGGTCGTCAAGTCGGTCGTCGTCTTCCTCGTCTGCCTGTCGCAATCGTCGGAATTCAAGCAATTGCTGCATCGGAGAAAAGCATGAAGGGCTTGCTGCATACCCCGTATTTCACCTCGCTCGTCACGGTCCTGCTGCTGGTGGTGATGCTGGGCCTCGGCGGCGCCGCCTATCCGGGCCTGCTGTCGACGCAAGTGATCTTTAACCTGTTGATCGATAACGCCTTTTTGCTGGTGATCGCCGTCGGCATGACCTTCGTCATCGTTTCCGGCGGCATCGATCTGTCCGTCGGTTCCGTGCTGGCCCTGTCGACCATGATCGCCGCCTGGCTGCTCAACGTGGCGCACTGGCCGCCGCTCTTGGTGATCGTCACGGTGCTGGCACTGGGCACCGTGTTTGGCGCCAGCATGGGCGCGCTGATTCATTACTTCAAATTGCAGCCCTTCATCGTCACCCTGGCCGGCATGTTTCTGGCGCGCGGGCTGTGCTACTTGATCAGCATCAATTCCATCACCATCGACGACCCGTTGTTCGTGGCCATGTCGCAGACGCAATTGCAATTTCTCGGCGGTTTTGTCTCACCCGGCGTCGTGATCGCCGTGATCACGTTGCTCTTGGCCATCTGGCTGGCGCACGCCACGCCGTTCGGCCGCGCCGTGTATGCGATCGGCGGCAATGAACAGTCGGCCCTGATGATGGGGCTGCCCGTGGGCCGCACCAAGGTCTTTATCTATGCCTTCAGCGGCTTTTGCGCTGCGCTCGGCGGCGTGCTGTTTTCGTTCTACATGCTGTCCGGCTATGGCTTGCATGCGCAAGGCACGGAACTGGACGCGATTGCCGCCGTCGTCATCGGCGGCACCCTGCTCAGCGGCGGCTATGGCTATGTGGCGGGCGCGCTGTCGGGCGTGCTGGTGCTGGGCACCATCCAGACCCTGATCGCCTTCGACGGCACGCTCAGCTCATGGTGGACCAAGATCGTCATCGGTGGCTTGCTATTCGTCTTTTGCGTCGTGCAAAGACTGATGGCCATGGGCCAGAAGAATACCTATCGGAGTTAATACCATGTTTCACAAGATAAAACTTGCCGCAGCCATCGGCATGGCGGCGGCGCTCGCCTGCGCCCCATTCGTCGCACAGGCAGCCAACCCCATCGTCAAGGATATCTACACGGGCGACCCGGCCGCGCTGGTCGACAATGGCAGGGTCTACCTGTACGTGGGCCACGATGAAGCGAGCGCCACGGATACGGATTACCGCATGAACGAGTGGCGCGTGTATTCCTCGTGCGACATGGCGAACTGGACGGATCACGGCTCGCCCGTGCGCTTTTCCACCTTCGCGTGGGCCGGCAAGGATGCCTGGGCCGGTGACATCGTCAAGCGCGGCAATAAATATTATTTCTATTCGACCGTCGACCATAAAACCATTCCCGGCAAAGCCATCGGTGTGGCCGTCTCCGACAGCCCGACCGGGCCGTTCGTCGATGCGCGCGGCAGCGCCCTGATCACCAACGACATGACGAAGCAGACGGCCATTCCCTGGGACGATATCGACCCGGCCGTCTTTATCGACACGGATGGGCAGGCCTACATTTACTGGGGTAACACGGTCTTGAAATACGCCAAGCTGAAAGCCAATATGACGGAGCTGGACGGCCCGATTCTGACCTTCGGCATGGATGCGTTCACGGAAGCGGCCTATATGCACAAGCATGCCGGTACGTATTACTTGTCGTACTCGCGCAATTTCCCGGAAGAGACGGCGTATTCGACGGGCCCGACGCCGACGGGGCCCTGGCATTTCCGCGGCACCATCATGGACAAGAATGCCGTCGTGAAAACCATTCACCAGGCCATCATCGAGTTCAATGGCAAGTCCTACATCTTCTATCACAACGACAAGTTGCCCGGCGGCGGAGAATACCGGCGTTCCGTGGCCGTGGAAGAGCTGAAATACAAGCCGGACGGCACCATCGAATTCATCCAGCAAACGGCTGGCCCGGCCGCCAACCCGAGCGCCGCCTGCAAGGCATTGTGAACGCTTGTTGACCAAGTATAAAAAGGAGACATACCGATATCTATAACATCGATATTGAATTAAAACTGATATCGATCATGATATGATTTATTCATGGATACCCTCAACCCCAACTGGTTCTTGCGAGCCCGCCTGAAGACGCGGCAATTGCTGCTGTTGATCGCCCTTGATGAGCAGCGCAACATCCACCGCGCGGCGGAAGAATTGCACATGACGCAGCCGGCCGCGTCCAAGCAAATCAAGGACCTGGAAGAGATGCTGGACGTGCGCCTGTTCGACAGGTTGCCGCGCGGCATGGAGCCGACCATCTACGGCGAGACGATGATACGCCACGCGCGCATGGCCCTGACGAGCCTGTCCTTGGCGCATGACGACATCGTCGCCCTGAAGTCGGGCCTGACGGGCCAGGTGGAGGTGGGCGTGATCATGACGCCGGCCATGGCCTTGCTGCCGCGCGCGATTGCCCGCATCAAGCAGCAGGCACCGTTGATGCGCATCGGCGTGCACCTGGAGCACAGCAATACGCTGATGGACATGCTGCAGCACGGCACCCTCGACTTCATGATCGGGCGCATCCTGGAAAAGGAAAGCAGCGCGGGACTCATCTACGAGGAATTGACGGAAGAGCCGGCCAGCGCCGTGGCGCGCAATGGCCATCCGCTGCTGTCGCGCAAGAATCTGCAATTGAAGGATTTGGCGGGCCAGCCGTGGATTCTACCGCCGCAAGGCAGTATCCTGCGCCACCGCTTCGACATGATGTTCCGCCGCGCGGGCCAGGAGCCGCCTGTCGACGTGGTCGACACCACCGCCTTGCTCCTGATCACGTCGCTACTACAGCAGACGGACTCGCTGCACGTGATGCCGACGGAAGTGGCCCATTACTACGAATCGTTGAACGTGCTGAGCATCTTGCCCATCGAGCTGCCGTGCAAGATGGATGCGTTCGGCATTATTCGCCAGCAGGATCATTTGCTGTCGCCGGGGGCGGATATGCTGCTCAAGGCCGTGCGGGCCACGGCGGCGGATATGTATTGAGTGCTGTGCTGGTGTTGTCGGATTACGCGTTCCGCTAATCCGACCTACCGTTCACATGCATGGTAGGTCGGATTAGCCCGCAGGGCGTAATCCGACAATTGCCCCTTACACTCAATCCGGTACTTCAAAGAAAAACAGCTGCACCAATCGCCCATTCTCCGGCGTGTCGCCAAACACATTGCTGATCGAGTGGAAATAGTGTCCCTTGTACACGATCAGGCGGTTGTGGCGCATCGGCACTTCCAGCAGCGCTTGCCAACTGTCGCGCTGTTCCTGCAAGTCGTTGAATTTCTGCACTTTACTGTTCGGCAGCCAGCGTTTCTGGAAATCCTTGAAGCTGGCGTAGCCGCCCGCTTTCACGTCCGTTTCGGGTAATCGCCGGTACCAGCCGCTGGGCTGGTGGCGCCAGAAGGTGGTGCCGCCCTGGCACTGCTCGGGCGGGTTCAGATACAGCACGCCCGCATAGAAATTGAAATTGTTCCCCGTCTCGTTGTCCACGTGGATATCGGTGCGCGCCATGGCGTCCGCATAGCTGAGGCGGTAGGAACCGTTGTCGGGCGAGATAAAACGGATGGGGCGGCCCAGCGCCGTGGCGATGCGCTCCATGATGGCCTGGCTGGGCTGGCCCGCCGTCTGGCTGCCTGGATAGTTTTGCCCCGCATAGCGCTGCTGCTCGAACGGCAACGCCAGCGCTTGCGCGCGCCAGGCGGCGGGATCGGGCAGGAAATCGTCGAGGATGTGCAAATCCGTTTCGCGCAGGAAATCGTGCAAGCTTGCCGGCACGTCGGGCGCCGTCAGCCGTTCCGTGTTTTCCGTGCCGGGGCTGGCAAAGCCGATGCGGCACGTTTGCGCCAGTGGCGCATGCAGCGCCAGGCCTTGCGCGTAGCGTTCCAACGCCAGCTCTTGCTGTCCCGTGCGGTAGTACAGCTCGGCCAGTCCCTGCAGGGTTTGCCAGCGCTGCGGACGTAGGGCGTGGGCCCGTTCCAGTTCGGCGATGGTCTCCATCAGCCGCTGTTTTCCCATCAGCAATTCCGCATGGCTGATGGCGAAATCATGTTCGTGCGGCGCCAGCCGCGCCGCCGTGGCGTAGCTGGCCAGCGCCGCCTCGCTGTCCGTGCCGCGCAGCACGTTGCCGAGGTTGTAGTGGAACAGGGCGTTGTCCGGTTGCTGCTTGAGCGACAGTTTCAGCAAGCCCAGGCCGATGGCGCCCTGGCCCAGCTCCAGCATCGCCAGTCCCTGGAAATGCTGGGCTTCGGCCAGGGCCGGGTTCAGCTTATACGCGGCCTGGTAGGCGTTGATCGCCTCGATCAGCTTGCCCGCCTGCTGCAGCCCTTGCCCGTTTGCCAGATGTTGTTCCGCCAGTGTCTGTTCGCCCATATGTCCCGATCCCGATCCCGATGCAATGTGGCGAACAGTGTAACCGAGCCCGTTCTACCGTGCCTGGCTGACGGGAATTTCTTCCCCGTTCAGCTTGATCGCCACCTTGACGATCTGCGCCTTGACCTGGTTGCTGGCCATGTCCGCTTCCTGGGCGTAGGCATACACGACGATGGCGAAATCCTTGTATCCGCTGCGCGCCGCTTCGATCTTGCGCGCCGCCTCCTGGTCCACTTTCAGCAGCGAATAACCGTCGCCATTCGTGAACGCCAGCTTGTAGTCGCCGTTGTCGTACATGTAGTAATACGTGCCCGCGTCGGCGAACTTGGCGGGGAAGGCGGCCTTGTCCATGGCGTACGGCGACAGCGCGCCTTGGCCATTGATCTGGTAGCGCAGGTAGCGCTTCGCCTTGGCCTCATTGACCTTGGCGTCGATCTGCGGTTTCAGGGCGTCGAGCACTTCCTGCTTGCGGAAGGCGTCGTTGCTGCCCGCATATTCGCGCGAGATGCGCTGTGCCACGGCCGCATAGTCGGGCGGCACGCCGGACAGGGCGAGGTAGCTGTACATCAGCTGGTGGCCGCTGGTGATGTCGACATAGCTGGACGTTGGCGTGGCAGCGTCCGCTTGCGGCAGGCTGGCGGCGGCGGCCTTCACTTGCGCCTTGGCGGCCATGTCGGCGACATTCGCGGCGACGGGAGCGGAGGCGGCCGGTGTGACGGTCTCTGTTTTACCGCAGGCGGACAGCAGGACGGCGATGGCGAGCAGGGCTGGGAGGCTACGTTGCATGATATTTCCTTCAATGAATGTGTAAGAGGTGGCTTAGCCGATGGTTTTACGTTTGTATTCGCCGACGCCGTAAGCGGCCAGGACGATGGAAGACGCCAGCACCAGGTAAAAGCCGATGCCGAACGAGAGGCCTTGCCACACTTGCCCCAGCATTTCGCTGGCCATCTGCTCGGCCATGCGGGCCGCGCGGGTGCCCATGATGCCGCCCATGGCGCTGCCCGCGTCGCTGACGGCGCCCTTGATCTTGATGAACAGCACGCTGCTGTGGATGACGATGAACAGCAGCGGGGCGCACTTGCCCAGCGCCGCTTTCGGGTGGCGGCTAACCATGGTGGCGCAGCATCCGGCAATGGCCAGCAGGAAGAAAAATTGTGCCGACGTAAAACCGCCGCCGCCATCGCGGGCAAAGCTTTCCAGGCTGTCGGCGGACAAGCCCAGCAACTGCCAGTAGGTGCGCGAGACGGAGGCGAACAAACGGATGCCGATGGTGTTGAAGATAAAGGCGCCGGCGATCAGGACGCCCAGGCTGGCCAGCACCTTGATGCCCAGGGCGGACACGGCCTGGCCCCACAGCTGCTGGCTTTTGTCGCGCGCCAGTTTCGCCGCGCCGGCCATTTCTTCCTGCGCCAGTTGCTGCGTTGCCACGGCGCTGACGGTGGCGAGGCTGCCGGCCTCATCGAAGCGCACGTCGACGACGGCGTTGATGGCGGGCGCCACGTCCGAGCGCCAGTGCGTGGCCACGTCGAACGCATGTTGAATGCCGGCCACGCTGACGGAACCCTGTCCGCTCGATTGGTAGGCGAGGATGCGGCCACGCTGGCCGGTGGTAATGGTTGCTGCCGTGCTGGATGGTTGCATGAGATTTCCCTGGTCACTGTCATGCTCTATTGCATGTACCCACGGATAACGGGGGCAGTTCAGGGAAATCTAAAATTATTTAGAATTATTTTTTGGCGGCTGCATCATGTCCTTGGCGGCGCCCTGGTAATCCTTCATCAAGCCCATGAAAGCATCCTGCAAATGCCGGGCCGCATCCTGCGGCGGTGCGCCCGTGCGCCGCGCCAGGTCGAATTTATACGCATGGGCGGGGCTGTAGCCGGCTTGCGATGCCGCGTCCAGCAGCACGCCCGCCCGCTTCAGCGAAGCGGGGTCGCCCTTGACCATCAGCAATTCCGCCAAATAGGTCTGGGCAATCGGAAATTCTTTCGCAGCCGCCTTTTCCAGCCACTGCATGCCCGCCTTCGGCTGTTTTATTCCAGCGTCGCCGCCGCCGATGCCATAGCCGAGGGCAGTCAGCGCCACCAGGTCGCCGCCCCGTGCGCGCTTTTCCAGTTGCTGGCGGGGAAATGGACGGGCCGCGATCTGCATGCGGATTTCATAGTTGATGTCTTGCAGTACATTGCCTGGCCATACCTTGGCGCCCGGTAAGGACGGCTTTTCCACCGTTGGGGCAGGCGCGCGCACGCCGCCCTGGCCTTGCGCCCCGGCCAGCACGCCCGGCGTTGCCTGGCTGACGCCCTTGCCGCTGCCCATGTTCAGCACCAGGCGCGCCGACGTTTCGCCAAACGACACGCGGGGCTTTTGCACGTCGTGCGTCATGGCGGCAACCTTGGCCGCCACTTGCGAAAACACATCGCTCATCGGCAAGCCCGGCGCATCGAGCGCGTCGAGCAGGGCGCTCGTGTAGGGGCTGTTGCGCGAATCGGGCGACCAGAAGTCGCGCGCCAGGGCGCCGGGACCTGCCGAATAGGCGATCACCACGCCGCGTGGCGCGGCCGTATCGGCAAAGCCGTGGCTGGCCGCATTGCCGCCGCCGGGAATCGCCACGGCGCCGCCCCGAGTATATTCCTGGCGGCAAGCGTCAAGGATCAGCACAGCGCCGCGCGCGCCCGTGCGCTGCAAGTCGCCGGCCAGGCTGGAAACGGACACGCCCTGCGCGGCGATGGCGGCCGCGCTCAATGCATTCATGTTGGCGCCCAGCGGCAACACATAATTGGCTTCGCCCGCCTGGGCGCCGTGGCCCGCGTAAAACACGAGGGCGATATCGGCGCCGCGTGCCTGTGTGGAAAACTCGGCCGACGCCTTTTGCAGCTGTTGCGCATTGATGTCCGTGCGCAACAGCACGTCAAAGCCCAGGCGGCGCAGGCGCTCGGCCATGGCACGCGCATCGTTCACGGGATTTAACAGGGGTTGCGGATAGGCCGCATTGCCGATCACGAGGGCGATGCGCTTGCCGGGACCGCTGGCGGCGTTGCCCACGGCCGCCTGCGCGACGTTACCGCAGAGTAAAAAGAGGAGGCTCAAAAGCAGGGGAATCAGGCGATGCATCGGCGTCTCGGGAATTGTCGTGAAAGTAACAAAAGTTAGCGATTTTTACTGTGATATGAGAAAATTGCTTAAATGCATTTTACCTTACTGACAAGTTTCTCTTGTCTGGCCAGCGCACGGTACGTCGCCGCCGGCCAGTGGCGCGTGCCGCCCAACACACGATCGGACCGGCTTTGCAATCGGAACAATTTGAACGGATTCATGCTTTCTGGACCCGCCGCCAGCAGCTGACACAAGGCGAACTCGGCGAGTTTTACCAGCGCGTCATCGCCGCGCTGACGCCGTGCCGTCCGCGCGAGGCGGCGTCGCTGGGCGACTCGCTGGCCGACTTGCGCCACCAGTTCTTCATTGAAAAAGTCCTGCACGGCGACAGCGAGGCCGCGCCCCACCACGTCGGTGCCCTGTTTTTGTACTTCAAGCGCTTCATCATCGACCAGCTGCGCAAGCAGCGTGATGACGAAGATGCCGATGCGCAAGAGGGCTGCGAGCTGCGGGCACCCGATGCGTATGCGGAACCGCTGCGCGATTACCAGCTCACGCCGCAGCAAGTGCGCGACGCGGCCGACGTTTTCATCACCACCTTGCCCGATGATTTGATCTTGCTGCTGCGCCATTGCGGCTGCGGCGGCATGCCCGTCAAGGAATTGGCCGAGCAGATCGCTTCCGCGCATTACCACGGCGGAAAATTAGGCCTGGTGCACAGGCAGAAGGGCGAGGCCAATAGCGCGGGGCGCCAGATCGTCGAGCCGGCCCACCGCGCCACCTTACTGGGCAGCTGGGTCTTGAACCTGCTCAAGCTGCGCGTGGGCGATGCCCTGGCCGCACGCGACCTGCAGGCGGCGCAAATAGTTTTGGATATCTTGTGCGTGGCCGCGTTATCCCTGCACATGGACCCCGTGTCCACCCACCCGAACCCTGATGAAAGGCCATCGGCATGAATGCATTGACGCCCTCGCTGGCCATCGTTGCCGCGCGCCTGCCGTCGCCTCCATCTTCCGCCGAACTGCTGGAGGGCGAAGTGGCCGGGACTACCCCCGACTGGCGCGGCATTGCCGTGCCGGAACACCTGATGGAACGTTTCGAGCGCCGCAGCGATGCCGCGCCGTTGGCCGCGCGGCCCATCGCCGGCGGACAGATCCACCTGCTGGCGCGCCTTCCCGGCTTTGGCGCCGTGCTGCTCGACGCCTGGGACAGCACGCGGCAGCGCTGGCGCGGCTGGCTCGTCACGCCGGACGCATCGTATGCGGACGCCTGCGGCCTCGTGGTCGAGGAGCGCGATGCGCCCGCCGACCCGCGCGCCGGCCTGGTGCTGTGCGACATGCCCGTGACCCTGGCCGTGACGGACCTGGGCGCCTGCCTGGGCGTGTTCAGCCAGGAGCGCCTGCAGGCGGCGCGCTGGCTGGAGCGGCATGGCCGCGCGAATGGAGCGGCTTCGGCGCCCGGCGTGATCGCCCGCGTGGCTTTGCCCGGCGATGATTACGCCTTGACCGGCACACCGCTGTCGAGCGAGCTGGGCAAGGACGGCCGCGTGGCGTACCGGCAACTGCTGCGCCAGGGGCTGCAGCAGTTACAGATCGCTTCGGCTGATGCCGCCGCGCCCCAGGTGAAGACGCCGGTGACGGCGGCCAATGCCAACCGCTGGCTGAAGATCGTTACGGCCGTGGCCGCCAGCGTGATGGTGGTGCAATCGGCGTGGCTGTTCCTGCCGAAAGAAGGCGCCGTCGTCGGCAATGCGGAATTCCGCAGCGGCGGCAGCGGCGTTGAGACGGGCGTGCGCACGCGCGTGCTGTTCCGTGCCGAGGCTACGGAGGCGGAAATCCGCACGTGGCTGCAGCGCGAGCAGCTGGAAATCGTCGCCGGACCGGACACCCTGGGCGCCTTCACCGTGCTGTCGCGCAACCGCCAGAAAGTCTTGCCGCCGCCAGGCCCGGGCAATCCGCTGGCCGTCATCAATCCCTGACCCAGAAATAAGAGAAAGTTATCAAGCATGACAACGTATAAGAACTTTGCATCCGCGCACTGGCGCAAATTGATCGTCGGCGTGGCTGCCGGCGTCCTGTTGACGGGCTGCGCCATGACGCCGAACGGCCGTGGCGGCGTGTTGATGGGCCTCGATACGGCTGAGCTGTTCGGCACGCCGATTTCCACCTTCCGCCTGCGCGACGGCACGGAAGGGACCTTGCGCAAGGATCCGCAAGGCAAGTATTCGATCAAGTTGTCGCAGGCGTTTCGCGTCGTGCCGCTGGCCAACGCCATCACGGCCCGCGTGGCGCGCGTGGAAAACGTGGGCGAGCGCACCGTGGTGATCGTGGAAACCCAGGAGCGCGGCTGCGCCTACCGCTATGAAGTGCTGGCTTTCCAGGGCACGGACGTGCTGCAGTGGACGGTCGGCAATTGCAAGGATCGCCCCCGCGTGGACGTGGCGTCCGATGGCAAATCGCTGAATATCGATTTCCCCAACTACAACCGCCTGTCGCGCATGATCTACACGGACAACCGCCTGCTCAACGCCAGCGTGGCCGTGCCGCCCGGCGTCGATACGCGCGCCCAGCCGTTTGCCGACGACGCCTTGCGCGGCACGGGCCCGGCCATCGCCACCACGCCCGGCAGCGACAGCGGGCGCGTGATCCCGGCGCCGCCGGCGGCCGCTCCGGCTCCCGTTGCCACGCCGAAAACGGGCAGCCGCGCCAGCGCCAAGCCGCGTCGCCAGGAAACCGCAGCCAAGGTGGCAACGCCCGCCGCCATCAGCCTGCCCGCGCCGCGTGCCGCAGCGGCTGCCCCGGCGGCGCCGATGATCTTCCAGGCAGAAGAGATCAAGCCCGTCGTCATCGATCTGAGGAAATAAGATGGCCGCGAGCTTGCGCAGTCTGCAGATCCGGCAGACCCTGATCCTGATCGTCCTGACGATCATGTATTTGTGCTTCGAGCTGGGCTTCAATGCCCGTTTGCTCGACGTGGTGGGCGGCGACGTCAAGCCGCAGGACGTGGAAGGCGTGGAATTCTACGGCCGCAGCCTGTCGGGCATCGCCGCCGCGCTGGTGGTGCTGCAACTGATGTGGCGCCGCCGCCTGAAGAACAATGGCAGCGGCCCCAGCTGGAAAAAGATCGTCTTTTGCTGTGTTGCCACGGCGGCGGTCGTGTTCGGCATTCTGAAAACGACGGTCACCGTGCTGGTCGAAACGCGCGACGCGCAATTTCGCCGCCTGGCTTTCAACACCACCCTGATGCAGCGCTCGCTGGTGGGCGGCAGCCTGCAATTGCAGGGCCTGGTCGATGATGCCACCCTGTTTGCCAAGCCCGAGGGCAAGGCCTTCCTCGCGCTGTTCCCCTTCCTGGCCGTCTCGGTGGGCCACCTCGATGAGCGCATGGAGCCGGCCAAGGAACAGTTGATCAATTTTAATGTCCGCAAGATCGCCGGCGGCGCGGCCGGTTACTATGACAAGTATCAGAAGGCGATTGGCGAAGTGCACGACAAGTGGAAATTGTATTCAGGCATGATTCCCGACGACGATGCAGGCTTGCGCCAGCAGCAGGAAACGGCGTGGAACGATTACCGGCAAAGCCTGTCGCGCCACGGCTGGCAGCCGCATTCCGTGCCGGCGCGGCGCAAGGCGGCCGTTGTCAACAATGTGCGCAAAAAGGTGCCCGTGTCGGCCAACTGGCACCCTGCCGACCAATTGAGCTTCCGTGCCGCCGTCAAGCGCCGCTATGCGTCGGAAGCGGCCAGCAAGGGCTTGCATATCAAGGGCGACCGCATTCCACCGGGCTTGTCCTTCGCCGCCTTCGTCGCGCGCCCCGGCATCCAGGCCGTGCTGCGCGACGGGCCGGATGGCGGCGATGGCAGCGAAGCGAGCAAGGGCTTGCGTTTGCCCAAAGGCGCCGTGGTGCAGGATGCGTATGCGAGTCCTGCCGAATTCAGCCGTCTGTTCGACCAGTTCGCCGCGCGCCAGACGGCGGAAAAGCTCGTGGAATACCGCGCCAGCCGCAACGATTTCGAAGTGGGCGGCAAGTACTTTGAAGAGGGTAAGGAAGCGGCGCGCGCGGCCATCGTGCCGCCCGTCGCCCTGTTCTTCTCCTTGCTGGGCGCCATCGGTCACTTCTCGAAATTGCTGTACCTGATCGCCACGGTGGGCTTGCTGGTGCTGGCGGCGCGCCGCGGCGAGCAGGCGGGCGCCGATGGCCAGCTGAGCCGCCGTTCCGCCTGGATCGCCACGGGCGTGCTAGCTGGCGCCTTCCTGGGAACCTGGGGTATCTTTACCCTCTCGGACAATAATGTCACGAAGAGCGAGCTGTTCCGCCAGATGCTGGACTGGAACCGCCAAGCCGCCGATGACAGTACGCGCTGGCAAATCGCCGGCAAGGGCTTGCTGGCCAATATCACGCACGTCGTGGCGGTGGGGCAGGGCTACAGCTACCCCGTCAACGAAGCGATCCGCATCCACGTTTTGCAGGGAATTCACTATGGCTATCATCCGGGACAAAAATAAGGCGGCCGCGCTGGCCTTGCTGCTTTCCATGGCCAGCACGACTGTCCAGGCCGACTGCCTGGGCATGAAGGTGCACGCCCACCGTGGCGCCGGAAACGCGCCGGAAAACTCGCTGAGCGCGCTGCGCAACACGTATTTCGGCACCTGGGACGGCGTCGAGACGGATTTGCAGCTGCTCGGCGATGGCAACTGGGTGGTGCACCACGACCTGTTGACGGGCAGAGTCGTCGACACGGGTTCGCCCCGCACCGTGAAACAATTGACGGCCGACGACTGGCGCGCCGCCAGCATGAAGAACCGTGGCGTGGCCACGCCGGAAACACCGCCGTTCGTCAGCGATGTCGCCGATCTGGCCACGGCGTTCCCAAGTAAAACCCTGAACGCGGAAATCAAGGATGTCGTGTCGTCGTGCGCACCGATCGCCACCCTGGTGGGGCAGTTGCGTGCGAACATCAAGCATGGCAACTGGTTCTTGACGTCGGGCGTGCCGAACAACCTCGCGTGCGCGCGCCGCGCCGATCCGCAAGGCTACCTGGGCTTGCTCGTGTTTGACGCGCGCAATGCGCAGGCGGCCGGTACGAACCGGGTCAGCCGCTATATCGCGAAAAATGCCCGCCCGCCCAAGCTCGACAAGCCGTGGCTGCAGCGCGTGCAGCAGCAGATCGGCATGCCCACGGGCGTGCACGTGGACGCGCGCAGCCTGGACGCCAATCCGAATTTGCTCAGCGATGCCGCCAGCTTGAATATGCCCGTCTTCGTCTACGCGGTCGATGGTGACTCGGCCCTGGCCGCCTCGCTGTTGCGCGCGCAGCAGCGCAGCCACCGCTGGCCCAGCGGCGTCATCCTTGACGGCAATCCCGAGACGTTTTGCGCGATGATGCAGTAAGTTTTTTCACTCACCCAGTGCTGCCATGACCATGCCACCATCAACCCCCGCCAACCTTACCGGCAGCGCCATCGGCGCCATGTTCTTTTCCCTGTTCGGCGGCCTGTGGGTGGCCGGCTGGTGCGTGCAGACGTATGGCGCGCATCCCTTAAGGCTGCTGCCGGTGGCCGCAATCACCGTCTTGCTGCTCATGCTGGCGTGGCGCCAGTTCCGGCGCCACCGCGCCGCGCATGCGGCGGCGGAACAATCGCCGCAGGCCAAGCGCGTGGGCCGGCTGTTCAATGTCGTCAATGCCGGGCAGTGGATCGCCATCTTCATCGTCGGCAACGTCCTGAAAAACATGGGCTTGCAGGCGTGGTTCATCCCTGCCGTCATTTTGATCGTGGGCCTGCATTTCTTTCCGCTGGCCTGGCTGTTCAAGGCGCGCCGCCACCTGGCCATCGGCATGGCCCTGTGCGTGTGGGCTGTCGGTTATCCGCTGACTCTGCGCCATGGCCCCCTCGATCCCGCCGGCTGTCTCGGTGCCGGGCTGATCTTGTGGGTGGCGGCCCTCTCCGCCGTGCGCGCCGGTTTTGCCGTGCAGCAGAATGCCTTGCAGCCCCAGAAATAGCTTTTCCAACGGCCCGTACAGGGCCGCTTTTTGCTCATTTTTTGCGCACCGCAGCATCGATAATGTTTGCATCGCGCGCGCGACTGGCTTATAAATGTAATCGATTACATTTTGTTGAAAAGCGCCATGCCTGCAGCCGTTCCATCTCCTTTGCCGACAGAAACCGTCTCCATCAGCGCCGTCGCCGCGCATGCGGGCGTGTCGGTGGCCACCGTCTCGCGCGTGATGAACGAGCAGGCGGGAGTGCGGGCGCCCACGCGCGACAAGGTGCTCGCTTCCGTGGCCGCGCTCGGCTACCGCATGAACCACCTGGCGCGCAGCCTGCGCACGGCCGAGAGCCGCATGCTGCTCACCATGGTGCCTGACGTGGGTAATCCGTTCTATGCGCAGATCGTGCGCGGCATCGATACGGTGGCGCGCGAACACGGCTACTTCGTGCTGCTGTGCGACACGGGCGCCGACGCGGGCCGCGAGCGCTCGTATTTCGACTTGCTGCGCATGCACCGTGCCGATGGCGCCATCTGCCTCGATCCGGACACGGTGCAGCATGCCCTGTCGCATGAATCCGTCACCCTGCCGTGGGTGGCGTGCTGCGAGTTCGACCCCGCCGTGGCCGTGCCCTATGTCGGTATCGACAACCACCGGGCCGCGTCCGACGCTGTCGCGCATCTGCTGTCGCGCGGCCATACGCGCATCGGCCTGATCAATTCCGATGAGCGCTATCTGTACGCGCGGCAACGCCAGCAGGGCTACCTGGACGCCCTGGCGGCGGCCGGCTTGCCCGTGCAGCCGCAGTGGGTGCACACGGTGCAAAGCCTCGATTACGAAGCGGGCACGGCCGCCACGTTGCGGATGATGGCGCAGCCCGACGCACCGACGGCCATCTTTGCCGTGTCCGACACCCTGGCCATTGGCGTGCTGAGCGCACTGCGGCAGCTGGGCAAGCGCGTGCCGCAAGACGTGGCCGTCATCGGCTTCGACGATATCGCCATCGCCGCGCAGATCGATCCCGGCCTCACCACGATTGCCCAGCCGATGCGCGAACTGGGCGAGACGGCGGCCCGCTTGCTGCTACAACGTTTGGCGGACCCGGCGGCCAGTGTGCCTGGCGTGCTGCTGCAACACCAATTAATTCTGCGAGGGAGTGCATAGTGAGCGTTGCCGTCGGTTTCGAGGGGGTCTGCAAGGATTTCGGCCCCGTGCGCGTCTTGCATGGCGTCAGTTTCAGCCTGTCGCCCGGGCGCGTGTATGGCTTGCTCGGTGAAAATGGCGCCGGCAAGTCGACCCTGATGAAAATCCTCGCCGGCTATGAAGCCGTCAGCGAAGGGCAGCTGCTGATCGATGGCCAGCCCCAGCGCTTTGGCAGTTCGCGCGCGGCGGAGAGTGCCGGCATCGTGCTGATCCACCAGGAATTCAACCTGGCCGAACACCTGACGGTGGCGCAAAACATGTTTCTGGGCCACGAAAAAACGCGCGGCTGGCTGCTTGACGAGGCCGCCATGCGCGAAGAAGCGTCGCGCTATTTGAAACAGGTGGGCCTGGACGTGTCGCCCGACACGAAAATCCGCGACCTGATCGTCGCCGAGAAGCAGCTGGTGGAAATCGCCAAGGCCCTGTCGCGCCGCGCCCGCTTTCTGATCATGGATGAACCGACGGCCACCCTGACGTCGTCGGAGACGCAGCGCCTGTTCGCCGTGATGGCCCAGCTGAAAGCGGACGGCGTGACGATTTTGTATATCTCGCATAAGCTCGATGAAGTCGAGCGCAACACGGACGAGGTCATCGTCATGCGCGACGGACGTTTCGTCACGCGCGAACCGACGGCCAGCCTCACGCGCCAGCAGATGGCGAACCTGATGGTGGGGCGCGAATTGTCGGACATGTTCCCGGTCAAGGTGGCGTTGGCGAAAGACGCTCCTGTGTTGCTGAAAGTGGAGGGCTTGTGCGTGCCCGGCTGGTCCAGGGACCTGTCGTTCGAGGTGCGCGCCGGTGAAGTGCTGGGCTTTGCGGGCCTGGTGGGCGCGGGGCGCACGGAATCGTTCGAGGCCTTGTTGGGCTTGCGTCCGCGCAGCGCGGGCACGATCGAACTCAATGGCCGGCCCGTGGACATCCGCACCCCCAAGCAAGCCATGCAGAACGGCATGACCTACCTGAGCGAAGACCGCAAGGGAAAAGGTCTGCATGTGAACCTGGGCTTGCGCGAAAACCTCACGATGATGACGATGGAGCGCTATGCACGGCCGTGGCTCGATGTGGCCGGTGAAAAAGCGGCGCTGGCCAAGGCCGTCGGGGATTTCAATATCCGCACGGGCGACCTCGACAGCCGCGCGCGCATGCTGTCCGGCGGTAACCAGCAAAAGCTGGCGCTGGCGAAATACCTGCATTCGGACCCGCGTGTCGTCGTGCTCGATGAACCGAGCCGCGGCGTGGACGTGGGCGCCAAGCGCGACATTTACTTTTTGATCCACCGCCTGGCCGCCGAAGGGCGCGCCGTGATCGTGATTTCATCCGAACTGATCGAATTGATTGGCCTGTGCCACCGGGTCGCCGTGATGCGCTCCGGCACCTTGCAAGCCACCCTGTCTGCTGACCACCTGACTGAAGAGGAGTTGATTGCCCATGCAACCGGCACGCACTGATACGAGCGTATCCCCCCTGGCCCAATTTGGCGCGCGCATCAAGGGCTTTGGCCCCGTGTTGGGCCTGTTATCTCTGTGCATCGCGGGCACCTTGCTCAATGGCGACTTCGCCACCCTCGACAACCTGATGAACGTGCTCACGCGCACGGCCTTCATCGGCATCATTGCCGTCGGCATGACCTTCGTGATTATCTCGGGCGGCATCGATTTATCGGTCGGCTCCATGGCGGCCCTGATCGCCGGCTGCATGATCTATTTCATGAATGCGCTGGCGCAAGGCGCGGGCGGCGACCTGGCGCCGATCACCATGCTGGTGCTGGGCATCGCCATGGCCCTGGTCCTGGGTGCCGGATTCGGCCTGATGCATGGCTTGTTGATCAGCAAGGGCAATATCGAGCCGTTCATCGTCACCCTGGGCACGCTTGGCATCTTCCGCGCTGTGTTGACGTACCTGGCCGATGGCGGCGCGCTGACCCTGGACGCGACCCTGTCCGAGCTGTACAGCCCCGTCTACTACACGAGCGTGCTGGGCGCGCCGATACCGATCTGGATCTTTTTATTCGTTGCCGCGGCCGGCGCCATCATCCTCAACCGCACGACCTTTGGCCGCCACGTGCAGGCGATTGGTTCCAATGAGCAAGTGGCGCGCTATGCGGCCATCAATGTCGATAGAGTCAAGATCGCCACCTACATGCTGCTGGGCGTCTGCGTGGGCATCGCCACGGTACTGTACGTGCCGCGCCTGGGTTCGGCCACGCCGACGACGGGCTTGCTGTGGGAACTCGAAGCGATCGCCGCCGTCGTCGTCGGCGGCACGGCGCTGAAGGGGGGAGAGGGACGCATCGTCGGCACCGTGATCGGCGCCATCCTCTTGTCCGTGATCAGCAACATCCTGAATTTGACCAGCATCATCAGTGTCTACCTGAATGCCGCAGTGCAAGGCGTGGTGATCATCGCCGTCGCCTTCCTGCAGCGAGGCCGCAAATAAAAACACAGCGGCGTTCTGAAAGGGCAGCCAACGGGCGCCCACAACCTTGGAGGAGAGCAGCATGAAGAGCTTTATACGGGTAGCAGGGATGGCAGTGCTGGTGATGCAGGCATGGGCCTTGCCGAGCGCGCAGGCGGCGGAAAAACTGGTGGTCGGCGTGGCCATCCCCACGGCCACGCACAGCTTTACGTCGGGCATCGTCTGGTGGGCGAACCAGGCCAAGGCGGAACTGGAAAAAGCCCATCCGGGGCTGAAAATCATCGTCAAGACGGCCGCCACGGCGCCCGAGCAGGCGAACCAGTTGCAGGACATGTTGACGGTGAACAAGATCAACACCCTGGTGATCTTCCCCATCGAATCGGCCTCGCTGACGCAGCCTGTCGCGCAAGTGAAAAACAAGGGCGTCTACGTCACCGTGGTCGACCGTGGCTTGACGAACACGCAGTCGCAGGATGCGTATATCGCCGGCGACAACACGGCCTTCGGCAAGCTGCCGGCCGAGTACCTGGCGAAAAGCCTGAATGGCAAGGGTAATATCGTCGTGCTGCGCGGCATGCCGACCACCCTGGACAACGAGCGCTATGACGCGTTTTCCGCCGTGATGAAGGGCCATCCCGAGATCAAGGTCCTGGACGCCAAGTATGGCAACTGGAACCGCGACGATGCCTTCAAGGTCATGCAGGATTATTTGACGCGTTTCAAGCAGATCGACGCCGTCTGGGCCGCCGATGACGACATGGCCATCGGCGTGCAAAAAGCCATCGCGCAAGCGAAGCGGACGGACATCAAGCAAGTGTTCGGCGGCGCGGGTGCGAAGGGCGCCGTGAAAAAGATCATGGACGGTTCCGACCCGCTGATCGTGGCCGACGTGTCCTACTCGCCCAAGTTCATGTACGACGCCATCAAGCTGACGACGGAAGCGCGCCTGAAAGGTGATAAATTGCCGGCCAACACGATCATCCCATCGGTGCTGATCACGCGCGAGAACGCCAAGCAATTCTACTTTCCGAACTCGCCTTTTTAAATTCTGGGGTCAGACCCCCTCGCCCGCTAGCAATGACCTGTGCGTTAGCGGCATTGAGGGTCTGACCCCGGCTTTATCCAACAGGACATTGACATGAAAACCATCCAGGGCCCGGCCATTTTCCTGGCCCAGTTTCTCGGCGATGAAGCGCCGTTCGACTCGCTCGAGCACCTGGCGCAATGGGCGGCCGGCCTCGGTTACAAGGGCTTGCAGCTGCCGACGGCGCCGCGTCTGTTCGACCTGGAGCAGGCGGCGGCCAGCCAGCAGTACTGCGACGACGTGGTCGCCCTGCTGGCGCGCCACGGCTTGCAGGTGACGGAATTGTCGACGCATCTGCAGGGCCAGCTGATCGCCGTGCATCCCGCCTACGATGCGCTGTTCGACGGCTTTGCGCCCGAGCATGTGCGTGGCGACTCGGCTGCGCGCACGGCCTGGGCCACGCAGCAACTGCTGTGGGCGGCCACCGCTTCGCAGCGCCTTGGCCTCAAGGCGCACGTGACGTTTTCCGGCGCGCTGGCCTGGCCGTATCTGTACCCGTGGCCGCAGCGGCCCGCCGGCCTGGTGGAGACGGCGTTCGCGGAACTGGCGAAACGCTGGCTGCCCATCCTGGACGCCTTCGACGCCGCCGGCGTCGACCTTTGCTATGAGCTGCATCCGGGCGAGGACTTGCATGACGGCGTGACCTTCGAGCGCTTTCTGGCCGCCGTCAACGACCACCCGCGCGCGTCGATTCTGTATGACCCTAGCCACTTCGTGCTGCAGCAGCTCGATTACCTGGCATTCATCGACATCTATCACGCGCGCATCAAGGCCTTCCATGTAAAAGATGCGGAATTCAGGCCGAACGGGCGCCAGGGCGTGTATGGCGGCTATGCCGAATGGCAAGACCGGGCCGGGCGCTTCCGCTCGCTGGGCGACGGGCAGATCGACTTCAAGGCGATCTTTTCCAAGATGGCGCAGTACGATTTCCCGGGCTGGGCCGTGCTGGAGTGGGAATGCTGCCTGAAGCATCCCGAGGACGGGGCGGCCGAAGGGGCGCGTTTCATCCGCGAGCACATCATCCACGTGGCTGAACGCGCGTTCGACGATTTCGCGGGCAGCGCGGTGGATCAACATCAAATCAATCATTTGCTTGGCTTGAAATAAGGAAACGACATGCAGCGACGCTTACGGCTGGGCATGGTAGGGGGCGGGCAGGGCGCTTTCATCGGCGCCGTGCACCGTATCGCGGCGCGCATCGACGACCAGTATGAACTGGTGGCGGGCGCCCTGTCGTCCGACCCGGACCGCGCGCGCGACAGCGGCGCCGCGCTGCATTTGGCGCCCGAACGCTGCTACAGCGATTACCGCGCCATGGCGCAGGCGGAGGCCGCCAGGGCGGACGGCATCGAAGCCGTGGCCATTGTCACGCCCAACCATTTGCATGCACCGGTCGCCATGGCGTTCATGGAAGCGGGCATCCATGTGATCTGCGACAAGCCGCTGGGCATTTCTCTGGCGGAAGGGCAAAAGCTGGCGGCGCTGGCCGAGCAGAAAAATCTGCTGTTTGCGCTTACGCATACCTACAGCGGCTACCCGCTGCTGCGTCATGCGAAAGCGATGGTCGAGGCGGGCGAGATCGGCGAACTGCGCCTCGTGCAAGTCGAGTATTCGCAGGATTGGCTGGCCGATGCGATTGCGGCGGGCGGCATGAACGAAGGCAACTGGCATAACGACCCGCAGAAAGCCGGGCCCGGCGGCACCCTGCTCGACGTAGGGCTGCACGCCTACCACCTGGCGCAGTTCGTCAGCGGATTGACGCCGCAGGCCGTGCTGGCGGAACTATCGACGTTTGTTCCGAACCGTACCCTGGACGACCACGTGCAGGTGATGCTGCGCTATGCGAATGGGGCCAAGGGTACCTTGTGGGCCAGCCAGGTAGCGACCGGTTGCGAAAACACGGTGCGTCTGCGCCTGTTCGGCAGCAAGGCGCAGCTCGATTTCGACCAGGAACAACCGAACGAATTGTGGTGTACGCCGCAGGGCGGCAACCGCCAGCTGTTGCGTCCGGGGCGGGTCGACAGCGCCGCCGCGCGCCACGCCACGCGCGTGCCGGCCGGCCATCCGGAAGGGTATCTGGAAGCGTTTGCCCAGCTGTACCTGGATGCTGCCCTGGCCATCCGCGCCCTGCAGGCGGGCGCGCCCGTGCCCAGGGAAGCGAGCTGGCTGCCGACGGTGGCCGATGGCGTGGCGGGCCTGGCCTTTGCGGAAGCCGTGCTGCGCAGCCATGCGGCGGGCGCCAGCTGGACCGCGCTGGCGGACTGTTAAACTGGAGGCATGAGCGCGCCTCCCTTTACCATCACCATCGTCCCGCAAGGCTGGCAATTCCCGGCCGAAGCGGGCACGACCATCCTGGCTGCCGCCGAGCTGGCCGGCATCCGCCTGCTCAGTTCCTGCCGCAATGGTACGTGCCGCACCTGCCTCTGCCACATGCCGGCGGGCCAGGTGCGTTACACGGTGGACTGGCCCGGCATCAGCCCCGATGAACGGCTCGACGGCTACATCCTGCCCTGCGTGGCCGTGGCGGAAAGCGATCTCACGGTGCAGGCGCGGGCCGTGCGCAAGTAAGGCGTCGCCGTGAGTATCTGTTAGATTTTAACAATGTTTCTCATGCTATAACATTCAGTCCAGGTTTCCAGCACACCTCCATTGGGGAGGAAATGAAACCTCAACATGGACATTGCATGCGTACATTACTCCCTTCGCTGTGGCAGGCCGCCGCATTGCCGCTGGCTATCATGACTACCTTGTCCGCCTGTGGCGGCGGTTCCGGCAGTAGCGTTGGCGTGCCGCCTGGCTTGCAGGAAAAACCCGGCATGACCCTGTCGGCAGTGAGCGGCAGCTGCACCGCCCAGCCCGGCGCCACCTGCGACGATATCCGCGTGACAGTGCGTCTGGCCGATGGCGTGACCGATGCGCGTCCCCAGCCGCATGAACAACCGGCCAGCGGCACGGCTAGCGTGCTGCAGATGGCCGACCGCCAGAAGCAGGCCGATGGAAGCTGGCTGCTGACGTTCAAGACGCTGCCGAGCCTGGCGCCGGGCGTGTACACGGGCAGGATCGAGCTGTCCCTGCCCGCCACAGTGGGCCTCTACAAGACGGAAAGCATCGATTACAAGGTCACTGTCGCGCCGCTCGCCGGCAGCATGGGCGCGCTGCAGGCCTTGCCCGGCGTGGGCGACTGGGAAGGCGTGAATGGCAATGCCGCGCATACGGGCCTGGTGCCGGTCACCCTCGACAGCCGCCGCTTCACGCGGCGCTGGACCTGGCTGGGCCCCACTTCCCCGCGCGGCTTCGTCGGCAGTCCCGTGGTGGCTGCCAACGGCCTCGTGTATGTCAGCCAGCAGTCCGCCGCGCCGGTGGAAGGCAGCAGCACCAAATATGTGACCACCTCGACCGTGACGGCGCTCAGCGAGAGCGACAGCCAGGCGCGCTGGACCCAGTCGCTCACGTCGGATGGCTATCTGGGCGCGCCAGCCGTTGCGGGCGGCAAGCTGGCCATGGCCGGCAGCGATACCGTGTATGTCTTCGATGCGCTCGCTGGCGGCGCGCCGCTCGGCGTGCGTCCGCCGAATACGAATGGCGCGCTGCTGGGCGTTTCCCTGGCGACGGCCCCCACCTTTTCTGGCGGCAATGTCTACGTGGGCGGCAATAACGATATCAGCGGCATCGATGCGGCGGCGGGCCAGACCCGCTGGTCTGCCAGCCTCGGCTTGCCCAAGCTGGGCAACGTCAACGACTGGACGCCCGCCGTCAGTGGGGGCACGGTGTACAGCCATGCGGCAGGGACATTGACGGCGTTCAATATCGCCGATGGCACGGCCCGCTTCAGCGTGGCGGTGCCGGGTCAGGTGCTGGGCGGCTTGAACAAGAGCAGCTTGCGCCAGGCGCCCGTGCTGGCCGATGCGGGCAGTGTGCTGGTGCTCAATCAGCGACCGCCGGCCGGCGAGGTGGCGGATAATAGCCTGAGCCTGGTTGACGTGGATAGCCGCGCCGTGCGCTGGACGGTGCAGGGACAGTTCAGCACGCAGCCGGTGGTGGCGCAGGGCGTCGTGTACGTGGGCAACCAGGCCAGCCGGTCGCTCGAGGCGCGCCAGCTCGGCGATGGTGCGCTCCTGTGGCGCTGGCCCCTCGATACGGCCCTCGATGAGTACTTTGGCGGCGATCTGATCGTCACCGGCAATCTGCTGTTTGTTGGCGGGCGCAACAATACCTATGCGATCGACCTGGCCAGCCGCAAGGCCGTCTGGACCTACCGCATGGGCGGCAGCCTGGCACTGTCGCGCCATGGCGTGCTGTACATCCGCCAAGGTACGGATTTGCCCGGCAGCAGCATGGTCTTGACCGCCATCAACCTGCAGTAGCGGCTTGCCGCGCGGCGGCTAGGGCTTGCCCGGGCTTTTGAGCCGCTGCAGCAGCGCATCCACGCTGTCGCTGACGGGCAAGCCGTGGCGGCGCAGCAGCTGCACGTGCAAGACGAGGTTTTCCAGCACCAGCTTGGCCGCCACGGCCAGCAGGGCCAGGTTGCGGTCTTCCGGGCTGAAACTTTCCATGGCGTCGGCCATCTCGCACAGGTGGTTGGCGATCAGTCCGCGCAATTCCTGCTCGTTGAAGGGCAGGTCGGCAAAATCGATGGGATCGGCCACCTCCACTTCCTGCATCAGCACCGCTAGTTCTTCCGGGGTAATCGTCATGCCTGGCCTCCTTGTGTGCTTGCCGCTATTTTAATTGTATTGGCCGCAAAGCGGACTAGAATGAGTCGAGGCCGACGACGTCGAAGGGCAGCATGGCGCATCTGCATTTTACGCAACAACTGGCACGCTACCTCGACGTCCCCACGGTGGACGTCGATGCACCACGCCTGCGCGCCGCCCTCGATGCCGCGTTTGCGCAGCAGCCGCGCCTGCGCGGTTATGTGCTCGACGAGCAGGGCGCCTTGCGCCCGAACGTGGTGATCTTCATCGACGGCGCCCGTTGCCGCGAGCGGCGCGTGCTCGACGATGCCTTGCTGCCCGACAGTCAGGTCTATATCTTGCAGGCACTTTCCGGAGGTTAAGTATGGGACAAGGCATGGTTCAACGCGCGTATCTCGGCACTCGCAAGGGGCTGTTCCAGTTCGATGTCGATGCGGCCGGCGCCTGGCAGCTGGCGCTGGTGCAGTTTGCCGGCGATCCCGTCTCCATGCTGCTGCACGATGGCCGCGACGGTGCCGTGTACGCGGCCCTGAACCTGGGCCACTTCGGCGCCAAGCTGCACCGCCTCGACGCGGGCGCCAGCGCGTGGCAGGAAGTCGCCGTGCCCGCCTATCCCGCCAAGCCCGAGGACAGCACCGATACCGTGGACTGGACCTTGCGGCAAATCTGGTCGTTGGCGGCCGGCGGCGCGGATCAGCCCGGCGTGCTGTGGGCGGGCACCTTGCCTGGCGGCCTGTTCCGCTCCAACGACCGCGGTGAGAGCTGGCAGTTGGTGGAGTCCTTGTGGAACGTGCCGCAGCGGGCGCAGTGGTTTGGCGGCGGCTACGACGTGCCCGGCATCCACAGCATTTGCGTCGACCCGCGCGACAGCAACAAAGTGCTGGTCGGCGTGTCCTGCGGCGGCGTGTGGCAAACGCTCGATGGCGGCGCCAGCTGGGCCTTGAGCGCGACGGGCATGCGCGCCGACTACATGCCGCCCGAGCTCGATGAAAACGAAGCCGTGCAAGACCCGCACCGCATCGTGCGCAGCGCCGGTACGCCGGACGCGCTGTGGTGCCAGCACCATAACGGCATCTGGCGCTCGGACGATGCCGGCTGGCACTGGCAGGAAGTGACGACGGCGCCGCTGTCGCATTTCGGCTTTGCCGTGGCCGTGCATCCGCGCGATGGCGGTACGGCCTGGTTCGTGCCGGCGCAGGCGGACGTGCTGCGCATTCCCATCGACGGCGCGCTGGCCGTCACGCGCACGCGCGATGGCGGAAAAACTTTCGAAGTGTTGCGCGATGGACTGCCGCAGCAGCATTGCTACGACCTCATCTACCGCCACGGGCTGGCGCTGGCCGACGACGGGCGCAGTTTATTGATGGCGTCGACGACGGGCGGCGCCTGGTATTCGGGCGATGAGGGCGAACACTGGCAGACGCTGTCTGCCCACTTGCCGCCCGTTTATGCCGTCTGTTTTGCCACGCCGTAATAGCACAGGAAGATATCGACGGCCAGTTCCGCTACTTCGCGCTGGCGTGCCGGGCCCAGCAGGGGCTCACCCATGGTGATCTGCGGCCAAAAGGCAAAGGTTTTTAAAGGCGACATCAGCAGATGCGCCACTTCCAGGGTCTCGCCCGCCTTGATGCGCCCGTCTTGCTGCGCCGCGCGGATCCAGATATTCAGTCCCGTTTCCTTCTCATTCAGGCGCGCCACCATGGCTTGCGCCCGCTCGGGCGAGTGGATGGTTTCGCCAAAGATCACACGCGCCAGGTCGATGAAGGTGGGATCGCACAGCAATTCCATTTTCTGCTCGACCAGCGCCAGCACCTGCGGCCGTAGCGGCTGGTCGGCCACATAGGGCACGGCTGGTTGGGACACGCTGCTTTCCCACATGCGCTGCAGGATTTCCGCGAACAACTCGTCCTTGCTGGGGAAATGGTTGTACACGGTGCGCTTGGAAACGGCGGCGGAGGCAGCGATCCTGTCCATGCTGGTCGCATCAAAGCCGTGGTCGCGGAACTCGGCGATGGCGGCATCGACGATGGCGACGCGCTTGCGGTCGGTGAGGCGTTGCGGTGCGGCCATGGCTGAAAATCTCCTTTGAAAACAATATTTTACACCTCTTGGTTTACTTTGCCAGAAATAGGAACTACACTGTGTAGTGTAATTTAATCCTTGTTAATTCCTTGCCGGGCCATATATGCACTTGCACCGAGCCGCACGTCGTCTCTTCTTTCTGGGAGTCCTGATCATCATGAGTTCTTGCACCTTGCGCGCCGCGCCTGCCGCGCCCGCTGAATCCCCACAACGCCACGAAGGCAAGTTCCGCAATCCCGTGGAAATGTACAAGCTGGGCACGACAGCAACGCTCAAGCTGCTGTGGACATTTGTCTTTGATAAACCGGATAGCACGGTGCCGGCCGCGGCCGTTCCCGTGCAAGCCTTGACCCGGGCGCAGCTGCTGGCCGCGCCCGACAACAGCCTGTTTCGCCTCGGCCATTCGACCCTGCTGCTGAAACTTAACGGCGAATTCTTCCTCACCGACCCCGTGTTTTCCGAGCGCGCCTCGCCGGTGCAGTGGGCGGGACCGAAACGTTTCCACCAGCCGCCCATCAGCATCGCTGACTTGCCGCCGATCAAGGCCATCATCCTGTCGCACAACCATTACGACCACCTCGACTATGCCGCCGTGCTGCAACTGGCCGCCAAGACCGAACACTTCGTTGCGCCGCTGGGCGTGGGCGATACCCTCGTCGAATGGGGCGTACCGAAGGAAAAGGTGCAGCAGTTCGACTGGTGGCAAGGCACGACGATTGCCGGCGTGAAACTCGTCGCCACGCCATCGCAGCATTTCTCGGGGCGCGGCCTGTTTGACAGCAATCAAACCCTGTGGGCGTCGTGGGTCATCGACGCTCCGGACGTGCGCGTGTTTTTCAGTGGCGACTCCGGCTATTTCGACGGTTTCAAGCAGATCGGCGACAAGTACGGCCCGTTCGACATGACCATGATCGAGACGGGCGCTTACGACAAACTGTGGCCGGACGTGCACATGCAGCCGGAACAGACCTTGCAAGCGCACCAGGACTTGCGCGGCAAGTGGCTCATGCCCGTACACAACGGCACGTTTGACCTGGGGCTGCATGCCTGGCACGAACCGTTCGACCGCATCACGGGGCTGGCGGCCAAGCAGGGCGTGAACCTGGCCACGCCGCAGATGGGCGAGGCGGTCGACCTGGCGCAGCCGAAAAAAGGCGAAAAATGGTGGCTGGCAATGCTGGAAGAAGAGATGGCGCGGTAACGCTGGCTCAGGCCGTCACGTCGATCAGGCGTCCCAGGGTCTGGCCATAGCCGTTCAGCTGGGGCGTGCTTTTCGGTGCGGCCGGGGCCGCTTGTTGCGGCACGGCCACCTTGATCGCCTGGTCCAGCTGCGGTGCCTTGACGGCAGCCGGGGCATCGGCCTGCGCTTGCTGGCTGCTGCGTTGCGTTTGGCTCAGCGATTCCTGTTCCCGCGCCAGCAACTGGCGGCTTTGCGCCAGCTGTTCGCTGTCGCGCTGCACCTGGTTCTGGCCTTGTTCGACCCTGCGCTGCGCCGTGGCCAGCGAGGCTTGCAAGTTGTTGACGGACGTTAGCGATACCACATTGTTCACCTTTGAAAGTATGTCCAGGCGTACAGGGAAGGGAGGGGGCCCGGGCCATGTGCTGCACCAGACGCAACATGCCTGGCAGTAACCTTTACCTGAATCAAGAGTAGGACAAATTCTCGCACAGTTCCAGTCAATATGTTTTCTTGATAATGCTATCGCGCGCGCCCTGTGTTGCCGAAGCGGCATGCCAAAGGTGAGGCAATGATTGTCGAAGTGAGTACATGCTGTCGCTTGCGAGCATTGTTTCTCTGCCATCGGTGACGCCGTGCCGTAGAGTGGCACAAGTGCTCACATTTAAAACGTTGCTTTTTAGATAGTCAATGTATTGTTGTTTTTATACCATGTCTGCGCCCGCTAATGCGCGGCCTGTTTGGCGCTCTGGGCTATAATGGACGGTCAGAGTTGGTTTCTTTTGCCATACAGACAGGTAGTTAACATGAATCTCAAGAGCCTCGCAATTGCCCTCGGCATGTCGAAAACGACAGTCAGCAGGGCGTTGAACGGCTATCCGGAAGTCAATTCCCGCACCCGTGAAATCGTCCTGGCCGCCGCCAAGAAAGTCGGCTACCGGCCCAATCCGCTTGCGCGCAGCCTGGCCGTCGGCCGCACGAATGTGCTCGGCATGATCTACCCCTTGCTGCCCAGCGACCTGGGCGACAGCGTCTTTCTTTCCGTGGTCAATGGCATGTCCGACGCCGTCGAAGCGTCGAAGATGAGTTTGATCATCGCGCCCGTGTCGCCGCAGAACGAACAGCCCTCGTATGAAAACATGGTGCGCGGGCGCCAGGTCGATGGCCTGGTGGTGGGCCGCACCAAGGTGGTCGACGAACGCATCGCCTACCTGACGAAAGTCGGCTTTCCCTTTGTCGCGAATGGCCGCACGCGCATCGATGCGCCGTACGCCTATTTTGACTACGACAACGACACGGGCATCGACCTGGCCGTGTCTTTCCTGGCGGCGCATGGCCACCAGCGCATCGCCCTGCTGAGCGCGCCGCTGGATCTGCATTTTGCGTATGAGCGCAAGGAAAGCTTTATCCGCTGCATGGCGCAAGCGGGCTTGCCGGTCGATCCCGCCTATCTGCTCGACAATACTTTTGATCGCCGCAGCGGCTACCAGGCCATGCAGCAATTGCTGGCCTGCTCGCCGCGTCCCACGGCCGTCATCGTCGACAACCATTTGTCCGGCGTGGGCGTGGTGCGCGCGCTGATGGATGCGGGCATCGAGATCGGCAAGGAGATTTCCGTCATCGTATGGGGCAATGTGGAAGACACATTGATCGGCATCAACGTCACCACCATCGACCAGCCCGACCTGCGCCGCGCCGGCGCAAAGATGGTCGAAATGCTGGAATCGCTGCTGGCCGGCACGCCGCCGGAACGGCTGCAGGAAATCTGGCAGCCGGTGCTGTTGCCGGGAGCGACGGTGGGGCGCTGCCCCGAATAAAAAAAACGCAGAGCCGAGGCTCTGCGTTGTCTTTTATGCCGCGTGCTTGCTTCCATCCGCCAGCACGGCCAATAGTCTCGCCTTATCCTTGCGGTAAGTATCGACTGCCGCTTCCTTGACGTGGCCGAAGCCGCGGATTTTCTCGGGCAGCGATGCCAGTTCCACGCAGGTGGCCAGGTTGTCCGCCGTCAGGTTGACCAGCAGGCCGGCCAGCAGTTCGCGGTATTCGACGATCAGCGCGCGTTCCATCTTGCGCTCGGCCGTATAACCGAAGAGGTCGAAAGTGCCGCCGCGCAAGCCCTTGGCTTTGGCCAGCAGCTTGAAGGCGCGCCACATCCACGAACCGAACTCCGCTTTCACCAGATGCCCTTTCGCATCTTTCTTGGCGAACAGTGGCGGCGCCAGGTTGAATTTGACGGAGAAATTCCCTTCGAACTGCTGCTGCAATTGCTCGACGAAACGGCCATCCGTGTACAGGCGCGCCACTTCGTATTCATCCTTGTAGGCCAGCAATTTGAAATAGCTCTTGGCGACAGCCATCGACAGTTTCTGGCCCAGTCCCAGGGTGTTTTCGCGGTCGCGCACCTGTTTTACCAAGGTCGCATAACCATCCGCATACGCGGCGTTTTGGTAGGCCGTGAGGAATTCCACGCGCTTCTTGATGACGCTGTCGAGGCTTTGCGGCATTTGCACGATGATCGCTTGCGCTGGCGTGGCGATTTGCGTCACCTTGCGCACGTCGACGGCGGCGCGGCGGCCCCACAGGAAACTCTTCTTGTTCGATTCGATGCCCACGCCATTCAATTCGATGGCGCGCAGCAAGGCCGCTTCCGTCAACGGAATACGGCCCTTTTGCCAGGCGTAGCCGAGCATGAACAAGTTGGCGGCAATCGAGTCGCCCATCAGCGCGGTGGCCAGTTTGGTGGCGTCGATGAAGTCGGCCGCATCGGCGCCGCCGACGGATTCCTCGATCAGCTGGCGCACTTCCGCCGTCGGATATTGCCAGTCCGCATTCTGCGCAAACGTGCCCGGCGGCTGCTCGTGCAGATTGACGACGGCCAGGCTGCGGCCCGGACGCATTTTCGACACGGCATCCTGCGCGCCAGCCGTCAGCATGTCGCAGCCCAGGATCAGATCCGCTTCGCCCGTGGCGATGCGCTGGGCGCGGATGTGCGCGGGGGATTTGGCGATTTTCACGTGCGAGGTGACGGAACCGTTCTTTTGCGACATGCCCGTCATGTCCAGCACGGACGCGCCCTTGCCTTCCAGGTGCGCCGCCATGCCCATCAGGGCGCCGACGGTGATGACACCGGTGCCGCCGATGCCGTTGATCAGGATGTTGTACGGCGCGTCGCAAGCGGGCAGGACGGGTTCCGGCAGCGGGCCGAAGTTGTCCGTCTCGCCTGCTTTGTTCGCGCCCGTCTTGGTCTTCTTCAGGCTGCCGCCCTCGACGGTGACGAAGCTGGGGCAGAAACCCTTGGCGCACGAGTAATCCTTGTTGCACGAGGATTGGTCGATGGTGCGCTTGCGGCCAAATTCCGTCTCTTTCGGCAAGATCGACACGCAGTTCGACTGCACGCCGCAGTCGCCGCAGCCTTCGCAGACGGCGTCGTTGATGACCATGCGCTTGGCTATGTCCGGATACTCGCCTTTTTTCCTGCGCCGGCGTTTCTCGGCCGCGCATGTCTGGTCGTAGATCAGCACGGATACACCTTGCACTTCGCGCAATTCGCGCTGCACGGCATCCATGTCCTTGCGGTCGTGCAAGGTCAGGTGGGCGGGCAGGTTGCTGCGGTCGCTGTAGCGGCTCAGGTCTTCCGTGACCAGCGCGATGCGGGCGATGCCTTCGGCCGCCACCTGCTGCGCCATCATGGGCACGGTGATGAGGCCGTCCACGGGCTGGCCGCCCGTCATGGCGACGGCGTCGTTGTAGAGGATTTTGTAGGTAATGTTGACCTTGGCCGCCTGCGCGGCGCGGATGGCCAGATAGCCGGAATGAAAATATGTACCGTCACCCAAGTTCTGGAACACGTGCGGCAGTTCCGAGAACGCGGCTTGCCCGATCCATGGCGCGCCTTCGCCGCCCATGTGCGTGGTCAGCTTGTTCATTTCCGGGTAGATCGACGTGGCCATCACGTGGCAGCCGATGCCGGCCAGCGCCAGGCTGCCGTCGGGGACTTTGGTCGAGGTGTTGTGCGGGCAGCCGGAGCAGTAGAACGCGGGGCGGAACGGCGTGTTCACGGCTTTCTTTAATACCGCATCCTTTGCGTCGAGAAAGCTCAAGCGCGCCTTGATCAGGTCGCACGTGACGGGATCGGAAATCAGGCGCGCGATGCGGCTGGCGATGACCCGCGCCACTTGCGAGACGGAAAAATCCGCCTTCGAGGTCAGCAGCCATTCGCCGCGCGGCGCCACCCATTCGCCTTTTTCGTCGAATTTGCCGATCACGCGTGGGCGCACGTCGTCGCGCCAGTTGTACAACTGCTCTTTTAATTGGTATTCGACGATCTGGCGTTTTTCTTCGACGACGAGGATTTCATCGAGGCCTTGCGCGAATTCGCGCACGCTGTCCGGTTCCAGCGGCCACGGCATGGCCACCTTGAACAGCCGCATGCCGACGTCGGCCGCCATCTGCTCGTCGATGCCCAGCTCTTCCAGCGCTTCGAGTACGTCCAGGTAGGACTTGCCGGAAGCGATGATGCCCAGCTTGGCGTTCGGGCTGTCGATGGTGGTGTGGTTGAGCTTGTTTTCGCGCGCGTAAGCGAGGGCCGCATAGATCTTGTAATCCTGCATCAGCGCTTCCTGATTGCGCGCCTGCTGGCCCAGCGGGATGCTCGACAGGCGCGCGTTCAGGCCGCCTTCGGGCATCTGGAAATCTTGCGGAATTTTCACTTCCACGCGGAACGGGTCGGCATCGATGGAGGCCGACGATTCGACCGTGTCGGCCAGGGCCTTGAAGGCCACCGTGCAGCCGGAAAAGCGCGACATGGCCCAGCCGTGGATGCCCAGGTCCAGGTATTCCTGCACATTGCATGGATACAGGACGGGGATCATCGAGGCGGAAAACAGGTGGTCGGACTGGTGCGGCAGGGTCGACGAATAGGCGCCATGGTCGTCGCCAGCCACCAGCAGCACGCCGCCTAGCTTGGCTGTGCCCGCATGGTTCATGTGCTTGAAGACATCGCCGCAGCGGTCCACACCAGGGCCCTTGCCGTACCACATGGCGAACACGCCGTCGTACTTGGCCGGGCCGATCAGGTCGACCTGCTGCGAACCCCAGACGGCGGTCGCGGCCAGGTCCTCGTTGACGCCGGGCACGAACTGCACGTGGTGCGCTTCCAGCTGTTTCTTGGCTTTCCAGAGGTTTTCATCGAGGCCGCCCAGGGGCGAACCGCGGTAGCCGGAGATGAAACCGGCCGTGTTGAGGCCAGCAGCCTGGTCGCGCAGGCGCTGCATCATGGGCAGACGTACGAGGGCCTGGATGCCGGACAGGAAGATGGCGCCGGAAGTGGCTGTGTATTTGTCGTCGAGGCTGACGGTGGTCAAACGGGAAGTGTCGGGGGGTGTAGATGGCGCGGCACCGGCGTTTCTAGCGAACGCTGCGGAGCCGTTTTCCGTGGTTACGGACATGGCTGTCTCCAAAAGGGTGTTTCAGATGACGGCTGTACAAGGGACGCGCCCGGTAAGGCGCGCGCTGTGCAGACGGGATGGCCGCGTGTGGGCGGCACATAACTATTTTAAATTTAAAATAGTTAATGTGGTCAGTGTAGAACGAGCGGGGGAGAGGGGCAAATATGGTTTGCCGATGGGGGTATAAGAAAAATTGATGGCCTATCTTGCGCCGCAAGACAGGCCATGTTGGCCGTGCACGCTTTAGGGCTGCGTCCATTGCAGCTTGCGCGCGCGCAAGGGATAGGCCACTGGCGTCAATTCGGGCAGCAAGCCATTGAGCGAGTCTTGCGTCAGTTCCAGGGCTTTTTGGGGACTAAGCTCATTGACGCTGAGACTACTCATGAAACCTGTATCAAAGCTCAGATATATGGGAGGACCATTTTCCTTGATATTGACGGTCGTGCGCTTTTTGTAGAATGCGAGCTCGTATGTGCCCGGTGCCAGCTCCAGCGCCACATGTGTGCCGGAATCATGATAGTAGAGGTTTTTTTTCGCGCTGCCCTGTAGATGGCTGGCCTCGATAGTGTAGAAGGTGCTGCCATCTTCGAATTTCTCGCTATCTACCGTTTCTTGCGGCATGCGGTTAAAGAGGATCAGATTGGCTTTTCTGTTGAGTACCGTGCCTGCTTGCCCAGGCGCACTTGACGGCTCCAGGGCGGTCGTGCGGTGCAGGCCTTGTTCCTCTGCTTCGTGCTGGGCTTTGTGTCCCATGATCCCATTCAGCGCAATAGAGACGTTAAGTGGTCCCATGGATCTGGCCTCTTTTGCATCGTAGTGAAGGTCCTTCATGGTGGCACGCGTCGTTTCTATGGAATGCCAGATGGTTTTACTCGCCACTCGGTCATATACCACCGCTTCAATGAGCATGATGAAGGAAGAACGGCAGCCATAGCTATTGCATTTTCCTAGCGTGGTATCTGCATATTTCCAGTCCACCAGAGCCACGTAGCGCCGCCCCGTCGTGCTGGCAGGCAGTCCCTGCACGGTGTCGAGGATGGATGGTTGCTTGAACGCGGGCGGCATGGGGACGAAGGCGAGTTCTTCTTTCGGATCCTTGGCAGCGTCGACATAGGCACGGCAAGCCCAGCTTTTGAACAGGGAGGTGTTGTCCGACGAGACGATGGTACCCCAGGTACTTTCATGGGTCTTGGGCGTGCAACTGTCCGGCGCAATAAATACCACCACCTCGATTTCTTTTCTTTCAATGGGCTGCGCAACATCGCTGAGTAGCACTTCGCGCAAGGGAAATTCGGATTGCGGGCGGGCGGCTTGGGCGCCCTGCATTAGCAGCAGCAGGGCGGCGCTTGCCGCCAGACGGCGCAAGGAAGTGGTAAGCAAGAACATGATGACGATGGTGAAATGAATAAGACCATCATTTTATTTCTTTTGAGAAATTATTGCTGGAAAAATAATGCTCGCTACAGCACATGCGCCCCCACCCAGCGCCCGCTGCCGCACAGTTCGGCGGCCACTTGCAGCACGAGGTTCTTCACGGCATTGCCTGCGTTCGTCAGGGGAATGTTTTTCGAGGCGCACAGGGCGACCGTGCGCGACAGGACGGGGCTGTGGATGGCGTAGCTGCGCATGGCGCCGCTGTCGAGTTCGGCCAGCAGGGGCGCGGCTGGCAGGATGGTGGCGCCCATGCCGGCCAGGATGGCTGATTTCAGGATGGCGATCGAGTTGATCTCGATCACGTTCGCCGTCTCCAGGCCCAGTTCGCGGGCGCGGCTGTCGATGCGCGGGCGCACGCCATGCTGCAGGCCCGGCAGGATCAGGGTGGCGCTCAACGCCTGCGGGAACGACAGCGCCGAGCCCGCGGGCGCGAACGGTGAATCGCTGCGGCAGATGAAACGCATCTCTTCTTCCACCAGGGGACTGCAGGCAAACGGGGTCAGCTGGCCATCGTCGAACAGCACGGCCAGGTTGATGCGTCCCGATTTGAGCTGTTCATTGAGGTTGCCCGTGATTTCTTCCGTCAGTTGCAGGGTGATTTCAGGGTAGCGTTCGCGCGCGGCCAGCAGCAGGGGCAGGGCCAGCGCGCCCGATATGCTGTGCGGCAAACCCAGGGTGACGTTGCCGGACGGCCGCGTGGCGCTTTGCGTGACGGCCGAGCGGGCGTCGGCCACCTGTTTCAGGATCGCTTGCGCATGTTCGTAAAACACCTTGCCCGCGTCCGTGCTGAGCACGCCCTGGGCCGAGCGGTGCAGCAGCTGCACGCCCAGTTCCTCTTCCAGCTGGCGCAGCTGCTGCGTCAGAGCCGGCTGCGCCACGTGCAGGATCAGGGCCGCGCGCGACAGCGAGCCGTGGTCGACGATGGCAACAAAGTAGCGTAATTGGCGCAGTTCCATGGGTCCCAAAAGCGGTGCGTTGAGCGGAAAAGCAGCATATTGCGCCGCAGCGCCGAACGCGGCCAGCAGAATAACAATTTTGTTATACTCATTCTAACGCCTTCGGTGTTCCAGCCGCGTATTTGTGGGATGACAGCATGCTCAAGAAAGTTGATTCGTCTCAATTAAAAGTGGGCATGTACATTCATGACCTCAGCTGCGACTGGATGACGCATCCATTCGTGCGCAACCGTTTCCTGTTGCGCAGCGACGATGAAATCCGCAAGATCGTGCAGGCCGGCATCCACGACGTGGTGATCGACAGCGGCAAGGGCCTCGACGTGCAGGACGCGCCCACGGTGGCGCAGGCGCAGGCTGACACGGAACGCGAACTGGTGCAGATCGCCACGCCACCGCAAGTGGTCACGCGCGTGTCGCTGGGCATGGAACTGGCGCGCGCCACGCAGGTGCGGCGGCAGGCGGCCAGCCTGGTGCGCACGGTGATGGCTGATGTGCGCCTGGGCAAGGCGGTCGAGCTCGACCGCGTGCAGCACACGGTGCAGGATATTACCGAATCGATCCTGCGCAATCCCGGCGCCCTCGTCGGCTTGTTGCGCATCAAGAGCAAGGATGATTACACCTTCCTGCATTCCGTCAGCGTGTGCGCGCTGCTGGTGGCGTTTTGCCGCTCGCGCGGCATCGATGCGGCCACCACGCACCAGGCCGGTCTCGGCGGCTTGCTGCACGACACGGGCAAGGCGCTGGTACCCGATAGCGTGCTGAACAAGCCGGGTCCCCTGAGCTCGGAAGAGTTTATCCAGATCAAGCGCCATCCGCGCGACGGCTACGACATCCTGCGCCAGTCGCCCGAGGTGGGCGCCATTCCCCTCGACATTACCTTGCACCATCACGAACGGCGCGACGGCAGCGGCTACCCGGACCAGCTGGCCGGCGACGCCATCAGCGAACTGGCGCAGATGGCCGCCATCGTCGACGTATATGACGCGCTGACGTCGGACCGCAGCTATCACAAGGGTATTCCCGCCGCCGAAGCCTTGCGCAAGATCTATGAGTGGAGCAAATTCCACTTCAATCCCGTGTTCGCGCAGGATTTCATGCGCTGCGTGGGAATTTATCCGGTGGGCACCATGGTGATGCTGGAATCGGGCCGTCTGGCCGTCGTCATCGAGGCGCACGAAAGCAATCTGCTGGCGCCGAAGGTCAATGTGTTTTTCAGTACGAAGAGCAAGACCTACATCAAGCCGGAAACGGTCGACCTGTCGCGCGGCTTCGGCTTCGGCGGCGCCGACAAGATCGTCGGCCATGAGTCGGCCACCAAGTGGCAAGTCGATCCCATGCGTTTTCTTTCCCTTGCAGACGCTTAGAAAAACTCTGCCGTATCGTTCGAGGTAATGGTTGTCAGCAAGCCTTTTGCCACCAGTTCGTCGTAGTGGCACGCCAGGTTGCGGCCATGGCTCTTGGCGTAATACAAGGCCTGGTCGGCGCGGCCGAGGATGATGACGGGCGCTTCGTAGGCGTTGATGCTGACGAAGCCCACGCTGACGGTCACTCTGCCCACTTGCGGGAAGTCGTGCGCTTCGACATTGGTGCGGAAGCGGTCGATGATTTTCTGCGCATTTTCCAGGGTGATCGAGCGCAGCAGCACGACGAATTCCTCGCCGCCGAAGCGGAAGATGCGGTCTTGCGAGCGGAACGACGATTGCAGCTGGTTGGCGATCAGGATCAGCACTTCATCGCCATACAGGTGGCCAAATTTATCGTTGACCAGCTTGAAATGATCGACGTCGATCACGGCCAGCCATTGCCGTTCGGTGTCCGTATGGTGGCGCCGCTCTTCATCGACGGGACGCGGCTTTTCCGCTTCCGGTTCGCCGCGGCTGTGCAGGATTTTCGCCAGCTGGTCGTCGAAGGTCTTGCGGTTCAACAAGCCGGTGAGCGAATCGCGTTCGCTGTAGTCGAGCAGGTTCTGGAAATTGCGGTACACGCTGACGATGCCGCCGATCACCTGGATGGTGGCGCCCGTGTACGGCGTGGGATTGGTGATTTCCAGGCAGGTGGTGACCTGGTCGCCGATCCAGATGGGCAGCCACAGCAGGTGGCGGCCGTCCGCGCACAAGGTGTCGGCGCTCGCTTCATGGCGCTTGATGCAGGCGGCCAGAGCCGGGTAGTCGGACAGCGGTTCGCCTGGCAGGGTCGGGTCGTTATGCTCTTCCATGCGGGCCACGCTGCCCGCCACGATGATGGCCCGCGACCGCACGAACACCTGGCCACGCACGGTGGTCAGCGCCAACACACGGGTCTGCGACGCGGCAGCGAGTTCCTGGACCGCCGAGATCACGGAGATGTCGAGCATCGTGTGGTCGCGGTGCCCGGTCATGTCCACCATGTGTTTCAGTAGGGAATCCATTGTCGATCTCTGGAAAGTGGTCACACAAGTGTCGTCATACCAGCATTGCATCAAGCAAGAGCATGTTCGCGTCCGTCTACAAGAAGCCAAGATTTATTTGGTGGCATGACGCTCTGTACCGCCGGGCGAGAGGCCTTTCCAAAGAAGAGCTAAGCAGGATAATGTCTTTTTGCCTAATAGGCAATTAACGTATGCAATATTTCATGTAAATACATGAGATTCATGCACTGCATTGCAAAAAACTTGCCCTGACGCAGGCTTTCAATCCGGATCGCAACATTTGTTTGCGCCAGCCGCCATTTCACCAGAGTTTGATAATTTCCATGTGGAAACTTGTGGCGCGTCAATTTGCCAAAACGTGGACGCTTTATAGTCAATGTAATGGCGCAGAAATTTACGGCAGGAAACATATTAGCAGGAAAGGGCAATGTTTCCCACCCGATTGCGCCAGGGACTTGTGATTCACTTTTGGGAGCTTGTCATGCATACCTTCCTGTCGGCAGTACAGCAGTTTGTCAAGGATGAGGATGGCATTACGGCAATCGAATACGGCCTGATCGCGGCGTTGATGGCTACCGCCATCACGGCCGGTTTCTTGCTGATCAAGACCAACTTGCTGGCCGTCCTCACCGATATTTCGTCGAACCTGGTGTTGACGCCCTAAGCGGGTGCCCGCCGCTGGCCGGCCAGTGGCGGGTTTTTTTCGGGAGGTGTGCCATGCCTGCAACTGCCTTGTGCGACCTGCTGCTGCTGTGCTTTGTGACGGGGGCCGCCGTCAGTGATTTGATCCAACGCAAGATTCCGAATTGGCTGGTGCTGGCGGGCATGCTCGCCGCGCTGGCGCTGCATTTGTGGCTGTGGCCACACCGCGTGCCGCAACTGGTGCTGGGCGGCATGGCAACGGGTTTTTTCCTCTTTTTACCCTTGTACGTGCTGCGCGGAATGGCCGCCGGCGACGTCAAGCTGATCGCCATGGTGGGCGCCTTTGTCGGTCCCTGGCCCGTGCTGCAGATCTGTTTTGCCACATTTGTCCTGGGCGGCGTGATGGCTGTGCTGATGATCACCTGGCAGGGCAAGTGGCGCGTTTGCCTCGGCAATCTGCGCCAGCTGATGTGGCCGATGATCGCGCGCATGGCCGGCATTCCGCTGGCGCCAAGCGCGCTGGGCAGCGGCGCCAGCGTGGGCAACATGCCGTACGGACTGGCCGTTGCCTTGGGCTGCCTGGTGGTGCAAGGGCGGAATTATTTCTGATTGGCATTCATTGCTCTGAATCAATGGACGCCAGTTCTCGCTCGCTAGAATGAATTCTGTTCAATGCAGTCCTAACCGGCTTGGAGACGCAGCATGACCGAGGTCGACTATTCCATGAGCACCGACAGCGTGCCGCGCCCTGCCGACGCGAACCTGATGCCACCCTTGCCGCCGCAGCCGAAGAGCTTGCGTGAAACGGGACTCGAGTGGCCCCTCGTCGTCGAATTGATTGCCAAGCTGATGTTTGTGGGCGGCAAGACGCACCTGTCGGTGCTGACGACGCGCTTGCGCCTGTCGATCAATGTCTTGCGCGAAGTGCTCGATTTCATGGTGACGGAGCAGATGGCCGAAGTGGCCTGGCGCGGCGAATCCGATATCGACGTGCAGTACCAGCTGACGGGCGCCGGCAAGCAGCGCGCCAGCGCCTTCCTCGAACGCTGCGCGTATATCGGCGCCGCGCCCGTCACCCTGGAAGCGTACCGCGCCATGGTGGCGCGCCAGTCGTGGCTGGCACAGGAACAGCGCGTGGGCAGCGATGACCTGGCCGCCGTGCTCGGTGGCGCCCATGCGGGGCCGGGCATGCTCGACGTGGTCGGCGCGGCCCTGCATTCGGGACGCTCGCTGCTGCTGTACGGTCCGCCCGGCAGCGGCAAGTCGACCCTGGCGCTGCAGCTGGGCCAATTGCTGCACGGTCTCGTCGCCGTGCCCTACGCCATCGTCGTCGGCCACGACATCATCCAGTTGTACGATCCGGCCCAGCACCTGCAGCCCGCGCCGCAGCACGTCAGCCATGCGCGGCAGGCGCTGGAACGGCGCAGCACGGATATCCGCTGGGTGCTGTGCCAGCGTCCCGTGATCCACGTGGGTGCCGAGCTCGACGCCGGCATGCTGGAACTGCGCCATGACGCCAGCGGTGGCTGCTACCAGGCGCCGCCCCATGTGCGGGCGAATAACGGCATGCTGATCGTCGATGACCTGGGCCGCCAGCGCCTGGGCGCGCAAGAATTGCTGACGCGGCTGATGCAGCCGCTGGCGCGCGGCAGCGACCAGCTGGGCCTGCCCGGCGGCGTGCAGATCAGCGTACCGTTCGACAATGCCCTCGTGCTGGCCACGAACGTGCCGCCAGGCGAGCTGTTTGACGCCGCCTTGCTGCGCCGCATCGGCTACAAGGTGCAGGTGGGGCCGCTGGCCGAGAACGCCTATCGCGCCCTGTTCCGCCAGCAATGCCGACTGGCCGGTATGGCCATCGACGAGCTGGTCCTGAACCATCTGCTGCAGCTGCATGGCGCGCAGGGCCGGCCCTTGCTGGCCAGCTATCCGCAGGAATTGCTGGCGCGCATGGGCGACTTCGCCGGCTTTGCCGGCTGTGAAGCGCGCCTGACGGTGGCCGCCCTGGAGCAGGCCTGGAGCAGCCTGTTTGCCAGCTGCGACATGCCGGCCGCCAGCCTGTGCGAGCGTATCGCATGAAAAACCGGCGCGCCCTCCTGATGATGGCCCTGGCCGTGGTGCTGGGTCTGCTGGCCGTGCTGCTGGCCTCGCACTGGCTGCTGCGCCAGACGCCGGCCGGCAAGGGCAAGATCGTCGTCGCCTCCACCGATGTCAACCTGGGCCAGCGCCTGACACCCGAGATGCTGCGCCTGGCCGAGTGGCCGGCGGAAAGCTTGCCGCAAGGCGCGCTGCAAGACCCGGCAAAACTGGCGGGACGCGTGCTGAAAACCAGCGTGCTGCGCGGCGAGCCGCTGAGCGAGGCCAAGCTGGCCCCCGTCGGCACCCTGGGTGGCCTGTCGGCCCTGATCACGGAAGGGCGGCGCGCCATCACCGTGCGCGTCAACGACGTGATCGGCGTGGCCGGCTTCGCCTTGCCGGGCAACTATGTCGACATCATCGTCAGTACCCAGCAAGATGCCGGCGACCGCGCGTTTCCGCAAAGCCGCAACATTTCCAAGATCGTGCTCGAACGCATCCTCGTGCTGGCCGTGGCGCAGGAAGTGGGGCGCGACGAGACCAAGCCGCGCGTGGTCAACGCGGTGACCCTGGAAGTGACGCCGGAACAGGCGGAAAACCTGGACCTGGCGCGCAGCGTGGGCAGCCTGTCGCTGGTGCTGCGCAACCAGGTCGATCCGCAGCCGGGCGTGACGGCGGGCGCCACCAAGCTGACCTTGCTGGGCGGACCGCACGACGCCGAGCCTGCTCCCGTGCCTGCCGCCGCCCCCGTGCTGGCCGCCGCGCCGCGTCCGGTGCGCGTGGCGAAGGCGCCGCCGGAACCACAGCGCCAGTGCAGCACCGTCATCGATGGGACGCGCCAGTCGCGCGAATGTTTTTAGCCAACCATGGACACGCTCATGAACCGCGCCCTGCTGACACTGTGCTGCCTGCTGTTGCCGCTTGCCGGCGCGGCAGCCGATCCTGGTCCCCGCTGCGGCGGCGAAGCGGCGACGCCCGGCAACTTGCAGCTGCAGGTGGGCAAGTCGAGCATGCTGCGCCTGCCCGAGGCCGTGCTGGCCCGCAGCGTCGGCAATCCGGCCATGCTGCAAGCCATGCTGGTCGCGCCCGACACTTTATATGTGGTCGGTGTCGACGTGGGCAGCACGAACATGATCATCCAGGGCAGGAGCGGCGTGTGCAGCGTGGTGAACGTCAGCGTCAGCATGGACCCGTCCGGCCTGCAAACGACCCTGGCGGCCCTGATGCCGGAAGAGAAAGCCATCCGCGTCACGGCCGTGGCCGACACCCTGGTACTGTCGGGCACGGTGCAGGACGCGGGCGCCGTGCTGCGCGCCACCGAGCTGGCGCACGCGTATGTGCGCCGCGCTACCGCACCGCTGGCGCTGCCCAAGCCCGCCGACGTTGCCGCCATGCCGGCGGCCGCCACGGCGCCCGCTGGCGGTGCTGGTGGTGCGAACAGCCGCATCATCAATATGCTCGACGTCAGCGCGCCGCAGCAGGTGATGCTGGCCGTGCAGATCGCTGAAGTGTCGAAGTCGCTGCTGGAACGGCTGGAAGTGGGCGCCACCTTGCGCTTCGCGTCCGGCAGCTGGGCCACCACCTTGCTGTCGAATTTCCTGAGCGGCACGGCCAATGGCCTGCTCGACGTGCGCAAGTCGAATGGCCAGCAGCTGACCATCGAGGCGCAGAAACAGGATGGCCTGGTGCGCATCCTGGCCGAGCCAACGGTGATGGCGATCAGCGGGCAGGAGGGCAGTTTTCTGGCGGGCGGCAAGATATTCATTCCCGTCGGCCAGGACAACAACAAGATCACCCTGGAAGAGCGCGAGTATGGCGTCGGCCTGCGTTTTACGCCCACCGTGCTGTCGGGCGGGCGCATCAATTTGAAGGTGGCGCCGGAAGTGTCGGAACTGTCGCGCGAGGGGGTGGGCATTTCCGCCGCCGGCGTCAGCGGACGTTCTATTTTGCCCGTGATCACCACGCGGCGCGCCTCGACCACGGTGCAGCTGTACGACGGCCAGAGCTATGCCATCGGCGGCTTGATCAAGAACAACCAGGTGAGCAACATCACGGGCGTGCCGTGGCTCAGCGAGCTGCCGATCCTCGGCGCGCTGTTTCGCAGCACGGACTTCCAGCATGACCGCACGGAATTGTTGTTCGTCATTACCGCGCATCTCGTGAAACCTTTGCCGGCGGACGCCGTACTGCCGACGGCGCAGCTGGCGCCGCCTTCGCGCACGGACTTGATGTTGCGCGGCAAGATGGAAGGCACCTTGCCGTTGGCGCCGCCGTCCGTGCCGCCACCGCGCGCGGCCAACGGCTTCGAGTTGAAATGAGACGGGGAGACACGCCATGCCGAACTCGCTCCTGATATTGCTGCGGCGCCTGGCCGCCTTGACTCTGGCCATGCAGCTGGCCGCCTGCGCACACAGCAGCACGCCGCAGCTGGACCCGCGCTTCGGCGACGCCGTGCGCCTGGCCATGACGCAGCAGGTGCGCGATCCGGCCAGCGCGGGAAATCGCCAGCCTGCCGACGGCCTGGACGGGCCCAGCGCGCACGCCGTCATGCAGCGCTACCGCGCCTCGTTCGTCGAACCGAACGGCCAGGCGCCGCAGCCGGTGCAGTTCATGCTGGGAGGCGGCAATGGCAAATAGACGCCAGGGCCAGCGCGGGGCGATGCTGATCGCCTTTTCCATCCTGCTCATCCTGGTGCTGGGTTTTATCGGCCTGGCGCTCGACGTGGGCCAGGTCATCGGCCGCAAGACGGAATTGCAGAACCTGGCCGACAACGCGGCGCTGGCGGCGGCTGCGGAACTGGTGGGCACGCCAGAAGGCTTGCTTGCTGCCGTGACGAAGGCCAAGAGCAGCGCGGCCGACAAGAGCGCATGGCGGCGCCGCATGCAGGGCGCCATCCTGTCGGACGCCAGCATCCGCTTCGCCAGCGTGCCCGACGCGCCCGCCAGCGAATGGCATGCGGCGGGCGCTGTGCCCGATGCGGCCACGGCGCTGTTCGTGCGCATCGATACGCAGGCCAATGAGCCGTCGCTGGGGCGGGTGGCGACGGCGTTCCTGGGCGCCTGGTCGCCGGCGCTACGCACGCTGGACACGGGCGCGCGCGCCGTGGCGGGACGTACCAGTCTGAACCTGACGCCGCTGGCCGTTTGCGCGCTGTCGGCCAGCGCGGCCAGTGCGCGTACGAATGCGGCGCTGCTGCCGGCCGTCGAGCTGCTGGAATATGGCTTTCGCCGCGGCGTGGCGTATAACCTGTTGAAACTCAATCCGAACGGCCCGGCGGCCGAACATTTCGTGCTCAATCCCCTGGGCCAGCCGGGTGTGGTGGGACCGTCGCTGCAGGTCGGCGAGACCAGCGTGCTGCCGTTTGTGTGCAGCGGCACGGTGCTGTACCCGCGCATCGGCAGCGCGCAAGTGCACGTGCACCGGCCGTTTCCCGCCACCTTGTGGCCGGCCTTCAACGCACGCTTCAACCTGCACGCGGGCAGCGGCTGCCATCCCGTCACGTCGCCGCCCGACACGAATATCCGCGCCTATCCGAATGCGGCCGCGAACTGGTGGATGACGAACACGCCTGACGCGCCGAGCGCCCTGAGCACCGGCAATCCGCTGCTGTCCGTGGCCGATCCGGAATCGAACGCGACGCCGCCCGCCGTCGGCAGTTACGGGCCGCTGTGGTCGTTTGGCAGGGCGGTCAAGTACAGCAGCGTGAAGCCGGCCGGCGGCTATCTGCCGTTTGCCACCAGCGACTGGCCCAAGCTGTATCCGGCCCTGCCCGCCGCGCCGGCCGCCAAGTCCGGCTATCCTGCCACGCCGCCCTACCAGACGCTTGGATTCCAGACGGCGCCGACCGGCAACACGGGCGTGGCGCAGCGGCGCCTGCTGCATATTCCCCTGCTGGCCTGCCCTCTGCCGGCAGGCAGCGACGTGCTGGCGCAAGTGCGCGGCATCGGCCGCTTCTTCATGACGGCGCCGGCTACCAATGGCGTGCTGAGCGCCGAATTTGACGGCCTGGCGGCCGAGGGCGCGCTGATGGGCCCCGCGGAGTTGCTGCAATGAGGCCGCCCTGCCGCGCGCCACGCCGCCAGCATGGTGTCGCCGCCATCGAGCTGGCGCTGATCATGCTGTTTTTCATGGGCCTGTTGCCCTTCGTGCTGCTGTTCGGCCGCGCTCTGCTGGTGTACACGGCCCTGCAGAAAAGTACGCACGATGCGGCGCGCTACCTGGCGACCATGCCGCTGTCGCAGATGGCCAGTATCGGCACGGCGACCCAGGGCGTCGCATTTTCGCGCCAGATGGTGGTCGAGGCGATGGCGGAAAGCTGGCCCACGATGGAGTCCGTCCGGGTCAGCGTGGACTGTACCTATGCCGACGATTCCTACAACTGCGGCAATTACGCGACGCCGCCGCAGCAGGTGCATATCAAGGTGTCGGTGGACATGCCCATCGTCTTCTTGCCCGACCTGACGCGCGCGTGGCTGCCGCAGCTGGCGCCTATCCCCTTGCGTTCCAACGCGACATTGCGCTATGTCAATTAACCTGCGCCTGCGCCGCCAGCGCCAGGGCGGCGTATTTGCCGTCGAATTCGCCATGCTGGCGCTGTTGTTCCTGCTCTTCCTGTTCGCCATGCTGGAATTGGCGCGCGCCGTGTACCTATGGAATATGGTGCACGAGATTACCCGGCGTGCCGCGCGCGGCGCGGCCGTCACCGATTTCAGCAATGCAAGCGCGCTGCAGGCCGTACGCGCGCACGCCGTGCTGCGCGCCGCGCCGGGTGTGCTGCCGCTGGGCGGTGGTATCAACGACGCGTATGTGCGCATCGATTATCTGTCGCAGTCGAGCAGCGGCGCCGCGCTGGCGGCCGTGCCGGTGACGGTATTGCCGGGCTGCCCGCAACGCAACCGCATCAATTGCCTGGACGACCCGCATGGCGCCAGCTGCATCCGTTTCGTGCGCGCACGCCTGTGCGTGCCTGGCGACGGCGGGCGTTGCGAGAGCGTGCCATACCGGCCCATCCTGCCGCTGCTGAACGTGATGTTTCCCTCCGGAGCAGGCGCCGTGCGCCTGCCCAACGGCGCCACCATGGCGGTGGCCGAGTCGTTGGGCTATCCGGACAATCCCGGTTTTTGTCCCTGAGCGCCACTTGACGGCGCAGCCGAATGTGTAGACCTGAAAGAAGCGAGGAAGTGCGATGAAAGCCTTGATGATTAGCCGCGACGCCAGCTTGCACGATGAAATTGCCGCGCAGGGGGCGGCCCGCATGCCCGTGCTGCGCCTGCTGGAACGGCGCAGCGGCCTGCGCGACGCCGTCGAACGCATGCTGCCGGAAGCGCCGGAACTGGTGATTGTCGACGCCAGCGGCATCGATGCCGATGAAGCCGACCTGCTCGAGCGCCTGGCGCGCCAGTATCCGCTGGCCGTGCTGATGCTGCTCACGCGCGGCCAGCAGCAGGATGTGCTGATACGCGCCATGCGCGCCGGCATGCGCGAAGTGCTGCAGCTGCCGCTGGTGCACAAGGCCTTTCACGAGGCGATGGACAGGGTCGATATCCAGGCCGGCGTGACGCAGATGCGCGACGGTAAAGTCCTCGCCTTCATCTCGTGCAAGGGCGGCAGCGGCGCCACCTTCCTGTCGACGAATTTTTCCTATGCGCTGGCCAGCCTGGCCGGCTGCAAGGTGCTGCTGATCGACCTGCACGGCCAGTTCGGCGACGCCACCTTGTACGTGTCGGACCAGAAGCCGGCCATGACCCTGTCCGACATCTGCGCGCAGATCGCGCGCATGGACGGCGCCTTCCTTGCCTCGTGCCTGGTGCACGTGACGCCGAACTTCGGCGTGCTGGCGGCGGCCGACGACCCTTCGCACAAGGTCGACATGCAGCCCGAGCACATGGACCGCATCCTTGCCGTGGCGCGCCAGCACTACGACTACATCGTGCTCGACGTGGGGCGCCAGATCGATGCGCTGTCGCTGCGCGCGCTCGACAACGCCGACGCCATCTATCCGGTGCTGCAGCTGGCCTTGCCCGATATCCGCGACGGGCGCCGCCTGCTCGACATTTTCCGTTCGCTCGGCTATCCGGGCGAGCGCCTGCGCCTGATCGTCAACCGCTATGAGAAGGGCGGTCGGCTGCGCTTGGCGGACCTGGAACAGGCGCTGGGCGCGGAAGTGGTGCACACGGTGCCCAACGATTACATCGCCGCCACAGACTCCGTCAACCAGGGCATTCCGCTGCTGCAGCTGTCGCGCACCAGCGCCGTGGCGCGCAGCCTGGCCGAACTGGTGGAACTGGTGACGGCGCGCCGCGTGACGGAAAGCCGCGGCCTGTTCGACCGCTTGTTCAGCCGTAGCGAGGCTTGACGCGGTCGCCGATGAACGATGTCAAGGCTCCCGCCGGGAGCCATCATGGGAGCCGAGATGACTTTACGCGAACGCCTGGCGGCGAATGAAACGGTGCGCCCCGCCACGAATGGACAAGGCGCGCTGGCGCTGCACGCCTACCAGGAACTGAAAAAAACCATGCACCAGACGATACTCGACCGTATCGACCTGGAACGGTTAAAACGCCTGACGGCGGAGCAGTTCAAGCACGAACTGGCGCTGCTGGTGCAGCGCGTGATCGAGGAAGAGCGCATCGTGCTGAACCAGCATGAGCGGCATAGCCTGGTGCTCGACATCCAGCACGAGATGCTGGGCTTTGGCCCGCTGGAACCCCTGCTGGCCGATGCCAGCGTGTCAGACATCCTCGTCAATACCTGCGACAAGGTGTATGTGGAACGGGGCGGGCGGCTGCAGTTGACGGACGTGACCTTCCACGACAATGCGCACCTGATGAAGATCATCGAAAAGATCGTCTCGCGCGTGGGACGGCGGGTCGACGAATCGAGCCCGATGGTCGACGCGCGCCTGCCTGACGGTTCGCGCGTGAACGCCATCATTCCGCCGCTGGCCGTCGATGGACCGATCCTGTCGATCCGGCGCTTTGCCGTGCAGCCGCTCACCATCGCCAACCTGCTCGATTACAAAAGCCTGACGCCGCCCATGGTGCAGGTGCTGCAGGCGCTGGGCCAGGCCAAGGTCAACATCCTGATCTCGGGCGGCACGGGCAGCGGCAAGACGACCTTGCTCAACGTGCTGTCCGGCTTCATTCCCGGCAGCGAACGCATCGTCACCATCGAAGATGCGGCCGAACTGGCGCTGCGCCAGCCGCACGTGGTGCGCCTGGAAACGCGCCCGCCGAATATCGAGGGCAAGGGCGAAGTGAGCCAGCGCGCGCTGGTGCGCAATGCGCTGCGCATGCGGCCCGACCGCATTATCCTGGGCGAGGTGCGCGGCGCCGAGGCGCTCGACATGCTGCAGGCGATGAACACGGGCCATGAGGGTTCGCTGGCGACCATCCACTCGAACACGGCGCGCGACGCGCTGGCGCGGCTGGAAAACATGGTCGGCATGGCCAACGTGAACCTGACGCCGCGCGCCACGCGCCAGCAGATCTGTTCGGCCGTGACGGTGGTGATGCAAGTGTCGCGCCTGACGGACGGCGCGCGCAAGCTGGTCAGCCTGCAGGAAGTGACGGGCATGGAAGGCGACATCATCGCCATGCATGAAATCTTCCGCTTCGAGCAGACGGGCGTCGATGCCGACGGCAAGGTGCAGGGCCACTTCTGCGCCACGGGCGTGCGGCCGCGCTTTACGGAACGGCTGCGCATGTTCGGCGCGCCCGTGCCAGACAGCGTGTTCGACCCCGACCGCATCTACGAGTAAGGAGGGAACCATGGACCTGGTCTTCTACGGCTTTGCCGTGCTGCTGTTCGCCGCCTGCATCCTGATGGTGGAGGGCGTTTGGCTGTGGTGGTCGGGCACGCACGGCAGCGCGGCGCGGCGCATCAACCGGCGCTTGCGGCTGATGGCGGCGCGCGGCGAGGGCGGCGGCGAGCGGGTCTCCATCCTCAAGCAGCGCCGCTATGCGCGTTCGCCCGGTCTCGAGCGCTGGCTGCGGCGCCTGCCGCAGGCGGCGCGGCTTGACCGCTTGCTGCTGCAATCGGGCTTGTCCTGGTCGGTGGCGCAGTTCCTGGGCGGCACCGGCGCCTTGCTGCTGGCGGCCTTGCTGCTGTTGGCGGCATGCTCCATGCCCATGCCCGGCGCCTTGCTGCTACTGTCCTGCGCCGTGAGCGCACCGTGTTTGTGCGTGCTGCGCGCGCGCGCGGCGCGGCTGAAAAAGATCGAGGCGCAACTGCCGGAAGCGGCCGATTTCCTGGCCCGCGCGTTGCGCGCCGGGCACTCGTTTTCGAACGTGCTGCAGATGGTCGGCGATGAACTCAATGAGCCGATCAGCGGCGAATTCAAGATGGCGCACGAAGAGATCAATTACGGCGTGCCGATGAACGAGGCGCTGCAAAACCTGGCCGCGCGCATTCCGCTGACGGACTTGCGCTACCTCGTCATCGCCGTGCTGGTGCAGCGCGAATCGGGGGGGAATTTGGCCGAGGTGCTGGTCAGCATCGCGCGCATCATCCGCGCCCGGCTAAAGCTGCTGGGGCAGGTGCGCGTGCTGTCGGCCGAGGGACGCATGTCGGCCTGGGTGCTGGGCCTGATGCCGGTGGTGATGATCGGCGTCATGGCGCTGGTCAACCCGCAATACATCCGCCTGCTGTGGACCGATCCCAGCGGCATCAAACTGCTGTGGTACGCGGCCGGCATGGTGGCGCTGGGCGTGGTCTGGATGCGCAATGTGATCCGCATCCGCATCTAAAACAGGAGGTGCTATGAGCGGTGCACAACTGCTGTTTCTCGTGATCGTCTTTGCCGTGGTGGTGGCGCTGGCCCTGCTGGCGTGGGTGATCTTCTTTCCTGGCACTTTGCGCCAGCGCCTGTTTGGCGCCACGGCGCCTGCCGCCAGCGAGGCGGTGGTGGAAAATGGCTGGGTGGAGAGGGTGGCGCGCGTGGCGCAGCCGTTCAGCAAGCTGTCGCTGCCGGAAGAGGGCTGGGAACGTTCGCCGCTGCGTACGCGCTTCATGAACGCGGGCTGGCGGCAAGCCAGCGCACCGGCCCTGTATTTTGCGGCGAAGACCGTGCTGGCCCTGCTGTTTCCCACCGTGCTGGGCCTGTATGCGGCCAGCGCCATGGCGGCGCAGCTGCGCAGCGTGCTGCTGTTGCTGCTGTGCGTCAGCGCCACCATCGGCTATTACCTGCCCAACCTGGTGCTGGCTAGCACGGCCAAGCGGCGCCAGCGCGACATCTTTGAAAACATCCCCGACGCGCTCGACTTGCTGACCGTCTGCGTGGAAGCGGGCCTGAGCCTGGAGCGCGCGCTGGTGAAGGTGTCGGGCGAAATCCATATCAAGAGCGTGGTGTTGGCGCAGGAGTTGCAGCTGGTGCTGATGGAAATGCGCGCCGGCTTTTCCAAGGAAAAGGCGCTGCGCAACCTGGCCCTGCGCAGCGGCGTGGAAGACGTCGACACCCTGGTCGCCATGCTGATCCAATCGGAACGCTTCGGCACGAGCATGGGCGATTCGCTGCGCGTGCATTCGGAAAACCTGCGCGGCAAGCGCAGCTTGCTTGCAGAAGAGGCGGCAGCGAAGATCGCCCTGAAACTGCTGTTCCCGCTGATCTTTTGCGTCTTTCCCACCCTGATGCTGGTGCTCATGGGGCCGGCCGTGATCGAAGTCTATCGCGTGCTCGTGCCGGCCATGGCCAGCCGCTGAAAGGAGTCACCATGCGCTTGACGATTTCCCGCCTGGCCGCCACCTGCGCCTGCCTGGGCCTGGCCGCCTGTACCACGCAGCTGGCCCACGTGCCGGTGGCGGCGTGGCCCGACGCCGATGCCGCCTATTCGGCGGGGCGCCAGCATTTCGAGCGGGGCGACCTGCCTGCGGCGCAAACGGCCTATGAGCAGGCCCTGCGCCATGCGCCGCGCCACGTGAACGCGCGCAACGGCCTGGCCGTGCTGCATGCGCAGCGCGGCGAACACGACGCGGCGATCGCCCATTGGCTGGCCTTGACGCAGGAGGCGGGCATGCCGCAGCCGCGGCAGGCCTATCTGTTCAGCAATCTCGGACATGCCTATTATTTGAGCGGGCGCGATGCGCAAGCGTTGACTGCGCTGGAACAGGCCTGTCTGCTCGACCCGCTCAATGCGCTGACCTGGCGGCATCTGGCGCAGGTGCTCGAACGGCTGGGGCAGCACGAGCGCGCCGCCGTCATGCGGCACCAGGCGGCCAGCTTGCAGGAACACGATGTGCGGCGCGACATGGCCTTGTTGCGTGGCGAGGCGCCGCCGAAGCTTGTGCCCGAGCCTGTGCCGGATGCACCCGCCATGGCGCGCGTGGAGATCACGCAGAGCGATGGCATGGCCCGCCTGCGGCGCGTGCCGTCGGCCGTCGTGCGCAGCGTGCCCGCTGCCGCGTCGGTGTCTGTGGCGCTTGCACCGGCAGCCGGCGCGCCGCATCCGCGCCTGGAAATTGTCAACGGCAACGGCGTGCCTGGCTTGGCCGCCGCGCTGGCACGCAGCCTGGCTGGTGCGCCCGTGCAAGTGGTGCGCCTGGCCAATGAAACCAGCTTCCAGGTGGCGCGCACGCGCGTCGAATACCGGCCCGCGCAGGAACAGGCGGCGCGCCAGCTGGCCCGCCAGCTGGGCGCCCAAGTACAGACCCAGGCCGCCGACTGTCCCGCCAGCGAGCTGCGTCTGGTACTGGGGCGCGACCTCACCGATCCCGCCATGCTGCACCGCTATTATCTGCAGCAATTGAAACTGGCGCGCCGGGCGCTGGCACGGCTCGGTTAAAACATCGTTATCGGCATAAAAAAACGCGGCGCCTTTTACGGGCGCCGCGTGTTTTTCATGCCGCGAATTATTTCGGTTGGCGGCGGCGCGTAAAAGCCAGGGCTGCCAGTCCCGTACCAAGCAGGAACAGGGTGCCTGGCTCCGGTACTTGCAAAGGCTCGATGACGACGATGTCGGTACGCGTGGACTTGGAAAAGTTCAAGGTGTAGCTGCCGGCGGGCAGGGCGAAATTCGACGTCAGGGAAAACATCGCAAAACCATTCGCAAAGGCGCGCGAGGTGGCCGGGTCGTTGGTGCCTGCCGTCATGTTCAGGCTGAAGGGATCGAGGCTGCCGACCGTATGGTTGCCATTGACGTCGCTGCCATTGCTGGCGTCGCCATCGGGCGCGAACTGGAAGATCACGCCATCGGCATTCGCGTTCGACAGGCAGCCCACGGGACTGGACGTATTGCACGAGATATTGAAGATATCCATGATCGATACGCTCGACTTGTCACCCATGGTCGTCACGCTGGTGCGCAGATCGCGCCGTCCCATGAAGTTGAAGGTGATGAAGCCGGCGCTCGACAGGGTCAGATTGACGGAGCCGGTGAGCGTGTCGCCAGCCGTGGCCGTGGCGGCGCCGACCGTGTTGCGCTGTGCTTCCGCAACGGCGCGCACGGTGGAGCCGCCATTGAGCATGTTGCCGAATGCGTGCGCATCGCCGCGTGCGAACTCCAGAGTGGAACTGGGGCTGGGCGCGTAGTTATTTTGCGGCAAGCCGCCGCAACCGCTGCCTGAACACACTTGCAGCACATCGGCGTTGGCGGCCGGGCCTGTATTGACGGCGCGCGGATTGACGGCCACTCCGCCCTCGAAAAAGGCGCTGTCGCTGGCATTGCGATTGGCGCCGGCCAGCGACAGCGCGCCGGCGCTGGTGGTGATGCGGAAAGAGTTCAATTCGTTGACGGACAGGCCGTACGCGCCGGCCTGCGCCTGGCCGCTGGCCAGCAAGCTTGCCGCCGCCAGTGCGCCCAGCCAACCCAGGGTTTTGCTTCGTGTGTGATCGACGTTCATCGCAGCCTCTTATCGTAGTCAGTCTCGGAAAATCCGGGGGAGAAAGAATCCAGAATGACCTGCCTGGATTCATCTCGTAGACAGTGATAAGCAGCTTGCGTGCCACACAAAAAAAGCATATTGAATCAAGGGCTTGCGCAAAGCGGACTGAGCCGACGGAAGCAAAGTGTAAGAAAGGCCGACGCCGCTTTCAGGTGCCCCGGTGATAGCCGAGGTGGCCACCCGAGTTGCGCGCGCAGCCGCAACCGATGCGGGCCACTTCCTCGTCTTCCGTCAGTTTCCAGTTGGTAATCGTCGTGTGCTGCCAGTCGATGTCGCTTTTCTTGACAGGCTTTACCGTCAGGGTGCGTGCTTCCGCATCCGTGTACTCCATCAATTCCTCGTCATCGGCGATGTCGAAATGGCGGTGGATCAGGGAAATGCCAAAACGGTCGAGGGCGCCGTAGCGTTGCAGCACGTCGCGCAGTTCGCGAAAGCAGGCGAGGTCATCGGGCAGCAGCGGATTGACGGCGGAAATATCGGCGACGGGCTGCCATTGCATGGCGTGGATGTTCAGGCTGTGCATGATAGGCTCCTGTGCCCCGTGATGGTAGGACCAGGCTGCCAGAGGGGCACTGGCAACCTGTCGAAACGTCTATCGTGGCCGCAAAGCCGATGCGGCGTTTGCGCCAGATCAAAGGTGCGGCACATCGCCTCGCGCCGATAATTGCCCGGTAAAATAGGCCATGGCAAACAAAACCCCCACCTTCCCCGGCGCACGCACGGGCCGCGGCCAAGTCCTGGCCGTGCTGCTGTCGAACCGCGACCAGTCCGGCGCCGAACCGCTGCAAGGCCGCGTCTCGCTGGCCGCCATCGTGAAAGCGCTTAAACGCAAATACCACTGGCCGATCGAGACGCACAGCTTTCCCGCCAACACGCAGGACGGCCGCGCCAGCTGGGCGACCGTCTACAGCTTGCCGGAAAAGGTGATTGAGACCGCGCTGGACAGCGGCGGCCGGGAGTGGCTGGAAAGCCGGGGAGTACCTGGGCGGCGCTGAGCGCGCCGCCTGCCTTGCTCGATCCCTTTATTCGAGCCGGAAGCCGACCTTGAGCGTGACCTGGAAATGCGCCACCTTGCCATCGACGATATGGCCGCGCGACTCCGTCACTTCATACCAGTCCATATGCTTGACCGTCAGCGCCGCCTTGGCAATGGCATCGCGTATCGCCTGATCGCTGCTTTCGGTGGACGTTCCCACCAGTTCGATCAGCTTGTAAGTGTGTGCGGACATGATATTCCCCCAGATAGGCAAGCCAGACATCGGGAGCCTGCTTTGCGCAAGCACGTGCTCATCTTGCGCCTAAATGTGCTGATAGTCATTGCGCGGTGCAGCAATGCGCCGCGCATGCCGAGAGCTATCCTTTATCAAATATCGACATAGCGAGGCAGCAAGTCCTGATCGACCAGGCGAATTTCAATGGCGTTGGCGATCTTCACGTGCTCGGGATTTTCATCAGAAAAAGGCTCGTCGGTGACGCTGACGATGATGGTGCCGATCTGCTGGTCTTTACCTTGCTCGCCCGTCGCCATGACGGGTACCAAGGCACGGGCTTCTGGCACTTGCTGGGTCGTCAGTACACGCGGCAGGTACAACATCCAGCCAACACCTGGGCGATCCTTGAAGACTTGTTTTCTAAAATACTGATTACGTGCAACCGTAATCAATACCGGCCGTAGGGAATCCGCGATAATGGACAGTAGCTCTTTTACGCCATCAATGCCGAGCCGTTTCGCGGCTTGACCGTGATCGCTGATCTCCAGACTCCGAGAGGGCCAGTCACTGTCGCTGAACCCGAGCGCAATACTCGCGCCATCACCGTCTCCGAGCTCGCCATTCCAGGCACTGAGATATCGGAATTTCTCACCCTTGAACTCGGCCTCGAGTACGGCTTCGGCTGCAGTGGTGAGTTCTCCCGAGGCATCGAAAACCGGATAAAGAAACGACTCTGCTTCTGTCTCCTGCGACAGAAACCAATTCTTTCCAAACGCCTCAGTTTTTTGCAAGAAGCGGATAATTGTCGCGATTTTTTGGACGGAAGGTCGGAACGCAATGGTTGGGTTCGCTGCATCGCGTTTGAACAAAGATTTTATTATCATAATATTATGGAATGTAATAAGTAGTAATACCCAGTGCACTTAAATTGGGCAGCATGTGTTCATACGCGAGTGGCGTTTGAAAGTACCAGATTAGCGAGGCTGGTGGGTTATCCTTGACAATATTGGACTGGGCGGTGGCCTGTTTTAATACCATGTTCTGGAAAATACTTTTTTGAAAATCGTATTTAAGTTCACCGTTTGCTTTAAAAAACTGGTCATAATCGGCTTTTGCTTCCTGCAACAAGCACAAGCGGGATTGGAAGCCGTCAAAGTCCTTTCCTTCAAACACCCATTCCATGCCAATCAGGAAGCCGGTAATCCGCGCTTGGTAGTCGCGTGCGGCTGGCGACATGCTGTGTGGAACAGCCATCAGCGTCCCCTTGTCTGGCGGGCACCGGCATCTTTCTTTGGTATCGCTTCGCGTCTCGGCACGCGCGAGGGGGGTGACGCGGGCGTCTTTTGCCTGTTCTGCCTCTTTTTTGCGTTTGCGCAATGCATCGTCCGTGAGCACGGCACCTGCGGCGGCGACACCCAAGGCTAACAAAATTTTCTCCACGACTGCTGGTATTACCAATATCGGTAGCGCAGCCATTAGTGCTCTCCTTCCAGTTTTTTATCCATCACCGCGATCAGTTCGTCGAACCTCTGTTCCGGCGTGGCGCCAGGCTTGCGCAGGTAGGCATCAACCAGCGGGTCGTCATGAATCCCAGGCGCGTCGGCCGCCAGATACATCAGATGTACGATATGTGGCGTGGACCTGAAATCGATTCGAATGGCGTACGTGTACGCAGCCAGCATGCGCTCGATCACGACCATGCGGCCTGGCTGGATTGCCATGTCGGCCCGCTTGGCCAAGAATTGGTCTGCTACTGCGATGACAAAATCTGTGGTGTCGCCGGTCTGCACTGCACGCCATTGCTCCTCGCTAAACGTCAGCATTGCGCCTCCCTATGATTGCCCGCTTGCCGTCGAGCAGCAAGTGCCATTCATGAATGTGGCCAAACATCGCCTCGCGCTGTGCCGGCTCAAATATTTGTGCCAGCTTCACCAGCACGCGCGGATCCCAAAAGCGAAGCAGCGCTGCGCGGCCATCCGGTAGCCGTGTTTCCAGGTGTAGTTGCAGCAACTGCGCCAGGCCGCCGAGGTCCTGTACGGCGAACAGCCAGGTAACGGAAGGTGCTTCTTGCTCCAGTGCGGCCAGATCTTCAAGAAAAGAAGGCGCTGCTCCCGCCACGTCGACCAACCAGGGGCCTGCATGCGCGAGCGCAGCGTCGGATGTGCCGGTGAACAGCGGGTAAAGGCTTTGGGAACTTGGATTCTCTGACCCAGCGCCAGATTGTCACTGGACTGACTGGAGTAATCCTGGTTTTGCCGGACGATTGCCAGTTGCAGGAGTGCTGGCTAGTTCGGAAATTCTGATGACTTTGCGTGACATTGCCCACCTCATAAAAATTCGCTATAGCGTCGGATACGCCGCGATGAGAGGAACTATCGCTGTTTGGATCGTTGATCGAAAGATGGCCGACCGGCCGGAGGTATATGCTACCGGCGGACTGTATGAATTATTTTTATCGTCTCTCTAACCGCTCACCATTCGGTAAAGTACAGTAAACCATTAGAGACCGAGCAACTACACCGGTCGTACGGTACCTTGCTGGGGGTAATTTCAATCATTAACAGCTCAACTATGACGAAGACAACCATTTTTTTTTCGTGGCAATCGGACAGAGAGTCGCGAACCGGCCGAAGCCTCATCGAGAAAGCACTCGAGCGTGCCATTTCGAAAATCTCAAAAGACATAAACATGTTCGAACCTGAGCGAGATCGTCCAAGATTGGAGCTCGATCGCGACACGAGAAATGTGGCCGGATCCCCACCCATTGTGGAAACAATCCTTAGAAAGATAGATGCTGCGGCTGTCTTTGTTCCCGATCTGACCTTTGTTGGGACCAGAAGCGACAGTCGTCCAACGCCAAATCCGAACGTCTTAATCGAATACGGATGGGCTCTTAAAGCTCTCGGGCATAGCCGCATTGTTGGAGTAATGAACACCGCATATGGCGAACCAAGTGGCGAAAACATGCCTTTTGATCTACGTCACCAACGAAATCCAATTACATATTTTTGCCCGGAAGGGGCGGGTGACGATGTTAAAGCGAAAGCGCGGGACTCGCTCGCAAGGGACTTTGAGAATGCGCTTCGAACGGTGTTTAGCAGCAAGCAATACAAAGAGTTTTTGCCGGGTGAGATTCCTACGCGATTGAATCGCCTTCTTGCACAGGTTAATGCGGATCGTTATGACGCAGTTCGTCCGTCTCACGTTGCTCAGATGCTCGGTCAAGATCACACAGTAGAAGTTGAAGATTGGTTTCTTGGCAAGAAGGCTCCGACATTCACCAATCTATTGGATATTGCCGAATTATTCGGAGTTGAAGCTAAATGGTTGCAGCATGGAGATGGGCATATTTATTCAGTTGAGTTTGAAGAACTGCCGAGGAATCCGGGCGAGGCTGCAGATCTATTGTTGAATTGGAAAGATGAGGAAGACCAATTGCAAGCGCTACATTTGATTCGGGAAATGGATGACGTTGGCGGTTTGTATATTGTGAAGGAATCCAAGCGTGATCACTTTCAAATTTATCATACCCCCATTCATGTCTCAGAGGTGATTGGTGCTTCTGGCGAGGCAGATTTGATGTCGCTTTTCGTTACGTTGGAGCTCCTTTACAAACGGCGCAGTGCAGGGCGATTCGAGATTCGTATCGTCGGGCACCAATTGACGCGAGAAGATATGTCTTTATTGGTGGAAGGAAATACCAACCCAAGGTTGTTTCTCCGAAAAGGGCGATCTACGTGGTGGGAGGATATCTGGGACCGGGAAATGAACGGAAACGATTACTGGTCAGGTTATCACCCATTGCGAGATAGAATCGAACGGGCCATTGCTACGAGCACATATCTTACGAAGTGGCGAGAAAATATTCAAAGTGGGTTATTAACGGCCGCCCCACGGATGGCATCACGCAGTGTAACGTCCGTTGATTGAGCCGTGTCTGACTGCGGATCAGTTATCCTATGCCAGAGGGGATCGCCATCGCTACATATAATCTGCAATTCACATGTCCAGTGACTTCTCAGTGACGGTTTAAAAATTTCATAGCAACTTTCGGGTCAAAGCATCTTTGATGTTCTGGAGCGCACCGCTGTTGCCAAAGCAAGCGAAGACGGGAAGACCTCGCAAGACAGATTTGCGCACGGTGATCGATGCGCTGCGTTACATGGTACGGTCCGGATGTGAGCGGCGCATGCTGTTTCGTACCCTTCATGACTTGGCTCTGATGCTTGATCGCTTGTGCAATGAGCGGGAGGTATTGCCGAGTGCCGGTATTGTTGATAGCCAGAGCGTGAAGGCGCCAGAGGCACGAACGCGAGGCTATGACGCCAACAAGAAACTCAGCGGGCGCAAACGCCATATCTCAGTCGACACGGATGGCCGCTTGCTAGCGATGAACCTGACGCCAGCCGACATTGCCGACTCCACTGGTACGCAAATGGTGCTCGATGGCTGGGATCGACGGGCAAGATTAGTGCTAGTATTTTGCGTGCTTCACCCCTACGAGACCGCGCTTGGGCGAGTGAGCGAGGGCCAAGGTCTTCTGCTTGCCGTTGAATCTATAGTTCATACGCTAGCACTTCGACGTCGCTGTGACCAGCAAGCACATGCCACCCCCGTTGCTGAGTTTGTCGCCGGCGCGTGCGCCGCTGTGCTTCACCAGCCGGATGGCCGTATCGGTTAATGCGATTGCTTCGCCTCTGTTGATATGCTGATTTTCGCTAACGGCTGATACCAACATAAATCCCATCTTTTTGTTGGTATCTTATGTTATGGCATAACTTGGCGTGAAACAACAAAAAACCCGCGTCACCTAAGGCGAGCGGGCTTTGAGACTGCATGATACAGGGTAAAACATGTTCTTGGTGCCGACTGCCGGTTTCGAACTGGCCACCTGATGATTACAAATCATCGCAAGTCGGTATTCAGGAATGTTGAAGGTTGTTGAAAATTTCAAGGATATTCTTATAAATCAAAAGCTTACGTGATTTTCATTTTTATTTTATGCAGATGACTGTTGATCGTTATGCTACCATTTGGGTTACATGGCGGTTACACAGCACGTCTTTTTGAGGTAATAGTGAAAAAAATAAAGTTCGCGGCGGGTAGGGTAGAGGAGTTCGCCTGTGAGGTGGGAAAAAGTCAGTCATTCCTTTGGGATACCGCTTCACCAGGCCTCGGTTTGCGGGTGACTTCGAAGGGCGCAAAGTCCTATATTTTTCAGGGTAAGCTGGACGGCGCCACCATCCGGCTGACGATCGGTGATCCTCGTACATGGGACATTGCCAAGGCCCAGGCCGAAGCACGGCGCCTCAAGGTCCTGCTCGATAACGGGCAGGATCCACGAAAGGTGCGGGAAGATGCGCTTGCTGCAGAGCGCGACGCGCGCGCAATGCAGGAAGCTGCCGTTGTGGCTGAACAGGAAAAGCAGCTGCGGGAGTCCGTGACCCTGGGCCGCGTCTGGCCTGAATACATTGCCGATCGCATTGCCACGCGAGAAGCAGGCTGGTCAGAACATCATATTGCCGCGCATCGAAAGATCATTCAGGATGGCGGCCAGCCTCGGAAACGCAGTCCGGCGCTGACGAAAGCCGGTCCGCTCTGGTCCTTGTCCTCGCTCCGCCTCATCGATCTGACAAACGAGCGCGTTGAAGCCTGGGCGCGAGAGGAAGCAAAGACCCGTCCATCCAGCGCACGGCTGGCATGGCGACTGCTCAAGGCCTTCATGAACTGGTGCGCTTCGCACAAGACGTATTCGAGCATAGTCACTAGCAATCTGATCTTGCCCCAATATAACCAGACACAGCCAATCGTTTAGTTAGCGCCGCTTTCCTGAGCCCGGCGCGCCAGCTCCCTCCTGAACATGCGAGGCGATTTCCATTTCAGCGACGAATGCGGATGGACCTCGTTGAAGTGCATAAAGGCGTCTGGCAGTTGAGCCAGAACGATTTCTGCGCTGCTGCGGTCCATCAAGTTCACGTAGTCCCGTTTAAACGTGTTCACGAAGCTCTCGGCCATGCCGTTCGACTGCGGGCTGCATACCGGTGTATGCACCGGTTCAATCCCAAGTGCGCGCACCAGCGCGTGCGTTTCATGGGCTCGATAGGCGCCGCCGTTGTCGCTCAAGAATTCCAGCCGGGTCGAGCCGACGCTGGCCTGGCCGAATCTTGTCTCGACCGCTTCCACCAGCATGTCGCGCACGGGCTCGCCAGGCAGGCCACGTTCGGCCCACGCACGCCAGGCAATGATTTCTCGGTCACAGCAATCCTTCATGAACACACCGGTCACCACTTCGCCGTTGTCGCAGGCGATCTCGAAGCCGTCCGAGCACCAGCGCTGATTGGGTTCGTCCACCGCCACCGCGCCATTGTGCACGCGGCTGCTCACTGGGCGTTTCGGCGCCTTGGGTAGCAGCAGACTGTTCGCCTTCATCACGCGATAAAACCGCTTGTGATTGATTGCTGGCAAGCCCATCAAGGCGCGCGTGCGGTTGACCAGAGCGCCAGCCCGGCGGTAGCCATAGGTCGGCAGCGCTGTAATCTCGGCGCGCACGGCGTCGACCAGGATGGCGTCGGTAGGTTGGTGGAACGTCTGAGTGGTACGCCCGTCGATCCAGTCCGCGGGACGAACCAGCAACTGGGCTACGTGTGAGCGCGCTACGCCAAGGGCAGAGCAGACCGGCTTCACTGGTCGTCCTTGCCCGACAAGGGCGAGCGCGCAATCCACTTTTTTTCGCGAGCAAACTCGACGGCCTCCTTCAGGATTTCCGCCTCCATCGTCTTCTTGCCGAGCATGCGCTGCAACTGGGCTATCTGCGCGCGTGCAGCGGCCAGTTCGCTCGCTGGTACCACCGATTCGCCAGCAGTGACCGCCGTTAGCGCGCCTTCCCGTTCGAGCTTACGCCAGTTGAACAACTGGCTTGCACCGACGCCGTGCTTGCGAGCGACCAGCGACACGTTCATGCCTGGCTCGTAAGTCTCGCGCACCAGCGCCGCTTTTTCCTCGGCAGACCAGCGCCTGCGGCGCTCCTGGCCCACCGTCACCACCTCGATTGTTTGCTTGTTCCTAGTCATATGCACAGTCCTATTCCTATCCGTAAGAATAACGCATAGGCTGTGTCTGGTGAATCAAGGGGCTATTTCAAATCCGACAAAGAGCGCGCGAGTGCGCGAGAGCCTGGGTAAAGAGAAGCGGCGCCATGACGTTCTCCAACGCGAGATGCTGGAGTCATGGTTCAGCGCAGTGCGCAAGATCGGAAACCCGGTAATTGCCGCCTATCTGCAAGTTCTGCTGCTCACCGGCGCCAGGCGCGAGGAGCTCGCGGCACTGAAGTGGGCGGACGTGAATTTCCAGTGGGGCAGTATCAAACTGTCCGACAAGGTCGAGGATTTTCGGATGGTCCCGCTGACTCCTTTCGTTGCTCAGCTCCTGGCCAACCTGCCGCGCAGGAATGCCTTTGTTTTCTCCAGTCCAGCCTCCGCATCAGGACATATCGCAGAGCCGCGAATCGCGCATAACGAGGCCGTCGCGGTGGCAAATTTGCCGCAGCTTACCCTACATGGCCTGCGACGCTCATTTGCCACATTAAGCGAGTGGATCGAAATGCCGAATGGCATCGCCGCGCAGATTCAAGGACACGCGCCGCAAGGGGTGCGCGAGCAAAATTACATTCGCCGGCCGCTTGACCTGCTTCGTGTCTGGCACGCGAAGATTGAAGTTTGGATTCTTGAGCAGGCGTGTGTCGAGTCGGTATCTTTGCCAGCATTACTGCGCGTTGTGGGCGTTTAGTCGGGTAGTGGGTGGCGCTTGCAGCGTTGTATATGTCCGTCCAAGCATTCCTAGGTGGACGTTACGGCGAGTTGACCGTACATCCCTGTGACTGTTTTAAATTGCTACTATGGGCTTTTCCGAGGGCATGGGGGAAAATGAAGTGGTGGACTAGAAAAAGAGGTCAACTGCTTCTCACTTTGAATAAAGCCAATTTCAATTCTGTTCAGAAGTGTTCAATCGCACAAGCCACTTTTCAAAAGCCTGGCTAGTATCAGCATTTACTCCGCGTCACCGAAGCCACCAGACGCAATCCGGCTCGCGATATTCTTTTGCTGCTGCTTATGCTAGCTCTTCTCTCCACTGTTGTGATAACAGAAGCAAATACTGCTCGGCAAGAGCGCGCCACTCTATATCTCCAAGCATTTTAGGCTCCTTGGGAATGATTGCTTCTGGCCGAACCCGGCCGTTCGGACCAGCATAGTAGGTTGCCAGATGGAAAATCCAGCGTGCCCTACGACAGGCTGGATTTGCCCCAAACCAGACATAGCCTTATAGGGGTGTTCTTGTCTTTAAGAATGCTGTTATTGGGATAGTTTCTCTCAAGAATCGCTGAACCAGCTCTATCCACATTTTGATAAGCCACATTCAACCGTTTCGCTCTTGTACAAGCACAGGAAAGTCGCCTCACGCGAGAACGTCACTCGCGCTCCCTAAGTCGAAAGCTTATAACCTAATCTATGGACGGTAGTCGCGCCGGATGGAGGTTTTTTCTTGCTTTTGTGTTAAGCGCTTAGCTTCTTCGAACGACCACAATAGCCCTTCAAAACTCGTGGGAACAGCGACGATCGAAGCGGTAACTGGACTCCAAAATCCAAAGATCGCCTTGGCCTCTTCCGAGGGGGCTACCACGCCAGGGAACTGCTGCAGAATGCATTCGAAATATTCGAGCATTGCATCGGCTGGCAAACCTAGACCGTTCGCGTACAGAACATCGTGCTGTGTAAATGGCGTGAGGTCGCCGCAATTGATCTGCGCGTAGAACTGTTCGAAGTCCGCCTCGAAACTTGCGAAATCAAGTTCATGATATTGTGCACTGGCGTAGCTTCCGGGTCCCACGACATGGGCATAGGGCGCGAACCGGAGAGTTCCGTCTGACCAAGCGCCAAAGTGGCCGAAGCGCGCAAATTTTCGACATTCGGAGTCTTTCCTCAAATGCTGGTACAAGTTAGTTCTTGCCGCCTTTGCCCCCTTGGCATGTACCTCATCGAAAAAACCGTGTGCGGCGCCCTTAAATTCGATCAGAAAGTAACGACCTTCCACTCTGCCAATCATATCTCCTAAGAGATGATCCAACGGATTTTGAGCATTGCTCAGGATGGGGATAGACGGCGGTTTGCCAGCGCTCGCATCGCGATGGCCCCACAGATAATTGAACGCTCCAACCAACGCACTCTCATAAAGCATATTTTCTCCCGATGTGGTGTTTCACGGATAGCGAAAGCTGGGTGTGTAATTTTTACAAGGTTCTACAACTCGTTTAACTTCAACTCGAAGCGCCAGATGCCTACTCCAGTTCCACCTGAGGTCCGTAGCTGACTGCGTCGATGAGTTTCATCGCCTTTCGGGCTGCGGACTGGGCGGGCACTAGGTCGTCGTCGCGATGAATTCTGACCAGCATCTCTCGGTCCTCCGGATCCGACGCGGACTCAGCCAGAAGGCGAGTCCAGTAACGCTTTGCTTCTTGATTAAGTAGGCTCATAACCGCTTCGAACGCTTGCCCCACAGCCAACTCGCCCTCCGACACGCGACGAAGGACCGCCTCGGCTTCTGGTCCAGCGTCTCGAGCGGTTCCACGATTACGTTCAATGGCCGGAGCAATAGCTTCCCGACGGGCGTTGGCTTGGGCATAGGCTCTACGCACAGTGGCAACGACTGGATTATCCGGCGCTAATACTTGCGTGCGTCGCAGCGCCTCCAGCGCCTCCAGCGTTGGGGCCTGCTGTTGCCGAAGATGCCCGCCACCGCCGATAGCGAAGGCTCGGCGCAACTGAGCAACAAGCTGCCCCAAGTCATCCACCATGGAGACCAGAAACCAGAATGGACGATTGATCCGAGGTGAGGATAGCGCGGTCATAATTAATGGCCATGCGTCATGCGCCGTCAGCCTCTCGCGATTTAGCTCTTGGAAGAGTTGATTGGGTCCCAAGACCCACAAATCGAGCAGGAAGCTCTCAGGTGGCATCTCTAGATGTCCATCATTCATACGCCCATTCGCCGTGCCGACATAAGCGTCGAACTGTCCGAGTACGTCACCAAATGCTCGACGTAAGTGGTGTGGTGCTATTGGAAGCGCGTTCGCATCATTGGGCCGCACGACGACAGGTAAGCCTTGGCCACCAGCATTTAGCCGATGGAAGCGCACTGGCGCTGCGCGTTCGAGGGTCTGAAGTAAAAGGTTGATGTCATCGTTCGTTGGTGCCACTGCTGACCGGTCGAATGCGTCCAACCAATCGGGAGCTATCGCCGGGACTTCCGGAAGCACAAGAAACAAGGACCTCAGGGCGGCGCTTCGCTCCCCCAGTGTCTCAGCTTCAGTGAAACGACGTGCTAGGTCATCGACAATTACATCGGTATCAAGACGGCTCTCTGGCAGACGAGGACGTTGTTCAAGGTATGGTCGAACGCGGCTTGAAAGCGCTAACAGGTTGTAGAAGGCTAGTACCTTCTGTGCTTGCACCATGGCGACGGCACGCGATGGGCCTTGACCGGCATGTAGGCCTGCCGCACGCTCGCCAATGATGAGCGTGAAACCTTCTGTGGCTCTGTGGAGTTCTTGTCGGTGAGCAGCAGCGTCTGGAAGTCCGTAAGTCAAGAATGATGCTCGCGGAGGAGGGGCTATCAGTAGCGTTCGAAGGTCTTGAAGCACTTCGCGCGCAGACTTGAACTGGGTCCGGCTCGACATCAAAGCATCTTCGCCCAGCACTTGCACAAGGATAGCGGACATAACTTGTTCAACTGCCACCCCGATAAGCCCTACCGATGCAGCGAACTGTGCAGCACCAACACGGAGCTCCTGGCGCGCAGGCAATCCTAGCCCCACAAACGCTAGATGCAGCGCCTCTTGGCTGGCCTCGATAAGACGGACACTGCTCGTTCGGAGATATTGCGGCATCGGTGGCTTTATAGTTGTATGTTGAGTAGATAGCTTGCCCAAAGGCTGTCACTCATGAACTTCCGGTTTTGGCCGAGAGCGGCCTTGAGACCAAGGGCCTGCCACAATAAATTTTCGAACCGTTCTTCGGCAGAAGAAAACTTCTTCCGCACTGCTATTCATTTCTCGACATCCTCGTAAGACGGTTCGCCAATGGCCTGCAATTTCTCCAATGCATCATGATGAGCATCTGCCGCAGCATTTGCCTCTTCACGAGCATTGACTACAAATTCAGGTAACTGTGCCATACGATTTTCTTTTTCGATGAGTGGCGGTTTCTGGCCAACCACTGACCAGTAGAATTTTTGTGTCAAATTCAAGTTAGCATTGGTAGCGGTCTTTGATATGCAAGTTGTAGTAGCTACCCTTGGAATAGGCAGCCATAAACGCAGTATGTACATTCGGAGGTACTCTGCAAAAATCGTAACTGTGTCCTTGCTGAAATTGAATTCGCATCCGAGATGTTTGCCCGTCCTAACAAATTGCAATAATTGCACTGGAATTTACTCGAATCATTTGCACGGTAACTCTCGAGAACTCTAAGAATTCAAAAAGGACCCCACGCTTGGTTGGGAGCGGCAGCCGCTATCTAATAGCGCTTAACCATACCAAATTTTTCCAGATGGAAAACTCAAACATTGTCACACATATGCAAACGTCCGCTTCTGGCCCAAGCTGTGTAAAAACGTGAAGAAAATTCTAGAAAAAATCGGCGTCTCAGAACGGCCGCTATGCGATTTTCTTAGTAAATCGCCCGGCACCTCCATCCTGACCAGGTAGTGATTTAGAACACCTAACAAAACCTCTCAATATATCGCCAGCAGATGAGTATGCAGGCAAGCGAGAGGAATGCTTAGTGGATATCGGCTCGGCGCTCGTAGCGGATACGCAACCGGCGGAAACGGTGGAGCCAACCGAGTGTACGTTCGACCACCCAGCGCCATTTACCCAGGCGTTCGCGCGACTCGATGCCGTAGCGGGCTATACGTGGAGCGATGCCACGGCTGCGCAACCAGGCCCGATGGGCACGCGAAGCATATGCCTTGTCGGCGTGCAGTTTGGCCGGACGTTTGCGTGGCCGGCCCGCTAGCCCGGATACGGATGGGACAGTTTCGAGCAGCGGGATCAGCATCCGGGAATCATGTACCTGAGCCCCCGATATGCTCGCTACCAGAGGCAGTCCGCGTTGGTCGACGAGCAGATGGTGCTTGCATCCGAGCTTGCCGCGGTCGGTGGGATTGGGGCCGGTATGCTGTCCGCCGAGGGGGGGATGGCACGCTGGCCGAGTCGACACTGGCGCGTTCCCATTGAATCTGATCGTATTCCCGCAAGTGGTGCAGCATGGCTTCGTGGATGCGTTGCCACACACCAGCCTGTTGCCATGCATGCAGGCGCCGCCAGCAACTCATGCCGCTGCCACAGCCCAATTCACGAGGAAGATATTCCCAGGGCAAGCCTGTCTTGAGGACGAACAGGATACCGGTCAAGGCGGCGCGGTCGTCAATGCGAGGGCGTCCTCCCTTTGGGGAAGGCTGATGTACTGGCAGTAAAGGCTGGATCAGCGCCCACAGGTCATCAGGAAGAAGTGCTTTGGCCATGTGATAGGCTCCCAAAAACGATGTCAGGTGAGTTTGACCAGCTTCGGGGCCGTTTGTTTCTCTGGCGATGTTTTGTTAGGCGTTCTTAGGGAAGATCAACGAAGCGAGCATGGCTTGCAGCAATATTCTGGCGCTCTGAACCACTCAAAAGCCTAAATGCGTTGTGCTGTCAGCAAGTGAGAGACTGACCATTTGGTCATAAATATTCTTGCCAAGACGAAAAATCTCTTATTATGTAGGCCTCTAATACAAGATCCACACAAAGAGGGGGGGGCTGGCAAGGCTTTCGTACAATAGTAGGCATGAATGCCACGAAAGTTGACCAGGTGTCGATGCAAAATATTAAGTCGCTGAACTTCGAGCCCTTGCGGGCCTTGTATCCCGAGCTTGCTAATATGGGTGGCTATGCGGAGCACTATGCGCACTCAGACCCCGAAAGTGCGCTGGTCAAGCTCCGAAATTTTGCTGAGCGCCTAGTTGATTGCCTATACATCAAGTTGAAGCTCGAACGAGTGCCGCAGTCCAACTTCGTGGACTTACTGCACAATGCCAGTTTTCAAACTGTTGCTCAACCTCTCGTGCTCGACAAGTTGCACCTGTTACGGCGTCTAGGCAATCGCGGTGCCCATGGAGAAGACGTCGAGACTTCCGATGCACTTCGCTGCGTCCAAGAGGCTTGGCAACTCGCCCGCTGGTTGCACGTGACATTCCTCAACGGCAAGGTTGATGACTTTGAGGCGTTCAAGCATCCTCCGGCTGAAGGCATCGACAGCAAGGCAGAATTCAAACGCAAGGCCAAGGCTTTAGCTGAAGAGAATAGTCTCAAGGAGGAACGCCTTAAAATTGCGCTGCAAGAACTCGCCGAACTAAGGGCTGCCGACCGGGCAACAGCACCTGCTGTAGCCGCGTTTACGCCTTCATCGGCTCAGGCTTTAGTACGAGTTGCCAAATCCTCGGCGGCTACAGCCAACCAGCTTCGCTTCACAGAAGACAATACCCGCAAGTGGCTGATCGACCGCGACCTGCGCATGGCTGGGTGGGATGTACCCAAGGGCACCGCCAGCAATCATTTAGTTGGCCAAGAAGTTGAGGTTCTGCATCAATCTACCACGACGGGCAAAGGTTACTGCGATTATGTCCTGTGGGATGACAATGGCAAACCTCTGGCTGTTGTCGAGGCCAAGAAGACATTAGTCGATGCTCGCGCTGGACAGGAGCAGGCCAAGCAGTACGCCGATGCCTTGGAGAAGCATCATGGCCAGCGGCCGATGATTTTCTTCACCAATGGGCACGATATCTGGGTCTGGGACGATGCTGGCGGCTATCCTCCCCGCACGGTCTATGGCTTCTATTCCAAAGACACGCTGCAATACCGCGTCGCCTTCCAGCGGCGCGAGAAGCTCGATTTGTTGAAGGACGTCAGGCCCGATGCCAACATCGCTGGCTACCTGCACCAGACTGAAAGCATCACCCGTGTCGCCGAGCGATTCACACAGCGCCACCGTCGCGCCCTGGTCGTGCAAGCTACGGGCACTGGTAAGACACGCGTCGCCATCTCGCTGGCCAAGCTGTTGATTGACGCGCGCTGGGTAAAACGCGTGCTTTTTCTTTGCGATCGTAAGGAACTGCGCAAGCAGGCCAAAAATGCCTTCAATGACTTCATTCGTGAGCCGATCTACGTCATCGGCCAGGCCAACGATGTGGGTAAGATGGATGCGCGCATCTATATCGGCATTTACCAAGGGCTGATCAACGACTACGAGTCCTTCGACGTCGGCTTTTTCGATCTTGTCATTGCCGATGAATCGCATCGTTCGATCTACAACCTCTACGGTGACCTTTTCAAATATTTTGACGCCCTTCAGGTCGGACTGACCGCCACGCCTGTGGAGATGGTTAGCCGTAGTACCTGCCAGCTTTTTGGGTGCGACTACAAGCTGCCTACAGCCAACTACCCGCTGGAGCAAGCCATTGCCGATCGTAAGCTCGTGCCCTTCCGTGTGGTCGCCCACACAACCAAATTCCTGCGCGATGGCATCAAGGCAGCGCACCTGACGAATGAGCAGATTGCGCAATTGGAAGACCAAGGCATCGATCCCAATACCCTGGACTTCGACGCCAAGGAGATTGATGACGCCGTTTTCAACAAAGACACCAATCGCGTCATCCTTCGCAATCTGATGGATAATGGCATTCGCGATGTTGATGGCCAGCTCCCTGGTAAGACCATCGTCTTCGCGCGTAATATTGACCATGCCCGCCTGCTGGCCGAGCTCTTTAATGAAATGTACCCGCAGTTCGCCGGCAAGTTCTGCCGCGTGATTCACTCCAAAGAGCTGCGCGCTGAAGAGTTGATCGACCAGTTCAAGGAACCCAACGGCGAGTTGCGCGTTGCCGTCTCGGTGGACATGTTGGACACCGGCATCGACGTACCCGAGGTGGTCAACCTTGTTTTTGCCAAGCCAGTCAAGAGCAAGGTGAAGTTCTGGCAGATGATCGGCCGCGGCACGCGTTTATGCAAAGATCTTTTCGGTCATGGCGTAGACAAAAGCGAGTTCCTGATCTTCGACCACTGGGATAATTTCGCCTTCCACGACCTGAACGCCGAAGAGGTCGAACCCACGGTTCCAAAGCCACTAACGCAGCGCCGCTACGAGGCCCGCATCGAGCTCGCGGCCCTGGCGCTGGCGCGCTCCGATATCCCAGCCTTTGATGTCCTAGCGCTGCAGATCCAGCAAGACGCCGTCGCGCTGCCTGATGGCGGCATCTCAGTGCGCGAGAACTGGCAAGCCGTGAACCAGGCGCGCGATGCCAAGTTGGTCCACCAGTTCGCCCCTATCACACGCCAAGTGCTGACCGACACCGTCGCGCCACTTATGGGCGCTCTGGATGTGCGTGGCCAGGGTGATGCACTGCGCTGGGACCTGTTGTTCGTAAAGGCCGAAGCCTCTGCCATCGCAGAACCCGGCCAGCCCAATGCTCACCGAGAAGCTATCCTGGAATGGGTTGGCCGCCTGCCCCCGCATCTCAACCCGGTCCGCGCCAAGGCCAAAGAGCTGCAAGCCCTGCGCACCGACGCCTTCTGGCAAGCCCCCAGCTTTGCCCAGCTTGATGCTATGCGTACCGCCTTGCGCGACGTGATGGCGCTAGCCGATCGCCCCGCGTTCCCCCCCCCCATGCCCAAACCTCATTTGGACATTCGCGAGGACGAAGCAGAATACCAAATTCATGTACGGCCGAGCAAGATCAAGTCGGTCGACTTCAGCATCTACCGTAAAGCCGTACAGTCCGCTCTAGAGCCGCTGTTCGAAACTGATCCGGTCTTGTTCAAGCTGCGCCGTGGCGAGCGCATCACGCCTGAAGAACTGGACAAGCTCAACAGCCTGTTGCACACCCGCAACCCCGATGTCGATCTTTCCACCCTGCGTGAGTTTTACCCTGACACTGCCGTGCAGCTGACGCAAATACTGCGCGGCATCGTCGGCCTGGATCACGCGGCCGTGGATGTACAGTTCTCGGCCTTCGCACAAGCCCATGCACTCAACAGTCAACAGCTGCGCTTTCTCGCCCTGCTGAAGGACCACATCCGCCAGTTCGGCGCCATTGCAGTCGGGCAGTTATTCGACGCACCGTTCAACACGGTCCACGCCGAAGGCTTAGGTGGCGTCTTCCCCAACCCCATGCAGCTTGATGAAGTGGTGCGTCTGGTACGCGCCTTCGGCGAGCCGCTTCACCCCCTTGCTGCGCACTAACACCACAACAAACTTGAAGAAAGCACGTATATGATCACTGGCGCACTACGAAGCCGCATCGACAGCCTCTGGACCGATTTCTGGACCGGCGGCATCACCAACCCGCTCACCGTCATCGAGCAGATCACCTTCCTGATGTACAGCCGCCTGCTGGACATGCAGGAGCGCACCCAAGAGAAGCGCGCCGCCGTTACTGGCAAACGAGAACCCAGTTTGTTCGGCGATGCAGATCAAGACTGCCGCTGGGAAACCTGGCGCCACTACGGTGGCCCCGAAATGCTGCCGCATGTACGTGACCGTGTGTTCCCCCACTTCCGCCGCTTGGCTGAGCGCAGCAGTGGTGATGCTAGTCACTTCGCCGCCTTCATGAAAGATGCCCAGCTGATGATTCAAAAGGAATCGCTGCTGGTGAAGGCCGTCAACGCCGTGCACGAACTGCCGCTAGAAAAAGGCGACACTAAAGGCGACCTCTACGAGTACCTGCTCAGCAAGCTCACCACTGCCGGCATCAACGGCCAGTTCCGCACACCGCGCCACATCATCCGAATGATCGTGGAGCTGATGCAGCCGCAGCCTACCGATCGCGTCTGCGACCCGTCCTGCGGTACTGCCGGCTTCTTGATCGAGTCTTACGACTACCTCTTGCGCCACCACAGCAGCGTAGCCGGCACGCATAAGGAAGTGATTGACGGCGAGGAACACATTAGCTACAGCGGCGATCTTCTCGGCGAGCACCGCATGCATGTCGACACCGACATGTTCCATGCCTACGACTTCGACGCAACCATGTTGCGCATTGCCACCATGAACATGGTTATGCATGGCGTGAAGCAGCCTGATGTGCATTACCAGGACACGTTGAGCCAAAGCTTTGAAGAGCGCCACCCCAAGGGCTCTAAGAACGCATTCGACCTCATCCTGGCCAACCCACCGTTCAAGGGGAGCCTGGACGAGCAAGACGTCGCTCCGGACATCCTGCGCACTGTCAAGACCAAGAAGACAGAGCTGCTCTTCATTGGTTTGATTCTGCGCATGCTTAAAGTGGGTGGCCGTAGCGCTACCATCGTGCCAGATGGCGTACTTTTTGGTTCTAGCAAGGCCCATGTGCAACTGCGCCAGCACCTGATCGAGAACAACCAGCTCGAGGCCGTGATTTCGCTGCCATCCGGCGTGTTCAAGCCATACGCCGGCGTGTCTACGGCCATCATCATCTTTGCCAAGGGCGGCAAGACTGAGAACGTCTTCTTTTACGACTTGCAGTCCGATGGTTTCACTCTGGATGACAAGCGAACCAAGATTGGCGACGGCAAGGGAGACATGCCGGATGTGCAGGCCAAGTACATGCAGTGGTGCGAAGGTCATGGCGATTTCAGTGATCGGACGGCGAAGGCGTTTGAGGTTGCAGCTGATGACATTCGTGCACAGAGCTATGATATGTCAATCAACCGATATCGCCAACAGACGCACATTGCTGACAAGAACATAGATCCGCACGAAGTTCTTGCGCAAATGAAGGCACTTGAGAAGGAAATTCAGAACGAACTTATCGAGCTTGAGGAGTTGCTGGGATGACCGGCGGGCTTCAAATCATCGGGCTTGATGAGGTCATCGCGAAGCGAAACGGCTCCGTTGATCCAGCGAAGTTTCCTAGCGAAGTTTTTGAGCTGCTCAGCATTCCAGCCTTCGATTCAGGACTGCCGCAAATCACAGTCGGTGCTGAAATTCGCTCAACTAAGCAAGTCGTGCAAGAAGGCGATGTATTGCTATCAAAGATCGTTCCCCACATTCGACGGGCCTGGGTCGTTAAACCGACGACCAACCACCGATTGATCGCCTCGGGTGAATGGATCGTGTTTCGCGATTCACGCTTTGAGCCCGGCTATCTCCGGCACTTACTGACTGCTGACAGGTTCCATCGGCAGTTTATGCAAACTGTCTCCGGCATCGGTGGGTCACTCCTGCGCGCAAGACCAGCCGAGGTGGCAAAAATCAAGGTGGTTTTGCCGCCGAAGAAAGACCAGCGACGCATCGCTGCCATCCTCGACAAGGCCGACAGTCTGCGCCGCAAACGCCAGGATGCCATCCGCCTCGCCGACGAGTTCCTTCGGGCAGTATTCATCGACATGTTTGGCGACCCGGAGACAAACCCGAAGTCGTTCGATAAGGGCACGATTCGTGATTTGGTAAGTTCAGCGAACTATGGGACTTCTGAGAAGGCGAGTGAACAAATAGGGCAGTTCCCTATCCTTCGGATGAACAACATTACTTACAAGGGCGGCTGGGATTTTTCGTCGCTTAAGTATGTAGATCTTGATGAGGCGTCTGCCCACAAGTATCTGGCACAGAAAGGCGACCTATTGTTCAATCGGACCAACAGCAAGGAGTTGGTCGGCAAGACTGCCGTCTACATGCGAGACGAGCCCATGGCAATTGCAGGCTACTTGGTTCGCGTACGTATGAACGAGCACGGCAACTCGCACTATGTTTCCGGATACCTGAATTCCAAGCACGGGAAGCGAACCCTAGAAGCGCGAGCAAAGAGTATTGTCGGGATGGCGAACATCAACGCTCAGGAGATGCAAGATATCCCATTGCTGTTGCCACCGATCGACCTGCAAGACAAGTACGCCGGCATTGTCGATGCCGTGCAGAAGCGCTTGAAAAAACACCATGCCTTCGGTCGTGAGGCAGACGCTATTAATGCAGCACTTAGCGAAAAATTCTTTGGCTACATCGGCGAAAAGGTGGAGGAACTATGCTGAGCGGTTTGAAAATTCAGAACTTCAAGGGCATTAAGGGGCCAATAGAGATCCCTATAAAACCAGTCACTTTACTCTACGGTGTCAACAGTGCCGGCAAGAGTTCGGTTCTGCATTCCATGCACTTCATACGTGGACTGTTGGAGGACTACGATTTGGATCCTACCGGATCGCCGTATGCGACAGATGACATCGATTTGGGCGGATTCCTGAATTTGCTCTACAAGCATGCTGTCGGGAGCCGTATGGTGTTGGGATACAGCTTGAATCTCAGCAGCATTGACTTGCCTGAGTATGGGGCAACGTCTTCGATTTCCATCAGCGACAAGGTCCAGGACGCCTATGTCGAGTTTGGGTTAAGCGCAGACGACCAAGATCATTCGCCCAAGCTTGACTATTACCTCGTTTCACTGAACGGGGCCGATGTTGCTTTGGTGATGCCAGACGCCGTGCAGGCAGCTGCGGGAAAGAAGAGGCTTGCATACATCAACGTTCGCCACCCCCTGCTCGAGTCCGCCGCAAAAAGCGATGAGGATGACAAGGCGGCGCCGGTTGAGGATTTGGAACTACGCAAGTTGATCCCGAGGACCGAGGACGACGATGATCTTGACGCTGAGCTTGCAGGCGCTAGCCTGGAGGAAATCGAGTCACGTCGCGAGGAGAGAAAGCGGGACTTAAACGATGAGTACGAATTCCATTCTAAGCATCGTGATCTGCTGAAGTATCCGGTGACTGGCTTTCGCAACGGCCTGCCGCGCTGGGGGAAAGTCGTTTCATCTTCCGTGTTCGATTCACTCCCTGGCGACGAATTCGAGGACGATGCGGAAAAGATTGATCTCGTCGAATTCACTTCTGGCGTTTTGACTGAACTCATCGTTGGTCCTCTTGAGGTACTGCGCGACCTTCTTATCGATTCTAGAGCGGTTGGTCCGTTGAGAGCAATACCCGAGCGGCGCCTGAATCTCGATAACGTCGCGAACGAGGCGGATTGGTATGGGGGACTGGCTGCTTGGTCGCGCCTTCACGAGTGTTCGCCAGCGCAACTCGCTGAAGTGAGCACGTGGCTCTACGATTCTGATCGGCTGGGAACGGGATATAGCCTGGAGCGGGAGGAGTTTAGGGAAGTGCCGCTGCATTACCTGGAGGCGGTACGCGCGGGTGCTAGTAACATGATCGATCTGAATTGGGCTTCGGTCGATGCGCTCCCGATCACGCACCGGGTATGGCTCGTCGACAGTAAAAATCATGTGAGGGTGACGCCGCACGACGTAGGGGTCGGGCTCTCGCAATTGATTCCCGTAGTCACTGCCTCTGTAGATTCGTACAGAACCTTGCTGCTGATCGAGCAGCCAGAGTTGCATATTCATCCTCGCGTACAAGTCGGCCTTGGAGACCTGTATTTGCAATCAGCAGCCAAGTTCGGCCGCAACTTCTTGATCGAGACGCACAGCGAGGCATTGCTCCTTCGAATGATGAAGCGCATACGCCAAACCCATGATGGCGAACTGCCGGAGGGTGTGCCGCCGGCTAGCAGGGACGACATTGCCGTATACCTGATTCAAAACGAAGGAAAAGGCGTTGCGGTCATGCAAATGCGCATCAACCACCGAGGTGAATTTGTGAAACCCTGGCCAAAGGGCTTGTTTGAAGAATCACTGCGGGAGACCCTCTGACCATGCTGCATGAGTTCGCCGTAAGCCCCGATATCTTTTTGGCGTCTGCCTTCGACGTCAAGACCGATCTGGGCGAGTTCATTCCCGCAGAAACCCATGGACATCTCGCGCTGACGTCGCTATTGAAGGGCATCGAACGCTTTGGCGTGATCCGCAATCTTTCGGGTGGTATGTGGTGGGGTGTCTTGGATGGCCGCGAGGACGGTCTGCATCCTAGGTCACGCGAGGTGCTGAAAAAACTCAAGTCAAACGGGAGAGTCGTGCATGCGCCAGCCCGAATGGCAGGTTCGCCTGCGGCTGAGAAAGAATGGTTGGCCGAGGCGGTGGCGTCCCATGGCGCGGAGCCGAAAATTACCCAGTTTTTCGGGACAGACGAATTTTGTGCATCGTTGAATGCGGCAGATCACAAAAACTTGCCAGCTGGCATCTCAAAGATACCGTATTGCTTGCCATTCTCAGGTGGTGGTTGCTCGATAAAGGTAAAGCGGGACATTGATGCTTACATTGAGGTCTTGCGACCTCTGATCAAGTACAGCCGTTCACTGATGTTCATCGATCCTTATCTTGACCTGGCGGCACCGAACTACAAAGATTTCGTGACCCTGCTCGAAACAATTGCTGCGATCAACCCAGATGCTGAGGTTGAGTTACATCGGCAAATAAAGCCTGCGCCTCGAGAACCGATGCGGACGGCCAGCGACTGGAAGCAAAGCTTCCATCAAGTCATTGCCGCCAATGCCGCCCTGAATAAGCTGAGCATAAGCGTGTTCGTTTGGGACGAGTTCCATGATCGCTACCTCGTCTCGAACCTGATGGGAATTTCCGTGCCATACGGCTTTGACACCACAAGCAAAGATGAGGCAACGCGGTGGTCGATGCTGTCCACGCAGGATGCGAATGATGTTCGTGAGGAGTTCACTGAGGGAGATCCGCACGACAGGCGAAAGCTTCAGCGGACTTGAGCGGTTGGGTATTATTCTTCACCGGCTATCCTCTGGAAAAGTGTATCGCTACGGGTTCCGGGCAACGAGTAATTGAGGGGCAAGACTATGGCAGCAAAGACAGCACGCTTTCAAGTCGACTCAAGGTTGGTGCGCCTGCTGAGCCAGGAATATCCGTCAACGGAGAAGGCGTTCAAGGAACTCGTCGACAACGTTTGGGATGCGGACGCCGAGAACGTCCACATCTCGCTTCCAGCGCCGATGTCCGATGCGCCCATCGTCATCTCAGACGATGGGACCGGGATGACAACGGCAGAGCTTGAATCTGCACGGGACCGTCGAGACCATCGCGGCGAGAGGACGGCCAGTAAACAACGGCTGGTCAAGGGCGAAAGGGCATTTGCAAGTTTGCCGGCCTAATGGCAGCAGCCGAGATGACACTCGAAACGCCTCGCGAGGAACGCTCAGCTGGTTCCCGAGCCTGAAGCGATGTGCCTCAGTATATAGCTAGGTCTCTCTTGCACTATATTGAAATAAAATTCCCACTTCTAAACGCAGGCCAAGTGATGACTAACCAGCTCTTCATTAGCGGACGCCAGCTATCCAGCAGCGAGTGCTTATGACTCCCCTGTACGTGCAAGAACAATTGGTAGCCCCGGAACGGTTTTGGTTTGCCAATACCGATATGGGAAGTTTTTATAAGGTTCAACGTACGCCAAGCGACAACTCCGCATTCGCGCATTGGCTTATGGCTGGGAGGTTATTCGTGACACCTAAGCCAAGCATCCCTAGCCAATATAACAAGGCTTTGATAGACATGCGGCCCGGAGATCCTGTATTCGCTTACGAAGATCGTGTTGGTTTCGTTGCCATCGGTTGGGTCGGAGAACCGAAAGACCTGACCGATACCGTAGGCGGAACCCAGCTTTATCCTAATCCTACTGAACGGGTGCGCTCTGTTGCGGTGGAGTGGGATACCTCCGTTACTCGTGATTATCATGACGTGGCCAAATTAACTCGTGTTGGCGGTCATGGTTTGCAGCAATGCAATGCGGGTACACGGCTGCACACCTACGTATTAGACATGCTCAGAGAATTGCATGGCATGCACCGGGCCGATCCCGACATCAGCGAAGCGATTGCACTTTCCAGGATTCAGATTAACTCAATATATGGGCGCACGACGCGTGCTCAAATCATTAATGCACGGGTCGGACAAGGGATTTTTCGGACCTCTGTTCTAGCGCGCGAACCGGTGTGTCGCATGACTGGCATTGCCGCTCCTTCCTGTCTTGTTGCAAGCCACATTAAGCCTTGGGCGGCATGCGTGGATGGAGAGCATCTCGACAGTGCGAATGGCCTTATGCTCGCGCCGCATGTCGATCATCTTTTCGACACCGGTCGCATCAGCTTCACTGACGACGGCCAAATAATGGTTGCACCTTCGCTGGACCGCCAGATCCTACATGCGTGGCACCTCAAAATGCCAATGTCGGTCTGTTTGACACTGATCAGGCGTGCTACCTAGCTTACCATCGTCGCTACGTGTTCGGACGCTCGCGCCAGCGTAGCAGGCGTAATTTGGTTGGAGAGGTGCCCATTGAGGTCCTTGCTGTGTAAGCGTCGTCCCAGTGCCGTCTGGCAGCCGGGTTATCACCACCATTCGTGATCGAATTTTGGAACAGCATTTATCCTCAAAAATTCTGACTATGGATGTAATTGTTCACTCAAGCTACGGATATTCATTGGTTTTTAGCCCTAGATTGCACAGCACGCAGGCCATTCAATTTTTGCTCGACGTCAGCCACTGCCAAAAAATGGTCGTTCCGAGCTTTCTCAAGCTGGTCTTGACGCCATGCACGAAAGCTCGTGCTTAATAAAATGATGTCCTCTTCAAGCTTGTCTAAGAATGATGCTGTTTGTCGATAGTAAGTGGGTTTGCGTTCCAGTAGCTGAGCCTCGATAAGTGCCAACGGTGAATCTGGGCGTGATACGACAGCAGAAGTATCTGCATACTGATTTAGCACTTGATCTGGCATGTTGAGCAGCTTACATTCTAAAAAAGTACTAGCAAGGGACTGCGGATCCAGAAATTCAAATCGCGAATGTTCTCTTAATCTACAGGGCCAGTCAGTACTTTCTATGGGCCTATTGAAGCTCTCGTTGTTTTCCAAACTAAACTGCAAATTCTTTAAGCGACCTGTAGTGTAAGTGTTAGTCTTGCTATGAAAATCAAACCAATGGAAATCGAACATATGAGCGTGATCACCATGTTCAAAAGTCTGGACCGCAAGGCCAGGAAAGAATTCGAGATAGGCTAATATAGAGCCGTTTTCCCAACCTAGTACAAGTCTTACACCTTCCACTATCTGTACCGTACCACTTACCTCTTTCTCGACGTCATCAATCTTTAGACGGGCAGAAAAACTGCGTCGAACAATGATCCCGAGGTAAACAAAAGGCCAACTTGAAGTCGACTGGCCGCTGTAACTGTCTTGGTGCCAGCCACTTTTATGAACGAGATACAGATCCTCCTTGTATCTACCTCTTACTTCGTCGACTTCGCGGAAATATGTCATCAGATCATGGCGGCTAATGAGCTCCACGAGCTTGAGACGCAACAACTGCCAAACAACTTCAGCCGGCAAAAATTGCGCCTCGTCGATTTTCTCTTGCCGACCAAAAACATTGGAACCCTCGGCGAGCTTTAAGATTGCCTCATGCCTCGGCTTTCCCGTCAAAGTTGCTGCGGCCAATGCTAACTTTAAGTATTTTTTGGGGTCTGCAGACAACTTGGGTGACTCAGCGCGCTTATGTCCTATCCTGAGGCAATACCTGCTCAGCGCATTTGCGGCAGCCGCATCGGAGCCACAAGCTATGCCAGCCTTCAGAACTACCGCCCCTTTCAGTACTCCTGACGCTTTCGCCTCTTGGAGTAAACCATCGAGGTTTCGCGCCAGGATGACACGTTCCGATTTGGCTAACCTGCTTTTATTGTCCAACATCTTCTGTTCTACAGCACGTGCAGCGAGAATGCTGGAGTTTGTTGGTGGTTTGGCCTTGTCCGACATAACCTGTCCATTCAGATATTAAAAGCTGCGAAAACCCGGCTGCTGCGCCCGTGTGTAGCGGGCTCGCGTAGCGTTGGCTCGAGATACAACACCGTTTTTAGGTGTGCGTACTGTCAGCCAGATCACCCCTTTGGAGTCGATAGGGGCAATGTGAACGATAATCCACACGCAACCAAAGTCGGTTCCTTTAAGGTGTATCGACATACCAACGTACAATTTGCTCAAGGGTACCGAGATCCCGCAATCTAAGCGTCGACGTTGAAACATAAGCCCTCCTTCTTAAAATTAAAACACTATTCTGAAGAAGGAGATGGCTGCTGTCTCTATTCATTTGAGAATTATAGCTAGATTCTGTATAGATATTAAAAAGTATTTTGTATAGATTTTGGTAAGCGTAAAGCCAGCTCCGTCATGAACCCGGTGCAGGACTGCATCGGCATCGATGTCGCCCAACTGTAAGGAGGCGATTGCTCGGCCACGATAACTCGCAATGAACTTGAACAGCATCGTTAACGCGTCACGATAGGTACGGACGGTATGCATGCTGGCACGTAGCTGGTTCGGCAAATACTTAGCAGCTGAAAGCCGATATCCCCTCCCTTCCTCTTGGCCACAAATCGTCCCTACTTCGCCCAGCTATCCTGCTCGCGCAGGTCGATTCCATAAGGCGGCTCGGGCCAGTCTTCGCCACAGCCATCCTCGTACTCCATTGATGCCGTCCAAAAGCATTTAGCTTGTTCTGAAAAGGCCTCTCTCCAGCGGCTTTCGTCATCGAGGATCGCTTGCGCTTTTGCTGACAGGGGCTCGCTCTTCCTGCGTTGCTCGACGGCCGCGACTGCTGCAAGATACTCCCAGTAACGGCATTGATGGAGCGGCATGCTGATGGAATCGTCGTAGGGATGCGGCTGCCACCCGAACCAGCCGGTCAGCGCCGTAGCTCCTGCAAAAAGTGTGAGTGCCTCAGCGGCCACCTCCCCGCATAGGCCGAATTGCCGCCGCACGAATTGATGGTGAAATAGGTAGGCATATTGCTGCAGGACAGAGTGACGAAGGTGTCCGTTGCTTTGAGCTTGGGTTTCCTTTAGCCATTTCGCGTAAGACTGCACCAGAGCAGCTGGCTGACTGTGGCGGCAGTAATGCGCCTGCCATAGTTTCGCTACAGTAGGATCCCGCATCAGGTTATCGGCCTGCGAGGCAAGCGGGCTTGTCGCAACTGCGGCCTGCAGCATGGCCCAGTGCGCGTCGCAACCTTCCATGCGTAGCGCGAAGCGCAGGTGGTAAAGCTGGAAGTCAGTGGAGATTCTGCTACCCTCAATGATGTCAAAAAACTGCTGAGGCTTATCATCGTAGACAGCCAGCAGTTTAGTGATGGCTCGCGTTTCCTCTGCGGTGAATGATGAGCTTCCAGTCAATCCGCTGCTCGACGCATATGGCTGCTTTCGGTGCTCGAGTTCCCATTCTAGCTCCAGGCCGTTCAGATGCGCCCACTGCTCCCGTGAGCCTGCTCGTTGGACACTGTGCACGGCAATCGCGAACATTCTTCCGACGAATACGTTGCGAACCTGCTTCCATAAATCGCCGTATTCACGTCGCCCTGCATTTTGGGGCCAATGCAAAATGGCTTGCGGCAGTATCGCATCCAGAGACTGTTGGTGCTCCCAGGCATCGTTAGCTGACTCGTCGGCTTGTTCATTTGCCCATCGTTCATGCCCCGAGAGTGGTTCCGCAAATTCCTGCGCCTCCATCCTCTTCCGATGGAATGTTCGCATTGCCGATTGACGGCGTCGGAGCGCGATCGCAACGCGGATAAACCAGCCTCGTGCGCAAGCTGCGTCTTGCTCGATAGCTGAGCAGGCATTTCTATCCGCATTCGCCAAGTCGTCCAGCGCGAGATAAGCATCCGCCCTTGATATAAACTCAGCTGCGCTTGGCAAGCCTGTCCGCGCCTTCGCTTCACTTGCCTCCTGCACTTGCAGTGCATGCAGCGCAAAGGGAGCAATAGTCGGTATCTCAGTATTCCTGGCGGCCAACAACCTCTCATCCAGCCTGTCTACCTTTAAATTCAAATGAGGGTCAGCAAGAACGGAGCGCGCTGACGAGATACGATCCAGCCAGTAGCGGTAGATATCGAGGCGTTGCTGCATGCTTTGCTCGACATCATTCAGCCGTTCGTTCAAGATATTCGCATCTATTGCACCAGTGACGACGTCTATCACCGTGGTTGTCTCACCGCTGAAGAGCGCATCGAGGTCCAGCAGGTTACGCACGAGGTTGTCAGTATCTGGGCCACGTAGCTGTCCCAGCTTTTTACGGCGACCATGTGTATTCCCCGCAGTTGCGCCTTCAAATAGCTGTTCCTGGTACAAATACTTGTTCAGCGCACTCCGTAAATACATAGGGCAAGGCACTTTGCCTGTCAGTCGCTCGATCGTTGCCAAAACTCCGTCATTAGCCTTTTTTCTTGCCATTGCACACTCCATTTTGGAAGCGGGCCCGCAAATTGATGCTGCGCGCCCCAAGATATTGCCTTCTATTTTATTTGCGTTTCACGACTGGTTGCTGAATGGCTCTGCCTTTGTCATGCACCGGGCTTGTGGAATTTCCTTGATTCGAACGATTGTCATTCACCTGCTTGTGCGCGATGTTATTCGGGTTATGCTGGTTAGCGTTATGATCAGCTTGTTTGTGGTTCATTAAATGCTCCTTTTAACTTGGATGGAGCTTGCAGTGTAATTTTGTGACCGTAACAGAAAAGCATTTTCTCGCGTTTCTGCCTCCAGCGGTCCAAATCCGTTCGCCGATGCCTATTTCGGGGTGCCTTCAGAATTTCCTTTCTGAGCCGATTTAGCCTGCGGATTCAATCGATCATCCGATTGTCCGCCTAGGTTTGAAGCCATCTCGCAATGGGTGAGGGTGCACTTGGTGTCTCTTTCTGAGCCAGTTCCCTTAGTGCTGGCACAGGCTTTGCAGTTTCGCGAACTTGGGTTGTACTCCCAGCATCGACCAGGCCCGCCGCTTCGGAACTGCGTGCAGCAACCACCGTCGCTTCTTCCCGCCCACTTCGGGATCTCAGCCATGTCGAGATGGCATGGATCTGCTGTTCGACGTCACCTGCTGGGTGACCGATCTCGGCAATGTATCGCTCCAAGGCCAGGCGTACGAGCTTGCCTCGTTCGCGTACCGGCGTCATCGCCAGCAGCGTGTGGACGTCCGGAGCCTCCTGAAAAGTCAGGCTGATGCGAACGGTGATCTCGGTACCGATTTTCGGCGGCTTATCCATTGGTGTCGACATGGCAGATCCCAGGATCAGGACTGCAGCAGTGACAACAGGCCGAGGCGGCAGAAGCCTTCCGCGACCATCATCCGCGGTTCGTCGCTGGTGACAGCATTGGGATATCGTTGTTTGAGTCCATCAAGAAGCATTTCAGCACCTCCACCACCAATGATGATGCCGTCCAATACGGCTGCTTTTTGGCCAAATACGCGGTTGGCTTCATCCATGACGACGGCTTCGAAGCCTGCTTTCGCCTGATTGAGCAAGGGAGAGACGTCGACCCGCTGCCCGAAGTGTTTGATGCTTCCGTTGCGCACTGCCGCATCTACCACGTCCAGTGACGTTGGCAGCTTGGCCTGTGCCAGCGCGCTGGACATGCCGTCGTAGACCAAATGCATGCCTGCGCACGATATGGCCGCGTACTCCATCATGGAACCGCGATCGCACAGCGCGAAGTCGGTGGTGTAGTGGCCGATTTCGATGACGCCCCAGGCCTCGCTGTCGAGATCTCGCTGTGGGTGGAGGCAACCGTTATTCTGGATCGAGAGCCACTGCAGCGGTGCATCCGCCTGGCTCTGCACCATCACCCTGAGTGTCTGGCCGGGCAGGAGGCGTGGGGTCAGCAAAGCTACGATGCGGTCGCGCAGCGTGTCGCGCTGCGACCCGACGAACTTGGCCGGTAAGCCCATCACCAGATGCACCCTTGCCGAAGGATTGCCGAACGCCTGCATGGCCTTGCGCCATGCTCCCAGCACCAGTGCATCGTGCTGGGGACTCTCGATCCAATCCGCGTTTTGTCCTGTGTACACTTCGGAACGGCCTTGCCGCAACGCAGTATCGCCGAAGAAGTATCTGCGCCCATCCACCTCGACAGTTTCGAGCTCAGCTTTTTGTCGCGTCTGCTCGTTCGTCAGCGTGATCGCGGGGATTACGACAGTGGGAATCTGAAACGAATGACGCGCGTCTGGCGATGCCAGCGAGGCTGCGCGTATTTTGAACATTGAGTGGCCGCCATCGATTGCGATTGAGATGTTTTCCATTTAGAACTCCAAGTGTCAGTGAAAGATTTAATGTAAAGCGCAAGCCGGCGTGCGCAAGTCAGGTTTCCCTCGTGACCTGAAGATGCAACCGGAACCGGGAAGTAGTCCGTGTCGAATATCGAGGTTCGAAAATGCGCCGTTATTAGCTATCACCAGGTGCGGAAATCCAGACAAGTGGCCCAGCAAAAAAGGTGTCTTGACATGCTAGCTACGTTTGTATAAATTACGCAGCGTCGACATTCGGCATTTTTGTTCCCCGCAATTTCAAGTTGTTCTGTCCAGAGAGAGAACAGCTTTTCGCAACGCCAAGCGTTTGGCATCGCTCGCTTTCATCCGATCGCGAGCACTCATCACAATCAAAAAATCCAGTTCTTACTTGGCCAAGTCTTGTCTGCATGGCTCTACAGGCAGGTACAGAGTGATCCCCAAAACGTGTCGTCATCGGCTTTCCAGCGCAATGGCAGGGAAAACCCGATCACAGATCGTCGTTCCTGCTTGAGTGGTTAGCGCAAACGGCCACGCTACAGCCATATCTCCATCCCTTCTTCGCTCCGAAGAGCACCACCCTCCAACACTTCAACTGCAAACATCGTGATCGGGTTAGTCACCCCTCAGGCCGCATGTGCATTAGGCACGGCGCCTGAGAACGTCACGCCAGCTCTCACTGGTTTTCCCGTAACTGGAGGCGCGCACCCTCAACGCCCGGACCTGGTCCGGCAGTGCGCAGCGAGAAACTGCTCAATGTTCCGTTCTTTTCCCAGGAAGAGAAACCGAGTACCGCAAGGGCTCGGCGCATCGGTGGTTGGCAGTAAGGCCCGCTGATGCGAAACCGGTTTATTTAAGACGGGAGCCTTACCCCCGCCGCTCGACCCGCTGCGCTTCCGCGTCTGGTGATAAGAGGTATCGATGTTTTTTGTGGAGGACATATGTGGCAGCAAAAAGTGAATGACATCATGAAATTGGCAGGCACACGCCGGGTCAATGGCAAGGTGGCGTCCGAACGAACCCAGACACTGACGAAAGACGTTTTATATGCATCAATTCGGCGGCTGCATGAACTCGGCTACAAGATTCAGGATCCGAAGAATCTCGGTGAACGGCATATCGAATTGCTCGTCAAGCACTGGTGGTATTGCCAGCACAAGAAAGCCAAGACCATCCAGAACGATCTGTCCCGATTACGGGTTTTCTGCGCAATGCTCGGCAAGCCAGGCATGGTTGGCGCCGTTCAGAAATATCTGCCGGATGTAGATCCTGAATTGTTGAAAGTGCGTTCGGCCGCCCGAACCACGAAGTCCTGGTCGGGACATGGCATTGATCTGGTCGAGACGTTCCGCAAGGTTGACGAGCGCGACCCGTGCCTCGGTCTGATGTTACGTCTCGAACTGGGCTTTGGACTGCGGCGCGAAGAGGTCTTGAAATGCAATCCACACGTTCAGGATTACGGCCATTACCTGCAGGTTTTTCCGGGGATGGGTAAAGGCGGTCGTTGGCGAAATATTCCCATCGTTTCAAACGCGCAGCGCGATTTGCTCGACTACGTCAAAGCACGCGTGTCGAAAAATAAAGCGCTTGGGTGGGAGTATTCCCGGTCGGGCCAGATAGCCAGTCTGGAGCAGAACATTCGCCGCTACGAGAACTTGATGACGTCGTTCGGCTTCACCAAAGCCGATGCCGGCATAACAGGACATGGATTGCGCGCGCAATTTGCCGAGAACCATGCGTTGCTGCTCGGGATGATCCCAGCCACGATGGGTGGAGGCGTAGGGCAGCTGGATGGCGCCGATAGCGGCGTCGTGAAGGCGAAGGTGGCGCAAGTATTGGGACACAACCGGCAGTCCGTGACAAGTGCGTACATCGGTTCCTTCGACTCGTCCTCAGCACTTTTTCCTGACAGCGATCAAGGGATCGTGACGATTCAGAAAGCACTTCGGATTCTCGATGCTGTTGCACTGCCCGAAGTTCCCGCCGCGCGGTTAGAGGACTGTCGGTTTATTCAGGAAATGATGGCTCGCACTGGCCTAGTCTTGACTGCAGACCAGGCACATATGTTGTTTGCGAAGCATGCCCGGCGTCACGGGGTGGAATGGATGTCTCCAGGGCTGGAGACTCCTCTGGCGCTGCGCATCAGCGCTGAAGCGATGTTGAACGATTTTTTGTTGTGTTAATAGGAGAAGTGGAATGTATAGCAATCGAGATATTGCACTGAACGAAGTGGCCATTAACTCGTTGATCAATGCGTGCCCGGCAGAACTTGGGATGCCAGCAAAGCTCATACGGGAGCTTGTCCATGGCAAGTATTCATTTCTTACTGCTGAAGATATTTGTAGTCTATCCAAAGACGGACGGGGGCTCAGCATGCTTGACCAGTACCTGGATAAACAGGGGTATGTTTTTTCCTGGGGGACGTTGAGTGAACAGTTCGAACCGATTGACCCTGATGATGACGAGAGCATCCCAGTTTTGCGTTACGAATTCATGCCAATAGACCTGCTACTGGCGTTCCCGCAGAGCGCGCAACTGGAAGACCTGTTCATGTGGCTGTACCGCAACCATCCGTTTTATTATCCTGAGTTTGATTGTGATGAAGGAGATTTCTACTTTTCAGTAATTTCGTTTCAAAGTGAAGAGGGATGCGGAGAAGTACTGAGGTCCTGGCTGGCCAATGTGTTCCTTCCAACAATCTGGCCTGACCTTTTGGCCGAAGCAATAAGAATTGTCCAAGAAAAGGTTACGGCAGCTGTCGCACAGTCCCCGGATGGCTCGTTTCATGAACTCCTTGTCGAACACGATCGGTACCAGTTGTGCATTGATCCGGCTGAGCTGCAGTTCGAGGCGTATGCGATTTTAGAGGAGGAATAACGGAATAGCTGGCCAGAAGATGCTGCTGATTTTCCTCATGTTTAACCGAGGTTAGAATACTGGCCATTTTCGCGGTAGTGCCCGGTGCGCGGCCGTGCCGTCTGCGAGGCACTGGTCAGGCTGGCGGCATCCGTTGAAGGGCGGCTGCGGCATCAAGCAGGCCGCCCAGAATTTTGTCGGCCACCTTTTCCGAAAACCCCACAGGCAGTTCGCCGCGGACCTTGTCTACAATTGCGGGTGTGCGGGCAATGAAATCGAGCATGAGCTGTTCGGCGTCCGCGCCACAGCCGACCGCTTTTGCAGTGCTATTGAAGTGTCGCCGCTGTATGCCATGCGCAAGGTAGTGCCGGTTGCTTCCGAGTAGCGCCATCGCCATCTTGAGCTTGCGTTCGGCCCACTGGTTGGGTCCAGGGCCGATCACAGGATAGCCGGACATCACATCATAGATGGGCGTCAGCTTGAACCGGCCGGCGCCCGCCAGTAGCTGGATACTGAAGTTCTTGGCGTGGCCATCGGGTGCGCGCAGCATCCAGAACAGAAGTTGTGAGGCCATCAGCGTGTGCATGTCGGCAGCGCTCTGCTGCGATTGCTGCAGCAGCGTAAACATCTGTTTTAACCCCGGTCCACCGTCATTTTCGTATTTCAGCAGCGGTGATGTTCCCGTCGCCTGGCAAAAATCCTCCTGAACCAGCCGGAACAGCTGCTTGCCATTGGCTGACCGCACGCGGTCAAAACGCTCGACGACGAGCACCCGTTGCTCGCCGAACGTCGCAATCTCGGCATTTGCCGTGGGCAGCCCGTACTCCTTGAACAGCCGCAGGCATAGCCACTCATTATCGACCGACGTGGTGAAATCGGCTTTTTTCCCGCCTACCATCCCGATCGGAAGCTTGAAGATGTGCGTTGTGGGGGTAGCGCCACGCGGCTTCATCCATTTCCCATCCCACCACAAGAAGGCGTCTTTCTCTTGCGCGCCAGCCAGCGAAATGCGGAAATCATCGTCGGCGTCATCGGTGGCGCCGTGTCGCTCCGAGCTGACCACTTCGAGCAAGTGCCGCTCGATGTCTTCCTCGTCAAGGGCGATGCCATCGACCTGGGCCAGTCCTTCCGGTTTGCCGCCTTCGGGCAGCAGCTGCAAGGCGCCGACGCAGTCCCGGCCGATAGCCGCGAGAAGGTCGAACGGTTCGAGAGAGCCTGTCTTGAACCGGGTCGCAACGCGTTTGCGAATGATGTCACTGTCCGGCAGCAAGCCCTCAAAGTAGTTTGCAACACTGGCACCCTTGAGCGGTTCATTGCGTAGATTGAACGGCAGCGACAGCGAGATTGGGCGCCCCAACCTTGAGCTTTGCCAGGACGCATCGTACTGGAGTTCGGAGTCTCCGTTGGCCTTGACCGTCCAGCGTCCTACATAGTCGCCATTTGCCCAAAGATGGAGCGTCTGGCTGTGTGAGCGGCGGCCCATGACTACCACTCCGCCGAATTGCTTGCGGCGGACGTATCGCGCTCGCCCAACTGCAGCTCCAGCTCGAGTGCGGAGCACCAGCTGAGTAACTGCTTGACGCTGATTTCGTCAGGATGGCTCTCCAGGTAGGAGATGCGGTTCTGGCTCAAGCCGACACGCGTGCCTACAGTCGCCTGGGTGATTTTATGCCGTTTGCGGGCCGATGCGAGCAACTGGCCGAGCTGCGACGCCGTGAGAAGACGGTGGGTGGTGGGCGAGAAGGACATGTATGGTATCCGTTATTCAGATATATCGATATTATCTGAAATGCAGATAAAGTCAAGGTATCTGAATAACGGATGTATCAGAAATAGCTGAGAAACAGATAGAGCAGGGAAGAGATAACGAACAGTTGGCCGAAGATGCTGCAGATTCTCCTCGTGTTTCACCGAGGTAGGTGAGGTACCAAGGCCGAGTATCAGGTGACGGTCGGCCTTGGATGTTCAATCAGTCGTAAAAAATGTATTCAGTCTCATCCGGTTGGAGTTTCAGCAGAAGCCTGGTGTACCTTGCCTGAAGAATCGCGGCGCTGATCGATACCACAAAGAATAGTGCAGTAATCGCGAGAATGTCCGGCCAAGAGTCGTTGAAGAATATCGCGATCAGCATGAGGAACGCGAGGAAGCCGAAAACCCGACACACAATTGTGAGGAGCATTTTCACTAACGGATGGAAATAAAGTAACAAGTAGAAAGCGCTACTTCTCATTGATCACCTTCCTTCTCGTCCTTTGTTTTGGCTCGTCTGAAACGAGAAATCATGGCTGTGGCCAGGCGGCGAATCAGGCGTGTCATTATGGTGAACGGTTCGAAAAAAAGGCGCATGTCGTCGATCGCTACTTTTTTAATATGCTCAATAAGTTTGTTCATTTTTTTGTCTTCATGATGTTCAGGGTGAAACCACTATGTCCGGCCTTCGCCAACCTCGTTCATGGCATGGCATCCTTATGGCAGGAGAGCTGCGAGTACGTGGATCCTTCAGAAAAACGCGTCTTACAGGCTGAGGAAATCGCGAATCGAATTCCTGCCACAACTCCCTCGGACTGGATTGCCTTTGCCACCTCTTGGACGTCGGCTCGATATTCCAGGTTGAGCAAGGTGAGTGTTTGGTGGCGTGAGTGGAAGCAAAACATAATCTTCTCGAGTGAAGCTTTGGACCAGAAATGCTGGTGAACCCAACGATTGATGTTCCACCACAGGACCCGGCCGTCGCTTTTGCCATTGAGGTAGGCCTTCACGGATCGGCGATCTTCTTTCGCCCAGTCGGTAGTAAAAATGGTCTGGTTCGTGACTTTATCGGTACTCATCAAGTAACTCCCTTAATAAGGTTGGTTGAGCGGCATATGTGACCGCGACAAGAGTCATCGTAAGTCCCGTTCGTCCTTGTGCAAGTCGAGTTAAGTTCTGAGGAAGAGTGGCGGCTTCGACGGATTTTTGCCCCAAGTGGCTCTTTTGGATGACCCACATATCCATAGCCGGAAACTCGCGTGCAGCAACGTTTTGAGACGCTTTGAGTTGAGGTAGTAGGACAGGCAATCTAGATCAACTTGACGTGGGCCTCAACAGCATGTGCTTGTTGCAGCGGCCTTGTATCGCGAGAGTGATTGAACATCGTCAGGTTGGAACGTACATTGTTTTTTACAGCTCTCCTAAATTATAAAATTGCTGTTATTATAAAAAATAAATTTAATTATTTGACGGGGAAATATGAGGCTTATCCACGGCACAGACATCAAATCGACAATCCGCGATATCTCGCCAACCAGCATTGCTGTTGCCTACGTAGGAATAGATTGGGCATCCTATGTTTCACCTGACAGAATTAAAGAAATAATATTGTCTCCTACATTAGGGTCAAATCCATATGCAATTGTGAATATGGTTAAATATATTGGATGGGAAAACATATATTTTCTCGATAATCTGCACGCGAAAATATACCTGAGTGCATCACAGGCTGCAGTGGGAAGTTTTAATCTGACGGCCAATGGTTTGAGCGCGCAGGGATTGGAAGAGGCAGGCTTCTTTATTGAGGAAAAAGAAGAAATTGATGGGCTGCGTGTGTTAATTGAAAAATATAAGGACAAAGCCAAGTTTGCATATCCCACGACGGAATCCAAGCTCGAACGTTTAGCCGAACTACGTGCACTATGGGATCGAGCAGTTAAAACAGGTGGCATTAGAAACGATTCGACGGAAGATGAATTAAAAGATTATCAACCTGTTGCGTCAGATGAATTTTACGTATGCTGCGTGTGGGGGGAAATCGAGTATAGTGAGCAAGTAATTTTTCCCACTACGATTAAAGATTCAGTTTCATTTCTGGAGGGGGATGAAATCCAACCGGATCGTTGGATACTCTGCTGGTACGCTCGAAATGACGGATACCCTGATCATAATCGCAAGCCATATTGGCTACACGTAGATGAGGTTATATCGAATGGAGCAGTGCATGTTCAGTACACAAAAATTGCGGTTGAACGCAATGATCGTAGCCCACTATTTGCTCCTTTTGAACTTACACCAACCGTGATAAGTGCATTATGGACCGTGCTTAATTCTGATAGATTTCTAAATTTTCTCGGAAATGTGGAACCTTGGTCTATCAGTGCGACCTTACCTTTATTGCCAGTTTTTCTTCAAGCTCTAAAAGAGGAATTGGTAGCAACATCGAATAGTAGTATTATGCCTATCGAGCCGCTGAGGCAAGCTTTCAGTAATCGTATTCGAGAAGCGATGGATATTTCTTTGCGAAAAAAATATGTCACACACTCAATCGATGGAATGTTATCTAGAAAACATGCTGTTGAGGTAGCAAAGCAACTCGTTCAACCGGGTGCTGAGCTAAAAAGCGGACTAAAAAAACTCGCGAAAGCAAATGCACTTCAATTGTCTTTCGAAAGCATTATGCTAGAAAAGCAGTTTCAACCTTTGTTTTCGAAACATGATCTTGAGTACGCGAGATTTAATTTACTTGAAATTAGTCCAACCTATCTACCTCCCGAAAGAAATTGAATTCAACTTGCAAGTTGAAAAGTGTTCATGCTGAATCAAATAAATCATGGTTTTGTGCAGAATGGTGGAAAAGAGTAGCGATTATTCAGCGCTTATAGCTGCGGACTCAGTCGCCGCATTCTGAAAATTTTTCTGCTCTTTAACCTAAATTTACGTTGTTGTGTTCGCATACTGCCTTCAATAGGAAACGAAACTGTTTGTCCATTCTGGCGCCTTTCCATCCGTTTATAAACCTGCACACAATTTGGAGGTTTCCTCTTTCGTAGTGCCCGTCACTATCTATCCGGTCGAGCGAGCACAGAAAATCGCTGTTGTCATGCTCGCCGAGAAATTGAAGCGGGAGACCACTTATTGCGCACTCATCGTTCTGCAGTTCTAGAAGCTCAAAGATGTAAGTTTCGAGTTCGTATGATGAGTCGAACAGGAAGTTTTTGATTTTTCCTGTACTGATAATTTCTCTTCCATCCGAATATGTTGTCGTATGGATCGCAGTCAGGGCCATGCTCGTGACTGATTTTTGCCGAGAGTTTGCCAACGTTACATGTGCATGAGCAGCGCCTCTAGCCGTCGCTTTCCATGATGCGCTTTTATGCCATTGTTCCAAATCATCTCCGGCGATTAATGCTCGAGTATACGAGGCATTATCTGGGTTTGGCTGCTGCAAAGTCCCTTCGGTAAAAAGGAAGCGCTTTGCTTTAGCGTGGAGCTGGTTCCAGAGCAGTCGATTGCCATGCAAGTTCTTGTTTGACCACGGCATGACGTCTTTGATTAATTCGTAAAAAACCTCTCCCTCAACGGCTCCTCTGTGGTTGGCTGGGGCCTCTCTCACTCGTAGTGCTGAGGGAAGGGATACAGTCCACCACAAATAGTTACCTTCCTTGTGTATCCAGATGTCGCCATCGGTTTGTTCAAAATTTTTACCTATTGTGAACCAACGTGATGCAAGAGAACGAGGTACAGACGAACCGCTAGCCGTTTTACCTACCTTCATGATGCGCTCAATGTAACCCTCGCGATCATCTGAAGTAAAAAATTTTAGCATCTCCATTAGTTCAAATGTCGCGATGATATTGTCTGCGAGGCACTCCTGCCAAAGATAGTTTTGCGTTCCAAAATTTGCGATATATATCTTCCCTTTTTTAAGCGCACCGACTTTTGCGTGCGATAGAGGGGCATCTGGGAGCAAATGGATTATTGGCACCATTGGAGCTTCCAATTGTTGCTCTAAAGAGGAAATTTCAGATGGTGGAAGTGCGGGCGCTATTCTGCTTCCCATTGTTCGTCGAAACGCTCTCACGCGTTGAAGAAACTGGTTCAGTTCTTGCGCGTTAAACCCAATGGTTATCCAGTCGTTACCTGGCTGATGATCCACAGTCGGACGCTCGCTGTTCTTCTTCTCCGCCGTCAGCCACTGACGTACTTCTTCCACCGGACGAAGGTCTGTGAGCCTCTCAGCGCAAATGGCGATCTCAACGGTATTTGTAGGATCAACGTTCGACCAGTAAGTTGTGGCGACATGCTCTTTGTTGCGATGTAACTCAATACCATGTACCAAGGTCCGGCCATTTTTCGTACCGAAACCGATGTGGATTTCGCCCAACTGTTCTTTCTGAGACAATTTCATCATAGTTCTTTTTATGTACGATCACGACGGTTTAATAAGCTGGGGCGTTGCAGCATTTATTGAGAGTGCTCTATGGCTTAATCAAGAGGTAGTGATACGCTTATTAAGCCGCTTTCGCACAGCCTCTCTTAACGCCACCTTGCCGAGGTCGTCAAGAATAGAGGCAGTAAGGGGGCTGGAAGTCATCAGCAGATGACGCCCAGGATGCCCCGGTTCCAGCAGATCCAAGATTTGATCGGCTGTCCTACGGTCACGTGCTGCCATGGCGCTTGCACCAACTAGCAAAAGTGCGCGCCACTTGTTTGAGCGAGCAACTTCATTAAATAGCTCAAGGACTTGTTCCACAGGGGCGTGGGTACCGACGAGATTTGCCGCTGCGGTCGCAAGAATTGACGGCAGACTCAGCATATACCCAGGTGTTATATGAGCAACAACGCTGGGATAAATGACGTCGGCTTCCGCTAATGCATCAAGGGCATCGAGGCGTATCCAGCGCTTTTGCGGGATATCAACAAGCTTGGTGATTTTTTGTTGGATTGCAGGGCTGCAGCAGTTCGCTGCAACCTTTAGGGTACATTGGCTTAGCTTACGGTCGCTGGTAATGTTGGCAAGATCGATAAGCGTGTCGCCAACCGCATCCGATAGAGGAATGATACCCGCTAAGGCAATGACAGCTTTTTGCGCGATGTCGAAGCTTTCGAATTCGTATTCCTGCGGTTCGGCGCTTGACCAAGTGTCATGGATCAACGCTAACAGCGTTGTTAGGTAATTGGGATGCGGGCGCTTCTCAAGTAAAGTGACCAGCGAGCGACGAACCCGGCTGCTTGGATCGGATGCCATGGCGAGGATTGCAGACGGCAAAGGGTCCGGAAACGTTGGCGCCAAGTGAAGAAGCGCCGCACACCGCGCATCAGCTCGCTGGTGATGGAGTGCCGTCCCGATGAGGGTAGTATCTCCGATAGCAATCGCCGCCTCCGTCGCACTAATGGCATGCGCTTTACTGCTCGCAGTAGCCAGCCATTGGGTGATAGCTGGCGAGGCGTTGCCTCCGCTAGCTATAATTACTGGAACAACGAGGTCGAGCTCATCCGGGCCTAGATGGGAAGCACAACTCACAAGGAGCGAAAGTGTCTGACTCTTGACTTTGCGAGCTTTTTGTTTCCCAGTCGGGAGCGCGGCGAGAATTTCCTGCAATGTCATATTAAGCGCTGCGGTTACGCGCCTCAGTTTGTCGGCTCTGTTCTTTTCAAGCCGTCGCCCACCCCGCTGCATGGCGGTGAGTAGCGTGATTTGTCGAGCCGCCTGGTCACTGCTTACCTTAAACGCAGCGGACAGTGCGTTTGGTGCAACTTTCAACGCCGTCAAAGCAAGCTCGTCAAGCAGATGTACATCCGGGATCGACGAGCTAATCCGGGCTGTGAGCGCTGGTTCCAGCGCTACACACCAATGTTCACGCACCGCCGCCCAGACATTGGTCTCCTCGGGCGTATTTTTGCCCATAGCGAGAATGCTCCGTAGTTCATCTTCGGTTGCCTGCACGGGGGACTTAAGCAAAGCGTTCGCCCAGGCACTGACCAACTCAGTAACGCGCGAGTGGTCGGCAATCGCCATCCAACGCCCTTCGGCGCGAAGCTGACAGACGTACGCGTTGATGAAGACGTTAGATGTGTAGCCCTCGCCGTCATGACTCCACTGCATTGTCTCTTCGGCAGCGTGGTCCCGTTCGCCGTCCTCGATCGCACGCCATTCCTCTAGGCGACTCTGAGTGTACTGTCTGTGATTCCTCGCGAGATCGTCGAGTGCAGCCAGCAAAACACTCTCAAACCCTGCTAGGTTACGTACTGCTCCTGCAGCGACAGCGTCGGCGTTACACTCGAAACCGTTGCCAACCATTTCGTGCGCGGCATCGAGAAAGGCTGTGGTTAGGTTGGGTGCGAAACGGTCGAGACGCTCTACGAAGCCCGTTCCATAGTTCCCTTGGTCGAAACCAAGCACCTCGCGAATAAAACGTGCAGCGATCTTGAGCGATTGTGGACTCGCGGATACAGTATCGTACCAAGCATCGTCAAAGATCGGCGGTTGCCAGTTATCAACGAAGAAGGAAGCGCCCCGCTGAGTCCCTTTCAGCAACCATCGCGCCACGCGGCTTGGTATTGACGAATCGCTTCCCACTTCGGCCGCTAGATCCAACAATGGTGCGAATTTTGAAGCCTGATCCATAAGACTTTCATCCAGCCAAGCATCGATCGCCACTTGGCAGGTGGAGTTAATCTCGAAGGCTTGGTCAGCGTCCTTTCGATCAACAAACGCTCGCGCCGCTTCAAGAACTCTGGCAGCAGTTTCCATACCCCAATTACGATGCGATAGTGGCAGCTGAACGAGCGCGGAGATCATGGTCTCGATCGCAAACTGACTCTGCCCCCAATTATTCCTTATGAAGACCTCAAAACCCTGGCGAACACTCGGATGTGCAAATGCAATGGTGCGCGCCGGCTGCCGAAGATGGCGAGCCGCGACCATTCGGTCCACGTGGCGTTCCAAGTCATCGCCGAGCGTTCTGTCGAGCCCACGCAGGGTGCGTTGTAGAGGGTAAAGCGCGCTGCGGTCGAGCTTGCCGCGTGCCGACAGTAGAGCCCAAACAATGGCAGAGGTTCCGCAAGTATCGATCGATGATAGGGCTCTGACAACAACACCTTCTACTGCATCGCGCCGCGCCAGCTTGAGAATCCGGCGAATAAAGTCGTGGTCGCCCTCCCCGGTATCGGGGCCACTTTGCATGTGGGCGAAATACAGTTCGATCTCAAGTGGCGTCTCAAGTTTATCAAGGACCTCGTTGAGAAACGAATATGCCTTGGTTTGCAAAAGTGGAGGAAGCTGATCCATGCGGTTGTCATGAATCGTTCGGAGTTGACCGTTCCTATACTGGTCAGCATCCAGCTCGACCGACCACATCTCAAGACCCTCACCGACATTGGCGCTCTGCATCATGTCGCTACGGGACGTGATCACGAACTGATGATCCGGCGTGGCTTTGACAAGCAAACGAGGCAACTGCTCGGTCCACGCCTCACTACCCCCACGTAGGCTAAATTGCCCCCACGGATCGTCGACATAGAAGAGCGTCGGTCCGTTGTTAACGACCTTACGCATGCTGGTCGGCGCATCCTCCGCACCAATGGTAACGACTTCTATCGCTCCATTGCCCCGTCGCGCAATATCGCATAGCTTGAGTGCTGCCTGCGTCTTGCCCGTGCCTGAGGGGCCTTTAATCACGACTGCATTTTTCTCATTCAGTAGCCTTAACATCTGATCGAAGTTCATAGGAGGCACGAAATGCTCCAGATTGGCAGAGCTAGCTAGGAACCCGCCGTGTGCTCTTACTGTCGCGAGAAGATCGTCACTTGTCCATTGACCTGGCGTGCTGCCTCGTGTCCGCCGCCTAGCTTCTAGCCGAAGCTTATCAATTAGATTTCTCTGCTCCACTTTAGGGACATGCAACAGGTCCGACATTAGTTCACGGATATTGGATGCGAGCTGATTTTCGGTGAGTTGTCCCCAGATCGCGACGCGGCCTTCGGGCGAAGTCTTCAATATGGCATGAAGGCTCGCAGGGAAGCTTGCCTTGTCGGGGACTTCTTCGAAGCCGTTGACTAGCAGATTGCGAGCTTTCCCCTTGACGTCGGCATTGGTCACAAGCAGATAGCGGGTGTTCGGATCGTCGAGATGATGAAGTGCTTTCTGGCGCCCTCCCTTTTTGTCAGCGCCGTGTTTGAGCAGTGCTTTAAAATCTTCGACGGACCAAGGTTCTCCGCTGTTCATTTTAATTTGGACGACAAGCTTATATCCGCCCGCGACAGTTGCACTGGGCTGCATGCGTCCTGGCACGTAAGGCTCCAAATCCGCCTCAATATCTTCTTCGTTTGCTGGCTCCAGCACAAGGCGCGTAGCTGCATTGGAAATGAGGAGGAGTTGCAGAGCTGCAAGGATCGAGACGTTGAGCTGATAGTCGAAGCCCGCCTGCGCCGCCGCCGCGCCCCGCAAGGGGCGTTTTACTTCCGCGCTATCAGTCAAGGATGTGGCCGACGAGCCGGAGTGCGATTGGTTGGTGTCGCTATGATTATTTTTCGATATCATTGAACACTGAGCGCTTGAAGACGAGGGGAAGGAGACTTTATACTCATTTCGTAATTGTGATATGGACACTTTCTGTAGTGGTCAACCCATCCTGGACACTGCGTTAAGTTTTTCTTCGGCGACGGCCGGTGCCAATCCGTGATTAAACTGATGTGGCCGTATCCAGTTATACCGGTGCATCAGGTAATGGCTGATGTCCCGTTGTGCTTCCTGTGCCGTCATGTAACCAGTTGACGGCAGCCATTCAGTTTTGAAGCTGCGGAACAGCCGTTCCATCGGGGAGTTATCCCAACAATTTCCCCGACGGCTCATACTCTGTCGTATCCGATAGCGCCACAAGCGCTGACGGAATTTTCGACTGGCGTACTGGCTGCCTTGATCCGAATGAAACAGCAGGCCCTGCGGTCGACCTCGCTGCTCGTAAGCCATTTCCAGCGCTTGCACAACAAGGTCGGCGTCGGGCCGTAGCGAGAATGCCCAGCCCACCGCTCGGCGAGCGAACAAATCCAACACCACTGCCAAGTAATACCATCGGCCTTGCGCCCAGACATAGGTGATGTCTCCGCACCAGGCCTGATTTGGCGCCTCGACTGTGAATTCACGATTGAGGTGGTTCGGAATATCGACCCGCTCCACCGTAGCCTGCTTATAGGCATGGCTGCCAGGCTGTTTGCAGACCAGCCCTAGCTCTTCCATCAAACGACTGACTTTGAAGCGGCCAATTGCCGTGCCTTCCTCGCGCATCATGCCCATGATGCTGCGGCTTCCCGCCGAACTGCGACTCTCGACGAACAGCTCGTGCACGCGGCTACGCAATGCCATGCGCTCAACATCAATGTGCCGGGCGCGCTCCCGATGCGCGTACAGGCATGACCGCGCTACGTCGAACACCGCGCAGATCAACTCGATTGATTCGTTACCACAAATCTGATCGATTACCTCGTACGTTCTATCCCTTCCGACATCAAGAGCGCGGTAGCCTTTTTTAAAATGGACTTCTCCCGCTCGAGACGCTCAATGCGCGCTTCGAGTTCCTGTATTCGCTGCTGATCAGGCGTCATTGCCTTACTCTGTGGCGTGATGCCTTGCCGTTCCAACTGAAGCTGCTGCACCCAGCGGCGCAGCACTGATTCGCCGATGCCGACCGAACGGCTTGCCTCCGTATGGCTATATCCTTGATCCAGTACCAGGCATGCCGCCTGCTGTTTGAACTCAGGGGAAAACGTACGTCTTTGCTTGCTCATCAAACACCTCTCCATGGCGAGCATTCTCGCCTAAATTAGTGTCCGGGTACATTAAACCACTACATTCCCAGTCCCATTAGGGACGCGTTGATCAATTCAATTTCTGAAAATTCACCGCTTTAAAAATCAAAGACTTACGAGTTATGATCAAGCGAAAACCCGAATTAATCAGTAGTTCCTTAGGAACAGTCGAATGTTACCTTAAAAATTAGAGCCAGTTTCCATTTTTACATAAGCCTTTGGATTTTTGGCCCTATTTTCGCATGCATTGTTCGCTAATTATTCAGTGCCAGAGCATAATTTCCTATCAAAATTCCAGTAAATTTGTCTATCAGATTTTTGGCACGCCCAGTTGCTTCTAGTTAGCTGCAAGCACTTCAGAACTTTAACCCATCTAGCGACTTGTGTCAGGTGAATTTTCGCCACTACAAATTACTTTATCTTGGTAGTGCAAGTTGATTTATTGCAGTATAAATAATATTTTCATTGTCCATGGCGGGAGAGTAATTAGTTCCACATTTTTAAATTCATATAAAAAGTGGTTTTCACAAAAAGCCGTTGGAACTACTTTTGACTATACATATCTAAATTTAGATGATTTTGAGAACTTGGTTTTTTATGAGGAAATGGTCGTAAATATTTTGTACTGAGTAATTTTAATCGGCATCCTCGAACCCATCCAACGTCGACGTCAACATCTATCCATAAACTGTACCTCCAGCCAACGTTTGAAATGCAATTTTTCGTCCAGTCTACGAAAATTATCCGTGACAGCATCGAATGAGGTCGCGTGGTCGCAGGTGTTTTCTTCAATGAATTTTTTAATGAACTCGCCGAGTTCGCTTGGCGATAACCTGTCCACTGCGTCACGTGCTGCTGTTCGCCTCTTTCGGTCGCTTTCGCTGATGTCATAGCTGTCCAGCCGCTGGCGCGTTTCTTCGACCATATTCTTGGCGCTTGAGCGTGACAATATTTTTTCGACGACTGATGGCAATGGCTTTGCGCCCTCGTTTTCAAGTTGTGATACGGCGTCGTAAACCGCTTTCTCGCCATATTTTTCCACTATAGAACTGGCAAGTTTCTGGTCGAGATCGTTCCAGCAATGGACGCCTGCGATCTTCGCCCTTGGTTGTCGCTTCTTGCTACTGTTCTTGTGCTTGGCTGACGAGCCTGATGGCGCAGTTCTACTTTTTTTAATCTGTATACTCTCTGTACTAGAAAGCGAAATTTCGCTTTCCAGGGCGCCAGATTCGCCGTTGCCGAATGTGATTTCCGACGCTTCTGAACGTTGGAAATTGCGCTCTTCATCGGCCCACTTGGACACGATCTTAGCCAAGAGATCCAGATCGATCCGGTATTCAAGTCGGCCTCCATTGCGCGAGCGCCGCTCCTGAAGCACGCCGAGCTTTTTCGCTGCCTTTCGGGCTTTCCCTTGGTGTGACCGAGTCAGGCCCGTTTCATACTCAAAACTTTGGTCGATTTCCCATCGGGGTGAAATCATCTGATTATTATCATCCCTATCTGCGAGAATTTTTTTGAACCACCAGCAACCGTTCCCAGCTTTTCTTTGAGTGTATTCAGCCTGACGCAACCATACGGCCGTCGTTGTCCCCAGTTTTCGCGCGTAGAGAGAGTCAAGCGCGATGATTATGCGAGATGGGGCGCGAGAGTCCGCATGTTTTTGATAATTACCTGACGTCATTCGCACACCTCATCAAAGAAAAGCTCAGACTGGTTCGATGTCGCGTACTGCTCACGAAATTGCTGCATAATTTGTCGTACTCGCCGCGGGGTGACGCCAAGGGCCCGTGCAAGATCCGCAGTCGACTTTCCGCTAACAAAACTGGCGATTGACAAGGCCTTAGAACTTTTGGATTGATCTGAAGGTGGAGGGAAATCGTCGTCGGACACTGCTGGCGCCTCCAGATCGGTGATGATGCTGCGTGTACTGTCACCAAAATGTTCGTCGCTGTCGATGGAAACAGCAAACGTGTGTGCGCCCAGCTGACGGAGCATTCTTTTCTCCAGGTGGCCAAATACGAACTGGCACAGGGTGCCTTTGGCTGGGTCAAATACCTGAGCTTTTTCCAGGATTATTTCGCGTCCTTCCTGGATGATGTCGTCCGGTGCCACGCCGTGTTTTGCGGCCTTGATTTTGACTTGGGCCGTGTGTCCCCAGGGGAACGTAATAGCAAGCTGCGCTATTTCGTTGGTGCTAAAAAACATGCCATCCTCCTTGATCCAATATGCATACAGGTACGAGTAAAACGTAACCACGGTTGTGTGCGAATAGACGAGGAAGTGTTCTCATCTGCCCGGTCGCACCCGGGTACTGCATTGCATGCGGATCGACCTGATGGATCGAGTCGTGAAGCTGCTCACGAAAGGTCCAGGCAGACGCAGAAGAGTTGAGGATGGAATGGGGCGGAATAGGAATTGCCCAAGATGGCGATGCTGGGCGCGCTAGCGTTGGTGGACAGGCGTATAGGTTCCTGCCCTGGTTGGCGTTGGGATTACGTTGCAGATGGTTGACCGAGATGACACATCGTGAAGATCACGAAACGTCAGGCGTATACACGAGAAGATTCTGGGATACGGTAATTACTGATATGCCAAGAGTTGCTGATGTTGAGCGTGTTCAACCGAGCAATCGCCAAGCGTTTGCTGGAAGAAGCGTCAGAAGCTGACGATTTTGTGAACTGCTTTGTTGCTTACTTTTTACAGGAAATTGCATTTACAATAAGGCCGCATGGCGACACTTAAATCATATCACTCCAATTTCTCTGTGGCAACGTCATTTTGATCGCAGCGTCTGCAGGGGGCAGGGACAGGTATCAGTGCCTCAAGGTCATGCTTGGAAACTTGTTGACAGGCAATATATGTTGCTTCATGATGCTGATTCGCTCTGCGGAATGGCCAGGGATTTACTTCCTGAAAACTGAAATATCTACCTCAACACACAATGCCCGCTATGGTGGGAATTGCTCTTCAAGTAACGCCAGTTTGAATGGCGCACCATTTCTATTTCGTCTCTTGACTGACCAACGAACTGCTTTCTACCTCGGTCCAGCAGAACAATGAGCGACGCATAGCAGACGCCATCGACGTGTCACAAGCGGAGCATCGCCTCCAGCACCCGGCAAGCCTGTTTTTCTCATCCTGACGCTTCTCCTCATCAGCTTTAACTGGTCGTGTGTCGATCCAACACATGAGCCAGGCCATTGGCCGGACGACGTTTGCCGTCCCCATCTCTGAATCTGAAAAACCGGTGTGGCGCCACCAATGACCTGTCTCTTTTGCAGGTAGCGCGACGCGGGAGACCGCATGGCAGTTGTGCCCGGTGCCTGAAGCCGGGTGGGGGACAAGCGCCGAAAGGCGCTTGCGTATTGACTGCACGTCAGGGGTGAAGTCGATACGGAACAGTATTCTTGGGCTGGGGCAGTGCCCTGGCGTTGTCGGACATGTGCCTGACAATGTGGCGCTGACCATTGAGGTTGGCCTGTTGTCCGGCGCTCAAATTTCGAGGCGATGGATGGATCAGCAACAACCGCAAGCAGTACAGCACCTGATGGCAGGTGCTCAATCTTGGCTGGGCTTCATGCCGCTTGACCTGGAACGGCGGACACATGTCGATACCGCATGTGCTGCTTACCACTTGGGGAGAAAACCGCAGACATTGCGGGTATGGGCGTCCGCCGAAAATGGACCTCTGCGACCGGTTCGGGTGAACGGCCGGCTGGCCTGGCCGGTAGAGGCTATCCGGCGCATTCTTGGTGCTTGAGAGATGGGCGTCGCACCTGTGCATGCGATGTATTCGATAAGAGCCCTTTTTGGCTCCTTGATCGCCTGTGCATGGTGCGACAGGCCGCTGGCCCTTCCGGCTTGATTGATCAAGTCGGGTTACACAGGGGTTACATGGCATCCAGAAAGCAAAAAGCCCAATCCTGAGGATTGGGCTAAGTGCTTGAATTTATTGGTGCCGACTGCCGGTTTCGAACTGGCCACCTGATGATTACAAATCAACTGCTCTACCAAATGAGCTAAGTCGGCAAAAACTGCGCGTTGCGAATTATACGCTATTTAATGCGTGTCAGGGTCGGGCGGCCGCCTTTTTTTGGTGGCTCGTCGTCGCCTGGTGTGGCGCTGTCGCGTTGTTCGGGGGAGCTGGTCGGCACGGATGACAGGGTCGGGGCGCTGGCGGTGGGGGCGAGCACTGGCGGCGGGACGTCGGCGGAGGCCGGGCTGTCCGTTGGTTGCGCGTCGGGGTCATCATTGCCGAGCACGGGCTCGAAAGCCATGCCCTGGCCGTTTTCGTTGGCGTAGATGGCCATCACGTTGTCGACCGGCACGTAGATTTCGCGCGAGACGCCGCCAAAGCGGGCGTGGAAGCGGATGGCGTCGTTGTCCATCTTCAGGCCGCTGGTGGCGCCGAAGCTGATGTTGAGCACGATTTCGCCCTTTTTCACGTATTCCATCGGTACCGTGGTGCGCGAATCGACTTTGACCGCGAGATAAGGCGTGTAGCCGCTGTCGGTGCACCACTCGTAGATGGCGCGCAGCATATAAGGTTTGGTTGAGATTTCAGACATGGTAGGCACTGTGAGGCGGGAGCGCCCCCACAAGGCGGGCGCACCGGTAATTCAAAAGACTGGCTGCTGACGCAAGAGATCCCGGCAAGCGCGGCTTGCCGGGAATATCTTTTAACGACGCATCACTTTCTCAGACGGAGTGAGTGCTTCAATATAGGCTGGACGCGAGAAGATGCGTTCGGCGTATTTCATCAGCGGTGCGGCCGTCTTCGACAGTTCGATGCCGTAGTGGTCCAGGCGCCACAGCAGCGGCGCGACAGCCACGTCGAGCATCGAGAATTCGTCGCCCAGCATGTACTTGTTTTTCAGGAACAGTGGCGCCAGGGTCGTCAGGCGGTCGCGGATTTCCGCGCGTGCCTTGTCGTGGGCCTTGTCGTTGCTCTTGGCGCGTTCGCTTTCCAGCACGTGCACGTGCACAAACAGTTCTTTTTCGAAATTGAACAGCATCAGGCGCGCGCGGGCACGCATCAGCGGATCGGCCGGCATCAGTTGCGGATGCGGGAAGCGCTCATCGATGTACTCGTTGATGATGTTCGATTCATACAGGATCAGTTCGCGCTCGACCAGGATAGGCACTTGGCCATACGGGTTCATGGTCGAAATGTCTTCCGGTTTGTTGAACAGGTCGACGTCGCGCACTTCGAAGTCCATGCCTTTTTCAAACAGAACCAGGCGGCAGCGTTGCGAAAATGGGCAGGTTGTACCCGAATAGAGAACCATCATTTTTTATAGTTCCTTAGAAACAAAGGGGGTGAAGCCGCGAACGGCTCACCCCAGGTCGCTTGTCCACTCATGCGGACAACGCAGAAACAGGCATAAACCGGCCTATGGCCGGCGCCTCACTTATTTGACTTCCTTCCAGAACGACGCGTTAAGGCGCCATGCCAGCAGAGCAAAGACCGACAGGAACAGCAGCACCCACACGCCCAGGCGCTTGCGTGTTTGCTGTGCCGGTTCGGCCATCCACTCCATGTAGCCGACCAGGTCGGCTACCGCATTGTCATACTCGATCTTGTTCAACGTACCTGGCTTGACCTGCTCGAAGCCGGTAAATTTGTGGATCTTCTTGCCAGCTTCGTGCGGATCATTCTCTTCCACGAACTTGGCAGTCTGGACACCTTGCAATTCCCATAATACATGCGGCATGGCAACATTCGGCACGACCATGTTGTTCCAGCCGGTCGGACGAGTGTCGTCTTTATAGAACGTACGCAGGTAAGTATACAGGTAGTCGCCGCCTGTGCCAGCGGAAGATGATTTCGCGCGCGAAATTACCGACAAATCGGGTGGTACGACGCCAAAGAAGGCCTTGGCGTCCTGCGCTGCCAGGCTTGTCGTCATCAGGTCGCCCACTTTATCACTGGTGAACAACAAATTCTGCTTGATCTGGTCTTCCGTCAAGCCCAGGTCGCGCAGGCGGTTGTAGCGCATCGACACGGCAGAGTGGCAATTCAAGCAATAGTTGACGAACAATTTGGCGCCATGCTGCAGCGCTGCCATGTTGGTCTGGCGGTCAGGTGCCTTGTCCAGCGGAAAGCCGCCTTCGCTGGCGAGAGCCATGGCGGGCACGAGTGCCAGGATGGCGAGCAGTTTTTTTGCAATCTTCATATGATGTATGTCCTTTGAGCGTGGCGTGAGAGCGGCTTAGTGCGGGTGGAACGTCACACGCGACGGCACGGTCTTGAACTTGCCCATGGCACTCCACCATGGCATCAGCAGGAAGAAGCTGAAGTAAATCAGGGTGCACACTTGCGACACGATGGTTTTCGCATCCGTTGGCGCCTGGGTCCCGAGGTAGCCGAGGATCAGGAACGACAGGCCGAAGATGGCATAGATGTATTTGTGCCAGGTCGGACGGTAGCGGATCGATTTCACCGGCGAATGATCTAACCATGGCAGGAAGGCCAGGATCACGACGGAGCCGCCGAAGAACACCACGCCCCAGAATTTCGCGTCCAGCACCTGCGGCAGCATGCCGATGATGGCGACGATGGCGATGCCGGCGATGACCGACTTGACGATCGTCGACAGGCGCGACTTGAGCCAGATGAACACCACGTAGGCAGCCACGACACCCATCAGCACGTACATGAAGTCGGCCGTGGTGGCACGCAGCACCGAGTAGAACGGCGTGAAATACCAGGTTGGCGCGATGTGCAGCGGGGTCTTCAGCGAGTCGCCTGGCAGGAAGTTGTTGTATTCCAGGAAGTAACCGCCCATTTCCGGCGCGAAGAAGACGACGGCGCTGAAAATGACGAGGAAGATCGATACGCCGAACAGGTCATGCACGGTGTAGTACGGATGCGAAGGAATCGAATCGACCGGGTGCCCATCGGCGCCCAGGTTTTCTTTCACTTCGATGCCGTCCGGATTGCTCGAGCCGACTTCATGCAGGGCGATCAAGTGCGCTGCAACCAGGCCCAGCAGTACCAGCGGAATGGCGATCACGTGGAAGGCGAAGAAACGGTTCAGGGTCGCGTCGGAAACAACATAGTCGCCGCGGATCCACAGCGACAGGTCAGGGCCGATCAGCGGGATGGCGCCAAACAGGTTGACGATCACTTGGGCGCCCCAGTACGACATCTGGCCCCATGGCAGCAGGTAGCCGAAGAACGCTTCGGCCATCAGGCACAGGAAGATGGCGAAACCGAACAGCCAGATCAGTTCACGTGGCTTGCGGTACGAGCCGTACAGCAGGCCGCGCGTCATGTGCAGGTAGACGATGATGAAGAAGGCCGAGGCGCCCGTCGAGTGCATGTAGCGCACCAGCCAGCCCCACGGTACTTCGCGCATGATGTACTCGACGGAGTTGAAGGCCAGGGCCGCATCCGGTTTGTAGTGCATGGTCAGGAAGATGCCGGTGACGATCTGCAAGACCAGTACCAGCATGGCCAGCGAGCCGAAGATGTACCAGAAATTGAAGTTTTTCGGGGCGTAGTACTTGCCCCATTGGTCGTTCCACAGCTTGGTCAGGGGAAAGCGGTCATCGACCCAGCCCAGCGCTTTTTCGGCGACGGGAGCGTCTGCCGGGAATTTCGTCTCTTTGAAAGCAGCCATGATCAAGCCTCGCCTTTCTCGTCTTTACCTATCAGCAATTTGGTGTCGCTCAGATACATATGACGCGGCACTTGCAGGTTGTCCGGCGCCGGCTTGTTCTTGAACACGCGGCCAGCCATGTCGAAGGTGGAGCCGTGGCAAGGGCACAGGAAGCCGCCTTCCCAGTCATCGGGCAGCGACGGTTGCGGGCCGGGGGCAAATTTCGAGGAAGGGGAGCAGCCCAGGTGGGTGCAGATGCCGACGGCGACGAGGATTTCAGGCTTGATCGAGCGCGCCTCGTTCATGCAGTACGGTGGCGTAAATTCGTCGGGGTTGCGTTGGGAATTTGCATCGGCGACTTTGCCGTCCGTCTTTTTCAGCGACGCGATCATTTCCGGCGTGCGCTTCAGGATCCAGACCGGCTTGCCGCGCCATTCGACGGTGCGCATTTCGCCGGGTTGCAAGGTGGTGATGTCTACTTCGACCGGCGCGCCAGCCGCTTTCGCGCGCTCCGACGGCTGGAAGGTGCTTACCAAGGCTCCCGCGGTTGCCAATCCAACTACACTGCCCGCCGCGCACGTGGCGACGAGCAAGCCGCGACGGCCTGAATCGACCTGCTTTTCGTTACTCATGCAAACCCCAATCAGTCAAAATGCGAATCTTTATTATGAGTGGCAGCCGCGAAAAACCCGTCGCCGAAGCTCTATCCCACTGATTGCCGCGATCCGCATCTTTGTACGGTAACGTGGCAACATCCCTGCGGAACTTCGGCCAATGGCGCAGCCCGTGCCAGTTTCTTGTTGATTATCCGGAAGTGAAAAAGCCACTTCTGGCAACCGCAAATTATAAGTGAAGCAAACAACGAATAAAACAAAAACGTTGCTTGTACCATAATTTATATACTTTTGCAGGAGGTGGCTAGTTCTTTCGAACTAGATGCGCATGGCTGTGCCGGAATTGGTCCTGCCGGCAACCACAAGTTGGTGTCCCCAGGAATCAATAGTATGATCGGCATGTTTTTATATCTATCCGAAGGAGAAATTCATGGCAATGATGCAAGAATTTAAAGAATTTGCAATGAAGGGTAACGTCGTCGATCTGGCGGTCGGTGTCATTATCGGTGGTGCCTTCGGCAAGATTGTCGATTCGCTGGTGCAAGATGTGATCATGCCACCTATCGGCCGCATTTTCGGCGGCCTCGATTTCGCCAACTACTACCTGCCCCTGAATGGACAAGCCACCACCCTGACCCTGGTGGAAGCGAAAAAGGCGGGCGCCGTGCTGGCCTACGGTAACTTCCTGACCATTCTGCTCAATTTCGTCATTCTCGCCTTCATCATCTTCCAGATGGTACGCCTGATGAACAAGGCACGCCGCAGCGAACCGGTCGCGCCGGCAGCGGCACCGGCCACGCCGGAAGACATCGTGCTGCTGCGTGAAATCCGCGACTCGCTGCAGAAGAACGGACAGAATAGCAACGATCTGGCAAAATAAGTCGTTCCGGCACGGGCCGGCTGACCTGGGCAGAGAACTGTATGCGACGATTCTGGTTATTGTTTGCGCAAACCGTGACGATCGCGTTGGCGCTGTACTTTGTGTACGGCGCGCTGCGCCCGGCCAGCCGGGTACAGCAACTGGGCTCTCCCGCGAAACCGGTGCCCGTGGTGGAAACGGCGTCGAGTAGCCTGGCGCCCGGCTCCTACCGCGACGCGGCGGCGCGCGCCATGCCCGCCGTCGTCAACATCCTCACCCTGCAAGTACCCAAGCGCGGCGCCCATCCGCTGGCGCGCGATCCCTTCTTCAAACGTTTCTTCGGCGACCGCGACCCGGACGACGGGGATGACGACGACTTGAAAAACAGCCTTGGCTCAGGTGTCATCGTCAGCCATGAAGGCTATGTGCTGACCAACAACCACGTGGTCGAAGGCGCCGACGAAATCGAAGTGGTGCTCACCGATGGCCGCAAGGCGCCGGCCAAGGTAGTGGGCCTGGACCCGGAAACGGACCTGGCCGTCATCAAGATCGACCTCGACAAGCTGCCCGTCATCGTGCTGGGCCAGTCGGAACTGGCGCGTGTGGGCGACGTGGTGCTGGCCATCGGCAACCCGTTCGGCGTGGGCCAGACGGTGACCATGGGCATCATCTCCGCCCTGGGCCGCAACAACCTGCACATCAACAGCTTTGAAAACTTCATCCAGACGGATGCGGCGATCAACTTCGGCAACTCGGGCGGCGCCCTGGTCGATACGCGCGGCAATCTGATCGGCATCAATACGGCCATTTACTCGCAAAGCGGCGGCTCCGTCGGCATCGGCTTTGCCATTCCCGTCTCGACGGCCAAGACGGTGATGGAAGCCATCATCAAGGATGGCCATGTGGTGCGCGGCTGGATCGGCGTGGAAACGCAGGACATCACGCCCGAACTGGCGCAAAGCTTCAACTTGCAGCGCACCAGCGGCGCCATCATCGCCGGCGTCGTGCGCAACGGCCCGGCCGACAAGGCGGGCATCGTGCCCGGTGACATCCTGCTGACGGTGCAAGGCAAGCCCGTGGGCGACACGACGGAAATGCTGAATCTGATCGCCCAACTGCCGCCCGGCGAAAAAGCTAAAATGACGGTGCTGCGCAAGAATCGCGAAGCGGCACTCGACGTGATGGTGGGCAAGCGCCCCATCCCGAAAGAGCTTTCCAAATAGTTGCTGATCGGAATTTGACACATGCATGTGCGTGATTTGACCCAATTTTTACGTGAACTGAGCGACAACAACAACCGTCCCTGGTTTGTGATGAACAAGCCCCGCTACGACATCCTGCGCGAGGAATTCCTGGCGCTGGTCACCAGCTTGATCGGCGAGCTGGGCAAGTTCGACCCTGCCGTGAAATACTGCAATCCGAAGAAGGCCATGTTCCGCATCAACCGCGACGTGCGCTTTGCCCATGATAAAAGCCCGTATAAAACGCGTTTTTCGGCCGCCATCGCGCCGAACGACATGCGCCGCCCCAGCAAGGCGGGCGGCCCCACGTATTATCTGCAGATCGACGGCCAGGGGAACCTGCTGTTTGGCGCCGGCGAGTACATGCCGCCGCCGGGCCGCCTGAAGGCGCTGCGCGAGCACATGGTCAACGATGCGCCAGGTTTTTCCAAAGTGCTGAAAAATAAGCGCTTGAAGGCCCGCTTCGGCACCATCCAGAACGAGGGCAAGCTGCAGCGCCCGCCCAAGGGGTTTGACGCGGACGCCGAACATATCGAATTCATCAAGCTGAAGAGCTTTTTCGTCTGGACCGAAGTGCCGCTGCCCGTCAACGCCCCCGAGAAACTGCTGCCGACCCTGGCGGAAGGCTTGAAGGATGCGTGGCCGCTGGTCGAGTGGATGCGCGGCGCGAAAGAGCCGGAGGAAGTCACCGAGTAATTGCTGAAGGAGCAGATGATGGCACTGGAGCACGCAAGTTCAGGACAGGTGATCGAGGTGCTGCGCAGGGACGGCGACGACCTGTCGCAGTTTTCCGCCATTGCGCTGGCCAAGACGGATGAACTGGAACTGATCCGCATGTGCATGCCCAAAGGCAAGACCATGCCCGAGCATCATGTGCTCGGCGAAATCACCTTGCTGTGCCTGCAAGGGCAGGTGGCGGTGGAAGCGCATGGCGGCGTGCAAGTGCTGGGACCGGGGCAGATGCTGTACCTGCTTGGCGGCCAGGCGCACGCCCTGGAAGCGCGCGAAGACAGTCTGTTGCTGCTGACGATCTTGATGGCCAAGGCGGGACGCTAGGTTTCGCCTTAGGCCGCCTCGGCGCGCGGATCGCGCGACAGCAGCTGCTGCACCATCACGTGCGGCAAATCCCCATCGAACAGTACGCCGGCCACCGCATTGGTGATCGGCATGTCGACGCCCATGCGGCGCGCCAGTTCGCGCACGGCCTTGGCGCAGGGCACGCCTTCGGCCACATGACCAAGTTCAGCCACGATGGTATCCAGCGCCTTGCCTTGCGCCAAGCCCAGGCCGACCCGGCGGTTGCGCGACAGGTCGCCCGTGCAGGTCAAAATCAAATCGCCCATGCCGGTCAAGCCCATGAACGTTTCCGTCTGGCCACCGAGGGCCGTGCCCAGGCGCGTGATTTCCGCCAGGCCACGCGTGATCAGCGCGGCGCGCGCATTCAAACCCAGACCCAGGCCGTCGGCCACACCGGTGGCAATGGCCAGCACATTCTTGACGGCGCCGCCCACTTCCACGCCCACCAGGTCGTCGCTCGCATACACGCGGATGGTGCCGCCATGCAGGGCGGAGACGACGGCGCCGCGCAAGGCCGCATTGTGCGAGGCGATGGTCAGCGCGCACGGCAAGCCGCGCGCCACTTCCTGCGCGAACGAAGGGCCGGACAGGGCGCCGCCGGGGATGGTGTCACCCAGCACTTCCTGCACGATCTGGTGCGGCAGCATGCCCGTACCGCCTTCAAACCCTTTGCACAGCCACACGAGGTTGCCGATGGCCTTGTCTTTCAGCTGATGCAGCATCGGCCGCAAGCCCGCCACGGGGCAGGCGGCGATCAAGAGGCCCTGTTCGCCGCTGGCATGCGCGACGGCGGCGTCGAAATCGGCGCTGATGCGCAGTTGCGGCGGCAAAGGGAAGCCGGGTAAATAACTGTTTTCGCCGCTGGCGGCCATGGCGGCCATGGCGTCGCCATTGCGGCCCCACAGCAGCACGTCGTGGCGGCCGGCCAGCGCCATGGCCACGGCCGTGCCCCAGGCGCCGGCGCCCAGGAGGGTGATCTTGCGGGCGGCGGGAATACTATCGGGAATGACTTCAGGAGAAACTTGCATGCAACCTCAACGGAGCAGGGGGAACGGACGCGGTGCTTACAGGCCCCACACTTCGCTGGTCTTGACGTAGCCGCTCTGGCCATCCTTGTGGCGCACCTTGACCCAGCCGGAACTCGCTTGCTCGCTCATTTCCAGCAGCACGCCCTTGTCGACGAGGAGGATGGCGGAGGCCGTGTCGTCGGGGCTGGCGCGCACCTTGAGGTTCGCGGCGCGCGCCACGACGTTGCGCTTGGCCGACAGGCCCTTGGCTTCCGTCCAGGCCATTTCGCCGCTGGCGTCGCGTACCTTGACCCATTCGCCGTAGCTGAGCACGACTTCCAGCGGCATGCCGCGTGGCGCCACGTACAGCTTGCCGCCCTTGGAGGATGGCGCGTCGTACAGGATCACGGGGGCTGCGCCCACCGTTTTGAAATCGACGGCGTGGCTGGCGGCGGTCGCCAGCAGCAGCACGGCGCCGGCCATCCAGCGGAACTTGCTCAAGAGCGCACTTTTCAACATGATATTTTGAACCTTAACGAAACACGGCGGCCAGGCCGCCGTGTCAGGCCAGCCTTGACGGCTGGCGGGGTCTTGCCTGAAGCTTAGTGCGTCGTCGCGTCGGCTGCCGGGGCAGCTGCAGCGGCGTCAGCAATAGCTTGCAGACGTTGTTGGTAGAACACTTCGAAATTGATCTCAGCCAGGTGCACTGGCGGGAAGCCGGCACGGGTGATCACGTCGGCGATGTTGGCGCGCAGGTAAGGGTAGATGATGTTCGGGCAGCCGATTCCCAGCAGCGGATCGAGTTGATCGGCAGGAATGTTGCGTGCTTCGAAGATACCGGCTTGCTTGCCTTCAACCAGGAAAGCGACTTTATCGCCGACTTTGGCGGTGACGGTGATGGTCACGGTGGCTTCGAAGATGCCGTCGGCCAGAGGCGCAGCGCCCACGTCCAGAGCGACTTCGATCGCTGGTGCTTCTTGTTCCAGGAAGATAGCTGGGGAATTTGGTTGTTCCAGCGACATGTCTTTCAGGTAGACGCGTTGGATTTGGAAGACTGGTTGCAGGTTTTCGTCAGACATGGAACGCTTTCGTTGTAAAGGACAAGAACGGCACACCGTTCAAATATGGTGCTTGCGGTATGTAAACCGCGCCGGATAGGCGCGGCCAGATCAGGTGCGAGGGCAATTGTATCAAAACAATACGACAAAAAACCAAGCAATTTCTCGAACCAGCTTTATATCAGGCTGCCGTGCCATTTAACAAGGGGTCGAGCTTGCCAGCTTGATCGAGCGCATACAAATCGTCGAATCCGCCCACGTGGGTGTCGCCCACATAGATTTGCGGCACCGTGCGGCGGCCCGTGCGTTCCATCATCTTGATGCGCTCTTCCGGGTCGAGGTCGACGCGGATCTTTTGCACCGCGACGCCCTTCGATTCCAGCAGGCGCTCGGCGCGCACGCAATACGGGCACACGGCGGTGCTATACACAATTACGGGGACAGTCATGATGATTCCTTCCAGTTAAGTGCCGGCTTACTTCGCCAGCGACAAGGTTTTCAATGGCAAACCTTGCTTTTTCCATTCGTCGAGGCCGCCTTCCAGGCTCGTTGCCTCAGCGAAACCAGCTTTGCCCAGCAGGCCGACGGCGGTTGCCGAACGCGAACCTTTCTGGCAAACCACTACAATGGGGCGCGTTTTGAATTTTTCCAGCTCGCCCAGGCGTTTTGACAGTTCCGGCAGCGGAATATTTTTTGCTTCAGGCAAGTGGCCCGTGGCGAATTCTTCCGCGCTGCGCACATCGACGATGACGCTCTTGCCGCGGTTGATCAGTTGCGTGACTTCCAGCACGGTCGCGCGCTTGCCGCGCATCGACAGCAGTGGCCAGAGGAGGGCGCCGCCGGAAATAATGACGATGGCAAACAGAAAAATGTGGTCGATAATGAATTTCACGTAGGGTCCAATGGTTTAAGTCAATCCGCGCATTATAAAATAGAAGCTGGACGAGGTCTTTTTACGTTTTGCTTTTTTGATTTGAACCCCTTGAGAAGATAGAACTATGTACAAAATCGTTTTCATGCGTCACGGCGAGTCCACCTGGAACCTCGATAACCGCTTCACCGGCTGGACCGACGTCGATCTGACGGAAAAGGGCGTCAACGAAGCCAAGGCCGCCGGCCAGATCCTCAAGCAGGAAGGTTTTACGTTCGACGTGGCCTACACTTCCGTCCTGAAGCGCGCCATCCGCACCCTGTGGCTGGCGCTCGACGAGATGGACATGATGTATCTGCCGATCAAGAACGACTGGCGCTTGAACGAGCGCCACTATGGCGCCCTGCAAGGCCTGGACAAGGGCGAGACGGCCGCCAAGTATGGCGACGAGCAAGTCCTCGTGTGGCGCCGCAGCTACGACACGCCGCCGCCGCCGCTGGCGGAAGACGATGACCGCGCTTCGTTCAACGATCCGCGCTACGCCGGCTTGCCGAAAGCGTCGATTCCGCTGACCGAATGCCTGAAAGACACCGTGGCGCGGGTGATGCCGGCCTGGGATGAGGAAATCGCCCCGGCCATCCGTGCTGGCAAAAAGATCATCATTTCGGCCCATGGCAACAGCCTGCGCGCGCTGATCAAGATGCTCGACGGTATCAGCGACAGCGACATCGTCGGCCTGAACATCCCGAACGGCCAGCCGCTCGTGTATGAACTGGACGCCGACCTGAAACCGATCCGTCACTACTACCTGGGCGACCCGGCAGCGATTGCGGCAGCGCAAGCAGCCGTGGCGAACCAAGGGAAGGCCAAGTAACTTGTCGTCTTTCTTCCGCGGCACAGCCATCGCCCCCTCTGCTGAACGACCCCTGCCGGCGTGGCGCGCCGGTGCCATGCTGTGCCTGGCGCTGCTGCTTTCCAGCGGCGCCGCGCAGGGCGCCAAGCCCACCGAACGCAGCAAGCAGAAGGCGGCCGCGGAAGCACAACGTGCTGGATTGCAACAAAAGCTGACGGCGCTCAAGCGCGACATCAGCCGCACGGAAAGCGCCAAGGATGACGCGGCCGATACCCTGGCCGAGTCGGAAGAAGCCATTTCCAATGCCAACCGCGCCTTGCGCGACCTGGCGCAGGAGCAAAGCGAGACGGGCGTGAAACTCAATGCGCTGGGGCAAGAGCACCAGCAATTGACGGCCACCGTCGAGAAACAAAAGACGCAGCTGTCAAAGTTGCTGCGTGAGCAATATGTCGCCGGCAACGAAGACCGCATCAAGTTGCTCTTGTCGGGCGACAACCCCAACCGCATCAACCGTGACTTGCAATTGATGGCGTATGTGTCGCAGGCGCAGGCGCGCCTGCTGGAAGCCTTGCGCGCCAACTTGCTGGCCGTGGAGAAAAACCAGGCGGACGTGCAGAACGCCAAGGATGAACTGGAAGAAATTGCGCAGGAAGAGCGTGACCAGAAGGCCCTGCTGGTGCAGGAGAAGGCGCGCCGCGCCGCCTTGCTGACGACCCTGTCGCAGCGCCTGGTGGCGCAGCGCAAGGAAGTGGGCAATGTCGAGCGCGACGAACAGCGCATGGGTAACCTGGTCGACAAGCTGGCCAAACTGATCGAAGAGCAGGCCGCGGCCGCCGCGGCTGAAAAGAAACGCCAGCAATTGCTGGCCGAGCAGCGCGCTGCCGCCAAGGCGGCCGCCGACGCGAAGATCGCGGCGGAAAAACGCGAACGCCTGCTGGCCGCGCGCGCCAAGGCGGCCCAGGCGCAGGCCGAACGCGAACGCATTGCTAAAGAGCAACAAAATAAATCGGGCAAGATCAAGCCGCAGACGCCGCCTCCGCCACCCGTGAAACTGGAACCGATCGACGACGACGAGCCGCCGCAAGTGGCCAAGGTGACACCGAAGCCGGAACCGAAGCCGGAACCGGAGCCGGAACGCCCGAGCCTGGGCCCGGCCGCGCCGGCCGGCGCCTTTGCCAGCCTGAAAGGGCAGCTGCGTGCCCCCGTGGCGGGCAAGATCGCCGCCCGCTTCGGCAGCAAGCGCGGTGACGGCCCCAGCTGGAAGGGCGTGTTCATCCGTACGGGCGAAGGCAGCGAAGTCCACGCCATCGCCGGCGGCCGCGTCGTGTTTTCCGACTGGCTGCGCGGTTTCGGCAATTTGATCATCGTCGACCATGGCGGCCAGTACATGAGTATTTATGGCAATAACCAATCCTTGCTGAAACGGGTGGGCGACGCCGTCAAGGGCGGCGACGCCATTGCCAGCGCGGGCAACAGCGGCGGCAACGAGGAATCAGGGCTATACTTTGAATTGCGTCATCAGGGCCGCGCCTTCGATCCCGCCACCTGGGTGAAGTTTTAAGTTCCCACCATTGCTGCGGCAGCGAATTTGTAGATTGCGAAGAATACATGGGTATCAAAGTCAAAAGTATCGGCCTGATCGGTCTGGGCGTACTGGCCGGCATCGGCATGTCGCTGCAGTTCCCGGCCGTGGCGCAGAAGATCACGAATGCCCCGCTGCCGCTCGACGAGCTGCGCCAGTTGTCCGACGTCTTCGGCCTGATCAAGTCCGATTACGTCGAGAAGGTGGAAGACAAGAAACTCTTGACGGAAGCCATTTCCGGCATGGTCTCGTCGCTGGACCCGCATTCCGTCTACCTCGATAAAAATGCCTTCAAGGAAATGCGCGAAAGCGTGCAGGGCAAGTTTGTCGGCATCGGCATCGAAGTGAGCATGGAAGACGGCTATGTGAAAGTCGTCTCGCCCATCGAGGACAGCCCGGCCGCCAAGGCCGGCATCCAGGCGGGCGACCTGATCACCCGTCTCGACAACATTCCGCTGAAAGGCTTGCAGCTGGAAGAAGTCATCAAGAAGATGCGTGGCCAGCCCGGCAGCAAGCTGGTGCTGACGATGTCGCGCAAGGGCGAAAGCAAGCCGCTGGTCTTCCCCATCGTGCGCGAGGAAATCCGCGTGCAAAGCGTGAAGGCCAAGATGGTCGCGCCCGGCTATGCCTGGCTGCGCATCGCCCAGTTCCAGGAACCGACCGTCGACGACATGGTCAAAAAGATCAATGCGCTGTATGCGCAAGACCCCAAGCTCAAGGGCCTGGTGCTGGACTTGCGCAACGATCCGGGCGGCGTCGTGCCGGGCGCCATCGGCGTGGCCACGGCATTTTTGCCCGGCAATTCCGTGATCGTCTCGACCAAGGGCCAGTTGCCCGAGTCGAAACAGGTGTTTTACGGCCGCCGCGAATTCTATGCGCCGCCCGGCGCCAAGGCCGATCCGCTGGCCAAGCTGCCGGCCGCGCTGAAAACCGTGCCGCTGGTGGTGCTGGTCAATGCCGGTTCCGCGTCCGCCTCGGAAATCGTCGCCGGCGCCCTGCAGGATTACCAGCGCGCCACTGTTATCGGCACGCAGACGTTCGGCAAGGGTTCCGTGCAAACCTTGCGCCAGATCACGGCCGACACGGCCGTCAAGCTGACGACGGCCCGCTACTACACGCCGAAAGGCCGGGCCATCCAGGCGCGCGGCATCGTGCCTGACTTGCTGGTCGATGAAACGGCCGAAGGCGACGGCTGGAACAGCCTGCGCGTGCGCGAGGCGGACTTGGAAAAACACTTGAGCAGCAACGATGGCAAGCCGGAAGCGGCCAAGCCGACGATGGAAGGCATGCAGGATCAATTGGAAGAAGAGCAGCGCCTGATCGCCACGGCGAAAAAGCGCAAGCCGCTCGAATACGGCGCCAAGGACGATTTCCAGCTGCAGCAAGCCTTGAACCACTTCCAGGGCTTGCCGGTGCAGCTGGCCAAGGTGGACGCCAAGGTTGAAAAGATCGGCGCCAAGCCGGAAATCGCTTCCGACATCAAGGCCGATGACAAGAAGATTCCTGTGCGGAAGCCTTGATGCTTAACCCAATGCAAGTGCCGGGGTCGGACCCTGAGGGTCCGACCCCAGGGTGTGATCTGGGTTTGCAGTAGACGTAAAACCATGAACGACAATCAACTGCTGCGCTACTCGCGCCACATCCTGCTTGATCAGATCGGCATCGAAGGCCAGCAAGCCTTGCTCGATGCGCATGTGCTGGTGATCGGCGCGGGCGGGCTCGGCTCGCCGGCGGCCATGTACCTGGCCGCCAGCGGTGTCGGCAAGCTGACCCTGGTCGATGACGACACGGTCGACCTGACCAATCTGCAGCGCCAGATCGCCCACACGACGGCCCGCGTGGGCCAGCCGAAAGTGCTGTCGGCGCGCGAAACCCTGACCGGCATCAATCCCGAGATTGACATCATCGCCTTGCAGGAGCGCCTCGACGGCGCGCGCCTGGCCGAACTGGTCTTGTCATCTACGGTGGTGCTCGACTGCACCGACAACTTCGCCACGCGCCATGCCGTCAACCGCGCCTGCGTGGCGGCCAGGGTGCCGCTGGTGTCGGGTGCCGTGATCCGTTTCGACGGGCAGGTGAGCGTGTTCGACCCGCGCACGGGTACGCAGCCCTGCTATTCCTGCCTGTTTCCGCAGGAGCAGCAGTTCACGGACGAGGCGTGCTCGACCATGGGCGTGTTCGCGCCGCTGGTCGGCGTGGTGGGCGCCATGCAGGCTGCCGAGGCGCTGAAACTGATCATGGGTGCGGGCGAATCGCTGGCCGGACGGCTGCTGCTGCTCGACGGTTTGCACATGGAATGGAGCAGCATGCGCGTCGCGCGCGACCCCGGCTGTGCCGTTTGCGGCAAAGTGGTCTTGCCGGCCTGACAGCCCCCGCAGAAATTTTTCCCTATATGACAGGCTTTGTCATATTTCCGCTTTATACTCTGCTCTCATTACTCACCTTCTTCTCTCTTTCTTATGCAAAACGCAGCAAACCATCCGATACGCCAGCGCCGCGCGCGCGGCTTCACTTTGATCGAAATCATGGTCGTGGTGGTGATCATGGGCATCCTCGCGTCGCTGGTGGTGCCCAAGCTGATTGCCCGCACGGGCGAGTCGAAAGTGGCGGCGGCGAAAGTCGACATCGCCACCGTGATGCAAGCGTTGAAACTGTATCGCCTGGATAACCAGCGCTACCCGACCACCGAGCAGGGCTTGCAGGCGCTGATCGAAAAACCGACCACGGGACCGGCCGCGAATGGCTGGAAAGCGGGCGGCTACCTGGAAAAGATGCCGAAGGATCCATGGGGCAACCCGTACCAGTTCCTGTCGCCAGGAGTGAAAGGCGAAGTTGATCTGATCTCGCTGGGCGCCGACGGCCAGCCCGGCGGTAGCGGCGACGACGCCGATATCGGTTCCTGGGAACTGTAAGTTTTCCATTGCATGCCTGCCATGACCACCGGCCGCGCACTGCACCGGCCACGCGCCAGCGGCTTCACGCTGATCGAGCTGCTGGTGGTGATGGTCATCATCGGCGTCACCCTGGGCCTGGTCTCGCTGAACGCCATGCCGAATGGCCAGCAGGCGCTGCAAAAGGAAGCCGAGCGCATCGCCCTGCTGCTGCAGCTGGCGCGCGATGAAGCCATCGTGCGCAGCCGGCAGGTGGCGTTCGAGGCGGACGAAAATCAATACCGTTTCCTGGTTCTCAATGAAAAGCTGTGGCAACCGGTGACGCAGGACGATTTGCTGCGCGAGCGGGCGTTTGCCAACACGCCCATGCTGCTCAGCGTGCAGCCATCGAGCAGCGTGGCCCAGCCGCTGCGCATCATCTTCGGCCGCGAACCGGTCGACAAGCCTTTCGTGCTGACCCTGGCCAGCGGCGAGCGCAGCGTGGCCATCCGCGCCGACGGCATCGGCCACTTCACGGTCGAGCAATGATGCGGTTCCCATTCCGCCGCCGCCAGCGCGGTTTCACTTTGCTGGAAGTCCTGGTCGCCCTCGTCATCGTCGGCACGGCCCTGGGCGCCTCCTTGCGCGCCGTCGGCAGCCTGACGCAGAACAGCGATGGCTTGCGCAGCGCCATGATGGCTACCTGGTCGGCGGAAAACCATTTGGTGCGCCTGCGCCTGGCGAAGACCTTCCCGCAGACGGGCAAGCGCACGGTCGACTGTCCACAGGGCGATCTGAAACTGATCTGTGAAGAGGAAGTGGTGGCCACGCCGAATCCCCGCATCCGGCAAGTGCGCGTCAACGTGTACGACGTGCAATATCCGGCCCGGCGCATCGTGCGCCTGGTGTTGTTGGCGTTCAACGACTGATGGCGCGCCGCACTGTCCCTGCCGGCGGTTTTACCCTGATCGAGCTGCTCGTGGCGATCGGCATCCTGGCCATGGTCGCCGTGCTGGGCTGGCGCGGCCTGGACAGCATCATGCGCTCGCGCGAAGTGCTGACCAGCCAGCTCGAGCAGGCGCGCGGCATGCAGCTGGCGTTTGCCCAGATGCAGAGCGATTGCGACCACCTGGCCGGCGCCGGCCAGAATGCCAGCCTGCTCAATGGCCGTACCAACTTGACAGCCGAGACCGACCGCCTGACCCTGGTGCGCCTGGCCGCGTCGGAACAGGAGCCGCAGCAGTTGCAAGTGGTCACTTACCGCCTGCGCGGCGGCGTGCTGACGCGGCGCGAGTCGAACGGCACGCGCGATCTGGCCGTGCTCGACACCCTGTGGCAGGCGGCGCGCGACGATACCGATACCTCGAGCGCCGACGTGGCCCTGATGCGCGGCGTCGACAGCATGGTCATGCGCGGCTGGAGCAATGGCGCCTGGAACGTGCTGACGGCGGGCGCCGCCATTTCCACGCAAGTGCCGGGCCTGGAAGTGACCTTGCAGATGCCGGGCCAGGACGCGGGCCTGTCCAAAGTCTTTTTACTGGGGCCGGGATGAGGACTTTTACACGTCCCTCGCGCCAGCGCGGCGTGGCCGTCATCACGGCCCTGCTGCTGACGGCGCTGGCGATTACCGTCGTTGCCAGCCTGTTCTGGCAGCAGCAGGTGCAGGTGCGCTCGATGGAAAACCAGCGTTTGCGCCTGCAGACGCAGTGGGCCATGCGCGGCATGGTCGACTTTGCCCGTTTCTGGCTGCGCCAGGATAATGTCACGCTGACGGCGCTTGACGGCGTCTGGGCCACGCCCATCGAGGAAGCGCGGCTTGACGATTATGTGGACCGCGAAAAGGTCGATACGGAAAAATTCGACGCCACCGTCTCGGGCCGCGCGCTCGATGCGCAGGCGCGTTTCAATATCACCAACCTGGCCGCCGCCACGGGGATTGTCAGCCAGCCCAACGTGCAGGCCTACCAGCGGCTGCTGTCCAACTTGCAGCTCGATAGTTCCCTGGCGCAGGCGACGGCCGATGCCGTGCTGCGCGCGCGGCCGAAACCGCGCACTGCCGACAGCGGCGCCGACGGCAAGACGCCCTCCGCCACGCCCGCATCGGGCGGCAGCAGCGAATCGGTGGCGTTCACGCAGGTCGAGGATTTGCTGGCCGTGCCCGGCTATACGCCGCAGATGATCGAGAAACTGCGCGACTTTATCATCGTGCTGCCGAAACCGACTGCGGTGAACGTGAATACGGCACCGGCCGAGGTGCTGTCGGCCGTCACCGACATGTCCGTGTCCGAGGCCAGCGCCCTGACCTTGAGCAACCCGCGTAAAAAGTTTGTCGATAGGCTAAATTTCCAGAATAATATCAATGGCAAGAAACCGATCGACGGCGTGGAGATCGATGTAAAAAGTCAGTACTTCCTCACCGTGATCCGCGTGCGCCTGGACCGCGCCGCGCTCGATGCGCAGGCACTGGTGTGGCGCGAGCCGAATCCGCAGCGCACCACCAGCCTGGTCTGGTTGCGGGAAAATTAACAGCTGAAAGCGAGTCACTTTGACAATATTGTATATCCGTCACCCGGCCAAGGCGTCCACCGACAGCGCGCCCGCCTGCTCCTTCGTGCTGGCTGGCGACGGCGGCGCCCTGCTGCAGCAGGGCAGCGCGCCGCTGGGCAGCCTGGGCCAGCTGATCGCCGGCGCGCAGCGGGTGGTGCTGCTGCTGGCGGCGGCCGACGTGACCCTGCTGCGCCTGAAAACCCCGCCGCTGGCTGGCGCCCGCTTGCGTGCGGCCCTGCCGGGCCTGGTGGAAGAACACATCCTTGGCGACGCCCAGGATTGCCTGCTGGCTGCCGGCGCGCCCGACGCGTCCGGCATGCGCACGGTGGCCGTGGCGCAGCGCGCCTGGGCCGAGGTCCTCGTGAAAGCCTTGCTGGCCCAGGGCGCGCGCAAGGTGGCGCTGCTGCCATCGCAGCTGTGCCTGCCCTTGCAGCCGGGCAGCGTGACGGCCGCCCTGCAGGCCAGCGGCGATGGCCTGGAACTGGCCTTGCGCCAGGCGCCGCAAGAGGGCCTGGGCCTCGTATTGCCGGCCCAGCCGCAGCAGGCACTGCTGACGACGCGCGCGTTTGCCGGCGACGTGCCGCTGACGGTCTATGTGGCGCAGGCCGAGCTGGCGCAGTATCAACAGCTGGCCGCTAGCATGGATGGCGTGACGGTGGAGCTGGATCACTGGGCGCACTGGATCGCCGGCGCCAAGGGCGCGGGGCTGGATCTGGCCGGCGCCCTGGGCACGGCGACGGGGGCGGCGGCCGACTGGCGCCGCTGGCGCTGGCCCATCCGCCTGGCGCTGCTGACGGTGGCGGTCAACCTGGCCGGCATGAATATCGAATGGATGCGCTTGAAGCGCGAAGCCGCCACCGTGCGCACCTCGATGCAGCAAACCTTCAAGGCCGCGTATCCGAACGAAGCGCCCGTGTATGGGCTGGAAGCGGAGCAGATGCGGCGCAATATCGCCGCCGCCCGCCTGCAAAGCGGGCAAGCCAGCATGGATGATTTCACGAGCATGAGCGCGGCCCTGGGCGAGGCGCTGGGCGGCCTGGCCGGGCGCGGCGTGGTGGCGTCGCTGGAATACCGCGAGCGCAGCCTGATCGTCAAGCTGAAACCGGACATGGTCGACGCCAGCGCCCAGGCGCAGGTGCGCGATGGCCTGGCCGCGCGCAAGCTGGCCTTGAATGAAACGGCGCCGGGCGTGTGGAAGATCACGCCGGCCACGGGAGCAAAAGCATGAGTGCAGCATTGAACAAGGTCCGCGCCGCGCTGACTGGCCAGGAACAGAACCTGCAGGCGTTCTGGACGGAGCGTACGCAGCAGGAGCGCAAGCTGCTGGCCATCGGCGGCGTCGTGGCGGGGCTGGCCCTCGTCTACGCCGTATTCTTCGAGCCTGCCTGGACGGGCCGCATCGCCTTGCAAAAGAGTTTGCCCGAGCTGCGCCAGAACGCGGCCCAATTGCAGGCGCTGGCCCGTGAAGCGGGCGAACTGGCGCGCCAGGCGCCCGTGCAGGTCGCGCCCATGGCCCGTGAAAGCCTCGATGCGTCGCTGAAAGCGCGCGGCCTGGCGCCGCAATCGCTGTCGCTGACGGGAGAGTACGCGCGCGTGCAATTGACCGGTGTGCCGTTCGCCAGCGTCATGCTGTGGCTCGATGGCTTGCGCCGCGAAGGCCGCGTGGCCGTGCAGGAAGCGAAGATCACGGCGCAGGGCAAGGCGGGCTTGGTCGACGCCAGCCTGACCCTGCACCAGAGCCCGGGCGCGGCACGATGATGCGCTTGCTTGGCTGGCTGCTGGCCATCATCGTCAGCGTCTGCGTCACCCTGCTGGTGTTTTTCCCGGCCAGCTGGGTCGCTGGCATCGTGGAAAAGCAGACGGGCGGACGTTTGACCTTGGGCGACGCGCAAGGTACCCTGTGGCGCGGCTCGGCCTTTATCGGCGGGGCGGCCAGCGCGAATGGCGCCGTGACGCCGCTGCTGCCGGGGCGTTTCAGCTGGCGCATTTCGCCCTCGGTGCTGTGGGGATCGGCGGACGTGGAACTGCAGAACCCGCAGGCGTTGTCGCAGCCGGTGAACCTGCGCGGCTCGTGGTCGCACTGGCAAGTGAGCCCGGCGGCCCTGCTGCTGCCCGCCGATGGCCTTGGTGGCCTTGGTGCGCCATTGAATACCGTGGCGCCGACGGGCAGCATGCGCCTGTCGTGGAGCACCTTGCAGCTGGCCCTGGAGCAGCGGCAGTTTTCCGCCGTCGGCCGCACCACCTTGCAGATGACGGACATGGCGTCGCGCCTGTCGTCCTTGCGTCCGCTGGGCAGCTACGAGCTCGATTTCGATTGGCAGGGGCAGCAGGCGACGTTGACACTGCGCTCCATCAAGGGACCGCTGCTGCTTGACGGCCGCGGCAGCCTGCAACAGGGGCGCATGCAGTTTTCCGGCCAGGCCCAGGCCGCAGCAGGATATGAAGAGACCTTGGCGAGTTTGTTGAATTTGCTGGGACAGCGCCGTAGCAATAGCGAAAAAAACATCATCGCCTTAGAGTTCAGACAATGAAAAAACCATCCGTGAGCCCCATTACCTCCTCCTTCTCGCTGCGCCGCCTGTCGGCCGCCGCCTTGCTGTGCTGTTCCGTGGCCGGCATGCCGGCACCCGTCTGGGCCGCGCCCGGCGATGAAGCGGCGCTCAATTTCGTCGGCGCCGACATCGAATCGGTGATCAAGGCGGTGGGCCATTACACCAACATCAATTTCGTCATCGACCCGCGCGTCAAGGGTACGATCACCTTGGTGTCGGAAAAGTCGATCAGCAAGACCCAGGCGTTCGGGCTGCTGGCCTCCGCGCTGCGCCTGCAAGGCTATGCGGTGGTCTCCGGCGACGGCTATGCGAAGGTGGTGCCGGAAGCGGACGCCAAGCTGCAATCCGTGCCGACCCAGGTGGGCAATGGCGCCAGCCAGGTGAAGGGCGACCAGATCGCCACCCAGGTGTTTTACCTGAACTACGAATCGTCGGCCAACCTGCTGGCCGTGCTGCGCCCCTTGATCTCGCCGAACAACACGATCAACGCCAACCCGGGCAACAACTCGCTGGTGATCACCGATTACGCGGATAACCTCAAGCGCCTGGCGAAGATCATCGCCGCGCTCGACGTGCCCGCGTCGACGGACCTGGACGTGATCCCCGTGCGCTATGCCATCGCGTCCGACCTGGCCTCGATGGTGAACAAGTTGATGGAAGGCGGCAATGCGGGCGGCGCCGCAGGGGCCGACGCGGGCAAGGTGTCCGTGCTGGCCGACCCGCGCACCAATTCGCTGGTGCTGCGCGCGCCATCGGCGGCGCGCGCCAACCTGGCCAAGTCGCTGATCTCGAAGCTGGACCAGCCCACCACGCAGCTGGGCAACGTGCACGTGGTGTACCTGAAAAACGCGGACGCCACGAAGCTGGCGCAGACCCTGCGCTCGGTGGTGACGTCGGACGGCACGGCCGCGTCGGCGCAGCAGGGCAATACCAGCAACGCCGCCACGAATAACCAGATCAACCAGAACAACAGCGGCATGAACAGCACTGGCCTGGGCGGCAATACGCAAAGTGGCACCACGGGCGGCGCATCGCTGAACAACGGGCCGCAGCAGCTGTCGTCGGGCGGCGCGGCTGGCTTCATCCAGGCCGACGCATCGACGAACACCCTGATCTTGACCTGCAACGAAGCCGTCTACCGCAACCTGCGCGCCGTGATCGACCAGCTCGACGTGCGCCGCGCGCAGGTCTACATCGAGGCGCTGATCGTCGAAGTGACGTCGTCCAAGGCCTCCGAATTCGGCGTGCAGTGGCTGGGCCTTTCCGGCGACAGCGGCAGCAACTACCGCGTGGGCGCGTTGCAGTCGTTCGCTTCGGGCACCAGCAACAACATCGCCGCCATCGCCACGGGCGGCGGCAAGGTCTTGCCGACGGGCGGCCTGACGGTCGGCATCTTCAAGCAGATCAACGGCGCGCTGGGCCTGGGCGCCGTGGCGCATGCGCTGGAATCGGACGGCAATGCCAACATCCTGTCGACGCCGAACCTGATCACCCTGGACAATGAACTGGCGACCATCAAGGTGGGCCAGAACGTGCCTATCCTGACGGGCCAGTACACGAGCACGGCCGGCACCAACACGAATCCGTTCCAGACCATCGACCGCAAGGAAGTGGGCCTGACCCTGAAGGTGCGTCCGCAGATTTCCGAGGGCGGCACGATCAAGCTGGGTATCTATCACGAGACGTCGAGCGTGGACAAATCCACGGCGGCCGCCGTCAGCGGCATCACCATCAACAACCGCGTGATCGAAAACAATGTGCTGGCCGACGATGGCCAGATCATCGTGCTCGGTGGCCTGATCGAGGACAGCACGGGCGACAATGCGGAAAAAGTGCGCGGCCTGGGCGACATCCCCCTGATCGGCAACCTGTTCAAGTACCAGACGCGCGAGCGCAAGAAAACCAATCTGATGATCTTCCTGCGCCCCGTCATCGTGCGCAACAAGGAGCAGAGCGGTAGTCTGGCGGCCGACCGCTATGACTACATGCGTTCGGCCGAGACGGCCGCCGTGCCGGCCACGGGCAACCTGATGCTGAAAGACCTGGGCACGCCGGTACTGCCTGCCTTGCAGGATGGCCAGCCCGTGGGCGGCAGCATGGTGACGCGTCCCGTGCCGCCGGCACCGACGCCGCCGCCAGGCGCGCCGGCCAACGCGGCCACGCCGCCGCAGCCGCTGCTGCAGCAGTACCAGCAGCAGCAATTGCCGCAACAGCAGAAGTGATGGGGCAGTCATGAGCAATCTGCTTCCCTACGCCTACGCGCGCGATTTCGGCTTGCTGGCCCGGCCCGGCGCCATCGACGGCGCCCCCGTCGAAGTGCTGGTGGCCGCATCGACGGCGCCGGCGGCCATTGCCGAAGTGTCGCGCCGTTTCGGCCAGATCCAGCTGACGGTCTTGCCGCGCGGCGAACTCGATGCGGCCATTGCCGGCGCCTACGCGGGCGGCGGCGGCGACGCGTCGCAGATGGCCGATGAATTCGACGCCGACCTCGATCTGACCAAGCTGCTGCAGGACGTGCCGGCCATCGAGGACTTGCTTGAATCGTCCGACGACGCGCCCGTCATCCGCATGATCAACGCGCTGCTCACGCAGGCGCTGCGCGAAGGCGCGTCCGACATCCATATCGAGCCGTTCGAGCAGACGTCCGTCGTGCGTTTCCGCATCGATGGCAGCCTGCGCGACGTCGTGCGCCCCCGTAAAGCCATCCACGGCTCGCTGATTTCGCGCATCAAGATCATGGCGCAGCTCGACATCGCCGAAAAACGCTTGCCGCAGGACGGCCGCATCACCCTGCGCGTGGGCGGCAAACCCGTCGACGTGCGCGTCTCGACCCTGCCCACGGGGCATGGCGAACGGGCCGTATTGCGTTTGCTGGACAAGGAAGCGGGCCGCCTCGACCTGCAGCACCTGGGCATGAGCGCGCCCATGCTGGCGCAGTTCGATGGCCTGATCACGCAGCCGCACGGCATCGTGCTCGTCACGGGCCCCACCGGTTCGGGCAAGACGACGACGTTATATGCAGCGCTGTCGATGCTCAATGCCACCACCACGAATATCCTGACGGTGGAAGACCCGATCGAGTACGACCTCGCTGGCGTGGGCCAGACGCAGGTCAACCCGCGCATCGACATGACGTTTGCCAAGGCGCTGCGGGCGATCTTGCGGCAAGATCCGGACGTGATCATGATCGGCGAGATCCGCGACCTGGAAACGGCGCAGATCGCCGTGCAGGCATCCTTGACGGGCCACTTGGTGCTGGCGACTTTACACACGAACGACGCCTCGGCGGCCGTCACGCGCTTGCTCGACATGGGCATCGAACCGTTCCTGCTGTCGTCGTCCCTGCTGGGCGTGCTGGCGCAGCGCCTGGTGCGCAAATTGTGCGGCTCGTGCAAGACCTTCGATGGCCAGTACTGGCAGGCGGTCGGCTGCGAGCATTGCGGCCAGACGGGCTACCAGGGCCGCGTGGGCGTGTACGAACTGCTGCGCACGACGGAGCAGATCCGCGCGCAGATCCACAACCGCGCGTCGGAAGCGGAAGTGCGCACGGTGGCCCTGCAGGACGGCATGCTGAGCATGCGCGACGACGGCGAACGCTGGCTGCGCGACGGCACCACCACGCAGGCTGAATTGCTGCGCGTGACCAAAGACTAGGCCCGCCACCATGCCCGCATTCCGCTATGAAGCCGTCGACGCGCAGGGCGCTACCCGCAAGGGCGTGCTCAATGCCGACAGTCCCCGTTCCGCGCGCGCCGAGCTGCGCGTGCAAGGCCTGGTGCCGCTGGCCGTCGAGCCGATCGCCGCGCAGGTCGACGCCGCCGGGGTGACCAAGCGGCGCGGCTTCGGCGAGCGTTTGTCCAGCACCGAGCTGGCCCTGTTTACGCGCCAGCTGGCCAGTTTGCTCGAAGCGGGCCTGCCGCTGGAGCAGGCGTTTTCCGCGCTGCTGGAACAGGCCGAGCGGCCGTATCTGCGCGACCTGATCGCCTCGATCCGTTCGGAAGTGATCGGCGGCGCCGCGTTTTCCGACGTGCTGGCGCGCCATCCGCGCGATTTCGCCGAGATCTATCGGGCGCTGGTGGCGTCGGGCGAGCAGATCGGCCATTTGTCGCGCGTGCTCTCGCGCCTGGCCGACTATATCGAGCGGCGCAATGCGCTGGTGCAGAAGGTCAAGCTGGCCTTTACGTATCCGGCCATCGTCACCGTGGTGGCGTTTTCCATCGTGATCTTCCTGCTCACCTACGTGGTGCCGCAGATCGTCTCTGTTTTCGCCAATACCAAGCAAAAGCTGCCCATGCTCACCGTGATCATGCTGGCGCTGTCGGACTTCGTGCGCAACTATGGCATCGTCGTGGCCATTGCCCTGATCGGCGCCTGGTTCGCCTGGCGCCGCGCGCTGCAGCAGCCAGCCCTTAAACGGCGCTGGCATACCTGGCTGCTGACGGCGCCCCTGTACGGCAAGTTCGAACGCAGCCTGAATACGGCGCGTTTTGCCAGCACCCTGGCCATCACCACGGGGTCCGGCGTGCCGATTTTGCGCGCGCTCGACACGAGCCGCGACACGCTCACCAACGTGGCGATGCAGGAACTGGTGCAGGAAGCCAGCGGCGCCGTGCGCGAGGGCGTGAGCCTGGCGCGCGCGCTGTCGGCGCAAAAGCATTTTCCACCGATGCTGATCCACATGATACGCGCGGGTGAAATCACGGGCGAGCTGCCGGCCATGCTGGAACGCGCCGCCAGCGCGCAGGAGCAGGACCTGGAACGCCGCACGCTCACCATCGCCGGCCTGCTGGAGCCGGCCTTGATCCTGGCCATGGGCGTGGTGGTGCTGCTGATCGTGCTGGCCGTGCTGATGCCGATTATCGAAATCAATCAGCTCGTCAGATAAGAAACCCAAGGAAGCCATGAAGCGTTTGCCTCAATTTACAAGTTTGCTCGCCGTCGTGGCGCTGTCCGTCTCGCTGGCCTATTGGGCCATGCAGCTGTTCAAGGCGCCGCAGCGCCCCATCAATCCGCCGGCCGTGCCGGTGGTGCAGGATGCCAGTGTGGAGGCGGGCGCCTCGCTGTTCGGCGGCCAGGTCAGCGTGGCCACGGCCAGCAATTACCAGCTCAAGGGCGTGGTGGCCGCCGGCAATGGCCGCGGTAGCGTGGCCATCATCTCGACCGATGGCAAGCCGTCCGTGGCCTTGCCGGAAGGCGCCGAGGTGGTGCCCGGCGTGACGGTGCTGGAAGTGCATGCGCGCCACGTGCTGCTGCGCGATGGCGGCGTGAGCAAGCGCATCGACCTGGTGGCCGACGACAAGGCGCTGGCCTTGCCGGGGCCCGTGTCCGCCACCCCAACACCTGCACCGGCCCCGGCGCCGGCATCGAATCTGGTGCCGCCGCCGCTGCCGATGGAGCAGCAGCGTCCCGCCACCGTCATGCCGGCCGCGCCGCAGGTGACCACCACCAGCACGCCGCCGTCGAATTAACGCTCATTAACGCCGTTCTTATCGTATTTTGCCGATGGCGCCGTGCCGCCATTGCGACTGGAGTCTTCATGTTCTCGATCCGTGCCGTCCTGGCGGGCTGCGTGGCGGCGCTGTGCGCCTTGCCGCAAGCCGGCGCCGCAGCCGACGCTCCCGCCGTCACGCCTTCCCCCGTTTCCACCGTGGCCATTCCTGCCTCCGCGCCGGCGCGCCCGCGCATCGCCCTCGTGCTGTCGGGCGGCGGCGCGCGCGGCCTCGCGCATATCGGCGTCTTGAAAGTGCTGCAGGAGCTGCATGTGCCGATCGACATGGTGGTGGGCACCAGCATGGGTGGCGTGGTGGGCGGCGCTTATGCGGCCGGCGCTTCCGTGGCAGACCTGGAAAAAATGGCGCGCGACACCAACTGGGCGCGCGTGGTGGCCGACCGGCCGCCGCGCGACGAACTGGCGTTCCGCCGCCGCGAGGAAGATTTGCTGCTGCCGTCGCGCATCGAGTTTGGCGCCAGCCGCAACGGCATTTCCACGCCGCCGGCGGCAGCCAGCAATGCGGCGCTGGAAATGGCCCTGAACCGCCTGCTGCCGGCCGGCATGCGCGACCGCCCGGCCAGCCAGCTGCCCTTGCCCTTCCGCTCGGTGGCGTCGGACCTGGTCAATGGCGAACTGGTGGAACTGGTCGACACGCCGCTGTTCCTGTCGATGCGCGCCTCGCTGGCCGTGCCGGGCGTGTTTGCGCCCGTGCGCGTGAATAACCGGCTGGTGGTCGATGGAGGCCTGGTGCGCAACCTGCCCGTCGACATGGCGCGCGCCATGGGCGCCGACGTCATCATCGCCGTCAACGTGGGCACGCCGCTGGCGCCGGAAAAAGAGCTGGGCAGCGCCATCGGCGTGGCGCAGCAGATGCTGCAGATCCTCACGGAGCAGAACGTGCAGCGCTCGCTCAAGGAGCTGCAATCGCAGGATATCCTCGTGGCGCCCGACCTGACGGGCGTGAGTTTCCTCGACTTTGAAAACTATGCACGTGCCATGCGCGCCGGCGAACAGGCGGCGCAGGCATTGGCCGCCCGCCTGGCGCCGCTGGCCCTGCCGCCGGAACAGTATGCGGCGCGCGAGCAGCTGCGCCTGGCGGCGCCGGCCCTGCTGGACGTGGCCCTGCCGCTCACGCGCCTGGCCGTGGAGAGCGAAGGCGATATCAATCCGCGCATCCTGCAGGCCCAATCGGGCCTGGTGGAAGGGCAGCCGGTCAGCCAGGAAGATGTGCTCAAGGCGGCCGCTAGGCTGTATGGCCGTGGCGATGTGGCGCGCGTGGAGACGGAAGTGGTCGACGCGGGCGACCAGCGCACGGTCAACATCAAGGCGGTCGAAGCGCCATGGGCCAGCAACCGGCTGCGCGTGGGCCTGGAAATGGCCAGTGATTTCAGGGACAGCAATACCTTTGCCCTGAAGCTGCTGCACGTGCGCTCGAACTTGAACAGCTGGGGCGGCGAATTGCGCAGCATGGCGCAGATCGGCAATGAGCGCGGTTATGGCGTGCAGTTCTGGCAGCCGCTTGGGGCCGGCAACCCGTGGTATATCGCGCCGGAACTGCAGTACAGCTCGTCGGCGATGGATTTGTTCGACAAGGGCCGGCGCAGCTCCCGCGTGACATATAACGGCCAGACGGCGGCGCTGGTACTGGGACGCCAGTTTGGTACCTGGGGCGATCTGCGGTTTGGCGTCACGCGCACGGAGGTCAAGGGCCGGCTGGCGATTCCGGCCGACCCTACGCTGCCGGAATCGCGCGCACTGGGCACCACGCAGTTTGTGCAGCTCCGCATCGATACGCTCGATTCACCGGGTTTCCCCACGCGCGGCATGCTGGTGGACGCCACCTGGACGCGCGATTCGAGCACGGGGTCGGGCGAAGCGGCCCTGGGCCGCTCTTCCATCACCGGCATGCAGGCTTTTAGCCGCGGCAACTGGGCCGGCCATGTGTATGGCGAATGGGCGCGCGCGCAGCGCGGCGAGGCGCCGCTCAGCCTGGGCGGCTTCCTGCGCCTGTCCGGCACGCAGTTCGAGTCGGTGACGGGACGCAGCGTGGCCCTGGCGCGCTTCGTGATGGCGCGCCGCATCGGTTCCCTGCCCAGCACCCTGGGCGGCGCCGTGCGGGCCGGCTTTTCGCTGGAGATGGGCGGCGGCTTCGATCAGAGCGAGCGCTGGAAATCGACCAAGTTCACGCAAGCGAGCAGCGCCTTCATTTCCGTCGATACGCGCTTCGGTCCCGTGTACGTGGCCTCGGGCGCATCGAAGGGCGGCGAGAGCACGTTTTATCTGTTCCTGGGACCGGTCTGGTAGGGAGTCGCCGGGGCGGCCGACGCCGAGCTGCGGCGCAGGGCCGTGAAGGCGGCAAATTCCCATGAGCGGAAACCCAGCAGCAGGGTAAAGCCATCGCGCTCGGCGGGTGCCAGGCGCCGATCGTTCTGGTGCAACCGCGCCAGTTCCTCGGCCAGCTGGCGGATCTTCTGCACCAGCTCCTGCGCACTCGACAGCGACAGGCGCGCCGGAATGCACATCAGGGTCTCGCCGGCGCCGTCGAAATGCCCGCTGAAGTAATCGGCCACCACGTGTTCGCGGAAGTACTGCTGCACCGGGCCGTCGGCCAGCCAGTGGAAGGCGTTCGAGACGCGCAGGCTGTAGCGGTTCAGCGGCTTGAGTTCGATCAAGCCCAGTCGATCCAGTTCGGCCAGGCAGCCGATGCATTCGGCCTGCGTCAGCGCATACGTTTCCACCACCTGCTCCAGGCTCCAGTGGCCGAGGCAGCAGATCGCCACCAGCAGCAGGCGCGGATGCGCCACCAGCGATTTTTCCTGCACCAGGGTGAGCGTGTCGGCATGCGGCGTGATGTCGGCCGCGCCGCGCAGCACGTCTTCCATGGCGATGCCCGAGGCCTTGCAGATCAGGGCCAGGCGCGACAGCGACATGTCGTGCTGGCCAAACATGCGCTTGACGCTCGACTCGCTCATGCCGATGCGTTCGGCCAATACCTTGTACGTGATGCCGGCGGCGCGCAGTTGGGTGCGCAGCACGCGCAAAACCAGTTCAGGTGAACTCACGGGATATCCTTTTTTACAAGTTTGGTAGCGGGTGACGGTACCGAATGTAGCCGTTAATGGCACTTTGCACAAGGTGATAGTACTTTTTGGCAAAAGCGATGACACTCCCGCTTGTGGCTCGCGCAGCGCGCTACAACCAGGCAATCCATCCACTTGTAGAGGTTATCCATGTTCCCATCTTTCCGTTTCCCCGCAGCGCTGCTGGCGCTGGCCACCATCGCTCCCCTGCATGCCAACGCAGCCGAAGCTGCACCGGGTCCCATCTATGCGGGCGCCAGCTATGGCTTTCGCGCCAGTAGCGGCCTCGATTGCATCGCCGGACAAAGCGATTGCGACAAAAGCAGCAAGCGCAATGGCAAGGCCTACGTGGGTTACAGTTTCGACGCGCTGCCGTTTCAGGGCGGCGTGGCCGTGCCTTCGATTGAACTGGTGGGGTACATGGGTGGCGAGGTCAAGTCCGGCTTCGACACGGACGCGGGCAAGCGCGCTGGCCGCGGCAAGTTCTCGGGCCTCGGCATGCAGGGCGTGCTCGGCTACCAGTTTGACGCGTTTACATTGAGTGGCCGCGCCGGTGCGGCCTACACGCAGGGCAAGGTCGATTATCTGGGTGGCGGTTCGGACAAGAAGAGCAAGATCGGCCTGACCTACGGCCTTGGCGCGGCGTATGCGCTGAACAAGAACTGGTCGCTGCACCTCGACTGGGACCGCGTGCCCGTCAAGTACAACAGCAAGCAAACGACCAAGGTCGACATGTTTTCGCTGGGCGCGTCCTACCGTTTCTAAGGGGATGATGCCGCGGCAGAGAGTGGCCTGATGGCGGACGCCCTGTAAAAAGGGGTGTCCGCGGGCGGCCTATTTGTCCGTTTCTACTTTCAACAGCAGTTTCGCCAGCAGGCGTTTTTCCTGCTGGCGCTGGCCTGATACGGTTTTCACGTGCGCCCCGGCGGCGCGCTGCAGGGCTGCAGTGGCGACCGGGTTGCGCGGTTTTTGCGAGGGTTCGACGCGGAACTGCATTTTCTGCCGCGTCGCCAATGCCTTGTTTGCCATCGGTTTCCCCCCTCTTTCTTACAGCACGTAGCGCGACAGGTCCTCGTTGACCGACAGCGCTTCCAGGCGTTCATTGACGTACGCGGCATCGATCACCAGCAGGTTTTCCGAACTGCTGCTGCCTTCGCTGGCCGTAAACGACACTTCTTCCAGCAGCTTTTCCATCACCGTGTGCAGGCGGCGCGCGCCGATGTTTTCCGTGCGCTCGTTAACCGAATAGGCGATTTCCGCCAGGCGCGTGATGCCTTCCGGCGCGAACTGCAGTTTCAGGTTTTCCGTCGCCAGCAAGGCTTCATACTGCATCGTCAGGCAGGCGTCGGTGCTCGTCAAGATGCGCTCGAAGTCCGAGATCGACAGCGATTCCAGCTCCACGCGGATGGGGAAGCGCCCTTGCAGTTCCGGGATCAGGTCCGACGGCTTCGACAGGTGGAACGCGCCCGAAGCGATGAACAGGATGTGGTCCGTGCGTATCATGCCGTACTTGGTGTTGACGGTCGTGCCCTCGACCAGCGGCAGCAGGTCGCGCTGCACGCCCGCGCGCGAGACGTCGGCGCCGCCCGATTCCGAACGCGAGGCGATCTTGTCGATTTCGTCCAGGAAGACGATGCCGTTCTGCTCGACGTTCTGGATGGCCTTCTGTTTCAGCTCATCTTCGTTGAGCAGCTTGGCCGCTTCTTCCTCGACCAGCAGTTTCAAGGCTTCCTTGATCTTGACCTTGCGCGCCTTCTTGCGCTGCGCGCCCACGCCCGAGAACATGGACTTGATCTGCTCCGTCATTTCTTCCATGCCCGGCGGCGCCATGATTTCCATCTGCGGGCCCGCCTCGGCCAGCTCGATCTCGATTTCCTTGTCATCGAGCTCGCCCTGGCGCAAGCGCTTGCGGAAGGTCTGGCGCGTGCTGTCGCCGCTGCCCGTGTCCACGGCCGCGGCCGTATTCGGCGTGAAGCCGAAGTCGCGCGCCGGCGGCACGAGGATGTCGATCACGCGGTCTTCGGCCGCATCTTCGGCGCGTGCGCGCACTTTCTTCATTTCCAGCGCGCGCGTCTGCTTGATGCCGATGTCGATCAGGTCGCGGATGATGGTGTCGACGTCGCGCCCCACATAACCGACTTCGGTAAACTTGGTCGCTTCGATCTTGATGAACGGCGCCTCGGCCAGCTTGGCCAGGCGGCGCGCGATTTCCGTCTTGCCGACGCCCGTGGGGCCGATCATGAGGATATTTTTTGGCGTGATTTCATGGCGCAGGGGCTCGGCCACCTGCTGGCGGCGCCAGCGGTTGCGCAGGGCGATGGCGACGGCGCGCTTGGCCTTGGCCTGGCCCACCACGTGCTTGTCGAGTTCGGTAACGATTTCCGACGGGGTCATGTTCATGATCATAATTGGCTTTCCATTCTGTGCTCGGGGACGCTTAGTCGAGCGTCTCGATAATGTGGGACATGTTCGTGTAAATGCACAGCTCGGCGGCGATGGTCAGCGATTTCCTGACCACGTCGGCCGGCGACAAGTCCGTGTTTTCCTGCAGCGCCTTGGCGGCGGACTGGGCGTAGGTGCCGCCCGAGCCGATGGCGCCGATGCCGTCTTCCGGTTCCAGCACGTCGCCATTGCCCGTGATGACGAGGGTCGACTCGCTGTCGGCCACCAGCAGCATCGCTTCCAGGCGCCGCAGCACGCGGTCGGTGCGCCAGTCCTTGGCCAGTTCGACGGAGGCGCGCAGCAGATTGCCCTGGTGTTTTTCCAGCTTGCCTTCAAAGCGGTCGAGCAAGGTAAAAGCGTCGGCGGTGCCGCCGGCAAAGCCGACCAGGACTTTGCCCTGATACAACTTACGCACTTTGCGGGCCGTGCCCTTCATGACGATGTTGCCGAGCGTTACCTGGCCGTCGCCGCCCAAGGCGACTTGCTTGCCGCGCCGGACGCAGAGGATGGTGGTGCCGTGAAATTGTTCCATAGTGACCTCAAAAGATTCGTGCCGATGCGTGCAAGGCCATGCGATTGCGCGCCCATAGTTCAAAAGTGGGGATGGAAAAGGCAATTGCAAGCGGCACTTGCCGCTGCCGTGCCTGCTTCAGTGTAGTCGGCGCGGGACGAAAAAAAAGCACGCAACCGGGGTTGTGTGCTTTTTTTATCGCCATCGCGGGGCCGCCGGGGCGGCCGCGCAAGGGGAGGGGCGATCAGTCGCCGTAGAGTTTTTGCTTCAGTTCGCGCCGTTGCTGGGCTTCCAGCGACAGGGTGGCGGTCGGACGGGCGATCAGGCGCGGGATGCCGATAGGCTCGCCCGTTTCTTCGCACCAGCCATAGTCGCCGGCGTCGATGCTGGCGATCGATTGTTGTACTTTCTTCAGCAATTTGCGCTCGCGGTCGCGCGTGCGCAGTTCCAGCGCATGCTCTTCCTCGATCGTGGCGCGGTCGGCAGGGTCCGGTACGAGCACGGTTTCACGCAAGTGTTCCGTGGTTTCGCCGGCGTTTTTCAGCAGGTCTTTTTCGAGCTGCTGCAGGCGCGCCTTGAAGAATGCCAGTTGTGCCGGATTCATGTAGTCATCTTCGCTCATGGCGCGAATTTGATCTTCGCTGATGAGAGGGATGTCTTGGTTGGCGGCCGGGGTCGATTTATTAGTTTTGGTCATAACTTCGCTTACCTTCGATACGACAGAGTTTTCAAATTGATCAGTTGATGCGGCGATACCGAGCAACTGTACAGGTTCCGCTTGGCATTGCTGTCCCGCTGTACTGCGTGCGACCTTGGCTTGCCGGCGTAAGCCAGGATTACCGGCCGGCTAAGGTGCCATGTTGATAACTTTTTACCGCTCTATGCCAGTCGCGCTATGCGCGCGTCAACAGGCGTGTTGGGTGGATCGGTTGCATGCCTGGCATGCGGCCAGCGGCAGTTTGCCAGCATTTCATGACAGGCTAACGACATGGGCCGTTTTCGTCGCTGATTTTGGCACGCTTTGCTTTATATTGCCATCCCGATTTGTTGACTAGCCGATCAGAGACGGCTACTTGTTGGTTTATACCAGCAAGATGGGTGTCGGACAGCGGGAAAGCGTGCTTAACTTTCCCTTTTGTTTCTGCTTTGCAACGGGTACTTTGCAAAACCCGGCTAGTTTATACCAAACATTGTTCGAGTCCGCGAATAAAAATGTCTTTTGGTAGATTTTTGCCAATAAACACCATTTTGCTGCCGCGCACTTCGTTGTCGCCCCATTTGGCGCCCAGGTCGCTGCCCATCAGTTGGTGCACGCCTTGGAAGACCACCTTGCGCTCGGCGCCCTGCATCAGCAGTACGCCCTTGTAGCGCAGCATGCGCGGGCCATACACTTGTACCAGGCCGCCGAGGAACTCGTCGAGCTTGGCGCTGTCGAACGGTTGCGTGCTCTTGAAAACAAAGGCGGCGATATCGTCGCTGTGCTGCGCGTGGTGGTGGTCGGCATGGCCGCAATCGGTGGCGCAGGCCTCAGTGTGCTCATGTGCGTGCTCATGCTTGTGTTCATGACCGTGATCGTGGTCATGCGCATGGTCATGATCGTGCACGTGCGCCGTTTCCGTGGCGAGGAAATCCGGGTCCAGTTCCAGCTTTTCATTCAGGTTGAAGCCGCGGATGTCGAGCACTTCGGCCAGTGGCGCACGGCCGAAATCGACCTTGGCGATCGGTGCGCGGGGATTGATGCGCTTCAGGCGGCGCGTCAGGGCGGCCACGTCGTCTTCACTGACGAGGTCGGTTTTCGACAGCAGCAGCTTGTCGGCAAAGCCCACTTGCCGCTGGGCTTCCTCGTATTCATCGAGTTGCTTCATTGCATGGCGGGCATCGACCACCGTGATGATGGCGTCGAGCATGTAGTGGCTGCCCACTTCCTCGTCGACAAAGAAGGTTTGCGCCACGGGACCGGGATTGGCCAGGCCCGTCGTTTCGATGACGACGCGGTCGAATGCCAGCAGGCCGGAGTCGCGCTTGCGCGCCAGTTCCGTCAAGCCCACGATCAGGTCGCCACGCACGGTGCAGCAGATGCAGCCGTTGTTCATCTCGATGATGTGTTCGTTGCTATCCTGCACCAGGATTTCATTGTCGATGTTTTCCTGGCCAAACTCGTTTTCGATCACGGCGATGCGCATGCCATGGTCTTCCTGCAGTATGCGGTTGAGCAAGGTGGTTTTGCCTGCGCCCAGGAAGCCGGTGAGGATGGTGGTTGGAATCAGTGCCATGAAGATGCCTATGCTGTAATCGGTGGTGCCGCCGCGCAAGCGGAAGAATGCGGACGATTATGCCGGAATTTTGCAAAAGCTTGCAAATGCGCGCCGATCCGCTTGATATGGATCAGGCTGGCCAACGGGCGCGGCTGCCTACTTGACCTTGGCGCGCGGGTGCGCCTGGTCGTACACGTGCGCCAGGTGCTGGAAATCGAGGGCCGTGTAGACCTGGGTCGAGGTGATGCTGGAATGGCCCAGCATTTCCTGCACGGCGCGCAAGTCGCCCGACGATTGCAGCACGTGCGAAGCGAACGAGTGGCGCAGCACGTGCGGATGCACATTCGCGGGAATGTCCGTCGCCAGCGCGTGCGCCTTCAGGCGCAGCTGCAGCACGCGCGGCGAGATGCGCGTGGCGCGCGTGCTGAGAAACAGGGCGGCGCTGCCATCGGCCGCCGGCGGACGCACGCCCAGCCAGGCAGTCAGGGCCACGAGGGCTGCCTTGCCGACCGGCACCTTGCGCATCTTGTTGCCCTTGCCCGTGACGATGACTTCGAAGCTGGCCATGTCGAGCCAGCCCAGCGAGGCGTCGCGGCCGTTCTCGGCCTTGCAGTAATGGGTGTCCAGGCTGGTCAGTTCGGACACGCGCAAGCCGCTCGAATACAGCAGCTCGAACATGGCCCGGTTGCACAGCTGCTCCGGCTCGGCGGCGCCTTGCTGGTGTTGCGCGGGTGCCACGAGGCGCACGGCGTCGTCCACCGACAAGGCTTTGGGTAAGGTTTTGGCCCGCTTGGGGGCGCGGATGCCGTCGACGGGATTGGCGTCGAGCTGGGTCTCGCCACTGAGCCAGTTGAAAAAGCCCCGCCACGACGACAGCTTGCGGGCGATCGAGCGTGGGTCGAGGCCGCCAGCGTGCAGCTTGGCCGTGTAGCGGCGCACTTCGTTGTGCGCGAGCGCCGCCCACGGCGTATCGCCGCTCAGTTCCAGCAAGGCGCGCAAGTCGCGCCCGTAGGCGTCCAGCGTATGCGGCGACAGCTTGCGCTGCGTGGCCAGCTGCGCCAGGTAGGCATCGAGCCACTCGGCCTTGCCGCGCGCCGCATTCATGGCGTATTCAGGCAGGCGAGCCGGCGCGCAGCGCGGCCAGGGCGGCGCTGGCCGTGGCGCCGATATGTACGAGGAAGTCCGTGCCCATGCTTGACGTAAAGCGTTCGCTGTCGGGCGAACCGAGCACCAGCAAGCCGAAGGTGCCCGTGGTGTTCGGGGCGCGCAGGGCGATCATGACGGTCGATTCGATCTTGTCAGCTTGCAACCAGTGCACGGCTTCGAAATCGCGGTTGCTGCCGCAGTACGGCGTTTGCAGGCTGTTGGCGAACATGCGCACGTCGGCCGTCACGTCTTCCGTGAACCAGCCGTCGGCGTGTTCCGGCAGCACTTGCCACAGGCGCAGGCTGACGTAGGGCACGTCGAAATTGCTTTGCAAGGCATCGACCAGCACGCGCGGCATGTCCGCATCGTTGCGCACTTGCAGCATGGCCTGGTTCCAGCCGTGGAACTTGCTGGCGATATCGCCATTTTCCTCGGCCACGCGGCTCAGCTTGGACATGCGCAGCTCGAGCGCCTTGTACTTGTCGCGCATCACTTCCATCTGCCGCTCCTGCAGCGAGATGGTGCGTCCCGTCAGCGGGCTGCTCAGCTTGACCTCGCCGAGCAGGGCGGTATGCTCTTCGAAGAAATTCGGATGCTCGCTCAGGTACTGGGCGACGGTGCTGGAATCGAGTGTGGCGGTCATTGAGAATATCTGTCAGTGAAAGTTGAACACTTCATTCTAACCGAGAGTGCGGCGGCATAGGCGCAAAGGGCGCGGCGCCCGTGCATTTTCCGCACGCCCATAAAAAAAGCGGCATGGTTGCCCATGCCGCCTTGTCTTCCTGGTCAGCTGTCACCCGCGGAGGGTGACAGGCGGGCCATTAGAAGTTGTGGTGTACGCCGACGCCGATGTAGTTGGTCGTGCTCGAAACGTTGTAGTTGGTCGTGCTGGCAGCTTTCTTGTTCGAAATATCTGCGTACACATAGGTACGTTTCGACAGATTGTAGTCATAGCCCAGCGATGCTTGCTTGGTTTTGACTACGCCATCCGGCGTTTTTTGACCGTAGCCAGCGCGGATCTTGCCTGGGCCGACGTCGTAGTTGGCGCCCAGCACCCACGATTTGGTGCCGGTATTGACGATCTTGAATTCTTCATCGTTCTGGTGCTGGATCGACAGCATGACTTTCAGCTCAGGAATCGGATTGACCGACGCACCGACCGACCACAGCTTGGCTTGCAGGCCATTGCGCTCGTAGGCGGCCATGGCGGCAAAGCCTGGCGAGGAGTACGTCACGGATACCGAGTATGGATTCGATGCCGGCGCCACATTGCCTGGCACGAAGTAGTTACCGGAGGCATTCGTCGTCAGGTTGCGCACGGACGCTGCAACGGCGGCGTTGTTGTTCGCTTCCTTGGCGGCCACGGTGGCGTTGAACTGGAAGCCGCTGATGACTGGCGAGTTGTAGAACACGGCATTCGAGAAGCGGTTACGCGAGTTGCCAGCTGGGCTCAGCGGATCGCTGGTGTAGCCGGCGACGGTCAGGTCGGTCTGGAAACCGGCTGGCGTAGGCATGCCCGACCATGGTTCGAAACCGGTGCTCGTTTCTTGGAACGCGGTCAGGCCACGGCCCAGACGTACGGTACCGAAGTCACCTTGCAGGCCGACGCGGCTTTGACCCTGGAACAGCGGACGGGCGCCATTGCTTTCCAGCGTGCCGGTGTCGGATTCATAGCGAATTTCCAGTTGGAAAATAGCTTTCAAGCCATTGCCCAGATCTTCCGTGCCCTTGAAACCCAGTTTGTTGTTGTCGCGCTTGGTGACGGCGGTGGTCGAACCAGTCGCTTTGCCCAGGCCTGCATCGATCGTGCCGTAGATTTGGACGGACGACTGCGCTTGTGCGGTTGCGGCAAAGGCGCCGAAGAGTGCGAGGGCAACGAGTGATTTTTTCATGTCTTATTCCCTATTAAAAGTGAGTTCCGTCCGAGATCCGAGCAGATTGAAATGCGCTAACTGTCGCGTTTCGATGAATGAACCTTAATTCGTCGGCGCGCAAGACGTGCGGGATTGGTCAAATATGCGTGAAAAGATTGGTGAAAAGCGGCATAACTGCATACCCCTGTTGTATTTTTGTAACGCGCGGTTTCTGCCAGTCCTGCGCCGATGGCCGGCGTTTTCCCATCGCCACCGTCGCGGCGCCGTGTCATCTTGGCATGTTGGGAACAGGACATTGTTGCGTTGAATCAAGTTCTTGAGGCCGCTTTGGCGGATTTACGACACAAGGACGTTACACTAAGGGATGGCCTGCAAGGATGGGTCTGGAGATGGCTCACTATTATTAGAATCATTGACTCAATATCGAGAATCGATGGCAAATCGCGAAACATTAGGATTGATCAAGGGCGCACGTGCTGGCGATGTGGCTTGCCAGCTGGCGTTGGGACGGGTGTACCTGTTTGGGCAGGGTGTGCCGCAAAGCTTGCCGACCGCCTTGCACTGGCTGGCGCGGGCGGCCCAGGAGGATAGCGAGGAAGCGTGCTTGCTGATCGGCACGCACGTGCCTTTCGAAGTGGCGCAACCGGCAGCCAAGGCGCTGATCCCGTATTACGCGCAAGCGTTCGATGCGGGTCTGGTACAGGCGGGCCTGGTGCTGGCGCAACTGGTGCTGGGCAACGCCGCCAGCAGCAGTGAAGCCTTGCGCGCCAAGGCCCGCGTGGCGCTGGACGCCGCCGTACGCGCCGGCTTGCCCGATGCGCAATGGTTGTTGTCCCTGCAAGAAAGATCATCGGCGGCGCCCGGGCAGGACGCCAGCGCCGCTGGCGAGCAAGCCATCGATGGCGACGCGCCGCTGCACGCCTGGCTGGAGCAGGCGTGGAGCCAAGGCAACCATGCGGGCTTCCTGTCACAAGGCTTGCCGCTGGCGCGCGAGCTGCTGCAGCGCCAGGCGGCGGCCGGTACGCGCACGATCGCCCTCGACGCGCAGCAGGTGCTGTTGCTGTCGCGTTGCGCCCAGGCATTGGCGCCTGGCGGCGATGCCGAAGGCTGGCAGTGCTGCGAGCTGGCCGCGCATGGCGGCGACCGCACGGCGCAGCTGGAGCTGGGACTCGGCTATGCGCGCATGGATGCGCATGGCCGGCGCCTGGCCACGCGCAATGGCGCGGCCAATTTCAAGCGTGCCGTGCGCTGGTTGACGCAGGCGGGCGAGCAGGGACTGGCCGAAGCCTGGTTCGTGCTGTCGCGCATCTATACGAAACCGGAATTTTCCCAGCGCAATGTGGTCGAAGCCCATTTCTGCCTGGAGCGTGCTGCCGACCTGGGGCATGGCCCGGCGCAGCTCGAATGCGGCATGCATGCGTGGCGTAACCGCCGCGACGGTGTCAACAATGATGTGCGTGCCGCGTATTGGCTGCTGCAGGCGCAGGCGCAAGGCAGCAGTGAAGCGGAAGCGGCGCTGGCGAAAATCGCGCCGCAAGGCGAGCCCGGCGACTGGGGCCAGTGCGCCGCCATGCACGCCGATGAACATTTGCGCCAGCTGGGCCAGAGCCACCCCCTGCTGGCGGCGCGCCTGGCGCTGGCACGCTGCTTTCATCTGTCGCGTGCCGAGGCGCTGTTGCTCGATATCCATGCGGCCGACCAGGGGCATTGCCTGTTGATCGATATCAGTGCCACGCATGGGCGCGGCAAGCGGCGCCTCGTGCTGATCCGCACGGCGCAGGAACGCCAGTTGCTCGATCAGGTGGTACGGCTGTTCGAGCGCGTCGATTGTAGCGTGGCGGGGCCGGAAGGCAATTACCGGCAGCGTCTGTACCGCCTGAAGTGCTACCTGGCCGAGCTCGATGCCACGCAGGAACAGCAGTTCCTGGCGGCATGATGCAGCGTTGATTACAGCTCGATCGTGCCTTCGAACACGGTTACGGCCGGGCCCGTCATCAGGACGGGATGGCCGGGGCCTTGCCAGGCGATCGACAGTTCGCCGCCGCGCGCGCTGATGCGCACGGGGGAATCGAGCAAGCCGCGGCGGATGCCGGCCACGGCGGCCGCGCAGGCGCCCGTGCCGCACGCCAGTGTTTCACCGGCGCCCCGCTCGAACACGCGCAGTTTCACGTGCTGGCGGTTGACGACCTGCATGTAGCCGGCGTTGACCCTGCGGGGAAAGCGCGGATGATGCTCGATGCGCGGCCCTGTCACTTCCAGGTCTTGGGCGTCGACATCGTCGACCACTTGCACGGCATGCGGGTTGCCCATCGAGACGACGGACACCAGCACAGGAGAGGTTTGGCCCGGCAAAGCCAGGTCCAGCGGCCACAGCAGATCGGCGCCTTCGGCCACGCCCGTCAAGCCAGCCGCATCGAACGGCACCAGCGCCGGTTCGAGCACGGGCGCGCCCATGTCGACGGTGATGCTGCCGTCGAGTTCCAGGCGCGGCGCGATGACGCCGGCCATGGTTTCCACGCGGATGCTGGCCTTGCTTGACAAGCCTTTTTCGCTGACGAACTTGACGAAGGCGCGCGCGCCGTTGCCGCATTGCTCGACTTCGCCGCCATCGTTGTTATAGATGCGGTAGCGGAAGTCGCAGCCCGGCAGGCGCGGCTTTTCCACGACGAGAATCTGGTCGGCGCCGATGCCGAAACGGCGGTCGGCCAAACGCTGCCACTGGGCCGGCGTGAAGGCTATGTCCTGGTTGATGGCGTCGATGACGATGAAGTCATTGCCGGCGCCATGCATCTTGGTAAAGTGGAGTTTCATGGTCTGCCGTATCACTTGTGCTGGTTATAGAACGACGCTTCGCCTTCCGGACGCGTCTTGAAGCGTTTATGCGTCCAGAAATACTCGGCCGGCGCTTCGCGCACGCGTTCTTCGATGAACTCGTTCATGCGGCGCGTGGCGGCCGTGATGTCATCGCCCGGATAGTCGTCCCAGGCCGGATAGTAGGTCACTTGCCAGCCCTGGTAGTTGGGCAGGAAGGTGGCGATGACGGGAATCACCTGCGCTTTGGCGGCCAGCGCCAGGCGCGCCGTGGCCGTCAGGGTGGCGGCGGGCACGCCGAAGAAGGGGACGAATTCCGCATCCTTTTCGCCGAAATCCATGTCCGGCAGCATGAAATACGGCAAGCCGTCGCGCAGCGCGCGCAAAATCGTCTTGATGCCGTCCTGGCGCGTAAACAGCTTGGGCGGCTTGAAGCGCGAGCGGCCGTTGCGCAAGGCCTGGTCGAAGGCGGCGTTCTTTTGCTGCACATACATCGACGAGGCGGAAATTTCCATGGCCGTGGCGGCGCCGGCCACGTCGAGGCAGACGAAGTGCGGACACAGCAGGATGGTGGGCTTGGCCGCGATCTGCTGGCCCGGGAAGGCGGGCACCTTCTTGATCAGACGGTTCAGGCGCGCTTCCGACGACCACCACAGGATGCTGCGTTCCCACACGCTGCGCGAATAGGCCTGGAAATGCTGGCGCGCCAGCGCCACGCGCTGTTGTTCCGTCAATTCCGGCATGCACAGGCGCAGATTCGTCAGGGCGATCTTGCGCCGCGTGGGCATGGCGATGAACAGCACGCTGCCTACGGCCACGCCGAAGCGGCCGAGGATGGGTAAAGGCAGCCAGTGCAGCAGCCACATGAAGGCGATCAGTAGTCTCATGCCTGCTCCCCGGCGGCATCGGACGTGGCCGGCGTGGGCGGCGGTGCGCCGCGCGGTACTTTATAGCGGTTGTAGCTCCACAGGTATTGCGCCGGGCTGCGCGCGATCAATTGCTCCATGGCCGCATTGATGGTGCGCGCCTGCTCGGCCGAGGTGCTGTCGAGCGACTCGGTAAACGGCACGAAATGCACGACGTAGCCGCGCCCGCCCGGCAAGCGTTCCGCGTAGGTAATGATGACTTCGGCGCCGCCCATCTGCGCCAGCTTGGCCGGCAGGGTCATGGTGTAGGCGGGACGGCCGAAGAAATCGGCCCACACGCCTTCGCCTTCCTGCGGCACCTGGTCGGGCAGCAGGCCGATCGGTTGTCCCTTTTTCAGGCATTTGGCAAAGATGCGCACGCCCGACATGTTCGCTGGCGCCAGCATCAGATTTTCGCGCGCGCGGGCCCCTTCGATCAGCGGTTTCAAGGCGGCGCGCTTGGGCGGGCGGTACATCACGGTCAGCGGCGTGCGCAGGGCGATCTGTTGCGCGACGATTTCAAAGCAGCCCAGGTGCGGTGTCAGGAAGACAATGCCGCGGCCGTGCTGCAGCGCTTTTTCCACCAGTTCCCAGTTTTCCACTGTTGCATGGCGCGCCACGCGCTCGGCCGGCGCGCACCAGATGAACGGTAATTCCAGCACGCTCTTGCCCGCTTCGGCCACGGCCGTGTGCAAGTGTTGCGAAAACCCCGCACCCTGCATGTTCTCGCGCATGCGGCGGCGGTAGGACGGCGAAATGGCGTAAATCACCCAGCCGAGCGCAGCGCCCAGGCCATGCAGGACGGGCAGGGGAAAGACGGACAAGAAGCGAAAAATTGGGACTAACATGTATAAGCGGTTTCCAGGAATGGCGTGTTGCCGTGCCAAAATTTTTTAAGAAGCGTAAAATACCACGTATGCAGTAACCGCTGAGTTAATAGACAACTTGCGATGCGGAATATAAATCTCGCTAAAGCGTCGCAGGCAAAATCCTCTTTACTGCGACAGAACATTCACATAGTAAACAGGAGCTTGCAATGTCAAACGACTATCTCTTCACTTCCGAATCCGTTTCGGAAGGCCATCCCGACAAGGTTGCCGATCAAATTTCCGACGCCATCCTTGACGCCATCCTGACCCAGGATCCAGCCGCCCGCGTGGCGGCCGAAACCCTGTGCAACACGGGTCTGGTGGTGCTGGCTGGCGAGATCACCACTCACGCCAATGTGGATTATATTCAAGTTGCGCGCGAAACCATCAAACGCATCGGCTACGACAACACGGAATACGGCATCGACTACAAGGGTTGCGCCGTGCTGGTGGCCTATGACAAGCAGTCGCCCGACATCGCGCAAGGCGTTGATGAAGGCGCGGGCATTGATCTGGATCAAGGCGCTGGCGATCAGGGCCTGATGTTCGGCTACGCCTGCGATGAAACGGCCGAGCTGATGCCCGCCGCCATCCACTACGCACACCGCCTCGTCGAGCGCCAGTCGCAGCTGCGCAAGGATGGCCGTTTGCCATGGCTGCGTCCGGATGCGAAATCGCAAGTGACCCTGCGCTACGTCGATGGCCGCCCCGTTGGCGTGCACACTGTCGTGCTGTCGACCCAGCATGCGCCGGAAATCTCGCACAAGCAGATCGAAGAAGCCGTCATCGAAGAAATCATCAAGCCTATCCTGCCGCGCGAATGGCTGACGGAGACCAAATTCCTCGTCAACCCGACGGGCCGTTTCGTCATCGGCGGTCCGCAAGGCGATTGCGGTTTGACCGGCCGCAAGATCATCGTCGACACCTACGGTGGCGCAGCCCCGCACGGCGGCGGCGCGTTCTCGGGCAAGGACCCATCCAAAGTCGACCGTTCGGCAGCCTACGCGGCCCGTTACGTGGCGAAAAACATCGTCGCGGCCGGCCTGGCGCGCCAGTGCCAGGTGCAGGTCAGCTACGCCATCGGCGTGGCCAAGCCGATCAACATCACCGTCTACACGGAAGGCACGGGCGTGATTCCCGACGCGGAAATCGCCAAGCTGGTGCTGGCGCACTTCGATTTGCGTCCAAAAGGCATCGTGCAAATGCTCGACCTGCTGCGCCCGATCTACCAGAAGAGCGCCGCCTACGGCCATTTCGGCCGCGAAGAGCCGGAATTCACGTGGGAACGCACGGACAAGGTCGCCCTGCTGCGCGACGCTGCCGGCCTGAAGTAATCTAGTCAGACTTGCAAGAAAAGCGCCCCGGCCATCTGGTCGTGGGCGCTTTTTTTATGTGTTGTTACATGGCAATGTATGGCGAACAAGCTGGCGCGGCAGCCTTGACAATGTTAAAATCCCCCGTCCGAGGAGCGTTGCGACGAAGAAATTCGCCAGGCTCGGAATATCCTGCAACTGCGCTCACGTACCTTTTTCAACTGAAAGGAGGGCGTGATGAACGCCGTACTCAAATCGCAACACGACTACACCATCGCCGATATCACCTTGGCCGCATGGGGCGACAAAGAAATCAAGATTGCTGAAACGGAAATGCCTGGCCTGATGGCCATCCGCGAAGAATTCGCGGCAGCGCAGCCTCTGAAAGGCGCGCGCATCACCGGTTCCATCCACATGACCATCCAGACCGCCGTGCTGATCCAGACCTTGGAAGCACTGGGCGCGCAAGTGCGTTGGGCATCGTGCAACATTTACTCCACGCAAGATCACGCCGCTGCCGCCATCGCTGCCGCCGGCACGCCTGTGTTCGCCGTCAAGGGCGAGTCGCTCGACGACTACTGGGAATACACGCACCGCATCTTCGAATGGCCGAACGTGGACGGCAAGGCTGTCTACTCGAACATGATCCTCGACGATGGCGGCGATGCCACCCTGCTGCTGCACCTGGGCGTGCGCGCGGAAACCGACCTGTCGGTGCTGGCCAACCCCGGTTCGGACGAAGAAATCTGCCTGTTCAATTCGATCAAGAAGCACTTGCTGGCCGACCCGACCTGGTATTCGAAGCGTTTGCCGGAAATCCTCGGCGTGACGGAAGAAACGACGACCGGCGTGCACCGTCTGTATCAGATGCACAAGGAAGGCAAGCTGGCATTCCCTGCGATCAACGTGAACGATTCCGTCACGAAATCGAAATTCGACAACCTGTATGGCTGCCGCGAATCCCTGGTCGACGGCATCAAGCGCGCCACCGACGTAATGATCGCCGGTAAAGTGGCCGTTATCGCCGGTTACGGTGATGTCGGCAAGGGTTCGGCCCAAGCCATGCGCGCCCTGTCGGCGCAAGTATGGGTGACGGAAGTCGATCCGATCTGCGCACTGCAGGCGGCGATGGAAGGCTACCGCGTCGTGACCATGGATTACGCCTGCGAACACGGCGACATCTTTGTCACCTGCACGGGCAACTATCACATCCTCACGCACGATCACCTGACGCGCATGAAAGACCAGGCCATCGTCTGCAACATTGGTCACTTCGACAATGAAATCGACGTCGCTTCGCTGAAGCAATACGAGTGGGAAAACATCAAGCCGCAAGTCGACCACATCATCTTCCCGTCGGGCCGCCGCATCATCCTGCTGGCCGAAGGCCGCCTGGTCAACCTCGGTTGCGGCACGGGCCACCCGTCGTACGTGATGAGCTCGTCGTTCGCCAACCAGACGATCGCTCAGATCGAACTGTACGCGAACACGGCCAACTATCCGGTCGGCGTGTACACCCTGCCAAAACACCTGGACGAAAAAGTCGCCCGTTTGCAACTCAAAAAGTTGAATGCGCAGCTGACGGAACTGACGCAAGAGCAAGCCGACTACATTGGCGTGCGCACGGAAGGTCCTTATAAACCAGAGCACTACCGTTATTAAGATGGTTGCCTCATGAACCTACTGCGCGGCGCGGGGCGCGGCCGGCGATGCTCACTGTGCTAAAGCACAGCTGCGCTTCTCGGCCACGCCGCGCATCCGCTCGCTACGGTTCCTGAGGCAACAAGACTGATCGGTATATCTTTTGTGCCGGCTGTTGCCGGCCTGACTTTCTTTGACAGGCTAGAGAAATGCGCTTGCTACTGATTTGGTTTATCAATGCGGCAGCCCTGTTTGCCGTCCCCTACCTGATGCACTCGGTGACGATGAGCAGCGGCTGGACCGCGCTGCTGGCCGCTGCCGTGCTGGGGCTGGTCAATGCGCTGATCCGTCCTTTGCTGATCCTGCTGACCCTGCCCGTGACGTTCTTGTCGCTGGGCCTGTTCATTTTCATCATCAACGGCTTCATGTTCTGGCTGGTGGCGCAGGTGATCGATGGTTTCCATGTCGCCAGTTTCTGGTCGGCCGTGGGTGGTGCATTGCTGTACAGCGTCATTTCCTGGGCCCTGTCGACCTTACTTTTGAGTAATGACGATGGAAAAGCATAATTTCAGTATTGAGTTTTTCCCGCCGAAAACCCCGGAAGGGGCGGAAAAGCTGCGCGCCACGCGGGTCAAGTTGTCTGAATTGCACCCGAAGTATTTCTCGGTGACGTTTGGCGCTGGCGGCACCACGCAGCAGGGTACCCTGGACACCGTGCGCGAGATCCTGGCGGCCGGCGAACAGGCCGCACCGCATCTGTCGTGCGTCGGCGGTTCGCGCGAATCGATCCGCGCCGTACTGACCGACTTCAAGGCGGCCGGCGTGAAGCGTATCGTGGCTTTGCGCGGCGATTTGCCCAGCGGCTATGGCGCTTCGGGCGAGTTCCGCTACGCCAACGAGCTGGTGGAATTCATCCGCGCCGAGACGGGCGACCATTTCCATATCGAAGTGGCCGCCTATCCGGAAGTGCACCCGCAAGCCCGTTCGCCGCAGGACGACCTGAACGCGTTCGCGCGCAAGGTGCAGGCTGGCGCGAATGCGGCCATCACCCAGTACTTCTACAATGCCGACGCATATTTCCAGTTTGTCGAGCAGACACAGAAGATGGGCATCAACGTGCCCATCGTGGCCGGCATCATGCCGATCACGAACTACACGCAGCTGATGCGCTTTTCGGACATGTGCGGCGCGGAAATTCCACGCTGGGTGCGTCTGAAACTGGCCAGCTTCGGCGACGACAGCGCGTCCATCAAGGCCTTCGGCCTGGACGTGGTGACGGGCTTGTGCGAACGTTTGCTGGAAGGCGGGGCACCAGGCTTGCATTTCTATAGCATGAACCAGGCGGCGCCCACGACCGCACTGTGGCAGCGTTTGGTGAAATAAACCGTCCTGACTCGTCAGTACAGGTCGCCCTCGGTTACGATGTGATCGAGGGCGATGTCGTATTCGCCGTTGGGAAAGCTGGCCGCCAGGCAGGCATAGGCGATACCGAGCGTGCGCGGACGCGGCACGGCCGCCAGGGTGCGGTCGTAATAGCCGCCGCCATAGCCGAGCCGGTACCGTTGCTCATTAAAACCCAGGCAGGGCACGAGCAGGGTGGCGGGCGCCGGGCGCAGTCGCAGCCGGGCCGGCACGGCCACGCCCATGCCATCCTTGACCATGGGTTCGCCCGGCGTCCAGGCGGAAAAGGCCAGCGGCGCATGTTTTTCCAGCACCACGGGCAGACTGAGCGCCACGCCGCGCGCGGCCAGCTGCGCATACGCACCGTGCAAGTCCGGCTCGCCATGCAGGGGCCAGTACACGCCCAGTTCCTTGACGTTTTCCTGTGCGCACCAGTCCAGCAGGCGCTGCGCGATGGCCGCATCCCACGTTACTCGCGTGGCGTCGGGCAAGGCGCGCCGGGCCGCCAGCAAGGCTTTGCGCAAGCCGGCTTTTTCCTGTGGCGCAATGGGTGGCCGTGTAGCCGGATCGCATGTTATTCTAGGGTCGCTATTCATATCACCATCAAGTTAAGATTGAGAGTCGTACATTGATTTCCCCACTGAAATGGATTGCCGGCACGATGCTGTGTGTTGCATCGGCCTTGTCTCCCCTGGCCGCCCTGGCCCAGGTTTCCACTACCGTATCCCCTGCCGCCCCCGACACGCGCAGCGAGGACGATGCCTTCCTCTTGCTGCGCGACGCCGCGCGCAAGGATGACGTCGAAAAAGCCGACTTTTATGCGGGGCGCCTGACGAATTACCAGATTCCATCGTATGTTGACTATTATCGGCTGAAACCGCGCATCAAACTGCTGACCGAGGCGCAATTTCGCGATTACCTGAACCGCTACAAGGGCAGCGCCATCGCCGACCGTTTCCGCAACGACTGGCTGCTGGAACTGGGCCGCAAGCGCGACTGGGTCGTGTTCGATGAACAATACCCGCAATTCGCCCTCGACGACGACACCCAGCTCAAGTGCTACGCGCTGATGTCGCGCGCGGCCAAGGGCCAGAACGTGGCGGCCGAGGCGCGCAACCTGCTCGTCTCGCCGCCCGGCTATGGCGAAGCGTGCGGCAGCCTGATCGCGGCATTGGCGCAAAACGGCCAGTTCGACACGAACGACCTGTGGGCGCAGATCCGCCTGGCGGGCCAGACCAACGCCACAGGCCCGGCGCGCCGCATCGCGCTGCTGCTGGGCGCGTCCGACGCGAAGATGGCGCAAGCGATCGACTTGCCGGCGCTGGTGCTGGCCAAGGGCGCGGGTCTAAGTCGCGCCGACCACGAGATGTATCTGGTGGCTGTCGGCCGCATGGCGAAAAGCACCTTGAAGCTGGGCGTCGTCGCCCTGCAAAAGGCGAGTGCGCAGCTGACGCCGCAGGAACAGGCCATCGGCTGGGCCAGCCTGGCCCTGCAAGCGTCGTATTCGCTGGCGCCGGAAGCGTTCGAGTATTGGCAAAAAACCAATGGCGCGCCATTGACCCTGGAACAGATGCAGTGGAAGGCGCGTATCGCCTTGCGTGAAGGCAACTGGCCCGTGGTTAAGGCGTCCATCCAGGCCATGCCGGCGTCCTTGCGCGCCGATCCTACCTGGGTCTACTGGCTGGCGCGCGCGCAGCAGGCGGAAACGCCGGGCCGCCAGAACGCGCAGGCGGACGCCCTGTACCGCACGATTGCCGATCAATCGAATTTCTATGGCTTGCTGGCCAATGAAGAGCTGGGCAACCACCTGGTGCTGCCGCCGCCTGGCCAGCCCATCACGCCGGCGGAAATCGCCGCCATGGCCGCCAATCCGGGTTTGCAGCGCGCCTTGAAATTTTTCAACATGCGCTTGCGCTTCGAAGGCACGCGCGAGTGGAACTGGGAATTGCGTTCGATGACGGACCGCCAGCATCTGGCGGCTGCGGAATTTGCGCGCCAGAACAATGTGCTCGACCGCATGGTCAACACCTCGGACCGCACGCGCCTGGAAGTGGACTATACGCAGCGTTATCCGACACCGCACGACGACGTCATGCATCCGGCCACGCAAACCCTGGGTCTCGACAAAGCGTGGGTGTACGGCCTGATCCGCCAGGAATCGCGCTTCATCATGGATGCGCAGTCGCACGTGGGCGCATCCGGCCTGATGCAGGTGATGCCGTCGACGGCCCGTTATGTGGCCAAGAAGATCGGTTTGACGGATTTCGTCACGGAAACCTTGAGCGATGTGCGCACCAACGTCTTGCTGGGCACGAATTACCTGAATATGGTGCTTGGCGGCCTGGACGGTTCGCAAGTGCTGGCCAGTGCCGCCTACAACGCGGGGCCGGGGCGCTTGCGCATCTGGCGCGCCACCATGACGCGTCCGCTGGAAGGCGCCGTCTTTGCCGAGATCATTCCGTACACGGAAACGCGCGGCTACGTGAAAAACGTGATGGCCAACGCCACCTATTACGCGGCCCTGTTCGAGAAGAGCCCGCAATCGCTGAAAGCGCGCCTGGGTACCGTCGGCCCAAAAAACAGCGCCATCGCGGCCGACTTGCCATCATCCAACTAAAGATAGCCGACCATGCAAACGACCATCCTTGATCCCAGCCTGACGCAAACCCTGGCCGCCGCGCGCGAGCCAGGTTTGACCCTCATCATCGGCAACAAGAATTATTCATCGTGGTCGATGCGCCCGTGGGTGGCCATGACGGCGTTCGGCATTCCATTCCAGGAAGTGCGCGTGCTGCTCGACCAGAGCGACACGGCCACCAAAATTGCCGAGTATTCGGCCTGCGGCCGGGTTCCCGTGCTGCTGGCGGGCGAGATCACGATCTGGGACAGCCTGGCCATCTGCGAATACCTGGCCGAGCAGTTCCCTGACAAACACATGTGGCCGCAAGACGTGGCCGCGCGCGCCATGGCGCGCTGTGTCTGCGCGGAAATGCATTCCGGCTTCACGGGCTTGCGCACGGACATGTCGATGAATATCAAGGCCAAGTTGCCGGGACGTGGCCGCACGGCTGCCGCGCAGGCGGACATCGGCCGCATCAGCGAAATATGGGAAGAGTGTTTATCGCGCTTTGGCCACCACCAGTTCCTGTTCGGCGACTTTTCCATCGCCGATGCGTATTTCGCGCCCGTCGTCATGCGTTTCCGCACGTATGGCGTGAGCCTGGCGCCGGCGCTGAACGCGTATTGCGAGCGCGTGCAGGCGCACCCGGCCGTGGCCCGCTGGATCGCGGAAGCGCTGGCGGAAACGGAAACGGCGCCCAAGCACGATGCGGAACTGCCTGATTAAGAAAAGAATGTGATGAAGATATACACGGTCGGTGGCGCGGTGCGCGACCAACTGCTGGGCTTGCCCGTGAAAGACCACGACCACGTCGTCGTCGGCGCCACGCCGGAAGACATGCTGCGCCAGGGCTTCCGGCCCGTGGGCAAGGATTTTCCCGTCTTCCTGCACCCGAAGACGCAGGAAGAATACGCGCTGGCCCGCACGGAACGCAAGACTGCCCCCGGCTACCGGGGCTTTGTCTTCCACACGGCGCCCGACGTCACCCTGGAAGATGACCTGGTGCGCCGTGATCTGACCATCAACGCCATCGCCCAGGCCGAGGACGGCACCCTGACCGACCCGTTCGGCGGCATTGACGATATTCAAAACAAAGTGTTTCGCCACGTCTCCGACGCGTTTGGCGAAGATCCCGTGCGCATCTTGCGCCTGGCCCGCTTTGCCGCCCGTTTCGATACTTTTACGGTGGCGCCCGCCACCATGGAACTGATGCGCCGGATGGTGGGCGATGGCGAAGTCGACGCCCTGGTGGCCGAGCGCGTGTGGCAGGAAGTGGCGAAAGGGTTGATGGAAGCGCGGCCGTCGCGCATGCTGACGGTGTTGCACGAGTGCGGCGCCCTGGCGCGCATCCTGCCGGAATTGGCAACCAACGACCATCTGCTGCGCGTGATCGACAGGGCGGCGGGCGCGGGCCACGCACTGTGCGTGCGCTTTGCCGTGCTGATGCTGGCCGTGCCGCTTGAGCAGATCAATGCGCTCAGCGAGCGCCTGCGCGTGCCCAACGATTGCCGCGAGCTGGCCGTGATGGCGGCGCGCGAGCAGGCTGCCGTTGCCGGTGCGCTGGCCTTGAGCGCCGAGGAACTGGTGCGCTTGTGCGAACGCTGCGACGGACTGCGCAAGCCGCAGCGCTTCGTGCAGATGCTGGACGCCATCGCCTGCGACGTGCAGGCCCAGAATCCGGCGTTCCCGCAGTCCGCCTGGCTGCAAGCCATGCTGGCGGCCGTGCGCGGCGTCGATGCGGGCGCGCTGGCACAAGCTTGCGCGCACGAACCGAAGCGCATTCCCGAGCTCATCCATGCGGCGCGGGTCGAAGCCGTCACGAACGCGATCAGCGGCACGGAGCTGCCATGACCCTGCCCAAATTGTTCCAGAGCCCGTTTCGCCGCTGGCTCAGCCGCAGCGGCGGCGGGCGTCCGACCGTGCTCGTCAAGCAATTGCATGAGCGCGACCGGCGCCGCATGATGAAGCATTTCCTGAATCTGGAGAAAAGCGACCGCCTGCTGCGCTTCGGCAGCGCCTTGCCCGATGAGCTCGTCGCCCAGTACGTGCAAAAGATGGATTTCTCGCGCGACATGGTCTACGGCGTCTACAACAGCCTGTTCAAGCTGGTGGGCGTGGGGCATCTGGCGTTCGCGCCGAAGGACACGTCGCCGGCGAAAAGCGTCGTGACGGACAAGGAGCAGGTGGCCGAGTTTGGCGTGTCCGTATCGAAATCCATGCGCGGCATGGGGGTCGGGTCAAAACTGTTCGAGCGGGCGGCGATCCACTGCCGCAACAACGATGTCGATACCCTGTACATGCATTGTTTGTCGTCAAACAAGACGATGATGCATATCGCCAAGAAGGCGGGCATGGAAATCCAGCGCGACTATGGCGAAGCCGATGCATATCTGAAACTGTTGCCGCCGAACCCGAGCAGCATGCTGCAGGAAGCCGTGCAGGAGCAGTTCGCCATGTTCGACTACACGTTCAAGGCGAATGCGCGCGCCGCGTTCAAATTGTGGGACCGCTTGCCAGGGCGCAAGAAGAAGCCCGGGCCGCCGTCACCGCCGTCACAATAAGGGCAGGGCCGTCGTATCCTTGATGCGCTGCAAGGCAAAGCTCGACTTCACGTCCAGCACGGCCGGGTGGCGCAGCAGGGTCGCCATCATGAAGCGCGAAAAGTGCTCCATGTCTTCCACGTGCACGCGCAGCAGGTAATCCATTTCGCCCGTCATCGCATAGCAGGCCACCACTTCCGGCCATTGCGCCACCGCCACGGCGAAGTCGGCGCGCGGCGACGTGTTCGTCACCAGATTCGGCGCCAGCACTCTTGCCGTGCTGTGCGCGGTGGCGTCGCTGTGCTTTTCCAGCCGCACGTTGACATAAGCCAATAGCCCCAGGCCGATCTTTTCCGGGTCCAGCAAGGCCACGTACTGGCGGATCACGCCCGCTTCTTCCAGCCGTTTGACGCGGCGCAAGCATGGCGACGGCGACAGGCTGACTTGCTCGGCCACGTCCTGATTCGACAGGCGGCCATCGGCCTGCAGGACGGCGAGGATCTTGCGGTCCGTTTTATCCAGCGTAATTTTGCTCATGCTTCCTCCGGTGGTTCGTGTTTCACGCAATATTATTGCGCAAATCATGGATGTTCGGGAGATCTTTGGCATTTAATGCCCGTGACCCACGCCTATACTGTGCGCTACTTCTTGGAGGAGACATCATGCAATTTCAGCCTTGGGATAACCCGATGGGTACCGATGGTTTCGAGTTCGTCGAGTATGCAGCACCAGACCCAAAAGCATTGGGCAAGCTGTTCGAGAACATGGGATTCACGGCCATCGCGCGCCACCGCCACAAGGATGTGACCCTGTACCGTCAGGGCGACATCAATTTCATCATCAATGCCGAACAAGATTCGTTCGCGCAGCGTTTTGCCCGCCATCACGGCCCGTCCGTGTGCGCCATCGCCATCCGTGTCGATGACGCTGCTTTCGTGTACCGCCGCGCGCTGGAACTGGGCGCCTGGGGTTTCGACAATAAAACGGGCCCGATGGAACTGAATATCCCCGCCATCAAGGGCGTGGGCGATTCCCTGCTGTATTTCGTCGACCGCTGGCGCGGCAAGGGCGCCGACAAGCCGGACGCGGCCGCACCAGGCGGCATCGGCGACATCAGCATCTATGACGTCGACTTCGTCGCCATTCCCGGCGCCGTTGCCAACCCGGTCGGCCATGGCCTGACCTATATCGACCACCTGACGCACAATGTGCACCGTGGCCGCATGAAGGAATGGGCCGGTTTCTATGAAAACCTGTTCAACTTCCGCGAAGTGCGCTACTTCGACATCGAAGGCAAGCATACTGGTCTGAAGTCGAAAGCCATGACTTCGCCGTGCGGCAAGATCCGCATCCCGATCAATGAATCGTCGGACGACAAGTCGCAGATCGCCGAATACCTGGATCAGTACCACGGCGAAGGCATCCAGCATATCGCGCTGGGTACCGATGATATCTATGGCTCCGTGCAAGGCATGCGCGATACGGGTATCGATTTCCAGGATACGATTGAAACGTACTATGAGCTGGTCAACCGCCGCCTGCCGAACCATGGTGAGCAGCTGGAAGAACTGCGCCGTCTGCGCATCCTGATCGATGGCCACAGCACGGAAAACGAACGCGAACTGCTGCTGCAAATCTTCACGCAGACGGTGATCGGCCCGATCTTCTTCGAGATCATCCAGCGCAAGGGCGACCAGGGCTTTGGCGAAGGCAATTTCCGCGCCCTGTTCGAATCGATCGAGCTGGACCAGATCAAGCGCGGCGTGTTGAAAGATACGAGCGCGGCGTAAGCTGGTGGTGCCCGCAAAAAGAAGCACTAAAAAGCAGCAAAAGGTACGAACGCAGGAGTGCAGTGCAGCAAAAGAACTGCGCGCCTTCCTGTGGTAGTCTACGACAAACAAGTCATTTTTCCGCACCGGCATTGCCCACAAAGCGCGGCCGGTACGTGTGAGTTCAACCGACTTTGCACGCGTAGCACAGAGAATAATGGAGACAAGTAATGAATGCACCAATCAAGGGCTCGAGTCTTGAGCCGGGCGCGCACGCGTCCGAGATTTCCCTGAACGACAAATACACGCTCGAGCGTGGCCGCGCCTTCATGACGGGCACGCAAGCGCTGATCCGCCTGCCCATGCTGCAGCGCGAGCGCGACCTGAAGGCTGGCCTGAATACGGCCGGTTACATCACTGGTTACCGCGGTTCGCCTGTGACGTCCGTCGACATGACGGCGATCAAGGCCAAAAAATATCTCGATGAACACCACGTCAAATTCCACCCGGGCCTGAACGAAGACCTGGCCGCCACGGCCGTCTGGGGCACGCAGCAAACGAATCTGTTCGAAGACGCGAAATACGATGGCGTGTTCGGCATGTGGTACGGCAAGGGCCCCGGCGTCGACCGCTGCGGCGATGTGTTCAAGCACGCGAATAACGCCGGTTCCGCCAAGCACGGCGGCGTGCTGGTGCTGGCCGGCGACGATCATGCGGCCAAATCCTCGTCCACGGCGCACCAGTCCGACCATATCCTGAACGCATGCGGCATCCCCGTGCTGTATCCGTCGTCGGTGCAGGAATACATCGACTACGGCTTGCATGCGTGGGCCATGAGCCGCTACACGGGCTTGTGGGTCTCGATGAAATGCGTGACCGACATCATCGAGTCGGGCGCCGCCGTCGATTTCGACCCGGACCGCGTGCAGATCACCTTGCCGACCGACTTCGAGATGCCGGCCGGCGGCTTGAACATCCGCTGGCCCGACACGGTGCTGGAACAAGAAGTGCGCATGAACAGCTACAAATGGTATGCGGCGCTGGCGTATGCGCGTGCCAACAAGCTCAATAAGATCATCTGGGACAGTCCGAAGGCGCGCATCGGCATCATCACGGCCGGCAAATCGTACCTGGACACGCGCCAGGCGCTGGCCGACCTCGGCATCGACGAGCAGACGGCGTCCGACATCGGCATCCGCCTGTACAAGATCGGCATGACCTGGCCGCTGGAAGCCGATGGCGTGCACGAATTCGCCAAGGGCCTCGATGAAATCCTCGTGGTGGAAGAAAAGCGGCAAATCCTCGAATACGCGCTGAAGGAAGAACTGTACAACCTGAAGGATGGCGAGCGTCCGCGCGTGGTCGGCAAGTTCGACGATACGGGCGAATGGAGCAACCAGAAGGGTACCGGCCACGGCGACTGGCTGCTGCCGGCTACGTATGAGCTGAACCCGGCCATGATCGCCCGCGCCATTGCCAGCCGCATTTCGCGCTACTACGCGGGCCACCCCGTCGAGCAGCGCGTGAAGGAACGCATCGCCTACCTGGAAGCCAAAGAGAATGTGCTCAAAGCGATCAGCGTGAAACCCGATCCGCAGAAGGACCGCACGCCGTTCTTCTGCTCCGGCTGCCCGCACAACAGCTCGACCAAGGTGCCGGAAGGCTCGCGCGCGCTGGCCGGCATCGGCTGCCACTACATGGTGCTATGGATGGACCGCGAAACGTCGACGTTTACCCACATGGGCGCCGAAGGCGTCACGTGGGTGGGACAGGCGCCGTTCACGAATGAAAAGCACGTGTTTACCAACCTCGGCGACGGCACATATTTCCACTCGGGTATCCTGGCCATCCGCGCTGCCGTCTCGGCCAAGGTGAACATCACGTATAAAATTCTGTTCAACGATGCGGTGGCCATGACGGGCGGCCAGGAATTCGACGGTCCATTATCTCCGGCCATCATTTCGCGCCAGATCGCCGCCGAAGGCGTTGGCCCCATCATCGTCGTCACCGACGAACCGGAAAAATACCCGGACGATTATGCCTGGGCGGAAGGCGTCACCGTGCGCCACCGTTCGGAACTGATGGACGTGCAGCGTGAACTGCGCGACATGCCCGGCGTGTCGGCCATGATCTACGACCAGACCTGCGCCTCGGAAAAACGCCGCCGCCGGAAACGCAATGAATACCCGGACCCGGCCAAGCGCGCCGTCATCAACGAAGCCGTCTGCGAAGGCTGCGGCGACTGTTCCGTGCAATCGAACTGCCTGTCGGTGGAACCGCTGGAAACGGAACTGGGGCGCAAGCGCCAGATCAACCAGTCGTCCTGCAACAAGGATTTCTCGTGCACGACGGGTTTCTGCCCCAGTTTCGTGACGGTGGAAGGCGGCGGCCTGAAAAAGCCGAAGAAGGCGGCTGCCGCCGACAAGGATGCGCCAGCCGCGCCGGCCTTGCCGACACCGCAGATTCCTTCGACGGCCGAGCCGTTCGGCATCCTGGTCACCGGCATCGGCGGCACGGGCGTCGTCACCGTCGGCCAGATCCTGGCCATGGCGGCGCACGTGGAAGGCAAGGGCTGTTCCGTGCTGGACATGAGCGGCCTGGCGCAAAAGGGCGGCCCTGTCATGTCGCACGTGCGCCTGGCGGACCGCCAGGAAGATATCCACTCGACGCGCGTCGGCACGGGTGCGGCTGACCTGGTGATCGGCTGCGACCTGATCGTCACGGCCAGCCGCGACGCCCTGTCGCGCATGGGAGAGGGCCGCAGCTGGGCCATGATCAACTCGACCAGCTCGTCGACGGCCGCGTTCGTGAAGAACCCGGACTGGCAATTCCCGGGCGCTTCGGCGCGCATGGAAATCGAAAAGGCCTGCGGCAGCGACCATGTGGACTTCATCGACGCGGGCCAGATCGCCACGGCGCTGATGGGCGACTCGATCGCCACGAACATGTTCATGCTCGGCTACGCCTGGCAAAAGGGCAAAGTGCCGCTGTCGGAAGCTGCCATCATGAAGGCCATCGATTTGAACAACGTCTCGGTGGCGTTCAACAAGGCGGCCTTCAACTGGGGCCGCGCCGGTGCGCATGACGCGGCCAGCCTGGTGCGCATGACAACACCGGCGAAAGTGGTGGAATTCAAGCGCATCGACACGCTCGACGACTTGATCGAAAAGCGCGTGGCCCTGCTGACGGCTTACCAGGACCGCGCGTATGCGCAGCAGTACATCGATTTCGTCGGCCAGGTGCGCGCCGCCGAAAGCGCCCTGAATGGCCCGCACCTGCGCCTGACGGAAGCCGTGGCCCGCTACTTCTACAAGCTGATGGCTTACAAGGACGAGTACGAAGTGGCGCGCCTGTACACGGACGGCGCCTTCCAGGCAAAGATCGCGTCCATGTTCGAAGGCGACATCAAGCTCAAGTTCCACCTGGCGCCGCCCATCATGGCGAAAACGGATGCCCAGGGCCATCTGGTGAAGAAGGAATTCGGCCCGTGGATGATGAAGGCGTTCGGCGTGCTGGCCAAGTTCAAGGGCTTGCGCGGCACGGCGTTTGACATCTTCGGCCACACGGCCGAGCGCAAGATGGAGCGCGCGCTGATTCTTGAATACCGCGCGACGGTGGGCGGCTTGCTGCCGAAACTGACGACGGCCAAGCTGGCGCAAGCCGTGGCCATCGCCAGCATACCGGAAGACATCCGCGGCTATGGCCACGTGAAGGAGCGTCATTTGAAGGCGGCGAAAGAGAAGGAAGCGAGTCTGCTGATCGCCTTCAACGCGCCGACGCCGCTGCCGCCCGTCGTGGCAGCACCTGTGGCGGCCACCGTGGCGTAACGGTTTGCGCATGATCTTGTAGCAATGGCGCCTGCGGGCGCCATTTTTTTGTGTCAAAGAAAACAACGCTTGCTGGCAAAACGCATTATAATTTTTCGATAATTTCTTCTTGGAAAGTTTCTCATGCATTCCCTGCGCCTGCGTTGCCTCGTTGTTTCCCTCGGATTCGTGTTGAGTGCCTGCGGCGGCGGTGGAGGAGGCGGCAGCAGCGACAGCGCGCCCGTCGTGCCGCCCTTGACGCCAACCGGGCCGACGGCGCTGGTCGCTTCCTCCACGGTGGCGAACCGTTGCGAGGCACCGCGCAGCGGCAGCAGCATCGACAAGCCGGGCACCTTGCTCGATGAGCAGACGTGGGTGCGCAGCTGGATCGATGAAACGTATCTGTGGTACCGCGAAGTGCCGACCACCTACCTGCCGCAAAGCTTTGCCACGGCGAAGGCGTATTTCGATGTGCTCAAGACAACAGCCACGACGGCGTCCGGCAAGCCGAAGGACCAGTTCCATTTCACGTATACGACGGCCGAATGGGAAGCCTCGCTCAATGGCGTCGAATTGGGCTACGGCATGCTGCTGGCGCTGACGCGCACCACTCCGCCGCGCAAGGCCGTGGTCACGATCGTCGAGCCAGGCTCGCCGGCGGCACTGGCGGGCTTGCGGCGCGGCGATGCGCTGCAAACCGTCGATGGCGTCGATTTCGTCAATGCCCCCGACACTGCCAGCGTGGGTATCATCAACGCGGGCCTGTTCCCTTCGGCGCAAGGCACGCACACGCTGGCGTTCAGCCGCAATGGCGCGCCCATCTCCGCGAGCCTGCAGGCGGTGGATGTCAGCACGAGTTCCGTGCAAAACGAGCGCATCATCGACACGCCCACGGGCAAGGTGGGCTACCTGACCTTCAACACCCACAACAACGTGTCCGAGCGCCAGCTGGCCGAAACCATGGGCCGCTTCCAGGCGGCCGGCATCAGCGACCTGGTGCTCGACGTGCGCTACAACGGCGGCGGCTACCTCGATGTCGCCAGCGAGCTCGCCTACATGATTGCCGGCCCGCAAGTCACCACCGGCAAGACCTTCGAGCAGGTGCTGGCCAATGACAAGACGCGGCCGGCGGCGCCCGTGCCATTCCATGCGCAAAGCCTGGGCTTTGCCGGGCCGAACCCTCTGCCCAAGGGCACGCCGCTGCCCTCGCTGGGCCTCAAGCGCGTGACCTTGCTGACGACGGGCAATACCTGCTCGGCCAGCGAAGCCATCATCAACGGCTTGCGCGGCGTGGACGTGCAGGTCAACCTGATCGGCGGCACGACGTGCGGCAAGCCCTACGGTTTCTATCCCACGCCCAATTGCGGCACCACGTATTTCGCCGTGCAGTTCCAGGGCGTCAACGCCAAGGGCTTTGGCGACTTCGCCGATGGGATGGCGCCGACCTGCGACGTGGCCGACGATTACCGGAACCCGCTGGGCGACCCTGCCGAAGGCATGCTGGCGGCGGCGCTGCGTTACCGCAGCAGCGGCAGCTGTAGCCCGGCCACGGGCGCGACCAGGCTGTTGAGTTCGATGGAGAACCCGGCCGACACGGCCACGCGGCTGCTGCGTCCGGCCTACAAGGAAATTGCTGTCTTGAAACGCTAAAGTCCCATTGTGCCCCCCTTCCTGGGTGAAGGAAGGGGGGCTTTCTGCTCAAAAATCTTTCTATATAACAATTTTGATATATAGAAAGATGAATCCATTCGTTCTGCAATTACTGGCATTTTGATATCTTTCGCCTTCTCCCTAACCTTGAGAAGCGCAAAGATGCCTATACAATTCAAGTTACCACCGCTCACCGTCGCCGTACTGGCCATCCTGGGCGGTTCCGCATGGCAGGCGCACGCGCAAACGCAAGCGCCCGCAGCGGATCAGCAGCCGGCGGCCACCCCGCCAGCCGTCGTGGTCACCGGTTCGCGCATTCCCCGCGCCAGCCTGGAAGGACCATCGTCCGTCACCATCCTGACGGGCGATGAAATCACCAAGCAAGGGTACAAGAATGTCTTCGATGCGCTGACCAACCAGGTACAGAACAGCGGCTTTACGCAAGGCGAGGACTTCGGCAATACGTTCACGCCTTCGGCCAATACCATCAGCCTGCGCGGCCTGGGCCCGAACCACACCTTGATCCTGCTTAATGGCCGCCGCCTGGCCGACTTCCCCGTCGCCTACGAAGGCACGGTCAACTTCACCAATCTGGCGAATATCCCGTCGAGCATAGTCGACCGCATCGAGATCCTCAACGGCGGCGCCTCGGCCATCTATGGTTCCGACGCCATCGCCGGCGTGGTCAACGTGATCCTGAAAAAGCAGACGGAAGGTTTCGATATCAACGTCAAGGCGGGCGGCACCACGCGTGGCGGCGCCGGCAATCAGCGCGTGCAGCTGACGGGCGGCGGCAATTTCGACAAGCTGCATACCTTGTTCAGCGTGGAGCTGAGCCAGCGCGATCCGCTGTCGAGCCTGCAGCGCGACTTCATGGCCACGCGCTCGGGCACGCCGACGAATATCGCCTCGCGCCGCGTGGTACAGGCGGGCACCTCCGGCAGCTACGTGGACCTGGGCGACACCTGCAACCAGTTCGGCGACCTGTTCGGCGGCAGCGTCGTCAAGTACCAGGCGAAGAACGGCAGCTATTGCGCCAGCCCGAAAGTCGGCCCCACCTATTGGACCACGCAAACCAAGAACCGCAGCCAGAACGTGTTCGGCAGCGCCAACTATGAGCTGTCGCCGGAAACGACCCTGTTCGCCGACTTCCTGATCGGCAAGAACTCGACCGAGAACAATACGCGTGGTCCGACGTGGACGTCGTCGTCGACGGGTAGCAGCTATTTCCGCAACCAGAATACGAACCGCTACGAAGCGTGGACGCGCTATATCTCGCCCGAGGAAATGGGCGGCGTGGAGCGCTACAACCGCAAGTGGGACGACCTGGCCACCGCCATCTCGCTGGGCGCCAAGGGCCGCATTCCCGGCACGTCGTCGTGGCAGTATGAAGCCAACTACAACGCTTCGGTGTACAAGAGCGAAAGCCACACGCCGCGCGCGCTGGCCAATATCGACAGCTTCTTCCTGGGGCCGAAACTGGGCACCGACACTGCTGGCGTGCCGATCTACGCACCGGACCCGGCGCGCCTGTCGCGCCGCCTGACGGCGGCCGAATTCGACAGCATCACGGGCAATTCCGACAGCGACGACAAGGCATGGACGAACACCCTGAGCCTGGCCACGAATGGCGACCTGTTCCAGCTGCCCGCTGGCGTGGCGAAGATCGCCACCATCGCCGAATTGGGCAAGCAGGGCTTCAGCAATGTGCCCGATGCGCGCCTGAACGACGGCTACTTCAACGTCGCCACCAAATCCGATATCACGGCCGGAACGCGTACCCGCTATGCGCTGGGTGCCGAGATCAACCTGCCGCTGCACGAGAAGCTGACCGGTACCCTGGCTGGCCGCTATGACCGCTACAACTTTGCCGGCCGCAGCGATGGCAAGTTCACCTACAACGGCGGCCTGGAACTGCGTCCCGCGCCGGAGCTGCTGTTCCGCGCCAATTACGCCACCAGCTTCCGTGCGCCGGACATGAACTATATCTACAAGGCGCGCGGCACCGGTTACTACTCGAGCACCACCGATTACTACCGCTGCGGCGCTGCCGGACAGGCCATCGAGGACTGCGACTACGCGAATAAATCGCCGGGCGCCGACTATGTGCAGAACGGCAGCAAGGATCTGCAGTCGGAGAAGGGCAAGTCCTTCGGCGTGGGCGCCGTCTGGTCGCCAAGTTCGAATTTCGACGTCTCCGTCGATTACTGGAACATCAAGATCGACGACCTGGTGACGAATTTGAGCGCCGACAAGATACTGCGCGACGAAGCCGATTGCCGCCTGGGCAAGCTCGACATCAACTCGCCTACCTGCGCCGATACCCTGGGCCGCGTCGAGCGTTTCGCGGCCAATGCCCTGAACCGCGCCGGCGAGATCAAGACCATCACCGTCAATCCGATCAATGCGGCCAAGCAAAGCAGCAGCGGCATCGACGTCAGCGTCAAGTATTTGCTGCGCACGGCGGATTATGGCCGCTTTGCCTTCAAGGCCAATTACGCCAAGGTGCTGAGCAATAAATCGCAGCAATTTGTCGGCGACGAAGAAATCGACGAGCTCAAATCGCTGAACAATACGGATTGGCGCGACAAGCTGAACCTGAGCGTCAACTGGGCTGCGGGCGACTGGTCGAACACTTTGCTGGTCAGCCGCTACAGCAAGATACCGAACGCCGCCGGCACCGGCTACCTGACGCCGACGGCGCTGGCCAATATCAGCACCGTGTACCGCATCAACGATCGCGCCACCTTGTCGCTGATCGTCAACAACGTGTTCGACAAGATCAAGCGCGACGACAGCGGCGGCTGGCCGTACTACCCGGTGGGCAGCTACAGCCCGCAGGGACGCCAGGGCTGGGTAGAATTCAACTACCACTTTGGCTCATAATCCACGCTTACCAGAGCAAGGCCGGAGCAGCTGACGCTGTTCCGGCTTTTTTATTTTCCGCTGCAGTTTTACACGCGCCACCACCCCTATAATTGCCCGCTTGTTCTCTCTCGATGGAGTTTGACCCATGCTACGCCACGCCCTGCTGTCCGCCGCCTTGTTGTCCACATTTGCCTTGCCTGCGTATGCCGCCTCGCCGTTGACCACGGTGGCCGAACGCTCGGGCTTTTTGCATACGGGCCGCTATGCGGAAGTGGAAGCCTTGTGCCGCCAGTTCCAATCGCGCTATCCGAAGCAGGTGCGCTGCGTGGAGTTCGGCCGTACGCCGGAAAACCGCCCCATGCTGGCGCTGGCCGTCTCGAATACGGGCGCCCTGACGCCGGCCGAAGCGGCGCGCCGCAAGCTGCCCGTGCTGCTGATACAGGGCGGCATCCATGCGGGCGAAATCGATGGCAAGGATGCGGGTTTCCTCGCGTTGCGCGAAGTATTGGAGGGCAAGGCGGCACCCGGCGCGCTCGACAAGCAGGTGCTGCTGTTCGTGCCCGTGTTTAACGTCGATGGCCACGAGCGCTTCGGCCAGTGGAATCGGCCGAACCAGCGCGGCCCCGTGGAAATGGGCTGGCGCAGCACGGCGCAAAACTATAATCTGAACCGCGAATACATGAAGGCCGATACGCCCGAGATGCAGCACATGCTGGCGCTGGTGAACGCCTGGGATCCGCTGGCCTATGTCGACCTGCACGTCACCGACGGCGCCCAGTTCGAACCCGATATCTCGATCCAGGTCGAACCCGTGCATGCGGGCGATGCGGCCCTGCGCGCGGCCGGCACGGCGCTGCGCGATCAGGTCCTGGCCGACCTGGCCAAGCAGGGCTCGGATCCGAAACCGTTCTATATTTCGTTTGCCGAGAACGACAATCCCCAATCGGGTTTTGTCGATTCGGCGCCAAATCCGCGCTTCTCGCATGGCTATTTCCAGCTGCGCAACCGTTTCGGCATGCTGGTGGAAACCCATTCGTGGAAGGATTACCCGACCCGCGTGCGCATCACGCGCAACACCATCGTTTCGCTGCTGTCGCAAGTGGCGCAGCATGGCGCGCAGTGGCGGCAAACGGCGCTCGAGGCGGACGTGCGCGCCGCGCAGCTGGCCGGCACGACCTTGCCGCTCACGTATAAAACGACGGACAAGAGCCGCATGATCGCGTTTCGCGGCTACGCCTACACGCGCACGCCATCCGAAGTGTCGGGTGCGCTGATGACGCGCTACGACGAAACCACGCCGCAGATCTGGAACGTGCCGCTGCGCGACGAGATCGTGCCCGACCTGCAGCAGGCAGCGCCCAAGGCCGGCTACCTGGTGCCCGCCGCGCAGGCAGCCATGGTGGCGGCCAAGCTGCGCCAGCATGGCGTGTCGTACCAGGTATTAGCTACCGCGCCGGGCAGGCTGCCGGTCGAGACCTTCCGCGCCACGGCTGTGAAATTCGGCGCGCAGTCGTTCGAGGGACGCCAGACTGCGGCCGTGCAGGGCGAGTGGCAGAAAGAGGAGCGCGTGGTTGGCGCCGGTGACCTGTACGTGCCCGTCGGCCAGGCCAAGGCGCGCCTGGTCGTCGCCCTGCTCGAGCCGCGCGCGCCCGATTCCCTGCTGGCCTGGGGCAGTTTCAATACGGCCTTCGAGCGCAAGGAATACATGGAAGAATACGTGGCCGAAGACGTGGCGCGCGCGCAACTGGCGGCCGACCCGGCGCTGGCGGCGCAGTTCCATCAGAAGCTGGCCAGCGATCCCGCGTTTGCCAAGAACCCGGCCGCGCGCCTGGAATTCTTCGCCCGCCGCCATGCTTCCTGGGATGAGCGCCTGAACCTGTATCCGGTGCTGCGCACGGATGCCGCGCCTGCCGGCCTGGCATCGCCGCCTGCGCGCACACCGAAGTTGTCAAATCGCGCAGATTAATCGAAAGAAAATGCTATTCTCCGCTCGATGATGGCGCCGCCACCACGAGCAGGGAACATGCATGGTCAACAAGACACTCTTTAACCAGCACCGCGAGGCGTTTTTTCGCCTCTGTGACGCCGTCGGCGAGAATCAGGTGGAACAGGTGCGCAGCATGCTCGAGGCCACGCCGCTGCTGTTGACCTTGCGCCGCTATAACATGGATGACGGCGAATCGCTGCTGCACCTGGCCGCGGCCGGCGGCAGCCGCGAGGTCTGCGCGCTGCTCGTGTCGCTGGGCATGGACGTCGACCTGCCCCTGCCCGGTTACCGCAACCTGACGCCGCTGGACGCGGCGGCAAGCCATGGCCACCTCGCTACCTGCCGCTGGCTGCTCGAGCAGGGCGCTGCCGTCGATGGCTTGCCGGACAATATACTGTCGCCGCTGGACAGCGCCTGCGTTGGCGGCCATGAGGACGTGGTCGCATTGCTGCTGCAGCGGGGCGCCAATCCGAACCGCCTGCATACGCGCTGGAACCAGGCGCCGGTCGATATCGCCACCGGCTGGGGCTTTCCCGCGATCGCCCAATTGCTGGCCTCCGCCGGCGGCGTCAGCATACTCGACGTGCCGCAGCAGGCGGCCGCGTCGCCGCAGGAAGCGATCCGCACCTTCATGCACAACAGCGCCGGCTGGGTGCTGCCGGCCGTGTTCAGTCCGGACAGCGGCGACGCGCGCTTTTCGCTGGGGATCAGCTGCATCGGCGGCAAGCGCGATTTCAAGCTGCTGTTTACCACCGGCCTGTTCCGGCAATCGCCGATGACCGAACTGGCCATCTGCCTGCCGGCCCGCTGGCCGCTGACCGTGCACGGCTTCGCCGAGCACAGCCCGTGGCGCTTTCCCGTGGCGCTGCTGGCGCGCCTGGGACGGCGCACGCTCGACCAGGCCAGCCTGGCCGTGGGCGAGCTGCTGCGGCGCGACGATCCGTACCTGGCGGACCTGGCCTGGCCGGACGGCGTCGATGCGCTGCTGGCCATCGACAAGCGCTGGAACCCCGAGCCGGAGGAAGACGACATTGCCGACGATGACAAGGTCACCATTTATCTGCTGGTGCCGGTGGCGTTCACCAAAAAAGGAGCGCCCGGCGCCAGCGCCTTGCATGCCTTGATCGAGCGCAAGCTCAAAGGCAGCTGGAAAGTGTCGGCCTTGCCCATCCCCGTGATTGGCTAGCGCCGGCCTGCACGCGCGCATGGCCAGATCAAGCCGCACCGCTTGCAGCAATGTTATCCTGCCAATAAATTTTCCGCGTCCGCGCCAACCCGTTTCACGCATCGGTTCTCCATGACAAAAAAAATTCTTCTCCTGAGCGTCTCGGCCGGCGCCGGCCACATGCGCGCGGCGCAAGCCATCGAGGCGTATGCGGCGCGCGATGGCGGTGGCGGCCCTGCGGCGCTGGCCCTGCATCTGGACGTGATGGATTTCGTCACGCCCGCCTTCCGCAAGCTGTACACGGATTTCTATATCAAGCTGGTCAACAAGGCGCCCGCGCTGTGGGGCTATCTGTACCACGCCACCCACGACGCGCCGCGCGACAGCTCGATGCAGCGCTTGCGCCGCGCCGTCGAGCGCCTCAACACGCGCGCGCTGATGACGCAGATCGCCGCCTTCCAGCCCGACGCCATCATCTGCACGCATTTCCTGCCGGCCGAACTGCTGTCGCGCGCCCTGCGCCAGCACCAGCTGGCTTGCCCCGTGTGGGTGCAGGTCACGGATTTCGACTTGCACCGCATGTGGGTGCACGAGCAGATGGAAGGTTATTTCGCCGCCACCGACGAAGTGGCGTTCCGCATGCGCCACGAAGGCATTCCCGCCGAGCGCATCCACGTGACGGGCATTCCCATCATGCCCGCGTTCGCGCAGCTGCCCGAGCGCGTACAGTGCGCGCAGGCGTTTGGTCTGGACCCTAGGCGCACGACGATTTTGCTGATGGGCGGCGGGGCGGGGCTGGGCAGCCTGGAAACGGTTGCCGCGCGCCTGCTGGCCTTGCCAGGCGACTTCCAGCTGATCGTACTGGCGGGGAAAAACGCCGCCGCGCTGGCGGCGCTGCAGGCGCTGGCCGGCCAATATCCGGGGCGCCTGCTGGCGCAAGGCTTTACCAGCGAAGTCGAGCGCCTGATGGCGTGCGCCGACCTGGTGATCACCAAGCCGGGCGGCCTGACCACGTCCGAATGCCTGGCGCTGGGCTTGCCCATGATCGTCAACTCGCCGATTCCCGGCCAGGAAGAGCGCAATGCCGACTATCTGCTGGAGCAGGGCGTGGCCCTGAAGGCATTCGACGCCGTCACCCTGGAATACCGCGTGCGCCTGTTGCTCGACCATCCCGAGCAGCTGCAAGCCATGCGCGCGAAAGCGCTGGCCCTGGGCCGTCCGCGCGCCGCCCTGGAGGTACTGGCGCAGGTGCTGGCTTGACGGGCGCCGTGGCAAAACCCTGGCAGATCGCCCTGACCCTGGCCTGGGTGGCCTTGCTGGGATTATTTTTCGCGCAGGTGGAAATCCAGATCGAAGGGGCGGCCGGCTGGGCCGCGAACTTGCCCACCTGGCGTATCGAAAGCCATTGGCTACTCGATATCTTCTGGGGCGGGCGGCCGATGACCGGCTACCATGCCTGGGTCTTTCCCTTCATCGCCCTGTTCTTCCATTTCCCCATGATCTTCCTGGCGCAATGGTCGCTGCGGCTCGAATGCCGCGCCATCGGCTGCATCATGCTGTTCTGGATCATTGAGGATTATCTGTGGTTCGTGCTCAATCCCGCCTATGGCGTGGCGCACTTCAACCCGGCCCATATCGCCTGGCACAAGCACTGGCTGTGGTGGGCGCCGACCGACTACTGGGTGTCGCTGCTGCTGGCCAGCGTACTGCTGTGGTTTTCATACAAGAGGAAGTCATGACCTTGCCGTATCTCCTGCTGTTGTCCCTGGCCCTGGCGGCCGGTTCCGCCGGCGCGCAGGCGCCCTTGCCGCCCGAGCGCAATACCGAGTGGGCCACGCCGCTGCCGCAGGTGTCGAACCTGCACCAGGTCACTCCCGTTCTGTACCGCAGCGCCAAGCTCGATAGCAGCGACGTGGCCCAGCTGCAGGCGCTGGGCGTGAAGACGGTGATCAGCCTGCGCTCCTTCCACTCCGATACGCAGGTGCTCGAAGGCAGCGGCATCCGCGCCGTGCGCATTCCCATCAATACCTGGGCCATCCGCGACAAGCACGTGGTCGAGACCATGCGCAGTATCCGCGCCGCAGAGCAGCAGGGACCCGTGCTGCTGCATTGCCTGCACGGCGCCGACCGCACGGGCATGATGGCCGCCATGTACCGCATGCTGTACCAGGGCTGGCCGCGCGAGAAGGCGATCGACGAGCTGAAAAACGGCGGTTACGGCTACCACGCCGTGTGGAAAAATATCGAAAGCTACCTCAAACGCGTCGACGTGGCGGCACTGCGCGCGCAGATCGAGCAGGAAAAACCATGAAGACCTTGCTGTTCGCCCTGGCCGCCTGCTGCGCCTGTTATCCGCTGGCCACCCTGGCGGCCGCGCCGGCGCTCGAGGTGCGCGACGTCAGCAAGGTTGGCATGCCCGGCAAGACCTTTGCCGCCGCGACCAGCATGCCGGCCAGCGTGTCTACCGTCTGCGCGGCCATCCAGGATTTCGCCGCCTATCCGCAGTTCATGCCCAACGTGGACAAGATCAAGGTGACGGCCGCCGGCGGCGGCGCCTCGCTGGTCGACGTCACGCTCAAGCTGCCGATGGGGAAAATCAAGCAGTACCGCCTGAAGATGACGCCCAAGGTGCTCGACGCCAGCTGCAGCCTGGCCTGGAAGCTGGTGCCGATGGAGGGCCTGAAGGTGGAAGACACCATCGCTGACACCAGCGGCTACTGGCAGCTGTCGCCGGATCCGTTTGACGCGGGCGGTGCCGCCGTCAAATACCAGGTGTACACGGATCCGGGCCCGGTACCGATGGGCCTGGGCTGGATCGTCGACAGCATGAGCCGTGACAGCATCCCGAAAATGTTCGACGCCCTGCGGGCACGGGTGGCTGCGCGCAAATAGCCGGCGTGGCGCGGCAGCCACTTCACGCTGGCGCGCCACTTCAGGCATGATGTTGTCTCATCCACACATCTGCCCGGAATCCGCATGGAACACCACAGCTTTCTCATCAACATACTGTTTTACCTGGTCGCCGCCATCATCATGGTGCCGCTGGCCAAGCGCCTGGGCATGGGCGCCGTGCTGGGTTACCTGGTGGCCGGCGTCGTCATCGGACCGTGGGGCCTGGGCCTGATCAAGAATGTCGAGGTGATCCTCAGCTTTTCCGAATTCGGCGTGGTGCTGCTGCTGTTCCTGATCGGCCTGGAGCTTGAGCCCAAACGACTGTGGCTGTTGCGCCGGCCGATTTTCGGTTGGGGCGGGGCGCAGGTGGGCGTCGTCAGCGCGGGGCTGTGCGCCGTGGCCATGGCGTTTGGCGTGGATTGGCGCACGGCGCTGGTCGGCGCGCTGGGGCTGTCGCTGTCGTCGACGGCCATCGTGCTGGCCACCCTGGGTGAGCGTAAATTAATGAGCACGCCGGCCGGTTCCGCCGGCTTTTCGATTCTGCTGTTCCAGGATATCGCCGCCATTCCCATGATCGCGCTGGTGCCGCTGCTGGGCGGCCTCGTCACGCATAGCGGCGAACCGGGCTGGCTGCGCGTGGCCAAGCTGGCCGCCGTGCTGGCGGCGCTGGTGATCGGCGGGCGCTTCCTCGTGAACCCCATCCTGCGTTTCATCGCCCGGACGGACTTGCGCGAAATCTTCACGGCCTTCGCCCTGCTGCTGGTGATCGCCATCTGCGTGCTGATGGAATCGGTGGGCCTGTCGATGGCGCTGGGCACCTTCATGGCGGGCGTGCTGCTGGCCGATTCCGAATACCGGCATGAGCTGATCAGCGACCTGGAGCCGTTCAAGGGGCTGCTGCTGGGCCTGTTCTTCATCGCCGTGGGCATGTCCGTCGATTTCGGCGTGCTGCGCGCCCAGCCCTTGCTGATCCTGGCCTTGGTGGCGGGGCTGCTGGTGGTGAAGATCGCCTTGCTGTACCTGCTGTCGAAGTTTGTCGATATTCCCCGCGGCCAGCAGCTGTTCTTTGCGCTGCTGCTGTCGCAGGGCGGCGAATTCGCCTTCGTCGTGTTTGCCGCCGCCGAGGCCGCGCACGTGTTTGCGCCGGAGACGGCCGCGCTGCTGGTCGTGGTGGTGACCCTGTCGATGGTGGCCACGCCCTTGCTGCTGCTGGCGCACGACAAATTCGTCGCGCCGCGCCTGCAGGGCGACAAGAAGCGCCGTCCCGACGACCATATCGAGGCGCAAGACAATCCCATCGTCATCGCCGGCTTCGGCCGCTTCGGCCAGATCATCGGCCGTCTGCTGGCGGCGAACAAGATCGGCGTGACGGTGCTCGATCACGACCCGGACCAGATCGAGCTGCTGCGCAAATTCGGCTTCAAGGTGTTTTATGGCGACGCCACGCGTGTGGATTTATTGGTGGCGGCCGGCATCGAGAAGGCCAGGGCGCTGGTGATCGCCATCGACAATGTGGAAGACAGTCTGGCCCTGGTCGACGCCGTGCGCCTGCGCCTGCCCGAACTGACGATACTGGCGCGTGCGCGCAACGTCACGCATTACTATGAATTGATGAAGCGGGGCGTGACCCTGATCGAGCGGGAGACGTTTGCCGCGGCCCTGCTGCTGGGCGAGCAGACCTTGCGCCAGGTGGGCTTCAGCGAGGAGCGGGCGCAGCGCGCGACCGGCATCTTTGGCCGGCATAACCTGAAGACCTTGCTGGAAGTGGCGCCGCACTTCCAGGACCAGCAAAAAGTCATGTCCCTCACGCGCCAGGCGCGCGAGGAGCTGGAAGACATGTTCGAAAGCGATGCGGCGGCGTTTGCGGCGGCGGAAGCTGAAATTCCGGGGTCAGACCCTCAACACCGCTAACGCAGAGGCTTGCGCCAACGCGCGTGGGGGTCTGACCCCAGCCTTTGCTTTTCGGGTTACTTCCCCCGCTTCGCTTCAATCGCCTCGATCTGGTCCATGATGCCGTTCATGCGCGCCACCAGCGCCTGGTACGGTTTCGGCGAGGCCAGGTCGACGCCGGCTGCCTTCACCAGCTCATACGGATAGGCCGAGCCGCCCGCACTGAGCATCTTCAGGTAGGCGGCCAGCGCGCCCGGTTCCTTGTCGAGGATGCGCTGCGCGAAATCCTGCGCCGCCGCGATCGAGGTGGCGTACTGGAACACATAAAAGCCGTGATAAAAATGCGGCACGTAAGCCCATTCGAGCGCGTAGGCGGGATCGATGGTCATGACGCCCTGCGCTTCGCCGTGGTAGCGCTTGAGGATGTCGGCATAGATGGCCGTGATCTCTTCGCCCGTCAGCGATTCGCCTTTGTCTACCTTGCCGTGGATGGCCGCTTCGAATTCGGCGAACATGGCCTGGCGGAAGAAGGTGCCGCGCAGGTTTTCCAGCGCCGCGCCCAGGTACAGCAGGCGCTCGTCGTCATCCTTGGCCTGCTTCAGGCGTGCGTCGAGCAGCAGTGCCTCGTTCGTCGTCGAGGCGATTTCCGCGACAAAGATGCTGTACGGCGCATAGATCGATGGCTGCGCCTTGTTGGCCAGCACCGAGTGCATGGCGTGGCCCCATTCGTGCGTCAGGGTGCTGACGGCTTCGTAGTTGTCCGTGTAGTTGAGCAGCACGAACGGATGCACGTCGTACGCGTCGCCATTCATGTAGGCGCCCGCCACCTTGCGCGGGCGCGGATACACATCCATCCAGCGCGCCTCCACCGCGGCGCTCAATGCCTTGACGTAGTCGGGGCCCAGCGGCGCGGCCGAGTCGAGCATCATCTGCTTGCCTTCGGCCAGCGGGAACGTGCGGTCGCTTTTCAGCAGCGGCGCATAGATGTCGTAGTAGGCCAGGTCCTTGACGCCCAGCATGCGCGCGCGCAGCTTGAAGTAGCGGTGCAAGGTGGGCAGGTTGGCGTTGGTTTGCGCGATCAGGGTCTGGTAGACGGCCGGCGGCAAATTGTCGGCGTCGAGCGCGGCGCTTTGCGAATCGGGATAGCGGCGCACTTTCGCATATGCGGCGTCCGTCTTCAGCTGGCCGTACAGGGTCTCGCCGAACGTGCGTTCATATTCCTTCCACTTGCCGAAGAAGGCGTCGAATACCAGCTTGCGGTCGGCGCGCTGGTCGTCGCCTCGGTATTTCGTGTAGGCCGCCTGGTCGAGGCGCACTTCCTTGCCGTCCGACAGTTTCACGGTGGGCCACGGGATTTCCGCATTGGCCAGGGTGCGGTAGACGCTGGCGGCCGAGCCAGTTGCCAGGCCGAACTGCGCCACCAGCTGTTCGCCGGCCGCGTCCAGCGTATGCGGCGCGCTGCGCAGCATGTTACTCAATTGAAAGCGGTACAGCTGCAAGCCCTTGTCCTTCGCCAGCATGGCGTCGATGCGCTTGCTGCCCAGGGCGAGGATCTCCGGCTGCAAAAAGGTCGTCGCCTGGCTGAAGTCGTTACCGAGCAGGGCGGCGCGCTGGTTCAGCTGGTTGCCCTTGCTGTCGCCCGTATCCTGGTCGTAATACTGCGCCGCATAGGTAGTGAGCGTGTTGACGCGCTTGCGCGCCTCGGCGTACAAGTCCAGGCAGCTTTTCAGGCGGGCTGGCGAGGTGCTCAACTGCCCCTTGCAGGCGCCCAGCTGCTGCAGCTGGGCCGACAGTTTTTTCGTGTCGGCGTCGAACGCGGCGTCGTTTTGATACAGCGCCGTCAAATCCCAGCGGTCGGCCTGGCGGTCGATGGGCGCAGGAGCGGCAAAGGCGGTGGAGAGGGCAAAGCCGAGGGCCAGCAGGGTCAGTACGGGGCGTTTGAGCGCGGTTGTCGGCATACAGTATCCATTCATGGTCTGGTTGCAAGGGATGCCGGCACAGGCGTGGCGGCAGACAACGAGCTTACTGCAGCAGGGGGATGAAGGAAAGCATTTCGGACAAGGTGAGGGTGGCGGGGAAGGCTGGCTTCCCCGCGTACGCCATGCTTACTGCTTCTTGCCCAGCAAATCGAGCAGGATCGACGTTTCCGCCGTGATCGCCGCCTTGATGGTCGGCTGGTACTCGGGCGCCCACTGCGGCGAGTGCGGGCCGGCCAGTGGTTTGCCGCTGGCTTTGGCCGCCGCCAGCTTGGACGGCTCCACGGCGCCGATATGCAGCAGTACGGCTTTTACGCCGGCCTGGCCGTAGTTGGCGAAGTCTTCCGACGTCATCTTGGCCGGCATTTCCGTCACATTGGCCGCGCCCAGCGATTTTTGCAGGGTAGACACCATGCGCAGGGTCAGGTCCGGATCGTTGTAGACGGCGTCCGTGCCGGGGCGAATTTCCACCAGCGGCTCTTTCGGCGCGCCGGCGGCAAACGCTTCACCCTTGACTTCACGCGCGATGCTGGCCAGCACGCGCTTGCGCACGGCGTCCTTGAAGGTGCGTACCGTCAGTTGCATGGTGACCTGGTCGGGCACGATGTTGGCCTGCGTGCCGCCATGGATGCTGCCCACCGTGATGACGACGGGATCCATCGGATTGTTTTCGCGCGAGACCAGGGTTTGCAATGCCAGCACGATGCGCGCGGCCATGACGACGGGGTCGCGCGTGTCGTGCGGCGCGGCGCCGTGGCCGCCCTGGCCGTACACGGTGATGCTGATGGTGTCGGCGGCGGCGCGGAAGTAGCCGGCGTGGTAGCCCACCGTGCCCGATGGCAGCGTCGCTTCATCGTGGAAGGACAGCGCGTAGTCCGGTTTCGGGAAGCGCGTAAACAAGCCGTCCTTGAGCATGGCGGCCGCGCCCAGCAGCGGCTCTTCGGCCGGCTGGCCCACCAGCATCAGGGTGCCGCTCCAGTGCTGGCGGTTGTCGGCCATCAGCTTGGCGCTGCCATACCAGGCCGACATGTGCACGTCGTGGCCGCAGGCATGCATCACCGGCACGGTTTCGCCGGCCGCGTTCTTGGCCACTGCGCTGCTGGCAAACGGCAAGCCGGTTTTTTCCAGCACGGGCAGGGCGTCGATCTCCGTGCGCAGCATGACGACGGGACCGGGACCGTTGCGCAGGATGGCGACGACACCCGTGCCGCCGACGCCCGTGGTCACGTCAAAACCGAGCGCCTTGACCTTCTCGGCCAGCTTCTTTGCCGTCTCGACTTCCTGGAACGCCAGTTCCGGATGGCGGTGCAAGTCCAGGTACAGGCTTTCGACGGCCGGGTAATTGGCTGCCAGCTGGGCCGCGATGGCGGGTGGCAGGGCCGCGCCGTGGGCGCTGGCGGCACAGGCGAGGGCGGCGGCGAAGGTGATTTGTTTCAGGGGGAATGCGGAAAATTTCATAGGTTTCTTTGAGAGACAGACGGGCGGACACGCACTGCGCGCCTGTGATTGCTGAGGAGACTTTTAACTTAACAAAAACATTTCTCAAAATCAATAAATCAGCTACATATATTTCAACAATGTATAATCTGCAAGATAAAAAATTCCATATGGAATTAAATATATCTTCGATGCACTTATTGAGAGAAAAGACACCATGGGCTTTATCGCAAATATCAAGATCGGCAAGCGCCTGAGCATCGGCTTTGTCCTGATCCTGGCAATGACCGTTCTGATTGCTACCGTAGGCGTGTGGCGCCTCAATGAAGTGGCGACGTCCACGCGCGCCATGATGGCCGAACCGCTGACCAAGGAACGCCTGATTACCGACTGGTATGGCTTGAACTTTGCCTCGATCCGCCGCACGGCCGCCATCGTCAAGAGCAGCGACCCGGCGCTGGGACCGTATTTCAAGGAAGACTCGGCCGCGTCCGTGAAGAAGGCGGCCGAATTGCTCAAGCAGATCGAGCCGCTGGTCGCGGGCGACAAGGAAAAAGCCCTGTTCGCCAAGATCCTCGAGCAGCGCAAGGTGTACAGCGCCTCGCGCGATGGCGCCGTCAAGGCCAAGGCCGATGGCGACGTGGAAGGCGCGGCGCACATCCTCGACACCGCGTTCACCCCGGCCGCCAAGGTCTACCAGGATTTGCTGCAGGAACTGGTGACCATGCAGCGCGAAAGCATCGATGCGACGGCCAAGCAGATCGACGCTTCCGCCGTGCATGACACCACCGTCATCAGCCTGCTGACCCTGTTTGCCGTGGCGTTCGGCGTGTTGTGCTCGTGGCTGCTGACGACGGGCATCACGCGTCCGCTGCGCCAGGCGCTGGCGCTGGCCGAAACGGTGGCCGCCGGCGACCTGACGCAGACTGTCGCCACGACGGCGAAGGATGAAACGGGGGCGCTGCTGACGGCCCTGGGCAATATGAACAACAATCTGGTCGGCATCGTCAGCCAGGTGCGCAGCGGCACGGACAGCATCGCCACGGCCTCGTCGGAAATCGCCGCCGGCAACCTGGACCTGTCGTCGCGCACGGAACAGCAGGCCGGTTCGCTGGAAGAAACCGCCTCGTCGATGGAAGAACTGACCAGCACCGTCAGGCAGAACGCGGACAACGCGCGCCAGGCCAACCAGCTGGCTATCGCGGCGGCCGGTATCGCCAGCCGCGGCGGCGCGGTGGTGGCCGAAGTGGTGGAGACGATGGGTTCGATCAACGAGTCGTCGCGCAAGATCGTCGACATCATCAGCGTGATCGACGGCATCGCCTTCCAGACGAATATCCTGGCGCTCAACGCGGCCGTGGAAGCGGCGCGGGCCGGCGAGCAGGGCCGCGGTTTCGCCGTCGTGGCCGGCGAGGTACGCAACCTGGCGCAGCGTTCGGCAGCGGCGGCCAAGGAAATCAAGGGATTGATCGACGATTCCGTCAGCAAGGTGGGCGTAGGCGCCAAACTGGTCGACCAGGCCGGCGCGACGATGGATGAAGTGGTGTCCAGCGTCAAGCGCGTGACCGACATCATCGGCGAGATTTCCAGCGCCAGCCAGGAGCAGACGCACGGCATCGGGCAAGTCAACCAGGCGATTACCCAGATGGACCAGGTGACGCAGCAAAATGCGGCGCTGGTGGAAGAGGCGGCGGCAGCGGCCGGTTCGCTGCAGGAGCAGGCGCATGGCCTGGCGCAAGTGGTCAGCGTATTCAAGCTGCGCGAGCAGCCAGGCTTGCTGCGCCGCCCGGCGCCACAACCGGCAGCCGCGCGTCCTGCGCCGGCGCCGCGTGTTGCCGCGCGCAGCATTGCCGTCAAGGCGAAGCCGCCGGCTCCCGCGAAAGCGCTGGCCGGCGACGACTGGGAAGAGTTTTAAGGCAGGTTAATACAGAAACGGCGCCATCGTCATGATGGCGCCGTGCGTCAGGGTCAGCCTTGCTGCAGCGGGATCGTGCCGAACGTCGTCGGCGTCGAACACGGCTCTTCGTCAAACGCGATGTCGCCCATGGGGTTGGCCACGCCGTCCGCCTTCAAGTCCTTGAAGCCGAACAGTTTCGGGTCCATCAAATGCGATGGCGCCACGTTCGACAGGGCCGAGAAGATGCTTTCCACGCGGCCGGGGAACTTCTTGTCCCATTCGCGCATCAAGCCCTTGATCTGCTTGCGCTGCAGGTTTTCCTGCGAACCGCACAGGTCGCACGGGATGATGGGGAAGCCCTTGACTTCCGCATAGCGCTGCGTGTCCTCTTCCTTCACGTAGGCCATCGGGCGGATGACGATGTGCTTGCCGTCGTCCGATTGCAGCTTGGCCGGCATGCCTTTCAGTTTGCCGCCGAAGAACATATTCAGGAAGAACGTTTCCAGGATGTCGTCGCGGTGGTGGCCCAGGGCGATCTTGTTGGCGCCCAGCTCGTCGGCCACGCGGTACAGGATGCCGCGGCGCAGGCGCGAGCACAGCGAGCAGGTCGTCTTGCCTTCCGGGATCAAACGCTTGACGATGCTGTAGGTATCCTGGTTTTCGATGTGGAAAGCCACGCCCAGTTCCGTCAGGTAGGCGGGCAGGATTTCCGGCGGGAAGTTCGGCTGCTTTTGATCCAGGTTGACGGCGACGATATCGAAGTGGATCGGCGCGCGTTCGCGCAAGGTCATCAAAATGTCCAGCAGCGCATAGCTATCCTTGCCGCCCGACAGGCACACCATCACCTTGTCGCCGTCTTCGATCATATTGAAGTCGCCGATGGCTTGCCCCACCAGGCGGCACAGGCGCTTGTGCAGCTTGTTGTTTTCCAGGGCGATCTTTTCCGCCTTCTTGCGCGCCAGTTTCTGCGCTTCCACGTTGGCCGGAATTTCCACGGCGGTTTCCATGACTGCGGTGTCGTTCATATTGCTCATGCTTCATCCTTGATCTTGAATACTTCCACGCCCACGCCTTCGCAGTCGGGATACACGTCCGGTTTCATGCTCGACACGCGCGCGGCGCGCACGCGCGGGTGGGCCAGCATGGCGGCGAGCACGTCGTCGACCAGGCTTTCCTGCAGCTGCACGTGGCCTTGCGCCATGCGCTTGGCGATGGTTTCGCGCATGAAGTCGTAGTCGACCACCTCTTCCAGCTGGTCATCCTTGGGCGTCGACAGGGCCAGGGGAATGTACAGGTCGACGTTGATGAGGACGCGCTGCTCGCCCTTTTTCTCGAAGTCGTAGACGCCGATGTTGATGAGGACTTCGTAATTGCGCAGGAACAGCCGGCGGCAATCGGCCAGGCGAGGGTGGGACAGGGCGGACGACATAGTTTTACCTTTTCGGGGATGCTGGAATGCTGGTTGTTCGGCAGGGCTGCTGATTATTTGGTCAAAAACATGACGTCGCGCGGCAAACCGATCAGATGCTGGCCGCCATCGACCAGCAGGGTCGTGCCCGTCAGCGCGCGCGCGCCGGCCACGTAACAGACGCAGTCGGCCACATCCTCGGGCGTGCTGGAGCGGCCCAGCGGCGTGTTTTCATGCGCCTTGGCAAAGTTCGCTTCCGTCTGCTCGCCGGAGACCATGGTGATGCCGGGGGCGATGCCCACCACGCGCACTTTCGGCGCCAGCGCCTGGGCCAGCATGGTGGTCGCCGACAGCAGCGCCGCCTTGGACAGGGTGTACGACAAAAAATCAGGATTGAGATTGTACAGTTTTTGATCCAGCAAGTTGATGACCACGGCTTGCCCGCCGCTTGGGGTGGCCTGATACAGCGCTTGCGCCAGCAGGATGGGAGCGGCCAGGTTGGCGTGCATGTGGGCGTCGAGCGCGGTGAAGGAAAAATTGCCGGCATTGTCGTATTCAAACAACGATGCGTTGTTGACCACGCAAGTCACTGGCCCCAGCGCCGCCTGTGCCTGCGGCAACAGCTGGCGCACGGCCTCTTCCTGCGCCAGGTCGCAGGGGAACGCTTGCGCGCGGCGGCCCAGCGCCGTGATTTCCGCCACCAGGCTCTGCGCTTCCTCGCGCGAGTCGCGGTAATGGACGGCGATATCCCAGCCGTCGCGCGCCAGGCCCAGCGCGATGGCGCGGCCGATGCGGCGCGCCGCGCCCGTGACGAGGGCGACGCGGGGAGTGCTGTCGAATGGCGTTGTCGTTGCTTCTGTCATGTCTTTGCTATGGTTGAGATATTCGGTGGACGCCACACTGGCGGCATGCGCCGCCGATTCGCTACAATGCGGGAATGTCTCTTCCCGCACCCGATAGCGACGCGCTGGCCGCGTCCCATGCCTTGCAGCACCAGATTGCCGCCGAAATCGCGCGCAATGACGGCGCCATTCCCTTTGTCCGCTTCATGGAGCTGGCGCTGTATGCGCCTGACCTCGGCTATTACAGCGGCGGCGCCGCCAAGCTGGGCAAAGATGGCGATTTTACAACCGCGCCGGAGATTTCGCCCCTGTTCGGCGCCACTCTGGCCCATGTGGCAGCCGCTATTATGGCGCAAACGGCCCCGCGCATCCTCGAATTCGGCGCCGGCACGGGCAAGCTGGCCTTCGATATCCTGACGGAAGCGGCGCAGGCCGGCATCGCGGTCGAACAGTATGCGATCGTCGAATTGTCCGGCGAATTGCGCGCGCGCCAGGAGCAGGCGCTGGCCGCCTTCCCGCAGGTGGTGTGGCTCGACGGCTTTCCCGACAGTTTCGAAGGGGCCGTGTTCGGCAATGAAGTGCTCGACGCCATGCCCGTCAACCTGATCAGCAAGACACCGGCCGGCTGGTGCGAACTCGACGTCAGCATTGCCGATGGCCAGTTCGTGTTTGTCGAGCGCCCGGCCGGCGCCGACGTGGCCGCGCAGATCGCCGCCCAGGTGCCCGGCGCCGATGATTTGCCCGTCGGCTATGTCAGTGAGATTCATGGCGTCGCCTGCGGTTTCATGCGCTCGCTGGCGCAGATGCTGACGAATGGCCAGGGCGGCGCGGCCGTGCTGTTCGATTATGGTTTTCCTGCACACGAGTATTACCTGGACTTGCGCGCCACGGGCACCCTGATGTGCCATTACCGCCATCACGCCCACGCGGAACCGTTTTATCTGCCCGGCTTGCAGGACATCACGGCCCACGTGGATTTTACGGCCATGGCGGTGGCGGCGCAGGATGCGGGCCTTGACGTGCTCGCCTACATGAACCAGGCATCCTTCCTGCTGGGCTCCGGTATCGGCGACTTGCTGCTGCGCACGGATCCCGAGCAGGTCAAGACGTACTTGCCGCAAGCCAGCGCCGTACAAAAGCTGGTGTCGCCGGCCGAGATGGGGGAATTGTTCAAGGTGCTGGTGGTGGGGCATCGCGTGGCGTTGCCGGAAGCGCTGTTGTCGAGTGACCGCAGTCACCGCCTGTAAGCGCCGGCAATATCAAGGCAGGGCCGTACCGCCCTGCAATTTCCTGTCCGCCGGTGGTTATTATCTTGTCATATCGTATATGATGACCGACACAGCACGGTTCCATCCTGCAAGAACCCGTCGCCGCGCACCGATTTCAAGATAGAACGATGGGAAAGATACATACACACTATGACAACCTGAAAGTGGCGCGCCTGGCGCCGCAGGAAGTCATACGTGCCGCGTACAAAGCCCTCAGCCAGAAATACCATCCAGACAAGAATCCCGGCGACGAGAAGGCCGCCCGCATCATGGCGATCCTCAACAGCGCCTACGGCACCTTGTCCGATCCACAACGCCGCAAGGAACACGACGAGTGGATCGCCGCGGAGGAGTGGGAAATCGAATGGCTGGAAAGCACCCACCACGAAGAAGGCAAGCACCGCGATGGCCGCGCGAAAGGCCATGCGCAATCGCATGAGCACGCCTGGGCGCAGGATGTGCCGCCGCCAAAGGGCAAGGCGCAGCGCGGCCTGCAGCCCATCTGGCGCAACTGGCGCTGGTGGCTGAGTTTGCTTGTCTGCCTGCTGCTGGGCTGGCTGGGCGCCTTGCTGATGCTCGATACCTCGCAACCCGTGCCGGCCGCGCTGGCCTCGGCCTGGAGTGGCCTGGCCCGCGATGGCGGCAAGGCGCACCCGGACACGGCAACGGCGGATAGCGTTGCCACGCCGCCGGCAAAAAACGAAGCCGTGGCCATCGATAGCTGGGCGGTAGGCAAGCCGTATGCGGCCGAGCCCGCGCAAGCGAAGGCGCCCGAGATCCGCGTGCTGGCCGTGGCGCAGCTGAGCCTGAAAGCCAGCCGGCCCGTCTGCGATGGTGCCAGCCAGGCCGAGTCGGCAACGCTGGTGGCGCCGAATGGCGAGCCTTGGCCGGCGCGGTCCGGCTATGTCGATGGCTTCCCGATCGGCAACAAAGGCGACGAACTGAGTTTGACCATCGATAACAGCGGCAACACGGCGCCCGTCTTCGTCAAGCTGTATGACCAGGAGCGGCGCTCGAATGTGCGCTACCTGTACATCCTGGGCAATGACAAGCTGACGGTGGAGCAGCTCAGCGCGGGCAAGTACGAAGTGCGCTACCAGGCCGTCGGGCCAGGCCAGGACAACTGCGGCGGCGCCCCGCGCAGCGGCGCGTCGATACCGGCGCCAGCGCCTGCCGCGGGAGAGGGCGGTACGCAGAATCCTGTTGTAAGCAGCATCTAATCTGATTATGCTTGATATGCGTCAACGCAGCGTCCACATCGAACTTATCCCTTAGGAGTATTCATGACCGACCTCAAAGCCGATGCAGATGATAACTGGCTGCTCGACGAAGATGAGCCGGTGGCCAGTCCCTCCGGGCTGGCCGCGCCCGACCAGCGCCTGTGGCGTGTGCTGATCGTCGATGACGACGTCGATGTGCATGCGGTCACGCGGCTGGCGCTGCGCAATGTCAGTTTCAAGGGCCGCGAACTGGAACTGTTTTCCGCCTACAGCGGCCGCGAAGGATACGAGATCCTGCGCGACACGCCCGATATCGCGCTGGTACTGCTCGACGTGGTGATGGAAACGGATGACGCGGGCCTGATCCTTGCCAAGCGCATCCGCGCCGACCTGAACAACTCCATCGTGCGCGTCGTGCTGCGCACGGGCCAGCCGGGCCAGGCGCCCGAGCAGCGCGTCATCATCGAATACGATATCAACGATTACAAGGCGAAGACGGAACTGACGACGCAAAAGCTGTTTACCACCGTCATTTCGGCCCTGCGCGCCTACGAGAGCCTGATGATGCTCGAGCGCAGCCGCATCGGCCTGGGCAAGATCCTCGCCGGCGCCACCAATCTGTACCAGATCCATTCGCTGCGCGAATTCGCTTCCGGCGTGCTGAACCAGGTCAGCGCCATCCTCGACGTGGGCGCCGATGGCGTGCTGTGCCTGATGCAGGGAGGCGCCGGACGGCCCGAGGTGGTGGCCGCCACGGGCACATATGCCGTGCTGGCCGAATCCGAAGCGATGCCGGCGGATCACGCGCTCACGCCCACCATCGACAAGGCGTTCGCGGAAAAGCGCAGCCAGTTCGAGCATCCCGCCAACGTGCTGTTCATCCACACGGAAGGCAACCGCGAACTGGCCATCTCCGTTACGCCGCCGTGGCCGCTGGCGCAGATCCAGCGCGATCTGCTGGAAGTGTTTTGCCAGCGCATCGCCGCCGCCTTCGACAACCTGTACATGTTCGGCCAGCTGCGCAAGGCGCAGGAAGCGACCGTCGTGGCGCTGGCCGACCTGGCCGAGTTCCGCGACAGCGACACGGGCGGCCACGTGCGGCGCGTGCAGCTCTTGTCCGACGCCATCGCCCAGCGCATGCAGCAGCGCGGCGCGTATGCCGACGAGCTCAGCCCGCAGCTGCTCGACATGATCGGCCTGGCCAGCATCCTGCACGACGTGGGCAAGGTGGCCACGCCGGACGCCGTGCTATTGAAACCAGGCAAGCATACGGACGAGGAGCGCACGCAGATGCAGCTGCATGCCAGCGTCGGGCGCACCATCCTCGAGCGGGCCGCCAACATGGTCGACGGCGTCAGCTACCTGACCTATGGCGCGCAGATCGCCGGCGGCCACCACGAACACTTCGATGGCGCCGGCTACCCGAATGGCCTGAAAGGGCGCGACATCCCCGTGGCCGCGCGCATCGTTGCCGTGGTCGACGTCTTCGATGCCTTGCTGCATGAGCGGCCCTATAAGGAGCCGTGGCCGTATCCGCAGGTGCGCGAATACATCGAACAGCGCAGCGGCAGCCAGTTCGATCCGGAAGTAGTGGCGGCACTGCTGGACCTGATCGACAACGAGCCGCAACTGTGGCATCCGGAGCACGCCACGGCTTGAGCAGCAACTTCGTTGGCGCTTTTCGGCCCGCCGCCATTCCCTTGCGCGCAACGCCGTCATATACTCGGCAGCCTCATGCTGGCCGGCGCCACGCACCAGTGTGGCGCGCCGCGGAGTTTTCGGACATCACGACATGAAAGAACTCAAGGGCCTCAGCGCACTGATCATCGAACCGCATCCGGGCATGCGCGCCAGCCTGCACAATATGCTCAACCTGTGCGGCCTGGCGAAGATCGACGACGCGGCCAGCTCGGGTCAGGCGATCCGCATGCTGGGCAGCAAATCGTATGATCTGATCCTGTGCGAATACGACCTCGACGGCGGGCAGGATGGCCAGCAGATGCTGGAAGACTTGCGCCACCACAAGTTGATGCACGCATCGACCATGTTCTTCATGGTCACGGGCGAAGGCAGCTTTGCCAAGGTGGTCAGTGCCGTCGAGCTGTTGCCCACCGATTACATCCTCAAGCCATTCACCGCTGACAACATGCTCGAGCGCATCGGCCGCGCGCTGGACAAGCGCAATGCCTTCGTGCCCGTGTATGAACTGATCGACGTGGGCAACGAGCGCGCGGCGATCGCCGCCTGCGCCGAGGGTGCCAGCCTGTATCCGCGCTACGCCACGGATTTCCTGCGCCTGCGCGCGGAATTGCATTTGCTGCTGGGCGAGGCGGGCGACGCCGAGCCGATCTACGCAGCCTTGTACGAGAGCAAGTCCATCGGCTGGGCGCGCCTGGGACAGGCCAAGACGCAGTTCCTGCTGGGCGAATACGAAGCGGCGCAGGGCACCCTGGAAGGACTGCTGGAAAACAACAAGCGTTTTCTCGACGCCTATGACTGGCTGGCGCGCACGCACTTGGCGCAAGGCAAGCCGGAACTGGCGCAGGCGGCCCTGAGCGAAGCGGTGGCCCTGTCGCCGCACGCCGTGCGCCGCTTGCGCCGCCTGGGCGAGGCGGCCCTGGCGGCCGACGATATCGAGATGGCGGAAAAATCCCTCAAATTGGTGGTCAGCAAGGCCAAGTATTCGGAATTCCGCGATCCGGAAGACCATGTGCGGCTCGTGCAGACCCTGGTGCGCAAGGGCGACCCGCTGCAGGCGGGCGCCGTGATCCGCGACCTCGACAAGTCGATGGGCGGGCAAAAGAATGCGGAACTGTGCAGCGCCCTGTGCAGCGCCATGCTGCATGCGCATACGGGCAACGAAGAGCGCCTGCAGCAATCGCTGGACGCGGCGCTGGCCGCCAACCGCCACAGCGTGGGCGGCTCGAACATACTGAAAACCGAACTGGCGCGCCACTGCCTGGCGCATGGGCGCGAGGATGGCGCGGCCGAGGTGATGCGCGAAGTCATGCGCAACGCGCCCGACAGCGCCGCCATGACGCGCGCCATGGCCGTGTTCGAACAGGCGGGACGCGAAGAGCTGGCCAAGGCGCTGGCGCGGCAAAGCCGCCAGGAAGTGGCCGACATGGTGGCGGCCGGCGCCGCCCGCGCGGGAGAGGGCGATTTCCGCGGCGCCGTCGACCTGATGGGCGAGGCCGTCACGCGCCTGCCCGATAATCCGCAAGTAGTCTTCAATGCGGCCGTGGCCGTGCTGAAATGCCTGGAGCACGAGGGCTGGGATGAACGCATGGGCCAGCAGGCGCTGACGTTTATCGCCGGCGTGCGCCGTTTGGACCCGCGCAACCCCAAATTGCCTGTGCTGTCGGGCCTGCATCAGCAGTTGTTGCGTAAATATAAGCCCCTAGGCAACTCCTGGATGCATCCGCCGGACGCCAGGTAAACAGGAAAATGCGGGGCGAATGACGGAAAAATGCGGCTTGCGGGCAGGGATGGTAAAAAAAATGCGAAAAAAGTCGACTTTTTCGCGCCAACCCTTGCACATTCTCAAATCGGGAGCTTATAATCACGCCCCGAAGCAGCCAACTTCTTCTTTATACGCAAATGCAGCAGTCAGGCATCAGTAAATAAGGTTGACAGTTGTGAGTAGATGCTTCATACTCTGCGGTTCCCGCGGAGGGGTGGCCGAGTGGTTAAAGGCGACAGACTGTAAATCTGTTCTCTATGAGTACGCTGGTTCGAATCCAGCCCCCTCCACCAAGTTTTTGCAAGGAAAACTGGGTAGTAGCAAAAAGCAAGTGAAGAAAAGTGAACGATACCTCGCGGGTGTAGCTCAATGGTAGAGCAGAAGCCTTCCAAGCTTACGACGAGGGTTCGATTCCCTTCACCCGCTCCAGTTTCCGTTCAGATGCTTGATGCATCGCATGCAACAAATTACAGCCCTTGTAGCTCAGTGGTAGAGCACTCCCTTGGTAAGGGAGAGGCCACGTGTTCGATCCACGTCAAGGGCACCAGAATTCGCAGCAGGCAGCACAGAAGCAATTCAAACCAGACCGTCGGGCGTGTGCCTGAGCAATCTAATCAAATCATTAGGAGTTCAAAATGGCAAAAGGTAAATTCGAACGGACCAAGCCGCACGTCAACGTCGGCACCATCGGCCACGTCGACCACGGTAAAACCACGCTGACCGCTGCAATCGCAACGGTTCTGTCGAAGAAATTCGGCGGCGAAGCTAAAGCATACGACCAGATCGATGCAGCACCAGAAGAAAAAGCGCGCGGTATCACGATCAACACCGCCCACGTCGAGTACGAAACGGAAACGCGTCACTACGCGCACGTTGACTGCCCAGGCCACGCCGATTACATCAAAAACATGATTACCGGTGCAGCCCAGATGGACGGCGCGATCCTGGTGTGCTCCGCAGCTGACGGCCCAATGCCACAGACCCGCGAACACATCCTGCTGGCCCGCCAAGTTGGCGTTCCATACATCATCGTGTTTCTGAACAAGTGCGACCTGGTCGACGACGCAGAGCTGCTGGAACTGGTTGAAATGGAAGTGCGCGAGCTGTTGTCGAAGTACGAATTCCCAGGCGACGACCTGCCAATCATCAAAGGTTCGGCACGTATGGCGCTGGAAGGCAAAGAGGGCGAAATGGGCGTTGACGCAGTGCTGCGTCTGGCCGATGCGCTGGATGCTTACATCCCAACGCCAGAGCGCGCTGTTGACGGTGCATTCCTGATGCCAGTGGAAGACGTGTTCTCGATCTCGGGTCGCGGTACCGTTGTGACCGGTCGTATCGAGCGCGGCATTGTCAAAGTCGGCGAAGAGATCGAAATCGTCGGTATCACCGATACCGTCAAAACGACTTGCACCGGCGTGGAAATGTTCCGCAAGCTGCTGGACCAAGGTCAAGCTGGCGACAACGTTGGTCTGCTGCTGCGCGGCACCAAGCGTGAAGACGTGCAACGTGGTCAAGTTCTGGCCAAGCCAGGCTCGATCAAGCCGCATGCACACTTCACCGGCGAGATCTATGTTCTGTCGAAAGACGAAGGCGGCCGTCATACGCCATTCTTCAACAACTATCGTCCACAGTTCTACTTCCGTACGACGGACGTGACTGGTTCGATCGAGTTGCCAGCAGACAAAGAAATGGTCATGCCAGGCGATAACGTGTCGATCACCGTCAAGCTGATCAACCCGATCGCGATGGAAGAAGGTCTGCGCTTCGCTATCCGTGAAGGCGGCCGTACCGTCGGCGCCGGCGTGGTTGCAAAAATCCTCGCATAAGGAAATGTTATGCTTCCACCCGGGGCGTCCTGGGTGGTAGAATAGCACTCCTCGAAAGTTTTACGTAGGGACGTAGCTCAATTGGCAGAGCGTCGGTCTCCAAAACCGAAGGTTGGGGGTTCGATGCCCTCCGTCCCTGCCACCGTCAAGGTGCAGGGCACCGAAAGTAGAAAAATGTCAAATCAATCCGTGCAAACCGTTAGCACGTCGAGTGACAAGATAAAAGTCGCGCTGGCAATAGTGGCTGCGATTGCAGGAGTAGTCGGGTTTTATTACCTGGCAGGCCAACCAGCTCTGGTGCGTGCAAGCGCGCTTGTGGCTGGTTTGGTTATTGCTGTTGCGCTCTTGTATGTCTCGACGACCGGCCGTGAATTTCTCAATTTCGCCAAAGAAGCTGTGCGCGAAACCAAGAAAGTCGTTTGGCCTACCCGCAAAGAAGCCACGCAGATTACTGCGATCGTGTTTGCCTTTGTGCTGGTCATGGCGATTTTCCTGTGGGGCACGGATAAATTGCTCGAGTTTTTGTTGTATGACGTAATTCTTGGTTGGAAAAAATAATGAGCGAAAATGTGCATGATGAAGCGGCGGACGAGTCCGTTCCGGGCGACGCTCCGGTAGCGGACACTGGTGCAGCGCTGAGCGTGCCAGTCAGCAGCAAGCGCTGGTATGTCGTGCATGCTTATTCCGGCATGGAAAAAAGCGTCATGCGCGCACTGACCGAGCGCATCGAGCGCGCGGGCATGCAAGACCAGTTCGGCCAGATCCTGGTGCCGATCGAAGAAGTTGTTGAAGTCAAGAATGGGGTGAAGTCCGTCACCGAACGTCGTTTCTATCCTGGCTATGTGCTGGTTGAAATGGAAATGACGGACGAGAGCTGGCACTTGGTCAAGAACACCAGCAAGGTTACCGGTTTCATTGGTGGCAAGTCGAACAAGCCGACGCCGATCTCCGCGCGCGAAATCGACGGCATCATGAAGCAGATGCAGGAAGGTGTTGAAAAGCCCCGTCCAAAGACCTTGTACGAAGTGGGCGAGCAAGTTCGCATCAAGGATGGTCCGTTCACCGACTTCAACGGCAATGTCGAAGAAGTCAACTACGAGAAATCCAAAGTGCGCGTCTCGGTCACCATTTTCGGCCGCGCTACCCCGGTAGAGCTCGAATTCGGCCAGGTCGAAAAAGTTTAAGTATTATCAAGCGCCACCAGGAGCGTCGCAGCGGTCTCAGCGAAATCCGGTCAGAGGAGCCCCGCCAGGGTAGGATCGGCGGGGCGCTACTACTCAATCCAAGATAGGAGCCATCATGGCAAAGAAAATCATTGGTTTTATCAAGCTGCAAGTTCCAGCTGGTAAAGCAAACCCATCCCCACCAATCGGTCCAGCTCTGGGTCAACGTGGTCTGAACATCATGGAATTCTGCAAGGCCTTCAATGCACAGACCCAAGGTCTGGAGCCAGGCATGCCGATTCCAGTCGTGATCACCGCGTTCGCTGACAAGTCCTTCACATTCGTGATGAAGACGCCTCCAGCAACCTACCTGATCAAAAAAGCTGCTGCGATCACCAAAGGTTCGCCGAAGCCACATACCGACAAAGTCGGTACGCTGACCCGCGCACAAGCTGAAGAAATCGCTAAATTGAAAACCCCTGATCTGACCGCTGCCGACATGGATGCTGCTGTACGCACCATCGCTGGTTCCGCTCGTTCGATTGGTATCACGGTGGAAGGTGTTGTATAATGGCTAAGTTATCCAAACGTATCAAGGCTTTGAAAGCCAAAGTCGACCGTACCAAAGTGTACGCTTTCGACAACGCTGTCGCTCTGATCAAAGAGTGCGCAACGGCCAAGTTCAATGAATCGATCGACGTATCGGTACAACTGGGTGTTGATCCTAAGAAATCCGACCAAGTGGTGCGCGGCTCCGTCGTGCTGCCAGCTGGTACCGGCAAAACCGTACGCGTGGCAGTATTCGCGTCGGGCGAAAAAGCGGAAGCTGCTAAAGCAGCTGGCGCCGACATCGTTGGTATGGAAGACCTGGCTGAGCAGATCAAAGCCGGCGACATGCCTTTCGACATCGTTATCGCTTCGCCAGATACCATGCGTATCGTTGGTACCCTGGGTCAGATCCTGGGCCCACGCGGCATGATGCCTAACCCGAAAGTTGGCACTGTTACTCCTGACGTCGCTACCGCCGTGAAAAACGCGAAAGCCGGTCAAGTTCAGTACCGTACCGACAAATCCGGTATCATCCACGCTACCATCGGCCGTAAATCGTTCGCTGACGCAGATCTGAAGTCGAATCTGGTCGCACTGATCGACGCACTGAACAAAGCCAAGCCAGCATCGAGCAAAGGCGTGTACCTGCGCAAAGTTTCGCTGTCGTCGACCATGGGCGCTGGCGTCCGTGTTGACCAGGCTAGCCTGGCAGCTTAAGTAACAGAATCAAGTCCTGTAGCGCCTTCGGGCGCTGCGGGCGCATCTTTGGGCTGTCTGCCCGGTGTTCGCACCAGGCAGGCAGACAATCAAAGACCGTTGGGCCGACTGCGATCGCACATGCAGAAGGTTAATAGGCTTGCCGGCAACGGCAAGTGCCCAACGCAGATGGTGTACCCGAACAAGTTTTGTAGTCCTCATGCTGCGTGAATTCATCCGCTCAGTTTAGTACTTCTTGACTTCGGACGCCGTGTTCGAACCGATGCAAGGCGCTCAACCACTCGGTTGTGATTGCCGAACATCATTTAAGGAGGTTGACCGTGAGTCTCAATCTGAATGACAAAAAGGCCGTCGTCGCCGAAGTTTCCGCACAAGTAGCAAATGCGCAAACGATCGTCGTGGCCGAATATCGTGGCATCCAGGTTGGTCACTTGACGCAACTGCGTGCTAAAGCGCGTGCCCAAGGCGTGTACCTGCGTGTGTTGAAAAACACTCTGGCTCGTCGCTCCGTTGAAGGTACCGCATTCGCCAGCCTGGCAGATGCCATGACCGGCCCGTTGATCTACTCGATCTCGGCCGATGCCGTTGCAGCAGCTAAAGTCATCGCTGACTTCGCTAAAACCAACGACAAACTGGTCATCAAAGCAGGTAACTACGCAGGCAAGCCGCTGGATACAGCTGCTGTCACCGCGTTGGCGAGCATTCCTAGCCGTGAAGTCCTCATTTCGCAGTTGTTGGGCGTTATGCTGGCTCCGGTTTCGGGCTTTGCACGTGGTCTGGCTGCCCTGGCAGCGAAAAAAGGCGAAGGCGCCGAAGCTCCTGCAGAAGCAGCAGCAGAAGAAGCCCCAGCAGCCGCTTAATTGCGCGCGCTTTTTTCTCTCAGTACCAATCTGATGTAACTAACGTAATAAATTTAGGAGTTTCAAAATGGCAATTAGCAAAGACGATATCCTGGAAGCAGTTAGCGCCATGTCCGTAATGGACCTGAACGACCTGGTTAAAGCATTCGAAGAAAAATTCGGCGTGTCCGCAGCAGCGATGGCTTCGGCCGGTCCTGCAGCAGGCCCAGCAGCAGCTGCTGAAGAACAAACCGAATTCAACGTCATCCTTGACACCTTCGGCGCAAACAAAGTTGGCGTTATTAAAGCAGTTCGCGAAATCACCGGCCTGGGCTTGAAAGAAGCTAAAGACCTGGTCGATGGCGCACCAAAAACTGTGAAAGAAGCAGTGTCGAAAGCTGACGCTGAAGCAGCACAGAAGAAACTGGTAGAAGCCGGCGCAACCGCTTCGATCAAGTAATATCTGTACCGGCGGCAGTTAGCGCCCGAGTCAAAGTCTGAGGTTTCCCCTCGCAAGGGGGGAAATCCGACTTTGGCTCCTTTGTCGTCTGCATCGTATTTGTCATGTAGTTGTAGCAGCAGTTTTTATTCGATTCAAGCCGGAAAGCAGAGCCTTGAGGTTTCGTCTGTGTCACACGCAGCGGTGCAAACGAACACTTGCAAAACCTGAATTTTCTATCCTTTCTGTCACTCACGGAGTGTCCATGCACTACTCATTTACTGAGAAGAAACGCATTCGCAAATCATTCGCGAAGCGCGCCAACGTTCACCACGTTCCGTTCCTGCTGGCGACCCAGCTCGAGTCTTATCATAGCTTCTTGCAAGAGGACATAGCACCGTCCGGCCGCAAGAATGATGGCCTGCAGTCGGCTTTCACTTCGATTTTCCCTATCGTGTCGCACAATGGTTTTGCGCGTCTCGAATTCTTGTCGTACGTTCTCGGCGATCCTGCCTTTGACGTCAAAGAATGTCAACAACGTGGCCTGACGTTCGCGTCGCCGCTGCGCGCGAAAGTGCGTCTGGTGATCCTGGACAAGGAATCGCCAACCAAACCCGTCGTCAAAGAGATGAAGGAACAGGAAGTCTACATGGGCGAATTGCCGCTCATGACGACCACCGGTTCGTTCGTCATCAACGGCACGGAGCGGGTTATCGTTTCCCAGCTGCACCGTTCGCCTGGCGTGTTCTTCGAGCATGACCGCGGCAAGACCCACTCGTCCGGCAAACTGCTGTTCTCCGCGCGTATCATTCCTTACCGCGGTTCGTGGCTGGACTTCGAGTTCGACCCGAAAGACATCCTGTTCTTCCGCGTCGACCGCCGCCGCAAGATGCCAGTAACGATCCTGCTCAAAGCCATCGGCATGTCGCATGAGCAAATCCTGGCCAATTTCTTTGTCTTCGACAATTTCAACCTGCGCTCCGAAGGCGCGGAAATGGAATTCGTCGCCGAACGTCTGCGCGGCGAAGTGGCGCGTTTCGACATCGTCGACAAGTCGGGCAAGACCCTGGTGCTGAAAGACAAGCGTATCAACGCGAAACACGTGCGTGATATCGAAGCTGCCGGCATCAAGCACATTTCCGTACCGGAAGACTACCTGCTGGGCCGCGTATTGGCGAAGAACATCGTCGATGGCGACACCGGTGAAGTCGTCGCTTCCGCGAACGATGAGCTGACCGAAGATCTGTTGGGCCGCCTGCGCGATGCCAACATTTCCGAAATCCAGACCTTGTACACGAACGACCTGGATCAGGGCGCCTACATCTCGCAAACCCTGCGTATCGACGACACCGCCGACCAGATGGCCGCGAAAGTGGCGATCTACCGCATGATGCGTCCAGGCGAGCCGCCAACGGAAGACTCCGTTGAAGCGCTGTTCAATGGCCTGTTCTACAACTCGGACCGCTACGACCTGTCGGCCGTGGGCCGCATGAAGTTCAACCGCCGCATTGGCCGCGATGAACTGACCGGCGCCATGACCCTGTCGAACGAAGACGTGCTGGCCGTGATCAAGATCCTCGTGGAACTGCGCAATGGCCGCGGCGAAGTCGACGATATCGATCACCTGGGTAACCGTCGCGTACGTTGCGTGGGCGAACTGGCCGAGAATCAATTCCGCGCCGGCCTGGTGCGTGTTGAGCGCGCCGTCAAGGAACGCCTCGGCCAAGCCGAAGCGGACAACCTGATGCCGCACGACCTGATCAACTCGAAGCCGATTTCGGCCGCGATTCGCGAGTTCTTCGGTTCGTCCCAGCTGTCGCAGTTCATGGACCAAACCAATCCTCTGTCGGAAATTACCCACAAGCGCCGCGTATCGGCTCTGGGACCCGGCGGTCTGACACGCGAACGCGCCGGCTTTGAAGTGCGCGACGTGCATCCGACCCACTACGGCCGCGTCTGCCCGATCGAGACACCGGAAGGTCCGAACATTGGTCTGATCAACTCGCTGGCGTTGTATGCCCGCCTGAATGAATACGGCTTCCTGGAAACCCCGTACCGCAAGGTCGAAGGCTCCAAGATTACCGATCAGATCGACTACCTGTCCGCCATCGAAGAAGGCCGCTACATCATCGCTCAGGCGAATGCGACCATCAACGACGCCGGCATGCTGTCCGATGAACTGGTCTCGGCCCGTGAAGCTGGCGAAACCATCCTGGTCTCCCCGGAGCGCATCCAGTACATGGACGTGGCCCCAGGCCAGATCGTTTCCGTCGCTGCCTCGCTGATTCCGTTCCTCGAACACGATGATGCGAACCGTGCATTGATGGGCGCCAACATGCAACGCCAGGCTGTGCCTTGCTTGCGTCCGGAAAAAGCGCTGGTCGGTACCGGTATCGAACGCACCGTTGCGGTCGACTCGGGCACCACCGTGCAAGCGCTGCGTGGCGGTATCGTCGATTACATCGATGCGGGCCGTGTCGTGATTCGCGTCAACGATGACGAAGCGACCGCTGGTGAAGTGGGCGTCGACATCTACAACCTGATCAAGTACACCCGTTCGAACCAGAACACCAACATCAACCAGCGTCCTATCGTGCAAGTGGGCGACCGTGTTGCCAAGCGCGACGTGATCGCCGATGGCGCATCGACCGACCTGGGTGAATTGGCGCTGGGCCAGAACATGACCGTGGCCTTCATGCCATGGAATGGTCTGAACTTCGAAGATTCGATCCTGATCTCGGAAAACGTCGTCAAGGACGACCGCTACACCTCGATTCACATCGAAGAGTTGTCGGTGGTGGCCCGTGACACGAAACTGGGCGCGGAAGAAATTACGCGCGACATCTCGAACCTGGCTGAAAATCAGCTGGCACGTCTGGATGAGTCCGGTATCGTCTACATCGGCGCTGAAGTCCAAGCCGGCGACACCCTGGTTGGTAAAGTGACGCCGAAGGGCGAAACCCAGCTGACCCCGGAAGAGAAGCTGCTGCGCGCGATTTTCGGCGAAAAAGCCTCGGACGTGAAAGATACGTCGCTGCGCGTGCCTTCGGGCATGATCGGTACCGTGATCGACGTGCAAGTCTTCACCCGTGAAGGCATCGTGCGCGACAAGCGTGCCCAGCAAATTATCGATGACGAACTGAAACGCTTCCGTCTGGATCTGAACGACCAGATGCGTATCGTTGAAGGCGATGCCTTCCAGCGTCTGGAAAAAATGCTGATCGGCAAAGTTGTCAACGGCGGCCCTAAAAAGCTGGCCAAAGGCGCCAAGATCACCAAGGAATACCTGGCCGATCTGGATAAATACCACTGGTTCGACATCCGCCCTGCGGACGACGATGCAGCGGTAGCGCTGGAAGCGATCAAGGAATCGATCAACGAGAAGCGTCACCAGTTCGATCTGGCCTTCGAAGAGAAGCGCAAGAAACTGACGCAAGGCGATGAGCTGCAACCAGGCGTGCAAAAAATGGTCAAGGTGTACCTGGCCGTGAAACGCCGCCTGCAGTCGGGCGACAAGATGGCAGGTCGCCACGGTAACAAGGGTGTGGTTTCCCGTATTGTTCCTGTGGAAGACATGCCATACATGGCCGACGGCACGCCAGCCGACGTTGTGCTGAACCCGCTGGGCGTTCCTTCGCGGATGAACGTTGGTCAGATTCTCGAGACTCACTTGGGCTGGGCTGCCAAGGGTCTGGGTATCCGCATCGGCGAAATGCTGAAGGCGCAAACCAAGGTCGAGCAAGTGCGCAAGTACCTGACGACGATCTACAACGACAACGGCCGCGCGGAAGATCTGAACGACTTCGACGACGAAGAGATCATGAAGCTGGCGGAAAACCTGAAAAAAGGTGTTCCATTTGCCACGCCAGTGTTCGACGGCGCCAACGAAGAAGAGATCCGCCGCATGCTGGACCTGGCGTATCCGGACGACATCGCCAAGAACCTGGGCATGACCGCTTCGAAAAACCAGGTGACCATGTATGACGGTCGCACCGGTGAAGCGTTCGAGCGCAAGGTCACTGTCGGCGTCATGCACATGCTGAAACTGCATCACTTGGTTGATGACAAGATGCATGCGCGTTCGACCGGTCCTTACTCGCTGGTGACGCAACAGCCACTGGGCGGTAAAGCCCAGTTCGGTGGTCAGCGTTTCGGTGAGATGGAAGTCTGGGCACTGGAAGCGTATGGCGCGTCGTATGTCTTGCAAGAGATGTTGACCGTCAAGTCCGATGACGTGAATGGCCGTACCAAAGTGTACGAGAACCTCGTCAAGGGCGACCACGTGATCGACGCCGGCATGCCGGAATCGTTCAACGTGCTGGTCAAGGAAATCCGTTCGCTGGGTATCGATATCGACCTCGAACGCAACTAAACGACAGCACCCTGTCATTTGGTTTGGGAAACACAAAGCCCGGCTGGGAAACCACGCCGGGCAATGTAGTCTCAGGAATATAGAAATTTAATCACCTCTGGAGTGATACATGAAAGCACTGCTCGATCTATTCAAGCAAGTACAGACCAACGAGACCTTCGATGCAATCAAGATCGGTCTCGCTTCGCCTGAGAAAATCCGTTCGTGGTCCTACGGCGAAGTCAAGAAGCCGGAAACCATCAACTACCGTACCTTCAAGCCTGAGCGCGACGGCCTGTTCTGCGCCAAGATCTTTGGCCCGATCAAGGATTACGAATGCCTGTGCGGCAAGTACAAGCGCCTGAAACACCGCGGCGTGATCTGCGAAAAGTGCGGCGTCGAAGTCACCCTGGCCAAAGTGCGCCGCGAGCGCATGGGCCACATCGAGCTGGCCTCGCCGACCGCGCACATCTGGTTCCTGAAATCGCTGCCGTCGCGTCTGGGCATGGTCCTGGACATGACCCTGCGGGACATCGAACGCGTGCTGTACTTTGAAGCATACGTCGTGACCGATCCAGGCATGACTCCGCTGAAAAAGTGCCAGATCATGTCGGAAGACGATTACGCCGCCAAGTACGAAGAGTACGGCGACGACTTCACCGCGTTCATGGGCGCCGAAGGTATCCGTGAACTGCTGCGCTCGATCGACATCCACCGCGATGCCGAAACCCTGCGCGTGGAACTGAAGGAATCGAAATCCGAAGCCAAGATCAAGAAATACGCGAAGCGCCTGAAAGTGCTGGAAGCGTTCCAACGTTCGGGCATCAAGCCTGACTGGATGATCATGGAAGTGCTGCCAGTGCTGCCGCCGGAACTGCGTCCGCTGGTACCGCTGGACGGTGGCCGTTTCGCGACCTCGGATCTGAACGATCTGTATCGCCGCGTCATCAACCGTAACAACCGTCTGAAACGCCTGATGGAGCTGCGCGCTCCAGAGATCATCACGCGCAACGAAAAGCGCATGCTGCAAGAAGCAGTCGATTCGCTGCTGGACAACGGCCGTCGCGGCAAAGCGATGACCGGCGCCAACAAGCGTCCGCTGAAATCGCTGGCAGAGATGATCAAGGGCAAGGGCGGCCGTTTCCGTCAAAACTTGCTGGGCAAACGCGTCGATTACTCCGGTCGTTCGGTCATCGTCGTGGGCCCGCAATTGAAACTGCATCAGTGCGGCTTGCCGAAACTGATGGCGCTGGAACTGTTCAAGCCATTCATTTTCAATAAACTGGAACTGATGGGTCTGGCTACCACGATCAAGGCCGCCAAAAAGCTGGTCGAGATTCAAGAGCCGGTCGTATGGGACATCCTGGAAGACGTGATCCGTGAACATCCGATCATGTTGAACCGCGCACCTACCTTGCACCGTCTTGGTATCCAGGCGTTCGAGCCAGTCCTGATTGAAGGCAAGGCCATCCAGCTGCACCCGCTCGTCTGCGCCGCATTCAACGCCGACTTTGACGGTGACCAAATGGCGGTCCACGTTCCTCTGTCGATCGAAGCGCAGATGGAAGCACGCACCCTGATGCTGGCATCGAACAACATCCTGTTCCCGTCGAACGGCGAACCATCGATCGTTCCTTCCCAGGATATCGTGCTGGGTCTGTACTACGCGACCCGCGAAGCGATCAATGCGAAGAACGAAGGGATGATGTTCCCTGACGTGTCGGAAGTGATCCGCGCCTACGACAACAAGGAAGTCGAACTGACGACCCGCGTCACCGTGCGTATTACCGAATACCCGAAAAACGCCGAAACGGGCGAATTCGAGAAAACGGTAACGCGTTACGAAACGACGATCGGCCGTGCGATCCTGTCGGAAATTCTGCCGAAAGGCCTGCCGTTCTCCGTCCTGAACCGCGCGCTGAAAAAGAAAGAAATTTCCAAGCTGATCAACACGTCGTTCCGCAAGTGCGGCCTGCGCGCCACCGTGGTGTTCGCAGACAAACTGATGCAATCGGGTTTCCGTCTGGCGACACGCGCCGGTATCTCGATCTGCGTCGACGACATGCTGGTACCGCCTCAAAAAGTCACCCTGATCGCGACGGCCGAATCGGAAGTCAAGCAGATCGAACAGCAATACGCCTCGGGTCTCGTGACCGCCGGCGAGCGTTACAACAAGGTAGTCGATATCTGGGGCAAAACCTCGGATGAAGTCGGCAAGGCCATGATGGACCAGCTCAAAGTCGAAGACGTGATCCGCCGCGACGGCACCAAGTCGACGCAAGAATCGTTCAACGCCATTTACATGATGGCCGACTCCGGCGCGCGCGGTTCCGCAGCCCAGATTCGCCAGTTGGCCGGTATGCGTGGTCTGATGGCCAAACCGGATGGCTCGATTATCGAAACGCCGATTACCGCGAACTTCCGCGAAGGTCTGAACGTTTTGCAGTACTTCATTTCGACCCACGGCGCTCGTAAAGGTCTGGCCGATACGGCGCTGAAAACGGCTAACTCCGGTTACCTGACGCGTCGTCTGGTTGACGTGACGCAAGACTTGGTGGTGATCGAAGATGATTGCGGCACCATGAACGGCGCCGTCATGAAGGCACTGGTCGAAGGTGGTGAAGTCATCGAACCGTTGCGTGACCGTATCCTCGGCCGCGTGGTGGTACATGACGTCGTCAATCCTGAAACCCAGGAAACGCTGTACGAAGCCGGCACCTTGATGGACGAAGACATGGTCGAAGAGATCGAGCGTCTGTCCATCGATGAAGTCAAGGTCCGTACGCCACTGACTTGCGACACGCGCTTCGGCCTGTGCGCCAAGTGCTATGGCCGCGACCTGGGTCGCGGCATGCTGGTCAACGCCGGCGAAGCCGTCGGTGTGGTGGCAGCGCAGTCGATTGGTGAGCCTGGTACCCAGCTGACCATGCGTACGTTCCACATTGGTGGTGCGGCATCGCGTGCGGCAGTGGCATCGTCGGTGGAAGCCAAGTCGAACGGTACCATCCGCTTCACGGCAACCATGCGTTACGTGACGAACGGCAAGGGCGCGCAAATCGTCATTTCCCGTTCCGGCGAAGTGCTGATCACCGACGACCATGGCCGTGAGCGTGAGCGTCACAAAGTACCGTACGGTGCGACCCTGATCGTCAAGGACGGCATGGTCATCAAGGCCGGTACGGCCCTGGCAACGTGGGATCCGCTGACCCGTCCGATCATTACCGAATACGCCGGTCAAGTGCGTTTCGAGAACGTCGAAGAAGGCGTCACCGTGGCCCGTCAGGTCGACGAAGTGACCGGTCTGTCCACCCTGGTGGCGATCGATGCGAAACGTCGCGGTTCGTTGACCAAAACGTTGCGTCCGCAAGTCAAGCTGATCAACGACGCGAACGAAGAAGTCAAGATCGCCGGCACCGAACACTCGGTGGCGATCGGCTTCCAGGTCGGCGCGCTGATCATGGTCAAGGACGGTCAACAGGTATCGGTTGGTGAAGTGCTGGCACGTATTCCGACCGAATCGCAAAAAACGCGCGATATTACCGGTGGTCTGCCACGCGTTGCGGAACTGTTCGAAGCGCGCTCGCCGAAAGATGCCGGTATGCTGGCGGAAGTCACGGGTACGGTTGCGTTCGGTAAAGAAACCAAGGGCAAGCAGCGTCTGGAAATCACGGACATGGACGGCAACAAGCATGAGTTCTTGATCACCAAGGACAAACAAGTGCTGGTGCATGACGGCCAAGTCGTGAACAAGGGCGAGATGATCGTGGACGGCCCGGCCGATCCGCAAGACATCCTGCGCCTGCTGGGTATCGAAGCGCTGGCACGTTACATCGTTGACGAAGTGCAAGACGTGTACCGTCTGCAAGGCGTGAAGATCAATGACAAGCACATCGAAGTGATCGTGCGTCAGATGCTGCGCCGTGTTCAGATCGTCAATGCCGGCGACACCAACTACATCGTTGGCGAGCAGGTAGAGCGTTCGGAACTGCTGGACGAGAACGATCGCATGGCCGTTGAGAACAAGATTCCAGCGACCTACGAAAACGTCTTGTTGGGTATTACCAAGGCATCGCTGTCGACCGATTCGTTCATCTCGGCCGCATCGTTCCAGGAAACCACCCGCGTGCTGACCGAAGCGGCGATCATGGGCAAGCGCGATGGTCTGCGCGGCCTGAAAGAGAACGTCATCGTCGGCCGTCTGATTCCTGGCGGTACGGGCCTGGCCTTCCACCGCGCACGCAAAGAGAAAGAAGCGTGGGAAGTGGAAGAGCGTCAAGCGCTGCTGCTGGCCGAGAAAGCCTCGATGGCTGGCGAAGCTGCAGAAGCATTGCAGGACATCGAAACCCAGCAACACCACGGCGACGAAGCGTAATCTGCGCTGCTAGCTGACAAAACGGCACCCTCGGGTGCCGTTTTTTTTATGTCCGTTACTGCGGCCTTCCACCGTGCACGCAAAGAGAAAGAGACGTGGGAAGTGGTTGAGCGTCAAGCCCCGCTGCTGGCCGATAAAGCCACCCTGGCCGGTGAAACCACCGACGATCTGCTGGCCATCGAAACCCGGCAACACCACGGCGACGAAGCGTAATCTGCGCTGCTAGCTGACAAAACGGCACCTTCGGGTGCCGTTTTTTTATGTCCGTTACTGCGGCCTTCCACCGTGCATGCAAAGAGAAAGAGACGTGGGAAGTGGTTGAGAGTCAAGCCCCGCTGCTGGCCGATAAAGCCACCCTGGCCGGTGAAACCACCGACGATCTTTTGGCTATCGAAACCGGCAACACACGACGAAGCGTCATCTTTATCGAGCAGCGTACAATTTATAGTTAATTGCAATCGCATGGATGTCGTCCGCTTTATTTTCCTGGAAATTTTAATCATTTAATTGATAGAAATTCCAGGTAATAGAAAGATTTATTGCGTATGTCATTCAACGGTCATTCGCTAATTATTTAACTTATTAAAATATGAATCTGCGCTGTTCGCTGATAAGCACGGCACTAGGGAGAAATTCCTGGTGCCGTTTTTTATGTCCATGACTGCGGCCTTCCAGCACACACGCAAACAGGAAGCCGCGCCCAGGAACGCCATGGCGTCAGCAAGTCTGCAGTATTGATCGGCACTCGTTTTTGCTGGCATCGTAAAACACATAGACGGCGGCCTCGTCATGAAAATAGTCGTCCACCGGGAGTTGTCCCAAAAATACTAGCGGACCGTGCGCCTCGATGGGCCAGTTGGGCGCTTGCAGCCAACGGGGCGGCTTCTTCGCATAGCGAAATAACGCGAGCAATTGCGCCCGCAGCCACTGCGTCCGTTCACTTTTTTTCGCATGTGGCGGTGCCTTGTCCAGCAGTGCCGCCACATAGGCCAGATCCACATCCAGCCACTTCGGCTGCGCCGCCAGTAAAAGCGCGTGCAGCTGGCCAGGCTTTTCCGAGACGAATAGCGGAATCCCGGCGGCGTGCAAAAACTCGGCCAGGGCGCCCTGCGCGTTCAGCACGTCCGCCGGATTGTGTAGGTCGAGCGATATCAGATAGTGATACAGCGTGTGCCCCGCGTGCGCATACCTGGGCGCCGGCTGCGCTGACAACAGGCGCTCTGTTTCTGCGTCTTCATATAAAAGGTGTTCAAAGGCCGCCGTATCAAGCTGTCCTCCGACAAACCCGACCAGGCTGCTGGTGGCTGATGACATACAAGTGTTCCCCTGAAAATACGGTGCGTCGGTGACTGCAAGTGTGAGAGGGCACGCCGTTTTCCGATCGTTCGGGAGTGCGCAACCATGGCGATTATGCACGATGCCGTCATGCCGGCACACTCTGTTGTAGCGTAGCAAAAGCGCACTTGCCACGCCAATTTCCAGTGCGCTCATGCTAATATCTGGCGCATGATTGCCCAAGCCCTGTTTACTCCCGCCCAGCAGAAACTGCTGGGACTGCTCTTTGTCCGCGTGAATGAAGGCTTTCACTTGAACGAGATCATGCGCTTGACGGGGCTGGGCAGCGCGTCGGCGCAGCGGGAACTACGCCGGCTGCATGAGTCCGGCCTGATTACCTCCGAACGGATCGGCAATGTGCGGCGCTTCTGGCCCAACAAGGAAAGCCTCGTGTATCCGGAGTTGAGCGGACTGGTGCAGAAAACCTTCGGCATCGTCGGTGTACTAAGCATGACTCTGGCGCCCTTGCGTGCCCAGCTGCACCTGGCATTCGTGTCGGGCGCCACGGCGAAGGGGCAGGACATGCCCGGCAGCGCCATCGATTTGCTGCTGGTGGGTGAAGAAGCCAATTATGGCGATCTGTTGACGGGATTGGCGCCGGCCGAGCGAACCTTACGGCGTAAAATCAATCCCAACCTATATACGCTGGCCGATTATCGCCGGCGGCTACGTGAAGGCCAGCCATTTCTGCTGCAGGTATTACAACAGCCGAAGTTGTTTGTCATCGGCGATGAATCGCTATTGCATGCGCTGGCATTACCGGATTCTTCATTACAAGCGAATGACATGCCATCTGTATTCTAAAGGCCGGGCCTGGCATTCAATTTCTGATGCATGAAATTGTTGGCCAGAATAATATCTGAGGCGGATTGATCGTATGATGAATAAACTACAGGCTTTCGGTTTAATTGTTTCCCAAGCGGTGCGCGGTGAATTAACGTTTCCCACGAGCGTTAATTCCGCACTGCAATTGCAATTGGCTTTGGCTGAACCGGACTGCCATATCGACCATGCGATCAAGCTGGTATTGGCCGAACCCTTGCTGGCGGCGCGCACGGTTGCGCTGGCCAACTCGGCCGTCTACAGCCGCGGCGATGCGGCGCCCGTGACCAGCGTACGCGCCGCCGTCATGCGCATGGGCTACCGCAATCTGTACGCGCTGGTGGCGGCCATGGTGGTGCGCCAGTTCGGCAGCAAGATCATCGACCCCGTCCTGCGCCAGAAGGCGGCCCAGCTGTGGGAGCACACGGCCCACGTGGCGGCGCTGGCGCACGTGCTTGCCCGCCGCGTGACGCACGTCGATGCCGACACGGCGCTGTTCGCCGGCATCGTGCATGAGGTGGGCGGTTTTTACCTGTTGTCGCGTGCCGACGAATTTCCCGGCCTGCTCGACGACGATGCGGATCACTGGATGGAGTCCGCAGAAGAAATCATTTCCCGCGAAGTCATGAAGAAGCTTTTGATCCCGCTGGCCGTGAGCGAAGCCATCGAAGGCTTGCGCGATGGCTTGCTGTCGATTCCGCCCGACTCCCTGCTCGACACCTTGTTGTTGGCCAAGCAACTGTCGCCCGTGCAGTCGCCGTTGCAGGTGACGTATGTGGAAATGCTCACGCCCTCCGATTCCGTCATCGATTTCATTATCGATAACGAGACTTTGCAAAGCATCCTCGCCGAATCGGCCGAGGAAGTGCGTTCGATGAGTGCCGCGCTGCTCGTCTGAGCTCGTCCGAGATCAGCGCATTGTTCGCCTGGCCCTGCCGCGCTGTCTGCCAGCGCAGTCAGGGGCCCGGATGCAGCACGACCTTGATGCATTGCTCCTGTTTCTTCTGGAAGATTTCGTAGCCGTGCGGCGCTTCGTCCAGGGTCAAGTGGTGGGAAATGATGGCGCCGGGATCGAGCTCGCCCCGTTGTATCCGTTCCAGCAGTGGCTGCATGTAGCGCTGCACGTGTGTTTGGCCCGTCTTGATGGTCAATGAACGGTTCATGATGGAGCCAAACGGAATCTTGTCGCTGAAGCCGCCATATACCCCTGGCACCGAGACGACGCCGCCGTTGCGGCACGCCATCAAGGCTTCGCGCAGGGCCGTGGGACGATCCGATTCCAATTTCATCGTCTGCTTGAGGCGGTCGTAGATATAGCTGACGCCGGAGCCGTGCGCTTCCATGCCGACGGCATCGATGCAGGCATCGGGGCCTCGTCCTCCCGTCATTTCCCGCAGGGCATCGGGCACGTCCACGGCATCGAAATGCAGGGTTTCCGCACCGGACAGTTCGCGCGCCATGCGCAGGCGTTCCGGGTAATGGTCGATGGCGATGACGCGCTCGGCGCCGAGCAGGAAAGCGCTCTGGATGGCGAACTGCCCCACGGGGCCGCAACCCCAGACGGCCACCACCTGGCCTGGCGTGATGGCGCAGGCTTCGGCCGCCATGTAGCCGGTCGGCAGTATGTCCGAGAGAAACAGCACCTGTTCATCCTTGAGCTCGTCCGGTACCTTGATGGGGCCGACGTCGGCAAACGGCACGCGCACATATTCGGCCTGGCCGCCCGCATAGCCGCCCGTCAGGTGGGAATAGCCAAAGATGCCCGCGCCCGAGTGGCCCCACATCTTTTCCGCCATATAGGCGTTCGGATTGGAATTCTCGCACACCGAGTACAGCTGTTGCTCGCAAAAGAAGCAGCGTCCGCAGGCAATGGGAAACGGCACCACCACCCGATCTCCCACCTTGAGCTTGCGCACAGCGGAGCCCACCTCCACCACCTCGCCCATGAACTCATGGCCGAGGATATCGCCTTGTTCCATTGTGGGCACGACGCCATTGTAGAGGTGCAGGTCGGAACCGCAGATGGCCGTGGAACTGACTTTGATGATGGCGTCGCCGGGATTGAGGATGGCGGGATCGGGCACCTGTTCGATCCGTACGTCGCGCTTGCCGTGCCAGCAGTTGGCTTTCATGACACACCTCCGTTTGCTTGCGGTCGGGGGGAAGATACCGTGCCGCCAGCCTTGTGCAGCAAGCGCGTCTTGAAGCTGCGCTTGCCTGACGGCTGGCCCTCGATGGTGCTGACTTCGCCCGTTTCCATCCACTGCTTGAAGCGGCGCAAGGTGGTCTCGATCTTGTAGGCAGGCGCCTGGCTGAACAGGCCGGCCACGGCCGCGCCCACCTTGCCGACCGGCGCCTGCATCTGCAGTTGCATGGTGACCACGGTGCCGCGCCCGCCCGGTGCGGGCGACAGTTCCAGCGCGCCCGTTTCCGCATGATTTTCCGCCGCGCGCCAGCGCATGCCCTGGCCCGGACGCTCGTCTGTCAGTTCGCCTATCCACTCGCCTTCGACGCTGTGCCAGCGCGAGCGGCGCGCATCGATTATCTGCACCGATTGCAAGCCTGGCATGAAGCGGGGCAGGTTTTCCAGGTCGCGCCAGGCGCGGTAGCATTCGTCGGCGGAACGGTTGACGATCACGCTCCTTTGCAGCGCCAGCCCCTCTTCGCCGGGCGCGGGCAGTTCGCTCAGCTTGCGCGGCGCCAGTTGTGCGCTGGCGATATAGTCGATGGCCGTCACGCCTGCCACCACGGCTGCCGTCGCCGCCAGGCGCGTGCGCGCATTGCGCCGGCTGGTCATGGCCACGCCCAGCAGCGACAGATCCATGGCGTCGCCGGCGATGCGCGACCAGCGCCATGCCGGCCTGCTTTCTCCGCGCAGCAAGGCGACACCGCAAGCCATTTCGCGCAGGCCGATGGCGCGTATCCAGACAGACGAGACGCCGCGCAAGCCGCTGGCCCGCGCCAGCCCGCGCGGCGCCACCAGCTGGACCAGGCCCAGTCCGATGCTGAGCCAGCCAAGTGCCGTGATCAGGCCATGGTTGCCATGCGCGGTATCGTCGGGAATGTGCCGCTGCAGCCGTCCATCGCCTTGGACGCGCGCGCTCGTGTAGTGAAGAATGGCGTCGTGCCCATTCCCGGACGAGCCGGATGTTTCCGCTGGCATTTCTGACTGCTGCCGCCACGTTGGCGGACGCGCCGTAGCGCCATCGCTGATGTCTTCGTTTTGCATGCTGCCTCCCTTCTGTGTATGGGAATTAGGCAGCATCGTTTGGTACGCGTTCCGGCAGGCGTGCGTGAGATGCGCTGGATCTGCGCCAGATCAAGCATCGGCACGAAAAAAAACGGCAGCCCCGGTTGGCGCTGCCGTTGTAGCGGAAAGCGACTAGCTTACTTCTGCTGCGCGATCCACCGGTCGACCTTGGCTTCCAGCAGTTTCAGGGGCAGCGTACCGTCGCTCAGCACCACTTCATGGAACTTCGGCAGGCTGAATTTGTCGCCCAAGGCTTGCTGCGCGCGCTGGCGCAGTTCGACGATCTTCAGCGAACCGATCTTGTAGCCCAGCGCCTGGCCCGGCCAGGCCATGTAGCGTTCCGTCTCGCTTTTCGCCACGGCGTCATAGCCGAGGGTGTCGCGCATGTACTTGATGGTCTGCTCGCGCGTCCAGCCCTTGGTGTGCAAGCCCGTGTCGACCACCAGGCGCACGGCGCGCAGCATCTCGTCGTTCAAATGGCCGAAATACTGGGCCGGATCCTCGAACAGGCCCATTTCCTTGCCCAGGGTTTCCGCATACAGGGCCCAGCCTTCCGTGAAGGCATTGTTGCCGCCGAAGCGGCGGAAGTTCGGCAAGTCCATCTCTTGCACCAGCGCCAGATGGAAATGGTGGCCCGGCTTGCCTTCGTGCAGGAACAGGGTGGTCATGCCCGTGTCGCCATACAGTTTCGGATCCGTGACGACGGACCAGAACACGCCGGGGCGCGAACCGTCGGCGGCCGGCGCCGTGTAGTGATCGGCGGCCGTGTCGCGGCTCAGTTCAGGTTCCAGGCGCAAGTCCAGCGGCGCCTTTGGCACCAGGGTGAACAGGGCGGGCAATTTGCTGTCGAGCAGCACGTTTAGTTTCCGGTAGACGTCGAGCACTTCCTGCTCCGTCTTGAACGGGCGGTATTTCGCCTGTTCCGATACCCATACGGGCAGGCCGGCGGCCGGGCCGTTGTAGCCCATCTTCGGGCCCACGATCGCGTATTGTTCCTGGATGCGCGCCACTTCCTTCAAGCCGATGGCGTGGATCTGCTCCGGTTTCAGATCCGTGGTGGTGCTGCTGGCCACGCGCGCCTGGTACCAGGCGGCGCCATCGGGCAGGGCGCTCCAGCCGCTGCTCGTGCGGCCGGCCGGCAGGTAATCGCGCTCCATGAAGGTGGACAGGCGCTGCAGCGCCGGCATCAGCTTGGCTTCGATGATGACGGTATAGGTTTGCGTCAGGCGCGCCTTGTCCGCGTCGGAAAAGCTGGCCGGCAAGTTCTTGATCGGCGTGTAATAGACGCTGTCCTGCGGCGTGGCGCTGACGAGCTTTTTGAATTGCGGCAGGGCCGATTCCGTCAGCGCCTTCGGCAGCACGATGCCCTTTTGCATGCCGACTTTCATGTTGGCGATGGCCTGGTCTATCCAGCCCGGCAACTGGCCGATACGGCTCAGGTAAGCGTCATACTCCTTGATCGTTGTCAAAGGCTGCGATGCCTCGCCGCCCGCATAATTGGCGAGGGTGACGGGCATGCTGTCCATCTGGTTCAGCGGCAGCAGGTATTCCGGGAAGCGCTCGAAGCTCAGCGCCGTCGCCAGTTCATAGTCGAGGATGTCGTAGTTGATCTGGTCCTGGTGCGACAGCTGCGCGCGGGCAATGCTGCGCAGGGTCTTCTGGTACTGGCGGTACAGGGCGAACTGTTTTGCGCGCGCGGCGGGCACGATGGCTGAACCGAGCTGGTCATCAAAACGGTTGTCGCCGCTCTCGGTGGCATTGATCGGCTCGAAACGGGCCAGCGCATCGTAGTATGTGTCGGCCAGCACTTGCAGCTGCTGCTTTGCTTTCGGCGCGCTGACGGCGGGCGCGACGGCTGTTTTGGCTGCGGGCTGGGCCGCTTGCGCCATGGGCGCGTAGGCCAGCAACAGGGAGATGGCCAGGGTGCCGAGGGTGCCGGCGGCAAAACGATGCTTCATGCGCGATGTCCTTTGTAAGGAGGGAATGAACGGAGGCGTTGTGGGTCGGGGCGGCCGGTCGCGATGGAGCAGCCGGGGCGTAAGCATACGCCATTGCCCAGTACGTTTGGATAAATTGTACGAGAGGAATGTTGCTATTTTGCCGTAGGCGGCAGGGCCGCTTTCATCGCTTGCCAGTGGCTGCTGCTCAAGGGAAGGCAAGCAGGGCAGGGCGTGGCGGCGATCAGGCTGCGGATCTGCTGCGCGCGCGCCGCCGTTTGCGGGTGCGAGGAAATCCAGCCTGGTACCTTGGCCTTGTCCTTGTCATCGAGTTTCTGGAAAAAACTGAGCATGCCGTCGGGACGGATGTGCGCGCGCTGTAAGGCGAGCAAACCGAGACGGTCCGCCTCTTCTTCCATGTCGCGGCTGAAATACAAGGTGCCGGCCTGGTGCGCCAGCATGGCGGCCACGGCGCTGATGTCGCCGATGGTCACGCCCACGAGGGCGCCCCAGCCCAGGCTGCTGATCATTTGCCGTAGCGAATGACGCTGCTCCACGTGCTGCACTTCATGCGCGAGTACGCCGGCCAACTCGCCCGGGTCGGCGGCCTGGCGCAGCAAGCCCGTATGCACGACGATGATGCCACCCGGCATAGCAAACGCGTTGACCGTGTCGTCGTTCTTGATCAGCCAGCGGTACTGGTAGCGCGAGCCGGCCGTCAGCTTGCGGCCGATCTCCTGCACCGTCTGCTGCGCCACGCCGCTTTCGCTGATGCCGCCCTGCGCGCGCACTTGCGACAGGGCCAGTTCGCCCAGCTGTTTTTCCGTCGACAAGGGGATCAATCCTGCCAGCGCGCCGACGGCATGGCCGCCTTGCCACCATAGCAGGGCCGCCGCGACGACGGTCGCGCCCGTCAAACCGGCCAGCCAGCCCGACACCTGCCGCCGGTTGCGCTGGCGCTCGCCCCACAAACGCTGCAGTTGCGGCTGCAGCGCGGCCGGCGCTTCGCGCAAGACGATGGCGATGTCGCTCGCCGTCAGCGGTTTCAGCGAGGCTTGCCGTCCTTGTTCGTCGAGCCAGTTCAGGAACAGTTCCGGCCCATCGACGCCGCCCACGCTGACGACCAGCTGCGCCACGTCGACACCATGGCCGGGCGCATCGATAGCCAGCTGGCTGCCGAAAAAATGCGCGCTGACGGCCGTGCCCGCCGGGCCGCCGTCGGGGCCGCTCAGCAGTGCCTGGAATGGCGTCATGCGGCCGCCTCGGCAAAGCGGCTTTCGTACAGGGCCGCCATCAGGTCGGACTGGCTGATGATGCCGGCCAGGCGCTCTTCATCGTCGAGAATGGGAATGTGGTGATAGCCGGCGTCGGCCATCAGGGGAACCAGATCGATGATGGGCGTGCCCAGGCGGGCCGTGTGCGGGGATGGCGTCATCAGCTGCCCCACCACTTCCGGCTTGTCGCTATGGGACAGGCCGCTGCGTTGCAGCAGGCCGCGCAGGCGCTGGCGCATGCCCTGATAATCGTCGAGGCCGCCGTGGCGCAGGAAATCCGTTTGCGTGATGATGCCGATGACGCGGCGCGCCCGGTTCAGCACGGGCAGGGCGCCCACCTGGTGCTCGCGCATGGTGCGCCAGGCAACATCGAGTGGCGTGCCGAACTCCACGCTGAGCACGTCTTTCGACATGATGTCGGCGCAGGTGACGACGCCGAAGCGGCGCTGGTAGGCGCGCATTTCCGTTTGCAGGAAGATCGCTTGCAAATCGTCGCGGCTGATATCGAGCACTTCGCTGTGCTGGCGCAAGACGGCATCGAGGTCATCCGGAGAAAAGCCCAGGCGGTTGCTGGGCACGTTATCCTTGGTATCGTGCGGATGCGGCGCCACCAGTTGCTGGATGTGCGGGTAGCGGCGTCCCGTCAGGTTGTTGTACAGCACGGCGCAAGCGACCAGCACGGCGGAATTGAACAGCACGGTGATGAAGACGAATTCAAAGCCGGCCGCATGCACGCTGGCGCCGCCAACCACCGTGGTGAGCGCCACGGCGCCGCCCGGCGGATGCAGACAGCGCAGGGCAAACATCGCGCCGATGGCCAGACAGGCGGCCAGCGCCGCCACGCCCACGCTCGATCCCAGCCATTTCACGCAGGCCATGCCGACCAGGCCGGAGATGACGTTGCCGCCCACCACGGACCACGGTTGCGCCAGCGGGCTGGCCGGCAGGCAGAACAGCAGCACGGCAGAGGCGCCCATGGGCGCGATCAGGTAGACGCTGGCGCTGTCGGGGGCCAGCAGGAAATGGCAGATCAGGCCTGTTAGCAGCAAGCCGCAGATGGCGCCCGCACACGCGCGTAATTGTTCGCGGCGGCTGCCGTTGTTCGGTTGCGGCAGCCAGCGTGCCAGGAAAGAAGTCGTCATGGAGGAGGGCGCGTTCGGATCGCGTTGCTCAGTGTGAGCCCGATATTATCCCATGCGTTCCATTTCGCTGCCTGCAGGCATCAATCTTCGGCACAGACCGCTTGCAAGCCGTGTTGCTCCAACAAGTTCCTGGAGGCCGCGATGGCGGAAGGTGCCGGCTTGCTGCTGGCGCAGGCATAGATGTCATTGAGGACCACCGCCGCATCCTTGCCCATTACAGCGGCCATCAGCTCGGCCAGGTTGCGGTCGGAAAAGTGTTCATACAGCAGGGCCAATACGGCGAAATACGCCGAGTCGGGAATGCCAGCGGGATAGGCGCTGCGTAGCATGCGAACGGCGCCGGACAAGGTTGGGGGCAGGGTATCTGGCATGCTCAAGCGGCTACTCCTTGGTGTTGCTTATACCTTTTCCGCATAAGCACAGTGCAATTAAATGGTGGATATTTCCCATAAGCAGGCATATTCTAGACAATCACGCCAGCTGACAGCTGTTCAGCTGGCCTCACGATTTTTTTTCAGGAGCCCGCATGCGCTTTTCTCTTTTCCTTGCCAGCCTGCTGCTTGCCGGCACCGCCGTTGCCGCCGCGCCGACACCGGCTAACCCCGTCGCCACGCCGCACCTGCCGTACAACGCGGCGGCCGATGCCAAGGCCGATGTGGCCCGTGCGCTGGCCGAAGCGAAGGCGGCGCACGTGCCTGTCTTGCTGATCTTTGGCGCCAACTGGTGCGAGGATTGCCGCGCGCTCGACAAGGCATTGAAGGAAGGCAAGAACGCGGAATTGATGCAGCAGCAGTTCAAGGTCGTCAAGGTCGACGTGGGTAACTTCGACCATAACCTGGATGTGGCGCAAGCCTATGGCAATCCGCTCAAGAAAGGCATCCCGGCTGCCGTGCTCGTATCGAGCGACAATAACCAGGTGCTGTACGCCACCAAGGGCGGCGAACTGGCAAATGCCCGCCGCATGAGCGAGAGCGGCATCTACGATTTCTTCAAGCAAGCGGCCAGCGTGAAAGCGCCGGCGATTTAAGCGTCTTCTTTAAAACTCTTCCCACGCATCGCTGGCCGGCGCTGCCGGGCGCGATGGCGTGGGCAGCGCCGGCTTGTGCGCCGGCTGCCGGGGCTGTGGCTGCGCCGCATGCCCGGTTTCTTCCAGCTTGAACACGCTGACTACTTGCGCCAGCCGGCCCGCCTGGTCCTGCAACGATTGGGCTGCCGCCGCCGCTTCTTCCACGAGCGCCGCGTTTTGCTGGGTGGCGTCATCCATCTGTGTGACGGTGGCATTGACTTGCGCGATACCCTGGCTTTGTTCCTGGCTGGCAGAGGCGATTTCTCCCATCAGGTCGGCCACCCTTTGCACGGAGACGACGATGTCCTGCATGGTGGCGCCGGCCGAGTCGACCAGCTTGCTGCCCGCTTCGACCTTGCTGCCCGAGTCGACGATCAAGTCCTTGATTTCTTTCGCTGCCGCTGCCGAGCGTTGCGCCAAGTTGCGCACCTCGGTCGCCACCACGGCAAAACCGCGGCCCTGTTCGCCCGCACGGGCCGCCTCGACGGCCGCGTTCAGGGCGAGGATATTGGTTTGAAAGGCAATGCCGTCGATCACCCCGATAATGTCGGCGATCTTGCGTGAACTTTCCGTAATCGCACCCATCGTCTGCACCACTTGTCCCACCACTTCACCGCCCTTGACGGCGTGGCTCGACGCCGACACCACGAGCTGATTGGCCTGGCGCGCGTTGTCCGCATTCTGTTTCACGGTCGACGTGAGTTCTTCCATGGCGGCCGCCGTCTCTTCCAGGCTCGACGCCTGGGCTTCCGTGCGCGCCGACAGGTCCAGATTGCCCGACGCGATCTGGCTCGATGCGCTGGCAATGGAGCCCGTACTGTCACGAACTTCGCGTATCGTCACGTTCAGCGATGCGACGAAGCGGTTGAAGGCGGCGGCCAGCGCGCCGACCTCGTCTTCCGATTCGACGGGCATGCGGCGGCTCAGGTCGCCATTGCCGCTGGCGATTTCGCTGAGCATGTCGGCCGCCCGCGCGACGGGAGCGGCGATGGCGCGGCTGATGACATAAATGATGCACAGGGCGATGCCGCCACCGACGAGGCCGGCGATCAGGGCGGCAAGCAGGGCCGAACGCGTGACGTTGCCCAGCACTTCCGCTTCCGGTACTTCCGCCATCACGTATAAATTCAATTCCGGCACGAAGGAGGCGGCGACGAACTGGCGTCCCGCAGGGGCGTCGTAGATGGCGTATGCGTATTTGTTACCGGTCAACAGGCTCTTGCTCAGGGTATCGCTAAAGCCGGGCAGATCCTTGAGCTGATGCTTGCCGTCGGCCAGGGCCGTGTCGCGGTGCACCAGCAGCACGCCATTGGCGCGCGCCAGGTAGACATGGCCCGTCTGGCCGATCTTGTAACTGCGGATGGTGTCAGCCAGCGCATTGATGGACAGGCCCAGGCCGGCCGCGATCTGCTTGCCGCCCGCCGTCTGGCCGCGCGCATTCAGGTACAGCATCAGGTCGCTGGAGTTTTCCGCCTTGTCGATGTCGAGCGTGTAGGCCTTGTCGCCGGCCAGCAAGCCATAAAACCACTGGTCGGCCGCCTGGTTTTTGTCCAAGGTGCGCAGCAAGCCTTCCGTGGTGAAATACTTGCCCGTGCTGGCCGAGGCCCAGTTGATCGAAGCGGCCTTGTTCTTTTCCTTGACGACCTTGGCGTAGCGCTGGAAGGTGGCGATGCCGCTGTCGGGCAAGCCTGCGTCTTCCCAGTCTTGCAGGTAGACATCGTTGGCCATGGTCTGCACCACGGACAGGGGCTGGCTGATCTGGCGCAGCACGTCGTTGCGGATCTCGCCCACTTGCGCCGGCAACTCCTGACTGACGACGCGCTCGCGCACGTAATCGCTGCTCATGCGCACGCTGAGGAAAGACGAGATCGCCATGAAGAGCAGCAGGCACAAGCCCATGCTGAACAGGAGTTTTTTCTGGATGGAGAGGCGGCGGAGCAGAGACATGGAAGACCTTGGAGGATGGCCTGCAGAATGAGCAGAAAAGCGGGCAGGCGAGCAGACAGTATACCGGCCGCACTGCGCCTTCCATCGCACCATTGCTGCTTTTCATTCATTTATGTTGCATTGCAGCAACGCGCGATCGTCTCAGGCAGGCAAGCCGTGGGCGATCAATTCCAGCGGCAATTCCGTGCTGCACTTGATCTGCTCCATGGAAAAGGCGGACGACACGCCCGTCAGCTGCACGGCCTTGATGAGCTTTTTGTAGAAGGTGTCATAGCCCTTGATGTCGGTGGTGACGACTTTCAGCAGGTAATCGATGTCGCCGCTCATGCGGTGAAATTCCTGTACCTCGGGCAAGACGATGACGGCGGCGGCGAAGCGGCGCAGCCATTTTTCATCGTGCTGTCCCGTGCGCACGCTGACGAAGACGGTCACGGGCAAACCCACTTTTTGCCGGTTCACGATGGCCACGCGGCTCTCGATATAGCCGTCTTCCTCCAGGCGCTTGACCCGCTTCCAGCACGGCGTGCTGGACAAACCGATCTTTTCGCTGAGGGCGGCGATCGACAGGGTGCCATCCTGCTGCAAGGCGGCCAGGATGGCGCAGTCGAATTTGTCGAGCGAGGCGTTTGGTGAATTCATTTTACTATTCCAGTTTTTATGGCATGAACATGCTGCATGGTACATCGTTTGCAGCATTGTTTGGCATATCTTCACGGGGGCGGGCCGGTAGACTATCCATATGTTCCAGCCGCCTGCGCTGCCCCTTTTATAGAATACTCAGACTGCCATCATGAAAGAAATCTACCTCGACAGCAATGCCACCACTTGCGTGCTGCCCGCCGCCGTTGCCGCCGCCAAACAGGCGATGGAGCAGGGCTATGGCAATCCCAGCAGCACCCACGCGACGGGATTGCAGGCCAAGGCCATGATGGATGGCGTGCGCCGGCGCGCCAGCGGCTTGCTGGGCGTGGGCGATGGCCGCCTGATGTTCAACAGCGGCGCCACCGAAGGCATTCAGACTGCCGTGCTGTCGGCCCTGTGCGCGCTGCGCGAACGGCGCGATGCGGGCAAGCGCATCGGCAGCCTGCTGCTGTATGGCGCGACCGAGCACAAGGCCGTGCCGGAAAGCCTGGCGCACTGGAATCGCCTGCTGGGCCTGAACCTGGAAGTGCGCAAGCTGCCCGTCGATGCGCAGGGGCGCCACGATCTGCAGGCACTCGATGCGCTGATCGGCGACGCGGCCATGCTGTGCACGATGGCGGCGAATAATGAAACGGGCGTCGTCAGCGATTTGTCCGCCATCGCGCAGCTGCTGCAGGAGCGCGGCGCCGATGCCTACTGGATGGTCGATTGCGTGCAGGCGCTGGGCAAGCTGAAACTGAACCTGGCCGCCACGCGCATCGATTACGCACCGTTTTCCGGCCACAAGCTGTATGTGCCCAAGGGCATCGGCATGCTGTACGTGCGCGCCGGCGCCCCGTTTACACCCCTGATGATGGGCGGCGGCCAGGAAGCGGGCTTGCGCTCGGGCACGGAAAACATGGCTGGCATCGCCGCGCTGGGCGCCGTGCTGGCCGCGCTCGACGATGGCAAGACCTTCCGCAGCCACGCCGACCTGGCCGCGTTCCGCGAGCAGCTGGTGGCCAGCCTGGAACGTGCCTTCCCCGGCATCGTGTTCAATATGCCGTTCGACTTGTCCTTGTCGACCACGCTCAATTTTTCCGTGCCCGGTTTGTCGTCAAAGGAATTGCTCGATCTGTTCGACGCGGCGCGCGTGCGCGTCAGCTCGGGCAGCGCCTGTTCCGCCGCCAAGGCGCTCCCCAGCTATGTGCTGGAAGCGATGCACGTGCCGCAATGGCGTGCCAGCTCGGCCATCCGTCTGTCGTTCGGTCCCCTGATCGACGCGGCGACCATTACGGCCGCCTGCGCGCGCATTGAGCGCTGCGGCGAAGCGCTGCGCAGCAGCTGCCTGCTGCCGTCCGCGCTGGCGCCATCGCCGCAGGACGGCGTGATTCAGCTGAGCGTCGATGGCCAGTGCACCTGGCTGCTCAGCGACCTTGCCAGCGCCAGTTGCGTCGTCATCGATCCCGTCGCCGCGCTCGTGCCGCGCCTGGCCGCTTTCATCCGCTGCCAGCACCTGGCCTTGCGCGCCATCGTACACACGGCGGCGCCAGCCGACCATGGCGTGGCGCGCCTGGCGCTGCTGCAGGAACTCGAGATCGAACAAGTCGGCCACGTCGATATCGACGGTGAGCTGGCGCTGGGCCAGCAGCGTTTGCGCCGCGTCGAGTGTGGCGAAACCCATGTGTACCTGCTGGGGCAGCGCTTCGCCTTCATCGGCGCCCTGACGCCCGGGGCGCTGGCACCTCTGCTGGATGCGGCGCTGCTGACGCAGGATACCGTGCTGTGCGCGTCAGGCGACGACGGCAGCATTTGCGCTACCGTGCGCACCGTGCAGGACGGTAGCGTGCCGGCTGCCGAACTGCAGCTCGATGCGGCCGCCTTACCCGCCTTCCTGCGCCAGCATCCCGGCGCCATCCTCGTCGATGTGCGCGAAGCGTATGAACACGCGGCGTGCGCCGGCACGGTGTTCGAGGGCTGCGAGGTGCGTAGCGTACCGCTGAGCCGCCTGGCGGGACAGGTGGCCGCGTGGCTGCAGCAGCCGCAGCGCCCGCTGGTGTTTTTCTGCCGCAGCGGTAACCGCAGCGCGCGCGCTAGCGCCTGCCTGCGCCGCCTCGGTCACGGCGCGGCATGGCAACTCAATGGCGGCATGGCGATGGCCGAGGCGACGCGCCACCCGCTGGCCATCGCGGCCTGAACGGTCTGAACTTTCTTCCTTGAAATATTGCACCGTGCCATCTTTGGCACGGTGTTCTTCTCGCATTTCTTGCATTCATTTCCTGACGGCATTTTTCTGCCGCTCAACAGGCTAATTTCTTTGCTGAAACGTCCCTAAAACGTGATGTATGTACGCTAGCGCACGGTCTTGTGCAGATGGCGCACCTACGATGAAGTTCAGAAAATCTCCCTATACCCTGAGATTCGTCGCAACGCTCCGGCGCTTCGCTTTCCGTCTTCGCCAGTGTCCGATCGTGTTCTTCCAGACTGGGCCAGCGTGACGGTGGCCGCTGGCTGCGTGCGTGCACCTAGCGAGGCCCCAAGTTGAAAGAGTACACAGCAGTTGTCACGCAGCAGATCAAGGAACAGATTTCCAAAGTTAAAGAAATCTTCCGCGACCATTCCCTAGCACCGGACACCTTCGACGCCGCGCGCGACGATGCCTTGCCCCTGCGTTCCGAATTATTCAGCGCCATGCAGATGGCCGCCCACGGCAAGCACGTGGCCACCGGCCATGCGGTGGGCAAGCATCATGGCCGCGACCGCCTGTTGGCGCGCCTGGCCGACAATGCGGCCCTGATCACGGCCACCGTCAACGAGCTGACGGCGACCGTCAAAAGCGGACGCCAGGTCACGCCCGCCTCGGAATGGCTGCTCGATAATTTTTATCTGATCGAAGAGCAGATCCGCACGACGCGGCGCCATTTGCCGAAGAACTACAGCAAGGAGCTGCCGCGCTTGACGTCGGGCCCTGACGCAGGCTGCCCGCGCGTCTATAAAATTGCGCTGGAAATCATCTCGCACGGCGATGGCCGGGTCGACCTGGAAAACCTGTGCCACTTCGTCGAGGCTTACCAGGATGTGGCCACGCTCACGCTCGGTGAACTGTGGGCCGTGCCCATCATGCTGCGCCTGGCCCTGATCGAAAACCTGCGCCGCGTCGCCGTGCGCGTGGCCGACGACCGCATGCAGCGCGACCTGGCCAACACCTGGGCCGACCAGATGACGGAGATCGCCGAGCGCAATCCCAGCGGCTTGATCCTGCTGGTGGCCGACATGGCCCGTTCGAATCCGCCGATGACCAGCGCCTTCGTGGCCGAATTGTCGCGCCGCCTGCAGGGACAAAGTTCCTCGCTGACCCTGGCGCTGTCGTGGCTGACCCACAAGCTGGCCGAGTCGGGCCTCACCATCGAACAGCAGATCCAGTCCGAGATCGGGCAGCAGGCGGCCGACCAGGTATCGATCGCCAACAGCATCGGCAGCCTGCGTTTTCTCGGCACCATGGATTGGCAGGAATTCGTCGAGACGATGAGCGTGGTCGAGCAGACCTTGCGCCTCGACCCGGCCGGCACCTATGGCTTGATGGATTTCGCCACGCGCGACAGCTACCGCCACGCCATCGAACGCATTGCCAGGCGCAGCGCGCGCAGCGAAGTGGAAGTGGCCGAGATGGTGGTGCAGCTGGCGCACACGCACGGCAACGGCAATGACGCGCGCCGCGGCCACATCGGCTTCTACCTGGTGGGGCGCGGCGTGCTGGTGCTGGAAAAGCAGGCCGGCGCCAAGCTGCCCTTCGTCGAGGCGCTGCAGCATACGGCGCGCGCCGCGCCGCTGGCCGTCTACCTGGGCGCCATCTGCTTCCTGACCCTGGCGACGAGCGCCTTGCTGCTCGAGCGCGCCGTGCGCCATGGCGTGCAGGGCTGGCCCCTGGCGGCGCTGGGCGCGCTGGCGCTGCTGGGCAGCAGCCAGCTGGCCGTGGCCGTGGTGAACTGGCTGGCGACCCTGATGACGTCGCCGCATCCGCTGCCGCGCATGGATTACCAGGCCGGCATTCCGTCGGACGCGCGCGGCATCGTTGTCGTGCCGACCCTGATCTACAGCGAGGAAAACGTGGCGGCCCTGTGCGAGGCGCTGGAAGTGCGTTATCTCGCCAACCGCGACCCGAACCTGCGTTTCTGCCTGCTGACGGACTTCGTCGACGCCGAGGCGCAAACGATGCCGGGCGACGAAGCCCTGCTGCGCCAGGCGCAGGAGACCATCCGTATCCTGAACGAGAAATACCGCGTGGAGGGCGTCGAATTCAAGGAAAACGGCGACCCTGCCGATCCCGAGGAGCTGGGCCATGTGGGACCGTTCCTGCTGCTGCACCGTCCGCGGCTGTGGAATTCGCAGCAGAATGCGTGGATGGGGCAGGAGCGCAAACGCGGCAAATTGTCCGACCTGCACGCGTTCTTGCGCGGCGGCGCGCGCGACAAATTCTCGCTGGTGGAAGGCGAGTTGCGCGGCCTGCGCACGATCAAATACGTGATCACGCTCGACACCGATACGCAACTGCCGCGCGACGCGGCGCGCGAATTCATCGCCACCATGATGCACCCGCTGAACCGTCCCGTGCTCGACGCGGCCGGCACGCGCGTCGTGGCCGGCTACGGCATCCTGCAGCCGCGCGTGGCCGTGGCGCTGCCCAGCGCGAATGCCTCGCGCTACGAGCTGCTGTGCGGCGGCGAACCGGGCATCGACCCCTATACGCGCACCGTTTCCGACCTGTACCAGGACGTGTTTTATGAAGGCTCGTTCATCGGCAAGGGCATCTACGATCTCGACATGTTCGAGCGCGTGCTGGGCCAGCGCCTGCCCGACAATAAAATCCTCAGCCACGATCTGCTGGAAGGCTGTTATCTGCGCGCGGGCCTCTTGAGCGACTCGCAGCTGTACGAGGAATATCCGGCGCGCTATGACGCCGACGTGAGCCGCCGCCAGCGCTGGATCCGCGGCGACTGGCAACTGGTCGGCTGGCTGCTGGGCCGTGTGCCGGGCCGCGCCGGCAAGCGCGAACGCAATCCCTTGTCGATGCTGTCGCGCTGGAAGCTGTTCGACAACCTGCGCCGCAGCGTCGTCGCGCCCGCGACCACCTTGTCGCTGTTGCTGGTGTGGGGCTTCCTGCCGCACGTGGCCTTCTGGAGCGCGGCCATGCTGGCCATCATCTTCCTGCCGCCCGTCTTTTCGGCACTGTATGATCTGCTGCGCAAACCGCGCGACACCCTGTGGCGCCAGCACCTGGCCGCGTTCGAGCGGCGCTGCGGCGTGCAGTTTTCGCACGCCATGCTGACCCTCGTCTTCCTGCCGTACGAAGCGTGGATCAGCCTCGATGCCATCGTCCGCACCCTGTGGCGCCTGGGCGTGTCGCACAAGCATTTGCTCGACTGGCGCGCCTCGAACCTGCATGTATCGTCAGGTTCGCAGGCCGACAGCTGGCGCGCCATGTGGTGCTCGCCCGCGCTGGCGCTGGCCACCTTCGGCGCCTTGCTCTACTGGCGTCCGGAAGCCTTGCCCGCCGCCGCCGTGGTGCTGCTCCTGTGGCTGGCCGCGCCCGCCATCGCCTGGTGGATCAGCCGCCCCATCGAGCGGGCCGTGGCGCGCCTGTCGGCCGAGCAGGGACGTTTCCTGCATGGCGTGGCGCGCAAGACCTGGGCCTATTTCGATACCTTTGTGGGGCCGGACGACCACTGGCTGCCGCCCGATAACATGCAGGAACACCCGAACCTCGTGGTGGCGCACCGTACCTCGCCGACGAATATCGGCCTGGCGTTGCTGGCCAACCTGACGGCCTACGATTTCGGCTATCTGACCCTGGGCCAGTTGATCGAGCGCAGCCGCGCCACCCTGCACAGCATGGGCGAACTGGAACGCTTCCAGGGCCATTTCTATAACTGGTACGACACGCAGACCCTGAAGGCGCTGCAGCCGATGTACATTTCAACGGTCGACAGCGGCAACCTGGCCGGCCATCTGCTGACCTTGCAGCCGGGACTGGTGGAGCTGTATGACGCCCCGATCATCGGCGCGCAAGTGGTGCAGGGCATCCGTACGACGGCGCAGGTACTGCAGGAATTCATCGCCGCCGAAGGCGAGGGCCAGGCCATGCGTGACAGCATGCACTTGCTGCAAGCCCCTGCGACGCCCGCCAGCCTGGCCGAATGGCATGCCTACCTCTCTGCTGCGAATGGCGCGGCCGATGCGCTGCTGTCGCTGACCTTGCAAAGCGAGGATGGCGAGCTGTCGATGTGGGCGGGTGCGCTGGCGCGCCAGTGCCGCGCGGCGCTGGCTGAATTGCTGCAACTGGCGCCTTGGGCGGCGCAGGCGGGCGTCGATGCGGCGCTGATGCGCGTGCCGACCCTGCGCGAACTGGCCAACCTGGAAACGCCGGAAGGCCTGCCTTCGGAGCTGGCCGCCTTGCTGGCGCAGGGCCGCGAACAGGCGGGTCGCCACATGCGCGACATCGCCCACGCGGCGGGCCAGGCGCGCGACTTCGCGCAGATCGAGTACGGCTTCCTGTACAACCCGTCGACAAAACTGCTGGCCATCGGCTACAACGTCAGCGAACGGCGCCTGGACCCCAGCTACTACGATTTGCTCGCTTCCGAAGTGCGCCTGGCCAGCTTCATCGCCATCGCCCAGGGCCAGCTGCCGCAGGAGCACTGGTTCGCCCTGGGCCGCCAGCTGTGCATGGTGGCGGGCCAGCCCGTGCTGCTGTCGTGGAGCGGCTCGATGTTCGAGTACCTGATGCCGCTCCTGGTGATGCCGAACTACCCGAACACCTTGCTCGACCAGACCTACCACTCCGTCATCGAGGCGCAGATCGATTACGGGCGCCAGCGCGATGTGCCTTGGGGGATTTCCGAATCCGGCTACAACACGGTCGACGCCAGTTTGAACTATCAATACCGCGCCTTCGGCGTGCCGGGACTGGGCTTGAAACGGGGCCTGGCCGACGACCTGGTGGTGGCGCCGTACGCCAGCATGATGGGCCTGATGGTGCAGCCGGAAGCGTCGTGCCAGAACCTGCAGCGCATGCAGGCGGCCGGCTACATGGGGCGCTACGGCTTTTTTGAAGCGATCGATTTCACCACGGCGCGCCTGCCGCGCGGACAGGGCAGCGCCATCATCCGCTCCTTCATGGTGCACCACCAGGGCATGGGCTTTCTGGCCCTCAGCTACCTGCTGCACGACCGTCCGATGCAGCGCCGTTTCGAGTCCGATCCGCTGCTGCAATCGGCCTTGCTGGTACTGCAGGAACGCACGCCGCAGGCGGGCGCGTTTTACTCGAACACGGCCGAACTGGCGGTGCTGCGCAGCGGCGCGTCCGAGCAGGCCATGCCGATGCGCATCCTCACGCAAGCCAACAGCGCCGTGCCGGAAACGCAGCTGCTGTCGAATGGCCGCTACCACGTCATGGTGAGCAATGCGGGCGGCAGCTACAGCCGCTGGAAAGACCTGTCCGTGACGCGCTGGCGCGAAGACAGCACGCGCGATAACTGGGGCAATTTCTGCTATCTGCGCGACCTCGATGATGGCGAAGTCTGGTCCACCATGTACCAGCCCACGTTGGCCGAACCGAAGAAATACGAAGTGATTTTCTCCGAGGGCCGGGCCGAGTTCCGCCGCGCCGACCATGGCCTGGACCTGTACACGGAAATCGTCGTCTCGCCCGAGGACGACATCGAAATCCGGCGTACGCGCATCAGCAATAATTCGAACCGCCAGCGGCGCATCGAGATCACCAGTTTTGCCGAAGTGGTGATGGCGCCGGCGGCGGCCGATGCGGCCCATCCGGCCTTCAGCAAACTGTTCGTGCAGACGGAAATCCTCGCGCATGAAAAGGCGATTTTATGCACGCGCCGGCCCCGCTCGAAAGAGGAGCAGATGCCGTGGCTGCTGCATGTGATGACCGTGCACGATATCGAGCGCTACGAAGTATCGTTCGAGACGGACCGCGCGCGCTTCATCGGCCGCGGCAATACGGCGCAGCTGCCGCAGGCGCTGCAGGAAAGAGGTCCATTGAGTGGCGGCCACGGTTCCGTGCTCGACCCCATCGTGGCCATCCGCTACGTCATCACGCTCGAACCAGACCAGGCCGTCACCGTCGACAGCGTCACCGGCATGGCCGAACAGCGCGATGCGGCCTTGCACCTGATCGACAAATACCAGGACCGCCACCTGGCCGACCGCGTGTTCGAGCTGGCCTGGACGCACAGCCAGGTGGTGCTGCGCCAGTTGAACGCGAGCGAAGCGGACGCGCAGCTGTATGCGCGCCTGGCCAACGCCGTGATCTACCCGAATGCGGCCCTGCGCGCCGAGGCCAGCATCCTGATCAAGAACCAGCGCGGCCAGTCCGGCCTGTGGGCGTATGCCATTTCCGGCGACTTGCCCATCGTGCTGCTGCAGATACGCGACGCGGCCAATATCGAGCTGGCGCGCCAGATGGTGCAGGCGCATGCCTATTGGCGCCTGAAGGGATTGATCGTCGACCTGGTGATCTGGTACGAGGAGCAGTCGGGCTACCGCCAGCTGTTGCACGACCAGATCATGGGCTTGATCGCCTCGGGCATCGATGCGCAGGCGATCGACCGCCCGGGCGGCATCTTCGTGCGCCTGGCCGAGCAGATCGCCAACGAAGACCGCATCTTGCTGCAATCGGTGGCGCGCGCCATCATCAGCGATTTGCGCGGCACCCTGGCCGAGCAGGTCAAGCGCCCGCCGAGCCCCGTGCTGCGCATGCCGCCGCTGCTGCAGGACCCGGCCCGCGAACAGGGCGGCGTGCCGCACCGGGCGCCAGAGCGCCAGTTGATCCTGGAAAATGGCCTCGGCGGTTTTACACCCGACGGCCGCGAATACGTGATCACCACGGCAGAAGGCAAGCAGACGCCGGCGCCGTGGTCGAACGTGCTGGCCAATGCGCAATTCGGCACGGTGGTGTCAGAAGCGGGCCAGGCGTATACGTGGAGCGAGAATGCGCATGAATTCCGCCTCACGCCATGGCAGAACGACCCCGTGTCCGACCTGTCCGGCGAAGCGTTCTATGTGCGCGACGAGCAAAGCGGCCAGTTTTGGTCGCCCACGTCACTGCCCGCGCGCGGCAGCGGCGACTACGTGACGCGCCACGGTTTCGGCTACAGCATTTTCGAACACAGCGAAGGCGGCATCGCCACGGAATTGTGCACCTATGTGGCGCTGGACGCTGCCGTCAAATATTCGGTGATCAAGGTGCGCAACGACAGCGGCGTGCCGCGCCGCCTGTCCGTCACCGGTTATGTGGAATGGGTGATGGCCGACCTGCGCGCCAAGTCCGGCATGCATGTGGCCACCGAGGTCGACACGATCAGCGGCGCCCTGTTTGCGCGCAATAACTACAACACGGAGTTTTCGGGCCGGGTCGGCTTCTTCAATACGGACGCCAGCATCCGCTCCATCACCTGCGACCGCAATGAATTCATCGGCCGCAACGGCAGCCTGGCGCAGCCGGCGGCGCTGCGCCGCGTGCGCCTGTCAGGCAAGGCGGGCACGGGGCTGGACCAGTGTGCCGCCATCCAGGTGCCGTTTGAATTGCAGCCGGGGCAGGAGCGCGAAATCGTCTTTATCCTCGGCGTGGGCGGGCGCCGCAATGCCGATGCCAGCACCATGGTGCAGCGCCATGCGGGCAAGGAAGCGGCCCGCATGGCGCTCGACGCCGTGCGCGCACACTGGGACAGCACCCTGGGGGCTGTACGCATCGAAACGCCTGATCCATCGCTCGACGTGATCGCCAACGGCTGGCTGATGTACCAGACTATCGCCTGTCGTTTGTGGGCGCGCAGCGGCTATTACCAGTCGGGCGGCGCCTACGGTTTCCGCGACCAGCTGCAGGACGCGATGGCGATGATACACACGGTGCCGCAGCTGCTGCGCAAGCACTTGCTGCTGTGCGCGGCGCACCAGTTTGTCGAAGGCGACGTGCAGCACTGGTGGCATCCGCCATCGGACCGCGGTGTGCGCACGCACTGCTCTGACGATTACCTGTGGCTGCCGCTGGCCGCCTGCCGCTATGTGATCGCCACGGGCGACGTCAACGTGCTGTCGGAAGTGGCGCCCTTCATCGAGGGACGCGCCGTCAAGCCGGAAGAAGATTCCTACTACGACTTGCCCGTGCGCTCGGGCGAGTCGGCCGACCTGTACGAGCATTGCGTGCGTGCCATCCGCCATGGCTTGCGCCTGGGCGTGCACGGTTTGCCGCTGATCGGTTCCTGCGACTGGAACGACGGCATGGACAAGGTGGGCGAACATGGCAAGGGCGAGAGCGTGTGGCTGGCCTTCTTCCTGTATGAAGTGCTGCAGCGCTTTGCCGAAGTGGCCATGCTGCGCGGCGACGCCGCGTTTGCCCAGTTCTGCCGCGACGAAGCCGTGAAACTGGCCGCCAACGTCGAGGAACATGCGTGGGATGGCGAGTGGTACCGGCGCGCGTATTTCGACGATGGCACGCCCTTGGGTTCGCACACGAACGAGGAATGCCAGATCGATTCGATTTCGCAAAGCTGGGGCGTGCTGTCGGGCGCCGCCAACAAGGAGCGGGTCGCCGGCGCCATGCGCCAGGTCGATGCGCGCCTCGTGCGCCGTGATTCCGGGGTGATCCAGCTGCTCGATCCGCCGTTCGACAAAGCCGACCTCAATCCCGGCTACATCCGCGGCTATGTGCCGGGCGTGCGCGAGAACGGCGGCCAGTACACGCATGCGGCCATCTGGACGGCGATGGCGTTTGCCCGCATGGGCGATGGCGAAAAGGCATGGGAACTGCTGCGCATGATCAGTCCCGTGCGCCATGGCGCAGACGCGCAGGCGGTGGCGCGCTACAAGGTGGAGCCGTACGTGGTGACGGCCGACGTGTATGCCGTGGCGCCGCACGTGGGACGCGGCGGCTGGAGCTGGTACACGGGATCGTCGGGCTGGCTGTACCGCCTGATCGTCGAATCCCTGCTCGGCTTGACGCGCGAAGCGAACGTGCTGCGCATGGCACCGATGATGCCGGCCGAGTGGCGCAGCTTCAAGCTGCATTACCGCTTCGGCGCCAGCAGCTACGCCATCACGGTGGAGCAGGCGCAGGGGCGGCCTGCGGGATTGTCGCTCGATGGCGTGGCGCAGGGCGGCAACAGCATCACCCTGCGCGACGAGGGCCGCGAGTATGCGGTGCTGCTGCTGGTTTAGTCTTGCCCACGTACTTGCCACGTATCGTGTTCGGGACGGCGCCGGCCAGCCAGCAGGATCAGGCCGGCGCCAAACAGCAGTAGGTCGCGCGTGCGCACTTCGGGCGCGGACTGCGTTGCCGTCTGCTGGTGGTAGTTCACGGCTGCCGCCGTGGCGGCGGCAGGCTGGCTGGCGCAAGCGGCCAGGCACAGCGCCGCCATTTTTCCATTCAAATACATACATTCCTCAAGAAAGCGCACCGGTCGTTCGGGATCGGCGCGCCGGTATTCATGTCGCCGACATTGTAATTATGAACATGAATATTGTAAATGAGAAATTATCCAAGACTGTCTCAGAAACCCAGGGCGGCGCCTGCGCCCAGCAGGGTGGCCACGCCCAGCACGGCAAACACCAGCGCCGCGATGCCGTGCACGAGGCGCAGCGATACACGGTTGGCGATCCTGTCGCCCAGGTAGACGGCCGGCACGTTGGCCAGCATCATGCCGAAGGTGGTGCCCAGCACGACGGAAACAATGTCGTGGTAGCGCGCCGCCAGCGCCACGGTCGCCACCTGCGTCTTGTCGCCCATTTCCGCCATGAAGAAGGCGATCAGGGTGGTCAGGAAGACGCCGTATTTGGCCAGCTTCGTCTCGTCTTCATCGAGCTTGTCGGGGATCAGCGTCCAGGCGGCCATGGCCAGGAACGACACTCCCAGCACCCAGCGCAGCACGTCGGGGCCCAGCATGCTGGTGATCCAGGCGCCGACGGCGGCGGCAAACGCGTGGTTGGCGATGGTGGCGACGAAAATGGCCAGCACGATGGGCAGGGGTTTACGGAATTTGGCGGCCAGCAGAAAGGCCAGGAGTTGGGTTTTGTCGCCGATTTCAGCGAGACCGACGATGCCGGTGGAGATGAGGAATGCTTCCATGAGATTGCAAGAGGTACGCGGGCCGGACGAATTAACCAATGATCCACAGGCGACTCCGGCCCATGCGGCCGCCCTGGATCAATGGTCTCGTCAAGTTCTGCAACCACCTGCACCATGGCCTGCGGGCCAATCATGTTGATACAGGTTCCCGCGGCAGGACCGCGGGACGACTACTCCCCAATGTTCGAGGCGCATCATACGCCAATGCCCGCGCCGGCGCCAGTAGCGCCGGGGCGGGGCGCGGCCCGGTGTGTGGGACTTCGACAACAATGACCGATTGCAAACAGACTCGACTTAGAATGCAGTTCTGTCCACGACTCCCAGATGGAATGCGCCATGCCGGTCCTTGTCCGCTTGCTTGCCTTGTGTTTGACCTTGTTTGCTCCCTTGTCCGGCCTGCGCGCCGCCGCGCCCTTCGACGACAAGTTCCGCCAGCTGGAAGAGCTGCTGCCCACGCCGAACAGCTACCGTACGGCGTCCGGCGCGCCGGGCCACGCCTACTGGCAGCAGCGCGCCGATTACGTGATCCGCGCCACGCTCGATGAGGAACGCCGCGCCATCACGGCCAGTGAGCAGATCACCTATCACAACCGCTCGCCCGACAGTCTGGCCTATCTGTGGCTGCAGCTGGACCAGAATGGCTTGCGCCAGGATGCCGACCAGCGCCGCGTATTGAGTGCGCCATCGCGCCAGGCCTGGCTCAGTGGCAGCGAAGACGAGGCGCTGAAATTCGAGGACTTGCGCGCCATCCACGCCGGGCGCGAATTTGACGGCGGCTTCAAGCTCACCGCCGTGAAAGCGGCCAACGGCAAGCCGCTGCCGTATGTGGTCAACCAGACCATGCTGCGCATCGATCTGCCGGTGGCGCTGGCGCCCGGCCAGAGCATCACGTTCAACATCGACTGGTCGTATCGGATCAATGACCAGAAGGTGCTCGTCGAGCGCTCCGGCTACGAGTATTTTGAAGACGACAAGAACACGATCTTCCAGATCGCGCAGTGGTTCCCGCGCATGGCCGCGTATTACGACGCCGCCGGCTGGCAGCACAAGCAGTTCCTCGGCTCCGGCGAATTCACGCTGGAGTTTGGCGACTACGAGCTGTACCTGACGGTGCCGTCAGATCACGTGGTGGCCGCCACGGGCGAGCTGCAAAATCCTGCGGCCGTATTGAGCGCGGCGCAGCGCGAGCGCTTGGCGCGGGCGAAAAACAGCAACACACCGCTGCTGGTGATCACGCCGCAGGAAGCGCTGGCGGCGGAAAAAGGCAAGGCGGCGGGGATGAAAACCTGGCACTTCAAAGCGGCCAATGTGCGCGACGTGGCGTGGGCCTCGAGCCGCAAGTTCATCTGGGATGCGCAGGGCCTGGACAGCGGCGGCAAGCGCGTGATGGCCATGTCGTATTATCCGAACGAGGGCAATCCGCTGTGGCAGCAGTACAGCACGCGCGCCGTCGTGCACGCGATCGAGCAGTACAACAAATATAGTTTCGACTATCCGTATCCGAACGCGATTTCCGTCAACGGCGCCGTGGGCGGCATGGAGTATCCGATGATTGCGTTCAATGGCGGGCGCCCCGTGAAGGACAAGAAGACGGGGGAGCTCACGTATTCGAAGACGGCAAAATATGACCTGATCGGCGTGATCATCCACGAAGTGGGGCACAATTATTTCCCCATGATCGTCAACTCGGACGAGCGCCAGTGGACGTGGATGGACGAGGGCCTCAATTCCTTCCTGCAGTACCTGGCCGAGCAGGCGTGGGAAGAGCATTTCCCGTCGTGGAATGGCGAGCCGCGCAAGATCGTCGACTACATGCGCAGCCAGAACCAGGTGCCCATCATGACCAATTCCGAGTCCTTGCTGCAGTTCACGGCGAACGCCTACGACAAGCCGGCCACGGCGCTCAACATCCTGCGTGAAACCATCCTCGGGCGTGAACTGTTCGACTTCGCTTTCAAGCAGTACGCGCTGCGCTGGAAGTTCAAGCGCCCGACGCCAGCCGACTTTTTCCGCACCATGGAAGACGCGTCCGGCACGGACCTGGACTGGTTCTGGCGCGGCTGGTTCTATACCACCGATGCGGTCGACATCAGCATCGACGGCATCAGCGAATATGGCGTGAGCACGAAGAATCCGGAAGTCGAGAAAGCGTGGAAGAAGGCGCAGAAGGACGCGCAGCCCATCTCGATTTCGGACCAGCGCAACAAGGCGCTGCCGAAGAAGGTCGACATCGATCCCGCACTGAAGGATTTCTATAACCGGCACGATGACTTCACGGTCACCAACAAGGACCGCAACAGCTATGCGGAAGAACAGGAAACACTGGAACCGTGGGAGCGCAAGCTGCTGGAACAGCGCAACATGGGCAAGCATCTGTACCTGGTCGACTTTTCGAATCTCGGCGGCCTGGTGATGCCCTTGATCCTGGAAATCGAACTGAAAAGCGGCAAGAAGATCATCGAGCGCGTGCCGGCCGAAGTGTGGCGCTATGCACCGCACAAGATCAGCAAGGTGATCGTCACGGACGAGCCGATGGTGGGGCTGGTGCAGGACCCGTACTGGGAGACGGCCGACATCGACACCAGCAACAACGCCTGGCCGAGAAAAATCACGCCATCGCGCCTCGAGCTGTTCAAGCAGGACCGCGACAAGAACAACCTGATGAAGGATTTTAATACGCCGCTCAAGGCGCCCGAGGCCAAGCCGGAAGCAAAATAGGGAAACAGCGCCGGCCAGTCCGGCGCTTTTTTCTGCCGGCCCGCGCCGGAAGTGCTATTCTGCGCGACGCCCCGGCGTACACGGACCGGGGCTTTCGCAAATCATTCAAAAGACGACCATGCAAACTTTGACCTTCCTGCGCGCGCTGGGCTGTGCGCTCCTTTGCCAGCTAACCCTGGCCGCGCACGCCGACCCCCTCAGCTATGCGCGCTACGACCAGGTGCGCACGCGCGACCTGCAGCTGGACCTGAAAGCGGACTTCAAGCAAAAGACGCTCTCCGGCTATGCCGAGCTGTCCTTGAACTGGATTGATCCGGCGGCGCGCACCCTGGTGCTCGATACGCGCGATTTGTCGATCGCGAAAGTGCAGGTACAGGACAAGCGCGGCGCCTGGCAGATGGCGCCGTACCAGCTGGACAAGGCCGATCCGGAAAAGGGCCAGGCGCTGCGCATCACCACCACGGGCCAGCCGGGCAAAGTGCGCGTCTACTATCACACGGCGCCGAACGCCATCGCGCTGCAGTGGCTCACGCCGCAGCAGACCATGTCGGGCAAGCTGCCTTTCATGTTCAGCCAGTCGCAAAGCATCAACGCCCGCTCGTGGGTGCCATCGCAAGATACGCCGGCCGTGCGTTTTACGTATAGCGCGCGTATCGATGCGCCAGCGGGCATGCGCGTCGTGATGAGCGCCGAGAACGATGAAAAGGCGACGGGCAAGGGCGGCTGGAAATTCAGGATGCCGCAGCCGATTCCATCGTACCTGCTGGCCATTGCCATCGGCGAACTGGAAGTGCGCAAACTCGGTCCCCGCTCCGCCGTGTATGCGGAACCGCCGCGCATCAAGGCGGCCGAATACGAGCTGGCCGACACGGAAAAGATGATCCAGGCCGCCGAAGCGCTGTACGGTCCGTATGGCTGGGGGCGCTACGACATGATCGTGCTGCCGCCATCGTTCCCTTACGGCGGCATGGAAAACCCGCGCCTGACCTTCCTCACGCCGACCATGATCGCGGGCGACCGCAGCCTGGTCGACCTGATCGCGCATGAACTGGCCCACTCGTGGTCGGGCAACCTGGTCACCAACGCCTCGTGGAAGCACATGTGGCTCAACGAAGGCTTCACCACCTACGTCACCACGCGCATCGTCGAGCAGCTGTATGGCAGCGAAGTGGCGCAGATGGGCGTGCAGGTCGACCAGGAAGAACTGGCCGCCTCGATCCGCGAACTGCCGGCCGCGAAAACGGCGCTGATCACGCGCGATGCGGACGCCAATCCGGCCGAAACGTACACGGACGACGGCATCATCTACCCGAAAGGCGCCTGGTTCCTGGCCACCATGGAGCGCCGTGCCGGCCGCGCCGTGTTCGATCCTTTCCTGCGCGGCTGGTTCGACCAGCACGCGTTTCAGAGCGTGACGACGGAGCAGTTCATCGCCTACCTGCGCAAGAACCTGCTGGCGCAGCATCCGGCCGTGATGCCGGAAGCGGAACTCGATGAATGGCTGTATGGCACGGGCGTGCCGGCCAGCGCGCAGCGCGTCGTCTCGCCGCGCCTGGCGCTGCTCGACCAGCACCGCGACGCCTGGTTGAAAGGCACATTGCCGACGAAAGACCTGGGCATGGACAAGTGGATCGCCATCGAATCGATGCACTTCCTGAACGACATCAACAACAAGGCCAGCGCGGCGCAATTGCGTGAGCTGGACCAGGCCTACGGCGTGGGCAAGAGCGGCAACAATGAAGTGGCGTACCGTTTCTACCTGGCCTCCGTGAACGCCGGCTACGACGTGCAGCAGCCCTTGCAGGCATTCCTCATGAGCGTGGGCCGCCAGAAGTTCGTCGTGCCCCTGTACAGCGTCTTGATGAAGACGCCGCAAGGCCATGCCTGGGCCAAGGACGTGTATGCGAAGGCGCGCGAACGCTACCACCCGGTGACGCAGGAAAGCGTCGACAAATTGATGGCCGCGCAAGCGCATTGAACTTCCTTTGGATATCCTGACCATGCATACCATGAACCGCCTCGCCGCCGCCATCGTGCTGGCGTTTTCCGCGATCGCCATGCCGGCGCTGGCCCTTGACGCGGCCCCCGTTGTCGCCGCCGCACCGGTGCCCGCGCCGGCCTTCGATCTTGAGCGCGACGTCGCCACCGCCCTGAAAGTGTTCGACGTGCCTGGCATGGCGATCGCCATCGTCAAGGACGGTAAAGTCATCACCGCCAAGGGATTCGGCGTGCGCAAGCTGGGCGAACCGGCCGCCGTTGACGCGAAGACCGTGTTCGAAGTGGCGTCGAACTCGAAAGGCTTCACGGCCGCCGCGCTGGCCATGCTGGTCGACGAGGGCAAGCTGGCCTGGGACGATCCCGTCACCAAGCATTTGCCCGGTTTCCAGATGCACGATTCCTACGTGACGGGCGCCATGACCATCCGCGACTTGCTGACGCACCGCAGCGGCCTGGGCCTGGGCGCCGGCGACTTGCTGTGGTGGCCGACGACGACCTTCAGCACCGACGAGATCATCGAGAAGCTGCGCTACATCCGTCCGGCCACGAGTTTCCGCAACAGCTATGCCTACGATAACCTGCTGTACATCGTGGCTGGCAAGATCATCGCCGACAAGGCGGGGAAAAGCTGGGGCGAGGCCATGCATGAGCGCATCCTGGCGCCGCTGGGCATGACGGGCACCACCACCAGCCTGGCGGAGAACGCGGGCAATCCCGACGTCGCCAATGCGCACAGCAAGATCGACGGCAAGATCGCCGCCGTCAAATCGATGCCCGTGCCGAACGCCGTGGGTGCCGTCGGCATCAACACGAATGCGGAAGATATCGCCAAGTGGATGATGGTGCTGCTTGACGGCGGCAAGATCGCCGGCGTGAAGGACAAGGACGGCAAGGACGCGCGCCTGTTCAGCGAAAAGCAGGGCCGCGAAATGTGGACGGCGCAAACGCCGATCAAGATCCCCGAGCCGAAACCGGCATTGGCCGCGACGAAACCGAACTTCAGCGCGTATGGCCTGGGCTTCCAGCTGCGCGACTACAAGGGCATGAAGGTGGCCATGCACGGCGGCGCGCTGCAGGGCTTTTATTCGCGCGTGGTGATGGTGCCGGAAGCGAAGCTGGGCGTGGCCATTCTCACCAATGCGGAAAATGGCGGTTCCATGACGGCGCTGCAATGGCGCATCCTCGACCATTACCTGCAGGCGGCGCCGTCGGACTGGCTGGCGCTGGTGGCCAAGGTGGAGCAGGACCAGCATGCGGAAGAAGTGAAAAAGCAGGGCAAGGCGTCGAGCGCGCGCGCGGCCAGATCGCAGCCATCGCTGCCTCTGGCGGCCTACGACGGCGAGTATGAAGATGCCTGGTACGGCAAGGTCATCATCAAGCCCGAAGGGAAAAAACATATCCTCAGCTTTACGCGCACGCCGGACCTGACGGGCGAGCTGGAACACTGGCAGCACGACACCTTCATCGTGCGCTGGAAAGAGCGTAACTTCAACGCCGACGCCTACGTGACGTTCTCGCTCAATCCCGATGGCAGCATCGACCGGGTGAAGATGGCGCCCGTGTCGGCCGAGACGGATTTCAGCTACGACTTCCAGGACCTGAGCCTGGTGCCGGTGAAACCGAAGGAAGCGAAGAAATAAAGGGTCGATACATAAAGGGTCGATACCAGAACCGCAGCCTGTGCTGCGGTTTTTTTTTCGCCCGTTGCCATGCAAATGCGCGGCAGGAGGTCGGCGGGCCGGTTTTTATTCCATGAAATGGGGCGAAAAAGAAACGTTATCTTGTTTTCTTGTTTGCGTATTTACTAACTTTTCAAGGTGGTACTATTTCCGTGCGCCATGAAATTCGTCTGTCGACAGATGCTTTCTGGCGGCTGACGTCTTTGTCTTCCAGTGTTTTTTAGAACGACTCAACTTTGGGGAATGGGATAAAAATGATCAATGTGAAAAAAGCCGTATTTGTCTTTTGCGCCGCCGTCGGTTTTGCCGGCGCCATCAGTTCTTCCGCGTTTGCCTTGCCAACGCGTGAAACCTGCGAGGAAGCCTATACCGCCTGCGTGACGGACGGCGATGCCAACGCCTGCACCCTGGTCAAGCGCCTGTGCGGCGTGTACGGCATCCACCTGTAAGGCGGCATTCCAGTCCGGGATCGGGCGGCGCGCCGGAGTGGCGCGCCGCCGTTTTCTTTTCTAGGGCTTGACGAACTTCAAGGTCATGCGGTCGCTCTCGCCGATGGCCGTGTACTTGGCCCGGTCCACATCCTTGTTGGCGTAGGTGGGCGGCAGCGCCCAGACGCCGCCCTGGTGGTCCGCCGTGTCTTTCGGATTGGCGTTGATCTCCGACTTGGCCGCCAGTTTGAAACCTGCGCCTTCGGCCAGCTTGATCACATACGCTTCGTGCATGTAGCCGCTGCTGGCCGTGGCGTCCTGCGCCTTGTTCGCCGGCAGGCGGTGCTCGACGACGCCGAACACGCCGCCCGGTTTCAGGCTGTCATACACTTCCTTGAACAGGGTCTGCATGCCCGCTTCGCCGATCGGTATCCAGTTGTGGATATTGCGGAAGGTGAGCACCATGTCGGCCGTGCCCTTGGGCGCGATGCGGTAGGTGGTGGGTGGCGCAAAGGCGCCGATGTCCACCTTGCCGAAGGCGGCTGGATTGGCGTCGAGTTTTTGCTGGAAGCGCGCCGCGCCACGGCGTGCGCCTTCGCTGCTTGACTGCGGGTCGTTGCCGGCGGCAATCAGCTTGCCGTTGTCGCGCAGGTAGGGCGCCAGGATCTCCGTGTACCAGCCGCCGCCGGGCGCCAGTTCCACCACCGTCATCGTCGGCTTGATGCCGAAGAACGTCAGCGTTTCATACGGGTGGCGGGCGCTGTCGCGCAGCGCGTTGGCCGGTGTGCGCGCGCTGCCGGCGATGGCCGCTTTCAGGGCCGCGTCGCCCGTGTCGGCGGCCAGCGCCGCGCCGCTGCCGCCACAGGCCAGCATGGCCGTCAGGGCCGCAGCCAGGGATACTCGCTTCATCATCATTTGCTCCATGCGTGATTGGATCGGTTGGTGAATTGGTGGCGATCGCCATCAACGCCGATCATCGGTCAAGCACGCTGGCCGGTCAAGCGGATTCCGTCCCCCATGCGGCGGCATACGCGGGCATGTCGCAGGTGTTGAGCGCATCGGCGACGGCCGCGCCACGGCCGTGCGTAAACGGCAGTTCGCCCGTCCAGACGGCATGCGCCATGTCGCCAGCATCGTCGAGCGGGCCGCCCTTGCGCTGCTTGACGGCGTATTCGTCGAGCGCGATGCGCAGCACGGTGGTGGCCGCGTATTCCTTGGCGTTGCCGCCACGCACGTGCGCCAGGCGTCCCGGCATTAGCTTTTCCATCAGCGCGTCCATGGCCGCATGCTGCTGGCCGATGTCGCTGACTTTTTCAAACCGCCCGTACACCATCGCCGAACGGTAGTTCATCGTGTGGTTGAAGGCGGAGCGCGCCAGCACCAGGCCGTCGAGATGGGTGACCGTCACGCATACGTCGCTGTCTTGCAGGAGCTTGAGCATGCGGCTGCCGTTCGAGCCATGGATGTACAGGTGGCCATCGATGCGCCAGCAGGCGGTCGGGATGCAATGGCTGCCCTTGTCGTCGTGGAAGGCGATATGGCACAGGTAGGCGGCATCGAGGATGGCGTACAGGGCGGTTTGCTCGTAGCTGGCCAGTTCGGCGACGCGGCGCACGCGGGTACGGGGGCTGGGAGGCAGGGCGGTAGTGGTCATGGCGGAAGTCCCGTTGGTTGAAGAGGAAGGCCGCACTATAATCGGCATCTGGCCCTGAAAAAAGATCCAGAACCGATAAATAATGTAGAGCCATAGTTGAGGGAGCCACATGGATTTTGCTTTGCTGCTGAACGCATTCGAGCGCACGCACCGCGAGCGGGGCTGGCCGCGCCAGCGCCTGCTGCATGAATGCCTGCGCGCGGCGATCCGCGGCGGCCAGCTGGCCCCTGGCACGCGCCTGGCCGCCACGCGCGTGCTGGCCGCGGAACTGGGACTGGCGCGCAATACCGTGCTGTACGCCTACGAGCAATTGGCCAGCGAAGGGTTTGTCTTGCCGGACCGGCGCGGCACCGTCGTCGCCGGCAGCGTGGGCGTGCCGGAAGCGGCACCTGCTGCCGGCGGCAGCAATGACGGCTTGTCGCGCCGCGCCCGGCGTTTGCGCGGCGTGGCGGGACAGGATGCCGGCGCGGCGGTGGTGTTTCCCGCCGACGCCATGGGCGCGTTCGCGCCTGGCGTGCCGGCGCTCGACGAATTTCCGCTGGCGCAGTGGCGGCGCATGCTGGACCGCGCATGGCGCGCGCTGACGCCGCGCCAGCTCAATTACGGCGACCCTGCCGGCGAGCCGCAGCTGCGCATGGCCATCGCCGACCATTTGCGCGCAGCGCGCGGCGTCGTCTGCGATGCGGGCCAGGTGTTCATCACGGACGGCACGCAGAGCAGCCTCGATGTCTGCCTGCGCGCCTTTGCCGACCAGGGAGATACCTTGTGGATCGAGCATCCCGGCTATGGCGGCGCGCTGGCGGCGGGCCGTGGCGCCGGCTTGCAGGTGACGGGTATCGCCGTCGACATCGATGGCATCGCGCCGACGGACGACGACTGGCGCGATACGCCGCCGCGCCTGATCTACACGACGCCGTCGCACCAGTATCCGACGGGCAGCGTACTTAGTCCCGCGCGCCGCATGGCGCTGCTCGAACGCGCGCGCGCGGCCGGCGCCCTGATCATCGAAGACGATTACGACAGCGAATTTCGCCATGGCGGCCCGCCCCTGGCGGCCATGCAGGGACTGGTGGCCGACGCGCCCATCGTGTACCTGGGCACCTTCAGCAAGACCATGTTCCCCGCCTTGCGCCTGGCTTTTATCGTCGTGCCGGCGGCGCTGGCCGGGGCCTTCGCGCAGATGCAGGCGCAGGGCGCCGCGCGGGGCCGCGTGGCCGAACAGCTGGCGCTGGCCGAGTTCCTGCGCAGCGGCCTGTTTGCGCGCCATGTACGCCGTATGCGCCGCCTGTACCGCCAGCGCCGCGACGCCTTGAGCGAGGCACTGCAGCGCCATGCGTGTGGGGGCGCGGCCATCCATGGCGGCACGGCCGGCATGCACCTGGCGCTGCGTTTTCACGATCGCGCATGGGATGACCTGGCGCTGAGCCGCCGCGCCGCGCAGGACGGCATCGTGGCGCTGGCGCTGTCCGCCCATGGCACGGGCGAGGGGACGCGAGAAGAGGCAGGCTGGAACGGTTTTCTGCTCGGCTATGCCCAGGTACCGGCCGAGAATATGGATGGCCTGGCGCGCCGCCTGGGCGCGCTGCTGCCGGCGTGATGCGGTTATCTTATTGCTGGTCCTGCATCCACTGTTTCAAACCGTTGACCCAGTTCTTGGCGGGCAGGTTGAATTGCTTCTTGATGGTGGCGGCGCGTTCGTATAGCTCGCTGAAGTCGAGCGATGGCGATTTTTTGAAGGCCAGCACGACGATGTTTTCATCTTCCATTTCCGGCACCCAGACGACGGCGTCGAAGACCAGTTCCATCGCCTGCAGATTCTTGTCGTAGTTGGGGAAGTCGCCGAAGACATTCGTGCACATGATGCCCTCGTCCGTCAGGCAGTCGAAGCATGCCTGGTAGAACTCGGGCGTGTCGAGCACGGGGCCGCGCGCGTCTTCATCGTACAGGTCCACCTGCAGCGCGTCGACGGTGCCATGGTTGGCCGGGTCGAGCACGAAGTCGAGCGCATTCATTTCGCGCACATCGAGGCGTGCGTCGTTCGGCGGCAGCGCGAACTGGGCGCCGCAGATGGCGATCACGTTCGGATTGAGTTCAATGGCCGTGACCGAGGCATCGGGGAAGCGGCGGTAGCTGAACTTGGTCAGCGCGGCGCTGCCCAGGCCCAGTTGCACGATGCGTCTGGGCTGCGTCTTGAACAGTATCCACATCATCATCATCTGCACGTATTCGAGTTCGATGGCATCGGGTTTGTCGAGGCGCATGGCGCCTTGCACCCACTTGGTTCCCAGGTGCAGGTAGCGGATGCCGCGGTGTTCGGTGGTGGTGGCGGGCGGGTGGCCCGGGTGGCTGAAAGCGGTATGGCTGGTGGAGGTAAAGTCGGTCGTCATGGCGCCAGTTTAGCAGCCGCCAAAGAAAAAGACGCCGTGGCGTCTTTTGGGTGGAGCGCTCAAGATTGCTTGCGGCGCCGCGCCAGGAAGCCGAGTATGCCCAGGCCGGCCAGCAGCATGCCATAGGTTTCCGGTTCAGGAACGGGAGCCAGGTTCAGGTTGAAGACGCCGCCATAGCTGCCGCCCTTGGTGTTGCCGATGACGGTGAGGACCAGCGGGCCATTGAACAGGAGGTTCGTCGGCGCCAGGACTTCGCCCTGGGCATAGCCAAAGACGGTGGGGCCGCCAAAGCCGGTCAGGCCGATGCCATTCAGGTTGGCGCTGGTGAAGCTGATGGAGGAACTGTCCGAACCCGTGACGGACAGGTTGGCCAGAAAGGCTTGCGCGGTGGAACCGAAGGTCGCATCGGGTGTGAACGTGAAGGTATCGGTGAAGTCGCCGAGCGGACTGGGCACGGCGCTGAAGCCGCTGGTCCACAGATTGCCCGTGGTATTGACGAGGTTGACGATGTAGTCGGCGGCACTGGCGCTGCCGATGGAAGCAGCGCTCAGTACTGCCGCTGCGATGAGTGATTTTAATTTCATGTTGATCCCCGCGAAAAGACGATTGATGTTTCAAAAAAACCGTACCGCGCTGATAAATTATCGCTGAGACATCACGTTGTCAATTAGTTATTTCAATATCATTATGCAAACTCAAATAGCTTATTTCTAACGCACGGGCATGGGACGTGAGTGATTTCAATATTGACAATTTTTATTGTCAATATTTTACTCAAAATCGTCCGGGATTTTGTGGTCTAAAAATCGTTACGCTGGGAACTAATTTCTGTCCAGCAAGGGAAGAATCAAGGTCACCGCCAGGCCGCCACCTTCGCGGTTGGCCAGGGTGATGCGCCCGCCATGGGCTTCGGCGATTTCGCGCGCCAGGGCCAGGCCTAGTCCCGTGCCGCTGCGCTTGGTGGAATAAAACGGCACCAGCGCGTTTTCCAGCACGGCACCGCTCATGCCCGGCCCGCGGTCGCGCACTTCGATGCGCAGCTGGCCATGCGCCTGGCTGACGTGCAGGCCGATATGCTCTTCCCGCGAGCCCGATTCCAGCGCATTCTTGAGCAGGTTCAGCAGCGCTTGCTGCATTTGCGCCGCATCGAACAAGGCCGCTTGCGCGGGCGGCGGGGCGTCGAGCGTGAAGGCCGCTTGCGAGGCCAGGCTGTCAAGGAAGAGGGGCCATTCGCATGGCGCCAGGCGCGGCGCGGGCAACTTGGCAAAGCGCGCATAGCCGAGGATGAAGGTTTCCAGGTGACGCGTGCGCTCTTCGATGGTGGCGAGGATTTGCGGCAGGCGCTCCGTCTGGCCGCGGCGCACCAGCTCGGCGCCGGAGTGGGCCAGCGAGGCCAGTGGCGCCAGCGAGTTGTTGAGTTCGTGGCTGATGACGCGGATGACTTTTTTCCAGGTCTGCACTTCCTGCCGGCGCAGTTCCAGGGTCAGCTGGCGCAACAGCAGCAGTTCGTGCTTGCGTCCGTTCAGGCTGAAGCTGCGCCGCGCCAGGTGATACACCTCTTCCTGTTCCCCTTCGCCGCTGGTAAACAAGCCGTCGTTGCGGCGCGCCAGCGCTTCGGCCAGGGCCGGCGCCGCCTGCTGCACGATGTCGGCCAGGTGATGTCCTTCCAGCCGGCGTCCCTGGTGCAGCAGCTGGCGCGCGGCCAGGTTGGCGTAGACGATGGCGCTGCCCTCGGCCACCAGCAGCATGGCCACCGGCGTGTTTTGCACCATGGTGTCGAGCAGCAGTTCGCGCTGCACCAGGTCCAGGCGCTGCTTGCGCAGCACGTCGCCCAGCGCATTGTGGGCCGCCACCAGGTCGGCCAGCTCATCGTCCTGCGGCCAACGCAGGCTGAAGCCGAAGTCGCCGTCCTGGTAGCTCGTCACTGTGCCGCTCAAGGCGCGAAACAGCGACAGCATCGATTGCAGCTGCGCGCGGATGGTGATGACGGCCACCGGCAGCACGCACAGCAGGGTACCGGCCAGCACCAGCAGCGGCCGGCCTGGCAAAAAGTGCGCGAGCAGCAGGGCGATGACGATGCCCAGCACCAGCAGGGTGACGATCAGCGCCGTCCAGCGCGTGAGCAGCGAGAGGCGCATGGGGCGGTATCCCATCAGCCGCGCGCGATGCCCAGGCGTTCCATGCGGCGGTACAGTGCCTGGCGCGACAGCCCCAGTTCCTGCGCCGCCTGCGCCACCACGCCGTGCGCACGCGCGAGCGCCGCGGTGACGCTGTCGCGGTCCGGTTCCGTCGCGGCGCCATCTTGCGGCGCGCGCGGCGATGCCATGCCGGCCAGCGGCAAGCCCGTTTCCTGCGCGCCGATCACGGGGCCGGGCGTCAGCAGGCTGGCGCGCTGCATGACGTTTTTCAGTTCGCGCACATTGCCCGGCCAGCCGTGCGCCAGCAAGGTCGCCTGCGCCTGCGCGTCCAGCGTCTTTTCGCCGCCCAGGAAATGCCGTGCCAGGAACAAGATGTCCAGCGGACGCTGCGCCAGCGCCGGCAATCGCAGTTCGATCACATTCAGGCGGTAGAACAGGTCTTCGCGAAACGTGCCGGCCTTGATCATCGCCGGCAGGTCGGCGTTGCTGGCGCTGATGACGCGCATTTTCACTTGCCGCTCGCGGTTCGAGCCGAGGCGCTCGAAGCGTCCCGTTTCGAGCACGCGCAGCAGTTTCATTTGTCCGGCCAGCGGCAGGTTGCCGATCTCGTCGAGGAACAGGGTGCCGCCGTCGGCCGCGTCGAACTTGCCGTCGCGTGCGCGCGTGATGCCCGTGTAGGCGCCCGCTTCCGCGCCGAACAGTTCCGCCTCGATCAGTTCCACCGGCACGGCGCCGCAATTGAGCACGACGAAAGGGCCGCTGGCGACCTGCGAATTGGCTTGCACGATGGCGGCGATGCGTTCCTTGCCGCTGCCGTTCGGCCCCGAAATGAGCACGGGCACGTCGGCGCGCGCCACCTGGCACGCCAGGTGCACGACTCGTTCCGTGGCCGGGTCTTGCCATACCATGCCGCGCAGGTCGAAGTCGTGTTCCAGGGCGTGGCGCTGGCGCTGTTCGGCCACCACGCGCTGGCGCAGCGCGCGGTTGGCCTGTCCCAGTTCCAGCAGGTTCTGCACGCTGGCGATCAGGCGCCGGTCATCCCATGGCTTGGCCAGGTAGTCGGCCGCGCCGGACTTGATCAGGTCGACGGCGGCGTCGAGCTGGGTCCATGCCGTCAGCAGGATCACGGGCAGGTCCGGGTAGCGCGCGCGGATCGCATGGAACAGCGCGCCGCCTTCCTCGCCCGACGTGGTGTCGGCCGTGAAATTCATGTCCTGCACCACCAGGTCGATGGCGTGGCGCTCGAGCAGCTGCAAGCCTTCCTCCGGCGAGGCGGCGCGCACGGCGTCGATCTCGTGCAGGGAGAGCAGCACGTCGAGCGCGATGGCCACGGCGGCATTGTCGTCAATAATCAGTACGGTAGGCATGCGCGCAGCATATCACTGAGGTGCCGGCTCAGGCACTGCGGGTGGCAGTGGCGGGCGAAATGCTGGCCGCGCGCCATGCCGGGCCGTACACGGCGCCCACGCCCAGCAACCAGAACACGAGCGCGCCGGCCAGCAGATAGCCGGGCGGCAGCCGCGCCATTTCCAGCTGGCTTACCAGCAGCTGGTTCAAACCCAATCCCAGCAGCACGCCGCACGCCACGCCGACGCTGGTGATCATGAAATTCTCGGTCAGGAAATAGCGCAGGATGTCGATGCGGCGGGCGCCCAGGGCGCGGCGCACGCCGATCTGTTTGCGGCGCTGCGACACCCACAGGCTGGCGATGCCGACGATGCCGCTGGCGGTGACCAGCAGCAGCAGGGTCGACACGGCGATCAGCATCCACGACAGGCCCTGGTCGGCACGGTAGCGCGCCTTGCGGTGCTGTTCCAGGGTGTCGGTGTGTACCAGCAGCCGGTCCGTGCTGGACCTGCGGATGGCCTGCTCCGCCTCCTGCATCAGGCGGTCACGCTGGCCGGGTTCGGCCCGCACGGCGTACATCAGCAGGTCGCGTCCCCCCGTCAGGCGTGTCGGCAGCAGGGCCGAATACTCGCCGCGCGGCTTGGTCTGCGCGCCCTGGGTCTGCAGCCGTTCGACGACGCCCACCACGCGCAGTTCCGGGTCGTCGTTGCCGGTGCCCTGGTACAAGGTCTTGCCGACAAAACTGGTCTCGCCGGGCCAGATCTTTTGCGCCGCCGCCCGCGTCAGTATCAGCACCTTGGGCGAGCTCTCGTCGACGTCTTCGTTGATTTCGGGCACCTCGTCGGGCCGGAAATCGCGGCCTTCGACCAATTGCAAGCCATACGTCCTGATCAGCGAATCGGGACTGACATAGGTGGACACTTCGGCGCTGGCCGAAGCCTGGCCGCGCTTGGCCGACACGCTGGTACTGTGGCCGGAGCGCGACAGCACCGCCTGCGACGTTTGCGCCACCGACATCACGCCCGGCAGCGCGCGCAGCAGTGCCGCCTGGCGCTTCTGTTCCGCCAGCTGGCGCTCATGGCTGCCGCGGTTGATGTTCTGGATACTGACGTAAAAAATATCGCTTTCGGCGGCCACGCCGGTGGGCCGCGCGGCGACGGCCTGGCGCAGGTTGACGATGTGCAGGGCGTTGGCCAGGATGGCCAGGCTGATTGCCACTTGCACCGCCACCAGGACGGCGCCGGTTTTGCTGCGCATCAGCGCCGACAGGATGGGACGGATTTCCATGCTGGACCTCATGTTGGGTAAACGATGTTCATTGGGATTTGAGCTGGATCGCCGGCGTCACCTGGCAGGCGCGCCAGGTGGGCAGCAGGCCTGCCAGCACGGCGGCCAGCACCGACATGGCAAACGTCAGCAGCAGCATCGGTATGTCCATGTGCGCGACCGTGCCCAGATCCTCCGAGTGCTTGCTGACCACGGCCAGTGCGCCAAACGCCAGCAGAAGGCCCAGTACGCCACCGGCCAGGCCGATCACGGTGGTCTCGATCAGGAACTGGCGGAAGATGTCGCGCCGGGTGGCGCCCAGCGCGCGGCGGATGCCCACCTCGGACGCGCGCACGGAAAACTTCGCCAGCAGCAGGCCGATGGTATTGACCAGGCACAGCAGCAAGAAGCCGAAGGCCAGCCATGCCGCCAGCTTGTTGTCGTTGTCGACCACCTGCAAAAAGCCCATCCATTCGTTCAGGTCGTACAGGCTGTTCGGCGCATTGCGCTGCATGCGCCCCAGCTTGCGCTGCTCGCCCGCATAGGCGTCCAGGTATTGCTGCAACTGGCCGCGCTCGCCGCTGCTGGCCATCTCGAACCAGAACTGCAGCCAGGTGCAGCCCGAGGCGAGCGTGCCCTGGTAGCCGGGTGCGTTATTGTCGCCGTTGCAGCTCATGCCGCCATCGTGCACGGTCTCGTGGCGGATGGCGCTGGCGAATGGAATGAAGAATTCGTCCTCCGGCCCGAATGCCCCCTTGCTGCCGATAATGTGATGGGCGCGCGGCACGACGTCCCAGGTGGCCAAGACGCCCGTCACCATGTAGGGCCGGCCCAGCACCGTGACGCGCTGGCCGACCGGATTGGCGCTGCCGACCAGTTTCTCCGACAGCGCGCGGCTGAGCACGATCACGTCGGCGCCGCTGGCGTCGTCGGCGTCGCTCCATGGCTGGCCGTACAGGAACGGCGGCTCGAACATGGCAAAGAAGTCGCGCGTGGGCGCCATGCCCTGCGCATTGAAGACGCCGATATCCTTGCGCAAGGGTTCGACCGGGCCGGCCACGCCGAACATCACGGTGCGGCGCACGCCGATTTTGCTGCGCATGAAGTTCTGGGCGTCGATATAGCTCATCTGCATTTGCGGAAAGCCCGGCTTTTCACCGGCGACATAGCCTTTCATGGGCAGGATGTCGATCATCGGCACGAACAGGCGGTCGCTCTTGTGCGGCAGCGGGTCGCCCGACATGGCGTGCAGGATGGTGACGGTGGACACGCTGGCGGCCACGCCGACGGCCAGGGTCAGTATCATCAGCGCCGTCAGGGCGCGGTTGCGGCGCAGGCTGCGCAAGCCCAAGGTGAAATAGTAGCGGAACATGCGCTCTCCTTACGCGGTCGCGGCGTGCTGCGGCCTGGCCGACAGCGTGGCGCCGTGCTGCACCAGGTCCGACACCTGGCCGTCGATGATGTGCACGTTGCGCTGGCTGCGCAGCGCCAGTTCCGGATCGTGCGTGACCATTAGGATGGTGGTGCCTTGCGCGTTGATGTCTTCCAGCAGTTCCATCACGCCGCGCGCCATCTGCGTGTCCAGGTTGCCCGTCGGTTCATCGGCCAGCAGCAGCTTGGGCGAGCCGGCCAGCGCGCGCGCGATCGCCACGCGCTGCTGCTGTCCGCCCGACAATTCGGCCGGATAGTGTTTCATGCGCGACGCCAGGCCGACCTTGGCCAGCGCGTCCTCGATGCGTTCCTTGCGTTCGGCGCGGTTGAAGCCCCGGTAGCGCAGCGGCACGTCGACGTTGTCGAACAGCGACAGGTCGGGAATCAGATTAAAACCCTGGAAGATGAAGCCGAGTTTTTCATTGCGCAGGCGCGAGCGGGCATTGTCGTCCATGCCCCTGACGTTGACGCCGTCGAGTATGTATTCGCCGTCGGTGAATTCCTCGAGCAGGCCGGCGATGTTCAGAAAGCTCGTCTTGCCCGAGCCGGACGGCCCCGTGACGGTGACGAATTCACCTTGTTGCACATGGATGTCGAAGCCGCGCAGCGCGTGGGTTTCGATCATGTGGGTGCGGTAGACTTTGCTCAGGTTTTGCATGCGCAGCATGGAGGGCCTCTCAGGGTATAAGTTGAATGATGTGTCAGTTGAGCGAGACGCGGGCCGCGTTCTCAAAGTTTTCCGTACCGGCGATGACCACCTTGTCGCCCAGCTTCAAGCCGTCGAGGATTTCCACGGCCGACACGCTGGTCGCGCCCAGCTTGATCGGCGTGCGCATCGCCACGCCGTCGCGCACGACGTAGGCGAAACGGCCGCCTTCCGCTTCGACGAAGGAGCCGCGCGCCAGCATCAGCACATTCGGTTTTTCATCGATCAGCAGGCGCGCCGCCACGCGCTGGTTCTGGCGCAGGCCGGCCGGCTGTTCGCCGTCGAAACGCACGCGCGCCAGCACTTGGTTTTTCACCACTTCGGGCGACAGCGCCGACAGCTTGCCGGTGGCACGGATGGCGCCTGTTTCGATCTCGGCGCGCATGCCCAGGCCGATGTCGGCCACATACGTTTCCGGCACCTCGAGCTCGACTTCCAGCTGCGACAGGTCGACCAGGGTCATCAGTGCCGTATTGGCTTGCACCACGCTGCGGTTGGCCACCGATAGGGTGCCGATGAAGCCGTTGACGGGCGCACGCACGGTCAGTTCATCGACCCTGCGCTGGGCATTGTCGCGGACGAGACGCTGGCGTTCGAGTTCATTGCTCTTTGTTTTCAGGGCCAGGGTCACGTCTTCGCTTTCCAGGCCCGCCGCCTGCGAAGCGTGCTTGCTGCGGATATCGGCCGAATTCAAGGCGTCCTTGGCCTTCTGGTAATCGATCTTGGCGATGATGCCCACCTGCGCCACGCTCTCGTAGCGTTCGAGCGTGCGCTGTGCGGACAGGCGGTCGATTTCAGCCGTATCGGCTTCGCGCCGCGCCAGCAGTTTCTGCTTCTTGGCCAGGATCTGCTGGCGCGCCACTTCCGCCTCCAGCTGCTGCACGCTCGATTGTTCGCGCTTGAGTGCGTCGGACAGGTCCGGCGACTCCAGCACGGCCAGGATGTCGCCCTTTTTCACCGTGTCGCCCGCCTTCGCTTTCAGCGTGACGGTGGCCACGGTGGTCGAATACAGGGTGGGACTGATGGCGGCGACGACGCGGCCCGTGACGGCGGCGTCACGTATCAGGGTGCCGCGCGTGACATCGGCGATGCGCAGGCGGCTGCTGTTGACGGAATGCTCGCTGTTGCGCCAGCCGGCAACGGCAGCGATGGCGCCGCCGATGACGATGACGGCGCCGGCCAGCAGCAGGGCGCGTCGCTTGTGGCGCTGGCCCGGCGGGGCGGTCAGTACGGCGTCTTGGGAGGAAGTATCGCGGATCATGGTCATGTCTCGTGAAGGATACCTTTTACAATGCACGATCCATGCCAGTTATTAAGTCATTGATTTGAATCGGGAAAAATTCTGGCGTCCGGCTGTCCGCCGTGTCCGCGCTGTCCAAGCGGTGTCCGCGCGCGCGGTAATATCGCGGCGTTTGCGCATGGATCTTGATATTCTGGCAATCGACCTGATCTGCGACCCAGGCAGTGATGGCGCGCGGCGCCATGCCGGTCCCCTTCTTTGGAGCATGATGTCGCCTTCTCCCTCCCTGTTTGCCCGCCTGCGTCCCTGGCTGCGCCAGTTTGCCAGCCTGCCTGAGCCGCCGGAACTCGATTATCCATTTGCCGCCAGCGACATCGCCATGCTGCAGCGGCTCGACGGTGGTTCGCCCCAGCTTGATCGCCAGACGTGGGATGAAATGCTGCTCGACGACTATCATGCGCGACTGGCCACGCAGACCAGCATTCTTGGCCAGCAGCGATTGCATCAGCGCCTGGCAAGCGGTGCGGCCGGCGCCGTCTCGCAGGTGCGCATCGCGGCCTTGCTGGCCGCGCCGGCACAGCAGGCGGTGATCGAGCAAGCGATGCAGCCGCTGCGCACGGCGGACATGGAAGTGGCGGCGCTGTTGTGCGGCGCACCGCTGCCAGCACCGCCGTGGTGGAGCCGCTGGCTGCTGCTGCCGACGCTGGCGCTGTTGGCGTCGCTGCTGGCCGCGTGGCTGTTTGCGCCGCTGGCATGGGCCGTCGCGGTGCCCGTCTGGCTCTTGCTGATGGCGTTGCAGATGCGCTTACACGACCGTTGCAAACCGTGGGAGCGCAGCGTGTTTACCTTGCAGCAGATACTGCTGGTGCATGGCCGCCTGGGCGCGCTCGATACCGCGCTCACGGCGGAGCTGCGAGAAGGCGGGCGGGCTGCGGGCGTGATCAACCGCCAGATCACGCCAGTGCGCTGGATTAAGATGGTCCCTTTACTGAGCGAATATGACGACTGGCTCATGCTGGGCAATATCCGCCGCTACTTTCACAGCCTGCGTGTGGTGCAACGCGAACGCGCCTTCTTGCGCCAGAGTTTCCTGCTGCTGGCCGACCTGGAGGCGGACCTGGCTCTGGCGCGCCACCTGCGCGGCCGTGAAGAGTTTTGTTGGGCGCAGCAAGCCGATGCGCGGCAGTTGTCGTTTGAGGCCATGGTGCATCCGTTGCTGGACGGCGCCATGCCCCTGTCGCTGAAGCTTGATTTACGCGGCGCCTTCATTTCGGGGCAGAATGCGGTGGGTAAAAGTACCTTGTTGCGCGGCGTGGGCCTCAATCTGATCAGTGCGCGCGCCTTCGGCTTTTGCTATGCGCAGGCGGCCTGGGTGCCCATGCTGCCGCTGTATTCGAGCATGCAGAACGAGGATTCGCTCGATGGCGGCGAAAGTTTGTATATCGCCGAATTGCGGCGCGCGCGCGAATTGCTGGCATTGGCCGAAGAGGGGGCGCCGGCCCTGTTCCTGATCGACGAGATTTTCCGCGGCACGAACCACCTCGAGTCGGTGGCGGCGGCCGCCGCCGTGCTGCACAGCCTGGCCGCAGATCACCTGGTGATCGTCTCGTCGCACAATCTGGTATTGGGGCCGCTGCTGGAAGACTGTCTGGCGCCGTGGTGCGTGCGCCGCGATGAGGCGGGCGCGTTATTGCTGGCGCCTGGCGTGCTGCAGGCCACGAATGGCATCGCGCTGCTCGCGCAGCGCGGTTTTGACGCCGGTATCGCGGACAAGGCGGGGCGCGTCTTCGATTGGCTCAGCACGCACATGGCGCAGCCGGCCGATTGCGGCGGCGTGCTCGAACGGGCGTGATGGCCGCCCTTACTTGTCCTGCTTTTCCGGCGTGCTCTTGTCGATCACTTCGCGGCAATCGCCGCGGATGATGGCGTTGTCGTAGTTGGTCCAGCCGTAGCTGTCGACGTAGCGCTTGTGCTGCTTGAAGCGGGCGCTGGCGATGCTCCATTCGGGCTGTTCGCCGGCAAAGCGGATGTCGCCCAGGTCGAGCAGGGTATGGAACATGTTTTCCGTCGACAGGCGCGCCTTCTGATGGCGCCGCAGCTGCGTTACCTTGTCCGGATAGTGCTGCTGGAATTGCGGCGAATACCAGACGAAGGCGGGCACGTGGAATTCGAATTGCGTGTTGTGCCCGTGGAAGGCCAGGCGGCAGGTGCCGTCGTACAGGGTCTGGCCGTGGTCGGCCACATAGACGAGCGAGCTGCGCAGGGCCGTGCGCTGGCCGTCGTCCTTCAGCATGCCGATCACGTTCGACAGGAACCAGTCCGTGTACAGGATGGAGCTGTCGTAGCTGTTGTTCAGCTGCGGCTTGATGGCCGTGTCCGTGTAGACGGGCTTGTCGACGCCGAACAGCGACGGCTGCCACTTGTCGAAGGCCTTCGGATAGCGCTGGCTGTAGTTCCAGTGGCTGCCCAGGGTGTGCAGCACGATGAGTTTTTTCGGCGCCGGGTCGGCCAGCGCGTTCTTGAACGGGTCGAACAGGATCTGGTCGAAGTTCGAACTGTTGGTAAAGCCGCCCAGGTTCAGGAATTGCACCACGTCCGCTTCCTTGGCGAAGACGGACACGGGCGTGTCGAACTGGCCGAACGAGATCTGGTTCGACAGCCAGTAGGTCTTGAAGCCCGCTTCCTTGTAGGCGGTCAGGAAGGATTTTTCCGAGAAGCCATCCTTGAGGCTTTGCGTGGCCGGCTTGCGCGAGATGATGACGGGCACGGACAGGCGCGTGGCGGAAACGGCCGTGATGACGTCGGCCAGCGGCACCAGGTTGCTTTCCTGTTTCAGCAGGGGATTGGTGTCGCGTTCGTAGCCGTTCAAGCTCCAGCGGTCGTAGCGCGACGATTCGCCGATCACCATGACCACCACTTCCGGGCTGGTATCGGGCTGTTGCTGGTGCGCGCCGAAACGGAAGCTGCTGCTTTTCTGTCCCAGCTCGGCCAGGTACTTGCGTTCCTTGTAGAAATCGAAGCCGCGCGCTGCCAGGCCGAAGGGCCAGGAATTGCTGACGGTGTCGAAGGCGTAGGGCAGGCGCGCCCAGTGGGGCAGGCTGGGCCAGCCCAGGCCCGTTTCATCGGCGCCGGCGATGCTGGCGTTCTCTGGCTTGCTGCTTTCCTCGTCTTCCTCTTCCGTTTCATCGTCGGCCGAGCTGGCGTCGCCGAAGCCGGAAGCACCCGGCTTGGCGCTGGCCGCCGGCTTGCTTGCCTTGGCGGACGCGGCGGCGCTGTGCACGGCCTTGGCCTCGAAACCGAATTCGTAGCCATACCACCAGAAGCCGCCCAGCAGGATCAGCAGCACGAAGGCGGCCGGGCGCGTCTTGCCGCGCCAATCGAGGTCGCGCGTGCGCGTGGCCGCATACCAGCTCAGGGCGCACCAGGTGATCACGCCCAGCATGACGGCGCCCATCAGCCATACTTTTTGCCCGAGGAATTCCATCGCTTCCTTGGGGCTGGTTTCGAAGATGATGCCCAGGTGGTGCGTGGAAATGCCCTGGCCATAAAAGATGAACAGGTAGATTTCCGTCGGCAAGGCCAGGAAGGCGGGCACCAGCAACCAGTGGAAGTAGGCGGGGCGCTTGAAGATGCCCCACACGGCCAGCCAGGCCAGCAGCTCGAACGTGAGCATCTGCCACGGATGCTCGAGCGCACGCCCCAGCAGCGCAGGGATGAAGGGCACGGCCGTCAGCGAGGCATACGTCAGGAGCAGGATCAGATTGGCGGGGCGAAGCAAGGAGCGCATAAAGGAGGGCGGGAGGGCAGCGAAAAATGTCCGCTATTATCAATCCTTTTGTTGTCTTGCGGTCACACAAGAATGTGCACGGCAGATGCTTGGCCGCAGGGGAAGAATGCCAAATCATCAATCGTTTACGCATACCGGCATCCGCGCATCGGCGCCAAAAATTAGTCAAAATGCCACAAACACCTGCCATTTTTGCCTTTTTTTATAGCAAAAAGTGGTAAACCGATTGACCCCCTGTGGCACAAGGTCTAAACTAGCGAGTTCTCGATTTTATTCTGCTCATCGTTTACGCATTACTTGGCATTTCATGGCCGCTCCTAATCGAGTGGCTGCGGGCGCCTCCGGTGCGCAGTAGATGAAAGCGGGACGAGGTTTTAGTCGCCGGGCATCTTGCCCGGGTTATTAATCGTAGTTTTTTGTTGGATTTATAACGATGCCAACCATCAATCAATTGATTCGCAATCCACGCGTCGCTTTGACCGTGAAGAGCAAATCGCCGGCGCTGGAAAACAGCCCGCAAAAACGTGGCGTCTGCACACGTGTTTACACCACGACTCCAAAGAAGCCTAACTCGGCTCTGCGTAAAGTCGCTAAAGTTCGCCTGACCAATGGTTTCGAAGTCATTTCGTACATTGGCGGTGAAGGCCATAACCTGCAAGAGCATAGTGTTGTGCTGTTGCGCGGCGGCCGCGTCAAGGATTTGCCGGGTGTGCGTTACCACATGGTTCGCGGTGCTCTGGATACCCAAGGCGTTAAAGACCGTAAGCAATCGCGTTCGAAGTACGGTACCAAGCGCGCTAAAGCTGGCAAGAAGTAATAAGTTGTACGCAGCAAACCCAAGTTTCGCTCAGTGGCAACTAGCTAAGTGAATGTAGTCGACCGCATCTGGTCGAGTAAGTGGAAGACTATGATGGTCGTCCGCGAGTGTGCGAAGAACGCGCGCTCAACTGAAGATTGAAAGGAATTGATATGCCACGTCGTCGTGAAGTACCCAAGCGCGAAATTTTGCCAGATCCAAAATTCGGCAACACTGATGTCGCTAAATTTGTAAACGTGCTGATGCTGTCCGGTAAGAAATCGGTTGCAGAAAACATCATCTACGGTGCTTTCGAGCACATCGCAGCAAAATCGGGCAAAGATCCGCTCGAAGTTTTTGCTACCGCAATCAACAACGCCAAGCCGCTGGTTGAGGTGAAATCCCGTCGCGTCGGTGGTGCAAACTACCAGGTGCCGGTCGAAGTTCGCCCAGTCCGTCGTATGGCTCTGTCCATGCGTTGGTTGCGTGAAGCTGCTAACAAGCGCAGCGAAAAATCGATGCCACAACGCCTCGGCGGTGAGCTGATGGAAGCGGCTGAAAGCCGCGGCGGCGCGATGAAAAAACGCGACGAAGTCCATCGTATGGCTGAAGCGAACAAAGCGTTCTCGCATTTCCGCTTCTAATATAAAGCCAGCTACCGCAAGGCGGCTGTCAAGCATCTGTTGTTCGAGGCCGGGCTCATTTTTGCAAAAAAATGCTGCTCGGTTTTGTCCATTCATTTAGGATTAATTATGGCCCGCAAGACCCCCATTGAGCGCTATCGTAATATCGGTATCTCCGCTCACATCGATGCAGGTAAGACGACCACGACCGAGCGCGTCCTGTTCTACACAGGCGTGAACCACAAGCTGGGCGAAGTCCATGATGGCGCTGCCACCACCGACTGGATGGCACAAGAGCAAGAGCGCGGTATCACGATTACCTCGGCTGCTGTTACGTGCTTCTGGAAAGGCATGGCAAACAACTTCCCAGCTCACCACATCAACATCATCGACACCCCAGGCCACGTTGACTTCACCATTGAAGTGGAACGTTCGATGCGCGTGTTGGATGGCGCCTGCATGGTTTACTGTGCAGTCGGCGGCGTGCAGCCACAATCGGAAACGGTATGGCGTCAGGCTAACAAGTACAAAGTGCCACGTCTGGCCTTCGTGAACAAGATGGACCGTACCGGCGCCAACTTCTTCAAGGTCTACGATCAGATGCGTTCGCGTCTGAAAGCCAACCCAGTACCTATTCAGATGCCTATCGGCGCTGAAGACGTCTTCACCGGTGTTATCGATCTGGTCAAGATGAAAGCGGTTATCTGGGACGACGCTTCGCAAGGCATGAAGTTCGAATACGGCGACATTCCTGCACACCTGGCCGCTGATGCTGCCAAGTGGCGCGAAAACATGGTTGAAGCCGCTGCTGAAGCGTCGGAAGACCTGATGAACAAGTACCTGGAAGAAGGCGACCTCTCGGAAGAAGAGATCAAGGCTGCCCTGCGTCAGCGTACCATCGCCAGCGAAATCGTTCCAATGTTGTGCGGTACCGCCTTTAAAAACAAGGGCGTACAAGCCATGTTGGACGCGGTCATCGAGTACCTGCCATCGCCAATCGACATTCCGCCTGTCCCAGGTCTGGACGAGGACGAGCAGCCAGTCGAGCGCGCAGCTGACGACAATGAGAAATTCTCGGCATTGGCGTTCAAGATCGCAACCGATCCGTTCGTCGGTCAGTTGTGCTTCATCCGTTGCTACTCGGGTACCCTGAATTCGGGCGACTCGGTGTTGAACTCCGTGAAGCAGAAGAAAGAGCGTATCGGCCGTATCGTGCAGATGCAAGCGAACGAACGCGAAGAAATCAAGGAAATGCGCGCTGGCGACATCGCCGCTGTTGTGGGTCTGAAAGACACCACCACCGGCGATACGCTTTGCGACGAAAAAGCCAGTGTCGTTCTGGAACGCATGGTCTTCCCTGAGCCAGTGATTTCGCAGGCAGTCGAGCCAAAAACCAAGGCCGACCAGGAAAAAATGGGCCTGGCGCTGAACCGCCTGGCTGCAGAAGATCCATCGTTCCGCGTGCGTACCGATGAAGAATCGGGCCAGACCATCATCGCCGGTATGGGCGAGTTGCATCTGGACATCATCGTTGACCGCATGAAGCGCGAATTCAACGTTGAAGCGACCGTCGGCAAGCCACAAGTGGCTTACCGCGAAACGATCCGTAAAGTGTGCGAAGAGTCGGAAGGCAAATTCGTCAAGCAATCGGGTGGTCGTGGTCAATACGGTCACGTGGTTCTGAAGATCGAACCGCAAGAACCGGGCAAGGGCTTCGAATTCGTTGACGCGATCAAGGGCGGTACCGTTCCTCGCGAATACATCCCTGCAGTTGAAAAAGGTGTGCGCGACACGCTGACTTCGGGCGTGATGGCTGGTTACCCAGTCGTTGACGTGAAAGTCACGCTGTTCTTCGGTTCGTACCATGATGTTGACTCGAACGAAAATGCATTCCGCATGGCCGCTTCGATGGCATTCAAAGATGGCTGCCGCAAAGCATCGCCAGTCATCCTGGAGCCGATGATGGCCGTGGAAGTGGAAACGCCGGAAGACTACGCCGGTACCGTGATGGGCGATCTGTCGTCGCGTCGCGGCATGGTGCAAGGTATGGATGAAATTGCTGGCGGTGGCGGCAAGATCATCAAGGCCGAAGTACCTCTGTCGGAAATGTTCGGTTACGCCACATCGTTGCGTTCGTCGACCCAAGGTCGTGCGACTTACACGATGGAATTCAAGCACTATGCTGAAGCACCTAAGCATGTGACTGAAGCAATCGTAAGCTCGAAAGCTAAGTAATAGAAGTTCCGGGCCGGCTTTCACGAGAATGCCGGTCCCTACATTTAAATCATTGTTCTAAGGAAGAATAAAATGGCAAAAGGTAAATTCGAACGGACCAAGCCGCACGTCAACGTCGGCACCATCGGCCACGTCGACCACGGTAAAACCACGCTGACCGCTGCAATCGCAACGGTTCTGTCGAAGAAATTCGGCGGCGAAGCTAAAGCATACGACCAGATCGATGCAGCACCAGAAGAAAAAGCGCGCGGTATCACGATCAACACCGCCCACGTCGAGTACGAAACGGAAACGCGTCACTACGCGCACGTTGACTGCCCAGGCCACGCCGATTACATCAAAAACATGATTACCGGTGCAGCCCAGATGGACGGCGCGATCCTGGTGTGCTCCGCAGCTGATGGCCCAATGCCACAGACCCGCGAACACATCCTGCTGGCCCGCCAAGTTGGCGTTCCATACATCATCGTGTTCCTGAACAAGTGCGACCTGGTCGACGACGCAGAGCTGCTGGAACTGGTTGAAATGGAAGTGCGCGAGCTGTTGTCGAAGTACGAATTCCCAGGCGACGACCTGCCAATCATCAAAGGTTCGGCACGTATGGCGCTGGAAGGCAAAGAAGGCGAAATGGGCGTTGACGCAGTGCTGCGTCTGGCCGATGCGCTGGATGCTTACATCCCAACGCCAGAGCGCGCTGTTGACGGTGCTTTCCTGATGCCAGTGGAAGACGTGTTCTCGATCTCGGGTCGTGGTACCGTTGTGACCGGTCGTATCGAGCGCGGCATTGTCAAAGTCGGCGAAGAGATCGAAATCGTCGGTATCACCGATACCGTCAAAACGACTTGCACCGGCGTGGAAATGTTCCGCAAGCTGCTGGACCAAGGTCAAGCTGGCGACAACGTTGGTCTGCTGCTGCGCGGCACCAAGCGTGAAGACGTGCAACGTGGTCAAGTTCTGGCCAAGCCAGGCTCGATCAAGCCGCATGCACACTTCACCGGCGAGATCTATGTTCTGTCGAAAGACGAAGGCGGCCGTCATACGCCATTCTTCAACAACTATCGTCCACAGTTCTACTTCCGTACGACGGACGTAACTGGTTCGATCGAGTTGCCAGCAGACAAAGAAATGGTCATGCCAGGCGATAACGTGTCGATCACCGTCAAGCTGATCAACCCGATCGCGATGGAAGAAGGTCTGCGCTTCGCTATCCGCGAAGGCGGCCGTACCGTCGGCGCTGGTGTTGTTGCAAAAATCCTGGCTTAATTCTTAAGCCTGCATAAAAGAAGACGCGTCGTCGCCCGGCGCCCTTCTTTTTATTCAACTGCCGGGGTTGGCAAGCATTTTGGTGCTATCATGTCGACCCTGACGGTTGTTGCGTCAGAAATTCCCGTATGACCTCATTGCCGTGCAAACCGCGCGGTTCGTTCTTTTAAGGAAATATCATGTCGGCACCAAACCAAAAAATCCGTATCCGCCTGAAGGCTTTCGATTACAAACTGATCGACCAGTCCGCTCTGGAAATCGTTGAAACCGCGAAGCGCACCGGCGCTGTCGTCAAAGGCCCAGTACCACTGCCTACCCGTATTCAACGTTTCGATGTGCTGCGTTCCCCGCACGTCAACAAAACTTCGCGCGATCAGTTCGAGATCCGTACGCACCAACGCCTGATGGACATCGTTGACCCAACGGACAAAACCGTTGACGCGCTGATGAAGCTGGACCTGCCAGCTGGTGTTGATGTCGAAATCAAACTGCAATAATCGTTTTTAAAAGGCCGGCGGGGTATCCCGCTGCCTGATGATGGGGCCGGGCCTGCTCACGATCGTGAGTGCGCCCGGCCCCATTGCTATTGGTGCCCGCGCACCTCTGCAAAATCGCTTTACAGTGCCGCAGCCGGCCGATAAAGTTGCTGCATGCTTAACGCCCTCGATACCCATCTGTTAAATGCCGCTCCCCGTGAGCGCCTGCGCGGCTGGCCGCGCTTCCTGACCGAATTCTTGTATTTCGGCATCAAGGAGGCGAGGTCGTGCCTGTTTGTGGGGCTGTTTTTTGCCGCCGTCTTCCTGGTGCCGCGCGCCGGCCTGTTCGGCCTGCCGCGCTATGACGTGCTGCTGCTGGTGGCGCTGGCGATCCAGGGCGCGATGGTTTGGAGCGGGCTGGAGACGTGGGATGAATTGAAAGCCATCTGCCTGTTTCATGCGGTCGGCTTCGCGCTGGAAGTGTTCAAGGTGTCGGGGACGATCCAATCGTGGAGCTATCCCGACTTCGCCTACACCAAGGTGTTCGGCGTGCCCCTGTTTTCCGGCTTCATGTATGCGGCCGTCGGCAGCTACATCATCCAGACCTGGCGCCTGCTCGACATGCGGATCCGCCACCATCCACCGTACTGGATGGCGGTGCTGATCGCGCTGCTGATCTACGCCAACTTCTTTACTCACCACTACATCGGCGACTACCGCTGGTATCTGGCTGCCTGCGCGCTGGGCTTGTACGCGCGCACGACCGTGGTGTTCCGCCCGCTCGACCGCGATCGCAGCATGCCCTTGCTGCTCGGTTTCGTGCTGGTCGGCTTCTTCATCTGGCTGGCTGAAAACATCAGCACCTTCTGGGGCGTGTGGCGCTATCCGAACCAGCTAGGCGCGTGGTCGGTCGTGCACGTCAGCAAATGGAGCTCATGGTCGCTGCTGGTGGTGATGACGTTCACCATCGTGGCGCACCTCAAGCACATCAAGGCCAGCATCCACGTCGCCCAGCCTTAGGCCGGGCTTCGGGACGACTTTTACAAGCTGGCCGCCACCACGTCGAAGCGCGCGCCCAGCGCCGCTTGCGGGCCGCCTTGCAGTTGCTTCGCATATTGGCGCAGTACTTCCGCCGAATACGTGCGCGAGGCGGGCGACAGCTTCGGCAGCAGCGGCAGCACGCGTTCCAGATAGCCCGTACCTTCCTGCCACTTGCCTTGCGCGGCCAGGGCCGACGCCAGCTCCACCATGCGGCGGCCAACGCGCGCATCGCTGCGCGGCTGTGCCGCTTCTTCCGTGGCCAGCGCTTGCCGGTACAGTTGCTCCGCTTCCGCATTCTTGCCCTGCAAGCGCTTGATGCGGCCCAGGTTGTACTGGCGCTGCGAGAGGATGTCCGCGCTGGCCCCGGCCTGCTCGGCACTGCGCAGCGCCTGTACGCAAGCCAGTTCCGCTTCGCCAAACTGGCCCTTGAGTTCGGCCGCGTTGCAGGCGTCCTGCTGTTCATTGGAGGTGGTGAGCGTCGCTGGCGCCGCGCAGGCGGCCAGCAGGCTGACGGCGCATAGCAGGCTGATGGTATGGGTCTTCATAGTCTCCTCGGACGGGTGTCAAACACGGTGTATCGGTGGAGTCATGCCGTAATAAATATACTATAAGTTTTTTGGGGTAGGGTGGCTTTTCGCCAGCCCGCGCGATTGACGCCGCTTGCGTGCTTCAGGGATACTCCGGGCTTGTCCATTAATGCGTGCCGCCGCCATGTCCAAGACTGTCCTGATCGTGGAAGATGAACAGGCGATTGCCGACAGCATCGCCTATGCCTTGCGCACGGACGGCTTTACGCCGCGCCATGTGATGCTGGGCGAGCACGCCCTGGCCGCGCTGCGCCCCATGCCCGGCGAAGCGGCGCAGATGCCCGTTCTCGTGGTGCTCGACGTGGGCTTGCCCGACATGAGCGGCCTGGAAGTGTGCCGCCGGCTGCGCCAGTTTTCCGACGTGCCGGTGATCTTCCTGACGGCCCGCAGCGACGAGATCGACCGCATCGTGGGCCTGGAAATCGGCGCCGACGATTACGTCACCAAACCGTTTTCGCCGCGCGAACTGGTGGCGCGCATCCGCGTCATCCTGCGCCGCGCGGGTGTCGCTCAGGTGCCGCGCGAGACTGGCATGACGATAGCCGCGCCTGTCGCCGCGACCGCGCCGGCGCGCTTCGAGTTGCGCGCGCTTGAGGCGCGGGTGCTGTTCCACGGCCAGCCGCTGGACCTGACCCGCTATGAATACCTGCTGCTGAAAACCCTGCTCGAGCATCCGGGCCACGTGCTGTCGCGCGCGCAGCTGATGGAGCGCGTGTGGAGTGGTGCCCCCGACACGCTCGAGCGGACCGTCGACGCGCACGTCAAATCGCTGCGCGCCAAGCTGCGCGCCGTCGATGCGCAGGTCGACCCCATCCACACTCACCGTGGCCTCGGCTACAGCCTGGCCGGCGCATGAAGATCGGCCTGCGCATCCTGCTCGGCTACTTCCTGATCGTCGGGCTGGCCGCGTGGTTCCTGCTGAATGTCTTCATGGAGCAGGTCAAGCCGGGCGTGCGCTCGACCCTGGAAGACACGCTGGTCGATACCTCGCAACTGCTGGCCAGCCTGGTGGCGCCCGACGTGAAGGCGGGCACGCTGGCGCAGTCGCCCGTGGCCGAGCGCATGCAGGATTACGCGCGCCATGGCGTGGACGTCAATATCAATGGCGTACGCAAGCGCACGCTCGACTACCGCATCACCATCACGGACCGGCACGGCATCGTGCTGTTCGATTCCAGCGGGCGCGACGTAGGGCGCGACTATTCGCGCTGGAATGACGTATATCTCACCTTGCAGGGCAAGTATGGCGCGCGCAGCACGCGCAGCCGGCCCGATGACGAGATGTCGACCGTCATGCATGTGGCCGCGCCGATTCGCGACGGCAATGAGGTGATCGGCGTGCTGACGGTGGCCAAGCCGAATGCCAGCGTGCAAGCGTTTGTCGAGCGCAGCCAGCGCAAGATATTGCAGCGCGGCGCCATCCTGTTGCTGCTGTCGCTGCTGATCGGCCTGGCATTTGCCTGGTGGCTGCACCATGCGCTGGGCAAGCTGATGCATTACATCGGCGACGTGGAAGCGGGGCGCAAGGTGGCGCTGCCGGCGCTGGGAAAGAACGAGATCGGTACCCTGGGGCGGGCGCTCGAGGCGATGCGCACGCGCCTGGAAGGCAAGGAATACGTGGAGCAGCTGATGCACACCCTGGCGCACGAATTGAAAAGCCCGATCGCCGCCATCCAGGCCTCGGCCGAGCTGCTGCAGGAAGACATGCCGCCGGTCGAGCGCCGCCAGTTCCTTGCCAGCATCCTGGAACAGAATGCGCGCCAGCGGCAGCTGATCGACAAGCTGCTGGCCCTCGTGCGCGTGGAAAAGCAGCAGCGCCTGGATCACCCCGAGCGCATCGCGCTGGCGCCCCTGCTGGCGCAAGTGGCGCAGGACGCGGCCGCCACCCTGGCGGCGCGCGGCGTGCGCCTGCAACTCGATACCGACGAGCTGCTTGTCGCCGGCGATGCCTTGCTGCTGCGCCAGGCGCTGGGCAATTTGCTCGACAACGCGGCCGGCTTTGCGCCACCGGGCAGTTGCATCGACCTGACGGCGCGGCGCCAGGGCAGCCAGGTGGAAATTGCCGTGCGCGACCGTGGCGCGGGCATCCCCGCGTATGCGCTGGAACGCGTCTTCGAGCGTTTCTATTCCCTGCCGCGCCCGAGCGCCGGCAAGAGCACGGGCCTGGGCTTGCCCTTCGTGCGCGAGGTGGCCTCGCTGCATGGCGGCACGGTCGAAGTGCTCAATCATGCGGAGGGCGGCGCCTGCGCGCGCCTGTGCCTGCCACTAGCCTAGCGCACTTTATTCTCCCGCTTCACACAGACTGCATCGTCAGCGCACACAGCTTTTTTACACTGGCCGCCTTACTTCAAGGATGCGCCATGCAAAAAACCCTCTTAGTCAAAGCGTTGATCGTGTTCGGCCTGATGTTGCTGATCGGCCTGCCTTTGCTGATGATTCAGGAAACGATCAAGGAGCGGATGGAATTCCGCCAGGAAGCCGTCAACAGCATCGCCGCCGATTCGGTGCGCGAACAAACCATCATCGGTCCCATCCTCGTGATCCCGTATGTGGAGCAATATGACGAGCGGGTCGAGATCGCCGTCGACAAGGAGCAGAAAGGCAGCGTGCCGGCGCAGACGCAGGTGCAGCGCCGCGTCATGCAGCGCCGCTTGCTGGTGTACCCGAACCTCTTGCTGCAGGAAGGCACCATCGAGACCGACCGCCGCTACCGTGGCATCCACCAGGTGCTGGTGTACAGCGGCCAGCATGCGTTCAAGGGCGACTTCACGGTGCCCAGTCTTGAGCAGTTGCCGCGCAAGACGCCGGACGCGCGCGTGACCCTGGGCGAGCCGTTTGTTGCCTTGTCCATCGAGGACGTGCGCGGCATCCGCAACATCCCGAAAATCGACTGGGGCGGGCGCCAGATCGAATTCGAACAGGGCACCGACCTGTTTGCCTTCCGCAGCGGCCTGCATGCACCCCTGGGCGCCATGCCGCTGGCGCAAGCGCAGCAGGTGAAATTCAGTTTTGACCTGGGACTGGACGGCATCGAACGCCAGCATTTCGTGCCGGTGGCGAAAAACAGCCAGATCAGCATCAAGTCGAACTGGCCCCATCCGCAGTTTGGCGGGCGCTTCCTGCCGTCGCCGAAACACCGCCAGATCAATGCCGATGGCTTTCAGGTCGAATGGAATATCTCGTCGCTGGCCAGCAATGCGCAAACGCAGCTGAGCACGATCGAGGGCGAGTTCAAGGTGCCCGACAGCGCACCGCTGGGCCAGGTGGACCGTTTCAGCGTCGGCTTCATCGAGCCGATCAATGTGTATTCGCAGTCGGACCGGGCCACCAAGTATGGCTTGCTGTTTGTGGCGCTGACGTTTGCCGCCTTCTTCATCTTTGAAATTTTGAAAAGCCTGCCGATCCACCCGGTGCAATATCTGCTGGTGGGCCTGTCGCTGGTGATCTTCTTCCTGCTGCTGGTGGGCCTGGCCGAGCACATCGCCTTCCTGGCCGCCTACCTGATCGCCAGCGCCGCCTGTATCACGCTGACCAGCTTTTACCTGGTGCACGTGCTGCGCAACGCCTGGCGCGGCATCGGCTTCGGCGTGGGCCTGACGTTGTTGTATGGCGCCCTGTATGGCTTGCTGAGCTCGGAAAACAATGCGCTGGTGATGGGCAGCATTCTGTTGTTCGCCGTGCTGGCCGTCATCATGGTGGCAACGCGCAAGGTGGACTGGTATCAGATTGGAAAAGGAGCGCCGCAAGAGTAAGGACCAGCCAGGCGCCAGGCGCCGCGATGCTTGCAGCCAGCCCGGACGGTGATTTGTCCGGGCTGGCTTTTTTTGATTGGCAGGTACGCGGCGTCGTTAATTGGTAGTTGGTTGGTATTGTTTACGGTATTCTATTGGCATTGCTTTTTAAGTAATGGCGGGCGCCGCGGCGCCTGCCCGGAGCGGCGCGAGGATGGCGTGTCGTCCTGGTTGTTCTTCCATCTGATAAACGGAGATGAAATATGATCAAGAAGTCGATGGCTTTCCTGTTTGCGCTGGGCCTGAGCGCCTCGTATGCGTTTGCCGCTGGCGATGTCACGCAGTGCTATAGCGAGTGCGGGCAAAAAGTGGCCAATTGCCGGGCGCACCTCGGCGGCAGCCCCATCTGCGAAGATCTGTACCAGCATTGCCTGATCAACTGCCAGCAATAAGCTTTTTCGGGCGTCACGCCCGGGAAGTGCAGGACAGGGCGCGCAAGCCATTGCGCGCCCTGTGTGTTTCTGCCATTGCCCGCCAGGGCGCATGGCGCCGTGCTTTGCGCCTCTCAAGTTGGCTCGCGGCGGCATTTTTCCGGCGTGCCGACAACTCCCGCAGGGGCGTCGCGCAACACTTTGACATACCTCGTGTTAACTTGTTGCGTCAAGGGTTTTTGTGCTATATACTAGCCGGCTTCGGTATGGATTCGTCTTTTTTGAGTCCTACGTTACTTTGTAGTTAAACAAGCCCCGCCCAATCGCAGGTGGGAATGGAGAAAAAATGAGCCTAGGCCTTCTCGGTCGCAAGGTTGGTATGATGCGCATTTTCACGGATGAAGGGGATTCGATTCCTGTCACCGTGTTGGACGTATCGAACAACCGTGTTGCGCAAATCAAAACCCCTGAAACAGATGGTTACTCCGCTGTTCAGGTCGCATTCGGTCAACGTCGCGCTTCCCGCGTGACCAAAGCTGTTGCTGGTCATCACGCTAAAGCTGGTGTTGAAGCCGGTACTCTGTTGAAAGAGTTCCGTGTCGACGCTGCCAAAGCCGCTGAACTGAAAGCTGGCGATGTTGTCGCTGCTTCCCTGTTCGAAGTCGGTCAAAAGATCGACGTGCAAGGCGTTACCATCGGTAAAGGCTATGCAGGCGTTATCAAACGTTACCACTTCGCTTCTGGCCGTGCAACGCACGGTAACTCGCGTTCGCATAACGTTCCAGGTTCCATCGGTATGGCACAAGATCCAGGTCGCGTTTTCCCTGGTAAGCGCATGACCGGTCATCTGGGTGACGTTAACCGTACGATCCAGAACCTCGTGATCGCCCGTATCGATGCCGACCGTCAGCTGCTGCTGGTCAAAGGCGCGATTCCAGGTGCGAAAAATGGCCAGGTAGTTGTCTCGCCAGCCATCAAAACCAAAGCCAAGAAGGGAGCTTAAACGATGGAACTCAAGCTTCTGAATGCGCAAGGTCAAGCCGCCTCGAACGTTGCTGCAGCCGATACGATTTTCGGCCGTGACTACAATGAAGCGCTGATCCACCAAGTCGTCATCGCTTATCAAGCGAATGCACGTAGTGGTAACCGCAAGCAAAAAGACCGTGAAGAAGTTCACCACACGACGAAAAAGCCATGGCGCCAAAAAGGTACCGGCCGCGCTCGTGCTGGTATGTCGTCGTCGCCACTGTGGCGCGGCGGTGGTCGGATTTTCCCGAACTCGCCTGACGAAAACTTCACCCACAAAGTGAATAAAAAAATGTATCGCGCAGGTATCTGCTCGATCCTGTCGCAGCTGGCTCGCGAAGAGCGCCTGATCGTCATCGACGATCTGACGATCGACGCGCCAAAAACCAAGCTGTTGTCGCAAAAATTGAACGGCCTGGGCTTTGATTCGGTTCTGATCATCACCGACGTTCTGAACGAAAACCTGGAACTGGCATCGCGCAACCTGCCTAACGTACTCGTCGTTGAGCCACGTCACGCAGACCCGATGTCCCTGGTGTTCTACAAGAAGATCCTGGTCACCAAAGCTGCATTGGCCAAGATTGAGGAGATGCTGGCATGAGCGCGATTTTGAAACATAGCGAAGAACGCTTGATGAAGGTGCTGTTGGCGCCCGTGATTTCCGAAAAGGCCACCATGGTCGCGGAAAAGAACGAGCAAATTGTATTCCGCGTACTGCCGGATGCAACCAAGCCTGAAATCAAGGCAGCGGTCGAACTGCTGTTCAAGGTTGAAGTTCTGTCCGTGCAAACTGCAAACCGCGAAGGTAAGCAAAAGCGCACCGGCAAGTTCAACGGTCGTCGTAACCATACCAAGCGTGCTTTCGTGTGCCTGAAGCCTGGCCAGGAAATCAACTTCTCCGAGGAGGCTGCATAATGGCACTCGTTAAGATGAAACCAACCTCGCCAGGCCGTCGCGGCATGGTGAAGGTGGTGAATGCCGACCTGTACAAAGGTCGTCCGTTCGCTGCCCTGGTTGAAAAGAAATCCAAGACCGCTGGTCGTAACAACAACGGTCACATCACCACCCGTCATATCGGTGGTGGTCATAAGCAACACTACCGCTTGATCGACTTCAAGCGCACCAAAGATGGTATTCCAGCGAAAGTGGAACGTATCGAATACGATCCAAACCGCACCGCGAATATCGCTCTGTTGTGCTACGCCGACGGCGAACGTCACTACATCATCGCAACCAAAGGCATGGCCGTTGGCGACAGCGTGATGAACGGTTCGGAAGCACCGATCAAATCGGGTAACTGCTTGCCAATCCGTAACATCCCAGTCGGTACCGTGATGCATTGCGTCGAAATGCTGCCAGGTAAAGGTGCCCAAATGGCACGTACCGCCGGCGCTGGCGTTGTGCTGATGGCACGTGAAGGTACCTACGCTCAAGTGCGTCTGCGCTCGGGTGAAGTACGTCGCGTGCACATCGAGTGCCGTGCAACGGTTGGTGAAGTCGGCAATGCCGAGCACAGCCTGCGTAAAATCGGTAAAGCTGGTGCGATGCGCTGGCGCGGTGTTCGTCCTACCGTTCGCGGTGTGGTCATGAACCCGGTCGATCACCCGCACGGTGGTGGTGAAGGTAAAACAGCAGCTGGTCGTCATCCAGTTTCGCCTTGGGGCCAACAGACTAAGGGTAAGAAGACACGCAGCAACAAGCGTACTACTTCCATGATCGTCTCGCGCCGCGGCAAGAAATAAGGGGTAGCACATGACACGTTCATTGAAAAAAGGGCCGTTCTGTGACGCCCACCTGGTGAAAAAAGTTGAAGCCGCGCAAGCAGCCAAAGACAAAAAGCCAATCAAAACCTGGTCGCGTCGTTCGACAATCATGCCTGACTTCATCGGCCTGACGATCGCGGTTCATAACGGCAAGCTGCACGTGCCGGTTTATGTTTCCGAAAACATGGTTGGTCACAAGCTCGGCGAATTCGCACTGACCCGTACGTTCAAGGGCCATGCAGCTGACAAAAAGGCTAAGAAATAATGGAAACTAAAGCTATCCTCAAAGGTGTGCGCCTGTCGGACCAAAAGGGCCGCCTGGTTGCTGACCTGATCCGTGGCAAGAAAGTTGACGCTGCACTCAACATCTTGCAATTCAGCCCGAAAAAAGGTGCTGCGATCATCAAACGCGTTCTGGAATCCGCTATTGCGAATGCCGAGCACAATGATGGTGCGGACATCGACGAATTGTTCGTGAAAACGATCTACGTCGAAAAGGGCCCCGTCCTGAAGCGCTTCACCGCGCGTGCAAAAGGCCGTGGCGACCGTATTTCGAAACAATCCTGTCACGTTTACGTGACTGTCGGTAACTAAGGAGCCACGATGGGTCAGAAAATTCATCCAACCGGTTTCCGTCTGGCGGTCACCCGTAACTGGGCTTCGCGCTGGTATGCAGGCAACGGTAATTTCGCTGCCATGCTGAACGAAGACTTGAAAGCACGTGCTTACCTGAAAAAGAAACTGAAGAACGCATCCGTTGGCCGCATCGTTATCGAGCGCCCAGCCAAGAACGCGCGCTTCACGATCTACAGCTCGCGTCCAGGCGTGGTCATTGGTAAAAAAGGCGAAGACATCGAAGTACTGAAGTCGGCGCTGACCAAGATCATGGGCGTACCTGTTCACGTGAACATCGAAGAAATTCGCAAGCCAGAAATCGACTCGCAACTGATCGCCGATTCGATCGCTCAGCAGCTGGAAAAACGGATCATGTTCCGCCGCGCCATGAAGCGTGCAATGCAAAATGCAATGCGCCTGGGTGCTCTCGGTATCAAGATCATGTCCTCCGGCCGTCTGAACGGTATCGAAATCGCACGTAAAGAGTGGTACCGCGAAGGCCGCGTGCCTCTGCATACCCTGCGCGCCGATATCGACTACGGTACCAGCGAAGCGTCGACCACCTACGGCATCATCGGTGTCAAGGTGTGGGTATACAAAGGTGACCGCGCGCCTAACGGCGATGCACCAGTCATCGATACCCCAGCTGACGAGAAGAAAAGCCGCGGCCCACGCCGTGACGATGGCAAGCCAGCTGGCCGTCCACGTCCAGCCGGTGCCGGTGCGAAACCATCCACAGCACCAGGTGCACGTGTGCGTACCGCCGCTAAACCGGCCGCCGCAGCAGCACCAGCTGAGAAAGCAGGAGAATAATCATGCTGCAACCAGCACGCAGAAAGTATCGTAAAGAGCAGAAAGGCCGTAATACCGGTATTTCGCACAGCCGCGGCACCGCCGTGTCGTTTGGCGAATTCGGTCTGAAGGCAGTTGCGCGCGGTCGTATCACTGCGCGTCAAATTGAAGCGGCGCGTCGTGCAATGACGCGTCACATCAAGCGCGGTGGCCGTATCTGGATCCGTATCTTCCCGGACAAACCGATTTCGAACAAACCGGCTGAAGTCCGTATGGGTAACGGTAAAGGTAATCCTGAGTACTACGTCGCTGAAATTCAGCCAGGCAAAGTACTGTACGAAATGGATGGCGTTGATGAAGCGCTGGCACGGGAAGCATTCCGTCTTGCCGCCGCTAAACTGCCACTGGCGACGACGTTTGTCATCCGCCAAGTCGGCCAATAATTGGAGTTGTATATGAAAGCATCTGAACTCCGCGGCAAGGACCAGCCAGCTCTGCAAAAAGAGCTGAATGACCTGTTGAAGGCACAGTTCGGCCTGCGCATGCAAATCGCTACGCAGCAGCTGAGCAACACTTCGCAGCTCAAGAAGGTACGCCGCGATATCGCGCGTGTGAAGACGGTAATGAATCTGAAGGAAGCCAAATGAACGAACCAGTGAAACAGTCGCTCAAGCGCACGCTGATCGGTAAAGTGGTTTCGGACAAGATGGACAAGACCGTTACCGTTCTGATCGAGCGCCACGTAAAACATCCTTTGTATGGCAAGATCATCATGCGCTCGAACAAGTATCACGCGCATGACGAGACCAACCAAGTCAAGGCCGGTGATACGGTCGAGATCCAGGAAGGTCGCCCGATCTCCAAAACGAAGGCATGGACGGTGACACGTGTGGTTCAAGCCGCACCAACCGTTTAAATAAAAGCCACCGTTTCGGCGGTGGGTTTTAATTAGTACTTGCAGGCCCGCAAATTGTATGTAATACTTGCGGGCTTCGTTCATGTAACGCCGCAAAGTGTCTGGCCACAGACAGTAGCATTCGCGGTCAGTTGATGTATGAAGGTCATGCACCCAAACAGTGAAGCCCAGCAGGGCGGCTCTGGCGGGACCAAGACTGACCGTGGGTCTACATTGTGTGGATTCTTCGGCTTAAGTTGGGAAAGAGAATACTATGATTCAAACTGAAAGCCGGCTCGAAGTGGCTGACAATACCGGTGCCAAAGAAGTAATGTGCATCAAGGTATTGGGCGGCTCCAAGCGCCGTTATGCTGGCATTGGCGATGTGATCAAGGTAACCGTTAAGGTTGCTGCGCCACGTGGCCGTGTCAAAAAAGGTGAAATTTATAACGCCGTGGTTGTGCGCACCGCTAAAGGTGTTCGCCGCCAAGACGGTTCCCTGGTGAAGTTCGACGGCAACGCCGCCGTTCTGTTGAACGCCAAGCTGGAACCGATCGGTACCCGTATTTTTGGACCTGTCACACGCGAACTGCGTACTGAGAAGTTCATGAAAATCGTGTCCCTGGCACCGGAAGTCCTGTAAGGAGTCGTAATGGATAAGATTCGTAAAAACGACGAAGTCATCGTTCTGACCGGGAAAGACAAGGGCAAACGTGGTGTGGTGCAGCAGCGTATCGATGCTGAACATATCGTGGTTGACGGCATTAACATCGCTAAAAAAGCGACTAAGCCAAACCCGATGACTGGCGTAACTGGTGGTATCGTCGATAAGACCATGCCAATTCACGTGTCCAACGTTGCATTGTTTAATGCAGCGACTGGCAAGGCAGATCGCGTGGGTTTCAAAGAAGTGGACGGCAAGAAAGTTCGCATCTTTAAATCCTCCGGCGAAGTAGTGAAGGCTTAAGAAATCATGGCACGTCTCCAAGAATTCTATAAAGAAAAAGTCGTTGCCGACCTGACCAGCAAGTTTGGTTACAAGTCGGTAATGGAAGTTCCACGCCTGACCAAGATCACCCTGAACATGGGTGTTGGTGAGGCTATCGCGGATAAAAAAGTTCTCGAGCACGCAGTTGCTGACTTGACCAAGATCGCCGGCCAGAAGCCAGTGACCACCAAGTCCCGCAAAGCGATCGCAGGCTTCAAAATCCGTGAAGGTTACCCGATCGGTACGATGGTCACCCTGCGCGGCGCTCGCATGTACGAGTTCCTGGATCGCTTCATTACCGTGGCTCTGCCGCGCGTACGCGATTTCCGTGGTGTGAACGGCCGTGCATTTGATGGTCGTGGCAACTACAACATCGGTGTCAAGGAACAGATCATTTTCCCTGAAATCGAATACGACAAGATTGACGCGTTGCGCGGTATGAATATCAGCATCACGACAACCGCTAAGACCGATGACGAAGCCAAAGCTTTGCTCGCCGCCTTTAAATTCCCTTTCAGGAACTGATCATGGCCAAACTGTCACTGATTAATCGTGAGATCAAGCGTGCTGACCTGGTGGCGAAATTCGCCCCTAAGCGCGAAGCTCTCAAGGCCATCGTCGATGACCAATCGAAATCGGAAGAAGAGCGCTACGAAGCTCGCCTGAAACTGCAGGCGCTGCCACGTAACTCGAACCCGACGCGTCAACGTAACCGTTGCGCCATCACTGGTCGTCCGCGCGGCACATTCCGTAAATTCGGTCTGGGTCGTATCAAGCTCCGTGAATTCGCCATGCGTGGTGAAATTCCGGGTATGACAAAAGCAAGCTGGTAATAGGAGAATATGCAATGAGTATGAGCGATCCTATCGCCGATATGCTGACCCGCATTCGCAATGCACAAGGCGTGCAAAAGACGACCGTGGCCATGCCATCGTCGAAAGTCAAAATTGCGATTGCCAGCGTCCTGAAGGACGAGGGTTACATTGAAGATTTCGCTGTTGCCGAAGCTGGTGGCAAAGCGGAACTGAAAATCGGTTTGAAGTATTATGTTGGCCGTCCCGTCATTGAGCGCTTGGAGCGCGTGTCCCGTCCGGGTCTGCGCGTCTACAAGGGTAAAGACGAGATCCCTGTTGTGATGAATGGCTTGGGTGTGGCGATCGTGTCGACTCCGCAAGGCGTCATGACTGACCGCAAAGCACGCGCTACCGGTGTCGGCGGCGAAGTTATTTGCTACGTGGCTTAAGGAGTTACACATGTCTCGAGTAGCTAAAATGCCTATCGTAGTGCCAGCTGGCGCCGAAGTCGCCATCTCCGCACAAGCGATCACCGTAAAAGGCCCGCTGGGCGTACTTTCCCAGGCTCTCACCGGCCAGGTCAAAGTAGAAAACAATGCAGGAACCCTGAGTTTCGACGTGGCGAACGACAGCCGCGAAGCCAATGCCATGTCCGGCACGCTGCGCGCACTGGTCAACAACATGGTTGTTGGCGTCACCAAGGGTTTCGAGAAAAAGCTGAACCTGGTAGGCGTGGGTTACAAGGCGCAAGCTCAAGGCGACAAGTTGAATCTGTCCCTGGGTTTCTCGCACCCTGTAGTGCATGACATGCCAGCTGGCGTTACCTGCGCAACACCAACCCCGACCGAGATCCTGATTAAAGGTATCGACCGTCAACAGGTTGGCCAGGTAGCCGCTGAAGTTCGTGCTTACCGCGCTCCTGAGCCTTATAAAGGCAAGGGCGTTCGCTATGCGGACGAAGTGGTTAAGCTTAAAGAAACCAAGAAGAAGTAATTAGGGGCTGACGATGGATAAGAAAGAATCACGGCTTCGCCGCGGACGCCAAACCCGCATCAAGATTGCGGAATTGAAAGTAAATCGCTTGTCGGTGCATCGCACCAACCTGCACATTTACGCCAACCTGATCAGCCCGGACGCTAAAGTCCTGGTTTCGGCCTCGACGGCTGAAGCGGAAGTTCGCGCTGAACTGGCAGGCCAATCCGGCAAAGGCGGCAATGCCGCTGCTGCAGCCTTGATCGGCAAGCGCGTCGCTGAAAAAGCGTTGAAAGCAGGGATTACCGAAGTTGCGTTTGACCGCTCCGGTTTCCGTTACCACGGCCGTGTGAAAGCGTTGGCAGAAGCCGCACGCGAAGCCGGTCTGAAGTTCTAAGGATCAATCATGGCAAAAATGCAAGCAAAAATGCAAAGCGACAAGCCGGATGATGGCATGCGCGAAAAAATGATCGCGATCAACCGCGTGACCAAAGTGGTCAAGGGTGGTCGTATCATGGGTTTCGCCGCGCTGACCGTAGTTGGTGATGGCGATGGCCGCGTCGGCATGGGCAAGGGCAAATCGAAAGAAGTGCCAGTTGGCGTGCAGAAGGCAATGGAAGAAGCCCGTCGCAACCTGATCAAAGTACCGCTCAAAAACGGCACCTTGCATCACACGGTTGTTGGTCGTCACGGCGCCTCCAAGGTCCTGATGAACCCAGCTAAGCCTGGTACTGGCGTTATCGCTGGTGGCGCAATGCGCGCTATCTTCGAAGTGATGGGTGTGACGGACGTGGTGGCGAAATCCACCGGTTCGAACAACCCATACAACCTGGTACGCGCTACGCTGGACGGCCTGTCGAAAATGAGCACTGCTTCCGATATCGCTGCCAAACGCGGCAAGTCGGTCGAAGACATTCTGGCTTAAGGTGGACAAAATGACAAACACAGTCAAAGTGCAATTGGTCAAGGGCTTGATCGGTACGCGCGAATCGCATCGCGCTACCGTGCGCGGTCTGGGTCTGCGTCGTGTAAATTCGGTTTCCGAATTGCAAGACACCCCATCCGTACGCGGCATGATCAATAAAGTATCGTATCTCGTTAAAGTTGTCGGGTAAGCCTTCGGGCTTACACGAACGGAGCAAATCATGGAATTGAATACTATTGCACCAGCCGAAGGCGCTAAGCACTACAAGCGTCGCGTCGGTCGCGGTATCGGCTCCGGCCTGGGTAAAACCTCGGGTCGTGGTCACAAAGGTCAGAAATCGCGTTCGGGCGGCTTTCATAAAGTCGGTTTCGAAGGCGGTCAGATGCCTCTGCAACGCCGTCTGCCTAAGCGCGGTTTCAAATCGATGCACGCAACCTTCAAAGCTGAAGTGCGCCTGTCCGATCTGAACAACCTGGCTGTTGGCGATGTCGACATTCTGGTCTTGAAGCAAGCTGGCGTTCTGGGCGTGTTGGCCCGTGACGTGCGCGTGATCTTGTCCGGCGAAATCACCAAAGCGGTGAATTTGAAGGGCTTGAAAGTGTCCGCTGGCGCGAAAGCAGCCATCGAAGCAGCCGGCGGCTCGGTAGCCTGAGTTGACCGCTAACAGCTTGATCGGAGCGAAAATTGGCGACTAATCCACAACTTGCTAAAAGTGCAGCGGCCGGTTTCCCTTGGGGACGGCTCTGGTTTTTGCTTGGCGCATTGGTGGTTTATCGTATCGGTGCTCACGTCCCGGTTCCCGGGATTGACCCGACACAATTAGCCTCGCTGTTCAAGGAGCACGAAGGCGGCGTCCTGGGCATGTTCAACATGTTCTCGGGCGGTGCCTTGTCTCGTTTTACAGTGTTTGCGCTGGGTATCATGCCTTATATCTCGGCCTCGATCATCATGCAATTGCTGTCGATCGTGTCACCGCAGATGGAAGCGTTGAAAAAAGAAGGCGAAGCAGGTCGTCGCAAGATCACCCAGTACACCCGGTATTTCACGGTTGCCCTGGCACTGTTCCAAGCGTTAGGCATTGCAGTCGCACTGGAGTCGCAAGCTGGTCTGGTGTTGGAACCTGGTCTTGCATTCCGCTTCGTGACGGTCGTCACTTTGTTGACCGGAACAATGTTTTTGATGTGGTTGGGTGAGCAAATTACCGAGCGTGGCTTGGGGAATGGCATCTCGATCATCATTTTTGCCGGGATTGCAGCAGGTCTGCCGTCGGCGTTGGGTGGCTTGTTCACTCAGGTGTCGAATGGTTCGATCGGCAGCTTCAGCGCGATTTTCATCGTGATCCTGGTAGCACTGGTAACGTACTTCGTTGTATTCGTCGAACGTGGTCAGCGCAAAATATTGGTCAATTACGCGAAGCGCCAGGTAGGCAACAAGATTTATGGCGGTCAAACCAGCCATTTGCCGTTGAAGCTGAACATGGCCGGCGTGATCCCGCCGATCTTTGCTTCTTCGATCATCTTGTTCCCGGCCACTATCGTGGACTGGTTTTCAAAGGGCGCCGACAACGCTAACCCTGCGGTGCGGTTCTTGAAAGATTTGGCAGCATCGATGGGGCCTGGTGAGCCTATCCATGCGCTGTTGTACGCAGTGGCGATCGTGTTTTTCTGTTTCTTCTATACAGCGCTGGTCTTTAACAGCAAGGAAACAGCGGATAACTTGAAGAAAAGCGGTGCGTTCATTCCCGGGATTCGTCCAGGCGAGCAGACAGCCCGTTACATCGACAAGATCCTGACACGCTTGACACTTGCCGGCGCAGTCTACATCACCCTGGTGTGTTTATTGCCGGAATTTATGCAAGCCCAGTGGAAAGTACCATTCTATTTCGGCGGTACTTCTTTATTGATTATTGTAGTTGTCACCATGGATTTCATGGCGCAAGTACAGAACTACGTGATGTCGCAGCAATATGATTCACTGCTGCGCAAAGCAAATTTCAAGGGCGGAATTCCGACGCGTTAAGCGCGGTAAACATACCGAATGGCAAAAGACGACGTCATACAGATGCAGGGCGAGATTCTTGAGAATCTCCCAAATGCAACATTTCGAGTGAAGCTGGAGAACGGACACGTGGTGCTCGGGCATATTTCAGGTAAAATGCGGATGAACTATATTCGCATTCTCCCTGGAGACAAGGTGACGGTGGAGTTAACGCCGTACGACCTGAGCCGAGCCCGCATTGTGTTCCGTACCAAGTAACACACTGAATCAAACCAAAGAAGCGAAAGAAAGAGCCCAAAAATGAAAGTTCTCGCATCAGTCAAGCGGATCTGCCGCAACTGCAAGATCATCAAGCGCAAAGGCGTAGTCCGCGTTATCTGCGTGGAACCACGTCACAAGCAGCGTCAAGGTTAATCGAGGAATAACAAATGGCACGTATTGCAGGGGTTAATATCCCAAATCATCAGCATACCGTTATCGGCCTGACGGCCATCTACGGTGTGGGCCGTCCACGCGCAGAGAAAATCTGTGCATCGACCGGTGTAGCAACCAACAAAAAGATCAAAGATCTGGATGACAGCGAACTGGAAAAGCTGCGCGATGAAGTAGGTAAATTCATCGTCGAAGGCGATCTGCGTCGTGAACTGTCCATGAACATCAAGCGTTTGATGGATCTGGGTTGCTACCGCGGCATGCGTCATCGTAAGGGTCTGCCTTGCCGTGGCCAGCGTACGCGTACGAACGCACGTACCCGCAAGGGACCGCGTAAAGCCGCTCAATCGCTGAAAAAATAATCCGCTAGGGAATAATTATGGCTAAGTCGCAAAATAACGCCGCATCAGCACGCGTGCGTAAAAAAGTTAAAAAGAACGTCGCTGAAGGCATCGCACATGTCCACGCATCGTTCAATAACACCATCATTACCATCACCGATCGTCAAGGCAATGCCTTGTCGTGGGCTACCTCCGGCGGTGCAGGCTTCAAGGGTTCGCGTAAATCGACCCCATTCGCAGCGCAGGTCGCCGCGGAAGCCGCTGGTAAAGTGGCTGTTGAGTGTGGCGTCAAGAACCTGGAAGTACGTATCAAGGGCCCAGGTCCTGGTCGTGAATCCGCCGTTCGCGCGCTGAACAACCTGGGCATCAAGATCACCGAGATCCAGGACGTGACGCCGGTACCGCACAACGGTTGCCGTCCACCGAAACGTCGTCGTATCTAAGATAGTGTTGCAGAGGGCGCTTCGGCGCCAGCTGCTTTGCTGTCTGTTGTAACTCAGTACAGTTGTGTGAAAACGCTGGAGCAGGGAGCCGGAAACGGTTATACTGCCCGGCTGTTCTTGCCTGTCAAATTCTGTTTGACGGGTTTTTCGTTTTCAGCCACCGTCTGATTGAAACCAAATCAGACTAGCGCCTAACCGCATCAGTGTGTTTGATCATGCATGTGGCTGGGGCGTTATCATTTAAAAAAAGGAAGTATCGTGGCACGTTATATCGGACCTAAAGCAAAACTTTCCCGCCGTGAAGGTACAGACCTGTTCCTGAAGAGCGCACGTCGCTCGCTGGACAGCAAGTGCAAACTGGACGTCAAGCCAGGCCAGCACGGTGTCAAATCCGGCGCCCGCACCTCGGACTACGGTAACCAACTGCGCGAAAAGCAAAAAGTCAAGCGCATGTACGGCGTGCTGGAACGTCAATTCCGCCGCTACTTCGCTGAAGCAGACCGTCGTAAAGGCAACACCGGCGAAACGCTGTTGAAGTTGCTGGAAACGCGTCTGGACAACGTTTGCTACCGCATGGGCTTTGGCTCGACCCGCGCTGAAGCGCGTCAATTGGTCAGCCACAAAGCGTTCACCGTGAACGGTATCGTTGTGAACATCGCTTCGTACGCAGTCAAAGTTGGCGACATCGTTGCTGTTCGTGAAAAATCGAAAAAGCAAGTGCGTATCGTTGAAGCACTGTCGCTGGCTGAACAAGTTGGTATGCCTAGCTGGGTTTCGGTTGATGCCAAGAAAATGGAAGGTACCTTCAAGTCCCTGCCAGAGCGTAACGAAATCGCTAACGACGTCAACGAATCGCTGATCGTCGAGCTGTACTCGCGTTAATAGTAGTCAGTAGCAAGATCTCCGCCCACTTTGCTTTTGTAAAGTGGGCGTTTCACTAATGCCATCAGCCTTATCGGTGTAATGAGCCGAGGGTATTGAAAAGGACATTTCATGCAAAACAGTTTGTTGAAGCCACGTATTATCGATGTTGAAGCTCTCGGTGCAGGTCACGCCAAAGTCGTGATGGAACCGTTCGAGCGCGGCTATGGCCACACATTGGGTAACGCGTTGCGCCGCGTCCTGCTGTCGTCGATGGTAGGCTACGCGCCGACCGAAGTGACGATCGCTGGCGTCGTCCACGAATATTCCTCCCTCGATGGCGTGCAAGAAGACGTCGTCGATCTGTTGCTGAACTTGAAGGGTGTGGTTTTCAAAGTCCACAACCGCGATTCGGTAACCCTGACCCTGAAAAAAGAAGGCGAAGGCGCGATCCTGGCCTCCGACATCGACCTGCCGCATGACGTCGAACTGATCAACCCTGACCACGTGATCGCCCACCTGACCGCTGGTGGCAAGCTGGACATGCAGATCAAGGTTGAAAAAGGCCGCGGCTACGTTCCTGGTAACGTGCGTCGCCTGTCGGAAGACACGAACAAGACCATCGGCCGCATCATTCTGGATGCGTCGTTCTCGCCAGTGCGCCGTGTATCGTACTTCGTTGAATCGGCCCGCGTTGAACAGCGTACCGACCTGGACAAGCTGATCATCAACATCGAAACCAACGGCGTGATCTCGCCGGAAGAAGCGATCCGCCAGTCGGCCCGCGTTCTGGTGGACCAGTTGAATGTGTTCGCCGCCCTGGAAGGCACGGAAGCCGCCGCCGAAGCGCCATCGCGCGCTCCGCTGGTCGATCCTATCCTGTTGCGTCCAGTCGACGATCTGGAGTTGACCGTGCGTTCGGCGAACTGCCTGAAAGCGGAAAACATCTACTACATCGGCGACCTGATCCAACGTTCGGAAAACGAACTGCTGAAAACGCCAAATCTGGGCCGCAAGTCCCTGAACGAAATCAAGGAAGTGCTGGCATCGCGCGGCTTGACCTTGGGCATGAAGCTGGAAAACTGGCCGCCTGCCGGCCTGGAAAAGTAATTCGAAGTTTGTAGCAAACTGCCTGGGACAGGTGTCCCAGGCTTTTATTTTTGAAGTACCAAACCGGTCCGCGATGAAACCCTGGTTTCATTGATCGAAGAACTGGATTTAAACTCACTACCGAAAGGATTTACCATGCGTCACGGTCACGGCCTCCGTAAACTGAATCGTACCTCGTCCCACCGTCTGGCAATGCTGCGCAACATGACAGTATCGCTGCTGCGTCACGAAGCGATCAAAACCACCCTGCCAAAAGCAAAAGAACTGCGCCGCGTTGTCGAGCCAATTCTGACCCTGGGCAAAACCGACTCCCTGGCAAACAAGCGTCTGGCCTTCAACCGCCTGCGCGACCGTGAAATGGTCGTCAAACTGTTCGCTGAACTGGGCCCACGTTTCGCCAACCGTAACGGTGGTTATGTACGTATCCTGAAAATGGGTTTCCGCGTCGGCGATAACGCTCCTATGGCGTTCGTTGAACTGATGGATCGTCCAGATACGACCGAAGCAGTTGAAGTTGCTGGCGAGTAATCCCAGTAGCCGCTTCAAGAAAAGCCAGGCTTAGCCTGGCTTTTTTGTTTTCTGCTGCAGCTATCCTTGCTGCGGTGTACTATTCTTCTTTCGCGCCGGCCCTGCAGCCACTGCACGCCCCGCGCGTCTCTTGTTGAATGGCACAGCTGATGCCGCAGAAAAAGGTCGTTCATGTCCCGTTTCCCCTCCAGCGCCACCGCGCGCGCCGCTCCCCTACGTCAACTGTTGCTGTGGTTTGCCACCAGCTTGCTGCTGGCCATGGCCGTCTTTGGCGCCAATCATGCCCGTGCCGACGATGAATTCCTCGATCCCGAGCTGGCCTTCAAGTTTTCCGCCCGCATGCAGGATCCGTCCACCATCGCCGTCACCTATGTGATCGCCGATGGCTATTATATGTACCACGAGCGCTTCAAGTTCGAGGCCGTGGGCGCCAAGCTGGGCACGCCCGTGTATCCGGCTGGCAAAGTCAAGTTTGACGATACTTTCCAGAAGAACGTGGAAACGTTCCGCAAGACGCTGACCATCACGATTCCCGTGGAAGCGGCCGGCGCGTTCACCCTGAAGGCGACGGGCCAGGGCTGCTCCGACAAGGGCCTGTGTTATGCGCCGCAGGATGCCACGGCCCAGCTGGTGGGCGGTGGTGGCGGCCAGAGCATGGCGCCGGGCGGCTTGCCGTCGAAATTCGCCTTGCCGGCAGCTCCCGCCGTCGACACGGCTGCCGTCAACGGTCCGCAGGCGCAAGCGTCGCCTGGCGTGTCCGTGATGAGCATTCCCCAGGCGGACATCACCAGCACGGCCGAGCCGGTGGCGGCGGCCCCCGTAGCGGCAAGCGCCGCGCCTGCGCAAAGCGAAATGGGCAAGATCGAAGCGGCACTGAAGGGCGGCAAGCTGCTCGTCATCGTGCCCCTGTTCATGCTGCTGGGCCTGGGCCTCGCCTTTACGCCGTGCGTGCTGCCGATGGTGCCGATCTTGTCGTCGATCATCATCGGCGATGGCGCCAAGGTCAGCCGCTCGCGCGGCTTGCTGCTGTCGCTGACCTATGCGCTGGGCATGGCCATCGTCTACACGGCGCTGGGCGTGGCGGCCGGCCTGGCGGGCGAAGGCCTGGCGGCGCAACTGCAAAACCCGTGGGTGCTCGGTTTCTTTGCCTTGCTGATGGCGGGCCTGGCCCTGTCGATGTTCGGTTTTTATGAGCTGCAAGTGCCGGCTTTCCTGCAAGGCAAGCTGACGTCCGTGTCGAACCAGCAATCGTCGGGCCGCCTGGCGGGCGTGTTCGTCATGGGCGCCATTTCCGCCTTGATCGTGGGGCCATGCGTGGCCGCGCCGCTGGCTGGCGCCTTGCTGTACATCAGCCAGACGCGCGACGTCGTCATCGGTGGCAGCGCCCTGTTTGCCATGGCCGTGGGCATGAGCGTGCCGCTGCTGCTGGTGGGCGTGTCGGCCGGCACCTTGTTGCCGCGCGCGGGCGCGTGGATGGATGCCGTCAAGCGCTTCTTTGGCGTGCTGCAGCTGGGCGTGGCCTGGTGGCTGGTCTCGCCCGTGCTGCCGGGCGCCGTGCAGATGCTGGGCTGGACGGTGCTGTTCGTCGGCTACGGCATGTATCTGCTGGTGGGCAAGAGCGGCGCGAAGAACGCCTGGGTCGCCAAGGCCTTCGGCGTCGTGTTCGCCGTGCTGGGTGCGATGCAACTGGTCGGTGTGGCCAGCGGTGGCCGCGACCCGCTGGCGCCGCTGGCGCACCTCGGTGGTGGCCAGGTCCATGCGCAACCATTTACGCGTGTAAAGACCGTGGCGCAGCTCGATGCGGCGCTGGCACAGCTGAACGGCAAGCCGGCCTTGCTGGACTTTTATGCGGACTGGTGCGTGTCGTGCATCGAGATGGAAAAACTGACCTTCGTCGATCCCGCCGTGCGCGAGAAGATGGGGAAAGCCGTGCTGCTGCAAGTGGACGTGACGGCCAATGACGCGGACGACAAGGCCATGCTGAAACGTTTTCAGCTGTTCGGTCCGCCGGGCATCATCATGTTCAACCCGCAGGGACAGGAAATCGCCCAGTCGCGCGTGATCGGCTTTCAGAATGCGGCCACTTTCCTTACCTCGTTGCGCAAGCTGGAGGAGTAGGGCGGGTTAGCCCGTCAGGGCGTAACCCGACATCACCGCACACATCAACAAGGTTGTCGGATTACGCGGCGTTCCGCCGCTAATCCGACCTGCGCTCAGCCTGCTTTATGGTGCGCACCATGACCACGATGGTGGCCGCGCATTCCACCATCTTTGCCGCCAGGCACGCTGTCGTCAAACACTTTCTTTTGCTCCGGCGTCAGCACGGCGTAGAACGTTTTCAGCGAGGCCAATCGGCTTTCCTGGTCGGCGATGCGTTCCTTCGACATGGCGATCCATTGTTCCATGCGTTCCGGCGCCGACAGCTTGGCCATCGCTTCGCGCTTGGCTTTCCAGTCGCCCATCGGCTTTTTCGGTGCGTTGGCGGCCGTGAACGTGGCCCAGGCCGGTTCTTGGGCGGCCGTCAGCTTCAGCTTGTCGTGCAGGCGGGCCTGGTACTTGGCCATGCGTTCGGCGGGATTGCCTCCGCGGTGCTGGCCGCGCTGGCCTTCATGTTGCATCTTGGTGCTGGCGGCAGGCGCGCTGGCGGCCGCTTCCTGGGCGTGGACGGTCAGCGATGCCGCACTCATGCCGAGTACGCTCATGGCGATGATCAAATTCTTGCGTAAAGTCTTCATTGAGGCGTTCATCTGGATTCCTTTGTAAAGTGAGGGATGTACATGTCGCTGCACATGAATCCATGTTGGACGCGCCATGTTTCCCCGAAGTGTCCGCTGCCAGACAGTTTGTATCTATATGTTTCTTCGGGTCTTCTATATACAAGACGATACAAATGCGTTGTGCAAGGCCGGGGGAAGTGGGGATAATTCGTACCATGGAACCCACTTCTACAATTCTCATCGTCGACGATGACCGCGATATCCGCAGCTTGCTGGCGGACTACCTGGAAACGAACGCCTACCGCACCCTGGGCGCGGCAGATGGCACGGCCATGTGGAAAATCCTCGATGAAACGCGGCCCGATTTGATCGTGCTCGACTTGAACCTGCCCGGTGACGACGGCCTGACCTTGTGCCGCAAGCTGCGCGCCCAATCGACGGTGCCGGTGATCATGCTGACGGCGCGCAATGAACCGCTGGACCGCATCCTGGGCCTGGAAATGGGCGCCGACGATTATTTGCCGAAACCGTTCGAGCCGCGCGAATTGCTGGCGCGCATACGCAGCGTGTTGCGCCGCAGCCATGCCATGCCGTCGAACGTGCCGTCGGACAAGGCGCAGCAAATCCGCTTTTCCGGCTGGACCCTGGACTTGACGGCGCGCCACCTGCTCAATCCCAGCGGCCTGGTGATCATGCTGTCGGGCGCGGAATTCCGCCTGCTGCGCGTCTTCCTCGAGCACCCGAACCGCGTGCTCAACCGCGACCAGCTGCTGAACCTGACGCAGGGCCGCGACGCGGACCCGTTCGACCGCTCGATCGATATCCAGATCAGCCGCCTGCGGCAAAAACTCGGCGAAGACGCGCGCTTGCCGCAAATCATCAAGACCGTGCGCAACGGCGGCTACGTGCTGGCCGGCCAGGTCAATGTGGAGCCGCACGCGTGAAGGCCTTCCTGGGCTCGATGACGGGCAGAGTCTTCGTGTTTTTGCTGATCGGCATCGTCGCTTCGGCCGCGCTGACGCAGTGGCTGGCCGTGGGCGAACGCCAGCGCGCCATCGAGCAATACCGCGATTACCACGCCGTCGAGCGGGCCGAGCAGCTGGTGATGGCGGCCGACGTGGTGCCGCTGGCCTCGCGCGCCGCCTACCTGAAGGTGGCCAACAAGGGCAGCGTGCGTCTGGAATTGCGTCCCGATGTCGAGCATGTACCGGGCAAGCCGACGGAATTTTCCACCGCCCTGCAAGCCAAACTGGGTGAAGGTTTCAAGGTCAGCGCGCTGGCCGAACGCCCGGCCGCCTGTATCGAACCGCGTAAATCACCGGGCATGTTTTCCGCCAAGCCATGGGGCGGCACCTGCGAAAACCTCGACGTGCGCATGCAGGATGGCCACGTGCTGCGCCTGATGGTCTTGCCGCCGCGCCAGCAGCCGCCATTCAATGAACATAACGACTGGATGACCTTGCTGCCTTTCCTGATCAGCATTGCCATCCTCGCCTACCTGGTCACGCGCATGACCATGCGCCCGCTCAAGCAGCTGGCGCAGGCGGCGAAAGACCTGGGCAACGACATCAACCACCCGCCGCTGACCCTGTCGGGCGCCAGCGAAATCCGCCAGGCCAGCGCCGCCTTCAACGCCATGCAGGCGCGCATCCGCCAGCACATTTCCCAGCGTACACAGATGCTGGCCGCCATCACGCATGACTTGCAGACGCCGCTCACGCGTTTGCGCCTGCGTCTGGAAAAAGTGGCCGATACGGAATTGTATGACCGCCTCGTGGGCGACCTGTCTGCCATGCAGAGCATGGTCAAGGAAGGGCTGGACCTGGCCCGCTCGATGGATAGCACGGAAGCGATGCAGGCGCTCGATCTCGATTCCCTGTTGGACAGCGTCTGCTCCGACGCGGCCGATGCCGGCCAGAATGTCACCTTGGCCGGGCAAGCCAGTATGGCCTTGATGGCGCGCCCGATCGCCATGCGGCGCTGCCTGGTGAACCTGATCGACAATGCCGTCAAATATGGCCAGTACGCGCAAGTCACCGTCGAGCGCATCCCCGGTGCCGCGCGCATCCGCATCCGTGATGGCGGGCCGGGCATTGCGCCAGATCAGCTGGCCAAGGTGTTCGAACCGTTTTACCGTATCGAGACGTCGCGTTCGCGCGAGTCGGGCGGCACGGGCCTGGGCCTGACCATCGCGCGCAATATCGCCGAGCAGCACGGCGCCACGGTTTTGCTGTCCAATCACGTCGACGGTGGACTGGAAGTCACCCTCATCGTGCCAGAGTATTACGCAGGAAAGTGAGCATTTCCGTGCGACAATATTGTGCTTTATGCCTCCCTGGCAACTACATTCAACCTGCAGCCCTGCGCTGCGACAGCGTGACAGAACAATGAAAAAGACTAGTCTGGCAATCCTCGTGGCTGCGGCCCTGTGTATCGGTGGCGGCATCTGGTATTTCACTCATCCGTCCGGCGCGGCGGCCGGTGGGCAGGATGGCAAAGGGGGCAAGGGCGGGCAGGCGCCGACGACGGTGAGCGTGGTCGCGCCCGTGCGGGAGGATGTGCCGATGGTGCTGCAAGCCAATGGCAGCGTGATGCCGATCAGCAGCGTCGACTTGCACCCGCAGACGACCAGCACGATTAGCAAGGTGCATATACGCGAAGGCCAGTTCGTCAAGCAGGGCGAGCTGATGTTTACGCTGGACGCGCGCAGCGAGCATGCGAATGTCGACAAGGCACAGGCGCAGGTCTTGCGCGACCGCGCCTCGGTACAGGATTTCGAGCGCCAGCTCAAGCGCAACCAGGATTTGCTGAGCAAGAATTTCATCGCCCAGGGCGCCGTCGACACCCTGCAAAGCCAGCTCGACGCGGCACGCGCCTTGCTGGCCGCCGACCAGGCCGCCTTGCGCGCCGCCCAGGTCGATTCCAGCTACACCGTCCTGCGCGCACCGCAGGCGGGGCGGGTGGGCGCCATTAATGTCTACGCGGGCAGCCTGGTGCAGCCGACCACGTCGCTGACCAGCATCACCCAGCTCGACCCGATCGATGTGGCCTTCACCTTGCCGGAAAGCAGCTTGTCCGGCTTGCTGGCGGCGCAAAAGGCGGGCGAGGTGCCTGTCACGGCGCTGTTGTCGGACGCGGGCGGCAAGCAGCTCGACGGCAAGCTGAACTTTATCGACAATGCCGTCGATCCCGCCACGGGCGTGATCAAGATCAAGGCCCGCTTCAATAATGGCGGCACCGACTTGTGGCCAGGCCAGTACGTGAATACGCAGCTGACCGTGCGCACCCTCAAGGATGCGCTGGTGATCCCGCAAAACGCCATCATCACGAGTACCGCCGGTACGTTTGTGTACTCGATGGAAGCGGACAGCACGGCCAAGATGCGCAAGGTTGCCCGCGTGTACGCATTCGGACCGAACACCGTCGTCACCGGCCTGTCCGGCGATGAAAAAGTCATCGTCGATGGCAAGCAGAATTTGCGTCCGGGTAGCAAGGTGCGCCTGGCGGAAAAACACAAGGCTGCCGATGGCGCCGCCGCAGCGCAGGGCAAGCCAGCATGAACCTGTCCGAACTGAGCATCCGCCGCCCCGTCATGGTGGTGCTGCTGTCCCTCTCCATCATCCTGGCCGGCGTGCTGGCCTACCTGCAAATTCCCGTGGCGGCTTTGCCGAGCTACAACACGCCCGTCATCAACGTGAGTGCCGACCTGGCCGGTGCCAGCCCGGAAACCATGGCTTCGTCGGTGGCTTTGCCGCTGGAAAAACAATTTTCCACCATTTCCGGCCTCAGCCTGATCACATCCACGAGTACCCTGGGCAATACCTCGCTGACCCTGGAGTTTGACGCCAGCATCAATGTCAACGAGGCGGCCGTCGACGTGCAGGCGGCCCTGCTGCGCGCGCAGCGCCAGTTGCCGACGGAAATGACGGACTTGCCGTCCTACCGCAAGGTCAATCCGGCCGATGCGCCGGTGCTGTTCATCCAGATGACGTCGCCTTCGTTGAACTTGTCGGACCTCAACGATTATGCGGAAAACCTGATCGCGCCGAGCCTGTCGACCCTGCCCGGCGTCGCCCAGGTCATCGTCAATGGCCAGAAGCGCTTTGCCGTGCGTGTGCGCGCCCGTGCCGACCTGATGAATGCACGCAACCTGACGATGGACGAGCTGGCCATTGCCTTGCGCACCTCGAACACGAATTCCCCGCTGGGCATCCTTGACGGCCCCAGCCAGACCCTGACCATCCAGGGCAATCCGCAAATGATGAAAGCGGCCGATTTTGCCGAACTGATCGTCGCCAGCCGCAATGGCCAGCCCGTGCGCCTGAAAGACGTGGCCGAGGTGGAAGACAGCTTTCAATCGATCAAGGCCGTCGGCAGTTTCAATGGCGAGCGCTCGATCAGCCTGATGGTGCAGCGCCAACCGGACGCCAACACCGTGCAAGTGGTCGATGGCGTGCGCCGATTGCTGCCGGGCTTCAAGGAGCAATTGCCGCAGTCGATACAGATCAGCCTGGTCAACGACCGCTCGCTGTCGATCCGCGAAGCCATCCACGACGTGAATCTGACCCTGGCCCTGACGGTGGTGCTGGTGGTGCTGGTGATCTTTTTGTTCCTGCACCGCGCGGCCGCCACCTTCATTCCGGCCGTCACCATGCCGATCTCGCTGCTCGGCGCGCTGGCCCTGCTGTACTGGCTCGGCTACAGCCTCGACAACGTATCCCTGCTGGGCATCACCCTGGCCGTCGGCCTCGTCGTCGACGATGCCATCGTGGTGCTGGAAAACATCGTGCGCCATATCGAGATGGGCAAGAAACCGATACGCGCGGCCCTCGAAGGGGCGAAGGAGATGGGCTTTACCATCATTTCGATTTCCGTCTCGCTGGTGGCCGTGTTCATCCCCATCTTCTTCATGCCGGGCGTGATCGGCTTGCTGTTCCATGAGTTCGCCGTCGTCGTCTCGCTGGCCGTGCTGGTGTCCGCCATTGTGTCGCTGACCCTGGTGCCGATGCTGGCCAGCCGCTTCCTGCCTGCCGACTCGCGCGAGCATAATGACAGCGACCCGAGCCATGGCGAGAAAACCTTTATCGGCCGCCATTTCGAAGCGGGTTTCACGGCATTGCGCAACGGCTATGTGCATCTGCTCGACAAGGCCCTGGCGCACCGCAACGTGGTGCTGTTCGTTGCCGTGTGCACCTTTGCGCTGACGGTGCTGCTGTACGCGACCATTCCGAAAGGATTCTTCCCCGAGGAAGACCTGGGCCAGATCCAGGTAAATACGGAAGCGTCGGAAGACATCTCCTCTGCGGCGCTGCAGGATTTGCAAGCGCGCGTGGCGGCCGTGCTCAAGGCGGACCCGAGCGTGCAGGACGTGACGTCGTTCGTCGGCGGCGGCAACACGGGCCGCATGTTCATGGTCTTGAAGCCGCGCAGCGAGCGGCCGAAAATGCCCGTGGTGCTGGAAAACCTGCGCCGCGCGGCGGGCACCGTGCCCGGCATGGCCGTGTATTTCCGGCCCGTGCAAAACTTGCAGCTGGGCGGGCGCCAGAGCAAGAGCCGCTACCAGTACACTTTGCAAAGTGTCAGTCCCGACGCCCTGAATGACTGGGCGGAAAAGTTTATTGCCGGCATGCGTACGGATCCCGCCTTCCGCGACGTCACCAGCGATTCGCAGATCAAGGGCTTGCAGGCATCGCTTCGAATCGACCGCGACAAGGCCAACCTGCTGGGCGTGCAAATGTCCGATATCCGCACGGCCCTGTACAGCGCCTTTGGCGAGCGGCAAGTGTCGACCATCTATTCATCGGCCGCCAGCTATTACGTGATCCTGGAGGCGGCCACGGCCGACCGCCAGTATGACGATGCGCTCACGCGCGTGTCCGTACGCAGCAAGACGGGCGAACTGGTGAAACTGTCGAGTATTGCCTATGTGGAACGCACGATCGGGCCCACGTCCGTCAACCACCAGGGGCAGTTGCAGGCCGTCACCATCGCCTTCAACCTGGCGCCGGACGTGCCGCTGGGCATCGCCACGGGCAAGATCGATGCGATGGCCAAGGACATGAGCTTGCCGGCCTCCATCATCACGCGCTATGGCGGCGACGCGGCCGTGTTCCAGAGCTCGCAGGCTAGTCAGATCATCCTCATCATTGCCGCGCTGGTCGTGATCTATGTGCTGCTCGGCGTGCTGTATGAAAGCTATATCCACCCGCTGACCATCCTGGCCGGCTTGCCATCGGCGGCCGTGGGCGCGCTGCTGACCCTGCGCCTGTTCGGCATGGACCTGACCATGATCGCCATCATCGGTATCCTGATGCTGATCGGTATCGTCAAGAAAAACGCCATCATGATGATCGACTTCGCCCTGCATGCGCAGCGCAACGAAGGCATGAGCCCACCTGAGGCCATCCGCCAGGCGTGCATTTTGCGTTTCCGTCCCATCATGATGACGACGGCGGCAGCCCTGATGGGCGCCTTGCCGATCGCCCTGGGCCTGGGCGCCGGCGCCGAGCTGCGCCAGCCGCTGGGCCTGGCCGTGGTCGGCGGATTGCTGTTCTCGCAAGTGATTACCCTGTTCATCACTCCCGTCATCTATTTGTTCCTGGACAAGTACAGCGGCACGGGGCCGATGACGGACGAGCAACTGGTGGCGCTCGACAACAAGGCTTGAGTACGTGAGCACTTGCGTGACCCGTGACCGGCGTCCCCTTCCTGCGTGAATGGGGCGCCGGTTTTGTATGGGCAGTGATACATACGGTAACAACCGTCAAGGGAGGGCTCGGGTACTCTGGTCAGCGCTGCAAGGAATGTCGCTATCCTGTACGCTTCGGGTTGGAAAGGCCGAGGAAGTGTTCCCAAAAGCAAGGGACTCTGGCACTATGGCTGCCCTGTAATGTTATTTCTTCGCTACACAGAAAGCACGATTCATTTTGCATGACACGACCCATTTGTTGGCTGCCGATTCCGATGTTTGCCCCACCTGCGGGCAAGTGATCCAGCCACCACCGGCCTACGGGTCCAGGACCAGCACGACGCGCAAGGTGGCGCTCGGCGTGTCCGTCTTGCTGCACGTGCTGCTGGCGGCGTATGTCCTGTTGCGCAGCGACACGATCGAAAAGATTCCGCCGCCGAAGAAGGAAAGCGCGATGGTCTACATCGCGCCGCTGAAAGACAAGCCGCAACCGAAGCCCACACCGAAACCGAAGGACACGAAAGTGGCCAAGGTGAAACCGCCGCCGGCCCCGAGCAAGCGCGTGGTGACAAAAGACGTGCCGCGCGACAAGCCGAAACTGGAAACCTACACGCCGCCGCTGGTGTCGAAAGTGCCGTTGCCGCCGCCGCCGGCTGAAGACATGAGCTCGATGATCGAGCAGCGCCGCAAGCAGCGCGAGGCGCAAAACCCCACGCCGCCGGCCGAGGAAAGCGAAAACGACCGCGCCATGCGCGTGGCCAAGGCGAATATCGCCGGTGCCCAGGGACGCAATTCCGGCAGCGACCGCGAGGATTCGGGCGGCGTGTTTTCCATCGTCAACCAGACCTCGTTCAGCGCGGAAGTCAAGTTCAAGGGCTGGAATGGCAACTTCAAGCGCAATTGGCTGAAGCAGGAAAAAGTCGAACTGGGCAATGAACCCGATATCGAATCGGCCATCATCAAGAAGATGATTCAGCTGATCCGTGCCGAAAAACCTGGTGATTTCGTGTGGGAATCGCGGCGCCTGGGGCGTAACGTCAACCTCAGCGCCAGGGTGGAAGACACGGCCGAGCTGACGGCGTTCCTGCGCCAGGAATTCTTTTCCGAGAAGCGCTCTGGGCCGGGACGGCGCTAGGCGCCAGGACGCGCTGCAATAAAAAAAGGCTGCGTCGTGTGAACGGGCAGCCTTTTTTACGCAGCGTTGATCTCGATCAAGCCGGTTTGTCGGTTCCCGCTTCCGGCTCGACGTCGTCTTCCATCTCGATCAGTTCGACCATCTGGGCCGCGCCGTCTTCGCTGATGCCGGCCAGTTCCATGATCTTGTCATTGGCTTCGTCGATGCCGACTCTTTTCAGAGCCGAGAACAGTTGCACAGTGAACGGGAAGCCAACGCCGTCTTCATCCACGTAGCTGTCGAGCTTGGCTTTCGCCTGGCGCAAGGCATTCACGGATTCGTTGCGGTTCAGCTTATCGACTTTCGTCAGGATGCAGTGGATCGGTTTGCCCGTCGGGGCGAACCATTCCAGCATCTGGATGTCCAGGTCGGTGAACGGGCGGCGCGAATCCATGATCAGGATCAAGCCGGCCAATTGTTCGCGGCGCTGCACGTAGTCGCCCAGCAGGCGCTGCCAGTGCAATTTGGCCGAGCCCGATACTTCCGCATAGCCGTAGCCCGGCAAGTCGACCAACAGGCATTCGATCTCTTCGACGATGGTGGCATCCTTGCGGTGCTGCGCCACATGGGCGCCGCCGATGGAGAAGTAGTTGATGTGCTGGGTACGGCCAGGTGTCTTGGAGGCGAACGCCAAGCCTTTCTGATTACACAAGATGTTGATGGCGGTCGATTTACCGGCATTGGAGCGGCCGGCAAAGGCGATTTCCGGCACCGTGGTATCGGGCAGGTCACGCAATTGGTTGACGGTCGTAAAGAAGCGGGCTTGCCAGAGTTTTGACATGGGAGTAGTAAAGCAACAAAAGGGAGCGATAAGGGAGCGATAACGCCAAGAAGCTATTGTACAATAAGGGGTTGTTTATTGTTGCCGGCGTAGCAGCGATGCGGCTTGCGGCCCTGAAAATAAAGCAAAAATCCACAGGGCGCGGCAATGTCCACCACTAATTTCTCACTGTCTCAGGGTGCCTGAATGAATCGTGCGTTTTCACCGTTGTTCAAATCCATGCTGCTCGCTTTGCTGGCTGTATCGGCAACTGCCTCTGCGGTCGAAGCACCGAAACCGGCCGTCAAGGCTGACGCTGCCAAGGGCGCTACCCTGTACGCCGATGGCGATGCGGCGCGCGGTCTGCCTGCCTGCGTCTCCTGCCATGGCGCGGCCGGCAATTCGACCATCACGGTCAATCCGAAGCTGGCCGGTCAGCACGAAAGCTATATCTACAAGCAATTGGTCGACTTCACGACGCCGCAGCGCAACCAGCCCGTCATGACGACGTACGCGAAGATGCTCAGCGACGCCGACAAGAAGAATATCGCTGCCTACCTGGGCACGCAGCTGTCCAAGCCGGGTGCCGCGAAAAACAAGGATACGATCGACCTGGGCAAGAAAATCTACCGTGGTGGCATTGCTTCCAAGCAAGTTGCAGCCTGCGCCAGCTGTCATGGCGCGATGGGCAATGGCATTCCCGTCCAGTATCCGCGCATCGCCGGCCAGCATCAGGATTACACGGTGGCCCAGTTGACGATGTTCCGCAGCACCAAGGCCGATGCCCGCAAGAACAGCGCGGAAATGCACACCATCGCCGCCCGCATGTCGGATGACGAGATCGCCGCCGTGGCCGATTATATCGCCGGCCTGAAGTAAGTTTTCATAGTGGCAAGAGATTGCCAGGCGCAGCAGCGCGCGTGAACAAGGGCGGCCGTCTCAACGGGCTGCCCTTTTTCATGGCAGGGGCCAAACAGGAGTATGCTGCCGCCTTGCGCGGAGAAACACTCTGCTCCATGCCTACATTTTCTTGAAGATTGCATATCCCGTATGAGTATCCACGTATGAGCACAGGCACGACCGGAATCGAGTTAAAGACCCAACGCCGCAGCCTGGCTGAATTCGTCGAGCTGGTCTCGTCGATGCGCTTTGCGATCAGCCTGCTGACCCTGATCGCCGTCGCATCGATCATTGGCACCGTGCTCAAGCAAAACGAGCCCATGCCCAATTATGTCAACCAGTTCGGTCCGTTCTGGTTCGCCGTTTTCGACAAGCTGAGCCTGTATTCCGTGTATTCGGCCTGGTGGTTCCTCGTCATCATGGGTTTCCTCGTCGCCTCGACCTCGCTGTGCATCGTGCGCAATGCGCCGAAGATGCTCAAGGACATGCGCAGCTGGCGCGAAACCGTGCGCGAGCAATCGTTGCGCAATTTCCACCACAAGCTGGAATGGCAGGCGCCGCTGCCACGCGCCGTGCTGGCGCAGCAGATGGTGATGCGCCTGAAAGACGCCGGCTATGCGGCCAAGGTGGTCGAGAAGGACAACGCCACCTTGGTCGCCGCCAAGCGGGGCGCGGCCAATAAATGGGGCTATATCTTTGCCCACGGCGCCATCGTCATCATCTGCGTGGGCGGCTTGCTCGACTCGGAAATGCCGATCCGTGTGCAACAGTGGTTCTTCGGCAAGACGCCATTTGCCGGCAGCGGCGTGATCGCCGACATTCCCGCCCAGCACCGTTTGAGCCTGTCGAATCCTACGTTCCGCGGCAACACCATGATTCCGGAAGGTTCGTCGAGCAACACGGCCATCATTCCTCAGGCCGATGGCGTGCTGATCCAGGATCTGCCCATCACCATCCTGCTGAAAAAATTCCATATCGATTTCTACAGCACGGGCATGCCGAAGCTGTTCGCCAGCGATGTCGTGGTGACCGATCATGAAACAGGGAAAAGCTTCCCAGCGACCATCAAAGTCAACCAGCCGCTGCTGTACAAGGGCCTGGCCCTGTACCAGTCCAGCTTTGAGGATGGCGGCAGCAAGCTCAAGTTGACGGGCTTTCCCATGACGGGCAAGACGACGAAACGCTTCGATATCGGCGGCGAAGTGGGCGGCAGCACGCCGCTCGAGCGCAGCGATGGCAATTCCTACACAGTGGAATGGTCGGGTTTCCGTCCGTTCAACGTGGAAAACCTCAGCGCGGGCCAGGATGTGGGCGCCGTCAGCAAGGCGGAAAGTTTCAACGAGAAGTTCTCGGTCGGCCTGGACAAGCGCCTCGGTTCAGCCGCGAAGAACGCGAACAACAAGGATCTCAAGAACGTCGGTCCTTCGGTGCAATACAAATTGCGCGACAAGACAGGCCAGGCGCGCGAGTACCAGAACTACATGCAGCCCGTCACGGTCGATGGCACGACGGTGTTCCTGGCCGGCATGCGCGTCAACCCCAGCGACCCGTTCAGCTATCTGCGCATTCCCGCCGATGACAATTACAGCGTGAACGAATGGATGCGCTTGCGTGCCGCGCTGCAAGATCCGGCGCTGCGCCAGCAGGCGGCCACGCGCTATGCGGCGCGCGCCATGCCGCAGGCGAACGCGGAAGCCTTGCGCGGCCAGTTGCAGGAATCGGCCGCGAAAAGCCTGGGTATCTTTGCCGGCAATGGGCAAGAGGGCGGTTTCCTCGCCATTTCGCGTTTCCTGGAGAAAATTCCTGCCGCCGAGCAAGAAAAAGCGGCCGATATCTTCATGAAAATCTTGAATGGCAGCCTGTGGGACTTGTGGCAGGCGGCGCGTGCCCAGGATGGCTTGAAAGCCATCGAGGCCGATGACAAGCATGGCCGCTTCCTGCAACTGGCGACGAATGCGCTGTCCGACAGCTTCTTCTATGGCGCGCCCGTGTATCTGCAACTCGACGACTTCACGGAAATCAAGGCATCCGTGCTGCAAGTGACGCGTTCGCCGGGCAAGAGCGTCGTCTACCTCGGTTGTCTGTTCCTCGTGATCGGCGTATTTTCCATGTTCTATATCCGCGAGCGCCGCCTGTGGGTGTGGATCAAGGATGGCGAGGGCGGCAGCGAGGCCTTGATGGCCATGAGCACGCAACGCAAGACCCTGGATTTTGAAAAAGAATTTGAGAACTTGAAGGCAAAGCTGCCGCAATCGGCGTAAGCTGCGCTGAGTTGGATTGGCTGAGTTTCGGGACGCTGCAGCGCCGCCGGGAATGGAGAAAATGATGGAATTGGCAAACAAGCAAATATATACGCAGGAACCAGGATTTTTCAAGCGCCTGAGCCTGATCGATTGGCTGTATGGCGCCGGCTTGCTGGCCGCCTCCCTGTTCGGCCTGATGCGTTTTGGCGCCTTCATGGATATCTATGAAAAAGCCATCCTGCTGGCCGCGGCGCCCACGTTCGCGTGGCTGGGGTGGTACTGGAAGCCCGTGCGCTGGCTGATCCCCGTGGCGGCCGTGCTGTCGCTGTTCGCCATCGAGCTGTATGCGGGCCACCTGGAGATGGCGAACCAGAAATTCTTCCTGAAATACATCTTGTCGAGCCAGTCCGCCATCCTGTGGATGGGCACGCTTTTCGTGCTGTCGACCCTGTTCTACTGGATCGGCCTGGTGGCGCGCTCGGAATTCGGCTCGTCCGTCGGTTCCCTGCTGTGCTGGGCCGGCGTCGTGCTGGGCCTGACGGGCATGCTGGTGCGCTGGTACGAGTCTTACCTGATCGGCGCCGACGTGGGCCACATCCCCGTATCGAACCTGTATGAAGTGTTCATCCTGTTTTCCCTGATCACGGCCATGTTCTACCTGTACTACGAGCAGCATTACGCGACGCGCCAGCTGGGCGCCTTCGTCATGCTGGTCATTTCGGCGGCCGTCGTGTTCCTGATGTGGTACACGGTCACGCGCGACGCGGCAGAAATCCAGCCGCTGGTGCCGGCCCTGCAAAGCTGGTGGATGAAGATCCACGTGCCGGCCAACTTCATCGGCTACGGCACCTTCGCCCTGTCGGCCATGGTGGCTGCGGCCTATCTGCTCAAGTCGAGCGGCTATCTGGTTGACCGTTTGCCGTCGTTGGAAGTGCTCGACGACGTCATGTACAAGGCTATTTCCGTCGGTTTCGCTTTCTTTACGGTAGCCACCATCCTGGGCGCCCTGTGGGCGGCCGAAGCATGGGGCGGCTACTGGTCGTGGGATCCGAAAGAAACGTGGGCGCTGATCGTCTGGCTCAATTATGCAGCCTGGCTGCACATGCGGTTGATGACGGGCTTGCGCGGCCGCGTCGCCTCGTGGTGGGCGCTTGTGGGCTTGCTGGTGACGACCTTCGCGTTCTTGGGCGTCAACATGTTCCTCTCTGGCCTGCATTCTTACGGCAAACTTTAATGACAGAAGCGTCATGAACGGCCCGGAAAAACTGGTGTAAGGTATATCCAATCACCTTTTTCCGGAGCCGCCATGTTGATCAAGCGCAGTCCCAACGGCATTGAGTTGCCGTATTCTTCCGAAATTACGCCGCGCGCCGTATTCGAATCGCGCCGCAGCTTCATCAAGCAAGTGGCGCTGGGCTCCGTGTCCAGCGCGGCCTTGCTGGAAATGGCCAGCCGCGAAGCGTTCGCGCAAGGCACCAATCCCAAGCTGGCTGCCAAGCTCAATCCCGCCTATTCGGCGCTGGACAAGCAGACGGCCTATAAAGATGCCACCAGTTACAACAATTTCTACGAATTCGGCACGGACAAGAGCGATCCGGCGCAAAACGCGGGCACCCTGCGCACGCGGCCGTGGACGGTCAGCATCGAAGGCGAAGTCAAGAAGCCGATGACCCTGGACCTCGACGCGCTGCTGAAGCTGGCGCCGCTGGAAGAGCGCGTCTACCGGCTGCGCTGCGTGGAAGGCTGGTCGATGGTGATCCCTTGGGTCGGTTACTCCTTCTCGGAAATCATCAAGAAGGTCGAGCCGACGGGCAATGCCAAATACGTGGAATTCATCACCCTGGCCGACAAGAAACAGATGCCGGGCGTGGGCAGCCGCGTGCTGCAGTGGCCCTATACGGAAGGCTTGCGCATCGATGAAGCGAACCATCCGCTGGCGCTGCTGACCTTGGGCATGTATGGCGAAACCTTGCCGAACCAGAACGGCGCGCCCGTGCGCATGGTCTTGCCGTGGAAATATGGTTTCAAGTCAGCCAAATCCATCGTCAAGATCCGTTTCGTCAAGGAACAGCCGCGCACGTCCTGGAACCTGTCGGCGCCGTCCGAATACGGGTTTTACTCGAACGTGAACCCCAACGTCGATCATCCGCGCTGGTCGCAAGCTTCCGAGCGGCGCATCGGCGAAGACGGTTTTCTCGCGCGCAAGCGCAAGACCCTGATGTTCAACGGCTACAACGATGTCGCTTCCCTGTACGCGGGCATGGATCTGAAGAAGTTCTTTTAAGGAAAGACCATGGCCCTCAATCCCACAGCCAGGCAGTTGTCGCTGCTGAAAAGCCTGATCTTTTTGCTGGCGCTGCTGCCGTTTGCACGCATGGTCTGGCTGACGTACACGGGGCAGCTGGTGGAGCCGCTGGAATTCATCACGCGCGGCACGGGCGACTGGACCCTGTATTTCCTGTGCATCAGCCTGGCGGTGACGCCCTTGCGCCGCTTCACGCAGTGGAATTGGCTGATCAAGCTGCGGCGCATGCTGGGCCTGTTCGCCTTTTTCTACGCGGCGCTGCACTTCACCACGTTTTTATGGTTCGATCACTTTTTCGATGTGCAGGAAATGTGGAAGGACGTGCTCAAGCGTCCGTTCATCACGGTAGGCTTTATCGCTTTCGTGCTGCTCATTCCGCTGGCCGTGACGAGCACGAACGGCATGGTCAAACGACTGGGTGGCAAGCGCTGGCAGTGGTTGCACCGGCTGATCTACATCATCGCGCCGCTGGGCATCTTGCACTTCTGGTGGATGAAGGCGGGCAAGAATAATTTCGCGCAACCGATCCTGTTCGGCAGCATCGTCGCGCTACTGCTGTTAATCCGCGTTTATTTCGCCTGGAGCAAGCGGGAGAAAAGCGCCAGGGCGGCCAAGGCTGCCACCCCGGCACGCTCGACCTAGGTTGCCGGCACGATCACCGGTGGCGGCGGCACGGGCGCCGGTTCGACGGAGCCTTTGGCTGGCGCGCCTTTGGCCGCGGGTGGCTTGGGCAGGTACAGGGGGCCGGTCTGGCCGCAGCCGGCCAGGACGCTAGAAACCACAATGGCGGTGCCGATATAAAACGCTGAGGATGACTTCACGATTAGAATCACGGTTTGATTAAGATCTTTGGAGTGTAGCATGAGCGAATCGGAATTCCTGGCCCTGGCCGAAGCCACCCTGACCCAGATCGAGGCGGCGCTGGACCGGCTGAACGATGAAGACGTGCTCGACGTCGAATGCAGCCGTAGCGGCAATGTGCTGGAAATCGAGTTCATCGATAACGGCACGAAAATCATCGTCAACAGCCAGGCCCCCATGCGCGAAATGTGGGTGGCCGCCCGTTCCGGCGGTTTCCACTACAAGCGCGTGGGCGACGAGTGGATCAACACGCGCGACAGCTCCGAACTGTTCGCGGCCCTGTCGGCCATGGCCAGCGAGCAGGCGGGCGCGCCGGTGGTCCTGAAGTAATTCTGACTGCCGTGGCAATAAAAAAAGGGCAGCCTTTGCAGGCTGCCCTTTTTGCATGATTACCGTTTAAAACAACTCGTTCTTCACGGCTTCTTTCGCTTTCTCTTCCTCCGGCGTGCCGCGCGCCGCGCCTTCAAGGCTGCCTACGCCCGTGCCCGGTGGATTTTCCGCATAGTAGTACTCGTCGCCCACGTGGATCAGGCCTTCCGGCACGGCGCGTTCCTCGACGGGAATGCTTTTCAGAGCTTTCGCCATGTAGCTGATCCAGATCGGCAAGGCCAGGCCGCCGCCCGTTTCGCGGTTGCCCAGGTTGCGCGGCTGGTCGTAGCCGATCCAGGCGATACCGACCAGCTTGGCCTGGTAGCCGGCAAACCACGCATCGATGGAATCGTTGGTCGTGCCCGTCTTGCCGGCCAGGTCGGGACGCTTCAGGGCCATGGCTTTATTGGCCGTGCCGAAGCGCACGACGTCGTTGAGCATGCTGTTCATCATGAAGGCATTGCGCTCGTCGATGACCCGGTTGGCTTCCTCGCCCGCCAGGTCCGGCTTGGCTTGCGACAAGACATTGCCATCGCTATCGGTGACCTTGGCGATCAGGTACGGGTTGACCTTGTAGCCGCCATTGGCGAACACGGCATAGGCGCCCGCCATCTGCAACGGCGTCACGTTGCCGGCGCCCAGGGCCAGGGTCAGGTATGGCGGGTTCTTGTCCGCGTCAAAGCCGAAGCGCGTCGCGTATTCCTGGCCATACTTGGCGCCGATCTTGTGCAGGATGCGGATGGAAATCATGTTTTTCGATTTCATCAAGCCCTTGCGCATGGTCATCGGGCCATCGTATTTGCTGTCGTAGTTCTTCGGTTCCCACGCCTGGCCGCCCGTCTGGCCCGCGTCGAACGAGATCGGCGCATCGTTGATGATGGTGGCCGGCGACAGGCCCCGCTCCAGCGAAGCGGAATAGATGAAGGGCTTGAAGGCCGAACCGGGCTGGCGCCACGCCTGCGTGACGTGGTTGAACTTGTTGCGGTTGTAATCGAAGCCGCCCACCATGGCGCGGATGGCACCGTCGGTGGTGCTGGCCGAGACGAACGCCGATTGCACTTCCGGCATCTGCGTCAAGACCCAGGCATTGCCTTCTTGCATGACGCGGATCACGGCGCCGCGCTTGATGCGGCGGTTCGGCGCCGCTTTTTCCGACAGCCAGGCCGCGCCGAAGGTCAGGCCGGGGCCGGTAATGGTGATTTCCTCGCCGGCCGAGGTGACTGCCTGCAGCGATTTTGGCGAGGCCTGCAGCACCATGGCGGCGATGATGTCGTCGCTGTCCGGGTGGTCGGCCAGTTCCGTTTCGATCGCATCATCCGCTTCGGCCTTGGTTTTCGGAATTTCGATATAGGCTTCCGGGCCGCGGTAGCCGTGGCGTTTCTCGTAATCCATCACACCCTTGCGCAAGGCGATGTAGGCGGCGTCCTGGTCGGCCTTGGTAATGGTGGTGTAGACGTTCAGGCCGCGCGTATAGGTGTCTTCCTTGAATTGCTCGTAGACGAGCTGGCGCGCCATTTCCGACACGTATTCTGCATGCACGCCAAAGGCGCTGCTGTCGGTTTTCACTTTCAGCTCTTCATTCTTGGCTTCCGTGTATTGCTCTGGCGTGATGTAGCCCAGCTGCGCCATGCGCTGCAGAATGTATTGCTGGCGCATGCGCGCGCGTTTCGGATTGACGACGGGGTTGTAGGCCGACGGCGCCTTCGGCAAGCCGGCCAGCATGGCCGCTTCGGCCACGGTCAGGTCCTGGATATTCTTGCCGAAATAGATTTGCGCGGCCGAGGCGAAGCCGTAGGCGCGCTGACCCAGATAAATCTGGTTCATATACACTTCGAGGATCTGGTCCTTGCTGAGGTTTTTCTCGATCTTCCAGGCCAGCAAGACTTCATACGCCTTGCGTTTCAAGGTCTGTTCGCTGGACAGGAAGAAATTGCGCGCCACCTGCTGCGTGATGGTCGAGGCGCCTTGCTTGGCGCCGCCCGTCAGGTTGTGCAGGGCCGCGCGCGTGATGCCCAGGTAATCGACGCCGCCATGTTCATAGAAGCGGTCATCTTCGATGGCCAGCACGGCTTTCTTCATGACATCGGGAATATCCTTGATGTGCACCATGTTGCGCCGCTCTTCGCCGAACTCGCCGATCAGCACGCTGTCGGAGGTGAAAATGCGCAGCGGCATTTTCGGCTTGTAATCGGTCAGGGTATCGAGCGCCGGCAGGTTCGGATACGCCATGGCCAGGCCGAATACCACCAGCAGCACGCCGACGACGCCCAGGCCCAGGAACGATACCAGGGCCATCAGCAAAAAGCGTTTGGGTTTGCTGCCCTTCTGGGGCGGTTTCGAGCCAGCGTTGCCAGCGGATTTTGAAGATGTCATGCGTGTCATGTCTTTCAGTAAATTTATGCCGGTCAATTATAAGCGAGCTTGCCGGGGTGGCAGCGCGCTGTGGCGCTTGCCGGGGGAGACAGTCGAAACTTGCCGATACTCTATATAAGCGTGTATTGGCCCGCTGGCAACCAGGATTTGGTAACAATTATCCTGCGCCAGATCACGGCCCTGCCAGATAGGCGCCGCGCGCCGCAGACTCCAGCGTGAAATCCATTTACAAGCCAGCGCTGCCGGGACTAGGCTTTCGGGTGGCAGGATTCCCTTCCACGCTGACTTTTCTCTATGAAAAACATGTCCATCAGCAGTTTTCTTGGCACCGGCTTGCTGGGCGTCGACATGGCGGACGATTCCGTGCGCGTGGTCGAGTTGAGGCGCCGGCGGGGGAAACTGTCGTGCCGGCATTACGGCAGTTCTGCGCTGGCCGCAGGAGTGATGTTTGAAGGCAATATCGAAGATCTGCAGGGCCTGGCCGATGCCGTGCGCCAGGCTTATCGCGACAGTGGCAGCGGCTGCACCCGCGTGGCGCTGGCCATGCCGGCCACGGCCCTGATCACGCATGCGATCCGCCTGCCTGCCGGATTGCCGGAGGAGCAGCTGGAAATCCTCGTGGAACTGGAAGCGGCGCAATACATGCCGTTTCCGCTGGAAGACGCCAGCCTGGATTTTGTCATGCTCGGCCCCGCGCCGCCGCTTGCCGGCCAGACCGGCAGCGAGATCGACGTGCTGCTGGTGGCGGCGCGGCGCGCCAGCGTGCAGCACCGTCTCGATGCGGCCAAGGCGGCCGGGTTGACGCCGGTCATCATGGATAGCGAGGCGCTGGCCTTGCAGGCGGCGCTCGCGCAGGGTGGCTGGCAAGCCTTGTCCGATGGTGGCGTGGCGTACCAGTTGGCCTGGGGGCTGGCCATGCACCGGTACGCCCGATGAAGACTGTGGCGAAAGTGCCGTGTATCAACCTTTTGCCATATCGCCAGGCGGCACGCCGCAAGCGCATTCAGTGGCTGCTGTGGCAACTGGCCGGCGGGGCGTTGCTGGGATTGCTGCTGGCTCTGGCGGCGGGCGCCTGGCTGCAGCAGCAGCTCGACGCGCAGCTGCGCCGGCAGGACGGTTGGCGCCATCGCATGCAGCAAGTCAATGCCGTCCTCGCCGCGGGCAAGCGGGTGCAGGGCGAGACGGCGGCGCTGCTGCTGCGCCAGCAGGCCATTGCCAGTCTGCAAGAGCAGCGCAATGCCTGGGTGCGCATGCTGGCGGCTCTGGCCCAGGCGATGCCGGCTGGCGTGGCCTTGCACAGTGTGCGTCAGGAAACGGCGATGGTGCGCCTGCAAGGGCAGGCCGTGTCGCAGGACAAGGTCGCGGCATTGCTGTTGGCGCTGGAGCAGGCCGCGCCCTGGTCCCGCCCGGAAGTGCTGGAGGTGCGCGGCGTGGCCGATGGCGCCGTGGAATGGACGATACGGCTGGCTTTGGCACCCGCTGGGCAATCTTAGTCGTGGAGGTTGATCATGCTGAGCTTGAAGACCGCGTCGCTGTGGCCGCTACCGGCGCGCCTCGCTTGCGCCGCCCTGGCCGGTACGCTGGTGGCCGCGCTGCTGCACGTCGTGTGGCTGGCTGGACTGATGGCCGCCGTGCAGGCGGCGCAAGGCGAGGAGGGCCGCTTGCGCACCGATTATCTGGCGGCGCAGGCCAGGGCGAAGCAGTTGCCGCAGTGGCGTGCAGAGCAGCGCCAGGCCGGCGCCGAACTGGCCCTGCTGGAACAGCAATTGCCGGATCAGCAAGCAATGGCGGCGCTGTTGACGGACATTAACGCCGCCGGCCAGGCGCGTGGATTGCAATTTTCACTGTTCAAGCCGGGTGTTGCCCGGCCGCAAGCGCCGTATGTCGCCTTGCCGATCGCCATACAGTTGCGCGGCGGCTATCACGCCATGGGCGCGCTGCTGGCGGACCTGGCGCGCCTGCCGCGCATCGTCACCGTGCATGCGCTGGCCCTGACCCTCGGCAAGGACCGCTTGCTGACCCTCGATGCCGTGCTGCAGGCGTATCGCTTGCCCGAAGCGGGGGAGCTGGCGGCGCAAGCGGTATTGGCACCCAAGGCGGGCGCGCCCGCAGCGATACCAACTTGGCGTCCGCTTGCCGCTGTCGCGCCGCATCCCTACGAGGCCGCCGCCCTGGCTGATCCTTTTAACGCCTTGCCGCCCGCGCCCAGTCAGCAGGGTGGCGTGGCGGGGCCGGACCCGCGGCGAATGCGCGAACCGCTGGAAAGCGTGGCCTTGCCGGCCATCAGCATGGTTGGCAGCGTGCAACAGGATGGGCGCCTGTGCGCATTGCTGCTGGCGGGCCAGCGCGTGTACCGGGTGGCGGTGGGGCAATATCTGGGACCGGACCACGGCCAGGTCACGCAAATCAGTGAACAGGCGCTGCAATACAAGGAGCTGCTGCAGGACGGGGGAGGCGGATGGCGCGAGCGGCGCGGCAGCCTGGCCTTGCAGGTGGCGGGGGCTGCTCCGAAGGCCAGCCTGCCCGAGGCGGCGCCATGAGGCCGCACCGCATGCTCCTGGCCGTGATGCTGTGCCTGCATGCCGGCGGCCTTGCCCAGGAAGCCGTGGTGCAAGTGACGGCGCCGCGCCTGTATGCGGGCGACAAAATCTCCGTCGATTTCCAGAACGTGGGCGTGCGCGCGGCCCTGCACATCCTGGCCGATGCGTCGGGGCAAAACATCATCGCCAGCGACAGCGTGGCGGGCAATGTGACCGTGCGCTTGCGCGACTTGCCGTGGGACCAGGCGCTCGACGTGCTGCTGCAGGCCAAGGGCCTGGACATGCGGCGCAACGGCAACGTGCTGTGGATCGCGCCGCGCGAGGAAATCCTTGCGCGCGAAAAGCTGGAACTGGAACAGCGCGCGCAGATCGCGGAACTTGAACCGTTGCAGTCAGCCATCTTCCAGCTCAATTACCAGAAGGCCGAAGCGTTCCGCACCGTGTTCGGCCTGGACGCGGGGGAAGGGCGCAGCCGGCTGCTGTCGCGCCGTGGCAGCGTGCTGATCGAGCCGCGCACGAATCAGCTGTTCGTTACCGACGTGCCGGCGCGCCTGGAACAGATCCGCCAGCTGATCGCCAAGACGGATATTGCAACGCGACAAGTGATGATCGAGGCGCGCATCGTCGAGGCGAACGACAGTTTCAGCCGCAACCTGGGCGCGCGCCTGGGTTTTACGGACCAGCGCCTGGCGGCAGGCCAGCTGCCAGGCTTTTCCCTGGGCGGCAGCGGACGCCGCGCGGCTGTCGGCGGCAGCTACCAGGGCGTGGGCGAGGCGACGGGGCAGACGGTGGCCGGCAGCGGCGCCTTCGTGCCGAACACGCAATTCGTCAACTTGCCGGCCGCCAGCATCAATGGCTTGCAGCCGGCCAGCTTCGCCCTGAGCCTGTTTTCGGCGGCCGCCAACCGCTTCCTGAACCTGGAATTGTCCGCGCTGGAAGCGGACGGCCGGGGCAAGATCATTTCCAGCCCCCGCGTGGTGACGGCCGACAAGGTGCTGGCGCTGATCGAGCAGGGCATTGAGCTGCCGTACCAGGTGGCCACCAGCAGCGGCGCCACGTCGATCACGTTCCGCAAGGCGAATTTGCGCCTGGAAGTGACGCCACAGATCACGCCGGATGGCAACGTGGTGCTGGAAGTGGACGTCAACAAGGATAGCGTGGGCCAGGAAACCCGTTCCGGCTTCGCCATCGACACCAAGCATGTGCGCACGCAAGTGATGGTGGAAGACGGCGGCACGGTGGTGCTGGGCGGTATTTATCAGCAATCCGAACGGGGCACGGACAGCAAGGTGCCGATTCTTGGCGACATTCCCGTACTCGGTGTTTTTTTCCGCAGCACGGGCCGCAGTCAAGAAAAAACGGAACTAATGGTGTTTATTACGCCGAAAATAGTGGCAGATCAGCCAGCAACACGTTAATGTCACATCTTTACGTTTAAGTAACAATGCAAACGAAAGCGGACTGATGGCGACTATGCGGAATGTATCTTGGGGCAACACTTATTGGAGTCGGGTATCGAATTGGCTGATCTTGCTGGCGCTGGGCGCCTTGCTGGCCGCGTGTGGCGGCGGTGGCGGCGACCCGACGCTGGGTGTCAAGGATGGCGCGAATGCCGGTGTCGGCAGCGTGGTACTGGTGGCTGGCGCAACAACGATTGTGGCATCGGGCGCGGACGGTACGGAAGTCGTGCTGACGGCAGTGGTGAAAAATCCCGGCAATAATGCCATGACTGGCCAGACGGTGACCTTCACCGCCAGTTCCGGCACCATCAGCAACACCAACCGCGTGACAGATGCCAATGGCACGGTGACGGAAAAACTCAGCGTGAAGGGCGATGCGAGTTTGCGCGACATTACCATCAAGGCCAGCAGCGGCGGCGTCGAGTCGGCCCCCGTGGTGGTAAAAGTGGTGCCCGTCACCTCGGGTATTGCCAGCTTGCTGCTGACCTCTTCCGGCGGCACCCTGGCGTCGTCGGGCGGTACCGCCGTCAACATGATCGCCTTTGTCAAAGACGCCAACAATGCCGTCGTGCCCAATGCCAGCGTGACATTCAGTGCCGATTCGGGCGCGCTGGGTGCGACAAAGGTCAATACCAATGCGCAGGGACAGGCGCTAGTCAGCCTGAATACGGGGGGCGACGCCAGCTTGCGCACGATCAAGGTCACGGCCAGCGCAGGCGCGCAGACGGCCAGCACGGACATCGGCGTCAGCGGCACCCGGCTGGTCATCAGTGCCTTTTCGACAGTGAACCTGAAGACGAGCACCGACATGGTGGTCAAGCTGGTCGATTCGAGCGGCAATCCCCTCGTTGGCAAACCGGTGACATTCAGCGCCCGCAGCAATGCCATCACGGTCAAGGGCGGCGGCGCCAGTCCCGCGCTGACGGACAACAACGGCCAGCTGGTGTTGAGCTACAACGCCCAGGCGGGCAGCAGCGACAGCATCAGCGTCAAGGCGCAGGGTGACAGCGTCGTCTTGCCAATTGCAATCAATGCATCGAACTTCACAATCAATGCCGTGTCGGGCGGCAATGTTGCCTTGACCACCCTGAACACGAACACCTGCTATGCGGTGACGGTGCATAGCGATGTGGCTGGCGTGCCACAAACGGGCAATGTGCGTTTCAGCACGTCGCGCGGCGCCATCTACCAGGACGCCGCCTGCGGCACGCCATTGCAGGCGCCGCTGGCGCTGGTGGGCGGCAATGCCATCGCTTACGTACAGGCCAGCGGCGCCGGCCTGACCGCCCTCACGGCGAAGTACGAAGACAGCGGCGCCTCGGTACAGTCGGAAGTGGAGTTCGTTGCGCCACTGACGGCCCAGGCCACGATCAGCCTGCAAGCCGACCCGGCGGTCATCGGCGCCAATACGGCCGGCAGCACGGCGCAGCGCAGCGCCTTGCGCGCCATCGTGCACGATGGCACGGCGGAAAACAACCTGGTCAAGAACGCACAGGTGAGCTTCTCGATCCAGACCGACGCCAGCAATGGTTCCCTGAGTTCGCCTTCGCTGGTCTCCACCGACAGCGATGGTGTGGCCACGGTCAGCTACATCGCGGGGCAGGGCACCACCGGTGTCGATGGCGTCGTTGTCAAAGCGCAACTGCAGGGTGTGTCGAGCAATGCGGCCACGGTCAAGCTGACGGTGACGAAAAAATCGCTGTTCATCAGCGCCGGCAGCGGCAACGCGCTGGACGCTTCCGACAGCAGCACCTACCGCAAGACGTATAGCGTGTTTGTGACGGACGCCGCCGGCAACCCCGTGCCGGACGTGATCATCACGGCAGCCGCCTGGCCACGCTATTATTACAAGGGTTATCTGCAATACTCCCAGGCTGCCCAGTCGTGGGTGGTGGCAGCCGCGTTGAAGTGCGACAATGAAGACCGGGACCGCAGCGGCACCTTCAATCCGAATAACGACCTCAATCTGAATGGCCGTCTGGACCCGGGCATTCCGCTCAATCTGTCGACCGGCGGCAAGACCGACAGCTCGGGAACGGCGCTCGTCACCCTGACTTATCCGCGTGACAGGGCCCACTGGCTGGACGTCGAATTGACGATTCGCGGCAATAGTTCCGGGACGGAGGCAACTTATGTCGGTTACACTTTGCTTCCGGGGCTGGCCACGGACTTTAACCGCGTGGATATTTCACCGCCAGGCGTAATTAGTCCGTATGGGCAAGCCACTGATTGTCGCAATCCAAATTAACTGTCGCAGCACATGCAAAATCTGTTTTTAGTAGGCCTCATGGGCGCAGGCAAAACCACGATCGGGCGCATCCTGGCCCGCAAGCTGGGCTTGCGCTTTGTCGATTCCGACCACGAAATCGAAGCACGCACGGGAGCGACCATCCCGTGGATCTTTGAAATCGAGGGCGAGGCCAGCTTTCGCCGGCGCGAGGCCGAGGTCATCCGCGACCTGAGCGCCCAGGAAGGCATCGTCATGGCCACCGGCGGCGGGGCCATCCTCAACGCCGACAGCCGCGCCTACCTGAAGGAACGGGGCACGGTCGTCTACCTGCGCGCCAGCGTCAGCAACATCCTCGCGCGCACCAGCCACGACAAGAACCGTCCCCTGCTGCAGACGGCCGACCCGCGCCGGAAGCTCGAAGAATTGACGGCGCAGCGCGAGCCCCATTACATGGAAGTGGCCGACATTGTGATCGACACGGGCCGTCCTAACGTACAATCGATGGTTCAGACCATCCTGATGCAGCTGGCCAGCCTCGAATGCGAGGCCTCGCCCAACTGCGTCATTCATGCAGAGCCTTCGATGAACGAGCAATCCAAAATGTTGTTGAGCGTAGACCTCGACGAACGCAGTTATCCGATCGCCATCGGTCCTGGCCTGCTGGCCGACGCCGACGCGCTGCTGCGCCATATCAGCGGCCACAAGGTGGCCATCGTCACCAATACCACCGTCGCGCCGCTGTACCTGGGCCGCCTGCAGGCGGCGCTGGCCAGCGATGGCCGCGAAGTGATCAGCATCGTCCTGCCGGACGGCGAAGAATATAAAAACTGGGCCAGCCTGATGCAGATCTTCGACGCGCTGCTGGCCAATAAATGCGACCGCAAGACCACCCTGGTGGCGCTGGGCGGCGGCGTGATCGGCGACCTGACCGGCTATGCGGCAGCGAGCTACATGCGCGGCATCGGCTTCGTGCAGGTGCCTACCACCCTGCTGGCGCAGGTTGATTCCTCCGTCGGCGGCAAGACGGGCATCAACCACCCGCTGGGCAAGAACATGATCGGCGCCTTCTACCAGCCGCGCGCCGTGATCGCCGATACCTCGACCCTGGAAACCCTGCCGGCGCGCGAGCTGTCGGCGGGCCTGGCCGAAGTGATCAAGCATGGCGCCATCATCGACGCCGCGTTTTTCGACTGGATCGAGGCGAACATGGCCAAGCTGATGGCGCGCGACAAGGGCGCCTTGGCCTACGCGATCGCCCGCTCGTGCGAAATCAAGGCCGACGTGGTGCGCCAGGACGAACGCGAAGGCGGCTTGCGCGCCATCCTGAACTTCGGCCACACCTTCGGCCACGCCATCGAGGCGGGCCTGGGCTACGGCCATTGGCTGCACGGCGAAGCCGTCGGCTGCGGCATGGTGATGGCGGCCGACCTGTCGTGCCGCATGGGCTATATCGACCAGGCTGCCGTCGAGCGTGTGCGCAAACTCGTCGCCGCCGCCGGCTTGCCGGTCAAGGCGCCGGACCTCGGCGTCGAGCGCTGGCTGGAATTGATGGAGGTCGACAAGAAGAACGAGGGCGGCGCCATCAAGTTCATCCTCTTGCAACCGCTGGGCAGCCCGAACATCACGTCCGCGCCCCACGAACTGGTGCTGGCCACCCTGGCCGCCGGAGTGCAATAACGTGCTGCCGGAAGACTTCCTTGCCCCTTATGCGGCCCACTCGGCACAGGGCCAGGGACGTCGTTTTGCCGAGGCGCCGCACGCCTCGCGCAGCCAGTTCCAGCGCGACCGCGACCGCATCATCCACTCCTCGGCCTTCCGCCGCCTCGAATACAAGACGCAGGTCTTCCTCAACCACGAGGGAGACCTGTTCCGCACGCGCCTGACGCACAGCCTGGAAGTGGCGCAGGTCGGGCGCTCGATCGCGCGCAACCTGCGCCTCAATGAAGACCTGGTGGAAGCCATCGCGCTCGCGCATGACCTGGGCCACACGCCGTTCGGCCACGTGGGCCAGGACGTGCTCAATGAATGCATGCAGGAGCATGGCGGCTTCGAGCACAACCTGCAAAGCCTGCGCGTGGTCGACACGCTGGAAGAGCACTACGGCGCCTTCGATGGCTTGAACCTGATGTTCGAGACGCGCGAAGGCATCCTGAAACACTGCTCGCTGACGCATGCGCGCGAACTGGGTCCGGTGGCGCAGCGCTTCATCGACCGCACGCAACCGACCCTGGAAGCGCAGCTGACCAACCTGGCCGATGAAATCGCCTACAACAGCCACGATATCGACGACGGTCTGCGCTCCGGCCTGATCACCATCGCCCAGCTGGAAGAGGTGGAATTCTTCGGCCGCCTGTGGCGCGACGTGCAGCAGGCGTTCCCCGGTCTGTCGGGCCGGCGCGCCATCTATGAAACCCTGCGCCGCCTGATCACGGCCCTGGCCGACGATCTGATCGTCACCTCGACCGGCCTGATTGCCGATGCCGCGCCGCGTGATGTGAACGAAGTGCGCGCCAGTGCCCCGCTGATCCGTTTTTCGGACGCCATGCGCAAGGACGCGACGGACCTGAAACGCTTTTTACGGGCGAACCTGTATCGCCACTATCAGGTCAACCGCATGCGCGTAAAGGCCAGCCGCATCGTGCGCGAACTGTACGACAGCTTCATGGCCGAACCGGCCCTGCTGCCGCCCGACTACCAGCTCAAGGATGGCGACGTCACGCAGCAGGCGCGCAAGATCGCCGACTACATCGCCGGCATGACGGACCGCTACGCGATCCGCGAGCATCGCAGGCTGTATTCGCTCGACGAGTTGTAACCGTCATTTTGGGGTCAGACCCGCCGGGTCTGACCCCAGCATTTGCCGTTGGGTTATAAGCGCGTACACCCATCCGACATCCTCTGTCAATTGGCATGATCATCTAGGTCCCCGCACTATCACCCCAATACCCCCGCAGTATCTTCTTTTCTATCATGGCAGCAAGTCAACAAGGGCTTGCCGCCCATAGTCAAGGAGAGTGTCATGATTGAATCGCGCCGCAGTTTCTTGCGCGCCTTGCCAGCCGTAACCATCGGGGCGGCCATCGCGCCGCTGCCGAGCAAGGCGGCCACCAAGGGCGAAGGTGGCCAGCGCTGGGCGATGGTGGTCGATGTGCAGAAGTGCATCGGCTGCCAGGCTTGCACGGTCTCCTGCATCATGGAAAACGCCGTACCGGAAAACAGCTTCCGCACCGTCGTCTCCACCTATGAAGTCAAGGAAGAGAACCGTTGTGGTACCTACATGCTGCCGCGCCTGTGCAACCACTGCGCCAATCCCCCCTGCATTCCCGTCTGTCCCGTGGGCGCCACCTTCCAGCGCAAGGATGGCGTCGTCGTCGTCGATGGCGACCGCTGCGTGGGCTGCGCCTACTGCGTGCAAGCGTGTCCGTACGACGCGCGCTTCATCAACCACGAAACGGGCAAGGCTGACAAATGCACGTTCTGCGCGCACCGCGTCGACGAAGGTTTGCTGCCGGCCTGCGTGGAAACCTGCGTGGGCGGCGCGCGCATCTTCGGCGACCTCAATGACCCGGAAAGCCTGGTGCACCAGCTGCTCACCGAGAACAAGGTGAAGGTACTGAAACCCGAGCAGGGCACCCAGCCCCACGTATTTTATTTGGGACTGGACACGCGCTTCGCCGGCCACGTCGAAGGCGAAGCGACTCTTTGGCAACCGAGCAAACACGGGAAATAAACCATGGACAGCCACATCACCGAAATTGTCAACGTCACGCGCGAAGCGGCATGGCTGCCGTGGGCGGTGCAGTATTTTTTCCTCATCGGCCTCAGTTACGGCAGCTTCATGCTGACCTTGCCGTACTTCGTCTTCGGCCGCAAGGCGTATGAACGCCTGGGGCGCATCGCGCTGCTGGCGTCCCTCGTGTGCGGCATGACGGCGCCCGTGGCGCTGCTGGCCGACCTGCACGGGCCGGGCCGCTTCTACCATTTCTATATCTACTTCCAGCCGCAGTCGTGGATGTCGTGGGGCTCGTTCTTTATCCCCCTGTATCTGGGTTGTCTGATGCTGTACGCGTGGCTGGCGCTGCGCGTGGACTTCGCCACGCGGGGGCAGGGCCAGGACCGTCTGGCCTTTGCCTATCGCCTGCTGGGGCGTGGTGGCGCCGCTTCTCTGCGCGCCATCCGCATCGCCGCCGTTTGCACCTTGCTGGCCGCCTTCGTGGTGGGCCTGTACACGGGGATGGAAGTGATGGTGGTGCGTGCCCGTCCGCTGTGGTTCACGCCCTTCCTGCCGGCGCAATTTGCGGCCACGGCCTTTGTTGGCGCCGTGGGCCTGGCGCTGCTGTTCAACCGCTTCCTGCCGGGCCGCGAGCAGGCGCTGGAAGTATCGCTGAACCGCGCGCTGGCCCTGTCGCTGGCGCTGGTGCTGGCCCTGGGCGGCGGCTGGCTGTTCGTGAGTCTCTCTGGCGTGAGCGCCAGCCACAGCATGGCGTTCACCCAGGTGGCCGGCATGCCGCAATGGCAGTTCACGGCTGTCTGGGCCGTGCTGTCGGCCATCGTGCCGATGGCCCTGGCCATCTGGCGCCCCGCCACGAGTGGCCTGGTCAACGGCCTGATCGCGCTGCATAGCGCCTGGATGATGCGCTGGACGATCTTCATCGGCGGCCAGACGATCCCGAAAACGGGCGCGGGCCTGTACGACTACCACCTGCCGATGGGGAACGATGGCTTGATGGGGCTTATCGGCACGGCCGGCCTGTGGATCGCGCTGCTGTTGCTGATGCTGGAATTTTTGCCATGGGCCGGACGCATGCTGCGCAACCGTCCCGCCATGGCCATGCACTGAGGAGTTAGAAATGAACGATCAAATAAACAACGACGTCCCTGAAGACGAGAACGAAAAACGTCGCAAGCTGCTGCGCTATGGCGCCATCGGCGGTGGCCTGGCCGCGTTTGCCGCCAGCTTTTCCACCACGGCCGGCCGCATGGTCGACCACGCGCTGGGCAAAGATAAACCTGTGCAGAAATTGCACGGCAATTCCCTGCAGCCCGAGTTTTCCGTCGACACGGCCACAGGCAAGCTGACCGTCAATCCGGACCAGCAGGTCAGCTACACCATGTGCATGGGCTGCACCACGTTTTGCGGCGTGCGCGTGCGCCTCGATAAAAAAAGCGGCAAGGTCTTGCGCGTGGCCGGTAATCCGTACAGCCCCCTGTCGGCCGATCCGGCGCTGCCATATCAAACGTCGATACGCGACAGCTTCGTGTCGCTGTCGCGCTTCCAGGAAAAGGGCTTGAAAGGCCGCTCGACGGCTTGCGGCCGGGGCAACGGCGTGCTGGAACAGATGGAGTCGCCGTTCCGCGTGCTGGCGCCCATGAAGCGCGTGGGCCCGCGCGGCGGCGGCCAGTGGGAACCGATCGCTTTCGATCAACTGGTCAAGGAAGTGACGGAAGGCGGCGACCTGTTTGGCGAAGGCCACGTACAAGGCTTGCGCGCCTTGCGCGAGCTGGAAAAGCCGATCGATCCGGCGCAGCCGGAACTGGGTCCGCAAGTGAACCAGGTGGGCCTGATGTGCAGCACAGACGATGGCCGGCTGGCGTTCGGCACGCGCTTTTTCAAGCAGTCGTACGGCAGCCTGAACCTGGTCAACCACGGCTCGTATTGCGGCGGCGCCTACCGCAGCGGTTCGGGCGCCATGTTCGGCGACATGAAGAAAATGCCGCATGCGAAAGTGGACCTGGAAAACACGGAGTTCTGCATTTTCGTCGGTACGGCGCCGGGCAATGCGGGCAATCCGTTCAAGCGCCAGGGCACCCTGATCGCCAAGGCCCGTTCGGGCAAGCGTGAATTCAGCTACGTCGTCGTCGACCCCGTGCTGACGAATGCGGACAGCCTGGCCGCGGGCGACCGCAGCCGCTGGGTGCCGATCAAGCCGGGCACGGACGGCGCGCTGGCCATGGCCATGATCCGCTGGATCATCGAGCACGAACGCTATGACCGCAACTTCCTCGTGCAGCCGAACCTGAAGGTGGCGGAAGCGGCGGGCGAGGCCGCCTGGTGCAACGCCACGCATCTGATCATCAACGAAAAGGGCCATCCGCGCGATGGCCGCTACCTGCGCGCGTCGGACATCGGTGCGGTGGATCTGGCGGAAGAAGAGCGCTACAAGGATGGCGACGCCTTCTGCGTGATCGACGCCGCCACGCAAGCCATCGTGCCGCACAACGCAGCCAAGGGCGAGGCGCGCCTGTTTTTCGATGGCCCGCTGGACGTGGCCGGCGCGCCGCTGCACCTGAAGACAGCGATGACGATGCTCAATGAAGAAGCGCAGCGCCACAGCATGGATGACTACGCGACCGCCTGCGGCATCGCGCGCGACATCATCGAAGGCCTGGCGCAGGAACTGACCAGCCACGGCAAGCGCGCGGCCGTCAATGCGCACGGCGGCATGATGTCGGGCGCCGGCTTTTACAACGCGTATGCACTGGTCATGCTCAATACCCTGATCGGCAATTTGAACCGCAAGGGCGGCACCCTCGTCAATGGCGGCAGCTTCAAGGATGCGGGACCCGGCCCGCGCTATAACCTCGAGAGTTTCGACGGCGAGATCAAGGCGGCCGGCATGCCGATCGGGCGCAATGTGCCGTATGAAAAAACCTCGGAATTCAAGCTGAAGAAAGAAGCGGGCAAGGCATATCCGGCCCGGGCGCCGTGGTATCCGAACGCGCCCGCGCTGGCGACCGAATGGCTCACCAGCGCCATGAACGGCTATCCGTACACCTTGAAGGCGCTGATACTGTGGAGCTGCAATCCCGTCTACGGCATCACGGGCTTGCGCGCGCAGATCGGCAAGGAGCTGGCCGATCCGAAGAAGATTCCCCTGATCGTCGCCATCGACCCCTTCATCAATGAAAGCTCGGCGTTTGCCGACTACCTGCTGCCCGATACCTTGCTGTATGAAAGCTGGGGCTGGGCCGGCGCCTGGGGCGGCATGCCCGTCAAAATGAGCACGGCGCGCTGGCCCGTGGTCGAGCCGCGCGTGCAAAAGACGCCGGACGGCCAGACCATCTGCATGGAATCGTTCTTCATCGCGCTGGCAAAAACGATGGCCTTGCCTGGCTTCGGCCCGGACGCCTTGCAGGATATGGATGGCCAGCGCTATCCCCTGCAGCGCGCGGAAGACTGGTATCTGCGCGGTGGCGCCAATATCGCCTGGCAGGGAAAAACGTCCGTGCCTGATGCGAGCGATGACGACATCGACCTGTCCGGCGTGGCGCGCATCCGCCCCGAGCTGGAACGTACCCTGAAGCCGGAAGAATGGCGCAAGGTGGCCTTCATGCTGGCGCGGGGAGGGCGCTACCAGAGCTATGGCGAGATGTTCGGCCTGCGCCTGCCGCCGCCCGCGAATGCCAAGACGCCGCCAGTACCTGCACCCGTGACCGACGAATCGCCGTATCCGCAGGACTGGTCCACGCACCGTTATCTGAAACCGATGATGCTGTACAACGAGGGCCTGGGCGTGAGCAAGAACAGCTTGAGCGGCAAGCGTTTCCCCGGTACGCCCGCGTGGCGGGTGGCGGCGTTTGCCGACGGCACGCCGGTACGCAAAGCCTATCCGGCTAGCGAATGGCCGTTCGAACTGATCAGTTTTAAATCGGCGCTGCAAAACTCGTACAGCATCGGTGCGCGGCGCTTGCGCGGCATCCATCCGGACAACCCCGTCGCCGTGCACCCCGACGACGCGGCCCGCTTGAAGCTGCAAAATGGCGACGTGATTTACCTGGAAACGCCGGGCGGCAAGGCCAGGGCGACGGTGATGCTGCGCCACGGCGTGCAGCGCGGCGTGATCGCCATCGAGCACGGTTTCGGCCACAAGGAGCACGGCGCGCGCGCCCACCGCATCGGCAAGTCGCGCCAGCCCGATGAACCGGCCATCGGCGCGGGCATCAACTTGAACGACCTGGGCTTGACGGATCCGAGCCGCGGCGACAAGAACGTGTTTGTCGATCCCGTTTCGGGCACGGCTGTGCGGCAGGGACTGCCGGCGCGGATTATTCGTTGAGAAGCAGGCTCGAACCTTTTACCCCAAGGTCGTAACGGCCGGGGTCAGACCCGGCGGGTCTGACCCCGGCTAAATCTCTCCACCCGCCATCAGCAGCCGGGCTACCTCGGCTGCTGAATGCAGGCCCAGTTTTTCCATCGTGTTATGGCGGTGCACCTGCACCGTCTTGTCGCTGATGCCCAGTTCGCGGGCGATGACTTTCGACGCTTTGCCTTCGGCCATCAGCAGCGCCACTTCGCGCTCGCGCGCCGTCAATGTCGCCAATGCTGCCTGTGCCGTATTGGTGCTGGCGGCGCTGCGGCTTTCGTCCACGCTACGGGCCACGGCGCGCGAGACGGCGTCCAGCAGCACCTGGTCCTTGCATGGTTTTTCCAGAAAATCGCAGGCGCCTGCCTTCATCGTCTGCACGGCCATGGCCAGGTCGCCGTGGCCGCTGAGGAAAATCACGGGTAGCGCAATCGCGTGGCGTGATAGTTCCTGCTGCAATTCCAACCCGCTCATCAAAGGCATGCGCACGTCGAGCAGCAAGCAGCCGGGCGCATGGCCCGCGTAGCGCTGCAGGAAATCGCGCGCCGATTCGAACGTTGCCACTTTCCAGCCAGCCGAATCGAACAGATAGGCCAGCGAGCGGCGCATGGCGGCATCGTCATCGACGACAAAGATGATGGCATCGCTTTCATTCATGGTGTTTCCTCTTGCATTTCCTTGTGCGCTTCCATATGCGTATCTTCAGGGAGCCGGAACCAGACCGTCAAGCCTGGCGCATCAGCGTTGGCGTGCGCCGACAGGCTGCCGCCGAACGATTCGATGATGCTTTTGCTGAGTGACATGCCCAGTCCCAGTCCTTCGGCTTTGGTGGTAAAGAACGGTTCGAACAATCGCGCCATCTGCGCTGCCGGCAGGCCGCATCCCGCGTCGCGCACGGCTACCGTGCAGGCGCCGTTTTCGCGGTGCAGCAGCACGCCGATCGGATGCTGCGGATTGCCGTTTTCCACCTGCGCATCGAGCGCGTTTTTCAGCAGATTGAGTAGCACCTGCTGCACTTGCTGCGGGTCGGCCAGCACGCGCAGCTCAAGATTGCAGCCTTCGTGGTTCCAGCTGATATGGGCGTGCGGATGTGCGGCGCGGAACAGCGATACGGCTTGCTCGACGGCGCCGGCCAGGGCGAAAGCCGTGCTGTGCGCGGGACGCTTTTGCGCCATCGCGCGGATGTGACGGATGATGGCGCCCGCGCGTTCGCTTTGCGTGGCGATCTCCTGCGCGCCGTCGAGCAGGGGCGCCGCGTCGAGCCGGCCGGCCGCGATGCGGCGCGCCATGCCGCGCGCGAAATTGCCGATGGCCGCCAGCGGCTGGTTCAATTCGTGCGCGATGGCGCTGGCCATTTCGCCCAGAATCGCCAGGCGCGCCGTGTGGTCGAGCGTGGCCTGGCGCTGGCGCGCCTGCTCTTCCAGCGCGCGCTGCTGGTGCTGGGCCGCGCGCAATTGCTCCGTGCGTCGGCTGACCAGGTATTCCACGCGCACCGTGTGCACGGCCCAGGCAATAAGTAGGGCCAGCACCAGCAGCATCCAGCCCCAGTAGCGGCGCAGCGCCGTCTCGAACGTCAGCTTGTCCAGGTAGGCGTAGGGGCCGATGTGCAAGTCGCGGAACAGTTCATCGACGATCTGGTAATCGCTGGGCACCGTCCAGCTGTAGCCTTCGCTGGTGCGCGGCATGGCCAGCAGGGCTTGCGCCACTTTTTTTGCCAGCGCGGGCGGCGTCTGGCGCAGGGCCACGAAGGGCCAGTCCGGATACAGCCGCGACGAGCTGGCGCAGCGAAAGCCGGGTATCGGGCGCGTCGTGATCACGCGCAGTTCCTCGGCCCGCACTTCGCCGCGCGCCACCATCTGTTCCAGCAGGCAGGTGCGCACGATGCCCGCATCCATGTGCCCGGACCTTACGGCGTCGACGATCTGCTGCGAGGGAAAGCCGCTGTAGCGCAGGCTGGCAAAATCGTGCGTGGGATCGATGCCCGCTTCGCGCAGTTCGCGCGCGGCGATCTGGTAGCCGCCAAAGGCATCGGGCGCCACGGCCATCACGTTCTTGCCCGCCAGATCGGCCAGGTCATGCAAGGGCGACGCGCTGCGCACGACGATGGCCGAACCGATGGCCTGGCGCGGCGAGTCCGTCCATGGCGATTCCAGGGTGGCGATGCGGCTGGCGCCGTCGCTGTGTTCGAGCGCCACGTAATGGCCGCTGCTGGTGATGGCGAAGGCGATCGCTTGCGACTGCACGGCGCGCGTCAGGCCCGCCTGGTCGTAGTCGGCCAGGATGAAACGGATGCCGGGAATACTGGCCTGCAGGTGGCGCGTCACGTACGACCAGTCCTGCTGCACGGCGTCGCCGCCCTTGTAGGCGAGTACGCCTATTCTCACTTCCGGCAGCGCCGTGTCCGCATGCACTGGCGAGAACAGGATCGCCAGCGCCAGTACGGCAAGCCTGCGCACTAAAACATGCTGCGCTGCGCCGAACGCGCATCGCCGAACAGGTCCAGCAGCAGTTTCTTGATCGGTGCGGGCAGCGGCGCATCGGCGATTTTCGCGCCGTCGTACCAGACGTGCGTCGCTTCTCCTGCCAGCGCCAGACGGCGCGCCACGGTGATACGGCAGGGGACGATGTGCAGCTTGTAGTGGGTGAAGACGTGGACGATGGGCAGCAGCCGTTCCTGCGATTCGATTTCGCCGAACGGCGCCACGGCGCGCGCCAGCGCATCCTGGTCGATGTCACGCGGACAGTCCTCGCCGGCCAGCACGTGGCCATCGAGTTCGGGTAGCGACAGCAAGCCGCCCCAGATGCCCGAGCCGGGACGCTGTTCCAGCAGCACCTGCCCGTCGTCGATGATGACGAGCATGACGGCGTGTTTTTCCGGACTGGTTTTCTTCGGTTTGCGCACAGGTAAGTCTTTAACCCGATCGGTGGCGTAGGCCACGCAGCGCGGCTGCAAGGGGCAGCGGCCGCAATCGGGGCTGCTGCGCGTGCACAGGGTGGCGCCGAAGTCCATCAGGCCCTGCGTGTAGGCTTCGATGCCGGTTTCAGGCAGCAGCGCTTCGGCGCGGCGCCACATGGCTTCCTCGACCCGCTTTTCGCCGGGATAGGCGTCGATGCCGAAGGTGCGCGCGAACACGCGCTTGACGTTGCCATCCATGATGGCAGCGCGCGTGCCGCTGGAAAACGCGGAGATGGCGGCGGCCGTCGAGCGGCCGATGCCGGGCAGGTCGGCCAGCAGGGCCGGGGCGCTGGGGAACACGCCGTCGTATTCGGCCACTACGCGCTGCGCGCACTTGTGCAGGTTGCGCGCCCGCGTGTAGTAGCCAAGGCCGCTCCACTGCGCCATCACGTCTTCGACGGGCGCGCTAGCGAGGTCGCGCAGGGTGGGGAAACGTTCGAGGAAGCGCGCGTAGTAGCCGAGGACGGCGGTGACCTGCGTTTGCTGCAGCATGATTTCGGACAGCCAGATCAGGTAGGCGTCGCGCGTGTTTTGCCAGGGCAGCGCGTGGCGGCCATGCTGCTTTTGCCAGGCGATGACGGTGGCGGAAAAAGTCGGGTCGACATAATCTTCAAAAGGTGCCATGCCCGTGGCGGGCGAGAGCGGGTGCAGCAAACGTTTCATGCAGGGTTCCAGTGTTCTGTTGTCTATGTTGCGCTGGCCGCGCGCAAAGTGGCCAGCAATTGCGCCAGCTGCGCCTTGTCGCGTTCGAGCGCCGCCAGGCTCGCCTCGAAGCCGGCGATTTTCTGTTCCAGGCTGCCCGTCGCGTCGTGGATGCGCTGGATCGAGGCAAAGCGCAGTTTCAGCTGTTCCTTGTACTCGACGATCTGCGCTTCCAGGGGCGCCATGATGACTTTCAGCCAGGCGCTGGCGTCGTCATTGGCGTTGGTGAAACTGCGGCGCACGCGCGAGGCGATGGTGTCGAAGAATTTTTCCATCAGCACGACGCGGCTGGTGGTGAGCAGGGTCGCCGTGCCGAACTGCTTATGGTAGACGGCTTCGATGTCGGCGATTTCCTGGCGGTAGCGGGCCAGCGAAAACGGCATCGGCAAGGCCAGCGCCAAGCCATGTTCGGAAGCGAATTTGCGGTACATCACGTTCATCATTTCCGTGATCTCGGCCGTCTTGCCTTCCGAACGGTCCAGGTTGCTGGCGATGCGCTCGAAATACTGGCGCACGGCTTCGCGCAGGCCCGTGAAAAAGCGGCTGCGCTGCATGGCGGCGCGCACGCCGTCGATATCGTCGCGCACGATGTCCATGCCCAGGCTCGTGTACAGCTCCGTCGACAGGCGGGTAAACACGGCGCGCGTCGCCTGCAGCTTGAACAGGCTGCTGTCGAATTCCTTTTTCTCGATATCGATGCGCCGCATCATGTGCGCGATCACGCTCTGGTTCTTGCCGCGCAGGCTGTGCAGCTCGTGCAGTTGCTCGGCGATGCCGCGCGCGCGGGCCGCCGCCTGCACCTGCTGCGCCGCTTCGATGGCGTCCAGGTCGAACGCCAGCTGGCGCCGGATGATGTCCTTGCGCGCGGGGATCAGCTCCTCGAACAGGGCCGTCTCCAGCGGCAGCAGGCGGCTCTTTTCCAAAAGCGCCGCATCGCCGTTGATCTTGCCCACCAGGGCCTTTTGCGCCGAGACGGGAAACACCTGACTCGCGTCCAGCGTCAACAGATGCGCCACGCTGGCCTGCTGGCGTTCGATCGCTTGCGCCACCTCGGCATCGCCGCGCAATTCGTCCCACATGCTGTCGATCTTGTTGAGCACCACCAGGCGCCCCGCGCCGGCGCCGATATGGTTGCGCCATACCTCGATATCGCTGCGTGTGACGCCCGTGTCGGCCGCCAGGATGAACAGCACCGCGTGCGCATTCGGGATCAGGTTCAGGGTCAGTTCCGGTTCCGTGCCGATGGCGTTCAGGCCCGGCGTGTCGAGGATGACCAGGCCCTGTTTCAGCAGCGGATGGGGGAAGTTGATGATGGCGTGGCGCCACATGGAGATTTCCACCTGGCCGTCCTCGTCGAGCATGGCGGGAGCATCCGCGTCGTCGGCGTCGTACAGGCCGTAGCGCGCCGCTTCCTCGACGCTGACTTTTTTCGTCAGGCTGACCTGGCGGATCGCTTCCTGCATGTCTCCGCCCGCCTCGATGTTCAGGGGCAGGATGGTCCAGGCGGCGGGCAGGTCGCGGTAGTCGCTGGTCGACAGGTTCTGCGCGCGCGTCTCGATGGGCAGCAGCCGGATCGATGGCGGCCAGGCCGCGTCGTACAGCAGCTCGGTGGGGCACATGGTGGTGCGGCCCGCGCCCGATGGCAGGATGCGCTGGCCGTAGCCGGCAAAGAAGATGGCGTTGATCAGCTCGGATTTGCCGCGCGAGAATTCCGCCACGAAGGCGACGGATAAACGGTCGTCGAGCAGGCGGGAACCACAGCGAGCCAGGCGCAGCGCGGAGGCGCCGTCGACCAGGCCTGCCGCGCTGGCGGCTTGCCGGTATGCCTGCAAGGCGGCCTGCACGTCCTGCCGCCAGGCGCTGTATTGTTCCAGGTCTCTGACCATCTGCTCCCCTTTACCTATAACTTACTTTTGACAGTTCACGCAGTAGAACGTGGAACGCTGTCCCTGCACGATCTGGCGGATAGTCGCGCCGCACACGCGGCAGGGCTTGCCCGCGCGGTTGTACGTGAAATACGTCTGCTGGAAGTAGCCGGACTGGCCATTCACGCCGATGAAGTCGCGCAGGGTGCTGCCGCCCTGCACGATGGCTTCGGCCAGCACGTCGCGGATCGCCTGCGCCAGTTTTTCGTAGCGCGCCAGACCGATGCGCCGCGCTGGCGTCTTCGGGTTGATCCCCGCGCGGAACAGGCTTTCGGAACAATAGATATTGCCCACGCCGACGACGATGTCGCCCGCCATCAGCACCTGCTTGATGTTGGTGCCCTTGTTGCGCGTTTTTTCGAACAGCAGCTGGCCCGTGAAGCCGCCTTCCAGCGGTTCCGTGCCCAGGCCGCGCAGCAGCGCGTGGCCGTCCAGCGGGCCGTCGGCCTCGTCGTGCCACAGCACGGCGCCGAAGCGGCGCGGATCCGTCATGCGCAGCACCTGGCTGCCGCCGTCCGCGTCTTCCACGACGAGGTCGAAATGGTCATGCTTTTGCGCTTCCGTCCCCGTCGGCAGCACGCGCAAATGGCCCGACATGCCCAGGTGGATGATCAGGGTGCCGTGGCGGAAGTGGATCAGCAGGTATTTGCCGCGCCGACCCGTCAGGCCGATGGTTTGCCCCGATAATTGTTCGCCCAGGGCAGGGGGGAAGGGCCAGCGCAAGCCGTCGCGGCGCAGCACGACGGAGCGCACGGCGCGCCCTTCGAGGTGGGGCGCGACACCGCGCCGTGTGACTTCGACTTCTGGCAATTCTGGCATAGGGCTCGAATGGTTGAAAACCGGGTAAAAAAACAGGCGGCTTGCCGGCCGAGGGCTGGCCCTGGCAGGCTACGCCGCCACGACGTATATATTTCGTTACATACGTGAAGTACGCGATAGTCGCGTTGGGCGTAGAATCAAACTTTGCCGTTTAGCCAGGATCAGCCTTTGAAAAACGCTTTCGCCATTGTAACCTTGTCCGCCCTGATGGCCACGCATGCCATGGCACAGACGCCTGTCGCCCCTGCCGATGCCGCGGCCAGCCCCGCTGCGTCCGCGCCCGCCGCGCCGCAGGAAGAGGGCGCCGAGTCCAAGGTGGACGCCAAGGCGGATGGCTTGCCCAAGGTCGAATTGAGCAGCGACTTGCTGTACAAGCTGACCCGCGCGGAAATGGAGTTCAAGAGCGGGCAGTGGCAAGGGCCGTACGTGACGATGATGGTGGCGGCGCAGCAGACGCGCGATCCGCGCCTGGCGCGCCGCGCGTCCGAAATGGCGCTGGCCGCCAAGCAGGGCAGCGAAGCGCTGGCGGCCATCCGCCTGTGGCGCGAGCTGGCGCCCGACTCGGACGAGGCAACGCAATTCTTCCTCGGCTTCGTCGTCCTGACCGACAAGATCGAGGAAGCGGAACCGATCTTCGCCGAACGCCTGGCCAATGCGCCTGGTGGCGCGCGTGGCGTGGCCCTGTTCCAGATGCAGCAGATTTTGTCGCGCTCGAATGACAAGCTGTATGCCTATTCGATGATGACGCGCCTGGTGCAGCCTTACCTGGACATGTTCGAAGCGCATCTGGTGCTGGCGCAGGGCGCCTTGTCGCTTGGCGAGCGTGACCGCGCCATCCGTGAAGCGAACAAGGCGCTGGCCATCAAGCCGAACTCCGAACTGGCCGCGCTGACCCTGGCGCAGGTGACGGGCGAACCCGAGGCGGCAAACAAGGTGCTGGCCACGTTCCTGCAAAAGAATCCGGACGCCGTCGAAGTGCGCGGCGCGTATGCGCGCCTGCTGGTCGAGCAAAAGCAGCTGGAGCCGGCGCGCGAGCAGTTCCTGCTGCTGCTGAAAAGCCAGCCCGATAACGTGGGCGCCCTGTATGCGCTCGGCATCGTGGCGCTGCAGCTGGAAGACACCAAGGGCGCGGAGCAGTACTTCAAGCGCTTCCTGGCCGTGCTGGAAAAAAATCCTGGCGATACGCGCGATCCGTTCAAGGCCCTGATGATACTGTCGCAGATCGCCGAGACGCGCGGCGACACGGCCGGCGCCATCGCCTGGCTCGACAAGGTCGACAACAGCGCGTCGGCCGGCTATGTCGAGGCGCGCTTGCGCCGCGCCCAGCTGATCGCCCGCGGCGGCAATCTCGATGCGGCGCGCAAGGCGCTGACGGAAATCGAAACGGACGATCCTGCCAGCCAGGCGCAGGTGCTGCTGGTCGACGCGCAATTCCTGCGCGACGCCGGCTACGTGCAAAGCGCGTACACGGTGATGGAAAACGCCTTGCTGCGTTTCCCCGACAATCCGGAACTGCTGTACGACTACGCCTTGCTGGCCGAGCGCCTGGATAAATTCGAGCTGATGGAAGCGAGCCTGCGCCGCGTGATGGCGCTGGCGCCCGACAACCAGCACGCGTACAACGCGCTCGGTTATTCGCTGGCCGAACGGGGCCTGCGCCTGGAAGAGGCCCATGTGCTGATCGAAAAAGCGCTGCAGATGGCGCCCGGCGACCCGTTCATCATGGACAGCATGGGCTGGGTGCAGTTCCGCATGGGTAACCTGGCCGCGGCGGAAAATGCGCTGCGCCGCGCCTATGCCGTGCGCAGCGATCCGGAAATCGCCGTCCATCTGGGCGAAGTGCTGTGGCAGAAGGGCGACAAGGCCGAAGCGCAAAAACTGTGGCGCGAGGCGCAAAGCAAGGACCCGAAAAACGATGCGCTGAAAAGTACGCTGGCGCGCTTGAATGTCAGTTTGTGATTGAATCGATTAACTAAACTATAAAACCAGCGCCATGGCGCTGGTTTTTCCTTGTGCCCATGTTGAAAAAACTCCTCCCTCTCACGCTCGTCTGCCTGTCCCTCTCGGCCTGCTCGACCCTGACTTCCCCATTCTCGTCCGGCGCCGCGCCATCCGCTCAAACCGTCGCGCCCTACCGCGAACAGGTCGAGCTGACGGGCCGCCTGAACGTCGTGTACCAGAAGGATGACAAGCCCGAATCGGCCACCGTCAATTTCAACTGGCAGCAGACGGCGCAGCGCACGGACGTGACCCTGTATTCGCCCGTCGGCAGCACCCTGGCGACGATTGCCGTCACGCCGCAGCAAGCCGTGTTGACGCAAAGCGGCAAGGCGCCGCGCAGCGCGCCCGATGTCGATGCCCTGAGCGCGCAGCTGCTGGGCTGGTCCTTGCCCGTGTCGGGCTTGCGCGACTGGCTGCAAGGCCATGCCGTGGGTGCCGACGGCAAGCGCTTCGTCGCTTCGCCGGCCAACGACAGCGTCACCACGAAAGACGGCTGGCGCTTGCGCTATGTGTCGTGGCAAGATGCGTCTGACAATACACCGGGCGCCTTGCCCCAACCGCGGCGTATCGATGCCGAACGCAATGCCAGCGCGCAGGCCGATGCCGTCTCGCTGCGCATCGTGCTCGATGCCCCATCTGCTCAAGCACAATGACGTTGACTACCCTGAATAACTGCCCGGCCCCGGCCAAGCTGAACCTCTTTTTGCACGTCAACGGCCGCCGCGCCGATGGCTACCATCTGCTGCAGACGGTGTTCCAGTTGCTCGACCATGGCGACACCCTGCACTTCACGCTGCGCGACGACACGGCGATCCGCCGCGTGACGGCGCTCGCCGGCGTGCCGGAGGAGCAAGACCTGATCATCCGCGCCGCGACACTGCTGCAGGCCGAAGTGCTGCGCCGCACGGGCGCCTTGCCGCGCGGCGTCGATATCGCCATCGACAAGGTGCTGCCCATGGGCGGCGGCTTGGGTGGTGGTTCGTCCGACGCTGCGACGGCCCTGATGGCCTTGAACCGCCTGTGGCAGGCAGGTTTGACGCGCGAGGAATTGATGGCGCTGGGCTTGCCGCTGGGCGCCGATATCCCGTTTTTCATCTTTGGCGAGAATGCCTTTGCCGAAGGCGTGGGCGAAGCCTTGCAGCCCGTTGCCACGCCCGAGTGCTGGTATGTCGTGATCGAGCCTGGCGTACAAGTGCCGACCGCCGCAATTTTTTGCGCGGAAGGCTTGACGAGAAATACCGAACCCGTCACAATAGCGGACTTTTCCAGGCACCTCGCAGAAGGAAACGATGCGGGCGGATTTGGTAAGAATGATTTACAGCAAGTAGCATGCAGTCTTTTCAAGCCGGTAGCAGATGCGGTAGAATGGCTGGGTGCTTACGGTGAGGCCAGGATGACTGGTTCCGGTGCTTGTGTGTTTAGTGCGTTTGGCAGTCAGGAAGAAGCGGATGCGGTGCTCAGCAATGTGCCACCAGTCTGGATCGCCTGGAAGGCAAAAGCGCTGAATCGCCACCCGATGCTCACCATGTTGTAGAGAGCAAAAAAAGATTTTGCTTAGCGTCAAATAGTCGGTATAATACTGGCCAACATGACGGCAAGCAGTCAGTAACGTAGGGGAATCGCCAAGCTGGTTAAGGCACTGGATTTTGATTCCAGCATGCGAAGGTTCGAATCCTTCTTCCCCTGCCACCATTTCACCGTAGTCTGTCGATGCGAAGTTGGCGTCCAGTACGGGAAAAAGCAGATGTGCCGCCACGCGGCATATTCTAAACATGACTGACCGGGCCTATGCCCGGTTAGTGCTTTTCAAGACTTCTATATCACCTCTTGGGACTCCCATGGCTTACGAAAACCTGATGGTTTTTACCGGCAACGCGAATCCAGCGTTGGCAGAGGGGGTCGCAAAAAACCTCGGCATCCCTCTCGGTAAAGCAAACGTTTCGAAATTCTCCGACGGCGAAGTAATGGTCGAGATTAACGAAAACGTACGCGGCAAGGATGTTTTTGTTTTGCAATCCACCTGTGCTCCAACCAACGACAGCCTGATGGAAATCATGCTGATGGTTGATGCCTTGAAACGTGCTTCCGCTGGCCGCATCACCGCCGCTATTCCTTACTTCGGCTACGCCCGCCAAGACCGTCGTCCACGCTCCGCGCGTGTGGCGATTTCGGCCAAGGTGGTGGCGAACATGCTGGAAGAAGCCGGTGTCGAGCGCGTCCTGATCATGGACTTGCACGCCGACCAGATTCAAGGTTTCTTCGATATCCCAGTCGACAATATTTACGCTTCGCCAATTTTGCTGGGTGACCTGCAAAAGAAAAACTACCAAGATCTGCTGGTGGTGTCGCCGGACGTCGGCGGTGTGGTACGTGCGCGCGCCCTGGCAAAACGCCTGGGCTGCGACCTGGCCATCATCGACAAGCGTCGTCCAAAAGCGAACGTGTCCGAAGTGATGAACATCATCGGTGAAGTCGAAGGCCGCAACTGCGTGATCATGGATGACATGGTCGACACGGCAGGCACCTTGACCAAGGCTGCCGAAGTGCTCAAAGAGCGCGGCGCGAAAAAAGTCGTGGCGTATTGCACGCACGCGGTGCTGTCGGGCCCGGCGATCGACCGTATTTCGGCCTCGCCACTCGATGAGCTGGTCGTGACCGATACGATCCCACTGTCCGAAGCGGCCCTGGCCTGCGGCAAGATCCGTCAATTGACGTGCGCGCCGCTGCTGGCCGAGACGTTCAAACGCATCATCAAGGGTGACTCCGTCATCTCGCTGTTCATCGACTGATTCGATCAGCAGTAACAGACGTAATGCCTGCGGCGCGACCGGCTTTTTGCCTGTTGCGCCGCAGTGTTTTAATTTTCGGGGTGTTTTGCACCCCATTTCCGAGGATTCCTGGTCGCGGGCATCCTCATAACACAAGGCGCAAGCCTTGTTCTTCTTGGAGTTTCACATGAAAGTTATCGCATTTAAACGCGAATTGCAAGGTTCCGGAGCGAGCCGCCGCCTGCGCATTTCCGGCCAAACCCCTGGTATCGTCTACGGCGGCGCTGAAGCCCCTGTGCTGATCTCGCTGGATCACAACGCCCTGTACCACGCGTTGAAAAAAGAAGTGTTCCACTCGTCGATCCTGGACCTGGAAATCGACGGCGTTTCCCAGCAAGTTCTGTTGCGCGACTTCCAAGTCCACGCATACAAACAACTGGTTCTGCACGCTGACTTCCAGCGCGTTGACGCATCGCAGCCTATCCACGTGAAAGTGGCTCTGCACTTCATCAACGCTGACGTTTCCCCAGCAGTCAAACTGCACGGCGCGACCATCAGCCACGTTGCCAATGAAATCGAAGTAGCTTGCCTGCCAGGCAAACTGCCAGAATTCATCAACGTTGACCTGTCGAACATCGACGTCGGCCACTCGCTGCACGTTGGCGACCTGGTCCTGCCAGCTGGCGTGACCGCTGTCACCCACGGCGCCAACCTGACCATCGCTACTGCTTCGGTACCGGCTGGCCACGTTGCTGCTGAAGCCGCTGCTGCTGAAGTTGTTGCTGACAAGAAGTAATTTTGCCGCCGCAGCAATGCGGTAGTCGCAAGGAAAAACCCGCCAGGTTCGCCGCGCGGGTTTTTTTCTGCCTGTTTTCACCGATAATGCTTTCTTTTACACTGCAGACACAGCCATGCCCATACGCCTGATCGTCGGCCTCGGCAACCCGGGACCCGAATACGAACAAACCCGCCACAATGCCGGCTTCTGGCTGGTGGACAATCTTGCCAACAGCTTGCCCGGCACGCGCTTGCAGCGCGATTCGCGCTACAACGCCATGCTGGCCAAGACCTCCATCGGCGGCAACGAAGTCTGGCTGCTCGAACCGCTGACCTTCATGAACCGCTCGGGCCAGTCCGTGGGCGCGCTGGCGCGCTTCTTCAAGATCGCCGCCGATGAAGTGCTGGTCGTGCATGACGAACTCGATTTGATGCCCGGTATCGCGCGCCTGAAAAAGGGCGGCTCGGCGGGCGGCCACAATGGCTTGAAAGACATCACGGCCGCGCTGGGCACGCAGGATTACTGGCGTTTGCGCCTGGGCATCGGCCATCCGCGCACCTTGAGCCTGCAGCAGCAAGTGGCCGACTTCGTGCTGCACCGCCCGCGCCGCGAAGACCAGGAACTGATCGAGCAAGCGATCGACAAATCCTTGCAGGTGATGCCGCAGATCGTCGAAGGCAAGTTCGAAGCCGCGACGATGAAACTGCATACGGCCTAGTTATTTTCCTGCCTGGCCGAAGCCGGCCATGATGGTTTTCGCCATCTGCTGCTGGCTGGCCTGGGCGCTGCTGCCTTCGCCCGCGTTGGCGGCGATCAACAAGCCGTCGCCGCTGCCGGGCGCCAGCGCGATCAGCGCGTGCCAGTAGCCGTTCGAGCCAAGGTGGGTGAGCACACGCTGCGGCGCTTGCGGTGGAAAATGCATCACGCCCCAGCCCAGGGCCGCATTCGTGTCGCCCTGCGCCGTGTGCAGCAACACATACGTTTCCCGTTTCAGCAGCTTGCCCTTGCCTTGTTCGCCGTGCAGTTGATCAAGCGCAAACTTGGCCCAGTCTTGCATGCTCAGGTGAATCTCCCCATCGGGCGCCATCATCAGCGGATTGCTGGCCATCAAGCCGGCGATCGGCTTGCCTTCCTTATGCCCCAGATTCTGTCCGCGCACGGTGGGGCCGAACGCGGCCCGCATGCCCAGCGGGCCGAACACTTCGGCCTGCATCAATTCCTCATACGTCTTGCCCGTGGCCTGTTCCGCGATGGCGGCGGCGATCATGGCGCCGCTGTTCGAGTAGTGCGATTCGCCGCGCGGCGCGGCCACTGGCGCGTCGGCCAGCGCGCGCTGCGCGTACTCCTGGCGCAGCAGCGGCAAGGGGCGCGTGTCCGCGTAGGTGGAATTGATCCACGCCTCGTCGGGATTGGGCGGCAGGCCGGCGCGGTGCGACAGCAGATCCATCAGGTTGACGTCGCGGTACTCGGCGCGCATGCCGCCAGCCAGCGCGGGCAGCATGCGCGACAGCGGCGCGTCCCATGACAGCACGCCCCGTTCCACCAGCCGCGCGATCAGGGTCACCGTCATGGCCTTGCCGTCCGAGCCGATATTCCACACATCATCGGCGCGCACGGCATCGTGGCCATCATTGGCGCGCACGCCAGCTTGCGCCTGCGCATCGATCTTGCCGTCGCGGATCACGAGTATGGCCATGGCCGGCACGCTCTTGTCGGCCAGCGCCTGCTGCAACATGGCGTTCACGTCATGGGCGCGGGCGGCGCCGCTGAGCAAAAAGGCGGTGCTGCAAACGAGCGAGGCAAGCAGGGTTTTCATGGTGTCTCCAGTCGATAGGGGTGGGCGAACATGTTAAAATGGTCGCAAAACATGATCTAATTATTGTTTTACGATAATTTATTCTAACGGCACTAGCCGCTTTCGTATACTTTTCTTTTAACTATGAAAAAAAATCAGACGGCGCCCGCGGCGCTGAGCCGGCGCGTGCGCTACGGCGTTTCGGGATTCTTTGTCTTGTACCTGCTGCTGACGGTGCTGGGCTGGCTGGCGCCCGCGCCGGCCGTGCAGGGAGCCGTCGGCAACGCCGGCATGTATGAGCTGTTGCTGCAATTGCAGAGCCAGACATTCGAGCGCCTGGCCGCCATGCCCTTGTGGCAGCGGGGACTGGGCCTGGCGCTGGCCTTGCCGGCCTTGTGCGTGCTGGGTGACGCCGTGCGCCAGCTGGCCGCGGTCTTGCGCCAGTTCGAGCAGGGCGTGTTTTTTACGCCGCAGGTAGCGCGGCACTTTCGCCGTTTCGCCGGCGGCTTGCTGCTGGGGACGGTGCTGACTTTGCTGGAACCGACCGTGCGCGGCATGCTGTTCGGCTTGCTGGAAGAGGGGACGAGCCAGTTGCGTCTGGTCATCGACATCACGGGCGGCGACCTGTGGACCTTGCTGCTGTGTTCCGTTTTCTTTGCGCTGGCGCAAATCCTCCATGAAGGCCAGCGATTGGCCGATGAAAACAGCGGGTTCATCTGATGGGTATCGTCGTGCGCCTCGACCTGGTACTGGCCAGGAAAAAAGTGAAATCGAAGGAACTGGCCGCCTTCATCGGCATCACGGAACAGAATTTGTCTCTCTTGAAATCGGGCAAGGTGCGCGGCGTGCGTTTCGATACCCTGTCGAAGATTTGCGAAATGCTCGAATGCCAGCCCGGCGACATCCTGGAATTCGATGCGTCGCAGCCGGACGACGGGGATGGCGGCAGTTAGCGGCACAGAGGGCGGTTTTTTTGAAGAGTTGGGTGCATAGAGGTACAATTGACCCTTACGAGCATTAATACAGCAAGATTATCCAGAAAACGCCGGTACAGGCCGTTTTTGCACCAGCCGCTTGCCGGCAAAATTGATTAATTAAAGGTTTTCCATGAGTCTCCAATGCGGTATCGTCGGCTTGCCGAACGTCGGCAAGTCCACCCTGTTCAATGCACTGACGAAAGCCGGCATCCCGGCTGAAAACTATCCGTTCTGCACCATCGAGCCGAACGTCGGCGTTGTCGAAGTGCCGGATCCGCGCATGGATGCGCTGGCTGCCATCGTCAAGCCGGAACGCATGGTCAACGCCATTGTGGAATTCGTCGACATCGCCGGCCTGGTGGCTGGTGCATCGAAGGGCGAGGGCCTGGGCAACCAGTTCCTGTCGCACATCCGCGAAACGGACGCCATCGTCAACGTCGTGCGCTGCTTCGAAGATGACAACGTCATCCACGTGGCTGGCAAGATCAACCCGCTCGACGATATCGAAGTCATCCAGACCGAACTGGCGCTGGCCGACATGGGCACCGTGGAAAAAGCCATCCACCGCGAAAACAAGAAAGCCCGCTCGGGCGACAAGGATGCGGCCAAGCTGCTGGCCATCATGGAACGCATGATGCCTTACCTGAACGACGCCAAGCCCGTGCGCGCCATGGGCCTGGACGCGGACGAAATGGAACTGATCAAGCCGCTGTGCCTGATCACGGCCAAGCCCGCCATGTTTGTGGCCAACGTGTCCGATTCGGGCTTCACGGACAACCCGCTGCTGGACCAGCTGACGGCCTATGCGCAATCGCAAAACGCCCCCATCGTCGCCATCTGCGCCGCGCTGGAAGCGGAAATCGCCGATCTGGACGACGCCGACAAGGGCGCTTTCTTGGCCGACATGGGCATGGAAGAGCCAGGCCTGGACCGTCTGATCCGCGCCGGCTACAAGCTGCTGGGCCTGCAAACCTACTTCACGGCAGGCGTGAAGGAAGTGCGCGCGTGGACCGTCCCCGTGGGCGCCACGGCGCCGCAAGCGGCCGGCGTGATCCACACCGACTTCGAACGCGGCTTCATCCGCGCGCAAACCATCGCCTATGACGACTTCATCGCCTACAAGGGCGAAGCGGGCGCCAAGGAAGCGGGTAAGATGCGCGCCGAGGGCAAGGAATACGTGGTCAAGGATGGCGACGTGCTGAACTTCCTGTTCAACGTCTAATCCCGACCCGCTCCCGTACGGAGCCGCCACGAACCCTGCAAGTCATTGATTTGCAGGGTTTTTTATTGCCCGGATGGCCCAGCGGGCGCGGGATATGGTTGCGGCTGTCCTGTTTTTTACTATATTATGAGAATAATTCTCATTTATAATCCGATGCGCCTGTTCTTGCCGGCCGTTGGCGACAGGAAGGGTATCGTGAGCACCGCCGAGTTAGCGCTTCAGCAGCAAGTCAGCAGTCTGTACACCGACCACCATCACTGGCTGCGTGGCTTGCTGCGCCGTAAACTCGGCAATGCCTTCGATGCGGCCGACCTGGCGCACGACGTGTACCTGCACCTGATGAAGACGGGCAGGGTGCCGCCGGCCGGGGAGTCGCGCCGCCATCTGACGCAGATCGCCAACGGCATGGTCATCGACCTGTACCGCCGCCGCCAGATCGAAACGGCCTACCTGGAAGTGCTGGCCCTGGTGCCCGAAGCGCTGGCGCCGTCCGAGGAAGAGCGCGCGCTGGTGATCGAGGCGCTGACGGAAATCGATGCCGTGCTGCACCAGCTGCCCGCCAAGGCACGCAAGGCCTTGTTGCTGTGCAAACTCGATGGCCTGAGCTACCGCGACATTGCCACCGAATTGCAGGTGTCCGTCTCGTCCGTCGAAAAATACATCGCCGCCGGCCTGCTGGCCTGCTACCAGGCCATGCACACCCAAGGCGCCTGAACCATGGATGTGGTGATTGCACCGGCCATCGTGCAGCAGGCGGCCCAATGGATGGCGCGCCTGTGGTCCGATGACGCCAGCGACGAAGACCGGGCTGCCTGTGCACGCTGGTGCGCCGCCCATCCGCACCACGCCATCGCCTGGCAGCGTTTGCAGGCGTTCGAGGGCAAGCTGCACAGCGTGCCGCGCGACGCGGCCCGCCATGCGCTGCGCGAACCGGCCCCGGCCGCCAACCTGAACCGCCGCCGGGCCCTGAAACTGCTGGCCGTGCTGCTGCCCGTAGGCGGCATGGCGTACATGCTGCGCGGCACGGATGCCTGGCAAGTGGCTACGGCAGGGCATGGCACGGCCACGGGCGAGATCCGCGAGATTACCTTGCCGGACGGCACGCGCGTGATGCTCGCTTCCGCCTCCTCCATCGACGTGCGCTTCAGCGCCAGCGAGCGCTTGCTGATACTGCGCAGCGGCGAAATCCTCGTCACGACGGCGCACGATCCCGATCCGGCCCAGCGGCCTTTCCGCGTGCAGGGCCGCCATGGCACGGTGCAGGCGCTGGGCACGCGTTTTACTTTACGCCAAGACGAATACACGTCGCGCGTGGCCGTCTTCGAGGGCGCCGTCGAGGTGCGTCTCGCGCATGCGCCGGGCCGTCCCGTGCGCATCGACACGGGCCAGGGCGCCGTCTACTCGGCCGACATCGTGCAGTCTGGCGCACCCGCGTCCGCCAGCGCCGCGGCCTGGGCCAAAGGGGTGCTGGTGGCCGACAACATGCGCCTCGATGAGCTGCTTGCGGAACTGGCCCGCTACCGTCCCGGCCTGCTGCGCTGCGACCCGGCCGTGGCCAGCCTCACCGTCAACGGCGTGTTTTCCTTGCGCGATACGGACCGCGCGCTGCACAACCTGGCGCTGGCCTTGCCCGTGCAAATCGTTGCGCGCACGCGCTACTGGGTGACCGTCCAGGCCGCTGCCTGACAATTTCGCGGACCCGATTGAGGGTTTTGCATTCTCGTTCGGGATATAGGGTGAGAGCCACCTTTATCCATTGAACTTATGCACGCTTTTTCCCGTTTTTCCCATGAGTAGCCCAAGCCGCCAAGCCGGCCCGATCAGCCGGATACTGCAGCCCATCCGCGGGCGCCTGATCGCCGCCGCCGTGCTGGCCGGTATGGGTTCCATGCTGACCCTGGTGCCGCTGGCCGGCATCGCGCACATCGCCAGCATCGCCCTGGCCCCTGCGGCCACGCAGCTTGGCATCTGGCCCACCATTCTCGCCAGCGTCGCCTGCCTGTTTGCCGGCATGGCCCTGATCACGCTGGGCGAGCTGGCCGCGCATCTGGCCGACAACCGCCTCACCCATCAATTGCGCCTGCAAGCCATGCAGCGCCTGGGGCAGGTGCCGCTGGGCTGGTTCACCAGCCGTGCCTCGGGCGAGGTCAAGCAGGCGATGCAGGACGATATCAATACCCTGCACAGCCTCACCGCGCACTTTTATACGACGACGGGACGCGCCGTGGGCGCCATCGCCATCTCCGTCATTTACTTGTTCGCCATGGACTGGCGCCTGGCCCTCGTCGCCATCCTGCCATTTCCCGGCTTCTTCCTGTTCTTCGGCCGCGCCATGAAGGCCAGTGGCGGCAATATGGAGCAATTTGTCGCCGGCATGGGGCGCATCAACAATGCCGTGGTGGAATTCGTCAACGGCATCCCCGTGGTCAAGGCCTTTGGCGCCACGGGACGTGCGCACGGCAGCTACCGCGCCGCCGTCGATGCGTTTGCCGAGGCGTTTGCCGCGTTTACGCGCCCCCTGGTCGGCTCCATGGCGAATGCCAATGCGCTGATCGCGCCCGTCGCCGTGCTGGGCGTGGTGGTGCTCGCCGGCACCGTCTTCGTGGCGCTGGAGGCGATGGCGCCCATCGATATTCTGCCGTTCGCCCTCGTGGCGCCCGGCATTTCCGCACCGATGCTGCTGCTGCACTACCTCACGCATGACCTCAACAACGCCACAGGCGCGGCCCAGCGCGTGCAAGCCTTGCTCGACACGCCCGTACTGGCGCAGCCGGCGCCAGGCCAGCAGCAGGTGCCAGTCGGTACCGAGATTCGCATGGAAAATGTGGGCTATGCCTACGATGGGCACAACAAGGTGCTGTCGGACATCACGCTGACTTTGCAGCCCGGCACGGTGACGGCCATCGTCGGCGCTTCCGGTTCCGGCAAGTCGACCCTGGCGCGGCTGCTGCTGCGCTTTTTCGACCCGACAGAAGGGCGCATCACGCTCGGCGGCGTCGACCTGCGGCACATCGCCACGCCCGAGTTGTACCGGCGAATCGGTTTCGTGCTGCAGGAAGTGCGGCTGATCCACGCCAGCGTGCGCGAGAACATTGCGTTGGGCCGCCCATCGGCCAGCACGCACGAGATCGAAGCGGCGGCGCGCCTGGCGAACATCCACGAGCGCATCCTGGCCTTGCCGCGCGGCTACGATTCCGTTATCGGCGAGGATGCGCAGCTGTCCGGCGGCGAGCTGCAGCGCGTGAGCATCGCCCGCGCCGTGCTGCTCGATCCATCCGTGCTGGTGCTCGATGAAGCGACGGCCGCGGCCGACGCGGAAAACGAAGTGGCGATCCAGGATGCGCTGTCGCGCTTTGCCCAAGGCCGCACCCTGCTGGTGATCGCGCACCGGCTCGACACGGTCATGCATACCGACAACATCGTCGTCGTCGAGAACGGCGCCATCGCCGAGCAGGGCAGCCATGCCGGCTTGCTCGCCCACCAGGGCCGCTATGCGCAACTATGGGCGCTGGGCGGCTATCAGGATTCCCAGGAAGATGCGGTGCTCCCATGCTGAAAACGTTTATTCAACTGCTGGGCGATGATGTGCCCGTGTTCCGCCGCTATTGCGCCATGGCGCTCGCATATGGTGTGCTGAGCGGGCTGACGATCACGGCGCTGGTATTGGCCCTGGGCCGGCTGCTGGCCGGCGATACGGGCGGCGCGGCCCTGTGGCTGATCGTGCTGCTGGCCGGGCTGGTCGCTTGCTGGGCCTGGCGGCGCCAGGTGGAGAAAGCGGGCGTGCGCGTGGGCGTGACGGTCTTGCAAGGGGCGCGACAGCGCTTGGGCGACCACGTGGCGCGCCTGCCCGTCGGCTGGTTTACGCCGGAGAATACGGCGAAGCTGGGCCACGTCATCACGCAAGGCATGATGAACGTCGCGCAACTGCCGGCCCACGTGCTCACGCCCGTGATTTGCGGCGCCGTCACGCCCGTGGTATTGCTGGCCGCGCTGTTTGCGCTGCATTGGCAGCTGGGCGTGGTCGCGCTGCTGGCGCTGCCCCTGCTGGGCGGTGCCTTGCGGCTCACGGCGCACCTGGGCCAGCGCGCCGACGATGCCTACCACCATCATTTTGCCCAGACCAGCCAGCGCCTTGTGGAGTTTGCGCAAGCGCAGTCGGTGCTGCGCGCCTTCAATGGTAACGGCGGTGGCGCAGCTGAGGGCGGCACGCGTTTCCTGCAGCAAGCCATCGACACACAGCGCCACGCGGGCACGCGGCTCATATACCTGTCGGCGCTGTCCTCGGTGCTGAACGCCTGGACCGTGCAAGCCATCTTCGCCGTCTTGCTGGCCGTTGCCGCGAGCCTGCTCGGTACGGTAGCGGTGGCAGACGCCATCGCCGTCATCGTGGCATTGCTGCTGGTGGTGCGCTTTGTCGACCCGCTGCAGGAAGTGGCCAGCTATGGCGAAGTGCTGCGCGGCGCGCGCGGCCCGCTGGACGCTGCGCGCGATATTTTCGCCGTACAGCCCTTGCCGGAAGCACACAAGCCGCAAGCGCCGCGCGATGCTTCGGTCGAATTGTGTGGCGTGCACTTCCGCTATGCGCCGGATCAGCCCGACGTCTTGACGGACCTCAATCTGCAGATTGCGCCGGGCAGCATGACGGCACTGATCGGCGCCTCCGGTTCAGGCAAGACGACCCTGGTACGCCTGATTGCGCGCTTCTTTGACGCCAGTGCAGGCGCGGTGCTGGTGGGCGGTGTCGATGTACGCGACATGTCCAGCGAGCAATTGGCCGGCCAGATCAGCCAGATCTTCCAGGACAGTTATCTGTTCCAGGGCAGCATCGGCGACAACATCCGCATCGGCAATCCGGAGGCTACCGATGCCGAGGTGCTGGAAGCGGCGCGCCAGGCAGGCGTGGCCGAGATCATCGCCCGCCTGCCGCAGGGGCTTGCGACGCCGGTGGGCGAGGGCGGCGCGCGCCTGTCCGGCGGCGAACGCCAGCGCATCGGCATCGCGCGCGCGCTGGTCAAGGATGCACCGATTCTGCTGGTCGACGAGGCGACGGCCGCGCTCGACGCGGAAAACCAGGCCGCCATCGCCGAAGCGCTGGCGCGGCTGCGCGGCAAGCGCACGGTGATCGTCATCGCGCACCAATTGTCGACGGTGGCCATGGCCGACCAGATTGTCGTGCTCGATGGCGGCACCCTGGGCGAGCAAGGCGCGCCAGCCATCTTGCGCGCGCAGGGCGGCCTGTATGCACACTTCCTGGCCCAGCGCCAGGCGGCCAAGGGCTGGCGCATCGCCGCGCCTGCGCGCCAGCCTGGAACGGAGTCCGGCATTTGACACACGCGCGTCTGCTTTTCCTTTTCGTGCTGCTGTGCTGCGCCTCCTTGCTGGTTGGCGCCAGGCAGATGGAGTGGGCACAACTGTTGTCATCGTCCGGCGCGCTGTCTGCCGATGCTTGGCTGACCCTGACGGCCAGCCGTCTGCCGCGCCTGGCGGCGCTGGTGCTGACGGGCGTGGGCCTGTCCGTGTGCGGCGTCATCCTGCAGCACATCGTGCGCAACAAATTCGTCGAGCCGGCCACGTCGGGTGGCCTCGACGCGGCCAAGCTGGGCATCCTCGTTGCGCTGACCGTGGCGCCGGCAGCGGGCACGGCCGGCAAGATGGCGTTCGCGCTGGCCTTCTGCCTTGCCGCCAGCGTACTGTACGTGGCCCTGATCCGCCGCATCCGCTTCAAGAACACGATACTCCTCCCCGTGATCGGCCTCGTGTATGGCGGCGTGCTCAGCGCCGTGGCCGAGTTTTATGCCTACCGCAACAATATCCTGCAAAGCATGCAGGGCTGGCTGCTCGGCGATTTTTCGCGCATCGTGCAGGGCAACTATGAAATCATTTATCTGATCCTGCCCATCGTTGCTTTCACGTATGTGTACGCGCAGCGTTTTACCGTGCTGGGCATGGGCGAGGGCATGGCTACCAGCCTGGGCCTGAATTATGCGGGCACGGTGGCGCTGGGCCTGATGCTGGTGGCCGTCACGGTGGCGGCCACGGTGATCACGGTGGGGGCGATCCCGTTTGTCGGGCTGGCCATCCCCAACTTGGTAGCCTTGCGCTACGGCGACAAGCTGGAGCGCACCCTGCCCATCGTCGCGCTGTGCGGCGCGTCGCTGCTGCTGGCCTGCGACATCGCCGGGCGATTGCTGATCTACCCATTCGAGGTGCCGATCGGCCTGACGGCCGGTGGCGTGGGCGGCCTGCTGTTCCTCATCCTGATCATCCGGGGGCGGCGATGAGGCGCAGTTTGAACCAGCGGACGCTGTGGCTGGCCGTGTTTGCTTTGGCGCTCGCTTTCCTCTTCCTCGGCGCCAATCTCGACTTCGATTACGTCATTCCCAAACGCCTGTCGCGGCTGGCCGCCATCGCCATCGGCGGCGTCTGTGTAGCCGTGTCGTCGATTGTGTTCCAGACCATTGCCGGCAACCGGATACTGACGCCGGCCGTCATGGGTTATGAAGCCGTGTACTTGCTGCTGCAATCGCTGCTGATCCTCGCGATGGGCATGCACAGCGTGGTGCTGCTGGGACAGAACGGCAATTTTGTCGTGTCGATTGCGCTGATGCTCGCGTATTCCTGGGCCATCCACTCTTGGCTGTTTCGTGATGGCAAGAACAACGTGTATTTTCTGCTGCTGCTGGGTTTTGTGCTGACGATGGTGATCGGCACGTTGACCCAGTTCATCCAGCTGCGCATCAGCCCCGGTGAATTTGCCATCTTGCAAGGCTTCAGCCAGGCTTCGTTCAACAAGGCGCAGCCGGTGCAATTGCTGTACTCGGCCCTGCTGGCGGGCGCCGCCTGCGTGGCTGTCGTGAAAACTTTGCCGGCGCTCGACGTGCTGGCGCTGGGGCGCGAACAGGCGATCTCGCTCGGCATCGATTACCGGCGCATGGTGCGGCTGCAGCTGGCGCTGATCGCCGTGCTGGTGGCCGTGTCGACCAGTCTGCTGGGCCCCACGGCCTTCATGGGTATCTTTGTGGCGAACACCACGTATGCCCTGGCCCGCACGGGGCGTCACCGCGCCACCTTGCCGCTGGGCTGCGCCATTGCCATCGCCATCTTCCTGGCCGCCCAGCTGCTGGTCGAGCACGTTTTCAACTACCGGACCACGGTTGGCATCCTCGTCAACCTTGTATGTGGCGCGTATTTCCTCGCGCTCATGGTCCGCACCCGGGGCACCGCATGATCCACATCAACCAGATCGAAAAAAACTACGGCGCCAGGCGTGTGCTGGACAACGTCAGCGTGCAGTTTCCCAAGGGAAAAGTGACGTCCTTGATCGGCCCGAATGGCGCCGGCAAGACCACCTTGCTGATGCTCATCGCGCGCTTGCAGCAAGCGAATGGCGGCGAGATTGCGATAGACGGGCGCAGCATCGCGGCGATCAAGATCCAGGACTATGCGAGACTGGTGGCCACCCTGCGCCAGTCTCCCGATTTTCATTTGCGCCTGACGGTGGAAGAGCTGGTCGCCTTTGGCCGCTTTCCCTACAGCCGGGGTAACTTGACGCGGCAGGATCGGCAAGCGATCGACGCGGCCATCGCCTTTTTGTCGCTGGACAATCTGCGTCTGGCCTACGTCGATGAGCTGAGCGGCGGCCAGCGCCAGATGGCCTTCCTGGCCATGACGATCGCCCAGCAGACCGATATTTTGCTGCTCGACGAGCCGCTCAACAATCTCGACATGCAACACGCCGTGCAGATCATGCGCGCGTTGCGCCGCCTGTGCGACGAGCAGGGCCGCACCGTGATCCTGGTGATCCACGACATCAATTTCGCCGCCAATTATTCCGACCACATCGTTGCCATGCAGGGGGGCGCCGTGCGCTTTTCCGGTCCTGCCGACGAGGTCGTCACCGAGGCACGCTTGCGGTCACTGTACGGCATCGATTTTCACATCGTGCGCAATGAGCGCGGCTGCGTCTGCAATTACTTTACACCCACAGGAGCTTGAGATGATCTGCAACACCCCCCGTCTGGCAATCGCCGTGCTGCTCGCCGCCATGGCCGCCCTGCAAGGCTGCACCGACAAGGTGGCCACGGCGCCGCGGGCGCCTGCCGCTTCCGCGTCGGAGCAGGCATTTACTCCCGTCACCATCGTGCACAAGCTGGGCACGACGGTGATCCAACATCGTCCGCAGCGCGTGGCCGTGCTCGACATGAACGAAGTCGATTTCCTCGACCAGCTGGGCGTGCCCGTGGCCGGCATGGTGAAGGATTACGTGCCGCATTTCCTCACGCGCTACAAGGATGACCAGGCCATCCGCGACCTGGGCGCCATCGTGCAGCCCAATCTCGAGCATATCCACGCGCTCCAGCCCGATCTGGTGCTGATGACGTCGATCCAGGCCAACCATTACAAGGAACTGAGCCAGATCGCGCCCACCTTGCATTTCGACGTGGACTACCAGAACAGCGAGAGCAAGCATATCGAGGTGGTCAAGCAGCACTTGCTGACGCTGGGGCGTATCTTCGGCAAGGAAGACGTCGCCAACCTGAAAGCCGCCGAACTCGACGCCAAGGTGGCGGACGCGCGCAAGGTGACCCTGGACCGTCCCGAGAAAGCGCTGATCGTGCTGCATAACAATGGTGCCTTCAGCTCATTCGGCGTGCAGTCGCGCTACGGTTTTGTCTTTGATGCGCTGGGCGTGAAACCCGCCAGTTCGGCCATCGAAGCGGGCCTGCATGGCCAGCCCATTTCCAGCGAATTCATTCAGCAAGCCAACCCCGACATCATCTATGTTGTCGACCGTACGGCCGTGATGGAACACCGTCCCGTCATGACGGCCGAACAGATGGCCAATCCGCTGCTGCGCCAGACCAAGGCCTGGAAGAACGGCCGCGTCGTCTTCGTCGATGCGGATGCTTGGTACATCACGGCGGCCAGCGTGACGTCGCTGAAACGGGTGATCGACGATGTGCTCAAAGGTTATCAATGATATTTTCGTAATGATTCGTATTTAGATTGAGGGTTTTGCCTTTTCGTTCGGGAGATAGGGTGAGAACAAGCAATCATCCCATCTGAAAGGATTTACTGTATGACACACCGCATGGCAACGCGCCACCTTCCCGCCTTGAATCTGAGCCGCATCGCCACCGCCGTGCAACTGGCGCTCATCACGGGCTTGACCGTGGGGGCGCTGGGCGTGGCGGCCCCGCCGGCCTTTGCGCAAGCGGGGGCGGGCCCGGCCCGGCAAGCATTCAGCGTGCCGGCCGGTGCGCTGGGCTCGGCGCTCAACATTTTCGCCGCCGAGGCGGGCGTGGAATTGACGGTCGAGGCTAGCCTGCTGCAAGGCAAGAACAGCGCCGGCCTGTCCGGCAGCTACAGCGTGCCCGAGGGTTTTTACGAATTGCTGCGCGGCCACGGCTTGCAAGCCGTGCGCGAGGGCAATGGCAGCTATACGGTACGCCGCGAAGCGGCGCACAGCGCCGCCGCCGAGGCAGCCGCCACCATGCCGGCCGTGACGGTGTGGGGCAAGGGCAACATGGTGACGGATGCCTATGCCGGTGGGCAAGTAGCGTCCGGCGGCCGCGTGGGATTCCTGGGCGACAAGGATTTCATGGAAACCCCGTTCAACACCATCAGCTATACGGATAAATTCATCGAAGACCGGCAGGCGCGCGACATCACCGATGTGATTTCCGCCACCGACCCCACCGTCTTCAGCAGCGGCATGACGGGCATCATTGGCGAGAATTATTCGATACGGGGCTTCAGCTCGAATATCGGCGACGTCGCGTTTGGCGGCCTGTACGGCATCTCGCCCTACTACCGCACCTCGCCTGAAATGTTCGAGCGCATCGAGGTGCTGAAGGGACCGTCAGCATTGCTCAATGGCATGCCACCGGGCGGCTCGGTAGGCGGCAGCATCAACCTCGTGCCCAAGCGTGCGGGCGATACGCCGCTGGCGCGCATGACGGCATCGTACATGTCGGACGCGCAATGGGGCGGACATGTGGACCTGGGACAGCGGTTCGGCGAGCATAAACAATTCGGCATCCGCGTCAACGGCGTCTACCGCGATGGCGAGGGCGCCATCGACCATCAGAAAAAGAAGACCAAGCTCGTCTCCGTGGGCCTGGACTGGCGTGGCAACGGTGCGCGCCTGTCCGCCGACCTGTACCACAGCGAGGACCGCGCCGATGGCTTGAACCGGGGCGTCAACCTGGCCCCCGGCTTGCCCGTGCCGCGCCCGCCGAAAGCGGAAACCTTGTTGAATCCCAGCTGGGCGTTCTACGATACCAAGGACAAGGGCGCCATGTTGCGCGGCGAGCTGGACCTGAACGAGCAAGTGATGGCGTATGCCGCCGTGGGCGCCAGCCGGGCCGACTACCAGTCGACGGGCGCGTACCTGATCCAGGTGTTCAACACGGCTGGCGACTACCGCACCAATCTTGCCGACCTGGGTTTTGATGTGGAAAAGCAGTCGGCGGAAGCAGGCTTGCGGGGCAAGCTGCGCACGGGCGATATCGGCCATCAATGGGCCGTCAACGCCACGTATTATCACCACACGGACAAGCAGTACGGACGCAGAAATACCCTGGAAAAAGACTGGATCACGAACATCTATAACCCCGTCTGGGGTCCGGCGACGCGCTTCGAGGCGCCGCAAATTTCCAAGGCGGAACTCCGCCTGGCCAGTATCGGCCTGGTCGACACGCTTTCTTTTGCGCAAGACAAGGTGCAGCTGACGGTGGGCTTGCGCCGCCAGGAAGTGCTCAGCGATAACTTCAACATCAAGACGGGCGCGCGCACCTCGCGCTATGACGAAGGCGCCACCACGCCGGCCGTCACCCTGCTGGTCAAGGCGAGCCAGACGATTTCCCTGTATGGCAATTACATTGAAGGCTTGAGCCAGGGCGCCACGGCGCCGTTGACGGCGGCCAACTCGGGCGAGGTCTTTGCGCCGTACAAGTCGAAGCAGGCGGAGCTTGGCTTCAAGGTCGACCTGGGCGAGTTCGCGCATACGGTCAGCGTGTATGAAATCAAGCGGCCCAGCAGCTATGTCGATCCCGTCAGCAATATCTTTTCCTTTGGCGGCGAACAGCGCAACCGCGGCATCGACTGGGGCTTCTTCGGTTCGCCCCTGCGCGACGTGCGCCTGATGGGCGGCGTGGCGTATGTCGACCCGGTCTTGAGCAAGACGCCGGGCGGCGCCAACCAGGGCAAGCAGGCAGCGGGCGTGCCCAAACTGCAAGCCAAGCTCGGTGTCGAATGGGATACACCCGCCATCCCCGGCGTGACCCTGACGGCGAATGCGACGGCGGCATCGAAGCAATACATCAATGCCGACAATTCGATGTCCGTGCCGGGCCGTACCGTGTTTGATCTGGGCGCCCGCTATGCGACGAAGGCGGCGGGCCGGCCGTTGACCGTACGCGCCAGCGTGACGAACGTCGGCAACAAGGCGTACTGGGCGCTGCCGCAATGGACCAGCCTGGGCCTGGGCGCGCCGCGCACGGTCATGCTGTCGGCCACAACGGAGTTTTAATCTGTCTTGTTGCTATTCGTCCGCGCCCCGCGCCAGGCTGTCCGAGCGCCGCCACGTCCACATCAGCCCGATGCCGGCCGAGGTGCCGCTGTTCTGGCGCAGCAGGGGGCTGGCGCGGTTGGCGGCGCCTGAGTAGTTGTCGTAGCGTAAAAAAGCAAAGGCGCGCCAGTCCCGGTGCAGCCGGTACGAACCGCCGAGGCCCAGCCGCGTGAGCATCAGCCCGCTTTTTGCCGCATACGCAGGGCGCTGCGCCGTGGCAAACGCGGGGTTGACGCCATAAAAATAATCGTTGATGGCGGCATTGCCCAGCACGGCGCCCAGGCTGGCGTCGACATGCCATGCCTGCTGCTCGCCTTGCAGCGCATACACGAGGCGCGGCTCGAACGTGGCGCCCTGGCGGCGCAGGCCGCCGCGCGCTTCGATGACGGCGCGCAACGGCAGTTCCAGGCCCAGGCGGCTGTGCTGCGTCGGCTCGGCCAGCTTGATTTTCAGACGCGGGCCAAATTCCACCAAGGTGCCCAGGTCGGGCATGCCGCGCCGGGCCGGCACGTCGCTGGAGCGGGCAGGCAAGGACAGGGCAAAACCGATATCGAAGTCGAGGCGGTCCGTATCGAGCAGGCGCGCGCCCACGCCCGAGCGGTCGACGCGCAACACTTTCCCGCGATAAATCAGATAGGGCAGGGCCAGGCTGCGCGTCGAGCGTTCGCTGGCGCCCGGATAGGCGGGCGTGACGGCCGAGCCGCCAAATACGCCCGCTTCCCATAAGGGCAGCGGTGCTTCGGCGGCTTGCGCCGGCGCCATGGCGGCGAAGAAGGCGCAGGCGGCCAGCAAGGTGCGGGCGGTGTTCATCGAGGAAATCCGCAAGGTTTGCCGGCCTGTAGCGATTCCAGCGCCTTGTCGCTGAGGGCGCTCGATTGACCGCTTTTCTTTGCCAGCGCGATGGCGCGGCTGAAATGAAAGGCGGCCGCGTCGTCGCGGCAGGCGGCGCTGGCGGCGCGCCCGGCTTCGTGGTGCAGCCGCGCCTGCCAAGCGAAATCGCCATGGCCCAGTTCGGCATTGCCAGCGGCGTCCGCGTAGTTGCGCATCGCTTGCGCCCAGTCGCCCTGGCTGGCCGCTTCCCGCGCGAACTGCTCCTGCTGCGCCGCCGTGCGCAGTTCGATTTGCGTGGCGCAGGCGCCCAGGGCCATCAGGACGAACGGCAGGACGAGGCAAGTGCGGAAGGACATGAGTGTGGACATGGCGCCACTGTAGCGCATGGGAAGGGGCGCACGTTTGCGCTGAACGCGTGAATCTGGGCTTTTTTGTAGCACTGATGACATATAATTTGCACACGACTTTGTTATCTTTGACACATCACCGAACAGGAGCACCATGTTTTCACGTAAATTTCATTCTTGTGCACAGCTGATGCTGGCTACCTTGCTGATGGGCTTTGTCGCGGCCTCGCCTGCGCGTGCGCAGCAGGCGGCCGTCAAATTGCCGAACGTGGTGATCCTGGCAACGGGCGGCACCATCGCCGGCAGCGGCGCCGACAGCACCACCACCGTCGGCTACACCTCGGCCACCGTGGGCGTCGAACGCCTGATCGCGGCCGTGCCGGAACTGAAGAAAGTGGCAAACGTAAAAGGCGAGCAAGTATTCCAGATCGCCAGTGAAAGCATGGGCAACAGCCACTGGCTGACCCTGGCCAAGCGCATCAATGTGCTGCTGGCCTCGAACGATGTCGATGGCGTGGTCGTCACGCACGGCACCGACACCATCGAGGAAACCGCGTATTTCCTGAACCTGACCGTGAAAAGCCACAAGCCGGTCGTGGTCGTGGGCGCCATGCGTCCGTCGACGGCCATCTCGGCTGACGGCCCGATCAACCTGTACAACGCCGTGTTGCTGGCCGGTAGCAAGGAAGCCGTGGGCAAGGGCGTCCTGGTGGCCTTGAACGACCAGATCAACGCCGCGCGCGAAGTGAGCAAAACCAACACCTCGACGACCGATACCTTCAAGTCGCCGGAACTGGGCATGCTTGGCTACATCCAGGGCAGCAAGCCTTTCTTCTACCGCCAGTCGACGCGCAAGCACACCTTGGAATCGGAATTTGACATCAGCAAGCTCGATGCCTTGCCGCAAGTGGACATCGTCTACGGCTACGCCAACATGAACCGTGTCGGCATGGACGCCTTCATCGCCGCTGGCGCCAAGGGCATCATCCACGCTGGCGTGGGCGATGGCAGTGTGGCCGCGCAAATGAAGCCGGCCCTGGTGGAAGCGCGCCAGAAGGGCGTGCTGATCGTGCGTTCGAGCAGAGTCGGCCAGGGCATCGTGGCGCGCAATGGCGAAGCCAACGACGATGAACTCGACAGTGTCGTCTCCGACACCCTGAACCCGCAAAAAGCCCGCATCCTGCTGATGCTGGCCCTGACCAAAACGAACAGCACGCAAGAAATCCAGCGTATTTTCTACACGTATTAATCACTGCTACGCCACACTCAGCCTTATTGGCTCAGTGTGGCTGATTTACGCTTGCCCGCTTTGCTGCCATACTTCGCTTCTGAATAATTTCCTGACAGAAGCTGCAACACTGTCTCCGGTTCATGGCCATCCTGTCCGACATCATTCTGTATCCCATCAAATCGTGCGCCGGCATCCATTTGCGCGAGGCGGTCCTGACGCGTTCAGGGCTGATGAGCGAGCACGTGTTCGACCGGGAATGGATGGTGGTCGATGAGCAGGGCCGCTTCCTGACCCAGCGCGAACATCCGCGCATGGCGCTGATCGTGCCGTCCATCAAGGCCACCACCCTGGAATTGCGCGCGCCGGGCATGCTGCGCCTGGAAATCGAGCTGGGATTGCCGCATCCGCAACACTCGCCCATGCTCGACGTGCAAGTGTGGGACGATTGCGTGCGCGCCTACGATTGCGACGACGTCACGGCCACCTGGTTTTCCAACGCCATCGGCGTGCCGTGCCGCCTGGCGCGCTTTCACCCGGACGTGGTGCGCGCCACCAGTACCACATGGACGGACGGCATTGCCGCCGAGACCATGTTTGCCGATGGTTATCCGGTGCTGATCGCGGGCAATGCCTCGCTAGCCGACGTGAATGACAAGCTGCGCGCTGCCGGCCGTGACGCGCTGCCGATGAACCGCTTCCGCCCCAACCTCGTCATCGGCGATATCGGCGCCTTCGAGGAAGACTACGCCGACTTCCTGCAATTCGGCGCGACGGTGCTAAAACCCGTCAAGCCGTGTTCGCGCTGCCCGATTCCGTCGGTGGACCAGGCCACGGGCGTGCCCGGACCGGACCCGCTCGACGTCATGCATGGCTATCGCGCCAAGCCCGAGCTCGACGGCGCCATCTGCTTCGGCATGAACGCCATCGTCACCGAAGGCGGCGATGAGCGTATCGTGGTGGGGCAGGACATCGGTTTCGAACTGGCATTTTAAGCATGGCGCCCGCATACAAGGGTTTAAGGTTTCTATGAATCAAGCAATACCGCCGGACCCGCGCATTGCCAGCCTCGAAGCCGAAAACCAGGCCTTGCGCGCGCGCATGGCTTTCCTGCTGGAACAGGCCGAGCGCAACCACGACATCATGTGCCGCCACCAGGCGTTCGACCTGGAAATCGTCAGCGCGTCCACGTTTCCTGAATTGATCGGCACCATCTTCCGCACCTTGCCCGTGATTTCCGACCTCGACGGCGTCACCTTGAGCCTGCTCGACGAGGATGACGATATCGTGCTGGTGATGGAAAAGCTCGGCGTCGATTTCAGCGCCTTCCCGCAGTTGCTGTTCGTGCATGCCGTGGCCGAGCTGGGTTTTGCCGCACCAAAGCCCGTGGCCGAGGGCGAAGCGGCCTTGCCGCCGATGCCGCTGCTTGGTGTCTTCGATGCTGCCGTGCATGGCCCGCGTTTTCCGCAGATCGACGCGCTGCGCAGTGTGGCGCTGGTGCCCTTGCTGCGCAACAAGCGCCTGATTGGCAGCCTGAACCTGGCCAGCAGCGATGTGACGCGCTTTACGCCCGTGCTGGGCACGGATTTCGTCAAGCACATGGCATCCATCATCGCCATTTGCCTGGAAAACGTGATCAGCAATGAAATGCTCAAATACATCGGCTTGACCGATTCCCTGACGGGCGTCTACAACCGGCGCTATATCGATCGCCGCCTGCTGGAAGAAATCGCGCGCGCGCGGCGCCAGAATTATTGCATCTCATGCATGTATATCGATATTGACCATTTTAAACTGGTCAATGACACGCATGGCCACCAGGGCGGCGATGAAGTGCTGCGCGAAGTGGCTACGCGCATCCGCACGGAATTGCGCCGCTCCGATGCGCTGGGCCGCTTCGGCGGCGAGGAATTCGTCGTGCTGCTGATCGACGCCGATCTCGACAGTGCAACCTTCGTGGCCGAACGCATCCGCGCCAGCATCGCCGGCACCATGTTCGACTTGCCGGGCAGCGCGCAGGCGTGGGTCAGCGTGTCGATCGGCGTGGCCAGCCTGGAAGCGGACGCGGCGCTGCTGCCGATTGAAACGGTGGCGCAGCAACTGGTGGCGCACGCGGACCAGGCCCTGTACCAGGCCAAGGCCGATGGCCGCAACAAGGTCGTCAGCTGGAAAGCGCAGCGCGACTGATTATTTCAACAGCAAGGTCTCGGCTTTGGCCACGGCGTCGGCCGTGCCGCGCAGCACCACCACGTCGCCGCTGGCCAGCTGCGTCTCGGGGGTAACTTCCAGGCGGCCGCGGCCGCGGCGGATGGCCGTCACAAACGCGCCGCAGCCGGCCACGTCGACCGCACTCAAGGGCAGTCCCACGCAATGCGCGTCCTCGCTGACGGTGACCGTATGCAGGCGTTCGAGCTCGGCATCGTCGCCCGCGTCGCTGGAACCGTGGAAATAGCCGCGCAGCGAGGCATAGCGCTCCTCGCGCGCCGCCTGCACCCGGTGCACCACGCGGCGCAAGGGCACGCCCATCATGATCAAGGCATGCGAAGCGAGCATCAGGCTGCCTTCCATCAATTCCGGCACCACTTCGGCCGCGCCCGCCTTCTTCAACTGGTCGAGGTCGGTATCGTCGTGGCTGCGCACGATGACGGGCAAGGTCGGCGCCATTTCGTTGAGTAGATGCAATAACTTCAGTGCCGAGGGCGTGTTGGCATACGTGATCACGACGGCGCTGGCCCGGTAGATGCCGGCCGCCACCAGGCTTTCGCGCCGGCCCGCGTCGCCATACGAGACGTTGGCGCCGGCCAGCTGCGCTTCCTGCACCCGTTCCGGGTCCAGGTCCAGCGCGTGGTATTCGATTTTTTCTTCCGCCAGCAGGATGGCCAGGCTTTGCCCGCTGCGCCCGAAGCCGGCGATCAGCACGTGTTTTTGTGACGCCATGGTGCGGGTGGCGATCCTGGTCAGCGCCAGCGACTGCATCATCCAGTCGTTGGCCGCCAGTTTCATGACGATGGCGTCCGACTTGGCGATGAGGAAAGGCGCCACCAGCATCGACAGCACCATCGAGGCCAGCACCACCTGCACGACGAACGGGTCCATCAGCTTGATGCCGCCAGCGAGGTTCAGCAGCACGAAGCCGAACTCGCCCGCCTGCGCCAGTCCCAATCCCGTGCGCAAGGCCACGCCGTTGCTGGACCCGAACAGCCGGGCCAGGCCCGCGATCAGCGCGAATTTCAGCAGCACGGGGGCGCATAGCAAGAGCAGGACCAGCCACCAGTTGTCGAGCACCACGCGGATATTGAGCAGCATGCCGACCGTGATGAAGAACAGGCCCAGCAGCACGTCGCGGAAGGGCTTGATATCCTCTTCCACCTGGTGCTTGAATTCCGTCTCGGAAATGAGCATGCCGGCAACAAATGCGCCCAGGGCCAGCGACAGCCCGGCCCGTTCCGTGATCCACGCCGCGCCCAGGGTAATCAAGAGCAGGTTGAGCATGAACAATTCTTGCGAGCGGCGCTTGGCAACGATGGTCAGCCAGCCGCGCACCATCTTCTGGCCGATGAACAGCAGCAAGATTAGTACGACCAGGGCCTTGCCGCCGGCCCAGGCCAGGGTTTCGGCCAGGTTGTCCGAATCGCGCGTGAGGGCGGGGATCAGGATCAGCAGCGGCACGACGGCCAGATCCTGGAACAGTAAAATGCCGATGATCTTGCGGCCGTGTTCGCTTTCGAGCTCGAGCCGCTCCGTGAGCATTTTCGAGACGATGGCTGTCGACGACATGGCCAGCGCACCGCCCAGGGCGAACGCGGCTTGCCAGCTCAGGTGGATGTAGGCGGACAGGTAGCGCCCGACGAACCAGCCGAAGACGACGGTGGCGATGATGGTGGTGACCACCTGCGCCATGCCGAGGCCGAAGACGATGCGCCGCATGGCGAGGAACTTGGGCAGAGAAAACTCGAGCCCGATGGAAAACATCAGGAAGACGACGCCGAACTCGGCCAGCGTATGGCTGGCCTCGTTTTCGGCCGCCAGGCCCAGCGCATGGGGGCCGATGACGATGCCAACGGCCAGGTAGCCCAGCATGGGCGGCAAATGCAACATTCTGAAAGCGACCACGCCCAGCACGGCGCTGCCGAGTAACATCAGGGTCAGTTCAAGCGAGGAAAACATGGGTTGCCCGGTACGGTCAATGGAAATCGTTGTTTGTTGTGACTGGCAAGTTTTTTGCTTTCCTAATTCGTTTATACTTTGGGCATGAGTGTAACCCATGAAAAAACAATGCTGAAAGCTTTTGATCGAATTGACATGCAAGCGACGACCGAGCGCGCTGTCGCGCTGGCCCGCACCACCTTGCAGATCGAGTCCGACGCCATCGTTGCGCTGCACGCGCGCCTGGCCACGGACGACAGCGTGGGCCGCGCCGTGGCGCTGTTGCTGCAATGCAAAGGAAGAGTCGTCGTCTCCGGCATCGGCAAGTCCGGCCATATCGCGCGCAAGATTGCCGCCACCCTCGCTTCCACCGGCACGCCGGCCCTGTTCGTGCATCCGGCCGAAGCGGCCCATGGCGACCTGGGCATGGTCACCTCGGACGATGCTTTTATTGCCATATCGTACTCGGGCGAGTCGTCCGAACTGATGGCCATCATGCCTGTCGTCAAGCGCATGGGCGGCGTACTGATTTCCATGACGGGCAAACCGAATTCCAGCCTGGCCCAGCTGGCCGATGTGCACCTGGATATTTCTGTTGAGAAAGAAGCCTGCCCACTGAACCTGGCGCCGACGGCCAGCACCACCGTCACCCTGGCCTTGGGCGACGCGATCGCCGTGGCCTTGCTCGACTTGCGCGGCTTCAAGGAAGAAGATTTCGCCCGCTCGCACCCGGGCGGCGCCCTGGGCCGCCGTCTGCTCACGCATGTGCATGACGTCATGCGCAGCGGCGAAAGGGTGCCGAAAGTGCCGGTAGAGGCATCCCTGCTGCAGGCGCTGGAAGAAATGACCAAGAAGGGCATGGGCATGACGGCCATCGTCGACGCGGACAACCGCCCCGTGGGCGTGTTTACGGATGGCGACTTGCGCCGCATGTTCGAGCGCGTGCAGGATTTCACGCAAGTGGCGATCCGCGACGTCATGCATGCGCAGCCGCGCAGCATCGCGCCCGAACGCCTGGCCGTCGATGCCGTGGCCGTGATGGAGCAGTTCCGCATCAACCAGATGCTGGTCGTCGATGCCGACGGCAAGCTGGTGGGCGCGCTGCATATCCATGACCTGACGCAAGCGAAGGTGATCTGATGGACAGCGTGGCGGACAACCTGGCGCGCGCGGCCAAGGTCAAACTGATGATCTTTGACGTCGATGGCGTGCTCACCGACGGCAGCCTGCATTTCGGCCCCGATGGCGAGATGATGAAAACGTTTAATGTGTATGATGGCCTGGGCATCAAGCTGCTGCAGGAATCGGGCGTGCAGACGGCCATCATCAGCGCGCGCCGCTCGGCCATTACGGCACGCCGCGCGCAAGACCTGGGCATTACCCATGTGCACCAGGGCGGTCACGACAAGCTGACGCCGTTTCGCGAACTGCTGGCGCTGACGGGCTTGACGGAAGAGCAATGCGGCTACATCGGCGACGATGTCATCGATGCGCCCATCCTGAAACGCGTCGGTTTTGCCGTCAGCGTGCCGGGCGGGCGTCCGGAAGCGCAGGACCTGGCGCACCATGTGACGCAGGCCGGTGGCGGCCGCGGCGCGGTGCGCGAGATCTGCGAATTCCTGCTGCGCGCCCAGGACAACTATGCGCGCGTCATGGCGCCGTTCCTGGAGTGAGGCGCACCTTGCCGCCAGTGATATTGGAAAGAGTGAAACCCTATGCGTAAGCCAGGAGGCGCCCATCGCTGGCGCACGATTTTTACCCTGCTGGGTGCGGTTGTTGTCGCGCTGGCCAGCTTTTGGCTGCTCGAAGTGATGAACAAGAATAGCCAGGACATCAAGGCCAGCAAGCATCTGGATGAGCCCGATTATTTCATCACCAATTTCAGCCTGGTGCGCATGGATTTGACGGGTAAGCCCAGCTATATCGTGTCGGGCACCAAGCTCACGCATTATCCGGCTGACGATTCGTCCGATATCGACCAGCCCTTCGTGCGCAAGCTCACGCCCGGCATGCCGCCGTTGAACATGAATGCGGAACTGGCGCATATCGACCAGGACAATACCCGGCTGCAACTGCACCGCAAGGTCGTGATCGACCGCGCGGCCAGTCCGAAGGCGCAGAACCTGACGGTCAGGACGGAAGCGCTGACGGTGTTTCCGGACGAGGAAAGAATGGAAACGGACGTGCCTGTCGATATCCTGACGGGGACTTCGCGCCTCAATGGCATCGGCATGAAAGCCAATAACGCCACCGGCGTGGTGGAAGTGCAGAATGCGCTGCGCATGGTCCTCCCGCCGAAACCGCGCCCGGCCGCGGCGGCAAAATGACAGAATGAAACAAGGAAACCATACTATGAAGAACATCTTGCTGTTGACCGTATTTTCGCTGGCCATCATGGGCGTGGCGCATGCCGAGAAAGCCGATTCCGAGAAGGAAGCCGTCATCACGGCACGTAGCGGCCACGTCGATGACGTCAAGCAGGTGCGTACCCTGACGGGCGACGTCGTGCTGGTCAAGGGCACCCTGACCATGAAGGCGGGCCGGGCATTGATCACGGAAGACCCGCAAGGCTACCAGTTCATCACCTTCTGGGCCGATCCCGGCAAGCTGGCCACGTTCCGCCAGAAACGCGATGGCGCGGGCGACCTGTGGGTCGAAGGCGAAGCGGAGCGCGTGGAATACGACAACAAGACGGAAGTGGTGAAACTGTTTTCCAAGGCCAAGCTGACGCGCCTGGAAGGCACGAAAGTGACGGACGTGGCCAATGGCGCCTTCATCTCGTATGACAGCCGCAAGGAAGTATTCAAGATGGAAAATTCCGACAGCGGCACCAGCACTTCCGATGGCGGCAGCGTGCGCATGGTGATCCAGCCGAAGACTAAGGCGCCTGAAGCGGAGAAAGCGCCGGCAACGCCTGCGCCAGGAAAGAAATAATGGACAATACTCGTTGCGGCAGCACCCTGATCGTTCGCGGTCTGCAAAAAACCTATGGCAAGCGGCAAGTCGTGCATGATGTCTCGCTGCAAGTCGAATGCGGCGAAGTGGTGGGTTTGCTGGGCCCGAACGGCGCCGGCAAGACCACCTCGTTCTACATGATCGTCGGCCTGGTGCCGTCGGACGGCGGCAGCATCGATATCAGCGGCGTGGACATTTCCAGCCTGCCGATCCACCGCCGCGCGCAGATGGGCTTGTCCTATCTGCCGCAGGAAGCGTCCGTCTTCCGCAAGCTGACGGTGGAAGACAATATCCGCGCCGTGCTGGAAATCCAGACCGTCGAAGGCCGTCCTTTGAAGAAGGCCGAGATCGAGGAGCGCCTGGATAAGCTGCTGGCCGATTTGCAGATTGAAAAGCTGCGCGAGAACCAGGCCTTGTCCCTGTCGGGCGGCGAGCGCCGCCGCGTGGAAATCGCCCGCGCGCTGGCCACCGATCCCCGTTTCGTGCTGCTCGACGAGCCGTTCGCCGGCGTCGATCCGATCGCCGTGATCGAGATCCAGCGCATCGTGCGCTTCTTGAAGGAGCGCAATATCGGCGTGCTGATCACCGATCATAATGTGCGCGAGACGCTGGGTATTTGCGACCGTGCCTACATCATCAACCAGGGCTCGGTACTGGCGTCGGGACGCCCCGACGACATCATCGCGAACGAGTCGGTACGCCGGGTCTATCTGGGCGAACACTTCCGCATGTAAGCCAATGAAACAATCATTGCAGCTGCGCACTTCGCAGCACCTGGCACTGACGCCGCAGTTGCAGCAATCGATACGCCTGTTGCAATTGTCTACGCTGGAATTGCACCAGGAACTCGAGCAACTGCTGACGGACAATCCCCTGCTCGAGCGCCTCGACGATCCGCTCGACCGTTCGCTGCGCCTGCTGTCCGACGGGGCCTTGAGCTCCACGGCCGCGCCGGCCGAAGCGCCGCCCCAGCCGCCAGGCCAGGAGGCACCCGCGGCGCCGGCCGAAGCGGAAACCTTTGACGGCGAGGCGGGCGAAGGCCCGGCCGCGGCGGATGGCGGCGACAGCGACTGGAGCGAGGCGAGCCGGGGCAAGGCGCCCGACGACGAAGATTCCCGCCCGCAACTCGAGGCCCATCACTGCACCCTGCGCGAACACCTGATGGAGCAGATGCGCGTGACGGTGCTTGAGTTGCGCGACCGTGCGCTGGTCGAGCTGATCATCGACGCGCTCGACGACAATGGCTACCTGGAAGAGTCGCTCGACGACATCCTGGCGCGCCTGCCGGAAGAGCTGGAAATCGACGCCGACGAGATGCGCACGGCCTTGTCGCTGCTGCAAAGTTTCGATCCACCCGGCGTGGGCGCGCGCAATGCATCCGAATGCCTGGCGCTGCAGATCAAGCGCTTGCCGCACATCGCCATGGTGACGCGGCGCATGGCGCTCGTCATCGTGGAAAAGCACCTGGCCTGGTTTGCCCAGCGCGATTTCAACAAGCTGAAAAAAGCCCTCGATTGCGACGATGAAGACTTGCGCGAAGCACAGACGGTGATTCGCCAGTGCAATCCGCATCCGGGCGCCGTATTCGCCTCGGACGTGTCCGATTACGTGGTGCCCGACGTCGTCGTCAAGCGCGCGCGCAATGGCTGGCAAGTGACCCTGAACAACGACGTCATGCCGCGCCTGCGCGTCAACGCCATGTACGCCAACCTGCTCAAGCAGGGCAAGGGCGAGGGCGCCATGGGCGCACAGTTGCAGGAAGCCAAGTGGCTGATCAAGAATATGCGCCAGCGTTTCGACACGATCCTGCGCGTGGCACAGGCAATAGTAGAAAGACAAAAGAACTTTTTCTCGCACGGGGCCGTTGCCATGCGCCCCCTTGTGCTCCGTGAAATAGCTGATACACTGGGTTTACACGAGAGTACTATCTCGCGGGTAACAACTCAAAAGTACATGCTGACCCCGCACGGCATGTTCGAGTTGAAATATTTCTTTGGTAGCCACGTCGCCACCGAAGCGGGGGGCGAAGCGTCATCGACGGCGATACGGGCATTGATCGTGCAACTGACAGGAGCAGAAGACCCTAAAAATCCTTTATCCGACAGTAAGATTGCGGACATGCTGGGGGAACAAGGCATGGTGATTGCGCGACGTACTGTTGCCAAATACCGGGAAGCGTTGAAAATTCCGCCAGTGAGCCTGCGTAAGTGTTTGTAAGTTTTTTTCGGTTCCTCTGCGGGCCGGATAGGATGGACCGCACGAACCCGATCATCTTTAGGAGTGTGTATGAATCTCACCATCAGCGGACATCATCTCGAAGTGACACCAGCCATCCGTGAATACGTACAAACGAAGCTGGAACGCGTGAAACGTCATTTCGATCAAGTTATCGATATCGCCGTGATTCTGACCGTGGATAACCTCAAAGAGAAAGAAAAACGTCAAAAGGCCGAAGTCAACCTGCGTTTAAGTGGCAAAACCGTCTACGTGGAAAGCCTGGCACAAGACCTGTATGCCGCGATCGATGCCCTGATCGACAAGCTCGATAGGCAAGTGATGAAATACAAAACCAAAGTGCAAGGGCACGGTAAAGAGGCGATCAAGCATCTGCCAGACAACTCCGAGGAAGACGCCGTCGTCGCCGTTTAAGGCCACCCGCTTCCAGCAGTTGTGATCAACTAAGGGCGCACATTGCGCCCTTTTTTGCGCCTGGACCTTTTGAACGCAATGTTCCCCGCGCAGGCGCTAGAATGTTTGTACTTTTACTTTTTTCACGCCTGCCATGAGCGACTTCGTCCAGACCTCCATCCGCAACCGCACGGGCCATATCGTGCTCGACCGTCCGAAAGCCTTGAATTCCCTGTCGCTGGAGATGGTGCGCGCCCTGAGCGCTGCCCTGCTGGCCTGGCGCGACGATCCGCAGGTGGACGCCGTCGTGATCCGCTCGAGCAGCGAAAAAGCCCTGTGTGCCGGCGGCGACATCCGTTTCTTCTACGATGCGGGCCTGGCCACGCCGCAAGGCGGCAGCGCCTTGCTGGAAGATTTCTTTACGGAAGAATACGCGTTAAATCATGTGATTCATTTCTATCCGAAACCGTATATCGCCGTGATGGATGGCGTGGTGATGGGCGGCGGCATGGGCGTGGCGCAAGCCGGGCCCGGCAACCGCTTGCGCATCGTCACGGGCCGCACGCGCATGGCCATGCCTGAAGTCAATATTGGTTTGTTTCCCGATGTGGGCGGCAGCTATTTCCTGTCCCGCCTGGCCGGGCAGCTAGGCCTGTACCTGGGCTTGACGGGCTTGACGATCAGCGCGGCCGATGCCCTGTACACGGACCTGGCCGATGTTTACCTGCCCGAGGCGCAGATGGGGGCGCTGCTGGCCCTGTTCGAATCGACGCCGGGCGAGGCCTTGCCGGTCGCCATCAAGGCGCTGGCGGCGCCGTTCCAGGCCGAGGCGGGTATCGCCTCGCTGGCGGCGGCGCGCGTGGCGCTGGACCGCCATTTCGGTGCGGGTTCCGTGGCGGCCATCATGGCCTCGCTGGCGCAGGACGACAGCGCGTTCGCCAGCAAGGCGCTGGCGGCCATGCGCCTGCGCTCGCCCTTGATGATGTCGGTAACTCTGGAATTGCTGCAGCGGGGGGCTCACTTGGGCGTGGCCGATTGTCTGCGTCTGGAGCGCACGGTGGTGCGCCACAATTTCGAGCATGGCGAAGTGATCGAGGGCGTGCGCGCGCTGGTGGTCGACAAGGACAATGCGCCGCGCTGGAATCCATCAAGCCTGGACGAGGTCGACGCGGCCATGGTGGCGCGCTTCTTTGTCCCCGTCTGGCCGGCGTCAGCGCATCCGCTGCGCCACCTGAATTAACTAGCTACGTTCGCGGTGGCGCAGAACCACTCGTTCATTCGGGCCGAAGTATTGCGCCAGTCGTTCCGCCATGTACACGGAGCGGTGCTGGCCGCCCGTGCAACCGAGGGCCACCGTCAGGTAGCTGCGGTTGTCGGACTTGAATGACGGCAGCCATTTCTCGATGAAGGCGCGGATGTCGGCCAGCAGTTCCAGCGCGCTCGGCTGCGCGTCGAGGAAGGCGATCACGGGCGCGTCGCGGCCATCGAGCGGGCGCAGCGCCAGGTCGTAATACGGGTTAGGCAAGGCCCGCACGTCGAAGACGAAATCGGCGTCCAGCGGCACGCCCAGCTTGAAGGCGAACGATTCGAAGAACAGGGTCAGCGGTGCGCGTTCGGAAGCGATCATATCCTTGATCCAGGCACGCAATTTGTTGGCGCTCAGTTCGGACGTGTCGATCACGTGGCCCAGCTGTTCGATGGCCGACAGGCGTTCGCGCTCTTCCGAGATGCACTCGATCAGGGTGCGGCGGCTGGCCGGATTCTGATTCGGACGCAATTCGTGCGACAGCGGATGGCTGCGCCGCGTTTCCGAGAAGCGCGCCACCAGCGAATGCGTGGTGGCCGTCAGGAACATGACCTTGACGTCGTGCCCCTGGTCGCGCAGCAGCGCCACATTGTGCGGCAGGCTGACGAGCGACTCGGCGCTGCGCGCATCGACGGCGACGGCCAGTTGCGGTGTACCTTCGTCGAGCAGGGTTTGCACCAGGCTGGGCAGCAAGGCCGGTGGCAGGTTGTCGACACAATAGTAGCCGGTATCTTCCAGCACATTGAGCGCGACGGATTTACCGGAGCCGGATATTCCGGTGATAAGGACGATATGCATAGCCCGATCATACAATAAAGATCGGCACTCTGCTCCAAGGCAATTATCTTTACAAATTATTGCAATTTGGACTGTGGTATTTCTTTGCTGCACACGTCAACAATCTCGTCGGATTACGCGGCGGCTTCGCCACCGCTAATCCGACCTACGTTGCTAATCGCCACTCATGGCGAGTCGTTGGTGCAGCAGGGAATTCACGCAGCACTGCTGCGTGCCTGCGTAACGGTTCGCCCTTGCAAGGGCGAACTCCTTGGCAACATTAATCGCCACTCATGGCGAGTCGTTGGTGCAGCAGGGAATTCACGCAGCACTGCTGCGTGCCTGCGTAACGGTTCGCCCTTGCAAGGGCGAACTCCTTGGCAACATTAATCGCCACTCATGGCGAGTCGTTGCCGCTCCATGAACTCCTGCAAGGTATCGATGCCGCGCAGTTGCAAAATGGTATTGCGCACGGCCGCTTCCAGCAGCACGGCGATGTTGCGGCCGGCGGCGACGGGGATGACGACCTTGCGCACGGGCAGGCCCAGCACGTCTTCCGTGGGGAACAGGAAAGGCAGGCGCTCGACTTCTTCTTCCAGCGCGTTGCGGCGCACGAGATGCACGATCAGTTTCAAGCGCATCTTGCGGCGCACGGCCGTTTCGCCAAAGATGGCCTTGATGTCGAGTAAGCCCAGGCCCCGCACTTCCAGCAGGTTTTGCAGCAGGGGCGGGCAGCGGCCTTCGATCATGTTCGGCGCGATGCGCGAGAATTCGACGGCGTCGTCGGCCACCAGGCCGTGGCTGCGCGAAATCAGTTCCAGCCCCAGCTCGCTCTTGCCCAGGCCCGAATCGCCGGTGATCAGCACGCCCACGCCCAGCACGTCCATGAACACGCCATGCATGATGATGCGCTGCGCCAATTTTTTGGACAGGTAGACGCGCAGGAAGTCGATCACTTGCGCGGCCGGCAGCGGGGTGGAGAACAGGGGAATGTTTTGCTCGTCGCAGATGGCGAGGATGTCGGGCGGCGTTTCCAGCCCTTGCGCGATGATCAGCGCGGGCGGGCCGCCGGCGATCAGCTCGCCGATCACGTGGGTACGCGTGTTGACCTTCAGGCGCTGGTAGTAATTGATTTCCTGGTGGCCGAAGACCTGGATGCGGCCCGGATGGATCAGGTTCAAGTGGCCCACCTGGTCGGCGGCCGACGAGACGTCGCCCGAGATCAGGCGCTCGCCGCCGGGGAAGCCGGCGAACCAGCCCAGTTGCAGACTTTCACGATTATCGTCGTACAGGCGTTGTATCGTCAGCGGCGTTTGCAACATGGCAGTCTTCTTCAGGAGTGGAGGAATACCTGAAGTTTAACCCGCCGCTTGCAGACTGGGTTGCCAATTGACGATGCGCGAATGCACGGATTTCGGTTCCGGATCCGTGGCCAGCGCCGTACGGAAGGCATCGTCGGAAAACATTTCGGCGATTTCCGACAGGATTTCCAGATGTTGCTGAGTGACATGATCAGGAATCAGCAGGAAAAACAGCAGATTGACGGGCTTGCCATCGGGCGATTCGAACGGAATCGGCTCGGCCAGGCGCACGAAGGCGCCCAGCGGCGATTTCAAGGTTTTACTGCCCTTGACTCTGCCATGCGGCACGGCCACGCCATGGCCCAAACCAGTCGAGCCCAGGCGTTCACGGGCAAACAGATTGTCCGAAACGGTAGAGCGGGCGATGCCGTAATTGTTTTCGAAGATCAGGCCGGCTTGCTCGAAGGCGCGCTTTTTACTGGAGACTTCCAGGTCCAGCAGGACGTTTTCGAGGGATAATATTTTGCTAAGATTAGTCATGACACTCAATGAAATGGTGCAATGCGCAGAGGGCTTGCGAGCCGAATTATAGGCCTGTTTCGGCGGCCTGTAACGCCAATTCTCAACAGTATACGCCCGCTGCGGGCGCAGTGGGCGCTACAGCCCACGTGGCCATCATTTTAGCAAAAAAATAACATCGGCGTGTATCGGCTATTTCTTGATTAAAAACACGGGGCGCACCGGTTTTTCCGCCGCCGAATGCCGATTTTCCGATTTTTCAGCGTCTGTGACATGCTCTGCGGCACTACTGCAACGTTGTTTTAAAACACAGCCAACATTCCTGTTGGCATGGTTGCGTGGTGGTGTTTGGTGTTACTGGCGCGCATTGCGCAGATTGCCCGGCATCGTACCCGTGCTGAAATTGCTGCGCCATGGATTGATATCGAGGCCGCCGCGGCGCGTATAGCGCGCATACACGGACAGTTTTTGCGGCTTGCACTGACGCAAGATATCGACAAAGATGCGCTCCACGCATTGCTCGTGGAATTCATTGTGCTCGCGGAAGCCGATCAGGTAGCGCAACAGGCTTTCCTGGTCGATCTGCGGCCCCGCATATTCGATTTGAACACTGCCCCAGTCGGGCTGACCCGTCACCAGGCAATTTGATTTGAGCAAATGTGAGACGAGTTTTTCTTCCACGGGCGCTTCATTCAGGGCGGCTTTCAGCAGCAGCGGCGAAGGCGTGTATTGCGTGATTTCCAGGTCGAGGCGGTCGAGCAGTACGCCGTCGAATTCTCCCATTTTCAGTTTGCCGAAATCTTCCTGCAAGGTCAGTTCCACTTGCACGGGCGCGCCGAAGCCGTTCGACAAATCCTGCTTGAGCAGGGCCAGCAGCGCTTCGGGGTTGTCCAGCTTGGTCTGGTTGAACGAGTTGAGGTACAGCTTGAACGATTTCGACTCGATGATGTTCGGCGAATCGGCCGGCGCGCTGACCTTGGCGATGGCTACCTGCGGCTTGCCGCGCTGGTTCAGCCACGACAGTTCGTACGCATTCCAGATATCGAGGCCGAAGAAGGGCAAAGTGCCGCGCAGTTCCAGCTCGTCGCGCTTGCCCTGGCGTGGAATCGGAAACAGCAATTCCGGCGCGTAATCGGTGCGGTAGGCGGAGCTTTTGCCCAGGGGAGATTGTTCGGCGAGATCGTTGGTGGTGGTCATGGTCGTGTGGCGTGAATTCAGTCAAGGACGCATGGTAGCCTATTTCACCCCAACGGCAAGGACCGGGGTCAGACCCGACGGGGGAATGCGCCCCGGTGGGACGCATTCCGATCGCGAAGCGACTGACCCTGCTATTACCCGAGGAACAGTTTGTACACAGGATTGCTGCTCTCATCCCAGTAACGGTACCCGAGGGTATCGAGGAAGCGGGCAAATTCGCCCATCTCATCGGGCGGCACTTGCAGGCCGATCAGGATGCGGCCCACGTCGCCGCCCTGGCTGCGATAATGGCACAGGGAAATATTCCAGTTCGGCGCCATGCTGTCGAGGAAACGCATCAGTGCGCCGGGGCGCTCGGGGAATTCGAAGCGGTACAGCAGCTCGTCCTGGGCCAGCCGGCTCTTGCCGCCCACCAAGTGGCGGATGTGCGACTTGGCCAGTTCGTCGTGGGTCAGGTCCAGGGTCTTGAATTCGTGTTCCTCGAAGGTCTTCGCCAGCACGCTCGACTCATGCCGGTCGGCAATTTGGATGCCGACGAATACGTGCGCGGCTTTTTCATCGCTGATGCGGTAATTGAATTCCGTCACGTTGCGCGCGCCGATGAGCGAGCAGAAACGCTTGAAGCTGCCCCGCTGTTCGCGCATGGTGACGGCAAACACGGCTTCGCGGAATTCGCCCAGTTCAGCCCGTTCCGCCACAAAACGCAGCCGGTCGAAATTCATGTTCGCGCCGCTGGCGATGGTGACCAGGGTTTCGTTGTTGACGGGGTGCTTGGTCAGGCTGGCCCGTTCCACATAGGCTTTGGCGCCGGCGATGGCCAGCGCGCCGGACGGCTCCAGAATGCTGCGCGTATCCGTAAACACATCCTTGATGGCGGCGCAGATGGCGTCCGTGTCGACCGTGATGATTTCATCGACATACGCCTGCACGAGACGAAAGGTTTCCTCGCCAGCCAGGCGCACGGCCGTGCCGTCGGCAAACAGGCCCACGTCGTTCAGGGTGACGCGTTCGCCGGCCTTGAGCGAGCGGGCCATGGCGTTCGAATCGACGCTTTGCACGCCGATGATCTTGATGTCGGGGCGAATCTGTTTCACGTAGGCGGCAATGCCGGCGATCAAGCCGCCGCCGCCGATGGGGGCGAAGATGGCGTGGATGGGGCCGGCGTGCTGGCGCAGGATTTCCATGCCGATCGTGCCCTGGCCGGCGATCACGTCCGGGTCGTCGAACGGGTGCACGAAGGTCAGCTTCTGTTCCTTTTCCAGGGTCAGCGCATGGTTGTAGGCATCCGTGTAGGACTCGCCGTGCAGCACCACTTCCACGTTCACGCCGCCGCGTCCTTTGACCGCCTCGACCTTCACCAGCGGCGTGGTGGTCGGCATGACGATGACGGCGCGGCAACCCATGCGTGCGGCGGACAGGGCCACGCCCTGGGCATGGTTGCCGGCCGAGGCGCAAATCACGCCGCGCTTGCGTTCCGCTTCGCTGAGCTTGGACATCTTGTTGTAGGCGCCACGAATCTTGAAGCTGAACACGCTTTGCATGTCTTCGCGCTTGAAGTAAATCTGGTTGTTCAGGCGCTGCGACAGGGCAGGGGCCAGTTCCAGCGGCGTTTCGGTGGCGACGTCATAGACGCGGGCGGTCAGGATTTTCTTGAGGTAGTCGATGTTCATAGTCTGCAAGCAAGTGATTCTGGGCCAGAAAGGGTCTGGAGCGTGTCTGTCGATAGCGGCGGCGCCGCGGCGGATAGCCTGGCGACAATAATGCTCTGTGGAACTGCGGGCGGGTATGCCTTTGCCGGCCGGCGCGATGTGTGCGGCGCCCAGGCTGCTCTTCATTATAATGGAGAGCCTTACTGCATCGCGAAGTGTTCCATGATCGAATCCGCAATCGCCTGGCTGCTGCAGCTGATCGCAGCACCGGAAGTCGGGCTGACATCGGTCTTTCTGATCAGCTTTATTTCCGCCACCTTGCTGCCGCTCGGCTCGGAGCCGGCCGTGTTTGCCGTCATCAAGGCCAATCCCGCGCTGTTCTGGGCCGCCATCGGCGTGGCCACCCTGGGCAATACCCTGGGCGGCATCGTCGACTACTGGCTCGGCTACCGGGCCAAGCAGGCGTTCGCCAAGGAGCGCGACACGCGCTGGTTCCGCTGGCTGGCCCGCTATGGCGCCAAGACCATGCTGCTGGCCTGGCTGCCCCTCGTGGGCGACCCCCTGTGCACTTTGGCTGGCTGGCTCAAGCTGCCGTTCTGGCCCAGCGTTGCCTACATGGCCGTCGGCAAGTGCGCGCGCTACCTGACCATGACGGGCTTGCTGCTGTACGTGCCCGATGGCGTATGGCACCGGATCGGCCAGATGCTGGCCTGAATGGGACTGCCTGCAACGCCAGTTTGCCCCATTTTTGGGCAGGTCGATAGTTTGCAATAGAGTCCGATTCTTGGCATTTTTGCGTCAAAAAATCATGGAAACTGGTTTTTTATTCGCGTAAAAGAAGGCTTTTCCATATTTGCTATGGGGGCGGATGAGGTGCTTAAACCTTGGGCGGCATAAGGCTGTTCCCGCATGGTGCGGCGCAATAAGATAAAATGGCCCTTTAGGGTCCAGTCTATATCGTCACCACACTCCATGAACGCTCCCGCACAAATCCAAGCTTTACTGGCAGAAACGCCGAATGGTCCCGCAGCAAGCCGCCTGCGCGAAATCCCGTATAACTACACGTCGTTTTCCGATCGCGAGATCGTCATACGCCTGTTGGGGGAGGACTCCTGGCGCCTGCTCGACGAGCTGCGCGGCGCCCGCCAGACGGGCCGTTCCGCCCGCATGCTGTACGAGGTGCTGGGCGATATCTGGGTCGTGCGCCGTAATCCGTACCTGCAAGATGACTTGCTGGACAATCCGAAGCGCCGCCAGGGCTTGATCGATGCCTTGCATCACCGCCTGGCCGAAGTCGACAAGCGCCGCCTGTCCATCGATGCGGCCGGCGGCGACGCACTGGCGGCCGGCGAAGCGCCGGAAGTGGCCAAGGCGCGCAGCGCCAATGTGGAGTTGCTGCTGAAGGCGGCCAGCAAGGCAGTGGCCGACTTTGGCGACGAATTCCGCAAGACCTACGACTTGCGCAAGCGCACGGTCAAGGTGCTGGGCCGCTACACGGAAAAACACAATGTGCGCTTCGATGGCATGACGCGCGTGTCGCACGTGACGGACGCCACCGACTGGCGCGTGGAATATCCGTTCGTCGTGCTCACACCCGACACGGAAGAGGAAATGGCCGGCCTCGTCAAAGGCTGTATCGAGCTGGGGCTGACCATCATCCCGCGTGGCGGCGGCACCGGCTACACGGGCGGCGCGATTCCGCTGACGCCGATGTCGGCCGTCATCAACACGGAAAAACTCATCACCCTGGGCGCCGTGGAAATGACGGTCTTGCCGGGATTGAGCCACGAATACGCGACGATCAATTCGGGCGCGGGCGTGATCACGAACAAAGTGTCGGAAGCGGCGGAAAAGGCCGGTTTCGTGTTCGCCGTCGATCCGACCTCGGCCCACGCTTCGTGCATCGGCGGCAACGTCGCCATGAATGCGGGCGGCAAGAAAGCCGTGCTGTGGGGCACGGCGCTGGACAACCTGGCCTCGTGGCGCATGGTCGACCCGAACGGCGACTGGCTCGACGTCACCCGCCTCGACCATAACCTGGGCAAGATCCACGATATCGCGCTGGCACGCTTCCAGCTGGAGTGGCGCCACCCGAGCACGCGCGACGCGACAAAACCGAACGCGCCGTTCAAGACGGAAATTTTGGAAATTCCTGGCCGCAAGTTCCGCAAGGAGGGCCTGGGCAAGGACGTCACCGATAAATTCCTCGCCGGCTTGCCGGGCATCCAGAAAGAGGGCTGCGACGGCTTGATCACGTCGGCGCGCTGGATCTTGCACAAGATGCCGAAATTCGCCCGTACCGTCTGCCTGGAATTCTTCGGCCAGGCGCGCGACGCGATTCCGTCGATCGTGGAAATCAAGGATTACCTGGACGGCTTGCCTGCCAAGGGCGAGCAATACACGAGCATCCGCCTGGCGGGCCTGGAGCATCTGGACGAGCGCTACCTGCGCGCCGTCGGCTACGCCACCAAGTCGAAACGGGGTGTGCTGCCGAAGATGGCCCTGTTTGGCGATATCGTCGGCGACGATGAAAACGCCGTCGCGCAAGCGGCGTCGGAAGTGGTGCGCATCGCCAACACCCGCGTGGGCGAAGGTTTTGTCGCCGTCAGCCCGGAAGCGCGCAAGAAATTCTGGTTAGATCGTGCCCGCACGGCGGCGATCGCCAAGCACACCAATGCGTTCAAGATCAATGAAGACGTCGTGATTCCCCTGAACCGCATGGGCGAATATACGGATGGCATCGAGCGCATCAATATCGAGCTGTCGATCAAGAACAAGCTGCAACTGGCCGACGCCCTGAGCGCGTTCTTTGCCAAGGGTAACTTGCCAATCGGCAAGAGCGACGATGCGTCCGACGACCGCGTCGATGATGCTGAAATGCTGGGCGACCGCGCCGAGCAGGCGCAGCAGTTGCTGGCGCAAGTCACGGCACGCTGGACTTATCTGCTGGCCCAGCTCGACCGTCCGCTGGTCGACGCGAAGGATGAATTGGCCGAACTGGGCATGGAGCGCTTGCTGCCTGTCTTCGAGGCACGCCTGGAAACGCAGCCGAACGCCACCCTGTTCGACGTGGTGCAGGACCGCACCGTGCGCATCACGTGGAAGCAGGAAATCCGCGCCCAGCTGCGCCAGATTTTCAATGGCGCCGCCTTCAAGCTGATCCTCGACGAGGCGACCGCGATTCACGCGCGCATCCTGCGTAGCCGCGTGTTTGTCGCGCTGCACATGCATGCGGGCGACGGCAACGTGCACACGAACTTGCCCGTCAACTCGGACAATTACGAAATGCTGCAAGACGCCCACGAAGCCGTGGGCCGCATCATGATCCTGGCCCGCTCGCTCAATGGCGTCATTTCCGGCGAGCACGGTATCGGCATTACCAAGCTGGAATTTTTGACGGAAGAAGAAATCGGCGACTTCCGCAGCTACAAGCAGCGCATCGATCCGGAAGGCCGTTTCAACAAGGGCAAACTGCTGAACCTGCCAGGCATGGGCGCCGACTTGCGCAATGCCTACACGCCATCGTTCGGCCTGATGGGCCATGAATCCTTGATCATGCAGCAAAGCGATATCGGCGCCATCGCCGACAGCGTCAAGGATTGCTTGCGTTGCGGTAAGTGCAAACCCGTGTGCTCGACCCACGTGCCGCGCGCCAATTTGCTGTACTCGCCACGCGACAAGATCCTGGCGACTTCGTCCCTGATCGAAGCCTTCCTGTACGAAGAGCAGACGCGCCGCGGTATTTCCATCAAGCATTGGGAAGAGTTCGAGGACGTGGCCGACCATTGCACGGTCTGCCATAAATGCGTGACGCCTTGCCCCGTCAACATCGATTTCGGTGACGTCTCGATGAACATGCGCAACTTGCTGCGCAAGATGGACAAGAAGAGCTTCAATCCGGGCACCAAGGCCACGATGATGTTCCTCAACGCCACCGATCCCGTGACCATCAACGCCACGCGCAAGGTCATGATCGGCTGGGGTTACAAGGCGCAGCGCCTGGGCCACGATTTGCTGAAGAAGTTTGCCAAGAAGCAAACCAAGGCGCCGCCGCCATCGACGGGCAAGCCGCCCGTCAAGGCGCAGGTGATCCACTTCATCAACAAGAAAATGCCGGGCAACCTGCCGAAGAAATCGGCGCGCGCGCTGCTCGACATCGAAGACGACAAGGTCATCCCGATCATCCGTAATCCGAAGACGACGACGGCCGATACGGAAGCCGTGTTCTACTTCCCCGGTTGCGGTTCGGAGCGCCTGTTCTCGCAAGTGGGCCTGGCCACGCAAGCGATGCTGTGGGAAGTGGGCGTGCAGACGGTCTTGCCGCCGGGCTACCTGTGTTGCGGTTATCCGCAGCGGGGCGCGGGCGAGTTCGACAAGGCCGAGAAGATGATGACGGACAACCGCGTCCTGTTCCACCGCATGGCCAACACGCTCAATTACCTGGACATCAAGACGGTGCTCGTCTCGTGCGGCACCTGTTATGACCAGCTGGCGACGTACCAGTTCGAGAAGATTTTCCCTGGCTGCCGCATCATGGATATTCATGAGTATCTGCTGGAGAAAAACGTCAAGCTGGAAGGCGTGAACGGCACCCGCTATATGTACCACGAGCCATGCCATAACCCGATGAAGCTGCAGGAATCGGGCAAAACCATCAATTCCCTGATCAGCACGGTAGACAACGTGAAGATCGAGAAGAATGACCGTTGCTGCGGTGAATCGGGTTCCTTGGCCGTCACGCGTCCCGACATTTCCACGCAAGTGCGTTTCCGCAAGGAAGAAGAAATGGTCAAGGGCGCCGACAAGCTGCGCGGCGACGGTTTCACCGGTGACGTGAAAATCCTCACCAGCTGCCCATCGTGCCTGCAAGGCCTGTCGCGCTACAATGACGATTCGGGCACGACGGCCGACTACATCGTCGTCGAGATCGCCAAACACTTGCTGGGAGAGAACTGGATGCCGGATTACGTGAAACGCGCCAATGACGGCGGCATTGAACGGGTGTTGGTGTGACCTGCGATCTGTGCACATTGCTGGACGGCTTTGCCAACAAGCAGGGCTGTGAAGCCTTGCTGTGGCGCAGCGAGCGCCTGTCCGTCGTGGCCGTCGATGACGCCGCCTATCCCGGCTTTTGCCGCGTGATCTGGAACAAGCACGTCAAGGAAATGACGGACTTGACGCCTGGCGAGCGCAATTACGTCATGGAAGTCGTGTGGCAAGTCGAGCTGGCCGTGCGCGATGTGATGCAACCGGAAAAGGTCAACGTGGCCAGTTTCGGCAACATGACGCCGCACGTGCACTGGCACGTGATTCCCCGCTACCGCGACGACGCGCATTTCCCGAACCCGAGCTGGGCTGTCGTACAGCGCGAGACGGCACCCGAGGTGCTGGCCGCGCGCCGCGCCCTGTTGCCGGCCTTGCGCGACGCCATCATTCAACGTTTATCCGCATAAAGTATCGTCATGACTGAAAAAGCAGCAACACCGCAACCGACCGGCTTGACCGTGCACAACCAGTCGCGCGTGCTCGACGTGGCTTTCGACGATGGCAGCGAATTTGCGCTGCCGTTCGAATACCTGCGCGTGTACTCGCCGTCGGCCGAAGTGCAGGGCCATGGCAAGGGCCAGGAAACTTTGCAATTAGGCAAGCGCCTGGTGGGCATCACGGGCATCGAGCCGGTCGGCAACTACGCCGTGCAGCCCACCTTCAGCGATGGCCACAATTCCGGCCTGTACACCTGGGCATACTTGTACAAGCTGGGCGCGGAAAAAGACAGGCTGTGGCAAGCCTACCTGGACCAGTTGGCGGCAGCCGGCTATCCCGGCGACAGCGGCCGCGACGCCAAGGCCGACATGACGGTCAAGCAATCTTCCGGCCACGTCCACGGCCCTAGCTGCGGGCATAAGCATTAAACTGAAAAATAATGCGGTAAGCTTGTCGGATTGCCGCATATCCATTCGTCGTATGAATGCCCGCGCTTGCGGGCATTTTTCTTTTGGAGAAGAGACTATGGAATACATGATCCTGATCTACGCCGACGAGGCGCGCTATGAATCCATGGAAGACGGGCAGATGGCCAGCCTGATGGCCGACTTTGCCAGCTATACGCAGGCGCTGGAGGCGGCAGGCGTGCTGCGCGGGGGCGCCGAACTGGCGCCCGTGGGCAGCGCCACCAGCGTGCGGGTGCGCAATGGCAAGCCCGTCATCACGGATGGGCCGTTCGCGGAAACCAAGGAGCAGCTGGGCGGCTACTATCTGCTAGCCTGCGCCAACCTGGACGAGGCGCTGGCCTGGGCCGGGCGTTGCCCTGCCGCTTCCCTGGGCACCATCGAAGTGCGGCCCGTGACGGCTTGACGATGGCCGGCGACGCCATTGCGGCCGTCGAGCACGTCTTTCGCCAGGAAAGGGGCAGGGTGCTGGCCGGCCTGATGCGGCGTTTCGGCGACCTGGGCCTGGCGGAAGATGTGTTACAGGAAGCGTGCCGCAAGGCGCTGGAACTGTGGCCGCGCACGGGCATCCCCGATAATCCCGCCGCCTGGCTCAGTTCCGTGGCGCGCAATGCGGGCCTCGATCACGTGCGCCGGGCGGGCAAGAGCGTCAGCGATGCCGAGGCCCAGCTAGGCAGCCTGACTGCGGCCGTGGCGGTGGAAGCGCCGCCCATCGAAGACGACCGCCTGCGCCTGCTGTTCATCTGCTGCCATCCCGCGTTGGCGCCCGAGGCGCAGGTGGCGCTGGCCCTGCGCATCTTGTGTGGCCTGTCCACGGGCGAGATCGCGCACGCCTTCGGCGTGGCGGAAGCTGCCCTGTCGCAGCGGCTGTTGCGCGCCAAGCGCAAGATCTCCGAAGCGCGTATCCCGTTCGAGTTGCCGCCGGAACAAGAATTGCAGCCACGGCTGGCGCAGGTGCTGCACGTGATTTACCTGGTGTTCAGCGAAGGCTATTGCGCCAGCGGCGGCGACACCCTGCTGCGCGCGGACCTGTGCGCCGAGGCGCTGCGCCTGGGACGCTTGCTCGACAGTCTGCAGCCGGGCCAGCCCGAAGTGCAGGGGCTATTGGCCCTGATGCTGCTGCAGGCGTCGCGCGGCCCGGCCCGGCTATCGCCTGAAGGCTATCTGCTGACCCTGGAAGAGCAGGACCGGCGCGTGTGGCAGGGGGACTTGATTGCCGAGGGACTGGCCGTGCTGGAACTGGCCTTGCCGGCGCGCGCGCCAGGGCCATATCAGCTGCAGGCGGCGATTGCCGCCTTGCACGCCAAAGCGCCCACGGCCAGCCAGACGGACTGGCGCCAGATCAGCGCCCTGTACGGCGCCTTGCTGCGCCACAAGCCGGAACCCTTGATCTTGCTTAATGCCGTGATCGCCTGCGCCATGGCGCATGGCACTGCACACGGGCTGGCGTGGCTCGATCGCCTGGAAGCCTTGCCCAGCCTGACGCTATCGCATTATCTGCATGCGGCCCGGGCCGACTTGCTGCGCCGCCAGGGCGACCGGCAGGGGGCGCTGGCGGCGTATGCCCGGGCGGCCATGCTGGCGTCGAATGCAGTGGAAAGGCAATACCTTCTCCGGCGTCACGGGGAAATGCGCCTGCCGCTTGTATAATGCTCCCAAGTTCAAACAGACTGCCTACCATGACCAATACGACCCATTTCGGATACAAAACAGTTGCAGAAGACGACAAAGTGCGCGAAGTCGCCAAGGTGTTCCATTCCGTCGCTGCCAAATACGACGTGATGAACGACTTGATGTCGGGCGGGCTGCACCGTCTGTGGAAGACGTTCACCATTGCCAATGCGGGCGTGCGCCCCGGTTTCAAGGTGCTCGACATCGCCGGCGGCACGGGCGACTTGTCGAAGGCGTTTGCCAAGCAGGCGGGCCCTACCGGCGAAGTCTGGCTGACCGATATCAATGAATCGATGTTGCGCGTGGGCCGCGACCGCCTCTTGAATCGCGGCTTGCTCACCCCCACCTTGTTGTGTGACGCGGAAAAACTGCCATTCCCCGATAATTATTTCGACCGTGTCAGCGTGGCCTTTGGCCTGCGCAACATGACGCACAAGGATGTGGCGCTGGCGGAAATGCGCCGCGTACTGAAACCGGGCGGCAAGCTGCTGGTGCTGGAGTTTTCCAAGGTGGCCGCTCCCCTGCAAAAGCCGTACGACCTGTATTCTTTCTCGGTCTTGCCGTGGTTCGGACAGAAAATCGCCGGCGACGCGGAGAGCTACCGCTACCTGGCAGAATCGATCCGCATGCACCCGGACCAGGAAACCCTGAAGACCATGATGGAAACGGCGGGCCTGGAGCGCGTGCAGTACTACAATTTGACGGCAGGCATTGCCGCTTTGCACACCGGTATCAAGATGTAATGCATCAACGTTGGTGATTTTAGGAGATGGAATGAAATTGAAGAAATTTATGGTCGGCATGATGCTGGCCGCGACCACGGTATCCATGCTGGGCGAGGCGCTGGCCCGTCCCATGGGCGGTGGCCGTTCGATAGGTCGTCAGTCGCAAAGCGTGAGCCGCCAGGCGCCGGCCCCGGCGCCGGCACCGGCTGCCACGCCACGCCAGGCGCAACCGGCGCCGGCTCCTGCGCCAGCACCTGCCGCCAAGGCACCGAGCCGCTGGAAGGGCTTGCTGGGCGGCGCCTTGCTCGGTCTGGGTCTGGGCGCGCTGCTGTCGCACTTCGGCCTGGGCGGCGCCCTGGCCAGCATGATCAGCACCTTGCTGATGGTGGCTTTGCTGGCCGGCGTGGTCTTCTTCATCTATCGCATGGTGCGCGGCAAGCGTGCTGGCAACAGCAGCGGCAATGCGCCGTTCGCCGGCTTCGGCAACCAGCCTGCGCCAGCGGGCAACGTGCCTGACATCGGTTCGCGCATTCCACCGCTGCCGCCGCTGCAGCCCGTCTCGTCCGGCGTCGGCCTGGATAAGCCGGACCCGGTCCCGGTGCCGGCTGCCGCGCCATGGGGCGTGCCAAGCGACTTCGACAAGGAAGCCTTCCTGCGCCACGCGAAAAGCAATTTCATTCGCCTGCAAGCGGCCTGGGACAAGGCCGACGTCAACGATATCCGCGAATTCACGTCGCCGGAAGTGTATGCGGAACTGCGCATGCAAATCCAGGAGCGGGGCACGCAGGCAGACTTTACCGATGTCGTCACCATCGATGCCGAGCTGCTGGGCATCGAGACGAGCGTCAACGATTACCTGGCCAGCGTGAAGTTTGTGGGCCTGATCCGTTCGGCGCCGGGCGCCGCGGCGGAACCGTTCGCGGAAGTGTGGAATATGTCGAAACCCGTCAGCGGCAATAGCGGCTGGGTCCTGGCAGGCATCCAGCAATTGAATTAATTGTAAAAACTTGCTGAATAATGGCTTAAGTCCATGCGGAATGCATGATGCTTAACAGATATTGCCTGCTGAACTGGTAAGATCGAAACCGCCCACGTTGTTTTACGGGCGGTTTTTTCTTTTTGGGGGCGCGAAGCGCGCAACATGATGGCACCACTTTCCGACCTTTCCCTGATGACGCCCGTCATCGCGACTATTAACCACTTGCTGGCGCAAGAGCCGTGGGCGCGCCAGCAGCTGGCCGTGCACACCGGCAAGCTGGCCTGCATCGACACGGGCGCCGTGGCCCTGCGTCTGCGCGTCGACAGCGCCGGCATGCTGGAAGCGGCGCCGGCCGACATGCCGGCCAACGTCACCATCCGCGTGAAATTGTCCGACGTGCCGCTGATCCTGCAAAACCGCGAGCGGGCGTTTTCCTACGTCAAGATCGAAGGCGATGCCGAGTTTGCCAATGCGATTTCGCAATTGAGCAAGGGCTTGCGCTGGGAAGCCGAGCACGACCTGGAAAAGGTCGTCGGCCCCATGCTGGCCACGCGCCTCGTTGCCGGCGCGAAGGATGCGGCCGCGTTTGTGCGCACGGGCCAGCAAAAGCTGGCGGAAAACGTGGCCGAATATTTTCTCGACGAACAGCCCATGCTGATCCGTCCTTCTACCCTGCAAGAGTATTCCGCTGGCGTGACGCGCGTGCGCGATGACGTCGAACGCCTGGCCAAGCGCCTTGCCCGGCTGGAAAAGGCGGCCGCCGCCGTCCAGCCGCAGTCTTCCTCACCGGATTTGTCTACATGATATTGAAATTCCTGCGCCTGTTTAAAATCATCCGTGTTTCCATCAAGTACGGTCTGGATGAGATAGCGATTTCTGGTCTGCAAGTTCCCCGCACCGCGAAATTGATCGACACCCTGATTTTCTGGCGCGACCTGTCGTCGCCACGGGGCTTGCGCCTGCGCCTGGCGCTGGAAGAGCTGGGCCCGATTTTCGTCAAATTCGGCCAGGTGCTGTCAACCCGGCGCGACCTGATGCCGCTCGACATCGCCGAAGAACTGGCGCGCCTGCAAGACCGGGTACCACCTTTTGATTCCGACCTGGCCATCGCGCAAATCACCAAGTCGCTGGGTGCCCACCCGGATCAACTGTTTGCCCGCTTCGAGCGCGAGCCGGTGGCGTCCGCCTCGATTGCCCAGGTGCACTTCGCTACCTTGAAAGATGGCCGTGAAGTGGCCGTGAAGGTCTTGCGTCCAGGCATGAAAAAGCTGATCGACGAAGACGTGGCCCTGATGCACATCGCCGCCGACTGGACCAGCCGTTTGTGGGCCGACAGCAAGCGCTTGAAACCGAAAGAGGTGGTGGGCGAGTTCGACAAATACCTGCACGACGAGCTGGACCTGATGCGCGAGGCGGCCAACGCCAGCCAGCTGCGCCGCAATTTCGCCAACTCGGACTTGCTGCTGGTGCCGGAAATGCACTGGGATTATTGTTCCAGCAGCGTCATCGTCATGGAGCGCATGGTCGGCATTCCCGTGTCGCAGACGGAGCGCCTGGTGGCGGCCGGTGTGGATTTGCGCAAACTGTCCAGCGATGGCGTAGAGATTTTCTTCACGCAAGTATTCCGCGACGGCTTTTTCCATGCGGACATGCACCCGGGCAATATTCTCGTGTCGATCGCGCCGGAATCGTTCGGCCGCTACATCGCGCTCGATTTCGGCATCGTCGGTACCTTGAACGACTACGACAAGGATTATTTGTCGCAAAACTTCCTTGCCTTCTTCCGCCGCGACTACAAGCGCGTGGCCGAGGCGCACATCGAATCGGGCTGGGCGCCGAAAGACACGCGCGTCGATGAGCTGGAAGCGGCCGTGCGCGCCTGCTGCGAGCCGATCTTCGACCGTCCGCTGAAAGATATTTCTTTTGGACAAGTCTTGCTGCGCCTGTTCCAGACCTCGCGCCGCTTCAACGTGGAAGTGCAGCCGCAACTGGTGCTGCTGCAAAAGACCCTGCTCAATATCGAAGGCCTGGGCCGCCAGCTGGACCCGGAACTGGATCTGTGGCAAACGGCCAAGCCCTACCTGGAAAAATGGATGAGCAACCAGGTGGGGCCGCAAGGCTTCATGGAGCGCCTGCGTGCCGAGGCGCCCCGTTATGCGCACATCTTCCCGCAACTGCCGCGCTTGCTTCACCAGGCCTTGACCGTGCATGGCGAGCCGCGCGAAAACGATGTGGAACTGATGAAAACCTTGCTTGCAGAACAACGCCAGACGAACCGCTTGCTGAGCTTTATCGTGTACTTCGTGGGCGCCTTCGCCCTCGGCGCGCTGGGCTTGCAAGTGTTCATGCGCTGGCATCAACTGCCGTTTTAAAGGCTGAGGACGTAAGTGATGGCTGACTTCCAAACCCGCGATCCGCTCTCGCCCGCCTTCTGGGACGAGCGTTTCGAAAAGCAATTTACGCCCTGGGACCACGGCGGCGTGCCCACGCGCCTGCGCAGCTTCGTCGCTGGCAGCCCGGCGCCGCTGCGCTGCCTGATCCCCGGCTGCGGCTCGGCCTATGAGCTGGTCTTCATGCTCGATCACGGCTGGGATGCCACGGCCATCGACTTTTCGCCAGCCGCCGTGGCCGCCGCGCGCGCCGTCGTCGGCGAGCGGGCAGGGCAGGTGGTGGAGGCCGATTTCTTTGCCTGGCAGCCCGCAGCGCCGCTGGACCTGATCTATGAGCGGGCTTTTTTGTGCGCTATGCCGCGCGCCATGTGGCCGCAGGTGGCGGCCCGCTGGGCGCAGCTGCTGGCGCCGGGCGCCATGCTGGCCGGTTACTTTTTCTTTGACGACAATGTCAAGGGACCGCCGTTCGGTATTTCACGGGAGAAACTGCAGGAATTGCTGGCGCCGCATTTCGACTGCCTGGCCGACGAAGCCGTCGACGATTCCATTGCCGTCTTCGCCGGCAAGGAGCGCTGGATGAGCTGGCGCCGCCGGGCGGACTGAGGCGGACCGGTCAATTTCCGTTGAGGGTAAAGGAAAAGCTTTATAATTCAGGGTTTTTGATGATTTTCTCGGAGTAGAGATGCCGATTTACGCTTACCGTTGTGACGAGTGTGGTTTTGCCAAGGATGTCTTGCAAAAGATCTCCGATCCAGTACTGACGGTGTGCCTGTCGTGCGGCAAGCCCAGTTTCAAGAAACAATTGACGGCCGCCGGTTTCCAATTGAAGGGCACCGGCTGGTACGCGACCGATTTCCGCGGCGGCACGGCGCCCACCACGGCCATTCCGACGGGCCCGGCCGATAACGCCAAGCCTGCCCTGGCCGCCGACAGCGCGCCTGCTGCTGCGCCTGCGCCCGCCCCGGCTGCAACCGCGCCGAAAGCGGACTGAGAGCGCGCCGCGCCGATACGATCCATTACCGAGAAACTGATGCGTAAATACTTTATTACCGGATTACTGATTTTGGTGCCCCTGGCCATTACGGCCTGGGTCCTGAATCTGGTGATCAGCACGATGGACCAGTCGCTGTTGCTGGTGCCCGGCAGTACGCAGCCCAGCGTCTGGTTCGGCCACAAGGTTCCCGCGCTGAGCACCATTCCCGGCCTGGGCACGGTATTGACGGTACTGATCGTGTTCTTCACGGGCTTGCTGACGAATAACCTGGTCGGCAATTACGTGGTGAAGCTGTGGGAAAAATTGCTGCAACGCATACCCATCGTCAATTCCCTGTATTCGAGCGTCAAGCAAGTGTCGGATACCCTGTTTTCCCCGTCGGGCAATGCGTTCCGCAAGGCCGTGCTGGTGCCGTATCCGCACCAGAACTCCTGGACCATCGCTTTCCTGACGGGCGTGCCGGGCGGCGATGCGGCGAACCACCTGGTGGGCGACTTTGTCAGCGTGTATGTGCCGACGACGCCGAACCCGACATCGGGCTTTTTCCTGATGATGAAGCGCAGCGATGTCGTCGAACTCGACATGAGCGTCGATGCGGCGCTCAAATATATCGTCTCGATGGGCGTGGTGGCGCCTGCGGAAGTTGTTGCTGTACCGGCCCCGGCAGCCAAAGAATAAAGGCAGGCGTCCCACGTGGGACGTGGCCGGATTGAACACTCACTAACCTGAACTGAGAATTTTATGTCTATGCGTACTGAATACTGCGGCCTCGTTACCGAAGCCATGCTGGGACAAACCGTCAGCCTGTGCGGCTGGGTACATCGCCGCCGCGACCACGGCAGCCTGATCTTCATCGACTTGCGCGACCGTGAAGGCCTGGTGCAAATCGTCTGCAACCCGGAACAAGCGGAAATGTTCAAGGTCGCCGAAGCCGTGCGCAACGAATTCTGCCTGCGCGTGACGGGCGTCGTGACCAACCGTATCGAAGGCACGATCAACAACAACCTGAAGTCCGGCAAGATCGAAGTGGTCTGCTCGGAGCTGGAAGTGCTGAACCCTTCCGTGCCCGTGCCGTTCCAGCTGGACGACGACAACCTGTCGGAAACGACGCGTCTGACGCACCGCGTGCTGGACCTACGCCGCCCGCAAATGCAGAACAACCTGCGCCTGCGCTACAAGGTGACGATGGAAGTGCGCAAGTACCTCGACGCGCTGGGCTTCATCGACATCGAAACGCCGATGCTGACCAAGTCGACGCCAGAAGGCGCGCGCGATTACCTGGTGCCGTCGCGCGTCAACGCGGGCAGCTTCTTCGCCTTGCCGCAATCGCCACAGTTGTTCAAGCAACTGTTGATGGTCGCTAACTTCGACCGTTACTACCAGATCACCAAGTGCTTCCGCGACGAAGACTTGCGCGCTGACCGCCAGCCTGAATTCACGCAGATCGATTGCGAAACCTCGTTCCTGACGGAACAGGAAATCCGCGACCTGTTCGAAGACATGATCCGCGTCGTCTTCAAGAACACCCTGGACATCGACCTGCCGAACCCGTTCCCGGTGATGGATTTCGCCGAAGCGATGGGCCTGTACGGTTCCGACAAGCCGGACATGCGCGTCAAGCTGGCCTTCACGGATTTGACCGAAGTCATGAAGTCGGTCGAATTCAAGGTCTTCAACGGCGCCGCCAACATGAAAGGCGGCCGCGTGGTTGCCCTGCGCGTACCGCAAGGCGGCAGCATGCCCCGTTCGGAAATCGACGCCTACACCCAATTCGTCGCCATCTACGGCGCCAAGGGCCTCGCTTACATCAAGGTCAACGAGAAAGCCAAGGGTCCTGAAGGCTTGCAGTCGCCGATCGTCAAGTTCCTGCCTGCCGACGTGCTGGCCACGATCCTCGAGCAGACGGGCGCGCAAGACGGCGACCTGATCTTCTTCGGCGCCGACAAGGCCAAGGTCGTCAACGACGCCATCGGCGCGCTGCGCGTGAAAATCGGTCACAGCGAGTTCGGCAAGAAAGCCGGCCTGTTCGAAGACGTGTGGAAGCCATTGTGGGTGGTCGACTTCCCGATGTTCGAGCACGACGAAGAAGCGGATCGCTGGACGGCAACCCACCATCCATTCACGGCGCCAAAAGATGGCCATGAAGACATGCTGGAAAGCGATCCGGGCGCCTGCATCGCCAAGGCCTACGACATGGTCTTGAACGGCTGGGAACTGGGCGGCGGTTCGATCCGTATCCACCGCGAAGAAGTGCAGTCGAAAGTATTCCGCGCACTGAAGATCGATGCCGAAGAAGCGCAGCTGAAGTTCGGCTTCCTGCTCGACGCCCTGCAATACGGCGCGCCACCGCATGGCGGCCTGGCATTCGGCCTGGACCGTATCGTGACCATGATGACTGGGTCCGAATCGATCCGCGACGTGATCGCCTTCCCGAAAACCCAGCGTGCGCAAGACTTGCTGACCCATGCGCCGTCGGAAGTGGACGAGAAGCAACTGCGCGAACTGCACATCCGTTTGCGCAGCGCCGAGCCAAAAGTAGTGTAATGAAGCATGCGGCTGCCCCGGCGGCCGCTGTTTGATCCACTATGCAAAAAAAGGCGCTGTCGTGGCGCCTTTTTCATTGTTGATATGACTCATAAAATCCCTGTTTCCGTGCTGGTCGTCATTCATACGGCTGACCTTGACGTCTTGCTCATCGAACGCGCGGGCCAGCCCGGTTTCTGGCAATCGGTGACGGGTTCCGTCGATGCCGTCGACGAACCGCTGCTGCAGACGGCCGCGCGCGAACTGTTCGAGGAAACCGGAATCGTTGCCGATGGACACGATATCGTGCTGCGCGACTGGAAATTGTCGAATGTGTACGAGATCTATCCGATCTGGCGCCACCGCTATGCGCCCGGCGTGACGCGCAACACGGAGCACGTGTTCAGCGTGCAAGTGCCGCGCGACATCGCCATCACCCTGAGCCCGCGCGAACACTTGCAATATGCGTGGCTGCCGTACTTGGCGGCGGCCGACCGCTGTTTCTCGTCGTCCAACGCGGAAGCGATTCTGCAATTGCCGGCCATGACGGGCCTGGCGCGTCCCACCTGATTTTCCTAGAAAGCATTCCATGTTGAACTGGTTACATTTGACTGCGCAGCAAAAACTGCTGGGCACCCTGGGCATCGTTTTTTGCCTGTGCTTTATCTTTCTGCTGTTCAGTTCCACCGTGCCCGGCCGTACGCCACCGATCGGCATGCCGCTGATGGCGATCGGCTGGCTGCTGCACCCGGGCGCGTTTGCCAAGGGCAAGCGCACCGTGGCCTGGCGCGGTGCACCGTTGCTGGTCAAGATCGTCTGGGCGGCCGGCATCACGGCGCTGCTCGTCAGCGTGACGGCGGGCGTGGGACGCATGCTGGCCTGAACACGCGATAGCGAACGATTACCCGGCAACATTTTGATATGAATAACAACGTCAGCGATGACGAGAGGATGGCATGCTGAATTGGTCTCAACTTTCTTTACGGCAGCGCATGATCAGTGTGCTATTCCTGTCCTGGGTGTTGGGCAGCCTGTATGCCGTCTGTTTCCCGGAGCAGCCGCATGCCAGTTTTCCGCAGGCGGGCTTGCCCTTGTTGATGCTGGGATTTTTGCTGCATCCGCGTTTCTTCGCTGGCGGACGCGGACCGTTCAGCTGGAGCAGCGCGCCCAGTTTGATAAAGGGCTTGTGGGTGACAGGCGCCATCGTCGGCAGCATCAGTGCCGCTAGTAGTCTGCTGCTGTCGGCTGCAGGCAAATAAAGCTGCCGTAGGTGCGCACGCGCACCTACGCTGGCGCCGCGCGGGGCCCGTCTGGGAGTAGAATCAATGCATGAAAATCCGCGTAGCAACTTATAATATTCACAAGGGTGTCTCCTCCGTGCGAGGCTTGCCCCGCGTACATGCTTTAAAACAGGCGATCGCCCTGTTTCATGCCGATGTCGTCTTTTTGCAGGAAGTGCAAGGCAAGCACGACCGCAATGCGGCCCGCTATGGCGCCGAGAAAAACGGCCACAAGCATTGGCCGGAAGCGTCGCAGCATGAGTTCTTTGCCGGCGCCGAGCACCATTCCGCGTATGGCATGAATGCCGTGTACGATCACGGCCACCATGGCAACGCCTTGCTCAGCAAGTTTCCCATCGCCTCGCAAACCAACCACGACGTCTCCGACCATGCCTACGAGCAGCGCGGCATCCTGCATTGTGTGCTGAAGACGCCGCAGGCCGACGTGCACTGTTATGTCGTCCACCTGGGCCTGTTCGAGTCGGGACGGGGACGCCAGACGCAGGCGCTGATCGACGCCGTGATGGAATCGGCGCCCGATGGCGAACCCGTCATCATTGCCGGCGATTTCAACGACTGGCGCAACACGCTCAGTGACAAGCTGCGCAATGCGCTGGGCGTGGTCGAGGTATTCGACCAGCGCGCGTCGAACTCGGCCTTGGGCGACCTGGTGCGCACCCTGGCGCGGCGCCAGACGAAAACGCCGATCCCCGTGCCGGCGCGCACTTTTCCCGCCGCCTTGCCGTGGTTCCGCCTGGACCGCATCTATGTGCGCGGTTTCCACGTGGAAGGCGCGCAAGTGATGCATGGCACCTTGTGGGCAAAACTGTCGGACCACGCGCCGATCGTTGCCGCTTTGAAACTCGCGTAGACTGCCGGCATGCGTACAGTCAATTTCATCGCCCACAACGACATCAAGCTGCTGTATTGCGGCACCGATTACTTTCCCGCGCTGATAGCCGCCATCGACGGCGCGCGCTCGGAAGTCTATTTCGAAACGTATATCTTTGCCGACGACGCCACGGGCACCCTGGTGCTCGACGCCCTCAAGCGTGCCGCCGCGCGCGGCGTGCTCGTGTGCATGATCACGGACTGGTTCGGCACGGGCAACCGCCGGGTCAACGCCATGCATGCGCAGTTGGAAGCGGCCGGCGTGCACCACCGCATCTTCAACCCGTGGTTCCGGCGCGGCATCACGCGCACGCACCGCAAGATCTGCGTGGCCGATGGCGAAATCGCGCTGGTGGGCGGCATCAATATCAACGACGACATGTTTTGCGACTACGACCACAACATCAGCCTGGAAGCGCCGCGCTGGGATTTCGCCGTGCAGGTGAAGGGCCCGCTGGTCGACGCCATCCACGAAGAGGTGCAGGCGCAGTGGGCGCGATTGGGCAAGATGAATCTGGTGCGGCGTATCAAGCTGTACCGCAAGATGCGCGTCGTCAGCAAGGAGCTGGCGAAAAATCCCGTCGTGGCCGGCTTTGTCGTGCGCGACAACCTGCGCAACCGCCGCACCATCCAGCGCGCCTACCTGCAGGCGCTGGGCCAGGCGCGCAAAAGCGTGATGCTGGCCAACCCGTATTTCGCACCCGGACACAAGCTGCGCCATGCCCTGGCCCAGGCGGCCCAGCGGGGCGTCGACGTGGTGCTGCTGATCGGCGTGGGCGAGTTCCGTATGCAAGATGCCGTGGCGCACTCGTTTTATCCGAAACTGCTGGCCGCCGGTGTGAAAATCGTCGAATACCGCAAGACGCAGCTGCACGCCAAGGTGGCCGTCGTCGACGACGACTGGGCGACGGTGGGCTCCAGCAATATTGACGCGCTGAGCCTGTTCCTGAACCAGGAAGCGAACGTGGTGATCAAGGACGTGGCCTTCGCGCAAAGCTTGCGCCAGCATATCGAGCAGGGCGTGGCCGACGGCATCGTCATCCACCAGGACGATTTCAAGCACATCGGCCGCTTCCGGCGCATCGGCTATGAAGCCGCGTTCCTCGCGTACCGGCTGGTGATGCGCATTTTTTCAGTAGGCAAGTACGCATGAACGAGATGACAACGGTAAGGCTGGACAAATGGCTGTGGGCGGCGCGCTTCTTCAAGACGCGCTCGCTGGCCAGCGAAGCTGTCGACACGGGCAAGGTCAAAGTGGGCGGCGAGCGCGTCAAACCGGCGCGCAGCGTACGCGTGGGCGACGAGCTGGCCATCGACAATGGCGCGGAGACGTGGGAAGTGGCCGTGCTGGGCCTGTCCGACAAGCGCGGCGCGGCGCCCGTGGCGCGCTTGCTGTACGGCGAAACGCCGGCCAGCATCGCCCGCCGCGAGCAGCTGGCCGAGGAGCGCAAGCTGTTCCGCGAGCCGGGCACCACCATCAAAGGGCGGCCGACCAAGCGCGACCGCCGTCAACTGAACAAGGCAGGCGGCCTCGACTGAGGCACGCTGGCACTCAGGTGGCAGGGGTGCGCGCCGCTTTTGCCTGCCTGAAATCGCTACAAACACGCAGCTAAAAAATGCTGCGCTGCACCAATAGAACGCCGGCTCTAAAGTTCCCGTTTGACTTTTACGTGGTAGTGGATAATAGTACGAGCGTTCGGATTTTTTCGAAGCGTGCTTTTTTTACCCTCGCTTCAGTCCGCCAGATCGGCAACATCACTTTGAGAACGGACCTCTTGAATACTTCAGTCAAATTCATGCGCAAGGGCGAACTGACCCGTGCAGCCATCCTCGATGTGGCGCTGGACCTGTCCAGCCGCGACGGCCTGGAAGGCCTGACCATCGGGCTGCTTGCGGACAAAATGAACATGAGCAAGTCGGGCGTGTTTGCCCACTTTGGCTCGCGCGAAGACTTGCAGATGGAAGTGCTGAAGCTCTACCACTATCGTTTCGAGCAAGAAGTCTTTTTCCCCAGCATGAAAGAACCACGCGGCATCCAGCGCCTGCAATCGATGTTTGCGCGCTGGGTCAAGCGGGTCAGCGTGGAAATCGCTTCCGGCTGCATCTATATCAGCGGCGCCGTCGAGTATGACGACCGTCCCGGTCCCATCCGCGAAGCCCTCGTGGCCATGGTGCGGGCCTGGCAGGGCGCGCTGCTGCGCTGTGTCGAGCAATCGATCGCCACGGGCGACCTGAAAGCGGACACGGACGCCCAGCAGCTGGTGTACGAGATGTATGGCCTGATCCTGGCCCTGCATCACGACGCGCGCTTCCTGCGCGTGCCGGGCAGCATCGAACGGGCGCAAGCGGGCTTTATCCGCCTGCTGGCGTCGTACCAGAATTCCGTCACAAGCAAATAAGCCGTCAGGCAGTATCCGCAACAACGCACACGCACTTACAAGTACAACACTTTAGCTAATCGCCTTCAGGAGAAAATTATGGGTCAATACGTCGCGCCAATCCGGGATATGCAATTCGTCCTGCATGAGTTCCTGCAAGTGGAAGAAGAACTGAAGCAAATGCCGTCGTACGCCGACGTCGACGCCGACATCATCAACCAGGTGCTGGAAGAGGGCGGCAAATTCACCTCCGAAGTACTGTTCCCGCTGAACCACTCGGGCGACCGCGAAGGCTGCCACCATGACCCCGTCACGAAAAGCGTGACCACGCCTAAAGGTTTCAAGGAAGCCTACAAGCAGTACGTCGAAGGCGGCTGGGCGGCACTGGCTTGCGATCCGGAATACGGCGGCCAGGGCTTGCCTGTCGTGCTGAACAATTCCTTCTATGAAATGCTGAACTCGTCGAACCAGGCCTGGTCCATGTACCCGGGCCTGTCGCACGGCGCCTACGAGTGCCTGAAGGAACACGGCACCGACCACCAGAAGGAAGTCTATCTGCCGAAACTGGTGTCGGGCGAATGGACGGGCACCATGTGCCTGACCGAACCGCACTGCGGCACCGACCTGGGCCTGCTGCGCTCGAAAGCGCTGCCTGAGGCGGACGGTTCCTGGACCATCACCGGCAACAAGATCTTCATCTCGGCCGGCGAGCACGACATGGCGGAAAACATCCTGCACCTGGTGCTGGCCCGCGTGCCGGACGCGCCGGAAGGCTCGAAAGGCATCTCGCTGTTCCTGGTGCCGAAATTCCTGCCGAACGCGGACGGCACGGTCGGTGAACGCAACCCGATCACCTGCGGCGCCATCGAAGAAAAAATGGGCATCCACGGTAACTCGACCTGCCAGATGAACCTGGACGGCGCGAAAGGCTGGATCATCGGCCAGCCGAACAAGGGTCTCAACGCCATGTTCGTCTTCATGAACGCGGCCCGCCTGGGCGTGGGCATGCAGTCGCTGGGCCTGACGGAAATCGCGTACCAGAACGCGCTGATCTACGCCAAGGACCGCACGCAAATGCGTTCGCTGTCCGGCATCAAGAACCCGGAACTGCCGGCCGACCGCATCATCGTGCACCCTGATGTGCGCCGCATGCTGTTGACGGGCAAAGCCTACGCCGAAGGCGCGCGCGCTTTCACCTCGTACGTGGCGCTGCAGATCGACCGCGAACTGCACCACCCCGACGCCGACGTGCGCAAGGAAGCGGCCGACGAAGTGGCGCTGCTGACCCCTGTCATCAAGGCCTTCATCACCGACAACGCCTGGATCGCCACTTCGGACGCGATGCAAGTGTTCGGCGGCCACGGCTACATCTCGGAATGGGGCATGGAACAGTATGTGCGCGACGCGCGCATCAACATGATCTATGAAGGCACGAACACGATCCAGTCGCTGGACCTGTTGGGCCGCAAGATCCTCGGCGACAACGGCGCCAAGCTGCGCAAGTTCGGCGAAAAGATCAAGGCTTTCGTCGAAGACAACGGCACCGATGAAGCGATGAGCGAATTCGTCACCCCACTGGGCGACCTGGGCGACAAAGTCACCAAGCTGACCATGGAAATCGGCATGAAGGCCTTCCAGAATCCGGACGAAGTGGGCGCGGCATGCGTGCCTTACCTGCGCGTCGTCGGCCACATGATCTACAGCTATCTGTTCGCGCAGATGGCCAAGATCGCCCTCGAAAAAGAATCCAGCGGCGACAAGTTCTACACCGCCAAACTGGCTACCGCACGTTTCTACTTCGCCCGCTTGCAGCCTGAAACGGCAACCCTGATCCGTCAGGCGCGTTCCGGTTCGGCCAACCTGATGGCACTCGACGCAGACCTGTTCTAAGACTTGAGGAAAATATGACCAATTTCATCGTTAAAAAAGTAGCCGTCCTCGGCGCCGGCGTGATGGGCGCGCAGATCGCCGCCCATTGCATCAACGCGAAAGTGCCGGTCGTGCTGTTCGACCTGCCAGCGAAGGAAGGTCCAAAGAATGGCATCGTGCTGCGCGCCATCGAGAACCTGAAAAAGCTGTCGCCTGCCCCGCTGGGCAACAAGGATGACGCCGCGCTGATCCAGGTCGCCAACTACGAAGACAACCTGGACCTGCTGGCCGGTTGCGACCTGATCATCGAAGCCATCGCCGAGCGCATGGACTGGAAACACGACCTGTACCAGAAGGTCGCACCGCACATCGGCCCGAACGCGATCTTCGCCTCGAACACCTCGGGCCTGTCGATCACCAAGCTGGCCGAAGGCTTCGACGCCGACCTGAAATCGCGCTACTGCGGCGTGCACTTCTTCAACCCGCCGCGCTATATGCACCTGGTCGAAATCATCCCGACCGAGTTCACCAAGCCTGAAATCAGCGACCAGCTGGAAGGCTTTTTGACCACCACCCTGGGCAAGGGCGTGGTACGCGCCAAGGATACGCCGAACTTCATCGCCAACCGCGTTGGCGTGTTCGGCATCCTGGCCATCGTCCACGAAGCTGAAAAATTCGGCCTGTCCGTGGACGTCGTCGATGATTTGACTGGCGCCAAGCTGGGCCGCGCCAAGTCGGGCACCTTCCGCACGGCGGACGTAGTTGGCCTGGACACCATGGGCCATGTGATCAAGACCATGCAGGACTACCTGCCGAACGATCCGTTCGCCGCCGTCTACAAGACGCCGGAAGTGCTGGCCAAGCTGGTGGAAAAAGGCGCGCTGGGCCAGAAGAGCGGCGCAGGCTTCTACAAGAAGGTCGGCAAGGAAATTCAACGCCTGGACTTCGCCACCGGTGAATACGTGGCCGGCGGCGCCAAGGCCGCCGACATCATTGCCCGCATCCTGAAAGAAAAGGATCCGGTCAAGAAGATGAAGGCGCTGCGCGAATCGACGAACCCGCAAGGCCAGTTCCTGTGGGCGATCTTCCGCGACGCTTTCCACTACATCGCCATTCACCTCGACACTGTGGCCGACAATGCGCGCGACATCGACTTCGCCATGCGCTGGGGCTTCGGCTGGAACGTCGGTCCGTTTGAAACGTGGCAGGCATCGAACTGGCTGCAAGTGGCCAACTGGGTCAAGGAAGACATCGACGCCGGCCACGCGCTGTGCAACGCACCGCTGCCAGCCTGGGTCTTCGAAGGTCCGGTCGCTGAAAAAGGCGGCGTGCACACGCCGGAAGGTTCGTACTCCGCCGTGTCGAACAGCTTCGTGCCACGCTCGACCCTGTCCGTGTATGACCGCCAGCCATTCCGCGCGCCCGTCCTGGGCAGTGGCGCCATCGACGGCAAGACCGCCGGCACCACCGTCTTCGAAGACGAATCCGTGCGTGTCTGGCATACGGGCGACGATGTGTTGATCATCTCGTTCAAGACCAAGATGCACGTGATCGGCGAAGGCGTGATCAACGGCCTGAAACTGGCGCTGGCAGAAGCCGAGAAGAATTTCAAGGGCCTGGTGATCTGGCACGCGGACGCAGCCGAAGGCGGCGCCTTCTCGGCCGGCGCCGACCTGCAATCGGCCCTGCCGGCGTTCATGCAAGGCGGTGTGAAAGCCGTCGATCCGATCATCGCCGAACTGCAGAACACCTTCATGTCGCTGAAATACGCGAACGTGCCGGTGATCGCCGCGGTCGCTGGCCTGGCACTGGGCGGCGGTTGCGAACTGGCCCTGCACGCATCGAAGCGCGTGGCCTCGATCGAGTCCTACATCGGCCTGGTGGAAGTGGGCGTGGGCCTGATTCCTGCCGGCGGCGGCTTGAAGGAAGCGGCGCAGCGCGCCTACAAGGAAGCCAAGGGTAACGACATCCTGCAATTCCTGAAGACGGGTTTCACCAACGCAGCCACCGCCAACGTGTCGAAATCGGCGCTGGAAGCGAAGAAGATGGGTTACCTGAAGGAAGACGACGTGATCGTGTTCAACGCCTACGAGCTGCTGCACGTGGCCAAGGTCGAAGCGCGCGCCATGTTCGACGCCGGCTTCCGTCCAGCGCTCCCATCGCTGATCCAGGTCACGGGCCGTTACGGCTGGGGCACCATCAAGGCGCAGCTGGTCAACATGCGCGACGGCGGCTTCATTTCGGCGCACGATTTCAAGCTGGGCGAGATGATCGCCGAGATCGTATCGGGCGGCGACGTGGACCAGGGCAGCTTCGTCAGCGAACAGTGGCTGCTGGATATGGAACGCAAGGCATTCCTGGAGCTGTTGAACCATCCGAAAACCCAGGAACGGATCATGGGCATGATGCAAACCGGTAAGCCGGTACGCAACTAAGCCTGACGTCGATGACGATCCTGTCCATTATTTTTAAAGTATTGCTGCGCGTGAGGCCAAGCATGGTGTATGACCGTATCAAACAACAGATGATGGACACCTTGCCCTTCGTGCGGCTGCTGGGGATCAGCATCGACGACATCGGCGCCGGCACCTCGAAGGTGTCGATGCCGGAAGATCCAAAACTGAATAATCACCTGGGCACGCAGCATGCGGGCGCCTTGTTTACCCTGGCCGAAACGGCTTCCGGCGCGGCCATGGCTGGCGGCTTCGCCGAGCTGATACTGGGCTTGCGCCCGGTGGCCAAGGAGTCGCGCATCCAGTACCAGAAGGTGGCCCGGGGCGCGACGCGCGCCGAAGGCCGGGTACCGGGCGACCTGGCTGCCTTGAAGGCGCAGCTGGCGCAGGATGGCAAGGTGGCGTTTCCCGTGGAGGTCGATATTTTCGACGCCGAAGGCACGCTGGCGGCACAGGTGACGGTGGACTGGTATTTGTCGCAGAAGCGATAGGCCAGCATCCTGGACATTCGACAGAACACGAACCTCGTTCAACATCTTTGAAAGCATAAAATGAGCAAACAACTTCAAGACGCGTACATCGTCTCTGCAACCCGCACCCCGATCGGCAAGGCGCCGCGCGGCATGTTCAAGAACACCCGCCCGGACGACCTGCTGGTGCGCGTGCTGCAATCGGCCCTGGCGCAAGCGCCTGGCCTCGACCCGGCTTTGATCACCGACGCCATCATCGGCTGCTCGTTCCCGGAAGCGGAGCAGGGCTTCAATATCGCGCGTAACTCGGTGCTGCTGGCCGGCTTGCCGAAAACCGTCGGCGGCGTCACCGTCAACCGTTACTGCGCTTCGGGCATCACGGCCATCGCCATGGCGGCCGACCGCATCCGCGTGGGCGAAGCCGACGTGATGATCGCCGGCGGCATCGAATCGATGTCGATGGTACCGATGATGGGTCACCACCCATCGATGAACCTGGACATGTTCAGCGACGAGAACATCGGCATGGCTTACGGCATGGGCCTGACGGCCGAGAAAGTGGCGCAGCAATGGAAAGTGTCGCGCGAACAGCAGGATGCGTTCTCCGTTGAATCGCACCGCCGCGCCATCGCCGCGCAGCAAGCCGGTTTCTTCAAGGCCGAAACGACGCCCGTGGAAATCATCACGCGTACGCCGAACCTGGCTACCGGCCAGGTCGCTGTAACGCGCCGCACCGTCGACACGGACGAAGGCGCGCGCGCCGATTCGTCGATGGAATCGCTGGCAAAACTGAAGCCGGTGTTCGCCGCCAAGGGTTCCGTCACGGCCGCCAACAGCTCGCAGATGTCCGACGGCGCCGGTGCGCTGTTGATCGTCAGCGAAAAAATCCTGCGCGAGCACAACCTGACCCCGCTGGCGAAATTCTCCTCGTTCGCCGTGCGCGGCGTGCCGCCGGAAATCATGGGCATCGGTCCTAAATTTGCCATTCCCGCGGCATGCGCCGCCGCCGGCATCACGCAAGACCAGCTGGACTGGATCGAGCTGAACGAAGCGTTTGCCGCCCAAGCCTTGGCCGTCATCGGCGACCTGGGCCTGGACCCATCGAAGGTCAACCCGATGGGCGGCGCGATCGCCCTGGGCCACCCGCTGGGCGCGACCGGTGCCATCCGCGCCGCCACCGTGATCCACGCACTGCAGCGCACCAAGCAGAAGTACGGCATGGTCACGATGTGCGTCGGTGCGGGCATGGGCGCGGCAGGTATTTTCGAACGCGTCTAAGTTCGACGGGCTAAAGCAATAAAACAGGGCGCTGCGGGATTACCCCGGCGCCCTTTATCTTTTTGGAGACGACATGGATATTTTGTGCAGCAAGAGCGAGGGCATCCTGACCCTGGAATTCAACCGCCTGGAACGCAAGAATGCGATCACGGGTGCCATGTACCAGACCCTGGCCGACGCGCTGGTGGCGGCCGAGACCGATGATGAAGTGCGCGCCATCCTGATCTGCGGCAAGCGCGAGATTTTCACGGCCGGTAACGACCTCGACGACTTCATGAAGACGGCGCGCCCGAAAGATGGCTCGCTCGACCATGACCGTCCCGTGTTCCAGTTCATGCGTGCCCTGTACGGCAGCAGCAAGCCCGTGGTGGCGGCTGTTTCCGGTCCCGCCATCGGCATCGGTACCACCTTGCTGATGCATTGCGACCTCGTCTATGCGGCCGACAACGCCAGCTTCTCGATGCCGTTCACGCAGCTGGGCCTGTGCCCGGAATTCGGCTCCAGCCTGCTGCTCACGCAACTGGCCGGCTACCCGCGCGCGGCGGAAAAGCTGATGCTGGGCGAAGCGTTCCCTGCCAGCGAAGCGCTGGAAATGGGCCTGGTCTCGAAAGTCGTGCCCCTGTACGACTTGATGACGTACGCGCAAGGCCAGGCGGCCAAGCTGGTAGCCTTGCCAGCGGCCTCCATCCGCGCCACCAAGCGATTGATGAAGCAAAGCCGCATGGAGCCGATGAAGGCGGCCATCGCCGAGGAAAACAAACTGTTCAGCGCCATGCTGGGTGGCGCCGAGGCGAAGGAAGCGTTTACGGCCTTCTTTGAAAAACGCAAGCCGGATTTCAAACAGTTTGCATAAGGCAGGGCCTGACATCTCGTCGGACCCGGCACCATCTGATTTGGACATGATGATCGGTGATGAGAATGCGGTGGCCGGTGCTGCCGCAATTCATCGAATGGATTTTTCTCAGCCCCCGGCCTGCGTAGGAGGATGTGCCTTCAACGAGTGATGGAAGCGGCCAATTCCGAGCTATCGAGGAAGAATGCGCGGTTGTCAGCGAGTTTCTCGATCATGAAATCAATAAAAGTCCTCACCCGCAGAGACTGTTCCGCCCGATGCCCATAGTAGATATAGATGGCGCCGCACTCGCTGACATGCTGCATGAGCAAAGGCACGAGCCGGCCGCTACGGATATGCGGCATCGCCTCGAAACTCCCTAGCTGTCCAATGCCAAGACCCGATAACACCGCCCGTGTCTCCATCGCGGTGTCATTCACGCAAATGACGGCCGGTATGTCCCGATGCACAATTTCATCGCCGATCTGGAACTGCCATTGGGCGACCTTGCCTGTATTTGCCCACCGATAGCCGGTGCAGCTGTGCTGGCTCAGTTCGTCTATCGTCCGAGGAGCGCCGTGGCGCTGAATGTAGTCCGGCGATGCGCAAACGATCAGCTGAATGGGCACGAGCCGCCGCGCAATCGACCCTCCCGAGGGCGGCGGCCCACCCCGGAAGCCGACATCGGCGCGTCCGCTCACCAGATCGGTGAACTGGTCATCGAGCTGGATGTCGAGCTGCACTTTGGGATGGGACTGGTGGAATAATTCGAAAAATTGCCAAAGCACGGACAGCCCCAGCGACTGGGGAGCGTTGATGCGCAATATCCCGTTCACTTCGTCCTTTGACCGGCGCGCTTCGTCGAGGGACGACGACAGTATGGCCAGTGCCGGTTTCACGCTGTCGAACAGGCGCTGGCCTTCTTCCGTCAAACTCAGCTTGCGCGTGGTGCGGTGGAACAGGCGCACGCCAAGTGATTTTTCCAGCTGGATCACCGATTGGCTGGCCGCCTGCGGCGAGATGCCCTGGTCGATGGCCGCGCGCCGCAAACTGCCCAGCGTTGCCGTGCGGACGAAGACGGTAATGGCGCGGATATCGTTCATGGAGCGAGAATGATTAGCAAGTTTTAGTTGATTATCATTCTAGCATTTGACCACTAGTTCATGCCAATTTTTGCTTCTATCATTCGCCCTTTAAGCACCTCGGGAGCAGAATGATGAAGAACGTTCAACAGCACGAATTCAAGCGCGTCTGGTTGATCACCGGTGCATCCAGGGGCATCGGCGCGCTGATTGCAGAGGCGGCACTGGCGGACGGCAATGCGGTGGTCGCAACCGGGCGTAACGCGGCAGCGGTCGTCGAGCGGCTTGGCACATCCTCCGCGTTGCTGCCGCTTGCGCTCGACGTGACGAATGAGGAGCAAATCAGGCTGGGCGTGCGTGTTGCGCTGGAACATTTTGGGCGTATTGACGTGCTCGTCAATAATGCGGGCTTCGGTCTGCTGGCTGCCGTGGAAGAGTCTGGCGATGCGGATGTGAGACGGATGTTTGACACGAATGTCTTCGGCTTGCTGAACGTGACGCGCGCCGTGCTGCCCACAATGCGGGCGCAGCGTTCCGGTCACGTGATCAATATTTCATCGATCGGCGGCTATCAGGCTGCGGCAGGGTTCGGGGTGTATTCATCGACAAAATTTGCCGTCGAAGGCATCACGGAAGCCATGCATACCGAACTCAAGCCACTGGGAATTCACGCCACCATCGTTGAACCAGGTTATTTCCGCACCGATTTCCTCGATGCCTCATCGCTGCTCGTAGCACCCGATGAAATTGGGGATTACGCGGCGACTTCGGGCGCCGTGCGCAGACAAGCGTTAGCGCTGAACCACAATCAGCCCGGTGATCCCAAAAAATTGGCGGCCGCCATGCTCCGCCTTGCCGACGCGCCCAATCCGCCACTGCGCCTTCCCATGGGCACCGATACGCTGGCTGCGATTGCTGCAAAAAACGCCTTTGTGGCACAGGAAATGGAGACGTGGCGCGAGCTCTCCGCATCGACGGATTTTCCCGCCTGACAGAGTTTGACCGGGGGGCCATGCCTGAATTTGCCCATATAAGCGGTTTGCAGCTGCATCCCCCGATGCTTGAAACCATTATTGATATCGCGTTCGCTGGCAAGGAATAACGCATGAGCACATCTGATTCTGTTGGCAAAGTTCTCCACCATCACATACGGCGGATGTCAGGACGCGATCCGCACGAGCCGCACCGTGTCGCATCGTCTCTGGAATTGTTATTCGACCTGACTTTCGTCACATGCTTTGCGTTTGCCGCGGCACAGTTCGCACACGCACTCGCGGCAGGCCATTACGCCAGCGCGCTCATCGGATTTGGATTTTCGAGCCTCTGCATCTGCTGGGCCTGGTTCAATTTCACGTGGTTTGCATCCGCCTACGACACTGACGACTGGATTTTCCGCATCACCACCATGGTACAGATGACGGGTGTGCTGGTGCTGGCGGTTGGCTTGCCGCGCCTGTTCTCTTCCCTCGAACACGGCCAGCAGCTCGATAACTCGGTGATGGTACTTGGCTACGTGATCATGCGCGTGGCGCTGATATTTCAATGGTTGCGGGCAGCGAGGCAAGACGTCGCACGGCGCCGCGCGTGCCTCACCTATGCCGCCGCCATTGCGATTGCCCAGATAGGCTGGATAGCGATTATTCTTTTCCCTTTCTCGATGGGCGTGACCATTGCCCTCGTTGTCATCTGGTTTCTCATCGAGTTCGCCGGCCCCGTGCTGGCGGAGCGCAAGGATGGCGGTACGCCCTGGCACGCGGAGCACATTGCCGAACGCTACAGCCTGTTCGCCATCCTTGCCTTGGGTGAAGGGTTGGTCGGTACGGTCGCGACTTTGTCTGCCGAAATAGAGCACCAGGGCTGGACACTGGAAACGGCGCTCGCTTGCCTTGCAGGTGTCGGACTGACCTTTGGCATGTGGTGGGTGTATTCCATTCTGCCGTCGGCAAATGTGCTGCACGTGCATCGCTCACGCGCTTTCATCTGGAGCTATGGGCAGATACTGATCATTGCATCTATTGTGGCGACGGGGGCTGGCCTTGACGTCGCGGCGAACCTGATTGAAAACAAGGCCCATATCGGCACACTCCCGGCCCTGCTCGCCACCGCGATTCCCGTGACCATTTTCCTCGCCTTGATTTATGCGCTCCACTATTTTCTTGTGCGCCGCTTCGACCAACTGCATATATGGCTTTTGCTTGCAACAGCCATCGTCATCGCGACAGCGATCATGGCGGCGATCTTTGGCGCGAATATCGTTGAATGTCTCGGTATTCTGCTCTTTGCACCGGTCATCACGGTCGTCGGCTATGAAGTCTTGGGACACCGTCACCAGGACGAAATGCTCACGTCCGTTAATGTGTGACGCAGTGCGCGAACCGATTGCATGCTGTTGATAGGGCTGCCGGCAAGCAAACCTGACATTTTTATCTTTTATGATACTTTTCTGAAGAATTTCATTTTTTTACGCTAATTCATTGATTGCGACAATTGTCATTCTCAAATGATGTGAGAGTCCGTGGCCATACGCTTTCACAGCCATGACGGCCAGTTAATGCGTATTGTTCGAGTATTGCTGCTGCAGTTAAAAACAGGAGGAGCATTCATGATTCGATTGGTGTTGCTGTTATTGGGCGTCGAATATCTACGCAAGCGCTGGCGCGGTATCCTGTTGATCGGATTGATATGGCTGCTCGCAGGCCTGGTCATATTTATCGACGCACTCGATAACGCACTGTACTTCCCGATCAATTTCTTTGCTTACCTGTTCCTGGCCGAAGGCCTGGCAACGCTGGCTGTGGCATGGACAGGCGTCGGCGGCCAACGCATCCTGCGATACGTGAAAGGCTGCGCCGTCGTGCTGGCGGCGATGCTGATCTTCGCCGGTCACCACCATGGCAATTTCCTGTTATCGATGATTTTTGGGACGCTGTTTCTCGCCGATGGGCTGATACAGTGCATTTCCGCTTACATGGTCCGCTATCGCCGCTGGCGCGTGGCCTTTTCGTGGGGTGTGGCCGAGATTGCGCTGGCCATTTTCTTTTATCAGCCCTACCCGACGCATTATGTCGGCACACTGCCGTATTGTCTGGGCTTGTTTTTGATGTTTGGCGGCGCCAACTTGATCGCCCTGGCCGCCCGTGTTCGCCGCATGAGCGATAACCCGGCGCTGTCGGAATCGGTGCGGCCTGACGTTCAGCCGGATGAGCAGCTTGCTTCCGCATTCACGCAAGTGGAGTGGGAAGGTCCTCCCGCGGACCATGAGCAGGCGCTGACGGTGCACGTCTGGACGCCTTCCGGTTCAGCCAAGTCGCCCACCCAGAATTACCCGATCGTCGACCGCTATATCGCCGCGGTCGATGTCAACGGCGTGATCTCCACCGGGCATGCGGCATTGGAGTCGCCGGAGGGTATTTATATCAGCCTGTATCCGAGTGTGGAGATTGACCGTTCGCCCGACGATTTCGGGCGCCTGCTGCGCGCCACCCGCGAAAATGACGTACCGGGCGTATTCCAGCCCGATTACGCGACAGAGTCGAAGGCATGGTGCCCGTCCACCGTTCAGGTCCGTATCCGGAATTATGACCCACGCCAGCTGCAGTCTTTCTGGCGCCATTATCGCGAGGACGCGACTTACAATCTCACGCATCGCAATTGTTCCAGTACCGTCGCCCGGGCTCTGGAAGCGGCTATCGACGGCGCCGTTGGACGTCTGTACGGGGAGCGAGCAGGCTGGAGAGTGTTTTTCCGCATCCTGGCGACACCGGAACTGTGGGTCGCCGCCCAGATCCGCAAGCGTGCCGTGACGATGGCGTGGACGCCCGGGCTGACGCTCGATTACTCCCGAGCGCTCAGCATGCTGGCCGACCCGCGTCCGTTCGCCTGGTGGAAATTGGCAAGGACCGCCTTCAGCCGGATGGCGCAATTGCGCCGCGAATGGCGCGCCCAGGATCATGGCGCCGTTGATCTTCGCGAGCAGCCTGATGAAGACGCCATGCGTGACAAGCGCGCGTAGGTCGCCGCTGCTGCATTGAAATAGAGGCCTCTAGACGACTGGTCTAATTGTGCTACAATGCCTCGCATGAAAGCTGAATACACCGACGTGCGCCAGCACATTATCGACCAGGGCAAGGCCATCATCACGCGCAAGGGTTTTGCCGGGGTGGGGCTGAACGAGATCCTGTCGGCCGCCGACGTGCCCAAAGGCTCGTTCTACCATTACTTCAAGTCCAAGGAATTGTTTGGAGAAGCGATGCTGGAAGATTACGTCACCGGCTACCTGGACGAAATGGAGCTCGTGCTGGGCCAGCCCGGCCAGAGCGCGGCGCAGGCGCTGATGGCGTATTGGGCCAGCTGGACCAGTGCAAGCCTCGATGGCAGCGGCTGCGATTGCCGCTGCCTGGTGGTCAAACTGAGCAGTGAAGTGGCGGACATGTCGGAGCCGATGCGTGTGGCGCTGCTGGACGGCACCCACCGCATCATCGCCAGGCTCGCCCTGGCCATCGCGCGGGGCAGGGTGGACGATACCTTGCCATCGGTGGCCGATCCGGCGCAGATGGCTGCCACCTTGTACCAGCTGTGGCTGGGCGCGGCCATGCTGACCAAGCTGCGGCGCGACGCCAGCGCCTTGCAAACAGCGTGGCGTGCGACCCTGGCCATGTTGCAGCTGCCGCCGGACAGCGACCGATAGGCAGCAAACCAAGCAAACAAGCGGACACACCACGTCCGCATTTTTTGAACTGCATTCTAGACGACCAGTCTAATAATAAAGGAGCCGCAGCATGAAGAATTTTGAATTCCATAACCCGACGAAGATCGTGTTCGGCGCCGACACCGTCGCCAAATTGTCCACCCTGGTGCCGCATGATGCGCGCGTGCTGATTTTGTACGGCGGCGCCAGCGCGGAAAAGACCGGCACCCTGGCCGAAGTGCGAGCTGCGCTTGCGCTGGGCCAGCGCAGCGTGCAGGAGTTTGGCGGCATCGAACCCAATCCCAGCTATGAAACCCTGATGCGCGCCGTCGCCCAGGTGCGCAGCGAGAAAGTGGACTTCCTGCTGGCCGTCGGCGGCGGCTCCGTGATCGATGGCACCAAGTTCGTCGCCGCAGCCGCCCTGTACGACGGCGAGCCGTGGGAAATCGCCGAGCGCGGCGGCGCCAATGTGCAGCGCGCCTTGCCGTTCGGCACGGTGCTGACCTTGCCTGCCACGGGCTCGGAAATGAACAGCGGCGGCGTGGTGACGAAAAAAGCCACGCATGCCAAGCTGAGTTTCCGTAATCCGCTGCTGTACCCGCAGTTTTCCGTACTCGACCCCAGCAAGACCTTCACCTTGCCGGCCACGCAGGTGGCCAATGGCCTGGTCGACGCCTTTGTCCACACGACGGAGCAGTATCTGACCTATCCGGTGCAGGCGATGGTGCAGGACCGCTTTGCCGAAGGCTTGCTGCAAACGCTCGTCGAGATCGCGCCGCAGGCGGTCGCTTCGCCCGACGATTATGCGACTCGCGCCAACCTGATGTGGACCGCCACCCTGGCCCTGAATGGCTTGATCGGCGCGGGCGTGCCGCAGGACTGGGCCACCCACATGATCGGCCACGAACTGACGGCTCTGTACGACATCGACCATGCGCGCACCCTGGCGCTGGTGCTGCCGGCCCTGCTGGACGTACAGCGCGAGCAGAAACGCGGCAAATTGCTACAGTATGGCGAACGTGTCTGGAACATCACGGAGGGCAGCGACGACGAGCGCATCGATACCGCCATCGCCCGCACGCGCGCCTTCTTTGAAGGCCTGGGCATCCCGACCCGTTTGTCGGCCTATCAGCTGGGCCAGGAAGCGGTGGAAGCGGTACTGAAACAATTGAAAGCACATGGCATGACCTCACTCGGCGAACACCGCGATATCGACCTCGCGCGCAGCCGCCGTATCCTCGAAGCAGCACTGTAACCCTGACATAAAAGGACACAACATGAACATCCTGATGGTACTGACCTCGCACGACCAACTCGGTAATACCGGCAAGAAAACCGGCTTCTGGCTGGAAGAATTCGCCGCACCCTACTATGCCCTGAAAGAAGCGGGCGCGAAGCTGACGGTAGTGTCGCCCCACGGCGGCCAGCCGCCGCTGGACCCGAAAAGCGACGAGCCGGATTCGCAAACGGACGCCACGCGCCGCTTCAAGCAGGACGCCGATGCGCAAGCTGTGCTGGCCAACACGGGCAAGCTGGCCGACGTGAAGGCGGGGGACTTCGATGCCGTGTTTTACCCGGGCGGCCATGGCCCGCTGTGGGACCTGGCCGAAGACCCGCACTCGATCGCGCTGATCGAGCAGATGATCGCCGCCGGCAAGCCCGTCGCCGCCGTCTGCCACGCGCCCGGCGTGCTGCGCCACGTGAAGGCAGCCGATGGCACGCCGCTGGTGCGCGGCAAGCAGGTGACGGGCTTTACGAATACCGAGGAAGACGCCGTCGGCTTGACTGCCATCGTGCCTTTCCTCGTCGAGGACATGCTCAAGCAAAACGGCGGCGTCTACTCGAAACTGGGCGACTGGCAGCCGTACGCCGTCACCGATGGCTTGCTGGTCACGGGCCAGAATCCCGCATCGTCGGAAGCGGCCGCGCAGGCGCTGCTCAAGCTGCTGGGCTGATGCCCGGGTAGTGCGTCCGGCCGCTGGACGTCACACTGCAGTGCGTCCGGCGGCCATGCCCGCCAGGATCAGGCCGACCGAGGCGTGCCATTGCGTCTCGCTGGCCGGCCTGCCCGCCAGCGCATAGCCGTGCAGGAAATCGACGAGCGTATCGCGCCCGCGCAGCCGGGTTTTCTTGTCCAAATCGAGACCGTCGAGGGCTTGCTCAAACAGCGTCGTAAACCGCTGGGCCACGTCGGCTTGCTCCACCAGCCCGCGCGCCATCAGGCGCACGAAATACGGCGTGGCGCTGACCAGTTCCAGGTACAGCGCGCATAGCGCCAGCAGACGACGCTGCGGCCCCTGACGTTGTGTAAACGGTGGCTGCTGCGGATCGAGTGCGGCAAAACGCTGCGCCATCAAGGCCAGCAACAGTTCCTCTTTCCCCGCGTAGTAGTGATACAGGGCCATGGCATCGACGCCCAGGCTCTGCGCCAGCGCGCGCATGGAAAACGCATCGCCTTTTTCTTCCAGCAGGGCCAGGGCCGCTTGCAGGATGGCGGCGCTATCCAGCGCGGGCTTGGTGCGGCGCGGACGCCCGGCGCGGCGCACGGGAGATTCGGTGGCTTGAAGTTTTTGGGTTTTCATGGGCATAATTCTACACTGTAGAATTAAATCAAGGAGCACCCATGCAAAAAACTTTCGTCAGCGTTTTTCTCGGTATCAGCCTCGATGGCTGCATCGCGGGAGAGAACGGCGACCTGTCCTGGCTGGCCGAACTGGCGCCCGACTCGCCCGATGCCACCGGCTACACGGCATTGATGGAGCAGGTCGATACCTTGCTGATCGGCCGCACCACGTATGACGCCGTGCTGGGGTTCGAACCGTGGCCGTATGCGGGCAAGCGCGTGCAGGTATTGAGCCACCGCGGCTTCGCGCCGCGCCATGGTGAACAGCGCCGCGAAGGCAGCGTGCGGGACGTGCTGGAGGCGCTGGCGGAAGAGGGTTGCCGCCACGTGTATCTCGATGGCGGCGCCGTTATCCGCGCCGGTTTGCGTGAGGGCGTCATCGACAGCCTGACTTTGTCAGTGCTGCCTGTGGTGCTGGGCAAGGGCGTGCGCCTGTTCGAGGACGGCTTGCCGCGCAGCGACTGGCGCCTGGACGGCACGCGCCAGCTGCCCAGCGGCGTGGTGCAGCTGCGCTATCGGAAAAATTAACCCGCGCTGGCGATGTCGACGATGAAGCCGGGATCGTAGCGTTCATTTTCCGGCGTGCCGTCGGGCCGCTTGTAGCCGCAAGGGTTGCACACGACGCGGCAATCCCGGACGCGGTAGTCGAGCGAGGCGTGCATGTGGCCATGCACCCACAGGTCCGCCTGCGCCACCAGTGCATCGAGCTGCGAGGCAAACGCGGGCGAGCCGAGATTGGTCGCGTATTGCGCTTCCACCGACAGCATCGAGGGCGCCATGTGCGTGATGACGACCGTCTTGCCCACGAAGGGTTGCGCCAGCTGCCGTTCCAGCCAGGCGCGGTGCTGTACGTGCAGCTGCGCCGTGTCGCTGGCGCACAAGAGGCGCGGCGTGTCGCCGCCCGTGCTGATGCGCTTGTAGTCGGGCATGTAACTTTGTGCCGCAACCATCGCTTCTTCCTGGCGCTCCGCACCAAACAGCAGAAAATCCGTCCACAGCGTGATGCCGAGGAAGCGCATGCCGCCGAGCGTCACGGCGTCGCCGTCGAGCAGGCGGATGTTGGCGCCTTGCGCATTCGCGCTGGCGCAGGCGTCGCGCACGGCGTCCTGCATGTGTTCGAGCTGGTGGCCATAGCCTTCATGGTTGCCGTGCACGTACAGCACGGGCAGGGCGCCGAAGGTGCACGCGGCCCAGGCGATGGCGTTGCTGCCCGTGTCGATGTCGCCGGCCAGGATCACCACGTCGGGTCGGCAGGCGGCAAGGTCGATGGCGGGTGTGTCGTCACCCCAGACTTCCAGGTGCAGGTCGGACAGGATCAGCAAACGCATGGCAATAGGGGAGCAGTGACTGGGCCTCTATCGTAGCGCAAGTTGCCGCGCCCGTCTGCTTGACCGCGCGAGGGTAGCGACGTTACCCTATGGCATCGATTACCGCAACTTACCCTGGAGCCGCATGCCGCCTTTCTTCCTTCCCAAGTCCTTGCTCAGCATCGCGCTGGCCGCCATGGCGCTGCCGTTTGCCGCACATGCGGAAACGCCTGCCATCGATCCCTTGACGCAGCCGATCGCCTCGCCGTATGCGGCGCAATGGAACCGCCCGCAGCAGCCGGCACGCATCCACGGCGACACGTATTACGTCGGCGTGGGCGGCTTGAGCGTGGTGCTGATTGATACGCGCGAGGGCTTGATCCTGATTGACGGCGCGTTGCCGCAATCGGTGGCCGCCATCAAGGAGCATATCCTCGAGCTGGGCTTTCGCCTGGAAGACATCAAGTTCATCCTGAATACGGAAGCGCATTTCGACCATTCAGGCGGCATTGCCGCCCTGGCCCGCGACAGCGGTGCGCAAGTGGTCGCCAGCCCGCTCGGCGCGCAGGCGCTGCGCGCGGGCTCGGTGCTCGCCATGGACCCGCAAGCGGGCGAAATCGACCCCATGCCGGCCGTGGAAAACGTGCGCGAAATCGCCGATGGCGAAACCCTGCAGCTGGGCGACGTGACCGTCACGGCGCGCTACACGCCCGGCCATACGCCGGGCAGCACCAGCTGGACCTGGGTGTCGTGCGAGGATGCGGAGCGTACGGACTGCCTGAACGTCGTGTTTGGCGCCAGCCTCACGCCGGTGGCGGCCGACGATTTTCACTACCTGGGCGATGAACGCCATGCTGACCTGACGCCGGCCTTCCGCCGCGTCATGCAGGACTTCGCCAAACTGCCATGCGACATCCTGATCTCGGCCCATCCCGACCATTCCGGCGGCGACCGCAAGCTGACGCAATTGCTGGAAGGCGTCACGCCGAATCCCTTCATCGATGCGCAGGCGTGCAGCAGCTACGCGGCCAAAAATGAAGCGAAGCTCGATGCGCGCATCGCCAAGGAAAAAGCGGCTGCGACAAAATAACAACGTTGGCGCGTTCGCCATGAAAAGCGGTTGACGCACTGCAGCATCCGGTGCAGAATCATCGTCCGCAGTGCAGATTAACCCAACAAAAGAAAGGATACCCATGTTCGAGCAGGCTGGCAGCAAGTCGTACTTCCACTAGCCCCGTGCATGACGCTCGGGGCCATCGGCATCTTGCCGATCCCGAGCCGGTGTCCTTGAAAACCCCGGTGAGGAAACTCGCCGGGGTTTTTTGGTTTACCAGGACCCCGGCATAACGCAGACATCAGGAACACCGTTATGCCCATTCATCAGACCTTGCGCGGCGCCCATGTGCCCGTGCATATTTTTACCGACGATATCGACGCGCAGGCATTGCGCCAGCTGCACAATATCGCCAGCCTGCCCATCGTCCATCCATATGTGGCGGCCATGCCCGATGTGCATGCCGGCATCGGCGCCACCGTCGGCAGCGTGATTCCGACGCGCGGCGCCATCATTCCGGCCGCCGTGGGCGTGGACATCGGCTGCGGCATGAACGCCGTGCGCACCACCCTGACGGCCAGCGACTTGCCCGACAACCTGGCGCGCCTGCGCAGTGCCATCGAAGCGGACGTGCCCGTCGGCTTCGAGCAGCACGACTGGAGCCGCGTGCAGGGTTCGCGCCATGCACGCGCCGCGCGTCCCCTCGCCGGCCGCCTGGAGCACATCGTCGAGCGTCACCGCGGCATCGCCAAGATGCTGCGCCAGTTCGAACGCACGTGGATCTGCCAGGCCGGCACCCTCGGCGGCGGCAACCATTTCATCGAGATCTGCCTCGACGAGGAGCAGCGGGTATGGATCATGCTGCATTCGGGCTCGCGCGGCATCGGCAACGCCATCGGCCGATACTTCATCGCCGCCGCGCAGAAGGACATGCGGCGCCACCAGCTGCGGCAACTGCCGGACGCGGATCTGGCATACCTGAGTGCAGGCTCCACGGTGTTCGACGACTATGTGGAAGCGGTGGACTGGGCGCAGGATTATGCGCTGCTCAACCGCAGCGAGATGATGCGCCGCGTGCTCGACGTGCTGGCGAAGTTTGCGCCGCCGTTCCAGCTCGACGGAGAGGCCATCAACTGCCACCACAACTACATCGCGCGCGAAACGCATGGCAATGCCGACTTGTACGTGACGCGCAAGGGCGCCATTTCGGCGCGGCAGGGGGAGCTGGGCATCATCCCCGGCAGCATGGGCGCGCGCAGCTTCATCGTGCGCGGCAAGGGCAATCCGGAGTCGTTGTGTTCCTGCTCGCACGGAGCGGGGCGCAGCATGAGCCGCAGCGAGGCGAAGCGCCGTTACGACCGCTTCGATCTGGCCGAGCAGACTGCCGGTATCGAATGCCGCAAGGATGGCGGCGTGGTCGACGAGATTCCGGCCGCCTATAAAAATATCGACGCCGTGATGGCGCACCAGAGCGACCTGGTGGAGGTGGTGCATACCTTGCGCCAGGTCGTCTGCATCAAGGGTTGAAAGGAGAGCATATGAAAATCAAAGTGAAAGCCACGTCCAAGCCGCGCAACCCGCTGGTGGCGGCAGCGAAACTGCGCGGCGGCGCCGGCGCGCACCAGTCGGAGGCGTCGCCGCGCGCGGCGCGCCGGGCCGGCAAGCACCGCCTGCAGCAAATGCTGGCGGGCCGCCTCAAAGTTGATGATTAGCGGACAGGCAAGTCGACGATGAAGTTCGGATCAAAAGCGGGATTTTGCGGCGTGCCGCTGCGCGTCTTGTAGCCGCACGGGTTGCTGACGACGCGGCAGCGGCCGATGCGGTAGTCGCGCGAGACGTGGAGGTGGCCATGCACCCACAGGTCCGCCTGCGCGGCCAGGTCGTCCAGGCGCGAGGCGTAGGCGGGCGTACACCCTTCGCTGCCGTAGGCATCGTCGACGGACAGCAGCGACGGCGCCATGTGGCTGATGACCACCGTGCGTCCGTCGAAGGACTGCGCCAGTTCGCGCGCCAGCCATGCTTTTTGCTGCGCATGGAACATGGCCGTATCGGCCGCGCGCAGTTTGCGAAAGCCCATGCCGGCCAGGCGGATGCGCTTGTAATCGTTCATGACGGCTTCCGCATCGCGCATGGCCGCTTGCCGCATGTCGTCGCCCAGCAGGCGGAAATCCGTCCACAGGGTGGCGCCCAGGAAGCGCACCTTGTTGCCTGCCTGGTCGGTGATCACATAGGACTCCGCATCGAGAAAATGCACGTTGGGCGTGGCGGCGCAGGCCGCGCGCAGCTCCTGGCGCACCTTGTCCAGATGGTGGCCGTAGCCTTCGTGGTTGCCATGCACGTACAGCACGGGCAGGCCCGCAAACGCGTTGGCGGCCCAGGCGACGGCGCGCGAGCCCGTGTCGATGTCGCCGGCCAGGATGACGGCGTCGGGGCAGCTGAGCGCAAGGTCGCCCTGCGGCGCTTCATCGCGCCATAGCTCGTGGTGCAGGTCCGACAGTATCAATAAACGCATGCTGTTTTCACGCCTGTTGAAAGAGCACCATCGTACCTGAAAACCTTCACTCTTCCGGCAGCGTGGCGAAGCTGTGCGCCAGGTAGTCGATCAGCGCACGCACGGCCGGCAGCAGGCCGCGCCGCGAGGGAAATACCGCGTGGATGATTTCGCGCTGCGGCCGCCACTGCTCCATCAGCGGCAGCAGGCTGCCATTGGCCACCTGCTCGGTGATCATCATGGTCGGCAGCTGCACCACGCCCACGCCGGCCACGGCCGCGTCGCGCAGGGTTTGCATGTCGCCGGTGACGAAGCGCGGTGTATGGCGTAGCTGGGCGCGCGCCCCATCGGGGCCATGCAAATCCCACTGGTAGTACTGTTGCGGCATGCCCAGGGCCAGGCTGGGCCAGTCGGCCAGGTCGGCCGGCGCCTTCGGCAGCGGTGCACCGGCGAACAGCAAGGGGCTGCCCACCATGCACTGGCCCCGTTCGGCCAGCACGCGCAGCACCAGGTCGCTGTCGGGCAGCGGCGGCGGACGCACGCGGATGGCCACGTCGATGCCCTCGGCCACCAGGTCGACGCGTCGGTTACTCGCTTCCAATAACAGAGTCACCTGCGGATGCGCGCGCATGAAACCGGCCAGCATGGGCGCGACCAGCGATTGCAGCAGGGCGATGGGGCAGGACAGGCGCACCGTGCCGCGCGGCGCGGCCCGCGTCAGTTCGATCGCTTCCTGCGCCGCTTCCGCTTCCACCAGCATCGCCTTGCAATGCTCGTAAAACGTCTGTCCCACGTCGGTGACGGAAAAATGCCGCGTCGTGCGCTGCAGCAGGCGTGCGCCGAGGCGCTCTTCCAGCAGCGCGATGCGCCGGCTCAGTTTGGATTTCGGCATGCCCAGCGCGCGCCCGGCTGGCGCAAAGCCGCCATGGTCGACCACCTGCACAAAGTAGTACAAGTCATTCAGATCTTGCATGCCACCTCCTTGATCGTTCTATTTTTGGAACGCTGATGGCCTATTTTACCGTCTACCCGCTTCATCGTTGCAGGTCTATTCTGTCTTCATCGTAATGCAAACCTCAACAGGAGATCGAGATGAACAAAGTCACAGGTATCTACAGCGCACCGCGCCAGCACTGGGTAGGCGATGGTTTCCCCGTGCGCTCGATGTTTTCGTATAACGGCCATGGCAAGCAGCTGAGCCCATTCCTGCTGCTCGACTATGCCGGCCCCGCCGAATTTGCCCCCGGCACCCGTCCGCCCGGCGTCGGCTCGCACCCGCACCGCGGCTTTGAAACGGTGACCATCGTCTACAAGGGCGAAGTGGCGCACCGCGATTCGACGGGCCAGGGCGGCGTGATCGGCCCCGGCGACGTGCAGTGGATGACGGCCGGCGCCGGTATCCTGCATGAAGAGTTTCACTCGCCTGCCTTCACGCAGTCGGGCGGCACCTTGGAAATGGTGCAGCTGTGGGTGAATCTGCCGGCGAAAAACAAGATGACGGCGCCCGGTTACCAGGCCATCACCAGCGACACGATACCCACGCTGGCGCTGCCCGACGATGCAGGTTCCGTGCGCGTGATCGCCGGCGATTTCGCTGGCCAGCATGGGCCGGCCCGCACGTTCTCGCCGATGCAGGTGTGGGATGTGCGCCTGGCCCAGGGCAAGCTGACGGAACTGCCCGTGACCCGCGGCTGGAGCACGGCGCTGATCGTCCTGCATGGCACGGTGCTGGTCAACGGCGAGAGCGTGGTGCGCGAAGCGCAGATGGCGCTGTTCGAGCGCGATGGCGACAGCATCACCGTCGAAGCGAACAACGACGCCGTGGTGCTGCTGCTCAGTGGCGAGCCGATCGATGAACCCATCGTCGGCCATGGCCCCTTCGTCATGAACACCGAAGCGGAAATCGCGCAGGCGTTCGAGGATTTCAACAGCGGCCGCTTCGCCCGCATCGCGAAGTAATTTGTGCAGTGAGTTTGTGTAGCGAATTTGTGTAGTACCCGTGCCGCATCCCGCGGCACGGTTTTTCAGGAGACCACCATGAGCACCCCCGCCAACTTCCAAGGTTTGCCACCGATGATCGATCCCGACGACGCCGTCATGCTGCTGATCGACCACCAGAGCGGCTTGTTCCAGCTGGTGCGCGACATCGAGCAGCACGTGCTGCGCGGCCACGTCACGGCGCTGGCCAAGCTGTCGCGCCTGGCCAAGATGCCGACGTTTACCACCGCGTCCGTGCCCGACGGCCCGAACGGCCCCTTGATCCCGGAAATCCACCATTTCAACCCGGAAGCCGTCTACATCCCGCGCACGGGTCAGATCAACGCCTGGGACAATCCGGCCTGGGTCGAAGCGATTGAAAAGACGGGCCGCAAGACCCTGCTGATCGCCGGCACGCTCACCAGCGTGTGCATGGCTTTTCCCACCATCAGCGCGCTGGCGGCCGGCTACAAGGTGTTTGCCATCATCGACGCCTCGGGCAACTGGTCGAAGATGGCCACCGACATCACCATGGCACGCGTCACGCAAGCGGGCGCCGTGCCGATCGACACGTATGCCGTGCTGGCTGAAGTGATGAGCACCTGGAACCGCGCCGATGCGATGGAGTTCGCCGCCATCATGACCGACCATATCGTACCGCCGTACCGCGCGCTGATCGAAAGCTACGACAAGGCGCAGGGCGTGCAAAAGAATGGCCGCGAAACGAAGCTGGAAATCCTCGAGGCGGCATCGAAGGGCTGACCGCCGCTATGGCGCTTCGTAGCTGCTGCGTATCGCCGCCAGCACGCCGCGCTGTTCCAGGCGCGTGATGGCGGCGTTCAGGTGCGCCAGGTCGGCGGGGCTGGTCGTGCGCGCGTTGAGCATCAGGTGCACGGGCGCGCGCAGTGCCAGGAAGGGCAGGGTGTTCAAGGCCACACCCTGCAGACGCGCTTCGTGGCGCACGGCCAGCACGTCGCCCAGCAACAGGTCGGCGCGGCCCGCGTCGAGCATGAGGATGCCTTGCCGGAAGCTGCCGAAGGTATTCAGGCGGCCGTCTTTTTCCAGTGCCGGACGGGCCGCCGCATAGTCGGCCCCGTACCAGCCCACCTTGGGCGCCAGCAGGGTGGACTTGCCGCGCGCGAGCTGCGCGAAGCTGGCGACTTGGCGGTGGTTGCCGGGCGCGCCGGATTTGCTGAAGACACCGACGGCTTCATCGCGATACGAGAGGGAAAAGCGGGCATAGGAGTGGCGTTCCGGCGTCTCGGACGCGGCGGGCAGCAGGTCCAGTTCGCCTTTCTGGAACAGCAACTGGCGCCGCGCCGTGGGCAGTTCCGGCACGGTCAGCAAGGTGCAGCGCGCCTCCTTGAAGATGGCGCGCAGCAGTTCCAGGTCCAGGCCCGTATAACTGCCCTGGGCGTCGCGGTAGACATACGGCGGCCATTGCTCGAGCGCCATCGTCATGCGGCAGGCCAGGGCGGGCAGGACGCTGCCAAGCAGCGTTGCCGCAAGCAGCACGTGGCGCAAGCGCATGGAACATCTCCGCAGTGGTTCAGGGGGTACTGCTTAGCAATTTGCCAGAATGGCCACGGAAGTCAAGCAGTGCATGGCGGGTTGCGGATATCAAATGGGCTATAGTGGCGGCGTGTCTTCATCCAAAGGAAATCCGCTTGACTCCCCCGCTCGAGATCGCCGCCAATGTCTTGATGACTGCTTCCATCATCCTGGCCGGACGCAACAACATTCATTCCTGGTGGATCGGCATGGTCGGCTGCGTGCTGTTTGCCGTGCTGTTTTTCCAGGTCAACCTGTACGCCGACGTGATGCTGCAGCTGTTTTTCATCGTCACCTGCGTCATCGGCTGGCTGCAATGGCGGCGCGGCGCCGGCGGCAAGCCGTTGCCGATCACGCGCACGGGTTGGCGCAGCCTGGCCTGGGTCGTGCCGGCCGGTATCGCCTCCGTGGCGATCTACGGCATGCTGCTGCACCGCTTCACGAACGCCTACGCGCCATTCATCGATTCGGCGGTGTTGGTATTTAGCATCATCGCGCAATTCCTGCTGATGAGCCGCCGCATCGAAACGTGGGCTTTCTGGCTGCTCGTCAACACCGTCGCCGTGCCGCTCTACTACAGCCGCGGCCTGCACCTGACAGCCGTGCTGTATGCGGCCTACTGGGTCAACGCCGTCATTTCCTGGTACTGGTGGAGCGTGCAGGCACGCCGCGCGGCGGCCGCACCGCCGGCGCTGGCCGACGCCTGATATTGCCAAAAACCAAGTCCTTAGATCCAAATCGTATATACATTCAATTTTTAATTCGTTCACCCCATAAAGACACCGGGATATAGTGGCCTTTCCCCGCTTACCGGTGTCTTTTATGTTGCGTTTTACCCTTTCTGCCTGTTTTTACGCCGCCCGGCACCCGCTGACCATGCAATGCATGGCGCAGTGGATGCCGATGCGTGCCCGTCCACGCATCCCGTAATTCCTTCATCCCCCCGTCGTCGTTTTGCCCGCAGGCCAATCCGGTCCGTGTGCCCCTGCTCGGCCTTTTTTATCTGAAAAAGGCTGCAATCCCAATAAGAGGAAACCATGTTCAAACCACTCGCCATCAGTCTTGCCATCGCCGCCGCCTTTCCCGCCGTCTCCACCATCGCCCATGCCGAGGACGACATGCTGCGCGTCAACGTCACTGGATCGAATATCCGCGTCAGCGAAAAAGAGGGGGCCAGCGCCGTGCAGGTCATCACGGCCAAGGAATTGAAAGCCAGCGGCAAGACCAGCGTGTCGGATGTGCTGCGCGCCATCTCCGCCAACAGCGGCAACAGCTACAACGAACAATATACGGGCAGTTTCTCGGCCGGCACCTCGGGCCTGTCGCTGCGCGGCATCGGCCAGAAAAATACCCTGATCCTGGTGAACGGCAAGCGCGTTGCCAGCTATGCGACGGCGCAAAACCTGCAGGAAACCTTTGTCGACCTGAACAGCCTGCCGATGGCGGCCGTACAGCGCATCGAGGTGCTCAAGGATGGCGCCTCGTCGATCTACGGTTCCGATGCCGTGGCCGGCGTCGTCAACATCATCCTGTACAAGGAATTCACGGGCACGGACATCACGGCGCAGTGGGGCGGCTCGACCGAAGGCACGGGCCAGCATGAAAAGAGCGCGGCGCTGCAGACGGGTTTCGGCAAGCTCGAGGAAGACGGCTACAGCCTGGTCTTCTCGATCGACGCGCAGCAGCGCGACAAGCTGCAGCAAAGCGACGTGGCGTGGATGCGCGATGCGGACTTCCGCAATCAGCAGCGTGGCGCGCTGGGCTGGGTAGCCACCAATTATGCGGGCAGCGATCCGACGCGGACCCTGGGCGGCGTGCGCGGACCGCTGCAGCTGGTCAATTATGGCGACATCACGCCCGGCAAGACGGGGCAAGTGCTCGCGTATAACCCGTCGCCGTATAAAACCCTGATCCCCGGCATCCAGCGCGTGCACACGGCCGCGCGCGCCACCTTCAAACTGAACGCGGACACGGAAGCGTACGTCGACTTGCTGCACAGTTATTCGCGCGCCGACCAGACCTTCAGCGCGCCGCTCACCGTCAACAATGCCACGCGCGTGTGGAACAACGCCACCCAGGCGCTCGACACCATCCCCGTCGTGCTGCCGGTCGGCCATCCGAACAATCCGGGCGCCACGCCCCTGCCGTTCACGGCGACCCTGTTCGACCTGGGGCCGCGCCTGAAACAGGACAAGGTCACCTTCTACCGCGCGCTGGCGGGCGTCAAAGGCACGCTGGCGGGCTGGGACTGGGATACGGCCGTGGGCCACTCGAGCAGCAAGCTGGAAGAAACCGTGCAGAACTTCGTCAACCGCTACGAATTCCAGAAGGTGCTGGCCGATGGCAGCTATAACTTCCTCGACCAGTCGCAAAACAGCGAAGCGGTGCGCAACCGCCTGCGCCTGTCGACCCTGCGTCCGGCCGAGTCGACCCTCGACACCGTCGATTTCTCGGCCGCGAAAGACCTGTGGCAATTGCCGGCCGGTCCGCTGGGCTTTGCCGCCGGTGCGCAGTGGCGCCGCGAAAAGATGGATTCGCAAACCTCGACGGCCGTGTTGTCGGGCACGGAGCTGCGTCCGGCCATCAACATCATCAACGGTTCGCGCAGCGTGTCGGCCCTGTTTGCCGAATTCAACGTGCCCGTCGTGAAAGACCTGTCCGTCAATCTGGCGGGCCGCGCCGACCATTACAGCGATTTCGGCAATGCGTTTTCGCCGAAGGCCAGCGCGCGCTACCAGGCGGCGCCGTGGCTGCTGGTGCGCGGTACCGTGTCGCGCGGCTTCCGCGCGCCGTCGCTGCCGGAAATCACGCAAAGCACGGCCGTCAGCTACGTCAGCGTGCTCGATCCGCGCGACCCGATCACGCCCACGCAGACGCGGGGCGTGACGGCCATTACCATCGCCAATACGGCGCTGCGTCCGGAGCGCTCGAATAACCTGAACCTGGGCGTGGTGGTGTCGCCGACCAGCAGTTCGAGCATCGGCCTCGATTACTACCGCATCAAGCAGGATGGCGTGATCGGCACGGAAAGCGCCACCACCACGCTCGCCAATGAAGCGTCGGCGCCGCAGAAGATCACGCGCGATGCCGATGGCCGCATCACGACCCTGTACCGCCAGTACCGCAACCAGGGACAGCGCGAAGTGTCGGGTATCGACCTCGACCTGCGCCAGCGCTTCGTCGACAAGGACTGGGGCAAGCTGACCCTGGCCGGCCAGTTGAGCCGCGTGCTGCGCTTTGCCGAACCGCTGTCCGACGGCGCCCCGCTCACCGATGGTGCCGGCACCAATTATTTCGGCTCGATTCCGAAATGGCGCGGTGTCACATCGGCCACGTGGGAGCAGGGCAAGTGGTCGTCCACGCTCACCTGGAACTACGTGGGCAGCTATGCGCAAAACACGCATCTCGATGAATCCGTGGCCGCCTTCAGCACGTTTGACGTGACCACCAGCTGGCAGGTCACGCCAGCGGCGAACGTCACCTTCATCGTGCAAAACCTGGCCAACAAGCGCGCGCCGTGGGATTACTCGGCCTCGGGCTTCGACTATACGCAGGCCGACCCGCGCGGCCGCTTCGCCTCGCTCAAGCTGAACTACAAGTTCTAATGACCGTTTGACACCTGCCGCTGGCCCGTCTGTTCATGCAGGCGCTGGCGGTAGGCGCTGGGCGTGACGCCCATGCGTTCGCGGAAGGCCGTGGCGAAGTTGCCCGCGTTGTGAAAGCCGATCAGCAGGGCGATATCCTGCACGTCGATCTCGGTCTGCTGCAGCAGTTCCACGCCGCGGGCGATGCGCGCTTCACGGATGAAAGCGAAGACCGTCATGCCCGTCTGCTCGCGGAACATCAGGGTCAGCTTTTCGCGGTAGGTACCCACGCTGCGGGCGATTTCGGACAGGTTGGGCAGGCTGCCCAGGTTGTCGAGAATCAGTTGTTTGACGGCATTGACAAACACGAGGTCCGGATGCTGCTGCCGCTCGCTGACCGGGGGCGCTGTCGGTGGCGTGCTGTTGCTTCTACGCATCAATCCCAGATGGATATGGATGCGCGCGGCCAGTTCTTCCGGCAGGAAGGGCTTGGAAATGTAATCGACGCCGCCCACCTGCAAGCCCATGATGCGTTCCTTGGCGGCATCGGCGCCGCTGAGAAAGATCACGGGTATCTGTTCCGTTTCGGGATTGGCCTTGAGCAAACGGCACGCCGTGTAGCCATCCATCTCGGGCATGCGCACGTCGAGCAGGATCAGGTCGGGATGCGTGGCCAATGCCAGCTGGTAGCCCTGGTAGCCATTGAAGGCAATGCTGAAGCGATAGGGCTGCTCGCTGAGCAGCTCCATCAGCATGCGCTGCTCGAACGCGGAATCGTCCACGAGCAGGATATTCTTTTTGATGGTTTCGCTGGTCAATGGCATGGCATGGATGACTTAACCAAATAGCAAGTTGTTGCTTATTATGCCCTGCTTTTTCTTTTTTTTCTGCTTTTCTCGTGTTTCAAAAGATGTTTCTCCGCCAGAAGAAGCGCGGATTTCCCAGATCGCCAATAATTCGCTCATGCATTGATTTTAAGCAATGTCGATTGCCAAAAAATCTGTTTTGCAAATGCTGCAAACAATGCCGGAGTCCCCGGGTTCCTGACTCTCGGCACAAGTTTTTTGTCGTCCTGGTTTGCGTGCCCGAGAAAACGCCGGCAATACCGTGACTATCCTCGATGCCCTTCATATTGGTGGGCTCATTAATGATGTTCCATCATCAGGAGGTATCATGTTGCGAGTTATTTTTCCCCGCCTTATCGTTGCCGCCAGCGTGGCGGTTGCCGCCACGGCGTTCCTGCCGCGTAGCGCCGACGCCGCCGTGTATCTGAATGGCAGCGCCACCACCACCTTTGACGTCACCCTGAAAATCATCGCCAATTGCACCATCGCGGCGGCCAATCTCGACTTTGGCCAAAGTCAGGGTGTACTGGCTACTGCCGTTAACGTCAATACGACCGTGAATGTCACCTGCACCAATACCACGCTGTATAACGTGGGCCTGACGGCCGGCTCGGGCACGGGATCGAGCGGCACCACGCGCTATATGAGCGGCACGGGCGGCAACCTGGGGACGGTGCAGTTCAATCTGTACCAGACGGCCGGCAGCACCTTGTGGGGCGATACCCAGGGCACGAATACCGTCGGCGGCACCGGCAACGGTTCATCGCAGCCGATCACGGTGTACGGCAATATTCCGCCGCAAGCGACACCGGCGCCCGATACCTACAAGTCGACCATCACGGCCACCGTGTACTTTTAAGCCAGGCGCTGCGTGAAGGCCGGTGCTGTTTCCCTGATGAAAAGCGTGCTGGCGCTGCTGGCCTGCTGTGCGGCGGGCGCACACGGCGCCAATCTGCAGATTTCGCCGGTGACGCTCAATTTGCGCGCGCCACAGAATGCGGCCGGCATCAGCCTGCAAAACCTCGGCGACCAGCCCATCTACGGACAGGTGCGGGTGTTCGCCTGGGAGCAGCGCGATGGCGAGGAAACCCTGGCGCCGACGCAGGAACTGGTGGCCAGTCCGCCGATCGTGGAAATCGCCGCCAACAGCCGGCAGACCATCCGCCTCGTGCGTGCCCAGGCCGGTCTTGTGGTGCAGGAAAAGACGTATCGCGTGCTCATCGATGAAGTCAGCCGCGAAGATGGAGCGGGCCGCAGCGGCATCGATATCCGCTTGCGCTATTCGGTGCCCGTGTTCGTGCTGCCGGCCGGTGCGCCGGGCAAGGAAATACTCGACTGGCAAGTGTTTCGCGAGCGGGGCGAGTGGATGTTGCGTGTCAAGAACAGCGGCAATTTCCATGCACAGATCGGTGCGATGACGTTGACGAACCAGGCGGGCAAGGAATTTGTCATCAGCAAGGGGCTGTTTGGTTATGTCCTGGCGGCACGCATGCGCGTCTGGCGCTTGCCCGTCGCCAGGGAGGCCGAACTGGATGGACCGTTGAGTATTGCGGCAAACGTGAATGCAAAGGCGCTCGTTGCCACGAATTCGACACCTTGAACCGGGCCGCCATGGCGGGCGGGCTTGCCGCGAACCGGGTTAAACCATGAGACGCGCACTGGCATCCTTGCTGTTGCTGTTGCTGGCCATGGCACCGGTGGCCAGGGCCGATGGATCGGCCGCCGAAACGGGCGCCGATCCGGGACCGGCCAGCTTGCCGAGCGATCCGATGGCGCCGAATGAACTGTATCTGGAGGTGACTGTGAATGCTGAATCAACCGGGCTGATCTTGCGCTTTACCCAGGTGGGCAAAGGCTTGCGCAGCAGTGTGGCGAACTTGCAGCAGCTGGGGCTGGACCCGGCGCGCCTGTCCGCACCCGGTCAGACCGAGGTGGCGCTTGATGCGATTCCCGGACTCAGCTATGACTATGATGCGGCGCGCCAGAGCGTGTCGCTGCAGGTGGCGGACGACTTGCGCTCGCCGTACCGCATCAACGCGCGCCTGGCTCCGCAGACGCCGCCGTCACGCGTCACGCCCGGCGCCGTCCTCAATTACGAAGCCTATGCGGAACTGGGCCGGACGCGGCGCGCCGCCATCTTCAACGACTTGCGCTATTTCAATGACAGTGGCGTGTTCAGCAATACCGGCACCGTGAACCTGGGGTCGGACCAGCGCAAATACATGCGCTTTGACACGTTCTGGAGCCATGCCGATCCCGAGACCCTGCAGACGTGGCAAGTGGGCGACCTGATTTCGTCTTCGCTCAGCTGGAGCCGCGCCGTGCGCGTGGGCGGCGTGCAGTGGCGCAAGAATTTCCAGCTGCGCCCCGACCTGCTGACCTTTCCCGTCGCCTCCGTCGATGGCACGGCGCTCGTGCCCTCATCGCTGAGCCTGTACGTCAATGGCGTGCAGCAATATGCTGCCAGCGTGCCCAGCGGTCCGTTCGTGCTGAACCAGGTGGCCGGCATCAATGGCGCCGGGCAAGCCACCCTCATCACGCGCGATGCCCTGGGGCGCAGCGTGACGACCGTGCTGCCCCTGTATGTCGATACGCGCATGCTGGCTGCCGGCTTGAGCGATTATTCGGTCGAGGCGGGCGCCGTGCGGCGCGACTATGGCCGCCGGCTGTTCGGCTATGAGCGGCAGCTCGTTGCCAGCGCTTCCGTCCGCCATGGCGTCAGCGACAGCTTCACGATTGAAGGCCATGCGGAACTGGCTGCCGGCCTGTATCAGGCGGGGGCGGGCGCGCTGGTGCGGCTGGGCCAGGCAGGCGTGCTCAGCGGATCGCTGTCGGCCAGTGCCGGCCACAGCCTTGGCGTGCAGCTGGGCGCAGGCTACCAATACATGGGGCCGCGCTTCAGCGTCGACGTGCAAAGCGTGCGCGCCAGTGCCGGATTCGGCGACCTGGCCTCGCGCGACGGCAGTCCCGTGGTGCGCGCGGCGGACCGCTTTACCGTAAGTTTGCCCTTGCCGGCGGGAAGCAGCATCAGCAGCAGCTATATCCGCTACCGCGCACCGGGCGCACCGTCATCGAAGCTGGCCACCCTGGGCTATTCAGCCACCCTGTTGCACGGCCTGTTCCTGAACGCCAGCCTGTTCCAGGATTTGCGGCAACGCGAGAAGCGGGGATTTTATGTCGGCCTGAGCATGGCCTTCGACAATAATCTGTCCATCAGCACGAGCGCCAGCCGGCAAAACGGCGAGAGCGGCCGCAGCGTCAGCGCGCAGCGCGCGGCGGACTTTGGCGGCGGCTTCGGCTGGAACTTGCAGGCAGGCACGGTGGGCGGCAATACCTACCGGCAGGCGCAAGTGGAATACCTGGGCAATGACGGTCGAGTGAGCGCGCGCACGCAAAGCAGCAGCATGGGCAATGCCTCCTCGCTGGGCGCGGCCGGCGCGCTGGTGCTGATGGATGGCCATGTCGAGACGACGCGCCAGGTGGGTAATGGTTTTGCGCTGGTCTCCACTGGCGGCGTGGGCAATATTCCTGTGCTGCATGAAAACCGCCAGATCGGCGTGACGGGCGGGAGCGGCTATCTGTTGGTGCCGAATTTGAATCCCTATGGCAATAACCAGATCAGCATCGCCACGGATGAACTCGAAGTCGACGCGCGCGTACCCGTGACCAATATGACGGTTGTACCGCAACACCTGGCCGGCGTGCTGGCGGCCTTTCCCGTCGAACGCTACAGCGCCGCCACCGTCATCGTGCAGGGCGCCGATGGCAAGCCGCTGGCCACGGGCTTGCCCGTGCTGCATGTGCAAAGCGGCAAGCAGACGGTCGTGGGCTTTGACGGTATCATTTTCGTCGACGATCTGCGCGAACAGAATCAATTGCAAGTGGGCGAGGGCGACAGCGCGTGCACGGTCGGCTTTGCGTATGTGCGTCCGGCCGCGGGCGGCTTGCCCGTGATCGGGCCGTTGCGCTGCGCTGCCACCGGAGGAGGCCGCTGATGCGCCGCCTGCTGCCATGGCTGACCTTGCTGCTGGGCTGCGCCTGGGGTAGTGTGGCGCAGGCGGCCGATACCTGCACGGTCAGCATGACGAATATCAATTTCGGCTCCGTCAGCCCGATTTCCGGCACCGATTACGTGGCGCAGGCCACGGGCACCTTCAGCTGCCTGTTTTCGTCGCTGAACCTGGGACAGTTGCTTACGCCCAATGCGCAAGTGTGCATCTCGCTGGGGCTGGGCACGAATTCCACCTCGGCCCTGCCGCGCAAGCTGGGCAATGGCAGCAACCGCATGGAGTACAACGTGTACGTGGACAGTTCATATGCGACGGCGAAGATCTGGGGCGGCGCCGGCGTGGCGGGCGCGCCATCGACCTTCGGCATGACCCTGTCTGCCGGCTTGCTGGCCCCGCCAGGCACGTATTCCACCACCTTTACCGTGTACGCGAAGATTCCTGCCGGCACGGCCCTGGCCGCCGTACCCACGGTCGCCAACGCCAATACCGTCTATGCGTCGAGCTTTGCCGGCGTGGGCACCTACACGTACACGACGTATGGCCTCGTCAACCTGCAGGGGTGCTCGGCCACCAGCGGCAGCTTCGGTTTCACGGTAAGTGCCACGGCCGTCAACGACTGCACCATCGCGGCCAGCCCGATGGCGTTCGCCAACGCCTCCATCCTGACGGGCAACTTGCGCAGCACCAGCACCTTGTCCGTGCGCTGCGTGAATAACAACGCCTATCAGATTGCCCTGAACGGCGGCAGCGTGGCGGCCAATGTGGCCAACCGGCAAATGAAAAACCTCTTAACGACGGACAAGGTCAGCTACCTGCTGTCATCCACGCTCGATGGCGCGCCCTGGGGCGATGGCACGGCAGGCACGAGCATGGTGACGGGCACGGGCACGGGCGCCAGCGTGCCGCTGACGATTTACGGCCGCGTGCCGGCGCAGGTGTCGCCGCGCCCCGGCGACTACAAGGACACGGTGACGGCAACGATTTATTTTTAGAACGTGACGGTAACGAGGCCGGTGCCCGATGGCGTCGCCTGCTGGTGCAGCAGATAAGGCGTGTTGTGCTGGCAGCGTACCTGGGTGATGTTGCGCTGCGAGATGATGGTGCACGCTTCCTGCACGACGAAGGTGGCCTGCAGCGTTGCGGAAGCGGCGGTACCGGCGGTGGTGGTCTGGCAAAGGGACAGGGCGAGCAGGGCAGGCAGTACGGCAAGCTTCAAAGGGGTCATCGTGAACGCATCGAGTGAAAAACGGGCGTGGGCAGCAGCGCCGGAAGGCGTGGCTGGCACCGTTTTTCGCACCGGGATTGGGAGAGCAGAACCAGCCATGATTGTACTTGAACAAGGAAAGTGTGAGTTTTCGCGTATTTTCAGCCCGCCGCAGGGGCAAGCAGCTCACTTTCAAAATGATAGTAACTAAGTTTCCGTGTTGCAACTGAAATTTTTTTCGATTGTTGTGTTGAATCAATGTGAGGAGATGGCCATGAAACATACCAACTTTAATAATTTGCCTTGCCCGATTGCGCGCAGCCTGGGCAAGGTGGGCGAATGGTGGAGCATCCTCATCCTGCGCGAAGCGTTTTACGGCAAGACGCGCTTCGACGAATTTGAAAAAAGCCTCAAGATCGCCCCCACCATCCTGACGCGCCGCCTGGCCGACCTGGTGGAAGGCGGCTTGATGACGCGCCGCCTGTATTGCGCCAAGCCGCCTCGCTACGACTATGTGCTGACCAAGTCCGGGCGCGCCTTCAAGCCCGTCTTGCTGGCGTTTATCGCCTGGGGAAATGAAAACTTTGCGCCCGAAGGCGCCAGCCTCGTCATCGCCAGCCGCGATACGGGCCTGGCCGCCGATCCGGTGCTGGTCGACGCCACGACGGGCTTGCCCATCAATGACGAGTATTACGCGTTCGCACCAGGGCCTGCCGCCAGCGACAGCATGCGCAGCATCATCCTCGATGCGGAAAAAAGCAGCGGCATCGCGCCCAAGCCGAAGGCGCCGGCCGCCAACCGCGGCTGGGTGGCGGAAGGGCATCTGGCCTGAAGACGCGCTGGCGGAGGTGCGCCGAGTTTGGCGCAAAGCAAGACGGACTGCACGGCATGGCGCTACCGTCGCACTATGCAATGCAAGTGCGGCGCAGGCCCGGCTGTGCAGGGTGAGGCGCCATCCGTGACCCGATGTCCGTTGAAGGAGTACTGCGATGACTACATTGCCACAACACGCTCGCCGCGCCGCCACCGTGCTGGCGCTGGCCGCCCTGCTGGGCGCCTGTTCCCATGGCCCGCATCAGCCGGGCGGCCATGACGTCACCTTGACGGGTGCGCAGGAAGTGCCGGCCAATACCAGCACGGCCAGCGGCAGCAGCACGCTTCGCGTCGCCCACGACCGCAGCGTCAGCGGCGGCGTGCGCTACACGGGCATGCTGGCCACCGTCGCGCATATCCATGAAGCGCCGGCCGGCGCCAACGGCCCCGTCATCATGCCCCTGGTGAAAACGGCCGAAGGCATGTTTGCCGTGCCGGCCGGCGCCATGCTGACGCCGCCCCAGTATGCGAGCTACCAGGCCGGCAACCTGTACGTGAACGTGCACAGCGCCGCCTACCCGGCCGGCGAGATCCGCGCCCAGCTCAAGCCATAGCCGCTGGCGCTTTCCCGAAACCTCCTTGGGCCGCGCGAGCGGCCTTTTTTTGCGCCCGGCGGCCAGCCGCAGCAGCGCGCTACAATGGCGCTTCATGCTGACCATCCTCGCCATCACCTTTCCCTTCTTCGCCCTGGTACTGTGCGGCTACCTGGCCGTGCGGCGCACGCTGCTGCCGCTGGCCGCCATCGGCGGCTTGAACAGTTTTGTCTTGTACTTCGCGCTGCCGTGCATGTTGTACCGCTTCGGCGCCGCTACGCCCATCGCGCAGCTGCTCGACGCCAGCGTGTTCGGCGTGTATCTGCTGTGCGCCCTGATCATGGTGGGCGTCACGACGGCCATGACCCTGAGCCACCGCATCGACTGGAACAACGCCGCCTTCGGCGCGCTGGTGGCGGCCTTCCCGAATACGGGTTTCATGGGCGTGCCCCTGCTGTTGACCTTGCTGGGACCCCGTTCCTCGGGCCCCGTCATCGTCACCATCGTCGTCGATATGCTCATTACCAGCTCGCTGTGCATCGCCCTGTCGCGTATCGGCAGCGGCGGCGCGCACGGCAGCCGCGCCGCCATCGCCAACGCCATGAAGGGCATGCTGGGCAACCCGATGCCGTGGGCGATCGTGCTGGGCGCCATGTCGTCGTGGCTGGAACTGGCCTTGCCCAAGCCATTGATGCAGACGGTGGGCCTGCTGGCCGACGCCGCCTCGCCAGTTGCCCTGTTTACCATCGGCGCCGTGCTGGCCCGTTCGCAAATGAGCACGGCCGATCCGGCGCCGCTGGGCGAGTATGTGCCCGTGGCGCTGAAAAAACTGCTGCTGCATCCGCTGCTGGTGTGGGGCACCGGCCACGCGGCCATCGCGCTGGGCGCGCCGCTCGATCCGTTCGCGCTGACCTGCATGGTGCTGGTGGCTTGCCTGCCCAGCGCCAGCAATGTCTCGCTGCTGTCGGAGCGCTTTGGCGCTAACACGGCGCGCATCGCCCGCATTATTCTGGTCTCGACGGCGCTGTCGTTTTTGACGTTTTCGGCGGCCGTCAGCTGGCTGGCGTGAGGGTGGCCGCGTGGCCCCGGGCCTCGCTGCGCGCCTTGCGCATCGTCGAGAGCACAGCGACGGCGCGCATCGCCCGCATTATTCTGGTCTCGACGGCGCTGTCGTTCCTGACGTTTTCGGCGACCGTCAGCTGGCTGGCGTGACGTTGGCGGCGATCAGCGCACCCAGGGCCTGCGCTGCGCCGGGCTGGGTGCCGGAGGCCAGTTCGCGCGCCATGGTGGCCTGGTCCTGCATGCTGCGGTTCTGGCCCAACTTCCATTTGCCCGTGATGCGCGTGAGGGGGATTTCGATGCCGACGATGGCTTTCAAGAGTTTCTCGATATAGCTGGCCGGCGCGTCGCTCACCCGCCATGGCGCGGCTTGATCTGCCTCATGGCGCGCCGTCAGCCGCTCCACCAATCCCAGCAGCCACGCCGCGTCGTCGATGGCGCGCAGGGGGCCGTGGGCGTGCACGACCGCGTAATTAAAGGTCGGCACTTCCTTGCCGCTGCGCTGCTTTTCCGCATACCAGGCGGGCGTGATGTAGGCGTGCGGGCCCTGGAAGATCACCAGTGCTTCGCCGTTCCCGCCGGCGGCGCGCCACAGCGGATTGGCGCGCGCCACGTGGGCGCGCAGGGTGCCGAATGGGGCGTCGGGCGTGGGCGCGGTGATCTCGAACGGCAGGTGGTCGGCGCACAAGCCATCGGCATCGTGGCGCACCAGCGCGCCCAGCGGATGCGCGTCGATCAAGCCATGCAGCACGTCGAGGCGTTCTTCGCGAAAGCTGGCAGGCGAGTACATTTAATCAGCTCCTTCCACGACCACGTCGGCCGTCAGCGAATTGGCGATGTAGCAGCGCTCGTGCGCGTCGTGGTGCAGGGCCGCCAGCGCCTCGGGAGAGGGCGGCGTTCCCGCGAAGGCGATGCGTGGACGCAGCACGATGCGCGTCATGGCCAGGCGGCCTTGTGCATTCTTGCCCAGGTCGCCGGTGGCTTCGTCGCGGTAATCGTCGATGACGTAGCCGCGCTGCGCCGCCAGCGACAGGAAGAACAGCATGTGGCAGCTCGACGTGGCCGCCACCAGCGCTTCTTCCGGATCGATATTTTCCGCCACCGACATGGGCAGCGGCACGGACAGGGGCGACGACGAGGCAGCTACCGTCAGGCCGCCGTCGAACTGCCATTCATGGCCACGGCTGTAGCGCTGGCCGACGAAATCCTGGCCGTCGCGCTGCCAGGCCACGGTGGCGAAAAACTGATGCATGGGTGCTCCGCAAAAATAGAGGGGATGCGCCATCTTAGCGCCAGTCTTGGCTATTTAAAACAGCCAATAAGTGCTATCTTTAAGCTACCAATTCAAGAGTGCCGCCATGCCAGCTTCCCATTTGCACCAGATCATCGCCACCTTGCCGCTGCAGCGCGGCGCCAGCGAGCCGCTGTTTCGCCAGCTGTATGCGGCCATCAAGGCCGCCATCCTCGATGGCCGCATGAATCCCGGCATGCAGCTGCCGCCCACGCGCGACTTTTGCCGCCTGCTGGCCGTGTCGCGCCAGACGGTGCTCAATGCGTATGCGCTTCTGACAGCCGAAGGCTATCTCGATGGCGCCGTGGGGCGCGGCACCTTCGTCAGCGTCGAGGTCCCCATGGCCGCGCCGGCCACCAAGATGGAAGCGCCTGGCCTGCTGCGGCCCCTGTCGGCGCGCGGTCAGGGCGTGGTGACGGCCATGCGCCAGGTGGCGTTCCACCGTGGCCCGCTGCGGGCCTTCCGTGTCGGCATGCCGCGCATCGACCATTTCCCGTTCGACGTGTGGAATCGCCTGGAAGCGCGGCGCTGGCGCAGGCCCGACCACCAATTCGGCTACAGCGATCCGGCCGGCTACCTGCCGCTGCGCGAACTGCTGTGCGTGTATTTGAAGGCGTCGCGCGGTGTCCAGTGCACGCCGCAGCAGATCGTCATTACGTCCGGTTCGCAGCAGGCGCTGTTCCTGCTGTCGACCATTTTGCTGGCGCCCGGCGACCCGGTCTGGATGGAGTCGCCCGGCTACCGGGGCGCCAGCGGCCCGCTGCGCGCGGCCGGTGCGCGCGTGTTTCCCGTCCCCGTCGATGCGCAGGGGCTGGACGTGGCGTATGGCGTGGCGCACTGTCCGCAGGCGAAGCTGGCGTACGTGACGCCGTCGCACCAGATGCCGCTGGGCGTGAGCATGAGTTTACCCCGCCGCCTGGCCTTGCTGGCCTGGGCCGCACAGCACAAGGCGTGGCTGGTGGAAGACGATTACGACAGCGAATACCGCTACGCGGGCGCGCCATTGGCTTCGCTGCAAAGCCTGGACCGGGCCGGCTGCGTGGTGTATGTCGGCACCCTGTCGAAAGTGCTGTTCCCTGGCCTGCGCCTGGGCTACATGGTGGCGCCGCCCGCGCTGGCCGACGCGCTGGTGCAAGCCAAGGCCGTGATGGACCGGCACACGGCCATCGTGCCGCAGATGGCGCTGGCCGACTTCATCGCCGAGGGCCACTTTGGCCGCCATATCCGCCGCACGCGCGACAGCAATGCCGAACGGCGCGACCTGCTGGTGCGCGGCATCGCGCGCGAACTGGGCGACCAGCTCGCGTGCGGCCCGGCCGACAGCGGCCTGGAATTGTGCGCGTATTTTCGCGCCGGCCACGATGAAGAAACGGTCTCGCGCGCGGGCCTGGCACGCGGCATCGAATTGCGTCCGTTGAACCACTATGCCGATCCGGCGGCGGGGCCCGAGTGCGTCACGCCGCCCGGGCTGCTGCTGGGCTTTGCGGCCATTCCCCCGGCCGAGATACAGCATGGCGTGCAGGAACTGGGACGCATCCTGCGCGGCCGATAAACTATACTGGCATTTGCCTGCACACGAAGAACACGACCATGACCACCATCCGCTGCTCCTGGGCCAACCCGGCCAATCCCCGCTATCTCGACTACCACGATACGGAGTGGGGCGTACCTTGCCATGACGAGCGCCGGCTGTTCGAGATGCTGAACCTGGAAGGCGCGCAGGCTGGCCTGAGCTGGGAAACCATCCTCAACAAGCGCGACACCTACCGCGCCGCGTTTGACGACTGGGACGCGGAAAAGATCGCCGCGTATGGCCCGGACAAGGTGGCGCAGCTGCTGGTGGACCCCGGCATCGTGCGCAACCGCCTGAAGGTGGCGGCCGCCATCACGAATGCGCAAGCCTATTTGCGCCTGCGCGCGCAAGGCCAGACCCTGGACGGCTTCCTGTGGGCGTATGTCGATGGCCAGCCCATCGTCAACAGCTGGCAGCCGGGTGAATTCCCCGCCAAGACGGCATTGTCCGACCAACTGTCGAAAGACTTGCTCAAGCTGGGCTTCAAGTTCGTCGGCTCGACCATCATCTACGCCTACATGCAGGGCATCGGCATGATCAATGACCATGCGCCCGCCTGCTTTTGCCGCGCGGGGCGCTGATGCACCGCGTGCTCGTCCTGCTCGATACGGATTTTGACGGCGCCCGCTTGCGTGCCGCCTGTGCGGCGCATGGCGGTCGCCGCCTGCATTACATCGCGCTGGCGCCGCGTCCCGTCGATGCGCGCCACTTGCCCGAAGAGTGGCGTGCGCAATGGCCGCCCTGCGTGCCGGGCCTGCATCGCATGGTCTCGCACGATGGCCTCGTCACGCTCGATGTGCTGATCGGCGAAGCCGATGCCTGCCTGGCGCAACTGTCGGCGCGCGTCGATGAAGTACACCTGGCCTGGGTGCCGCCAGCCACGCCGGTGCTGGCGCGCCTGATGGCCGATGGCGCGCGTCTGCAAGCCGTGCATCTGGACGAGGCGCAGCGCGCGGCCCTGCAAAAGAATGGCTTTGTTTTTGACGAGAGCCGTTTGCGCGCCGTGTTTTATGCGCGGCGCGCAGAGTACGCGGCCGTCACCGCGCCCGAGCGGCGCGCCATCGTCATCGGCGCGGGCGTGGCCGGCGCGGCCGCCTGCGAACGGCTGGCCGCGCGCGGCTGGAAGGTGACCCTGGTCGAGCGCCACATGCAACCGGCCAGCGAGGCCTCGGGCAACCTGGCCGGCATCTTCATGCCGCTGATGTCGAAGGACGACAATATCGCCACGCGCCTCGTGCGCGCCGCCTACCTGTATTCGCTGAACCGCTGGAAAGACCTGGGCGGCATCGGCGCCGCCATCGAGGGTGCGCAAAGCGGCGTGCTGCACCTGGCGCGCGACGGCGCGCATGCGCAGGTGCAGCGGCAGATCGCCGCCAGTGGCCTGTATCCGCGTGAATTCGCCCGCTGGCTGGAAGCGCCCGAGGCGACCGCCATGCTGGGCGCACCGGCGCCCGATGGCGCCTGGTGGTTCGAGCAGGGCGGCTGGGCGCGCCCGTCTTCCGTCTGCGCGGCCATGCTGGACGCCTGCGGTGCCTCGCTTACGCGGCGCTTTTCCAGCAGCGCCTTGCGCCTGGAGCGCGGCGACCAGGAATGGCTGGTGCGCGATGCGGACGGCACCCTGATCGCGGCCGCACCCAACGTCATCCTGGCGGCGGGCACGGGTGCCGTCGATTTCGAACAGGCGGCCGGCCTGCCGCTGGACGCCGTGCGCGGCCAGGTCACCCACCTGGCCGAAGGCATCTTGCCCTCGTTGCCGTTCGTCGTCTGCCGCGAAGCCTACATGACGCCGGCGCATCAGGGCATCGTGTGCGTGGGCGCCAGTTACGATGCGGACGCGGACACCAGCTTGCGCCCATCGAGCCAGGAAGACAATATCGCGAAGATCGCCGATATCCTGGGCGTGGCCCCGTTCGCCGCGCCGCTGGCGGGCCGCACGGGCTTTCGCTGCATGGCACCGGACCGCCTGCCGCTAGCGGGCGCCTTGCCCGACCCCGGCGTACCGGGCCGCTGCGAGCGCTTGCGCGACGTGCCGCGCTGGCCCGGCCTATTTGGCTTGCTCGGCTACGCCTCGCGCGGCCTGATCTGGGCGCCGCTGGCGGCCGAGCTGCTGGCGTGCCAGCTGGAGGGGGAGCCGCTGCCGCTGGAGAGTCAATTGGCCGCTGCCTTGGATCCTGCGCGATTTTTATTACGAGAGCGCCGTAGAGCATATTGATTCTGGTCTTTTTATAATTCACCCCCAAAACAAGTTCTGGGGTCAGACCCGGCGGGTCTGACCCCGGCTTTACGCTGCCATATCTCCATATACGTTTTTCAGCTTTCCAAACTCTTTTTAATTTGTTTTCCGAACAACATAAGTTCGCTACAGTGGACTCGTGCTGGTTTTTGACGACGGAATAAAGAGGTGGAAAGATGGCTGCTGCAGAACTGATTTTCGATCCCCGCGCCGCGCATGGCGAGGCGGCTTTTGACGAAGTGCTCAATCTCGCGCGCACCCAGGCGCAGGCGCAAGGTTTGCCATATGCGGGCATCGTCAGCGCGCAGGATGCGTGGCAACTGGTGCAGGCTGGCAAAGCCGTGCTGGTCGACGTGCGTACGCATGAAGAACGCACGTTCGTCGGCTACGTGCCCGCCTCGCTGCACGTGGCGTGGGCCACCGGCACGGCCATGAACCGCAATCCCCGCTTTACGCGCGAACTGGAAGCGAAGGTGGGCGGCAAGGATGCCGTCGTGGTGCTGCTGTGCCGCAGCGGCAAGCGCTCGGCCGCGGCCGCCGAAGCGGCGGCCAAGGCCGGTTTCACGCACGTCTTCAATATCGCGCAAGGCTTCGAGGGCGACCTCGACGAACAGCAGCAGCGCGGCCACAGCGGTGGCTGGCGCTGGCATGCGCTGCCCTGGCTGCAAGACTGAACCTCTTCCCGGGACCACCATGAACCAGCGAGCCATTCCCCCCGCCTCCCTTGCCGCGCAGCCGCAATGGGAACTGCGCCAGATCGTCGATGAATTGCGCGCCGTGCGCGAGCAGTGGCGCGAAGGATTGGCCAGCAACCAGGAATGCGGCGCGCGCGAATTCCCGTCGCGCCAGCACTTGCACGACATCATCAAAGCCCTGTGCGCGGCCCTGTTCCCGATGCGCCTCGGCCCCCTCGACCTGCAGCAGGAGAGCGAGGATTTCTTCGTCGGCCACACGCTCGACACGACCCTCACGGGCTTGCATGAACAGGTGCGGCGCGAACTCAGTTACCACGCGCGCCAGCACGGCTTGCAGCAGACGGTCTCCATCGAACAGCAGGCGCTGGCCATCGTGCAGCGCTTCGCCCGCGCGCTGCCGCGCATCCGCGCCCAGCTCGACACGGACGTGGCGGCCGCCTTCCATGGCGACCCGGCCGCGCACAGCGTCGATGAAGTGCTGCTGTGCTACCCGGGCATCCTGGCCATCATCCATTACCGCCTGGCGCACACCCTGTATGCACTGGGCGCGCCGCTGGTGGCGCGCATCATCGCCGAAGTGGCCCATTCGCAGACGGGCATCGACATCCACCCGGGCGCCATCATCGGCAGCAGTTTTTTCATCGACCATGGCACGGGCGTGGTGATCGGCGAGACGGCCATCATCGGCGAACGGGTACGCATCTATCAAGCCGTCACCCTGGGCGCCAAGCGCTTTCCGGCCGGCGCCGACGGCGTGCTGAAAAAGGGACTGGCGCGCCACCCCATCGTGCAGGACGACGTGGTCATTTATGCGGGCGCGACGATCCTGGGACGGGTGACCATCGGCCAGGGCTCCGTCATTGGCGGCAATGTCTGGCTGACCCGCAGCGTGGCGCCCGGCAGCCATGTCACGCAAGCGCACAACCAGCAGGAGGCACCGGAATTGCCGGCACCATCCCACCCCGCTTTTGCCCACCACCCATGAGGACAGCATGTTGATCAAACAGTTTGGACTGGCCGTGCGCCAGTTGCGTGAAGGGCATGGTTGGTCGCAGGAGCGGCTGGCCGAAGCGGCCGACTTGAACCGCTCGTTCATCGGCGAAATCGAACGGGGCGCCGCCACGCCGTCGCTGCTGACGGTGGAAAAGCTGGCCGTCGCGCTGGGCGTCGGCCTGGCCGGATTGATGGCGCGCTGCGAGCCGGAATTGGTGGAGTAAAGCGGTTGGATTAAGTGCCGTGATGATGGCGATAGCATGTTGAGAAAAAGAGAGGGGCGTCCGATACTTTATTCGTTTTTCAGATAAGCATATTCACTTTTTTCATCAGGAGTAGTCATGGCAGAAGCAACAGAGAACCAGTTCGCGCTGGGCGATAACGCCGCGCGCCAGTTGGCCAATGCAAGCAAGAGCGTCCCCCAGTTATCCACGATCACGCCGCGCTGGCTCGTGCACCTGCTGCAATGGCTGCCCGTGGAAGCGGGTATCTACCGCCTGAACCGCGTGAAAAATCCGAAGGACGTGCGCGTCGCCTGCTCGCAGCGCGACGAGTCGGAACTGCCGCAAACCTTCGTCGACTACGACGACCAGCCGCGCGAATATTTCCTCAATGCCGTCAGCACGGTGCTCGACGTGCACACGCGCGTGTCGGACCTGTACAGCAGCCCGCACGACCAGATCAAGGAGCAGCTGCGCCTGACCATCGAGACGATCAAGGAACGCCAAGAAAGCGAATTGATCAACAATCCCGACTACGGCCTGCTGGCCAGCGTGCATGACGACCAGCGCATCTTTACCCTGACGGGCGCGCCCACGCCGGACGACCTCGATGAATTGCTGACAAAAGTGTGGAAGGAACCGGGCTTCTTCCTCGCCCACCCGTTGGCCATTGCCGCCTTTGGCCGCGAATGCACGCGCCGCGGCGTGCCGCCGCCGACCGTCAGCCTGTTCGGCTCCCAGTTCCTCACGTGGCGCGGCGTGCCGCTGGTGCCATCGGACAAACTGCCGATCGAAGACGGCAAGACGAAGATCATTTTGCTGCGCGCGGGCGAACAGCGGCAGGGCGTGATCGGCCTGTTCCAGCCTGGTCTGGCGGGCGAGCAAAGCCCGGGCCTGTCCGTGCGCTTCATGGGCATCAACCGCCACGCGATTTCGTCCTATCTGATTTCGCTGTATTGCTCGCTGGCCGTGCTGACCGACGATGCGCTGGCCGTACTGGAAGACGTGGAGATCGGTAAATACCATGACTACCCAGACACCTACAAGTGATGGCGCGGCGGGCTTGCCTGCCGTCCCGTTCTTACCCGACGAAGCGACCTTGAACCGCCTGGCCGGTGAATTCTTTGCCCGCTTGCCGGGGTTGGCCCCCGCGTCGGACAAGTCACCCAGCCTCGGCGGTTCCGGCAGCGTGCTCGATGCGGCGCCCCGCTATGCGAACCGTCCGCCGCCGCAGCCCGGCCCTTCCTTCGCCGCCATCGCCCCTGGCGTGGCGACGGCGCAAGTGCCGCCCGTGACGCCACCTTTGGAAGCACCGGTTGCGCCGGCGCCCGCATCGATTCCCACGCCGCGTGCGTCCGCCGTCAGTGCGCCGTCGCCATATTATTTTGTCGGTGGCGCGCATGGCTATCCGGCGTCGGACGGCAAGCTCGATGGCCTGGCGCAGCAGGGTCTGGGACAGGCCGCGCCGCAGCAGGCACCCGCGCGCCAGCTGCCCGTATCGCCGGCGAACAGCCAGCCCGTGTTCTATTTCCAGACTGAGCTGCCCTCGGCGACGAAGCCCGGTCAACACCAGACGCAGGCTCCATTCGACGTGCATGCCGTGCGGCGCGATTTTCCCGTGCTGGCCGAACGGATCAATGGCAAGCCGCTGGCCTGGTTCGACAATGCGGCCACCACGCACAAGCCGCAGTCGGTGATCGACCGCGTGTCGTATTTTTATGCGCACGAGAATTCGAACATTCACCGCGCCGCGCACGCATTGGCCGCGCGCGCCAGCGATGCGTATGAAGCGGCACGCGCCAAGGTGGCCAATTTCCTCGGTGCGGCTTCACCCAATGAAATCATTTTCGTGCGGGGCGCCACCGAGGGCATCAACCTGGTCGCCAATACGTTCGGGCGAAAATACATCGGCAGCGGCGACGAGATCATCGTCTCGCAGCTCGAGCACCACGCCAACATCGTGCCGTGGCAGCAACTGGCGGCGGAAAAGGGCGCGACCCTGCGCGTGATTCCCGTCGACGACAGCGGGCAGATACTGCTCGATGAATTCCGCAAGCTGCTCAACGGCCGCACCAGGCTGGTGTCCGTGACGCAGGTGTCGAATGCATTGGGCACCGTGACGCCCGTGGCGCAGATCATCGCGCTGGCGCATGCGGCCGGCGTGCGCGTGCTGGTCGACGGGGCGCAAGCCGTGTCGCATCTGCGCGTGGACGTGCAGGCGCTGGGTGCGGATTTCTATGTGTTCTCGGGCCACAAGGTATTTGGCCCGACGGGGATCGGCGCCGTGTATGGCAAGGCGGACTTGCTCGAGCAATTGCCGCCATGGCAGGGCGGCGGCAACATGATCGCCGACGTCACGTTCGAGCGCACCGTCTACCAGGGCGTGCCGAACCGTTTCGAGGCGGGCACGGGCAATATCGCCGATGCCGTGGGTCTGGGCGCGGCCATCGATTACGTGCAGCGCATCGGCCTGGAAAACATCGCCGCCTACGAGCACGCGCTGCTGGAATACGCGACGCACCACTTGCAATCGATTCCCGGCGTGCGCCTGATCGGCACGGCGCTGGACAAGGCGAGCGTGGCTTCGTTCGTGCTGGCCGGCTACGAGCCGGCGGAAGTGGGGCGCGCGCTGAACGACGAGGGCATCGCCGTGCGCTCGGGCCACCACTGCGCCCAGCCGATCCTTCGCCGCTTCGGCGTGGAAGCGACCGTGCGGCCGTCGTTCGCCTTCTACAACACGTATGAGGAGATCGACCGCATGATCGTCGTGGTCAAGCGCCTGGCGGGTGCGCGCCGCTGATCTTGCCTGTTTGTCAGCCTGATGCCGCCCCTGTGCAAGCGGGGGCGGCATTGTTGCGTCATGTCACGGACTTTACGCGTGGCTGGCTGGCGCCCGCAGGCTGGCGGTATAATTTATCCTTGGCAATATTGAAGCTGCGGCCCAAGGAGATATCCGGTGGAAGATCAACACAGCTCGCCCGAGCTATTCCTGTTCCTGGCGTCGACCGTGCACGACATGAAAAACTCGATCAGCGTGGTCAGCGGCACGTTGGAATCGCTGCTGGCGGCCGAGCAGGCGAAAACGGCCCCCCAGGCCGACCCCGCCTACCTGCAGATGGCGCAGATGCTGTACCAGACCAAGCGCCTCAACGATAACCTGATCCAGCTGCTGGCCCTGTACAAGGAAGTGGGCAAGCCCGGCTACCCGTTCGACGTGCAGCCGCAGCTGGTGAGCCAGGTGGTCGACCAGGTGGTGGACCAGGAAAAGATCCTGCTGGCCTCGAAAGGCATCGCCCTGGAGACGGCCTGCCCGCCAGAGCTGATCTGGGCCCTCGATGAAGATCTGGTCATCGGCGTGCTCGCGCATGCGATCAACAACGCCATCCGCTACACGAAGGACACGATCCGCCTGTCCGTGCGGGAGCACGGCGGCATGCTCGAGCTGCGCGTGGAAGACAATGGCGACGGCTATACGCAGGCCTTGCTCGACGCGGGTAGCGCGGCCATGGATGGCATGGCGGCCGGCGTGAATTTTTCCACCAACAGCACGGGCCTGGGCCTGTATTTTTCCAGCGAAGTGGCAAAGATGCACAAGCACCGGGGCAGCAGCGGCAGCATCGCCTTGGAAAATGGCGGCGCCCTGGGCGGCGGCTGTTTCATCCTGCGCCTGCCCTGAACGAGGACTCCATGACGACAGACAGCCACGCCACCGCCGCCGAAGCGGGCAGCACCGACTGGGCCGACAAGCATTATCTGCTGGTCGACGACTTCATCGGCATCCGCATCCTGCTGCGCGAATCGCTGCGCAACCTGGGCGCGCGCCATATCGACCAGGCGGCCAGCGGCGGCGAAGCCATGAAGCTGCTGGCCAAGACGCGCTACGACGTGGTGCTGTGCGATTACAACCTGGGCGAAGGCAAGAACGGCCAGCAAGTGCTGGAAGAGACGCGCGTGCGCAACCTGACGGCGCCGTCGAGCGTGTGGCTGATGGTGTCGGCCGAGAAAAGCGTGGAATCCGTGATGGGCGCGGCCGAGCACCAGCCCGACGCGTATCTGATCAAGCCGATCACGGAAGGCGTGCTGCTGACGCGCTTGAACCGCGTGTGGCACAAGAAGCAGGTGTTTCGCGAAATCGATCAGGCCTGCATGGAAAAGGATTATCTGCGCGCGGCCAAGCTGTGCGACGCGCAGATCGAAGTCAACAAGCTGCACGAGCTGGAATTGCTGCGCATGAAGGCGTCGTTGCTGCTGAAAAGCGGCGAGCCGGAAAAGGCCCGTGCCGTGTACGAAAAAGTCTTGGCCGAGCGCGATTACAGCTGGGCCAAGGCGGGCCTGGGCAAGATCCGCATGAACAACGGCGAGCACGAGGCGGCGCGGCAAATCTTCCAGGGCGTGATCGTGGAAAACAAGTACTACATCGATGCCTACGACCAGATGGCCGTCGCCTACCAGCTGATGGGCCAGCACGAAGAGGCCTGCGGCGTGCTGGAAAAGGCGGCGCGCCTGTCACCCAATTCCGTGCCGCGCCAGCGCAACCTGGGGCTGGCAGCCCTGAAGGTCGGCAATGTCAGCATGGCGGAAAAGGCCTTTCGCAAGTGTATTTCCATCGGCGAGTTTTCCGTCATGAAGACGCCGGACGCCTACCTGGGCCTGGCGCGCGTGTGTGGCCTCAAAAAGGATGCCAAGGAAGCGCTGCAATGGCTGCTGCTGGCGCAGCGCGAATTCTCGCCCGAGCAGATCGGGCTGCGCGCGAAGATCACGGAAGGCATGGTGCACCACGAAACGGGCGATTACCGGCGCGCGCGCAAGTGCGGCGACGAACTCGAAGCGATGCTGGCCGAAGACCCGGCGCGGCCCGAGAAAAGTATTTGCATGGAACTGGCGACCCTGCTGTTCGCCGTCGGCGTCAAGGATGCGCCGGCCGGTTTGTTGTGCTACGTGGTCAAGAACAACCACGATAACCAGGTGGTGCAGGACGAAGTGCAGAAAATTTTCGACAAGGCCAAGATGGGCGACGAGGGCACGAGCCTGATCATCGCCTCGCGCAAGGAAGCGTCGGACTTGATGAACAAGGGCGTGCTGCTGTGGAAGACGGACAAGCTCAACGAAGCCGTGGCCTGGATGCGCACGGCGCGCGACAAGCTGCCGAACAACTTGCGCATCCTGTTCAATTCCGCGCAAATCATCGTGTCGTTCCTGGAGCAGCGCGGCTACCAGGCGGAATTGGCGGCCGAAGCCATGGAAGTGTTGTTGTATGTGGACAAAATTGCACCAGGGCAGCAGCGCTTCGCGCAATTGATGGAGCAACTGGTGCAGTTGACGCCGCCGCCCGGGCCGGAAGAGGCCGTCGTGGTGCCGGAAAAAGCGCCGCCGGTGCCGGAAAAAGGGGGAAAAGTCGTGCGTGAGCGTGCCGGATGATAAACTAGGGGCCAGCGTGGGTTCGCCCGTGCTTGAGTTGCTCTACAACAATAAGGAAGAAACTATGCGTGATGTGGTCAATGAAGTATACAAAAAAATGAAAGTCGGCGCCGTTGCCTGGGTACGCCCGGTCGCCGCCAAGGGAGACACGCTGGAAACATTCCAGTCTTCGTACGAGCACGCCAAGGCGCTGGCCGACGAAGGCCTGATCACGATCGGTGACGTAAAACGCCAAGCCGACAATCAGATCGAGGCGATCCGCATTCATCGTATCGCCTGATCATATCGCCAGCTTGAAACATCAGGCCTTGCCTGGTGCTTTCGACTTGGGTGCCGCGCGCTTTGCCGGCGCCTTGCGCAGCGGGGCCTTGGCCTTGGCTGCAGTGCCTGCTTCAGCGGGTTTGGCGGATTTGCCGGCCGCTGGCTTGGCCGTCGCTCCAGCCGCTCCACCGCCAAAACTGGCAGCATCGGGCGACATGGCTGTCGACACGGCCTGCTTGAACTGATCTTGTAACAAATTCCACCAGACACTTGGATTGGCCAGCTGGGCTGCCGCCTGGCTGCCGGCATCGCTGGGCGCCGCCGCAGCCGGTTCCGGTGCGGGGGCAGGCGCCGGCTTTGGTTCAGGCGCTGGCGCCGCAGCTGCGGGTGCGGCTTGCTGGAAAAACGCGGAAGCGTAGGGCACCGATTCAAACACGGATTTCTCGCTGGCGCCGGGCTGGGTGATGGCTGCCGCCAGGGACGCGCCCATCGATTTCAGGGTGGCGATGGTGCCGCGCTGCACTTCCAATGCCTGGATACTGCCGCGCAGCATGCTGGTATTGAGGTTCAGCCAGGCTTCGACGGCTTTCAAGTCGTTGATTTTCTTGTCCAGCTCTTCCACCGACATGGTGGGCGCCGTGATGCCAGGCACGCCCATGCCGGGCACGCTCATGCTGCCCCACAGGTTCTTGACGAAGTCGAGGGTGTCGGTCACAACTGCTGCGCCCGGCATTTGGGGCATTTGCGGGTTTGCCATGCGAAATCTCCTGGTAGGTGGATGTGCCTAGCGTAGCAGATATCAGCTTGCAACTGACGCAAAGCCGCCAACATTTTCTTACATAAAACAGCAGGAGTTGAGTACGGGCAAGAAGCGGGAAGTAGGGGGAAGGCGTTACACTACGGCCTATGATGCCTGACTCCTTCTTTTCGCCACCGCGCCGCCGCACCGTCATTTTTGTCGCGGTCATCGGCGCACTGCATTACGTGGCGCTGGAATGGCTCACCTCGCGTGCCAGCATGGTGCCGCTGGGGCAGGATCATGCGCAGGTGGTCAGCATGGCCTTGATCGCCGAGCCGCCCGCACCGGTGCCGGTGCCGCCTCCGCCTCCGCCGCCCAAGCTGCGGCCCTTGCCCGAGCCCCGCTTGCCGCCACCGCCGCCGCCGACGGAGCTGCCGTCGAGCGACACGGCCCAGTTCACGGCGCCCGCCAGCGACGCGCCGCAAGGGCTGGTCACGCCAGCGGCACCGGCGGCCAGCGCGCCAGCCATCACGGCGCCGCCGCCCGCCGTGGCGGAAGCACCGGCACCGGCCAGTCCGCCGCCGCCGCCCGTCGAGCAGGCGCGACGCTACAAGACGAATGCGCCTGCATCGGCCCAGTTCGACCTGCACGTGGACCGGCGCGATGCCGACGGCACCAAGTGGCAGGGCGTGGCAGCCATGGCGTGGGACAACCGGGGCGACACGTACCAGCTGAAACTGGAAGTGGGCTTGAGCATGCTGATCACGCGCATCAACCTGCTGGTGCTGACCAGCGAAGGCCTGATCGATGGCAGCGGCATCGTGCCCGTCACGGCGACGGAAAAGCGCAAGGGCCGCGCGCAAACAGCCACGCATTTCAACCGTGACGCCAAGGCCATCACGTTTTCGGCCACGACGGCCACGGCGCCATGGCAGGAGGGGGCGCAGGACAAGGCCACCGTGCCATTCCAGCTGGCCGCCATCGGCCGCGCCGACGTCAATCAGCTGGCGGGCAATATCGACATCCTCGTCGGCGAGGAAAAGGAAGCGACCGTGTTCCGCTTCCAGCTGGTGGGCGAGGAAGAACTGGAGACCAAGATGGGCCGCCTGGTGACCTGGCATTTGCGCCGGCCGCCGAAACCCGGCACGTATTCGTCGCAGCTCGATATCTGGCTGGCGCCATCGATGCAATGGTATCCGGTACAAATACGCAATACCGAAGCGAACGGGGCGCTGACCACGCAAACCGTGACCCAAATTCGCGTCAATGACGCTACAGGAAAATAAATGATGACTCTGCATTCTTTGAAACACTTGCTGGCCGCCGGCGTGCTGGCCGCCACCTTCGCTCCCGCCATGGCCGACGCGCCCGTGGACCATCCCGTCATCAAGCGCCCGTACAAGCTGGCGCCGTCGGCCGACCTCGTCTATTCGATCAAGGCGAAGCAGCGCGGCATCGCGCTGTCCGGCGAATCGGTCAGCAACTGGCGCGCCGGCGACGGCAAGTACTCGCTGCTGGCCGAAACCAAGGCTGCCCTGTTCGGCAAGATCCTCGAGCAGCGCAGCGAAGGCACGGTCGACGATTACGGCCTGGCGCCAGCCCAGTTCGTGGAAAAGCGTTTCCGCAAGGAAGCGGCCACGACTACTTTCAAGCGCGACAGCAAGACCATCGTCTTCAGCGAAGGCGACGACAGCTATCCGCTGAAAGGCGGCGAGCAGGACCGCAACAGCACCGTCTGGCAACTGGTCAGCATAGCGCGCGCCACGCCCGAGAAATTCACGCCCGGTTCGGAATGGAGCTTCTTCGTTGCCGGCCGCCGCGACGCCGAGCCTTGGACCTTCAAGGTCGTCAAGCAGGAGACTGTCGCCACCGGCCAGGGTCTGGTCGAGGCCGTGCACCTGATCAAGGCGCCGCCGCCGGACAAGAAGGGCCAGCAAGTGGACCTGTGGCTGGCCCCGTCGCTGGAATGGTATCCCGTGAAGGTGACGTTCGCCGATGAAGATGGTGATTACGTCGAGCAAACCTTGCAAAAGGTCGTGCAGAAGTAAGTGCTTGCTGTTGTTGTGGGGTCAGACCCGCCGGGGGGAGGTGCCCAATGGGCGCATCCCGATTCCAAAGGAACTGACCCTTGTCCGCCCGTTTTCGCCATCAGGAGTCTTGATAAGCAGGCGCCAGCGTTGCGCCGTGTCCGCACCTCCCCCTCCCACGCGCTAAATTGCATGTCAGAACTGATATACTGACGCCCCCGCCCCGCAGCGCTGCGTTAGCCCGCTGCGCCGCCCGCTGAACACTCATCCGGAAAAGAATGATTGATATAATGGCAAGTGCAGCCGTGGCTACGGATGCAAATCAGACAGAGCAAGAGCATCACGATTCCTTGCAGGCGCATTTCCAGCCCAATATTTCGGCCGATGAAATAGAGCAAGTTTTTCACTTGAAGCGGGCGCAGCCTCTGCTGCAAGTGTTTACGGCCCTGTTCCACGGCGGTTTCGACGGCGTGCTGGTGCGTCTGCTCGTGTTGCGCGAACTCGCGTCCGATGCGGCCACGTCCGCCTATACGCGCGCCGATATCAACACGAAACTTGCCTATCTGTTGCCGGAAAGCCTGGAAACGGTCTTGCTGCGCCTGCGCTCGAACCAGTTGCTGGCCTGGGATGCGCAGCAGGGCGTGTATCGCGTGACGCCGATGGCGCGCAATGTGCTGTCGGCCATCGACAGCTTGCTGGGCCTGGGCCAGACGGAAGACGAAGCGGAAATGGGCTTTCTGCTGTCGCAGGTGGCGGGCGCGCAAGCCGTCGGCGGCGTGTCGGTTGAACAACTCCAGCATTTGCTGGGGCGCCTGGTGGATTTGACGGAGGAGTTCTCCGACGCCATCGCGTCCGGTTCCGAATTCCGGCTGCGCACGGCGCAGGCAAAGTGGAACATGGCGTGCGACTGGGTCGAGAAGGGTTCCGAAATCCTCGTGGCCATCACGTCCGATGAAAACGCGGATAGCGCCACGCACAAGGCGGCGCAGGCGATCGGCCGCGCGCAAAGCAAATTGCTGAACATGCAAGGCATGTTTTCGCGCGCCCTGAACCAGATCGAGCGCCAGCGCGTGCACCTGGGCCAGTCGGGCCTGTCGACCACGGACATCAAACGCTGGCTCTTGCTGCACGAAGACCTGGCCAGCCTGGCTGAAGGCGCCATCGACCAGCCCGTCGTGCCGCTGTTCTCCACGCCGGCCGAGATGATCGACGTTGCCGAAACGGAACTGCTGTCCGAACGGGCGGCAGGCATTACCAACACGGGCCTGCCCAGCGGAGAGGATGCGCCCACCACCATCAGCGACGGACCCGCCATGCAGCTTGAACTCGATGACCTGTTGGACCGCCTGTCGAACTTCGCCAGTCTGGGCAATTTCCCCAGCATCGGCGAAGAGGGGCCGAAATCGGTGCCCGTGCAGGATTCCTTGCTGCCGGCCAGCTTTGCCGTGGCGTCATACCGCGCCTCGATGCTGCCGCTGCTGGGTGACGTCTCCGAAGCGAGCTTGCAAGGCTCGACGGCCGAACTGGCCCGCCTGCCGATTACCTTTACACCGACCGACGAGATGGTCCAACTGACCGACCCCCACGTGGCGGCCATGTCGATCGCCTCGCTTTCACTGAATGTTTCACTTGATTTAGATAGCGGCACAGCCGATGAATGACGATTCCCAAATCCTGATTGCGCGCCTGCTCACGCATCAAACCCTGCGCCGCGACGACAAGCTCGTCAAACGCGTGCTGTCCGACGAGCTGTTCCGCGCCGAGATCGATGCGCGATTGCTGGCCTGCGGCTTGAAACTGCTCGACAACGTGTATGCCGACCACGTGACTTTGGCCCTGACGCGCACCATCGAGCCGAAGATTTTCGGCGCGCGCGACGTGTGGCAAAACAATAATTTCGGCCTGGCGCGCGATGGCGTGGCCTTGCTGGTGGTGCTGTGGGCGCAGATCATCCTGCCCAAGCGCGAACGCCAGGAAACGCACCAGCATGCGGACGATGACCAGAACGATATGTTCGGCACGGAAAAACCGCTGCCGCGCGCGGAAGATGCGTCGATCGGCATTTCCTACAAGGCGCTGCTGTCGGACTTCGGCGACAAGCTGGGCAAGAAGACGCGCATGGACATGAACCTGGGCACCCTGGCCAAGCTGGGCTTTATCGAGCGGCGCGGCGATTTCATCCTGGAAGGTCCGCTGCTGGACTTGATGATGGACACGGATGTGTTGAAAGAGCGCATCATCAACGGCGCCCTGGCCGACGTGTTCAAGCGGGCGCCGGCGCGCCTGGTGGCCATCGATCCTGACGCCGATCTGGCAGACGACCTGTCCGCCGACATCGGCGACCTGCCTGACGCTGGCGACGAGCCCGCGTCCGACCTTCCTCACTGAAAGCGCCCATGTTTCATATCAAATCACTTGAACTGGTGCACTGGGATTACTGGCAGCGCATCAAGAATATCCCGCTCGACGCGAAGATCATCACCATCGCGGGGCAGAACGGTTCGGGCAAGACCACCTTGCTTGACGCCTTGCGCACCCTGTTCGGCCTCGACTGCTCGATGGGGCGCACGTACAAGCACTATGCGCGCCACTCGGGCCAGCAGACGGCCTGGCTGCGCGCCGTGGTCGACAACAAGAACGTGGGCAAGCAGCTGTCGAACCGGCCATTCCGCAGTTCCGGCTTCTTCAGCGACGATGAAGTGACCCTGTTTTGCCAGATTCAGAAAAATGGCGGCGACTGGAAGCGCCAGTATCTGATGCGTCCGGGCAATGTGCAGATCGAGGACATCACGGATGCCAACGATTGGCTCGGCGTGGAAAACTACCGCAAGCGCCTCGCCAATGCGGGCCTGTCGCCAGCCATGTCGAAAGTGCTGGCGCTGGAGCAGGGCGAGACGGACAAATTGTGCGAATATGCGCCGCGCCAGCTGCTCGACCTCGTATTCCAAGTGTTTGGCGACAAGGAAGTGCTGGATGCCTACGACGAAGCCAAGCGCCACCAGCGCGACACGGAAGTGGAGCTGAAACGTTTCGAGACGGAACTGGAAGCGTCGAAAACCAACCTGGAAGGCTTGCGCCTGCGCGTGGCCAATTACCACCAGTGGGAAGGGCTGCATAAAGAGCGCCGCAACCTGCTGGAAGAAGTGCTTCCCAGCCTGCAATACCACGAGGCGCGCGAAAAAGCGGCCATCGCGAGCCGGCAATTGCGCGATGCGCGCAAGCCGATGGCGCAGGCGGACCAGCAGCTGACCGATAAACGCAATGCGCTGGCCGCGCAAGCGAAGGCGCTGTCCGACGCGCAGATGAACGAGACCTTGCTGGAGCAGGAATCGATCGGCCTGCAGAGCCGCTTGTCACTGATCAATGCGAACCTGAAACCGCTGGACAGCTTGCTGGAACAGAAGGACCGCTTGCAGAAGCTGGCGGCGGACTCGGGCAGCGACATCGCCGAAGTGGCGGCCCAGCTGGAACAGAAGGAAGCGGAACTGCTGCGCCAGCGCCAGCAGCGCGACGCCCTGTCGGCGCGCATCGCGGGCGAGCAGGCGACGATTGCAGCATTGCAAGGCAAGACGGCCATGCCGGAGCCGGACAATGTGCGCGGCATGCGCCGCGCGCTGCGCGACGCGGGCATTCCCCACGCGATGCTGTCGGACATCGTCGAGGTGACGGACAGCCGCTGGCAGGGCGCCGTCGAAGGCGTGCTGGGCGGTTACGCCTCGGTCGTCCTGCTCGACAAGGCCAAGGATGCGGCTGCCGCTTACCGCCTGGCCGAGAAGGAGCGCTACCGCCACTTCATCGTGCCCGACTTGGTCACGGCTCCGGTAGCGAAAGACGAAAGCTTGCTGGCCGTGGTGAAGTTTTCCGCGCCCGTACCCAGCTGGCTGATCGAGCAGCTGTCGCGCATTTCGCGCGTCGACTCCGTTGAAGCAGGCTTTAAATTGGGCAACCACGAAGAGTGGATCACGCCCGAGGCCTACCACCGCGAACGCCGCGGCGGACGCTCGCTGTTCGTGGAAGCGTCGCGCTACCGCTTCGGCCAGGCTGGCCGCAGCGGCCGCCTGGAAGCGCTGCTGCGCTCCCTGCCGGGCCTGGAAGGCCAGGAAGACACACTCACCCTGGCGATCTCGAAGCTGGCGGCCGAAGTGGGCGCCCTGAAGGCGCGCATCGCCGGCGTCGACGCGGCCAAGGAACTCAGTGCACGCCAGGAAGAATTCGCCGAAGCGCTGCGCAATTCCAAGCCGCTCAAGGAAGAGCGCCTGGAAGTGGGCGGCCGCCTGGGCGAGCTGCAAAACCTGACGAAGAACGCCACCGTGGCGCGCACGCGTGCCGATACGGTGTGGCAAAACGCGCGCCTGGCTTTGTCGGAAGCGGAAGCGGGTTCGCGCCTAGGCTACAAGAAGCAGATTGAACAGCGCGCCGAGCATGCGCGCGCCTTGCTGGCCCTGCGCCATGCGTGGCGCCACCTGCCGAAAAGCTGGCGCCGTCCCGCCCGCCGCGCCGCCCTCGTGGCCGAACACCAGAATGCGCACCAGGTCGATCTGCGCGTGGCCAGCCTGCAAAACAGCCTGGCGCGCGACGACTGGGAACTGGACGCGACCGTCATCGACCAGCATCACCGCCTGTCGGACCAGCTGCACGGCCGCCAGTCGGAAACGGACGAGCGCCGCTACCAGAACAACCGCGCCATCGAAGCGACGGGCAATGCCCGCGGCGCCTACATGGAGCGCTTGCGCTACACCATCAAGACGTACAGCAAGAACATCAAGGAGCTGGGCGAACTGGCCGGCATCGAAGTCCATGCCGACCCCGTGCGCCTGGAAAACGACGATGTGCAACTGTCGCAGGCGGGCTTGCACGTGCGCTTCAAGTTCGATGGCAAGGGCGTCATCGGTATGAACGATGGCGAAGCGTCGGGCGGCCAGCAGGTGATGAAGTCCCTGGTGCTCTTGATCGGACTGCTGAAATCGGAAGACGGTTCAGGCGGCTTCGTCTTCATCGACGAACCGTTTGCCCACCTCGATATCCGCAACATTCAATTGGTCGGCGAATTCCTGAAAAACACGGAAGCGCAATACCTGATGACGACGCCGTTGACGCACAACACGGACGTCTATGATCCGTCCGAGCTTACTTTGATCACCAGCAAGAAGAAAAAGGATACCCAATGGGCGCAACCGATTTTCGTGCTGCAGCGCCGGGTCGAACCCGTGCCGGGCAAGGTGGCGTGATGCTTGTACGCACTTTGCTCGCATCTGCCGTACTGGCACTGGCGTGCTCGGCGCCAGCCGTGGCCAACGATGGCATCGGTTCCGTCAGCGCGGGCGGCATCCTGTTTGGCAAGACGGATGCCGTGGCCATGAAAAAGGAAGTGCTCAGCGTGAGCACGGACTTGATCAAGGTCGAGTACGAGTTCCTCAACGAGTCCGCCAAGGATGTGGAAGAGACGATCTTCTTCCCGCTGCCCGAATACTCGGCCGGCTACCACGGCTCGCCCACGTATTATGGCCAGCCGCAGCAGTTCACCGTCGACGTCGATGGCAAGCGCAAGGACTATCAAACCACCTTCGTCGCCAAGCTCGATAGCGCCGACGTGACGGCCCGCTTGCGCCAGCTGGGCCTGTCGGATGCGCAAATTGCCTATTTCCCTTCGCACACGCCGTTCGACAAGAAGGTGGCGCCGCTGACGGCCGCGCAAAGCAAGATCATGATCCGCGAAGGCTTGCTGGCCCAGCTGTATGACGAGGAATGGGTACCGGCCTGGACCGTCAAAGTCATCTACCTGTGGCAGCAGAAATTCCCCGCCGGCAAAGTCGTGCGCGTGCGCCATCAATATGCGCCATTTGTCGCGGCCGGTCCGGGCGCGTCCTACCTGGGCGATGGCGATACATTTGAAAAGAAATACTGCGGCGACAAGGCCTTCTACAAGACGTGGAACCGCCTGGCGGCCAAGCAGGGCGAAAGCGGCTTCGTCAATGCCGTGTGGGTGTCGTACATTTTGACGACCGGTAACACGTGGAAGAATGGCATCGAAGACTTTACCTTGAACCTGATCAAGGGCAAGCCGGACGAGCTGGTCAGCCTGTGCTTCCCGGGCACGTTCACCAAGATCAACCCCACCACCTTGCAAGTCAAGCTGCGCAACTTCCATCCGAAGCAGGATCTCGACGTGTACTTCGGCAATGTCGAAAGCGCGGGCGACCACGACGGCGTGGCGCCACGGATCCGGCCATAGCAATGAGCACGCAGGAAGCGCTGGCCGCGCGCCTGCGCGCCATCGCCCACGCCACGCCGTGGTGCATGCAAGCCCTGCACGCCGTGGCGCAGCTGGGCTTGCCCCACTGCTGCATCGGTGCCGGCGCCGTGCGCAACCTCGTGTGGGACGCCTTGCACGGCTACGCGCAACCATCGGCATTGAGCGACATCGACGTGGCGTATTTCGATGCGCACGATGTGCATCCGGAAAGCGAAACGCAGTTGCGCCAGCGCCTGGAAACCGTGCTGCCCGGTGTGCCGTGGGAAGTGTGCAACCAGGCCCGGGTGCACCTGTGGTTCGAAGGCGAGTTCGGCTATGCCGTGCCGCCGCTGCTGTCGCTCGACGACGCCATCGCTTCCTGGCCCGAGTTTGCCACGGCGGTCGGCCTCCATCTGCTGCCTGACGGCGGGATCGGCATCATCGCGCCGCATGGCCTAGATGACCTGTTCGACATGGTGGTGCGGCGCAACCCAGTGCGCATCAGTCAGGACGGCTATGCGCAGCGCCTGGCCAGCAAGAACTATGCGGCGCGCTGGCCGCGCGTGACCATCATCGCTTGAAAAATGCTGGCGTAAAAGCAATTAAATACACTGTGGATACAGATTGCCTATAATTGCCAGTTATCCAATAGTGTTTTCCTGATCTCATGTCCCTGTCCATTTCCATGCCGCTGCGCCGCCTCGGCCGTTTGTTCTGCCTTTCCTCCGCCCTCGTGGCGCCCGCCGCCTTCGCCGACAGCTATACCGATTTCCAGCAAGCGAGCGGCCAGCTGGAAGCGCTGATGGCCAAGGCGACGTCGCAAAGCGGCTTGCCGCGCCTGGGCGACCCTGGCGTGGCGCAGCTGTTTGCCCATATCGCCGACGGCCCGCGCCTGTTCCAGGCGCCCGTGACCGCGCTGCAAGACATGAATCAGAGCGTGGCCCTGTGCGAACGGAGCACCAATCTGGGCAAGTCCTATTACCAATTTGGCCTCACGCGGCCGCTGCCGTTGTCGGGCGCCGAGTTGCAGCAGGCGCGCAGGGAACAAGTGACGCAGAACCTGGCCGATTACGGCGATGAAATGGCTGCCTTGTTCGCCTTTGGCATGCATTGCCATGCGCACTTGATTGGCTTGATGGAAAAGGAGTTCAGCAGCCAGCCCTTGCCCGAGGTGAGCAGTGCGGAGCGCATGCGCGCCCGCGCCTTCAGCAAGGGATCGAGCACCATGTTTGTGAACGTGGTGCAGTTCGTGCAAGTGCCGTTCTGGAACGTGGCGCAAAAGAAGCGGATGCTGGAAGCGGCGGGACAGCACGCCGCAGCGAATGCCAATCTGATGGCGCCGCCCTTGCGCGAGCGTTTGCTGACCAGCCTGGTCGATGCGGACAAGGATCTCGATCCGGCCCTTGCACCGGCGCTGGCGGCGATACGCCAGGCGCTGTCGGTGACGACGTGTACCGGCCTGTGCCAGTACTACTGACTGATGTGACTTACTCCGATGCCTGCAGCGGCTTGTTGCGCTGGCGCCAGCGCACGAGGCCCCACGCATACACGGCGTAGTAGCCGATGACGAGGCCGTAGGCGGCCATGGTCAGCGGACTCTGGCCGAACGGTGGCGGCGGCACGGGCACGTCCAGGCGCGTGTTCAGGTAGATTTCCATGCCGCGGTACAGCAGGCGGGCGATGAACAGCATCGTGATGGCTAGGCCCAGGTAGCGGTGCTGGGTAAAGAAGAAATCCTTGCCGACCTGTTCGAAGCGCGTCAGTTTCAATCCCAGCACGCCGAGCCAGCCGCTGGCCAGCGCGCCCGCGCCCAGGCTGGACAGGGGCAACAGCTCGAATTTCGTCGTCGTCGCCAGGAACAGCAGCAGCGCGGGAAAGACGACCGCCACGCTCCAGTGGCGCCACAGCTGCGACTTCTGGCGCGCCACCAGTTTCTTCAGACGCGAATAAATGCGCCAGACCAGCAGCGGGACCAGGAACAGCAGGGCGAGAGTAGTGGTTTCCATGTAGACATTCGGGTGCGGGTAAAACAGCGATTGTAAGCCAGATGGGGATGGGCGGCGATGCTTGTCAAACAGCAAAAGTTGCTGGTTGACATTTACATGGCATGAACGCACTATGCCCTGTCACACAGCGCCGCCATGAGCGGTGCGGTGCGCTTGCTTGTTGTCGCCACCTTCATACACTGGAGTTCCATGTCTACTCGTTTGCCTTTGCTGCCCATCACTGTCGGCCTGATGGCCTCGTCTTCCCTGGCCATGGCGCAAGATGGCGCGTATCAAGCCCCGCCAGCGCCTCTGCAAGCCATCGTCGATGCGCCGCGCGCGCCGACCCTGAGCCTGAGCCCGAAACGCAACCTGGCGGCCGTGCTGCCCACGCCATCCTTGCCCAGCATCAGCGAAGTGGCGCAGCCGGAACTGAAACTGGCGGGCTTGCGCATCAATCCACGCACGTATTCGGCCAGCCGTTTCAGTTTTCACACGGGACTGGGTTTGCTCGACATCGATACGCAGAAGGAAATCAAGGTCAGCGGCTTGCCAGCTTCGCCCCGCATCGCCGACCTGGCCTGGTCGCCCGACCAGCGCTACCTGGCGTTTACGCACATCGCCTTTGCCGATCCCGCCAAGGGCGTGAAGGAATCGGGCGTGGAACTGTGGCTGCTTGACGTGCAGACGAAAGCGGCGCGCAAGCTGGGCAATCAAGCCCTGTCGACCGTATATGGCCGCGGCTTTTCCTGGCTGCCAGACAGCAAGACCTTGCTGGTGCAGCTGAAACCGGCCAAGCTGGGCGCGGCGCCCGTGGCCAGCGGCATCCCGACGGGCCCGTCCATCCAGGACAGCGTGCCGGGCGGCGGCGTCAAGCAATTGCGCACCTATCCCGACCTGCTGAAAAACGAACAGGATGCACAGCTGTTCGAGCACTACATCACCGTGCAGCTGGCCTTGCTGGACGTGGCGGGCAAGCAGCGCCTCGTGGGCCAGCCGGGCCAGTTCTCGCGCGTGGCGGCCTCGCCCGATGGCAAGCACCTGCTGACGACCAGCATCGTGCGTCCGTATTCCTACATCGTGCCGGCCTCCGACTTTGCGCACAAGATCGACGTGCGCGACCTGAATGGCAAGGTGGTGCATGCGGTGGCGGCCCTGCCGCTGGAAGAAGGTCTGCCGCCAGGCAATGATGCCGTGTCCGCCGGCGTGCGTTCCGTCAGCTGGCGCGTTGACGCGCCAGCCACCCTGGTGTGGGCCGAGGCGCAGGATGGCGGCGACCCGGCCAAGGTGGTCGAGATCCGCGACATCGTCTACACGCAGGCGGCGCCGTTCACCGCCAAGCCGGCCGTGCTGGCCAAGCTCGGCTCGCGCTATGCGGGCATCGCCTGGGGCCGCGGCGACCTGGCCCTGCTCAGCGAAGCGTGGTACAAGACGCGCGCCGTCAAGCAGTGGAAGATTTCGCCAGACCAACCTGCCGCGCCGGCCGACCTCGTGTATGCGGGATCGTTCGAAGACCGCTACAACGATCCGGGCCAGCCGGTGATGCGCGCCGACGCGGCCGGCTTGCCGCGCCTGCTGATCGCCTTTGACAACTCCATCCTGCTCGACGGCCAGGGTGCGTCGAAGGAAGGCGACCGTCCCTTCATCGACCGCCTGAACCTGGCGACGAAACAGAAGCAGCGCCTGTTCCAGAGCGCCGCGCCGTATTATGAAAACGTGGTGGCCGTGCTGGATGAGGACGGCAGCCGTTTGCTGTCGACGCGCGAATCGCCGACCGAGCAGCCGAATTACTATGTGCGCAACCTGAAGCAGCAGGGTGCGGCGCAATTGACGGCTCTCACGCATTTCCCCCATCCGCTGCCGCAATTGAAGGACGTGCAGAAAGAGCTGATCCGCTACAAGCGCGCCGACGGCGTGGACTTGACGGCGACCTTGATGCTGCCGCCGAACTACGACGCCAAGCGCGACGGTCCGCTGCCGACCCTGATGTGGGCATACCCGCAGGAATTCAAGACGGCCAGCGCCGCCAGCCAGACCAAGGGTTCGCCGTACAAATTCAATGCCGTCAGCTACTGGGGGCCGGCCGCCTTCCTGTCCATGGGCTACGCCGTGCTCGACAATCCATCGTTCCCCATCGTCGGCAATGGCGATCAGGAACCGAACGACACGTATCTGCCGCAGCTGGTGGCCGACGCCGAGGCTGCCGTCGAGGAGGTGGTGCGCCGCGGCGTGTCCGACCGCAACCGCATCGCCATCGGCGGCCACTCATATGGCGCTTTCATGACGGGCAATTTGCTGGCGCACACGCGCCTGTTCCGCGCCGGCATCGCCCGCAGCGGCGCCTACAACCGCACTCTGACGCCGTTCGGCTTCCAGGCGGAAGAGCGCTCGTTCTGGCAGGCGCCGGCCGTCTACCAGGCCATGTCGCCGTTTAATTATGCGGACAAGATCAAGGATGCGCTGCTGATGATCCACGGCGAGCAGGACAACAACTCGGGCACTTTCCCCATCCAGAGCGAACGCATGTTCCAGGCCGTCAAGGGACTGGGCGGCACGGCGCGCCTGGTGATGTTGCCGAACGAGAGCCACGGCTACCGCGCGCGCGAATCGATCATGCAGATGCTGTACGAAAGCAACAACTGGCTGGAGAAATATGTGAAGAACGCGGCGCCGCCAGCCGCCGACGCCAAGCCGGCAAGCAAATAAGGGCAGCGGCGCGCATCTCGTGGTATGGTCTTCCTTTGTCTGCAGGGAGGCCAGCCATGTCAGTCATCCATACCCACCGCGCGCCCGACCCGGCGCCCGTCGATGAACCCATGCCGGCGCCGGAGCCGCAAGAAGCGCCCGGGCGCCAGCCGGGGCCCGTGCACCCGGTGCCGCAGGACGATCCCGTGCCGCACCCGCACCCCAGTTAATCTCGTCAAGAAAGGCTGTTTTAGATGGCAATTGTCAAGGAAGTCTACACACGCAAAGTCAGCGGAGAATCGTTCGACTATGAACTCGACTACACCCAGGGCGCGGACGTGGCCTGGATTGCGCGCGTGTACCACGACGGCGTGCTGAAAGGCTCGCCGCACGGCGCGCTGACGGCCAACGTGCTGTCCGGCCCCGCGCTGGAACAGTATCTGCGCGCCTACGTCGAAGGCATGATCGAGCGGGGGCTCGACGTGGCCGAGTAAGCTGTTTTCGTTAGAGCAAAGAAAAGGGCGCCGAGGCGCCCTTTGTGTTTCTGCTGGTGTCGGTTTACGCGGCTGCGCCGCTAATCCGACCTACGCGCATGCACATGGAGCGTAGGTCGGATTAGCGGGGCAACGCCCCGCGTAATCCGACAACATGGTTGGCCGCCAATTTAATCAAACGCCCACGTGTACAACACGTCGAGCGCATTGTTCGTGCCCGTCTGGAATTGCAAGGTGATGCGGCGGTTCAGCTTATAACGCAGCTTGACCAGGCTCGTCGCCGTGCTCGTGCCTTGCTCGAACGTCAGGTAGGCGCGCGAGGACAGGCGCTTGCCGACGGTGACGACCGTGCTTTCCAGCCCCTGCGCCTGCGACAGGCCCACTTCATCGAGCCCCAGCGAATTGGCCAGCTTGCCTTGCAGGCCGCCGCCGGAGCCGCCGAAGAGGGCGCCGGCCGCCGTCGTCAGGAGGGCCATTTCATCGCCGGCCGCCGTTTCCGCGCCGTGGCCGAGGATCAGCCAGGCCAGCTTGTCGCTGTCCGACACGCTTGGCGTGGACACCAGCTTGGCCGTCGGCGCCTGGGCCGTACCGCGCACTTCCACGCCCGCTTCCACGTTCGTTTCCGACAGCGCTTCGCCTTCGGGACGCTTGCGCACGGCCAGGATATTGAGCGACGGGTTGTCGTAGGCGCCCGTGAAGGCGATCAAGCCCCGTTCGATCGACAGCTTCTGCCCGTAGGCCGCGTACTGGCCGCTGGTGACCTTGATGCTGCCCGTCACGCGCGGCGCGGCGCGGTTGATGACTCTGGCGCGCACATTGCCGGCCAGATCCGCATCGATGCCCATGCCGCGCAGGTGGAAGGCGTTGCCCAGGTCGAACTCGAGGTCGATATTCAGGGGCAGCGACGGCGCTTCCTTGCTGCCCTTGACTTCCTTGCCCAGCACCACCACGTCGCTGCTTTGCGTCGGCGTGTCTTGCGGCGCCAGTTCGATCAGCGCGCGGTTGGCCCTGAACTTGCCCTCGAAGCTGAAGCGTTTGTCGTTGCGCACCAGGGTGCTGTTGCCCGACAAGACCAGGGTACGGTCGGGCCGCGACAGCGCTTGCAGGCGGTCGGCCAGCAGTTTCAGTTCCAGGCTTGCCTCGCCATTCGCAAAGCGTACCCAGCCATCGGCCTGCACCTTGCCATCGCCGCCGTCAAAGCTCAGGCGCTGCAATTGCAGTTGATCGCCGGCCAGCTTCGCCTGCAGCACGCCATTGCGCAATTTCAAGCCCTGGTCGGCCCAGTTGACGAGCAGCTTGCTGCCGTTGATGTCGCCATTCAATTGCGGCGCGCCGATGGTGCCGCTGCCGGACAGGGCCACCTTCAAGGCGCCGCCCAGTTCCAGGCCCGGCTGGCCCGTCAGCGGCGCCAGCCACGCCAGCGAATCGATATTGGTGGTGCCCGTCAGCGAGAGGGCGCTGTCGTTGCTGATGCGTCCGCCAAGCATTTGCACGGTGGCATTGATGTCGCTCTGGCCCGCGCGCGCGCCGTCGAGTTTCACGGCCAGGCGCAATTGCTGGTTGGCCACGTCCACTCTCGCATCGAGCGTGCGCAAGCCCAGCGCCAGCGGCTGTTCCACGCCCACCGTCACGTCGCCTTTTTCGCGGTAGATGTGCAGCATGCCGGCCAAAGAGGGATCTTTCTGCTTGGCCGTCGGCACCTGCATGTCGAGCGACCATTGCGCGCCCAGGGTGAGGTCGCTGCGCGCATTGGCTTGCAGCGCGGGAATCACTTGCGCCAGATAGGTCAGCGCCACGCCGGCCGCCTGGCCGGAACTGGTCCAGCGGGGGCCGTTCTTGACGAGGCTTTGCATGGTGATGCTGCCCGCCGGCAATTTGATGACGGTGTTGCCCACGCTGATCTGTTCCGGCTGGCCCAGGCCCGCCACGCCGCTGTTGGCAGGGCCCGCCACTTTCACGGGTACGGGCGCTTGCAGCACGAGTGCATAGCGGCCCTTGTTTTGCAGGCTGTCGATCGTGCCCGTCCAGCTGGCGCCGCTCTGGCTGCCGCGCACTTGCACGGTGGCGTCGAAATCGTCATTGCGCGCCGCCACGCTCACCGTATGGCTGCCGCGCGTGCCCGTCGTGCCCAGGCGGGCGCTGGCCAGCTTGAAGGTGGGCGTGCTGTAGCCCGTGATCTCCAGGCTGCTGACCATGGGGTCGAGCGCGCCCTGGCCGGCGCCCACGCTGGCGCTGCCTTTCACGGCTTTCAATTGCTGGTCGCCAAAGAAGGTCAGGTCCTTGCCATCCAGGGTCAGCTGCGCGGCGGGCGCGTCCATCTTGCCCGAGACGGAGCCGGCCGCATGCAGCACGCCGGCAAAGCTCGGGCCCAGGGTCGACAGTTGCGGCGCATCGAGTTTCCACGTCAGCTGGTCCGTGGCGCCGCCCAGCGCGCCCTTGGCCAGCAGGCTGTTCGGCCCCAGGCGCAATTCCGTATCCACGCTGTCGATGCGTTTTGCATTGGCCGACAGCTTGGCGTAGCCGGCCAGCGGCGCGTTTTGCAAGGTCGATTCGCGCAAGGCCAGGTTGAGGGCCACTTGCCAGTCGCTCGTCAGGCGGCCGCTGCCGTTGAAATCCGCATTGACGTTGCCGTTGGGCAGCGATGCGCCAAACGCGGCCGGGTTGATCTTTTGCAGGGAACCCGTCATTTTCAATTCCGCTTGCTGCTTCGGTCCCGTCAAGCCCACTTCGCCGCTGGCGTGGATGGCGCTGTCGGGCGCAGGGCGCTTGCCGCTGGTCAGGCCCAGGCCCTTCGCATCGGTAACAAAGCTCGTGCGCGGCTGCTGCATGGTGCCCTGCACCACGCCGCTGGCCAGTACCGTGCCCAGCAAGTCGCCCTGCAAGGCGGAAAGTTGCCGCGCATCGACGTTCCAGTTGAGCTTTTCGCCCGCGCCGCCAAAGTTGCCCTTGGCCGTCACGTTGTTCTTGCCCAACGCCAATTGCACGTCGATGCCGCTGAAATGGGCCGCGTCGGCCGTCAGCTTGCCCTTGCCCGACAGGGGCTGGTCGAGCAGCTTGCTGGGGCGCACGGTGAAGTCCGCATTCGCCAGCCATGTTGGTGCCACGTGGCCATTTGCGCGCACGTCGAGGTTCAGGTCGGCCACGGGAAAGGCGCCGAAGTCGGCGGGATTGAGACGGTTGGTGCTGGCGACGGCCTTGAATGGCTGCTCGTCCTTCAGGCTGATCTGGCCCGTCGCATTGACGCTGCTTTTGCCCGCTTGCAAGGTCGCCTTGCGCAATTGCACGAGCGAGTCGGCCAGGGTCGCTTCCACGTCCAGGCGCAGCTTGGCTTCACCGAGTTTGGCGCGCAGCGTTTGCGTCTTGCCGTCGCTGTCGAGCACGATGTCGCCGACGATCTTCGTGCTGTTGATGCTGCTGTAAATGTGCTGCAAGTCGATCTTGTCCGTGTGCAAGGTCAGCTGCGCATTGCCGATGGGCGCGTCGGCCGCGTCGCGGTTAAGCTTGCCGCTACCCGTGAATTTGCCCGCATTGCCGAAATCGATGATGGCCGACTCCAGGGTCGTGGCCGTCAGGGTGCCGCCCAGGCGCGCCTCGAACTGGCGCAGCGGCAGCTTTTGCTGGTCGATGGGGCCCGGCGTGGCGTGGTTGAGGATGGCCAGCTTGCCCGACACGGTTTGCGCGTTGGGCCGCGTGTCGATGGCGGCGTCGAGTTCCAGGCTCAGGTCCGCCTGCGGCAAGGTGGCGTCGAACTTGCCCGGATTGATGTTGCGGCCACGGATGCTGGCCGAGCGCAGGATGATGACGGGGTCGAACGGCGCCAGCGCCAGCCGGGCGTCGGCCGTGGCCGCGCCCGCGTTGCCCTTGGCCGTCACGTTCAGCACGTTCAAGTCGCCGCCCAGCTGCAAGGCGAGGGCGGCCGGTTTTTCGCCGGCGGCGGGGTTGAGCTGCGTCAAGCCGGCCTTGCCTGACAGTTTGAACGGTTGCGTGGCGGCTATCGTCGCGCTGGCCGTGGCCTGGCCGAACGGCGTCAGGGCCGAGGCGTCTTCCAGCTGCCATTGCGACTTGTCACCCGACAAGGTGAAATGGATTTTTTCAAACACCGTGTTGCCGCCCGGGCTGACCAGGGTCACCTTGTCCAGGCGCGCGTCGGCAATGCCGATCCTGAACGGCGCGGCCAGGCTGGTGGGCATGGTCGACGGTTCCTCGGACGGCGCCGTGCTTTCCACGGACAGGCTGGCCACGTGCAGTTCGCTGATGGCAATGCCTTCCGAGAAGAACTGGAACGGCGACCAGTTGATGTCGATATTGTCGGCCGTGATGTGCTGCGTCTTGCTGCGGTAGCTGACGTGGCCCAGGTGCATGCGGTTGTACAGCGAGCCGGACACGCCCGACACTTCGATGTCGCCGCCGCTGGCGCTGGCCACTTTCTGCACCAGCATCTGCAAGGTCGATTCGCGGCCCAGGAACCAGAAGGCGCCGCCCAGCAGCACGGCCAAGCTGGCGACGGCGATCAGTACGTAGCGCATCGCCCTGCGCGGTTTTTTCGCCGGCGGCGGAGGGACGGCGCCGGGCGATTCGGTAGTCATATCGGACATCAGAAAGTGAATCCCAGAGAGAAGTGCAAACGGTAGGCGTGGACGGCGTGGCCATATGCCACGTCGACATTGATGGGACCGACGGGGCTCTTGTAGCGCCCGCCCAGGCCGTAGCCCGATTTCGGCGTCATGGCCGCTTTCATGGTGTCGGCCGCGTTGCCGGCGTCATAGAAGGCGGCAATGGCCCACTTCGGCTTGAACCAGTACTGGTATTCGGCGCTGCCGGTGAGCATGTAGCGCCCGCCGACGGTAGCGTCGCCCTCTTTGACGCCCAGTTCCTGGTAGGCATAGCCGCGCACCGACTGGTCGCCGCCCGCGCGGAACAGGTAGACGGCCGGCACGCCGCGTTTTTCCTTCGAGCCCAGCGCGCCCATTTCGCCGCGCACGATCAGCTCGCCTTTTTCACCGAGCGGACGGTAATACACGGCCTTGCCGGCCACGCGCACGAAGCGCTCGTCCGTCAGCACGGGCAGCAGGGCGCCGCCCACTTGTGCGTTGATGACATAGCCCTTGGTGGGGAACAGCAGGCTGTCGAGGCTGCGCTTGGTGATCGCGTAGGTCAGCGGCAAGCTCTTGCTGCGCGTCTGTTCCAGGCCCACGACGGTCTTGTCTTCGCTGAGGAACTCGAACGTCAGGCTGCGCTCGAGGTTGGTGCCGCCCCAGTTGCGCTTGGCCGAGATGGTCGTCACAGCCGTGATTTCGTTGGAAATGTCGCTGCGCTCGAACGAGGCGCCCGCGCTGTCGTTGTAGCCGCGTTCGGTCGTTGGAAAGTAAAAATTGGCGTGCGCAGCCTGTTTCTTCGTTTCCATTGTGAGAGCGCTCTTGAAGCGCGTGCCCCACACGTTCAGGTTGTCATAGTTGAGCTGGGCGCGATTCCCCGTATTCGTACTGAAACCGAGACCGGCGCTGACGTTCTGCTGCTTGTTTTCCGTCACGCGCACGACCAGCGGCAACTGCGGCGCGGGGCCACGGTTGGCGGGCTTGGCGTCGGGCGCGGCGCCGGCGGCATCGGCTTGCTGGCTTTCCTGGCCCGCCTCGATCTGCTCGCTGAGGATGCTGCTCATGTCGGCGCTCACTTCCACGCTGGCAAAGTAGCCCGTGTCCTGCAGGCGCGCTTGGAACGATTGCAGCGCCGATTCGCTGTAGTAATCGCCGGGACGGATCTTGTCGAGGTTGCGGATGATGCTGGCATCGTAGCGCTTCAATCCTTCGATGCGCAGTTCGCCGAAGCGCAGCTCGGGGCCGCTGTCGAGCACCACCAGCAGCGAGACCTTGTGCGTTTCCGGGTCGACCACGGCTTGCGTGTCGACCAGCTGGGCGCGCGGGTAGCGCGTCTGTACCACTTCGCGCAGCAGCGCGCGCTTGGCCGCTTCCCAGTCGGACTGGCGAAACACGCTGCCCGTCTTCAGGGCCCAGCTGCGCTTCAGCGCTTCCGTATCGTAAGGTTCGCTGGCGGCCAGCGGCGGCGTGGGGTCGAAGCCGCGCAATTCCAACTCGACCTTGTCGATGGTCGCGGGCTGGCCCGGGTCGACGTCGACGATGACGACGGGTTTGGCGCCCGTCGTATCGACGCGCACCGTGACGACGGGCGTATAGTAGCCGGCCGTGGCGATCAGGTTTTTGGCTTCCTCAGGCGTGGCGCGCACGAGGCGCCGCAATTGCTCACGGTCCATGCGCGGGTTGCCGCGGAAGCGTTCCAGGTCCAGGTTTTTTTCGAGCAACTCATCGAGGTCGCCGGGCGCGTTGACCTTGACCTCGTACTGCAGCGGGGCAGGCGCCGCTTCCGTGGCGCTGGCGCTCTCTGGAGCTGCATCCTGCGTGGCCTCCTGTGCGGCGGCATAGGCGGCAGGAAACAGCAAGATGGCACCGCCGGCGGCCGCCAGTGTCAGTTGCCCCATTACTTTTGCCACTACTTGTGCCAAAATTCGTGGTCGTATCGCCTTGCCGGCAGCCGTATGCCGTATGGGTCGTGCAGAAAACATGGTGCTCCAGATAAGTAAATGCTGACTGCATGTTACCGGAATAGGTAAACTGATGGCGGACGAATAAGTATTTTTTGCGCAGGGAATCATGTTTTCCCGCGCACTCGGACAGAATAAAACTGAAAAGAAAGAAATTATGCTAGCAACGGACTCCGCACTGGTGCTCTTTAGCGGTGGACAAGATTCCACCACCTGCCTGGCCTGGGCCTTGAAACACTATAGCCGCGTGGAAACCATCGGCTTTGATTATGGCCAGCGCCATGCGATCGAGCTGACCGTGCGCCCAGGCGTACTGGAACAGATGCGCCAGCAGTCGCCCGAGTGGGACAGCCGCCTGGGCCAGGATCACATGATCGACCTGTCGCTCATTTCCGCCATTTCCGATACGGCCATGACGCAGAACGTCGAGATCGTCATGCAGGAAAACGGCTTGCCGAACACTTTTGTTCCTGGACGCAACTTGCTGTTCATGACCGTGGCCGCCACCGTGGCCTACCGCCGCGGCTTGACGGTGCTGGTGGGCGGCATGTGCGAGACGGATTTTTCCGGCTATCCGGATTGCCGCGATGACACGATGAAGGCCCTGCAAGTGGCCCTGAACTTGGGCATGGACACGCGCTTGAAGCTGGAAACGCCGCTGATGTGGCTGGACAAGGCGCAAAGCTGGGACCTGGCGGAAGACCTGGGCGGCCAGCCGCTGGTCGACCTGATCCGCAGCGGCACGCATACCTGCTATCTGGGCGAGCGGGGCGAGCTGCACGACTGGGGCTATGGCTGCGGCACTTGCCCCGCCTGCGCCCTGCGCGCGAATGGCTACCAGCAATATGCTGCGAGAAAAGCCCTGAAGTAACAGGTTGCGCCGTTTCTTCAAGCGGCGCGGCGGGGAGACCAGCCATGCTGTGGTTTTTGCCACAGGAGCGTCTTGCCATGAAATCCCTCTTTGCCGCGCTGTACGGCCCCGTGTTCTGGGCCGGCTTCATCGGCGCCGCCGCTTGCCTGATCGCGGTGTGCCACTATTCCCTGTGGGTCTTGCCGCCCTTGCTGCTGCTGGCCCTGTTCACTTCCTTTCTTGCCGAACGCTATCTGCCGTACGACGGCGCGTGGAACGACGGTCACGGCGACAGCTGGCGCGATACGCTGCACGCGCTCGTCAATGAAGCGCTGTACCTGCTGGGCCTGGCGGCTTTTCCCCTGCTGGCCGGGCATCTGGCGCTGGGGCCGTTCTGGCCGGGCCAGCTGCCGTTCTGGGCGCAGCTGCTGCTGGCGATCCTGATTGCCGACTGCGGCATCACGCTCGTGCACTACCTGAGCCACCGCTATTATTTTCTGTGGAAACTGCATGCCGTGCACCACAGCGTGCAGCGCATGTACGGTTTCAACGGCTGGATGAAACATCCGCTGCATCTGCTGCTCGAAGCGGCGGGTGGCATGCTGCCCTTGCTGCTGCTGGGCATACCGGAGAAGGTCATGGCCGTGCTGGCGTTTGCCGTGGCGATCCAGCTGTTGCTGCAGCACGCGAATGTCGACATGCGCATGGGGCCGCTGCGCCACGTGTTCGCCTGGGCGCCCTTGCACCGTTTTCACCACATGAAGTATGGCACGGCCGGCGACGTGAATTTCGGCCTGTTCTTTACGTGCTGGGACCGTCTGCTGGGCACGGCCTTCGACGCGCCCGGCTATCGCATGCGGGGCGAAGACCTGGGCATCGGCAGCCGTCCCGATTATCCCGTCGCTTATGGACCGCAGCTGCTGGAGCCGTTCCGCGCGGAAGAGGGCGTGCGCGCGCCGGAGTTGCCGGCCGGCTTGCGGCAGGCACTCAATCGTGCCGTCAATCGAGCAGCTTGACGTCGAGCTGGCGCAAGCTGCGGTCGGCGCGCACGCCGAACAGGCTGCGCATGGTGCGCGAAAAATGCGCGGCATCGGCAAAGCCGGCGCCGTGGGCCGCCTGCGTCAGGGTACTGCCGAGCAAGATGAAGCGGATGGCCAGGCGCAAGCGGCGCCACAGCACCAGGCGCCGCACAGGCAAGCCCAGCTGGGCGCTGAACAGGCGCTCCAGCTGGCTCAGCGACAAATGCGCGGCCTCGGCCACTTCCGCCGCGCTGACCTTGCCAGACAAGAGCGCATCGACCTTGTCCAGCGCCCGCAGCAGGCGGGGATCGGGCAAGCGCTCGCGCGGCTGCGCCTGCAGCGCGGCGGCCAGGCTGTCGAGACTGGGTACGCCGGCGCTGGCGGCCGCCGCCAGCAGGGCCGCGCCGCCCAGGCGCTGCGGTTCCGCATAGATGGTCAGCATGGGTGCCGGCGCGGCGATGATGGCGTGCGGGCGCAGGCTGTCGACCAGCAAGTGCCGCGCTGTGTGGATGATGCCGTCGAGCTCGGCCGTGAAGGGCGCTCCCGTGCTCAGCATCAGCTGGTGCGCATAATGGGCGTGGCTGTCCGTGGCGCCCGCTGCGCCATGCAAGATGGCAAAGTCCGGCGCCAGCCAGAGTGTTCCCTGCCAGCTATCTTGCTGCAAACGCGGCTCCTCGGTAATGGATTGCGGGGCGATCATACCAGTGTCGGGCGATGGTTTTCATGGCATCGAATTTTCCTGGAGTACACATCATTGCGTTCACGAAATATGTGCTCTTTTTAATACAATATTCAGCATTGCAAGGGCGCCCGCTGTAACGTACTATCATTCTCATCGACTACCGATGGTAGTTGTACAGCCCGCTGCCAGCCATGTTGCTGGCCGTGAAATGGTTTGATGTCCGTCCTGTCAGCCTGCCATGTCTACACGCGCGTCTTCGTCGTGGTTTGCCAAGCCAGTGTCGCACTGGGTGGGACCGCGTGCGTTGGCCGCGCTGGTGCTGGCGCTGTGTCTGGGGTTGACGTACGGCGCCTGGCGCAATGCCCATGATGCCAGCGAACAGCAGGTGCAGGCCGATTTCGATTTCCGCGTGCGCGAACTGGTGGGCAACATCGCCGGCCGCATGCAGACCTATATCCAGGTGCTGCACGGGGTGCAGGGACTGTATGCCAGTTCGCAGGAAGTCACGCGCCGCGAATTCCATGCCTATCTGTCGGTGCAGCAGGTGGACCGTCACTTTCCCGGAATCCACGGCATCGGCTTCCTGCCGCTGTTGCCCGGCGCCGGCCTGGCGCGGCACGAGGCCAGCGTGCGCGCGGAAGGCTATCCCGGCTATGCCGTGCGTCCGCACGGCCAGCGCGCCTGGCATGCGCCCATCACCTATCTGGAACCTTTAAGCGACAGCAACCTGCTGGCCTTCGGCTATGACCTCTGGTCCGAACCCGTGCGCCGCGCCGCGCTCGAGCAGGCGCGCGATACGGGGCGGGCCGCCATGACGGGCAAGATTCACCTGGTGCAAGATAGCGGCAGCGCCCAGGCGCATGGCTTCCTCGTCGTGCTGCCCGTGTATGACAATGGCATGCTGCATGCGAGCGTGGAACAGCGGCGCGCCGCCTTGCGCGCCTGGGTGTTTGCGCCGTTCCGCATGGGCGACCTGATGGCGGGCGTGGGCGGCGAGGCGGCGCGCCAGCTGGACCTGGAAATCTATGATGGCGCGCAACTGGCCGAGGCGACCCTGATGTACGACAGCTTGCCGGGCGGCTTTTCCTCTGCCGCGTCGGACAGCCTCGTGTCGCGGCAAGTGATCACCATCGCCGGCCGCCCCTGGACCTTGCGCGTGCGCGCCATGCCGGGCTTCGATGGCGACCTGCTGGCGCGGCCCCGTCTGGTGGCCTGGACCGGCTTGCTAGCCAGCATCGTGCTGGCGCTGGCGGCCTGGCTGCTGGCGGCGGGCCGTGCCCGCGCCCAGGCGGCGCTGGCGCGCTCGAGCGAGCTGACCGGCCAGCTGGAGCAGGGGCAGGCGAGCGTGCTGGCGATGGCTGAGGCGGCGCAGCGCAGCCAGGCCATGCTGCGCAGCATCCTCGATTCGACCATCGACGGCATTCTGGTCGACAATATCAACGGCCGCATCTTCACGTCGAACCGGCGTTTCCGCGACCTGTGGCAAGTGCCCGACGCGCTCGACTGGCAAGCCGATGGCACGGCGCTCGTGCGCCATGTGGAAAGCCAGCTCGAGCAGGCGGCGCCTTTCCTCGGAGCACGCGCCCACGCGCCGCACGGCCACCGCGAGCGGCGCGACGTGCTGCACCTGCGCGATGGACGGGTGGTCGAACAATACGTGCGCAGCATGCAGTTGGGCAATGAGCAGGCGCGTTTGTGGACCTTCCGCGATATCAGCGAGCGCAGCCAGATGGAACGGCGCGAGCATACGCGGCGGCAAGTGCTGGAAATGCTGGCCACGGGCGCGCCGCTGGAACGGGTGCTGGAAAGCGTGGTGCTGAGCGTGCAAGCCGACCATCCCGCCATGCTGTGCAGCATCTTGCTGCTCGACGAAAGCCGCCACCGCCTGGTGCTGGGTGCGGCGCCGAGCTTGCCCGCGTTTTTCAACCTGTCCAGCCATGGCCACGACCTCGACACCCTGCAGGGCGTGCACGGCATCGCCGCGCAAGCCGTGCGCGACGGCCAGCGCGTGATCGTCGGCGATCTGCATGCCGCTGCGCAGGAAACGATGGAACTGGCGTGCCGTGCCCAGCTGCAATCATGCTGGGCCGAGCCCGTGCGTGGCGGCTCGGGCAAGCTGCTCGGTGTGCTGATGGCGTATCACCGCCAGCCGACCTTGCCGGGCGCGGCGCATCTGGCGCGGCTGAGCGAGGCGGCCCACCTGGCCGGCATGGCCATTGAACAGGCGCAGGTGGCGCTGGCCCTGCGCGCGGGCGAAGCGCGTTTCCGCAGCCTGTACGACCATGCGCCCGTGGCCTTGTGGGAACAGGACTGGTCTGCCGTGCGCGCCGCGCTCGATGCGCTCGAGCAAGCGGGTGTGCGCGACCTGGGCGCCCACTTCCAGGCCAATCCGGACGCGCTGCGGCGGCTGGCGGGGCTGGTGCGCATCATCGATGCGAACGGCGCCGCGCTGGCGCAGGTGCGCGCCAACGAGGACGACCAGCGCCGCGGCGCCTTGAGCCTGGCGCAGAATTTCGACGACAGTGCATTGCCCCGTTTCGGCGATGCGCTGCTGGCGCTGGCTGGCGGCGCCCACCTGTACGAGTGCGAGAGCAGCTTCGTGCGTCTCGATGGCGCGGCGCGGCAAAATGAATTGAGCTTGCTGGTGATGCCTGGCCATGCGGACAGCCTCGATTTCGTCATGGTGTCTTCGCTCGACATCACCGAGCGCAAGCGCATGAACGCGGAACTGCTGCAGCTGGCCACTACGGATTTCCTGACCGGCTTGCCGAACCGGCGCCACTTCATGGCGTCGCTGGAAAACGAGCATGCCCGCTTGCAGCGCGAGCTGGCCAGCTGCGCCAGCGTGCTGATGCTCGACATCGATCACTTCAAGCGCGTCAACGACGAGTATGGCCATGCCGTGGGCGACGCCGTGCTGCGCCACCTGGGCGCGCTGATGTGCCAGGCGCTGCGCAAGGTCGACGTGCCGGGCCGCGTGGGCGGCGAGGAATTTGCCATCTTGTTGCCGGGCACGGATCTGAGCGCCGCCGCCGTGTTTGCCGAACGGCTGCGCCGGCGCGTGGCGGAAAGTTCGCTGACCATCGATGGCGGCACGGTGATCACCATCACGGTGAGCATCGGCATGGCTGCCATGGCCGGTACCGATGCCGATTGCGACGCCGTGCTGGCGCGCGCCGACGAGGCGCTGTACCGGGCCAAGCGGGGCGGGCGCAACCGCATCGAACAGAACGATGGCGGCGGCGACGGCGTGCTCAGCAAATTCATGGCGCAGTGATTACAGGCTGTGCTGACGCGCTTGCGTCTGCTTGCGGTTGCGGCTGACGATCAGCCAGACGATGGCGACGGGTATCAGCAGCGGCAGCAGCACGGGCGTGCTCAGCGCGAGCGCCAGCACGACGCACAGGGCCACGGCGGCGATCAGCACTACGCTCACGCCGGCCAGCACCACGCCCGCCACGATGGCGGCGCACACCACCGCAATGGCGGCGATCAGCAAGCCGCCGCCGGCAAACACGAGGCCGAACAGCCACTCGAGCGGACCGTCGACATCGTCGCCGTTGAACTGCATGTGCATGTCGCTGCCGCCGACCTTGTCGAGGAACAGGCAGGCGAGCATGACGATGAGGACGAAGGTGAGCAGTTTTTTCATGGTAAGCCTCGCAGTGTGGGTGATCGGGTATTGCATGGTCACACTGTAGGGGCGCGCCCGGTTTGCCGCCAGCGGCGTGCGACAGGCCGTCATTTTCACGGTATGGAAGGCGCTGGAGGCCAGAAAACGCTGATCTGGAACAAGATTTCTTTTCTTGTAATGTACGCAAGCCGTCCTATACTGAATACCTCACTCTCGCAAGGAGGGCAACATGCTTTTGTTTGCAGATACCGGGGATCAATCGCTATCCCCCCCTGACCATCGAATCACGCGCCAGCGTAGCGCCACGCAGTCCTGCGCCGAGCCCGTCGGTGCGCCATCGGCGATACCGCCGATCATCATCAATCCCTTTAATTACCATGCGCCGCTGCCGGCCATCGACCCGCGCTGGGTGCCGCCGGGCCCGCCGCTGACCTGGCCCAACCGGCCTGCCATGTCCATGTGCTGACAGTCGCGTGGGAAGATGCCGGACGGAAGTGTTGAACGTTCACCCGTGCCGCCGGGAACGCGGCACGGGCGGGCGTTTTCGACTATCATGCTAGCCCCGACCTTCCATCACGAGCACCGCCATGAGTACCGATTTCCCCGACTTTTCCGACGAAGCAGCCGAGCAGGACAATGATGCCCCGATCCAGGAGCCGCGCCTGTGGGTGGGCAATGGCTGGACGGCGAGGGTGATCAAGAACGAGGAAGATGAAGGCTGGGCCGTGGCCATGATCAAGGATGGCGAACCGGAGCCGGCGCTGGTGGGCCCGTGGACCATGGGCCGCGACAAGAAAAACCCGAAACCGCTCGACGTCAACGCCTTCAATACCCTGGTCAAGACGGCGTCGGAAGTGCTGCGCCGCCACGAGCAGCAGCTGCATGCGCAATTGCACAAGAACCTGTTCGTCGCCACGGACGAGGGGCAAGTCAAGGTGATGTTCGACATCGTCCCCGACGAAGACCACCCGTACGCGGAACTGAGCGCCTACGACGCCGACGGCGAACAGATCGCCAAGGTGCGCACCTCGGCCGCGTTCAAGTTCAATGCGACGTCCGCCGCGAACTGGATCGAGGGCGGCTACCGCCGTCCGTAATCCAACGCCACCACCGGCGTCAACAATGTGTCGGATTACGCGCTTGCGCGCTAATCCGACCTACCTCTTGCGGCATACGCCAGCCGGTACAGCCGCGGCAGGCGTAGGTCGGATTAGGCCTGAAAGGCCGTAATCCGACGCCACCAGCGCCAACCATGTGTCGGATTACGCGTGCCCTTCGGCCACGCTAATCCGACCTACCTCCTCTTCTTTCCTGCGATACGCGAGCCGGTACAGCAGCGGCAGCACCAGCAAGGTCAAGGCCGTCGACGACAGGATGCCGCCGATCACCACGGTGGCCAGCGGACGCTGCACTTCGGCGCCCGTGCCCGTGGCGATCGCCATCGGCACGAAACCCAGCGACGCCACCAGCGCCGTCATCAAGACGGGCCGCAAGCGCGTGATCGCCCCTTCCCGTATGGCATCCTGCAAGGGCATGCCCTGTTCGCGCAGCTGGCGAATGTAGGCGATCATCACGAGGCCGTTCAGCACGGCCACGCCGGACAGGGCGATGAAGCCGACCGCGGCCGAGATCGACATGGGGATGTCGCGCAGCCACAGGGCGACGATGCCGCCTGTCAAGGCGAACGGGATGCCGCTGAACACCAGCAAACCATCTTTCACGTTGCCGAACATGGCGAACAGCAAGACGAAGACGAGGGCCAGCGCCACGGGCACCACCAGCTCCAGGCGTTTCGTGGCCGATTGCAGCTGCTCGAACTGGCCGCCCCAGCTAGTCCAGTAACCGGCCGGGATGGCCACTTGCGCTTGCAGCTGCTGCGTGGCGTCGGCGACAAACGAGCCGATATCGCGTCCGCGCACATTCGCGCTGATGACGATGCGGCGCTTGCCGTCTTCGCGGCTGATCTGGTTCGGTCCCGGCGCCACTTGCAGGCTGGCCACTTCACCGAGCGGAATGAAGCGGGCACGGCCTTCCGCCGCCGCGCCCAGGGGCAGGGCGATGGGCAAGCGTTTCAGTTGCTCGAGGTCGCTGCGCAGGCTGTCGGGCAGGCGTACGACGATGTCGAAGCGGCGGTCGCCCTGGAACAGGGTGCCGGCCTCTTGCCCGCCGATGGCCGTGGCAATCGCCGCTTGCACGTCGGCAATGTTGAGGCCGTAGCGGGCCGTCTGCTCGCGGTCGATCTGCACCGTCAGCATCGGTAACCCCGTCGTCTGCTCGACCTTCACTTCCGTCGCACCGGGAATCTTGCCCAGCACGCCGGCGATCTTCGCGGCCGTCCCGTCGAGGACAAGCATGTCGTCGCCGAACAGTTTCACGGCCACGTCGCTGCGCACGCCGGAAATCAGCTCATTGAAGCGCAGCTGGATCGGCTGCGAAAACTCGTAGTTATTGCCCGGTAAACTGGTGGCCGTCGCTTCGATTTCCGCCAGCAACTGCTCGCGCGGTTTCTTCGGTTCCGGCCACTGGTCGCGGGGCTTGAGCATGATGTAGCCATCGGAAATATTCGGCGGCATGGGGTCGGACGCGATCTCGGCCGTCCCCGTGCGGGCGAACACGCGCGCGATTTCCTTGTGGTTTGCCATGAGCTTGCTTTCCAGCTGCTGCTGCATGGCCAGCGATTGCGTCAAGCTGGTGCCGGGGATGCGCAGGGCCTGGATGGCGATATCGCCCTCGTTCAGGCTGGGCACGAATTCGCTGCCCATGCGCGTGGCCAGCAAGCCTGACAGCACGACGGCCACGGCCGCGCCCGTCAGCACGACGGGCGTGTTGCGCATCACCTTGTCCAGCAGCGGCGCATACCAGCGCTTGGCGGCGCGCATGATGGCGTTTTCCTTTTCCGCCACCTTGTCGCCGATGAACAGCGCCACGGCGGCCGGAATGAAGGTGATCGACAACAGCATGGCGCCCAGCAGGGCGATGACTACCGTCAGCGCCATCGGCGTAAACATGCGGCCTTCCACGCCCGTCAGCGCGAAGATGGGCAGGTACACGACCATGATGATCAGCTGGCCGTACAGCAAGGGGCGGCGCGCCTCTTGCGATGCGGCAAACACTTCCTGAAAACGTTCCTGCAAGGTGAGCGGCCGGCCCAGTTTCTGCTGCGCGTGGGCCAGGCGGCGCACGCAGTTTTCCACGATCACGACGGCGCCATCGATGATGATGCCGAAGTCCAGCGCGCCCAGGCTCATCAGATTGGCGCTCACATGGTATTGCACCATGCCCGTAAACGTGAACAGCATGGCCAGCGGAATCACCATGGCCGTGATGATGGCCGCGCGGATATTGCCGAGGAAAAGGAACAGGATGGCGATCACCAACACCGCGCCTTCGAGCAGGTTTTTCTTCACCGTATTGATGGCCTTGTCGACGAGCACCGTGCGGTCATACACGGTGACGGCGTGCACGCCTTTGGGCAGGCTGCGGTTGATCTCCACCATCTTCTTGTCGACGCCTTGCGAGACGGCGCGGCTGTTCTGCCCGATCAGCATGAAGACGGTGCCGAGCACCACTTCGCGGCCGTTTTCCGTGGCCGCGCCCGTGCGCAGCTCGCGCCCCAGCACCACGTCGGCCACGTCGCGGATGCGGATCGCCACGCCTTGCACATTGGCGACGACGATGTTGCCGATGTCGCTTTTGGATGCCACCTGGCCCGGCGCGCGTATCAGCAGCTGCTCGCCCTGTTTTTCGATATACCCGGCGCCCACGTTGCTGTTGTTGCGCTCGAGCGCCGTCACCACGTCTTGCAGGCTGATGCCGTAGGCGGCCAGTTTTTCAGGGTAGGGCGCCACCTGGTATTGCTTGGCGTAGCCGCCGATGGCATTGATTTCCGTCACGCCCGTGACGTTGCGCAACTGCGGCTTGATGATCCAGTCCTGGATTTCGCGCAAGTCCGTCGGCGTGTACGGCGTGCCGTCCGGCTTTTTCGCGCCGTCCTGCGTTTCCACCGTCCACAGGTAGATTTCGCCGAGGCCCGTGGAGACGGGGCCCATCTTGGGCGTGATGCCGGACGGCAGGCTTTCCCTGGCTTCCTGCAAGCGCTCGTTGATCATCTGGCGCGCGAAATAAATGTCCGTGCCATCCTTGAAGATCACGGTCACTTGCGACAGGCCGTAGCGTGACAGCGAGCGCGTCTGTTCCAGATTCGGCAAGCCGGCCATGGCCGTTTCGATGGGGAAGGTGACGCGCTGCTCGGTTTCTAGCGGTGAATAGCCGGCGGACTGGGTATTGATTTGCACCTGCACATTGGTGATGTCGGGCACGGCGTCGATGGGCAGCTTTTGATAGCTGTAGATGCCCAGGCCAGCCATGGCGGCGACGGCCAGCATCACCAGCCAGCGCTGGTCGATGGCGAAGCGGATCAAGCGTTCAAACATGATGGTTTCCTTTAGTTTGACGTGATCAGTGTTCGTGGCCGGCGGAATCTTTGCCCAGCTCGGACTTCAGGACAAAACTGCCTTGCGCCGCGTACGGCGTGCCGGTGGCCAGGCCCTGCTTGATGTGTGTCAATGTGCCATCGCTGCGGCCCGGCACCACGGGCGTGGCCTGGTAGCCATCTTTCACCTGCACGAAGACGACGGGCTTGTCTTCCACCGTCTGGATGGCCGTGCTGTGTACGGTGACGGGCGCGTCCGCTTCGCCGGACACCACTTCCACCGTGACGAACAGACCCGGGCGCCAGGCCATGTCGGGGTTTTGCAAGCTGATGCGTGCCTTGGCCGTGCGCGTTTGCTCGCCCAGCAGCGCGCCCACGTAGGTGATCGTGCCTTGCGCGCTGGCGTCAAACGCGGACGCTTTCACTTCCGCCTTGCCTCCCATGCGCACGGTGGCCAAGTCTTTCGCCGGCACGGCGATTTCCGCCCACACGGTCGACAGGTCGGAAATGACGAAGATGTTCGCGTCTTCCTTGACGGCCTCGCCCAGGGTGATATGTTTTTCCAGCACCATGCCGTCGAACGGCGCGCGGATCTCATAGCGGTTCAGCGGACCTTTGCTGGTACTCGTGGCGCCCAGGGCGCTGAGCTTTTGCTGCGCGTTCTGCACGGCGATTTCCGCTTCGCGCCACGCCTGCTGCGCCTGCAGATAATCCTGTTCGGCTGAAATTTTCTCACGCCACAGTTTTTCTTCGCGCTCATACGTGGAGCGGGCCAGCGACAAGCGCCGCTGCGCCGACAGCAGCGCGCTGCGCTGTTCCGACAATTCCGTGCTGGCGATGACGGCCAGCACTTGTCCCTTCTTGACAAGCTGGCCCAGGTCCGCCTGCACCGTTTCGACCACGCCGGCCAGGCGCGGCACGACGTGGGCCGTGCGGTCTTCATTGAACCGGATTTCACCGGGCAGGGCGACCGTCGTCTTGATGCGGCCGGGCGCGGCCGTGGCGATGACGACGCCGGCGGCCTTGCTTTGCGCCGCCGTCAATTCCAGCTTGCCTTCCACTTCTTCGTGGCCGTGTTCGTCTTTCTTTTCAGCATGTGCTTCCGCCTTGACGGCAAGGGCCGGCGGGGCGCTGGATTTCCCCGTGCCGAGGATGAGGATGGCCAGCACGACGCCGGCGGCCGCGATGGAAGCCATGGCGACCGCCTGTTTTTTGTTGAGTGTGATGTTCATGGATGGTGTTCCTTACAGGGGAGCTGGTGTACCCAGCAGGCGTTCGATGTCGGCGGCGGCGTGTTGCGCTTCCGTCAGCGCGCGCAGGTATTGGTTTTTGGCTTGCAGCAAGGTGCGCTGGGCATCGAGCACGTCGAGGAAGGCGAACTTGCCGAACTCGAAACCTTTGCTGGCCGCGTCGTAGGCGCTTTGGGCGCCGGGCAAGATGTCCTGGCGCAAGCTTTCCACGTCGAGCCGGGCCGTGGCCAGGCGTTCGGTGGCGGCGGCCACGTCCGTTTGCACGGCGATGCGGGCGGCGGCCAGCTCGTCGCTGGCCTTGTCGCTGCGGCGCAGGGCGTCGAGCTTGTTGCCCGCATTGCGGTCGAACAGTGGCAGCGGCAGGGCCAGGCCGATGATGGCCTGGTTGCGGCCCAGCTCTTCCGAGCGCTTCATGCCGATGCTGACCGTGACGTCGGGCGTGGCGCGCCGCTGTTCCACGTCGAGCATGGCTTGCCGCTGGGCCAGCGCGCTTTGCGCCTGGCGCACAGCCGGGGCTTGCTCCAGGCGCGCCGCCAGTTCGCTGGCCGGTGGCAGTTCGGGCAAGGTTTCCAGCCGTCCCTCGGCGACGCTGAAGCGCGGCGTGGCGTTGCCCCACAGGGCGGCCAGGCGCTTGCGGGCGCTGGCCAGGGTGCTGCGGGCCAGGTTCAGCTCCAGCCGCACGCTCGCTTCGGCGACCCTGGCGCGCGTTTCCTCGACGGGCGAGGCCTTGCCGGCCGTTACCCTGCGCGCCGTGATGTCGCTGGCGCGCGCGGCCAGGGCCTGTGCGCTGTCGGCCAGGCGCAAGCCTTCCTGCGCGGCCAGCACGTCGACAAAGGCACTCGTGACGGCGGCGCGCGTGTCGGCTTGCTGCATTGACAGGCCCGCTTGCGCCAGGTCTGCGCCGCGCTGGGCAACGGCGGCGCGCGCCCCGCGTTTGCCGCCCAGTTCGATGAGCTGGTTCAGTTGCACCGTGGTGCTGCGCGTGGCGCGCCGCGTGTCTTCCCGCACGGTTTGCAGTTCCGGATTGGGCAGGGCGCGCGCCTGCTGCAGGGCGCCGCCCTGCGCCGCCAGTTCGTGGCGGGCGGCCGACAGGGTGGCGTTGCCGCCCTCGGCCAGCAGCAGCGCGGCGGGCAGGGTCAGGGGACCGGCAGGCTCCTGTGGAGCTTGTGCATGGGCAAAGTTGCCGGCCAGCAGGCCAGCGGATAGCAAGAAAATGAATCGGTACATCGAATTCTCCAAAAGCATGGAAAAGAATTCGACGGGACGCGCAGGCCTGCGCCTGACTTACTGCGATAAGCGATTGAAACGTCCCGTCGGCCTAGATGGCCGACGACCAGTCAGGGCGCTTGGGAGCGTCCGGGATGTGGGAAGCGTAAAAGAAGGGGGAAGTGTCCGCGTTGACGGACGCCGTGTCGCCGATGGGCAGGCTGGAGCCGGCTGGCAGCCATGCATGGCCGATGCCGTGGCAGACGTTGCAGTCGCTGTGCGGCTGGCCTTTTTTCTGCTGGTCCGCCACTTTTTTGTCGCCGGCAGGCTGCTTGTCCGCATCTGCCTTGTGCTGGTGGCTGTGGTGGCCCAGGTGCTGCGCCGCCTTGCCTTCCTCGTGCAGGCAATACGCGCTCGCCGCGGCCCAGGACATCTGGAGCGGAAGCACGAACAGCAGAAAAATGAGGAAGAATCGGCGCATGGTGACGGCTATTGTACAGAAAGAAGCGCTTAGCGGGGCTGGGCGCGCCACGCCTTCAGCTGCGCGGCGATGGCCTTGCCCTGGAACAGTTGCGGCTCGGAATGCTCTTCCGCTTCCATGCCGCCTTCGTTAAAGTCGGCCGCTTCGCGCGCCTGCACCAGCACTTTGGCCTTGTCGAAGGCTTCCGCAAAGCCAGCGCTCTTCGGCAAGGCTTCCTTGAAATACGCTTCGCTGAAATACGTAAAATCGTTCTGGTCGTCGCAGCCGAACGAGGTGCGGTCGCTGCGCGCGGCCGTGATGATGAGGGTATTATCATCTTTTAAGGGCGCAATGAATCCGCCCGCATAGCAGGCCGAGATCACGATGACTTTCCAGCGGATGCCGCTGTGCTTGAGCATGGACGCCAGCTCCTGCGCGGGCAGGCTGTGCAAGTCCATGCCGTTTTGCGCCAGCGCCAGTTCGTGCTCGGGCGAGCCGTGGCTGGTGAGGAACAGGAACAGGATGTCGTTGGCCTTGTCCATCTTCGCGCCCAGCGTGTCGAGGCTGGCCGCGATGCTGGTGCGCGTGGCCATCGGCTGCTGGGCCACCGTGTTGCGGCTATTGACCAGCATCAAGGAGCGGCCCACGGTACCGTAATCGCGGTCGAACTGGCGCTGCACGAAGGCCGTTTCGCGGTGGAACACTTCCTGCGCGCCATCGCCGGCCACGCCCAGCAAATACAGATTGATCTTTTTCGCCGCATCGCGCGGCGCGATGCGGGCCAGGGCGCCGTCGAGCAGGCTGCGCTGGTTGTACAGGGCCAGTTCGATATTGTCGCGCGTGAGCTTGTCCAGGGCCGGGTCGTCCAGCTGGCCTTCCGTCCAGTTGCCGCTGTCTTCGCGCCGGCCGTCCGCTTGCGCCACGGCGTAGCGCAGCACGCCCTTGCCGTCGAACTGGCCATTCTTGAAGCCGCCCCGGTATTCGTCGCCGTCGGCCGTGCGCAGCACGCCTTCACCTTCGAATTTCCAGTCTTTCAGCTCGCCTTCGTAGTGGATGCCGTCGCTGGTGGTGACCTCGGCCTTGCCCTGCACCTGGCCCTGGACGAAGTCGCCCTCGAAGACGGTGCCGTCCGTGTCGGTCAGTTTGCCGGCGCCGTGCGGGCGCCAGTGCTTGAAATGGCCTTCGAAGGTGGCGCCGTCGGCACCCTGGAAGCGGCCTTGTCCCTCGAAGCTGCCCTTGACGAAGTTGCCCGCATAGATCTCGCCCTTGGGCGAGGTGTAGCGGCCGATGCCATCGAAGGCGCCCTGGCGGAAGGCGCCCGTGTATTCGACGCCCGAAGCCTGGCGCAGCTTGCCTTGGCCGGAAAACACGCCGCGCGCGAAGCCCCCTTCGTAGAACGCGCCGCTCGCGTATTCGAGCCGGCCCTGGCCATGCATCTTGCCCGCGACGAGGGGGCCGAAATAGCGTCCGCCATCGGCCGTTTCCGCCGCCGGTGCCTTGGCTGGCGCGGCGCACAGCGGCGGCATGCCCAGCGCGGCAAAGGCCAGCAGGCCGGCGAGGGTATAGGGACGAAGCGAGGCGCGTAGCGTGGCGGTCATGAGGACAGTCTGGTCTGTAGGAAGGGGCCTAGTCTGCCACTGTATTGCCAGCGTGGCAAATGTGCGCGTGGCGTGCGTTGCTCTGCCTCAAGGCAAGATTCTCCGTTTTATGCCGTGCCAAGGCCGGGCTGAACTGATAATATTGATTTTCAGAACATATACTTGCACAAGGTACATAGTCACCCATGGAAAGCCGTCTCAGCCGTCTGGAAGCCGTTCAAACCGTGTTGCTGGAGATCGGGCAGCGCTCGAGCACCTGCAGCGATATCAGCGAATTCCTGCAGGCGGTGCATGCGGCGCTGGGGCGCATCATGTATGCGGCGAACTTTTACGTGGCGCTCAGCGACCATGACGACGGCCTCGTGCGCTTTCCCTATTTTGTCGATGAATTCGACGCCGCGCCCGACCCGGACGAGGGCGTGCGCCTGGCCAGCGCCGCGCAGTCGCCCACGGCGTGGGTCATCGTCAACCGCAAGCAGCTGGTGATGACGGCCGACGACGACGCCATGCGCGCCATCGGCGGCGGCGCCTGGGGCGGCGGCACGGCGGCCGAGCACTGGATAGGCTGTCCGCTGCTGGACCAGCAGCATCAGGTGCTGGGCGCCATCGTCATCCAGAGCTATGATGCGCAGCACCGCTTCAGCCTGGAAGACCAGGCCCTGTTCGCGCTGATCGCCACGCACGTGTCGAGCGCCCTGCAAGGCATGCAAAGCATGGACCGGCTGGAAAAGGCGGTGCAGGAGCGCACGGCCCTGCTGGCGCACGAGGTGGCCGAGCGGCGGCGCGCGGAAAACCTCCAGCATGCGCTGTATGAAATCGCCAACCTGTCGGCGCAGGCGGCCGACGCGACGACCCTGTATGCGCGCCTGCACGCCATCATCAGCGAACTGGTGACGGCCAAGAATTTCCTCATCGCCCTGTACCACCCGGACAACAAGGACATCACGATCCCGTATTTCGTCGACGAGAAGGATGCGCAGGCGCCCGTGAAACGCTTTCATTACGGCATCGGCATGAGTTCGTACGTGCTGGCGCGGCGCAAGGCTTGCCTGCTCGATGCCAGCAGCTATGCGGCGCTGGTGGCCAGCGGCGAGATGGACGAGCCGCTGGGCAATGTCGGCATCGCCAGCTGGATGGGCGCGCCCATGCTGCTGGGCGAGCGCAAATATGGCGTGATCATCGTGCAAAGCTACGACGAATCCGTCGTGTATGGCCAGGCGGAACTGGACGTGCTGGCCTTCATGGCCAGCCACGTGGCCGTGGCGATGGCCCGCATCCAGGCCGACAGCGCCATGCGCCAGGCCAAGGAAGCGCTGGAAGAGCAGAACGCGGCCCTGAACAGCGCACTGAGCGCCTTGCAGGAAGCGCAGTCGGAACTGGTGCGCCAGGAAAAGCTGGCGTCCCTGGGGCGCCTGGTGGCGGGCGTGGCGCATGAAATCAATACGCCGCTGGGTATTTGCGTCACGGCCACCAGCCACCTGGTGCAGGAATTGAAACTCACGCGCGAAGACCTGGAAGGCGGCCAGCTCGATGAAGACGGCTTGCGGCAATTCTTCGATATCATCGACCAGACCCTGCGCATCATGACGACGAACACGCAGCGCGCCGCGGCGCTGGTGCGCAGCTTCAAGCAGGTGGCCGTGGACCAGTCGTCGGACGAATTGCGCAGCTTTAATTTGCGCAAATACCTCGATGAAGTCCTGCTGTCCCTGCAGCCCAAGCTCAAGGGCAAGCCGGTCAAAGTGGAGATCGACTGCGCGCCCGAGGTGCAGCTGCGCAGCTATCCGGGCGCCGTCTCGCAGATCGTCACGAACATGGTGGTCAATTCACTGGTGCACGGCTTTGCCGAAGGCGAGCCGGGCAAGATCAAGCTGTCCGCCAGGACGGTGGGCGACATGCTGGAACTTGACTACAGCGACGATGGCATGGGCATGGACAGCGCCACTCTGGCACAGCTGTTCGACCCCTTCTTCACGACGAAGCGGGGCTCGGGCGGCAGCGGACTCGGCGCGCATATCCTGTACAACCTGGTGACGGGGCCGCTGGGAGGGACGGTGAAGGTGGTTAGTGCGCCGGGCATGGGATTGCATTACAAGATACGCTTCCCATTAGAACCACGTAGGTCGGATTAGCGCTTGCGCGTAATCCGACGCCGGCGGCTAAAAACGGCGGGCCGGAGACGCGGGCCTGAGAAAATACCGATGGCGGCGTTGCAGCTCCTTGCCGTACATGCGTACTGTCTGCGTCGCTGCGCCTTGCCCTCGACATTTTTCAGGCCCGCTTGGCCCGGAGTGCCCGTGTTGGGGGCTTGGACCGAAACCACGTAGGTCGGATTAGCGGCGCAGCCGCGTAATCCGACGTACGCATGCTAATCCGGGAAGCGCTGATTCAACGCCAGCGCCTCATCCAGATTCGCAATCAGCAACTCCACATACTGCGGATCGAGGTGGCTGCCGCTCACTTCGCGCAGGTAGCTGACGACGCGCTCCAGGGGCCAGGCATCCTTGTAGCAGCGCTTGTGCATGAGGGCGTCGAAGACGTCGGCGACGGCGGCGATGCGCGCGTATTTGTGGATGTTTTCGCCGACCAGGCCTTGCGGGTAGCCGCTGCCGTCGAATTTTTCATGGTGCTGGTGGGCGATCACGGCGGCCGCCTTCAGGAGCGGGCGCTGCGAGCCGTCGAGGATGGACATGCCTACCGTCGGATGCTGCTTCATGATTTCCCATTCGGCCGCATCGAGCTTGCCCGGTTTGAGCAGCACGGCGTCGGGGGTGGAGATCTTGCCGATGTCGTGCATGGGCGCCGCGTGGCGCAGCACCATGGTTTCCTCTTCCGACATGCCGGACGCCTGCGCCAGCAGCTGGCACACTTCGGCCATGCGGCGCACGTGGTTGCCGCCTTCGTGCGAGCGCGATTCGACCACGTCGCCCAGGCGCAGGATCAGCTCGGCCTGGGTATCGGTGATTTCCTGCGTCAGCAGGATGTTGTCGAAGGCGATGGCCACGCCCGAGCAGAATACTTCCAGCAATTGCGCGTCGAGATCGGAGATTTCTTCCACACCTTTGAGTACCAGCAAGGACGCCTTGCCGCTGCTGTTCGGGAAATAGCCGACATAGGTGTCGCCATGCAGGCGCGAAATCTTGTTGCTCTTGGCGTCGTCCAGCTGCGACAGCAGGGACGGGCTGAGGATGCCGCCATCGGCTTCATGGTCGCCGATCTGCGCGAGGATTTCATAGTCCTGCTCGCCCGTGATGGCGCTGGCGCCGCGCAGGCGCAGCAGCATGCTCGTTTCGAGGCGCAGCAGGGCGACGACTTGCTGCAGCAGGCCGCTGGCGAAGTCGCGCAGGTTGCGCTGCTTGAAGATGTGCGCCGAGGCGGCGATGACGCGCTCGAGTCCTTCGCGGTAATGGAGCTGGGCCTGGCGCGCCTCTTCCACCTTCATGATGTCGCGGTAGGCGCGCAGGGCGGCAAAGGTGGTGGTGAACAGCTTGGTGCGGTCCAGTTCCGTCTTTTCCTTGTAGTCGTTGATGTCGTAGTTGACGATCACCCGTTCTTCCGGCGCCTGTCCCGGCTGTCCCGTACGCAGCACGATGCGCGTAAACTGGTTGCCCAGGTCTTCGCGCATCCAGCGCGCCACTTCCAGGCCGCTGTCTTCGCGTTCCATCACCACGTCGAGGAAGACGAGCGCGATGCCTTCTTCGCGCGCCAGCACCTGCTTGGCTTCGGCGCCGCTGTACGCGTGCACGAAGCTCAGCGCGCGGCCTTCGAGGCGGAAACGGCTCAGCGTCAGTTTGGTGATGTCGTGGATGTCGGGTTCATCATCGACGAGCAGGACTTTCCAGGGAGGTAACTTGGGCGATGCTGAAGACAAAAATGACATAAGGGCGAGTTCCGCTAAAAGGCATAACTGACGCAATGCTGAGACGCCCGCGCCAGGAATTCCTGTGCGCCATGACCGGCGTTGCGCGTTTTTCGGGCGCATTTTGTCGATTGTAGACTGACAGCTAAGTATTAACAATAAGCAAGAACAATTGACTAAAATCATGCAACACACGTGCTAAAAAAGCACTTTAAATCCGTGCTGCCGACACTATCTATACTTTATCGCTTAGGCAACTATATTTTCAAGACAATACTTTGTTTTAATTAATATTGCTAATGAATCTGCAAAAAAGTGGCGGCCGGTCTTGTCAGAGTTGCCGTAGGAAAAGGTAACAAGGTATGAATTTCGCTTTGAACGGCGGCGCATGGGGGTATAGTGAATCGGATAAAAAGTGGCTCATGCGCCACCCATATTTTTCCTGAAAGGATTACATCATGAAAAAGAAGACAACGCGCGCCCTGATCGCCGGCCTGGCCTTGCTGGCCAGCAGCGCGGCCTGGGCAGGAACCGAAGTGCATTTCAGCAAACCGGATCAATTCACGGATGTGCCGTTCGATCCTAACGAACGGGAAGACGTACTGAAGGAGCTGACCCGGCATTTCGAGAAGCTGGGTACGGCGCTGCCGCCCGGGCGGACCTTGAAAATCGACGTCACGGACGTGGACCTGGCGGGACGTGAAAATCCTTCGCTGCGTGCCGGCCATGATATCCGCGTCATGAATGGCCGGGTCGACTGGCCGCGCATGCGCTTGCAGTATGTGCTCGAACAGGATGGCAAGGTCATCAGCAGCGGCAATGCGGCCCTGTCCGATATGTCATACCTGAGCCGCATCAATCCTTACTTCAGCAATGAAAAGTTGCGCTATGAAAAGCTGATGATCGATGACTGGTTTTCCGATACCTTTGGCGTCAAGGTGAAGCGTCATGCGCGCAAGTAGTGAGCAAGTAGTAAATCAGCGCAGGTAAGCGCCTTCGATGCGCGCCAGCTCGCCGTTCTGCCGCATGGCGAGCAGGGCGGCATTCATCCTCTCGATGAAATCGGCCTTGTAGGCGGGCGTGTTGCGCGCGCTGTAGGCGATGTAGGTGGCTTCGGACGACAATTCCAGCACTTCGCGCAATTGAAAGCCGTAGCCGGCCAGTTCGTCTTGAAGCTGGCGCGCCGTGTGGCGTGCCGCGCCGCGGTCGCTGGCGTAGCAATCGATGCGCCGCAGGGCCAGTTTCTTCAGGTTCGCTTCATTCCCCTTGGCCGCTTCCAGGCGCAGCAGCCCCTGGCGGGCTGGCGCCATCAACTTTTCCGACAGCAAAAAACCCGTGTTGACGCCAATGGTCAGGCCCGCAAAGTCGGTCGGGAAGTGCGTGCGCGGCGTGCGCATGACGGCGTCATGGCAAAACAGCACCACCGATTCGCGGTGCAGCACGGCCGAATATGGTTGCACGTACGAGCGTTCCGTCTTGCGTCCGGGCGGAAACAGGCCGAAAACCTGGCCTTTTTCCAGCGCGTCGAGCCCCCGTTTCCAGGGGCGCGGCTGCAATTCCAGCCGGTAGCCGGGCATCGTGCCCGCCGCCTGGCGCAGGATGTCGATATACATGCCCTTGAAGACACCATTTTCCACATAGCTGTACGGCGCGTAGTCATCATCGCCGTACAGCGTGACGGTTTGCGGCGCGGCCAGGGCGCATGGCAAGACGCCCAGCAACGCCAGGGCCAAGCACAGTCTTGCCGTTATTGCTGATTGCATGCCGCTCCAGAATTAATTATCTTCCTGGCAAGGATACAGCATGGCGGCATCGAACTGCTGTCAATCGATCCAGTTCACCTGCGGGAACTTGCTGCCGAACTCTTCCGGCATGGGCACGACCTGGCTGCGCTTGTAGTTGAAGAAGACAAAGCCGGACTTGGCCATCGCGATCAGGGTGTTGTCGCGCGGGCGCGTGATGCGGAAGGTGATGTCGCCGCCATACTTGTTGAAATCCATGACGCCCACTTCGAACAGCAGCTGGTCGCGCGCATGGGCTTCGGCGCGGTAGGTGGTGGCCAGGTCGGTGACGATGATGCCGGTGCCGTCCGCTTCGATGTCGCGCACGCCATATTCGAACAGGAAGCGGGCGCGCGCCTCGGAAATCATGGAAATCATGGAATCGTTGCCGAGATGGTTGCCGGCGTTGATGTCCGTCGTGCGTACCGTCAGTTGCGAGGAATAGCAGTACTGGTCTTCGGGAAATTCAAGTTTCAAACGGGCCATGGTGTTCTCTTGGGCTGGTGCGCAGGGCGCGGCGGAAAAACCAATTTTAGCCGGTTCCCCGCGCCCCGTCGAAAAACGCGGCCTCAGGCGTGCGCCGCCATGACTGCTTGCACATGCTCATTGGCCCACCTCATTGGCCCACCTTATTGGCCCATCTTTTTGCGTACGCTTATTTACGTACAATCTTGTACACCTTGCCCGTGCCGCTCAGCATGTACAGCTCGTTTTGCGCATCCTGGCCGAACGACAGGATGTTGCCCACGTTCGTGATGCCCCAGTCTTTCACGGCCGATGCCGTGCCATTGCTGTAGCTGAAACTCTTCAGCCAGGCGCTGCAGTAATCCGAATACAGGTATTGCCCCGCCAGTTCCGGCAAGGCCGCTCCCCGGTACACATAGCCGCCCGTGATTGAGCAGCCGTTGGCCGTATCGTTGTTGTACGTGATGGCGGGCAAGACCAGCCCCGCCTGGTTGCAACTGGCGCTGTTGTAGCACTGCGTGCCCTCCATGATGTTCCAGCCATAGTTGTTGCCCGCCTGGCCCACGGGACGCACGTCGACTTCTTCCAGATTGGCCTGGCCCACATCGGCGATGTACAGCAGTTGGGCTGGCACGTCGAAGGCATAGCGCCACGGGTTGCGCAAGCCGTAGGCCCAGATTTCAGGGCGCCCGCCTGCCCCGCCTGCCGTGGCAAACGGGTTGCCGGGCGGAATGGCGTACGGCTGGGCCACCGTGCTGGCGTTGACGTCCAGGCGCAGCAGCTTGCCCAGCAGGACATTCGTGTTTTGCGCATTGCGGGGCGGGTCGCCCGCGGCGCCGCCGTCGCCCGTGCCCGCATACAGATAGCCGTCCGGCCCAAAGCTGAGCAGGCCGCCATAATGGTTGCTGAACGTGGGGTGGGGGATCGTCAGGATGGTCAGCGCCGACAGGGGATCGGCCATGTTGGCGTTGCCGGCCGACACCTGCCGGCGCTCGATGACGATATCGCCGGTCAGGTTGGTGTAATACAGGAAGAAATAGCCATTGCTGGCGTATTGCGGATGGAAGGCCATCGACAGCAAACCCCGCTCGCCGCTGGTGGTGGTGAGCGTACTGATGTCGAGGAAGGGCGTGGCCAGCAGAGTGCCGTTCTGCACTACGCGGATGCGGCCGGCCCGTTCGAGGATGAACAAACGGCTGTCGCCGGGCGGCGCCGTAAGGAAGATGGGCACGCTCAAGCCGCTGGCCACCTCCTGCAGGCCCAGGGTCAGCGTCGTGGCCGCCGCATACAGGACGCTGGCGCTGGCCGTCGCCCCCGCATTGACTTGCACCTGCTGCGTGACGGGCGTGGGCGCCAGCGGTCCCGTGCCTTGCGTCACGCTGGCGGCGTTGAGCGTATAGGCGCCGGGCGCCAGATCCGTGAGCGTGGCGCTCGCCGTCAATGTCTTGCTGTAGGACGCAGGTCCCGTCACCGTGACGGCGCCCGCCACGCCGGCCGGCAAGCCGCCGATGCTGACCATCAGGCTGCCGGTGGTGGGGCCAGGCGCAGGGTCGTCATCGTCGCCGCCGCCACAGGCGGCCAGCAGGGCCAAACAGCATGCCAGCAGCAGGGCCAGCCAGGGCCGGGGAAAGCGGGAAAGGATATGGCGCATGTCGGTCTCCTGCGGGAACGGCGCAACGGCGGCTCAATCGGGGAGCCTGTGCCAAGAATGCGCGTCTTTGTGCCTGTAGGTTTGCGTTGGCGCAAACGTGCGGCGCCATCGGACAAATGCGCCGCGTTTTCAGACAAGCGCGTGGCCAGCCGCGCCATCGCGCCCGCCAGCGCCCGATAATGGCGCATCTGAAACCGAGCAGGAATGACACACATGAAAACCAAAGCCGCGATTGCCTGGAAGGCGGGCGCCCCGCTGACCATCGAAGAAGTCGACCTGGCGGGCCCGCGCGCCGGCGAAGTGCTGGTCGAACTGAAAGCCACGGGCATTTGCCATACCGATTACTACACCTTGTCCGGCGCCGATCCGGAAGGCATCTTCCCTGCCATCCTCGGCCATGAAGGCGCCGGCGTCGTCGTCGACGTGGGCCCGGGCGTGACGACCCTGAAAAAGGACGACCACGTCATCCCGCTGTACACGCCGGAATGCCGCCAGTGCAAGTTCTGCCTGTCGCAAAAGACGAATCTGTGCCAGGCCATCCGTTCCACGCAGGGCCGCGGCCTGATGCCGGACGCGACCAGCCGCTTCTCGCTCAATGGCCAGCCCCTGTTCCATTACATGGGCACGTCCACGTTCTCGAACTACATCGTCGTGCCGGAAATCGCCTTGGCGAAGATCCGCGAAGACGCGCCGTTCGACAAGGTGTGCTACATCGGCTGCGGCGTGACGACGGGCGTGGGCGCCGTCTTGTTCTCGGCCAAGGTGGAAGCGGGTGCCAACGTGGCCGTGTTCGGCCTGGGCGGCATCGGCCTGAACGTGATCCAGGCGGCCAAGATGGTCGGCGCCGACAAGATCATCGGTATCGACATCAACCCGGCGCGCCAGGCCATCGCGCGCAAGTTCGGCATGACGCATTTCATCAACCCGAACGAAGTGGAAAACGTCGTCGACGCCATCGTGCAGCTGACGGACGGCGGCGCCGATTATTCGTTCGAATGCGTGGGCAACACGACCTTGATGCGCCAGGCGCTCGAGTGCACGCACAAGGGCTGGGGAAAATCGTTCATCATCGGCGTGGCGGCGGCGGGCCAGGAAATTTCCACCCGTCCATTCCAGCTGGTAACGGGGCGCGAATGGCGCGGTTCGGCCTTCGGCGGCGCGCGGGGACGCACGGACGTGCCGAAGATCGTCGACTGGTATATGGAAGGCAAGCTCAACATCGACGACCTGATCACGCACCGTTTGCCGCTCGAACGCATCAACGAGGGCTTCGACCTGATGAAGAGCGGCGAATCGATCCGTTCCGTGGTCCTGTATTAATCGTGTTGTATTAATTTTATCGGACTGTACTCATTGCGCAACACTTGACGGACGGGGCAGGACGGCACGCTGTACTTCGCCGTCTGCCCCTGCTAGTGTGAAGACATCACCGCCTTGCTTTGGGAGCCGTCCATGTTTGCCACTGCCTATCTCGCGACCTTGCGCCGCATGCTGCCCGTCTTCCTCGGTGCGGCCCTGTCTTCCCTGCTGGCCTTGTGGTGGAGCAATGCCGCCAGCCTTGCCACGCCCGCCATCTGGCTGGCGCTGCTGGCGACGTATCTGCTGTGCGCACTCCTGTTTACACCGCTGGCCCTGCAGAGCCGCCAGCTGGCCACGCGCCACGTGCGCCACGGCAAGCCTCGCTGACCTGCTAGCGCGCCGTGCTGGAAAAGCGCTCGCGATAGTCGCGCGGCGTGATGGCGAGTTTCTTTTGGAATAGGCGGCGCAGCCTGTCCTCGCTATGCAAGCCCGCCTGCACGGCCACCTGTTTTAAGGAAGATACATTGTCTTCCAGTAAACGGCGCGCCACTTCGAAGCGGGCCGTGTCGATGAATTCCGTGGGGCTGGTGCCCGTTTCGCGCTGGAACACGCGCGTAAAATTGCGTTCGCTCATGGCCAGCCTGGCCGCCAGCAGCGGCACGGTGAGTTCTTCGGCAAGATGCTCCATGATCCAGCCCTGCAACTGGCGGATGGTCGGATGCGTCGTCATCTGGCTCGACAGGTGCACGGAAAACTGCGACTGGCCGCCGGGCCGCTTCAAATACACGACCAGGTCGCGCGCCACTTCCAGCGCGATATCGCGGCTGAAATCGTCTTCCACGAGCGCCAGCGCCAGGTCGATGCCAGCTGTCACGCCAGCCGACGTCCAGAATTTCCCTTCCCGCACGAAAATCGCATCGGCATTGACCTGTATCAATGGATAGCGCTGGCGCAGGCTGTCCACGGCGCTCCAGTGCGTGGCCGCGCTCTTGCCGTCGAGCACACCGGCTTCGGCCAGGAAGAAGCAGCCCGTGCACAGGGCCGCCAGGGTATCGATGCGCGGCGCCGCTTCGGCCACCCAGGCGGCCAGGGCGGGGATGTCCTGCAAGACTTGCTCGACGTGATGGCAGCCGACGATGACGGCCAGGTCGGGCAGGCGGTTGGCGTCGAGTGCCTTGCTCGCGTGCAGCGACATCAGCGTGTCCGATTCGACCGGGCCGATGGCCGTCGAGGCGATGCGCACGTCGTAGCCGCCGGGCAGCTTGCGCAGGCGCAGATGGGTGTTGGCGTAGTCAAACACCTTCATGGCGCCGATGGCTTCAAGCGCCTTGAAGCCGGGATAGACGATGATGTCGACGGTGCGCAGGGGAAATTCTTTGGGGCTTTGCTTGATCATGCGATATGCGCGAGGGGGATAAATACTGCCATAATGCAACAACAGCGATGGCGTAGGTTAGCATGAAATAATCGGCGCGCCCGCTGGCTCCCCACCCATCGGATTCCTGAATATCGTGCGCTTACTCCACATTTTTGCCGCCCTGACATTGTTGCTGGGCTCATCCCTTGCCCACGCGGTCACGCTCAACTTCAATGGCGGCGCCGTCAGCGGCTGCGGCCTGAGCCAGGACGGTTTGCAATACACGTGCGCCTCGCTGGCGCTCGGTTCTACCGACGTCATCGTCATTGGCAGCGCGTATGGCGTGACAGTCAACAGTTCCTTGTCGATGAGCTACAACCAGGGCTTGACGATGAGCGGCAATGCCGCGCTGACGGTCAAGGGCAATCTCGACATCAAGGACATCAATCCGCCGAACCTGAAGGTGACGGGCGGAAACCTGACAGCCGAGGGTGGCACTTTCTTCCTGGGCGCGCAGGAACAGACGATTACGGCGAATATCTCCGCCACGACCATCAAGATGGGCTCGAACAACGTCACGGTGACGGGCAGGATCAGCGCCAAGGGGCCGGTGGAAATCGCCTCGGGTTCGGTCATCAACGGGCCCATCAGCGGCACCATCGTCAATATCCTGGCCGCCAATACCCGCATCCAGGGCGATATCACGGCGACCACTTCGCTGACCATCGGTTCCGGCAGCCAGGTGACGGGTAACCTGAAATCGCCGACGATCGACTTGAAAGCGTCCGGCCTGCTCGTCACGGGCGACGTGGAAGCCAGCAATTCCTTGTCGATCGCCTCGGGCAACGGCATCAAGGGCAATGTGGACGCCGGCGAGGTAACGCTCGACTCGTCCAACGCCTATATCACGGGCAATGCCAAGGTCGACCACATCACCCTGGGCTGGCAGGGCCGGGTGCAGCAAACCATCACCTGCAAAACCTATACACCGTCGTATCCGTGCAGCTGCGTGACGAACAACAGCGGCTGGGCTTTCAATGAACCGATGGGTCCGAAGTGCGGGCCCGGTACGCAGGCGGGGCCCCACCATTTCCAGATCGAGCATTCGGGCAATGCCCTGACGTGCGCGCCGCAGGCGGTGACGGTGACGGCATGTGCGGATGCCGCCTGCAGCGCCAAGTACACGAACGGCGTGAATGTCACTGTCAGCCCTGGCGGCACGGCGACGCAGATAGGCAACACCGGCGTGGCGACGGCGAGCGTGCGCCAGTACACGGCCGGCACTGCCACCCTGAGCCTGACGAGCGTGCCCGGCACCACGGGCGCGCTCGTATGCAAGCGTGCTTCGGACAACAGCAGCAGCTGCGACATGAGCTTTGCGGCGACAGGCTTGACGGTCACTCCCGTCAATCATGTTTCTGCCAAGCTGCAATCGTTCAGTATCAGCGCCGTGCAGGCGCCCCCCAGTGCGACCCCGCAAGCTTGCGTGCCCCTGTTCAAAAGTACCAGCAAGAACCTGAACCTCGCTTGCAGCTATGGCAATCCCGCCAGCGGCACCCTGCCTGTTTTCGTGCAGGGAACCGGGGCGCTCGTGCCACTGGCATCGAACAGCACCAGCGCCTGCGGCACGGCGGGCGCGAACGTCAACCTGGCGTTCAACGACCAGGGCGTCGCCACCGCCATCATGTCGTATGCGGACGTGGGACAGCTGAATTTGAAGGCCACCTATACGGGGTCGGCCACAACCGGCGACGCCGGCTTGAGCATGACGGGCAGTGGCAAGGTTACCGTCGTGCCGGCCTCGTTCAGCGTCGTTGCCATCGCCAACCCCCAGCGCGCGGGCGCGCCTGTGGCGGTCAGCATGAGTGTGCTCAATAGTGTGGGCGCCGTGACGCCGAACTTCGGCAATGAAAAGCCGGCGGAGACGGCGATGCCGACACTGGCCAGCCTGGTCAAGCCGACGACCAGCGAGATCGCCGCGCCGGACACACCAGCCAAGCCGGCCATGCAGGGTGGCGTGGTCTTTACGAATGGCAGCGTTGTCAGCAGCGACATGAACTGGCCGGAAGTGGGCACCATCACCATCGCTTTCAATCTGGCCAACCCCAACGGCTACCTGGATGCCAACCTTGCTGTGCCGGCCTTGCCCAAGGCTTCGGGCGTGAGCGGGGAGGTGCAGTTTATCCCGCACCACTTCATTACGGAACTGGTGAAAACCGGCGCTCCCGCCGGCATCGCCACGCCGTGCGCCGCACCGCTCACCTGCGCCAACGACGGGGAAAAAGGCCGCTACGCTTACTCGGGGCAGGCGATAGGCGTGCGCGTGACGGCGCGCGCCCTGGGCGGGACGCCGACCAAAAACTATGACGACCGCGTCCCGAGCGTCCTGGCGCCCGTGCTGCTCGAAGGCCTCGATGCGGCCACGGGCACGATTTCCTTTCCGCCGAGTACCCCCGATGGCAGCAGCCGGCTTACCGATGGCAAGAAGGCGCAGACCACCATCACCGGCGTGGCGCCCGCGAAATTCACCCTCGGCGTTGCCCTGCCCATGGTCGCCTACCGTTTTCCGGGCAAGGCCGGCGTGCCGCTGAAGGTGGCGCCTACCGACGTGCGCTTGCGCGCCAGCAGCACCTATCCCGGCGGCGCCATCGTCAGCTCAAGCTCGGCAGTGATACAGAACGAGGCACGGATGACTGTGCTGTCGGGGCAATGGATGGTGCCCCACGGCTATGGTTCCGAGTTGTTGCCCGTCAGGCTGGCCGTGCAAGTCCAGTACTGGAACGGCACGAAATGGGTCACGAATCTGCTCGATAACGTCAGTGCCTTGAACAAGTCGGACGTGGTGTTTGTCAATTGCAAGAAAACGCTGGACTGCGGCAAGCTGGCCGTTGATGACCGGATATACACCGTCACGCAAGGCGCACTGCCGCAGACCAATCTCCTGACCTTGCTGGCGCCCGGTGCCGGCAAGGCCGGCAGCGTGGATGTTTCCGTGGGCAGCCATCCCTACCTGGCCAGCACCGTCGGCACCGTTGTCTTCGGCGTCTTCAAATCGGGTCCCGTGATTTACCTGCGCGAGATGTATTAGCCTGTACCAAGGGCAGGCGCAGACAGCGCGAAAAACCAGTAACATGGCTGGCTGTGGCATTCCCCCCAACCTCAGACTGGAGTTTTCTATGAGCACAACTTCGCAGTGGATCGATATCGCCGGCCCGGACGGCAGCTTCCAGGCTTACCTGGCCGTGCCGCACGTGGGCAAGGGTCCCGCCATCATCCTGTTGCAGGAAATTTTCGGCGTCAACGAGCACATCCGCGCCGTGGCCGACCAGTATGCGGCCGATGGCTACGTGGTGCTGGTGCCGGACCTGTTCTGGCGCGCCGGCGCGCACATCGAGCTGGGCTATGACGCGGACGGCTGGAAGCGTGCCGTCGAGCTGATGCAGGCCACCGACAATCCGCAGGCCGACGCCGATATCGCCGCCACCATCGCCGCCCTGCGCGCGCGTCCGGAAGTGACGGGCAAGCTCGCTTCGGTCGGCTACTGCTTCGGCGGCCGGCTGTCGTATCAGGCGGCTGCGGCCGGCCTGGTTGATGCGGCCATCGCCTATTACGGCGGCGGCATTCAGAACAAGCTGGACCTGGCCGACCGGATCAAGGTGCCGCTGCTCATGCATTTCGGCGGCCAGGACAGCCATATTCCGCCGGAAGCCGTGCAAAAGATCGCCGAGCGCTTCGAAGACCGCCAAGACGTGGAAATCCATATCTACCCAGGCGCCGAGCACGGTTTCAACTGCACCCACCGCGACAGCTACCAGCAGCGTTCCGCCGCCCAGGCGCATGGCAATTCCCTGATTTTCTTGGCGGAAAATCTGTAAGACTGCCTCGCCAGCCAGGCCAGCCGCCATTGCCAGTTCAGCAGCAACGCTGCATGGGCGTTAAAATAGCGGCTGTGCCGGGCAACTCCGGCCGGCCGGGCACGGCGCCCGGCAAACCTGGATGAGGAACCGAATTAAAGATGGCCCAAGTAATTGTTTCTGTAACATTGGCGGCAAGCGCCGAACGCGTGTGGGATTTTATCGGCGGCTTCCAGTCGCTGGCTGAATGGTCGAGCTCGATCAAGACCAGCTTGTCCGAGCACGGCGGCCGCGTACGCCGCCTGAAAACCACGGACGGCGCCATCATCGCCGAACGCCTGCAAAGCTACAGCGAAGCGGACAAGAGCTACAGCTACACCATCGTCTCGGGCCCGATCCCCGTCAAGAACTACCGTTCCACCCTGCGCGTCACGGGCGAGCCAGGCGCGAACGAGTGCGTGGCCGAATGGTCGAGCGAATTCGACGCGGCCGAAGGCGTGGAAGAGGTCATGATCGGCGCGTTCCAGCATTTGTATGAAACGGCGTTTGTCGACCTGAAACGCATCATGGCAATCTGAAGCCGCGCAATCCGGCATTCCCACCGGCGCTAACAATGTTGTCGGATTACGCGGCTGCGCCGCTAATCCAACCTACGGGATTGTGGCCGGCACGCTTGTAAAAACACCGGCACAGGCCGGTGTTTTTCATGATGCCTAGCGCTTGACCTTCCCAAATGCCTCGCCCTTGTTCCACACCGGCAAATTCTTGTCGTTCGCCACTTCATAGCCGAGGTTCAATGTAAATTGCGCCTGCTGCACCATGCCGGACAAGTCCCACGACGGGTTGTACTCATCGGTGACCTGGTGGTAGTCCTTTTTAAAGGCGACCAGGCGCTCGCCCGACGCTTTCGGCTCTTGGACGAAGTCGAACGAGCCGTCGCCGGAAAACACTGCCGAACCCACGTTGAAGGCGGGTACGCCAGCCTTGGCAAACGCAAAATGGTCGGCCCGGTAAAACGCGCCGGACAGGTCCGGGATCGTCGGCGCCAGACGCAGGCCCATGCGCTTGGCGACCTTGGCGGCGCTCGCGTACAGGCTGCTGCGCTCGGCGCCGGCCACGCCGATGTCGTGCGTCTTGCCGACAAAATTCATGCTGTCGAGGTTCAGGTCGGCGGCTGTCTTGGCCAGCGGCCACAGGGGCGCGCGCGTGTAGGCCGTGCTGCCCAGCATGCCCGTTTCTTCGCCTGCCGGCCACAGGAAGATCTGCGTGCGGCGCGCCGGCTGTTTCACGGCCACTTGCGCCATGGCCAGCAAGGCGGCCGCGCCCGACGCATTGTCGATGGCGCCGTTGTAGATATGGTCGCTTTGCCCGGCGCGTTGGCTGCCTTCGTCATCCTTGCCCAGGTGGTCCCAGTGGGCCGAGTAAATGACGGCCTCGTCCTTCAATTTCGGATCCGTGCCCGGCACGATGCCGGCCACATTGAATTGCTCGATGCTGCGTACCTGGCTGTCGAGTTGCACCTTGACCGTGGCGTTCAGGGCCACGGGGCGGAACGCGCGCGTTTCCGCCTGCGCGCGCAAGGCGTCCAGGTCCTGTCCGCTCGCCTGGAACAGCGTGCGCGCCATGTCTTCCTGCAGCCAGCCTTCCATCGCATTGCCCGCACCGGCCAGGTTGAAGCGTTCATGGCCGAAACCGTTGGCCGGTACCGACCAAGGATACGAAGCCGATGCGGTCGTGTGTATCAGCAGCACGCCGGCGGCGCCCTGGCGCAGCGCTTCCTCGTACTTGTAGACCCAGCGGCCGTAATAGGTCAGCGACTTGCCGGCGAAGCGCTGCGGTTCGGCGCTTGTGGGTTGCGGATCGTTGACCATCATGATGACAAGCTTGCCCTTCAGGTCGACGCCCTTGAAATCGTCCCAGTTTTCTTCTGGCGCGCGGATGCCGTAGCCGGCGAACACGACGGGCGCATCGAACGCCACTGTCTGCTGGCCATTTGCCGCGCCAAAGACGATGTCCTTGCCGAAGGCGGGCGACAAGGTCTTGCCGCCCGCGCTGAACGTGACTTTGCTCGATGGCAAGGCCTTGCTGCCGACGATGGTCAGCGCCTGGCGGTACGTGCCATCCTTCAACGGTTGCAGGCCGGCCACGGCCGCCTGCGTTTCCAGGTAGCGCACGGCCAGGTCGCCGCCGCGCTGGCCCGTGCCGCGTCCTTCGAGCAAATCGTCGGCCAGGAAGGACAGGTGGGCGCGCAGAGGCGCTTCGGCCACGAGCGGTTGGGCGAGGGCGGCCGTGCTGAACAGGCTGGCGGCGAGGACGAGGGGAAAGCGCATGACAACTCCAAAAGTGAATACGGGAAAGCAAAGCAGCGACAATCTTACCCTACCGCAATGCCCTGGCGTAGCGCGCGGCGTGCGCGGGCCAATTGCGGCCACAATGGCTGCTGGTCTACCGACAAGGAGCGTTCCATGACTGCCACGAACTTGCAATCGAGCAATACCCTGCGTACCGCCGACGGTACATTGATCCACTACAAGGACTGGGGCAGCGGCCCGCCCGTCGTCTTCAGCCACGGCTGGCCCTTGTCGTCCGACGCGTGGGAAGACCAGATGTTTTATCTGGCCTCGCGCGGCTACCGCGTCATCGCGCACGACCGGCGCGGCCATGGCCGCTCGAGCCAGCCGTTTGACGGCAACGACATGGATACCTATGCCGACGACCTGGCCGCCCTGATCGACGCGCTGGACTTGACGGGCGCCACCCTCGTCGGCCACTCGACGGGCGGCGGCGAAGTGGCGCGCTACATCGGCCGCCATGGCACCGGGCGCCTGGCCGGCGCCGTGCTCGTGGGCGCCGTGCCGCCGCTGATGCTGCAAACCACGGAAAACCCGCTGGGCTTGCCCCTGTCCACATTTGACGCCATCCGCGCCGGCGTGCAGGCCGACCGCAGCCAGTTTTTCCAGGATCTGAGCGAGGCCTTCTATGGCTACAACCGGCCCGATGCGAAGCCGTCGCAGGGCGTGCGCGACGGTTTCTGGCGGCAAGGCATGCAGGCGGGCATGCCGGCATCCTACCTGTGCATCAAGCAATTTTCCGAGACGGATTTTACGGCTGACCTGGCCAAATTCGACGTGCCGACCCTGGTGATCCATGGCGACGACGACCAGATCGTGCCGATTGCCGCCTCGGCGCGGCGCACTGCCGAACTCATCATCGGCAGCAAGCTGCTCGTGTATGCGGGCGCGCCGCACGGCCTGGCGGCGACGCACAAGGACCGGCTGAACGAGGACTTGCTGGAATTTTTGCGCCACTCGGTCGATGCGGCAAGCAATATCGAGGCGCATCTGTAAAGTAGTCGAATCTATTGCAAAACATATAATATTGCTTGGTTTTTGCACCAATTGCGTGCGGATCGCCGATTTTTCTGCGTTTTAGACTGCAAAAAATGGCGTTCTGCCGCCCCGTTCCACCCGGTAAGGTCCAGTAAAGAGTAAACTAGCGGATACACTCTTTCGCATTGGGCGATTCGAGCGAACTTGTGAGTGATTTCATGTCTGATACACCAATTTCCTTATTTTCCGACCTTAACCTGAGCGAGCCGCTGATTCGCGCGCTCAAGGATGTCGGTTACGAAACACCGTCGCCTATCCAGGCGGCCACGATTCCATTATTGCTCGCGAACCGCGACGTGCTGGGCCAGGCGCAAACGGGCACGGGTAAAACCGCTGCCTTCGCCTTGCCGATCCTGTCGCGCATCGATCTGAAACAAAGCTCACCCCAAGCCCTGGTCCTGGCACCGACGCGCGAACTGGCCATCCAGGTCGCCGAAGCGTTCCAGGTGTACGCCGCCCACATCCCCGGCTTCCACGTGCTGCCGATCTACGGCGGCCAAAGCTACGGCCCGCAGCTGTCGGCCCTGCGCCGCGGCGTGCACGTCATCGTCGGCACCCCAGGCCGCGTCATCGATCACCTGGACAAGGGTTCGCTCGACCTGTCCAAGCTGAAAACCCTGGTGCTCGACGAAGCCGATGAAATGCTGCGCATGGGCTTTATCGACGACGTCGAACGTATCTTGAAAGAAACCCCGGAAGGCCATCAAACGGCGTTGTTCTCGGCCACCATGCCTTCCGTCATCAAGCGCATCGCCACGACCTATCTGGTGAACCCGGCCGAAGTGACGGTCGCCGCCAAGACGGGCACGGCCGACAACATCCGCCAGCGCTACTGGCTGGTGTCGGGCATGCACAAGCTCGACGCGCTGACCCGCATCCTGGAAGCGGAAGCGTTTGACGGCATGATCATCTTCGCCCGCACCAAGCTGGGTACGGAAGAGCTGGCCGGCAAGCTGCAAGCCCGTGGCTTCTCGGCTGCCGCCATCAACGGCGACATCCAGCAAGCCCAGCGCGAGCGCACGATCCAGCAGTTGAAAGACGGCAAGATCGACATCCTCGTGGCAACCGACGTGGCCGCCCGCGGCCTGGACGTCGAGCGCATCAGCCACGTCGTCAACTACGACGTGCCGCACGATCCGGAAAGCTATACCCACCGCATCGGCCGCACGGGCCGCGCCGGCCGCAGCGGCGAAGCGATTTTGTTCATCACCCCGCGTGAAAAGAACTTGTTGAAAGCCATCGAACGCTCGACCCGCCAGCCGATCGGCATGCTGGAACTGCCAACGATCCAGGCCGTCAACGACGTGCGTATCGCCAAGTTCAAGGAACAGATCAGCGAAACCCTGGCCCTGGGCGAACTGGAACAGTTCCAGTCGCTGATTGAGGATTTCGAACGCGAGCAAAACATTCCCGCCATCGAAATCGCCGCTGCCCTGGCGAAGATGGCGCGTGGCAATACGCCGCTGCTGCTGGACAAGAACAAGGCGCGCGAGCAAGCCACGTGGCAAGACGACCGTCCAGTGCGTCAGGATCGTTTCGAACGCAACGACCGTCCGGAACGGGGCGACCGCTTCGACCGTAACGAGCGCAGCGAACGCCCGGCCTTCCCGAAAAAGGAACGCATCCAGCGTCCAGCCGACGCCGGCATGCAGACCTTCCGCATTGAAGTCGGTCATCAGCATGGCGTGAAACCAGGCAATATCGTGGGTGCCATCGCCAACGAAGCGGGCATCGATTCGAAAAACATCGGCCGCATCGAAATCTATGACGACTACAGCGTCCTGGACTTGCCGGACAGCATGCCGAAAGAATTGCTGGACCAGCTGAAAACCGTGTGGGTCGCGGGCCAGCAGCTGCGCATCAGCCGCGACGGCGACGCGCCGGACCTGGCGCCGCCAGCCGCGCCGCGCAAGCCGTTCGCCGCCAAGTCCGCGCCAGCGTTCAAGGATGCGCCAGCGGACGCGGGCGACGCTGCCCCTGCGCCGCGCGCGCCGAAGAAGGAACGTCCACGTCCAGGCGTGACGGCTTACCGCATCGAAGTGGGCCGTGAACACGCCGTGACGCCAAGCAACATCGTCGGCGCCATCGCCAACGAAGCGAACCTGGAAGCCAAGCATATCGGCCGCATCGATATCTTTGACAACTACAGCGTGCTGGACCTACCTGAAGGCATGCCGCCGGAAATCCTCGACCACTTGAAATCGGTCGTGGTCTCGGGCCAGAAGCTGCGCATCAGCCTGGACGATGGCACGACGGAGCGCAAGCCTGCGCCGCCGCGTCCGAAGTCGCCACCGCGCAAAACCTTTAAATAAGCCATCCCCACGGGCGCTCCGGCGCCTGTGTCGCGGATTGGAGACAGTTCCCCCACTGGCGCATTCGCGCCAGTTTTTATTTTCCCTCAAGAAATGAATATTATTACCGCGCTATGGTTGGTAGCAGGCGTCGCCACGTGCCGGCCATTGCGCCAGTTCCCTTGCGCCTTTTTACCGGCGCGTACGCCGTATTTATTGCCTGCTTCGCCGATAAATAATTTTTTATTAATTATTGTGTTTGCGCGCAATTTGAATTTTGCATTCAATAAAATCAATCAAGTTGAATCAAAGTAAATTCTAAAACATAAATGAATTAGCTTTTATTAAATTTTTTGACCAGTGTCACTGTCGCCGGGGCGATATATCATGGGTGCTTGATGTGGTATATTGTTTTTATGATTTTGTTATGCTAGTTGAAAAAAATAGAGGAGCGACGATGCGGGTCAATACGCCTATCACGCAAAATGAATACGTATTAAATGAAGGCATGACGATTGTTTCCACGACGGATTTACAGGGAAACATCAATTACGCCAATCAGTATTTCATTGAAGTCAGCGGTTTTTCAGAAATGGAACTGCTGGGTGCGCCACAGAATATTCTGCGTCATCCCGATATGCCGGCCGAAGCGTTTGCCGACCTGTGGGATACCATCAAGACCGGCATGCCATGGACCGGCATGGTCAAGAACCGCTGCAAGAATGGCGATTTCTACTGGGTCTTCGCCAATATCACGCCCGTCATCGAAAACGGCCGCCCGATCGGTTATATGTCCGTGCGCACCAAGCCCACGCGCGAGCAGATCAACGAAGCGGCAGCCCTGTATAAAAGTTTTAAAGACGGCAATAGCGCCAAGCTGGCGATCCGCAATGGCCGCGTCGTGCGCCAGGGCTTGGCCGCCAAGCTGGCCGAGTGGCGCAAGCTGACCCTGTCGCAAGACCTGGCCCTGCATTGCATCGTCTTTGGCGTGGTGCTGGCCATTCTCGGCTGCGCCGTGTGGAATATCGATGGCGACACGAGCACGGCCACGCGCAGCTGGCTCAGCGGCGCTGCCGCCGCGGCCGTCGCGCTGATGCTGTATTTCTGGGCCCATCTGCACAATTCCCTCGTCGCGCCGCTGGGCGAGGCCATCACGGTGGCGCGCAAGATGGCCGGCGGCGACTTGACGGGCGTCATCGACAAGGTGCGAGACGACGACATGGGCCAATTGATGGCGGCCTTGCGCCAGACGAATATCAACCTGCACAGCATCATCGGCGACGTGCGCGCCAACTTCGAGGATATCCGCGTCACCACGGCCGAGATCGCCACGGGCAATATGGACCTGTCCAGCCGCACGGAATCGCAGGCGTCCAGCCTCGAGCAGACGGCGGCCAGCATGGAAGAGCTGACTTCCACGGTGCAGAACAGCGCCGACCACGTGGACACGGCCAATAAGCTGGCGGCGCAGGCGTCTACCGTCGCGGCCAAGGGCGGCACCATCGTCAGCGAAGTGGTGACCACGATGGACGAAATCAGCACCTCGTCGCGCAAGATTCTCGACATCATTGGTCTCATCGACGGCATCGCCTTCCAGACGAACATCCTCGCCTTGAACGCGGCAGTGGAAGCGGCCCGCGCGGGCGAGCATGGCCGCGGCTTCGCCGTCGTGGCCGGCGAAGTGCGCAGCCTGGCGCAGCGCTCGGCAACAGCGGCGAAAGAAGTGAAAAACCTGATCGACCATTCGATCGCCACCGTGAATGCGGGCAGCGTGCTGACCAGCAATGCGGGCGCCACCATGACGGAGGTGATCGCCTCGGTAGCCCGCGTGACGGAAGTGATGGACGAGATTTCCTCGACCACGCGCGAGCAGAACCAGGGCATCGGGCAAGTCAACCAGGCCGTCATCCACATGGATGGCATCACGCAGCAGAATGCGGCGCTGGTGGAACAGGCGGCCGCAGCCGCCACCAGCCTGGCGCAGCGCACCGACAGCGTGGCCCAGTCGATCGGCATCTTCAAATTGAAGGCCTCGCCCAAGCGCAAGACGGCTGGCGTGGGACGCAGCGTGGGCGCGGGCGTGGCGGCAAGGGCCTTGCTGAAGGCACGCTAATTACCCCAACGGCGAAAGGCCGGGGTCGTACCCGTCGGGTCTGACCCCAGGTTTTGCCTGTGGGGTACTTTTACTGCTTCACCCGATACACCTCTCCACTGCGCACCTTCTTCACCACCCCATCCCCGCCAAACAAAATCACATATTCTCCCTGCGCGCCCGAGGCGGCCGGGTAGGTGTACATCCATACTTCATTGCCGCTGTCGAAACGGATGGACGTGCTTTCTCCCAGCGCGGCGCGCACCTGTTCGCGCGTGCTGCTGCCTGCTTGCACCGTCTGCTCCAGGGTTGCGTAAGGCACGTTCTTGCTTGCCTGCAAGGCGCGCGTGCCGGAGCAGGCGGCCAGCAGCGCCAGCATGGCGATCAGCAGCCATTTCATGGCACCACCTCGTCCATGTAAGTAAATTCCAGCAGGGTGTCGTCGGGCCAGCTGGCATCCCACAAGGGCGCGTAATACGTGCGGTCGAGCAGTACCTGGCAATCGCAATAGGGCAGCGAGGCGGGCGTCTGCTCGCCGCCCGCGTACAGCATCCTGAACGGCAACGCCATGCGGCGCTCGCCATGCACGAGGGTGACGCCGAACAGGGGACGGTCCGTAAAGAACAAATAATTGCCGTCCGGCTCGGAACACACCTTGTCCGTGCTATAGAGCATGCTGGACAGCCAGGCGATGATTTGCGGGTCGTTCGAGATCAGGCCCGAATCCATGCCGGCGCGGCATTCCAGGCGCAGGTCGCCCAGGCGCCGCGTGCCGGGCGGCAAGCCGGGCGTGATCACTTGCGCACGCCAGCTCATGGTGGTCGCCTTGCGGTTGGCGATCAGCACGGCGTCTTCGCGCGCCGCTTGCGCATTGCGCACGGGAGCAAAGCTGTTGTCCTCGGCCAAGGGTAACGGGATGCTGACGGTGTCGCCGGCGATGCGCAGCTGCACGCCCGTCATGTCCACGCCGGGCTGGCGCGGCAGCAGGCGAAAGCGCAGGCTCGCTTGCGGCGCCAGCGCACGGTCGCGCTCGAAACGGTCCACGCCCTGCAGCATCTTGCGGTACGATTTATCGACGGGGTCGCGCGTGGCGTCCACTTTCACCTGCGGCACGGGCGCGGTTTGCGCCAGGGCAACCGGGCCAGGGAGCAGGCAGGCAAGCAGCAGGAGGATAGGGATGCGCATGGCTGGATGCTACGCTTTTTTGCGCATCAGCCACGCACGGGTGGCTGTCTCGGTATTCGCTCAGTACTCGCTATATTTGCGCGCGTCGCCGCGCACCTGCTGCGCCGGGTATTTCTGCGCATTGAGTTCCATCTTTTCCAGCACGGCAGAGTGCAGGTCGACGCCGCTCTTGTCGGCCAGGCGCACCAAATACATCAGCACGTCGGCCAGTTCGTGGCGGATGCCCGTGCGTTTGGCATCGTCCAGCTCGGCGTCCGCGCCCGTGGGCAGCCACTGGTAGTGCTCGGCCAGTTCCGCCACTTCCACGGACAGGGCCATGGCCAGGTTTTTCGGCGTGTGGAACTGGTCCCAGTCGCGCTCGTCGGCAAAGGCGCGCAGGCGCGCGCGGATGTCGAGCAGGCTGTCGGCAGGCGCGTTCATGCCGCCACCTGCAGCGGTTTTTCCATGAAAACACTGAATGGATCGTCGGGATAGTCGCCGTACGGCCCGCGCCGCTGGTAGCCGTGGCGTGCGTACAGGGCGATGGCTTCGGGCTGGTGGATGCCCGTCTCTAACGTCAGCAAGCGGCAGCCGCGCGCCAGCGCCTGCTCTTCCAGCAGGGCCAGCAGGCGCTTGGCCAGGCCCAGGCCGCGGCTGTCCGGGTGCACGTACATGCGCTTGACTTCGCCGAAATCGGGCGTGACGACGATGGCGCCGCAAGCGCGCGCCGCGCCTGCCGCATCGCGGGCGACGGCAAACAGCAGGGTATCGGACGGCACGGACGCCAGGTCCAGCGAGTAGACGCACTCAGCCGGATACAGGGTCTGTTGGTAGGCGTCAAGCTCGGCGATCAGGGTTTGCACGTCGGCTTGCTGCGGCGATTCCAGGCGGATAGTCATGGGAAGGTCGAATGTATGGGACTTCCCCCATGGTATCACTGCGGCCGCGCCAGGCGCATCGTCAGGCCGATGGGCGACATCACGAAACCCATCAGTTCCTGCGCCTCGCCGCCATCGGGCGTGTCGACGCCGGCGATGTCGAAGCTGCCCAGCAGCATGGCCATGGCGATCTTGATTTCCAACAAGGCCAGGTAGCGGCCCGGGCACGTGCGCAAGCCGGCGCCGAAAGGCATGGCGGTGCGCTTGTTGTTCGCCTCGCCGCCTTCCAGCCAGCGTTCGGGCTGGAACGCCTGTGCATCGGGAAAGTGTGCATCGGACACGCTGTCGTGGCGCATCACGCACCACAGCATGCTGCCGGCGGGCACGGCCACGTCGCCCACCACCGTGTCGCGCAGCGCTTCGAGCGGAATGTAGGGCGCCACCGGTTTCAAGCGCATGGCCTCGCTGGCGCAGGCGCCCAGGTAGTCGAGGCTATCCATTTGCGCCACGGTGAACTGCGCCACGTCGGGTGCCAGGCGCCGCACTTCCTCGCGCGCCTTGGCCAGGCTGTGCGGATGGCGCTGCAACAGGTAGATGATCCAGGAAATCGTATTGGCCGTCGTGTCTTCGCCGGCCAGCAGCATGGTCAGCACATTGCCGGCCACGGCGCGGTCGTTCACGCCGCTGCCGGGTTCGTCGGCGGCGGCGATCATGGCTTCGAGCAGGTTGGGCGGGCGCACGCGCCGCGCGGGGTCTTGTTCCATGCGTTCGCGCGCCTGCCGCACCAGTTGCGCCACGGCCACGTCCAGCGCCGCCACGTCGCGGTCCAGGCGCCGGTCGACGGGCAGCTTGACGTAGCGCCAGTACGGCAGCATAGACAGGCTGCGCCGCGCCACGGCTGGCAGGATGGCGTCCAGGTGGCGCTGGATCACGTCCTCGCCCGATTCGAGTGTATTGACTTCCGTGCCGAAGGCCAGGCCGGCGATGATGTCGACCGTGTAGCGCTTCAGGTCGCCATCGAGGGCAATGGACTGGCCTTGCGTGGCGGCATGCTGCCAGCGCCGCTGCAGGCGCTGCGCCACCGTCACCAGCGCGGGAAAATACGCCTTGATGGCGCCTGGCGCCATGCCGGCCATCACCATGCGGCGCTGGTTGCGCCACTCGCTGCCTTCGGCCAGGAAGACGCCGGGATTGCCGCCCATTTCCTCCGAGACGATGTAGCTGCTGAGGGGGCGGCGGAAACCATCGGGGCGGTCGCGCAGCACGGCGGCCACCGCCTCGCTGTCGGCCACCACCAGTACCAGGGTGCGGCCGAACCAGGCACGCATGAAAGGTCCATAGCGGCGTACCCAGCCTTCCACGTCGCGGTGGATGCGCGGCAGCCGCACTTGCATGGCGTTGCCGATGATGGGCAAGGCGAATGGCCCCGGCAACTGGCGGATCTGGCGCAGCGTGGTGGCGGGTGCGGCGGCGTGGTCGAGTGGCGGCATGGAAAGCTCCTGTGGGAACGATGGCTAGACTCTAGCGCGCTTGCGGGCGCGCGTCTTGAACGAATACGACATCGCGCGCGGCCAAAAATTGCCGGTACAATCATCGCCATGCCTGCCGCCCCCACGCCCCTGACCCGCTTGATCGCGCCGCGCACCGCGCTCGCTTCCTGCGTGCGCGCCTTTCTCGTGCGCGACACCACGCATTGCGCGCCGCTGCCGCCCGCGCAGCGCCTGAACCGTTTTCCCGCCACGCCCATGTGCTGCCTGCTATGGACGGTCGCGGGCGACGTCGAGGCGGCCGCGCCCGGCCCCGACCTGCTGCACGTGCGCATGCCGCCCGCCCTGTTCAGCGGGCCGCGCGGCTATCCGCTGGTCAGCTACAACCCTGGCCCCGTGCACTCGTTCATGGTGATGCTGTATCCGGCCGCCCTGCACGCGCTGACGGGCATCGACATGGCGGCCCTGTTCGACCAGGTGCGCCCGCTGGAACCGCTGTTCGACGCCGACTGGCTGGCCTTGTCCGACGCCGTGCTGGCCGCGCCCGACGATGCAGCGCGTATCGCGCTGGTGGAAGCATTCCTCGCGCCGCGCTGGGCGCTGGCGCGCAAGAGCGGCGACCATCCCACCGGCGCCATCCAGGACTGGGTGCGCCGCCTGGGCGTACAGGCGGCCTCGACGGGCCTGGCCAGTGGCGCGCGCAACATCGAACGCCGCATCAAGGCCTGGGCCGGCCAGCCCATGCGCACCCTGCGACGCATGCGCCGCGCGGAACAGTCGTTTCTCGACGCACGCGAGGCCATGCTGCAAGGCAATGCTTCATGGACCGATATCGCCGCCGAGGGCGGCTACGCCGACCAGGCCCACCTGTGCCGCGAAGTGCGCGCCATCACCGGCCTGAGTCCCACCGAACTCGCACGCGCCAGCCGCGAAGATGAAAGTTACTGGATCTACCGAATATGGGCGTAATCCGGCCGGTGGTGATGTCTGATTACGCGGCGCACCGCCGCTAATCCGACCTACCCGTGGGGGCGAGTAGGTCGGATTAGCGTGGCAACGCCACGCGTAATCCGACAACATCGTTGGCGTGGCCGGTGGTCATGCCGGATTACCGCTCGCTGTACACCTTGCCTTTGGACAGGGTGACTTCATGATGCCCCGCGCCGGGTGCCATCATGGGGAAACAATTTTCTGCGCCATGTACGCGCACGTCGAGGAAATACGGGCCGTCGGATGCCAGGCAGGTCGCCAGCGCCGCGTCGAGGTCTTCGCGCCGGCTCACCGTATGCGCCTGCCAGCCGAACGCGCGGGCCAGGGCGACGAAGTCGGGCAGCGCTTCCGTGTAGCTGTGGCTGTAGCGCCCGCCATGGATGAGTTCCTGCCACTGGCGCACCATGCCCATGTAACCATTGTTCGACAGCACCACTTTCACGGGCAGACGGTGCTGCACGGCCGTGGCCAGTTCCTGGATATTCATCAAAATCGACGCGTCGCCGCTCACGCACACGATGCGCTTGCCCGGATGGGCGATCTGCGCGCCGATGGCGGCCGGCAAGCCATAACCCATGGTGCCGGCGCCGCCCGAGGTGAGCCAGCGGCGCGGCTGCTCGAAGCGCAAATGCTGCGCGGCCCACATCTGGTGCTGGCCCACGTCGGTGGACACGATGGCGTCCTGTCCGTCCAGTGCCGCCTGCAGCCGGCGCATCAGCGCCTGCGGCGCGATCACGTCCGGCGTGTCGTCGAACGCCAGCGAATTCTCCGTGCGCCAGCCATCGATACGCTGCCACCACGGCTGGCGGTCCGCCAGCAAGCGGCCGCGCAGCTGCGCCAGCAGGGCGGCCAGCACGGGTGCGCAATCGCCGCGCAGGGCCACGTCGGTGCGCACCACCTTGCCGATCGACGCCGGGTCGATATCGACATGGATGATTTTCGCGCCGGGGCAGAAGGCGTCCAGCCTGCCAGTCACCCGGTCGTCGAAGCGGGCGCCCACGCAGACGATCACATCCGCATGGTGCATGGCCAGGTTCGCTTCCAGGGTGCCGTGCATGCCCAGCATGCCGAGGAAGGCCGGGTGCGAGGCGGGAAAGGCGCCCAGTCCCAGCAGGGTCAGGGTACACGGCGCGGCCGCCAGTTTCACCAGCTGCTGGAAAGCGGCGCAGGCATCGGGGCCGGAATTGATGAGGCCTCCGCCGCCATAGAACACGGGCTGGCGCGCGTTGGCGATCAGGCTGGCGGCCTGCTCGATATCGGCCGCGTCGGGCAAGGGGGCGGGGACGTTGGCGGCGGACGTCAGCGGCGTGTTGTCCGCGACGGGTGCCAATTGCATATCCTTGGGAAAGTCGATCAGCACGGGGCCGGGCCGGCCTTGCGTGGCTTGCACGTACGCTTCGTGCACGACGGCGGCCGTCTCGTCGGCCGTGCGGATTTGCCGGTTCCACTTGGTGACGGGGCGCGAGATGCCCAGCGCGTCGCATTCCTGGAAGGCGTTCGTGCCGATGCTGGTGGTGGCCACCTGGCCGCTGATGCAGATGACGGGAATCGAATCGCACAGGGCGTCGAGCAAGCCCGTGGTGGTGTTGCTCATGCCGGGGCCGGACGTGACGAAGACGACGCCGGGTCGGCCCGTGCTGCGCGCATAACCCTCGGCCGCGTGCACGGCCGCCTGTTCGTGGCGCACCAGCACGTGGCGCAAGCGCGGCTGCGCGTGCAGCGCATCGTACACGGGCAGCACGGCGCCACCGGGATAGCCGAAGACGGTGTCGACGCCCAGGGCCAGCAGGGTGTCGATCAGGGTGCTGGCGCCGTTGCGCGGCGCAAGGTCGTGGGCGGGAGCGAGGAGGGGAGCGGGATCGGGTTTCATGTGTCTATTTTCTGCTTGCACTGGCAGAAAAGGCTGCTGGTTTTCTCGTATAAAATGCCTTGATCAGCAAAATTTGCTGCAAACATGGGAAATTGCAAAATGAAGCTCGATAAATTCGACCTCGCCATCCTGACGGCCCTGCAGCAGGATGCCCGCATCAGCCTGCATGAGCTGAGCGCCAAGGTGGGCCTGACATCGTCGCCGTGCTGGGCGCGCATCAAGCGCATGGAAGACGATGGCGTCATCGAAGGCTATACGGTGAACGTCAACGCGGCCAAGGTGGGGCTGGCCGACACCGTCATCGTGCAAGTGACCCTGGACGACCATTCCGACCAGGCCCTGTTCGAATTCGGCCACGCGCTGGCCATGATCCCGGAAGTGCTCGAAGCGTTTCTCGTCTCGGGCGACTACGACTACTACCTGCGCATTGCCGTGAGCGACACGCGCGACTATGAACGGCTGCTGCGCGAGCGCCTGTATAAAATCCCCGGCATCCGCCACAGCAAATCGAGTTTCGTGCTGCGCCAGCTCAAGCAGAGCTATTTGCCCTTGCAGCGCTAAGTTTCCTTGCACGGCAGGAGTTTTTCCCTAGTTCATCGATGGTGACTGTCCGATACTGGACAGACATAAAAACCATGATAAAACTGGGGACCCGCATGAAACTGACTTTATTGGCCGCTGCCGCCATGGCGCTGTGCCAGGCACAGGCAGCCGAACCTGCTGCCGCCAGCCTGGCCGCGAACCTGGCCGCCTCGGGCGACTTGCCCACCGTCATCATCACGGGCAGCATGCCGCTGCCCACCGTGGAGCAGCCGCGCGATGCCTTGGCTGCGCCCGTGCAGACGGCCAGCGCGCAGCAGATCGCCGCCAGCGGCGCGCTCGATATTTCCGCCTTCCTGCGCCGCAACCTGGGCAGCGTCTACGTGAACGAAGTGCAGAACAACCCGTTCCAGCCCGACGTCAGCTACCGCGGCTACACGGCCTCGCCGCTGCTGGGCACGCCGCAGGGACTGTCCGTGTACCTGGACGGCATGCGCCTGAACCAGCCGTTCGGCGACGTCGTCAGCTGGGACTTGATCCCGCGCCTGGCGATCGCTTCGTTGACCTTGATGCCCGGCTCGAATCCTCTGTTCGGCTTGAATACCCTGGGCGGTGCGCTGGCCTTGCAGACCAAGGATGGCAAGAGTCACCCGGGCACCGCCGTCGAGGCGCGCCTGGGTTCCGATCAACGGCGCGCCGTGGAAGTTGAACATGGCGGCAGCAATGCGCAGGGCTGGCACTGGTACGTGACGGGCAACCGCTTCAAGGAAGTGGGCTGGCGTGACGATTCGCCGTCCGACGTGCGCCAGGTGTTTGGCAAGCTGGGATGGGGCGATGCGCGCACCGATATCGCCGTCACCGTGGCGCACGCGGACAATGCGTTGACGGGCAACGGCTTGCAGGAACAGCGCCTGCTGGCGCGCGACTACCGCAGCGTCTACACCAAGCCAGACTTGACGGAAAACAGGTCGACCTTGCTGAACCTGACGGGCAAGCACCAGGCCAACGCTGCCTTGCTATGGTCCGGCAATGTGTACTACCGCAAGATCGACACGCACACCTTCAATGGCGACCTCAACGACGAGTCGCTCGACCAGTCCGTCTACCAGCCCGGTGCGGCCGAGCGCGCTGCCCTGGCGGCGGCCGGCTACACGGGCTTTCCCGCCAGCGGGGCGAATGCGTCCAATACGCCGCTTCCGAAGTGGCGCTGCATAGCCAACGTGCTGCTGAATGACGAGCCGGCCGAAAAATGCAATGGCATGATCAACCGCAGCCATACCGAGCAGGAAAACTATGGTTTTTCCGGCCAGTTCACCGCGCTGGCCGATGTGGCGCGCGCGCGCCACACCGTCACGGCTGGCGCCGCCTTCGATGCCAGCCACGCCACCTTCCGCCAGACGAGCCAGTTCGGCTATCTGAACCCGGACCGCGGCATCACGCCCGTCGACTTCTTTGCCGACGGTACGCAAATCGACGACGATGGCACGCCTGTCGATAACCGTGTCGACTTGAGCGGACGCATGCGCACGTGGAGCGTGTATGCGAGCGACAGCATCGCGTTCAAGCAAGACTTGACCCTGACCATCTCCGGCCGCTACAACCGCAGCACGGTGCGCAACCGCGACGCCATCACGCCCGGCGGCGGCAGCGGTTCGCTCGACGGCGACCACCGTTTCAGCCGCTTCAATCCCGCCATCGGCCTGGCCTATGCGCCGGCCTCGGGCGTGAGCGCCTACCTCGGCTACAACGAAGGCAGCCGCACGCCGACGGCCATCGAGCTCGGTTGCGCCGACCCGGACAATCCCTGCCGCCTGCCCAACGCCATGGCTGGCGACCCGCCCTTGAAACAGGTAGTGACGAAGACGTGGGAAGCGGGCGTGCGCGGTCAATGGGGCGAGGTGGCGCGCTGGAGCGCGGGCATGTTCCGTGCGGAAAACCACGACGATATCCTGTTTGTGGCCGACAACCAGGCCGGTTTCGGCTACTTCAAGAATTTCGGCAAGACGCGCCACCAGGGCGTGGAGCTGGCGCTCGACGGCAAGGCGGGCGCGCTGGACTTCGGTGTCAACTACACGTGGCTGCAGGCGACGTACCAAAGCCGGGAAACCGTCAACGGCAGCGCCAACAGCAGCAGCGACGCCGAGGCGCCCGGCCTGGAAGGCAATATCGTCATCACGCCGGGCAAGCGCATTCCCCTCACGCCCAGCCATATCCTGAAGGCGCACGTGGAGGTTCAGGGCGGACGCGACTGGACGGTGGGCCTGGCCATGACGGCCGTGTCGAGTTCCTATGCGCGTGGCAATGAAAACAATGCGCACCAGGCGGGCGGGCCAGCGTACCTGGGCGCGGGCAAGAGCGGCGGCTACGCCGTGGTCGAGCTGAACGGCAAATACCAGCTGACACGGCAACTGAGCGTATTCGCCCAGGTCAATAATCTGTTCGACCGACACTATGCGACGGCGGCCCAGCTGGGCGCGACGGGATTCGATGCCAACGGCAATTTTAGTGCCCGGCCGCTGCCGGCCGTGAACGGCGAGTATCCGATGGTCAACGCGACCTTCTATGCGGCAGGCGCGCCGCGCAGCGTGAATGTGGGCTTGCGCTACGTGTTTTAAGGGTGGATCTGTTCAATGACCCCGTTGCGCAGGGCAAGATGGACGAGGGCGGCGGGGCCGGGCACGTCGAGCTTTTCTTTGATGCAGGTCTGGTGGTTGGCCACCGTCTTGCTGCTCAGGTGCAGCAGGCGGGCGCAGTCGGCGGCGCTGCGGCCTTCGGCCAGCAGGCGGAAGATTTCGAATTCGCGCTGGCTCAGGCTGCTCAAGCGCTGCGCTTCCATGCGGGCAGTGTCTTGCAGCACGCCCGGTGCGCTGTGCGGATCGAGGTAGCGCCGGCCCGCATGGGCGGCACGCACGGCGTCGACCAGGTGTTCCGGGTCGGCCTGCTTGCTGACGAAGCCGCAGGCGCCGCCCTCAAACGCGCGGGCGATCAGCTGCGGCGTGTCGTGCATGCTGAACACGAGCACGCGGGCGCCGGCGTCGCGGGCGATCAGCTTGCGCAGCAATTCCAGGCCGCCGATGCCGGGCATGGACAAATCCGTCACGCAGACGTCGGGCGCGTGTTCCTGGTACAAGCCATACGCCGTTTCGCCATTGCCCGCCTCGGCCACGACGGCGATGTCGCCGCCCTGTTCCAGCAGGCGCCGGTAACCGGTGCGCACCACCGGATGGTCGTCGACCAGCATCACGCGGATCGGGGTCATGGCCGCGTTCATGCCGCACCAGCCGCCAGCGGCATCGCCACTTCGATGCGCAAGCCGTTACCCAGCGCGCTGATCCAGCGGATATGGCCGCGCAGGCCAGCCACTCTTTCGCGCATGCCCAGCATGCCGAAGCCATCTGCCGGCGTTTTGTCTGGATGCAAACCCAGGCCATTGTCTTCGATGGCCAGGTGCAGCAAGCCGTGCGCATCGGCGCGCAATTCCACCGTGGCCCGGTCGGCGCCCGCGTGGCGCGCCACGTTCGTCAAGCCTTCCTGCACCAGGCGGTAGATGGCGGTGGCGGTGCAGTCGTCGAGGTTGGCGGGAATGGCATGCAGTGCGAAATGGCAGGCGATGCCGTGCTGCTGGGACCAGCTGTCGCACAGCGCCTGCAGGGCCGGCGCCAATCCCAGGCTGTCGAGCACGGGCGGGCGCAGCCGGCGCAGCATGGTGCGCACCATCGCATGCAGCGCTTCCGACGAGCGCGCGATGCTGGCGGCGCACGCCTGCACGTTCGCCTGGTCGCCATCGCGCGCGCGCAGGATGTAGCTGGCGGCCGCGCGGATGGCTGTGCAGTCTTGTCCCACTTCATCGTGCAGCTCGCGCGCCAGCGCGCAGCGCTCTTCTTCCTGCGCGCGCAGCAGGCGCTGCGTGAGGGTGCGGTTTTGCGCCAGCAGCAGCGCCACCTGGCGTCCGCGCCGCACGGCAAAGCCGGCCAGGGCAAGCGTCAGCAACAGCAGGCTCAGGGCCAGTTCATCAAGTTGCCAGTGCTCGTGGCGCCACAGCGCGTAGGTCAGCCGTTCGGCCAGGTCCAGCCTGGCGGCCAGCAGGAAAAAAGCCAGCGCCAGCGCGCAGCACACGAGGAGGCGCCGGGCCGGCCGCGTGCCTGCGCTGCCGTTGCCGGCAAATTGATGGTGTTCCATGGTGCTGCTCCCTGAGCGCGGTCGATTCCCTTGTTGTGCAAGCTTCATGCCATCGCGCAGGGGCTGTGGCCGGGCGCTTCGCGGCGAGAGACAAGTGTTCCAGGATGGAACAGGTGTACCGCGATGTGACGGGGATGACGGCGCGGCAGGCGCGGTTTTCGAGCTTATCCGAAGTCGCGCCGGCGCGCTGGCGCGCACGTCTGCGGTGCGAGGCATTGTTGTTCCGATGTAACGTTGAGATTGCTCAAGCTTTCATAGATAAAACAAAACAAAGTATCGCAGAGTTAGATAAAAAATAAATAAATGATATTAAAAATATGATATTTGTTTTGTGTGGTTTGCTATATTTGTTGACACTTTTGTGAAAAAGCTGAAAGCGGGCGCGAGACCTGCCGACCTATCTATCCACAACAACCAAGGGAATAGAATGAATCGTCCATCACATGCGCGGGTATCGCCCGCAACCGCCGATCGGCCCGCTACCCGCGGCCGCGCCACCATCCTGGCCGCGCTGGCCACCTTGTCCGTGCTGGCCTCGGCGCCGGCCATGGCCGGTGTCCTGACCTTCGATAATTTGCCCCCCGACGTGTATGAAAGCGGCCAGACGCTCAATACGTCGAGCTACAACCTGCTGTTCCTGGCCGACCCGACCACGGCGGCCGGCGGCGGTGTCAGCGGCGTGGGCGCCATCCTCGATGGCCGCGTGGGCTCGTCGTGCGATATCGCCGCCTGCCCGCAGGGCGCCACCGGCAACTACCTGGCTATCCTCAACGATGGCGGCGTGAATTTCGCGCGTGCCGACCACCAGGCGTTCAGCCTGGCCGGTTTCGACTACTCCTTCATCGCGCCCGTTTCCGGCTTGCCCAACATGCAGTGGGGCCAGCTGCAACTGAGCGGTACCCTCAGCAACGGCCAGGTGGTCAGCACCTCGCTGGCGTTTCCGGGCCAGGGCAGCGATGGCAATTACCATTTCCAGAGCGCATCCCTGCTGGGCGGCTTCAGCAACTATTCCTTCACGGGCCTGACCTTCAACGCGTGTATCTTCAACGATACGGGCGCGTGCACCAACTCCATCGATTTCCCCGCCTTTAACCAGGGCCAGTTTGCGCTCGACAATATCAACATCAGCGCCGTGCCGGAACCGTCGACCTACATGCTGCTGCTGGCCGGCCTGGGCGCCATCGGCATGCTGTCGCGCCGCCGCAGCGGCAAGTTCGCAGCGTTCACCGTGCAAGGAGCATGAGATGAAACTACGTCCCGTCTCTCTCGGCATCCTGCTGCTGGCCGCCAGCCTGGCGCAAGCGGCGCAGGCGCAGGAACGCCGCTCCTACATCGTGCAGCTGGTCGACAAGCCGGCCGCCACCTACACGGGCCAGGTCGACGGCCTGGCCGCCACCAAGCCGGCCCCGGGTGCGCGCATCAACGTGGGCGCCGCCGATGTGCAGGCCTACCTGAGCTACCTCGACAGCAAGCAGGCCGCCGTGGCCGGCACCGTCAGCGCGGCGGAAATCACGCACCAGTACAGCGTCGTCTTCAACGGCTTTTCCGCCTTGCTGACGGACGATGAAGTGCGGGCCCTGAAGAAAAACAGCGGCGTAGCCAGCATCAGCGCCGACTCCATCCTGCAGCTCGACACCAGCTACACGCCCACCTTCCTGGGCCTGGACAAGCCGGGCGGCCTGTGGGAACAACTGGGCGGCAAGACGCACGCGGGCGAAGACATCATCATCGGCATCGTCGACAGCGGCATCTGGCCCGAGAACACGGCCTTTGCCGACCGCCTCGACGAGAACGGCGTGCCCAGCCACAGCGGCAGCAACGTCGTGTATGGCGCGCCGCCGGCCAGCTGGCAGGGCACTTGCCAGACGGGCGAAGGTTTCAGCGCCGAGAATTGCAACAACAAACTGATCGGCGCACGCTACTACCGCGCCTCCACGGCGGCGCTGCACTGGACGGAATTCCGTTCGCCGCGCGATTCCGTCGCCGGCCTGACGGGGCATGGCGGCCATGGCACGCACACGGCGTCCACGGCCGGCGGCAACAATGGCGCCTTGGCCACCTCGAACGGCGTGTCGCTGGGCAAGGCCTCGGGCATGGCGCCGCGCGCGCGAATCGCCGCCTATAAAGTCTGCTGGACGGCCGCATCGACGGGCCGCAACGGTTGCGCCACGGCCGACAGCGTGGCCGCCATCGACCAGGCCGTCAAGGATGGCGTCAACGTCATCAACTTCTCCATCGGCCCGAACGCGGGCGGCGGCGCCTTCGACGAGCCGACGGAAGTCGCCTTCCTCGGTGCGGCGGCGGCCGGCGTGTTTGTCGCCACGTCGGGCGGCAATTCCGGTCCATCCACGCCGGCGCCCGACGTGCCGGCGCCCGTCTCGCACATCAGCCCGTGGCTGGCGACGGTCGCCAATTCCACGCACAACCGCCTGTACGCGGGCAATGTCATCCTCAGCAACGGCACCAGGCTGGAAGGCGCATCGAGCAATGCGAAGACGCCGGCCCTGCCGCTGATCCGCTCGCGCGACGCGGGCCTGGCCGGCGTGCTGCCGACGGACCTCAATTTGCTGCGCTGCTTCGGCGAAGCCGATGCCACGTCCGCTTATCTGGACCCGGCGAAAGTGGCGGGCAAGATACTCGTGTGCGACCGTGGCGGCAACGTGCTGGTCAACAAGAGCGCGAATGCCAGGACGGCGGGCGCGGCGGGCGTGGTCATCGCCAACGTGGCCGGCGGCGCCAACACCATCATCAACCAGGCGCACACGCTGTCGACCGTGCACCTGGCGCAGGCGCAGGGCGACGCGCTGAAGGCTTTCATGGCGTCCAATCCGGACGGCACGGCGGCATTGGGTGAAATCCATACGATCGCCGACACGACGGTGCAGGCGCCGATCGTCAGCGACCGTTCTTCGCGCGGACCGAACGTGGCCAACGCGAACATCCTGAAACCGGACATGTCGGCGCCCGGCACCAACATCCTCGCCGGCGTGACGGCCGACCTGACGCCGGCGCAGCGCGATGCCGTGGCCGCTGGCGGCGCGGCGCCCGTGGCGGAATGGGATTTCTATTCCGGCACTTCGATGGCCAGCCCGCACGTGGCCGGCGTGGCGGCGCTGCTCAAGCAGCAGCATCCGGGCTGGTCGCCCGCGGCCATCAAGTCGGCGCTGATGACGACGGCCTTCAGCACGTATCCCGATGGCTTGAACGGTTCCGTGTCGTGGGATGCGACGGCGAAGAACTCGGGCCAGCTGCCATGGGGCCAGGGCGCCGGCCACATCGCACCGAACAGCGCGGCCGATCCCGGCCTCGTGTACGACGTGTCGGAAATCGACTATGCGCGCTTCCTGTGCGGCCTGAACCTGAAGGTCTACAGTCCCGCCACCTGCCAGGCCGTCGGCACCATTCCTGCCTACAACCTGAACCTGGCGTCGCTGACGGCGGCCAACGTGCTGGGCACGCAGGTGCTGACGCGCACGGTGACCAACGTGGGCGCCAGCAGTGCCGTCTACAACGTCTCTGCCAGCCTGCCCGGCTACACGGTGGCGGTGACGCCAACGAGCCTGAGCCTGGCGCCGGGCGCCAAGGGCCAATACCAGGTCAAGTTGACGCGCACCACGGCGCCGGCCAATACCTGGACCTACGGCGCCCTGAGCTGGACGGATGGCACGCACACGGTGCGCAGCCCGCTGACGGCGCGCGGCACGTCGCTGGCCGCCATTCCGCTGGTCAGCAGCGAAGCGGCCACGGGCAGCAAGGTGCTGACCCTGGGCACGGGCTTCACGGGTGCGCTGGTCGGCGTCAAGTCGGGTCTCGTCGAAGCCGTGCGCCAGACGCGCACGATTGGCCAGGCCAACAACAGCACGGCTTCGGCCAGCTGCAAGGCGGGAGGTGCCACGGGTGTGAACGTGCACAACGTGGTGATCCCGGCCGGCACCCTGGCGGCGCGCTTTGCCACCTACGATACGGAAACGACGGGCGGTGCGAATACCGACATGGACATGGAGGTCTACAACGCCGCCAATGTGCTGGTCGGCAGCAGCGGCAATGAAAGTTCCAATGAGCAGGTGGAACTGCGCCTGCCCGCCGCCGGCACCTACAAGGTGTGCGTGATCGGTTTTGCGCCGCAAAACGGCCAGGCCGACTACACCTTGTCGTCGTGGGTGCTGGCGCCGGGCTTGAACAACGGCAGCTTCAAGGCGCTGATGCCGGGCACGGCCTTCATGGGCGGCACCGCGTCTGTCTCGCTGAGCTGGTCCAACCTGGCCGAAGGCAAGCGCCACCTGGGCGCCGTCGGCTACCAGGTCGCTGGCGTGGTGCAGGGCGTGACGGTGGTCGAGGTCAATACCAATGATCCCGTGCCGCTGTTCCAGAACGCGCGCGGCGCCAAGCCGGTGCTGGCCGAGTAAACCGTTTCAGATGTCAGCGCAAGGCGTGCCTCCGGGCACGCCTTTTTTTTAACGCAGACCCCCGTTCGGGAGGAATAGCACTTGCATGGCGGTAACGCCCCCGGTATCTTGTCGGATAGCCATGGCTTTGTGGCCTGGCATTCTTGGGGAGTCGCGCGTGACCAGTTTCCGCACCAATACCGACCGCCTGCTGGAAGTGCGCCTGCAGGATGAAAAAGTGCTGGCGATTGCCGGCGCGATGGTCGCCTATACGGGCGCCATCAAATTTGAAAAGTCCCTGCTTGGCGGCGAGGGCCTCTTTGGCGCGCTCAAGCGCAAGGTGACGAACGAAGGCATGCAGGTGATGCAGGCTTCAGGCACCGGCACGGTGTTTTTCGCGCAGAATGCGGCCGAGATCACCGTCATGGCGCTGGCCGGCGAAAAGCTGACCATCGAAAGCAGCAGCCTGCTGGCCTACGACACGAGCCTGAAGACGGGCACCAGCTTTGCGGGCTTGCGCGGCGCCAGCTCGGGCCAGGGCCTGTTTTCCACCACCGTCGAAGGCAACGGCAACCTGGCCGTCATTTCGCGCGGCAACCTGATCATGCTGGAAGTGACGCCCGCGCATCCGCTGCGCGTGGACCCGGACGCCTTCGTCGGCTTCAAGGGCGACATCCGCCAGGAATTCGTTTTCGACGTCAACTGGCGCACGATGATCGGCCAGAGCTCGGGCGAATCGTACCAGCACAAATTCACAGGCCAGGGCGTGGTGTTCATCCAGCCCGCCGAACGTTAAGTTAGCGAGGACCCGCGATGCCTGTCTATCAGCAGATCAATGAAAAGATGCTTGAGGTCAAACTCGGCAATGAAGAAGTGTTCGCGCGCAAGGGCGCCATGGTGTCCTACCAGGGCGACGTGGCGTTCAGCCGCTCCTTCCTGGCCGGCCAGGGCGTGCAAAGCCTGGCCATGCGCGCCGTCACGAACGAAGGCTACGCCATGATGTCGGCGCGTGGCACGGGCAGCGTGTTTTACGCCCAGGGCGGCCTGTTCGTCACCATCGTCCCCGTGCGCGGCGAAACGTTTTACGTGGAAAGCGATTCCCTGCTGGCCTTCGATGCGCGTTTGACGGCCGGCACCATGTTCCTCGGCAACCAGGGCGGCGTGCAGGGTGTGGTGCGCGGCATGGCCTCGGGCCAGGGCTTGTTTACCACCACCTTGCAAGGCACGGGCGACGTGGCGATTTTGTCGGACGGTAACGCCATCGGCTTGCCCGTCACGCCGGACGTGCCCGTGTTTGTCGACCCGCAAGCGTATATCGGCCACACGGGGCAGCTGAGCTCGACCATCGTCACGGACCTGAACTGGAAAACCTTCGTCGGCCAGGCGTCGGGCGAATCGTACCAGGTGAAGTTCACGGGCCAGGGCACGGTCTACATCCAAGCGAGCGAAAGGTAAGCCATGACGATTTACACTCCCGATACCTTGCCGAAGAACGATAACCTGAACCGTTTTTCGTATGTCATCGACGTCAAGGAACAGATCTTCATTCGCAAGGGCAAGATGATCGCCTTCTATGGCGAGCTGCGCTTCGAAGCCATGGGCAGCAGCGTGCTCGACCTGATCGTGCGCAATGCCTTCAATGCGCCGAAATACATCCACCACTTTGTCGTCGCGCAAGGGCAAGGACAATTGATTTTGGGCGACAACGGCAACGACCTGGCCTGCTACGACCTGGACAACGCCAACATGACCATCCGCGCGAAAAACCTGCTGGGTTTCACGAAGGATGTGATCTGCCAGGAATCGACCTTGCCCGGCTACCTGACCATGATAGGCACGGGTAAAGTCATCGCCTCGTCGAACGGCCCCGTGCATTTCCTCGAGTTGCCATGCCGCGTGGACGAGCAGGCCGTGCTGGGCTGGGCCGATTGCCCCAGCCCCTCGTATCACTACGATTATGCCCACGTGCAGGGTTGGGCCTCGGCCGCCGGCGCGCTCACGGGCTTTACCCTGTCGGGCGAGGAAAAGCAGATCGACTTCACGGGCGCCGGCACGGTGCTGGTGCAGTCGTCCGAGCTGGACGTGACGGGCAGCTCGGCCCTGGCCAACCTGCTGGCGCAATTGCCGATGCTGGGCAAGGAAGACCTGGGGACCTTGAGCTTGTCCGTCCAGCAGCAGATGAAGCAGGAACGTTAAGCTACTTGACGGCCGCCCAGCCGGGCGGCCGCTTTTCCAGGAAGGCGGTGACGCCTTCCTCCGCATCCTCTTCCATCATGTTGCGCGCCATCACGTCACCCGCATACGCATACGCGTCGTCCAGCGGCAGCTGGCGCTGCCGGTAGAACATGGCCTTGCCGTAGCGGATGGCCGTCGGGCTTTTCGCCATGATCTGCTGCGCCAGGCGCGCCACGGCTTCGTCGAGCGCCGTATCGGCCACCGTTTCATTGATCAGGCCCCAGTCGGCGGCCGTGTCGGCGTCGATGAAGCGGCCCGTCACCAGCATGTCGAAGGCCCGCTTGGGCGACACATTGCGCGACAGGGCAACCGATGGCGTGGCGCAGAACAGGCCCACGTTGATGCCGGAGACGGCAAAGCGGGCCGATGCGCCCGCCACGGCCAGGTCGCAGCTGGCGACCAATTGGCAGCCGGCCGCCGTGGCGATGCCGTGCACGCGGGCAATCACGGGCACGGGCAAGCTTTGAATGGCTTGCATCACGCGCGAGCATTGCGCGAACAGGGTTTGATAATACGCAAGCTGGCGCGTCGCCTGCATCTGGCGCAAATCGTGGCCCGCGCAAAAGGCTTTGCCTTCGGCGGCCAGCACCACGCAGCGCACGTGCGGCTGCTGCGCGATCGTGTCGAGCGCTTCCTGCAGCGCGGCCAGCATGGCTTCGGACAGGGCATTGAATTGCAGCGGGCGGTTCAGCCGCAGGGTGACGAGGCTATCGTGCTCCTCGCGCAGTACCAGCGGCGTGTCGGTATCATGTGTTGCGGTCATGCGGTCTCCAGTGGCCTGATGGCCTTGTTGTTCTAGGAAATCTTATTTGGCGGCATTGACGCTGCCGATGCCGGCGATCGACTTGTGCACGATCTTCGGCTTGCCGTAGTAGGTCAGTTCGCCCATGCCGCGCACCACGGCGTTCAGCTCGCCCGAGGAATACACCTTGACGGAGCCGATGCCTTCGAAATTCACATCGACGTTTTTCGCCAGCAAGGCTTTCGTATCGACTTCGCCCACGCCTTGCGCCTTCAGGCGCAGCCAGTCGACCTGGCCATCGGCGGCCAGGCGGCCCGCGCCCTTGTAGCTGATGTCGACCCGGGGGCCATTGAGCTTGGTGAGGATTTTTTCGCCCGCGCCTTCCGCGATCAGCTTGCGCAAGGTGGGCATGGTGATGATGATGCGCGGGTCGCCCTCGGTCTTCTTGATGTCCTTGTCCTTCATGGAAATTTTCAGCTCGCCATCGACCACTTCCGTGATGACGCCGCTGAGGAATTTCTGGTCGCCGCGCAGCAGCAGGCTTTGCTCCTTGCCCGATTCCACTTCGATGCTGATGGGGCCGCGGATGTCGATGGCGTTGAAGGCGGCTACCGTGCGGGTTTGCTCGTCCGCATGCGCGAGGGCCGAGAGGCAGGCGAGGGACAGGACTGACAACAGGAACAGAGGACGCATGGCGGTTTCCTTGAGTAGTTGATCAGTGTATTCTATGTTGCAACATCTCCAAGGGGGAGAAATTTGCGATGAACGGCACAAATCGCGGTGCCGATGACACGCCGCGGCCGGCCAGCCGCGCGCCCGGCAAGGCGCCGTTGGTCTATGCTATGGCGTACCGCGTCCTGGAGACCAGATGAAAAATTACCACAAAGAAGATTATCCCGTCGCCGATATCCGGCGCTTCCTCGAACCGGGGCCGGTGGTGCTTGTCAGTTCAACCTGGCAGGGCGAAAGCGACGTCATGACCATGGCCTGGCACATGCTGATGGAATTCACGCCATCGTTGCTGGGCTGCTTTATTTCCGACGCGAACCACAGCTATGAAATGATCAAGCGCAGCATGGAGTGCGTGATCAACCTGCCCACGGCCGACATGGTCGACCAGGTGGTCGCCATCGGCAATTGCAGCGGTGAAGACACGGACAAGTTCACGGCCTTCGGCCTGACACCGCAACCAGCCGAGCTGGTGGGCGCGCCCCTGATCGCCGAGTGCTACGCCAACTTCGAATGCAAGCTGGCCCAGGTGGCGGGCAATCCGAAAGGCGGCTTCTTCATCTTCGAGTGCGTGAAAGCCCACGTGGCCACCTCGCCCAAGCTGCCGGAAACGTTACATTACCGCGGCAACGGCGAGTTCATGGTGTCGGGCCGGACCATCAGCCGCAAGAGCTTGATGAAGCCAGAAATGTCGTAGGTCGGCGTAGGTCGGATTAGGCGCAAGGCGCCGTAATCCGACACCACCGTTGGCCGATGATTAAATCACGCCCTGCGCCAGCATGGCATCGGCCACTTTCACAAAGCCGGCGATATTCGCGCCATCGACATAGCTGACCGTGCCATCGGCGCGCGTGCCGTATTGCTTGCACGCGGCGTGGATGCCCTGCATGATCTGCAGCAACCGCGCATCGACTTCCTCGCGCGGCCAGGAAATTCGGGCCGCGTTCTGGCTCATTTCCAGGCCGGACGTGGCCACGCCGCCCGCATTGCTGGCCTTGCCCGGCGCATACAGCACGCCGGCCGCTTCGAATGCCTTGGCTGCCTCGATGGTGGTGGGCATGTTGGCGCCCTCAGCCACACACTGCACGCCATTGGCGATCAAGGTGCGCGCGTCGTCGATATGCAATTCATTTTGCGTGGCGCAGGGCAGGGCGATGTCGACCGGCACATGCCATGGCGACACGCCGGCCTCGAAGCGCACGCCCGTGCGCGCGGCGTAGTCGCTGACCCGGCCATACAAATGATTCTTGACCTCCATCAGGATGGCCAGCTTTTCCGGCGTAAAGCCTGCCTCGTCGATGACGGTGCCGCTCGAATCGGAGACGGTGATGACTTTCGCGCCCATCGCCATGGCTTTCTCCACCGCGTATTGCGCCACGTTGCCCGAGCCGGACACGGACACGCGCATGCCTTCGAATGAGCGGCCCCGCGTTTTCAGCATTTCCTGCGCAAAATACACGGTGCCGTAGCCCGTCGCTTCCGGGCGCATCAGCGAGCCGCCGAAGCTGGCGCCCTTGCCCGTGAACACGCAGTCGGCGCGGTTGCTGAGCTTTTTCATCATGCCGGCCATATAGCCCACTTCGCGCCCGCCCACGCCGATGTCGCCGGCCGGCACGTCCGTGTCCGAACCCACGTGGCGGAACAGTTCGCTCACGAAGGCTTGGCAGAAGCGCATCACTTCGCCCGGGCTCTTGCCCTTTGGATCGAAGTCGGAGCCGCCCTTGCCGCCGCCCATCGGCAAGGTCGTCAGCGCATTCTTGAACGTCTGCTCGAAAGCGAGGAATTTCAGCACGGATAAGGTCACGGAAGGGTGGAAACGGATGCCGCCCTTGTACGGCCCGATGGCCATGCTGTGCTGGATGCGGTAGCCGCGGTTGACTTGCACTTGCCCGTGATCATCGACCCACGACACGCGGAACATCACCACGCGCTCCGGCTCGATCAAGCGTTCCAGCAAGCCTTGTTCCGCGTATTTCGGGTGCTGTTCCAGGAACGGCCACAAGCTCTCCATGACTTCGGTGACGGCTTGCAGAAACTCGGGTTGACCTGGATTGCGTGCGGCGACATGCTGGACATACTCGTGAGCAGATGCGTATTTCATCAGAATTCCATGGAGGTAATCGGTTATTTGGGCAACTATCATCGCAGATTTTGCACAAAAATGGTGCGGAAATTTGGTTTTGAGGGGTTTCTGCTACATTGTGGGGATTTTTTGGACACTGCGGCCGATGCGAGCCGTAAACGACAACGCCAACCCGAAGGCTGGCGTTGTCGTCATTCTTGCGTGCCTGGCTGGTCAAGCCAGGACAGGGATCACCCCGCCATGCCGCGCAGGATCAAGCCCGTGATGTAGGCACCGTAGGTGCCCAGTGCGTAGCCCAGCACGGCCAGCAGCACGCCGACGGGCGCCAGCGAAGGGTGGAAGGCGCTGGCGATGACGGGGGCCGAGGCGGCGCCGCCAATGTTCGCTTGCGATCCCACGGCCATGAAGAACAGAGGGGCGCGGATCAGCTTGGCGACGAGCAGCATCAGGCCGCCATGCACGGCGATCCAGATCAGGCCCAGCAGGAACAGGAAAGGCTTGTCGAACAGGGCTTTCAAGTCCATGTGCATGCCGATGGTTGCCACCAGCACGTACAGCATGGCCGAGCCGATGGTCGAGGCGCCCGCGCCTTCCAGGCTGCGTGCTTTGGTAAAGCTGAGCAGCAGGCCGAAGGTGGTGGCGAGCACGACGATCCAGAAGAAGTTCGACGTCAGGCTGTAGTCCTGCAAGCGCCATGCGGCCGGCAGGGTGCTGATCCAGCTGATGATGGGACCGGCCAGGAAGTGCGACAGGCCCGTCACACCCAGGCCCACGCCGAGGATGATCATGATGTCGGTCAGGTTGGCTACGCGCGCGTGCTGGGCGCGGTAGCTTTCGATGCTGTCCTTGAGCGCATTGATGGCAGTCAAGTCTGCACCCGTCCAGCGGTCGAAGGCGCCCGCGCGGCCGGCCAGGAACAGCAGCACGGCCGTCCAGACGTTGGCCACCAGCACGTCGACGGCGACAAACTGGCCAAACATGGTGGCATCCACTTCAAACACTTCCTTCATGGCCGCCTGGTTGGCGCCGCCGCCTATCCACGAGCCGGCCACGGTGGTCATGCCGCGCCAGGTGTCGCCGGCCACCGTTTCCGGGTGTATCAAACGCAAGGCTTCGAACGAGACGAGGGCGCCCAGCATCACACCCAGCGTGCCTGTCAAAAACATGATGATGGCCTTGGGGCCGAGGCGGATGATGCCGCCGAAATCGATGGCCACGCACAGCAGGACCAGCGCGCTGGGCAGCAGGTAATCGCGCGCCACGGCGTACAGGCCGGACGCATTGCCGTCGATGATGCCGAAGGTATTGAGCAGCGCCGGGATCAAATAGCACATCAGCAGCGACGGGATATACGTGTAGAACTTTTTCCAGAAGCCGTCTGGGCGGGAAGCGCTCCAGAAGACGGCTCCCAGGGTCATGGCGAGCAGGCCGAGGACGACGGCGTCATTGGTGATCAGGGCGGGTGTGGCAGGTGGCATCGGGGATTCCGGTGAACGTGTCAGGGACGCACGGGATGCCGATAAGGCCCCCGGGCGCGGGTGGCCGTATCGTATAGCAATGTTGAAGCCTAAACAAATTATTTAGGTAGTGCCAGCCGGAATTTTTCTTGTCAAATCAAACACTTGTAGACTGCTTCGCTACCCCGCGCAGCAGACTGGCGGTTACAAATAACGGGCCAGCAAGGCCTTGTCGAGAGCGCCGTCAAGTTCGATGCGCACGAAGTGGCCGCTGCCGGGCGCCACCTGGATCTCTTTGCCGTCATCGCTGAGCATGCGGGTAATGGTGACGTCGCGGTTGCCGCCCGGATGCACGGCCTCGATGCGGTCGCCCACGGCGAAGCGGTTTTTCACTTCCACCCTGGCCCAGCCGTCCGCCACGCCCAGCACGTCGCCCACGTACTGGCTGCGGTCCGCCTCGGACGCGCCGCGCATGTAGTTCTGGTGCGCCTGCGTGTGGTGGCGCTGGTAAAAGCCGTCCGTGTAGCCGCGGTTGGCCAGGCCTTGCAGCTGGCCCAAGAGGCTGATATCGAAGGGGCGGCCCGCGACGGCGTCATCGATGGCCTGGCGGTAGACTTGCGCGGTGCGCGCCGCGTAGTACAGCGACTTGGTGCGGCCCTCGACCTTCAGCGAATCGACGCCGATTTTCACCAGGCGCTCGATATGCTCGACGGCGCGCAAGTCCTTCGAATTCATGATGTAGGTGCCGTGCTCGTCTTCGAGTATCGGCATCAGCTGGCCCGGGCGCTGGGCTTCTTCAATCAGATAGGGCTGGTCGGCCAGCGGGTGGCGCGGTTGCTGGTGCAGGGCGGAAAACGCATTGTTGTCCGCCTCGGCCAGCGCCTGGTGAAATTCCAGCGGCACCACCTGCATGCCGCCCAGGTCGCCGCTGGCGTCTTCGGACGCGTTTTTCACCTTGTAATCCCAGCGGCAGGAATTCGTGCAGGTGCCCTGGTTCGGGTCGCGGTGGTTGAAATAACCGGACAGCAGGCAACGGCCCGAATAGGCGATGCACAGCGCGCCGTGAACGAAGACCTCGAGCTCCATTTCCGGGCAGCGCTGGCGGATTTCCTCGATCTCGTCGAGCGACAGTTCGCGAGATAAAATCACGCGCGTCAAGCCCATGCGGTGCCAGAACTTGACGTCGGCCCAGTTGACGGCGTTCGCCTGCACGGACAGGTGTACGGGGACGTCCGGCCACTTGTCGCGCACCATCATGATCAGGCCCGGGTCGGCCATGATCAGCGCGTCGGGGCGCATGGCGATCACCGGTTCCATGTCGCGCAAATACGTTTTCAGCTTGGCGTTGTGGGCGAAGATATTGCTGGCGACAAAGAACTGCTTGCCGCGCGCATGGGCGCCATCGATGCCCTCCTGCAAGGCTTGCAAGGTCGAAAAATCGTTATTGCGCACGCGCAAACTGTAGCGCGGCTGGCCCGCGTAGACGGCGTCGGCGCCATAGTCGAAGGCGGCGTGCATCTTGGCCAGGGAGCCGGCAGGCAGGAGGAGTTCGGGAGCGTGGCGCATGGAGGATGGGCAAAGCCGGCGATCTTATGCTGGCTGGCCGCATATTGCATTGCCTTGGGTCAAGGGATTGACATCCGCTGCCGGCGTGCTCAGGCGTCAGGCGTTCAAGCCTGTGTCTCCCTGGTGCCGCTCGTGCAGGGATTGCGCTTTCAGCAACCGGCGCAAGTCCTGGCAGGCTAGTGCGCGTGCGCGGTCCCGCTGTTGCCGGCCTGTCCCGTCATGGGCAGGTGTTCGGGCGGCATGCCGTCCTTGAACAGTTGACGCAATTGCTGGCGCAGTTCCGGCGTGTCGTGGTGATGGTGTACCGAGACCGCGTGCTCCACGGCAATACCCAATAGCTCTTCCTCGCTATCGGCCGAGATGGCCACCGAGCAATGCGTGTCGCTTGGGAATTCCCGGCAATCGATGAATTTGCGCGTCATGATCGACTCCTTTCCGAAAAGAGCGGGCACAGCACCCGCTCAATTCAGTATAGGCCGCAATCCGGCTCAGGCTGCGCGGCTGTTGATATTGGCCCCGTGCGCCTGCAAGTGTGTTGGTTGCGCCGCAGCGGGCGCAAAATCGTCGACCTGTATCAAGCCGTCGACCAAACGCGCATATTCCAGCAAGATATTGTGCTCCTGGCAGCTGACCGAGCCCGCCGCCTTGGCTGCGGCCAGCCACTGCTGCATGGCGGACAGGCTTTGTGGCAGGTGCCGCAGGGCCGCGCCTTCGGGCGTGTCTTTCAGGCGTTTTTCAATGTGCAGGACGTCGGGCAGCAAGGCCAGGGCCCGCTCGGCGCAGGCTACGGGATCGCCGCCTTGGTTGCCCTCGCTGGATACATAACCGTCGGCCAGCAGGCGTTCGCGGTCGGCGCCCGGCGTTTGCAGGGCCAGCGCCACCTCGCTGCCCAGTTCGTCGGAAGGCGGACGGTGGGGCAAGCCAAACGGGAACAGCAAGGTGCGCAGCAGCACGGCCAGCACGCGCGCGGGGAAATTGTCGAGCACGCCCGTCAAGCCCTGCTGCGCCTTGACCAGCGCATCTTGCAGCGACCAGTGCACATAGGGCCGGTCGGCCTCGGGCCGGCCATCGTCTTCGTAGCGCTTCAGCACGGCTGACGCCAGATATAACTGCGCCAGCACATCGCCCAGGCGGGCGGACAGCCGCTCGCGGCGTTTGAGTTCGCCGCCGAGCACGAACATTGACATATCCGTCATGACGGCAAACGCCGTCGACAGCCGCGTCAGGGCGCGGTAGTAGGGCGCCAGTGCGGGCGCGCTGGCGTCGGGCACGGCCGCCAGGCGCGCGCCGCCCAGTCCGTACCACAGGCCCCTGGCCAGGTTGCCCAGTACAAAGCCGACGTGGCCAAAGAAGGCCGCATCGAAATCGCGCAAGGCCTTGCGGCCGTCGCTTTCGCTGACGGCGGCCATTTCCCTGAGCACATACGGATGCGCGCGGATGGCGCCCTGGCCGAAGATGATCAGGCTGCGCGTGAGGATGTTGGCCCCTTCGACCGTGATCGCGATGGGAATTTGCTGGTAGGCGCTGGCCAGGAAATTGTTGGGTCCGATGCAGATGCCCTTGCCGCCGAGAATATCCATGCCGTCATTGACGAGCGCGCGGCCCCGTTCCGTGACGTGGTATTTGACGATGGCGGAAATGACGGCCGGCTTTTCGCCCAGGTCGACGGCGTGCGCGGCCAGGGTGCGGGCCGCATCCATCAGGTACAGGTTGGCGCCCATGCGGGCCAGCGCTTCCTGCACCCCTTCGAATTTGCCGATCGGCATGTTGAACTGGCGCCGCACGGCCGCATACGCGCCGGTGCCGCGCACGGCCATCTTGCCCATGCCCACACTGGACGAGGGCAGCGAAATGGCGCGCCCGGCTGCCAGGCACTCCATCAGCATGCGCCAGCCTTTGCCCACTTGCGCCTGGCCGCCGATGACCCAGTCGATGGGGATGAACACATCGTTGCCCGACGTGGGGCCGTTCTGGAAGACGGCGTTCAAGGGATGGTGGCGGCGGCCGATCACGACGCCGTCGTGGCTGGCGGGGATCAGGGCGCAAGTGATGCCCGGTGCATCGTTGCCGGACAGCAGATGCTCGGGGTCGCTGGTCTGGAACGCCAGCCCCAGCAAGGTCGCCACAGGCGCCAGGGTGATGTAGCGCTTGTTCCAGGTGAGGCGGAAACCGAGGGTGGCGCGGCCCTCATGCATGCCCATGCACACCACGCCCAGGTCGGGAATGGCGGCCGCATCGGAACCCGCGTACGGGCTGGTCAGGGCGAAGCAGGGAATCTCGGTGCCGTTGGCCAGGCGTGGCAAATAATGGTTTTTCTGTTCTTCTGTGCCGTAGTGCAGCAGCAGTTCGGCCGGTCCCAGCGAGTTGGGCACCATCACGGTCACGGCCAGCGCCGAACATCGGCTCGACAATTTCATCACCACTTGCGAATGCATGTAGGCGGAGAATTGCTTGCCGCCATATTGCTTCGGGATAATCATGCCGAGGAAACCTTGCGCCTTCATGTAGTCCCACGCCTGGGATGGCAAATCCTGCGCCTGCTGCGTTTCCCAGTCGTTGACCAGTTCGCACAGCCGCTCGACGTCGTGCTCAAGAAAGTGGCGCTCCTCGGCCGTGAGCGTGGCGCGTCCATAGCTCAGCAGCTTGGGCCAGTCGGGTTTGCCGGAAAACAGGTCCGCATCCCACCACGTGGTACCGGCTTCGAGCGCGTCGCGCTCCGTGTCGGACATCGTCGGCAAGATGCGCTTGAACAGGGCCAGCAGGTGTGGGGTAATCAGGGCGCGGCGCACGGGGCCGGGCGCGAACAGTACAACCAGGCCCAGCAGGGCCACCACCAGTATGATCGTCAGCATGCGATATCTCCCTGTGTAATGAGAACAGGGTAGGCCGTTATGGCCGATGTTACTGTGCGGTACAGCGCATACGCACAACGCCAACCGCAGGGGTTGGCGTTGTGGTGTCAGGCGTAAAGCGTATTAGCGTTGTGGAACGACAATCACCGTGTCGCCCGTCTTGCCTTTGGCGCCGTCGTCGCCCTTGGCACCATCGTTGCCTTGTGCTCCAGTGGCGCCCTTGGCGCCGTCATATCCGGCGGCACCGCTGTCGCCGGTCTGTCCCGTGGCGCCGGTGGCACCGGTCGCGCCGGCAGGGGCTTCAGCGCCCGTGGCACCCGTCGCGCCGGCAGGACCAGGCGCGCCGGCAGGGCCGGGAACGACTTGTATGACGGTGGGTGCGGGTGGTGCTTCGCGCTGGCAAGCCGTCAGGGCAAGGGTAGAGGCGAGCGCGAGCAATATCAGGGTAGTTTTCATGATGCATCCTTTGGCAGTGTGCCGTAATGTACGGAACGGCTCGACGGCGTCGGGCGCGAGTTTCGCATGGCGGTGTAGCGGGGAGAACTGGCCAGGTGGCCGTTGCGCCGTGTCGCGCAGGGCGCTGGCGGCGGGAAGGGTGTGTGGTCTGCCTGCAGCATGGGCTCTTGGGCTGCTGCAGTCCGTTCGTTTGCGTACACAGCGGTGGGGCAGGGGAGGTTTTGTGCAAAGGAAAACAAAAAAGCCAACCCGAAGGTTGGCTTTTTGCTATGTACTGCTGAATTCTTGGTGGCCCGGGGCGGAATCGAACCACCGACACAAGGATTTTCAATCCTCTGCTCTACCGACTGAGCTACCAGGCCAAGGCGGCGAATTATAGCAGAAAGACTTTCTACCTGACCAGAGCTAGCTGTGTTCAAATGCAACAGATGGCCAAAACATGGTGTTTTGGCATCCTTGTATGACCCGAAGGGATGTGGCGATGCAGCGACGTATTGGAGTGCAGGGCCTGGCGGTGGCGGGCTTGTTCAGTTTGTTTTGCGGCGCGGCGCGGGCCGACGGGCTGGCCGATCTGACTGCGGCGCTGGCCCGATTGCAGGGTCAGATGCCGATCAAGGCGCAGGTCGAATCGAAAAGCTGGCGCCGTGAGGGCGAGGGCAAGGCGGCGGAAGAGGATAGCGGCCAAGCGACCGTCACTGTCGAGGGTGGACCGGCGGGCTTGCAAGTGCTTTACGGCAAGGACCTGCTGGCGAAAGTGGAAGCCGAGCAGCGCGCCAGGGTAAAGGATCCGAAGGTCAAGACGCCGATCGGCTTTGCGCTGGGAGAAATGAAGGCGACGGAGTTGCGTTCCATGGTGTCGGCCGCGGACGTCTTGTCGCGCGAGATCGAGGAAGCCGTGTTCAGCGGCGAGAAGATGGATAGCTACAAGGGCAAGCCGGCGCGTCTGCTCAGCTTTACTTTGTCGCTCGACAAGGTGCCTGAGAAAGACCGCAAGTATGTGAAGAAGTTCGAAGGCGGCATCGAGGTGTGGATCGCCGCGGACGGCACGCCGCTGGCCAGCCATTTCCACTTTGACGTGAGCGGGCGCGCCTTTGTCGTCGTCAGCTTTACGCAAAAGTCGGACGAGACGCGCCAGTATGGCGTCAGCGGCGACCATTTATTGTTGCTGCGCAAGGAGAGCAAGAACACCACCTCGGGCGCGGGCGAGAGGGTGGAGAGCAAGATCGTCAAGACCCTGCAATTGCAATCCTGACGTGTTGCCGGCACATTCGATTACATGGCGGCGTTGCCGCCCATGGCGCTCTTTTGCAGCACGCAGCGTCCCGCTTCGCAGGTGGCGCCCGGGTCCGTGACGATGGAGCAGGTCGACATCATGCCGTCCGCTTGCTGCTGCTTGCGGCTGGCCTCGGCTTGCGCCAGGGCCAGGGCCTTGAGCTTCTTGCCGTCATTGTTTTTGCTGGACCAGGCCAGGTAGCGCTCGGGGCCGCCGCAAGCCTTGGCGCCGATGGCGATGGTCTGACATTGCTGGGTGGAATCGCAGGCGGCGGTGCCCACTTCCGCCTGGATTTGCGCCAGCAAGCCGGCATTGCCGGGGGCGGGCGGCGCATCATCTTGCGTGGGGGCGCTGCCGCAGGCGCTGGCGGCCAGCAGCAGGAAGCTGGCGCACGTGGCGCGCAACAGGGCGGAGTAGGTAGGCGTTTTCATGCCTTCATCATGTGCCACGCTTGCGTAAATGGCAAGCGCGATTCGCACTTGGCCAGAACCTTGATCCCGGTCATTTCCATTGTCAACCCGTCAAAGTTAATATAAATCAACATCCAATCAGCGATGTACGGGTGGCGACCGGGCCGGCGCGCTGCATTCCCGCGCCGGCGCGCGCCGCCGATTCGGGAATGTTTCCAGGAGTTAGACTATGCGCAGCACCATGTCCCCCTTTCTCTTCATCGCCAGCCTCGCTCTCAGTGGCGCGTTGCACGCCGCCAGCAAGGAGCCGATCCAGCCGATTACTGCCGCCAAGGTGGCCAATCCAGCCATGGTCGAGCTGGGCAAGAAACTGTTTTTCGACCCGCGCCTGTCGCGCTCGGGATTTATTTCCTGCAACAGCTGCCATAACCTGAGCATGGGCGGCACGGACAATATCAAGACCTCGATCGGCCACAACTGGCAGCGCGGGCCCATCAATTCGCCCACCGTGCTCAATGCCAGCATGAACGTGGCGCAATTCTGGGATGGCCGCGCCAAGGATTTGCAGGAGCAGGCGGGCGGCCCCATCGCCAATCCCGGTGAGATGGCTTTTACGCACGAGCTGGCCATCGACGTGCTGGCCTCGATTCCCGCCTACCGCGCGGAATTCCGGCAAGTGTTTGGCCAGGACAAGCTGACCATCGAACAAGTCACGCGCGCCATCGCCGCCTTCGAGGAAGTGCTGGTGACGCCCGGTTCCCGCTTCGATCAATGGCTGTCGGGCAAGAAAAGCGCGCTGACGAAAGACGAGCTGGCCGGCTACCAGCTGTTCAAATCGAGCGGCTGCATCGCCTGCCATAACGGCCCCGCCGTGGGCGGCAATACCTTCCAGAAGATGGGCGTGGTGGAACCGTATAAAACGGCGATGACGGCAGAAGGGCGCTCGGCCGTGACGGGCAAGGATGCGGACCGCTTCAACTTCAAGGTGCCGACCTTGCGCAACGTGGAGCTGACGTATCCGTACTTCCACGATGGCGAAGCGGCGACCCTGACGCAGGCCGTCGACGTGATGGGCCGCTTGCAGCTGGGCCGCACGTTTACGCCCGACGAAAACGCCAAGCTGGTGGCCTTCCTGAAAACCCTGACGGGCAAGCAGCCGCACATGGTGCTGCCGATCTTGCCGCCATCAAGCGACACGACGCCGCGGCCGGTGCCGTTTGACTGAGTGAGTGTGGTGTCGGATTACGCCCTTGCGGGCTAATCCGACCTACTCTCTCGGCGTAGGTCGGATTAGCGGCGGCACGTCGCGTAATCCGACATTCTGATATCGCTTACTTCAACGTACGCTGGAACAATTGATAGATGCGGCGGTACTCGTCATACCATGCTTCCGGCTGCACGAAACCGTGGCGCTCCATCGGGTAGCTGGCCATTTCCCAGTTATCCTTTTTCAACTCGATCAGGCGCTGCGACAGGCGCACGGAGTCCTGGTAAAACACGTTGTCGTCGATCATGCCGTGGGCGATCAGCAGGTTGCCCGTCAGCTTGTCCGCGTACTCGATCGGCGACGAAATCTTGTACGCTTGCGGATCGATGTCCGGCGTGTTCAGGATATTCGCCGTGTACTCGTGGTTGTAGGTCGTCCAGTCCGTCACTGGGCGCAGGGCGGCGCCCGATTTGAAGATGTCCGGCGCGCGCATCAGGGCCATCAGGCTCATGAAGCCGCCATAGCTGCCGCCATAGATGCCCACGTTCTTGATGTCGCCCTGGTGCTGGGCTGCCAGCCAGTTGGCGCCATCGACAAAATCTTCCAGTTCCGGGTGGCCCATCTGGCGGTAGATGGCCGTGCGCCAGGCGCTGCCGTAGCCGAGCGAGGCGCGGTAGTCGACGTCGAGCACGATGTAGCCTTGCTCGACCAGCAGGTTGTGGAACATCTGTTCGCGGAAGTACACGGGATAGCGCTCGGTCACATTCTGCAGGTAGCCGGCGCCGTGCGCGAACATGACGATCGGGTAGCGCTTGCCCGCTTCCAGCTGCTTTGGCCGGTACAGCTTGGCCCAGATGGGCGCCGCGCCATGCGTGGACGGCACTTGCACCAGTTCCGGCATGACCCAGTTGCGCGCCTTGAAGGCGTCGCTGCGTGTATCCGTGAGGATGTTCGCCTTGCCGCCAGAGACAGAAACGGTGGCCAGCTGGGCCGGCATATAGCTGGTGGAATAGCGCAGCAGCAGCTTGCCGTTGTCGGGCGACAGGCCGAAGTTTTCCACGCCTTTCAAACTGGTGACTTCGCGCGCGCCGCCATCCTTGGCCGTGCTGGCGCACACTTCATACGTGCCTGGCGCTTGCCGGTTGCACATGAAATAGGCATTCTTGCCGTCGCGGCTCCATTCGACGGCGCTCACTTCCCACTGGCCGCTGGTCAGTGCGCGCGCCGGAGCCGCGCCCTGTTTCGTGTACAGGTGGGCGTAGCCGCTTTCCTCGGACAGATACCACAGGGTGGCGTTGTCGGGCAGCCAGCCGAATTCCTCGGCGCGGCGGTTGACCCAGGCCGTATCGCTGATGCGGTGCACGGGTACGAGGGCGCCGTTGGCCAGGTCGACGTTGGCGAGCCAGCCGTCCTTGTTGTCGATGGCACGGATACGCACGGCGGCCTTGCTGCCGTCATCGGTCCAGGCGATGCCGTCGCGCTGGGCGTCGATGCGCACGGCACGGTTGCCTTTCAACGGCGGCAGCTTCTGTTCCGCGCGCAGGGAGGCCAACGGATCGGTGGCGATGCCGGGCAGGTTGTCAAAGGCGATCTCGCGCACCTGGCCCGTGCGCAGGTCGGCCAGTTTCAGGCTTTGCGCGATCGGCATGTTGCGGCCCACGCGCGCGCGTTCGTCGTCCGCTTCCGGATAGCCCGTTTCCGTGACATAGCGGGCCAGTTTACCCAGCTTGCCCTTTTCGGCGGCCTTGTCCTGCGTGACGAACAGCAGCCAGCGGCCGTCCGGCGACAGGGCGCTGCCGGAAATCGTCACTTTCTCGCCCAGGTAGATCGGTTCCGGCGCGCGCGTGGCATCGAGGCGGCGCTCTTCATGGCGGCGTTCGCGGTTCGCGTCGCGGTCTTCCTTCTGGCGCGCCAGGTTGACGATCAGGCGCAGCTGCAGTTCGCGCAGGGCGTCCGCTTCCGGCTTGGCGTCCGGGTCCTTGGCCGCGCGCAGCAGGGCCACGGGGGCGCTCAGGCGATCAAGACGGTTCCAGCTGAACCAGTCGGTGCCGCTGCGGTATTGCACGGCGCCGCCGTCGCTGGAATATTGCGGGTCGCTGATGGCCGTCACACCGCGCGTGATTTGCGTCAGGGCGCCGTTTTTCAGGTCGCGCTCGAACAAGTCGCCGTTGCGCAGCAGGATGGCGCGCGTGCCGGCCCGGTTGACGACCATCTGCTGGCCATCGAGGTTGGCCAGCTGCGCATCGTCGACCTTCTTGCCGCTATTGAGCTTGGCGTTCGCGCCTGGTAATTGATAGGTGTCGCGCAGAGGCGAGCCGAGGCGTTTTTGCTTGTAGTAGAGCTGGCCATTCCAGCCCCACCATGCCGCTTCGACGGGTGTGCCAATCCAGTCGGGATCGGCCATGGCCTGGTCCAAGGTGATCGGCGTGGGCGCGGTGGCGGTGGAGGAAGGGGCCGCATGCGCGGCGGGCAGCAAAGAGAGCAGCAGGAGCGGCAGCAGGGGAAGAACCAGACGCATCGGGGATCACTTTAATCAAAGGGGATGATGAAGGTACAGGCTATGAGGCCGGTATTCTAGCGGAGGAGTTGCGTGCAGGAAATGTCGGAAAGCTAAGCCTGGTGCCGGGCCAGCCAGGCGAGAAAGTCGGCGAGCGGCATCGGCCGCGCATACAGGAAGCCCTGCAAGCCGTCGCAATCGTGGGCGATGAGGAAGTCTGCCTGCTCCTGCGTTTCCACGCCTTCGGCCACGACGCGCAAGCCCAGATGGCGCGCCATGGCCAGGATCGCTTGCACGATGGCCGTGTCGCGCGCATCGTGCGGCGTGTCGTCGATGAAGCGCTTGTCGATTTTGAGTTCATACAGCGGCATCGAGGTCAGGTAGGCGAGGCTGGAATAGCCGGTGCCGAAATCGTCGATGGAAAAGCGGATGCCCAGGTCCGCCAGTTCGCGCATGCGCGCCAACGAGGCGTCGCGCTGGTCGATCAGCAAACCCTCCGTCAATTCCAGGATCAGGGCGCCGGCCGGCGTGCCGTGTTCGGCAAGCGCCGCCTGCACGCGGGAAGCGAAATCGGGCTGGCGAAACTGGGCCGGGCTGACGTTCACGGACAGGGCGACGGGCGATCCCGCCTGCGCCAGCACCCTGGCGGCGCGGCATGCTTCGCGCAGCGCCCAGTGGCCCAGCTTGACGATCAGCCCCGATTCCTCGGCGATGGGAATGAAGATATCCGGCGCGATGTACGTGCCGTCCGCCTGCGGCCAGCGCATCAGCAATTCGGCGCCCGTGACCCGGCCGTGACGGTCGACCTGCGGCTGCACGTGCATGCATAACACATGGTCATCGAGGGCGCGCGCCAGCGCCCGTTCCAGGGTCAGCCGGCGCTCCACGCCCGCCTGCATGGCCGCTTCAAAGAAGGCGATGCCGTTGCGCCCTTCGGCCTTGGCGCGGTACATGGCGATGTCCGCTTCGCGCAGCAGGTCGTGCGCCTGCTGCTCCATTTTCGGCAGCAGGGTCACGCCGATGCTGGCGCTGCAATGATAGGACTGCGCGCCGATCTCGAAGTCGCGCGCGATGGCGGCACGGATTTTCTCGGCTACCTGGGCCGCGGCGCGCGCGGCGCTGTCCAGGTCATCGGCCAGGTGCGCCAGCAGCACGACGAATTCATCGCCGCCGATGCGCGCCACTGTGTCGGCCTTGCGCATCAGCTGCGCCAGCCGTTCGCCCGCCAGGCGCAGCAGCGCGTCGCCGGTGGCGTGGCCGCGCGCGTCGTTGATGTGCTTGAAGTGGTCGAGGTCGATGAACATCAGCGCGCTGATGGACTGGTTGCGCGGCGCGGCGGCCAGCAAGTGGCCGATGCGGTCCATCAGCAGGCGCCGGTTGGGCAGGCCCGTCAGCACATCGTAGAAGGCCAGGCGGTGGATGTCCGCTTCCGATTTCTTGCGCTCGTCGATTTCGCGCTCGACGGCCACCCAGTGCGTCTGCTTGCCATCCGCATCCGTAAATGGCACCAGTTCCGCCTCGACCCAGTACGCCTTGCCGGCCTTGTTGTAATTCAGTAATTCCGCCCTGGCTGGCTGGGCGCGGGCCATGGCGGCGGCGACGCGCGCCAGTTCGTCCGCATCGGTGGCGGGGCCTTGCTGGAACAGCAGGCTGCGGCCCAGCACTTCGGCGCGCGCATAGCCGCTGCTGCGCTCGAAGGCGTCGTTGACGAAGATGATGCGCGTGGCGGGCACCGTACCCGCGCCTAACGCGGTATCGGCCACTTCGGCGATCATCACCATGTCGTTCAGGCGGGCCAGCGCCGTGGCCGTCAAGCGCAGGTCGGCGTTCAGCTGCGACAGGGCCTGGCTGCTGCGTTCCAGGTGGCGCAGCAGGAAGGCGCAGGACAGGGTCAGTACGGCGGCGATGAACAGGAAGTTCAGGGCCACGATCAGCGCGCGCAGCACGGGCGAATCGGGTACGCCGCGCAATTGCAGTTCCACGTCGGGATGCAGGCCGAGCAGAAAGATGGTCAGCGACGTCAGCGCCAGGGTCGACAAGGCTGGCCGCATGCCCAGCAGCAGGGCCGCCAGCACGGGCATGAGCATCATGTAGATCTGGCTGACGGGGCCGATTTTCATCAGCAGGCCCACGCCCACCAGATAGGCGACGATGAGGAATTGCCACACGCGCCAGCGGTAGGGCATGGCGCGCAGATGCCAGATGAGGCCGATCCAGCCGATGGCCAGCAAGTCGAGGGCTACTATGGACCAGATAGCTTCGCGCGCAGCCAGCAGGGCGCTGGGGATGGCAGTGGCGATGCCCAGCAGCAGTACCGCCTGCAGCAGGCGCGTAAAAATCTGTCCGCGCCAGTGCGCGAGATCGTTTGACGCGGCCACGCTGCCGTCCTTTCCTCAGGGAGCTCTGCTGCCGAGCTGAGCAGTATGGTAAAAATATTACGCGGTATCTTTCAGCATGTCATCTTGATCATTCGGCATGATTGACGGCGCGACCACAAGGCGCATAGGGCCGCCTAGTCCGTTTGCGCCGTGGGCCAGTAGTGGCTATCTGGCGTATCGCGCGCGCCGAAGATGGCCTGGCCGACGCGCACGACGGTGGCGCCTTCCTCAATGGCGATTTCATAATCGCCGGACATGCCCATCGACAGCTCGTCGAGGCTGACGCCATCGGGGGCGCCCTGGCGCAACCGGTCGCGCAATTCGCGCAGCAGCACGAAGCAGCGGCGCACGCGCACGGCTTCCGCCGACAACAGCGCCAAGGTCATGAGCCCGCGCACGCGCAGCGCCGGGAAGGCGGACAGCTGGTGCAGGAAAGCGGCCACCTCGTCCGGCGGCAAGCCGTACTTGCTGGCTTCTCCCGAGGTGTTTACTTGCACGAACACATCGAGCCCGCGCCCTTCCGCTTGCAGGCGACGTTCCAGCGCCTCGGCCACGCGCAGGCTGTCGAGCGCCTGGAATTCGCTGGCAAAGCGCGCCACCAGCTTGGCCTTGTTGGTCTGCAAATGGCCGATCACCGACCATTGCAGGTTGGCCAGGTCCGCCATCGCTTCCCATTTGCGGCCCGCCTCCTGCGGCTTGTTTTCTCCGAGCATGCGGCAACCGGCGGCGTAGGCCAGGCGCAGGCTCGCCTCGGGCTTGGTCTTGCTGACCGGCAGCAGGCGCACGCCGGCCGGATCGCGTCCGACCCGCTGGCAGGCGGCGGCCATGCGCGCGTGGACTTCTGCCAGGTTGCGGCGGAAGTCGTCCATCGACACGGCTTGCGGCCAGCGCCCATGCCGCTCATGCATGGTGGGGGTGAGCAGGGGAGTGTCTGTGTTCATGTGTCAGCCTTGTGTTCGCCTTTAGCGGCAGCAGTCGCGGGAGTGGTGTATTATTGTCCTATGCCAAAATATATCATGTCTGAGACTATCGTGAAGATTGCCGGGAAAACCGCCGCGGAACTGTTCGACAGCATCCGCGCGCTGACGCAGGCGGGCGAGTTGCTGCCGGGCCAGGAGCTGCCGACCGTGCGCGAGCTGGCCGCGACCCTGGGCGTCAACCGCAATACCGTGTCGCTGGCTTACCAGCGCCTGGTGACGGCCGGGATCGCGGTCACGCAAGGGCGTCTGGGCACGGCCATCCGCGCGCAGCGCGATCCCGGCGAGCAGGAAGGCTTGCTGCCCGGCTCGCCGCTGGCCGACCTGGGCGGCGGCAATCCGAATCTGGCCTGGCTGCCCGATGTCGGCGCGGCCCTGGCGCGCAAGCCATACCGTCCGCGCCTGTATGGCGAAGCCATCGTCGATTCGGAACTGGAAGTGCTGGCGCGTCGCTGGCTGGCCGGCGATTGTCCCGGAGGCCACGACATCACCGTGACGAATGGGGCGGTCGATGCGGTCGAGCGCCTCCTGGGGGCGCACCTGGCCGCGGGCGACAAGGTGGCCGTGGAAGACCCTTGTTTCGTCAGCAGCATCAACACCTTGCGCATCGCCGGACTGCACGCCGTTGGCGTGGCCGTCGATGCCGAGGGGATGCAGCCCGGGGCGCTGGAACGGGCGCTGGCGCAAGGCGCGCAAGCCGTCATCGTGACGCCGCGCGCGCACAATCCCACCGGCTGCAGCCTGAGCGCGGCGCGCGCGGATCAGCTGCGCGCCGTGCTGGCCGCCTATCCGCACGTGCTGGTCATCGTCGACGACCATTTCTCGCTGTTGTCCACGGCCGGCTACCAGGACGTGATACCCCCTGCTTCCCGGCGCTGGGCGCTGGTCCGATCGGTATCGAAGATCTTCGGCCCCGACCTGCGCCTGGCCGTTGTCGCCAGCGACGGGCAGACGGCCCAGCGTTTGCGCTTGCGACTGGCGCCCGGCACGAACTGGGTCAGCCATCTTTTGCAGGATGCCGTGAGCGCCTGCCTGTCGTCGTCCGACGTGTCCGCGCAGGTGGTCCTGGCCCGCGCCGACTATGCGCGCCGACGCGACATGGTGGCGGCGGCGCTGGCGGCGCAAGGCCTGGTCTGCGCCAGTCCCGCCGATGGGCTGAACCTGTGGCTGCCGCTGCCGGACAGCAGCCAGGCGGCCGTGCTGGCGCTGGCCCGGCATGGCTGGCTGGTGCGCGGCGGCGAAGCCTTCGGCGTGCAGGCGCCGGCGCAGGGATTGCGGATCACCGTGTCGACCATCGATGACGCGGGCGCGCAGGCGTTCGCCGCGGTGCTGGCCCAGGTGCTGGGCCGGTCATAGTTTCAGTTACTCGCTACAGAAGGGAACATCATGAAAGTCCATTTCGTCGTGCATGAAGCATTCGAGGCGCCGGGGGCCTATGAAACATGGGTGCGTGAACGCGGCCACGAGGCCACGTATTCCCGCGTCCATGCCCATGAGCCGCTGCCCGGTTCCATCGCGGACATCGACCTGCTGGTCGTCATGGGCGGGCCGCAGTCGCCGTCGACGACGCGCGAGGAATGCCCGCATTTCGACGCCGCAGCCGAACAGGCCTTGATTGCCGCCTGTGCCGCGGCGGGCAAGGCCGTCGTCGGCGTTTGCCTGGGCGCGCAGCTGATCGGCGCGGCCCTGGGAGCACGGCACGCGCACAGCCCTGAAAAGGAGATCGGCAAGTTCCCCATCATGCTGACGGCAGACGGAAAGGCGAACGACAAGTTCGCCCATTTTGGCGACGTCCTGGAAACGGGGCATTGGCACAGCGACATGCCGGGCCTGACCGGCAACGCGAAGGTCATCGCCTCTAGCGAAGGCTGCCCCCGTCAGATCGTCGAATACGGCAATCTGGTGTACGGCTTCCAGTGCCATATGGAGTTCACGCCGGAGGTGGTCGAGCTGCTGATCGCCGCGTCGGAAGCAGAACTGGCCACGCTGGAATCGCACCGCTACGTGCAGCAGCCAGCGACCTTGCGCGCCCACGACTGGCAAGCCATGAACGGCCAGCTGTTTGTTTTCCTCGACCGGCTGATGCAGGATTACGCAGCGCAATAAAAAACGCCAGCATGATGCTGGCGTTGCGGGGACAGGCAGGCGAGGCGCTTATTTCTTCGGCGCGCTCAGGCATTCCTTCATGAAGGCTTTGCGGGCGTCGCCTTTCATGTCCTTGGCGTCGACATTGCACGCTTTCATCTTGTTTTGCTGCGTCATGGCCGGCGCCGGCTTGGCGCTCAGGCATTCCTTCATGAAGGCCTTGCGCTCATCGCCTTTCTTGCCGGCGGCATCCGCATTGCAGGTGGTCATTTTTGACTGTTGGGCCGTCTTGGCGACGGGCGCCGCTTCCGGTGCGGCGGCAAAGGCGGTGCTGGCAAACGCGGCGGCGATGCAGAGGGCGATGAATTGTTTCATGGTAAATCCTTTAGGCGCAGGCGGTGGAAGGGGACATGCAAGCGGCAGGCAATGCCGGTATGCAGAACGTAACTAACTATATGACATTTATCAACAAAATTTCCACTCGAGTGTGTCTTTTTGTTACTGACAGGCACAAGGCGCCCGCTGGCTGGCCCGGGCAGCCATGTTGCGGCGGCAGTGCCCCTGTTTTTTGCTATGCTAGCGACTTTCCACCGGCCGATGCCACTGCCTTGGCCGGCGCACCCTCAATACGGAGTAGTTATGGTCTCGTTGCAAGAGCAGTTTTTAAAGGCCGGCCTGGTCGACAAGAAGAAGGTCAAGCTGGCCAACCAGGACAAGAGCAAGCAAAAAAAGGACGAGCGCAAGAGCGGCACGCAAAGCGTCGACGAAGTGCGCCTGGCCGCGCTCGAGACGCAGCGCAAGAACGCGGAACGCGCGCGCGAACTGAATGCCCAGCGCGACGCGGCCGCCAACCAGAAAGCCATCGTGGCGCAGATCGCGCAAATGGTGCAAAAGAACCGCCAGAGCAAGGGCAACAACGGCGACGTGCCGTATAACTTCACGTTCAACAACAAGATCGAGCGCATCTACGTGACGGCTGCCGTGCAAGCCCATCTGGTGGCGGGCCGTCTGGTGATCGTCTGCCTGGGCGGCGCCGTGGAACTGGTGCCGCGCATCATCGCCGACAAGATCGCCGAACGCGACCCCGCCATCGTCGTGCGCGTCAAGCAGGCCAGCACGGAAGTCGATGAGGATGATCCGTACGCGGCGTTCCAGATTCCTGATGATTTGATGTGGTGAGAACGATGTGTGGCTGGCCGCAGGCGGCCGCCTTGCGTGTTGAGAACGCCAACCTTCGGGTTGGCTTTTTTTTGCATTAATTCGGTGCGACAGGCAGGCCAAATCCCGCAGGTAATCGCCCCAGGATATCGCCAGTGATGCCGGAGTAAAAAATAATGCCAGCCATATTGCCGGCAAGGTAAATGCTTTGTATTGTTTTCATGTCCGTTCTGTCCGGAGTAAACTCGGACCGGTAGAAATCATAGACCAGGTAAGGCGCCGCCACTTTCATCACGAGCAGCGCCTTCAAGACGGGTAGCTCTTTTTCCGCGACGGCATTTTCCATCGTCAACTGGACTACTGGTTTCTTGTTAGATTGAAAATTGTCACGCTGAAAATCCAGGAACGGGATGCGATTGACTGCAATGCCCAGCCTTGCCGTGTCGGTTTCTTCGATGGGGTATTTTGCGCGATAGCTGCCAGGCCCCTTGTACGGACCTTTTGATTTCAGTTTGGAACTCAATTGAAATTGATCCAGGCCCTTGTATCGCAGTTTGTTGAGGTCGTAGTCAGGAGCGCCGATACCATTGAGCTCAAAAGAGTAAGGCAAGACAAAGAGCTTTACTTTTCCTGTATTCGCATTGAATTCGTAGCTGATGGCATTTGAGGATTGTTCGTTATTCTTGACCGGGGTCACCAAGGCAAACCAGTCATTCAAGCTTGAGTTGCCGATGATTTTTTCATCCAGGGCAGCGGTCTTTCTACGCTGATAATCAGCCGTCGATTCGAATTCGCCTTTTTTGTCGGCCAAGAATTTTTGTATGGCGGTCACGGCGAGGCCAAGCGGCAAGCCAGGGTAGTCGGGATCAATGCGGCCGCTTGCCAGCATCTGCATGGAAAACGTCGACGCTGCCAGCCTTTTTTCCCATGGCCTGAGTGGGATTGCGCGCTGAGGTTCCTGCTGCGTGGCGCTTGACGACGTTGTCACCTGTTCTGCAACTTGCGCAGGCTGCGCCATCCCGGTACTGGCAAGGGCACTGGCAACAGCCAGTAATAAACATTGTTTCACGGTCATGTTCCTTGATACGGGCGTTAATCTTTAATTAATCTTAACATGTTCCCGTGGGGAAAATCCTGTGTCAGGGATGCCGGCGTCTTGTGCAATGGTGCCGGATGATGAGCTGGGAGGGAATGTGACGGCGCCACAAACAAAAACGCCACCCGAAGGTGGCGTTTTTGATAGGTGCTGCTGAATTCTTGGTGGCCCGGGGCGGAATCGAACCACCGACACAAGGATTTTCAATCCTCTGCTCTACCGACTGAGCTACCAGGCCAAGGTGGCGAATTATAGCAGACCAAAACGGGAATGCAAGAGCCGGCGACGACTTTTCCTGGATTTCCTGCATGGGCATCATTTTACTTGCCTGTGGATCAAATATGATTTGATATAAACGGTATTTTTCTCAACAAAGGAAGGGCGCATAGTGTCGTCATCGACATGTATTTGAGAGGACTGCCGCATGAATACCACCACCAATCACACCGCCATCCCTGAAATCGGCCTGGGCACCTTCCGCCTGCAGGGCCAGGTCGTCATCGATTCCGTCACCGCGGGTCTCGACATCGGCTACCGCCATATCGATACGGCGCAAATCTACGCCAATGAAGCCGAAGTGGGCCAGGCGATCGCCGCCAGCGCCGTCCCGCGCGACGCGCTGTTCGTCACGACCAAGATATGGATCGACAATCTGCAGCGCGACAAGCTGATTCCGAGCCTGAAGGACAGCCTGCGCAAGCTGCGGCTGGAACAACTGGACCTGACCCTGATCCACTGGCCGTCGCCGAACAACGCGATTCCCGTGGCCGAGTACATGGAAGCGCTGGCGCAGGCGAAGGCGCAGGGATTGACCAAGGCCATCGGCGTATCGAATTTCACGAATGCGCAGCTGCGGCAAGCCATCGATACGGTGGGCGCATCGGAAATCGCCACGCAGCAGGTCGAGATCCACCCGTTCCTGCAAAACCGCAAGGTCATCGATTTCGCGCGCAGCCAGGGCATCCACATCACGGCCTACATGCCGCTCGCGTATGGCAAGGTGATGGCGGACCCCGTGATCGCGGCCATCGCCGCAAAGCACGGCGTGACGCCGGCGCAAGTGGCCCTGAGCTGGTCGCTGCAGCAGGGCTTTGCCGTGATTCCGTCGTCGACCAAACGCGCCAACTTGGAAGCGAACCTGCATTTCCAGCGCATCACCCTGTCGCCGGACGAGATGGCGCAGATGGCGACCCTGGAGCGGGGCGAGCGCCTGGCCAACCCGGACGGCCTGGCGCCGCAGTGGGATTGAGATGGGCGCCATGATGAAGCTGGGGCAGGGCGGTTTCAGTATCGGCCTGGAACTGCCGCTCGATAATGACTGGTCGTCCATGGGGCGGCAGGCGAATGCGGCGTCCGGCCGCGTGCCGGGCGAACCTGACCTGAAACAGCATGCTGCGCTGGCGAAGCTGGCCGACCGCCTGGGTTTCCGGGCCTTGTGGCTGCGCGACGTACCCCTGTACGACCCGTCGTTCGGCGACGCGGCCCAGGTCTTCGAGGTGTTTACGTACCTCGGCTACCTGGCCGGCATCACGGAGAATATCTTGCTGGGCACGGCCGCCGTGGTGCTGCCGCTGCGCGAGCCGGTGCTGACGTTAAAAGCGGCGGCCAGCGTCGACCAGTTGAGCGGCGGGCGTTTGCTGCTGGGCGTGGCCAGCGGCGACCGGCCCGTCGAGTATCCCGTGTTCGGCCGCGATTTCGAGCAGCGCGGCGCCGCCTTCCGCGAGCAGGTCGCCATGCTGTGCGACTGGGGCGAGACGCACCTGCCGCCCGGCATCCGATTGCTGCCGAAACCGGCCGCACCCTTGCCGCTGCTGGTGGCGGGGCTGGCGCAGCAGTCGCCCGCCTGGATCGGCGCGCAAATGGATGGCTGGCTCGCCTATCCGGGCACGCCGGAAGACCATGCGCGGCGCGCGGCGCAATGGCGCGCCGTGGCCGGCGACGACAAGCCATATGTCAGCTTCATCCACCTGGATCTGGATGAAGATCCGAGCTTGCCGCTGCAGCGCTTCCGCTTCGGCGGGCGCATGGGACGCGATGGCCTGATCGCCGAGCTGCACGCCATGCGCGCGGCCGGCGTGCGGCACATCAGCTTGCAGCTGCGGCAGAACCGCCGCCCGCTGGCCGAGACGATGCAGGAGATCGCGGACCACGTGTTGCCCGTCTTTCATGGCGCCGCTTGATCTGAGGCACGCGTTCTGTACTTCCGGACTATCTGAAACAGGTGGGGCAAACGCTATAATGGCCGCATGAACAGTCCCACTCCCCCTACCATGCGGCGCTTCATGCACAGCCACAGCGACGTTTGCATCGTCGGCAACGGCGCCATCGCGAAAACCACGGCGCTGGCGTTTGCCCAGGCAGGACAAAGCGTCACCCTGTTATCTCCGGCGAGCCCGCCGGCCTCCGCTTCGGCCGCCAAGCCGGTCGAAGCCAGCTGGGACGTGCGGGTGTATGCGCTCAATCACACGGCGCACGACTTGCTGTCTTCGCTGAAGGTGTGGGGCGCTTTAGAGGCCGACAGGGTGGCGCCCGTCGACGCCATGCTGGTCAACGGCGACGGCGCGCAGGCGGGCGGACTCGGTTTCGACGCCTACGGCGCCCATGTGGGCAGCCTGGCGTGGATCATCGAAGACCGCAACCTGGGCCAGGCGCTGGACGCTGCCCTGAAATTCGCGCCGAACGTCAGCGTGCTTCAGGGCCGCGCCAGCCGTCTGGAATGGACGAACGACTCGGCCATCGTGCACCTCGATGGCGGCGACACCATCACCTGCGCGCTGGTGGTGGGCGCGGACGGCGCCCAGTCGTGGGTGCGGGGCCAGTGCGACATCGGTCTCGATTACCGCTCGTATGGCCAGCGCGGCGTGGTCAGCAACTTCGCCTGCGAAAAGCCGCACCATGGCGCGGCGCACCAGTGGTTTACGGGCAGCGAAGGCATCGTCGCGCTGCTGCCGCTGCCGGGCGACCGCGTTTCTCTCGTCTGGTCGGCGCCCGATGCGCTGGCCGATACCTTGATGGCCGAACCGGCCGATGCCCTGGCCGCGCGCTTGTCCGCATACTGCCAGGACAAGCTGGGTAAACTCACGCCGCTGCAGCCGGAGCTGGTACGTGCCTTCCCATTGACCCTGATGCGCCCGCACGCCATGGTGGCGCCGCGCGTGGCCCTGGTGGGTGACGCCGCCCACGTGGTCCATCCGATGGCTGGCCACGGCATGAACCTGGGCTTTGCCGATGTGGCGCAGCTGGTCAAGACGATCGGCGAACGCGAAGCGCACCGCGGCATCGGCGACGAACGCGTGCTGGCCCGCTATGCGCGCGCGCGCAAGGAAGACGTGCTGCTGATGCAGCTGGCCACCGATGGCCTGGCGCGATTATTTGGCGCCGATCTGGAACCGTTGCGCGTGGTTCGCAATTTGGGATTAAACTTGCTGGATAAATTACCTGCGCTGAAGCGGAAAATGATTTCGCACGCATTGGGACATCAGTAAATATCAGCGTATCTTAAGATATCGCCGGATAATGGCAGCAGTGAAAATTCAAGGTCGCCGCAGCTGGTCTGCGGCGCTCGTTTTATTAAAGAGATAATGGCGCCGGGCCCCCTGCCAGTTTCGCCGGGCGTTTCAAGTGGAGAAGTGATAGTGATAACAATGAACAGAAGCATGAGCAAAATCGCCTTGCTGATGGCCTCGGGCCTGATGATGTCGTGCGCTGGCGCCGAAACGCCGACGGAAGCGAACATCAAAAAGCTGATCGAGCCGCGCCTGGGCGAAGGCGCCAAGGTCGATTCGGTCAAGGAAACGCCGTACGGCGGCCTGTACGAAGTGCGCACAGGTGGCGACATCCTGTACACGGACAAGAGCGCGCAATACCTGTTCGTCGGCCACGTCTTCGACGCCAAGACGTCGCAGGATCTCACCAAGGTGCGCCTGGACGAAGTCAACCGCATCAAGTTCTCCGACCTGCCGCTCGATTCGGCCATGAAAACCGTCAAGGGCAATGGCAAGCGCGTGATCGCCGTGTTCGAAGATCCGAACTGCGGCTATTGCAAGCGCTTCCGCCAGAACGCTTTGAAGGAAATCGACAACGTCACCGTCTACACCTTCATGTACAACATCCTGTCGCCCGATTCGATCGTCAAGTCGCGCAATGTGTGGTGCGCGCCGGACCGCAACAAGGCCTGGGATGACTGGATGTTGAACGGCAAGGCGCCAGCCACGGTGGCCGCCAATTGCGCCAACCCGCATGAAAAAATCCTGGCCCTGGGCCAGCAGCTGCGCGTCTCGGGCACGCCAGCCATCTTCTTCGCCGACGGCAGCCGCATTCCGGGCGCGGTCGATGCGAAAACGCTGGAACAGAAATTCTCGACCATTAAGTAATCCGGGCTGTCGCCAGGAAGGCTGGACGGCGCGCCCTCGCAAGGCGCGCTTTTTTTTGCGTTTTTTTCCGCTGTCGTATCATCAAGTGTTGTTCGTAGACGCCATAACAATCCAAAAAAGGGGAAGCAGCAGATGATTACCTTGAATATCAACGGACGCGACACGCAAGTCGACGCCGATCCTTCCACGCCCATCCTGTGGGCCTTGCGCGATAACCTGAACATGACGGGCACCAAGTTCGGTTGCGGCGCTGCCCTGTGCGGCGCCTGCACGGTGCACCTCGATGGCCAGCCGATCCGCTCGTGCATCACGCCGATTTCCTCGGTGGGCGCGCAAAAGATCACCACCATCGAAGCGATGGAAAACGACCAGGTGGGCAAGGCTGTCCAGGCGGCATGGGTACGCCACGACGTGCCGCAATGCGGCTACTGTCAGAGCGGCCAGGTGATGAGCGCGACGGCGCTGCTGCGCACCAACAAGGCGCCCAGCGATGCCGACATCGATGGCGCCATGAGCGGCAATATCTGCCGCTGCGGTACCTATCAACGGATCCGCGCGGCCATCAAGGACGCGGCCAAGACCCTGGCCTGAGGAGAACGGCATGCGTATCGAATGGTTGAATCAGGAAGCATTGCAGCATGGCGGGGTGACCCTGGGCGCGGCGTTGGCATCGGCGCCGGTGGCTGTGGTTGGCGCGGCCGATGGCGTGTCGCGGCGCGGTTTCATGAAAGCCGGCGCTGTGGCCGGCGGCGGCTTGATGCTGGGCTTTTTCCTGCCCGGCGCAGGCAAGCTGGCGCAGGCGGCCGATGCCGCACCCGCCAAGCCCGTGTATGCGCCGAACGCCTTTTTGCACATCGCTCCCGATAACACGGTGACGGTGCAGGTGAACCGGCTGGAATTTGGCCAGGGCGTGCAAACGAGCTTGCCCATGCTGATCGCCGAGGAACTCGACGCCGACTGGAGCCTGGTGCACGGCGCGCTGGCGCCCGCCGGCGAGCAGTACAAGGATGCCGCTTACGGCATGCAGATGACGGGCGGCTCGGGCAGCATCGCCCACTCGTTTACGCAGTACCGCGAAATCGGCGCCAAGGCGCGCGCCATGCTGGTGGGCGCCGCTGCCGCGCAGTGGAAAGTCAAACCCGACCAGGTACGCGCCGCGAAAGGCGTGCTGTATGGCCCCGGCGGACAAAAGTCGACGTATGGCGAGTTTGCCGACGCGGCCATGCGCCAACCCGTGCCCACCACCGTGAAGCTGAAAGACCCGCGCGAATTTTCCATCATCGGCAAACCCGTGAAACGCCTCGACGCGTCCGCCAAGTCGACGGGCAAGCAGCAGTTCGGCATCGACTTCAAGCCGCCAGGCGCGAAAGTGGCCATGGTGGCGCGCCCGCCCGTGTTTGGCGCCAAGGTGGCGAAATTTGACGCCAGCAAGGCGAAAGCCATCAAGGGCGTGCTCGAGGTGCTGGAAGTGAAGACGGACCGTGGCGGCAGCGGCGTGGCCGTCATCGCCGACGGTTACTGGCCTGCCAAGCAGGGGCGCGACGCGCTGGCGATCGAATGGGATACGAGCGCGGTGGAAAAGGTCAGCAGCGACAGGCAGCTGGCCGCCTTCAAGGCGCTGGCGAAAACGCCGGGCACCATCGCCAGGCCTGCCGACATGGGCAAGCTGGCCAAGGCGCCGAAAAAGATCGAAGCCGTGTACGAATTCCCCTACCTGGCGCACGCGCCGATGGAGCCGCTCAACTGCGTCGTCGATCTGCAAGCGGACAAATGCACGATGTGGGTCGGTTCGCAATTCCAGACGGGCGACCAGGCGGCGATTGCCGCGACTTCCGGCCTGAAACCGGAGCAGGTGACCTTGCACACGATGATGGCGGGCGGCGGCTTCGGCCGGCGCGCCGTGCCCTCGTCCGACTATGTGGTCGAAGCCGTCAACGTCGCCAAGGCATACCGGGCGGCGGGCAAGAGCGGTCCGTTAAAGCTGATGTGGAGCCGCGAGGACGACATCAAGGGCGGCTACTACCGGCCGTCGCACGTGCACCGCGCGCAGATCGGCCTTGACGCCAAGGGCAAGATCCTCGCCTGGGACCACACCATCGTGGGCCAGTCCATCATGGCCGGCACGCCGTTCGAAGCCTTCATGGTGAAAAATGGCGTCGACGGCACCATGGTCGAAGGCATGGGCGAGCCTTACACCTTGCCGATGAAGCTGTCGGTGCACACGGCCAAGGCGAACGTGCCCGTGCTGTGGTGGCGCTCCGTCGGCTCGACGCATACGGCCTTTGTCATGGAAACCCTGATCGACGAGGCGGCGCACGTGGCGAAGATGGACCCCGTTGCCTACCGCAAGCAGTTGATCGACGCCAAGCACACGCGCCACGTCGCCGCGCTGGACCTGGCCGTGGCCAAGTCCGGCTATGGCAAGAAGAAGCTGCCGAAAGGGCAGGCATGGGGCGTGGCCATGCACGAGTCGTTCAATTCCGTCGTCGCCTACGTGGTGACGGCGTCGGTGGTCGAAGGCGCGCCCAAGCTGCACCAGGTATGGGCGGGCGTGCATTGCAACCTGGCCGTCAACCCCTTGACGATCGAGGCGCAAGTGCAGGGCGCCGCGCTGATGGCGTTGGGCATGACCATCCCCGGCGCGGCCATCACGCTCAAGGATGGCGTGGTGGAGCAGCAGAACTTCGGCGACTACCCGGTGCCGCGCATGCAAGACATGCCGGTGATCGAGGTGCACCTGGTGCCGTCGGGCGACGCGCCGACGGGCATGGGTGAGCCGGGCGTGCCGCCATTGGCGCCTGCCTTTGCCAATGCGCTGTTCGCCTTGACGGGCAAGCGCCTGCGCAAGCTGCCGTTCGACCTGGCGGCCGCATGACGGCAGCGGTTTTTTGAGTACGGCCGGCATCTTGCTGGCAGCCGGAAGGGGACGCAGGTTCGACCCTTCCGGCGTACAGAACAAATTATTGCAGCCGCTGGCCGAAGGCCCGCATGCGGGATTGCCCGTGGTGGTGGCGGCAGCAAAAGCCATGCTGGCGGCCTTGCCGCGCGTGCTTGCCGTGGTGCGCGCAGACGATACGCAGGTGGCGCGCGTGCTCGGCGCGCTCGGTTGCGAAGTGCGCGTCTGCCATGACGCCGACACGGGCATGGCCGCCTCGCTCACCTGCGCCATCGATTACGTGCGCGGCGCGCCGGGCTGGCTGATCGCCCTGGGCGACATGCCTTTCGTGGAAGCGGCTACAATCGCCGCCTTGTCGCAAGCCATTGGCGATGGCGCGCACATCGCCGTGCCCGTGTTCGAGGGACGGCGCGGCAATCCTGTCGCGTTTGGCGCCTATCACTTGCCGCTGCTGCTGGCGCTCGATGGCGACCAGGGCGCGCGCAGCATCGTCAACAGCCATGCCGTGTGCGAAGTGACAGTGGACGACGGCGGTATCTTGCGCGATATTGATATACCTGACGATTTGTCGCCGGTGCATGGCGCGCCCGGGCGATTGTAGAACATCCATGCCAGACACGAGGAAAAAATGAAGAAAGCACCGATTAAAAAAATCACCGCAAAAGCCTCCGGCAAAGCCACAAGCAAAGCCGCAGTGAAAACCACACCGGCCGCCGGCATCATCTACAGCATCGCCGCAGCGGACCTGGCCGGCCATATGTTCAAGGTGACGTTGACCGTCAAGTCGCCGGCCGCCATCGGCCAGGTCCTGTCCCTGCCGGCCTGGATCCCGGGCAGCTACATGATCCGCGAATTTTCGCGCAATATCGTCAGCATCCGCGCCGAGTCCGAGGGCAAGGCCGTGGCGCTGACCAAACTGGACAAGCACTCGTGGCAAGCCGCGCCGTGCAAGGGCCCGCTGACGGTCGAATACGACGTGTATGCATGGGATCTGTCCGTGCGCGCCGCCCACCTGGACCAGAATCACGGCTTCTTCAACGGCACCAGCGTGTTCCTGCGCGTGCTGGGCCAGGAATCCGATGCCCATGAAGTGCACATCGTGCAGCCGAAGGATGCGGCCTGCAAGACCTGGAAAGTGGCCACCACCCTGCCGGAACTCAAGGCGAAGCGCTATGGCTTCGGCAGCTATCAGGCCGCCAACTACGATGAGCTGATCGACCACCCGGTGGAGATGGGCGACTTCGCGCTGGCCACCTTTACCGCGCATGGCGTGCCGCACGATATCGTCGTCACGGGCAAGGTGCCGAACCTGGACCTGGACCGTCTGTGCCGCGACCTGAAAGCCATCTGCGAAACGCAGATCGCCTTCTTCGAGCCGAAAACCAAAAAAGCGCCGATGGACCGCTATGTGTTCATGACCATGGCCGTCGGCGACGGTTACGGCGGGCTCGAACACCGCGCCTCGACGGCGCTGATCTGCGCGCGCGCCGACCTGCCGACGACAGCGTCGAATAGCACCGAGATCGGCGATGGCTACCTGAAATTCCTGGGCCTGTGCAGCCACGAGTACTTCCACACCTGGAACGTCAAGCGTATCAAGCCGGCCGCCTTTGCGCCGTACAACCTGCAGGCGGAAAGCTATTCGCCGCTGCTGTGGCTGTTCGAAGGCTTCACCAGCTATTACGATGACCTGATGCTGGTGCGCGCGGGCCTGATCGATGAAGCGGCCTATTTCAAGCTGCTCGGGAAAACCGTCAACAGCGTCTTGCGCGGCAGCGGCCGCACCAAGCAAAGCGTGGCCGATTCCAGCTTCGACGCTTGGGGCAAGTACTACCGCCAGGATGAAAACGCGCCGAACGCCATCGTCAGCTACTACACCAAGGGTTCGCTGATCGCGCTGGCCTTCGACCTGACGATCCGCAGCAAGACAAATGGCGAAAAGTCGCTGGACGACGTGATGCAGGCGCTGTGGCAGCGCTATGGCCGCGATTTCTACAAGGGTAAAGCGCGCGGCGTGACGCCGGCCGAAGTCGAAGCCCTGTTCGATGAAGTTTCCGGCACGCGCATGAAGCCGTTCTTCGAGCGCTACATCCGCGGTACGGACGACGTGCCGCTGGCGCGCCTGCTGGCACCATTCGGCGTGAAATACAGCGACGCGCGCAAGGCGGAAAAAGCCAGCCTGGACGTCAACCTGGGCCGCGACGGCAACGATGCCAAACTGGCGCAGGTGCATCAGGGCGGGGCTGCCCATGCAGCCGGCCTGTCGGCGGGCGACGTGCTGGTGGCCGTCGATGGCTTGCGCGTGACGGGCACCAACCTGGACACCCTCTTGGGCCGCTACGCCGTCGGCGCCACGGTGGCGGTTCACGCCTTCCGCCGCGACGAGCTGATGACGTTCGCGGCCGTGCTGCAGGGCGACCGCGTGCCGGGCGTCAGCCTGGCCCTGCTGCCGGCGCCAAAGAAAGCCACGGGACCGAAGCGCCCTAGCGCTGTATAAGCTGTTCGTCATGCGGTAAGACAGAAAACCGGCCGTCACTGGCCGGTTTTCTATTTCAGGCTGCAATTTCTCAATGCAGCGTATCCGCCGGCCGCCTTGGCCTCTTGCCATCATATTTACTGCAAATGAACTAATTTTTCTTTAACTAAACTAAAATTGCCGAACTGCTTCTTTTAGATCGCGCCCAACGTGCAAACCCTCGATCCCCGAACCATCATGCTGATGACGACCCTGATGTGCGGGGCGATGAGCATCGTCATGTTTTCGGTGTATCGCAGCTTCCGGCGCGAGGTGCAGGGTCTCGGGCATTGGGCGGCCGGTCTGCTGTTGCTGGTGTGCGCGTCCCTGCTGTTCGGCACCCGCGAGGTGCTGCCGCCGGCATTGTCCATGATCGCTGCCAATGCGGCGCTGGTGGCCGGCATCGGCCTGTCGATGCTGGGCACGGAGAAATTCTTCGGCCTGGCGCCCAGCCGCCGCGCCTATCTGCTGATACTTGCCCTGGCCATCGCCGGCAATAGCTGGTGGCTGCTGGCGCGCCCCGATTTCTCGGTGCGTGTGGCGGTCTTTTCCCTGCTGGTCTTCCTGTTTTATGCGCGCCAGGTGCAGCTGGTGTGGCGCCATGGCGAGCGCCACTTTTCCAGTTTTTTCTTTGGCGCGCTGATGCTGATGCAAGCTGTCGTGGTACTGGCGCGCGGCGTGTCGGCCTTGCTGCATGGCGGCGCCAGCGTGAACCTGATGGTGGCCGGCACGCCGGCCGGCATCTATCTGGCGGTCGCCAATTTCATGGCGCTGCTGCTGACGGTGGGCTTCATGACGGTGGCCACGCGCCGCCTGCAGCAGATACTGGAACGCCGCTCGACCCACGATCCGCTGACGCAGGTGCTGAACCGGCGCGGCTTTGGCGACGCCTATGCGCGCGAGACAGGCAATCTGCGCCGCCGCCGTTTGCCGCTGACACTGCTCAGCATTGACCTCGATTACTTCAAATTGATCAATGACCGCTACGGTCACGCGGTGGGCGACCAGGTGCTGGCGCACGTGGCCGCCGTTATCGGCAGCGCCTTGCGCGAATCGGATTGCGTGGCGCGTTTCGGCGGCGAGGAGTTCGTCGTGCTGATGCCGGACATGCCGGCGCATAATGCGCTGGGCGTGGCCGAACGCATCCGCGCCTTGCTGCACGAGCCCAGTCATGCGGGGCTGCCACCGTGTACGGTCAGCATCGGCGTCGCTTGCCAGGCATCGGTGGTGGAAGGGCTGGAACAGCTGCTGTCGCGCGCCGATGCGGCCCTGTACCTGGCCAAGGAGCGGGGACGCGACCGCATCGAACTCGATGCTTGCGCGCTTACTGAGGGCCGGACAATGTCCGCAGCTGGAAGCGGTACTGGTCGTTGAACAGGAAGGTTTCGGAAAAATCGAAGGTCCGGGCGTGGCGGCGCATCAGGTGTTCGGCCGGTGGAAACGCGGTTTGCACACGCCGCACGGCGGCCAGCGCGGCGGCCGATGCTTCGCTGTTGCGCGAACGGTGCACGTGTACGTTTTTCAGTTCGCCGTCAGGGCCAACGCTCAGGTCGAGCACGACGATGGCCGGCAGCATGGGCGGCAGGCGCCCGATGAACGTGTATTCAGCGTTGGCCGCCATGATCTGCTGCGCCACCAGCGATTTGTAGGCGTCGATGCTGGCGGCCAGCTGTATCGCGGCCGGCGTGCGAGAGGGCGTGGACGTGGGCATGTTCGCCGCTGGCGGCGACGTACTTTGGCAGGCTGCCAGCAGGCTGGCGGCGGCAAGGACGGTGATCGCGTGTCTCATGGCTGCCAGCCTACCATGGTTTAACTGAACAGGCGTTCCAGTTCCACGCCGGGGTCTGGCGCGCGCATGAACGCTTCACCCACGAGGAAACTGTGGATGTGCGCATCGCGCATGCGTTGCACGTCGGCCGTGCTGTGGATGCCCGATTCCGTGATGATCAATTTGTCTTGCGGGATGCGCGGCAGCAGGCCGAGTGTCGTTTCCAGCGACGTCTCGAACGTGCGCAGGTTGCGGTTGTTGATGCCGATCAGCGCGCTCTTGAGCTTGAGGGCCGCCGTCAGTTCTTCGCCGTCGTGGCTTTCGATCAGCACGCCCATGCCCAGTTCGTGGGCGCACGCTTCCATCTCCGCCATCAAGCCATGGTCGAGTGCCGCGACGATCAGCAGGATGCAGTCGGCGCCCATGGCCCGCGCTTCATAGATCTGGTACATGTCGACCATGAAATCCTTGCGCAGCACGGGAATGGCGCAGGCGGCGCGCGCCTGCTGCAGATACTCCACGGAGCCCTGGAAGAACTGCTCGTCCGTCAGCACGGACAGGCAGGCCGCACCATGCTGGGCATAGCTGGCGGCGATGTCGGCAGGGCGGAAGTCGGCGCGTATCACGCCTTTCGACGGCGACGCCTTTTTCACTTCGGCGATGATGCCGGGCTTGCCGGCGGCGATGTGCTGGCGCAGGCTTGCTTCAAAGCCGCGCAGGCCGGCGCGCAGTTCGCTGTCGCTTTCCACATCGCCGCGCAGGCTGGCCAGGCTGCGGCGGACTTTGGCCTTGGCCACTTCATCGGCTTTTACGGCCAGGATTTTATCGAGTATGTCGGACATGATGGTCGCTATTCTATAAAGGAGGACGGAGGACTTACGCTTGCGCCGGGGTGCCCAGCTGCTGCGTCACCTGCACGAATTGGTCGAGTTTCGCCAGCGCGGCGCCCGAGCTGACGGCGGTGCGCGCGCGCGCCAGGCCGTCTTCGATCGAGCTGGCCACGCCGGCTGCATACAGCGCCGTGCCCGCGTTCAGGGCGACGATGTCGGCGGCAGCTCCAGGCTCGCCGCGCAGCGCTTCCATCATCTTCGCTTTCGATTCGGTGGAATCGGCCACTTTCAGGTTGCGGCTGGCGATCATCGACATGCCGAAGTCTTCCGGATGGATTTCATATTCGCGGATTTCGCCGTTGACCAGCTCGCCCACGAGGGTAGAGGCGCCGAGCGACACTTCATCCATATTGTCGCGGCCATACACGACGATCGCATGCTGCGCTCCCAGGCGCTGCAGCACGCGCACCTGGATGCCGACCAGGTCGGCGTGGAACACGCCCATCAAGATGTTCGGCGCGCCGGCCGGGTTGGTCAGCGGCCCGAGGATATTGAAAATCGTGCGCACCCCCAGCTCCTTGCGCACGGGCGCCGCATGCTTCATGGCCGCATGGTGGTTCGGCGCGTACATGAAGCCGATGCCCGTTTGCGCGATCGACTGGGCGATCTGCTCGGGCTGCAGGTTGATGTTGACGCCCAAGGAATCGAGCACGTCGGCGCTGCCGGACGAGGACGACACGCTGCGCCCGCCATGCTTGGCCACGCGCGCGCCGGCGGCGGCCGCCACGAACATCGAGGCGGTGGAAATGTTGAAAGTGTGCGCGCCGTCGCCGCCCGTGCCGACGATGTCGAGCAGGTTGGTGGTGTCGGCCATGGGCACCTTGGTGGAAAACTCGCGCATCACTTGCGCGGCGGCGGCGATTTCGCCGATGGTTTCCTTTTTCACGCGCAGGCCCATGGTGAGGGCCGCGATCATGGTGGGCGACATTTCGCCGGACATGATCTGGCGGAACAGGTACAGCATTTCGTCGTGAAAGATCTCGCGGTGTTCGATGCAGCGCAGCAGGGCTTCTTGTGGGGTGATCGGCATGATGCTTCCTTCTTCAATGATGGCGCAGGAGGACACTGATGGCACGCCGTGGCGTGCGCATGGGATCAGCGCTCGAGGAAATTCTTCAGCAGGGCGTGGCCGTGCTCCGAGAGGATCGATTCGGGGTGGAACTGCACGCCCTCGATATCGTATTCCCGGTGGCGCACGCCCATGATTTCGCCGTCGTCCGTCCACGCCGTCACTTCCAGGCAGGAAGGCAGCGAGGCGCGTTCGATCGCCAAAGAGTGGTAGCGGATCACTGTGAAGGGGCTGGGGATGTCCTTGAAGACACCCACGCCTGTATGCGCGATGAGGGAAGTCTTGCCATGCATGACTTGCTTGGCGCGGATGACTTTACCGCCAAACGCTTCGCCGATGGCCTGGTGGCCCAGGCACACGCCCAGTATCGGTTTCTTGCCGGCAAAGTGCTTGAGCACTGCCACCGAAATGCCAGCCTGCGCCGGCGCTTTCGGGCCGGGCGAGATGCAGATGCGGTCCGGGTTCAGCGCCTCGATCTGTTCGATCGTGATTTCATCGTTGCGGTAGACCCGCACGTCTTCGCCCAGTTCGCCAAAATACTGCACGATGTTGTAGGTGAAGGAGTCGTAGTTGTCGATCATGAGCAGCATCTTAAAACCCTCCATCCAGGCCATCTTGCACTTGTTCTGCGGCGCGCAGCACGGCGCGCGCCTTGTTTTCCGTTTCCTGCCATTCCATTTCGGGGATGGAGTCGGCCACGATGCCGGCCGCGGCCTGCACGTACAGCATGCCGTCCTTGACCACGCCCGTGCGGATGGCGATGGCCACATCCATTTCGCCGCCAAACGACAGGTAGCCGCAGGCGCCGCCGTAGATGCCGCGCTTGGTGATTTCCAGTTCGTCGATCACTTCCATGGCGCGCACTTTCGGCGCGCCCGTCAGGGTGCCGGCGGGGAAGGTCGCGCGCAGCACGTCCAGGTTCGACAGGCCCTCCTTGAGGGTGCCTTCCACGTTCGAGACGATGTGCTGCACGTGCGAGTATTTTTCGATGACCATGCGGTCGGTCACTTGCACGCTGCCTGTCTCGGCGATGCGGCCGATATCGTTGCGCGCCAGGTCGATCAGCATCACGTGCTCTGCGATCTCTTTCGGGTCGGCCAGCAGCTCGGCCGAGAGTTCGGCGTCGCGCTCGGGTGTGGCGCCGCGCGGACGGGTGCCGGCGATGGGACGCAAGGTGACTTTCTTGCCGCCGTCCGCCGTCTTCTCGTTGCGCACCAGGATCTCGGGCGAGGCGCCGATGATCTGCATGTCGCCGAAATTATAGAAGTACATATACGGCGAAGGGTTGAGCGAACGCAAGGCGCGGTACAAAGTCAGCGGCGAATCGACATAGGGTTTACGGATGCGCTGGCCGATCTGCACCTGCATCAGGTCGCCCGCCATCACGTATTCATGCGCCTTGGCGACGGCCTTCAGGTAGTCTTCCTTGGAAAAGTCGCGGATGGTTTCCGTGCGCACGGAAGCGCTGGTGACGGGCGCATCGACACCGCGACGCAGCATCATGCGCAAATCCTTCAGGCGCTGCTGCGCTTTCGAAAACGATTCGGGCTGCGTCGTATCGGCGTAGACGATCAGGTAGAGCTTGCCGGACAGGTTGTCGATGACGGCCAGTTCTTCCGTCACCATCAGCTGGATGTCGGGCAGCTTCAAGTCATCTTTCGGCGCGCCGCCGGCCAGTTTTTTCTCGATGTGGCGCACGGTGTCGTAGCCGAAGTAGCCGGCCAGGCCGCCGCAGAAGCGCGGCATGCCGGGGCGCAGGGCCACCTTGAAGCGCGACTGGTACTGTTCGATGAAGTCGAGTGGATTGCCTTCGTGCTCTTCGATCACGACGCCGTTCTTGACGATCTCGGTGCGCTTGCCATGGCTGCGCAACACGGTCGTGGCGGGCAAGCCGATGAAGGAATAGCGGCCGAAGCGTTCGCCGCCGACGACGGATTCGAGCAGGAAGGTGTTCTTGCCGCCTTGTTGGGACTGTGCCAGTTTCAGGTACAGGGTGAGCGGGGTTTCCAGGTCGGCGAACGCTTCGGCGATCAGGGGGATGCGGTTGTAGCCTTGCTGGGACAGCGATTTGAATTCGAGTTCGGTCATGTTTCTCTCCATGCCGTCAGGGTATGCGTGTGCATGGTGCACAAACCCTGCGGTGGGTTATCAAAAAACTTGCCGGGGCACGCAACAGGCGCAATATGCGCAAACTATACGGGTGCAACCGGCAGCAATCGTAACGGCTCGGCCCTTAAGCCTGCCAGGATTGCCAGCGTCGCCAAAGCCAGGCCTCAATCGAGCCGGTTTGGGTGACATTGTGTTTTTTGATGAGAAACGTGTTCACGATATGGTGGTGGGTTTGGTCAGTATGCCGGTTAGTTTTGCATGCTAATAAAACGGGCTGCTTCGAGCAGTGTCTTTACTATACCATCGGAATCGGTATCGTGTATAGAGTGTCCGTGATTGTAGCCATACGGTACCGTCAGTACGGGACAAGCCGCAGCCCTGGCCGCTTGCGCGTCGTTCGAGGAGTCGCCGATGGCCACCACTTTTGATGGCGCCAGGTCGAAGTCCGCGCACACTTGCAGCAGCGGCAGCGGGTCCGGTTTCTTCCTCGGCAGCGAATCGCCGCCGTAGACGATCTCGAAATACTGGTGGAGGTTTTTCAGTTTCAGCAGGGGCAGGGCGAAGGCGATCGGCTTGTTGGTGACGCAGGCCAGGCGCAGGCCCGCCGCCTTCATCGCCGCCAGCCCCGCTTCCACGTCCGGGTACAGGGTGCTGAACTGGCCGTTGATGGCCAGGTAGTGGCGCTGGTAGCCGTCCATCGCCTGCTCGAAACGCTGTTCCACGCCGGCCGCATCGAAGTCGAGCGCCAGCACGGTGCGGATCAGGTTTTCCGAGCCCTTGCCGACCATCAGCTTGATGGCGTCGGCGCTGATGGGCGCCAGGTCCAGCTCGGCGCGCATGCCGTTGATGGCGACATGAAAATCGGGCACGGTGTCGAGCATCGTGCCATCGAGGTCGATGATGGCGGCGCGCACGCCGGCCAGTACATGGTCTTTCACCGTGCCCGCTTGCATCAGGCGCCCTTGACGGCTGCCAGCTCGGCGCGCATGGCGTCGATGACGGCTTTGTAGTCGGGCTTGCCGAAGATGGCCGAGCCGGCGACGAAGGTGTCGGCGCCGGCAGCGGCGGCAGCGGCGATGTTGTCGATCTTGATGCCGCCATCGACTTCCAGCATGATGTCACGGCCCGATTCGTCGATCATGCGGCGCGCTTCGGCGATTTTTTTCAACGCTTGCGGAATGAAGGACTGGCCGCCGAAGCCTGGATTGACGGACATGATCAGGATGATGTCGATCTTGTCCATCACGTGTTCCAGGTAGTGCAGCGGCGTGCCGGGGTTGAATACCAGGCCCGATTTGCAGCCATTGTCGCGGATCAGTTGCAAGGAGCGGTCGACGTGATCCGACGCTTCCGGGTGAAAGGTGATGATGTTCGCGCCAGCCTTGGCGAAATCCGGGATAATGCGATCGACAGGCTTGACCATCAGGTGCACGTCGATGGGCACTTGCACGTGCGGGCGGATCGCTTCGCACACCAGCGGGCCGATGGTCAGGTTCGGCACATAATGGTTATCCATCACGTCGAAGTGGATGATGTCGGCGCCGGCGGTAACGACGTTGCGCACTTCCTCGCCCAGGCGGGCAAAGTCGGCGGACAGGATGCTGGGAGCGATACGGAATGTAGTCATGGTGGAGTAGCCAAAGGATAGAAAATGCGAAGATGCGCTATTTTACGCTTGACGCCGCTACCATGCCTTATTGAAGCACGATGAAACACAGAATACGCGGCACGCCGTGGCCAATGCGGCACACGCGCCGCCATAATGACTGCAATGTCTGAATAGGAATGACGATGGCGACTTATGAATTTACGGTAACGGTCAAGACGCAATACCTGCCCGAGCAATCGGCACCGGACCAGGGGCGGCACGTGTTCAGCTACACGATCCGCGTCGTCAACACGGGCACGGCTGGCGCGCAACTGATTTCGCGCCACTGGGTCATCACGGATGCGAACAACAAGGTGGAAGAGGTGCGTGGCCTGGGCGCCGTCGGCCACCAGCCGCTGCTGCAGCCGGGCGAACAGTTCGAATACACGAGTGGCACCATGCTGGGCACGCCGCAAGGTTCGATGCACGGCGAGTATTTCTGCGTGGCCGAAGATGGCCATCAGTTTGAAGCGCCGATTCCCGAGTTCGTGCTGTCGGTGCCACGCACCCTGCATTGACGCAACGCCGGGGGCTTGCGCCCCTTACTTCAGTTTTTCGGTGCTGTCCTGTTCTTCGCCGAGCTGCTTGCGCGCCGGTGGGACGGGTTTTTTACCCGAATACATGGTCCACCAGACTATAAATGCCAGCAAGAAGAACGCCACCAGCGCCTCTATCATCAAGATCCACATACGCACCCCTATGTTATTTACCCGCAGCTTAGTATTTACCCGCCGTCTGTTGACACGCGGTAGTCTACCCGTTTCAATCGGCGCCGTCGCGCTTGCGCTGTCCGCCTGTACCACGCCGCCCGCGCCACCCGCTGCCAGCGGCAAGGCGCCGCCCATCGCCCCGACCGTCGTCAGGCCGGTTCCGGCCAAGCCGGCCGACGCCAAGGACGCCGCGGATGTGGCGGCGCCCACCTTCGTGCCCGCCAAATTTTCCGCCTTGCCTGGCTGGGCCCGCGACGACATGCGCGCCGCCTGGCCCGCTTTCATGGCATCGTGCGGCGTGCTGGTCAAACGCCCGGACTGGAAGGAATCGTGCACGATCGCGCGCCAGGTGAATGCCGACAGCGACAAGGCCATCCGCCTGTTCTTCGAGACCTTCTTTGTGCCGAATCAAGTCATCACCGCCGATGGCGCCAGTACCGGCTTGGTGACCGGCTACTACGAACCGCTGCTGCACGGGGCGCGCAAGCGGGGCGGCCCATACCAGACACCGCTGTACAAGGTGCCCGACGACCTCGTCTCGGTGGATTTGTCCGGCGTGTATCCGGAACTGAAGAATATGCGCTTGCGGGGCAAGCTGGTCGGCAAGAAGGTGATCCCGTATGCGACCCGCGCCGACATCGAGCGCGCCACGTCCGTCACGGGCAAGGAATTGCTGTGGGTGGATGATGAAGTCGAGGCCTTCTTCCTGCAGGTGCAGGGCTCCGGCCGCGTGCAGCTGACCGATACGCAGGAAACCGTGCGCGTGGCCTACGCGGACCAGAATGGCCATCCGTACAAATCGATCGGCCGCTACCTGGTCGACAAGGGCGAGCTGACCTTGAGCCAGGCGTCCGCGCAGGGCATCAAGGCGTGGATCGCCGGCCATCCTACGCGCAAGGATGAATTATTCAACGCCAATCCCAGCTATGTGTTCTTCAAGGAAGAGCGCTTGCCCGACCCGAAAGTGGGGCCGAAGGGCGCGCTGGGCGTGCCATTGACGCCGCAGCGCTCGGTGGCCATTGATTCGCGCTTTTTGCCGCTGGGCGCACCCGTGTTCCTGTCCACCACGCAAGCCAATAGCGAGATTCCCATGCAGCGGCTGGTGATGGCGCAGGATACGGGCGGCGCCATTCGCGGGCCGATCCGTGTCGATTATTTCTTTGGCTTTGGCGCGGAAGCTGCCGAGAATGCGGGCCGCATGAAGCAGAGCGGCGCCGTGTGGGTGTTGTTGCCGAAGCAGGCGCCGGCGCGCTAGGGAAAGCGTCGCCGGGCAGTTCGTGGTGTGGCTTAGCGCAAGACCATCACTGGCAGGTGGGTATGCGCCAGCACTTTTTGCGTTTCGCTGCCCACGAACAGCTTGTTCAAACCCTTGCGGCCGTGCGAAGCCATCAGGATGATGTCGCAATGGTAGGTTTGCGCCGCATTGACGATTTCATCGTGCGGGCTCGGCGACACGGCGACCACGCCTTCGAAAGGTACGCCGGCGGCGCGCGCAGCTTCGCCGATCTTGTCGATGGCGCGTTGCGACGCTTCCTGCATCTGCTGTTCATACAGGCTGGCGTCGAGCACGATGCCGCCGTCCGCCATCGGCGAGAACGGAAACGGCTGCACCACGCTGATGGCGACCAGCTTGGCCTTGTTCAATTGGGCGAAGGCGAGGGCGGTCTCGGCGGCTTTGTCGGACAGCGGCGAGCCGTCGGTGGGAAATAAGATGGTGTTAAACATAGCGTGCTCCTCAAGTGATGTAAGACAGCTTATGGATTTACATCAATTAAAACCTTGATGTAAATCAAACCTCACGGGCTTTGGCGTGAATAGTGTCGCCAAAGCAATCTTTTGCCAGTGTATTCCCGTTCACCGCTTCAGGTGCGCACGCTACGCAGCGGCGTGCACCACACCATGGCCACCGTCAACACGATGCTGCCGGCCGCGATGCAGGCCAGGCCATTGCGCACGCCAAAATGTTCCGCTATCCAGCCGGCGGCCAGCGCACCCAGCGGCGCCGTCGCTACCGTCAGGAAACGCATGGTCGACGTCATGCGGCCCAGCATGAGGTCGGGTGTGACTTTTTGGCGCAAGCCCAGGTAGGGAATAAAGAACAGCATCACGCCGCAATCGAAAAAGAACATCAAGATGGCATACGCCACGGCGCTGGCGGCCGCGCTGCCGAACAGCGCGGCGGGTATCGTGGGCGTTAGCGCAAAACAGAGCGAGGTCGATGCCAGGCCGATCAGGATGGTGCGGCCGGCGCCATAGCGCTTCGTCAAGGGCTTGACGATGAAGGCGCTGAGCAGGACGCCGGCGCCGCCGAGCATCTGCGTCATGCCCAGCACGCCAGGGCTCATGCCCAGGTCGCGCGTGGCAAACAGCACCGTCAAGGCCATGCTGGCGTAAAACAGGAAGTGCCAGATGCCGGCGCCCCAGGCCAGCGCGCGCAGCAGCGGTTCGCGCCAGACGAACAGCAAGCCGTCGGCGATGTCGCGCAAGGCGTGTTTGTCGGATGGAGCAGGACGCGGATCGCGCACGCTCATGGCGCGCAGATTGAAAACGGAAACCAGATAGCCGCACGCCGTGCACAGGATGGCGACGGGCGCCGACAACACTTGCACGAGCACGCCGGCCAGGCCGGGACCGATCAGGCGCGAAGCTGATTCGGTGGCGGCAAATTTCGACTGCGCATCGATCAAGCCATCGCGGCCCACGAGGAAAGTCAGAAACACCTGTTCGGCGCCACCACCGACGACGAAGCCCGTGCCGATGATGAAGCCCACTATATATAACCATGGCATCGACAGCACGCCGCACCAGTAAGCCACGGCCACGCTGGCCAGGGCCAGGCCCGACATGCTTTCGCTGAACAGCATGATCGGGTGCTTGCTGCGCCGGTCCAGCAGCACGCCGACGGGCAAGCCGAAGAGGGCGAACGGCAGCGCCTGCAGCGCAACCAGCACGCCCATCTGTTCCGGTGTCGCATGTAGCAAGAGCACCGCGCACAGGGGCAGGGCCAGCGAGGTAATCTGGGCGCCGAAGCAATTGAGGCCATTGCTGAACCATAGGCGGCGGAAATTGACGCTGGCGGCGCTGCCGTCGCCACGCAGATAGTGGGCGCAATACTGGAAGAGGGAAGAGAAAATATGCTGCTCGATAAAAAAGATCGGGCTCACAATAATAGCAGCGCACCTGCCGCGCCGCTGCCGTTAGCCGCTACAATCGTTGCACCGTTCATCGAGAGGAGACACCATGCAATACGAAGACCTGATCATCGATATCCAGGACAAAGTGGCGGTCATCCGCCTGAACCGCCCCAAGGCCCTGAACGCCTTGAACGAGAACATGATGAATGAGCTGGGCGACGCCTTGCTGAAGTTCGATGCCGACGAGAGTATCGGCTGCATCGTGCTCACGGGCAGCGAAAAAGCATTTGCCGCCGGCGCCGACATCGCGGCCATGGCCGATTACACCTACCCGGATACCTATACCCAGGGCTACATCAGCCGTAACTGGGAGCATATCTTGCGCGTGCGCAAACCGGTGGTGGGCGCCGTGGCCGGCTATGCGCTCGGTGGCGGCTGCGAACTGGCCATGATGTGCGATTTCCTGATCGCCGCCGACAGCGCCAAGTTTGGCCAGCCAGAAATCAAGGTTGGCGTCACGCCGGGCGCGGGCGGTACGCAGCGTTTGCCGCGCGCCATCGGCAAGGCCAAGGCCATGGACCTGCTGCTGACGGCGCGCACCATCGATGCCGCCGAGGCGGAACGCATCGGCCTCGTGTCGCGCGTGGTGCCGGCAGATAAATTGCTGGAAGAAACCCTGGCCGCCGCCAAGACCATCGCCGCCATGCCGACTTCGGTTGCCATGATGATCAAGGATTGCGTCAACCGCGCTTTTGAAACCACCTTGACCGATGGTGTCGCCTACGAGCGCCGTTTGTTCCAGGCCGCCTTCGGTACGCCGGCGCAAAAAGAAGGCATGTACGCTTTCCTGGAAAAGCGCTTGCCAAACTTCGACGGTCTTTGATATGATTCGCCTCCCCGATGAGACGCACTAGTTTGCGGCACAAAAGGGACTGCCTTCCGGGGCTGGGTAGTAGAAAAAGAAGGTTGACGAAATGCTGCAAACGCTTCATACTCTTCCTTCTTCGCAGCTGACAAACACAACGCTTTGTCGGTAGCGCGAAAGCAGTAACCGAATACAGTTCTTTAACAATTAACAGTCGATAAGTGTGGGCATTTGATGTAAGTGCAGCGATGATCTTCGGATTGTCGTAATACTTAAAATATCAAATGTTCACAAGAAATAATGAAATAGGATACTTCTTCGGAAGTAGCCTGTCAGTTTTTTGAGTGAGCAAACACCTCGCAATGCGAGGGGTTTGAACTAGTTAAATAGTTCGACCATGCCGGTAAAACGGCAAAGTAACAGAGATTAAACTGAAGAGTTTGATCCTGGCTCAGATTGAACGCTGGCGGCATGCCTTACACATGCAAGTCGAACGGCAGCACGGAGCTTGCTCTGGTGGCGAGTGGCGAACGGGTGAGTAATATATCGGAACGTACCCTAGAGTGGGGGATAACGTAGCGAAAGTTACGCTAATACCGCATACGATCTAAGGATGAAAGTGGGGGATCGCAAGACCTCATGCTCGTGGAGCGGCCGATATCTGATTAGCTAGTTGGTAGGGTAAAAGCCTACCAAGGCATCGATCAGTAGCTGGTCTGAGAGGACGACCAGCCACACTGGAACTGAGACACGGTCCAGACTCCTACGGGAGGCAGCAGTGGGGAATTTTGGACAATGGGCGAAAGCCTGATCCAGCAATGCCGCGTGAGTGAAGAAGGCCTTCGGGTTGTAAAGCTCTTTTGTCAGGGAAGAAACGGTGAGAGCTAATATCTCTTGCTAATGACGGTACCTGAAGAATAAGCACCGGCTAACTACGTGCCAGCAGCCGCGGTAATACGTAGGGTGCAAGCGTTAATCGGAATTACTGGGCGTAAAGCGTGCGCAGGCGGTTTTGTAAGTCTGATGTGAAATCCCCGGGCTCAACCTGGGAATTGCATTGGAGACTGCAAGGCTAGAATCTGGCAGAGGGGGGTAGAATTCCACGTGTAGCAGTGAAATGCGTAGATATGTGGAGGAACACCGATGGCGAAGGCAGCCCCCTGGGTCAAGATTGACGCTCATGCACGAAAGCGTGGGGAGCAAACAGGATTAGATACCCTGGTAGTCCACGCCCTAAACGATGTCTACTAGTTGTCGGGTCTTAATTGACTTGGTAACGCAGCTAACGCGTGAAGTAGACCGCCTGGGGAGTACGGTCGCAAGATTAAAACTCAAAGGAATTGACGGGGACCCGCACAAGCGGTGGATGATGTGGATTAATTCGATGCAACGCGAAAAACCTTACCTACCCTTGACATGGCTGGAATCCCCGAGAGATTGGGGAGTGCTCGAAAGAGAACCAGTACACAGGTGCTGCATGGCTGTCGTCAGCTCGTGTCGTGAGATGTTGGGTTAAGTCCCGCAACGAGCGCAACCCTTGTCATTAGTTGCTACGAAAGGGCACTCTAATGAGACTGCCGGTGACAAACCGGAGGAAGGTGGGGATGACGTCAAGTCCTCATGGCCCTTATGGGTAGGGCTTCACACGTCATACAATGGTACATACAGAGCGCCGCCAACCCGCGAGGGGGAGCTAATCGCAGAAAGTGTATCGTAGTCCGGATTGTAGTCTGCAACTCGACTGCATGAAGTTGGAATCGCTAGTAATCGCGGATCAGCATGTCGCGGTGAATACGTTCCCGGGTCTTGTACACACCGCCCGTCACACCATGGGAGCGGGTTTTACCAGAAGTAGGTAGCTTAACCGTAAGGAGGGCGCTTACCACGGTAGGATTCGTGACTGGGGTGAAGTCGTAACAAGGTAGCCGTATCGGAAGGTGCGGCTGGATCACCTCCTTTCTAGAGTTTGCACGAATCAGAAATGATTCACGCATCAAATGTTCACACTTATCGGCTGTTAATATAAAGAACAGCATTTGGGGCTGTAGCTCAGCTGGTTAGAGCACCGTGTTGATAACGCGGGGGTCGTTGGTTCGAGTCCAACCAGCCCTACCAGTTTCTGTAGTAAATCTCAGGGGGATTAGCTCAGCTGGGAGAGCACCTGCTTTGCAAGCAGGGGGTCGTCGGTTCGATCCCGTCATCCTCCACCAAAAGTTCAAACGTAAGTTGATCACAACGGTGATTGAATTTAGGTTTGGTCTTTTCGAGACCAAGTGCTGTATGTTCTTTAACAATCTGGAAGAAGTAAAGATTATTTATTGATCGGTTTGCCGTAAAAAGCGAATCGATGGGTAATGATTGTATGTATCAACAAACAAGCAACAACGTTGTACTTTCTTATCCCTGTAGCGCTCTTTGATGACTTCGGTCTTCAGAGGCTAACGTTATAGGGACAAGCGAATAAGTGCACATGGTGGATGCCTTGGCGATTACAGGCGATGAAGGACGTAGTAGCTTGCGATAAGCTGCGGGGAGTGAGCAAACACACTTTGATCCGCAGATTTCCGAATGGGGCAACCCACCCTTTTAGGGTATTGCATACTGAATACATAGGTATGCAAGGCGAACGCGGCGAACTGAAACATCTAAGTAGCTGCAGGAAAAGAAATCAACCGAGATTCCCAAAGTAGCGGCGAGCGAAATGGGAAGAGCCTGTACGTGATAGTCGGACCGATAACAGAATCCTCTGGAAATAGGAGCCATAGCGGGTGATAGCCCCGTATGTGAAATCGGACCGGTGATACTAAGCGTACGACAAGTAGGGCGGGACACGTGACATCCTGTCTGAATATGGGGGGACCATCCTCCAAGGCTAAATACTCGTAATCGACCGATAGTGAACCAGTACCGTGAGGGAAAGGCGAAAAGAACCCCGGAAGGGGAGTGAAATAGATCCTGAAACCGTGTGCATACAAACAGTAGGAGCGGACTTGTTCCGTGACTGCGTACCTTTTGTATAATGGGTCAGCGACTTACATTCAGTGGCAAGGTTAACCGAATAGGGAAGCCGTAGAGAAATCGAGTCCGAATAGGGCGATCAGTCGCTGGGTGTAGACCCGAAACCAAGTGATCTACTCATGGCCAGGATGAAGGTGCGGTAACACGCCCTGGAGGTCCGAACCCACTAATGTTGAAAAATTAGGGGATGAGCTGTGGGTAGGGGTGAAAGGCTAAACAAACTTGGAAATAGCTGGTTCTCTCCGAAAACTATTTAGGTAGTGCCTCAAGTATCACCATCGGGGGTAGAGCACTGTTATGGCTAGGGGGTCATTGCGACTTACCAAACCATTGCAAACTCCGAATACCGATGAGTGCGAGCTTGGGAGACAGACGTCGGGTGCTAACGTCCGGCGTCAAGAGGGAAACAACCCAGACCGCCAGCTAAGGTCCCAAAGATTGGCTAAGTGGAAAACGAAGTGGGAAGGCTAAAACAGTCAGGATGTTGGCTTAGAAGCAGCCATCATTTAAAGAAAGCGTAATAGCTCACTGATCGAGTCGTCCTGCGCGGAAGATGTAACGGGGCTAAGCCAGTCACCGAAGCTGCGGATATCCTTTATTGGATATGGTAGGAGAGCGTTCTGTAAGCCTGCGAAGGTGTCTTGTAAAGGATGCTGGAGGTATCAGAAGTGCGAATGCTGACATGAGTAGCGATAATGGGGGTGAAAAGCCTCCACGCCGTAAGCCCAAGGTTTCCTGTTCAACGTTCATCGGAGCAGGGTGAGTCGGCCCCTAAGGCGAGGCAGAGATGCGTAGCTGATGGGAAGCAGGTTAATATTCCTGCACCGTCGTATGATGCGATGGGGGGACGGATCGCGGAAGGTTGTCTGACTGTTGGAATAGTCAGTTTCTGTCTCATAGAAGGCGCTTAGGCAAATCCGGGCGCAGGATTCAAGGGGATGGGACGAGTGAGCTTGCTCACGAAGCAATCGGAAGTGGTTCCAAGAAAAGCCTCTAAGCTTCAGTCATACGAGACCGTACCGCAAACCGACACAGGTGGGCGAGATGAGTATTCTAAGGCGCTTGAGAGAACTCGGGAGAAGGAACTCGGCAAATTGGTACCGTAACTTCGGGAAAAGGTACGCCCCGGTAGCTTGATTGGTTTACTCCATGAGGGTGAAAGGGTTGCAATAAACTGGTGGCTGCGACTGTTTAATAAAAACACAGCACTCTGCAAACACGAAAGTGGACGTATAGGGTGTGACGCCTGCCCGGTGCTGGAAGATTAAATGATGGGGTGCAAGCTCTTGATTGAAGTCCCAGTAAACGGCGGCCGTAACTATAACGGTCCTAAGGTAGCGAAATTCCTTGTCGGGTAAGTTCCGACCTGCACGAATGGCGTAACGATGGCCACACTGTCTCCTCCCGAGACTCAGCGAAGTTGAAATGTTTGTGATGATGCAATCTACCCGCGGCTAGACGGAAAGACCCCATGAACCTTTACTGTAGCTTTGCATTGGACTTTGAACCAATCTGTGTAGGATAGGTGGGAGGCTTTGAAGCGGGGACGCTAGTTCTCGTGGAGCCAACCTTGAAATACCACCCTGGTTTGTTTGAGGTTCTAACCTTGGTCCGTTATCCGGATCGGGGACAGTGCATGGTAGGCAGTTTGACTGGGGCGGTCTCCTCCTAAAGTGTAACGGAGGAGTTCGAAGGTACGCTAGATACGGTCGGACATCGTGTTGATAGTGCAATGGCATAAGCGTGCTTAACTGCGAGACTGACAAGTCGAGCAGGTACGAAAGTAGGACATAGTGATCCGGTGGTTCTGTATGGAAGGGCCATCGCTCAACGGATAAAAGGTACTCTGGGGATAACAGGCTGATTCCTCCCAAGAGTTCATATCGACGGGGGAGTTTGGCACCTCGATGTCGGCTCATCACATCCTGGGGCTGTAGCCGGTCCCAAGGGTATGGCTGTTCGCCATTTAAAGTGGTACGTGAGCTGGGTTTAAAACGTCGTGAGACAGTTTGGTCCCTATCTGCCGTGGGCGTTGGAAATTTGAAGGGGGCTGCTCCTAGTACGAGAGGACCGGAGTGGACGAACCTCTGGTGTACCGGTTGTCACGCCAGTGGCATTGCCGGGTAGCTAAGTTCGGAAGAGATAACCGCTGAAAGCATCTAAGCGGGAAACTTGCCTTGAGATGAGATTTCCCAGAGCCTTGAGCTCTTTGAAGGGTCGTTCGAGACCAGGACGTTGATAGGCTGGGTGTGGAAGTGCAGTAATGCATTAAGCTAACCAGTACTAATTGCCCGTACGGCTTGTCCCTATAACCTTAGCAGGTGCAGAGGATAAGACGGTACAACGTTGCGTGTGTGTTGATACGACATTCATTACCCCAATCTTTGCTTCTTCCAGATTCAGGCTTTGTCGCTCCATCGAGGACAAATGCCAGTACAAGTTATGCCTGATGACCATAGCAAGTTGGTCCCACCCCTTCCCATCCCGAACAGGACCGTGAAACAACTTTGCGCCGATGATAGTGCTGCAACCAGTGTGAAAGTAGGTTATCGTCAGGCTTGTTATTCGAAAAAACCCCTTCCGGTGATCCGGTTGGGGTTTTTTTACGTCTGGTGGTTTTTGTTGGGCGCTGTCGGCTGACGCGCGCAGCGCTAAGCCGACCTACGTTTATTGGATGGCGGGTAGGTCGGATTAGCGTAGCGTAATCCGACAACATTGTTGACATTCGCGTGGTGATTGCCTGCTACGCGCTTGTGCGTCAAGCCGACCTGGGGTATAATTCGCCTCCTCAGATCAGACGACTTGCTGCCCCGCTGGGAGCAGGTTGTTGAAAAAGTTATGCCTGATGACCATAGCAAGTTGGTACCACCCCTTCCCATCCCGAACAGGACCGTGAAACAACTTTGCGCCGATGATAGTGCTGCAACCAGTGTGAAAGTAGGTTATCGTCAGGCTTGTTATATAAAAAACCCCGCTAGGTGCGGGGTTTTTTTCGTTTGCAGCATTCATCGGATCAGATGCCCCAGGTGATGCTTTCATTTTCCGCCTTGGCCGAGCGCAGCATTTCCATCAGGGGATAGGCGCGCTGCGAGAAATGCACTTTTTGCGCGCGCGCATGGGCACCCGTTTCGCCATCTTCCAGGGTTTCTGGCGTATGCGCGTCGTGTTCGATGTCATTTTCCGGATGCAATTTGCTTTCCGCGACTTCTTTTTCCAGCAGGGCCAGGGCATCGCCCGCTTCGGCTGGCGTGATGACGCCACGCGTGGGGTTCTTGTGCAGAATGTCGAGGATACGCTGGGCATGTTCTTGATACATCAGCACTTCAGGGGAAGATTTGGATTTGAATGAGATCAACATAAGCGCTTTCTGAAACTTGTTGTTAGTGTCGAAACAATATCACGACTTGAAATGTCGCACAGGCCGTCCGTTTGTCCCGGATTGCATATTTGCAAGCCGGATAGGGCCATCTGTTGGACAACGCACGTATTTACAAGAGCTCGCTTATCGTGAAAACACCGGTTTAAGCGATCGTTAAGTCTTAATCCAGTTTCACCGAGTCCATGAAGGTGTCGATGGTGTCACGCGACAGCTTGCTTTCTTCACCGAGAATGATGATCTGGAAGATGCGCTTATCCTGCGCCACAAAACGGCCGACCAGCAAGACAGGCTTGCCTTGCTGCGTGCCTTTGGCCTCAATGCTGAGCGAACTGCGCTGCTGCGTTCCGGCAGCCGTGCTGCTGGCCGCCGAGGCGGATTTTTCGCTGCGCACGGTGCCGTTGATGTTTTTCAGCAGGGCCGTCTGCATGGCGGGCAGGGCTGCTTGCGCCTGTTCTGCGCTGTCGAGCACGGCGCTGCCGATGGCGAAGGTATTGCCATCGACTTCGCTGGCCGTCATGGTCAGGCTGACTTTCTTGCCATCGAGATCGACCTCCCGCGTCAGCACGGCGGGCTTGCCTGGAAACAAGGCCGTGAACTGGGCGTCGGGGCTGCGATAGTCGCGCCAGTCGAACTTCGGGCTGCAGGCGGACAGGACGCTGGCGGCCGCGAGCGTAGCCAGAAAGAGGGCAATTGATGGTTTTTTCATCAGCAGATGGTAGCAGCGCCGCCCATCACGCGCAATCGTGCACGCGTGGCGTTCGCTGGCTGCCTTATATTTCACGCAGCACGCGCCGGTACTGGATCGCTTCGGCGACATGCGCCTGCGTGATGCCGGGGCTGTCCGCCAGGTCCGCGATACTGCGCGCCACGCGCAATACCCGGTGATAGGTGCGCGCCGACCAGTGCAGTCGCGCCATGGCGCCATGCAGCAGCTGTTCACCATGCGTTTCCAGGCGACAATGTTGTTCGATTTCCGTGCTGCTCAGGCGCTGGTTCGCTTTGCCCTGGCGTGCCAGCTGCAGGGCAAAGGCTGCCGCGACCCGCGTGGCGATGGCTTGCGTGCTTTCGCCGGCGCCTGCGTGCCGCCCCAGCGCCGCCGGCGGCATGGCGGCCACTTCAACCTGCAGGTCGATACGGTCGAGTAGCGGACCGGACAGGCGGCTGTGATAACGGAGCACGGCGTCCGGCGTGCAGCGGCAGCGTCCCGAAGCATGGCCCAGATAACCGCAGGGGCAGGGATTCATGGCGGCGATCAACTGGAAGCGAGCAGGAAACTCGGCCTGGCGGGCCGCGCGTGAAATGCTGATCACGCCCGATTCCATGGGCTGGCGCAGCACATCGAGCACCCGGCGCTGGAATTCGGCGATTTCATCGAGAAACAGCACGCCGCAGTGGGCCAGCGAGATTTCTCCCGGGCGCGGCACGTTGCCGCCGCCCACCAGGGCCACGCCGGATGCCGTCTGGTGCGGGGCACGGTAGGGGCGCCGTTTCCAGTGTTCCACCTTGAAGAGGCCGCCCAGCGAATGCACGGCGGCCGATTCCAGCGCCTCTTCGTCGCTCATGGGCGGCAGCACGCCGGGGAAGCGGCTGGCCAGCATGGTCTTGCCCGCGCCCGGCGGCCCCACCATCAGGACGTTATGGCCACCCGCGGCCGCCACTTCCAGTGCGCGGCGCGCCTGCTGCTGTCCTTGCACGTCGGCAAAGTCCGGATACGCAAAATCGGGTACGGCCAGCATGGGCTGGTGGCGTTGCAGGACGGTCCGGCTGGCGTGCGCGGCAAAATGCGCGCAGACCTCGAGCAGGCTGTGGGCAGGATAGATGCAGGCATCGCTGACGAGAGCCGCTTCGTCTGCGTTCGCCTGCGGCAGGATGAAGGCGCGTGGCGCGCCCGGCTGGCTGCGCTGCATGGCAAAGGTCATTGCCAGCGCGCCGCGGATAGGGCGCAACTGGCCCGACAGCGACAGTTCGCCCGCGAATTCGTAGTGGTGTAATTGGTCGCCCGGCAACTGGCCGGACGCGGCCAGGATGCCCAGCGCGATGGGCAGGTCGAAGCGCCCCGATTCCTTGGGCAAGTCCGCCGGCGCCAGATTGGCCGTGATGCGCCGCGCCGGCATTTCAAAGCCGCAGTTTTGCAGCGCGGCACGGACGCGGTCGCGCGATTCCTTCACTTCCGTATCCGGCAGGCCGACAATCGTAAACGAAGGCAAGCCATTGGCAAGGTGGACTTCAACACTTACCTCGGGCGCTTCCATGCCGGCCAGGGCGCGGCTTTTCAGGACGGCCAGACTCATCAGACTCCCCTGTGGCGCGGGCGCGGGCAGGATCAGTCTAGCGCGTGAAACGCCGTCAAGCTTGAGCTATGCCAGCAAGGCCGTCAATAACGGAGCCTTGCTGGCCGCACTTTACGCCTTGGTGTCGTTCAGGCGCGTTTCCAGCTCGATCAGGCGCAGTTCCAGTGCGTCCAGCTTGGCGCGGGTCTTGGCCAGCACTTGCGCCTGGATATCGAATTCCTCGCGCGTGACGAGGTCGAGGCGGGCGAAGCCCTGGGTCATCATCGATTTCACGTTTTTCTCGATATCCTTGGCAGGCGAGTTTTCGATGGCTTGATGGATCTTGCCTTGCAAGTCGTTAAAGAAGGTATTCATGTCCATGGTCAGTCCTTTTATGGTGCGGCCTGTGCATCGCACCATTGCGGTGCACAGCGGCGTTAATCTGGTGCGAAACTGGGCAAATTCACAATGCTTCAGCAGCCCGTACCCGCATGCCCAGAGGCTTGCAGGGTATGTATGGCCGGAAACGCACCTGTCAAGGTGGCAAGAGAGCTGGCACGTATTCTGCTAAAGAAGGTATGAACGCTTTGTGATCTCCAGCCAAGATTTTAAACCTCAACCGCTTTAAAAGTTCAATAAAAGGGAATCGCCATGAAGAATCTGTCCAAGAACATGACTTTAGCTGCAGCGTTGACGCTGGCCATGGCCGCCTTGTGCGGTAGCGCCATGGCCCAGGATGCAGTGGCGGCGCCTGCTGCAGCCGAAGCCGTACCTGATAACGTGGTGAGCTACAACGTGGCGCTGACCAGCGACTACCGTTACCGCGGCATCTCGCAAAGCCGCTTGAAACCGGCCATCAGCGGCGGTGCCGACTATACCCACAACCCGACGGGTTTGTACGTCGGCACCTGGCTGTCGAGCATCAAATGGATCAAGGACGGCGGCGGCGATACCAACCTGGAATGGGACATCTACGGCGGCAAACGGGGCGAGATCAGCAAGGATTTTACCTATGACGTAGGCGGCCTGTACTACTTCTATCCCTCGAATGGGCTGAGCACCAATGCCAACACCTTCGAGCTGTATGGCCAGCTCGGCTATGGCCCGGCCTACATCAAGTACTCGCACTCGACCACCAATCTGTTCGGCGTGGCCGACAGCAAGAACAGCGGCTACCTCGACGTGGGCGCGAATATCGATGTGCACGAAGGCTATCTGCTGAACCTGCATGTGGGCCGCCAGAAAGTCGAGCACAACGATTCCCTCAGCTACACCGATTACAAACTGGGCGTCACCAAGGATTTTGGCATGGCAACAGTCGCCCTGGCCTATGTCAAAGCCAACATCACGTCGCTGGCACCGAATGGCAAGAATCTGGCGAAATCCGGTCTCGTGCTGACCGTATCCAAAACCTTTTAAGCGAGACTGCCATGAAAATGATTACTGCAATCATTAAACCGTTCAAACTGGACGAAGTACGCGAAGCCTTGTCGGCTATCAATGTGCAAGGCATTACCGTTACCGAAGTCAAAGGTTTCGGCCGCCAGAAAGGTCACACGGAACTCTACCGTGGAGCCGAGTATGTCGTCGACTTCTTGCCAAAAACCAAAATCGAAGCGGCCGTCGATGACGCCATTGTCGACCAGGCCATCGAAGCGATCGAAGGTGCCGCGCGTACCGGTAAAATCGGCGATGGCAAGATTTTCGTCTACAACCTGGAACAAGTCATCCGCATCCGTACCGGTGAAACCGGCAACGAAGCGCTCTAAGGGGAATATTGATGCGTAAAAATATAACAAAATTGCTAGCTGGGTTTGCCTGTCTGTGTGCGTTTGGCGTCGCCGCGCCGAGCTTTGCCGATGCCCCCGCCAAGACGGAGGCGGCCACGACTTCGGCCGTCGCCGCTCCCGCCGTCACGCCGGTGCCTGACGCAGCAGCTCCGGCCGCCGCTCCGGCCCCGGCCGCCGCCGCGCCAGCCGCCGCGCCCGTTGCCAACAAGGGCGATACCAGCTTCATGATGATCAGCACCCTGCTGGTGATCCTGATGACCATCCCCGGCCTGGCCCTGTTCTACGGCGGCCTGGTGCGCTCGAAGAACATGCTGTCGGTGCTGATGCAAGTGTTCATGGTGTTCGCGCTGGTCATCGTGCTGTGGTGTATCTACGGCTACTCGATCGCCTTCACGGAAAAAACCGCCTTCTTCGGTGGCTTCGACCGCCTGTTCCTGAACGGTATCTGGGATCCGGCCAAGGGCACGTTTGCCGCCGCCGCCACCTTCAGCAAGGGCGTCGTCATTCCCGAGTTCGTCTTTGTCGCCTTCCAGGGCACGTTTGCCGCCATCACCTGCGCGCTGATCGTCGGCGCCTTTGCCGAGCGCGCCAAGTTTTCCGCCGTGCTGGCCTTCGTCGTGCTGTGGTTCACGTTCGCCTACCTGCCAGCGGCCCACATGGTGTGGTTCTGGACCGGTCCTGACCTGATCACCAACGCCGCCACTTCGGCCAGCGAAGCCCTGAAGGCTGGCTGGATCTGGCAAAAAGGCGCGCTGGACTTCGCCGGCGGCACCGTGGTGCACATCAACGCCGCCGTTGCCGGCCTGGTGGGCGCGATCATGATCGGCAAGCGCGTCGGCTACGGCCGCGAATCGATGGCGCCGCACTCGCTGACGATGACCATGATCGGTGCGTCGCTGCTGTGGGTGGGCTGGTTCGGTTTCAATGCCGGTTCCTCGCTGGAAGCGGGCGACGTGGCTGCGCTGGCCTTCGTCAATACGCTGTTGGCCACTGCCGCCGCTACCCTGTCGTGGGTATTTGGCGAGTGGATCAGCAAAGGCAAGCCATCGATGCTCGGTGGCGCGTCCGGCGCAGTGGCCGGCCTGGTGGCGATCACCCCTGCGGCCGGCTTTGTCGGCCCGATGGGCGGCCTGGTCATCGGCTTGCTGGCCGGTGTCGTCTGCCTGTGGGGCGTGAATGGCTTGAAACGCCTGATCGGCGCCGACGATTCGCTCGACGTGTTCGGCGTGCATGGCGTGGGCGGTATCCTCGGTGCCTTGCTGACGGGCGTGTTTGCTGCACCACAATTGGGCGGCCAGGGCATCTTCGACTATGTCACCAACAAGATGTCGGCGGATCCGTACTCGATCGGCCACCAAGTGTGGGTGCAAGCGCAAGCGGTCGGCACCACCATCCTCTGGTCTGCCATCATTTCCGTCATCGCCTATAAACTGGTCGACATCGTCATCGGCCTGCGCGTACCGGAAGAAGAAGAGCGCGAAGGCCTCGATATCACCAGCCACGGCGAGCAAGCGTATCATGGCTAAATAATCACTATCTGGCATGCCAGCGTCCCGGCGCGGCATGTCCGGTGGAAAAGGCGCCTCATTGAGGTGCCTTTTTTTCGTTGTGGGAATGTAAAAGGTCTTTAAAACAAGGCTTTTGCCCCGATTTGGGGTACTTACACGGTAATATAGTCGGCAGTTCTGTGTGCTTTTTTGAATACTGCACATAATTTAAGGATGTAACTATGGTTCCCCATCTCGTCACGGCCCTGACCGGACCGCTGCTCGACCTCGAAAAAAAGATTCTGGCCGCGACGCCGGCCATTGAGCGCTGGTTTCGCATGGAGTGGCAAGAGCACACGCCGCCCTTCTATTGCTCGGTAGACTTGCGTAACGCCGGCTACAAGCTGGCGCCCGTCGATACCAATCTGTTCCCTGGCGGTTTTCATAACCTGGCCACGGAAATGCTGCCCCTGTCCGTGCAAGCGGCCATGGCCGCCATCGACAAGTATTGCCCGGACGCCCGCAACCTGCTGATCGTGCCGGAATTACACAACACCACGCCGCAGTATCTGCAAAACGTGGCGCGATTGATGCAGATCTTCCGCCAGACGGGGCTGCACGTGCGCTTCGGCTCCTGGTCGCCCGAGATTACCCAGCCGACACCGTTGGCGTTGCCAGATGGCAACATGCTCGTCATCGAGCCCCTCGTGCGCCTGAACAATGGCCGCCGCCTGGGCTTGAAGGATTTCGACCCTTGCACGATTCTGCTGAATAACGACTTGTCGGACGGTATCCCCGATATCTTGCAAAATATTCATGAGCAAAGCCTGTTGCCGCCCTTGCACGCGGGCTGGGCCTTGCGCCGCAAGAGCAACCACTACACGGCCTACGATGAAGTGGTGAAAAAATTCGGCAAGATGATCGATGTCGACCCGTGGATGCTCAACCCCTTCCACGCCAAGTGCAGCGATGTGAATTTCCAGGAAGGCGAGGGCGAAGATGCGCTGGCCGCCAGCGTCGACGTGCTGCTGGCCAAGATCCGCAAGAAATACAAGGAATACGGCATCAAGGAAAAGCCGTTCGTCATCGTCAAGCCCGATGCGGGCACGTATGGCACGGGCATCATGACGGTGCGCGACGCCAGCGAAGTGCGCGACCTGTCGCGCAAGCAGCGCGAAAAAATGTCCATCGTCAAGGATGGCCAGCTGGTGACCGACGTGATCATCCAGGAAGGCGTGCCCACGTTTGAAAGCATCAAGGATGCCGTGGCCGAGCCCGTCGTCTACATGATCGACCGTTACGTGGTGGGCGGCTTCTACCGCGTGCATGCTGAAAAAGGCGTGGACCAGAACCTGAACGCGCCCGGCTCGCAGTACGTGCCGCTGGCGTTTGCCCAGCAGCATGCCGTGCCGGACTTGAAGGCCAAGCCGGGCACGGCCGCGCCGAACCGCTTCTATGTGTACGGCGTGGTGGCGCGCCTGGCCTTGCTGGCCGCGTCGCTGGAAATGGAGCGCACGGACCCGAATCCCGAGGTGTATTGATCCGTTAACGAGACTTGCCGGGCGCGGCGACTACCGCGCCTGGCGATCTCGGCTAGAATCAAGCATTCCTTATCCAGGCTCCCCGATTGGACGCACCATGAAAATTGCATTCCTTGCCGACCCGCTGGCAGGCTTCAAGACTTACAAAGACTCCACTTTCGCCATGATGCGCGAGGCGGCCAAACGCGGCCATGCCGTGTATGCCTTCGAACAGAAGGATATGGCGCTGGAAGAGGGCATCGTCACGGCACGGGTCAAACACATCGAGCTGACCGGCGACGAGCACGACTGGTACAAGGTCGTTTCTACCGAAGAAGTGCGCCTGTCTACCTTGGACGCCATCATCGAGCGCAAGGACCCGCCGTTCGACATGGAATACGTGTACGGCACATATCTGCTGGAACTGGCGGAAAAGCAGGGCGCTTGCGTCTTCAACAAGCCGTCCGCCATCCGCGACAACAATGAAAAGCTGGCCATTGCGCAGTTTTCCGAATTCACGTCGCCGACCCTGGTGACGTCGGACGAAGCGCGCCTGCGCGCCTTCCACGCCAAGCACCAGGATGTCATCTTCAAGCCGCTCGACGGCATGGGCGGCACGGGCATCTTCCGCGTCAAGGCCGATGGCCTGAATTTGGGCGCCATCATCGAGACGCTGACGGACAACGGCGCGCAGACCATCATGGCGCAGCGTTTCATCGCCGACATCGTCAAGGGCGACAAGCGCATCCTCGTCATCGGCGGCAAGCCGGTGCCGTTTTCGCTGGCGCGCATCCCGCAGGCGGGCGAAGTACGGGGCAACCTGGCCGCCGGCGGCACGGGCGTGGCGCAGCCATTGACGGCGCGCGACCTGGAAATCGCAGAAAAGCTGGGCCCGATCCTGGCCGCGCGCGGCCTGATGCTGGTAGGATTGGACGTGATCGGCGACTATCTGACGGAAGTCAATGTCACCAGCCCGACTTGCTTCCAGGAAATCATGCAGCAGACGGGTTTTGACGTGGCGGCCATGTTTGTCGACGCCGTCGAGCATGGCGTTGCGCAAGCGCGGCAGCGCTAGAAGGTGAAATGACTATGGTAGGGATTTTGCTCATGACACATGCACCGCTGGGACAGGCGTTCATCGCCGCCTGCGCGCATGTGTTTCGGGGGCCAACGGAACGGTTTGAAGCCATCGACGTCGTCGCCGACCAGGACCTGATGGAAGTGCAGAAACTGGCGTCGGAAGCCATCTGCCGCCTCGACGACGGTTCCGGCGTACTGGTGATTACCGACGTGAAGGGCGGCACGCCGTCGAACTGCTGCAACAAGCTGGCCGATGCGGGCAGGGTGGAAGTCATCGCCGGCATCAGCCTGCCGATGCTGCTGCGTGCCATCACGTATCGCCGCGACACGCTCGACGTGGTGGTGGAGATGGCGCTGGCCGGTGCGCAAAGCGGCGCCGTGCGCGTCGATAACCGTATTCGCGTGGGCGAGTAGAGAGTGACATGGCCGCCGCCCTGAAGGCGGCGGGTTTTATAGCAGGGCTGGCAACAATGCAGTGCATTCAGGGATAGAGACCATACAAAAATGATTCAAAGAGAACTCGAAATCATCAACAAGCTGGGACTGCACGCACGCGCCTCCGCCAAATTTACCCAGCTCGCCGCCAAGTTCAAGAGCGACGTCTGGCTGACCCGCAACGCGCGCCGCATCAACGCCAAGTCCATCATGGGCGTGATGATGCTGGCCGCCGGCAAGGGCGCGAAAGTGACCCTGGAAGCAGAGGGCGATGATGAGCAGGCATGTGTCGATGCGTTGACCGCCCTGATTAATGACAGGTTTGGCGAAGGCGAGTAATGCCCGCCGAACGCAGCCGCAGCCGCATTCCGACAGGTCAACCCATGGCATCTTTCACGCTCCACGGCATCCCGGTTTCCCGCGGCATCGCCATTGGCCGCGCGCATCTGCTGGCGCCGGCCGCCCTTGACGTCAAACATTACCTGGTCGCCCAGGAACAGATCGAAGCCGAAGTGCAGCGCCTGCAAAGCGCCATCGCCACCGTCCACAAGGAACTGCAAACCCTGTGGAACGAGCTGCCCAAGGATGCGCCCACGGAGCTGGGCGCCTTCATCGACGTGCATGCGCTCATCTTGTCCGACCCGATGATTTCCGAAGCGCCGCTCGACATCATCCGCAAGCGCCATTACAACGCCGAATGGGCGCTGCTGACGCAGATCGATGAATTGTCGGCGCAGTTCGACGAAATCGAAGACCCGTACCTGCGCGAACGCAAGGCCGATATCCAGCAGGTGGCCGAACGCGTCTTGAAAGTCTTGCTGGGCACGGAGCAGCTGCTGCCCAAGGCCGCGGCCGAAGACGAATTGATGGCGCAGATGATCGTTGTCGCCCATGACATCTCGCCGGCCGACATGCTGCAGTTCCGCGACCGCTCCTTCATCGGTTTCATTACCGATGTGGGCGGGCAGAACTCGCACACAGCCATCGTCGCGCGCAGCCTCGATATTCCCGCCGCCGTCGGCATGTCGCAGGCATCGATGCTGATCGACCAGGATGACTGGCTGATCATCGACGGCGATGCCGGCGTGGTCATCGCCAACCCCAGCGCGCTGGTGCTGGAACAGTACCGCGAGCGCCAGGTGGCCATGCAGCGCGCGCGCAAGAAGCTGGGCAAGCTGAAAAAGACGCCGGCTGTGACCAAATGCGGCACGCCCGTCACCCTGCTGGCGAATATCGAATTGCCCGAGGATTGCCCGTTTGCGCTGGAGTCGGGCGCCAGCGGCGTGGGCCTGTTCCGCTCCGAATTCCTGTTCATGGGCCGCGCCCACAAGATTCCCACCGAGGACGAGCAGTTCGAGGCCTACCGCAACACGGTGCAGTCGATGAAGGGCCGCGTGGTGACCATCCGCACGCTCGACATCGGCGCCGACAAGCCGCTCGACCAGGCCGACCATACTGCCCTCAATCCCGCGCTGGGCCTGCGCGCTATCCGTTACTGCCTGGCCGAGCCGCAATTGTTCCTGACGCAGCTGCGCGCCATTTTGCGCGCCTCCGCCTTCGGCAAGGTGCGCATTCTGATCCCGATGCTCGCGCATGCGTTCGAGATCGACCAGTCGCTGGCCATGATCGCGCAAGCGAAGGCCAGCCTGCGCGAGGAGGGCGTCAAGTTCGACGACGAAGTCGAAGTGGGCGCCATGATCGAGATTCCCGCCGCCGCGCTGGCCTTGCCCATGTTCGTCAAGCGCATGGATTTCCTGTCGATCGGCACGAATGATCTGATCCAGTACACTTTGGCCATCGACCGGGTCGACTACGAAGTGGCGCATTTGTACAATCCGCTGCACCCGGCCGTGCTGCAACTGATCTCCATGACGATCGCCGCCGGCCACAAGGCGGGTATCGACGTGGCCGTCTGCGGCGAAATGGCGGGCGACGTGAAGCTCACGCGCCTGTTGCTGGGCATGGGGCTGCGCGAGTTTTCCATGCATCCGGCCCAGCTGTTGGCGGTCAAGCAAGAGATCCTCAACAGCGACCTGGGCCTGATTGCGCCACAAATGCGCAAAATTATGCGTTCCATGGAACCAAATGTGATCGCGGAAGCCGTCCAGCAGCTGCAGCTCATGTAAACTGTCACCTATCAGCATCAGGACACGTCGCGCGCGGCAAGAGGTGTCCTGATGCTAAAGTTGCAGCACCTATCATCGCGGTGCTGCATCGACCATGGCCCGTGGGGCCGCCCCCCTTTTATAAACCGACACACATGTCATCCATTGGAATCGTTTCGCCGCAAACCATGTATTTTGCGCAACCCCTGCAGCTGCAAAGCGGAGCATCGCTGCGGGACTATATGTTGATGTATGAAACCTACGGCACCCTGAACGCCGACAAATCGAACGCGGTGCTGGTCTGCCACGCCCTGAACGCCTCGCACCACGTGGCCGGCGTCTACGCGGACCAAGCGAAGAGCACGGGCTGGTGGGACAATATGGTCGGCCCCGGCAAGCCGCTCGACACGGACAAATTCTTCGTCATCGGCGTCAACAACCTCGGCTCCTGCTTCGGCTCGACGGGCCCCATGCACACCAATCCCGCCACCGGCAAACCGTATGGCGCCGCTTTCCCCGTCGTCACAGTGGAAGACTGGGTCAGCGCGCAAGCGCGGCTGGCCGATGAACTGGGCATCACCGAGTTCGCCGCCGTGATGGGGGGATCCCTGGGCGGCATGCAGGCGCTGGCGTGGAGCATCATGTTCCCCGAGCGCCTGCGCCATTGCGTGGTGATCGCCTCGACGGCCAAGCTGTCGGCGCAAAACATCGCCTTCAATGACGTGGCGCGCCAGGCCATCTTGTCGGATCCCGATTACCATGGCGGCGACTTCTATGCGCACGGCGTGGTGCCGAAGAACGGCTTGCGCGTGGCGCGCATGGTGGGCCATATCACGTATCTGTCGAATGACGACATGGCGGAAAAATTCGGCCGCAAGCTGCGCGATGCGGCGCAGACGGGCGACTACAAGTTCGGCTTCGGCATCGACTTCGAGATCGAATCGTATCTGCGCTACCAGGGCGACAAGTTTTCCGAATACTTCGACGCCAACACGTATTTATTGATCACCAAGGCGCTCGATTATTTCGACCCGGCGCGCGCGCATGGCGGCGACCTGGCCAAGGCCCTGTCGGGCACGAAGGCCAAGTTCTTCCTCGCCTCGTTTTCCACCGACTGGCGTTTTTCGCCCGAGCGCAGCCGCGAAATCGTCGAAGCGCTCGTATGCAACCGCCGCCAGGTCACGTATGCGGAGATCGACGCGCCGCACGGCCACGACGCCTTCCTGCTGGAAGACGCGCGCTACATGAACATGGTGCGCGCCTATTATGGCCAGGTATGGAACGACATCGGGGCGGGTACGCCCGCCGCAGTACAGAACACAGCCGTCCGCCAGGGCGCGAAGGAGACCGTATGACTTTTGACGAATTGAGCGCGCTGCGCCCCGACCTGGCCTTCATCGCCCACTGGGTGCCGAACAACGCGCACGTGCTGGACGTGGGTTGCGGCGAAGGCGTGATGCTGCAGTATCTGCAAAGTGACAAGGAATGCAGCGGTTACGGCATCGAGATCGCCGACGACAAGGTGCTGGCCAGCACCCACCGTGGCGTGAACGTGATTCAGCAGGACATGGAAAAGGGTTTGTCGATTTTTGGCGACAACAGCTTCGACACGGTGCTGTGCCTGTCGTCGCTGCAGATGATGAAGCAGGTCGAGCCGCTGCTGCGCGACATCGTGCGCGTGGGTGCCGAAGCCATCGTGTCCTTCCCCAACTTCGCCTACTGGCCGCACCGCGTGGCGCTGCTCAAGGGCCGCATGCCCGTGTCGAAATCGCTGCCGTACCAGTGGTACGACACGCCGAACGTGCGCTGCGCCACCATCAACGACTTCCGCGAACTGGCCGAGGAATGCGGCCTGGAAGTGATCGAATGCGTGGCCCTGGCCGAAGGCAAGATGGTCTCCGTGCTGCCGAACCTGCGCGGCGACCTGGCCGTCTTCCGCCTGCGTAAAAAAGCGGTGCATTGATGAGCAAAAGCCCGGCGCCTGGCTGGCGTTCCTATGCCAACGGCCGCATGCTGGCCGTGCTGGTGCTGGGCTTCAGTTCCGGCCTGCCCCTGTTCATCCTGCTGTACCTGCTGCAGGCATGGCTGGCCAAGTCGGGCTTGAACGTCAAGGCGCTGGGGCTGTTTGCGCTGGTGCAGTTCCCGTATATCTGGAAATTCCTGTGGGCGCCCCTGATGGACCGCTACCGCATCCTGGGACTGGGACGGCGGCGCGGCTGGATGGCGCTGACGCAAGTGGCGCTGTTCTTTGCCATCGGCGGCATGGGCATGCTGGACCCGCTCACGCAGATCGGCCTGATCGCGGCGGCTGCCGGCGGCGTAGCCTTTCTGTCGGCCAGCCAGGACATCGTCATCGACGCCTACCGGCGCGAAATCCTTGCCGACAACGAGCAGGGCCTGGGCGCCGCCGTCATCGTCAACGCGTATAAAGTGGCGGGCATGGTGCCGGGCGCGCTGTCGTTGATCCTGGCCGACCGCATGCCGTGGCAACCCGTCTTCTGGATCACGGCCACCTTCATGCTGCCGGGGTTTGTCTGCACCCTGCTGATCAAGGAACCCACCGTGTACGGCTCGCCGCCGAAGACCATGCGCGAAGCGATCATTCTGCCGTTCCAGGAATTCATCGCGCGCGATGGTTGGCGTAACGCAATGTGGATCCTTGCCTTCGTACTACTCTACAAAATCGGCGACAGCATGGCCACGGCGCTGGCGACGAAGTTCTATCTGGACCTGGGTTTTTCCATGACGCAGATCGGCCTGGCCGCCAACACCACGGGTTTCTGGGCCAGCCTGGCCGGTGGCGTGGTGGGCGGCATATGGATGCTCAAGCTGGGCATCAACCGGGGCCTGTGGGTGTTTGGCGCGCTGCAGGCGGTCGCCATTCTGGGATTCGCCTGGCTGGCGCAGGTGGGGCCGAACACCATGCTGCTCAGCGCCGTGATCGGTTTTGAAGCCTTTGCCAGCCTGGGCCTGGGTGCGGCCGCCTTTGTCGCGTTCCTGTCGCGCAGCACGGACCCGCGCTACACTGCCACGCAATATGCCTTGTTTTCCAGCCTCAGCGCCGTGCCGCGCACCCTGATCAATGCCTCGGTGGGCTTTCTGGTCGCCGAGCTGGGCTGGTTCTCATTTTTCATCGTGTGCTTCTTCCTGGCCTTCCCGGCCATGATGATGCTGCCTAAAATCGCTCCATGGAGGTCTGCCAATGGCACCAATATCCCTTAAACGTTACGCCGTCCTGGCCAGCCTGTGCGCGGCCACCGCGCTGTCGTCCCTGTCCGCCCACGCCCAGCAGGCGACGGTCCAGGATGGCATCAAGGTACGCCCCCTGTCGACTTCGCGCATCTTTGCCGGCGGCGCCGACTTCAATGAACAATCGAAGCAGCAATATACGCAGCTGGTCAACGAGGCGAAGGAAAAAAATGCGCTGGTGCCCGACAGCGATCCCCAAGTGAAACGCCTGCGTGCCATCGCCCAGCGCATCATCCCGTTCGCCACGCGCTGGAACGAGGCGTCGGCCAACTGGAACTGGCAGGTCAACCTGCTCAATTCCGACCAGGTCAATGCCTTTTGCATGCCGGGCGGGCAGATCGCTTTTTACAGCGGCATCATCACCAAGCTGAATCTGACCGACGACGAAGTGGCCATCGTCATGGGCCATGAAATTTCGCACGCCTTGCGCGAACACTCGCAGGCGCAGGCCGGCAAGGGCAATCTGGCCGCCGTCGGCGCCAAGCTGGCCGGCGCCGGCCTGTCGGCCTGGCTCGGCGTCGATCCGAGCATCACCAGTACCGCCACGAATATGGCGGCGCAGGGCGTGATGCTGAAGTTTTCGCGCGACGACGAGCGCGAGGCAGACCTGATCGGCATGGACCTGGCCGCGCGCGCCGGCTTCGACCCGCGCGCCGGCGTCATCCTGTGGCAGAAGATGGCCGCCGTGAGCAAGGGCGCGCCGCCGGAATTCCTCTCGACGCACCCGTCGGGCAAGGACCGGATCTCGCAGATGAACAGCCACATGGCGCAAGTGCTGCCGCTGTACGCGCGCAGCAAGGGCGTCAGCGTCGACGCTTTGCCGCCTTACCGCAGCAACGCCATCGCGCAGCGCTAGGATGCCGGCCCGTCACGCCGCCGCCCCCTTGCCCATGCGCGACGGCGTGGCGCCCAGCTATCTGTGGCTGCCCGAAGGGCAGTGGCCGGACATGCTGTCCTTCCTGCTCGAGCGCTATCCGCAGATCAGCGCCGCGCAATGGCTGGACCGCATGGCGCGCGGCGAAGTGGTCGATGGTGACGGCGCCGTGCTGGGCCCCGGCAGCGCGTACAAGCGTGGCATGCGCATTTTTTACTACCGCGAGCTGGAACGCGAAACGCCGATCCCCTTCCACGAAGAGATCCTGTTCCAGGACGAACACCTGGTGGTGGTCGACAAGCCGCACTTCCTGCCCATGACGCCGGCCGGGCGCTTCGTGCAGGAGACCTTGCTGACGCGCCTGAAGAAAAAGCTGGACTGCGCCGAGCTGACGCCGATCCACCGCCTGGACCGCGAGACGGCCGGCGTGGTGATTTTTTCGCGCCAGGTAGCCAGCCGCGGCGCTTATCAGTCGCTGTTCCAGCGCCGCGAAGTGCGCAAGACGTATGAGGCGCTGGCGCCTGTGCTGGCGGGGCGCGATTTTCCATTTACCTACCGCAGCCGCATGGTCGAGGGCGCGCAGTTTTTCCTCATGCGCGAGGAAGCGGGCGAGCCGAATTCGGAAACCATCATCGAGATGATCGAAGAGCGCGGCGGTGTGGCCCTGTACCGGCTGCAGCCGCACACGGGCCGCAAGCACCAGCTGCGCGTGCACCTGGCCGCGCTGGGCATCCCCATCGTCAACGATGCGTTTTATCCCGTGGCCCTGCCGTGCAAGGAAGACGACATGTCGCAGCCCTTGCAACTGCTGGCGCGGGCCATCGATTTCACGGACCCGCTAACGGGCGAGATGCGCCATTTCGAAAGCCGGCGCATGCTCGGGTAATCCGACGCCACCACTGGCGACGCCAACAATGTTGTCGGATTACGGCCCTGCGGCCCTCGGCGACCCCACCTGATCCGACCTGCGGCTGTTTGTGCCCGGGTGGCGATGTCGGAGCAACGTAGGTCGGGTTAGCGCGAAGCGCGTAAGCCGACATTGCCAATGACGCGCCAACGATGTTGTCGGATTACGGCCCTGCGGACCTAATCCGACCTACGGCAGATTAAGATTAGGGTAGGTCGGCTTAGCGCGCAGCGCGTAAGCCGACACCACCCGCGACGTGTCAAAGATCAGCCCTTGATCGTGTAATCGATGATCAACGGCGCGTGGTCGGAAAAACGCTCATCCTTGTAGACGCTGACCGTATGCGCCTGGGCCGCGATGCCGGGGGTGGCGACGTGGTAGTCGATGCGCCAGCCCACGTTTTTCGCGTAGGCTTGTCCGCGGTTGCTCCACCACGTGTACTGGTCTTCGCGCTTGTCCAGGCCGCGGTGCACGTCGACAAAGCCCACTTCGTCGAAGACGCGCGTCAGCCATGCGCGTTCCTCTGGCAGGAAACCGGAATTCTTCTTGTTGCCCTTCCAGTTCTTCAAGTCGATTTCATGGTGGGCGATGTTCCAGTCGCCGCAGATGACCACTTCGCGTCCCAGCGCCTTCAATTCGAGTAAATGCGGCAGGAACAGTTCCATGAAGCGGAACTTGGCTTCCTGGCGTTCGGGGCCGGACGAACCGGACGGGCAGTACACGGAAATGACGGAGAGGTTGCCAAAATCGCAGCGCACGTAGCGGCCTTCGGCATCGAATTCAGGGCTGCCGAAACCGATATGCACGGCGTCCGGTTCGACCTTGCTATACACGCCCGTGCCCGAATAGCCTTTTTTCTCGGCATAGTGGAAATGGCCATGGTAGCCGTGCGGGTTGAGGAATTCCGGCGTCATGTCGGGCAGCTGCGCCTTCAATTCCTGCACGCAGATGAAATCGGCCGTCTGCGTGCCCATCCAGTTGAAAAAGCCTTTTTTGGCGGCGGAACGGATACCGTTCAGATTGGCGGAAATAATTTTTGGCATAGGTCGAGAGTGAAAAGGGCGTTGTACGGGGCCGGCGGGCGCGGCATGGCGATTGTCTCGCCGGTGCGCGCGGATTAAAATACAGGCACTTTTAAAAAATGAGGCTAATGTGAATAATTTACGCCAGCAGTTTATCGCGTTTTCAGTATCCAAGGGAGTCTTGCGGTTTGGCGAGTTCACGACCAAGGCCGGACGTCAGTCGCCGTACTTCTTCAATGCGGGCCTGTTCCATGACGGCGCCACCCTGGCCGAGCTGGCGCAGTTCTACGCGCAGACCCTGCTCGACTCGGGCGTGGAATTCGACATGCTGTTCGGCCCCGCCTACAAGGGCATCACGCTGGCGTCGGCCACCGCCGTGGCACTGGCCGGCAAGGGCCGCAACACCTCGTTCGCCTTCAACCGCAAGGAAGCCAAGGACCATGGCGAAGGCGGCACCATCGTCGGCGCCAAGCTGCATGGCAAAGTCGTCATCATTGACGATGTGATCTCGGCGGGCACTTCGGTGCGCGAATCGGTGGACATGATACGTGCCGCCGGCGCCGAACCATGCGCCGTGCTGATCGCCCTGGACCGCATGGAGCGTTCCGGCCCGGACGGCCAGCTGTCGCCAAGTTCGGCCGTGCAGGAAGTGTCGAAACAGTATGGCATTCCCGTCATCTCGATCGGCAACCTGGACGATCTGTTCGGCTACCTGAATGGCGCGGGCGCTGATCCGGAACTGCTGAAATATAAAGAAGCCGTCTCCGCATACCGCAATCGGTATGGTATTTAAGTAGTTCTCTCCAGCAGCGCCCGCAGCCGCGGGTCGCTGCAGGCAGTGGCAGCTTGCGGGTGGCATTGCAACAGCCGCCGCAACAGTGCGCCGCCGATGCCGCGCCGGCGGAATGGCGGTTTCACGAACAGCATGTTCACCGTCACTTCATCGGCGTGTCGGCTGATGTCGAGCATGGCCACCTGCTGGCCGTCGATCCACGCGCACAGCGCGCTGTCTCCTTGCCAGTCGATCTGCATCACGCCATCCATGGTTTGACCGCCGCATGCAAGCCCAGGGCGAACAGCCCCGCAAAAAAGCACCGCTTGAATACCTGCTGCGCGATGCGTCCGCGTAGCCATTGACCGGCCAGCATGCCGGCCAGCGCGGGCAGCAGCGCATACGCGGAAGCGCCGGCCGCACCGAGGCTGAAGTCGCCGTGCAGGGCCAGGCTGGCCGCCAGCGCCACGGTCGATGCCGTAAACGCCAGGCCCAGGGCCTGCACCAGCGCATCGCGCGCCAGCCCCAGTCCCTGCAGATACGGCACGGCGGGGATGACGAAGACGCCCGTGGCGGCCGTCACCAGTCCCGTCACGGCGCCCGCCACGGGCCCCAGCCACGCTTCGTGCCGCGCCGGCACGCGCAACTGCGGCGATAACAATCCCGCCAGCGCATACAGCATCAGCGCCACGCCCAGCGCGACGACGGCCCAGGCGCCGCTGTCTTGCGGCAGCAACGCGCCGCCCGCCAGAGTGCCGGCCATGACGGCGGCCAGCATGGGCCACAAACGGTGCAGCAGGGCGCGCAGGCCGGGGCCGGCCGCCAGCTGCCAGACATTCGTCACCATCGATGGCACGATCAGCAGGGCGGCCGCCTGCACGGGCGGCATGACAAGGCTGAGCGTGCCCATGGCCACCGTCGGCAAGCCCAATCCGACTACGCCCTTGACGAAGCCAGCGGCGAGGAAGCTGGCGCCGACGGCCAGCAGGAATGAGGTCTCCATCTTTTTTATCCACAGTGAACTGCGTGGATTCTGCGCTTGCCAGACACTTTCGCCAAGGCGGATTATTTTGAGTCAGCCTTAGTCAAATACGAAGGCTGGTAAGATGGCGAAAAGGAGAGCCGCCATGCGCTTTGATCTCGTCGATTTGCAGCTGTTTGTCAACGTGGTGGAGGCGGGCAGCCTGACGGCGGGCGCCGCGCGCAGCCACCTGGCATTGGCGTCGAGCAGTGCGCGCGTGCGCGGCATGGAAGAGATGCTGGGCATGCCCTTGCTGCTGCGCGGGCGGCGCGGTGTGGAGCCGACACCCGTGGGCCAGACCTTGCTCCATCACGCGCGCCTGGTGCTGCTGCAAATGGAGAAAATGCGCGGCGAACTTGGCGAATTTGCGCGCGGCTTGAAAGGGCAGTTGCGCCTGTTGTGCAATACGGCCGCGCTCAGCGAATTTTTGCCCGAGGCGCTGGGCGCTTTTCTCGACCGCCATCCGAACCTGACCATCGACCTGGAAGAGCGCCTCAGTTACGATATCGTCAAGGCCGTCTCGGAAGGGCTGGCCGACATGGGCATCGTGTCCGACTCGGTCGACATGCGCGGCTTGCAGACGTTTTTGTTCCGCCCCGACCGGCTGGTGGTCATCGCGGCGGCCGACGGCGTGCACCACCGCGCGCTGGGCCAGGATGGCGTGGTCGACTTTGCCAGCGTGCTCGATCACGATTTCATCGGTCTGGCCGACGACAGCGCGATGCAGCAATACCTGGGCATGCATGCGGCGCGCCTGGGGCGCCCATTGAAGGTGCGCGTGCGCCTGCGCAGCTTCGATGCCGTCTGCCGTATGGTGGCCAGCGGCGTGGGCATCAGCGTGGTGCCGCTGGCGGCGGCCAGCCGCTGCCAGCAGACGATGGCGCTGCGCTGCCTGGAATTATCCGATCCCTGGTCGGTACGCAATCTCACGATCTGCGTGCGCCAGTTCAGTGAATTACCCCTGTATGCGCGCCAGTTGATCGATCATCTGAAGGCGTGACAGGGCATGACAGGAGCAGCGATGCGTTTTTCAGAAGACAAGATGGCCAGCCTGCTGTGCAGCGACCAGGTCGAGCGGCCGATCCACATCTGGCAGCCCGAGCATCCACGTGCCGTGATCCTGGCGATCCACGGCGGCATGGCGCACGCAGGTGACTACGTCACACCGGCGCTCTACTTCCGCCAGCACGGTATCGCCACCGTCAGCTTCGACATGGTGGGCCATGATGGCCAGCGCAAGGTGGACATTCCCTCGTTTGACGCCTTCCTCGACGACGCGGAGCTGTTCCTCGCCTGGGTCAAACAGACGTATCCGGGCATGCCCGTATTCGTCATGGGCCACTCGATGGGCGGCCTGATCGCCACGCACCTGGGGTTGCGGCGCTTCGCGGGCGATGCGGCCATCAAGGGGTTTGTGATTTCATCGCCGTATTACGTGAATGCGATACCCGTGCCGAAGGTGCTGCAGATGCTGTCGGGCTGGCTGGCGCGGCGCTTCCCCACGATGAAGGTGCCGCTGGGGAACCTGACCATGCTGCTCACGCACGATCAAACCATCACCGCGCGCCATTTCCAGGATGAGCGCGACGGCATCCGTGCCAGTGCCGCATCGGTGCGCTTTGCCCATGCCTTGACGTCGGCGCAAAAGGAACTGGCGGGCGGCTTGTCGGACTGGCGCTTCCCCCTGTTCGCCGTGGTGGCGGGCGACGACAAGCTGGCCGACAGCCGCGCCACGGAAAGCCTGCTGCGCAGCGTGCCCGATGGCTTGCTCGACTATCACTACTATCCGGCCAATTATCACGAGAACTTCAATGAAGTGAACCGCGATGTCATCTTCGCCGCCATCCTGGCCTGGATGGAAAAACTGCTGGCACCCGTGCCGGCGTGAGACGCCAGTATCGTTATAATCGGCTAGACTGAATTTACCGCCGGCGCATGCCGGCCCGGTCCCCGCGGCACAGGGGAATACTCAAGGAACGAACGATGCGCTTGCTGATTGCCCTGTTACTCCCGTGGCTGACCTTTTTCACGATCGGCCGCCCGATCGCCGGCATCATTTGCCTGATCCTGCAAATCACCCTGATCGGCTGGCTGCCAGCGACGATCTGGGCCGTGTACGCGCTGAGCCAGTACAAGACGGACCAGAAGATCGCCGAGGCCATGCGCCGGCGCTAACGCTGTTCTAAGGCTGTCCTAAGCTGCGCTTCCTATCTTGATTCAACCGACATGAGGAGAGTGAGATGGCATCAAACAGACGCAGACGCGGTACCCTGGGCTTGGCGGCGGCAATGCTGGCCGCCGGGCTGTTGCTGGGAAGTGCGGCGCAGGCCCAAACCGACAGCGCGCTGCCGCCCGTGCAGAAGAGCGGGGCGGTGGAATACCTGAGCGGCGGCATCGGCCTCGACGAGTCGACGGCCATCAAGAGCGCCAGCCGGCATTGGCCCTTGAGTCTCGTGTTTTCCGTGCAGGCGGCGGGCAAGGCGGAATTTGCCTCCGACGTGAAGCTGGAAATACGCGACGCCAAGGGCGCGCCGGTGCTGGAAACGACGGCCAGCGGACCGTTCCTGCTGGCGAAACTGGCCCCGGGCAGCTACAGCCTGCGCGTCACCCTGGCCGGCAAGACGCTGGAACGCAAGCTGCAAATCAAGGCTGGCAGTTCCGCGCGGGTAGAACTGATCTGGCCGGCCGGAACGAATCAAGGTAAATCCTGATGCCTGGCGACGGCAAGGCGCCTGAACAGGGCTTGTCGGCGCGGGGTTTGTCGGCGCATATCCTGCCCACGTCGGCGACCATGGTCGGCGTCTGCATGACGGTGCTGTCGATCGGGCACCTGGCGCCGCGCGGCGAGGTGCGCGTGGCCATCGACAAGCTGCTTGCTGTCGACGCCATCGTCTTTCTCGTCAGCGCCGTGCTGTCGTTCATGTCGCTGCGCCCCGGCCAGTCGCGCTCGCGCTACGAATGGTGGGGCGAGCTGCTGTTCATCTGCGGCCTGGCCCTGCTGGCGCTGGGCGCCGTGGTGCTGGCCTTTGTCATCAACTGAACCCGAGATCAACTGACCTTGAGCACGCGCCCTTCGGCGGCGCTTTGCAGCGCCAGTTCGATCAGGCGTATCGTCGCCGCCGCATCTTCGGCTGCCACGGGCGCCGCTGCGCCGTGGCGGATGGCGTCGGCCATGCCCTGGTAAAAGTCCTGGTAGCGGCCCGCCTGCATCTCCAGGTGTTCACAATGTCCGTCCGGCTGCGTGCCCAGATGCAGCGCGCCGCGCACGGGATCCATGCCCCAGCCAGGCTGGCCCGGCCTGCCGCCCGCCTTCAGGGCGTCTTCCTGCGGGTCGAGGCCAAACTTCACGAAACTGCCCTTGTCGCCATGCACGGCGAAGCGCGCCGTTGGCGCCTTCACCAGGCAGCCCGCTTGCAGCACCACGCGCAGCCGGTCGTAGTACAAAACGATGTGCATGTAGTCGACGGCTTGCGCGCCATCGCGCTGCAGGACGATATCGGCGTACAGCTTTTCCGGCTGGCCGAACAGCTGCATGGCCTGGTCCAGCATGTGCGGGCCCAGGTCGTACAGCAAGCCGCCGCCCGGCGCGGCGGACTCGCGCCAGCGCTGGCGGATCTCGGGGCGGAAACGGTCGAAGTGCGATTCGACGCTGGCGATGCGGCCCAGGGTGCCCTGCGCCAGCAGTGCTTTCAGGGTCAGGAAGTCGCCATCCCAACGGCGGTTGTGGTACACGCTGAGCACCAGCTTGCGTTCTTTCGCCAGCGCGATCAGGCTCTGCGCCTCGGCACTGGAAATGGTGAACGGCTTGTCGACCACCACGTGCTTGCCGGCCTGCAGGGCCGCTTGCGCCAGGCTGAAATGCGCTTCGTTGGGCGCGGCGATGACGACCAGTTCGATGGATGGATCGGCAAACAGCTGCGCGGGTTCCGCATACACGGTGGCGTGCGGCCAATCCTTGTGCACGAGTTCCGGCTTGCTCGAGGCGACGGCAGTCAGTTCCAGGGCATCGATGGTGGACAGGACGGGAGCGTGGAAGGTGGAGCCGGCAAAGCCGTAGCCGACGAGGCCGGTTTTGATCTTGTTCATGGCGTGTTCACAGGTGCGTGGAAGAATCCATGATCATACCCGCAAGCGGGCGGCGGCAGCGCTGTTGCGATGTTGCTGCGCTGCCGCCGCCCGGACATTACTTCAGGCGCCAGACGTATTGCACCTTGACGCTGGCGCTGACAGGCTTGCCGCCGGCGAGGGCCGGCTTGAACGTGCACTTGGCGATGCCGGTGCGCGCCGCCTCGTCGAGGGCCGGGTGGCCGCTGCTTTTGACGACGCTCGAACCCGTTACCTTGCCGGCGGCATCCACGTCGAAGGACATGTTGACCGTGCCCTCTTCCTTCGCCTGCCGCGATGAGGCTGGCCAGACCGGTTTGCCGCAGACGCCAAAGTCGACGATGGGGCGGCGCTCGAGCACGGGCGCGCTGTCGGCGGCGACGGCCTGGCCGTAGATGCCGAGGCAGGCGCCGGCCAGGGCCAGCAGCGGCACGGCCGCCTTCCAGTTCAGGGTGTGTGGTGCGGGGCGCAGCAATCGTTTGATACGTGACATGAGATCTCCTCCGTTGGCCGCCTGGGCCAGGTGGTGGGTTGAGAACTGGAGGCGTTCCAGTTCCGAAAGTGCAAGAGCCAGACGCCGCGGTTCGCCCAGTTGTCTTGCTGCGAAATCATCTGCAATGTGTTCGCGCTCGAGGCGCACGCCGCGTGAAATCCACCAGACGGCAGGGTGGAAGAACAGCAGCGCCTCGATGGCGTTTTGCAGCAGGTTGATCAGATAATCGTGGCGCCGGATGTGCGCCAGTTCGTGCGCCAGCAGCGCGTCGAGCAGGTGCGGCGGCATGCCGGTCAACAGCGCGGCGGGCACCAGCACCATGGGGCGCCAGATGCCGGCCGTGAGCGGGCTGGCGATGTTGTCGAGCACGCGCAGCCGCACGGGCCGCGTCACGCCCGCATCGTGCGCCATGCGCGACAGCCTGGTCTGCAGTGGTCCATGCGTGGCGCCCGTGTTCCTTGCGCTGCGCTCTATCCACAGCATGCCCAGCGCCATGCGCACGGCCAGCACGGCGGCGCACAGGGCCCAAACGCCAACGACGGCGCGCAGCAGCAGGTCCAGGTCGGGCAGGCTGTCGGGTGCCAGCAGGGCGGCCGGCAGCAAGGCGCTGGAGTACAGGGAGCCCGTGGCGTCGCCACCGGCCAGGCGCAGATACAGGCCCGCCGCCGGCCATGCCAGGCATGCCAGCAGGGCGCCGCAACCGACGGCGTAGCGCGCCTCAGGACGCGCATTGCGCAGGGCTGTCCACGCCAGCGCCGTGGCGCAGCCGATCAGCAAGGCTTGCCACAGGAAGTGCAGCAGGGTCCAGCCCAGTGCTGGCACGAAGCCGCTCATGACTGATCGTCCTTGAGCATTTTTTCGATTTCCTCGCGTTCGGCACGCGACACGCCCGTGCGCAGCGCCGCCAGCACCAGCGCCTTGGCCGAACCGGCAAAGGCCTTCTGCATCAATTCCTTGAGCAGATTCGTCTGCAGGCTGTCCTGCGCCTGCGCCGGCGCATATACGTGCGAGCGCTGGCTTTCGTCGCGGATCAGCAAGCCCTTGCCGTGCATGATCTGCATCAGGCGCAGCACGGTGCCATACGTGATGGCCGGCTTGGCCAGCGCCATCGCCTCGTGCACCTGCTTGGCCGTGGCGGCGCCCAGCGGCCACAGCGCCTGCAGCAGATCGAGTTCGGCTGCCGTCGGTTTCGGGATGTCGTGCGTCTTGGCCATGCGGTTTTCCTCTTGCCTGAAATTCAATATGGCTAGATTAAACCGTGTAGACAAAAATGTATACTTTAATTTTAATAGGCCTTCAAACGCCTTTCAGCGCGGAGGAAAAGTCTAGACAAGGCTGTTTATACGCCATGTGTGCAGGCGAAAAAAAAAGACGCCGCGGCGTCTTTTTTTTGGGGGAAGATGAATTAGCCCGCCAGCTTGGCCTTCAGCAGTTCCGTCAGCTGGGCCGGGTTGGCCTTGCCTTTGGAGGCTTTCATGGCCTGGCCGATCAGCGCGTTGATGGCCGCTTCTTTGCCGGCGCGGTACTGCTCCACCGACTTGGCATTCGCCGCCAGCACTTCATCGACGATGGCTTCCAGGGCGCCCGAGTCCGAGATCTGCTTCAGGCCCTTGGCGTCGATGATGGTGTCGACCAGGTTCTCGTCGCTGGACTTCGCTTCCCACATGCCGGCGAAGACTTCTTTCGCCGCCTTGTTCGAGATCGTGCCGTCGGCGATGCGCTTGAGCATGGCGGCCAGCTGCGCGGCGGAGACGGGTGCGTCGTCCAGGTCCACGCCTTCGCGGTTCAGGGTCGACGAGACGTCGCCCATCAGCCAGTTGGCGGCGGCCTTGGCGTTTTCCTTGCCGGCCTTGTCGACCACGGCGACGAAATAGGTGGCCATGGCTTTCGATTGCGTCAGCACCAGCGCATCATATTCAGGCAGCGCGTATTCGCTGATGAAACGGGCGCGCATGGCGGCCGGCAGTTCCGGCATCGAGGCCTTGACGGTGTCGATCCACGCTTGCGAGATGACCAGCGGCGGCAAGTCAGGGTCCGGGAAGTAGCGGTAATCCTGCGCGTCTTCCTTGCTGCGCATTTCGCGCGTTTCCTTGCGGTCCGGATCGTACAGGCGCGTCGCTTGCACGACCTTGCCGCCGTCTTCGATCAGCTCAATCTGGCGGCGCACTTCCACGTGCACGGCTTCTTCGATGAAGCGGAAGGAGTTCAGGTTCTTGATTTCGCAGCGGGTGCCGAATTCCTTCTGGCCGACAGGGCGCACGGAGACGTTGACGTCGCAGCGGAACGAGCCTTCCTGCATGTTGCCGTCGCAAACGCCCAGCCACATGACCAGCGAGTGCAGGGCCTTGGCGTAGGCCACGGCTTCGGCGGCGCTGCGGATTTCCGGTTCCGACACGATTTCCAGCAGCGGCGTGCCGGCGCGGTTCAAGTCGATGCCGCTCATGCCCGCGTAGTCTTCATGCAGCGACTTGCCGGCGTCTTCTTCCAGATGAGCGCGCGTCAGGTTGACCGTCTTGGTGACGAATTCGCCATCCTTTTCATAGCCGAAGGTCAGGGCGCCGCCGATGACGACGGGGTCTTCGAACTGGCTGATCTGGTAGCCCTTGGGTGAATCAGGGTAAAAATAGTTTTTGCGCGCGAAGACCGAGTGCGGCGCGACGGTGGCGCCCACGGCCAGGCCGAAGCGGATCGCGCGGTCGACGGCCTGCTTGTTCATCACGGGCAGTACGCCTGGCAGCGCCAGGTCGACGGGGCTCGCTTGTGTGTTGGCGTCGGCGCCGTACTTGATTGGCGAACCGCTGAAAATTTTGGATTCGGTCGTGAGTTGCACGTGGTTCTCAAGACCGATGACGACTTCCCATTGCATAGTGTTCTCGCTTATTTTTTGGTGGCGCCACCTGGGCGGCGCGTCTGTTCTTATTAAATACCGGCAGGGCTGCGCGTATGCCAGTCCGTCACTTGCTGGAACTGGTGGGCGACGTTCAGCAGCCTGGCTTCGCCAAAATAATTGCCGATGATTTGCAGGCCGACGGGGCGCTTGCTGTTTTTCTCGCCTTCGCCGAAGCCGCAAGGGATCGACATGCCGGGCAGGCCGGCCAAGCTGGTCGACAAGGTGTAGATGTCGGCCAGGTAGTTCGCCACCGGGTCGTCCGTCTTGTCGCCCAGGTCCCAGGCGACGGTCGGCGCGACCGGTCCCATGATGACGTCGCAGACGGCGTTCGGGCCATTCAGGACGGCGTCGAAATCCTGCGCGATCAGGCGGCGGATCTTTTGCGCTTTCAGGTAGTAGGCGTCGTAATAGCCGTGGCACAGCACATAGGTGCCGACCATGATGCGGCGCTGCACTTCCGGGCCGAAGCCCTGGGCGCGCGACTTCTTGTACATGTCCTGCAAGTCCTTGTACTCGGTGGCGCGGTGGCCGTAGCGCACACCATCGTAGCGCGACAGGTTCGACGACGCCTCAGCCGGGGCGATCATGTAGTAGGCGGGAATCGACAAGGCCGTATTCGGCAGCGAGATGTCGACCAGGGTGGCGCCCAGCTTTTCATACTGCGCCAGCGCGCCGCGCACGGCCGCTTCCACGTCCTTGGCCAGTCCTTCGCCGAAGTATTCGCGCGGCACGCCGATGCGCAAGCCCGTGAGGGGTTGATCGAGGTCGCGCGAAAAATCTTCCGCCACGCCGCCTTGTTCCGGCGACAGGCTGGTCGAATCGCGCTCGTCGAAGCCGGCCATGGCACTCAAGAGCAGGGCGCAGTCTTCGGCCGAGCGGGCCATCGGGCCGCCCTGGTCCAGCGACGAGGCAAAGGCGATCATGCCGAAGCGCGAGACGCGGCCATACGTCGGCTTGATGCCGCTGATGCCGCAAAAAGCGGCAGGCTGGCGAATCGAGCCGCCCGTGTCGGTGCCGGTGGCCGCCGGCGTCAGGCCGGCCGCCACGGCGGCGGCCGAGCCGCCCGACGAGCCGCCCGGCACGGCGTGCTTGTCCCACGGATTCTGTACGGCGCCGAAGGCGGAGTTCTCATTGCCGGAGCCCATGGCGAATTCATCGCAATTGACCTTGCCCAAGGTGACCATGCCGGCCGCCTGGAATTTTTCCACCACGGTGGCGTCAAACGGGCTGGCGTAGTTGGCCAGCATTTTCGAGCCGGCCGTCGTGCGCCAGCCTTTGGTGACGAACAAGTCCTTGTGCGCGATCGGCACGCCCGTCAATGGCGTGGCCGTGCCGGCGGCGATGCGCGCGTCCGCTTCGGCCGCTTGCGCCAGGGTCAGGGCACGGTCGACGTGCAAAAAGGCGTTCGAGTTGTCCGCTTCGATGCGGTCGAGGAAATGCGTCGCCAGCGCAACGGCGGAAATTTCCTTGTTCTGCAAAAGCGTGGACAGCTGTTTGATGGATTTTGTATGCATGGCGTTTCTATTTTGATATTCGACGGGAAGGCAACAGCATGGAGCGGCGCAGTTACTCGATGACCTTGGGGACGAGATACAGGCCATCCTGTACCTTCGGCGCCACGGCCTGGTAGGCGTCGCGGCGGTTCTGTTCCGTGGCCAGGTCTTCGCGCAGGCGCAGGGCGATATTGTCCATGTGGGCGGCCAGCGGGTGGCTCAGGGGCGCCACGCCATCGGTATTGACGGCTTGCATTTGTTCTGCCAGTGCAAAAATCTTGTTCAATTGGGCCAAAGACGTGACGGCCTGGTCGTCGGCCATTTCAAGTTGGGCCAGGTGGGCGATGCGTTTTACGTCGGAGAGTGTCAGGGACATGGCGAATGGCGCGGAGTGCCGCGCATTAGTATTAAGTTGGCGTTTTGATAAAACGCGGGTATTTACTGCTATTTTGCTCACAAAAATCGAGGAATGCCGCGTAACTCGCGGCTGCAAGAGTCGCACTTTTCCATGGTTTTTGAGCAAATCGCATTCAAATTATAAGGTAGAATGGCGGGTTAATGCGTTGCCGGCGCTGATGGACCGCTGCCGCAGCATAGAAAAGATTGCGCAAGCGCCAAGCGAAACCCGAAAAAATCGCCTCCACGGATTTTCAGGGTGCCTGAAAGCGCCCGCTTTGAAACTCCCCATAAACAGCTTTTGCGCAGCTCGATGCGCTACAGGACACTCATGTTTGGTTTTTTACGCAGGTATATCTCCACCGATCTGGCCATTGACTTGGGCACGGCCAACACCCTTATTTATGTACGCGGCCTCGGTATCGTCCTGGACGAGCCATCCGTCGTCGCCATCCGCCAGGAAGGCGGTCCGAATGGCAAGAAGACCATTCAGGCAGTCGGCAAGGAAGCCAAGCAGATGCTGGGCAAGGTGCCGGGCAATATCGAAGCGATTCGTCCGATGAAAGATGGCGTGATCGCCGACTTCACCGTGACCGAGCAAATGCTCAAGCAATTCATCCGCATGGTGCACGACTCGAAATTCTTCCGTCCATCGCCGCGCATCATCATTTGCGTTCCTTGCGGTTCGACCCAGGTCGAACGCCGCGCGATCCGCGAATCGGCGCTAGGCGCCGGCGCCTCGCAGGTGTACCTGATCGAAGAACCGATGGCCGCGGCCATCGGCGCGGGCTTGCCCGTGTCCGAAGCGACCGGCTCGATGGTGGTCGACATCGGCGGCGGCACCACGGAAGTGGGCATCATCTCGCTGGGCGGCATGGTCTACAAGGGTTCCGTGCGCGTGGGCGGCGACAAGTTCGATGAAGCCATCGTCAACTACATCCGCCGCAACTACGGCATGCTGATTGGCGAACAGACGGCCGAAGCCATCAAGAAAGCCATCGGTTCGGCTTTCCCTGGTTCGGAAGTGAAGGAAATGGAAGTCAAGGGCCGCAACCTGTCCGAAGGCATCCCGCGCTCGTTCACCATCTCCAGCAACGAGATCCTCGAAGCGCTGACTGACCCGCTGAACAACATCGTCTCGGCCGTGAAAAACGCGCTGGAACAGACGCCGCCGGAACTGGGCGCCGACATTGCCGAAAAAGGCATGATGCTGACGGGCGGCGGCGCACTGCTGCGCGACCTGGACCGCCTGCTGATGGAGGAAACCGGCCTGCCGGTGCTGGTGGCCGAGGACCCGCTCACCTGCGTGGTGCGCGGTTCCGGGATGGCACTGGAACGTATGGACAAGCTCGGCTCGATCTTCTCCTACGAATAATCTGACAGAAGGGCCGGAAACCAATCCGGCCTTTTTTTGGTTTTGGCGCCGGCGTTTGACCGGGGCCTGCACGTTGGCGCACTGCGCCTGGCCTGATCATTGGAAGTCATGGAATACAGTCCTCCGCCACTTTTCAAACAAGGCGCCTCTGCCCGCGTCAAGATGATGGTGTTCGCCGGCATTTCTATCGCCCTGCTGCTGGTCGATTCGCGCATGCACGCGCTGACGGCCGTGCGCCAGGCAGTCGGCACCGTGCTGTACCCGGTGCAGATGGCGGCCCTGGTGCCGCGCGACGTGGCGCTTGGCGTCGGCAATTACTTTTCTTCGCTGTCCGCCCTGGAAAAACAGGTGCGCGACCTGAAGCACGAACAGATCGCCTCGGCGCAGATCCTGCAGCAGGCGCAGCTCAACATCGTTGAAAACAACCATTTGCGCAAGCTGATGGAAGCGCGCGAGCGCGTCCCCGTCAAGACCATGATGGCCGAAGTGCTGTACGACACGCGCGATTCGGCCACGCGCAAGATCGTGCTCGATCGCGGTATCCAGCATGGCGTGGAACTGGGCCGCCCCGTGATCGACAATCTCGGTGTGGTGGGACAGGTCACGCGCGTGTTCCCCTTCACCTCCGAAGTGACCTTGCTGACGGATGAAGAGCAGGCCATTCCCGTGCAGCTGCTGCGCAATGGCGTGCGCAGCGTGGCCATCGGCCGCGGCAAGTCCGGCACTATGGAATTGCGCTTCACGGCCCCCAGCGCCGACATCCAGATCGGCGACATCGTCATTACCTCGGGCCTCGACGGCCTGTACCCGGCTGGCCTGGCCGTGGCGCGCGTGACCCTGGTCGAGCGCAATGCGCATGGCCCGTTCGGCCGCGTCGTGTGCCAGCCGCTGGCCGGCATCGAACGCAACACCCAGCTGCTCATCCTGATGACGTCGCCCGAGATTCCGCCGCGTCCGCCCGCCGAAGATATCAAGACGGGCCGCAAGATCGCCGGCAAGATGGCGCCGATCAAGGACCCTGCCAAGGAGGCTGCGGCAGCTGCAGCGCCTGCCGCCAAGCCGCCTGCCGCCAACGCGGCCGCGCCCGCGCCCGCAAAACCTGCGACGCCCGCGCCCGCACCTGCCGCCGTGCCACCGAAGGAAGCGACACGATGAACCGCCCGCATTACATCCTGCTGCCGGTCAGCCCCCTGTTCATCGGCTTTTCCCTGCTGTGCGCTTTTCTGCTGAACCTGCTGCCATGGGGGCAGTTCGTCGGAGTACCCGATTTCGTCGCGCTGGTGCTGGTCTTCTGGGGCATCCACCAGCCGCGCAAGGTCGGCATCGGCGTGGCCTTCTTCATGGGCCTGATGATGGACGTGCACGACTCGACCCTGCTGGGCGAGAACGCGCTGGCCTACACCTTGCTGTCGTATTTCGCCATCATGATGCACCGCCGCGTGCTGTGGTTCCCCATCATGACGCAGGCGCTGCACGTGCTGCCGCTGCTGCTGCTGACGCAGGCACTGCAATTGCTGACGCGTTTGATCGTCTCGGGCCGCTTCCCCGGCTGGCTCAATTTCATCGAGAGCTTCGTCGCCGTCGCCCTGTGGCCCATCGTCACGTGGATCTTGCTGGCACCGCAGCGCCGCGCCGTGGACCGCGACCATAACCGGCCGATCTGACGAGCGCCTGCCATGACTGAACTCAAGAACACCGAGCGCGAACTGCATTTTTTCCGCATGCGCCTGACCATCCTGGGCGCGCTCGTCTTCGTCTGCTTTTCGCTGCTGCTGGCGCGCTTCATCTGGCTGCAGGTGATCAAGCACGAGGACTATGCGACCAAGGCTGAAGACAACCGCATCGCCGTGGTGCCCATCGTGCCCACGCGCGGCCTGATCCTCGACCGCAACGGCGTGGTCCTGGCGCGCAACTACTCGGCCTATACGCTGGAAATCACGCCATCGAAATTGAGCGCCAGCCTCGACTCCGTGATCGACGAGCTGTCGACCCTGGTGCAGATCGACATCAAGGACCGCCGCCGCTTCAAGAAGCTGCTGGAAGAATCGAAGAACTTCGTCAGCGTGCCGCTGCGCACGCGTTTGACGGACGAGGAAGTGGCGCGCTTCACGGCGCAGCGTTTCCGCTTCCCCGGCGTCGAGGTGCAAGCGCGATTGTTCCGCCAGTATCCGATGGGCGAGGTGGCCTCGCACGTGGTGGGCTTCATCGGTCGCATCAACCGCAATGAAGCCAAGGGGCTGGAAGAGGGCGAGGACGCGGCCAACTACAACGGCACCGACCATATCGGCAAGGAAGGCCTGGAAAAAAGCTACGAAAAGCAGCTGCATGGCACCACCGGCTACGAAGAAGTGGAAGTGTCGGCAGGCGGGCGCGCCATGCGCACCTTGTCGCGCACGGCGGCCACGCCCGGCAACAACCTGATCCTGTCGATCGACATCGAGCTGCAAAAAGTGGTCGAAGAAGCGTTCGGCGAATGGCGCGGCGCGGCCGTGGCCATCGACCCGGCCACGGGCGACATCCTCGCCTACGTGTCCAAGCCTGGCTACGACCCCAACCTGTTCGTCGACGGCATCGACCAGCAAAGCTGGAACGAACTCAATACCTCGCTGGACCGGCCGATGGTCAACCGTCCCCTGTCGGGCACCTACGCACCCGGCTCGACTTTCAAGCCTTTCATGGCGCTGGCCGCGCTGGAACTGGGTAAGCGCACGCCGAGCCAGTCGATCTCCGATCCCGGTTTCTTCATGCTGGGCGGGCATATGTTCCGCGACGATAAAGTCGGCGGCCATGGCACGGTCGACATGCACAAATCCATCGTCGTCTCGTGCAACACCTATTATTATCAGCTGGGCCGCGACATGGGCATCGACGCCATTCACGACTTCATGAAGCCGTTCGGCTTCGGCCAGCTGACGGGCATCGACCTGAATAACGAGAAGACGGGCGTGCTGCCGTCGACGGAATGGAAGCGCAACCGCTTCAAGACGCCGCAGCAGAAAAAATGGGTGGGTGGCGACACGATTTCGGTGAGTAATGGTTCCGGCTACAATTCCTACACGCCGCTGCAGATCGCCCACGCGACGGCCAACCTGGCCAACAACGGCGTGGTGATGAAGCCGCATCTGGTGAAGATCATCGAAGACGCGGCCACGCGCGCGCGTACATTGACCGTGCCCAAGGAAAGCTACCGCATTCCGCTCAAGCAGGAAAACATCGACACCATCAAGCGCGCCATGGTGGGCGTGACGAGCGAGCAGGGCGGCACGGCCGCGCGCATCTTCACCGGCGTGCAGTACACGGTGGGCGGCAAGACGGGTACGGCACAGGTGGTGGGCATCAAGAAAAACGAGAAGTACAATGCCAAGCTGCTGGCCGAGCGCCTGCGCGACAACGCCCTGTTTACGGCCTTCGCGCCGGCCGACAAGCCGCGTATCGCGATCGCCATCGTGGTGGAAAACGCGGGCTTCGGCGCCGGCGTGGCCGCACCGATCGCGCGCAAGGCGCTCGACTACTACCTGCTGGGCAAGCGTCCGAGCGACAAGGAAAGGGACACCACCAAGGTGCCCAAGGAAGATGTCGACGAAGTGCGCACCCTGGAAGAAATCACGGACGAGCAGGCCGCCCCGGCACCTGCCAGGCAATAAGGAAGCACATGCCCATTAACGAGAGGCGCTCGCTGTGGCGGCGCGCCAAACCCTACCTGGCGGTGTTCGATCCGCCGCTGATGATCATCATCCTGATGCTGCTCAGTACCAGCTTGCTGACCCTGTATTCGGCCAGCATCGGCATTCCCGGCAAGATCGAGGATCACCTGCGCAACATCCTGCTGTGCTTTTTCGTCATGTGGGTGGCGGCCAATGTCACGCCGCAGATGATGATGCGCATCGCCGTGCCCGTGTACACGGTATCGGTGATCCTGCTGGTAGCCGTGGCGCTGTTCGGCACCATCAAGCTCGGTGCGCGGCGCTGGCTGCATATCGGCGTGATCGACATCCAGCCGTCCGAATTCCTGAAGATCGCCACGCCGCTGATGCTGGCCTGGTTCTTCCAGCATAATGCGGGCGCCCTGCGCTGGAAGTCGTTCCTGATGGCGGCCGTGCTGCTGCTGGTGCCCGTCTACCTGATCGCGCGCCAGCCCGACCTGGGCACGGCGCTGCTGGTGGTGGCGGCCGGCTTTACCGTCATCTTCCTGGCCGGCCTGTCGTGGAAGGTGCTGGCCGGCTTGCTGATCACCTTTGTGTCCTGCCTACCGATCGCCTGGTCGCACCTGCATGATTACCAGCGCGACCGCGTGATGATGCTGATCGACCCGACCAAGGACCCGCTGGGCAAGGGTTTCCATATCATCCAGTCCATCATCGCCATCGGTTCCGGCGGCATGACGGGCAAGGGTTGGACGCACGGCACGCAGGCCCACCTGGAATTCGTTCCGGAGCGCACGACCGATTTTATTTTTGCCGTATATTCCGAAGAATTCGGCCTGGTCGGTAACTTGATCCTGATGCTGATGTATTTGCTGCTGGTGGGACGGGGGATGATGATCGCCGCCAACGCCCCCAGTTTTTTCACTCGCCTGCTGGCAGGAGCGATAACTATGATTTTCTTTACGTATGCCTTTGTCAACATGGGCATGGTCAGCGGCATCGTGCCGGTGGTCGGCGTCCCCCTCCCATTCCTCAGCTATGGCGGCACCGCGCTGCTGACCCTGGGCGTGGCAACCGGTATCCTGATGAGTATTCAGCGCCACCGCAAGCTGGTGCAGACCTGATGCGGGCGCCTTTCGACACCTTCGCCATGCGCGGATTGAGCCTGGCGGTCTTGCTGACCCTGGCCGCCTGCGGCACCACGCCGCAAAAGTCCGCATCGAATAACGTGCCGCTGCCGTCCGGCGGCAAGGTCAAGGTGCCCGTGCGCCAGGATCCCACCTTGCCGGTATTGCCGGCGGCCGGCTCCGGGCGCGGCGGCTACTACAAGGATGACGGTCCCGGCGACAATCCGCCGGCCAACCTGCGCGACGTACCCGACGCGGAAGTGCGCAACGAGCCGTATTCGACGCGCTCGAACCGCCCGTATGTCGTCTTCGGCAAGACCTACACGCCGATCACCGACAACGAACCGTTCAAGCAGAAGGGCACGGGCACCTGGTATGGCAAGAAGTTCCATGGCCAGCGCACCTCGTCGGGCGAAATCTACGATATGTACAAGATGACGGCGGCCCACCCGACCTTGCCGATTCCATCGTATGCGCGCGTGACGAGCATCGACAGCGGCCAGCAGGTGATTGTGCGCATCAACGACCGCGGCCCGTTCCACGCCACGCGCGTCATCGACGTGTCCTATACGGCGGCGCTGAAACTGGGCTTCCTTGGCAAGGGCAGCCACCAGGTGGTCGTCGAACGCCTGCTGCCGGCCGATATCGACGCCATCCTGGCCGCTCGCGCGGCGCCGAAGCCGGTGCCGTCGGTGGTGGCCAGGTCGATCGATACGCCGGCCGACAGCGAACCGGAAATGGGCGCCGTGGTGCAGCCTGAAATCACCGCGCTGTCAGCGGTCGATGCCACCGTGGCCGCGCCCGCGCCAGCGGCGCTGGCCACCGGCTTCTACCTGCAGCTGGGCGCCTATTCGCGTGCGGACAATGCGGAAGCGGGCCGCGCGCAACTGGCGCCGTATGCGCAAACGCTGGGCAATCTCGATGTGGTGCCGGCCGGCCCGTTGTTCCGCCTGTACGGCGGACCGTTTACGAGCCGCACCGATGCGGCGCGCGCGGCGGCCAGCCTGCCGGCGTCGGCGGGTGTCAAACCGATCGTCATTGAGAGATGAACGTAGGTCGGATTAGGCGCAAGGCGCCGTAATCCGACGCGATTGTCAGCAGTCATTTACAGGAGCGCAGTTCCTGCTCCGGGAACTGCGCCTTGATTTTCTCCAGCCGCGCGCGCGTGGCCGCGTCGAGGTCGCGGAACTGGTAAGCGAATTGCTTGCTGGCGCTGTAGCGCGGCGCGACGCGGGCGCTGTGCACGCCCTGTTTGTTGAGCATTGCCAGCTGGCTTTGCGCGCTCGTTTCCGACTTGAACACGCCCAGTGAAATGCCCCAGCGCAGCGGGCTGCTTTCATTCATGATGAAGTAGTTCGTCACGCCCAGCTGTTTCAATTCGCCGGCCTTGCGGTCGGCGCCTTCCTTGCTGCCCTGCGGCGGGATGTACACCATGTAGCTGGAAATGTCCTGGCCGGCCACGTTGCGGCGCGACTGGCGGTCGCCCAGGTCCAGCGTCGCCACTTGCGCTTCGAAGCGGCGGCCATCGGCCAGCAGGAAATTGCCCACTTCCGTGCACGCATACGATGGCGGCGCCGCTGGTGCGGCCGCTGCCGGTGCCGCGCCGTCGGTGGCCGGCGGTGCGGCAGGCGCCGTGGCCTGCTCCTGCGTCAGCAAGGTGAGCTTGCTCGCCTGTAGCTGGTTTTTCAGGCGCGCCGGTTCGCGCGTCTCGGCGCGAAAACTGCCCAGATAACCCTGGCCGATGGCCAGCACCAGCAGGTTGACGCCGGCCAGCAGCCAGAAGACGAATTTCAGCATACGTGGTTTCCTTGTGTTCCCGCGGCCCCGGCGCGCGCGGCCGCCTGCAGGCCGATCATGACGATATTGTCGACCAGGTGCAGCGGCACCGCCAGCGCCAGGGCCGGTGCGATGTGCGGCGCGGCGCCGCCCGACAGCAGGCAGGCGCTGGCGCCGTGCATGCGCACGGCCCGTTCGATGGCGCCCGCCTGGGCCGCCAGGCAGCCGGAGAGGATGGCGTCGTCCGTGTTGTCGGCAAAGCCGGCCGGCAGCATGGCGTCGCTGGCGATTTGCGGCAGCTGCGCCGTGTTGCGCGCCAGCGAACTGGCCATCAGTCCCAGTCCCGGCAAGATCATCCCGCCGAGGAAAACGCCGTCGGCCGTGACGGCGTCAATGGTGGTGGCGGTGCCGCAATTGGCGACGATGACGGCCTGGCCAGGCGCCAGCGCTTGCGCGCCGATGGCGGCGGCAAAGCGGTCGCACCCCAGCTGCGACGGCGCGCGGTAGCCGTTCGTGAGGCCCGCCAGCTGTGGCAGCGAGACAAAGTCGCGGGCAACGACGGGCAGCATGGCGCGCAGGCGCGTGCCGATGACGGCGCCGGCCACGTTCGACAGCAGCGCCTCATGGATGGCCAGTTGCGCCCATTGCGCAGCCAGGGTGTCGATCTGCGCATGCGCGACGGCGCCGCTGGCCAGCCAGTCGCCGGCGGCACTGTCGGCCGCCACGAGTGCCCATTTGATGCGCGTATTGCCGGCGTCGATCAGCAGCAGCATGTGCTTACTCCCCCAGCAGGCGCAAGGACACGTCGCCGGACATGACTTCCTGCAGGCCGCCATCGGTGCGCAGCAGCAGGCGGCCCAGGTGATCCACGCCGGCCGCCACGCCTTGCTGCAGCAGCTGGCCGTTGTCGAGGATTTTCACGTGCTGGCCCTGCCAGGCGTGCAGCAGGTTCCAGCGCTCCGTAAACGGCGCAAAGCCCGTGTCGTCGAATTCGGCCAGCACGCCGGCCAGGCGGCTCAAGAGCGCGGCCACCAGGGTATTGCGTTCCATCTGCGCCAGCCAGGGCACGGCCGAGACGCTGCGGCCGATCTGCCGTTCCAGCGCATCGGGCATCAGCAGATTGATGCCGCAGCCGATGACGGCCCACACGCCGCCGTCGGGCGCCTGCTGCGTTTCGACGAGGATGCCGGCCAGTTTATGGCCATCCTTGAGCAGGTCGTTCGGCCACTTCAGCTGCACCGGCACGCCCAGCGAGGACATGGTTTCGGCCAGCGCCACGCCGACGGCCAGCGGCAATCCCACCAGCTGATGCAGTGGTCCCTTGAAGTGCCAGGCCAGCGAGAACATCAGGCTGGCGTCCGCCTGCGACACCCACGGCCGTCCGGCGCGCCCCCGTCCGGCAGTTTGCTGGCCGGCGATGCGCAGGGTCGGGCCGGCCAGGGTGGCGCAGCGCGCCAGCAGATCGGCGTTGGTCGATCCCGTTTCGTCGACCACCTCTATGCATACGTGGGCGGCGCCCGTGGCGCAATGGGCGGCGATGGCCGCGCTGTTCAAGTCTGAGTGCTTCGTCATGGTGATAGGGTCAGTTGCGCGCCTTGTGCGGCGCATTCGCGAAGGCCCGGTCGTAGACGGCATTGGGCAGCGCGCGCAGCAGCTTGGCGACGACGCCCATCTGCCACGGGATCACGCGGTAGCTGTCGCCGTCGGCGATAGCACGCGCGGCGCGTGCGGCGAATTTTTCGGCCGGCATCAAAAAGGGCATGTGGTAGGCGTTGTGGCGCGTCATCGGCGTGTCGATGTAGCCGGGCGTGATGGTGACGACCTTGATGCCGGCCGGTTTCAATTCCAGGCGCAGTGATTCGCAGTAGCTGATGACGGCCGCCTTCGAGGCGCTGTAGGCTTCGGCGCCGGGCAGGCCGCGGATACCGGCCACGCTGCCGATACCCACCAGGCGTCCGCTGCCCTGGTTTTTCATGGCGGCGATGAAGGGCGCGAAGGTGGCGACGGTGGCCGTGACGTTGATGGCCATGAGGCGGGCGAAGGCGTCGAGGTCTTCCGCGTGCTCGCTCAGGGTGCCGTAGGATACGCCGGCGCTGGCGATAACGACGTCGATGCCGCCGGCATGGGCGATGAAGTCATCTGCCGCGCTTTTCAGGGCGGCGTGGTCGCAGACATCGACGGCGTAGGCGCGGTGGCGTTCAGGGTGGGGCAGGGACGCGATCAGTTGCTGCAGGGTGTCGCCGCGGCGGGCCAGCAAGCCCAAATGGGCGCCCTGGCGCGCGTACCGCAGCGCCAGGGCGGCGCCCAATCCACTCGACGCGCCCGTGATGAAAACGCGATGCATCAGGCGATGCCCGGGCGCGCCAGGGAAGTGGCCATGCTTATTTCTTTTCCGCTTTGGCTTTCGCGACCAGCACGTCCATCACGGTGAGCGCCTGGGCGTTCAACTGCTCTTCGTTCTTGGCCGACTTGCTGCCCTGATCGGCTTGCGAAGGCGACGTGATGTAGCGGCCGTCGATGGCGATCATGGGCCAGAACGTCACGTTATAGCCCTGCATCATGGCATCCGCACGGCGCACGCGGGCCGAAATGCCCATCGAACGGTAGGTGTCGATGAATTTCTGGCGGTCCACGCCCTGCTTGGCGACGAAATCGAAGACGGCATCGTCGGTGTTCAGGCGGTTGCGTTCCACATGCATGGCGTGGAAGACGCTGGTGTGCAGCTTGTCGACCAGGCCCATGGCTTGCAGGGTGAAGAACAGCCGCTGCTGCGGCGCCACGCTCTCATCGCGCGACACGTGCACGCGCTTGAAGACGATGTTGTCGCCCTGTTTCTTGACCCAGGCCGCCAGTTGCGGCTCGAGCACGTTGCAATGCGGGCAGTAATAGGCGAAGAATTCCGTCACTTCGATTTTCTTGCCCGATTCCGTCGCCTGCGGCGTGGGCAGGGTTTCGTATTCGACGCCGTTCTTCGGGTCGGCCGGCGAGGCCGATGCGCCCATGGCGGCGGTGCACAGTGCGGCGGCGATCAGGATGTTCTTCAGAAAACGCATGCTGGTTCCTTATTTTTGGTTGCGGACGACGGCAACATCGATGCCGTTTTCAGACAGTTTGGTGCGCGCGCGGTTCATCGCTTCGAGCTGGTTGAACGGCCCGATGCGCACGCGGTGCAGCACGCCGGCGTCGGTGCTGCGGTCGCTGATGGCCGCTTCGAAGCCGAGCAGCGCCAGTTTGCCGCGCGTGCTTTCGGCGTCCGACATGTCGTGGAAGGCGCCGGCCTGCAGATAATAAATCCATTTGTCGCTGGCTGCATCGGCCTTCGCCTCTTTCACGTCGGCCTTCGCTTGCGGTGCTGGCGCTGCCGCCGGTGTTTTCGGCGCCGGCTTGTCTTTCAATGTACCGATCAATTCCTGCAGCGCGTCCGGCGGCGGCGCCTTCGGCTGCTGCGCGGGAGCTGGCGCCGGTGCTGCCGGCTGCGTCGGCGTGACGATCTCGCGTGGCTCCTTGGAGAAGTCGCGCGCCGCTTCCTTGGCCGCTTCCTTGTTGCCGTACATCGGCTTGTTCGGGTCGGCGATCTGGCCGGCCGTCGGTTCGGCCGATTTGCCGGCCTTGCCCGACTTGTCGGTGAACGGCGAGGCGCCCTTGGTGATCACCAGGGCGACCACGACGGCGATGCCCAGGCCGATGACCAGGCCGATGATGATGCCGACCAGGGTATTGCCCTGCTGGCGCCGGGACGAAGAGAAGCGGGAAACATGATTCATTGACTGTTTGACCTTCGCGATTACATTTTGTTTGGCGCGGACACGCCGATCAGTGCCAGGCCGTTGCGCAGTACCTGGCGCGCGGCGATGACGAGAGCCAGGCGGGCCATCTTGACGGCTTCGTCCTCGACCAGCACTTTTTCGGCGAAGTAGAAGCTGTGCAGGTTGGCGGCCAGGTCGCGCAGGTAGAAGGCGACTTGATGCGGTCCCAGTTCCGCTTGCGCGCGCGCCAGCATTTCCGGATAGGCGGCCAGGGTCGCCAGCAGGGTCGCTTCGGTCGGCGCCGTCAGTGGGGAAAGGTCGACGTTGGCGACCGCGCTTTCATCGCCGCCCCAGTTTTCCAGGATGCGGCAGATGCGCGCATGCGCGTACTGCACGTAATAGACGGGGTTTTCATCGGTGGTTTTCAGCGCCACGTCGACGTCGAAGACGAATTCCGTGTCGGCCTTGCGCGAGATCAGGAAGAAGCGCACGGCGTCGCGGCCCTTGGCGATGTCGCCGCCGCCCGACCATTCGATCAGGTCGCGCACGGTCACGTAGGAGCCGGCGCGCTTCGAAATCTTGACTTCTTCGCCGTCTTTCATGACGGTGACCATCTTGTGCAGCACGTAGTCGGGGTAGCCTTGCGGGATGCCCATGTCGACGGCCTGCAGGCCGGCGCGTACGCGGGCGATGGTGCCGTGGTGGTCGCTGCCCTGGATATTGATGGCCTGCACGAAGCCGCGCTGCCATTTCACCAGGTGGTACGCGACGTCCGGCACGAAATACGTGTAGGTGCCGTCCGTCTTGCGCATCACGCGGTCTTTGTCGTCGCCGAAGTCGGTGGTGCGCAGCCACAGCGCGCCATCCTGCTCGTAGGTGTGGCCGGCCTTGATCAAGGTTTCCACGGCGTTATTGACCTTGCCGTCCGCGTACAGCGACGATTCCAGGTAGTAATTGTCGAACTTCACGCCGAACGCCTGCAAGTCGATGTCCTGTTCGTTGCGCAGGTAGGTGACGGCAAACGGGCGGATCGAGTCGATGTCTTCCACGTTGCCATTGGCCGTGGCAGGCTGGCCATCGCTGGCCGAGACGGTCTTGCCGGCCTTGAAGTCGTTGGCGATGTCGGCGATGTAGTCGCCGTTGTAGGCGGACTCGGGCCATTCGGCGTCGCCGGGCTTTAAGCCGCGCGCGCGTGCCTGCACGGAGTTGGCCAGGGTCTGGATCTGCACGCCCGCGTCGTTATAGTAGAACTCGCGCGTCACTTTGTAGCCTTGCGCGTCGAACAGCGAGGACAGGGCGTCGCCCAGGGCCGCCTGGCGACCGTGGCCCACGTGCAGCGGACCGGTCGGGTTGGCCGAGACGAATTCCAGGATGACTTGCTTGCCGGCGCCTGCCGTGCTGCGGCCATAGCTGTCGGCTTCGCCCAGGATGGTTTTCACGACGGCCTGCTTGGCGGCGTTTGACACGCGCACGTTGATGAAGCCGGGACCGGCGATTTCCACTGCCTCGACCAGGCCCTTGCCGGCCGGGTTGGCCAGCACGGCCGTCACGATGGTTTGCGCCAGTTCGCGGGGATTCTGTTTCAGCTGCTTGGCCAGTTGCATGGCGATATTGCAGGCGACGTCGCCATGCGATGCATCGCGTGGTCGCTCGAGCACCACGGTAGGCTCGAGCGTAGTGCCGGCCAGGACGGGAGCGAGGGCGGCCTGGAACAGGGCGATGATTTCTTGTTTCTGTTGGGCGAGCATGAGCAGGATGGCGGTGGAACCGCGTTAAGAATGAATAGAATGAATCAAAAAGCAAAACGGACGGCAAGTACACAAGCCGCCCAGACTGCGTTAATTATACTGGTTTGCTGCCGGGAACAATACGCCAGCCGGCAGTGTTCCCGTGCTGGCGCGTTTCACGATATTATCAGGACAGCATGCCCATGTTGGTGCGCGAAAACATCAGCATGGTGCATTCTGCTTGTATATATGCAGTTTTTTGCCGCAATTTACAGGTATCGCTGCAATCGCTTGGGCCAGAGGGCGCCACAAACGCTACAATCGACCCTTTATTGATGACGCGCGGCCGCGACTTTGCCTCCATGCAGCCCGCCGCGCGCAGCCACACCGGATAACTATGAACAAGCGCCCCACGCTGAAATTGAAAACCAAGCCGGCGCCAGGCCAGGCTCCTGCCGTACCGAAATTGCGTCCCAGCTACCATCCCGACCTGAAACCGGTCTTGCAGCCAGGCTTCCAGCCCGATTTGCGCGCCGACTCGCTGGCGTTTTGCCTGCTGGGCGCGGCCAATGCCGTAGCGCAAGTGCGCACGGGCACGGCCCTGCCGCAGGCGCTGGCCAAGGTGTTTACGCAATCGAACGCCAGCCCGCAGGCGCGCGGCGCCATCCAGGATATTTCCTACCGTACCATGCGCCAGCTGGGGCGCAGCGAAACCCTGGTCGGCCTGATGACGTCGAAGGCGCCCGAGCCGCCGATGCTGGCCGCCTTGCTGTGCTGCGCGCTGTCCTTGATGTCGGCCGAGCCGGGCGAGCAGCCGTATGAGGAATTCACGGTGGTCGACCAGGCCGTCACCGTCGCCACGTCGCACCCTGACCTGGCGCATGCCAAGGGCATGGTCAACGCTGTCTTGCGCCGTTTCTTGCGCGAGCGAAAATCCTTGCTGGAAGCGGCCCTGCAGCAACCGTTGGCGCAATGGAATTATCCGCAGTGGTGGATTGACTCGCTGCGCCTGGCCTATCCGCGCGACTGGCAAGCCATTTTGACGGCCGGCAATGCCGTGCCGCCATTGACCTTGCGCGTGAATCGCCGCAAGAGCACGGTGGAAGCGTATCTGGCCGTGCTGCAGGAAGCGGGCATCGCCGCGCGCCAGGTGGGACCGTTCGCCGTGCGCCTGGACAAACCGATCGGCGTGGCCCTGATCCCCGGCTTCGAGCAGGGCGTCGTTTCCGTGCAGGATGCCGGCGCGCAACTGGCCGCACCGCTGCTGGACTTGCATGACGGCATGCGCGTGCTCGATGCCTGCGCGGCGCCGGGCGGCAAGACCTGCCACATCCTGGAACTGGCCGACGTGCACGTGACCGCCATCGACGCGGACGCCAAGCGCCTGCCGCGCATCGCGGAAAACCTCGAGCGCCTGGGCCTGGACGCCACCCTGAAGGCGCAGGATGCGCAATCGAGCGCGTGGTGGGACGGCCAGCAGTACGACCGCATCCTGGCCGACGTGCCGTGCACGGCCTCGGGCATCGTGCGCCGCCATCCCGATATCCGCTGGTTGCGCCGCAAGGGTGACGCGTTCCAACTTGCAACACTTTCATCCAAAATTCTGGACAACCTGTGGCAGATGCTGCGCCCCGATGGTAAATTGCTGTTCGTGACATGTTCATTGTGGCCGCAGGAGTCCGAGGCACAGGCGGCGGCATTTGCGGTGCGCAATAATGCGACCCGATTGACAGCGCCTGGCCAGCTGTTGCCGACCGGCAGCGCGGAGCAGGACCACGACGGTTTGTTCTATGCGCTATTCCAAAAAAATGCGGCTTGAGCGATTCGTCGAACCTTATTCTACGGACTACACCGGCACACTTGTGACAACACGACTCTTCCGACTCCTGGCCCTGCTGCTGATGCTGGCATGTACCATGCCACGCGCGCATGCCGCCGATATGGTCGAGATCACCCGTGCCTACATCGAGTCTAGCGAAGAGGGCTACAAGCTGGCCGCCACATATTCCTTCGAGCTCAATCATGACCTCGATGATGCCGTGCAGCATGGCGTGCCGCTGTTTTTCACGACGGAAATCGAACTGACCCGGCCCCGCTGGTACTGGTTCGATGAAAAGGCCATCGTGGCGCGCCAGACCAGCCGGCTGTCGTACAACGTGCTCACGCGCCAGTACCACGTGTCGGGCGGCGGCTTGCAGCAAAGCTTTGCCACGCTCGACGATGCGCTGTTCCTGATCCGCCGTCCCAGCCGCTGGCTGGTGGCGCGGCGCGGCGAACTGAAAGTGGGGCAGACGTATAACGTCACCTTGCGCATGGGCATGGACCGCGACTACCTGCCCAAGCCGATACAGGTCAATGCCTTCAATAACAGCGACTGGCGCCTGGCTTCGAATAAAAAAACCTTTTTGTATACGGCGGAGTAGTGAGTCAAGCATTGCGCTATCTGCTGGTGGTGGGCGGCGGCATTGTCAGTATCCTGCTGTTCCTGCTGGCGTCGGCTTCCGATAATTCCGGCTTTTTCGACCGTTACTACACCTGGCTGCTGGGCCTGAACGCGGCCGTGGCCGTCTCCCTGCTGGCGCTGGTGGGTATTTCCCTGGCCCGCCTGTACGCGCGCTACAAGAGCGGCAAGTTCGGCTCCAAGCTGATGACGCGCCTGGTGATGCTGTTCGCCGCCGTCGGCATCCTGCCGGGCCTCGTGATTTTCCTTGTCTCCGTGCAATTCGTCTCCCACTCCATCGAATCCTGGTTCAACGTCAAGATCGAAGCGGCGCTGGAATCGGGGATTGAGCTGGGCCGTGCCGGCCTCGATGCGGCCCTGGTCGAGCTCGATCACCGGGGCCACAAGGCGGTCGAAGAAATGGGTGCCGACCCGGTGGCCGGCCCGGCCGTGCTGACCAGCCTGTTGCGCGAGGAGGGCATGCAAAACGCCATGCTCGTCAGCGGCGACGGCGTGCTGCTGGCCAGCGCGGGGCCGCACAGCGCGGCCGACTTGCCGACGCCGGCCATGCTGGTGCAGGCGGCCTCGCCGGCCGGCTATGCCTCGGCCGAAGGGGGCTTGGAATTGCACGACGATGGCACGGAGTCGGGCGGCGGCGGTTTCCGCTCGGGCCTGCCGGCGTCGCTGGAAACGGCGGCCAGCCTGCGCCTGCGCGTGCTGGTGGCCGTGCCGGGGCCGTCCGTGTCGCCCCGCTACCTGCAACTGCTGCAGGCGGTGCCGCCCAAGCTGGCGACGAATGGCGAAGTGCTGCGCGCCGCCTACAGCGAATACAAGGAACGTTTCGTCGCGCGCGTGGGTCTGCGCAAGATGTACATGGAAATCCTCACTTTGACCTTGCTGCTGGCCATCTTTGGCGCCATCGGCAGCGCTTTCCTGATCGCGGGCAACCTGGCCCAGCCCCTGCTGCTGCTGGCCGAAGGCACGCGCGCCGTGGCCGAAGGCGACCTGTCGCCGCGCCCCATCGTCGCCACCAAGGATGAACTGGGTACCCTGACGCAGTCGTTCAACATCATGACGCGCCAGTTGCTCGATGCGCGCACGGCCGTTGAAAGCAACCGCGCCGCGCTGCAAAACGCCAAGGCCCACCTGGAATCGGTGCTGGCGAACATGTCGGCCGGCGTGATGGTGCTCGACGGCGACTTCAAGCTGGTGACCTGCAATGAATCGGTCGAGCGCATCCTCCAGCATTCGGGCACGAGCATGGTGGGCCAGCCGCTGGCGCATATTGCTGGAATGGAAGAATTTGGCGGCGCCATCATCAGCGCCTTCACGGCGCAAAGCGCGCAATCGGCGTCGGGCCGCAACCAGCAGCGCCTGCACTGGCAGCGGCAGATCGAGATTCCGCGCCGCCTGGGCAGCAGTGCCGACGAGCATGACATCACCCTGCTGGCGCGCGGTTCGCGCCTGCCGCTGGAGTCCGGCAGCGGCTACATCGTCGTGTTCGATGATATTTCCGACGTCATTTCCGCACAGCGCTCGATCGCCTGGGGCGAGGTGGCACGCCGCCTCGCGCATGAAATCAAGAATCCGCTCACGCCGATCCAGCTGTCGGCCGAGCGCCTGCAGATGAAACTCGAAGGCAAGCTGGAGCAACCCGATGCGGACCTGCTCAGCCGCGCCACCACCACCATCGTCAAGCAGGTCGATGCGATGAAGCGCATGGTCGACGACTTCCGCGACTATGCGCGCACGCCGCCGGCCGTGCTCACGCCGCTGCGCTTGAACGAGCTGATCGAAGAGATACTGAACCTGTACCTGCGCGGCGACGATGGCGACATCATCCACCCGCTGCTGGCGCCGAATCTGCCGATGGTGATGGGCGATCCGACCCAGTTGCGTCAGGTGATTCACAACCTGCTGCAGAACGCGCAGGACGCCATGGCCGACCTGCCGCCGGACTCGCCGCATCCGCGGATTGACGTGAGGACGGAAGCAATTCATTATCGCAGTGCGGACGGCGGCGTGAATATCGCCGTGCGGCTGGCCATCACGGACAATGGTCCTGGTTTTGCACCCAAAATCCTGGCGCGCGCGTTCGAGCCGTATGTGACCTCGAAGGCCCGCGGCACGGGATTGGGCCTGGCGATGGTAAAGAAAATTATCGATGAACACGGCGGACGCATCGATATCGAGAACCGGGTCGACGGCAATGGCGCTTCGGTGGTCATTTTGCTGTTAAAGTTAGCTCCCGACGCTCCTGCCCAGGAATTCCTGGCGTGAGGGTCTGGTTTAGTATTTAAAACACTAATAAAATCATAGTTGTCCGCCGCGTGCATCTTGTGCGCGACGGCCGGCGAAATGAGGAAGGCAAGACACGAATGGCAAACATACTCGTAGTGGATGATGAAATGGGTATCCGTGAGTTGCTCTCGGAAATTTTGGGCGACGAAGGACATGCTATCCAGCTGGCCGAAAATGCGCAGCAGGCGCGCGAAGCGCGTGCCGCCGGTGCGCCGGATCTGGTATTGCTGGATATCTGGATGCCCGACACCGATGGCGTCACCTTGCTCAAGGAGTGGCAGCGCGATGGCTTGCTGACCATGCCGGTGATCATGATGTCGGGCCACGCCACCATCGATACGGCGGTCGAGGCGACGCGCATCGGCGCCATGAACTTCCTGGAAAAACCGATTGCCCTGCAAAAACTGCTGAAGGCGGTCCAGCAAGGCTTGACGCGGGCCCAGGAAACCGTGCGCGCGCCGAGCGTGGCGCCGCGTCCCGTGGCGCCCGTGGTGGCCGAGGAAAGCAGCCATCCCGTGCCCAGCTTTGGCGGCAGCGCGCCGCAACAGCTGATGGTGCGCCCAGGCATCGCCGTACCGGCGGTGGCCGAAGGCCATGGCTACAACCTGTCGTTCGACTTGCCGCTGCGCGAGGCGCGCGACGCGTTCGAGCGCATGTATTTCGAACACCACCTGGGCCGCGAAGGCGGCAGCATGACCCGCGTGGCGGAAAAAACGGGCCTGGAACGCACCCATTTGTACCGCAAGCTGAAACAGCTGGGCGTCGAACCGGGCAAGCTGGCCAAGAAAGGCCTGTGACGTCAGCCGTACGGCGTCCGACGCCGCTGACCCTGGTCAGCGGTGGTCGCGCCGCCGAGCGCGAGGCGGCCATCGCGCAAGCCTTGCAGCCTGGCCACGCGACCGCCGTGATCCTCGAGGGTCTCGCCGATGGCAACGCCATCCTGGCCGACCTGGCCGAAGAAATCTCCCCTTCCTCATCGTTTCCATTGCAACTGTTGCGCATCGCGCCCGGTTGCCTGTGCTGCAGCGGCAATCTCGTATTGCGTGTAACATTAAATCGTCTGCTGCGCCATCCACCCGCGCGCCTGTTCATCAGCCTGGCCGACGCCTCGCATATCGAACAGCTGCGCACCTGGCTGACCGCCAGTCCCTACGATGTCCTGCTGGCGCTGGAAGCAGACTTGATTGTTTCTTCAACGTAGCTTCCTGATCGTCTTACCGCAGTTGCAGTTTGCATCTCGTTACAACTCTGTAGCCCGCAGGGTGGCATTGCCGCTTGAAATGGCGGCGTGGGAACCCCACCTCTGTCCTGAAACCGCAAGAGTTTCTCTTGCTTGAGCGAAGGATGCAAAATGAACCTGATCTATAACAGCGAACAATATAGCGTCGTGGAATTCGGCGTCGATGGCGACCTGGAAGCCCTGCGCTTTGGCGGCTATGAAATCGTCGACAAGGGGGGCAAGCGGGAAACGTTTATCGCCGGTATCCTTGCGCAAAACTTCCGCCGCGACGTCACGGAATTGATCGCCAGCGAACCGAGCATGGAAGAGATCGATGAATTCTTGGGCAGCTACGATTCCCTCATGAGCCAGCCCGTCCTGTTGCACTGATGTGATGGCCATCGCCGCCATACCAATCCGCCAGACGGCGTGGTATGGTGGCCGTGTTATCCAGCTGCAAACAGACCATGTGCCAACTTCTCGGAATGAATTGCAATGTCCCCACGGACATTGTCTTTAGTTTTACCGGCTTCGCCATGCGCGGCGGCCATACCGATACCCACCATGATGGCTGGGGCATCGCCTTTTTCGAGGGCGCCGGCGTGCGCCATTTTGTCGACCATCAGGCGGCCATCGCCTCGCCCGTGGCCGAACTGATCAAACGCTACCCGATCAAGTCGCGCAATGTCATCGCGCATATCCGCAAGGCCACGCAAGGCCAGGTGGCGCTGGAAAACTGCCACCCCTTCGTGCGCGAACTGTGGGGCCGCTACTGGGTCTTTGCCCACAATGGCGATTTGAAGGATTTCAACCCCGTGCTGACGGGCAGTTACCGTCCCGTCGGCTGCACCGACAGCGAACGGGCTTTCTGCTACCTGCTGCAGGAATTGCACGCGCGCTTTGGCGACGCCCCGCCGGCTTTGCCGCAGCTGCATGCGGCGCTGGCGGACTTGTTGCCCAGCATCGCGGCCCACGGCACGTTCAACATGATGCTGTCGAGCGGCGAGGCGCTGTTTGCCCATTGCTCGACCAGCTTGCACTATCTGGTGCGACAACATCCGTTTCCAACTGCTAAACTCTCCGATGAAGACCTGAGCGTGGACTTTTCCCAGGTGACGACGCCCCAGGACAGAGTGGCCGTGATCGTTACCCAGCCGCTGACGACGAATGAACAATGGACGGCGTTTGTGCCCGGCGAATTGAAATTATTTGTCGACGGGATGGTGCAAGACACGCCAGTGGCCTAATTTGTTGACGACAATACGCTGGATTGCTGCCAAAATACCCACAGCGCGGGCGGAATTCAGCTAAAGTATTGTCAATAGTGAACCTTGATGCGGGCGCGGCGCGGCCGGTGTCACTCGACGTGATTGATGAAGAGTTAATGATCGATATTTCCAGCAACGACATCACCCCGAAACCCTTGCGCGTGCGCGAGTTCTATCTGGGTCGACAACCTATCCTCGACCGCAACCAGGCCCTGTTCGGCTATGAGTTGCTATTCCGCAACGCTCCGGTCGGCCCCGCCAACATTACCAGCGACCTGTCCGCCACGGCGTCCGTCATCGCCCACGCTTCCCAACTGGGCATGGAAAAGGTCATCGGCGACGCGCTCGGTTTCGTCAACGTCGATGCCGACGTGATCATGAGCGACATCTTCGTCTTCCTGCCGCGTGAAAAAGTCGTGCTGGAAATCGTCGAATCGATGCCCGTCACGCCGGAAGTGCGCGCGCGCATCAGCGAACTGGTGGGCCATGGCTTCACCTTCGCGCTGGAAAACGTCGTCTCCGATACGGCGCAAGTGCAGGAACTGTTGCCGCTGGTGCAGTACGTCAAGATGGACATGAGCACGGTCGACCCGAAAGTGCTGGCGGCGCTGGCGCCCCGTTTCAAGCGGGAAAACAAGAAACTGGTGGCGGAAAAGGTCGAGACGCGCGAAGAATTCAAGTCGGGCCTGGACCTGGGCTTCGATTACTTCCAAGGTTATTACTTTGCCAAGCCCGCCATCATGACGGGCAAGAAGTTGTCGCCGTCGCAACTGGCCGTCATGGAACTGATGACCCTGGTGACGTCGGACGCCGACAATATGGATATCGAGCGCGCCATCAAGCGCGACGTGTCGCTGGCCCTGAACCTGCTGCGCCTGGTCAATACGCCGGCCGTGGGCGCGCGCCAGCGCATCGATTCGCTGAGCCAGGCCGTCACCGTACTGGGCCGCCGCCAATTGCAGCGCTGGCTGCAAATCATGCTGTACGCGGAGCCAAGCAAGCGCGGCCATAGCATGACGCCGCTGCTGATGCTGGCCACCACGCGCGGCCGTTTGCTCGAATTGCTCGCGCATAAACTGCGCCCCAACCACGCCCACTCGGCCGATATCGCCTTTACGGTCGGCATCATGTCACTGATGGATACCCTGTTCGGCGTGCCGATGTCGGAAATCCTCAGCCAGATCGAAGTGATCGACGAAGTGGCTGAAGCGCTGCTGTCGCGCGAGGGATTCTACGGCGACCTGCTGCGCCTGGCTGAATGCATCGAGCGCATCGAAGACATGGAAGGCGAGATCGTGCCAACCCTGCGCGACCTGGCCATGTCGCCGGACGACCTGGTGGAGCTGGAAATGGCCGCCTACGAATGGAGCGACAACGTCGTCCGCTACGCACTGTAGGTCGGATTAGGCCCAAAGGGCCGTAATCCGACAACATTGTTGGCGCGTTCTCAAAAGCCCTGCACGGCGCCGCCGTAGCAGGGCTTTTTTACGCCGCTACGCTGCCGCCCCGGGCCAGTGCTTGTGCAGCTCGGGGTCGGTGCGCAGTTCCCACAGGGCCAGCACGACGACGGCGATACCGACGAGCAGCTCGTTCCACATGACGACGGGCTGATCGGCCAGCCGCAGGATCCACGGCGAGGCGGCGACCCACACGCCGACAAGCAGGTTGACGACGACGGCCCAGAAATAGGTCTTGTACAGGTCGAAGGCGGCCAGCACGGCGATCACCAGGCCCGAGACTAGGGCGTTGATCATTTGCGGCGAGCCTTCGGGATAGGAAAAGGCCCAGGGCGAGACGACCAGCCATAAGCCCAGCAACAGGATCACTTGGTCCTGCCAGCGTTTCAGTTTGAAGTTGGTTGCCATATATCCTCCTTAGCCAGTCAGGGAACGGGCCGGAGCGGGCATGCAGCATGCCGGCCGGCATACTGCGTTAGTGCGCTGCGGCGCGCAGAAAGTTCCGCGCGCCTTGTGCTTAAATTATGACAGATTGGGCGCCAGCCAGCGTTCCACGTCCTCGATATTGGCGCCACGGCGTTTGGCCATGTCTTCCACCTGGTCCATGCCGATCTTGCCGACGACGAAGTATTTCGACTCCGGGTGGGCAAAATAGAAGCCGGACACGGCCGCGCCGGGGAACATCGCATACGATTCCGTCAGCTGCATGCCGATTTCCTCGGCCTGCATGACCTCGAACATCTGTTTCTTGACCGTGTGCTCGGGGCAGGCCGGGTAGCCGGGCGCCGGGCGGATGCCCACATATTTCTCGGCGATCATGTCGTCGTTGCCCAGGTGCTCGTCCGGCACATAGCCCCACAAATCCTTGCGCACACGCTCGTGCAGGTATTCGGCAAAGGCCTCGGCCAGGCGGTCCGCCAGCGATTTGAGCATGATGGACGAGTAATCGTCGTGCGCATCCTCGAAGCGCTTTTCGTACTTTTCAATGCCCAGGCCGGACGTGACGGCGAACATGCCGATGTAATCCTTCACGCCCGATGCTTTCGGCGCAATGAAGTCGGCCAGGCACTGGTTTGGACGCTGCACGCCGTCGACCACGGGTTTGACGCCTTGCTGGCGCATGCCGTAGTAAGTAAATGCCACGGTACTGCGCGTATCGTCCGTGTACACCTCAATATCGTCGTCATTGACGCTGTTCGCCGGCAGCAAGGACACGACGCCGTTGGCCGTCAGCCAGCGCCCGTCGATGAGTTTTTTCAGCAAGGCCTGGCCTTCCGCGTACACCTTGGTGGCCGCGTCGCCCACCACTTCGTCCGTCAAAATGGCGGGGAAGGGGCCGGCCAGGTCCCAGGTCTGGAAGAACGGGCCCCAGTCGATGTAGTTGGCCAGGGTGGCCAGGTCGACATTTTTAAACACGCGCCGGCCGATGAACTTCGGTTTCACGGGCGTGCAGGCGCCGTCGAACGGCACGACCATGCGGTTGGCGCGCGCTTGCGCCAGCGGCAGGATGGGCAGGGCCTTCTTGTTTGCGTGCTGCTCGCGGATGCGTGCGTAGTCGAGTTCGATGTCTTCCACGTATTTGTCGCGCTGCTCCGGCGTCAAGAGCGACTGCGCCACGGACACGGAACGCGAGGCGTCCGGCACGTAGATCACGGGGCCTTCGTAGTTGTGCGCGATTTTCACGGCCGTGTGGGCGCGGCTGGTGGTGGCGCCGCCGATCAGCAAGGGAATCTTGAGCATGCGGAAATGTTCGTCGCGCTGCATTTCCTTGGCGACGTACGCCATTTCTTCCAGCGACGGCGTGATCAGGCCCGACAGACCGATGATGTCCGCGTTTTCCACCTTGGCACGGGCGAGGATTTCCGAGCACGGCACCATTACGCCCATGTTCACCACTTCGAAGTTATTGCACTGCAGAACGACGGTGACGATGTTCTTGCCGATGTCATGCACATCGCCTTTGACGGTCGCCATGATGATCTTGCCTTTCGGCTTGGCGACGATGCCCGTGCGTTTTTCTTCCAGCAGCTTTTCTTCCTCGATGAACGGAATCAAGTGGGCCACGGCCTGTTTCATCACGCGCGCCGATTTCACCACTTGCGGCAGGAACATCTTGCCTTGGCCAAACAGGTCGCCGACCACGTCCATGCCGGCCATCAAGGGGCCTTCGATCACGTGGATGGGGCGCCCGCCATTGTGCAGCAGTTCCTGGCGCGCTTCTTCCGTGTCTTCCACGATGAATTGCGTGATGCCGTGCACCAGCGCGTGCGACAGGCGCGCCTGCACCGTGCCTTCGCGCCAGGCCAGGGTTTGTGCTTCGGCCTTGCCGCCCGCCTTCAGGGTGCCGGCAAATTCGATCATGCGTTCAGTTGAGTCTTCGCGGCGGTTCAGCACCACGTCTTCCACGCGCTCGCGCAGTTCCGGGTCGAGGTTGTCGTACACGCCCACCATGCCGGCGTTGACGATGCCCATGGTCATGCCCGCCTTGATGGCGTGGTACAGGAAAACGGTATGGATGGCTTCGCGGGCTGGATCGTTGCCGCGGAAACTGAACGACACGTTTGACACGCCGCCCGAGATCTTCGCGTACGGCAAGTTTTCCTTGATCCAGCGCGTGGCGTTGATGAAGTCGACGGCGTAGTTGTTGTGCTCTTCGATACCGGTGGCGACGGCAAAGATATTTGGATCGAAAATGATGTCTTCAGGCGGGAAGTCCAGCGCATCGATCAGCAGGTGGTAGGCGCGCGCGCAGATTTCGATCTTGCGCTCGAAGGTGTCGGCTTGCCCCTTTTCATCGAAAGCCATGACGATGACGGCCGCGCCGTAGCGGCGGCACAGTTTCGCCTGGCGCAGGAATTCCTCTTCGCCTTCCTTCATGGAAATCGAGTTGACGATGGCCTTGCCCTGCACGCATTTGAGGCCCGCTTCGATGACCGACCATTTCGACGAGTCGACCATGATGGGCACGCGCGAAATGTCGGGTTCCGAGGCGATCAGGTTCAAAAAGCGCGTCATGGCGGCCAGCGAATCGAGCATCGCTTCGTCCATGTTGATGTCGATCACTTGCGCGCCGTTTTCCACTTGCTGGCGCGCCACGGACAGCGCCTCGTCGTATTGCTCGTTGAGAATCATGCGCGCGAACGCTTTCGAGCCCGTGACGTTGGTGCGCTCGCCCACGTTGACGAACAGCGACGCGTCATTGACGACGAACGGTTCCAGGCCGGCAAGGCGCAAGTCGTGCGATGGGGCCGGCACGGTGCGCGGCGTATTTTTCGACAGCAATTGGCCGATGGCGGCGATGTGCTCGGGCGTGGTGCCGCAGCAGCCGCCTGCCATGTTCAAGAAGCCCGCGTCGGCAAATTCGCGCAGCAGGGCGGACGTGTCGGCTGGCAACTCGTCGAAGCCCGTGTCGCTCATGGGGTTGGGCAAGCCCGCGTTCGGGTAGATGCACACGAAGGTGTCGGCGATCTTGGCCAGCTCTTCCGCGTATGGACGCATCAGGGCGGCGCCCAGTGCGCAGTTCAGGCCGATGGTCAGCGGTTTCGCGTGGCGCACGGAATTCCAGAAGGCGGGCACGGTCTGGCCTGACAAAATGCGGCCCGACGCGTCCGTGACGGTGCCGGAAATCATCAGGGGCAGGCGCACGACAGTCGGGTTTTTCTCGTAGAACAGGTCGATGGCGAACAGGGCCGCCTTGCAGTTCAAGGTGTCGAAAATGGTTTCCACCAGCAGCACGTCGGCGCCGCCTTCGACCAGCCCCTGCGTCTGTTGCAGGTAGGCGGCCACCAATTGATCGAAGGTGACGTTGCGCGCAGCCGGGTCGTTCACGTCGGGCGAGATCGACGCCGTCTTTGGCGTGGGCCCCAGGGCGCCGGCGACGAAGCGCGGCTTGTCCGGCGTGGAATATTTGTCGCAGGCGGCGCGCGCCAGCTTGGCCGCCTGCACGTTCATTTCATAGGCCAGGTGGGCCATGTGGTAATCGTCTTGCGCGATCGTCGTGGCGCCGAAGGTATTCGTTTCGATCAGGTCGGCGCCGGCCGCCAGGTAGCGCTCGTGGATTTCCTGGATGATGTGCGGCTGCGTCAGGGTCAGCAGCTCATTGTTGCCCTTGACGAACAGTTCGCGCGCGCCACTGTCGGCCGGCGCGGCGAAATCGATGAAGCGGCCGGCGGGACCGCCACGGTACGCTTCTTCGTCGAGCTTGTATTGCTGGATGATCGTGCCCATGGCGCCGTCGAGGATCATGATCCGCTGCGCCAGGATGGCGCGCAAGGTGGCTTCGGTCGGGGACATGGCGGGGATCACGGTATCGTTCATTTCATGCTTTCAATAGGCAAACGGGCGGCGGCGCGGCGACAAGACTGTATGAGGCGGTTGCGGGTCAGCAGGATCAGCTGACGGAGTGTGCCGGCCGGGTAGGGCTGGCAGAAGGTGGCAATCGCCTGATTTCACCGGGTCTAAAATTATACGGCATCAGGCTGCTTTGGTTTTAAGCAAAAGCGGCTGTTCGCCCCACAGCAGGCCAGGTTGCAACACATTGCAACACATCGGCTTGCGCCGCGCCTGCTTCTGAAAATTACATTTCTGAAAATCTTACTCAAAACGTTAATTCTTCCGCCAAACTTGGCAGGAAGGCACGGCGTCTAGCCTGTGGAAAAATTTCCACATTATTTGCGCACTGTTAGAATCTTTTTAATGAATTGAATGGCAATAGCTGCAAAGGAAAATAATTTTGATTTAAGACAAGACAGAGTGAAGCGAATAATTCTTAGAATAAATCTTTCCAAGTCGATACTTTAACTATTATCAAAACCAATTGAATCAAAAGCATTAATAGTTGTCCTTGGGAATCGAATTAACCCATAATATGGGTTCTTCGAAATTACATTCTCACCAAAAGTCACCAATATGTCACATTTCTCCCGTGTCCTCCCCGGCATCGCGCTGCACCAACATGGTTGCCAGCCATGAAAAACCATCTGCTTGTAGCATTGTTTGTCGTGCTGGGCCTGTCCGCTTGCGGCGGAGGCGGCGGTGGCGGTGGTGACACGGTGGTGGCGACCACCTCGGGTACGCCAGTGCTGGTTCCTGCCGTGACGGCCGTCTCGGCGGCGAATGTCGCCGTGGGTGGCAGCTTGGTGGTGACGGGCACGAATCTGAGCCGCGTGACGGCTTTTCAGGTGGGCGGCGTGAACGTTGCCGCCAGCGCCAGCAGCGACAGCAGCGTAACCCTGGCCATGCCGGGCGTGCCCGTTACGGGCGCCTTGAGCCTGGTCAGCGCCAGCGGCACGGCGACCACCAGCTATAACGTGAACGTGTACCTGCCGCTGAGCGTGAGCAGTGTCGCACCGGCAACGGGCGGCGTCGGTTCCAGCGTGACGATCGCGGGCGGCGGCATGGGCGCCGTGACGGCGGTGCAGTTCGGCAATGGCGCGGCGGCAACGCCGCAAAGCCAGACGGCCGGCAGCGTGACGGTGGTGGTGCCTGCGGGCGCGGCGACAGGTGCGCTGACGGTGCGCGGTCCCTACAACGATGTGGCCAGCAGCGACACGTATACAGTCTTGGCAAACGTGGCAGTGACGTCGATCGCGTCGGCCGTCAACGGCGCGACCTTGTCGGTGACGCTGCAGGGCAGCAATCTCGACCAGGTCAGTTCGGCCACGGTGGGCAGTACGCCAGCCGCCATCGTCAGCGCCAGTGCCAGCCAGCTGGTGCTGTCCGCGCCAGCGTCGGCAACGGGCAGCGTGATGCTGTCGGCCGCTTCGCGCATCGCCGTGAATGCGGGCACGGTGTCGGCCTTTACCTTGGGCAGCATTGATTTCGCGCAGGTACTGAATTTGAATGCCAGCGATGCAGCCTTGCGCCTGACGCGCGGCAAGCCGGCCGCCGTGCGCGTGTCCGTGCTGGCCACGCAAACAGGCCAGGCCAGCCCGGCCGTGACCTTGAATGCTACGGCTGCCAATGGCAGCAACCTGGGCAGCATCACCATGAGCGGCCCGTCGGTCTTGCCGACGTCGAAAAGCGATTACAGTTTCAACGGCAATTTCAGCGCCATCCTGCCGTCCGGCTGGGTTCTGCCTGGCGTGCGCGTGCGCGTGACGGCCGTGGGCAATGACGGCGTGCAAGTGAGTCAGGAAGCGGCGCCCGTGGTGGCCAGCCTGGCCAGGATCCGTCTGGTGCTGGTACCGTTGAGCACCGATGATGGCGTGGCGCAACTGCCTGACGCCGAGGTGATCCGTGCCGCGCTGCTGCGCGTGTATCCGTATGCGGCGGAAAATATCAGCATCACCACGCGCGCGGCGCTGAGCATGCCTGGCAGCAGCACGGCCGACAGCTGGTGGAGCGATACCCTGGGCAAGCTGGAAAACCAGCGCGCACTGGAAGACCGCGGCGCCTATTATTATGGTTTCGTGCCGAAAATGTCCTCCACGCGCGCCGCCGGCCTGGCCTACATCAACCAGCGCAGCAGCGGCAACGACTTCACGTCGGCCATCGGCCTGGACGCCAGGTTCAACAGCATTGCCTCCGTCGATCCATTCGGCAATCAATGGCCTGAATGGCTGACTACGCTGGTGCATGAGCTGGGTCACAACCACTCGTTGCAGCACGTTGCCTGTGGCGGTCCGTCCGGCGCCGCTGCCGACTACCCGTATGCGAATGGCGATCTGGGTCCGCAACCGCTGTACAACAGCAGCTATGCGGGCAGCATTGGCCAGTTGAGCAAAGCAGTCTATGGCAGCACGCCGATGAAAGACGTGATGAGCTATTGCAGCGGCGCCTGGTTCTCCGACTACAGCTATGTGCGCGTACAGCAATTCCTGGAGAAGCGCAGCACGCAGGTTACTGGCAGCAATGTGGTGGCCGCCAGCATGTCCGTGGCCGAGAATGGCTATCTGACGATTTCCGGCCGTATCACGCCATCTGGCGTGGGGCTGCGTCCCGCCGTTGCCTCGTCGGTGCGCATCGGCGCAGCGGCCAGCGGCAGCGGCCATGCTTATACCTTGCGCGTGCTGACGGCGTTGGGACAGACTATCGACTTGCCCTTCGATGCCGTCTCCGTGGCCGACCATGGCGGCAACGCCATGAGCCATTTCCGCGTCAGCTTCGCCAACCCGGGCGACATCAGCGACGTGCAAGTGCTGGCAAATGGCAAGGCTTTGGCCAAGTTGGAGCGCCCGGCGCGCCGCAGCAAGGTCGCCGCCAACGATGCCACGTTCGATGCGGTACAAAGCGGCGGCAAGCTGGCGCTGGTCTGGAATGCCGAGGCGGAACCGTACGCCGCCGTGCTGCACGTCGCCGCCGATGGCCGCAAGACGGTGGTCGCCAGTGACTTGACCGGTGGCAAAGCCAGCGTCGACGTCAGCGCCTTGCCGGCCGGTGGCCGCTTCGAGGTCAGCCTGTCGTCGTCCGTGGGCGCACGCCTGATGAAGGTGCAGCGCCGCTAAGCAAGGGCGGTCGATGCAACAAGGGCTTGCCGCGGCAAGCCCTTTTTTTATGCGCGCAGGCATTGGTGCATAAACTGCACAGATCCTGTGCCTGGCGGGGGCTGCCGTTTTATCTCCCGCCTGCCTAGAATGGGGCTTCATCCACTTGCGGAGCATCCCATGCCCATCCTGAACCTGCGTTTATCCACGCCACCCAAGGCGGGCCAGTCGGCCGCCATCGCCGCCACCCTGAGTCAATTGACGGCGCAACTGTTGCACAAGGCGCCCGAGCTGACGTCGGTGGCGATCAGCCATCTTGACGCAGCGCACTGGTTTGTCGGCGGGCCCTCGTTGCAAGCGCAAGGCAAGGCCAGCTTTTTCCTCGATATCCTGATCAGCGATGAAACGAATACGGCGGCGGAAAAGGCCGCGTATATCGCCGCCGTGTTTGCCGCCATGCACGAGTATCTCGGCGCCTTGCACGACGTCAGCTACATCCATGTGCACGATGCGCGCCAGGCGGCCTGGGGCTACGGCGGCTTGACGCAGCAGTTCCGCGCCGTGCGCAAGGCGCTGCAGCAGCAGGCCTGATCAATCCCAGCGGCGATTTTGATAGTGTTGCACGGCGAAATCGATGAAGGCCCTGACCTTCGGCGACAACTGTCTGCTGTGCGGATACAGCGCGTACAAGGTGCGTGGACGCAAGGTGTAGCCGGGCAAGACTTCCACCAGCTGGCCGCTGCGCAGCGCATCGCGCACGATGAAGCCGGCCGCGGCGGCAATCCCCATGCCGCCCACGGCCGCTTCACGCAGGGCCACGCTCGTATTGGCTTGCAGGCTGCCGCGTACGGCCACCTTGTGGGCGGCGCCGTCACCATCGGTGAACGACCACTCCGCCGGCTTCTCGCCAGAGGTGTACATCAGGCAATTGTGCTGGACCAGGTCTTGCGGCGTGGCCGGATGGCCATGGCGGGCCAGGTAGGCGGGCGAGGCGACGGCCACCGTGCGGCTGCTGGCCAGCTGGCGCGCCACCAGGGTGGAGTCGGGCAAGCCGCGCGCCAGGCGCAGCGCCACGTCGAAGCCATCGTCGATCAGGTCGACGATGCGGTCATTGCAGACGAGATCGATGTGGATGTGCGGATATTGGCGGCTGAAATCGGGCAGCCAGGCAGCCAGTTCCAGGGTGCCGAAAGCCATCGGCGCATTGATGCGCAAGCTGCCGGACGGTTGCGCCTGGTGCATGGCGACGGCGCGGTCGGCCGCGTCAAGGGCGTCGAGGATATCGCGGCTGGCCAGGTAGTATTCCTGGCCAGCGGCCGTCAGGGCGAAGCGGCGCGTGGTGCGGTTGAGTAACTGGGCGCCCAGCTGGCTTTCCAGCTGGCGCACCTGGCGCGAGACGATGGAGTGGGAAATGCCCAGCGCGGCGCCGGCGGCCGTGAAGCTGCCCAGTTCCACGACGCGGCGCAGGGCGCGCAGGGCGGTCAGCTGGTCCATGGGCGCGTGCCGGTTTAAACGAAGCGCTTGCCTTCGAGGGGGAAGCCCTTGATGAACTCGGCCGCAGGCAGGCGCTTGCCGCCCGGCTTTTGCAGTTCCGTCAGGCGCAGCGAGCCATTGCCGCAAGCCACGACGATGCCGTGCTGGGCGTCGGCCGCCAGCACCTGGCCAGGCGCTTCCTTGCTGTCCGCTTCGATTACCTCGGCGGCCCAGATCTTGATGGTGACGCCGTCGACCTGGCCGCAGGCGCCGGGAAACGGATTGAAGGCGCGGATTTTCAGGCCCAGTTCCAGCGCCGGCAGGCTGAAGTCGAGCGCCGCTTCTTCCTTGGCGATTTTCGCCGCATAGGTGACGCCCGCTTCCGGCTGCGGCACGGCTTCGAGCGGCTGCTGCTGCATCTTGCGCAGGGTTTCGACGATCATCTTGCCGCCCAGGGTGGCCAGCTTGTCGTGCAAGGTGGCAGTGGAGTCGCCCGCCTCGATGGGCGTGCGCTCGATGGCCAGCATGGGGCCCGTATCGAGGCCTTCTTCCATCTGCATGATGGTCACGCCCGTTTCATCGTCGCCCGCTTCGATGGCGCGGTGGATCGGTGCGGCACCGCGCCAGCGCGGCAGCAGGGAACCGTGGATATTGATGCAGGGTTTGATGTCGAGGGTGCTGCGCGGCAAGATCAAGCCGTAGGCCGCCACCACCATCACGTCGTAGTCCGTCGCCAGCAGGCGCTCGTGGGCCGCTTTCGCTTCGGCGGCGCGCTGCGGGTCCTTGCTGTCCATGCGCAAGGACAACGGTTGCAGCACCTCGATGCCGTGCTGCTGGGCATATTGCTTGACGGCCGAGGCGTGCAGTTGCATGCCGCGTCCGGCAGGGCGGTCAGGCTGGGTCAGCACCAGCGGAATCTCGAAGCCCGCTTCATGCAAGTCTTTCAGGGCCGTGGCGGCGAATTCAGGCGTGCCTGCGAAGATCACTTTCATATGGTTCCTTGACGTGAGGTGCGCAGGCCCGCGCCGAAGGCGCCAGGCTGGCGTGGTGTAACGACTACTGTTGCTGCTTAGTCTATCAGCTGTGGCTCGAAGTCTGCTTAAAAGCGGCGGTTCTGTGCGCGCAGACTCGCTTCGCGCTCGAGACCACGGATTTCCTTGATCATCTTGGTCTTGATGCGGTTGCGCTTGAGCGGCGACAGGTATTCGACGAATACCTTGCCCAGCAAGTGATCCATCTCATGCTGGATGCAGACGGCCAGCAAGCCATCGGCTTCCAGTTCGTACTGCTTGCCGTGGCGGTCCATGGCGCGCACCTTGATGCGGGCCGGGCGCTCGACGCCATCGTAGACGCCAGGCACGGACAGACAGCCTTCGTCGTAGACCTGCTTTTCTTCGCTGGCCCAGGTGATTTCCGGGTTGATGAAGACTTGCAGCTGGTTTTTTTCTTCGGTGGTGTCGATCACCATCATCTGGATATGCTCGTCCACTTGCGACGCGGCCAGGCCGACGCCAGGGGCGTCGTACATGGTTTCGGCCATGTCGTCGATCAGGGTTTGCAGGCGCGCGTCAAATTCGGTGACGGGCTTGGCGATCGTGTGCAGGCGAGGATCGGGGTAACGCAGGATATTTAATATGGACATACGGATTCGACTGGTTAAGGTGGGCGCCGGTGCGCCGGATTATTCATGCCTGGGCCATGCGAACGATGGCAGGGCTATTTTATTTTTGAGTACGCTACGGTTGGGCGCGTGTGGCGCAACGGCGCGGCAGATGCGTTTGCCAGTGCGCTATTCGTTTGCTGCAAAGGGAAATTTTATCACAGACACCCATGGCCCTGTGGGCGGCGGGCCGTTTTGCAGCGCCATTGCACGCATTGTTGCGCGCGTCGGTATCGCGTCCGTGCCATGGCGCTAGCATGGGATGGCACAGTACACAGCGAGGTTGTCATGCATGCAATTGCAACGACGGCAGACACGGCCACGGAACTGGCGGGCTGGCTGCGCCTGCAGCACCTGCCCGGCGTGGGGCCGGTGGCGGCGCGCGCCCTGCTGGCCCGCTTCGGCCTGCCGCCGCAAATCTTTGCCACGCCATTCGAGGCCTTGCGCGAGGTGGTGCCGGCCAGCGTGGCGCGCGCCATCGTGCAGCCGTCCAAGCCGGTGGCCAACAGCCAGCTCGCGCTCACCCTGCAGTGGCTGGAGCGGCCCGGCAATGCCGTGCTGACCCTGGCCGATGCCGCGTATCCGCCGCTGCTGCTGGAAATCGCCGATCCGCCGCTCTTGTTATATGTGCGGGGACGGGCGGAACTGCTGTCGCGTCCCGGCGTGGCCATCATCGGCAGCCGCAATGCCAGCGCGCAAGGCATGCAGAATGCGGCCGCCTTCGCGCAAGCCCTCAGTGCGGCAGGTCTGACCATCATTTCCGGGCTGGCGCTGGGCATCGACACGCACGCGCACGAGGGCGGCTTGCGCGGCGCTGGCGCCACCCTCGCCGTGATCGGCACGGGCGCCGATCTGGTGTATCCACGCCGCAACCTGGATCTGGCGCAAAGAATCGCCGAACAAGGCTGCATCGTCAGCGAGTACGCGCTGGGCTTGCCGGCCATGCCCGGTAACTTTCCGCGCCGCAACCGCCTGATCAGCGGTCTGGCGCGCGGCGTGCTGGTGATCGAGGCGGCGGCCCAGTCGGGTTCATTGATCACGGCGCGCCTGGCCGGCGAGCAGGGCCGCGACGTGTATGCCTTGCCCGGTTCCATCCACGCCACGCTGGCCAAGGGCTGCCATGCGCTGATCAAGCAGGGCGCCAAGCTGGTCGAGTCTGCCGACGACGTGCTGCAAGAGCTGCAGTGGCTGGGTAGCGCCCCCGGCGTGCCGGCGGCGGTGGAAGACGAGACGCCGCTGCTGGCCGCGCTGGGCCACGATCCCGTCGATGCCGATACCCTGGCCGCGCGCAGCGGCCTGGCCATGGGCGCGCTGATGGGCGAATTGCTGGCGCTGGAGCTGGCGGGCCGGGTCGAACGCTTGCCGGGAGGACTGTTTCAACGCTGCAAATGACAGCTTGTCACTTGTGTGGCGGCCTTGCCGCACGGGCGCGCTTTGTCTGTGCGCACCCTTGTGTCTTAGCGAGCTTAGCTGCTAGAGTAGAGCCATGTTCGATATCCTGGTGTACCTCTACGAGACTTACTATCGCCCCGATGCCTGCCCCGAGCCGGCAGTTCTGGCGCGCAAACTGTCGGCCGTCGGTTTCGACGACGTGGAGATTTCCGAAGCGCTCGTGTGGCTGACGGACTTGAACGCCATGGCCGGCGTCGAACAAATCCTGACGGCCAGTTCCACGGGCACGCGCTTCTATGTGCAGCAGGAAAGCGACGTGCTGGGCACGGCCGCCATCGGTTTCATCCAGTTCCTCGAAAGCGCCAAGGTGCTTTCGCCGCTGCAACGCGAAATCGTCATCGAACGGGCGCTGGCGCTCGACGAGGCTCCCGTGTCGCTGGGCAAGCTGAAAGTCATCGTGCTGATGCTGCTGTGGAGCCAGGGCAAGGAACCGGATGCGCTGATGTTCGACGACCTGTTCGTCGACGATGAAGACCTCCCGCCGCGCTTGCTGCACTAATATATACCCATATTCTTCGCTGCCTGTCCGACCCTGGCGCCGCCGCCGCGCCATCCCCTTTACTATGTGCTGCGGCACCGCACACGCCAGGCCCATGTGTTTGCGCCTGCGCATTCTTGCTTGCAGATAACTTGCCGAATTCTTCAATAGGCGCTTATCATTGGCCGCTTGACAAGACCACAAGTCACTGTGCCTTGCGCAGACAAAAGCGTCGGCGCCTGGCAATGCACTGTATGATGCGCATGCTGAAACTATCCTAGAGCATTTTTCGAGACTAAAAAATATGACAAAAACCCTCATCATCGCCGAGAAGCCTTCTGTCGCGAACGATATCGCGAAGACGCTTGGCGGCTTTACCAAGCACGATGAGTACTTTGAATCGGATGAATACGTCCTGTCGTCGGCGGTCGGCCACTTGCTGGAGATCGCCGTACCGGAAGAATTCGACGTGAAGCGCGGCAAATGGAGTTTCGCGCACTTGCCGATGATTCCACCGTATTTCGCGCTGAACCCGATCGCCAAGACGGAAGCGCGCCTCAAAGTATTAAACAAGCTGATCAAACGAAAAGACGTCACCACCCTCATCAACGCATGCGATGCGGGGCGCGAAGGCGAGCTGATTTTCCGCCTGATCGCGCAAAACGCGAAAGCCAAGCAACCGGTCAAGCGCCTGTGGCTGCAGTCGATGACGCCGGGCGCCATCCGCGACGGTTTCTCGCACCTGCGCAGCGACGAAGAAATGCTGCCGCTGGCCGATGCTGCCCGCTGCCGTTCGGAAGCCGATTGGCTGATCGGCATCAATGGCACGCGCGCCATGACGGCATTCAATTCGAAAGAAGGCGGCTTCTACCTGACGACCGTGGGCCGCGTGCAAACGCCGACCCTGTCCATCGTCGTCGAACGCGAAGACAAGATCAAAAAATTCGTACCGCGCGACTTCTGGGAAGTGCGCGCCGAATTCGTCTGCGCGGCCGGTATCTATGAAGGCCGCTGGCTCGACACGAAGTTCAAGAAGGACGAGAACGACCCCGAGAAGCGCGCCGAGCGCCTGTGGAGCAAGACGGCTGCCGATTCGATCGCCACCGCCTGCCGCGGCCGCCAAGGCATCGTCACGGAAGAATCGAAACCGACCACCTCGATGGCGCCTGGCCTGTTCGACCTGACCAGTTTGCAGCGCGAAGCGAACTCGCGTTTCGGTTTCTCCGCTAAAAATACCCTGGGCCTGGCCCAGGCGCTGTACGAAAAGCACAAGGTGCTCACGTATCCGCGTACCGATTCGCGCCACCTGCCGGAAGACTACATGCCGACCGTGCTGCAGGCGCTGGAAACGGTCAAGGAAAACAGCAACTACCACCAGTTCGCCAAGCAGATCATCGACAAGGGCTGGGTCAAGCCGAACAAGCGCATCTTCGACAACACCAAGATCTCGGATCACTTCGCGATCATCCCGACGACGATCGCGCCAAAGAATCTGTCCGAGCCGGAACAAAAATTGTACGACCTCGTCACGCGCCGCTTCATGGCCGTGTTCTTCCCGCCTGCGGAATTCCAGGTCACCACGCGCTACACGGAAGTGTCCGGCCATCAGTTCAAGACTGAAGGCAAGGTCATGACCAATCCGGGCTGGCTGGCCATCTACGGCAAGGAAGCATCGACGGACGCCGACAAGGAAAGCAATGGCAACGGCAACCTGGTGCCCGTCGCCAAGGGCGAGAAAGTGCAGACGGAAAGCGTCAGCGCCAACGGCCTGGTGACGAAACCGCCCGCGCGCTTCACGGAGGCGACGTTGCTGTCGGCCATGGAAGGCGCCGGCAAGCTGATCGACGACGACGAGCTGCGCGACGCGATGGCTGGCAAGGGCCTGGGCACGCCAGCGACGCGCGCGGCCACCATCGAGGGCTTGCTGACGGAACGCTATCTGATCCGCGAAGGCCGCGAACTGATTCCAACGGCCAAGGCGTCGCAGCTGATGACCTTGTTGAAAGGCCTGGGCGTCAATGAATTGACGGCGCCGGAGCTGACGGGCGAGTGGGAATACAAGCTGTCGCAGATGGAAAAAGGCAAGATTTCGCGTGAAGAGTTCATGCGCGAAATCGCGCAGATGACGCAAATCATCGTCAAGCGCGCCAAGGAATACGACAACGACACGATCCCCGGCGACTACGCGACGCTGGAAACGCCATGCCCGAATTGCGGCGGCGTGGTGAAGGAAAACTACCGCCGTTTCGCCTGTACCAAGTGCGAATTTTCGATGAGCAAGACGCCGGGCTCGCGCCAGTTTGAAATCGCCGAAGTGGAGCAATTGCTGAAGGACCGCACCATCGGCCCGCTGCAAGGCTTCCGTTCGAAGATGGGCCGTCCGTTCGCCGCCATCCTGCGCATTGTGCGCGATGAAGAGATCAAGAATTTCAAGCTGGAATTTGATTTCGGCCAGAACGACGAGAGCGAAGACGGCGAAGGCGTCGATTTCACGGGCCAGACGCCCGTGGGACCGTGCCCCAAGTGCAACGCCGGTGTGTACGAAATGGGCCTGGCCTATGTGTGCGAACACAGCGTGGCCAAGCCGAAGACGTGCGACTTCCGCAGCGGCCGCATCATCTTGCAGCAGGAAATCTTGCCGGAACAAATGGCAAAACTGCTCAACGATGGCAAGACGGACCTGTTGCCTGGGTTCGTATCCCAGCGCACGCGCCGCCCGTTCAAGGCCTTCCTCGTGCGCGGCAAGGATGGCAAGGTGAGCTTCGAGTTTGAAGAGCGCAAGGCCAAGCCGGGCGCCAAGACCAAGGCGGCAGCCGCCGAGGTCGAAGGCGAAGAAGGCGCGGCGCCAGCGAAGAAAACGGCCGTCAAGAAAGCGGCAGCCGTGAAAAAAGCGCCAGCGAAGAAAGCTGCGGCCGTGAAAAAGCCGGCCGCCAAGAAGGCGCCGGCGAAGAAAGCGGCAGTGGCTGAGTAATCGGACGCCAGCCAGACAAAAGCCAGGGAATTCCCTGGCTTTTTTTACGTCCCGATTTTCTTGGCGTTCGTCTGACGCTTAGTCGAGGTAGTCGGAATACTCGCGCTGCGCATAGTTCTGCAAATTCGCCCATGGCTGCGCCTTGCTGACGGTTGGCTGCAGCTTGACGTCGACCCGGCGGTAGAAGGTATTCGCGCGGTCGCCGCTTTCGATGATCAGCGGAATCTGCTTTTGCTCATCCCACAGAATGCGCTGGAACACGCCATTCTTTTCCACTTCGCGCCAGCGCGCGCCCGTCACGTTCGACGCCTGTTTCGACAGCGGCATGGCGGCCACCAGTTTCGGGTCCAGCAGATAAAAACTGTTTTCCCAGGAGCCGTCGAAATTGACGTTTTCGTAGTCGGCTTTCGGGATGGAAACGACGATCTTGTCATGCGCATCAATGTATTCCACGCGCACGGTGTTCTTTTCCAGCATCACGTGGCGGGGGATCAGCACGGGATTGAAGTGCTTGTGCTCATGCTGCGTGGCCTTCAGTGCTACTTTCTTGTTCTCGCCGTGGTTGTGGCCCGCATGCGCGTCCGTCGACGGCGCCAGCACGCGCTCGACCCACACGTGGCCGGGGCGGCGCAGCATCTTTTCTTCGTAGCGGCTCTCGCGCGTCACGCCTTCCGGCGTCAGGACGCGGCTGTAATAGGTGATGCCCAGGTCCAGGTCGGCAGGAGCGGAAGGAGGAGCGGCTTGCGCGCTGGCGGCAAAGCCGGCGGCGAGGAGGATGGCGATCAGGGACGATTTCATGGTGTTGCCTTTACGTGCAGAGGGGCGGAGGGCCTACGCCATCCGCCCCGGTGGGGTTACCGTGTTGATGTGGATCAGAAACCGAACGCCGCCTTCAGCAAGTCAAACACCTTGGTGTTGTCCAGGGTGCCCTTGAAGGTCTTCGCGCCGGCGCCCGTGGCCAGCAGCTTGACGTCGCCGCCGCCGTGGGTTTCGCTGGCCAGGCGCACACCCGTTTCTTGCAGGTAGTTGTCTTTCAGGGCCGTGGCGCTGTCGACGTTGCTGCGCAGGGCAGGGCGGTTCGGGCCGTTGCCGAACACCAGGGTGGTGTAGGTATTGCCATCGGCATCCTTGCTCGGCTGGTTATCCTTGTAGCCGCGATTGATGTCGAGGATATTGTTGCCGCGCTTGCCATAGCCGTTGAAGGCCAGGGTGTGGTCATGGTCGGCCGTGACGACGATCAGGGTATTGGCCAGGGTCGGATCGGTTTCCTTGATCTTGGCGATGGCGGCCTTGATGGCGTCGTCGAAGGCGATGGTGTCCGTCAGCGCGCGCTTGGCGTTGATGCCATGCAAGGCGTGATCGATGCGGCCGCCTTCGACCATCAGGAAGTAGCCGTTCGCGTTTTTCGACAGCAAGTCGATGGCCTTGAGGGTCATTTCCGACAGACTAGGCTGGGTCGCGCCTTCACCCAGCGGTGGCGTGGCCGTGCGGTCCAGTTCATATTCCAGGTGGCTGCGGGTGCTGTACAGGCCGATGAATTTCTTGCCGCTTGGCGCCGCCGCCATTTCCGCTTTCGTCGCGGCCACGGTGTAGCCCTTGGCGGCAAATTCCGTCAACAGGTTGCGGCCGTCGACGCGGCCGTATTTGTTGCTGGTCGACCAAGGGGTGAAGTGGTTGCGGCCGCCACCCATCAGCACGTCGACGCCATCGCCCAGGGCCGCGTTGTAGCCCGCGCCGCCTGGCGTCGCTTGCGCGGCGATCGCGTATTGCGCATTGCGGTTGCAGATGTGCGAGAACGTCGTCGCCGGTGTGGCGTGCGTCAGTTCCGTGGTGGTGATGGCGCCCACGGCCTTGCCCTTGGCTTTCGCCAGTTCCAGAATGGTCGGCACGCTCTTGCCGCCGGCCGGGCAATTGTCCACGCCCAGGTTGCCATTGGCGTCGCGGCCCGGTTCCTTGGCGATCGTGTCCTGCGCCATCGAGATGACTTCATTGTTCATCTTGACGCCGGTCATGTAGGCAGCCATCGATGGCGCGCTGTCCGTCGTTTGCGCATCGTTCGAGAACGTCTTGATGCGCGCCGTGCGCTCCAGCGTGTCCATCGTCAGGCTGCCGTCTTCGCCGTATTTGTAGATGCGCGACGCCGTCACGACGGACGGGCCCATGCCGTCGCCGAGGAAGAAGATGACGTTCTTGGCGTCGGCGGCGTAGGCGCTGGCAACGCTGGCGGCCACGAGCGTGGTCAGCAAGGAGAGTTTAAATACAAGTTTCATGTGCTTGTCCAATGTTGATGTCTTGAGGATTACAGACCGCCGGCCGTCTTGACCAGGCCGAATACTTTGGTGTTGTCGATGGTGCCCAGGAAGGTTTCCGAACCTTTGCCGATGGCGCCCAGGAAGACGTCGGTGCCGCCGTGGGTTTCATTGCCGGCCGCCGTGCGGATGACCGCTTCCTGGTGGTAGGTGTTGGCGCTGGTGACGGTTTCATCGAGGCTGGCCATGGCGGCGCGGCTCGACTGGGTGCGGTTTTCGCCATTGCCGAAGCCGATGATCGAATACGGTGCGCCATCGAGGTCTTTCTCGACCGCGCCGGTCACATAGTTCTTCACCACGCCCAGCACGCCAGGGTTGCCGGCAGCCGTCTTACCCGTGCGCTTGGCGTAGCCGTTCAGGACCAGGGTGTGGTCATGGTCGGCCGTGACGACGATCAGGGTATTGGCCAGGGTCGGATCGGTGAGCTTGGCTTTGTCGATGGCCGCCTTGATGGCGTTGTCGAACGCGACGGTGTCTTGCAGCGCTTTCTTGGCCGTCGTTTCGTGCAGCGCATGGTCGATGCGGCCGCCTTCGACCATCAGGAAATAACCCTTCTTGTTCTTGGCCAGCACGTCCATGGCCTTGGTGGTCATGTCCGCCAGGCTAGGTTCCTTGGCCGCATCGCGGTCCAGGTCGTAGCTCATGTGGCTGGACGTGAACACGCCGAACAGGCGCTCCGTCTTGGCCGCATCGACGGCCTTGAAGTCGGTGGCGGTGTTGGCGACGGTGTAGCTTTTCGCTTTCAGTTCGGCCAGCAGGTCGCGCCCGTCGGAGCGCTTGCCGCCATCCTTGAACGGCTTGAAGAATTGCGCGCCGCCGCCGAGGACGACGTCCAGGCCAGCCGTGCCCAGCGCGCTGTTGTAGCCCGTGCCACCCGGCACCAGGGCCGCGGCGATATCGTTTTCCAGATCGCGGTGGCAGATGTGCGAATAGGTCGCGGCCGGCGTGGCGTGCGTCACGCGCGCCGTGCTGACGACGCCGGCGGCAAAGCCCTTGGCCTTGGCCAGTTCCAGCAATGTGGTGGCGGGCGTGCCGTTGCCGGTGCCGCATTTGTTGACCAGCTTGTTGCCGTTCGCATCCGTGCCCGGATCGATGGCGACCGTGTTGGCCGACATCGAGATGACTTCATTGTTCATCTTTACGCCGGTCATGTAGGCGGCCATCGATGGTGCGCTGTCGGTCACTTGCGCGTCGTTCGAGAACGTCTTGACGAAGGCCGTTTCCGGCAGGGTGTCCATGGTCAGCGAACCTTCTTCGCCCACGGAATAGATGCGCGCGGCCGTCATGGTGGTCAGGCCCATGCCATCGCCGAGGAAGAAGATGACGTTTTTCGGCGGGGCTTCAGCCACTACCTCTTCTTTTTTTGCATCGCTGCCGCAGGCGGCCAGCATCAGGGTGATGGCGACGCTGCAGCCAGCGACGGAAATTTTTCTGCGTGTCATGTGGTTCATCCGGCTAGGTTTGAAAGAGCTAGCAAGATAACAATCCAATGTGACGCCATCATGACGCTGTGACACATTTGACACGTGAATGCGTGTCCGCCCGGCGTGTTGTTTTAGCGCACGTCCTCGGTGGAAAAGTACACCGTGCCGCGCAAGCGGGCCGTTTTACCCGGTTGTGCGCGCAAGGCAGCTTGCAAGCTGGCGGCAGGAGTTTCCTGCACGCCGGTTTTCGCCACGACGACGTCGTCGTGCGGCGCATCCTGGGGGCTGGTCCAGGCGACGATATGCTCGAAATCGGGGCGGCTGTCGATACGCTTGACGAGGAAGCGCTGCGTGCCGTCGCCCACCTGCAGGTAGCGCGCGCTGGCGTGCGTGGCGGGGGCCGGCGACAGCTGGCGCATCAGCAGGACGCGCTCGACGATGATGGCGGCAGCGCCATAGCCGGGTTCGGCTTTTCCATCCTTCTCGAAGTGTCCGCGCACCACCGTCGCCTGGAACTGGCGCAGCGGCAGCGGCGCGGCCGGCAGCAAGCGCGCCAGCTCGAAGTGTTCCGGTTCGAGGGTCCATAGCGCCGTATGGCCATCGAGCTGCTGGCGCAGCCGCGCATCGAGGACGGGATCGGCCAGCCGCACTTGCAGCACCGCCTGGTAATCGTGCGGCGCATGGAACATCGGCAGGTGCGAGGCATACAGCCCTTGCTTGCCGCCAAACAGCACCATGCCGTGCAGGCCCCAGGTCAGGGGCGCGGCGTGGGCGAGGCTGGAGGCGAGCAGGAACAGAGAAAGGAAGAGGGTGCGCAGCATGGGTTTCATCGATGAGTTGGAATGCAACGATGATAGGGGCGGTATCATGGACAGTACAGCAACCATTTTTCACTTTTTGTGTCCTGTTTGGAAATCATCATGAACATGAGCCTTGCCGACCTGCGCGTGTTTTGCAGCGCCGCGCGCCAGCCAACCCTGGGCGCGGCGGCGCTGGAATTGAACCTGACGCCATCGGCCGTGTCGAAAGCCTTGCGTCGCCTGGAGGGGAACATGGGCGCGCCCCTGTTTGACCGGAGCGGCAAGCAATTGCTGCTCAACGACAGCGGCCGTTTGCTGCTCGAGCGTGCGCGCACCTTGCTGGCGCTGGCCGAACAGGCGCGCCTGGACGTGATGGGCGAGCGGGGCGCCATCGATGGCCGCATCGCCGGCCCCGCCCTGCTGCTGTGGCGCCACGCGGATACCTTGGCGGCGGCGTTGGACGCCTATCCGCAGGCCAGCGTGCGTTTGCAACCGGCTTTCGAGGATGCGGCGCTGGCGGCCCTGGCGCGTGGCGATTGCCATGCGGCACTGGTAACGCAAGACGCCATCGCCCAGCGCGGCGCCGACTGGCCCGCCACCTGGCACAGCACGGCGCTGGGCAGCATGCGCATGCTGCTGGCGGCCGGGCGCGGCCATGTGCTGGCGCGCGGCGTGCCGGCAGCCTGCGCCTCCGTGCGCTGCGGCATGCGGGACGTCTTGCCGCACGCCTTCGCCAGCCCGACGCACTCTTTGCTGTGCGGCGAGGAGCGTGGCCGCCATGCCGATGGCTGGCGCGGCGTGGCCGGGCGCACCATCCGCTACTGGAGCGACGATGTGCAGTTGCTGTTGGGCTATGTGCAGTCCGGCCGGGCGCTGGCCTACCTGCCCGACTTCGCCGTGCGTGCACACGATTTGCTGCAGGTCGAACTGGCTGGCAGCGTCGATTGCAGCGAACAAATCCTGCTCGTGTGGGATGGCGCGCTGGCGGGGAAGTGGCTGCACGCCTTGGCGCGGCAGTTGTCAATTCATCCGAATTGAGCAACAAACTATTGCGCTTTAACGGGTTTTTCTACCGAATCAAGCAACGTAAGATGCAGTCATCCCAATCATCTTGTGAAGGCAGATCATGTTCTCCAAAACCATCAGCAGCGTTCTTGTTTCCACCGTGTTTGCCGCCGGCGCCGCCTCGGCCGCCGCCAGCGCACCCCTGACCCTGGAAGTATTCAACCCGGGCGAAGAGGCCATCTTCCCCGTCGCTTCCGTATTGGTCGCGGGCAAGCATGACGCCGTGCTGATCGATGCGCAATTCTCGCGCGCCGAAGCGCAAAAGCTGGTGGAGAAGATCCGCGCCAGCGGCAAGAAACTGACGACCGTGTACATCAGCCACAGCGATCCCGATTTCTACTTTGGCCTCGACGTGATCAAGGCCGCGTTCCCGCAGGCGAAAATCGTTGCCACGCCGGAAACGGTCGCCGAGATCCGCCGCAAGGCTGACGCCAAGGTCGCCTACTGGGGCCCGATCCTGAAAGACAATGCGCCGAAAAGCATCGTCATTCCGGAAGCATTGAAAGGCAAGCGCATCGCCCTGGAAGGCCAGTCGCTGGACATCGCCGGCCCGACGCCAGCGCGCACCTATGTGTGGATTCCATCGATCAAGGCCGTCGTCGGCGGCGTAGTGCTGTTTGGTAACTTGCACGTGTGGACGGCCGATACGCAAAGCGCGCAATCGCGACAGGACTGGCTCAAGACCCTCGACGGCATCGCCGCCCTGAAACCCGTCACCGTCGTGCCGGGCCACTTCAAGGTCGGTTCGCCCCTGACGCCGGACAGCATCGGTTTTACGCGCGACTACCTGGTGACGTTTGAAGAGGAAACGGCCAAGGCCGCCAATTCGGCCGCCCTGATCGAAGCGATGAAAATGCGCTATCCGAAGCTGGGCCTCGATGGCGCTTTAGAAACCAGCGCGAAGGTAGCCAAAGGCGAAATGAAATGGTAAGCGGCAACAAGGAGGCTCTCATGCCCACACTGCACTACATTTTCGACCCGCTGTGCGGCTGGTGCTACGGCGCCGCGCCGCTGGTCGAGGCGGCGCGCGCCGTGCCTGGCCTGACGGTGGCGTTCCACGGCGGCGGCATGATGACGGGCAGCAATCGCCGCCAGATCACGCCCGAATGGCGTGGCTATGTGCTGCCGCATGACCGGCGCATCGAGCAAATGTCTGGCCAGCCCTTCGGCGACGCTTATATCAACGGCTTGCTGAACGACACGACGGCCATGATGGATTCCGAACCGCCGATCACGGCCATCCTGGCGGCTGAAGTCCTGGCCGGCAAGGGCCTGGACATGCTGCAGCGCGTGCAGCGCGCCCATTACGTGGACGGCTTGCGCATCGCCGACGTCCCCGTGCTGGTGACCTTGGCGCAAGAGCTGGGCATGGACGGGGCGGCATTCCAGGCCGAGTATGCGCGGCAGGCGGGCGCCGCCACGCAGCGGCACATCGACGCCAGCCGCGCCTTGCTGGCGCAGGTGGGCGGCCAGGGTTTTCCTACCTTCGTGCTCGACGATGGCAGCGGCAAGCTGTCCGTGATCGATATCGGCGGCTTCCTGGGCCAACCGGAGAAATTGCAGGCGCAACTGGGCGGCGTGTGCGATGCACAAGGGTGTGCATTGTAAATAGCTATCGATTCGATAAAATCAATTAGCTTTTCCTTTGTTGTTGACCTCGTTACACTGCTTCCATTAGTCAACAACGAAGGAAAAGCAGCCATGAGCCAACAGCCGCCATTCAGTACCGCATCGGGCATCCCCGTCGCCGACAACCAGAATTCCATCAGCGCCGGCCCCCGCGGCCCGCTGCTGCTGCAAGACTTCCACCTGATCGAAAAACTCCAGCATTTCAACCGCGAGCGCATTCCCGAGCGCGTCGTGCACGCGAAAGGTTCGGGCGCCTACGGCACCTTTACCGTCACGCACGACATCTCGCGCTACACCAAGGCCAAATTGTTTGCCGAAGTAGGCAAGCAGACGGCCACCTTCGCGCGCTTTTCCACGGTCGGCGGCGAACGCGGCAGTGCCGACACGGAACGCGACCCGCGCGGTTTCGCCGTACGTTTCTACACGGAAGAAGGTAACTGGGATTTGGTTGGCAACAACACGCCGATGTTCTTCATCAAGGACCCGATCAAGTTCCCCGATTTCGTCCACACACAAAAGCGCGATCCGCAAAGCAATCTGAAATCGGCCGAAATGATGTTCGACTTCTGGAGCCACGCGCCGGAAAGCCTGCACCAAGTCACCATGCTGTTTTCGGACCGGGGCACGCCGGACGGCTACCGCCACATGGATGGCTTCGGCAGTCACACGTATAGCCTGATCAATGCCGACGGCCAGCGCGTGTACGTGAAATGGCACTTCAAGACGCGCCAGGGCATCAAGAATCTGCCTGCCGCGGAAGCGGGCCGCCTGGCCGGTGCTGACCCCGACTACGCGCAGCGCGACCTGTTCGGCGCCATCGCACGCGGCGATTTTCCACAGTGGGAAGTCAAGCTGCAGGTGGCGACGCAGGAGCAACTCGATGCATGGGAGCAGCGCACGGGCTGGAACCCGTTCGACCTGACGAAAGTATGGCCGCACGCGGACTTCCCGCTGCTGCCGGTCGGTATTTTCGAGCTGAACCGTAACCCGGACAATTACCACGCGGAAGTCGAGCAAGCGGCCTTTTCGCCGGCCAACGCCGTGCCCGGCATGGGCTACTCGCCGGACAAGATGCTACAAGGCAGGCTGTTCGCCTACCACGACGCCCAGCTGTACCGGGTCGGCACGAACCACCAGCATCTGCCCGTGAACGCGGCCCGCTGCCTCTTCCACAACCAGCAGCGCGACGGCGGCATGGCGATCCACAATGGCGGTGCGGCGCAGAATTACGCGAACGTGGCGGCGGCAGGCAGCGCGCCGCAAGGGCTGGGCCATGGCGAGGGGGCGCTGGCGCTCGACGGCGGCGCGGCGCGCTACGATGGCCGCGGCGTGGAAGATGATTACACGCAAGCCGGCAATCTGTTCCGCCTGATGTCCGCGCAGGCGAAGCAAAACCTGTTCGACAACCTGGCTGCTCCCTTGAGTCTGGTGCGGCCGGAAACCTTGCAGCGTCAACTCGGTCACTTCGACCGGGCCGATGCCGCCTACGGCGCCGGCGTGCGGGCCGCCTTGCAGGCGCGCGGCGTGGCGTTGTAAGCGTGTGGCAGGCGGAACAAGCTTGTTCCGCCTGTTGTTGATGCAGCACAAATTAGAGACGGATACTAAATATTGCCGTATGGACATACTTGCCGTCCATGCGTAGACTTGTCGGTCTGATCTGACTAGAAAGTCTTGCAATATGAATATCGCGAAGCTGTCGGTGCATGGGGACGACCCCACGCTCAAATCCATCCTCGAAGTCTTGCCCACCGATCCGGAACGGCAATGGCGCAAGGGCGAGGCGAAGGGCGCGAATCGCGTGCATCTCGATTCCGGCTTTGAAGTGCTGATCGCGCAGGCGCCCAAATCGCAAGTGTTGCCCTCGCGCATACGCAGCTACCTGGCCGAATGCCGTTCGCGCGGCGTCACGTTCACGATGCCGCGCATCGTGGCCGAGCTGCAACTGGAGTTGAACGGCGACGACACGGTCGACGCGCCGCTCGACCTGTCGCTGGCCGACATGCAGCACCTGACGGAAATGGGCATCAGCCTGAGCCTGGTGACGCGCTCCGCCCCAGCCTGACTCCCCAGTGATACCGAAGTGGCCGCCCTGAACGCACGGGCGGCCATTGTTCGTCACGGCTCTTCGAGCTCGACGGTGACCATATTGTCGTCCGGCTTGCGGTCGATCAGCTTGTTGTCGGGATCGATGCCCGCCTTGCCGGGCCGGCTGCCGACGATGACGGTGTAGCTCGCCTGACGGGCCGTCATGCGCAGGCGCTCGCGCAGCAGCGGATGGCCATTCGCATCGTCGACGCCGATCTCGATCCAGTCGTGCAGCGGCGCGTCGTGTTCCTCTCCCTGTTCGCCAGCCGTCAATTTGCCCGCCTGCACCTTGATGGTGACGGCGTACTTGCCATCGCCGCGCTTGGTGGCCGTGGCTGACAGGGCGCGGTTGTCGAACAGCACGATTTTCTCGAACAGGTCGTCGATCAGATAAGCCTGCTCGGGCGGCGTGACCTGGCGCAAGCCGGCAATCAGCGCCGTCACGCTCGCATACGGCGGGCCTTTCTGGCCATAGGTCTTGAGCAGGTCGCGCAGCACGCCGTTGACCTTGTCTTCACCGATGATATCTTGCAGCAAGTACATGGCCAGGCTGCCCTTGTGGTAGTGGATGTAGGCCTGGTTTTCATTCTCGGCCAGCGGCAATTCTTTCTTGCGCTCTTCGCTGCGCCCCATCAGGTATTGATTCAGGTCATAGCGCAGGAAGCGGCGCATCTTGGCCGGCCCTGCGGTTTTCTTCATCACCATCAGCGCCGAGTATTCGGCCAGGGTTTCGCTGAGCACGGTGGCGCCGCGCGTGTTGCCACCCACCAATTGATGCGCCCACCACTGGTGCGCCACTTCATGCGCCGTGACGTAGAACGGATAGTCGATGTCTTTCGGGTTCTTGTCGTCCACCTTGGCGATGAAACCGAGGCCTTCCGAGTACGGAATCGTGTTCGGGAACGATTGCGCGAACGTGGCGTAGCGGGGGAACTCGACGATGCGCAGGATCTTGTGCTGGTAGGGGCCAAAGTTCTTCGTGTAGTACTCGAGCGCTTCCTTGCTGCCGCGCACGAAACGATCGAGGTTGTATTCATGTCCCGGGTGGTAATACACGTCGATGGCCACGTCTTGCCAGCGCTCATGCTTGACGGCGTAGCGGGCCGACTGGAACGCGTAGAAATTCAGGATGGGCTGGTCCATCGTGTAGTGGAAGTAATGGCGGCCCTTGGCGATCCAGTCGTTATCCAGCATGCCCGGCGCGATGGCCGTCTGGCCGTCGACGGTGCTGACGGTGGCGTCAAAGTTGATGCGGTCGGCATCGTTGCTGACGTAATTGTCGGCCAAGCCCTTCGCATCGTCGCGCGGCAAGGCTCGTTCGCGCGCCGGTAAGCCGTGTTTCTTGCGGTCGCGCGGGTCCGTCAATTCCTGCTGCGGCTGGTAGCCGATGTGCGGCAGCACGGCGTTCGTGAAGAAGGTGCCGTTGGCGACCACGGGCGTGTCCTGGCCCAGGCCGAAGATGCCGCGCGGCGCATAGCGGATGTCGAAATCGAGGCCCAGGGTGGCGCCCGGCGCCAGCGGCGCGGCCAGGCGGTAGCTGTAGAAGCCCAGCTTGCCGTCGTCGAGGCCGGGATGCACGCGCGCGTCAAAACGCAGGCGCATGGTGGCGGTCGGGTCTTGCTGCACAAAAATGTGGCTGATCGGCAGGCTGGTCTTGTTTTGCAGCAAATAGCGGCCCGTGACGATGAGGCTGCGCTGTGCCGGGTAGATGGCCACGTCGAGTTTCACGTCGGTGATTCTCGGCTGCGGCGTGGCGGCAAACTTGCGGTACTGGCGCTCGATGCTGGCGCGGTCCGCATCGCGGGAAAACTCGGACTGGTAATCGTTGGCCACGTGGAAAACATAGAACAGCACGCCGCCGGCGAAGACGAAGATCAGGGCGCCGCCGGCAAAGCTGGCCAGCACGCCATGCGTGAGGCCGTGGCGCGCCAGGCGCAGGCGGATGCGCCAGCTGTCCTGTGCGCCGCGGGGCCAGAACAGCAGCGACAGCACCGTCAGCATGACGGCCGCGCCGCTCCAGTACAGCAGGTACCAGCGCTCGCGCAACACAAAGTGGCCGGCGCCGTTCATGGCCGAATACACGACTTCCGGCGTGCTGCCGTACAGCAGCAGCGGGTCGCCCAGGCCCAGCGAAGAAAAACTGATGCTGGCGATGTGGTACAGAATCATGGCGAAATACGCGAGGTATTTCTGATTGATCAGCACCTGCACGAAGATGGCCAGCACGGCCACCAGCGCATAGTAGGGCAGGTGCGACAGGAACAGCGATTCCAGGTACAGGCCGGGGTCGAGGCGGTAATAGCCTTTGAAGACCTGGATTGACATGCCGCACAGCATGATGACCAGGCTCAGCAAGGCTTGCAGGCCGACCAGCGCCAACAGCTTCGACAGCAGGGGCAGCCAGTTCGGCATGGGCAGGGCGTCGAGCATCAGATACGTGCCCGCTTCCCGTTCACGCCACACCAGCTCGCCCGCGTAGAAGGTGGTAATGATCAGCATGAACAGGGCGAACGAGGCGCTGACCATGTCCAGCACCTTTTCCGTCACGGGATAGGTATTCGTGCCGTACATGGAACCCATGTCCAGCGCGCCCGCGTACATGGTCAGCACGCCGGCCAGCACGATGACGACAAAATAGATATTCTTGATGGTTTCGCGCAGGTTCAGCCAGCTCATCTTGAGAAGCAGGGCGGCCAGGTTGCGTTGCGCGAAGTCGGGCGTTTCCTGCGTGGACAGCGAGGCGTTCGACAGGCGCTGCGGCGCCTCGCCCTCGCTGCGGCGCCTGGCGGCGCCCGCGTCCGTTGTCGCGTGGAACTGGAAGCGCCAGTAGCCGAGCAGCAAGGCCACGAGGGCGAAGCCCGACCAGATGGCGCGGTTCAGCAGGTACACGCCTTCCAGGGTCACCAGGCGCGTGTTGCGCTCCGCGTTCGGCCAGTATTCCGTCAGGCGTATCAGCGCCGTCGTGCCGAAGGGGTCGATCAGTGCGGCCAGGGTCTTGTAGTCGAGGTCGCGCGCCAGCGACGGCGCCACCAGGTAGCCGATCAGCATCACCACCGAGCTGATGTACACCGGCAGCATGCGCCGCGTGAGTGCCGCGATGACGAAGAAGATGGCGCCGAAGATGAACAGGTTCGGCAGCAGGGTAAATACATACGGCATCAGGTAGGCGAGCGCCCGTTGCGGCCCCAGCCGTTCCGGGTCGATGCCGGGCAGCCAGGCGCCCAGCCAGGCACCGATGACGATGCTGGAAAACACCACGGCCAGCACCAGATAGGCGCCGAGGAAGCGGCCGAATACGTACTGGTATTTCTTGATCGGCGCGCTGAAGAAGAAATGCTGCATGCCGTATTCGAAATCCTGCTGCACCGAGCGGCCCATCATGGCGGCCACCACCACGGCGCCGAAACAGCCGAGCAGGCTGCACGTGAACGCCAGCGAGCGCGGCGCGTTGATCAGGAACTTGCCGCCGAAACTGATGCTCGCTTCCTTGAAGACGCCGCCGGCGGCCGCCATCCACAGCATGGCCAGCGCCAGGAACATGGCGAAATACACCCAGGTGGACAGCAGCTTGAGCCGCTGTCGCGCTTCAAAGCGGGCAATGGCAAACATGGCCGTCCCCTCAGTCGCACTGCTGGGCGACGCGGTGGCGCCCGGCAATGGTGGCGAAATACAGGTCTTCGAGGTCGCCGATGGCTTCCTCGAAGCCGTCGCCCGGGTCGTCGTCGCTGTAGACGTGGATCAGGGTACGGCCCGACAGCAAACGCGTGGAAATGACGGCGTGGCGCTGCTGGAAGCTGGCCAGCTCTTTCTTGTCGACAAAGCGCGCCCAGATCTTGCAGCTGACTTCGTCGATCAGTTCCTGGGTCTTGCCGCACAGCAGCAAATGGCCCTTGTTGATGATGGCCATGTTGGCGCACAGGTCGGCCACGTCGGACACGATGTGGGTCGACAGGATCACCGTCTTGTCTTCACCGATGTCGGACAGCAAGTTGTGAAAGCGCACACGCTCCTGCGGGTCGAGGCCGGCCGTCGGCTCGTCGACGATGATCAGCTTCGGGTCGCCCAGCAGGGCTTGCGCGATGCCGAAGCGCTGGCGCATGCCGCCGGAAAAGCCGCCCAGGCGCTGGTGGCGCACGTCGAACAGATTGGTTTGCTGCAACAGCCCGTCGACGACTTCGCGCCGGCGCGCCCGCTGCGACAAGCCTTTTAACATGGCGAAGTGGTCGAGCAGCTCGTAGGCCGTCACTTTCGGGTACAGGCCGAAGTCTTGCGGCAGGTAGCCGAGCATGCGGCGGATCTCGTCCTTGTCGTCGAGCACGTCGTAGTCGCCGAAGAAGATCGAGCCGGAATCGCATTCCTGCAAGGTGGCCAGGGTGCGCATCAGGGTCGACTTGCCGGCGCCGTTCGGGCCCAGCAAGCCGAACATGCCTGGCGGTATCGTCAGCGAAACATTGTCCAGCGCCACCACGCCATTCGCGTAGGTCTTCGACAATTTGCGGATCTGCAATTCCATACAACTCCTAACTCATGCGTTGCTGCCCGGTGCGACAGGGCTACTCTATGCTGGCATTGTATTGAATTTAAGACGTACTGGGCAGTTGCATGCGATACACGGCATTTTCGCGTGCCCAGAGTGCAGCCGGGCGGGGCGGATGGCGCCCCGCTTCACCCCTTGTGGGATTGTCTAGTTGCGGAAGAGTACGGATTCGCGATTAAACCACCAGCGGCACAGGGCCAGCAGCGCGCCAGCGATCACCGTCGTCGAGGCCAGGATCACGCCGAACATGCGGTAATCCATGGTGCCCTTGACCAGTTCCTTCATGGCCAGCGACACATTCGTCAGCGGCACCATGGCCCACATCCAGTTCAGCTCGACGCCGGGCAGCATGGCCGCCACCGTGGGCAGGATGACGAACAGCATCAGCGGCGTGATCATGCCGGCCGCTTCCTTGTAGCTTTTCGCGTAGATCGAGATCGACAGCAGCAGCGAGGCAAAAATGGCGGCCGTCGGCACCAGCATCAGGGTCACCATGGCCAGGTCGGGCAAGCCGATGCTGCGCACCATGACGGCCATGTTGCCTTCGAGCGAACTGCCGAAGATGGCCAGCAGGGCGCCCATGCTGCCCACCATCAGCACGGCCGAGGTCATGCCGACGGTAAACAGCACGAGGAATTTGGCCACCACGATGGCGCTGCGCGGCACGGGCGCCAGCAGCAGGGTTGCCAGGGTGCCCCGTTCCTTTTCGCCCGCGCCCAGGTCGATGGCCGGATACATGGCCGCCGTCAGGCACACCATCAGCAGCAGATACGGCAGCATGCCGCCAACGATGGCGCCCATCTGCTCGCGCTCATTGGCCGTCGATTGCTTGTCGAGCACGATGGGGTGCAGGGCAAAGGCCAGCTGGGCCGGGCTCAGGTTCAGGGCCGACAGCGCGCTTTCGCGCAGGCTGGCGTTGTAGGCCTCGACGATCTCGCGCACCCGCTGCTGGGTCACGTCGACCGTGCTGGCGCTGTTGTAGTGCAGAGTGACCTTGGCTTGCTGCTGTTGCTTCAGCGTCTCTTCAAATTGCGGCGGAATGACGACGGCGAACTTGATGCTGTCGTCGCCGATGGCGCGGCGGATGTCGCCCTCGCTGGCCAGCGGCACTTCGCGCAGGTTGTGCTGCTGCGCAAAACGCGCGCTCAAGCCCGGTGAATGGTCCTTGCCGAACAGCGCGTAGCGCATTTCCGCCGTTTTCGCGTTCTTGAACATATTGCTGGAAACATAAGCGAAGCCGCCAAAGATCAGCGGCATGGCAAAGATGGGGATGAGGATGGTGAAGATCAGCGTCTTGCGGTCGCGCGTGAGTTCCAGCAACTCTTTCAGATAAATGGTCCACATGGCTCAGGCTCCCTGGTTGATGACGCTGACAAAGGCGTCGTACAAGTCCGCGCTGCCGCCCAGGTGGCGCAGTTCGTTGACCGTGCCATTGAAGGCGGTGGTGCCGCGGTTGATGATGCAGACGCGGTCGCACAGCTTTTCCACCTCGTGCAGGTGGTGCGTGGAAAAGATCAGCGGCACGCGCAGCGCCTTGTAGCTGGCGATGAAGTCGAGCAGGATCTTGGCCGACATTACGTCGAGGCCCGTCGTCGGCTCGTCAAGGATCACCACCTGCGGCTCGTGCACGACGGTGCGGGCGATCGCGCATTTCTGTTTCATGCCCGTTGACAGCTGATCGGCCCGCTTGCCGCCGTACTCTTCCATTTGCAGCAGGGCAAACAGCTCGTCGCAGCGGCGTTTCAGCTTGTCGGCCGGCATGCCATGCAGGCGGCCAAAGTACTCGACGTTTTCGCGCGCCGTCAGGCGGCCGTACAAGCCTGTTGAACCGGACAGGAAGCCGATGCTCTGGCGCGCCACCAGCGGTTGCTGCAAGACATCGACGCCGTTGACGAGGGCGCTGCCCGCGTCCGCCTGCAAGGCCGTCGATAGCAGGCGCAGGGTGGTCGTCTTGCCAGCGCCATTCGGGCCGAGCAGGCCCAGCACTTCGCCCGGAGCGCAGCTGAAACTGACGTCGCGCACGGCGTGGAACCAGCCCTCATGTTCGCGCGGATCGCTGACGTGCACGCCCTTGCCCTTGTGGGGCGGCATGCGGAAACGTTTTGCCAGGTGCTTGACCTCTATCATGTGCTTCATCCATTCAATGGTGAAGAACGAGAGTAGCATGCAAAAAATGTAACTTGCAAGGTGGAAATATCGTTTGGTCTATTGAAAAAAACAGCATCTTCATGCAAGCTGGCCCGGTGGGCGCCGCGGATGGCGCGGGAGAGCGCAATGCAAACGATCGATCAGGCAATGCAGGACAAGGTACTGGCCGTGGCCCGCGCCGGCATGACCAGTGCCGAAGCCATCGGTTTCTTCCGCGTCAGCCTGGGGCTGTACTACCTGGCCGGCCTGATGACGGAGGAAACGCTCGATTTCAAGCAGATCGACGCGCAGTACAACCGTTTTATCTACCACTCCATAGGTGGCGGGCACAGCATCGCCAGCGTGCTGCAATTCATGAGCGGCGAAAAAGTCTTGCGCGTGCTGCAATCGGAGCGTTTTCGCGCCGCGTTTGCCCAGCACTGCCCGGACATTCCCGTCGACAGTATTTCTTTCCTGATTTCACTGAACCTGGGCGTGGCGAAAAGCCTGTCCGGCCTGGACGCCGTCGGCCCCGTGGTGGACTGGATCGAGCAGGAAAAAGCGCGCACAAGTCAATAAAGCCCCGATCCCCCTGCGCGCGGCGTGGGGACGGCTGGTCGCTATCGTCCTATAATTCATGTTTTCCCTGACATGAATAGCCACGATGACCGCAAACCGCCATTTTCACCCCCTGGATCGTTTGATTGTTGGCGCCGACAAGGCCCTGCGCGTCATGGCGGGCGTGGCCTCGGCCTCGCGCCCCACGCCAGCCGCACATGCGCCCGATGCGGAGCTGAGCCCGGCCGAACAGCGCCACAGCGCCGGCTTGATGCGCGTCAACCATGTGGGCGAAGTGTGCGCGCAAGCCCTGTACAACTCGCAGGCGCGCTATGCGCACAGCCCGGCCATCCGCGCCCAGTTCGACGAAGCGGGACGCGAAGAGGAAGACCACTTGGCCTGGACGGCCCAGCGCCTGACGGAGCTGGGCTCGCGTCTGAGTCTGCTCAATCCCCTGTGGTACGCGGGTTCGTTTGCGCTGGGTACCATTGCCGCGCGCATGGGCGACGGCCGCAGCCTGGGTTTTGTAGTGGAAACGGAACGCCAGGTGGAAGCGCATTTGGCTAGCCACTTGCAGGAATTACCGCCGCAGGACGCCAAGTCGCGCGCCATCGTCAAGCAAATGGCCATCGACGAAGTGGAACACGGCGCCGCCGCCCAGCGACTGGGCGCCATCGACACCCCGGCGCCCGTGAAGGCGCTGATGGGGTTGATGGGCAAAGTGATGACAAAAACAGCGTATTACATCTGATACTTCTGCGTAGATCGGGTAGGTCGGATTAGGCCGCAGGCCGTAATCCGACAACATTGTTGGCGCCGGTAGTGTCGTCGGATTACGCGGGGCTTGCCCCGCTAATCCGACCTACATCATTCCTCGATGATTTCGAAGGAATGCGTAATCTCGGCCGTCTTGGCCAGCATGATCGACGCCGAGCAATATTTGTCATGCGACAAGGCCACGGCCCGCTCCACGGCCGTCGGTTTCAGGGCCTTGCCCCGCACCGTGAAGTGGAAGTGGATCTTGGTGAATACTTTCGGATCGGTGTCGGCGCGGTCGGCCTTCAGGGTCACCTCGCAGCCACTGACGGCTTCGCGGCCCCGTTTCAGGATCAGCACCACGTCATAGGCGGTGCAGCCGCCCGTGCCCAGCAAGACCATTTCCATGGGGCGTGGCGCCAGGTTGTGGCCGCCGCCATCGGGCGCGCCATCCATGGTCACCAGGTGGCCGGAACCCGTTTCTGCCCGAAAACTCATGCCCGACGGGCCATTCCAGCTGACTTTGCATTCCATCGTACTCTCCGAAAATTGTAAGCGTTTTGTATTGTAATAGAGGAATGCCCATCCATGTGCCGCCCGCCGGGCCGCAGCCGGCCTCGATTGCAGCTTGACGCGGCAAGGCAAAGCCGCTTATACTTGTCGGCTTTCCGTTCGCTCAGGAAAAGTAAATAAGGCAGAGTCCGCACGGCAGCATCGGCGGAACCACCATTTGAGCGTGTAATCTATTAGGAAGTCAACATGAAAACATTTTCCGCTAAAGGACATGAAGTCCAGCGCGATTGGTTCGTGGTTGACGCGACGGACAAAGTCCTCGGACGTGTTGCCAGCGAAGTGGCACTCCGACTGCGCGGCAAACACAAACCAGAATTTACTCCTCACGTCGATACCGGCGACTTTATCGTCGTCATCAACGCAGGCAAACTGCGTGTGACCGGTACCAAAGCTACTGAGAAAATTTACTACCGTCACTCTGGCTATCCAGGCGGCATCTACGAAACCAACTTCCAGAAAATGCAACAGCGTTTTCCAGGTCGCGCGCTTGAGAAAGCGGTCAAAGGCATGCTGCCTAAAGGCCCACTCGGCTACGCAATGATCAAGAAGCTGAAAGTGTACGCGGAAGGTTCCCATCCGCACGCTGCTCAGCAACCTAAAGCACTTGTTCTCTAAGGAACTGACATGATCGGTAATTACAATTATGGAACCGGCCGTCGCAAAAGTGCAGTGGCTCGGGTTTTTATCAAAGTTGGCACAGGCTTGATCGTTGTTAACGGCAAACCAGCAAACGAATACTTTTCGCGCGAAACGGGTCTGATGGTCATCCGTCAACCACTGGAACTGACCGGCAATGTCGAGCGTTTCGACATCAAAGTCAACGTCCATGGCGGCGGTGAGTCGGGCCAGGCTGGTGCAGTTCGTCACGGCATCACCCGCGCTCTGATCGACTACGATGCAGCGTTGAAACCGGAACTGGCAAAAGCCGGCTTCGTTACCCGCGATGCACGTGAAGTCGAGCGTAAAAAAGTTGGTCTGCGCAAAGCACGTCGCGCAAAGCAATTCTCGAAGCGTTAATTTCTACGCTACAGCACCTTCCGGGGTGCTGGTCGAAAAGCCGCTGGACTTCGGTCCCGCGGCTTTTTTGCATTTCAGCGTGACTCGGCGTTGCGCTGTAAAATACGCGGAAAACCCGCAGGGGTAGCGTTTCCCCTCATCTTTATGCAATCTATACACAAGGAAAGAACATGATCAAAGTTGGCATCGTCGGCGGCACTGGATACACGGGCGTGGAATTGCTGCGCTTGCTCGCTACCCATCCAGATGTCGAGTTGACGGCGATTACCTCGCGCAAGGAAGATGGCTTGCCCGTTGCTGACATGTATCCTTCCCTGCGCGGCCATGTCAAACTGGCGTTTTCCTCGCCGGACAAGGCGAACCTGGAGCAGTGCGACGTGGTCTTCTTTGCGACCCCGCATGGCGTTGCCATGGCGCAAGCACCAGCCCTGCTGGCCGCCGGCGTGAAAGTCATCGACCTGGCCGCCGACTTCCGCCTGAAAGACCAGGCCAAGTTCGAGCAGTGGTACAAGATTCCCCACACGGCCCCCGAGTTGATCGAACAGGCCGTGTACGGCTTGCCGGAACTGAACCGCGAAGACATCAAGCAAGCCAAGCTGATCGCCAACCCAGGTTGCTACCCGACCACTATGCAGCTGGGCTTTTACCCGCTGTTGAAAGCTGGCCTGGTCAACGCGGGCGGCTTGATCGCCGACTGCAAGTCGGGCGTGTCCGGCGCCGGCCGCAAGGCGGAGATCGGCATCCTGTTCTCGGAAAGCAGCGACAGTTTCAAGGCCTACGGCGTGGCCGGCCACCGCCACCTGCCGGAAACGACGGCGCAACTGCAGCGTTTCACGGACGAGAAAGTGGCGCTGACCTTCACGCCGCACCTGGTGCCGATGATCCGCGGCATGCATTCGACCCTGTACGCGCAGCTGAACAAGGATGTCAGCAATGACGAATTGCAATCTTTGTTCGAAGAGCAATACAAGGATGAGCCGTTCGTCGACGTGATGCCATTCGGCTCGCACCCGGAAACCCGCTCCACGCGTGGCTCGAACATGCTGCGCCTGGCCTTGCACCGTCCCGAAGGCGGCAACACCGTCATCGTGCTGGTGGTGCAGGACAATCTGGTCAAGGGCGCGTCGGGCCAGGCCGTGCAGTGCATGAACTTGATGTTTGGCTTGAAAGAAACGGCCGGTTTGCAACACATCGCCGTGATGCCGTAACGATACGCGACGGTGCTTGCGCGGGTCCGGCGCCTTTTTGCCGGACCTGTGATAAATTGGACTGCCACCTACCCCGACAGGATGACGTTCATGTTCGAGCGCAACGCGAAAAATCCCATCGACACCTTGATCGGCGCTTCCACGCGGATCGAGGGCGACCTGCTGTTTTGCGGCGGCTTGCGCATCGATGGCCATGTGCGCGGCAACGTCACGGGCGAGCCGGGCGAGCCCACATATATAGTGCTGGGCGAAGCGGGCCGCATCGATGGCGAAGTGCGCTGCTCGAGCCTGGTCGTCAGCGGCGAGATCAATGGCCCCGTGTATGTGTCCGAAATGCTTGAAATCCAGCCAAAAGCCCGCATTGTAGGAGAGGTCTATTACAAGGTGCTGGAAATGCACAGCGGTGCATTGGTGCAAGGCAAGCTCAGTCGGCACGACAGCGCCGACCCCGTGCTGCACCTGGCCGTGTCGGAAATGTGAGCAGGAACAACACCGTCCAGCCGCATCAGCGGCGGCCGCAGCGCGACTTGCGCCAACAGTCTATAATGACTTAATGTTTTCTAGTAGGAGTGCCTGATATGAATGCCGTCGCTGAAATGCAAGATGTGATCCCTTCCCCTATTATCTTTACCGATAGCGCCGCTGAAAAAGTCGCGCAGCTGATCGAAGAAGAAGGCAATCCCGACCTGAAATTGCGCGTCTTCGTGCAGGGCGGCGGCTGCTCCGGTTTCCAGTATGGCTTCACCTTCGACGAAATCGTCAACGAAGATGACACCACCATGGTCAAGAACGGCGTCCAGCTGTTGATCGATTCCATGAGCTACCAGTACTTGGTCGGCGCGGAAATCGACTACAAGGATGACCTGGAAGGCGCACAGTTCGTGATCAAGAATCCTACCGCTACTTCTACCTGCGGTTGCGGTTCATCGTTCTCGGTATAAAGTAGTTTTATCGGAATGTAAAAATAGCGGATCATCGATCCGCTATTTGTGTTTCTGCGCTGGCTTAGCTCGGATATAAGGCGCCCAGTACCCTCAGCCCCTGCGCCCCCGTCACGGCCGGCAGATTGCCCGGCTTGCGCTGCGTAAAGCGCCAGGCCAGCCACGCAAAGGCCAGCGCCTCGACCTGACTGGGCGCCACGCCCAGCGCTTCTGTCGATTCCACCGCCATGCCCGGCAATGCACGGGCCAGCGCCGCCATCAGGCTGGCGTTCTGCGCGCCACCGCCACACACGTATACCGTTTCCGCCTGTGCCCCGTCGCGTAGGATGGCATGCGCCAGGCTGGCGGCCGTCAGCTGTGTCAGGGTCGCCTGCACGTCGGCAGGATTGGCTTGCGGGTAGTTGCTCAGCTTGTCCTGCAACCAGCCGGCATGGAACAGGTCGCGCCCCGTGCTTTTCGGCGCCGGCAAGTCAAAATACGGTTCATTGAGCAAGTCTGCCAGCAGGGTGGGGATGACCTGGCCTGTCGCTGCCCAGGCGCCGTTGGCGTCGTAGGGCTGGCCCAGGTGCCGCAGGGCCCAGCCATCCATCAGTGCATTGCCGGGGCCCGTGTCGTAGCCTGTCACGGTGCCGTCCGCGTGCAGCACGCTGATATTGCTGATGCCGCCGATATTGGCCAGCACGCGCGTGTGGCCGGGCAGATTGAAAACGGCCTGGTGAAAAGCGGGCACCAGGGGCGCGCCCTGGCCGCCGGCCGCCACGTCGCGGCTGCGCAAGTCGGCGATGACGTCGATGCCCGTCAGTTCGGCCAGCAAGGCGGGGTTGTTCAGCTGGCGCGTAAAGCCCAGCTCGGGGCGGTGGCGGATAGTCTGGCCATGCGCGCCGATGGCGGTGACGGCATCCGGGCCGATGCCCGCGTTGCTCAGGAGCTGGGCGACGCAGTCGACGTAATGGCGCACGAGCTGGTTTGCCGCCAGCGCTTCGCGTTCGATTTCATTCTGGCCGGCACTTTGTAGCGCCATCAGATCGTCGCGCAGGCTGGCGGGGAAGGGAATGTAGGCATCGCCGAGGCTGCGTGTGCCGCCATCATCGGAAAAGTCGACCAGCGCGCCGTCAACGCCGTCCAGGCTGGTGCCAGACATCAGACCGATATACAGCATGGGTATTCCTTGAGTGCGTAAGTGATGGGGTGCATTGTGCCGCATTTTCCTGTTCAAAAAATAAAGGCACCGGCCATCTGCATGGGCGGTGCCTTTATATGTTGCCCGAAGGCAGTGGTACTTAGCGCGAAGCCAGTGCCGTGTCGTTCGGACGCAGCAGGGTGAAGCGGTGCATCATGTCGGCCGATACCATGCGGAAGCGGCTCAGCTCGGCGGCCGTCAATGGCGCCTGGGCTTGTACGTTCAGCTTGCTTGGATCTTGTGCCACGCCGCCGACGCGGAATTCATAGTGCAAATGCGCGCCCGTGGACCAGCCGGTGGTGCCGACGTAGCCGATCACATCGCCCTGGCTGACTTTTTGACCTTTTTTCAGACCCGAAGCGAAGCGGCTCATGTGGGCGTAGGCGGTGCTGTAGTTGGCCCAGTGTTTCAGGACAACAACATTGCCATAGCCATTTTGGCTGCCGACGGAATCGACCACGCCATCGCCCGAGGCGCGGATAGGCGTACCCGTTGCTGCGGCGAAATCGATGCCCTTGTGCGCTTTCCAGTTGCCGGAAATCGGGTGCACGCGCATGGAGAAGCCGGATGAGATGCGGGAGAATTCGAGGGGGGATTTCAGGAAGGCTTTTTTGAGGGACTTGCCGTCGAAGCTGTAGTAACCGCCGCCTTGTTTGCTGGCTGGGTCTTCGAACCAAACGGACTGGTAAGTCGTGCCGCGGTTGGTGAATTCACCGGCCAGGATGCGGCCCGCTCGGACAAATTCGCCATCTTGCCAGAATGTCTCGTAGACAACATTGAACGAGTCGCCGCGTTTCAGGTCGGAGCGGAAGTCGATATTGGTGGAGAACATTTCCACGATTTGTGCGGAAATCGAGTCTGGCAGGCGGGTGCCGTCCAGGCTGGAGTCGGTGGCGGCGAACAAGGTGGAAGTAATCTTGCGCGCGTGCATTTCAACGCGGCGTTCCAGCTGGGCTGCCACTTCCGTGGCCACGAACTTGTCGCCCTTGCGGGTGATCAGGATGTTCTTGACCGATTTGTCCGTGCCGTCGACAAGGGTGGCGCGCATCCAGTTGAGGTCGCCGTTTTCGGTCGTTTGCGCTTGCACGCGCTTGCCCGATTTCAGCAACATCACGCCGCGCGCGATCTTGTCGGTTTTAATGAAATTGGCGGCCGCCTGATCATCCACGCCGAGACGGGTCAGCAGAGTGGCGAGGGTATCGCCAGCGCGGACTTTTTCTTCGTGGGTGAAATTCTGGTCTACCTGTTCCATCGCGGAAATTTGCGAGGCGAGATCAGGCATTTCCAGGTTTTGGGCGATGGACGTGACCGGCAAGTCCGATGCGTCGGGCGCCATGGGCGACACAGCGACCGCGCCGAAGGCGGCCACGGCGAGCAGCACCGCGGACGCGCCAATAATGCGCGCCTTGCGGGTCGTCGTCAGCTGTGTGTACAAGCGTGAGCCTGTGATTTTATGTATAGGGTTCATGCAATCAGTTAAAATTTGCCCTTGAACGTGACCTGAGCTAGCGCTCTTTGTTATTGTTATTTTGATTCGTTTTCATACGGCAAGATTGATGGGATCGAGCATTATAACAAACTCCGCAAACCTACTACCATTTTGAGATCTACAGTCAAATTTTATGGAAATCAACACCACCGCATCGCCTACAAAGGCTAACGCCGCTCAGACCGCGCTTCCGCTGTCTGACAGAGTACAAGAAGCCCTCGCGATTACCAAGCGTGGCGTCGACGAACTATTGATCGAAAGCGAATTTGCGCAAAAATTAGCACGCTCCGAGAAAACCGGTGTTCCGCTGCGCATCAAACTGGGCCTGGACCCGACCGCACCTGACTTGCATCTGGGTCACACTGTCGTCCTGAACAAGATGCGCCAGCTGCAAAACCTCGGCCATCAAGTCATTTTCCTTATTGGCGACTTCACGTCCATGATCGGCGACCCTTCTGGCCGCAACGTCACGCGCCCGCCATTGACCAAGGAACAGATCGAGATTAACGCGATGACGTATTTCGCGCAAGCATCTTTAGTGCTGGACGCCAGCAAGACGGAAATTCGCTATAACTCCGAATGGTGCGATCCGCTGGGCGCGCGCGGCATCATCCAACTCGCTTCCCACTACACGGTGGCGCGCATGATCGAGCGCGACGATTTCACCAAGCGCTTCCAGGGCGGCATTCCTATTTCCGTCCATGAATTCCTGTACCCGCTGATGCAAGGCTACGACTCGGTGGCCCTGAAATCGGACCTGGAACTGGGCGGCACGGACCAGAAGTTCAACCTGCTGGTGGGCCGTGAACTGCAAAAGCAGTACGGACAGGAGCAGCAGTGTATTTTGACCATGCCGCTGCTGGAAGGTTTGGACGGCGTGGAAAAAATGTCCAAGTCGAAGAATAACTACATCGGCATCACGGAACCGGGCAACACCATGTTCGCCAAGCTGATGAGCATTTCCGACGTCATGATGTGGCGCTACTACGAGCTGCTGTCGTGGCGCTCGATCGCCGAACTGGCCCAGCTGAAGCGCGAAGTCGAGGAAGGCCGCAATCCGCGCGATGCCAAGGTTGCGCTGGCGCAAGAAATCGTCGCCCGCTTCCATTCGCAACAGGCGGCCGAAGATGCGCTGGCCGACTTCGTCAACCGCTCGAAGGGCGGCATTCCCGACGATATCCCGGAAGTGAGCCTGGCTGGCGCACCGCTGGGCATCCCGCAATTGCTCAAGCAAGCCGGTCTGTGCCCATCCACGTCGGAAGCCATGCGCAAGATCGACCAGGGCGGCGTGCGCATCGACGGCACCGTCATCAGCGACAAGGGCTTGCAAGTGGAAGCCGGTCAGTTCGTGTTGCAAGTTGGCAAGCGCAGCTTTGCTCGCGTCACCTTGACGGCATGATCGCGCTGCTGCAAAGAGTCACGCAGGCCAAGGTGGATGTCGATGGCGCCACCATCGGCGCCATCGACGCCGGACTGATGGTGCTCGTGTGCGCCGAGCGGGGCGATACGGAGAAGGAAGCGGACGCCTTGCTGACCAAACTGCTCGGCTACCGCGTGTTTGCCGACGAGGCGGGCAAGATGAACCGCAGCGTGACGGACGTGGCCGGCGGCTTGCTGCTGGTGCCGCAGTTTACGCTGGCGGCCGATACCAAGTCCGGCACGCGCCCGTCGTTTACGCCGGCCGCCGCGCCGCAGGACGGCTTGCGCCTGTTCACGCATTTCGTGGACCAGGCGCGCAGCCGCCATGCGACCGTACAAACGGGGCAGTTCGGTGCCGACATGCAAGTGTCGCTCACCAATGACGGCCCCGTCACATTCTGGCTGCAGGTGAACGCCAAATAAGCGTCAAACAATAACTATAAAGAGGAGCAAGCGATGAAATTGTGGAGCGAGACGTTTCGTGATGGCGGCCTGATGCCGGCCGACTATGCTTTTGCCGAGATTGATCGGGCCAGTCGCGTGCGCCTCGCCGGCAACCGCAATCCCCATCTGGCCTGGGACGATGTGCCCAACGGCACCGAGTCGCTGGCCCTGTTCTGCATCGACCCCGATGCGCCGCAAGACGCCAGCCTGGCCAACCGCGATGACCAGGCCCTGTCGCTGACGGCGCTGCGCGGCGACTTTTATCACTGGAGCTTGCTCGACTTGCCACCGGCCATACGGGTTATTGCCGCCGGAGAATTTTCCAGCGGCATAACTCCCCGTGGCAAGGCGGCCGCTCCTGGGCTGCGCCAAGGCATCAACGACTACACGGGCTGGTTTGCAGGCGATGCCGCCATGGCCGGCGATTATTACGGCTATGATGGTCCGTGCCCGCCGTGGAATGACGAGCGCATCCACCACTATCTTTTCCGCCTGTATGCGCTCGACGTGCCGCAGCTGGCTTTGCCCGAGCGTTTCACGGGGCAGCAAGCCCATGCCGCCCTGTACGGCCACATCCTCGACGAAGCCCAGCTCGTCGTCGCCTATTCGCTCAATCCCGAGTTGGCACTTACTCTGAAGAAATAACGCATGAGCACCACGATTTTATTGATACGCCATGGCGAGACGGCCTGGAATGCGGGCCGCCGCCTGCAGGGCCATATCGACATCGCCTTGAACGAGGCGGGCCTGGCGCAAGCGGCCGCGCTGGGACAGGCGCTGGCGGACGAACCGCTGGCCGCCATCATTGCCAGCGACCTGCAGCGCGCGCAGCAGACGGCGCAAGCCGTGGCCGACGTGAACAAGCTGCCAGTGCAGACTGACCCCTTGCTGCGCGAGCGCTGCTATGGCGCTTTCGAAGGCTTGTTGTATGCGGACATCGCCGCGCGCTATCCGCACGAGTATGCGCAATGGCAATCGCGCCAGATCGACGCCGTGATGCCGTCTGGCGAGCGCCAGGCCGAAAGTTTCCGCCAGTTCTATGCGCGCGCGAATGGCGCCATCGCCCGCTGGGCCCAGCAATATGACGGCCAGACGATCGCCATCGTGGCCCACGGCGGCGTACTCGAGTGCGCTTACCGCGAGGCGGTCGGCATGACGCTCGACAGTCCGCGCGACTTCCAGGTCAAAAATGCCAGCGTCAACCGGTTTTCTTACGCCGACGGCAAGCTGCATTTAGTGCACTGGGGAAATATCGAGCACCTGAGCGCACCCGCGATGGACGAGCTGGGCTAAGCGGCCTCATCGCCACTCTGACGCACTGAGCTAAAAAAATAGTGCTTATTAAATAGGCAGGGAATCGGTTAAAATAGCAGGTTCCTCCGTCCATTCCAGGTTCCTCAGTGCAAATCGGCCCTCACATTCTGCGCAATAACGTTTTCGTCGCTCCCATGGCGGGCGTGACGGATCGGCCTTTCCGCCAGTTGTGCAAGCAGTTGGGTGCCGGCTACGCCGTGTCGGAGATGGCGGCGTCGAATCCGCGCCTGTGGGCGACGGAAAAAAGCGCGCGCCGTACGGACCACGAAGGTGAAATGGAGCCGAAAGCCGTGCAGATCGCCGGCGCCGATCCGCAAGACCTGGCCGACTGCGCCAAGTTCAATGTGGATCGGGGCGCACAGATCATCGACATCAACATGGGTTGCCCCGTGAAAAAGGTGTGCAACAGCTGGTGCGGTTCGGCTCTGTTGCAAGATGAAAGCCTGGTCGAAAAGATTTTGCACGCCGTCGTCAATGCCGTCGACGTGCCTGTCACCCTGAAATTTCGCACGGGCTGGAACCGTTCCAACAAGAATGCCCTGACGATCGCCCGCATCGCCGAGCAAGCCGGCATCCAGATGCTGACCTTGCACGGCCGCACGCGTGCCGATGGCTACAAGGGCGATGCCGAGTATGAAACCATTGCCGCCGTGAAAGCATCAGTGGGCATCCCCGTGGTGGCCAATGGCGACATTACCAGTCCGGAAAAGGCCCGCTTTGTGCTCGATCAAACGGGCGCCGATGCCGTCATGATCGGCCGCGCGGCGCAGGGCCGGCCGTGGATTTGTCGCGAGATCGACCATTTCCTGCGCACCGGCACCTTGCTGCCGGCGCCGTACGTGGATGAAGTGCGCACCCTGATGGACGAGCATTTGCGCGCCCATTACGCGTTTTACGGTGAATTTCTCGGCGTGCGCACGGCGCGCAAGCACATCGGCTGGTACGTCAAGGATCTGGAAGGCGGCGAAGCGTTCCGCCAGCAAATGAACTTGCTGGAATCGACGGATGCGCAATTGCTGGCCGTCGATCAATTTTTTGAGTCGCAATGGAAATTTGGCGAACGGTTACAATACCGCCTCTCCGAATCCAGTGAAAGTGGCCTGATAGAAGCGGCCACGGCAGCATGAGCAGATAGCAAGGTAGTGGCATAAGTTATAAGCAATAGTGATCAGTACGAGTGATAAGAAGTACAAGGGCGAGCGCCTATACAGAGCGTCATGCAATATTAATTACAACATCAAGGCAAGAGGGCAGCACGCGGACCGCATGAGCGACGCGGCGCCGGATGGCCAGGTGTTCAGCCGGTTGAAGCATACAAATGAGCAAAGAAAGCATTCAGGAAGTCGTACAGAAAAGTCTAGAAGATTACTTCAATGACCTGGGCGAACAGCAAGCATCGAATATCTACGACATGGTCGTGCTGACCGTGGAAAAGCCCATCCTGGAAGTCGTGATGACACGCGCCGATGGCAACCAGTCGCACGCCGCGCAGATGCTGGGCATCAACCGCAATACCCTGCGCAAGAAATTGCAGGAGCACGGTTTGCTGTAATGCCGGCATGCAAGTGACGCCAAGATTTGAATCCGCCGCAGCAGCCTTCGCCTGAAGACTGAACTGCGCCATTCGCCAAGAACACTTAACCACCTAGCCACAGCCATGATCAAACAAGCTCTCCTCTCCGTTTCCGACAAGACCGGCGTTCTCGAATTCGCCCGCGCCCTGTCCGCCCTCGGCGTCAACCTCCTGTCCACGGGCGGCACCGCCAAATTGCTGGCAGACAACGGTGTTCCTGTCACGGAAGTGGCCGATTACACGGGTTTCCCGGAGATGCTCGATGGCCGCGTGAAAACCCTGCACCCAAAAGTGCACGGCGGTATCCTGGCGCGCCGTGATTTCCCTGAACACATGTCGAAACTGGTCGAGCACGACATGCCGACCATCGACATGGTGGTGGTCAACCTGTACCCGTTCCAAGGCACGGTCGCCAAGGCCGATTGCACGCTGGAAGACGCGATCGAAAACATCGATATCGGCGGCCCCACCATGCTGCGTTCGGCGGCCAAGAACCACAAGGACGTGGTCGTCATCTGCGACCCGACCGACTATGACGTGGTGCTGGCGGAAATGCGTGCGGCCGATGGCAAGGCAGGCGACGTCAGCTACGACACCAAGTTCATGCTGGCGAAAAAAGTCTTTGCGCACACGGCGCAATACGATGGCGCCATCACCAACTACCTGACGAGCCTGGGCCCGACGAAAGTGCACGCCGAGCGCGGCGCCTATCCGCAAATCCTGAACGTTGCCTTTGAAAAAGTGCAAGACATGCGCTACGGTGAAAACCCGCACCAGAGCGCCGCTTTCTACCGCGACCTCGTCACCACCGACGGCGCGCTGGCCAACTATCGCCAGTTGCAAGGCAAGGAATTGTCGTACAACAACATCGCCGATGCCGATGCGGCCTGGGAATGCGTGAAGAGCATGGGCGGCTTCGAGCAAAGCGCCGCGTGCGTCATCGTCAAGCACGCGAACCCATGCGGCGTGGCCCTGGGCAAGAATGCGGCGGAAGCGTATGCGCGCGCCCTGCAGACGGACCCGACCTCGGCATTCGGCGGCATCATCGCCTTCAACACGGAACTCGACGGCGCCACCGCCGGCGAAATCGCCAAGCTGTTCGTCGAAGTGCTGATCGCCCCGTCGTTCTCCGCCGAAGCGAAACAGATTCTGTCGAGCAAGCAAAACGTGCGCATGCTGGAAATCCCGCTGGGCAGCGGCGTGCACGCCATGGACTTCAAGCGCGTCGGTGGCGGTCTGCTGGTGCAATCGCCTGACGCTAAAAACGTCGGTATCGGCGACTTGCGCGTGGTCAGCAAGCTGCAGCCAACGCCGCAGCAACTGGCCGACCTGATGTTCGCCTGGAAAGTGGCGAAATTCGTCAAGTCGAACGCCATCGTCTTCTGCGGCAATAACATGACCCTGGGCGTGGGCGCTGGCCAGATGAGCCGTATCGATTCGGCCCGCATCGCTTCCATCAAGGCGCAAAACGCGGGCCTGTCGCTGACGGGCTCCGTCGTGGCGTCGGACGCCTTCTTCCCGTTCCGCGACGGCCTCGACGTCGTCGTCGACGCGGGCGCGACCTGCGTCATCCACCCGGGCGGCTCGATGCGCGACCAGGAAGTGATCGATGCGGCGGACGAGCGCGGCGTGGTCATGCTGTACACGGGCACGCGTCACTTCCGTCATTGATATCGATAGAGAGAGTAGGTCGGATTAGCGGGGCCGAAGGCCGCGCGTAATCCGACAAGCGCAGTTGGCAACGCATGTCGGATTACGCGTACCGCTAATCCGACCTACAGCTACTCGATAAAGTACTCAGCGGCAGGCACCGGTTATTCACCGGTGCCTGCCGTATTCATTATAGAATCTGGCGATGATTATTCTTGGCATCGATCCTGGCCTGCGCACGACCGGCTTTGGGGTCATTGAAAAACACGGCAACAAGCTGCGCTATATCGCGTCGGGGACCGTCAAGACGGGTTCCGAAGGGGAATTGCCGCCGCGCCTGAAGGTCATCCTGCGGGGCGTGAGCGAAATCGTCGGCACCTACCAGCCCGATTGCGCGGCCATCGAAAAAGTGTTTGTCAACGTCAATCCCCAATCGACCTTGCTGCTGGGCCAGGCGCGCGGCGCGGCCATTTGCGCGCTCGTGCATGCCGACCTGTCGGTGGCCGAATACACGGCGCTACAAGTGAAACAGGCTGTCACGGGCCACGGCAAGGCGGCCAAGGAGCAGGTGCAGGAAATGGTCTCGCGGCTGCTGTCCTTGCCCGGCTTGCCCGGCACGGATGCGGCCGACGCGCTGGGCGTGGCCATTTGCCACGCCAACAGTATCGATGCACTGGCCATGATCGGCGCGCTGGCGCCCCAGCTACAGGGCTTGCGTATGAAGCGCGGCCGTTTAGTAGGGTAGGCGCATGGCCCTCATATCAATAGAAACAACGATACACAACATTAGGAACACGCGATGATAGGCCGTCTCTCCGGTATTTTGCTTGAAAAGAATCCGCCACAATTGCTGGTCGATTGCCAGGGCGTCGGCTATGAAGTCGACGTACCGATGAGCACCTTTTACAACTTGCCCCACGTGGGCGAAAAAGTCGTGCTGTTCACGCACCAGGCCATCCGCGAAGACGCGCACCTGCTGTTTGGCTTCGGCAATGCGGCCGAGCGCGCCGTGTTCCGCCAGTTGATCAAGATCACGGGCGTGGGCGCGCGCATGGCGCTGTCGATTCTCTCGGGCATGACGATTGCCGATCTGGCGCAGGCGATTACCCTGCAGGATTCCGGCCGCCTGGTGAAAGTGCCGGGCATCGGCAAGAAGACGGCCGAGCGCCTGTTGCTGGAATTGAAGGGCAAGCTGGGTGCCGATATCGGCGCCGGCGGCGCGCATGCGGCGCCCGACGCGCAATCGGACATTTTGAATGCCCTGGTCGCGCTCGGCTATTCGGACAAGGAAGCGCTGGCCGCCGTGAAGAACGTGCCGGCAGGTACCGGCGTATCGGACGGCATCAAACTGGCGCTGAAAGCGCTGTCGAAAGGCTGATAGGGCATGAGCATCCAGACCGACAGCTTCACGGAACAGCGCATCATCGACGCGGCGCCCATCTCGCACAACGAAGAGGCGATCGAACGGGCCTTGCGTCCCAAGCAGCTCGACGAGTATGTCGGGCAGGAAAAGATCCGCGACCAGCTCGAGATTTTCATCACGGCCGCGCGCCAGCGCAAGGAAGCGCTCGACCACACCTTGCTGTTCGGCCCGCCGGGCCTGGGCAAGACCACCCTGGCGCACATCATCGCGCGCGAAATGGGCGTCAATTTGCGCCAGACCTCGGGCCCCGTGCTCGAGCGTCCGGGCGACCTGGCGGCGATTTTGACGAACCTGGAAGCGAACGACGTCCTGTTCATCGATGAAATCCACCGGTTGTCGCCGGTCGTTGAGGAAATTTTATATCCGGCGCTCGAGGATTATCAGATCGATATCATGATCGGCGAAGGCCCGGCCGCCCGGTCCGTGAAACTCGATCTGCAACCGTTTACCTTGGTCGGCGCCACGACGCGCGCCGGCATGCTGACCAATCCGCTGCGCGACCGCTTCGGCATCGTCGCGCGCCTCGAGTTCTACAACACGGGCGAACTGACGAAGATCGTCACGCGCAGCGCGGCCTTGCTGAAAGCCCCGATCGACCCGGAAGGCGCGCATGAAATCGCCCAGCGCGCCCGCGGCACGCCCCGTATCGCCAACCGCTTGCTGCGCCGCGTGCGTGATTTCGCGGAAGTCAAAAGCAATGGCGAGATCACCAAGGTGGTGGCCGACCGCGCGCTGGCCATGCTTGACGTCGATTCCGCCGGTTTCGACGTGATGGACCGCAAGCTGCTCGAAGCCGTGCTGTTCAAATTCGGCGGCGGCCCCGTCGGCATTGGCAACCTGGCGGCGGCCATCGGCGAAGCGGCCGATACCATCGAAGACGTGCTGGAACCGTATCTGATACAGCAAGGTTTCCTGCAGCGCACGCCCCGTGGCCGTGTCGCCACGCCGGCTGCCTACCTGCACTTCGGCGTCAGCGCGCCGCGCATGGGCCCGGGCGGCGAAGCGTGGGAACTGTGATGGCGCAGGAAGGTATGCCGGGTATGCAAATCTGGATCGACGCCGACGCCTGTCCCGTCGTCATCAAGGAAATTTTGTACCGCGTGGCCGACCGCCTGGAGCTGCCGCTCATCCTGGTCGCCAACCAGGGCTTGCGCGTGCCGCCCTCGCGTTTCATCCGCACCGTGCAAGTGCCGTCCGGCGCCGACGTGGCCGACCAGGAAATCGTGCGTTTGTTGAATCCCGGCGACCTCGTCATCACGGGCGACATCCCGCTGGCGGCCGACGTCCTGACCAAGGGCGGTTTCGCGCTGAACCCGCGCGGCGAGTTCTACACGAAGGATAATATCGCCCAGCAACTGACGATGCGCGCCTTCATGGAAGAATTGCGCAGTGGCGGCGTGGACACGGGCGGCCCGGCCGCCTTCAGCCAGTCCGACCGGCAACAGTTCGCCAATAGCCTGGACCGGCATTTGAGCAAGCATCACCGCAAGCCGGCCCCGGCGCAGTAATTCGCGGACGAAAAAAAACCGGCGCAAGCCGGTTTTTTACGTGCATGTAACTTAGCGTGCAACTTTGCGCGTGCCCACCACTTCCACCGTCACACGGCGGTTCTTGGCGCGCCCGGCGGCACTTGTGTTGTCGGCCACCGGCTGCGTTTCTCCCTTGCCTTCCGTGTAGACACGGTTCGTTTCCACGCCTTGCGCCACCAGATAGGCCTTGACGGCTTCGGCGCGGCGTTGCGACAGTTTCTGGTTGTAGGCGTCAGGGCCGACGGCATCCGTATGGCCGACCGTGACGATCACTTCCAGATCCATGCCCGTCAATTGGCCCAGCAGCTGGTCCAGCGCGGCCTTGCCTTGCGGCTTGAGCGCCGATTGATCGAAATCAAACAACGCTTCCGAGGCAAACGACACTTTTTCCGACACGGGCGCTGGCGCCGGTGCGGCCACGATGACAGGGGCCGGCATCGCGACGGCCGGGGCGACTTCTGGCGCCGGCTGGTAGGCGGGCGTGGCGCTGGCCGGGCGGCCGAGTTTATACACGAGGCTGACGGAATACAGGTCCGCATCGCCACGGTTGCCGACGGCGTCGTTCAAGCGATAACGCTCGACTTCGCCGCGCAGGGCCAGCGCTTCGCTGAACTTGTATTCCAGGCCCAGACCCAGCTTGGCATTGAGCTTGCGCTCGCTGGCATGGGTATTGGTCGAACCCAGCAGGCGGTTGCCGCTGAATTCCGTGTTGGTCTTGGTGTAGTGCATGCCGACGCGGCCCAGCAAGGACAGGCGCTGCGACAGCGGCAGCTGGCCCAGCAAGTCCAGGTTCACGCCGCGGAAGGCCGCTTGCCCGTTCAGTACGCCGTTGCCGCTGGTGGTCGACTTGAAATCGAACTTGCCCAGGTCAAAGTAACCGGCTTCCACGGCGACATACTGGTTCAGCTGGCGGCCGACAAACAGTTTATAGCCGGTGTCGCGCTGGTCCTTGCTGAAGCCGGTGACGCTTTCGCCGTTGGCGGCCAGGCTGGCGCGCAGGCGCGGCTCGTCGATGGTGGCGCGCGACTGGCCCACGCCCGCGCCAATGTACCAGGCGCTGTTGGCCCAGTCCGGGTTGATGAAGGTGTTGTCCTGCGCCTGCGCCGATTGTGCCGCCAGCAAGGCGCCGGTCATGACGCTCAGGGCGCCCAGTGTGTGTGCGATAGTCATGGTCATGTCCCGGTTATTTGGTGATCTGGTTGTTGCGCAGGGTAACGGCGGCGGCCGTCAGCACGCGGCCATTGAGCAGGGTCGTGTTGTCGCCCACCGTGATGGCGGCCGACTGGCCCAGGATATTGCCCTTGAAGACGCTGTTCGCGGCCAGGGTGGTCGGGCCGACGGGCAGCCAGCTGACGTTGTCGGCCGTGGCGCCATTGTTCAGGGCAACCACCGAGTTGACGGTCGAATTCAAGGTCAGCGCCGTGCGGAAGATGTACACGCCGGGACCGTTCAGGGTCAAGGTACCCGTGATGCTGATGGCGCCCGCATAGCAATACACGCCGGGGCCGAAGGTCTGGCCGCCGAGGTCTATGCCGCCGGCAAAGCTGACGTCGCAGCTGCGGCTGTTGCCGTCCGTGATCGCCGCTTGCAAATCCGTCATGGCGCCGTCCAGGATGGCGCCCGACTTGTAGTTGGTAAAACCTGCCGCCTGGGTCGGATCGACCGTTTGCGACGGCGAACCCACATCGCCCGTGATCAGGGTCGTGCCGCCCGAATTGTTCGTGATCGAGGTGCCGGCCAGCACGCCGAACGATGCGGCGCGGCCCAGGATGATCGGATTGAGGACGGGCGGGATGGCAACGGCAGTGACGGTCAGCAGCGCGCTGCCCGACTGGCCGCCGGCCGTGGCCGTGATGCTGCTGGTGCCGGCGGCGATGCCGGTGGCGACGCCCGTGTTCAGCACGCTGGCATTGGCAACGGTGCCCGACGTCCAGGCGGCGCTGTTGGTGATGATGGCGTTCGAGCTGTCCGAGTACGTTGCGGTGGCAATGAATTGCTGCGTGGCACCGACAACGATGCTGGCGGTGGCCGGCGTGACGGCGATGCTGACCAGGGTAATGGCAGGCACGGTGACGGTGGTGCTGGCCGTCTTGCCGTTGAAGCTGGCGTTCATGACGCTGGTACCAAAGGCAACGCCGGTGACGAGGCCACCGCTGGCGACGGTGGCCGAGGCTGGCGTGGCGGACACGAAGCTGCTACCGGAGGTGACGTCAGCGCTGCTGCCATCCGAATACGTGGCAAGGACGGCCAACTGGCGCGTCGCGGCGACGGGGATGATGGGGTTTTGCGGCGTGACGGCGATCGACAACAAGGTCGCTGGCGTGACGGTCAGCACGGTGCTGGCCGTGAGCGCGCCCGTGGTGGCCGTAATCTGCGTCGTGCCGGCAACCTTGCCCAGCGCCAGGCCGCCAGCGGCGATGCTGGCCGTGGCGGGACTGGCCGAGGCAAATGCCGACACGGCCGTGACGTCGTGCGTGGCGCCGTCGCTGAAGCTGCCCGTCACCGTGAATTGCTGCGTTGCTGCGATGGCGATCGATGGCGCGAGCGGCGTGATGGCAATTGCCGTCAAAGTGGCGGGCGAGACGGTCAACTGGGCCGCTGCGCTCTTGCCGCTAAATGCGGCGCTGATGCTGCTGCTGCCGGCAGCGATGCCGGTGCTCAAGCCTGTGGCGGCATTGACTGTCGCGCTGGCTGGCGTGGCCGACGTCCAGGCCGACTTGGCGCTGACATCTTGCGAGGAGCCGTCGCTATACGTGGCGATGGCCGTGAATTGCTGGCCCGCACCGATAGCGACCGTGGCCGTGGCTGGCGTGACGGCCAGGCTGGACAGGGTGGCAGCCGGCAAGCCGAGGATAGGATCGCGTCCCTGGTCGCCGCCGCCGCAGCCGGCCAGGGCGGTCATGGCCAGCAGGCCTGCCGAGACGATCAGCGGGTTCAGATATCGCTTGAAGAGATTCATAGTGTTCCTTTGTGCATGGCAGTCATTGCCGGTCATCCGCGGATGAGGTCATCCGGCAGAGCCATGCCGCCTGTCGCTACAGGGCGATGGCGTCACAGGCATGCACTATTTCATTTAGGAAACTTCAAGTATGTTCGGTGGCGCGCATAGGCGCCTGGCGTTCGGAGATTGGTTCAAAAAAACGCGATTCGGCCTGTAAAACAACGGCCGTGTGCGGAAAACAGACGCAAAAAAGCCGGCGCCAAGGCCGGCTTCATCAGGGCAGGGGGGAGCTTACTCTTCGCGCACCCACGTCTGCGAGCGGCCAAACATCGGCACGCCGACATAGCCGCGCACTTGCAGCTTGGTGCCCCCTTCCGTCAATTCCGCCTTGCTCTTGTAGGTCTTGCCATTGGCCGGGTCCGTGATTTCGCCGCCAGTCCATTCCTTGCCGTCATATTTCAGGCCGGACAGGATCACCATGCCGACGATGGGCTGGTCTTTCTTGGCGCCTGTGCACTTGTCGCACTTGGGATTCTGGTCTTCGTCCGGGCCGCGGAACAGCTTGTCGATCTTGCCTTGCAAGACGCCGTTGCTTTCCGTGATGACGATGAGGGATTTCGGCTTGCCGCTGGCGTCGTCGATGGTTTTCCATGTGCCGACGGGGGTAAAGTTGCCGTCGCGCGCGGTGGCGCTGCCGGCGATGGCCAGGGCGGCCACCAGTACGCTTGCTTTGAATACTTTATGCATCGCTAGTCTCCATTGGTTTTTTGATCGTGTCACGAACAGTTATATACCAAGGCAAGACCAGCAGTGCTGCGCGGCGTCACGAATGACGCCGCGCAATCCTTCCAAACTTGCCTTATGCGCTGGCTAGTTTAGCAAACTGTTCGCGCAGTTTTTCAATTGTCGCCGAAAAACTGAGCAAGCGCTCGTTTTCTTGCGCGACGATCGCGGCAGGGGCACGCGCGACAAAGCTTTCATTGCCCAATTTGCTGTTGACTTTGGCAATTTCCGCTTCGATACGGGCGATTTCCTTGCCCAGGCGCTCGCGTTCGGCAGCCACGTCGATTTCCACTTTCAGCATCAGCTTGGTGGTGCCGACGATGGCGACGGCCGCTGGCGAGTCCGGCAGCGCATCGACGATCTGCACGTCGGCCAGCTTGCCCAGCGACTGGATGTACGGTGCGTACGACGCCAGCGCTTCTTTCTCGCTGGCATTGCCCGCTTCGACGATCAGCGGCACGCGCACGGAAGGTGAGATCTGCATTTCGCCGCGCAGGTTGCGTGTCGCGTCCGTCAAGGCTTTCAGCTGCTGCATCCACGCTTCGGCCGCTTCATCGATCTTGTCGGTGTTGGCGATCGGATACGGCTGCATCATGATCGAATCACCCTCCGCCTTGAGCGTTTTGCCCGCCAATGGCGCCACCGTCTGCCACAGGGCTTCCGTGACGAATGGGATGATCGGATGGGCCAGGCGCAGCACCACTTCCAGCACGCGCAGCAGGGTGTGGCGGGTGGCCCGCTGCTGGCCTTCCGTGCCCTGTTGCACTTGCACCTTGGCCACTTCCAGGTACCAGTCGCAATACTCGTCCCAGACGAATTTGTAGATGGTAGCGGCGATATTGTCGAAGCGGAAGTCTTCAAAGCCCTTAGCCACGTCCAGCTCCGCCTTTTGCAGCAGCGAGATGATCCACTTGTCCGCTTGCGACAGGTCGGCGTCGTTCGGCGTGCAGTCCTTGCCTTCCGTATTCATCATGACGAAACGGGTGGCGTTCCACATCTTGTTGCAGAAGTTGCGGTAGCCTTCGCAGCGGCCCAGGTCGAAATTGATGTTGCGGCCCAGCGAGGCATAGCTGGCCATGGTGAAGCGCACGGCATCCGTGCCGTAGGCCGAAATGCCTTCCGGGAATTCCTTGCGCGTGGCCTTGGTGATCTTTTCCGCGTCGCGCGGGTTCATCAGACCAGTGGTGCGCTTGACGATCAATCCTTCCAGGTCGATGCCGTCGATCAGGTCGATCGGGTCCAGCGTGTTGCCTTTCGACTTCGACATTTTCTGCCCCGTCGAATCGCGCACCAGGCCGTGCACGTAGACGGTTTCAAACGGTACCTTGCCCGTGAAGTGCGCCGTCATCATGACCATGCGCGCGACCCAGAAGAAGATGATGTCGAAACCGGTGACCAGCACGGACGATGGCAGGAAGGCCTTCACGTCCGGCGTTTCTTCCGGCCAACCCATGGTCGAGAACGGTACCAGGGCCGACGAGAACCACGTGTCGAGCACGTCGTCGTCACGCTTCAAAGGACCGGTGCTGCCGGCGGCCTGCGCCTTGGCGATGGCTTCCGCTTCCGTCTTGGCGACAAAAATATTGCCCTTGTCGTCGTACCAGGCCGGGATTTGATGGCCCCACCACAGCTGGCGCGAGATGCACCAGTCCTGGATGTTGTTGAGCCACTGGTTGTAGGTGGTGCTCCAGTTTTCCGGCACGAACTTGATTTCGCCATTGGCTACTTTATCGAGCGCCGTTTCGGCGATCGATTTGCCCGGGAAGAAGGTGCCTTCCGGGGCCGGCTTGCTCATGGCGACGAACCACTGGTCCGTCAGCATCGGCTCGATGACAACGCCCGTGCGGTCGCCGCGCGGCACCATCAGCTTGTGCGGCTTGACTTGCTCGAGCAAGCCTTGCGCGTCGAGGTCGGCGACGATCTGCTTGCGCGCGGCAAAGCGGTCCATGCCGCGGTAGGCTTCCGGCGCGTCCTCGGTGATCTTCGCGTCCAGCGTCAAAATGACGATCTGCGCCAGTTTGTGACGCTGGCCCACGGCGTAATCGTTCATGTCGTGCGCCGGGGTGATCTTGACACAGCCCGTGCCGAATTCCTTGTCGACGTATTCGTCGGCGATGATGGGGATTTCGCGGTCCGTCAACGGCAGTTTGAGCATCTTGCCCACCAGCGGTAGGTAGCGCTCGTCCGTCGGATCGACGGCCACGGCCACGTCGCCCAGCATGGTTTCAGGACGGGTGGTGGCCACCGTCAGGAAGCCGCTGCCATCGGCCAGCGGGTACTTGATGTACCACATGGAGCCGTCTTCTTCCTCGGACACCACTTCGAGGTCGGACACCGCCGTGCCCAGCACGGGATCCCAGTTGACCAGGCGCTTGCCGCGGTAGATCAGGCCTTGCTCGAACAGACGCACGAAGACGTCGGTGACGACTTTCGAGCGCGGCTCGTCCATCGTGAAGTATTCGCGCTGCCAGTCGGCCGAAGCGCCCAGGCGGCGCATCTGGCCGGTGATGATGGAACCGGATTTTTCTTTCCATTCCCACACTTTTTCCACGAATTTCTCGCGGCCCAGGTCATGGCGCGAAATCTTTTGCGCGTCCAGCTGGCGCTGCACGACGATTTGCGTGGCAATGCCCGCGTGGTCGGTGCCGGGAATCCAGGCTGTGTTGTGGCCCAGCATGCGGTGGTAGCGTGTCAGGCCATCCATGATGGTCTGGTTGAACGCATGGCCCATGTGCAGGGTGCCGGTGACGTTCGGCGGCGGCAACTGGATGCTGAAGGAAGGTTTTCCGGCATCGAGGGTGGCGGTGAAGTAACCGCGCTGTTCCCACTCGGTGCGCCAGAATTGTTCAATGTCGGCGGGCTCGAAAGACTTGGCTAATTCCATGATTTGGCGTGTGATTGGCAAAAGGAACCATTATAAGGGGTGCATAAAGCATGCGCAGCAAATAGCGGGCCTGGATGGCCCGAAAAGCCGCGCACGATTGCGCAATATTGCTTCATTGTATTTTTTCTAAGCTATCATCTTTGCAACATTATTTGAAAGCTTAGGCAATCATGAAAAAATTGTGGCAATTGGCCGTGCTCGGCGCCGGATGGGCTGCCGGTGGCGCGTGCGCCGGCGTTCCGGAGGGGATGGCGGCTCTGCAGGATGGGCGCTGCAGCAAGGCCGTTGCGCAATTGCGCGGACCGGCGCAAGGTGGCAATGTCGAGGCGCAAAAGGTCCTCGCCGATATCTACATGGGCGAGAAAGGATGCCGGGACGTGGAGCGCAGCGAGGCCGAAGCGGAGCGCTGGTATCTGCTGGCGGCCAAGGGCGGCGATCGCGCCGCGCAGGAGGCGCTGGTTTTCATGTATGCATACGCGCCGGGCCGCATGCTCAATCCATCGCGCGCGCGGCCCTGGTTGGGCGTCATGGCCGCGCAGGGTGAGGGCAAGCCGCTGCAGGACCTGGCACAAATGTATGAGCGGGGCGAAGGCGGGCCGGTCGACAGGGTGCTGTCGTATGCACTTAACCTGCTGGCGCTGCAAGACAAGGAGTGGAGCGGTGCGGCCGCGATGGAGAAGTCCCTGCCGGCGCGCCGTGACAGGATGTCGCCGGACCAGGTCGACGAGGCCGTGCGCCTGGCCGGCCTTTGGCAGCGCGGCGCGCCCCTGCCGGCGGCGTCGCAGACGGGACAGCGTTCGCCGCAGGATTGGTACCGCCGCGCCGCCGAGGGTGGCGACATGGAAGCCGCTTACCAGCTGGGTTTGCTGTGCTGGAAAGGCACGGGCGGCCTGGATGAAAAGCAGGCTGCCCGCTGGCTGCGCAAGGCCGCCGAAAGCGGCATTGCCAAGGCCCAGCTGCAGCTGGCCGTGCTGTATGGCGAGGAGGCGGGCGTGCCGCAGGACTATGTGCTCGCTTCCATGCTGAGCCAGTTGGCGGCGGCGGGCGGCGCGGCGGACGCCGGCGACGCCGTGGCCCGCTGGACAAAGAAACTGAATGCGGCGCAACAGGCCGAGGCGCAGCAGCTGGCGCGGGCATGGAAAGTGGGCATGCCGTTGCCGCAGGTCTCGGTGCATGGCATGGAACGCTTGATCAATTATGTGCGCGAGGCACGCAACAAGCTGCCGCCGACGCCAGAGGTGACGGCGCTGTTCAAGGCTGCCAAAGAGGGCGACGAAGCTGCCTTTGGCAAGCTGCTGGCCGGCGTCGCCGAGCCGGGCGCCTATGCGCTCGACAGGAGTCCCTTGCTGAACTATTTGATTTCGCCTCCATCGAGCATGTACAAAGCCGAAGCGGCATGGCTGAATGCGCAAACCCGGCAGGACGACGATCAGCAGCGACTGGCGCAGGCGCCGCTGCAGGCGCGCCGCCAGGCGCTGCGTGAGCAGTACGCCGCGCTGTTGCCCGCCAAGCTGCGCATGATGACGCTGCTGTTGCAACGCGGCGTGCCGCTCGGCGAAGGCGATACGCTTTACCACGCCGCACCGCTGCATCTGGCTGCCCTGTACGGCAATGCCGCAATGGTGCGCCTGTTGCTGGCGCATGGCGCCGATGTGCGGCAATACGGCGGCGAAAACCACACGCAGGCGCCGCTGGAATACGCCTTGCAGCAGGAGGATGCGGGCATCTTGCCGGAATTGATCGACGCGAAAGAACGTACGGCCAGCATGATCGCCATGCTCGACGCAGGCGCGGGCCGGCCCTATTTGCTGGTAGACCAGTACCTGGCAGAGAAAAAGGCCAAGAAAGGCGGGGCTGCGCAGCCAGCGGAACGGCCGCTGGCCGATTCTTTGCTATGGGGGCCCTTGCTGCGCCTGACGCGCGGCACCGAAGTGCTCGATAAAATGCTGGCCACCGGCACCACGCCAAATACTGATGAGCAGGAAAAGTCGCTGTACGCCTATGCCGCCGAAGCGGGCAACGCCGGCGCGCTGGACTGGCTCAAGCAGCGCGTGCCCCGGCATGACGCGAAGGGAAATGACCGCTGGCTCGACGCTGCGATGCGCGCCATGTACAACTACCAGCCGGCGTCCGAGGACGTGCTGCGCCAACTGGTGGTGCCCGGCATGCCATGGCAGCAAGTCGGACCCGCCGCCGAAGTTTCTTACAAGGGACAGCAGGCGGCGCTCGATTCGCGGCGTCTGGAAAAGGAGACGCTGCTGTGGCATGCGGTGCGCAGCCAGCGGCACGACTGGGTCGCCCGCCTGGCCGCGATGGGCGCGCCCATCGTCACCGGCGGTTATCTGCCGCCCTTGCTGGCGGCCGTCGAAAATGGCGACGCGGCGATGGTCAAGCTGTTGCTGAGCCTGGGCGCCGATCCGCTGGGCGGCGAGTTCCCCGTGTTGAAGATGGCGCGGGACCGGGAATCGACGCCGGAAAATAAAGCGGTGCTGAGCTTGCTGAAGGCGGCCGCCGCGGCGCGCAAGCCTGCGGCAGCCGCACCGTTGCTGCAATAGCATTTGCCTGGTCGGTATGCGTCATCTTGCCCGGCGACAACGCCGTGTTTTGGCGGCCTGGCGAGTCGTTTTCCTGCAACAGAACGGGGGGTAGAGGTGCTGCCGATGCTATAATGCCGGCCTCGGCGCCTCCTGCCCCATCCTTGCGGACGGCGCCAGCAGACGCGGTTGTATCAACGTTTCATATCCAACACTCGTCCGCGTCTCACGGCCAGCGCATCTGCGATGCCAGCCACTTTCAGCGCGTCCCCTTCGGGCCGGGCGCCTGAGCCACGCGCACCGCCAGCGGTGCACCATTCACGGCGGAATCAACGCGGCTCATTGCACGCCGCTGCCGCCACAGCTTAGCCAGGAATCTTGCTGCCTGGTCCGTCGTCTTTCGATACGGCACTCCCCAGCGCGCCTTGGCGCCTGTGGCCGCGCCATGGCCGCGCGCTTTCCTGGTTTCGCTTATACAAGGAAACCCGCATGAAAAAAATCTCGATCACCGTCGGCCTCGTTTCGACCATCGCCACCCTGGGCGCCTTGCCTGCCGCCCACGCCCAGTCGTCAGTTGATCCGTCTTCAGTCACCATGTATGGATTGATGGACGCCGGCCTGGTGCAGGAAGGCGGCGTCAGCAAGCTCACCAGCGGCATATCGGCTGGCTCGCGCCTGGGCTTGCGCGGCACCGAGTCCCTGGGTAATGGCTTGCAAGCTGTGTTCACGCTGGAGGCGGGTGTCCTGAGCGACACGGGCCGCTCCGACCAGGCGGGGCAATTGTTCGGCCGCCAGGCTTTCGTCGGCATCGACAGCCCGCTGGGCATGCTGACCGTGGGGCGCCAGTACAACCTGCAAAGCCAGGCGCTGACCGACGTGGCCGACCCGTTCGAAGGCGGCTTTGCCGGCGCGGCAACCAACCTGGCCGGCTATTCGGCCACGCGCATCGACAATACCGTGCGCTACACCTCGCCTGAAATGCGCGGCGTGACGGCCACCGTCATGTACGGCTTTGGCGAACACACGGGTGTGGCGGCCGACCAGCGCTCGCTGGGCCTGGCCCTCGGCTATGTCAACGGTCCCTTGACCTTGCGCCTGGCGCGCCAGAGCCGTGCCGGCGAGCCGGGCAAGGCCGACGTGAACAACACGATTTTGGCCGGTAACTACAACTTCGGCGTGGCCACGGCGTTTGCCGGTTATGGCCGCAACACGGGCGACGGCAGCACCATGTTCTTCGGGGAAAACCCGTATGGCGCGGCGCAGGCGCCGGCCCAGTCGACGGACAGCCGCGACGCCATCGTCGGCGTATCCGTGCCGCTCGGCGCGACGACCTTGCTGGCTTCGTACGTGCACAAGGATGACCGCGACGCGGCCAATCGCGATGCGCGGCAGCTGGCCATCGGCGCCACGTATGCCTTGTCCAAGCGCAGCAAGGTGTATGTTGCTTATGCGCATATCCGCAACCGCAACGACGCCGCCTACATGGTAGGCAATGCCACGGAAGTGGGCACGGGCAACCGCGCCTTCAACGTCGGCCTGCGCCACGCGTTTTAAACCTTTGCGCTAAGCGGGCAGCATGCTGCCTTCGAGCAGCAGTGTCTCGAAGGCGGCGGCGGCCAGCGGGCGGCTGAACAGGTAGCCCTGCATCTGGTCGCAGCCGTGCCGGCGCAGGAAGGCCAGCTGCTGTTCCGTTTCCACGCCTTCCGCGATGACTTTCAGGCGCAGGCTGTGCGCCAGCGAAATGATGGCGCGCACGATGGCCGCGTCGTCCATGCTGTGCGTGATGTCGCTGACGAAGGTTTTGTCGATTTTCAGCACGTCGATGGGGAAATGGCGCAGGTAGGCCAGGCTGGAATAGCCGGTGCCGAAGTCGTCGATCGACAGTTGCACGCCCAGCGCCTTCAGCTTGGCCATGATGGTCGTGGCTTGCTCCACGTCATGCATGACCATGCTTTCCGTCAATTCCAATTCGAGGTGGGCCGCGGCGAGTCCCGTGTCCGCCAGCACCTGCGCCACCGCGTGCAGCAAATTCTTTTGCTTGAATTGCCGCGCCGACAGGTTGACGGCCAGGCGCAGCGGGCCATGGCCGGCCAGTTGCCACGCGCGCGCCTGGGCGCATGCCGTGCGCAGCACCCAGTCGCCGATGGGGGTGATCAAGCCCATTTCCTCAGCCAGTCCGATGAAGCTGGCAGGGGGAACACGCCCCAGCTGCGGATGTTGCCAGCGCAGCAGCGCTTCCATGCCGACCACGGCGCCGCTGGCCAGGTCCAGCTGGGGCTGGTATTCGAGGTGGAACTGCCCCCGTTCCAGGGCGTGGCGCAACTCGCTCTCCAGTTCCAGCCGCTCCAGGGTGCCCGCATTCATGCTCGAGGCATAGAACTGCCAGTGGCCGCGTCCCTGTTCCTTGGCGCGGTACATGGCGATGTCGGCATGCTTGATCAGGGTGTCGGCATTTTGGCCATCGTCGGGATACACGGCCACGCCCATGCAGCAGCTGAGAAAAAATTCATATTCGCCCAGTTGCAGCGGCTGCGCCACGGCATCCTGGATGCGCTGCAGGATGGCGGCGCCCGGTTCGCCATTACCATGCTGGGGCAGCAGCAGCACGAATTCGTCGCCGCCCAGGCGCGCCACCGTGTCGACTTCGCGCGTGGCGTCGCGCAGGCGCTCGGCCACGTTTTTCAGCACCAGGTCGCCCGCGTCGTGGCCCAGGGTATCGTTGACGAATTTAAAGCGGTCGAGGTCGATGAAGACCACCCACAGGGGCTGGCCGCTGCGCCGTGTCACGGCCATCGCCTGTTCCAGCCGTTCGCGCAGCAGGGCACGGTTGGCCAGGCCCGTCAGGATATCGTGCCTGGCCTGGAATTCCAGTTCCTGTTCGAAACGCATGACGCTGCTGATGTCGTATTGCGCCACGACAAAGTGGCTGACGGGGCCATCGCCATCGTCGCGCACGGGCGCGACGAACAGCTCGCTCCAGTAGCAGCTGCCATCCTTGCGGAAATTGCGCACGATAGCCTTGCCTTCGCGCTGTTCGCGCAGGGCCGCCGTAATGGCGTGCATGTCTTGCCGCCCTTGTTCCGGCCCCTGCAAGTCTTCCAGGCGCTGGCCGATGACTTCGCCGGCCGCATAGCCGGTGATGCGTTCGAAGGCGGGGTTGACGTACTCGATCAGGTAGCCGGGCGCGTCGGCGCTGCACAGGATGATGGCGTTGGCCGACACTTCGATGATGCGTTCGCGCAGCCGTAGCGACTTTTCATTGTGCATGCGCGCGGCGATGTCTTCGGACAGGCGCAAATTGGCGAACTGCAGCGCCGCCGTGCGTTCGCCCGTGATGCGGGCAATCACGGAATTGCGCGAGACCAGCTGATACACGTATGCGGCCGCCAGCAGGCTCGACAGCATTCCACCGAGCAGCACGTACAGCGAACCGCGATGGCTGGCGTCCAGGCCCATGCCTTTGGCCGGCAGCAGGGCGGCGCCCAAGGTGTGGCCGCTGGCGTGGTACTGCAGCAGCAACCGGGCGCTCTCCGCCTCGATCTGGCGCGCCGAGGCGTAGCACAGGGCCGTCAGGCACAGTCCGAACGCCAGCGTGAGCAGGGCCGAGGTGGAAACGGAAATGGAGATGCGTTTGAAGAATGATTGCATGGTGGTCCCGTGGCAGCGCCGGTGCCGATCCATGATCAGGCAGGCCGGGCAGTGACTGACTGTAGGGTGCACGGCGAAATGCCGTCCGTTCGCTACCGAACGGACGGCAATGCCGACAAGAAATATAGTCGGGTCACTGTGCCAGCGCTGTGTTACGCTGCACCACATGGCGCCCCTCGTTCGGACGCCTTTCAACTATCCCCTAGCTGACGACTGGAAAACAGGAAACCTGCCCATGTCGAGTCCGCATGCCCAGCTGCACAACCCGAATCAAAACCATTTGCTCGCCGCCATGCTCGACGCTGATTTCGCGCGCCTGGCCCCTCACCTGGAGCAAGTGCCGATGCTGCTCGGTGACGTGATCTACGATTCGGGCGACAAGCTGCAGCATGTGTATTTCCCCACCACGGCCATCGTTTCCATTCACTACCTGCTGGAAAACGGCGGCTCGTCGGAAATTGCCGGCGTCGGCAATGAGGGTGTCGTGGGCGTGTCGCTGTTCATGGGCGGCAATTCGACGCCGAGCCGCGCCGTCGTGCAGACGGGCGGCGTCGGCTACCGGCTGAAGGCGCATTTGCTGATGGAGGAATTCGACCGCGCCGGTCCCGTCATGCGCTTGCTGCTGCGCTATACGCAAGCGCTGATCACGCAAATGTCGCAGACGGCCGTGTGCAACCGCCACCATACGGTGGAACAGCAGCTGTGCCGCTGGCTGCTGCTGACCATGGACCGCCTGCCGAACCGCGAGTTGACGATGACACAGGAGTTGATTGCCAACATGCTGGGCGTGCGCCGCGAAGGCGTGACGGAAGCGGCCGGGCGTTTGCAGACGCGGGGCTTCATCAGCTACCGACGTGGCCATATTTCCGTGCTGGACCGCGCCGGTCTCGAAGGCCATGTGTGCGAATGCTATGGCGTGGTGAAGAAAGAATTCACGCGCCTGTTGTCGGACGTGCGCCAGCGCCAGACGCACTGAACACCGCATTCTCTCTTTTATCGTTGTCACAGCCCGGGCTACCCCATGCAATCTGTTGAAAACATTCCCCCGCGCGCACCGTCGCGCTGGCCCATGGCGCTGGCGTTTTCATTCAGCGCCATCGTGTTGCTGGCCATCGGCCTGCTGGCCTGGCGCGCGCCGTTCGAGACGGCATGCGTCATCGACGCGCTGGTCTTCTTGCTGCTGATGCTGCTCGTGGCGCTGTACCGGCGCACCCTGGCCGCCAGCCTGCCGCGCCAGTTGCTCAAGGCGGGCGCCTTGCAGGATGCGATTTTCAACAGCGCCAATTTCTCGTGCATCGCCACCGATGCGCAGGGCGTGATCCAGATTTTCAATGTGGGCGCAGAACGCATGCTCGGCTATGCGGCGAGCGACGTGGTCGACAAGCTGACGCCGGCCGGTATTTCTGACGCGCAGGAAATCGTCGCGCGTGCCGCCGCCCTCAGTGCCGAACTCGATACTGTCATCACGCCCGGCGTGGAAGCGCTCGTGTTCAAGGCCACGCGCGGCATCGAAGACATCTATGAACTGACCTACATCCGCAAGGATGGCAGCCGCTTTCCCGCCATCGTTTCCGTGACGGCCTTGCGCGATGCGCAAAGCAAGGTCATCGGTTACTTGCTGATCGGGACGGACAACACGGCTCGCAAGCAGGTCGAGGCGGAGCAAGCCTTGCTGGACCAACGCCTGCAGGAGCAGCAGGCGTACACACGCTCGCTGGTCGAGACCAACAATGCGGAGTTGAAGAAGGCGCGCCAGGTGGCGGAAAAGGCCAACCGCGCCAAGTCCGAATTCCTGTCGAGCATGAGCCACGAATTGCGCACGCCGCTGAACGCCGTGCTGGGCTTTGCGCAGCTGATGGCCTCCGACGTGCCGCCGCCCACCGTGCCGCAGCAGCGCTCGATCGAACAAATCCTCAAGGGTGGCTGGTATCTGCTGCGCCTGATCAATGAAATCCTCGACCTGGCCATGATCGAATCGGGCAAGGTCACCTTGTCGCAGGAAGCGATGTCGCTGCTCGACGTGCTGCAGGATTGCCAGGCGATGATCGCGCCGCAGGCGGAAAAGCGCGGCATCCGCATGCATTTCCCCCGCTGCGGCCAGGCATTTTATGTGCATGCGGACCGCACACGCGTGAAACAGGTGATGGTCAACCTGCTATCGAACGCCATCAAGTACAACCAGGGCGGCGGCGCCGTCACCGTCGAATGCAGCCGCCACGGCGAGCGTGTGCGCGTGAGCGTGCGCGACAGTGGCGCCGGTCTCGATGCGGGCCAGGTGGCCCAGCTGTTCCAGCCCTTCAACCGCCTGGGCCAGGAAAACAGCACGGAAGAGGGCACGGGTATCGGCCTCGTCGTCACCAAGCAATTGGTCGAATTGATGGGCGGCACTATCGGCGTCGACAGCACGGTCGGCGTGGGCACCACGTTCTGGTTCGAGCTGGCCGCCAGCAGTGCGCCGGCCCTGGTGCTGGGCGATGGCGACGCGCTGCCGCAGGTGCAGGAGCCGCAGGAAAGCCAGCGCACCTTGCTGTACGTGGAAGACAATCCCGCCAACCTGGCGCTGGTGGAGCAATTGATCGCCCGCCGCAGCGATTTGAAACTGCTCACGGCCATCGATGCGCACCTGGGCATCGACCTGGCGCGCACGTATCAGCCGGACGTCATCCTGATGGACATCAACTTGCCCGGCATCAGCGGCTTTGGCGCCCTGCATATCCTGCATGACGACCCGCTCACGAGCCATATTCCCGTGATGGCCCTGTCGGCCAACGCCGTGCCGCGCGACATCGAGAAGGGCCTGGAAGCGGGCTTCTTCCGCTACCTGACCAAGCCGATCAAGGTCGTCGAATTCATGGATGCGCTCGACGTGGCCCTGCACCATGCGGCCGCGCACGGCCTGGCCGACGACATTCACGCAATACGCTAATTCAGCATTTATTTTTAGGAATACCGCCATGCTTCAAGCCACCGAGATCCTGAACGCCAGCATCCTCATCGTCGATGACCAGGAGGCGAACGTCATGCTGCTGGAACAGGTGCTGCGCAATGCCGGCTATACGCGCATCACGTCCACCATGGACCCGCAAGCCGTGCGCGCGCTGCACCAGCAGCACCGCTACGACCTGATCCTGCTCGACTTGCAGATGCCGGAAATGGATGGCTTCGAAGTCATGGAAGGCTTGCGCGACATCGAGGCGGGCAGCTATCTGCCCGTGCTGGTGATCACGGCCCAGCCCGGCCACAAACTGCGCGCGCTGCAGGCGGGCGCCAAGGACTTCGTCAGCAAACCGTTCGACCTGGTGGAAGTGAAAACGCGCATCCACAACATGCTGGAAGTGCGCCTGCTGTACCAGAAGCTGGCCGAATACAACAAGTCGCTCGAGCAGATGGTGGAAGAACGCACGGCGGAGCTGCGCGAAAGCGAAGCGCGCTTCCAGCGTTTCACGGAACTGTCATCCGACTGGTACTGGGAACAGGATGCGCAGGGCAACCTGACGCGCTTTTCCGGCCCCGTGGCTGAAATGCTGGGCATCGGCAGCGAGCAAGAGCCGCAGCGCTGGAATGCCACCGAGCGTGCATTGCTCGACGCAAAAATCGCCGCGCGCGAACCGTTCCTCGATTTCATCTACAGCCGCGCCAACCTCGACGGCAGCACGCAGTACCTGCAGGTGAGCGGCGAACCGATGTTCGACAATGGCAGCCGCTTCATCGGCTACCGCGGCATCGGCCTCGATGTCACGGAGCGCCATCGCATTGCCTGATTTATACTGGGTGCTATCGATACTGACCAGGAAAAATCATGACTGACAAATCAACGCCGCAATACTGGTTCCCCGCCAAGACCTATGGCTGGGGCTGGGGCTTGCCCATCACGTGGCAGGGCTGGCTGGTGTTCCTGGCCGCGCTGGCGCTGTTCGCCTGCGGCGCCTTTCTGTTTCCGCCGCAAACCATGCTGGTCGGCTACATCGTCTATGAAGTAGCCATCGTTGCCGTGCTCATTTTCATCTGCCAGCTGAAGGGCGAACCGACCAGTTGGCGCTGGGGCAAGAAGAAGTAGAGCGATGTACAAAGACGACACCTGCAAGAAATCATCTGGCCGCGCGGCGTGAACCGCGTATAATTGGCTCGCTGCCGCAAGGCGGCAAACGCTAGGGGTCCTGCCTTTCGCTGTGGAAACACGGTGCAAGCGCGGGTGAGAAATACCCTCCGAACCTGATCTGGATAATGCCAGCGAAGGGAAGCTTTAGGATGAACGCACCCCGCCTTTCCGCGTGCGTGATTCCGAACCTCCTTAGCTGGCTCCAGGCTTAAAAATAGTCTAGCCAAGGAGCCAAAATGAACGCCAACCCGAAATTCCTCTCCGCCACCGCCACGGTCGACGAAGCCGCCATCGCGCCGCTGCCCAATTCGCGCAAGATCTATGTTGAAGGCAGCCGCCCCGACATCCGCGTGCCCATGCGCGAGATCAGCCAGTCCGACACGGAAGCGTCGTTCGGCGGCGAAAAGAATCCGCCGATCTACGTCTATGACACCTCCGGCCCGTACACGGACCCGGACGTGCAGATCGACATCCGCTCGGGCCTCGATACGCCGCGCCTGCCGTGGATCGTCGAACGTGCCGATACGGAAGAATTGCCGGGCCCGACCTCCGACTACGGCATCGCCCGCCTGGCGGACCCGAAGCTGGCCGAGCTGCGTTTCAACCTGCACCGCAAGCCGCGCCGCGCCATCGCCGGCAAGAACGTGACGCAGATGCATTACGCGCGCCAGGGCATCATCACGCCGGAAATGGAATTCGTGGCCATCCGCGAAAACATGCGCCGCCAGGAATATTTGCGTGAGCTGAAAGCGTCCGGTCCCATGGGCGAGCGCCTGGCCGACCTGATGGGCCGCCAGCATCCGGGCCAGTCGTTTGGCGCCAGCATCCCGGCCGAGATCACGCCGGAATTCGTGCGCGAGGAAATTGCCCGCGGCCGCGCCATCATCCCCGCCAACATCAACCATCCGGAAGTCGAGCCGATGATTATCGGCCGCAATTTCCTCGTGAAAATCAACGCGAATATTGGCAACTCGGCCGTCACTTCGTCGATCGGCGAGGAAGTGGAAAAGATGACCTGGGCCATCCGCTGGGGCGGCGATAACGTGATGGATCTGTCGACCGGCAAGCACATCCACGAGACGCGCGAATGGATCGTGCGCAACAGCCCCGTGCCGATCGGCACCGTGCCCATCTACCAGGCACTGGAAAAGGTCAATGGCAAGGCCGAAGATTTAACTTGGGAAATTTTCCGCGACACCCTGATCGAGCAGGCCGAGCAGGGCGTCGATTACTTCACCATCCACGCGGGCGTGCTGCTGCGCTATGTGCCGATGACAGCCAAGCGCCTGACGGGCATCGTGTCGCGCGGCGGCTCCATCATGGCGAAATGGTGTCTGGCACACCACCAGGAATCATTCCTGTACACGCATTTCGAAGAGATTTGCGAAATCATGAAAGCGTACGACGTGTCGTTCTCGCTGGGCGACGGCTTGCGTCCCGGCTCCATCTACGATGCCAACGACGAGGCGCAGCTGGGCGAACTGAAAACCCTGGGTGAGCTGACGCAAGTCGCCTGGAAGCACGATGTGCAAGTGATGATCGAGGGGCCTGGCCACGTACCGATGCAGCTCATTAAAGAAAACATGGACTTGCAGTTGGAACAGTGCGGCGAAGCGCCGTTCTATACCTTGGGGCCATTGACGACCGATATCGCGCCCGGCTACGACCACATCACGTCCGGCATTGGCGCTGCCATGATCGGCTGGTATGGCACGGCCATGTTGTGCTACGTGACGCCGAAGGAACACCTGGGCCTGCCCAACAAGGCGGACGTCAAGGACGGCATCATTACCTACAAGATTGCGGCGCACGCGGCCGACCTGGCCAAGGGCCATCCGGGTGCGCAAATCCGCGACAACGCGCTGTCGAAAGCCCGCTTTGAATTCCGCTGGGATGACCAGTTCAACATCGGCCTGGACCCGGACAAGGCGCGCGAATTCCACGATGAAACTTTGCCCAAGGATTCGGCCAAGGTGGCCCATTTCTGCTCCATGTGCGGCCCGCATTTCTGCTCGATGAAGATCACGCAGGAAGTGCGCGAATACGCGGCCGGCATGGGCATCGCGGAAGACAAGGCGCTCAAGCAGGGCATGGAAATCAAGGCCATCGAATTCATCAAGAACGGCGCCGAGCTGTACCGCAAGGTCTGAGGGAGAGCGTGATGCCTGCATTCATCAACATCACGCTCAACGGCGCACCGTACCAGGTGCCGCCGGGGCAAACCCTGGACCAATTGATCGCCACCCTGTCGCTGGAAAACCAGGCGCTGGCGCTGGCCGTCAACCGCAATGTCGTGCCGCGCAAGGCGTGGCAGGGGCAGGTCTTGCAGGTACAAGACCAGGTTGAAATAGTACGCGCCATCGGCGGCGGCTGAACTAAGGAAAAAGCAATGAACAGTAATAACAACGACCTGCTGACCATTGCAGGAAAACAGTATCAATCGCGCTTGCTGGTCGGTAGCGGCAAGTACAAGGATTTACCGCAGACGCGCGAAGCGACGGATGCGGCCGAGGCGCAGATCATCACGGTGGCGATCCGGCGCGTGAATATCGGGCAGGACCCGAACGCGCCCAGTCTGCTCGACTTCGTGCCGCCCGACCAGTACACGATTTTGCCGAACACGGCCGGCTGCTACAACGCCAAGGACGCTGTCTACACCCTGCAACTGGCGCGCGAGCTTCTGGGCGGACGCAATCTGGTGAAACTCGAAGTGCTCGGTGACGAGAAGACCCTGTTCCCGCACATGCCGGAAACCTTGATCGCGGCCGAGGCGCTGGTCAAGGATGGCTTTGACGTGATGGTCTACTGCAGCGACGACCCGATCCAGGCGAAGATTCTGGAAGATATCGGCTGCGTGGCCGTCATGCCGCTCGCGTCCCTGATCGGCTCGGGCATGGGCATTTTGAATCCGTGGAATTTGTCGCTGATCATCGACCAGGCGAAAGTGCCCGTGCTCGTCGATGCCGGCGTGGGTACGGCGTCGGATGCGGCCATTGCCATGGAACTCGGCTGCGATGGCGTGCTGATGAATACGGCCATTGCCGGAGCGCGCGACCCCGTGCGCATGGCGCACGCGATGAAGCTGGCCGTGCGGGCCGGACGCGAAGCGTTTCTGGCGGGACGCATGCCCCGTAAATTTGCCGCGTCGCCATCGTCGCCGATGGCGGGCCGCCTGGCGTGACGATGCCGATGCGCCACACTGTGCTCGTGTTTTCCGGTCTTGATCCGTCGGGCGGCGCCGGCATCGCCGCCGATATCGTGGCCATTGCGGCGCAGGGCGCGCATGCCTTGCCCGTCATCACGGCCTTGACGGTGCAGGACAACGACAGGGTCTTTGGCGTCGAGCCGGTGGCGCCGGAATTGCTGCGCCGCCAGGCGCAGGCGCTGATCGACAAGATCAGCATCGATGCCGTGAAGATCGGCATTCCCGGCAGCGCCGCGAATGCGGCCGTCATCGCGCAACTGATCGCGCAATTGCGGCTGATTCGCCCAAGCTTGCCTGTCGTGCTCGACCCCGTGCTGGCCAGCGGCCATGGCGACGTGCTCAGCCGGGGCGATGCCGTGCTGGCGCTGGTGCCCTTGCTGCCGGTGACGACCGTCATCGTACCGAACGGGCCGGAAGCGCTGGCCCTCGGTGGCGCAGACAATTTACTTGCGCAAGGCTGCCGGAACGTGCTGGTGACGGGCGGCCATGGCGAAGGCGAGGTGATCGTCAACCGCTGGTTTGACGCCGATGGCAGGGAGCACGCGTGGCGCTGGCCGCGCTTGCCCGGCGAATTTCACGGCAGCGGCTGCACTTTGGCGTCCGCCATCGCGGCTCACCTGGCGCAAGGTATGCCGATGCAAGAGGCGCTCGATGGCGCGCAACGCTATTGCCATGCGGCCCTGGCTGGCGCGTATGCGATTGCGCCAGGCCAGCTGATGCCGCAACGATTCATTCAATAAGGAAAATATCATGCGTGGACTGTATCTGGTCACCCCGAACTGGGACGACACCGACCGCCTGCTCGACGTGAGCGAGCAAGCCTTGCAGGAAGGCGTGGCCTTGCTGCAATACCGCCACAAGAGCGCGGAAGCGGATCAGCGGCGGGAGCAGGCGGGCGCCTTGCTGGACCTGGCCCGCAAGTATGGCGTGCCTTTCATCATCAACGACTTCATCGAGCTGTGCGAAGAGCTCGACGCGGACGGCGTGCACGTGGGCGGCACGGATGCGTCCGTGGCACAGGTGCGCACGCGCCTGGGCAAGGACAAGATCGTCGGCGCTTCCTGCTATGGCGACATGGCATTGGCACGAACGGCGGAGGCGGGCGGCGCCAGCTATGTGGCCTTCGGCGGCTTTTATCCATCGCTGGTGAAAAAGTATCCGGTCACGACACCGCTCGACATCGTGCTGCAGGCGAAACGCGAGATCGCCTTGCCTTGCGTGGTGATCGGCGGCATGACGCCGGAGAACGCCGCGCCGCTGGCCGCGCGCGGTGCCGACATGGTGGCGGCCATCACTAGCGTCTATCAGGCGGAAGATGTGGATATTGCAGTGCAGCAATTCAATCATTTGTTTGTGGAATGAACAGTGGCGTGCAAGGCTGGATTGGGAGAATAATCGGCATATAATAAGAGCATCATTCATTACCGAGGTCCCCCACCCATGAGTCAGCCAGCCGCCGCGAAACGCCTTATCCTGATCGTTGACGATGACCAGCTCCTGTTGGAATTCCTCGGCGAAGTCCTGCGCCATGCCGGCTACGAAACAGCCCTGGCCCATTCGGCCGAAGTGGCGCTGCAGCTGATCGCCCAGCGCGAGCCGGACCTGGCCTTGCTCGACATCCACATGCCGGGCATGTCCGGCCTGGAACTGGCCAAGCGCCTGCATGGCGAGACGGCCGTGCCGTTCATGTTCCTGTCCGGCAGCGGCGACAGCGAGTCGGGCAAGCAGGCGGCGGCCTACGGCGCCGTCGGCTATGTGGTGAAACCCGTCGACGAAGGCCGCTTGATGCCCGCGTTCGAAGCGGGCCTGGCGCGCGCGGACGAAATCCGCCAGCTGCGCCGCACCGAGCTGAACCTGAACGCGGCGCTGGCCGCCGGCCGCGAAACGAGTTTGGCCGTGGGTTTGCTGATGGGCAAGTTCCAGACGGACCGCAACACGGCCTTCGAAGTGCTGCGCGACCATGCCCGTTCCAGCCGCCGCAAGATCAATGAAATCGCCAGCCAGCTGCTGCTGGCCGAGGAAACCCTGAACGGCTTGCACGGCGCGTTTTTGAACCGCGCGAAAACCAAGTAAGCATTTTTCTGGCGCCTGCTTTGCTATGATGTGGCGATACGGCGCGCTGGCGCGCCCGGTTCAACCATACACAGCACACACCACAGGACACACATGAAAACCAAAGCAGCGATTGCATGGAAGGCGGGCGCGCCTTTGACCATCGAAGAAGTCGACCTGGCCGGCCCGCGCGAGGGCGAGGTACTCGTCGAGATCAAGGCCACCGGTATTTGCCATACCGATTACTACACCTTGTCGGGCGCCGATCCGGAAGGCATCTTCCCGTCCATCCTGGGACATGAAGGCGCCGGCATCGTCGTCGACGTGGGTCCGGGCGTGAAAAGCCTGAAAAAGGATGACCACGTCATTCCTCTGTACACGCCGGAATGCCGCCAGTGCAAATTCTGCCTGTCGCAAAAAACCAACTTGTGCCAGTCGATCCGCTCGACCCAGGGCCGCGGCCTCATGCCCGACGCGACGTCGCGCTTTTCCATCGACGGTAAACCCATTTTCCATTACATGGGCACGTCCACGTTCTCGAATTACATCGTCGTGCCGGAAATCGCCCTGGCGAAGATCCGCGAAGATGCGCCGTTCGACAAGGTCTGCTACATCGGTTGCGGCGTGACCACCGGCGTGGGCGCCGTGCTGTTTACGGCCAAGGTCGAGGCGGGCGCGAATGTCGTCGTGTTCGGCCTGGGCGGCATCGGCTTGAACGTGATCCAGGCGGCCAAGATGGTCGGCGCCGACAAGATCATCGGCGTGGACATCAACCCGGCCCGTCAGGCCATCGCGCGCAAGTTCGGTATGACGCATTTCGTCAACGCCAACGAGGTGGAAAACGTCGTCGACACCATCGTGCAGCTGACGGACGGCGGCGCCGACTATTCGTTTGAGTGCATCGGCAACACCACCACCATGCGCCAGTCGCTCGAGTGCTGCCACAAGGGCTGGGGCCAGTCCATCATCATCGGCGTGGCCGCAGCCGGCCAAGAAATTTCCACCCGTCCATTCCAGCTGGTGACGGGGCGCGTGTGGAAAGGTTCGGCCTTCGGCGGCGCACGGGGACGCACGGACGTGCCGAAGATCGTCGACTGGTATATGGAAGGCAAGCTCAATATCGACGATTTGATCACGCATCGCCTGAAGCTCGACGACATCAACCAGGGCTTCGACCTGATGAAGAGCGGTGAATCGATCCGCTCCGTCGTGCTGTACTAATACATTACGCCGTACCACGGCGTTTTTGCGGAGGCTGCGGCCTCCGTTTTTTTTTGCCCGGCGTTCCATCCATCGTCCGTGTCTGCCATCCAGACCGGTCTTTTTGCAGCCTGTCGCACCGCGCTGGAGCCGTGCTCCATCCGCCGCTAAAGTCAATGCTCCACTACTTTTGCGACGAGGCAGCCATGTCCACTTCCTACCGTTTGATCCTCAGCCTGGCCGGTATCCTGCTTGGCGGCAGTGCGCTGGCCGTGCAGCCGCCGCAGCCGCCCGCGCCACCGGCCCCGCCTGCCGCGCCCAGCGTGCAGGTCAGCCGTTCGATCGACAAGGGCGAAAGCTATGCGCTCGTTGATAGCGCCACGGATAGCGAGGGCGTCATCGTCGTCGACAGCGATATTCACTCGCAGCAGGTGGAAAAGCTCAAGCGCTCGATCAAGGGGCCGTTCCTGTGGTTCCGCGACCAGGGGCAGGCCTATGTGCTGCAGGATGCGGCCTTGCTGGGCAAGGTGCGCACGGCCTGGCAGCCTTCGAAACAGCTCGGCAAGGAGATGAGCGCGCTCGGCGATCAAATGGGCGCGCATGGCAAGGCCATGGGTGAAATGGGCCGCAAGATGGGCGCCCGCAGCCTGGAAAAAGGCAGTGCGCGCGAGTCGGAACAGCTGCGCGCGCTGGGCCGCCAGCAGCAGGAGCTGGGCCGCAAGCTCGGTGACGCCTCGCGCCGCCAGGCGCTGGCGACGAGCGACACGGCGCGCCGCGCGGCCGAGCGCGACGTGGAACGCCTGCAGCAGCAGATGGAAGATGCGCAGGAAGAGATGGAAGAGATCAACGACCGCATCGCCGACGTGCACGAGCGCGAGGCCGAGAAAGCGGAGCAGATGTCGCGCCAGATGGAGCAGCGCAGCAAGCCGATGGAAGCGCTGGGCAAGCAAATGGGCGACCTGGGCCGCCAGCAGGAAAAAGTCGTCAAGATCGCCGACAAGACCACGCGCCAGGTGATCGCCCAGGCGCTCAGCGAAGGCAAGGCGAAGCTGGTGCGCTAGCCTCTATGCCAGGTGGCGGCCACGGCGCGGTATTGCGCCGGCAACTGCTCTCTGGCCTCATTCTCGCTGGCATACACGTCATCCTGCACCGTTTCCCACTGCGCATCGCAGCTGAAACGGTAGACGCGCGCTTCGTCTGCGTAGCGGCACACGGCCAGGCCGTGGATGGCGGTGGGGGCGCCACCATGCTCGTTGGTGACATGGCCGAAGGGCTGGTCGGACCAGGCCCAGGCCAGTACGCGGGCGCCGTCGAGGTGGGTGGGTGGTGTCATGGTATACAGGCTGCGGTGTCGAGATGGCGATTGTAGCGCGCGTGGGTAAAATGCCGCGACCGCTGGACAAATGCACAGTATTTTTAGCCATGCCGGTATAATCATGGGATGCAAAATCTTCTTCACAACCTCAATCCCGAACAATTGGCTGCCGTCACCTTGCCGGCGCAGCATGCGCTGATCCTGGCAGGCGCCGGTTCAGGCAAGACCCGCGTGCTGACCACCCGCATCGCGTGGCTGATCCAGACCCAGCAGGTATCGCCGCCCGGCATCCTGGCCGTGACGTTTACCAATAAAGCCGCCAAGGAAATGCTCACGCGCCTGTCGGCCATGCTGCCGATCAACACGCGCGGCATGTGGATCGGCACCTTCCACGGTCTGTGCAACCGCTTGCTGCGCACGCACTACCGCGACGCGGCCTTGCCGCAAACGTTCCAGATCCTCGACTCGCAGGATCAATTGTCGGTGATCAAGCGCTTGTTGAAGGCAAACAACATCGATGATGAAAAATTCCCGCCGAAGACGGTGATGTATTTCATCAACAACGCCAAGGACCAGGGCTTGCGCGCCACGGACGTGGAAGCGTATGACGCGCACGAGCGCAAGATGGTCGAGCTGTACCAGTTGTACGACGACCAGTGCCAGCGCGAAGGCGTCGTCGATTTTGCGGAATTGCTGCTGCGCACGTACGAATTGCTGAGCCGCAATCAACCGCTGCGTGAACATTACCAGGCCCGTTTCCGCCATATTCTGGTGGACGAGTTCCAGGATACGAACAACTTGCAATACAACTGGCTCAAATTGCTGGCCGGCCACGGCAGCCGCGATGGCGGCGCCCTGTTTGCCGTCGGCGACGATGACCAGAGCATCTACGCGTTCCGCGGCGCCAACGTGGGCAATATGAGCGCCTTCGAGCACGAGTTCCAGGTCAAGAACTTGATCAAGCTCGAGCAGAATTACCGCTCGCACGGCCACATCCTCGACAGCGCCAACGTGCTGATCGCGAACAACAGCAAGCGCCTGGGCAAGAATCTGCGCACGGACGCGGGCCATGGCGAGCAGGTGCGCGTGTATGAAGCCAGTTCCGACTTGCAGGAAGCGCAGTGGATCATCGAGGAGGCGAAAAGCCTGATCGCCGATGGCGCTTCGCGCAGCGAAATCGCGATCTTGTACCGCTCGAACGCGCAGTCGCGCGTGATCGAACACGCGCTGTTTTCGGCCGCGATTCCGTATCACGTGTATGGCGGTCAGCGCTACTTCCAGCGCGCCGAGGTCAAGCACGCGATTGCCTATTTGCAGTTGATGGACAATCCGCACAACGATTCGGCCTTCTTGCGCGTGGTCAATTTCCCTACGCGCGGCATCGGCATGCGCTCGATCGAGCAATTGCAGGCCGCCTCGGAACAGTACGGTATTTCGCTGTACGCCTCCGTGCCGTATGTGGCGGGCAAGGCGGGCAGCGTGCTGGCCGGCTTCGTCAAGCTGATCGAAGGCGTGCGTTTCGAAACGCAGCAGTTATCTCTGCCGGAAATGGTCAGAGTGGTGCTGGAAGCGAGTACTTTGCTCCAGCATTACCAGAACGAAAAAGAAGGCGCCGACCGCATCGAGAATCTGGAGCAGATGGTCAGCGCGGCCAGCCAGTTCATTTCCGAAGAGGGTTTCGGCCAGGGCGCACCGGCCCACCTGGGCCCTGCCGCCCAGGCGCAGTCGGGCGCGCCCGTCGTGAACCAGGATGGCATCGAAATTTTAGATGCGGACGCGCCGCTGCCGGCCGTGATGTCGCCGCTGTCCGCCTTCCTGTCGCACGCGTCGCTGGAAGCGGGCGATAACCAGGCCCAGGCGGGCCAGGATGCGCTGCAGATGATGACGGTGCACTCGGCCAAGGGCCTGGAATTCGACAACGTGTTCATCACGGGCCTGGAAGAGGGCCTGTTCCCGCACGAAAGCAGCTCGAAAGAAGACAATGGCGTGGAAGAGGAACGCCGGCTGATGTACGTGGCCATCACGCGCGCGCGCAAGCGGCTGTACATGAGCTTTTCGCAGACGCGCATGCTGCACGGCCAGACGCGCTACAACATGAAATCGCGCTTCTTCGACGAATTGCCGGAAGAATCGCTGAAATGGCTGTCGCCGAAGGTGCAAGCCAACTGGTTCGGCAACCGCAAGTCGGCCTGGGACGAGGCGCCGCGTGTGGTCAGCCTCGGTTCGGACAATGCGATTGCGCAAAAGATCGCGCAAAAAGCCACAGGCGGCGGCTGGCGCATCGGTGAATCGGTGGCGCACGCCAAGTTCGGCGAAGGCGTTATCGTCAATATCGAAGGTGGCGGCGGCAATGCGCGCGCGCAAATCAATTTCGGACAGCACGGCATGAAGGTGCTGGATTTGGGGATTGCCAAATTGGAACGGCTGTGAAGGTCATCCGTCACCAACGCGGGCGCTAACAATGTTGTCGGATTACGCGTGGCCTTCGGCCCCGCTAATCCGACCTACCAGGAACATACTCTGGCCGGTCGCGTAGGTCGGATTAGCGAAGCGTAATCCGACACCATTGTTGGCCTCGCAGCGTCGGATTACGCGGCCGACCGGTGTCTGGCGATCACTCGCCGGTCTTGTCCAACGACACCGGCTTGCTCTCATCGACGGGCAGGCCGAAGATCTGGCGGTAGGCGGCGTAGAACGAGCAATGCATGATGATAGTCAAGATCATCGACAGCGGCATCATCAGTTGCATCATCAGCTGCGTGCGGCCAAAGATGACGGCCAGCAACTGGCTGGTGACGATGCTGATGGCGAACCAGGTGGCGGCGAAGACGATGAAGGCCGACAGCGAACGCCAGACGGCGAAAAAGCTGAAGAACAGCGCCTTGCCCAGGCTGATGCGTTGCCAGTAGATCAGCGGTGCGGCAAAGCAGAAGGCCATGGCGGCAGGCACGTACATCGCGATGGCCAGCAGGATGCCGAGGCCCAGGCGCGATTCGGGGATGGCGGCGCGTGCCGCTTCTTCCGTCAGTTGTCCGGTGACCAGTTTCCACAGCAAACCATCGTCCACGAGGGTCGAGGCGCCGATGGCGACGATGGCCATCAGGATGTACAGCACGCCCAGGCCGAACAGGGAAGGAAAAGCGGGCTTGCGGAAGCCCGAGATCAAGAGGCTCGGCAGGACGCGCTTGCCCTGGTCGATATTCAGGCAGCCTTGCACGAAGGCGACGGAAAACACGGGCACGAGGATGACGGGCAGCAATTGGCCGAGCACGGGCACGATGCTGACGGCCAGCATGCAGAACATATAGCCGAGAAACAACATCGACATGCCGCCAGGTTGCTTGCGAAACAGGCCGAAGCCTTGTTTCACCCATTGCCAACCTGTACTTGCAGGTAATTTTTCCATTTTTAAAACAGTTCCGGAGCAGGTGTGGCAATACGTTCGCGCAGAATGCGTTCGAAATGCGTAGGATCGTGCGGGGTCAGCATTTCCGCTTCGCGCGGCTGGTAATAATCGTACAGGCGCGACAGCCAGAAGCGCAGCGCGGCGGCGCGCAGCATCGGTTGCCATGCCGTTTGTTCTTCATGCGTAAACGGGCGCACGGCCTGGTAGGCGTCGAGCAGGGCGCGCACTCTTGCCGTGTCGAGCACGCCAGTCGCCAGGTCCACGCACCAGTCGTTGACGGTGACGGCCACGTCGAACAGCCACGTGTCGCAGCCGGCAAAGTAAAAGTCGAAAAAGCCTGTCAGTTGCTCGCCGTCAAACATGACGTTGTTGCGGAACAAGTCGGCATGCACGGGGCCGCGCGGGATGGCTTTATAGGTATCGCAGGCAGCAAAGGCGTCCTGGAAATGGATTTCCGCGCGCAGCAAGTGCGCTTTGGCGTCGTCGAGGTGGTGCAAGACCAAGGGCGTGGTGGCGTTCCACCAGTCCAGGCCCCGCAAATTCGGCTGCTGCAGGGGGAAATCCTGCGCCGCCAGATGCATCTTCGCCAGCATGGCGCCCACGGCCGCGCAATGCACGGCTTGCGGCGCCATCTGCGAGCTGCCGTCGAGTTTGCTGACGATGGCGGCCGGCTTGCCTTGCAGGGCCGTCACCAGTTCGCCATCGGCATTGGCGATCGGCGCCGGCACCAGTACGCCCCGGTCCGCCAAATGGCGCATCAGTTGCAGATAGAACGGCAATTGCTCGAAGCTGAGGTTTTCAAAGATCGTCAGCACGTACTCGCCGCGCTCCGTGCTCAGGAAAAAATTGCTGTTTTCGATGCCGGACGCGATGCCCTTGAGCGCCAGAGGTTTGCCGAGTGGAAACTGCGTGATCCACTGGCCGATATCGTCCAGGTGTAGCGCGGTAAAAACTGCCATGGGAAAGAGGGGAATGGTCTAAAAGGTCAAAAAAAGCCGGCTGCCCCGCAGATGGCCGGGGCAGGGCAGAAGAGAGTGGCTGCTTACTTCGCTGGTGCGGGTGGTGCTGGCGCGTCCGCTGCCTCTTCATCGCGTTGTTTCTGTTTCTTCTTGCCCAGGTCAAATTCCAGCACTTTCCATTGCGGGCCGCGCAAGGCGTTGCCGTTGGCCTGGTCGCCACCGGCGGCCGGCTTCATGTAATAGGTGCTGCCGCCGCTCGTGACTTTGACTTCGGACGTCACGCCCGCTTCGCGTTTTTCGGTGATTTGCTGCTTGGCCGCCGCTGGCGCCACGGTGATCGGTGCTTCGCCCATTTCCTCGATACGTTCGAGCTGTGGCGGCGCGTCGCTCGGTTTGGCCGGCGTCTGGGCGCTGGCAATGGCCGAACATGCCAGCAGGGGCAGGGCGAGGAATGTCCAGAGTGTCGATGTACGCATCATGATGGGTTCGCTTCCATGTGTGGGACTGCAGCGCGTGCAGTGTGTAATGCCGTCAATTTATCTATAAGGCATTGTAACAAACTGGTAGGCAATGCTGTTTAAATGTGCCGAAATGGCTGGCAACGGCAGCCCGCCCGCACGCACGGGGCCGCCAGCTTGCTGAAAACGCCAGGAACGGCAAGAGTTGCGGCCGGTGGCGCGGCCCTAAACTCTGCGATAATTGTGCGATATTCCGCCCGTCCGCCGCTGTTTCTTCCCGGCTGGCGCGGCTCACCTTATTTTATTGGCATTATGCAAAACACCCTGCTGTTAGTCGACGGTTCCAGTTACCTTTATCGTGCCTTCCATGCGCTGCCCGACTTGCGCAGCCCGGACGGCTATCCCACGGGCGCCATGCACGGCATGGTCAACATGCTGCGTCGTTTGCGCGCCGACTATCCGGCCGCCTACATCGCCTGCGTGTTCGATGCCAAAGGGAAAACTTTCCGCGACGACATGTATCCAGAGTACAAGGCCACACGCGCTTCGATGCCGGACGACCTGCGCTTGCAGATCGAACCGATCCACGAAGCCGTGCGCGCCATGGGCTGGCCGATTTTGATGGTCGACGGCGTGGAAGCGGACGACGTGATTGGGACTTTGGCCGTGCAGGCCGCCGCCGCCGGCATGAACGTGGTGGTGTCGACGGGCGACAAGGACCTGGCGCAGCTGGTCAACAGCCAGGTGACCCTGATCAATACCATGAGCAATGAAAAGCTCGACGAAGCGGCCGTGCTGGTCAAGTTCGGCGTGCCGCCGAACCGCATCATCGATTATCTGTCGCTGATCGGCGATACGGTCGACAACGTGCCTGGCGTCTCGAAGTGCGGCCCGAAGACGGCCGTCAAATGGCTGACCTTGTACGACAGCCTGGAAGGCGTGATGGAAAACGCGGCCAGTGTGGGCGGCGCTGTGGGCGAAAACCTGCGCACGGCCCTGCCATGGCTGCCGCAAGCGCGCGCCTTGATCACCGTCAAGACCGATTGCGATTTGTCCGGGCACATGACAACGATCGCCGATTCGCTGGTGGCGAAACACGAAGACAAGGAAGCGCTGCTGGCCTTCTTTAACCGCTACGGCTTCAAGGCCCTGCTGCGCGAACTGGGCGCGGCGGCGCCGCCGATGTCTCCCGTTGGCGCACCGACAGTTGCCGGTGCCACCATCGCGAATACGACGGGCGACATGTTCGCCGATGCCGCGCCAGCAGTCGAGGCCGTGTATGAAACCGTGCTGACGGATGAGCAGCTCGATAAATGGATCGCGCTGATCGATGCGGCGCCCTTGACGGCTGTCGACACGGAAACTACGTCGCTGGAACCGATGACGGCGCAGATGGTCGGCATTTCCCTCTCCGTTGCCGAACATGCCGCCTGCTACATCCCGCTGGCCCACGATTACGCGGGCGCGCCGGAACAGTTGACGCGCGAGCACGTGCTGGCGAAACTGCGCCCGTGGCTGGAAGATGCCAACAAGCCCAAGCTGGGCCAGAACCTGAAATACGACAGCCACATCTTCGCCAACCACGGCGTGACCCTGCGCGGCATCGCTCACGATACTTTGCTCGAATCGTATGTGTTCGAATCGCACAAGAAGCACGACATGGACAGCCTGGCCCTGCGCCACCTGAACTACACGACGATCCCGTTCGAGGACGTGTGCGGCAAGGGCGCCAAGCAGATTACCTTCAACCAGGTGGAAGTGGAGCAGGCGGCGAAATACGCGGCCGAAGATGCCGACGTCACCTTGCGTTTGCACAATGCCATGTGGGGCAATGTGGCGGGCGACGACAAGCTGACCTTCATCTATGAAAAGATCGAGATGCCGACGGCCGTGGTCTTGCAAAAGATCGAGCGCAACGGCGTGCTGATCGATGATGAGTTGCTCAACATCCAGTCGGCCGAGCTGGCCGTGAAAATCCTGGAACTGGAAAAAAAGGCGTATGAACTGGCCGAGCAGCCATTCAATCTCGGTTCGCCCAAGCAGATCGGTGAAATCTTCTTCGAGAAACTGAAACTGCCGGTGGTCAAGAAAACCCCGACTGGCGCGCCATCGACGGATGAAGAAGTGCTGCAAAAGCTGGCCGAGGATTATCCATTGCCCAAAGTGCTGCTCGAATACCGCGGCATGGCCAAGCTGAAGTCGACCTACACGGACAAATTGCCGAAGATGATCAACGTCACGACGGGCCGCGTGCACACGAACTATGCGCAAGCCGTGGCCGTGACGGGGCGATTGGCGTCGAACGACCCGAACTTGCAGAATATTCCCATCCGTAGCGCGGAAGGCCGCCGCATCCGCGAAGCCTTCATTGCGCCGCCCGGCAGCCACATCGTCTCGGCCGACTATTCGCAGATCGAATTGCGCATCATGGCGCATATCTCTGGCGACGAAGCCATGCTGCGCGCGTTTGCCGACGGCATCGACATTCACCGCGCCACGGCCGCCGAAATCTTTGGTGTGCCAGCCGCGGAAGTGCAGAGCGAACAGCGTCGCTACGCCAAGGTCATCAACTTCGGCCTGATCTACGGCATGAGCGCATTCGGCCTGGCCGGTAACCTGGGCGTGGACCGTACGGCCGCGCAAAGCTATATCGACCGCTACTTCGCGCGTTTTTCTGGCGTGAAACAGTACATGGAAGACACGCGCCAGCAAGCGAAGGCGCGCGGCTACGTGGAAACCGTGTTCGGCCGCCGTTTGTGGTTGCCGGAAATCAATTCGCCAAACGGCCCGCGCCGCCAGGGCGCCGAACGGGCGGCGATCAACGCGCCGATGCAGGGCACGGCCGCCGACCTGATCAAGCTGGCCATGATCGCCGTGCAAGGCTGGCTGGAAACGGACAACTTGCAGACGAAGATGATCATGCAGGTGCACGATGAACTGGTGCTGGAAGTGCCGGATGCGGAACTGGAACTGGTCAAGCGCAAGCTGCCGGAACTGATGGCCAGCGTGGCCGCGCTGAAGGTGCCGCTGACGGCGGAAGTGGGCGTCGGTAAAAATTGGGACGAAGCGCATTAACAATGTGACATAGCAGCAATGACCGTAGGTCGGCTTAGCGCGCAGCGCGTAAGCCGACATTTTTTGTCAACACACCTTTCAGGAGAAACGCATGAGCGACATGATCACCGATTGTGAAAGTTTGCTGGGCCAGAGCAGCTTGTCCGGGCCGGATGGCCGGCGTGGTTTCCTGAAGGTGGCGCTGGGCACGGGCTTTGCCGTGGCCGTGCTGCCCGTGGCGGCGCAAAACGTCATCAAGACGGATTCCGCCGGACTCGTCACGGGCAGCATGTCGGTGATGGTCGACGGCCAGGCCGTGCCCGTGTATGCGGCCCAGCCGGAAGGCAAGACGGGCTTGCCCGTGGTACTGGTCATTTCGGAAATTTTTGGCGTGCATGAACATATCGCCGACATGGCGCGCCGTTTCGCCAAGCAGGGCTACCTGGCGCTGGCACCCGATCTGTTCGTGCGCCAGGGCGACCCGACCAAAGTGGGCAGCATCCCGGAGTTGATGAAAGGCATCATCGCCAAGACGCCGGACGCGCAAGTGATGGCGGACCTTGATGCGGTGGTGGCGTGGGCGAAACAGAATGGCGGCGACACGAGTCGCCTGGGCATCACGGGTTTCTGCTGGGGCGGGCGCATCACGTGGCTGTACGCGGCGCACAATCCGGCCGTCAAGGCGGGCGTGGCCTGGTATGGCCGCCTCGTGGGCGAGCCCAATCCATTGCAGCCAAGCAACCCCATCGATATCGCCGCCACCTTGAAGGTCCCCGTGCTGGGCTTGTATGGCGGCAAGGATACGGGCATCAGCCAGGAATCGATCGCGAAGATGAAGGAGGCGCTGGCCAAGGGCGGCAACAAATCGGAGTTTGTCGTGTACCCCGATGCGGGCCACGCCTTCAATGCCGATTACCGTCCCAGCTACGTGGCGGCCGATGCGAAAGACGGCTATGCGCGCTGCCTTGCCTGGTTCAAGCAGCACGGCGTGGCGTGATGCCGCAACAGAAAAACACCGCATTTCCCAGAAGTTGGCGCGAAAGGCGCACCGGGCTGTAAAATGCCCGCTGCGCGCCAATGCAGTACAATTGCATCTTCATCGCGCGACGCTGCCGCCAAACGCGCAAAAAATTAAACAATAGATAACAACGCATTCATCAGGCCAGACGCCAGCATCGCGGGCGCCAGTGACCCGGCGCCATTTTGAGGTAAGAAAATCATCGATCCCGTCCTTATATCCATTTTGCTCGCGACCACGATCGCGGGCGTGTTGAGCATTACCGCGGCGGCGATCTTTTCGTTTGCATTCCTGTCCAAAGTGGTCGAGCGCATGGTCAGCTTGTCCGTCGGCATCATGTTGTCGACGTCCTTGCTACACGCCTTGCCCGAAGCGTTCGAATCGCAGGCGGATCCGCGCACCCTGTTCGCTACCCTGCTGGCGGGCTTGCTGGCCTTCTTCATGCTGGAAAAATTCGCCATCCTGCGCCATTCGCACCACCACGAAGGCGATGGCCACCACCATGCGCACGGCCACGACAAGCACGAGGCGGGCAAGGCCGGCTGGATGATCCTCGTCGGCGACGGCATGCACAATTTTACGGACGGCATCCTGATCGCGGCCGCCTTCCTGGCCGACCCGAAGCTGGGCCTGGTAACGGGCCTGGCCATCATCGCGCATGAAATTCCGCAGGAAATCGGCGATTTCATCGTGCTGCTCAATGCCGGTTTCTCGCGCCTGCGCGCCTACATCTTCAACCTGCTGTGCAGCCTGATGGCGGTGGCGGGCGGCCTGCTCGGCTATTTCACCCTGGACCGCGCCAGCAATCTGATTCCTTACGTGCTCGTGTTCGCCTCGTCCGGCTTCATCTATATCGCCTTGTCCGACCTGATGCCGCAGATGCAGCGCCGCGCCACCTTGCGCGAAACCATTCCGCAAGTGCTCCTGATCGCGCTGGGCGTGTGCATCGTGCTGTTCCTGACGCACAAGCGCCACGGCGGTTGATGTACTGACTGTGTGGGTGTAGTATTGCCTTTCTGACTAACTTGTACAGAAAGGAGGAAAATATGGAAATTTTTATGCTCGCCCTATGGGATGCGCGTTCTTTAAGCACATTTGCCAGCTCTTGCCCACGTTCTATCGCGCTGCGATAACCTGGCCAGAGCAAAGTTACCCTCCTCCACGAGTCCTTTCCTGGTACTCCGTTGTCGTTAGCGCTCCTGTTAACGCGGATGCTTGCATCCCGAACAAAGACAAGAGCCATGACTACCCTTATCTCGACACAAGCTTTACAGCTGGATACCCACGACGGTTTCCTGTTCAATGAAATCGCCTTTACCTTGCGCCAGGGCGACCGCATCGGCCTGATCGGCCACAATGGCTGCGGTAAGTCCACCTTGCTGGGCTTGCTCAGCGGCACGCGGGAAGCGACGTCCGGCACCATTCATTACGCCCGGGCCTGCCGCTTGCAGCACGTGGAGCAGCATTTGCCAGCCGAACTTGCCAGCCTGAGCCTGTACGACGCCTTGCTGGCGCCCGTGCTGGACCAGCCCGAGCTGCATTGGCGGGTCGACAGCCTGCTGGCCGAACTCGGTTTTGACGCCGAGACGGCGCAAGTGCCCGTGCACTCGCTGTCCGGCGGCCAGCACACGCGGTTGCTGCTGGGGCGCGCCCTGCTGCAGGAACCGAACGTGCTGCTGCTCGACGAACCGAGCAATCATCTGGACTTGCCGTCGCTGCTGTGGCTCGAGCAATTCCTGCTGGCCTGGCGCGGCGCGTTCATCCTCGTCTCGCACGACCAGCGCCTGCTCGACAACGTGGCCACGCGCAGCTGGATCTTGCGCGATAGCCGCCTGTACGATTTCGACCTGCCGTGCGGCCCCGCGCTGGCGGCGCTGGCCGAAGCGGACATGGCCGCTGCCGCCAGGCATGCGGCCGAACAGAAGGAAATCGACCGCCTGGCCGTCAGCAGCACCCGCCTGGCCCTGTGGGGCAAGGTCTACGATAACGTCGGCATGGCGCGCAAGGCCAAAAGCATGCAGCGGCGCATCGACAAGCTGCAGGATGAACAGTCGTTCGTCAGCGAAGGCGCGCCCTGGCGTTTGAGCCTGCGCGGCAAGGCGCTGGCGGCCGACCAGTTGCTGGCGCTCGATGGCCTGGACGTGCGCGCCGTGCCCGCCTCGCCGCTGCTGTTCCACGTCGGCCAGCTGTGGCTGAAATCGGGCGACCGCATCGCCTTGCTGGGCGCCAACGGCAGCGGCAAGTCGTCCTTGCTACGGCTGTGCTGGCAAGCGATACAGGCGCAGGAGGAGCGCAGTGACCTGCGCTACCACCACGCCGCCAACATCGGTTACTACGACCAGTCGCTCAAGCAGCTGTCCGATGACGCCGACCTGTCCGACGCCCTGTACCCGTTTGCCGTGCAGAACGAGGCCGCGCGCAGCCAGGTGGCGCGCAAGCAGGCCTTGATCTCGGCAGGCTTCCCCTATACGCGCCATGGCCAGACGGTTGCCACCCTGAGCGGCGGCGAGCGGGCGCGGCTGTTGTTCCTGGGGTTGTCGCTGGCCAGCTATCATCTGCTGCTGCTGGACGAGCCCAGCAATCACCTGGATATGCAGGGCAAGGCGGAACTGGGGCAAGCGCTGCGCGGCTTTGCGGGTGGCTGTTTATTGGTATCGCACGACCGCGACCTGATCGAGACGGCCTGCAACCGTTTTTGGGTGGTGGCCGATGGCCAGCTGGAAGAGTGGCCCGATGCGGCCAGCGCGTATGCACGGCTCAGTGTGGAAGATTGGCAGGCGTTGACGCCCGTGCCGCGCGTGGAGCATGCATTTGCGGTACTGGCGGATGTCGACGTGCAGCTGGAACGCTTGTGCGAACTGGAGCAATTGCTGGCGGAGGACCTGGCCCGCAAGCCGCGCCACCAGAAGCCGGCCAGCCAGCAGGCGTGGCTGGCGGAACTGGAACGCTTGAGTCAAGTGCTGGGGATAACGTCGTAGTTATCCACTGGTAAAAGGTGGCGGACCAGTTGGTCCGCCATTTTTTTATTCAGTGCCCGTCGCCACAGGCCGCGCCGGATCGGCGCACCATTCGCTCCACGAGCCCGGATACAGGGCCGCGCCAGGCAGACCGGCCACTTCCATGGCCAGCAGGTTGTGGCAAGCCGTCACGCCGGAGCCGCATTGCAGGATGGCGGTTTGCGGCGAGGCGATCAATGCGCTGAAGTCGCGCTGCAGTTCGTCCGCGCTCTTGAAACGGCCGTCCGCTTGTAAATTATCTTTGAAGAAACGGTTTTTCGCGCCGGGGATGTGGCCGCCCACGGGGTCGATGGTTTCGTTTTCGCCGCGATAGCGGTCGGGCGCGCGCGCGTCGATGACGGTCAACGCTTGGGTTTCCAGGTTGGCGATGACGTCTTGCACGCTGACCGTGCGCGTCAGGCTGGTTTTTTCCGTCAGGTTACCGACAGGGTGGGGTGCTACCGGCGTGACCAGGGGCAAGCCTTGCGCCTGCCAGGCGGCCAGGCCACCGTCGAGCACGGCGACGGCCGGATGGCCGAGCCAGCGCAGCAGCCACCATAAACGGGCGGCGAACATGCCGCCCTGGCCGTCATAGGCGACCACTTGCGTGTCGTCATTGATGCCCCAGCCGCGCAAGGTGGCCAGCAGGACGTTGCGGTCGGGCAAAGGATGACGTCCCGTAAAGTCCGCGCCGCGCGCCGTCTTGGGGCCGGACAGAGCCGTATCGATATCGGCGAACTGCGCGTTCTGGATGTGTCCGGCGGCAAACGCGTCGCTGCCAGCATTGGGGTTAAGCAAGTCGTGGCGGCAATCGAGAATCACCCAGTTGCTGTCGTTTAGGTGGCTGGCCAGTTCGCTGGCCTGGATCAAGGTGGTGTACATCGGAAACGCTCCTTTACACTTCGCTGGCAATCGGATCCGTTCGCGCGATCGCCGCGCCACGGGCCGTGTTGCGGGTATTGTAATAGGTTGCTGCGATGCCGGAAGCGAGAATGATGCCGATGCCGGTCCAGCCGTGCCAGTCGAACAAGTCGCCGAAGATCACCACGCCCCAGAAGCTGGAAAAGACGATGCCCGTGTATTGCAGATTTGCCACCACGAGGGTCTTGCCCAGGCGATAGGCGCGCGTCATGGCCATCTGCGCCATGGTGGCGCACAGGCCGATGGCGGCCAGCAAGCCGATGCCGTAGGCGCTCGTGTGCGCATGCCAGACGACGGGGCCGCCGCCGGCACTGGCCACGTGGCCGATCACGCCGGCGAGGAAATTGACGACCGAGAAATAAAATACGACCCGGTATTCGGGTTCGCCCAGCAAGCCCAGCTTGCGCACCTGCAAATAGGCGAGGGCAGACAGCATGCCGGAAATCAAGGCCGTAATGGCGCCGGCCAGCTGGTCCGTTTCGAACACAGGCTGCAGCAGCAGGGTCACGCCGACAAAGCTCATGGCGATGGCCGCCACGAGCGGCCACTCGACCTGTTTCATGCCTTTCCAGAAGCCGCCGGCCAGCAGGATCACGGCGATCCAGATGGGCGCCATGTAATTCAAGGTCATGGCCGTGGCCAGCGGCAGGATGGCGATCGCGTAAAACCACAGCCACAGGGCGATCACGCCCACCACACCGCGCCACAGATGCTGGCCCGGCATCGTGGTTTTAAAACTGCCGCCCTGGTACAGAATGGTGCAGCTCATGACGATCATGCCGATGATGCCGCGGTACATGACGATTTCGGACGTCGAATACATATCCGACGCCAGCTTGACGCACACGCCCATGATGGCGAACATGAAACTGGCAAATAGCATCCAAAGCGATTGCATGAGAAATCCTGACGATGAAAAAGAAAAGGCCGCGCAATGCGGCCCTGGAGGGAATTATAGTTCGATATTATTGCGGTACCACTCGTGGAAATGCTGCATGCCATCTTCCATGGGCGACTGGTAAGGGCCCACTTCGCTGACACCGCGCGCCATCAGGGCCTTGCGGCCCGCATCCATGCGCAGGGCGATTTCATCGTCCTCGACGCAGGTTTCCATGTAGGCAGCCCGTTCCGCTTCGACGAAGTCGCGCTCGAAGAGCACGATTTCTTCCGGATAATAGAACTCCACCACGTTGCGCGTCTTTTGCGGACCATCGGGCCACAGGGTCGAGACGACCAGCACGTGTGGATACCATTCGACCATGATGTTCGGATACAGGGTCAGCCAGATGGCGCCATACGGCGGTGCTTCGCCGCCACGGAATTGCAGCACCTGCTCCTGCCATTTCTTGTAGGCGGGCGAACCGGCCTGCTGCAAGCCGCGGTGCACGCCTACCGTTTGCACGCTGTAATCCTTGCCGAACTCCCAGCGCAGGTCGTCGCAGCTGACGAAGCTGCCCAGGCCCGGGTGGAACGGTTCGACGTGATAATCCTCGAGGTAGACTTCGATGAAAGTCTTCCAGTTGTAGTCGCACTCGTGGATTTCCACGTGGTCGAACATGTAGCCGGAAAAATCGAGGTCTTTCGAGACGGACAAATCTTTCAATTTTTCCATCACGTTGTAGCCATTCTGTTCGAACAGCAAACCATTCCAGCTTTGCAGCGGCGTTTTCGACAGGTTCAGGCACGGCGTCTCGGGGAAATGCGGCGCGCCGATCAGTTCACCCTTGAGGTCGTAGGTCCAGCGGTGCAGCGGGCAGACGATATGGTTCGCGTTGCCGCGGCCGTTGAACATCAGCGCCTGCCGGTGGCGGCATACGTTGGACAGCACTTCGATGCCGTTGGCGTTGCGCACGAGCATGCGCCCTTCGTTCTCAGACGCCAGGGTCGCAAAATCGCCGGTTTCCGGCACCATCAGCTCGTGCCCGACATAGCGCGGGCCGGCTTGGAACAATTGCTGCATTTCACGCTGCAACAGCGTTTCGTCAAAATAGACGTGGACCGGAAGTTGCGCGTTTGAGCGCGCCAGCTTGGCGTGAGTAGCCAGATCGGACATCCCAACCCCCCATAAATGTACAACGGTCAGCAGTGCCCCAAGCCCTTGCCTGGACAACCGCTACAGAGAGAAAGAATCCGCAAAGACCTGAATTCAAATTTGTTGAAACGGTATTTCGGACAGAACCGGCGATTATAGCGCGTATCGGCCTCGGCATTGCCAAACCCCCCCGGTAAATAGTCTATTAATGAGAAACATTGTCATTTGGCGCGCAATTTCCGGTAGATAGGGACGATTGCGCTAAAATCCACTGACAAGCTGGCAACGCTATTGACTTTGAGCGCGCCGATTGCGCTTTAGTTTTCACTTAATAGTGTGGTTTGTTCTAAAATAACGCTTCTATGCTGGCCGGGAATCCCCGGCGTCTCCCTACAAGCCCCTCGTGCCACGAAGAGATCTGAGTTTATGTCGAAGAAATTAACTGCCGCTGCCGCAGCGCCGGCCTCGTTTGAAGAGGCGATGGCGGAACTGGCGCAGCTGGTAACGCAAATGGAAGCGGGCCAGTTGCCGCTGGAAGCATCGGTCGCGGCGTATCAGCGCGGCTCGGAACTGGTCAAGTATTGCGCTACCCAGCTCGACAGCGTTGAAGCGCAGGTGAAAGTATTGGAAGGCGACATGTTGAAACCGTTCGTGGATGCCGGCGAGGCCGCCCAATGATGGCCAGCGTGCAACAAGACGGCGTCACCTTCGGCGACTGGATGCAATCGACCCAGTCCGCCGTGGAAAAGAGACTCGACCAGTTCCTGCCGGCGGCAGATGTCGTGCCGCACAAGCTGCATGCGGCCATGCGCTATGCGCTCTTGGGCGGCGGCAAGCGCGTGCGCCCGCTGCTGGTGATGGCGGCGGGTGAATTGTTTGATGCCGATCAAGATACCCTCGCGCGCGCAGCTTGCGCGCTGGAAATGATTCACGTGTATTCGCTCGTGCATGACGATATGCCATGCATGGATGACGATGCCTTGCGCCGTGGCAAGCCCACCGTGCACATCGCCTACGATGAAGCAACGGCACTGCTGGTCGGCGACGCGCTGCAATCGCAGGCCTTCATGCTGCTGGCCGACGGCGCGGCCATTCCTCCGGCGCGGCAGATGGCCATGCTCAAGCTGCTGGCGCACGCCTCGGGTTCGGCAGGCATGTGCGGCGGCCAGGCGATCGATCTCGACAGCGTCGGCCTGGCCTTGACCTTGCCGCAGCTGGAACAGATGCATCAGTTGAAAACAGGCGCCTTGCTGCGTGCGGCCGTGATCCTCGGCGCGCTGGCCGGCAAGGATTTGACGCCAGACGAGATGACGGCGCTGAACGCCTATGCGCGCGCCGTCGGGCTGGCGTTCCAGGTGGTCGACGATGTGCTCGACGCCACGGCCGACTCGGCCACCCTGGGAAAGACGGCAGGCAAGGATGCGGCTGCCAACAAGCCGACTTACGTATCGATACTGGGGCTGGAACCATCGAGAGCCCTGGCAGAACAATTGCGGTGCGACGCCCATGCGGCGCTGGCGCCATTCGGGGACAAGGCACGCCGTCTGCGCGAGCTGGCGGACCTGGTCGTGCAGCGGAAGGCATAAATGAAACTGTTAGAAACCATCAATGAACCAGCGCAAGTGCGCAAGCTGGCCCGCTCGCAACTGGTGCCGCTGGCCCAGGAACTGCGCAGCTTCCTGCTCGACTCCGTCTCCAAGACGGGCGGCCACCTGTCGTCCAACCTGGGCACGGTCGAGCTGACCGTCGCGCTGCATTACGTGTTCAACACGCCGCATGACCGCATCGTCTGGGACGTGGGCCACCAGACCTATTCGCACAAGATACTGACGGGCCGCCGCGAGCGCATGCATACCTTGCGCCAGAAAGACGGTATTTCCGGCTTCCCGAAGCGCGACGAAAGCGAATACGATACCTTCGGCACGGCGCACTCGTCGACGTCGATCTCGGCCGCGCTGGGCATGGCGCAGGCGGCCAAGATCAAGGGCGACCCGCTGCACGCGATCGCCGTGATCGGCGACGGTTCGATGACGGCCGGCATGGCGTTCGAGGCGATGAACAATGCGGGCGTGCAGGAAGACGTCAACCTGCTGGTGATTTTGAACGACAACGATATGTCGATCTCGCCGCCCGTGGGCGCGCTGAACCGCCACCTGGCGCGACTGATGTCGGGCCAGTTCTACGCGGCGGCGAAAAATGTCGGCAAATCGGTGTTGCCCGGCCCCGTGCTGGAACTGGCGAAGCGCTTTGAGGAGCACGCCAAGGGCATGGTCGTGCCCGCCACCATGTTCGAGGAATTCGGTTTCAATTACATCGGCCCCATCGATGGCCACGACCTCGATTCGCTGATCCCGACCTTGCAAAACATCAAGCAATTGAAGGGCCCGCAATTCCTGCACGTGGTCACCAAGAAGGGCCAGGGCTACAAGCTGGCCGAGGCGGAGCCGATTTTGTACCACGGCACGCCGAAGTTCAATCCGGCGGAAGGCATCAAGCCGGCCACGGCGCCGGGCAAGATGACGTACACGGAAGTGTTCGGTAACTGGCTGTGCGACATGGCGGCCCACGACAAGCGCCTGGTGGGCATCACGCCGGCCATGCGCGAAGGCTCGGGCATGGTGAAATTTGAACAGCAATTCCCCAACCGTTATTTCGACGTCGGCATCGCGGAGCAGCATTCCGTGACCTTCGGCGCCGGTCTGGCTTGCGAAGGCTTGAAACCCGTCGTGGCCATCTATTCGACTTTCCTGCAGCGCGCCTACGACCAGCTGATCCACGACGTGGCGCTGCAAAACCTGGACGTGACGTTCGCGCTGGACCGCGCCGGCCTGGTGGGCGCCGATGGCGCCACGCACGCGGGCAACTATGACATGGCGTTCTTGCGCTGCATCCCGAACATGGTCGTCATGGCCGCGTCCGACGAAAACGAATGCCGGCAAATGCTGACGACGGGCTACCATTATCCGGGCCCGGCAGCGATCCGCTATCCGCGCGGCGCCGGTGCCGGCGTGGCCATCGTGCCGGAACTGACCAGCATTGAAATCGGCAAGGGCGAGCTCAAGCGCCAAGGCAAGCGCATTGCCATCCTGGCCTTTGGCTCGATGGTGGCGCCGAGCGTGGCGGCAGGCGACAAGCTCGACGCGACGGTCGCCAACATGCGCTTCGTCAAGCCGCTCGACGTGGCGCTGGTGAAACAGCTGGCCGCGGAACACGATTACCTGGTGACGGTGGAAGAGGGCTGCATCATGGGCGGCGCCGGTTCTGCCGTGGCCGAAGCGCTGGCGGCAGAGGGGATCGTCAAGCCGATCCTGATGCTGGGCTTGCCCGACACCTTCATCGACCATGGCGATCCCGTGCAACTGCTGAAAAGCGTGGGCCTGGACGCCACCGGTATCGCCGCCTCGATCGAGCAGCGTTTTGGTGCCACGCAGCCGCGCCTGGCTGTCGTCAGCTAAATTTATCTGTCGACAGGAAAAGCGGCACTGCGGTGCCGCTTTTTTTGGCTATGTCACCGTCAGATGTGGGAACGCGCCCAGCGTTGCTCTCAATAACGTTTCCGGTGAACGGATGCGCCCGGCGTCGAGTATCCAGCGCCACCCCAGATAATTTGGCAGGTAGCGCGTCGCCACGCCGTGAAACGGACCTAGCCATTGCCGCAAACGGCTGTGATAAGCATTGACGTTCTGCACGTGGGCGGCGCCCTGTACGCGGATGCCTGCGCGCAAGTTGACGGCCTGGTGGCTGATGCCCGCTTCCCGAGCAAAAGCCCGATAGGCGGCATGGCCATCGGTGACCAGCAAGACATCCTTGTCGATCATGGGTAGCAAACAATGGTGTAACTGCGCCTTCGTCAGCGCCCCTTTGCCCGTGACGAAATCGAGGGTCTGGCCCGTGCGGTCGCGCGCCACCAGGATGCACACCTGTTCATTCGATATGCCGCGCTGGCGGGCATGGCCGCCACGGCGGCGTGGCGGACGCGTCATGTTTCTGGATCCCTTTTCCGATTCCAGCAGATATAACTCGTCGGCCTCGGCGATGCCGTGCAGGCCATGCGGCCGGTCGGTCTTTGCCAGCGATAAAAACCGGTGACGCCAGCGAAAGGTGGTATTGCGGTGCACACCCAATTGGCTGGCAGCCTGGCGCACCGAAGATGAGTCGAGCAGGCAATCGGCATAATCGAGCCACAGCGCCTTGTGGCGCAGGCGCGCCAGCGGCGTGCCGGTGAGCGCATTGAAGGTGCGGCCGCAGGGAACGCAGCGGTAGCGCTGCAAGCCGTGCGCATGGCCGTGCCGGTGCAGGTGTGCCGAGTGACAGGCGGGACAGGCCAATCGCGGCTGGGCCACACTTTCCAGCAGCGCGACGGTCGCGTCGTGTGGCGCGTTGCCACGCAGCAGGGTAATGCCTGCCTGCCGCTGGCGTTGGTTCAAACGAGCAAACTGCGCAATCAAGGTGATCCATTCGGCTGACCGCATGATCTGCTCCTGCAGGGTGAATATACAGAGTCAGACAGCACAGACAAGGGAAGATTCCGGCATTTCCCCTGCTTGCCGATGACAGAGCCCTTTTTTTTGTCGACAGGAATTTACGCTGCACTGCAACATTTTTCGCTGGGGAATGCTACGATGACGCTTTGATACCCTTTCAAAGTCCAACTTGCATTTCAGGAAACTTCACCGCCGTTCGCGCGCACTGGCTGGCCGCTGGCTGACGGGCATGCACGCCTATACCGACAAGCTGGCGCAGCGCCGCCCCCTGTGGATGGTCAGCCTGGCCATCGACGAAACGAATCTGTCCGAGGGCTTGCGGGCCGCGTGCGCCTCGAGCGCCATGCTGCTGCTGGGCCTGCTGTTCGACCATCCCGATTTTTCCTGGGCCGCCATCGGCGCCTTCTGGACCTGCCTTGCGGACGCGGCCGGCACGCGGCGCATGCGCTTCGTCTCGATGGTGGGCTTCGGCTTGCTGTCGACGGTCGCTGGCGGCCTGACGGCGCTGGCGGCCGGCCATGGCGTGGTGGTGGCGGCCATCGCCGTCCTGCTGTTTTCCTGGGCCGGCGCGCTGGCGCGCATCTGGGGCGCGGCCACGGCGCAAGTGGCCATCCTGGCGGCCACGGCCTGCGTGGTGATGGTCACGCATCCGTTGGAATCGATGACGCAGACGGCGCCTTTCCTGGGCTTGTACATGTTCGGCTGCCTGTTTGCCACCGTGCTCAGTTTTACGGTCTGGCGTATCCATCCGTTCAGCCCGGCCAGGCGCGCCATCCGCGCCGCGTATTCGCGCCTGGCCGGCATCGCGCGCGACAATGCGCGCTTCCTGGAGCAGGGCCCGGCGCTGCCGGACGCGACCGCGCATGGCGCCAGCTACCGTTCGCAGGCGCGCGCCGCGCTGGAAGCGGCGCGCGTGGCGTTGGCCGCCGTGCCGCCCGCCCGCGCGGGACGCAGCGCCCTGTACGACAACTTGCTGCTGGCGCTCAGCGACGCCGAGCGCATCTTCGCCTATCTGATCGCCGTCACGCATACGTGCGAGCGCGAGCAGCAGCGCCTGCGCCAGGATCCGCGCGCGCGGCGCAGCCTGGAAGTGATGGCCGTGCTGCTGCGCCGCCTGGGACAGGCCGTACAGCGCCAGCCGGAAACGCCGCCCCTGGCATTGCAGCGCCGCCTGGCGGGCTGCGGACGGCGCCTGGAAGCGGCGCTGGGCGCCTTGCTGCCGCTGCGACTGAACGTGGACTTCATGGAACTGGGCTTGCCGCGCGCGACGCAGCTGCCGTGGCGCGAGGCGGCTTTCCTGGCGCTGGGGCAGGCATGGCAAACGGCGAAGGTCAACGCCACGCCGCAATCGTTGAGCTGGCGCCATGCGGCGCGCGTGTCGCTGGCGACGACGGCCGGCTTCCTCTTGGTCGAAGCCTTGCAGATTCCGTTCGGCTACTGGGCCACGATGGCGACCTTATTGATCTTGCAGCCATCCGTATCGACCACCTGGCCGCGCGGCATTGAGCGGGTCGCTGGCAGCGTGCTGGGCGCCGTGCTGGCCGTGCTGATCGGCCTCGTCATTTACACGCCGCTGGGCATCTCGCTGGTGGTGTTTCCCCTGATTGTCGCCACCATGGCCTTGCGCCGTGTCAGCTACAGTCTGCACGTGCTGTTCATGACGCCCGCCTTCGTGCTGGTGGCCGACTATGCGGCGCCGGCCAGCGAGATGGTGTATGCGATGAGCCGCCTGGGCAACAACGTGCTCGGTTGCGTGCTGGCTCTGCTGGCCACGTTTTTCCTGTGGCCGGACCGCGAGGCGGACGATCTCGACCAGCGCCTGGCGAAAGCCGTGTCGGCCAACCTGAAATACCTGCTGGCCGTGCTGGCGGCGGGCGGACGCTGGGATAGTGCGATTGCGCGCCTGCGCCGTGAGGCGGGGCTGGCCAGCAATAACGCGGAGCAAGTGCTGCAGCGCTTGCGCATCGAGCGCCGCCTGGACCGTAGCAGCGGCGTGGGCCTGGCGGCGCTGCGCACCTTGCCGCTGCTGCGCCGCGTGGCGGGCAGTACGGCGCGCATCAGTTTGAGTCCCCAAGCCGAGCCGGCGCCGCCCGAATTGCAACGGTGGATTGCCGCCGTCAGCGGGGAAATCGATGCGCTGCTGCGTGGTGCAGCCGATGCCAGCGCGCCCGGCCCGTGCGCGGCCGAGGGCTTGACTGCCCTGCAAGCCGATGCGGTGGCGCAGGTGCAGTTGTTGCGCGGCTTGCTGCGCGAGCATGTGCAGGCCGTCGATAGCGCGGTGGCATCTTCGCACTGAAGCGTAGCCGCTCGGCCGGTTGCGCCCGCAACCGGCCTTTTCCTGCTTGCGGCGCCAATATTGTATAGACGTTTGGCGCTTGCCAATCTCTCCAAATTCCACATTTCATGGGCTTCTCAGATATATTTTTCAAACTGGAAATTTATCGAAAGGAAACGTTGACTCTAAAATAAGTGCGGTCTATATTCGTTTTCGTAGCAAGCAAAAATGAAATTCATATGGATTTTTTTACGACTGGTCTGACGCGATTGCCAGGTTTACCTGGCGCAATCGCTAACATGGAGAGTAGTAAATGAAAAAGATTGCAGCATTTATTTTTACCCTGGGACTGAGCGCTTCCTACGCCATCGCTTCCGATATCGGCTGCTCCAGTTGCGAGGAGGAGCTGCGGGAATGCACGATGATGAATGGTGACAGATCCCCATTTTGCATCGGCAGTTACAAAGCCTGCCTGAAAGTCTGCCAAATCGGCGCCTGATATCCGTTTTTTGCATTGCGAGGCGGCCGGTCATCGCCTGCTGCGCTGGCCGCCCATCGATCCTCTACGCCTCTAAGAAACTTATGATGCAAAAGAAAATTAAAACCATCGCCATGTATGGCTTGATCCTGGCCGCTGGCCTGGGCAGCGGTTATGGCCTGTCCTTGTTGCCCGGCTTGCTCAAGTCGAATTACACCGAGGGCAATTACGCCGCGTATTTCCCGAATGCCCAGACGAAAGTGGTGCTGTACGGCACGGATTGGTGCGGCTATTGCGCCAAGACGCGCGCCTACTTCAAGGAAAACAAGATCGAATTCGTCGATCTCGATATCGAGAAATCCCCGGAAGCAAGAAAAGCCCATGAAGCACTGGGTGGCGGCGGCGTACCGGTGGTGTTGATCGGCAACCGCAAGATCCAGGGCTTCAATGCAGGCGCGCTGGAAGCGGCGCTGAAGAAAATCTGACGTTCCCACTTGTTAACTTGAAAGGCTGACCATGTTCAAAAAGATTGCCGCTTTCCTGTTTGCTGCCGGCACGGCCCTGTCCTTCAGTGTGCACGCCGGCAGCCCCGATTGCACCTTTGTCTGCGAACGCAACATGCTCGATTGCGTGGAGTTCGACCAGCCAGCTTGCATGCAGCAGTACAAGGAATGCCTGCACCAGTGCCTGCGCTAGGAACGCGCTGACGCAGTGTGGATGGCGCGTAAGAGACGGCGCGCCATGGATGTCAGTGATCGTCTGTCAATTCAACAGGAGTGCTTATGTTCAAAAAACTGGGTTTCTTTTTGTTTGCCATGGGCGTCAGCGCCTCGTATGCGATCGCCGGCGGCGGCGAGCCGGAATGCTATTCGCAATGCGATGACAGGCTGGACCAGTGCATGACGGACCATCCGACCGCGCCTGGTGCCTGCACCAAGATTCATCAGATGTGCTACGACCGCTGCGATCCATACCTGCCGTAAATGTGCCGTCCATGATGGTTGCCGGCCTGCCCGTATCGTGGCCGGGCCGGCCGAATCACCTCATCCGTCCTGCAGTGCCTCATTTCCACCAAGGAGTACTTATGTTCAAAAAGCTCGGTTTCTTTTTGTTTGCCATGGGCGTCAGCGCCTCGTATGCGATGGCCAGCAGTACCGCTGACATTTCGGAATGCCAATCCGAGTGTTATATGGCGCTCGATGCCTGTGTCATGGAGTTCAGTGTTCCTTCATGCGTCCGCGCCAATAAAGTGTGTCTTCAGGCCTGCGGCTAGGAAAATCCAATAACTATTCTGGCCGGTGCTGAAGAAAGGCGCTAGCCGATTCTATCCCTTGTCTTTGGGCGCAACATGAAACTGTGACATGTTGCGTGTTTACTTCACGTCGCTCACTAAGGAACAGCATGTTTAAAAAAATCGCTTTTTTTCTTTTTGTTGCAGGTGCCAGCCTGTCGTTCAACAAGGCGGCAAACAGCACTCCAAGCTGTGGTTTCCAGTGCGCCCAATTAAGGGGAATTTGTCTCGACGAAGGCCGGGGTGACGCTTCCTGCCGCGACAACTACAATTTCTGCGTTGAAAACTGCCGTAATGGCATCTATCCCGAGATGCCGGAATAAGCAACACGTGCATGGCCGCGTCATCTGGCGCGGTCATGCCGCCACAGCACGTCGCTGCCGCCGGCAAAGCGGTTCAGTACGCGCGACAGCACGAACAGCAGGTCGGACAGGCGGTTCACGTACTGGCGCGGATGCTCGTGGATGGTTTCCGCATTGGCCAGCGCGACGATGCTGCGTTCGGCGCGGCGGCACACGGTGCGGCACACATGCGCGAGCGAGGCGGCGCGCGAGCCGGCCGGCAGGATGAATTCGGAAAGGGCCGGCAAGTCCGCATTGTATTTCGCCAGCAGGTCATCGAGGCGCAGCACGTGTTCTTCCTTGATCAGCTGGTAGCCGGGGATGCAGATTTCTCCGCCCAGGTCGAACAGGTCGTGCTGGATGGCCACCAGCTCGTCGCGCAAGGCGTCGGGCATGGCTTCGCACAGCAGCAAGCCGATATTGGAGTTCAGTTCGTCCACGTCGCCCATGGCGTGGATGCGGGCGCTGTCCTTGCTGGTGCGGCTGCCGTCGCCCAGGCCGGTGCTGCCATTGTCGCCCGTGCGCGTGGCGATTTTCGAAAGTCGGTTGCCCATGATGCTGATCCTGTAAAGAAGAATGGGGGCAGCATACGACACTGCGCGCCGCCTGGCTGCGGATTTGCGGGCAAATCGGACAAAAAATGCGGTGCGCGCCACTTTTGTGCTTACAATCGTTGCACGCCCATGTCCATTTGTCCCCATCTTATGCTCAATGCCGCTCCTGAATCCGGATTGACCGCCGCGCGCCAGCAAGCCGTCGTCGCGGCCCTGCTGGCCGTGCTGCCGGCCCGCTGCGTGCTGTCCGACGCGGAAGACACGCGCCCGTATGAATGCGATGGCCTGGCCGCCTACCGCCAGTTGCCGATGGTGGTCACCTTGCCGGATACGGAAGAGCAGGTTATCGCCATCCTCGGCGTCTGCCGCGAACTTGGCGTGCCGATCGTGCCGCGCGGCGCCGGTACGGGCTTGTCGGGCGGCGCCTTGCCGATCGCCGATGGCGTGGTGCTGTCGACGGCGCGTCTGAACCGCATCGTGCGCCTCGATGCCTACGCGCGCACGGCCGTGGTGCAGCCGGGCGTGCGCAACCTGGCCATCTCCGAAGCGGCCGCGCAATATGCCTTGTATTACGCGCCCGATCCCTCGTCGCAGATCGCCTGCAGCATCGGCGGCAACGTGGCGGAAAACTCGGGCGGCGTGCATTGCCTCAAATACGGCTTGACCGTGCATAACGTGCTGCGCGTGCGCGTCGTCACCATCGATGGCGATGTGCTGGAGCTGGGTGGCGAATGCCTGGACTCTCCCGGTCTCGACCTGCTGGCCGTCTTCATCGGCTCCGAAGGCATGCTGGGCATCGTCACGGAAGTGACCGTGAAACTGATACCGAAGCCGGCCACGGCGCGTGTCATCATGGCGTCGTTCGGCGACGTCGTCACGGGCGGCAATGCCGTGGCCAACGTGATCGCCGCCGGCATCATTCCGGCCGGGCTGGAAATGATGGACCAGACGTCGTCGCGCATGGTCGAGCCGTTCGTCAAGGCCGGCTACGACATCGACGCGGCCGCCATTTTGCTGTGCGAGGCGGATGGCACGCACGAGGAAGTGGAAGAGGAAATCGCGCGCATGACGGCCGTGCTGGAAGGGGCGGGCGCCAGTGCCATCGCCGTTTCGCAGTCGGAAGCGGAGCGCATGAAATTCTGGTCCGGCCGCAAGAACGCCTTTCCCGCCGCCGGTCGCATCTCGCCCGATTACTATTGCATGGACGGCACCATCCCGCGCAAAAAACTGGCGGAAGTGCTGACGGGTATCGCCGCCATGGAAACGACGCATGGCTTGCGCTGCGCGAACGTGTTCCACGCGGGCGACGGCAATCTGCACCCATTGATCCTGTTCGACGCCAACATGCCCGGCGAATTCGAGCGCGCCGAAACGTTTGGCGCCGATATCCTGGCCCTGTGCGTGGCCGTCGGCGGCACCATCACGGGCGAACATGGCGTGGGCATGGAAAAGATCAATTCCATGTGCGTGCAGTTTACGCGCGCCGAACTCGATGCCTTCTTTGCCGTCAAGCGTGCCTTCGATCCCCACACCTTGCTGAACCCGGACAAGGCGATTCCCACCTTGAACCGCTGCGCCGAATTCGGCAAGATGCATGTGACGGCAGGGCGCCTGCCGTTCGCCAACCTGCCCCGTTTTTAATTTTCCGGAGACCCCTTTGCAAGCGATAGCGGAACAATTCAGGCAGCAGATACTGGCGGCCAGCGCGGCGGGCAAGCCCTTGCGCCTGCGCGGCGGCGGCACGAAGGACTGGTATGGACAGCAGCTCGAAGGCGAGGTGCTCGACACGCGCGCATATGCGGGCATCATCGACTATGAACCGACGGAGCTGGTGATCACGGCCCGCTGCGGTACGCCGCTGGCCGAGATCGAGGCGGCGCTGGCCGCGCGCAACCAGATGCTGGCGTTCGAACCGCCGCACTTCGGCCCCGGCGCCACGGTGGGCGGCGTCGTCGCCAGCGCCTTGTCCGGCCCGCGCCGGGCCAGCGCGGGCGCCGTGCGCGATTTCGTGCTGGGCGCCGTGCTGATGGATGGCCATGGCGAACGCCTGGCCTTCGGCGGACAAGTCATGAAGAACGTGGCCGGCTACGATGTCTCGCGCCTGCTGGCGGGGGCCCTGGGGACCCTGGGCCTGATCCTGGAAGTGTCGCTGAAGGTGCTGCCCTTGCCGCTGCGCGAAGCGACGTTACGCGTGGCCTGCGCGGAAATCGCCGCCTTGCGCATGCTCAATGAGTGGGCGGGCAAGCCGCTGCCGATATCGGCCAGCTGCTGGCACGATGGCGTGTTGACGGTGCGCCTGTCCGGCGCCGAGGCGGCCGTGTCGGCGGCCCTGCAATCATTGAAAGGCGAAGTGCTGGCAGCAGAAGAAGCATCCGCCTTCTGGCTGTCCGTGCGCGAGCAAACGCACGATTTCTTTGCTGGCGCGGGCAGCCTGTGGCGCTTGTCGCTGCCGCCGCACGCCAGCGCCGTGATCCTGAAAGGGCGCCAGCTGATCGAGTGGGGCGGGGCGCAGCGCTGGCTCAAGCTCGATGGCGACGCCGATGCGGCCAGCAGCGTGCAGATTCGCCAGGCCGTGGCGGCCGCCGGCGGCCATGCGACCCTGTTCCGTGGCGGCGACAAGGCCGTGGGCGTGTTTCACCCGCTGGCGCCGGCCGTGGCCACCATCCACCAGCGTCTGCGGCAGGCTTTCGACCCGGCCGGCATCTTCAACCCGCACAGAATGTATTGAGCGCGCATGCAAACCAATCTCGCCGATTTCATCAAGAATACGCCGGCAGGCGACGAAGCCGAAGCCATTTTGCGCGCCTGCGTGCATTGCGGCTTTTGCACGGCCACCTGTCCCACCTACCAGCTGCTGGGCGACGAACTCGATGGCCCGCGCGGACGCATCTATTTGATCAAGCAAGTGCTCGAAGGCGCGCCCGTCACGGCCAAGACGCAGACGCACCTGGACCGCTGCCTGACCTGCCGTAACTGCGAGTCGACCTGTCCCTCGGGCGTGCAGTACGGGCGCCTGGTCGACATCGGCCGCAACGTCGTCGAGCAGCGCGTGCAGCGCCCCTTGCGCGAACGCGCGCTGCGCTTCGCGCTGAAGGAAGCCTTGCCGCGCCGCTGGCTGTTTACGCCCGTGTACAAGGCGGGGCAGGCGCTGCGGCCGCTGCTCTCGAAAGGCTTGCAGGATAAATTGCGTCCGGGCGCGCAAGCGGGGGCATGGCCCACGCGCCAGCATGCGCGCAGCATGCTGCTGCTCGATGGCTGCGTGCAGCCGGCCATGTCGCCGAACATCAACGCGGCCACGGCGCGCGTGCTCGATGCCTTGGGCGTGCAATTGATCGTCGCGCCGAAGGCCGGCTGCTGCGGCGCCTTGCGCCATCACCTGAATGACCAGGAAGCGGCGCTGGACGACATGCGCCGCAATATCGACGCCTGGTGGCCTTACGTAGACAGCGTGGACAGTGTGGAAGCCATCGTCATGACGGCATCCGGCTGCGGCGCCACGGTCAAGGAATATGGCCATTTGCTGGCCCACGATGCGCAGTATGCGGACAAGGCGCGGCGCATCGCGGCGCTGACGCGTGATCTGTCCGAGATCATGCCGGCGTTTGAAGCGGAACTGGCGGCGCTGCTGAAAGGGCGCATCGGAAAACGGGTGGCGTATCACCCGCCGTGTACCCTGCAGCACGGCCAGCAGGTGCGCGGCAAGGTGGAGCAGGTCTTGCGCGCCGTCGGCGTCGACGTGCGCCTGTGCGCGGACAGCCATTTGTGCTGCGGTTCGGCGGGCACGTATTCGATTTTGCAGCCGGCCCTGTCGCAGCAGCTGCGCGACAACAAGGTGGCGAACCTGGAGGCATGCGAGCCGGAGATGATCGTGTCGGCCAATATCGGCTGCCTGAGCCACCTGCAGTCGGGTACGGAGACGCCCGTGCGGCACTGGATCGAGCTGATCGACTCGGCCTTGGCGCCTATATAGGCACTTCGCTGTACTGCGCGATGCGCCATTGCGGCGCCGGCACGAAGTTGGCGGCCCACTCCAGCACGGCGTCGGCCGGCATGGGGCGGGCGATGCCGTAGCCTTGCGCCAGGTCGCAGCCCAGCTGGATCAAACGCGCGCCATGTTCGACGCTTTCCACGCCTTCGGCGATCACCGTCAGGCTGAAGGAGCGGGCCAGGCCGATGACGGCGCGCACCAGGTGCAGGTCGTCGCGGTCGTTGAGCATATTGCGCACGAAGCTCTGGTCGATCTTGACGATATTCGCCGGCAGGCGTTTCAGGTATGACATCGACGAGTAGCCGGTGCCGAAATCGTCGAGCGCGAACGTGATGCCCAGCGCCTGGCAGGCGCGGATGATGCGGCGCACGTCTTCGATGTCGTGCAGGGCCGACGATTCGAGGATTTCCAGTTCCAGCATGCTGGCGCGCACGCCGGGAAATTCGCCGAGGATGGTTTCCAGGCGCGAGACAAAATCCGGTTGCTGGAAGTGGCGTGCCGCGATATTCACGCTGACCACCCAGTGCTTGCCACTGGCCACCCAGCGCTGCATCTGCCACAGGGCCTGGCGCAGCACCCATTCGCCGATGTCGATGATCAAATCCGTCTGTTCCACCAGCGGCAGGAATTGCGCGGGCGCCAGCACGCCGCGGCGCGGATGCTGCCAGCGCAGCAGCGCTTCCATGCCCACCACGGTGCCGGCGCGCATGTTCACCTTGGGCTGGTAGTACAGCCGCAGTTCGCCATTGATCAGGGCATGGCGCACTTCCGTGCGCTGGTTGTGGTGGGTGCGCACTTCTTCATCGAGATTGGTGTCGAAGAAGTGGTACTGGTTGCGCCCCGTCAGCTTGGCCTGGTAGACGGCGTGGTCGGCGTGGCGCAGCAGGCTTTCCGTATTCAAGTCCTTGCCCGCGTAGACGGCGATGCCGGCGCTGGCCGTCATGTGCAGCGCCTGCTGGTCGCACTGATAGGGGCGGCACAGTTCCGCCATCAGCTGCGTGACGTTCTGTTCGATGCTGGCGATGCTGGCCTGGCCGCACAGCAGCAGGACGAATTCATCGCCGCCCAGGCGCGCCGCGTAGTGGACCTGGCCCGTAAAGCCGTGCAGGCGGCCGGCCACCTGCTTGAGGATTTCATCGCCGGCCTCGGCGCCGTAGCGGTCGTTGATGGCCTGGAAGTGGTCGAGGTCGAACAGGCAGACGGCCAGCAGACGCTGGCGTTCGCGCGCGAGGAACAGTTCCTGTTCGAAGCGGGCGGCCAGCGCGGCACGGTTGGGCAAACCCGTCAGCACATCATTGTAGTTTTGCCAGGACAGCTTTTGCAGCGCCTGCTGCATGTGCACGGTTTCGTTCAATTGCTCGCCCAGCTGGCGCTGGCTGGTTTTCAGCGTGGTCAGCAGTGCTTCGATATCGCCGGCCATGCCGTTGAACGACTGCGACACGGCTTGCGCTTCGGGCGTGGCGCCGGCCACCAGGCGCACGGCGAAGTTGCCGTCGCGGAAGCGGTCGGTCGCTTGCACGAAGCGCGCCAGCAGCTTGCGGTGGGTGCCCAGGATCAAGCCCAGCAGCACGAAGACGAGCACGATATTGATGCTGCTGAGGACGGCCTGCTCGCGCACCCTGAGCCACACCTGCGCCAGGGGCAGACCGGGCGTGTAGTGCAGGTCGAGGATGCCGTCGCCGCCGTCCGGCAGCGCCACCGTCAGGCGGCTGCGGATGGCCGTGATGCCGGCCAGGCGCGCGAACCACGCCGGCACCGTGGCCAGCGTGCCGGCCAGCTTGCTGTCGGCCAGCACCTCGACATGTCCGCCAGCCGTGTCCCAGCGCGCGGAAACGAGGCTGCGGTTCAGCGGCAGGGCGCTGCGCAGCACCTGGCGCACGCTGTCGTGCATCGCGTGACTGTCCGCGTGCACGGCCAGCGGCAGCACGCTATTGGCGAGGAACAGGTCGAGTTGCCGCGCATCGCTCTGGTAGCGCGCATTGGCCAGCGCCGTTTCCGTGCCGAGCAGGGCGTGATAGCGAACGGCGGAAACGGCGAGTATCAGGAAGAAAATAGGAAGAAAGAGGCGGGAATAAATTCCCATCCGCATCCATGAAGATAATATTTTCCCAAAGACTGGCATCGTTTTTTGATCGATATCTGCGAATAATTATGCAAACATTATCACCGAAATTTGCTATTGGAAACACAATATTGATATCAAGCATGAAATAAGTGCGGATTGATTGATTTCAGCAATTATTGTTTTTAAACAAACCACCAAATCGCTATTCCTGTAGCAATTGCCGAATGTCGTCCGCCAGGCTGGCCGGTTTGCTGGCCGTCGCGTAACGGCGAAATACGCTGCCATCCTTGCGCACCAAAAACTTGGTGAAATTCCATTTGATCGATTGCGTGCCCAATATGCCGGGCGCGGCCTGCTTTAATTGCGCAAATACGGGATGCGTATGCGGGCCATTCACGTCGACCTTGGCAAACAGGGGAAAGGTGACGCCGAAGTTTTTCTCGCAAAAGGCGCCGATTTCCGCATTCGATCCCGGTTCCTGCTGGCGGAATTGATTGCAGGGAAAACCGAGCACGACCAGCCCCTGCGCGTGGAATTCGCGGTACAGCGCTTCGAGCCCCTGGTATTGCGGCGTGAAACCGCAGGCGCTGGCCGTGTTGACGACTAGTAAAACCTTGCCTTTGTATTGCGCCAGGTCGACCGGCGTGCCGTCCAGCGCCTCGGCCTGGAAATCGTGGATGCTGGTCATGTCAGAGGAGTCCCAGTTTGGTGGCGCCCGTTTGCGGGGCGGGTTCCGGCGCCGTTGCGCCCTTGAGTTTGATCGTCAGGCGCAGGTCGTTGACGGAGTCCGCATTGCGTAGCGCGTCTTCATAGCTGATGGCGCCCGCTTCGTGCAGGTCGAACAGGGCCTGGTCGAACGTCTGCATGCCGTGCTCGCGCGATTTTTTCATCAATTCCTTGATCTCGTGCACCTGGCCCTTGAAGATCAGGTCGCTCATCAGCGGCGAATTGAGCAGGATTTCCAGCGCCGCCTTGCGCCCGCCGCCTTCCTTGTTGGGAATCAGGCGCTGCGAAATCATGCCTTTCAAATTCAGCGACAGGTCCATCAGCAGCTGCTGGCGCCGCTCTTCGGGGAAGAAATTGATGATGCGGTCCAGCGCCTGGTTGGCGTTGTTCGCATGCAGGGTGGCCAGGCACAAATGGCCCGTCTCGGCAAACGCGATGGCGTGGTCCATCGTGTCGCGGTCGCGGATCTCTCCGATCTGGATCACGTCGGGCGCCTGGCGCAGGGTGTTTTTCAGGGCCGTGGCCCAGTCGTCCGTATCGACGCCCACCTCGCGCTGGGTGACGATGCAGTTGCCGTGCGGATGGATGAATTCCACGGGGTCTTCGATGGTGATGATGTGGCCATGGCTGTGCGCGTTGCGGTGTCCCACCATGGCGGCCAGGGTGGTCGACTTGCCGCAGCCCGTGGCGCCCACCATGATGACGAGGCCCCGCTTGCTCATGACGATGTCTTGCAGGATGGCCGGTAAACCCAGTCCATCGAGCGTGGGGATGGCGGTATTGATCAAGCGCAAGACCATGCCTGCCTGGCCCATCTGCACGAAGGCGGACACGCGGAAACGCCCGAGTCCGTCCGGGCTGATGGCGAAATTGGCTTCGCGGCTGGCTGCGAACTCGGCCGCCTGGCGTTCGTTCATGACGGCGCGCACGTAGCCGGCCGCCTGTTGCGCGTCGAGCGCGCCGCCCGCCAGCGGCGTCAGTTTGCCGTCGAGCTTGATGGCGGCAGGAAAGCCGGCCGTGATGAACAGGTCCGAGCCGCCCCGTGCGCGCATCTGCGCCAGCAGCGCGTGCATGGCGCCATAGTGTTCGTGCGTCGTCTGCATGGCTTATCCGGGGAAGTTTTCAGGGGCCTTGGCGGCCGAGCGGGCCGTCTCGGCCGAGATCGTGCCGCGTCGCACCAGGTCGGACAGGCACTGGTCCAGCGTCTGCATACCCACGTTGCTGCCTGTCTGGATGGCTGAATACATTTGCGCCACTTTCGCTTCGCGGATCAGGTTGCGCACGGCCGGCGTGGCCAGCATGATTTCATGCGCGGCCACGCGGCCCGCGCCATCCCTGGTTTTCAGCAGGTTTTGCGAAATGACGGCTTGCAGGGATTCGGACAGCATGGCGCGCACCATTTCCTTTTCCTCGGCGGGGAAGACGTCGATGATGCGGTCGATCGATTTCGCCGCCGACGAGGTGTGCAGGGTGCCGAACACGAGGTGGCCCGTTTCGGCCGCCGTCAGCGCCAGACGGATGGTTTCCAGGTCGCGCAATTCGCCCACTAAAATCACGTCCGGGTCTTCGCGCAGGGCCGAGCGCAGCGCGTTGCTGAACGAATGCGTGTGCGAACCCACTTCGCGCTGGTTGATCAGGCATTTCTTCGGTTCATGCACGAATTCGATCGGGTCTTCGATGGTCAAAATATGGTGGTTCAGGCGTTCGTTGACGTGGTTCACCATCGCCGCCAGGGTGGTCGACTTGCCGGAACCGGTCGGCCCCGTCACCAACACGAGGCCGCGTGGGCGCATGGCCAGTTCGCCGAAGATGCGCGGCGCGTTCAGGTCTTCCAGTGTCAGCACCTTTGACGGAATCGTGCGCAGCACGGCCGAGGCGCCCCTTTCCTGGTTGTAGGCGTTGACGCGGAAGCGGGCCAGGCCGGGAATCTCGAACGAGAAATCGCATTCCAGCGCTTCTTCATACGCCTTGCGCTGGCTGTCGTTCATGATGTCGTAGATCATGCTGTGCACTTCCTTGTGCTCGAGCGGGGGCACGTTCAGGCGGCGCACGTCGCCGTTGACCCGTATCATCGGCGGCAGGCCGGAAGACAGGTGCAAGTCGGAAGCCTTGTTGCTGACGGAGAAAGCGAGTAGTTCGGAGATGTCCATTTATAATCCCTGTGCCTGCATTGATGGGCTGGCGCACTGTGCCGCCGCCCCTATACACTAGAAAATGATTATGTCCACAATCGAACAGAACTTGCAAGCCGTGCGCGAGAGTATTGCGCAGGCCGCCGCTGACGCGCAGCGCGCCCCTGGCGACGTGACCCTGCTGGCCGTCTCGAAAACCTTCGGCGCGGACGCCGTGCTGGACGCCATGCGCGCGGGCCAGGCGGCGTTCGGCGAAAACTATCTGCAGGAAGCGCTCGACAAGATTGCCTTTGTGAAGGCGGCCGCGCCGCAGCACGCGCCCGCATGGCATTTCATCGGTCCCATCCAGAGCAACAAGACGCGCCCCATCGCCGAGCACTTCGACTGGGTGCATACGGTGGAACGGGAAAAGATCGCCGCGCGCCTGTCCGAGCAGCGCCCGGCCGGCTTGCCGGACTTGAATATCTGCCTGCAAGTCAATATCAGCGGCGAGGCGAGCAAGAGCGGCGTGACGCCGGCCGAACTGCCGGCGCTGGCGCATGCCGTGGCGCAATTGCCCCGTTTGCGTTTGCGCGGCCTGATGGCCATCCCCGAGCCCGAAACGGAGCTCAAGCTTCAGCGCGCTGCCTTTGCGCAACTGCGCGCGCTGTACGAACAATTGAAGGCTCAAGGGCTGGCGCTCGACACCTTGTCGATGGGCATGTCGGCCGACTTGCGCGCCGCCGTGCTTGAGGGCGCCACCATCGTGCGCGTGGGCAGTGCCATCTTTGGTTCCCGCAACTATTCCTGATGAAGAGAGAACAAGCATGACGACAGAATTGAATATCGCCTTTGTAGGCGGCGGCAACATGGCCGCGGCCCTGATCGCCGGCCTGGCGGGTAAATTGACCCTGGGCGGCAACATCCACGTGATCGACCCGCACGCGCCGGCGCTGGAAAAGCTGCAGGTGCAATTCGGCGTCACGACGGCCACTGCCGCCGGTGACGCGCTGCGCTGCGTGGACGTGATCGTGCTGGCCGTGAAACCGCAAAGCATGCGCGAAGTAGCGGCGCAATTGCTGCCCTTCCTCGACGGGGAGCGTGCGCCATTGATCCTGTCGATCGCGGCCGGCATCCGCGCGCAAGACCTGTCGCGCTGGCTCGGCGATTACCGGGCCATCGTGCGTTGCATGCCGAACACGCCTGCCCTGATCGGCATGGGCATCACGGGCATGGTGGCCAGCGGCGGCGTCAGCGAAGAACAAAAAAAGACGGCGGACGCCATCCTGCGCGCCGTCGGCCAGACGGTCTGGCTCGATGATGAAGCGAAGATCGACCCCGTCACGGCCGTGTCCGGCAGCGGTCCCGCCTACGTGTTTTACTTTATCGAAGCGATGCAGCAGGCGGCGGCCGAGCTGGGTCTCACGCCCGAGCAGGGCACGCAGCTGGCGATTGCCACGTTTACGGGGGCGGCGCAGCTGGCGGCGAACTCCAGCGAACCCGTGTCCTTGCTGCGCGAGAGGGTCACGTCGAAAGGCGGCACGACGTATGCGGCCCTGACCAGCATGGAAGAGAGCGGTGTGAAAGCGGCCATCGTCAAGGGCATCAAGGCGGCCGCGCAGCGCGGGCGCGAGATGGGGGACGAGCTGGGCAAATAAACGCTACATCACCTTGACGGCGCGGCCGATATACAGGATCGGCCCTGTCGGCCTGCCTGTCGGCGAGCCCGTTTGCGGCTCCAGCGTGATTTCAAACAGTTGATCGGGCTGCAGCGGCGGCAGTTTGTCCAGGGTCAACTTAAGGCTTTGCCCCGGCTTGACCAGGCCCAGCGAGACGGGCGCGCCCCAGTCCTTGCCCTTGGTCCAGAATTGCAGGGCTTTTTGCTGCGGCACGGCAGTCGGGCCCAGCGGGATCAGGCTCAGGTCGCGGTTCTTGCCGCCCCGTCCGCCCGCCTGCACGATCCAGCCCGGCGATTTATCCTGCGGCGCCACCAGCACCACCAGATAGCCGGGGCCGCTGGGCGCTTGTAGCTGCGCGCTGACCAGCACGGCCAGCGCGGCCGTGGCCGCCAGGCCGCCACCGGCCAGCAGTCTCCAGAAGGCCAGGCTATTCCACCACACTTGCCAGCCGCCCGCTTGCCGCACGGCTTTCGGCGTGAACAGGCTGGCGCTGATGCGCGGCCACAACTGGGTCGAAGGCGTTTCGGGCGGCGCCAGCGTGGTCAAGGGCAGCAGACGCTGTTCCCAGGCATCGACGGCGTCGCGCAGGGCGGCGTCGCGCGGCAAACGCTGTTCCACTGCCGCCCGTTCGGCCAGCGCCAATGTTCCCAGCACGTATTCGCTGGCCAGCCTGTGCAATTCCTCGTCGCTGTTGATCATTGCATGCACTCCCGCAAGGCGGCCAGACCCCGCTTGACCCAGGCCTTGACGGTCCCCAGCGGCGCTTGCAGGCGCTGCGCGATTTCGCTATGGGAACAGCCATCGACGTAGGCGTACAGGATGCTATTGCGTTTGGGTTCGTCCAGGTGGCCGAGGCAATCGTGCAGCTTGCCCAGGTCCGCCTGGTCGGCATAGGCCTCGCCCGTATCATGGCTTTGGCGTTCGTGCAGCAGGGTTTCCACGGTATCCTCGTCGGCTGACAGTTCATGGGCGCGGGCACGCGCCACGTCCAGCGCCTGGTGCCGCACCACCACATAGATCCAGCCCTTGCCGCTGCCGCGCGTGGCGTCGAAACTGCCGGCGCGGCGCCAGATATTCAGGAAGGCGTCGTGCAGCACGTCTTCGGCCAAGGCCCGCTGGCGCACGATGCGCAGGGCCACGCCCAGCAGGTAGCGGCTTTCCTGCTGGTACAGGCCATGCAATGCCTGCTGCTCGCCCCTGGCGCAGGCGCGCAGGGCGGCATCGTAATCGTAAGGGGCGGCGTGGGCTGGCAAGGTTGGGGCAATCGTCAAGGTTTAACGGTTAGCAAGTTTTCAAGGCCGAGTATAGGCCAGAAACCAGCTTGCCAACCGTCAACGCCAGGTATTTATACGGCTTTCCAGAAGATATAATCGGCCTGGTAGGGCACCCATTGCTTGGCGCCGATGGACTCCATGCCGCAAGGGCTGCTTGGCGCCACGCCGCCGCTGGTGGCCACGCGCTGGATGTAGCTGACGCCCTGCATGGCGCCGCTGCCCGTGGCCGGGTTGGCTTTTACCAGTTGATACGGGATGTTGCCCGCGCCGGCCGGCGCCACGGCCACTTGCGTCGCCGTCACTTTCGAGCCATCGAGGTTGGCCCAGGTGGCAGGAGGACCGACATACGTGCCGACCTGCATGCCACCGCGGTCGTTCAGAGCCGCGTCCGGTCCCACGAAGACCCATTCATGGCCCGTCATGTCTTTCTTGGCCTTGCATTCGTAGGCGATCTTGCCCACGCCCACCGTCTGCATGGCCACCTGGTGGCCATCGGGCACTTTCACGGCGTTCGGCAATTGTTCCTGCGAATAGCGCGCGCTCATGGGGGCGCAGGCGGCCATCAGCAGGGCGGCGCACAGCACGGTGAGGGAAGGGGCGGTATGGCGTGGGGCGATGGTGGCAAGCATGGCAAACTCCTGGTAGTTGGCTCAACCGGCTGGTTGATACCATTACTACGCAGGGGTTTGCTATTTGGATGCAGCCAGGAAAAAAATATTTTATTCCGGTGTTTCTTTCTTGCTGAAACGCTGCGCCAGCGCCAGCACGACGGGCATGGCGGTGGTCGCGTGCTTGAGCAGCGCGCCGCTGGCCCGCAGCAGCGGCAGGAAACGGCGCGGCCGCACGAGCAGCAGGCCCAGCACGGCGCCGCCTATCATCAGGGGAATTTTGAAGCGCGTGGCCAGGGTGTGGCGCAGATTTCCGCCCGTCAAAGGTTCCAGCAATTGCCGCGTCTGCACGCCGAGGGCCAGGCGCTGCAGCGCACATTCGGCCAGCAGCGCATCGCGCCGCTGCGCCAGGCTGGCGGCCGTGTGGACGTGCGACAACTTGGTGGGATGCGTGGTCATGGCCGCTCCGATCCCCGGCGTGCCAGCAGTTGCAGCTCGTCCAGGTCTTTGTTCAGTTCGGAAAGTGTGAAGGACAGCAGTTTCGGCTTGCTGCGGAAACTGGCGCGCACGCCCAGCAGGGTGGCGATGGCGGCAACGATGAAGACGGCGGCCGTGATGGCGATGGCGGCGATGCGGTGCGTGTCCCAGAACAGCACGATGACGAGGAACACGATCAATACCAGGCCGACGAACAGGCACAGCAGTGCCAGCATGGCCAGGGCCAGATAGGACAGGAAGCGCAGCGACTCTTCTTCCATTTCCACTGCCGCCAGGGCCAGACGGGTCTGGACGATGGCGGCGAGGGTCGCTGCGACTTGGGCGACATGGTGCATGATAGCCATATGCTGCCTTTCGCGTCAGGAGACGGCTTATGCCGTCGGTGCTGCGTCGATACTAACTAGCGGCGTGACGAGGAAAGCAGCAGGCCGAACAGCACGCCCACGACGGCGCCCGCGCCCACGGCTTTCCACGGATTGTCCTGCACGTACTCGTCGGTGGCCTTGGCCGCCTTCTTGGTCCGTTCGAGCAAGTCTTCTTCCAGCTTGATCAAGTCTTTCTTGGCCGTTTCCAGGGTGGCGATGAACTTGTCCTTGACGGCTTTGACATTCTCGCCCGTCTGATCCTTTGCGCCGTCGAGCCAGCCTTCCGCTTCATTGATGACGGTTTTCAGGTCGCCGACCAGTTTGTCGCGGGCCTTGTCGGCGTCGGCGAGGATGCTGTCGCTGCTGGATTTTCCGGTATGTATCGAGCTCATGTATTACCTCATGGAAGTGAAACTGCACAGTGAAATACCAGTGTAGGCAGCTGCGGCCAGGCTTGTCTTGCGCCGCCTCAAGGGCTACCGCGGCGCAAGGGGTATTGCTTAACGGAAAGCAAAGTCCAGTACCACGCCCGCAAACACCGCTGCTCCTAGCCAGTTATTATGCCGGAATGCCGCAAAACACGGCATACGCTCGCGTGCGCGGATCAGGGTGTAGTGGTAAGCGGCGCAGCCGGCCGCAACTACCAGGCCCCCGACGAACCAATAACGCAAGCCCAGGTACCAGCCGCAGCCCAGCCACAGCAGCAGGAAAACGGCATAGCAAAACATGACCATGGCCACGTCGTAGCGGCCGAAGGTGACGGCCGACGTCTTGATGCCGATTTTTAAATCGTCGTCGCGGTCGACCATCGCGTATTCCGTATCGTAGGCCACGGCCCAGAAAACATTACCGAGCAGCAGCAGCCAGGCGACGACGGGCACGGAATCCGTGATGGCGGCAAAGCCCATGGGAATGCCGAAACCGAAGGCGATACCGAGATACGCTTGCGGAATGGCAAAGAAGCGCTTGAAGTAGGGATAGGTGCCGGCGATGATGACGGCGGCCACGGACAGTTGCTTGGTCAGCGCATTCAAGGGCAGGATCAGGCAAAAGGCCAGCACGGTCAGCACGCCGGCCACGGCCAGCGCTTCCTTGCCGCTGATGCGTCCGCTGGTGATGGGGCGCTCCGCCGTGCGCTTGACGAATTTGTCGATATCCTGGTCGGCGTAGTCGTTGATGGCGCAGCCTGCCGAACGCATCAGGAAAGTGCCGAGAGTAAAGATGAGCAGCAGCCGCCAGTCCGGCACGCCCTGCTGCGCCAGCCACAGCGCGCACAGGGTAGGCCACAGCAGCAATACGGTACCGATAGGCTTGTCCAGCCGTATCAGGCGGAAATACAGCGCCAGCTTGTTCATGGAAGACTCGATCTTGTTGAAGAGAAAGGTCGATTATCGCAAATAGTATGTAAATGTACTATTCGTCGTCTTCGCACAAGGGAGTAATGCCAGGCAAGTTGCAGCTGGCGATGGCCGCGCACAGGGCGTCGATGGCGGCCTTGCGCGTAAAACTCTTGCGCCACAGCATCACCACCCGGCGCGATGGCACGGGTTCCGCGAACGGCCGGTATTCGAGCATGCCGTCGGTGGCGTGCATATTGGCGACGGAGGCGCGCGGCAAGACCGTCAGGCCGATGCCGCTGGCCACCATGTGGCGGATGGTTTCCAGTGAAGAACCTTCGAACGTGCGCTGGATGCCGTTGCCGGGCGAGGAAAAACGCGCCATTTCGGGGCACACTTCCAGCACCTGGTCGCGGAAGCAGTGGCCATTGCCCAGCAGTAGCATGGTTTCCGATTTCAAATCCTGCGCGGCGATTTTGTCACGCGCCGTCCACGGATGCTGGCGCGGCATGGCGACGACGAAGGGCTCGTCATACAGTTCCTGCATCGCCATGCCGTGGTCGGGCAGGGGCAGGGCCATGATGGCCACGTCCAGTTCGCCCTGGCGCAGCAATTCGAGCAAGCGAACCGTGAAGTTTTCCTGCAAGATCAAAGGCATCTGCGGTACCTGGTCTATCATGGCCTTGACCAGGGGCGGCAGCAGGTAGGGGCCGATCGTGTAGATCACGCCCAGGCGCAGGGGGCCGGCCAGTGGATCCTTGTTTTGCTTGGCGAGTTCCTTGATGGCGGCCGTCTGTTCCAGCACGCGTTCGGCTTGCGCGATGATCTGCGCGCCCAGCGGCGTGACGGAGATTTCCGCACCGCCCCGTTCGAACAGGACCACGCCCAATTCGTCTTCGAGTTTTTTGATGGCCACTGACAGGGTGGGCTGGGCAACGAAGCAAGCTTCGGCGGCATGGCCGAAGTGCTTCGCTCGCGCGACTGCAACGATATATTTCAGTTCAGTCAGTGTCATAGGTTGATTGAAACACAGGAAGTACTTACTTGCAATGAATGAAAGGTGGCGCAAACGTGAAACTGTGGCGCCGATGGCGTATTGTAGCGGATCGCCCCCTATAATGCGGGACCGGGCGGCGGAGGGAGAGGGCGATGGAACTGCGGATGCAGGCGCTGGAAGCGGCGATCAATTACTGGCGCGCCAGGCAACCGGCGTGCGGCAATGAATATGCGCTGTCGCCGCCCGTCAGCCGTCTGGCCGGCGTGTATGCGCTGATGATTTACCACCGGCAAGATCGCATTGCCGAAGAGGACCTGGACCCGGCGATTCTGGCCTTGATCGATGCCTGGCGCCGCGCTGCCGGCGGCATCCAAAGCGATAGCCACGCCTGAGCGTGACCATAATTAACCCAACAAGAGATATCCATGCCTGACTTTGAAAACAAACTGTGCGGCCGTGACGAACTGCGCGCCCGCGCCGCGGCCCTGCCGAAACCGGTGGTGGTGACGAACGGCGTGTTCGACATTTTGCACCGCGGCCACGTGACCTATCTGGCGCAGGCGCGCGCGCTGGGCGCTTCGCTGATCGTTGCCGTGAATACTGATGCTTCAGTGAAACGTCTGGGCAAAGGCGACGACCGTCCCCTGAACAACTGCGAAGACCGCATGGCCGTGCTGGCCGCGCTGGAAGCGGTGAGCCTGGTCGTGCCATTCTCGGAAGACAGCGCCCTGGAAGTGGTGCAGGACATCGAACCGGAAATCTATGCCAAGGGCGGCGACTACGACATGGCGGCCATTCCGGAAGGCAAGGCCGTGCTCGCGTATGGCGGCCAGGCCGTGGCCATCGATTTCGAGCACGACCGCTCGACGACCAAGCTGTTGACGAAAGTGCGGACGCAGCAGGGCTGAGGAAGCTCGTCAATGTTTCCATACAGATAAAAAGACGTTACTATGAGAACCGCCAGGGCTGCGACTTCGTTTCGACCGCCCCAGCACGTTACACCGTCTGATATGCATTGCTTGTCATAGAAAATAAATGGATCATAAAACTTATGGGGATTGGCCACTGCCCTCCGGCGCCTGGTACGTCGATGACGAGGGCGCGTGGAGCATGCAGCGCAGCGCGGACGGCCAGAACGTCTCGCCCTTGGTGAGCCATGCCGATATCGGCAAGCTGATGCTGGCGCGGCGCCTGCCTGCGGCCGCCGACGCGCCCGTGCGCCAGTTTCCGCCCGAATTCTCGTTCGACCCCGTTTCTGGCGCGGCCTTGCAAGTGCCGCCCGACACCTCAATTACCCCGCCGTGGGTGCCGCCCTATGGCGCATACCCCGTCAGCGACGTGCCGCCGGCTGGCCCGGCCGGCTTGCGCCAGGCCAGCGTGCCCCTGAAACTGGCCGACCAGCGCGTCCGCGAAGAGCATGCGCAGGCCGATGCATCGCTGCCCATGCCGCCGCCCGGCGAATACGAATTCTTTTCCGCCCAGTTCGGCACCAGCGCGCCCGCGCTGCTGGCGCTCGACCCGCGCAAGGCCGTCCTGCACGCGTGGCTGCCCGCCTCGAAACGCTGGCTGGCGCTGGACCCCGACTATGGCAGCCTGCTGGCCGAATCGGACCTGGCCCACGGCGCTTGGCGCGCCGAGCTGGTGCCGGAATTCAATAGCGTGCTGGTCTTGCCGACCAGTCATGGCCTCGCCTGCATCCGCCCCGACGTGCCATCGCTGACCTACGTGGTCGAGCACGTGGGCGGCGCGCCGTGCATCGCCAGCCCCGTCTGGTTCCAGAACCGGCTGTGGGCACCGCTGCGCGACGACGATGGCCGCATCCGCTTCGTCAACCTTGACGCCGCGCAAAAGCCGGGCAGCGACGTGCTGCTCGACGGCATGCTCGACCTGGGTACCGTCAGCGCGCCCGTCGCCTACAACCGCATGGCCGTGTGGCCGTGCGCCAACGGCCAGCTGCGCTTGCAGTTGCAGCCGGACGGCAACGTGGCCGCCTCGTTCACCCCGTGGCCCGACGGGCTGGTGCCGCATTTCGAATTCGGCAGCCCCTACGTGTCGCGCGACGGCGGCCTGTGGCAGCTGTGCTTCGAGCGCAGCCGCGGCACCTATGTCTACGTGAAACTGGGCGCGCAGGCCGAACGGGCCGACGCGCTGGCGCCGCGCCTGTGTTCGGGCAGCTTCAATTACCGCTTCGCCGCCAAGCTGAAAACGGCGCCGTGGGAAGAACCGGAGCACGGCGACGATGGCGGCAAGAACCAGGCCGTCATGCCGCTGCTGGAATCGAGCGTTGGCAACAGCGTCTTTGGCGTCAAGTTTGCCACCAGTGCCGGCCTGTCGAGCGTGCTGCGCTCGAACGAGCGCCTGGCGGCCCAGCTGGTGCAGGACGACGAGTTGCGCGAAACCGTGTTTCACACGTTCGCCGTCAGCGAGCCGTGGCGTGTGCGCCTGTTTGTCCATGAAGGCATGCTGTGGGCGTATCACCCCTTGCTGTCGCGCATCGATGGCTGGGCCTTGCAGGCATGAAAGCGCGCGTCCTGATTGCGGCCTGCGCCGCCTTTTTCGCCACCGCCAGCGTGCAGGCGGCCGGCATCCAGCAAGCGTTTCTCGTGCAAAACTCGGGCTGGATGGAGCCGTTCTACACGGATGAACAGTCGCAGCTGAAAGCCCTCGTGGGCGCTGTGGCGCAGGCCGCCACGAACCCGTCCGATAAAGTTTATACGCTGGCCTTCAGCCAGAGCAGCGGCAGCAATGTGTCGCCCGCACTGATCGGGCAAGGGCAGGGCGGCGCCGGCGTGGCGGGTCAGCTGGCCAATCTCGGTCTGGCGCGCAAGAGCGCCGGTGGCGCGCTGGCCGACACGGATTTCCAGGAAGCCGTCACGAAGACCATCACGGGACCGTTCCAGTCCGCCTCCGGCATCGTGTGGATTTTTACGAACAACAAGAACAGCCCGAACAACGACAGCCAGACGGCCGAGCGCAACCGCGACTTTTACCGGCTGCTGCACCTGGAACCGTCGATCACCAAGACGGTGGTGTTTCCCCTGCGCATGCCCGTGCAGGGCAAGCTGTACAGCGCCAAGGGCTTGATGGTGTATGCGCTCGCGTATGGCCAGCCCGCGTCCGAGGCGTTGAACCGCATCCTGGCCGAAGGGCGCTTGTCGCAAGTGCTGACGCGCCCGCCCGCGCGCTTGAAACCGGTGGACCAGGATGCCGTGCGCATCGTGCCCCAGTCCGTCAAGAACAGCGCCAATGTGCACGCCAGCCTGGGCCGTGACGGGCGCACCATCGTGCTCGACGTCGATGCGGCGAAGCTGCTGCCGCAAGTGGTGCTGCAGGCGTCGCTGCAAAACATGTTTTTCCCGTACGTGATCGATAGCGCCAAGGTGCACGCGAGCCTGGCCGGCCAGAACGCGCCGCTGCACGTTGCGCCGGATCAAATCCGTCAGCTGCAGCCGGGCGCCAGCCAGTCCGTGCAGGTACAGTTTGCGCTGCCGATGGCGCAGATCCCGTCGCCATGGTCGGCGCAGGCGATCGCCGCCATGGGCAAGCAGGTGATGCTGCCCATGCAGGCGCAAGTGGGCCTGTCGGAACAGCGGCTGGCGCTGGCGTCCAGCTTTGGCAAGGATTTGCAGGAACTGTTCCCCGGCGACCCGATCTCGGATATGTTTACGCCGCCCGACAGCGTGCGCGCCTCGCAGGCAACGATACCGCTGCTGGTGCGCATACAGTATCCGCTGCTGCCCGTGCTGGTGATACTGGGCGGCGTCCTCGCGCTGGTGCTGGGCTTGCTGGCGCTGGGCCTGGTCGGCACGCGCGCCACGCGCTACAAGCTGATGGCCGATGGCGTGCAGCGGCAAGTGCTGTTGAAACCGTTCAAGAGCGTGCAGATCCGCGATGATGACGGCCGAGATATCGGCGAACTCAAACGTGGCCTGGGCAAGCCGGCCGTCGTGCGCGTGGCCGAGGGCCACACCCTGAGCCTGGCCTGAACACAGATTCCTTTTTAAACTAGTCAAATCCACCTGAGGCATACCATGGCGCAAGACACTCCCAAAGACAACGCAGGTTTTACTTTGCCAGTTCCGGCGTCCGCGCCGCCTGCCGCCGACGCACCGGCTGCCGGCGCAGCCGCCACCACGGCCACCACGTCCACCACCGAGCCAGCGCCCGCGCTCGATCCCGTCAGCACGACCGATACCTCGTCGCGCGATACCTTGATCGGCGGCGTCGTGCTGTTGCTGCTGTTCATCGCCTTTTTCTTTGCCAAGAATGCCTATGCGAATGGCCTCGTGGCCAAGCGCGTGCCGCCGAACAAGGCCAATGCCTCGGGCTGGTGGCTGTTCATCTTCCTGGCCAGCCTGGCGACCGGCGTCGTGCTGGCGGCCGTGAACGCGCATAAATTCCTCGCGCCACTGTTCATGGGGCCGCTGGTGCTGGTGGGCCTGGTTGCGTTACTGTTGACCTTTACTTCCAGCCGCCGCTAAGCACGCCGTAACACGTTTTATCCAAGGAATCACATGGCAGAGAACCTGAACCAAACCATCACCGGCGGCGCCAGCGAGCGCAAGCAGGACAAGATCATCGAACTGCGCCCGACCCTGTTCATCGGTATCGGCGGCACGGGCATGCAGGTGCTGATGCGCGTGCGCCGGCGCATCCTCAACACCCTGTGGGGCGGCGCGGGCAACCGCACGCGCATCGAAGGATTGGCCGACTTTCCCATCGCGCAATTCATCCATTTCGACCTCGACAATGGCGCCGTGATCGAAAGCGGCGAGTCGCAGGCGAAGGACTTGCAGTTCGACCAGGTGAAGTTCACGGATGATGACAAGGTGGTCGAATCGTTCGACATGGACAAGTACAGCCGTGATGAAGATTCCCTGGAAAAATATCCGCACATCAAGGAGTGGCTGCCGCTGACGCCGCAGCGCATCCGCGAATTGCGTTTCGACATGAGCAGCGGCGCCGGCCAGATCCGCGCCGTGTCGCGCCTGTATTTCTTCGACAAGTACGCGAAGATCCGCGACAAGATCCGCTTGAAGTTGAAAGCGCTGAAGGCGGGCCTGTCGCACGAGCGCCAGCTGGCCGAGCTGGGCTTGCGCATGGAAACGAACCGTTTCCGCATCGTCATCGTCGGTTCCGTGGCGGGCGGCACGGGTTCCGGTTCCTTCCTCGACATGGGCTTGCTGGCGCGCTGGCTGGCGCGCAGCGAAGTGGGCGCGGCCGACGTCGAGCTGATGCTGTTCTTGCCGACCGGCTACACCAAGGCCAACAAGGACCGGGTCGAGGCCAATGGCTATGCGGCGCTGATGGAGCTGGAATCTGCCATGATGGGCAACAAGGGCTACGTGGGCCGCTGGGATGCGTATGACCGTCCGGAACTGACACGCGAGCCGTACAGCGAGGTCTACCTGATCGACTCGGGCAACCTGGCGCAGCAGCACACCAAGGATGTCAGCGACGTCTACCACATGGTGGCCGATTCGCTGTTCGAGGATTTCGCCTCGGCCGACTTCGCACGCGCCAAGCGTTCGATCGCCGTCAACCAGGCGCAGCACAAGAACTCGCTGTACAACGCGCCCGTGCCGCAAGACCGCTTCGGCGACATGCGCCTGTATTTCTCCAAGCGCTTTTCCTCGTTCGGCATGGCCGTGCTCGATACGCGCCAGGAAGCGGCGCGCGACGAGCGGGCCCACCGCTGGGCCGGCGCCATGCTGCAAGCGTTCTTTGGCGTGGGCGGCACGGATGCGGGCGCCAACCGGGCCACGGATACGCAGCGCGATAACTTCCTCGCTGCCAATATGTTCCTGAAGGGCACGCCGTTCAGCGATTTCCCCGAGTTTTCCGACAAGAGCATCGAACTGAAGCGCTCGAGCGGCGACTTCATCGATTTCCGCGTCGTCGACGAATTGCTGGAAGACCGCCACGGCCACTTGCTGGCCGGCGTGGAAAACCGGGTCAACACGCGCATCAACGATATCCGCACGGGCTTTGACCGCAGCGAATGGCCGGCGCAAGTGCGCGATGCCATGAAGCACCTGGAACGCGACGCCGTGCGCGACCAGGATTCCACGGCCGACACGACGGAAGACCGCATCAGCAAGCGCCGCCGCGAAGTGCTCGACGACGTCAAGAAAGTCGTGCGCGACCAGCTGTATGGCTACCTGGACAACAAGGAATTCGGCGGCCTCGAATACGTGCTGTCCTTGGTGGAACAGATCAAGGATCGCATCGAGGCGCCGGGCAGCGGACTGACGGCGCAGATCGGTAACAATGCCGAGCGCTACCGCGAAATCAAGGAAGCCGTGCGCTCGCGCGAATACGAACGCCTGCTGAACAATCTGGAACAGACGCGCAGCACCTTCGGTTTCCTCAGCAACGGTGAAAAGCAGGCCGGCGTGGTGATGGACCATTTGCGCACGGAAATGGCGAATGCCCTGAAATTCCATCTGCGCGCCAAGGCGGCGGACGAGTCCGTCATCCTGCTGGGCGAACTGTCGCGCTGGCTGGGCAACCGGGTCGGCGTCGATGCGCAAGGCCGCGCGCAGTGGAATGGCCTGGTGGGCGAGCTGCAAACGGGCCGCGAAGGCGTGCTGGCCATGCTGGCGGAACTCAAAACGGCGAATACGATTTTGCAGAAGGACCTGGACAAGGAACACGCAACCCTGATCGTCATTCCCGTCACAGAAAATGACATCGCGCTGCCATCGGCGGCCACCTTGCGCCAGTGGGCCGATGAAGCGTTCAAGGACATGGGCGGCTCGAAAGCGCTGTTCCCCATGCTGGGCGAACCGGCGCAACGGGGCTTGATCCTGGCCAAAGTCACGCGCATGGCCGAGAACATGATCGCCACGACGAGCCTGGTGGAAGGCGCGACAAGCACGCCCGACCCCCTGTTCGAGGCGCTGGAACAGATGGATGTGTCCGAACGCCTGGACCGCTTCCGCAAGCTGCTGGCCTGTTCGATGCCGTGGATCGACGCCAATATGGCGGGCGACTTCACGGTCGTGTCAGACCAGTTCAAGTGCGTGATCGGCGTGGCCAACGCGGCCGCCTTCAAGGCGAAATTCGGCGCCGAGCTCGAATCGTGCGTGCCGACCCAGGTGGGCATCACGGTGAGCCAGCTGGAAATCGTCGAGACGGGCATCCGCGGGCGCGCCGTCTGCTATTGCGAACTGGCCGGCGTGCCGATGACGGTGCTGCGGGGCCTGGAAGGCTGGCGCACCAGTTACCGCAAGGAAGGCGACAACGACAAGGCGCCGACCCACACGCACATCGATCCGACGCAATTCACGCACCCGATCGCACCGAACACGGATGAGATGAAGCGCCTGGCGGAAGACTTCGGCGAATTCCTGCAAGCGATCATGCTGGGCGTGCTGACGCGCCACACGGGCCGCGTCGTGCCGCCGGGCCAGTACCAGTTTGCCGTCGAGCCGGGCGACTTGCGCCGCATCGGCAACGAGCGGGCCATCCGCCAGAACGGCATGCCTGCTTCGTACGAGAAAAATATCGCCCTGCGCATCGAAGAAAAATTGACGGCGCTTGACGCCGTGCAGACTGCCGCCATGGCGGCGCTGGCAAAATACTATGAACGCACCGTGTATGCGCCCAAGCTGGTGGCGCAGGCCGATGGTTCGCAACTGCCCTACGTCGGTTTTGGCAGCGCCATTTCCGCCGAAGTGGGCGCGCGCCTGCGCGAATCGGCGCGCCGCAAGGGCATGGCCAGCGATGAGCTCGACCGCACGGTGCAAACCCTGCTGGGCCGCCTGAAGGAGTGGGCGAACGTCATCGGCGACTCCGACAGCGATGCCTACGACTGGGAAGTGCGCGAGCCGGAAGCGGACGGTCAGCCACGTTTGAAATATGCGATCAAGGCGGAAATGCTGGAAGCGGGGCGCCTCGAACAATTGCTGCGCCCGGCCGGCGCGGCCGCTGCTCCGGCGGCAGCCGTGTTCGGCATGGCGCCGCCACCGCTGGGTGGCATGCCGCCGCCGCTGGTGGAATACCAGTATTTCCTGGGTATTAATGGCCAGCAGCAGGGACCGTTCACGGCCCAGCAGATCGTGCAATACGTGCAGGCGGGACAGGTCGCACCAGGCACCACCAAGGTGTGGCGCGCGGGCTTGCCGGCCTGGGCCGACCTGGCCCAGTTCCCCGAACTGTCGCCCTTGTTCCTCAGCGCGCCGCCACCGTTGATGCCGCCGCCACTGTGAACGCTGGAATGACGTTGGAATGAAGGATTAGTTTTGGATATCTGTAACAAATGCAAGACGGGTCTGTGGACCGTTGTCAGCCATTGCCCGTACTGCGGTCATGCGGTGGCGGGCGCGGCCAAGCCAGCCGCGGCCGTGCCGCCGCCGCTGCCTGTGCCTCCGCCAGTAGCGCCCAAGCCACCGCCTGTGCCGGTGGCGCCTGCGCCCGCACCGAAAGCGCCACCGAAACCGGCTGTCGTTCCACCGCCAGCGCCGCCGAAGCCGGCCCAGACGCAAGCCGTGCCCAAGCCCGCGCCCGTGCCGCCATCGGTGCCACCCGTGTCGCCACCGCCGCGCAAGTGGCTGCGCTGGCTGGGCGGCATCGCCGTGCTGGCGGCCGTCATCGTCTACATGAATGGCAAGCCGGGCGGCAAGAATGAATCGGCCTGCAATGACGCCATCGATAGCGGCCTCAAGTTGGTAGCGAATGGCAGCCTGGACGGCGCCCGCCAGAAGCTGGCGACGGCGAAGAATGTGTGTACGGGCAAGTCCAGCGCCAAGGCTGACGATTTGCAGGCGGCCATCGGCAAGGCCGGTGCCGCATCCAGCGGTTGCCAGCGCAGTGTGCGCGCCATCGAGCGCGCGATCGATGGCCATCAATTGCAAAGCGCCGCCAAGGGCATCGCCGCGCTCGACATCGATTGCGCGGGCGCTGCCAGCGTGGATTCCTTGCGCAAGCAGCTGGCGCGCCAGCAAGCGGCAGCCGCGTCCGTGCTGGTGGGCGTGCGTCAGGCGCTCGACGGCAAGGATGCGGTGGCGGCACGCAATGGCATCGCCAGACTGGAAGCGATCGACCGCGAAGCGGTGGAATTGCCGCAGTTGAAGGCTGACGTGCAGGCGCTGTCGGCGGCTGCGGCGCCGGCGCCCGTTGCAGCTCCGGTTGCGGTCCCGGCGCCCGTGCCGACGTCGGCACAGCAGGAACCGGCGCCCGCGCGCGCGGTCGAACGTTCAGCGGTGGCCGAACGCCGCCCGCTGGAAACGTCGCCCGTCGATAGCGGCGCGGCCATGCGCAACGAAATGGCGCAATCGTTCCTGCGTGATGCCGAGCGTTCTTTGCTGGAAGGTAAGTTCGATGCGGCCAAGACGTATCTGGAAAGCGCGCGCCGCGTCGATCCGGGCAATGCGCGCATCGACAATCTGTCGCGCCGCATCCGCGAGCGCGAACGGCAAGTGTTGCAGACGGAAACAACGATCAATTAGCTATCTGGGGAGTCACCATGCTGAACCACACCACCTTGCGCGCGGCCGCTGCGCTGACCATCGCGGCCATGCTGGCCGGCTGCGCCACAGCGCCGATGAACCCGAACGGCGTGCGCCAGGACGGTTCCTATCCGCAAGGTGGAAGCCAGGCGGCCACGGATGAAGACCCGTGCAGCGTGGGCACGTCGGCTGCTGCCGGCGCGGCCGTAGGGGCATTGCTGGGCGCGCTGGCGGGCGGCAAGAATGGCGCGCTGAAGGGGGCTGCCATCGGCGGCGGCCTGGCGGCGGCCGGTTGCCTGGCCATCAATGTCAATTCGCGCCAGACCAAGACGGCGGCGCAGGCGGACCGCGACTATATCCGCACGCGCGGCGCGCTGCCGCGCGAGCCGCAAGTGGTGTCGTACACGCCGCAGCTGAGCGCCTCGACCGTCAAGCGCGGCCAGCCGTTCAAGGTCAATTCGGTGGTGGAGCTGGTCAATGGCAGCGCGCAAAGCATCAACGACGTGCGCGAAGAGCTGGTGGTGCTCGACCCGCAAGGCCAGCCGTTCAAGTCCGGCTCGAAAGCCCTGGCCAGCAACAACAAGTCGGGCGGGCGCTTTGAAAACTCGTTCCAGCTGACCTTTCCAGAAGGCGTATCGCAAGGCGTGTATGGCGTCAAGACGAATCTGTACGTGAACGGCAAGCTGGCCGCCACGCGCGACTTGCGTACGCAGCTGGTGATGCTGGATGTGGATACGCGCGTTGACGCGCAGCTGGCGCTGCGCTGATCGCCGTATGCAAATGGGTAGGTCGGATTAGCGGGGTAAAGCCCCGCGTAATCCGACAACACCACTAACGCCAACAATGTTGTCGGATTACGGCCCCTTGGGCCTAATCCGACCTACGCGCCGCCCTGGTAGCCATGCTGGCGCCACGCTTCATACACGACGACGGCCACCGTATTCGATAAATTCAAACTGCGGTTGTCCGGGCGCATCGGCAGGCGGATGCGTTGCTCCGCTGGAAAACCGTCGCGCAGGGCCGGGTCCAGGCCTTTCGTTTCCGAACCGAACACGAACACGTCGCCCGGCAGGAAGGCCACGTCGCCGAACGGGCGCGAGCCGCGCGTCGTCATGGCGAACATGCGGGATGGGTCGGGTTGGGTGTCGGCCAGGAACGCGTCCCAATTCTTGTGCACCTTCATGTTGGCGTAATCGTGGTAATCGAGGCCGGCGCGCTTCATCTTGGCATCGTCGAGCGGAAAGCCCAGCGGTTCGACCAGGTGCAGCTGCGCGCCCGTGTTCGCGCACAAGCGGATGACGTTACCCGTATTGGGCGGGATTTCAGGTTCTACCAAAACAACGTGAAACAAAATGCTCTCCTTATATAAGTGATGCTAGCGTGGCGGCGTGCGCGCCACCACCAATATGCTGACCCTGGCCGCGCCTTCGCTCTTGCAGGCGGCGGCCAGGGCGTTGACGGTATGGCCGCTGCTCATCACGTCGTCGACGATGCCGACATGACACCCTTGCAATAGCGGTGCGTGTTCGGGCGCGATGGCGAACGCGTGCGCCAGGTTGGCTTGCCGTTCCTGCGGCGCCACGCCGCTTTGCGCCCTGGTTTCGCGTACCCGCAGCGCCAGGCGGGGCTGTAAAGCTACGTCCAGCAGGCGCGCCAGCGGACGGGCAATTTCCAGCGCCTGGTTAAAACCCCGCTCGGCCAGCCGGGCCGGGCCCAGAGGCACGGGGCACAGCAACTGCGGCGCTTCCCACTCTGGTTGTTGCTGAATGGCAACGTGCAGCAGTTCTGCCAACAGGGGCGCCAGCGCCAGGCGCGCGCCGAATTTCAGCTGCAGCAGCAACTGGTCGACGGGCGCCGCATAATCAAACGCCGTGATCGCGGCGTCGTACGCGGGCCGCTGGCGCAAACAGCGCCCGCACAGCAGCGCCACATCGTCGAGCGGATTGGCGCACTGGCGGCAGCGGTGGCGCAGTTGCCCGCGTCCTTGTCCCAGGTACTGCGCGCGGCAGGGCGGGCACAGCATTTGCGGGCAGCCGATGCCGCACAGCGCGCACTGGGCCGGCAACACCGTGGCGCCCAGCCACTGGCGCAGCGCCTGCCACGCGGCATCAAGGCGGTGCCGGCTGGCGGTTCGCATCGCGATGGCGTCGTTCCATGTACACTGCCGACATTATCTCACCTCACCCGATTCAACATGCCAGTTCCCACCAGTCCGCCCAAAATGAGTGCGCCCATCGATGCGGTGCAAGTACGCGATTTCTTTTCCCGTCCGGCGCGCGTCGCGCCATCGGACTTCCTGCGCCGCGAAGTGTCGGCACGCATGCACGAGCGCCTGGAGCTGGTGAAAATCACGCCGCACCGGGTGCTTGACGCCGGCTGCGGCCCTGGCGCGGACTTGGCGCAGCTGCAAAAGGATTATCCCGCCGCGCAGATTATCGGTCTCGATGCAGCGCAAGCGATGATGCAGGCGGCGCGCGCGCCCGCGTCGAAACTGGCCAGCCTGAACCAGTTCCTCAGCAAACTCTTGCCGGCCAAGGCGGGCGTGGATTTATTGTGCGGCGACCTCGGCGACTTGCCGCTGGCGCAAGGCAGCATCGACCTCGTGTGGTCCAACCTGGCGCTGCACTGGCATGCCCAGCCCGACCGCGTGTTTGCCGAATGGCGGCGCGCGCTGCGCCTCGATGGTTTGCTGATGTTTTCCTGTTTCGGTCCGGACACCTTCCGCGAAGTGCGCGACGCCTTTGCCGAGGCGGACTTGTATCCGCATGCCTTGCCCTTTGTCGACATGCACGACTTTGGCGACATGCTGGTCGAGACGGGTTTTTCCACGCCCGTGCTGGATATGGAGATCATCACGGTGACCTACGACACGGCGGAAAAACTGCTGGCGGACGTGCGCGCCTTTGGCGGCAACCCGCTGACCACGCGCCGCCGCGGCCTGATGGGCAAGGCGGCCTGGCAGCGCATGCTGGCCGCGCTGGAAAAAACGCGCCGTCCCGATGGCAAGCTGGGCCTGAGTTTCGAGGTGATCTATGGCCACGCCTTCCGTCCCGCGCCGCGCGTGACGCGCAACGGGGAAGCCATCATTCGATTTGACTTGCCGCGCAAACCCAAATAAAAGCGCAAAGAAACCGACACTTGGTCGGCATCCGCGCGTTAATGTTGCAGCAAGCGTTGCAAAGCGCGCGGCGGCCGGGAGAAGGGCGCGCACAAAGCCGATTATTGCTTGATGGATTCAAGTTTACTTGATTATAATCGTTGATTGTTTGTCAGCTTGTTAAGTAGAAAAAACAAGGGCTGCATACAAAATAAAAAAAACAAAGCGAGACGAATTCGAAGTTACTGCATTAGTATAGTAACCATCTTCCACACGAGGCCATTTCGATGTGGGGAAGAAAAACAGGGTTCCAGCATGGTTGCGCGCCGCCGTTTTTGCTGCGGCAGCCAGCATGGAATTCGCTGGTGCTTGACGCACATGGCCGCATTCTGGCCGTGTTGCTTTCATGGAGGAGCGGCAGCGGTCCAGTACGGAGAAGTCCGCAGCCGTTTAAAATATCATTATTTTTTGGGTGGTTGGGGAAAACATGACACATGCAAAGCGACTTCAATCGTTGCTGCTCGGGCTGTCTTTGACAGCGTTTGGCATCGGGCGATGGGCCACGGCGGCACCGGCTGCCGGCACCTATCCCGGCACCGGCGGTCCCGTGCCGTTCGAAATGAATCTGCAACCGCCGGCGACACAGATCGCCCATGAAATCTACGATTTGCACACCCTGATGATGATCATCTGCCTGGTGATCTTCGTGGCCGTGTTCGGCGTCATGTTTTATTCCATCTTCAAGCACCGCAAGTCCCTGGGCCACAAACCGGCCACTTTCCACGAAAGCACCACCGTCGAGATCGCCTGGACCGTCGTGCCTTTCCTGATCGTCATCGGCATGGCCCTGCCTGCCACGCGCACCGTCGTCGGCATGAAGGATACGTCGAACGCCGACATCACCATCAAGGCCACTGGCATGCAGTGGAAATGGGGCTATGACTACCTGAAAGGCGAGGGCGAAGGCATCTCCTTCCTTTCCAACCTGGCCACGCCGCGCTCGCAAGTGGGAGCGCCAGGCGCGCCGCCGACGGAAAAACGCGGTGAAAACTACCTGATCGAAGTCGATAACGAAGTCGTCGTGCCGGTCAACAAGAAAATCCGCGTGGTGCTGACGGCCAACGACGTCATCCACGCCTGGTCCGTGCCCGCCTTTGGCGTCAAGCAGGATGCGATTCCCGGTTTCGTGCGCGACACCTGGTTCAAGTCCGACCATATCGGTACCTTCCGCGGCAATTGCGCCGAGCTGTGCGGCAAGGAGCACGCGTTCATGCCCATCGTCGTCAAGGTCGTATCAGCCGATGACTACAAGGCTTGGGTTGATGTAAAACAAAAGGAAATGGCGGCATTGGCTGATGATCCAAGCAAGGTGTGGACCATCGACGAATTGAAAGTCAAGGGCGAGAAAGTATATGCGGCCAACTGCGTGGTCTGCCACCAGGCGACAGGCAAGGGCGTGCCCGGTGCGTTCGCGCCGCTGGACGGCTCGGCGGTGGTGAACGGTCCGAAAGCGGATCAGATCCACGTCTTGCTGAACGGGCAAAAGAGCGGCAAGTATCCCGCTGAAATGCCAGCCTGGAAACAGCTGTCCGATACGGAAATTGCCGCAGTGATCACTTACACGCGCAATTCCTGGTCGAACAAGGCCGCAGAGAACATCGTTCAACCAGCCGAAATCGTGGCTGCACGCAAGTAATTAGGAGCCGCATATGAGTACTAGCACGAGCACTAGCACCTTGGACCACGCCGGTCACGATCACGACCATGCCCACGACCACCCCACCGGCTACCGCCGCTGGCTGTTTGCCACCAACCACAAGGATATCGGTACCCTGTACCTGTGGTTCTCGTTCATCATGCTGCTGTCGGGCGGCGTGCTGGCCCTGATGATCCGTACTGAACTGTTTCACCCAGGCCTGCAATTTTTCCACCCTGAATTTTTTAATCAACTGACCACCATGCACGGCCTGGTGATGGTGTTTGGCGCCATCATGCCGGCCTTCGTCGGCTACGCCAACTGGATGATCCCGCTGCAAGTGGGCGCGTCCGACATGGCGTTTGCCCGCATGAACAACTTCTCGTTCTGGCTGCTGCCGCCGGCCGCGCTGCTGCTGGCCACGTCCTTCCTCGTGCCGGGCGGCGCCACGGCTGCCGGCTGGACCCTGTATGCGCCGCTGTCGACGCAGATGGGCCCTGGCATGGACATGGCCATTTTCGCCATGCACCTGATGGGCGCCTCGTCCATCATGGGTTCGATCAACATCATCGTCACCATCCTGAACATGCGCGCACCGGGCATGACCCTGATGAAAATGCCGATGTTCTGCTGGACCTGGCTCATTACCGCGTATCTGCTGATCGCCGTGATGCCCGTGCTGGCCGGCGCCATCACCATGACGCTGACGGACCGCCATTTCGGCACCTCGTTCTTTAACGCGGCAGGCGGCGGCGACCCCGTCATGTACCAGCACATCTTCTGGTTCTTCGGCCACCCCGAGGTCTACATCATGATTCTGCCGGCCTTCGGCATCGTCTCGCAGATCCTGCCCGCGTTTGCCCGCAAACCGCTGTTCGGCTACGCCTCGATGGTCTACGCTACCGCTTCCATCGCGATTCTGTCCTTCATCGTCTGGGCGCATCACATGTTTACCACCGGCATGCCGGTGACGAGCCAGCTGTTCTTCATGTACGCGACCATGCTGATCGCCGTGCCGACGGGCGTGAAAGTGTTCAACTGGATCGCCACGATGTGGAAGGGTTCCATGACGTTCGAGACGCCGATGCTGTTCTCGGTCGGCTTCATCTTCGTGTTTACCATGGGCGGCTTCACGGGCCTGATCCTGGCCGTCACGCCGATCGACATCCAGTTGCAGGATACCTATTATGTGGTGGCGCATTTCCACTACGTGCTGGTGGCCGGTTCGCTGTTTGCCCTGTTCGCCGGTTTCTACTACTGGTCGCCGAAATGGACGGGCCATATGTACAACGAGACGCGCGGCAAGATCCACTTCTGGCTGTCCCTGATCACGTTCAACGTGACCTTCTTCCCGATGCACTTCCTGGGCCTGGCCGGCATGCCGCGCCGCTACGCCGACTATCCGGCGCAGTTCACGGACTTCAACATGATCGCTTCGATCGGCGGCTTCGGTTTTGGCCTGATGCAGGTGTACTTCCTGTTCTTCGTGGTCTTGCCGACCATCCGCGGCGGCAAGGCTGCGCCAGCGAAACCATGGGAAGGCGCGGAAGGCCTGGAGTGGACCGTGCCGAGCCCGGCGCCTTTCCACACGTTTGAAACGCCGCCGACCGTGAAATAAGGTATCCCGGGCCGGCGTGTTGCGCGGCCCGTCTTGAATAAAGTGCCTGTCATGACCGAAGTGAAAACTGAGCGTAAAAAACCGAACAACCTGCGTACCGGACTGATACTGGGGGGCCTGGCGGCCTTCTTCTTCCTGTCCGTGTTCGTCAAGCGCATGTGGCTCTGACGTGACGACGCCCCATCAACAGGAAACACGCGGCCTGAACCGCAAGATGCTGGGCAAGCTGCTCGTCATTGCCGTGCTGATGTTCGGCTTCGGCTATGCCCTGATTCCCGTCTACAAGCAGATTTGCGAAGTGATGGGCATCAACGTGCTGACGCAAAAAGATGGCACGGTGGCTTACGACAACAATACGCAGGTCGACACGACGCGCAGCATCACCGTCGAGTTCGACGGCAATGCGCAGGGGCCATGGCGCTTCCGCCCGACCGTGTCGAGCATGCAGGTGCATCCGGGCGAACTGGTGACCGTCATGTATGAAGTGGTCAACACGCAAAACCGCGTCGTCAACGCGCAAGCGATCCCCAGCTACGCGCCGCAGAGCGCCACGCCGCATTTCAAGAAGGTCGAGTGCTTCTGCTTCAAGCAGCAGACCTTGAAGGCCAAGGAAGCGCGGCAGATGCCGGTGGTGTTCTTCCTCGATCCGGCCCTGCCGAAAGAGGTCAAGACCATCACGCTGTCGTACACGTTTTTCGAGATTGCCGGTCTGAGCCAGGCTCAGACGCCGGCCGTCCAATAGGAGAGTGGCATGGGCGAATCCAAGCAGCCTGAAAAAGCGTCGTTCCTGTATTCGCTGCGCGCCGTCGTGTGGTCGTTCACGGGACTGCGCCGCAAGAGCGATTTCGACACGGATTCGGCCAAGCTCAATCCCGTGCACATTGTCATCGCCGGCTTCCTGGTGGTGGCTTGCCTGATCGGCATCCTGATTTCAATTGTTAAATTCGTCGTTTTATAAATTATAAAAAACCACCCTATAAGTTTTTGAGGAGATGATGATGAGTTCCAACCACGCCGCCGTACCTTATTATTTCGTACCCGGCCCGTCGCGCTGGCCCATGCTGGGCGGCGCCAGCCTGCTGCTGACCATGATCGGCGCCTCGGCCTGGGTCAACGACGTCTCCTGGGGGCCGTACGTCAATTACCTGGGCCTGGCCGGCATCCTGCTGGTGCTGTATTTCTGGTTCGGCGACGCCATCAGCGAATCGGAGCAGGGCCTGTACAGCGAGCGCATCGACCACTCGTTCCGCTGGAGCATGAGCTGGTTCATCTTTTCCGAAGTCATGTTCTTCGCCGCCTTCTTTGGCGCCCTGTTCTATGCGCGCAGCATCTCGATGCCATGGCTGGCCGACCTCGACCACAAGGTGATCTGGCCCGATTTCGCCGCTCAATGGGGCAATACGGGCCCGGCCGGCACGGTGCAGGAATTCACCACCATGACGCCGTTCTGGATTCCGACCATCAATACGGCCTTGCTGCTGCTGTCGGGCGTCACATTGACCATTTCGCACCACGCGCTGCGCGCCGGCCACCGGGGCATGACGGCCCTGTTCCTGTTCGCCACGATCTTGCTGGGCGCCATCTTCATGGGCTTCCAGGTCTACGAATACATGCACGCCTACAGCGAACTGAACTTGAAATTGACGTCCGGCATCTACGGCGCCACCTTCTTCATGCTGACGGGTTTCCACGGCTTCCACGTGACCCTGGGCGCCATCATGCTGTCCGTCATCCTGTACCGCGTGCTGAAAGGCCATTTCACGCCGGAACACCACTTCGGCTTCGAAGGCGCCGCCTGGTACTGGCACTTTGTCGACGTCGTCTGGCTGGGCCTGTACGTGGTCGTGTATTGGTTATAATGGCGGGGCAGGGCACGCGTCGTTGATGCGTGCGCCGGCACCAGAAAAAAAGCCGTACCGGGACATCCTGGGTACGGCTTTTTTCTTAGTTTAAGAATTTTGCTAACCAAGCAACGTCGTTAGCACCGGGCTCAGTCCCGCCGGGTCTGACCCCAGCATTTAATGTATGCCCGTCGGCTGGATGTAGCCGAGCTTGTGCGCCAGCAGGATCAGCAGGAACAGAGTGATCGACAAGCCCACGCGCAGGGCCAGCGCCTGCACGGTGCGGTTGCTCTTGCCCTTGTCGCGCATGAGGAAGAACAGGGCCGAGCCCAGGCTGCCCAGGATCAGGATGAAGGCGATGGCAACGAGGATTTTCATGGATGGTAACGCCAGGCTTGAGGAGGTTTCATTGTAATGCGTATCCGCTTCCATTTTAGATGGATTCCATTTGTTGTAATGCTGCTACTGGTGGCCCTGGGCGTGTCGCTGGCGCAATGGCAGCAGCGCCGTGGCGACGAGAAAGTCGCGCGCGCTGCCAGGCTCGAGGCGGGCAACCAGGCCGCGCCCCTGGCATTGACGGCCGCCCCCATGTTGCCGAGCGACGCGCAAGCGATCGAATATCGCAGGATCACCGTCACGGGCCATTTCGTGCCCGCCTGGACGGTGTACCTGGACAACCGCCCCTACAAGGGCCAGGCCGGTTTTCACGTGCTCACGCCATTCCGGATCGACGGTTCAGCCATGCACGTTCTCGTGGCGCAAGGCTGGCTGCCGCGCAACAATGCCGAGCGTACGCGCATTCCCGACTACTCGACACCGGCCGGCACGGTGACGATTTCCGGCATCGCGCGCCTGAACGCGGGCCATGTGATGGAGCTGGGTACGGCGCCGGCCCTGGCGCCGCACGCCATCGTGCAAAATGCCGATATCGGCCAGCTGGCCCAGGCCAGTGGCCTGGCCTTGCAGCCATTCATTCTCGAACAAACAGTCGACCCAGCAGCGGCGCCAGCGTCCAGCCAGCTTCCCGTGCGCGACTGGCCGGCGCCGGACCTGGGCGCCGACAAGCACCGCGGCTATGCATTCCAGTGGTACGCACTGGCACTGATGGCTTTTCTATTTTTTGTCTTTACAGGATTTCGACGTGCAAACAAACAACCCTGAAGCAACGCAAGACAGCAGCAATAAACAGGCACAAAATACGGGACGCTGGAAACTGCTGGCCGTCGTGGCCGTGTGCGCGTTTCCCATCATTGCCTCGTATTTCACGTATTACATCATCAAGCCCACGGGCCGCAACAACTATGGCGCCCTGATCGACCCGCGTTTGTACCCGATACCCGAGGTGCAACTGCAGGTGACGGAACTGGACGGCAAGGCGTCGCCGCTGGCGCAATTCAAGGGCAAGTGGGTGCTGCTGCAGACAGGGCCGTCCGATTGCCAGGAAGCATGCAAGAAGCAATTGTTTGACATGCAACAGCTGCGCCTCATGCAGGGCAAGGAACGCGAACGCCTGGAACGGGTCTGGCTGGTGACGGATGCCCAGCCACTCGACACGCTCGTGATGCGCGAATTCGACGGCACCAGCATGCTGCGCGTCAATAGCGACGCCTTGAAAGCATGGCTGCCCGTGGAGCCGGGCGGCAAGACCAGCGACCATTTCTACCTGATCGATCCGCTGGGCAATCTGATGATGCGCTTCCCGAAAGACGCGGACCCGAACAAGATCAAGAAAGACATCGCCAAGCTGCTCAAAGCTTCGGCGATCGGTTGAGGGGTCTGCATGCCGACGATGCATCTCTCCGCGCTGGCCCAGCTGGGCTTGACGGGTCTGCTGGTGGCGCTGCTGCCGCTGACCATGGTCTGGGTGTCCGCGGACGCCAATAAATACCGCAAGCTCGTGTGGATCGCCGTCTTTTTGACGGTCGACCTGATCATGTTTGGCGGCTTTACGCGCCTGTCCGATTCCGGCCTCGGTTGCCCGGACTGGCCCGGCTGCTATGGCTCGGCCAATCCTTTCCTCGCGCACGAGCACATCGTGGCGGCGGAAACGCTGATGCCGACGGGCCCCGTGACGGTGGTGAAAGCGTGGATCGAAATGACGCACCGCTACCTGGCCATGGCCATAGGCGTCTTGATCGTGGCGATGATGGTGCAGGCGTGGCGCCAGTGGAAGAAAAGCAAACGCGAGGAATTTGCGCCCGCGCTGCCCACGGCGCTGTTTTTGTTCGTCTGCCTGCAGGGCGCGTTCGGGGCCTGGACCGTGACCTTGAAACTGCAGCCCGTGATCGTCACCATCCACTTGCTGCTGGGCATGGGCTTGCTGGCCATGCTGACATGGCTGGGCGGGCGCCAGGACCATGCCGTCCAACCCCTGCTGCGCGCCGATGCGGACGCTGCCGTGCTGCGCCCTGTGCGCGCGCTGGCTATCTTTTCGCTGGTGCTGTTGACCGTGCAGATCGCACTGGGCGGCTGGGTGAGCACCAACTACGCCACCCTGGCCTGCACGGATTTCCCCTTGTGCGGCGGCAAGGTCATTCCGGAAATGGATTTCGAGCATGGTTTCCATCTGTGGCGCGAACTGGGCAAGACGGCCGCCGGCCATTATTTACCGTTTTCCGCGCTGACGGCCATCCACTGGGTGCACCGCAATTTCGCCTTCATCGTGCTGGCTGGCATCGGCTATACGGTGTTTCGCGCGTGGAAACTGCCGTCCTTGCGCAGCACGGCCCGCTGGGTGGCGCTGGTGCTGGTTCTGCAGGCGGCCACGGGCCTGGCGACGATTTACCTGAGCTGGCCATTGTCGATTGCCGTCCTGCATAACGGCGGGGCGGCGCTGCTCGTGTTATTGCTGACCATGTTAAACTACAAGGCTAAATTCCAACTCGATGTAGCGCGGAAATCTGCTTCCGCCTCCGCGCCAGTGCCCTCGGCACCAGCCAGTCCTTCCCGTATCGCATAAATGACTACTCAGACCATCAGCCGTAAACCATCCCCCCGCATCGCCCAATATTGGGCGCTGACCAAGCCCCGCGTGACGCAACTGGCCGTGTTTTGCGCCGTCATCGGCATGTTCCTGGCCAGCGAGGAGTTGCCTGACTGGCGCGCGGTGGTGTTCGGCACCATCGGTATCTGGCTGCTGGCCGGCGCCGCGTTTGCCGTCAATTGCCTGGCCGAGCGCGAGATCGATGCGCGCATGGCCCGCACGGCGCGCCGTCCGATGGCCATGGGCGACATCACGGTGAAACAGACGGTGGTATTCGCGCTGGTGATCGGCGGCCTGGGCATGGCGATTCTGTATCACCTCGTCAATCCGCTGACCATGTGGCTGACCTTTGTCACCTTTGTCGGCTATGCCTTGATCTACACCATGGTGCTCAAACCCGCCACGCCACAGAACATCGTCATCGGCGGCCTGTCCGGCGCCATGCCGCCCGCACTGGGCTGGGCGGCCGTCGCCAACGACGTGCCGATGCAGGCCTGGCTGCTGGTCCTGATCATTTTTGTGTGGACGCCGCCGCATTTCTGGGCCCTGGCCATGTACCGCCGCGACGATTACGCGCGCTCGGGCCTGCCCATGCTGCCCGTCACGCACGGCTTGAAGTTCACGCAATTTCACGTCTGGCTGTATTCGATCGCGCTGGCCGCCACCACCTTGCTGCCGTACGCCGTGCGCATGAGCGGCCTGATCTACCTGGCTTCGGCCGTGGTGCTCAACGCCGGCTTCCTGTATTACGCGTGGAAGATGTACCGCCATTACACGGACTTGATCGCGCGCAAGGCGTTTACGTTTTCCATCATCTACCTGGCCTTGCTGTTCGCGGCCTTGCTGGTCGACCACTACATTCCTATCGGCACATGAAAAAAACCCTGACCCTGTTGTTGGCGGCCGCGCTGGTCGCCGTCCTGGCCGGCTGCGGCAAGCCTGCGGCGACCAAGCTGGCCTTCAAGAACACGGACGTGACGGGCCTCGGCTACGCGCGCGAGTTTGCGCTGACGGACCACACGGGCCACCCGCGCACCCTGGCCGACTACAAGGGCAAGCTGGTGCTGGTGTTCTTCGGCTATACGCAATGCCCGGACGTGTGCCCCACCACCATGGCCGACATGGCCCAGGTGATGCGGGAAATGGGCCCGCAGGCGGACAAAGTGCAAGTGCTGTTCGTCACCGTCGACCCCGAGCGCGACACGCAAACCTTGCTGGCCGAATATGTGCCGGCCTTCGACAAGCGTTTCGTCGGCCTGTATGGCGACGCGGCCGCGACGGCCAAGGTGGCCAAGGAATTCAAGGTGTATTACGCCAAGGTCGAGGGCGAGACGGACAGCAGCTACACGGTCGACCACACGGCCGGTACCTATGTCTTCGACCGCGACGGCAAGATCCGCCTGTTCGTGCGCCACGGCGAAAAGCCGGCCGCCATCGCGCACGATCTTAAACTTCTGCTATCCTGATCCGGTCGCGCCGCTAGGCGCCATCTTCAGGACATGCAGTACATGGACAAACGTTTCGAGCCCCACGCCCGCCTGGCAGCCATCATCTTCCTGTTGATCGGCTGCTTTTTCGTCTTGCGGCCCTTCCTGGCCGCCATGCTGTTTGCCGCCTGCGTGGGCATTTCCAGCTGGCCTTTGTACCTGCTGCTGCTCGAACGCCTGAAAGGCCGGCGCAACTGGGCGGCCGCCATCATGACCCTGTCGCTGCTGCTCGTCATCGTGCTGCCGCTGGCCCTCGTTACCTACAACCTGGCCGACAATGTGTCGCGCATCTATGAACAGCTGCGCGCGGCACTGGAAACGGGCAGCCTGCATCCACCGGCCTGGCTGGCCAGCATTCCCGTGGTGGGCGAAACCATCGCCGGCTACGTGGACCGCCTGCTCGCCGACCGCGAGGAATTACTCAATTTAGGCAAGACGATGCTGGAACCGGCGCGCCATTTCCTCGCTTCCGGCGGCATCCTGCTGGGTACGGGCCTGGCACAGACCAGCCTGGCCGTGTTCGTCAGCTTCTTCCTCTACCGCGACGGCCAGCAGCTGAGCCGCGCCCTGATGACGGGCGCCGGCCGCATCATCGGCGACAGCGCGCCGGGCGTGGGCCTGACCATCAGCCGCACCGTGCGCGGTGTCATGTACGGCTTGCTGGGCACGGCGCTGGCGCAAGCGCTGGTGGCCGTGGTGGGTTTTCTGATCGCCGGCGTGCCGGCCGTGGCCCTCTTGGGCGTGGCCACCTTTATCTTTTCGCTGATCCCCGTGGGACCGCCCTTGATCTGGGGCGGCGCGGCCATCTGGCTGTTCAATGACGGCCAGACGGGCTGGGGCATCTTCATGCTGGTGTGGGGAGGCTTGCTGATCAGCGGCGTGGATAACGTGGTGAAACCCATGCTGATCAGCCGCGGCAGCAGCCTGCCGTTTTTGCTTGTGCTGCTCGGTGTGCTGGGCGGCGTGCTGGCCTTCGGCTTCGTCGGCATCTTTATCGGGCCGACCCTGCTGGCCGTGCTGTACAGCTTGCTGCAAACATGGACGGTAGGCGAGACCACCGTGCCGCAGGGCAAAGATACCCTGACGAGCAAGAAGTAGTTAATCTCTTAAATCCGCATCCAGATCGCGCTCCTGCTTCGGGATCACTTTAATGAGCACGATGCGGGGCCCGTTCATCTTCTTGACGACGATGTCGAAGTCGACAAAGGTGATGCGCTGGCCCTGCTTCGGAATGTCACCGAGCTTGACCATGATCAAGCCGCCCACCGATTCCACGTCGTCCAGCCCCAGTTCCTCGTTTTCGATATCGATGCCGAGGATGCGTTCGAGCGAGAAGATGGGCAGGCTGGCCTTGCCGATCAGGGTGCCGTCGCTCTGCTTGAGCCAGTCGTTTTCATTGCGGCGGAATTCATCGCGGATTTCGCCGACCATGGCGCCGAGCAAGTTATCCAGGGTGATGAAGCCCAGCGGGCGCTTGCCCTTTTCGCCGATCAGGGCGAAGTGGGGCGCGCCGTCGCGAAAGCGGCGGAACAGTTCCAGTGCCGGCGTGCGGGCGGAAATGATGTCCACGGGACGCAGGAACGGCGTGAGCGAGGTGATCGGCTTGCCCGCCTGCTGGGCAAAGAACAGATCCTTGAGGTGCACGACACCGAGCACGTCGTCTTCATTCGTGTCGAAATACGGGTAGCGGCTGAAGCGGTTACGCAGCACCGTGTCGAGGTTTTCTTCCAGGGTATTCGACGCGTGCAGGGCGATCACTTCATTGATCGGGCGCATCAGGTCCGACACCGTCATCTGTTCGAAATCGAGCGACTGCGCCAGGATGTTGCGCTCGTCGCGCGTAAACTTTTCGCCGGGCTGGCTGGTGCGCAGGATCAGTTTCAGTTCTTCGGACGAGTAATGGGCATCGTGGCCGCCCTTGCCGGACAGGCCCGCCAGGCGCAGCACCCAGTTGGCGCTGGCGTTGAGCAGGTAGATGGCCGGATACATGGTCCAGTAAAAGCCGTACAGAGGAATCGCGCTCCACAGGCCGACGGCTTCCGGGTTGCGGATGGCCATTGATTTAGGCGCCAGTTCGCCCACGACGATGTGCAGGAAGGAAATCACGCTGAAGGCGACGACGAAGGAGACGCCATGGATCAGCTCTTGCGACGTGACGCCGATGGCGCCGAACAGCGGCTCGAGCAAGCCGGCGAACGCCGGTTCGCCGACCCAGCCCAGGCCCAGCGACGCCAGGGTGATACCCAGCTGGCAGGCGGACAGATAGGCGTCCAGCTGGCCATGCACCTTGGCCAGGATGCGGCCCCGCAGTCCCTGCGTCTTGGCGATGGCGCGGATGCGCGTGCGCCGCAATGTGACGATGCCAAACTCGGCGGCAACAAAAAAACCGTTCAGCGCGACCAGGAAGAGGGCGAGCAGGACTAGCAAGACATTGTGCATGGGGGCGCTGAAGATGGGCTGGTAAAACGTCATCTTAAACGACGAAGGGCGCAGTATCCTAATTTCCGGCGAATCGGCCCTGCGGTTTTACACGATGCTGCGGCGTGCGGCGTCGACCAGCGGCGCGGCGCCCTGGTCGCCCAGCGTCTGCAACAAGTCCTCGAAGTCGTGCGTGCGGCCATGCGCCAGCTCGGCAGCGCTGAGGCCGATAATCTGCAGGAAGGCAAATTTTCCCGAGACCAGTGCATATTCTTCGGGGTAATGTTCGCTGGGCACCATGATGATGGCGCTCAGCGCGGACTGCTGGCCATCGATGGGGCCGCCAACGGACATGCGGTCCCAGGCGTCCAGCGGTTCCTGGTCACCGAAGCGGCCAGCCGCCAGCAGCATCTGATACGCGGCGAACCTGCGCACCAGCGCCAGCGCCCATGGCGACTGCTGCGGGCATTCCAGCAGCAGTTCGCGGCCCAGTCCCGTCCACTCTTCGTCCGCATCGGGTTCGTCGTCCCATGGATTGGACAGGCCCGACGACACATAGACCCAGTGCGGCCGCTCGGGTGTCGGCGGGCATTCGAACACGCCGATATGCAGCCAGCGCGGATCGACTTGGGTGCAGTTGAACATCTGTTCGAACAGCGACAGGTCGAGCGGATAGATGCCCGGTCCCAGGTCCCCGAACAGGGCTCTGTAGAGCGTTTCTTCGCGCTGGGTCCAGGCTGTTTCCAGAAGGCTGCTTGCGGCGCCGTCATTGGCAAGATTGGTCATGTCGGTTCACTGAAATGGATGAGCATTTGAGTATAAAACATGCAACTTTATGACGGCGTACGGTTCAACTAGCCAATGCGCCGGCCTCAGGCCGCTACCTTGGCGGGGGCCGCTTGCGGCCCGCCGCGCATGGCAAAGACCATGACGGCCGAGACGATGGCCGGGATGGCGACGACGAGGAAAATCGTGCTGTTGGGCCAGTTCAGGCGGATCAGCTCGCCGCCAAGCACGGGGCCGATGATGGAGCCGATGCGCCCGATGCCCAGGCTCCAGCCGATGCCCGTCGAGCGCAGGGTGGTCGGATAGTAGCTGGCCGCCAGGGCGTTGACGGCAGGCTGGCCGCCCACCACGCAAAAGCCGGCGATGAAAATCGTGATGAACAGGAAGGCCAGCGACACGTCCGGACGGCCGATCAGGGCAATGGCCACGGCGGCGACCAGGAAGCACGGCAGCAGGATGCGGCGGAAGCTCGAGCGGTCGATCAGCTGGCCCATGACGAGGGTGCCGATGGTGCCGCCCACTTGCAGGGCCGTGCCGGCTAGCACGGCGTTGGCCGTCGACAGGCCCGCTTCCTTGGCGATGGTCGGCAGCCAGTTTGACAGGAAATACAAGTTCAGCAAATTCATGAAGTTGATGACCCACAGCAGTATCGTCATCTTGGCGCGGCCGCCTGTAAACAATTGCAGCACGGGCGCGCCCTTGTGTTCCTTCTCATGCACGACGTATTGCGTGTCGGCCGTGATGGTGACCGTCGGGTCGATGCGTTTGAGCCACTTGGCGACCTTGTCCAGCTTGCGTTTCTTGAGCACGAGGAATTGCATCGATTCCGGCAGCAGGAAGAACATCAGCACGCCGATGACCAGCGGCACCACGCCGCCCACGTAAAACACGGATTGCCAGCCGAAGGCGGGAATCAGCGCGGCGGACAGCAAGCCACCGAGCACGGCGCCCAGGGTAAAGCCGCACGAGACCAGCATCATCAGCGTGACTTTCTTGCGCAGGGGGCTGTATTCGCCAGCCAGGGCCATGGCGTTCGGCATCACGGCGCCCAGGCCCAGTCCCGTGATGAAACGGATCAGCTGCAATTGCTCGATGGTCGTTGCCAGCGGCGTGACCAGCATGCAGAGCGAAAAGAAGATGGTCGAGCCGATCAGCACGGGACGGCGGCCGAATTTGTCGGCCGTGATGCTGAAGACGAGCGAGCCGACCAGCATGCCCAGCAAGCCCGCGCCAAACACGGGGCCCAGGTTGGCTTTGCTCACGTGCCAGTCGGCAATGATGGCCGGGGCCACATAGCCCATCGCCTGCACGTCGAAGCCATCCATGATGACGCACAGCCCGCACAGGATCAGCATGCCGATCTGGAAGGAGCCGATCTTGTTGTTATTGATGAGATCGGGAATATCGATCGTCTTGCCTGCCGTGGACATGGTGCCGCTCCTGTTTTTTATGGTGATCGCGCCCTGCCGGCGAGGGCTGGGCGCGTGTTTGTCTCAGGCTTTATTACAATCGCTTTTGATTGATTATTCAAACGTTATTTTCGAATGGATTTATCAGCTTTCCTTGTGAATCTTTGTCGTCCCCTGGATGGCCGCCAGGATCACGTCGAGCGCCGGGTGCATGATCTTGCGCTCGTTCGAGATGACGTAAAACTGTTCGCGCAGGGATGAGGCGTCGCCGACCAGCACGGCGCCGAATTGTTCCTCGATATCGGCCGCCAGGCTGGCGGACGCGAAGAACAGGCCCAGGCCCTTGCGGCCAAACGCGTTGAGCATGGCGTTGTCCTCGAATTCGCCGACCACGTCCGGGCGCACGCCTTGCTGCACCATCCATTCGTCGATGCGCCCGCGCAAGGCGTTGTTGCGCGCGGGCAGCAGGAATGGCGCACCGTGCAGGCTGTGCGGGAAATTGTCGCGGTACTGTTCCGCCAGCGCGGGGATGCCGAACAGCTTCATGGCGCTCTCGCCCCACAGGTGGCTGGACACGCGCAGGCTGGCGCCGGCCGGCACGGCACGGTCCGTCAGCACCAGATCCAGCTTGTGCAGGGCCAAGTCGGCCAGCAGAGATTCGAATTCATCTTCCAGGCACACGAGTTTGATGGGCTGGTCCAGGCTGCGCGTGGCGTCGAGCATGCGATACGCCATCAGTTTCGGCAGGGAATCGGAAATGCCCACCGTCAGGCGCATCTTTTCCGCGTCCGCATCGGCCAGCGCGTCCTGCATCTGCTCGCCCAGCAAAAAAATCTGGTCCGCATAGCCGAGCGCCAGGCGGCCCGCTTCCGTCGGCACCAAACGCCGTCCCTGCGGCTGCAGCAGGGATTTGCCCAATTCTTTTTCCAGCAGGGCCAGCTGCGTGCTGATGGTTTGCACGGCCAGTCCCAGCCGTTCAGCCGCGCGCGTCACGCCGCCTTCCTTGGCGACCACCCAAAAGAAGTACAAATGGCGGTAATTGAAGCCCGTGGTTTTCATCGCTACACCCTCTATCTTCTGTTTTTACGAAGTAATACTTCCATTATCTTCTATTTTTAAATGTGTCGCACGTCCCTATACTACGTTCCATTGAATTTGGATAAAGGGAACTATCGATGAAACATTTCAGAGTGTCATTTCTAGTGACATTTATCTGCCTGGGCATTTCCGCCTGGTGGGGTTACACGCACGGTGGCGTGCAGACGATGCTGGCGGCGCTCGGTATCGCGGTGATCCTGGGCGTGATGGAAGTCTCGCTGTCGTTCGACAACGCGGTGGTCAATGCTTCGGTGCTGAAGAACTGGGACAAGTTCTGGCAGGGCCTATTTCTGGGCGTCGGCATCATCATCGCCGTCTTCGGCATGCGTTTGCTGTTCCCGCTGGTCATCGTGGCGCAAGCGGCGGACCTGGGCTTGATGGAAGTCTGGAATCTGGCACTGAGCAATCCTGAACAGTACTCGATGCACCTGACGAATCACCATGCGGAAGTGGCGGCCTTCGGCGGCATCTTCCTGCTGCTGGTGTTCCTGAACTTCCTGCTGGACGATGAAAAAGAAACGCACTGGTTGGGCCGTATTGAAGAAAAACTGGGCGCGCTGGGCAAGGTATCATCGATTTCCGTGATGATCGCGCTGGGCACCCTGATGGCCAGCCTGTCGATGATCGAAGAAGGCCAGAAACTGGTGGTCCTGACGGCCGGCCTGTGGGGTATCCTGACCTACGTGGGTGTCGACGTGATCAGCGGCTTGCTGGAAGGCGATAACGGCGACGGCAACATGGGCGACATCGTCAAGCGCGGCGGTATTGGCGGCTTCCTGTATCTGGAAGTGCTCGACGCTTCGTTCAGCTTTGACGGCGTGATCGGCGCGTTTGCCATCACCAAGGATGTCGTGATCATCATGCTGGGCCTGGCTATCGGCGCGATGTTCGTGCGTTCGATGACGGTGTTCCTGGTGCGCAAGGGTACGCTCGACGAGTTTGTTTATCTGGAGCACGGCGCGCACTATGCGATCGGTATCCTGGCCGTGATCATGTTGGTCAGCATGAAGTTCCACATTCCCGAGATCTTCACGGGTCTGATCGGCGTGGCCTTCATTCTCGCCTCGCTGTGGTCGTCGATCCGTTACAAGCGACGCATGGCCTTGCTGGAAGGCACGGAAGATAAACAGCCTGAGCTGGAAGCAGCAGCCAAGGCGTAAGAGATACGCGGCAAACGCCACACCCGTTTGCCAGCGTGATGCAGCAAGCGCCGCCGCCGGCCTGGGGAGTCGGGCCGGTGGAGGGCGCCAGGTGTTTTGCAAGTTAATTATTCGCTGGACTTTTATTTCACATAGGAGAAATACATCATGGCAATCAGTCTGCAAAAAGGCGGCAACGTCAACCTGAGCAAAGAAGCTCCTGGCATCTCGAAGATGATCATCGGCCTGGGCTGGGATGCCCGCGCCACCGATGGCGCCGCGTTCGACATCGACGGTTCCGTATTCCTGTTGAAGGCGGACGGCAAGGTACGCGCCGACGTCGACATGATTTTCTACAACAACCTGAAATCGAGCGACGGTTCCGTCACCCACTCGGGCGACAACACCACGGGCGCTGGCGATGGCGATGATGAAACCGTCATGGTCGACCTGGCCACAGTGCCAGCCGAGATCGACAAGATCGCCGTCTGCGTCACGATTCACGATGCCGAAGCGCGCAAGCAAAACTTTGGTATGGTATCGAAGGCGTACGTGCGTTGCGTGAATGCCAACGGCAACACGGAAATCGCCCGCTTCGACCTGTCGGAAGACGGCTCGGCCGAAACGGCGATGGTCTTCGGCGAAATCTACCGCAATGGCGCCGATTGGAAATTCAAGGCCATCGGCCAGGGATATAAGGGCGGTCTGGGCCCACTGGCTGCCTCCTTTGGTGTCGGTGTTTAAGTTGTAAGCACTCAAGGCGGTCCGCAGTGTGGACCGCCCCCATCATTACTGAGTTGAGGAAGGAACAGGTATGCCAGTTTTCAATATTACCGGGGACGTCGACCCGTTCCTGCATGTGTCGCTTGCCAAGGGTGAGAAGATTTATTGCGAATCCAATGCGATGGTGATGATGGAAACCAATCTTGAGCTGAAAGGCAAGATGACTGGCGGCATAGGCGCCGCGCTGATGCGCACCTTTGCCAACGGGGAATCGTTCTTTCAGCAGCATATCGAAGCCATGCGGGGCGACGGCGACTGTCTGTTGTCGCCGACTCTGCCTGGCGCGATGCGGGTGCTCGAGGTTGGCGCCCAGCAATACATGATCAGCGACGGCGCCTTCGTGGCGGCCAGTTCTGGCGTGGAATTGAAGGTGCGCACGCAGAGCCTTGGCAATGCGCTGTTTGCCCAGAGCGGTGGTTTTTTCATTACCGAGACGGCAGGCAGCGGCCAGTTGGCGGTGTCCGGTTTTGGCGCGATGTCGATACTGGAAGTGACGCCTGGCAAAGACGTGGTGATCGATAACTCGCACGTCGTGTGCTGGGATAACCGCCTGCAATACGAAATTTCCATGACGACCGGCAGCAGCGGCGGCTTTCTGGGCAATTTGATCAATAGCCAGACCAGCGGCGAGGGCATGGTATTGAAGTTTTCAGGCACGGGAAAAATCCTCGTGTGCTCGCGCAACCGCGCGGCCTTCCTCGCCTGGACCCAAAGCAAGCCGGCGTAACTAATATTTGATGTAACCAAGCAAACAGGAGCTATGCGTATGTCTGTCAATTTGAGCAAAGGCCAGAAGATTTCTCTGGACAAAGAAGCTGGTACCACCCTGACCCGTATCACCATGGGCCTGGGCTGGGATGCGGCCAAGACCAAGGGTTTCCTCGGTTTCGGTTCGAAGACGGAAGCCGTCGACCTGGACGCGTCGTGCGTCATGTTCGATGAAAACAAGAGCACGTCCGACATCGTCTGGTTCCGCCAGCTGAAAAGCAAGGACGGCAGCATTGTCCACACGGGCGACAACCGTACGGGCGCGGGCGATGGCGACGACGAACAGATCAATGTCGATCTGTCGAAAGTGCCGGCACACGTGAAAAGCCTCGTTTTCACCGTCAACAGCTTTACTGGCCAGAATTTCTCGCAGGTGGAAAACGCCTATTGCCGCATCTTGAATGCCAGCAATAACCAGGAAGTCGCGCGTTTCAACCTGTCTGTGCAAGGTACCCACACGGCACAGATCATGGCCAAGCTGTACCGCCATAACGGCGAATGGAAGATGCACGCCATCGGCGAAAACGGCAACGGTCGCACGTTTGACGACCTGATGCCGCAGATAGCCGTGCATCTATAAGGAGCAGTACGCAGCGGGCGGGGGACGGACCGGATACCGGCCCTTGTCCGCTGCTCTATTTTGAAGGAGAGTATGTCGTGATGCGATTGCTGATAGCCTTGCTACTTCCGTGTCTCACGTTTTTCATGCTGGGGCGCCCGCTGGCCGGTGCCGCCGCCTTGATCTTGCAGTGCACTGTGATCGGCTGGGTGCCGGCGGCCCTGTGGGCCCTGTACACGGTGAACCAGCATAAATCGGAGCAGGAACTGGAAGGTGCGTTAAGCCGCAGCTACATGCGCAGGCGTAGTCGGTTGATCTAAATCAACCGGGCGCTTGGAATCCTTGCGCTAAAGCCCGCACGAGCGATCGTGCGGGCTTTTTCGTGCCCGCTCACTTCTTGCAGCGTATCGGCACGTTCACGGAATTGCCGTCCGAACTCAAGTTGCGGTACTGCAAATCTTCGCTTTCGATGGCAAAACGGGGCACGGCGTGCACATAGCGCTGCTTGCAGACGGTGTCGTCATTGATCAGCTGGCCCGCCAGCATGTAGTCGCACAGGGCGAAGCGCGATTCCTCGTCGTCGAGGATCAGCACGCGCGCCGCGCTGTACAGCGCCGATTGCAGCACTTCCGGGCTGCAATTTTCCGGGCCCGTCAGCTTCAGATGGGTTTTCGTCTGCGTGGCCAGGCGTTGCAGCTTGACGAGGGCGGCGCGCTCTTCCTTGCGGGCACCATCGACTTGCGCATCGCCGCTGGCCAGGCGCAGCGCCAGCGAGGCGATCTGGTCGATGGAAATATGCCAGGCAAAGCCTTCGAGCCGCGTGCGGATCTGGCCCGGCAGCGGATCGGCCGCGTCGACTTCGCAGCGGTACTGGCCCAAGTGGGGACGGCACAGTACGGGGATGGCAAAGGCCGAGGTCCGCTTGCCCTTGACGAATTTCTGGCTCAGGTCGCCAAAATTTTCATGCGTGATGGTATCGAAGCGCGCTTGCCCAAAGCCCATCTTGACGAGGTTTTCCTTGCGCTGGCGCGAAAACAGGGCGTCGACGGCATCGTAGATATTCTTGTTGAAGATGCGGTCCAGCGGCTGGCGCTCGTCCGACATCTTTTCGAATACGGCGCTGGAATTGGGCGCGTTGGCATCGATGGAAATGAGGATGAAGGGCTTGCTGTTCAAACGCGGCGGCACGACGGCCATGTCGTTGCCGTACAGCTGCGTCAAGGCCACGTCCCACAGGGTTTCCACGCCCAGGTTGTCGGCCGCGCCGCCATCGAACAGGTGCACGTACGACGGCGATTCGCGCGACTCGGAACCGAGCTCCGGCACGAAGGTGTTTTTCGGGCGGAAACGCTCGAAGGTGACGGAATCGAACACGCCGGGAAAGGCGGCCGAGGTGGCCACGGCCGTGGCCAGGCGGATATCCTGGATCGGCGAATGCAGGGTGCCGTAAAAATACTCATAGGAAAACACCACGCGCTTGCCGCCATCGGTGGCGTCCGTCGCGTTGGCCAGGAAGATGGGACCGTCGTGCGGCAAGTCCTCGTAGGTTTTCTTGTCGTACAGCACATCGTCAAACACGTCGGACAGGAACGAGGTACGCGTCTTGTTCGTCAACAACATCGTCGTCAGGTTGGCCGGTTTCAGAATGGTCTGGCCGAAGAAATCCGTTTTCAGCTTGCTGCGCAGCAAGGGCCAGTCCGTCTGCTTGCCATGCAGCGCATAGTAGCCGCCCGCGATGGCGCCGCCCGACACGCCGGAGATGGCCGAGGCACCGCTGACGAGGCCGAACTGTTCCAGTTGCTCCAGCGAGGCGGCCGAGAAATTGGCCGCGCGGCTGCCTCCGCCGGACAGGGCGATGCCGATGAAGTGGTCGTTGGGCATGGGGTTCTGGATGCGCGCCTTGGGCGCGTCGATGCGCAGGCGCGGGGTTTCCTGCACGGTGAACGTGCGGTTTTCGACGCCGCTGTTGGGGCGCAGGGCGAGTACCGTGCAGCCGCTCAGCAGCGCAACGAGGATACATGGTGCAAACAGGCGTGGATTCATGCGTGATCTGTGCGTAGTCATTGGTTGGGATACGGACGGAAATCGTGTGCGATTCTAGCAAACTTGTCTGTGCCTGTATCTATCCTTGCAACTGGTACGCGAGGAGGGCGGCGTTGTAGCCTGCATGCACCAGCATGGGCGCCAGCAGCGAGCCGCTGCGCTCGTATGCGATGCCCGCGCACAGGCCCAGCGCGAAGGCGGGCAGCATGGCGGCCGGTGGATGCACGATGGCAAACAGGGCGGCGGCGACAGTGATCGCCTGCCAGGCCGGCAGCGAGCGGCGCAAGCCGCCCTGCAGCAAACCACGGAAGATGAATTCCTCGCACAGGGGCGCGGCCAGCACGCCCAGGGCCAGCAGCCACAGCCCGTTGCCATTGATATGCATCAATGGTGACGATGCTGGCGGCAACAGGGCCGCGTAGCCGATGCCGAACAGCGCCGCGGCACAGGCGCCGGCGACTCCCCAGCGCCACGGCTGGCGGCCCTGTGCGATGCGCGGCACGCCGGCCGTCCTGCTGCGCCAGTAGACCAGGCGCACCAGCGCGTACGTGAGCGCGCCGGCGCCGCCGAAGGCGATGGCCACTTGCGCCAGCGGCTCGGCCACCTTGCCCTTAAGCAGGAGCAAGGCCAGGGTTTGCAGGGTGAAGAACAGCATGGCGGCGATCAGGCCGTCCGACGCGGAAACTCTGGCTGGCGGCGAGGCGGCCGGATCGAGCAGGTAGGGTATTTCATCGCGCGCTTTTTGCCACAGGGCCACAGCCAGTGCCGCCGTCAGCACGACGAAGGCCAGCTGCTGCGCCAGGCTGCCGGCCGCCAGCGCGGTGATGTACAGGCCGGTCAGCAGCAGGTACAGATACGTGCAGGCAGGCCGTATTTTTGACGTCGCCTCGGTCGCCAGAGGATCGCTGGCAAACACGCCCAGCGCCACGGCGATCAGCGAATACAGGGGGATGCCGGCCAGCGCCAGCAGCATCAAACCCGCCATTTCCCAGCGCCAGGCGTCTTGCCATGCCAGCGCCGCGCCGAACAGTATCAATGGATACAGCAGGGCCAGCGCGGCCCACAGCTGTGCCTTTTGCCGCAGTGCCTGTTCGACGGAAACGGGAAACGTGTACAGCAGCCACAGCGCGCCGCCTTCCTTGTTGAGGGTCTGGAAGGCCGACATCATCAGCACATACGTGCCGAGGAAAAAGCCGGTGGAGGCCAGCAAGGCGGGGCTGGACAGCAATTCGTGCAGGTCGCGCGCCTGACCCGAGAATACGGCCTGACCGCCGAGGATCAGCAAGGGCAGCAGCAGGGTTTGCACGAGAAAATTGCGGTCGCGCAGCAGCAAGGTCAGTTCGCGGCGCTGGATCACCGTACCGATGCTGGCGTGCCACTTGCCTGTGGGCGGTGCCGCCGGGAACGGCTTGCGGCTGGCTTCGCGCTGGCCGGCGCCCACCACGCCGTGGCGCAGCTGGCGGCGCAGCAGCGCCATGCCCAGCAGCATCAGGCACAGGCATTGCGCCAGCAGCAGGGCGGCCGGCAGCGCTGCCGCCGCACCCTTGGCATTGAGCAAACTCACCAGCAGGCCCGGTGGCGTCCAGGCGCTCCAGGCGGGCATGGCCGCCGCCCACGCGTGGGCAAAGCCGCCCGTGCCCATGCCGAACGACATGCCCATATACATGGGAAACAGGCCGGCAACCGACAGCAGCGCCTGCAGGTTGCCCAGCTGCGCGGGGCTGAGCGACAGGCGCAAGCCCGTGTCGACCAGGGTACGCAGCATGGCCGCCAGGGCCAGCAGGAGCAGGCAGGCAAGGAGACCCGACAGCGGCGAAAACCAGCCCTGGCCCGAATACCAGGCGATCATGGTGGTGCACGGCCACAGCACCAGCAGGCCGAGCGGGTTGACCAGCGTGCGTTCGAGCACGCGCGCCCATAGCAAATTGCTTTTCTCGACGGGCAGGGTGACCAGCCATTCCAGGTACCAGTCCGGCTTCGACAGTTCTCCCATGCCCAGCGGCAGCAGAACGCTGACCAGCCACAGCAGGGCCAATTGCAGGGTCAGGGCGCCCGCCAGCGCCGTACTGAAGGGTTGCTCGATCAAGTGGGCGATGACGGGCGCCAGCACGCGCTCGCCCGCGTTCATGCTGCCCTTGGCCTGGCAAACGGCCACTTGGTCGAGCAGGCAATGCATGTTCAGCAGGTTGTGGCGGGCGATATTGCCGGAGGAAAACAGCATGGGCAAGAGCAGCAGCGCGCCCAGCAGCCAGCGTCCCCGTTTCTTGCCTGGCGTGGCGGGCCGGCTCTTGCCCCCCCGATTGAACGCCAAGCCCCGGCCGCTGACGTTGAGCAGGAGCTGCAGGCGCAAGCGGGTCAGCAGCCAGACGGCGCGCCAGGCGCCTGGTGGTGCGGGCATCACGCGGTGGCCGTTTCGTCGGTGAGCTGTAAAAAGAGGTCTTCCAGGCTGCCGTCGCTGGACAGCTGCCGGCGGATATCGTCCAGGCTGCCCGTGGCGACCAGGGCGCCCCGGTGGATGATGGCAACGCGGCTGCACAGTTTTTGCGCCATATCGAGCAAATGCGTGGAAACGAAGATGGTGGTGCCGGCCGCGGCGATGCGCAGCAAGCGTTCCTGCACGTCGCGCGAAGCACGCGGGTCGAGGCCGTTGATCGGTTCGTCGAGGATCAGCACGGCCGGATCGTGTATCAGCGCACAAGCCAGGCCCAGTTTCTTTTTCATGCCCAGCGAGTAATTGACGGCGAAATCCTCGCTCGCTTCATCGAGGCCGAATTCCGCCAGCAGACGCGCGGCGCGGGCGGCCGCTTCCATGCGTGAAAAACCATGCATTTCGGCCACGAATTGCAGGATTTCACGGCCCCGCAAATAGTCGTAAAAGATGGGATTGTCGGGCAAATAGCCGACCTTGCGCTTGACGGCGGCGCCGTCGCGGTGGCAGTCGAGACCGTCAACCAGCACGCGCCCGCTGCTGGGCACGAGGATGCCCATCAGCATGCGGATGGTGGTGGTCTTGCCCGCCCCGTTCGGGCCCAGGAAGCCGAAGACTTCTCCTTTGCCCACTTGCAAGGTCAGCGGCTTGACGGCTTCGAAGCTGCCGTACTGTTTGGCCAGGCCCTGGAATGTGATCATCGTCTGTCCCTCAGCAAGCGCCGAAGGCGGCCAGCAGGCGCCGCTCGCCGGCCGGCGTGATGCGCAGGGCGCGGCTGTCGAGTTCGCGCTCGGCCCAGCGCTGGCGCAGGGCCAGTTGCAGCAGGGCGGCTCCCAGCGCGCCGCCCAGGTGGGCACGCCGTTCGCTCCAGTCCAGGCAGGCGCAGGCGAAGCGGCGGCGCTGCTGGAGCAATTGCTGCACGTCGATGCCCAGGGCCGCCATGCCGGCCGCGCCCGCTTCCGACAGACGATATTCTCCGCCGTCGTCCAGCAGCCAGCCCTGCGCGTGCAACTGGTCGTGCAGGGCGACGGCGACGGTGCCGGCCATGTGGTCGTAGCAGGTGCGCGCATGGCGCAAGCGGTCCGGTGTCGAAGGGGTAAACGGCGTTGCCGGCACGCCGGCCACCACCAGCAGCGCTTCGAGGGCTTGGCCCACTTCCGCGCTGGCCAGGCGGTAATAGCGGTGCTTGCCCTGCGCCACCATTGACAGCAAGCCATCGTCGCGCAAGCGGGTCAGATGGGCGCTGGCCGTCGAGGCGCCCACTTCGGCCAGCGTCGACAATTCCGTGGCCGTGCGCGCATGGCCATCGAGCAGGCTGCACAGCATGCGCGCGCGGGCCGGTTCGGCGATGGCGCCGGCCAGTTGCGCCAGGCCCATGTCGGCCGAGGGAAGTTTGTCATCCATGATTCGTTCGCTGGCGAAGTGTTGTGGTGGAAGGACCAGCATACTCGTGTCCCCACCTCACTGCAATGGAATGCGCATGCATCTCGCCGATCCCGCCGACCCTTTTTCCGCCGTCACCCATGCGGCGCCGTATGACTACTATCGCCGCCTGGCGGACGGCCCGCCGCTGCGTTTCGATGCGGCACTCGATTGCTGGCTGGCGACGGGCGCGGCCGGCGTGCAGGCCGTGCTCGAGCATCCCGCTTGCCGCGTGCGCCCGCCGGGCTTGGGCGTGCCGCAGAATCTGGCAGGCACGCCGTGCGGTGCGATTTTTGCCGAACTGGTGCGCATGAACGATGGCGAGCGGCATGCCGTGCCGAAACAGGTGCTGGCGCGCGCCTTGGCCCAGGTGGACCTGGCGCGGCTGCAGCGGCAGGTCGCACATCTCGCTGGTGACCGCGTTCCCGCCAGCGCCGCCCAGCTGAACGAGGCGATTTTTCAACTGCCGCTGTTCGTCATGGCCCACTTGCTGGGCTTTGCGCCAGCGCAATGGCCGGCGCTGGCCGCCTGGACGCGCGATTTTGTTGCTTGCCTGTCGCCGCTGAGCAATGGTGAACAACTGGCTGGCGCGCAGGAGGCTGCCGATTCCCTGCTGCAAGGTTTGGGCCACTTGCTGCGCGAGGGCAACGCGAGGCCGGGCAGCCTGCTGGCCAGTATCGCGACAGAGACCGATGCCATGGGGAGCGGCCTGCTGGCCAACCTCGTGGGCTTGCTGTCGCAGACGTGCGACGCCACGGCCGGCTTGCTGGGCAATGCCATCGTTGCCTTGCACGCGCAGCCGGAGTTGCTGGCGCAACTGCGCGCGTCGCCTGAGCGCTGGCCGGCCATGCTGCGCGAAGTCAGCCGGCATGATCCCTCGATCCATAACACGCGCCGCTACACGGTGGACGTTGTGGAATGCGATGGCGTGCGCGTGCCTGCGGGGCAGATGATCGTCGTCGTGCTGGCCAGCGCCGGCCATGCGGAGTCGGGCTTTGGCCATGGCCGCCACGTCTGTCCGGGCCAGTCCATCGCGCACGCCATCGCCGCAGCTTGTTTGCAAGCGTGGGCCGACAGGCTGGAAGACTTGCCGCTGACATGGTCATACCTGCCGTCGCTGAATGCCCGCATCCCTGTTTTCAGCATGGGAGAAATAGCATGATTGCCGTGATTTTTGAAGTGTGGCCTAGCGCCGAAGGGCGCCAGCAGTATCTGGACCTGGCCGCTGCGCTGCGGCCCTTGCTTGATGAAGTCGATGGTTTCATTTCCATCGAGCGCTTCAGCAGCCTCAGCGATCCAGGCAAATTGCTATCGCTGTCATTCTTTCGCGACGAGGCGGCGTTGGCGCAGTGGCGGCAGCTGGAAGCGCATCGCGCGGCGCAAGCGGCTGGCCGGCAGGGCGTATTTGACGATTACCGGCTGCGCATCGCCGCCGTCGTGCGCGATTACGGCATGCTGGAGCGGCAACAGGCGCCGACCGACAGCCGCCAGCGCCACGATGCCTAGCGCTTAGCGGGGCAGGGCGCCCTGCGTGATCTTGACCTTGACCCGGTAGGTGGGCTCGGCTGTGTTAAGTGCGGGCGGCGTGGCCGGGTCGACGTCGAGCAAGGTAAACGTCAGGTGGTTGACGGTGATGGAACTGGAAGCGCCGGGCATGGAATCGGACAGGACGATGTCCGTGGCGCCCGCGCTGTTGAGCAAGCTGAAACTGTAGCTGACGTAGCCTTTCCATACGCACACAGCGCCTTTGCGGCAGCGGCTGTCGTTGACGCGCTCGAGTTTCAGGGTATCGGTGGCCGTGATGGCGACCTGTTCGCCCGGCGACAGCACGTGGGTGACGCTGCGCGGCGTGTTTTCCGCGTCGCCAGCGCTGCCGGCCGCGCCGCAGCCGGCCAGTACGGCCAGGCAGGCGAAGAACAGGGGAAGCAGCATGGTGCGGCAAGAGCGGGTCAGAGAATGCATGTTTTTCCTTTCAGGTAGAGCGTCCCGGGCGTGCCTGTGCACGCGTGGGATAAAATGATAGTAACAAAATGATATTTTTCTGGCGCACTATTGACGTGCTGCCGATGAATTCACGCGCCAGCCACGCGGCGCGCCGATTACTGCGTAAAATGGCTGTTTTGAAAATCAGGAAACAACCATGAAAAAAACCGACCTGGCCAAAAGCGATGCCAAGAAACTGATGGGAAAGATGAATGTTCCCGGCGCCGGTGCATTCGGTAAGGAAGCGGTGGTCGTCGACCGCCGCGAGCAGCGCAAGCGCGACCAGGCCCTGGGTCTGGTGCCATTCGCCGTCAAGCTGAACAGCGATCTGGTCTTGCAATTGCAGACCCTGGCCAAGGAGCGCGGCGCGGATCTGAATGAATTGGTCGCCGAAATCCTCGTCAAGGGCTTGGCCGCAGCTTAATGGGCTGCCATGTTTATCTGTTGATAAACATCAACTTGTAAAACTAAAAGGCGCCTTGCGGCGCCTTTTGCATTGCGGCATTGCTTGCGATTACACCCAGGCGGCCAAGGCGCCCTTCATTTTTTTCAGCGCCGCCACTTCGATCTGGCGGATGCGTTCGGCCGATACGCCGAACTCTTCTGCCAGCGCGTGCAGGGTGGCACCCGAGCCGTCGTCGTTGGCCAGCCAGCGCGCTTCGATGATACGGCGCGAGCGGGCGTCCAGCTTGCTCAAGGCCGTTTCCAGGCCTTCCGATTGCAAACGCGTCACTTGTTCCGCTTCCAGCACCTTGGTCGGCTCGCTTTGCTCCGACGACAGGTAGGCGATCGGCGAAAACTTGTCGTCTTCATCGTCGGTCGGCGATTCCAGTGCAATGTCGCGGCCGCTCAAGCGCGTTTCCATCTCGATCACTTCTTCGCGCTTCACGTCGAGCAGCTTGGCCAGCGCATCGATCTGCTTCGGCGTCATCGCGTCCAGGCCCGTCTTGTGGCTGCGCAGGTTGAAGAACAGCTTGCGCTGTGCCTTCGTCGTCGCGACCTTGACCAGGCGCCAGTTTTTCAGGATGTACTCATGCATCTCGGCTTTCACCCAATGCATGGCGTACGACACCAGGCGCACGCCTTGGTCCGGATCGAAACGTTTCACGGCTTTCATCAAGCCGATGTTGCCTTCCTGAATCAGGTCGGCATGCGGCAAGCCATAGCCCAGATAGCCGCGGGCAATCGAGACCACCAGGCGCAGGTGCGACAGCACCAGCTCTTGCGCGGCGGCCAGGTCATTTTTTTCGCGCAGGCGTTTCGCCAGCGAAATTTCTTCGTCGTGGGTCAACATGGGCAGGCGGTTCACGGCCGAAATATAGGCGTCGATATTGCCCAGATTGCCAGTGAAACCGAGGCCCAGCGCATTACTTTTGGTCGGAACCAATGCGGACGTTGCGGACATCATAGTCATGTTTTCTCCCTCGTAGTCTTGCTTTGTTCCAGTTGGCCACGTCACGCGACGTGGTCCTGTTGTCTGTTCGTTTTTGCGTATTCGGTCTTGCACTTTGCAGAGCGCGGCACCATCTTCATCTGGCGTCCATGGCGCTTCTGCCTTTGGTATGTCCCTATATTAGCACTCTCTGCGTGAGAGTGCCAATCAGCACATTTAATCGTCCTGATAGCCTAAATACTATGGCGGATTAATGCTTGATATATATCTCTGAACAGCGATTTGACCACGTAGCTAGTCTACGGCCTCTGGCTGAAGCGAGCCTTAAGAATACTTGCTTAATATCAAGATAACAGCAGTATGGGAGACGCATGGCGGCACCGAAGGCGCCGCCATGGAAGGGATGGTCAGTTCAGGCGCGCCAGGTGGCGCTGTACGCAGAGGAAGGCGCCGATCAGGCCCAGGCCGGCGCTGACGGCCAGCAGGCCCGCCATCGGCAGCGGCGCCAGCGGCACCAGCTGGAATTCGGACGCATACAGGCGGGCAAATTCGGCAATCGCGGTATTGAGCGGTTGCAAGGCCAGCGCCACGGCGCCCAGGGCCAGCGCGCCGGCGCACAGGCCCAGCAGAGCACCCGTGTAATAGAAGGGGCGATGGATGAAGGTGTCCGTCGCGCCGATCAGTTTCGAGATGCTGATTTCATCGCGCTGCTGCATCACTTGCAGGCGGATGGTATTGAAGACCACGGCGATCACGGCCACGCCCAGGGTGATGGCCAGCAGCAGCAGCACCAGGCGCAGCACGCCCAGCAGGGCCGCCAGGCGCTTGACCCAGGCCGAATCGACTTGCGCCGATTCCACGCCGGGCAAGTGGCGCAGCTGTTCCGCCACCGCATCGACGTCCTGCGCTTCGCTGGCGCTGCTGAAGGCGTCGAGTTTCAGCACATAGCTGTCGGGCAAGGGATTGTCGCCCAAGGTGCTCAGTACATCGGCCAGGCCATTCTTGTTTTTCAGGGTGTCGAGCGCCTGTTCGCGCGGGATGAAGACGATCTTTGCCTTTTGCTCGCCCACGATCTTGCGCATGGAACTGGCCAGGGCCACGGCTTGTTCGCGCGGCGTGTCGATCTTCAGGAAGACGCTGATTTCCGGATCGACCGACATCTGTTCCGACATCGGGCGCACATTGTCGAGCATGGTCAAGCCGGCGAACGGCAGCGACAGGGCAATGGCGACGACGACGACGTTCAACAGAAAGCCGCCTGGCGACTTGCGTAAATGAATCAGCGCCGAGCCCAGCGCGAAGCGGTGTTGACGGAACCAGCCTCTCATGGCTGTTCTCCCTGCGCGTCGTCCAAGCCGGGGGACGGTGCAAAATCGGGATCGGGCGGCGCGAAGACGGGCGCTTGCGTGGCCTTGTCGATGGCCACCAGCTGGCCGTTTTTCAGGTGGATCACGCGGGCGGCGGCGTCGAGCATCTGTTCGTCATGGCTGGAAATGAGGCAGGTCACGCCCACCGAGTGGAAGGCTTTCAGGGCGTCGAGCACCTTGTTGGCGCTGGCGCGGTCCAGGTTGGCCGTCGGTTCGTCGGCCAGGATGATCTGCGGCCGGTTGACGATGGCGCGCGCGATCGACACGCGCTGCTGCTCGCCGCCCGACAGCGACAGCGGCCGCGCCATGGCGCGGTCCAGCAATCCCACCTTGTCGAGCGCGGCGCGCGCGCGCTGCTCGGCGGCCGCCTTGTGGGCGCCCACGACGAGCAGCGGCAGCATGACGTTGGCCAGGATGGAGCGGTCGTTCAATAACTTTTGCTGCTGGAAGATCAGGCCCATGTTGCGGCGCAGGAAGGGCACGCCGGCCGGCTTGATCTTTGCCATGTCCTGGCCATTGACGATCAGCTTGCCCGACGTGGGGCGTTCCATGGCGGCGATCATTTTCAGCAAGGTGGATTTGCCGGCGCCGGACGGGCCGGCCAGAAACACCAGCTCGCCCTTGGCAATACTGAGCGAAATGTCGCTGAGCGCCACGGCATCGGGGGAGTATTGCTTGGAGACGTGCTGAAATTCAATCATGTAGGTAGGCTTATCCGAGCAGCGCTTCGACAAATTCGGCAGCCACGAACGGCTGCAAGTCTTCAATTTTCTCACCGATGCCGATGAAGTACACGGGCACGGGACGCACGCGGGCTATCGCCGCCAGCACGCCGCCCTTGGCGGTGCCGTCCAGCTTGGTGATCACCAGGCCGCTTAACTGCAGGGCATCGTCGAACGCCTTCACTTGCGTGAGGGCGTTCTGGCCTGTGTTGCCGTCGATGACGAGCAGGGTTTCATGCGGCGCGCCATCCATGCCCTTGCCGATCACGCGCTTGATTTTCTTCAATTCTTCCATCAGGTGCAACTGCGTGGGCAAGCGGCCCGCCGTGTCGACCATCACCACGTCGATGCCGCGCGCTTTCGCCGATTGCACGGAGTCGTAGGCCACGGCGGCCGGGTCGCCCGATTCCTGCGAAATCACGGTAACGTTGTTGCGCTCGCCCCAGACCATCAGCTGTTCGCGCGCGGCGGCGCGGAAGGTGTCGCCCGCAGCCAGCAGCACGGACTGGTTGTTCGACTGCATGTGCTTGGCGAGCTTGCCGATGGTGGTGGTCTTGCCGGCGCCATTCACGCCGGAAATCATCATCACGAGCGGCTTGTGGCGGCCCAGCTCGAAGCGCTTTTCCAGTGGCGAGAGCAGGTCGATCAGCAGCACTTTCAGCGCGGCCTTGACGGCGGCGGCATCGAGCAGCTTGTCTTCCTTGACCTTTTTCTTCAATTCCGTGAGCAGGAATTCCGTGGCGTCGATGCCCGCGTCGGACATCAGCAGGGCCGCTTCCAGCTCTTCGTACAGGGCGTCGTCGATCTTCGCGCCGACGAACAGCACGGACAAGGTGTTCGAGGTTTTCGACAAGCCGGCCTTCAGGCGCGTCATCCACGATTTTTTCTCGGGTTCGGCGGCCACGATCACGGGCACGAGCTCGGCCGGCGCGCCGCTCAGCGGTTCAGCGGACGGGGCTGCTGCTGGCGCGGCAGGCGGCGTGGCGGCGGGAAGGACGAGAGGCTCGGCTGGCGCAGCCTCGGGAGCGATGGGTTTTTTCTTGAAGAAACTAAACATGGATGTGTGGTGGCGGGTGCTGACCTAAGGCCCGGCGGCGCCGGACACTGTTGATCCGGCTATTCTACCAGAGCGCGCCCGGCCCTTCATGCTTTACTGTTCGATTGGCAACATTGCGCGGCTATCCACGGAGATCGCCGCAGTTGCCGCGCTTTCCAGCCGGTTCAGTGGGTTTGCAGGGCGAGCGCCTGATGGCGGCGGCGCCAGTCGGCGATGCTTTCGTCGACTTGCCGCAAGTCCAGCACATGCAAAAACGGTGGCGGCTGCTTGTACAGCACGGGACTACGTCCGCCGGCCCACAATTCCATCTCTGGCGGCAAGCTTGCATGCAGCTGCTGCAGGCTGTCGCGCGTCTGCCGTTGCTTGCTGGCGCTGGAAAACGACAGCGCGACGATGTCGGCCCGCTGCGCGCGGGCGGCCGCGACGATGTCCGTCAGCGGCGTTTCCACGCCCAGCGACATGCAATGGGCGCCGGCCGCCGCGCACAGCGCCTCGGCCATCAGCAGCCCCAGGCCATGACGCTCCTGCGGCAAGGTGCTGAGGACGATGCGCGGCGTGCGCGTGGACGGGCTGCTTGCTTGCGGCAGGGAAAAGATGGCGTGGCGCATCACCGTTTGCAAGGTTTCGCTATACAGATGCTCTTCATATACGGCCAGGTCGCCGCAAGCCCACGCTTCGCCCACCATGCCCGTGAGGGGGGCGATGACGTCGATGGTGAACGCTTTCAAGCCCAGCACGGCCAGCGCCTGGCGCAGGGCGTCGCCCAGTTCCGCCATCTGGTGGCCACGGCACAGCGACAGGTAGTGTTCGAGCTGGGGTGCGGGCGTTGACGGCGCCGCACTGCCGGCGCTGGCCAGCTGCTGCAGTTGCACGGTGCTGTGTTGCATGATTTTTCCCGGACGAAATCCGAGGTCCAGCAGGCGCTTAACCATGCGCAGCTTCTGCACTTGCTCGGCCGGATAGCTGCGTTCGCCAAAAGCATCGCGCTGGGGCTGGGGAAAGGCGTAGCGGCGCTCCCACACACGCAAGGTTTCCTTGGCCAGCCCGGTATCGCGCTCGACATCGCTGATGCTGAAGGCGGAAGTAGGTTGCAGGTCAGTATCCATACCAGGGGGCTTGCTCGCATGCCAAAAGAACGTGGAGTGCATTTTACGCCTTCCGCCGCCCCGGACCAAATAGCTGAATCCGATTGAAAATTGCCGACGTATAAGTTTCTGAACGGCTGAGAGCGCTCATTGACATAAATCAATATTTCATCGATTATCCATGAGGCTTATTTGTCCAGGACAAACTTAACACAGGTGCACTCATGAAAATTGCCGTCGTCGGAGCAGGAATCGCAGGATTGTCGTGTGCCTATCGCCTGGCGCAAGCGGGCCAGGACGTCACCTTGTACGAGGCGGGCGACTATTTTGGCGGCCACAGCCATACGGTGGACGTCACGCTCGATGGCGTCACGCATGGCGTCGACACGGGTTTTCTCGTGTTTAACCACGCCACCTACCCGAACCTGGTGCAGCTGTTTGACGAACTCGGTGTCGAGGCGGCCGACAGCGACATGTCGTTTTCCGTCAAAATGCCGCTGGGCACGGCATCCGATGCGCGCGTGCTGGAATGGGCGGGCGCCAATCTCGATACCGTGTTTACCCAGCGCAGCAACCTGCTGCGCCCCGCCTTTTTGCGCATGCTGCGCGACATTGTGCGCTTCAACCGCCAGGCCAGCGCCCTGGCCACGGCCAGCGTGCCGGCGCCGGCCATGTCGCTGGGCGAATACCTTGACCTGCACAACTATGGCGACGAGTTCCGCCACTGGTATCTGCTGCCGATGGCCGCATGCATCTGGTCGTGCCCGGCGCGCCAGATGCTGGCTTTTCCCTTGGCCACGTTCATCCGTTTCTGCCACAACCATGGCTTGCTGCAAGTGAGTGACCGTCCGCAATGGCGCACGGTGCGGGGCGGATCGCGCGTGTACGTGGAAAAACTGCTGGCCGGCATCCCGCAGCAGCGCCTCGCTTGCCCCGTGCTGGCCGTGCGCCGCCAGCCGCACGGTGGCGCGCGCATGGTCGAGCTGCATACGGCCGCCGGCGTCGAGCATGTCGATCATGTCGTGCTCGCTTGCCACAGCGACCAGTCGCTGGCCCTGCTGGGAGATATCCGCGACGATGAGCGCTCCGTGCTCGAAGCCGTGCGTTACCAGCCGAATCGAGCTGTGCTGCATACGGATGCGTCCTGCCTGCCGCAGCGCCGCAAGGCATGGTCGGCCTGGAATTACCAGGGCAGGCCGGCCGCGCAAGGCGATGCGCCGCAAGTGTGCGTGCATTATTTGCTGAACCAGCTGCAACCCTTGCCCTTTACCACGCCCGTTATCGTGTCGCTTAACCCGCTCGACGAGCCCGCTCCGGCGAGCATCATCGACGAATTTTCGTATGCCCACCCCGTGTTCGATGGCGCGGCCATTGCCGCCCAGGCGCGCCTGGCCGGTTTCCAGGGCGCGCAGCATACGTGGTTCGCGGGCGCCTGGACGGGTTATGGTTTCCACGAGGACGGCTTGAAGTCGGGCCTGGCCGTGGCGCAAATACTCAATGGCATGGCGGCGGCGGAGCTCGGCCATGCCGCGTGATCCATCGCCGCCCGTGGCACCGCAGCCCCAGCTGTGCCTGGGACAGGTGCGCCATGCGCGGCTGCGCCCACGCGCACATGCTTTTGCTTACGGCATGTTTTATCTGCGCCTGCCTTTGCGCAGCATGGGGGCGCGCGATTTTCCTGCCCGGCTGATGTCGCGCAACGGCGCCAATGTGCTGTCCTTCCGCGACAGCGACCACGGCGATGGCGCGACGCCGCTGCTGGACTGGATCGACGGCTTGCTGCGTGAACATGGCGTGGCGGATGCGGGTGGTGAAATCTGGCTGCAAACCATGCCGCGCATGTTCGGTTATGTCTTCAATCCCGTCAGCTTCTGGTTTTGCCACCGCCCGGATGGCGCGCTGCGCGCCGTGGTCTGCGATGTGCGCAATACCTTTGGCGAGCGCCATCTGTACCTGCTCGAGCAGGGCGGCGCCATCGCGTATGGCAGCGAGCTGCGCGCCAATAAAATTTTCCACGTCTCGCCGTTTTGCAAGGTGGAGGGAAATTATCGTTTCCATTTCCTGCGTAACAGCGAACAGGGCGGCGAGCGCCACCTGGCCCGGGTCGACTATGACGACCTCGACGGCCCGCTGCTGCAGACGAGCTTGTCCGGCACGGCGCAGCCGCTGCGCGATGGCGCCATCGCCTGGGCCCTGCTGCGCTATCCGTTGATGACGTTAGGCGTGATGGCGCGCATTCATTGGCAAGCCTTGCGCCTGTGGCTGCGCCGCGTGCCGTTTTTCAGCAAACCCCTTCCACCACAAGAAAAGGTGTCCCGATGAGCTCCGATTTCCTGCCGACCGGCCTGCAGGCGCGCGCCTGCGTCCGTCCCGACCACACGGCCGATCACACGCACCTGGACGTGCCCGCCTCCGGGCGCGTGATCTTGCGCTTGCTGGAAAAACTGCAGCATGGCGCCCTGCGCCTGCGCACGCCTGACGGCAGTATCTTGCTGTATGGCGACGGCAGCCACCCCGTCACCCTGGACTTGCACAATTGGCGTTTGTGCTCGGCCGTGCTGCGCTCGGGCGATATCGGCTTTGCGGAAACGTTTATCGCCGGCGACTGGCGCACGGACAATTTGCCGGGCCTGATCGAGCTGATGATACGCAACCGCGCGCAGATCGAATCGCTGATCTATGGCAACTGGTGGGGCAACCTCGTCTACAAGCTGCGGCACTTGCTCAACCGCAATTCGCGGGCCGGCAGCAAGAAGAATATCCACGCCCATTACGACATCGGCAACGCCTTTTATCAGTTGTGGCTGGATCCGTCGATGACGTATTCGAGCGCGCTGTTCAGCGAAGGCGCCAGCCTGGAGCAGGCGCAAGGTGCGAAATACCGGCGCATCGCCGACCAGCTGCAGCTGCAGCCGGGCGCCAAGGTGCTGGAAATCGGCTGCGGCTGGGGCGGCTTTGCGGAAACGGCGGCGCGCAGCTACGGCGCCCACGTGACGGGTTTGACTCTATCTACGGAGCAACTTGCCTATGCGCGCCAGCGCCTGCAGGACGCGGGGCTGGCGCAGCAGGCTGATTTGCAACTGTGCGACTACCGCGACAGCGCCGGCCAGTACGACGCCATCGCCTCGATCGAGATGTTCGAAGCCGTGGGGCAAAGCTACTGGCCCGGCTATTTCGAGTGCGTGGCGCGCAACCTGAAGCAGGGCGGACGCGCCTGCATCCAGACCATCGTCATTGCCGACGACTTGTTCGAGCGCTACAGCAAGAGCACGGATTTTATTCAACAGTACATTTTCCCGGGCGGCATGCTGCCGTCGCCGGCCGAGTTTCGCCGCGCCGCCGAGGCGCAGGGTTTGCGCGTGGAAGACGCCTTCAGCTTCGGCCTCGATTACGCGGAAACCTTGCGCCAGTGGCGCGCCAGCTTCCTGGTCCAGCGCACGGCGCTGGAAAAGCAGGGTTTCGATGGCCGTTTCCTGCTGACCTGGGAGTTTTACCTCGCGTATTGCGAGGCCGCCTTCCAGGCGCACAACACGGATGTGATGCAATTTACCCTGATCAAGGACTGACCATGCGCCGCCTGCTTGCCACTATTGTGCTGTCATTGACCGTGTTGGGTGCCGCGGCCGCGCCGCCGGCCTTTATCGCTGCCGACGTGCCCGAAGCCCGGCTGGCGGGCGAGGGCGAATACACGTGGTTCGGCATGCGTATTTATCGGGCGCAACTGTGGGTGGGCCCGCAAGGCTACCAGGGCGCGGCGTCCGAAACGGCGCCGTTTGTGCTGGAACTGCGCTACGCACGCGCGCTCGACGGCAAGAAGATCGCCGAAGCCAGTCATGAACAGATGCAAAAGTTGGGCGTGGGCACGGAAGCGCAGCGCCTGGCCTGGCTGTCCACCATGCAGCGCATCTTTCCTGACGTTAAGGAAGACCAGCGCATCGCGGGCGTCTACCGGGCCGGCATCGCGCCCGGCGTACGCTTTTACCTCGACGGCAAGGTACTGGCGGACGTGACGGATGGCGACTTCGCGCGTGCGTTCTTTGCCATCTGGCTGTCGCCATCGACGACGGCGCCGAAGCTGCGCGCGGCCTTGCTGCAGAGTGCGGCGCCGCTGCCATGAATGCCGTGGGCGGCGCCTTGAGCTTGCAAGCCTTGTTCAGTTATGGCCTGTTCGGCTTGCCGCTGGCCATGCTGGCGCTGCCCATCTATATATATGTAGCGCCGTTTTATGCGCAGCGCAGCAGCCTGGATCTGGCGCAGATCGGCGCCGTGCTGCTGGCGGCCCGCATCGCCGCCGCCTTCATCGATCCGGCCCTCGGTGCCTGGATGGCGCGTGGCGGGCGCAGCTATGCTGTATATGTCGGCGCCTCCTTGCCCTTGCTGCTGCTGGGCTTTGGCGCCCTGTTCCATCCACCGGCCATGCGGGAAACGGCGACCCTGGCCTGGTTCCTGGCTGCCTTGCTGCTCGTCTACACCGCGTATGGCCTTGCCGGCATCGCGCACCAGAGCTGGGGTGCGGCCCTGAGCCAGCTGCGCGCGCAGCGGGCGCGGGTGACGGCCGTGCGCGAAGGCTGCGGCTTGTTCGGTGTGATCCTGGCGGCGGGCCTCACTTCCGTGTTCGGCTATGACGGCTTGTCGCTGGCCTTTGCCGTCTGCCTGCTGGCGGCGGGCGCGCTGCTGCTGGCGCGCGCGCCGCGTCCCGCCTTGCGCAGTGCCGCAGAAGCGGTTTCCGGCAATGGCTGGAAGCTGCCGTTTCGCCAGCGCGCGTTTCGCTGGCTGTTTGCCGTTTTGCTCGTCAATGGCGTGGCGGCCGCCATCCCCGCCACTCTGTTCCTGTTCTTTGCCACCGACTACTTGCGCCTCGGCCATTACGCCGGACCGTTTTTGATCGTCTACTTTTGCGCGGCGGCAGCCTCGATGCCCGCGTGGGTAGCCCTGGCGCGGCGCTTTGGCGAGGCGCGCGCCTGGGGCGGCGCCATGCTGCTGGCAGCTTGCGTGTTTGTCTGGGCGTATGGCCTGGGCGCGGGCGCCGCCTGGGGTTTTGCCACGATCTGCCTGCTGTCGGGCCTGGCGCTGGGCGCCGACCTGGCCTTGCCTCCGGCCCTGTTGGCAGGACTGATCGGCGCGGCTGGCCATGCCGGGCGGCACGAAGCCGCGTATTTCGGCTGGTGGAACTGGGGCGTACAGATGAGCCTGGCGCTGGCGGCCGGCATCGCCTTGCCCCTGCTGGCCTGGCTCGGCTATGTGCCTGGCAACAGCGGCGGCGGCTTGCCGGCCCTGTCCGCCGCCTATGCCTTGCTGCCCTGCGCCCTGAAACTGCTGGCCGCGCTGCTGCTGTGGCGCGCGCCTCTACAACATATATATAGTGAAACCGGGGAGTATCGACCATGTATCTGATGAAATGTTGCCGGCGCGGCATGACGGCAGCCGCCTTGCTGCTGGCGCTGGCCGCCTGTTCCACGCCGCCCACGCCTGCCACCTACGCGCAGGAAACACCCAAGCTGGACTTGCAGCAGTACTTCAACGGCACGCTGGACGCCCACGGCATCTTCCAGGACCGCGCCGGCAAGGTGGTCAAGCGCTTCACCGTCGTGATGCGGGCCAGCTGGACGGGCGAGATTGGCACCCTGGACGAGGATTTCACGTATTCCGACGGCAGCAAACAACGGCGCGTGTGGACCTTGCGCAAGACGGCGCCCGGGCGCTTCATCGGCACGGCGCCCGACGTGATCGGGGAAGCCGTCGGCGAAGTGGCCGGCAATGCGCTGCGCTGGCAATACGTGCTGGCGCTGCCCGTCGATGGCACGGTCTACCACGTCGACTTCGAGGACTGGATGTTCCTGATGGATGACAAGGTCATGCTGAACCGCGCCGCCATGAGCAAGTTCGGTTTCAGCCTGGGCGCCGTCACCTTGTCGTTCAGCAAGCGTCCGCAGGCGGTCCCATGAACCGCAAGATCACCAGCTGGGCCGGCAAGCATGTGTGGATCATCGGCGCTTCCAGCGGCATCGGCGCCGCGTGCGCGACCTTGCTGCTGGAGCAGGGCGCGAGCGTAGCCTTGTCGGCACGTCACCGCGCCAGCCTCGAGCGACTGTGCGAGGGGCAGCCGCTGGCGCAGGCATTGCCGCTCGATATCACGCAGCACGCGCAGCTGCGGGCCGTCTGCGCGCAATTGCAGCAGCAATGGACGCATATCGACCTGATACTGGTGGTCGCTGGCGGCTATCAGGCCATGCGCGCCGATAGCTTCGACCTTGAGGCGGCCCAGGGCTTGCTGGCGCTGAATGTGGGCGGCGTCTTCAATTGCCTGGACCAGGCCTTGCCGTGGCTATTGCGCCAAGGTAGCGGCGGCATCGGCATCGTCGCCTCGGTGGCCGGTTATGGCGGTTTGCCGAAAGCCCTCGCGTACGGCGCCAGCAAGGCGGCGCTGATCAACCTGACGGAGTCGCTGTATCTGGATCTGCATGCACGCGGAATTGATGTGTATCAAATCAACCCCGGTTTTGTCGCCACGCCTTTGACGGCGGACAACGATTTCACGATGCCAGCTCTGATGACGGCGCAGGACGCGGCCGCCGCCATGCTCGACGGCATCGAGCGGGGCCAGTTCCACATCCACTTTCCCAAACGCTTTACCAATACCATGCGCCTGGCGCGGCTGTTGCCGTACCGCGCCTATTTCTGGCTGATCCGCAAGGTGACGGGCGTATGAGCACAAGTATGCTGGACACGACGGAAGGCGTGGAAGCGGCGCTGGCGCGCCTGGTGGGGTTTTACGAGCACCTGAGCCTGGAAAGCCTGGCCCAGCTGGGCGCCGTGTATGCGCCGAACGCCCATTTCAAGGACCCGTTCAACGAGGTGGTGGGGCATGCCGCCATCCTGGCCATCTTCGAGCACATGTTCGTGCAAGTCGATGCGCCCCGGTTTGTCGTGCTGGAAAGCGTGGGGCAGGGGCAGCAAGCGTTCCTGACGTGGGAGTTTCGCTTCCGCATGAAACGACTGGTATCTGGCGAACAGTGCATTCGTGGCGCAACCCATGTGCGTTTCGATACGCAGGGACGGGTGGTCGTGCATCGCGATTATTGGGATGCGGCGGAAGAATTGTATGAAAAACTGCCGTTGCTGGGCGGTTTCATGCGCATGCTGCGGCGGGCAAGCCAGCGCTAAGGTGGTTTCTTGATGCTTTTAAGCAAAAAATGCAAAAAAGAAAAAGTAAATTGTGCGGAATGGGTCAGGCGAAAACTTGATTTCGGTCAAAGTGTCGTTTTTTAGACACAAATATATCAAAATATTGAGAAGGCAACATTGTAAGAAATTGTTTCAAGTGATGCGCAATTTGCAAGCAAGAGTCGTCCTCATCCGTTCCAATCGGATAACTGAAGCGTAGTCCGGAAAACACGGAAAACATTTCTATGTGAGCAATTTAAATTACCGGAAAGTCAGTAATTCCGTTGCTACTCTGGCTATTTTTCCGACGCGCGCGCCGACGTCGAAAATGGCGCCTACGCCCCTGAATAATGCGGCAACGCACCAAAAACGGGCGCTTTATTTCCCATTTTTGTGCGTTCGGCAGCAAACATTGGCGATGCCGTGTATGCTTCGTCCCGTTTATCCATTATCGCCTGACAAATTGCGCGCTTTGTCGCGTAAATCTTGGAGGGCAAATGACGGGTAAAGCATGTTGACGTTTTAATCACTCGCCTGATACTGTTGCACTAATACAACGGGTGTCGACAAGGCATGCGCTATGATGGAATGGTCAATCAGGCCAATGCATTGGTTGGCAAGGGGCACTGGCTCTGTCGCGTAGTACGGTTGGCGATGGTCGGGATGCCTGAAAAAGCCCTCGGCCTGGTACCGGAAGTAACATGTTGGAACTTGATGGAATGTGAAACGGTCGTTATAGTGCCGCTTCCGGTGCCGTTTGAGCACCGAACCGGCGCACGAATGACGGTCGTTATGCAGCCTTCAAGCTTATCGGTGCAATAGCGTGCCGATACCGATATGAATGTTCCCCTGACCGGAACAGCAATGTGGCAGGTGGAGACCTTGCCCTCACTCATAAAAAGCGCTCTGCTAGAGCGCAGCTCGAGATGCATAGGCTGTATTACTTTTTGCTTCAAAAATTAAAGGAAATCGCAATGAAAAAAACTCTGATCACCCTGGCAGTTCTGGCAGCAGCCACTGGCGTAGCCCAAGCTCAATCGAGCGTTGTCATCTACGGTACCGTTGACGCTGGTTTCGTCAGCGAGCGCGGCGGTGTTAACGGCAACGTTAACAAACTGGACAGCGGCATTGCTTCGGCTTCCCGTATCGGCTTCAAAGGCACCGAAGATCTGGGCAGCGGCCTGTCGGCACTGTTCGTTCTGGAATCGGGCTTCGGCGTTGACAACGGTCAACAAGACGTTGCTGGTACCTTGTTCAATCGTCAAGCTTACGTTGGTCTGAGCAGCAAAACGACCGGTACCTTGACCCTGGGTCGTCAATACACCCCTTGGTACAACACCCTGTCGAAAGTTGCTGATCCATTCGCAGCTGGCTACGCTGGTTCCGCTAAAAACTTGTTCCCAGCGAACACCCGCACCAGCAACACCGTGCTGTACACCTCGCCAAACTTCAACGGCTTTGACGCTGACGTGGCTTACACCTTCGGCGAAAACGCTGAGTCGAACAAAATCGGCCGCAAAATCGGCGCGTCGGCTGGCTACTCGAACGGTCCTCTGAACGCTCGTATCGCTTACAACAACACCAGCAACGACACCGCGCTGACCGAAACCGGTAGCGGCCGTAACTGGTTGGCTGCAGCTAACTACGACTTCGCAGTTGCTAAAGCTTACGTCGCATACGGCGTGAACAAAGGCCAAAACAGCGCCATCCGCAACAACGGCAACGTTAACGCGTTTGACTACACTTCGGCTGGCTTCAGCACCGACAGCACCACCGCTCTGATCGGCGCAACGGTACCAGTTGGTCCAGCAGGCACCGTGATGGCTTCGATCATCCACGTGAACGACAAAAACAGCGCAAACGCCGATGCTAACCAGTTCTCGCTGGGCTACTCGTACGCTCTGTCGAAGCGCACCAGCACCTACGCTTCGTACGCTAAAATCTCGAACAAAAACAACGCTGGCTACACCGTTGGTAACAACAGCAATGTTGGTACGGGCGACAAAGCCTTCAACGTTGGCGTTCGTCACTCGTTCTAATATTCGCGCAAGCGAAGCTTAGTTCCGCTGCCAGCATCCCTTCGGGGATGCTGATAAGCAAGGAAACGCGTCTCCAGGCTAGTCCTGGCGGCGCGTTTTTGCATTGGCGGCGCCAGTTATAATGGCGCCGTTACTCAAGTAAAGGAATGCCATGTATTCATACACATCGCCGCGCCTGGCTGCCATGCTGGCCGCGCTGCTGCTGGCTGGCGCCACGGGCGCCGCTGCCGCTGCCGTCAAGGGCAAGAAGCCGGCCGGACTGGAGCGCTACGGCGTGGCCGTCTACTCCGACCTGTGCCTGCAAAAGGATAGCGGCGAAATCGGCGGCCAGCGCGTCACCTTGCACCGCTTTGCCGAGGCCGATTCCGTCATCTATGAATTCACGGCCGGCGCGCTGAGCTGGCCCATCGTGGCCAACGACGTCAACCTGGACGCCGCCACGGGCGTTTTCGACTTCACCATCGCCGGCGCCGACAGCGAGGAGCGCACCATCGTCGGCAAGTTTTCCAAGGATGGCCAGACCCTGACCCTGGAAGGCGATTACTGCGGCGGCAACGTGCGCATGCCGATGAAACTGAGCCGCGTGCGCGATTTCGGCCGTCCCCTGAAAAACTGCACGCCATGCCCGCCGATGCCGCAAGCGCCGGTCGAACCAGTGCCTGCCGAGGAAAGCGCGACTGTGCCCGCAGCCTGAGCGATTGCCGCTGTCAAAAAGAAAAAGGCCCGGTATCGACCGGGCCTTTGTTATTTGCAGCGTTGCAAGGAGCTTATTTGGCCGCCTGCGCCTTTTCCGCCGTGGCGCGGATGGTGGCCAGGGTCGCGTTCGGCGTGATCAGGTTGCCGTCGTAGCGCAGCTCGATCAGGGCCGGCAAGTTGTGCGCCTTGGCGTGCGCCAGCGCCCGTTGCAGGGCCGGGGCGAACTCTTCCGTCGTATTCACCACTTCGCCATGCGCGCCGTACGCTTGCGCCAGTGCCGCGAAATCCGGGTTGTGCAGGGTCGTGCCCGACACGCGGCCCGGGTAGTCGCGCTCCTGGTGCATGCGGATGGTGCCGAACATCTGGTTATTGAAGACGATGATGACCACGCCCGCCTGGTATTGCACGGCCGTGGCCAGTTCCTGGCCATTCATCATGTATTCGCCGTCGCCGGCAAACGTGATCACGGTGCGCTCGGGATGGACGATCTTGGCCGCCACGCCTGACGGCACACCGTAGCCCATGGCGCCGTTGGTTGGCGCCAGCTGGGTGCGCATGCCGCCGTAGCGGTAGAAACGGTGGGCCCACGAAGCGTAGTTGCCGGCGCCATTCGTCAGGATGGTGTCGGGCGGCACTTGCGCCATGATCTCCTGCGTCACTTGCCACAGGTCCAGCGGCGCCTGGCCATCCTGGAAGATGGGCGGCTGTTCCTGGTAGGCGGCCAGCTCGGCCTTGGCTTCGGCCGGCGTATGTTTCCATGCGGAAGCATCGACGGGGGCCATGGCGGCCAGCATGGCGCACACTTGCGGCATGCCGCTGTTGATCATCAGCTCAGCCTGGTAGACGCTGCCCAGTTCCTCGGCATCCGTATGGATGTGCACGAGGCGCTGGCGCGGCACGGGCGAATCGAACAGGGTGTAGCCGCCCGTCGTCATCTCGCCCAGGCGCGGGCCGATGGCGATCACCAGGTCGGCATTTTTCACGCGCGCGGCCAGTTTCGGGTTGATGCCGATGCCGACGTCGCCGATGTAGTTCGGGTGCGCATTGTCGAGCAAGTCCTGGAAGCGGAAGGCGCAGGCGACGGGCAGCTGATTGTTTTCCGCGAACTGCTGCAGGTCGGCGCACGCTTGCGGCGTCCAGGTGGTGCCGCCCAGCAAGACCAGCGGCTGCTTCGCGGTGGCCAGCATGCCGCGCAACTGCTGCAATTGGGCGCCGGACGGCGCCGCTTGCACCGGCTGGTAGGCGCGCGTGTCGGCCACGGTGGCCAGCGAGATCAGCATGTCTTCCGGCAGGGCCAGCACGACGGGACCGGGACGCCCGCTGGTGGCCACCTGGAAGGCGCGCGCCAGGTATTCGGGGATGCGTTCGGCGCGGTCGATCTGCGCCACCCACTTGGCCATCTGGCCATACATGCGGCGGTAGTCGATTTCCTGGAACGCTTCGCGGTCGACGAAATCGTTGCCCACCTGGCCGATGAACAGGATCATCGGCGTGGAATCCTGGTAAGCCGTGTGCACGCCGATCGAGGCATTGGTGGCGCCCGGTCCGCGCGTGACGAAGCAGATGCCCGGCTTGCCCGTCAGCTTGCCGTAGGCTTCGGCCATGAAGGCGGCGCCGCCTTCCTGGCGGTTGATGATGAAGCGGATGCCCGAGTCGTGCAGGGCGTCGAGCACGTCCAGGTAGCTTTCGCCAGGCACGCCAAAAGCGGTGTCGACACCGTGGATCTGCAGGGCATCGACCAGGATCTGGCCGCCGGTACGGGATTGTTGCGTCATGTTCGGCTCTTTATATTCTAGTGGGTGGCAAAGAAATGGGGCAAGCGGTACGCATGCGCCTGCATGCAAGCAGCTTGCCTCATTCTATGTGAGCCGATTTGGCCCGGCTTTTGAAATGGCGACACCGAATTACACAATCCCCCGGCCGGTGCGGCGCGCTTTTGCAGAAACATGCTGCGGCGCGGTACAATGGCGGGTGAAGCAGGCCAGACAGTCGCTGGCCGGCGCAGTAATGCGCTGGCGGGAGGAAGGTCCGGACTCCATAGAGCGGGGTGACGGTTAACGGCCGTCCGCTGAAAGCCGCAAGGTATAAGGCGAGGAATAGGGCCACAGAGACGAGCGTATTAAGTTACGGTGAAACGCGGTAACCTCCACCTGGTGCAATTTCAAATAGGCACGCGATGATGCTGCTCGCGGAGCGTGCGGGTAGAAAGCTTGAGCGCCCGAGTAATCTGGCGCCTAGAGGAATGACTGTCATAGCGCCGACCTGCAAGGGAAGGCGCCGTAACAAAATCCGGCCTATCGGCCTGCTTCACTTGAATTCCTGCTCCCTGGTCTGCCAGGGGGCATCTCGGACGCAGCAGCTTTGCCTGCTGCGCGCCAACCAAAAAGCCCCCGCAACGGGGCTTTTTTTGTTTCTAAAAATAGTGCGGGGAAGATAAAGTTGTATATACAACTAAAGTGAACAATTGGTTAAAGTTTCTTGGTTCTAATTAATTGCTGCATTGCAAAAATAGTTTTCCCGCGTCAGGCCAGCCCCTGAAAACAGGGCCGGTACGCGCCGTGGACGATTATTTTTTGCTTTAAACCAAGTCTTTCACTGCGCTGGATTGCTGTTGTGCCTGGATAAGGAAATTATTGTCATGTGTCAACTAACTGTAAAAAATTCAATTATTTGATTTCGTTTTTTTCGATGTTTACGGTAGGAAAACACATGTGTGCAGATGAGGTAGCACATTCACTATCTTTCATAAGTATCTAATTTATCGATATATTTTTATTTGAGACTCCTTCAACGATATGCGCTAAGTCCTTAATTTCATTAATAAAATTCCTGTTTTGCCAATCGGAAACCGCTTGACCACTATCTTTGCTTCCTCTAAAGTGGGCAACTGTGTGAAAAAGTGTGTTTTTGTGGGAAATTTTCCCTTTTTATCGTGATGCGCAAGCATCGCAACCCAAGCTCAAAAAAGGTCTTCCGTGTTTCAAGGCGCGTCCGCAATCAATCTCGATGCCAAAGGCAGGATGTCTATCCCTGCCAAGCACCGTGACGCGCTGGCGATTCAATGCGAAGGCCGTTTGACCCTGACCAAACACCCCGATGGCTGCCTGCTGTTTTTCCCCCGTCCCGTGTGGGAAAGCCACCGCCAGCAAATCGCCGCCTGGCCCATGTCGGCGCGCGCCTGGCAGCGCATCTTCCTCGGCAACGCCGTCGACGTCGAGCTGGACTCGGCCGGCCGTGTGCTGATCTCGCCCGAATTGCGCAACGCCGTCGGGCTGGCGCGCGAAGTGATGATGATCGGCATGGGCAGCCACTTTGAAATATGGGATGCCGCCAAATTGGCCGACAAAGAACAGCAGGCGATCGATGCCGGCACCCCCGATGTACTTTCCAATTTTTCTTTCTAAGGCTCCGTAATGACACAACTCACGGTGCCGGAATTTCAGCATCGCACGGTGCTGCTCGATGAAGCGGTCGATGCCCTCGACCTGACGGGCGACCGCGCGCACGGCGTTTACGTCGATGGCACGTTTGGCCGCGGCGGCCATAGCCGCTTGATTTTGTCGCGCCTGGCCGATGACGCGCGCCTGATCGGTTTCGACAAGGATTTGCAAGCGATTGCCACGGCCGAGCAGATCGCCGACCCCCGTTTCCAGATCGTCCATGACAGCTTTGCCACCATGACGGCCAGCCTGGCCGAACGCGGCGTGCGGCAGGTGGACGGCATTTTGCTCGACCTGGGCATCTCGTCGCCGCAGGTTGACGACGCGGCGCGCGGTTTCAGCTTCCGCAACGACGGACCGCTGGACATGCGCATGGATACCACGCGCGGCATCTCCGCGGCCGAATGGCTGGCGGTGGAAACCGAGCAGAATTTAGAGAAAGTGATACGCGATTATGGGGAAGAACGGTTTGCTTTTCAGATTGCAAAGGCGATTGTTGCTGGCCGGGCAGTCCAGCCAATTTCAAGCACACGACAGCTTGCCGGCATCGTGGCAGGCGCCGTCAAGACCCGCGAGAAGGGTAAGGACCCCGCTACCCGCACCTTTCAGGCCATACGCATTTTCATTAACAAAGAGCTCGAGGATCTCGAGATCGGCCTGAACCAGGCGTATGCCTGCCTGGCGCCCGGCGCGCGCATGGCCGTGATCAGCTTTCACTCGCTGGAAGACCGCATGGTCAAGCGCTTCTTCGCCTCGAAGGCGAACGTGGAGCAGCCTGACCGCCGCCTGCCGATCCGCGCGGTCGACTTGCCGCAGCCGGAAATGAAGCTGATTTCGAAGATGAAGCCGTCCGACGCCGAGATCGAGGGCAATCCGCGCTCGCGTTCGGCCGTGATGCGCGTGGCGCAGCGTTTGCCGCTGGCCTCCCCTGCAAATGGCGGCGCCCGATGACTGGCAAGCTGTGTGTCGTGCTGTCGGCCCTGCTGGTGTGCTGCGGCCTGTCGCTGGTGAACGCGCAGTATCAGTCGCGCCACCTGCTGATCGACCTGGAACGCGCGCAAGCGCTGTCGCGCCAGCTCGACATCGACTGGGCGCAACTGCAGCTGGACCAGTCCACTTTGGGCAAGCATGAACGCATCGAATCGATCGCGCGGCGCGACCTGAGCATGACGCCGCTGACGGCGGCGCGTACGCAATACCTGACGGAGGGCGAATAATGAAGTTGGGCGGTAATAGCAACGGCCGGGTGGCGGCATCGAAAGGCGTGCCATTCTCGAAGAACCCCGTACTGGCGGTGCGTCTGCCTGTCTGGCGTTCGCGCGTCGTGCTGTTCCTGCTGTTCTTCGCTTTCGCCGGCCTGGGCGCGCGCGCGCTGTGGCTGCAGGGCGTGTCGACGCAGTTCCTGCAAAAGCAGGGCAAGGCGCGCTATGAGCGCACGCTCGAATTGCCGGCCACGCGCGGCAAGATCACCGACCGCAATGGCCAGGTGCTCGCTTCGTCCGTCCCCGTGAAAGCCATCTGGGCCATTCCCGACGACGTGCTGCAGGCGTCGCCCGAAAAAATCAATGCGCTGGCCGGCCTGCTGGAAATGAACGTCAACGAATTGCGCAAGAAGCTCGATTCGGACCGCAGCTTCGTTTACCTGAAACGCCAGGTCGAGATGGACGTGGCCGACAAGATCTCCAAGCTGGGCATCGACGGCATCGACGAGCGCAAGGAATACAAGCGCTTCTATCCGCAGGGCGAAGTGATGACCCACGTGGTCGGCTTTACCAACGTGGAAGACGTGGGCCAGGAAAGCATGGAACTGGCGCAGCAGAAAACCCTCGTCGGCACCACCGGCAGCCGCCGCGTGATCAAGGACCGCCTGGGCCACATCGTCGAAGACATCGGTTTCATCCACGAACCGCATGACGGCAAGGACCTGACCCTGTCCGTCGACAGCAAGATCCAGTACATCGCCTTCACGCAGTTGAAGGAAGCGGTGGAGAAATTCAATGCCAAGGCCGGCGGCGCCGTGGTGCTCGACGTGCATACGGGAGAAGTGCTGGCCCTGGCCAATTACCCGAGCTACGACCCGAACGACCGCCGCAAGCTCACGGGCCAGCAGCTGCGCAATCGCGTCATGACCGATACCTTCGAGCCAGGTTCGACCCTGAAGCCGATCACGGTCTCGCTGGCGCTCGACACGGGCCGGGTCAAGCCGGGCACCCTGATCGACACGGGCCCGGGCCGCTACACCATCGCCGACCGCACGATCACCGACACCAAGCCGCACGGCGTGATCAATGTCTCGGAAATCATCGAGATGTCGTCGAACATCGGTACCTCGAAAATCGCGCTGGGCATGCCGTCGCAGGAAATGTGGGAAATGTTTACCAAGGTGGGCTTCGGCCAGCAGCCGAAATGGGGCTTCCCCGGTGCCGTGGCCGGCCGTGTGCGTCCATACAAATCGTGGCGCCCGGTGGAACAGGCCACCATGAGCTACGGTAACGGCATTTCCGTCTCGCTGATCCAACTGGCGCGCTCTTACATGATGTTCGCGCGCGATGGCGACACCATTCCCCTGTCGTTCCAGAAGGTCAATGAACTGCCCGTGGGCCAGCAGGTGATCAAGCCGAAGACGGCCGCCGAAATGCGCGCCATGCTCGAACTCGTGGTCTCCGGCGCGCACGGCTCGGCCAAGCGCGCCCAGGTTGCCGGCTACAGAGTCGGCGGCAAGACGGGTACCGCCTATAAAGTGGAAAACGGCCGCTATGCGATGCCGCGCAAATACATCGGCTCTTTCGTGGGCATGGTGCCGATGTCGGCGCCGCGCTTCATCATTGCCGTGATGATCGATGAACCGACCGGCCCCGCCCACTATGGCGGCCAGGTTGCCGCTCCCGCTTTCGCGGCGATTGCGACCAACGCGCTGCGCGCGATGAACGTACCGCCCGATTCCTCCGTTACCGAAATCGTGGTCCCGGCCAATGCCGGCCCGGAGGCCATGTGAAGTCACTCATGACCATACAAGACATCAGTTTGTGGATCAAAACGGCTGCCCCGTCCGGGCAGCTGACGTCCGATTCGCGCCGCGTGCAGCGCGGCGACGTGTTTTTCGCCTATGCGGGCGCCACCGATTTCATCGCCGCCGCCATCGAGCAGGGCGCCGCCGCCATCGTGCATGACGCCGTGGAATGGAACGCCGCATGGAGCGAAGTGCCGCACCTGCTGGTCAGCGACCTGAAACGCCTGGCCGGCCCCGTGGCGCATGCTTTTTACGGCATGCCCGACAGCGCCATGTTCAGCGCCGGCGTGACGGGCACGAATGGCAAGACCTCGTGCGCGCTGTGGCTGGCGCAAGCGCTGGCGCGCCTGGGTGAAACATCGTCCGTCATCGGGACGTTGGGCGTCGGCCTGTGCAAGCCGCGCGGCGCCATCGAATTCGACGTCACCGGCTACACGACGCCGGACGCCGTGCTGCTGGCGCGCAAACTGGCCGCGATGCGCGACGCAGGCGCCAAGGCCGTTGCCATCGAAGTGTCGTCGATCGGCCTGGACCAGGACCGCGCGGCCGGCATGCATTTCGATGTCGCCATGTTTACCAATCTGACGCGCGACCACCTCGACTACCATGGCGACATGGCGGCTTACGAGGCGGCCAAAGTCAAACTGTTCGACTGGCCCGGCCTGAAAACGGCCGTCATCAACCTGGACGACCCCATGGGCCTGCGCCTCGTGCGTCACGTGGATGGCAAGCTGTCCGGCGAATATCCCGTCATCGGCTACACCTTGCAGGATGCGGCAGCCTTGCCCGACTTGCCGGGTGTGCTGATGCTGCGCGCCAGCCAGTTCCGCAGCCGCAATGCCGGTACCGACTTCCATCTGGAATGCCCGCTGGGTGTAGCGCTGGTCAAGACGCAGCTGGTGGGCCACTTCAATATCAGCAACGCGCTGGCAGTGCTGGGCGCCTTGCTGGCGCACGGCACCGGCCTGCGCGCGGCCATCGACGGCATCGAATCGCTGCAGCCGGCCCCGGGTCGCATGCAGCAGGTGGGCGGCCAGGAAGCGCCGATGGTCGTCATCGATTACGCGCATACGCCGGACGCGCTGGAAAAAACCCTGGCTGCCTTGCGCCAGGTGGCGCAGGAGCGTGGCGGCCAGCTGTGGTGCGTGTTCGGCTGCGGCGGCGACCGCGATCCGGGCAAGCGTCCGCAGATGGGGGCCATCGCGCAGCTGGCCGATCACGTGCTCGTCACCAGCGACAATCCGCGTAGTGAAGATCCGCACGCCATCATCGCGCAGATCGTCGCCGGCATGCGCGCAGACGGCCCGCAGCCGCAAGCCATCGAAGACCGCGCCGCCGCGATCCTGTCGGCCATCAAGCACGCGGCCAAGCCGGACGTGATCCTGTTGGCGGGCAAGGGCCATGAGCCGTACCAGGAAATCAAGGGCAAGAAACTGCCGTTCTCCGACGCCGACCATGCGCAGCTGGCCCTGTCCGCGCGCCTGACGATGATGAGGACGAACTGATGGATCGCCTGATGCACGCAAGCCTGACGGAACTGATGCCATCGCTGCAAGGTGCGCAGCTGACGGGCGACGCCGTTTTTGACGGCGTGTCCACCGACAGCCGCAGCGCCCCTGCCGGCTCGCTGTTCGTCGCCCTGCGCGGCGAGAGTTTCGACGCGCACGACTTTCTCGATCAGGTGGCCGCGCGCGGCGTTGCCGCCGTGGTGGTCGAGCGCCTGCCTGATGGCTGGGACAGCGGCAAGGTGCCGGCCATCGTGGTGGCCGATACCCTGGTCGCGCTGGGTCGCATCGCCAACCATTGGCGCCGCCGCTTCAATGTACCTGTCATCGGCGTCACTGGCAGCAATGGCAAGACCACCGTCAAGGAGATGATTTCGTCCATCCTGGCCGCGGCCTTTGGCGAAGAAGCGCGCCTGGCTACGCGCGGCAACCTGAATAACGAGATCGGCGTGCCACTGACCCTGTTCCGTCTGAATGAAGAACACAAGGCGGCCGTCATCGAGATGGGCATGAACCATCCGGGCGAGATCGCCCGCCTGGCCGCGATTGCCGCGCCGACCCTGGCGATGGTCAACAACGCGCAGCGCGAACATCAGGAATTCATGCATACGGTGGAAGCCGTGGCGCGCGAGAACGGCGCCGCGCTGGCGGCCCTGTCAGACGACGGCGTGGCCGTCTTCCCGCATGGCGACGAATTCACGCCCGTGTGGCGCGAGCTGGCCGGCGCGCGTGCCGTCATCACCTTCGGCCTGTCGAAAGACGCCGACGTCAGCTGCACGCACCGCGCCGCCGAGGATTTTGGCAGCGACCTGTTCGTCAGCGTGCGCGCGCAGGACGGCAGTCTGCGCCAGTTCTTTGTCGGCTTGCAGGCGGCCGGTGAACATAATGTGCGCAATGCGCTGGCCGCCGTGGCATGCGCCGTCGGCGCCGGCATCGCCATCGAACATATCAAGCAGGGCCTGGAGGCGTTTTCTCCCGTGAATGGCCGTCTGCAGAAAAAACGTGCCGCCAATGGCGCCACCATCATCGACGACACGTATAACGCCAATCCGGATTCGGCGCGCGCGGCCATCGATGTGCTGGCGCAGGCCGCGGCACCGCGCATCCTGGTGCTGGGCGAGATGGGCGAGGTCGGCACGCAGGGGCAGCAGTTCCACGAAGAGATCGGCGCCTACGCCGCCGCCAAAGGCATCGAACACGTGCTGGCGACGGGCGGCCTGGCGCGCCATCTGGTCAATCCGGCGCAAGCTGCCGCGAGCCAGGAATCGGGCACGGTCGTGGAATATTTCGAACAGTTCGACGGTTTGCTGGCGGCGCTCGATGCGCATTTGTCCGGCCGTTCGGATGCAACAGTATTAATCAAGGGCTCCCGTTTCATGAAGATGGAACGGGCCGTGCAGCATTTGATTGGTTCAAACAACAATAACAAGGAAGCTCACTAATCATGCTGCTCTGGCTCGCTCATTATTTCCAGGACGACATTGGCCCACTGCGGGTCTTTAACTTCATCACGTTCCGCGCCGTCTTCGCCACCTTGACGGCGATTTTGATCGGCCTGTGCGCCGGTCCCGCCGTGATCCGCATGCTCACGCGCATGAAGGTCGGCCAGGCCGTGCGTACGGACGGCCCGCAAACGCATCTGAAAAAACACGGCACGCCCACCATGGGCGGTGTACTGATTCTCATCGCCATCGGCATTTCCACCCTGCTGTGGGCCGACCTGTCGAACCGCTTCATCTGGCCGGTCTTGATCGTCACCCTGGGCTTTGGCGCCGTCGGCTGGGCCGACGACTACCGCAAGGTGGTGCACCAGGATCCGGAAGGCATGCGCTCGCGCGAAAAATACTTCTGGCAGTCGCTGATCGGCATCGTCGCCGCGTTTTACCTGGCGTTTTCCGTCTCCGTGTCGGAGCCTGACGCGGGCCACGTGTGGAATCTGATCTACGCCTGGGTGCAGTCGGGCTTCGCCATGGACCTGCCGCCGAAGGCCGACCTGATCGTCCCGTTCTTCAAGACCATCAGCTATCCGCTGGGCGTGTGGGGCTTCATCGCGCTGACCTATTGCGTCATCGTCGGCACCAGCAACGCCGTCAATTTTACCGATGGTCTCGATGGCCTGGCCATCATGCCGACTGTAATGGTCGGCACGGCCCTGGGCCTGTTCGCCTACCTGACGGGTAACGCCACGTATGCGCGCTACCTGTTCATCCCGCACATCCCGGGCGCCGGCGAACTGGTGATCTTCTGCGGCGCGCTGGCCGGTTCCGGCCTGGCCTTCCTCTGGTATAACACGCACCCCGCGAAAGTGTTCATGGGCGACGTGGGCGCGCTGGCTCTGGGCGGCGCACTGGGCACCATCGCCGTCATCGTGCGCCAGGAAATCGTCCTGTTCATCATGGGCGGCATCTTCGTCGTCGAAACGCTGTCCGTGATCATCCAGGTCGTCTGGTTCAAGTACACGAAGAAGCGCTATGGCGCCGGCCGCCGCGTCTTCCTGATGGCGCCATTGCATCACCATTTTGAACAAAAAGGCTGGAAGGAGACGCAGGTTGTCGTGCGTTTCTGGATCATCACCATGATGCTGGTGCTGCTCGGCCTGACCACCTTGAAGCTGCGCTGATGATGTACGACGCTAAAACCGCACTGGTACTGGGCCTCGGCGAATCGGGGCTGGCCATGGCCCTGTGGCTGGCCCGCAGCGGTGCTTTAGTCCGCGTGGCAGATACAAGGGAAACCCCTGAGCGCCTGGCCGTGCTGCAGGCCGCCGTGCCGCAGGCGCAGTTCATCGCCGGCGCCTTCACGGCCGACCTGCTCGATGGCGTCGATTTCGTCGCCGTCAGCCCTGGCCTGGCGCCGGGCCGCGAACTGGCGCACATCGCGCCGGCCGCTGCTGAAAAAAATATCCCCGTGTGGGGCGAGATCGAACTGTTCGCACAGGCGCTGGCCGCCTTGAAGGCGGAACGCGGCTATGCGCCGAAAGTCATCGCCATCACGGGCACCAACGGCAAGACGACGGTGACCAGCCTGGTGGGCCTGCTGTGCGAGCGCGCGGGCCTGGCCACGCGCGTGGCCGGCAATATCAGCCCGGCCGCGCTCGACGTGCTGCGCGAAGTGCTTGACGCCGAACCGGCGCCGCAGCCTGTGGCTGAAGGAGAAGAAGCGGCGGAACCCGTCGCCAGCAGCTTGCCGCAAGCCTGGATCCTGGAATTGTCCAGCTTCCAGCTGCACACGACGTTCAGCCTGCAGGCCGATGCGGCCACGGTCTTGAACCTGTCGCAGGACCACCTGGACTGGCATGGCGACATGGCCACCTACGCAGCCGACAAGGCGCGCATCTTCGGCGAGCAGACCGTGCGTATATTGAACCGCGACGATGCGGCCGTCATGCACATGGCCGATCCGCTGGCCGAGACGATCACCTTCGGCACGGGCGAACCGGTGGACGTGGACAGCTTTGGCCTCGTCAATGAACGCGGCATCTTCTGGCTGGCGCAAGCCGTGCCCAGCGAAGAAGTGATCGAGAAAAAGCGCAAGAAGAACGATCCGGCACCGGAACCGGTGCCGACGATGGCGAAAAAACTGATGCCGGCCGACGCGCTGAAAATCCGCGGCCAGCACAATGCGTCGAATGCGCTGGCGGCGCTGGCCCTGTGCCGCGCCATCGGCTTGCCATTCGCGCCGCTGCTGCACGGCTTGCGCGAATACCAGGGCGAGCCGCACCGCGTGGAGCTGATCACGGCCGTCAATGAAGTCGAATACTACGACGACAGCAAGGGCACGAACGTGGGCGCGACGGTGGCGGCCCTGTTCGGCCTGGGCAAGGCGTTTGGCGGCGCGGAACAGCGTCTGGTGCTGATCGCCGGCGGCGACGGCAAGGGACAGGATTTCTCGCCGCTGGCCGAACCCGTGTCGCGCTACGTGCGCGCCGTGGTGCTGATCGGGCGCGATGCGCCTGCGCTGCGCGCGGCCCTCGAGCCGGCCGGCGTGGACATCGTCGACTGCGCCACCTTGCCGGAAGCCGTCAAGCGCGCCAGCAGCCTGGCGCTGGCCGGCGATGCCGTGCTGCTGTCGCCCGCGTGCGCCAGCCTGGACATGTTCAAGAACTATGCGCACCGCGCGCAGGTGTTTGTCGACGCCGTGCGCGACATCGCCCTGGAAAACGGACAGGATATCTGATGGCCTTCCAACTGCCCTTCAGCTTTGGTTCCGGCTCGGCTGCCAAGCCGCTGGATAGCCGCGCGCGGCAGTCGAAGATGATGGACTACGACAAGCCGCTGGTGTGGGTGGTCCTGCTGCTCATGTTGCTGGGCATGGTGATGGTGTATTCGGCGTCGATCTCGCTGTCGGACGCGCGCAAGTTTGCCGCCTATACGAACAATTACTTTGTCGTGCGCCAGGCGCTGTTCATCGGTATTTCGATCATCGTTGGCGCGCTGGTGTTCCGCATCCCCGTCGCCACCTGGCAAAAGATCGCGCCGTGGCTGTTCATCGGCACCCTGGTGCTGCTGGTAATGGTGCTGATACCGGGCCTGGGCGTGTCGGTCAACGGCGGTCGCCGCTGGCTGAACCTGCCGGGCCTGCGGCCGCAGCCGTCCGAGCTGATGAAGGTGGTGATGGTGCTGTATGCGGCCGACTACACGGTGCGCAAGCAGGAATATATGCACAAGCTGACCAAGGGCTTCATGCCGATGGCGCTGGCCGTGAGCTTCGTCGGCTTGCTGCTGCTGATGGAGCCCGACCTGGGCGCCTTCGGCGTGATCGTCTGCATCGCCATGGGTATTTTGTTTCTGGGCGGCGTCAACGCCATCTGGTTCGGCGGCATCGGCGCCATGCTGACGGCGATCTTCGTCACCATCATCGCCTTGTCGAAATTCCGCCGCGAGCGGTTTTTTGCGTATCTCGATCCGTGGCAGGAAGACAATGCGCTGAACAAGGCTTACCAGCTGACGCATTCCTTGATCGCCTTCGGGCGCGGCGAACTGTTTGGCGTGGGCCTGGGCGGCAGCGTGGAAAAACTGCATTACCTGCCCGAAGCGCATACGGACTTCTTGCTGGCCGTGATCGGCGAGGAACTGGGCCTGGTTGGCGTGCTGATCGTGATCGGCATGTTCTACTGGATTATCAAGCGCGCGTTCGACATCGGCCGCCAGGCGATCGCCATCGACCAGACCTTTGCGGGCCTGACGGCGAAGGGCATCGCCATCTGGATCGGCGTGCAGACCTTCATCAACATGGGCGTGAACCTGGGCCTGCTGCCGACCAAGGGCCTGACCTTGCCCCTGATGAGTTATGGCGGCACGGGCGTACTGATTAACTGTATCGGCCTGGCGATTTTGCTGCGCATCGATTACGAAAACCGGATCCTCATGCGCGGAGGCCGGTTATGAACAACGTGACAAACTTGAAAACGACGAAAAGACTGATGATCATGGCGGCCGGCACCGGCGGCCATATCTTCCCGGGCCTGGCGATTGCGCAGACGATGCGCGCGCGCGGCTGGGAAGTGAGCTGGCTGGGCACGACCCACGGCATGGAGCAGGACCTGGTGCCGAAAAGCGGCATTCCCATGGACGCCATTGCGTTCTCGGGCATGCGCGGCAAGGGCCTGGCGCACACGGTCAAGGGCGGCTTCAAGATGCTGGCCAGCTTCTTTGCCATCCGCCGCTTCATCGCGCGCCGCAAGCCGGACGTGGTGATGGGCATGGGCGGCTACGTCACCGTGCCGGGCGGCCTGATGGCGCGCCTCAAGGGCGTGCCGCTGGTGCTGGTCAATGCCGACGCGGCGCTGCTGCTGTCGAACAAGACCCTGGTGCCGCTGGCGCAGCAGGTGTGCTTTGGTTTCCCTGCCGATTTCGGCAGCGCCGCCGGCAAGGCCGTCGTGACGGGCAATCCCGTGCGCGCCGAGATCCTCGCGATGGCGCCGCCGGCGCTTCGCTTCGCGGGCCGCAGCGGACCGCTGCGCATCCTCGTGGTGGGCGGCAGCCTGGGCGCGAAAGCGCTGAACGACAATCTGCCCGCCGCGCTGGCGCTGATGCCGGAGGGCGAACGCCCGCTGGTGACGCACCAGTCGGGCAAGAAGAATATCGACGCCCTGCATGCCGCGTATGCGCAGGCGGGCGTGCAAGCCAATGTGGTCGACTTCATCGACGACATGGCCAAGGCATATACCGAGGCCGACCTGGTGATTTGCCGCGCAGGCGCCATCACCCTGTCGGAATTGACGGCGGCCGGCGTGGCCAGCGTGCTCGTGCCGCTGGTGGCGTCGACCACCAGCCACCAGCGCGACAACGCGCAATGGATGGCAAAACAAGGCGCGGCGATTCATCTGCCGCAAACGGAAATGAGTGCGGCGTCGCTGAGCACATTGCTGGCGTCCTTGACGCGGGATACCTGCCAGCACATGGCGCAAGCGGCACTGGCAGCAGGCAAGCGCGACGCCAATGAGGCGATCGCACACGTATTGGAAAAACTGGCATGAGGTTAGCTCTGTGAAGCATAAAGTAAACAATATCCACTTTGTCGGCATTGGCGGCAGCGGCATGAGCGGCATCGCCGAAGTGCTGGTCAACCTCGGCTACAAGGTGTCGGGCTCCGACCTGGGCAGCAATGCGGCGACGCAGCGCCTGGCGAGCCTGGGCGCGACCGTCATGCTCGGCCACGCGGCCGAGAACATTGGCGACGCCGATGCGGTGGTCACGTCGGGCGCCGTCCCGCAAGACAATCCGGAAGTGGCGGCCGCGCGTGCGCGCAAGATCCCGCTGGTGCCGCGCGCAGTGATGCTGGGCGAGTTGATGCGTTTGAAACGCGGCATTGCGATTGCCGGCACCCACGGCAAGACGACGACGACCAGCCTGGTCGCTTCTGTGCTGGCGCAGGGCGGTCTCGATCCTACTTTTGTGATCGGCGGCCGCCTGACCAGCGCCGGCGCGAATGCCAAGCTGGGCTCGGGCGACTACCTGGTGGCCGAAGCCGATGAATCGGACGCCTCGTTCCTGAACCTGACGCCGATGATCGAAGTGATCACGAATATCGACGCCGATCACATGGACACCTACGAGCACGATTTCGAAAAGCTCAAGCAGGCCTTCGTGCAATTCACGCACCGCTTGCCTTTCTATGGCCGCGCCATGCTGTGCATCGACGATCCGCACGTGCGCGCCATCATCCCGTCCGTCACCAAGCCCGTCACCACCTACGGTTTCGCGGAAGACGCGCAAGTGCGCGCCATCAACGCACGCGCCGTGGGCCTGGAAATGCACTTTACCGTGCTGCAGGAAGGCTATCCGGACCTGGACGTGGTACTGAACCAGCCTGGCATGCACAATGTGCAGAATGCCTGTTCGGCGATCGCCATCGCGCGTGAAATCGGCATCGCCGACAGCGCCACGCAGCAAGGCCTGGCCGAGTTCTCCGGCGTGGGCCGCCGCTTCACGCGCTATGGCGACGTGGCGCTGCCGAACGGCGGCAGCTTCGCGCTGGTCGACGATTTCGGCCACCATCCGGTGGAAACGGAAGTGACCCTGGCCGCCGCGCGCGCCGCCTATCCTGGCCGCCGCCTCGTGCTGGCGTTCCAGCCGCACCGCTACAGCCGCACGCGCGACCTGTTCGAGGATTTCGTCAAGGTGCTGGGCGCGCCCGACGTGCTGCTCTTGTCGGAGGTGTATGCGGCGGGCGAAGCGCCCATCGTCGCCGCCGACGGCCGCGCCCTGGCGCATGCGCTGCGCGCGCGCGGCAAGATCGAACCGATTTTCGTCGAGTCCATGAAGGACATGGCCGACACCATCATGAGCGTGGCGCGCGACGGCGACGTCGTGCTGACCATGGGCGCGGGCTCCATCAGCGGCATCCCGCAACAACTGACTACGTATCCATCCAACACTGTAAAGGCCTGATGTGAACCAAGCTTCAGCTATCGATGTAAAACAATTGGGCAAGGTTGGCGTCCTGTTCGGCGGCAGCTCGGCCGAGCGCGAAGTGTCGCTGATGTCCGGCACGGGCGTGCTGGCCGCGTTGACAAGCCGCGGCGTGGACGCGCATGCGTTCGACACGGGCGAACGCAGCCTGGCCGAACTGGCCGCTGAAAAATTCGACCGCGTCTTCATCGCGCTGCACGGCCGCTTCGGCGAAGACGGCAGCCTGCAGGGCGCGCTGGAACAGCTGGGCATTCCCTACACGGGCAGCGGCGTGATGGCTTGCGCGGTGGGCATGGACAAGATTTACACCAAGATGATCTGGCTGATGCATCAACTGCCTACGCCGAAGTACGCAGTGCTCGATGACAGCTCCGACCTGGCCAAGGTCGCCGCGGAACTGGGCTTGCCGCTGATCGTCAAGCCGCCGCATGAAGGTTCGAGCATCGGCATCACCACGGTCAACGAGGCATCGGCCTTCCAGGCTGCCTACGATATCGCCGCCGGCCTCGATGATTCCGTGCTGGCCGAGGAATTCGTCAAGGGCCGCGAGTTCACCGTCGCGATCCTGGGCAAGGGCGCCACGGCGCGCGCGCTGCCGCCGATCGAGATCGTCGCGCCGCAAGGCAATTACGATTACCAGAACAAGTACTTCACGGACGACACGCAGTATTTTTGCCCGCCGCAGCTGGACCCGGCAATCGTGGCGGAGATGGAACGCATCGCCGTGGCAGCCTACCGCGCCCTTGGTTGCGAAGGCTGGGGACGGGTGGACGTGCTGATGCGCGCGGCCGACAGCAAGCTGTTCCTGCTGGAAGTCAATACCTCGCCCGGCATGACGGGGCACTCGCTCGTGCCGATGGCGGCGCGCGCGGTGGGCATCAGCTATGAAGACCTGTGCCTGGAAATCGTCGCTGGCGCGCGTCTGAAAATGCACAAGGGACAGCACTGATATGTGGCATGACGCTAAAAGCCTCAATACGACTGCCAACGGCTTGCTGGCCGCGGTTCTGGTCGTGTGCGTGGCCGCCGGCGTCTGGTGGGTGTCGCAGCGTCCCATGTTCGACCTGCGCACGATCAAGGTGGAAAGCGCGGACGACAAGGGCCTGCGCCACGTGAATTACCTGACCCTGCGCAGCGGCACTTTGGGCCGCATCAAGGGCAATTTTTTCACGACCAACCTCGATAGCGTGCGCGGCGTGTTCGAATTGGTGCCCTGGGTACGCCGTGCCAGCGTGCGGCGCGAGTGGCCGAACCAGCTGATCGTGGCGCTGGAAGAACACGAAGCGCTGGGCACCTGGGGCGAGGATGGACGCCTGCTGTCGGTCAAGGGCGACGTGTTTACGGCGAACGTGGCCGAAGCCGAAGACGACCATGAATTGCCTGCGTTTGCCGGTCCCGATGGCAGCGAAAAAGAAGTATTGGCCACCTACGTGCAGCTGGCAAAGTGGTTTGCGCCGCTGAAGATGGTGCCGGAAACCCTGTCGCTGTCGAGCCGCTATGCGTGGACCGTGAAACTGAATAACGGCATGAGCGTGGCGCTGGGACGCGAGCAGAATCATACGACCCTGAAGGCGCGGGTCGACCGGCTGGTGGGCATCTACCCGCAGCTGGCGAGCCGGCTGGAAAATATCGACACGATCGATATGCGCTACCAGAATGGCCTGGCGCTCAGTTCCGCCGGCCTGGTGATACCGGCCGAAGGCAAGGATGGCAAGCCAGTGATCAAGAAGAAAAACAGCAGTCCGATTAAAAAACCGGCTTAACCGAATACCCAATTAATTAATAGCCCAAAAAACTAGGCGAAAGAAATGACAAAAGACGCGAAAAACCTGATCGTCGGCCTCGACATCGGCACCTCGAAAGTGGTGGCGGTGGTAGCCGAAGTGATGTCCGACGGGCGCCACGAAGTGATCGGGCTGGGCCAGCACGAATCGAAGGGCCTGAAAAAGGGCGTGGTGGTCAATATCGAGGCCACGGTGGAGTCCATCCAGCGCGCGCTGGAAGAGGCCGAGCTGATGGCCGACTGCAAGATCCGCAATGTGTACGCGGGCATTGCGGGCAGCCATATCCGCAGCTTCAATTCCAGCGGCATGGTGGCCATCAAGGACAAGGAAGTGACGGCGACCGACGTGGCGCGCGTCATCGAGACGGCAAAAGCGGTTAACATTCCGACCGATCAGCAATTGCTGCACACGGTGCCGCAAGAGTTCATCGTCGACAGCCAGGAAGATGTGCGCGAGCCTATCGGCATGAGCGGCATCCGCCTGGAGGTGAAGGTGCATATCGTCACCGGCGCCGTGTCGGCGGTGCAGAACATCGTCAAGTGCGTGCGCCGCTGCGGCCTGGAAGTGTCGGACCTGATTCTGCAGCCGATGGCGTCCGCCGATGCCGTGCTCACGCCCGACGAGAAGGAACTGGGCGTGGTGCTGATCGACATCGGCGGCGGCACGACTGATGTGGCGGTATTCTCCGATGGCGCGATCCGCCATACGGCAGTCATTCCCATCGCCGGCGACCAGATCACCAACGACATCGCCATGGCCTTGCGTACCCCGACCGCGGAAGCGGAAGAAATCAAGATCCGCTATGGCGTGGCCAAGCAGGTCCTGGCCGACCCCGGCGAATCGCTGGAGGTGCCTGGCCTGGGCGACCGCGGCCCGCGCAACCTGTCGCGCCAGGCGCTGGCGGCAGTGATCGAGCCGCGCGTCGAGGAGCTGTTCGCCATGGTGCACCAGGTGGTGCGCGAATCCGGTTACGAAGGCGTGCTGTCGTCGGGCATCGTGCTCACGGGCGGCACGTCCATCATGCCCGGCATGGTGGAAATGGCGGAAGACATTTTCCTGAAACCGGCGCGCCTTGGCACGCCCGAGTATCGGGGCCAGCTGGCCGACGTGGTGCGCAGTCCGCGCTATGCCACGGTATTGGGCCTGCTGCTTGAGGCGAAGAAGCAATACCTGCGCGGCCACATCGTGACGCGTCAGGACGGCTCGGTGAAGGCAGTCTGGCAGCGCATGAAGGAATGGTTTTTAGGGAATTTTTAAGGGCATGATTTACGCCCGGCAGTACAGGTTTTTTGGCAGCATCGCAGGTACACACACATAACTTAATTTTATATTTAACCGCAGTTTTCAATCTCCAGTTCTCCTACCAATATGAGGCCTGGCGCTTGGAAACCGCATCTGATAGGAGCACATCATGGAGTTCGATATGGTCGATAACACAGCTTTAGGTACCGTCATCAAGGTCGTCGGCGTCGGCGGTGCGGGTGGCAATGCAGTCCAACACATGATCAACAAAGGCATGTCGGGCGTGGAATTCATTGCCGCCAACACCGACGCACAGGCCCTGTCGACATCGAAGGCCCACAACATCATCCAGATCGGCGATACCGGTCTGGGCGCAGGCATGAAGCCTGCCGTCGGCCGCCAGCTGGCCGAAGAGTCGCGCACGCGCATCGCCGATTCGCTGCGCGGCGCGCACATGGTCTTCATCGCCGCCGGCATGGGCGGCGGCACCGGTACGGGCGCCGCCCCCATAGTGGCCGAAGTGGCCAAGGAATTGGGCGCGCTGACGGTGGCCGTGGTCTCCAAGCCATTCTCGTACGAAGGCCAGAAGTGCATGGACATTGCCGACGAAGGCCTGGAGCAGCTGTCCCTGCACGTCGATTCGCTGATCATCATCCTCAATGAAAAACTGGAAGAGATCTACGAAGACGAAAGCATGCTGGAATGGATGCAGCACGCCGATGATGTGCTCAACAACGCGGTGGCCGGCATTGCCGAGATCATCAACGTGCCTGGCCATATCAACGTCGACTTCAACGACGTGAAAACCATCATGGGCGAGCAGGGCAAGGCCATGATGGGTACGGCGACGGCTTCCGGCGTCGACCGCGCGCGCATCGCCGCCGAACAGGCTGTCGCTTCGCCGCTGCTCGATGGCATCGATCTGTCCGGCGCGCGCGGCGTGCTGGTCAACGTCACGGCCAGCCGTGGCTTGAAAGGTAAAGAGATCAAGGAAGTCATGGCTGCCGTGCGCGCGTTTGCCGCGCCGGACGCGTCGATCGCGCAAGGTATCGCCTACGACGACGCCATGGGCGACGACATCCGCGTGACCGTGGTGGCCACGGGCCTGGGCCGCGCGAAGAAAAACATCCAGCTGGTACCGCAGCAAGTGCTGCGCACCGGTACCCACAACAGCCCGCTGACCCCGTCGGCTGCCATGGGTAGCGCGCAAGCGGCGACGACGACGGTGGGCGTGGCCACGCCGGCCGCCGGTTTCGACGGCATGAAGGCGCCTGCAGTATGGCGCCGCGAATCGGCTTCCGAGCAAGTGCGCGCGATGGAAAAGAATGGCATGGAGACGTACGACATTCCTGCTTTCCTGCGCAAGCAAGCGGATTAAGGTGATCTGATGTCAGTAAAGATGACGGCGGCCTGAGGGCCGCCGTTTTTTTTCCGGCTTTTGACTTTTGACTTTGCCTTTCCGGCCATTTTCTGCACAAATACGGCAAGTCAGGCATACTATCGCGCAGTGTCGGCATCATGCCGGCAGAACCCTCAACCGACAGTACACAAGGAGTCAACATGACCATCAAGATCGGCGACACCCTGCCAGAAGGCACCCTGGCCGAATTCATCGAAAGCGAAACCGAAGGTTGCGCATTGGGCCCGAACACGTTCAACGTGCAAGACCTGGTCAAGGGCAAGAAGATCGCCATCTTCGGCCTGCCAGGCGCCTACACCCCGACCTGCTCCGCACAGCACGTGCCAGGCTACGTGCAGCACGCTGCCGACCTGAAAGCCAAGGGCGTCGATGAAATCTGGTGCATCTCCGTCAACGATGCGTTCGTGATGGGCGCTTGGGGCCGCGACCAGAAAGCCACCGGCGTCGTGCGCATGATGGCTGACGGCAATGCCGCTTACAGCAAGGCACTGGGCCTGGACGCCGATTTCTCCAAGCACGGCATGGGCACGCGCTCGCAGCGCTACTCGATGCTGGTCGACAATGGCGTCGTGACGCAATTGAACGTCGAGCAAGGCGGCAAGTTTGAAGTGTCGAATGCCGAGACGCTGCTGGGCCAGCTGAAATAATCGTGGCGTAGGTTGGATTAGGCGCAAAGCGCCGTAATCCGACAATATTGTTGACGCCTTCGTGGTGTTGTCGGATTACGCGCTACGCGCTAATCCGACCTACGATGTAAAAAAACGGCGCCATGTTGGCGCCGTTTTTTTATTGCACCACCGGTTTTGTCGCCTCGAACATGGCCGCGTCGATATCGAAGGAATAATCGTCCTGCAGCGCGAAATACTGGCGCGCTTCCTCGGGCGCGCCATCGAACAGGTTGCGGATGGCTGCCACTCTTTCGCTTGGTGTGCGCATGCGCGCCACCCATTCGTCGAACTGCATCGTCAGTTTCCACACGCTGCGCAAGCTGTGCGTGAATCCCGCGTTGTTGAATTTGGCGCCCCATTCGCAGGTGCGGTAGTCGCGCACGTGGGAAGCATCGCGCAGCATTTCCACCGCCTGCAAGGTGCTGTCGTACAGGGCTGTCTTGGGCGCGACGATGTCGACCACCAGCAAGGTGCCGTTCGGACGCAGCACGCGCCACGCTTCCGCGAGGGCCGCAGCCACGTCGTTCCAGTGGTGCGCGGAAAAGCGCGTGACGACCATGTCGAAGCTGGCGTCGGCAAACGGCAGGCGCGCCACGTCGCCCTGTTGCGTGCTGATGTTGTGCAAGCCGCGCTGCACCTTCGCGTGGTCGACGACGTCGAGCATGGGCTGCGCCAGGTCGTAGGCGACCACCGATTGCGCCACGGGGGCGACGGCAAAGCTGGCGTGGCCGGCGCCGCAGCCCAGGTCCAGGACGACGGGCTTGCCGTGGCGGCGCGCGCATTCCTGCATCAGCACCAGGTCGGCGCCTTGCGCGTGGACGGCGCTGCTCAGGTAGGCGTTGGCCGTCTTGCCAAACTGTTCGGTAACGACATCGTGCTGCTGCATGGTTTTCTCCTGGTGATGGGTGAGTTCCTGCAGAATAGGGATAAAATTATCCTGTAACAAGACCATAACTTATACTGGTATATTCACTACCATGCTTCCATCTCATGTCGAACAAACTTGCTGAATTCATCCGCGCCAGGCGCGAAGCCGTCACCCCCGTCATGGCTGGCTTGCCCGGCGGCGGGCGGCGGCGCACGCCGGGCTTGCGGCGCGAAGAGTTGGCGCAGCTGTGCGACGTCAGTCCCACGTGGCTGACGTGGCTGGAGCAGGGGCGGCCCGTGTCGGCGTCGGCCAAGATGCTGGCCCGCCTGGCGCAGGTGCTGCAGCTGAGCGCGGCCGAGCGCGCCTATCTGTTCGAGGTGGCCGACAAGCATGACCCCAGCCACGCGACAGGCGAGGGCGGTGGGCCTGCCAGAGCCGAACTGGCCGCCATCGTGTCCGCCATTGACGCGCCCGCCTACATCCTCGACCGCGCATGGAACGCCGTGGCGTGGAACGGCGCGGCGTCCACCTTGTTTGCGGGCTGGCTGCAGGCCGGGGACGGCGCACCGAACCAGTTGCGCTTCATGTTCCTGGAGCCTGGAGCGCGCGACCTGGTCGTCGGCTGGCCCGAGCGGGCACAGCGGCTGGTGGCGGAGTTCCGCGCCGATATCGGCCGGCAGGCGGACCAGGCGCCGCTGGCCGGCCTGATCGCGGAACTGGCCGGCGCCAGCCTGGAATTCCGGCTGTGGTGGAGTGCGCAGCAAGTACTGGGGCGCGATGGCGGCTTGCGCAGCTTCCAGCATCCGCTGCAGGGTGCGCTCAGTTTCAATCAGGTGACCTTGCACCTGGCGCGCCAGCATGAACTGAAGCTGGTGATGCTGTTGCCTGTGTCGTAGACGTCACTCGCGTGCTTGCCAGGTCCCGGCGTGCTCGTGCCGCTCTGCACCTGCAATGCGCGCTTGCATGGCTGCTGTCATGTGGACATTGCGCTGGGCGTCAACCATCAGCACTTCTTTCAGGTCGAGTTTTTCCGCCAGCGCTTGCCAGTCTCGGGGGCCGGTGATGAACAGCGGTTTGGAGTGGCCGTCCGAGCGCAGGCCAGGGGCGCGGCCGCCGCTGGCGATGATGGTGACCGAAGCGACCAGATCGATCGGGTAGCCGCTGCGCGGGTCGATGATGTGCGGGCGGCGCTTGCCGTCCTTCATGAAGTAGCGTTCATAGTCACCGCTGGTGCCGATCGCTTCGTTGTCGCGCAAAGCGATCTGCGCAACTGTCCCGGCGCCACGCGGATCACGGATGCCGACCTGCCACGGTCGTTCACCGGGCTGGCCTATGGCGATGACGTTGCCACCGATGTTGACCAGCGCCGCCTTGACGTGCGCTTCGCGCAGCAGCGCGGCGGCGCGGTCGAGCGCGTAACCTTTGGCGTAGCCGCCGAGGTCGATCATGACGGCAGGGTTGACGCTGCTGATGATGTTGCCGTTGTAGCGCAGGTCGGACAGCGATGGCCGCGCGTCGACCCAGCGCTTGATCTCGGCGGCCGGCGGTCCCTGCGCGCCGATGTCGTTTTTCTGGAAGCCCCACAGCCTGATCAGATGCCCAATGGTGGGGTTGAACAGCAGGCCGGAACGCACTGACAGCTTCTCGGCCGATTTTAGCAGGCCGACCATTTCAGCGTCGGCGCGCATTGGCTCGCCTTTGGCGATGCTGTCGTTGAGGGCGGTGAGCATGCTTGGCTCCCACGCGTGGAATTTACGGTGCAGGCGATCGAATTCTCTCAATACCTCGGCGCCAAGCAGATCGGCGCGCTGCTGCGAACCACCGTAGATGGTGATGTCGACCGTGGTGCCGAACACGTGGCCCCGGGTTTTGTAGAGGCGTTCCTCGCCGGAACAAGCAGTCAGGAACAGCAGTAGCGCCAGCAGCGTGCGGGTAAACATGGAATGTCTCCGGGTGTGGCCGCCGCGCGCAGGCGGCGGCCAGCAGTCTTAATTGCTCTTGGCGACCATGTAGTCGACCAGTGCTTTCACTTCATCATCCTTCAGGCCTGGATTGCCGCCGCGTGGCGGCATCATTTTCACGCCGTTGATGGCGCTCAGGTACAGCGCCGGCTTGCCTTTGGCGATACGCGGTTTCCATCCCGCCTTGTCGCCAACCTTGGGCGCGCCCATGATGCCGCTGCCGTGGCAGGCCAGGCAGGTGGTGGAGTAGGTTTTCTCAACCTTGGCGGCGTCCGGCGCGGCGGCGGCGCTGGTGGCAGAGGTGATGGCTGCCAGCATTGCTGCCAGTGCAAGTAGTTTCTTCATGGTCTGTCTCTTTTCAAAAGTAAGTCGGCAAATGCCGGGGTAAAAACGGACCGGCGTTTTCCGCCGAACGGCAATGCCGGCCCAGGCGGTGGTGTTTCAATGCGCCATGGCGTGCGTCGGCATGGCGCCGCTGGCTTCGTTCAGCAGGGCCGGCGTGATCTGCTTGAAGCGCAGCACGCGGCCGCCTTCCTTGCGAACAAACGCTTCCGCGTCCACCTGCCGGCTGAACGAGGCGATGGCCGGGCCCATCGAGCCCTGCGCCTTGCTGCCTAATACATAGAGCGCGTCGTGTGCCCCGATCCAGTGGCCGTGCGGCTGTTGCCAGTTGGCGCTGCCCATGTCCTGCACGTAGAAGGCGCTGGTGGCGCGACGCTGTTCCGGCGCCAGCATTTCACCGAGCAGTTCTTTTACGTCACAGAAGTAGCTGGTCTTGCCGTCGGCGAAGCGAACCTGCGCTTTCGGCCCAGGGAAGTCGCGCAGCAGCATGCCGTCCAGCGCACATGCGGCTTCGTCGGACGGATCAATGGCTGGCAGGTTGGTGGCGCTGTACGTGCAGGCGGCCAGCGCAAGGGTGGCCAGTGCGGCCAGCGCGCTCCTGCGCAGGTGGAAAATAGTCATGAAAATCTCCTGAGTGCGATAGAAAACGGTAAAAAAATCCAGGCTATCATCACGCCCGACAGCAGCGCCGGGTGGGTCCAGCCTTGCGGCATCACGGTGGCCAGGCCATACATGGCTTGCGCCTGGTCCGAGCTGAACACGTTCAGCAGGCGAAATACGTCGGCCGGGTTCAGCATCAGCATGGCGGCGAACAGGCCGCTACCGAGCTGGCCCTGGCTGAGCACCATCACCCCCATCAGCAGCAGGTCGAACACCAGCACGAACAGGAACCACAGCGCCAGTGCAATGCCGCTGGCGCGGACGCGGTCGCGGGTGCTGACCGATACCAGCATGGCAATGCTGAGGAAGGCCAGTCCCATCAGCACGGCGCTGGCGACGAATTGGGCGTAGCGCCAGCCCTCGGCCACAGTCAGTTGCGAGAACAGCGGCAGCAGGCCGGCGCCAAAGCCGATCGCGGTGGCGCTGGTGAGCGCCGCCGCCAGGCCGAGATATTTACCGAGCAGCACTTCCAGCGGCGTCACCGGCATCGACAGCAGCAGTTCCAGCGCGCCGCGCTCACGCTCGCCGACAATTGCGTCATAGCCGAGTATCAAGGCGATCAGCGGCACCAGATAGATCACCAGGCTGGACAGGCTGGCGATAGTGGCGTCGATGCCGTGGAAACCAACCTGTCCCTGCTGGGCTGCGCCGAAGTAGGCGATGGCCAGCGCGAAGAAGGCAAACACCAGCGCCACGGCCAGCACCCAGCGGTTGCGCAGCCGCTCACGCCATTCTTTTGCGGCCAGCACGCCGACCTGGCGCCATTCAATGCGTGCGCGCATGGGTGCCTCCGTAGCCGAGAAATACTTGTTCCAATGTCGATTCCTGAATCGCGATGTCGTCGGCGCAAGCGGCCAGCTGGCGCAGCACCGCCATCTTGTCGGCCCTGGCGCAGCGCACGTGCAGCTGTTCGCCATGCACCTCCAGCGCCAGCTCCAGCGGCAACGCGGCCAGCGCCGCGCGCACGCCCGCCTGCAGCGCAGGCGCAATCGTGGCGGTAATGGTCAGCATCCGGGGCGCATGGGTACCCGTCCGCAGCTGCCTCAGCGTGCCTTGCGCGGCCACCGTGCCGCTCTGCATGATGAGCAGCTGGTCGACCCTGTGCTCGATCTCTGCCAGGATGTGTGAGGTGATGACGATGGTGGCGCCGCGGTCCTGCGCGGTGCGCAAGATGGCGTAAAAGTCGGCGATGCCTTGCGGGTCCAATCCGTTGGTCGGCTCATCGAGGAAGATCAGGTCCGGCTCGCCCAGCAGAGCCTGCGCCAGGCCGAGCCGCTGGCGCATGCCCTTGGAGTACCCCTGTACCGGCCGCGCGGCGGCATGCGTCAGGCCCACCAGGTCGAGCAACGGTGCGCAAGCAGCGCGCGCAATGTGCTTCAAGTCCGCAAAAAAGTACAGTACTTCCTGGCCACTCAGGTTATCGTAGGTGAGAAAACTTTCCGGCAGATAGCCGACGCGCCGGCGCGTCTGGCGAAAGGCAGGTTCGGCCGCGTTCTGGCCCAGTACGTGCAGCGTGCCGGCGCAGGGTGTGATCAGACCGAGCATCAGCTTGAATAGCGTGCTCTTGCCGGCGCCATTGTGGCCGATCAGGCCGAACATGGCGCCATGGGCGATGTCAAAGCTGACGTCCTGCAGCACTGTGAGCGCGCCGTAGCGATGCCGGATGCCGCGCAGGCTGACGGCGGCTTCAGTTGTATTCGATGCGGGGAGCGATGTCATTCCATTTCTTCCAATTCTGTGAGAGCGGGCGCATGCGCGGATGGCGGTCGACTACGCTTGGCGCGCGCAGCAGCGGAAACTGACGCGCGGCAAAGCGCAGCGTCTGCAGCGCGGGGCTGGCGCCGAGCAGCTTGAGCAGCGGGTATTGCCAGTTCAGACGGTCAACCAGGTCGTTCGCTTCATACGCCACGTCACCCTGGCCGTCGCCGTTCTGGTCCCAGCCGTTGTAATTGCTCCAGTAGTTGCCTTCCTGTTTGCCCCATTCGACATCGCGCGCGGCAACAAAGCGCACCTGCTCCTGGTTGCCGATGAAGTCGTTGCCATCGACTTGGTTGTTCGACGAGCCGGCCGACAGGTGCACGCCGGTGCGGTTATTGATGATCAGGTTGTGGCGCAGCGTGTTGTACTCGGCGTCATAGATGAAAAAACCACGGTCGTTGCCGGCCACCACGTTGTCTTCGATCAGCGAGTCCTGGATGGTGCGCAGCATGATGCCGTGATCGGTATTGCCCCACGCGATATTGCGGCGCACGGTCAGGCTGCGCACCTCCATCAGCGCCAGCCCGGCCCGGCTCAGATATACCTCGTTGTCTTCCCAGGTACTGTGGTGGGTGTTCATGTAGTGCGTGCCGTAGCGGACATGATGGATGCGGTTGTGGCGAAATTGCGCGTCGCGCGAGACGTCGACATAGATGCCGTCGCGCGTGCCGCTGATTTCGTTGCCGGTGACGCGCGCTCCGCGCGTGTCGTACACCTGGATGCCATTGCCGCGCTGCGCCGACTGCAGGTCGCGCCGGCCGGTGATGGTGTTGTTCAGCAAGCGCGCATCGTCAACGCCTTGCAGCCAGATGCCGAACAGGTTGGCGACCAGTCGACAGTTGTTGATCTGTACGCGATGCGCGCCAGGTACGATATAAATGCCGGCGTTCTGCGCAGTGAGGTCCGCGCCGCTGTCGATCACGACCAGGCCGATCAGGGTGACGTCGGGGGCGGTGATGCGGATGGTGTCGCCGTGCCCTCGGCCGCTGATGGTGGGATGGCTGCGCCCTTGCAGCGTCAGCGCCTTGTCGACCAGCACGTGTTCGTTATACCTGCCGGGTGCGATCAGCAGTGTGTCGCCTTTCTGCGCACTGGCGATGGCCGCATTGATCGACGTGCCCGGCGCCACTTCCAGCACGGCGGCGGCCAGGCCAGGCCCATAGCCGGCCAATATGACTGCCAGCACCAGCGCGCGCATCAGCGCCAGCAGGGTGGAAGGCGCCAGCCTCATGCGTCTTCCTTGCCTTGCGACGGCAGCGTTGAGCGCAAGCTGTCGAGCGTAAGGAAGTAGCCGTCGGCGCCGATACGCGTCAGCGCTTCGCCCTTGGCAGCTCGCCGCTTGCGCTCTTTCACCAGGGGTGGACAGGCGTGATCGTCGTAGTACATCACCATGCAGTCCAGGCACAGCATGCATTCCATCTGATCGATTTTGCCTTGGCTGTCGATGGCGTGCGAGCCGCAACCGGCGGCGCAGGCGTGGCAGCTGGTGCATTCTGCCTTGCGCTTCAGACCGAACAGACGGAACTTGCCGGGCAGCGCCAGGCCCGCGCCCATCGGGCACAGGTATTTGCAGTAGGGGCGCTCGCTGAACAGCGACAGGCCCAGAATGGCGCCGATAAAGAGCCAGAATGGCCAGCTGCGGTTCCATACGCCGACCAGGAAAGTGGTCTTGAAGGGTTCGATTTCGGCCAGATGTTCGGCCGTCTCCATTGAGAACAGGGATACGCCGATCAGGCCGAAGAAGATGACGTACTTCAGCCAGCGCAGCTTGTCGTGCAGTGGTTTTGGCAGCAGTTTCTGCCAGCGTTTCAGGCCGATGGCGGAACCGAGTTTCAGCATCAGGTGCTGCAGCGAGCCGAATGGACATAACCAGCCGCAGAACAGGCCGCGTCCCCAGATCAGCACCGTGATGATGATGAACCACCAGAACAGGAAGATGAAGGGATCGGACAGGAACAGCTCCCAGCGCCATTGATGGATCAGCGAATGGAGCCAGGTCATGATCTGCGTGATGCTGGGCTGCGCCTTCAGGTAGAAACCGATGAAGCCGGCGCTGATGATCCACAGCACCAGCCGCGGCCAGCTGATCAAAGGCTTGTGCTTGCGCGTCGATGCACGCACCAGCCGGTCGCGTCGTGCGTACCAGATGGCGGTAAACAACAGGGTGGCGACGAAGAAGCCGATTTGCGCAATCCGGTCCAGCCAGATGTTTTGCCACGCCGGGCGCGCCGTCACCACTTTCGGATGGCCGCCTTCCAGATAGCGGGCCGGCAGCCAGTATGTCTGGTCGTAGTGGGTGAAGGTCTTGGCGCCCTTGGCGTCCAACTGATTGACCAGCAGCGTCAGCGTCCAAGGCCACGCCGGATTGAAGTGTTTCGAGCGGACGATGAAGATGCCCGATTCGCGGTATTGGGGCACATCGCCGGGCTGCAGGTGATACAGATTGAGATAGTCGGTATCGCGGAAGGTGTAGGTTTCAGGATCTTGCCGCACCTGGATGCGGTCGTAGATGCCGCCGCGCACAAAGCCCGAGCCCTTGAACGAGGTCTGGCCGCTGGCGATGACGAAGATCGCATGCTCGTCCGGCTTGAGGTCGCGCATCAGGCGCTGGTAGTTGTCCTCGCCCAGCAGGCTGTTGCCCAGCGTCGGCGTGTTGAGGTAGCCGAAGTAGAGATCGATGTAGTCGCCGCGTGCGCTGTCGGCGCCGACTTCGCGCGCGGTGATCGTCAGGCGGCCGACCGAGCCCTCGTCGGCCAGCTTGCCCCAGTTGAGGCGCTCGTCGAGCGGCGTGAAGCGGGCTGGCGGCCGCGCCGCCGCAGTGAAGATGCCGACCTGGCGGCCGATCTCATAGGCGCTGCGGGAAATTACCTGGTTCTCGGCGATGGCCGTCACGGTGGCGCCGCTGATCGCGTCCAATCCCACGCTGCCATCGCCGCCACGGCCAATTTCCAGCCTGGCGTCACCGCGCAGGCCGACATATTGTCCGATGAACTTGAGCAGCGCCGATTCCGGTATGCCGGCCAGCAGGATCGGTTCGGAATGCTTGATCACGCGCACGCCGGTAATGATGCCTGCGGTGTCCATGCCGATCAGTGTAATGACCGGCTTGCCGGAATAGGCGGGAATGTCCACCACGTCGGTTGACAGGAAAACGTAGCCAACGAGCTTGCCGCCGGTGTCCAGCGCTTGCACATAGCGTGGAGAACCCATGCGCTGCGAGAAGCGCTGCGCTTGCGGCATCACGTCGCGGCAGGCGGCATGCGCGCACAGGTCGGCGCCGTGCAACAGTTCGGAGGAAAGTTCAGCGTCGTAGATGTTGGCGGCGGCGATGGGCGGTGCCAGCATAGCCAGTAACATCAAGCACGACGCCAGCGAATTGAACAAGGTTTTTAAAGTAGTCGTCATGAGAATATGCCATGCCGGCTGACGCATCAGCCGGCATGGACTTGCGGGACAACTCAGGCTTCAACCAGGAAACGGCTACGCATTTCCAGATGCAGGGCGTGGCAGAAGTGCGTGCAATACAACCAGAACGCACCGGCGTGATCGGCCTTGAAAGTGACCGACTTGGTTTCCTGCGGATTGACGATAAAGTTGATGTTGTAGGTCGGGATGGCGCAACCGTGGGTTAAATCTTCGACCTTGTCGTAGTTGGTCAGGGTGAGCGTGACTTCATCGCCTTTTTTGACCTTGATGACCGGCATGCTGAACGCCGGCGCTTGCGACATCAGACGCACATGCACCTTGTTGCCCTTGCGCTCGATGCCGGCGTTTTCCGGCGTGACGGCATTCGGGAAGTCGGTCATGGTGTGGATCTGGCGCGTCTTGACCACGTCGCGGCGCACGATAATGCCATCGTGCGGTTCCGGGTAGGCAGTGTGATCGGCTATCAGCTTCATGCTGGCGCCGCTGATGTCCACCAACTGTTCGGTTTCAGGATGCAGCGGGCCGACTGGCAGGAAGCGGTCCTTGGAGAACTTGTTGCCGGAGTTGAGGTATTTGCCGTCAGCTTCCCTGGTTTCACCCATCGATGAGTAGTTATGGCCCGGCTGGTAGTGCACGTCCAGCTTCTCGATGATGACCTTGGCGTTTTTGTCGCCCTTGAACTGGGCAATGGCTGCATCCACATTCCATTTGACGGCTTGGCTGTCGAGGAACAGCGAGGTATAGGCGTTGCCCCTGCCGTCGAAGGCGGTGTGCAGCGGGCCGAGGCCGATTTCCGGTTCGGCCACCACGGTGTCGCGCGGATCCTTGACGTTACCGTCGAACCACTGCAGCACCTTGCTCAATTCAATCACGGTGGCGGTCGGCGACAGCTTGCCGGAGCAGACGAAGTATTTTCCGTCCGGGCTGGCGTTGACGCCATGCGGGTTCTTGCTGACCGGGACGTACAGCGAGATCGCGCTTTTCGGATCTGCGTTGGCAGCCTTGCGGCCATCGACCACGGGGACCTTGGAACTGCCGATGGTGGTGAACTTGCCTGCCTTGACCAAGGCCTCGACGCGTTCGATATGCAGGAACACGCAGGCATCGCGCTCGGCCGCCATCATGCCGTTCAGGTCGGCGGCGTTTTCCACGTTGTACTGGTTGCAGGCGGCCAGCTTGCCGTCGTACGAGGTGGCGCACAGATCCATATTGCCGTCAACGCGCACCTGCCACATCACTTCCATGGTCTCTGCGCTGACGCAGCTGAACAACGCACCCCACTTGTCCGGATTGTCCAGGTCGCGGCCGTCGTTCGGCAGCGGGATATGGAATTCGGCGCCGCAGAACACGCGGGTGGTGTAGTCAATCTTCTGGTCGACCGGATCGCGCTTGTCAGGGAACAGGCCGTGGAAGCCGGCCACATTCGGCAGTTCGGTGATCTTGTCGCATTCCATGGTGTCCATGCGGATGCGCGCCACGCGTGAATGCAGCTTGTCGTTGATGAACAGCCAGCGGCCGTCATACGTGCCGTTCTTGTAGCTGCCGTGGACGTGGTGGGTGTCGCCGGTGATGTATTTCAGCGTGCCGTCGGGCTTGGTGCCGATGATGGCTTTCGATTCATTGGTAATACCCCAGCCGACCATGCAATCGACGTTGAACACCGGGATGCGCTTGAGCGTGCGTCCGGAAGGCAGGCCGAGCACCCGCGCTTCGCCCGAATGGCCGGAACTGATGAAAGCATAGTAGTCGTCCAGCTGGCCTGGCGCGATCTCGGTGCCGTGATGTGCGGCCGGTGCGGCAGCGCTCTTGCCACCGGCGGCAGCTTCCTCCTTGCAGCCGGCCAGGCCCAACGTGACGCCTGCCAGGCCCAGTGCGGCGCTCTTGCCGAGAAAGCCGCGGCGGCTCGACGGCGTGTCGTTGGTGGTATCTATCTTCTTGCTGTCCATCTCTCGTTCTCCATCGTTGCAAAATTATAAACAAGCATTTTACATGCATCTTTTAAAAAAACGATGACGTGGATCAAGCATTTCAGGCAGCGCCGCCGCGATTGCGGCAGTACTTGATCCAGGCACTGTTTTCGTCGTCGCCCCTGATGAGCTGGCCGGCTTGCTATAATCAATCCCGGCAGCGCCTCCGCTGTGCTGGCTCCGGACGTCGCCATAATGACGTTCCCAGTGGTCCGTCCCGGACCGGTCGTCAAGGAGCTTTCCCTGTCTTCTCGTCAAGAAAATCTGCACAGCATCTATGCGATGCTGATTGCGGTCGCCATGTTCTCGTGCATGGATACCGCCATGAAGCTGCTGTCTGCCCATTATCCCGCCACGCAGGTCACGGCGATGCGCTCGCTCAGTTCGTTGCCACTGCTGTGCGGCTACATGCTGTACCGCGGTGCGTTCAAGGGCATCTTCCGCATACGCTGGCCAATGCACCTGTTGCGCGCCGCACTCGGCATCGCCATGCTGACCACCTTTGCCTTCGGGCTGAAGTCGCTGTCGCTGGCCGAGGCATATTCGATCTTCTTCATCGCGCCGGCTTTGATCACGGCGCTGTCGGTGTGGGTGCTGAAGGAGCACGTGGGCCGCGGGCAGTGGGTGGCGATTGGCGTCGGCCTGCTGGGCGTGCTGGTGGTGCTGCGCCCCGAAGGCACCGGCTTCCTGTCGCTGGGCGGGCTGGCGATTCTGGTGGCAGCTGCCTGCTACGCCGTGTCGGCCATCAGCGCGCGCGTGCTGGCGCGCACCGACAGCACCGAGGCGATGATGTTCTGGCTGCTGACGCTGATGTCGATTGGCGCAGTAACGCTGGCGTGGAATATCTGGGTGCCTGTGCGTGCCGAACACGGCTCGATCTTGATGGTGCTGGCGCTGTCAGGCTTCTTCGGGCAGTTGGCGATCACCAAGGCCTTCAGCACCGGCAAGGCGTCAATCGTGGCGCCGTTCGAGTACACGGCGCTGGCCTGGGGCGTGGCGATAGACTGGCTGCTGTGGCAGGCGCTGCCGGATCGCTATACCTTGCTTGGCGCGGCGATCATTATCGCCAGCGGCATCTACCTGGTGCGGCGCGAGGCCGTGCATGTGGAAAGTGAGCATCCCTAGCATTTCTTTGCCGGTCAGCATTCCACGCCGCAACTGGATATAATCGTGCCATGTTAAAACAACGCACCATCAAACAACAGGTCCGCACCATCGGTGTCGGTTTGCATTCCGGCACCAAGGTCGAGCTGATCCTGCGTCCTGCCGCGATCGACACGGGCATCGTGTTTCGCCGCATCGACCTCGACCCCATCGTCGAGTTTCCCGCCAGCGCCATGGCCGTGGGCGACACGCGCATGGCTTCCGTGCTGATCAAGGATGGCGCCAGGGTGTCCACCGTGGAACATCTGATGTCGGCGGCGGCGGGCCTGGGGATCGACAATATGTATATCGACGTGAATGCGGAAGAAATTCCCATCATGGATGGTTCCGCCTCGTCCTTCGTCTACCTGCTGCAGCAAGCGGGCGTGGAAGAGCAGCAGGCGGCGAAGAAATTCATCAAGGTCATCAAGCCCGTGGAAGTTCGCCATGGCAAGGGTGACGCGGAGAAATGGGCGCGACTGTCGCCGTATGACGGCTTCAAGCTCGATTTCTTCATCGAATTCAACCATCCGGCCGTCGATGGCACGATGCAGCGCGCCTCCGTCGATTTTGGCGACGTGTCGTATGTGCACGACGTGGCGCGCGCGCGCACCTTCGGCTTCATGCAGGACGTGGAAAGCTTGCGCGGCATGGGCCTGGCGCGTGGCGGTTCGCTGGAAAACGCCATCGTCATGGACGAGTACCGCATCCTCAACGCGGACGGCTTGCGCTATGAAGACGAGTTCGTGCGCCACAAGATCCTCGACGCCATCGGCGACCTGTACCTGGTGGGCCACCCCTTGCTCGCCTACTACACGGCGCACAAGTCGGGCCACGCGCTGAACAACCAGCTGCTGCTGGCGCTGCTGGAGCAGCCCGATGCGTATGAAATCGTCTCGTTCGACACGAACGAGGCGGCGCCGCAATCCTACCTGCGCCAGATGGAGCGCGAGTGGTCGCTGACGTAGGTCGGATTAGCGGGGCGACGCCCCGCGTAATCCGACAACCATGTTGGCACTGATCGTGGTGTTGTCGGATTATGGCCCGAAGGGCCTAATCCGACCTACGCGATATGCGTTAATTTAGCGCCGTTATTCTCAGTCCCGCGGTTCCCGGTGGTGGCGCACCATGTTGCGCAGCGCCGCGATCAATTGCTCGTTCTGCTTCGACGCGGGCAGGGCCGTGCTCAGCTCTTCCAGGGCCGACATGGCTTTTTCCGGCAAGACCAGCGCCCGCGTATGCACGATGGGCGCGATGCTCTTGATGACTTGCACTTTCAGCTTGATGCCTGAAATCTGCCAGCCCTTTCTTTCCAGTTCCCCTTGCAACTTCGGCAATTGCTGCTTGAGCTTGGCCGCCAGCGCCGCGTTCGGTGTGGCCAGCACCAGTTGGCCGCCCTCGAATTGCAGGATGTCGCAGTGTTCGAACATGGCCGGCAAGGCCTTGGCGCAATCTTTTTGCAAGGCGGCCAGGCGCGTGACGGTGGGCATCAATGAGGCCATCGTCGCGTTGCCGCGCAGAAAATCGGTTGCGCCCGTGACGGCCGGGCCTGAACGGGCAAAGCCGTAGCCGCGGCGCGGCGCCGGAGAATAAGTGGGAGTTCGCATGGCCGAAACATAGCACACTCGCCCGCGCATGACGAGTGCTGCCGCGGGTGCGGCGCAGGCGGGCTGGCCGTATTGCCTTACAGTATGGAAAATGTCCGCAATTTCTGCCATTTGTTTGTCATTAAGCTATTGTTATATGGCGCATTACCCCAACCATGTCGGGAACGCATGATAAAATCATCGTCTTTTGCCATAGTCGAACTCCGTGCGGTGACGCGATACCTACCTCGTTGTTCCCTACCGAGCTTTTTTTAACGGCGTTTTTTCAAGAATTCAAGCATGTCATTACTGACCCAGATTTTCGGTAGCCGCAACCAGCGGCTGCTCAAGCAATACCAAAAAACGGTACGCGAGATCAATGCGCTCGAGCCGGCCATCGAAAAGCTGTCGGATGCCGAGCTGCAAGCGAAGACGCCTGCCTTCAAGGAACGTATCGCCGCTGGCGAATCGCTCGATGCCTTGTTGCCGGAAGCATTTGCCGTCTGCCGCGAGGCCAGCAAGCGCGTCCTGCGCATGCGCCATTTCGATGTGCAGATGATCGGCGGCATGGTCTTGCATTTCGGTAAGATCGCGGAGATGGGCACGGGCGAGGGCAAGACCCTGATGGCAACCTTGCCAGCCTACCTGAATGCCCTGTCGGGCAAGGGCGTGCATATCGTCACCGTCAATGATTACCTGGCGCAGCGCGATGCCGAGACCATGGGCCGCCTGTATGCATGGCTGGGCCTGTCGACTGGCGTGAACATGTCGCAGATGGAGCACAGCGCCAAGCAGCAGGCGTACAACTCCGACATCACGTATGGCACCAACAATGAATTCGGTTTCGACTTCTTGCGCGACAATATGGTCTACGAAGCGCGCGAACGCGTGCAGCGCAGCCTGAACTTCGGCATCGTCGATGAAGTCGACTCGATCCTGATCGATGAGGCGCGTACGCCGCTGATCATTTCGGGCCAGGCCGAGAACCATACGGACCTGTATCACAAGATCAATGAAGTGCCTGCGCGCCTGACCCTGCAGATCGGCGAAGAAACGCCGGACGGCAAGGGCAAGGTTGAAGTACCGGGCGACTACACCAAGGATGAAAAAGCGCACCAGGTGCTGCTGACGGAAGCGGGCCACGAAAAGGCCGAAGGCATCCTGATGGAAATGGGCCTGCTGCCGGAAGGCGCGTCGCTGTACGATTCGGCCAACATCACCCTCGTGCACCACCTGTATGCGGCCCTGCGCGCGCATGCGCTGTACTTCAAGGATCAGCACTATGTGGTGCAGAACAATGAAGTGGTGATCGTCGATGAATTCACGGGCCGTCTGATGACGGGCCGCCGCTGGTCCGATGGCTTGCACCAGGCCGTCGAAGCGAAAGAAGGCGTCAAGATCCAGAACGAGAACCAGACCCTGGCCTCGATCACCTTCCAGAACTACTTCCGCATGTACGCCAAGCTGGCCGGCATGACCGGTACGGCCGATACCGAAGCGTACGAATTCCAGGAAATCTACGGCCTGGAAACGGTCGTGATCCCGCAAAACCGTCCGCTGCAGCGCAAGGACCGCCAGGATCAGGTCTACAAATCGTCGGCGGAAAAATACAACGCGATGTTGAACGACATCCGCGACTGCTACGAGCGCGGCCAGCCCGTGCTGGTCGGTACGACCTCGATCGAAAACTCGGAACTGCTGTCGGGCATCCTGACCAAGGCCGGTTTGCCGCACAACGTGCTGAACGCGAAGCAGCATGCGCGCGAAGCGGAAATCATCGCCCAGGCAGGCCGTCCGAAAGCCATCACCATCGCCACCAACATGGCCGGTCGCGGTACGGACATCGTGTTGGGCGGTAACGTCGAGAACCAGATCAAATTCATCGAAGCCAATGCTGAACTGAGCGACGCCGACAAGGCAGCGCAGTCGCAGACCTTGCGCGACGAATGGCAATCCCTGCACGACCACGTGGTCAATGCGGGCGGCTTGCACATCATCGGCACCGAACGCCACGAATCGCGCCGCGTCGACAATCAGCTGCGTGGCCGTGCCGGCCGCCAGGGCGATCCCGGTTCGTCGCGCTTCTATTTGTCGCTCGACGACGCGCTGCTGCGCATCTTCGCCGGCGACCGCGTGCGCGCCGTGATGGACCGTTTGAAAATGCCGGAAGGCGAACCGATCGAGGCAGGCATCGTCTCGCGTTCGATCGAATCGGCCCAGCGCAAGGTCGAAGCGCGCAACTTCGACATCCGCAAGCAATTGCTGGAATACGATGACGTCGCCAACGACCAGCGTAAAGTCATCTACCAGCAGCGCAACGAGCTGCTGGAAACGACCGATATTTCCGAGATGATCGGCTCGTTGCGCCACGGCGTGTTTACCGACCTGGTACACGAGTACGTGCCGCACGAATCGGTGGAAGAGCAGTGGGATATCAAGGGCCTGGAAAACACCCTGGCCAGCGAATGGCAACTCGACTTGCCGCTGCAGCAATTGCTGGAAGCCGATTCGACCCTGACGGACGACGAGATCCTGGAAAAAGTGCTGGCTGCGGCCGATGCCGTGTACCAGTCGAAGATCGACATCGTCGGCAAGGAATCGTTTGGCGGCTTCGAGCGCAATGTCATGCTGCAAAGCGTGGACAGCCACTGGCGCGAACACCTGGCGGCACTCGATCACCTGCGCCAGGGTATTCACCTGCGCGGCTATGCGCAGAAGAACCCGAAACAGGAATACAAGCGCGAAGCGTTTGAACTGTTTGGCCAGATGCTCGACATGATCAAGAACGACGTCACGAAACACGTGATGACGGTACGTATCCAGTCGCGCGAAGAAGTCGATGCGGCCGAACAGGCGATGCAGCAGTCGCACGTGGAAAACGTGCACTACCAGCACGCCGAATTCGACCCGAATGCGGCGCCGGAAGAACTGCTGGCACCTGCGGCCGGCGGCAACATGGACAACGTCGACGACATGAGCGTGAGCATGGGCGTCAAAGTGGGCCGTAACGACCCATGCCCTTGCGGCAGCGGTAAAAAATACAAAGCTTGCCACGGCAAGCTGGCATAAGGCGGTTTGACAGCCTGAACAAAAAACGGAGACCGCGGTCTCCGTTTTTTTATGCCTTTTCAATTTGCGGGCGCGCATGTGTGGGCACGCATGTTCACCAGCGCCGCGAAGGCGCTACAATAGCGCTTCCATTTTCCCTCGCAGAAGAACTCACCATGGCCGTCAATTCTCCCAAGCCCGTCGCCGCCGACTTGAAAGCCGTCGCCGGCATTGAAATCGGTGTTGCCGAAGCCGGCATCAAGAAACCCAACCGCAAGGATTTGCTGGTATTGAAACTGGCGCCGACGGCCACCGTGGCCGGCGTGTTCACCCTGAACCGCTTCTGCGCCGCGCCCGTGCAAATTTCGAAAGCCAACCTGGCCGCAGTGACGGCCGGCGCCGCGCCGATCCGCGCGCTGCTGGTCAACACGGGCAACGCGAATGCGGGCACGGGCGAATCGGGCCTGGCCGACGCGCAGGCCAGCTGCGCCGCGCTGGCCGAGCTGCTGGGCTGCACGCCGCAGCAGATTTTGCCGTTTTCCACCGGCGTGATCCTGGAACCCTTGCCCGTGCAGCGCCTCGTCGCCGGCTTGCCGCAAGCCGTGGCCGCGCTGACCTCGGACAACTGGTTCTCGGCCGCCGAAGCCATCATGACCACCGACACGCAGCCGAAAGCCGGTTCGCGCACGGTCACCATCGGTGGCCACGCGGTGACCCTGACGGGCATCAGCAAGGGCGCCGGCATGATCAAGCCGAACATGGCCACCATGCTCGGTTTCCTCGCGTTCGACGCCACCGTGGCGCAACCGGTGCTGGACCAGCTGGTGAAACAGGCGGCCGATAAATCGTTCAACTGCATCACCATCGACGGCGACACGTCCACCAATGACTCGTTCATGCTGGTCGCCACGGGCGCCGGCAGCCTGGTCATCGATTCCATCGACTCGCCGCACTATGCGGCACTGGCCGCCGCCGTCACCGAGCTGTCGACCTTTCTGGCACAAGCCATTGTGCGCGATGGCGAAGGCGCGACCAAGTTCATGACCGTGACCGTGGAAGACGGCCGCAACGTGGAAGAGTGCCGCAAGATCGCCTATTCCATCGCCCATTCGCCGCTGGTGAAAACGGCCTTCTTCGCGTCCGACCCGAACCTGGGCCGCATCCTGGCCGCCATCGGCTATGCGGGTGTGGACGATCTGGACGTGGGCCAGCTGAACCTGTACCTGGACGATGTATGGGTGGCCAAGAATGGCGGCCGCAACCCTGACTATCAGGAACAGGATGGCCAGCGCGTGATGCAGCAAAGCGAAATCACCATCCGCGTCAAGCTGGCGCGCGGCGATGCCACGGCCACCCTGTGGACGTGCGACCTGTCGCATGACTACGTGTCGATCAACGCCGACTACCGCTCATGACCGGCCTCGATCAATTCCTGATCCGTGCCGAGCGGGTACTGGCGCGCCTCGAGTCGATCTTGCCGCCGGCCTTGCCGGCAACCGACTGGAACAGCTTTGCTTTCCGCTGGCGCCGGCGCCAGGGCGCGCTGCCTTATTTGCAGGCCGTGGTCCACGTGTCGAACATCGCGTTGGACGACTTGCACAATATCGGCACGCAAAAAGCGCAGATCGAGCAGAACACGCGCCAGTTCGTCGCTAAGCGTCCGGCCAACAACGTGCTGCTGACGGGCGCGCGCGGCACGGGCAAGTCGTCGCTGATCAAGGCTTGTTTGAACCAGTTCGCCGACCAAGGCCTGCGCCTGATCGAAGTCGACAAGGCGGACCTGGTCGACTTGCCCGACATTGTCGACCTGGTGGCGGCGCGCCCCGAGCGCTTTATCATCTTTTGCGACGACCTGTCGTTCGAAGAGGGCGAAAGCGGCTACAAGGCGCTGAAAGTGGCGCTCGACGGCAGCATCGCCGCGCAATCGGACAATGTGCTGATATACGCCACCTCGAACCGCCGTCACCTGATGCCGGAACGGATGTCCGACAACACGAGCTACAAGACGGACGACGATGGCGATCTGCATCCGGGCGAGACGGTGGAAGAGAAAATCTCGCTGTCCGAACGCTTCGGCCTGTGGCTGTCGTTCTATCCGTTCAAGCAGGATGATTACCTCGATATCGCGGCGCACTGGCTCGCCTCGTTCGGCTGCACGCCGGAGCAGATCGCGGCAGCGCGCGGCGACGCCTTGCGCTGGGCCTTGCAGCGCGGTTCCCGGTCGGGCCGGGTGGCGTGGCAATTTGCGCGCGATTATGCGGGGAAACTTCCTGCGGGAAAGTTGCCGCAATGAGCGAAGTGAAAATCAAACCGGTCGACGTCGCCGTCGGCATCCTGATGAAGCCGAATGGCGACGTGCTGCTGGGCCAGCGTCCGGCCGGCAAGCCGTATGACGGCTATTGGGAATTTCCTGGCGGTAAAGTCGAGCCTGGCGAAGCCATTTTTGATGCCTTGAAACGTGAGTTTGTCGAGGAACTGGGCTTGCATATCGACAGTGCCGAAGCCTGGTGCGGCGTCGAATATGTGTATCCGCACGCCCATGTGCGCCTGCATTTCTATATCAGCCGCGAATGGCGGGGCGAGCCGCAAAGCCTGGAAGGACAGGCGTTCGCCTGGCAGGGCACGGTCGGCGTGGAACCCTTGCTGCCGGCCACCATTCCCCTGCTGGAATGGTTAAATGAGGTACGCCGGGAATCGCTGGCACCTGCTTAATCCTTACTTGTGCCAGCGGGCAGCAGCATGCTGCGTGCTGGCGCAAGCTTTCCTGTGACTCTCCTTGTATAGTCGGCGCTTTGCGCTACAGTGCTTTCATCAAGCACCGGGAGTTTCGCATGCCGCTGACACTGACCTTTACCGATACCGATGAATTGCTGATTGCCGCCTTGCACAAGCGTGCCCGCGCGCATGGGCGCAGCATCGAGGACGAGCACCGCGACATCTTGCGCAGCGCCTTGCGGCCGCTGCCGAAGCGTCCGCTCGACGATATTTTGCGCAGCATGCCCGACGTGGGCTTCGATGCGGATTTCGAGCGCCGCTCTTGACCCGCCATGCCTGTGCCAGCCTATCTGGTCGATGCGGATGTGATCGTTGCGGTGCGCAAGGGCAGCGCCGCGCCGGCGGGAGTGGCCGATTTTTTCGAGCGGGTGGCGCCCGAGGCGCGTTATGTGCCGGTGCAGGTGATCGCCCAATTGCGTGCAGGCATACAGTGCTGCTGGCGGCGCGAAGCGGCGCTGGAAGCACTGGCGCTGGAAGGCTGGCTGGAAGCCGTGCTGGCGGAATATGCGCCGCGGCTGCTGGAATTCGACCTCGATTGTGCGCTCGTATGCGCGCGTCTGCATGGCCGCGGCCACGCACATGGCGTCGATGGGCAGATCGCGGCGATGGGCATCGCCTATGGCTTGACGGTGGTCAGTGGCAGGCTCGACAGTTTCGTGGCGCAGGGGCTGCGCCTGGAAAATCCGTTTAGTTGAGGCTCATTGCGGCTTACTGTGGCTTGTTGTCTTCATCCGCAAGGGGATCTTCAAACGGGTCGGCGGCGGGGATCGTGTATTTCTCTTCGGCCCAGGCACCCAGGTCGATCTGCTTGCAGCGTTCCGAGCAGAAGGGGCGGAATTTGTTGGCTTCAGTCCATTCGACTTTGGCGGCACAGGTAGGGCAGTTAACGACGGTCATGATGGGGCAAATAAGTAACAGTTAAAAATTACAGAGCGTGAGCTCGAACGGGACATCTTCTTCCAGCGGCTTGGGTTTCAAGTCGCCGCCTTGGGTCGTGAAGCGTACCCACAGCATGTATTTGTTGGCGGAAATTTCCGGGATGGCGCCGCTGTTTTCATCGAGGCTCAGGCGCAGCATCTGGTACACCTTGCCTTGCAGCATTTGCTGGTAGCTGCCGCCATTGGCGATCAGTTTAACGGGTCCGCCGGAATCGCGCAGCAGGCGCAAGACGAGGGCCAGCGCATCGAACAGCGGCGCCAGCGGGGCGAACCACGCGTGAATGTCGGTCAGGCGCTGTTCGGAGCTGCGTTTTTGCCAGGCAAAATACGACGGCAAGTCGAATTCGCAGGCGCCGCCCGGGATGATGGTGCGGCCGCGGATGCTCATCAGCCATTCATTGTCGCGGATATTCTGGCCTGTCTTGCCTTGCGCCGCCACAAGGGCGCCGCTGACACTGTCGAGTTCACCGAGGATGGCATCGAGGGTTTCCGGCTCCACATTCGGATTGCTGCGGTAACCGAGCAGGCTTTGGCGCTGGCGCTCGAGTTCCTGCAGCAGGTCGGACTTCAGGTCGGCGCGGCCCGCCACTTCGAGCATATCGAAAATGGTTGCCAAGGCAACATGGTGCTGCATTGCATGCTCTTGCTGGATGAAGAACTTGAATTTGTCGTACAGGTCTTCCAGCCGCAACAAGGTACGTATGCGTTCGTTGAAAGGGTATTCGTAGACAATCAAAATAATTCCCTTAAGTAAGGACCTGCAAACAATCCCGTGATTTTGAACCAAGCGTCGACAAATTACAAACGTTGCGGGGCCATTCCAGCCATTCTTTTTGAAAATGCCAGATATAAATCGTGCAACTGGGCAATCTGCGGTGCCAGGGACGCCAAATCGCCGTTGTTGTCGATCACATCGTCCGCCGCCGCCAGGCGCATGGCGCGCGTGGCCTGCGTGGCCATGATGGCTTTGACTTGTTCTTCCGATAAGCCATTGCGCGCCATCACGCGCGACACTTGCAGGCTTTCTTGGCAATCGATGACCAGTACCCGGTTGACCCGCTCCACCCAGCCGCCGGACTCGACCAGCAGGGGCACGGCAAAGATCACGTAGCTGCCCGTCGCTGCTTCGGCCGCCGCCAGGGTGGCCTGGCGGATGCGCGGGTGCAGGATGGCTTCCAGTTTCGCCTTGGCCACAGCGTCGGAAAACACGAGGTTGCGCATTTTGCTGCGGTCGAGGGCGCCACGCGCATCGGCGTAGTCGGCGCCAAATTCCGCCACCAGCGCCGGCATGGCCGCGCCATTGGGCGCCGTCAGGCTATGGGCGATCTGGTCGGTGTCGACGATGGAGGCGCCGCGCGCGGCGAACATGTCGGCCACCGTGCTCTTGCCGCAACCGATGCCGCCAGTGAGTCCGACGTTGAAATAAGGGACGTTGTGTCGTTGCATGTATTTATCCATAGGGGCGCAGTGATGCGCTGGTCAGCCGGTCAGGCCTAGCGTGAGCCGCGACAGGGGTGCGCCGTACAGCAGCGCGATCAGGCCCGCCGCCGCCAGGTAGGGGCCGAACGGAATCGGCTTGTCGCGCCCGCGCTTGGCAAACACGATCAGGCCGATGCCGACCACGGCACCCACCAGCGACGACAGCAGGATGATCGTCGGCAGCATGGTCCAGCCCAGCCACGCACCGAGCGCAGCCAGCAATTTGAAGTCACCATAGCCCATTCCCTCCTTGCCTGTCGCCAGCTTGAAGGCCCAGTACACGGCCCACAGGGCCAGGTAGCCGGCGGCCGCGCCGATGACGGCCTCTTGCAGGGGCACGAAAGTACCGTTGATATTGACCAGCAGTCCTGCCCACAGCAGGGGGAAGGTGAGGTCGTCCGGCAGCATTTGCGTATCGGCATCGATGAAGGTCATGGCGATCAGCAAATACGCGAACACAAGCGTGGCCAGGCCCGTCCAGCCGCTGCCGAAGTGCCAGATCAACAGGGCCGACAGCGCGCCCGTCAGCAGCTCGACGAGCGGGTAGCGCACGGAAATCGGCGCCTTGCAGGCGCTGCACTTGCCGCGCAGCAGCAGGTAACTGAGGACGGGGATGTTTTCCATGGCCGTGATGCGGTGGCCGCAAGCGGTGCAGTTCGAATGCGGCAGCATCAGGTTGTAGCGGTCCGTGTGCGGCAAGGGCAAGCCGCTTTCTTCCGCCACGTAATTATCGGAGTCGCGCTGCATCATTTTCGGCACGCGGTGGATCACCACGTTGAGGAAGCTGCCGACGATCAGGCCGAACAGGGCGGCGACGAGGGCGACGGGCAGGTTGCCGGGCGCGGCGAACAGCAGGGTATCTTGCAGCATGGTGGAGTGGTCTGAGGTGATGATGTTGCCGCGCAAACATTGCCTGGCACTGCCGCAGTGTAAAACATCTGCCGGTGCATGGGGACGTTTTGCGTGGCTTCACCTTTAAATCACGGCGCCCAGCTTGAAAATCGGCAAATACAGGGCGATCACGAGGGAGCCGACCAGCACGCCCAGCACGACCATGAGCGCCGGTTCCAGCAGCGTGGAAAGGGTAGCCACCGTGGCGTCGATATCGGCTTCGATGATATCGGCCGCGCGCGACAGCATGGCGTCGAGGGCGCCCGATTCCTCGCCGATCAGGGCCAGTTGCGTGAGCAGCGGGGGAAACACGCCGCTGTGCTCCATGGCCAGGGCCAGGCTGCCGCCGGCGCGGATTTCACGCTCGATGCGCGTTGTCGCTTCCTGGTACAGCGCGTGGCCGGAGGCGGCGCCCACCAGGCCGAGCGAGTCGAGCAGCGGCACGCCGGCGGCGAACATGGCGGCCAGGGTGCGTGTCCAGCGGGCGATCGCCGCCTTGCGCAGAAGCGGGCCGAACACGGGCAGGCGCAGCGCCCGCAGTTGTGTGTTGCGCCGCAAGGCGGGCCAGCGGCGCCAGGCCAGGTGCAGCAGCACGCAAGCGAACACGAGCGCCGCCAGCAAGGCCAGCCAGTAATGGACGAGGAAGGCGGACACGCCCATGACGACGAGGGTGGGCAGCGGCAAGGGCGCGCCGAAGCTGTCGAAGACCTGGCGGAAGGCGGGCACGACCACGCTCATGATGATGGCCGTGACGACGATGGCGACAAGCACGATGACCAGCGGATACATCAGCGCGCCGCGCACTTGCCGCCGCAGGGCGATGGCCTTTTCCTGGTGGGTGGCCAGGCGCGCCAGCAAGTCCTGCACGATGCCGGCCTGTTCGCCCGCCGCCAGCAGGTTGCAATACAGCTCGTCAAACAGCAGGGGGAACTGGCGGAAGGCCTGCTGCAGGCTGCTGCCCGCTTCGATGTCGTGGCGCAAGTCGCGCATCAGCTCCGTGACGGCCGGTTTGGCATGGCCCTTGCCGGCGATGTCGAAGGCGTGCAGCAGCGGCACGCCGGCCGCCATCATGGTCGACAGCTGGCGCGTGAACAGGGCGATATCCTTGTGTGTGATGGCCTTGCCGGGCGCGGCGCGCGGGGCTTTTACCTTGCTGGCAAGGATGCCCTGGCGTCTGAGCGCGGCCTTGGCCGTGGTGGTGTCGGTCGCGCGCAAGATGCCATCGACCGCCTTGCCATGGCGATCCGTGCCTTTCCACGCAAAGCGCCGCTCGGCCGCCATGTGCACCTCCTGCCGTCACAGTAGCAGCGCCGGGCCAAAGCGCCAGCGGCGCTGGCGGCAAGCTTGATGTGGCTCAGCCTTTCTTGGTTTGCACTTCCGTCTGCACAACGGCCTGGGCCTTCACGTCGGCCGCATCTTCCTCGTCGCTGTCCGTGCCCTTGCTGATGCTTTCGCCATCGTCGCGGCGCAAGGTCCAGAACGTTAGCGAGGACAGCACCGTCAGGGCGGCCAGGGTCAGGAAGGCGTGGTGCAGCGCCGTGCTGAGCATGGCGCGGTCCGACTGCGGCATGTCGCCCAGGTACCAGCCCGTGATCAGCGAACCGAAGGCGAGGCCAAAGCTCATCGACAATTGCTGCATCGAGCTGGCGATGGTGCTGGCCATGCTGGAGTCAGCCTTGTCGACGTCGGCATACGCGATGGTGTTCATGCTGGAAAACTGCAGCGAATTGAAAAAGCCCATGCACAGGCTGATGGCGACGATCACGTACAGGGGCGTGCCCACGCTTACCTGGGAAAACATGGCGATGGTGACGCCGATCAGCACGGTGTTGACGATCAGCACCTGGCGGTAGCCGAAGCGGGCCAGCACGCGCGCGGAAATGAATTTCATGCCCATGGCGGCGGCCGCCGACGGCATCATCAGCAAGCCCGACTGCCAGGCGGGCAAGCCCAGGCCCAGCTGGTACAGCAGCGGCAACAGGAAGGGCAGGCCGCCCACGCCCAGGCGCGTGACGAAGCCGCCCACCACGGAGACGCGGAAGGTGCGGATCTTGAACAAGGTCAGGCGCAGCAGCGGGTGCAGCACTTCGCTCGAATGCCAGGCATACGCGGCCAGCAGGCTGATGGAAATGAACAGCAGCACGGCAAACGAGGTGCCGTCGATGCGGTGTTCGCCGAAGATTTCCAGCAGCCACGACAGCAGCGCGATACCCGTGCCGAACAGCACCAGGCCGATCAGGTCCAGCGGACGAGGCTTGTCGCCGTAATAATCGGGCATGTAGCGGTGCGCCAGGTACAAGGCCACCAGGCCGACGGGCACGTTGACGAAGAAAATCTCGCGCCACGACAGCCAGTGCACGATCAGCCCGCCCACCGTGGGGCCCAGCAAGGGGCCGATCAGGGCGGGGATGATGACGAAATTCATGGCCGCCAGCAATTGCGACTTGGGAAAGGTGCGGATGATGGTGAGCCTGCCCACCGGCATCATCATGGCCGCGCCCACCCCTTGCAGCAGGCGCGCGGCCACCAGCATGGGGGCGTTCACGGACAGGCCGCACAGGATGGAGGCGATGGTAAAGATGGCAACGGCGGCGGAAAACACGCGCCGCGTGCCGAAGCGGTCGGCCATCCAGCCGCTGATGGGAATGCACACGGCCAGGCTCAGGATGTAGCTGGTGACGACGGCCTTCAGGCTCAGCGGCGTCACGTTCAGGCTGGCGGCCATGGCGGGGATGGCGGTGTTGACGATGGTGGAGTCGAGTTGCTCCATGAACAGGGCGGTGGCGACCACCCAGGGAAGGTAGCTTTTAATCGGGGAACTGGTCATGGATGCGAGCCTGAGGAGGAAAAACGGAGCCGACAGTACGACGAATTGTCACATAAATGGCGCAGGCGTGCCGCCCACGCCTTTCATATTGCCACCGTGCGGGGGACATCGTCCATGGAACATTTGTTCCATGGCAATAGATTGCGGGCACGGCTAGCATGTGTTTTCCGGCAGCTCCCCTCTATTTCCCCGAAAGTCACACCACATGAAAAATGCACTTACCTTCCTTGTCCTCGGCGCAGCCCTGTCCGCATGCGGTGGCGGCAGCGATGGCGGCACGCCGGCAGCACCGGTCACGCCGCCCGTCGTGGTGACGCCGCCCGTCGTTTCCGCCGACAGCGTGGCCGTGGCGTCAGCCGCCGTGGCCAAGGAGGCTGGCCTGGCCGTCATCGCCGGCGCCAATGGGGACGAGACGGTGTATGACGTGGCCGCCGATATCGGCGACACGTGGCGCATCACGTTCGACAGCGCGAAGAAAACCTACGCCATCCGCGTGCTGTCGACGCAGTTCGGCTTGAGCGACCGCAGCGGCACGTTCAGCGCCACCACCACCGGCCATCTCACCACTTACACGGGAACGGATTTCAGCGTCACCGTCGATGCGCGCACGCGCCTGCTGACGGGGACCGTGAAACTGGGCAACATGCATTCCAACGTCAGCGGCAGCGGCTATGCCGTCACGGACGTGGCCAAGCTGGCCGGCAACTATATATTTCTGGGCGCCATGCGCAATGCTTCGAACGGCGGCGACCGTTTCAATCCGAAAGGCAGCCTCAAGGTGGTGGCCGATGGCAGCGCGCAACTGTGCAATGGCGGCGTGTTCAATGCGCAAGGCGCGTGCTCCGCGGTATCGCCACAGCTGGAAGCGGAAAACGCCAGCCTGACTTTGGTCCGTGACGCGGCGCGTGGTCTGATCATTGCCCGCCAGGGTGACCAGGACTTCGGCATCGTCCACGTGCACGCCGGGGACCGGGGGCTGGCGCTGTTCATCGACCGCTACAGCCGCAACCAGCAGAACGTGCTGCGCGTGGGCACCATCGTGGCCGCCAAACAGCAAAAGATCGGCACGGAAATCGCCGGCAGCTACGCCTGCGCGGCGCCGGGCATCAGCGCGAAGATCGTCGTGGCCAGCAGCACCGCCACCATCACCAACAACACCGCCGGCAAGACGCATGCGGAAACCATCACCATCAACAAGCTGGGCCTGGGCGCGCAAGCCGTCGATTTCGATGGCATCGCCGTGTTCAAGGACCCGGCCGACGTACCGGCGGATTATTCGATGTTCATGCCGGTGTCGTCGAGCATGGCGGTCGAATTCTCGACCGACCGCTCGTATATGGGCACGTGCCTGAAAAATTAGTCGCTAGCGTTTGAGGTGATCCAGTGAGTAGGTCGGGTTAGCCGGTACGGCGTAACCCGACACCACTATCAGCGTGGCAACCGTTCCAGCGCATCCATCAATGGCATCGCCGCGTCGGCGATGCGATCCAGGCTGGCCTCGCGCAGGGCGGCGGTATCCACCGTGTGGCCGGAGTCCAGCCCGGCCCAGCGCAGCAGCGCCGAACACGCGGCGGGTGTGTCGAACATGCCGTGCAAATAGCTGCCGAGGATTTGCCCGTCGCCCGACACGGCGCCTTCCGGGCGTCCATCGATGACAAAGGCTGGCTGCGCCAGCGCCGCGCCATGCGAGACGCCCATGTGGATTTCATAGCCTGCCACGCGCGCATCGGCCGCGCCGTCAAACGCGCAGTGGCCGCTCACCTGTTCCAGCCGCTTGTCGCTTGTCAGCTCCGTCACCATGTCGAGCAGTCCCAGTGCCTTTGACTCTCCCGGCGCGCCTTCCACGCCCAGCGGATCGCGCACGCTTTGCCCCAGCATCTGGAAGCCGCCGCAAATACCGAGCACTTTGCCGCCATAGCGCAGGTGTTTTGCCAGGTAGGCGGGCCAGCCTTGCTGTTGCAGCCAGGCCAGGTCGCCGCGCGTGTTTTTACTGCCAGGAAGGATCACCAGGTCGGCCGCTGGAATCGGTTGCCCCTGCTGGATGAATTGCAGGTCGATATCGGGGTGGGCGCGCAGCGCGTCGAAGTCCGTGTGGTTGCTGATGCGCGGCAGTTGCGGCACCACTACCTTGAAGGCGCCGCGTTCGGCTTGCATCGCTTCGACGGCGTCTTCCGCGTCGAGGAACAGGCCTTGCAGATAGGGCAGCACGGCCAGCACGGGTTTGCCCGTCTGCTGCTCGAGCCACTCGATGCCCGGTTGCAGCAGCGAGATGTCGCCGCGGAAGCGGTTGATGACGAAGCCGAGGATGCGTGCCAGTTCGCTGTCGGACAAGCACGCCAGAGTGCCGATGATGTGCGCGAAGACGCCGCCCCGGTCGATGTCGGCCACCAGAATCACGGGGCAGTCGACGGCTTCGGCAAAGCCCATGTTGGCGATGTCGCGCGCGCGCAGGTTGACTTCGGCGGGGCTGCCCGCGCCTTCGACGACGACGGCGTCGTACTGCTGGCGCAAGCGCGCGTACGACTCCAGCACGGCGCCCATGGCGATGGTCTTGTATTGCTGGTAGTCGCGGGCATCCATCTCGGCGCGCACCTTGCCGTGGATGATCACTTGCGCGCCCGTGTTCGATGAAGGCTTCAACAGCACCGGATTCATATCCGTGTGCGGCGCGATACCGCAAGCCAGCGCCTGCAAGGCTTGCGCGCGGCCGATCTCGCCGCCGTCGCTTGTCACGGCGCTATTCAAGGCCATGTTTTGCGGCTTGAACGGCGCTACCGTCACGCCACGGCGTTTCAACAAGCGGCACAGGGCTGCGACGACGGTGCTCTTGCCCGCGTCGGACGTGGTGCCTTGCACCATCAGGGCGGGGAAGGGACTCTTCATGCCTGCTGCTCCTGCCACTGCGCGATGATGTCGCTGATCTGGCGCAGCCCTTCGGTAATCGCCGCCGGGCCAGGCGACAGAATGTCCGGCGACTTGATCTCGAACAGCATGTCATTGCGTACGGCGGGAATCGCCTCCCAGCCCGGGCGTGCCGCCAGTTGTGCTGGCTGGAATTTCTTGCCGCACCAGCTGGCGAGGATGATGTCGGGCGCGCGTGCGACTACCGTCAAAGGATCGGCGATGATGCGTTCTTTCGCGCCGGGATGCGCGGACAATTCCGGGAAGGCGTCCGTGCCGCCGGCGATCCCGATCAGTTCCGCCGCCCAGCCGATGCCGCTCATCAGGGGATCGTTCCACTCTTCAAAGTAAATCACGGGCTTGCGCGTCCAGGCGGCGGCGCGGGCCCGGGCAGTGGCGATGTCCGCGCGCAGGCTGGCGATCAATGCATTGCCCGCCGCCTCGCGCCGCACCAGCGCGGCCAGCACGGCGATCATGCGCAGGATGCCCTCCACCGTGCGCTGGTTGAACTGGTGCACTTCGATGCCGGCCTTGACGAGGTCGCGGCAGATATCGGCCTGCATGTCGCAAAAACCGATCACGAGATCCGGTTTCACTGCCAGGATGCGTTCCAGGTTCGTGGACGAAAAGCCGCTGATCTTGGTCTTTTCCTCGCGCGCGCGGGGAGGCCGCACGGTAAAGCCGGAGATGCCCGCGATGACGTCTTCGGCGCCCAGCGCGTACAGCGTCTCCACGGCTTCCGTCGACAAACAGGCGATGCGCTGGTAGTGACTCATTGAGCAGCCTTGGTGCGGCGCTGGCGGGCCATTTCCAGCTGTTCGCACATGGCGGCCGTGCCTTCGATCATGCGCGGGCCGGCGCGGTTCAGCAGGTCGCCATTCAGGCGGAACAGATTATTTTTGCGCACGGCCGTCATCGACGGGAAGGCGCGCCACATGGCCAGACCGCCTTCGCTGCGCGGATCGCTTTTTTCGCTGGTGCCGAAGATGACTTCCGGGTCTTCCTGCAACACGCCTTCCGGCGTGACGACGGGCGCCACCACCTTCATCGCGGCGAACACATTCTGGCCGCCGCATACACGCATCGAATCGCTGATGATGCTCGCGCCGCTCAAGGTGTACAAGGGCTTATCCCACACCTGGTAAAACACGCGCACGGGCGGGCGCTGCGCATATTGCGCCGTCAAGCTGGCCAGTTTGGCGCGCAGCTGGGCGGCGGCCGGCTTGGCGGTCTTTTCCGTGCCCATCAGCTGCCCCAGGCGCTCCATGCTGTCTGGGATATCGGCCAGCTTGCGCGGTTCGCTGTGATAGATCGGCACCTTCAACTGGCGCAGCATGGCGATCTGGCGCTCGGCGCTGCCATGCATCCAGACGACGATCAGGTCCGGCTTCATGGCGATGATGCGTTCCATGTCGTACTGGCGGTTATCGCCCACCTGCGGAATCTTCTTGGCCGCTTCCGGGTAGTCGCTATAGCTGACGACACCGGCGATCTTCTCGCCGCCACCGGCTGCGAACAGCAGTTCCGTCACATGCGGGGCCAGCGCCAGGATGCGCTGTGCCGGTTTTTCCACGGTGACGGTATTGCCGTCGTCGTCGCGCACGGTGATGGCGGCATGCGTTTGCAGCGAGACCAGTCCGGCCAGCAGCAGCGATATGTTCAGGATTTTCATGTGTGCTTCCATGCGGTGAGGGCCTGCTGCAGGCGCAGCCAGGCGTGTTCATCGAGGGGCAGGCCCAGGCGGATGCCGTGGGCGGCGTGGCGGAACAGGCGCACCCAGATGCCCGATTCCGCCATGTGGCGCCAGAACGCTTCGGCGCGATCTTCGGGCCACCACTGAAACAGCGCCGTGCCGCTGCTGGCGATGCCGTGCGTGGCCAACAGCTGATGCAAGCGGTCGCCTTCGCCGCGCAGGCGTTCGCGCATCGCGTTTTGCCAGTGCGTATCGGTAAGCGCCGCCAGTGCCACCTGCTGCGCCGGGCCGCTGACGGCCCACGGGCCCAGCATGTCGGCCAGCTGTCCCAGCAGCGCGGGATGGGCGGCGACAAAGCCCAGGCGCAGTCCCGCCAGGCCAAAGAATTTGCCGATGGAGCGCAGCACGATCAGGCCCGGCTGGCCCGAGTGCGGACCGAGACTGGCGTGGGCTTCCGTGTCGCCAAACGCTTCATCGACCACCAGCCAGCCGCCGCGCGCGGCCAGCCGGGTGGCCCATGCCAGCAGCAGTGCGGGGGCAATGCGTTCGCCCGTGGGATTGTTCGGATTGCAGACGACCAGCACGTCGCAGCTGTCCACCGCATCGGCCAGTTGCGCATACGGCACTTGGCGCAATTGGTGGCCTTGCTGGCCCCAGTGGTGTGCGTGTTCCGCATACGAGGGCGCGGCCACCACCACGCGCGACGGCGCGCGCAGCCGGGGCAGGGCCTGGATGGCGGCCTGCGTGCCCGCCACGGGCAGCATGGCTGGCGCGTCATAGTAGCTGCAGGCGGCTGCGGCCAGCGCAGGATCGGACTCCGGCAGCCGGTGCCAGGCATTGGCGTCGGGTGCCGGCGCTGCATACCAGTGCGGGTTGATGCCGGTCGACAGGTCGATCCAGTCGGCCAGCGGTCTGCCATATTCGCGCGCGGCGTCGCGCAGGTTGCCGCCATGTTCAAGCAAGGTATTTCCCCTTCAGGTAGAACAGGCCCGCCAGCAGCGCCATCCAGATCAGCCACAGGATGGCCGTTTCCGCCACCAGGCGCCAGGCGCGGTCGATATCGCGTGCTTCGGCCGGGCGGCCGGCACCCAGCGGCGGGCGGCGTTCCAGTTTACCGTCATAGATGGCGTCGCCGCCCAAGGCCAGGCCCAGAGCGCCGGCGCCGCTGGCCATCACGGGGCCTGCGTTCGGGCTGCCCCAGTTGGGGGCCTGGCTACGCCAGCAGTGCCAGGCGCGCTGTTTGTCGGCCATGGTTTTACCCAGTAAAACGTAAGATAGGGCCGTCAGGCGCGCCGGAAGATAGTTCAGAACATCGTCGATGCGCGCGGCGCAGCAGCCGAACCAGTCGTAGCGCTCGTTTCGATAGCCCCACATGGCGTCGAGCGTATTGGCCAGCCTGAATAGTACGGCGCCGGGGCCGCCCGCCACGGCAAACCAGAACAGAGTGCCGAAGACGGCGTCGTTGCCGTTTTCCAGCAGGGATTCTGTGCTGGCCTTGGCCAGGCTGGCCGCGTCGGCGTTGGCCGTGTCGCGGCTGACGATACGCGCCGTCAGCAGGCGCGCGTTGTCCAGGTCATCGATGGCCAGGGCATCGGCGATCGGTTGATTGTGGTCGCGCAGGCTGCGCAGGCCCAGACATAGATAGAGCAGGAAGACGTGGAGCGCCGCACCGGCCAGGCCGCACAGCCAGTAGGCCGCATAGCTGATCGGCAGCACGGCCAGCGACCACGCCAGCGCGCCGCGCAGCAAACGCCCGCGGCCCCGATTCAGCAGGCGTTCCAGTACGTTGGCGATGCGCCCAAATCCGACCAGCGGATGCCAGCGGCGCGTTTCTCCCAGCAGCATGTCGAGCAGCACGCCGGCCGTCATCAAGGCGGCCAGCATGGGTAGCGACAGGCCGCTCAGCATGGGCCGCCTTTCAGGTACAGCGGCAGGCCGGCGGCGACAAAGACAGCCTTGTCGCACACGGCCGCCACGGCCTGGTTCAAGCGGCCCGCTTCATCGGTGAAGCAGCGCGAGATGGCGCCGTAGGGCACGATGCCCATGCCCACTTCGTTCGAAACGAGAACGAGGTCGCAATCGGTCTCGCCAATTTCCGCCAGCGCGTACAGCAGGTGGGCGCGCTCGCTGTGGAATAGTTCTGGCAGGGCGATGTCGCCCACGTCCGGGTACGTCTCGCCAGTGGAAAACATCAGGTTCGTCAGCCACAGGGTCAGGCAGTCGACCAGCAGCAGGCGGCCGGGCCGTGCTTCCCGCAGGATGGCGTCGCCCAGGCGCAGCGGTTCTTCCAGGGTGGCCCACCCGGCCGGGCGCTGCGCACGGTGATGCGCGATGCGCGTTGCCATTTCACCATCGCCCGCCTGCGCGGTGGCGATGTAGAGTACTTCCCTGCCGGACTCGCGGGCCAGCTTTTCCGCATGGGCGCTCTTGCCGGAACGGGCGCCGCCGAAGACCAGGGTGCGCGTCATGGCGCTGTTACCACTCGGTGCCGATTTGTGCGCCGATGCCGGCCGCATACGCATGCTTGACGACGGCCATTTCGGTGACCGTGTCGGCGATCGCGATCAGTTCGTCCGGCGCGCCGCGGCCCGTGATGACCACGTGCTGCATGGCCGGGCGTTCCAGCAGGTCGGCGATGACCTTGTGCACGTCGAGGTAGTTGTACTTGAGGGCGATATTGAGTTCGTCGAACAGCACCAGGCCATAGCTTGGGTCGGCCAGGAAGGTCTTCGCCTGTTCCCATGCCAGTTCAGCCTTTTCGATGTCGCGCTCGCGGTTCTGCGTTTCCCATGTATAGCCTTCGCCCATCGCATGAAAACTGATTTCGTCGGGGAAGCGGCGCAGGAATTTTTCTTCGCCCGTCGACATGGCGCCCTTGATGAACTGCACCACGCCCACTTTCATGCCGTGGCCCATGGCGCGGATGGCCATGCCGAAGCCGCTCGAACTCTTGCCCTTGCCATTGCCCGTGTTGACGATGATGATGCCGATTTCCTTGTCGGCCTTGGCGATGGCCGCGTCGATGATGGCCTTCTTGCGTTCCATGCGCACGCGGTGGCGCTCGTTGATGGCGGCGGTGTCCGCATCGATGGTTTTGTTTTCGCTCATGTCAGTCCTCTTTTGGTATGAATATCTTGCGTTTGCCGTGCTCGATGATCTCGATCGGGTGGCCCAGGTAGTCGCCCAGGATGGACGCCTGCATCACGTCGGCCACGGGACCTGCCAGCCAGCCGCCATCGCCCATCAGCAGCAGCGCATGGGTCGAGACGCTGTGCGCCAGGTTCAGGTCATGCCCCACCATGACCACGGTTTTGTTCTGTTCGCGGCACAGTCTGGCCAGCAGGCCCATGACGCTGACCTGGTGCGCCAGGTCCAGCGCGTTGGCTGGTTCATCGAGCAGCAGCAAGGGCGTATCTTGCGCCAGCATGGCGGCGATCGCCACGCGCTGGCGTTCGCCGCCGGACAGGCTGCGCACGTCGCGCTCGGCCAGGTGCTCCACTTCCATCGAGGCCAGCGCCGCCAGGGCGATGCGCTGGTCGTCGCTGCCTTCCCAATAGTGATTGTCGTGATACGGGTGGCGCGCCGACAGCACCGTTTCAATGACGCGGTACGAGAACGCGTCGTGGCGCGCCTGCGCCAGGAAAGCCCGTTCCCGCGCCAGCTCTTCCAATGGCCAGTCAATCAGGGCGCGGCCCTGTATCGTCACGTGGCCGGCATCCGGTTCGCGCAATCCGGCCAGGGTGCGCAGCAAGGTGCTTTTGCCAGCGCCGTTGCGGCCGATCACGCTCCAGCATTCGCCATCCTTGATTTGCCAGATGAGGTTTTCCACGAGGGAGCGCGTGCCCGCTTTCAGGCCGAGTTGGTAGGTGCGTATCATGCTTGTTTCATCCCCTGCGCAAGCGGTGCAATTGGTACAGGAAGACGGGCGCACCGATCATGGCTGTCACCACGCCGACGGGCAGCTGCAATGGTGCCAGCACGGTGCGCGCCAAGGTATCGGCCAGTACGAGGAAGGTGCCGCCAGCCAGCGCGGCGGCGGGGATCAGCAGGCGGTGGTCGGGGCCGCAGGCAAAGCGCAGCGCATGCGGCACGATCAGACCGACGAAGCCCACGCTGCCGGCGCTGGTGACGGCGCTGGCCGTAAGCAGGCCGGAACAGAAGAACAGTCCTTTGCGCAGCGCGCCCACGCGCACGCCCAGGGTGCTGGCCGCTTCCGCGTGCAGCGCCATGACGTTCAGCGAGCGCGCGCAGCGCAAGGCGAAGACGAGGGCGCCGGCCAGGACCAGCCAGGGCATCAGCCGCGCAGGTGCGCCGGACAGGTCGCCGATCATCCAGAACACCATGCTGCGCAAGCGGCTTTCCGGGGCGATGGACAGCATCAGGGTGACGATAGCCATGCAGGCCGAGGCGAGGATCACGCCCGTCAGCAGCAAGAGCGAGGCGCCGCCTTCGGCCGCCGTGCCGCCGCGCAGGTCGCGCCGGGCAAAGAAGTACAGCAGCATGGAGACGCCGACGGCGCCGGCAAAGGCCGCCGCATCGACCACCCACAGCGCGCACATGAACAGCAGCGCGGCCAGCGCACCGACGGAAGCGCCGGCGGAAATGCCCAGCACATACGGGTCGGCCAGAGGGTTGCGCAGGAGAGCCTGCATCATCAGACCCGCCAGCGACAGCGCCGCGCCGGTGACAAAGGCGGTCAGCGCGCGGCCCAGGCGCAGGTCGAGCAGGGTGGCGGCGAGGGTGTCGGTCTTGCCCTGTACGACATGGAACAGGGCGGAAGGCAGGTCGGCGAGCGGAATGGCGATCGAACCGATCATGCCGGAGAAAATCAGGCTGGCAATCGCGCACACGATCAGCACCGTGAGGATCACGGTGGCGCGGTGGCGCATATTGCGGAAAAATGGGTGCATGTACTGCCTTAAAAACGGGGACTGCAGAACTGCATCTGCGGGCGATGACAACAATGCCATCGCCCGCAGCTTACATCATTACTACGTGCTTATTTCATGCCGTAGCGCACACCGACGAAGACTTTCGAGCCTGGTGTCGCGTAGAAGCGGGCCAGTTCGTAGTCCTTGTTGGCGATATTGTTCCAGCGTGCCAGCACCGACCAGTCGCGGGCGAACTGGTAGGTGGCGTACAGATTGACCAGGCCATAGCCGCCCAGGACGTTCTTGTTGGCGGCATCGTCGAAACGCTTGCCCGACAGCTGCCATTCGGCGCCCGAGGTCAGCGCGCCCAGCGTGTAGTCGACGGCGAAGTTGGCGTGTTTCTTGGCGCGGCGTACCAGTTGCTTGTCCTTGGTTTCATCGCGTGGATCTTGCAGGTCGATATTGCCGCTGACGTTGAACGCGCCGAACTTGCGTGCACCCGCGATCGTCAGGCCTTCCAGCAGCGCCTTGTTGACGTTGTAGGCGCAGCCGTAGCCGGTGAACAGCGGATCGGGACAAGGCGAGGTATTGACCAGCAGGTCGGTGACCTTGTTGTGGTAGTAGCTGGCGCTCAGTTTCGACACGCCGTCGTCGTAACGCAGACCCACTTCGACGTTGCGGCCCTGTTCCGGTTTGTTCGTCGCCAGGCCATAGCCCGGGTAGTACAGTTCATTGAAGGTCGGTGCGCGGAAGCTGGTGCCGTAGCTGGCGCTGGCGCGCAATGCGTTGGTGATGCGGTAGCCGTAGGCGACGCTGCCCGTGTTGTGCGTGCCGAATGCGGAACTGTCGTCACTGCGGCCGCTGATGTTGAACAGATGCGCGCCGCGCACCATGTTGTACGCCGCTGCGAAGGACTTGGTATGGCGTGCGCCCGTGACTTCCGGCGTGCTGCTCGACGTGACGTCTTCATCGCGGTAGCTGGCCAGCAGCTGCAGGTTGTCGCGCCCGATGCGGATGTCGTTCTGCCAGGTGATATCGGACTGCTTGGTGTCGATCTGGCTCTTGCCCCACGAGCCGGCGCTGCTGTCGTCGCCCGACTTGTCGCGTGCTTCCGCATAACGCAGTTCGCTGGTCCAGTTGGGCAGGAATTCGTTCTTCGTGAAGACCGAAATGTTTTCCAGTTTCTGGTTGCTGCGCGCATCGTAGCCAGGACCGGCGTCGTACTGGGCTTTCAGCTTGCTGTTCAACAGGACCAGGCCGACTTCATGGCCCTTGGCCATCTGGTAGCCGAACTGGCCGCTGAAGCTTTCCTTGTCGTAGCCGTCTTTGTCCGGATTGTAGGTGTACTCAGGCGATGCACCGATCTTCGAAGCCGAGAAGCCATCCGATTTTTCCTTGCCAGCCGCCAGCGCATAGCTGAAGCTGTTCGGACCGCCGGTGGAACCTGCCACCTGGGCTTCGACCTGGCGCGTGTTGTTGCTGCCGTAACCGGCGAAAGCAGAGACGCGCGTGGCGCCGTCGCCTTTCTTCGTGAAGATCTGGATCACGCCGCCGATGGCGTCCGCACCGTACATGGTGCTCAGTGGGCCGTAGACGATTTCAATGTGGTCGATGCTGGAAAGGGGCAGGGCGCTCCAGTTGGCCGTACCCAGGGTGGACGAACCAATGCGCACGCCGTCAACCAGCACGATATTCTGGTTGCTGTTCGCGCCGCGAATGAAGACGCTGGCCGCGGTGCCTGCGCCGCCGTTGCGCGCCACTTCGATGCCGCGTTGTTTTTGCAGCAGGTCGACAATCGAGCTGGCGCCCGAGCGCGCGATGTCGTCCGAGCTGATGGTCTGCGTATCGCTCAATACTTCGCTCAGGTGTTGCGGGTAGCGGCTGGCGGTGACGACGACGGGATCGAAGGTGTCTGGCGTGGCTTGGGCGAAGGCGGCAGGCGCGGCAATGGCTAGCGCGAGCGACGTGAGCGCCGCGTGGCGGGAAACAGCATGGGTCATGATAGTTTTCAGTAAGTAATATGCAACCAGCCGACGTCCCCGTAGGCCAGATTGAACAGAAGTGGGAACTGAAGATGACGATCGAAGATGGCCATGGGCCATTCGGATCGCGAACATCCCCGTTCGCACACTTCCACCTGTCCTGGCCGGTATCCGGGCTGGCAAGTGCGGCTATCCCACCTTCCCATGCTCGATGATTGCAAGCACAGTGGTTGTCAGAGATAGCTTGTCGCCCGCGTCCTGTTGGGAGGGGCGACACTTGCTTACCGTTGCGGGGGCAGCACACGTTCGCCGCGAGCGCGGCATCGTGTTTCCCGTTTAACTGCGCTCATGGACATGAACGCGGGCACCAAAACCCCGCCATTATACGTGCAGTGGGCGTGGACTGAAATGGCTGGCTGGGCGCTTCGATATCAGAAATCGACGACGACCGTCGCACCGTAGGCGATTTTATGGGCGGAACGGGCGGCCAGCAGGGCCGTTTCTTCCAATGGCAGCCGGGCTTGCAATGCCGACAGCAGGCGGATGGTGCCCGCATGGCAGATGATGATGGCCGTTTCGTGTTGTTCGCGCAACAGATCGCCTAAAAACGCATCGACGCGGGCAGCCATCGCCAGCACGTTCTCGCCGCCGCCGGGCCGGTACCAGGCAAGGTCGGCCGCCCAGGCATCGATGTCCGCGCGCGCAATCGCGTGCCAGGGCTGCATTTCCCATGCGCCAAAATCCATTTCGACCAGCCGCGCATCAAGGTGCAGGGCGCTGGAGGGTAAGTCTTGCGCCAATGCTGACGCCAGGCCGGCGCAGCGGCGCAGTGGACTCGCGTAGAGCGGCACACCGGCTGGCAGCGTTGCTTGCAAATGGGCGTGCACCGTGGCCATTTCATGCGGCGCCACCGCCACGTCGCTGCGGCCATAGCAGGTGCCGCTGGTCACTTGCGGCGTGGGGTGGCGAACGAGGATCAGGCGCATGCTTGTTCAGTAGAAGCGCAATGGAGGCTGGAAGCTGGAAAGGATTGCCAGGTAAATCGCTACTTCCGCCACCTGCTGCACGGCGCCCAGGCAGTCGCCCGTATAGCCTTGCAGGCGGCGCTGGCATTTGCGGCCCAGCCAGAATGCGGCAGCTGCCGCCGCCACGATGGCAAAGACCAGCGTGGCCCAGTAGAATATTCCCAGCAGGCCGCAGGCGATGGCGGGTAGCAGACCACAGACGGCGGCGATGATGAATTCTCCCGTAGTCATCTCCTGCGCCATCGGCTTGGCCTTGCCTTCATCGCGCGCATAGTCCATGGCCCAGATCAGCGAGACGGCGGCCAGGCGCGAGAGTGGATGGGCGATGAGTAAGGTTGCCACCACCGTGGCAGGCGGCAGCGATGCGAGCGCCGCGCATTTGATGGCCAGCAGGCACAGGATGCCGATCGCGCCATACGCGCCGATGCGCGAATCCTTCATGATTTCCAGCACCCGTTCGCGCGTCAGGCCGCCGCCGAAACCGTCGCACATGTCGGCAAAGCCGTCTTCATGGAAAGCGCCCGTCAGGTAAATGCCGGCGGCGACGGCCAGCAGCACGGCCACCGCCGAAGGCAGGAGCCAGCTTGCCAGCAGATACACGGCGCCACTGATGGTGGCCACCACGACGCCCACCAATGGAAAGTAGCGCGAAGCGTGCTGCAGCCATGCTGGCTCGAAACCCACCCAGCGAGGGATGGGCAGGCGCGTGAAGAACTGCAGCGCGATGAAGAATAATCGGCATTGATGGATGGCGGCGGAAACGGGATTGGCCATGGTCTTAGTCTGGCGTGGACTTTTCGCTGACCTGGGCCGAGGCAAACGTCGCCATCTCGCGCATGAAGTTGACGGCCGCGTGCAGCAGCGGCAAGGCCAGCGCCGAACCCGTGCCTTCACCGAGGCGCAAATCGAGCTGCAGCAGCGGACGCGCTCCCAGGCTGGCCAGCAACTGGCGATGGCCGTTTTCATCGGAGCAGTGCGAAAACACGCAGTAATCGAGGATGGCCGGTTGCAGACGGGCCGCCACCAGCAGGGCGCTGCTGACGATGAAGCCGTCGATCAGCAGAATCATGCGCCGTTCGGCCGCCTTGAGCATGGCGCCGGCCATCATGGCGATTTCGAAGCCACCAAAGGTAGCAAGCACGTCGAGTGGCGCGTTGACTGCCGCATGATGGGCGACGGCCACTTCGATCACCTGCTGTTTGTGCAGTATCCCTTCCTTCGACAGGCCGGTGCCGGCGCCCACGCAGTCGGCGACCGGTGTTCGCGTCAGCTTGTGCATCAGTGCGGCGGCGGCCGTGGTGTTGCCGATACCCATTTCGCCAAAGCCCAGCACATTGCCATCCAGTGTGGCGACCAGGTCCATTCCCGCCTGCATGGCGGCCAGGCATTGCTCCTCGCTCATGGCGGGCTCTTTGGCAAAGTTGCGGGTGCCTGGGCCTTGCTTGCGGTCGAGCAAGCCGTCGCGTGGGCCAAAGTCATGGTTCACGCCGGCGTCTACTATATAGAGGGCGCAATCGCTCTGGCGGGCGAAGACGTTGATGGCGGCGCCGTTGCCGAGGAAGTTCTCCACCATTTGCCACGTCACGCTTTGCGGGTAGGCGGAAATGCCTTCGGCCACGACGCCATGGTCGGCCGCGAAAACGATGATGGCGGGTTGGCGCAATGCCAGTTGCGTGCTTTGCTGGATCAGGCCGATCTGGCGGGCCAGGGTTTCCAGCATGCCGAGACTGCCCAGCGGCTTGGTCTTGCTATTGATGGCGTGTTCGAGGGCGCTGACCAGGGTGGGATTGGCGGTAGAGGTAATGTGTGGGATAGGCATGGGAATCTATATGGATGAGGCAGGGTATGGTTGGCACTACGATATCACACAGCAATATTTGCCCAACTGCAAATTAGCGCTTGCGAGGTGTGCGGGGCAGGGCTATAATTCGCCCCCTCGCTGAACGACGCATGCAAATGCCGAGTAAAGCAGAGTGAAAAAAGAAGGTTGACGAAATGCTGCAAACGCTTCATACTCTTCCTTCTTCGCAGCTGACAAACACAACGCTTTGTCGATGGCGCGAAAGCAGTACCGAATACAGTTCTTTAACAATTAACAGTCGATAAGTGTGGGCATTTGATGTAAGTGCAGCAGCGATCTTCGGATCGCTGTAAAACTTAAAATATCAAATGTTCACAAGAAATAATGAAATAGGATACTTCTTCGGAAGTAGCCTGTCAGTTTTTTGAGTGAGCGACCCGTCAGCAATGATGGTGCCGGTAAAACGGCAAAGTAACAGAGATTAAACTGAAGAGTTTGATCCTGGCTCAGATTGAACGCTGGCGGCATGCCTTACACATGCAAGTCGAACGGCAGCACGGAGCTTGCTCTGGTGGCGAGTGGCGAACGGGTGAGTAATATATCGGAACGTACCCTAGAGTGGGGGATAACGTAGCGAAAGTTACGCTAATACCGCATACGATCTAAGGATGAAAGTGGGGGATCGCAAGACCTCATGCTCGTGGAGCGGCCGATATCTGATTAGCTAGTTGGTAGGGTAAAAGCCTACCAAGGCATCGATCAGTAGCTGGTCTGAGAGGACGACCAGCCACACTGGAACTGAGACACGGTCCAGACTCCTACGGGAGGCAGCAGTGGGGAATTTTGGACAATGGGCGAAAGCCTGATCCAGCAATGCCGCGTGAGTGAAGAAGGCCTTCGGGTTGTAAAGCTCTTTTGTCAGGGAAGAAACGGTGAGAGCTAATATCTCTTGCTAATGACGGTACCTGAAGAATAAGCACCGGCTAACTACGTGCCAGCAGCCGCGGTAATACGTAGGGTGCAAGCGTTAATCGGAATTACTGGGCGTAAAGCGTGCGCAGGCGGTTTTGTAAGTCTGATGTGAAATCCCCGGGCTCAACCTGGGAATTGCATTGGAGACTGCAAGGCTAGAATCTGGCAGAGGGGGGTAGAATTCCACGTGTAGCAGTGAAATGCGTAGATATGTGGAGGAACACCGATGGCGAAGGCAGCCCCCTGGGTCAAGATTGACGCTCATGCACGAAAGCGTGGGGAGCAAACAGGATTAGATACCCTGGTAGTCCACGCCCTAAACGATGTCTACTAGTTGTCGGGTCTTAATTGACTTGGTAACGCAGCTAACGCGTGAAGTAGACCGCCTGGGGAGTACGGTCGCAAGATTAAAACTCAAAGGAATTGACGGGGACCCGCACAAGCGGTGGATGATGTGGATTAATTCGATGCAACGCGAAAAACCTTACCTACCCTTGACATGGCTGGAATCCCCGAGAGATTGGGGAGTGCTCGAAAGAGAACCAGTACACAGGTGCTGCATGGCTGTCGTCAGCTCGTGTCGTGAGATGTTGGGTTAAGTCCCGCAACGAGCGCAACCCTTGTCATTAGTTGCTACGAAAGGGCACTCTAATGAGACTGCCGGTGACAAACCGGAGGAAGGTGGGGATGACGTCAAGTCCTCATGGCCCTTATGGGTAGGGCTTCACACGTCATACAATGGTACATACAGAGCGCCGCCAACCCGCGAGGGGGAGCTAATCGCAGAAAGTGTATCGTAGTCCGGATTGTAGTCTGCAACTCGACTGCATGAAGTTGGAATCGCTAGTAATCGCGGATCAGCATGTCGCGGTGAATACGTTCCCGGGTCTTGTACACACCGCCCGTCACACCATGGGAGCGGGTTTTACCAGAAGTAGGTAGCTTAACCGCAAGGAGGGCGCTTACCACGGTAGGATTCGTGACTGGGGTGAAGTCGTAACAAGGTAGCCGTATCGGAAGGTGCGGCTGGATCACCTCCTTTCTAGAGTTTGCACGAATCATGTAAATGATTCACGCATCAAATGTTCACACTTATCGGCTGTTAAATGAAGAAGAAACAGTAGTCGTAGTAGTTCCGCGTTGGGGCTGTAGCTCAGCTGGTTAGAGCACCGTGTTGATAACGCGGGGGTCGTTGGTTCGAGTCCAACCAGCCCTACCAGTACAAATTCCCGGGGGATTAGCTCAGCTGGGAGAGCACCTGCTTTGCAAGCAGGGGGTCGTCGGTTCGATCCCGTCATCCTCCACCAAAGTTTTACTCGAAAGTGCAAACGTAAGCCGGTCAACAAGACTGTGGTTTAGGTTTGATCTTTTAGCGATCAAAGCTGTTTCGTTCTTTAACAATCTGGAAGAAGTAAAGATTATTTATTGATCAAGTCTATGCGTGCAGCAATGCATGAGGCGACTTGATGGGTAATGATTGTATGTATCAACAAACAAGCAACAACGTTGTACTTTCTTATTCCTGTAGCGCTCTTTGATGACTTCGGTCTTCAGAGGCTAACGTTATAGGGACAAGCGAATAAGTGCACATGGTGGATGCCTTGGCGATTACAGGCGATGAAGGACGTAGTAGCTTGCGATAAGCTGCGGGGAGTGAGCAAACACACTTTGATCCGCAGATTTCCGAATGGGGCAACCCACCCTTTTAGGGTATTGCATACTGAATACATAGGTATGCAAGGCGAACGCGGCGAACTGAAACATCTAAGTAGCTGCAGGAAAAGAAATCAACCGAGATTCCCAAAGTAGCGGCGAGCGAAATGGGAAGAGCCTGTACGTGATAGTCGGACCGATAACAGAATCCTCTGGAAATAGGAGCCATAGCGGGTGATAGCCCCGTATGTGAAATCGGACCGGTGATACTAAGCGTACGACAAGTAGGGCGGGACACGTGACATCCTGTCTGAATATGGGGGGACCATCCTCCAAGGCTAAATACTCGTAATCGACCGATAGTGAACCAGTACCGTGAGGGAAAGGCGAAAAGAACCCCGGAAGGGGAGTGAAATAGATCCTGAAACCGTGTGCATACAAACAGTAGGAGCGGACTTGTTCCGTGACTGCGTACCTTTTGTATAATGGGTCAGCGACTTACATTCAGTGGCAAGGTTAACCGAATAGGGAAGCCGTAGAGAAATCGAGTCCGAATAGGGCGATCAGTCGCTGGGTGTAGACCCGAAACCAAGTGATCTACTCATGGCCAGGATGAAGGTGCGGTAACACGCCCTGGAGGTCCGAACCCACTAATGTTGAAAAATTAGGGGATGAGCTGTGGGTAGGGGTGAAAGGCTAAACAAACTTGGAAATAGCTGGTTCTCTCCGAAAACTATTTAGGTAGTGCCTCAAGTATCACCATCGGGGGTAGAGCACTGTTATGGCTAGGGGGTCATTGCGACTTACCAAACCATTGCAAACTCCGAATACCGATGAGTGCGAGCTTGGGAGACAGACGTCGGGTGCTAACGTCCGGCGTCAAGAGGGAAACAACCCAGACCGCCAGCTAAGGTCCCAAAGATTGGCTAAGTGGAAAACGAAGTGGGAAGGCTAAAACAGTCAGGATGTTGGCTTAGAAGCAGCCATCATTTAAAGAAAGCGTAATAGCTCACTGATCGAGTCGTCCTGCGCGGAAGATGTAACGGGGCTAAGCCAGTCACCGAAGCTGCGGATATCTAGCAATAGATATGGTAGGAGAGCGTTCTGTAAGCCTGCGAAGGTGTCTTGTAAAGGATGCTGGAGGTATCAGAAGTGCGAATGCTGACATGAGTAGCGATAATGGGGGTGAAAAGCCTCCACGCCGTAAGCCCAAGGTTTCCTGTTCAACGTTCATCGGAGCAGGGTGAGTCGGCCCCTAAGGCGAGGCAGAGATGCGTAGCTGATGGGAAGCAGGTTAATATTCCTGCACCGTCGTATGATGCGATGGGGGGACGGATCGCGGAAGGTTGTCTGACTGTTGGAATAGTCAGTTTCTGTCTCATAGAAGGTACTTAGGCAAATCCGGGTACGGAATTCAAGGGGATGGGACGAGTGAACTTGTTCACGAAGCAATCGGAAGTGGTTCCAAGAAAAGCCTCTAAGCTTCAGTCATACGAGACCGTACCGCAAACCGACACAGGTGGGCGAGATGAGTATTCTAAGGCGCTTGAGAGAACTCGGGAGAAGGAACTCGGCAAATTGGTACCGTAACTTCGGGAAAAGGTACGCCCCGGTAGCTTGATTGGTTTACTCCATGAGGGTGAAAGGGTTGCAATAAACTGGTGGCTGCGACTGTTTAATAAAAACACAGCACTCTGCAAACACGAAAGTGGACGTATAGGGTGTGACGCCTGCCCGGTGCTGGAAGATTAAATGATGGGGTGCAAGCTCTTGATTGAAGTCCCAGTAAACGGCGGCCGTAACTATAACGGTCCTAAGGTAGCGAAATTCCTTGTCGGGTAAGTTCCGACCTGCACGAATGGCGTAACGATGGCCACACTGTCTCCTCCCGAGACTCAGCGAAGTTGAAATGTTTGTGATGATGCAATCTACCCGCGGCTAGACGGAAAGACCCCATGAACCTTTACTGTAGCTTTGCATTGGACTTTGAACCAATCTGTGTAGGATAGGTGGGAGGCTTTGAAGCGGGGACGCTAGTTCTCGTGGAGCCAACCTTGAAATACCACCCTGGTTTGTTTGAGGTTCTAACCTTGGTCCGTTATCCGGATCGGGGACAGTGCATGGTAGGCAGTTTGACTGGGGCGGTCTCCTCCTAAAGTGTAACGGAGGAGTTCGAAGGTACGCTAGATACGGTCGGACATCGTGTTGATAGTGCAATGGCATAAGCGTGCTTAACTGCGAGACTGACAAGTCGAGCAGGTACGAAAGTAGGACATAGTGATCCGGTGGTTCTGTATGGAAGGGCCATCGCTCAACGGATAAAAGGTACTCTGGGGATAACAGGCTGATTCCTCCCAAGAGTTCATATCGACGGGGGAGTTTGGCACCTCGATGTCGGCTCATCACATCCTGGGGCTGTAGCCGGTCCCAAGGGTATGGCTGTTCGCCATTTAAAGTGGTACGTGAGCTGGGTTTAAAACGTCGTGAGACAGTTTGGTCCCTATCTGCCGTGGGCGTTGGAAATTTGAAGGGGGCTGCTCCTAGTACGAGAGGACCGGAGTGGACGAACCTCTGGTGTACCGGTTGTCACGCCAGTGGCATTGCCGGGTAGCTAAGTTCGGAAGAGATAACCGCTGAAAGCATCTAAGCGGGAAACTTGCCTTGAGATGAGATTTCCCAGAGCCTTGAGCTCTTTGAAGGGTCGTTCGAGACCAGGACGTTGATAGGCTGGGTGTGGAAGTGCAGTAATGCATTAAGCTAACCAGTACTAATTGCCCGTACGGCTTGTCCCTATAACCTTAGCAGGTACAGAGGATAAGACGGTACAACGTTGCGTGTGTGTTGATACTACCAGTCATTACCCCAATCTTTGCTTCTTCCAGATTCAGGCTTTGTCGCTCCATCGAGGACAAACGCCAGTACAAGTTATGCCTGATGACCATAGCAAGTTGGTCCCACCCCTTCCCATCCCGAACAGGACCGTGAAACAACTTTGCGCCGATGATAGTGCTGCAACCAGTGTGAAAGTAGGTTATCGTCAGGCTTGTTATTCGAAAAAACCCCTTCCGGTGATCCGGTTGGGGTTTTTTTACGTCTGATAGTTTGTTGGGCGCTGTCGGCTGACGCGCGCGGTGACACAAATACGTGTTGCAGCTGTTCCAAATTGATACATGGGCGGCCGGATGCGGGGCATATAGGCATGGCATGGCATTTGCTCTTCTTGGATATTCACTAAAAAACCAAGGAGACCAGCATGACCTATTCGATTCGTACCCTGCTCGGCATGGCGGCCGCCGGCGCCGTCGCCCTCACTTCCCTGCTGACCTTGCCGCATGCCTATGCGCATGGCAACGTCACGCCGCAAGGCGTCGACACCACAGGCTTGCCCAAAGTGGGCGACAAGTGGCTCGAACAAAACCCGTATCGCGGCAACAAGCTGGCTCTGACGGTCGGCACCTCGGCCTACAACCAGAATTGCGCCCGCTGCCACGGCATCGAAGCCATTTCGGGCGGTATCGCGCCGGACTTGCGCCAGCTGGACCGCGATTGCTTCGGTATCAAGAATGAGACAAAGAAACAGGCTTGCTACAAGGAGACGGACAATTACTACCTGACCACCATCCGTCACGGTAAAGTGCGCAATGGCGCCGTGTACATGCCGCCGTTCGAAGGCGTGTTCAACCAGGAAGCCATGTGGGCCATCAAGACCTATCTGGAAACCCGCCGCGAATCCAATTAAGTCGAACCGATCACGAAGGAGTCCCATGCGTTCATTTCAACTCCGGGGCATGCGCGCGATGATCTCGCTCGCTTGCCTGGCGCTGTGCGCAGCCGCGCCGGCGCATGCCGACTGGCAGAAAGTGCAGCAGTCGGGCAGCCTGAAAGTGGCTGTATATAACGAGTTCGCGCCGTTTTCCGACAAGGGTGTAGGGATCGATATCGACATCGCCGAAGCGCTGGCGAAAAAGTTGGGGCTGAAACTGAGTTTGCTGCCATTTCCCGCCGGCGAAAATCTGAACGACGATTTGCGCAATATGGTGTGGAAGGGGCATTATCTCGGTTATGGCCCCGCCGACGTGATGCTGCATGTGCCGGTCGACAAGAAGTTGATGGCTGACAACGACAAGGTCGAGATCTTCGCGCCGTATTACGTGGAAACCGTGCGCCTGGTGCGCAGCGCGCAAGCGGTGCCTCAGTTTGATGGCGTCGCTTCGCTGGCAGGCAAGCGCATCGGCGTGGAAAAGGTGTCGATCGCGGCCATGCTGATGCTGGGCGAAGACAATGGCAAGTACCGCGACGACGTGCGCATCTTCGATACGGCCGCCGAAGCCTTGCAGCAATTGCAGGCGGGCAAGCTCGACGCCGTGCTGGCCAACCGTTCGGAAATCGAATCGGTGCTGAAAAGCGACCCCGCTTTCCCCTTGAGCGAAGTGGCGTTCGCCCGCTTGCCGCGTGCCGGCTGGGCCGTGGGCCTGGCCGTCAGCAAGCAACAGCTCGACGTGGCCAAGTTGCTGCAGGCAGCCATGAACGAGATGGCGGCCAGCGGCGAACTGAAAACGATCTTTGAGAAGTATGGCGTGAAGGAGGCGCGGCCCTGAAGTAGCTTGCTCTGGTTTAAAAGCCCGCGCATCGGAAGAGGCGCGGGCTTTTTAGTTTTAGAAACTATATTGGGCGCTGACACCCAGCAGCCAATTGCGTCCTGGCGCCGCTTCATAGTAGCGTTTGTTGCTGTCGCCGACGATGACGGAGCCCACGTAGGTCTTGTCGAAAAGATTGTTCAGGCGGGCAAATTCCTTGAAGCGCCAGTTCCCCACGTTTTGTTTGGCGTTGAAGCGCGCATTGAACACCGTGTAGCCGGGCGCCGGTTTTTCGATGTTGCTGTCTTCCGCGTAGACCTGGTTGCTGGCCACGCTTTCCAGCGCCGCGCAAAAGCGGTCGAGCTTATCTTTCCACGCCAATTCCGCGAACAGGTTGGCGCTGGGCACGCCAGGCAAACGGCTGCCTTCGCGCACGCTGCCAAACGCCTGGTCATACACGGCGTGCAGGCTGGTCAGTGCTACTTTTGCCGTGAAACCATATGGCAAGTTTGAGTCCAGCGACACTTCCATACCTTGGCGCAAGGTTTTACCTGCATTGCGATAGCTGGTGCGCCCGCCGCTGGACTTGTCGACCACCAATTCGTCGTTGGTCTTGATCTGGAACACGGCCGCGTTTACGTGGGTGTTGTTGGCGATTCTCGCCTTGATGCCTGCTTCCAGGTTGGTGCTGGTGGCCGGTTTTAGCTGGTAATTGAAGCCGCCGCCCGTGCCCGAGTAAAACAGTTCATTCAAGGTAGGCGCCTCAAAACCGCGCGCGGCGCTGGCGTACACGTTGACGCTCGGCGTCAGTTTATACAGCAGACCCAGCACCGGTGTCGTGTGGCTGAATTCGAGGCTGCCGCTGTCGTTCCCATTGCTGAGATAGTGGTCGTCGACCGCCACTTTCATCTTGCTGTAGCGCACACCTGCGCTCAGCAGCCATGGGCCGCTTTGCCATTCCGTCTGGATATAGGGATCGAGGCTGGAGACGACATTCTGCTCGTCGCGGCGCAGCTTGCCTTTCACGCCAAACGTGTTGCCGATGTAATTTTCATAGCCGGTGCGGTCATCGCTGGAGCGGCCGTAATCGATGCCGATGGTGGTGCTCAGCTTGCCGCCTGCCAACTGGTTCACATGTAGCCAGTTGGTATCGATGCCGTAGAACTCACGCTGGAAGTCAACCACGCCGCCCGAATGGCTAGGCGGCGCCTGGAAGCCTTTGGTAAAAGCCTGGTACTGGATCACGTCGCGGTTGCCGCCATACACCATCACATGCAGGCGGTCGTCGCCGAACGACTGTTCATAGGTGGCGCCGATTTGCTGGTGGTCGATGCTCTTGCGCGTGTTGTAGCGCTCGGCCAGGGTGCGCTTCGGGTTTTGCGTGTCGCTCGCATCGGTTTCGCCAGCGCGCGGGTCGCGGGCAAACGTGGCCCAGGTGGCACCCAGCGGATCTTGCGTGTTGCCTTGGTGCAGGCTGTTGGCAACGATGGTCAGCTTGCTGTCCGCATTGGGCTTGACGGTGATCTTGCCGAACGCCTGTTCGCGCGTGGCGGAGCTGTGATCGCGGAAACCGTCCGTGCGGAAGCGCGAGCCGTCGAGCACGTAGCCGATGCCGCCTGCCTGGCCTTGTGCCGTCAAGTCCACTTTGTTGGTGCCGTAGCTGCCGCCCACCACATTTAATTCGACGGACGGGGGATTTTGCCCATCCTTGGAAAACAGCTGGATCACGCCGCCCGAGTGGTTGCCGTAGATGGCAGAAAACGGTCCGCGCAGCACTTCGATGCGCTCGGCCGTATCGAGGTTGAAGGTGGCGGCCTGGCCTTGGCCGTCGGGCATGCTGGCAGGAATGCCATCGCTGATCAGTTTGACGCCGCGCACGCCAAAGGCCGAGCGTGCGCCGAAGCCGCGCGACGAGATCTGCAAGTCTTGCGCATAGTTCTGGCGGTTTTGCACGACCAGGCCCGGCACGGCGGCCAGCGCTTCTGACGCGTTGACGCGGATTTGGCCATCTTGGATGCGGGCGCTGTCGACGACGTCGATCGAGGCCGGCACTTCCTGGCTGGGATGGGCGATGCGGCTGCCGCTGACGACCACCGTATCCATCAGTTGCCCGTTGGCCGGGGCAGCTGCCTCGGCGGCAAAGACGTGGGGGGCGAGGGTAGCGCTGCCGGCGACAAACAAGCTGGCGATGGTGTTCAGGCGGAAACGGTGCTGCATGCGGATTCTCCAATGTGAATAAAAGCCTGCTTGGTCGCGTGCGCGGCGCAGGTCTGCATCTGTGTATCAAGCAATATGCCTGCCATGTCTCCATTGGTGGGCTGAAATTATACGCGTGTCAGTGGCACGGCGTTTGCATACAGCAATGTTCAGATGCGCCGATGCCGCGCGCTTTTTCTGTGTTTTGCCATCGAAAGGTGATTATGCCCAACTTCTTCTCGCGCTTGCGCCAAGTGTGCTGGCTGCTGCCTGCGCTCGCCAGCAGTACCCTCCAGGCTGCTCCATTTGCCTATGTTCCCAATGAAAAATCGGGCACCTTGAGCGTGATCGACACGGCGACCGACCAGGTCGTGCGCCAGATTGCAGCCGGCAAGCGTCCGCGCGGCATCGCCGCCGACCCCACCGGGCGGCAATTGTTTGTCACGGACGCCGCCAGCAGCGCCTTGCTGCTGATCGATAACGCTGGCGGCACCCCCGTGCGCACTGTGGCGCTGGGTAAGTCGCCCGAAGGCGTTAGCGCCTCGCAAGATGGTAGTCACGTGGCCGTGGCCGTCGAGGAAAACAATAGCGTGGCCTTGCTCGATGGCCATTCCGGTACCTTGCTCGCCGATATCAAGGTACAGGGACGCAACCCGGAACATGCCGTCTTCAGCCCCGATGGGCGCTGGCTGCTGGTCAGCGCGGAAGAGGCCGAACAAGTCGATGTCATCGATGTGGCGCAGCGCCGCCAGGTGGCGTCCGTCGCCGTTGGGCTGCGTCCGCGCGGCATCGGTTTCAGTCCGGACTCGGGCCGCGCCTACGTGGCGTGCGAACTGGTCAATGCCGTCTACGTGATCGACATGGCCGCGCGCAAGGCGGTTGCCACCATTCCCGCTGGCAAGAATGCAAACGGCATCGTGGTCCATCCCAGCGGCAAGCAGGTGTATGTCTCGAACGGTATCGATGGCACGGTGATGGTGATCGACACGGCCAGCAACGAGGTGACGGCCACCATTCCCGTTGGCAAGCGCCCATGGAACATGGCCATCACGCCCGATGGCGCCAAGCTGTATGTGGCCAATGGCCGCTCGAACAGCGTTTCCGTCATCGACACGGCCAGCGCGCGCAAGGTGGCCGATATTGCTGTAGGTGAATTGCCATGGGGCGTGGTGATTCGCTAATGGCACAGGAACAGGTGTTCCAGTCTGGTACACCTGTTCCATTGTGCAGCGGCGCAAGCCCGGGCATGCGCTGAAAAGCACACCGGTATTGACGCTACGCCCTTGTAACAAGGGTAAAAGCGGCTAAGTTTGTAGTGGGATGCCGAGCTGGCACGGCATTTGCGGAAGACTCCGTGTACTCACCCCATCTGTACCAGGACGTTTGATTTTAATTACAGCAATTCCATTCTAATTAACCCGATAGAGGACGACATGAATCTCGCAGACATCAGCAAACTGGGCGTAGCCAATCCCTTCAAACAACGCTATGACAATTACATCGGCGGCAAATTCGTTGCCCCGGTAAAAGGTGAATACTTTCCTAACATCACACCGATCACGGGCTTGCCATTTTGCGAAATCGCCCGTTCCACGGCGGAAGATGTCGAGCTGGCCTTGGACGCGGCCCATGCCGCCAAGGATGCCTGGGGCAAGACTTCGCCTGCGGAGCGCGCCAATATCCTGAACCGCATCGCCGACCGCATCGAACAGAACCTGAGCCTGATCGCCACGGCGGAAACCATCGATAACGGCAAGCCGATCCGCGAAACGATGAATGCCGACATTCCGCTGGCCATCGACCATTTCCGTTATTTCGCCGGTTGCATCCGCGCGCAAGAAGGTTCCGTCGCGCAAATCGATGCGGAAACCTATGCCTACCACTACCACGAGCCGCTCGGCGTCGTGGGCCAGATCATCCCATGGAATTTCCCGATTCTGATGGCTGTGTGGAAACTGGCGCCAGCCCTGGCCGCCGGCAATTGCGTCGTGCTCAAACCGGCCGAGCAGACGCCGGCGTCCATCATGGTGTTGATCGAGCTGATCGGCGATTTGCTGCCGCCGGGCGTGCTGAACATCATCAATGGTTTCGGCCTGGAAGCGGGCAAGCCGCTGGCGTCGAGCAAGCGCATCGCCAAGATCGCCTTCACGGGCGAAACAGGCACGGGCCGCTTGATCATGGGCTACGCCGCGCAAAACCTGATTCCCGTCACCCTGGAGCTGGGCGGCAAGTCGCCGAACATCTTCTTTGAAGACGTGATGGATGCGGACGATGATTATTTCGACAAGTGCTTGGAAGGTTTTGCCATGTTCGCGCTGAACCAGGGCGAGGTGTGCACCTGCCCATCGCGCGTGCTGATCCAGGAATCGATCTACGAAAAATTCATCGAACGCGCCCTGAAGCGCGTGGCCGCCATCAAGCAGGGCAATCCGCTCGATTCGTCCACCATGATCGGCGCGCAGGCGTCTCAGGAGCAGCTGGAAAAAATCTTGTCCTACCTCGACATCGGCCGCCAGGAAGGCGCCGAAGTGCTGGCCGGCGGCGAGCGCAACACGCAGGCGGGCGACTTGGAAGGCGGTTACTACGTGCGTCCGACCGTGTTCAAGGGCAACAACAAGATGCGCATCTTCCAGGAAGAAATCTTTGGACCGGTCGTGTCCGTGACCACTTTCAAGGATGAGGCCGACGCGCTGGCGATTGCCAACGATACCTTGTACGGCCTGGGTGCCGGCTTGTGGACGCGCGACGGTTCGCGCGCCTTCCGTATGGGACGCGCCATCCAGGCGGGCCGCGTGTGGACCAATTGCTACCACCTGTATCCAGCTCACGCCGCGTTCGGCGGCTACAAGCAATCGGGTATCGGCCGCGAAAACCACAAGATGATGCTCGATCACTACCAGCAAACGAAGAACTTGCTGGTGAGCTATAGCCCGAAAGCGCTGGGCTTCTTCTAAACCGGTACACGCGCCGCGCCTGTCGTCCAGGCGCGGCGCGCAGAAAGGGATGCCATGAGTGCAGCAATTGCCCGGGTGGTCGCCACCGATGCGGCACTGGAAATGATGGACAAGTTGCGCCAGCGTCACGGCCCGCTGATGTTTTTCCAGTCGGGCGGCTGCTGCGACGGCAGCGCGCCCATGTGCTACGCGCTGGGCGAGTTCGATGTCAGCGACACCGACATCTATCTCGGCAATTTGAATGGTACACCGTTCTACATGGGACTCGAGCAATTCGAGTACTGGGAGCATACCCAGTTGATTATCGATGTGGTCGATGGCAATGGCGGCATGTTTTCACTCGACAACGGCACGGGCAAGCGCTTCTTGACGCGTTCGCGCCTGTTCACCGATGAAGAGTGCGCCTTGCTGCATGCCCAGCCGCATGAGCACCGCAAGACTTGATACACACACATACTAATAAAACAGAGGGAGATGATTGTGCAGAAAAAAATCATGGGGATACTCGTCGGTTTGGGTTTGGCATCGCTGGCCCAGGCGGCTGACGTGGGCAATGTCACCAATGCCATGCTCGACAGCACGGCGAAGAATCCAGCCAGCGTCCTGTCGTTCGGCATGGGCACGCAGGGCCAGCGCTATTCGCCGTTAACGCAGATCAATGACAAGACCGTGGCCAAGCTGGTGCCGGCCTGGTCGTTCTCGTTTGGCGGCGAAAAACAGCGTGGCCAGGAATCGCAGCCGCTGATTCACAACGGCAAGATGTTCGTTACTGCATCGTATTCGCGCATCTTTGCCGTCGACTTGAAAACGGGCGCCAAGCTGTGGAAGTACGAGCATCGCTTGCCAGACGGCATCATGCCCTGCTGCGACGTGGTCAACCGTGGTGCGGCCCTGTACGGCAACCTGGTGATTTTCGGCACGCTCGACGCCTATCTGGTGGCGCTGGACCAGAATACGGGCAAGATCGTCTGGAAAGAAAAGGTCGACGATTATGCGGCTGGCTACTCGATGACGGCCGCGCCGCTGATCGCCGAAGGCTTGCTGCTGACGGGCGTGTCGGGTGGCGAATTCGGCATCGTGGGGCGGGTCGAAGCGCGCAACCCGATGACGGGCGACCTCGTGTGGAGCCGTCCGACGGTAGAGGGCCACATGGGCCACCGCTACGACAAGGATGGCAAGGCGATCGACAATGGCGTGTCCGGCACCGCGAACAAAACGTGGCCCGGCGACCTGTGGAAAACGGGCGGCGCCTCGACGTGGATGGGTGGTACCTATGATCCGCAAACCAAGCTTGCCTACTTTGGCACGGGCAACCCGGCGCCATGGAACAGCCACTTGCGTCCCGGCGACAATCTGTACTCGTCGTCTACCGTGGCGCTGGACGTGAAAACGGGCCAGATCAAGTGGGCGTATCAAAACACGCCGAACGACGCCTGGGATTTCGACGGCGCCAACGAATTCGTCACTTTCGATATGGATGGCAAGCGCTACGGCGGCAAGGCCGACCGCAACGGTTTCTTCTATGTGATCGACGCCAATACGGGCAAGTTGCAGAACGCCTTCCCGTTTGTGAAGAAAATCACATGGGCCAGCAGCATCGACCTGAAGACGGGCCGGCCCAACTTCATCGCCGCCGGCCGCCCCGGCGACCCGACCAAGGGAGAGGAAGGCAAGAAGGGCACGACCGTGTTTGCCGCGCCTGCTTTCCTCGGCGCCAAAAACCAGATGCCGATGGCCTACTCGCCGCAAACCAAGCTGTTCTATGTGCCGGCGAACGAATGGGGCATGGATATCTGGAACGAGCCGATCAGCTACAAGAAGGGCGGCGCTTTCCTCGGCGCGGGCTTCACCATCAAGCCCTTGTTTGATGACTATATCGGCGCCATGCGCGCCGTCGATCCGAAGACTGGCAAGATCGTCTGGGAAATCAAGAATAACGCGCCGCTGTGGGGTGGCGTGATGAGCACGGCCGGTAACCTGGTGTTCTACGGCACGCCGGAAGGTTTCCTGAAAGCCGTCGATGCGAAGACGGGCAAGGAACTGTGGAAATTCCAGACGGGCTCCGGCGTCGTGGCGCCGCCCGTCACGTGGCAGGATGGCGACACGCAATATGTGGCCGTCGTATCAGGCTGGGGTGGCGCGGTGCCGCTGTGGGGCGGCGAAGTGGCGAAGAAGGTCAACTTCCTGGAACAGGGCGGTTCCGTGTGGGTCTTCAAGCTGGCATCGAAGTAACGGGGTGAAGCACCCGGGCCACACGGATGGGTGTCTCCCTGTCTGCCGGGTGCTTTCTTTTTGCTGACGGCCCAGGCCGTCAGTTTTTTGTTTACCTGGATGACAGATACGCATACTTGCGGTCAAAAAATGAACACTGTCAGTGGCGATTGATCCGCCGCTGCACACGTTCAATACGCTTTTTTTCTTTCTCCCTCTGAGGCTTGCTGGGCACGCTTATTGCCAAAGCTTGAGGTACATCAATCACTGGTGTGCACACTAAAAACAGAGAAGAAAGAGGAGAAGAAATGAACACATGGATCAAGCTGGGGAGCCTCGGTGTCATGACAATCGCAGCGGTGGGACAGGCGCAAGCCGTCGATATCAAGGCTGGCGACTGGACCGTGTCGGTGGGCGGCATCGTCAACGCCTACTACACGCAAGTGTCGTGTTCGGGCGATGCGGTGGGCGGGCTGGCGCTGGGCGGCCAGGCGCTCGGTTGCGGCGGAGAGAAGGACCGAACCACCATCGGCAACGGCTTGCTGCCCAACGGCTTGATCACCTCGGCGAGCTCGAGGCTGGGCGAGTACGACGTGAAAGCCTTGATCGGCATCTACAACTCGACGGCCACGGACAGCGCCATCAGCCAGAACAGCGTGGTCGACGTGCGCCAAGCCTTCTTCACGTTTGGCAATGAGCAGATGGGCACCTTCAAGCTGGGCCGCGACTATGGCATCTTCGGCGCGAACGCGATTTTGTCCGACATGACCTTGCTGGGTTCGGGCGCACCCGTGCAGGCGACGCAGCGTGGCCGCGTGACCCTGGGCCATATCGGCGCCGGCTATACCTATCTGGGCAACTATGGCCAGATCATGTACAGCTCGCCGAAGTCGGGTGGCGTTGGCGTCGATGTGGCGCTGGTCAGTCCGGTCTCCGATACGCCCATCGTGGCAGGCTCGACCTATTCTTCGAAGTCGAGTCCGCAAGTGCAGGCGCAGCTGACGTATGCGCAGGAAGGGTTGAAGGCGTGGCTCGGCGTGAAGTCGCAAAAATTCACCTCGAAAACGCCAGGAGTCGATGACCTGACCATGCGCGGCGTGGAAGTGGGTGGCTCGTACCAGATGGGCCCGGCTAGCGTACTGGTCAACTTCCAGGGCGGCAAGGGGCTCGGTATCTTGTCCGATGCGGACCAGGGCGATACCAAATCGAAGAACTGGCTGCTGCAAGGCACGTATAAAACGACGGACAAGCTGAAGCTGGGTTTGTCCTACGGCATCAGCAAGAACGACGACAACACGGCCGGCACGGGCGGCTTGAAGTCGAACGCCAACCTGACCCTGGGCGCGTATTACTCGCTCAACAGCGCGATCACCCTGGTAGGCGAGCTGGGCCAGACGCGCTCGAAAGGTTTTGCCGGCGGCGAAGCGAAGATGAATGGCGTGTCCCTGGGCGGCATTATTTTCTTCTAACTCAACAACGCGGCGCCTTGCGACAGGGCGCCGCACGGAGCACCATGCATGCGGATAATGCGCTTGTTCATAGCTTGCTGGCTATTCCTGTTTATCCTCGGACAGGCGTGGGCCGGTGTGCTCACCAAGGCCGAGCTGGCGCGGCGTTTTCCTGCGCCCATCGTCGTGGGCGACAAGGAGATCGATTTGCCCGTCTGGCCCCTGTTCCGCCAAAACGCCACGGCGACAGAGCTGGTCGGCTACGTTTTTGAATCGCTGGACTTGGCGCCCATTCCCGGCTTTTCCGGCGTGCCCGTCAATCTGCTGATCGCCATCGATCCGAAGGGCAGTTTTCTCGATGTCGCCGTACTGTCGCAGCACGAACCCGTGTTTCTCGACGGCTTGGGCGAAGCGCCCTTGTTTCAGTTCGTCAAACAGTACCAGGGCTTGTCGCTGAAACAGAATATCGCCATCGATGCGCGAACCAAGCGCGCGCCGGATGCGACCCACGCCGATATCGATGGCGTATCGAAGGCCACGGCTTCCGTGCGCATCATCAACCAGAGCGTGCTGGCCTCGGCCTTGAAAGTGTCGCGCAAAAAACTCGGTTTTGCGCAAGGTCGTGACCCCGACCAGATTGCCCGCATCCGCATGGAGGTATTCGAGAAACTCAGCGTGGCGCAGATGCTCGAACAGGGCTTGATCCAGCATGTGCGCTTGAGCAACAAGGACGTGGAAGCCTTGTTTGCGGGCAGTCCCGGCGCGGGACTCGATGTGGAAGCCCAGCGCGAGCCGGAAGGCGTGTTCATCGACCTATACTTGGCGTATGTTTCCGTTCCCACGGTGGGACGCAATCTGTTGACGGAACGCAGCTGGAACAAATTGCGCAACCGGTTTGACGAGGGCGACCACGCCATCCTCATCATGTCGCGCGGGCGCTACAGCGTGCTGGGCGACGATTTTGTGCGCGGCACCGTGCCCGACCGGCTGTTGCTGAAGCAGGATGGCTTGCCCATCGACATGCGCGACCTGGACCTGGACTTGAGCTTGTCCGATACGGCTTCCTTGCCGACGGAAAATATCGCCGCATTGCGCATCATCAGCCAGGCGGGACTCGATGCGGCCAGTCCGCTGGCGTTCACGCTGCCGATCACGCGCAGCAAGGGCATCGTGTATCCGGAGCGCATCGCGCGCAACGTGGATGTCAGCTACCGCTTGCCGGCAGAGTTCTATACGGCGCCGCAAGGCGACGATGCCACGTGGCGTGGCACGTGGCAGGGACGCAAGGCCGAGTTGCTGCTATTGGTGACCGGGCTGGCGCTGCTGGCCGGCGCCTTGGCGTGGCAGAAACGGCTGGTGCGCGATGGCCGCCAATTTGCATGGTTCCGCCGTCTGTTCCTGTTGTTTACCATTGGCTTCATCGGCTATTACGCGCAGGGCCAGTTGTCGATCGTCAATATCACGGGCGTCATCCAAGCGCTGCTGGCGGGGCGCAGCCTGGGCTTTTTCCTGTTCGATCCGATGACGGTGATCCTGTGGACGTTCGTGCTGCTCAGCCTGCTTGTCTGGGGACGGGGCACGTTTTGTGGCTGGCTGTGTCCGTTTGGAGCGCTGCAGGAATTCACGGGCAAGCTGGGCCAGTGGCTGCGCTTGCCTCAGTGGAAGATCAAGCCGCGCCTCGACGGGCGCCTGAAATGGATCAAGTATGGCTTGCTGTTGGCCATCCTTTTCAGCAGCCTGTTTTCCAGCCAGATCACGGACAAGCTGGTCGAGCTGGAACCGTTCAAGACGGCCATCACCCTGAACTTCGTGCGGGCTTGGCCCTTCGTTGCATATGCCGTGGGCTTGCTGCTGCTCAGCAGTGTTTCCTATAAATTCTTTTGCCGCTACCTGTGCCCATTCGGTGCGGCGCTGGCGCTGCTGGGACGGTTTCGCTTGTTCAATTGGATTCCCCGTCGCAAGGAGTGTGGCACGCCGTGCCAGACTTGCCGCCACCGGTGCGAGCATCACGCCATCGCGCCGAGCGGGAAAGTCGATTATGGCGAGTGTTTCCAGTGCATGGATTGCGTGGTGATTTACGCTAGCGATGAAAAATGCGCGCCCTTGATGCTGGAAATCAAGCGTGCCCGCACGATACCCATTGTCCGGGCCACGGCAGAGGAGAGCAGCAATGCAGCGTAGAACCTTTATATCCGCAGCGATAGGCAGCGTGGCCGGCATGGCGGGCTTGTCTTTGCCGGGCAGCATGGCGCGCGGCACGGCCACGGCATCCGGCGTGCGATCTTATCAAGGCGCAGCGCTGGCGTTTGGCACGACGATCGCCGTCACCGTGTTGCACCACGATCAGCGCCAGGCCGAGCTGGCTATTGAAGACGCCTTGCACGCAGCCAGGAATATCGACCGCCTGATGAGCATTTACAGTCCCGCCAGCCAAGTCTTCCAGCTGAACCGTGACGGCCGCCTGGCCCGGCCGGACGCCCATTTGCTGGCGGTGCTGGCGCAGGCGCAAGTCTTGTCGCAATGGAGCGATGGGGCATTTGATATCACCGTGCAACCTTTATGGCAGCTGTTTCACGCGGCGGCAGACCAGGCCGGCTTGCCTGCGGAAGCACTACGGCGCAAAGCGCAGGCGCGGATCGGCTGGCGGCAATTGGCGTGGGACAAACGCGAAGTGCGTTTCCTGCAGCCCGGCATGGCGCTGACCTTGAATGGCCTGGCGCAAGGTTACGCTGCGGACATGGCGCTGGCTGCCGTGCAGGCGCGCGGCATACGGCACGCGTTGCTGGACACGGGCGAATTCGTTGCGCGCGGGCAGCGCTCCGTGCGCCGGCCATGGACCTTGGGCATCCAAGACCCGCGCGACGCAGAAATCCTCGCGGCCACCTTGAAAGTGGAAGGGCGCAGCGTGGCCACGTCCGGCGATTACGAATGTACGTTCACGCCGGACTTCGTGCATCACCACATCTTCGACCCTTCGAAGGGCGATTCGCCGCGTGAACTGGCCAGCGTGACGGTGCTGGCGCCCACGGGCTTGCTGGCCGATGGCTTGTCGACAACCTTCATGGTGACGGGCGCGGCGCGTGCGCATGCGATGGCCGTACGGATGGAAGGTGTCGACTTGATGACCATCGACAAGCAGGGCCGGCGCCAGATGTCGCCCGGCTTTTCCCGGCTACTCTAGGCTATTTCAGATGCGGCACCTTGCGATAGATTGTGTTGCGCGACACGCCCAGGGCCCGCGCCGTGGCCGAGACGTTGCCGCCGTGGGCATCGAGCGACTTGAGAATGACGCTTTGCTCCATCTCTTCCAGGTTGGCGCCGGCGGCGATCATCCGGTCCGTGCTGGCGCTGGCGGCAGTCGCTTGCGTCATTTCAATATCATCGAGGAAATCGTCGGGCATGTGGCGCAGACAGATTTCGTGTTCGTCGCCTGCCATGACGATGGCTGTGCGCAACAGATTGGTCAGCTGCCGGAAGTTGCCCGGCCATTTATGCTGGTGGAACATGCGCAGGATGTCCGGCGCCACCGTGTAGCGCGTATCGGGGGCTTCCGTCGCGAGGATTTTTTTCACGACCGTATCGAGGTCCGTGCGTTCGCGCAGCGGCGGCAGTTTGACCACCAGGCCATTCAGGCGGTAATACAAGTCTTCGCGGAATAGCCCCTTGGCCATGCGTTCGCGCAAGTTGTGATTCGTGGCGCAAATGAGTTCCACATTGACGGTGATCGATTTGCTGCTGCCCAACGGGGTGACCATACGTTCCTGCAACACGCGCAGCAGGCGCGCCTGCAAGCCAAACGGCATGTCGCCGATTTCATCGAGGAACAGGGTGCCGCCATTGGCTTGCAATATCTTGCCGATGGCGCCCTTCTTGCGCGCACCTGTAAACGCCCCGTCCTCATAGCCGAACAGTTCGGACTCGATCAGGGTTTCCGGGATCGACGCGCAGTTGACGGCGATAAACGGCCCCATGGCCCGTGGCGAATCGTTGTGGATGGCTTGTGCCAGCAATTCCTTGCCCGTACCCGTTTCGCCCATGACGAGGATGGGGATATCGCGTCCCAATACCTTGTTGACCTTTTCGATCACCAGTTCCAGTTGCGGATCGCCCGTGCGCAGGTAGCGCAAGCCGGACAGGCGGCGTGCCGCGTTGGCCGCATGGCTGGCCGGCGCGGGGACCTGCGCCGGGGCGGCGTTGATATCGCTATGGTCGGTGCTGGCAGCAAAGCCATGCTGGAAGGCACTATTGGCTAACCGCAACTGCGCGCGCCCATACACGCGCACGCCGCTGTGCATGCACAGGTTCAGCAAACCGGGCGAGGCCGTGCGGTAATGGTCGTACAGGGCAGACACGGGCAAGCCGAACAGGGAGCTGAACGTGTGCGATTGCAGCGCGGCAAATGACAGGCCCAGCTGGAACAAGCCATTCTTGTTGGCCGATAAGAACCGGCCGCCCGGCGTGAATGAGGCGATGCCTTCCATCAAGGTCCCGATGAATTCAGGACGCGCGTGGAAGTGCACGGTGATGGCGTCTTCGAAGGTGGCGGAAAACAACTGATTTTCGATCATCAGCGCCGACATGCGCACGAGAGCCATCGTATGCTTGTGGAAACTGCGCTGGTCGCTGGAGACATCGAGCACGCCGATGACATTGCCCCTGTGGTCGGTGATCGGCGCTGCGGAACACGTGAGGAAATGATTGGCGGCCAGGTAATGCTGGTCCGCATGGACCAAAGTCGGTACTTTTTCCGTGATGGCCGTGCCGATGGCATTCGTGCCGCGGCTTTGTTCCGACCATGCCACGCCCGGTTGCAAAGCGACCCGGTTGGCTTTTTCCAGAAAATCATCGTCGCCCAGCGAGTGCACGATGACGCCGTTGGCATCCGTCAAGATCACCATATTGTGGGTGTTGACGATTTGCTGGTACAGGGTTTCCATGGCGGGCAGCGCGTGCGTGTGCAGCAAGCGGTTTTGCTCGATCAGCAAGGACAGGTCGGATTTTCCCGCCGGCGTAAAGTCGGGCGTGGCCGTGGGAGACAGGCCAAAGGCGACTGAGCGCTGATGGGACGTTTCAATGATGACGGGAACGTTGTCCTGTCCTGCCGGTGTGATGTTCGCGTCCGCGATGGACGAAAACGGTGCGCTACGGTAAGTAGCTGACGGTTGATACATGATCTCGTTGCCTCCGTTGGGCCCTGTACTGGGCGCTCTTTTGAATATCGAGAGTGTTCCATAATGTAGCACCTGTCACAGATGGGAGCAAAGCAAAGCGAACCGGGCTATCCCCAGTGTTGCTGCCAGGCCCAGAGTTGCTCTCATCAGTGGACGGTGCGCATATCTATATAAGCAAGTGCGGTGCCAGGGCCGTTTCGCAGGACGGAAAAAATAGCCCTTGCAGCGCGCGCGGGGCAGGGCTATAATTCGCCCCCTCGCTGAACGACGCATGCAAATGCTGAGTAAAGTAGAGAAAAAGAAGGAGTTGACGGACGTAGCGAAATGCTTTATACTCTTCCTTCTTCGCAGCTGACAAACACAACGCTTTGTCGATAGCGCGAAAGCAGTACCGAATACAGTTCTTTAACAATTAACAGTCGATAAGTGTGGGCATTTGATGTAAGTGCAGCAGCGATCTTCGGATCGCTGTCAAACTTAAAATATCAAATGTTCACAAGAAATAATGAAATAGGATACTTCTTCGGAAGTAGCCTGTCAGTTTTTTGAGTGAGCGACCCGTCGCAAGACGGTGCCAATAAAATGGCAAAGTAACAGAGATTAAACTGAAGAGTTTGATCCTGGCTCAGATTGAACGCTGGCGGCATGCCTTACACATGCAAGTCGAACGGCAGCACGGAGCTTGCTCTGGTGGCGAGTGGCGAACGGGTGAGTAATATATCGGAACGTACCCTGGAGTGGGGGATAACGTAGCGAAAGTTACGCTAATACCGCATACGATCTAAGGATGAAAGTGGGGGATCGCAAGACCTCATGCTCGTGGAGCGGCCGATATCTGATTAGCTAGTTGGTAGGGTAAAAGCCTACCAAGGCATCGATCAGTAGCTGGTCTGAGAGGACGACCAGCCACACTGGAACTGAGACACGGTCCAGACTCCTACGGGAGGCAGCAGTGGGGAATTTTGGACAATGGGCGAAAGCCTGATCCAGCAATGCCGCGTGAGTGAAGAAGGCCTTCGGGTTGTAAAGCTCTTTTGTCAGGGAAGAAACGGTGAGAGCTAATATCTCTTGCTAATGACGGTACCTGAAGAATAAGCACCGGCTAACTACGTGCCAGCAGCCGCGGTAATACGTAGGGTGCAAGCGTTAATCGGAATTACTGGGCGTAAAGCGTGCGCAGGCGGTTTTGTAAGTCTGATGTGAAATCCCCGGGCTCAACCTGGGAATTGCATTGGAGACTGCAAGGCTAGAATCTGGCAGAGGGGGGTAGAATTCCACGTGTAGCAGTGAAATGCGTAGATATGTGGAGGAACACCGATGGCGAAGGCAGCCCCCTGGGTCAAGATTGACGCTCATGCACGAAAGCGTGGGGAGCAAACAGGATTAGATACCCTGGTAGTCCACGCCCTAAACGATGTCTACTAGTTGTCGGGTCTTAATTGACTTGGTAACGCAGCTAACGCGTGAAGTAGACCGCCTGGGGAGTACGGTCGCAAGATTAAAACTCAAAGGAATTGACGGGGACCCGCACAAGCGGTGGATGATGTGGATTAATTCGATGCAACGCGAAAAACCTTACCTACCCTTGACATGGCTGGAATCCCCGAGAGATTGGGGAGTGCTCGAAAGAGAACCAGTACACAGGTGCTGCATGGCTGTCGTCAGCTCGTGTCGTGAGATGTTGGGTTAAGTCCCGCAACGAGCGCAACCCTTGTCATTAGTTGCTACGAAAGGGCACTCTAATGAGACTGCCGGTGACAAACCGGAGGAAGGTGGGGATGACGTCAAGTCCTCATGGCCCTTATGGGTAGGGCTTCACACGTCATACAATGGTACATACAGAGCGCCGCCAACCCGCGAGGGGGAGCTAATCGCAGAAAGTGTATCGTAGTCCGGATTGTAGTCTGCAACTCGACTGCATGAAGTTGGAATCGCTAGTAATCGCGGATCAGCATGTCGCGGTGAATACGTTCCCGGGTCTTGTACACACCGCCCGTCACACCATGGGAGCGGGTTTTACCAGAAGTAGGTAGCTTAACCGTAAGGAGGGCGCTTACCACGGTAGGATTCGTGACTGGGGTGAAGTCGTAACAAGGTAGCCGTATCGGAAGGTGCGGCTGGATCACCTCCTTTCTAGAGTTTGCACGAATCAGTAATGATTCACGCATCAAATGTTCACACTTATCGGCTGTTTAATTAAGAAGAAACAGTAGTCGTAGTAGCACCGCGTTGGGGCTGTAGCTCAGCTGGTTAGAGCACCGTGTTGATAACGCGGGGGTCGTTGGTTCGAGTCCAACCAGCCCTACCAGTAAAAATTCCCGGGGGATTAGCTCAGCTGGGAGAGCACCTGCTTTGCAAGCAGGGGGTCGTCGGTTCGATCCCGTCATCCTCCACCAAAGTTTTACTCGAAAGTGCAAATGTAAGCCTGTGGGTTTAGATTTGGTCTTTTAGCGATCAAAGCTGTTTCGTTCTTTAACAATCTGGAAGAAGTAAAGATTATTTATTGATCGGTTTGCCGTAAAAGGTAAATCGATGGGTAATGATTGTATGTATCAACAAACAAGCAACAACGTTGTACTTTCTTATTCCTGTAGCGCTCTTTGATGACTTCGGTCTTCAGAGGCTAACGTTATAGGGACAAGCGAATAAGTGCACATGGTGGATGCCTTGGCGATTACAGGCGATGAAGGACGTAGTAGCTTGCGATAAGCTGCGGGGAGTGAGCAAACACACTTTGATCCGCAGATTTCCGAATGGGGCAACCCACCCTTTTAGGGTATTGCATACTGAATACATAGGTATGCAAGGCGAACGCGGCGAACTGAAACATCTAAGTAGCTGCAGGAAAAGAAATCAACCGAGATTCCCAAAGTAGCGGCGAGCGAAATGGGAAGAGCCTGTACGTGATAGTCGGACCGATAACAGAATCCTCTGGAAATAGGAGCCATAGCGGGTGATAGCCCCGTATGTGAAATCGGACCGGTGATACTAAGCGTACGACAAGTAGGGCGGGACACGTGACATCCTGTCTGAATATGGGGGGACCATCCTCCAAGGCTAAATACTCGTAATCGACCGATAGTGAACCAGTACCGTGAGGGAAAGGCGAAAAGAACCCCGGAAGGGGAGTGAAATAGATCCTGAAACCGTGTGCATACAAACAGTAGGAGCGGACTTGTTCCGTGACTGCGTACCTTTTGTATAATGGGTCAGCGACTTACATTCAGTGGCAAGGTTAACCGAATAGGGAAGCCGTAGAGAAATCGAGTCCGAATAGGGCGATCAGTCGCTGGGTGTAGACCCGAAACCAAGTGATCTACTCATGGCCAGGATGAAGGTGCGGTAACACGCCCTGGAGGTCCGAACCCACTAATGTTGAAAAATTAGGGGATGAGCTGTGGGTAGGGGTGAAAGGCTAAACAAACTTGGAAATAGCTGGTTCTCTCCGAAAACTATTTAGGTAGTGCCTCAAGTATCACCATCGGGGGTAGAGCACTGTTATGGCTAGGGGGTCATTGCGACTTACCAAACCATTGCAAACTCCGAATACCGATGAGTGCGAGCTTGGGAGACAGACGTCGGGTGCTAACGTCCGGCGTCAAGAGGGAAACAACCCAGACCGCCAGCTAAGGTCCCAAAGATTGGCTAAGTGGAAAACGAAGTGGGAAGGCTAAAACAGTCAGGATGTTGGCTTAGAAGCAGCCATCATTTAAAGAAAGCGTAATAGCTCACTGATCGAGTCGTCCTGCGCGGAAGATGTAACGGGGCTAAGCCAGTCACCGAAGCTGCGGATATTGTTCTGTGATTTATCACAGATATATATGGTAGGAGAGCGTTCTGTAAGCCTGCGAAGGTGTCTTGTAAAGGATGCTGGAGGTATCAGAAGTGCGAATGCTGACATGAGTAGCGATAATGGGGGTGAAAAGCCTCCACGCCGTAAGCCCAAGGTTTCCTGTTCAACGTTCATCGGAGCAGGGTGAGTCGGCCCCTAAGGCGAGGCAGAGATGCGTAGCTGATGGGAAGCAGGTTAATATTCCTGCACCGTCGTATGATGCGATGGGGGGACGGATCGCGGAAGGTTGTCTGACTGTTGGAATAGTCAGTTTCTGCTTCATAGAAGGCACTTAGGCAAATCCGGGTGCGGAATTCAAGGGAGTGGGACGAGTGCACTTGTGCACGAAGCAATCGGAAGTGGTTCCAAGAAAAGCCTCTAAGCTTCAGTCATACGAGACCGTACCGCAAACCGACACAGGTGGGCGAGATGAGTATTCTAAGGCGCTTGAGAGAACTCGGGAGAAGGAACTCGGCAAATTGGTACCGTAACTTCGGGAAAAGGTACGCCCCGGTAGCTTGATTGGTTTACTCCATGAGGGTGAAAGGGTTGCAATAAACTGGTGGCTGCGACTGTTTAATAAAAACACAGCACTCTGCAAACACGAAAGTGGACGTATAGGGTGTGACGCCTGCCCGGTGCTGGAAGATTAAATGATGGGGTGCAAGCTCTTGATTGAAGTCCCAGTAAACGGCGGCCGTAACTATAACGGTCCTAAGGTAGCGAAATTCCTTGTCGGGTAAGTTCCGACCTGCACGAATGGCGTAACGATGGCCACACTGTCTCCTCCCGAGACTCAGCGAAGTTGAAATGTTTGTGATGATGCAATCTACCCGCGGCTAGACGGAAAGACCCCATGAACCTTTACTGTAGCTTTGCATTGGACTTTGAACCAATCTGTGTAGGATAGGTGGGAGGCTTTGAAGCGGGGACGCTAGTTCTCGTGGAGCCAACCTTGAAATACCACCCTGGTTTGTTTGAGGTTCTAACCTTGGTCCGTTATCCGGATCGGGGACAGTGCATGGTAGGCAGTTTGACTGGGGCGGTCTCCTCCTAAAGTGTAACGGAGGAGTTCGAAGGTACGCTAGATACGGTCGGACATCGTGTTGATAGTGCAATGGCATAAGCGTGCTTAACTGCGAGACTGACAAGTCGAGCAGGTACGAAAGTAGGACATAGTGATCCGGTGGTTCTGTATGGAAGGGCCATCGCTCAACGGATAAAAGGTACTCTGGGGATAACAGGCTGATTCCTCCCAAGAGTTCATATCGACGGGGGAGTTTGGCACCTCGATGTCGGCTCATCACATCCTGGGGCTGTAGCCGGTCCCAAGGGTATGGCTGTTCGCCATTTAAAGTGGTACGTGAGCTGGGTTTAAAACGTCGTGAGACAGTTTGGTCCCTATCTGCCGTGGGCGTTGGAAATTTGAAGGGGGCTGCTCCTAGTACGAGAGGACCGGAGTGGACGAACCTCTGGTGTACCGGTTGTCACGCCAGTGGCATTGCCGGGTAGCTAAGTTCGGAAGAGATAACCGCTGAAAGCATCTAAGCGGGAAACTTGCCTTGAGATGAGATTTCCCAGAGCCTTGAGCTCTTTGAAGGGTCGTTCGAGACCAGGACGTTGATAGGCTGGGTGTGGAAGTGCAGTAATGCATTAAGCTAACCAGTACTAATTGCCCGTACGGCTTGTCCCTATAACCTTAGCAGGTGCAGAGGATAAGACGGTACAACGTTGTGCGTTTGTTGATACTACCAGTCATTACCCCAATCTTTGCTTCTTCCAGATTCAGGCTTTGTCGTCCCACAGGAGACAAATGCCAGTACAAGTTATGCCTGATGACCATAGCAAGTTGGTCCCACCCCTTCCCATCCCGAACAGGACCGTGAAACAACTTTGCGCCGATGATAGTGCTGCAACCAGTGTGAAAGTAGGTTATCGTCAGGCTTGTTATTCGCAGTAGAGAAAAACCCGATCAGCAATGGTCGGGTTTTTTTTCGTCTCGTGGTTTGATACGCCGCAGGTGTTGTCGGCTTACGCGCTGGGCGCTAAGCCGACCTACGCCCGTTGGATGGCGGGTAGGTCGGATTAGCGTAGCGTAATCCGACAACATTGTTGGCCTCGTGGCATCAGCTACCGCGGTAAGTGGAATACGACCAGGGCGACACCACCAGCGGCACGTGATAGTTCTCATCTGTATGCGCGATGCCGAAGGACAGGGTGACCAGGTCGATGAAGCGCGGCGAGGGCAATTCCACTCCCTGGGCGGCGAAATAGTCGCCTGCGTTGAACACCAGTTCATACTGGCCCGCTTTCATGCTGTCGCCTTCCAGCAAGGGTGAACTGCAGCGGCCGTCGCTATTGGTCATATCCATCTTCAATAACACTTTTCCTTCCGGCGCGACTGAAAACAGGGCGACCTTGACGCCGGCTCCCGGTTTGCCGTGGGCGATATCGAGTACATGCGTGCTGAGTTTTCCCATTTGCTATCCTGTATATAGGGTGAGTGAATGTGCTTATCGTGCAAATCATATACCGGTGGCTGCGCCGGGCTATATGATTGGGCATATAGCCAACATTGTCCTCCTATAGGCGTGCCTCCGCATGAACAATTACGAACATTATCCACGCGACTTGATCGGCTATGGCCGCACGCCACCCCATCCGCAATGGCCGGGCAAGGCCCGTATCGCCCTGCAATTCGTCCTCAATTACGAGGAAGGGGCGGAAAACAGCGTGCTGCATGGCGATCCTGCATCGGAAACGTTTTTATCGGAAATGATCGGTGCGGCCGCTTTTCCTGCGCGCCACCTGAGCATGGAGTCGATTTACGAATACGGTTCGCGCGCCGGATTATGGCGCTTGCTGCGCATGTTCGAGGAGCGGCGCCTGCCGCTGACGGTGTTTGGCGTTTCGATGGCCTTGAAACGCAATCCGGAGGCGGTGGCAGCCTTCCAGCAACTGGGTCACGAGATTGCCTGCCACGGTTTGCGCTGGATTTCCTATCAAAACATGGATGAAGCAACGGAACGCGAACACATGCGTGAAGCCGTGCAAATCATCCGCGAATTGACGGGTTCCGCCCCGCAAGGCTGGTACACGGGGCGCGATTCCCCGAATACGCGCAAACTGGTGGTCGAGCATGGTGGTTTCCGCTACGACGCCGATTATTATGGCGACGACCTGCCATTCTGGGACAAGGTGGCATACACGGATGCCGCTGGCATGCCGGCCGTACAGCCGCAACTGATCGTGCCCTACACCCTGGACACGAACGACATGCGCTTTGCCGCCATGCAGGGCTTTAATTCGGGCACGCAATTTTTCGACTATCTGAAAGATGCCTTTGATGTGCTGTATGCGGAAGGCGATCCGAACGGCTTGAATCAACCGAAGATGTTGTCGGTAGGCCTGCATTGCCGTCTGGTGGGGCGGCCTGGCCGCGCGGCCGCACTGGCGCGCTTCCTCGACTATGTACAGGGTCATGAGCAAGTGTGGATCACGCGTCGCATCGATATTGCCGAACACTGGCATGCGACGCATCCGTTCCAGGCATAAGTTCTATTGAGATAGGATGATAAGTAAAATCAGTCTTTGCATATAGTTGTCCCATATGCCGGTGTTAATCTCCTATACTGGGACTATACCGAGGCCAGCATGTCAGAACCTATCCGCTTTTACTATCGTGGTGCCGTACAGGAAGTACGCAACGCCGCCCCTACGCAGACTGTGTTGCAGCACCTGCGCGAGGATTTGCATTGCACGGGCACCAAGGAAGGCTGCGCCGAGGGTGATTGCGGCGCCTGCACGGTGGTCATCGGCAGCCTGGTGGACGGCCAGGTCGAGATGAAAGCCGTCAATGCCTGCATCCAGCTCACGCCCACTCTCGATGGCAAGGCCCTGTTTTCCGTGGAGGACTTGCAGCAGCCCGACGGTGGCCTGCACCCGGTGCAGCAGGCAATGGTCGAGTGCCACGGTTCCCAGTGCGGTTTTTGCACGCCCGGTTTTGTCATGTCCTTGTGGGGCATGTATCTGGAGAAGAATGGCGAGACGCCCACGCGCTGCGAAATCGACGACACCCTGTCGGGCAATCTGTGCCGCTGCACGGGCTACCGGCCCATCATCGATGCAGCCAGACGCATGGGTGAATTGCCACATGTGGCATTCGATCGCGATGCGTTGCGCGTGCAATTGCAGGCACTGCAGCGCGGCAGCCTGACTACGTATGAACACGGCGGCCAGCACTTCCACGCGCCGCGCACCCTTGAGGAACTGGTGGCGCTGCGTGCGGCAAAGCCGCAGGCCTGCCTGCTGGCCGGCTCCACCGATATTGGCCTGTGGGTGACCAAGCAATTGCGCGACCTGGGCGACATCATTTATCTCGGCAACGTCGCGGCGCTGAAAAGCATCTCCGTGGACGATGGCAAGCTGCACATCGGCGCCGGCGCCAGCCTCAACGATGCCTATGCGGCGCTGTGCGAACATTATCCCGATGAGCTGTCTGAACTGTGGCAGCGCTTTGCTTCCTTGCCGATCCGCAACGCCGGTACCTTGGGCGGCAATGTGGCCAATGGTTCGCCGATCGGCGACTCGATGCCGTGGCTGATTGCGCTGGGCAGCGAAATCGTGCTGCGCGGTCCTGCCGGCCAGCGCTGCATGCCGCTGGAAGATTTTTATCTCGGTTACCAAAAGAAAGATATGCAGCCAGGCGAATTCGTCGAAGCCGTGCGCGTGCCCTTGCCCCGTGCCGACGTGCATTTCCGCACGTATAAATTGGCCAAGCGTTTCGACCAGGATATCTCGGCCGTGTGCGCCGCGTTTGCCTTTGAGCTCGATGGCGAGCGCATTGTTGGCGCACGCGTCGCCTTTGGCGGCATGGCGGCCACGCCGCAGCGGGCCGCGCAAACGGAAGCGTTTTTGCGCGGACAGGCTTGGACGGAAGAGAACTTGCTCATCGCCATGCGCCTGCTGGCCGACGATTACGCGCCGCTGTCCGACATGCGCGCGTCGAATACTTACCGCATGACGACGGCGCAAAACCTGCTGCGCCGCTTCTGGCTGGAAACACGCCCCGGTGCGCCTTTGCTGCGCATTGCCGTCAACGCCTATGCTTGCCGCGCCTGAAAGGACCAGCATGAACCATCCTGCCACGCCCGAATTGCAAGCGGCCGCCTGGGCCGCCGTGGGCAAACCCAGCCCACATGAATCGGCGCAATTGCATGTGCTGGGGCAAGCCACGTACACGGACGATATCGCCGAGCTGCAAGGCACCTTGCACGCGGCGCTGGGCCTGTCGCAAAAGCCCCATGCACACATCACGGCCATGGATTTGTCGGCAGTGCGCGCCGCTACGGGTGTTGTCGCCGTCTACACGGCACACGACATTCCCGGCACCAATGACTGCGGTCCCATCATCCATGACGATCCCATCCTGGCTGCGGAGCTGGTGCAATACGTGGGCCAGCCCATCTTCATCGTGGTGGCCGATACGCATGACCATGCGCGCCGCGCGACCCGCCTGGCGCAAGTGTCGTATGAGGAATTGCCCGCGATCATGACGCCGCAAGCGGCCAAGGCCGCGCAATCGTATGTGCTGCCACCGATGCAGCTGACGCGCGGCAACTACCAAGCCGCGTTCGAGGGCGCGCCGCACGTGGTCAAGGGCCAGCTGTATGTGGGCGGGCAGGAACAGTTTTATCTGGAAGGACAGATTTCCTACGCCATCCCGAAGGAAGCGCAAGGCATGCTGGTGCTGTGTTCGACCCAGCATCCGAGCGAGATGCAGCACGTGGTCGCGCATGCGCTGGGCGTGCATTCGCACAACATCACCGTCGAATGCCGGCGCATGGGCGGCGGTTTTGGCGGCAAGGAATCGCAGTCGGCCCTGTGGGCGGCGGCCGCATCGATTGCTGCGGCGAAATTGAAGCGTCCCGTCAAATTGCGCGCCGACCGCGACGACGATATGCTGGTGACGGGCAAGCGCCACTGTTTCTACTATGAGTACGAAGTAGGCTACGACGACGATGGCCGCATCCTTGCCGCCAAGGTCGACATGACCACGCGCGCCGGATACTCGGCCGACTTGTCCGGCCCCGTCGCCACGCGCGCCGTCTGCCACTTCGACAATACCTATTACCTGTCCGACGTGGACATCCGCGCCGCCTGCGGCAAGACGAATACGCAGTCGAACACGGCTTTCCGGGGCTTTGGCGGGCCGCAGGGCGCCATTGCCATCGAGTACGTCATCGATGAAATCGCCCGCCATCTGCAACGCGATGCGCTCGATATCCGCCTGCTCAATTTCTATGGCCGCAACGATGTAGAAGGACGCAACGTCACGCCGTATGGGCAGAAAATCGTCGACAACGTCATTCATGAACTCGTTGCGGAACTGGAAGAGAGCAGCGATTACCGCGCGCGCCGCCTGGCCATCGATGCGTTCAACGAGGCCAGCCCCATCTTGAAGAAGGGGCTGGCATTCACACCGCTGAAATTCGGCATCGCCTTCAACGTCACGCATCTGAACCAGGCTGGTGCTCTCGTGCACGTGTACGTGGATGGCTCCGTACTGGTCAACCATGGCGGCACGGAAATGGGGCAGGGCATCAATACCAAGGTCATGCAAGTGGTGGCGCACGAACTGGGCCTGGACTTGGACAAGGTACGGGCCACGGCCACCGATACCAGCAAGGTAGCTAACACCTCGGCCACGGCGGCCTCCACCGGTGCCGACCTGAACGGCAAGGCGGCGCAGGATGCGGCGCGCCAGATCCGTGAACGCCTGGCCGATTACGCGGTCAAACTGTACGGTGGCGAGACGGACGCTGTTCGTTTCTTCGACAACCATATCCACGTGAATGGTCACGTCGTTGCGTTTGCCGAGCTGGTGCAGAAGGCTTACCTGGCCCGCGTGCAACTGTGGTCGGACGGTTTTTATGCCACGCCCGGTCTGTCATGGGATGCGAAGACGATGACGGGCCATCCGTTTTCATATTACGCGTATGGCGCGGCCGTGGCCGAAGTGGTGGTCGATACCCTGACGGGCGAATGGAAGCTGCTGCGTGCCGATGCCTTGTACGATGCGGGGCAGTCGCTCAACCCCGCGATTGATCTGGGTCAGGTGGAAGGCGCGTTTATCCAGGGCATGGGCTGGCTGACGACGGAGCAGCTGTGGTGGAATGCGGCGGGCAAGCTGATGACGCACGCGCCGTCGACGTACAAGATTCCCGGCATTTCCGATTGCCCCGAAGATTTTCGCGTCCAGCTGTTCCAGAACCGCAACGTGGAGGACAGCATCCACCGTTCCAAAGCCGTGGGCGAGCCGCCGCTGCTGCTGCCGTTTTCCGTCTTTTTTGCCATCCGCGACGCCATTTCCAGCGTGGGCCATCACGCCGTGCAGCCACCGTTGAATGCCCCTGCCACCAGCGAGGAAATCCTCAAGGCGGTGATGGCCGTGCAAGCGGCGCATGTCAGCGCATAGGAGCAGAAGATGAGCGACTGGCTGACAGCGATGGACGACGACACGCAGGCATCCGTGCTGGTGACGGTCGCTTTGGTGGAAGGTTCCGGACCGCGCGAGGCGGGCGCGAAGATGCGCGTCAGTCTCGATGGCCAAGTCGATACCATCGGTGGCGGCCATCTGGAATTGCGCGCCGTGGAAATCGCCAAGACCATGCTGGCCACGGGGAACACCCATGCGCGGCTCGATCGTTTCGCGCTGGGCCCCAGTCTCGGGCAATGCTGCGGTGGTGTCGTCCACCTGGCTTTCGAGTATGTCAATGCCAGCCTGCATGCGTTGCTGGCCGCCTTACGCGAACGCCGCCAGCAAGACAGCTGGCGTTTGACGGCGCTCGACGGTGAACCCGCCTCGGCCTTGTTCGATGCTGCTGGTAGCTTGATCGCTGGCACTGGCGAACAGGCACCCGACACGTTTTCGCGCGAACGCAGTACCCATGTCGCTCAGGATGGCAAGGGGCGGCGCTGGCTGGTTGACCCCTGCCTGGCGCCGCGCGCCCACCTGACCTTGTTTGGCGCCGGCCACGTGGGTGCCGCCATCGTGCGCGCGCTGGCCCACTTGCCCTGCAATATCACCTGGGTCGATGAGCGCGAAGACATGTTTCCCGCGCAGATACCTGATAATGTCCGCATCGCCGCCACCGATACGCCCGAGGAATTTGTCGCCATGGCGCCGCCCGGCGGCAGTTTTCTCGTCATGACGCATAGCCATGCGCTCGATCAACGCTTGACGCAAGCCATCATGGAGCGCGAGGATGCGGGCTGGTTCGGGCTGATTGGTTCGCACACGAAACGCAAGCAATTCGAACACCGCCTGCAGGCGCGCGGCGTGCCGGACGAGCGCATCGCCGCCATGGTGTGTCCGATCGGCATGCCTGGCATCCGCAACAAGGCGCCGGCCGTGATCGCCGCCTCCGTTGCCTGTCAATTACTGATGGTGTGGGAAGAGGCGGCCGCTGCCGCCCTGGCCGCACCGCTGCGGCTGGCCTCTGCCAGCGCGCCACTGCGGCGCCCAGCACGCGCCGCCATTCACCCGTTATAGAAAGAAGTCATGCCGATTGTTCCTGCCACATTGCAAGCTTACCGAGCCAGCTTGCTGCACTTCCACGCCGATCCCGCCTTCAGCGAGGAGGCGCATGCCTGGCATGCGGATGGCTTGCTGATCGTGGCCGATGGCAAGGTCGTGGCAGCCGGCGATTACGCGCAACTGCAGGCGACCTTGCCGCACGGCACGCAGATCGTCGATTACCGCGGCAAGCTGATCGTGCCCGGTTTCATTGATACCCACCTGCACTTCCCGCAGACGGAAATGATCGCCTCGCCCGCGCCGGGCTTGCTGCCATGGCTGGAAACGTACACTTTTCCCACCGAGCGCGCGTTTGAGAATCCCGAGCATGCGCGCAACGTGGCCGAATTTTTCCTCGACGAACTGCTGCGCTGCGGCACCACCACGGCGATGGTATATGGCAGCGTGCATCCGCAATCGGTCGATGCCTTCTTTGGCGCCAGCGAGGCGCGCGGCTTGCGCATGGTGGCGGGCAAGGTCATGATGGACCGCAATTGCCCCGAGTTCCTGCGCGATACGGCCGAGTCAGGCGCGCGCGAAAGCGAAGAGCTGATCCGGCGCTGGCACAAGCAAGGCCGTTCGCTGTACGCGATCACGCCGCGTTTCGTGCCGACCTCGACGAATGAACAGATGCATCTGGCGGGCGAGCTGGCGCGCGCCTATCCGGATACGTATCTGCAGACGCACGTGTCGGAAAACGAAGATGAATGCCGCTGGGTGCGCGCACTGCACCCGCAGGCGCGCAGCTACCTCGACGTGTATGACCAGTACGGCATGCTGCGCCCGCGCGCCATGTTCGGCCATTGCATCTGGCTCGACGAGCGCGACCGCGCGCGCATGGCGGAAACGTCCTCGGCCGCCGCCATTTGTCCTACGTCCAACCTGTTCCTCGGTAGCGGCCTGTTCGATTTCGAGCGGGCCGATGCGGCGAAAGTGCTGCTGTCGCTGGCCACCGATGTGGGCGGCGGCACCTCGTTCTCGATGTTGCAAACAATGAACGAAGCCTATAAAGTAGCACGCTTGAAAGGCAGCTATCTGCCCGCCTTGCGCATGTTTTACCTGGCGACCCTGGGCGCGGCGCGCGCCATGCAACTGGAAGGCACCCTGGGCAATTTCACGGCTGGCACGGAAGCGGACTTCATCGTGCTCGACAAGCAATCGACGCCGCTGCTCGAGCGCCGCACGGCCGGCTGTCAAAGCCTGGAGGAATTGCTGTTTGCCTTTGCGCTGCTGGGCGATGACCGTGCCGTGGCCGCCACCTATTCGGGCGGGCAATGCGTGCATGTGCGGGGGCAGGGCTGACCTACCCGTTGTTCAACACGAATTATCCTGAGCGAGAACGCGAATGCACAAGAAACTCACTGGCCTGGCGCTTGGCGCCGCGCTGGCATTGACCGGAACGGCGCAGGCCGCCCCGTCTTCCAACGAAGCGGCCACCGCGCGTCATTTTGCCGCCCTGGTCTCGGGCACCCAGCCGAAGACAGCCGAGCTGAGCCTGTTCTTTTCCATGATGCCCAAGGGCGGTGATCTGCATCATCATTACTCGGGCGCCATTTACGCCGAGCAATTCCTTGACTGGGTCGACAAGGAAAACTATTGCGTCAACAAGACGACCTATCGCATCGAAAGCAACAAGGACGTCGTGGCAGCCGAGCGCGCCAAGCCGGCCGCGCAGCGTGGCTGCCTGTCGTCCACGGAAGTATTTGCCGACGCGGGCCTGTATGCGGAATTGCTGCAGCGCTGGTCGACCAAGGATTTCTATAACCACGGCGCCATCCAGACGCCGCCGGACCGCACCTTTTTTGATACCTTCGGCTACTTCGGTCCCGTGGCATCGAGCAACACGGCCGATGGCCTGAAAACCCTGAAGCAGCGCGCCATCGCGGAAAACCTCAGCTACATCGAGACGATTTTCGAGCTGTCGCCATTCGTGCAAAACGCGCAGTTCGACCAGCAGGTGCTGGCGCCGGGCTTGCAGCCGGCAGCGTTGCAAGCCGTGCTGGCCAAGTGGACGCAGAATCTGGAGCAGGATACTGGCTTCCAGAAAAGCATCACCGCCTACAATGACAACGTCAACGCCAGCAGCACCGGCATCGACGATGCGAACTTCACCATGCGTTACCAGGCATATGTGCTGCGCTTCCTGTCGCCATCGCAAGTGTTTTCCTCGATGGTGGCCGCGTTCAAGGCAGCGAGCCTGAATCCGCTGCTGGTCGGCGTGAACATCGTGGGCCAGGAAAGCGTGAACGTATCCATGCGCGACTACAGCCTGCACATGGAAATGTTCAAGTTCCTCAAGGCAAAGTATCCGAACGTCAAGATCGCCCTGCATGCCGGCGAGTTGGCGCTGGGCATGGTGCCGCCGGAAGGCATGGCCTTCCATATCGCCGAAGCCGTCGATGTGGCGGGCGCCGACCGTATCGGCCACGGCATGGATATCGCGTACGAAAACAATGCGCTGGCAACCATGCAGAAGATGCGCGAGCGGGGCATCCCCGTGGAAGTGAATCTGACCAGCAATGATTACATACTCGGTATCAAGGGCCAGGCCCATCCGATCACTCTGTACCGCAAATATGGCGTGCCGTTCGTGATCTCGACCGATGATGCGGGCGTCTCGCGCAATACCTTGTCGAATGAATACGTGCTGTTTGCCAGCCAGTACAAGACCGATTATGCGGAAATCAAAAAGCTGTCGTACAACAGCCTGCGCTATTCCTTCCTGGCGGAAGCGGACAAGCAGCGTTTGCTGAAAGCGCTCGATGCCCGTTTCACCCGTTTTGAAGCGCAAATTGCCGCAGCCGACAAGGCAGGCAAGGGTGGAAAACCGTAAGTTGCGCGACGTTCAGAACTGATACTCTCAAATGGCCGGATCTTCCGGCCATTTTTTATTCCTCATCTTAAATGTCGCGCTGTTATTTTGTTAATTTTGTGGCGGCCATGCGACACAATTAACAGTAGATACACGACTTTATCTGATTTCATGGATGAATCAATTTCAAGTACATATTGCTCATTTATAATCACGCGCCATAAGCCCGGACGCTGTCAGCACGATATCAATCCAGCTAGTTACCCCATGCTATTTATATTTTAAATATATAAATATATAAAAAAAATCGTATTTGTCATCCATTTTTTGATGATGCATAGTGAGATGAAGATGATATTAAAAAGTCACAATTCATCTGGGCGATATCGTATGAAGATGGGTATTTGCAGTAAATAAAGGTGAGATGCAGAGTGAAACAAACAGTCGCACAGCTAAATGACGACATTCTTCTGTATTTTGCCGCCGTGTCACAGTCTTGAAATATTTAACAATTACACTCGCGGCTTGCCATGTTAGCCGGGTAAGCATGTGGGATGAATGACACAGGTGCTAGCGCCCTGGGTCGTACGGATCGGATGTGGTTTTTTCCGCCGTTATTGTCTGGATATGAATAGTTGTGATGTGTGGAGCGGCGTTTTGTGATGGTCTTGTCAGGACCGCAGCCAGTCCCGCCGGCGTAACAGTTGCAGCATCGTAAAGAGGAAATGTTGTGTTTGTGTTGCTGTGCGGCGCAGCCGGACGGTGGGGCAATCCAGGATTTTCAAAAAATAATAGTCTTTTCTGGGGTTAAAGATGATCAATCACAAGCGACTTCGGCTGACGCAAATCGCGTTAAGCCTGTCTATTGCACTGGCGGCGGCACCATCGTTCGCACAGAACACTACGTCTTCCATTGGCGGCCGTATCTCGGCCACTGACGGCAAGCCGGCAGCTGGTGCCACCGTTACCATTGTGCACACCGAGTCGGGTTCCGTCAGCAATGTAACGACCGATGCGGAAGGCCGTTACGTCGCGCGCGGCCTGCGTGCCGGCGGTCCATACACCATCACCATCACCAAGAATGGTGAAGTGGAAAAACGCGAAGGCGTGTACGTGCAATTGGCTGAAACGGCCAATGTGGACGCCACCCTGGGCGCACAGATGCAAACCGTGAACGTCACGGGCACGGGCGCACGCGCACAGATCTTTAACCGCAGCAATATGGGCGCCGGCACCAACATTGGTGCCAATGAGCTGGCCATGCAAGCGTCGATCCAGCGCAATCTGCAAGATTACGCCCGTTCCGATCCGCGTGTTTCGCAAACGGACAAAGAGCGCGGCGAATTGTCCGTTGCCGGTCAAAACTCGCGCTATAACTCGATGACCATCGATGGCGTGGCCGTGAACGACACCTTCGGCCTGGAATCGAACGGCAGCCCGACGGCCAAGCAGCCGATCTCGATCGATGCGATCCAGTCCGTGCAAGTGAACGTCGCCAACTACGACGTGACGCAAAAAGGCTACACGGGCGCCAACATCAACGCCGTGACCAAGTCCGGTACCAATGATGTCAAGGGCAGTGTCTATTACGTGTTCCGTAATGACAGTATGGCGGGTGACCGTTACGACAACGTCAAAGACAGCTATTACGCACCAGCACCATTCCGCGAAACGACCAAGGGCATTTCCGTTGGCGGCCCGCTGATCCAAGACAAGCTGTTCTTCTTTGCAAACAAAGAAAAGCTGGAAAGTACCCGCACGGCACCAAACTTTGGTCCGCTGGGCAGCTCGATGACGAACGTCGGCGTTACCGAATCCGCTATTGCGGGTTTACAGACGATTGCCAAAGAAAAGTACAACTTGCCAGTCGGCACCACCACCGTGCCTGCCGGTACGAAGTTGACGGTTGATGATGTCTTGCTGAAACTGGACTGGAACATCAACGACAACCATCGCGCGATGGTTCGCTATTCCAAAACCGATCAGTCCGAGCCGATGTTTACCGGCGTAACGTCAAGCGGTATCGCCTTGAACTCGGCTTGGCGTTCGCAGGAAAAGTCGATCGAAACCATCGTCGGCCAGTGGTTTGCCGACTGGACGCCAAATTTCTCGACGGAATTCAAAGTATCGTCGCGCGACTATGAAAGTCTGCCGAAGAACAATTCCACCCTGCCAACCATGTCGCTCAAGTTTACGGGTGCCTTGCCGGCGGGATCGCCTGCAGGCGTGTCGACCAACGACCGTTTCCTGAACTTCGGTACCGATCAGTCGTATCAGTTTAACGTCTTGCGCACCAAGACCAAGGATGCCTACCTGGGCGCGAACTGGGCCCTGGGCGATCATGAAGTCAAGTTCGGCGGCGACTTCAGCAAGAACGATGTCTACAATGCGTTCCTGCAGAACATCAATGGCAACTACACCTTCGGCTGTATCAATAATGTCGGATACTCGTTTGTCAAACCAAACGCGGACGGCAGCACTACTTTCAATTGCAACAGTTCAGCCGCTCTTCAGGAACAAGCCGTACTGGAAAATTTCCGTACCGGACGCCCGAGCTCTTACCAGGTGCAAGTACCATTGGCAGGCGGTTCCTTGGAAAACGCCATTGCTGATTTCAGCCTGAAAAACTATGGCTTCTTCGCCCAAGACGTATGGACCGTCAACAAACAGTTGACCGTGCAGTATGGCGTGCGTGTCGACAAGGCCGCCATCAGCGACCGCCCGCTGTATAACGCTGCCGCGGCGGCACCTATGGTTGCTGGCAACCCGCAGACCGGCAAGGTACAAAGCGGTGGTTTTGGTCTGAACAATACGCAAACCATCGATGGACAGACACTGTGGCAGCCACGCGTGGGCTTCAACTACAAGTTCGACAGTGCCCGTCCAACCCAATTGCGCGGTGGTTTCGGCCTGTTCCAGGGCGCGGCGGCCACGGTATGGATGTCGAACCCGTTCGCTAATCCTGGCGTGGCAACCCGTATCGTTGGTTGCGGCACCAGTGGCTTCAAGGCTTGCCCATCGGTAGGTGGCTTGTTCAATCCTGATCCGAACGCTCAGCCGACGAACTTCGCTGATGCCGCACCTGCAGCCAACGTCGACTTCCTGTCGCCTAACCTGCGCCAGCCATCGATCTGGAAGGGCAACCTGGCGTTCGAACATGAGCTGCCATGGATGGGTCTGGTTTTCGGCGCGGAATATCTGCGTACGCAAAACAAGGATGCCATTTACTACGAGCATCTGAACCTGGGTGCAGCGACGCGTACCGGTACCGATGGCCGTGAGCTGTATTACTCGAATACTGCCTACAATACGAATTGCTGGACTTCAACCGGTGGCTTGTCGTCGACCAATGCGGGTTGCTCGGGTTCCTTCGCCAAGGCACTCAAGAACCCTGCGTTCAACAACGTCATGGTTGCGCAGAAAACGGATAAAGGTGCAGGCAATCTGGTGACCCTGTCGGTCAGCCAGCCGATGACCAAAGGCTTTGGCTGGTCGGTTGCCTACACCTATACAGATGCAACGGAAGTGTCGCCGCTGACCTCGTCGGTATCGACGTCGAACTTCAACGCCCGTTCGATTTTCAATCCGAATGAAAACGTCGCCGCCAATTCCGGCTACCTGGTGAAAGACCGCTTCAATGCTGTGTTGAACTTCCAGAAGCGCTTCTTCGACAACTACAAAACCAGCTTCGGCCTGTTCTATGAAGGTCGCAAGGGTAAGCCATACAGCTGGACCTACAGCAATGACTTGAACGGTGACGGCGTCAGCGGCAACGACTTGATGTACATCCCATCGAAACCAGGTTCGGGCGAAGTGGTATTCCGTGGCGATACGGCAACCAACCACGCTAACGAAGACCGTTTCTGGTCCTTGGTCAATGCCAATGGCGACCTGCGCAGTTCGAAAGGCGGCGTGGTGAAGCGTAACGACAGCTTCTCGCCTTGGACCAACAGCTTCGACATGCGTGTCAGCCAGGAAGTCCCAGGCTTCTTCAAAGGCAACAAAGGCGTGTTCACGATGGACTTCTTCAACGTGGGCAACATGATCAACCGCAAGTGGGGCCGTATCAATGAAATGGCTTTCCGCTCGGCTGGTGGTCAAACCCGCAGCTTTGTTGATTTTGCCGGCCTCGATGCTCAAGGCCGTTATATCTACCAAGTGCGTGACAAGGTAGAGGACTACACCGTGCGTCAACAAAAGGGTGAATCCCAATGGGCGATCCAGGCTACGGTCAAGTACGAGTTCTAATCTCGGCGTCTGACTGAAGTTGCAAACGGCTGGTGGCGACACCGGCCGTTTTTTCGTTTTATGTTGTGCTTTCTTGTCATACTCTGATGGGCTTGCGGCGCACGGCGTCCCCCCGGATGAGATAGTCTTTTTGAATACTGATAACCATGTGGGGACCATGAAACATCATCTGACACCACTCGCCGCCGCAGCGGCCCTGACCTTGCTGCTGGCCGCCTGTGCCGCACCTACCGCGCCTTCCGCGAAGTCCGTCGATATCAACCTGGTCGCCCTGAACGATTTTCACGGCAATCTCGACCGCAGCAAATTCACCTATACGAGTGCCGTCGATACTGAGCGCAAGACGGTGCAGGCCGGCGGCATCGATACCTTGTCCGGCGCCCTGACGGCGTGGCGGCGAGAAGATGCGCAGCTGATTTTCGTCGGCAATGGCGACCTGGTCGGCGCCAGCCCCGCCATGTCGGCGCTGTGGGCGGACGAACCGAGCATCGTCGCCATGAACATGCTGGGCATGAAGGCCAGTTCCGTCGGTAACCACGAATTTGACCAGGGCAAGGCGGAATTGCTGCGCCAGCAGCGCGGCGGCTGCGAGTCGTCGCGCGCCGACAAGGCCTGCAAGTTCACGCCCGACTTCAAGGGCGCCAGCTACACCTATATGGCGGCGAATGTGATCGACACGCAAACGGGCAAGTCCCTGCTGCCGGCCTACCGCATCGAAGAGGCGCATGGCGTCAAGGTGGGCTTGATCGGCGCCGTGCTGAAAGATACGCCGTCCGTGGTAACGGCCGCCGGCATTGCCGGCCTGCAGTTCGGCGATGAAGCAGGCGCGATCAACGCCACCTTGCCGCAGCTGCGTGCGCAGGGCGTGGGCGTGTTCGTCGTGCTGCTGCACCAGGGCGGCGAGACGAGCGAAGCCGTCGACCAGCCCGATTGCAGCCACCTGAAGGGCGAAGTGGTCGACGTGGTGAAACGCCTCGACCCGGCGATCCAGCTGGTCATCAGCGGTCATTCGCACCAGGGCTATCTGTGCCGTGTCGATGGCCGGCTGGTGACGCAGGCGCAGATGGGCGGGCATATGCTCACGCGCATCAAGCTCAAGGTCGATCCCGTCAAAAATGCACTGATCGATGCCAGCGCGCAAAACGTCGTCATGCTGCCAGGCATGTATGAGCCGGACCCGGCCGTGGCAGCCTACCTGGCATCGGTCAAGCAGCGCAGTGCGGCCGAGTTGTCGCGTCCCGTGGCCGCCATCGCCGTACCGAACGTGGGCCGCAGCACCAAGGGCGGCGGCGCTTCCCCGCTGGGCGACCTGGTGGCCGACAGCACCCTGTTCGGCGCACGCGCTGCCGGTGCGCAAATCGGCCTGATGAACAACGGTGGCATCCGCAAGGACCTGGAAGCGGGCGCCGATCTGATGACGAACGTGGGTCAGAACCAGGCTGTGGTCCCGTTCGGCAATACCTTGATCGTCGTCAGCCTGTCCGGCGCGCAAATCCGCACCTTGCTCGAGCAGCAATGGCCGGGCGAAGAGGCAGGCGAGGGCAATCTGCTGCAAGTATCCGAAGGTTTTAGCTACCGCTGGGACAGCACGCAGCCGCAAGGCCAGCGTGTGCTGCCGGGCAGCATCATGCTCAATGGCATTCCTCTTGAGGACAATCAACAATACCGTGTCGCCGCCAACAGTTTCCTTGCCGGCGGCGGCGACCGCTTCACTGTGCTGGCGGCCGGCACGCGCCGGCTGGACACGGGCGTGCGCGACATCGACGCCTTCAGCAATTACCTGACCGCCCGCGCGCGCGCCGGCAAGCCCGCTGGCAGTGCCACGGCGGCCGGCCGCATCGTGCGCGTCAAATAATCTTTACCAGGAAAAACCATGCGTCGTTTATTTGTTTCTGTCGTTATTTCCAGTCTGTTCGCGGGCACGGCCCACGCGGACTTCACCATTCCCGGCTTTGAGCTCGTGCACACGTCGCCCGTAGAAACCACGTTGACGAATCCCGACCTGCGCGAGCCCGTCGCCGTGTGGACCGAATTGTTCGATTCGGCAAAAAAAGAGATCGTCATCGCCCAGTTCTACGCCGTCAGCAAACCGGGCACGGCCTTTGAAAAGGTGTTGGCCAGCCTGACGGCCGCCGGTCAGCGCGGTATAAAAATCCGCTTCCTGCTGGACCAGAAGGGCGTGGGCTTGTCGGAAGCGGCCACCATCGCCCAGATCAAGGCGATTCCGAACCTGGACTTGCGCCTGATCGACTTCGATAAAATCACGGGCAACGGCATCGTGCACGCGAAATACCTGGCCGTCGATGGCCAGGTGGCGTACATCGGCAGTCAGAATTTCGACTGGCGCTCATTCGAGCACATCCATGAAACGGGCTTGAGAATCACGGAGCCCGCCATGGTGAGCCAGGTGCAGGCCATCTTCGAACAGGATTGGCAAGCCCAGGCATTGACGTCGCAAGGCAGCCGCGCCACGGTGCTCAACAGCAAGGTGGTGCCCGCCAACTACGCACAAAACGCTTTCCTGCTGGCCAGCCCGAACGCCTACAACCCGGCTGGCGTGGGCGACTCGGAAACGGGCTTGCCCGCCTTGCTGGCGCAAGCGCAAAGCGAAGTGCGCATCCAGCTGCTCGATTACGCACCGCTGTCCTACGGCCCGAACCGCACGCGGCCGTACTACGCCGTGATCGACAACGCCGTGCGCGCGGCCGCGCAGCGCGGCGTGAAGATCAAGCTGATGGTGTCAAGCTGGAATACGGAAGCGCCGGCCATCGCCTACCTGAAAAGTCTGGCCCTGGTGCCGAACGTGGACATCCGCATCGTGACGATTCCTGCGGCCTCGATCGGTTTCATCCCGTTCGCACGCGTGATCCACAGCAAGACCATGACCATCGACGGCAAGCTGGCCTGGGTCGGCACGAGCAACTGGGCGGGCGGCTATTTCGACTTGTCGCGCAACCTGGAAGTGGTGTTGCGCAACGACGCCATGGCGCAACGCATCGCCGCGCTGCATGAGCAGACGTGGAGCTCGGCGTATGCGCAGCCGATCGACATCAACAAGCAGTATCCGAAGCCGGCCAAGGCCACGCCGCAAGGCAAGGAGTAATGGTGAACATGCAAAAACTGTTGAGTGTGCTGGCGCTGGGCGCCGCTTTTGCTTCCGGTAATGTGCTGGCCTGGGGCAACGACGGCCACCGCGCCGTGGGCGCCATCGCCGATCAATTGCTCAAGGGTAGCGCTGCCCAGGCGCAAGTGGCCAAGTTGCTGTTGCCTGGCGAAAGCCTGGAAAAGATCGCCAACTGGCCCGATTGCGTGAAAGGCACGTATTGCGGTCCGCAATCGCCGGAAATGCTGACCTATGTAGCGGCCAATCCCAAGCATGGCGAATACCATTACACGAACGTGCCGTTCCAGAACGCGCACTACCACGACCATGGCGTGGGCACGGCCGACGACGATATCGTGCAGACGCTCAAGCAGGCGATCCTGGTATTGCAAGGCAAGGATGATGCGGCCAGCAATCCGCACGGCTTCAGCCAGCGCGAAGCCCTGATCCTGATCACGCATCTGGTGGGCGATATCCACCAGCCTTTGCATGTGGGTAATGCTTTTGTTGGCAAGGATGGCCAGTTTTTCGCGCCCGCCACGCAGGCGCAGATCGATGACGTCACCGTTTTCAATGCGCGTGGGGGCAATGACTTGCTGCTCGACGATGCGAAGATGACGGCGCTGTCGGACGCCGTGATTCCCGCGCCGCTGCCGGCCGACGATGGCGCGGCCAAGCCGGCAAGCAGCTATCCGAAGTCGCCCACCAAGCCCTTGCATTCCTACTGGGACACGACCGTGGTCGATTACGCCATGCGCCGCCTGAGCACGCGCACGCCGCAGCAGTTCGCGCGCACCGTGATTGCCAGCGCGCCACAAGTGAGCAGCAACACCGGCGATCCCGCCACCTGGCCGTATCAATGGGCCGATGCCTCGCTGGCGGCGTCGAAGATTGCTTTCACGGATGTGGTGGCTGGCCCGGCCACGCAGCAGACCAGCCGCAAGGGCGAGGTCTACAACGTCTGGCGCTTGACGGTGCCGGACAATTATCCCGTGCCCAGCTCGGCGCTGGCCAAGCAGCAGCTGATCGAGAGCGGCTATCACCTGGCGGCCGTGCTGCAGGCGATCTGGCCGCAGTAAAGACGTCATTCGAAAGCGGCCTGCGGGCCGCTTTTTTCATGCCAGGGTGATGGCGATTCCCATCTCGCGGTAGGGCGCGACCAGGGCGTCTGCCACGTCGCGGTGCACGATGATATCGTTGACCTGACTCAAGGGTGCAATTTGAAACGGCGAAGTCGTATTGAACTTTTCCGGCGAGGCCAGCACGACGGTGCGGGCAGACGCGTCGCTCAGGGCACGCTTCACGCACGCTTCTTCATAATCCCCGGTGGTGATACCCGCTTGCGGATGCAGGCTGGACACGCCCATGAAATACAGGTCGGCGCGGATGCGGCCGATGGCTTCCACGGTGGCCGCGCCGACGCCCACGATCGAGTGCTTGTACAGGCGCCCGCCCAGCATCAGCACCTCAATCGATGGATGATTCACCAGTTCGACGGCAACCGAGGGACTGTGCGTGACGATGGTGGCGCGCAAGTCGCGTGGCAGCTGGCGCGCCAGTTGCACGGCGGTCGTGCCGCCATCGAGAAATACCACTTGTCCCGTTTGTATCATGGCGCCCGCCGCGCGGCCGATGGCGGGCTTGGCTTCCGGTGAAATCTGTTCGCGGGCCGCAAACGGCGCCAGCGCGGGCGAACTTGGCAGCAAGGGCAGGGCGCCGCCGTGCACGCGCTCCAATAGCCCTTCTTTCGCCAGCTCGCGCAGGTCACGCCGTATTGTGTCTTCCGACAAGCCCAGGCTATCGCTGACGGCCTTGGCGACGATCTGACCTTCGCGCTGGAGCAAGTCCAGCAGGTATTGTTTGCGTTGATGTGTGAGCATGGTTTTTCTTGTATTTTCTTGATATTGCACGAGTTTGCATGATAAAGTCGATCCGTGCAAGCACAAGGAGACACTATGCGCGAAGAAAATAGCAAGCAGCAACGGGTCCGCATCCAAGGCGTGCAAACCCTGTCGCACGACTGGTATCTGCTGCAAAAGACCACGTTCGACTATCTGCGCCACGATGGCCAGTGGCAGACGCAGACGCGGGAAACCTATGACCGCGGCGACGGGGCCACCATCCTGCTTTACAACAAAGTCAAGCGCACGGTGATCCTGATCCGCCAGTTCCGCTTTCCCACCTACCGCGAAGGCCACGATGGTTTCCTGATCGAATCAGCGGCCGGCTTGCTGGAGGAGGCTAGCGCGGAGCAGCGCATCCGCGCCGAGGTGGAAGAGGAAACCGGTTACCGGGTGGGGCAGGTGCACAAGATATTCCAGGCCTTCATGAGTCCCGGCTCCGTGACGGAGCGCCTGCATTTCTTTGTCGCCGAATACGATCCCGCCAGCCGCATCGGTGATGGCGGCGGCCTGGCGCACGAAGGCGAGGATATCGAAGTGCTGGAACTGCCCTTGGCGCAAGCGATGCGGATGGTGGCAGATGGCCGCATTTGCGACGGCAAGACCATCATGCTGCTGCAGCATGCGCAGCTACAACTGATGCCGGTCAAAAAAGGCATGCAGATCCTCGTTGCAGGCCCGTATCGCTCCGGCACGGGCGACGATCCCGCCCTGATGGCGGCGAATGTGGCGGCCATGGAAGCCGTCTGCCTGCCCCTGTATGCCAAGGGCCACATGCCCGTGCTCGGTGAATGGCTGGCCTTGCCCATGCTGGCGCTGGCCGGCTCAAGCCGGGTGGGTGACGCCGTGTATGAGCAGCTGTTCCACGCGCATGCGACGCGCTTATTGAGCCATTGCGATGCCGTGCTGCGCATTGGCGGGGCGTCCCAGGGCGCCGACCAGATGGTGGCGGTGGCACGCAGCCTTGGACTGGCCGTGTTTTTCTCGCTGGACGAGATTACCCAGGCATAAAAAAAGCGAAGCCCGCAGGCTTCGCTTTTCGTTGACGCAGGCTGAAACTTAGCGCGATTTCACGAACGGGATACCAATTGCTTTTGGTGCGATGGATTTCGCCATCAAGCCCGCCAGCACGATCACGGTGACGACGTACGGCACCATCTGGATCAAGGAGCCCGGGATGCGGCCAACGACCGGCAAGTCCACGCCTTCGATCTGGATCTGGATGGCGGCGAAGAAGCCGAACATCAGGCAGCCGAGGAAGGTGTAGACGGGACGCCAGTTGCCGAACACCATGGCCGTCAGGGCCAGATAGCCGGCGCCGGCCGACATGTCGCGCAGGAAGAAGCCGCTTTGCACGATGGCAAGATACGCACCCGAGAACGAGCACAGGATGCCGGCCACCAGCATGGCCAGGTAGCGCGTCGCTTCCACGCTCACGCCGGCCGAGTCGGCAGCATGCGGGTTTTCGCCGCAGGCGCGCAGGCGCAGGCCGAAGCGCGTGTGGTACAGCAGCCAGTGCACAAGCGGGATCAGCAGGAACGCCACGTAGACGAGGATGGAATGGCCGCCGATCAAATGGGCGTAGACCCAGCCGATGAACGGGATGTGCTCTACGTATTGCGTGCCCGGCAAGACGACGTCGAACAGACGCGCCGAACCGAGGTCGGGCGTGCGGCCGCCTTGCTGGAAGAAGAACTGCGCCAGCACGAACGTCAGTCCGCTCATGGCGATGTTGATCGCCATGCCGGCCACCAGCTGGTTGCCCTTTTGCGTGATGCTGACGTAGGCCTGCAGCAGGGCCAGGGCGACGCAGACGAGCATGCCGGCAGCCATGCCGTAATACGGGTTTTGCGTCGTGTAGGCCACGGCGGCGGAAGCGAAGGCGCTGGCCAGGATCTTGCCTTCCAGGCCGATGTCGATCATGCCGCTGCGTTCGGCAAACAGGCCGGCCATGGCGGCAAAGATCAGGACGGGCGCATTGCGCACGGTCGATACCAGGATGCTGGCGAATTGAAAGTCGTCGAGTGTCATGGTGTTAGCCTTTGGTGCGCTTGAGCAGGGCGGAAATGGCCGGTGCGTAGAAGTTTTCCATGGCGCCGCAGAACAGAATGATCAAGCCCTGGATGAAAATGAAGGTTTCCGTCGGGATATTCGGTTTTTCCAGCGACAGGTCGAAGCCACCCTGGATCAGCGCGCCGAACAGCACGGCCGACAGGAAGATGCCGACTGGATGCTGGCGGCCCATCAGGGCGATGGCGATGCCGATGAAACCGGCGCCGCCGACGAAGTTCAGCGACAGATAATGCGTCGAACCCATGATGGAATTGACGGAACCCAAGCCCGCCAGCGCGCCCGAGATCAGCATGACGATGATGATCATCTTGCTGATCGACACACCCGCATAGTGGGCCGCATGCTTGTTCAGGCCCGTGGCGCGCAGCTTGAAGCCCCACGACGAGCGCCAGACCATCACGCCGTAGATGACCAGCGCGGCGATTGCTAGCAGGAAACTGATGTTCAGCGGCGTGTCGCCCAGCGACGGGAACCAGGTGGAGAGGCGCGGCATTTCGCCACTTTCCGCAAACACGCGGCTGGCCGTGTTCTGCTCGCCTGGCGGAATCAGATACTTCACGATAATGAAGTTCATCAGGCTGGCTGCGATGAAGTTGAACATGATGGTGGTCACCACGATGTGGCTGCCGCGCTTGGCTTGCAGGTAACCGGGCAGGAAGCCCCATAATGCGCCGAACAGGGCCGCACCGATCATGGCGGCCGGTATCAAGAGCCAGGCGGGCAGGGTCTGGTCGAAGGCCAGCATGGCCACCGTCAAGCCCAGGCCGCCGATATACATCTGGCCTTCGGAACCGATATTGAACAGGCCGGCCTGCATTGCCACGGACACGGACAGGCCCGTGAAAATGAAGGTGCTGGCGTAGAACAGGGTGTAGCTCAAGCCTTCCGGATTGAGGATGGCGCTGTGGACGAGGATGGACAGCGATTCGGCCGGGTCTTCGCCCAGCATATAAATCACCAGGGCTGCGACCAGCAAGGCCGACAGCAGGTTTAACATGGGCATGACAAAGGCTGTCGCCCAGCGTGGCAAGTCGTTATTCATGATTTATGCATTCCCCCCATCAACAGACCGATGCGGGTGGTATCGAATTCTTCAATTTTCAGTTCGCCGGTGATGCGTCCGCCGCACATGACGAGGATGCGGTCGGCCAGCGCCCGCACTTCTTCCAGTTCGACGGACACCAGCAGGATCGCCACGCCTGCGTCGCGCAGGGCCAGCAATTGCGTATGGATGCTTTCGATGGTACCGATGTCGACGCCGCGCGTGGGCTGGCCCACCAGCATCAGTTTCGGCTTGGCCAGCACTTCGCGCGCGATCACCACCTTTTGCTGGTTGCCGCCCGACAGCAAGCCGATGCGCAGGTCCGGATTGGCCGGACGTACATCGAAAGTCTTCAGCAGTTCCGCGCAGCGCGCGCCGATGGCCTTGAAGTTGAACAGGCCCCAGCGGTTTTTCAGGTGGTCCTGGTAACCGAGGATGGTGTTTTGCATGACGGAGAAATTCTTTACCACGCCGTCGCGCAAGCGGTCTTCCGGAATGTGGGCGATGCCCAGGTCGCGGAAGGCCAGCGGCAAGCCGTCGGCATCGTGGCGCTTGGCAAACGGCAAGTCCTTGTCGAGAAAACGCAGCTTGCCCGACGTCGGCAAACGCATGCCGGACAGAATTTCCAGCAACTCGCTCTGGCCATTGCCAGAGACCCCCGCGATGGCGACGATTTCGCCGGCGCGCAAGTTGAAGCCTATGTCGGCCAGCAATTTGACTTGCTGATCGTCGGCCAGTTGCAGACCGTCCACTTCCAGCACCGTGGCGCCCGGATTGTACGGTGCACGGGGCAAGTGGCTCTGGATGGGGCGGCCCACCATCATGTTGGCCAGTTCCTCTTTCGAGGTGCCGGCGGTCGCCACGGCGCCCACCACCGTGCCGCCGCGCATGACGGTGACGTTGTCGGTGATTTCCAGGATCTCTTGCAGCTTGTGCGTGATCAGGATGATGGTCTTGCCCTGCTCCTTGAACAGGCGCAGGATTTCAAACAGCGACGCCGTTTCCTGGGCCGTCAGCACAGCCGTCGGCTCGTCGAGGATCAGGATATTGGCGCTGCGGTAAATCTGCTTGAGGATTTCCACGCGCTGCTGCGCGCCAACGGACAAGTCTTCGATCTTCGCCAGCGGGTCGACGTCGAGGCGGTAGCGCGCGCAGATCTCGCGCAATTTCGCTTCCGCTTCCGTGCGGTGGCTGGCCAGGCGAAAACCGCCTTCCGTGCCCAGCATGATATTGTCGAGGACGGTGAAGTTCTCGACCAGCATGAAGTGCTGGTGCACCATGCCGATGCCGAGGTTGATCGCTTCCTGGCTGTTGCGGATAGGCTGTACTTTCCCGTCTAGCAGGATTTCCCCGCCGTCGGCACGGTAATACCCGTACAGGATGCTCATCAAGGTCGATTTGCCGGCGCCATTTTCCCCCACCAGGCCATGGATACTGCCCTTGGCGATGGAGAAGCTGACGTCGGCGTTCGCCTTCACATGTCCAAAATGCTTGGAAATGCTGCGAAATTCTACTGCTGGCTGCATAGGTTCATAACTGGATAGTTTCATGGAAACGCGCCGCGCGGAGACTGGCCCCGGCGGCGCGCTAAAAGATACGGAGAAAAATTAAACCGGGCAGCTGCTGCCGACGCGGTAATCGATCACTTTGATCTTGCCATCGATAATGTCCTTACGCGCACCCAACACGCGCTTTTCGATTTCCGGCGTAATCAGCTTGCGGTTGTTTGCGTCGAGCGCCCAATCCACGCCGCCTTCTTTCAAGCCTTTATAGCTGACGCCGCCCTTCCAGGTGCCGTTCTTGACTTGCATGAAGCTGTCGTAGACCGTGTTGTCGACGCGCTTGACCATCGAGGTCAGGATGCTGCCGGGATATAGATGATTCTGGTTCGAATCGACGCCGATGGCCAGCTTGCCTTTTTCCTTGGCCATTTGCAGGGTGCCCATGCCGCTGCCGCCAGCGACGGCGAAGACGACATCGACGCCGCGCTCGAATTGCGAGCGGGCCAGTTCGCCGCCCTTGGCCGGGTCATTCCAGGCGCCGGACGTGGTGCCGACCATGTTTTGCGTGATTTCCATCTTCGGATTGACGGCCTTCGCGCCTTGCGCGTAGCCGCAGGCGAAGTTGCGGATCAGGGGAATATCGATGCCGCCGATGAAGCCGACTTTCTTGCTCTTGCTGGCCATGGCCGCCGCCACGCCCACCAGGTAGGAGCCTTCTTCTTCCTTGAAGACAACGGAATTGACGTTGCTGCCGGCGGCCTGGCCATCGATCAGCACGAATTTTACGTTCGGAAATTCCTTGGCGACCTTTTGCACGGCTTGCGTTTGCGCAAAGCCGATGGCGGCGATCATGTCGAGTTTCTTGCGGGCCAGGCCACGCATGACTTGCTCGGCTTGCGTATCGCTCGATGCCTGCACTTCGATGAAGGAAATGCCCGTGTCTTTTTTGAAGCGCGATGCGCCTTCGAAAGCGGATTGGTTGAACGACTTGTCGAACTTGCCGCCCGCGTCATACACGACACCCAGTTTTGGGGTAGCCGCGGACGCTTGAGCAGTCAGAAATACGGCTGCGATCGTCAAACTAAATTGTGTAAGTTTCATGAATTGGCTCCTGGAAGATCGATATTGTATATTTTTTATAGGTGAAACATATAATTTGGGGCCGATTTAGCCTGTTTTTGATGCACGAGGTGATAATTCCTTATCAACATTGCACTGTATTGCACAAGATCATTGCTGACCTCGTCTGCTTTCATGTCGTCAGTGTGATGCTCATGCAACAGTCGCGCCCCGTCTCTTTTATAGGTACAACATCGAATGGGGCTGCCGGAGCGGGCTGGGATGCGCCGTCAGATGACGGGCAGGGCAAGCACGAGACCGGCGCCGCGATGGGCGTCCGAATCACTATGCATCATGCCAGATATGTATGACAAATACGTTTTTGTTTATGTATTTATATGCACTGCGTATAAATAGGTTTTAAGAACGCATAACAAAACCGTAGCGAGCGGCAGTGAGTTGTGGTCGAGAAGCGGAGCTGTGCGAATGCACAGTGAGCATCGGAGGCCGCAAATCGCGACGCGCAGTAGGTTTTGTTCGCGTTCTCAGGCAGCCGGGGGATTCAGGATATTCAGGAAGGCCCGCACGACGGGAGCGTCGTCGAGTGTCGTGTAGCTGATGTACAGATTCGCTGAGGGCGGATTCGTCTTGATCGGCAGAAACACGACGCCGGGCCAGCCGATGCGGCTTGTCGTTTCCGGCACCAGGGTCACGCCCAGGCCCGCGCCCACCATGGCCAGCAGGGTTTGCGGTTCGCTCGCTTCCTGGAAAATCACGGGTTCGAAACCGGCGTTGATGCAGCATTGCACCAGGTAGCGGGGAAACGCGGATTTGTCGAGGTTCAGGGTCAGCATCGGCTCTTCGGCGATGTCGATCAGTTCGATGGACGTGTTTTTCGCCAGCGGATGGTGTTCATTGACGGCCACGCAGACGTTTTCGCGGAAGCACAGTTCCTGGCGCAGATTATCGTGACGCAAGTCGTCGTCGTTGAGCTTGGGTTCGCGCCAGAAGCCCACGTCGATCTGCTTGGCGCGCAAGGCTTCGTATTGCACCGTGGGACCGAATTCATGGATGGTCCAGGTGACGCGGGGAAATTTGGTCTGGAATTCTTCCAGCAAGCTGGGGATAGGGCCCCACATGGCCGAGCCGACGATACCCACGCGCAAGCGGCCCACTTCGCCGCGGTCGATCTGGCGGATGGTGTCGATGGTCATGCGCATCTTGGCCAGCAGGTCTGCTGCTTCGTTCATCAGCGCCTTGCCCGCCACGGTCAGCTCGAAGGTGCGCGTGGTGCGCGCAAACAGGCGTACGCCCAGTTCGCTTTCCAGTTTCATGATCTGCTGGCTCAGGGGCGGCTGCGAGATATGCAGGCGCTCGGCGGCGCGGCTGAAGCTTTTCTCCTCGGCAACGGCAAGAAAATACTTTAACTGTTTCAGATCGATGGACATGCTTTCCTTGCGTTGCGTGTTGCTAGGCGATGGAACGGCGCGCAGACCCGTGAAGGTGCGCGCGCTTTCTTTACAGCAGTCCTATTATCGTGCCACGACCGCCTGCATGGCAATGGCCAGTGCCGTGCCGACTTGCGCATTGTGCTTGACGAGGGCGATATTCGTCGCCAGGCTGCGGCCATCCGTCAGCTGCTTGATGCGCGAGAGCAGGAAAGGCGTGACCTGCTTGCCTTTCACACCGCCCGCGTCCGCTTCCTGCAGCGCTTGCGCGGTGATGGCATCGATCTCTTCCTTGGGCATCGCTTGCGCGGCCGGCACGGGGTTGCTGACGACCACGCCGCCTTTCAAGCCCAGCTGCCACTTGGTGCCGATGAACGCGGCTTGTTCGGCGGCCGTATCGAGGCGGAAATCGGCTTTGAAGCCGCTTTCGCGCGTGAAGAAGGCAGGAAAACCTTCCTGGCCCACGCTGATGACGGGCACGCCGTGCGTTTCCAGGTATTCCAGGGTCAGGCCGATGTCGAGGATGGATTTGACGCCCGCGCAGACGACGGCCACCGACGTTTGCGCCAGTTCCTGCAAGTCGGCGGAAATATCGAAGCTCGTTTCCGCGCCGCGGTGCACGCCGCCGATGCCGCCAGTGACGAACACGGAAATTCCTGCCAGTTCCGCGCAGATCATGGTGGCTGCCACGGTGGTGGCGCCCAGCTTGCCTTGCGACAGGACGAACGGCAAGTCGCGGCGGCTGACCTTCATGGCGTCGGGCGAGGTGCCCAGCAATTCCAGCTGTTCGGGGGACAGGCCCACGCAGATCTTGCCGCCGATGATGGCGATGGTGGCCGGCACGGCGCCGCCGTCACGGATGATCTGTTCCACTTCGCGCGCCATTTCTACGTTTTGCGGATACGGCATGCCGTGCGAAATGATGGTCGATTCCAGCGCCACGATGGCCTTGCCGGCGGCGCGCGCGTCGAGCACTTCTTGCGAGAACAAGAGGAAATTCTGTAATTGGGTCATGTCAGTCCTGTTGAAAGAGGGTAGGGGGAGGCGGCGCCAGGTCGGCGTCGTCAATGTTGTCGAGTGCGCCAGCGGAAATCTGGGGCGAGACGGTGGCCGCCGATTCCAGGGTCATGGCGGCCAGCTTCAGGCCGCGCCGGCATGCCAGTTTCAAATCGTTGCTGTCGTGGTACAGCGACCAGCAGACGGCGGCGGAAAACGCGTCGCCGGCGCCCGTCACGTCGACGGCGTCCACTTCGCGCGCGGCCAGGTGGACGATAGGCGCGTCCAGGCTGTCGCCATCCGTGAAATACACGCCTTCGCTGCCGCAGGTGACGATCACCTGGCGCGCGCCCTGGCGCTGCACTTCGCGGCAGGCGGCGCGCAGCTCGGTTGCTGTGGGCAAGGCCCGCGCCACGCGCGTTTCCAGTTCACCACGGTTGAGTATCAGCAAATGCAAGCCCGACAGGTCTTGCGGCAAGTGCGCCATCTTCGGCTGCGAGACGGCGACGATGACGAGCGGCGTCGCATGGGCCGCGTCCTGGCGGGCATCGGCCAGCAGTGCCTGCACGCTGTCGTGGCCCAGGTTCAGGTCGCAAACGGTGAGGGCGGCGGCGGCGCGCTGCGGCTGGCGGCTATGCAAAAAGGCGGGGGTCAGCTGTTCGTACAGTTGCATGTTGGCCATCGCCAGCAGCATTTCGCCATGTTCGTCGAGCACGGCCGTGTAGGTGCCGCTGCTGGTATTGCTTAGATGCAAGCTGCCGCGCATGTCGATGCCCGCGTCTTCCGCGTGCGTCTGCAGGGCGTGGCCGGCCGCATCGTCGCCCAGCGCCGTCAGCAGGGCGACGGGGATCGACAAGCGGGCCAGGTTTTCCGCGATGTTGCGGCCCACGCCGCCAAACACTTCTTCCGAACGCACGGGATTCGAGGTGCCCATCTGCAGGGTCGCCAAGGTGCGCATCTTGCGGTCGAGGTTGGCGGCGCCGATGCACAGCACGGGACGGCTGTCGGGCAGCACATAGGCGCGTCCCAGCAGGCGGCGCTCGCGGATCAATCCGGCGATGTGGCCGGCGACGGCCGAGCGCGACAAGCCCAGTTCGCTCGCCAGGTCTTGCTGCGAGATGAAGGGGTTGTTGCGGATCAGCGTGTACAACTGGTCTTTTTTATTGGTATCGGTCACAGGGTTTTCGCTGGGGTTTAAACATTTGTCTGAAACTGTAAACATTTGTCCGATCGGTGTCAAGCTCGTGTCAAGCGTGCATGAAAAACCTTCGTATGGAGCTTGTATGCATGCATTTTCCAGGGATGGCAGGCTGGGGCTAGCCTCGACTATAATGTCGGCCATTTATATTTGAATTGTATAAATGGGCAAGAAAAATGGTATTTGCCATACATATTCCGTTTGATGCATAGTGGCGGCAAATAGTGGCAATACGCATTTCGATATACCCCAGTAACACCATACATACCCGATACCTGGGCGCGATATTTTGCCTATACCGTCGCGCATGCAGCAACCCATCATCAATAGTCAATCAGAGGATAACCATGTCGAACAACACCCCTTTCCACGCCGCCGAAATCATCCGTGCCCGCGCTCCTGAAAATTTCAAGCCGCGCGTGGCGATGATCCTCGGCTCCGGCCTGGGTGTGTTGGCCGAGCAGATGACGGACGCCGTCAGCATCAGCTTTGACGAATTGCCGGGCTTCCCGATCAGCACCGTGCACGGCCATGCCGGCGAACTGGTGATCGGCACCCTGTCGGGCGTCGCCGTCGTCTGCATGAAGGGCCGTGGCCACTTCTACGAAGGCTATGGCATGGGCGTGATGACGAGCGCCATCCGCACCCTGAAACTGCTGGGCTGTGAAATGCTGTTCGTCACCAACGCGGCCGGTTCCCTGCGCCCTGAAGTGGACGCCGGCAGCCTGGTGGCCATCAGCGACCACATCAACCTGTTGCCAGGCACGCCGATGGTCGGCCCGAACGACGACCGCTTCGGCCCGCGCTTCTTCAGCATGGCCAACGCCTACGATGCGGACCTGCGCAATCTGGTCAAGGACACGGCCGCTTCGAACGGCATCACCCTGCACGAAGGCGTGTTCGTCGCCTACCCTGGCCCGAACTTCGAGACGGCCGCCGAAATCCGCATGATGGCCCGCCTGGGCGCCGACACGGTCGGCATGTCCGTGGTGCCGGAAGTGGTGTCGGCCCGTCATTGCGACCTGAAAGTGGTGGGCGTATCGGTGATTACCAACCTGGCCGAAGGCATGTCGCCATTCGCCCTGTCGCACGAACAGACCCTGAAATACGCGGCCATCGGCGCGAAAGACCTGGTCAAGCTGATCCTGGCTTTCCTGGCCACCGTGGCCACCAAACCGCAAGCCTAAGCACTTTTTTACGCAGTAGCGGCGCGCCGGCCACCGGCGCTGCCGCGCGGCAGGCCGGGAAAATCCGGCCTACACTGTTTGCATCATCTTCGCATCACTCCATAAAGCGAGCCTTATCATGTCACGCGCATTTATCCTCCTGCTTGATTCCTTCGGCCTTGGCGCGACGCCAGACGCCGCCAAGTATGGCGACGCAGGTGCCAATACCTTTGGCCACATTGCCAGCACTGTCGCCAAAAGCGGCAAGACCTTGAAACTCCCGAACATGGAACGCCTGGGACTGGGCGCCGCGGCGCACCTGGCCAGCGGCGAATGGGCCACGGGCTTCGACCGGCGCGACGGTTTCACCGGCGCCTACGGCGCGGCGCGCGAGCGCTCCACCGGCAAGGACACGCAGAGCGGCCACTGGGAAATCGCCGGCGTGCCCGTCGAATTCGACTGGGGATATTTTCCCCGCACCACGCCATCGTTCCCGGCCGACCTGACCGACAAGCTCAAAGCCCTGTCCGGCGTGCCGGGCTTCCTCGGCGACTGCCATGCCTCGGGCACGGACATCATCAACAAGCATGGCGACGAGCACGTCGCCACCGGCAAGCTGATTATCTATACGTCGGGCGACTCGGTGATGCAGATCGCCGCGCACGAAGAATCGTTCGGCCTCGAGCGCCTGTACGAAGTGTGCGAAATGGCCTTCAAACTGGTCGAGCCGTACAACATCGGCCGCGTCATCGCCCGTCCGTTCACGGGCAGCAATGGCAACTACACGCGCACCTCCAACCGCCACGACTACGCCGTCGCGCCACCCGCGCCGACGCTGCTCGACCACGTCAAGAATGCGGGCGGCGAAGTCGTCGGCCTGGGCAAGATCAGCGACATTTTCGCTACCCAGGGCATCTCCAGAGTCGTCAAGGGCGTCGACAACATGGCGCTGTTCGAAGCGCTGTTGAAGACGGCCGATGAGGTGCAGGACAAGTCGCTCACCTTCGTGAACTTCGTCGATTTCGACCAGGCGTTCGGCCACCGCCGCAACGTCGAGGGCTATGCCGACGCGCTGCGCGAAATGGATGCGCGCCTGCCGGAATTCATGGCCAAGCTCAAGGAAGGCGACCTGGTCGTGATCACCGCCGACCATGGCTGCGACCCTACCTGGCACGGCTCCGACCACACCCGCGAACACATACCGATGATCTTCTTCGGCCCCGGCGTCGCCCCGCGCGCACTGGGCATTTCCGAGACCTTCTCCGATATTGGCCAAACCCTCGCCAAACACCTTGGCGTACCACCACTTGCTAATGGAACCAGCTTGTTATGACACTCATGCATCCCGAATTCAAGCGTAACGAGGCCGTTGGCCTCGACCTGGGCTGGATCAATCAGATCCGCGTCAACCGCGCCGCGACAGACCGCCGCGCGGCCAGCCTGGCAAACCGCCGTACCGTGAAAAAGGAATACCAGGCCGCCTGGCTGGTGAAAGCCATCCAGATGATCGACCTGACCACCCTGGGCGGCGACGATACGCCGGGCAGAGTCGAACGCCTGTGCATGAAGGCCATGCGCCCGCTGCGCGCCGACCTGATGGAGGCACTGGGCCTGACTGACTTGAGCACCGGCGCCGTGTGCGTGTACCACGAGATGATCCAGCCGGCCGTGAAAGTCATCCAGGGCCGCTTGCCCATCGCCGCCGTATCGACGGGTTTCCCGGCCGGCCTGACAAGCATGGAAACGAAGCTGCGCGAGATCGAGCTGTCGGTCGCCGCGGGCGCATCCGAGATCGATATCGTCATCACACGCCAGCACGTCCTGAACGGCAACTGGCAAGTGCTGTACGACGAAATGCTCGCTTACCGCAAGGCGTGCGGCGAAGCGCACGTGAAGGCGATTCTCGCCACGGGCGACTTGCTGACCATGGAAAACGTGGCCAAGGCCTCGTGGGTCTGCATGATGGCCGGTGCCGATTTCATCAAGACTTCCACCGGTAAAGAGGGCGTGAACGCCACCATTCCCGTGGCCCTGACGATGGTGCGCACGATCCGCGAATACCACGAGCAGACGGGCTTCCAGGTGGGCTTCAAGCCGGCCGGCGGCGTCAGCTCGGCCAAGAGCGCGCTGCAATACCTGACCCTGATGAAGGAAGAGCTGGGCAACGAATGGCTGCAGCCGCACCTGTTCCGCATCGGCGCTTCCAGCCTGCTGACCGACATCGAGCGCCAGCTCGAGCACTACGTCACTGGCAGCTACTCGGCCAATCATCGTCACGCACAACCTTAAAGAACAATCGTCATGCCAACAATTAACGAGATTCTCAATACTATGGACTACGGCCCTGCTCCCGAAAGTCAAAAAGAAGCGCAGGCGTGGCTCGATGGCCACCAGCGCACATTCGGTTTGTTCATCGACAATGCCTGGAGCGCGCCGGCGGAACTGTTCGCCTCGACCAATCCTGCCGACGGCACGCAGCTGGCCGAACTGACGCAAGCGACCGACGCGGACGTCGAACGGGCCGTCGACGCGGCACGCCGCGCGCTGCCCGTCTGGCAGGGCATGGGCGGTCACGGCCGCGCGAAAGTCATGTACGCGCTGGCCCGTTTGCTGCAAAAGCACTCGCGCCTGTTCGCCGTGCTGGAAACCCTGGACAACGGCAAGACCATACGCGAAACGCGCGATATCGACCTGCCGCTGGCCGCGCGCCATTTCTACCATCACGCCGGCTGGGCGCAGCTGCAGTCGGAAGAATTCGCCGACTACCGCGCCGTAGGTGTGGTGGGCCAGATCGTGCCGTGGAATTTCCCCCTGCTGATGTTGTCGTGGAAAATCGCTCCGGCCCTGGCGGCCGGTAACACGGTCGTCTTCAAGCCGGCGGAATTCACGTCGCTGACGGCCATGCTGTTCGCCGAATTGTGCGTGCAGGCAGGCGTGCCGGCTGGCGTCGTCAACATCGTCACCGGCGACGGCCGCGTGGGCTCGGCCATCGTCAACCATCCTGGCGTCGACAAGATCGCGTTTACGGGTTCGACCGAAGTGGGCCGTTTGATCCGTGAAGCGACGGCCGGCAGCGGCAAGAAGCTGTCGCTGGAGCTGGGTGGCAAGTCGCCATTCATCGTCTTCGAAGACGCGGACCTCGATGGCGCCGTGGAAGGCCTGGTCGATTCGATCTGGTTCAACCAGGGCCAAGTGTGCTGCGCCGGTTCGCGCCTGCTGGTGCAGGAATCGGTCCAGGAACGCTTCCTGAACAAGGTACGCGCCCGCATGGAAAACCTGCGCCTCGGCTCGCCGCTGGACAAATCGATGGACGTGGGCGCGCTGGTCGACCCCGTGCAGCGCCAGCGCATCGCCGCGCTGGTCGATTCGGCCCGCGCCGAAGGCTGCGACGTGTGGCAACCGGCGTGCGAACTGCCGGCTGACGGTTCGTGGTTCCCGCCGACCCTGATCACGGGCGCGTCGACCTCGGCCGCCGTGGCGCAGGCTGAAATCTTCGGCCCCGTGCTGGTGGCCATGAGCTTCCGCACGCCGCCCGAAGCGGTGCAGCTGGCGAACAACACGGTGTACGGCCTGGCCGCCAGCGTGTGGACGGAGTCGATCAGCCTGGCCCTCGATATCGCTCCCGCCATCAAGGCTGGCGTGGTGTGGATCAACAGCGCCAACCAGTTCGACGCGGCGTGCGGCTTCGGCGGCTACCGCGAATCGGGCTTCGGCCGTGAAGGCGGCCGCGAAGGCATGCTGGAATACATGACGGCCCTGGCCGAAGATGCGCGTCCGGCCCTGCCGGTGGTGGAAGCGAAAGCGAAGGGCAATGTAAAGCCGGCGGCAGCCGATCCGTTCGCCATCGACCGCACGGCCAAGATGTACATCGGCGGCAAGCAGGCACGCCCCGACAGCGCCTACAGCACGCCCGTATTCGGCGCAAACGGCGCCCTGCTGGCTGAAGTGGGCGTGGGCAGCCGCAAGGATATCCGCAACGCCGTCGAAGCGGCCCATAAAGCGTCCGGCTGGACCAGCGCCACGGCGCACAACCGCGCGCAAGTGCTGTACTACATCGCCGAAAACCTGGCTGCGCGCGCCGACGAATTCGCCGCCCGCATCGCCGCCATGACGGGCAGTAAAAATCCCGAGAAGGAAGTGCAGGCCTCGATCGAACGCCTGTTCTACTACGCCGCCTGGGCCGACAAGTACGACGGCCTGGCGCACCAGCCGCCAACCAAGGGCATCACCGTGGCGCTGAACGAAGCGGTCGGCGTGATCGGCATCGTCTGCCCGAACGAAGCGCCTTTGCTCGGCTTCATCTCGCTCGTGGCGCCAGCCATCGCGCTGGGCAACCGCGTGGTGGTGGTGCCGTCGGAAGCGCATCCGCTCTCCGCGCTGGACCTGTACCAGGTCTTCGACACGTCCGACTTGCCGGGCGGGGTCGTCAACATCATCAGCGGCAACGCCGATGAACTGGCGCGCACCCTGGCCACGCACGCCGACATCGACGCCGTCTGGCGCCATGACGGATCCGCTGACGGTTGCGCTGAAGTCGAGCGCCTGTCGGCCGGCACCCTGAAGCGCACCTGGGTCGGCGGCGCCAAGGGCCGCGACTGGTACAGCGCCGCGCAAAGCGGCGGCCGTGCCGTGCTGGCGCATGCGTCGCAGGTGAAAAACGTGTGGATTCCTTACGGCGTCTAAGTTTGTAAAGCAGGATAGTGGGGCCGGTTCTTCCGCGCAGCGATGCGCCGGGGCGCCGGCCCCAAGTTGCTTTCGCCAGCAAGGCGTGTAGGTCGGCTTAGCCCGCAGGGCGTAATCCGACAAGGCCGCTGGATCGACATCAGCATTTGAATAGGACATCGGGAGCTATCATGTTTCTAACTCAGGAAATCATTCGCAAGAAGCGCGACAAGGGCGTATTGAGCGCCGAGGAAATCCAGTTTTTCGTGCGTGGCATCACTGACGGCAGCGTCAGCGAAGGGCAGATCGCGGCGCTGGGCATGGCTGTCTATTTCAACGACATGAACATGGACGAGCGCGTGGCGTTCACCCTGGCCATGCGCGATTCCGGCCAGGTGCTGGACTGGCGCTCGCTGAACCTGCCTGGCCCCATCGTCGACAAGCATTCGACGGGCGGCGTGGGCGATGTGGTCTCGCTGCTGCTGGGCCCCATGGTTGCCGCATGCGGCGGCTACGTGCCGATGATCTCGGGCCGCGGCCTGGGCCACACGGGCGGCACGCTCGACAAGTTCGACGCCATTCCAGGCTATTGCACGGTGCCGGACAATGCACTGTTCCGCAAGGTGGTGCAGGATACCGGCGTGGCCATCATCGGCCAGACGGCGCAGCTGGCGCCGGCCGACAAACGCTTCTACAGCATCCGCGACGTCACCGCCACGGTGGAATCGGTGGCCATGATCACTGGCTCCATCCTGTCGAAGAAACTCTCGGCCGGGCTGGACGCGCTGGTGATGGACGTGAAAGTGGGTTCGGGCGCCTTCATGCCGACCTACGACAAGTCGGTGGAGCTGGCCGAAAGCATTGTCGCCGTCGGCAATGGCGCGGGCATGCAGACGTCGGCCATTCTGACGGACATGAACGAGTCGCTGGCGCCGTACGCGGGCAATGCGCTGGAAGTGCGCGGCGCCATGGATTACCTGACGGGCCGTTCGCGTCCCGCGCGCCTGCATGAAGTGACCCTGGCGCTGTGCGCCGAGATGCTGGTGCTGGGCGGCCTGGCCGCCACCGAAGAAGAAGCACGTGTGAAATTGATGGCGGCTCTCGATTCGGGTGAAGCGGCCGAGCGCTTCGCGCGCATGGTGTCGGCCTTGGGCGGCCCGGCCGATCTGGTCGAACATCCGGACAAGCACCTGGAACAGGCGCCGTTCATCGTGCCGGCACCGGCGCTGTCGGCCGGCTTTGCCAACGTGCGCGATTGCCGCGCCATCGGCCTGGCCGTCGTGGCCCTCGGTGGTGGCCGCCGCCGTCCGACGGACAGCATCGATTTCGCCGTCGGCCTGACGGACCTCGTGGGCCTGGGCGAGCCAGTGTCCGTGGGCCAGCCGCTGGCCATGGTGCACGCGCGCACGGCAGCGGCGGCGCAGCAAGCCGTCAGGGAAATCCAGGAAGCGTATGCCATCAGCGCAGTGGCGTTGACGGGCAATCCCGTGATTTACCGTACCATTCGTCCGTAAAGTAAATCTGGGGTCAGACCCCCGTCTGCGATGGTGCTGAGCTATGCGTTGGTGGTGTTGAGGGTCTGACCCCGGCCTGAATGATTTCAAAGGTATGACAGAAAAAATGAACAACCAAGAACTGATCGCCGAAGCCAATGCCGGCCGTGAACTGGCCTACGCGCCATACTCGCGCTTTAAAGTGGGCGCGGCGCTGCTGTGCAAGGATGGCCGCGTCTTCCGTGGCTGTAATGTGGAAAACGCCGCCTATGGCCTGTGCAACTGCGCCGAGCGCACGGCGTTTTTCAGCGCCATCGCGCATGGCTGCAAGCCGGGCGACTTCGCCAAGCTGGCCGTCACGGGCGATACGGCCGAACCGATCTCGCCATGCGGCGCCTGCCGCCAGGTGATCTTCGAGATGGGCGGCGCCGACTTGCCGGTGATCCTGACGAACCTGAAAAACGATGTCATGGAAGTGACGGCCGGCTGGCTGCTGCCGCACGGCTTCGGCAATTCCGACCTGGACATGAAGTAACAGGATCCGCTTGAACAAGACGATAGACATCCAGGCCGCCGTGGCGATTGCCGCGGCCGAAGCCATGGCAGCGAAGACGCAGGGCACGTTCGGCGTGGGTGGCGTGCTGCTCGACGGCGCCGGCAACGTGCTGCAATCGATGCACAACAACGTCGTGCGCCAGGGGCTGGTATTTGACCCCACGGCGCATGGCGAGCGCCAGCTGGTCGATTGGTATTTCGCCGAGCGGGCCAAGGGCGTGACCTTGCCGCCGCCGGGGGAACTGACCATCGTCACCTCGCTCGACCCGTGCTGCATGTGTACGGGGGCGATTCTGGCGGCCGGTTTCAACGTGGTGGTAGCCGCGCCGGACGTCAAGGCGGGCATCAATTACGATGGCAGCGCCATGTTCACGGCCTTGCCGGCGCCGCTGCAGGCGCAGGCGGGACGCAGCTTTTGCTATCCGGCCGTGCGCGGCGCCACCGAATACGCACGCGCGCCGTCCGGCGCCGCGCCCAAATCTTTTTTCATCGGCAAGAGCATCCACGAGGCGACGCAGGCACTGTGCTCGCTCGTGTTCGAGTCGACATCGGCGCAGGTGATGCGGCTGCTGAACGCGGGCGACGACGTGCATCTGCGCGATCCGGCCACCTTGCCGTCCGAGCATGCCGTGGTGCGCGCCTTGCGCCGCCGCTATCCTGACGCCCTGACTTACCGCTGCGAGCCGCATGCGCCCGATGCGGGTCTGGCGCCATTTCTGCAGGCGGCCATGGAGCAGGACGTGCACGATGGCGGACAGGGCGACGCTGCCGCCTTGCTCGACTCCTTCGGCAACCTGCTGCTGTGCATGCCGGGCAAGTTGAACCAGTCGGTCATCCGCACGCCGTTCATGGAATGCACGCGCCAGTACGCGCAGCTGCGCTTCGAGTTGATGGCAAGCGCCGATCCTGCGTTGCAGGAAGACATCAAAAGCTACTTGGGCCACCCCAAGCACGGCACCTTTGTGCTGGCCATCGGCCCGGACGACGGCGCCGCCAGTTTCATGACCCTGGGCGCCTACGGCTCCACCATGGAAGGGGCGCTGCCGGAGAATAATCCCGCGCAATTCCAGTACGTGCGCCCGGCCATGGGGGAGGACGCGCTGCTGGCGCTGTGCGAGTCGATGCCGCCGCTGTACCGCAAGCTGATACGCATCCGGCCGCGCCAGGTGGCGAGCGAGGACTTGATCAGCGCACTGGCCTAGGTGTCATCGTCCGGCAGGTTTTTCAGCAAGAAGTCGCGCACGTTTTCACCGGCGATGCGGCGGATCTGCGCTTCCGACAGGCCAGCGTCGAGCAGCGCCTGCGTCAAGCGCGGCAAGCCGGCCGCATCGATGGCCGTGGTGACGGCGCCGTCGAAGTCCGAGCCATAGGCCACGTGTTCGGCGCCGATCAGTTTGACCGTGTACTTGATGGCGCGCGCGATGGACGCCACGTCCTTGCCGCAGACGGCCGTATTCCAGAAGCCGATACCCACCAGGCCACCCTGGGCGGCGATGCGTTTCAACTGTGCGTCGCTGAGGTTGCGGCCGTTGGCGCAAGTGCCGCGCACGCCCGTGTGCGACACCATCACGGGGCGTTTCGCCATCGTCAACACGTCGTCGATGGTGGCCGGCGAGGCGTGCGCCAGGTCGACGATCATCTTGCGCTGCTCCATGGCGCGCAGCCATTGCTTGCCCAGCGGCGTCAGGCCGTCTTTCTTCAAACCATGCTGGGAGCCGGACAGTTCCGTATCGAAGAAATGCGTGGGCGCGGCCATGCGGTAGCCGGCCCGGTACAGGGTGTCCAGATTATCCAGCTTGCCTTCCAGCGCATGCGCGCCTTCCAGCGTCAGCCAGCCGGCCAGCAGGGCGGGGTCTTTTTCGCGCGCGGCGATGAAGCTGCGCAGCTGGGCGCGGCTGCCGATGACCCGGACCTTGCCATCGCTCTTGGCCGCTTGCTGGCGCAGCTCTCCGGCCTGGTAGGTGGCGCGCGCCAGCAGGCTGTTCCAGGTGGCGGGCGGCAAGCCTTGCGCCACCACGAGCGCCGTGATGTTGTCCGTGTCGCTGCCATTGCGTTCGATATTCATCTTGCGCGGCGTCTTGGTGACGACGGAAAACGCTTGCAGCGCCACGTTGGCGCGCTGCAGGCGGGGGAAGTCGACATGCCCGCGCTGGCTGTCGCGGTTCAGATTGCGTTGCCACAGCAGGCTGTCGGCGTGCAGATCGGCGATCCACAGGCTCTGGTGCAGGGTTACAGTGGCTGCCGATGGCGCCTTGCCGGACGGGGGATGGACGCGGTTGAGATGTTCGTCGACGAGGACGGGAGCGGACAGGAAACCGCCGATCAGCGCAAGGCTGGCGGCGGTGAGGGTGCTGATAATCATTGTTCTCCGTTTTACCATGGATCGTAGGTACCCAGGCTCCAGATATGGCCTTCCGGGTCGCGGCAGGTAAAGCCCCGTCCACCGTAATCTTCATCCTTGATGTCGAGCATGATCTCGGCGCCCGCTTCGCGCGCGCTGCGGTAGACGGCGTCGGCATCGCTGACGACCAGGTAGCAGCTTTGCGTGTTGGCGCCGCCGATGTCGCCGGGCAGTTTCATCAGGCGGCCATAGTCGCTGTCGATGGCCGGTGCCACCATGACCATGCCATTGCCAAAGCTCAGTTGCGCATGGGCGACGCCACCGTTGCCGTCAGGCACGATCAATTGTTTTTCAAAGCCGAGCGCCTTGCACAGCCATTCGATGGCGGCGGGCGCGTCGCGGTAGCGCAGGCAGGGAATGGTCGTCGCTGCTGTCGCTTTTGCTGTCGTGGTCATCAGAAAACTCCTATGGCTGTGGGGGAGTAGCTTCGATCATGGATCCTGCATGGCGTTCCACATCAAACCCATCCATCGGGATGGGCTTGACGCCCGTCAGTGCTGCGCCCATCCATAGTGCCATAGAACCATCATTGCACTCTTGCCACGACACAAATTTTTATTGCGGCGACTGCTGCGAGCCAGGCACTTTTTCGTCTGCGCCGGCATCGTCGCCGTTGCTTGCCCATTTCAGCAGCATGACGAGGGCAAACAGCATGATGGCCAGCGGCAAGATGGTGATCAGGAACGCCAGGCCCAGACAGCATACCAGCAACATGGGCCAGGGCATGGCGCGCAAGGCTGCCATGCCCTGGCGCGTGTAAGCGCACAGCTCGTTCCAGAAAGCGCTGAAGGAAGTGCTGCCCGGTGCCGAATTGATGTCTTTCATGCCGTTCTCCTGTCGTGTGGGTGCCGCTGCCGTATGCATGCTGGCAATGAATCCACTATAGGCAAAACCTTGCTGCCGAGCATCGCGTATGCGACGAATGGCAGGAATGGCGGAGCGAACGGCGACAAAACGGGACAAGCGGTTAGTCGAACACCTTGAGTTTCAGCTGGAAACTGAGCGCGCCATACAGGCGGTCCTTGTAGGACGGCACGATGGCGATATTCACGCCCACGCGCTGGTATTCATAGCTGATGGTGGGGACGAGGGCCGGGAACCAGCCGCCATCGCGCATCTTCGGATAACCGCTGAAGCCGCCAACGACGGCGCCGATGCGCAGCGGGCCCACCTTGATCGGCTGGTAGTACACGCCCAGGTAATTCGAGTAGGCGCGGTCGCTATTGTAGAAGCGGCCAGCTGTGACCGACGCGACCGTGGAAAAGCGGTATTCGGCGCCCAGGCCCGGATTGCTGTCGTTCAGGTTCTTGTCGCGCTGAAAGTGATATGAGTAAAAGCCCGCGTTGAGCCAGGTTTCGCTGAGCGGCTGGTTGTCGATCATGTTAAACACATCGGCGTGCGCGCCGCAGGCATATGCCAGCATCAGTGCGCCTAGGGACAATCGTTTCATGCGTGCTTCATCCTTATGATTTCGTACTCTGTGGGCCGGCCTGGTCTGGCGCTGCCGCGATCGTATCACCAAGTTGGCTGCGCTTCTAAGCAATATTGAAAGTGCAGAACAGGCGGCTGTTTGCCCGTCTGTTCAAAGCGTCATCGGGACGGCTAACGCGTTCTCCGGGCAGCGATAGGAGAATGATTCTCATTGTGCAACTGTGTTTGCATTATTGTTACAAAAGTTGTTGGTTTGCGACATATCAAAGTCAATGGATATGATATTCTGGCGTCAAGTTAATTTTCTTTTTGGAAATAAAATGTCAATCATGCCTAAATCATCATTCGTACTCGTTCTGTCGACCGTGTTTGCCGCCAGCGCCGCGCAAGCCGGTGTTGTCGATTTGGGCATCGGTGGCGCCAATTTATATTCCCTGAGCAACTTCAGCGCGTCCGGCAGCGATGTCGAAGGCGGCGTGCTGGTGGCCGGTAATTTGACGGCATCGAACTATTCCGTCAATGACAAGAACAAGGACGCCTACGTCACGCACGGTAATACCGGCTATGCGCTGGTCGTTGGCGGCAACCTGAACTACAGCTCCGGTTCTATCAAGAACGGCAATTACTTTGTGGGCGGCAGCACGACGACGAGCAGCGTGGGCCTGAACACGGCGACCAAGACGATGGCGTCGCCCGTATCGTTTGCATCGACCTCGGCCCAGCTGAAAAATACCTCGGCCTCGCTGGCGAACGTGGCATCCACGGGCAGCAGCTCCGTGGCCTACGGTGGCATGACCCTGAAGGGCGGCACGGGCGGCGTGCAAGTGTTCGACCTGACTTCCGCAGCCCTGGGCGGGGTGAACAACTTCAAGTTCAGCAATCTGCACACGAACGACACCCTGATCCTCAATATCAGCGGCACGAACGTGAACCTGTCCGGCGGCTACGGCGATTTCAGCAAATACAATGTGCTGTACAACTTCTATGAAGCGCAGACGATCACCTTGAACGGCGTGGGCTTGTACGGCAGCGTCCTGGCGCCGCTGGCGACCATGGCCGGTGGTAACGGCCAGATCAACGGCGACGTGGTCGTGGGTAACTGGGCTTCGAACATCCAGGTCAACGCCAGCCATTCTTTCAACGCCACCAACGTGGCCGGTTATGTCTCGGCCGTGCCGGAACCGGAAACCTATGCGATGCTGCTGGCAGGCCTGGGCCTGGTTGGCTTCATGGCGCGCCGCCGCAAGAGCAAGACGGCAGCGTAACGTTCGCGCTGTTCGGGAAACCGCCTTTCAAGGCGGTTTTTTTTCGCCTGCCGGCGGCATGGACACGGCCGCCAGCACCATGTGCGCGATCAGGATTTCCGCATCCTCGTAATCCTTGCGCGTGAGCTGCCTGCGTTCCAGCACCAGGGCCATCTGCGCCGAAAAATCCGCATACGATTGCGTCATGGCCCAGATGGCGAACATCAGGTGCGTGGCGTTGACGGGCGCGATCCTGCCGGCCGCGATCCACGCTTCAAAGACGGCGATATCCTTGCGCAGCAGGGGCACGACCCGGTCGCGTATCTGCGCGCCGTACAGCGGGGCGCCATTGATCACTTCCAGCGCATACACGCGCGAAGCCCATGGCTGTTCACGTGAAAAACGCAGCTTGGCGCCGATATACGCGCGCAGCACGTCGCGCGGTTCATCGTGTGCATTGGCCAGCATGTCCATGCGCGCCAGCCAGTCGTCGAGCACGTCGTCGAGCACGCGCTGGTACAGCAGCTGCTTGGACGGGAAGTAATACATGAGGTTCTGCTTCGACAGGCCGGCCCGCTCGGCGATGGTGGCGATCGATGCACCTTCATAGCCGCTTTCCGCGAACACGCGCACGGCTTGCTCGAGGATGTCCGCTTCCAGGCGGTCGCGGTTTTGCAGGCGCCGGCCGCCGGCATTTTTCACGAGAAGGGCAGGGGATTTGTCGCTGGCCATGGCGGTTTCTTTAGCGTGGGCGTATCGATTGCAGGAATGCCTGCAGCACGGGGGTATCGGTGTAGGCCACGTTGAAGCGGAACCACACCGTCTCGGGCGCGCGCAGCATGAAAAATTCGTTCGGCGACAGCAGGATGCCCGCCTTCAAGGCCATGTCGGCGATGACCTTGCCATTCCATTCCGGCGTCTGCACGTCGGGCCAGCCGGCGCTGACGAACATGCCGCCGCGCGGACGCGCCATGGGCGCCATGCCCGCCTGTGCCAGGCAGTCGATGCTGCGCTCGCGGGCCGCATCGAGCTGCGCCACCAGCCGTTCCACCATGCGCTTGTAGGGCCGCGCGGAGATGGCGTGGTAGACGGCACGCTCGTTGATTTCCGACGTCGTCAACCCCGCCAGCATCTTCACGCGCACCAGTTCCGCCACCAGCGACGGCGAGGCGCAAATCGACCCCACGCGCAGCACGGGCGACAGGGTCTTGGAAAAACTGCCCACGCGGATCACGCGGCGCAAGCCGTCCATGGCCGCCAGCGACGCTTCGCCGCGCGCCGCCAGTTCGCGGTAGATATCGTCTTCCACCAGCCAGAAATCGAATTGCTCGGCCAAGGCCAGCAGGCGGTGCGTCTGCGCCTGGCTGAGCGAGGTGCCCAGCGGATTTTGCAGCACCGTGTTGACGAACATCAGCTTGGGCTGCGTGCGCGCGGCTTCGCTGGCCAGCGCATCGAGGTCGAGACCCGCCTCGCCGCGCGCGATGCCCACGGGGATGCAGCCGTGGTGGCGGATCAGCGACTGCAGATTGCTGTAGCCGGGGTCTTCCACCAGCACCGTATCGCCCGGCTTGGTCAGGCTGCGCAGGATCAGATCGAAGGCATGCGTGGCGCCATGCGTCAACAAGACCTGGTCGGGCTCCACCTGGAACAGCTCTTCCGACAGGCTGCTGGCCAGGTGCTGGCGCAGCGAAGGAAAGCCCAGCGGGTGGCCATAGCCGCGCAGCCGGCTGGCGGGAATACGCATGGCCTGGCGCACGGCATCGAGCACGGTCGCCTCGCCATACATTTCGGGCGGCAGCCAGCCCGCACCCACGGGCAGGGCGTCGGACACGCCCGAATACAGATCGGGCGTGAGGGCGTCGATGGCGGTGGGGCTAGCGTGTACGGCCGCCTGCGGCGAGGCGGCGATATCGTGGCGCGCGACGAAATAGCCGGAACCGCGGCGCGACGACAGCAGGCCGAGGTTGACCAGGCGGTCGTACGATTCGACGACGGTAAACGTCGACACGCCATTGCAGCGGGCGAACTGGCGCACGGACGGCATGCGCGTGCCGATGCGCAGGGCGCGGCTGCCCACCATGACGCTGATGGCGATGACGATCTGCTCGACCAGGCCGCCCTTTTTCTGGCGGTCGATGTCCAGCACGGGCCAGCCGGTAGATTGCTCGGGGGCATCGTCTGTGCTGTCGCTGTGCTTCACGGTGGCTCCTTTCTGCTCAAGTAACCCCCAATAAATTCTTGTGATTTCTGACTTCCATAACCGGCGTTCTGCAGCGTTGCCTGCTGCTAGCAGTGCTTACACTGCGTCGCAACAGGCGCCTTGCATAGCATCCGGTTCTGTTTGTCATAAATTCACAATAATTTCCCGGAGATTACTTAACACAAAACTGTAGTGGTTTTCCGACCTGTACGGTTGGGATACTTTGCCGTTTGTGTATCTGTGCCATTGGGGATGGCCTGTCTATTATTACATCAGCTTTTTGCCAACTGGTAAATTATTTTACGCATCGTCAAAAACGATCCTGGCCCCGCGCCAGCCCATCCCAAGGAGAAGGTCATGAACGAAACAAGGCCGGAATCGATGTCGGCATTCTGGATGCCGTTTACGAATAACCGTGATTTCAAGGCCAACCCGCGCTTGCTCGTGTCGGCTGAAGGCATGTACTACAAGGACGTCGATGGCAACGCCATCCTCGATGGTACGGCCGGCCTGTGGTGCGTGCCTTGCGGCCATGCGCAGCCGAAAATCGTCGGCGCCATCCGCGAGATGGTGGGCCAGCTGGACTTCGCGCCCACCTTCCAGATGGGCCATCCGGCCGCCTTCGAGCTGGCGGAAAAACTGATGGATTACACGGGGCATAAATTTGGCCACGTCTTCTACACCAACTCCGGTTCCGAGGCCGTCGACACGGCCTTGAAGATCGCGCTGGCCTACCACAGGGCGCGCGGCGAGGGTGCACGCACCCGATTGATCGGCCGCGAACGCGGTTATCACGGCGTGGGCTTCGGCGGCATTTCCGTGGGCGGCATCGGCGGCAACCGCAAGACCTTCGGCCCCTTGCTGCCCGGCGTAGACCACCTGCCGCACACGCATAACCTGGACAAGAATGCCTACACGGTGGGCGAGCCCGAATACGGCACCCACCTGGCCGATGAACTGGAACGCATCGTCGCCCTGCATGACGCCTCGACGATCGCCGCCGTCATCGTCGAACCGGTGGCCGGCTCCACGGGCGTGCTGATCCCGCCGAAAGGCTATCTGAAACGCTTGCGCGAACTGTGCACCAAGCACGGCATCCTCTTGATTTTCGATGAAGTGATCACGGGCTTCGGCCGCATGACGACGCCGTTCGCGGCTGATTATTTCGACGTCGAGCCGGACCTGATGACGACGGCCAAGGGCCTGACCAACGGCATGGTGCCGATGGGCGCCGTGTTCAGCAAAAAGTATATCCACGACGCCTTCATGGATGCGCCAGCCGGCATCGAACTATTCCACGGCTACACGTATTCCGGCCACCCGCTGGCCTGCGCGGCCTCGCTGGCGACCCTGCAAGTGTTCGAGGAACAGGACATCCTCGGTCACGCTAAAGCGATGCAGGCGTATTGGAGCGACGCCGTGCATTCCCTGAAAGGCTTGCCGCACGTGATCGACTTGCGCAGCATCGGCCTGATCGCCGGCATCGAACTCGATCCCATCGCCGGCAAACCCGGCACGCGCGCCTTCAACGCATTCAAGCAGGCCTTCGCCGACGGCGTGCTGATACGCACGACGGGCGACATCATCGCCCTGTCGCCGCCGCTGGTGCTGGAAAAACAGCATGTCGACGAGTTGTTTGGCAAGCTGGCGACGGTACTCAAAAATCTCGATTGAACTGCAAACTCAAACAAAACCCGGGGTCAGACCCCCTCATCCATTAGCGTCGACTTTTGCGTTAGCGGCATTGAGGGTCTGACCCCAGCCTCTGCCCTTGGGGTTAAAAAGGAACACCATGAACGATCTCGACACGATTACCCACTACATCAACGGCGCCAAAGTCGACACCCAAAGTGGCCGCTATGGCGACGTCTACAACCCCGCCCTGGGCGAACCCGTGGCCAGGGTAGCGCTGGGCACCGTGGAAGACGTCGGCGCGGCAGTGCAGGCGGCGGCCGCCGCCTTTCCCTCGTGGTCGGCCACGCCGCCATTGACGCGTGCGCGTGTCCTGTTCCGCTATCTGCAGCTGTGCCAGCAGCATACGGACGAATTTGCCGCCATGCTCACGCGCGAGCATGGCAAGACCTTTGCCGATGCGCAGGGCGAGGTGGCGCGCGGCATCGAGATGGTGGAGTTTGCCGTCGGTATTCCGCAACTGCTGAAAGGCGAATTCACGGACCAGATTTCGCGCGGCATCGACGCCTGGTCCATGCGCCAGGCACTCGGCGTGGTGGCCGGCATCACGCCATTCAACTTCCCCGTGATGGTGCCGATGTGGATGTTCCCCGTCGCTATCGCCTGCGGCAATACCTTCGTCTTGAAACCGTCGGAGCGCGATCCGTCGGCGTCCCTGCTGCACGCGAAACTGCTGAAAGAGGCGGGCTTGCCCGATGGCGTCTTCAACGTGGTACAGGGAGATAAAGTGACGGTCGACGCCCTGCTTGATCATCCTGTCGTGCAGGCGATCAGCTTTGTCGGCTCCACGCCAATCGCCGAATACATCTATGCGCGCGGCAGTGCCAGCGGCAAGCGCGTACAAGCCTTGGGCGGCGCGAAGAATCACATGGTGGTGATGCCCGACGCGGACATGGACATGACGGTCGATGCGCTGATCGGTGCGGCCTACGGTTCGGCGGGCGAGCGCTGCATGGCCATCTCCGTCGTGGTGGCCGTGGGCGACGCGGGCGACAAATTGATCGATGCACTGGCAACGCGCACGGCCGCACTGAAAGTGCGCGACGGCATGGAAGATGGTGCGGAAATGGGACCGGTCGTGTCCCTGGCCGCCAAGCAGCGCATCGAAAAACTCATCGCCTCGGGTGTGGAGCAGGGTGCGACTCTGGTCGTTGATGGCCGCAACCATGTGGTGCCGGGCCGCGAGAATGGCTTCTTTGTCGGCGGCACTTTATTTGACCACGTGACGCGCGACATGAGCATCTACAAGGAAGAAATTTTCGGCCCCGTGCTGTGCGTGCTGCGCTGTCCTGACGTGGTGCACGCGGTGGAACTGATCAACGCCAACGAGTATGGCAACGGCGTGGCCATCTATACGCGCGATGGCGGCGTGGCGCGCGAATTCGTGCGCCAGATCCAGGTCGGCATGGTGGGCGTCAACATCCCCTTGCCCGTGCCGATGGCCTTCAACAGTTTTGGCGGCTGGAAGCGCAGCATGTTCGGCGACCACCACGCCTATGGTCCCGAAGGCGTGCGTTTCTACACGCGCCACAAGGCCGTGATGCAGCGCTGGCCGAACACGGCAAGCGCTGGTGTGGAATTTGCTTTTCCCCAGATGAAGTAAGGGTTTCAAATCACAAGCCGGCCGCACATAACAAGAGGAATACGCGATGATCGAGTCTTTGAACTATTTGCCCCATCCCGCCCTGCCCAACGAGGAACTGGCGGGCCATTTCACGGACCTGGCGCCGCCGCTCACGGCGCGCCAGGCCGCCATCGAAAGCGCCCGCTGCCTGTATTGCTACGACGCGCCGTGCAGCCGCATCTGTCCGTCGGAAATCGACGTGGCCAGCTTCATCCGCAATATCCACGACAAGAACATCAACGGCGCCGCCGCCGGCATCCTGAAACAGAACATCCTGGGCGGCAGCTGCGCCAGGGTCTGTCCGACGGAAATCCTCTGCGAAGACGTCTGCGTGCGCAACCACGACGCGGAAGGCCAGCCCGTCAAGATCGGCCTCTTGCAGCGCTACGCCGTCGACCACATGCATTTTGCACAGCACCCTTTCAAGCGGGCGGCCGCCACGGGCAAGACCGTTGCCATTGTCGGCGCGGGCCCTGCCGGCCTGTCGTGTGCGCACCGCCTGGCCATGCTGGGCCACGACGTGGTGATCTTTGAAAAGGAAGACAAGGCAGGTGGCCTCAATGAATACGGCATCGCCAAGTACAAGCTGACGGACGATTTCGCGCAAAAGGAAATCGACTTCCTGCTGGACATCGGCGGCATCGAGATTCGATGTCGCCAGGCGCTGGGCGAGAACGTGCAGCTGCGCGACTTGCACGCGCAGTACGACGCCGTCTTCCTGGGACTGGGCCTGGGCGCCAGCCGCAAGCTGGGCTTGACGGGAGAGGATGCGCCGGGCTTGCTGGCCGCCGTCGATTACATCGCCGCGCTGCGCCAGGCGGACGACTTGGCCGCGCTGCCCGTGCCGAAGCGCGCGATTGTGATCGGCGCCGGCAATACGGCCATCGACATGGCCGTGCAGATCCAGCGCTTGGGCGCCGAGGAAGTCACGCTCGTCTACCGGCGCGGTTTCGACGCCATGACGGCCACCCACCATGAACAGGAAATCGCCAAGGCGAACCAGGTGCGCATGCTGACGTGGGCCCAGCCGCAGCAAGTGCTGCTCGACGCTGGCGGTAAGGTGGCCGGCATGCGTTTCGAAAAAACGGTCATGCAGGGCACGCGTCTGGCGGGAACGGGGGAAACGTTCGACGTGGCGGCCGACGCCATCTTCAAGGCCATCGGCCAGAGCCTCGACACGGAAGTGCTGCATGACCCGATGGCGTCGCTGCTGAAACGTGAAGGCGACAAGATCGCCGTCGATGGGGGCTTTCGCACGGTGCTGCCGGGGATCTATGCGGGCGGCGATTGCGTGGCGCCGGGGCAGGACTTGACGGTGCAAGCCGTCCAGCATGGCAAGCTGGCCGCACTGGCCATCCATTCCGATTTGTTCAATAAAGTGGAGGCTGCATAATGGCTGATCTCAGCATCGAATTTTGCGGCATCAAGGCGCCGAATCCCTTCTGGCTGGCGTCCGCACCGCCGACCGACAAGGCCTACAACGTGGTGCGCGCGTTCGAAGCAGGGTGGGGCGGCGTCGTGTGGAAAACCCTGGGCGAAGACCCGGCCGCCGTCAACGTCTCGTCGCGTTATTCCGCCCTGTACGGCAAGAACCGCGAAGTGGTCGGCTTCAACAATATCGAGCTGATCACCGACCGCTCGCTGGAGATCAACCTGCGCGAAATCACGCAGGTGAAGAAGGACTGGCCCGACCGTGCCATGATCGTCTCGCTGATGCTGCCTTGCGAAGAACACTACTGGGCCGACATCCTGCCCAAGGTCGAGGCGACGGGGGCGGACGGCATCGAACTCAATTTCGGCTGCCCACACGGCATGCCGGAGCGCGGCATGGGCGCGGCCGTGGGCCAGGTGCCCGAGTACGTGCAGATGGTCACCGCCTGGTGCAAAAAGCACAGCCGTTTGCCCGTCATCGTCAAGCTCACGCCCAATATCACGGACGTGCGCATGCCGGCGCGCGCGGCCAAGGCGGGCGGCGCGGATGCCGTCTCGCTGATCAACACCATCAACTCGATTACCTCGCTGGACCTGGACCGCATGGTGGCCCTGCCCATCGTGGGTGGCGCCAGCACGCACGGTGGCTATTGCGGCTCTGCGGTCAAACCGATCGCGCTGAACATGGTGGCGGAAATCGCCCGCGATCCGCAGACGCGCGGCTTGCCCATTTCCGGTATCGGCGGCATCGGCAACTGGCGCGACGCGGCCGAATTCATCGCCCTGGGCGCCGGCTGCGTGCAGGTGTGCACGGCCGCCATGCTGCATGGTTTCCGCATCGTCGAAGAGATGAAGGATGGCCTGTCGCGCTGGATGGATGAAAAGGGTTATGAACGCATCAGCGACTTTTCCGGCAAGGCCGTGGCCAACACGACGGACTGGAAATACCTGGACATGAATTACCAGGTCATCGCGCAGATCAACCAGGACGACTGCATCAAATGCGGCAAGTGCTACGTGGCTTGCGAAGACACGTCGCACCAGTCGATTGCGCAGCTGATCGACGCCGCCGGCACGCGCACCTATGAGGTGATCAAGGATGAATGCGTGGGCTGCAACCTGTGCGAAATCACCTGTCCGGTGCAGGGCTGCATCACGATGGTGCCGCAGACGACAGGCAAGCCATACATGAACTGGACGCAGGATCCGCGCAACCCTCGGGCATTGGCGGAGTCGGCATAGGGCACGGTTATTGCGTGCGTTTTATTTGTAAACAGCGGCCGGCCTTTGCGGTAAGCTAGATTGACTTAAAGGTCGCGCCGTTTCTATAAAACCGATCCCCTCCCAACCGATGGAGCATACCTGTGAACCACGACTATTCAGGCAACACGCAACTCTGGAATGAAGACCTGGCGCCCACCACGGCGGCGCAGCGCACCTGGCGCTGGTATCACTTTGCCGCGCTGTGGGTCGGCATGGTGATGTGCATTCCCGCCTACACCCTGTCGGCCAGTTTGATCGACAGCGGCATGTCCGGTTACCAGGCCGTGCTCACGGTATTTCTCGCCAACGCCATCGTGCTCCTGCCCATGCTGCTGATCGGCCATGCTGGCACCAAGTACGGCATCCCGTATGCCGTGCTGGCGCGCGCCTCGTTCGGCACCATGGGCGCGCGCTTGCCGGCCCTGATGCGCGCCATCGTCGCCTGCGGCTGGTACGGCATCCAGACCTGGTTCGGGGGGCAGATGATCTACACCCTGATGGGCGTGCTGGTGGGCCATGAACTGGGCGGCGAGAAGATCGCGGGCCTGGGCATCAACGGCAGCCAGTTGCTGTGCTTTTTGGCTTTCTGGGCCATCCAGTTCTATTACATCCTGCATGGCATGGAATCGATCCGCAAGCTGGAAACCTACACGGCGCCGCTGAAAATCCTCATCTGCTTCGTGCTGCTGTACTGGGTGCACAGCAAGGCCGGCGGCGTGGCCAGCCTGCTGGACCAGCCATCGCAGTTCATCCCCGGCGGCAAAAAGGCGGGCCAGTTCTGGAGCGTCTTCTGGCCATCGCTGACGGCCATGGTGGGCTTCTGGGCCACCTTGGCATTGAACATCCCCGACTTCACACGCTTCGCCAAGACGCAGCGCGACCAGGTGATCGGCCAGTCGATCGGCTTGCCCGTGCCCATGGGTCTCCTGGCCATGCTGGCCGTCATCGTCACGGCGGGTTCCGTTGTAATGTACGGCAAGGCCATCTGGGACCCTGTCGACCTGGCCAGCCGCATGACGGGCGCCGCCGTGCTGATCGCCCTGATCATTCTCCTGATCGATACGGTCAGCGTCAACCTGGCGGCCAATCTGGTGGGCCCGGCGTACGATTTTTCCTCGCTGGCGCCGAAGCAGATTTCGTACAAGATGGGCGGCTACATCACGGCCTTCATCGCCATCGTCATGATGCCGTGGAAGGTGCTCGAGTCGACGCAGGGCTATATCTTCACGTGGCTGATCGGCTACTCGGCCCTGCTGGGACCCATCGCCGGCATCCTCATCGTCGACTATTATTTTGTGCGCAAGACGCAGCTTGATGTGAAGCAGCTGTACCGCGACGACGGCGTCTACTCATATGGCAATGGCTGGAACATGGCGGCGCTGATCGCCTTTGTCATCGCCGTGCTGCCGAACATCCCGGGCTTTTTGAACGCGGCCTTTCCCACGGCGTTTCCCGACGTGGCCGAAGGCTTCAAAACCATTTACACCTACGCCTGGTTCGTGGGCGTGGCCATCGCCGCCGTCGTGTACGGCGTCATGATGAAGGGCAAGGCCGTGGCGCACGTGCAGCAGGCGCCGCAGTCGTAATCACTGAAGGAGACAAGATGACTACACTGATACGTGGCGGTACCGTCGTCAACGCCGACCGCGCGTTTCGCGCCGATGTGCTGATCGAGGGTGACATCATCGCCGCCGTCGGCGAGAACCTGGCGGTACCGGCAGGGGCTACCGTGATCGACGCGGGCGGCCTGTACGTGATGCCGGGCGGGATCGACACGCACACGCACATGAACTTGCCCTTCATGGGCACCGTAACGTCCGACGATTTTTTCACGGGCACGGCGGCGGGGCTGGCAGGCGGCACCACCACCATCATGGACTTCGTCATTCCCGCGCCGAAGCAATCCTTGATCGAGGCCTATCACCAATGGCGCGAGTGGTCGGCCAAGGCGGCCGGCGACTACACCTTCCACGTGGCGATCACATGGTGGAGCGAGCAGGTACATGCAGAGATGGGCACCCTCGTGCGCGAGCATGGCGTGAACAGCTTCAAGCATTTCATGGCCTATAAAAACGCCATCATGGCCGACGATGAAACCCTCGTGAAAAGCTTTACCCGTTCGCTGGAACTGGGGGCGCTGCCCACCGTGCATGCGGAAAACGGCGAGCTGGTTTTTCAGTTGCAGCAAGCGTTGCTGAAAAAGGGGATCACCGGACCGCAGGCGCATCCGCTGTCGCGCCCACCGGCCGTGGAAGCGGAGGCGGCCAACCGCGCCATCGCCATTGCCAACGTCCTCAATACCCCCGTGTACATCGTGCATGTCTCGTGCGCCGAGTCGCTCGACGCCATCACACGGGCGCGTGCCAACGGCCAGCGCGTGTATGGCGAGGCGCTGGCGGGCCACTTGGTGATCGACGACAGCGTCTACCAGAGCGATGATTTCGATTACGTGGCCGGCCACGTCATGAGCCCGCCATTCCGCGGCAAGCACCATCAATCGGCCCTGTGGCATGGTCTGCAAAGCGGCAACCTGCACACGACGGCCACCGACCACTGTACCTTCTGCGCCGAGCAGAAGGCGGCCGGCAAGGACGACTTCACGCGCATCCCGAACGGCTGCGGCGGCGTCGAGGAACGCATGGCCGTCGTGTGGGACGCTGGCGTCAATTCCGGCATGCTCACGCCTTCCGAATTCGTCAAGGTCAGTTCCAACAATGCGGCACAGATTTTCAATATGTATCCGCGCAAGGGTGTCATCGCCGCAGGCAGCGACGCCGACATCGTGCTGTGGGACCCGCAGGGCACGCGCACCATTTCCGCCGCCACGCAGTTCGCCAAGGGAGGCTTCAACGTCTTCGAAGGGCGCACCGTGCGCGGCATCCCCAGCACCACGATTGCCGCCGGCAAGGTGGTGTTTCACCAGGGTGAATTGATGGCCGTCGAAGGGGCGGGGCGCTATATCGAGCGTCCTGCCTTTTCCGCCACGGCCGCATAAGGAGTTGACGATGGATGCATTGCGTATCAATGGCGAACGATTGTGGGCGGCCCTGATGGAGCTGGCGCAGATCGGCGCGACAGCGAAGGGCGGCGTCAAGCGCCTGGCCCTGACGGACCTGGACAAGCAGGGACGCGACCTCGTGGTGGGCTGGGGGCGCGAAGCGGGCATGAGCATCACGATTGACCAGATCGGTAATGTCTTCATGCGCCGTGACGGCGTAGATAACACCTTGCCGCCCGTGATGACGGGCAGCCATATCGACACGCAACCGACTGGCGGCAAGTTCGATGGCAATTACGGCGTGCTGGCGGGACTGGAGGTGGTGCGCACCCTGAACGATCTGAAGATCAAGACGCAGGCGCCCATCGAAGTGGCCTTCTGGACCAACGAGGAAGGCTCGCGCTTCGTGCCCGTGATGATGGGTTCCGGCGTATTTTGCGGCGCCTTTTCGCTCGAAACGGCGTATGCAGCGAAAGACACGGAAGGCAAAACCGTGGGGGAGGAACTGGCGCGCATCGGATACAAGGGCGAGCAGGTGCCGGGCGACCATCCGATCGGCGCCTACTTTGAAACGCATATCGAGCAGGGCCCCGTGCTGGAAGATGCCGATAAAGTCATCGGCGTCGTGCCTGCCGTGATGGGCCTGTCGTGGTACGACTGTGTGGTGACGGGCATGGAAGCGCATGCGGGCCCCACGCCCATGGGACTGCGCAAGGATGCGCTGCAGGTGGCCACCACCATCATGCAGGAAGTGGTGGCGATTGCCAACCGCTACCCGCCGTATGGGCGCGGCACCGTGGGCATGGTGCAGGTCTTCCCGAACAGCCGCAACGTGATCCCCGGCGAGGTGAAATTCAGCATCGACCTGCGCAACGTGAACGACGAACTGCTCAACACCATGCATGGCGAGATCACGGCCTTCATCGATGCTACGCGCGACAGGACGGGTCTGGGCATTTCACTGGAAAGAGTGTCCTACTACCCGCCATGCCCGTTCCACCCCGACTGCGTGGGCGCCGTGCGCAACGCCACTGAAAAACTCGGCTACTCCGTGATGGACGTGGTCTCCGGCGCCGGCCACGACGCCATCTACGCGGCCCGGCTGGCTCCGGCCGGCATGATCTTTGTACCGTGCAAGGACGGCATCAGCCACAATGAAATCGAAGACGCCAAGCCCGAGCACCTGGAAGCGGGCTGCAACGTGCTGCTGCACGCGATGCTGGAGCGGGCCGTGGCGGTGTAGAAAAAATCGTCAGGCGTGCCGTTTATTTTGTTTCTTCAACATGATGAAGTCATGGCGGCGGTCACCAATGGCCCGCCAGCCTGACTTCCTGGCATCTGGCGGACATTCGGTTTTCGTCTACCGCACCGCGTCGAGCGTGGCGCACCCTGCGTCTTCTGTCACTTTTTCTGTTTTTGCAAGTGAGCACACCGTCGCGACACCAATCGGTGCGGGCGTATATATGGCAACGACCTTGATTGCGGCAACCTCTCACTTATCCGGAAATACAATTTCCGCCAGCTTTTAATATCAATTATTCCTTAACTTGACTTGCAGTTCATAATGTCAAGAAGTGATGCAAAATTGCCATTTTAAATACGATGTTTTTTTATTCCAGCTGTACGTCGTTTTCTGTTCCGGGTATGGTAAAGAAGATTTGTGACAAGCGTGTTACAATATGTGCAAAAAAATAATTAAACCGTTAGGCAGATGTCATGGCCTTCGGGTGTCTTTGTGCGCTGACAAAATGCCATTTTTAGTATTGCCTATCTATGAGTTCAATTTTCACATTGCAAGAAAAACCGATTTTTTCAACTTATTCTGAAAAAATCATATATGTGCGCTGTTTTTTATGGATGCTATTGCCTAGCTTAATATGGAGCTTTGCATTTGGCAGTATCTATATCTGCGTCGAGCCACTGTTTTTTCCTTATCTGGAAAAAAGTTTCAAGAGATGGGTTTCGTTTTTAATAAAATTTGTATGGATTTTTGTTTTTTTGGTTTCCATATTGTCAAGTTGGAATATTCGACCCAGTTCGTATGAGTTTTACTTGTTTGCTGTTTTGGGAAATTCCCCGGTGCCGATATTGTTAACCTGTTCCTTGTTTTTTTTACTAATGTTTTTTTTCCTGTATTCAGATGTTTATCGGAAAACTTCATTGGAATTCAGGCGTGTTGCTTTTTTTATTGGTTTTTCCCTTATATTATTCAAGGGGGTGCTGCTGGTGCTGGATGTTGGCGCAAGTGAGATTCGCAATAAAATTATCACGCCGTCACCTTTTGCCATTAAAACGCTGATCAGTGATGGTTTTTCAAAAAAAGAAAATTCTTTAGGGAAAACCAGCGAACCGACCTTTTTGAATCATGTGAAAGGTGAAAGTTCAATGCCTGCAAAAATGGTTTTGATGCTAGTGGAGTCGTGGGGGGAAAGCCATGGATCGTTGGTGGCGGTCGAAAAGAAGCTGAAGAGCCGCGGCGTGAAAGTGCTGAAGACAGGATTCACTGATTATCACGGCTCGACCATGCAGGGAGAGATTCGTGAGTTATGCTCTGAATATATTCAGTTTGATGCAAGTACTAATTTTTCAGCAATGGCTGATGGTTGTGCTCCGGCCTACATGAAAAATAAAGGGTATGAGGTTTTCGGAGTACATGGTTATCAAAAAATGTTTTATGCCCGCGATACCGTCTGGAAAAGCTTGGGTATCGACCATGCATATTTCCAACCTGAAATGAGCAAGCTGAAAACCTGTCCAGGACCATTCCTTGGTATCTGTGATGAAGATATGATTAATTTTGGAGTGGATTTGATACGGCAGCAAGACAGGGCTTTTTTGTACATGCTTTCGTTATCCAGCCATGAGCCCATTGCTTCTAGTATGCCGGAAGCATCAGTCCAATATTTCCAGGGTATTGAGACAATTGGTGATTCACAGCTGGTAGCACGTAGCGCGATTGGAATTTTGATCGATACATTGAGTACAAGTACTGAACTGGGCTGTACGGAAGCTTATGTGGTTGGTGACCATCAGCCACCATCTGCTGTAAATAGCGGGCAGCTCTCTGAAAATCAGGTTCCATATATACGAATGTCCTTTCACTGCGAGCCATAGCACGCTTCAGTTTGTGAAAAATAGCATAATGTGGTGGTTTGTAGCGGACCTGACTTCAGCTTGCTACAAACTTCTGCGTGGATCGAGGCAGGCACCGCAGAATTTCGTTGTTACTGCACAACATACACCATAATGCCGGCATGCACCCGGTTTGATTGTCTTCCACGCAACATCCGGACGTGCTGCCCGGCCTTTCCATCATTTTCTTTCCTGTTACATGCGTGTCTTCTGGAAGCCGCGCAAAAACGCCAGCAGCGCGCGCGCCGCGATGTCGGCGTCGTCGGCCGTCATGGTTTCCAGCGGGTTGTGGCTGATGCCGCCATTGCCGCAGCGGGTAAACAGCATGGCCACGTCGGTGATGGCGGCCATGGCCATGGCGTCGTGGCCGGCGCCCGACAGCAGCGCATACGGTTCGATGCCGACCGATTCCACGGCTTGCGCCAGCTGCGCCATCAGCCACGGTGCGCACGGTGCCGCACGCGCCGACAGCAGCAGTTCCAGCTGGTAGTCGATCTGGCGCCGCGCGCAGATGGCGGCGATGCCATCGAGAATGTCGTCGACGGCCGCCTGGCGCACGGCATCAACGGCTGCGCGGATATCGAGCGACAGGGTGCAGGCGCCGGCGATCACGTTGACGGAGCCGTTGGGCACGTGCAGCTGGCCCACGGTGCCCACCAGCGCTTCCCCCTGGCTGCAGCGCTGTTCCACCAGCAGGATGATTTCGGCGGCAGCACTGGCCGCGTCCTTGCGCATGGTCATGGGCGTGGTGCCCGCGTGGCTGGCCACGCCGCCAAGATTGACCAGGTAGCGCGAGCTGCCGGCAATCGCCGTGACAATCCCCAGGGGCAGGTCGCGCTCGAGCAGCACGGGACCCTGCTCGATATGCACTTCCACATAGCCGAGCAAGCTGGCGGGATCGCGCGCGATGGCGCCGATGGCGCCCGCCTCGTGGCCGGCGGCGGCCAGCGCGTCGCGCATGCTCACGCCGTCCGCGTCTAACTGCTCCAGCAGCGACACGTCGAACTTGCCCGTGACGGCCGTGCTGCCCAAAAACGTGCTCTTGAAGCGTACGCCTTCTTCTTCGGCGAAGCCGACGACCTCGAAGTGAAACGGCAGCTTTTCGCCCCGTTCGTGCAGGTGGCGCACGACGGCAATCGGCAGCACGATGCCCAGCCGGCCGTCGTACTTGCCGCCATTGCGCACCGTGTCGTAGTGCGATCCTGTCATCAGGGTTTTTGCATCGGGCGTGTCGGACAGATAGCGGCCGACCACATTGCCGACGGCGTCGATGTGCACCTGCATGCCCGCGTCCCGCATCCAGTCGGCCAGCTGCGCGGCCGTTTTCTGGTGCGCCGGCGTCAGGTAGGCGCAGGTCAGGTTGTAATCGCTGTCGCTCCAGCCGGCCAGGGTTTCGGCCTGCTGCATGATGGCCGGGCCGAAGTCCAGGCGCACGTCGAACAGCTCGTTCAGGCGCAGCTCGGCGATGCGCTTGATCTGCCGCAGCGACTCGGCCAGTTCATCGGCGTGGCGGTTCTTCAGGCGGCGCGCAAACGTGGCGATGATGTCCTGGCGCGTCAAGCCTTCGCCCGTCGGGCCCTTGACGGCCAGGATGAAGGGAAAGCCGAACTTGGCGTTGTAGTCGCTGTTCAGGCGCTGCAGGGTGGAAAATTCGTCGGCGCTGCACAGGTTCAGGCCGGACTTGGCCTGCTCTCGCGTCGATTCCGCCGTCAGTTGTCCGGCAATGGCGGCCTTGCCGGCCAGCTCAGGGTGGGCGCGGATCAGCCCCAGTTGCTCTTCGGGCGAGGCTTGCGCCAGCACGCGCTGCAGTTCCGTCTTGAGTGCCGTCAGGCTGGCAAACGGCCGGGCGGTGGCCGCGCGCTGGGCGATCCAGGGCGAATGTTCGTAGATGCCGTGCAGGTGCGCGATAAAATCGGCCTGGCTGCCGGCGTTCAGGTCTGAAAGGGTGGTCATGGTTTTCCGATCATGCAAGCAGTGATGATAGCGCCCCGTTCTGCGTCCATTATATGCGCGCGCTGATAGCGGCTATCGCTGCACCAGCGCCTTGGCGGCCGCGCTGACCTGGTCGCGCAGCCATTTGTGCTCGGGCGCCTGGTGCACGCGCTGGTGCCACAGCTGGTAAAAGCGCATCGGCGGAAATTTCAGGGGCACGGTGTACGTTTTCAGCGGCAGGGTCTTTTCATAGAAGCGCATGAATTGCCGGCCCGTGGTCAGTACCAGGTCCGTCTGCGTCAGCATGTAGGGAATCAGGCCGAAGTACGCCGACTCCACCACGACGTTGCGCTGCAGGTTTTGCCGTTCGAGGAAGGAATCGATCACGCCGTGGTAGCCGGGCATCATCTGCGACGGCGCCACGTGGGGCAGGCTCAGATAATCGTCGAGGGTCATGGCGTCGCTGGCCGTGCGCCGCGCATAGGCGTTTTCCGCATGCATGGCGCAGATGATGGGGTCCTCGAACAGCTTCGAGATATGCAGGTGCGCGGGCGGCTCGTCCCAGTTGGCGATCACCAGGTCCAGGCCACCATCGGACAGTTGGCGGATATGGTCGATGCCGGGCCCCAGGCTATGCAGCACGACGCGGCTTTTCGGCGAACCGCGGCGCAGCAGGGCCACCACGTTGGGCAGGAACTGGCTGTCCAGGTAGTCGGGCGCGGCGATGTGGAAGGTGCGCGCCTCTTCCTGCGCCACGAACGGCGTCTTCTTGACGAACAGGCTTTCCGTCTGGTCGAGGATGCGCTTGGCCGGATTGAGCAGGCTTTCGCCATGCTGGGTCGGCACCATGCCGCGCGCGCCGCGCACGAGCAGCGGGTCGCCCGTCAATTCGCGCAGCTTGCGCAGGGAGGCGGAAATCGAGGGCTGCGGCTGATTGAGCTTCAATGCCACGCGCGAGACATTCTTTTCCACCAGCAGCAGGTAGAGGATGCGGATCAAATGCAGGTCGAGGTGTTGCGGCAGGCTGGACATGTGGCGGTGGCTCTGTTGTATATCGATTTGAATATGTCAAATATACGATATTTTTCATGTGATGGGCGGTAAATCCGTTTATCTTGTGTAGATTGGCACGAATATTGGTTCGGTCTGACTAGAGGAAATTTATGGAAGTATTTGCCTACCTGATCCCGTACGGCCTTGAGTGGCTGAACCTGATCGTCCGCTGGCTGCACGTCATCACGGGCATCGCCTGGATCGGTGCTTCCTTTTATTTCGTCTGGCTCGATAACTCGATCCGCCCACCCGCGCCCGGCTCCGAGCTGGCGAAGAAGGGCGTGTCGGGAGAATTGTGGGCCGTGCATGGCGGCGGCTTCTACAACCCGCAAAAATACCTGGTGGCGCCGGCCGAACTGCCGAAGGAGCTGCACTGGTTCAAGTGGGAAGCGTATTCCACGTGGCTGTCCGGCTTTGCGCTGCTGACGATTGCCTATTATTTCAATGCCCAGGCCATGATGATCGACAAGGCCGTGGCGGACATCTCCAGCGGCCAGGCTGTCGGCATCGGCATCGCCACCCTCGTCATCGGCTGGACCGTGTACGATTTGCTGTGCCGTTCCCCGCTGGCCAAACATGAACTGTGGTTCGGCGTGACGGTGTTCGCGCTGATCGTCGGCGCCGCCTACGTGCTCACGCATTTGCTCAGCGGGCGTGCCGCCTACATCCACGTGGGCGCCATGATCGGCACCATCATGGTGGCCAATGTGCTGATGCTGATCATTCCCGGCCAACGCAAGATGGTCGAGGCCATGGCCGCCGGCAAGCTGCCCGACCCGAAGCATGGCTTGAAGGCCAAGCAGCGCAGCGTGCATAACAATTATTTCACGTTGCCCGTGCTGTTCATCATGATCAGCAACCACTACGCGATGACCTACCGGAACGACCACGCGTGGCTGGTGCTGGCGCTGATCATGGCGGCCGGCGTCTTCATTCGCCACTTCTTCAACCTGCGCCACAAGGGACGTGTCGAGTGGCGTTATCCGGCTCTCGGCGTTGCCCTGTTGCTGGCCGTTGCCGTGGCCATCGCACCGAAGGCGCCAGCGCCGGTAGCTGCCGTGGCCGCAGTGGACCCGTCCGCGCAGTTCAAGGCCGTGCATGCCATCATCGCCCAGCGCTGTGCCACCTGTCATTCGGCCCAGCCCACGCAGCCCGGCTTCGCCACGGCGCCGGCCGGCATGATGTTCGATAATGAAATGGAAATACGCCAGCACGCGGCGCAAATCTACAAGCAGGCCATCGAGCTGAAAGCCATGCCGATCGGGAACCTGACCAATATGACGGAGGCCGAGCGCAGCGAGCTTGGCGCCTGGCTGCAACAGACCATGCAAGGAGCAAAATGACTACGCACGCAGAAAAAATCACGGCCTGGATCGACGAACACTTCGACGAGGAAGTCGCATTTTTACAGAAGGTGGTGCAGCAGCCGACGGATACGCCGCCCGGCAATAACGGGCCCCATGCGGACCTGGTGGCGCAGCTGCTGCAGGCGTATGGCTGGAACGCTGAAAAGCATGCCGTCCCAAAGGACCAGGTCGAGGCATATGGCATGCAAAGCATCACCAACCTGATCGTGCGCCGGCCATATGCGGCGGGCGGGCCGACCGTGGCCCTGAATGCGCATGGCGACGTGGTGCCGCCCGGCGACAACTGGACGTATCCGCCGTACGGCGGGCAGATCGACGGCGGCTATATGTATGGCCGCGCGACGGCCGTGTCGAAAGGCGATTTCGCCACCTATGTGTTTGCCGCGCGCGCGCTCGAAGCCCTGGGCATTCCCTTGAAGGGCCAGCTGGAACTGCACTTCACGTACGACGAGGAATTCGGCGGCTTGCTGGGGCCGGGCTGGCTGCTGGAACAGCAGCTGACGAAACCCGATTTCGTCATCGCCGCCGGTTTCAGCTACGGCATCGTCACGGCGCACAACGCCTGCCTGCAGCTGGAAATCACCGTGCACGGCAAGTCGGGCCACGGCTCGATGCCGGAGACGGGGCACGACGCGCTGCAGGCGGCCAACAAGATCCTCAATGCCATCTATGGCCAGCTGCCGGAGCTGAAAAAGATCAAATCGAAAGTCGCCGGCATCGACTCGCCCACCATGCTGGTGGGCCGCATCGACGGCGGCACGAACACCAATGTGGTGCCAGGCAAGGTCGTCATGAAGATGGACCGCCGCATGATTCCCGAAGAAGACCCGGTGGCGGTGGAGGCGCAGGTGCGCGCGCTGATCGAGGACGCCGTGCGCGGCGAGCCTGGCATCCGCCTCGAGATCCGTCGCCTGCTGCTGTCGCACGCGCTGCGGCCCTTGCCCGGTTCCGAACAGCTGGTCGGCAGCCTGCAGAAAAACGCGCAAGCGATTCTGGGCGAGACCATTCCCGCCCTCGGCACGCCCCTGTATGCGGATGCGCGTCTGTATGGCGAGCGTGGCATTCCTGCCGTGCTGTATGGCGCCGGCCCGCGCACGGTGCCAGAGTCGAACGCGAAGAAGGCCGACGAGCGCCTGGCGCTCGACGATTTGCGCAAGGCGAGCAAGATCGTGGCCCTGACCCTGCTCGACTTCCTGGGCGAGAAATAGGGCGGGTGCTTTGGCTTACAATGGGGCGGACACTCAACCTGTGAAGAAGAGCCCCCATTGAATACCCGTTTTCTCGAAGCGTTTGTCTGGGCTGCGCGGCTGGGCAGCTTTCGCACGGCGGCCGACAAGCTGCACATCACGCAGGCGGCCATCTCGAACCGCATCGCGTCGCTGGAGCAGGATTTCGGCACGCGTTTGTTCGACCGCGACGCGCGTGAAATCCGCCTGACTTTTGCCGGGCGCAATCTGCTCGTGTACGCCGAACGCATGCTGGAACTGTGCCGCGACATGTATGCGGCCAATTCCTCGCCTGCGCTGATCACGGGCGAGGTGCGCATCGGCGTCATCGAAACCATCGTGCATACGTGGCTGATCCCGTTCCTGCAGCGCGTGCAGGAGCGCTATCCGGGTATCGAGATTCAGCTGACGTCGGAATCGACGCGCCGCCTGCACGAACAGCTGCAGCAGGGCGAGCTCGATATCGCGCTGCAGACGGACATGCTGACGGGCGACCATATCCGCAGCACGGGCAGCGGCGCCATCGCCATGGGCTGGGCCGGCAGGGCCGCCGACTGGCCCGACACGGGCAAGCCATATACGGTGGCGCAACTGGCGCAGCATCCGATCATCACCATGAACCGGGGCTCGCAGCCGCATTCCGCTTTAAAGGCGCTGTGCCAGGACGAGGGCGTGCAGCTGGGACGGGTCCATTGCGTCAGCTCGATCTCCGCCATCGTGCGCCTGGTCAAAGCGGGCTTCGGTATCGCCGTGCTGCCGCTGGCGCCCCTGCGCGAGGAAATCGAACAGGGCCACATCGCCCTGATTCCCTGCACCAGCAGCCTGGCGCCGCAGCGCATCGTCATCAGTTACAGCGAAGACATCACTACGGAAGCGATCCAGCTGGTGGCCATGCTGGCGTGCGAGGAGGCGGCCCGATTCAGTGTGGGGCTTGCGGAGGAGTACGGAGCTTGACGCGGTGGCGTAGGTCGGATTAGCGCCCCGGCGCGTAATCCGACAACATTGTTGGCCCCACCCACAAGAAAAACTTATCAGTCGCGTTCAGAATAACCCGTTTGCCAAGTGATGGCGTGCCACCTATTCTGGGTTGGCACACCACCCATAACGCAGAACGGAACCATCATGACGACGTCCCCCACCTTGCCAGGCATGCTGTTTGTCTGGACCAGCGCCGACCCCGAACACGAACGCGATTTCAACCGCTGGTACGATCGCGAACACGTGGAAGAGCGCGTGCGCATTCCCGGCTTCGTCAGCGGCACGCGCTACCAGAGCGTGCGCGGCCCGCGCAAATATCTGGGCCTGTACCGCACCGTGTCGCTGGGCGCCTTCCAGACGCCCGACTACTTCAAGGCTTTCGGCCAGCAGACGCCATGGTCGCTGACGAACTTGCAGCGTATGGTCGACCCGATGCGCCGTGTATGTGCCATCGAGGCGGAAACGGGCATGGGCACGGGCGCCTGGCTGGCCGTGCTGCGCCTGGGCGCGCCCGCCATCGGCCAGGACGCGCAAGCCGTGGACGCCATGACCGCGCTGGGAACGAAGCTGCTGCAGATCGACGGCGTCATCGCCACGCGTCTGCTGACACCGGACGCGAATCTGTCCGGCCCTCTGCCGGCGGAACGGACGGAGGGCCGCGTGCTCGACCCGATTTTCCTGATCGACGCGTCGTCCGAAAGCGCCGCCATGGCAGCCGCCAATGCCGCCAGCGCGGCGCTGGGACTCGATGCGGAACAGGCGGCCATCCTGCAGTTGTCCTGGCAACTGCGCGAGGCGGACCTGCGCGCTGCCTGACACGGCCGCGCGCATCTTGCCGGCACCGATAACACGAGACACGGGCCACGGCGCAGGGCAAAGCATCCTGCGCCGGGCCTGCAATAAAACTGACGAGAGAGGTAGGCTATGAGCACATATACGAACGCTGCGCATCCGGCAGCCCAGGCACCGGGCGAGAAGGCCACGACGGCCAAGACGGGCCGCCTGGCCACGGCCAGCATGGTCGGCACGACCCTGGAATGGTATGACTTCACCGTCTACAACACCATGGCCGCGCTGATCTTCAATCACCTGTTCTTTCCCTCGTTCGACCCGCTGACGGGCACCATCCTGGCCTTTTCCACGTATGCGGTCGGCTATATCTCGCGCCCCATCGGCGGCGTGATCTTCGGCCATCTGGGCGACAAGCTGGGGCGCCGCTGGGTGCTGGTGGTGACCCTGATGCTGATGGGCGTGACGACGGGCCTGATGGGCCTCTTGCCGACGTACGCGACGGCCGGCATCTGGAGCCCCATCCTGCTGGTGGCACTGCGTTTCGTGCAAGGCATTGCGCTCGGTGGCGAATGGGCGGGCGCCGTGCTGATCTCCGTCGAACACGGCGCGCCGGACAAGCGGGGACGCAACGCCTCGTGGACGCAGGTGGGGCCATCGTTCGGCACCTTGCTGGCGACCGGCTGCATCGGCTTGATCACGTACCTGCTGCCGCATGAAGCATTCATGGACTGGGGCTGGCGCATGCCGTTCATCGCCAGTCTCCTGCTGGTGGCGTTCGGCATGTGGATACGCAGCGGCATCGAGGAAACCCCGCTGTTCAAGGAACTCGACCAGCAGGATGCGAAGGCGGAAGCGCCGATCGGCGACGTGTTGCGCGTGTACTGGCGCCGTCTGCTGATCGCCGGCGGCGTACGTATCGGCTCGGACGTGCTGTATGCGCTGGTGGTGGTGTTCACCCTGACGTATGTGACGACGGTGCTGCACTTGTCGTCGACCCTGGCGCTGACGGCCATCATGGTCGGCACGGCGTGCAATGCGCTGGCGGTGCCCGTGTTTGGCGCGGTGTCGGACAAGATTGGCCGCCGCCCCGTGTATGCGCTGGGTGCCATCCTGGGCCTCGTGTGGGCGTTTGCCTTCTTCACCTTGTTAGACACGGCCAGCCCGGCCGCCATCGTCACGGCCGTCGTCGTGGGCCTGGTCATCCACGCCATCATGTACGGCCCGCAGGCGGCCTTCGTCATCGAGCAGTTCCCCACCAAGGTGCGCTATGCGGGTTCCTCGCTGGCCTACACCCTGGCCGGCGTCATCGGCGGCGGCTTCGCCCCGCTCGTCATCGCCAGCCTGTACCGCTCATATAACAGCACCGTGGCCGTCTCGCTGTACGTGGCGGCGGCCTTGCTGATCACCGGCGCCGCCGTCTTTGCGGCGCGCGAAACGGGCCGCGGCCCTCTTGAAGAATAACATCATGACGACATTGCGTTTTCAACTGGCCGGCCACGGCCCCGTCACCTTCGATATCGACCGCCTGATCATTGCCGGCTGGACGGGCCGCGACATGGCGATGGTGGAACACCATATCGCCGAACTGGAAGCCATCGGCGTGGCGCGCCCGAAAAGCGTGCCCACGTTTTACAGGGTTTCGGCGGCATTGCTATCGAGCGACGCGGCCATCGAAGTGCCGGGCAGCGATTCGTCCGGCGAAGCGGAATTCGTGCTGTTTTCCACGGAATACGGCCTGCTGGTGGGAATCGGTTCCGATCATACGGACCGCAAGGTGGAAAGCTATGGCGTGACGGTGTCGAAGCAGATGTGCGGCAAGCCCGTGGGCGACACCTTGTGGCGCTATGCCGACGTGGCCGGCCACTGGGACCAGCTGCAGATGCGCTCCTGGCGCGAACGGGCCGGCGTGCCGGCCCTGTACCAGGATGGCCCCGTGACGCGCATGCTGTCGCCGGAAGAACTGATTCAGCGCTACACGGGGCAGGCCAGCCTGCCCGTGGGCAGCGCCATGTTTTGCGGCACGCAGCCGATCATCGGCGAGATGGGCCATGGCGACGCGTTCGCGCTGGAGCTGTATGATCCAGCCTTGCAGCGCCGCCTGCAGCACCGCTATGCCGTACAAACCCTGCCCGTGGAAGGATAGAACAATGACCAAGACCATCCGAGAACTGGCGGCCGACCTGGCCGCCGGCCGCATCACCAGCGTGGCGCTGACAGAGCAGATGCTGGCGCGCGCCGAGGCGCACCGGGCGCAGGGCGGCCATGCCTATGTCAGCCTCGATGGCGAACAGGCGCTGATGGAAGCGCGGGCCAGCGATGCGGCGCGCGCCGCCGGCATCGTTGCCTCGCCGCTGGCCGGCGTGCCCATCTCGATCAAGGACCTGTTCGACGTCAGGGGGCAAACCAGCAGCGCCGCCTCGCTGGCGCTGGCCGATGCACCGCCTGCCGAGGCAGACGCGGGCGCCGTGGCGCGCCTGCGCGCGGCCGGCGCCGTCCTGCTGGGCCGCACCAACATGAGCGAATTCGCGTTTTCCGGCCTGGGCCTGAATCCCCATTACGGCACGCCGCGCAATCCGCTGGACGGCGAGCGCGTGGCGGGCGGCTCCACCTCGGGCGGCGCCGTGACGGTGGCGCTGGACATGGCGGCCGGCGCGCTGGGCACAGACACGGGCGGCTCGATCCGCATCCCGTCCGCCTTTTGCGGCTTGACGGGCTTCAAGCCGACGGCCGCTTCCGTGCCGCTGGCCGGTACGGTGCCCTTGTCGCGTTCCCTCGATTCGGCCGGCCCCATCGCCCACAGCGTGGACTGCTGCGCCATTCTGTATGCGGCGCTGTCGGGCCATGACATCGGCGCGCAGGCGCCGGCATTGAAAGGCTTGCGCTTCGGTTTTACCCTTGACTACGTCGGCACGCACGTGGAGCCGCAGGTGCAGCAGGCTTTCGATGCGGCGCTGGACCAACTGCGGCAAGCGGGCGCCCTGGTGGAGCAGTTCGATTTCCCCGAATTGCTGGAACTGCCGGGTATCAATGGCGGCGGCGGGCTGGTGGCGGCGGAAGCCTGGCACTGGCACAGGGAGCTGCTGGAAGAGAAGGGCGCGCAGTACGACCAGCGCGTGGCGGCGCGCATCCGCCGCGGCCAGCAGCAGGGTGCAGCGGACTACATCGATTTACTCGATGCGCGTGCGCGCCTGATCGCCATCGCGGAGCAGCGCCTGGCGCCATACGACGCCTGGCTGATGCCCAGCGTAGCCATCGTCGCGCCGCAGGTCGCGCCATTGGAATCGGATGATGCCACCTTCTTTACCACGAATGGCCTGGTACTGCGCAACGCCAGCGTGATCAACTTCCTCGACGGCTGCGCGCTGTCCTTGCCATGCCATGCGGAAGGCGAGCTGCCCGTGGGGCTGGGCATTTGCGGCCTGGCCGGCGCGGACGGTCAAGTGCTGCAAATCGGCCGCGCCGTGGAGGCGCTGTTGCGGGGGAGTGAAAAAGAATAGTGCCGTAGTGCAGGAAAATGCCAACTCTGTCATGATGGCTGGCATTAACATGGGAAAGTCGCGCTTCGGGCGCCGGCAAACTTCATACTGTGCACCGATACGACCTGATTAGCTGTCATGACTGCGGCGTGTTGTACCGCAAACGTCCGCTGCGTCCCCGCGAAAAGGCGCGCTGCATCCGTTGCCGCTCGGTGCTGTACCGGGGCGCCCACGCGCGCGGCGCATCGGCCGAATTGACCAAGGTAGTGGCGCTGACCCTGGGCGCCGCCTTCGTCTTCCTGATCGCCCAGTTTTTCCCCATCGTCGAACTCGACGTCAATGGTCTGACCTCCAGCGCCACCTTGCTCGGTTCCATCCGCGTGCTGTGGTACGAGCAGATGCACATCGTGGCGACGATGGTCTTCCTGTTTACCATCCTCTTTCCCGCCATCGAACTCGGTTCCCTGCTGTATGTGGCGCTGGGCTTGCGCTGCGGCGTCAAGGTGCCGGGCTTTAACCGCGTGCTGCGCGCCGTGCAGACTGCGCGCGAATGGGGCATGACGGAGGTGCTGATGATCGGCATCCTGATCACCGTCGTCAAGATGACCAGCCTGGCCACGGTGCTGCCGCAACCGGGGCTGTTCGCGTTTGGCGCGCTGACCCTGATGCTGGCCATCGTCGTCTCGTTCGACCCCAAGGCCCTGTGGAACCTGGGCGACGACCTGACCCGCCAGGCGCTGCCCGGCATCCGCTACAAGGCTTTCGCGCCGGACGAGAAGGTGCTGCCCTGCCATGCCTGCGGCCTGGTGGCGCCGCCTCTGGGCAAGGGCAGGCACCTGGCGTGCGTGCGCTGCGGCACGGCCCTGCACGTGCGCAAACCGGACAGCATCAACCGCACCTGGGCCTTGCTGATCGCCGCCATGATCCTCTACATTCCCGCCAACCTGCTGCCCGTGATGGTGACGCAATCGCTGTTCGGCGCGCAGGACGACACCATCATGAGCGGCGTGGTGCTGTTCTGGACCAGCGGCTCGAAGGGCCTGGCCATCATCATTTTCATCGCCAGCGTGGTCGTGCCGATGCTGAAACTGGGCGTGCTGGCGCTGCTGGCGTTCACGGCGCAGCGGCGTTCGCGCTGGCGGCCGCGCCAGCGCACCATTTTGTACCGCATGGTCGAATTCATCGGCCGCTGGTCCATGCTCGACATCTTTGTCGTCACCCTGACGGTGGCGCTGGTGCGCTTCAAGTCGCTGGCCGTGATCACGGCCGGACCCGGCGCGCTGGCCTTTGGCGCCGTGGTGGTGCTGACCATGCTGGCGGCGATGCAGTTCGACCCGCGCTTGATCTGGGACCCCGTCGACGACAAGGCGGCAGAGGATGAAAAACGCAGCAGTGCGGCAAATACCGGAAACAATACAGTGATTGGAGAACAGCATGGCTGACAAAGAAACGGGCGACCTTGCCGAAACCGGCGCGCGGCCTCTGCCCGAACCCGATGTGGACCCGGCCAGCCGCTGGCTACCGTCGCTGGTGTGGCTCATTCCGCTGCTGGCCGCGCTGATCGGCGCCGGCCTGGCCGCCAAGTCCATCCTCGACCAGGGACCCACGGTGACGGTCAGCTTCAAGAGCGCCGAAGGCCTGGAGCCGGGCAAGACCAAGGTCAAGTACAAGGATGTCGATATCGGCCAGGTGCGCGCCATCACCCTGGGCGACGACTTGAGCAAGGTGCTGGTGACGATCGACATGAGCAAGGAAGCGCGCCGCTTCGCCACCGCCGATTCGCGTTTCTGGGTGGTGCGTCCGCAGATCGGCGCCAGCGGCGTGACGGGCCTGGGCACCTTGCTGTCGGGCGCCTACATCGGCGTCGACACGGGCAAGTCGGAAGCCAAAAAGGAGAACTTCATCGGCATGGAGAGCCCGCCCGCCGTGGCGGGAGACCAGAAGGGCAAGCTGTACACCTTGCATGCGGACAGCCTCGGCTCCGTCGACGTGGGCTCGCCCCTGTTCTTCCATCGCCTGCGCGTGGGCAAGGTGGTCAGCTTCGCGCTGGACAAGGATGGCAACGGCATCACCATGTCGGTTTTCGTCAATGCGCCGTACGACCAGTTTGTCGGCAAGGATGCGCGCTGGTGGCATGCCAGCGGCGTCGACGTGCGCCTCGATTCGAACGGTTTCAAACTGAATACGCAATCGCTGGCCGCCATGCTGGTGGGCGGCATCGCCTTCGAGGCGGAAAACGGCCGCAAACCCGTCGAACCGGCGCCGGCCGGCACCAACTACCGCCTGGCGGCCGACGAGGCCAGCGCCATGCGCGAGCCCGATGGCGAGGCGATCACCACCGTGTTCTATTTCGACCAGTCCCTGCGCGGCTTGCAGCCTGGCGCCACGGTGGACTTCCGCGGCATCGTGCTGGGCGAGGTGCGTTCGGTGGGCATCGAATTCGACCCCGTGAAGAAGAACTTCCGCATGCCCGTCACCGTCAACCTGTACCCGGCCCGCCTGGGCATGCGCTTCAAGGCCGCCGTCGACGATGAGGAAGGCTCGGCCGGCCACCAGCTGCTCGAACGCATGGTCAGCCGGGGCTTGCGCGCCCAGCTACGCACGGGCAACCTGCTGACCAGCCAGCTGTACATCGCGCTCGACTTCTTCCCGAAAGCGCCGAAGGTGGCGCTCGATCCGAACAAATACCCGCTGGAAGTGCCGACCGTGCCGAATACCCTCGATGAACTGCAGACGCAGATCGCCAGCATCGCCCGCAAGCTCGATCAGGTGCCGTACGCGGAGATCGGCAATAACCTGAACGCCACCATCAAGCAGGCCAATACCCTGTTCAAGCAGCTCGATGGCCAGGTGGTGCCGGAAATGCGCGACACCCTGACGGCGGCGAAACAGACTTTTGGTTCGGCCGAACAGGTGCTGCAAAAGGATTCGCCGCTGCAGTCGGACGTGCGCCAGGCCTTGCAGCAGCTGACGCAAACCCTGCAATCGCTGAACGCGCTGTCGGATTACCTGGAACGTCATCCCGAGTCCCTGATCCGCGGTAAAAAAGGAGATGAAAAAAAATGATGAAACCGATTTTTTCCGCGCTGCTGGCGGCCAGCCTGCTGGGCGCCTGCTCCACGCCCCAGCCCGAGCATTTCTATACGCTCAGCGGCGGCGCCGACGCGCAGCCGGCCAAGCCCGTCAAATACTATGTCGAGGTGCTGGCCGTCAGCGTGCCGCAGCAGGTGAGCCGCAACCAGTTTGTTGTGACGGCGCCGTCGGGCCGCATCGAATTGCTGGAGCAGCAGCGCTGGGCGGGGCCGCTGGCAGGCGAGATCGGCCAGGCCCTGTCGACGGCCGTGACGAACGACCTGGGCGCCATCGACGTGTTCCGCACGCCATACCCGGACAAGCTGCCCGTGTACCGCATCAGCACCAATGTGCAGCGTTTCGAGTCCGTGATGGGGCAGTATGCGTTGATCGACGCTGTGTGGAGCGTGCGCCAGCTGGCCAGCAACAAGGTGGTCACCTGCCGCACGGTCGCCAATGAAAAAGTGGGCGCCGGCTACGATGAACTGGTGCTCGGTCACCGCCGCGCCGTGAACCGCATCGCCGCCGATACGGCAAGTGTCGTGCGCGCTTTTGACAGCGGAAACGCCGCCTGCCCGGCCGCCTGAGCCGCTTTCCGCTACCCAGTCCCGGCGGCCGCTGGTAAAATGCGGCCATGGGAATGACCTTGTTCACGCGCCGCTTCGCCGCCTGGATCGCCTGTTTCGCGATCCTGCTGGCGGCGCTCGCGCCATCGATTTCCCAGGCCGTCGCCAACGCCAAGCAGGAATCCGGCTCCGGCTGGGCGGAAATCTGCTCGGTGGCCGGCATCCGTTTTGTCCAGCTTGTGCAGGCCGGTGACGGCGCCGCCGATGAAAAGTCAGGCGACAAGGTCATGCAGATGGAGCATTGCGCCTTCTGTTCCACGCATGCGGGCTCCGTCGGCCTGCCGCCGACCAGCCCCGTGCTGCCGCTGCTTGTGGCCAGCGGCACGGCCATTTTCCCATCCCTGTACTACCAGTCACCCGCACCGCTGTTCATCTGGTCCACCGCGCAATCGCGCGCGCCGCCCGCTCTCGCCTGAGTTTTTGCATTTTCAATGCTGGCGCCGTCCACCTTGGCGTGTGACGCGCCGCATCCGCACACTTAGACGAGAATCACATGAACAAGAAATTACTGGTGCTGGCCGCGGCCATCACCGTGGCTTACCCGTGCGCGCAGGCGCAGCAACCTGACCAAACTGATCACGCCATCGACACCGTCGTCGTTTCCGGCTCGCGCGCGCTATCGTGGCTGTCCGAAACGCCGCAAGCGATCGGCGTCATCAATGCCAAAACGCTGGAACGCGATAAGCCCAAGACCATGGGCGATATCCTCAATCGCATCGCCGGCGTGTACTGGAATGACCTGGGCAACGAACAGCACAGCATGAGCATCCGCCAGCCCATCGGCACCAATGCCGTCTACCAGTACCTGGAAGACGGCATTCCCATCCGTCCGCTGGGCGTCTTCAACCACAATTCTCTCAACGAGATGAACATGGCGGGAGCCAGCGGCGTGGAGGTGGTGAAGGGCGCCGCTTCCTCGCTGTACGGCAGCAATGCCGTCGGCGGCGCCGTCAATTTCCTCACGGCCGGCGCCAGCGCGACACCGACGGCAAGCGTGGGCGTGCGGCGCGATAACGTGGGCGGCTACACGCGCTACGACACGGCCGCCAGCGATACCTGGGGCCCGCTGGGACTGCGCTTTTCCCATTACAGTTCGCGCCGCTCGCGCGACAACTGGCAAGAGTACAGCTATGGCGACAAGGATTCGTTCTCGCTGCGCGCCGACTATGCGCTCAGCCCCACGTCGCAGCTGCGCGCCACCATCGTCCACACGGATCTCGATGCGGCCATGACGGGCAGCCTGTTCGAGAACGACTACCGCCGCAATCCCGGCAAAAGCCTGAATACGTTCACCTACCGCAAGGACAGGACCACGCGCATGAATCTGGCGTGGGAAGGGCAGACGACGGCCAATGGCACGAGCACCATCACCGTGTTTACGCGCAAGAACGACCATGGGCAGCTTCCCGCGTATTCCATAGGCAGTTGCGTCGGCATGCTGTGCAAGGGCGTCATCAACAACAACCACGTCGATTCACTGGGGCTGGACGTGAAGCACCAGCAGGAATTCGCCTGGCTGCGTTCACGCCTGATCGCCGGCGTGTATGTGGACAAGAGCGACAATCCCTTTGTCAGCGATAACCTGTCCATCGTGCGCGATGCGGCCACGGGCCGCTACCTGCGCTACTCGCTGGCCAATGCCAGCAATCCGCAGGGCGTGCGCGACTACCAGACGGACATCCTCAACACGGCCGTCTTCGCGCAATGGGAGTTCTCTCCGCTGCCTGGCACGCGCGTGGTGCTGGGCGGGCGCTCGGACGCCATCCGCTACGATTACCACAACCAGCTGGCGCCCGGCGGCAGCGTCAATTACGGCGCGCCCGACGAGTCGCGCAGCTTTTCGCATGTGAGCCCGAAGCTGGGCGCCACCTACGCCATCGGCCATGCGGGCAGCGCATATGCAAACGTCAGCCAGGGCTTCACGCCGCCCGAAGTGAGCCAGCTGTATGGCAAGACGGGCATCGCCAACTTGCAGCCGTCCGTCTACAACAACTATGAGCTGGGCTTGCGCTGGGCTTTTTTGCAGGGGCGTTTGAAACTCGATACGGCCCTGTACCGGCTCGACGGGCGCGACACCATCGTCAGCTATACCGTGTCACCGGGGAATAGCGAAAACCGCAATGCGGGGCGCACGCGCAGCGAAGGGCTGGAGCTGGGCCTGAACTACGACAGCGGCCCGTTCGACGCGCGCTTCGCCACGGCCATCGCGCGCCACCGCTACCTGCGCTACCAGGTGTCCTCCACCCTCGATTACAGCGGCCGCGCCATGCCGCAGGCGCCGCGTGACATCACCTCGTTCGAGGTCGGCTACAAGCCCGTGGCGGGCGCGCGTATCGCGCTCGAAGCCGTGCACCAGGGCCGCTACTGGATGAACAATGCCAACACGGTGGAGTACAAGGGCCATGCGCTGCTGAATATGCGCGCCAGTTACCAGATCGCGCGCGGGCTGGAAGCGTGGGCGCAGGTGCGCAATCTGATGGACAAGCGCTACGCCGATTCGGCTAGCAGCAGTTACGCGGGCACGGGCAGCTACGCGGCCAATACGCAGAACCAGTACACGCCCGGTGCGCCGCGCAGCGTGATGCTGGGCCTGTCCTATACCTATAGCGCACTGTGAGGACGGCCATGGACGATTTCACCTTTCTCATCGCGCGCCGCAAAAGCCTGTACTGGCGCATCCACTTCTGGGCCGCGCTGATCGCCTCGCCCTTCGCGCTGGTGGCCACCCTGACGGGCATCCTGTACGTGTTCACGCCGCAGATCGAGGCAAGGCTGTACCAGCACCTCGATCATGTGGCGCCGCAAGCGTCCATGCTGCCGCTGGACGCCGCCGTGGCGGCCGCCGAACGGGCCGCGCCGCGTGGCTGGACGGTGCAGCACGTGGTGCCGCCGTTTCAGCAGGACGATGCGGTGCAGGTGGCGTTCGCGCCGCCCGGCGGCGCGCACGATGAACATGCTGGACATGGGATGCCGGTGAAGGCCAGGCCGAAGTTCGGCCTGCCTGCGCAAGCCATCGTCATGTATGTGAACCCCTATGATGCGCGCGTGCTGGGCAGCCTGGCCAGCAGCGAGCGTTTCGGCAACTGGGCAAAAAAGCTGCATTCGCGTTTGCTGCAAAACGATGGCTGGCGCTGGATGATCGAGCTGGCCGCCAGCTGGCTGATGGTGATGCTGGTGACGGGCGTGGTGCTCTGGTGGCCGCGCAGCGCGCAATCAGGCTTGCCGAAGCGAGGCGCGCGGGGCCGCAATGGCTGGCGCCAGTGGCATGCGTTTCTCGGCGTGGCGCTCGGTATTGTCAGCTTCGTGATCCTGACGACCGGGCTGACGTGGAGCCAGCAGGCAGGCGGGCGCATCCGCGCGCTGCGCGACGTCAGCGGCCAGGCGCCGCCGCCCGCGCCGCGCGGCTTGCATTCGACCGAGGCGGGTGCTCCGCTCGACTGGCAGGATGCGTGGAAGGTGGCGCGCAGCCATGCGCCCGCCATCGCCGTGCAATTGACGGCGCCGGCCAGCCAGGACGATGTGTGGCGCGCCACGATGGCCGACCGCAGCCAGCCCACCTTGCGCTTCGACCTGCAATTCGATGCCTACAGCGGCAAGCCTTTGTACTATGCGGGCTGGGAGGCGCAGACGGCGTTCGGCAAGGCCACCGCCATCGGCATTCCATTTCACCGCGGCGAATTCGGCTGGTGGAACCAGGCCTTGCTGCTGGTCTTTGGCGCCAGCGTGCTGTTCTCGCTGGTGTCGGGCTGGGTGATGTTTTTCAAGCGGCGCTTGCCAGGCTCGCTGGGCTTGCCCAAGCTGCTGCCGGGCGCCTGGACGTCGCCTTCCATGCTGGCCTGGCTGGCGGCGGCCGCCATGTGTGCGCTGATGCCGCTGCTGCTCGTTTCCGGCGGCATGCTGCTGTTGCTCGAGCTGGTCCTGGCGAAATGCGGTGCGCGTATCGGCAGGATGCGACTGCGCTAGAATAAGGGGTGCGGCCAGGCTCGTTGCCATGGGCCGCCCCCTTGTAACGGCTGAACATGGTATTCATCGACTTTCCCGCCTTGTCCGCACTGGCCGCCGCGTCGGCGCTGGTGACAAAAAAATGCAGCTGCTGCGCCGTCCCGCTCGACGCCTGGCAGCGCCTGCCTACCTCGCTGGAGCTGGACCGCTTTGAAGAAATCGGCACCCTGCGCGAAGACCCGTACGAGGAACCGACGTTTGCCGAGTACCACCCGCACGGCACGCGCTACGACAGCATCGATGCGCCCATCGCCCCGCGCTACTATCCCGCGAACCTGAGCCAGGTGGCACGCTGCCTGAACTGCGGCCGCCACTACCTGCGCTACAACGAGGCGGGCGGCTATTTCACGGAACTGCGCATCCGCGCGCTGCGCCCGGAATTGCTGGCCGACGTCGCGTAGTCATAGCTACAGGCTTTCCTTGACGTGCGCGATGCCGTGTTCATCGTAAATCGAGTACACGGCGGCGAGGATGTTTTCCAACTCGGGCGAGCGGTCCCTATGCCGCATGCTGAATAAGATGGGCGAGAACGCATGCTTGTCGTCCAGCTTGCGGTACACGACGTTCCGGTGATGCATGGCTTGCACGCTTTCCGGCACGATGGAAATGCCCTGGCCGGCCGCCACCAGTCCCATGGAAATCTGCAGCTCGCGCACTTCCGTCACGGGGCCGGGCGTGACATTGCCTTCGCTGAACATGGCCAGCACCTGGTCGGCAAAGCTGGGGCGGGGCGCTTTCGGATACACGAGCAGGGTTTCGTGGGTCAGGTCCGTCAGGCGCAATCCGCCTTCTCCCTTGGCCAAGCGGTGGCCGGGCGGCAGGGCCACCACCAGCCGCTCCTCGCGCAGCAGAATGCGGCGGATGCTGGGGTCTTCGCTTTTCAAACGCCCGAAACCCACGTCGATGCGGCCTTCCTTCAGGGCCTTCAACTGCTGCACCGTCGTCATTTCATGCAGGGTCACGTCGACCTCGGGATGGCGCTCGCAAAAGCGGTGCACGATGTCGGGCAATTCTCCATACAGGGTCGAGGCGACGAAGCCGATCGACAGCGTGCGTTCCAGCTTGCCCACGCGCTGCGTCATCGCCTGCAGGTCGCGCACCTGGTCGAGCAGGGGGCGTGCATGGGCGAGGAAAAACTCGCCCGCTTCCGTCAGCCGCAAGGGCCGCGACCCTTTTTCGATCAGCGCCACGCCCAAGGTTTCTTCCAGCTGCTGCATCTGCCGGCTCAGCGGCGGCTGCGCGATATGCAGGCGCGCGGCGGCCCGCGTGAAGTTCCTTTCCTCTGCGACCGCAACGAAGTATCGCAAGTGCCGTAATTCCATCTTCATACCTTTCAGGTATAGGTTTGATACCAACTCGGTGTTGGACGTGGGGAGATTCGGGGAATATCGTGTCACCACTCCACAGAATTATACGGAATAAATATGATTCAAAATATCGAGACCTACCTGGTCGATGTGCCTACCATCCGCCCGCACCGCATGTCGGTCGCCACCATGAATACGCAAACCCTGGTGCTGGTGCGGCTGCGCTGCGCCGACGGCATCACGGGCTGGGGCGAAGCGACCACCATCGGCGGCCTGGGCTACGGCGGCGAAAGCCCGGAAAGCATCAAGACGAATATCGATACCTATATCGCGCCGCTGCTGGTCGGCATGGAAGCGAGCGAGGTGGCCAAAGCCATGGCCAGGGTGCGCAAGGTCATCCAGGGCAACCGCTTCGCCAAGTGCGCGATTGAGACGGCCCTGCTGGACGCCCAGGCGCGCCGCCTGGGCGTGCCGCTGTCGGAACTGCTGGGCGGCCGCGTGCGCGATGCGCTGCCCGTGGCTTGGGTGCTGGCCAGCGGCGACACGGCGCGCGATATCGCCGAAGGGGAAAAAATGCTGGAACTGCGCCGCCACCGCATCTTCAAGCTGAAGATCGGCTTGCGCGACGTGATGGATGACGTGGCCCACGTGCTGGAGATCAAGCGGGCGCTGGGCGAACGGGCCAGCGTGCGCGTCGACGTCAACCAGGCCTGGAGCGAGACGGACGCCGTGCGCGGCATCGCCGCACTGGAAGCGGGCGGCGTCGACCTGATCGAGCAGCCCGTCAAGGCGGGCAACCGCGCCGCGCTGGCGCGCCTGAAGCAGCGCTTCGACGTGGCCATCATGGCCGATGAAGCCCTGCACGGTCCTGCCGATGCGCTGGCGCTGGCGCAGGCCGATGCGGCCGACGTGTATGCCGTAAAAATCACCCAGTCGGGCGGCTTGCTGCCCGCGCTGGAAGTGGCCACCGTGGCGCGCCTGGCGGGCGTGGGCCTGTACGGCGGGACCATGCTCGAAGGCGGCGTCGGCACGGCCGCCACGGCCCACGTGTGTTCCACGTTTGCGGAACTGGCCTGGGGCACGGAACTGTTCGGGCCTTTGCTGCTGACGCAGGAAGTCTTGCGCGAGCCGCTCGTCTACCGCGACTTCATGCTGCAGGTGCCGACAGGGCCGGGCCTGGGCGTCGAGATCGATATGGACAAGCTGCGCTCCATGCAGCGTCAATAAGGAGAAACCATGTTATTCCATGTACGCATGAACGTGAACCTGCCCTTGAGTATGCCCGCCGAGCAGGCGGCGCAGCTGAAGCAAACGGAAAAGGAACTGGCGCAACGCCTGCAGCACGAGGGCAAGTGGCGCCACCTGTGGCGCATCGCCGGCCAGTACGCGAACGTCAGCGTCTTCGACGTGGACAGCGTGGACGAGCTGCATAATTTGCTCACTTCGCTCCCGCTATTTCCCTATATGCAGATCGACGTGATGCCGCTGTGCCGCCATCCCTCGTCGGTGCGTGACGACGATTCCTGAGGAGACATGCCATGACGCAGATAGGCAATGACACTGTCGGGCAGACGTGCGAGGTGGACGGTATTCGCTTGCATTACCGCACGGATGGCAAGCGCGGCAAGCCTTGCCTGGTCCTGTCGAATTCCCTCGGCACGGACCTGTCCATGTGGGATGCGCAAGCGGCCGCGCTGGCCGGCGACTATTTTGTCGTGCGCTACGATACGCGCGGCCATGGCCGGTCGGCCAGCGGCGATGCGCCGTTCGGCATCGACCGGCTGGGACTGGACGTGGTGGCGTTGCTCGACCACCTCGATATCGAACGCGCCGCCTTCTGCGGCATTTCCATGGGCGGCTTGACGGGCCAGTGGCTGGGCATACACCAGCCGCGGCGTTTGACGAAGCTTGTGCTGGCGAATACGGCGGCGCGCATCGGCGGCGCCGCGCCATGGCAGCTGCGTGCGGAGCAAGTACGCCGCGATGGCATGGCCGCGGTGGCCGAGAGCGCCGCCACGCGCTGGTTCACGCCGCAGTTTATCGCGCGCGAAGCGGACACGGTGGCGCGCCTGGCCGGCATTTTGCGCAGTCAGGATGCGGGCGGTTACGCGGCCTGCTGCGAGATGCTGGCCCAGACGGACTTGCACGACGCCGTCGGCACGATCGCCGTGCCGACCTTGATCATCGCGGGCGAGCACGATCCCGTGACCACCATCGACGACGGGCGCTGGCTGCAGCAGCAGATCGCGGGCGCCCGTCTGGCAAGCCTGCCCGCCTCGCACATCTCGAACATCGAGGCGGCGGACATGTTTACGGCGCAGTTGCGGACTTTTTTAGTGTGAGGCTTGCTGTACCGTATCGGTATGGCGGGAATGCGGCTTTCTCCTGAGCACCGCCGCCGGCTGGTCCGGCATGCGGCAGGGGAAGCTTTCTTGAAAAATAATAATAAGAAAAGCAGACTTGGAGTAGACGGATGGAAAACAGATTGATCATTATCGCTGCGGTCACGGTGGGCTATTTCGCCCTCATGTCCTACATTACCTATAGCGTGCGCAAGCATGCCAACAGCGCCGAGGGCATGACGGCGGGCGGGCGCAATTATCCCGCCTTCCTGATCGGCGCCTTGCTGCTGTCGGAATTCATCGGCAGTTCCGTCAGCATCGGCACGGCCCAGAAGGGCTATGAACTGGGCATTTCCGCCGCCTGGAATCTGGTGGCGCTGTCGCTGGGCTTTTTCCTGCTGGCCATCGTGCTGGTGAAAAAATACAAGGAAAGCGGGCAGTCGACGATTTCCGGCATCCTCGCGCAAACGTATGGTGAGCCCGTGCGCTATGCGGCGTCCATCCTCACCATCGTCGCGCTGAGCATCGTTGCCGTGGCCCTGTACGCGAGCGGCGGTGCCGTGCTGGCGGCCGTGTTGCACATCAACAAAACGGTGGCCATCTTGCTGGTCGGCGCCATCACCGTGATCTATGTCAGCCTGGGCGGCATGCGCTCGGTCGTGTACACGAATTTCGCCCACTCCATCGTCAAATACCTGGGCGTGATCCTGGCACTGGCGTATGCGCTGGAAGCAACGGGCGGCATTGGCGCGCTGCAGGCGCAGTTGCCGGCCAAGATGTTCAACTGGGTCGAGATCGGCTGGGGCCAGATCATCGCCTGGATGATCGGCGGCATCGGTTCCATCTTCGCCACGCAATACGTGATCCAGGCGCTGGTCAGCACGGACAACCCGGCCGTGGCCAAGCGCGCCTGCTATTACGTGTCGTCGCTGATGATTCCGTTCGGCCTGATGGCGGCCCTGATCGGCATGTGCAGCGCCGTGCTGTATCCGGGCATGAAGTCGATCGACGCGTTCCCGACCATGATCGCCCACATGCCGGCGTTTTCCGCCAGCATCATGATCGTGGGCCTGGCCGGTGCCCTGTTTGGCGGCATTTCCGCCACCACCCTGGCATCGGCCACCCTGGCCATGAAGGATTTTTATGATCCCTGGTACAACAAGGCGAAGAACGACGCGAAATCGCTGATGTTCCTGCGCATCGCCATCGTCGTGGCGGGATTGCTGCCGCTGGTGCTGGCGCTGTATGCGGAAAAGCTGCTGATGATCGCCTTCCTGGGCAAGGCCCTGCGCGCGACCCTGGCCGTGCTGGTGCTGATGGCCTTCTATGCGCCGAAATTCGGCACACCGCGCGGCGCCTTTGTCGGCGTGATCGTCTCGGTGATCGCCACGATTGGCTGGTTCCTGGCGGGCAATCCGTACGGCGTGGATAGTTCCTACCTGGCGCTGGCTGGTCCGTTGCTGACCATGGGTATCAGCCATGTGTTCAAGCCGGCGCAAGCGTTGGCAAAGCCGGCATCGTCGTCGCGGCTGTAGCTTGCCCCAACCCTCAGACCAGTCCCGTCATGTAATAGATGGCAATGACGAGGAACACGGCCACCGTCTTGATGACGGTGATGCCGAAAATGTCGCGGTAGGACTGGCGGTGCGTGAGGCCCGTGACGGCCAGCAGGGTGATCACGGCGCCATTGTGCGGCAGGGTATCCATGCCGCCGCTGGCCATGGCCACGACGCGGTGCATGACTTCCAGCGGAATATGCGCCTGCTGTGCGGCCTGGATAAAGCTGTCCGACATGGCGGCCAGCGCGATGCTCATGCCGCCCGAGGCCGAGCCAGTGATGCCGGCCAGGGTCGTCACGGACACGGCCGCGTTGACGAGCGGATCGGGCACGCTGCGCAAGGTGTTGCTGACGGCAAGAAAGCCGGGCAGCGCGGCGATGACGCCGCCGAAACCATACTCGGACGCCGTATTCATGGCCGCCAGCAAGGCGCCGCCCACGGCCGCCTTGGTGCCTTCGGCAAACGCGGCGCGGATGCGCCCGAAGGCCGTCACGCAGACGAGCAAAATTCCCAGCAGCAAGGCACCTTCCACGGCCCAGATGCCCGTCACGGCGCCGATCGACGTCGACACGGGCGCATGCAAGCCCGGCAGGGCCTCGGCGGTGAGCACGTAACTGGCGCCGTACCATTGGGGAATCAGTTTGGTCAGCGCAAAGTTGGCCACGCCGACGAGCACCAAAGGCGCCACCGACAGCAGCGGATGGGGCAGGTCGCCCACGCCGGCCGTGGCCTTGTCGGCCTCGGCCCCATAACCTTCGCCCGTCGCCATGACGGAACGGCGGCGCCATTCGAGAAAAGCCAGTCCCATGATCACCGTCAGCACGGCGCCGATGGTGCCCAGCCACGGTGCGGCCCAGCCGGTGGTGTTGAAGAAAGTGGTGGGGATGATGTTCTGGATCTGCGGCGTGCCCGGTAACGTATCCATGGTGAAGGAAAACGCGCCCAGGGCAATGGCGCCCGGCATCAGCCGCTTGGGAATATTGCTCTGACGGTACAGCTCGGCCGCAAACGGATACACGGCAAACACCACGACGAACAGCGACACGCCGCCATACGTCAAGGCTGCGCACACGGCAACGATCACGGCATTCGCGCGCGCACTGCCGATATAGCGGATGGCCGCCACGACGATGGACTGGGAAAAGCCGGACAGCTCGATCAGCTTGCCGAACACGGCGCCGAGCAAAAAGACGGGAAAATACAGCTTGATAAAGCCCACCATCTTTTCCATGAAGATGCCGCTGAAGACGGCCGGCACGGCCGACGGATCGGTCAGCAGCACGGCACCGAGCGCAGCGACGGGCGCAAACAGGATCACGCTGTAGCCGCGGTAGGCGGCCAGCATGAGGAAGGCCAGTGCGGCCAGAACTATCAGGAAAGACATCGGTCAGGCCCTTGCGCGAGAAGTGGTTAAGATATTAATAGTGAAATTAATAACATACTTCTCGGCAACCCGCCAACGCGCAGGTCAAGGTGCAAGCAGTTCAAGCTGGCGCAGTGAGGGAAAGGCTGGTCGGGGTGAGAGGATTCGAACCTCCGGCCTCTGCGTCCCGAACGCAGCGCTCTACCAGGCTGAGCCACACCCCGCTTTTCTTTATTACAGCAGATGGCGGGGCGGGTTTCAAGCGGCTGTATCAAGGCTGTTTGCTGCAAGCCTGCTTATTTCTTTTCCTGCTGGGCCTTCTTGATTTCCGCTTCGCTCACTTTTTTCGCTGGCGCATTCGTCGCGGGCGAAGTCGGGGCCTTGCGGGTGGCGTTCGCTTGGGCCATGACGGCGGCGCAGTCCGTGTCGGGGGCTTTGTCGACGTTGACCAGCGGCAGCAGGGCGGCCAGCGGCGTGACGGCTGTGGCCAGGGCCACGGCGGCGCCGGCTTTCAATGCCAGCGGACCTTTTTGCGGGCCCACGTCCGGGTTCTTAAACGTGCCTTTCGCGTACAGCGGCGTGCGCAGGGTGATGATGCGAGCGCCCTTGGTACGGGGGCGCACGTCGAGGTCCAGGGTTTCGGTGGCCAGGTTGACGTTGCCCGTGACATTGACGACGGCCGTGTCCGTATCGAGCACGAAGCGGCGCACGTCCGCCTGGCCATTCGTGACGGCGAAGTCGCTGGCCAGGCAGTTCAGGTGGACTTGCTTGTCGCCAAAGATTTTCACGAAGACGGCGTTGGCCAGGTTCAGGCCAGCCAGTTCCAGCATGAACTGGCTGACGGAGCCTTCGCTGACGGTGGCTGCCAGCTCGCCATTCGCGCTGGCCAGCATGGCCGAGACGGAATTGCCGTGGCCCGTCAGCGCCGCATCGCCATACACTTCACCGAAACTCGCTTGCATCGATTGCAGCTTGGGAAACAGTTCGCGTATCTTGAGGTGGCGCGCCGCCACCTTGGCTTGCGCGGCGATGGTCTTTTGACGGCCGTCGAGCGTGATGTTCGAGGTGATATTGCCGCCGGCCATGCCGAAATTGAGCGGCGTCAAACTCAGCACCTTGTCTTTCATGCGGATGTTGGCGACGATATCGTTGAGCGGGATATCGTGCGTGCGTACCAGTTTCTTGCCCGTGAACTTCACGTCGGCATCGAGCGCATCCCATTTGGCCGTGTTGAACTGTTCCACGGGTAACGCTTTATTGCCGGGCTGCACGGGCGCCTTGCCGCGCGCCTGTTTGCGCGCATTGCTGTCGGCGCCGATGGTGGGGCCCAGGTCTTCCAGGCGCAGCTGCTGCGAGGTCACTTCGCCGCGCAGCAGGGGCCGCGGCTGGCGTGGCAGATATTGCAGGGTGCCGGCCAGGTCGCTCTCGCCTACCGTGCCCTTGAAATTCTGGTAGGTCCAGTTCCAGCTGGCACCGTCCTTCTTGCCCAGCAGGCGACCCTTGGTCGCGTAGTCCGGCGTTTCCGGCAGCAGCACGCCCGTCAGCGGGTACAGGTCCGCCATGCTGGCGCCAGCGAGGCTCAGCTGCAAATCGATGCCGGACAGCGAGCGCGGGTCCGTCAGCGTGCCATCGATGCTGGCCTTGTTCTTGCCCAGCACGGCATGCGCCTGCACGGGATACACGGTGTGGTTGTCGGTCAATGACAGCACGGCGCCCGCCTTGCCGCCGCCCGTCACGGGCGCCTTGCGGTAGCTGCCGCCCAGGGTGAAGGCGATGCCGTATTTCTGCACGGGCGCGCTGCCTGGCGCATCGCCGGGCGTGGCGTCGGGCGCCGTCGAGCTGACCTTGGCGTGCACGTCGAGGGCGATGCCTTCGTCCAGATAGCGGATGACGCCGTCACCGAAGGCCATGCGCTGGATTTCCACGTCCCATGCCGAAGGACCGTTGTCTTTCAAGGTCCAGCTGTTGCTGCCATCGGCGCGCCGCTGCAGGGCAATGTTGGGCGCCTGGAACGCCAGGTCCGTCAGCACCACGCGATGCTGCAACAGGGGCAAGGGATGGATGGCCACGTCGATACGTTTCGCGCTGGCCAGTTGCGGGCCGGCCGTCGCCCAGTCCGGGTTGCTCATGCGCACGTCCTGCGCGCTGATGACGGGCCGCGGCACGTAGCGGCGCCAGCCCGGCTCCGTCTTCAGCCCCTGCTGCCATTTCACCTGCAAATCGCCGCCGATGACGAAGTTGCGGCCCGTGCTTTCCGACACCTTTTCGTTGATGTAGGGGCGGGCGCGGTTCCAGTCGAAGGTCAGCACGAAGATGACGACGATGGTGATCAGGGCGAGCAGGGCGGCCAAGCTCCAGCCGAGGATTTTGAGCGGGGTTGAGCGTGTCATGAGGTTGCCAATCGCAGTGATTTTTTCATCAAGGTAGACCGATAGGCCATAACAGTCGGTGCGCTGGGTTACGTAAGACACCTCGCTTGAAATGATTCAATAATTCGACTATTATTGAAATATGGAAAATGAAAACTCAATCGCGGCTCAAGCCGAGCCACTGACGAGCACGGCCGCCATCGCGGCCCTGGCCGCGCTGGCGCAGGAATCGCGGCTGGCCGTGTTCCGCCTGCTGGTGCAAGCGGGGCCGGAAGGCATGGCCGCGACGAAAATCGCCGAAGCGCTGGCGATCGCGCCATCGTCGCTGTCGTTTCACCTGAAAGAACTGGCGCATGCCAATCTGGTGACGGCGAGCAAGGCGGGCCGCTCCATCATCTACGCCGCCAACTATGCGGGCATGAACGGCTTGCTGGCCTTTTTGACCGAGAACTGCTGCGCTGGCGCGCCTTGCTGCGTCAACGAACCCACTAACTGAAGGACATCACGACATGACGATCACGATTTATCACAACACGGCGTGCGGCACGTCGCGCAATACCCTGGCCCTGATCCGCAACACGGGCGTCGAGCCCGTCATCATCGATTACGTCAAGCATCCGCCGACGCGCGAGGAGCTGGTCGACCTGATCAAGCGCGCGGGCCTGTCCGTGCGCGCCGTCATGCGCGACAAGGGCGCCCTGTACGACGAGCTGGGCCTGGCCAATCCCGAGCTGAGCGATGCTGCCCTGCTGGACGCCATGCAAGCCCATCCTATTTTGATCAACCGTCCCATCGTCGTCACGGAACTGGGTGTGCGCCTGTGCCGGCCGTCGGAAAAAGTGCTGGAAATCCTGCCGCTGGCGCAGCAAGGCGCATTTGCCAAGGAAGATGGCCAGGCCGTGGTCGGCGCCGATGGCAAGCCGGTGAAGTAAAAAAAACGGCGCCAGTGGCGCCGTTTTGTATTGCATATAATAAAACTCGATCAGTGATTGCGGTCCACGGCAAACGAGCACAGTTGCAGCATCGATTGCTTGTAGACGCTGTCCGGCCAGCCGGCGATGGCGTCGGCGGCGCGCTGGCCGGCGATTTCCGCCTGCTTGCGCGTGTAGTCGAGGGCGCCACTGCTGGTGATGGCCGTCAAGACGGTATCGAAATGCTGTTCGTCGCCTTGCTCGATGCAGCTGCGCACCAGTTCGCGCTGTTCAGGCGTACCGTTTTCCATCAGCCAGATCAGCGGCATCGTTGGTTTGCCTTCGCGCAAGTCGTCGCCCACGTTCTTGCCGATTTCGGCGGCGTCGCCTGCATAGTCGAGCACGTCGTCGATCAGCTGGAAAGCCGTGCCCAGCGAGCGGCCGTATTCGGCAGCCGCTTCGATATCGTCTTCGCTGGCGCCGGCGATCAGGGCGCCCAGTTGCGCCGACGCTTCGAACAGCTTGGCTGTCTTCGAGCGGATGACGTTCAAATAGCTTTCTTGCGTCACGTCCGGATCGTGCATGTTCAGCAATTGCAGCACTTCGCCTTCGGCGATCACGTTGGTGGCGTCTGAGAGGATTTGCATGACGCGCATATTATTGAGCGACACCATCAGCTGGAACGAGCGCGAGTGCAGGAAGTCGCCCACCAGCACCGACGCGGCATTGCCGAACAGGGCATTGGCCGTCTGGCGTCCGCGGCGCATCGACGATTCGTCGACGACGTCGTCGTGCAGCAGGGTGGCGGTGTGGATGAATTCGACCACGGCGGCCAGTTCATGGTGCGCCGTGCCGCGATAGGCGTGGGCATTGGCCACCAGCAAAATCAGCACGGGACGGATGCGTTTGCCGCCTGCGCTGATGATGTATTCAGCGATCTGGTTGATCAGAATCACATCGGAGTGCAACTTTTGGCGGATCACCGTATTGACTGCATCCATATCGGCGGCAATCGTTTGCACGATGGTGTTTTGGTTAACGTGTTTGTTAGCGTCAGACAAGGCGAACCTGCATTAGATTGTGGGTGCCGCGATTATACGACAAGGCTTGCGCGTGCGTGACGTTTGCCTATGACTGTAGGGCAATTGATTGATCTTGTTGGCACTGGCGCGCGTTTTGCTGTCCGCCTGGCGCAAGCCTGACATGACGGCCGGGTTGTCGACATACCACGATCATCGGCCTTTGTGAATAGTTTTTGACGCAATTTCTCAGTCCGTGTATAATCGCTGGTTCCCCCTGTTGTGTACGGCTTGCTTTGCACGGCAATGGGACAAATTCTTTCAACATTTGATGAGGTTTCAAATCATGTACGCGGTCATAAAAACCGGTGGCAAACAATACAAAGTTGTCGCTGGCGAAAAACTTAAAGTAGAACAGATACCGGCAGACATTGGTTCCGAAATCACCATCGATCAAGTTCTCGCAGTAGGCGCGGGCGACAGCATCAAGTTTGGTGCTCCATTGGTCGAAGGTGCAACGGTACTGGTTACGGTTGTGGCGCATGGTCGCCATGATAAGGTCAAAATTTTCAAGATGCGTCGTCGTAAGCACTACCAAAAGCATCAAGGCCATCGCCAGAATTTTACCGAAATCCAAATCGTTTCGATCAACGGCTAATCGCCGCTGTTTGAATTAATCAGCTATCAAGGAGTCTTAAATGGCACATAAAAAAGGCGGCGGCACAACGCGAAACGGCCGTGATTCAGAATCAAAACGTCTGGGCGTTAAAGTCTACGGCGGCCAAGCTATCAATGCTGGCGGCATCATCATTCGTCAACGCGGCACCCCAGTGCGCGCCGGCGAAGGCGTAGGCATGGGCAAGGACCACACGTTGTTCGCGCTGATCGCGGGCAAAGTGAAGTTCGTTGTCAAAGGTGCTGGCTCGAAGCAATTCGTGACCGTTGTACCTAACGCAGCAGTACCAGCGTAATTCATCGCGGAGCGCCAGTTCGCTCCGCAATGATCGCATGATGTAAGGCGCAAGCCTTCAATCGAAAGGCTCTGCCCAAGGTAGAGCCTTTTTAGTTTTATGGCGGCAAAATTATGAAGTTTATCGACGAAGCAAAAATCGAAGTCATCGCGGGCGATGGCGGCAACGGCTGCGCCTCTTTCTGCCGTGAAAAATTCCGGCCTTTCGGCGGTCCCGATGGCGGCGATGGCGGCAAGGGCGGCACCATTTGGGCAGTCGCCGACCGCAATATCAACACGCTCGTCGATTTCCGCTTCTCCAAAATGCACAAGGCTCGCAATGGCGAGCCTGGCCGTGGCGCAGATTGCTATGGCAAGGGCGCCGATGACATCCACCTGCGCATGCCGGTCGGCACCTTGATCATCGACAACGCGAGCGGCGAAATCCTGGCTGACCTGACCGAGCACGGCCAGACCGAAATGCTGGCCAAGGGCGGCGAAGGCGGCTGGGGCAATATCCACTTCAAGTCCTCGACCAACCGCGCACCACGCCAAAAAGGCGAGGGCAAGGAAGGCGAACGCCGCGAACTGCGCCTGGAATTGAAAGTGCTGGCTGACGTTGGCCTGCTGGGCATGCCGAACGCCGGCAAGTCGACCTTCATTTCGGCCGTCTCGAACGCGCGTCCGAAAATTGCCGATTACCCATTTACCACTCTGCACCCGAACCTGGGCGTGGTGCGCGTGTCGCACGAGAAGAGCTTTGTGATCGCCGATATTCCCGGCTTGATCGAAGGCGCTTCCGAAGGCGCGGGCCTGGGCCATCAATTCCTGCGCCACTTGCAGCGCACGGGTTTGCTGTTGCACATCGTCGACCTGGCGCCGTTTGAAACCAACGTCGATCCTGTCAAGGAAGCCAAGGCGCTGGTCAAGGAATTGAAGAAGTACGACGAGTCGCTGGTCGACAAGCCGCGCTGGCTGGTGTTGAACAAGCTCGACATGGTGCCGGAAGAAGAGCGCAAGAAGATCGTCAAGGACTTCCTCAAGCGTTTCGCCTGGAAAGGTCCCGTCTTCGAGATCTCCGCGCTGAACCATCAGGGTTGCCCGGAACTGGTGAATGCGATTTACCAGCATCTGGAAGAGAAGAAACACAGCGAAAGCCGTGCCGAAGAGACGCAGATGACCGAAGAAGCACGCGGTATCTCGTCGATCGACCCGGATGATCCGCGTTTCAAGATCCTCGACTAAGGCTTTACCCTGATGTCGGTACAGATGGCCGCTGCCGCGTCCGCGCGCAAGCAAGCGTGGCAGCGCCGTGTATTGCATCTGATCGCGTATGCTTACGGGCTGAGCGCGGTCGCCTGTCTGCTGTTCGCCGATGCAATGGCGGCCGGCATGGGCATCTTCCTCAATGGCGTCAATGGCTACAGCCAGTTCTACGCTACTCATGTCGGTGTCTGGGGCGCTACCGCACTCCTGGCGCTGTTCGCGGCACGGCAGGGCGAACCGCCTGTCCTCGGCGATATCACTGCAATGTTGGTCCTGGCGCAGCCCGCCGGCCGTCTGTTCGCGGCCATCAGCTTCGGCTTGCCCCAGGGTTTTGTGTTGTTCATGTGCGCAATGGAGCTGACGGCGGGGCTGGCCTTGCTGCTGCTGCGTCCTGCGCGCTGACGTCTATTAAGTGAAGAGCGCCGCCCCATGGATTCCGTGATTCAAAAAGCTACCCGCATCATCATCAAAGTCGGCTCCTCGCTGGTCACCAACGATGGCCGCGGGCTCGACCATGCCGCCATCGCGCGCTGGGCCGCGCAGATTTCCGGCTTGCGCGCCCTGGGCAAGGAAGTCGTGCTCGTGAGCTCCGGCGCGATCGCCGAAGGCATGCTGCGCCTCGGTTTCGAGCAGCGCCCCACCGATATCCACGAATTGCAGGCGTGCGCCGCCGTCGGCCAGATGGGCCTGGCGCAAATCTATGAAAGCAGCTTCCGCGCCCACAGCCTCGGCACGGCGCAAGTGCTGCTTACGCACGCCGACCTGGCCGACCGCGAACGCTACCTCAATGCCCGCTCCACCCTGACGACCTTGCTGCGCCTGGGCGTGGTGCCGATCATCAATGAAAACGACACCGTCGTCACCGATGAAATCAAGTTCGGCGACAACGACACCCTGGGCGCTCTGGTCGCCAACCTGATCGAAGCCGATGCGCTCGTCATCCTGACCGACCAGCACGGCTTGTTCTCGGCGGACCCGCGCAAGGACCCGAACGCCTACCTGATCACGCAAGGCATCGCCGGCGACCCGGCCCTGGAAGCGATGGCCGGCGGCGCCGGCAGCAGCCTGGGGCGTGGCGGCATGCTGACGAAAATCCTCGCCGCCAAGCGTGCCGCCAAGTCCGGCGCGCACACGATCATCGCTTGGGGCCGCGACAGCGACGTGCTCAGCCGCCTGGCTCAGGGCGAAGCGATCGGCACGGAGCTGCGGGCGCAAACGGGGCAATTGACGGCGCGCAAGCAGTGGATGGCCGATCATCTGCATACGGCTGGCGCCGTCGTGCTGGACGCGGGCGCCGTGCAAAAGCTGCGTCAGGAAGGCAAATCATTGTTGCCGATCGGCGTGACGGGCGTGAACGGCGAGTTCGGCCGCGGCGCCGTCATCACCTGCGTCGACGCGGACGGCGTGCCCGTGGCGCGCGGCCTGTCGAACTACACGAGCGGCGAAGCGCGCCGCATCATGCGCAAGCCGTCCACCGAGATCGAGGCGATACTCGGCTACATGGAAGGCCATGAGCTGATTCACCGCGACAATATGGTCTTGCTGTAGGTCGGATTAGCGTAGCGTAATCCGACAACATTGTTGCCGCGTCCTGTCGGATTACGCGCTGCGCGCTAATCCGACCTACGACGCAACGACAGCGGCCCATTCGGGCCGTTTTTTTTGACTACACCACGGCCGGCATCGGCGACTTGTCCTTGTAGTCGCACAGGTCGGCGATCATGCAGTTCCAGCATTGCGGCTTGCGCGCCGTGCATGTGTAGCGGCCGTGCAGGATGAGCCAATGGTGGGCGTCGTGCAGAAATTCTTTCGGTACAAACTTCAATAACTTTTGCTCGACGATATCGACATTCTTGCCCGGCGCGATGCCGGTGCGGTTCGAGACGCGGAAGATGTGCGTGTCGACGGCCATCGTCGGTTCGCCAAACGCCGTGTTCATGACCACATTGGCCGTCTTGCGGCCCACGCCGGGCAAGGCTTCCAGCGAGGTGCGGTCGCGCGGCACTTCGCCGCCGTGCTGCTCGAGCAGGATCTGGCAGGTGGCGATGACGTTCTTCGCCTTGGTGCGGAACAGGCCGATGGTGCGGATGTAGCTGGCCAGCTCGTCGACGCCCAGCGCCAGTATCTTGGCCGGCGTATTGGCGACCGGATACAGCAAACGGGTCGCCTTGTTGACGGACACGTCCGTTGCTTGCGCCGACAGCAGCACGGCGATCAGCAGCTCGAACGGCGTCGTGTATTCGAGCTCCGTTTTCGGGGATGGATTGGCGGCGCGGAAGCGCGTAAAGATTTCCAGGCGTTTGGCGGCGTTCATGCGTCTTTTTTCGGCGTGTTGGGGGCTGGCGGGGCGGTATCCGTGCTGGCGGCAGCGGCCTTGGCGCGCGCGCGCTCCATGGCGGCGGCGATGATGGCGCGTTTGCGCTCCTTTTCTGCCTGTTCATCTGGCGTGACGGGCACTTCCAGTGTCACTTCCTGCATCTTGGCGACGGCCTTGGCGGCCAGGCGCGCGTCGTTGGCCTCGGCTTCGCGGCGCAGGCGCTGTGTGCGGAAATCGTGGCGCGCGCGCGCGTCGTCGGCCTCTGCCTGGCTCCAGGCATCCCAGCCCGTGGCGTCGCCGCTGACCGGGTACATGACGATGCAGTCGACGGGGCAGGGCGCCACGCACAGGTCGCAGCCCGTGCACAGGCTGGTGACCACCGTATGCATCTGCTTGGCGGCGCCGACGATGGCGTCCACGGGACAGGCCTGGATGCACAGGGTACAGCCGATACACAGCGATTCGTCGATATAGGCGACAGATCGCGGACGTTCGAGGCCGTTGACGGGATTGAGCGGGATGACTTTTTTGCCCAGCAAGCCTGCCAGGCGCGCGATGCCTTGCACGCCGCCCGGCGGGCACTGGTTGATGTCGGCGCTGCCGGCGGCTATCGCTTCCGCATATGGGCGGCAGCCGTTGTAGCCGCATTTGGTGCATTGCGTTTGCGGTAGCAAGTCTTCGATCTGGTCGGCAAGTGAGGGAGGGGCAGGGTGCGGCACGGTCATCTTCGATACGGTAAAACGCCATTATCGGCCATCTGGGGCGCGCACAAGTAAAAACCTGTTTTGCAAGAGGGGATAAGGTGCGCCAAGGCGGGCTGTTGCAGGCGCGCCGCAATCGTATTTTATTTCCAATGGGAATGTCAAAGTGCAAATAAACAACTTTGCAATTTCTTTTTTTTGTGGGAGCATGATTTTATCAAGTTAGTTATCAAAAGCCGACCGCCAGTCCTGTTGCCGCGCCTGCATTGCAATGCGCGCCAGGCCATAGGAGCCAAACATGCGTTTCCTCCGGACAGTTGGTTTGCCCTTCTGTTTGCTCATGCACTCTACACTTGCCCTTGCGTACGGGCAGGCGGCCTCGCCCATGGCGGCGCCGGGCGCTGCCAGCTCGCGCATCGTCCGCTTCGCGGCGGAAGACTGGCCGCCCTTCATTACCCGCAGCCTGCCTGCCGACGGCATGTCGGGCGCCATGGTCAGCGCCGTCTTCGAGCGCCTCGGCTATGCAGTCAAATATGAATATTTCCCCTGGAAGCGCGCCATGCAGTTCGGCCTGGCCAGCCCCCGCTACGCCGGGCTGCTGGCCGTCTGGCGCACGCCGGAACGGGAAAAGCTCTGCCACTTTTCTGTGCCGGTTGGCAATACGCAGGGCGTGCTGGCCTATTTGAAGGAAGATGGCGCGCCCGGCGCCACCCTGGCCGATCTGGGCAAGCTGCGCATCGGCACCGTGGCCGGCTATGCGAATGGAGAACAGTTCGATGGCATGGTGGCGCGCGGCGAGCTGAAGACGGAAGAGGGCTTGAACGACGCGACGAATCTGAAAAAACTGTTGATCAAGCGCTACCGCGTGATCGTCATCGAGCGCCATGTCCTGCAGCATTTGCTGATGGGGCGCAATTTCAGCAAGGCTGAACGGGAACGCATCGGCATCATCGAGTCCGTCTTCAAGGAGCGCCCCGTGCACGTGTGCTTTCAGCGCGATGCCCAGGGCGCGCTGTGGCAAAAGCGCTTCAACGAGGCGGCGCGCGATGTTGACACGGCCCGCCTCGAACGCGATTACTGGAAACGGCTCGACCAGAGCCTGGCTACGGCCCCATCCTCCCCCTGACTTCCCACTGACGTGTGGCGCCACTGTTTCACGTGCATAAAAGAAAACGCCACGCCAGTGTGAACTGGCGTGGCGTTTTGATGGAGATGCCGTGTATCAGCCGTGTTTCTGAATGAATTCACCGATTTTCGGGCAAATGATTTCGCGCCAGCGGCGGCCCGAGAAGATGCCGTAGTGGCCGCATTTCGGCGCCACGAAGTCTTGCTGCATCTCGGCAGGGATGCCGGAACACAAGTCATGCGCCGCCTGCGTCTGGCCGGCGCCGGAGATATCGTCCAGTTCGCCTTCTACCGTGAACAGCGCCACGTTCGTGATGTCTTGCGGACGCACCAGCTGGCCGCCCACTTTCCACGTACCCATCGGCAGGCTGAATTCCTGGAATACGGTTTTAATCGTTTCCAGGTAGTACTCGGCCGGCATGTCCAGCACGGCGTTGTACTCGTTGTAGAACTGGCGGTGGCCTTCCGCCGGCTCGTCGTCGCCCGTCACCAGGTGCATGTAGAACTCGCGGTGGCTTTGCGCATGGCGGCCCGGGTTCATGGCGATGAAGCCGGCGTGCTGCAGGAAGCCCGGATAGACCTTGCGGCCAAAGCCCGGATAGTTCGGCGGCACCGCGTAGATCACGGTGTTTTCAAACCACGAGAATTTCTTTTCCGTCGCCAGGTTGTTCACTTGCGTAGGCGAGCGGCGCGGATCGATCGGGCCGCCCATCATCGTCATGGTTTTCGGCATGTGCGGATCTTTTGCCGTCGCCATCAGCGAGATGGCGGCCAGCACGGGCACGGTCGGTTGACAGACGGAAATCACGTGCAAGTCAGGCGCCAGCAGACGGATGAATTCCTGCACATAATAAATGTAGTCGTCCAGGTGGAACGGGCCTTCCGTCAGCGGTACCATGCGCGCGTCCGTCCAGTCGGTGATGTAGACATCGTGCTCGGCCAGCAAGCCGCGCACGGTGTCGCGCAGCAGGGTCGAGTGGTGACCGGACAGGGGGGCAACCAGCAAAACTTTGGGCTGTTGCAAGCCAGTGGTTTCTTTTTTGAAGTGAATCAGACGGCAAAACGGTTTTGTCACGACAACGTGTTCGCGGATGTCGACGCTCTCGCCTTGGACGAGAACGGATTGGATGTCGAATTGCGGTTTTTCGTAGTCTTTGCCAAGGCGGTACATCAGCTCGTAGCCGGCTGCGATGCGTTGCGAAAACGGGGTGTGGGCCAGTGGAGAAACCGGGTTGGTAAATAACTTGGAGGACATGTCTGCCCATTGCATCACCGGAGTGAGGAAAGAGCGTTGCAGTTCGTGCAGTTGGTAAAGCATATAGAGTCCTTGTTTGATTCCAAGCGCCAATATCGGCTCAAATATCATAATCCAATTTTACGATATTTGTTGAGGACAAAATGTGCTTTACCGCGCATAGATCCACAGTTTGCGCATAGTTGTGACAGCGCGCCACACTTGCATGGATAGACCTGCAACCATGCTTTAAAAGCAAAAAAAGCAGCGTTTCCGCTGCTTTTTGTCTGTTTTTTGCCGCTACGCCCCTGCGGGGAAGAGCCTCCCCCGCAAGAATCGCCGCCGTAGCTGCCGTGCGCTTAGCGCACCAGCATGTCGAGCTTGTCCTTGACGTCCTTGTATTGCTCGGCTTCCGGCAAGGCAGCCTTCGTCTTGGTGATCGAAGGCCAGTTACGCGCCAGATCGACGTTGATCTTGATGAAGGCTTGCTGGTCGCCCGGCACGTCTTCTTCCGCGAAAATCGCGTTCACCGGGCACTCTGCCACGCAGACGGCGCAGTCAATACATTCGTCCGGATCGATTGCCAGGAAGTTTGGGCCTTCCCGGAAACAATCTACCGGGCAGACATCGACGCAGTCGGTATAGCGACAGGCGATGCAGGATTCGGTGACAACGTGGGTCATAACAGTCCTATCAATTTGGGGGAGGTGCTGTAGCGCCTGCAGGAACCTCGGCGGCGCGTACTAAAGCAAAGCATTGTATTTTAAGGCAATTCGCTATTTCTCACAAATCCCGCTTATATACAATACATATAAGCAAATTCATTTTTTGGCAGTGGCGTTGCCGCACAGAGCGGGCAATTCAGCGACTATCCGGGACGTTGCGATGAAGAACGCGGCAAGAAAGCGACAGTCGCCCGATGCGGCAGGGTGCGGGGCGGGCGGCGCGCTGGCTTGCCGTGTGGTGTTTTTGTTTTACCCAAATCAAGATCGGTAAAAATAAGTGCCAAATCGTGCCGAAACTATCAGGCGCTGGCGCGTATTTGCGTCAGCAATTGCTGCCAACGTGCATTTTCAGCACTGCCATCCTCGGCAAACGTGATGGTGCGCCGCGCGTTGGGCGCGTCGACGGTGATCTGCCAGTGGGGAATATCGGCGCCCACCTGTTCGCCCGCCGCCTGCGCGTGCGTGAAAAAGCCGCTGCTGGCCAGTGCCGCTTCCAGCCCGGGGCCAGCCGGATGGGCTTGCGTATCGATCTCGTACTGTTCACTCAGGCCGGCAAAGCCGCCGCTGCTGCGGGCTGAAATTTTCATGCTGCTCCTTGCTGTTGGGGTGGTGGTGGGACGCGCCACGGCCTGCCGCTGTTCCGGCAGGCCTGGATAGGGCGCGCTGGTGCGCTGCAGTGCTGTCTATTTGGGGCCGTAACTGCGGCACCAGGCGGCCAGCGCTTCGCGCTCCGCTTCGAGCAATTGATCCGACTCGCTGTATTCCGCATGGTTCATGGTACCGCAGCAGGCGCGCCTGTCTTGCACGGCGTTGTCTTCGTCGACGACAGCGGGGGCAAATGTCATTTGCCCATCCTCCGTCATGGCATTGGCCTTGAGCACTTCGCGCACGGTAAAGCTGTTGCGGATGAAGTCCAGGTAGGCGCTGTTGCCATCGGTCTCGGCGATCGTCAGCATGTGGCCGGCCACGTCGGCATAGGTGGCGGCCTGGTCGGGCGATGCCACGAGGGCGCGCAGGACGAGGCTGCGCAGGTAGTCGCCGCAGCGGTGCAGCACGGCCGCGTCGTCTTCCAGCTGTGGCTGGCGTTCGTGGGCAAAGATGTCGGCCAGGATGTCGTAGATGGCGCCCGTAAACACTTGCGAGATGGCGTGCACTTCCGTGCCTGCCTCCGACAACTTGATGTCGTTGTCGGCATTGCGCAAGCCGTTCGGCCGGCCCAGGGCCAGGCCGAACTGCTCGGCCAGGTCAGCCAGAAACGTTTTATCGTGCAGGTCGGATTTCGTTTGCGCGATGACCGCTTCCACCTGGTCCAGCTGCGACAGGGCCAGGAAGATGGCCGTCAGGTCACCGAACGATTCGTGCAAGCCGCCCGTCTGCGGCGGGTTGTTGCTGAGCAGCCAGTTGGGCTTGAGGCCATCGAGCACGGCGTGCCCTGTTTCATGCGAGACGATGTCGAGCGAGCGGCAGGTGTAGACGCGCTCGGTGGCGCCGCTGGGGATGAAATCGCCGAACTTGAGCGCCTTGTCGCTGCGGCTGTAATAGGCATTCATGACATTGGGCAAGCCGTGCGGGAACACGCGCAGCGGTGCCGTGTTGCTGGCGCTGTTCCATTGCCAGGGCAGGGGCGGCGCCGTGTCGTTGCTGGCCAGCGCGCGCTGGTACATGGTCAATGTCATGCGCACGATGGCAAACGTGTGCACGGCGTCGAACTGGTCGGTGTTGGGCGAAACGATGAAGTCGCCGAAGGCATTCGGACTGACCTGCGCGATGCCCGGTTCGCCGAACGTGACGCGCGCGTCGCGCGGGCCTTGCAGGATCAGGCCGGGCAGGAAGGTCTTGCGCGTGCCCAGTTCGCTGACGGACGGGTCTTGCTTCCAGATCAGCACGCGCGAACCGACGGGCACGGCGGCCGCGTTGCGCACCGTCGCCTCGGTCAGGCGGGGCGGCCCCGGCTGCAGGGTCAGTTGCGCATTCTTGCGGTGCTGGCGGTACGGCGCCGAGGGGGTGGGGACATAGCCGACGGGCAGGGACACGCATTTGGTCAGTACGGCTTCGACCGGCACGATGACTTTCTGGTCCATGGTAGCTCTCCAAGACACGCGCAGCTGGAACTGGAATAGTCGTCCCGCTTCGGCGTATCCGGTTTGATACGGCGCAAGCGATGCGCGGGAAGGACGGGCTTTTTTAGCCATCCGGCGCCAGCTTCGGCCGCGCCCGCCGCATGGCGGCTGGTATGATGCTGGCCGTATGGCACCCGTTTTTATAATAAAAGGATCGTTTGATGGCGGATATAAATATAGTTCAGCAACATAAGCTGACGGCAGCAAAGGCGCGCGAAGCGGCGCAGCAAGTGGCCGACAAGCTGGCCCAGGAATATGATTTGGCGTGCGCCTGGGATGGCGATGTGCTGCGCTTCGAGCGCAGCGGCGTCGATGGTTCGCTGACCCTGGAAAAAGAGCAGGCGCAATTGCAAATCAAGCTGGGCTTCATGCTCAGCGCCTTTGCTTCCACTATCGAAGGCAAGATTGCCGAGAAGATGCGCAAGGTGTTTACCGAGCCAGCTTGATGGCGTTTGCCCCGCTTGTCCCGCGCCTCGTTTGGTGGTAAAAATGGCGCTGCGGCGGAAGGCGAAAAGACGACGAAAACACGTCGCTTTTCGCCTTTTTTACGTCTGACTGTACGCTAGCGAACATTGCTAGCACATTTCTATTTGGAAAGCCATTGGACTTTGGCGGCTTTTTGCGTTATACTTGAGTCATATTTACAACAGCTACACCGCGTTTCACCTTCTGCTTCGCAGTACTCTCCACTCGCTCAGTGGTGAATAATTCTTCGGGTTTTACACCCGCATCCAGTTAAAAGTAGCTTGGTCGATTTTTTTTCGGTCAAATACATTTGGTGCCATGTATTTGCATGGCGCTAGCGTTGTTAAAAGTCCTGAACCACAGCCTCTTTTAGCACGCACACGGCACCCCGGCACCGGCCTTGGCCATCCGCTGGTCACACGCGTGTCACCCCCTGTTTCCTGTCGCTCCCGTGCGCTTTTTGCGCCGTGGCGTAGCCGACGCAACAGGGTTTGTTGATTCCCGCCGCAAGCTAGCAGGCTTGCTGGGTTTCATTCCATTCGTCAAATCGAGGGAGAACCACATCGTGGCAAAACAAATCATTATCGACCATGTGTTCAAAGTGTTCGGCGACAAGCCAGAAGAAGCACTTGAACTCGTTCATCAAGGCGCCAGCAAGCAGGACATCCTGGCCAAGACCGATTGCACCATCGGCGTTTTCGACGCCACCTTTACCATTGAAGCGGGCGAGATCTTCGTCATCATGGGCCTGTCCGGTTCGGGCAAGTCGACCCTGGTGCGCATGCTGAACCGCCTGATCGAGCCGACGGCCGGCCGCATCCTGATCGACGGCAACGACATCAACACCTTGCCGGATGCCCAGCTGCGTGCCCTGCGCCGCAAGGACATCAGCATGGTGTTCCAGTCGTTCGCGCTGCTGCCGCAAATTACCGTGCTCGACAACACTGCCTTCGGCATGGAGCTGGCCGGCATGCCCAAGCCTGAGCGTCATGCGCTGGCCCAGCAAGCGCTGGAACAAGTGGGCCTGGACGGCTACGGCGCCAGCTATCCCGACGAATTGTCGGGCGGCATGCAGCAGCGCGTGGGCCTGGCCCGTGCGCTGGCTTGCGATCCGTCGATCCTGCTGATGGATGAAGCGTTTTCCGCGCTCGATCCGATCATCCGTACGGAAATGCAATCGGAACTGCTGCGTTTGCAGCAAATCAAGCGCCGCACCATCGTCTTCATTTCGCATGACCTCGATGAAGCCATGCGCATCGGCGACCGCGTTGCCATCATGAAAGACGGCCACGTGGTGCAAGTGGGCACGCCGGAAGAAATCCTGCGCAAACCGGCCAACGATTACGTGCGCAACTTCGTGCGCGGCGTCGATGCTGCGGCCGTGTTTAAGGCCAGCGATATTGCCCGCAAGAGCCAGATCGTCGTGTCCGAGTCGCCGAGCCGCGGCTCGCGCGCCGCGCTGTCGATGCTGGAAGAGCAGGATCGCGCGTTTGCCTACGTCGTCAATCCGCAGCGCAAGTTCCTCGGCGTCGTGTCGGCCGATTCGCTGCGCAGTGCGCTCGACGGCCATGTGGGCCCGCTGGGCCTGGCGCATGCCTATCTGCCTGACGTGCAGACCATCAATGCAGACGAGCCAGTCGCCGGCCTGTTCGGCCAGGTGGCGCAACTGCCTTACGCCGTCCCAGTGGTGGCCGATGACGGCAGTTTCCGCGGCGCCATCAGCAAGACGACCTTGCTGAAGTTCCTCGACCGCGATACGCCAGCCATTGCCGAGCAACAACAGAAAGGACAAGCATGAATCCAAGCACCGTTTCCACAGTAGAAGCTGTTGTTGAACAGCCGGCCGCGCAAATCAATCCCTGGGCGCTGACGCCGCCGGGCGACACGTCCTGGCTGGATGCGGCCGGACCGGCCGTACAGCCGGAACACGCGGCCTCCGGTTTTCACCTGACGCAGATTTTCGACGGCTCGCTGCCGCTGGAAAGCTGGATCAACCAGGGCCTGGGCTGGGTTGTCGCCCATTTCCGTCCTTTCTTCCAGGCCGTGCGCGCGCCGATCGACAGCGTGCTGTCCGGCGTGGAAGGCGTGCTCCTGGCGGCCCCGTCGCTGACGGTCATCGCCATCATCGGCTTGCTGGCTTGGCAATTTACCAGCCGCACCTTGGCCATCGGCACCGTGCTGGCGCTGCTGGTCGTATCGATGCTGGGCATCTGGCCGGAAGCCATGACGACCTTGTCGCTGGTGCTCACCTCCTTGGCCTTCTGTCTGGCCATCGGTTTGCCGCTCGGTATTTTCCTGGCCAGCAGCGACCGCGCGCAGAATATCCTGCGCCCTTTGCTGGACGCCATGCAGACGACGCCCGCCTTCGTCTACCTAGTGCCGGTGGTGATGCTGTTTGGTATCGGTAATGCGCCAGGCGTGATCGTGACAATCATCTTTGCCCTGCCGCCGCTCGTGCGTCTGACCAACCTCGGCATCCGCCAGGTGCGTCCCGACCTGATCGAAGCGGCCCGCGCCTATGGCGCCTCGCCGTGGCAGTTGCTGACGCGCGTGCAGTTTCCGCTGGCCATGCCATCGATCATGGCCGGTATCAACCAGTCGCTGATGCTGTCGCTGTCGATGGTCGTGATCGCCTCGATGATCGCCGTCGGTGGCCTGGGCCAGATGGTATTGCGCGGCATCGGCCGCCTGGACATGGGACTGGCAACCGTCGGTGGCCTCGGTATCGTGCTGCTGGCCATTACCCTGGACCGCTTGACGCAAGCGATGGGCCAGCCACGCCGTGGCGTGCGCCACTGGTACCAGACGGGTCCTGCCGGTTTCGTGCTGCGCCTGGTGCGCGGCAACACGGAGAAAAATAATGTTGCACAGCAAGCTACGCTGGCCGACGCACAATAAGAAAGGATTTACATGCATCAAATCGCACATTTTAAAGAGACGCAAAAATCGCAACGCAAGTTCCAGCTGTTTTCCGCCCTGGCGATCGCCGCCATGGCCCTGACCACGAGCCTGGCCATGGCGCAGACGCCGGCCGCGCCCGCCGATGCGCTGCCCGGCAAGGGCATCAAGGTGCAGGCGCTGCAAAGCTCGATCGCGGAAGAAACCTTCCAGACCATGCTGGTCGACAAGGCGCTGGAAAAGCTTGGCTACGAAGTGCAGCCGATCAAGGAAGTGGAGTATCCGACCGCGCATATCGCCATTGCCAACGGCGACGCCACCTTCATGGCCGTGCACTGGGACCCGATGCACAAGGATTTCTATAACAATGCGGGCGGCGACGCCAAGCTGTTGCGCACGGGCCAATACGCCGGCCCTGCCGCGCAAGGTTATCTGATCGACAAGGCGACTGCCGAGAAGTACAACATCACGAATATCGACCAGTTGCGCGACCCGAACCTGGCTAAGCTGTTCGATCACGACGGAGACGGCAAGGCCGACTTGACGGGCTGCAACCCCGGCTGGGGCTGCGAAGCGCTGATCGAGAATCACATGGATGCGTACAAATTGCGCGAGACGGTGACGCACGTGCAGGGCAGCTATGCGGCCCTGATCGCCGACACCATGGGCCGCTACAAGCGTGGCGAACCGATTTTGTACTACACGTGGACGCCGTACTGGGTCAGCGGCGTGCTGGTCCCGGGCAAGGACGTGGTCTGGCTGAAAGTGCCATTCTCGGCCAATCCGGAGAAAGTAAACACGCGTCTGGACAATGGCAGCGACTACGGCTTTGCCGTCAACACGGCGCGCATCGTGTCCAACAAGGCCTGGGCCGAGAAAAACCCGGCCGCGGCCAAGCTGTTCGAAGTGATGCAATTGCCCGTGGCCGACATCAATGCGCAGAACGAACGCATGCGCCGTGGCGAAAACACGCAAGCCGATATCGCGCGCCATACGGCTGGCTGGATCAAGTTCCACCAGCAAAAGTTTGACGGCTGGATCGCGCAAGCGCTGGCAGCGGCGAAAAAGTAAGTTCTAGCGCCGTTTCAACATGAAAAAGTGGCTACCATTTTGGTAGCCACTTTTGCGTTAACGGCCTGTTTTGGTGGTTTTTGGTGAGTTTTTAGCCGTTTTCGGCCAGTTTCAGGTGCAAAATGGGGAAAGGCTTGCCGAACGGGTCGCGTTCGGAGCGGCTTTCCCCGATAAAGCCCTGGTGGAGGTAAAAGCCATGCGCTTGCGTGTTGTGTTCGTTGACATCGACAGCCGTGGCGCCCAGGGCCGCGATGGCGTGCCGCACGAGCGCGCGGCCGGCGCCGCTGCCGCGCTGGTCGGGATGTACGAACAGCATCTCGATCTTGGCGTGCTCGACGCACAGGAAGGCATAGGCGACGCCGTCATCGGCGCGCAGCACGTGCAGCAGGCGTTCGGCCGTCACCCTGGCCAGCTCGTCGCGGACGAAAGGCATCAGGAAGGCGATATCGCTATCGGCAAGGAAATCGTGGGTGGCGCGTACGGACAGGTGCCAGACATCGAACAAGCGGGGCAGGTCGGCGGCATGGGCCAAGGAAACCAGGGAATTCGGTGATGGTGTCATGCAGAAATTATACTGCCCCGGCGGGCGCCGGGGCAGGGAGGGACGATCAGTCCTTCAAGTCTTCGATCAGATCGATGTATTGTTGCTGCGCATCTTCCTTCGAGGTGCCGGCCAGGGCCGCCCAGGCGTCGAACTTGGCACGGTTGACGAAGTCGGTCATGCCAGGACGCTCGCCCGTGGCGTCGCCGCTCGACGCTTGCTTGAACAAGGCGTAGATTTTCAACAAGGTCATATTGTCCGGACGCTCGGACAGGGTCTTGGAATCGAGCTGCGCTTGTTCGAATTGCTCTTGTAAACTCATGATGGCTCCTGTGTGCTGATGGAATCGCTGGAAAAGTGCGGCAGGCCCGGCGGAGTGGCCACCGTGCGTGCTGCAGTGCCTGACATCATAGTGAAAAAAGCGCGCCGTGCATTAGAGGACACCCTCAAAACAAAAACGCCGCCGCTGAGTGATCAGGGGCGGCGCCTGGCGCGGTCGTTGGAACGCAGCCTTCAGCTTCTTATACGCCCAGCAGTTCTACGTCGAAAATCAGGGTGGCGTTCGGTGGAATCACGCCGCCGGCGCCGCGTGCGCCATAGCCCAGTGCCGCAGGGATGATCAGCTGGCGCTTGCCGCCCACTTTCATGCCTTGCACGCCTTCGTCCCAACCCTGAATGACGCGGCCGGCGCCCAGCGGGAATTCGAATGGATCGTTGCGGTCCTTGCTCGAGTCAAATTTCGAACCGGCGCTGCCGTCGTCGTTTTGCAGCCAGCCCGTGTAATGCACGACAACATTGTTGCCGGCTTGCGCTTCAGCGCCTTCGCCAACGACGGTATCGATGTATTGCAGGCCGGAAGCGGTAGTGGTGGTGGTCATGATAATCCTTGTGTAGGCGATGAAAGCTTCAGATTGTAGAGCAATGAGTTGCAAAGCGCCATTCCAGGCCCGGCGCAAGCGAAAACCGGAAATTACGCCGATGTGTGGCTGCCGGTTGTATTTAAGGGGGGATTTCACACAATAAATACAGTGTTCCACGTAAAATGCATGTTTTGTATTTAACAGTGATTTCTTCCATGTTCCGCAGTCTACGCCGCCTTGTTTTTTCCTCGCTGTGCCTGGTTTCCGCAATATCGACGGCGCAAGCCGAAGTGGTGGTGGTGCTCAATTCCCGTGATGCTACGGTGCAACTGCTGGACCAGAAAACCTATGCTCCCCTGTCTACCTTTGCCGTCGGCAAGGAACCGCACCATTTGATGGAGACGCCGGACGGTAAGTCGCTGATCGTCGCCAGTTCCGTCGGCAACGAGCTGATTTTCCTCGATCCTGTCTCGGGCCAGATCCAGCGCCGCATCAGCAACATCCTCGATCCTTACCAAATCGGCTTTTCGCCAGACCAGAAATGGTTCATTTCGAATTCGCTGCGCCTGGACCGCATCGACCTGTACCGCTACGACGGCAAGAACCTGACCCTGGCCAAGCGCATCCCGCTGCCGAAGCTGCCCAGCCACATGGCGTTCACGGCCGACAGCACCATGGCCTTCATCACGCAGCAGGGCAGCAACCAGGTCAGCGCCATCGACCTGGCCACGCAAACCGTCAAATGGACCATGCCTGTCGGCCCCGCGCCAGCTGGCATCACGATGACGCCCGATGGCAAGCATTTGCTGGTCGGCATCATGGGCAGCGATTACGTGGAAGTGATCGACTGGCGCACGCAAAAGACCGTCAAGCGCATCAAGGCGGGCGCCGGCACGCATAATTTCCGCGCGCTCGGTGACAACCGCATGACGTTCGTCTCGAACCGCGTATCGAACACCATCAACATCATCGACCAGCAAACCCTGGAAAACGTGGGCACCATCAATGTGCCGGGCGGCCCGGACTGCATGGAAATCACGCCCGATGGCAAGACCATGTGGGTGACCCTGCGCTGGATCAAGAAAGTGGCCGTGATCGACCTGACCACGCGCAAGGTCATCAAGACCATACCGGTGGGCCGCTCGCCCCATGGCGTGTATTTCGCCACCCACTCGCCGCGCATGTGATGGTGGGTGTGATGATGAAACACCTGATTCCTGCGGGCCGCGTGTCCGCCATGCTGCTGTGCGCCAGCGCCATGCTGTCCCCCGCGCATGCCGCCACACCTGCACCAGCAGCACCGGCGCCAGCCGCATCTTCAGCGCCGGCCGCCTGCAAGGGCACGATCTACATGACCTTCGACACAGGCAGCCAGTCGCAAGCGCAACTGATCGCTGACGTGCTCAACAAGCGTCATATCAAAGCCACGTTTTTCCTGGCCAACGAAAAGACCACGCGCGGCGACTATTCGCTCGATGCCTCGTGGGCGCCGTACTGGAAAGCCCGGGTCGCCGAAGGCCATGCGTTCGGTACGCATACGTTTGACCATGTGTACTGGAAGAAGGATCTGGCCAACGGCTTGATCCAGGTCAAGCCCCAGTTCGGCAAGGACGGCGGCAAACTGGCGTCGTTTAGCGATAAGCAGTTCTGCGAGGAATTGCGCCGTGTCGATACGCGCTTCCAGGAACTGACCGGCCACAAGCTCGACCCATTTTGGCGCGCGCCGGGCGGCTACACCTCGCCGCGCACCCTGGCGGCCGGCAGCGCTTGCGGCTACCAGCACGCGGGCTGGGCGCCGGCGGGGTATTCCGGCGATGAGCTGCCCAGCGACAAGTATCCGAACGCCATGCTGCTGAAGAAAGCGCTGGCGAACTTGCGCAGCGGCGACATCTTCATTTCGCACATGGGCATCTGGTCGCGCAAGGATGCGTGGGCACCGGCCAACCTCGATGCTTTGATTTCCGGCCTGCAAGACAAGGGTTTCTGCTTTGCCACCCTGCGCGAGCATCCTGCCTATGCGCAGAAGAAGGGCCAGCCATGATCGCCGCCGATATCCTCGGCTTCGTCACCTCGGTGATCGACGCGGTGGTCGACGCCTTTGGCGTGGCGCAAGGCTGGCTGTTCCAGACGGTGGTCAATCCCCTCGTCTATCACCTGGGCTTTGGCGAATTCACGGAAGAAGCGTTCGAAGGCACGGAGTGGCTGCTGATCGGCCTGTGCGAACTGGTGCTGCTGTTTCTCGTGCTGCGCCCGCTCGAAGCCCTGATTCCCGCGCAAAAGATCACCGACCCGCGCGCCCGCTGGAACGATTTCATCTACACCGTGCTGCACCGGATCGGCCTGTTTTCTGTCGTCGTCTTCTTCACGCTCGATCCGCTGATGGATGCGCTGGCGGGCGCCTTGCGTTTCGATGATATTCATCCATTCAACTTGGAATCGCTGTTGCCCGGCATCAGTCCCTTGCTCAGTTTTATCATTTATTTTGTGATACTGGACTTCGTCGACTATTGTTATCACCGGGCTTCGCACCATTTCGGCTGGTGGTGGGGCTTGCACAGCCTGCATCACAGCCAGCAAAACATGAACTTGTGGAGCGATGACCGCAACCACTTGCTCGATGACTTTCTGCGCGACGTGGTGATGGCGCTGGTGGCGCTCGGCATCGGCGTGCCGCCGGGCCAGTACGTGCTGCTGGTGTCGGTTTCGCGCATTCTGCAAAGCTTGCAGCACGCGAATGTGAGGATACACTTCGGCCGCATCGGCGAGCGGCTGTTGATCTCGCCCCGTTTCCACCGTACACACCATGCGATCGGCGTGGGGCATGAGTCGAAAGGCAAGGGCAGCATGGGCGGCTGCAACTTCGGCGTGGTCTTGCCAATTTGGGATATGCTGCTGGGCACCGCGAATTTCTCGGCCGGCTATGCGCGCACGGGCGTGCGCGACCAGCTGGCCCGCATCGACAGCAAGGGCATGGGCCGGCCGGGACGCGACTATGGCCGCGGCTTCTGGCAGCAGCAATGGCTGGGCCTGCGCCGTATGGTGGAATTTGCAAGAATCAAACGAAAAGGACGCCGTTGATGCGTAATGTGTTGAATTCGTATGGCCGCGCCTTGCTGTCGCAATTGCACGGCAGGATATTGCTGCTGAGCGTGGCGCCGTTCATCCTCTCGCTGGTGCTGTGGGGAGGACTGCTGTATGTGGGCTTGCAGCCGCTGATCGACAGCCTGCATGCGCTGTTTACGCAATACGATTTCTTCCGCACCAGCGGGCAGGTGCTGTCCACCTTCGGCCTGGGCATGCTGAAAGCCGTGATCGTGCCGCTGATCGCCATGTTCATGCTGCTGCCGCTGATGATCTTGACGGCGCTGATCTTCATGGGCCTGTTCGCCATGCCGGCCATCGGCCGCCATGTGGGCGGGCGGCACTTTCCGCAACTGGACAAGAAGCATGGCGGCAGCCTGCTCGGCAGCGTTGCCACTTCGCTGGCCACGTTCTTGCTGTTCATCATCGCCTGGGTGATCATGCTGCCCCTGTACGCGTTTCCGCCGGCCGCCCTGGTGGGGCAAGCCGTGCTGTGGGGCTGGCTGACGTATCGCGTGATGGCATATGACGCCATGGCCGATTACGCCAGCGCGAAAGAGCGCCACGCTATCATGCGCACGCAGCGCTGGCCCCTGCTGGCCATCGGCATGGTATCGGGCGTGGCTGGCGCCGTGCCCGGCATGCTGTGGATGGGTGGCGTGATGTCGGTGGTGTTCTTCCCCTTCCTGGCGGCGTTCGCCATCTGGCTGTATGTGCTGATCTTTATCTTTACGGGTCTGTGGTTCCAGTATTACTGCCTGGAAGCACTGTCGCGTTTGCGGGGCGTACGCGGCATGACCGACGTGGCGCCGGCGGACGCTTGAGTATTATTATCGAATTCTACGAGGAAGCTTCATGGCTATCGGATTGATCATCATTGGCGACGAAATCCTGTCGGGCAAGCGCACGGACCAGCATTTCCCGAAAGTAGTAAGCATGCTCAAGGCGCGGGGCTTGCAGCTGAGCTGGGCGGAATACGTGGGCGACGAGCCAGCCCGCCTGGTCGCCTTGCTCAAACGCAGCTTTGCCAGCGGCGACATCGTCTTCAGCTTTGGCGGCATCGGCGCCACGCCGGACGACCATACGCGCCAGGCGGCGGCCGATGCGCTGGGTTTGCCGCTGGTGCTGCATCCGCAGGGCAAGCTCAATATCCAGCAACGGATCACGGAAATGGGTGAAGAGGCGGGCGTGCCAGCCGATTTGAACTCGCCGGAAAACCTGCACCGCCTGAAAATGGCGGAATTTGTCGAAGGCGCCGAGCTGATTCCGAATCCGTACAACAAGATTGCGGGCTTTGCCGTGCGCGAGCATTATTTCGTGCCCGGCTTTCCCGTCATGTCCTGGCCCATGATCGAATGGGTGCTCGACACGCATTATGCGCACCTGTTCAACCAGGTGCCGCACGCGGAACATGCCTTGCTCGTGTACGAAACGGCCGAATCGCTGCTCACGCCGCTGATGGTGCGCCTGGAAGCGGAGTTCCCGCTGATCAAGGTGTTCAGCCTGCCCAGCGTGGGCGATGCGCAGACGCGCCGGCATATCGAACTGGGCGTCAAGGGTGAGCCCGCGCAGGCCGCCGCCGCCTTTGCGCAGATGTGCGCCGCGCTCGATACCTTGCGGGCGGAATACACCACCATCTGAGATGCGGCCAGCCCGGCGCCGGCGGCTTTTTCGCTGGCGCTCAGCCCGCTTTGCATCTATGTACGCAAGCGTACATTCCAAGACGTTGTTTTTTTGCGAAAATCTTCAATGAAGCAAGATTTTTGTGTGCGCTCGTCAGTCGTTTTCATGCCGATGTGGTGGAATGGTGAACAGGGGCCTTGCGTGTCAAACGCGGGGTCGCCTGCCTGTGCAGTAGCGTGTTTTTTTGATTCACCGGTATGGACATCATGTTAAGCAAGCTTTGTTGTGACCGGCCCTGGCTGGCCCTCGTCTTATCCCGCGCGGAGCGGTATCGCTACCGCATTTCCCGCGCCGTCCAAACCCAACCTTACCCCAGCATCCCATGAAAGACACAGGCGTCAATCTGGCCGCGCAAGAGCGGCCCCCTTCTGATCCACTCCCCGACACGGGCGCCGAGGCGCCGCCGCCGGCAAGTCCTCCGAAGAAGCGCCGTTCGCGCATCTGGCCCATCTTTGCCATCATCGTGCTGGCGCTGATCGCCGGCGTGGCGTGGTTCGTCATGCGCGAAGTGCGCACCTCGGCCCTGCAGGCGGAATTCTTCACGCGCCTGGACCGCCAGCTGGCGTTCAAGGTCGAGCCTGGCCCCGCACCGGCGGGCGCCATCCGCTATCCGCAGCACGGGCCCTACGACGAGCGGCTCGGCTATGCCAGCCTGCCGGACTTCATCACCAAGCTCAACGCCCGCGACTATGCCGTCACGGCGCAGGCGCGCATGTCGCCGAAGATGGTGCAACTGGTCGACCGGGGCATCTTTGCCACGTATCACGAGAAAAACCGCGCCGGACTGACCATCCTCGATTGCCGCGCCGCGCCTCTGTTCGCGGCCAGCTATCCCGAGCGCATGTTTGACGGCTTTGCCGAAGCGCCACCCGCGCTCGTGCAAAGCCTGCTCTTCATCGAAAACCGCGAGTTGCTCGACCCGGGCACACCCGAGCGCAATCCGGCTGTGGAATGGGACCGCCTGAGCAAGGCTGTCCTCGACAAGGCGCTGAACCTGTTCGGCGGCCACCGCAGTGGCGGCGGCAGCACCCTGGCCACGCAGATTGAAAAATACCGGCATTCGGAAGATGGCCGCACCAGTTCCATGCAGGACAAGCTGCTGCAGATGATTTCGGCCAGCCTGCGCTCGTACCAGGATGGCGAAAACACCATGGAAGCGCGGCGCAAGATCGTCGTCAATTACCTGAACACCGTGCCGCTGTCGGCAAAGAGCGGTTTTGGCGAAGTCAACGGCATCGGCGACGGCATGTGGGTCTGGTATGGCCGTCCATTTGCCGAAGTGAAAACTTTGCTCAAAGGTAAGATGGACCAGCCGGGCAGCGCGCTGGCCTACAAGCAGGCGCTGAGTTTGCTGATCGCGCAGCGCCGTCCTTCGCATTACTTGGTGGCTGGCGGTGCCGACCTGGAAGAATTGACCAACAGCCATCTGCGTCTGCTGGCGCAAGCGGGCGTGATTTCGCCGCAGCTGCGCGATGCGGCCATCGCCGAAAAGCTGCGTCCGTCGACGGCCTCGGGCGTGCAATCGGAAGCGTCGACCTCGTTTGTCACGCGCAAGGCCTCGAATGCCGTGCGCAACCATCTGGCCAGCATGCTCGGTGATCCGCGCCTGTACAACCTCGACCGCCTCGACCTGAAAGTGGTCAGCACGCTCGACGCGCAGGCGCAAAACGCCGTCACCAAGGTCTTGCGCGAGCTGCGCGACCCGGAAGTGGCGAAGGCGGCCGGCCTGACGGGCAAGGGCATGCTGGGCAATGGCGACCCGGCCAATGTGGTCTACAGCTTTACCTTGCTGCAAAAGGGCGACCAGGCCAACTTGCTGCGCGTGCAGACCGATAACTACGACCAGCCGCTCGACATCAACGAGGGCGCCAAGCTGGACCTCGGTTCCACGGCCAAGCTGCGCACCCTGGTCACGTATATGGACATCATCGACCAGCTGCACCAGCGCTACAGCGGCATGGGCGCCGCCGAGCTGGGCAAGATCGCCGTCGATCCGAAGGACATGCTGTCGCAGTGGGCGATTGCCTATCTGAAACCGTTGGCGCTCGGTGAGGCGCGCAACCTGCCCGCCATGCTGGCGGCCGCCATGGAGCGCAAATATTCGGGCAACCCGGGCGAAGGCTTCTTCACGGGCGGCGGTTTGCACCACTTCGGCAACTTCTCCAAGCTCGACGACAGCCGCATCATGACGGTGCAGCAGGCGCTGCGCCAGTCGACCAACCTGGTATTCGTGCGCCTGATGCGCGACGTGGCCCGCTACTACATGTTTTCGCGCCCCGACTCCTCGGCCTCGCTGCTGGCGGACGCGGACGATCCGCGCCGGGCCCAGTACCTGAGCCGTTTTGCCGACAAGGAAGGGCGCGAATTCCTGCACCGCTTCTACCAGAAGTACCGCGGCAAGAGCGTTGACGAGCAGGAAAAGATCCTGCTGGCCAGTATCCGCCCGACACCCGTGCGCCTGGCCAATATCTTCCGCACCGTCAATCCGAAGGGGACCGTGGCGGAATTCGGCGATTTCCTCAACGCCAACCTGACGTCGCAAAACGAAGTGCCGCCCGAGCGCGTGGCCAAGATGTACCAGCAGTACGCGATGGAAAACTGGTCGCTGGCCGACCGCGGCTACCTGGCCAATGTGCATCCGCTGGAACTGTGGATGGTGGCGTACCTGCGCCAGCACGAAGGCTCGACACTGTCGCAGATGGTGGCGGCCAGCGAGAAGGAACGCCAGGAAGTGTATAAATGGCTGTTCAATACGCACCGCAAGCATGCGCAGGACCGCCGCATCGCCAACTTGCTGGAAGTGGAAGGTTTCCTGGAAATCCACCGCCAGTGGAAGAAGATGGGCTATCCGTTCGATTCGCTCGTGCCGTCGTATGCGACGACCCTGGGCGCGTCGGCCGACCGTCCCGCCGCGCTGGCCGAGCTGATGGGCATCATCATCAACGACGGTGTGCGCAAACCGAGCGTGCGCATCGATTCCATGCATTTCGCCGCCAACACGCCGTACGACACGATGGTCAAGCGGGGCAGCAAGGTGGAAGCGGAGCAAGTGTTGTCACCGGACGTGGCACGCGCCGTCGCCAAGGCCATCCGCGAAGTGGTGTCGGACGGCACGGCGAAACGGGCGAAGACGGCGTTTGTCGGCGCTGACGGCGTGCCGATCCCCATGGGCGGCAAGACGGGTACGGGCGACCAGCGCTTCGACGTGTATGGCGCTGGCGGCCGCCTGATCGAATCTCGCTACGTGAATCGTTCCGCCACGTTCGTGTTCAATATCGGCGAGCGCTTCTACGGCAGCATGACGGCGTATGTGCGGGGACCGGAATCGAAGAACTACGATTTCACGAGCGCCTTGCCCGTGCAATTGCTGGTGTCGCTTGCGCCAAGCCTGATGCCGCTGATCGAAGCGCCTGCTCCGGCCGAAGGCGTGGCCAAGCAGTGCACGAATTAGCCGCTGGCAGGCAGTTGCAGCAAAACGCCGGCGTTCACGCCGGCGTTTTTTTTAGCCGGCAAACACGGCCGTCTTGTCCGCCAGGCGTGCGTGGTAGGCGGCGATGGCAGGATAGTCGGGACGCTGCAGCGGTGCCATCAGCCAGCGCTTGACGGACAAGCCCAGCACGATATCGGCCAAGGTGAACGTTTCGCCGCAGACGAAGGCGCCCGTGCGCTGCAGCTGCTGTTCCAGCACGCCCATCATCTTGTTCCAGCCGGCAATGCCGGCCGCCAGCTGCGCCGCATCCTGGTGTGCCGGGCTCTGGCGCACCAGCGACATGAAGGCGTAGCGCCAGCTGTTGTTCAAATCGCCCATTTGCCAATCCATCCATTTTTCCACTTCCGCGCGGGCGCGGGGCGTGCTTGGCAGCAAGTCGTCGCGGCCCGCCTGGGCGCACAGGTAGCGGCATATCGTGTTCGATTCCCACAGCACCAGGTCGCCATCGAGCAGCACGGGCACCATGGCGTTCGGGTTCAAGGCCAGGAAAGCCGGGTCGTCCGTGCCGCGAAAGCCGCTGCCCCAGTCTTCGCGTTCGTACGGCAAGTCGAGTTCATCGCATGTCCACAGGACCTTGCGGACATTGATCGAGGCGGCTTTTCCAAGAATTTTCAGCATGCGGGGCTCCAGAGGGCAGGTGGTCGATCTTGCACTGTAGCGGATTTGGCCACGCCGCGCATGTGAAAGTGCCTTGCATAGTTGAGGTTTTCTTGGCATCGTAGCCACCCATGAAACCTATGCGCCACCACATGTCCAAAATCCTCGCGTTCAGCCGCTTTTCCGTGCGCGATTTCCTCGCCACCGCCGGTCCCACCTTGCTGCTGGTCGGCGCGTTTTGCGCGCTCGCTTACTGGCTGGTCGACCCGGCGCCACCGCGCCAGGTAAGCCTGTCGACGGGGCAAGACAACAGCGCCTATGAAGAGTTCGGCAAAAAATATGTGGCCACCCTGGCCAAGCACGGCATCAAGGTGACCTTGCAGCCGTCGCTGGGTTCGCAGGACAATCTGCAGCGCTTAAATAGCGGCAAGACCGATATCGCCTTCGTGCAAAGCGGCTCGACGGAGCACGAGGATGCCGAGCGCCACGGCCTGATTTCCCTGGGCAGCCTGTTTACGGAACCTGTCTGGCTCTTTATGCGCGAAGACAAGGCGGTGACGGAGCTGGCGCAATTGAAGGGCATGAAGATCAACCTGGGACCGGAAGGCACGGGCGTGCCCGGCCTGTTCCGGCAATTGCTGTCCGTTAATGGCGTGGAGGCGAACGAGCTGACGGTGAGCGACTTGCAAAACACGCCTGCCACCGTGGAGCTGCTGGAAGGGCGCATCGATGGCCTCGTGTTCAGTTCGGCGCCGGAAGCGCCGCTGATCCAGATGCTGCTGCAAACGCCGGGCATCAAGCTGTTTGATTTTTCACAAGCGGAGGCGTACACGCGGCGTTTGCCTTTCCTCACGCATGTCGTCTTGCCGCGCGGCATAGTCGACCTGGGGCAGAACATTCCTGCGCAGGATTATCATCTGATCGCGCCGACGGCCACCTTAGTCGCGCGCGAAGACTTGCATCCGGCCCTCGTTGACCTGTTCGTGCAGGCGGCGGCCCGTATCCATGGCGGCACGGGCTGGTTCCAGCAGCAGGGGCAGTTCCCGTCCGCGCGCTACACGGAAATTCCCGTGGCACCGGAAGCGCTGAAATTTTACAAGGATGGCGCGCCAGTGCTGCAGCGCTATATGAGTTTCTGGCTGGCCAATTTCTTTGACCGTATGTGGGTGCTGGTGGTGGCGCTCGGTGCCTTGATCCTGCCCCTGTCGCGCGTCGTGCCGCCGCTGTATGTATGGCGCATCCGCTCGCGCGTGTACCGCTGGTATGGCCAGTTGCGCACGGTCGAGCAGGCGCTGGAGGACGTGCCGCCAGAGCAGCGCGCGCAAGTGTATGCGGCGCAATTGAAGCGGCTCGATCAGATCGAGGAAATGGTCAACCAGATCTCGATTCCCCTGTCGTTTGCCGATGGCCTGTATGGCTTGCGCAGCCACATCAATTTCGTGCGCAAGCGCATTCTGTCCCTGATGGGCGAGCACCCTGCCGCTGAGGTGGGCGAGCCGGCCTGAGCGATTAACTCGCTTAACAACGCCTAACAAAACCGTAGCGAGCGGAAGGAAGTTGTGGTTGAGAAGCGCAGCTGTACGAAGGTACAGTGAGCATCGCAGACCGCAAATTACGACGCGTAGTAGGTTTTGATAGGCGTACTAAATGAGGGTGATCGACAGCTTGCGTCCAACCAGCGCGGCGGCTCGCTCCAGGGTCGACAGGGTTACGTCGCTGCTGGGGTCGAGCAGGCGGTCGAGCTGCGAGCGGCTCGTCTGCAGCAGGGCCGCCATGCGCGTCTTCGACATCGCTTGTTCCTGCATCGCCTGCGTCAGTTGCCAGGCGATCACTTCCTTGATGGCACGGTTTTGCGTTTGCTCGAAAATGCCTTCTTCCTTGAGGAAGTCGTCGAGACTGCTGCCGAGGTGGGGAGCGGTGGCGTTCATGTCAGTTCCTTGTAGCGTTTGCGGGCCAGCGCCAGGTCGTCATCGGGCGTGGCGCGGGTTTTCTTGAGAAAGCCGTGCAGCGCCACCAGGCAGTCGCCATGATGGCAGATCAGTACGCGGGCGAAACGGTTGCCGGGGTTGCCGGGCAGGCTGCTGCGTACTTCCGACAATCCTTGCCCCAAATGGCGGCACAGGGGCATGCCCACGGGCCAGCGCCACTGCGCATGCATCAAGTCTTGTCCGATCACATGGCGCTCTTCGATGGGCAAGGACTTGAGCCAGTCTCGCACGGGTTCGCCGCCATTGCCATTCGCATAGAACAGCAGGGTCATTTGGCGCAAGCCGGAAGCATCCATGACGCACCTCTACGGTGTACTATATAAGGTACACATTCGCAAGGAGAATTTGCGCCGCTCTTGAAAAAATCGGGCGCGCATGGATGGTTGTAGCCGATAGCGGGCCGCAGGGTGGCCCGCCAGATCAAACACTGTTCAGATAGTCAGGCACCCAGCCAAGGCAACCCCGCCTTGCACCAGCCGCCGATCTGCTTGCGGTGGCCGTCGGCATCCTTGTCGCCCTCGAAGCCTTCGAGGATGTCGAAGCAGTGCAGGTAGCCGTGCTCGGTCGCCAGCTTGGCGGCATGGCGCGAACGCACGCCGGAGCGGCACAGGAACAGCAGCACCTCGTCCTTGCCGGCCTGGGCGGCCAGTTGCGCGAGGAAATCGGGATTCGGCACGCCACCGGGGTAGGTGGCCCACTGCACCGCACCATGCTGGGTATCGGCGATGTCGACCCGCCCCACCCAGTCGCGCTCGGCATTCGTGCGCACATCGATGAGCTTGACGGCGGGATCGCCCTGCAGCAAGTCATACGCTTCCTGCGGCGTGACGGCGCCGGCATACGGCGTACCTTCATTGGCCCGGCTGCGGGCGGTGGTCAGGATGTCGGCGGCGGTGGTCATGGCGTCCTCAATGAAAGTGGGCAGGTGTGGTCGATTATAGTGCGCCGTCGGCGCCCCGCAAACGGGAAATCACGGTGCATGGCGCATGCACCATAACAAGGCAATTTTCAGGAATTGGCGCAAAATGCACAATAATGGTGCGTTATTCGTTTTTTGCACTTGCATAGTGCATTCTTGATTTGACGCAAACCCAGCATGAAAATCGCGGGCAGGAAAACTTTCACTGGGATGGCCGGGTTTTGACCTTGGCGGCGACATCCCACTAGAAGCTGGCATGGAATCTGCTATGATCCTTATGAGTTTTGGTGGCACGCAATGTTTGCTTCGCTTCATCAGCCCAGACGCACTAAGGTCGGCTCACCCCACATTCATTTAGGAGATACGCATGGCAATGACAGCCGCAGAAGTCTTGAAGATGGTAGAAGAAAACGAAGTCAAATTCGTTGATTTCCGCTTTGCTGATACCCGTGGTAAAGAGCAGCACGTGACGGTTCCCGTGTCGCACTTCGACATGGACAAATTCGAGTCGGGCCACGCCTTTGACGGTTCTTCGATCGCAGGCTGGAAAGGCATTGAAGCGTCCGACATGATCTTGCTGCCGGATCCAAACACGGCCAATATCGACCCGTTCATGGAAGAAACGACCCTGTTCATGCAGTGCGACGTGATCGAACCGTCGGACGGCAAGGGCTACGACCGCGACCCGCGCTCGATCGCGAAACGCGCCGAAGCCTACCTGAAATCGTCGGGCATGGGCGACACCGCCTACTTCGGCCCTGAACCAGAATTCTTCATCTTCGACAGCGTGCGCTGGAAGATCGACATGTCGGGCTGCTTCGTCAAGATCGGTTCGGACGAAGGTTCGTGGTCGACCGGCAAGGACATCGAAGGCGGCAACAGCGGCCACCGTCCTACCGTCAAGGGCGGCTATTTCCCCGTGCCACCAGTGGACAGCTTCCAGGACATGCGTTCGGAAATGTGCCTGATTCTGGAATCGCTGGGCATCCCGGTTGAGGTACATCATCACGAAGTGGCCGGCGCCGGCCAGAATGAAATCGGCACCAAGTTCTCGACCCTGGTCGAGCGCGCCGACTGGACGCAAAACCTGAAATACGTGGTGTGGAACGTGGCGCACAGCTATGGCAAGACCGCCACCTTCATGCCGAAACCTATCGTTGGCGACAACGGTTCGGGCATGCACGTGCATCAATCCGTATGGAAAGATGGCAAAAACCTGTTCGCTGGCGACGGCTATGCTGGCCTGTCCGATTTCGCCCTGTACTACATCGGCGGCATCATCAAGCACGCCAAGGCACTGAACGCGATCACCAACCCGGGCACCAACTCGTACAAGCGTCTGGTACCAGGCTACGAAGCTCCAGTGAAACTGGCGTACTCGGCGAAAAACCGTTCCGCCTCGATCCGTATCCCGCACGTGGCCAATCCAAAAGGCCGCCGCGTCGAAGCGCGCTTCCCGGATCCACTGGCGAACCCGTACCTGTGCTTCGCCGCACTGCTGATGGCTGGCCTGGACGGCGTTGCCAACAAGATCCATCCGGGCGAAGCCGCCTCGAAAGATCTGTACCATCTGCCGCCGGAAGAAGACGCACTGATCCCGACCGTGTGCGCTTCGCTGGAAGAAGCCCTGGACGCACTGGACAAGGACCGCGAGTTCCTGACCCGTGGTGGCGTATTCAGCGATTCGATGATCGATGCTTACCTGGAACTGAAAATGCAGGACGTACAGCGCATGCGCATGACCACGCATCCTGCCGAGTTCGACATGTACTACTCGCTGTAATGGCGCCACGCCGGCAATGTGCCGGTAGTGAATAAAAAAACGCGGGTGAGGCGATGGTCTTGCCCGCGTTTTTTGTTATGGCGCCACAGTGCGTTGTTGTATAGTCGGCCCAGGAACGATGCGGCACGCGCCGACAGGAGTAGAGATTGACCAAGCATTACAGAATGGTGCTGATGGCAGGATTGCTGGGCGCGGCGGCACAGGCGCACGGGCAGCTGTATGTGTGCGCCGATGCACAAGGACACAAGACGTACACGGACAAGCGGGCTGGCACGCATTGCCAGCTGCTCGATTTGCCGGGCGCCATGACGGAGCCGCCACGCAAGACGGCGCCGCTGGCCGGCGCGCCGTCCCGGCCCGCCACGCAGGCGGCGGCCACGGCAGCACCTGCCGCAGGCGCGTTTCCCAAAGTCGATGGCGCCGAGCAGCGCGCGCGCGACCTGGACCGGCGCCAGATCCTGCAGGACGAATTGCGCAGCGAAGAGCAGAAGCTGGCGGCGCAGCGCCTGGAGTTCAACGGCGGCCAGCCCGAGCGCCAGGGCAATGAGCGCAATTACGCGAAATACCAGGAACGAGTGGCGCAGTTGAAGGACAACATTAGCCGGACACAGCAGAACGTCGAGGCCCTGAAACGCGAGATCGCGAATATTCGGTAAAGCACATGACACTAGACAACCATTCCAGCCGCCCGGCCCATCTGGCCGGCCTTGATTTGCTGGCCTCGGCCGTGATCCTGCTCGACGGCGATGGCCGCATCAGCTATGCCAACGCGGCGGCGGAAAACCTGCTGGAAAGTTCATTGAAGGCCTTGTCGCGGCAAAAGCTGACGGCGCTGTTCTTGAATCCCGACGAGCTGGCCGGCATTTGCGCGCAGGCGCTCGAGCATAAATTTTCCGACTTGCGCCAGGACCTGACTCTGGAGCGCCTGGGGCGCGAGCCGCTGCGCGTGCACAGCATCATCAGCGCGCTCGACGCGCCGCGCGACGGCGTGCTGATCGAGCTGCGCGAAAACGTGCAGCAGCTCAAACTCGACCGCGAGGAGCGCATCCTCGACCAGAGCCAGGTCAACAAGGAGCTGATCCGCAACCTGGCGCATGAAATCAAGAACCCGCTGGGCGGCATCCGCGGCGCGGCCCAGCTGCTGGAGCTGGAATTGCCGGCCCTGCACCTGAGCGAGCTGCGCGAGTACACGCAAGTCATCATCAAGGAAGCGGACCGCCTGCAAACCCTGGTCGACCGTTTGCTGGCGCCGCACCGCCGCCCGCATATCGTCGGCGACGTGAATATCCACGAAGTGTGCGAGCGGGTACGCAGCCTGATCCTGGCCGAGTTCCCCAGCGGCCTGACCATTTCGCGCGATTACGATGCTTCGATTCCCGAGTTTCGCGGCGACAAGGAGCAGCTGATACAGACCGTGCTCAACATCGCGCACAACGCGGCGCAAGCGCTGGCAGAACGTATCGAGGCGGGCGATGCGGAGCTCATTTTCAAGACGCGCGTGGCGCGCCAAGTGACCCTGGCCAAGGTCCGCTACAACCTGGCATTAGACTTGCATATCATTGACAATGGACCGGGCATCGCACCCCAGATCCGCGACCGGATTTTCTACCCGCTGGTGTCGGGCAGGGAAGGCGGCAGCGGGCTGGGGCTGACCTTGGCGCAAACCTTCGTGCAACAGCACCTGGGCGTGATCGAGTGCGAAAGCCGGCCTGGATACACCGATTTCAGGATCGTTCTACCCTTGCCATAAGCGAGGAGGTATCCCACCCATGAAATCCATTGCGGGACGCACACACTAATGAAGCCAATCTGGATAGTTGACGACGACGAATCAATCCGCTGGGTGCTGGAAAAAGCCCTGGCGCGGGAAAATCTCGCCACCAAGAGTTTTGCCAATGCGCGCGACGCCATCGCCGCGCTGGAATTTGACACGCCGCAAGTGCTCGTGTCCGATATCCGCATGCCGGGCGCGTCCGGCCTGGAATTGCTGCAGACGGTCAAGTCGCGCTTTCCCGGCTTGCCGGTCATCATCATCACGGCCTTTTCCGACCTCGATTCGGCCGTCGCGGCCTTCCAGGGCGGCGCCTTCGAATACCTGGCCAAGCCCTTCGATATCGACAAGGCTGTCGAGCTGATCCGGCGCGCGCTGGAAGAGAGCCTGCGCGAAACGAGCGTTGAATCGGGCCCGTCCGAAACCCCGGAAATCCTCGGCCAGGCGCCGGCCATGCAGGAAGTCTTCCGCGCCATCGGCCGGTTGTCGCAATCGAACGTGACGGTGCTGATCACGGGCGAATCCGGTTCCGGCAAGGAGCTTGTGGCGCGCGCGCTGCACAAGCACAGCCCGCGCGCGGCGCAGCCGTTCATTGCCCTCAACACGGCGGCGATACCGAAGGATTTGCTCGAATCCGAACTGTTCGGCCACGAACGCGGCGCCTTTACGGGCGCGCAGACGACGCGCCGGGGCCGCTTCGAGCAGGCCGAGAACGGCACCTTGTTCCTCGATGAAATCGGCGACATGCCGTTCGACCTGCAGACGCGTTTGCTGCGCGTGTTGTCCGACGGCCATTTCTATCGCGTCGGCGGCCATCAGCCGATGAAGGCGAACGTGCGCGTCATTACGGCCACGCACCAGAACCTCGAGCAGCGCGTGCGCGACGGCCTGTTCCGCGAAGACTTGTATCACCGCCTGAACGTGATCCGTTTGCGCCTGCCCAGTTTGAGGGAGCGGCGCGAGGATATCCCCATCCTGGTGCGCCACTTTCTGGTGCAAAGCGCACGCCAGCTGGGCGTCGAAGCCAAACGCATGAGCGAACCGACGATGCAGTTCTTGAGCAGCCTCGATTTGCCCGGCAATGTGCGCCAGCTGGAAAATCTGTGCAACTGGATCACCGTCATGGCGCCGGGCCAGACGGTGGAAATCAAGGATTTGCCGCTGGAATTGACGCAGGGGCAGGGCGATGGCGCGGCCACTGCGGCGGCGGGCGAAGCTGCGCCAGCAGCCGTTGCCCACCCGCACGGCGGCCAGGTCTTTGAAGCCGTCGCGCCCGCCAACGGCGCGCCGCCGGGCTGGATCGGCTTGCTGGAATTGCAGGCGGCCGGCATGCTGGGCGCGGGGCAACAGGAAGTCATGGCCGTGCTGGGGCGCCAGTTCGAGTCGGCCCTGATCAAGACGGCGCTCAAGCATACGCACGGGCGCAAGAACGACGCTGCCGTGCGCCTGGGCATCGGCCGCAACACCATCACCCGCAAGATCTCCGAACTGGGCATCGACGGCGCCAAGGACGACTGATTGCCGTCTGGACGGGGCTCCGCCCCGTCCGCTTCCCCTCCTGGCGTTCCTCGCACGCCACAACACCCACAGCAGGCGATAAGGTAAGCTAGCGCCTGCCGGACTGTTTCGTCCGGTTTTAACTTTATTGTGGAAACTGTATGCTGATTAACTGCGTGGCCTACCAGGATGGCAAAAAACTGGCCGACTTGCCGATCGACGATATCAGCGATTACGTCGAGCGCCCCGATTGTTTCGTCTGGGTCGCCCTGCTCGACGCCACGCCGGACGAGCTGAAACAGATGCAGCACGAGTTTTGCCTGCACGAACTGGCCGTGGAAGACGCGCAGCGGGGCCACCAGCGTCCGAAGATCGAGGAATATGGCGACTCCCTGTTCGCCGTCGTGAAAACCGTGGAAATGGTCGAGAACGAACTGGTGCTGGGCGAAGTCGACATTTTTGTCGGCGCCAATTATGTGCTCTCGTCGCGCAGCAACAGCTCGCAAGGTTTCCTCGGCGTGCGTGCGCGCGCCGAGCGCGAGCCGCATCTGCTGCGCCAGGGTTCGGCCTTCGTGCTGTACGCGTTGATGGACGCCGTCGTCGACCGGTACTTTCCCGTGCTCGACGCGCTCGAATCGGAACTGGAATTGATCGAGGATCGCATCTTCGACCGTGGCACCGAGCGCGACAATATCGAACGGCTGTATCAATTGAAACGCAAGGTCATGGTCTTGCGCCACGTGGTCGCGCCCCTGATGGAAGCGGTGGGCAAGCTGCACGGCGGAAGGGTGCCGCCGCTGTGCCACGATACCCAGGAGTATTTCCGCGACGTGCACGACCATCTGGCGCGCATCAACGGCACGCTCGACACCATCCGCGACACCATCAGCACGGCGATCCAGGTGAATCTGTCGATGGTCGCCATCGATGAGAGCGAAGTGAACAAGCAGTTGGCGGCCTGGGCCGCCATCTTCGCCGTATTTACCGCGTTTGCCGGTATCTGGGGCATGAATTTCAAGTTCATGCCGGAACTGGACTGGCATTATGGTTATCCGGCCGCCGTGGCAGTGATGAGCTGTGTCTGCGGTTATATGTATTACTTGTTCAAGCGTTCCGGCTGGTTATAAAAAATTCCTGTGTATCTGTATTATTAAACAATAGCCAGGGGTACAATCGCGGCAAGTCCGTTGACCCGGGCCTTTGCTGAGGATCGCCGCGCCGGCAGCTTTGCCTGCGCTTTCCGTGCTGCGCAGGAGCATTCATGAGTATTCCGTTGTTTGATGTGAATTCGCAAGAACCCCTGTTCGATCCCGAGCAGCGGCGCACCCTGGCGGAGGCGGCCCTGCGCTCGATCACCGCGTCGACGGCGCACGCCCGTGGCGACGATTTCCTGCGTATCCTCGTCAAGGACCTGGCCGAAGCGCTCGACGTGCACTATGTGATCGCCGGTCGGCTGGTGCGCATGGACGATGGCAGCGAAGGCATCCGCACCCTGGCCCTGTGGGGCGGCGGCGACTACCAGCCGAATATCGAATACAGCCTGCAGCACACGCCTTGCCAGGACGTGACCTGCCAGAGCATGTGTTTTCACGGCAGTGATATCCAGCGTCGCTTTCCACTTGATACCCTCCTGGTCGACATGCATGCGGAAAGCTATGTCGGCATGCCGCTGATCGATACCGATGGCAAGACCCTGGGCATCCTGTCGGCCATCGACACGCGTCCCATCGATGAAAACAAGCGCTTGCTGGCCTTGCTGCTGCTGTCGATCTTCTCGGCGCGCGGCGCGGCCGAGCTGCAGCACCAGGAGCGCACCCAGCAGCTGGAAGAAATCGTGCGTGTGCGCACCGAGTCGCTGGTGGCGGCGCAGGCGAACCTGATCGAGCAGGAACAGATGGCGGCCCTCGGTTCGCTCGTGGCCGGTGTCTCGCATGAAGTCAACACGCCGATCGGCGTGGCGCTGACGGCGGCGTCGAGCATGGGCAGCTATGCCGACCAGCTGGTGCAACTGCTGGGCGGCGCCAAGGTCAGCCGCGCTGAACTGATCGACATTGCCGAATCCCTGAAAGGCGCGGCCGCCCTGATCGAACGCAACCTGGCGCGTGCGGCCGACCTGATCGGCAATTTCAAGCAGCTGGCCGTGGACCAGGTCAGCGAATACGTGGCCGACCTGGCGCTGCACGATTATGTGCACGGCCTGGTGTCGGCGCACAGCCCGGAACTGCGCAAGGCTGCGCTGGGCGTGGAACTCGATATCGCTCCCGATTGCCAGGTGCGCCTGGCGGCCGGCAAGCTGTCGCAAATCCTTTCGAACCTCTTAATGAACAGCGCGCGCCACGGCTATCCGCAGGGCGGCCCGGGCCGCATCACGATCCGCGCGCGCATCGAGGCGGACGGCGATGGCGCCGATGCGCGCTGGCTGCTGCTGGACTTTTCCGACGACGGCATCGGCCTGGCGCCGGCCGTGCGCGAACACATGTTTGAACCGTTTTTCACCACCAAGCGTGGCCAGGGCGGCTCCGGCCTGGGCATGCACATCGTCTACACCATCGTGCAGCAACTGGGCGGCCAGGTGTGCGCCATCGACTGCACTCCCGGCTGTCATATACAAATCAGGCTGCCGCTGGCCAACTGACACCGCGCGGCCTCCCGTCTAGCGGGGAGGGGCCGTCCTATCCCAAGCCGCCTCCGTTTTTCACATGTTGTATGTACGCCATACGCATGCTGAGTTCTGTTGACACTCATATTCTTGCCGTGATTCTATGTAGTTGTCTAGTTGACTTTTAGTCTCCTAGTGCCATTTCTGTACAAGTGTGCCAGCGAACTTCACGGTGCCTGATCAGGTGCCGTGCGAGACGTTTCCTTTAGATGAACGAGTGCAATCCGGGTAGCAAATCCGGAGTCATATATAACCGTACAAATGAAAAAAGGGTTCACCATGCTTAAAGAAACCGTCATCTCTCGTGCAGTTCGCATCGTCTGCGCCGGTGGTGTAGTTGCCGCCATGTCAGTTGTTTCGCAGTCCGCGATTGCACAAGATGCGCAGGGCGCCGATGCGCAAATCCAGCGCGTTGAAGTCACCGGCTCGTCGATCAAACGGATCGCCGCCGAAGGCGCTTTGCCGGTCACCGTCCTGACCGCTGAAGCCATCCGCACATCGGGCGCCACCTCGGTCACCGATCTGGTCAAGAAACTCTCTTCCGCCCAGGGCGCCACCAGTGAAAGCTCCTCGGTTGGCGGCAGCACCTTCGGTTTTTCCGGTATTTCCGTGCATAACGTGGGTGAGACGCGTACGCTCGTCTTGCTGAACGGTAAACGCCTGGCCCAGTTCGGCGGCCAGACGCTGACGGGTTTCGCCGCTGGCTTCGACTTGAACTCGATCCCTATCTCGGCAATTGAACGCGTGGAACTGCTGACCGATGGTGCCTCCGCCCTGTACGGTGCCGATGCCATCGCCGGCGTGGTCAACTTCATTACCAAGCACGATACGACGATCGGTGATGTGACCATCGGCTATTCCGCACCCAAAAACGGTGCGCGTGAAAAACGCCTCAGCGCCACCAAGGGCTTTGGCAATCTGGACGAAGATGGCTACAACGTGGTGCTGACCTTTGGCCACGATGAGCGCGACAAGCTCGCTTCCGTCGACCGCAAGTTCGCCAACACGGGCAAGGTGCAATTCTCGGCCAATGGCAAGCGCTATCAGAAGCAGCAGTTTTCGGCCAGCCCGATTCCTGCCAATGCCACCGATGACAATGGCCAGCTGATCAGCCCTTACCAGAAGGCCAACGGTTCCTGCCCGGAAAAGACGTTCCGCGTGATCGAACCGTATAACGATGGCAGCGGCCTGGTCGATGACTATTGCGGCTATGACTTTACCAAGGACCTGGAAATCTATCCGGAACGCAAACGCGACAACTTCATGGCGTCGGGCACCTTCAAGCTCGCCGGCCAGGAAGTGTATGCGGACGTATTGCTGTCACGCACCAAACAGACTTCGCGTATCGCTCCCGTACCTGGCGCGATCGCCGTCGATGCGGGCACGCCGCTGCATGACAAGTATTTGGTGCCAGCGGGTATCACCGGCGATAGCACGGCGTTCTACCGCTTGTTCGACATGGGCCAGCGTACCTCGAAAGATACGGCAGATTTTGCCAGTGTGGTGGTCGGCACGCGCGGCATTCTGGCCGGCTGGGACTATAACGCAGCCTATAACTTCTCCGAAAGCCGCGTAAAAGGCAGTATTTCCGGTTATCCTGGCGCCATTGCCGTCAATAACCTCACGTCGAGCGGCTTGCTCGATCCCTTCGTCGGCCCGGGCAAGCAGTCCCCTGCGGCACAGGAAGCGATCAAGTCGGCCGCGTACTCCGGTTACTGGGACGGCGGCACTTCGCGCCTGCAGACGATTAACCTGAATGGCTCGACGGAACTGCGCCGACTGCCTGGCGGCGCAATGATGCTGGGCATGGGCGTGAACATCAACCGCGAGGAATTCTCCGCCAAGCCAAGTCCGTTTGCGCAAGGCATCCTGGCCGATCCCGTGAAGGGCACCTTGTGCGGCGGCACGACGGGGCTGGAATGCGACCAGCGTTTCGGCGACGCGGCCAGCAGCCAGCCGTACAGCGCCAGCCGTACGTCGAAGGGCATTTTTGGCGAAGTCATCGCGCCTGTGCTGAAAGAGCTGGAATTGGGCGCCGCCTTGCGTTTCGATGAATTCTCGGACTTTGGTGGTGCAACCACGGCCAAGGCCAGCTTCAAGTGGACGCCGGCACCTACCTTGCTGATTCGCGGTTCGGTCGGCAATGGTTTCCATGCGCCGACAGTGCCACAAGTCAACGCCTTGCAGCGCGGCTACGGCGTCACTAGCGACAAGTACACGTGCTCGCCAGCCTTGCAGGCAATCGCCACGCGTCTCAATGCGCAATGCCAGCCAGGCAACCGCCAGTACGACCAGCTGGCCGGCGGCAACCGCGAATTGCAGCCTGAGAAATCGAAACAGGCAACCATCGGCTTCCGTTACGAGCCGATCAGCGCCATCACCCTGGGCGCCGACCTGTGGCATGTGCAGATCCGCGATTCCTTCGGCCAACTGACCGAACAGCTGGTATTTGCCAATCCGGCCAACTTCCCGAAATCCTGGGGCGTCAACAAGGACGTGGGCACGGGGACTACCTACCTGGCCTTCCTGGCTGACAACCAGAACTTGGGCAAGTCGTTTGCCACCGGTGTCGATATCGATGTCAGCGCCCGTTACCGCTCCGGCATCGGCCTGTTCACGTCGCAGCTGAACGCGACGCAGATGCTGCGCGAGGACGTGCAGCTGGAACGCAATGGCAGGTATTATTCGGCGCTGGGCAACTTCGCCGATCTGGGCTCGGTGACGTTCCGCACACGCGGCCAGTGGACGAACACCCTGAAAACGGGCAATTGGTCCAACTCGCTGACCGTCAACTTCCTGTCCGGCTACAAGGACCAGGAAACGTCGGTCGACGTGCTGGACGCGTCGGGCGCCGTGACGGGCCAGGAAAAGATCCGCATGCAGGTGGGTTTCTATTCGACCCTCGACTGGCAAACGGTATGGACCCCAAGCAAGAGCTGGGTCCTGACCGCCGGCCTGCTGAACCTGACCGACAAGAGCCCGCCATTCGTGCCATCGACGGCCGGCGCGAACCGCGGCCAGCAATTCGGCTATGACGACCGCTACTACGATCCGCGCGGCCGTACGGGCTACCTGAATGCTTCGTACAAGTTTTAAGCAAGGTACGCAGGCAACAAAAAACCGGCACTGAGTGCCGGTTTTTTTTCGTCCCGCCGCAGCGCGGGGAGGGCAGGGCCTAGCGGCCCGCCGCCATCGACAGGGCCACCGCCTCGGCCACCTTGATGCCGTCGACGGCCGCCGACAGGATGCCGCCCGCATAGCCGGCGCCTTCGCCGGCGGGGAACAGTCCCCGCGTGTTCAGGCTTTGCAGGTCATCGTCGCGGCGCTTGATGCGGATCGGCGACGAGGTACGCGTTTCCACGCCCGTCAGCACGGCATCGGCCTTGTAGTAGCCCTTGATTTGCTTGTTGAACGCCGGAAATGCTTCGCGCAGGGCCGTGATCGCGTATTCGGGCAAGGATGGCGCCAGGTCCGTCAGGTGCACGGCCGGTTTGTACGACGGCACCACGCTGCCAAATTCCGTCGAGGCGCGGCCGGCCACGAAGTCGCCGACCAATTGTCCTGGCGCATCGTAGTTGCCGCCGCCCAAGGCAAACGCGCGCTCTTCCAGTTCGCGCTGCAGGGCGATGCCGGCCAGCGGGTCGCCCGGGTAGTCGGCCGGCGTGATGCCGACGACGATGGCGCTGTTGGCGTTGCGCTCGTTGCGCGAGTACTGGCTCATGCCGTTCGTCACCAGGCGGCCTGGTTCGGATGCTGCTGCCACCACCGTGCCGCCCGGGCACATGCAGAAGCTGTACACGGAGCGGCCATTGCTGGCGTGGTGCACGAGCTTGTAGTCGGCCGCACCCAGAATCGGGTGGCCGGCGCTGGGGCCGAAGCGGCAGCTGTCGATCAGCGATTGCGGGTGTTCCACGCGGAAGCCGATCGAGAACGGTTTCGCTTCGATGTACACGCCGCGGCGGTGCAGCATCTCGAAGGTGTCGCGCGCGCTGTGGCCGATGGCCAGCACGACGTGGTTGCTGGCGATGGTTTCGCCATTGTCCAGCACCACGCCGCGCACCTGGCCGCCATCGCTGCCTGGCTCGATGTCGAGATCGACCACTTTGCTGCTGAAGCGGTATTCGCCGCCCAGCTGTTCGATATTGGCGCGCATTTCTTCCACCATCTTGACCAGGCGGAAGGTACCGATGTGTGGCTTGCTCACATACATGATTTCTTCAGGCGCGCCGGCCTTGACGAATTCCGTCAGTACCTTGCGGCCGTAGTGCTTGGGATCCTTGATCTGGCTGTACAGCTTGCCGTCCGAGAAGGTGCCGGCGCCGCCTTCGCCGAATTGCACGTTCGATTCCGGGTTCAGCTCGCGCTTGCGCCAGAAGCCGAAGGTGTCGACCGTGCGTTCGCGCACCTGCTTGCCCCGTTCCAGGATGAGGGGGCGCAAGCCCATCTGCGCCAGGATCAGCGCCACGAACAGGCCGCACGGGCCCGTGCCGATGACGATGGGGCGCGGTTCATTGGTATGGCCGGCCAGCTGTTCGCCGCCGGCGACGAATTTATAGTCGGTGTCGGGCGCGGGCATCAGATGGATATCGTGGCCCAGGCGCGCCAGCACGGCCGCTTCATTCTTGACATCCACGTGCAGCGAGTAAATCAACACCACGGCACTGCGCTTGCGTGCGTCATAGCTGCGCTTGAAGACGGTAAAGCCGAGCAGCTCATCGGCGGCAATGCCGAGGCGCGCCAGGATGGCGGCGGGCAGTGCCGCTTCGTCGTGTTCGAGGGGGAGTTTTACTTCGTTGAGTCGCAACATGATGTGTATTTTTAAAAATTGCCGGGCTCCGTATCTAGCGGAGAGTGTGTGGTGACGCGTGAGGGCATCCGGCCGCTATTTTACCTCCACAATGCTCGCTGCCTCGTTTCCCCGGACCTTTTTGGGGGCGAAAAAGGCAGGCATGCCGTCTGCGCGCATGCTCGCCACCGTGCCGTGAGGGAATCTGGAGGTGTTTCCTGGATGCCACAAACTGGTGCAAACCAGTGCGCTGCTGGTGCATCCGCCGCTCCTTGTTGGGGCACACAAATCCGGACCTTATTTTTCGCGTAAATTTGTGTTGCTTTTTTGTTGTGGCCGCTTGATTTTGTTGACGCCTTGCCATTGCGTGTGATTTGATAGTGTTTTGTTACTCGCAGGTGCAATTCCGTATCTTTGTTTCGCACGCATTTAAGGAAATGAGCAGCGTTGTCTCTTGCCGCTGCCACTTCCTCAATGGAGTGCGGGATTTTTATTTTAAGATGATGACGAGGAATTTCTTTTTATACAGAACTATTCTGAAAAAATCTGATTGATTTATTGCGGGATGGATCTGCAATATATTCGGCCTCGTTCCGTAAAATAATTTCGTCTTGTGCGTCATTTATTTTGCGGGCTCTTTATATCCATCTTTTTAGAAACAACTCTTCCTGCAGTATTCTGATTCCATTGGTGCAAAGCCACTGTTTGCAGGCATTCCAAGCAAGTTTGATTATCGTCCGCGAATGTTTTCATTCAGCCTGGATGCGTTTCCGCGTGCCTGTTTCCTGGATAAATTGAAGTGTTGCGCCAACAGAACAGTTTTCCTAATTTTATTGACCAGTCCGTTTCAATATGTTCCGATGTGTCATTCTGTTTTCTTTGCCTATGCAAAGTGGACCGAGAGGATGCCTTGTGTGACGGGATTGCAAGGTGATGAGAGTAAAAAGCGTTCAAAAACGCATAAGTGTGAGTGATAAACTCCTTTACCAAAGCAGTAATACTGCGCTCATAAATAAATAGGGAATGACATGTTGAGAAAAACTGTAATAGCACGTGCATTAACGATCGCTTTCAGCGCATCGGTATTGAGCGTTGCGATTGTTCCAGCGGTAATGGCACAGTCGAATGCCACGGGCAACATCATCGGCAAGATTGCGCCGGATGCCAGCGCGTCGGTGCAGATCGTCGGTTCCGACAATGGTTTCAAGCGGACCATTTCGCCCGATGCAAGCGGTACTTTCCGCATCACCTCCCTGCCAGTCGGTAACTACAAGGTAACGCTGCTGAAAGGTTCTTCCGTCGTCAGCACGCAGGACGTGGAAGTGCGCATCGGCCAGGAAAGCGAAGTAGCGCTGCAGCAAGTGCAAACCGTGAACGTGACGAGCCGCCGCCGCGCGATCGATGTCACCAGCTCCAACTCCGGTTCCTCCTTCAATTCGCGCGAGCTGGCTACTCTGCCACTGGCGCCTACGGTTGCCAACATTGTGCAATTGGCAGGCGGCACCACGCGCGCCGACTCGCGCTACGGCAACAACGCCGCCAGCTTCGGCGGCTCCAGCGCATCGGAAAATGCGGCGTATATCAACGGTTTCCCCGTCACCAACAGCCTGTACCAGGTTGGCTACTCTTCCCTGCCTTTCGGCTCGATTGCTGAAGCGCAAATCATCACCGGCGGCTACGGCGCCGAGTTTGGACGTTCGACGGGTGGCGTGGTCAATATCACCACCAAGAGCGGTACCAATAACTGGGAATTCGGTGCCGGCTTTACCTACGCGCCTGATTCGCTGCGCGGCAAAGCCAAGAACATCATGTTCCCGAACACGGGCGCCAATCCCAAGACGGATGGCAAGATCTACAACTACCGCGAAGGCGACAAGCTGACCGAGAAGGTCTACAACGCCTACGTCAGCGGCCCGCTGATCAAGGACAAGCTGTTCATCTATCTGGGTGGCGAATTTACCAAAATGGACCGCGAAACGGCACGCCTGGCATCGACCAGCACCGTGAACAACCAGACCGGCTGGCTGGTGCAAAAATCCGAGGTGCCGCGCTATATCGCCAAGATCGACTGGAATATCACCGACAACAACCGCCTCGAATACACGCATATTTCGGACGAGTCGAATGTTAACGATCAATACTACGGCTTCAACTATGACACCAAGAAGCGCGGCTATGTGCAGAACGGCGGCGCCAAATTCAAGAACTATTCGGCAGGTGTGCTGTTCCTGAACGCCACCGGCGCTGCGCTGGCGGCAGCCCAGGGCTCCAACATCGACATCCTCAAGCTGACCAGCTATGTGACCGATGATCTGACCGTGCAAGCCCTGATCGGCCAGGCCAAGACGCAACGCGAGCAAAATCCGTTTGGCTACATTCCAGGCTTGCGTCCTGTCGTTGCCTCCCCGGATAACCAGGTGCCAGGCGTGAATTACCAGCCTAGCCAGGTGCAAGGTTTCAGCTCGGCCCTGTTGCGTGATGGTGCGCAAGATACCAACCGCGGCTATCGCCTGGATCTGGAATACAAACTGGCCAAGCAGCATACGATACGCGGCGGTCTGGATCACAACAAGATCAATGCCCTGAACGGCACGGAAGCGGCTGGCGGCGGTACCTGGACGTACCTGAAGACCAATCCGAACACGGTATTGTCTGGCCACAATATGTCGCCGGCAGCTGGCGGCGGTTATGGTACCCAAGGTTACTACGTGCGTGAAAATCTGCAGCGCGGCGGCTCCACTCCGACCGTCGAGCAATCGGCGCAGTACATCGAGGACCGCTATCAAGCCACTGAAAACCTGGTCGTGACACTGGGCTTGCGCAATGAGTCGTTCAAGAACATGAACGGTATCGGCGAAACCTTCGTGGAACAGAAAAACATGCTGGCACCGCGCTTGAATGCGGCCTGGAATGTGTACGGCGACGGTTCCCTGAAAGTCTTCGGTACGGCTGGCCGCTATTTCATGCAATTGCCTGCCAACATGGCCGTACGTTTTGCCGGCGCTTCGCTGAACACCGACCGCTTCTACACCTACACCGGCGTCAACCCAACCACCGGCGCACCGCTGGGCTTGAACCCGATCAGCAATGTCGTGTCGGCTAACAATGAATTTGGCCAGGAAAAACGCGCCAATGAATTGGCTGCGACCAACTTGAAGGCTCACTTCCAGGACGAGATCAACCTGGGCTTCGAGAAGGCCCTGACGCCTGATTTCAACGGCGGTATCAAGTTTACCTACCGTAAGCTGAAAAACACGATCGATGACTACTCGGATCCACGTGCCATCTCGGCCAAGCTGACGGGCGCTGAAAAAGAGTACTTCGACGATCATGGCTGGAACGGCGCCCTGTTCAATCCAGGCAAAGACAACACCTTCATGATCCCAGTGGGACCAAACGGTGCACAGCGCGCGGTGACGATTTCGGCTGCCGATGCAGGCTTCCCGGAAAAAGCCAAGCGTACCTACACGGCGCTGGAATTCATGCTCGAACATCCGATGCGCAATGGCTGGTACGGCAAGATGAACTACACGTGGTCGCGCAGCGAAGGCAATCAGGAAGGCCAGACCAAGTCGGATAACGGCCAGGCCGACGTGGGCTTCAGCTCGGGCTGGGACTTCCCTGAAACGATGGTCAACGGCAGCGGCTTGTTGCCGAACAACCGTACGCATCAGTTGAAAACCTACGGCTACTATGAGTTCACGAGCCAGTTCGGCGTCGGTGGCAACTTGCTGGTGGCAACGGGCCGTCCAATGTCGCGTACTTGCAATATCCCAGCGTCCATGGATCAACAGGGCTTGGGCTTGTCGCAATACGGCTCGATCTTCTTCCTGTGCCCAACCGGCCCGAACGGCCGCGGCGCTTACGGTACGCTGCCAACGGAAATGCGCCTGGACTTGAACTTCATCTACAAGCCAGAGCAAATCAAGGGCATCGTACTGAAAGTCGACGTGCTGAACGCAACCAACCGTCAAGTGGCGCAATCGATCGACGAGGCTTACAACACCAGCGCCGCCGGTACTGCAGTCAGCCCAACCGCTGGCATGGTCAATGCGTATTCGAGCCCGCGCACCGTGCGCTTGTCGGCTCAGTACAGCCACAAGTTCTGATGTGACTCCGCCTTCGCCGGCTGACCTTGGTCAGCTGGCGTAGACTGGGATGTACAGGCAAGTCTAGAAGTTTCTGGCGCCCCGCAAGCTGCAAAGCTTGCGGGGCGTTTTCTTGGGTGGCACAGTTTTACATGCCGCCCCACAAGGCACTCAGCATCGCCAGCGCCGTCAGTCCCGCCGTTTCCGTGCGCAGGATGCGCGGCCCCATAGTCAAGCCGATGGCGCCGGCGGCCAGGGCCGCCTTTTCTTCCGCTTCCGAAAATCCCCCTTCCGGCCCCACCATCACGGTGATCGCCTGCGGCGGCTGGTGACGCGCCCAGTCGGCCAGCGATTGCTGCGCGCGCGGCGTCAGGATGATGCGTTTATGTAAATCTTGCTGGCTGCTCCAGCTATTGAAGTCTTGCAATGGCGCCAGCTGTGCCAGCCGGTTGCGTCCGCATTGTTCCGATGCGGATACGATGATCGCTTGCCAATGCGCGAGTTTTTTCTCGGCCCGCTCGGCGGACAGGCGTACCACGCAGCGCTGCGCCGACAGCGGCACGATGCCGGCCGCGCCCAGTTCGATGGCTTTTTCGATGATCCAGTCCATTTTCGACGCTTCCGGCAGCGCCTGCGCCAGGGTCACGGCGTAAGGCAGTTCCGCCTCGCGCGCCACGTGCGCCTGGATTTGCGCCGTTACGCTGCGCTTGGCGACCGCCACCAGGCTCGCCTGCACTTCGCCGCCTTCGCCATTGAACAGGGTGATGACGTCGCCCTGCGCCAGGCGCACGACCTGGATATGGTGGGCGACAGCCTCCGGCAGGGAAACGGTGGTGCCGGCGACGAGCGGCTGGGGGCAGAAAAAACGCGGCATGCAAATCCTCAACGGGGGTATATGTGGGGTGGAAAGACGTCAAAGTATAGCCATTTGGCTGGCCAGTACGCCGCAATTCTAATTTGCGGCCCCCCAGTCTGGTAAAATAGTTGACTACATAAAGCAGCCGGCCTGGGTTCTTTCTTGTCCGTGCTGTTGCAAACGAATCCCAAACTCGCGACTGACCCACACCATCATGACAACTACGCTCCCGACTACCAAAATGGCCAATGCGATCCGCGCACTGGCAATGGACGCTGTACAAAAGGCCAACTCCGGCCATCCAGGCATGCCGATGGGCATGGCCGAGATCGCAGTTGCCCTGTGGAGTGGTCACTATCGCCACAATCCCGCGAACCCGAAATGGCAGAACCGCGACCGTTTCCTGTTGTCGAACGGTCACGGCTCCATGCTGCACTACGCGCTGCTGCACCTGACGGGCTACGAGCTGTCGATGGATGACATCAAGGCCTTCCGCCAGATGCATTCGAAAACTCCGGGCCACCCGGAAGTCGATATCACGCCAGGCGTGGAAACGACCACCGGCCCGCTGGGCCAGGGCATTGCCAACGCCGTCGGCATGGCGCTGTCGGAACAATTGCTGGCTGCTGAATTCAACAAGCCCGGCCACGACATCGTCAACCACTACACCTACGCCTTCGTCGGCGATGGTTGCCTGATGGAAGGCATTTCGCACGAAGTGTGCGCGCTGGCCGGCACCCTGGGTCTGAACAAGCTGATCGCCCTGTACGACGACAACGGCATTTCCATCGACGGCAAAGTGGAAGGCTGGTTCACGGACGACACCCCGGCGCGCTTCGAAGCGTATGGCTGGAACGTCATCCGCGCCGTCGACGGCCACGATGTTGCCGCCGTGGCTGCCGCCATCGCCGCCGCCAAGACCGCATCGAAGCCAACCCTGATTTGCTGCAAGACCATCATCGGCAAGGGTTCGCCGAACCTGCAAGGCGGCGACAAGGTCCACGGCGCCGCGCTGGGCGACAAGGAAATCGCCGCCGTGCGCGAATACATCGGCTGGGATGCCGCTCCGTTCGAGATGCCGGCCGACGTGTACGCGGCCTGGGATGCCAAGGAACAGGGCGCCCTGCTGGAAGCGGACTGGAACGAGCGCTTTGCCGCCTACAGCCGCGAATTCCCGCAGCAAGCCGCTGAACTGACCCGCCGCATGCAAGGCGAGTTGCCACAGGCATTTGAAACGGCCCTGTCGGCTGCCATCGCTTCCTGCGTGGAAAAGAAAGAAAACATCGCCACCCGCAAGGCCAGCCAGAACGCCATCCAGGCGCTGGCTTCGTCCCTGCCGGAATTCCTCGGCGGCTCGGCCGACCTGACCGGTTCGAACCTGACCAACTGGAAAGAGTGCGTGGCCGTGCGTTCGGGCCAGCCTGGCAACCACATCAACTACGGCGTGCGCGAATTCGGCATGAGCGCCATCATGAACGGCATCACCTTGCACGGCGGCTACATCCCGTTCGGCGCCACGTTCCTGACGTTCTCCGACTACAGCCGCAATGCCCTGCGCATGGCCGCCCTGATGAAGCTGCGTTCGATCTTCGTGTTCACCCACGATTCGATCGGCCTGGGCGAAGACGGCCCGACGCACCAATCGGTCGAGCACGTCTCGTCGATGCGCTTGATCCCGAACCTGGACAACTGGCGTCCATGCGACACCGTCGAGTCAGCTGCTGCCTGGGGCGCCGCCGTGCGCCGCAAGGATGGCCCGTCGACCCTGATCTTCTCGCGCCAGAACCTGCCATATCAAGAACGTAGCGCCGAACAGATCGAGAACATCTACCGCGGTGGCTATGTGCTGAACGACGTGGCCGACGCCAAGGCGATCCTGATCGCCACCGGTTCCGAAGTGGAACTGGCCGTCGCCGCCGCCAGCGCGCTGGCTGCCGAAGGCATCGCCGTACGCGTGGTGTCGATGCCGTCGACCGACGTGTACGACCGCCAGGACGCCGCCTACAAGGCCAGCGTGCTGACGAAAGGCGTGCCGCGCGTGGCCATCGAAGCGGGCGTGACCAGCTTCTGGTACAAATACGTGGGCCTGGAAGGCGCCGTGGTCGGTATCGACACGTTTGGCGAATCGGCGCCTGCCGGCGTGCTGTTCAAGCACTTCGGCTTCACGGTCGAGAACGTCGTCGCCAAGGTGAAAGCCGTTATCGCTGGCTAATATTGATTTTGAGCAGACCCTTGCCATTGCTGGCCGGGGTGCTGTGCTGATACCTTTTTTTTAATCAGGAGCAGAGTATGACGATCAAAGTTGCAATCAATGGCTACGGCCGCATCGGCCGTAATGTGTTGCGCGCTTTCTACGAAGGCGGCAAGAAACAGGATATCCAGATCGTTGCCATCAACGACCTGGGCGATGCCAAATCGAACGCCCACCTGACCCGCTACGACACCGCGCACGGCAAGTTCCCGGGCACGGTCACCGTCGAAGGCGACAACATGATCGTCAATGGCGATCCGATCCGCGTATTCGCACAGCGCAATCCTGCTGAAATCCCATGGGGCGAGCTGGGCGTGGACGTCGTGCTGGAGTGCACGGGCTTCTTCACCACCAAAGAGAAAGCTTCGGCTCACTTGAAGGGCGGCGCGAAAAAAGTTATCATTTCGGCACCCGGCGGCAAGGACGTCGATGCGACCGTCGTGTTCGGCGTGAACCACTCGGTACTGAAATCGACCGACACCGTCATCTCGAACGCTTCGTGCACCACCAACTGCCTGGCACCGCTGGTCAAGCCGCTGAACGACGCCATCGGCATCGAAACGGGCCTGATGACCACCGTGCACGCCTACACCAACGACCAGGTGCTGTCCGACGTGATGCATGAAGACCTGCGCCGCGCCCGTTCGGCCACCATGAGCATGATCCCGACCAAGACGGGCGCCGCTGCCGCCGTGGGCCTGGTGCTGCCTGAGCTGAATGGCAAGCTGGACGGCTTCGCCATCCGCGTGCCGACCATCAACGTTTCGCTGGTCGACCTGTCGTTCATTGCCAAGCGCGACACCACCGTGGAAGAAGTCAACGCGCTGATGAAGTCCGCTTCGGAAGGCGCCCTGGAAGGCATCCTGACGTACCAGACCGAACCGCTGGTCTCGATCGACTTCAACCACAACCCGGCTTCGTCGAACTTCGATTCGACCCTGACCAAAGTGTCGGGCCGTTTGGTGAAAGTATCGTCGTGGTACGACAACGAGTGGGGTTTCTCGAACCGCATGCTCGACACCACCGTTGCACTGATGTCGGCGAAGTAATTTTTTGACCGCATAAGAAAAAACGCCCAGTTTGAACTGGGCGTTTTTTTTCGTCTGTCGCCTGCGCTTGTTCCGCTTATTCTTTGGGTTCGCACTGGCTGCGCCACTGTTCGCACGCTACCTCGACACCCTGATAGCACATGTTGAGGATGTAATCGCAGTTTTCCGATGGAATCCATGCGCGCACGGCGGCCGCGCTGGAGAATGAGGCGGCGATGCCGACAGCAGCGGCAAAGACAAACAGGGATTTTTTAATGGAAATCATTTTTCTCGCTTTCACAATTGGACAACGGTAGGGTGTCAACTCAAAGGCCGCCAGGGCAGGCATGATGGGCTCGCCAAGCGCAGAAAAATATTAGCATTAAAATCAGACTGTTATTGCTTTAAAGAAAAATATTTTTATTAACGTTGCGTGTGCAGGCGACGGCGGTAGAAGCGCCATAGAAGGCGCAAGTCGCGCAGCACGGGTACGCCCGACAGCAGGGTCAGCACGCCGGCGAGCAGGATGGTGGCGGCGGGAAAGCCGATGTGCTTGAAGGCCAGGGCGCCGCTGACGCCGCCGATGAAGAAGCAGGCGATCAGCAGGCTGTGCGTTCTGAGCTTGCCGCGGTTGACCTTGACCATCCGGTCCGGCAGGTGGCGCCGGTTGTAATACGCCATCTTGCCCAGTTCGATGCCGATGTCGGTGGACAGGCCCGTCACGTGCGTGGTGCGGATGACGGCGCCAGAAATCTTGGTGATGATGGCGTTCTGTAAACCCATGACAAAGCACAGCAGCAAGATGGTGACGGGGCCCAGCACGTCGGGCATGGTGGCCAGGTAATTGCCCGTCAAGCCGAACAGCAGCAGTAATGCCGCTTCCAGCAGCAGGCTGGCGGCAAACTGGCTGTGCAGGCGCCGCCGCTTGCCCCAGTTCACCATGATGGCCGTGACAGCCGCGCCGCTGACAAAGGCCAGCCACGCGCCCAGCGCGGCCAGGGCCACCGTGATATTGCCCAGCGCCAGGTCGTCCGCCATGCCGGAGACGATGCCCGTCATGTGCGAGGTATAGCCGCCGATGGCAAGAAAGCCGCCCGCGTTCACGGCGCCGGCCACCAGCGCCAGCACGCAGCCCAGCTGCAGATTGGCTTGCGTATCGCGCGCCGATCCGCTCAGGCGCGACAGGTAATGGAGCGGCATGCCCGGGCCAGCCTCAGGCGGTGGCGCCGAAGATGGCTTGCCACAGGCGCATCACGTTGTCCGCATGCACGCGCACCCGTTCTGGTTCCACGCGGGCCAGGTCTTGCCCTTGCAGGCGCAGCTGGTGCTGGAGCTTGCGCAGCGCGCGGTAGGCGTCGGCGACCTGGGCGGCCAGCTGGGCGTCGATCAGGCCCAGTTCGCCACACAGGCGCAGCAGGGCGATATTGCCCGAGTTGGCCGTCAACTGCGGATACTGCGCCGCATGCTGGAGCACCAGGTATTGCACCATGAATTCAATGTCGATCATGCCGCCCGGATCCTGTTTCAAATCGAAGCTGCCGGGGCGGGGCGGATGCGCGTCGAGCATCTTCTTGCGCATGGCTACCACTTCGCCCTTGAGCGGGCCGTTTTCCGGGCGCTCCTTGCGCAAAATCGTGTCGCGGATGCGTTCGAAATGCTTGCCGATGGTGGCGTCGCCCGCGCAGAAGCGCGCGCGCGTGAGCGCCTGGTGCTCCCACACCCAGGCCGCGCTGCCCTGGTAGCGCTCGAAGGCCTGCACGCTGGAAACCAGCATGCCCGAGGCGCCGTCGGGGCGCAGGGCGATGTCGATGTCGAACAGGATGCCGGCCGACGTGTGCGAAGTCATCCAGGTAATGAAGCGCTGCGCCAGCTTGGCGTACAGGCCGGGCGCTTCCTGGTCGTCGTCGTCGAACAGGAAAATGACGTCGAGGTCCGAGACATAACCGAGTTCCTTGCCGCCCAGCTTGCCGTACGCGATGACGGCGAATTTCGGCACCTCGCGGTGGCGCGTCGGTAACGTTTGCCAGACGGCTTGCACGGTGGCGGCGACGATGATGTCGGCCAGCTGCGACAGGTAGTCGGCCAGCTTTTCCACGCTGAGGTCGCCCGCCAGGTCTTGCGCAAGGCACTGGAACAGCTGCGCGTGGTGCATTTCGCGCAGGATATCCATCTGCCGCTCCGTGTCGCCGGGCGCATCGTCGAGCTGGCGCTGCAGGTCGAGCGCCAGGGCGGCCGGGTCGGGCACCGTGTTGCGGATGCGTTCGTCTAACAGTTCATCGAGCAGGATCGGGTGCTGCGTGAGGAAGGTGGCGGCCCAGCCGCTGGCGCACACCATGCGTACGACGCGCTCGAGCGTATGCGGGTATTCCGTCAGCAGCGACAGATAGGCCGAACGGCGCGCGATGGCTTCCAGGAAATCGAGCAGACGGCCCAGGGTGGCCAGCTGGCTGGCATTGCCGTTGGACACGGAGCAATCGGTGATCAGGGGCAGGGCGGAATTGACGAGGGCTACGAGGCGCGTGCGGCTTGCCTCGGGCAACGATTGCAAACGGGGCGCCTGCCACGTGGCCAGCAGGCGGCGCGCGCAGGCGGCCGGCTCATGGAAGCCGAGAGCGGCGAAGCGCGCTTCGATGGCTTCCTGCTGGTCCGAGGCGGCGCAGTCGTTCGACGTCTGCGGGTCGATGCCCGTGTCGGCCGGCGGCGTGCCGCTGCTCTTGTCGCTGAACATCTCGTCGAACTGGCCGGCAACAAACACGCGGTGCGCTTCCAGCTGGGCCAGCAAGGTGGCGGTGTCGGGCAAGCCCATCATCTGCGCCACGGTCAGGCGGTCGGCGTCGTTGGCGGGCAGGGTATGGGTTTGCGCATCGTCAAGATACTGCAGCCGGTGTTCGAGATTGCGCAGGAAGGTGTAGGAACCGAGCAGCTGTTCCACGATGGCCGGCTCCAATAAGCCCTTGTCCGCGACCGTGCGCAGGGTGGCGCGCGTGGAACGCTCGCGCAGCTCGGCGTCGCGCCCGCCCCGTATCAATTGGAATACCTGGGCCAGGAATTCGATTTCACGGATGCCACCGCGGCCCAGCTTGACGTTGTTGCTGCGGTCCGGATGCAGCCGCTCCTGGCGGTTGACCTCGGCGCGGATCTGGCCGTGCATGGTGCGGATGGCATCAATGACGCCGAAATCGAGGTAGCGGCGGAAGACGAACGGGCGCACGATGGCGTCAAGTGACGCGATATCTTCCGGCTTGCCCGTCACGACGCGCGCCTTGACCCAGGCATAGCGCTCCCATTCGCGGCCCTGCACGATCAGGTATTGCTCCACCATGCCCAGGCTGGCGGCCAGCGGGCCCGAGTTCCCGTTCGGACGCAGTGCCATATCTACGCGGAAAGTAAAACCGTCTTGCGTAATTTCAGCCAGGGCGGCGATCAGTTTCTTGCCCATGCGAATGAAAAACTCGTGGTTGGACAGGCTGCGCTGGCCCGGTACGGTGACTTGCGTGTCGCCATCTTCCGGATAGACAAAGATCAGGTCGATATCGGACGAGACATTGAGCTCGCCGCCGCCCTGCTTGCCCATCGCCAGCACCATCAAGGCCTGTTCCTCGCCCGATTCCTCGCCGACAGGCATGCCGTGCAGGGCCACCATCTCGGCCATGATGGCGTCCACGTGCGTGCGGATGGCGAAATCGGCAAAGCCCGTCATGGCCGTGACGACTTCATTCAAGTCGGCCTGGCCTTCCAGATCGCGTGCGATCAGGCCGCAAACGAGCAGGTTGCGCAGGCGGCGCATGGCCCGCTCGGGCGGCAGCGGCGGGGTGGCGGTGTTCGCCTGGGCGGCCAGCTCGGCGGCAAAATCGAGCCCGTCCAGCGGCGCGCGCACCAGTTGGGCTACCTGCGCGGCGCGCTCGGGGGCGGCGTCCAGCCAGCGCTGGTAGAAACGGGAGGCGGAAATCAAAGGCTGTGTGCTCATGGTATCGGTAAGTGTCTCGTGGATGCGGCGTGCATGTTCTTGTTTAACTTGGCTGCGAACGGCGGGGGATGCGGTAAAATTATGCCGCTGGCCTCACGGCCGGCATTGCGTGCTCTTCCGGACGATGGTAAGGGAGGCTTTGCTCAGACGCAAGCGCAAGGATGCAGGCGCGCACCACGAATGCAGACGATTTTTGCCATTATTTGACGCCGGGCCAGTTTATTAGCTTATTGATGCAAAAACCGCCAGAAGCAAGCGTGACAGAACATGTGCCATTGGCTCTGCGCTGGCAGCGGCTGCGTGCCGCCTATCGCATGGCCAACCTGGCCACCCACCATGTGTTGGGTTTTACCATCAAATTGGTGCTGCTCGCGTATTTCGCCTTCGCCGTGCTGTTTTTATTCCTGCGCTACGCGATTCTGCCGAATATCGATTATTACAAAGGCGATATCGAGCGGGCGGCCAGCCGTGCGCTGGGCAACCCTGTCAGCATTGCGCGTATTTATGCCTCCTGGCATGGCGTTCGCCCCAATCTCTTCCTCGGCGACGTGACCCTGCGTGACCAGGCGGGCCGCCAGGCGCTGAGCTTGCCGAGCATATCGGCCACCGTGTCGTGGTGGAGCGTGCTGGGTTCAGTGCGCTTTACTACCCTGGAAATCACGCGGCCGGACCTGGACGTGCGGCGCAGCAAGGATGGCAAGCTGTACGTGGCCGGGGTGTTGATCGACAGTACGCAAGGCAGCGATGGCAAGGGCGCCGACTGGCTGCTGTCGCAACATGACATCATCATTCGCGATGGCAAGGTGCGCTGGACGGACGAGGCGCGTGGGACACCCGAGCTGGCCTTATCCCAGGTCAATCTGCTGCTGCGCAACCGCTGGCGCAGCCACCGGCTGGGCTTGCAGGCCACGCCACCCGCCAGTCTGGCCGCGCCCATCGATGTGCGCGCTCACTTCACGCATCCGCCTTTCAGCACGCGCATCTCCGATGTGTCGATGTGGAAGGGCGAGCTGTACGCCGACCTGAAAAACGCCGACCTGGCCGCCTGGCGCCGCTACCTCGATTACCCGTTCGAACTGAGCCAGGGCAAGGGCGCCCTGCGCGCCTGGCTGAGCCTGGATCACGCGCGCCTGGCCGGTTTCACGGCGGACGTGGGGTTGACGGATGTGACGGCGCAGTTGGGCGAGCATATCGCGCCGCTCGATCTGCTGTCGGTCAGCGGACGCATTTCGGCAAAAGAAGAGCTGTCGGCGCAGACACCCGACGGCAAACCGACGTTTGGCGCGAATGGGCACCAGGTGGAGTTGACGAATTTCGCGGTGGAAACCCGAGACGGCCTCAGCCTGCCGCCTACGACTTTGTCCGAGCGTTTCATTGCTGCCACCAAGCGCAAGCCGGCGCGCACGGAAATCACGGCCAAATCGCTCGATTTGCAAACCCTGGCCGCATTGGCCGACAAGCTGCCGCTGGGCGAACAGCAGCGCCAGCGTCTCGACGCCCTGGCGCCGCGCGGGCGTTTGCAGGATTTTGCCGCGCAATGGGAAGGCGAAATGGCGACACCGGTCAGCTACCGTTTGCGCGGCAAGTTCATCGATCTGGGCCTGAACGCGCAGCCGGTGCGCCTGGCCGTGGCGAAGACGGCGACCGGCCCCGCGCAGGCAGCCGCACCGGCTATCCCCGGTTTCGAACATTTGACTGGCAGTATCGACGCCAGCGACAAGGGCGGCAAGGTCGATATCGATGCACGAGGATTGGTATTGCAACTGGCCTCCTATTTGAGTGAGCCGGCCTTGCCATTCGAACAGTTCGAAATGGAGGCGCGCTGGGCTTTCCAAGCAGACAATATGCTACAAGTCGACCTGGACAGGCTTGATTTTAATCAAGAAGGCATGCGAGTCGCCCTGCATGGTTCGCAGCGTTTGCCTCTCGATGGCAAGAACCTGGGCCAGGTCGACTTGACGGGCACGATCGATAATTTCCAGATCAACACCATCGGCCGCTATCTGCCGCTGCAAACGCCCGAGCACCTGCGCCACTGGCTGACGGGCGCGCTGGAAAGCGGCGTGGCGCGCGATGTCAGCCTGCGCCTGCGCGGCGAACTCGAACATTTCCCGTTCAAGGCCGACACGCCTGCCCAGCGCAACCGTGGCGACTTCCGTATCGCCGGCAAGATCGAGAACGGCACCTTGAATTATGCGCCCGGCGAATTTGCGGAAAGCGGTCCGCTGGCGGGCAAGGCGCCCCTGTGGCCGCAGGCGGAAAAGATCAAGGGCAGTTTTGTGTTCGAGCGCGCGCGCATGGAAATTCGCGGCGACACGGCCACCACGGGCGGCGTGGCATTGACGAATGTCAAAGCCGTGATCCCCGACCTGACCGTGTTCGACACCTTGCTCGATATCGACGGCAATGCGGCCGGCCCGATGCAGGAATTTCTCAAGTACGTGACGGCCAGCCCCGTGCTGGGCTGGATCGAGCATTTCACGGATGAAACGGCGGCGACGGGCAACGCCAAGTTGGCCCTCAAATTGCACTTGCCGATCGAGCGCATGCTCGAGTCGACCGTGCAAGGCAGCTTGCAGCTGGCGGGCAACGATGTGGTGCTGTTCCACGACATGCCGCCCGTGCTGGGCACGCAGGGCAAGATCGAGTTCAACGAAAAAGGCGTCAACCTGAATGGTTTGAATGGCAGCCTGCTGGGCGGGCCGCTGGCCATCTCGGGCGGCACGCAGCCGGACAGCTCCATCCAGGTGAAAATTGCCGGCAACATGACCATCGACGGCTTGCGCAAGACCTATCCGGCGCCTGTGCTGCAGCGCCTGGCGAAACATTTGAATGGCGGCGCCCGTTACAGCGGCTTGATCACGGCGCGCGACCACCAGGTGGTGGTCAATGTCGAGTCGCCGCTGACGGGCCTGGGCCTGGATTTTCCCGCTCCCCTGAAAAAGCCGGCCGGCGACAGCCTGCCCGTGAAATTCACCCTGACGGGCAATGCGGCCAATGGCGCCGGTTTGCGCACGGACGATATCCGCATCGCGCTGGGCTCCGGCATCGCTGCCCGCTACCAGCGCCAGAAGCAGGGCAAGGATGCCTGGCGCCTGCTGCGCGGCGGTATCGGCGTGAACGTGCCGGCGCCGGAACCGGAGAGCGGCATGATGCTCAACGTCAACATGAAAACCCTGGACGTGGACAGCTGGATCGCCGCCGGCAGCGAGATCGCCGGCAGCGCGACGGCGTCCGCCGACAGCGGCGGCGCCGACGATGCGCCCGATATCGCGCAATACGTGGTGCCGGACATGATGGCGGCCCGCGCCAGCGAACTGATGCTGGGCGAGCGCAAGCTGGAAAACGTGGTGGTAGGTGCCACGCATCAGAAGGATGTGTGGCAAGCCAATATTGATGCGAAACAGGTGTCGGGCTATGTGACGTGGCTGGAAACGCCATCCGGCCTGGGCAAGATGACGGCGCGCCTGTCCTCGCTGATCATTCCGGAGTCGGCCGCCAACGATGTGAAAAATTTACTGGAAGGAAAAAGCGGCGCCCAGTCGATTCCTTCGCTCGATATCGTCGCCGAGCAATTCGAGCTGTTCAACAAGAAGATCGGCCGGTTGGAGTTGCAGGCCTATAACACCATGGCGGCGGGCGGACGCGAGTGGCGCGTGGGCAAGCTGCAACTGTCGAACCCCGATGGCGCGCTGAGCGGCAGTGGCAAATGGGTCATCAAGGATGGGCAGAGCACGACCAGCCTGCGTTTCGGCCTCGACATCGTCGACGCGGGCAAGCTGCTTGACCGCTTCGGCTTTGCCGACACGGTGCGCCGCGGCAAGGGCCGCCTGAGCGGCGACATCGCCTGGAACGGCTTGCCATATTCGCTCGATATTCCCACCTTGTCGGGGCAGATCGAGATGAACGTGGAATCGGGCCAGTTCCTCAAGCAGGACCCGGGCGCGGCCAAGCTGTTGGGCGTGCTCAGCCTGCAAGCCTTGCCCCGCTTGCTGAAACTCGATTTCCACGACGTGTTTTCCGAAGGCCTGGCTTTCGACGGCATCACGGCCAACGCCAGCATCAAGCGCGGCGTGGTGACGACGAACAACCTCAAGATGCATGGCGTGGCGGCCACCGTGCTGATGGATGGCACGGCCGATATCGCCAATGAAACGACGAATCTGCACGTGGTGGTGATCCCCGAATTTAACCTGGGCACGGGGCCGCTCGTATATGCGCTGGCCGTCAATCCCGTCATCGGCCTGGGCAGTTTCCTGGCGCAGCTGTTCCTGCGTGCGCCCGTGATGAAGGCGCTCACTTACCATATGCAGATCGCCGGCCCGTGGAAATCGCCCGTCGTGACCAAACTCGATGGTGGTAAATTGGAACCTGTCGCTGTGCCTGCCGCTGCGGCGGTGGAGGCCGTGGCGAAATAGGCGAGGCGTTCGAATGGATAAGAGGTGGCAATGATGCATACAGTCGCAGCAGTACAAATGATTTCCTCGCCTTCCGTGGAAGACAACCTGGCCACGGCGCGGCGCCTGGTGGCGCAGGCCGCCGCCGGTGGCGCGCAACTGGTGGTGCTGCCTGAATACTGGGCCATCATGGGCAAGCAGGAAACGGACAAGCTGGCCCATGCGGAACAGCCCGGCAGTGGCCCCATCCAGGATGGCATGGCGCAGATGGCGCGCCAGCACGGCATCTGGCTGATCGGCGGCACCTTGCCCCTGATCTCGGGCCAGGAGGGCAAGGTCTTGAATACGACGCTCGTGTACGATCCGCAAGGCGAACCGGCCGGCCGCTATGACAAGATCCACCTGTTCGGTTTTACGCGCGGCATCGAGTCGTACAATGAATCGCGCACCATCGTGCCCGGTGCGCAGGTGCGCGCTATCGAGACGCCGTTCGGCCGCGTCGGCCTGTCCATCTGCTACGACCTGCGCTTCCCCGAACTGTACCGCGCCATGGGCGATTGCGCGCTGATCGTCGTGCCGGCCGCGTTTACCCATACGACGGGCAGCGCCCATTGGGAAGTGCTGCTGCGCGCGCGCGCCATCGAAAACCAGTGCTATGTGCTGGCCTCGGCGCAGGGCGGCCTGCATCCGAACGGCCGGCGCACCTGGGGCCACAGCATGCTGATCGACCCGTGGGGCGAAGTGATCGCCGTGCTGCCTGAGGGCGAGGGCGTGGTCAGCGGCGAGATCGACCTGGTGTTCCTGGCCGGCGTGCGCGAGTCGCTGCCGGCCCTCACGCACCGCACCATGTAAATTGAATTGTGAGAAAAAGCCATGATCCCATTTGAACCCAATCTGTCCAGCCTGGCCGTGGCACGCGATATCCTGCTCACGCCGTTTGGCCTGGACGAAGACAAGCTGCTCAAAGCCCTGGGCACGATGTTTACGCACAAGGTCGACTATGCCGACCTGTATTTCCAGTCGACCAAGAGCGAAGGCTGGAGCCTGGAAGAGGGCATCGTCAAGACGGGCAGCTTTTCCATCGACCAGGGCGTGGGCGTGCGCGCCGTGTCCGGCGACAAGACGGCGTTTGCGTATTCCGACGACATTTCCGAGCGGGCCCTGCTGGAAGCGGCGGCGGCCACGCGCACGATTGCGCGCGCGGGCGCCGGCAAAATCAAGATCGCGGGCCAGATGCAGCCGCAAGGCGGGCGTTCCTTGTACCTGCCCAACGATCCACTGGCCTCGCTCGATGCCACGGCCAAGGTGCAACTGCTCGAGCGCGTGGAAAAGATGGCGCGCGCGAAAGATCCCCGCGTGGTGCAAGTGATGGCGGGCCTGGCTGGCGAATACGACGTGGTGCTGGTGCTGCGCAGCGACGGTGTGCTGGCGGCCGACATCCGCCCGCTGGTGCGCGTGTCGCTGACCGTGATCGCGGAACAGAATGGCCGTCGCGAAACGGGCTCGGCCGGTGGTGGTGGGCGCTTCAGCTATGACTATTTCAGCGATGCCGTGCTGGAACAATACGCGACGGACGCCGTCAATTCGGCGTTGGTGAACCTGGAAGCGCGCCCCGCGCCAGCCGGTCCCATGACCATCGTGCTGGGACCGGGCTGGCCCGGCATCCTGCTGCACGAAGCGATCGGCCATGGTCTGGAAGGCGATTTCAACCGCAAGGGTTCGTCCGCGTTTTCGGGCCGCATCGGCGAGCGCGTGGCTGCCAAGGGCGTCACCGTGGTCGATGACGGCACCCTGGCTGGCCGGCGCGGTTCCCTGAACATCGACGACGAGGGCAACCCGACGCAGTGCACGACCCTGATCGAGGACGGCATCCTCAAGGGTTACATCCAGGATACGATGAACGCGCGCCTGATGAAGATGCCCGTGACGGGCAATGCGCGCCGCGAATCGTTCGCCCACCTGCCCATGCCGCGCATGACAAATACGTACATGCTGGGCGGCGACAAGGACCCGGGCGAGATCCTCGCTTCCGTCAAGAACGGCTTGTATGCCGTCAACTTCGGCGGCGGCCAGGTCGACATCACGAACGGCAAGTTCGTCTTCTCGGCCAGCGAAGCGTACATGATCGAAAACGGCAAGCTCAGCTACCCGGTGAAGGGCGCGACCCTGATCGGCAACGGTCCGGACGTGCTCAACCGTGTCTCCATGATCGGCAACGACATGCGCCTCGATTCGGGCGTGGGCGTGTGCGGCAAGGAAGGGCAGAGCGTGCCCGTGGGCGTGGGGCAGCCGACCTTGCGCCTCGATGGCATCACGGTTGGCGGGACTGCCTGATCTTTTCGGGCACTGCGCGGCCAACAACGGTGTCGGATTACGCGCGACTGCGCCGCGCTAATCATCCTACCTACATTTCTGGCATGCTGATCGTGTAGGTCGGGTTAGCCCGAAGGGCGCAACCCGACACCACCGCTATTTTTCAGAATTTATACTTCACCCCCGCACTGATGAACCGTCCTGCCGCGCCCGCGTAGTCGAGCGGGTTGTAGCCCGTGGCGCCATACGTCAGCGGGTCGAGCGGGGCGATCTTGTCGAACAGGTTTTGTATCGTCGCAAACACTTCCAGCTTGGGCGTGGCCAGCCAGCGGGCCGTCAGGTCCACCGTGGTGAACGAGGCGATGCGGCAGCCGCGCGGCGCGTCCGTGCCGTCGGCGAAATGCGTGGCGCAACCGTCCGGGTCATTCTTGAACAGTATGTTGTCGAGCGGCGCACGGTAGTTGACGTTGGCCGTGACCCGCCAGTTCTGGCGTTCCCAGGTGGCGCCCAGGTTGATGCGGTCGTCCGGCGTACCCATGCAGTTGGACACATCGCAATTGCCATGCGTGCCGGCAAAATCGCGCTGCGTGCCATCGCGTTCCGTGCGCAGCCATTTGTACAGATGCGTCCATTTCAGGTCGAAGGTCAGGTTGCCATAGTCGCCGCCCAGGTTGAAGCGCTGGCGGGCGTCGATATCGATGCCGCGCACCGTCGTTTGCGCCGAATTCACATAGTTGGCCAGCACGGCCGTAATGGCGCCCGGATCGCCGGCAATGCCGGTGGCCGTCGATGGGTCGCGCGCTACGTTGCCGGCGGCAATGGCCGCATCCGTTTGCTCCTGGTTGATTTCATTCTTGCGGCGGATTTGCCACAGATCCACGGAAATGCTGCTGCGCGGCAGCGGGTCCCACACGGCGCCGACGGAAAAGCTGCGCGAACGCTCCGGCGACAGGTTCGGATTGGGCGAGGTGATGACGGCGATCGGCGCGGGATCGCACGCCACTTCCACGCCCAGCGCGCAGCGCAGCGGATCGCTGGCGGTGGAGAACGCGGCCAGGCCGCCGACGCCGTTTTCCGCCGCGCTGGGGGCGCGGAAGCCCTTGGCGAAGGTGCCGCGCAGGGCCAGTTCGCGCATGGGCGTCCATTTCACGCCCACTTTCGGCGTGTAGGAATTGCCCACGTCGGTGAAATGGTCGGCGCGCAGGGCGCCTGACAGCTCGACGGTTTTCAGCACGGGCGCCAGCACTTCGGCGTAGATGGCCGAGGCGTTGCGGCTGCCCTTGTAGGCGGAATAGCCGAGGCCGATGATATTGCCCCGTTCCGTGCCCGTGGTGGGCTTGAGTTCCGTCGATTCATGGCGGAATTCCGCACCCACGGCCACGCCCAGGCCGCCGCCGTCCAGCTTTGCCACCTCGCGGCTGGCCTTGAAGTCGATCTGCGCGATATGCGTCTTGGCATCGTTCGAGATGCGCGGCGACAGGGCCGCGTACAGCTCGGGCGAATTGAGGCCCGCGTTTTCCGCGATGCGCCACAGGCTGCCGGCCGGCAGGGCCGCATAGGCGGGGTTCAGGCTGGCCGCCGCCACGTTCGTGGCGGTCGGGTTGAGCAGGGCGAAGGCGACGTCGCGCTGCAGGTAGCCGTTCAAGTCGTTCGACACCTTGTTCTGCGAGTACAGCAAGGCGCTGTCGATATCCCAGCCCGCCACCGTGCCCTTGATGCCGGCCACAAAGCGCGTGAAGGTCGAATTGACTTCCGACAGGCGCGGTCCCACGTCGGCCGCCAGGTAGCGCAGCCGCGCCGCCGTGCCGAAATATGGATTGTCCGGGTGGGCTGCGCCGAGCGACACGCCCGCATTGCTGACGGGCCCGCCCGGGTAGCCGACCGAGCCGCTGACCGTCGATGGCGTGGTGGCCGAGTTTGATTCGCTGTGATACACGTTCAGTTCCGCATACGTCTGCAGTGCTGGCGTCAGTTGCCAGGCGGCGCGGCCGAAGAAATTGATGTTCTTTTGCTTGGGCTGGATCTGCCCGTACTGCTGCGCGGCATCGGTCAGGCAGCCGCCGCCCGGGTCGCCTTGCGGATGCGTGGTGAAGTTGCCGCAGGCGGCGCCGGGGAAGGTGCGTGTAAAACCCGCGCCGGACAGGTTGCCGCGGTTGTAGTAGTCGAGCGTGTCGGGATTGCGCACATTGCCGTTGACGGCACTGCCGGCCGCGTTGTTGGTGGTGATGGCGCCCGCACCGCTGAGCGACTCCTGCGCGCTGAAACCCAGGTCGCGCAAGTCGCTGCGGCCGACGGCGCCCCGTCCGGCCCGGTCGCGGTTCCAGATGGCGGCCTTTTCGCTGTACTCGAGGTTCAGCAGCACGTTGTAGCGGTCGCTGTCGATGTCGCCGAAGCCGTGCGTGATGGCGGCGCGCGCATCGCGCCCGTCCCACTCCTTCGTCTTGCCGTAATTGCCCTTGATGGCCGTGCCCTGGTAGTCGCGCCGCAGGATCACGTTGACAACGCCGGCAATCGCGTCCGAACCGTAGATGGCCGAGGCGCCATCCTTGAGGATTTCCACCCGTTCCACCGCTTCCAGGGGAATAATGTTCAGGTCGGCGAATACCTTCTGGCCATCGTCGGCCAGGCCATACGGCGCGACGCGGCGCCCGTTCAGCAGCACCAGGGTCGAGGCCGTACCCAGGCCTCGCAGCGATACGCCGGAAGCGCCGGCGGCAAAGCCGTTGCCGAAGGTGGTGGGCACCGAGCCCTGGTTGTCGACGGCTAGGGTCTGCAGCAGTTCGGCCACGCTGGACTTGCCCGATTTTTCAATGTCGGCCGCGTTCAGCGTTTGCACGGCCGACGCCGTTTCCGCCTGCGCGCGGCGGATGTTCGAACCGGTGATTTCCACGCGGGCAATCGGGGCAGCATCCTGCGCCAGGACGGGGAGACTCAGCAACGCACTGGCCAGTGCCAGGCCCAGTCTGGGTGGTGAAAAGGCAGCGGATGGTAAGGATAGGGTAGGGATCATGCGGTTCTCCGGAAAGGTCAGGCAGTCAAAGGTCGTTGATGCGTCCTTGAGTTTTGTCCGTGAGCCGATGCCGGGATTAGATCTGGATCAAGGAGTGCCCCGCTTGTCGTCGATAGAATGGCTGGCGTGGCGTGGTTGCCACGACGGACACAGCGGTAGTGGCCTGCGGACGGGTATGGGCAGCGCGCAACTTTTTATGCTTTTTAACGTACTTTGCAGTGTAAAACGGCAGCGGCATGCGGCTTTGCCGACAAATATGCTTGCCAACCCTTGCAATTTAGGTTTATAGTCGTTCATCACTTACGGATGACTCGCATGTTCGCTCGCCACTTTTTTACCGCTTATTTTTACTTTAGCAATTCCAACCCAAAGGCGGTGGAGTAGCGGTCGGTTCACGTAGCAGCAAAACGAGATCCCAGCAAATTCTAAAAAACCGCCACTGATGGCGGTTTTTTTTTACCCAGATGTTTTACCCATCCTTAAATTTTGGAGAAAATGATGCCCCGCACCGATGATTTGCGAATTCGCGAAATGAAGGAATTGACCCCGCCGTCCCACCTGATCCGCGAATTCGCCTGCTCGGAGCAAGCCGAACAGACAGCCGCCAGCGCCCGCATTGCCCTGCACCGTATCCTGCACGGCCAGGACGACCGCCTGATGGTGGTGATCGGGCCTTGCTCCATCCACGACACCAAGGCGGCGATGGAATATGCGCGCCTGCTGGTGAAGGAGCGTGCGCGTTTTGCGGGCGAACTGGAAATCGTCATGCGCGTCTACTTCGAGAAGCCGCGCACCACGGTGGGCTGGAAGGGCCTGATCAACGATCCGTACATGGATAACAGCTTCCGCATCAACGACGGCTTGCGCATGGCGCGCGAACTGTTGCGCGATATCAATGAGCTGGGCTTGCCGGCCGGTACCGAGTTCCTCGACGTGATCAGTCCGCAATATATCGCCGACCTGATCAGCTGGGGCGCCATCGGCGCGCGCACGACGGAATCGCAGGTGCACCGCGAGCTGGCGTCGGGATTATCCTGTCCCGTCGGATTCAAGAATGGCACGGACGGCAATGTGAAAATCGCCGTGGAAGCCATCAAGGCCGCCTCGCAGCCGCACCATTTCCTTTCCGTCACGAAGGGCGGCCACTCGGCCATCGTCTCGACCAACGGCAACGAGGATTGCCACATCATCCTGCGCGGCGGCAAAACGCCGAACTATGACGCGGCCAGCGTGGACGACGCTTGCAAGGCGATTGCGGCGCAAGGCCTGGCGGCGCGCCTGATGATCGACGCCTCGCATGCGAACAGCTCGAAAAAACCGGAAAACCAGATTCCCGTGTGCGCCGACATTGCCAGCCAGGTGGCGGGCGGCGACGACCGCATCGTCGGCGTGATGGTGGAATCGCACTTGGTGGCGGGGCGCCAGGATTTGATCCCGGGCAAGGAATTGATCTACGGCCAGTCCGTCACGGACGGTTGCATCGACTGGAGCGCCAGCGTGGCCGTGCTGGAAAACCTGGCGGCAGCCGTCAAGCAGCGCCGCCTGAAGGGCGACGCGGAATAAAGTGACGTGGCGCGCAGCATGAAAAAAAGCCCGGAAAGCTAAGCTTTCCGGGCTTTTCAGTTTTCAGCCGAGAGCAGATGCCGTCAGCTTAGAACTTGTAGGAACCGCTCAGGTAGAACTGGCGGCCCAGGGCGCTCGAGTACGATGGGTTGTAGCCCACTTGATGCGAACCCGTGTTACGCAGGGTGAACGGCGGATTGCGGTCGAACAGGTTCAGGATGCCGCCCGTGATTTCCACGTTCTTCATCGGACGGTAGGCTGTCTGGAAGTCGAAGGTGGTATAGCTCGGCACTTCCAGCTGGATGCCATAGCATTCGCCAGGGCTGCCGGCCACGATCACGGCGCAGTCTTTCGCCGTCTGTTCCTTGTCCGTGTAGCCATTGCGGTAGCTGGCGCTCAGCGTATGCGTGAACTTGGCCGTCTCATACGTGGTGGTGGCACGGATGATGTTGCGGAAGCTGACCTTGTCGTTCGAACCGTAGCGATTCAGGCTGGTTTCCCATTGATCATCGGTGCCCGGCGTCGTGTAGCGCGAACGCAGCAGGTAGGTACCCATCAGGCGGCTCGTCAGGCGGCCGTCCAGCAGCTTCATCTTGTGGGTGAAGTCGTAGTCGATACCGCGGTTTTCCACCTTGCCGATGTTAATCGGCAGCAGCTTGATGGCCAGCACGTCCTTGCCCGTCGAGCTGATGTGCTTGGTGGTGAACAGATTGGCGTACTTGGCAGGATCGTTGAAGATCAGGCCTTCGGACACGGCGGTCACCTGGTCGCGGATTTCCACGTTCCACAGGTCGAACGACATCGACAGGCTGTCGATTGGTTCGAACACGGTACCGATGCTCCATTGCTTCGACGTTTCCGGCTTCAGGTCCGGGTTGCCGCCCTGGAAGGCTTCGAATTGCTGGCGTCCCACGCCGCTGCAGTAGCTGGCCAGCGGATGGCCGCCCATGCCGGTCGCCGCCGTCAATGGGCATTGATAGTTACCGCCCGTGACGCCCCAGTCTTCCAGTGGGCCGGCGATTTCCTGCATGCTGGCGGCGCGGAAGCCGGTGCCGGCAGCGGCGCGGAACATCAGGCTCTTGGTGGCGGAATACTTGCCGCTGACTTTCCAGGTGGTGGCGTTTTCTTTCTTGCCTACCGTCTTGCCCGTCAGCTTGTCGTCGATGGATCCGATCTGGTCGTAACGCAGCGAGCCGGTCATTTCCAGTTTTTTCGAGATTGGCATCATCAGCTCGGCGTAGGCGCCGGCATTGTCGCGTGCGTATTCACTGTCGACTTGTGCATTGTCAAACAGGATCTGCGCCTGTTTGGCAACATTCGCCTGCTGCACCTTGTACGAGGTGTTGCGGTAGTCGGCGCCCACGCCCAGCATGGCCGTGCCGCCTGGCAGCGAGAACACAGGACGCGAAGCGCGGCCGTCGATGCCCTTCATTTCCACGGTTTGCGTGTTGTAGGTGCCGCTGAAGCCTGTGCCCAGCAGTGCCTGGCGCATGGCGTCCGGCATGGAACCGACCGGGTAGGCGAACGGGTCGATATTGCCGGCGGCTACTTGCGCGTCGAATTTGTCCGCCAGCGGGAAACCGCTGACGTATTCTTGCGTCTGCTTGTTTTTCGAGTACGTTACGGCGGAGTTGATGTCCCAGCCGAATGCATTGCCATCGATGCCGGCGACGATGTGGGTGGCCTTGGTGCCGTAATCGTAGACGCGGTTACCCATTTCCGACAGGCGGTAGTTGGCGACGGCGCCCGTGGCGTTGGCCAGTTGCGCTGGCGTCAGGTTCGGCGCCAGATATTTGTTGAACAGCGGCGAGCCGACATCGACGGAGAAGTCGGCCGGGTACGGCGCAATGCTGGCGACGACGCGCGCTTCCGTGTACGCAAGGTCATAGAAACCCTGGAAGCCGGTTTTGCCCAGTTTGACGGTACCCGAGCTGAAGATGGCGTCGCGCTTCGATTCGGGATTGATTTCGATGGTCGATGGCGAATCGAAATAGCAATTGCCGTTGCCATAGAAATCCATGTTGCTGGCGGCGCATTTGCCGCCATGGGCCAGTGCGTACGGGTTCAGGTTGACGCTGTCGACGAAGGGCTTGTTGGTCTCCGGATTGATGACTACAGCGCCCGTCACCGGATCGGTGCGGTTGTAATCGACAGCGGCGTTGCCAGGCGCCGAGCGCGAGGAACCGTTGATGAATTGCAGTGCCTTGCCGTTCTTCGGATCGTTGAAATTGATGATGCCGCTTTTCGCGAAGCTGCGCTGCGATGCTTTCAGCGATTTTTGTTCGTCATGGCTGGCCGACACGAAGATGCTGTAGCCATCTTCGTCGATGTCGCCGAAACCCTTGCTGATGGAAATCGAGTTGCTGGCGCCGCCTTTTTCTTCAGGACGCGAGTACTTGGCATTGATTTCCAGCGGCGACGCGCCTTTTTTCAGGATGAAGTTGACCACGCCGGCGATGGCGTCGGCGCCATACAGTGCCGAGGCGCCGTCCGTCAGCACTTCCACGCGCTCGATGGCCGACAGGGGGATCGAGTTCAGGTCGATGGTGGTGCCGGAATTGGATGGCGCAATACGGCGGCCGTTCAGCAGCACCAGCGTGTAGGCTGCGCCGATATCGTGGATCGAAGCCGTGGTGACGCCGCCGCCGCCGCCGCCAACCGAATCGGCGGCCACGGAGAAGCCCTGCATCGCAGGAATTTGCTGGATGAAATCGGTCACCGTGGTGACGCCGGTTTTCTTGATGTCTTTCTGGTTGAACGACTGCACCGGCAGCGACGCTTCGGAAGCGATGCGCTTGATGCTCGAACCGGTGACTTCCACGCGTTGCATGGTGCCATCTGTTGTTTCTTGTGCATACGCGGCGTGCATGCTTAGGGCCATGCCGCCTGCAAACATCAGGCGCAGCGACCGCGATATTACATTTTCTATCATCATCTGAAATTCCTTGTTATTGTGATAAAGGCGGCAATTATTTTGAAATAACTTGTTGCTTACTAACAATTTATTTGCCTTTTTACAAATCCACCAATGAAAATTCTGTAAATTTTCAGGGCCCTCATCAAAACATTCACGATTCAGATTGTCAATTTCGTGCGGACTTTTTGGACGAAATGCAACATTTCCCTGTTTTTTTTGTAATCCTTCAGCAATAAAGTATCGCGGACCCTTGTCAGCCCTGCTCAGATGCGTAAAATAAAACGGCGCACATCATCGCTGATGGCGCCGTCTTTGGCATGGCTGGCACACGCTGGCCAGCGCTGTCTGGTCTGTCTTTCTTCCGTCACTCCCTCAAAACGTATAGCTGCCGCGCAAGTAGTAGGCGCGCCCGATCGGGTCCGTATAGCGCGGGTCATAGCCTTTCTGGAACAGGGTGCCCTGGTTCGAGAATGGCGGTTCCCTGTCCAGCAGGTTTTTCACGCCGGCCGTCAGTAACAAGCCTTTCCACACGTAACTGCCCGACACGTTGAGCAGGCTGTATGACGGCACATCGTGGCGGTATGGCGGCTCGACCAGATTCTGGTCCGTGTAGCCGGACTTGAACGATTGCGACACGGTGGCGCCCCAGTTGCCCAGGCGCCAGTTCAGCGCTGCCGTATGTTTCCAGCGGAACACGGGATTGTTGTCCGCATAGCGGCCCACGTTGGCAATGAATTCGCCGCCGCGCTCGTTCTGGTAGTCATACTTGTGGGTCCACGTGCCATCGACCGACACGCTGACATCGCCATACGCGCCTCGGGCCAGGCGCGCATTCAGGCTGACGTCGATACCGTCCGTTTTCACTTCGCCGAGGTTGTCGTTCAAGTCCAGGATGGCGTAGGGCGAACCATTGGGATTGCGCAAGAACAAAGCCTTGTATTTTTCGTAGTTGCCGAAGATCGATTGCTCGGGCAAGGACGAAATCTTGTCCTTCAAATGGATGTTCCAGTAATCGATGGCGAGCGTGACTTCCTTGATCGGTTCGAGCACGAGGCCGACGGCGAAGGTGGTGGATTTTTCCGGTTTCAGGTTTTCATTACCGCCTTGCAGCTTGAATTGCTGCAAGTCGCAATCGCGCAGGGGATTGGCGCCGGGCTGCGGCACGCCGCCCGGGCACAGGATGGGGTCGTCGTAGGTATCGTTGGTGTCGTTCTTCGATGGCGGCGCATTCTTTTCAAACAAGGTGGGCGCGCGGAAACCCGTGCTGGCCGAGCCGCGCAGCACCAGCGCGCTGCTGGCCTGGTAGCGCAGGGCCAGCTTCGGATTGGTGGTGCTGCCCACGTCGCTGTAGTGGTCGAAGCGGGCGGCCAGCTGCACTTCCAGGTCCTTGATCAAGGGCAGGTTGACTTCGCCGAAGACGGCCTGGATCGTGCGCGAGCCGCTCTTCGACAGCGAGCCGGACAAGCCGGAACTGGCGGCCTGGCCGGCGATATCGCGGTTGACATTGAAGTCGGCCTTTTCGTGCCGTACTTCGCCACCCAAAGCGATGGCCAGCGGACCGCCGGCCAGCTGCATCAGTTCGCGGCTGCCCTTGATGTCGAAGCCCGTGGTGGTGACCTTGGCGTTCTGCACCTCGCCGCGCAGGGCGGTGCTGTCCAGGTAAGCCTTGCCGGCCGCGTCCTGCACGCCGAACGGGTTCAGGATGCCGTTCAACACGCCGGCGGCAAAGCCCGCATCCTGCACATAGCCGCCCGTGAACTTTTCCGACGACTTGCTGATCGCGTGGCTCAGGCCCGTCTTGTAGTCCCAGCCGGACAGCTGGCCTTCGAGCGCCAGCACCAGGCGGTCCGCCTTGCCATCCGAATCGATCTGCCGCTGGCCTGCTTCCACGGGGCGCCAGTTGACGCTCAGTGGCTGGCCCGACAGGCCCGGCTGGGCCGGCACGCCGCCCGCATTGCCCGGATAGTATGGACTGGTGCTGGGCAGGATCAAGCCCGTTTGCGGCGGCGGCGCCGTGCGTGCCTTCACCTTGTTTTCCGAATGCAGGTATTCCACCGTGGCCAAATGGCCGCCACCGAGCTTGAAGGCGCCCTTGCCGAAGAATGCCAGCTGTTCCTGTGCGGGCAGGTTGTCGATCTGGCGCGTGTAATCCTGGCGGCAGGTGCCGTTGGCGGCTGCCACCGACAAGGGCGGCAGGCAACCGCTGGCCGCGTAGGGATTGCCGGCCAAGCCGTCGCCGCCATTGGCCGCCGCATCGAAGTAGTTGCCGGGGAAAGTCGTGCCGCTGGTAATGGACAGCCCGCGCGAGGGGATGATGCCGGTCTTGGAAAAGTCACGGTCCTGCGACGTCAGCACTTTTTGCTTGTGGTAGTCGAGCACGCCGAAAATATTGTAGCCGTCCGTGTCGAGCTTGCCGAAACCCGTCGACAGGTTGACGCGGTGCTCGCCGCCACCCTTGTGTTCGGGCGAGACGACCTCGGCGGTGATATTCGTGACATTCACCGAGCGCTTCGTGATGAAGTTGATGACGCCGCCGATGGCGTCCGTACCGTAGATGGCCGAGGCGCCGTCGCGCAGCACTTCGACACGCTCCAGGGCGGCGATCGGGATGATGTTCAGGTCGACGCTGGCGCCGTCATACGGATGGTTGGCGATGCGCCGGCCGTTGAGCAGGACCAGGGTCTTGTCGCCGCCCAGGCCGCGCAAGTCGGCGCTGGCCTGACCGCCCGTGGGCAAGCCGCTGGTATTGCCGCCGACGGCATTGCCGCTGCCCATGCTCGACGCGTTCGAGGGTATCTTGCTCAGCACTTCCTGCGCCGTCGTCAAGCCCTGCTTGGCGAAATCTTCGGCCTTGAAGATGGACAAGGGCGTCGCCGTTTCCGAGACGAGGCGCTTGATGGAGGAACCGGTGACTTCGACTCTCTGCATGGCGGCGGGCTCGCCGGCGGTGCCGGTGTCCTGCGCCATGGCCGCATGGCCATACGCGCCGAGCAAGGCTGCGCACAGCAGGCGCAAGGTGGGGGAGGGACTACGGGTTTGCGTCATCTGACACTCCTGTGGCGTGGGTTTGGCCAAGTGGCCTGCAAGGGAGTTTTACAGGCGCGCAGCAGCTAAGGTTTGTGCTGGCACAAGAGCTGTGCGGATGAGCGACCTGGCGCCACAGTCCGGGCGAAAAAAAAGCGGTGATTGCTCACCGCCTTGCGTCAGGATACGGATGTCGGCTTAGAAGAACTTGTAGCTGGCGCCCAGTTTGAAGTAGCGGCCGATGGCGCCGCTGGCATCCATCGGGTTGTAGCTCATGCCGCCGTAGGTCAGCGGGTCGAGCGGCGCGATCTTGTCGGTCACGTTGTTGATCGAGGCAAACAATTGCAGCTGTTTGTTGACGTTCCAGCGGCTCGACAGGTCGAGCGTGGTGAACGAGGCGAGCTTGCAACCGTTCGGCGCCGCGGTGCCGTCGGCCAGCTTGGAAGCGCACGGCTTGCCTTCAAACAGAATGTTCTTCATGTCCGAACGGTAGTTCAGCACGCCGCTGACGTTCCAGTTGCCCAGGTCCCACGAGCCGGTCAGATTGATCTTGTCCTTCGGCGTGCCGGCGCAGTTGGACGTGTCGCAATTGCCATGCGTGCCGGCGAACTGGTAGCGCACGGTGGACGACTCGGCCCGCACCCACGAGGCGATATGGGTCCAGGTCAGGCCGAACGTGGCGCGGCCGTAGTCGCCCAGGCGCACGCGCTGCTTGACGTCCAGGTCGATACCCTTGATCTCCGTGAAGCTGGAGTTGCGGTACGGCGCCTTGGTGATCAGCAAGGTGCCCGTGTTCGGCGTAACGACGCCATTGATGGTCAGGTTGTTGTCGGCTCGGATGGCCGTCGGCAGGGCGGCCGCTTCATTGTACGGCAGCGGGTTGATCTCGTTTTCACGCTTGATCTTCCAGGCATCGAGCGACAGGCTGGTATCGTTGAACGGATCCCACACGAGGCCCAGGGTGTAGCCCTTGGATTTTTCCGGCTTGAGGCTGGGGTCGCCGACCTTGACGGCCGCCACTTGCAGTTCGCAGTCGCTGGCATTGGCGCCCGGCAGGCGGGTGCCGCCCGGGCAGCGCACGGGATCGCTCACGGTCGAGGTGCCCGTCGATTGCGAATCGGCGTTGCTTTCGGCCGGGCCCGGTGCGCGGAAGCCTTCCGAATACGTGCCGCGCACGGCGAAGGTTTTCAGCGGCGTCCACTTGGCGCCCAGTTTCGGTGTGGTCGACGAGAAACGGTCGTATTTGTCGTAACGCAAGGCGCCCGACAGTTCCACCGTCTTGATGACGGGCGCCAGCACTTCGAGGAACACGGCCGAGACCTTGCTGTCGCCCTTGGCGGCCACGTAGCTGGCGTTGATGGAACCGTCTTCCGTGCCCGTCAGCGATGGATTGTCGAGCTTGTCGCGGCGGTGTTCCGCGCCGATCGCCAGGCCCATGGCGCCACCGGGCAACTGCATCAGTTCGCGCGTGGCCTTGAAGTCGATGATGTCGAGCTTGGTCGTGGAATCGGAGGTGGCGTTCGTCACCATGGCCGCGTACAGCGATGCGGGATTCTTGCCCGCTTGCGCGCCGATGTAGTACGGGAAATATTGGCTGTTCGGATTGCCCAGCGCATCCCTGACGACGGCCATGTTCAGCATGTTGCTGTAATCGAGGTGCAGTTTCGATTCCGAATGCGTGTAGCCGGCATCGTAGTCCCAGCCCATGGCATTGCCCTTGATGCCGAGCACGATGCGGTTGAACTCGTTGTTGGCCGTGCGCGTGCTGGCGCCTACGTCGAAGGCCTGGTAGCGCACGCGCACCGGCACGCCATACGGATTTTGCGGGTGGTTGGCGGCCAGCACGATGCTGGTGCCGGTGCCGGTGGCGTAGTTGATGACGCCCGCCTTGTTGCCGGCGTTCGGCGGGAAGGCGACGGTGGGCGTGACCGACGGCGGTATCATGGCGAACGCCGTATCGCGCTTCGAGTAGCCCGCTTCCGCATACACCTGGGTGTCGGCATTGACTTGCCAGGTGCCGCGCGTGTACAGGTTGATCGATTCGATCTTCGGCTGCATCGCGCGGAACTGGTCGTGGTGCCACAAACAGCCGCCCTTCGGATCTTGCGGTGATGACACGGACAAGCTTGAGCAGCCGGGCAGGGACACATAGTTGTTGGTGACGGGGTCGCGGATCAGGCCTGTCGGTGCCGCATTCGCATCGTTGTTGCCATTGATATAGCCGCCGGCGAACTGAGTGTTGATCGCATAGCCATACGGGCGCAGGTCGGCCTTGCCTATCCATTTGCGGCCGGCGCGGTCGCTGTTCATCAGCATGTCCGATTTGCTGTATTCGGCATTGACGACGACATTGAATTTATCCGTATCGAGGTTGCCCTTGCCGAAGGTCAGCGAGGCGCGGTGCTGTTTGGCGTCGCTGTCGCCCGAGATGCCCGTGTCGCCTTTCAGGGTCAGGCCTTCGAAGTCCTTGCGCAGGATGATGTTGACGACGCCGGCGATGGCGTCCGCGCCATAGGTCGACGAGGCGCCGTCCTTGAGGATTTCAATGCGTTCGACGATCTGCATCGGCACGGTGGACAGGTCGGTAAAGCTCTTCTGGCCGTCATCGGCGCGCGCGAACGGCGCCATGCGGCGGCCGTTGAGCAAGACCAGGGTCGAGGTGGCGCCCAGGCCGCGCAGCGAGATGGCCGTGGAACCGGCGGCAAAGCCGTTGCCGAAGCCCGTCGGCAGGGAGCCGGCGCCATCGGCGGTCAGCGTTTGCAGGTATTCGGCGACGGTGGCCTTGCCCGATTTCATCAAGTCGTCGCGGCTGATGACCTGGACCGGCGATGCGGTCTCGGCCGTGGCCCGTTTGATGCTCGAGCCTGTAATTTCCACACGTTGTACATTGGCGTCTTGCGCCATTGCCGGCGCCGCCATCATGCCCAGGCTGAGCGCTGCTACGCTACCCGAAAAAATCAGGCGTACGGAGCGGGACATCACTGTTTCCATCATCATTCTCAGAACTCCGAAAGTGTGCTCGGCCGGCCCTTGTGCGGCACAGCTTTGCCAGGGTGATAAAGATTGCTGCGTCGGCAATCGCCATGGATCAAACGGCATATCGTGTGAGCCGTCGTGATTGATAAGACCACTTGCCGAGAAACCTTGTCAACGCGCACACATCTGCTTTCAGCATGGAAACAACAGTGTTTTTTATCATGTTGATGCGTTTTAATAATTGCAATTATTTTAATGTTGCAGTGCGATGCGTATTTTCCGTACTGCCATAAAAACAGCTGTCATTGACGGCCATAAGGGGTGCTGCCAGGCCGATTTTCCATGGACGCCGCCTGTCTATGCTGCGCTGCGGAAGATTCTCCCCGTGAGGCTGGCGGCCGTGGCTGCGCGTCACGCCAGCGCTGCGGCTTTTCGCCCGGCGAACAGAATATGCGTTATCGTTACGCCTTTTTCCGGCTCGCCCGTATGTAGACGCGGCTGGCCATGAACAAGGCATAGATCTTGCGAGGATGGACTGGTTTTGGCGGTGGAATCCTGTATCCCAGGGGGAAGCCAGTACAAGCGCACCAATACGGTGCGACAGATAATCGAGATGAAGGGTATTACATGAAGTCACCATGGATGCGGCGCGTGGCGCTGCTCGCCTGCCTGGCCACCCTGCCGCTGGCGGCCATTGCCGCCGATGCCGCCCCTGCTGCCGCAGCCGCGCCGGTGAAAACCTTGCGCTATATCTTGCCGGCCGCCGAGACGGGTTTCGATCCCGCTACCGCGCGCGACCTGTATTCGAACCACATCACGCAGGCCGTCTTCGACACCCTGTACACCTATGATTACCTGGCGCGCCCCGTCAAGGTGGTGCCCGGTGCCGCGGCTGCCATGCCGGAAGTGTCCGCCGACGGCAAGACCTACACCATCCGCCTGAAAAAAGGCATGTATTACACGCCGGACCCGGCGTTCGGCGGCAAGCGCCGCGAACTGACGATGGCCGACTACGTGTATTCGTGGAAGCGCCTGTTCGACCCGCGCCTGGCCTCGCCGCACAGCTGGCTGTTCGAAGGCAAGGTAGTGGGACTGGACGACCTGGCCAAGGATGCGGCCAAGTCGAACAAGCTCGACTACAGCAAGAAGGTGGCCGGCCTGGAAATCCTCGACCCGTACACCCTGCGCGTGACCCTCACCAAGACCGATTTCAATTTCCCCATGATCCTCGCCTACGTGCCCACGTCCGCCGTGGCGCGCGAAGTGGTGGAGAAATACGGCGACGTGAAGGGCGAAGTGGGTTCGAATCCCGTCGGTACCGGCTACTACACCTTGGGCGAATGGACGCGCGGCAACCGCATCGTGTTGAACCGCAACCCGCAGCACTTGCCGGAAACGTGGAATTTCCTGGCTGGCGACGACCCGGACGACCAGCGCATCGTGCGCCAGATGCAGGGCAAGCGCATTCCCGCCATCGACCGCATTGAAATTTCCGTCATGATCGAAGACCAGTCGCGCTGGCTGTCGTTCCAGAGCGGCGGCACGGACGTGTTCTGGCTCGATGGCCCGCTGGCGCCGAAAGCGCTGCTCAACGGCAAGCTGCGTCCCGAGCTGGCGGAGAAGGGCGTGCAATTGTCGCGCCTGCTGGACCCGGAAATCAGCTATTACTACTGGAATATGGAAGACCCGACCCTGGGTGGCTTCAGCAAGGAAAAGATCGCCCTGCGCCGTGCCATTGCCATGGCACACAATATTGACGAAGAAATCCGCATCATCTGGAATGGCCAGGCCAAGCGCCTCGACTATCCGATCCCGCCCGGCGTCGTCGGCTACGATCCTCACTACAAATCCCTGCTGCAATACGATCCCGTGCTGGCAAACAAGTTGCTCGACAAATTCGGCTACAAGAAGGGTGCCGATGGCTGGCGTTCTTTGCCGGACGGCAAGCCGCTGCTGATCCGCTACGCTTCGCGCAACGAAGCGAACGGCGTGCTGCAGGCGGAAATGTGGCGCAAGACCTACAACTCGCTGGGCATCCGCATGGAAAACGACCGCATGATCTTTTCCGACATTTTAAAGACGGAAAAGCAGTGCAAGATGCAGACGCGCACGGCGCCATGGCTGGCCGACTATCCGGACGGCGACAACTTCATGCAGCTGTTCTATGGCCCGAACACGCACCAGAACAATAATGGCTGCTACCAGGATCCCGAATACGACAAGTGGTACGCGGCCAGCCAGGCCATGCCGGCCAGCCCCGAGCGCGACGAGCTGTTCCACAAGATGGCGCGCCGCCTGGAAGTGAATGCGGGCGCCCTGATCGGCTATGCGCGCTACCGCAACATGCTGGCGCAAAAGTCGGTGCTCGGCTACAAGAAGCACCCGATCATGTTCCAGGAATGGGCGTACATGGATATCGACAGCACGGGGGCGCCGGTGGCGCCAGCTGCCGACTCGGCTAAAAAATAAGCGCAGCTTATAACGACAAGGAATCATTATGTTTGCTTATATCCTGCGCCGCCTGTGGCAGATGCTGCCCACCATGCTGGGCGTCGTCCTGCTGGTGTTTATCCTGTTTAACTGGGTGGGCGGCGACCCCGCCTACATCCTGGCCGGCAAGATGTCGAGTGCGGAAAGCATCGCCAACATCCGCCGCCAGCTCGGCGTCGACCAGCCGTATTACGTGCAGCTATGGATCTTCATCAAGCAGATCGTCACGTTCGATTTCGGCCAGAGCTGGGCCACGGGCGAATCCGTGTCGCACATCATCACCTCGCGCCTGGGCCCGTCGATGATGGTCCTGATCCCGCTGACCGTGCTGGAAACGTTTTTTGGCGTGGCGCTGGCGCTGGCCATCGCTTTCGTGCGCGGCTCGCTGACGGACCGCGCCGTCATGATCGCCTGCACGGTGGGCATGTCGATTTCCATTCTCGTCTACATCATCGTCTTCCAGTATGGCTTTGCTTATAAACTGGGCCTGTTCCCCGTGCAGGGCTGGGGCGACAGCTTCTGGGAAAACCTGCTGCGCTATTCGACCTTGCCGATCTTGATCGGCCTGGCCGTCTCGATCGCGCCGACCCTGCGCCTGTTCCGCACCTTCGTGCTGGACGAGGCGAACCAGGATTACGTGCGCACGGCGCGCGCCAAGGGCCTCAAGGAAGGCCGCATCATGTGGGTGCACGTGCTGCGCAACGCCGCCATTCCCATCATTACCTATGTGATGTCGAACTTGCCGGCCCTGCTGATCGGCGCTTTCCTGCTCGAGCGCTTCTTCGGCATCCCCGGCATCGGGCGTGAAGTGATCCTGGCCGTCGAGCGCAGCGACTTTCCGGTGATCAAGGCGATCACCGTGTATGTTGCCGCCGCCACCATGCTCTTCAACCTGCTCACCGACCTGCTGTACCAGGCGGTCGATCCTCGCGTACAACTGAAGTAGAAAGAGACGATGTCGAAACCTCATACATCGCCCGGCCTGTGGGCCCTGGCGTGGCGCCGTTTGCGCGGCGACAAGATTGCAATGGTATCGCTGGCCGTGGTCGGCGCCTTTTTCCTGCTGGTGCTGGCGTCCGCCAGCGGACTGGTCGCCTCGAACTGGGAAGACGAAGTGGCCGTCAGCTATGCGCCGCCCACGTTTGTCGGCGCCGACAAGGACGTGGCCGCCGATGGCGCCATTCCCCTGGCCGATGAGCGCAGCGCGCCCACCCCCGTCAACGTGCTCGATCCGCTGGCCGACGACATTGCCGAACTGCGCGCCCAGATGGGTAGCAATCCTTCGGCTGGAGTGGAGATGTACGGCGTTACCGACCCGCTGGCCGACGACTTGACGGCCTTGCGCGCCGGCATGGGCAAGGCGAAAAAGCTCGTCACGCACAAGGCGGCGACACTGCCGTTCGGCGCCGACAAGTGGGGCCATGACATCATTCAGAAAACCATCAAGGGCGGTGAAACATCGATCGTCGTGGGCCTGGTGGCAGCCTTGCTGGCCGTCGTGCTGGGCACCTTGTTTGGCGCCGTGTCCGGCTACTTCGGCGGCATCGTCGATGATTTCTTCAACTGGTTCTACAGCATCTTTACGTCGATTCCATCCATCCTGATGATCTTGACGGTGGCGGCCGTGCTGCAGCAAAAGGGAGTGCTGACCATCGTGCTGATCCTGGGGCTGACTGGCTGGACAGGGCCGTACCGCTTGATCCGCGCCGAATACATCAAGCACAAGGCGCGCGAATACGTGATGGCGGCCGACGCGATCGGCGCCTCGCACTGGCGCAAGATGTTTTCCCACATCTTCCCCAACGTGAGTCACGTGGCGCTGGTGCAAATGTCCATCCTCGTGGTGGGCTTCATCAAGGCGGAAGTGATTCTGAGCTTCCTCGGCTTTGGCGTACCGGTGGGTACCGTCTCGTGGGGCAGCATGCTTAACGAGGCACAAAATGAACTGATCCTGGGCAAATGGTGGCAGCTGACAGCCGCCGCCACGGCGATGGCCGTGCTGGTGACGGCGTTCTCGCTGTTTACCGATGCCTTGCGCGATGCGCTCGACCCCAAAGTGAAATAGGAGTTGCTCATGGACCAGAATAACCTGTTGGAAGTGCGCGACCTGCGCGTCACCTTCCGCCTGGACAAGAAGACCACGTTCGAAGCCGTCAAGGGCATTTCGTTCAACGTGCCGCGCAACAGCACTGTCGCGCTGGTGGGCGAATCGGGCAGCGGCAAGTCCGTCAGTTCGCTGGCCGTGATGGGCCTGCTGCCGCCCGATAACACCATCATCGACCCCGCCTCGAGCATCCATTTTGGCGGGCGCAATTTGCTGGACCTGTCGATCGCCGAGCGGCGCACCATGTGCGGCAAGGATATTTCGATGATCTTCCAGGAGCCGATGTCGTCGCTGAACCCTGTGTTCACCGTCGGTTTCCAGATCGCCGAAGTGCTGCGTCAGCATATGGGCATGAACCGCAAGCAGGCGCGGGCGCGTACGCTGGCGCTGCTGGAGGAAGTAGGCATTCCCGACCCGGCCACCAAGATCGACGCCTACCCGAGCCAGATGTCGGGTGGCCAGCAGCAGCGCGTGATGATCGCCATGGCGATCGCTTGCGAACCGAAACTCTTGATCGCGGACGAACCGACGACGGCGCTGGACGTGACGATCCAGAAGCAGATCATGGACTTGATCGCGGCGCTGCAAAAGAAACATCAGATGTCCGTGCTGTTCATTACCCACGACCTGGGCCTGGTGGGGGAGATCGCCGACCAGGTGATCGTCATGCGCCATGGCGAAGTGCGCGAAACGGGCGAGGTGCGCCAGGTATTCGAAGCGCCGCAAGACAGTTATACCAAGGCCCTGCTGCATTGCCGCCCCTCGCTCGATGAGCGCCCGTGGCGCCTGCCCGTGATTGCCGATTACATGGAAGGCAAGGCCGGCCCCGGTGTCGAGGTGAAGCAGCGCACGCGCGGCTACACGCCCGGTGACGAGCCCGTGCTGGTGGTAAATAACCTGAGCAAAAGTTTTTATACGCGCGAAGGCCTGTTCGGCAAACGCGAGTTCCAGGCCGTCAAGGATGTGTCGTTCACTTTGCCGCGCGGCAAGACCCTGGGCGTGGTGGGCGAATCCGGCTCCGGCAAGACGACGGTGGGCCTGACCCTGCTGCGCCTGCACCAGGCAACGGGCGGCACGGCCATGTTCCACGGCAAGGACCTGATTGCCATGCCGAACAAGGAGTATTTGCCGTATAAACGCCGCATCCAGATCATCTTCCAGAATCCGTATGCGTCCTTGAATCCCAGGTTTACCGTCGGACAGATATTGCTCGAACCGATGCGCATCCACAGCATCGGCGCCGATGACAAGGAGCGCATCGCCAAGGCCTACTGGCTGCTCGATAAGGTCGGCTTGCCGGAACAGGCCTTCCACCGCTATCCGCACGAGTTCTCGGGTGGTCAACGCCAGCGCATCGCCATTGCCCGCTGCCTGACCATGCAGCCGGAAATCCTCGTCTGCGACGAATCCGTGTCGGCGCTGGACGTGTCGGTGCAGGCGCAGGTGCTCAATCTGTTGCAGGACTTACAGGATGAGTTCGGCCTGTCCTATATCTTCATTTCACACGATTTATCGGTGGTGAAATACATCGCCGACCAGGTGATGGTGATGCACAAGGGGCAAGTGGTGGAACTGGCCGATTCGGATGAACTGTACCGCAATCCCGTGCATCCGTACACGCGTACCTTATTGAGCGCCATACCGAAGGGCGTGCAAATCTAAACACGCTTTTACGGTAAGATAGCGACCATGCCCAACCTCATTTACCTGCTCGAACATTACGGTGTCCTGATCGTCTTTGGCATCGTGCTGGTGGAGCAGCTCGGCCTGCCGATTCCCGCTTTTCCCATCCTCGTGGTGGCGGGGGCGCTGGCTGTCGATGGCGACATGAATGGGGCGCTGGTGCTGGCCGCCGCGTTGAGTGCCTGTCTGATCAGTGACTTCACGTGGTTCCGCGCGGGCCGCCATTTCGGCAAGCGCATCCTGCGGCTGCTGTGCCGTATCTCCCTGTCGCCCGATTACTGCGTCAGCCAGACGGAAGACAAATTCAAGCGCTGGGGCCCGAAAGCCCTGATCGTCTCCAAGTTCGTGCCGGGCTTCAATACCGTCGCCGCACCGATGTCGGGCGCGCTGGGTACGCCGCCGGGCCTGTTCTTCCTGTACGCGGGCCTGGGCGCCTTGCTGTGGAGCGGCACGGGCATCGTCGTCGGCGTGATCTTCCATGCCAGCGTGCAACAGGTGCTCGACTTGCTCAGCACCATGGGCAGCACGGCTCTGCTGATGCTGGCCACCTTGCTGGGCTTGTTCCTGCTGTACAAATTCCTCGAACGCCGGCGTTTCCGCCAGGCCTTGCAGATCGAGCGCATCGGCATCGATGAATTGCTCGAACTCATAGAGCAGGGCGAAGAGCCGCTGATGGTCGACGCGCGCAGTGCCACGGCCCAGGCGCTGGAACCGGCGGTGCCGGGCGCCTTGTTCTTCAATGGCAAGGAGCCGGTACCTGCCATGATCGCCATGGACAAGGACCGCCACATCATCGTGTATTGCAGCTGTCCCAACGACGTGACGGCAGCGCAAGTGGCCAAGCTGCTGCACCAGCACGGCTTTCACCGCGCCAAGCCCCTGCATGGCGGCCTGGACGCCTGGAATGCCGCCTACCGCTCGGACCAGCCGGCGCCCGCCAGCCTGCTGGGCGAAGGCTTGCCGTCCTGATCGCACTGCTTCCTGCTCGCCAGGCGGGCAGTCAGAAACCGGTAGTAATAATACGAAAACCGCTTTGCGGCAGCGTCAGGACAGCGGCGCCGCACCCGCGCCACCGCGTACAAAGCGGCTTTGCGCAAACTCCGGCATACTGTGTTTTCAAGGCGGCTCCTGCTGCTGTGCAGCATGCTTTTCGCGCGCCTGATGAGTGCAAGCACTTACTATAAATCATTGTTTCTAAGCAATTTTGGCGTTGCCTGTTGCATTTGGAGTGGAACTACCAATAAAGGCTTGTTTTGATGTACTTAAACTACAAACTTTGCTTGCCTCCGGGCGCATTCATCCTTTAAGCTTGGCGTCCCATGCGTCCCACTTCATCATTTAAAATCATGAGCGCTTCGTCTTCTCCCGTACTGCCGACTTCCGCCTTCGCCGATGGACCGCGCCTGCTGGCCGACGTGGGCGGCACCAATGCCCGTTTCGCCCTGGAAGTGGCCGCTGGCCACATCACCCTGGTGGAAGTATTGCCCTGTGCCGATTACCCTAGCCTGTCCGCCGCCCTGCAAGCCTATCTGGCCTTGCCGCACATCGCTGCCGCCGGCGGGCAAGCCGTGCGCCATGCCGTGATCGCCATCGCCAACCCGGTCGACGGCGATTTCCTCAGCATGACGAACCACCACTGGTCGTTCTCGATCCGCGCCATGCGCGAAGAGTGCGGTTTCACGACTTTGGACGTGGTCAACGATTTCACGGCGCTGGCGCGCTCCTTGCCGCAACTGTCGAGCGAGCAAAAGCACCAGGTGGGCGCGGGCACGGCCCGTCCGAACACGGCCATCGGCCTGATCGGCGCCGGCACGGGCCTGGGCGTGTCGGGTCTGATTCCATCGCACGGCGGCTGGATCGCCCTGCAAAGCGAAGGCGGCCACGTCAGCTTTGCGCCGTTCAATGAAGTGGAAGTGAGCATCCTGCAATTCGCCTGGCGCGAATACGAGCACGTCTCGGCCGAACGCCTGATTTCCGGCGATGGCCTGGAACTGATCTACCGCGCCCTGGCCGACCGCGCGGGCGTGCCGGCCGAAGACTTGCCGGCGGCGGAAATCACGCGCCGCGCGCTGGCCGGCGAATCCCAGTTGTGCGACGATGTCATCGAAGCGTTCTGCTGCATGCTCGGCACGGTGGCGGGCAACGTCGCCGTCACCTTGGGCGCACTGGGCGGCATCTATATCGGCGGCGGCATCGTGCCACGCCTGGGCGCGCGTTTCGACCGCTCCGGTTTCCGCGCCCGCTTCGAGCGCAAGGGCCGCTTCGCCAATTACGTCTCGCAAGTGCCGACCTTCGTCATCACGGCGCAGTACCCAGCGTTCCTGGGCGCATCGGCCATTCTCTCGGAGAAACTCGCCTCCCAGTGATGTGCGAGTAGGGGCCGATATGTCGCGCCAGTGCCGGGTAAAACGCGTGTTTTGCCCGGTTTTGCGCTTTTCCGCTTTTTATCAGGTACAATTGGCATCGTTGGATGAAACGACGACTGTCGCTCTCCTGTCTGGCTGGTTCGCCGCCACGGGAAAAGCAGCTGCTCCGGAGTTCGTTTCATTGCTGGTTATTTAAGGCCAGCACCATGAATGGCAGGACTTTCACTGCATCCGCTTTAGTCCCGCTTTGCGCGCATCGGCCAAGGCGTCGGAAAAACAGCCTCAACTAGTAACCCAGCACGGCGTCATCATCGATGTCTGCCATCTGTTACGTTGAAATGAACGTTTTTGATTTCTTTCTCTGCATACGAATTGCAACACACATCCGCACAGAATTGCTATGAATACAATTGAGGCTAAAAAAGTCCTCGAAACCGCGTTGCTGTGCGCTCGTGAATCGCTGACGATCCACAGCTTGAAGAAGCTGTTCGTCGATGCGGACGAGAATGGTCGCGTGCGCGGTGTCGGCGTTGGTGCCGACACGATCAAGCAGTTGCTGGAAGAGTTGCGCGATGAGTGGGAAGGGCGCGGCATCGAGATCGTCAGTCTGGCCTCGGGCTGGCGCTTTCAAAGCCGCCCGGAAATGAAGATGTATCTCGACCGTTTGACGCCCGAGCGGCCGCCCAAGTATTCGCGGGCGACCCTGGAAACCCTGGCCATCATCGCCTACCGCCAACCGGTGACGCGCGGCGATATCGAGGAAATTCGCGGCGTTGCCGTCAATTCGCAGACGATCAAGATGCTGGAAGACCGTGGCTGGGTCGATGCCATCGGCTACCGCGACGTGGTGGGACGGCCGGCCTTGCTGGCCACCACCAAGCAATTTTTGGATGACCTGGGTTTGCAATCGCTGTCCCAGCTGCCGCCTTTGCAGCAAATCAGCGAGATGCAGGGCAATGGGCTCGAAGCCCTGGAAGCGGCCCTGCAGGAAAATTTTGACAAGGCAAGCAATGAGCTTGTCCCCCAGCTTGGTGCAGGTAGCAATACGGCTGTGACAGATGTAGATGTGACAGCAAGCCTTGATGCCGGCCCCGATGCTTCGCCCACGGACGAAGCCTACACTCACGACCCTGCGCCAGAACTAACGGTTGACGCTGCGCCAGGTCAGCACAGCCAAGAAACGAAGAATGAATAATCCGAACACACCCGAGACAGTTACCGCCAGCGACGAAGCTATCGTTGCCAAGCCCAAGCGCCGCACCAAGGCCCAGATCGAAGCCGATACGGCCGCTGCCGTTGCTGCAGGCGACACCGCCGCTGCCAAGCCGAAGCGCCGCACGAAAGCCGACGTGGCCGCCGACTCAGTTGCTGAATCCTCCGTCGTCGCCGCCGCTGAAACCGAAGCTGTGCCAGCCGCCAAGAAAACCCGCGCCAAGCCAGCCCTGAAGGCTGTGGCCGACGCCGCCGAAGCGGCTGCCGAAGCAGTCGCCGCCCCTGCGCCGCGTCCGCCGCGCGCCCGCGCCGCCGCCAAGGCCGCTGCCGCCGTCGCTGAAACGGCGCCCGAAGCCGTTGCTGACAAGCAGGCCGAAGCACGCCCGACCCGTGGTCCGCGCCAGATGCGTGGCGTGCAGGCGGAACGCGCACTGCGCCAGCCGCCGCGCGCCGAAGCGCCGCAGGCAGCCGACGCCGTTGCAGCAGCACCTGTCGCCGAGCAAGTCGCCGCCCCTGTCGCCGACGTGTTCGATGCCGAAGGCAACCTCGTGTCCGGCCCGCGCCTGCCGCGCGGTCCGCGCAACGACGTGCCGGGTGCCGGCAAGAATGCCGGCAAGAGCCGTAAAAAGGGCAAGGGCCGCCAGGCTGCGCCAGGCAAGCTCAGCGATGCTGACGCGGTCTTCTCGTTCGTTACCTCCGACGCGTTCGACAGCGAAGAAGGCGGCACGGGTCGCGTACAGAAAGTGGCCGTGCGCCGCGACCTGACGTCCGACGACGACGCGCCGAAGCTGCACAAGGTGCTGGCCGAAGCCGGTCTCGGTTCGCGCCGCGACATGGAAGACTTGATCATTTCGGGCCGCGTGTCCGTCAATGGCGAGCCGGCCCACATCGGCCAGCGCATCCTGCCGAGCGACCACGTGCGCATCAACGGCAAGTTGATCCAGCGCCGCGTCAGCAAGAAGCCGCCGCGTGTGTTGGTCTACCACAAGCCGGCCGGCGAAATCGTCAGCCACAACGACCCGGACGGCCGTCCATCCGTGTTCGACCGCCTGCCGACCATGAAAGCGGGCAAGTGGCTGGCCGTTGGCCGCCTCGACTTCAACACGGAAGGCTTGCTGCTGTTTACCACCTCCGGTGACCTGGCCAACCGTCTGATGCACCCGCGCTACGGCATCGACCGCGAGTACGCCGTACGTACCCTGGGCGAGCTGGAAGAGGGCATGCGCCAGAAACTGCTGGCCGGCGTCGAGCTGGAAGACGGCCTGGCGCAGTTCTCGAAGATCGCCGATGGCGGCGGCGAAGGCATCAACAAGTGGTACCGCGTGGTGATCGGCGAAGGCCGTAACCGCGAAGTGCGCCGCATGTTCGAAGCGATCGGCCTGACCGTGTCGCGCCTGATCCGTACCCGCTACGGCGCCATGACCCTGCCGAGCGGCCTGAAACGCGGCCGCTGGGAAGAGATGGATGAAAACACCGTGCGCGACCTGCTGACCGCCTACGGCATCGAAAAGAAAATGCCGGCATCGGGCGATCCCCGTGCCGCTGGCGCCGCCAAGGGCCGCGAAGCGCGCAAGGCGAGCCGCGATGACGAGCCGAATGGCAACCGCATCGATGTAAGCAACCGCAACGCCGATCCATTCCCGGTCGCGCCGCGCCGTGGTCAGCCGCAAGGCCAGTTTGCCCGTCCGCAAGGCCAGGGTCGTCCAGGCGGCGCCGGTCGTCCAGGCGAAGCCCGTGGTCCTGGCCGTGGCCAGCCGCAAGGCCCGTTCCAGGGCGGCCAGCCGCGTTCGTCGGCCTCGTTCGAAGGCGCGCCGCAAGGCCAGGGCCGTCCGCCGCGTGCGGCAGGCCAGGGTCAAGGCCGTCCGGCCGGTGGCGGCGAAGGCCGCGCACCGCAGCGCGGTCCGCGTCAGCCCGATCCGCTGCAAACGGCATTCGGCTTCGCCAACACGGGTCCGCGCCGCAATACGGGTGGTGGTGCCGGTGGGCAAGCGCGCTCCGGTGGCCAGCCGCGTGGCGGCATGGATCGTGGCGGCATGGATGGCATGCCGCGCCGCCGCAGCAAAGGTTAATCGGGAAGAGTTTCTTCTTGCGCGCCCGCCGATCTGCCGCGGGTGCGCGCTCTTGTAACTGTTGTAAGCCGGGCCGCTCCTCGTGTGCGGCATTGCGGCGAAGTTAATAAGAGGTTATAATCTGCAGCCTAATAAAAGTTCTCCGCAGGGTTGTTTGGTGGGGAGTGCTTTCATCTGGTTGGGGAAATACAAGAAGATGGGCAGATGCCCATTTTTTTTTTGTTGAACCGTTTGTAATGGCGCCAGCAAGGCGCCATATATGACTTGAATGCGTGTTTTTGCATGGTGTCGGCGCTCATTGCGGCGCTGTTATGCCGAAAACGGGCCTTATTTCTGGAGAATTTTTTGCAGCAGTTGGGATTAATTGAAAAGACAGTTACAGGTCTGGGCTATGAGCTCGTTGATGTCGAACGTGCCGAGCGCGGGCTGCTGCGCGTCTTTATTGATTTCAGCGCCGCCGATGCCGCTGAAAAAGGTCCGATCACGGTCGAAGACTGTGCCACGGTGAGTCACCAGTTATCGCATGTGTTGACGGTAGAGAACGTTCCTTACGAGCGTCTCGAGATTTCTTCCCCGGGTCTCGATCGTCCGGTGCGCAAGCTGGAAGACTTTGTCCGTTTCGCAGGCCAGGAAATCATCGTCAAGCTGACTGTGGCGATGCCGGGTACGAACAACCGGAAATCGTTCCAGGGGATTCTGCAAGAACCCGTGGGCGATAAATTGTCGTTGGAATTTGAAGGTAAGGATGGTCCGGCGATGTTGGAGTTTACGCTCGCCGATGTGGATAAGGCACGCTTGGTGCCGCAGGTGGTTTTTAAGGGACGCAAAGCATGAGCCGCGAAGTTTTATTATTGGTTGACGCGCTGGCGCGCGAAAAAAACGTCGATAAAGATGTCGTCTTCGGCGCCCTCGAATTCGCGTTGGCGCAAGCCACGAAGAAACGGTATGAGGGTGAGGTAGACATCCGCGTTTCGATCGACCGCGAAACGGGCGAATTCGAATCGTTCCGCCGCTGGCACGTCGTGCCCGATGAAGCGGGCCTGCAATTGCCGGATCAAGAGATCCTGCATTTCGAGGCAAAAGAACAGATCGCCGATATCGAAGTCGATGACCATATCGAAGAACCGATCGAATCCGTCGAATTCGGCCGCCGTTTCGCCCAGGATACCAAACAGGTTGTCCTGCAGCGCGTACGTGACGCCGAACGCGAACAGATCCTGGTCGACTTCCTGGAACGCGGCGATTCGCTCGTCACCGGCACCATCAAGCGCATGGAACGCGGCGACGCCATCGTCGAATCGGGCAAGATCGAAGCGCGTCTGCCACGCGACCAGATGATCCCGAAAGAGAATCTGCGTATCGGCGACCGTGTGCGTGCCTTCATCTTGCGTATCGACCGCAACATGCGCGGCCCGCAAGTAATTCTGTCGCGCACCGCGCCGGAATTCATCATGAAGCTGTTCGAATTGGAAGTGCCGGAAATCGAGCAAGGCATGCTGGAGATCAAATCCGCAGCCCGCGATGCCGGCGTCCGCGCCAAGATCGCCGTCTACACGGCCGACAAGCGCATCGATCCGATCGGTACTTGCGTCGGCATGCGCGGTTCGCGCGTGCAGGCCGTGACCGGCGAACTCGGTGGCGAACGTGTCGACATCGTGCTGTGGTCGGAAGATCCGGCGCAGTTCGTCATCGGCGCCCTGGCGCCGGCGAACGTGTCGTCGATCATGGTCGATGAAGAAAAACACGCGATGGATGTCGTCGTGGACGAAGAAAACCTGGCAATCGCGATCGGCCGTTCCGGCCAGAACGTGCGCCTGGCCTCGGACCTGACCGGCTGGAAGATCAACATCATGACGGCCGAAGAATCGGCTGACAAAGCTGCCCAGGAAACGGCTGCCGTGCGCATCCTGTTCATGGAAAAGCTCGATGTCGACCAGGAAGTGGCCGATATTCTGGTGGAAGAAGGTTTCGCCAGTCTGGAAGAAATCGCTTACGTGCCAATTTCCGAAATGCTGGAAATCGAATCGTTTGACGAAGATACCGTCAATGAACTCCGTACCCGTGCGCGTGATGCGCTCGTGACCGAAGCGATTGCTTCGGAAGAGGGTCTGGAAGGCATGGACGAGGCGTTGGTGGGTCTGGAAGGCATGGACCGCATTACCGCCGGCAAGCTGGGTCTGGCTGGTATCAAGACCGTTGAAGCATTTGCAGCACTGGCATACGACGAATTTGGCGCAATCCTGGCCTTGTCTGCGGACCGTGCGCGTGAACTGATTACAAGTGAATTTAAAGATGTGACCGACGATGAGATGAAGTTGGTTGACTCGAAATACGACGATCGTGCCAAGGCGTTGCAAGCCAAGGCATGGAGTCTGGCCGAATCCGCAAAGGCTTAATTTGAGTATCTTTATCATCTCCGCGACACATAGAAAAGAGGACTGAATGGCGAGTAACAACGTAGCCCAATTTGCCACCGAACTGAAGATGCCTGCAGATTTGCTGCTGACGCAGCTGCGTTCTGCCGGCGTCGAGAAAAGTTCGACGTCAGATCCATTGTCGAAAGATGATAAGGACAAGCTTTTGGATCATCTGCGCCGCACACACGGCGCAGCGGCTGACACAGAAAAGAAAAAAATCACCGTGACCCGCAAGGAAACGACTGAAATCAAGCAAGCTGACGCCACCGGCAAATCGCGCACCATCCAGGTGGAAGTGCGCAAGAAACGCACTTTCGTCCAGCGTGACGAAGCTGCGCCGGTCGCGGCAGAACCGGTCGCGCCTGCCGCACCGGTGATCGATCCCGCCGACGTGGCGCGCCGTGAAGAAGAAGCCCGTAAACAGGCTGAACTGATCGCCCGCCAGGAAGCCGATCTGCGCGAAAAGCAAGAACGTCTGGCGAAGCTCGACGCGGAAAAAGAAGCCCAGGCGAAAGCCACGCAACAGGCTGAATTGGCTGCGAAGAAAGAAGCTGAAGCAGAAGCGAAGAAAGCGGCCGCCAAGGCTGCTGCCGCGCCTGCCGCCAGCGCCGCTGCGCCTGTCGTTGACGACGCCGCCGCCGAAGCGAAGAAAGCTGCTGCCGCTGAAGAAGCGAAGAAGAAAGCGGCTGCCGCTGCTGTCGCCGCCAAGGAAGCCGCTGACAAAGCGGAAGCCACCGAGCGTGCACGCAAGGCCGTTGCCGACGAAGTTGCCCAGATCAAGGCCATGATGAACGCGCCACGCCGCGCCATCAAGGCACCGGAACCCGTACCGGTTCCCGTCAAGCCGAAGGCGCCGGAAGGCACCCTGCACAAGCCTGCTGACAAGAAACCTGGCGACAAGCCGGGCGACAAGAAGCCTGCTGTTGCAGACAAAAAATCGATCAAGTCGGCCAATGTGTCGTCCACCTGGTCCGATGACGCGAAAAAACGCGGCACCACCGGTGGTCCGAAACCACGCGGCAATAGCGGCCCAGGCGGTCGTGACAGCTGGCGCGGTGGCGCGAAGGGCCGTCGCCCGACGCACCATGACGACCGTGAATCGAACTTCCAGGCTCCTACGGAAGCCGTCGTCAAGGACGTGCACGTACCGGAAACGATCACCGTGGCCGAACTGGCACACAAGATGTCCGTCAAGGCATCCGAAGTCATCAAGCATTTGATGAAATTGGGCCAGATGTGCACGATCAACCAGGTGCTGGACCAGGAAACCGCCATGATTCTGGTGGAAGAAATGGGCCACAAGGCGTTCGCCGCCGAACTGGACGATCCGGAAGCGCTGCTGGCCGATGTGGGCGAACACGCGCACTTCGAAACCAAGCCACGCGCACCGGTGGTCACCGTCATGGGTCACGTCGACCACGGCAAGACCTCGTTGCTCGATTACATCCGTCGCGCCAAGGTTGCCTCCGGCGAAGCCGGTGGCATTACGCAGCATATCGGCGCCTACCACGTCGATACGCCACGCGGCATGATCACCTTCCTCGACACCCCGGGCCACGAAGCGTTTACCGCGATGCGTGCCCGTGGCGCCAAGGCAACCGACATCGTCATTCTGGTGGTTGCCGCCGACGATGGCGTGATGCCGCAAACGAAAGAAGCGATTGCCCATGCGAAAGCAGCCGGCGTACCGCTGGTGGTGGCGATCAACAAGGTCGACAAGCCGGGTGGCAACGTTGACCGCGTGACGCAGGAACTGGTCGCAGAACAAGTCGTGCCGGAAGAATACGGTGGCGAATCGCCATTCGTGCCGGTGTCGGCGAAAACGGGTCAAGGTATCGACGACCTGCTGGAACAAGTGCTGTTGCAAGCCGAAGTGCTGGAACTGACGGCACCGGTCGATGCGCCTGCGCGCGGCCTGGTCGTCGAGGCGCGTCTGGACAAGGGCCGTGGTCCTGTCGCGACGATCCTGGTGCAGTCCGGTACACTGAAGCGCGGCGACGTGATTCTGGCTGGCTCTTCGTATGGCCGTGTTCGCGCCATGCTGGACGAGAACGGCAAGTCGATCGCTGAAGCCGGTCCTTCGATTCCGGTCGAAATCCAGGGTCTGACGGAAGTGCCGGTTGCCGGTGAAGAAGTCGTCGTCATGGCTGACGAGCGCAAAGCGCGTGAAATCGGTCTGTTCCGTCAAGGTAAGTTCCGCGACGTGAAACTGGCGAAACAGCAAGCTGCGAAACTGGAAAACATGTTCGACCAGATGGCCGAAGGCGAAGTGAAAAACTTGCCATTGATCATCAAAACCGACGTGCAAGGTTCGCAAGAAGCGCTGGTCGGTTCGCTGCAGAAACTGTCGACCTCCGAAGTGCGCGTACAAGTGGTTCACGCGGCCGTCGGCGGCATCACGGAATCGGACGTCAACCTGGCAGTCGCCTCGAAAGCGGTCATCATCGGCTTTAACGCCCGTGCTGATGCCCAGGCACGCAAGCTGGCCGAGTCGAATGGCGTGGACATTCGCTACTACAACATCATTTACGATGCGATCGACGAGATCAAGTCGGCGTTGTCGGGCATGTTGGCACCAGAGAAACGCGAAACCGTTATCGGCCAGGTCGAGATCCGCCAGGTTATCCTGGTCTCGAAAGTGGGCGCGATTGCCGGTTGCCTGGTCACCGATGGCGTGGTCAAGCGTGCTTCTTCCGTCCGCCTGTTGCGCAACAACATCGTGGTGTGGAGCGGCGAGATCGACTCCCTGAAACGCTTCAAGGACGATGCGAAAGAAGTGCGCGCCGGTCTGGAGTGCGGCCTGTCGCTGAAGAACTACAACGACATTCAGGTTGGCGACACGCTGGAAGTGTTCGAAGTCCAGGAAATCGCTCGTACCCTGTAATCACAGAAGCAATGGCGCGGACATAGTGATGTCCGCGCAAACACGTGGGGCGCATTGGTCAACGGGCAACCGTTTGACCCATGCGCCCTGCGGCACTTAGGACAGCATAAAATCATGGCTAAACATAGCAAAACCATGCCAGCGCGCGGCTTGCGCGTGGCCGACCAGATCCAGCGCGATCTGGCTGAAATCGTCGCCTACGAATTGAAGGATCCGCGCGTCGGCACGATGATCACCATCACCGAAGTGCAGATCACGCCCGATTACGCGCACGCCAAGGTGTTTTTCACGATGTTGAAAGACAGCAAGGAAGCCATCAAGAACACCACCGAAGGCTTGATGGCTGCGTCTGGCTTCATCCGCGGCCTGCTGGGCAAGCGCCTGCACATCCACACCCTGCCGATGCTGCATTTCGTGCACGACAGCTCGACCTCGCGCGGCATGGAAATGTCGCTGCTGATCGACAAGGCCAACGCCACGCGCGCGGCCGACGCCGAGCCGGATGCCAAACCAGAAGCGGACGAGCAATAACAGTGGCGGGTCCGAAGAAACCGCCCGGCATCAAGCGGGTGCGCGACCTGGTCGATGGCGTCTTGCTGTTGGATAAGCCTGTCGGCTGGTCCAGCAATGACGCCCTGATCAAGGCCAAGCGCGTCTTGAACGCGAAAAAGGCGGGCCATACGGGCACGCTGGATCCGTTCGCCACGGGCTTGCTGCCGCTGTGCTTTGGCGAAGCGACCAAGTTCTCGCAGGACTTGCTGGAAGCCGACAAAACCTACGAAACCCTGGTGCACCTGGGGCAGACGACGGATACGGGCGATACGGAAGGCGACGTGCTGGAAACGCGCGACGTCAACGTCACCGAAGAGCAGATCGAAGCCGTGCTGGCGCAGTTCCGCGGGCCTATCCTGCAGACGCCGCCCATGTACTCGGCCTTGAAACGGGACGGCAAGCCCCTATATGAGTATGCAAGGGCAGGCATCACCCTGGAGCGCGAAGCGCGCCCGGTGACCATCCACAAGCTCGAGTTCCTCGGCTATGAAGCCCCGTTCCTGAAATTGTCCGTGATGTGCAGCAAGGGCACGTATATCCGCGTGCTGGGCGAAGACATCGGCCATGCCCTCGGTTGCGGCGGCCATCTGAACGCCTTGCGCCGCACGCAGGTGGGCAACCTGACGCTTGACGGCGTCGTTACCCTGGATGAGTTGACGGCGCATGCCGCGCCGCTGAGCTTGCTGGCTCCCGTCGATGCCTTGCTGTCGAGTTTCCCGGCCGTCCAGCTGACGGAAGAATTGGCCAAGCGCTTCCTGCATGGCCAGCGCATCGCGCTGGGCAAAGAAGACGTCGTCGTGCCAGCCGAGCCGGGCAGGGTGCGCGTGTATCACGACAGCAAGCTGCTGGGCACGGGCCAGTTGCAGGAATACAGCATCCTGGCGCCGGAACGTCTCATTGCCACGGCGCACCAATAAGTCACGGCAACGTCACATTACCCAGCGACACTCTTGAACCAGTGTCGCTTTTTTAAACAAATCGTCCCCGACTGCAAGAGCCGCCAGCATTTTTAGATAGCGTTGCAACGCAACATGCTATACTACGCGGTTCCGGAAATAGATTAGCATTCGGGTATCTCGTACACCTTGTACGCACTCCGCAGTTTTTCAGTAACTACTACGACCATGTCAAATACAAAACGCGCAATTCGTAATATCGCCATTATCGCCCACGTTGACCACGGCAAAACCACGCTGGTGGATCAGCTGCTGCGCCAGTCCGGCACCTTCCGTGAAAACCAAGCGGTCGACACCCGAGTCATGGACTCGAACGACCTGGAAAAGGAGCGCGGCATTACGATTCTGTCGAAGAACTGCGCCGTTGAGTACGAAGGCACCCACATCAACATCGTCGACACCCCAGGCCACGCCGACTTCGGCGGCGAAGTGGAACGTGTTCTGTCGATGGTGGACTCGGTTCTGCTGCTGATCGATGCACAGGAAGGCCCGATGCCGCAAACCCGTTTCGTCACGCGTAAAGCGCTGGCACTGGGTCTGAAGCCTATCGTTATCGTCAACAAGATCGACCGTCCAGGCGCACGTCCGGACTGGGCCATCAACCAGACGTTCGAACTGTTCGACAAGCTGGGCGCTACCGACGAACAACTGGATTTCCCTATCATTTACGCTTCGGGCCTGAACGGCTATGCCGGTCTGACCGAAGACGTGCGCGGCGGCGACATGAAGCCGATGTTCGACGCCATCCTGGAACACGTTCCAGTACGCGACGACAATCCTGAAGGCCCGCTGCAAATGCAGATCACCTCGCTGGACTACTCGTCGTATGTCGGCAAGATCGGCATTGGCCGCGTCAACCGCGGTACCGTCAAAGTCGGCCAGGACGTGCTGGTCATCAATGGCCCAGGCGCGACCCCGATCAAAGGCCGCATCAACCAGGTGCTGAACTTCAAGGGCCTGGAGCGTGTGCTGGTTGACGAAGCCGTCGCCGGCGACATCTGCCTGATCAACGGTATTGACGAAATCGGCATCGGTTCGACCCTGTGCGCACTGGACACGCCTGAAGCGCTGCCGATGCTGACCGTCGACGAGCCGACCCTGACCATGAACTTCATGGTCAACAACTCGCCACTGGCTGGCCGCGAAGGCAAGTTCGTTACCTCGCGTCAACTGCGTGACCGTCTGGAAAAAGAATTGAAAGCCAACGTTGCTCTGCGCGTGGCACCAACCGATGACGACACGATCTTCGAAGTATCGGGCCGCGGCGAGCTGCACCTGACGATCCTGATCGAAAACATGCGTCGCGAAGGCTTCGAGCTGGCCGTATCGCGTCCACGCGTGGTCTTCAAAATGGTCGATGGCGTGCGCCACGAGCCGTTTGAAAACCTGTCCGTTGACGTTGAAGAAGTCAACCAGGGCGGCGTCATGGAAGAACTGGGCCGTCGTCGTGGCGACCTGCAAAACATGGAATCGGATGGCAAGGGCCGCGTGCGTCTCGAGTACCTGATCCCGGCGCGTGGCCTGATCGGCTTCCAGGGCGAATTCATGACCCTGACCCGCGGCACCGGCCTGATGAGCCACGTATTCCATGAATACGCGCCAGTCGACAACACCCGTGGCGAAATGGCCGGCCGTCGTAACGGCGTGCTGATCTCGCAAGATGACGGCGCTGCTGTTGCCTACGCTATCTGGAAACTGCAAGACCGCGGCCGCATGTTCGTGTCGCACAATGACCCAGTGTACGAAGGCATGGTCATCGGTATCCACTCGCGCGACAACGACCTGGTCGTCAACCCGATCAAGGGCAAGCAGCTGACCAACGTGCGTTCGTCGGGTACCGACGAAGCGGTGCGCCTGGTACCGCCAATCCAGATGTCGCTGGAATACGCAGTCGAATTCATCGAGGACGACGAACTGGTGGAAATCACGCCTAAATCGATCCGTCTGCGCAAGCGCTTCCTGAAAGAGCACGAGCGTAAAAAAGCGTCGCGTGATTCGTAATCTGTTGTAGAGCATGGCCTGCGGGCCATGCCGCGCTCAAGCCCGTTGCTCCGCCTTTCCTTCACCGGTGAGGCGCGCAGCGGGTTTGTCATTTGCAGCTCCTGTTTTTTTGTAGACACCATGACTTCCACTTCTTTGCCTTCCCGCCGCCTGTCCGTCGCCCCGATGATGGACTGGACCGACCGCCATTGCCGCAAGTTCCACCGCGAAATCACGCGCCATACCTGGCTCTACACCGAGATGGTGACGACGGGCGCGCTGGTCTACGGCGACGTGGAGCGCCATTTGCGCTTCAATGAGGAGGAACATCCGGTCGCGCTGCAGCTGGGCGGCAGCGATCCGAAGGACCTGGCCACGAGCGCCAAGCTGGGCGAGCAGTGGGGCTACGACGAGGTTAACCTGAACTGCGGCTGCCCGTCCGAGCGCGTGCAAAAGGGCGCGTTTGGCGCCTGCCTGATGGCCGAGCCGCAACTGGTGGCCGACTGCGTGAAAGCCATGCGCGACGTGGTCGACATCGACGTCACGGTCAAACACCGCATCGGCATCGATGACAGCGAGTCGTACGACTTCGTGCGCGACTTCGTCGGCACCGTGGCCGACGCCGGCTGCAAGACGTTTATCGTGCATGCGCGCAATGCCATCCTGAAAGGCCTGAGCCCGAAGGAAAACCGCGAAGTGCCGCCCCTGAAATACGATTATGCCTACCGCCTGAAGCGCGACTTCCCCCAGTTCGAATTCATCATCAATGGCGGCATCAAGACGCTCGATGAAATTGACCTGCACCTGCAGCACCTGGACGGCGTGATGCTGGGCCGCGAGGCGTATCACAATCCGTACGTGATGGCGCAGTTCGACCAGCGCTATTACGGCGACGATGCGCCTGTCAAAACGCGCGAACAAGTGCTCGAAGCGATGATTCCGTATATCAGCGCGCAGCTGGAAAAAGAAGCGGGGAGATTGAAGCTGAACAGCGTCACGCGCCACATGCTGGGCCTGATGCAAAACTTGCCTGGTGCGCGCGGCTTCCGTCAGACGCTGTCCGATTCCAAGAAGCTGGCCTCGGGCGACCCGCGTTTGCTGCTGGAAGCGGCGGCGCGTTTGTCCTTGCCTGCCTAATGGACGATTTCCAAGGCCATGCGCGGCACATCGACGGCTACCTGCAAGCCGTCAGCGCGCTCAAGGATGACGGCAGCGACTTGCTCTGCACGTATCTGGGGCCCGCCGCGCCGCAAGCATCGTTCGATGCCCTGTGCCGCGCACTGGATGTGACACCCGATGGCTTGCGCCTGCAGCCGCTCGAAACGGTCGTGTGCAGCGGCGTCTTGTGCACGCCGCGCCAGTGGCTGCTCGAGCGCCTCCATCCGACGAGCGAGGCGGACCGCCAGCCGCTCGACGCACGTTTATATGACGGTTTCGAGCGCGAACTGGCCGAACTGCTGGGCAGCGAGCCGCACTGGTATCAACTGGTATCGTCTGGCCAGCGCAACCTGGCCGGTCAATTGGGCGCCATCTGGAGCGTCTTTGTCTTCGGCACAGAGTGCCACACCTATGTGATGCATTGCAGCTGGGACAGCTGAGCCAACTTGTCTATACCGGTGCCGCTGCGCACTGGTATTGTCCGCACTTCCCCTTCCTCTGAGTACCTCTCCCAAAACGATGCAATATGGCTACGCCATGTGTTGTAAATGCGCTGTTTCGGCGCATGCCCGCACTGTCGTGGGGCATTTCTAAGAGGCAAGAAACGGCGTTGTTGCCATTTCCCCGAAGAAAGTTAATCAGCCATTTATTCGGGTACATATTGCTTGCTTTGAGGCAAAATTTACACCTATAATTGATTATAGACAAATATTTCTCATATGAATGTTTGATGTTGATCTCACATCAACGGTGTCAAAAATTCAGCGTGCGGAGCAAGTTTGCATTCGCAGTCACTGGCATTTCCAGGGCTGCTGAAAGACCAGGAAGTACCCCGGGCTGCGTGCGGCCGGATACCGCCAGCATACCAATGGGTAAGGGCGGACACCGGTGTTGCGCAGCCTTCGTCTTGTCGTGCCGGGCAAAAATCCTTATCAATAGTTTCATTTACGAAGAGCCGAAATGAATTTAGCAAAAATGAAGGTTGGTACCCGCCTGGGCCTGGGTTTCGCCCTGGTACTGGTTCTGCTGGTGGCCGTGACCGTCCTCGGCATCGCGCGCATGGCGCAAATCCAGGAGCGTCTCGATCACGTGATCAATGTCAACAACGTCGTCACCCGCCTCGTGATCGACATGCGTGGCAACGTCAGCGACCGCATCACCTCGCTGCGCATCCTGACCCTGATGACCGACGCGGGCGATATGGAGCCGGAAATGGCGCGTATCAAGACGCAGACGAGCACCTATCAGGAAACGCAGAAGAAGCTCGAAGAGAAATTCGCCGTCGAGTCGACTCCTGAAGAAAAAGCGCTGCTGACCTCGATCAAGGAATACGAAGCGGCCGCCATGCCGGCCATCGCCAAGGCCTCCGCGCTGTGGATGGCCAACGATGCGGAAGGCGCCACGCGCGTGATGATCAAGGAAATCCGTCCGGTACAGAAAAAATGGATGGAAGCGCTGGAACAACTGGCCGTGCTGGAAGACAAGCTCAACGAGCAGATGCAATCGGATGCCCGCAAGGCCTTCGACAGCGCGCGCCTGTTCATGATCATCCTCGGCGTACTGGCCGTGGCGATGGGCGTGGCGGCGGCACTGGTGATTACCCGCGGCTTGCTGAAACAGCTGGGCGGCGAGCCGGACTACACGGCATCGATCGCCGGCAGCATCGCCAATGGCGACTTGTCGATCGGCATCCACACGCAGCCTTCCGATACGTCCAGCCTGCTGGCGGAAATGAAGGAAATGCGCAACAGCCTGGTGGGCATCGTCGGCCAGGTGCGCGTCGGTACGGAAACCATCGGCACGGCCTCGCGTGAAATTGCCGACGGCAATATCGACCTGTCGTCGCGCACGGAAATGCAAGCCAGCGCGCTGGAAAAAACGGCCTCGGCCATGGAAGAGTTGACCTCGACCGTGAAACAGAATGCGGACAATGCGCGCGAAGCCAACAAGCTGGCCGCCACCGCTTCGGATGTCGCCATCAAGGGCGGCTCCGTGGTGTCGCAAGTGGTTGACACCATGAGCTCGATCAACGAGTCGGCGAAGAAGATTGTCGACATCATTGGCGTGATCGATGGCATCGCCTTCCAGACCAACATCCTGGCGCTGAACGCTGCCGTGGAAGCGGCACGTGCCGGCGAGCAAGGCCGCGGTTTTGCCGTGGTGGCGTCGGAAGTGCGCAACCTGGCCCAGCGTTCCGCCGGCGCCGCGAAGGAAATCAAGATCCTCATCGACGATTCGGCCGAGAAGACGGAACGCGGTACGCGTCTGGTCGGCCAGGCTGGCGTAACGATGGGTGAAGTGGTCGACAGCGTGCGCCGCGTGACCGACATCATGAGCGAGATCGCCAGTGCCAGCCAGGAACAAAGCGCTGGCATCGAACAGGTCAATCTGTCGATTATCGAGATGGATGGCATGACGCAGCAAAATGCGGCCCTGGTGGAGCAGGCCGCCGCCGCGGCGCAAAGCTTGCAGGACCAGGCGGCCGAACTGGCCCACGTGGTCAGCATCTTCAAACTGGTCGAAGGCGAAGAGAAACCGGCGGCGTATGTGCCGGCACCGGTAGCGGTCGCTGCGGCACCGGTGGCCGTGCGCAAGCCGGCACCGGCATTGCGCCCGGTGAAGTCGCTGACGCGCAAGACGGAAGCGGCCGCTCCCGTGGCTCCAGCGCCACGCAAGGCGGCAGGCGCGGGCAGCAATGACGAGTGGGAAGAGTTTTAAGCGCGGCCAACAGCGCACAGGAAATGGTAACTACCGTATTTGATAATAATCATGGGGAAGCACATGTTTGAGAATAAGCGTTTGATGAGTGTTGCAGCAGCCTTGCTGGTGTCCGTTTCTTCCGCCGCCTTCGCGGCCGAGGTGCCGGCGTCGTTCGATGCCAAGAACTGCAAGGCCGACTATCCGAAAGCCTCGCTGATGAACGAAGAGCAGGGCACCGTGTCGATGTCCTTCCTGGTCAATGCCGATGGTAGCGTTGCCGATTCGAAAGTCGAGAAGAGCAGCGGCTTCAAGAACCTGGACAAGGCCGCCATCAAGGCCCTGTCCGCATGCAAGTTCAAGCCGGGCACCAAGGATGGCGCCGCAGCGCAAACCTGGACCAAGGTCGATTACGCCTGGAAGCTGGACTGATCCACGTATCGCCGGGAGCCAGGCTCCCGGCATGGCCGTATCCGCTACGGGCGGCGCCTGCAAGGGTGCCGCCCGTACTGTTATGTGCGTCAGCCAACGGCACTGTTGCCGCCGATTCTGTTACCCTCGAAACATATCTTCGGGATCTCCCACCACAAGAGGCCTATCATGCAGCGCATCCTGACACTTTCCTCCCTGGCCGCCACCGGTTTGCTGCTTTCCGCCTGCGCCTCGCTGGGCACGCCCGTGGGCTTGCAGCCGGGGCAGACCGTGGCCGTCGTCAATAGCCTGAGCTGGGACAATCCCCTGACGGGCAAGCGCGACGGCGTGCGCACGAGCTGGCCCATCAAGAATGGCAAGATTGCCCCTGAGTATTTCCCGCTGGCGCAGCTGAAGCAATGCGAGGCCGGCGGCAAGCCTTGCGCCTGGGGCGTGATGCGGGCGCAGCGCGGCGCGCCCACGCTCAGCTATGCGGACGGCGGCGTCGACCTGGCCGTGAATGTATCGATCGACGTGGCGCGGCGCCAGGATGCGCGCCAGGGCGAGACGCAAACGGCGATGGCGATTCCCCAGGACGTGGCCGCGCTGGAAGGCCGGCAACAGGTGCAACCCAGCTGGAAATTGAAGTATGGCAAGGTCGAGCAGGTCGAGCTCGACTATGGCGTGCGCTACCAGGTGTGCGTGCAGCGCTACGATGCGGCCGGCAAGGCCATCGACACGTGCGCGATTCCATTTATTTGAGGAAACATGCGGTGTAGGCCGCTTGTGGCGCGATTGCCACATTTCATGTTGCGGCGTGCGTCGGGGTGTAACAATCGGTAAAAGCGCAGCAAAGCTCCGCGTAATTTCTTATAGTGCTTAATTAAGTAGTACACATTAGGAGAATTGCGATGAAAACCCTGTTGGCAGTAATTTCGCTGGCCGCCTTGGGTGGCTGCGCCGTGGCGCCCCCCGGTCCTGCGTATTACGGTTCGCGCGCGCCGCAGGGGGCCTACAATCCCTATGAATGGCATACGGTCTCGTCCGAGCCGGTGCAGTCGGGCCGCGTGATGAGCGCGCCGCGCGTGGAATATACGAATGAGCCCGTGTATGTGCAGCAACAGCCTGTCTACGTTCAGCAGCCCGTGTATGTGCCGGCGCCCGTGTACGCACCGCAACCGTATTATTACAATCCGCCCGTGACGATCGGGCTGGACTTCATGTTTGGCTTTGGGCGCTACGGTGGACACCGCGGCGGCTGGGGCGGGCATGGCCGCTACCATGGCCGCCGCTAGTCTATTGCGGTAGGCAGGACAAAGCCGGACAAGCATTGCTTGCCCGGCTATTTCATTTTATTAGTGGAAATACACGGCCGTCTGGTGCAGCACGTCCGCCGAGCACAGGATGTACATCGCCGCCGCTGCCAGACCTATTTGCAAGGCGCCAAAGCTGATCGGGATGAGGCGGGACATGTCGTACTCCTGAGTGGAATGAGGTGTGTTGTCAGGCTTTCATCATAGGATGAGTTGATGCCTTTGGGCATCGGATGAATGTCCGCCACGATGTAGGACAACACCTCGCGCCTGGCGCCCCGCCTCGCTTTCCGGGCGTCTAGCGGTTTTTCCAGCGCAGGACCGGCTCTTCCGGCGCCGTGTCCGGCACGTTCGAAATCGTCAGCCAGTGCGTCAGGCGTTCCGGGTGCTTGAGATTGATGCCCATGCCATCGATGATGCCCACCTGTTCCAGCATGCGCGCATCGATTTTCGCCTTCGACACCGTGGGCGCGCCCATGACCATGCGGTCATATGCCTTGCGCGCCTTGTGTTCCCACTTGTGCAGATTGCTTTCGTCGAAGCGGTTCGCTTCGAAATACACGGTCAGGGTGCCATCGAGGTTGCCGAAGCCGACAATGCCCGCGCCCTTGCGGATGGTGGTGTTGTTGCTGATGTCGAATTCTGCCGTGGGCACGAAAATGCCGGCGCGGCCATCGATGTCGGGACGTCCCACGGGCGTTTCCTTGCCGTAGGAACTCGTTTCGGTAATGGTTTTTTCTGCAGACATGGTGCGTGTGCGGTGGCCGTGCCGGGAGCGCAATCGGGCCCGGTGGTGCCAGCCTTCCTGTTCAATAAATGCGTGCTGATGATCAGGGCGGGGTAGGGGCCCTGGCGGAGCGATGCTTGGCATTGCTTGATACCCTGCTATTGTAGCGCTAGTTTAATTCTTTTGGGCAACATTCCTTGATGTAATGCACCTATTTTTTTCATGAAAAATGCCGCCGGGCCATGTGGCCGGGCGGCATTTGTACGTCCGCTGCGCTTCGACGGGCTCAGCTGCGCACGGGCATCAGAACGCCAGGCGGCCTTGCAGGTAAACCATGCGCGGTGCACCCACCAGTTTGCCCAGGTTGCCGTCCGAGGTGCGCGTGAAGTAGCGCTTGTTGGCGAGGTTGTTGACACCGGCAACCAGCTCCAGGCCATTCTGCCCCGGTACTTTCCATTTCACTTGCGTGTTCCAGGTACGGAAGCCGGGAATCACGCCCAGGCTGCCTGCCGCATTTTCCGCCATGGTGTTGGCTTCGTCGGCGAACTGGCGGCTCTGGTGGCTGCTCGACAGGTCGAAGCCCCAGGCGCCCAGTTGATAGTGGGCGCCGATGGTGTCCGTGGTGCGCGAATAGAAGGGCACGTCGTTGCCCGCGTTCACGCCATCCTGCAAAGTCGCCTTGGTGTAGGTGTAGGTGGCGTAGGCGTTCAAGCCGGCCAGCGGGCCGGATTTGTCGAAGTGGTAGTCGATGGCCGATTCCAGGCCCCGGTGGTGCGTGGCGCCCACGTTGTAGAAGACGACGTTCTCGCCGCTGCCGATGGATTGGATCTGGTTGTCGAACTTGATGTTGAACAAGGTCGCTTCAGCCGACAACTGGCCGCTCTTCCAGCGCGCGCCCAGCTCGGCCGTTTTCGCCAGTTCCGGCTGCAGGGGGTTCTTGCTTGACTGCGCATTGAGCTGCGTATTTTGCACGGCGCCAAACGAGCTGTTGTAGTTGCCGAACAGGGTCACGTTGTTGTTGAGCAAGTAGGCCACGTTCAGCGAGGGCAGGGCCTTGTTATTGAGCAGATCGATCTTCTGGTCAGTCGGCAAGTGGTTGAAGCGTTCCGTCTTGATGTGCTCGTAGCGCACGCCCGGCGTGATGCGCCACGCGTCGATGGCGATCTTGTCGTCGATATACACGGCTTGCGCATCGGTCGAGTTGTCGGCGAAGCGCGTCGGCTTTTGTTGCACGCCGGTGGCGATGACGACGTTGTAGATACTTTCATCGGCCCGCTCGGCCAGGTAGCGGTAGCCGACGGTGACGTCCTGCGATACCTTGCCGGTCGTGAAACGCTGCGTGTAGCGCGGCTCGATGGCCGTCGTTTCATAGTTGCGCGGCTGGCGGCCCAGGCCGGTGCGGTTCGCATTGATCAGGGTGCTTTCGCGTGAGCTCTTGTTGTAATAGGCGCGCACCTCGAATTCCTGTGTGTTTGACATGGCATTCAGGTAGCCGATGTCGAAGGCTTTGCGCTCGCCGCTCCAGAAGTCGGTCGGTCGCGTGTTCTGGAACGGGTCGGCCTTGTACTGCGCGGCGCTCAAACCGCCCGGCGTGCGCGACGTCACGTCGTAGTAGGACAGTTTGCCGTACACCTCGGCCGTCGGGCTCAGGTCGTAGCGGAATTTGAGGGCGAAGTCGTTGACCTTCTCATCGCTGCCCACGCGCCAGTCGCTGCCCCGGATACCCGAATACAGCACGGCCAGGCCCAGGCCGCTGTCGAGCTGGGTGCCGGCAAAGACGCTGGCCTGCGTGTTGTGGCCCACTTCGCTGTACGAGTTGTAGCGCACGGTGGCGTCGCCCGTGATGCCTGGCGTGGTGGGCACACGGCGCGTCTTGAAGTTGATGATGCCGCCCACGTTTTGCGGGCCGAAGCGCACGGCGCCGCCGCCGCGCACCACGTCGACCGTCTCGACATTGGCCAGGCTGACGGGCGCGAACGACAGTTGCGGCTGGCCATATGGCGCCACCGACATCGGGATGCCGTCCAGCAAGACCGTGCTGCGTGGCGAATAGCGCCCGGCCAGGCCGCGTACGCCGATATTGAGCGAGATGGCGCTGCCGGCGCTGCCCGAGTTGTCGCTGATCTGCACGCCGGGAATGCGGCGCATTACGTCGCTGAGGCTGGTCGCACCCGAGTTCTCGATGTCGTCCTTTTGCACCACGGTGCGGGCGCCCGCGAAATTTTTCGTGCTGGCGGCCATGCTGGTGCCCAGCAGGTTGCTGCTGACCTGAATCGATTCCAGGATGGGGCCGGCATTATCGGCCGTATTGGCTTGCTGTGCCTGCGCGGCGATGGGCGCGTTCAGGCAAGCGAGGGCGATGGCCAGCGCGCACGGGCGCAGCGAAAAGGGCAGTGTGAAAGGTGTGGCAGCCATGCATGGATCTCCGTAATGACAATGTTTGCGCGGCAATCGGGCGGCGCGACAACATCGTGGCGTGGACATCCGGCGCAAGGGGATAAGAATGATAATGATTCTCATTTTATCCGTCAATTGCGAATGTTGCGTAGCGGCTATATGCCTGCCTGGGTGATGGGGAAGTGTTGCTGGCGCGGTACGGTGGGTGGTTTGGATTGCCGTTTGGCACCATTGCTCGGGTGCGGCGGCATTGCGGGCGCTTCTTGTATACTCCCGCTTTTGCAGCCGTCAGACGTGAACGTACAATGAGCCAGACAACTGAAACGACACCAGGCATTTCCTCTGTGGAACGCCGCCAGGGCGACCAGCCGGCAAGTGCTGCGCGCAAATTGAATCTGCTGGTGGTCGACGACAACCAGGAAGTGGGCGAATCGCTGGCCATGCTGCTCGAAGCGCTGGGCCACCACGCCGTGGTGGTGCGCAACTGGCAGATGGCCGTCGAGCAAGTCAAGCTGTGCGTGCCCGACGCCGTCTACCTCGACATCGAAATGCCCGGCATCAGCGGCATCGAAATCGGCCGCCGCCTGCACCACAATCCCGAGACGGCCAACGCCGTCCTGATCGCCGTCACCGGCCACAGCCTGCCCATGTACATGGATGACGCGCTGGCCGTGGGCTTCCGCCACTTCCTCGTCAAACCCGTGCGCCTGGAAGACCTGGCGACGACGGTGCAGTCGGTGCTGGCGGGGTAGTTCGCTGACCTACGGCCGGCTCAGCGACCACTGCTGATTGTTCGCATTGGTCAGATTCCACTGGATGATCTGCGCGTTTTCCGCCGTGCTCAGATTTAAGACGTCCAGGGTCAGGTTGCTGTAGCGGTTGCTGATCGTCTGGTAGCCGGCAGCGGGGCTGGCGAAGCGCCATTGCTGGCCCAGTCCGCCCCAGTAGTTCCATTGCGCGATATTCGTGCCGGCCGTGGTCGAGTTGTTGTAGTCGTCCAGACCCAGCAGGCTGTTCGCATTGATCAGGCTGTAGTAGCCATCGCCGTGTCCCACCACATACCATTGCTGGTGTTTTGCCCCCGTATACGTTTGCTGCTGCACTAGCGCGCCATTCGCCGTGCCGGCGCCCGCCACAGCCAGCGCCTTGCCGCTCAGGCGCGAGCGCAGCACCGTGGGTCCATCCGAGATGCCGCCGCAGCTGGCGATGGAGAAATTGCGCGTCAGGCTGGGCCAGCCGCTGTCATACGTCATCTTTAAAATATCGAGCTTGGCCGCGCCATTGTCGTTGACGTCGTAGTAGTGGATCGAGGTGTAGTTGCAGCCATCCTGCTTGAGTACGCCGATATGGCCCGGGCCCTTGTACTTGCCGTCGAGGTTGGGCAGCACCGTGCGCGTGCCGCTGTACGGCCCTGTCACGCTGCTGGCGCGCTGCACTTCCACGTAATACGTACTGGCGGCGCCCTGGCAGCATTTGCCGCGGTTGACGAACAGATAGTAGTACTCGCCGTCGCGCGTGATGTAAGGCGCTTCGATATCCTTGCCGCCGCCACCGAGGATGGTCGTCACGTTGCCGCTCGTCTTGCCCGTGGTCTGGTTGATTTCCGTCACGCCGATGCCGCCGAAAAACGAGCCATACGACATGTAAACCTTGCCGTCATAATCGCGGAACAGGGCCGGGTCGATGGCATTGATTTCCGCGCCGCCCCCATACGATTGCACGACGATGCCCAGGTCCGTCCAGCTCGGGTTTTTCAGCGAGGCGGAACGGGCCACGCCGATGGCCGACACGGACGTGCCGAAGGTGGAGACCGAGTAATACAGATAATAGTAGCCGTTCATGTGGATCACGTCGGGCGCCCAGTATGAGCCGCTGAAATTGGGGATTTTGTTGGCGATCCAGGCAGGCGGCGTGCTGAACACGGGCGCGGGGCCGGCTGACCATTTCAGCAGGTCCGTCGAGGTGGAATACCAGATGCCGTCGCCCGTCGTGAAATTGAAATACGTGTCGCCGTCGCGCGTGAGAGTGCCGGGATCGTGCGCGTTGGGCACGCCCGTCAGGTTGATCGCTTGCGCATGGGCGCAGAACATCAGGCACAGTGCTGCCAGGATTTGCTTCATCGTTGTCTCCGTACTGTTTTTATGGGGCGGTCCAGGCCGCACCCCAGAGTAGGGCGATGGTCAAATTTGCACTAATGAATTTTTTGCAGGAAGCGATACCGGGGCCGGTATCTGAGGAGAGATAAAACGGGCGCCGGAATAGAAAAAGCCCGGTTCGGAAACCGGGCTCTTCTTTATTCTGTGGGGTGGCTGATGGGGCTCGAACCCACGACAACAGGAATCACAATCCTGGACTCTACCAACTGAGCTACAGCCACCACTGTCTTACTTACCTGTTTAGCTGTTTTGCTGAACAGGTGCCGAATTATACAAAGAACTCGGCAAAGTGGCAAATCTAAATGCAGTCTTTTTTAAAGAATCGAAAGATTGCATGAAAACGCCTGTTTTCCCTCATACGGACAGGTGTTCGACCGGTGGGTGCAAGTCCAGCAAACCGGCGAAGGCTTGCGCCAGGGCTTCGACCTTGGCCGTCGTGTAGCCCTGCAGCTGTGGCGCGTCGTTGCCGCTGCGGCGCAGGCTGGCAGCGTCGAGCAGGCGGGCCAGCTGGCGCGCCACGGCTTCCCCGGTGTCGACCAGGGTAATCTGTTCTTGCGTATGTGCGCGTACCGTACGTGCGATGGCGTCCTGCACGAAGGGGTAGTGGGTACAGCCGAGCACCAAGGTATCGACGCCTTGTGCCAACAGGGGCGCGATATAGCGGTCGAGCATGGCGCTGGTGGCGTCGAGCGGGTCGCTGCCCATTGCGGACTGTTCGATGCGTTCGACCAGGCCAACGCAGGGCTGCAAGATGAACGTGGCGCCGGTGGCGCTGCTCACCTGTTCGCGCAAGGCCAGCAGCTTGTCGCCGCGCAAGGTGCGCTCGGTGGCCAGCACGCCGATCTTGCCGTTGCGGCTGATGGCGGCCGCCGGTTTCAGGCCTGGCTCGACGCCGACGATGGGCAGGTCCGGGTAGCGCGCGCGCAGCGCCTTGATGGCGGCGATCGTGGCCGTGTTGCAGGCGACGACCAGTGCTTTCGCGCCTTGCTGCAGCAGATAGCCGGCCACTGCCAGTGAACGGCCGATCACTTGCTGTTCCGTCTTGTCGCCATACGGCGCATGGCCGGAATCGGCAAAGTAAATCAGGTCTTCCTGCGGCAGCTGCGCGCGGATATGGCGCAGCACCGACAGGCCGCCCACGCCGGAGTCAAAAATGCCGATGGGCGCGTCAGGGTGGGCATTGCTTGCAATAGAAGTCATGGGAAACCGGAGTAGATAAAAAAAACGCCGCGCTGATTGCCGCGCGGCGTTAATGGTAGAGCTTGTTTAAACAACCGTCACGGGAATCTTGCTCACGCTATTGAGTTGCTCGATCTTCGCCTGCCATTCCTTCGGCCCCGTGTTGTGTACCGAAGTGCCTTTCGCGTCCACGGCCACCGTGACCGGCATGTCGACCACGTCGAATTCGTAGATCGCTTCCATGCCCATGTCGGCAAAGCCCAGCACCTTGGCGTGCTTGATGGCTTTCGACACCAGGTAGGCGGCGCCGCCCACGGCCATCAGATAGGCCGACTGGTGCTTCTGGATCGATTCGATGGCGATGGGGCCACGCTCGGCCTTGCCGATCATGGCGATCAGGCCCGTTTTTTCCAGCATCATGTCGGTGAATTTGTCCATGCGCGTGGCGGTCGTCGGACCGGCCGGGCCGACGGCTTCGTCGCGTACCGGGTCGACCGGGCCGACGTAGTAGATCACGCGGTTCTTGAAGTCGACCGGCAATTCTTCGCCCTTGGCCAGCATGTCCTGGATGCGCTTGTGCGCGGCGTCGCGGCCCGTCAGCATCTTGCCGTTCAGCAGCAAGGTCTGGCCCGGCGTCCACGAAGCGACTTCTTCTTTCGTCAGGGTGTTCAGGTCGACGCGCTTGGACTTTTCCGTGTCCGGCGTCCAGTGCACTTCCGGCCACGACGACAGCGATGGCGGCGTCATGTAGGCAGGACCCGAGCCGTCCAGCACGAAGTGGCCGTGGCGCGTGGCGGCGCAGTTCGGGATCATGGCGACGGGCTTCGACGCGGCGTGCGTCGGGTGCATCATGATTTTCACGTCGAGCACGGTCGTCAAGCCGCCCAGGCCCTGCGCGCCGATGCCCAGCGAGTTGATCTTGTCGCACAGCTCGATACGCAGTTCTTCCAGCTTGTTCTGTGGGCCGCGTTGTTTCAGCTCAAACATGTCGATGTCTTCCATCAACACTTCTTTTGCCATCAGCATGGCTTTTTCGGCCGTGCCGCCGATGCCGATGCCCAGCATGCCTGGCGGGCACCAGCCGGCGCCCATGGTCGGCACGGTCTTCATGACCCAGTCGACCAGCGAGTCGGACGGGTTCATCATGATCATCTTCGACTTGTTTTCCGAGCCGCCGCCCTTGGCAGCCACTTTCACGTCGACGGTATTGCCTTCGACCAGTTCCATGTGCACGACGGCTGGCGTGTTGTCCTTGGTGTTCTTGCGGTCGAAATGCGGGTCGGCCACGATGGAAGCGCGCAGCTTGTTGTCGTCGAAGTTGTACGCACGGCGCACGCCTTCGTTGACGGCGTCGGTGACGGTGCCGGAGAAGCCTTCGAAGCGCACGCCCATGCCGATTTTCAGGAAGACGTTGACGATACCCGTGTCCTGGCAGATAGGACGCTTGCCTTCCGCGCACATGCGCGAGTTGGTCAGGATTTGCGCGATCGCATCTTTTGCCGCCGGGCTTTGCTCGGCCGCGTAGGCGCGCGCCAGGTGCTCGATGTAATCAGCAGGGTGGTAGTAGCTAATGTACTGCAACGCTGCGGCGATGGATTCGATCAGGTCTTCTTGCTTTATGACAGTCATGGTGTTCTCGCGGTGGATAAGAAGGGTAGGACTTTGATGCTGTTTGCTAATCAGTATAGGAGCGCCGGAACTTAGTGGGGCGCCCTGGCTTGATTCTGGGTGACCGTCATGATGCGGTCGGTGTAGGCAATCGCCATGGCGGACAAAATGAAGACCATGTGGATCACCGTTTGCGCGATGACCACATTCGGTTCCTTGGCGTACGCGGTGGCGTTGATGAAGGTCTTCAGCAGGTGGATGGACGAGATGCCGATGATGGCCATCGCCAATTTCGTCTTTAGCACGGAAGCATTTACGTGCGACAACCATTCCGGCTGGTCTGGGTGGTCATCGAGGTGCATGCGCGAAACGAAGGTTTCGTAGCCGCCGATAATGACCATGATCAGCAGGTTCGAAATCATCACCACGTCGATCAGGCCTAATACCACCAGCATGATGGTCGCTTCGTTCAGCTTCACGGGAGGCGGCACGCCAGGCACGGTCACGGCGCTGATAACGTGCTGCAAGGCCGCATCATTGCCGAACACGGCGCCGATCAGGTCGGACAATTCCACCCAGAAATGAAATACATACACGCATTGTGCGAGGATCAGGCCCAGGTACAGCGGCAACTGCAGCCAGCGCGACATGAAGATGAAGGCGGACAGCGGATGCAGCTTGGTATGCTTGGTAGTCGGTGGTAGGTGGTCGATCATGTGGGGTTTCCTGGGGGAGTAAATACCAATTTTTGGCATGCCCGACATTTTACACTTGCTGTTGATTACTGCGCATGGCCTTGCTCCTGATTATTAGGTTTGATGAAACACAAAGTGGTATTGAACCTTCGGTGCGCCATGCATTTTCCCAGCGAAAATACTGTACGGCGTCCCCTTGACTCCTATTGCTGAAGGCGCTTATGGTTAGCCTTGATAGGGGTAAACGCTGCATAAACGCGACATGTAAGGCGTCCGTAAGACATGGGGCCTATCGTGTTAGCAAACAATTACTACACTGGAGACAAGCATGAGCGCTACAGAGAACCAAGGGCAGGGCACACAGCAGCAGGGACCAGAAGAGTCACGCGTATTTGACCCGTCGGCAGCATTTGCCGCACAGGCAACGATTTCCGGCATGGACGCTTACCGCGCCATGGTGGCCGAGGCCGAACACGACTACGAAGGCTTCTGGGCCAAACTGGCGCGCGAAAACCTGAGCTGGAAAAAGCCGTTCACCCGCACCCTGAACGAAGACAACGCCCCATTCTACAAATGGTTCGAAGACGGCCAGCTGAACGTGTCGTACAACTGCCTGGACCGCAACATCGAAAATGGCCTGGGCGACAAGACGGCCATCATCTTCGAAGCGGATGACGGCACCGTCACCAAAGCAAGCTATAAAGAACTGCACGAAAAAGTCTGCAAGTTCGCCAACGGCCTGAAATCCAAGGGTATCGCCAAGGGCGACCGCGTCATCATCTATATGTCGATGTCCGTCGAAGGCGTGGCCGCCATGCAAGCGTGCGCGCGCATCGGCGCCACCCACTCCGTCGTCTTCGGCGGCTTCTCGGCCAAGTCCTTGCAGGAACGCATCATCGACGCGGGTGCCGTGGCCGTCATCACAGGCGACGAGCAATTGCGCGGCGGCAAAAAGCTGCCATTGAAATCCATCGTCGATGAAGCACTGGCGCTGGGCGGCTGCGAGTCCGTGAAAAACGTTATCGTGTATAAACGCACCGGCAGCGACCTGCCGATGGTAGCCGGCCGCGACACGTGGCTGCACGAGCTGGTCGAAGGCCAGAGCGCGCAATGCGAACCGGAATGGGTCGATGCCGAGCATCCACTGTTTATTCTCTACACCTCCGGTTCGACGGGCACGCCGAAGGGCGTGCAGCACTCGAGCGGCGGCTACCTGCTGTGGGCCGCGCTGACGATGAAGTGGAGCTTCGACATCAAGCCGGACGACGTGTTCTGGTGCACGGCTGACATCGGCTGGGTGACGGGCCACAGCTACATCGCGTATGGCCCGATGGCCGTGGGCGCCACGCAAGTGGTGTTCGAAGGCATCCCGACCTACCCGAACGCGGGCCGTTTCTGGGAAACCATCAAGAAGCACAACGTCAGCATTTTCTACACAGCCCCCACGGCCATCCGTTCGCTGATCAAGGCGGCCGACGTGGATCCGAAAGTCCATCCAAGCAACTACGACCTGACGAGCTTGCGCCTGCTGGGCACGGTCGGCGAGCCAATCAATCCGGAAGCGTGGATGTGGTACTACAAAAACATCGGCGGCGAGAAATGCCCGATCGTCGATACATTCTGGCAAACGGAAACGGGCGGCCACATGATCACCCCGCTGCCTGGCGCGACGCCGATGGTGCCCGGTTCCTGCACCCTGCCATTGCCGGGCATTATGGCCGCCATCGTCGACGAAGCTGGCCAGGATGTGCCGAACGGCCAGGGCGGCATTCTGGTGGTGAAACGCCCATGGCCATCAATGATCCGCACGATCTGGAACAATCCCGAGCGTTTCAAGTCCAGCTATTTCCCGGAAGAGCTGGGCGGCAAGATGTACCTGGCAGGCGACGGCGCCATCCGCAACAAGGACACGGGCTACTTCACGATCACGGGCCGCATCGATGACGTCCTGAACGTGTCGGGCCACCGCATGGGCACGATGGAAATCGAATCGGCCCTGGTCGCCAACCCGCTGGTGGCCGAGGCCGCCGTGGTGGGCCGTCCGGACGACACGACAGGCGAATCGATCTGCGCCTTCGTGGTGCTCAAGCAAGCGCGCCCGACCGGCGAGGAAGCCAAGAAGCTGGCCCTGGAGCTGCGCAACTGGGTCGGCAAGGAAATTGGCCCGATCGCGAAACCGAAGGAAATCCGTTTCGGCGACAACCTGCCCAAAACCCGCTCCGGCAAAATCATGCGCCGCCTGCTGCGCGTGCTGGCCAAGGGCGAGACGATTACGCAGGATGTGTCGACCCTGGAGAATCCGGCGATTCTGGATCAGCTGAAGGAAGCGTCCTGATGTTGCTTGGATAGCCAAAATCCAAACCAACATCCGGGGTCGGACCCTGAGGGTCCGACCCCAGCCTTTACTAGGTTACTGTAGAAGCGCAACTTTTACCCCACGGTAAATAACTTTGGCAGTCCGTAGATTCTTTGCTATAATCTGCGGCTTCGCGACAAGCGAGAAATAGTACGCAATGTAAGTAAGACACATTGCCTGCAGGAGAGGTGGATGAGTGGTTGAAGTCGCACGCCTGGAAAGCGTGTATAGGTTCATAGCCTATCGGGGGTTCGAATCCCCCTCTCTCCGCCAAAGATACAAATTGGCCAGTTCAAGGAAGTCCAAGAACGTCCACAAAAAACCGTTTTAGCCCGTGCTAAAGCGGTTTTTTTGTATTCTGGCGTCCAGCACTGTCCAGCTGCAGCCAGCAAAAATCGGAGCTAGATACAGATCAGCTTACCCCAAGTCTGGCAACCAAGCCCTCATTCACCGGTCTAAAGTGATTTCTGACGCATATGCTGAGGAGACCAGCCATGGCCAAGATTATCCCTCCCCTGACCGAGTTCCAGGTTAAAAATGCCAAGCCCAGGCAAAAGTCATACAAGCTGTTCGATGGCGGCGGCCTGTACGTTGAAGTGATGCCCAGCGGTTCGCGGATCTGGCGCATGAAATTCCGTCAATCGAACGGCAAGGAGAATACGCTGACCTTCGGGCCTTATCCGGAAATTTCGATCATGGTGGCGCGTGAAAAGCGCACGGAAGCGCGCCGCTTGCAGTTGCAGGGAATCGACCCCGGCAAGTACCGCGACGACGCCAGGCGGCTCGCCGCCGAAAAAGCATCCAATTCCTTCGAGAAAATCGCCCGCGAGTGGTACGCGAATAAGGTGCCAACATGGAGCGAGCGCACTGCCAAGAACATGCTGCAGCGCCTGGAAGCCGATATTTTTCCAAGCATCGGCGACAGGCCGATCACGGAAATCCGGCACCGCGAACTGATTGCCACGCTGCGCAAGATCGAGGCGCGCGGCGCCACCGAGATCGCACATCGCCTGAAGGCCGTCTGCTCGCAGATATTCAGCTACGCCATCCAGTGCGGTCTGGCTGACCGCAACCTGGTGGTGGACATGAAGGACGTCCTGAAGACCAAGCGCGTTTCGCACTTCGCCGCCATCGATGCCGATGAATTGCCCGCCTTCCTGGACACGCTGGCGCGCAACGAGGCGCGCATGTTCGAGCCGACGCGCATCGCGCTGCGCCTGATGCTGCTGGTCTTCGTGCGCACCAGCGAACTGATAGAGACGCCATGGAGCGAAGTCGATCTGGAGAAGGGAGAGTGGATCATTCCCTGGCAGCGCATGAAGCGTGGCAAGCTGACCGTCAATCCCGACATGACCAATCACCACGTCTGCCTTTCGCGCCAAGCGCTGGCCTTGTTGCACCAGCTGCACACCATCACGGGCCGCAGCACGTATCTGTTTCCAAACCAGCGCGACCACGACAAGCCGCTGAGCAACAACACGTTGCTGGTGGCGCTGGCCCGCATGGGCTACAAGGGCCGCATGACGGGCCACGGCTTCCGGGCGCTGGCCATGAGCACCATCAAGGAGCGCCTGGGCTACCGCCATGAAGTGGTGGACCGCCAACTGGCGCACGCGCCCAAGGACAAGGTGGCCAGCGCCTACGACCGCGCCCAGTTCCTGTCGGAGCGCCGCAAGATGATGCAGGAGTGGGCCGACTATCTGGAAGCCGTGGAACGCGGTGATACGCCGCAGCCAGGCCATCATGGATCGCTGGAACTGGTGTGGCCAGCGCCGCATCGTTAAGGAGACAGTCATGCCAAGACGAATTGAACCTCTGACAGAGCAGCAGCTGTTACAGGCAGAGCCTGGGGACAAACCATTCAGGTTATTCGACGGCTACGGCCTGTATGTTGAAGTCATGCCGACTGGCTCGAAGGTCTGGCGCATGAAATTTCGCCAGAAGGACGGCAAGGAAAATGCCCTGACATTCGGCCACTACCCGGAAGTATCGCCAACGCTTGCTCGATGCCGCCGCGCAGTCGCCCGCCAGATGCTGCATGATGGGCTGGACCCGCGTACAGAGTTCGACGCGGCCCACATGCGTCCACCGAAGCCCGTCAGGCGGCATTGCCTGCTTCCAGTTGCCATGGACGATAGAAAGGTGGAGCGCTGCGTAAGCCAGGTTGGAAGGCAAGCGCTGGAGCGGTTGCACGGCCTTGTATTCCCGGCGCTGAGCCGCGTCGTGGCCGACGAAGGCGTGCGAAGCGACATGCAGATCATGCTGGAGGAAATCCAGAAGGAGCGCGGCACAGAGGTGATTGATTTGCTGTACGACTACTGTGCCGACATCATCTTTGGCTGCCTTGGATTGGGCATTGATGAAGATGATTTGATCGAGGCCATGAGGGATGCCAGGGTGGCGCAGCGGCGGAGGTGAGTCTATCTATGCCGCAGGTATCCCGGTACTTTCCCGGCTTCATTCGGTTCTGGTCCCTTTGTTAGCGAATGGCTTGGCGCTTGATGAAGTGTCGATTATTGAGGATGCTGTGTTTGCAGGCCTGCTGGCCTCGATACACGCTTGCATCCAACATAGCACCTCGCTCCTGAGCCATGCAGAGGAGCGTCCTTGAAGCTTGACAGGGGGAGGGAAGGTGCCTTCCTTGATGCCCGCATAAACGCTGCTGCGCGACTTGCCGCAGGTCGCCAGCACTTCGCCCAGGCGGATGAAGCGCTCTTCGCCCATGCGAGGTTCAACGCGGCGCTCTTTCAGGTATTCGGCTGTCGCTGCTTTCATGGCGTCCCCCTTCGTGAACCAAAAATGCCAGCGGCAGCACCGGGGCGAATGGCATATGTGGCAGGCCTTGCCCTGCCACCGATTCGTCCTTCGTCGAGACCCGCTCGCAATCATTATTCCGAAAACATGGGTCCAGTATCGAATGCCGTAATCGCTGGTGCAACAAGAATCGGCCTGCCATGCCACTTGGATCAAGCCTGCCGCGCACTTTGTGTGAGATCAAGGCTGGACACAGGAGCGGGTTCGTGGAAGCTTTAGCAGCTAAAAATTGGGCAATCGACAGCGAATTCCTCATGCCATAGATGCATTGGCGCGGCCCCGATTTCATTGATCCTGTTGGTGTATCGCCGCCACAAGTGCATACGACTGCTGGCATCTCACGCCGTCAATACCTGCCAGCAATCGTTTTGACCGCCTCCAGGGGGAGCTCTTTCTGTCCACGCGGAAAGGCGCAGCCATCAGAGGAGAAGCGCGCTATTGCCGTGTAGTACTCGTACAGCAGACTATGAAAATTTGTTGCTGACATTGATCAAGGGCAGCACAGATGTATGTCAAATGTTCCCACTTGGACGCTGCCTATTGCCGCTGATCAACCGTGCTACTTTCGGCATACATTCCTGCTAAATCTGCTCTCGTACCTGCAAAAAAATGGTTCGACCGAGGTATTACCCGGTGATTAAAGGGTTTCAGTCGCTGCACAGGGCGGAACTACCGTGCTAGTTTCGGCATACATTCCTGCTAAATTTGCTTTCGTACCTGTAAAAAAATGGTTTGGTCGAAGTTGTGTCCGACGATTTTTGTGGTTTAGTCGCTGTGCGAAGCGGGGCAGGATAGGTGAAGTTAGCTAACCTGCGGTTAGCTAACTTCACATCCCTTATTCGCGCCTGCGGCACTCAACGGTATCCTGCTCTGCGAGGCCCGGCGGCCGAGGGCGCGAACAGCATGCGGCCCTGGTAACTTGCCAGGGCAAGCTGGTCGGAGGCCAGACGGGGCACAAGGTAACGATGCTGAAACGCGTCGCGCAGCCGACAAAGAGCGGCTTCCAACCGTCGCCGCAGCAATGCGAGCGATGCCACGGTATTTTCGGAGGTGATTGAGGCGGGTGGTGTGTTGAGCACGTGCGTTCACGAGCTGGTGCATAAGTATGACCTGCGGCGATCCTAGTGTATGAAGGATAGCAGTCTTTCGGAAAGCCGTAGAGGACTTGTTGAGCCGGGGAACTCTCGGTTACAGTGGCGGGAATCTATTAAAACCAGAGGGGAAAAGGTGATCGAATACGTTCATATCGATGGCCATCGTGCCAAACTCGCAAATCAGAAGTTTCCCCGCTATTTCAGTGTCGACTCTATTGCTGTCTTGATTGGCGCAAACGGCTCGGGTAAGACACGATTGCTGATCAACGTCGCTGAGGCACTTACTGCAGGCACCCAGATTGGTGGCCAGGGCCATTGGCGAGGCTGGGATCAGCATGGCCAACCGACAGGGGACGACACAAGGAATCCGCCACCCGGTCAAGGGGTGGTCTATTACACGCCGCTACCCTATCGGCGCGCGATCTCGCCACACCGGCACTTTTTTGACGCGTCCGGGTTTGGCGGTCACTTGTCTCGCTCCCGCTCATATCGGCAGTATCGATTCGTTACTGAGAGGCTTGAAGTCGAAGCACGTCTTATGGCGCGGATGTCGTACCGAAATGACGTGTTTCAACGGCTGATCGTTCCGAGGATGCTTGAGCCCGACTGTCAGCTGATTGATCCAGTGATGGACGCTCGCCGTCTGGAGCTGGTAAAAGGTCAAACGTTGTCGTTGGGCGATATCAGCTACACGGCTGATCTTGGCTCTTTTGCCAATTCCATCGAATCGTGGATTCTCCACCTTCTGGAAAACTCAGAGCACGAGCCTGTGGTGCTACTGGCTACCCTTGAGCATTCGGCGAAGACCTTGAAACAGCGACCTCACGCGATCCGCGCTTTCCTGGAATTTATCGGGATAGCAACTTTCAATCCAATCCGGGACCAGGATAGCTCCCAGGCATTTCAGAAGCTTGAAGGTTTCAGAAAACTCGTTTCGACGACAGCGAGTTTTTATAGAGCTTCCCTTTCGAAAGGCCTCAATCCGATCGCCAGCAGAGAACAGATTGGATACGAAATGGAGCTGGACTACGAGGGGGCGCCGCGCCGGCTTGGCTCAAGTGTCGGAGCGTTTGAAATAGGATGGGAAAACCTGAGCTCCGGATTATTGTCGCTTGTAGAGCAATTCACGAGGCTGGAACTGGGACTCGAGCGACTGCGGAAGCGCGGCTTGACATCCGTACTAGTGTTGATCGACGAAGGGGACGCATATCTTCACATGGATTGGCAGCGACAGTATGTACTCCATTTGAATGCATTCCTGGAGCGTATCAAACGTGATCTCCGCTACGATTCTCTTCAGGTCTTGCTAGCAACGCACTCACCCATTATTTCAGGTGACTTTCCGTCTCCGATGGTGCAGCTCCTGGGGCAGGATCGCCATCATGAGTTCAAGACCTTTGGCAGCTCTCTTGATGCGCTTGTACTCGACACCTTTGGTACGGCTTCTATTGGCGAGTTTGCCGCGCGCAAAATCAAGGAGCTACGTAAGAATTTTGTCGAAGGGAAGCTCGAGCCGAGCGACTATGCATTAATTGACGAAATTGGGGACGAAGGGCTGCGCAGAGCCATCCTGTCATCGATGGAGGGCGAATGATCATCGATATCCATGACGTATGGCACGCGGCCTCTGTTAAGCATGAGCAATACGTTCGTGCAAAGATGGAGGCCGCCTGGAAAAAACTTTACCGGGTTGGCCCGCCTACGCCTCTTCTCGCTCAGGTGTACGCATTCATCCGCAAACATGAAATCGAGATCGTATGCGCTTCGACACGAAGCTATATCGCAAGTGCCCGCGATTACGATTCCCAGTTTCCGCCCGGATCAGTGGAGCGAACGACGGCGGAACTCATCTTGAACAAAGTCTTCAATTACGACATGTTCAGGGATGCCAGGATAGGCTGGAGAGCTTACGAATTATGTGCGAGCAGCCCGTATAGGGTTTGTCCTTATTGCCATCTCGTCCCTACCGATACGAAAAAAAAGGACGCCGATAACAAGGGCTATCGGCCACAACTGGATCACTTCATTACAAAAGCGGACTATCCGTTTCTTGCGCTGTCGCTCGGCAACCTAGTGCCAAGCTGCGGAGATTGCAACGGCCCGGCCATGAAGCACGAAGTGCGCGTTCTGACGAACGCGCACTTGTTTCCTTTGGCTGATACAGCTGTGCTGACGTTCAAACTGCGGCCTAGGGAGGGGAAGCCATGGTCACCGTTGCTAAAGGCGCTTCGGTTACCTCTTGATGAGTATGAAATTCTCATCGATACCCCTTCAGGTAACGTAGCCGCTCAAAACTCGCTTCAGACATTCCAGCTGACCGATCGCTATCAAAATTATTTGCATGAAGCGTATCGCGTCGCGAAGATGGACAAGAACCCCGCCTGGCTGCGAACGATCGCAACGAAGCTGGGGTTTCATCTATCGTTGGAAGATCAACTAGGTTTCCCCATCGAGGACAAGGGAATGAGGTTTAAAAATATTCCCCAAGGAAAAATGCGGTTGGATGTGTATGTCGACAGCCGCAAGTGGTGATGCCGCACGGGGACGCCTGATCATGAAACGCCAACGTCAAAAAAAGGGGGGGGGCTATGGGGATATTCTTGGTGGCCCTGGGCGGAATCGAACCATCGGCACAAGGATTTTTAACCCTAGGCTCGACGCAATGAAACTGGTTGCTGAATTCGATTGGTAGTGGCCAACTAGCTAAAAGCCACCATTATCGATAGTCAGTTGGTAGCTTAAAATCGTTCAAATAATGTCTTGGCCGACGTTGCCATTATGATTTGTGGGTGATAAGAGCCATTATGCGGTTAAAGGTCACGCAATTTTGCCGTCTGCGAGACCAGTGCGTCCATCATTCTTTTTTGACGTATATCGTAGCTTTCCCGTTGGGGGATCATGCCAATTTTGTCTAGTTTCAATTCTGCTTTTTGTTCCGGGTATTGTTGCGCAATCGACCTACGCAAACTGTCGAACAAGGTCATATCGTAGTCTTCGTAGAACCGCTGTTCATTAATGAATGTAGAATCGTGAAGGAATACATCGCGTTTTTCGGTGGGCATCTCAACCAACACCGACGGAGTCATGTACCAGTCATTACTACATGACATGATTGACTCTACAAGGTTGAGGGCTGCAATATCGGAGGAGAAGCCCTGCATTAATCTATCCAGTAGCCACTGTTTGCTCTCTTTCGGAGCGATGCCCATAACCAATGTGGACTGCTCATATGGAATGACAGTGAAAAAGAAATCAAGGGCCATGTCACCACCTTCGACGATGGAGAGAACAGTGTTCAAGGCTGCCGGAATCCTGAAGCCCAAGCGTCGGAAGACAATATGGTGGCTAAGCTGTTCTGTGGAAACAACGCTGAAACCATCCAACGGTACTTCGTCGATGATTTCCAGCTTTGCTAGTAGTTGTTCTGGCAGCTGCATCACCTGATTCGCGCGTCGACTCACGGATTCCACCACTTTCGCGTATTCGGTCATAAAAAAAGTCTTACCTTGCTCTTCTTGCAGCCAAGGATATTCTTCGACATGGGCTTCGATAATGCTTGTGATATCCATTTCGTTTAGACTTGCATGTTTCAGTTCCGCGATCCTGGATTCGGTGGAACAAACCGATATGACTGACCTGTATGCTTGCAGTAGTAGGCTTCTCGCGTTAGAAATTTCCTCGATATCTAGAATCGAGAACAATGAGTCGTGTGTTTCGCAAAAGCCATTGAAGGCCGTAGCGTCGTTGACACCAATACTGCCGAACTGCAATGTCTTGATGTCATTTTCTCTACGTGAAACAATTGTCTGCAGGTGCCCTTTTTCGACAAGAGGTGCTAGCGAAATCGACTTGGAGATCGCGTGCGAGAAAATGCTTTTATCAGCGCAACAGGGATAGAGGCAACGCCACTTCCGGTTTCGATTAAGAATTTTTTTCAATGCCACTTCATGGTGATTATCGCTATTGAGAATTTTTTTTAGTGCATCGTTATCCATCTTGATAATCCTAATAATTTTTCATTGCAGATATGAAGGTTGTTGCTGTCGGCCTTTTCTATCTAGAACTTCCAACATGGCGCTGCTCAGAAGTCATATATAACAATCTTGTAGAATTTTGCTTTACGTGTACCAGAAGAAGGGGGAATAATCAATCGTGAGTATCTTCCGGAGTAAGTGGGCACGAGACCATGACGACTGACCACGTTCTCCGGAATACGGAATATTCACTCATGAAAGAGGCAGCATTCTGGCTGGATCGTTCGACGTGGCCTACTTATACCTCGAAAGGCTTATTTCCCCGCGATACCTGCTTGTCCAATCTGCTATTTATTAATTCAAATAACGTCTCGAATTGGATTAGACTTTGATCCGACAATATTTTCTCCGGCTCTGAGGCCATCTTCTTAAGAAATAAGCGCGTTGGTCTGGTTTTGTGAAATGCGATGCCTAGATCGCTTAATCCTGTTTCAATTCGCCTCGCAATCCGTGGGATGTTCGCGTTGAGACTTAAAGTCCTGCCCTTCAACTCAGCGCTGTAGCTCTCTGTCACTAAGGATTCGTAGATTGCTGGGTCTAGAAGATCCTCAATATCGGCCTCATTTGGAGTTGGAGTAAATGCTTCTGACACGAAGACGACGTTTTGCTCGCGAATGAGCCTCGACTTCAGCAACTCAGCCTTGGTAGCTTTGGAGTCTCGCTCGGTGTCGAGTAGAACCAAAACATTTAGTGACTCGGATGTCAGCAGCGCGACCATGTATGAGACCTTCTGAGCTCCTCCAGCTGGCGTCATTGTAAGTGTTGGATTAAGCGATGTCCTATTCGTTTCAATCATGTAGGCGCTGACTGCGCTCATAATCCAGAAGTCTGTGACCCCCTCTACAATCAGATTGTTGGGGCCAATAAAAAGGCTCTGAGCAAGATCGTAACCAAGCGCAGCTTGAAGTGGGAAAAGTGTCTTGGCATCGCCCGTTGGGTCATTTGTGACGGTGGTGCCAGCGCCTTCTGCAATATTAACGGTACGCACCGAATCGAGCGCATGTGTTGGCACCATGAATGGCGAGTGCGTGGAATAGAGAATCTGATTGGAGAAGTCAACATCAAAGTGGCGTAGCAGGTCGGATTGGGACTTTGCATGTAAATATAGGCCTGGTTCATCGAGTAGGATCACCGCGTTCTCCGCGTGGCCTCCATCAGTATCTGCAGAAAATGCTATGTAGAACGCAAAAAACCATTGGAAGCCACGACTTCTTTCGTTGAGGTTAATTTCAACGTCATAAGTGCTCGTTGGATCAGAGATGATTGTATCCAGATGGTGGGCATCGAGGTTGAATCGAATCTTGAGGGCGCGATCCTTCCATAGGCGTTTAATTTCAGCCGTCACTACAGCACTGGCACGATTGACGAGTTGATTGCGAGTCTCGTGATCATTCTGCCCAAGTAGTGTCTGAAGCCCTTCTGGATCAAGTCCTGCGACTTTACATAGCTTCTCAAAGTTTTTGTCCGAGTCATTTAATTGACTCTGCGACTTCCGTTGTATGTAGGCCGCAATGTCCTGGTGGCCCGCAAGATCCGGATACTCGTCGATATAGATAAATTTTGGAATAGTGGTAACCGCCCAGCTTCGAGCTTTCTGCTGAGCGTCTTTGTCTCCCGTAATGTTTTCGGCCAGTTCTTCGATTTCTGAGAGCAGCTCTTCCTGTTTATCGGTTAATTCAGCATCAGCGCCAGCCAGGGTCGTTCGTAGAGATTTGAACGCAGGTTCAGCTACGGTCGCCCAAGTCTCGCGCGTTTTTGTGATAGAGGTTGCAGTTTCAAAGACATCGGCTGCGGTATCCAGCGTGGTGGGATCCTCTTGTTTTTGGGCTACAGCTCGAACTGCTGCCGCCACTTTCTTGACCTTGTTCTTGATGTCGGCTTCATCGAAAGGTATGCTCTTTAATTCTGGGAATCCTACTGTTCTTATACCACCGTAGGTTCGTCCGATGGTTAGCTGTGCCACTGAGGTGGCACGTGGAAGCAACTCCAGTAAAGCGTATTTATCGTCATCGTTTAGTTCCCAAGTGGTAGACAACACTGGTGTGTTGTCTATGCATTCCTCTAGGCGCCTGTGCCGTGGAAAGTCTTTTATGGGATTCAGAGCCCGGAATCCTTCAATGGGGTTAAGGCTGTGCAATGCCCGTAGGAGGTTCGATTTTCCACTTTCGTTTCGGCCTAATAGGGCAGTTATGCGAGCAGCGGAAATTTCACCGCTATCATTGATCGAGCGATAGTTCCGTACTCTGAATGAAAGTAATCTCATCGGTCCTCCATCGTTAATATTCAGCAATGGTACCCGATTGTCGGGCGTCGATATTACCAAATGTTTGAAGGCGATAGTACCTTCATCAATTTTTCGGATCTTTGACGACTATAGGCCGGGACTGCGCCGTATTAGCAAAGATCCATTGCAAGAATACGTACTACAACGTGTGTCCGGCTCTTGATGCCAGCGGCCAGTGCTATATGGCCGGAATGGGAGGAGACGTATGCAATTGTGCGGGATGGAAATGCACTTGCATACGGCATGGTCCGCCATCATCCTATTGCAGCTAGTCTGTAGAAAGTGCGCATACTCTACGGCGCGTTCTTCGCGCCAAACTACGAACTTGTCAGGGGTAAGCCGGAGAACGGTTCGATTCCGGACCGTGTCTGAACAGATGCCCCGGCTTTTGGCCAAAAGCTCACTGTTTCGGCGATTTGTCCCTGAGGCCTAGGGCGGAATCGAACCACCGACACAAGGATTTTCAAGCCGGGACTTGTTGTTGCACCAAAATCGTTGATCCCCCTGCGCCAAGACGCCGCTAGCGCAGAAAGTAGATTGCGACAGGAATTGCCATCACCCATATGGCCAGTAGAGCGGTGCGCATATTGAGGCGTGAGCGCAGGCTGGCGATTGATTGCTCAGCCTGCGAACCAGCTTGAGTAGATGCGGTTCTAAGCTGTTCCAGCTCCTCTTGCTGTGCCGAGATGTGCTGCTGAAGGGCCTTGATTTCTTGCTGCCGCGATTGCGAAGACTGTTCCAAGTATTTCAGCAAGTTGGCAAAGGTGGTTTGTTGGGCATGCTGATCCTGGAGCCGTAGCTTCAATTCCTGGGTTTCTGCTAGAGTCCGAGAGTCCGCCTGAACCAGCCCTTTGCCGAGCGCTTCGAGTTCGAGCTGCTGTGCAAGGGACTGTTTCTGAAGGCTCGACAGATCTGCTTGCTGCCGCTCGGATTCTTGCTGTAATGTGCCGACCGTTTCGGCAAGAGTATGGTAAAGGTCTACCTGCTCTTTGACAGCCTGCCCTAGATCATCGGTCTGATCCAGCAAGAGGCTGATTTTGGTATCGTGCCCGCCGAGCGTTCTCCCCATCTGATCTTGCTTTCGGAGCAAATCCTCCTGCTCCTTCAATTGCTTGATGACGGATAGTACTTCAGTGCGTGCCAGCTCGGACAACTCCTCCTCAGAAGCGCTGCGCAGGCGCATTTCCAGTTCCCGCACCACGGTGCGGTTGGCGGCGATGTTGCTTACCCCCAAGGTAAAGAGATATTTGGTGACATCGGCAAGCCGTTTTTGCATTTCAAAAGACAGCTTCTGAGCCTTGGTGCCCGATGTGACTGCGTCAGCCAGTGCAATACCCGCCTGCTGAAGCCCCTCAATGGCGGCTTTTTTCTTGTCGGTAAAAAAACCTCGGTCTGCTGATTGCTCGCGTGCTTTTTTCGCACTGGTTTCGGCGAGTTCCGCATCGGCGAGCGCTTTTTTCACTCCCTCATCCAGTTCATTGAGTTTCCCGATCTGGGCCTGAATGAGTTCAGGCAGCCTGTTGTCGTCGCGCTGTATTTCCGGATAAGCAGTCATATTAATTAGCCCCATTTAAGGAGCTGGTGAATGTCGTCAATAAGTCCAGGGTTGTTGGCTTCAATGCCGGTTCGCATCGTCCCGATCCGCTGCAGGGACGAGCGATTCTCTTTCCATGCACGTGCAAAGATGTCCATGGACTGGGACATGATTTGTTCGGCCTCCCGCAGGCAGGTTTCGGTGTGCGTAGCGGTTTGCCACATGTCGGCCTGCAGATAGGCGACCTTGGCATTGGCCCAGTGCAGTTGCTGGCTCAGCACCGCGATGCGCTCATCACGTGCCCGGCTCCTTTGTGCGCCCATCGATACGTCGGAGTACACCGCGACCGTAAAGCGGCCAATCCCCACGAAGTTCACGCGCAGTAGCAGCTGTGCGCCAAATTGTCCCCAGTTGCCGCCAGATTTCAGTGCGGCGCGAATGGCCGCATCAGCAAGGTCCACGGCCGTAAAGGTACCGGTGGCGATAGTGAGCATCCGCGCGATGGTGCGATTTTTCCAAGGCAGCGTCTTTTTCCATTCGATGTCCTGGAACGATTTTTTGGCTTTTACCTCCGTCACCAGGCGGCTAATGAAATAAAAGGCACGTACCAGCACTTCGTTGATCAACACAGGCACTGCCTGGCGTTTTACTTCGTGCAAGACAGCCAATTCAGCGCGCAGATCGAATCGCTCGTTTACAAAAATCTCCTTGAGTTTTTTTGGCAGGCCCGTCTTGTCCAAGCTTGGAATGGTTGAGAGCTCCTTGAGCAAAGACACGATAGGTCCGGGGATGCCCATGCCTGCGCCGGCCGTCTTGTTGCTGCCAGACATATCGCTGACAAGGTGAAAAAACCAGTTGACTGTGCCGCAAAAGATCTTCGAGGGAATGTCAGAGCCGATCAGTTTCAACCCATTTTCATCAATGTCGATGGGCAGGAAGGTGCCCTCACTATTTTGGAAATATCCTGTCTTGGTAAACTGTGTCAGGATAGAAAAGAACAGGCCGATTGGCGTCGGATGGTGCGCCAAGTCATCAAGGTGATGGCTTCTGGCCGAGATTTTTGCGTTTTGGTTTTTCCAGATGTTGTCGGTTGGGAGCGGAAACTTCTTTTCCAAGAATTCGATGGCGCCATCCAGGCGTTCGCCTTTGTAGCCTTGCGCCTTGGCACTCTTCATGACGAAGTCGTTAACCGCATGATTACTCCAGGCTTTGCCACGCTCGAAGCTGAATTCGCCTACCCAAAACACATCTATCAGTCCCGCCAGCAAGCCGCTTCCAACGGCCACCCAGTTATCAATGTGGTCTGCATGGTTGGTCAGGCGGTCAATCTGCTGGTCCAGCTCATCGATCCGATCTTGTGTGGACTGCATCTCACGTTGAACGTGGTTCAAGCCAGCGAGAATGTCGTCGGATGCTGATCGCCCAGAAGACGGCGCGGTCGCGCAGAAATCGAATACGACCTCAATGCTGTCATCAACGACCTTGAAGGCGGGAAGACCCAGTCGGAGTTCGTTCGATTCGTGAAGCATGCGGCACCTGTGTTGTTGAGCGTAGGCTTTTCGTTTGCGCTACCGCCCGCGATGCCGTTCTACCTGGAAATACAATTGTATTGCATCAACATCCGGAGCAGAGAATATACTTTTGCAGCCACCAAACTTTTGCAGCCACCAAACGTTCGGATGGCCTGCGTCTGTGTGCGTATTCCGCTGAAACTGGACAGCTGCTAAAGGCCAAGCTGGACACTTGGGACGTGGCGGCGCGGGGGAATGGTGTGGTTTTACACCTGAGGGGATTGTCAAATTGGTCAACGCAGAACAAATGGATGCATGGGCATCTCGGTCATTTGTGGGCAGCACGATGACGAGGCGCTGGATACTCCGGACGATTGGATGATTCTGGCGGTTTCGCGGAGGGGAATGTGGTGGGACGCTGGTCGGAAATAGACCGGACGCAAGGACTTTCTACTCTACAAACAAAAACGCCAACCGGTGATGGTTGGCGTTTCGTGAGGCATATTCTTGGTGGCCCGGAGCGGAATCGAACCACCGACACAAGGATTTTCAATCCTTAGCTCGAATGGATATTTTTTGTTGCATTAATCCATGGTGCAGGTAGGCAACTTTTCGGTAAGGGCATCGTTGGGGGTATTCTTTAATCTAGCATCCGTCAAATTTAGCTATCCATGCGCGTTTTCAGGCATGATTGGAATCCCCCTCTCGAAAAACATAAAGCTACCCTCGGGTAGCTTTTTTTTCATCTGTACGTGGAGAGAAGCACTTCGTTCCGCTGGCGCAGGGCGATGCTCTGCGAATTCTCTGCTTCACCTTGCGCGCTCTACGCGGGAGATTCGAAGGATCAGGCCTACCGGCCCTTTCCGAATCGACCAACTGCTACCGCTGCGCGGCAGCCCCGCGCGCCTGTGGCGCGCGTTCGTGGTTCTAATCAGCTTTATGAATGAGCATGCTTTTACGGCGCCTAGCGCAACAGTTCGTGTCCAAATGGTGGACCTTATCCCGCGTCTATGCCGGCACACAGCTTTATGATTTCATACTAAAGCGTCCAACTTCTGCCACTGTAATCCGCGAAGCTGCCCTAACCAGCCAAAACCGCCGAAACAATCGAGCGGCGAAGCACGGTCTTCCCGGCATCGATGCCACGCTGTGAAAACGCCGGCGGCAACGCGACTTCATCCGCAGCAGTGTTGCCTGGCGAAGCCGTTTCCTTTACCAGCATGTTGGCGCTATTCTCGACCTCGAAGTACTCGTCCCAATGCACTGGAACTTGATGGGAGCGGCCATCTCCGCCTCTCACCGAGACGTAGTGGGTTCGCGCGATGCTGCGGAAGCCGCTCGCCGTTACCTGCACTTTCTGCGATCCGTCGGCCTCCTGTTGCATGGATGTCTTCAGGATACTTCGCGTGACGCACTCGGGATGCCTGAACATTGCCTCGCCGTGGTAATTGGCAATCGCTTCATGCTCCCAGAAACAGGGTTTGTGCGAATACGTGTCTTTATAGATGTCCGAGTGCGGTCGATGCTGTTGGTACAAGGGGATGGCAAGCAGCGGGGCGATCCCGAAGTAGAATGACTTGAAGAAATCGTTGTGATAGGCGTTGAAAAACATGCGCGCCTGGGCGAGTTCGTAGGCAAGAAATTTCTCCGGGGCGCCGCTGATATCGGTAGCACGCATGTGTCCCGATTCCAGGACGTTGATCATGCGGGTTTTTTCGAATACGAAGGTGTCGCCAAAACCTGTTTGACTATCCTTGAGCAGCTTGAGCATTTCCTGTTGCGCCAATGGCGTGAACAACAGCCGGAACTGGACTTCATGGTTGCGGTCCGTGGCATCGAACAAGGCGTCGAATTCGCGGTTGGCCATCACCGTAAAAGTATGCCCCTCGTCGACATCGCGGGACTTTTCTTCCAGCTTCTTGATGGCGCGATTCTTCCGCCATTTGTCGAGGAAGCCGTCCTCCAGGCGGGAGAGTTTTGACGGGTGGCGGCTGAACACGAGATCCGGCGCCGCTTCGTTGCCGTAAACGATAAACGTCTGGTTTTCGTACTCGGGCATGGGACGCTCGATCGATGCCCGCAGAGTTTCGTGGCGGGTTCTGGTTTCCGATTTGCCTTGCGAATTGCGGTACTGTTCCGTCCAGCTGATAGCCAGCGAGCCATGGTATGTCTTGCTGCCCATCGAGTGTGACAAGGTGCGTGCAAGAATGAACGGGTTGCCGTTCAGTACGCCGCTGTGCGAGAACTCGATCGAGTGGTTCTCACCAAGATTGCCATACCAGCCAAAGCTGTTGCGCAGCTCTTCCATGCGGCCGTTGCTGAAATACGGGTCGAATGCGATGCGAGGCACTGTTTGTTGCATCAGCTTCGCCACGATATCCCAGTCGTACAGGTGGTTCAGCGGCACCATCTGGCCCCAGGCCACGGCACGCTTTTCGTCGCAGGCATCCTGCAGCCGCTTTAACTGCGCGTCGGAATCGTTGATGATGCGGTTGAGCGTATGAATCGCAGCGGCAAGCGCAATCGCCGGGACCATGAGCCATGGCCATGCGTGATAGGCGTAGATATAGAGTGCCGCCAGTAACGCGGCCACGATGCTGGCGCCGCGCAGGATACGCCACCATTTGTTGCTGGAACCGGCGCCAGCGGCCTGCTTTTCGAGCACGCGTAGTTCCTGCACCGTCGTGATGTTGGCGTTCTCGTCCACGCCGGATTGGCGCACGAGGTCTTCGAAAAAGTCCGACGTATTGCTGGCGTGAGCATTTTTGAAGTGGAAAGAATACTGCTCCAATGGTTCATGGACGTCGTTGATCAAAAGAAGACGCTCCGGGCGGCAGCCTTGGTTTCGGCGGAGGCAGTGAAAGGAATGCGCGTGGTATAACCTTGTCGCGCCGCGACGATCTGCTTGGTCGGCCAGGCAAAGACGTCCTGGTTCCACATGCCGACGGTATCGTTATACAGCGTGCGCGCGGCGGTCACTTCCTTTTGCAGATAACTGTTCTGGCGCATGGCATCGGCGATGACGGCTTGTGCCTTCAGATCGGGATAGGCTTCGCACGCCAGGCTGATGCGGGAAAAAATCCCGTCGATTTTCTGGGATGCCTGATTGCGTTCGGCATCGGGGTTTTGTCCACTCCGGTAAGCCGCTACCGACTTCATCACGTCCTTGTCGAGGTCGATCGCTTTTGCGACCAGGCCAACCACGTTGTTCAGGACGACGACGCGCTGTTCCAGGTAATTGTCGATCTGTGAAGCATCGGCCTGGATTTTCTGCTGCAGCTTGCGCAGATACGCCAGGGCGGAGATCTTCATGAACAGGAAGACCAGGCCTGGCAGTGCCCCCAGCACCAGGAGTGCCAAGCTGTACGTTTGCGGCAACGCACCGGTCAGCAGCGCCAAGCCTCCAATCAGCGGAAGGACGGTCCACAGGGCGATTTCAAATATGAGCGACCCGGTGCCGACTTGGACGGAAATCTGCTTGCTGATGACGTTGATGTCGCGCCCCTGCTCATTTATCGGGCCAGTTACTTCGTCCAAATCATTTGCCATGCTTGAAAATCCTTTGTATTGAGTGTTTCTTATTGAGCGACTCTCGCTCGGTTGCAAAATATTTCGCTTTAGCTTTTTAAGTGCGGGAGCGAAATGTCGGTGTATTGTGTATATTTCCCAAAATCAATTTTTTTTGTCATCATATCTTGAAGGATGAGGCCCTATCAAGGGCGGTCAAGCCGATATTTCACATAAAGTTTCGGGGAAAATCCTCGATACTTTCCGGTGCGACCAATTTTCAGCCAGCCGCCTGCATAAACCCGGCAGCAGGGAGGTGGGCACTGGATAAGGGACACCCGCTTCCAGCCGGCCATAGCGTCCCAATAAATTCCTTCTGGGCCGGCAGGCAATCCCGCGCTCCACCGTATCTTCGGCTGCGCCAGACCAGACCTTGCGGAGAAATAAATGATCGAGAATTTTTTAAGGCTTTGCCATCGGCAAATAGAGGAAATGCAGGAAGGGGCTGCAATGCAGCGGTGAAATAACACTGTCGAGCTGGATGAACGGCAGTATTAATTAATTTTTACGAATTTAATGACAGGAATGGCAGTACGGCCGGATAGAACGATATCGATATCGATTGCCGTTAGCATCGGCGCTATCGATTCGCGGTATGCCTATCAAGCATTAACATCCATCAGCAAGCGGGATTGCCGTTCGGTTAACGAAAAAAAACCCGCCGAAGCGGGTTTTTCACTTTACAACTAAGCCAAAAGCTCAGAACTGGTTCATCGTGTTGTCTTTGCCAGCCGCCTTCAGCGCCGCTTCGCCGCTGAAGTAATCCTTGTGATCGTCGCCGATGTCCGAGCCGGACATGTTTTGATGTTTCACGCAGGCGATGCCCTGGCGGATTTCCTTGCGCTGCACGCCGGCCACGTAGCCCAGCATGCCTTGGTCGCCGAAGTATTCCTTGGCCAGGTTGTCCGTCGACAAGGCTGCCGTGTGGTAGGTCGGCAGGGTGATCAGGTGGTGGAAGATGCCGGCTTCGCGGGCCGAGTCGGCCTGGAAGGTGCGGATCTTCTCGTCGGCGGCCAGCGCCAGTTCCGTCTGGTCGTATTCCACGCTCATCAGCTGGGCGCGTTCGTAAGCGGACACGTCCTTGCCTGCCGCTTTCATCGCATCGTAGACCTGCTGGCGGAAGTTCAGGGTCCAGTTGAACGACGGGCTGTTGTTGTACACCAGCTTGGCGTTCGGGATGACCTTGCGGATTTCGCTGACCATGCCGCCGATTTGCGCGATATGCGGTTTTTCCGTTTCGATCCACAGCAGGTCGGCGCCGTTTTGCAAGGAGGTGATGCAGTCGAGCACGCAACGCTCTTCGCCGGAACCGGCGCGGAACTGGAACAGGTTGCTTGGCAGGCGTTTAGGACGCAGCAGCTTGCCTTCGCGCTTGATGATGACGTCGCCATTGCCCAGCGCGTCGGCCGACACTTCTTCGCAGTCGAGGAAGGAATTGTACTGGTCGCCCAGGTCGCCTGGTTCATTGGTGACGGCGATCTGCTTGGTCAGGCCGGCGCCCAGCGAGTCGGTACGGGCGACGATGATGCCGTCGTCCACGCCCAGTTCCAGGAAGGCGTAGCGGATGGCGCGGATCTTGGCCAGGAAGTCTTCATGTGGCACCGTGACTTTGCCGTCCTGGTGGCCGCATTGTTTTTCGTCGGACACCTGGTTCTCGATCTGGATGCAGCAGGCGCCCGCTTCGATGAACTGTTTGGCCAGCAAATAGGTCGCCTCGGCATTGCCGAAACCGGCGTCGATGTCGGCGATGATGGGCACGACGTGGGTCACGTGGCCGTCGATCTTGGCCTGGATGGCTTGCTTGTCAGCACCTTGGGCAGCGTCCAGCTGGCGGAACAGGCCGCCCAGTTCGCGGGCATCGGCCTGGCGCAGGAAGGTGTACAGCTCGCGGATCAAGCTGGTGACGGCGGTTTTTTCATGCATCGACTGGTCTGGCAGCGGGCCGAACTCGGAGCGCAGGGCAGCGACCATCCAGCCGGACAGATAGAGGTAGCGGCGGTCGGTGCTGTTGAAGTGCTTCTTGATCGAGATCATCTTCTGTTGACCGATGAAACCATGCCAGCAGCCCAGCGACTGGGTGTATTTGGATGGGTCGGCATCGTAGGCGGCCATGTCGTTGCGCATGATCTTCGCCGTGTGCCTGGCGATGTCCAGGCCGGTCTTGAATTTGTTCTGGGCGCGCATGCGGGCGGCGGACTCGGGATTGATGGCGTTCCAGGCGCTGCCTTGTTGGTCTTTCAAACCGGCAACAGCCTTGATGTCGTCTTGATATTGGGACATGTGTATCTCCTAAAGAAAAACTAAGTTTGAGAAAATCGTCGAGTGCGCCGCTTTGTCGATGCGAACTGCATGACTAAATAGTAGGCTTATCCGTGTCGATGTTCAAGTCTTATATAAGACATATAACTTAAATTTAATCCTTGTTTTTCAACGACTTAATTATATATTTTCATGATATGAAATGAATTTTCAAAAAGTGAGAGCATTGCTGGCTGAGTCTGCTGTCGAAAATTCCGCGATGTGAAACGTCTTTTCAGAATTTGGTGCAGCGCGACAAATCGGGACGAAAAAAAGCCACCCGAAGGTGGCGCAAGCTTGTGCATGTCTGCAGGGAATGGGCGGGAGGCCTTGCGGGGAAGGCTGTTCCAGCGTGAATGTCGTGTGCCGGCAACAGCCTGGCGGACAAGATGGTGCGCCAGCGCAGGTCAGGGGCGGGACAGCGCATCGATCACGTCCGCAGCTGTCACCACTTGCGCATACTCACCATGCAAATTGACCAGCGCCATCGCATGCACCTCGTCCGCCGTTCTCGGCGTGCCCGCATAATCGACTTGCGCAAATGCAAAACACGCATCGGCGACAACTTGCGTGGCAAAGCCCAGATTGCCCGCCGTGCGCGCGCTCGACTCCACGGAATTGTTGGTGCTGACGCCCACGATGACAAGCTTGCTGATGCTGCGTACGCGCAGCCAGCGTTCCAGTCCCGAGTGGATGAAGGCATCGGGCACATTTTTCTCCACGACATGCTCCTCCGGCAAAGGCGCCAGCGCTGCCTGAAATTCCACGCCGGGTTGGCCCGGCCAGAAGGGAGAGCCTGGCGTTCTGGAAATGTGGCGCACGTGCACGACGGTGGCGTCTGCCGCGCGCCAGGCTTGCAGCAGGGCGGCAATCTGGTGTTCCGCAGCGGGATTGTTGCGGCTTCCGGCAGCAGGGCTGGCCATGCCTTGTTGCATGTCGATGATGATCAGTGCGGGATGGTGGGCATGCATGTCGGTAGCCTGGAATGGATGGCAGGCGCACTTGGCGCCTGCCTGGGGAATAGTGCCGGAGTGATTGGCGGAGGGTAGCGGGTCTAGCGTCCCACGGTCTGCCGCTGATCCTTGATGAACAGCGCCGTCAGCATGCCCACCACGCACACGCCGATCACATAATAGGCGGGGCCCAGCACGTTGTTCTTCAGCATCAGGGTCACGACCACGGGCGTCAGGCCGCCAAAAATCGCGTACGACAAATTGTAAGAGAACGACAGCCCGGAGAAGCGCACCTGGGCCGGGAACGCCTGCACCAGCACATAGGGCACGGCGCCGACGACGCCGACGAACAGGCCCGTCATTGCGTACAGGGGCAGCAGTAGGTCGGGGCGGCTGCCGACGGTGGTGTAGAAGATATATGTGGAAATGGCCAGCAGCACGGAACCGACGAAGATCACGCGCTTGCCGCCCAGGCGGTCGGCCAGCATGCCGGCGATGATGCAGCCGAAGGCCAGGCACAGTGTTGCCACGGTATTGGCGACCAAGGTGGTGCGCGGCGCGATGTGGTGGATCTTTTGCAGCAGGGCAGGCGTCATCAGGATGACGACGACGATGCCGGCCGACAGCATCCACGTCAGCAGCATCGAGACGACGACGGCGCCGCGGTGGCTGCGCAGCACGGATTTCAAGGGCATTTCCGTGGCCAGCGCCTTGCGTTGCTGCATTTCCGCAAAGACGGGCGTTTCATGCAGCCAGCGGCGCAGATACATGGCGCCAAAGCCGAAGATGCCGCCCAGCAGGAATGGATAGCGCCAGGCGCCCTCGGTGATTTCTGCCGGCGTGTAGACGGTGTTCAAGCCCGTCGCCACCAGCGAACCGAGCAGGATGCCGACCGTCAGGCCCGCCGTCAGCACGCCGCAGGCAAAGCCCGTGAAACGGCTCGGCACGTGTTCGGACACAAACACCCACGCGCCCGGCACTTCGCCGCCCACGGCTGCGCCCTGGAAGATGCGCATCAAGAGCAGCAGCAGCGGGGCGGCCAGGCCGATGGTGGCATACGTTGGCAGCAGGCCGATCAGCAATGTCGGCACGGCCATCATCAGGATGGACAGGGTGAACATGCGCTTGCGGCCCAGCAAGTCGCCGAAGTGGGCCATGACGATGCCGCCCAGCGGACGCACGACGTAGCCGGCGGCAAAGATGCCGAAGGTTTGCAGCAAGCGCAGCCATTCCGGCATTTCCGGCGGGAAGAACAGCTGGCCGATGGCGTTGGCAAAGAAGACGAAGATGATGAAGTCGTAGAATTCCAGCGCGCCACCCAAGGCGGCCAGCGACAGGGTTTTGTAGTCTTGTTGGGTGAGGGGACGGCTAGCGGCGTTGATTGCGGCGGTGTTGGAAGTAGGCATGTGTCTCGTTCTTGTGTGTTATCGGAGATTGCCAGAGCTAGCATACGCATTTCCGTCGCGTGAGTAAATGCGGCGCGTAGGGGGAGCAGCCTCAGCTGTGCTTAATACAACGCCGCTATCATCGGCGTTGACTTCATTGGAAAGGACACAGTATGCACATCATGATCGTGGGCGCCAGCCGGGGCTTGGGACGCGCGCTGGTGGACGGTTTGCTCGCGGACGGACATGCCGTCATCGGCGTATCGCGCCAGCAACCCGCCGACTTGCCTGCCGGCCAGGGCACGCAGCTGCAATGGATCGCAGCGGACCTGGCGGCACCCGCCGAGGCCGTCGAACGCATCGCGCGCGAAGCGCCTGCCGCGCTCGATGCCGTGATCTACAACCTCGGAGTGTGGGAAGAAAAGGCCTTCAGCGATGACTACGCTTTTCTCGGCGATGCGGACGACGCCATCGTCGACATGGTCAATACCAACATCACGGCGACGATATTGCTGCTCAAGCGTCTGGTGCCCCGCTTGCTGACCAGCGGCAAGCCGCAGCTGATACTCACGGGCTCCACGTCAGGCCTGCGCCAGAGCGGCCGCCCGGAAGTGACGTTCAGCGCGTCTAAATTCGCGCTGAACGGCATCGCCGACGCCTTGCGCGAAGGTTTCCGCGAACAGGGACTGGCCGTGACGGCGTTGCAGCTGGGCTATTTGAATACCTATGATGGCTTGGCCGTGCCGCTGGCGGACGCTGCCGCGCGGGGTGAAGGCGAGCTGATTCCCGTGCATGACGTCGTCGCCGTTGTGCGCATGCTGCTGAGTCTGTCGAATGCCTCGTTTGTGCGCGAACTGGTGATGCCGGCGCTGCGCGACGAGCGCTTTTAGGCTTTTCGCCGGAAACAGTGCCCTGGCTTGCCGCAGGTTGGCGGGCGTGGCGAGCAGGGGCAGCGCTTGCCGCGTCAGCCGGCACGCGGCTTCCTGCGCCTGGGTACGCGTGAATTCCACCTGCCGCGCCAGGGTGTGCATGTCGGGCGCCAGGCGCGCGTCGAGCAGGTTTTGCGCATCGAAACCCAGTGCCTGGGCGCGTTCTTGGCTTTTAGTTAACAGCATCGTCAGGGAGCGCGGCATCTGTGCAAAGCAGGCGATGGTGATGGCGTAGTCCGACATGGATTTTCTCAGGTAAAGGGGCGAGAGCGATGCCGGCAGTATGCCCGGCCCAGCCGCGTTTCAGCGTGCCGCTTGAACATGCTACAGTCCGCCTTTGCCGCCGGCATGGAGCGGCTTTGCCTGGATCAAGATTGATGCCCACCTGGACTTCTCCGCCCCAACTCGTTGCCTTGGCCGCCTTTTATGAACAGGCGCAAGCCCATCCGGAAACGCTCAGTGATGCTGCCTTCGTGGAAAACGTGAAAGCCGCCCACTGGCCCACCAATTGCTGGAGCTATGTGGAAGCGTCGTTCGCCATCATCGCACCCGCCTGCCTGCTGCGTCCGCATTTGACTGCCGAGCTGATCGCCATGCCCATCGACGCCATGGTCGCTGGCGGCCTGGACGATGCGGGGCAAGTCATCGCAATCGGCCTGGCCTGCGCCACGCGTGACGCGCCGTATGTGGCGGTGAGTGAGGAGGGCAGGCGCTGGCTGACGCAGGTGTGGCCGGGACTGGGCGAACTGGCCGAGGCGGTATTCCAGGCCAGACTGCAAGCGGCGCTGGAAGAGGACTAAGCCAGCGCTTGACCTGCAAGACAGGTTTGCGTTACCGTATACGTAACTACTTACATATATCTGCTCAACATGTCCTCCTCCCTGCAAACTTATGGCTCGCTGATGCTGGCCAGCCGCCTGCGCCGTCTTTCCGATCAATTGTATGCCGGTGTCGATACCAGTTATCTGGCCGCCGGCGTCGAACTGACGTCACGCTGTTTCCCCTTGTTATTGCTGTTGCGCGACAACGGCCCCACGTCGATCACGGCCCTGGCCGCGCAGATCGGGCAGACGCATCCGGTGGTGGTGCAGCTGGGACGCAAGCTGCTCGATGCCGGCGTGGTGGCGGAGATGCCGGACGCCAAGGACGAGCGCCGCCGCCTGCTGGCGCTGTCCGACGCCGGGCTAGCCTTGTTGCGCGACATGGCGCCGCTGTGGGACGATGTGCGCGCGGCCGTCGATGCCGTGTTCGAACAGGGCACGCCGCAGCTGATGGCCAGCCTGGACCGGGCCGAAGCACGCTTGCAGGCGCAAGGTTTCGGCGAGACCATCGCCGCTTGCCGGCGCCAGCGCGAGCGGGCCGCCGTGGAAATCATCGATTACGCCCCCGATTATGCGCCCGATTTCAAGCGCCTGAATATCGCCTGGCTGGAACGCTATTTCTATGTCGAGGCACTCGATGACAAGGTGCTGTCCGATCCGCAAAGTTCTATTCTCGACGCTGGCGGGCAGATTTTCCTCGCGCGCCTGGACGGCAAGATCGTCGGCACGTGCGCCCTGATCCGCGCCGGCGATGGCAGCATCGAGCTGTCGAAGATGGCCGTCACGCCCGAATGCCAGGGTTTGGGCATCGCGCGCCGGCTGATCGAACGGGCTTTTGACGCCTTCGAGGCCAGCGGCGCGCAACTGCTGTTCCTGGAGTCGAACAGCAAGCTGGCGCCCGCCATCCGCCTGTATGAAAGCAGCGGTTTTACCCACGTGGCGCGACCGGCCGGCGACGCCCATTACCAGCGCGCCGACGTCTACATGGAGTGGCAGGGCAGGTAGCACATTTGAACGCACCCATCGGCCGTCTCCCGCGTTACAATACGCGCACCCATAACGGAACCACGGTTCCACTATCGAGAGACGCCGACGCCGCATGCCTTCCTTTCCGATGCCCTTCCCGCAGATGATCGTTCCCCCTGAGCCCACCCAGGCGCGCAGCAAACAGGCGTTCGAGCGCCTGCTGCAGGTCGGTGAACAGTTACTGGCGGAAAACCGTTTCGATGAAATCGGCGTGGCCGACCTGGCCAAGCTGGCGGAAACCTCGGTGGGCACGTTTTACCGTTTATTGGGCGACAAGGACACCTTGAGCCGTTTGTTGCTGCAGCGCTTTTTTTCCGACATGGTGGAAAAGGTCGAGACGCTGACGGAGCTGCGCCAGTGGGAAGGGCGCAGCCTGGAAGAGTTCATCCGCGCCATGGTGGCCATGTTCGTGGCCGTGAATGGTGGGCGCAGCGGCGTCTTGCGCGCCTTGATCACGCGCGCGTCGCAGGATGCGCAATTTCGCGACAGGGTGCATCAGATCAATCATTTGATCTCGCAACGCACGGTGGCCGTGCTGGCCAGCAAGTCGTCCAGCATCCGCCACCCGAACCCGACACAGGCGATGATGGTGGTGCCGCCCGTGCTGCTGGGCATCCTGAACCAGCACACCCTAACGGGCTCGCTGTCCTTTTTGTCAGGCGCGGCGCTCGAGGATGAACTGGTGCGTGTTGCTTTAAATTACCTGACTTGAACTATTTAGCGATTTAACTTGAAATCGGAATTCGGATTCCGTATTATGTTTTCCAACAGCGGGAAAACATATTCCTGCACCTGAACACAAAGCATGTTCAACAGCAAGGAGACAGAATGCGGCGTCACACGACATCCGATGTTCCATTGCATTACCTCGACCTGGGTCTCGGAACTGAGACGGGGCAGGGCGAAGCCGCGCAGTCAGAGCCCGTTTTCTTGCTGCACGGCCTCGGTTCCTGCGCCGAAGACTGGCGCCCGCAAATCGATGCCCTTGGCGGTACCTTTCGTCTGATCGTGCCCGACCTGCGCGGCCATGGCGCCAGTCCCGCGCCCAATGGCGACTGGCAGATCGGCGACTTCGCCAACGACCTTTTCAACCTGATGGACCAGCTCGACGTGCCGCGCGCGCACATCGTCGGCTTTTCCCTGGGTGGCATGGTGGGCCTGGAAATGGCCAACCGTGCGCCGGGCAGGGTGGCCAGTTTGTGCCTGATCAATTCTCAACCGTTCCAAGGCAGAAAACCTGCCGCGCTGCTGTTTGCCTACTGGCTGCGCCGCACGGTGATCGCCACGTTTGGCCTGAAAACCATGGGCAAGATCATCGGCAAGAAGCTGTTTCCCGATCCTGCCCAGAAGGCCCTCGTCGAGCGCTTCGCCACGCAGATGGCGGGCATGGACAAGCGCGCCTACCTGGCCGCGCTGGACGCCATTTTTCACTGGGATATCGATCCTCACTTCCAGGCCCTGGCCATGCCCGTTTTCATCATGGCGGCCGACCAGGATTACACGCCCGTCGCCAGCAAGCGGGCCTTTGCCGCACAGTTTCAGCAGTGCGAGATCGAGATCATCGCGAACTCGCGCCACGCCACGCCCCTGGACCAGGCGCAGCGTGTGAATACCTTGTTGCAGTCCTTCCTTACCATAAATTCAAAATAAACAGGCCACTCGCCGCACGGGCCGAGGGCCGGGAAACAGTCATCGCAGGGCAGGTGCTCGCATTGCGCGCGCCGGTACCGTTACGTCTTGCGATCCTGGCATCCGGCCGTCTTCCCTGGTGGCAGGCAAGCCTGACATTGGAGACGCTATGAAACTTGCTTTGAAATTGATGCCCGCCGCCCTCGCCGTTGCCGGCGCGTTTGCCACCCAGGCCCAGGCGCAGGAAGCCATCCCGGCTACTGCCACCACCGCCCAGGAAGCCAGCGAGGCGAAAGAACGCATGGAAACTGTGACGGTCTCTGCCCGCCGCCGCGAAGAGCGCCTGCAGGACGTGCCGCTGGCCGTCACGGCGTTTTCCGCCAAGGCCCTGGAACGGGCGAATATCCAGAACCTGGCCGACTTGCAGGAGCGCGTGCCGAACCTGACCGTGTACGCGTCGCGCGGCACGAATACGACATTGACGGCCTTCATTCGCGGCGTGGGCCAGGCCGACCCCGTTTGGGGCGTGGACCCGGGCGTGGGCATTTATTTTGACGACGTCTACATGGCCCGTCCGCAAGGCGCGCTGCTCGACGTGTTCGACGTGCAGCGCATCGAAGTGCTGCGCGGTCCGCAAGGCACCCTGTACGGCAAGAACACCATCGGCGGCGCCATCAAATATATCTCGCGTCCGCTGGCGAAGGAAAACGGCGCATCGGCGGAAGTGGGTATCGGCAACTACAACCAGCGCAACTTCAAGGCCGCCTTCAATCTGGCCAACGAGAGCGGCACCTGGCGCGCGCGCCTGGCGGCCGCCAAGCTGGACCGTGACGGTTTCGGCCGCAACACCTTCAATGGCGAACAGGTCAGCGACCAGGACAGCACGGCCGCGCGCCTGTCCGTCGGCTATTTTCCGCAGGACATCCCTCTCACCGTCGTGCTGAGCCTGGACGCCACGGACGACAAATCGGGCGTGCGCGGTTTCCAGCGCATGGGCGTGAGCGCTTTCGATCCGCTCAAGCGGCCGGCCAGCACGGATGCGTATGACATCCAGAGCGGCATGCCGGGCAACAATTTCACGCATAACCGGGGCGGCTCGCTGGTGGCCAACTACACCTTGTCGAACGACTGGTCCGTCAAAGTGATCGGCGCCAAGCGGCGCAGCACCTCCGAGCAAACCATCGACTTCGACGGCTTGCCGCTGCCCATCGCCGACGTGTTCGGCGACTCGCGCGATGAACAGAAGAGCCTGGAATTGCAGGCCTCGTACAGCGGCGACTACGGCGCCGGCGTGATCGGCCTGTACCGCTTCGAAGGCACGGCCGGCGGCGGCATCTACAACAACTTCCTGGGACGCCAGTTCACGGCCGCCGTCAGCACGGTAGAGACGGACAGCACGGCGCTGTACACGGACTGGACCTGGCCGCTGGGCAAGGTGTGGAGCATCAATGCGGGCTTGCGCCATACGCGCGAGGAGAAGCGCGCCATCGTGCTGAACCGCGCTTTTGCCGACGTGGGCTTTACGCGGCCCATCCAGACGGCGGCCGACTTCGACAAGTCCTTGTCGGTCAGCAATACCTCGCCGAAACTGTCCGTGCGCTACGAAGCGTCGAAGACGACGAATTTCTACAGCAACCTGTCACGCGGTTTCAAGTCGGGCGGCTACAACGTGCGCGCCAACAACCTGGTGGTGCCCGATTCCGCGCGGCCGTACAAGGATGAAAAACTCGACGCGCTGGAAGTGGGCATGAAGTACGCGGCGCCGGACGACACGTTTGACGCCAACGTGGCCCTGTTCTACAACCGCTACAAGGATATCCAGTTGTCGGTGTTCACCAGCTATGTGCAGCCGGGCGGCGTGCCGGGCTTCTATGGCGACTTCACGAACGCCGGCAAGGCAACCGTGAAAGGGGCCGAGTTCGAATTTTCGTGGCGGCCCAACCGCCAGTGGGAAGTCAACGGCTTCCTCGCCCTGCTGAGCGCTGGCTATGACGAGTTCATGAGCGGTGGCAAGAACATTGCGGATACGCAAAAGTTCAGCAATACGCCAGCCCGGCAAGTGGGTTTGAACCTGACGCGCACGGACCGCGACATCTTCGGCGGCGCCTTGCGCAGCATGGTCGGCTATGGCTACCGCAGCAAGGTCTACCCGACCACGGACTTGAGCGAAACCCTGGCGCAAGGCGGCTACAGCATCTGGACGGCTGGCGTCGTGTGGGAAGCGCCGAAGAACTGGACCTTCAGTCTGCATGGCAGCAACCTGGGCAATAAACGCTACCGCACGGATGGCTACAACATTCCGGCCGTGTTCATCCTCGACGGTTTCTACGGCCCGCCGCGCCAGATCATCGCCAAGGCCGGCTACAAGTTCTAAAAGGTTGTTGAAGTGCCAGCCTGGTTAGCGCCAGGCTGGTTAGTTGTCGCTGTTTTCGTCCTTAATAACAATCAGGAGACTGGCATGGCACATCTGCATCACCAACTGCGTCACTTCTTATCTGCACTCATCGCCGCCTGCGGCTTGCTGGCCGCGCTGCCGGCTGCCGCCGGGCAGTGGGATTTCGGCCTGTACGCGAGCCTGTGGGGCACGCGTGAATACCAGGTCTGGCTACCGAGCAATTACAACGCCAACACGCCGCTGCCCGTGGTGCTGATGCTGCACGGCTGCGGTTCCGAGCCCAACAGCATGGCCGCCGTCAGCCGCTATAACCAGCTGGCTGACAGCGAAAATTTCATCGTCGTCTATCCGCGCCAGAACGCCACGGCCAACCCCATGCGCTGCTGGAATTTCATGTTGCCGCTGAACCAGGAGCGGGGCACGGGCGAGCCGGCCGTGCTGATGGGCATCTTGAACAAGGTCAAGAACAACTATGCGGTGCAGGATAGCCGCGTGTACGTGACGGGTATCTCGGCTGGCGGCGCCATGGCGTCCATCATGGCCGCCTGTTACTCGGACGTGTTCGCCGCCGTGATGGTGCATTCGGGCGGCATGTACAAGGGCGCCATCGGCCTGGTCACGGCTGCCGACTCGCTGTTCAACGGCAGCTCGTTCGACCCGAAGGTGCGGGGCAAGGATGCGTGGCGCTGCTCCGGCTCGCCGCGCCGCCTGATGCCGACGATGGTGTTCCACGGCACGTCCGACATCGTCGTCAACCCCGTCAACGGCGAGCAAACCATCGAACAATTCCTGCAGACCAGCGACTATGGCGACGATGGCCTCGATAATGACAGCGTGCGCTACCGTGCCGACAGCATCGTGCGCCAGACCGTGCCGTACGGCCGCAGCTACTCCATCGACACGTACCTGCGCAACGGCGCCGTCATCGCGCAAAAATACACGGTCGAAGGCATGAACCACGCGTGGAGCGGCGGCCCTCCCGGATGGCCCTTCAGCGATGAACTGGGCCCGGACGCCACCGTGATCAGCTGGAATTTCTTCAAGAATTACCAGCGCTGATGGCGTGAGGAACTGGCAGCTTGGATAGTGGGGCGCAGCGATTGCGCCCCATTTTTATACTGGAACGTGCGCTGTGCCCCGTCGCGCCCGAGGACGTCAGCTTGCACACGTCCTGACGCGCGCTTCTCCCGGTATTTCCTGCTAACTATATAATCTGCGCTTGGGCGATACCCGCCCCTGAACGTCGATTGAAGGAATGCCATGCCAGGATACATGCCAGCTTATTTCGTGCGCCCCTTGGCGCTGTGTGTCGTGTCAGCCATGTGCCTCTCTGCCGGTGCCGCCGAGGCGGTTGCGGTGGATGCGCAGCAGCGCGCCTCCTTGCTGGAATTTTATGCGCAGCAATATCCGGGCGAGCCCGCTGCGCGCACCGTGTTCGAGAGCGTGCCCGTGGTGGGCGGACGCGGCAGCGAAGTGGTGGGCAGCGTGGAAACGTCGCCGTATCGCGGCCATGGCGCGCTGTGCCGGACGCAGCGCACCAAGTTCGTGCTGCACGGCGAGGGCAAGCAGGCGCGCTGGCAGGAGGCGGGGATGGAGTATTACGCCTGGCTCGACCGTGGCACCTGCCGCGCGGTGGCTGAACCCGTGCGCATGCTGCAGCGTGTCCCTGATGGGGAACTGGAAGGTGTGTTGCTGTATCAAAAGTCGCTGCTGGAACGGGCGCGCTTGCTGATGGCTGGCAATACGGCCTGCGCCCCGTTGCGGGCGCTGAAGTTTGCGCTGGCGGCCGTCGATGTGGGCGCGGCCGCACCGCGTGCGGAAGAGCGTTATGCGCTCGTGTTCAAGAGCGACCGCGACAGCTACGCCCGCGTCTGGCTGCGCAAGAGCGGTGCCCAGTATGACGCATGGAATGTGACTTGCCCGCCAGTGCTGTAAGCTGCGCACCCTTGATTTATTTTTTGACTGTTGCAACCATGAACGAAAATTCCACTTCCGCCCGCAGCTGGGGCACCATCGTCACGCATAGCGACGAGATGGCCATCATCTACCGCTATGTCGATACTTTCCATGACGACTGGGACCTGTCGTCGCAGCCGGACCGCATCATCATTGCCTGGCGTTACGAGGACGAAACGGGCATGCCCGCGCCGAACGAGCGCGAGCACATGGAGGAACTGGAAGCGGCGCTGGCGCCCGTGGTGGAAGAAGACGGCTTCGCCACCTTGGCGCTGGTGTCCACGGGCGAAAACTTGCGTGAATGGATTTATTACACGCAGTCGGGCGAAGAGTTTTTCAATCGTCTGAACACGGCGCTGGCGCCGCTTCCAAAGTTCCCGATCGAAATCCGCAGCGCGGCCGACCCCGCCTGGTCCACGTATGCGGGTTTCATGGCAGCACTGCCGAAGTAATTACACCAGCGCGGCCGTCACGATGCGCGTGGCGGCCGTGATGATGTCCTGATTCGTGTCCGCTTTTTTCTGTTCGCGCGTGTAGTACACGGCAATAATCAGCGGCGCGCCGCTGGCCGGGTAGGCCACGCCAATGTCGTTGACGCTGCCATACGCGCCCGAGCCGGTTTTATCGGCCACTTGCCAGCCGGCAGGCACGCCGGCGCGGATGCGCTTGTCGCCCGTCGTGTTGCCGCGCATCCAGGTGTCCAGTTGCTGGCGCTGCGGTGCCGGCAAGCTATTTCCCAACAATAATTGCTGCAAGCTGTGCGCCATCGACGCGGGGCTGGCCGTGTCGCGCACTTCGCCAGGGATGGCGCTATTCAATTCCGTTTCCCAGCGTTCCAGCTGGAACACCGTATTGCCGATGCTGCGCGCAAACGCCGTCACGGCTTGCGGCCCGCCTAATAATGTCATCAAGAAATTGGCCGCGCTATTGTCGCTGTACTGCAAGGTGGCGGCGCACAGATCGGCCACGTTCATGCCGTCGGCCAGGTGCTTTTCCGTGATGGGCGAATAGGTGACCAGTTCTTTTTTCTCGTAACGCACGTGCTGATCCAGCAAGCCCGGCTGGCTGACGCTGCGGGCCAGCACGGCACCCGCCAGCATGGCCTTGAAGGTGCTGGCCAAGGGAAAGCGTTCGTCGGCGCGATAGGCAACGCGCAGCTCGCTGCCCTGGCGCCAGGCGGCAACGCCAAGGCGTCCGCCTGCGGCTTGTTCCAGCGCGGCCAGTTGCGTCTGGGCGGTGGCGATGCTGGTGGCGGGCGCGGCAAACAGCAGCGGTGCCGGGCACAGCAGGGTAGCGCCGCCGGCCAGCAGGAGGTTACGGCGGGCGTGGTTCAGGGATTCAGTCATGGTCTGTCAGTGTTTTTGGAGTGGAAAGGGTGGCCAGCAGTTCGCCGATGGCGAGCAGGTTGGCCGGTTTGGTCAGATGGTGGTCGAAGCCGGCCGCGCTCGATTGGCTGCGGTCGTTTTCTGCGCCCCAGCCCGTCAATGCAACGAGCACGACGTTGGTGCCGGCCGGTATCCGGCGCAGCGCGCGCGCCACTTCGTAGCCGTTCATGCCGGGCAAGCCGATGTCGAGGAAGATGACGTCCGGTAAAAACTGCGGCGCCACGGCCAGGGCTTGCGCGCCATCATGGGCCACTTGCGTGGCATGGCCCATCATGTCGAGCACGGCGGCGAGGGTAACGGCCGCGTCGACATTGTCGTCGACCACCAGCACGCGGAATTGCGGGCCGCTGGCGGCAATGGCGGACGCGGCGGACGCGGCGGGTGATGCGGGTGTTGCTGGCGCCGCCGCCAGCAGCGGCAAGCGTACGCTGAAGGTACTGCCCAGGCCGGCGCCGGGACTGGTCACCGCGGCGCTGCCGCCATGCAACTCGGCCAGGCGACGCACGAGCGACAGGCCGATGCCCAGGCCGCCCTGAGCCCTTCCCATGTTTTGCCCCACTTGCGTGAACATGTCAAACACGGTCGTAATCGATTCAGCGGGTATGCCCACGCCGCTGTCTTCCACCTCGATCAGCGCCGCGTTGCCGTCGCGCCGCGCGCGCAAGGCGATGTGGCCGCCGGCCGGCGTGTATTTGGCGGCATTGTTGAGCAAATTGCCCAGCACTTGCGCCAGGCGCGTGGGGTCGGCCTCGAGCGGCAGCGCCTGTTCGTCGAGTTCTACACGCAACTGATGACGGCCCGCTTCGATCAGCGGCATGCTCGTTTCCACGGCGCTGGCGACGATGGTTTTCAAGTCCGTGCGTTCGAGCTTGAGTTCGATCTGCCCCCGCGTGATGCGGGCCACGTCGAGTAAATCATTGACCAGATGCACCATCTGATTGACTTGCCGCTCCATCACGTCGCGCACGCGCGCCACGGTGGCGGGCTTGTCGGCGGCCAGGCGCATGATCTGCAAGCCATTGCGGATGGGTGCGAGCGGGTTGCGCAGTTCGTGCGCCAGGGTGGCCAGGAATTCCGTCTTGCGCCGGTCCATTTCGGACAGGTTGTCGGCCAGCTGGCGCAATTGCTGCTCCGAGCGCTTGCGCTCGCTGATGTCGCTGAACAGCACCGTCAGCAGGCGGCTGCCGGGGCCGCCCAGGCGCGCGGCGAAGACTTCGAACCAGCGCTCCATGGCCACGGCTTCGTTTTCATAGCGCACGGGTTCGCCGGTCTTGACGACCTGGTCGTACAGGTCGAACCAGTGCTGGTCGTGGTCGGGCACGAAGCTGCGGATGGTCTTGCCGATGGCGTTTTCCAGTCCCGATTGCTTGACGAAGGAGGGATTGCCTTCGAGGTAGCGGAAATCCACGGGGCGGCCCTGTTCGTCGTACAGCATTTCGATGACGCAAAAGGCCTGGTCCATCAGCTCGATCAGGGTGCGGTAGCGTTCCTCGCTGCGGCGCAGCGCATCTTCCACCTGCTTTTGGCGCGTGATGTCGAGCAGGACGCCGGGCAATTGCAGGGGCGTGCCATCGGGCGCGTATTCCGCGCGGCCCCGCGCGATGACCGAGCGGTACTGGCCATCGCCGGCGCCGACGCGATAACTGGCCTCGAACGGCGTGTGCGCCTGCAGCGCCTCGGTAATCTGCGCGCTGACTTGTTCTCGGTCATCGGGATGGATGATGTCCATGTAGCGCGCCAGCGGCGCCGCCGTGGCCGCATCGGCATTGACGGGGAACAAACGGGCCATATTGCTGTCGGCTGTGACCCGGTCGGCAACGATGTCCCAGTTCCAGGTGGCCACTTCGCCGGCCGCCAGGGTCAGGCGCAGGGTTTCCTCGTTTTGCTTGCTGGCCGTCAGGTCGAGCGAGATACCGGACAGGCCGATCACGTTGCCGGCACCGTCGCTGGCGCAGGTGCCGCGCATGTGTGCCCAGTGCAGCGAGCCATCGGGCCAGCGCACGCGCAGGTCGACTTCAAAATCGCCGGCGCTGGCGATGGCCGCGTGCACCACCGTTTGCCAGTGCTGCAGGTCGCCGTCGAGCATGGCGCCCGTCAGCTGCGCGTAATCGATGTGGCTGTCAGGCGGCAGGCCCAGATTGGCCTTGAAGGCGTCGGAGCCGGCCATGCTGCCGCTGCCCAGGTCGATCTCCCACGTACCCATGCGGCCGCCCTGCATGGCCAGGCGCAGCCGCTGTTCCGTCTGCCGTTGCTGCGTCACGTCGCAATGCGAACCGAGCCATTCAACGATGCTGCCATCGGGAGCCAGCACCGGCAGCATGCGCACGAGCATATTGCGGTAGGCGCCGCTGACGTGGCGCAGCCGGTATTCCGCTTCGAACACGCTGGTCAGGTGCGAGGGCACGACGTAAGGCAAGTTGCGGTCATCCGGATGCAGGGCATTGACCCAGCCGCGGCCCAGCAGTTCGGCCTCGGTCTGGCCCGTGAAGGCGCGCCAGGTGGGCTGGTCGGCATCGAACTGGCCGAAGGTTTTCGTGCTCCAGACGATGTCGCAATGGGCGCTTAGCAGTAAATGCGCCGCCTGGGCGGCGACGGTGGAGGACGGGACGGCATTGCTGGGCAGGCTGGGTTCTGGCATGGCGGCGATCAACGATGGTGCAGGGGGCCGCCGCCGCACTGGAATGGGGCGGCATGGCAGCGCAAGTCTGGCGATATTACAACTATTTTTACCGTCGGGGCTGTCTTGCAGGATGCCAATTCCGCTTTCGTCTGGCCTGGCGAAAAAGGCATGCCATAGGGCAAGTCATCAGGGCAAATAGCAAGGCAAGGGCGTTATTGTGGCTGAATAACCACTAGTGGGCCCTTTATGTTGATGAATGAATATTTTACATAACAATATTCTTGCAGCGCATAAGGCGCTTGAATTAAATTGGCGCCTTACTCAAAAGTTGGTGTTCATCAGACATCCTGGAGATGCGGCCGCTACCGCTGTCAGCCAGCACGACAGCCAGGGCAGAGCCAGTGACGCCAGGAGCGGAGAGACATTCGCTCGCGCTGCTGCACCGTGATGGTGCACACGATCATCCAGCGCCGTACATAAGCCGGAGACAGGTTTCGCAATTCTTTTTTTAAACTTCTGGGAAACAACATGATCAAGATGTCCAAGATGCACAAGCGGTTGTGCGCCAAAAGCGCCGCCATGCTGGCACTGTCCGCTGCCCTGCCTATCGGCTCGGCTTATGCAGATGAAGTCGCTGCTGAGACGGCGCCTGCCGCCAGCCAGCTGGAAACCGTGACCGTGACGGCGCAGCGCCGCAAGGAAAATATCCGCGACGTACCCGTCTCTGTCTCGCTGCTGCGCGACGAGAAGCTCGACGTGCTGGTCTCCAGCGGTCAGGATATCCGCGTGCTGGCCGGCAAAGTGCCGAGCCTGAACGTGGAATCGTCGAACGGCCGTACCTTCCCCCGCTTCTACATCCGCGGCTACGGCAACACCGATTTCAACATCTTTGCATCGCAACCTGTTTCCCTGATTTACGACGATGTCGTGCAAGAAAATCCTATCCTCAAGGGCTATCCGATTTTCGACGTGGCTGGCGTGGAAGTATTGCGCGGCCCGCAAGGTACCTTGTTCGGCCGCAATACGCCTGCCGGCGTGGTCAAGTTCGAATCCGTCAAGCCGAACCTGGACAAGGTTGAAGGCTATTACAATGTCTCCGCCGCCACGCACAACACGACCAACTTCGATGGCGCCGTCAACGTGCCACTGAGCAAAGAATGGGCGCTGCGCTTCTCGACCCTGCGCCAGCACCGCGACGACTACGTCGACAACACGTTTACGGGCCAGAAAAACGCACTGGACGGCTACGACGAACACGCCGAACGCGTGCAACTGCTGTACGCGCCGAACACCATGTTCAACGCCCTGTTCAATGTGCACCAGCGCAGCACCACGGGCAGCGCGCGCATCTTCTACGCCAACATGATCAAGCAGGGCACGAACGATATCGTCGACGGCTTTGATCCGAACAAGTCGTTCACGAATGCGCCGAATTTCCAGCGCCTGCGCACCAACGGCGCCAGCGCCCGCCTGAGCTGGGACCTGGATGGTATTAAACTGTACTCGGTCACCGGCTTTGAACAGGTCGGCAATTACGTGTCGCATGGCGACATCGATGGCGGCACGCCGAACGGACTTGGCCCGACCAGCCCCAACTTCATTCCTTTCCAGGTTGAAACGGCCGGCGGCATTACCAGCGTGAAGCAATACTCGCAAGAATTCCGCGCCGAATCGAAAAATGCCGGTCCGCTCAACTGGCAGGCTGGCGTGTACTACTTCAATGAAGATGCCAACGGTTTCACCGACAACTTCGATACCAACACGCATGTGCTGACCACGCATCTGGCCAGCCGCCAGAAGAACTCGGCCTGGGCAACGTTTGGTTCCGTCAACTACGCCGTCAACGATGACTTCATGCTGCGCGCCGGTTTGCGCTACACCAAGGACAAGAAGGATTTCAACACGGTGGAAGCGACCAACATCGTGCAGGTCAGCCCGACCAGCGCCGATGTCAGCAAAGCCAAGGTCAACTGGGACTTGAGCGGTACCTATAAATACAACAAGGACGTGAACTTCTACGGCCGTGTCGCCACTGGTTTCCGCGCGCCAAGTATCGCCCCGGCCAGCACCAGCGTGCCTGTCACCGTGGCCGATGCGGAAACGATCACCTCGTTCGAAGCCGGTATCAAGGCCGACCTGTTCGAGCGCCGCGCCCGCGTGGCCTTCAGCCTGTACAACTATCAGGTGAAGAACCAGCAATTGACGGTCGTGGGCGGCACCTCGAACGTGACGCGTTTGATCAATGCAGCTAAGACGAACGGCCGTGGCGCGGAATTGGAACTGGAAGGTTTTGTCACGCCGAGCCTGAAGATGTCCCTGGGCGGCAGCTACAACTTCACGGAAATCAAGGATCCAAGCCTGTCGATCGCTACCTGCGCCCAAACGCGTTGTACCGTGACCGATTCGCTGACCACCGGCAACCGTGCAATCATCGACGGCAATCCATTGCCGCAAGCGCCGAAGTGGACGATCACTGCCACGGGCCGTTATTCGATCCCGATGGAAAACGGCGAATTCTTCGTCTTCACGGACTGGGCTTACCGCAGCAAGATCAACTTCTTCCTGTATGAAGCGACCGAGTTCACCGGCAAGGCAATGGTCGAAGGCGGCTTGCGCGTGGGCTACACCTGGGATGCTGGCAAGTATGAAATGGCCGTTTTTGGCCGCAACATCACCGACACCCAGCGCATCACGGGCGCCATCGACTTCAACAACCGTACGGGCTTCATCAATGAGCCACGTCAGTTTGGCGTACAGTTCAAAGGCAACTTCTAATTGCCTGATACCAGGCGCCGGCCCTAGCGGCTGGCGCCTGCATTGCTACCCGCCCGGTTCGCGCCGTGGCGGGTTTTTTTAAGTGCGCTCGGGAAGGCGCGCCAGCCGTTGCGCCCAGGTGGGAATGGCTTGCCGCCAGAAATCTTCCACCTTGTCGGCACGCACGTCGAGGCCGAGGAAGCGGGCGGCCGGCAGCAGCGCCGACGTCAGTAGTTCGGCTTGTGTTCCTGTATCGAAGGCGAGGGCACCCGTCTGCTTGGACAGCTTTTCGCCGCTGTCGTTCGTGACGACAGGCACGTGCAGGAAGCCGGGATGGGGCAAGCCCAGCACATCCTGCAGATACAGCTGGCGCGGCGTGGAATCGAGCAAGTCCGCACCGCGCACCACCTGCGTGATACCCTGCGCGCCATCGTCGACGACCACGGCCAGTTGATACGCCCAGTAACCGTCGCCGCGCAGCACGATAAAGTCGCCCACCTCGCTGGCCAGGTCCTGCCGCTGCGGGCCCGCCCAGCGGTCGGCAAAAGCGTACATCGCATCCGCCCCCTGCGGCACCCGCAGCCGCAAGGCCCGCGCCGCCTTGCCCGGCGCCAAACCGTGACGGCACGTGCCCGGATACACGGCGGCCCCATTCTTCGGCGTTCCCGCCTGCAAGTTCGAATCCTGGATCTCCTTGCGCGAACAGCCGCACGCATACACGAGCCCATCGTCCTGCAACTGCTTGAGCGCCGCCTCGTACAGCGGCAGCCGCCGGCTCTGCCACGTCGCCTCGCCATCCCAATGCATGCCGCAGCGCTGCAGGCTGGCCAGAATGCCGGCGTCGGCGCCCTCGACATTGCGGTCATAGTCCAGGTCCTCGATACGCAACAGCCACGTGCCGCGATGCACCTTCGCATCAAGATAACTGGCCATGGCGGCAACGAGCGAGCCCATGTGCAGGGGACCGGAGGGGGAGGGGGCGAAGCGGCCGATGTAGGGGGAGGAGGAGAGAAGACTGTTCATGCGTGCTGGCAAAGCGGCGACGGCGCTTGTTAACCGGAGTGGAGCAAGCGTCAAGTATCGTGGAGGGAATCAGACGTGTCAAATGCGGAAAGCGCACGGGCGTGTGCAATCAGCTCCGTTTGCCTTTGTCATACTGTAGTGGCTGTCCACGAACGTAGTCTCTCCAGCACAAAGTTTCCATGCCGGTATTCGCTACGTTCGTGGGTATTGATTGCTGCAATTAGAAATGATACTCCGCGCGTATCATCGGCGTCTTCGCCGTCTGTCCCACGTTGCCCGTGGTGGCGGGCGAGTTGCCGAACTTGTTCTTCCAGTACTGGTATTCCAGGCCCACGCGGAAGGTGTTCTTGGCGCTGCCCAGGGCCGCGCCCACGTCGAACATCACCTGCATGTCGATGTTCGTTTCCACTGCCGTCTTGCGGCCCACTTCATCGTTGCCTTTCGAATCGATGAGGTTAAAGAAGCCTTCGAACGAGAACAGCGGCGACAGGGGGATGCCCCAGGCGCCCGTCAGCATGGCGTGCGTTTTATACGTGTAGCGGCCCGTCACTTGTGAGATGGGCGGGAAGGCGCCGCTGGGGGCGTTGCTTTCGCGCAGCAACAGCAGGCTGGTGTTGAAGAAGCCGGGCACGTCCCACATCAGGGTGGGGCCGGCCACCAGCATGCGCTTGCGCGAGTTGTAGCCGACGTCGTTCTTGGTGTTGACGTCGAAGCCCAGGGTAACGCCGACGCCGCGCACGGGGCCGAACTTGATGTCGCTGCCGCGCACCTTGCCGATGTCGATGGTGTTGCGGTAGACCAGATACGCTTCCTGCGCGCCGGATGTTTTACCGAGCGCGCCAGGGTCCCTGCTGTCGGACATGAGGAAATCGAGGTTGACGAAATTGCTGCCGTATTTGTAGCCGCTGGCGTGCGTGATGGCGAAGATGTTTTTCTTGATGTCGTCCGGATTGAACGGCTCGCGGTAGTCATTGCCGGCGCGCCAGCTCAGCGCGGTATCGCTCCATTCGGCAGCCTGGGCGGTTGCGCCCACGCCGAGAGTGGTAGTGAGGCAGAGCAACAGACACGGTATGGTTTTTGGCACTTTCGGCTCCTGATGATGTGAGAAAACGGGAACGGGGGATAGCAGGGTGCGTAGTGCGCACGAAGCGCTGCGATGAGGAAAATTGCGCACCGTTCAATCCATGATGCGAGAAGCGCCGCGCTGGGCGATATGTCTTGTCTGCATACTTACTATCAGTTCCTGCATATAATCATCGCACCTTCCCGCCCTTGCGGGGCAAGGCAGCCGCTGCAAAGCTGATAATTTTTTTCAAAATTGTATACAGGTGTTGTTTTTTTGCGGAAATAGAAATGCGCGCCGCCGTGCCCGCCCCCCAAGCGCCGCGGATGCCGATACGATAGAGACAGAGTGTTGATTTGTTCCACCGATCGACATCCCGCATACCACGCAGCGAGGCACGAAAAAAACAATGACGGCACGCCTGGAACTCCTCGATATCAGCAAGCGCTATCCGGCCGTGGTGGCCAATGACGGCATCCATTTGACCGTCGCGCCCGGACAGATCCATGCCGTGCTCGGCGAAAACGGTGCCGGCAAATCGACCCTGATGAAAATCATCTACGGCGCCGTGCAGCCCGATGGCGGCCGCATCCTGTGGAATGGCAGCGAAGTCGAGATCGCCAACCCGTCAGCCGCGCGGGCGCTGGGCATCGCCATGGTGTTCCAGCACTTTTCCCTGTTCGACACCTTGACCGTGACGGAAAACATCGCCCTCGGTTTGCCAGCCGGCACCAATATGGCGGAGCTGGCGCAGCGCATCGAAGACACGGCGCGCCAGTACGGCCTGGACCTGGAGCCGCAGCGCCATGTCCACACCTTGTCCGTCGGCGAATGCCAACGCGTGGAAATCGTGCGCGCCTTGCTGGCCAAGCCGCAACTGTTGATCCTCGACGAGCCGACGTCCGTATTGACGCCGGGCGCCGTGGAAAAACTGTTTACCACCTTGCGCCAGTTGGCGGCCGAAGGCTGCAGCATCCTCTACATCAGCCACAAGCTCGACGAGATCCGCGCCCTGTGCCATACCTGCACGGTGGTGCGCGCCGGCAAGAACGCGGGCGTGTGCGATCCGTCGCAGGAGTCGGCGGCCAGCCTGTCGCGCATGATGATCGGCGCCGAGCCGCCCGCCGTCACGCGCGTGGCGCGCACGCCCGGCGCGGCCATGCTGAGCGTCAAGGGCCTGGATCTGCCGAAGAGCCACCCGTTTGCCACACAGTTGACGGACATCAATTTCGACGTGCGCGCGGGCGAGATCGTCGGCATCGCGGGCGTGTCCGGCAATGGCCAGCAGGAATTGCTGGCGGCCCTGTCGGGCGAGGACATGCGCGCGGCCGCCGACAGTATCGTGCTGAATGGCACGCCAGCGGGACGCTTGCCGCCGGGACGCCGACGCGCCCTCGGTTTCGGCTTTGTGCCCGAGGAAAGGCTGGGACGCGGCGCCGTGCCCGATATGGGGCTGGCGGACAACGTTTTGTTGAGCCTGCAGACACCGGCCACCATCCGCCACGGCTTCGTGCGCCACAAGGTTATCGCGCAGCGGGCGGCCGCCATCATCGCCCGTTTCCAGGTCAAGGCAGGCGGGCCGCAAGCGCTGGCGCGCAGCCTGTCGGGCGGCAACTTGCAGAAATATATAGTCGGACGCGAAGTCATGCGCGAACCCACGGTGCTGGTCGTGGCGCAGCCGACCTGGGGCGTGGACGTGGGCGCGGCCGCGCAAATCCGCGCCGAATTGCTGGCGCTGCGCGACGCCGGTTGCGCGCTGCTGGTCGTATCGGAGGAGCTCGATGAATTGTTCGACATCAGCGACCGCTTGCTGGTGATGGCGAAGGGAAAAATCTCGCCGTCGCTCGACGTGGGTGACGCGAGCGTGGCCCAGGTGGGGCAATGGATGAGCGGGTTGTGGCCGCAGGAGGCAGCCCATGGCTAAGTTTGCCTTGCGCCTGGAAGCTCGGCCCGCGCCATCGCGGCTGATGTCGTGGCTGTCGCCGGTGCTGGCCGTCTTGCTCACCGTGCTGTGCGGCGCGTTGCTGTTTATTGCGCTGGGACACGATCCGCTGGCGGGACTGGCCGTCTTCTTTGTCGAACCCTTGCGCGACGCGCACGGCTGGTCCGAGCTGGGTCTCAAGGTGGCGCCTTTGCTCTTGATCGCCGTCGGCCTGGCCATCTGCTTTCGCGCCAACATCTACAACATCGGCGCCGAAGGGCAGTTGACCCTGGGCGCCATCTGCGGCGGCGCGGCAGCGCTGTACCTCGACGATGGCGTCGGCGGCGCGGCCATCATCGGCGTGTCCCTGGTGGCCGGCATGGCGGGCGGCATGGCGTGGGCGGGATTGGTGGCGTGGCTGCGCGACCGCTACAACGCCAGCGAAATCCTCGTCTCGCTGATGCTGGTCTACATCGCGCAATTGCTGCTCAGCTATCTTGTGTATGGCGTGCTGCGCGACCCGGAAGGTTTCAATTTTCCCCAGTCGAAACTGCTGTCGGACGGCTTGCTGCTGCCGATGGTGATCAGCGACACACGCTTGCACGTAGGTATCGTCTTCGCCTTGCTGGCCTCGCTGGGCGGCTGGCTGTATTTATCCCGCAGCATTGCCGGCTTCCGCCTGCGCGTGGGCGGCATGGCGCCGGCCGCCGCGCGCTATGCGGGATTTTCTTCGCGCAAGACCTTGTGGTCTTCCTTGCTGATTTGCGGCGCCCTGTCGGGCCTGGCGGGCGCCTGCGAAGTGCTGGGACCGATGGGGCAGTTGACGCCCACCGTCTCGCCCGGCTACGGCTTTGCCGCCATCATCGTCGCCTTCGTGGGCCGCTTGCATCCCGTGGGCGTGATTTTTTCCAGCTTCGTCATGGCCCTGTTTTATATCGGCGGCGAACTGGCGCAGTCGCGCCTTGGTCTGCCCAGCGCCATCACGGGCGTGTTCCAGGGCATCTTGCTGTTCGCCTTGCTCGCTTGCGACGTGCTGATCCAATACAAACTGCGCTGGAGAAAACATGGATAACCTGCTGCTGACCATCGCGCCGTTGATCGCCGCCAGCATCAATGCGGGCACGCCGCTGATGCTGGCCGCGCTCGGTTTATTGGTGAATGAAAAAGCGGGCGTGGTGAACCTGGGCGCGGAAGGCATGATGCTGGTCTCGGCCATCACGGGCTTTGCCGTGGCCGTCAACACGGGCAGCCCCACCCTGGGCTTCCTGGCAGGAGCGGGCGCCAGCATGGTGCTGTCCGGCTTCTTTGCCTGGCTGACCGTGTGGCTGGGCACGAACCAGTATGCGACGGGTCTGGCTTTGTCGCTGTTTGGCGCGGGCGCGTCCACGTATATCGGCTTGAAGTACGTGGGCAACAGCTTGCAGAACGGCCGCTTCGGCATCCCTGTATTGGAAGACATTCCCGTGCTGGGCCCGGCCCTGTTCCGCCAGCATCCAATGGTGTATCTGTCCTTGCTGCTGTGCCTGGCCATCGCCTGGTTTTTGTACCGCACGCGGGCAGGATTGGTGCTGCGCGCCGTGGGCGAGTCGCCCGCGTCCGCGCATGCGCTCGGCTATCCCGTGCGCCGCATCCGCCTGGCGGCCGTGCTGTTCGGCGGCGCCTGCTGCGGCCTGGCCGGCGCCTTCCTGTCGCTCGTCTACACGCCGCTGTGGGTCGAGGGCATGGTGGCGGGGCGGGGCTGGATCGCGCTGGCACTGACGACCTTTGCCACCTGGCGCCCGGCGCGCGTGGTGGGCGGCGCCTATTTGTTCGGCGGCATCACGATATTGACGTTCCACGCGCAGGCGCTGGGCGTACCGATTGCGTCGCAATTGCTGTCGATGCTGCCCTACGTGGCGGCCATCGTCGTGCTCGTGCTCATTTCCAGCAACGCCAATTACATCAAGCTCAACATGCCCGCTTCGCTGGGGAAAAATTTCAATCCCGGAAATTAATCACTGACCACAAGGAAAACCATGTCCAAGAAACTGTTGTGCGCCGCCGTTTGCGGTGCTGCGCTGATGTCCTCCATGCCCGCCATGGCCGCCGCGCCCGCTGCCGCTCCGCTGAATGTGGGCTTCGTGTATATCAGCCCCATTGGCGACGCGGGCTGGACCACCCAGCACGATCAGGCCCGCAAGGAAATGGAAAAGGCGCTGGGCGGCAAGATCACCACCAAGTACGTGGAAAACGTGCCGGAGAGCGCCGATGCGGAACGGGTGATCCGCGACCTGGCGCAGACGGGCAGCAAGCTGGTCATTACGACCTCGTTCGGCTACATGAATCCCACCTTGAAAGTGGCGAAACAATTTCCTAATGTGAAGTTCATTCATTTGACGGGCTACAAGACGGCCGTCAATGTGGCCAACACGAATGCCCGTTTCTACGAGGGCCGCTACCTGGCCGGCGTGTTGGCGGGAAAGATGAGCAAGACCCACGTCGCCGGTTATGTGGCGGCATTCCCCATCCCGGAAGTGTTGCAGGGAGTTAACGCTTTTACGCGCGGCATGCGCAGTGTCGACCCGAAGGCGGAAGTGAAAGTGGTGTGGGTCAATAGCTGGTTCGACCCGGGCAAGGAGCGCGACGCGGCCATCACCCTGATCGGCCAGGGCGCCGACGTGGTCACCCATCACACGGACTCGACCGCCGTGGTACAGGCGGCCGAAGAGAAAGGCAAGTATGCGATCGCCTACCACTCGGACATGAAAAAATACGGACCGAAAGCGCAACTGGCCGCCGTCACCCACCATTGGGGCGATTACTATACGAAGCAGGCGCAAGCCGTACTCGACGGTACGTGGAAGTCCAGCAGCACCTGGGGCGGCATCAAGGATGGCATGGTCAAGCTGGAAGGCATTAACGCCGCCGTGCCGACCGACGTGAAACAGTTTGTATTGGCGCGTGAGAAAGAGTTGGTAGCTGGCAAGCTCAATCCGTTCAGCGCGCCGATCAAGGATAACGATGGCAAGGTGCGCCTGGACAAAGGCGTGCTGGACGATGCGGCGCTGACGAAGATGGATTATTTTGTCGAAGGCGTGGCCGGGAAAGTTTCCGGAAAGTAATAGGTTTGAGTATAAACTTGCTGTAATATTGCCGGAAACGGGAGCCGGGCCGGGGAGCGCATTCCCGGCCCGTCCAACACAGCAGCGCCTGAACAGGCCCGTACCGGAGATTGACCCATGGACAGACTGGAAGTATTCAAGATTATCGCGTTGCAAGCGAGCAAGGGTGAGCTGACGTTCCCCGCCAACGTCAAGGCCACCTTGAAGCTGCAGGAAGCGCTGGACGACCCCGATTGCCATATCGAAGCGGCCGCCCGCATGGTCATGGCCGAGCCGCTGCTGTCGGCCCGGGTCGTGGCATTGGCCAATTCGGCCGCCTACAACCGTTCCGGCAATGAAATCGCCAATGTGCGCGCGGCCGTCTCGCGCCTGGGCTTTGCCACCCTGAAATCGATGGTGGCGTCCGTCATCGTGCGCCAGCTGGGCAGCCAGATCACGGACCCGCAATTGCGCGCCAAGGCGGCCCGGCTGTGGGAACACACGGCCCATGTGGCCGCGCTGAGCCAGGTGATCGCCCGTAAAGTCACGCACGTGGATGTGGAAACGGCCATGTTCGCCGCCATCGTGCACGAAGTGGGCGGCTTTTATCTGCTGTCGCGCGCCGAGGAATATCCGGGTTTGCTGGACGACAATACCGAAGACTGGATCGAATACGGCGAAAAGCTGATCGGCCGCGGCGTGCTGCGCCAGCTGCAAGTGCCGGACCTGGTCTTGCAAGCCGTGGAAGGCATGTGGCACGGCGGCAGCACGTTCCCGCCCCGTACCTTGGGCGCGACCCTGGTGCTGGCCAACGATCTGTCGCCCGTCGGCTCGCCTTTGCACCCGCCGGAAAGTGCCGCGCGGCGCCAGGCAGCGGCGAAGATCGACTTCGGCATCGGCGGCAGCACCCTGCACACCATCCTCGAGGAATCGGCGGAAGAGATCGAATCCCTGGCGGCGGCCCTGCTGGTCTGAGCGTTCTTCCTGAAACATCCCCGCCCTTGCCGCGGGGATTTTTTTCGTCCGCATTTTGATGCGCCTTTCCCCATGACATACAATCGCCGGCTCGGCTATCCGCCGGACCGCTTTCCTCCTCTTACCCAAAGGATCTTATGCAGAAGCTGTTTTCTTCCCTGACCTTGACCGCGCTGGCGTTTTCCGCCCACGCCGCGACCGGTTTGCCCGTGGTGCAGGAAGCGCCCTTGCGCGCCCACCTGGCCTTCCTGTCCAACGATTTACTGGAAGGCCGGGGCACGGGCCAGCGCGGCGCCGACCTGACGGTGGCGTACCTGGAAACCCAGGCGCAGATGGCCGGCTTGAAACCCGTGCGCGGCAACAGCTACCGCCAGAGCGTGCAGATCGCCGGCGTGAAGTCCTTGCCGCAAGATAGCAGCCTGCAGGCGGTGGCGGATGGCAAGGCCGTGCCGCTGGCCTTCGGTCCGGACTGGGTCTGGGCCACGGGCGACTCCGTTGCCGCGCACACGTTCGACGCGCCACTGGTATTTGTCGGCTACGGCATCACGGCGCCGGAAGAGGGCTGGAACGATTTCAAGGGTGTCGATGTCAAAAACAAGATCGTCGTCATGATGGTCAACGACCCGCAACCGACTGCTCTTGATCCGAACCGCTTTGCCGGCAAGGCGCTCACGTATTACGGCCGCTGGACCTACAAATTCGAGGAAGCCAGGCGCCAGGGCGCGGCTGGCGTCTTGCTGATCCACACGAAACCGTCGGCATCGTACGACTGGAGCGTGGTGCAGAATAGCTGGAGCGGCAGCGAGCGTTTTCAATTGGCGAACCGCACGGCCGGCACGCCGTTGCAGGGCTGGATCGCGGAAGACGCGGCGCGCCGCCTGTTTGCGGCCGGCGGCCAGGACCTGGACGCCTTGCGCGCGCAGGCGGAAAGCAAGGACTTCAAGGCCGTCGCCTTGAATGCCAAGCTGTCGGGCGAAATGAAGTCCATCGTGCGCAAGGTGGAGCAATTCAACATCGCCGGCATGGTGCCGGGTACGGATCCGGCATTGAAGGATGAAGCCGTCATCTACAGCGGCCACTGGGATCACCTGGGCAAGCAGGGTAAGGATGACGAAAAAGCGGGAGATACGATCTACAACGGCGCCGTCGACAATGCCTCGGGCACGGCCGGCTTGCTGGCCATGGCGCAGGAAGCTGTGAAAAAACCTGCGAAGCGCACGCAGATTTTCCTGTGGGTAGCGGCCGAGGAGCAGGGCTTGCTGGGCAGCGCCGCGTATGCGGCCGACCCGCTATGGCCCTTGAACAAGACGGCGGCCGCGCTGAATCTGGACAGCCTGAACTTTGTTGGCGCCACGCACGACATCGGTGCGCAAGGCAGCGAGCGCACGGAGCTGGGGGCCATGGCCGCCACGGTGGCGAAATCCATGGGCATGCACATCGCGCAAGCGCGTCCCGACCTGGCCGGCGGCTATTTCCGCAGCGACCATTTCAGCTTTGCCAAGGCGGGTGTGCCCGCGTTTTCCATCAATGGCGGACGCGAGTACATCAAGGACGTGGCCGCATCGAAAGCCAAGGCGGCCGCCTATGGCCCCCGCTACCATCAAGTCACCGATGAGTACGACGCCAGCTGGGATCTGTCGGGCATGACGCAGCAGGCGCAATTTACCTTGAACCTGGGGCAAGCCGTGGCCAACGCGGTGAAGATGCCGGCCTGGAAGGCGGGCGATGCGTTCGGCAAGGCGCGCGAACAGGCCAGCGCCAAATAAGCGAAGTAAGCCAGGTCGCCGCTTAGTTGGCGACCTGGATGACGACCTTGCCAAAGGCACCGCGCGACAGGTGTTCATAGGCTTGTACGGCTTCTTCGAACGCATACACATGCTCGATCACGGGCTTGATGTTGTGCTTGTCCAGGAACGGATTCATGCGGTCGAACGAAGTGCGCGGCGCCACGGCGATGCCGCGTATCGTCGCCTGGCGGAAGATCAGTGGCATCAGTTTCAACGCCGTGGTCTGTCCCGTCAGGAAACCCACCTGTGCGATCACGCCGGCCGCCTTGGTGGCGGCAACGGACTGGTTCAGGCCATCGCCGCCGGCCACGTCGATGGTGATGTCGACGCCTTTGCCATCCGTCAACTCCAGCACCTTCTGTTCCCACTGCGGATACGTCCGGTAGTTGATGCCGTCTGTCACGCCCAGCGCCTTGATCCTGGCCAGGTTGGCATCGCTGCTGGACGTGGCGATCACGCGCGCGCCATGCGCCAGGGCGATCTGCGCGGCAAAGATCGATACGCCGCCCGTGCCTTGCACCAGCACTGTCTGGCCCGGTTGCAAGTTGCCCACATCCATCAGCGCATACCAGGCCGTGAGGGCGGCGATGGGCAGGGTGGCGGCCTCGGCGTCGCTCATCATGTCCGGTGCCCGGACGGCGCTGTCTTCATGGATGATCATGAATTCGGCCAGACCACCTGGCAAGGGCGAACCGAAGCAATAGTCGGGCTCGTTGGGGCCTGGCGGGCCGTCGATCCAGCGCGAATACAGGTGAGAATTGACGCGCTCGCCCACCTTGAAACGGCTCACGCCGGCGCCCACGGCCACCACCACGCCGGCGGCGTCGGACACGGGAATCAGGGGCTTGGGCACCATGTGCGGCTCGTAGATGCCGTCGACAATGGCCTTGTCGCGGAAGTTGAGCGAGACGGCGCCCACTTTTACCAGCAGCTCGCCCGCCTGCGGCACGGGCGTCGGCACCTCTGCCATCTGCAAATTGTTCAAGCCGAAATCCTGTAACAGCCATGCTTTCATGTTCTTCTCCAGCGAACCATGCCGGGCAAGTGCCAGGCCGTGCAACGATGAAGACAGTGTAATTGCATCCTTTGGCGATAGTTAGGGGGTAAAAGGATGGGCACTGCATCCTTTAATTCCAGAATTGGCTATACTGGGCACGATTGCATTGAACACTTTTGAAATGGCGATGACATGGAAGATCGTTTTGCAGGCATCCGCGAGTTTGTCGCGGCCGTCGACGGCGGCAGTTTTACGGCGGCCGCGCAGGTGCTGGGTGTGACCGGCTCGGCGGTCGGCAAGAGTATTTCGCGGCTGGAAGCGCGCCTGGGCGTGCAGTTGCTGCATCGCACGACGCGCCGCATCGACCTGACGACGGAAGGGGAAGCATACCTGGGCAGTTGCCGGCGCGTGCTGGAAGAGCTGGAACAGTCCGAAGCCTACCTTGCCACCGGCCACCAGCAGCCTGTCGGACGCCTGCGCATCGACTTGCCGACCACCTTTGGCCGGCGCCACATCCTACCAGCCCTGCTGGCGCTGGGCGAGCGCCATCCCCGGCTGGACCTGTCCATTTCCTTGCGCGACAGGGCGGTGGACATGGTGGGCGAAGGCATCGATATCGCCGTGCGCATCGGTACCTTGGGCGATCATGCGGACCTGGTGGCCCGCCGCCTGGGCGAGCAGCATCTGGTGATCTGCGCCTCGCCCGCCTACCTGCAGCGGCGCGGCACGCCCTTGACGCGCGCCGATCTGGCCAGCCATGCTTGCCTGGCCGGCTGGCGCCGCGGCAACCGGCCGGCATGGCTGTTAAGAAATGAACTGGGAGAAACCGCGCTGCAGGAAATCCATGCCCGGCATGAACTGGCCGATGGCGATGCCTTGCTGCAGGCTTGCGTGAGCGGCAGCGGCCTGGCGCAGCTGCCGACCTGGCTGGCAGGCGAGGCCTTGCGTAGCGGCGCCTTGCTGCCCGTCTTGCCCGACATTGCCGGTGCCGCCATGCCCATCCACGTGCTGTGGCAGAAAACCTGGCATATGCCCCCCAAGGTCAGGGTCACGGTCGATGAATTGCTGCGCCTGGCTGCGGCCGACAGCGCCGTCTTCGCGGCCGCCGCTTAGTTCACGCCAGGTCAGGCCAGCCGCTCCAGCCGCCGCTGCGTATGCCGGTACTTGCTCCACACGATCAGCATCAGCAGCGGCATGGCGCCGCCTACCATGCACAGGGCGGGCCAGCCGCCGGCGGCAAAGCTGGCGCTGGCCAGGGCCGAGCCTGCCGATGCGCCGATGAAGCCGCCCGCGATGAACACGGTGGTCACCCTTGCGCGCGCATGCGGCGCCAGTTTATAGATGATGGACTGGTGCGTGACTTGCAGGCCCATCACACCCATGTCCAGCAGCACGATACCGATCAGTAATAGCACGAGCGAGTGGGCGCCAAAGCCGATCAGGGCCCAGCCTGCGATCGAGGCGACGGCCAGCAGCCACGTGGCCTGGCGCGCGTAGCCGCAGTCGGCCATGCGGCCCGCCGTGTTGGCGGCAAAGGCGCCCGTGGCGCCCGCCAGGCCGAACAGGCCGATCTGCATTTCCGAATAGTGGTACGGTGCGCCGCTGAGCAAAAAGGTCAGGCCCGTCCAGAACACGCTGAAGGTACCCAGGCCCAGGCCCGAGAACAGGGCGCGCTGGCGCAGCAACGGTTCCTGGCGGATGATGTCGGCCAGGGAAGCCAGTAATTTTCCGTATTGCAGCTTGCCGCGTGGCGCCTCGTTTGGCAGGATGCGGCGCAGCATGACGAGCAGGGCCGCGACGACGATGGCGGCCAGCACGTAGACGGTGCGCCAGCCGCCGCTGATCTGCGACACCGTGCCGGAGACGGTGCGCGCCAGCAAGATACCCAGCAACAAGCCCGTCATGACGGTGCCCACCATGCGTCCCCGGCTGTGATCGGGCGCGTACGAGGCCACCATGGCCGTCACTACCATCAAGGCGCTGGACGTGATCCCCATCAAGACGCTGGCGATGGCAAAGACGATGATGTTCTGGCTGGTGGCGGCCAGCAGCAGGGCGGCTATCTTGGCGATCAGCATCCACGTCAGCAACTGGCGGCGGTTCAGCACGTCACTGAGGGGGACCAGGAAGACGATGCCCAGCACATAGCCGATTTGCGTGGCCGTGACCAGATAACCGGCTTGCGGCACGCTGACGCCAAACGAGGCGGCCAGCATGGACGTGAGCGGCTGCACATAGTAGAGGCTGGCGACGAGCACGCCGGCGGACAGGGCGAACAGCAGGATGCGGGTCGACGTCAGCAGGGCGCTGGCATCGACGGTAGAGGGTGCGGATTTCATGCGGTTACAACTTTCTTCGAGTGATGCTTTTGGATAAGCATGATAGCGGGGCTGCGCATTTCTTGCCGGGCAGGCAAAAAAATCCCGGCGATCGTTGCCGACGGCCGGGGAAAGGGTATATGGGGATATATACCGAGGGAGAGTTAAAACTTACTGCGCGCTTGCCAGCTCCGCATGCACCTGCGCCGTGATTTCATACGAGCGCAGCCGGTGCTGGTGCTCGAAGATCTGCGAAGTGATCATCAGCTCGTCGGCGCCCGTTTCGGCGATGAAGGTGGCCATTTTCGCCTTCACGGTGTCCGGCGCGCCGATGGCCGTGCAGGACAGGACGGAGTCGAGCATGGCGCGTTCCTGCGGGCCCAATTGCTCGAGGTAGCCGGGCACGGGCGGCTGCAGACGCGACGGGCGGCCCGTGCGCAGGTTGACGAAGGCCTGCTGCATCGACGTGGCGCGCAAGTGCGCCTCGGCATCCGTATCGGCGGCAAACACGTTAAAGCCCAGCATCACGTACGGTTTCGCCAATTGCTTGGACGGCTTGAAATGCTCGCGGTAATAGGCCACGGCTTGCATCATCATCTGCGGCGCGAAGTGCGAGGCGAATGCATACGGCAAGCCCAGGTGGGCGGCCAGTTGGGCGCCGAACAGGCTCGAGCCCAGTATCCACACGGGCACTTTCGCGCCCTTGCCGGGTACGGCCAGCACGCGCTGGCGTGGCTCGTCGGACATATAGTCGATCAATTCCAGCACGTCCTGCGGGAATTGTTCCGCGTCGGACTGCAAGTCGCGGCGCAGCGCGCGCGCCGTCGTCTGGTCGGAGCCGGGCGCGCGGCCCAGGCCCAGGTCGATGCGTCCCGGATGCAGCGCTTCCAGGGTACCGAACTGTTCCGCGATGACGAGCGGCGAGTGGTTCGGCAGCATCACGCCGCCGGCACCCACACGGATGGTTGTCGTGCCGGCCGCCACATGGGCGATGACGACGGCCGTGGCGGCGCTGGCGATGCCGGGCATGCCGTGGTGTTCGGCCAGCCAGTAGCGGTTGTAGCCCCAGCGTTCGCCGTGCTGCGCCAGGTCGAGCGTGTTCTTGAACGACTGGCTGGCGTCGCTGCCTTCGGCGATGGGGGCCAGGTCGAGTATGGAAAATGGAATCATGGTAGCGATATCGGGACGTGGTGGAAAATCACAATGGACGATTTGTCTATCCCCTGACGACAATAGGGTCGGCCTTGAAAGCGGCAGGGATGACAGGCTGTGCACATGATAATGCGAATCGGGAATTTGCGTACTGATCGGTAAAAAACTCGTGCCGGTCGGGATCGGTGCTGCTTGAACTGGCGGAGTTGCCGCAAACTCTGGAACTTTCCTTGCCAGCCCCAGTCTTAAGAATTCGTGCCTTAAGATTGTGAAACATCATGTATTGCGAGCAACTCGTCAAGCCCGACGGGCGCCAGCTGACCCTTTACAGTAGGCGTCCCATCGTCGTCGCTGGCGTTGCACCGAGCCCTTTCCCCTTGCCGCAGGAAGCCAATCCGCACTTGCGCTGGCATCCTTTGCGCGGCGAGTGGGTCGCGTACGCGGCCTATCGCCAGGGCCGCACCTTCCTCCCTCCGCCAGAGTACAACCCGCTGGCGCCCACGCGCGATCCCGCCCATCCGACGGAATTGCCGGCCGGCGACTACGATATCGCCGTCTTCGACAACCGCTTTCCCACCCTGGCGCTGGACGCCCATGACCCGCCCGACCTGACGGTGGCCACGGCGCCGGCCGCCGGCCAGTGCGAAGTGGTGGTGTTCGCCCAGGATGCCGGCGCCTCGCTGGGCACCTTGCCCGTCAGTCACATCGTCTTGCTGCTGCAAGCGTGGACCGCGCGCACGCAAGAACTCGCCAAGCGGCCCGGCATCGCTTATGTGCTGCCGTTCGAAAACCGTGGCGCGGAAGTGGGCGTGACGCTGCACCATCCGCATGGCCAGATCTACGCCTATCCCTTTGTTCCTCCGGTGCCGGCGCGCATGCTGGAGCAGGAGCACGCGTATTTCGCCGAGCATGGCCAGGCCTTGCTGGTGGATATGGCGCGGCGCGAAGCCGATGGCGGCACGCGATTGCTGTACCTGGGGCCGGAGGCCGTCGCTTTTGTTCCCGCCTGTGCCCGCTACCCGTATGAAGCGTGGCTGATGCCGCGGCGGCAGACGGACAGCTTTGCGGCCCTGTCGGCGGCGCAGCGCGAGGATCTGGCGCGCGCCCTGAAAACCGTCCTGCTGAAATACGACGGCCTGTGGCAACGCGAAATGCCTTACCTGATGGCCTGGTACCAGGCGCCGACAGACGGCCGCGCGCATCCGGAAACGCAGCTGCACGCACAGTTTTATCCGCCGTACCGCACGCGCGAACGGCTCAAATACCTGGCCGGCACGGAGCTGGCCGCCGGCATGTACGCCATGGATGCTTTGCCCGAGGAGTCGGCGCGGCAGCTGCAGCAAGTGTGCGTGACATGGGAAATGTCAGAGGAAATCGCATGAACTGGAATGTGGAATTGGAAATTGCACATAAGCTGGCGCAGATGCGCGGCTGGCTGGAACAGGAAAGGGCTGGCGCGGTGCGCTTGCGCGGCGTGGACTGGTTCGCCTGGGCCACGGCGGGGGCGTCGGGCAGCGCCGGCCACTCAGCCGAGTGTGGCTGTGCCGAGGTGCTCGTCACGCGCGATGCGGCCTACATCCTGACGGATGCGGCCGAGGCGCAGCGGCTGCGTCAGGAAGAAGTGCGCGGCAGCTGGACCTGGCAAGTGACGCCGTGGATGCAGCCGCGGCTGGCCGAATTGCGCGAGCATTTCGTGCAGCATGCGGCGGAAGGGCGGCCCGTGCTGTGCGACCGGCCCGGCCTGCAAGAACGCTGTCTGCCCGTTGCCCTGCGCGAGGAGCGCCTGCCCCTGCTGGCGCCGGAACAGGCGCGCTACCGCGAAGTGGGGCGCCTGGCCGCCGCGGCCGCCAGCGAAGCGCTGCGCGCCGCGCGTCCCGACTGGAGCGAGCAGGACCTGGCCGGCGCCTGCGCCCGTGCCCTGTGGTCGCGCGGCCTGCACGCCGTGTACGTGCTGGCGGCGGGTGCCGAGCGCTTCGAGCGCTACCGGCGCGCGCCACCGGCCGCGTCGCCGCTGGGCGAGCGGGCCGTGCTGGCGCTGTGCGCGCAAGCTTACGGCCTGTGCGCCAGCCTGAGCCGCCAGCGCCGCTTCCGTCCCGCGCGCGACGGCATCGGTGAAGCGGACGCGGCCATCCTGGCGCTGGAAGCGGTGGCGCTCGACGCCTGCGTGGCGGGGCATGCGCTGAGCATGGTATATCACGCGCTCGACAGCGCCTATGCGTATGCGGGCCAGCCCGATACGGTGCAGGAATTCCGGCAGGGCGGCATCGCCGGCTACCGCGCGCCCGAGGTGACCGCAGGCGCGCACACGGAAATCACCCTGAAGGACGGCATGGCCCTGGCTTTCCATCCCAGTTTGCCCGGCAGCATGGTGGAAGACACTTTCCTGCTCAGCGGCGGGCGCCTGCACAACCTGACTTGCGACCCGGACTGGCCAGTCACCTCGGTGGAGGGACGGCTGCGTCCGCTGACCCTGGAGTTGCCATGATCACCCCCGACGCGTATTTCGGCGCCGTCCCCGTGGTGGCGGCCTCGGCGCCCGGGAGGGTCAACCTGCTGGGCGAGCATACGGACTACAACGATGGCTACATGCTGCCGTGCGCCACGCCGCAACGCACGCGCGTGATGCTGGCGCTTGCCGCCGACGGCCACCATCAGTTCTATTCGGCGACCCTTGACGAACTCGTGCGTTTCGAGCGCCAGTGCGCCGCGCCGCCCGGTTTCGGCCGCTACCTGGAAGGCTGCATCCGTCTGCTCGAGGAGCGCGGCGTGGCCGTACCGGCCGTGCGCGGCCATATCGATTCGGACGTGCCGCCGGGCGCCGGCCTGTCGAGCAGCGCGGCGCTGGAAATCGCCATGCTGCGCGCGCTGCGCCAGCTGCTGGGGCTGCAGATTGACGACGTGTCGCTGGCGCTGATGGGGCAGCAGGCGGAAATCCGCTACGCGCAAGTCAATTGCGGCGTGATGGACCAGATGGCGTCCAGCCTGGCCGACGAGCGCCATATGCTGCTGCTTGATGCGCGCACCCTGCGCCATGAACTGCTGGCGCTGCCGCACGACAGCGAGGTGCTGGTCATCGACAGCGGCGTGCCGCGCACCCTGGCAGGCAGCGCGTACAACGTGCGGCGCGCCGAGTGCGAACAGGCGGCGCGCCTGCTGGGCGTGGCGGCGTTGCGCGACGTGCGCGAGCCGTCCGTGGTGGAAGGCTTGCCTGAGCCGTATCGCCGCCGCGCGCGCCACGTGGTCAGCGAAAACCTGCGCGTGCTGCAAGCGTGCGGCCAGCATGGTCCCGTGCTGTTCGGCCAGTTGATGACGCTGTCGCACGCCAGCCTGCGCGACGACTACGAGGTGTCGCTGCCGGTGCTCGATACCTTGGTGGCGCTGCTGTCGGCGCAGTCCGCCGTGTATGGCGCGCGCCTGACGGGGGCCGGTTTTGGCGGCGCCTGCGTGGCCCTGTGCCGCAAGCAGTGCGCGGCCAGTACGGGGCGCACGGTGGTACAGCGCTTTAACGCCGAAGGACACAGCGCACGCATGGTGGTTCCCCTGAATTGAGCGTGGCTTGATCTTGCTCATGCGTGACAAAGCAAGCCTCTTTCTTTGGAACTTGCTCAGTGCCGCATGCCTCCAACAGGCATGCTCAATGACCATCTCTCCCCACCCGATACGAATGATGCCCAGGCCGGGACAGCCCTGCCTGGCGAGGGCGGCTTCGCGTATCCCCGCCCGCAGATGGTGCGTGAAAACTGGCAATCGTTGAACGGCGCCTGGCGTTTCACCTTCGACAATGAGCGGCGCTACCGGCTGCCCGATGGCGGCATCGACTGGACGCACGACATCATCGTGCCGTTTCCGCCGGAATCGCAGGCCAGCGGCGTGGGCGACCGTGGTTTTCACCGCGTTTGCTGGTATCAGCGCGAATTTTTGCTGCAGCCGGGCGGCCCGTGCGTGCTGCTGCATTTCGGCGCCGTCGACTACCATGCCAAGGTATGGCTGAACGGGCACGTGGTGGCCGACCACGAGGGTGGCCATACGCCGTTTGTCGCCAACATCAGCCATGCGCTGCTGTCCGACGGGCCGCAAGTGCTGACGGTGCGCGTCGAGGACGATCCGCACGACCTGGCCAAGCCGCGCGGCAAGCAGGACTGGCAGCTGCTACCCCATTCCATCTGGTATCCGCGCACCACGGGCATCTGGCAAAGCGTCTGGATCGAGCGCGTGGCGGCCACCTATATCGGCAAGCTGCGCTGGACGCCCGTGTTCGAGGGCTACGAGATCGGCTGTGACGTCTTCGCCACGGGCGACTTGCAGGATGACCTCACGGTGGCCGTGCGCATCTGGCATGGCGACAACCTGCTGGCCGACGACCAATACAAGCTGATCGAAAACGAAGCGAGCCGCAAGATCGCTTTGTCCGATCCCGGCATCGACGATTCGCGCAACGAACTGCTGTGGAGTCCGGAACGGCCCATCCTGCTCGATGCCGAAGTGACCTTGTGGCATGGTGACGAGCTGCTCGATACGGTCAAGTCGTACACGGCGCTGCGCTCGGTGGCCATCAACCGCGACCGCTTCATGCTCAATGGCCGGCCGTATCCGCTGCGCCTCGTGCTCGACCAGGGCTACTGGCCCGACACCCTGCTGGCCGCGCCTTCCGACGACGCCCTGCGGCGCGACGTGGAGCTGGCCAAGGCCCTGGGTTTCAACGGCGTGCGCAAGCACCAGAAGATCGAGGACCCGCGCTACCTGTACTGGGCCGATCGCCTGGGCTTGCTGGTGTGGGAAGAAATGCCATCGACGTACCGCTTCTCCAGCAAGGCCATCACGCGCATGGTGCGCGAATGGACGGACGTGATCGAGCGCGACTACAGCCATCCGTGCATCCTCGTCTGGGTGCCGTTCAATGAATCGTGGGGCGTGCCCAACCTGACGGCCATCCAGGCCCACCGCAACGCCGTCGAGGCGCTGTATCACCTGACGCGCACGCTCGACCCCACGCGGCCCGTGATCGGCAACGATGGCTGGGAGGCGTCGGCCACGGACATCCTCGGCATCCACGATTACGACTGCGATCCGGAACGGCTGCAGGCGCGCTATGCGATCAGCGATTCGGCCCGCACCACCTTGTTCGACCAGCGCCGCCCGGGCGGACGCATCCTCACGCTCGACGGCTTCCCGCACCGGGGCCAGCCTATCGTCCTCACGGAATTTGGCGGCATCGCCTTTGACAGGGAACAGAGCGAATCGACGGAAACCTGGGGCTATGCGCGCGTGGGCAACGAGGCGGCCTTCCTTGATATCTACCGGCGCCTGATGAACGTCGTCAACACGGCGCAGATGTTCAGCGGTTTTTGCTACACGCAGTTTGCCGACACGTTCCAGGAAACCAATGGTCTGCTGACGGCGGACCGAACGCCGAAGGCCGCGCTGGAGCTGCTCAGCGCGGCCACCCGCAATATCCGGCTCAATTGAACGCAAGCCGGGCCCGGCACGTTTCATCTGGTTCATCACATCAAGAGGAGCAGGCATGGCCGATACCGATGGCGCGGCAGCGCCGTTCCTGACTTACTGGCAGGCGGGCTACGAGGGCGCCGACCACGTCACCCATGGCGGCCAGGCGCTGGACATGAACCGCGTCACGGGCCACCTGGACAGGGTGCGCGAAGACTATTTGCTGCTGCGCCAGTTCGGCATCCGCAGCGTGCGCGAAAGCATAGGCTGGCGCCTGGCCGAGCGCGATGGCCAGTTCGATTTTTCCGGCATCGAGGAGCGCGCCGCCGTGGCGCAGGAGCTGGGACTGCAAATCAACTGGACCTTCTGCCACTACGGCTGGCCGTCCGAACTCGACCTGTTCTCGCCCGACTTCGTGCCGCGCTTTGCCCGCTATTGCCGGGCGGCGGCGCAGTTCCTCGCGCCATATGCGGGTCGCGCGCCCGTGTATTCGCCCATCAATGAAATCTCATTTACCAGTTGGGGCTTGTCGGTGCACATGTTCCAGTGCCTGAATATGTACCGGCCCGATGCTGGCCACGAAGGCAAGCGGCAGCTGGTGCGCGCTACCGTGGCCGGTTGCGACGCCATCCGCGCCGTCAGCCCGCAGGCGCGCTTCCTGCAATGCGATCCCCTGATCCACGTGACCGCGCCGCCCGGACGCACGGACTGGATTGCACAGGCGGCCGCCTGGCGTGCCTCGCAGTTCGAGGCGTGGGACATGCTGTACGGCCGGCAAGCGCCGGAACTGGGCGGCGCACCGCGCTATCTGGACTTGATCGGCCTGAACTATTACCACAGCAACCAGTGGGAAAGCGGCAGCAATTTGCGCCTGTGGTGGCACCTGGGCGAACCGCGCCGCATGCCCTTGCACCAGCTGCTACTGGAAGTGCAGGCCCGCTACCAGCGGCCGCTGCTGCTGGCCGAAACGAGCCACGTGGGCAGCGGGCGCGGTGCGTGGATACGCGACGTGGCCGCCGAGGCGGCGCTGGCCGTCCAGCATGGCGCCGCGCTGCGCGGCATCTGCATCTATCCCATCATCGACCGGCCCGACTGGGATGATGCCAGCCACTGGCACCACAGCGGCCTGTGGGATGTCGGCCTGGAAGGCGAGGGGGGGGAGCGGCTGCGGCGCATCCTCGTGCCCCCTTACGCGGCGGCACTACGGCAGGCACAGCGCCTGACCGGACAACTTTGTTCAACGTTTGCCCTGGCGGGGCAGAAAGGAACTGGCATGCGAACCATCATCGTTTTTTCCCATTTGCGCTGGAATTTCGTGTATCAGCGTCCGCAGCAGCTGCTGTCGCGGCTGGCGCAGTTCTACCGCGTGGTCTTCGTCGAGGAACCTGTCTGGCACGATGGGCTCGGCACCTTGGAACTGTCCACGCCGGCACCGAACGTGACCGTGTGCCAGCCCCGCACGGCCGTGCAGGCGCCCGGCTTTCACGACGACCAGCTGGCCGTGCTGCAGCCCCTGCTGAGCCAGATCACGCCTGCCGACGATCCCATCGTGTGGTTCTATACGCCGATGGCGCTGCCGCTGCTGCCGGCCCTGCACGCGGATCTGGTCGTGTATGACTGCATGGATGAACTGGCCGCATTCAAGAATGCGCCTCGGCAACTGCTGCAGCGCGAAACGGCCTTGCTGGCGCGCGCCGACCTCGTGTTCGCGGGCGGCCCCAGCCTGTTCGAGGCGAAGCGCACGCGCCACGCCAACGTCCATTGCTTCGCCAGCAGCGTCGATACCGTGCACTTCGAACAGGCGCTGGACCGTCACAATGGCCATCCCGCGCAAGCGGAGATCGGGAGGCCCAGGCTTGGCTATTACGGCGTGATCGACGAGCGTTTCGAGCCGGCCCTGGTGGCGGCGCTGGCCGACGCCCATCCCGAGTGGCAAATCGTGCTGGTCGGCCCCATCCTCAAGATCGACCCGGCCAGCCTGCCGCAGCGGCAGAATATCCATTACCTGGGCCAGCAGGCTTACCAGGCGCTGCCGCATTTCCTGGCCGGCTGGGACGTGTGCCTGCTGCCCTTCGCCAGAAATGAAGCGACCCGCTTCATCAGTCCGACCAAGGTGCTCGAATACATGGCGGCGCAGCTGCCCATCGTCAGCACGTCGATCACCGATGTGGCCGTGCCGTATGGCGACATCGTGGCCATTGCCGATACGCCGGAAGCCTTTGTTGCCGCCTGCGAGGCGGCGCTGGCCGCGACGCCGGAACAGCGCGCGGCGATGGCCGCCAGCATGCGCGCCATCGCCGAGGCTACCTCCTGGGATGCCACGGTGGAGCAGATGCGCACCTTGCTCGACACGACGCCGCCGGGGCAGGGCGCACGCCAGCAGGTGCCCGCCGCCAGCACGGCGCAGGCCGCCACACCGGGCGCCGGCGCCGATGTCAATCTGCTGCATCCCCCCGGTGCGCCGCAAGCCGTGGCCTGCGCCATCATCGGCGCCGGCCCGACGGGACTGAGCGCCGCCTATCACCTGGGCGCCGATACCTTGCTGCTGGATAAAAATGCCGCCGTGGGCGGCTGGTGCCGCTCCATCCAGGACCGGGGTTTTACCTTCGATCACGCGGGCCACATCATGTTTTCCAACGATGACTATGTGCTCGACATGTACCGCACCTTGTTGGGCGCCAACTTGCACTGGCAAAACCGCGAAGCCTGGGTCTACAGCAAGCAGGTCTACACGCGCTATCCATTCCAGGGAGCGTTGTACGGCTTGTCGCCGGCCGTCATCAAGGAATGCATCGTCGGCGCCATCGAGGCGCGCTACGGCAAGGTTCCGGCCGCCTCGGGCCAGGCACCGGCAGCGGCCTGCGCCGTGGAAGACTGCTGCGCCGACGGCGGCACGGGGCTGGAGCAGGTGCACGATGCCGTGGCGGCACCACCCCAAGCCCAAGCCCAGAGCGCGCCCAATTTCGAGCAATTCATCCATCAGGTATGGGGCAGTGGCATCGCCCGCCATTTCGCCATTCCCTACAACAAGAAATTGTGGACCGTGCCCCTGGCCGAGATGGAAACGTCGTGGCTGGGCGGGCGGGTGCCCTTGCCGAACCTGGAAGAAATCATCGAGGGTGCGCTGGAACCGGTGGCCAGGCCGATGGGCCCGAATGCGCGCTTCGGCTATCCCTTGCGCGGCGGCTTCCAGGCCTTGATGTCGGGTTTCCTGCCGCACCTGCAAGGCAAGCTGGAACTCAATGCCGATGTGGTGCAGGTCTTGCCGCGCCAGCATGTGGTCGTGCTGGGCGACGGCCGCCGCTTCCGTTACCAGCATTTGCTGAGCACCATGCCCTTGCCGCAGCTGGTGCGGCTGATCGGCGAGCAGGCGCCGCCGCAGGTACAGGCGGCGGCGCGCGCCTTGCGACATATTTCCGTACGCTGCGTCAACTTGGGCGTGGCACGCGAAAACATCAGCGAGAAACACTGGATTTACTATCCGGAAGAGACGATATTCCACCGTATCTTCCTGCAAGGGAATGCCAGCCCCCACTGCAATGCGCCGGGCGGTTTCGGCCTCACGTGCGAGATCAGTTATTCGCCCTGGAAACCGCTGCCGCTCGATGGACAGGCCCTGATTGACCGCTGCGTGGCCGATTGCATCGCGGTGGGCTTGCTGCGCGACGACGACCGCCTGCTGGCCGCCAACCAGGTGGACATGCCCTACGCCTATGTGGTGTACGACCACGCGCGGGCCGCCAACGTGGCGCTGGTGAAAGCATGGCTGTCCACGCAGGACATCGTGCTGGCCGGACGCTACAGTGAGTGGGAATACTACAATTCCGACCACGCCTTCCTGGCCGGGAAAAAAGCGGCGGAACTGATCACAGGGCTGGCGGCAAGCCAGCGCAAGATAGGCATGGTGGAGTAGGCGCTTGCGCCGGGAGCACGGGAACGGCGCTCCCGGCGCGAGGTAGACACGATGAGCACGACGGACATGAGGGAGACGATGAGGAGGAGGGACTAGCAATAGGCACAACAGTCACCAGGGGCAACCGGCAAGAGACAAGAGGCAAGAGGCAAGAGGCAAAGCAGATGGAATCCTGCCTTGCCTCTTGTCGGTTGCCTGGGCATTGGCGGCGCGGCTGGCCACTGGCGTTCAGTCCCCCGAACGCCAGTGGCCAGGTGTATCAGTGCATGCCGCGCTGATCCCTGTGCTGATCCCCCATAACGTCAATAGCGCGTCAATAGCGCTGCAGCAAGCCGTTGACCACCTTGACCCTATCGCCGATCTGGTAGCCGGGCTGGGAGTTTTGCATGATGGCCCGCGTACTGCCGTCGTCCAGGCGCAGGGTGACCCGGTATTGCATGTTGCCCGAGGTGGTGCCCGCCGTGCCGGAACTGCCCGATTGCATGTCGCTGCTCCCCTGATCCATGCCGCGCGGCACCGGCTCGATCGATTGCACCGTGGCGGAGGCGATGCTCACACCCGATTGGCTGCCGTCCATGTTCATGGCGTTGTTGGCCGTGGAGGTGCGCGCGTCGGCGCTGCCGGTGCCTGCGGTGCCACTGTTGCCCGTGCTGGTGTCGCTCATGGTGCTGCCGGTCCCGGTCCCGGTCCCGGTGCTGGTGCCGGCGCTGTTGCCAACCGATGTGCTGCCCGTCCCGGCCGTATTGCTGTAGCTTTCACCGCTGCGGCCGTTCGTGCTGCTCATGCTGGTGCGATTCGGATCCGAACTGCAGGCGGCCAGCGTACACAGCAGGCCAGCCAGCGCCATGGTTTTTTTTACTCTCATCTTGTTCTCCTCTTGGTCTGACAAAGTGTTAACCCTGTTTCCAGGGTGTGGCGGAGGTCAGCGTCAATGGCGCATGCCAGGCATGGCCGCAACTGCTGCTAGTAAGAGCGCAGGAGGACTGAGATGTTCGGTACTTGTTATTTCACATTGAGGTACATCAAGTGCTTCAATTGTCGAGCTTGGTATAAAAGACATTCTTGCGCAGGGCGGGCACGGCGTTCGCGCATTCCCTTGTTCCCCGTTGCTTATTTCAGGAGAATAAATGTCTGCCGATTTCCATAGCGTCAAGCTGATCAATGAGTTGGTGATTGCCGTGTACGGCGCCCCGGGCGCAGCGAACGGTGCGCGCGCCCGCTATGCGCTGACCCAGGCCCTGCATGCCTTGACGAGGCTGTCACGGTCGGAACAGTTGATGGAGATGCAGCGCGATGCGGCGCGTGCGGCGGGAGCAGCCAGCCGGCGCGAGATGCGCACGGTGCTGCGCCGCATCGCCGGCAGGGCGGCAGCGGGCCAGGGCCAGTTGCCGCTGGCGCTCGGTGCCGGCGATGACACCGCGCCGTGATCAGCCCTGCTGTTTCTTCAGCGCGGCGGCGGCCATGCCGGGCCAGCAAAAGTAGAGCGGCAGCACCACGGCCACGGCGGCCGTGATATCGACCACCCAGTCGCTGACGGCGCCACGGCGGTAAGGCAGGAAACTCTGGATGAATTCGTCCAGCGCGCCCATGGCCGCCACCATCAGCACCGACAGCAGCGCCCGGCGCGCCATGCCGCCTGCCGTGCCGCTGAACAGGATCAGTGCCAGCACGCCATAGCCGACGGAATGCAGCACGCCGCCCGACGCATATTGGCCCACGTCCGCGCGCACGCCGGGGATGTCGCCGATCAGGATCACCAGGGCATACAGCAGCAGCGCGGTGCGGTAGCGCAAGCGTTCATAGCGGTCGGAAAAACAGAGTTCGGGCAAGGGTGCGGGCATGATGCGTGAGGACGGTTGGAAAGGCAGTCACAATATCATGTGCATGGCGGGCCACCGTGTTTTTGCGCAAGAGCTTGCCGTGCGGGCAAAAAAAAGGCCCGCGGGGGCGCGGGCCTAAAACCCAAATGAAATGGGTCAAGAGTTGAGAGTTGCTCACCATGTCGCGCGCCTTGCCGGCGCTCGCCATGGTCATGAAAAGGGAGTGGTGTGCCATCGCGGCACACCTGTCTGTAGTCAGGCATATCGGTTGCCTGTACAGCAGATGAAGCAAGTATAGGGGGCGAAAATGACGGCCTGATGACACGCCGCAACATTTTTTTGCGGCAGGCAGAATGACCGGGAAGATTGTGCGTCATGGCAAGAATGGCCATGTTTCAGCACTGATAGCGAAAAAAAAAGCCCGCTGGTGAAAGCGGGCTTAAAACTATTTTCTTGGAGGAGAATAGTGGAGACAGGTGCATTATGCTGCGTCGCACGATATGTGTCTAATGGTCTTTTCAGATAACCATTATCGTTTTTTGATATAACTGCCTCGTCTTGCCCTCATTCTTTCACGGCTACCGTGTAGTTGAGCGCCATGCGCCCGCCATCGACATAGATGGTCTGGCCCGTCATGTAGGTGGCGTCGTCGCTGGCCAGGAAGGCTGCGATGCCCGCCACTTCTTCCGGTTCGCCGCAGCGGCCCAGCGGCGTGCGCGACAATATCGTGTGGCGCGCCTCCGGGCTCGACAGCACCGCCTGCTTGGCCAGTTCCGTTAGGATGGTGCCTGGCCCGATGCCGTTCACGCGCACGCCGTGCGGGGCCAGGTTCAGGGCCATGACCTTGGTCAGCTGGTTGATGGCGCCTTTCGACACCACGTATGGCACCTGGTTCGGGATCGCCAGTTCCGCATTCACGCTGGACATATTGATGATGCAGCCGCTGTTGCGCTTGACCATCTCGCGCGCCACGGCCTGGCCGCACAGGAACATCGATTTCAGGTTGATGCGCATGACCCGGTCGAAATCGTCTTCGCACACGTCGAGGAAATCGGCCGCGTGCGTGACGCCCGCATTGTTGACGAGGATATCGATGTGGCCGAACTGGGCCAGCGTTTCCTTCAGCATGGCATCGACGTCCGCCTTCTGGCTGACGTCGGCGCAAAAGAAGCGCGCCTGCGGGCCGAGGGCCGCGGCCGCCTGCGCGCCTTCTTCCTTGATGTCGACCAGCATCACTTGCGCCCCTTCGGCGATCAGGCGGGTGGCGCAAGCCAGGCCGATGCCTTGCGTGGCGCCCGTGACGATGGCGGTTTTATTGATCAGTTTCATGTGTGCTCCTCGGCGAATAATAGGGGCGCTGCCCAGGCCACGGGCTTGCGCGGCAATGGGCAGATTTTAATCCCTGGGCAGGAATCAGAGGAGAATGGGTTCGTTCGGCAATTGGTTGCCGCGCGTACCGTCAGCGGGGAAGTGGCTTTGCAGCAAAGTATTCAACTGCTGCAAGGCATCGAGCGTGCTGTCGTGGTAATTGCCATCCTTGAAACCCTTGGTCATCGTGCGGCATACGGCTTGCCACTGTTCCGGCGTGATGCGGCGGCCCACGTTGCGGTCGGCAACGATATCGACCTGGTGCTCGGCCAGGTTGATGTAGATGAGCACGCCAACGTTGTCTTCCGTATCCCACACACCATACTGGGCGAACAGTTCGCGCGCCCGCTCGCGGTTGCTCACGCCCTGATAGGCCATGCCTGGCGTCAGGGCCGCTTCGACGATCAGGCGCACTTCGGCCCGGTGCATCGTTTCACCGTCGGCGATGGCCGTCTCGATGGCTTTCAGGGTGCGTTCCGGAAACGCCTGGCGCGCCGTCGCGGGCGTGCCCCGCAAATGTTTCAAGGCGCGTCCACAGCGTTGGCCGAATGTCAGTTGTTTCGCCATTACCAATCTCCCGAGGCGCCGCCGCCGTCAAATCCGCCGCCGCCGCCGCCGAAACCACCGCCGCCACCGCCAAAACCACCTCCGCCGCCGAAGCCGCCACCACCGCTCCGGTTGTTCAGCGCCTGGCTGAGGATGCTGCCCAGCACGACGCCGGTGGCGCCGCTGGACCAGTTGCTGCCGCGCTGCAGGCGGTTAGGCCCGCCGCGCGAACGGAACAGGGTCAGCATGACGAGAAAGCCGAAGAACAGCAGCGGCAGCCAGAAGGTCATGCCGCCCGCGTCCACCGTGGCCGGCGCCTTCTGCTGGGCCGGGGCGGGGAATTGCTCCTGGTTCAGCAGAGTGGCAATCGACCCCACGCCGGCGACCAGGCCGCCGTAATAGTCGTTTTGCTTGAAATGCGGGGCGATCACGTCTTGCAGGATGCGTTTCGATTGCGCATCCGTCAGCACGCCCTGCACGCCGCGGCCCGCCTCGATGCGCAGGCGGCGCAGCGACGATGGATTGTCCTTCGCCACCATCAGCAGCACGCCGTCATCGACGCCCTTGCGGCCCAGCTTCCAGGCATCCGTCACGCGGATGCTGTACTGCTCGATGGCTTCCGGTTCCGTGCTCTTGACCAGCAGCACGGCGATCTGGCTGCCCGTCTTGGCTTCGTAATCGGCCAGCACGCCTTCCAGCGCCGCTTTCTGCTTGGCGTCGAGCATGCCGGCGTTGTCCGTCACGCGCGCCGCCAGCGGCGGCACGGGCACAAGACCCTGCGCGCTGGCGGACAGGCTGGTGCACAGCAGCAGCGCCGTCGCCAGCGCCGCCAGATAAGACCAGGCTTTCATCTTATTTGCCAAAGTTGACGGTCGGTGCGGTCGAGATGGCTTTTTCGTTTTCCACCGTGAACGATGGCTTGACCTTGTAGCCGAAGACCATGGCCGTCAGGTTGTTCGGGAAGCTGCGCGCATGCACGTTGTAATCCTGCACGGCAACGATGTAGCGCTGGCGCGCCACGGTGATGCGGTTTTCCGTGCCTTCCAGCTGCGACTGCAAATCGCGGAAGCTCGTATCGGCCTTCAGGTCAGGGTATTTTTCGGACACCACCATCAGGCGCGACAGGGCCGACGACAGCTGCCCTTGTACTTGCTGGAATTTTTCGAACGCGGCCGGGTCGTTCAGCACTTCGGGCGTGATCTGGAAGCTGGTGGCGGCGGCGCGCGCCTTGGTCACCGCTTCCAGGGTTTCGCGTTCGTGCGTGGCATAGCCCTTGACGGTGTTGACCAGGTTGGGGATCAGGTCGGCGCGGCGCTGGTACTGGTTGACCACTTCGCCCCAAGCGGCCTTGGTGGCTTCGTCCTTGCTCTGGAAGTCGTTGTAGCCGCAGCCCGTCAGGATGCCGGCCAGGACGGTGACGCTCAGCGCCAGGCGCAGCCATTTTGTGAATTGATTGGTGATTTGCATGATGGGTTCCGTGCAGAGTAAAGGAGGTGAGGCAAATATACCTGAAACAGCCCGCAATGTCGGTTTAATAAGCGCTGGCCGCCGCCCCTGCCTGCCTTCCCGGGTCCATGCCGCGTTACAATACGGGGTTTGCAACTGAATATAGAGAAGGTGTGCCGTGAATTTCATCAATAAATTATCCGCCGCGTGGACGGCCAATAATTCCCTGCTGTGCGTAGGCCTGGACCCGGACCTGGCGAAACTGCCGGCCGACCTGCGCGACTTGCCTGATGGAATCACCACCTTTTGCACGCGCATCATCGACGCCACGGCCGACCTGGCCTGCGCCTTCAAGCCGCAGATCGCGTATTTTGCCGCGCTGGGCGCGGAAAAGCAGCTGGAAGACATCTGCCGCTACGTGCGCGAGAACTACCCGCACATCCCGCTGATCCTCGACGCGAAACGGGGCGACATCGGCGCGACAGCCACGCAATACGCGCGCGAAGCGTTCGAGCGCTACGGCGCCGACGCCGTCACCGTGAATCCCTACATGGGCGAAGATTCGCTAGACCCCTACCTGGCGTGGAAAGACCGCGGCGTGATCATCCTGTGCCGCACTTCGAACCCGGGCGGCTCGGACCTGCAATTTCTGAATACGGACGGCGAACCGCTGTACCAGCGCGTGGCGCGCCTGGTGGCCGACAAATGGAACAAGAATGGCCAGTGCGCGCTCGTCGTCGGCGCCACTTTCCCTGAAGAACTGGCGCAAGTGCGCGCCATCGTCGGCGATATGCCGCTGCTGGTGCCCGGCATCGGCGCCCAGGGCGGCGACATCGCCGCCACCGTCGGCGCGGGCCAGACGGCGAACGGCATGGGCATGATGATCAGCTCGTCGCGCGCCATCATCTACGCCACGCCGCAAGCGGGCGAAGATTTTGCCGACGCGGCCCGCCGCGTGGCCATTGAAACGCGCGATGCGATCAATCAACATCGTTCGGTTTAAGCACCATCCATCAAAAATGTAGGTCGGGTTAGGCCAGCGGCCGTAACCCGACAACACCGGTAACGTCAACAATGTTGTCGGATTACGCGGGCCTTCTGCCCGCTAATCCGACCTACCCGGCTCGCGCCCTCTTTCAGTCGCGCATGGGCGCCACCATCTCCGCGTAATCGTAGAGTTCTCCCAGAATTTCCTCGCCCCGCTCATCCACCGATTCCGACAGCACGTCGATTTCCGTAAACAGCATTTCGATGGTGCGGGCGCCGCCGTCGCCGTCGAACAGGCGGGCGGCGCGGTGCTGTTCCCAGCGCAGGCTTTCCGCTTCGCTCAGGGTTTGCGGGAAATTGCGGGCGCGGTAGCGGAACAGCAATTCCTGCAGGCGTTCGTCGGCAAACGAGGGGCGGGCCGTGGCCAGCTTGGCCGGCGTTTCGCGGCGCAAGGATTCGAGCAGGCGGCGGTCGTCGTTGCTGACGAAACCGTTATACAGATCCTCATCCACGTCCAGCGCCACGTTCGCGCCAGGGCGCTGGAATACTTCGGCCCAGATGGCATCCATGTTCGGCGCCGTCGCGGCGAATTGCGCGTTGACCTTCGCGGCATCCACGTCGATGCCCCATTGCGCGGCCATGGCCGGCGACAAGGTTTTCAGGTTGCCGACCAGCATGGGCGACTTGTTCAGATGCACGCTTTTCACGGGCAGGCGCGTCATGCCTTCGGGCATGGCGTCCTTGCGCGTGAACAGCCGCGTGCGGATGGTGTCGGCGTCCAGCTGGAACAGTTCACGCGGGTCGTAAGCGCAATCCCAGACGAGGATCTCGTTCTTGTTGCTCGGGTGCGTGGCCAGCGGCCAGACGACGCCCACGCAGCCCCGTTCGGCGGGGAACATGCCCGACACGTGCAGGAAAGGCTGGCGCTCGCCGGCGGCCAAGTGCATGCCCATTTCGCTGGCGACCCGGTCCTTCTTGTGCAGCGCCAGGCAGAATTCGAACAGTTTCGGCTGTTTCTGCTTGATCAGGCGCGCCAGGGCGATGGTGGCGCGCACGTCCGACAACGCATCGTGCGCCGCTTCGTGGGCCAGGCCGTTGGCCTTGCTCAAGTGTTCCAATTTAAAACTGGTCTGGCCATCGTCGCGCTTGGGCCATTGAATGCCTTCCGGGCGCAGCGCGTGCGTCATGCGCACGACGTCGAGGATGTCCCAGCGGCCGCAATGGTTCTTCCATTCGCGCGCGTACGGGTCGATCAGGTTGCGCCAGAACAGGAAACGCGTGACTTCATCGTCGAAACGGATGGTGTTGTAGCCCACGCCGATGGTGCCCGGCTCCGAAAAGGCCGCTTCGATGGTGGCGGCGAACTGGTGTTCGGGCACGCCCAGCTGCAGACACTGCTGCGGCGTGATGCCCGTGATCAGGCACGATTGCGGGTCTGGCAGGAAATCATTGGCTGGCTGGCAATACAGCATGATCGGCTCGCCGATCTCGTTGAGTTCGGCATCCGTGCGGATGGCGGCAAACTGGGCCGGGCGGTCGCGGCGCGGCTGGGCGCCAAAGGTTTCGTAGTCGTGCCAAAGAAAGGTCTGGTTAGTCATTGATGGTCATTACTTGGTTGCTTGATTGGTTATCCGGGCCGTAAACGCGCCGCTGCTACAGTTTTCTGAAAACCTGCCGATACTACACGAGAGGATGGTCATCATCGCGTTTCCCGCATGGTGGCATACATTGCCCGTTCAAGGAGGTCTATCGTGTCAATTCCCATCGCCGCAGGCGGCAATTCCAACCCTTCCGTGACTTCCGTCAGTACGGGCGTTGCCGGCAAGGACGAGAAAGTCCAGCAAAAGGACGGCATCAACGCTGAAATGAGCGTCAACGACCGCACGAAGCTGCAATTGAACGCCTCCATCATGCAGGCGTCGCTGAACGTGTCGATCGGTTCCGAGAACGAGCCGCTGGCGCTGCTGTACAAGACGGCCATCACCAACATCAATGAAGCGCTGAAGGGCCAGTACGGCGACGATGCGATCCAGAACGCGGCGTCGCAGGATAATAGCGCCGAAGCGACGGCGAGCCGCATTGTATCGCTGTCGACCGGGTTTTTTGACGCCTTCAAGAAACAGAATCCCGACCTGGATGACGATGCGGCTCTGACAAAATTCATGGATACCATCAGCGGCGGCATGGAAAAAGGCTTCAAGGAAGCGCGCGATATCCTGGAAGGCTTGAAAGTGCTGGGTGGTGATATCGCCGGCAATATCGACAAGACGTATGAACTGGTGCAGAAGGGCTATGCGGATTTCATCGCCGCGCACAGCAGCAAGAAGGATGACGCTGTGAAGCCGGATGCGACCAAGCCGGCCGACAGCAAGGCTGCCTGAGCTATAGCATGACCCGGTTGCGTCCGCCTGCCTTCGCGCGGTAGAGCGCCGCGTCGGCCGTCGCGATCAGCGCATGGTCGTCCTGTTCGGCCGCCAGGCTGGACACGCCAAACGAGCCCGTAATGTGCGGCAGCGCGCTGCGCATGTCGGCGAAGATGACGGCTTGCTGCATGCGTTCGCACAGGCGTTCGGCGACCCGCAGGGCCACGTGTTCATTGGTATCGGGCAAGATCACCATCATTTCCTCGCCACCGTAGCGCACGGCGAAATCCGTGGGCCGCAGGGCCGCGCCCAGCACTTGCGCGGCGATGCGCAGCGCCTGGTCGCCCGCCTGGTGGCCGTGCGTGTCGTTGAAGCGCTTGAAATGGTCGAGGTCTATCATCACCAGCGACAGCGGCGAGCCGCTGGCGTGGGCCGTGACGATCATGTTCGGCAGTAAATCCGTCAGCCAGGCGCGGTTGTACAGGCCCGTCAGGCTGTCGACCATCGACAGCTGGCGGTAGAACTCGCCCAGTTTCTGCCGGCGGCGCAGCAAGGCGTTGGCGGCGCGGATGCGGAAAGACAGCAGCCGCAGCAGGTTGCGCGCCAGGCCGTTCGATTGCTCGATCAATTCCCAGACGACAGCCGCGTCGATCACCAGCAAGTCGGTTTCTTCCAAGGCGGAAATAGCGGCCAGGTTGCTCGCTTCATCGAGCACCGATTGTTCGCCCACGCTTTCGCCGGGCAAGACCTTGCTGACGGTGCCGTCATCCATGCCCGTGTGGATGTCGGCGGCCACGGCCAGCGAACCGCGCAGGACGATGTACAGGCAAGTACCCTGTGTGTCGGCAATGGCTTCGCCCGCTTCGAGGCGCATGACGGGGCAGGGCGCCAGCATGGCGGCCGTCTGGCTATCCGCCCCATCGCGAAATAGCTGTAAATCGCCGATGTTGCAGCCTGAAGCGCCGAAGTTGCCGATCTGTTCCACAATCACACTTTCAAAAAGCCGGCGCGCGCGAGCAGAGGGCCGGTAGCTTCATGATAGCGTAAAGCGGCCTTGGCTGTAACGCCAAAGGCTTGCTTGATGTCACTTACTGTGAGAAATACGACAATTATTTCATTGCGGTGTTAATACGCCGGAATGCTTGCTGTTCTGCTATGGATATTGTTGCGCAGGAAGGCGGGTCCAGATGTGCAAAGGCAGCCTTGAACGGCTGCCTCAGTCTCTGGAAATCCTGCAGGTGGGGAATTACTCGGCGGTTTCTTCCGCTTCGGCCGTATCGATCACGGCATTCTTGCCGGTGGCGTGGCGCTTGCTGTCTTGCAGGCGGCCCAGGGCGCTATCGATGGCGCGTTTCAGTTTGTCGGTGGCGCCGGCAACGGATTGATGCACGGTGGCGTTCTGTTCGGTCACGGCAATCGGTTGATAGCCAGCAACGCGTGCTTCCATGACGCAGCGGATATCGTCGGCGCCGCCTTTCGGGCCATTCGTGTCGCTGATGTGGACTTCGATGCGGGTCAGGTTGTCGCGGAAGCGGTTCAGTGCGCTTTCAAGTACGGATTGCACATGTTCGTTCAGTCCAGCGGTGTTGGCGATGGTGCTGTCGGTATGAATATTGATTTGCATATGCTTACTCCTGTCAATTCAAAAAAAACCCATCTCAGGCGTGCTGCGGCCTGGTTGCTGCCCCATGCACATGACCTCTGTGCATGGAACTTATCTTACTCCTCTTTCCAGTATTTCAAGAGGGTGCGCACGATTAAGATGAGCTTAACCCTTCAGCCAGGTCAAGTTTCCACTACGAAATTATTTCAACCATTGATCAGACCGGCGGCGATATTGATTGACAGCCCCAGCACGACCAGGTTGAAGAAAAAGCTCAGCACGGATTGCCCCAGCACGATTTGCCGCATCATGCGCGTCTGCACGGAAACGTCCGACGTCTGCACGGCCACGGCGATGGTGAAGGCGAAATACAGAAAATCCCAGTAGTCGGGGTTTTGCTCGCCGTCGGGAAACTTCAGGGGGCGCAGTGCGGGATCGGCCTGGTAATACAGGTGGGCGTAGTGGAAGCAGAACAGGGTGCCGACGAGGAACCAGGAGCCGACCAGGGTGAGGATCGTCAAGCCGTAGTGCAGTGCGCGCTCGTCCGGCGCCAGGTCTTTCATTGAAGACAGCTGCGAGACGATGGCCACCAGGCTCATCACGGATGCGACGGACAGGGCCGACAAGACTGTTGCCGCCCGCTCGTCCTGGCGCGCCGCCATCATTTTCACACGGTGGTGGTTGGCGCGCATCATCATCCAGGCCATCGTCGCCAGGTAGAACCAGACGGCCACGTTCCACGCCGTCAGCAACCGCGTCATCTGTTGCCACGATGCGGGCAGCAGCAGGCCGGCTGCCACGCCGATGGCCGTGGCCAGGCTCAGGTGGGGGCGGCTGCGGATGAAGCTGCGGAACGGAAGCGTGATTTTCATGGTGCCAGGATGCATCTGTTGGGATAGCGCATCTTAGCGCTTAAGTTGCCGCCGTGGTGGCCGTCCTGGCGGCCGCTTCCTTCTCGTGGTGGGGGAAGCGATCCATGCGCGACAGCACGGGGAACAGCACGGCCCAGATGCCCGTCACGGCCAGGGTGGCGGCGCCGCCGAAGAGCACGGCGCGCACGAGGCCGAACCAGCCGGCTGTGAGGCCCGACTCGAATTCGCCCAGCTCGTTCGAGGCGCCGATGAAGACGGCGTTCACGGCGCTGACCCGGCCGCGGATTTCGTCGGGCGTCTCGAACTGCACCAGCAGGTGGCGGATGTAGACGCTGACCATGTCGCCGGCACCCATCAGGAACAGCGCCGCCAGCGCCAGCGGGAAATAGCTGGTGCTGCCCAGCACCAGCGTGCCCAGGCCGAAGACGGCCACGCCGCCGAACATCCACGCGCCCACGCGGCGCGTGATGGGAAAGATGGCCAGCGCGATCGAGCACAGGGCCGCGCCGGCGCCGGGCGCCGTGCGCAGCAGGCCCAGGCCGCTGGGGCCGATATGCAGCACGTCGTGCGCGAGCGCCGGCAGCAGGGCCGTGGCGCCGCCGAACAGCACGGCAAACAGGTCGAGTGAAATGGCGCCCAGCACGATGGGTTTCGACCAGACGAAACGCAAGCCTTCGAGCAGGGTATGCCAGCTGACGGGTTCGCGCTTGACCACCTGCGGCGCGGGCGTGGTGGCGCGCATCAGCAGGACGGACACGACCAGCAGCGCGGACGAGATCAAATACACGACCTTGGGGCCGAAGTAATACAGCAAGCCGCCCAGGGTGGGCCCCAGGATGATGGCCACGTGCGAGCTCGACGAGCTGAGCGCGACGGCGCGGCTGAAGTGTTGCGTGGGCACCATGTTCACCAGCACGGCTTGCGTGGCCGGCATCATGAAGGCGCGCGCGCTGCCGAACAGCACCAGCACGGCAAACACGGGCCAGACGATGGAAAGTCCGCTCAGCGTGAACGCCAGCAGGGCCAGCGCGCAAGCGAGCTGCGCCGCCAGGCACCAGGCGATGATGTTGCGGCGGTTATAGCGGTCGGCCACATGGCCTGCCGGCAAAATCAATACGAGGAAGGGGGCGAATTGCGCCAGGCCGATCAAGCCCAGGTCGAACAGGCTGCCCGTGATCTGGTACACCTGCCAGCCGATGGCCACGCTTTGCATCTGCACGGCCACCGTGCCCAGCACGCGGGCGGAAAGATAGAAGGCGAAGTTGCGGTGACGCAGGATGCTGAAGCCGTTGCCGGCAGAGGCGAGAGACATGAAATTTCCAGGAAGCAGCGGGGTAGAGCGGTGGTGGCAGCGGGCGCCGCACCAGCCGCGCCCCGCTGTCTGGACGGTGACGCTTACTTGGCCAGGTCGGCTTCCGTGGTGAAGGCGTCCGCGTAGAACTCGTCGGCTGGCAACTGGCACAGTTGCACGAAATCGCGGTTGGCCGACTCGACGACGATCGGCGCGCCGCAGGCATACACCTGATACGGGGACATGTCGGGCAAGTCCGCGATAACGGCCTGGTGCACGAAGCCCGTGCGGCCTTCCCACGCGTCTTCCGGCAGGGCGTCCGATACGACGGGCACATAGGTGAACTGCGGCAAGTCGGTGGCCCACTGGCGGCACAGCGCGTCCATGTACAGGTCGTGCGGACGGCGACCGCCCCAGTACAGGGTGATCGGACGCGGGGATTGCTCGTCGATCATGTGCTCGACGATGGCTTTCAGCGGGGCAAAGCCCGTGCCCGAGGCCAGCAGCACGACGGGCTTGTCGGAATCTTCGCGCAGGAAGAAGGTGCCCATCGGGCCTTCGAAGCGCAGGATATCGCGCTCCTTCATGGTGCCAAATACCTGGTCCGTGAACAGGCCGCCCGGCATGTGGCGGATGTGCAGGCTCACGGGACCGCCTTCGACGGGCGCGCTGGCCATGCTGTAGCTGCGGCGCTTGTTGTCGCGCAACATGATTTCGATATACTGTCCGGCGCGGTAGTTGAGGCGCTCGCTGGCTGGCAACTGCAGGGTCAGCACGACGACGTCGGGCGCGACTTTTTCGATGGTGGTCACGCGCGACGGCATTTTCTTGATCGGGTAATCGCTGCTGCCCGCCACTTCGCGCGCCTGCACCACGAGGTCGCCCTGGGGCACGGCGCAGCACAGCAGCGAGTAGCCGGCTGCCGCTTCATCTTCCGTCAGGGAGCGGGGCTGATATGGCTTATGCTGTACATTGCCGGACACGATCTTGCCCTTGCAGGAGCTGCAGGCGCCACTCTTGCAGCTGTATGGCAGGCCGACGCCGGCGCGTATCGCCGCCGACAGGACGGTTTCGTCCGCTTCACAGCTGAATTGGTGGCCGCTGGGCTGAACAGTAATTTGAAAAGTCATACAATCCTTGAGATGAAAAATATGTTAATGCACTCTTTGCGCAAGCCGTCAGGCTTGCCGCGCCTGCTGATCCTCGGCTGCGGCGACGTCGGCATGCGCTTGCTGCCCCTGCTGCGCGCGCGCTTTCGCGTCTTTGCCGTCACCAGCCAGCCGGCGCGCTGCGCGCAGTTGCGGGAAGCCGGCGCCGTGCCCATCGTGGCCAACCTCGACGACCGCGCCAGCCTGAAACGGCTGGCGGGACTGGCGACGATGATCGTGCACCTGGCACCGCCCATGTCGTCGGGCTTGCTGGACCGGCGCACGCGCAATCTGGCCGCCATTTTACCCGAGCATGCACGCATGGTGTATGTGAGCACCAGCGGCGTGTATGGCGATTGCGCTGGCGCCTGGGTCGATGAAACGCGCACGACGGCGCCGGCGAATGCGCGCGCGAAGCGGCGCGTGGACGCCGAACAGGTCTTGCGCGGCTGGGGGGCGCGCCGCGGCGCCACGGTGGCCATCCTGCGCGTGCCCGGCATCTATGCGGACGACCGCCTGCCTTTGAAGCGCTTGCGCGAAGGCACGCCGGCCCTGGCTGCGGATGACGATGTGTACACCAACCATATCCATGCCGACGACCTGGCGCGCATCATCGAGCGGGCCTTGTGGCGGGGCAAGTCGGGACGCGTGTATCACGCCAGCGATGACAGCGAACTTAAAATGGCCGAGTATTTCGATGCCGTGGCCGACACGTTTGGCCTGCCGCGCCCGCCGCGCCTGCCCCGCGCCGAGCTGCGGCAAGTGGTCACGCCGATGTTGCTGTCGTTCATGTCCGAATCGCGCCGCTTGCACAATACGCGCATCAAGCGCGAGCTGGGCGTGCGCCTGCGCTACGCGCGCGTGGCCGATGCCTTGCGGGCGTTGTCCGCCGATGGTGCCGGCATCGGGTAAAATGGCCGGTTATCTGCGCACTTTGCTGGGCCGGCGCGCAGCGCGCCGTTCCCGCGCGGCGCCACTCACTTAAGGAATACAGCATGAGCACCCTCACTTACGAAGAATACCTGGACGAGGTCACCACCGTCCTGACGGAACTGTACGACCTCGACGACGAAGCCGCCATCAAACTGGTCGTGGCGGCGCAGGACGCCGAATTTTTCGTCCCGCACGATGCGCATGAAGAGATGCGTACCGTCGAGCAAGCCAAGAAAGATGCGGTCGCCCTGTTCGAGCGCAAGCAGAACCGCCAGCAAACGCAGGAAAAACAGCAACAGCGCGTGCGCCAGCAAAAGAAATAAGACGGAAGCAGGCCCTGGGGCAGTGCGGGCTCCGGCGCAACACCGGGGCCGTGCCATTTGATGCAGCGCAAACGCGTCATGGCGCGCTGGCGATATGGTGAGCAATGTCGTCACGCGTCTGGGCTCTTGTGGCGGGCTCCACACAGTGCGACGCTGTTTCCCGTCAGCAGGAGCGAGCCATGCGAGCTACGAGTCACCCCAGCAAGGAGCAGGTGCGCGCCTATATGCGGCGCCGCGAACATGCGCTGCAACCCCCACCACCGCCCGATGAAATTCGCCGGCAACTGGCCTGGTGCCGCGCGGACGATTTCCCATGCACTTGCCCGCTTGCCACCCCGGCCGGCGTGGCCGCGCAAGGCTGGCATTTATCCGCAGAAATGGCCCGCCTGGGCACCCTCATGGCCATAGCCTGGCTCATGCATAGCGGTGTTGCTCATCGTAAAAATTGATGACGTGCAGCAAATTTTTCCGATTTGAGTTATCCTCTAGCACATTCCAAGTGCGTCAATTCTCTTCAATTATCACAATTTTGCTTTAAGTTACGCAAAAATCAACAATAGCGTGTATTATATTGTTTGTGGCGTAAAAGCCGCATAAGTGATGGCGCTTTTTAGTGTGTTTACCATGAATTAGTGCAGAAGAGACATTCTGTTTTTTCTTGCTCTAATACAACAAGTACGGATTTTTGATCATGTCTCTCAAACAAATTACCTCTTTGCCTACCTACAACCCGAATCGCGTCCTCGATGCGATCATCGACAAGCTGCAACTGAAAAACGATGCCGCCTTGTCGCGAGCTCTGGAAGTGGCGCCACCTGTTATCAGCAAGATTCGTCACAACACCTTGCCGATCGGCGCCACGATCCTCATCCGCATGCATGAAATCAGCGATTTCAGCATTCGTGAACTGCGCGAGTTGATGGCTGCCTAAGAGCGCCTGACAGACGGCAAACTGAGAGGTGCCGTCTGGGTAAGTCAGGCTTGCCGCGTGCGGCAGCCACATCTGTTTTCCGCTTTTCTATTGCGGATCGCGGTTCAATACCGGACGATCGACATAGAAGCGCCCCATTTCCAGGCCAGTCGAAGACGATTTGACCACCGCTGCGGCCAGAGAGGCGGGCGCGCTGGAAAATGCGGTGCTGGCAGCCCCGGTCGCGCGGCCCGAATACGCCGTCGCCTGCACCGCCGCACTGGAAAACGCCGTTTGCACAGCCCGGCCCGAGTAGGCCGTTGCCTGTACCGCCGCACTGGAAAATGCTGTTTGGACAGCCCGTCCCGAATACGCCGCCTGTACGGCGCGACCCGAATACGCCGTCTCCGCGCGAATATAATCTTCTCCGAACGTTTGCTCATACAGCTGCTTCATGCGCTCGCCCACGCGATGGTGCGCCGCTTCGTCGTCTTCGCCGCGCAGGCCGATGTAGGGGAAGTGATGGAGGAAGTAACCAAACACCTGTTCGCAGTCGGCCGCATATTTCAGGGTGTCGAGAATGTGGTAGTGCCAGAAGGTATCGACGTCCATCAGTGGCGCCGTTTCTTCTTCCGGAAACTGTTTCATCAGGATCAGGAAGCGGCGGTATTCGAATTCCACCGCATTTGCCTTTTCCAGGCTCCATCCTTCGCCTGACTCGCGGTGCATCAGCTTGACCTTGATCGCGTCCAAATTCAAATCGGCAATTGCCTTGAAACTGTCGTTCGTATCCATGAATGTCCTTTTGTAAAGAGCGTTGTGGGAAATACGGTGAAACAAGGGAAAGCGGCGGGTGCGTACTCCTGGCAAGTAGTCGAGGAATGCCTGGCCCATGGCGGGCGGGCGCTGAGTTGTTCCACATCAATATTGCATCTAATTACGAAATATGCAAGCTGAGCTTGCTTCATGCGGGCGCGCGCCTGTCAGTTGCTGGCCCGGCTTTCTTCCTGGTAGGGAAACGCGGTGGCGTCCGCGCCCAGTGGTACGCTGACGTGCACGCTCATGCCGGCGCCGGGACTGCTTTCGATGTAAAAAGTGCCGCCTAGCAACTTAATGCGCTCCTCAATGCCTACGAGGCCAAACGAGCCCAGCTTGTTGCGCCCGTCGATGGCCGCGCCCACGCCGTTGTCGCTGATGCTCATCGACACCGTATCGCGGCACTTTTCCAGCTTGACTTGCACGCGGCTGGCATGGGCATGCTGGGAAATGTTGCTGAGCGACTCTTGCAGGATGCGGAACAGGGCCGTCGCGCACTGGTCGCTGAGGCAAATGTCGTCATGGCTTTCGCTCACTTCGCAGACGATGCCCGTGCGCTGGCGAAATTGCGCCACCTGCCATTCGACGGCCGCATTCACGCCCAGGTCCAGTACGGTAGGGCGCAAGTCGTTGATGATCTGCCGCACGCTCTTGATGGTGGCGTCGATCTGTTCCAGGGTCGAGCGGGCGCGGGCATTCAGGCGCGGGTGGCGGCGATGCGTGCGCGAGGCCAGCATGTCGGCGTCGATGCGCAGCACCAGCAGGTTCTGTCCCAGGTCGTCATGGATTTCGCGCGCGATGCGCTTGCGCTCTTCTTCCTTGATCTGGTCGGCGTGGGCCGCCAGGCGGCGCAGTTTCTGATGCGACAGCTGCAGACGGATCTGGCTGGCGCGCAATTCCTCCGTCATGCCGTTCGCCATCTGGATGGCGCGCCGGCGCGACGACGCCAGGGTGTGGAACAGCATGTACAGCAACATGGTGCTGGCAAAGCCTATCAGCAGGGCCAGCCAGGGTAAAAAGACGTCGAAGCGCGTATACAGGTCGCTCTTGCGCACGCTGAACAGTGCTTGCCACACGCGGCTATTATGTTCGATCAGCATCGTGCTGCTCAGGTAGCGGCCGGAATTGCCGGGCAGCCACCATGGCGCATGCATGCCCGCCGTCGTGCTGTCGAAGATGGGGCGCATGTCGTGCGGTAAGTCTAGCGGTGCGCGCGCCTGCGGGCCGATATCGAACAGGGTCAGACGGACGTTGCGTACCGGCATGTCCGCCAGCGCGCTGCGCATCATCGTCACCAGGTCGTAGCCGATGCCGACGGAACCCTGGTACGCCGCGCGCCGCTGCCCCACCGTATCGACCGGCATGCCAAAACGGTACACGGGCAGGCGCATGGCCATGCCCGTCAATTGGGGGCGGCCTTGCATCGGCACGGGCACGCCGGAATTGCTGATGTGGCCGGAATCGCGCGACTGCGCCAGCATTTCGGCGATCAGGGGGCGCGAGGCGATGTCATAGCCATATTTTTCAGGGGCGCTGGCAATCGGTTCGATATACACCAGCACGGAATAGTGCGCGCGCGGGGTGGGCGGATGGATGGCAAACGCCGGATAGCCGTCGCGCCCGGGCGGATAGTCGCGCTGCATGGCCGCTTCGACGGCGGCGCGCTGCGTCTCGTCCAGTTCCTGGCTGTAATTGAGGTTCATCACCCCCGGGTAGTTCTGTTGCAGGGCGATGTTCGCCACGTAGCGATGAAATTGCTCACGGCTCACGTGTTCGTTGGCGTGGAACAGGCTGGCCGTGCCGCGCAGCAGGTTGGCATACGACTTGACGCGCGATTCGATGTTTTTCTGGGTATTGCGGGCCAGATTGTTGAATAGCTCGCTGGCATCGTTTTCGATCGACAGCGAGGCGGCCATATAGAACAGCAGGCCCACCATCGTCGACATCACGAAGCCGAGCAGCCACTGCGGCCTTTTTTCAGCAGATAAGGGGTGTTCGCCGGCAGTAGAAGACATCGCCATCCGCATCAGGAAGAGGAATCGGGTGCCGCCTGGGCGGCGGAGGCTAGGCTGCGTTGTACAAGCGCTATTAAAATTGCAAATTGCTCAATAGCTGCCTAATATACAAAATTATCGTTATTATAGTCAACAGGCAATATTTCTCGCTGAAACGAAAAAAACCGCCGCAGCGGTTTTTTTCGTGTGCCGTCAGCCTTTATTTGGCGGGCTGCCAGCTGTCTTTCAGCGTGACGATGCGGTTGAAGACGGGCTTGCCAGGCTGGCTGTCGACGCGGTCGGCCGCAAAATAACCGTGGCGCTCGAACTGGAAGCGTTCTTCCGGCTGGGCCAGTTCCGCGCCCGGCTCCAGCCACGCTTGCACCACTTCCTTGGCCAGCGGGTTCAAGGCCAGCTTGAAGTCCTTGCCGCCCGCGTCCGGCTGCGCGTCCGTAAACAGGCGGTCGTACAGGCGTACTTCGGCGGGAATCGCCGTCGGCGCGCTGACCCAGTGCATATTGCCCTTGACCTTGTAATTGGCGCTGCCTTCCGTGCCCGACTTGCTGTCCGGGAAGTAGGTGCAATGCACGGCGATGACTTTGCCGTTGTCATCCTTGTCGTAGCCCGTGCACTCGATCACGTAGCCGTAGCGCAGGCGCACGCGGCTGCCCGGCTTGTCGTCGATCGGCGGATACAAACGGAAATAGCCCTTGTTCGGCACTTCCATGAAGTCGTCTTCCTCGATCCACAACTCGCGCGAGATGGGGAAGGTGCGCAAGCCGCGCTCGGGGAAGTGCGGATGCACGGGCGCCGTGCATTCCACGCTTTCGCCTTCGGGGAAATTGTCGATGATCAGTTTCAACGGACGCAGCACGGCTACCGAGCGCGGCGCCTTCGGGTCCAGGTCTTCGCGCAAACAGCCTTCGAGCACGCTGTAATCGATCCAGCCGTCCGATTTCGTCACGCCCGTGCGTTCGCACATCAGCTGGATGGCTTCCGGCGTGTAGCCGCGGCGGCGCATGCCCACGAGGGTCGGCATGCGCGGGTCGTCCCAGCCATCGACGATGTTTTCTTCCACCAGCTGGCGCAGCTTGCGCTTGCTGGTGACGATGTAGGTCAGGTTCAGGCGCGAGAATTCGTACTGGTGCGGCACGGGCTTGGCGAAGAAGCCGCCGGCCGACAGGGTTTCCAGCAGCCAGTCGTAGAACGGGCGGTGATCCTGGAATTCCAGGGTGCAGATCGAATGCGTGATGTTTTCCAGCGCGTCCGAGATCGGGTGCGTGTAGTCGTACATCGGATAGATGCACCAGGCGTCGCCCGTGCGGTGGTGGTGCGCATGGCGGATGCGGTAGATGGCCGGGTCGCGCAAGTTCATGTTCGGCGAACTCATGGCATCTTCGCTCATCTTCGCGCGCAGGATGTGCTCGCCATCCTTGAATTCGCCCGCCTTCATGGCGCGGAACAGGGCCAGCGATTCGTCGCGCGGACGGTCGCGGAACGGCGAATTCTTGCCGGCCTGGCCGAAATTGCCGCGGTTGGCGGCCATGTCTTCGGCGCTCTGGCTGTCGACGTAGGCAAAGCCGGCCGTGATCAGGTACTCGGCCATCGCGTACAGCTGGTCGAAATAGTCGCTCGCGTAGTGCAGGTGGCTCTGGCCATCGGCCTGCTTCGGCTCCCAGTCAAAGCCCAGCCATTTCACGCTGTCCATGATGGTGTCGACGTATTCCTGCTCTTCCTTGGCCGGATTGGTGTCGTCGAAGCGCAGGTTGCACTGGCCGGCGTAATCGCGCGCCAGGCCGAAGTTGACGCAGATCGACTTGGCGTGGCCCACGTGCAGGTAGCCGTTCGGCTCGGGCGGGAAACGCGTGATCACCTGGGGCAGGCCGGGACGCACGTGGGCGCCGGCAGCCAGGTCGGCTTCGATGATGTTACGCAAGAAATTGGGCGCCAGCGCTGGCGCGGCGGTATTCGGTTTATCGTTGCTCATTGATCAATGCGGAAGAGTGACAGTAAAAAGCATTTTACCGTACCGCAAGCGCTTTATAAGCACGTATTTACCCCCATTTCCCGGCATACAAGCGACGCCGACGCCGTTCTATAGGATAATTCGCCTTTAATTAGTAGAAAAACGTGACCCCGGAGCCTTTTATGGAAAATTTATATAACGTCCTCGGTGTCGCGCCCAATGCCAGCGACGATGAAATCAAGAAGGTTTACCGTTCGCTGGCCATGCGCTTCCACCCCGACCGCAACCAGGCCCCCGGCGCCGAGGCGCGCTTCAAGAGCGTCACCAAGGCCTATGAAATCCTGGCCGACCCGGCCAAGCGCGCCGAATACGACCAGAGCGTGAACCACCGCATCATCATCGACCCGGAAGCGGAAGCGTATGCCTTGTGGTGCGGCGTGTTTCGTTTACATGGCACAGTATTACCTGCCGACTAAGCCGCTGCGGCCCGCTTCAGCCGGCCCGAATTACTTGAAAACAACAACAACGGCGCTTTTATCAGCGCCGCGCATTACATTGGAAAGCACAGCATGAGAAGAGTACACCCTGAATTCGCGTACCAGTCGCGCGAGCTGGAAGGCCAGATCGAAGGCATCCTCGGCGACCCGCCGAACCGCAAGAACTACAAGAGCATGGTCGATGCATTGGTCGGTGAATACGCGAGCGGCGGCGGCATTGAAGACGTGAACATGCTGGCCTTCGCGCTGGTCGACCACATCACCTTCAGCGACCCGAAAGGCTTGCTGGCCGAAAGCGAAGACTACGAGTTCGGCGACTCGGCCCGCGTGTTTTCCATGGCCGCCTGCGCCGCGCCGGAAGCGGCGAAGATGTACGCCGCCATCGAAGAGAGCTTCCCCGACCTGGCGCGCCAGGCCATCATCACGGCTTTCCTGCACAAGAATCCGCGCCTGTGGGACGACGACGACCAGTCGCTCGACCAGCTGGCCGCCAATGACGACGGCGACGACGATCACGACGAAGACGAAGCCACCGACGATTTCGCCCAGATGTTTGACCAGGATGGAGATGACCATGGCCGATAACACGGAACAAAAGAGCAATCTTCCCGCGCTGACGAAACAGGTCACGGAATTGGTGCTGTCCGGTTCGCTGGGCCACGCCGAGCAGGCGTTTGCCGACGCGGCCGACCAGTATGGCGACCTGGCCGTGGTGGAAGTGCTGAGCGCGATCCCGCCGCAGGTAACGGCCCTGCACCTGGCCGGCTTTGACGGCGGCAAGATGTCGCTGGCAACCTTGCTGGTGCCGCCGAAGGCGTGGGCCGACAGCCTGGCCTTCATCGCCGCCACGTGGAGCGACGACCAGATCGAGGACGATCCGGAACGCATCGCCGAAGCCCTGTTCGCGCACATCCACGGCGTGGTGTTTTCCACCGACGACGCCGAGCGCCGCCGCGAGCTGCTGCTCGAAGCGTCCGCCACCGACTGGGGCGCCACGGCGTTCGCCATCCTGTTCTCGATGGCACCGAAGGAAATCCTCGAAGTGGCCGGCGAGATCGTCATCAAGGGACCGTACGTGACGGGCGTGACCTCGTCCGACAACGACGTCGTGCCGCTGGCCATCGAACTGGCGCAAGCGAATGAAGACGGCTGGGACCGCTCGCTGTTCGAACTGTTCCCCGACTTCCGCCACAGCGCCGACCTGGCCGACGCGGAATACTCGGACGACCCGGACGAAGAGCCGACCATGTTGCAGCGGAGCACCAAGGAATTGCTGTACCGCTTGCGCAAGCAAGTGCCGAGCACGCGCAGCGCGCCGCGTTCCAGCACGCGCCGCAGCCTGGGCACGGGTATTTTCTCGTAATGAAAGCAGGGAACGTCTAATGCTGCCAGCAATTGTTGTAGAGAATCTTCCGCGCCTCGTGCGCGCCATCAAACTGTTGCCGGGCGACCCGCGCGAGGAAGCGGCCCTGAACCTGGCCGACGAATTGACGGGCATCACGGCCATGGTGGCCGAGAAGTTTACGAATGAACGCACGGCCGACGGCATCCAGAAAGCGCTGTACCTGACGGTGGGCGGCGTGTCCTTGGGCCTGGAACAGGCCGTCACGCATGAAGGCGACCAGGCCGCGCTCGATTTCCTCGTCGAGCACGGCGCCGAGCACGCGTTCCAGGTGGGCTTTCGCTTGATCAAGGAGTTGTCGCAGTTGCCCGAAGACGCCCTCGTCGGCGAATACGACCAGGACCCTGTCTACCTGCAGCGGCGCCTGCGCGAGCTGTTCATCGATATTTGCCAGGCTGACCCGAACCAGAACTGGGCCGGCTATGAAAAGTATGCAGTGCAGTTGCAACAGCGCAAGGAAGTGCAAGCCGTCGTGCGCCTGGCAAGCTGGCTGCGCCGCCACCATGACAACGGTCCCGTCAGCGACAGCGACTTGAATGCCGAGGGCGTCATCGCCCTGGCCATTATCTTCGCCATCGAAGGCGGCGGGCGCATCATCGCGCGCACGGGGCAGAAGGAGTTTGAACGCTTCGTGCGTTCCGTGCGCAAGAACAAGCCCGATTTCGAGGAGGGCTGGGCCGCCCTGGTGGCCAAGGTGCCTGTCCAGCACCATCCCGTGTTGCTCGACCGTATAGAGTCGTACCGCCGCAGCTGCACCGTCGTGCATAAAATCCTCACGCGGGCCAGCATGAAGAGCCTGTTCGAGGACCTGGAAAATTATGCGGGTTCGGAACTGGACGCCGATTATTCGTGACCGCTGGTGTCGGATTACGCCCTACGGGCTAATCCGACCTGCGACTTGACGCATGCGATTGTCGGATTACGGCCTGCGGCCTAATCCGACCTACGCCGACCTAATCCGACCTACGCCGACCTAATCCGACCTAATCCGACCTACGCCGACCTACGCCGGCCTCATCGGCCTATTCTTTCTCTTCCATGGCCGCTTCCTCGGCCAGTTTGACGAACGCCGCCACCAGCGGCGACGTCTCTTCTTCTCTTTGCGCCAGTAACAGGCTGGTCGTCGCCTGCGGGTCGGCGATGGGGCGGTAGCACACGCCATCCATGCGGATGCGGTCGAATGAGGCGGGCAGTACGGAAATGCCGCAGCCGGCCGCCACCAGGCCGATGATGGTCGACGCCTCGCCCGCTTCCTGCGCCACCTGGGGCACGAAGCCGACCGCCTTGCACAGGCGGAAGATCTGCGGATAAATCCCCGTGCCCGCATCCTTGGGATACATGACAAAACCTTCGCCCGCCATGTCGGCAATGGCGATGGCGTCCTTGGCCGCCAGCGCATGGGCGACAGGTAGCACGAGGAACAGCGGGTCCTGGCGCAGTTGCGTCAGCTTGATATCGGATGGATATGTCGTTTCCGGCGGGCGCACAAACCCTAGGTCCATTGTGCGGCCACTGATCGCTTCGAGCTGATGCAAGGTCGCCATTTCATGCAGGGTCAAGGTGACGTGCGGAAATTGCTGGCGGTAGCGGTTGATGACGGTGGCGAAATACGGCGTGAACGGCGTGGAAAAGGTAAAGCCGATGCGCAATTCGCCCGCTTCGCCCCGCTGGGCCCGGCGCGCCGTCACGGCCGCCTGCTCCGACAGGGCCAGGATGCGCCGCGCATCGTCGAGAAAAAGGCGGCCTGCTTCCGTCAGCCGCACGGAGCGCTTGTTGCGCTCGAACAACTGCGCGCCCAATTCCGCTTCCAGCGCCTGGATTTGTTGGCTCAGCGGCGGCTGGCCGATGTGCAGGCGCTCGGCCGCGCGCGTGAAGTGCAATTCCTCGGCGACGGCGACAAAGTAACGGAGGTGGCGCAGTTCCATATTTGTCCAGTAATCGTTTTAAAGTATGAGTTGGGCCTTGAATATATATTGGACGATATGAGTTGGCAATCCTAAGATGAAGACTCGCTCCTCTTTGAAACACGGCCATGTCTGATTCATCGCTTGCTTTTGCCCCCGCTGCCTCATCCGCCATTCCAGTTTCCCCTCCCGCTCCCCGCACGGCCATCGCCAAGGGTTCCATCGAATTCAAGCGCAGCAACCGCGCCCTGTTCTTTGGCGGCTTTTCCACCTTCAGCTTGCTGTACTGCATCCAGCCCCTGTTCCCCTTGCTGTCGCACCAGTTCCATCTGACGCCGGCGCAAAGCAGCTGGTCGCTCTCCGTGTCGAGCGGCTTGCTGGCCATCTCGCTGGTGCTGCTGAGCGCCGTGTCGGACCGTGTCGGCCGCAAACCGCTGATGGTGGCGTCGATGTTTTCCGCCGCGATACTCACGATTTTGTCCGCCTTCGCGCAGGATTATGCGCAGCTGCTGGCGATTCGCGCCGCGCTGGGCGTGGCCCTGGGCGGCATGCCGGCCGTGGCCATGGCTTACCTGGGCGAGGAAATCGAGGGCCCATCCCTGGGCCTGTCGATGGGGCTGTATATTGCCGGCAGCGCGTTTGGCGGCATGTCGGGACGGCTGGTGGCGTCCATGCTCAGCGATTTCCTGTCGTGGCGCTGGGCTCTGGGCGTGCTGGGCGTGGCCGGCGTGTTGGCGGCGGCGGAATTCTGGCGCAGCCTGCCCGCATCGAAAAATTTCGTGCCCAGTACAAAAGGCTGGAACGCCTTGCCGCACGCCATTCGCCAGCATTTTTCCGACCGGGGCTTGCCGTGGCTGTTTTGCCTCGCCTTCGTGCTGATGGGCTGTTTCGTCAGCCTGTATAACTACATCGGCTACCGCCTGCTGGCCGCGCCATTCGGCTTGCGCCAGAGCACGGTTGGCTTGCTGGCGTTTTTGTATCTGATCGGCATCTTCAGCTCCGTCTGGGCGGGGCGCCTGGTGGACCGCCTGGGGCGCCGGGGGGTGCTGTGGATCATGCTGTTGCTGATGCTGTCCGGCATTTTATTGACGCTGTTCGACTCGCTGCCGCTGATCGTCATCGGCATGGCGCTGGCCACCTTCGGCTTCTTTGCCTCGCACTCGATCGCCAGCAGCTGGGTCAGCCGCCGCGCCCGCGCGCCGCAGGCGCTGGCTTCAGCCTTCTACCTGCTGTTCTATTACCTGGGTTCGAGCCTGATCGGTTCCGCCTCGGGCATGATGTGGGGCTTCGACGGCTGGACGGGCGTGGTCATCATGCTGGGCCTGTGCCTGGGCGGCGGCGTGCTGATCGCCTTGCGCCTGCGCCATCTGCAGCCGCTGGGCGCGCGCGAAGCGGTGGGCTGAGTCCGACTATTTGGGGCACATGCCGATCATCGTTTCCCCCTGCTTGCCCGCGCGCGTGGTCACGCACAAGCTGCCCAGCGCGCTGGTGATTTTATACGTGCGGCTGCCCCTGGCCTCATTGGCACCGATTTCCTCGATCTTTGACGCCTCGTACCATTTCGGCGGCACGGCCGCGTAGGCTTCGGCAAAGCCCTGCTGCATGCGCTTGTAGCCCGTGTCGTCGAATTTCTCCCCACCCCGTTGCGGGAATTCTTTGCGTAAATCCTTGTCGATCTTGCCCACGTCGCGCTTGGCTTGCGCCAGGATATCGGCCGCGCTCGGTGGCGGGACGAGCGTGATCGCTTCCGGCGTTACTGGCGTTGGCGGCTGCTCGATGGCGGGAGCGGGCAGGGGGCGGCTGACGGGAACTGGCATTGGCAGGCGCGGCACTCTTGCTGCCGCTGGTTTTGGGCCGGGCAACGGTGCGGGTACGGGCTTGGGCGGCGCCGGGGCGGTGTAGCGCAGCCAAGTGATGGCCGGGCCCTGCGGCAGGTTCTCGTCCGTGACGGCGTGGGGCCGCGACTGCAAGACGATATACGCGAAGCCCAGGTGCAGCAGGACGATCAGCAGCAGGCCTGGAGCGCGGCGGGGCAGGGACGGCAACGAGGTCATGGGTGGCGTGATGGTTCAGGTACGCCAATGTATCTGAAGGATTTGATAATTATCTAAAATGTCACAAGCGCTTACAAAAAAGTGCCGCATGGAAATTTCGACCTTGTCGCGGCCAGCGGGGAACCCTGTGCCGGCTTGACGATCCAACTCCCTACACTGTAGGAGGACACATCATGATGCAGGTAAAGGAAGTGGCACGGCGCTTTGGCGCCATCGAACACGCGATCGGCCAGGCGGCCCAGCTGTGCGGCCAGCAGCAGGGCATGCCGATGGACTTGAAGGATTGTATCAACCAGCTGGACCAGCAAAAGAGCGCCGTGCGGCAAGCCATCGACACGCAAGACGATGCGCGCATCCGGCAAGCAGTCGATCAGATGGAATCGCTGGGCGACCGCGCCAAGCGGGCGTGCGGCACGGCGACCAGCGTGACGCCGGAAATGAAGAGCGCCGTGCTCAAGGTGCACGATGAGTTGTCTGACTTGAAGCACCAGATGCACTAGGCATTGGCTCTTGCGCGTCTTGTCTTGTCTTACATCTGGCGGAACAGATGCGCATATAAAGGGCTGACGCGCAGTTGCGCGGGGTGCTGGCGCAGGGTCAGCGACAGCTTGCCGGCTTCGTCACGCACGGCCGTGGCGATGGCGCTGGCGTTGACGATGGTGCCCCGGTGGATTTGCCAGAATTGTTGCGGGTCCAGCTGGGGCAGCAGCTCCTTCAGGCTCGTGCGTATCAGCGCTTCGCTGTCCTGGCACACGACATTGATGTATTTGTCCAGCGCTTCAAAATACACGATGTCGGCCAAGGCGATCATGCGCACGCTGTTGCCGACGGCCGCCCGTATCATCTGCAGGCGCGGCGCGGGCGGCAGCATGGCTTGCAACTGGCTCAGCAGGCGGGCCATGTTGTCGTCGCTGGCGGACTGGGCTGCCCGCGTTGCCGTGGCGGTCGTCGCTGGCGCTGAGGCTGCTGCTGTTGCTGTTACTGCAGCGTTGCCGCTGCCGTTGCCAACACCTTTGCCAACGCCGCTGTCGCGCAAGCGCTGCTGCAAGCGTTCCACCGTCTTGCCCAGGCGCGCATCGTTGACGGGTTTTAAGACGTAGTCGGCGGCCGCATGCTCGAAGGCGGCCAGCGCATATTCATCGTAGGCGGTCACAAACACGATGTGGGGGAACGCGATGCCGTCCGGCCATTGCTCTGCCAGTTCTTCGGCCGCTTCCAGGCCCGTCTTGCCTGGCATTTTGATGTCGAGAAAGAGGATGTCTGGCTGCAGCGCCAGGCCTTGCCGCAAGGCTTCCACGCCGTTGGGGCAGGTGGCAACAATATCGAGTTCCGGCCACAGCCGCTGCAAGGCGTGTGCGAGGGCGGCGGCGAGTATGGGTTCGTCTTCGGCGATCAGGGCGCGCGGGGTGGGGCTGGTCATGGCGTGGGGCTCGCGGTGGTGGAGTGAATCGGTAATTGAAGGCGGGCGATGACGCCTGCCGGCGTGTCGGCGTCCAGTGACAGGCTGGCGGTATCGCCATGCATGCCGCGCAGGCGTTCGCGGATATTCGCCACGCCCAGCTGCGTGCCTTTGGTCTGGCCCGGATGGTCGAGGCCCAGGCCATCGTCGCTGACGGTGAGCAGCAGCACGCCGCCATCCGTGGACGCCTGCACGTGGATGTGGCCGCCTTCGATCTTTGGTTCCAGGCCATGCTGGATGGCGTTTTCCACCAGCGGCTGCAACAGCATGGGCGGCACCTTGATTTGGCGCAAGGCTGCGGGCAAGTCCAGCGTAAAGCGCAGGCGCGCGCCCATGCGTATCGACATCAGGCCCAGGTAGGCTTGCATCAGGGAAAACTCCTGTTCCAGGGTGGTGGACTCGGCGCGCGAGGAAGAGAGGGTGGCGCGCAAGTACTGGATCAGCTGGTCGAGCAGCAACTGGGCGCGGTCGGGGTCAAAGCTGATCAGGCCCTGCAGGTTGGCCAAGGTGTTGAACAGCATGTGCGGTTCGATCTGCGCCTGTAGCAATTGTAGTTGCGCCTGCATGGCCTGGCGCGCCACGGATTCGGCGCGGGCTTTTTCCTCGGCAGCCGCCATTTGCAGGCGGGCAATCTTTTCTCGGCTGGAGAAAAACAGCACGGCGCCGCCCGTGGCCAGCAGGGTGAATACGAGTGTGCCCATCATTTGCGTGGGCAGCAGGTTTTCGAAGCCGCCCACGTCCACACCCGTCAGCCAGCCGAACAGGAGCAAACCCAGCATTTGCGCAACGGGCACGGACAGCAGGATGATGAGCATGAAGGGCAGGAATCTGGGCCGCTGGCCTGCACCCCATAATGTCAGGCGCATGCCGTCGATCAGCAGGAAGGCGATCGTGCCGATGCACATCGAGGCGACCAGGTTTTGTCCAAAATGGCTGCCTGGATTGAGCATGAACGTAATGACCAGCGCGCAGATCACGTTCAGCACCACCGCGTAGCGCGCGTCGAGCAGCATGCGGTAGTAGGGGAAGCGGCGCCTGGCGGGGGCTTCGGCGAAAGGGACGTCGGATTTCATGGAAGTGTCTGCTGGTAGCGATGGGGCATTGTGTGCCAGCGCAGGCCAGCGCGCAACCGGGCTGCGACGAAACGGGGCTGGCGGGGCGCCAATCGCTGCGGCGGGCCGTCAAACGGCGGCCGCTTTACTTTTCAGCATTGGCACGCGATAGTATGGCAAGACTGTCTTGCCTCCATAGAATTGCTTAAAGGAATCCCATGTGGCCCTATCCACGCACCCTCGCGCACCGCGGCGGCGGCATCCTGGCGCCTGAAAACACCCTGGCCGCCCTGCGCTGCGGCCTGGCCTACGGCTACCGTGCCGTGGAATTCGACGTCATGCTGGCGTCCGATGGCGTACCCGTCGTCGTGCACGATCCCGAACTGGGCCGCACCGTGGCCGGCAGCGGCCGTATCAATGACTACACGGCCGCGCAGCTGGGGACGATGGAGGCGGGTGCCTGGTTCGGCCCCGCATTCGCGGGCGAAGGCGTGCCTACTTTTGACGCCGTGGTGGCGTATTGCAAGGCGCAGCGCATCTGGATGAATATCGAAATCAAACCGGCGCCCGGCTTCGACGCGCAGACAGGGACGGTGGTGGCGCGCGCCACGCGCGACCACTTTGCACAGGAAATCGCCGCTGGCGAATTGCTGCCGCTGCTGTCGTCGTTCAGCATCGAAGCCTTGCAGGAGGCGCGCCAGGCGGCGCCGGAACTGGCGCGCGGCTGGCTGGTCGAACAGATACCTTCTGATTGGGCGAAAAAAGCAAAGGAACTGGACGTGGTGGCCATCCATTGCGACCACCAGCAACTGACGCCGGAACTGGCGCGAGAGGTCAAGGAGGCGGGATACGGGCTGTTCTGCTACACCGTCAACACACCCGAGCGGGCCAGCGAATTGCTGGCCTGGGGCGTGGATGGGTTTTGTACGGACAGGATAGATATTATTCCATCCATGGCGTAGGTCGGATTAGGCGCGCAGCGCCGTAATCCGACAACATTGTTGGCGCCGCTGGTGTTGTCGGCTTACCCGCTTGCGCGCTAAGCCGACCTACGTTTCAAACAGCTTAGAACGTTACACGCATGCCGACCGTCAAGTTACGTCCCATCAACGGCGCCGCATTCTTGATGAACGAAGTATGGCTGTACGCCAGTTCATTCGTCAGGTTGTTCGCCTTGATGTAGAACTGGGCCGGCGTCGTGCCGATGCGCGTGTCGTAGTTGGCGGAGAGGTTGAGCATGTTGTAGCCCGGTGTTGCCGTTTCGAACGCGGCCACTTTATCCTGCTTGCCCACGCGGTAGAACTCGGCCACGCCGCTCCATGCTTGCCAGTTGGCGTCGAACTTCACGCCGAAACGCTGGGCCGGGATGCGCGGCAAGTTGCCGCCGCCGTCGGCCAGCTTGGCCCGCACGTAGTCGCCGAACACGCTGGCGCCGAACATGGGGTTCAGTTGCTGGCGGATCTGGCCTTCCACGCCCGTAAAGGTAGCGTCGCGCTGGGCGTACTGGATCAGCTGGAAGCCTTCGTGGTTGTCCAGGGTGGAGCCGAAGATGTAATTATCGACCTTGTTGCGGTAGGCGCTGGCCGAGAACGTTGTGGCGCCCGCATATTTGCGCAAGGTCAAGTCGATATTGTTTGACGTTTCCTTGCCCAGGTTTTCATTGCCCAGCTCATACGTGGCCGTGGCCATGTGCACGCCGTGCGCATACAGTTCCTCGGCACTGGGCAAACGGTGCGTGCGAGAAATGGTCGAACCGAGCGAATACTGGGGTGCGAATTTCCACACGGCGCCCAGCGAGACCGAGGTGCCCTTGGCGCTGCGGTCTCGCAAGGTGGCGCTATCGACCGTGATGTCTTGCCATTCGTGGCGCAAGCCCGCTTCGAAGCGCCATTGGTCGAGCTTGTATTCCTCGACCAGGAAAGCCGCGTGTTTCTTCGTGACTGTCGGCGCCACGTACGCTTCTTCGCCCAGGGCGGAGAAATCGCGCTTCGACGTTTGCAGGCCGACCACGCCGCGCCAGCCGAAGACGGGATGGTGTTCCATTTCCAGGCGCGCATCGTGGCCCTTGTTCTTGAAGGTGGTGGCGATTTCCGTGCCCTCGATTTCATCGTGCTTGTAATCGGTGAACGCGGCGCGCAGGCGCAGCTTGGCGAAGCCCGGTACGGGATCGCGCAATTCGCCGCGCACATCCCAGCGTTCGCTCTTCAGTTTCACGTAGGGAACGGCACCATCTTCGTGGTCGTGGTCATGTTCCTCTTCATCACCGTGATCGTGGCCTTCGTGGCCGCCGCAATGCAGGTGCGTGCCGTGCGGGTGGCAGCTTTCGAATTCGTGGTTGTGGCCGGGCAAGCCGTATTCCGCGTGCTGGCTGGTGAAGGCCAGGCCCAGGAAGCCGCGCTCGCCCACCCACGACACGCCCACGCTGCCCGTGTCCGTCTTGTTGTAGCTGCCGGCCACTTTCGAACCGCCTTCCCAGCCGCTGCCGACCTTGTATTCTTTTGCGTCGCGCTTGACGCCTTCCGCGTGGAAGGCGATGTTGCCGGAGCCGCCAGTCACTTCAAAGGCGCCCGCCTTTTCGCGCGCGGCCGAGTTGGCGCGCACTTCCGCGCTGCCTTCAAAACCTTTTGCGGGCACGCGCGTGGGGATTTTCTTGTCGATCACATTGACGACACCGCCGACGGCACCGCCGCCGTAGGCCAGCGCGGATGGGCCGCGCAAGACTTCAATCTGTTCCGACAGCATCGGTTCGGCCGCGACAGCATGGTCGGGGCTGATGGTCGACGCATCCTGCACTTCGGCGCCATCGGACAGCACCTTGACGCGCGGGCCATCCATGCCGCGGATGATGGGACGGCTGGCGCCGGCGCCGAAATGGCTGGACGTGATACCGGGTTGGCCGGCCAGGGTTTCGCCGAGGGTCGCCGCCCTTGCCAGCACCAGTGCGTCGCCTTCGAGTACGGTGACGGGCGTGCTCATGTCGTCGCTGCCCAGGGCCAGCGCGCTGGCCGAGACGGTCACAGCGGGCAAGGTTGTCGCCTGCTGCGCCAGTGCGCTGGCGGGAGCGGCAAAGGCCAGCATGATGGCCAGCGCGAGGGGAGTGGGTTGGTGAGGACGGACGGACATGGGCAAAAGTTCCTTATTCGCTATCGGTATTGGCAGGGTTGGGGCAGCGCGTGACAGGTAAATGCCTGCCCTAAGTTGATAATGATAACCCATTATCATTACTGTGTGACAGTTTTTCCGGGCGGTAGATACAGGCGGATGGTGTATTCTGTCGGCTATGGAACGCACAACACGTCAAAAAACCGCAATTCAAGCCGCCATCGAGTCGGCCCAGCGCCCCTTGTCGGCGCAGGAAATCCTCGAACAGGCCAGCTTGCAAGTGACGCAGCTGGGCATCGCCACCGTTTACCGCAACTTGAAGTCCCTGGTGCTGGAAGAAAAGGTGCATGTGGTGACCTTGCCCGGTGAAAACCCGCGCTACGAGTCGAACACGGCGGCCAATCACCACCACCACCATTTCCAGTGCACCACGTGCCAGCGCGTGTTCGACGTACATGATTGCCCGGGCGACTTGAAGCGCATGGCGCCGCAAGGCTTTGTCGTCGAGCGCCACGAACTAACCCTGTACGGCCGCTGCGCCGACTGCAACGCCGCCGCGGGCGTCACGGGGGCCGCGGCCGCCAAGGCCAAGCCCGCGCCACACGCCTGCGCCAGCCACCACGACCCGGCCTGAGCGGGCGGGGCGGCATGCGTGGGCAGGCTTGCAACAATGCTGGCTGCCCGGCGCCAATTCCCGTACCTAGATCACGTATAATCTTCCCTTTAAAGCTGCCGCCACTCTTTGCCAAAAAAACATGAAATCAACTGAAATCCGCGACAAGTTCCTCAAATTTTTCGAGTCCAAGGGCCATTCCATCGTCCGTTCCAGCTCCCTGGTGCCAGGCAACGATCCGACCTTGCTGTTGACGAACAGCGGCATGGTGCAATTCAAGGATGTGTTTACAGGCACGGACAGCCGTCCCTACACGCGCGCCACCTCGGTGCAGCGCTGCGTGCGCGCCGGCGGCAAGCACAACGATCTGGAAAACGTCGGCTACACGGCGCGCCACCATACTTTCTTTGAAATGCTGGGCAACTTCAGCTTCGGCGACTATTTCAAGCGCGATGCAATCCAGTACGCGTGGGAACTGCTGACCAAAGTCTATGGCTTGCCGGCTGACAAGCTGACCGTCACCGTGTACATCGAAGATGACGAAGCCTACGATATCTGGGCGAAAGAAATCGGCGTGCCTGTCGAGCGCATCATCCGCATCGGCGACAACAAGGGTTCGCGTTACGCATCGGACAATTTCTGGCAGATGGCAGACACGGGCCCATGCGGTCCGTGCACGGAGATCTTCTACGACCACGGCGCCGACATTCTTGGCGGCCCACCGGGTTCGCCTGACGAAGACGGCGACCGCTTCATTGAAATCTGGAACCTCGTGTTCATGCAGTTCAACCGCGACGAAGCGGGCGTCATGCACAAGCTGCCGAAGCCTTGCGTCGACACGGGCATGGGCATGGAGCGCCTGGCCGCTGTGCTGCAGCACGTGCATTCGAACTATGAAATCGATCTGTTCCAGCATCTGATCCGCGCCGCCGCGCGCGAAACGGGCGCCACGGACCTGGAAAACAAGTCGCTGCGCGTGATCGCCGACCACATCCGCGCCGCCGCCTTCATGATCGTCGACGGCATCATCCCGGGCAGCGAAGGCCGCGCGTATGTTCTGCGCCGCATCATCCGCCGCGCCTTGCGCCATGGCCACAAGCTGGGCCAGACGAAACCGTTCTTCTACAAGCTGGTGGCCGATCTCGCCATCGAGATGGGCGGCGCCTATCCCGAGCTGGAAGAAGCGAAAGACAACGTCGCCAATATGCTCAAAGCCGAGGAAGAGCGTTTCGGCGAAACCCTGGAAACGGGCATGAAAGTGCTGGAAGCGCAGTTGGCCAAGGATGCCACGGGCATCGACGGCGCCACCGCTTTTACCTTGTACGAAACCTACGGCTTCCCGCCGGACTTGACGGCGGACATCTGCCGCGAACGCAATATCACGTTCGACCAGGCCGGCTACGACGCGGCCCTGAAGGAAAGCCAGGAACTGTCGCGCAAGGGCGGCAAGACGCACAAGGACAGCAAGGTCGAGTACACGGGCGAGAAAAATAAATTCGTCGGCTACGATCAATTGACGTTCAGCGGCAAGGTCGTCGCGCTGTACGCGGCCGGTACGCAGGTAGCTGAACTGAAAGCTGGCCAGGAAGGCATCGTCGTGCTCGACACGACGCCGTTCTACGCGGAATCGGGCGGCCAGGTGGGCGACCAGGGCGTGATCGCCTCGGGCGCCGGCAGCTTTGCCGTCAGCGATACCCTGAAAATCCAGGCGGACGTGTTCGGCCACCACGGCGTGCTCGAATCGGGCGTGCTGAAAGTGGGCGACGCCGTCTCGGCGCAAGTCGATACGGCCAAGCGCGCACGCACGATCCGCAACCACTCGGCCACGCACTTGATGCACAAGGCCTTGCGCGAAGTGCTGGGCAGCCACGTGGCGCAAAAGGGTTCGCTGGTTGACCCGGACAAGACCCGTTTCGACTTCAGCCACAATGCGCCGATGACGGCCGAGCAGATCGCCGCTGTGGAAACCATCGTCAATAAAGAGATCCTGGAAAACCGCGCCACGCAAGCCCACTTGATGTCGTTTGACGATGCCGTCAAGCATGGTGCGATGGCCCTGTTCGGCGAGAAATACGGCGATGAAGTGCGCGTGCTCGACATCGGCAGCTCGAAAGAGCTGTGCGGCGGCGTCCACGTGCAGCGCACGGGCGACATCGGCCTGTTCAAGATCATCGGCGAAAGCGGCGTTGCCGCCGGTATCCGCCGCGTGGAAGCTGTGACGGGCGAGGGCGCGCTGGCGCTGGTGCAAACCATCAACCGCCGCTTGGTCGAAGCGGCCAACGCCCTGAAGGCGCAGCCGGAAGAACTGACTGCCCGCATCGGCCAGGTGCAGGACCACGTGAAAGCGCTGGAGAAGGAACTGGCCGCGCTGAAATCGAAACTGGCCTCGGGCCAGGGCGATGAACTGGTCACGCAAGCCGTCGACGTCAACGGCATCAAGGTGCTGGCGGCCGTGCTGGACGGCGCCGACGTGGCCCGCTTGCGCGAAACCATGGACAAGCTGAAGGACAAGCTGAAAACGGCCGCCATCGTGCTGGCCAGCGTGGCGGACGGCAAGGTCAGCCTGATCGCCGGCGTGACGGCGGACGCGACTTCCAAGGTCAAAGCGGGCGAGCTGGTGAACTTCGTTGCACAGCAAGTGGGCGGAAAAGGCGGCGGACGCCCCGATATGGCGCAGGCTGGCGGTACCGATCCGAGCGGTCTGGCGAACGCCCTGGCTGGCGTGCCGGCCTGGGTCGGCGAGCGCGCAAAATAAAGCGTAAGCTAGCAGGCATGCGGGGTTTTCGCCCCACAGCCTCTTGAAAACGGCCCGCAGACGGTGTTTGCGGGCCGTTTTGCCGTGTGGAATCTCGTTGTGACACCACAACAGCCGATGAACTATTTTGGTGCAGCGCGTCAATGCCCCTGATTTAGAGTAGTATGTCGAAAATCAGTACAACAAAACAATGGTGGGATATTGATGATGAGCGACACACTACTTGATACCGAGATTATGGAATTTCACAAAGAACTCGACGCGCGGGGCTTGAATTGCCCGTTGCCGATTCTGAAGGCGAAAAAGGCTTTGTCAGAGCTGCAGAGCGGGGAAGTGCTGCGCATCATGGCAACCGATCCCGGTTCCGTGCGCGACTTCCAGGCTTTCGCCAAGCAAACGGGCAATGCCCTGCTGTCGCATGTGCAGACGGGTACCGAATTCGTCTTCCTGATGCAACGCAAATAATTCTGCCAGCCGGGGCCGCCGTGGCGCGGCCTGGTTTTCCTTCCCGAGCCAGCCCTTTTGCTGCCCTGCAGCGTAGCGGCGGATACCCTTGAAATCCCCGAAGCTGGACAGTTTAGATGGATTGCTCTAACAAAAAATCGCACGATCGTGCTTAAATTCGGTTCAAGATTCAAATTTCTCTTATAATCGAACGCACAATCAGCACTTGATCCGTCATTTTTATAATTTCCCAAAGGCATAGCTATGAAAGTCTTGGTACCCGTCAAACGCGTGGTCGACTATAACGTCAAAGTCCGCGTCAAGAGTGACGGCACTGGCGTCGATACCGCCAACGTCAAAATGTCGATGAACCCTTTCGATGAGATCGCGCTGGAAGAAGCGATGCGCCTGAAAGAAGCCGGCAAGGTCACTGAAGTGGTCGCCATCTCCTGCGGCGTGACGCAGTGCCAGGAAACCCTGCGCACGGCCATGGCCATTGGCGCCGACCGCGGCATCCTGGTGGAAACGACGACCGAACTGGAACCGCTGGCCGTGGCCAAGCTGGTGAAGTCCCTGGCCGAGAAAGAACAGCCGCAACTGATCATCCTGGGCAAGCAAGCGATCGATGACGACAGCAACCAGACCGGCCAGATGCTGGCAGCCCTGCTGGGTTGGCCGCAAGCCACGTTCGCCTCGAAAGTCGTGCTGGAAGACGGCAAAGTCACCGTCACCCGCGAAGTCGACGGCGGCCTGGAAACCCTGGCATTGACCTTGCCAGCGATCATCACCACCGACCTGCGTTTGAACGAGCCACGCTATGTGACCTTGCCGAACATCATGAAGGCAAAGAAAAAGCCGCTCGAGACCGTCAAGCCGGAAGACCTGGGCGTCGACGTTGCGCCACGCCTGAAGACCCTGAAAGTTGTCGAGCCAGCCAAGCGCTCGGCCGGCATCAAGGTCCCGGACGTCGCTACCCTGGTCGCCAAGCTGCGTACCGAAGCCAAGGTTATCTGAGCGGTTTGCCGCCAAAACATAAAATCTGGGGTCAGACCCGGCGGGTCTGACCCCGGCACTTGCTAACTATTAGGAATAATCATGGTCGCATTAGTTATTGCTGAACACGACAACGCTACCTTAAAGGGCAGCACCCACCACACCGTGACCGCGGCTGCCCAGTGCGGCGGCGACGTGCACGTACTGGTCGCAGGTTCGAACGCATCGGCCGCTGCCGCTGCCGCCGCGCAAATCGCCGGCGTGACGAAAGTCATCGTGGCCGACGCGCCGTACTTTGCCGACGGCCTGGCCGAAAACGTGGCCGAGCAAGTGCTGGCCATCGCCGGCAACTACAGCCACATCCTGGCGCCAGCCACCGCCTACGGCAAGAACATCCTGCCGCGCGTGGCCGCCAAGCTGGACGTGGCGCAAATCTCGGAAATCACCAAGGTCGATTCCCCTGACACCTTCGAGCGCCCGATCTACGCCGGTAACGCGATTGCTACCGTGCAATCTGGTGACAAGATCAAGGTCATCACCGTGCGCACGACCGGTTTCGACGCCGCTGCCGCCACCGGCGGTTCGGCTGCCACGGAAACCGTCGCCGCCGTTGCCGATGCCGGCAAATCGGCTTTCGTGGGCCGCGAACTGGCCAAGTCCGACCGTCCTGAACTGACCGCCGCGAAAATCATCGTGTCGGGCGGCCGTGGCATGGGTTCGGCCGAGAACTTCCACATCCTGGAGCCGCTGGCCGACAAGCTGGGCGCCGCCATGGGTGCTTCGCGCGCCGCCGTCGACGCCGGCTTCGTGCCGAACGACTGGCAAGTGGGCCAGACGGGCAAGATCGTCGCGCCATCGCTGTACATCGCCGTCGGCATCTCGGGCGCGATCCAGCATCTGGCCGGCATGAAAGACTCGAAAACCATCGTCGCCATCAACAAGGATCCGGAAGCGCCGATCTTTGCCGTGGCCGACTACGGCATCGTGGGCGATCTGTTCGAGATCGTGCCGCAACTGGTCAAAGAACTGGGTTAAGTCACACCCCTTCCGGTTTTGTTACTGACAAAGCCACGCCGGCCCGCCCCACACGGCGAGCCGCGCGTGGCTTTTTTCTTGGAGAAAAGAAGATGAGCTATCAAGCCCCGCTGAAAGACATGTTGTTCGTGATGAACGAACTGGCCGGCCTGGCCGAAATCCACACCTTGCCGGGTTGCGAAGACGCCACGCCCGATACGGCCGAAGCCGTGCTGGAAGAGAACGCCAAGTTCTGCGGCGGCGTGGTGGCCCCCTTGAACGGCCCCAGCGACAAGGAGCCGAGCTTCTGGCACGACGGGCAAGTGACGACCTCGAAAGGCTTCAAGGAAGCGTTCAAGGCCTATGGCGAAGCGGGCTGGCAGGGCGTGCAGCATCCGACGGAGTTCGGCGGCCAGGGCTTGCCCAAGCTCCTGGCTACGCCGTGCATCGAAATGCTCAACTCGGCCAGCATTTCGTTCGCCCTCGTCGCCCTGCTGTCGGACGGCGCCATCGAAGCGCTGCTGACGGCCGGCAGTGACGAACAGAAAGCTGTCTACCTGGAAAACCTGGTGTCCGGCAAGTGGACGGGCACCATGAATCTGACGGAGCCGCAGGCCGGCTCCGACCTGGCCGCCGTGCGCACGCGCGCCGTGCCGCAGGAAGACGGCACCTATAAAGTATTCGGCACGAAGATTTTCATCACGTACGGCGAACACGACATGGCGGAAAACATCGTCCACCTGGTGCTGGCCCGCACGCCGGACGCGCCCGCTGGCGTGAAAGGCATCTCGCTGTTCATCGTGCCGAAATTCCTCGTCAACGCGGACGGCAGCCTGGGCGCGCGCAACGACGCGCACTGCGTCTCGATCGAGCACAAGCTGGGCATCAAGGCCAGCCCGACGGCCGTGCTGCAATTCGGCGACCACGGTGGCGCCATCGGCACCCTCGTGGGCGAGGAAAACCGCGGCCTCGAATACATGTTCATCATGATGAACGCGGCCCGCTTCGGCGTCGGCTTGCAAGGCATCGGCCTGGCCGAGCGCGCCTACCAGCAGGCCGTGGCGTTCGCCAAGGACCGCGTGCAGTCGCGCGACCTGGCCGGTTCGCCTGGTCCCGTGTCCATCATCCACCACCCGGACGTGCGCCGCATGCTGATGTCGATGCGCTCGCAAACGGAGGCGGCGCGCGCGCTGGCCTACGTGGGCGCGGCCATCAGCGACGTGGCGCACCACCATCCCGATGCGGACGTGCGCGCGGAAAGCCTGGCGACGTATGAATACCTAGTCCCTGTCATCAAGGGCTGGGCCACGGAAATGTCGCAGGACGTCACGCGCGACGGCGTGCAAGTGCATGGCGGCATGGGTTTTATTGAAGAAACGGGCGCGGCCCAGCATTACCGCGACGCCAAGATTCTCACCATCTACGAAGGCACGACGGCCATCCAGGCGAACGACCTCGTGGGCCGCAAGACGGTGCGCGACGGCGGCGCCGTGGCGAAAGCCATCATCGCCCAGGTGCGCGCCACGGAAGCCCAGTTGGGCGAGCTGACGGGTGCCGACTTCCAGGCCATGCAGCGTCACCTGGCCGAAGGCAGTGCCGCGCTGGAAGCCGTGGTCGAGTATGTGGTGGCGAACATGAAGACGGACATCAAAGCCGTGTTTGCGGGCAGCGTGCCGTACCTGAAACTGGCCGGGATCGTGCTGGGCGGCTGGCAGATGGCGCGCGCGGCCGTGGTGGCGCAGCAAAAGCTGGGCGAGGGCAGCGGCGACGCGGCGTTCTACAAGGCAAAAATCGCCACGGCGCGCTTCTTTGCCGACCACATCCTGTCGCAAGCGCCAGGACTGCGCGCCACCATCATCGACGGCAGCGCCGGCGTGATGGCGCTGTCGGAAGAGCAGTTTTAAGTTGCATCCTTGCCGGTAACTGCCGGCTGAATGCAAAAAGCGCTGGAGATCACTCTCCAGCGCTTTTTTTAACCCCAAACGTAAGTGCCGGGGTCGGACCCTCAGGGGCCGACCCCAGTCCTTGCTCTTGGGTTCAGCTTACCTTCTGGCAATGCCATTACCCGAATTGCGCACCAGGTCGCCAGCAGCCAGCCCAGGATCCTGATCAAACGCGAAGTCAGCCTTGGCGCCCGTTTCGTATTGCACGGTGACGGTCCATGTCTTGGCGTTCTTCATGTGGCCTTCGACTTGCTTGCCGGCATACGCGCCGCCAGCGGCGCCGGCCAGGGTGGCCAGGTCCTTGCCGCGTCCGCCGCCGACCTGGCGGCCCAGCAGGGCGCCGGCCACGCCGCCGCCGATCATGCCCAGGGCGCCGCCTTCGCCGGCTTTTTCAGTGACGTTGACTGCCAGCACCTTGCCGCACTCGGCGCAGATCTGCTGGGCAGGCTTGCTGTTCTGGCCAGCATACGAGTTGCCAGCCTTTTGCGCGGCCTTGGCGTTGATGATGGCCTGGTCGTATTCGCCCTTGGCGTCGCGCAGGCATTGCATGCGGGCTTTCGAGCTGGTTTCTTCTGCGCACAATTTCTTGTCGTCCGCGTAGCGGGTGCTGGCTTGCTTCGTGTCGTACGCGTATTGCGCCTTCGGCGACAGGTTTTGCGCGAAGGCGGAGGTGCTGAACAGGGCCGTGACGGCAACTGCGAGGATGAGTGGGCGACGAATCATGATCTTCTCCTAGGGGGTGTTAAATGAACCAGTAATGTCGGCATTGTGAATGCAGTATAGAGGAAAATCATGATTGCTTACCAACACTTACATGTGCGCGCGGCGCGCCTTGATGGCGGTGGTTGCCGCATGGAAATTAACCGTAGGCGCCGCCTGTGTACAGCAAGTCGAACAGGCGCGCCATGGTGGCGATCAGCACGCCCGCGCCTAGCATCAAGGTAGCGACCAGCACGACGGCCAGGGGCCAGCCCGTGTCCGACGCGCGGCCCGAGGCGGCGTTATAGCGCGCATCCCATTTGTCGTCCGGCATCAGGCCCAGCACCAGCGCTTCCAGGAAGCCGCCCAGCGCGGACAAGGTCAGCGGCAATATCTGGTAAAACCAGTCCGCGTCGGGAAATAGCTGGCGCAGCAGCAGGGAGGCGGGCAGGGCGGCCAGGTGTAGCCAGCCCCAGCGGTCTTTGGCGCCGTGCAGGTAGAAGCGGTGGGCGCCCAGGCAGCCCAGCAAAAAGGCCAGCAGGCTGGTAAATGCCTTGTTCTTGTGCGACTGTTGCAAAATGGTAGCGGTGGTCATGGGACTCCAGAGTTGCTCATCGGTAAAGATTGTCAGTATCGGTCATTCCCTGCCGCAACGATAGCACTTTCGTGCCGTGTTCAGGCGATGCCGTCACCGCCTGGACGTGGCATCGGCGGCACGATAGACGCACGCGCCTATTGCGTCTTCGGCCATGACTGGTCATAATGTTTGATTAGCCCAAATTACACGCCCGTCATCATAACGCTTGCTGCCTGGCGGTAAAGCGCGCTATAATTTGCGGCTTTTTCCGCCTCAGCACACTTTTTGGAAATATTATGGTCGTTATTCGTTTAGCTCGTGGAGGCGCCAAGAAGCGCCCGTTCTTCAACATCGTCGCTACTGATTCGCGCAATCGCCGCGATGGTCGCTTCATTGAGCGTATCGGTTTTTACAACCCGATGGCGCAAGGTGGCGAAGTTCCACTGCGTATCACCGCAGACCGTCTGGCCTACTGGCAAGGCGTTGGCGCACAATTGTCGCCAACCGTTGCTCGCCTGGTAGCTAGCAACAACAAAGCAGCAGCTTAATTAGATCACTGGTTTGACGGTCAAGACTGCATCCGGGGTGAAAGTCCCCGATGACCTGGTACAGGTAGGCTATGTCTCCGGTGCCTATGGCATTGCTGGCGGAGTCAGGATCACTCCTTTCTCCGACGACGCGGATGCATTATTAAGCGTCAAAACCTGGTGGTTTGATAAACCGACCTTGCATGATGTTCAAGTCAGGCAAGCGAAGTTACACGGCGGCGACGTCGTGGCCCAGCTGGTGGGTGTGGTCGGGCGGGATGCCGCAGAAGCGCTGAAAGGCGTCTCTGTGCAAATTCCGCGTAGCCATTTCCCGACGCTGACGGCCGATGAATTTTATTGGTCCGATCTGATCGGACTGACAGTCGAGAATTTGCAAGGCGAGTGCCTCGGCACAGTGCACGACATGATGAGCAATGGTCCGCAGTCGATCTTGCGCGTTACGCCCGTCGCTACTGCTGATGAGACCGTTGAAAAGGCGCCTGAGCGCCTGATCCCGTTTGTTGGCCAGTTTGTCATTAACGTTGACAAGGCTGCCAGCAAGATCACGGTCGACTGGGGCCTCGATTATTAAACCGCCTGCGCTTAACAATGCGCCGGGCAAACTTTGCAGGATGGTGAACGATGCAATTTGATGTCGTGACCCTGTTCCCGGAAATGTTTGCCGCGCTGACGCAGTCGGGTGTGACCCGGCGCGCCTTCGAGCAGGGGAAATGTGGCTTGTCGCTGTGGAATCCCCGTGATTTCACGACCGACAATCACCGTACCGTGGATGACCGCCCTTATGGCGGCGGCCCCGGCATGGTGATGATGGCCCGTCCCCTCGAAGCGACAATCAATGCCGCGAAGCAGCGCCAGACCGCATTGGGACTGGTGGCGCCCCGCGTGGTGTTCATGTCGCCGCAAGGCCGTCCGTTGACGCACGAGCGCGTCACGCAGCTGAAAGCCGAACCTGGTTTGGTGATCCTGTGTGGCCGCTATGAAGCCGTGGACCAGCGTTTGCTGGACCGTTGCGTCGACGAGGAAATCAGCGTCGGCGACTTCGTCCTGTCGGGCGGTGAATTGCCTGCCATGGCGCTGATGGATGCGGTGATCCGTTTGTTGCCGGGTGTCTTGAACACCGAGGCATCGGCCATCGAGGACAGCTTCGTCAATGGCTTGCTCGATTCGCCGCACTACACGCGGCCGGAAACATATGAAGGCATGGTCGTGCCGCCCGTCTTGATGGGTGGCAATCATGCCGAGATCGTCAAGTGGCGCCGCCAGCGCATGCTGGAAGCGACCGCGACAAAGCGGCCTGACCTCTTGGTCAGTGCGCGCGCCGCCGGCTTGCTCAGCAAGACCGACGAAAAATTCTTGGCCAGCCTGTAAGCCGTCTCCGGACGGCCGGCAGGGTGGCCAGTAGTGCCGGGCATGTTGCCCATATTGTGTTACCCATCCTCTACCGGGCGGATACTTGCTATCCACAGTGCGCCGGCATGATGGTTTTCGGAGTGTTAAAAATGGACTTGATTCAACAATTAGAGCAGGAAGAAATTGCTCGTCTGGGTAAAACCATTCCTGAATTCGCACCAGGCGATACCGTTATCGTCAGCGTCAACGTAGTCGAAGGTACGCGCAAGCGCGCCCAGGCTTACGAAGGCGTCGTTATCTCCCGTCGTAACCGTGGCCTGAACTCGAACTTCATCGTTCGCAAGATCTCGTCCGGCGAAGGCGTTGAGCGTACGTTCCAACTGTACTCGCCGCTGATCGCTTCGATCGAAGTGAAACGCCGTGGTGATGTTCGCCGCGCCAAGCTGTACTATCTGCGTGAGCGTTCGGGTAAATCGGCGCGTATCAAAGAAAAATTGCCAAATCGCCGCGTTGTGGCGAAAGCAAGCGCGTAATATCAGCGTCTGCGTTGGGAAAAGGGTGCCTCAGGGTGCCCTTTTTTTTATGGTGACACCTCGCCAAACCTGCTGCGCGTCGGTATAGGCAGCCTGCGATGCTCACTGTGCTAGAGCACGGTTGCGCGTCTCGGCTACCTCTTCCTTCCGCTCGCGACGGTTTTGCCAGGTGCTTTTAATCATGAGGGAGGGGCAATGGCCACCATCGCATTTGATCCCAAACAACTTGCCATCGATTCGATCGCCGGCGAGGCGGCGCTGGACGCCGTGCGCCTGACGCCGGACTGGCTGCGCCAGCGCCTGGCCGAACAGCCCGACTGGCAGCCCGAGATTACCCAGGATTTCCTTTCCGCCCGCGCCGTGCCCGTGCGCGCCGCCGTTCTCATTCCCCTCGTGCAACGCCCGCAAGGCTTGACCATCTTGCTGACCATGCGCACGGACCACCTGAGCAGCCATGCAGGGCAGGTCAGCTTTCCCGGCGGGCGCAGCGAAGCGTTCGATGCGTCGCCCATCGCCACGGCCCTGCGCGAAACGGAAGAAGAAGTGGGCCTGGCGCGCGAGCACATCGAAGTGCTGGGCTGTTTGCCAGATTACCTGACGGGCACCGGCTACCAGGTCACGCCCGTGGTGGGGCTGGTGACGCCGCCGTTCGAGCTGCGCGCCGACCCGTCGGAAGTGGCGGAAATCTTCGAAGTGCCGCTGGCTTTCCTCATGGATGGCCTCAACCATCAGCGCCTGTCGGTGGAGTTGCCGGGCGGACGGCGCTCGTTCTACGCCATGCCGTACGAGCGCTTCTACATATGGGGCGCCACCGCTGGCATGCTGCGCAATCTGTTTCACCTCTTGCGCGCGTAAAATGGCGTCCCGCACGTAATAAGTTTGATTCCAGCACTGCACTGCGCTATCGTAGCGGGCATTGCGGTATTGCTGAAAAAGACAAAAAGGACGTTTGATGACATTTCTCTCCATACTTTGCGCATTGCTGATCGAGCAGCTCAAACCTTTGCGCGCGGACAATCCGATCTACGCCGAAATCAAGAGCCTGGCAATGCGCATGGAGACCTGGTTCAATGCCGGCCATGCCAACCACGGCCGCATGGGCTGGTTCCTCATGATCGGCGTGCTGATGGTGCCCACGGCAGGTATTTACTGGCTGTTGCAGCATTATCAGCTGACCCTGCTGGCCTTTGCCTGGAACGTCCTCATCATCTACCTGACCCTGGGCTTCCGTCACTACAGCCATTACTTTACGTCCATCCAACTGGCCCTGAGCGCCGGCGACGAGGCGACCGCGCGCACCTTGCTGGCCGAATGGACCAAGCTCGACACGGTGGGCATGGAAGCGAGCGAAATCGCCCGCATCGCCGTGGAAAAAGCCCTGGTCACCACGCACCGCAACGTGTTTGGCGTGTTCTTCTGGTTCCTCATGCCGCTGGGCCCTGCCTGCGCCGTGATGTACCGCGTGGCCGAATATTTGGCGCGCGCCTGGAACGAACCCGAGCACATGCGCAATGAAGCGTTCGGCCAGTTCGCCGCGCGCGCCTTTTACTGGATCGACTGGATCCCCGTGCGCCTGACGGCCGTGGCGTTTGCCGTGGTCGGCAACTTCGAGGATGCCATCTATGCCTGGCGCAATTTCGCCCAGCGCTGGCAGGACGAGGCCATCGGCATCATCCTGACGGCCGGCGGCGGCGCCATGGGCGTACGCCTGGGCACGCCAGCGGAAACGGCGGCCCGCGTGCTCGTCACGCCGGATATGGCCGTCGATGACAGCGACAGCGAAAGCGATATCCTGCCAGGCGAAGAGCCGGGTGCACGCGCCTTGCAGAGCACGGTGGGCCTCGTCTGGCGCGCCTTGCTGCTGTGGATGCTGCTGCTGTTGCTGATGTCGGGCGCCGTTTTCCTCGGCTGACGCGGGCGCACACGCGCCATCCATGCGCCTTGCGCGTGGAACAAGGTTAAAATAGGGGCTGGCGCGTGATGCGTGCCGGCCCCTGTTTGCATCGTCAGGGCAGATCGAGGTAGAACCCAAGTCTTCTATAAGATATAATACTGGCTTACCGCAGCAAACGTAGTTGAATTACCAGCCCGGCCTACCCGCCGGGGCCATTCACGCAATCCAGTCCCGACAAGCCACATGGCCGAGTTATCTCAAAAAACAGGGGAACTCTCAGACGAGTTCTTCATCCTTGGTCTCACCAGCAATGGCAAGCAATTCCGACCCAGCGATTGGGCCGAGCGCCTTTGTGGAGTGATGTCCTGTTTCAATCCCGAAGGCGGCGGGCGCAATGCGCACCTCCAGTATTCGCCCTACGTGCGCCCGACCGTCGTCAATGGCGTCAAGTCGGTGGTGGTCAACACCAAGCTGCGCGAGATCGAGCCGATGGCGTTTCACTTCGTGCGCGAATTTGCCAAGGATAACGACCTGCAAATCGTCGAAGCCTGCTTCCTGCCGCCCCCCGAAGAAAAATAAGTCGTTTCAATTGATGTGCCTCAAACCCGCCACGGCGGGGTGGCGTAGCGTGGACACTCTGCCTCAAACGGAGTGGCGACATGCGTATCGGCGACATCTGTACCTTGCACACCATCCATTGCCAACGTGACACCAGCGTCCAGGACGCGGCGCTGCTGATGCGCCAGCACCATGTGGGCGACCTGATCGTGGCCGAACAGCCAAACGGCGAACGCGTGCCCATCGGCATCCTCACCGACCGCGACATCGTCATTTCCGTCATCGCCCTGGGCCTCGACCCCGCCAGCCTGCTGGTGGGTGACATCATGAGCGCACAGCTGCTCACGGCCAGCGAAGACGAAGACGTCTACGACATCATCGAGCGCATGCGCATCAACGGCATCCGCCGCCTGCCTGTGGTCAACAGCCTGGGCGCGCTCTCGGGTGTCGTCAGCATCGACGACCTGCTGGCCTTCCTGGCCGAAGAGATGGCCGAGCTGGCGCGCATCAGCAGCGGCCAGCTCGTACATGAAAAGCGCACGCGCAAATAAGTCCGCATTGCGCAATTCCAATCAAATCCTCGTTACTTGAAAATGCTACAGTCGCTGCTCGTTCAACGGGAAGCGTCCATGCACTATCTTGCCAAGGCACTCTGGTATATCGAATCGCATTATGCGCAGAATCTCTCGCTCGGTGACATCGCCCGCGTGGGCGGCGCCTCGCCGTACCACCTGACGCGTGCGTTTGGCCTGGCCACCGGCCACTCCGTGATGCGCTATGTGCGGGCGCGCCGGCTCAGCGAGGCGGCGCACGCACTGGCCCTGGGTGCGCAAGACATCCTCGCCGTCGCCCTGGAAGCAGGCTATAGTTCCCATGAAGCATTTACGCGGGCCTTTCGCGACCAGTTCCATGTCACGCCGGAAAAAGTGCGGGCCCAGCGCCACGTCGCCAACCTCGCGCTGGTGGACGCCATCAAAATGGATGTGGCGCCAGGCGTTCCCCTGGAAGCGCCCCGTTTCGAGCAGGGACCCGCCTTGCTGGTGGCCGGTCTGGTCGAACGTTATCGCGCAGAGACGGCTGCCGGCATCCCCGCCCTGTGGCAGCGCTTCCTGCCCCATGTGGCGCCCGGCCAGCTGGTGTATGGCGTGTGCTGCAACAATGACGACGCGGGCAATTTCGATTACCTGTGCGCCATGCCGGTCAGCGACTTTTCCCAGGCGCCTGAGAACTGGATGCGGTTGCGCATCGCCCCGCAGCGCTATGCCGTGTTTCATCACCGCGGGCATATTTCCACCATCCGCGCCACCTGGCGCACGGTGTGGAACGAGTGGCTGCCCCAGTCGGGCCTGGAAGTGGCCGACGCGCCCGACTTCGAACGCTACGACCGGCATTTCGATCCCGCCAGCGGTGTTGGCGGCGTGGAAATCTGGCTCCCCTTGAAAGCATGAGCATGTTCAATACCTTGTCTGCGCCAGCCTTGTTTGCTGGCAGTACCGCGCTGCGCCAGCGCCTGTTGCAAATTGCCGCCGCGCTGGCGGCCGGCCTGCCTTTGTACTGGGTGCTGGGGCCGCAGCCGCTGGGCCCGCTGGCCTGGTGCGCGCCGCTGCCCGTGCTGTGGCTGGCCCTGCGTTCGTCGCGCCGCGATGCGGCCTGGATGACGTTGCTGGCCGCCATGCTGGGCTTGTCATCGAACTTTACTTATTTCCGCCTGCTCATGCCCTTGCCGGCCGTGCTGGCCGCGATCACCGTCAAGGCGCTGCTGTGGCTGCTGGTGGTGCTGGCCACGCGGCGCCTCGTGCTGCGCTACCGGGCAAGCTGGACGGTGCTGGCGTATCCCGTGCTGTGGGTCGCCATCGATACCTTGATGGCGGCCTGGCTGCCGGACGGTAACTGGGGCAGCCTTGCGTATTCGCAGGCGGATAATATTGCCGTGCTGCAGGTGGCAGCCCTGGCGGGCGTGCCTGGCCTGCTGTTTTTGCTGTGCCTGGCGCCCTCCGCGCTGGCCTTGCTGCTGGCGGGAGGCCGCGCGTATGCGCCAGCGGCGGGTGCGGCCGTGCTGCTGCTGGCGGCCGCGTTCGCCGCTGGCACCTGGCGCGTGCAGGGTATCCCGGTATCTGGCGGACCGCTGGCGGGGCTGGTGGCCATCGATGACTTTATCGGCCCTGCCACGCCGCCGCCGCGCGCGCAAGACATCTGGGACCAGTACGCGCGCCACGTCGAACAGTTGGCCGGGCAGGGCGCCAGGCTGGTGCTGTTGCCGGAAAAGATAGCGGTGCTGGCCCCTGAGCAGGCGGACGCCGTGCGGCAGCGTTTCCAGGCGCTGGCGCGCAGCACGGGCGCGTGGATTACCGTGGGTGTCGGCGTGCAGGACGCTGCCGGCCGGCGCAACCTGGCCTGGTTGTTCGCGCCCGATGGCGCCGCGCCCGTCAGCTATCAAAAACATCATCTGGCGCCGCCCGAGCGCGAGTTTCTTGCCGGCAGCGCGTTTGCCGTGCAGCCGGTGGCGGGCCAGGCCATGGGCTTGGCCATCTGCAAGGACATGCATTTCGCGCCCCTGGGGCACGCGTATGGCGCGGCCGGGGCGCAAACGATGCTGGTGCCGGCCTGGGATTTCCAGCTCGACGCCTGGATGGGGGCGCGCATGACGGTCGTGCGCGGCGTGGAAAACGGTTATGCGGTGCTGCGCGCGGCACGCGAGGGTGTGCTGACGGTCAGCGATGCGTATGGCCGCGTGCTGGCGGAGCGCGCCAGCAGCGTCATGCCGGGCAGTACCTTGCTGGCGCCGCTGCCGGCGCACCCGCCCATTGCCACCTGGGCCGGGTGGCTGGGGCCGCTGTTCGGCTGGCTGTGCGTGGCGCTGGGTGTGATTTTGCTGTGCGTGGGCCGCCGCGCCGCGTCGGCCGTCTGACGGTTAACGCCACGTTTTGCTGCAATGCGCAAAACCGCATTGCGCAGCCTTCTTTTATATTCCGCGCAGGATGCTACATAATCGCCGCCGATGATTGCACCATTGCCGTGCATATTGAAATGCAATGCCGGCATATATATTGCACCGCAATAAGTGGTGTTATCTGGTATTGCTGAAATGGCGCGGCTGGTATTAATTGGTACTTAATTCAGCCACGAAGTCATACATATCGCCGCGGAAGTAGGAGCGGCAAAATTCCACGGCGCGGCCATCGCGCAAAAAGCCCAGCCTTTCCACCGACAAGCCCGCGTCGCCTTCCTCCGCCTGCAGCAGGCTGGCCTGCTCCCCCGTCAATAAAAGCGCGCTCAGCCGCTGCAAGGCGCGCACGGGCCGGTTGCCCGCCTGTTCCAGCGCGTCGTACATCGATACGTCGACGGCGTCGAGCGCCGGCAGGCAACTGGCGACGATGGTCGCGTATTCGAGGCACATCGGCACCTCGTCCGCATAGCGGATGCGGTGGAAACGGTACACGGGCGCGCCCGGCGACAGCCGCAGGCGCAAGGCCTCTTCCGGCGTCACGGTGCCCTCTGCGCGCTTGAGCCACACGCTGCGCGGCGTGCGTCCGCGCGCCCGCATGTCTTCGGAAAACGAGGTCAGCTTGGCGAAGTTTTTCTCGATGCGCGTATTGATGAAATTGCCCGAGCCGGGACGGCGCACCAGCAAGCCCTCGTTGACGAGGCCATCGATGGCCTTGCGCACGGTGATGCGCGAAACGGCCAGGTCGCTGGCCAGCTGGCGCTCGGCCGGCAGGGCTTCGTCGGGGCCGAGGATGCGCTTGTCGATCGCTTCGCGCAGCGCGCGCTGCAGTTGCTGGTACAGGGGCAGGCTACTCGTCTGCCCCAAGCCTTGCATGATGTGAGCCAGGGTTGTCATACGCTGAGGGTCTCCGTTACGGCGCGTTGCAGACGCGCTCTGTATCTGTTTTGTGTCGCTGGATAATACCAAAAAAGACCGTTGTAAAACCAATTTCAATTATCAGGCCGGCAATTTATGCGTGGCTCCGCTGGTATTTAACCCACCCATACGGGCTACAAATTGATTTCGGTGAAGTGGTCTGTGTGATTCAAACAACGTTATAAAAAAAAAGTTGCAACTGGTAGTGTTCTGGTATTGGATAGTAGTATATTGGCGTTGAATTGGTTTTGTAAGTGGTTGTGCCGAAGGGTCTGCAGCATGCCGCGAGAGTAGGCGGGCTGGAAAGAAGACCTACGTTAAAAATGAAAAGGTTCCAATCCTGGGGCCTAAATCAAGGGGGAGTACATGAAACGCAATTTGACACCTGCAGCTGCCGTCGTGAAATCGGGCTCGCGTAGCCGTACGCCGATCGCTGCGGCCGTTGCCGTGATGGTCGCCGGTCTGTCCTTTTCGGCGCAGGCGCAGGAAGCGCCCGCCGAAGACGTGGCCACCGTTGTGACGGTGACCGGCGTGCGTGCCTCGCTGGAAAAATCGCTGAAGCAAAAACGTAATGCGGATTCCGTGGTGGAAGTGGTCACCGCTGAAGATATCGGCAAGATGCCAGACCGTAACGTGGCTGACGCGATCCAGCGCCTGCCAGGTGTGAATACCCAATCGTCCGCCGGTGGCGAAGGCGGCTTCGGCGAAAACGACCGCGTCAGCCTGCGCGGCACCAGCCCCAGCTTCCAGCAAACCTTGTTCAACGGCCACGCCATCAGCACGGGCGACTGGTTTGTGCTGAACCAGTTCGGCGGCAACGTTGGCCGCAGCAGCAGCTTTTCCTTGCTGCCTTCGGAACTGGTGAGCTCGGTTGTCGTGCACAAGAGCGCCACCGCCGACCTGCCTGAAGGCGGCGTCTCGGGCGTGATCGACGTGATCACCCGCCGTCCGCTGGAATTCAAGAACCAGATCACGGCGGAAGGTTCGATCCAGGCTTTCCACAACGACCTGGCCGGCAAGACCGATCCGCAGTTCTCCGGCCTGGTGAACTGGAAGAACGACACGAATACCCTGGGCATCATGGTGCAGGGCTTCTCACAAAAATCGACCGTGCGCCGCGACGGCCAGGAAATTCTTGGCTACACGCCGATTGCGGCGAACAGTGTCGCGGCCCAGGCCCGTCCTGAACTGGCCGGCGTGAAAGTGCCGACCTTTATCGGTGCTACCCTGTTCGAGCAAAAGAAAACCCGCGAAGGCGGCGCGTTCGACATCGAATTCAAGCCCAGCAAGGACTTGACTCTGGATGTGAACGGCTTCTATTCGCAACTGAAGGCGCCGCATCAAAACACCAACTGGTTGGCCGCGCCTGCCAACTCGATCAACAGCACGAAAGACGGTGTGCCGAACGGTCAGATACCGACCAACTATACGATCAAAAATGGCACTATGACAGGCGCCACTTTTGCCACGAACGCGGGCGAAGTCGACAATATCTACCGTCCTGACGCTGGCGGCGAATCGTACTACCTCGATTTCAACTTCAAGTACCGCGCCACCAAGGACCTGACACTGACCGGTAAACTGGGCAAGACCCACGGCGTCGGCTATGACCGTGACGATGTGTATTACCAGAACAACGTCGATGGCGGCATGGTGTACCAGTTGAACGGCTTGAGCCCTGCCAGCGTTTCCTATCCGGGCGGCACCACCACCAAGCCAGGTTCGACGGCATGGGCCGGCGGCGGCGAGTCGCGTTCCGTCGACCAGGAAAAATATGCCCAGCTCGACGCGGAACTGCGCCTGTCCTCGGGCATCTGGGACTCCGTCAAGTTCGGTGCGCGTTTGACCGATCACAAGCGCGATGCCGAGCATCCGCTTGAATCCAAACCGGGTCCTCTGGGTTTCTCCAATCCGGGCCCTGTCTGGAATGGCACCCAATACCCGAGCGACTTCGCCAAGAACCTGGGTGGCAATTTGTCGTCGAATTACTTCAAGTATGACGGGGCAGCGCTGGGTGCCTGGGGGGCGATTCCTGGAAATCGCAATCTCGATCGTGTGAAACGTCATAACTGGACAGATGAATTCAAGCTGCAGGAAAAAACCTCGGCCATCTATGCCATGGCCAATTTGACTGGTGACAACTGGAGCGGTAACTTTGGTTTGCGCGCGGTGCAAACCAAGCAGTCCAGTCTGGTTAACAAGAAGGGTGGCCCGATCACTGGTTCCGATTGGGAGCCATACTCGCAGAATCTGTTTGAGCGCACCTACAACGATTACCTGCCTAGCGCCAATATCAAGTTTGATGTGCGCAACGACGTCGTCGTCCGCGCTGCCATTGCCCGCACCATTGCCCGTCCCGACTACAGCGCGCTTGGTGGCTCGGTTTCGCTGAATGACGATGCCTTGAGCGGTACCGGTGGTAACGTCCAGCTTGATCCTGTCAAATCGAATAACGCCGAAGTCAGCGCCGAATGGTATTTCGCACCGAGGTCGGCTTTCTCGGTGGGCCTGTTCTACATGGACCTGAAGTCGGTGGTGTCGAATGGTACCGTAAATGCCTCTTATTACAATAGCAAGCGTGGTACCAACACTGTGTACCAGATCACGTCGCCATTCAATACCAGCGGCAAGAACAAGGGCGCGGAATTCAGCTACCAGCAACCGCTGTTCGGCGACTTCGGCATCCTGGCCAACTACACCTATGCCGACGGCAAGCTGGACAATGGTGATGAACTGGTCAATGCATCGCGCAGCACGTACAACCTGACGGCCTTCTATGAAGCCAACGCCCTCAGCGCACGCCTGGCCTACAACTACCGTTCCGCTTACAAGGCGGGCGTGGACCGTGGCGCCAGCCAGCACGTTGCCGGCGCGGGCGGCCTGGCCGGTTCGCTCAACTACAAGATCAACGAACACTTCACGATCACGTTCGATGCGCTTAACTTGACGAACACGACCATCAAGATGTACGCGGAAAACAAGGATCAGCCACGCGCTTTCTATAGCAACGGCCGTACCTTCTATCTGGGCCTGCGCGCCAAGCTGTAAGCAAGACGATCAGGCCTGATTCCTCCGCTTCAGGCCCGGTCTTCCTCGGTCTTTTCAAGGCAAGTTCCTGTTTCGGGAGCTTGCCTTTTTTTTCGACGCCCACTGGCAGGGCGCCTGCCGTCTGTACTCATATAAAACCGTCCCGCCACCGTGCCGGGCATCTATAACGAGGAGTCTATGAACAGTCGTTTGCACCCCGTATTGCACCCCATCGCCGCCGCTGCCGCCTTGCTGTCCATGAGCATGGCGGCCCAGGCGCAGCAGGCCCCGTCCGCCGCTCCGGCCATGCAGGAAGTCGTCGTCACCGGCATCCGCGCTTCGCTGGAGCAGTCGCTGAGCCAGAAGCGCAACAGCGATTCCGTGATCGATGTCGTCAGCGCGGAAGACATCGGCAAGTTGCCCGACAAGAACGTGGCCGACGCCGTGCAGCGCGTGCCGGGCGTAAATATTTCATCGTCGGCTGGCGGCGAGGGCGGCTTCTCGGAAAATGACCGGGTCAGCATCCGCGGTACCAGCCCCAGCCTGACGCAAACCCTGATCAACGGCCATGCCGTGGGCACGGGCGACTGGTTCGTCACGGACCAGGTGGGCACTGTGGGGCGCAGCGTCAGCTTTGCCTTGCTGCCGTCGGAAATCGTCAGCCGGGTCACCGTGCAAAAGAGCGCGCAGGCGGACCTGGTGGAAGGGGGCGTGGCCGGCTCCATCAATATCGAGACGCGCAAGCCGCTCAGCTTCAAGCAGCCATTTACGGCCGAGCTGGCCGTGCAGGCCATCTATGCGGACTTGCCGGACAAGACGGATCCGCAAATGAATGCCCTGTTCAACTGGAAGAACGAAGCGAAGACCATGGGCGTGCTGTTCCAGGTGTTTTCCGAAAAACGCCACGAGCGCCGCGATGGCCAGGAATTCTTCGGCTATGGCGCCATCGACGCCAACAGCCCGGCCGCGCAGAAATATCCGGAACTGGCCGGCGTGCTGGCGCCGCTGGGCATCAATTCGGCCCTGTTCGAACAAGTGCGCAAGCGACAGGGCGGCAGCGTCGACCTGCAATTCAAGCCGACTTCCGATCTGTTGCTGGACGTCAACGGCTTCTATTCCAAGCTGGATGCGGCCAATTACAACCGCAGCTTTTATAACCAGCCGGGCGCCAACCTGAATGCCGTCGACAATGACGGCAAGCACGTGGGCGTGATTCCCAGCGCGTTTACGGTCAAGAACAATACCTTGGTGGCGGCCGACTTTCCCGCGTCGCAATTTCCTTTGGCTAACGCTAGCACGCCCTATAACGGCCAGCTGTATCCGGCCCTGGTTGACCAGATCTACCGTCCCGGCTCGAACTCGTCGACGGCCTACATCGACTTCAACGGCAGCTACCGCGCCAGCGAGCGCCTGCGCATCACGGGCAGCCTCGGCTACACGCGCGGCATTGGCGAGACGCCCGTCGACCTTGGCTATGAGGCGGGCTTGACGGGCGTGGGCGTGTCGTACCAGCTGAACGGCCTGTCGCCGGCCAGGCTGAATTTTCCTGGCATCGACATTTCCAAATTCTCCAACGCGGTCACGGCATCGGCCTGGGGTTCGCATGTGGAAACCCTGGACACGGAAAAATATGGCCAGGCCGATGGCGAGCTGAGCATGGATTATGGCGTGCTGGAGTCGTTGAAATTCGGCGCGCGCTACGCGGAACACCACCGCAATGTGTCCTGGCCGGAAAACCGCAGCTGTGCCGTGTGCGACGGCACGACGAATGCGCCCTTGCCGAAGTGGAATGGCGGCACCTATCCCGGCGATTACGGCAAGGGCCTGGGTAGCAGCGCGCAGGGCCGATACTGGCAGCTCGACCCAGCCGATCTGGTGGCGTGGGCCAACAAGTACGACAATTCGGGCGGGCCGAATTCGCGCAACTGGCCGGCCGAGCTGGACGTGAAGGAAAAAGATAGCGCGGCCTACATCATGGCCAACCTGGCAGGCAACAAGTGGCGCGGCAATGTGGGCGTGCGCGTCGTGCGCACGCAGCAGACGACGGTGACGAACGTGCCAGGCGGCGAAAATCCGATCGGCCAGGAAAATATTTTCGGTACCTACACGCCCACCGTCGTCAAGCACAGCTACACGGATGTACTGCCGAGCGCGAATATCAAGTTTGACTTGAGCAAGGACCTGGTGGCCCGCGCGGCTGTGGCGAAAACCATGGCGCGTGCCGACTACAGCGCACTGGTGGGCGCCGTCAACCTCAATGACCAGTTGTTGACGGGAACGGGCGGCAATCCGGACTTGAAACCGATACGCTCGACCAACTACGACGCCACCCTGGAATGGTATTTCGCGCCAAAGGCCATGCTGTCGGTGGGCGCCTTCTATATGGACATGAAATCGTACGTGACGTTTGGTACGGCGCCCGTGAGCTACTACAATAATACCTTCAAGAAATTCAACACCTATGTGATCCAGTCGCCGACGAATATCGGCGCCAAGAACAAGGGCGTGGAACTCAGTTACCAGCAGGGCTTGTGGGGCGGTTTCGGCGTGGTGGGCAATTACACCTATACGAATGGCAAGGCGGACGATGGGGCCGCCGTCGTGGGCAGCTCGCGCGGCACCTACAACCTCGAAGGCTATTACGAGGATGAGCGCCTGAGCGCGCGCCTGGCCTACACCTACCGCTCCAGCTTTCTGGCCGGCCTGTTCAGCAGCTCGCCCCAGTATGTGCATGGCGTGGGCAACTTGGCCGCGTCGATCAACTACAAGATCGACGAGCGCTACTCGTTAACGTTCGACGTGCTGAACCTGAATAATCCGGTACTCAAGTATTACGGCGCCAACCAGGACCAGCCGACGGCCCTTTACTCGAATGGCCGTCAGTTTTACTTTGGCCTGCGCGCCAAACTGTAGGTTTTTTTACCGGCTTTCCGCCACAAACGGGGAGCCGGTTTTTATCTTTTGGAACTGTTTGACCATGACTATTGCTTCCCAACGCTACCTCGCCCTCGACGTTCTGCGCGGCCTGACCGTCGCCCTGATGATCGTCGTCAATACCCCTGGCGACTGGGGCAGCGTGTATGCGCCGTTTCTGCATGCCGAATGGCATGGCTTTACGCTCACGGACCTCGTCTTTCCCAGCTTTCTGTTTGTCGTCGGCAATGCGCTGGCCTTTGCGCTGGGGAAATATGAACACCTCGGGCATGGCGCCGTGCTGGCCAAGCTGTGCAAGCGCAGTGCGCTGATCTTTTTGCTGGGCTTTTTGTTGTACTGGTTTCCCTTCTTCAAGATCGACGATGCGGGCCAGTTCGCCTGGTCGCCGCTGTCGCACACGCGCATTCCCGGGGTGCTGCAGCGCATCGCCGTGTGCTACCTGGCCGCCGCCCTGGTCCTCCATTGCTGGAAGACGCGGGGCGCGCTCGTCTTCAGCGCCTGCGCCTTGCTCGGCTACTGGGCCATCCTCGCGACGTGGGGCGACTACAGCTTGCACGGCAACGCGCCGGCCAAGCTCGACCTGATCTTGCTGGGCGACAGCCATCTGTACCACGGAGAAGGCATCGCCTTCGATCCGGAAGGCATCCTCGGCACCTTGCCATCGATTGTCAATGTGATTGCCGGCTACCTGGCGGGCAGTTTCCTGCGCCGGACGGCGCCGGCGCAGCTGCGTGCGGCGCTGTATCGGCTGGTGGTGGCCGGCGTCATCTGCGTGGCCGTGGCCCTGTGCTGGAATGAGGTGTTCCCGATCAACAAGAAGCTGTGGACCAGCTCTTACGTGATGCTCGGTATCGGCCTGGACTTGCTGCTGCTGGCGCTGCTGATGTTCGTCATCGACGTGCGCAAGATCACGGGCTGGACCTACTTTTTTGAAGTCTTCGGCAAGAACACGCTGTTCATCTACCTGGTGTCGGAAGTGCTGGTGATCATCGCGTTTACCGTGCGCACCGGTGGCGGCAACCTGTACCAGTGGCTGTATCAGCACTGGTTTACGGGCTGGGCGCCGGCGCGCGTGGGGTCCTTGCTGTTTGCCGTCAGCTTCATGCTGCTGTGCTGGCTGATCGCCTATTTCATGGACAAGCGCAAGATCTACATCAAGGTCTAGAATTTCAATTTCAGGCCGTAGCGCGTTGCCATGGCCGTCAACAGCAGCATCAGGGCGGTGACGGCGGCCGCATTCCACAGGCCGGCCGCGCCGCCCGTTGCCAGATACGGCCACCAGACGGGCGGCAAGTGCAGCACGACCGCCAGTTGCTGCCACAGGTCGGGCACGATGTAGGCGAACAGGGCATTGGTGCCGGCGGGCAAGAGCACCACGGCCCAGGCGCGCCAGCGCCAAACGTCGATGACGACATAAAACACGAGGAACAGGGCCAGGATGAGGGCGCTGCACACGAGCGTGTAGGATTCCGTCGCCGCGATCTTGTTGATGTGGTGATACGGCCGCAGCAGCATGCCGGCGGCGAACAGGCCCAGCGCGAACCACGCCATGAAACGGATGCGCTGCCCATGGCTCAAGGCGGCGCCGCGAAGGAACAGCTGGCCCACCAGGGTGCCGGCCAGTACGTTGGCCGCCGTCGAACCGAGCACTTGCGGCACGTTGACGAAGGAGTTGATGCCTGCCGGCAGGAAATCGAGGCTGCCCGCCATGCCGCCCATGTACAGCACGAGCAGCAGGGAAAATACGCCCATCAGTGCCGTGCCGCTACCCCGGCACGCCAGGTACAGCAGGCTGCACAGCAAATAGGACCAGCCTATCATGCCGAGGATGCCCCACCACGACGGTTGCAGCCAGGTGCTGGAAAATTCCGCGTTCAGTTCGCCGCGAAACGTCGCCAGCAGGAACAGCATCAGCACGCCGCCGGCGGCCAGCTCCAGCTTGCCCGCGCCCTGGCGCCACAGCAGTATCATCGCCACATAAAACAGCAGGAAGTACATGGCGTGCGGCAGCGGCGCCGCCTGCGCATCATAGCGGTAGGCGTTCGCCAGCACGACGCCGGCCAGCATCAGGCTGGCGGAGCGCCATAGCAGGCGTCCCAGCAAGGCTGGCGTGACGTGGCCGCAATGGCGCTGCAAGGCCAGCGGTATGGCCATGCCGACCATGAACAGAAAGCCGGGAAAGACCAGGTCGGGCATGGTGATGCCGTCGGCGCGGGGACCCGCATGTTCGAGCCACCAGGCAATGCCGGGCATGCCGGCCAGGTAGTTGACCCAGATCATGATGACGATCACGCAGCCGCGGAAGGCATCCAGGCTGGTCAATCGTTCGGCGGCGGTGGCAGCGGCTGGCGGCATGGAAGAATGAAAAAGGTCGAAAAAAAAGCAGCCCCGGCGTGAACCGGGAACTGCCTTGCGCTTGCTGGCGGGAGCGGGAATTACTGTGCCGCTGCTGCCGGTGCCGCCGCTGCCGTGGCAGGACGGTTCAGCCACAGGATCCAGTAGCGGGCCAGATCTCCCACGCCGTCACCGCCCTTGACCGTTTCCAGTACCTTGATGGCGTCATCTTTCTTGCCAGCCATGGCGTAGGAATAACCGAGGCGCAGCTTGGCGTCTTCTGGACGCTTCAGGCCGCCCTTGGCGATGCCTTTCTCGATCAGGTCGATACCTTTGTCGAACTGGTCCATCGTGACGAAGGCGTAACCGAGGTTGATCAAGCCCGTGCCATCCTTGCTCTTCATGGCCGACGCTTCGCCGCTGGCGATGCTTTTCGCATCATCGGCGGCAGCCTTGTTGGCCTGGTCGCGCAGTTTCTTGTGTTTGGCGGCATTCGCGCCCGTGCCCAGCACGCCTTTGGCAAAGCCCGCGTCGAGGACTTTTTTCGCTTCCGTCGGGAAGGCGTTCTGCAAGGCGATTTCAGCCATGTCGCTGTAATCTTGCGGCGGCATGGTGCCCACGGCCTTGAATTGCAGGCGCAGCACGTCGAGCGCGAAGCGGTCGGAATAGCCGGCCTTGCCTTGCGTGCGGCTCAGCAGATCGCTCCAGTAGTCATCGGACGGGTAGTAGCGCACCAGGTTTTCCATGGCGACCAGGTAGGTGGCTGGATCCTTGCTTTTCGAACCCGTGTTGGCCAGCAATTGCAGTTCTTCGATGGTCGGCGTCTTGCCCGCTTGCTGCTTGGCCGTCAGGTCGGCCATCAGTTCCTGTTTCGCGCGCGCGAAATCATTGCTGAAGTAGTAGGCGCGGATGATGTACGGGCGCATGGTGGTCGCGTCGCCCGTTTCCGTTTGGTAACGGGTGAACCACTTGATGGCGTTCGGGTAATCTTTGGCATTGTAGTGGTAGTTGGCCAGTGCCTGGATGAAGTCGCCCTGGGCTTTCTTGTCCAGCTTGCCCGATTCGATGACCGCTTCCAGTGCCGTCATGGCCATCGGCGCATTGTTGGTGGTCGAGGCCAGCGCCACGCGCAGGCGGTTCAGCACGAACGTTTCATACGGCGTCAGGGCCGGGATGGCGGCAGCCTGGTCGATGCGGCTTTGCACGTCGGCGTAGTTTTTCGCATCCATCGATGCCTTCACGGCAACCGGATCGAGCAGCTTGAACACTTCAGGACGTACCGAATCGGCCGGAGCGGCAGCAGCGGCGGCGGCTGGCTTGGCATCCTGCGCGTGCGACAGGGATGGCAGGACATTGAGGCCGATGGCGGCCAGGAGCAGGCTAAGGCGTGCAAGACGGAATTGGGACATGGTCAATCCTTCAATCAATAACAAAAATACGCACCGGCGCTGGCAGCCGCAACATCGTGCAGTGGCATTGCCAGAGGGGCAAGGAAGCTCGAAAAAAACACATTCTGCCAGTCTGCCTGCATAAGTCAAACAGAAGCGGCATGATACAAAGCGGCTATTGTCACATAAACGGCTGAGCGGGTGCGGCAAACGTGCGCGCCAGGGCTTGCCCTCTGGCATCGAACAGCAGGCAGCGCTGCGGCGGCAGATGCAGGCGCATGGCGTCGCCCGCGTGGCGCAAGCCATCCTCGGCCGGCAGCTTGACCGCCAGCATCTCGTTTGCGCCCGGCATGCTGGCGTAAACGATGGCCACGTCGCCCAGGTATTCGGCATGGCTGACGGCCGCGTCGACGACGTTGTTGTCCGTATTGGCACCGTGCTGCAGGCTGACATGCTCGGCGCGCACGCCCAGGGTCAGCTGGTCACCCGGCGCCACGCCATCGCCCAGTGCTTCGACGTCGATGACGGCGCCGCCGGGCAGGCGCACGGCCACGGAACCGGGGCCGCAGGCGACGGCCTCGCAAGCGATGAAGTTCATCTTCGGCGCGCCGAGGAAGCCGGCCACGAACAGGTTGCCGGGATTGTTATACAGCTCGTGCGGACTGCCCACCTGCTCGATGCGCCCGCCGTTGAAGACGACGATGCGCTCGCCCAGGGTCATGGCCTCGACCTGGTCGTGCGTGACGTAGATCATGGTTGTCTTCAGTTCCTGGTGCAGGCGCGAGATTTCCACGCGCATCTGCACGCGCAACGATGCATCGAGGTTCGACAGCGGTTCGTCGAAGAGAAAAACCTTGGGTTTGCGCACGATGGCGCGGCCGATGGCCACGCGCTGGCGCTGGCCGCCCGACAGGTCTTTCGGCTTGCGTTTCAACAGCGGCGTGATCTGCAGGATCTCGGCCGCGCGCTCGACGGCGGCGCGCACCTCGGCCTTTTTATGCCCGGCCAGGGAGAGGGCGAAGGCCATGTTCTCGTACACCGTCATGTGCGGGTACAGGGCGTAGCTCTGGAAGACCATGGCCAGGCCCCGCTCGGCCGGGGCGATGTCGTTGGCCAGCCGGCCGCCGATATGCAGCTCGCCATCCGTGATGTCTTCCAGCCCCGCGATCATGCGCAGCAGCGTCGATTTGCCGCAGCCGGACGGTCCCACGAAGACGACGAATTCGCCGTCGCGGATATCGAGGTCGATGCCGTGGATGACCGGGTGCTTGTCGTCGTACAGCTTGACGATATTTTTCAATGCGATATGTGCCATGAAGTGCTTCTATCCTAGCTTGCGCTGGCCGGCGCGGACGTGGCGCCGGCGTCAGATGGGTCGGAGGTATCCTTCGGGCCGATGCGCATGAAGCGCGACAGGATCAATACGGGCACGGCCGACACCAGCACCCACAGGAAGAAAGTCTTGTAGCCGAGCGCCGTCTGGATGTCGCCACTGATCATCTTGAACAGCACGGAACCCAGCTGCATCACGCCGGTGGCGAACGCATAGTGGGCCGTCTGGTACTTGCCCACGGAGACCACCTGCATCATGAACAGGATCAGGCCGACGAAGCCGAAGCCATAGCCGAACATCTCCACGCTGAGCGCGGCCGTGATCAGGGTCAAGTCGGTCGGCATGCTGTGGCTCAGGTAGTAGAACACCAGGTTCGGCAAGTTCATGGCGAGAATCAGGAAGAACATGGCGCGCTTGAGGCCCAGCCACGACGTGAAGTAGCCGCCGCCGATGCTGCCCAGCAGGAAAGCGACGGTGCCGGCCGTGCCGTACACGGCGCCCACTTCCGTCGTCGACAGGCCCAGCCCTCCAAGCTCGCGCGCTTCGCGCAAGAACAGCGGGCCGATGGTCTGCACTTGCGCCTCGCCCGCGCGGAACAGGATGATGAAGGCGATCATGCCCCAGATGCCGGGCTTTTTCAGGAAGTCCACCAGCACGTCCCACAGGGTGCGGCTGATGCCCGCCACGCTCTTGTCGGCCACGGCCGCGTTGCGCACCTGCGGCAGCGCCCACAGGTGATAGGCGGCCAGCGACAGCATCATGGCGCCGATGATCAGGAAGATCACCGACCAGGCGGGCTTGACGCCGATTTTTTTCTCGAGGTAGCCGGCCAGGATCACCAGGCCGCCCAGCGAGATGAATTTGCCGGCATTGAAAAAGGCGCCTTGCCAGCCCGCATAGGCGGCCTGCTGCTTGTCCGACAGGCTGGCGATATACAGGCCATCGCAGACGATGTCGTGCGTGGACGAGGCCAGCGCGGCGACGAACAGCACGGCGATGCAGGCGGCGAACCACAGCGGCGTTTGCAGGGCCAGCGCGATCAGGCCCAGGCTCAGGCCGCCAAGGAACTGGAACAGCACCACCATGGTCTTCTTGCTCGACGTCAGCTCCAGGAAGGGGCTCCACAGCGACTTGAAGACCCAGGCAAAGCCGATCAGGCCCGTCCAGCGGGCGATCTGGTCGTTCGGCACGCCCATGCTCTTGAACATCAGGCCGGCCACCAGGGCCACGGCGTAGAACGGCAAGCCCTGGGCGAAGTACAGGGTGGGCACCCAGGAAATCGGGCTGCGAGCTTTTTTGCTGATGCTGATGCGCTGGTCGTGCATGGAGGCTTCCTTATCGAGAGACGTTTTCATTTGACTGCGCCGTCCATGCCGCGCATGAAGAAGCGTTGGGTAAACAGGAAGGCGAGCAGGGTCGGCACGATGGTGATCAGGGTGCCGGCCGCGATCACGCGCGTGCTACTGCCGAAGGTGCCGCGCAAGTACAGCACGCCCACCGACAGGGGAAATTCATCGGGCTTGCTCATGACGATGGATGGCCAGATGTATTCATTCCACGATTCGACGGCCGTCAGGATGCCGACGGTGGCCAGCCAGGGCGTGATCAGGGGCAGCATGATGCGGCTGAAGATGACCCACTCGGACGCGCCGTCGACACGCGCCGCGTCGATCAGGTCTTGCGGCACTTCCTCGAACGCCTGCTTGAGCAGCAAGATGGCCACGGCCGTCACCACGTTGGGCAGGATCACGCCCGTGTAGGTATCGACCAGGCTCATTTGCGTGATGGTGATGAAGTTGACGAGGAAGTTGACCTCGGACGGCAGCACCAGGGTAGCCAGGATCAGGCCGAACACGAGTTTGCGGCCGCGGAATTTCAGGCGCGCCAGCGGATACGCGGCCAATGAACACAGCAGCAGTTTCCAGAACACGGTGAATACGGCGATCAGCACGGAGTTCCTGAAGAACGACCAGATCGGGATCGCCTTGAACACCTCGATGAAGTTGTCGAAGGACGGCGCCTTCGGCCAGAAGGTGGGCGGGAAGGCGAAGATATTGCCTTCCGTGGAAATGGCCGTCACCAGGGTCCACCAGAACGGGAAGACGCAGACGACGGCGATGGCGCATAGCACGGCATAGTGGCCCGTGTATTGGCCAATGAGCTGCAGGCGGGTTTTCAGGGGGCGGGAGCGGTTTGTCATGGTCATTCCCGGTTAGCGGTGCTTCGGTTTCAGATAGCGCAGGCACAGCAGGGCGATGGCTATGCAGAACAGCGAGACGACGAAGCTGGCCGCCAGCGCGCGCGGCAGTTTCAAGTGTTTGAGGCCCTGGTCATACGCGTAGTACAGCGCCGTGAAGGTGGAATTCATCGGGCCGCCCTGGGTCAGCACGTCGACTTCCTGGTACGCCTTCAGGGCCGCCAGCACGGACAGGATGGAGCACAGCATGATGGTGGGGCGCAGCATCGGCACGGTGATCTTCCAGAAGCGCTGCCAGCGGTTGGCGCCATCGAGCATGGCCGCTTCCTGCATGTCCGACGGTATCGATTGCAGGGCCGCCAGATACATCACCATATACCAGCCCAGGCCGCGCCACAGGGTGACGAACATCACGGCAAACAGGGCCAGGCTGTCGTTCGTCAGCCAGCCCACGGGCGCGTTCACGAGCTTCAAGGTCATCATCACGTAGTTGAGCGCGCCCTGTTCATGGAACATGAAGCCCCACATGATGCCGACCACGGAAACGGTGGTCACCACGGGCACGTAGAAGGCGGCGCGGAACAAACGGATGCCGGGCAGGCGGTTGTTCACCAGCACGGCCAGCACGATGGCGCCCACCTGCACGAAGGGCACCATCAGCAAGAACATCAGCGAATTTTTCAGGCCCGAGACGAACATCTCGTTGTTGAAGATGTAGCGGAAATTATCCAGGCCGACGAAGCGCGTCTCGCGTATCAGGCTGTAGTCGGTAAACGCCAGCACGGAGCCGTAGCCGACGGGCCAGAAGGAAAAGGCGGCCAGCAGCAGCAGGGCGGGAGTCAGGAACAGCCAGGCTTGCACGGTGTGGCGGTGGGCGAGTTTCATGGTGTCCTTAGTGGCGCGGCAGGGTGGCCAGCTTGCGGTTCCAGATGGCGACGGCCTGGTCCAGCGCCTGCTTCACATCCTGCTTGCCCGTGACCCCGGCTTCGACGGCTTTCACGAGCGAGCGGCGCAACTCGTCGTAGTCGTCGATGCCGGCCACGTACAGGGTGCGCGAATGGCCCATCGACAGGGCGCCGGCGGCCACCGCTTTTTCAGCCGCGCCCGCGTTTGCTGGCGTGGCGAGGAAGAACGGATCGGCCGCCGCTTTCACTGTGGTGGGAAAGACGCTGGCCTGGCGCGCGAAGGCCAGCTGGTTCTCGTCGTTCGTCAGGAAGCGCGCGAACTTGCCGACCGACGGCAGCTGGCGTGCCGGCACGCCTTTCGGAATGGCGAAGTGCACGAGCCAGCCGCCGTCGGCGATGCCGGTGGGGCCCAGCGGCGCGGGAGCCACGTCGGTGATGGTGTAGATGTCTTTCGCGTCGCCGCGGATGCGCTGCATGGCCGTCGGCGGCGCCAGCAGCATGCCCAGGCGGCCGCCCTTGTAGGCGTCGATCACGGCCGGGAAATTGTCTTCGGCGAACAAGCTTTCCTTCAATAAGCCACCGACCTTGTAGGTATCGGCCAGTTTCTGCACCAGCGCCACGTGCTGCGGCGAATTGAAGACGGCGCGGTTGTCGGTGATGACGGCCAGGCCCTGCTGCATGAACAGGCCGTCGATCTTGGACAGGGCGGGGGCGATGCCGGCCTTGCCCGTGCGTTGCGCGATCTGGCGCGCGTACGCCAGCTGTTCATCGAGGCTGGCGGGGCCGCGCGTGAGGCCCGCCTGCTTGAAGATGGCGGTATTGAAGGCGATCACCGCGACATTGCTGTACATGGGAAAACCATAGGTGCGGCCCTTGAAGCGCAAGTCGTCCAGGGCGCTGGGAATGTAGCTGGCGCGCGCTTCCCCGATCAGGCCATCGACGGGTGTGAGCAAGCCGTCGCGCGCAAATTCGTCGGCCCAGGGCACGTTCAGGCTGACCAGCGCGGGCGGCGTGCCGGCCACGATGCGCGTGACCAGCTTGGTCTGGATGATGTCCCACGGGAAGTCGACCCATTCGATCTTGACGCCGGGATTCTGCGCCTCATAGCGCGCCACCACCGCATTGAAATACGGCGTGAACTTGGGCTTCATGCTGAAGGTCCAGAATTCGATTTTCTCGGCAGCCCATGCCTGCGGCGCGAGCAGGCCCGCGCAGGCAACAACCGCCAACAGTCTCTTGATCGTCATTTTTATCCTGGAGCGTGGCGCTCCAATGTCCATGAGTCCGCGGCGCGGGTACATGCCCTTGCCGTCGCTTATATTCGGGTGCTTCTGATGGCAGCCGCGCCCCGTGCCGGGGGCGTAGCTGCCGGGTAGTGCCTAGTTGGTCTTGGTGACCTTGCTCAAGTGACGCGGCGCATCCGGATCCATGCCGCGCGCGGCCGACAGTTTTGCCGCCATCACGTAGAAGGACTGGATGGCGACGATCGGGTCGAGGTCCGGCGTGGCCGCCACGGGCAGGGTCAGGTCGCGCTCGGCCACGTCGGCGGGCGCCGCCAGCAAGACCTTGGCGCCGCGGCCGCGCATTTCGCTGGCCAGCTGCAGCAGGCCGGCCTGGGTAGGGCCGCGCGTGGCGAAAATCAGCAGCGGGTAGCCGTCTTCGATCAGGGCCATCGGGCCGTGCTTGATTTCGGCGCCGCTGAACGCTTCCGCCTGCAGGGCCGAGGTTTCCTTGAATTTCAGGGCCGACTCCAGCGCCACGGGGAAGCTGATGCCGCGTCCGACGACCATGATGTTGCGGGCCGGGGCCAGCACGTCGATCGCCGGTGACCAGTCGACGCGGGTCGCTTCGAGCAGCGCCTCGGGCAGCGCTTCCAGGCCGCCCAGCAGCTCGGGATCGTTCTGCCACTGTGCCACCATGCGCGCACCGGCGACCAGGCTGGTAATAAAGCTCTTGGTGGCGGCGACGCTTTGTTCCTTGCCGGCGCGCAGGGGCATGGCCCATTCGGCGGCGTGTGCCAGCGGCGAATCGATGTCGTTGACGAGGGCCACGGTGGTGGCGCCGCCGTCGCGGAAGTAGCGGATCGGTTCGACCACGTCAGGGCTCTGGCCCGATTGCGAGATCGAGATGGCCAAGGTGTCGCGCGTCACCAGCGGCGACTTGTTCAGGGTGACCAGCGACATCGGCAGCGAGGCCACGACGCGGCCCAGGCGCGCCATGATCAGGTAGGCGACGTAGTTGCAGGCGTGGTCCGAGCTGCCGCGCGCGATGGTCAGCGCGGTCGAGAACGAGGTGCTCCTCAATTTGCGGCCCAGTTCCGCGTAGCGTTCCGTGTCGCTGGCCAGTTGCAGGGCGACGCATTCGGCGGCGGAAATGGCTTCTTTAAGCATCATTGAGGTCACAGATTTCTCCTTCTATATACACAGCTTTGAGTTTGAGATCGCGATCGAGTACCACCAGATCGGCGTAAGTACCGGGGGCCAGCCGGCCGCGTTCTTCCAGGCCCAGGTAATCGGCGGCGTTGGTCGACACGCGCTTGGACGCGTCGGCCAGGTCCAGTCCCAGTCCCACCAGGTTGCGCAGCGCCTGGTCCAGGGTCAGGGTGCTGCCCGCCAGTGTGCCGTCGGGCAGGCGCACGCCGCCCATGCATTTCTGCACGGCGTGGCGGCCCAGCATGTATTCGCCGTCCGGCATGCCGGTGGCGGCGGTCGAATCGGTGACGCAGTACAGGCGCGGGATGGCGCGCAGGGCCACCTTGATGGCGCCCGGATGCACGTGCAGCAGGTCGGGAATCAGTTCCGCGTATTCGGCGTGCGCGAGGGCGGCGCCGACCATGCCCGGCTCGCGGTGGTGCAGGCCGCTCATGGCGTTGAACAGATGCGTGAAGCCCATGGCGCCGTGTTCCAGCGCGGCCACGCCGTCTTCGTACGAACCGAGCGTGTGGCCGATCTGCACGCGCACGCCGGCGTCGGCCAGGGCGCGCACCAGGTCCAGGTGGCCGGCGATTTCCGGCGCCACGGTGATGACGCGCAGCTTGGCCAAGGTTTGCAGGCGTTCGATTTCAGCCAGGGTGGCGGCGCGCGCGAAGTTGGGCTGCGCCCCGAGCTTGCCGGAATTGATGTATGGGCCTTCCAGGTGGGCGCCCAGCACGCGCGCCGTGTTCGGGCGGCGGTGGTTGGCGGCGATGCCGATGGCCGTCAAGGCCATGTCGATGTCTTCCGGCGGCGCCGTCATGGTGGTGGCCAGCAGGCTGGTGGTGCCGTGGCGCGCGTGGATGGCCGCGATGGTGTAGACGGCTTCGCCGCCTTCCATGATGTCCTTGCCGGCGCCGCCATGCACGTGCAGGTCGATAAAGCCGGGCAGAATATAGTCGTCGCTGTTGCCCGACGGGTGGCGGGAATCACCGGTTATGCTGTCGACGCGCTCGCCGAAGGCGATGGCGCCGTGGATCCAGCCACCGGGGGTAAGGATATTGCCTTTGATAGTGCTGCTCATCTGCGCGACTCCGCTACGAATTCATAATAATCACTGCGGCAATACGAGTGGGTCAGTTCCACCGCTGCGCCGTTGTCGAGATAACTGACACGGGTGATGTGCAGCATGGCTTCACCCGTCTTGATATTGGCCAGCTTGGCCTGTTCCGCCGTAGCGTTGACGGCGCGGATATGCTGCAGCGCGCGCATCGGGATGGTGCCGCGCGACTCCAGGTAGCCGTACAGCGAATCGGTCACCTGCTGCGGGTCCGGCATGTACAGGGCTGGGATGGTGGTCGTTTCGATCGCCATCACCACTTCATCGGCCGTGCGCAGGCGGCGCAAGCGCGCCACCGGCATGTGCGGCGACAGTCCCAGCGACAGCAGTTCCAGCGGCGCGGCCGAGCCGATGTCGCGCTGTAGCCAGCGCGAGCCGGCCGTAAAGCCCCGCTGGCGCAATTCTTCCGAAAAGCTCGTCAGGCGCGACAGCGGCTGTTCCAGCTTGGGCGTGATGTAGGTGCCCGAGCCGCGCTTGCGCGTCAGCATGCCCCGGTCGCACAGCATGTCGATGGCCTTGCGCGCCGTGACGCGCGAGATTTCCAGGATGTCCGACAGCACGCGCTCGGAAGGCAAGGCCTGGTTGGCGCGCCAGTCGCCGCTGGCGATGCCGTCCGACAGCATGTTCGCCAGTTGCATGTAGAGCGGCGTGTCGCTGGCCGGATTGGGTTTGAAGGTGGACAGTTTGGCCAGCATGGTCATTGCTCCTGCAAGTGCTTGCGTATCAGGCGCAGACCGCCTGCGGCCGAGTCGCCCTGTGCCGGCACGACCAGTTTCAACAGTTCCGCCGGCAGGTAGCCGGACAAGGGCGCCGCCAGGCCGCCGCACAGGGCCACGGGCAAGGCGCCGGCCGGGTCGAGCGCCCTGGCGATCAGCGCGATCTGCCGGCCCGCATCGACCAGGATGGTGTGCGCCACGGCATTGCTGACCGCGTGTTCAAGCACCAGCCGTGCCAGTTGCGCGAAATTGGTCTGGCTGGCGGCGGCCAGCCACACTTGCATGGCGTCGCGCTGGCCGCCGCAGGCGTCGATGACGGCCGTGGCGAAGGCGCTGCCGGGCACGCGCCCGTCGACCACTTGCTGCGCGTGGTTGATGGCGCGCATGCCGATCCAGGCGCCGCCCGCCTCGTCGCCGGAGGGGAAGCCCCAGCCGCCCACTTCGTGGCGGCTGCCGTCCGCGTGCAGCACTTCGCCCACGCTGCCGGTGCCGATGGCAACGATGGCGCCCGGCTGGCCCGCATGCGCGCCCAGCAGGGTGGTCAGGGCATCCGATTCCAGCGCCACCAAGGCGTAGCCGGGATTGTGTTCGACGAAGCTGGCGGCCCACTGCTTGTTGTGCACGCCGGCCAGGCCCAGGCCGATGGCCATGCGCTGCAATGACGGCTGTTCCAGGCCGGCCGTGCGGAAGGCCACGGTGACGGCATGCGCCACGGAGGTCCAGGCCCGTTCGATGCCCAGTCCCAGGCCGGAGGGGCCGCTTTGTCCCTGTGCCAGCTCCTGGCCGTCGAGGCGCGCCAGGCGTACGCGGGTACCGCTTCCCCCGCCGTCGACGCCGATTATGTATTCGATCATGTTGTGCAGTCCCGCGTTTGGTTGAGTGCGCCTGTCTCGGTTCTTTTATTTGTCGGGCGGCGAAAAAGCTGAAGGCACTATATTGTCGCCCCGAGGGCTTGTCAACAGGTATTTAAGTGGTATTAATAATTGCGTTGCGCGGCGTCGCGCCATGCCCGAGGGATTGATCGCAAGTATTTGTTAATAAAGGATTTTTTGTGGATGCCGAATGGTATTGAAATTGGCCTTGTTTAATGCCAATTTTTTGCAACTGGTCTGTTGTTGGGCGAGCGGTATTGCTTGTATGCATGCTTGGCAAGGGACGTCATGAAGAGTAAAGTCCGCCTTTTACACCTGAGTTGGAAGAGCATGATGAACGACAAGGCAGCAAAGAGCGAGTACTGGGACGACTGGCAGCAAGAGGCGCTGGCCGCTGGCGTGTCGGCGCCGCTGGCTGCGCTGGGCATGGAAATGATGCGCACGCACCGCAAGAACCGCTGGCCGAAGGATTTCCTGGGCCGCGAAAGCGATGGCCCGGTCATGATCGAAATGTGCCTGGAAGATGAAGCGGAAACGGAATTGTTCTTTATCGAGAACCTGTATCCCTACGATGCGGCGCTGATCGAAAAGACGCGCCGCCGTCTGTGCCTGCACTGATCGTGCGCTGACGCGTGACTGGAACGGCCGCCTTGCGCGGCCGTTTTCACGTCAGGTGCTGAATTTTTCGCTGCTGGTGGTGCTGCTGGCGCGCATGCGCAGGCTCAGCAGCACGATGGTGACCAGCAGCAGCGAATGCGTTCCCGGTTCATGCGAAGCGGGGACGCGCAGGCTGGCGTCCGGCGAATGGAAGCTGGCCAGGCGCGTGGCCAGGGTGGGGGGTGTCGCCTGGTAGGCGGCCATCTGAACCGGCGGCGTGCCTGCCGCCTGCGTGTTGCCAGCGGCCCAGAGCGTCAAGGCCGCGCCCAGCAAGATCATTGTTCTCATCATATTGTCTGTTTCCGCCGAGGGCTGTAAATCGATTACACATGGTCGTGCCGTATGCCGGCCATGTCCTGTCCCCAGTTTGTATGCTTGTTTCCGTGCTGGTCACGCCGCACCGGAATGATATCTATTTATAAAGTTCGTGTATTAAAACATAATAAAATAAAAATGCAAACGTCTTTTTGCAAATAAGCGCATGCGCTGCCCGTGCTTGCCGGGCGGGATCTATTGCATGGGGGAAATGACGTGGCATTTTCATGGGGGAGTGTCATAATGGCTCAGGCATTTCCGCCCAGGCATGGAGTAGATGATGAGCAAGGCACAGGACAGCAAGAAAGAAGCCAAGAAGGAACCGGCCAAGACCATGAAGGAAAAGAAGGAAGCCAAGAAGGTCAAGAAAGAAGAGCGCAAGCGCTGACCATGCGCGTGCGCCGTTCATCGATGCGCCCGTGGCGTGCGCCGGCCTTGCTGGCGGCGTTCGCCCTGCTGGCCTGCGGCGTGCCCGTGTCCGGCGTGCTGGCGCAGCAAAAGCCGCCGCCGTCCACGTTCGGGCAAGTGGTGGGCAATGCCGTGCTGTGCATCGACCAGATCGACAACAAGGCCTTCTATGCGTATCTGCTGACGGCCTTCGGCCCCGCCTACAAGCATGAAGGGGGCGCCTACTGGTTCCGCACGGACGCCACCTTGTGGGGCGCGCCGATTACCGACGTGATCGTCAGCGACGACACGAGTCCCCTCGTCTTCATGGGCGTGGTGGCGGACTCGACACCGGAAAAGCTGGAGCCGGCCATCCGCGGCGTCTCGGGCCTGCGCTTCAATAAACTCGATAATTCCGCCTTTCCTGTCCGTGGTTCCGTGCCTGGCAGTAAAATCGTCTACTTCCGCAGCAAGGCGAAAGTCTATTGCGCCAAATACAAGCCGTTGCCGCCCGCCCGCACCCGATGAGGGTATCGGCTTGCCGCTGCGCATTTTGATCGTTTCATCCGCAGGGTCTCCATGTACACGCATTATTTCCAGCTCAAGCAATCGCCGTTTTCGATCGCCCCCGATCCGCGCTACCTGTTCATGAGCGAACGCCACCGCGAAGCGCTGGCGCACCTGCTGTATGGCGTGGGCAGCGGCGGCGGCTTCGTGCTGCTGACGGGAGAAATCGGCGCCGGCAAGACCACCGTGTGCCGCTGCTTCATGGAGCAGATTCCGGAAAACTGCCAGCTCGCGTATATCTTCAATCCGAAACTGTCCGTCGAGGAATTGCTGCTGTCGATCTGCGAGGAATTCCGCATCGCCCTGGCGCCCGGCGTGGCCAGCGTGAAAGGCTATGTCGACGCCATCAATGCGCACTTGCTGGCCAGCCATGCGCAGGGCAAGAACAATGTGCTGATCATCGACGAAGCGCAAAACCTGTCCGCCGCCGTGCTGGAACAGTTGCGTTTGCTGACGAACCTGGAGACGAGCGAGCGCAAGTTGCTGCAGATCATCCTCATCGGCCAGCCGGAATTGCGCGCCATGCTGGCCCGGCCGGAACTCGAACAGCTGGCGCAGCGCGTGATCGCCCGCTACCACCTCGGTTCTCTGACGGCGGACGAGACGGCCAGCTACATCCGCCACCGGCTGGCCGTGGCCGGCTGCACGGCGCAGACGCCGTTCGCGCCGCGGCTGATGGCGCACATTCACGCCATGAGCCACGGCGTGCCGCGCCGCATCAACCTGCTGTGCGACCGCGCGCTGCTGGGTGCTTACGTGGAAAACCAGCCGCAAGTGACGCGCCAGATATTGCGCCGTGCCGCTGAAGAAGTGTTTGCGGAAGAGGGCAAGCCGGCTGCCGGACGGGGCCTGCGCTGGCCGCACGTGGCGGGCGGCGTGCTGGCCGGCGCCGTCGTCACGGCCGCGCTGGCCTGGCATTTCATGCCGCGTCCGCCCGCCGTGCCTGTTGCGCCTGCCGTGGCCGCCGTTGTGCCGGCCGCCTCCGCCGTGGCGGCTGCCGCCGCATCCACGCCCGCGCCCGCCAAGGTGCCGGACCGCAACGCCGTGCTGCGCCAGCTGGCCGCCCTGTGGGGCGAGCAGTTGCAGGCCGGCGATGCCTGCCAGGCGGGCGCCCGCGCCGGCCTGCGCTGCCTGCACAGCCGGGGCGGTATCGCCGAGCTGCGCGTGCTGGACCGTCCCGCCATGCTGGCCTTGCGCGATGCGGATGGTGCGGAACAGCTGGCGCTGCTCACGCGCGTGCAGGACGGGAGCGCTACCTTGATGCTCGATGGCAAGCAGCAAAGCCTGCCGCTGGCCCAGCTGGCGCAGCGCAGCGATGGCAGTTTCACGACCTTCTGGCGCGCTCCGCGCGGCTGGCGCGACGAAGTGCCGCTGGGCGCGCGCGGCGCCGACGTGGACTGGCTGGCGCAGCGCCTGGCACAACAGCGGGGCTTGCCGGCGCCGGCCGCCAATCTGCCGCTCGATGCCGAGATGCAAAGCCAGTTGCGCGCATTCCAGCTAAGCCAGAACCTGCGGGCCGATGGCCTGGCGGGCCCGAAAACGTATATACGCCTGATGCAGCTCGGTGACAACGCGGAGCCGCGCCTGAGCAGCGCAGCTCCTGCCGTGGCAGCGCCCGCTGCGACGGCGATGGTGGCGGGGAAATAAGATGTCCTACATACTTGAAGCACTGAAAAAATCGCAAGCCGAGCGCCAGCTGGGCGAGTTGCCGTCGATCCACGCACCGCAAGTGCAGCTGCACGATGGCGCAGCATCGGGCGCGGCGAGCCGCGCGCCCGTCTGGCTGGCGCTGGGCGGCGTGGCGGTGGCCGTGGCCGCCGCACTGCTGCTGTGGCAGCCTTGGCAGGCAGCGGCCACGGCGCCTGCGGCCGCGCCTGCCGTGCTGGCCCAGGCCGTGCCAGCGCCGGTGCCGGCAGCAGTCCCGCCCGCAGTCCCTGTGCCTGTGGCTGTGCCCGTGCCCGTGCCGCCGGCGGCCGTCGCCGCGCCAGTGCAGCATGCCAGGCCCGTGGCGGAACCGAAGCAAGAGCCGCCAGTCCCCGTTCCGGCGCCGGCCGTGCCCGTACCTGCGCCGGCGGCCGCGGCCGAAGAGACCGTACCCGGCATGCGCGACTTGCCCGAGCCGATACAGCGGCAAATTCCCCCCGTCGCCATCGGCGGCTATATCTATTCGAAGAATCCGGCCGACCGTCTGCTGCTGATCGACAAGGTTCTGCGCCACGAAGGCGAGGAACTGGCGCCGGGCCTGGTGCTGGAAAAATTGCAGCCGAAGGCGGCTATCTTCAGTTTCAAGGGCTACCGCTACCGTGTGCCGTATTGAATTGTTGTGCATCAAGGCCGGGTAACAGTAGCTGAACCATACTGGCCTGGCCTGGTCGAACCAGGGTCGCTGCGACCGTGTGCGCGGCCGGGGAGTTCCGATGATTGCTGCCGCAGCGGGTGAGGGTGCTTTTGATGCGCATGGCTTGGGAAACCTGGCGCGCATCGACCATATCGTCGTGCTGATGATGGAAAACCGATCGTTCGATCACATGCTCGGCTACCTGAGCCTGGAAGGCGGGCGCACCGACATCGACGGCTTGCAGGCCAGTCATGCCAACGTGCATGCGGGCGTGAGCTACCCCGTGCACCATTTGCGGCGCACGGCGTTTGGCCCGCAGCAAGACCCGTCGCATACGGGCATGTCGGTGGCGCAGCAATTGCAGAACAATAATGGCGGCTTTGTCGACGACTATGCGCAAACGCATCCGGGCGATCCCGACATCGACCTGGTGATGGGCTATTACAATGCATCCGACTTGCCCATGTACGATTTCCTGGCGCAGCAGTTCTGCGTCTGCGACCGCTGCTACAGCTCCGTTCCGGGCGCCACCTGGCCCAACCGCCTGTATGCGATCAGCGGCAAGGCGGCCGGCAGCCGCGACAGCAAGCGCGTACCCCTGTACACGAACAAATCCTTCGTGCGCCACCTGGACCGCGCCCAGGTCAGCTGGAAATTTTATTCCGCCTGGAAACCCTGGAGCCTGGCGCTGACGGACGACCATTACCGTTCGTCCGAGCTGTACGAGCCGTTTGGTTCCAGCGCGCGCCGCTATGGTTTCATCGGCGATGCGCTGGCGGGCGCCTTGCCCTCGGTCAGCTGGATCGATCCGCATTTTTTTGAGAATGACGACCACCCGCCGGCCGATATCCGCGCCGGCCAGGCGCTGGTGGCGCAGGTCTACCAGGCCCTGTCGCGGGGGCCGGCTTGGGCGCGCACCTTGCTGATCCTCAGCTATGACGAGCACGGCGGCTTTTTCGATCATGTGCCGCCTGGTCCCGCCATCGATGACGATCCCGCGTTTCGCCAGTACGGCGTGCGCGTGCCCATGCTGCTGGTGTCGCCGCTGATCGCGCCGGGCAGCGTCAGCCACGAGGTGGTCGACCACACGTCGATCATCAAAACCATCCTGCAGCGCTTTTGCCGCGCCGCCGATGGCGCCTTGCCCCAGATGGGCGCGCGCGTGGCGGCCGCCAGCGGCCTGGGCGCCGTGCTGACCCTGGCACAAGCGCGCGCGGCGCCTGCCGTGCCCGCTGCTGTGCTGGCGCAGCGCGCCGCATGGGAGGCGGATGTGCGGGCGCAGGACTTTACGCCGCTGGCGCCCGCTTGCCAGCCTGACGGCGAAGTGGCGGCCGCTGCCGCCGTACCGTTCCTGTCCGATGCCGAGGCGGGCGCGATCGCCGCCCACCGGCAATTGGCGCGCACGGCCAGGAATGCGCAGGCGGGAAATAGTAAAACGGCGAGTAAAACGGCGGGCAAAACGGCAGGCGCGACAGTGCCGAAGCCGGCGGGCAGGCGCCGGCGGCAGGGCGGCACACCGGCGCCCGCCAGTGCCGGGAATGGCGGAAAACCCGGAGCCGCTTGACCTGGGTGGTGACTTGGGCAATGCGCGGTGCCTGCGCCGGCGGTCGCGCCCGTGGGGCTGCGTATAATCACTCCTTCTCAAACAAGGAGTGACCATGCACGATGCGATGCCCGCCCACCCGGTACTCGGTGTGATCGGCCGTTCCGGTAGCGGCAAGACGACCCTGCTGGAATTTGTGGTGAAGGAACTGGCGGCGCGCGGCTTGCGCGTCAACCTGGTCAAGCACAGCCACCATGACCTGGCGCTGGAACCGCCGCAAAAGGACAGTGCCCGCCTGCGCATGGCGGGGGCGGCGGAAGTGCTGGTGGCGTCGCCGTACCGTTTTGCCATCGTGCATGAGCTGCGCGGCGCGCCCGAGCCGAGCCTGGCGCAGCAATTGGCCCGCATGGGGCCGGCAGACCTGACCCTGGTCGAGGGTTTCAAGACGGATCCCATCCCCAAGCTGGAAGTGTTCCGTCCGGAAGTGGGGCAGGCGCCTCTGTATCCGCATGACCCGCATGTGATCGCCGTCGCCTCCGACAGTCCGGCGCCGGCCGACCTGCGCGAGGGCGTGCAATGGCTGGACTTGAATGCGCGCGAGCACGTGCTGGCCTGGTTGCTGCTGCAGTTGGAAAATAAGCTGGAAAAATAAGCTAAAGGTTTGCCGGCGGCATCCGTTAACAAGGGTAGAACCTCATTGGAGAAACGTATGGACGTCGGAAGCATTGCTCAACTGTCAACCACGATGGCGGAGACAGGCACGCGGCAAGCCGTTGGCTTGACTGTCCTGAAAAAAGCCCAGGATATCCAAAGCTCGACTGCCACTGCCTTGCTGGCAGCGCTGCCACCGGTACAGTCGGCGCCGAGTCTGCCGGCTCACCTCGGCAACCGTATCAACACGACTGCCTGAGCGCAGTCCCGCGGCGCCAGCCTGGCGCTCGCGCTATCTACGCCCACACCACCGTCATCGACGGTGGCGAGTGGGCGTTTTTGTCTGTCTTCCTTCCGCCTTCTTTCCCACCGCTGCCAGCTTGACTGATTGAACATGGTTCGCCATGGCACGGCCGATTCAGTAGAATGACGTCCATCACCTCGCGTTGCCCATCGTGCAGCAGGGGCGTACCGTGACTGAATAATTACTTATCGATTACTTTGACCCAGCAAGAGGATTTCCATGAATAAACGTCAAGCTCTCATCGCCGCCGCCCTCGCGGGCATCTGTGCCGGCGCCACCATCAACGCGGCTGCGCACGATGGGCCCGCTCCCGGCGACAAGGAAAAATGCTATGGCGTGGCCAAGGCGGGGCAGAACGATTGCGCCTCGTCCGATGGCGCGCATTCCTGCGCAGGCCAGGCTGAGGCGGACAATCTGCCCACGGAATGGACCTATGTTGCCAAGGGCACGTGCGAACAGGCGGGAGGCTCCGTCAAGCCCATCAAGGCCGGCAAAGCTGCCAAACCGGCCACGCAACCCTAAGCGGCCGCGGCCTGTCCATGCCGCCGCTCATCCAGGCGCTTGCCGGCGTCGGCCTGCGCGCCGCGCATTACCGCGATTTTCTGGCGCGCCGGCCCAGGGTGGGCTGGCTGGAAGTGCATACTGAGAATTATCTGCAGCCATCGGGCTGGGACTGGTACGTGCTGCAGACCCTGCGCGAGGATTACCCGATCAGCTTGCATGGCGTGGGCCTGGGCCTGGGCTCCGCGCACGGCTTTTCCGAGGCGCACCTGCAGCGCGTGCGCGCCGTGGTCGAGCGCATCGAGCCGGCCCTCGTGTCGGAACACCTGTGCTGGGGCGCCGTGGCGCAGCGGCAACTCAACGATCTGTTGCCGCTGGCCTTGAATGGCGCCGCCCTCGATTTGCTGTGCGCCAGAGTGGGGCGGGTGCAGGATGTGCTGAAAAGGCCGATCTTGCTGGAGAATGTCTCCACTTACCTGCGTTTTGCCGACGATGGCATGAGCGAGGCGCAATTCCTGGCGGAGCTGGCGCGCCGCAGCGGCTGCGGGCTGCTGCTCGATATCAATAATCTGTATGTGAACCAGTGCAACCACGGCGAAGACGCCTTGGCAGCCATGCAATCCATCGCGCCGGGCAGCGTGGGCGAGCTGCACCTGGGCGGCCACTTGCTGACGCCGCATGCCGTGATCGACCACCACGGTGCCGCCATCGCCGATCCCGTCTGGGATTTGTATGCGGCCGCCTTGCTGCGCTTTGGTGCCATTCCCACCCTCGTCGAATGGGATACGGATTTGCCCGCCCTCGATGTCTTGCTGGGAGAAGCGGACAAGGCGCAGTCCATGCTGGCGCGCCATGCGCCGCAGCCACCATGGCAGGGAGCGGCGCTGCCGTCCCCGCCGTCCCCGCCGCCCGTGTCGCCTGACGCGCTGGCGGCTAGCCAGCAAGCGTTTGCCATGGCCTTGCTCGATACTGCGGCAACCCTGCCATCGTTCGCGGGAGAATCGGTACCGCACCGTTATTCACTGTACCGCGGCAACTTGAGCGCCACCTGGCGCCGCACCCTGGGCCACGCCTATCCCGTCGTGCTGGCGCTGGTGGGCGAGGCATTCTTTGGCGGCCTGGCGTGCGCGTATGGCCGGCAGATGCCATCCGATAGCGCTGATTTGAATCAGTTTGGCGAGCGTTTCGCCGATTTTCTGACCAGTTTTCCACCTGTGGCCGACTTGCCCTACCTGCCGGACATGGCGCGCCTGGAATGGGCCGTGCACCTGGCCCATTACGCGGCCGATGCGCAGGGCCTGGCGCCCGATGCGCTGGCCGCCCTGCATCCCGATCAACTGGAAGCGCGCTGTTTTACCTTGCATCCCGCTTGCGCCTTGCTGGCATCGAACTGGCAAGTGGCGGCCCTGTGGTGGGCGCATCAGGAGGGAGACGGGCAGGGGATGTTTCCGCAAGAGATGCAGGTGGCCAGCTACGCGCTGGTTTGCCGGACACGCTGGAAGGCGCAGGTGCTGATACTCGATGCGGCCGCGCATGCGGCCTTGCTGGCTTTACGGCAAGGTCAAACGTTTGGCGCCGCGCTCGATGCGGCATTCGCGCTGGACCCGGCATTCGACCTGGCCGCACACTTGCGCCAGTGGCTGGCGCATGCGGTGTTGACGGCGTAACGGTTTATTCGAAAGCCCGCAGAAGGCGCGCTTCGCCCGTCTGATCGCGGTACAGGGCATTCGCCGCCAGGGTGGCGTCCATCATGCGCGTCACTTGCTCTTCTTCAAAGCGGGCCAGCTCGGCCGTGGCGGCGACAAGGGCCAGTTCCAATCTGGCGCGCGCGCTCTGGTACAGGCTGCTCGTGTATTTGTCTGTGTTACGCAGCAATTCTTCCGCGTTTTCTATGACCTGGCGCAAGTCGCCGATCAGGCGTTCCTGGCTGCGCGTACCTTGTTCGGGATGGTCCATGGCGCTCCCCTTCTGCAATCGATATTTTATCTGGCAATAACGACGTGTTTGCAGCTTGATGCAGGCAGCCGGCTGGCGGGGTGCTGGCTGGACGCATGGGGCCGCTTTCGCGCCCCATGCCGGGGTCAGACTGGAGCGACGACCGTGATACGGATATCGCCCACGCTGACGACCTGGCCGGCGCGGATCTTGGCGGTCTTGCGCAATTCCTTCTTGCCATCGACCTTCACCACGCCGCTATCGACCATGACCTTGCCTGCGCCACCACTATCGCACAAGCCGACCAGCTTCAATAGCTGGTTCAGCTCGACGAATTCGGATGTTAAATCAAAGCTTACTTTTTGCATTGTATCCCTTATTGCAATGATGTGTTTTCAACACTTGATGACGACCTCAACTAACTCGTAGTTTACCTGAAGCCGCCAGCAATGCAGGGTGGAAGTCAGCTTTTGTTGGGCCGCGTCATCTCCAGGGGCACGATCCACGCACTGAATTGTTCCTCCGTAACAAAGCCCAAGGCCAGCGCCGCTTCCTTCAGGGTCGTGCCTTCGTGCTGGGCCTGCTTGGCGATTTGCGCCGCCTTGTCGTAGCCGATATGCGGCGCCAGCGCCGTGACCAGCATCAAGGAACGCTCCATCAGTTCGGCGATGCGCTCGCGGTTCGGCGCGATGCCGTGCGCGCAATGCTCGTCGAAGCTGCGCATGCCGTCGCCCAGCAGGCGCGCGCTTTGCAGGAAGTTGTGTGCAATCAAGGGCTTGAAGACGTTCAGCTCGAAATTGCCCGAGGCACCGCCTACCGTGATGGCCACGTCGTTGCCGAACACCTGGCAGCACAGCATGGTCAGCGCTTCGCACTGGGTAGGATTGACCTTGCCCGGCATGATGGAGCTGCCCGGCTCGTTTTCGGGGATCGTGATTTCGCCGAGGCCGGAGCGGGGGCCGGACGCCATCCAGCGCACGTCGTTGGCGATCTTCATCAGGGCCGTGGCCAGGGTTTTCAGCGCGCCATGGGCGGCGACGAGGGCGTCGTGGGCGGCCAGCGCGGCAAACTTGTTGCTGGCCGTTTCGAACGGCTGGCCCGTCAGGCGCGCCAGTTCTTGCGCGATGCGGCCGGCAAATTCCACGTGGGCATTCAAGCCCGTGCCCACGGCCGTGCCGCCGGCGGCCAGTTGCAGCAGCGGCGGCAACGATGCCGTGATGATGTGTTCGGCAAAATCCAGTTGCGCCACGTAGCCGGAAAACTCCTGGCCCAGGGTCAGTGGCGTCGCATCCTGCAAATGGGTGCGGCCGATCTTGACGATGTCGGCAAATTCCGTCGCTTTCGCATCCAGGGTGGCGCGCAACTGGCGCAGCGGTGGCAAGACCGTGTTGGCGACGGCAAGGGCGGCCGCCACGTGGATGGCGGTCGGAAAGATGTCGTTCGAGGACTGGCCCAGGTTGACGTCGTCGTTCGGATGCAGCAGGCGCTCGGCGCCGCGCAAGCCGCCGATCAGCTCGGAGCCGCGGTTGGCCAGCACTTCGTTCATGTTCATATTGCTTTGCGTGCCAGAGCCCGTCTGCCAGACGGCCAGCGGGAATTCCGCGTCGTGCTTGCCGGCCAGTACTTCGTCGGCCGCCTGCGTGATGGCAACGGCTTTCTTGCCATCCAATAATCCCAGGTCCAGGTTGACGTGGGCGGCCGCGCGTTTGACGGTGGCCAGGGCGGCGATCAGTTCGGGCGGCATCTTTTCCGTGGAGATATGGAAGTGCTCGAGCGAGCGCTGCGTTTGCGCTCCCCACAGCCGGTCGGCGGGTACGTCGATCGGGCCGAAACTGTCGCGTTCGATTCTGCTACTCATGACATCCCTTTCATCGATAGAGGTGGATCGAGTGTACTCCAGGCGTCAAAAATGCACAGGATGATGCCGTATTGCATCATTTTTGCCTTGGCCCATCTATATTTTTGCGATTTCCTGCCGTTAAAGGCAGGCGAGTCCCGATTATCTATCCTGTTATCAAAGCGATCAGTCCATGCAGAGCAGCATCTTTCCCCGTTGGTCTTTGATCGCGTGCGCCGCCGCCAGCCTGGCCTTGCCGCCTGTGGTGGGCGCGGCCGAACTGGGCGAGATGGCCGTGCTGTCGCATGTGGGCCAGCCCCTGCTGGCCGAGATCGAACTGACGGCCCTGGCACCCGAGGAAGCCAGCGGCGTGGCCGTGCGCCTGGCTTCGCCCGATGTGTACCGCGGTGGCGGCATCGGCATGGACCCGGCCCTGCAGACATTGACGATCAGCCCGCTGGAACGCGGTGGGCGCCACTATGTGCGCGTGAGTACGCGGCAAGCGATCCAGGCGGGCCACGTGCATCTGTATTTATTGCTGGGTAATGGTAGCGGCGCCGTCGTGCGCCTGGGCACCTTGTGGCTGACGCCGGCGCCGCCCGCCGCCGCCCCCGTCAGTGCGCCAGTCCGGCCTGCCGTTCCGGCGCCCGTGCCAGCGCCGTTGCCGTTACCACGTCCTGCTCCCTTGGCGCCGTCGCCCGACGCCGCCGCGCTGGCGGCCCGCGCGCGCGCCGAGGGCCTCGTGCGTCCGGCGCGCGTGTTCGTGCCGCCGCCCGCCGCGCCCACGCCGGCGGCTACGGTGCAGCAGCGCCCGGCACCGCCGCGCCGCGCCACGGCGCCCGTGGCCGCTTGCGCGCCCCAAGCCGATATGGAGCAGGCGCAAGCGTGCGTGGCGCTGGATGAGAAAAACACGGCCCTCAATGCAAAGCTCGGCGAATTGGAAGGCAAGATCGGCGACTTGCAAAAGGCGCTGGCGCTGCCCGCCACCACCGCTGTGCCAGCCGCCGCGCCCGTCGAAGCGCAGGCGCCCCATGCCAAGCCCAAGCCACTGCACGCGGCGCCCGCCGCGGACAAGGACAAGAAGGCGGGCGGCAACGGTCTGTTGTGGCTCGGTATCGGCACCTTGCTCTTTCTGTTGTTGACGGCCGTCATCGTGTATGTCGTGCGCAAGCGCAGGCAGGAGGCGGGGTCGCGCGCGCCGTCGAAGTACTGGGTCTTGCTGCGCAAGCCGTTTAGCCGCAAGAAGAAGGATGTGCCCGTGCTGACGGAAGCCGTGGAAGAAGGTGTGGCGGCCGAGCCGGAACCGGAGCCGTTCTCGCGTTAAAGACATGGCAAGGCGGCGCCGAAATTTGATATAAAAAAAGATATTGAAAAAATACATGGAAACGCTGGCCAATCGCGTTGCCTATTTCTTAAAGATGGTGATATGATTAATTCAGTGGACTTGCTCTACGACAAAACAGCCCCAGCCTGGCGCAGTCACCAACGATAGTGTGGCGCGGCAAACAGGTGTAGCGTTGCATAAACGCCTGGGTCTGGAAGCGGTTCGCGATGCCGACGATGTGCTCGCGAACGCCGGATGCAACCGGCAGCGAGGCGACGCCAGGAGATACCTGGGGCTCGCCTTCCAAATTCCCCCTCCTTGTTTTCCGGGCGCCGCAGATGGCGCGCTCGCTGGCATGGCGGCAGACGTAAAAAAAGCACCCGCGGGTGCTTTTGTCGTTTCTGGCGCGGCAAGCTTTACATGCGTGCGCGCGAACCCTGCATGGCGTTCGGCAGTTGCGTCATCCATGGTTCCGTGATGGCGCGGATTTCGCGGTCGTTGGCCAGGATTTGCTTGAGCAAGTCGATCTTGCGCAGACGCGAGGCGCCGGCCAGGGCGGGCACCTTGCCTGTCATGGTCGCGCTGGCGGCGCTGGCACACTGGTTTTCCAGGGTATCCAGGCCATCCCAGTCGCTCGAACGTGCGGCCACGACCATTTTATTGGTCATTCCTGCAATATTTTCATACATCGAAAGAACGTCGTTGGAGGTCATGAGCACACCCGTAACTAGTGAATGGATTACCGCTTGTCCAGATTAACGGCAGGTCCAAGGGGAACTTGAGGGTATTTTTGAAAAAAAAGTGAAAATAATTTAGATGATTGCTTGGCTGCTGCCGACATCGCCCGCCAAGCCGCATTGCCTGCTGGCGTCGTGGTGGCAGGGGAGTATGTTGCGGCGCCTCAAAACGCGTTATGATTTTGCACACTACTGTCGTTACTTTGCCTGAAAGGATCACCATGCGCGTTGCCACTGCTGCCGCTTCCTCTTTCCCCGGTCCCTGGCGCAAGCGCGCCATGGCGCTTGCCCTGTCCGGCATCGCGCTGGCCGGGGGCGCCGTCCACGCGCATGGCCAGGAGGTGGCCGCCAGTCCCGCCGCCACGGTGGCGGCGCCCACGGCGGTCTTGCCCGGCGACGACTTCTACGATTACGTGAATGGCGACTGGCTGCGCAACACGGAGATTCCCGCCGACCGCAGCAGCTGGGGCTCGTTCGCCATCCTCGCCAACGCCACCAACGAGCGCATCATCGGCCTCGTCGAAGGCTTGGCGGCGGCGCCACAGGCCGATGCCTCGGCGCGCCAGGTCAGCGATTTTTACCGTTCCTGGATCGACGAAGCGGCTATCGAAGCGAAGGGCTGGGCGCCGATCAAGCCGCTGCTGAAGAAGATCGATGGCATACGCGACCAGGCAGGACTGGCCCGCGCGCTGGGCGAAAGCCTGCGCGCCGATGTCGACCCGCTCAATTCCACCAATTTTTATACGGAAAACCTGTTCGGCCTGTGGGTGGCGCAAGATTTGAACGATACCACGCGCAATGTGGCCTATCTGCTGCAGGGCGGACTGGGCTTGCCCGACCGCGCGTTCTACCTGAGCGACAGCGCCCGCATGCAGGGCTTGCGCGCGGGCTACCAGGCGCATATCGCCGCCATGCTCAAGCAGGCCGGCTACAGCGATGCGCCGGCCCGCGCCGCGCGCGTGTTTGCGCTCGAGCAGCAAATTGCCGCCAGTCACGCCAGCCGCGAGGATTCGGCCGATGTCGCCAAGGGCAATAATCCGTGGCGTGCCGCCGACTTCGCCAGCAAGGCGCCCGGCTTGGACTGGAAAGCCTTCTTCCAGGCGGCCGGCCTGGGCAAGCAGGCGGATTTCATCGTCTGGCATCCGACGGCCATGACGGGCAGCGCGGCCCTGGTGGGTAGCGTGCCGCTGGCCACGTGGAAGGATTTCCTGGCTTTCCACACGATCAACCATTTCAGCACGACCTTGCCGAAGGCGGCCGCCGACCAGCGCTTTGCTTTCTATGGCAGCGCCCTGAGCGGCACGCCGCAGCAGTCGCTGCGCAGCAAGCGCGCGCTGGCCGCGACGAACGCGGCCCTCAGCGACGCCGTCGGCAAGCTCTACGTGGAACGCTATTTTCCGCCTGAATCGAAAGCCCGCGTGCAGGACATGGTGACGAATATCGTCGCCGCCTTCTCGCGCCGCATCGACAAGCTCGACTGGATGGCGCCGGCCACCAAGGCGCAGGCGCAGGAAAAACTCAAGACCCTGTACGTGGGCGTCGGCTATCCGGAGCGCTGGGAAAATTATGCGGGCTTGCGCGTCGTGCGCGGCGATGCGCTGGGCAATGTGCAGCGGGCGGAACAGTTCCATTACCGGCAGGAACTGGCCAAGCTGGGCCAGTCGCCCGACCGAAAGGCCTGGGCCATGCCGGCGCAGCTGGTCAACGCCGTCAACCTGCCGCTGCAAAATGCGCTGAACTTCCCGGCCGCCATCCTGCAGCCGCCATTCTTCGATCCGGCAGCGTCCGACGCGGCCAACTATGGCGGCATCGGCGCCACCATCGGCCACGAGATCAGCCACAGTTTTGACGACCAGGGCGCCCAGTTCGATGCCCAGGGCAAGCTGCGCGACTGGTGGACGCCAGCCGACCTGGCGCATTTCCAGTCGGCCTCGAAGCAATTGGTGGCGCAGTTCGCGGCCTACAAACCGTTCCCCGACCTGGCCGTGAATGGCCAGCTGACCCTGAGCGAAAACCTGGCCGACCTGGCCGGCGTGGCGGCCGCGCATGACGCGTTCACCCTGTCGCAGCAGGGCAAGCCAGCGCAGCCGGGCGCGGACCGCGACTTCTTCACCGGCTACGGCGTCAGCTGGCGCAGCAAGGCGCGCGAAGCGGCGGCGCGCCAGCAAATCCTCACGGATGGCCACGCGCCGGCGCAATACCGCGCCGCCACCGTGCGCAACCTCGACGCCTGGTACCCGGCCTTCGACGTCAAGCCGGGGCAGCAGCTGTACCTGGCGCCCGAGCAGCGCGTGCGCGTCTGGTAGCAAATGGTGACGGTGCCGGCGCACAGCGCGCCGGCACCGTAAAATGGCGGAACATATCGACAGGACCGCCATGAAGCCGACCCCACCGCAAGATCAGCAAGACCCCATCCACGCCATCACCGAACGCACCCTGGCCCATTACGACGCCAGCGCCGAGCAGTTTTTCGAAGGCACGCGCGACCACGACGTCAGCCAGAATATCAGTGCGCTGCTGAACGCCATCGGCCGTCCGGCGCCTGTGGAGATTCTCGACCTCGGCTGCGGCCCGGGCCGCGATCTGAAAGCGTTCACGGCCATGGGCCACCACGCCACCGGTGTCGATGGCAGCGCCCGCTTCGTCGAGATGGCGCGCGCCTACAGCGGCTGCACCGTATGGCAGCAGGATTTCGTCGACCTCGACTTGCCTGCCGCGCACTTCGACGGCGTGTTCGCGAATGCCGTGCTGTTCCACGTGCCCAGCGCCGTTCTGCCCGGCGTGCTGCGCGCCTTGTACACGTGCCTGAAACCGGGCGGCGTGCTGTTCAGCTCGAATCCGCGCGGGCAGAACCAGGAAGGCTGGAACGGCGCGCGCTACGGCAGCTACCACGACGAAGCGACATGGGCCGCGTATGTGCAGGCGGCCGGATTCAGCCTGGTCGAGCAGTACTACCGCCCGCCCGGCTTGCCGCGCGAGCAGCAGCCTTGGCTGGCGACGGTATGGCGCAAAGCGGGCTGATTTCGCGCGATTAGCTGATTTTTGGCATGTGTTAGGGACCGTACATAGTTTTTGCAACCTCAAGCGTAGTATGGACACATCGACACGCAGCAAGCAGTTTGCAACGGCGTGTGAGCCGCAGTACCGGCCCTTCGGGGCAGGACAACAGATGTACCAACTACAGTGAGGATCCATCATGAACAAAGATCAAGTCGAAGGTAAACTGAAGGAAGTCGGCGGTAAAATCCAGGAAGCCGCTGGCAAGGTCGTCGGCAGCGAAGAACAGCAAGCCAAGGGCCTGGCAAACCAGGTCGAAGGCAAAGTGCAGAAGAAGGTTGGCGACGTCAAGGATGCGGTCGAAACCGTCACGCGCAAGCCGTAATCTGACGCACGCATAAAAAAAACCGCCGCCTGTCGCGAGACAGGCGGCGGTTTTCATTTGCGGGTGCGCTTTACTTCGCTACGCCCAGGTTCTGCTTGAAGAACATCTCGATTTTCTTGTACACGTGGCGCTGGCCCGCGCGCGACGAGATGCCGTGCTTGGCGCCCGGATACGTCATCAGGTCGAACTGCACGCCGCGGTTCACGAGCGCGTCGATCAAACGCGTGCTGTTGCTGAACAAGACGTTGTCGTCGGCCATGCCGTGCACCAGCAGCAGCGGCGACTTCAGGCCGTCGAGGTGGGCGAACACGGTGCTGGCCTTGTAGCCATCGACGTTTTCCTTCGGCATGCCGAGGAATTGCTCCGTGTAGTGGGTGTCGTACAGCGACCAGTCGGTCACGGGCGCTACCGAGACGCCCATGGCGATCTTGTCGGACGCTGCCGACAGAAGGCGCAGGGTCATGAAGCCGCCATAGCTCCAGCCGAATACGCCGATGCGTTTGGCATCGACGAAGCTTTGCTTGCCCAGCCAGTCGATGCCCACCAGTTGGTCGGCCACTTCGGCCGCGCCCAGGTTGTGGTAGATGGCGTCCGTGAACGCGCGCTCGCGGCGCGACGAACCGCGGTTATCGAGGCGGAAGACGACAAAGCCCTGCTGCGCCATGTACTGGTCGAAGTTGTTGCCCCAGCGGCGCGCCACGTGCTGCGAGTGCGGGCCGCCATACGTCGACAGGTAGACGGGGTAGCGCTTGCTTGCGTCGAAGTTCGACGGCTTGACGATGGAGTAATACAGCGTCTGGCCATCGTTGGCCTTCAGGGTGCCATATTCCGTCGGCAGGTGGTCCGCCTTGTATTTGGCGTACGGGTGGCTCGCGTTCAGCGCGTTTTCTTCCAGCCAGCCCACCATGGCGCCGTCCGGGCGGCGGATGCTCACCTGCGGCGGCGTGGCGGGGTCCGAATACGTATCGACGAAGACTTCGCCATTGCGCGAGAACGTCGTGTCGTGCCAGCCATCGGCTTTCGTCACGCGCTGCGGCTTGTCGGCCGTGCTGCCGTCGAGCGCCAGCGCGTAGGTCTGCTTGTCGATCACGGCGTCGCGGTTCGACGCGACGAATACCTTGCCGGTCTTCTGGTTCACGGCCAGCACGCTGTCGATGCCCCATGCGCCGGACGTGACCGGGTGCAGCAGCTTGCCGCTCATGTCGTACAAATACAGGTGATTGCGGCCCGTGCGCTCGGACGACCACAGGAAGGTGCCGTTCGACAGGAAGCGCAGGTCGTCATGGATGCTGACCCAGGTTGTCGACGTTTCCGTCAGCAGGGTGCGCTGCGCCAGCGTGGCTGCGTCGACGGCGACCAGGTCGAGGATCTTCTGGTCGCGCGACTGGCGCTGGTACACGAGCGATTTGCTGTCCGCGCTCCAGTCGGCGCGCACCAGGTAGATGTCCGGGTTCGTGCCCAGCTCCACCTGGCGCTGCACGCCCGTTTCCGGCGAGACGATCAGCAGCTGCACCAGTACGTTCGGGTCGCCGGCGGCAGGGTAGCGCTGCTCGACGACGTCCGTGCGGTCGGCGAAGATTTCAAAGCGGCGCACGACAGGAACCGGTGCTTCGTCGTAGCGTTTGTAGGCGATGGCGGAATCGTCCGGGGCCCAGTAGTAGCCGGTGCGCTGGCCCATTTCTTCCTGCGCCACGAATTCGGCTTCGCCGTTGCGTATCGTGCCCTTGCCATTGGTCGTCAGCTGGCGTTCCTGGCCCGACTTCAGGTCGATCACATAGATGTTCTGGTCGCGCACGAACGAGACGTAGCGGCCTTTCGGCGAGATTTTCGGGTCGAGCACATTGCCCTTGGCGACCAGGCGCGCCTTGTCCGGATGGGCCGCGTCGACCAGGTACAGATTGCCGGCCAGCGGCACCAGCAGTTGCTTGCCGTCGGGCGACCAGCTGTAGCTGAGAATGCCGTTCAGGCTGGCCGTGCGCTCGCGTTCGCGGCGCGCCTGCTCTTCGGGCGAAATCGTTTCATTCGGCACCAGCGCCTTCGAGTCGACGAGGCGGTGCGTGCTCTTGTCCTTCAGCTTGAATTCCCACAGGTCGAGCTGGAACTGGTTGTCGGCGCGGCCGCGCAGGAATGTGACTCGCTCGCCATCGGGCGACACCTTCAGGTTGCGCACGCCGGGGCCGGCCAGCGCCGGATCGGCGTGGATGCGTTCCAGGGTCAGCTTTTCAGCCGATGCGGGAACGCTGGCCATCGCGGCCAGAAAACAAAGAATAAAACGCATGGATGTCTCGGTAGTTGGAAGAATGAAGGGCACTGCATGCATAGGCGAACTTGAGCGTTGCCTAAGCGTAAGACGATACCAGAGCGTGCCTCTTTATGCGATAGCCCCGGCCACGGAATATGGGCGTGCTGGCCGTATTTCCTTCGTGAAAAATATCCAGGCACCATCCATTCGATGGCGCTTTGCCCGGTTCAGGCCAATATCGACCCCGTGACGACGCTCAGGCAGGCGCCGCCTATCCAGGCTTGACCATCGCGGAAGCTGACGGACACGCGGCCGTCGCGCTGCAGGCAGGTGCCCTGGCGGACGCAGTAGTCGCCACCGGCCAGCAGGTGCGCGATGCAGGCGTTGGCACTGCCCGTGACGGGGTCTTCCACCAGCGCGCCATGTTCGCTGAGCAGCGCGCGCACTTCGTAATCGGCCGGCCCGCCCGCAGCGTGCGGGCCGTACAGCGCCAGGCCGTCCGCTCCGGCTGCGGCCAGCAAGGCCGTCAGCGATGCGATATCGGCGCGCACGGCCAGGCAGGCGGCGGCGCTTGCCAGCGGTACGCACAGCCAGCGGATGCCCATGTCGACGACGGTGCCGGCAGCGGCCGGCGTGCCGCCCAGCGCGGTTTGCAGCAGCGGCAGCAGAGTGGGTTTGAGCGCGCGCGCCGTGCACGGCGGCGCCTGGAACGCCAGCACGCCGCCCGCCTGCCGCTCGATCTGCACGAGGCCGACGCCGCATTCCTGCACGATGCGCGCGCCTTTCGGCTGCATGCCCGAGTCGAGCAGGGCGTGCGCCGTGCCCAGGGTCGGGTGGCCGGCGAACGGGAATTCCATCTCGGGCGAAAAAATCCGCACGCGGTAGTCGGCTGCCGGATCGTGCGGCGCCAGCACGAAGGTGGTTTCGGACAGGCCCGTCCAGCGCGCGATCGCCTGCATCTGCGCGGTATCGAGGCCATCGGCGTCGAGCACCACGGCCAGTGGATTGCCCATGAACGGCACCTTGCTGAACACATCGACTTGCCTGAAGGGGCGCGGCTGCGGCATGGCGAATTCCTTGAAAGTTATGGCACCGCGCGCAGGCGCTGCAGCGACAGCCGGTTCAGATACCAGGTCAGCAGCACGGCGGCCACCGTCAAGCCCGTGACGAGGCCGATCCAGAAACCGGCGGCGGCCATCGGTTCGGCCGGCGACCAGATGAAGCCAGCCGGCGCGAGGCCCAGTACATAGCCGATCGGCAGCGAGAAGCCCCAGAAGGCCAGCAGCTGGATCAGCATCGGCTGGCGCGTCACCTTGTAGCCGCGGATGGCGCAGGACGTGGCCACCTGCGTCGCGTCGGATAGCTGGAACAGGGCGGCGAACAGCAGCAGCTGCGCGCACAGCGCCTGCACTTGCGGGTCGGACGTGTAGGCTTGCGCGATCTGGTGGCGGAAGAGGGTGATGACGGCGGCCGAGACGATGGCGGCCGTCAGCGACATGGCCACGCCCACCCACGAAATGAAACGGGCCTTGCGCAAATTGGCTTCGCCCACGGCATGGCCCACGCGCGTGACGAGCGCGATGCCGAACGTGAGCGGCACCATGAAGACGACGGACGAGAAATTCAGGGCAATCTGGTGCGCCGACACCTGGATCACGCCGAAGCGCGCCACCAGCAGGCTGATGACGCCAAAGGCGCTCACTTCGGCAAAGTAGGTGACGCCGATGGGCAGGCCCAGGCGCAGCATGGGGCCGATGGACGACAGCTGCGGCCATTCCCAGTGCGTGAATGGATACGTGGCGCGGTAGGCGGGCGCGATCCTAATCCAGGCCAGCATGGCCAGCAACATCATCCACACGCAGCAGGTGGTGGCCACGGCGCAGCCCACGCCGCCGAGCTTCGGCATGCCCCAGTGGCCGTAGATCAGCAGGTAGTTGACGAAAATGTTCAGCGCCAGCGCGGCCAGCGCGATCACCATCACGGGCTTGGTCTGGTTGATGCTGGTGCTGTAGCCGTACAGCGCGCGGTAGGCGGCGAACGGCGGCAGCGCGCAGCTGATGATGTGCACGAACAGCTTGGCCTTGGCTGCCACGGCCGGTTCCAGCATCAGATGGTCGAACACGAGCGCCGCCATGTTCGTCAGCAGACAGGCGACCAGGCCCACGAGCAGCGCCTTCCACAGCGACTGGCGCACGATGTGCGGCACCCGGTCGTGGCGCGCGGCGCCGATTTCATGCGCCACCAGGGTATTGATCGCCATCATGATGCCGCTCACGGTGACGAGCACGATGGACCAGATGGCCGCACCCAGCGACACGGCCGCCAGTTCCTCGGGGTTCGTGTGGCCCGTCATCGCCACGTCGGCCGCGCCCATGCCGACGGTGGCCAGCTGGCCGATCAGGATGGGCCAGGCCAGCTTCCACAGCGACGAGACTTCAGTGCGGATGGCGGGCAGGGTGAACGAGGTAGTGTGTGGCATGGGCGGAAAGCTTGACTAAACACAAGATTCTACCGGCATTCGCCGTGCTTGTCCGCCGTGGCGCCCAGGGCGTTTGGGCACGGTAATCATTTGTTACAGCTAAGTGGGCCAGTCGCGGATAGACTGCGCGCTCTATTTGGCAAAATGACCAAATAGTCAACCGCAGTACCCTGACTATGGAGCAAGACCATGCTGAGACACACCCTGAACTGCGCCCTGTTGCTGGGCGCCGCCATGACGGCCGAACTGGCCGGCGCCGGCGAACTGACCCTGTATTCGCGCGACGACTATCACGGCCGCTCGCAGACCGTGCGCGATGCCGTCGCCGACCTGGAAGACGTCCGTTTCAACGACACGACGCAAAGCATCCGCGTGCGCTCGGGCCGCTGGGAAGCGTGCGAGGAAGCCGATTTCCGCGGCGCCTGTTTCCTGCTCGAGGCGGGCGAGTATCCGTCGCTCGACGACCGCGCCAACAAGATCACATCGCTGCGCGAAGTGCGCGGCGGCTGGGATGGGCATCCGGGCCGCGGTCGTGACCGTGGGCGAGACCGGGACGGCCGCTGGGAACGCGAGCGCGAGCACGGCCATTTGCCAGGGCGCTCGCTGGGCGGCGAACTGACCTTCTATACGCGCGACGATTTCGCCGGCCGCAGCTTGAGCGTGCGCAACGCTTCAGCCGACTTGCGCGAGCGCGACTTCAACGACACGGTGCAAAGCGTGCGCGTGCGCTCCGGCTACTGGGAAGTGTGCGAGGACGTGGGCTTCCGTGGCCGCTGCCGTACCTTGGAACCGGGCGAGTACGCGAGCCTGGAACGCATGAGCAACCGCATCTCGTCGGTGCGCGAAGTGCGCTGATGCGGCGCAGCTAGTCCCTCAAATTGCAATAACCGGTTCGTGCAGGGCCGGTTATTGCTTTTGGTAACAATTTATTGTGCTTTTCCCATACTTTGTTACACCGTTTTTTCTACGGATGGCTACACTGACATCAGTTGTCATGTCGATCACTTGCCTTTGCCGCCACCGGAGACCTTCTCATGAATCGCCCGTTCGCCTTTGCTCTGCTGTGTGCCAGTTCGCTGTTTGTCCATCTCGCGGCGCAGGCCGGCGAGATCCGCCTGTACACCGATGACAATTTCAAGGGAAGGGTCGTGGTCTTGCGCGATACGACGGACGACCTGTCGCGCGTCAATTTCAATGACACCGTCTCGAGCATCCAGGTTGAATCGGGCAGCTGGGAAGTGTGCACGCATGGCGATTTCAAGGGAGATTGCAAGACCCTGGAAAGGGGCGACTACCGCTCGATGCCGGGCATGAACGATAAAATTTCATCCGTGCGCGAAATCGGCGGCGGGCAGGGCAGCGGTAGCGGTGGACGCCGCGCGGCGCTGGAGCTGTACGCCGGCGGCGGCCAGCGCGGCGCGTCGGCCGGCGTGAATGCGGACCGCGACGACCTGGTCGACATCGGCTTCAACGACCGCGCCAGCAGCGCGCGCGTCGAGTACGGCTACTGGCAGCTGTGCAGCGATTCCAACTACCATGGCAGCTGCCGCGTATTCGGGCCTGGCAGCCACGATGACCTGGGCAGCCTGAATGGGCGCGTGTCATCGGCGCGCCTGGTCGATCCGCGCGAGGAGAACCGTCCGCAAAATGACGAGGGCCTGGTGGTGCTGTATGGCCGCGCGTTCCTCAAGGGGCGGGGGCTGCAGGTGAACCGCGACGTCAGTGACCTGGTGCTCCTGAACTTCAACGACCAGGCCGAATCCATCGCCATCAACGAAGGCACCTGGGAAGTCTGCACGAACTCGCAGTTCAACGGCACCTGCGAGCGCATGGGGCCGGGCAAGTATGAAGTGCTGGACACGGCGCTCGACAAGCGCATTTCCTCGCTGCGCCGCCTGTACTGAACGCGCGACCGGACCTCCCCCGCGGGCTGGCACTTGTTACAATGGCATCCTGGCGTTTTGCCAGGCAAATCATCACCAAAGAATGAAGAATGGAGTTAATCATGACGGGCCCTTTCAAACACACGCTGGCATGTGCGGCCACCTTGCTGCTCTCGCTGGGGGCCCATGCGGCCGCCCATGCGGGCGATATCACCTTGTTCGAAGACGTTGATCTGCGTGGCCGCGCGGTGAACCTGCGCGAGACGACGGACGATTTGTCGCGCATGGGTTTCAACGACAAGGCGTCGAGCATCCTGGTGCGCTCGGGTACCTGGGACGTGTGTACCGATGCCGGTTTCCGCGGCAATTGCCGCACCCTGGGGCCGGGCGAATACCGCTCGATGCCGGGCATGAACGACGCCATCAGTTCGGTGCGCGAGTCGGGGCGCGGCGATGGCTACAATCCGGGACGTCCCGGACGCGATCCGGACCGTGGCCATGGCGGCGGCTATGGCCGTGGCGGCACCCTGGAAGTGTATTCGGGCGCAGGCCAGAATGGCGGCTCGGCGCGCCTGAACCGCGACACGGACGATTTCGTCAATATCGGTTTCAACGACCGCACCAGCAGCATCGTCGTCTATAACGGCTACTGGCAGCTGTGCAGCGATTCGAACTACAACGGCGTATGCCGCATCTTCGGCCCTGGCCGCCACGACGAGCTGGGACGCGGCCTCGATGGGCGCGTCTCGTCGGCGCGCATGGTCGACGAGCGCGAAGCGCGCCGCCAGCAGCAGTACGATAACCAGTACCAGCGGCCGCAATACGATCAGCCGCAGTATCCGCAATACCAGCAGCCGCAGTACCAGCAGCGCGGCGCCGTGCTACTGTTCCCCGAAGCGGGCATGCGCGGCGAACCGCTGGCGCTGGACCGCAATGCGGAAGACCTGGTGCGCTACAACTTCAACGACCGCGCCTCGTCCATCGTCGTCAACGATGGCCAGTGGGAAGTGTGCAGCGACTCGAACTTCCATGGCCGCTGCGAAGTGATCGGGCCGGGCGAATACGGCCGCCTGAACGCCATGGAAAACCAGATTTCCTCGCTGCGCCGCGTACGCTGATTCCTTCCTGCGCCGCGTTGACACGCCGCCTGCCGGGTTCATCCCGCCAGGCGGTTTTTACATTCGCTGCCGTGCGCTGACATTTGCTTGCCCTTTGTTACACTCGCCGCCTGCCGCCTGGTCTACACTGGCGAAAATGTCATCAGTATTGGAGTTGTCATGGTTTTATCTTTCCGGCCCGCGCTGTTGTGCGCCGCCACCTTGCTCGCCCCCCTTGCCGCATCCGCGGGCGAAATCACCCTGTTCGAGGACGCCGGTTTCCGCGGCCGTCCCGTGACCCTGCGTTACGACACGGGCGACCTGTCGCGCATGGGCTTTAACGACAAGGCCTCGAGCATCATCGTGCGCTCGGGCACCTGGGAAGTGTGCAAGGACGCCAATTACCGGGGCAACTGCCGTACTTTCGGACCTGGCCGCTACGGCAGCATGCCTGGCATGAACGACGCCGTTTCCTCCGTGCGCGAAGTGGGCCGCCCGGACCATGGCGGCGGCGACCACCGACCGTATCCGCCGCGCCCCCCGCGTCCTGAGCCGGAGCGCCCCTATCCCGGTTATCCGGGCCACGGCGGCGGCCACCGTCCCGACGCGAATGGCGCCGTGCTGCTGTTCCCCGACGCCGGCATGCGCGGCCGCCCCGTGCGCCTGGACCGCGAAGTGCACGACTTGAGCCGCTATGGTTTCAATGACCGCGCCGAATCGGTCGTCGTCAATTACGGCCGCTGGGAATTCTGCGTCGACGCCAACTTCCGCGGCCGCTGCGTGGTGATGGGACCAGGCAGCTACGGCCGCCTGCACGGTGGCCTCGACCGCCGCATTTCTTCGGTGCGCCGCGTGCGCTGATCCCGCCGCCGGGCGGCGCTGTATTGTGCGCACGCTGTCCTTTGACCAATTCGTGTACTCTTCCCATAGGCACTTCAACCATGGGGAGCAGGCACGGTGGAATACAAGGACTACTACAAGGAACTTGGCGTCGAGAAGACGGCGTCCGAGGCCGATATCAAGAAAGCGTACCGCAAGCTGGTGCGCAAATACCATCCCGATGTCAGCAAGGAGCCGGACGCCGACAAGCGCACCAAGGCCCTGAACGAGGCTTATGGCGTGCTGGGCGACGCGGAAAAGCGCGCCGCCTACGATGAACTGGGCCGCAACCAGGGCGCGCAAGGCCAGCCCTTCCGCCCACCGCCGGACTGGGGTGCCGGCTACGAATCGTCGGGCGCTGACGACAGCGATTTCTTTGCCGACCTGTTTGCCCACGTGGGCGGACGGCGCCGCGCCAACAGCACCTTCCAGATGCAGGGCGAGGACAGCCACGCCGCCATCACCATCGACCTGCAGGACAGCTACCAGGGCGCCAAGCGCCACATCGTCATGCGCGTGCCCGAAGCGGATGCGCAAGGCCACGTGGTGACGCGCGAGCGCACCCTGGAAGTGACGATACCGAAAGGCGTCACGGAAGGCCAGCAGCTGCGCATGAAGGGACAGGGCAATCCCGGCAGCGGCGGCGCGCCCGCCGGCGATTTATACCTGGAAATCCGCTTCCGACCCGATGCGCGCTACAAGGTGGAAGGGCGCGACGTCTTCGAGACGGTGCCCGTCACGCCATGGGAAGCGGCGCTGGGCGGCGACATCGACGTGCCCACGCCATCGGGCACGGTGACCGTCACCGTGCCGCCCAATTCGCAGACGGGGCGCAAGCTGCGCCTGAAGGGGCGCGGCATTCCCGCCACCCAGCCGGGCGACCTGTATCTGCTGCTGGAAGTGGTGCTGCCGCCGGCGAACGACGACAAGGCGCGCGAACTGTATGCAACCATGGCGCGCGAGATGGCTTTCAATCCACGCCAGAAGCTGGGAGGCTAAATCATGACAAACAAGGTAATTGGCGAATTGCTGGAAGACCGTGCCCTGAGCCTGGAAGAACTGGCGCGTGCCTGCGCCGTGGAGCCGGACTGGGTGGTGCAGCACGTGCGGACGGGCGTGCTGCTGCAGGACGGTCCGCCGGCGGGACAACTGACGGCCTGGCGCTTCACGAGCCTGGACCTGGTGCGTGCGCGCCGCCTGCATGAAATCGAATCCGTGTTCGACGCGAACGCCGAACTGGCAGCGCTGGTGGTCGACCTGTCGGAAGAAGTGGCGCGCCTGCGCCGGCGCCTGCACGTGCTGGGCGTCGAGTAGTCCTCAGGCAGGGGCGCCGTGCCGCTGCACGGTGATCCTGCCAATATAAAACTGCCCATCGACGACCACGCGGTGCGGTATGCCGGCCACGTCGAAGCCGGGACCGCCGTCTTCCATCCACTCCTGCGCCAGCGAATCGAACTGCTGCGGCGTCATGCGCAGCATCTGCGCCGTGATGACGAAACGCGCGCCAGGTTTTTGTTTGTTGACGAAGTCGTCGATGCCGGCCATGGTGAGTCTCTTCAAGGTTGTATCTGAATTCGGGGTCAGACCCGTCGGGGCAACCAGTCCCAATGGGACGGGTTGCGATTCCGCAGGGACTGACCCCAGCACTTGTTTGGGGTTTGCTGAGGCATGATACCTGTCCCCGCGCGCATCTAAAACCCCTGCACCAGCAACGGCAACTGCTCCGCAAACCGCTCCGTCAGCCACTTGCCCGCCTGCCCCGGCGGCGTGTCGGCGCGCTGGATCAAATAAATTGGGTAATTCTCGCCATTGTCGACGGCCAGCGGCAGGTGCACCAAACGGCCTTCGGCCAGGTCCTCGCGCACCATTGCTTCGGGCATGTTGCCCCAGCCCAGGCCCGCGCGCAGCAGCGCGTGCTTGGAGCCGAGGTCGCCCAAGCGCCAGTTGCGCAATCCCAGCACGCCGAAATCCTGGCCCTCCGTCAGCACGCTGCGGTCGCTGAGCACCAGTTGCACGTGTTCGCGCGCCACGCTCGAGGCAATCGGCCCGGCCAGCTGCGCCAGTGCGTGGCTGGGTGCGGCCACGGGAATCAGGCGCACATGGCCGACGGCCATACGCTCGAAGACGCTGGCCGTGGCCGTCATCCAGCCACCGAGACCGATGTGGCAGCTGCCATCCATCACCAGCTGCGCCACGGCGCCCATCGCTTCGATGCGCAGGCGCAGGGCGACGGTGGGGAACTGCGCTTGGAACGCTTCGAGCACGCGCACCAGCACGCAGGTGGGAAACATCACGTCGACCACCACCGACACTTCCGCCTCGAGCCCGCCGGCCAGCGCCTTGGCCCGTGCGCGCATGCCATCGACCTTCAGGGCCACGGCGCGCGCGTCGGCGAGCAGGGCCTTGCCCGCGTCCGTCAGGGTGGGCTTGCGCTTGCCACGGTCGAGCAGCACCACGTTCAGCTGTTCTTCCAGGTTGGCGATGGTGTAGCTGATCACCGATTGCGTGCGGTGCAGCTGGCGCGCCGCGTGGGCGAAACCGCCCGCGTCGATGACGGCGACGAAGACGCGCAACTGGTCGAGCGAAGGCTGGCCCGGTTCTCTCATGACAACTCCATATCTAAAAATTCGATGCTAACCATTGATTTTTACACGGTTTCATCGATAGTAGACCCGAACTATGATGTGTGCAAGTGCAGCAAACGCCGCACCCCCATCTATCGATCTTGAAGGAGTGCATCATGGCAAACGTACTACACATCAATAGCAGCGTGCGCAACAGCGGTTCCCTGTCGCGTCAACTGTCGGGCGAATTCGTCGCCAAACTGGCCGCGCAAGGCGACACCATCGTCGTGCGCGACCTGGCCGCGCAACCGGTGCCGCACCTGACGGAAGAGGTGATGGGCGCGTTCTTCACGCCGGCCGAGCAGCGCAGCGCGCAGGCGGTCGCGGCCGTGCAATTGTCCGATACCCTGGTCGATGAATTGCTGGCCGCCGACGTGCTGGTGCTGGCCGCGCCCATGTACAACTTTTCCGTGCCCTCGACCCTGAAGGCGTGGATCGACCACGTGGCGCGCGCGGGCCGAACCTTCCAGTACACGGCCAATGGCCCCGTCGGCCTGGCCACGGGCAAGAAAGCCGTGATTTTCACGGCCAGCGGCGGCGTCTACAGCGAAGGCCCGGGCGCCGCGTATGACTACCTGAGCACCTATCTGCGCACGGCGCTGGGCTTCATCGGCATCACGGACATCGAGTTCGTGCAAGCCGAAGGCGTGGCCATGGGCGACGATGCCGTCACCAGCGCGATTGCCAAGGGCCGCGCGTCGATCGAAGCCCTGGCTGCCTGATATACGCCTTTTGAGGGATTGCCAAGCTGGCATGCTTGGCATAAGCTTGCCGGCGGCACGCCCCGTGCCAGGCCGGCGAGCCGTTCGCCATGAAAGTCCCTCATGCACCACAAGTTGGCCAGTGCAGTATTGTTCGGATGTTCTTTGTTTTCAGCAGGTATTGCGCTGGCACAGACCGCGCCTCCCGCGCCGTCCCACGTGGGCCGCCACGCCTCCACGCCCGAGGATATCCGCGCCATTGAAAAAGTCGTCGCCGACTTCCAGGCGGCGCTGATCGCCAAGGATGTCAAGCTGCTGTCGTCGCTGATGCTGCACACGAACATCCTGTTCGCCTCGCCGGCCGATGACGGCTTCATCAAGAAAATGCGCGACACGACGGACGTCCACTTCGACGGCGTCGCGGCGGCCGGCTACGTCGGTTTCGCCAACTACATCAAGCGCGAACCCCTGCGCACGGAAGAAAAATTCTACAACGTCAAGATCACCCAGGACCGCCATGTCGCGTGGGTCAACTTCGACTACGAATTCCTCGTCGGCGACAAATTGTCCAACTATGGCGTCGAAGCGTGGCAGATGGTCAAGCGCGATGGTCAATGGAAAATCCTCAGCGTCGTCTGGTCCATGCATCCCGCGGCCGAGGCGGCGAAATAGGGCAGGCGCCAGCGGCGTTCAGTACAGAGTTGCCTTCTCATAATTTTTTCGCATCGTCTATACTTTCAGTGGGCGTGCCGCCATGCCTGCAGATCAGGCAGGCGTTCAAGTTTTTCCCTGTGCCGCGTAATAAAAAGCAGATAAGTAAGTCAGTATCCTGAGCAAGCGCGATTGCATGTATTCCAACCCTACGCCGGGTAGGGCCGTTGAGACAGGCTACCCGGGGATGTCATTTTTGGAGCAAACATCGTGCCGATAAAGTACGTTGATACGTATGAAATAAATTACACGGCGGAACCCTTACGCGGTTGCAAACTGTGGGGCGCCTATGTGTCCCTGTACACCCCATCGAGCAATCCCATGCACAGGAACAATATCGTCAAAAAGCACCGCGTGCTGGCCGACCATCCGTTTGCGACGGAAGCCGAAGCCGTCAGCGAAGCGGCCGAGGTGGCATTGCAGCTGGTCGAGCGGCGCCAGCGCCGTTACGTTTTCCACCCCTGATGCCACTGCGCCGCATCCTGCAGCGCGCGCCAGGGCAGGATCTGCACTCTGCCCGAATGCACGGCTTCCAGTTCCACGTGCGTGACGGGTTCATCCGGCGTGGCTGCGGCGCATACCTTGATGACGAGAAAATGTTTTTCTTTGTTGACGGGTGTCACCGCTGTCCATTTGCTGTTGAGTAATTTGTTTGGACGCAAGTTATTGCGATGTGGAAGGTGCATGGGGGGCCCGGGATTGGCGTGATGGCGATGTTGCCATTATCATGCAAGTTCCCGCCACGCACGAGGACCGCCATGAAACGCCAGCTGCACCTGCTTGTGATCGACCCGCAAAACGATTTTTGCGACCTGCCCGCCGAATGGCTGCCTGCCGGCGCCGCACCGGCCCTGGCCGTGCCCGGCGCCCACGCCGACATGCTGCGCGTCGCGCAGCTGATCCGTGAAGGGGGCAATGGCCTGACGCAGATCAGCGTGACGCTCGACGCCCACCACCGCTACGATATTGCCCACCCCGCCTTCTGGCGCACGGGTGATGGCGGCGCGGTGCCGCCGTTCACGCAGATCACGGCGCAGCAGGTGCGCGACCGCTTGTTCCTGCCCGCCGCCAGCGATGCCTTGCCGCGTGCGCTGGCTTACCTCGATGCCTTGCAGCAAGCGGGGCGCTATCAGCTGATGGTGTGGCCCGTGCACTGCGAGATCGGCAGCTGGGGCCAGAATATCCACGCGGCCGTGCGCGCCGCCTACAACGCGTGGGAAGTGGATCACCTGCAAGTGGTAGCCAAGCTGAGCAAGGGTTCCAATCCGTGGACCGAGCATTACTCGGCCGTCATGGCGGAAGTGCCCGATGCGCAGGATGCGGCCACCCAGCTCAACCTGGATTTCCTCGCCACCTTGCTGCCGGCACAGCAGATTTATGTCACCGGCGAAGCGGGCAGCCACTGCGTGAAAGCCAGCACCGAGCACATCGCCGACTACCTGGAAGCGCAGCAAGGCAAGACGGCCCTGTCGCGGCTGGTGCTGCTGACGGACTGCATGAGCCCCGTTACGGGCTTTGAAGCACAGCAGCGCGACTTCCTTGCAGCCATGCACGAGCGTGGCGTGCGGCTGGCGACATCCACCGACGTTTTGCCCGAGTTGTTGGCAAACGCAAGCAATTAATGCTTTCCTGCAAGCGAACCCTGCTGAAATGCTTGCGGTGGCGTACTATTCTGGCTTCAGGAAGTTGGAGAAAACACACATGACCCCGATAGTGCGCAGTTTGCTGGAAACCGATCTGTATAAATTTACAATGTGGCAAGCATTGCTGCACGGTCATCCGAATACCCATACCGAATACGAATTTGTCTGCCGCAACGCCACCGCCTTTCCCCTGGCCGAACTGAAGGGCGAGCTGGAAGAACAGCTCGACCACCTGTGCTCGATGTCGTTTGCCGACGACGAGCTGGCTTATCTGCGCACCCTGCGCTTCATGAAGAGCGACTTCGTTGACTTCCTGACGGTGTTCCGCTTCCAGCGCAAGTTCATCGACGTGAGCACGGACGGCGACACCTTGCTCGTGCACGCGGCCGGGCCGCAGGTGCATGTGATGGGCTTCGAGATTTTCGTGCTGTACATCATCAACGAACTGTATTTCCGCCGCTTCGACCTCGATGCGGCCATGCGCGAAGGGCGCCACCGCCTGGGCTTGAAAGTGGAAGCCGTCAAGGAATTCGGTAAACTGCCGCGGCGCAAGCACCCGTTTGAATTTTCCGACTTCGGCGTGCGCCGGCGTTTTTCCGGCGCCTGGCACGACGAAGTGGTGCAGCGTCTGGCGCGCGAGGTGCCCGAGTACTTCAAGGGCACGTCGAATGTCTACCTGGCGAAAAAGCTCGGCATCGTGCCAATCGGCACCATGGCGCATGAATACATGCAATCATTCCAGTCGTTTGGCGTACGTCTGCGCGACTTTCAAAAGGCGGCACTGGAAGACTGGGTGCAGGAATACCGGGGCGACCTGGGTATTGCCCTGACGGACGTGGTGGGCATGGATGCCTTTTTGGCTGACTTCGACCTGTATTTCGCCAAGCTGTTCGATGGTTTGCGCCACGATTCGGGCGATCCCGTCGAGTGGGGCGAGAAGGCGCTGGCCCACTACGCGGCCCTGCGCATCGACGCCAATACCAAGCGCCTCGTGTTTTCCGACGGCCTGGACCTGGACAAGGCGTTTGCCCTGTACCAGCACTTCGCCGACCGCATCATGACGGGCTTTGGCATCGGCACCAATCTCACCAACGATGTCGGCTTGACGCCGCTCAACATCGTCATGAAACTGGTGCGCTGCAATGGCCAGTCCGTGGCGAAACTGTCGGATTCGCCGGGCAAGACCCTGTGCAAGGATGAGACCTTCCTCGCCTACCTGCGACAGGTCTTTCACCACCCCGCAGTGTAGGTGCCGGTCTAGAAGCCTGTGACCACCGTATCCATGTGCTCGACCTGCGGCGGGGCGGCGAAAAATTCACCGACCAGGCCGCGCCATGCCTGGAAGTCGTCGCTGCCGCGGAAATGCACGGTATGGTCTTCCAGGGTTGTCCAGCCCACCACCAGGCGGTAGGCATCGCTATTTTCGATCGAGCGCTCGAGGCGCATCGACTCGCAGCCGCGTGCGCGCTGGAACAGGGGGACGGCTTTCGTCACGGCCGCTTCGAAGGCTGCGTGCGTGGCCGATTTGATCTGGATGTGGGCAATTTCAAAAATCATGGCAAGTTCCGGTTTTGAAAGAAAGAACGCAGATCTTGCCACAGATTGTGCCCGCTTGCGGATGGCGATGAGGCCACTGCCGTTCAGCTGTCGCCGCCGCTCCTGTCCAGCGCTTGCTGCAAATAGGCTTCCAGTTGGGGCACGTTCATGCTGGCGACATCCCTGGCCAGGGCATGGCTGAGCCGTTTTTCCACCTGGGCATCGAGGCTTAGACGCAACTGCCCCAGGAACTTCGGTGCGGCGACCAGGCACAGCTTGTTGTAGCGCTGTTGCTGCAAGCCCTGTTGCAGCACTTGCGCGATATGCCTTGCAAACTGTGCGTTCGCATGCTCGACTGGCGTCACCTGTGGCTCGGTCGTGTGCGCCTGCGTGCCCGCCTGGGTCCCCGCGCGCATGCCGCTGCCGAAGCGTCCGCTGGCGTCGCTGTTCAAGGCGTTCTCGTTTTCGCGGGCCGCCGGATTGACAAAATCTTGCAGCTCGCCCAGCTGGTTTTGCTGTCCCAGCGCAAACAGCCGCGCCCGGCTACTGTCGGCCACTACCACCCATGTGACGTCCATGCTTGTTCTCCTTGCTGCGCGCGCCGGCTAGTGGGACAGGGCCGCCATCGCGTCGTGCCTGTCCTGGCCGCAGCGGGCCGTACGCTGTTCGATATCGCTGCCGCCACACGCCTGTAGGATGGCGTGCGCGCGCTGCTGCTCCTCGGCGTGGCGCGTGGCCACCACCAGGCGGACCATTCCGCGGAACGCCGTCTTGCCGTAGTTGCGCCGGTACATATGGTTGTCGCCGCCGAACAGGGCATTGATCGCCCGTTCCAGCCGGCTGGTGAGGGTGTCGCAATTGCCGACCGTGAAATTGCCCTGCACGGGGCCAGCCTCGTCGTCGCCCGCGTCCAGCTGCACGGCGTGAGAAGGGAAACCTTCGGCCAGCAACCGGTTGCGGGCGCGCTCGGCATCGGCTAAATGGTCGAAGATACGTATCAATGTACTGCTGCTGTCCATGGCCTTGCCTTTCAACGAGGTATGCCTGATTTGACCGGCGAGGCTGCAAATAATTCCGCCTCAGCCTGTAAAATCCTCGATCAAGGCGCAAAAGTTTGATAAATATCCAGTATGGCTGCCAAGTCGCGCTAAGATACGTCTTGCGGGATCAATCTTTCATAGGAGAACCAAATGGCAGCGAAAAAAATTCTGTTTTTGACCGGCGATTTTGCAGAAGATTATGAAACGATGGTGCCGTTCCAGGCCCTGCTGATGCTCGGTCATACCGTGCATGCCGTCTGCCCCGGCAAGAAAAGCGGCGAGACGATCAAGACGGCCATCCACGATTTCGAGGGCGACCAGACCTACACGGAAAAGCCGGGCCATCTGTTCACCCTGAACGCCAGCTTCGACGAGATCGACCCTGCCGACTATGACGCCGTGATGATCGCCGGCGGCCGTGCACCGGAATACCTGCGCCTGAACGAGAAAGTCATCGCCGCCGTGCGCCATTTCGCCGAGGCGGGCAAGCCTGTTGCGGCCGTTTGCCATGGCGCGCAATTGCTGGCCGCCGCCGATGTCATCCGTGGCAAGCGCATTTCCGCCTATCCCGCCTGTGCGCCGGAAGTGAAACTGGCAGGCGGCACGTATGCCGACATCGCCGTCACGGACGCCGTCACGGATGGCCAGTTCGTCACGGCGCCCGCCTGGCCCGCGCATCCGGCCTGGCTGGCGCAGTTCGTCAAGCTGCTCGGTACCGAGATTCATTTGTAACCTTTATTTGTCCGGCAGGCCGCAGCGCTTGCCGGGCGCACCACTTTTCAGATTCGAGTTCTTCATGCATGCGCCGCGCAGTCAACCTTCCCGCAAACAACTTCCAGCCTCGCGCTGGCGCCAGCGCCGCCTGGCGCAAGCCGCATCGGGCCTGAGCGCCGCGCAGGAACGCCAGCTGGCCACCCTGCACGAGATTTCCACCTTGCTGGCGGGACAGCACGCCATCGATGCGCTGTGCCGTGGCTTTTTACGTCACGTAATGGAGTTCGCGCAGGCCGAGGGCGGCACCGTGCGCATCCTCGATCCGCAGCAGGACACCGTGCACATCATCGTGCACGAGGGCATTTCCGAGGCCATGGTGGAAGAGGAGCACTGCATCCGCAACAACGATTGCCTGTGCGGCGCGGCCGTGGCGCAGGGCGTGATCCAGATCCGCGATTTCCGCCAGGTCGAAGCCTTGCAGCGCTACCGTTGCCAGGAAGAAGGTTTCATTGCCATCGCCGTCTTTCCCATCCTTGCACGCGAGCAGGTGGTCGGCAGCTTTTCGCTGCACTTTGCGCAGCCGCAATCCGTGCAGGCGCAGCAGCAGGGCTGGCTGGAAACCCTGGGCCAGAGCCTGGGCATCGCCATTGAAAACCAGCGCCTGATCGCGCGCGAAAAGGAATTTGCCGTGGCGCGCGAACGCAGCCTGCTGGCCGAAGGCTTGCATGACAGCATCGCGCAAAGCCTGAACTTCATCAGCCTGCAAGTGCAGATGCTCGACGATTCCGTGCGCCGGGGCCAGCTCGACGAAGCGGCCGAAGTGCTGCCGCTGATGCGCATGGGCGTCGAGCAAAGCTACCAGGACGTGCGCGAATTGCTGGTCAATTTCCGCACGCGCTGGCATGGCAGCGACCTCGAAAGCAAGCTGTCGGAAGTGCTGGCCAAGTTCGAGCTGCAGACGGGCGTGATCGGCACCTTGGAGATGAGCGGCAATGGCGCGCCGCTGGCGCCCGAGCAGCAGTTGCAGATCCTGTTCATCGTGCAGGAAGCGCTGTCGAATATCCGCAAGCACGCGCAAGCGAGCAACGTGGCGCTGCGCGTGGACAACGGGCGCGATTTTGCGCTGCAGGTGCGCGACGATGGCGAAGGCTTCGCCGCCAACCTGCGCGACAAGAAAACGGAATTGCAGATCGGCTTGCGTATCATGCAGGAAAGAGCCGAGCGGCTCGGTGCGCAATTTGCCATCGACAGCACGCCCGGCGGCGGCACGACGATCTCGCTGGCCTTGCCGGCAGCCCGGCGCCAGGCCGCGTAACAAATGAATCATCTTTATCAGGCAACAAACACGTGAACGCACCAATCAAAATCCTGCTGGTCGATGACCACACCTTGCTGCGCAGCGGCGTCAAGCTGCTGCTGCAGCGCAATCCTCAATTCCAGGTGGTGGGCGAGGCTTCGAACGGGCTGGACGGCGTGCGCCTGGCGGCCGAACTGCAGCCCGACGTGGTGCTGATGGACTTGAACATGCCCGGGGTGACTGGCGTCGAGGCGCTGCAGCTGATCTTGCAGGACCTGCCGCAAATGGTGGTGCTGATGCTGACCGTGTCGGAAAACGCAGCCGACCTCGGCGCGGCCCTGCGCGCGGGCGCGCGCGGCTACTTGCTGAAAAATATCGAAGCCGAGCAGCTGGGCCAGGCCATTTGCCGCGCCGCCGCCGGCGAATCCGTGATCGCCGACGCCATGACGGCCAAGCTCGTGTCGCAGTTCCGCGCGGGGCAGAATGCGCCCCAGGAAGACTATGACAAATTGACGCCGCGCGAACGCGAAGCCATGGCCTGCCTGGCACAAGGACTGAGCAACAAGGAAATCGCGCGCCAGCTCGACGTGGCTGAAAGCACGGTGAAAATCCACGTGCAAAACATCCTCAAAAAGCTTAAGCTCAGCAGCCGCGTGCAGATCGCCGTCTACGCCGTCGAGCGCGAGTTAAGCAAATAGAGATCAAACAAAGCGCAAATAGTGGGCAAGGAATCCGCGATTGTTTGATCTGCATGGCGTTCCGGCCTAGACAACCCTAGTTCCTTTGACGTATGGCCTTGACCGTGCCTGCGCATTACACTCTTAGTCATTCGCTAATCTAATAAGAGAGTGTCATGCATAAGGTCAACGTCGATGGCTTGCTGTCGAGCCAGGCTCTGTTCCGCCATATTTCCCCTTCGCAATTAGAACAATTGCGCCAGGATGTCGTGCGTGTCGAAGTGGAAAAAGGCAAAGTGCTGTTCCGCAAGGGCGAAGTGGCGGAAGGCGCCTACGTGGTGGTCTTCGGCCTCGTCAAGCTGAGCGTGTTTTCCATGGAAGGGACCGACAAGGTTCTGGAACTGATCCGTCCAGGCCAGAGCTTCGGCGAAGCCATGATTTTCCTCGATGAACCGTACCCGTTCTGCGCCGAAGCGCTCGAGCACTGCCTGCTGCTGCGCATCCCGCCGCACGCGCTGCTGCGCCTGCTGGACCAGTCGCCCCGCATCGCGCGCCAGATGATGAACAGCCTGTCGCACCACCTGATGGGTTTCATCCGCAACGTGGAGCGCTGCTCCGTGCAGAACGCCACCCAGCGCGTGGTCGAGTATTTGCTGCAGGCCTCGGACCAGCAGCGTTCGAACGAAGTCAAGCTGGACCTGAAGAAGAGTTTATTGGCATCGTTCCTGAACCTGGCGCCCGCCACCCTGTCGCGCGTGCTGCACCAGCTGACGGACTTGCACCTGATTAAAGTCAGCGGTTCGCTGATCCAGATCCAGCCCGATGCCTTGAAAACCTACCGCCATGGTTCCGCCGCGGCCATGCTGAATTAAGCGTTGATCACTCAGCTTTTTCAGCAGGCAAGGTCAGCCGCCAGAACAGCAGGGCGAGCAAGCTGACCGCCGCGCCCAGCGCGCATACCCCATGCCAGCCCGCCAGCGCATACACGCTGGTGGCGGCAATCGCACCGAGTCCGCTTCCCACCGCATAAAACAGCATGTAGCACGCCACCAGGCGGCTGTGCGCGTCGCTGTCCTGCTTGAAAATCAGGCTCTGGTTCGTCACGTGGATGGCCTGGCCCGCCAGGTCCAGCGCGATGATGCCGACGATTAACGGCCACAGGGCCGCACCGGCAAAGCCCAGCGGCAGCCACGCGGCCAGCAACAGCAGCAGGGCGGCGCCCGTCGTCCATTGCGCGCGGCCCTTGTCCGCCATTGCGCCCGCGCGCGCCGCGCCCAGCGCACCGATCACGCCGACCAGGCCAAACGCGCCGATGGCCGCATGGCTATAGCCTTGCGCCGTCAGGGGCAGCACCAGGGCGCTCCAGAAAATATTGAAGACGGCAAACATCAGCAGGGCCAGCATGCCGCGCACGCGCAACACCTTGTTGTGCAGCAGCATGTCCAGCATCGAGGCGAGCAGGGCGCCATACGCGAGCTTCTGACCTTGCGACTTGGCCGGCGGCAGCATGCGCCACAGCAGCAGCAACAGGGCGCAAGCGATGGCGGCGGAAACAAAATACACGGCGCGCCAGTCGGCCACATCGGCCACGACACCGGACAGGGTGCGCGCCAGCAGCAAGCCGATCACCACGCCGCCCTGCGCCATGCCGACGACTCTTCCCCGTTCATGGCTGGCCGCCGCGCTGGCCGCGTAGGCGATCAAACCCTGCGTCATGGCCGTGCCCAGCAAGCCCACCATCAGCATGCCGCCCAGCAAGGCTGCCGTGGACCGGGCGCAGCCCAGCGCCACCAGGGTGATGGCCAGCATGCCCAGCTGGAAAAGGGTCAGCCGGCGCCGGTTCAGCATGTCGCCCAAGGGCACGAGCAGCAGCAGGGCCAGCGCGCAACCGATCTGCGTGGCCGTGATGACCATGCCGCTGGCCGCCTCCGTCATGCCGAATTCGTGCGCCAGCGTGGCGAGCAAGGGCTGGGCGTAATACACATTGGCCACGCTGAGGCCGGCCGCCGTGGCAAACAGCCAGACGAGGGTGGGAGGAAGTGTTGTCGTGATGGGGGAGTTCGTATCGCGCATGGCCTTGTATGTGGTTTCAAATTAAAACCAGTTGGAGTCTACGCCGAGAAGTTTTAAAATGCAACCACTCAATCCTGGAGAATGCCCGTGGCCAAGCGCAAGAGCCTGAAAACCGACCCCTGTCCCGTGGCGCGCGCGCTCGACGTGATCGGCGAGCGCTGGTCGCTGCTGATCGTGCGTGACGCCTTCGACGGCATGCGCCGCTTTGGAGAGTTCCAGAAAAGCCTGGGCGTGGCGAAGAACATCCTGGCCGACCGCCTGCACACCCTGGTGGAAGAGGGCATCTTTACGGTCGCGCCCGCCTCGGACGGCACGGCCTACCAGGAATACGTGCTGACGCAAAAGGGGCTGGCGCTGTTTCCCGTCGTCGTCGGTTTGCGCCAGTGGAGCGAGGCGCAATTGTTTGAAGCAGGCGAGGCGCATTCAACCTTGCTGCAACGTGATACGCACGCGCCCGTGCGCAGGATGGACGTGCTGGCGCCGGACGGCCGCGTGTTGCAGGCGGGCGACACGGTCGTGCACAAGGTGGAGCAGAAAATGGAACCTGAGGCATGAAGCGCGTGGCCGTGCTGGGCGCAGGGATCACGGGCGTGACGACGGCGTATGCGCTGGCCAGGCGGGGCGTAGACGTGACCCTGATCGAACGCCACCGTTACGCTGCCATGGAAACGTCGTATGCGAACGGCGGGCAATTGTCGGCCTCGCACGCGGAAGTGTGGAACCACAAGGCAACGATACTGAATGCCCTGAAATGGATGGCGCGGCGCGATGCGCCCTTGCTGCTGCATCCCTGGCCCAGCTGGCACAAGCTGAGCTGGTTTGCGGAGTTTCTCGCCGCCATGCCGGCCTACGAGCGCAACACCATCGCCACGGCCCGCATGGCGATCGCCGCGCGCGAACATCTGTTTGCGTGGGCGCAAGCAGAGAAGATTGATTTCGATCACCGCCGCGCCGGCATCCTGCACGTCTACCGTGACAAGGCCGGCTTCGAGCGGGCGGCCGGCGTATCACGCCTGCTGGCGCAGGGCGGCTTGCAGCGGCGCGCCGTCACGCCGCAGGAAATGTGCGTCATCGAACCGGCCTTGCAGGGTGACTTCTACGGCGGCTACTACACGGACAGCGACTCCACGGGTGACATCCACAAGTTCACGAGCGGCCTGGCCGACGCCTGCGTGCGCCTGGGCGTGGTCTGCCGCTATGGCGAGGAAGTCACGGCGCTGGCGCGCGAGCACGGCGGGGTGCGCGTCAGCATAGGCGAGGACAGCACCTTGTTCGATGCCGTCGTCATCTGTGCGGGCACGGCCAGCCGTGCCATGGCGGCCAGCCTGGGTGACCATGTGAACGTGTATCCCGTGAAAGGCTATTCGATTACCGTGCAATTGGATGACGCCGCCAGCCGCGCGGCCGCGCCGTCCGTCAGCCTGCTCGACGACGCGACCAAGCTGGTCAGCAGTCGCCTCGGCGAAGACCGGCTCAGGGTGGCGGGCACGGCGGAATTCAACGGCGTCAACCACGACATCCGCGCCGACCGCATCCGCCCGCTGCTGCAGTGGGTGGAGCAGTGTTTTCCCGGCATCAATACCCGCAAGGTCGTGCCCTGGGCCGGCTTGCGTCCCATGCTGCCCGACATGCTGCCGAAAGTGGGGCCGGGCAAGGCGCCGGGCGTGTACTACAACACGGGCCACGGTCACCTGGGCTGGACCCTGGCGGCCGCCACGGCGGAGATGGTAGCCGCGATGATTGGTGCTGGCTAGTTCTTCGGCAGCAAGTCGCTGAGCGCGGCGCGGCCCTTGACGGTGAGGAAGGGGCCGACCTTGCTGTAGGGCAGTAAAAAGTCGTTTTCGCAGCCGCTGCCGTTCGGGTCTTGCCAGAACGATACGCCTTCCGGTTTCAATGACAGGTGGAAGCGGCCGCGGCCGTCATAATCCGTGCCCTTGCATTCGGCATCGATCTTCACGTCCTTGAACAGGGCCTGGCGCAGGCGGTCCGGCAATTCGGCCTTGTCGTCGCCATCGCTGGCGCTGGCGCCAAACCAGTTCCACACGTCCGTTTCCTGGCCCGTTTTCACGTCCCAGGTGCGGAACTTGATGGAGATGCCGCTGGCGCCATAGCCCGCCGCCCAGCGGTAGAACTTCACCGTTACCCAGCGCGGCGACCAATAGGTGGGATCTGCATACACTTCGTCTTCCGTCGTGAAACCGTTGCGGCCCAGGTATTCGCGGCGCGTGGCATAGAAATCTTCCAGGTCCTTCTTGTTCTTCGCCAGTATGGCGCGCAGCTGCGCATTGATTTTCGCCACGCCGTCGCCAGGCGCCATCAGTTCCACGGTGATGGTGTCGCCCACTTGCAGGTTGCGGTATTGCTTGCCTTCGAAGGTGACGGGTTTGCTCACCTTGGTGCCGGGAAAATCTTCCAGCGCCAGGTTGTAGGCATCGCTGGCGCAGGACGGGTGTTCGCGGTCGCCCGCCGCTTCCAGCAGGGTCAAGGCCAGGGGCAGGGTCTTGCCGCTTTTCGGGTCCGTCCAGGTGCCGGTGAGTTTTCCGCCTTGCGGCGCGTTCAGCGACCACGTGCCAGTCGTATTGCCCTTGGCATCGAGTTCCTGCCACAGCGTCTTGCCGTTCGGTTTGGCCAGCATGATCGGCGTCTTGTAGCGCGTGTAGTAATAGCTGCCGCTGCGGTCCGCGCCTTGCGTGGTGCTGGGCTGGTTGAAGCAGGCGACGATATTGGCCTTGCCCACGGTGCCCTGCCACACCCCTTGCACGGGCGGCTCGGCGGCCATGGCGGCATTCAGGGCGGGCAGGGTCAGGCAAGCAAACAGAAAGCGGCGCATCGGTTAATCCTCTCGTGGGCGAAGGCCGATTCTACATGGCCGCGCCCACGAGATGCCACACCTGAACCTATGCGCCGGGGCGCTCCTGCGCCACGACAGCCATCGCCGCGCCCAGGTATTGCAACATGGCCGCGTCGACGAAGCTGCCTTCCATCAAGCGCGGTTCCTGCTGGTGCGCCTGGCGGAACTTCAGCTGCGTGGCCGGGTCCGTGCCCGCGTAGGAGCGGAACAGTTCCAGCCACTGGCGAGCCAGCTGCAGCACGGCCGGATCGGTGGGCGGCGTGCGGGCATCGATGGCGGCGCGCACGGCGGCGATCAGGGCTGGCCACTCGCCCGAACGCTTGCCGTAGTTGGCCAGCAGATGCGCGTATTCGTGCTCGTCGAGGAAGGGTTTGTACAGCGCCATGCGCGAGGCATTGAAGGCGGCGAGGATGAACTGCATCAGGTCCGCGTCGATGCTGGTCGTCGCCTGCATCGATGGCTCCTGCGCATGCATGTTGTTCAGGCGCGCGAACAGGCCCGGGTGGGCACCCGTGTCGCGCACCAGTTTGACCATCCATTCCGTGGCCAGCGCCTGCGCTGGCGCATCGCCGGGACCTGCGCCCGCGTCCTTGACGGCGCGCACCTTCATTACCAGTGCTTTCCATTCCTGTTCCACGGCCGCATCGGACAGCAGCGGCAGTTGTTGCAGTTCTTCGTGACTAAAGTATTTGTCGTACATGGTCATCAACTCCATAGTGGTGAGCCACTCGGCCAGTTCCGGCGCCTGCCCCTGCGTCAGTTGCGTTTGCAGGGTGCGCAGGCGTTCACGCAAGGTGGAAGCCTGTGCGATCTGGCGCTCCAGCATGGCGATTTGCCGCGCCACGATGGAGGAGAGCGGCAGCTCCGGGCCGGCGAGGGCGTTGGCGATATCGGCCAGCGACATCCCGAACTTGCGCAGCGCCATGATCCGGTGCAGCCGGTCCATGTCGCCGTGCTGGTACAGGCGGTAGCCAGCTTGCGTGCGCGCCGAAGGCGAGAGCAGGCCGATGCTGTCGTAGTGGTGCAGGGTGCGGATGGTCAGGCCCGTGAGCCTGGCCAGTTCACCGATTTTCAACAGCATCGTCTTCTCCTTGTCTTCAGTGCGTGCCAATCACGATGGCGCCTGACGTAACGTCAGGGTCAAGCAGGAATGTAGCAGAGGCCTCGAAAAAACCCGTAAAAGAATCCGTTGACCTTCATTTTTTTGTACGGTATATTTATAAAACCGAACGACAGCTACAGCAAAACAAACAGGTTCGGGCCAGGCGGCATGACGGAGTAATCGTTGTGCGGCGCAGCAAGGCGCGCCATTGGCAGGGCTGGAAAGACAATCCGCACAGACGGATTTTTTTCACAGTTGGTTTGTACGTTAAATATAATATGCCACCGGCAAGATCCGGGCGGCGAGAGAGACGACCATGATGAAAAGTATCGTTTGCGATACCCCCGGCAGTTTGCGCATGGAACAGCGCCCCGTGCCCGTGCCCGGCGAGGGTGAAGTGCTGCTGCGCATACGCCGCGTCGGCATCTGCGGCACCGACATGCATATCTTCCGCGGTACCCAGCCTTTCCTCAGCTATCCGCGCGTGATGGGCCATGAATTGTCCGGCCATATCGACAGCGTGCCAGCCGGCTCGCGCCTGGCCGTGGGCGACCAGGTCTACGTGATGCCCTACCTGTCATGCGGTACTTGCGTGGCCTGCCGCCAGGGCAAGACCAACTGCTGCACCCGCATCGAAGTGCTGGGCGTGCACCGCGACGGCGGCATGACCGAATACCTGGCGCTGCCCGAGCGCTTCGTCTTCAAGACGGAAGGCATCTCGCTCGACGACGCGGCCATGATCGAATTTCTCGCCATCGGCGCGCACGCCGTCAAGCGCGGCGCGGTCGATGCCGGCAAGCGCGTGCTGGTGGTGGGCGCCGGCCCGATCGGCATGGCCGTGATGCTGTTCGCGTCCTTGAAAGGCGCCGACGTCACGGTGCTCGACGGCCGCGCCGACCGTTTGCAGTTCTGCCGCGACGCGCTCGGTATCACCCGCACGGTGCAGCTGGGCGACGGCGACAAGGAGCAGCTGTCCGATGCCACCGGTGGCGAATTCTTCGACGTGGTGTTTGACGCCACCGGCAATATCGCCGCCATGGAGCGGGGCCTGGACTTTGTCGCCCATGGCGGCTCCTATGTGCTGGTATCCATCGTGCGCGACCGCCTGTCCTTTTCCGACCCGGAATTCCACAAGCGTGAAACGACCCTGCTGGGCAGCCGCAACGCCACCGTCGACGATTTCGAGGAAGTAGTGGCGGCCATGAAGGCGGGCAAAGTCCCCACCGCGCTGCTCAATACCCACCGCACCACGCTCGATGAATTTACGGGCGTGCTCGATCGCTGGATGCAGCCCGAGGCCGGTGTCATCAAGGCCATCGTCGAGGTCTGAGATGAGCGATCTCAACCCCATACTGCAATTTGGCACCAGCCGCTTCCTGCAGGCGCACGCCGACCTGTTCGTCAGCGAAGCGGCCAAGGCAGGCGAGGCGCTGGGCCATATCACCATCGTGCAAACGACCGGCAGCGCGCAGGGCGCGGCGCGGGTGGTGGCGTTTCGCCAGGCCGGCGGCTACCCGGTACGCATCCGTGGCTGGCAGGACGGCGCGCAAGTCGATGAAGAGCGCCGCGCCGACGCCGTCACGCAGGCGTGGCAGGCGGGCAGCGACTGGCGGCAGGTGCGCGATGCAGCCGTGGCCGCACGCGTGATCATCTCGAATACGGGCGATACGGGCTACCAGCTCGATGAAGGCGACCACGCCGGCATGCTCGATGGCGCGACCGTTCCCGCCAGCTTTCCCGCCAAGCTGCTGGTGCTGCTGCACCACCGCTTCCTGGCCGGCGCCACGCCCATCTCGATTTTTCCGTGCGAACTGGTGGCCGACAACGGTCATGTACTGCGCCAGGTGATCGTGACATTGGCGCGGCAGTGGCGCTGCGATGCCGCGTTCATCGGGTATCTGCAAACGGGCTGCCTGTGGATCAATTCCCTCGTCGACCGCATCGTTTCCGAACCGATTGAACCGATAGGCGCGGTGGCCGAACCGTATGCGCTGTGGGCCATCGAGGCGCAGGAAGGCATGCTGCTGCCGTGCCGCCACCCGCAGCTGGTGGTGACGGACAGCCTGCGCGAGTATGAGCAGCGCAAGCTGTTCCTGCTCAACCTCGGTCACACGTATCTGGCGCAGCTGTGGATGGAACGGGGCAGCCCGGCCGGCATGACGGTGCGCGAGGCGATGGACGATGGCGCCATGCGCGCCGCGCTGGAAGCCCTGTGGCACGAGGAAGTGCTGCCCGTGTTTGCCGCCATGGGCGCGCGGCACGGCGACGCGGCGCTGGCGTATGTGGCGCAGGTCAGGGAACGCTTCGGCAATCCCTTCCTCGCGCACCGCCTGGCCGACATCGCCCAGCACCACGCCGGCAAGATCGAGCGGCGCATGGCGCCCGTGGCGGCGCTGGCGCGGCAGCTGTGTCCCGCCCTGGCGCAGCCTCGCCTGCGCGCCATGCTGGCGCCGGGAGCGCAGCCATGAAGGCCCCCGTCACCGCAGTTGTTTCTTTTTTAGCATGCCGATCCAATCCGATATCGACTAAAATGGCCCACTCATCCACTTTCCCTTTCGCTGGCATAGCGCGTTCATTCATCCATGTCCAAACCCGCCACCGTCTTCAAGCGCAGTACCAATCTGCTGTTGCAATTTCTCGCCGAGAATGTCGCAGTGGGCGAGATGCTGCCGACGGAGCAGTTCCTGACCACGATCTGCCAGGGCAGCCGCACGGCCATCCGCAGCGCGATCGCGTATCTGTCGACGCGGCGCCTGATCGCCAGTCCTGCGGACCGGCGCCTGCTGCGCAAACCCATACCGGGCGACTACTTCGATATCTCCGAATTGCAGTCGGGGGCCGAGCGCATCCAGCAAGTGCTGATGGAACGCGTGTACCAGCGCGACATGCCGCCCGGCGCGGAATTCTCGGAAGCGGAGCTGGCGCGCGAGGCGGGTGCCAGTACCGTCAGCGTGCGCGAATTCCTGATCGGTTTCTCGCGCTTCGGCCTGATCGAAAAGAAACCGCGCGGCGGCTGGCGCCTGTGCGCGTTCGACCGCTCGTTCGCCACCGAACTGGCGGACATGCGGCGCATGTTCGAGATGGCGGCCGTGGAGCAGTTTGCGCACCTGCCGCATGGCGATCCGGCGTATGCGGAACTGGCGCGGCTGATCAAGCAGCACGAGAAGCTGGCGGCCAGGATCGACACGCGCCACAACGCGTTTCCGGCGCTGGACCGCGAGTTCCACACCTTCCTGATCGGCCTGTTGAACAACCGCTTCGCGCAGGGCTTCTACGATATCGTCTCGTTCGTGTTTCACTATCACTACCAGTGGGACAAGGGCGAGGAAAAGGGCCGCAACAAATACGCGGTGCAGGAGCACCTGGCGATCCTGCACGCGCTGGCGGAGCACGACATACCGAAGGCGCTCGAGTGCATGCGTTCGCACCTCGATTCCTCGCGCAGCACCATGCTGTCGTCGATCGGCACGCGGGAAAAACTGGGCCAGCCGGCCGCCTAGCCGTCTTTGCCGGGGAGGGTGCGCCATGAGCCTCGCTTCCCAGCCTAGCAGCCTGCTGCTGATGTCGCCCGAGGATAACTGCCTGATCGCCAGGACAGCCTTGGCCTGCGGCGACGTCGTCGCCATCGACGGCGTGCCCGTCACCCTGGCGCAAAACATCCACATCGGCCACAAGGTGGCGCGCCGCGCGCTGGCCGTGGGCGACAAGGTGCTGCGTTACGGCGCCCTGATCGGCAGCATCACGGCCCCCGTCGCCATCGGCGAGCATATCCACACGCACAATCTGGCAAGCGATTACATCCCCACGTTTACCCTGGGCCAGGACGGCCATCATTTCCTGGACAAGGACGACCAAGCATGAACGCTCCCGTAACGACACCCGCCCTGTCGGGCTACCTGCGCGCCGATGGCCGCAAGGGCATCCGTAATATCGTGGTCGTGGCCTATATGGTCGAATGCGCGCACCATGTGGCGCGCCTGATGGTCAATGCCTTTCCCGGCCAGCCCGTGCACCTGATCGGCTTTACGGGCTGCTTCCCCAATGAATACGCGGACCAGGTGATGCGCCGTTTGCTGACGCACCCGAACGTGGGCGCCGTGCTGCTGGTCTCCCTGGGCTGCGAAGGCTTCAACAAGTACGGCCTCTCCAGCGCCGTGGCCGACAGCGACCGCCCCGTGCACACGATCACGATCCAGGAAAACAGCGGCACCCGTCCCAGCGTGAGCAGCGGCGTCGAGTGGATCAGCTGGGCGCTGGAACACCTGGCGCGGCAGGAGCGTGTGCCGATGGGGATCGATGAACTGGTCGTCGCCACCATCTGCGGCGGCTCCGACAGCACCAGCGGCATCAGCGCCAACCCGGCCGTCGGCGTCGCGTTCGACACCCTGATCGCGGCCGGCAGCCCCTGCATCTTCGAAGAGACGGGCGAACTGGTGGGCTGCGAATACCACATGCAGCGGCGCGCCGTCAGTCCGGACCTGGGCAATGCCATCGTCGAAACCGTGGCCAAGGCCGCCCGCTACTACACCATCATGGGCCATGGCAGTTTCTCGCCGGGGAACGCCGATGGCGGCCTGACCACGCAGGAAGAAAAGTCGCTGGGCGCCTACGCCAAGAGCGGTTCCTCGCCCATCGTCGGCATTTTGAAGCCGGGCGACCAGCCGGCCGGAGGTGGCCTGTACCTGCTCGACGTGGTGCCGGACGGCGAGCCGCGCTTCGGTTTCCCGAATGTGTCGGACAACGCGGAAATCGTCGAACTCATTTCCTGCGGCGCCCACATCACCTTGTTTACCACGGGCCGCGGTTCCGTCGTCGGTTCGGCGATCTCGCCCGTCATCAAGGTGTGCGCCAATCCGCAAACCTTCGAGCGCCTGGCCGACGACATGGATATCAATGCCGGCAAGATCCTCACGGGCGAAGCCACCCTGGAAGAAGTGGGCGCGGAGATCGTCGCCGCCGTCCTGAACGTGGCCAACGGAGAACTGAGCCGCTCGGAAGACCTGGGCCATCAGGAATTCGTGCTGACCTATAAACAATTCGACGCGGTGGGGCCAGGCTGCTTCCCATTGCGCGCCGCTTGAGGACCGGATTCATGGATGTCACACAATTGCATACTTTGCCGCGCGGGGGCCTGTCGCTGCCCTGCATCGGCATGGGCTGCGCGCCGATAGGCGGCTTGTACCAGCCCGTCAGCGACGCGCAGGCGCGCGTCACCTTGGATGGCGCCTGGGATGCCGGCGTGCGCTTCTTCGACACGGCGCCGTTCTATGGCTATACCCAGTCCGAGCGCCGTCTCGGTGCGGCGCTGCGCGAGCGGCCCCGCCATAAATTTGTGATCAGCACCAAGGTGGGACGGCTGATGCGGCCCGACGCTTCCGTGCGTCCCGGCGACGACGGCTTTGCCGCGCCGCTGCCGTTCCGCCCCCATTACGACTATACGTATGACGGCGTGCTGCGTTCGCACGAGGACAGCCTGCAAAGATTGGGGCTGGACCGCATCGACATTCTGTTCGTGCACGATATCGGCAAGGCCACGCATGGCGAACACGATCAGCACTACTGGCGCCAACTGACGGCCGGTGGCGGTTTTCGCGCCCTCGATGAACTGCGCGCCAGCGGCCAGGTGAAAGCCGTGGGCCTGGGCGTGAACGAATGCGAGATCGTGCTGCGCGCGATGGCGGAATTCGACCTCGATTGCACCTTGCTGGCCGGCCGCTATACCCTGCTGGAACAAGCTTCGCTGTCGCCGTTGCTGGACCTGTGCGTGGAACGCGGCAACGCCATCGTGATCGGCGGCCCGTTCAACTCGGGCGTGCTGGCCGGGAACGGCAAGTTCAACTACGCCGATGCGCCGGCCGCGATACTCAAGCGCGTGGCGCGCCTGGACGCCGTCTGCCGTGAATTCGGTGTGCCGCTGCAGGCTGCGGCACTGCAGTTTCCGCTTGCCCATCCGGCCGTCGCTTCCTGCATCCCGGGCGGCCAGGACCTGGCGCAGCTGCGGCAAAACCTGGACTGGTTCGCCACGCCGCTGCCCGACGCCCTGTGGCTGGCGCTGCGGGACGCGGACTTGATCGATGCGCGCGCGCCGCTGCCTGCGGGAGTGGCCGCATGATGCGCATCGACGCCCACCAGCACTTCTGGCAGCTGGCCGCGCGTGCCGGCAGCTGGCCGCCGCCATCGCTGGCCGCCATCCACCGCGATTTTGCGCCGGCCGACCTGGCGCCGCTGCTGGCCGCGCACGGCATCGCCGGCACGGTGCTGGTGCAGTCGCTGCCGACGGCTGCCGATACCGATTACTTGCTGGCGCTGGCGGCAAAGACCAGCTTCATTCGCGCCGTCGTGGGCTGGACCGATTTGCTGGCACCTGACGCGCCGGCCAATATCGCCCACCTGGCGTCGCAACCGAAGCTCAAAGGCTTGCGCCCCATGCTGCAGGATATCGATGACGATGCCTGGATTGCCAATCCCGCGCTGGCGCCGGCCCTGGCCGCCATGGTGGAACACGGCTTGCGGCTGGACGCGCTGGTGCTGCCGCGCCACTTGCCCGCGCTGCTGCATTGCGCCCGCGCTTATCCGCAGCTGGCCATCGTGATCGACCATGCGGCCAAGCCGCCGATCGCCGATGCCGGCTTCGGCACCTGGCGTGAAGACATGGCGCTGCTGGCCGCGCTGCCGAACGTGCACTGCAAACTGTCCGGGCTGGTGACGGAAGCGCGGCCCGGCTGGAATGTGGACGACCTGCGCCCCTATGCCGCACATGTGCTGGACGTGTTCGGCTCCCGGCGCGTGATCTGGGGCAGCGATTGGCCCGTGGTGGATCTGGCCGGCGGCTATGCGGCGTGGCTGGCCGCCAGCGAGGCGCTGCTGGCGCACCAGGGACAAGAGGACAGGAACGATATTTTCGGACGCAATGCGTGCCGGTTTTATGGTTTTGAATGAGGTGGCTGGCGTGTCGGCTTACGCCGTTCCGGCTAAGCCGACCTACGGTCATCGTCAACGGTATTGGTAGGTTGGCGTAAGCCAGCAAAAAGGAGTCGCAATGCAAAGAATGGGCATGGTCATCGGCATCGCGCCGGAGCGCATCGCTGAATACAAAACCCTGCACGCCGCAGTCTGGCCGCAGGTGCTGGCCAGACTGGCTGCCGCGCATGTCGGCAATTATTCGATCTTCCTGCGCGAGCCGGAAAACCTGCTGTTCGCTTACTGGGAATACCACGGCGAGGATTTTGAGGCCGACATGGCGGCCATTGCCGCCGACCCGGAAACGCAACGCTGGTGGACCTTTTGCGCCCCGTGCCAGGAGCCGCTGGCTTCGCGTGCCGAGGGCGAGCACTGGGCGATGATGGAGCAGGTATTCCACGTCAGTTAGCAAAAATCCGGGGTCAGACCCGCCGGGTCTGACCCCAGCCGTTAAGGTGTTGGGTTAAAAAATAAAAGGAGACAACATGACCGCCAGACTACAAGGCAAAATCGCCCTGCTCACCGCCGCCGGCCAGGGCATCGGCCGCGCCACGGCCGAAGCGTTCGTGCGCGAAGGCGCCACCGTGATCGCCACCGATATCAACCAGGCCCAGCTCGACGCGTTGAAGGAAGCGACGGGCTGCGCCATCCGCCGGCTCGACGTGACCGATGGCGCGGCGATCACCGCGCTGGCCGACGAGATCGGCCCCGTCGATATCCTGTTCAACTGCGCCGGCTTCGTCGACGGCGGCACCATCCTCGACTGCGACGATGCGGCGTGGGACCGTTCCTTCGACATCAACGCGCGCTCCATGTACCGGCTGATGCGCGCCGTGCTGCCCGGCATGCTGGCCAGGGGCGCCGGCTCCATCGTCAATATGTCGTCCGTGGCGTCGAGCGTGAAGGGCGCGCCGAACCGCTTTATCTACGGTACCTCGAAGGCGGCCGTGGTGGGTATGACCAAGTCGGTAGCGGCGGACTTCGTCACGCGCGGCATCCGCTGCAATGCGATCTGTCCCGGCACCATCGAGTCGCCGTCGCTGAAGGAACGCATTGCCGCACAGGCGGCAGCGACGGGCGTGAGCATCGATGAAGTGCAGGCGGCGTTTGTCGCCCGCCAGCCGATGGGCAGAGTGGGCAGGGCAGAGGAAATCGCCGCGCTGGCCGTCTACCTGGCTTCCGACGAATCCGCTTTTACCACCGGTATGACTCATGTCATCGATGGTGGTTGGTCCAATTAATTACAACGACGAGAGACACACATGAAACTGATGCGATATGGCGCCAAGGGCGCTGAAAAACCTGCACTGATCGATGCCGACGGCGTCGTGCGCGATTTGTCCGGCGTGCTGTCCGATATCACGGGCGCGACTCTGGGCAAGGATGGCCTGGCGACTTTGGCCGCCCTCGATATCGCCAGCCTGCCGGTAGTGGCGAATCCTGGCCGCATCGCGCCGCCGTGGAAGGGCGTGGGCAAGTTTTTGTGCGTGGGGCTGAACTATGCCGACCATGCGGCCGAATCGGGCATGGCCGTGCCGGCTGAACCGGTGCTGTTCATGAAAGCCACCAGCGCCATCATCGGCGCCAACGATGCCGTGGTGATGCCGCAGGACTCGAAGAAAAGCGACTGGGAAGTGGAGTTGGGCGTGGTGATCGGCACCACCGCGCGCTATGTGAGCGAAGCCGATGCGCTGTCGCACGTGGCCGGCTACTGCGTGGTCAACGATTTGTCCGAACGCGAGTACCAGCTCGAACGCGGCGGCCAGTGGGACAAGGGCAAGGGCTGCGATACCTTCGGCCCGATCGGTCCCTGGCTGGTCACAAGCGACGAAGTGGCGGACCCGCAAAACCTGGGCCTGTGGCTGGAAGTGAACGGCAAGCGCGTCCAGGACGGCAATACCAGAACGATGGTCTTCGGCGTGGCCAATCTGGTCAGCTACATCAGCCGCTTCATGACCTTGTACCCGGGCGACATCATCAGCACCGGCACGCCGCCGGGCGTGGGCATGGGGCAGAAACCGTCGGCCGTGTATCTGAAGCCGGGCGACACCATGCGCCTGGGGATCAGCGGCCTCGGCGAACAGCGACAGACCGTGCATGCGTGGAATCCGGAACTGATCGACAGTTAAACGAGTAGCAGACCGGCGTGCCGCCAAGATGCTCAGACATCGGCGCGCCGGCCTATGGCAGTGGAGTGGAGGAGACACACCATGAATCAATCCGAAGAGATACTGGCCCTGAACAAGGTCAGCAAGCGCTTTCCCGGCGTGCTGGCGCTGGACAACGTCAGTTTCAGCCTGCGCAAGGGCGAAGCCCACGCGCTGTGCGGCGAAAACGGCGCCGGCAAGTCCACCCTGATGAAGGTGATGAGCGGCGTGTACCAGGCCGACGAGGGAGAACTGGTCTACAAGGGCAAGGTGTGCAGTTTTTCCTGCAGCGTGGATGCGGAGGCGGCCGGCATCGCCATCATCCACCAGGAACTGAACCTGATCCCGCACCTGAGCGTGGCCGAGAATATTTTTCTCGCGCGTGAACCGGTGCGCGGCATCTTCATCGACCGCAAGAAGATGCGTGCCGATGCACAGGCGCTGCTGGACCGGTTGAAGCTGCGCATCGACCCGCGCCAGCTGGTGAAAAACCTGTCCTGTGCGCAGCAGCAGATGGTGGAAATCGCCAAGGCGCTGTCGCTCAATACGGAAGTGCTGATCATGGACGAACCCACGTCGTCGCTGACGGAAAGCGAGACGGGCCAGCTGTTCGACATCATCAACGAACTCAAGCGCAACGGCGTGAGCGTGGTCTACATCTCGCACCGGCTCGAAGAGATGCAGCACATCATCGACAGGGTGACGGTGCTGCGCGACGGCAAATTCGTCTGCACCGACGATTTTGCCACCACCACCCTGGACGCCATCGTGGCGAAGATGGTGGGCCGCACCCTCGATGAAAAATTTCCCGACCGCGTCTCGACGCCGACGGCTGAAGTGCTGCTGCGCGTGACCGATTTGCACCGCAAGGATGTCTTCGGTCCGCTGAGTTTTGACTTGCGGCGCGGCGAGATTCTCGGCTTTTCCGGCCTGATGGGAGCAGGGCGCACGGAAGTGGCGCGCGCCATCTTCGGCGCCGATCCGCTCACCAGCGGCGCCATCCACCTGGGTGACGTGGCGGTCACTATCGACAGTCCCATCGACGCCATCGGCCACGGCATCGCCTACCTGTCGGAAGACCGCAAGAGCCATGGCCTGGCGATCCGCATGTCGGTGGCGGCCAACCTGACCTTGACGAATGTGTCGGGGCTGGCGAACCGCTTCGGCTTCATCGACTTTGCGAAAGAAGAGGCGGTGGCCAAGCAGTACATCGCGGCGCTGGGCATCAAGACGCCGACGTCGAAACAGATCGCGCGCAATCTGTCGGGCGGCAACCAGCAAAAGATCGTCATCAGCAAATGGCTGTACCGCGAATCGAAAATCATCTTCTTCGACGAACCCACGCGCGGCATCGACGTGGGCGCCAAGTTCGCCATCTACCAGCTGCTCGACAAGCTGGCGTCGGAAGGCATCGGCGTGGTGCTGATCACGTCCGAGCTGCCCGAGATCATGGGCATGACGGACCGGGTGGCCGTGTTCCATGAAGGACGCATCAGCGGCATCGTCAATACGCGCGAGTCGTCGCAGGAAGAGATCATGCAGCTCGCATCGGGCCGCCAGGCAGCAATGCATTAACATCAGAAAGCCACAAGAAAATGAACAAAGAACTGATCCAAAAATTCGCCGCGCTGGGCAGCCTGTCGCTGTTGCTGCTCGTGTTTTCGCTGACCAGCAACGCCTTTTTCTCCGTCAGCAATGGCATGAGCGTGGCCTTGCAAGTGACGTCGATCGCCTACCTGGGCATTGCCGCCACCTGCGTCATCATCACGGGCGGCATCGACTTGAGTTCCGGCTCCGTGCTGGCGCTGGCCGGCGTGGCCGCCGCGCTGCTGGTCAAGAGCGGCGTGCCCGTACCGGTCGCCATGCTGGGCGGTGTCGTGGTGGGCGCCATGTGCGGCGCCGTCAACGGCTTTTGCATCACGCAACTGAAGCTGCCTCCTTTTATCGCCACCCTGGGCATGATGCTGATCGCACGCGGCCTGGCGCTGCAGGTGACGGGTGCGCGCGCCATTTCCGGCCTGGGCGAGTCGTTCGGCGAACTCGGTAACGGCGTGCTGTGGCGCATCGAGCGCGACACGGGCGGCACCTTTCCCGAAGTCGTCTTTCCCGGCATTCCGTATCCGGTGGTGCTGATGGTGGTGATCGCCGTGGCCGTCTCCATCATGCTCAGCCGCACCACCTTTGGCCGGCATATCTATGCCGTCGGCTCGAATGCGGAAGCGGCGCGCCTGTCGGGCGTGAAGGTGGGCCGCGTGACCCTGCTCGTGTACACCCTGTCCGGCGCCTTGTCGGGCCTGACGGGGTGCGTGCTGATGTCGCGCCTGGTGACGGCGCAGCCGAACGAGGGCGTGATGTACGAACTCGATGCGATCGCCAGCGCCGTGATCGGTGGCGCCTCGCTAATCGGCGGCATCGGCACCATTTCCGGCACCGTCATCGGTTCCTTCGTCATCGGCATCCTGCGCAACGGCTTGAACATGAACGGGGTATCGAGCTTTATCCAGCAAATCATTATCGGACTGGTCATCTTGCTGACCGTCTGGATCGATCAGAAGCGCAACCGCGCCTGAAGCAGCAAGCAGCACACATGAAGTCAATCCACCAAATCTATAATTATTAAATGAGGACGACAATGAAAACCATCAAAGCCATGTCGCTGGGTCTGTTGACCGCAGCATTTGCCCTGAGCTCCAGCGCCGCCTTCGCCGCCCCGGGCGAGATCGCCGTGATCGTCAAGACAACCAATTCCAACTACTGGCAGAACGTCAAGAAGGGCGCCACGGCCAGCGCGGCAGACGCCAAGGGCTACAGCCTGACCTTCCAGGGACCGGCCTCGGAATCGGCGATCGCCGACCAGGTCAGCATGGTGGAAAACGCCGTCACGCGCAAGGTGGCCGGCATCGTGCTAGCCGCGTCGGATCCGGACGCGCTGGTGCCGGCCCTGAAGAAGGCGTGGGAAGCGAAGATTCCCGTCGTGCTGATCGATTCGCTGGTGGCCGACAGCGGCAAGCGCTATTACCAGTCCTTCCTGTCGACCGACAATGAAGCGGCCGGCGAGCAAAGCGCCAAGGCTCTTATTTCGCAGGTCGGCAAGACGGGCAAGATCGCCGTGATGTCGTACGTGGCGGGCGCCGGTTCCGAGACGGGCAGGGTGGGCGGCTTCAAGCGCTATATCGAAAAGAATTCGCAGCTGCAGATCGTCGGCACGTATTACTCGCAGTCGCAGATGGCCACGGCGCTGAACCAGACGACCGACGTGCTGGCCTCGAATCCGGACTTGAAGGGCATCTTCGGCGCCAATGAGCCGACGGCCGTGGGCATGGGCCGCGCCATCGCGCAGGCGGGCAAGGCCGGCAAGGTGATCGCCGTGGGCTTCGACGGCAATGAAGACCTGAAAAACTTCGTCAAGGACGGCACCCTGTATGCGACCGCCGTGCAGGGTTCGTACTCGATGGGCGCGCTGGGCGTGAAAACCCTCGTCAGCCTGATCGAAGGCAAGAAGGTCGCACCGTTCGTCAACACGGGCGTGGTGATTGTCACCAAGGCCAATGTCGACCTGCCGGAAGCGAAGAACGTTTTGTATTGAGTTCCATATTGCGTATCAGCTGATCGTCAGGCGCTGCTTCAATTCATTGAGCAGCGTGCCGGTCTTGGTGGTCAGCTGGCGCGCCAGCGGCCACGCGAGGGACAGCGGCAAGCCTGGCGTGGCGCAGGCCGGCAGTACTTCGACGATGGCGCCGCTGGCCAGGTGCTCGTGCACGAGCCAGGTCGCCTGCTGCGCGATGCCCAGGCCCGCCAGCACGGCGGCCGTTTGCGCCTCGGCGTCCCCCACCGTCAGGCGCGGACTGACCGTCCGCCGTTCCACCCCGTCCTCGCCGGCAAACAGCCACGGCGCCGCCGTGCCGTCGCCGCGGCCGTAGGCGATGCAATCGTGGCCATCGAGATCCGCAATGGCGAGCGGCGTGCCGCGCCGCGCCAGATAGGCGGGCGCCGCGCAAAAGATCAGGCGCTCTTCGCCCAAGGGCATCTGCCCCAGCGTTGGCGGCCAGCTGCCCGGCGCGCCGATGCGCACGGCGATATCGATGCGCTCTTCGAACAGGTCGGCAAAGCGGTCGCTGAAGCTGATGGACGGCTGCAGCTGCGGATATTTTTCGCACAGATCAATCAGCGCTGGCATCACGCGCATGCGGCCATATGACGCGGGCACGCCGATGCGCACCTTGCCCGCCAGTTCCCCATCCTGCTCGGCCAGCACGTTTTCCGCCTCGACCAGTTCCTGCAGCACGCGCTTGCAGGTGGCGTAATAGGCATGCCCCGCGCTGCTCAACTGCAAACGCCGCGTGCTGCGCTCGAACAGGATCACGCCCAGGCGGGCTTCCAGGCGTGCCACGCTCTTGCTCACGGCCGAGCTGCTCAGGTGTAGCCGTACGGCCGCCCTGGTGAAACTGCCGGCATCGGCGGTGGCAAGAAAAGGCGCGATGCCTTTCAAATGTTCGGACATGATTGCAGAATATTTTTCACGAATAAGGTGAAATACTATCGCGGATAAGAATTTCTGTCCGCTATATCATGGCTTTTTACACAGGCATGGGAGTACGCATGAACAAGCACGCATTGATTATCGGCGCCAGCGGCGTTATCGGCAGCAATCTGGCCACGCACTTGCTGGCGCAGGGCTGGCAGGTGACGGGCGTCTCGCGTGGCCGCACGCCGGTTCCCGCCGGTTGCGCATTCCTGCCGCTCGATGCCACGGATGGCGCGGCGGTCAGCGCCGCCCTGGCGGGCCTGGACGCCAGCCACGTCTTTTTCACGGCCTGGGCGCGCCAGGCCAACGAGCAGGAAAACATCCGCGTCAATGGCGCCATGGTGGCCAATGTGCTGGCCGCGCTGGGGCCCACCGGCCACTTGCGCCATGCGGCGCTGGTCACTGGCCTCAAGCACTACCTGGGACCGTTCGACGCCTATGGCAAGGGCAGCGTGCCCGTCACGCCGTTCCGCGAAGAGCAGGGCCGGCAAGCGGTCGAGAATTTTTACTATGAGCAGGAAGACCGGCTGTTCGACGCGGCCGCGCGGTATGGTTTTACGTGGAGCGTGCACCGCCCGCACACCATCATCGGCTACGCGCTGGGCAATGCCATGAACATGGGCCTGACCCTGGCCGTGTATGCGAATCTGTGCAAGGCCGGCGGCCAGCCCTTCGTCTTTCCCGGTTCGCCCGCGCAATGGCACGGCTTGTCCGACATGACGGACGCGGGGCAGATCGCACGCCACCTGGCGTGGGCGGCCGACAGTCCCGCCGCGCGCAACGAAGACTTCAATATCGTCAATGGCGACGTGTTCCGCTGGAAGTGGCTGTGGCCGCGCCTGGCCGCTTATTTCGGCGTCGAGGCGGCCGATCTGCCCGAGGCGATGGCGCCGCTGGCCGACCGCATGCAGGACGCCCCCAAGCAGTGGCGCGCCATCGCCGAGCAGCACGGCCTGGTGGAGGCTGATGTCAGCCGCCTCGCCTCCTGGTGGCATACGGATGCCGACCTGGGGCGGCCGATGGAAGTGATGACGGACATGGGCAAGAGCCGCAAGGCGGGGTTCCTCGATTACCAGGATACGCAGGATGCCTTCTTCAATCTGTTCGACAAGCTGAAGGCGGAGCGCGTCATTCCCCGCTGACCTAGTTGTGGCCAACCATGTTGTCGGCTTACGCCGTTCCGGCTAAGCCGACCTACCGGGCCGTTGTGGTAGTGCGTAGGCCGGCTTAGCGCGCAAGCGCGTAAGCCGACATCTTCACATGCTATTCGGGCTTGCGCCGTTCTTGCGCCTGCTGCCACTCCAGCCCCGGGCGGTCGACGCGGAATTGCAGCAGCCGTCCCTGCACGACTTCCGTCACGTAGGCCGTACGGCCATCGGGGCCGCCGAAGGTGATGTTGCTGGGCTTGGCGCCGGGTACGCTGATTTCGCGCAGGATGCGTCCCTGTGGCGACAATTTCACCACCGTGCCCTTGCCGTAGCGCGTCACGTACAGGTTGCCGTCGACGTCCACGCGCATGCCGTCCATGCCGAAATCGTCGAACTTGATCAGCAATCGCTTGCCGCTCAGGCTGCCGTCCGCGGCGATGTCGTACATCCAGATATTGCGCTGCACGCTTTCATTCACATACAAGATCTTGCCGTCGGGGGTCACCTCGATGCCGTTGGCCGTGCCCATGGTGTCGAGCGCCAGGGTCACCGTGCCGTCCTGCGCGATGCGCCACACGCGGCCCGTGTTTTCCTTCCAGTTCGGGTCGCTCGCATACAGCACGTCGTCGGCCGTGATGGCGATGTCGTTCGGCTGCGTCATGCGCGGCTCGCGCGCGTGGATGGTGAGCGCGCGCGTGGCCGGGTCGACTAGGTAGATCGTGTGTTCCATGTAGTCGGCCAAGTACATCTGACCCCGGCTGCCGAAGCGTATGCCGTTGGCGATGCTGGTGCCGGGCAGGGTCAGGTACACCTCGCCAGTGCCGCCGGGGCTGACCTTGCCGATGGTTTGCTGGCGCGCAAAGTTGACGGCATAGATATTGCCATCCGCATCCACGGCCGGGCCTTCGATGCCCTTGGTAAAGGAATGCGCGGGCGTGAGCGTGGTGGCGAGGAACAGCGCCTCGTGCGCGGGCTGGCTGGCGCAGGCGGACAGGCTGGCCAGCGCGGCGGCCAGCACGGCCGTGCGCAGCGACGGCAGGGCGTATCGGGTATGGTGCATCGGTGTTCTCTGTATGGCAAAGGTGGCGTATGTTACCCGACGCGCGCCAGCCGGGGCGCCTTGCTAGGCGGCCACGACGACGAGGTCGGGGAAGTCGTCCTGCCAGCCGTCCCATTCGTCTTGCAGGTGGGCATGCATGCCGGCGCGTTCCTGCGCCTGATCAAAGGTGTCCGCGCTGGCCAGCAGGAAGTGGGCGATGGCGCGCAGGGTGGCCGGGTCGGCCTCGATGGTCACGTCGGAACAGCGTTGCGGGCGTTCGGACGGCGCGTCTTGCAGATAGCAGTGCAGCGATAAATGGGTGGTCATGGGTGTCGGTTGTCGATGGGCACCGCACATGATGCCATGCGCGCGCAGTATCTGTAAGGTGAACGAGCGGCAATTGACGCCGGACGGGCGGAATGGAAAAAGATGCGCGACAGGACTGCGCAATAGCCGGGTTGAGGCGTATGATGGAAATACAGATGTGGTTGCCGCAAGGCAGTGTGACCGATTCCGGCTACACGTCTTGCCGTTTTTTTTTCGTGGTTTTGGCAGTAGTGACAACGAGGAGACATCATGGACAAACCCGAATTCATCCTGGCCGCCAAGGCCATGGAAACGCTGGAAATGTATCAAACGTTTTACGGCCACTCCAGCGAATACCAGGCGCACCAGCAGGAAGTGCTGAAACTGCTGCGCCACAAGGGCGCCTCCTTGCTCGTTTCCGAGCATGGCCCGGCGAAATTCCTGCTGGCCTTTGCCGATGCGCTGGAAGCGGCCAGCTTGCCGGGGGAATATGTGCCGCTCAGCCGCAGGTAGGGCGAGCCCGTCCCGGCAGGGGATGCAAATATCTGCCGGGATAGTCCTTAGCCGCCGTTTCCCCCGCCGCTCAGCGATACCCTGGGCAGGCGCACGGTAAATATCGTGCCGCTTTCCAGGCTGGACTCGGCGCCGATGGTGCCGCCGTGCGCGCTGGCGATTTCACGCGCGATAAACAGGCCCAGGCCGATACTGGTGGCATTGGGCGCCTTGTGATCGTCAGAAATGGCCAGCTGGACCAGGGGATCGAAAATGCTCTTCAGCGACGATTCCGGGATCTGGCGGCCGAAATTCTTCACTTGCACCACGGCCGTATCGGCATCGCCGCAAGCCGTGATGGTCACCGGCTGGTCGTCGGTGCGGTACTGCGCGGCATTGTTGAGCAAATTGGAAAACAGCTGGGCCAATCGGGCCGCATCGAAGTCGCCGATCATCTCGCCCGTGGTACTCAGTTCAAACTTGCATTGCGGGTGAGCAGCCGAGGCATCCTCGACGGATGTCTTGCAGATTTCCCCCAGGTCGCCCAAGGTGGGTGAAATGGGCATGTGTCCCCCCAGCTGCGTCCTGGCAAATTCCAGCAGATCGTTCACCATGGTTGTCATGGTGGCCGCGCTGCGGGCAACCCGTGCACCGATCTGCACCGTGGAAGCGGAGGTCGCGCTCGGCCTGCTCAGCAGCGCACCGGCCATCGTCATCGTGCTGAGCGGACTGCGCAGATCGTGGCTGAGGATGGCGAGAAAGGTATTGCGGGTGCGGTCGCTCTGCTGCGAATAGCGTATGGCCGATTCCTGCAGCGCCTGGTCTATCGCTTCATTGAAGCGCAAGATGTCGTCCGTTGCCGTTTTCGACGTTACCTGCACCTGTGCCATCCACAGGCGCAGCACGCTGGCCCGCATCGCGCGAAATTCCGCCGTCAACTGCGGCAGCGTGAAGCCGATCTGCTGGCGCAGCGAGCCGTGCGTGGCGGCGGCCGTTTCCTTGCCCGTTATTTCCGATACGCCCGTGGTCGATTTCTTCTTTCGCTGCGCCGCGTTCTCGATGACGTCCATGTCGCGCACGATGGTTTGCAGCATCTGCTTGGCATGATCGCGCAATTCCGCTTTCGAGATGGCGGCCCCCGGAATGGGCAGCGACCTGGCGAAGAGTTCCCACTCTTCCAGGATCGGCTCCAGATGGCCGGTAATAAAGCGCGATAGTTTCACGGTGGACCAATGCGTTGATGGAAGAGGAGCCAGTGTACGCTGTTGAGCTGAGGGATGGGGGATTGGGTTCTGCTCTGGGTGTCATATGCAGGTAGAGTCGCTCAGGCGGAAGAATTCGGCTGGATGTGCGCCGGTACAAGGAGGAGGGCCCTGGTTGTAGCTGTGCCAGGCAGCGCCCAGGCTAGCAGATTGCGCCATACGTCCCTTTTCCCGTGCGCAGGTCGAGTCCGAAATAGCATTCGTATCCCGCCTCTTTTGTATGAACGCAGGCAATATCTCCCCTGCGCCGCTCACGGTAGTCAGCCGAGGAACTGCACGCCTGTTCCTGTTTTATATCGGGGCCGAGCTGAGCAAACAGTTCCCGTGCCAATTCCCCTTTGACCATGATTGCCACTTTCCGGTCGTTTCGCGTGGGTGGCAGCATTTCGGACAGCGTTCCGCCGTAGATCTGATAGTCACCACGCAAGGGCCTTGGTTCGCCAGTCCACGCCCGCTGTTTGTCGGCCGCGTGTGCCGTTGAGAATAGAGCGAGCGCTATGGCGCAGCATGCAAGTCGAGTAGTCATCCATGCTCCCTGATTTCAATATGAAGATGGTCGTCGTGTCCTTTCAGAGACCGCACGCGCCCGCCACCGATCGTCTTTTGTATCTCTTCATCGTTAAAGAAGACCTTGGTGACCATTGGGTGCCGCAGAAACAGCTGTATCAATTTGATAGTGGCGCTCCGGTCATACACGCTATCAAAGCGCGACACGCGTGCGGACTGGCCTTGCAGTTTGTCCTTCCGCACGGGGCGTAGATCCATTTCAATGCCTTTTCTGTGGCTGACATGCTTGTCGTACGCTAATCCTTCGGCAATGCTGATATTCCCGATACCAAATTTTCTATCATCAATTGCCTGCCATTCACGTTCGATGTAAAAGATCAGGGATAGCAAGCTGGGGTGCGCATATTGGGCCATATGGCCGGAATTTGGCATCCGCTGCAGATTGCCATAGACGTAATACCCGGCATCTTCCGGAGCTTGCGGCAATATAAAAAAGCCGCGCTTATCCCTGGGCTGAACTTCAAGCATGGTCAACTCCGCTACGCGCAACGGTGGGGGAGTTGGCATTGTTTCGTATTTCTTTCCATCCGGAATTGCGGTGTCGCAAACTATGGCGAACACGAACCGGATTCATCAACGCCATGGTGGTAACTTTTTTATATCGTGTTTGTGACGATGTGTGAGTATGTTGCCGCCTATTTGGTGCACACTTTGCCGGATATAAATCCGGGAGTGCCGCCATGGCCAGGTCACGCAGCTTGCCGCCACGATTGCTGGGAGCAGGCTTCCGTGGCTTTTCCCTGCTGCCGCTGGCTATCTCATTTGTCGTGCTTGTGTGTCTGTCACTGCTGGCGATCCAGTTATGGACGACCTTGCGCGCGCGGGAAGGGCAACTGCTTGAAGCGTCCCGTGAAAGTACCAATCTGGCGCAATCTGTTGCCCAGCATGCCTATGACACCATCAAGGAAGCCGATACGGTGCTGGTCGGACTGGTGGAGAGGGTAGAAACAGACGGTGTTGCCGGTCTTGAACTGGCCCGTATCCACAAATTGCTGGTCAACCGTGTAGCCGAGTTGCCCCAGTTGCACGGCATCTTCATCTATGCCAGCGATGGCAGCTGGCTTGTGAATTCTCAGAAAACGCTGTTGAGCAATCTGAATAATTCCGACCGAGATTATTTCAAATATCATCGAACGCATGCTGATCGGGGGCCGTATGTCGGACCTCCCGTGCGCAGCAAATCGACGGGACACTGGATAGTCACGGTATCGCGGCGGATCAATTTGCCTGACGGAAGTTTCGGCGGCGTGGCGCTGGCGACCATCGACATGAATTATTTCCGGCTGTTTTATGAACGCTTTTCGATAGGAAAAAAAGGCGCTATTTTCATTGCGAATGGAAAAGGTATTCTTTTATTGCGAAGGCCGTTCGATGAGGGTTTGCTGGGGCGCGATATTTCAAAGTTCCCGATATTTCATGATTACCTGCCCAAAAGTCCCGTTGGCACGGCCGTGGTCCAGTCGCGAGTCGATGGCGTGACGCGTATCAATAGCTATCGAAGAGTCGAGGAATACCCGCTGGTGGTCTCCGCCGCGCTGTCGCAGGATGAAGTGCTCGCTGCGTGGCGGCTCGATACGGTGATGCAAAACGCGGTGGGCGGCGTGCTGGTACTGCTGATTGCCTTCATCGGATACCGCGTGGTGCGGCAGATCGAATTGCGGGTCAAGAGCGAGGCGGGACTGGTCGAGGCGCGCAATGAACTGGAAATGATCAATGAAACCCTGGCCCGCCTTGCCAGCCAAGATGGATTGACGGGGCTGGCGAACCGGCGCCACTTCGACCAGTCGCTGCTTGCCGAGTTCAGCCGTGCGCAGCGTGAAGACAGCTCACTTGGGCTGGTGTTGATCGACGTCGATTTCTTCAAGCAATACAACGATATCTATGGCCATGTGGCTGGCGACGAGTGCCTGAGAAAAATCGGCAAAGTGGTCGGCTACAGCATGCGCAGGCCGGGCGACCTTGCGGCGCGCTACGGTGGCGAGGAAATGGTCGTTCTATTGCCCGGTACGGAGTTGCCGGGCGCATTGGCGGTGGCGGAAGGCGTCCGCCAGGCCGTGCAATCGCTGGGAATCGAGCATAGCGGCAATGCCCTCGGCGTGGTGACGGCCAGCGTCGGCGTGGCGGCATTTATGCCGAAGCACCTTGAAAACCAGGCGGTCGAACTGGTTGAACTGGCTGACACTGCACTGTACAAGGCCAAGGCATTGGGGAGAAATCAGGTCCGTTATGAATCTTCTAGCGAAATTGCCGCCGAACAGGCCGCGACTGCCTTTGCGTTTCGATAGCCATTTTTGAAGATGGATGGGCGGGTGCGGCTTTGCGCTGCGTCCTGTGCGGCGCGTGCGCCAGCCTTGTCCATGTACAATCGGCAACATCCGGATCGACGTATCCGCCATCTCATTGCGGAGTACGCTAGAGCGTGACACAAACATTGCAAACCTGGCTGCTGGCCTGGCGGGAAGCCTTCACGTGCATCGGCCTGGGACTGCGCGATGCGCGTCATGCGGGGCTGTGGTGGCGTTCCGCGCTGTGGTGCATGGCGGTCGTGGCGCTGTGGCTGGGACTGTATAGCTACTTCGGCCGTTTTTTTGTCGAGCTGAGCGCCATGCTGGCGCTGGTGTCCGTCACCGGCTTGCTGGGCCTGGGCGTGATGGATGGCGTCGGGGCGCTGGCCAACGGGCCTGCCACCGTGTCGCAGATGGGCAATATTGCCGGCGGCCTGGGCAGCGCCGCCAAGGCCATGCTGTCGATCGGCCAGATCGCTCTGGCATTGCTGGCGCTGGCTGCTTTTTTCTATGTCATGGTCTTCATCGTCGGCGCCATCGGTACGGCGCGCCTGCCGCTGCGCTGGCTGCTGCTGGAGCGCGCCAAGGCGGTGGTGGCGCGGCGCTATGTCGCGTGGGCGCCGCCGGCCGGCCTGGATACATCCGCCGCACGCCCCGCCTGGCGGCGTCGTCTGTTGCTGCTGCTTTCCCTCCTGATTCCCGTGTGGGCCATGTGCGTGCTGATCTCGTACTTGCTGGCCTGGAACGTCCAGATGGTCTACGGCGCGGCGGCCGAAGAGGTGCTCGGCGCGGAACAGCAAGCGGCGTTGCGCCGCGCACAGCGTCCGGCGATTTTCGCCCTGGGACTGCTGTTGTGCTTGCTGATGCTCGTCCCGGTTCTTAATTTACTGCTGCCAGCCTTGCTGTGCACCAGCGTTTGCCATTTGCAGCGCCGCGGCTGGCGCGCAACGGAAACGTCAATCAACGTGGAGTGAAGATGACTGAAAACGCAAGACGCGGCACCCTCGAGCGCGCGATTGAAATCGCCGCCGCCACCCATGCCGGCCAGACGGACAAGGGCGGCGCGCCGTACATCCTCCACCCCTTGCGCGTCATGCTGCGCGTCGCCCTCGGCGCCCAGCAGATAGTCGCCGTGCTGCACGACGTGGTGGAAGACAGCGACGGCAACGTCACCTTCGACGACCTGGCGCGCGAAGGATTTTCCCAGGAAGTCATCGACGGCGTGCGCGCCGTGACCAAGGTCGAAGGCGAGTCGTATGAGGCGTTCATCGCCCGCGCAGCCTTGAACCCGGTGGGCAGGGCCGTCAAGCTGGCTGATCTGGCTGAGAATAGCGATTTGTCGAGGATAGATAGGCCGACGCAGAAGGATTTGGAGAGGGGGGAGAAGTATCGGAGGGCTATTCAGCAACTCATGTCGCAGGAGTGATTTTTGAGTGGCGAGGCCGTGTTCGAATGTTTAATTTAGCCTCGGCGCACGTGTGAGGATGTTGGTACAAGGTTGAGGTCTTGTGCAAATGGCGAAACTGATCCCGGTCGCCGATACTTCTCTTTTTCCTGTGCGCGGGTTTGTTGATGCTCATACCGGTACGCAGTGAACGCGAGCTGAGGCGTCACGCCATTGGAAGCTGGCATACCATGACCACCATTCCAATGGAAACCTTGTCCGTTTGAAATGGAATTTCACCACGTTCTTGAAAACCCTGTTTCGCGTAGAAGCGGCGAGCATTTAAGTTGGTTTTGAGCACATCTAACCATATCAATCTCTCCCTGCGCTCCATCGCCAGATCATGAATGTAGCTCAAGAGCTGCTTTCCATAACCGCGTCCAGCCTCGGATTTGAGGAAGTATATCTTCTGCAGCTCCAGGCCCACTTCGCCGCTGATAGGCGCCGGCTTCGACAAGTTGACCTTGGCGAAACCGACGACTTTTCCGCTTTCATCGGAAGCGACAAGCCAGACTTGGTTCAATGAAGTCAGCGAATTCTCAAGTGTGCTGGGAGAAAAATCCTGGTCCAGGAAATCCGATATTCCGGTAGCGGACCAAATATCCGAAAAATGCTCACGGTAGGTCTGGCAGCCGATTTCCTGTAGAGCGCGCACGTCTGCGATTTCAGCTTTACGGATATTAATCATATTCTTTCGGTTTGGTCAGAAATGGAGATGCAATGATATTGTAAATTGCATCATTTCGTTGGGACTTTGTGGGCAGAGTCGTGCGGTGAACAGCGGAACGAGAAGTCCGATCCGCCATTGGTACACGACCTGAGCGACTGATGTTGTCGTTAGGAAAAGCCGCCTGCGACGCAAAAGCTAGTCAGATAATCGGAGAGGGTTGCGCTTGCAAGCGCAACCCGGTTTTGCGGCGCCGAGCTGCGCTCGCCGAAGGCCCCGCAAAACCCCCGCGTCCGTACCGGACGCGGACGCGACGCCCGCGCTCTGCATGCATGGAATAAATAAAAAGGGCCTCCCCGCCAAAACGGGGAAGCCCTTTTTATTTATTCAGTGGTGGAGACGGCGGGAATCGAACCCGCGTCCGCAAGCACTCTACAGACAGTTCTACATACTTAGCACTATCATTTAATTTAACTCAGCCAGCACGGATGTGCACGTTATGGGCAAGCGAGTTACCTATTATTTAGTCGGACGCTAAGTAACCCAGCATACGACGAGTCCCTGTAAATGACTCTAGAGCTTTTGACGGCCCACCCCAGGGACGAGGTGTTCTAGAGCTAACAGCGATTAAGCTGCCAGTGCGTACGAGTTATCGTTTGCAGTTAAGTTTTTTCAGGTTGTATTTACGAGGTAGCCCGCCCTCGGTATGCCCTGCGCTGCTTTGCAACCCACGTCGAAACCAGGTCGTCCCCACAGAACCTTCATTGTAGCGCAATCTGCCCACTCTTGCATGATGCATTCGCGGTAAGGAGCGAGGCAGCTTTGAATCGCTTGAGCCAGACGAATTGGAGGGGCTTGTGCTGGCAGGCACAAGCCGGTTGTGCGGCGCCGGGCTGTGCCCGCCGAAGTCCCGCACAACCCCCGCGTCCGCAAGCACTCTACAGACAGTTCCACATACTTGGCACGATCATTTAATTTGACTCAGCCAGTACGGATGTGCAGGTTATGGGCAAGCGAGTTACCTATTATTTAGTCGGACACCAAATAACCCAGCATCAGACGAGCCCTGTGGTGACTCTGGAGCTTTTGACGGCCCACCCCAGGGACGAGGTGTTCTAGAGCTAACAGCGATCAAGCTGCCAGTGCGTACTAGTTATCGTTTGCAGTTAAGTTTTTTCTGGGTGTATTTGCGAGGTAGCCCGTCCTCGGTATTCCCTGCGTTGCTTTGCAACCCACGTCGAAACCAGGTCGTCCCCACAGAAGCTTCTGTGTAGCGCAATCTGCCCACTCTTGCATGGTGCATTCGCGCCATAGACGTAAGGGGGCTGACCCGCCGGGTCAGACCCCAGCTTTCCACTGCGGAAAGTGCTGCTCCTCAGGCCGCCAACTGCCGCTCCTGCGCCGCCTTCACCACGCCAGTCACCAGCTCCAGCAAGGCCAGTGGCGTATCGAGCAAATGGTCGGCGTTCCAGTGCTGCGGCTCGACGGCGCCGCAGTAGCCCCAGGCGCATGCGACCGTGCGCATGCCGGCGGCGCGGCCGGCCTGGATGTCGCGCAGGTCGTCGCCCACGTACCAGCAGTTTTCCGGCGCCAGGTTCAGGCGGCGGGCCGCTTCCAGCAGGGGGGCGGGGTGCGGTTTCGGGTGGGGCATGGTGTCGCCCGATATCACGCAGCCGGCGGCGCCCAGGCCGATCTGGCCGACCAGCGGGTCGGTGAAGCGGGCGGCCTTGTTGGTGACCACGCCCCAGGCCAGGCCCAGAGCTTGCAGGCCTTCCAGCATGGCGGGGATGCCGTCAAATAAACGGCTTTCCACGGCCAGGGCCGCTTCGTAATTGTTCAGGAAGCCGTCTTTCAGGGCTTCGTAGCCGCTTTCGCCAGGAGCTATCCCATACGACGCGCCTATCATGCCGCGCGCGCCGGCCGAGGCCGTGGGGCGCAGCACTTCATACGGGGTCGGCGCCAGGCCGGCGCGCGCGCGCAGCAGGTTGATGGCCGCCGCCAGGTCGGGCGCGGTGTCGGCCAGGGTGCCGTCGAGGTCGAACAGGATGGCGCGCGGGGCTGGCAGATGGTCAGTGATCATGGCGGGCAAAGTGTGTCAAGTGGGAATGAAAAATGGCGGCCGCAGCCGCCTTGTATTGTGCGTGATGGTTACAGCGGCCGGGTGCAGGCCACCAGGTAATTGACGCTCGTATCGCTATTAAGTGAGTAAATCTTGGTCAGCGGATTGTAGCCCATGCCGCGCATGCTGTTGACGTCCAGGCCGGCGCTGCGCAGGTATTGCGACAGCTCGGCCGGGGTGATGAATTTGTCATAGTCGTGCGTGCCTTTCGGCAACAGACGCAGCAGGTATTCGGCGCCCAGGATGGCGAACAGATACGCTTTCGGGTTGCGGTTCAGGGTCGACAGGAACACGTGGCCGCCCGGTTTGACCAGCGCGGCGCAAGCCTTGACGATGGCGGCGGGGTCCGGCACGTGCTCGAGCATTTCCATGCACGTCACGACGTCGTACTGGCCCGCCTCTTCCTCGGCCATGGCTTCGGCGGCGATCAGCTTGTAGCGTACCTTGGCACCCGATTCCAGGCTGTGCAGGTCGGCGACTTTCAAGGCCTTGTCGGACAGGTCGATACCCGTCACGTCGGCGCCCTTGCGGGCCATCGATTCGGCCAGGATGCCGCCGCCGCAGCCGATGTCGATCACGCGCTTGCCGGCCAGCGGCACTTTCGCGTTGATCCATTCCAGGCGCAGGGGGTTAATTTCGTGCAGGGGACGAAACTCGGAAGTGGGGTCCCACCAGCGGTGGGCCAGCTCACTGAATTTTTGGATTTCGAGAGGGTCGGCGTTCATAGGTCGAATAATAGCGGCAATTTTACAATTGGGCAGCCACGGACGAAAAAAAACCCCGCCGTAGCGGGGTTTTTCATGCTGTTCTTGACTTGCGCGATGACTTGCGGCAAGTCCAGGGGTTCAGCAATTACTTGTTGCGGGTACCAACAACTTCGATTTCCACGCGACGGTTTTTCGCACGGCCTTCGGCAGTTTTGTTATCAGCAACAGGTTGTTTTTCGCCTTTGCCTTCGGTGTACACGCGGTTGCTTTCAACGCCTTTGTTGACCAGGTAGGCTTTGACAGCATCAGCACGACGTACCGACAGTTTTTGGTTGTAAGCATCGGTGCCGACGGAGTCGGTGTGACCCACAGCGATGATGACTTCCAGGTTGATGCCACCCAGTTGTGCAGCCAGCTCGTCCAGCTTGGACTTGCCTTCTGGCTTCAGCGTAGCTTTGTCGAAATCGAAGAATGCATCAGCAGCGAAGCTGACTTTTTCCGAGGTAGGAGCAACTACGACTGGCACTGGCACGACTGGTGCTGGTGCTGGAGCAGGTACGACTGGTGCTGGAGGAGCCACGCATTTGCCGTCTTGCAGGGTTTCTGGCTCTACGCACAGTGGTACGTCGCAACCTGGCACTGCGTCAGCAGGTGTCCAGTAGCCGGTACGCCAGCACAGGCCGAATGGGTCACGCACGATTACGCCGCGAGCATCTTGCACATAAGCGCTTTTTGGGCTTGGTGCTTTGATGTCAGTGGTAACTGGCGCGAATGGTGGGGAGGTTGGGGTTTGGGCCGAAGCCGAGCCAGCAATCACTGCGGATGCAGCGAAAAACAGCGTTACAAATTTATTCATTCTTTTTTCCTTTCGGGGGGTGATATCCGCAGAACAACACTGCGCTACTGGTGCTACGTGCCAAGATTTTATCATGTAGACCATATGCGCTCGTTTCAGATTGCGAAACTAGCAATTAACTTCCCAGTCATTTTGCCACACGCATCAGGGGCACACGACCGTGGTTAAATCAAAGCTTGCCCGATTTTAGACCGTGCGTTGTTTTTGCGCAACGAAAATGCCCATTTGTAACGCATCTGTAACAATTGATCGCTTTTTTTGCCTCTTTTAAGGGCAGGTGTCTTGAACTGACATTGCCATTGTGCATTATCGACAGGGCAACATGCACGGCTCCGATGCAAACTGCCAATCTTGCCGGTATGGCCAATTTGTACAGGTAGCTGGGCGCGCATGCTAAAATCGTGCGCTTGACTGTTAAGAGTGTCGAGCAAATGCCCACGGCGGCACTGCATGGCCAGCACGTACCCTTGCGGTACGCGTACTGGCCGCGCCGCCAGCCCGCCGATTTGTTCAGGCACTCTGCGACATGGAAGCCGGGCCACGCCAGCAGCGCGCGGCGCGGCGTCCACGACGACAGCCACCCAGGATATGCAGTATTGCGTCATACATTGCGTAACAGATAAGTTAACCACAGCCTGAGATCAGTCGAACCGCCAATGGATCAATTCGCAAAAGAAACAATTCCTATTTCCCTCGAAGAAGAGATGCGCAAGAGCTACCTCGATTACGCCATGAGCGTGATCGTCGGTCGCGCCTTGCCCGATGCGCGCGATGGCTTGAAGCCAGTGCACCGCCGCGTCTTGTTCGCGATGCATGAAATGAATAACGTGTGGAACCGCCCTTACGTCAAGTGCGCCCGCGTGGTCGGCGAAACCATGGGTAAATACCATCCCCACGGCGATGCCTCGATCTACGACACACTGGTGCGCATGGCGCAAGATTTTTCGCTGCGCTACATGCTCGTCGATGGCCAGGGCAACTTCGGTTCCGTCGACGGCGACGGCGCCGCGGCAATGCGTTACACCGAGTGCCGCCTGGACAAGATCGCCAGCGAGCTGCTGGCCGATATCGACAAGGATACCGTCGACTTCCAGCCGAACTACGATGGCAAGGAAAAGGAACCGACGGTCTTGCCGACGCGTATCCCGAACCTGCTGATCAATGGCTCGTCCGGTATCGCGGTCGGCATGGCGACGAACATTCCGCCACATAACATCACCGAAGTCATCGACGGTGCGCTGCACGTGCTGCGCAATCCCGAGTGCACGATCGATGAATTGATCGAGCTGATCCCGGCGCCGGACTTCCCGACGGCCGGCATCATCTATGGCGTGTCCGGCGTGCGCGACGGCTACCGGACGGGCCGTGGCCGCGTCGTCATGCGCGCCAAGACCCACTTTGAAGAATACGGCAAGGATGGCGGCCGCATCGCCATCATCGTCGACGAGCTGCCATTCCAGGTCAACAAGAAATCCTTGCTGGAACGTATCGCTGAAAACGTGCGCGACAAGAAGCTCGACGGCATTTCCGACATCCGCGACGAATCCGACAAGTCGGGCATGCGCGTGGTGATCGAGCTGAAACGGGGCGAAGTACCGGAAGTGGTGCTGAACAACCTGTACAAGCAGACCCAGTTGCAAGACACCTTCGGCATGAACATGGTGGCTCTGGTCGATGGCCAGCCGAAGCTGCTGAACCTCAAGCAGATGCTGCAATGCTTCCTGTCGCACCGCCGCGAAGTGGTCACGCGCCGTACCGTGTTCGAACTGCGCAAGGCGCGCGAACGCGGCCACGTGCTCGAAGGCCTGGCGGTCGCGCTGGCCAACATCGATGACTTCATCGCCATCATCAAGGCCGCGCCGACGCCGCCGATCGCCAAGGTCGAGCTGATGGCCAAGGCCTGGGATTCGTCCGTCGTGCGCGAAATGCTGGCCCGCACGGGCGACGGCACGACGCCGGGCGGCGTGGACGCCTACCGTCCGGAAAACCTGCCGAAGCACTACGGCATGCAGACGGATGGCCTGTACAAGCTGTCGGACGACCAGGCGCAGGAAATTCTGCAGATGCGCCTGCAGCGCCTGACCGGCCTGGAACAGGACAAGATCGTCAACGAGTACAAGGACGTGATGGAACATATCGCCGACTTGCTCGACATCCTGGCCAAGCCGGAACGCGTCACCGTCATCATCACCGATGAAATGACGGCGGCGAAGAACGAATACGGCGCAGGCAACAAGGACGTGCGCCGCTCGCAGATCGAGTTGAACGCGACCGACCTGGAAACGGAAGACCTGATCACGCCGCAGGACATGGTCGTGACCCTGTCGCACACCGGTTACATGAAGGCCCAGCCGATCACCGAATACCGCGCGCAGAAGCGCGGTGGCCGCGGCAAGCAGGCGATGGCGACGAAAGAGGAAGACTGGATCGACCAGCTGTTCATCGCCAATACGCACGACTACATCCTGTGCTTCTCGGATCGTGGCCGCATGTACTGGCTGAAGGTGTGGGAAGTGCCGCAAGGCTCGCGCAATTCGCGCGGCAAGCCGATCGTCAACATGTTCCCGCTGCAGGACAACGAAAAGATCACCGTGATCCTGCCGCTGTCGGGCGAGAACCGCACGTTCCCGGAAGACCATTATGTGTTCATGTCGACCAGCCTGGGCACCGTCAAGAAGACGCCGCTGAAGGACTTCAGCAATCCACGCAAGGCCGGCATCATCGCGGTCGACCTGGACGACGGCGACTTCCTGATCGGCGCGGCGCTGACCGACGGCCAGCACGACGTGATGCTGTTCTCCGATTCGGGCAAGGCAGTGCGCTTCGACGAAAACGACGTGCGTCCGATGGGCCGTACGGCGCGCGGCGTGCGCGGCATGAACCTGGAAGAAGGCCAGCACGTGATCGCCCTGCTGGTGGCCGAGAACGAGCAGCAGTCGGTGCTGACGGCCACGGAAAACGGTTACGGCAAGCGTACGCCGATCACCGAGTACACGCGCCATGGCCGTGGCACGAAAGGCATGATCGCCATCCAGACCAGTGAGCGCAACGGTAAAGTGGTTGCCGCGACCCTGGTCGATACCAGCGATGAAATCATGCTGATCACCACCGGTGGCGTATTGATCCGCACCCGCGTGTCGGAAATCCGCGAGATGGGCCGCGCGACGCAGGGCGTGACCCTGATCGCCGTGGAAGACGGCACCAAGCTGTCCGGCCTGCAGCGCGTGGTGGAAACGGATATCGACGAAGTCGAGCTGACGACGGAGGCGGATACCGCGCCTGCGCCGGCAGCGGCTGAACCGGCCGATCCTGTCGATCCGGCCCAGCCGGAGTAAGATGATTGGGGCTCTTTCGGGAGCCCCAATTGCTATTGGCGCGTGCTTATGCCGCCAGCAGAATTGCGTAGGTCGGCTTAGCCCGTCGGGCGTAAGCCGACAGGTCTTCCGGCCGCCACCCTTTTACCAGTCATTCAAGACCCCGCATGCCATGAGAAAAATCGTCGCCACCTTCTTCGCCGCGTTTTCGCTGGCCTTCCTCGCGACCCTGCCGGCCCTGGCCCAGAGCACGCAAGCCACGCCCGTGCGCCAAGCGGCGCCCAGCCCCGCCATGAAAGTGGCCGTGCGGCGCATGCTCGACGCGATGCAGTTCCCGCAACTGACGCGCAGCATCTTCGACCAGATGCTGCAATCGGTGCCCGCCATGATCCGCCAGTCGGCGCAGCAGCAAATCAACAGCAACCCGAAACTGGACGAGCAGCGCAAGGCGCGCGCGCTGGCCAGCGCCGAGGAAGAAATCCCCCTGGCCATCGCCACCTTGACGCAGGTACTGGCCGACCCGACCCTGATCGACGAGCTGGGCGACGAAATGGTGCCCCTGTACGCGCGCTTTTACACGGTGCAGGAAGTCGAGCAGCTGACGGCCTTCTACAAGACGCCGCTGGGCCGCAAGATGCTGGCGACCATGCCGCAACTGTCCGCCGAATCGATGGCCATCAGCCAGCGCGTGCTGATCCCCCGCGTGAATGCCGTGCTTGACCAGGTCATGCGGGCGGCCACGCAGTCGCCCCAATAAGATTTTCATTTTTGCCAAGGATCGTATCGTGACCCATATCTACAATTTTTCAGCCGGCCCCGCCGTCCTGCCCAAGGAAGTGCTGGCGCAAGCTGCCTTTGAAATGCAGGACTGGCATGGCAGTGGCATGTCGGTGATGGAAATGAGCCACCGTGGTCCCGAATTCATCTCCATCTACAAGCAGGCCGTGGCCGATCTGCGCGAACTGCTGGCCGTGCCCGATAACTACAAGATCCTGTTCCTGCAGGGCGGTGGCCTGGGCGAAAACGCCATCATCCCGATGAACCTGGCGGGCCTGGCCGCGCAGCAGCCGGCCACCGTCGACTTCGTGCATACGGGTTCGTGGTCGGGCAAGTCGATCCAGGAAGCGGCCAAGTACGCCAACGTCAACGTGGCCGCGTCGTCCAAGGCCGCCCATTTCGCGGGCGTGCCGCCCGTCTCCGAATGGAAGCTGACGCCAGGCGCCGCCTACCTGCACATCTGCACCAATGAAACCATCGACGGCGTGGAATTCCAGCAGGCGCCGAACGTGCCGGCAGGGACCACCATCGTGGCCGACATGTCCTCGCACATCCTGTCGCGCGTGATCGACGTGTCGCAATATGGCGTCATTTTCGGCGGCGCGCAGAAAAATATCGGCCCGGCCGGCCTGACCCTCGTCATCGTGCGCGAAGACTTGCTGGGCAAGGCGCTGCCGATCTGCCCGTCGGCATTCGACTGGACCATCGTGGCCGAACATGAGTCGATGTACAACACGCCGCCCACCTACGGCATCTATATCGCCGGCCTGGTTTTCCAGTGGCTCAAACGCCAGGGTGGCGTTGCGGCCATGGAACAGCGTAATATTGAGAAAGCGGCTCTGCTGTACGCAGCGCTCGATGCGGACGACTTCTACCAGAACCGGGTCGAGCCCGCATACCGCTCGCGCATGACCATCCCGTTCTATCTGCGCGATGAAAGTCTGAACGACGCATTCCTGGCCGGCGCCAAGCAGCGCGGCCTGCTGCAACTGAAGGGCCACAAGTCCGTCGGCGGCATGCGTGCATCGATCTATAACGCGATGCCGATCGAGGGCGTGCAAGCCTTGGTCAATTATTTGAACGAGTTTGCCGGACGCTAGAATGCCTGCCAAAAAGTCCAAGGCGTTGTTGCATTGCCTTGTCGTACATTCGTACTGCCAGCGGCAACGCGCCTAGCCCTGATCATTTTGTCCGGCATTCTCATGAGCAAGCGCGCCGGCCCGCCGCCGGCGCAGGCCGTGCGGCCATGATTGAAGTACAGCTGACGAAACAAACCACCATGACCGATAAATTGAAACCGCTGCGCGAACAGATCGATGCGATCGACGCGCAAATCCTCGAACTGCTGAACCGCCGCGCGCAAATCGCCCAGCAGGTGGGCCACGTGAAGGCCGAAACGCAGGCGCCCGTGTTCCGTCCCGAGCGCGAAGCGCAGGTGCTGCGCGGCGTGGCCGAGCGCAATCCCGGCCCCATGGGCGACCGCGAAGTGCAGACCATCTTCCGCGAAATCATGTCGTCGTGCCGCTCGCTGGAAAAGAGGGTCACCGTGGCGTATCTGGGCCCGGCCGGCACCTTCAGCGAACAGGCCGTGTATCAGCAGTTCGGCAGCGCCGTCGAAGGCTTGCCGTGCGCGTCCATCGATGAAGTATTCCGTTCCGCCGAAGCGGGCACGGCGGACTTCGGCGTCGTGCCGATCGAGAATTCCTCGGAAGGCGCCGTCAACCGCACGCTGGACATGATGCTGCAGACTAGCCTCATCATCAGCGGCGAGGTGGCCATTGCCGTGCACCACAGCCTGATGACGAAGAGCGGCAACATGGAGGGCGTCACGTCCATCTGCGCCCATTCTCAGGCGCTGGCCCAATGCCAGGTGTGGCTGAACCAGAATTATCCGCACGTGGCGCGCCACGCCGTGGCCTCGAACGCCGAGGCGGCCCGCATGGCCGGCGAAGATGGCACGGTGGCCGCGATTGCCAGCGAACTGGCCGGTGCGCAGTACAAGCTGGGCGTGGTCAAGGGCCATATCCAGGACGACCCGCACAACCGCACGCGCTTTGCCGTCGTGGGCACCTTGCAGACGGCGCCGTCGGGCAAGGACCAGACCTCGCTGGTATTGGCCGTGCCGAACAAGGCGGGCGCCGTGTACCAATTGCTGGCGCCATTGGCCAAGCACGGCGTGTCGATGACGCGCTTCGAGTCGCGCCCGGCGCGCATGGGCAGCTGGGAGTATTATTTCTATGTCGACGTGGAGGGGCACGTGCACGATGCCGCCGTGGCGCAGGCGCTGGCCGAGCTGCAGAGCAATGCGGCGTTTTTCAAGGTGCTGGGGTCGTATCCGGTCAGTCTGTGACTTCGATTGATGCCTGTGGTGGTGTCGGATTACGCTGCGCTAATCCGACCTACCCGACATACGGTAAGCTGTAGCTTGGGTTAGCGCAGCGTAACCCAACAAACCATCTCCATTGACTGCCATTCATTCACCAACTTTTAAAGAACACCATGTCTAAAAATATCGGTCCAGAATACGTCCGCGCCATCGCCCCTTACCAGAGCGGCAAGCCGATCGCGGAAGTTGCGCGCGAATTCGGCCTCGACGAGGCAGCCATCGTCAAGCTGGCATCGAATGAAAACCCATACGGCATGCCGGAATCGGCGAAGCAGGCGATGATCGCCGCCATTGATGACCTGGGCCGCTATCCGGACGCCAACGGCTTCGACTTGAAAGCCGTGCTGTCCAAGCGCTACGACGTGCCGGCAGACTGGATCACCCTGGGCAATGGCAGCAACGACATCCTGGAAATCGCCGCGCACGCGTTCGTGCAGCATGGCCAATCCGTCGTCTACTCGCAGTATTCGTTCGCCGTGTACGCGCTGGCCACGCAAGGCCTGGGCGCGCGTCACATCGTCGTGCCGGCGCAAGCCTACGGCCATGACCTGGACGCGATGGCGGCGGCGATTGCCGATGATACGCGCCTGGTCTTCATCGCCAACCCGAACAACCCGACCGGCACCTTCCTGACGGCCGCGCAGCTGGAAGCGTTCCTGCAAAAAGTGCCGGCGCATGTCGTCGTCGTGCTGGACGAAGCCTACAACGAATTCCTGTCGGCCGACGACCAGTACGAGTCGACGGCGTGGGTGCGCCAGTATCCGAACCTGGTGGTGTCGCGCACCCTGTCGAAGGCCTACGGCCTGGCCGGCCTGCGCATCGGCTTTGCCATCGCCCAGCCCGTGCTGACGGACCTGATGAACCGCATCCGCCAGCCGTTCAACGTCAATTCGCTGGCGCAGGCCGCCGCGATTGCCGCCTTGAACGACAAGGCCTTCCTCGAGCAAAGCGCGCGCAACAACGCGGCCGGCTACCAGCAGTTCACGGAAGCGTTTGCGCAACTGGGCCTGGAATACGTGCCGTCACACGGCAATTTCGTGCTGGTCAAGGTGGGTGACGATGATGAGGCGGGCGCGCGCGTGAACCTGGCGCTGCTCAAGCAAGGCGTGATCGTGCGTCCCGTCGGCAGCTACGGCTTGCCGCAATGGCTGCGCATTTCCATCGGCCTGCCGCAGGAAAACGCCATCTTCATCGCCGCGCTGACGAAAGCGCTGGCCTGACGATATGACGACGCCTGCACTGAACAAGGTAGTGATCTTTGGCGTAGGCCTGATCGGGGGCTCGTTCGCGCGCGCCCTGAAACACGCGGGCGCGGTTCAAACCGTGGTCGGCATGGGCCGCTCGCCGGCGTCGATGGCGCGCGCGCTCGAACTGGGCATCATCGACGCCATCGGCGGCGACATGGCGCAAGCCTTGCATGGCGCCGACCTGGTGCTGCTGGCCGCGCCCGTGGCGCAGACGGGCGCTATTTTGGCGTCCATCGCGCCGCATCTGCAGCCGGGCACCATCGTGACCGATGCGGGCAGCACGAAGAGCGACGTGGTGGCGGCCGCGCGCGCGGCGCTCGGTGGCAAGGTGGGGCAATTCGTGCCCGGCCACCCGATCGCGGGGCGCGAGACGAATGGTCCCGATGCCGCCATCATCGACCTTTATCAAGGCAAGAAGGTGGTGCTCACGCCGCTGGCGGAAAACGCCGCGGACGACGTGGAACGGGTGGCGGCGGCATGGCGCGCCTGCGGCGCCATCCTGCACACCTTGAGCCCCGAAGAACATGACAAGGTGTTTGCCGCCGTCAGCCATCTGCCGCATCTGCTGGCCTTTGCGCTGGTCGACGACATCGCCAACAAACCGCACGCGGGCCTGCTGTTCCAATACGCGGCCAGCGGCTTTCGCGACTTTACGCGCATCGCCGGCTCATCGCCGGAAATGTGGCGCGACATCAGCCTGGCCAACCAGCCGGCGCTGCTGCACGAACTGGACGCCTACCTGGCGCAGTTGACGACCTTGCGCGCCCACCTGGCCGCGAACGACGGCGCCGCCATCGAGGGCGTGTATGCGAACGCCCAGCACGCGCGGCAGCAATGGATCGAGGCGATTGAAACGGCGGAAGTGCCGGCCGCGCCCACACGATAAATACTCAAGGATTCCAGCATGACCCAGACCAAGCACTACCCCCACCATATCGATTTGAAACCGGTGATGCACGCCGAAGGCACGGTGCGCCTGCCCGGCTCGAAAAGCATTTCCAACCGCGTGCTGCTGCTGGCCGCGCTGGCCAAGGGCACGACGAAGATCATCGACTTGCTCGCCTCCGACGACACCTTCGTCATGCTGACGGCCTTGACGTCGCTGGGCGTGAAATGGACGCAGGATGAATTGACGGGCGACCCGGCCACGGCCCACCAGGTGCACCACGTGGAAGGCTGCGGCGGCGTGTTCCCGCACCACGAGGCGGACCTGTTCATGGGCAACGCCGGCACGGCGATCCGTCCGCTGACGGCGGCCCTGGCCGTGATCGGCGGCGATTACACGCTGCATGGCGTGTCGCGCATGCACGAGCGCCCGATCGGCGACCTGGTCGATGCGCTGAACGCCGTCGGCACGCAGATCGAATACACGGGCGAGCAGGGCTTCCCGCCGCTGCGCATCCGCCGCGGCCACATCCACGCGCAGCGCATCGCCGTGCGCGGCAACGTATCGAGCCAGTTCTTGACGGCCCTCCTGATGGTGGCGCCGCTGATGGCGCGCGACCATGCGGTCACCATCGACGTCACGGGCGAGCTGATCTCGAAGCCGTACATCGAGATCACCCTGAATCTGATGCGCCGTTTCGGCGTGACGGTTGAGCATGACGGCTGGCAGTCGTTCACCGTGCAGCCGGGCCAGCAATATCAAAGCCCGGGCACGATCCACGTGGAAGGCGACGCGTCGTCGGCTTCGTACTTCCTGGCGGCCGGCGCCATCGGCGGCGGTCCCGTGCGCGTGGAAGGCGTTGGACGCGACAGCATCCAGGGCGACGTGCGCTTCGTCGAAGCCTTGCAGCAGATGGGCGCGACCATCACCATGGGCGAGAATTGGATCGAAGCCCGTTCAAACGGCGTGCTGAAAGCCGTCGACATGGACTTCAACCACATTCCCGACGCGGCCATGACGATCGCCGTGGCGGCCCTGTACGCGGACGGCACCTCGACCTTGCGTAACATCGCCAGCTGGCGCGTGAAGGAAACGGACCGCCTGGCCGCCATGGCCACGGAATTGCGCAAACTCGGGGCCGAAGTGGAAGAGGGCGCCGACTACCTGCGCGTGACGCCGCCGGCCGAAATCGCCGCCGCCACCATCGACACGTATGACGACCACCGTATGGCCATGTGCTTCTCGCTGGCCTCGCTGGACGGCGCCGCGCGTCGCGGCAACGAGATGCGCATCAACGACCCGAAATGCGTGGCCAAGACCTTCCCCGAGTATTTCGCCGCGTTTGCGGGGATTGCCAAAGACAGTCTTATTTAACCGAAGGCAAATTTGGGGTCAGACCCGCAGGGGGAATGCCTTCCAATGGAAGGCATTCCGATCCGCCAGGACTGACCCCAGCTCTTGTTTTTGGGTTTAGTTTTTTTAAAGTGACAAAATAATGCCGACCTCCCACATCCCAGTCATCGCCATCGACGGCCCCACCGCTTCCGGCAAGGGCACGGTGGCGCACCGCGTGGCCGACAAGCTGGGCTTTCATTACCTGGACTCGGGCGCGCTGTACCGCCTGACGGCCTTGAGCGCGCTGCGCCGCGGCACGGACTTGCGCGACGAGCACGCGCTGGCTAAGCTGGCCGAACACTTGCCTTGCCACTTTGCTAATGGCGAGATCCTGCTGGCGCAGGAAAACGTCACCGAGCAGATCCGTGCCGAAGAAGTGGGCAATACGGCGTCGAAGATTGCCGTGTTGCCAACCGTACGCCAGGCGCTGGTCAGCTTGCAGCTGGGCTTTCGCAAGACGCCGGGCCTGGTGGCCGACGGGCGCGACATGGGCACGGTGATCTTCCCGCACGCCCAATTGAAGGTGTTCCTGACGGCCAGCGTCGAGGCGCGCGCGCAACGGCGCTACAAGCAATTGATAGACAAGGGTTTTTCTGCTAATATGGAAGACCTTCTGATGGATTTGCAGGCGCGGGACGAACGTGATACTCACCGTGCGATTGCGCCGCTGGTCCCTGCGGAAGGGGCGCATGTTCTCGATACGTCGGAAATGACGGCAGATGTTGCCGTTGAAACCGTGTTGAAATGGTATGCCGCCGCAGCAAAATAGCGTGTTGTTGTGCTATGTGGTGCCCGTTGACGGCTCCTGGCCTGTCCGGGTGTGTCAAAAACCTAACCCAGTTTAAGTCGCATCGTGCGATCTCTGCTGGATAACCTGTGTGAACCCTATGTCTACTGTTACAACTAACGAATCTACCGGTATGGAAAGTTTTGCTGCGCTCTTCGAGGAATCGTTGTCGCGTCAAGATATGCGCTCCGGCGAAGTTATTTCCGCTGAAGTCGTGCGCCTCGACCACAATTTCGTGATCGTGAACGCTGGCCTCAAATCCGAAGCATTCATCCCTGTCGAAGAATTCAAGAACGACCACGGCGAACTGGAAGTCAAAGTTGGTGACTTCGTTTCCGTGGCGATCGAATCGCTGGAAAATGGTTTCGGCGATACCATCCTGTCGCGCGATAAAGCCAAGCGTCTGGCTTCGTGGCTGGCTCTGGAAAAAGCGATGGAATCGGGCGAAATCGTCGTCGGTACCGTCAATGGTAAAGTCAAAGGCGGTCTGACCGTGTTGACCAACGGCATCCGCGCATTCCTGCCGGGCTCGCTGGTTGATACCCGTCCTGTCAAAGACACCACCCCATTCGAAGGCAAAACCCTCGAATTCAAAGTGATCAAGCTGGATCGCAAGCGTAACAACGTGGTTCTGTCCCGCCGCGCCGTCATCGAAGCTTCGATGGGCGAAGAGCGTCAGAAACTGATGGAAACGCTGAAAGAAGGCACGGTCGTGACCGGCGTCGTCAAAAATATCACCGACTACGGCGCGTTCGTGGATCTGGGCGGTATCGATGGCCTGCTGCACATCACCGACCTGGCATGGCGCCGTGTACGTCACCCGTCGGAAGTACTGACGGTTGGCCAGGAAATCACCGCCAAAGTCCTGAAATACGATCAAGAGAAAAACCGTGTTTCGCTGGGCGTGAAACAACTGGGCGACGATCCTTGGACCGGTCTGTCCCGTCGTTACCCACAAAGCACCCGTCTGTTCGGTAAAGTAACGAACCTGACCGACTACGGCGCGTTCGTTGAAGTGGAACAGGGTATCGAAGGTCTGGTACACGTTTCCGAAATGGACTGGACGAACAAAAACGTTGCTCCTAACAAAGTTGTCCAACTGGGCGACGAAGTAGAAGTGATGGTTCTGGAAATCGACGAAGAGCGTCGTCGTATCTCGCTGGGTATGAAACAGTGCAAAGCCAACCCTTGGGATGACTTTGGCGTAACCCACAAGAAGGGCGATAAAGTCCGCGGCGCGATCAAATCGATCACCGACTTCGGCGTGTTCATCGGCCTGGCCGGCAACATCGACGGTCTGGTGCATTTGTCCGACCTGTCCTGGACCGAAACCGGCGAAGAAGCCGTGCGTCGCTTCAAGAAAGGTGACGAACTGGAAGCCATCGTTCTGGCCATCGACGTTGAGCGCGAGCGCGTTTCCCTGGGCGTCAAGCAACTGGAAGGTGACCCATTCAACAACTTCGCAGCCATGAACGACAAAGGCTCGCTGGTAACCGGTACCGTTAAATCGGTTGAGCCTAAAGGCGCCGTGATCCAACTGTCCGAAGAAGTTGAAGGCTACCTGCGCGCTTCCGAAATCTCGCGCGACCGCGTTGAAGATGCTGGTACGCACCTGAAAGTCGGCGACACCGTTGAAGCAATGGTGCTGAACATCGACCGCAAAGCCCGTGGTATCCAACTGTCGATCAAAGCGAAAGACAACGTTGAAACCCAGGAAGCCATGCAGAAGATGGCAGCTACCGACAACAACGCAGCTTCGGGCACCACCAGCCTGGGCGCCTTGTTGAAAGCTAAGTTCGATAACAAGAACTAAGACTTCGCGGATACTGGCAGATGACAAAGTCCGAGCTGATCAACCGCCTCGCTGAGCGTTATTCTCAGCTGGTGGCGAAAGATGCGGAGTATGCCGTCAAGACCATTCTCGATGCGATGACCAACGCCCTGGCGACCGGTCAGCGTATCGAGATCCGCGGTTTTGGCAGTTTTGCCCTGAACAGCAGGCCCCCGCGTATCGGCCGCAACCCGAAATCCGGCGACAAGGTGATGGTTCCCGAAAAACGGGTACCCCACTTCAAGCCGGGCAAACAGTTGCGCGAGCGCGTGGACGCGATGGTCGGGCAACCGATTATCGAGGATTAATCGTCTGCTGGAAGGCGGAAAATAAAGAGCGGCGTCCTTGGATGCCGCTTTTTTTTGTTAATATGCTGTAGAGCACTGCTTAAACCTACTGCGCGGCGCGCTTTGCGGCCGGCGATGCTCACCGTACTTCAGTACGGTTGCGCTTCTCGGCCACAAATCACTGCCGCTCGCTACGGTTTGATCAGCACTCTACGTTTGCGCCATTTGCCATTTGCCATGTCGCACTGGTATTTTTTTGTTCACTCTGGACCTATCGATGAAAATCATCTCCACCATCGTTGGCTGTGTTCTTTTCGTCCTGTTCTTCAGTTTTGCGCTGAAGAATGCGCAGGTTGTCGACCTGCATGTTTTCCTCAATTATGAAATTCGCGGCCCCCTGGTCCTGATGCTGCTGGGCTTTTTTGTCGCTGGCGCGAGCCTGGGCGTACTGGCCCTGACGCCGACCGTGTTCCGTCACCGCCGCGAAGCGACCAAGCAAAAAACCACCATTGCCGCGCTGCAGACCGTTGGCGTGGCCAGCAATGTCCAGCCGCAACCGGACAGCGTGAGCGCGCAGTAAGCGCCGCCGTCGCTCCTATCTCTCTTACTCGAATAAAAACAATCGCATGGATTTTGAACTCTGGTGGCTATTGGGTATCCCGATGTTTTTCGCGCTGGGCTGGATCGCCGCGCGCGTGGACATTCATCAACTGGTGTCCGAATCGCGCAGCCTGCCGCGCAATTATTTCAAGGGCTTGAATTTCCTTCTCAACGAGCAGCATGACAAGGCCATCGACGCCTTCATCGAAGTCGTCAAGCTGGATCCGGAATCGGCCGATATGCACTTTGCGCTGGGCAATCTGTTCCGCCGCCGCGGCGAAACGGAGCGCGCAATTCGCGTACACCAGAACTTGCTGGCGCGCCCGGACCTGCCGCTGGAACAGCAGGGCCACGCCGCCTACGAGCTGGGCATGGATTACCTGAAGGCGGGCTTGCTGGACCGTGCCGAAGAAACCTTCAACAGCCTGATCGACACGCAATATGCGGCCCAGGCGCGCCGCGCGCTGCTGGAAATCTACCAGCGCGAAAAGGAATGGCCACGTGCCATCGAAGCGGCTGTGGGCTTGCAGGAATCGGGCGCCGGTGCGCGCCAGAAGGAAATCGCCCAGTTCTATTGCGAACTGGCGCATGACGCCCTCGTGCACATGAAGCCGGACGACGCCATGCCGCTGCTGGAAAAAGCCCTGCAGACGGACCGCAAGAGCGTGCGCGCCACCATCCTGACGGGCGACGTGCTGCTGGCGCGCGGCGACGTGGAAGGCGCGCTGACCACCTGGCGCCGCGTGGAGCAGCAAAGTGTGCCGCACGTGGCCCTGGTGGCGCAGCGCCTGATGGATGGCTATACCAAGCTGGGCCGTCCACAGGAAGGCGTCAACCTGCTGCGTTCCTACCTGGAAGAGGCGTCGTCGATCGACCTGATCGAAGTCGTCTTCAAGGCCGTCATCGAGCTCGACGGCGTGGAAGCGGCGAAGCAGCTGGTCAGCGCCGAGCTGCGCCGCACGCCGACCCTGCTGGGCCTCGATAAACTGCTGGAAGCGCGCATGATGGATGCGCCGGCCGCGATCTGGTCCGAGCTGTCGATGGTGAAAAACCTCGTGCACGGCTACACGCAGAAGCTGGCCCGCTACCAGTGCAGCCACTGCGGTTTCAAGGCGCGCCAGTTCTACTGGCACTGCCCTGGCTGCAACAAGTGGGAGACTTACCCACCACGCCGCACAGAAGAACTCAATGTCATGAACTGATTCGTACACGTCACCTTGCCCTGAGCAATGTGGCGTGTACTTCTATGTAAGACCTGCTTTTTATCCATACGGTACATCCATGAAAATCACTATTATCGGCACCGGCTATGTTGGCCTCGTGACCGGCGCCTGCCTGGCGGAGCTGGGCAACGACGTCTTTTGCCTCGACCTGGACGCACAGAAGGTCGCCTTGCTCAACAGCGGCGGCATTCCCATCCATGAACCGGGCCTGGAAGAAGTCGTGGCGCGCAACCGCGCCGCCGGGCGCATGACCTTTTCCACCGACATTGAAGCGGCGGCCGCGCACGGCGTGATGCAATTCATCGCCGTCGGCACGCCGCCCGACGAAGACGGCTCGGCCGACCTGCAATACGTGCTGGCCGCCGCGCGCGGCATCGGCAAGTACATGACGGACTTCAAGGTCATCGTCGACAAGTCCACCGTGCCCGTCGGTACGGCCGAAAAAGTACGCGCCGCCATCCAGGGCGAACTCGATGCGCGCGGCGTGGCCGCCACGTTCTCGGTCGCGTCGAACCCGGAATTCCTCAAGGAAGGCGCGGCCGTCGAAGACTTCATGCGCCCCGACCGCATCGTCATCGGCGTTGACGCCACGCCGGAAGGCGAGCGCGCGCGCGAACTGCTGAAAAGCCTGTACGCGCCGTTCAACCGCAACCACGAACGCACTTACTGGATGGACGTGCGCTCGGCCGAATTCACGAAGTATGCGGCCAACGCCATGCTGGCCACGCGCATCTCGTTCATGAATGAACTGGCGAACCTGGCCGACAAGGTGGGCGTCGACATCGAAGCCGTGCGCCACGGCATCGGCTCCGACCCGCGCATCGGCTACAGCTTCCTGTACGCCGGTTGCGGCTATGGCGGTTCATGCTTCCCGAAAGACGTGCAGGCGCTCGAACGCACGGCGCGCGGCCACGGCCAGGAATTGCTGATCCTGCGCGCCGTCGAAGCCGTCAACGACCAGCAGAAGCAGGTGCTGGGACGCAAAGTGGTCACTCGCTTCGGCGAAGATCTGACGGGCCGGCATTTCGCCGTGTGGGGATTGGCCTTCAAGCCGAATACGGATGACATGCGCGAAGCGTCGGCCCGCGTGCTGCTGGCCGACTTGCTGGCGCGCGGCGCCACCGTGGCTGTGTACGACCCCGTCGCCATGGCCGAGGCGCGCCGCGTGCTGCAACTGGACTTGACGCCGGAGCAATTGGCCAAGGTGCGTTTTGCCGACAGTTCGAAGGATGCGCTGCAGGACGCCGATGCGCTGGTCATCGTGACCGAATGGAAAGCCTTCCGCAGCCCTGACTTCGAGCAGGTCAAGGCGCGCCTGAAGCAGGCCGTGATCTTTGACGGACGCAACCTGTTCGAGCCGGCCGTCATGGCCGAGAATGGCATCGAATACCACGGGATCGGTCGCTCGATCCTGACGCGCGCATGAGCGCCCAAGAGGTGGTCGCCTTGACGGCGCCGGCCGCGTTGGCCCAGGTACGCCTGCTGGTGGTGGGCGATGTGATGCTGGACCGCTACTGGTTCGGCGACGTCAGCCGTATTTCGCCGGAAGCGCCCGTGCCCATCGTGCGCATCGAGAAGCGCGAAGAGCGCCTGGGCGGTGCTGCCAACGTGGCGCGCAACGCGGCCGCGCTGGGAGCGAAGACGAGCTTGCTGGGCGTCGTCGGCGACGACGAGGCCGGCAGCCAGGTCGAACGCCTGCTCGAGGGCGGCGGCATCCACAGCTATCTGCAGCGCGATGCGGCCATTTCCACCATCATCAAGCTGCGCGTGATCGGCCGCCAGCAGCAGATGCTGCGCATCGATTTCGAGGATGCGCCCAGCGATACGGTGCTGCGCGACAAGCTCAAGCAGTTCAATGCCCTGTTGCCGCACTACGATGTGGTGATCCTGTCGGACTACGCCAAGGGCAGCCTGGTGAACGTGGCCGAGATGATCAAGGCGGCCCGTGCGGCTGGCAAGATCGTCATGGTCGACCCGAAAGGCGATGATTTCAGCCGCTATACGGGGGCGTCAGTACTCACTCCGAATAAATCGGAACTGCGCCGCGTGATCGGCAACTGGAGCACGGAAGAGCAATTGACGGAACGCGCGCAGCAGATGCGCGCGCAGCTGGGCCTGGACGCCTTGCTGCTGACCCGTTCCGAAGAAGGCATGAGCTTGTACACGGCCGATGAGGTGCTGCACATGCCCACCGATGCGCGCGAAGTGTTCGACGTCTCGGGCGCCGGCGACACGGTGATCGCCACCATGGCGGCCATGCTGGGCGCCGGCATGGGCCTGGGCGAGGGCGTGCGCACGGCCAACCGGGCTGGCGGCATCGTCGTCGGCAAGCTGGGTACGGCCACCGTCACCCGCGACGAGCTGTTCCCGCAGTAACTATGCTGTATCACCTGCGCCAGTCCGTTTGATCTGGCGCAGGTTTTCCCCTCCTTCCGCTGTCCAGTCTTGTCAACCGTATCACGCCACAGCCGTTAAAGCCGTTAAGGCGCTGCTCTTCCCTTGCGTTCGAGTCAACTTGAAACCACACCACGGAGAGATACCCATGTTCAAAAAAATACTGCTGGCCATCGCCACCTTGATTGCGACGATGGGCTTTGCCTTTGCCCAGGTCGATGTCAACAAGGCGGACCAGGCGGCACTCGACAGCGTCAAGGGCATCGGCCCCGTCACGTCGAAAGCCATCATCGATGAACGTGCCAAGGGCGGCGCCTTCAAGGATTGGGCCGATTTCGAAACCCGCGTGAAGGGCATCGGCCCGAAAAGTTCCGTGAAACTGTCGGAAGCGGGCTTGCAAGTAAATGGCCAGTCCATGTCCGGCGCGCCAGCGGCGCCCGCTCCGGCGCCGAAAGCTGCCGCAGCTAAAAAGGAAGCTGCTGTGAAGGAAGTTGCAGCGAAAGAAGCCGCAGCGAAGCCAGCTGCTGCGACCGACACCGCTGCGGCGCCAGCCAAGACAGCCGCTGAAACGAAGAAAGAAGCTGCTGCCGCGAAGAAAGAAGCCAAGGCCGCCGCTGCTGCCGCCAAGAAAGAAGCCGCCGCTGCCAAGGTCGTCCCTGCCGCCGCTACCGCGCCAGCCGCCGCCGATGCCGCCCCCGTGAAAACGGCGGCCGAAACGAAGAAGGAAGCGGCTGCTGCGAAGAAGGCGGCTACTGCAGCGAAAAAAGAAGCCAAGGCTGCGGAAGCGGCTGCGAAGAAGGAAGCCAAGCTGGCTGCGGCCGATGCGAAGAAGGCCGAAGCCGAGAAAAAATAAACGTGTTGCTGTAAGGCGTGCTGCGTGGTGGTGCCGCGCAGCACGAGAAGAAAACCCCGCGTGGTACCGGCCGCGCGGGGTTTTTTTTATGCGGCTACAGCTGCGACTCGATCGGCAGCCAGCGCATCACCGACACCAGCGTGCGGCGCCAGAAGCCCGTTTCCGGGTCCTGCGTCCACACCTTGGCGGGCTCTTCGGTAGCGTCGGACCAGCGCAGGGCGCCGTTGTCGAGGAACAATCGGTAGCTGGTGTCGCTCGCCGTCGAGTGCAGGAACAGCGTGCGCATGTCGGTCGCCAGCGCGGCGTCGTCGAACAGCACGCCCATTTCCGTGTTCAGCTGGGCCGAGCGCGGGTCGAGGTTGAAGGAGCCGACGAAGCCCCGCTGACCGTCCACCACCACGGCCTTGGTATGCAGGCTGGCGCGGCTCGAGCCCATCAGGCTGATGCGCTTGCGGTGCTGGGTCTTCAATTCAAACAGGTCGACGCCGCCGCCCAGCAGCATCTGGCGGTAGCGCGCATAACCCGCATGGACGAGGGCCACGTCGGTGGCGGCCAGCGAGTTGGTCAGCACCTGGACCTTGACGCCGGCGGCGACCTTGCCGGCCAGGGTCTGCGTCAGCTCCGCGCCGGGCACAAAATAGGGTGAGGTCAGCAGCGCTTCCTCGCGCGCGTTCGTCAGCAGGGGTAGCAAGCTGTGCATGAGCCAGTGCTCGCTGCGCTGCAAACTGGCTATGGGCGCGGCTTTTTCCGGCGGATCCGACAATACTTGCACTTGGGTACTCCAGTGCAGGCGCACCCGGCCATCGAGGTGGGCCTGCAGCTGGCCCGCATCGGTCAGCTGGCGCAGGTAGGGCGAGGCGCCCAGTTCGCCCGTGAGCGCGTCGAGGCGGGCGCGCACAGCCTGCAGTTCAGCCGCACCCGCATCCTTGCCTTCGTGCAAGGCACCGATGGGGATGACGGCGCGGCTGTTCCAGAAGCGGTCGAAGATGTCGCTCGTCTGCCGCACGGCGGGCCCCACCAGCAGCAAGTCGGCATCCTGGAAATTGACTTGTTCGGCGGCATCGAAGTATTCGTCGCCGATATTGCGCCCGCCGACGAGGGCGACCCTGCCGTCGACGATCCAGGCCTTGTTGTGCATGCGCCGGTTCAGGCTGACGGCGCGCAAGGCCATTTCCACGGCACGCATCCAGATACCGTCGCGGTTGCGGCCCGGATTGAAGATGCGCACATCGATCAGCGGATGGCTGTCGAGCGCGAGGATGGCCGCGTCCTGGCCCCGTGCGTTGATATCGTCGAGCAGGACGCGCACGCGCACGCCGCGGTCGGCCGCGCGCAGCAGTTCGCGCACCAGCAGGCGTCCCGTCACGTCGTTATGCCAGATGTAGTATTGCAGGTCGAGACTGCGGCCCGCTTCGCGCGCGCTCAGGGCGCGCAGGGCGAACGCTTCCAGATTGTCGTCGATCAGGGCCGTGCCGCTGTGGTCCGGGCGTTGCGCCAGCTGCGGTGCCAGCACGCGGTCGAGCAGGGTGGCATCGATCGCCACGGGCAAGGCCGTGCCCGGCGCCCCCAGCGAGCGTTCGGCGAAGCGCCCGTAGCTGTACAGGGCGGCGATGCTGAGCACGGCAAACAAGGTGGCCAGCAGCAGCAATTTGACGAGCATGCGGCGCACCGTCAGCGGACCGCGCGCAGGCTGCGGCGTGCGGAGTGAAGGGTGGTCAGGCGCATGCGGTGTCTTTCGTGAGCGGGGCAGTGGCCGATTGTAGCAGTTTCTATAACGCACGATTTTCGTCCAGGAACATCCTTGCCCGTCGTCAAAAATGCGAGAATGGCCAGCTCAATCAATCACCGGGGGATGCACGCATGGGACGGATTTTGACGGCAATGACGGCAGCAATGCTGTCGGCGGGCGCGGCGGCGGCGCCGGGCGCCGAACCGGCGCAGCAGCAGATCAGGCAGGTGGTGGCCGACATTTCGCCGCAGCGCATCGAGGCGCATGTGCGCAGGCTCGTGGGCTTCCAGACGCGGCATACGATGTCCGATACCGTGTCCGACACGCGCGGCATCGGCGCGGCCCGGCGCTGGATCAAGGCCGAGCTGGAGCGCTGCGGCGCGCAGGCGGGCGGTCGGTTGCAGGTGGCGTTCGACAGCCATATCGCACCCATATCGAAACGCATTGCGCGGCCGACGGACATCGTCAACGTGGTGGCGACCTTGCCGGGCAGCCAGCCGCAGTCGGCCGGGCGCATCTATGTCGTCAGCGGCCATTACGACTCGCGCGCCACCGACGTGATGGATGCGCAGGGCGACGCGCCTGGCGCCAACGACGACGCGTCCGGTACGGCGGCCGTGATCGAGATGGCTTGTGCGATGGCGCGCTACCAGTTCGACGCCACCATCGTCTTCATGGCCGTGGCGGCCGAGGAACAGGGACTATTGGGTTCCGGCCATTGGGCGCAGCAGGCAAAATTGAAAAATCTCAACATCGCCGGCATGCTCAATAACGACATCATCGGCAGTTCGCGCGCGGAAGACGGCACGGTCGATGGCGGCCAGGTGCGCCTGTTTGCCGAAGGCATCCCGGCCGTGAAGGAGATGAGCGACGGCGTGCGCGCCCTGGTGGCGACGGGCGGCGAAAACGATTCGATTTCGCGCCAGCTGGCGCGCCATGTGAAACAGGTGGGCGAGCGCTATGTGCCCGGCTTTACGGTCAACGTCATCCAGCGCGCCGACCGCTACCTGCGCGGCGGCGACCATATGCCTTTCCTCGCGCAAGGGTACGCGGCGCTGCGTTTCACGGAACCGCACGAAGATTTTGCCCATCAGCACCAGGATGTACGCGTGGAAAACGGCGTGCAGTACGGCGACTTGCCGCAATTCGTTGACTATGACTACGTGGCGAAAGTGGCGCGCGTAAATGCGGCGGCGCTCGCGTCGCTGGCCCTGGCGCCGGCCGCGCCCGCCGGCGTGCAGGTGCGCACGGCCCAGCTGGAAAACGCCACCTCGCTGGTCTGGCAGCCGAATACGGAACCGGACCTGGCCGGTTACCGCATCGTCTGGCGCGCCACGACGGCGGACCAGTGGCAGGGCGCACAGGACGTGGGCAATGTCACCGAAGCCAGGGTCAAGCTGTCGAAAGACAACTATTTCTTTGGCGTCCAGGCCATCGACCGCGACGGCAATGTCAGCGTGGCCACGTATCCCATGCCCTTGCGTTAGGCGCTGTTGACGGGCAGGCGCGCAAGAAAGCCGTGAATCTGGGAAACGACGGCAGCGCCTTCGCCGACGGCGGCGGCCACGCGCTTGGTGGAGCCGGCCCGCACGTCGCCGATGGCAAACACGCCCGGTACGCTCGTTTCCAGCGCGGCCCGGTCGGGCAAGTCTGGCGGATAGATTGCGTGGCCGTGGGCGCGGCATTCGGCGCGCGTGACATCGAAGCCCGTGCGGATAAAGCCCTGTTCGTCGACGGCCACGGCGCAGTCGTGCAGCCAGTCCGTGTTCGGGTCGGCGCCGACGAAAAGAAACACGCGGCGCACGGCGCAATCGGCTTCCTCGCCCGTGCGGTTGTTGCGCCAGCGCACCTCCGTCAAGCCATCGTCGTCGCCTTCGAGGGCGATGATTTCCGTGTGCGTGTGCAAGGTGATGTTGGGCGTGGCGGCGATGCGCTCGATCAGGTAGCTCGACATGCTGGCCGCCAGGCCTTCGCCGCGGATCACCATGTGGACCTTGGCGGCGTGGCCGGATAGAAACACGGCCGCCTGGCCGGCCGAATTGCCGCCGCCGACGAGGATGATCTCTTCCTGCCTGCACAGCTTGGCTTCGATGGGCGAGGCCCAGTAATACACGCCCCGTCCTTCATACGTTTTCAGGTTGGCCAGCGAGGGGCGGCGATAGCGTGCGCCGCACGACAGCACGACCGTGCGGGCGCGTACCTGCGTGCCGTCGCACAGATTGACGCGCAGGGGCCACGTGTCGCACAGCAGGTTGGTGGCGCTGGCCGGCGTGGCGATCTCGACGCCGAACTTTTGCGCCTGCACATAGGCGCGTCCCGCCAGCGCGCGGCCGGAGATGCCGGTGGGAAAACCCAGGTAATTTTCAATGCGCGCGCTGGCGCCTGCCTGGCCGCCGTACGCGCGTTGCTCGAGCGCCAGGACCGATAGCCCTTCGGACGCCGCATACACGGCCGTGGCCAGGCCGGCGGGTCCGGCGCCGACCACCAGCACGTCGAAGATCTTGTCGCCGGACAAATCGGGCAGCATGCCCAGGCAGCGTCCCAGTTCCGCATTGCCGGGATTTTTCATGATCTTGCCGTCAGGGCAGACGACCAGCGGCCATTCCTGCGGCGTGGGCTGGTAGCGCTCGGCCAGCGCGGCGGCGGCCGCATCCGTGGCTGGATCGAGCACCGTGTGCGGGTGCCCATTGCTCGACAGAAAACTTTGCAGGTGGAACAGATTGCCATTGCCGCGCGGTCCCACCAGCACGGGACCGCCTGAATTCGATTCGATCAGCGCCACGCGGCGCAGGATCAGGGCGCGCACGATGCGTTCGCCCATTTCCGCCTCGGCCACGATCAATGCGCGCAGGGATTCCGAACTGATGTCGAGCAATTCCACGGCGCCGACGGCGCTGCCGTTGACGAGGGTGGGGCGGCCCGACAATTGCGCCACCTCGGCAATGAAGTGGCCGACGCCCACTTCGCGCAGCACGGACGCCTGTCCCAGCACTTCGTGGCGCTTGATGCTGACCCGTCCGGACAGTATCACCAGCATGCCGAAGCTGCTGCTGCCGGCCTCGAACAGCGTCTCGCCATCGGCAAAATGATGGCGCGTGCCATAACGCTGCAAGCGCTGCAGTTCGGGTCCAGTGAAGACGGGCGAGATCTGATGGCTGCGGCCATGCAAGTCGAGCGTGGCGAACTGGACGGGATCGTCCTGCGTCGTTTCGGGAATGAATTCGGGTGTGCTGCTGGCCATGGCGAGTCCGTTCGGAGGCTGAATAAGCAAATAACAAAAATAACTAATAGTGACGAGTCTAGCGCATGCGGTGCGCGCTTGCCGCAATACCCCTTGCGCACGCCCGGAAATGGCAGCGCGGCAGGCGCCATGCGGCCAGTGGCGGCGCAGCCGGACGCACAAACGGGCCCGGCGGCTGCCGCCGATCAGCGATACGCCGTCCAGCATCTCATATTAGAATGGGTCTTTGTTGAATCTACTCAAACAGACACGATGGCTTACAAGACACTTGAAGATACGATAGGCAATACCCCGCTGGTGCAGCTGACGCGCTTGCCGGGTGCCGATGCGCTTGCGCGCAACAACGTCATCCTGGGCAAGCTGGAGGGCAATAATCCGGCTGGCTCCGTGAAGGACCGCGCGGCGATGTCCATGCTCAAGCGCGCTGAAGAGCGCGGCGTCATCAAGCCCGGCGACACCCTGATCGAGGCGACCAGCGGCAATACGGGCATTGCGCTGGCCATGGCCGCCGCCTTGCGCGGCTACAAGATGCTGCTCCTGATGCCCGATAACCTGAGCGTGGAGCGTCGCCAGAGCATGGCCGCCTACGGCGCCGACATTTTATTGACGCCGAAGACGGGCGGCATGGAATATGCGCGCGACCTGGCCGAACAGATGCAGAAGGATGGCCGCGGCGTGATCCTCGACCAGTTCGCCAACGAAGACAATTCGCGCGCCCACTATGAAAGCACGGGCCCGGAAATCTGGCGCGATACGGAAGGGCGCGTCACGCACTTCGTCAGCGCCATGGGCACGACGGGCACCATCATGGGCGTGTCGCGCTATTTGAAGGAACAGAATCCCGCCATCCAGATCATCGGCGCCCAGCCTGAGGAAGGTTCGCAGATTCCCGGCATCCGCAAGTGGCCGGAAGCGTACTTGCCGAAAATCTACGACAAGTCGCGCGTGGACCAGGTGGAATACGTGAGCCAGGGCGTGGCCGAGCGCATGGCGCGCAGCCTGGCGGCGGAAGAGGGCTTGTTCTGCGGCATCTCTGCAGCCGGCGCGTGCGAAATCGCGCTGCGCATTTCACAGACGGTGGAAAATGCGACCATCGTGTTTGTCGTGTGCGACCGCGGCGACCGCTATCTCTCGACCGGCGTGTTTCCTGCTTGATGCAGGACGCCCAACCAAACCTACTGCGCGGTGCGCTTTGCGGCCTGCGATGCTCACCGTACTAAAGTACGGTTGCGCTTCTTAGCCACAAATCACTGCCGCTCGCTACGGTTTTGTCGGGCGTCAATACAGCTTGGGAAATAAGGTAAGACGGGAAAATAATGTCGGCCAGAACGGCCTGAGAACTGCTGGAAATACCCCCTCCCCATGGCGGGGAGGGAAAACCTGCAAAACTGGCAGGATCAGCCTTGTGGCGTTTCGCCTTCTTTTGGCTTGAATTGCTTGTCGCTGATACGGAATTTGTTACGACGGTCACCCATCAGGTAACGCAGGTCGCGGATGCTCAGGTCGCTGACTTCGTGCATGCGGATCAGCAGCGATGCGCCGACCGGCAGGCGGTGGTGGCGGATTTTACTGATGACCGGTGGCGCCACTTCCAGCGCGCGGGACAAGGCTGCGTCGTTTTTCAGGCGCAGGTTTTCGATCAGGGTATCGAGCAGTCTGTTTGGGTTGTACTGAAGCAGATCGTCGGAGTCCGAATCGCTGTTCATATCAATGCCGACTTGGTTTGTCATGATGTTATTGTTCCTTCTGTAGTTGCACTGCAAAGTAAAAAACACTCGGAGCTCGCTCTTGCTGCGTTCATGTTCATTCTTTACTAAAAGGAACGAATTCACACACGGTACGATCCGGGATACAGTTTTTCATGATATATACACAATTGTACAACAGGATTCAATTTCAGGCGGGAAAGCCCAATAATCTTGCTTGGTACAGAACCGGTGTTGTCTAGCTGCAACACCTATTTATTCTTTATTATGCTCTATGATAGAACAAAAATTGTACTTTGACAAAAGTTAAGTATAAAACCATTACTGCATTCCGTGCCGCACAAAGGCTGGCGAGCGAGGCTGGCACATGTTATCGGGCCTACCATAGACCTGTTTGCTGGTCGATTCAATATCCCTTACGCTTTCTTACAAGTAATATTATAACTTTACACTGACTTTCGGTTAGCGTGCGCGCACTTGACTGATGGCTTTGCCCAAGTCGATCACTGACATGGCATAAAAATAACTTCTGTTGTACTGAGTTATAGCAAAGAAGTTATTGGTTGCCAAGTGATACTCAGTTGCTTCGGAACCATTTTGCAAGTCGATCAGGCCGAACAGCATGTTCTGGGGCGTGGTCGGGGCGGCACTCACGCCGGCTTCCTGCAATTCCCCCAGCCGGTACTTCGCCTGCAAGCCCTGGCCGATGAACTTTTCCCACGCGCGGCTGGCCGAGACGGTGACGGGATAGGTGCTGATGGCCGGATCATCGCGACGCCAGCCGTGCTCGACGAGGAAGTGCGCGACGCTGCCGATGGCGTCGGATGTGGAATTACGCAGGTCGATGTGGCTATCGCCATCGAAATCCACCGCATATTTCATGATGCTGCTAGGCATGAATTGTGGCAGGCCGATGGCGCCCGCATACGAGCCGAGCAGGGTCAGGGGATCGATGCCATCCTTGCGCGCGTACAGCAGCGCGTTTTCCAGCTCTCCCTTGAAAAATTCCATGCGCGCGGCGCGGGTCGGGCTTTCCGGATAGGAAAACGCGAGGGTCGTCAGTGCGTCGAGCACGCGGAAACGGCCCGTGTTGCGTCCATATACAGTTTCCACGCCGATGATGCCGACGATGATCTCGGCCGGCACGCCATATTCGCGTTCGGCGCGCGCCAGCGCTTCCGCGTTCTCTTCCCAGAATTTCACGCCCGCATTGATGCGCACCGGTTCGATGAAGCGGGAGCTGTACGCTTGCCAGTTCTTCGGCTTGCCGGGCGGCGCGGGCTTCATCAGTTGCACGGTCGACTCGACATAGCGGACCTTGCCGATCAGGGTATCGAGTTCGGCGCGGTCAAAGCCGTGTTTGGCGGACATGTCGTCGAGAAAGGAGCGTACTTCCTTCCAGTTGGCATAGTCGACAAATTCGCCTTCGAAGTCGAATTTCGCCGGTGCCTTTTTGGCTGCTGCCTTGGCGGGCGGCGCCTTGGCCGCGCGCACGGCACGGGCGCGGTCGGCAGCGGAAATATTGCTGTTTTCGCCAGCGTGCGCGGTGGCCAGGCACAGGGGAAGGGAGAGGAGCAGGGACAGGGCGGGGTATTTGATCGGTAACAAGGAGCGTCTCATCGGCATTGGGTTAACAGGCGGCGCAAGTGGCGCCGCGCGCGGAGTTGTTCGTCTGGGCTGGCATTACCATACTTCATCGCGGCATAGATTGCCAGAAACTGTGCGATGGCGGCGTGTGCCTCTTGTGTGGCCTTGCCCGCGGCCAACCGCGCAGCATAACCGTGCGGGCCTTCGTGCGGCGCACGGCTGTACCCGCGCCGCGCCTGTAAATGGCAAAACTGCGCATACAGGGCGTCAAGCGGATCGCCTTGCCGCGCGTGCCGCCACCAGACCAGTGCGCCCGCCACGGCGGACAGCAGGGCCAGCACGGCGCACGCGAGTGCCAGCTTTTTCGCCGGCACGTTTTTCAAGCCCTCGAGCATGGCGCGCTGGCGCTGCGGCGTGGTGTCGAGCACCCAGCTGCTCCAGGCGTGCTCGGCCTGCTGCCATTGCTGGCGCCACGCGGCAACCGCCCCTTGCGCGCCGCCATCGAGGCCGGCCAAGGCGCGCCACGCCGTCAGCGGCGACGGGGCCGGCGGCAGGGCGGCGTCGAGGTTGCGCTGCGTGCGCAGGGGCGCGACGGCGCTTGTCGGGTCGACGCGCACCCAGCCCCGGCCCGCCAGCCACACTTCGCTCCACGCATGGGCGTCGGACTGGCGCACCGTCAAGCTGTTGCCCGTACCGTTGCGCACGCCGCCCTGGTAACCGGTGACGACGCGCGCGGGTATGCCCATGGCGCGCATCAGCACGACAAAGCTGCCCGCGTAATGTTCGCAAAAGCCCGCCTGCGTGCCAAACAGGAAGTCGTCGACGCCCTGCTTGCCCAGCAGCGGCGGCTGCAGGGTGTAGCGGAACGGTGCGCGGCGGAAGTGCCCGAGCACGGCGGCGATCGCGCCGGCGGGCGCCAGCGTTTGCGTGCCGCTGCCGCGCAATGCGCGGGCCCAGGCCACGCTGCGCGGGTTGCTGCCAGCGGGCAAGGCCAGCCATGGCCGCTGCTGTTCTGGCGACAGGTTTGCCTGCAGCCGGTAGCGGGGCTGGGAACTGACGCGGTAACGCACGGTCGAAGTAATAGGCTGTATGGTCAGCACTTCCAGCGCGGACGACACGACGTACGGATTGCCGGGCAAGCGTTCGATGCTGCGCGGCACGTCGAGCGCGAAGATGCGCCGCTGGCCGCTTGCTTGCAGGGTGACTTCGTAGTGGCTGGGCTGGCCTTCCAGCGCGATATCTATCCGGCTGTCGCTGGCAGGCGCGCGGCCCTTTGCGCCCCGGCGCGTCCAGGTGGCGCCGTCGAAGTCGCCCAGCACTACGCCGCGCCAATACAGCTGGTCTTGCGGCGGGAGCGGTGTGGAAAATCGGGCCGTGAAGACGGGTTCGCTTGACAGGGCCAGCGAGGCGATGGCGCCCGGCTGCATGCTGTCGGACAAGCCCGTGCGCGCCTGCGCGCCTTCCGGTGCCGTACCCCACAGGGGGCCGTCCACGCGCGGCAGGGCAAAAAACATCAGGGCCGACAGGGGGATGGCCAGCGCCAGCATGCGTCCCAGTAAATTTAACCGTTGCGCCAGGCGGGGCTGCACGGCGCCGTACTGGGCTGACAGCAGGGCGGCCAGCAAGACGATGACGGTGGCCAGCATCCAGGCGGCGCTGAGGATGCCTTGCGCATGGAAGAAATTTGCCAGCAGGAGGAAAAAACTGAGGAAAACGAAAACGAAGATGTCGCGCCGGCCATGCATTTCCAGCGATTTCAAGGCCAGCAGCAAGGCCAGCATGGCCACGCCGGGATCGCGTCCCAGCACGGTGCCATAGCTGGCGTAGACGCCGGCGATACCGAGCAAGGCCATCGGCGCGAGCAGGGCCAGCCCCGGCTGGCGCTTGCCCCGCACGGTGATGACGGCGCGCCACAGCAGGAGGGCTGCGGCGGCGGCCGACAGCCACGGAGGCAGGTGCAGCGCGTGCGGCGCCAGCACCATGGCGGCGGACAGCAACAGCAGCACGATGTCGGCCTTGTCGCGCGGCAAGTTGCTCAGCCAGGCTTTCATGGCGTCGCCTGCGCTGGCGGAAAATCGTGCCGCCAATCGTGCGGCGAACCGTCTGGCGAACCGTGCAGGGCCAGCGCGCGCAGGCAGGCGTCGCGGTGGCTGGCGCCCAGGGCCGGCGCGACAGTCAGCGGGCCCAGGCGTAAGCCATATGACAGGCCCGTGCGTTCCGCCTGCAGCACCCAGGCGGCCAGGCGCGACAAACGCGCTTCCGGCGCCAGCGCGTGCAGGGAAGCGTGCTCGAGCATGATGCTGCCATGGGCTGCGCCTGCGGGAGAGTCGGCGGCAGGCTGGAATTGCTTGCTGAATACATGCTCGCCATCATGGCGGGCGATCTGGCGCCAGGCCAGGCGGTGCAAGGGGTCGCCGGGCTGGTAGGCGCGCACGCCGGCCAGTTCCAGGGCGCCATCGGGCAAGTCTGGCGAATCTGGCGAGCTTGGCCTCTGTACTTGCTGTACCGTGCCGGCAGGCAAGGGCAGTGGCGGCGCATTGTGTTCGGGCTGCGGATACACGAGCACGCGCGCCTCTGGCTGCCAGTGGCACCAGGCAAGGAACAGACCGAGCGGAAAACTGCCGGACAGGCGCACGGGCGGGGCAATCAGCCATCCCCGTTGCTGCGCGGCCACGACGATGTTGACGGCCGTTTCCCCGTGGGCGGCGATGTCGGCCAGGCTGGGCGCTGCCGCCGAATCGCGGATGGCCACGTGGATGGCATGGCGCGGGCGCGCGCTGCGGTTGATCAGGCGCAAGGTGAACGTGGCCTGGCTGCCCGCGAACACGGGGCTGCCCGGCGTGGCGGCCAGGGCCAGGCCCGCCAAATTGCGGCTGGCAAACAGCATGTCGGCGATGGCGCAGGAGGCCGAGAAATACGTGAGCGCATAGCCCAGGCCCAGGCGGTAATTGACGGCGGCGATCCACAGCGCCAGCAGTAGCGCGGCAAACGCCAGGCCCGCGCCCGAGGGACGGATGTGCACGCGCTCCGCGCCCAGCCAGGGGCGCGCCGGCAGCCATTGGATAGTGCGCCAGCGCATGCCGCTCAGACGGGGATACTCAACAGCATGTGCTGCAGCAGGCTGCGGCTATCGACGGACCCTTGCGCGGCATGCAGGCGGTGGGCGCAGACGGGCAGCAGCACGGCTTGCACGTCGTCGGGCGTGACATGGTCGCGGCCTTCCAGGGCGGCCCAGGCGCGCGCCGCCTGCAGCAGGGCCAGCGCGGCGCGCGGGCTCAGGCCATCGGCAAACACACCGGGCGCGCGCGTGGCATGCACGAGGGCCAGCACATAGTCGACGACGGTGGCCGAGGCGTGGATGGCGCGCAGGCCCGCTTGCGCCTGCAGCAATTCTTCCGCGTTCATGACGGCAGGCAAGGTGTGCAGCATGGCGCGGCGGTCGGCGCCCAGCAGCAGCGCCCGTTCCGCGGCCGCATCGGGGTAGCCGAGGGTCACGCACATGAGAAAACGGTCGAGCTGCGATTCGGGCAAGGGGAAAGTGCCCAGCTGGTGCGCGCAGTTTTGCGTGGCGATGACGAAAAACGGCTGCGGCAGCGCGTGCGTGACGCCATCGAGCGTCACTTGCCGCTCTTCCATCGCTTCGAGCAAGCCCGATTGCGTCTTCGGCGTGGCGCGGTTGATCTCGTCGGCCAGCAGCACTTGCGTGAACAGGGGGCCGGGATGAAACACGAAGCTGCCGCTGCCCCGGTCATACACGCTCATGCCGGCCACGTCGGCGGGCAGCAGGTCGCTCGTGAATTGCTGGCGCTTCCATTGCAGGCCCAGCGAGATGGCCAGCGCGTGGGCCAAAGTCGTCTTGCCCACGCCGGGCACGTCTTCGATCAGCAGGTGGCCGCCGGCCAGCACGCAGGCGAGGGTCTGGCGGATCTGCAAGTGTTTGCCGACGAGAACTTCGCCGATCTGCTGTGCGGCCTGGTGTATTTTCGAAAACATGCTATTTCTATCACAGTAAGACGGATTATTTAATTTACAATCGCTTTGGCCAGGTCAAGCCGTGCCGCCCGCCCGTGCCGTGCACGTGGTAGATTAGTGCGGTAGCGGCACAGACCGGCCAGTGATTTTATGCGAGAACGCGCAGGGCGAACAGGAATGCCATGCAGTGTTCCCGGAGAATGGACAGAGACAGAGGTAACCAGTACAGCGCATGAGCACAGCCATTTATACCCATCCCGATTGCCAGCGCCATGAAATGGGCGACTGGCACCCTGAATCGCCGGCCCGCTTGCAGGCCATCAATGACCAGTTGATACTCGCGCACATCAGCGACCTGGTCGAGCATCGCGATGGCGTGCGCGCGCAATTGTCCGATATCGAGCGCAACCACAGCGCCACGGCCATCGGCCTCGTGCGCGACAATGTGCCGCAGGAGGGCGACTACTATCCGCTCGACGGCGACACCCTGCTCAACGCGCACAGTTACGAGGCGGCGCTGGCCGCCGCCGGCTCGGCCGTGGCGGCCACGGACGCCGTCATCGATGGCGAGATCAGCAACGCCTTCTGCGCGATCCGCCCGCCCGGCCACCATGCGCGGCCCAGCGAACCGATGGGTTTTTGCCTGTTCAATAATGTCGCCATTGCCGCCAAGCATGCGCTCGACGTGCGCGGGCTTGAACGGGTCGCCATCGTCGACTTCGACGTGCATCATGGCAATGGCACGGCCGAGTCCGTTGCGCACGATCCGCGCATCCTGATGGTGAGCTTTTTCCAGCACCCGTTCTATCCGTACAGCGATGTGGAATCGTATACGGACACGCGCGTCAACGTGCCCGTGCCGGCCCGCTCGAAGGGCGACGCCGTGCGCCAGCTGGTGCTCGACCACTGGCTGCCGGCGCTGCACCGGCAGCAGCCGCAGATGATTTTCATTTCCGCCGGTTTCGACGCCCACCGCGAAGACGACGTGGGCGGCATGGGCCTGGTGGAGGCCGACTATACGTGGATGACGCAGCAGATGATGGCAGTGGCCAGCCAGTATGGCAAAGGCCGTATCGTCAGCTGCCTCGAAGGGGGCTACAACCTGTCGTCGCTGGGCCGCAGCGTGGCGGCGCACGTGAAGGCGCTGGCGGAACTGTAAGGGCCCTGCGCGCTACAGCAAGGTGGGGCGGCTGCTGGAATTCGTGTGGCGGTGCGTCTGGTAGTCGAGCGCATCGCCGGCCATGAAGCGGTGCCAGGCTTGCGTGTAGACGAGCGATGATTTATCCGCATCAAAACTGTCGAGTTGCAACATGTCGCGGTGGTGCTTGATTTCATTGACCAGTTGGTCATACAGCATTTGCAAGCCATAGCTGTCGGCGCTCTGGCGTTTCAGGCGCTCTTCCAGCTGCGCCACTTGCTGCTGCAACTGCCGGCATTCCTTCTTCCAGTCATTGCGCGGCACGCGCTCGGGCGCCTTGCCAGTGTGTTCCATCATCATATCGAGCCATTCCCCATCGCCTATCTCCCTGCATCTGGCGGGAGCCAGCCTGGAAAATTATTGCTTTTCATTTAAGAGGCGATATTAGAGCACACTTTTTTATTACTCTCAGTAAATAAAATAATCCATGTGGAAATATTTGACCTGGCTTCCAGCGCGCGTATCACTGGCGCAGTGCTCCCGCAGGGGCGGCTTGCGCCATGTTGCCGTCATCGGCATACGTGAGGGTCAGCAGGGTATTGTCGTCCCAGCTCACGTCGTGCAGCGGCGGCACGTAGCGCTGGCGGTCTTCCGTGATGCGGACGTCCAGCGTGCGCTCGCCCGAGCGGGCCTGCACGGCAAGCAGCTTGCGGAACACGGGATACGGCACGTGGATCAGCGACGAGTGGCACGGTCCGCCCGCCAGGCGGAACAGGTTGCGCCGCACAAACGGCAAGTCATCCTGCTCGACGGCCCAGCGGATTTCGCATTCCAGGCGCAAGTCGCCCAGGCGGCGCACGTTGTGGGGCAGGCCCGGCGTGTGGATGTCGGCGCGCCAGCGCAGGGTGGCGCGCTTCTTGTTGCTGACCAGGTCGGCATTCGCATCGTAGGCGGTCTTGTCGCGCGTCAGGATGAAACCGCCGTCCGCCGCCAGCGGCACGGGGATCGACAGATTGTCGGCCGACAAGTGCAGGGTCACGCCATCGAGCCTGGCCTTCGGCGTGGCGGGGATCAGCATGAAGCGCAGCGGCGCGCCCGGCGCCAGGCGCTGGTGGTCGGCATACGCGTCGAGTCCCTTGAGCATGGTGCGGTAGGGACGCAGGTCGGGATCGCGCGTGCCTTGCACATCGACAATCTGCTGCATTTCCTGGTTCACCGGGTCGCCTGGCGCCGCTGCTTGTTCCTGGGCCATGGCGGGCAGCAGGCAAGTGGAAAGGGAGGCAAGGAGGCAAAAGCGGGGAAGATGCATGGAATGCGTGCCAGGTTGAGCGTGCAATGGGGAAACCGTCCAGGCTGGACGGACTGCGAATCTTATCATTCGAGTAACTGCTAAATTATCACCAATTGTCTCGTTCGCGTCGCACGGCTGGCGCTGGCGGCGGAAAATGGGACGTCGTGGCGGCAACCACGTAAAATAGCGGATTGACTGAACGATTTTGAAGGCAAGAGCATGGCGATACAATGGTACCCAGGACACATGAACGCGGCCCGCAAGAAAGCGGCCGAAACCATGGAAAACACCGATCTGGTGATTGAAGTGGTGGACGCGCGCCTGCCGGCAGCCAGCTGCAATCCCATGGTGGACGAGCTGCGCCTGTTCCGCCAGCGCCCTTGCCTGAAAATCCTCAACAAGACCGACCTGGCCGACCCTGCCGCGACCGCCGCCTGGGTGGCGTATTTCAATGCGCAGGAAGGCGTGACCGCGTATGCGATGACGACCAAGAAGCCGGGCGACGTGGCGCGCATTCCGGACTTGGCCAAGTCGCTGGCGCCGCACCGCGGCGTGCCGACGAAGCCGCTGCGCATCATGATCATGGGCATCCCCAACGTGGGCAAGTCGACCCTGATGAACGCGCTGCTGAAAAAGCGCGTGGCCAAGGTGGGCGACGAGCCGGCCGTGACGAAAATGCAGCAAAAGCTGTATCTGGACAAGAACACCATCCTCGTCGACACGCCTGGCATGCTGTGGCCGAAGATCGCCATCCCCAGCGATGGCCTGATGCTGGCCGCCAGCCACGCCATCGGCTCGAACGCGCTGATCGAAGAGGAAGTGGCCGTGTTCCTGGCTGAGGAATTGCTCAAGCGCTACCCGGACTTGCTGGCAACCCGCTACGGCACCAAGATCGGTGAAGTCGACGCCATCGGCGTGGTCGAAGGCATCGCCGCCAAGCGCGGCTTCCGCATCAAGGGCGGCGACTACGATTTCGAGAAAGCGTCGCACACCTTGCTGCTCGACTACCGCAGCGGCATCCTGGGACGCATCTCGCTGGAAACGCCGGACACGCGCGCTGCCCTGATGGCCCAGCACGCGGCCGAGATGGCGGAAAAAGCGGCCAAGGCGGCCGAGATCGCTGCCGAGAAGGCGAAGAATGCGGCGCGCGGCAAGCGCGGTACGTAATGAACTAAAAGACGCTTGTTAGCGGCTTTTTTAAATTCTGGGCTCAGACCCCCGGTGACGTTGGCGCTGAACCAGCCGTTAGCGGTGTCGAGGGACTCGGCGTCCCCGTCTGACCCCGGCTCGTTGCTAATTTCCGCCAGTCGCTCCAAACCGGAAACTCGTCACCGCCAGCGCCCCAAAAAAATCCTCCTCGTGATACGCCACGTGCGCCGCTTCCTGCTCGGCCGCGCCGAGCGCCACCATCAGCGGCAGCAGATGGTCTTCCTGCGGATGGGCCTGGCGTGCGCCCGGCGCCTGGTCCCAGGCCAGCAGCTGCGCCAATCTCTGTTCCGGCGGCAAGGCCATCGTCTGGCGCAGCCAGGCGTCGAACTGGTGCGAGGCGACGGCGCCCGCCTGGCCGAACTGGCGCAGGTTATGGTAGGACAGGCCGCTGCCCAGTATCAGCACGCCCTGGCGGCGCAGGCTGGCCAGCGCGCGGCCCACCTCGATGTGGGTGAGCGGGTCGTAGCCGTGTTTCAGCGACAGCTGCACCAGCGGCACGTCCGCCTGCGGGTAGATGGGAAACAGGGCGCTGAAGGTGCCATGGTCGAAACCGCGCTCATGGTCGAGGCGCGCCGGATGGCCGGCCGCGTCCAGCAACTGTTTTACCTGCGCCGCCAATTCCGGCGCGCCCGGTGCCGGGTACTGGATTTGATAGGTGTGCGGCGGAAAGCCCGAATAGTCGTAGATCATGCCCGGCCGGGGGCTGGCCGAGACGAGAAATTGCGGTCCTTCCCAGTGCGCCGTGACGACCAGCACGGCTTTCGGACGCGCGCCGATCTGGCGCGGGATATCCTGCAACGACGCTTCGAGCACGTCGTAGCGGCCGCCGAACTGGTCTTTCATGAACGGCCACGGGCCGCCGCCATGTGACAGGAAGTAGGTGGGGAAGGTGTGTTCTTGCATGGCGGCTCCGCAGTGGAATGGCTGATGCTATCGATGATAGTCATGGCCAGCCAGTTGATCAAGATCGCCATTATTGATATATCATTTCCATTTTGTTGATGATCGGGCAGTCATGGATACCTTGCGCAGCATGCGCGTGTTTCGCGCCGTGGTGGAACTGGACAGTTTCGTGCGCGCCAGCGAGCGCCTCGATCTGTCACCGGCCATGGTCAGCAAGCACGTGATGCATCTGGAGCGCCACCTGGGCGCGCGCCTGCTGAACCGCAGCAGCCGCCACCTGAGCCTGACGGAAATCGGCAAGGTGTATTTTGAACAGTGCCGCGACATGCTCGACAACCTCGACGAGGTGGAAGCGACGGTGGGCCGCACGACGGTGGTGCCGCGCGGCATGCTGCGCCTGAGCGCCCCCGTCTGGTTCGCCAACGCCATCTTTACGCGCACCCTGGTGGCCTACCGCGAGCGCTTTCCGGAAGTGACGTTCGACATCGACTTGAGCGGGCGAGTGGTCAACCTGGTGGAAGAGGGCTTCGACCTGGCCCTGCGCGTGAGCCAGGCGCCGTCGCCGGCCCTGATTGCGCGGCCCATCGGCAGCATCGCCTTTCACCTGGTGGCCGCGCCCGCCTATCTGGCGCGCGCCGGCCAGCCGCAGCTGCCGCAAGACCTGGCGCAGCACGCGATGATCAGTTATTCGCTGCTATCGAACGGCAACGAATTGACGTTCGACGGCCCGCAGGGACGCGAGACGGTGAAGTTCTCGCCCGTCCTGCAATGCAATAACGAAAGCCTGCTGCACGCGGCCGCGCTCGACGGCATGGGCATCGCGCTGCTGCCATCGTGGCAGACGGATGCGGACCTGGCGGCGGGGCGGCTGGTGCGCCTTTTCGACGCTTACCAGCTGGCGGGCGGCAAGGTGTATGCCGTCTACACGAGCCGCCGCTACCTGTCCTCGAAAGTGCGCACCTTCATCGACTTCCTCGCCGATGAAGGGCGCCTGGGAGCTTGATTACGCGAGCGAGCGCTTGACGCCGATCAGCGCGAACAGGCGCGCACTGCGCATCCACGCCAGCACCAGCGCCGCCAGCTGCGTTGCCAGCAAGCCGGCCACGATGGCCAGCGGACCCGGGCCGGCCAGGTTCAGGCGCGCCACGCCCAGCAGCGCATACAGGGCCAGTCCCAGCACGGTGATGGCGAGGTAGATGGCCAGGCTGGCCAGCGGACGCCGGCGCAGCATGCCCAGGCCGCGCCACCACGCCTTGACGGCCGACGTACGGCGCCGGTCGACGGCCAGCGCCGCGCGGCCCGCATCGAGCGTGGCGCAGGCCAGCAGGAACAGCACGCCCGCGAACAGCAAGGCCAGGTGACGGGCCAGGTCGGCGTCCGCTTCCAGGATGGCTGTCGCCGCGTGCTTGTCGGCCAGTTTCAGCGCGCCGGCGCCGATCGCCAGCGCCAGGCCCAGCGGCACGATGCTCCATAACAGCATGCGCAGCATGCGGCCGTATGCGCTGAAGGCGCCCGTCAGCAGGGGGCCGAAACCCAATGGGGCCGGCGCGCGCGCGGCTGTCACCACCAGGCCGCTCAGCAGCGGCGACAGCAGCAGGGTCAGGACGATGCCGGCGATGGCGGCCTGGCTGATGGCGGCGCCATTGCGGCTGGCGTTGGCGGCCAGGTCCGCCAGGGTCATCAGGTCGAGCTGCTGCGCCAGGGCCGCCGCATGCACGGCCTGATCGAGGCTGGCGCTCAAGGTGCGCCAGAGGGGGATGACGGCAACGATGGCGGGGATCAGCAGCAGGCCGGCCCACAGCAGCAGCAAGCGCCATTGCAGGGCGGCGCGGCTGGCGCGCGTGGTCAGGGCCAGGCCGCTGGCCCGTGTCGTGGAAATGGCGCTCATACGGTGGCGATCAGGGAAAAGAGGTATTGGAAGGCGGCGGTGAGGTCGATGCTCCAGCGCCGCGCGGCGGACTTGTCGGCTTTCAGGGTGCGGCTGTCATCGAGCTTGTTGACGTCGAGGTAGTGCACGCGGTCGGGGTCCAGTTCGGCCGAGACGGCCTTCACGGGCTTGCTCCAGGTGTAGCGCTGCCACAGCTGGTCGTTGTCCCACACCACGCGTTCGGACGTGCCGTCGGCGAACTTCACCAGCAGCACCTGCGGCACGGGCGCGCCGCGGCGGCGCAGCACCACGCTGGTCAGATACGGATAGGGACCCGTGCCGGGTTTGGCGTCCGGGTGCGCCTTGTCCCACGCCTCGCGCACCTTGTCCTCTTCTTGTTCCAGCGCCTCGGGCGTATGTTCCACGCGCTTGCCGTTCACCAGCGCCAGGCCGGCCAGCGGCGTCTGCTCGTCGCTGGTGAAGCTGCCGATGCGGTCGTCGATATTCGCGCTGGCATACACTTGCTGCGCGAAGACCTGTTCCACGATGCGCCGCTGGCCCGTCGCTTCGGCCAGCGCTTCGCGCAAGTCGGCCACGCTCGGATGGCGGAATTTCCACTGTTCATAGTAGGCCTTGAAACCCCGTTCCATGGCCTCGCCGCCGATGCGCGCTTCGAGGTCGCGCAGGGTGGTGGCCGTGCGGCTGTACACGGGGCCCACGCCCTGCAGGCGGTCCCACGCGTTCTGGCCCAGCGGGTCGGCCGCGTCCTGGCGCGGTGCGGCCGTGCGCTCGAATTCGAAGACCTTGAAGGCGGGAGCGAAACCCAGGCGCTTGAGCAGGGGCGTGGTGGCGTGGATATCCTGATTGCGTGCGCGCAGCATGCGCTGGTCCCAGTACTCGTTCAAGCCTTCGTCGAGGATCGGTTCCTCGAACTCGTTCGAGGCCAGGATGCCGTAGAAATAGCCATGGCCGAATTCATGGATGGTGACGAAATCGAGGCCAAATTCGGCCGCCGTCTTCGGCTGCAGGCCGGCGTAGCCCGAGGCCGTGAAGAAGGTCGGGTATTCCATGCCGCCCGCTTCGGCCGCGTTAAACGGCGGAATCACTACCGTCAGGGTCTTGTACGGATACGGGCCCAGGGTGCGCGAAAAATACGTGAGTGTATCCTTGGCAGCCTGCAGCGCGGGCGCCGCGTTCGACGCGTACTCGGGCGGGTACAGCACCTTGATGGCCACGGGCGGGCTGCCAGGGCCGTTCCAGCTGTCCAGCAGCGGCGGCGCGCTGCGCTTGTCGGCCGTCCAGGCGAAATCGTGCACGTCGCCCTGCACGTAGTGATGCGTGAGCATGCCGTTCTTTTCCTGCGGCGCGCCCTGCAGCTCGCCCGTGGCGCCCACCGTGTATTCCTTGGGCACGGTCAGCTTCACGTCGTAGTGGCCGAAGTCGGCGTAGAACTCCGAGTTCAGGTGGAATTCATGCGCGTTCCAGCGCGGCGCCGTGGCGCCCCGTTCGCCGGGCAGTTCCAGCACGGCGATCTTGGGAAACCACTGGCCCACCAGGTGGAAGCTGCCGAAATAGCCGGTGCGCGCGATGACGCGCGGCAGCTGGTCGAAGAAGCCGATGTCGAGCGTCGTCTCGGCGCCCGGCGCGACGGCCTGCGGCAAGTCGACGCGCACCACCGTGCGGTCGGTGGCCGGGCCGTTGTCGGGCTGGACGAAATGCCAGGGCGCCCTGGCGCCGTTCTGCGTCATGCTGCGCAGTTCGATGTAGCCCCACTCGCCGTCGCGCGTATCGACGCCCGAGCGGAAACCCGTATCGAGCTTGCGCTTCTCGGTGAAGAAAGTCGAATGCTCGCCTTCGAAGGCGTTCAGGTACAGGTGCAGGTAGACGCTGCTGACGGCTTGCGCGCTGCGGTTGCGCCAGCGCAGTTTCTGCCGGCCATCGATCGTGTGCTTGACGGGATCGAGCGTCGCTTCGATCTGGTAGTCGACCACGCGGTCCGACAGGGTCGCTTGCGCGCCCGTGCGCGCACCGCCCCAGGCGTTGCTGGCGCTGGGCGTGGTGACGGCCGACGCATGCGGCGAAGCGAGGGCGATGCCGTCGGCCGATGGTGCCAGCGGCAGGGGCGCGCTGGCGGGCTTGCCCTGATCCGGCTGGGCGAACAGGTCGGCTTGCAGGGCCAGGCCGGCCAGCAGCAGGGCGGCGATGGAAAGGGCCTTGAGCTTGCCCGGGATGAAGGAAATGCGGCGGCGCGGTGTGCTACGACTTTCCATGCGTGACTCCCACAGTGACTTCTGATTGATGATCTTCAAATGCAGTCGGCTGCGCCCAGGATCGCCGGGCGTTCCTTAATATACCTGTAAAAATTACAAATAAGCAATGAATTGTGCTGGCAGCTTTGCCGGCTGTTGCGGCGCCGCGCGCCGTGCGTATAATGATTCGCTTTTGCCATCCTCCTAACTACCGTGCGTGCGCGCCCCGGTAGCGCACCCAGCTTTCCGCCATGATGCCTGCCCCTTCCGCCCTGACCATCGCCACGCGCACCTTGCTGTTGTGCGCCCTGGCCATGCCTGCGTGCGCGCAGGAAGGCGCGGATGGCGGCGCGGCCGGCGTCACGCATGGCGACTTGTCCGCCGAACTGGCGCAGGGCGGCCAGCACAGCGTGCGCGGCGCCTTGTCGCGCGACCAGGGCGGCATGGTGCTCGACGTGGCCATCGACGGACTGCGCAACGGCAATTACCGCGACGGCAGCGTGTTTCACCAGCGCGGCTTCAACGGCGGCGCGGAATGGAAGCTGCGTCAGGGCCGCTTCGGTTTCAGCGCCGACCAGCTGAACCAGGACACCCGCTATCCCGCGCCCGAGGCGCCGTTCCTGGCCTTGCTGGCGGCCCGCCCGGAAGACCTGTACCGCTATGAAGTGCGGCGCGCCAGCGCCTTCGTGCAGCGCTATGTGGGCAGTTTCGAACTGGGCGTGGAACTGTCGCAGCGGGAAAAACGCGCCACGGCCCACTATGCGGGCGAGGACGGCAGCAGCGAATCGACGTACAGCAGCCGCCGCCGGCAACTGGCGCCACGCCTGCGCCATTACGGCAAGGTGGGCGGCGTGGGCACGGATACGGAAGTGGGCCTGGACCTGATGCAGTGGCAGCGGCGCTCGGGCCGCGCGGGCGATGCGCAGCGCCGCCAGTATTCGCGCGCGCTGCTGCTGCGCGAAGAGCTGGCCTTCAGCGGTGCGTATGCGCCGCGCCTGTTGCTGGGGCTGCGGCATGAACAGTTCCAGCTCGATCCGGCCGACATGCCCGCCGGCGGCAGCGACTGGGAAAACCAGAATGCCTGGGACGTGCAGGGCAGCCTGCAGCTGCGCCCGCAACTGAGCGTGTATGCGAAGGCCGCGCGCAGCTACCGCATCGACGACGATGGCTATACCCGCGCCGGCTACCGCCCGCTGGCGGGACAGCTGCGGCGCGACATGGAAGTGGGCGCCACCTTTGGCGACGCGGCGCGCAGCGCTTCCGTGCGCGTGTTCAGCGAGCGCCTGAGCAACCAGATCGTCTTCGACCAGAACCTGGGCCAGCTGGGCTTTGCGGGCAACCTCGATCCCTCGCGCCGCGACGGTGTCGCCATCGAGGCCAGCATGGCGCTGGCGCGCGACTGGCGCCTCGACGGGCAACTGCGGCAAGTGCATGCGCGCTATGACGATTACGCCTACGATGGCCCGGACATCGCTCTCGTGCCCAAGACCCTGGCCAGCCTGCGCCTGTACTGGACGGGGCAGGCGGGCGCCAGTGCCGATGTGGGCGTGCAATGGCTGCGCGCCCTGCGCTATGGTCCCGATTTCGCCAGCAGCTGCCTGGCGCAAGTACCCGCGTTTGCCACCGTGGACGGACGCTATGTGCGCAAGCTGGGCGCCTGGGAGCTGGAACTGGCCGGCAGCAACCTGGCCAACCGCCGCCATTACGGCGATGCGCCGGGCTGCCGCTCGAGCATTTACCTCAATGACGCGCGCCAGTTGCGCGTGTCGGCGCGCTACCATTTTTGAGGCAGGGGCGCGGCGGGGCTTAAATGCGGCTTAAGCGGGCGCAAACGGAGCGGATAAAAGCGCTTTTTTTCCGGCCGGGCGACATCGTCCGGCGCAAAAAGTGGTAATCTCGCCCCGTTCACGACCACTTATGAAGAAGGATTTATATGCGTTTTCTGCGTTTCTTGCGTCCCCTGCTTGCCGCCGTCACCCTGGTGGCGGCCACCGGCGGCGCCATGGCGGCCGATACCGGCTTTACCACGCTCACGACGCCAGTGCGCACGGACACGGGCAAGAAGGTGGAAGTGGTCGAGTACTTCATGTATTCGTGCCCGCACTGCTACGTGCTCGATCCGCTGATGCACGACTGGGTCAAGAAGCAGGGCGACAAGATCGCCTTCCGCCGCGTCCACCTGGCCGCCACCGGCCCGAAAGACCCGCAGGCGCACGCCTATGCCACGCTGGAAGCGATGGGCCAGCTGGACCAGTTCCACGACAAGATCTTCCGCGCCATCCACGTCGAGCGCAATCGCCTGAATCGCGATGACGCCATCCTCGACCTGCTGGTCAAGAACGGCATCGACAAGGCGAAATACCTGGACATGTTCAACTCGTTCGGCGTGCAGACCAAGCTGAAACGCAACGAGCAGCTGATCACCGCCAGCAAGATCGAGAGCGCGCCGACCATCGTCATCGATGGCCGCTTCGTGACGTCGCCGGCGCAGCTGTCGCGCCCGGGCCAGTCCGAACCGCAAACCCAGGCCGCGACCCTGCGCGTGATGGATGAACTGGTGGCGCGCGTGCTGAAAGAGCGCGCACCGGCGCCTGCGAAGAAGTAAGCGGAGACGTCATGAAACAGCTGCCCTGGACCCTGTGCGTACTGGCCCTCGCCCTCGTGGCGTGGCTGGCGATTGCCATCGTCAACGTGGAAAACCAGCGCAATGCGCTGGCCAGCAAGGCATGCGTGGACCCCGCGTTCAAGAACGAGGTCGATGCGAAATGCCTGGCGTCCGTGCAGTCGCGCGAACACTGGTGGCAGCATCTGACGTACGCCATGACGCATTTCCGGAATTGAATGTGTCAGTACGAAAAACCCGCCGCGCGCGGGTTTTTTTTCGTCCGCGTATGATGAAGCCACAACTATTCAGGAGGGACGATGAAGGAAGTGATCTTGATTACCGGCAGCAGCCGCGGCATCGGTGCGGCGACGGCGCTGCTGGCGGCGCGCCAGGGCTATGCCGTGTGCATCAACTATGTGCGCGACGCGCAGGCGGCCGAGGCACTGTGCGCGCGCATCGTGGCCGACGGGGGCGAGGCCATCGCCGTGCAGGCCGATGCCAGCGATGAAGCGGACGTGGCGCGCCTGTTTGCGGAAGTCGACGAGCGCCTGGGGACGCTCACGGCGCTGGTCAACAATGTGGGCGTGCTGGAGCAGAAATGCCGGCTCGTCGACATGTCCGCGCAGCGTCTCGAACGCGTGCTGCGCACCAACGTGATCAGTTATTTCCTGTGCTGCCAGCAGGCCGTGCGGCGCATGTCGACGGCCCATGGCGGGCAGGGCGGGCGCATCGTGAATGTGTCGTCGGCGGCGGCCCGCCTCGGCTCTCCGGACGAATACATCGATTACGCGGCTTCGAAAGGCGCCGTCGATACCCTGACCCTGGGCCTGGCGAAGGAAGTGGCGGCCGAGGGCATCCGCGTCAATGGCGTGCGGCCCGGCATCATCTATACGGAGATCCACGCTTCGGGCGGTGAACCGGGACGGGTGGCGCGCCTGGCGCCCGGCGTGCCGATGCAGCGGGGTGGCCAGCCTGAAGAAATCGCCGACGCCATTTTGTACCTGCTGGGGCCGGGCGCCAGCTATGTGACGGGCAGCATCCTCGACGCGGCGGGCGGGCGCTGATTTTCAAATCCTGCAAGTAATTGCTTCAAGTGCGGGGCCAATTATCAAGTACGGCAAGCGAGTCCAGAATGGCGGTGTGCCATGTGCACGCCGATCAACTCATTTGGAACTACTATGCCCGCTTTTGCCCCCGCCCTCCTGGCCCTGTCGCTGCTGGCCGCCGCGCCAGCCCATGCCGCCATGGATTTGCCCATGCCGGCCCACCTGTCCGGCGCGAAAGCCGATGCCACCGTGGCGCTGGCCGCGCGCCGCTATGCCGCGTTCTGGCAAAGCGGCGATCCGGCCCTGGCGCGGCTGGCGCTGGCTGACGATTTCACCGACCGTACCTTGCCCGCCGGCCGGCCGCAGGGCTTGGCCGGTCCGCTGCAGGCGTCGCAGGTATTCCATGCGGCGGTGCCGGATTTGAAGGTCGCCATCGAGCAGATGCTGGTGGCGGGCGACCGGGTCACCTTGCGCCTGCATTTCACGGGCCGCTTCACGGGCGTCTTCCCCACGCCGCAGGGCCCCTTGCAGGGGCAGGGCCAAGCCATCGATTTCCATGCGTTCGATCTGTATCGCGTGAATGCGCAGGGACGCATCAGCGACAACTGGCACCTGGAAGACAATCTGACCCTGCTGCGCCAGCTGGGCGTGCTGGCGCCGTGATGGCGGCCCGCTAACCGTGCGCCTGCAGGTCGGCGAACTGCCGCAGCAGGAACTCGGCCAGCAGGGTGACGCGTGGCGGCTGGAAGCGGCTGCGCCGGTACAGCAGGTTCAGGGGGACGCTGTCGGCAAAGTAATCGTCGAGCACCGTTTGCAAGTGCCCCGCGCGCAGGTCGTCGCCGATGTCGAGCAGGGATTTGTAGGCATAGCCATGGCCGGCCACGGCCCAGCGGCGGATGATTTCGCCGTCGTTGCTGTGCCAGTCCCCCTGCAGGCGCAGGCTGTGGCGCTTGCCGTTTTCGCGGTAGCGCCATTCCTGCGGCGCGCCGTCGCCGGCCTTGAGCACGAGGGTCGGCAGCGATGCCAGGTCGCGCGGCGCGGCCGGCACGCCGACCCTGGCGGCCAGCGTTGGCGCCACGCACACGACGCGGCGGCCCGGGTGCAGCAGGCGCGCCACCATGTCGCTGTCGGGCAGCTCGCCGTAGCGGATGGCCAGGTCGACGTCGTCCTGCACCAGGTTGGCCGTGGCGTCCGTCAGGGTCAGCGCATGGCGCACCTGCGGGTGCAGCGCGGCAAAGCGGTCAAGCATGGGCAGCAGCAGCTGGCGGCCGATGTCGGACGGTGCCGAAATGCGCACCACGCCGCGCACGGCGCCGCCGCCCGCATGCAAGCCGTCTTCCGCCTGCGCCAGCAAGTCCAGCGCCTGTTCGCTGTAGCGGCGATAGTGCAGGCCTTCTTCCGTCAGGCGCAGCTGGCGCGTGGTGCGTTCGAACAGGGTGGCGCCCAGCGCCGCTTCCAGGCGCGCGATGGCGGCGCTGGCGGCGGCCGGCGACAGGCCGTGCTTGCGGCCGGCCGCGGAAAAGCTGCCCAGCGCCGCGGCGTCGAGGAACAGGGCGATTTCCGCCAGGCGTCCGGCGCCGCCGCGTATCATGCCGGGTGCGCGGCCGCTGGTTTCGGCGCCGGTGCAGAGTGGGGCGTGATCACCACGGTGCACGTGGTGCCGGCCACCAGCAGTTGTCCTTTCGGCTGCTCGTCGATGTGGATGCGCACGGGCACGCGCTGCGCCAGGCGCACCCAGTTGAACGTGGGGTTGACGTCGGCCAGCAGTTCGCGGCCCGTGGCGGCGTCGCGGTCGGTGATGCCGCGCGCGATGCTCTCGATGTGGCCGTGCAGGGTGCCGCCGCTCATCAGATTCATTTCCGCCTTGTCGTCCTGCGCCAGCATGCCCAGCTTGGTCTCTTCGAAGTAGCCGACGACGTAGTACGAGGCGCTGTCGATGACGGCCAGCTTGGCCGCGCCGACGGCGGCGAAATCGCCCTTGTGCACGTTCAGATTCGTCACGTAGCCGCTGACGGGCGCACGCACGGTGGTGCGCTCCAGGTTCAATTGCGCCAGCGCGCGGGCGGCCATGGCGGCCTGCACTTGGGAGGTGGCCGAGGTGGCGGCGAACGCCGCGCTTTCGCGGCTTTCCGTCGAGATGATGCTGGCGTCAAGGCCTGCGCGGCGCTGCGCTTCCTTGCCACGGCGGCCCTGTTCCGTTTTTTGCGCGGCCAGCACGGCGTCGGCCTGCGCCAGCGCGCTCGCATAGCGTTCCTTGTCGACGACGAACAGCACGTCGCCTTTTTGCACGACCTGGTTATCGCGCACCAGCACGTCCGTGACGGTGCCGGCCACGTCGGCGCTGATGTTGACGATGTCGGCCTTGATGCGGCCGTCGCGCGTCCACGGCGACTCCATGTAGCGGTCCCAGACGGCCTTGCCTATCCACAGGGCGGCTGCCAATAGCAGCACGGTGATTGCATAGCGGGTCAGTTTGCTTACCATGTCGGCAGCCTTTCCTTGATCGGGTTGAACAGTTTTTTTATTTGTAAAGCGATAGCGCCAGCGCGCCGAAGATGGCGATGAAGATGCACAGCCGCGCCAGCGACGGGTGCCACACCATGCGGTACACGCCCAGCCAGCCCAGCACGCGGTCGAGCAGGGTTTGCAGGGCTATGCTGAGGAGGAACAGGGGCAGCAGGGTAGGAATCAGAATTCCGAACAGGGCGAATTCACGCGGCATGGTGGTCTCCGGCGCCAGGCGCCATGTGGTCGAGCAATGAGGTATAGATCGAGTGCAGGTCGGCCAGCGCCGTCTGCAGGCGCGCGCTGCGCTCGCCGGTGGCATCGGCTTCCGTCTGGGCCGTGCGCACCACGGCGCCCGCCTGCAGGGTGGCCGCCAGCGCCGCCTGCAGTGCCGTATCGCTGCGCGTGCGCAGCCAGCCGGCGATGTGGTCCACGCACTGCTGCAGCGCGTGGCGCGTGGCGCCCGGCCGGGCGGTGGCGATCAGTTCGCGCAGTTCGATCACGGAGTGGCCGATTTCCAGCAGGGTCAATGCCTGGCGCACGACGGCGCGCGTGGCTTCGCCCGGCGCCGGGCCGGCCGCCGCATTGAGCTGGCTGAGCAGGTCGCGCACGCGGTTGTCGAAACGGTGTTTGACACGGCGCGCGGGCGCCGTGCACGCATGCAGCGCTTCGCGCCACAGGGCACGGCCGATGTGGTCCTTGTGGCCCATCGTGTGCTCGGGCAGCAGCACGGCAAACACGAGGGCGGCCAGCATCAGTCCCACGATCAGGGCCATGCCCGTGTTAAGGAAAGCCGCGCCATCGACATGCATCACATTCGTCGGCGCCATCTGCGTGATGAAGGTCGACACGCCCAGGCCCACGCCCAGCTTGGCCGGATTCGTCATCAGGTACAGGCCGACGGCGAGAAACGGCGCAAAACTGAGCACCAGCATGGGGAAGCCGTCGCCGTGCACCAGCACGAAATACACGCAGACGAGCGACAGCGGCATGGCGATCAAAAAGCCCGCCAGCACCTGGCGGATCATCATGATCGGGCGCGGCGAGGACGAGGCCAGCGCGCAGAACACGGCCGCCATCAGCATCGCCGTGCTGGCGTAGGGCCAGGCGAGGAAGTAGGCGCCCAGCGCCAGCAGGGCCAGGCTGATGCCGGCGCGCGCGCCGCTGGCAAGCACCAGTGCGGGCGGCGTCTTCGGCGCATATGCCTGCGGCGTGCTCACGTCCAGCGGCGTGTCGTGCACGAGGCTGAAATACACTTCGTGAAAGCGGCTCATGTCGCGCGCGAAGCGCTCGAGCAATTCGCACACGGTGTCGAAATCGATGCGCTGCGCATGCGCGATGGCCGCGCCATCGATGTCCGCGCGCGCCTGGCCCAGCGCCGTTTGCAGATGCCGCTGCATGGTGTCGAGCGAGTCTTGCGAAGGCGTCGCTTGCAGCGCTTCGGCGACGATGGCGTACAGGGGCGCGCAGGCCTGCATGACCTGCGTCTCGCCATCGCGCTGCAGGCGGTCGAACAGGCGGTGGAAGGTATAGAAAGTCGTCAGCGCCGTCATGAAGGTGGCGTTGAAGGCGTGCAGCTTGCGGTTTTGCGCACGCACGTGACTGACCTTGCTCGTCACTTCGAACAGGGCGGCCGAGCGGCCCAGTTCCAGTGCCGCCACGTCAGCGGCAAATTGCAGATGCGTCAGTTCCACTTGCGCCGGCGTGAGTTTTTGCTGCAGCACGTCCTGGCAAAAGGTGAGGAATTTGCCGTAGCGCGCCTGCACCGTGCGCATCACCTGCGTGCCCTGGTGGCGCGGCAGCAGCACGCTGGAGACGGCTGCCGAGCAGATGATGCCCAGGCTCACTTCAGCCACGCGCGTGACGGCCAGCGAGAAGACCTGCATCGGCTGCTCGATGGCGGGCAGCACGATCATGCAGGCCGTGTAGCCGGCCAGCACGTACACATATGACTGGGCGTTGCGGTGCAGGGCCGAGCCGCTCGTGCACAGGCCCACCCACAGGGCCAGGCCGGCGAACAGCAGCACGGGCTGCTGCGGGAACAGGCCGATCAGGGTCAGTGCGGCTGTGCAGCCGAGCAGGGTGCCGCACAGGCGGTAAAAGCTTTTTTCCAGCACCATGCCGCTGCTGGGCAGGGCCAGGATGATGGTGGTGGTCATCGCCGTGCTCGGCGAATCGAGGCCCAGGCGGTAAGCCAGCCACAGCGCGCAGAACGCGGCGATCAGGGTCTTGCCGACGTAGATCCAGCGTTCGCCTTCCGTCGCGCGCCAGTCCTGCAGCGCCAGCGCCAGCCAGCGGGCCGCCCGGGGCAGGGGGCCGTCTATAGGTGTTGTTGCTGTGGCTGGCGTCATCGATAGGCTATCAGTTCTGGTTGTTGAGATTGTTCAAATTGCGCAGCTGGCGCATGTACAGCTTGTCGAGCACTTGCAGCTCTTCTTCCGTGAACCCTTCGTACAGGGCCGAGGTTTCCTGGTACACGTCGGGCAGCGCCGTTTCGATCAGCGCGCGGCCCTTGTCGGTCAGCGAGATCATCACGGAGCGGCGGTCGCCGGGGCGCGTGCCGCGGTGGATCAGGCCGCGCGTTTCCAGGTCGTTGCACACGCGCGTCAGGTTGGCCGGCTTTTCATGGCAGGCCATGCCCAGGGTGCAGGCGTTCGAGGTTTCGTCGTCCGTGCCGTACAGCACGGCCAGCACCATGTAGCTGGCATCGACCAGGTCGTGCTTTTTCAGCGCGGCGTTGGTCAGGTCCTTCATGCCTTTTTGAATGTGGTACGTCATGCGCAACAGGCGCATCAGTTCCATGGGGAAGCCTGGCATGCGCGTGCGGATGTTTTGCAGCCGCTTGGCGGTGGCGTCAAAAGCGGTCATGTCATATTCCTTCATGTGTGAATAAAGTTCCGATTGTATCTTGTTGAGCTAGGGCAATGCCAGGATTGCAAGCTTATATGCCGCCTCCCAGTGCATTCATCAAGGAAACGTACAGATCGAGCTCGCGCGCCCCATTTTGCGCCTGCTGCTGTTCTTCCGCCAGCAGCGCCACTTGCGTGTTGAGCATGGCGATGGCGTCGCTCATGCCCGCCTTGTACGCCTTTTCCGCCAAGTCGCGCGCGCGCCGCGCCGTGGCCAGCGCCTGCACGGTCAGCTCGTGTTGCTTGGCCAGCGACTGCGCCTTGGTGACGGCGTTGGCCACGTCCGACATGGCGTTGATGACGGTGGCGTTGTACTGCTCGACGGCGCCGTCGTACACGGCTGTCTGGCTGCCCAGCTGGGCGCGCAGACGGGCGCCGGCAAAGATGGGCAGGCTCAGCGCGGGCGAGGCGCCGCGCACCTGCGAATTGGCGTCAAGAAAATGGCTGAAGCCGAAGGCCTGGAAGCCGGCAAACGCCACCAGGTTCACGTTCGGGTAGAACTCGGCCTTGGCCGCGTCGATGCGCTGCGCCGCCGCTTCGACCCGCCAGCGCTGGGCGGCGATGTCGGGCCGGCGGCCGATCAGGTCGGCGGGCAGGGCGGCGGGAATGGCCAGCGGCTGGTCCAGGCGCAGCACGGGACGCGTGAGCGCCGCACCGGCTGCCGGGCCCTTGCCCGCCAGGGCCGCCAGCTGGTTGCGCAGCAGGGCCAGCGATTCGGCAGACTGTTCCAACTGGCGGCGTCCGGCCGGCAAGGTGGTTTCGATCTGCGCCACGTCGATGTCGGTACCGATACCGGCCGCCTTGCGCTGGCGCGTGATGTCGAGGATGCGGGCGCGTTGCGCCAGGCTGCGTTCGATCACGTCCTGCAGCTGGAATTCGTACGACAGCTGGATGTAGGTGCGCACCAGCGCCGTTTCCAGTGCCAGGCGGGCCATCTGCGATTCGGCCGACGCCATCTGCACGTCGCCCAAGGCGGCGGACAGGGCGGCACGGTTGCGGCCCCACAGGTCCAGGTCGTACGAAGCCGTGACGGTGGCCTGGTTGCGCCACGCGTAATTGCCGGCCAGCGGCGCCGGCGTGCTGCCGTGCTGCGAATACAGTTCGCGGTTGATGGAGACGGCCGCGTCGGCCTGCGGACGGGTCTTGTCCTCGGCGGCACCGGCCAGCGCCTCGGCCTGGCGCACGCGCGCCTGGGCGCCGCGCAGGGTGGGGCTGTCGGCCAGGGCCTGCTCCATCAAACGGTTCAATTGGGGGTCGTGCAAGTCTTGCCACCATTGCGTGCGCGGCCAGGCGATCGCTGCGCTGGCGGCGGCATCCATGGCCTGGTTCGCCTGCAGCTTGTTGGCGTCGAGCATGGCCGATTGCGGCGCGATATGGCCCATGTCGGCGCACGCGCTCAAGGCAAGGATCAGGCTGGCGGCAAGCAAACGGCGGTGCAGGGACATGCAGGAACTCCGGAAGAAGGTGTTGGGGTACTGCTGACAGCTCGCCGCGGTGAGCGCCGGGAGTGGCCCGGGTGCTGCGCCGCAACTGAGTTGTTACTGACTGAAACCGGCTGGCTGGTTTCTTATTGCACGACGTGTTTTGCCGTTTGCGCGACGTCAAAGTCCGCTTCCGTTTGCGGGATCAGGCCAGCCTTGCGGGCGGCGTAGAACTCGGCCATGACTTGCTCGCGCGTCACCTGGCTGGCGGCGGTGGCCGGTGTTTTCGGGTAGTCGACTTCGCTGGTGGCGATTTCGCCGGCGTTGCGGGCACGGACGTATTCGGCCGTGACTTGTTCGCGCGACAATTGCTGGCCCGTGGTGGCAGGCGCGGCGCTTTGGGCGAAAGCCGAGGTGGCGGTGGTGACGGCAAACAATGCTGCGATAAGGGATTTGGCTTGCATGATAAGACTCCAAAATGTGCTTGATGGCTGGGTGGATGGGCCGGATCGCCACGTACCGGTCGGTTCGGCGGCATGGCGCTGGTGGGCGCCATGCCGACGATGAAGCAGTTTCTGGGTGAGAAGATGCTTACTTGAATTAACTATAGCAATGAATAGTACATTTGTGAAGTAATTTATGAAAATAGTTGTGCGCCGCCGCATTCCTTGGGGGAAAGGCCGTGCAGGCGTGCGCCACTGGCCGGGCCAGGGGAGTAAGCTGGTTTTTTTGTTAACGGAGGCCGCCATGAGCAGCAGTTCACTCGATCCGGACAATTTGCCCGTCATCCCCGACCGCGTCCTGGGCAGCGGCCATGGCAAGGGGGCGCTGGGCCCCAGCGACAGTTCCGACAGCGGCAGCGACATGCAGGGCGTACCGGGCCAGGACCCGGAAGAGCTCGATAACGACAGCGATGCCGCGGGCACGGGCGAGCGGGCCGGCGTGGAGCCGCGCAATACGGCGCCTGACGGCGGCGATATCGACGTCGACCACGTGGAAAGCATGGCGCCCGTGCGGCCTGCAGAGGACGGCGATGGCGAACCCGGCGCTCCCCAGGCGCCAGCGCCGCGCTCCTGATGCCAGTGGCCGGCCGCAAATTGCCGCCGCTGTGGCGCCATCAGCGTAAAATGGCGGCAAGGCGGCGTGCGCGCCGCCATGGCCAGCCGGCCGGCACAGGATAGGATGTCAGAGGATGCAAACGCAGATGTCGCAAGAGAAAGAAAAAGACTTGATGTCGATGTACCGCGAGACGCGGCCACGCGAGTTTTTTGGCGAAAAAAGTAATACCAACCACCTGGCCTGGAGTTTGCTGGTGGTCTTGCTGGCGCTGGCGTTCTGGCTGATCGTGGCCCTGGCGGCGGCGGAAAACCAGCGCTATGCCCTGGAAACGAAGGCTTGCCAGGATCACGTGTTTCCCACGGAAATCGACACGTCTTGCCTGAAACAGGTCAAGTCGCGCGATCACTGGTGGCAGCACGTGGGCCATGCGCTGGTGCGCATGGGCGCCTGACCCTGGCGCAAGCTGGCTGAACCTGGCGGCGGCGAGGGCCGCTGCGGTGATGGAGCGATAGTGCGGGAGGCGCCATGCCACGCGATCACTCGCGCGAGCAGCCGCAATGGCTGCTGGCGCGCCACAGTGCCTTGACGGCGCGCCAGTTGCTGCGCGCCTATGGCTTGCTATGCCTGTTTTCCCTCGTCATTGCCGCCGCCTTTGCGCTGCGCGGCCTCTGGTACATTCCCGTCTTTTCGTTCGTTGAACTGGGCTTGGTGGCCACCGCCCTGCTGCATTACCTGCGCCACGCGCGCGACTATGAACACATCGCCCTGCGCGATGGCGAGCTGATCATCGAACAGGTCAGCGGCGGGCATTGCCGGCGCCACCACTTTGCGCCGTGGCGCACGCGCATCGCCATGCCGCAAGGGCCGCGCCAATTGATACACATCAACGATATGTATGATGCTACCCGGCACGTGGCGGTGGGCGTCTTCGCCACGCCGGAACGGCGCCGGCAAGTGGCGCAGGAACTGGGCGCGTTGCTGCCGCCCTATTTGGGCCCGTAAAACTGGAATGTCTGTACCACCAGCAAGGTGGTGGGGAAGCCCGTGATGGTCTTGAATTCCTTCACGCCCGTGATCTTGTAGGCGCCGGCCTGGAACGCTTCCCCTTCCGCCCAGCTGTGATCTTTCATCGCAAACTGCAGCAGGCGCTTGTCGTTGTAGCGGTAGCTGAAGATGGTGTAGGCGCCGACGCGGCTGGTGACGACGAAGTTTTCATCCTGCTGGTCGGCGATGAGCAGGATGCCCGGATAGCGCCCGATGCCCGCCTCCTCGTTCTGGATTCTCAGGATCACATCGGTAAAACTGCATTCGGCGTCGCGGATCTTGTCGCGCTTCGTGGCGATCTCCATCACCTCGTCGTAGCTCTTGTTGTGCACGATCGACCATTGCGGCGAGTCGCAATAGTTGGCCGCGCGGGCGTTGGCTGCGCAGGATAGCAGCAGGCAAAAGGTGATGGCGGGGATGGCGTGCATGGAATCTTGTCGCGGAAGTTGGGGGCGGCGGCAGTCTACCTGCCCGCTGCCGCCTCCACAAGCGCAGGACGGTCCTCAGGTGGCTCGCGACGGACCTTCCCACAGATTGATATGGCCTTCGCGCGCTTGCACGTCGATGGCGGCCAGTTCGTCGGCCGTGAACGACAGTTGCTGCAGCGCGGCTACGTTTTCGCGGATTTGCGCGCTGCTGCTCGCGCCGATCAGGGTCGAAGTGACGCGGGGATCGCGCAGCACCCAGGCCAGCGCCATCTGCGCGAGGGTTTGCCCACGCTGCGCGGCGATCTGGTTCAGGGCGCGCACGCGGGCCAGGTTGTCCGCGCTCAGATGCTGTTGCATCAGCGAGCCGCCGCCGGGCCGGTTGACGCGCGCATCCTGCGGCACGCCATCGAGGTACTTGTCGCTGAGCAGCCCCTGCGCCAGGGCCGTGAACGTGATGCAGCCCATGCCTTCCTGCTGCAGGGTGTCGAGCAAGCCGTCTTCCTCGATCCAGCGGTTGAGCATGTTGTAGGCAGGCTGGTGGATCAGACACGGCACTTTCCATTCCTTCAGCAGGGCGGCCGCCTCGGCCGTCTTTTGCGGCGAATACGACGACAGGCCCACGTACAGCGCCTTGCCCTGCTGCACGGCGGTGGCCAGCGCGCCCATGGTTTCTTCCAGCGGCGTGTCGGCGTCGTAACGGTGCGAGTAAAAGATGTCGACGTAATCGAGACCCAGGCGCCGCAAGCTCTGGTCCAGGCTGGCCAGCACGTATTTGCGCGAACCGCCGCCCTGGCCGTACGGGCCCGGCCACATGTCCCAGCCCGCCTTGGTGGAAATGATCAGCTCATCGCGATAGGGCAGAAAATCGTCGCGCAGCAGCTTGCCGAAATTGCTTTCCGCGCTGCCATACGGCGGGCCGTAGTTATTGGCCAGGTCGAAATGCGTGATGCCCAGGTCGAACGCCGTGCGCAGCATGTCGCGCTGCGAAGCCAGATTGTTGCTGTCGCCAAAGTTATGCCACAGTCCCAGGGACAGCAGCGGCAGTTTCAGCCCGCTGCGCCCGCAGATGCGGTATTGCATGCTGTCGTAGCGGTTCTCGGCGGCGTGGTAGGTCATGGCATCTCCTGGTTGAATGAAGCGCTTATTTTCGCGCAAAATCAAGGTCCGTGTGCGTGCGCCGTACGCGTGGCCGGACGCGCCTTACAATGGGCGATCAGGAGTCTCGCAAGGAGTGGTCATGGAAATTGAATTGAAATTGTTGCTGGCACAGCAAGATGTATCGCGTTTGCGCGCGCACCCGCTGCTGGCGCAATCCACGCAAGGTGAGCCGCAACTGCTGCGGATGCACGATATCTATGTCGACACACCCGATCTGCAGCTGTGCCGCCACCAGGCCGGCTTGCGCGTGCGCCAGGTGGACGGCCGCTGGGTGCAAACCCTGAAGGCGGGCGGCACGGTCAGCGGCGGCTTGCACAGCCGCCACGAATGGGAGGGCGAGGTGCCGGGGCCGCAACCGGACCTGGCCGCGCTCGACTCGGTCATCGGCCGCAAGCAGCCCATCCGCGCGCTGCTGCGCCAGGACGCCATCCGCGACGCCTTGCGGCCCGTGTTTACCACGCGCATGGAGCGCACCGTATGGCAGTTGCGCACGCCGCAGGGCGACGAGATCGAATGCGTGCTGGACCAGGGTGTCATTGAAAGCGGCGCGGATGGCGCCGATGGTGCCGCGCGCAGCGTGCCCGTCAGCGAGATCGAACTGGAATTGAAGCAGGGCCAGGCGTCCAGCCTGTTCGACGTGGCGCTGGCCCTGCTGCAAGACGTGCCGCTGCAGCTGGGCCACATGAGCAAGGCGGAGCGCGGTTACCGGCTGGCCGCATCGCATCCCTTGCAAGCCGTCAAGGCGCAGCCTTTGCGGCTCGATGACGGCATGACGGTGCAGCAAGCCTTCATCGCTATCTGCGGCAATTGCCTCGAGCAGGTGAGCGGCAACCAGGGTGGCGTGGCGGGAGGCGAGGACGTGGAAAGCGTGCACCAGATGCGCGTGGGCCTGCGCCGTCTGCGCTCGGCGCTGGGCATGTTCAAGTCGCTGCTGGTGCTGCCGGACGCCTTGAAGGGCGAACTCGAGTGGCTGGGCGGCGCGCTGGGCGAGGCGCGCGACTGGGATGTGTTGGCGGGCAATACCCTGGCGCAGCTCGATGGCGAGGCGGCCACGGATGCGGCGGCGCTGGCGGAGGCGGCGCACGCGCAGGCGCGCATCAAGCACGAACTGGCTGCCCAGGCCGTCATCTCGGCGCGCTACACGGCCTGCATGCTGGGATTGCAGCGCTGGCTGCAGGCGCGCGCCTGGCGCGATAGCTGTTCCGCGCGCCAATTGCGGCGCCTGGATGCGCGCGTTTCGCCATTTGCCCGTGCCACCCTGCGCAAGGACCAGCGCCGCCTGATGCAGCGCGGCAAGCGCCTGCTGCATGCGACGCCGCAGCAGCGCCACCGGGTGCGCATCGCGGCCAAGAAGACGCGCTATGCGACGGAATTTTTTGCCTCGCTGTTTGCGGGTCGGGCCGTGCATCCGTATGTGGGGCGGCTGTCGGCCTTGCAGGATGAACTGGGCTGGCTCAACGACGTGCAGGTGGCCGACCGGCTGCTGCAGGAATTGCCCGAAGTTCCGGCTGGCCAGACCGGCCAGACTGACCAGTCGGCCCAGGACCGGTTGCGGCTGCATGCTGCCTTCGTGCGCGGCTATCTGGCGGCGCGCGCGCAGGCGCAAGGCAGCGATGGCCGTATGCACAAGGCCTGGCGGCGCTTCAAGGCGGTCCGCTTGCCGGCCTGAGCCCCGGCTAGGCCAGCGGACGTTGCAACTGGCGCTCGAGGATGGCCAGCGGCGACTTGTGCGGAGCGGCCATGGCGCGCACGGGCAGCAGCCAGGTTTGCTCCAGCGCATGCTGTCCCCGCAGGGCCGCGTGCGATACGGCGTCGCTGAAGACGATCCACGTCTGGCCCGGCGCAAACGCATGCGTGTGCTGTTCCACCTGCGCCTGGTAGCCGAGGTCGGCCTTCATGGCGTCGTGCAGCTGCAGCATGTAGTGATCGTAGGCCGTGCGCCGCGACTTGGTGACGCGCAGCCATTGCAGCAGGGCCGCCAGCACCGGTTGCGGACGTTTCGCGACAGGCAGGAAATGCTGCGCGACCTGCTCGAATGGCGCGCCCAGTTTCCACACGCGGGGTGCGTCGCGCGGATGGATGTTGGTGAACACGCGCAGGATGCGCCGGCCCTGCGTGGGCGAGGAGGGAAAGCTGTCGACGTGCAGGCGCGTATCGTCCTTGCGCCAGGAAGTTACGCGGCCGGCGATTTCCACGGGACGAAAGCTGCCTTTGCCTTGCTGCAGATGGAGGCAATAGCCAGGCAGCAAGCCGGCCAGCAGGCGCTGCGTGTGCCGCGCATAGCGCTGCATCAGCGCGGCCAGCAGGGTCGCATCGTAGGCGTCGCCATGGCCGCGCACGCCGCGCACCGGCTCCCAGCTGATGTTCTTGGCGCTGCTGGCGCTACCCATGGCGCCGTTCAGCAGCGCATGCTCTTCCTGCCGCAGGGGAAAGCCCAGCGCGGGCAGCAGCAGCACCTGCCCATCTTCGAGTGCCTGCTGCGCCGCCGCCTGCTGCGCGGTGCTGCCGCTGGCGTCCCACCGGTCCAGGGAAATATCGATGAGTTTGCTCATGGCACAAACGGGTAAGACATCGGAGCGGCCAGTATGGGTGCTTGCCACCCGCTCCCGTTTGCGCTGGCGCAGATGCAGTTCACGGTGTGGCGCGATCGCGGTTCACATAGAACAAGCCCGGCGGCCAGCGCGCCCTCAGTAAGCGAGGCGGCCCGGCACGCTTACTTCGATCTGCGTGCCGGCGCCTGGCCGGCTGTCGATGCGCAGGCTGGCCGCGATGCCGGCGGCGCGCTCGCGCATGCCGACCAGGCCCCAGTGGCCGGGCCGCTGGCCCGTTTGCGCCACGGCGTCATCGAGGCCGCAGCCGTCGTCGCGCACGCGCAGGGTGAATGCCTGCTCCGCATAGTCGAGTTCCAGCACGATGTTGGCCGCTTCGGCATAGCGTGAGGCGTTGAACAGCGCTTCGCGCGCGATCGCATAGATCTCGTCATGCACGCGCGGCTGCAGGCGCCGGCAGGTGCCGCTCACATGCACGGTGAACGCGTGCGCGCGGTGCTCGGCCAGGCCCTTGCCGAATTGCTGCAGCGCCAGGCGCAGTTCGTCCGGTTCGGCCGAGGCGCGCAAGTCCATGATCTGGTCGCGGCCTTCGATCAGCAGCTGGTCGGCCAGGTTGAGGGTGCCGTCGAGGCGCGCCCGTTCGCGCGTGCCCTTGGGCAGCATGTCCGCATGCGCGTGGAATGACAGGATCAGGCCCTGCACGCTTTGCAGCAGGGTGTCGTGCAGCGAACGGGCGATGCGCGAACGTTCGGCCAGGCGTTCCTGCAAGCGTTCCTGCAGCCGCTCCTGCATGTCGCGCGTCAGGTGGCGGATGCGCAGCACGTAGCCGCCATACAGCAGCAGCGCGGCGCCCAGCGCCAGCAGCACGATGAACCACGGCGTTTGCACGAAGGCGGGCGCGATGACGATGGCTAGCCCTGTCCCTTGCGTGTTCCACACGCCGTCTTCGTTGGCGGCCGTGACCTCGAAGCGGTAGCTGCCGGGCGCGAGGTTGGTATAGTAGGCTTCGCGGCGTCCGACCGCTTCTTGCCAGCCGGCGTCCACGCCCGTCAGTTTGTAGCGCAGGCGCACGCGTTCCGGCATCGACAGGCTCAGGGCCGTGAAGCCGATCTGCAGGGTCTTGCTGCCTTGCGGCAGGTGCTGCGGCTTGCCATCGTCCAGCGTGTAACGCACGCCATTGGCCAGCAGGCTGTGGATCTGCACGGGCGGCGCCAGGGCGTTGCGGCGGATATGCAGCGGGTCGAGCATGCCGATGGTGGCCGAGGTGGAAAACCACAGCTTGCCATCGGGCGCATGGATCAGCGACGGCACGGGGCGCAGCTGCGAGGCATGGCCCTGCAAGCCGTCGAGCGCGTCGAAGCGTTCGGAGGCGACGGCGCTGCCGTCGCGCATCCACGCGGCCAGGCTGGCGGCGCCGATATGGGCTATGCCGTCCGCGCCATGCAGCCACAGGTCGCCGTCCGGCAGGCGCACGATGCCCGACACGCCGCGAAACACCGTGCCGCGCGCGCCGCGCAAGGTGTGGAAGCGGCCGGCGCGGTACAGGGCCACGCCGTTTTCGCCGCCGGCCCACATCGCGTCGCCATCGCGGTACAGCTGCAGCACGGTGCCCATTTGCAGGCCCTCGGGCGCGCCGAGCCGTTTGACGGCGCCCGCGCGCTGGCCGTCGGCCACCAGGCTGATGGTATTGTCGGCATGGCCCAGCCAGACGGTGCCGGCGCCATCCATCGCCATGGCCGTCGTCAGCACCGTCGGCAAGCCCGAGAGGCCGCCGTTGGCGATCCATTTTCCTTCGCTCCGGCGAAACAGGCCGCCGCCGGAAAACGAGGCCCACAGGGCGCCCGAGCGGTCTTGCTGCAGCGCTTGCGGATCGAGTCCCTGCACGGGCGTCGCCACGCGCGTCATGGCGCCGTTGCGCGCGCGATGGTGGAGTTCCTGCTCGTTGCCCAGCCACAGCGTGCCGTCGGGCGCCCAGTGGCTGGCCGCCAGCGCCCCTTTCAGGATCACTTTTTTCATGCCGTCGGCCGTAAAGCTGCGCACGTCGCTGACGTAGTCGCCGATCCACACATCGCCGTCGGGCCCCGGCAGCATGCCGGGATGGTCGAAGGGCACGGCCACGGCCAAGGTCTTCAGGCGGTTCGGCCGCAGCCGGTCCAGGCCCGTCGAGGTGCCGAACCACAGATTGCCTTCGCGGTCCTGGAACGAGGTCTGCGGCAGCGGGCCGCTGATGCCGTTCTGGCGCGTCAGGCGCTGGGCCGGCAGGCTGGGGCCGGAAGGGTCGAACTTGCGTTCGATGCCATCGGGCTGCATCAGCCACATGGTGCCGGCGCTGTCGAAGCGGATGCTGTTGCCGCTGGCGTCGGGCCGGATGGGCGCACCGCCGCGCGGCGCGCTGGTGCGCACGCGGTAGTAATTGCTTTGCGCATCGACGGCCCAGATGGCGCCATCTGGCGCTTCATCCATGCCGGTGAGGATGGTGCGCGGCCAGGCATGGGAAAAGCGCGTCTCGCCCGGCCTGCGGAAATAGGCGCCATGCATGGTGCCCATCCACTGCGTGCCGTCGCGGGCGAACAGGATCTGGTAGACGCGCTTGTCGGGCAGGCCCACGTTGGCTGCCTGCGCAACGAAACGGTCGGCGCCCGGCGCCAGGCGCGCCGCGCCATCGCGCGTGCCGACCCAGATGGCGCCGTCGGGCGCTACCTCGATATGGAACACGGCACCCGGCGGCAAGCCGTCCGCCTCGCGGTAGGTGCGTGTGCCATCCTTGCGAAAGACGCTGACGCCGCCGAGGCGGTAGCCGACCCACACGGCGCCGTCTGCCGGCGTGGCCAGGCCCAGCACATTGCTCGACGGCAGGCGGTGGCCGTACACGCTGTCGACCCTGTCGAAGCGCACGCCGTCGTAGCGGTACAAGCCGGTGGCCGTGGCGATCCACAGCCAGCCATCCTTGCCCTGGGCGAATTTCAGCACATCGACGGGCGCGCCTTGCAGGGCGCCCCAGGCATTGTGCGTGTAGTCGGACAGCAGGGGCGATGGGGCGGCCGCGCACGCGTGCAGGTGGCACGCCAGCAGGGGCAGGATCAACAGGCGGCGCAGCAGGCGAGCGGACATCGTGGCAGAGGGAGATAGCGGTGGCGGGGCAGTGATTGTAGCGCAGCGCCGTGCCTTTCAGCAGGCAAAAAAAAGCCTGCGCGGGATGGCGCAGGCTTCTTTTCGCCCTACGTTGACAAGGTTCCGCGCTTACGCGAAGTTCTTGGCAACGAAGTCCCAGTTGACCAGGCCCCAGAACGTTTCCACGTACTTGGCGCGCAGGTTGCGGTAGTCGATGTAGTAGGCATGTTCCCAGACGTCGCAGGTCAGCAGCGGCTTGTCGCCGGTGGTCAGCGGGCAGCCGGCGTTCGACGTATTGACGATGTCGACGGAACCGTCGGCTTTTTGCACCAGCCAGGTCCAGCCCGAACCGAAGTTGCCCACGCACGACTTGGTGAATTCTTCCTTGAACTTGTCGAACGACGACCATTTGGCGTTGATCGCGTCAGCTACGGCACCCGCAGGCGCGCCGCCGCCGGCCGGCTTCATGCCGTTCCAGTAGAAGGTGTGGTTCCATACCTGGGCTGCATTGTTGAAGATGCCGCCCGACGATTTCTTGATGATTTCTTCCAGCGACATGTTCTCGAACTCGGTACCCTTGATCAGGTTGTTCAAGTTGGTGACATACGCCTGGTGATGCTTGGCATAGTGGTATTCCAGGGTTTCTTTCGAAATATGCGGCGCCAGAGCGTCCATTTCATATGGCAGTGGTGGCAGAGTATGTTCCATGTGATGTCCCTTTATGGTGAGTGTTCGGAGTCTTCCAGCCTGTGGCCGGAGGGTTGAGCCAAGCTTGCTTGAAGCAGGCATTCTTGCTGAACGAGCCACTATTGTAAAGCGGATGCGCCATTGCTGCAGATTCCGGCACGCGTTGCTGGTGCCGGTCGCGTAGTGATTCTCGTTCAGCCTGAATCGGGCGGAAAAGTTCCCAGCCGCAAGCCTCAACGGATGCGCCGGGTGGTCTCGCGAACGATCAGTTCCAACGGTGGAATGGCCGCCTGCACGGCCTCGCCATTGATCAGTCCCAGCAGCGCTTCCGTGGCGATGCGGCCGATGTCGTACAGGGGCTGGTGGATGGTCGTCAGCGGCGGTGTCGTGTAGGACGAGCCGGGCAAGTCATCGAAACCGACGAGCGAGATATCGTCGGGCACGCGGATGCCCTTGCGGTACAGGCACAGGCGCACGCCGTAGGCGGACAGGTCGTTGGCGGCGAAGACGGCGCTGAATTGCTGCTGCGTATCGAACAAATGGTTCATGGCCAGCATCCCGCTTGCCTCGTGGAAATCGCCTTCCACCATCAGCTTCGGGTCGATGGCGATGTCCGCTTCGCGCAGCGCGCGCTGGTAGCCCGTCAGGCGCTCGGCCGCATCCGTGTTGTTGGCGGGGCCGGCCACGAAGGCGATGCGGCGGTGGCCCAGTTCCACCAGGTGGCGCACGGCCAGGTAGGCGCCGTATTCGTTGTCGAGCTTGAAGCCGATGGCGCTTTTCGTGGCCAGCAGGCGGCCCGTCGAGACGATGGGCCGCTGCTGCGAGAAATCGAGCACGCTCTCGTCCGAGATGCGCCCCGACAGCAGGATGATCCCGTCGACCTTCCGCGCCAGCAGCAAGCGGATGCGGTCCGCCTCTTCCTGCGCATTCCAGTGCCCGCTGACGATGACGGACGCGTAGCCCGTGTCCTTCAAGCCGTCGTCCACGCCGCGCAGGCTTTCGTCGAAGAAGGGGCTGGAAATATCTTGCACCACGATGCCGATGGTCATCGAGCGGCCCTTCTTCAGACCTTGCGCCATCTGGTTCGGCGCGAATTTCATGTGCGCAATGGCCGCCAGCACGGCGTCGCGCTTGTCGTCGGAGACCCTGGCCGTGCCATTGAGGATGCGCGAAACGGTGCTGGGCGACACGCCGGCCTGGCGGGCCACGTCGAGCAGGGTGGAAGGGGGAGCAGCGTGGGCGCTATCGTTCAAGGTGATTCCTGGATATCAAGATGGCTGGTTCTCAGTGCTCTGAAAACCTTTTCATCGAAAGATTACCATAAATGCCCACAGGGGACCGTCGCTCGGGGTAGGTCGGGTTAGCCCGCAGGGCGTAAGCCGACACAGCGTAGCCAACAATGCGCAGGAACCATGCCTTTGCCGCCAACGGTGTTGTCGGGTTACGCGCTTGCGCGCTAACCCGACCTACCCTTGAAAACGTTTTCACGAAAAACAACAGCATCTCAAAATGGCGGATTTTTGTGTCTTTTCATAGGAGAACACGCGTCATGGCATGCATCTCGCCACGCTGCCCTCAATAAAAATGACAACTTTTTCGATTGACTTGATTTTCTTTGCGGTGTTAAATGGACACATGTTGTGAAAACGTTTTCAAGATAGAAGACGCTCAATAAACGGAGATGAAATAATGAAGTCAAGCATCCTTGGCGCCGCCCCTCTGGCGGCGCTGACTCTGGCCGCCGGTGTGGCCGCCGCGCCCGCAGCCGTTCCGCCGGCCGTCGCCCTGCCGGCGCTGGCCCCGGCCACGATTACCGTCGCCTCGTTCCCCGACCTGGACCGCGCCGTGAAAACGGCCTTGCCCCTGTGGGAAAAGCTGTATCCGCAAGTGAAGGTCAAGCTGGTCAGCCTGCAGATCGACGACCACCATAACTCGATGACGACGGCGCTGGCGGCCGGCGCGCGCCTGCCTGACGTGATGGCCATCGACTTCCGCTACGTCGGCAGCTTCGCCGAATCGAAGGGCATGGAAGATTTGCTGCAGCCGCCATACGGGGCAGGGCAGTACCGCGCCCAGTTCGTGCCGTTCACGTTCGTGCAGGCAACCAGTTCGCGCGGCACCCTGGGCGCCATGCCGGCCGACCTGGGACCGGGCACGCTGTTCTACCGCAAGGACTTGATGGACAAGGCGGGCATCAAGGAAACCGATCTGACGCAATCGTGGGAGTCATATATCGCCGCCGGCAAGAAGCTCAAGGCCGCCACCGGCACCTATCTGCTGGCCGGCGCCAGCGACCTGGCCGATATCTATATCCGCGCCAATTTGAAAGATGGCGAAGGCATCTATTTTGGCGACAAGGGCCAGGTGCTGGTCGACTCGCCCCGCTTCGTCAAGGCGTTCGAACTGGCCAAGGCGGCGCGGGTCGCCGGCATCGATGCGCGCACCGTGGCCTGGACGGGCGAGTGGGCCGAAGGCTTCAAGCGCGACAAGGTGGCCAGCCAGATGATGGGTTCGTGGTTGAGCGGCCACCTGGCCAAGTGGCTGGCGCCCGATTCCAAGGGCCAGTGGCGCGCGGCGAACCTGCCGGCCGGCGCGCTGGCGTCGTACGGCGGCTCGTTCTATGGCATTCCGAAAAAGGCGGCGAATAAAACCCAGGCCTGGGAATTCATCAAGTTCATGACCGTCAACAAGGATATCCAGCTGCACTCGCTCAAAGAGATCGGCGCCTTCCCGGCCCTCAAGGCCGCGTATGCGGACCCGATGATGGACGAGCCGCAGCCGTATTTCGGCGGCCAGAAGACGCGCCTGCTGGCGCGCGACACGGCGGCGAAAATCCCCGTCATCCGCGTCGACAAATTCGACGCCGTGGCGCGCGACATCGTCAACATGGAACTGGAAAGCGTGCTGGCGCAAAACAAGGATATCAAGACGGCCCTGGCCGACGCCAAGGCCCTGATCACCCACCGCGCGCGGCGCTAGGAGCAGCATGACTACTTCCATGCCTTGTACCGATGGCGCGCCCGCTGCAGCTGCAGCGCGGCCCGCCAGGAAACGCTTCAACATGAAGAAGTGGGCGCCATATATTTTCATCAGTCCCTTCTTCATCCTGTTCGCCGTCTTCAGCCTGTTCCCGCTGCTGTTTTCCATCTATCTGTCGTTCAACCAGTGGGAAGCGGCCAGCGGCGTGGAAGCCATGCAGTGGGTGGGCCTGGACAACTACAAGTATGCCTTGAGCGACCCGTGGTTTCTGCGCTCGCTGGGCAATACCGTCTGGCTGGCGCTGGCCTCGGGCGTGCCGCAGCACCTGGTCGCCATTCCACTGGCAGCGTTCATCCACAACAGCTTCAAGCGCTCGCGCAACCTGGTGATCGGCATTTACTTTTTACCGTTCATCACGTCCAGCGTGGCCATCGCCATGGTCTTCAATACCCTGTTCTCGCGCGACTATGGCCAGATCAATGTGCTGATCCAATGGTGCGCCAGCCTGCCGCTCGTCGGCGGCCTGTTTCCGGCGGAATCGATCGACTGGCTGGGCAGCTCGCTGTTCATCAAGCCGGCCGTCGCCTTCGTGATTTTCTGGCGCTACCTGGGCTGGAACCTGGTGCTGTATCTGTCCGCGCTGCAGGTGATCCCCAAGGATTTGTATGAAGCGGCCACCATCGACGGCGCGTCGAAACGCCAGCAATTCTGGTACATCACCTTGCCGCAGCTGCGCCCCATGATCTACCTGGCCGTCACACTCACCATCATGGGCAACCTGCAGCTGTTCGAGGAACCGTTCGTGCTGGTGGCCGAATCGAGCGGCGTAAGCCAGTCCGTGATGACGACGGCCATCTTCGTCTACAAGACGGCGTTTTCCTCGGGCGACTTCGGCACGGCGTCGGCCATTTCCTGGCTGCTGTTCCTGATCATCGCCAGCACCACCTGGGTCAACAACCGCATTTTCAGCCGCAACGAACGCAATGAGCGCAATGAGCGCAAGGAGGTCCGATGAAAACCACCCGCTGGACGGCCTACGCCATGGTGGCCATCGGCGCCCTGATCATGGTCGCGCCGTTCTACTTCATGTTCGTCTTCGCCACGCACACGAGCGCCGAGATTTACAGCCTGCCGCCGCCGCGCTGGTTCGGCACGGCCCTGCTCAACAACCTGGAATTGCTGCAGGAGCGCCTGCCGTTCTGGCGCAATATCGGCATCAGCCTGTACGTGGCCCTGATGACGACGGCGCTGACCTTGTTCTTTTGCTCGCTGGGCGGCTATGCGTTCGCCATGTACGAGTTCCGCTTCAAGCGGCCCCTGTTCACCCTGGTGATGGCGTCGATGATCATCCCCTCGTTCATGAACATGATTCCCACGTTCATGCTGATGGATTTCCTCGGATGGCTGGACCAGCCGCGCGCCCTGTACGTGCCTGGCGCGGCCGGCGCATTGGGGATTTTCCTCATGCGCCAGTACATCGGCACGGCGATTCCGAAGGATCTGATCGAGGCGGCGCGCATCGACGGCTGCGGCGAATTCGCCATCTACTGGAGAGTCGTGCTGCCGCTGATCGGTCCCGCCATGGGCACCCTGGGCCTGATCACCTTCATCAACTCGTGGAACAACTTCATCACGCCGCTGGTCGTCATGCGCTCGGTCGAGAACTACACGATCCCGCTGGCCCTGCGCAGCATGCAGGCGCCGAACAACACGGAGTGGGGCGCGCTGATGACGGGCGCCGCCATCGCCGTGCTGCCGCTGCTGCTGATGTTTTTTGTCGCCTCGAAGCGTTTAATTGAAGGACTGACCCAGGGCGCCGTCAAAGGCTAGCACTTTTTTTCATCCACTCACACTGACATGACCACCATGCATAACGACGATATTGACACCAACTTTCCCGCCACCTTCACCTGGGGCGTGGCCACCAGCGCCTACCAGATCGAGGGCGCCGCCGCCATCGACGGCCGCGGCCCATCCATCTGGGATACCTTCAGCCACACGGATGGCAAGATCATCGACGGCAGCAATGGCGACGTGGCCTGCGACCACTATCACCGCTACGCGGAGGACGTGGAGCTGATCGCCAGCCTGGGCGTGAACGCCTACCGCTTTTCCATGTCCTGGTCGCGCGTGCAGCCCACGGGTTCCGGCGCCTGGAACGAGGCCGGCTTCGATTTCTATGGGCGCCTGCTCGACGCCCTGGCCGCCAAGGGGCTTGACGCGCACCTGACCCTGTACCACTGGGACTTGCCGCAAGCCTTGCAGGACGAGGGCGGCTGGCTCAATCGCGCCACCTGCTACCACTTTGCCGCCTATGCGGCCGAAGTGGCGCGCCGCTTCGGCCACAAGGTCGCCAGCATCGCCACCCATAACGAACCGTGGTGCACGGCCGTGCTGGGCCACGGCACGGGCCAGTTCGCCCCCGGCATGGCCGACCCGGCCGCCGCCGTGCAAGTGTCGCACCATCTGCTGCTGTCGCACGGCCTGGCCATGCAGGCGATGCGCGCCGTCAATCCGCCCGCGAAACTGGGCATCGTGCTCAATCAATGGACGGCCACGCCGGCCACCGACAGCGCCCAGGACCGCGAGCTGGCCGAACTCGAATATGCGCGCTCGGTGCAGTGGTATATGGACGCCATCTTCAAGGGCCGTTACCCGGCGCTGGCCCTGAAACACATCGACGCTTCTGCTTTATCCATCTTTGAAAACGATTTCATAGATATCAAGCAACCCATCGATTTCCTTGGCGTGAACTATTACACGCGCGCTTTCATGAGCGCCGAGACGCCGCCGCGCAAGCCCGAATGCAAGCTCGGTGTCAACGACATGGGCTGGGAAACCTATCCGCAGGGCTTGACGGAACTGCTCGTCGGCCTGCACCGCGAATACCGGCTGCCGCCCGTCTACATCACGGAAAACGGCATGGCCGTGGCCGACAAGCCCGTCGACGGCAAGATCCACGACGCGCCGCGCATCGAGTACGTGCAGCTGCACCTGGACGCCTTGCGCGCCGTGATCGCGCAGGGCATCGACGTGCGCGGCTATTTCTACTGGAGCCTGATGGACAACTTCGAGTGGAACTCGGGTTACGCCAAGCGCTTCGGCATGGTCTACGTCGATTACGCCACGCAGCAGCGCAGCTTCAAGGACAGCGCCCTGTGGTACCGCGATTTCATCGCCGCGCAGCGCGCGTCCCACGCCGCCGTGCTGGCCGAGGAGCACTGACATGGCCGCCATTTCCCTGCGCGGCATCCGCAAGACCTATGGCGACGGCCCGGAAATCGTCAAGGGCCTGGACCTCGATATCCACGACGGCGAATTCATGGTCTTTGTCGGGCCATCCGGCTGCGGCAAGTCGACCCTGCTGCGCATGATCGCGGGACTGGAAGACATCAGCGCGGGCCAGCTGCGCATCGGCGACCTGCTGGCCAACGACGTGGCGCCGGCCGAGCGGGGCATCGCCATGGTCTTTCAGAGCTATGCGCTGTACCCGCACATGACGGCGCGCGACAACATGGGCTTTGCCTTGAAACTGGCGGGCAAGCCGGAAGCGGAAGTGCGCGCGGCCGTCGGCAAGGTGGCCGAGATCTTGCAGATCACGCACCTGCTCGACCGCAAGCCCAAGGCCTTGTCGGGCGGTGAGCGCCAGCGCGTGGCCATCGGCCGCTCCATCGTGCGCCAGCCCAAGGTGTTCTTGTTTGACGAGCCGCTGTCCAACCTCGACGCGTCCTTGCGCGTGCAGACGCGCATCGAACTGGCCAAGCTGCACCAGGAACTGGGTACCACCATGATCTACGTGACGCACGACCAGGTCGAAGCCATGACTCTCGGTGACCGGGTCGCCGTCTTCCACGGCGGCCACCTGGAGCAGGTGGGTGCGCCGCTGGACCTGTACCGCCAGCCGGCCAGCCAGTTCGTGGCCGGCTTCATCGGCGCGCTGCGCATGAATTTCTTGCCGTGCGCCGCCGTCCCCGCGCTGGCCAGCCAGCTTGGCTGCGAGGCGGGCATGCTGGTTGGCATACGCCCCGAACACCTGCGCCTGGTGCCGCGCCACGAAGGCTACGGCGCCACGGTGACCCTGATCGAGCAGCTGGGCGATGCGCAGATCATCCACGCGACGCTCGACGGCAGTTCGCACGCGGTGGCCATCAAGCTGCATGGCGAGGCGCGCCACAGTCTGGCGCAGGGCAGCGCCATCGGCTTTGCGCCGGAAGAGGGCCATGCCTTTCTATTCGACACGGCCGGGCGCGCCGTGGCTACCCATTGACCCCGCACGGAGGCGACATGACTTCAGATTGACACCCAAAAAATGTGCAGCAATAGCCAAAGAGCTATGTGATCATCAATCAACCAGCGGTACAGGAGACAACAACAATGCAACAGCTCAAACGCAATACCATCGCCCTCAGCCTGGCGCATGCGACCTTCGCCCAGTTCATCTTGCTGGGCAGCGGCGCCGCCATGGCCCAGGAGGCTGCAGCCACCGACGCGGCAAAGCCGGCAGCCGAACAGATGGACCGCATCGTCGTCACGGCCACGCGCCGCAATACCTTCGTGCAGGAGACGCCGCTGGCCGTCACCGCCTTCAACCAGGACACCCTGCAAAACAACCAGGTCAAGGATCTGGCCTCGCTGGCCACCATGGTGCCGAGCCTCGTCGTCGAGCAGCATGGCGACTCGGGCGGCGTGCACGTCTACATGCGCGGCGTCGGTTCGGCCAACCACACGGAGCTGGGTGACCCGGCCGTCGCCTTTTATGTCGATGGCGTGTATTCGCCGCGTCCCCAGGGCGCCACGGCGCTGATGTACGACCTGTCGCACGTCGAGGTGGCGCGCGGACCGCAGGGCACGCTGAACGGCCGCAATTCCACGGCCGGCGCCGTCAACCTCGTGTCGGCCGCGCCTAGCACGGCCAAGTTCATGGGTTCGGCCGGCATCACGGTGGGCGACAAGCGCCATCTGCAGACGCAGGGCATGATCAATATCCCGTTTTCCGACGACGTGGCGCTGCGCATCGCCGCCATCAAGGATAGCCACGACGGCACGGTGGACTTCCGCCGCGGCTCGAACGTCATGCCGGGCACGGCCAAGTATGGCGCCGGCGACCAGATGGGCGTGCGCGCCTCGCTGCTGTGGAAGTTCACGCCGCAGCTGCGCGGTACCTTCATCGCCGACTACTTCCTCGACCAGGGCGCCGGCAACGTCTACCTGGCGGCTGAACCGAAACGGGGCGAGAAGCTGCGTTCGGCCCTGATCGACACGCCGGGCACCCTGGACCAGTCGATTCTGACCTACAAGGGCAAGCTCAATTACAAGCCGACGGACGCGCTGGACTTCACGTACCTGGGCAGCTGGAGCCGCTACAAGCGCCAGAACAGCAACGACTCCGATGCGGGCCTGTTCCCCGGCTTCAAGTCGGAAAACCGCACGGACTGGGCGCAGTTCGACAGCTATTCGCACGAGCTGCAGGCGCGCTCGGACGACGACGCGCCGTTCCAGTGGGTGGCCGGCCTGTTCCTGTTCAATGAAAAGAACAAGGTGCGCTTCGATATCGACCGCAGCCAGATTTCGCAGGCTGCCGTGCAGCAGGATATCGCCAATGGCGCCGTGATCTTCGTGCAGCCGACCGTGGGCCAGTACGCCTCGTCGATGTCCTTCATCCAGGGCGACCGCCAGCTCAAATCGAAAGCCGTGTTCGGCCAGGTCAGCCAGCAAGTGACGGACCAGATCAAGCTGACGGCCGGCGCGCGCTACACGAAAGACCATAAATTCGACATCGGCGGCAAGAACTGGGCATGCCCGAACTGGCCGGCCAATACCCCGCTGGGCACCACGGTCCTCACTGCCGACCAGCTGCGCCAACTCGTCACGCCGGGCACGGGCCTGGCCAACACGCACAATATCGGCCCGGGCGGCGCCATCACGGCCGCCACCTGCGGCAATACGCCAGGCGACAATACGGCCGACCTGAAATACGGCCAGGCCACCTGGCTGGGCCGCATCGAGTACAAGCTGCGCCCGGACATTCTGCTGTTCGGTTCCGTGACGACGGGCTTCCATTCGCCGGCCATCGGCGACGGCGGCGCCACCACCAAGCCGGAAAAGCTGACCAGCTATGAAATCGGCTTCAAGTCGGACTTGCTGAACCGCGAACTGACCCTGAACCTCGACGCCTTCCTGATGAAGTACAAGGACAAGCTCGAGTCGCAGGTGGTCAACAGCGTGCTGGCCAACTTCAACGCGGCCGGCGCCACCGTCAAGGGCCTGGAAGCGGAGTGGGTGTGGCGGCCAACGAAGGTCGACCGCCTGACGGGCAACGCCACCTGGCTCAAAGCCGTGTATGACGACTTCATGTCCTGCGACGTCGATGCGGCGCGCGCGAATGGCCAGTCCTGCGGTTCGACGGCGCCACTGGTGAACGTGGGCGGCAGCACCATGAAGCATGCGCCGAAGTTTTCCACGACCGTCCAGTACGAGCATGATTTCAATGTCGCCGGCGGCCAGATCACGCCGCGCGCTTCGGTGCACTATGAAACCATGTCGTACGTGGGGGCGGGGGCGTTCAACGGCGACGTGCCGGGCCATGCCGGCGTCAAGCGCCAGGAAGCCTACACGACCCTGGACCTGAGCCTGCGCTTCCAGCCGGCCAACAAGGCCTACACGGTGGAAGCGTTCGTGCAGAACGCCACGGACAAGGCGGTCAAGCTGGACGTCAATGAAATCTGCACGGACGTGGGCATGCCATGCCAGCCGACGCAGCAGATCTACGGCGCCTTCTACAACGCGCCGCGCACGTTTGGCGCGCGCGTGTCGATGAAGTTCTAAGTCAGGTAGTGTGAAAGAGCAGTTGCGGTAGCAGTCCACTCAGTAGGGAAGGTGTTGGGCCGGGGTTCTTCCCCGGCCTTTTTTATTCCAACGCTTATTCCAGGCTGGCTTGCACGCTGGCGATGCCGACCTGCGCGCTGCCTTCGGCCAGGCGCACGTTGACGTTCTGGCGCGCCTGCAGCTGCGCCGGCGAGCGCACGATATTCCCTTTTTCATCGCGCAGTATCGCGTAGCCGCGCTCCAGGGTGCGCTGGGGATTGAGCAGTTCCAGCTGCGCCGCCAGGCCGTCGAGGCGGTGGCGCCGCTGGCCCAGCTGCTGCGCCATGGCCGCGCCGCTGCGCCGCTGGGCTTCCACCAGCCGCGTGCGCGATGCCGTGACGTCGGGCCGCAGGTTGGCCCAGCGCGAGCGCAGGCGTTCGAGCGCGTACCGCGACTGGTTCACGGGCGCGCGCGCCGCATGCGTCATGGCCGTCGACAGGGCCAGCAGCTGCAATCGCTGCTGCTGCAGCTGCGCCTTCGGGTTGAGCAGGCGGCGGCTGTGGCGGTCCAAGGTTTGCGCCGCGTCATCGAGGCTGCGGCGCATGGCGCGGCGCAGGTCCGTCGCGTCGGCGCGCAGGGATGCCATCCAGTCGGCGCGCGGCGTGGCCGCCAGTTCGGCCGCCGCCGTCGGCGTGGCCGCGCGCAGGTCGGCCGCGAAGTCGGCGATGGTGAAATCCGTCTCGTGTCCCACGCCGCTGATCACGGGCATGGAGCAATCGGCAATCGCATGGGCCACGGCTTCATCGTTGAACGACCATAAATCCTCGATGCTGCCGCCGCCACGGCACACGAGCAGCACGTCGCACTCGGCCCTTGTCGATGCCGTGCGGATGGCGTGCGCGATCTTTTCCGGCGCCTGCTGTCCCTGCACGGGCGTCGGGTACAGAATGATGTTGACGTGCGGCGCGCGGCGCTTGAGCGCGATCAGCACGTCGCGCAGGGCGGCCGCCTGCGGGCTGGTGACGATGCCGATGCTGCGCGCGAACATGGGGATGGCGCGCTTGCGTTCCTGGTCGAACAGGCCTTGCGCTGCCAGCTTTTCCTTCAGGCGCTGGAACGCTTCGTACAGGGCGCCCACGCCGGCGCGGCGGATGGCTTCCACATTGATCTGGTAATCGCCGCGCGCGCCATACAGGGTGACGAGGGCGCGCACTTCGACCTTGTCGCCTTCGCGCGGCGTGAAGCCCGCGTACTGGGCGCGGCCGCGGAACATCACGGCACGGACCTGGGCGCCATCGTCCTTCAAGGTGAAGTACCAGTGGCCGGAAGCGGCGCGCGTGAAGTTGGAAATCTCGCCGGCGATCCAGGTCAGGGGGAACGAGCGCTCGAGCAGGCGCGCGACGGCCTGGTTCAGGGCGCTGACGGTCAGCACGGGCGGGGCGGCAAAACCGCTGTCAGTCGGGTTGTCGGTCATCATAAAGCTGGGAGCGGGAAGGGAACTGTCCACATATTATCGGCGAGGTCATGCTTATGTCATATATCGCGCAAAACAACAAGTTCTATTTCTAAGTAATTGATTTCATGACGAATTCCCGTATGCCTGATTTGCGTGCACAGGGAAAAAATCCTTTAATATCAAGCACATCAGTGTAGCCCCTGCCACTTACGCACAAAGTTATCCACAGAAAGTGTGCGGAACTTTTTGCCTTGGACAAACATGGCTGGGCTGGCCTTGTCCGAGCGATAAAAGTGCCTTGCTACATTTTTGCGCACGGAAATAAAGTGCCTATGAATCAAGCGCTTAGTATGCCATGCATGGCCTTGCGCACAATCTTATCCACAAAAAATGTGCAGAACTCTGGCGCGGCACCGGATTTATCCACGGGAAGGCCTATGGCATGGCTTGCCTTAATTTTGCGCAGCATAAAAATAGCCATATAAATCAAGGGTGTAGCATCGCACCGTACGCCTTGCTCACAATCTTATCCACAGAATGTGTGCAAAACTGCATAAACCGTTTCGTGGTTTATCCGGGTTTTCCACCGTGTGAGCATGTTGAATTGCTGCCTTATTTTTCAGCAGAGAAAAAAATCCCTTTAAAATCAATGCTCTTGCATGGAGTCAATCGGCTTGCTCACAATCTTATCCACACTTTATGTGTGGAACTGCGCTGGCGGTGGAAAACTGCTGTTTTGAAGTGGAATCGGGCCGTGAAAAACACGCTTTTCAGCCAATGCCACATTTTTATGCATGGCAATAAAAACGATATAAATCAATGTACTTGGCGCGTATCCGTACGCTTGCGCACAATCTTGTCCACAGATTGTGTGCAGAACTTTGAGGGCCTGTCTGGCGCCGATTGCGCGCTTGCTGCCACTTTTTTACGCATTGATTTAATTTCCTTTAAAATCAATGACTTGATTAAATTCCTCGGCTTTGCGCACAATCTTGTCCACAGTAAATGTGCAGAACTCTTTAAACATTAACTTATTGACATTGACTACTGTCGATAAGCTGCTATGCCTGTATTTTGCGCAGCACGATAATTCCCATGTAAATCAATGACTTGCATGCTGTACTTCATGCTTGCTCACAATCTTATCCACACAAAGTGTGCAAAACTGGGCTCCCGCCAGCGCGCTGGGGACAGGTACCATGCAGGCGCCACTTGCCGCCGGCGCGGCAACGCGCTACATTGCGCCATTCCTGCGCGCACGTACAATCGGTCTTCGGCGCTCGGTACAATACAGGCTGTTCGGGCGATTCATCGCCTTCCCTTTACCAGGAGTTTCTTTTGCTCGCTATATTTCAAGCCGCTGGCTGGCCCATCTGGCTGTTGTTGATCGCTTCCATCGTTGCCCTGGCCCTGATCATCGAGCGCCTGCTGTATTTGCGCCGCGCCAAGATACTGCCTCGCAAGCTGTTCGATGAAGTGGTGCAGGTGTATCGCAGCGGCAAAATCACGCCGGACACGGTGGCCAAGCTGGAAAGCAATTCGCCGCTGGGCGTGGTGCTGGCCGCCGCCTTGCGCAATGTCGACGCGCCGCGCGAGGTGATGAAGGAATCGATCGAAGAGGCGGGCAGCGGCGTGGCCCACACGCTGGAACGTTTCCTGACGACTCTGGGCACGATCGCCACCCTGGCGCCGCTGATGGGCCTGTTCGGCACGGTGGTGGGCATGATTGAAATCTTCGGTTCGCAAAACGCCAGCGGCTCGAATCCCGCACAATTGGCGCACGGTATCTCGGTGGCCCTGTATAACACGGGTTTCGGCCTGGCCATCGCCATGCCGACCCTCGTCTTCTACCGCCACTTCCGCGCCCTCGTCGACAGCTTCGTCATTGACATGGAGCAGCAAGCCGTCAAGTTCGTCGACATCGTCCACAGTGGCCGCAAATGAATTTCCGCAAAGGCAAGGGGCGTGAAGACCCCGAAATCAACCTGATCCCGTTCATTGACGTGCTGCTGGTGATCCTGATCTTCCTCATGGTCAGCACCACCTACAGCAAGTTTACGGAGCTGCAGATCACCTTGCCGACGGCCGACGCCGAGCAGGCGAAAGAGAAGCCGCAGCAGATCGACGTCACCATCGACGCCAAGGGCAACTACACGGTCAACCGCGAGCCCGTCTCGTTCCGCGACGTGGCCGGCCTGGCCGACGCCCTGCAGAACGCGGCAAAGGCAGCCAATGGCGGCAAGGTCCCGGCGCAGACGCCCGTGGTCGTGGTCAACGCCGACCAGTTCGCCATGCACCAGATGGTCATCCACGTCATGGAAGCGGCCCGCCTGGCCGGCTATGAAAAGCTGACGTTCGCGGCGCAAGCTGGGGGCAAGTAAGCTTTGACCGTTACCGGCAACAAAATTGGGGTCTGACCCGCCGGGTCAGACCCCAGCCCTTTACTCCTCCCCCCATGCCCACATCCTCCCCCGCCAAGCTTGAAACCACACTGACCCGCGCCTGGCTGACGCGCGGCCCGCTGGCGTGCGCGCTGTGGCCCGTCTCCCTGCTGTTCGGCGCCCTGAGCGCCGTGCGGCGAGGCCTGTACCGGGCAAATATCCTGACATCCGCGCGACTGCCCGTGCCCGTCGTCGTCGTCGGCAACATTTTTATCGGTGGCACGGGCAAGACGCCGCTGACGATCTGGCTGGTGCAAGCCTTGCGCGACGCGGGCATGCGCCCTGGCGTCATTTCGCGTGGTCATGGCAGCGCCGACCGTTCGCCGCGCGCCGTCACCGCTGCTTCCACGCCGCAGCAGGTGGGCGACGAGCCGCTGCTGATCTTCCAGCGCGGTGGCTGCCCCGTGATGGTGGGACGCGACCGCGCGCAAGCGGGCAGGGCGCTGCTGGCCGCGCACCCGGACGTCGACGTGCTGGTGACGGACGACGGCTTGCAGCATTACGCCTTGCGGCGTGACGTGGAAATCGTGCTGTTCGACGGCCGCGGCGCGGGCAATGGCTGGCTGCTGCCGGCGGGGCCTTTGCGTGAATCGCCGCGCCGCCGGCGCGACGTGACGGTGATCAATGCGCCCGAGCTGGCGCCGGCACTGGTGGACAAGGTCGCGCCGCAGGGCGGGCTGGTGGTGCAGATGCTGCTGGCCGGCGGCGTGGCCGAACGCATGGTGAACCGCAGTGAAAGCGTGGCGCTTGCAACCCTGGCGGCCAGCGGCCAGCGCATCGTGGCGGCGGCCGGCATCGGCAACCCGCAGCGCTTCTTTGCCATGCTGCGCGGCGCCGGATTGGATTTCACGGAACTGCCCTTGCCCGACCATCACGACTTCCTCGACCAGCCATTTGCGACACTCGACACGGATGTGATCTTGATCACCGAGAAGGATGCAGTAAAATGTGCGCAAATTGAATATCTCAAAGATGACCCGAGACTGTGGGTCGTCCCCGTCAGTGCGCGCATCGATAGCGCGCTGGCCCAACAAATTGTGGAGAAATGTCGTGGACGCTCGACTGCTTGATATCCTGGTCTGCCCTGTTTGCAAGGGTCCGCTTGAACACGATAAGAAGGCGCAGGAACTGATTTGCCGCGCCGACCGCCTCGCCTATCCGATCCGCGATGGCATTCCCATCATGTGGGCGGACGAAGCGCGCACCCTGCAAGACGCAGTGGAATAACGATGGCGTTCATCGTCATCATCCCGGCCCGCCTGGCCTCGACGCGCCTGCCGGGCAAGCCGCTGGCTGACCTGGGCGGCAAACCCATGGTGGTGCGCGTGGCCGAGCAGGCAGCCCTGTCGGGCGCCGCGCGCGTCATCGTCGCCACCGACCACGAATCCATCCGCGCCGCCTGCGCCGCGCATGGCGTGGAAGTGTGCATGACGCGCAGCGACCATCCGTCGGGCACGGACCGCATCGCCGAAGTGGCGCGCACGCTCGAGCTGCCGCTCGATGCCGTCGTCGTCAACCTGCAGGGCGACGAACCGTTGATCGATCCGGCCTTGCTGGCCGCCTGCGCGGCGCAGATCAGCGCCGCCGTCCCCATGGCCACGTGCGCCCATCCGCTGCACGATGTGGCCGATGCGTTCAACCCGAACGTGGTCAAGGTCGTGCTGGACAAGAATGGCCGCGCCTTGTATTTCTCGCGCTCGACGATTCCGTGGCACCGCGACGGCTTCGCGCAGTCGAAAGACAGCCTGCCGACCGGCTATGTGCCGCTGCGCCATATCGGCCTGTATGCCTACAGCAATGCATTCCTGCAAGAGTATCCGCAATTGTCCGCGTCGCCGCTGGAAGCGATCGAGGCGCTCGAGCAGTTGCGCGTGCTGTGGCACGGTGTTGCCATCGCCGTGCATGTCACGGACTCGGCCCCGGCCGCCGGTGTCGACACACCGGAAGATCTTGCCAGGGTGCAAGCCCACTATCGCGCCCAGTAAGCGCGTTACCCGCAAAACGGCAGGCGTGCAAATATAATTTTGTGCGCCTGCAGCAAAAACCACATTTTGAAACGTCTGCTTCGCTAATTGCTGGCTTTGATCAATCAGGGCATAGCAATTCGACAGCAAACTGGCGTTCCGGGGATTTTTTGTGGTAAGTTTCGTAGGGAAAGATAGCCATAGCAACATCATCTAAAAATAATTACACATACCACCATCCAAAATCTGTTTTTTAGGAACTTTTCAATGCGTCTGATACTTTTAGGAGCACCCGGTGCCGGCAAGGGCACCCAAGCTAACTTCATCAAAGAAAAATACAATATTCCACAAATCTCCACGGGCGACATGCTGCGCGCGGCGATCAAGGAAGGCACGGAACTGGGCCTGGCAGCGAAAAAAGTCATGGATGCGGGCGGCCTCGTGTCGGACGACATCATGATCGGCCTGGTTAAGAACCGCCTGCAGGAAGCCGATTGCGCCAATGGCTATCTGTTCGACGGCTTCCCGCGCACCATCGCGCAAGCGGACGCCATGAAAGATGCCGGCATCAATGTGGACTATGTGCTGGAAATCGACGTGCCTGACGCTTCGATCATCGAGCGCATGGACGGCCGCCGCAGCCACCCGGGTTCGGGCCGCGTGTACCACGTCAAATTCAATCCGCCAAAAGTCGACGGCGTCGACGACATCACGGGCGAGCCGCTGATCCAGCGCGACGACGACAAGGCGGAAACCGTCAAGAAGCGCCTGGACGTGTACCACAACCAGACCAAGGTTTTGCTCAACTACTACAATGACTGGGCCAAGTCCGGCCTGCCAGGCGCGCCGAAATACCGCCGCATCGCCGGCGTCGGTCCGGTCGAGCAAATCCGCGACAGCGCATTTGCCGCCCTGGCGGAATAAGCAGTGTTTGAAAAGCGGACCTGAGTGTCCGCTTTTTTTGTGCCCGCGCTTCAGGCGGGCGCCGTATCGTTTTCGTGGTTCAGTTTTTTTGCAGGTCGTGTTTTCCTGGCTGCGCGTGCCTACCCGGTGCGGTCTGCAGCTGTTGGCAATGACGTCGGATAAAAACAGAAGGGGACGATATGGCAGCCAGTTTGTGGTTTGCGGTAGCCTGCGGCGTGGTCGCAGTCATTTATGGTTTGGTGTCGCGCAGCTGGATCCTGAGGCAGGATCCCGGCAACGCGCGCATGCAGGAAATCGCGCTGGCCATCCAGCAGGGCGCGGCCGCCTACCTGGCGCGCCAGTACCGCACCATCGCCATCGTCGGCGTGGTGCTCCTGATCGCCATCTATCTGCTGCTTGGCCTGCACACGGCGCTGGGCTTCCTGATCGGCGCCGTGCTGTCAGGCGCCTGCGGCTTCATCGGCATGAATGTCTCCGTGCGGGCCAATGTGCGCACGGCGCAGGCGGCCACCCTGGGCATCAACCAGGCGCTGAACGTGGCTTTCAAGGGCGGGGCGATCACGGGCATGCTGGTCGTCGGACTGGGCCTGCTGGGCGTGACCCTGTTCTACTGGCTGCTGGTGACGACGGGCGCGCCGGGCCTGACCCAGCATGATTTGATCAAGCCGCTGATCGGCCTGGCCTTCGGCGCTTCGCTCATTTCCATCTTCGCGCGGCTGGGCGGCGGCATCTTCACCAAGGGCGCCGACGTGGGTGCGGACCTGGTGGGCAAGGTGGAGGCGGGCATACCCGAAGACGATCCGCGCAACCCGGCCGTCATCGCCGACAACGTGGGCGACAACGTGGGCGACTGCGCCGGCATGGCGGCCGACCTGTTCGAAACCTATGTCGTGACCCTGATCGCCACCATGCTGCTGGGCGCACTGCTGATGGCAGAAGCGAGCGGCACGGCCATCATCTACCCGCTGCTGCTGGGTGCCGTGTCCATCCTCGCTTCCATCGTCGGCTGCTCGATGGTCAAGACCAAGCCGGGTGCGAAGATCATGTCGGCCCTGTACACGGGCTTGTGGTGGGCGGCCGGCCTGTCCCTGGCCGGCTTCGCCGTGGTGACGTGGCTGCTGTGGCCCGACGACGCCATGCGCTACAAGATGCTGGGCGCCACCGTCGTCGGCATCGTCCTCACGGGCCTGATGGTGTACATCACCGAATACTACACGGGCACGGATTTCAAGCCCGTGCGCCACATCGCCGAAGCGTCGACGACGGGCCACGGCACCAACATCATCGCCGGCCTGGGCGTGTCGATGAAGTCCACCGCGTATCCGGTGCTGGCCGTCTGCGTCGCCATCCTCGTCTCGTATCAACTGGCGGGCCTGTACGGCATCGCCATTGCCGCCACGTCGATGCTGTCGATGGCCGGCATCATCGTCGCGCTCGACGCGTATGGTCCCATCACGGACAACGCGGGCGGCATCGCGGAAATGTCGGGCCTGCCCGACTCCGTGCGCGCCATTACCGACCCCCTGGACGCCGTCGGCAACACGACCAAGGCCGTCACCAAGGGCTATGCCATCGGCTCGGCCGGCCTGGCCGCGCTGGTGCTGTTCGCCGACTACACGCATGCGCTCGAATCCGTGGGCCAGCACATCACGTTTGATCTGTCGAACCCCATGGTCATCGTCGGCCTGTTCATCGGCGGGCTGATACCGTATTTGTTCGGCGCCATGGCGATGGAAGCCGTGGGCCGTGCGGCCGGCGCCGTGGTGGTCGAGGTGCGCCGGCAGTTCCGCGACATCAAGGGCATCATGGAAGGCACGGCGCGGCCCGAATACGACAAGGCCGTCGACATGCTGACGGCGTCGGCCATCCGCGAAATGATCGTGCCCTCCTTGCTGCCCGTGGTGGTGCCCATCGTCGTGGGCATGCTGCTGGGGCCAGCGGCGCTGGGCGGCCTCTTGATGGGGACCATCGTCACGGGCCTGTTCGTGGCCATTTCCATGACCACGGGCGGCGGCGCTTGGGACAATGCGAAGAAATACATCGAGGATGGCCATTTCGGCGGCAAGGGTTCCGATGCGCACAAGGCGGCCGTCACGGGCGACACGGTGGGCGACCCGTACAAGGACACGGCCGGTCCGGCGGTAAACCCCCTGATCAAGATCATCAATATCGTGGCCCTGCTGCTGGTGCCGCTGCTGCCGGCCACGGGCTGGCTGGCGGTCAAGGCGCCGGCACCGATACACGCGCCCGTGCCGCCCATCCTGGCGCCGGCCACACCCGTGCAAAGCTTGCCGGCGCAATAAATCCCACGTCAAACAGCCCCGTTCCCAGGGGCTGTTTTTACGTCGGGCATGTCAAAATTTCCTGATTTCCATATCTTGCGCGTATCAAAAGTGAGCAAATGTTACAGCGCCTTGCCTGCGCCGGCCGTCTGCCAATAATGAGGGAGTCACTTCAGGCAGCAGAAGGCAGGAGGCATCATGGACAAGGCAGACAAACGGCGCTGGCTGATGCGGGGGCTGGCCGTGGCGGTGGGGCTGGCGCTGGCCGGCAGCGCCTGGGCCGATCCGGGCAGGCATGGCCGGCACGGTGGACACGGCTTCCACGGCCATCATGGTCATCACGGACACGGCCATTTCCGTGGCCGCTCGCATGTCGGCGTGTGGCTGGGTTCTAGCTGGGGCTACGGGCCGGGGTGGTACGGCGACCCGTGGTACCGCCATCCGTACGGACGCACGGTGGTGGTACAGCCGCTGCCCGTCGCGCCGCCCGTGTATGTCGAGCAGGGCGGGGTGCCGACGGCGCCGATGTGGTACTACTGCCGTCAGCCGCAAGGCTATTATCCCTACGTGACAAGTTGTACATTGCCGTGGCGCGCCGTGGCGCCGGGCAGTGTGCGCTGAAAGCGAGGTGCGACATGAACGGGAAAACAGGCGCAGTGTGTGGGGGCGTGCTGGCGCCCCTTGTGCTGGCGGCATGCACGGTGATGCCGCAAGGGCCGTCGGCCATGGTGTTGCCCGGCACGGGCAAAAGTTTCGCGCAATTCCAGGGAGATGACGCCCACTGCCGCGGGTATGCGCAGGCGCAGCTGGGCGGCGGTTCGGCGCAGCAGGCCGCGGCCGACAGCGGCGTGCGCAGTGCGGCCCTGGGCACGGTGCTCGGTGCGGTGGCCGGCGCCGCCATCGATGGCGGCCATGGCGCCGGCGTGGGTGCCGGTACAGGGCTGGTCTTTGGCGCGCTGGCGGGCACGGACGCGGCCGACAGTTCGGTGTATGGCATGCAGCGCCGCTACGATTACGCCTACCAGCAATGCATGTATGCGAGCGGCCACAAGGTGCCCGTGGCCGGGCAGATGCTGAGCAGCGTGCCGGCCAATGCCGCCACGCCGCCGCCAAATACGCCGCCGCCCCGCTATTAGAAGCGCGACGTCAAACCGACGAACATGCGCCGTCCCGGCACATAATAATCGACCAGTCCATCGGCCAGCGGGCCCTTCTTGAACAGGTTTTCCACGCCGCCGCGCACGGTCCATTGTGGCGTGACCTTGTACGACACGACCGTGTCAACGATGGTGTAAGCCTTGTTGGCCGCCTGGCCCGCATCGAGTTCCTTGCCCGTGTACTGAGCCGACACTTCGCCGAACAGCTGGTCGTTGACTTGCCAGCCCAAGGCCGAGTACCACGACAGCTTCGGCGTCGACAGCAGGTTGGCGCCCGTCGTCAGGTTTTTCGCTTCCGCCATGTAGGTCACGTTGTTACGCCAGTTCAGGTTTTTCGTCAGCGGGATGGTGGCCGTCGCTTCCACGCCGCTGGTGCGCGCTTTCTGGATATTCGTCATCTTGGTCCACCACTGCTTCTGGTAAAAGCCCAGCGGCGCGTAGTCGATCTTGTTCTTGAAATCCGTGTGGAAGTAGGTCACGCCCACGTCCCAGCCATTCTGTTCCCACGCCACGCCGATCTCGCCGGCCGTGCTCGTTTCCGGCTTCAAGTCCGCATTGCCGGCCATGTAGCAGCCGCCCGTGATGTAGCCCAGGGGTTTGAGGCTGCCGCAACCGCGTCCGCCCGACTGCGTGGCCGCCGCCGGCGAGTTTTCCTTCAGGCTCGGGGCGCGGAAGCCTTGCGACACGCCGCCCTTGATGGTCCAGGCGGGGGCAGGGTGGTACACCAGGTACAGGCGCGGGCTGTAATGGTTGCCGAACTTGCTGTGGTGGTCGAGGCGCAGGCCGGCCGTGGCCGTCAGGTTGTCGCGCAGGAACAGCTGGTCTTCCGCAAACAGGGCCGACGTGGTGCCGGACAGGGTGGCGCCGCTGACGGGGTTGCCCAGGTAGTCGGTAGGGATGGTGCCGATGGTGTCCGTGTTCGTCAGTTCCTGGTGCTTCCACTGGCCGCCCATCACCAGCATCTGCTCGATGCCGCCCCAGCCGACGCGTTTTTCCAGGCTGGCGTCGAGGGTGCTGTCCTTGGATTTCGCCACCGTGCCGACGACTTCGTTGTCGAAATCGTTGTGGTACAGGTTGACCATGGCCTTGCCGAAGTCCCAGCGGCCTTCATAGCCGATGCTGGCGCTCTTGCGTATCAGCTTGCTGGCGCCCCAGGCGCCGAACAGCGGGTAGCCGTCCGCGTCGAGCGTGGTCGAATCCGTCGATTGCTGCTTGCCGTAGCTGGCGTCCAGCGTCACGTTCTGCTTCTTGTCCAGCGCCCAGCTCAGCTGGCCCGTGACAGTCTGGTTGCGTTCGCCGCCGATGCCGCCCGATTTGCCGATGGCTTTTTCATCGGGATTCTGGCGCGTCTGGCCCACGCCCAGGCGCATGCCGACCGTGTCCGACAGGGGACCTGCCAGGTTCACGCCCAGCTGGTGCGCCGTGCCGCGGCCGCTGTCCTGCGGCTGCGTGTAGTTGGCCGTGGCCGAACCGTTCCACTTGCCCGGCACCTTGCGCGTGATGATGTTGATCACGCCGCCCATGGCGTCCGAGCCGTACAGCGAGGACATGGGGCCGCGCACCACTTCGATGCGCTCGATCATGTCGGGCGAGATCCAGTTCAAGTCTTGGCGGCCCAGGTCCGGGCGGTAAGCCGTGTCGGCCGAGCTGCCCACGCGCTTGCCGTCGACGAGGATCAGGGTGTATTTGTCGGGCAGGCCGCGCAGCTTGATCTTCGATTCTTCGCCCACGGGGCTGGTGCCGCCCGTCACGCCGGGGATGCGGCGCAGCAGGGTATTGAGGTCGTACACGGGCTGGCGCTCGATTTCCTCGCGCGTGATGACGCTGATGCTGGCCGGCGCATCCTTGATGTCGATGGCCGTGCCCGACGCGGTAACGACCACGGTGTTCATGGTCGGGTCGGCGGCCACATTGCCTTCGGCCCAGGCGCTGCTGACGGCCAAAGACAGCAGGCAGGGCAGGAGCAGGGTGGCGCAATGGCGGGGACGGGCGGGAGTGGCGGCGGGGACTGCGAAGGATGTGAAGGCGGGACTGCGCTTGGTCATGGTGAACTTTCCGGATGTTGTTTTTTCCTGGCTGCCTTCCGGGTGGCTCGGGTATGAATGATTGAAAATGCAATAAACTGCGCTCCCATTCTGCTAATGAGAATAAGAATCGTTCTTATTGTAATGCTATCCTGGCAAGAAGGAAAGTGATGAAAGGAAATAAAACACCGTTGCAGCATATGCATGGCATCTGGCGCCGCGTGTGCCAATAATGAAAGCGGTATGATCGATGCATGGGGAGGTGGCATGAAGACGATGATCAAAACCATACCGGCGCTGGCCTGCGCCCTGCTGCTCGTTGGCGGCCATGCAGGCGCCCAGGAGCAGGCCGTTTCCGATGATTTGCCCGTGTGCCAGCTCGATCCGCGCGACAGCGGCAAGCTGGCCGTCGAACCTTGCCGCCCGGCGCCGCCCGTGCAGCCGCGCCGTTCCGTGCCGCAAGTGATCGGCCGCATGCCGGCGCAGCCCGCGCCTCCCGTCGTGCCCATGGCGCCCCTGCCGCCCAGCCCGGCCGTGCCCATGCCCCGTGCGCCGCAGCCGATCGGCGCCTGCGACACGGGCGGTTGCCGCGATGCGGCCGGCGCGCGCTACAACGGCGCGGGCAACGCCACGCTCGATGCCAACGGGCGCATCTGCCACCGCAATGGGGCGTTCATCCAGTGTTTTTAGTCCTGCCATAGGCTGGTCCTGCAAGTTTTCGCGCGGTGCGCTCAAAAATGGCTACAATTGTCGCCGACATTACGTTTACGTAAACGTAACTATGGCACCATGTAACCATCAGGCGCCGGGAACACGGCCCTTATCACTCAGGAGATTTCATGCAGATTCAAGACAATGTATTCATCATCACGGGCGGCGCATCGGGCCTGGGCGCGGCCACGGCGCGCATGCTGACGGCGGCCGGCGGCAAGGTCGTGCTGGCCGACGTGCAGACGGAAGCGGGCCAGGCGCTGGCCGCGGAACTCGATGGCGTGTTTGTGCAGTGCGACGTGACGTCGGAAGAAGACGGCCTGGCCGTGGTGGCGGCCGCTACCAAACTCGGTACCTTGCGTGGCCTCGTCAACTGCGCTGGTGTGGCGCCGGCCGTGAAAACCGTGGGCAAGGATGGCCCGCACCCGCTGGCCCTGTTCCAGAAAGTCGTCAACATCAACCTGGTGGGCACCTTCAATATGTGCCGCCTGGCGGCCGACGCCATGGCCAAGCAGGATGCCACCGCTGAAGGCGAGCGCGGCATCATCATCAACACGGCGTCCGTGGCGGCCTACGATGGCCAGATCGGCCAGGCAGCCTACGCCTCGTCGAAGGCGGCCGTGGTGGGACTGACCCTGCCGATGGCGCGTGATTTGTCGCGCAACGGCATCCGCGTGATGACGGTGGCGCCCGGCATTTTCGAAACGCCGATGCTGCTGGGCATGCCGGCCGAAGTGCAGGATGCGCTGGGCAAGATGGTGCCGTTCCCATCGCGCCTGGGCAAGCCCGGCGAATACGCGCAACTGGTGAAAGCCATCGTGGAAAACGTCATGCTCAATGGCGAAACGATTCGTCTCGACGGTGCGATCCGCATGCAGCCGAAGTAAGCCCTCGTCGAGGGTGCAGCGCCGTGGCCGGCATTTGAGGTAGCATACCCGGGTATCTTTACCGGAGTAAGCATGATCACATTGAAGCCGCTGGCGCTGAGCCTGACCTTGCTGGGAGCACTCGCTGCCAGTCCCGTATTTGCCGAGGTGCCGCAAAAGGCGCCGGAAGTCGCCACCGCGTATGCGGAAAAATCGGGTTGGGCGGCGCAGAAATTCATGGTCGCCGCCGCCAATCCGCTGGCTGCCGATGCGGGCTACCAGATGCTGAAAAAGGGCGGCAGCGCCATCGACGCGGCCATCGCCACGCAGCTGGTACTGACCCTGGTCGAACCGCAATCGTCGGGCATCGGCGGCGGCGCCTTTTTGCTGTACTCCACGGCCAAGGGCGTGCAGGCGTTCGACGGGCGCGAAACGGCGCCGGCCGCCGCCGATGAACACCTGTTCCAGAATCCGGACGGCAGCCCCGTCTCGCGCGCCACGGGCGTGGTGGGCGGACGTTCCGTGGGCGCGCCGGGCGTGCTGCGCATGCTGGAACTGGCGCACAAGGAACATGGCAAGCTGCCGTGGGCGACCCTGTTCGGCCCCGCCATCAAGCTGGCGCACGGCGGCTTTCCCGTCAGCCAGCGCCTCAACGGCTTGCTGAACTGGGACCAGGCCTTGAAGCGCGACCCTGTCGCCGCCGCGTATTTCTATGATAATGAGGGCAAGGCATGGCCCGTCGGCCACGTGCTGAAGAATCCCGAACTGGCGCGCACCCTGCGCGAGATCGCCCGCGGCGGCGCCGACGCTTTTTACAACGGCCGCATCGCGCGCGACATCGCCGCCAAGGTGGCGTCTCACCCGACCAACCCGGGCAAGCTTACGGCGACCGACATCGCCGGCTACAAGGCCAAGGTGCGCGAGCCCGTCTGCAGCGATTACAAGGCCTGGACCGTGTGCGGCATGCCGCCGCCATCGTCGGGCGGCATCGCCATCGCGCAGATGTTGGGCATCCTGGAGGTCAAAGACATCCGGCCGTATGCACCCGTCGACGGCGTGCTCGATGCGCAAGCGATCCACCTGTTCTCGGAAGCGGGGCGCCTGGCCTACGCGGACCGCAACCGCTACGTGGCCGACACGGACTTCGTGCCGCTGCCGGGCAATGGCGTCGCCTCGATGCTCGATAAAACCTACCTTGCCCAGCGCGCCGCGCTGATCGGTGAAAAATCCATGGGCAAGGCCAAACCTGGCACGCCGCCCGGCATGCAGGTGGCGTGGGGCATGGACAACGCCTTGCAGCGCCCGTCGACCTCGCACCTGGTGGCCGTCGACGCTTTTGGCGGCGGCCTGTCGATGACCACCAGCGTGGAAGACGCGTTCGGTTCGCGCCAGATGGTCGACGGCTTTTTGCTCAATAACCAGCTGACGGATTTCTCGTTCGATTCGCGCGATGCGGACGGCCCGATCGCCAACCGGGTCGAAGCGGGCAAGCGGCCGCGCAGCGCCATGTCGCCCACCCTCGTGTTCGAGAAGGGCACGCACAAGCTGGTGCTGGCCACGGGTTCGCCCGGCGGCTCGTCCATCATCAATTATGTGGCCAAGGTGCTGGTCGGCACCATGGACTGGGGCTTGAACGTGCAGCAGGCGATCAGTCTGCCGAACTTCGGCAGCCGCAACGGCCCGACGGAACTGGAAAAGGGCCGTGCGCCGGCAGCGCAAGTCGAGGCGCTGCAGGCGATGGGCCACGAGGTGCGCGTGATCGAGCAGAACTCGGGCTTGCAGGGCATCATGCGCCTGAATGCGCATGGCAAGGATTTCTGGTTTGGGGGGGCAGATCCGAGAAGAGAAGGGATGGTTCGCGGAGATTAATCACCCCCTAATCTTTTCCACAAAGCATCCAGACCCTGCTAATCTGCCGGCATGGGAATGCAAAATAAAACAGGCTTGATACTCACGGGAGGAGGCGCCCGTGCCGCCTACCAGGTGGGCGTGCTGCAGGCGATTTCGGCGATACTGTGGGAAGCGGGCTGGGCGCCGGCGCGCAACCCGTTCGACATCATCTGCGGCACTTCGGCCGGTGCCATCAACGCCACGGCGCTGGCCTGCCGCGCCGATAACTTCGGCGAAGGCGTGCAAAAGCTGCTCGACGTGTGGCAGCACATCGAAGTCGAGCAAGTGTACCGCGCCGATTCGCTGGGTGTGATCCGCTCGGGCGCGCGCTGGCTGTCCCTGCTGTCGTTCGGCTGGCTGCTGCGCCAGTGGCATGCGTCGCCGCCCAGTTCCCTGCTCGACAATACTCCGCTGGTCAGCTTGCTGCACCGCATGCTCGACTTGCCGCGCCTGGACGCGGCACTGGCCGACGGCTTGCTGCATGCGCTGGCCGTGACTGCGTCCTCGTATTCGGGCAGCCGCCACATGACGTTTTACCAGACGGCCGAGGATATCGCGCCGTGGGTGCGCACGCAGCGCCTGGCCCTGCCGGACCAGATCGGCGTGGAGCATTTGCTGGCATCGGCCGCCATCCCCTTCATCTTCCCTGCCGTGCCCCTGTACGTGGGCGGCCAGCGCGAATACTGCGGTGACGGTTCCATGCGCCAGTTGGCGCCGATCTCGCCGGCGATTCACCTGGGCGCGAACAAGGTGTTGGTGGTGGGCGCGGGGCGCATGACGGAACCGGCGCCCGCCGCGTCCGAAGCGGCGCGCTACCCGAGCCTGGCGCAGATCGCCGGCCACGCGCTCTCGTCGATCTTCCTCGACGGTCTGGCCGTCGACATCGAGCGCCTGAACCGCATCAACCTGACCCTCTCGATGCTGCCGCCTGAATTGCTGGGCAAGACGGCCTTGCGGCCGGTGGAATTGCTGGTCATCGCGCCGTCCGAACGGCTCGACGCCATTGCCAGCCGGCATATCGGCAGTTTGCCGCGTCCCATCCGCACCATGTTGTCGGGCATCGGCGCGGCCGAAGCGCGCGGCGCGGCGCTGGCATCGTATTTATTGTTCGAATCGACGTATACTAACGAGCTGATCCGTCTTGGACAGCGCGATACGCAAGCCCGCAAGGACGATGTACTGGCGTTTTTTGGTTCTTGAGACGGCCCTTGGAGCGGCGTGCGGGTTTTTCGCGTTTTTTTTGACAGGACGATTGTGCGGGTATTTCGACGTGTTTGCGATGTTGCCTTACTGTTAATTTTGATGGCGGGCGGATGGGCCGTGGCGGCGCCTGCGCCCACCCTGCGTTTCGACCAGCTCAGCGTCGACCAGGGCCTGGCGCAGGAATCGGTGCTGGCCATCGCCCAGGACCGGCAAGGCTATATGTGGTTCGGCAGCCAGTCCGGCTTGAGCCGCTACGACGGCTACCGCATGGTCGTCTACAAGAATATCGAGGGCGACAAGACCAGCTTGGCCGATAACTGGGTCGGCGAGCTGCACGTCGATAGCCAGGGCCAGCTGTGGGTGGGCACGGACAATGGCCTGGACCGCTTCGACGCCGCCAGCCAGACCTTCATCCATTACGGCCCGGCCGAAAAGAGCAAGCGCGGCAACGGCAACCGGCATATCCACGCCATTCTCGACGATGGCGCGCGCGGCTTCTGGATCGCCACCTCGGACGGCTTGCAGCATTTCGACCCCGCCACGGGCCGCTTCCGCACCTGGCACCATGAAGAGGGCAACCCGCACAGCCTGGGCGACAATGAAATCAAGGCGCTGGCGCTGGATGCGCAGCAGCGCCTGTGGATAGGCACGGTGACGGGCCTGGACATGCTGGCGCCGGGCAGCGAGCGCTTCGAGCATTTCGCCGTCGATGCGACGCCCGGCTCGAAGTACAACGTGATCCAGTCGCTGCTGATCGACCGCCAGCAGAACCTGTGGATCGGCACCATGGCCGGTGCCGAGCGCTGGCGCCTGGGCGCGGCCGGCCAGTCGCCGCAATCGAGAGTGCGCTTGGGCGAGAAACATGGCTTCTCCGCCATCCGCGTGGCCAGCCTGTACCAGGATGTCGACGCCACCGTCTGGCTGGGCAGCAATGCCGATGGCCTGTTCCGCTGGCTGCCCGAAAGCGACACCTTCCTGCAATACCGCCACCAGACGGGCGACAAGTTCAGCGTGGCCGACAACCAGCTGTCGTCGTTGTACCGCGACCGCGCCGGCACCTTCTGGGTCGGCTCCTGGTACAACGGCGTGAGCCGGGTCGACCTGGGCAGCGGCGGCTTTTCGCGCATGGCGCGCGCGCCCGGCGACGTGGGCGCGCTGGCGGACAAGAAAGTGCGCGCCGTGGCCGACGCGGGCAACGGCAAGCTGTGGCTGGCCACCAAGGGCGGCCTGAAACTGTACGACACGCGCGACGGCAGCTCACGCCTGTTCGACCTGCGCAGCGCACCCGGCATGTCGCGCGACGAGCAGGTCACGACCCTGTACAAGGCGCCGGACGGCGTGCTGTGGGTGGGCGGCTCGACGGGCTTGCACCGCTTTGATCCCGCCTTGGGGCGTTTCTTCACCATGCGCTTTGCCGCCGGCGACCCGAACAGCGACACTATCCGCAATATCGTCAGCGACCGCAGCGGCATGCTGTGGGTCTCGACGCGGGGCGGCGTGCACCGCTTCGACCCGGCCAGCAAGCGTTTTACCACGTACCGCCACGACCCGGCCGACCCGAACAGCCTGTCCGACAACATGGTGCGGCCCGTGCTGGAAGACGGCAAGGGGCGGCTGTGGATAGGTTCCTTCCACGGCCTGGACTTGCTGGACCGCGCCAGCGGCCGCTTCCGCCATTTCCGCCACGACCCGCAAAACCCGCAGAGCCTGAGCCACGACGAAGTGCATTTCCTGCACGAGGACAAGCGCGGCGTGCTGTGGGTGGGCACGGCCAATGGCCTGAACCGCATGGACATCGACGCCAAGGGCGAGATCCGTTTCCGCCGTTTCCTGCGCAAGGATGGCATGGCCGACGATGCCGTCGCCAGCATCCTCGGCGACGACAACGAGCAGCTGTGGCTGAGCACGAATAGCGGCATCACGCGGCTCGACATGCGCAGCGGCCTGTTTCGCAACTACGACAGCGCCGACGGCACGGTGGAAGGCTCGTACTTCGATGGCGCGGCCCTGCGCGCGTCGGACGGCACCATGTATTTCGGCGGCTTCAACGGCATGACGGCGTTCATGCCGCAGGATATCCACGACAACCGCGTGCCGCCGCTGGTGGCCGTCACGGAACTGCAGATCTTCAACAAGCCGGTGGGCATTGGCCGCGGCGAGTTCGCGCATGTGCTCAAGACGGCCATCGACCATACGCGCGAGCTGGTGCTGACCAGCCGCGAAAGCGTCTTTTCGCTGGAATTCGCGGCCCTGCATTTCGCCGCGCCCCAGCGCAATATGTTCGCCTACCGGCTCGAAGGCTTCGACCAGGACTGGGTCATGACCGATGCGGGCCGGCGCTTTGCCACCTACACCAACCTCGATGCGGGCAACTATGTGTTTCGCGTCAAGGCGGCCAACAAGGACGGCGTGTGGAACGAGAGCGGCGCCACCCTGGCCATCACGATTTTGCCGCCGTTCTGGAAAACCTGGTGGTTCCGCACCCTGATGGCGGCGCTGCTGCTGGGCGCCGTGTATGGCGCCTACCGCCAGCGCGTGCGCACGCTGCGGCGCCAGCAGAACGAGCTGGAAAAACTGGTCGGCGAACGCACGGCCGAGTTGCAGAGCAAGGAAATCGAAGTGTTGGCCCAGTCGGAAAAGCTGGCGCAGGTGAACAGCAGCCTGACGAAAAACGAGGAAAGCCTGCGCCAGGCAAAGCGTAAGGCCGAGGATGCGACGCGCCAGAAATCGGAATTTTTGGCCAACATGAGCCACGAGATGCGCACGCCGCTGGCCGGCGTGATCGGCATGCTGGGCTTTGCCCTGCGCGACGAGCAGCTGCACGACGCCACGCGCGAACAGATCCTGCGCGGCCAGGCCAATGCCCAGTCGCTGCTGGTGATCATCAACGACTTGCTCGATTTCTCGAAGATCGAGGCGGGCAAGCTGAGTATCGAAAACATCGACTTCGCGCTCGGCGCGGCGATCGAGACGGTGGTGACCCTGTTCGAAGAGCAGGCGGCCGCGCGCAGCATCGGTTTCTCCATCGATTTCGCGCCCGACCTGCCGCCCTTCGTCGTGGGCGACCCGACCCGCTTGCGCCAGGTGCTGGTCAACCTGGTCGGCAACGCCTTCAAGTTCACCCAGCGCGGCGGCGTCAGCGTCTGCGTCGAGCGGGCCGGCGTGGCCAGCGGCAGGGGCGGGCGCCGTGTCAACCTGATCCGCTTTACCGTCAGCGACAGCGGCATCGGCATCGATGCCGATGCGATGGCGCGCCTGTTCCAGAAGTTCGAGCAGGCCGACGCCAGCACCACGCGGCGCTACGGCGGCACGGGCCTGGGCCTGGCCATCTGCCGCCAGCTGGTCGAACTGATGGATGGCGAGATCGAGGTGGCCAGCACGCCGGGGCAGGGCAGCACGTTTGCCTTCACCTTGCCCCTGGCCGATGGCGTGGCGCCGCCGCTGGTGCCGCAGGTGGCGCTGGCGCCGCACAGCCACCAGCTGCGCGTGCTGTGCGCGGAAGACTTCCCCACCAACCAGATCATCATCCGCGTGATGCTCGAGGAACTGGGACACCGGGTCGACGTGGTCGCCAACGGCGTGCTGGCGGTGGCGGCCTGCGTGCATACGCGCTATGACCTGATCCTGATGGACGGGCGCATGCCGGAGATGGACGGCGCCACGGCGACGCGGTTGATCCGCGTGGGCGGCTGGCCGGACCAGCCCGTGCGCGACCAGGAGCTGATGATCGTGGCCCTGACGGCGAACGCCAGTGAAGAAGACCGCAGCCGCTATCTTGGCGTCGGCATGGATGATTTCCTCAGCAAGCCGGTGGACGAGGCGGCGCTGCATGGCTTGCTGGCGCGCGCCATCGAGCGCCAGCTGCAGCGCGGTTTCATGCTGCCGCGCATGCCGTCGAACGCGCCGCGCGGCGCCGCGCGGGGGCAGGCCGAACTCGATGCCCTGTTCGGCATCGCGCCGGCAGTTCCTGTTCCGGCGCCTTCCCAGTCGGTCCGCAGCGGCGAGCTGCAACGGCGTATCCGCGTCGCCTTCGTCGCCGACCTGGAAGGGCGTTTGCGCGAACTCGACGCCGCCCTGGCGGCGCAGGACCGCGATAACGCCGGGCGCCTGCTGCACGGCTTGAAGGGCAGCGCCGCCTATCTCGATGAAACGCAGCTGCACATGCTGTGCACGGAAATGGAAGAGGCGGCGGATGGCGGGCGCTGGACGCAGGTGGCCCTGCATTTGCCGCAATTGCGCGCACTGTTGGCGCAAATAGCCGTTTCGGGTCAAGAAATGTAAAATAGGCAATGCCGGCCTTCGGGCGCGCGGCGAAACTGGGTAGAATACGGCCAGGCACCTTGACGCTGCCGCCAATGGAGAAAGCAATGAAAGTACTGGTGGTTGACGATGATGTCGTGTCGCGCATGGTATTGATGCATTTGATCGACAGCTGCGGCGTGCACGATATCGTGGAAGCCGAAGATGGCGCGGCGGCGTGGGAGCAGCTCGAAGGCGGCTTGCGTCCCTCGCTGTGCTTTTGCGACTTGCGCATGCCGCGCCTGTCCGGCATGGAGCTGCTGCAGAAAATCCGCTCCGACAGCGCGCTCGACGCCATGCCGCTGGTGCTCGTCTCGTCGGCCAATGACCAGGACACGGTGCGCGACGCCGTGCAGGCCGGCGCCGCCGGCTACATCGTGAAACCCTTCCAGCCGGAGCAGGTGCGCCAGCATATCGACGCCTGCTTCGACGTTTCCGCCTTGCCGGCCGAGGCGCCGCGCGATACCTTGCAGCGGCTGGGCATCGACGGCGAACGCCTGCTGGCCTACTTGACGGGCTTTCAGGGACAGATCGGCGCCGCCAGCGAACAGGTCGACGCCTTGCTGGCACGCGGCGAACCGGCCCAGGCGCGCCAGCAGCTGGAACGGCTGCACCTCGGTTGCCGCACCCTCGGGCTGCATGGCGCGGAAGCGGGCATGAGCGCGCTGCTGCAATCGGCGGTGCTTGACGGCGGCCAGATGCAAACGGCCCTGGCCGCGCTGGCGCGCAGCGTGGCACAGCAGGCGCGTTTGCTGCAGCAACAGGACAGAGACGACTGAATCTGCTGTTTTTCGCTTGCCGGAAAAATACTTTAGGTTTAAAGTATCTGCTTCCGGGCCTTGTGCACGCGCCCGCTACCCGCCAGGATGAGCATGAGCAGCGACCCTTCGCCTACCACAGCATCTCCCCAGGACGACTTTGCGCGCACGCATTTGCCGCCGCGCGCACTCTGGCCGCAGCTGTGCCTTGATTTGCCCGAGCTCCAGTATCCGGCGCGCCTCAATTGCGTCGCCGCGCTGCTCGATGCGGCCGTGGTCAACGGCGGCGAGCGTACCGCCATCCTTGCCGACGGCCAGCGCTGGAGCTACGCCGAGCTGGCGCGGCAAGTCGACCGCATCGCCCACGTGCTGCGCAGCGATTTATGCCTGATCCCCGGCAACCGCGTGCTGCTGCGCGGCGCGAATACGCCCATGATGGCCGCCTGCCTGCTCGCCGTGCTGAAAGCCGGCTGCATCGCCGTGCCCACCATGCCGCTGCTGCGCACACGCGAACTGTCCACCATCCTGGCCAAAGCTGAAGTGAATGCCGTGCTGTGCGCGCAGAGCTTGCGCGCGGAACTCGATGGCGTGCCCGGCTTGCCGCCCATGCTGTGCTTTGGCGCCGCCGACGCGGAACTGGAGCGGCGCATGGCGGCCCACGCTGCGCCATTTTCCGCATGCGACACGGCGGCTGACGACGTCTGTCTGATCAGCTTTACCTCGGGCACTACGGGCGTCCCCAAAGGCACCATGCACATACACCGCGACCTGCTGGCCATCTGCGACTGTTTTCCCCGCTCCATGCTGCAGGTGCGCGCCGACGATATCTTCATCGGCACGCCGCCGCTGGCGTTCACCTTCGGCCTCGGTGGCTTGCTGCTGTTCCCCCTGCGCTTTGGCGCGGCCACCGTGCTGCTGGAAAAACTCACGCCCGACGGCCTGCTGCGCGCCATCGGCGCCTATCAAGCCACGATCTGCTTCACGGCGCCCACCTTTTACCGTCAGATGGCGCCCCTGGCCGCGCAGCACGACTTGCGCAGCCTGCGCTTGTCCGTGTCGGCCGGCGAAGCGCTGCCGCTGGCCACGCGCGACGCCTGGCAGGCGGCCACCGGGCTGGCCATGACGGACGGCATCGGCGCCACCGAGATGCTGCACATCTTCATTTCCGCCACGGGCGAGGGCATCCGCCGCGGCGCCATCGGCAAGGCCATTCCCGGCTACCAAGCGTGCATCGTCGACGATGCGGGCGTGCCGCAGCCGCCCGGCGTGACGGGCCGCCTGGCCGTAAAAGGCCCTACCGGTTGCCGCTACCTGTCCGACCCGCGCCAGCGCGATTACGTGCAGAATGGCTGGAACCTGACGGGCGACACCTTCGAGATGGATGCCGACGGCTATTTTTATTACCGCTCGCGCAGCGACGACATGATCGTCTCGGCCGGCTACAACATCGCCGGCCCGGAAGTGGAAGAGGCGCTGCTGCGCCACCCGGCCGTGGCCGAATGCGGCGTGGTCGGGCGCGCCGATGCCGAGCGTGGCCAGATCGTCGAGGCGCACGTGGTGCTGAAAGACGGCAGCCAGGCCAGCGAGGCGCTGGCTGCCGAACTGCAGGACTTCGTGCGCCAGCAGATCGCCCCGTATAAATATCCGCGCGCCATCCGCTTCCTGCCTTCGCTGCCGCGCACGGAAACGGGCAAGCTGCAGCGCTTCAAACTTCGCACGGACACCCCATGAATATTGTCTGCATCGGCGGCGGCCCCGCCGGCCTGTATTTCAGCCTGCTCATGAAAAAGCAGAACCCGGATCACCGCATCACTGTCATCGAACGCAACCGCCCGTATGACACGTTTGGCTGGGGCGTCGTGTTTTCCGACCAGACCCTGGGCAACCTGGCCAACGCGGACGAGCCGACGGCGCGCGCCATCCTGCAGGCGTTCAACCACTGGGACGATATCGAAATCCACTTCAAGGGCGAGACCGTGCGCTCGGGCGGCCATGGCTTTTGCGGCATCGGCCGCAAGCGCCTGCTCAACATCCTGCAGGCGCGCTGCGAGGAGCTTGGCGTACAGCTGGTGTTCGAGACGGAAGTGCAGGACGATCAGGCCATCGCGAAGCAGTACGGCGCCGACCTGGTGATCGCCAGCGATGGCTTGAACAGCCGCATCCGCACGCGCTATGCGGCCAGCTACCAGCCCGAGATCGACCAGCGCCATTGCCGCTTTATCTGGCTGGGCACGCGCAAGAAATTCGAGGCGTTCACGTTTGCCTTCCGCCAGACGCCGCACGGCTGGTTCCAGGCGCATATCTATCAATACGATGGCGACACTTCCACCTTCATCGTCGAGACGCCCGAACACGTGTGGCGCGCCGCGGGCTTGGACAGCATGAGCCAGGAAGCAGGCATCGCCTTTTGCGAAGCCCTGTTTGCCGAGGAACTCGACGGCCACGGTTTGCTGAGCAATTCGCCGCACTTGCGCGGCTCGGCGCAGTGGATCACCTTCCCGCGCATCGTCTGCCGGCAATGGGTGCACCGGCAGGATGGCGTACCCGTCGTGCTGATGGGCGACGCTGCCCACACGGCCCATTATTCGATCGGCTCCGGCACCAAGCTGGCGCTGGAAGACGCGATCGAGCTGGCGCGCTGCTTCGGCCAGCATGGGGATAGCGACACTGCGCTAGCCGCCTACCAGCAGCTGCGCGCCATCGAAGTGCTGAAAATCCAGAGCGCGGCGCGCAATTCCATGGAGTGGTTTGAAAACGTCGAGCGTTACAGCGCCATGGAAGCGCCGCAGTTCGCCTATTCCATGCTCACGCGCAGCCAGCGCATTTCGCATGAAAACCTGCGTCTGCGCGACCCTGCGTATGTGGCCGATTATGAACAGTGGCTGGCGCGGCGCGCGGGCGAGCAGGCTGGCGTGACGCTGTCGCAAGAGCCATTGCCGCCCATGCTCACGCCGTTCCGGCTGCGCGGCGTGCTGCTGAAAAACCGCATCGCCGTCTCGCCGATGGCGCAGTACAGCGCCGTCGATGGCGTGGCGGGCGACTACCATTTGATGCACCTGGGTGCGCGCGCCACGGGCGGCGCGGGACTCGTGTTTGCCGAGATGACATGCGTGTCGGCCGATGCGCGCATCACGCCAGCCTGTCCCGGCATGTACAGCGAAGCGCACACGCAGGCCTGGCGCCGCATCGTCGATTTCGTGCATGCGAACAGCGATGCGAAGATCGCCCTGCAGCTGGGCCACGCGGGCGCGAAAGGCTCGACGCGGCCCATGTGGGACGGCATCGACCTGCCGCTCAGCGAGGGCAACTGGCCCTTGATCTCGGCCTCGGAACAGCAATACCTGGCCGGTGTGTCGCAGGTGGCGCGCGCGGCCACGGAAAGCGACCTGGCGCGCATCGAACAGGACTTCGTGCGCGCCACGTTGGCGGCGGCCGTCGCCGGTTTCGACTGGCTGGAACTGCATTGCGCGCACGGCTACCTGCTGTCGAGTTTTATCTCGCCGCTGACCAATCGCCGCACGGACGAATATGGCGGCAGCCTGGAAAACCGCTGCCGCTATCCGCTGCGCGTATTCCGCGCCATGCGCGCGGCCTGGCCGCAGGACAAGCCGATGAGCGTGCGCATCTCGGCCCACGACTGGGTCGAAGGCGGCATCACGCCCGACGATGCAGTCGTCATCGCGCGCCTGTTCAAGCAGGCCGGCGCCGACCTGATCGACTGTTCCTCGGGCCAGGTCAGCAAACTCGAACAGCCCGTGTACGGACGCATGTTCCAGGCGCCGTTCGCCGACCGCGTGCGCAACGAGGCGGGCATCGCCAGCATGGCCGTCGGCTCGATCTTCGAAGCCGACCACGCCAACAGCATCATCGCCGCCGGGCGCGCCGACCTGTGCGCCGTGGGCCGGCCGCACCTTGCCAACCCCGCCTGGACCTTGACGGAAACGGCGCGCATCGGCCACAGCGGCACCGGTGCCGCGTGGCCGAAACAGTACCGTCCGGGCCAGCAGCAGCTGGAACGCAATCTGCAGCGCGAACGCCAGCTGGCCGCCGCCAATACGGGCCTGACCCCGCAACAGGTGGCCGCGCGGCTGCTGGAAGGATGACATGAGCAAGGAACAACTTGATGGCGCATTGGCCGACAAACATGCGCTGGTGACGGGCGCCGGCAGCGGCATCGGCCTCGCTTGCGCGGGCGCCTTGCTGGACGCGGGCGCCAGGGTTACCCTGGCCGGGCGCGATGGCGCGCGGCTGGCGCGCGCGCGCATGCAGCTGGAAGAGGCGGGCCACGCGGGCAGGGTGGCCATCTGCGTGCTCGACGTGGCCGTGGAAGCGTCCGTGCAGGCAGGGTTTGCGCAGGCGGCCGCGCATTTCGGCCGCGTCGATATTCTGGTCAATAACGCGGGCCAGGCGCATGCGGCGCCTTTCGGCAAGACGGATGCCGCCATCTGGCAGCAGATGCTGGCCGTGAACCTGACGGGTGTGTACCACTGCTGCCAGGCGGCCATGCCGGCCATGCTGGAAGCGGGCTGGGGGCGCATCGTCAACGTGGCGTCGACGGCGGGCTTGAAGGGGTATCGCTATGTCAGCGCCTATGTCGCGGCCAAGCATGGCGTGATCGGCCTGACGCGCGCGCTGGCGCTGGAAGTGGCGCCGCGCGGCGTCACCGTCAACGCCGTCTGTCCCGGCTACACGGAAACGGACATGGTGGTGCAGGCCGTGCAAAACATCGTGCGCAAGACGGGGCGTGGCGAAGACGCGGCGCGTGCGGAACTGGCGGCGTCCAATCCGCAGCAGCGGCTGGTGCAGCCGCAGGAAGTGGCCGATGCGGTGGCGTGGCTCTGCCTGCCCGCGTCGTCCGCCATGAATGGACAATCGATCGCCGTCGCCGGCGGCGAAGTCATGTAAATGAATGAAGACCATGGATAAAGAACCCGAAAATCTGCACGACGAACCCGTGCTGGACCTGGCCAGCCGGCTGACGCAGGACCATCACCAGTCGCTGAAATTGTGGCTGCGCATGCTCTCGTGCACGGTGAAGATTGAAAATGAGGTGCGCACGCGCTTGCGCGCCACCTTCGGCATCACCTTGCCCCGCTTCGACTTGATGGCGCAGCTCGAGCGCTTTCCCGATGGTTTGCGCATGGGCGAACTGTCCAAGCGCATGATGGTCACGGGCGGCAATATCACGGGCATCACCGACCAGCTGGAGCAGGAAAAACTCGTGGTGCGCGTGGTCGATCCGAAGGACCGCCGTTCGTACAGCGTCAAGCTGACGCCAGCGGGCCGGCGCGCCTTCGACGAGATGGCGCGCGTGCACGAAGGCTGGATCGCCGAACTGCTGCACGGCGTGACGCCCGACGACAAAACCCAGTTGATCGACCTGCTGTCGCACATGAAGCAGCAACTGAATGACACCTCGATAAAGGACTGACCATGCGCCACCTCCCCGGCCAGCCGCAAGACCTGCCAGGCAACCGTGCCAGCCTGGCCCATTACGCGGCGCGGCATTTTCTGTTTGCCGTCGACGCAGGCGTTGCCACACTGACCCTGCACCGCCCTGAGCGCAAGAATCCGCTCACTTTTGACTCGTATGCGGAATTGCGCGAGCTGTTCCGCGCGCTGGCCCATGCGGACGACGTCAAGGCCGTCGTGATCACGGGCAGTGGCGACAATTTCTGTTCGGGCGGCGACGTGCACGACATCATCGGCCCGCTGACAAAACTCGACATGCCCGGCCTGCTGGCGTTTACCCGCATGACGGGCGACGTGGTAAAGGCCATGCGCGCCTGCCCGCAGCCCATCATCGCCGCCATCGACGGCATATGCGCGGGCGCCGGCGCCATGCTGGCGCTGGCTTCCGATATCCGCATCGGCACGGCGCGCAGCAAGACGGCATTTTTGTTTACCCGCGTGGGCCTGGCCGGGTGCGACATGGGCGCCTGTGCCTTGCTGCCGCGCGTGATTGGCCAGGGCCGCGCCGCCGAGCTGCTGTACACGGGACGTTCCCTGGCCGGCGCCGAGGCCGAGCGCTGGGGCTGGCTCAACCGCCTCGTCGAACCGGAAGAATTGGCGGAGGCGGCGCAGCTGTTCGCCGCCGGCCTGGCCAGCGGCCCCACGTTCGCGCACGGCATGACGAAAAAAATGCTGCAGCAGGAGTGGAACATGGGCGTCGATGAAGCGATCGAGGCGGAAGCGCAGGCGCAGGCCATTTGCATGGCCACCAACGATTTCCACCGCGCCTATCACGCTTTCGTGGCGAAGGAAAAACCACAATTCGAGGGTAACTGACATGCGTGACATGAGCTATCTGGACTGGCCATTTTTCGAAGCGCATCATGCCGAACTTGAACGCGAGCTCGATGCCTGGGCGACGCAGCACCTGGACGACGCCCATGATGCCGACGTCGATGCGGCCTGCCGCGCGCTGGTGGCGCAACTGGGGCAGGGAGGCTGGCTCGCGCATGCCACAAGCGCCGATGGCAAGATCGATACGCGTGCCATTTGCCTGATCCGCGAAACCCTGGCGCGCCACGATGGCCTGGCCGATTTCGCCTTTGCCATGCAGGGACTCGGTTCGGGCGCCATCGGCCTGTTCGGCAGCTTGGACAACAAGGCGCGCTATTTGCCGGACGTAGCCAGCGGCAAGCGCATCGCCGCCTTTGCCCTGTCCGAGCCGCAGGCCGGGTCCGACGTGGCGGCCATGGCGTGCGCGGCGCGCCGCGACGGCGACGACTACGTGCTCGACGGCGAAAAGACGTGGATCTCGAACGGCGGTATCGCCGACTTTTACGTGGTGTTTGCCCGCACGGGCGAGGCGCCCGGCGCGCGCGGCATCAGCGCCTTCATCGTCGACGCCGACAATCCCGGCCTGGAAATCGCCGAACGCATCGCCGTGATCGCGCCGCATCCGCTGGCGCGCCTGCGCTTTGCCAATTGCCGCGTGCCCGCGTCGCAGCGCCTGGGCGAAGCGGGGCAGGGCTTCAAGGTGGCGATGGCGACACTCGACGTGTTCCGCACATCGGTGGCCGCCGCCGCCCTGGGCTTTGCGCGGCGCGCGTTTGACGAAGCGCTGCGCCACGCGACGTCGCGCCAGATGTTCGGCCAGACCCTGGCGGACTTCCAGCTGACGCAGGCAAAACTGGCGCAGATGGCCACCGGCATCGACTCTGCCGCCTTGCTCACCTACCGCGCCGCCTGGCAGCGCGACCAGGGCCGCAAGGTGACGAAGGAAGCGGCGATGGCCAAGCTGACGGCCACGGAAACGGCGCAGCAGGTGATCGATGCGGCCGTGCAACTGTTTGGCGGCATGGGCGTCGTCACCGGGCATCCGGTCGAGCGCCTGTACCGCGAAATTCGCGCTTTGCGCATCTACGAGGGCGCCAGCGAAGTACAGCAATTGATTATTGCGCGCGAACTGCTGCGCGAGGCGGGAAACGCATGAGCAGCCTGAAGCGCATGAACAACGAGGAAAACAATATGCAAGTGTTACAACCAGCGGGCTGGGCCAGACCGCGCGGCTATGCGAACGGCATCGCCGCCAGCGGGCGCACGGTGTACGTCAGCGGCATGATAGGCTGGGATGCGCAGGGGCAATTCCACACGGACGATTTTGCGGGGCAGGTGCGCCAGGCCTTGCAAAATATCGTCGCCGTGCTGGCCGAGGCGGGCGCCTTGCCCGAACACATCGTGCGCATGAACTGGTATGTACTGGACAAGAAGGAATATGTGGCGGCATATCCACAAATTGGCGTTGCCTACAGGGAAATCATCGGCAAGCATTTTCCGGCCATGACTGCCGTGCAGGTGGCGGGACTGATCGAGGACAGAGCGAGAGTTGAGATCGAGGTGACGGCGGTGTTGCCTGGTTGAATTTTTTTTGTTAATATTGCACTTTTTGCGATAAAATAAGGAATATAAAAACATTATCTGTTATGTTATATTTAGCAACCGGAAAATACACCGGTTCCAAATACTGACAGTCGAGGTAGCAGATGCAAAACAAATTCAGAACGGCAAGTGCCTTCCTGCTGGCAGTGGCTGGCGCGGGTTTCTGCTTGAGTGCGCAGGCCGCCTCTGGGCCTTCGCTGCTGTCTCCTACCTATCAGGGACAGCTGGAAACCTGGCTGGGCGAAGGGCACTTGAAGCTCGATGCGATCTATACCAAGTCGGCAGGCGATACGTCGCTTGATTTTCACAAGGCGTCCGACGGTAAGGGCCGTACTTTTTCCGTCATGGAAGCAAGCAATGCAGCGGGGCAGACCTGGCTGGTGGGCGGCTACAATCCGCAAAGCTGGAGTTCCACGGACGGTATGCATGTGACGATGGCGGACAGTGCGCGGACGGGATTCCTGTTCAACCTGACGTCAGGCTTGATGCTGCCGCAATTGAAGCAGTATTTCAACGGCGATGAAATCGGCAAGGATCAAACCTATAACAATATCAATTATGGCCCGACCTTCGGCTATGGCCACGACCTGTATGTGCCGCCGGATCTGACGCACGGCGGCGGCTCTTTCCTATATACCTATAACTTTCGCGGGCAGCCATCGACAGGTATCAGTTTGCTCGATGGCTCTACCTGGCAAGCTAACGACGTGACCTTTGGTGCGATTCAGATATTCACGATCAGTGCTGTGCCTGAACCTGCCACCTATGGAATGCTGCTGGCGGGCGTGGGGCTGCTGGCGCTGCTGCGTCGGCGCAAGGCGACTGCGGCCAGCTGAGCGGGGCAGTAGCGCAGATTTCATGTCGCGTTTGCCAGGTTGTTCATGGAACGCGCGAGCCTGTATAATCCCGCTTCGCGTGTCGCCATCGTACAATGGATAGTACAAGGTCCTCCTAAGACTTAAATGCAGGTTCGATTCCTGCTGGCGACACCACATTCCACGCAGCGCGCGTCGGCGGCCCGGGTCCATACGGGTAGCAATTTACTGATCGATGGCGATTGAAGTCCCAGTTATCGGTACAATGCGTGCTTCATTCATCCAATCGGCGGCTGTTTTGCACACCACGCGGTGTGCGCGAGACGGCGCCCGAGCACTCTTACTCATTATGGCTGTCATTTCTCTTTCATCGGCGCAACTTGCGTTCGGTCACGTCGCGCTGCTCGATCACGCGGAATTTTCACTGGAAACCTCGGAACGGGTCGGCTTGATCGGCCGCAACGGCACGGGTAAATCGTCGCTGTTGAAGGTTATTTCGGGCAAGTTCAAGCTCGATGACGGTTTGTTGGTGATGCAGCAAGGCATCAAGATCGCGTATGTGGAGCAGGAACCGCAATTCGACCCGGAGATGTCCGTGTTCGACGCCGTCGCTTCCGGCATGGGCGAATCGCAGGCATGGCTGAAGGAGTACGATGCGCTGACCGGTCAGTTTGGCCAGGGCAATGACGACGAACTGATGGAACGCATGCACGACATCCAGGTCAAACTCGATGCGGCCGATGCGTGGAGCTTGCCGAACAAGGTGGAAACTGTGCTCGACCGTTTGAACCTGACGGGCGACATGCTGATGAAAACCCTGTCCGGCGGGATGCAAAAGCGCGTGGCCCTGGCGCGTGCGCTGGTGTCGGCGCCCGACGTGCTGCTGCTCGATGAACCGACCAACCATCTGGACTTCAGCTCCATCCTGTGGCTGGAAGGCTTGTTGCGCGACTTCAAGGGCAGCGTGCTGTTCATTACCCATGACCGCTCCTTCCTCGACAACGTCGCCACGCGCATCATCGAACTCGACCGCGGCCGTTTGCTGTCGTATCCGGGCAACTTCACGGCTTACCAGACTCGCAAGGCGGAGCAGCTGGAAATCGAGGAAGTGGAAAACGCCAAGTTCGACAAGTTCCTGGCGCAGGAAGAAGTGTGGATACGCAAGGGCGTCAAGGCCCGCCGCGTGCGCGACGAAGGCCGCGTGCGCCGCCTGGAAGCGCTGCGCCTGACGCGCAATGCGCGCCGCGAACAGCAGGGGCAAGTGAAACTGGACGTATCGGCCGGCGAACGCTCGGGCAAGATCGTGGCGGACCTGGAAAACGTCTCGAAGATCTATGGCGACAAGGTCATCGTCAAGGATTTCAGCGCCACCATCCTGCGTGGCGACAAGGTCGGCCTGATCGGCGCCAACGGCGCCGGCAAGACCACCTTGCTGAAGATGATCCTGGGCCAGGAAGAGTCGGACACGGGCACCATCCGCCTGGGTACCAAGCTGCAGGTCGCGTATTTCGACCAGATGCGCACGCAGCTGAACGAAGAGGCGAACCTGATGGAAACCATCGCGCCAGGCAGCGACTGGGTCGAGATCAATGGCCAGCGCCGCCACGTGATGACGTATCTGAACGACTTCCTGTTCGCGCCGGAACGTGCCCGCTCGCCCGTCAAGTCGCTGTCTGGTGGCGAGCGCAACCGCTTGCTGCTGGCCCGTCTGTTCGCCAAGCCGGCCAACGTGCTGGTGCTCGATGAGCCGACCAATGACTTGGATATCGATACCCTGGAATTGCTGGAAGAGTTGCTGGAAGAATACACCGGCACCGTCTTCCTCGTCAGCCATGACCGTACCTTCCTCGACAACGTTGTCACGCAAGTGATCGTCGCCGAAGGCGAGGGCAAATGGCGCGAATTCGTCGGTGGCTACACGGATTGGGAGCGCGTGCGCACCTTGCCGATCGCCACGGCGCCCGCCAGCAAGCCGGCCGTGAAGGTCGAAGCCGCCGCGCCGGCCGCCAAGCAGAAAAAGCTCAGCTACAAGGAACAGCGCGAGCTGGAAGAGTTGCCGAAACTGATCGCCAAGCTGGAAGACGAGCAATCGGTGCTGGCCGCCGAACTGTCGCATCCGGACTTCTACAAGAAGACGCCGGCCGAAGGCAAGCGCCTGAACGCGCGCGTGGCCGAGATCGAAGGTGAGCTGCTGGAAGCGTTGGAAAAGTGGGAGCAGATCGAGGCGCGCAGCAATGCCTGATTAGTTTCTTGCATCCTCTGTTGTAATTTAAGTTAGGATTACTTGCCACGGCAACGGTTCCGCTTGATATAATTATATAATTATATTTTTTACATCGGAGGATGCATGTTTGTTATCAAAAACACGTGCTCCGGACCACTGCGTCCGGCGCGTGGTTCCACCTCCGGTGCGCATCAGCATGTTTGACCGCGCCGCCTTGCCCCGCGTAGCGCCGTTCCTGGCCTACCTCTCCTTTATCTTTATCGCCGACATGCTGGGCCGGGCGGGCTATGCCGCGCACGATTTGCGCTGGCTGTATGCCGTCAAGATCGGCGTCGTGCTGGGTATGCTGTTGTACTGGCGCCGCAGCTATACGGAACTGGCCTGGGTGCCATTGGGTGCGCGCGCGCTCGCCGTGGCGCTGGCGACCGGCATTGTTGTTTTTCTGCTGTGGATCAACCTGGACGCAGGCTGGATGACGATCGGCAGCGCCGACGGCTTCGATCCCCGCGATGACGGCCGCATCGAGTGGACGCTGGTGGTGCTGCGCATCGCCGGCGCGGCGCTCGTGGTGCCCGTGATGGAAGAGCTGTTCTGGCGCTCCTTCCTGTTGCGCTGGATCGATGCCCCTGACTTTCTGCGGTTCAACCCGCGCCTGGCGAGTGCGAAGGCCTTTGTTATCACCGTGGTACTGTTTGGCTTCGAACACAATTTGTGGCTGGCCGGTATCGTTGCGGGCGCCGCCTATAGCTTGCTGTACATGCGCAGCCAATCGCTATGGTCGCCCATCCTCGCCCATGGCGTGACGAATGGCGTGCTGGGCCTCTGGATTGTTTCCGGTGGACACTGGACTTACTGGTAATATTACCAACTAACTGTTTGCTCTTTCAAAGACAATACCCATGTTGAATTCCTTGCCTCATAGCCCAGCGTCTGCCGGGCAACCCAGAATGCAACGCAACCGATTGGCCCTGGCCATGGTGCGCATCTTGCCCACCTCGCTGATGCTGCTTGGCGGCGCGACCTGCAGCGTACCGGCGTGGGCGGCGATCAGCGACACGATTTCCCCCTTCATTGCGACAACTTATTCATATGATAATAACTTGTTCCGGCTGGACGACAGTGCTGCCGGTTTCGACGGTACGCGTTCCGATACTTCGCGCCAGGTGCAAGCGGGATTTCTGGTTAGGCGGCCGATCGGGCGGCAACTGTTGACGGGCCAGGTAAAGTGGTCGCGCGTCTATTTCGATCACTTTGATCAGCTCGACTATACGGGCAAAGATTATCTCGCCGATCTGGAATGGCATATCGCCAACCATCTCGAAGGCCATGTCGGCGGCAGTTATTCGCAGACCTTGACGCCGTTCAGCGACTTGCAAAGCACGGAGCGTAACCTGCGCACGATACGCCGTGAATATGTCAATGGCGGCTGGCGCTTCCATCCCAGCTGGCGCGTGCGCGGCGGTTTTTCGCGTGATAAATATACCTACGATTCCATCGCGCAGAAAATTTCGGAGCGCCAGGAAGATGCGTACGAGCTCGGCCTTGATTACCTGCCGGCCAGCGAGAGCCGCATCGGGGTCCAGTTGCGCCATCTCAAAGGCACATATCCAAACCGGGCCAGCCTGGCAGCCTTTGGGGTGGAGCAAGGGTATGAACAGGATGAGGTCAAGGCCAATATCTATTGGCGCTTCAGCGGCATTACGCAAGTGCAGTTGCTCGGCGGCTGGGTGAAGCGCAAGAACCAGCTGTTCAGCGGGCGCGATTCCAGTGGCGCCAATGGACGCGTGATCGTGTATTGGGCGCCGCTTGGAAAAGTGCGGTTTACTGGCAGCTTGTGGCATGAGTTTGCCGCTGTGGAAAATTCATTGATTACCAGCAGCTTGAATAACGGCGCCAGCCTGGCGGCGGCCTGGGACATTTCCGCGAAGGTCAGGATGGATGCCCAGGTGCGGCGCGAGAAGCGCGATTTTTCCGCCGCAAGCGGCCTGTCCTTGCCTATCGATGTCAGCGATACGACACGGACCGCGACCGTGGGCCTGACTTATGCGCCACGGCCGAATATCCAGCTGGGCGTCAACGCCTTCCGCGATGCACGCAGAGGCGCTCCGCTCATCAATACCAGCAGTTATCACGCCAACGGCATTTCCTTCAATGCCAGTGCCCAGTTCTGAAGAGCATCATGACGGTTAATGATATACCCTTGATTTCGTTTTTCCAGCGCATACTCGACCCATTGATCATCATGGGCACGCTGTATCTGCTGGCCGCCTTGTCAGGTTCGCCATTTACCGGTTACTCGCTGGTATTGATGATCCTTGCATTCTTTATTTCATCATCCGTATTCCAGTATGTCGATCCCTATCGTACCTGGCGCAGCGGTCGCATGCTGGCCTATGCCCGCGATATTTTTGTCAGCTGGGGCATCACGGCCCTGATCCTGGTATTCCTGGGCTCGGCGACAGGACTGGCGTTTCATTTTGACCGCGAGCTGGTACTGGCCTGGTTCCTGTTGACGCCGTTCATATTGCTGCTCAGCCATCTGGCCGCGCGGCGCATGGTGGCCGATCCCGGGCGCGACAGCGAAGTGCGCTCCGTCGTCATCATCGGCGCCAATGACGCCAGCCTGAAGTTTGCCGCTACCGTCGAGCGTAATCCGAACCTGTTCATGAGCGTGCGCGGTTTTTTTGACGACCGCACCGATGACCGCTGGCCCGAGACGATGCGCGAGCCCATGCTGGGCAGGATGGCCGATATCGCTGCCTATGTGCGCGAACACAATATCAAGATGATATTCATCAGCCAGCCTATTTCAGCCCAGCCGCGCATCCGCAAGATGCTCGATGAACTGCAGGATACGACGGCATCCGTGTATTTCTTGCCGGATATTTATATCTTCGATTTGATGCAGGCGCGCTTCGACAATGTGGGCGGCATGCCGGTAATCGCCATCCGCGAGTCGCCGTTTACCGGTTTTAACAGCATGGTCAAGCGGGGCAGCGACATTGTGTTGGGCTTGTTGATCCAGATCATGCTGCTGCCAGTAATGCTGCTCATCGCCATCGCCGTCAAGGTAACGTCGAAGGGGCCGGTGATTTTCCGTCAACGGCGCTATGGCCTGTATGGCGAAGAAATTATCGTCTATAAATTCCGCTCGATGACGGTCAGCGAAGACGGCGACAAGGTGGTGCAGGCAACCAAGAATGATCAGCGTGTGACGCGCATTGGCGCTTTTCTGCGCCGTAGCTCGCTCGATGAATTGCCACAGTTCATTAATGTTTTGCAGGGACGCATGAGTATTGTCGGGCCCCGTCCGCATGCCGTGGCGCACAACGAGCAGTACCGCAAGTTAATCAAGGGCTACATGCTGCGCCACAAGGTCAAGCCCGGCATTACGGGCTGGGCCCAGGTCAACGGTTTGCGCGGCGAGACGGAGACCCTGGACAAAATGGAAGCACGCATCCATTTTGACCTCGATTACCTGCGTAACTGGTCGCTGTGGCTCGATTTGTGGATCATCATGCGAACGGTGAAAGTCGTGCTGAAGCGTGACAATGCGCATTGAGCGACAGGCGGAGGGAAAATGATCTGCAATTTAGTTTGCGCTCAATCAATACGCGATAAAATATGTGTAATAGGTAGCGTTGGGCGCAGTCAGGTATAACCCAGGTGGAAGGAAGCTCGGTGATACGCAAACCGTACACGGCAGAGTGCGCTGGCGATGCATGCTCCTGGCAGCTATGGCTACCCATTGGCGGGCAACCTGCCCCATCACTGTTGCTCAGCGGACGTTGTTTGCGACCTGTTGGGCTCTTTAATCGGCCTCATCCTCGCCGTCATACACTGTTAGCGGCCGTAAGCTCAGCCGCTTGTCACCAAGATATATTACGAAGGCCAAGGCGCTATCGCTCTTAAACGATCCACATTGAAGAACATTTTCTTAGTGCAACTTATTTTCTAGTCGACAATGGAAATAGTTGTATTAAAAGCTTCTTAATAGATTTTTAAGCAAATTGTTTCCATTTTGGCTTGCATCTTGTGTATCATATTTACAATATTAATAATTGTTTGCATGGCTTGCTAGTCGCTGGTGGCTTGTGTCATTTTGGTAAAAAATATCTTTTTTACCATCGCGCTGCGTTGCAGTAAATTGCATTTTAAATAATCAATCCGAAGGAGTAATCTTGAATCATTTTCGCAACTATCGTTTGACCATGCCCAAACCGGCTGCCAACACCCGATTGTTGTGCGCGGTGCTGGTCCTTTTTGCTGCTGCCGGATTGTCCGCTTGCGGAGGTAAGGAAAAAAAGGCCGGTCAGGCATTGGCGAGCGTCAACGGCGAGGAAATCACAGTGCTGCAATTGAATGAAGAATTGCAGCGTGCCAATGTTCCTGCGGTACAGCAGGAAGCGGCAAGCAAGCAATTGCTGGAATCGTTGATCGACCGCCAATTATTGCAGAACGAGGCGATCAAGGACAAGGTCGACCGCGATCCGAAGGTCGTGCAAGCCGTTGAGCGGGCCAAGGCGTTGATCGTTGCCCAAGCCTATATGCAAAAACGTATAGGCACCATCAACAAGCCCTCGCCGGCGGAAGTGGAAGATTACTTTAACAAGAATCCACAGTACTTTACCCAGCGCAAGCAGTTCGACATGCGTGAACTGATTATTGCCTCGGCCGACATGAACGACGACTTGAAAAAAGCGATGGATGCGGCGAAAACGCTGGAAGAGGTTGCGGTATGGCTAGATGCCAACAAGGTCAAATATGCCCGTACGCAACTGTCTCGCACCAGTGCTGATCTCGCTCCTGAATTGAGCAGCAAACTGGCCGGGATGCCAAAAGGCCAGTTGTTCATTATCCGCGAAGGTGATCGCACCCTGCTGATTTCCCTGGCCGACATCAAGGATAACCCGGTGACGCTGGCGCAAGCGGCGCCACAGATCGAGCAGTTCCTTTTCAATAAGAAGAACAAGGAAGCAGCGGACGCCGAGTTGAAGCGTTTGCGCGCCAGCGCCAAGATCGAGTATCTGAACAAGACGGACAAGCCGGCTGCGGCGTCCGCCTCAGCCGCTGTTGCCGCTTCGGCGCCAGCGGTGGCGGCGCCAACGGCACCAGCGGCCGACAGTAGCGACGTGAATGCGCGCGGCGTGGCAGGCCTGAAATAAGAGCGGGCAGGGATCTTTCGGATTAATAGAAGTTTTTAAAAGGATAGAGCAAATCATGAAACGACTTGCGATGTGGGCAGCCGCCGTACTGATGGCTTGCAGTGTTGGTGTGGCAGGGGCCGCCGAAGTGTTGCTCGGCGCTGGCGATGTATTGAAAATTTCCGTGTATGGCAGTCCTGACCTGGGTTTGGAGACGCGTGTCAGCGAGGCCGGCAGCATTACCTTCCCGCTCGTTGGCAGTGTCGCTGTAGGGGGCTTGTCCGTTGCCGCTGCAGAAAAGAAACTGGGGCAGGCACTGGAGAGCGGTGGTTTCCTGCGCAAGGCGCAGGTCAATATCATTGTCACTGCCTTGCAAAGTCAGCAAGTTTCCGTGCTGGGGCAAGTAAATCGCCCGGGCCGTTATCCGATTGAAGGCAAGCGCAGCCTGCTCGATATCCTCGCCATGGCTGGCGGCCAGAACACGGATGGAGGTGATGTCGTTAGCCTGATCCGCAAGCGCGGCGGCACAACCACCAAGGAAACCATTGATATCGTCGACATGATGCGCAGTGCCGATCTGGCCCGCGACTTCGACCTGACCGGCAACGATGTGCTGTACGTCGAACGCGCACCGCGTTTCTACATTTACGGCGAAGTACAGCGTCCCGGGGCATTTCGCCTGGAACGTTCGATGACGGTCTTGCAGGCTCTGTCCGTTGGTGGTGGTTTGACGCAGCGCGGTACCGAACGTGGCGTACGCATCAAGCGCCGTGATGCGGCAGGTGTCATGCAAATACTCGACGCCAAGCATGACGACATCATCCAAATCGATGACGTGGTGTATGTCAAAGAAAGCTGGTTCTAAGTTGAGTGGTGCCGGCGCTATGGCCAGGCTGGCTTTGTTTATTAATATGAGAGTTGACCATGAATTTCCACCAGTTTCTACTCGTCTTGCTTGCCCGCAAACGGATTTTACTATTCACTTTGCTTATCACAGTCGGGGCGACGATGGTGGTGAGCCTGTTGTTGCCCAAGACGTATAAAGGCACGGCATCCCTGCTGATCAACTACAAGGGCGTCGATCCCGTCACGGGTCTGGCATTGCCGATGCAGTTGTTACCAGGTTATATGGCGACACAAATCGATATTATCAGCAGCAAGAATGTGGCGCTGAAGGTAGTGGATAATCTGCGTCTGGCGGAAAATCCTGCGGTCGTTGCCCAGTTTAATGAAGCCACGCAAGGTAAAGGTACCGTGCGCGATTGGCTGGCGGATCTGCTGCTGGCGAAGCTCGAAATCGTGCCGTCGCGCGAAAGCAGCGTGGTCGATATCAGTTTCAAGGGTAACGATCCGCAGTTTGTCGCCGTTATTGCGAATGCATTTGCCGATGAATACCAGAAAACCAGCATTCAGCTGAAAGTCGATCCCTTGAAAAAGGTGGCTGTGTATTTCAATGAGCAAACGAAGCTGCTGCGCGACAGTCTCGAAGTGGCGCAAAGCCGCTTATCGAAGTACCAGCAGGAACATGGCATCGTCAGCGTCGATAACCGTCTTGACGTCGAATCGAACCGCTTGAATGACCTGTCGGCACAGCTCGTGGCTGCACAAGGCCAGGCGATGGAAGCATCCTCGCGTCAGCGCATGGCCGAGGGCAATGCCGGTTCCGATTCGCCGGACGTGGCGTCGAACCCGTTGGTGCAGAATCTGAAGCTGAGTTTGGCAACGGCCGAATCGAAGCTGGCCGAGATGGCGCAGCGCTTGGGGCGCAATCATCCCCAATATGAAAGCCTGAACGCCGAAGTCGAGCGCATGCGCCGGGAACTGGCGGATGGCACGCGCGTGACGTCCAATTCGGTCAGCAAGAATGCCGGGATCCTGCAACAGCGCGAAGGTGCCGTGCGTGCGGCGCTGGCGGCGCAAAAGGACAAGGTTCTGGAATTGAACCGTACCCGCGACGAAATGGGCGTCTTGCAAAAAGATGTGGAAAGCGCGCAGCGCGCCTTCGATATCGCCTCGCAACGCTTCTCGCAAACCCGTATTGAGGGGCAATCGGAGCAATCGGATATCTCCCTGCTCAATCCTGCCGTGGCGCCGATCAGGCCGGCCGGCCCGAAAGTGATGTTGAACACGCTGTTGGCCTTGTTCCTGGGCGGCTTGCTGGGCGTGGGGTTTTCCTTGCTGGCCGAGATGCTGGACCGTCGCGTACGTTCAGAAACCGATTTGAGCGATTTGTTGCAATTGCCTGTACTCGGCTCTATCGACTGGAGCGCGCCGACGCGCCCGCGCTTGAACCGCTTCAAATCGTTGTTGCCTCGCAGCTTGCGTCTTAATTAAGTATTGGAAATAATATGAATCCAGCATTGCAACCGCTAGTAGCCGCGGCGCCGCGGACAGCCGATTCCAGCATCGGTGGGCTTTTGCTCGCATCAGGTAAGATCACGCCGGAAAGTGCCGAACGTGTTCTGCGCATGCAAAAGGAATTGGGCATCCGTTTTGGCGAAGCTGCCCAGCGCCTCGGTCTGGTGACGGAGGCGGATATCCAGCAAGTCCTCGCGCGCCAGTTCGACTATCCCTATCTGCAACAGGGGGAGGGCAAGTATTCCGACAAGCTGATCGCTGCTTATCAGCCGTTCAGCCCGCAAGTGGAAACGCTGCGCGCCATCCGCAGCCAGCTGATGCTGCGCTGGATGGCGTTGGGCCGCAAATCGCTGGTGGTGGTTGGCGTCAACGATGGTGACGGCACCAGCCTGTTCGCGGCCAACCTGGCCGTGGTGTTTTCCCAATTGGGCGAACAGACTTTGCTGGTCGACGCGAATCTGCGCAACCCGAGCCAGCACGAGATCTTTGGCCTTGCGGGACGCCAGGGCTTGTCGGATATCCTGGCTGGACGTGCCGAGCGCGATGTGATTACGCGCATTGAATCGTTCGTCGACCTGTCCGTGCTGGGCGCCGGCACCTTGCCGCCGAATCCCCAGGAACTGTTGAGCCGTCCAGCGTTTTCTTCCTTGCGCACGGAACTTGAGTCGTCATATGACGTGGTGCTGTATGACTCGGCGGCATTTTCGCTGGGCTCCGACGCTCTGGCGCTTGCCGCCCGGACGGGCGGCGTCCTGCTGGTGGCACGCAAAAATCACACGCCTGTCGGCGACATCAACGCCATGACCGAGCAGATGCTGCACAGCGGTGCACAGGTGATCGGCTCGGTACTGGTCGATTTCTGATGAATACCAGCACTCGGCTGAACCTGGCATCTGCCTTGCCGCGGCGCGACCAGTTGCTGGAATGGTTGCCTATTGTTATTGGTTTTGCGGCGCTGTATATCCCATCATTTTATACCTTGTTTACTGGTATCTGGATGACCGAAGAGCAGGCGCATGGTCCCATTATCCTGGTACTGTCGGTTTGGCTCATCTGGCGCCAACGCGAGCAGATATTGGCTGCTGCCGAGCATGACCGTGCACCTGTAGCCGGCTGGCTGCTTTTTATCGCCGCGCTGCTGATTTATATCGCCGGTCGCTCGCAGCAGATTCTTGCCTTCGAGATTGGCTCATTCGTCATGCTCACGGCATCCATCCTGGTGCTCAAGCTGGGAGTGGGCGCGCTACGCGCCGCTTGGTTCCCATTCTTCTTCATGCTGTTCATGATTCCGTTGCCAAGCTCGGTCGTCAGTACCTTGACGTTGCCAATGAAGATGGCCGTGTCGTATGTGTGCGAGCATATCCTGTTTTGGGCCGGCTATCCGATAGCACGTACAGGTGTGATCCTGCAAATTGGCCAGTATCAGCTGTTGGTCGCCGATGCTTGCGCTGGACTACAAACCTTGCTCACGCTCGAAGCCTTGGGGTTGTTTTACTTGAACCTCGTGCGCCATACCTCGGCTATCCGCAATATCGGTCTGGCGATCCTGATTATCCCTATTTCCTTTACGGCCAATGTCATGCGCGTCATAGCATTGACGTTGATCACTTATTATTTTGGCGATGCGGCAGGGCAGGGTTTCCTGCATGGTTTCGCGGGCATGGTGCTGTTTGTGAGCGCCTTGGTGCTGATATTGAGCCTTGATTCTTTACTGCAATGGATAGCGCGGCAGTGGAACGCCCGAAAGGTGGCATTATGAAGAAGCGTTCGATAATTGGTCTTACCATGGGTGGCCTGATGCTGATCGCTGCCTTGTGCACCAAGGCGGTCACGCCAACATTGCGTCTGTCCGATACCCGTCCAAAAATCATTCTCGGCACGGCGATTCCAACGAAGTTTGGCGATTGGCAGGAAGATGCAAGTCAGGTCGCGGCAGTGGTCAATCCCACCACCGTGGCTGAACTTAATAAAATCTACGCTGAAACGTTGTCGCGCACTTATGTTAATCGGCAAGGTAATCGCATCATGTTGTCGATTGCTTATGGCACCGACCAGCGCGATAATTTGTCCGTACATTTTCCAGAAGGTTGTTATGGCGGCCAGGGCTTTGCAGTCGGCCAAACCAGTCAAGTCGTCTTGCCGACGGTCGCAGGAGGTATTGCGACGTCGCGTACAGTGGCAACGCTTAATTCCCGCGTCGAACCTATTACATATTGGGTTGTCGTTGGCGACAAGGCCGTGCCCAATTCGTGGGAAGTCAAAAAAGTCAAACTCGCTTACGCATTGCAGGGCATGATTCCTGATGCGACATTGATGCGCGTGTCGAGTATCGGCGAGGATATCGAACAAGGCTATCAACTGCAGCAATCATTTATAGATCAATTGTTGCAATCCATGCCCCCCGACTTGCGCGGCCATTTTTCTGGTACCTCGCACTAAGGTAATCCTGGCATAGACGCTGTACGCGATTGGCTGGCATAGCTAGTCGCTACAGCAGACAGTACTTCTAACGGTTCACATTATTGAGTCCAGCGTACGCGCTGTGTATGGAACACATATGAGTTTTTCTATCCATAAACTGGGGTTGAGGACAGGTAATGCGCGGAATGCGCAGTCCCAGCGTCGCAAGGCCAGGCAGGGCATGCCTGTCTTTACTGCTGTCCTGTTGGCCCTGGCTGGATTAGCGACGGCGCTTTTGCTTGGAATGGTCATCGCCTTGGGAGCGATTCAGCTAACTATCATGTTGGCTGGCTTGCTAATTTTTATACCGATCCTGCTGTTTGTCGATACTAAAAAACTATTGCCGCTATTGTTTATAGTTGTGTTCTTTGTCTCTGGCACGGCACAATATTTTTTCAATCTGCGTCTGGCGACCTGGATGGCCAGTGGCTTGGCTGCGCTCTTCTTCGCCCGGACGATTCTGGAAAAAACACTGGCCAATCATTTGGTCAAGGATCAGTTCGGTGACAGTTTTGCCGGCGCCACGCGTATTGTTGCCGCAGCCTGGATTTATCTGGCGTTCTATGCGTTTAGTATTTTTATGGGCCATGCGTCCACCGTTCAGTTAATTTCCGTCCTACGCTTTTGTTTGCCCATGTTTGGCGTTCTTTTTGCCATGTACTGGTTTCAATGGTCTGATCGGCGTTTGCTTGTACTGTGGGGAGGGATCGTGGTGATTGCGGTGGCACAGTTGCCATTGGCTCTGTACCAGCATTTTTTTAATATAGCGTCCATGGGCTGGGATAGCGTAGTGGGTTCTTTCGGTGGCAACATGAGCCCAGTACTGGTGCTGTTTACAGTTGTGGCGATGCTCTACGTGCTAGCGCGGTGGGTACAAGGCATCACTCCGGTTTCGCATGTGGTTGGCATGTTCATCATTGGCCTGGCTATTATTCTGCTGGGCGAAGTGAAGGCGGTCTTTATTTGGTTGCCCCTTGGCGTGTTCTGGGTGGTGCGGCGTAAGGTTTTGAAAAATATCCTGGTTTTCGTTATGTTCGTGGCGTTGATGTGCAGTATTAGCTCTGGCATCTTCATGGCTTATCACGCCTTGTACTGGGGGAGCCATACGAAAACCGACACCATGGAAGAAAAGGTCAACAGTGTCGGTGGCTATGTGGTGGATCCCAATGGCATCAATTATGTTACAGGGGAAATTAGTCGCGGCGCGTCATTGGCGCTGTGGTATCAGGATCCGGTTCCGACTATTCAGGAACGCTTGATTGGTTATGGCCCCAGCGCAAGCTCAACGAGTCAGAACGTTGGGCGTGGCTATGTCGCGGCACGTTATCGTAATTTGCAAATTGGCGCAACTGGACTGGCGAGCTTGCTTTGGGATGTGGGCATACTGGGAACTTTGGTCTATCTTTCCATTTTCATATTGGGGATACGGCAAGGCGCACGGTATGTGGCGCACAGCCAAGCCGGTCCCGAGCGCCTGGCGATGGCTGATGCCAGTACTGTGACCCTGATATTGCTTGTCAGTACGCTGATCTACAATCGGACCATGATTGATGAACCCTCCATACAGTTGCTGTGCTATTTTTCGCTAGGCTGTATCGTTCAATTTTCTCGGTATGGCAAGCCTGCAGCTGATTCGGCGAAGCTGCCTCCCCAGCGCACCCCGGGCCACACCCCGCATGGCGTTCTGGCATGACTGTATCGAGCAAGGTATTTAATAACCTGGTCAAAAATAGCTCCATGATGTTCTTGCTGAATGTAGCTGGAGCCGGAGTGAGCGTTATTACCATTCCTGTCATGCTTGCCATTGTGGGCGTGGAGTCATATGGTCATTTGGTACTTGTGCAATCGATCGCTCTGGCGGTATTTACCGTCTGCGGATTTCAGTACTGGCAAGGCATGCTGGTAGCCATGCCGGGGCATAAAATTGATGCCGCCACCTTGCGTGTTGCCGTTGTAAGAAGCCTACGCTATGAAATGCTCGCGATGGCTGCTGTAATACTGGTGGTGGCGGGGCTGACTCTGTTTTCCTTGCCCCAATTGAAAGAGTTTTCCACTGTAAATTTATTGTTACTATCCCTGGCTGCGGTTTTTCCCGTCATTGGTACCCATACCGCATACTTCCGGTTGGTCAATCAATACAAGGTGTTGATGTATGCGGGTTTCCTGGCCAATTTACTCAAGCTACTTGTATTGGTCGTAGTGTCCCGGTATCAGCCCACGCTGTCGAGTATGGTGCTGGCCTATACACTACCGGAGGTCATTCGGTGTGTGGTGTTGTTTGTGCTGATTTTTCGCAATCGTAGCGGCATTGACGGTGCCTTGCCCTGCACTGATTTGCGCCCGGCACGCCTGATCGAGGCGGGGAAATGGGGTACCTTGCAGGCGATCTGTGATTTACCTGTGGCGCAACTCGACCGTATCATCATTGGATTGACACTGCCGGGTTACAACCTGGGCGTTTTCAGTATCTTGAAGCGTATCTATTCGCTGGTCAATATGGCCACGGCGCCATTTTATTCGACATCGATTCCCGAGTTTGCTGCCAGTGCCAATGCAGGCGATCTGAAGGGGGCGTTCGAATTGTGGATCAAGACGATGAAGATGCTGTTTGTGGTAACTGCTTCTGCTGGTGCCATCTGTTATTTGAGTAAATTTATCTGGATGCCATTGGTCTTTCCTGTACTGCAAGATTATGTGCTGGAGTTCGCAGTGGTTCTCTTGACGGCTGTGATGGCTGGCACTTTCGTGACAACGCATTCGTTTTACTGGGCGTTGGGAAAGCTGCGCCAATCGACGATTATCTCAGTAGGCACAAATCTTCTATATTTGTTGGAGTTGTCAATATTGACGATGTATTTTGGCCTGTTTGGTGCGGTACTTTCCTTTCTGATTCACGTCACATTCGTCGCTGCAATCAAAATTATCTTGCTACGAAAAATTGCTCTGAGAAATCAATGATTCCTAAAGTTATACATTACTGTTGGTTTGGCCGTGGTGAGATGAGTGTACTGCACCGTCGCTGTGTTGAGTCATGGAAAAAATATTGTCCAGAATATGAGTTGAAATTATGGAATGAGGACAATGCCAATATCGACAATGATTATTGTCGAGAGGCCATCATTCAAAAAAAATGGGCTTTCGTTGCCGATTGGGTACGTTTTGACGTATTGTCCAAATATGGTGGTATCTACCTCGATACGGATCTGGAGTTGATTACTTCACTCGATCTTGTGCTGAACTTGCATGGATGCCTGATGGCCCGCGAAACCTGCAAGGACGTGGGGGCGGGTTATGGTACCGGGTTTCTCGCATGCGAAGCCGGCAATCCTGTGATGATGACTGCCCGTGAACTGATTTTGGGTGAATTGATAAAACAGCGGCTCTTTGCCACATCACCGGTGGTGCTGAAAAAAGCGGTGGAGCTTGATCTCGGCGGGAATAGCACGCAATTGGATCCAGTTACTTTTTATCCGTTTAATCCATATGATCGCAGTAATTCGCAGAACGCCATGCAGTTGATGTACAGCGATATTACCGCTCAGACTATTGGCATCCATCACTATGGTTTGAAAGCATCGTGGGTGGACAGCCGCGTTAAACGGCTGATCTTCAAGATAGTCAAACGCATGGCGCTGCAGCGTCGTTGGGATATTTCCTTTAAGCCATTTGACCACGTAAACAGTATTACTCATACAGCTTAACGACACTAGGCCATATTTCTATATTTGTTCTGAAAGTAATAATGGACGTTGTAAGTTTTTTGCCTGCCGTGGCGAGTCTGCTGCTGGCATTATTTTGTTGTGCTCTCATTGTTAAAAAATGGGGGGCACCACCACTTGCCGGACGCTATGGAGCGATCGATGGCTTGCGTGGTTACCTGGCATTTTTTGTCTTCCTGCACCATGCTTGCATATGGTACTTTTATGTGCGCTACGGTGCATGGAACGTACCGCCATCACCGCTCTATACAAATTTTGGACATGCCAGCGTTGCCATGTTTTTCATGATTACTGGTTTCTTGTTTTATGCAAAACTACTCGCTGCACGTGGTCGGGGAGTAGACTGGGGGAAACTGTATATTTCCCGGATTTTGCGCCTGACACCGCTGTATCTGTTTGCCATGGTGCTCTTGTTTATAACGGTCGCTTGTCTTTCTGGTTTTCGCATGCAGGAAACATTGCCCACGTTATTGAAGCATGCCGCACAATGGTTGATGTTTACCGCGCTGGAGGCGCCAGACCTGAACGGTATTAAAAATACCACTCATATTATGGCCGGCGTCACATGGTCGCTGCCATACGAATGGCTGTTTTATCTTCTGTTACCATTATTGGCCTTACCCCTGCGCATCATGCCGCCGTGGCCGTATTTGCTAGCAAGTATCTTGGTATTTTTGACTGTGCTGGCAGCTGCGATAATAAGGCAGGCCCCTGTACATCACTTTTTGGCATTCTTGGCGGGAATGATTGCTGCCGTGTTAGTTCTTTTACCTACCTTTTGCCGATTTTGTGCAAGCCGGCTTGCAAGCATTCTCACCGTTGTATGTATCGGAACCGCTTGCCTGGCCTTTGCTTCCGCGCATGAAATTGGATCATTATTGCTTCTATCCATCGCCTTTGCCATGATTGCGGGCGGGACCAGCATATTTGGCACGCTGCATACTGCAGTATCACGCACTTTCGGTGAATTCGCATATAGCATTTACTTGCTGCATGGTTTGTTGCTGTTCGTGACGTTTCATTTTGTAATCGGTCGCGAACATGCCATGACATTTTCTCCCTTGTTGCATTGGTCGGTCATCTTGTTGTTGACTCCGTTACTGATATGTATTTGCTTCATGACATTTAAACTCATCGAGCAGCCGGGTATGCGACACGTCAATGCAGTAGCAGCATATTTTCGCCGGGTATCCCGTCATGCCAAATCAAGTGTCTGAGGCGCTTACCGCAAAAGTACGGCCGACGCCCGCTACCAATTGAATCGCGTTTGACCCGTCTTGGACAAAGCAGTTGGCCGATAGTGGGTGGCGTGCCGCCCTGATGGCCAACGTATCGTTGCCGATGTCCCTGCTTGCAAGGCTCGGAATGCCTGCAGCTTGAGAGGCGAATTTTTTTAACCTTCGTTAGTCGAGCTAGTCTATGCAGAGAATTCCTTCGAATACGTCAATTTGGCTCAACGTAATGCGTGCGTTGGCTGCCCAAGCTGTTGTTATCGGGCATGCCAATTACCTCTTCTTTGACCACGCGGAAGGCACAGGTGGTGCGCTTGCATGGCTGGTGGGCCTGTGCAGTTCCGGAGCCCACAAAGCGGTCATCATGTTTTTTGTCATGAGTGGTTTCCTGATTGGCGGGCCAGTCATCGAGGCAATGCGATCACAACGCTTCGATTCGTTCAAGTATTTCATCGATAGATTGACCCGATTGTGGATAGTGATCCTTCCCGCCTTATTAATGACAGCCTTGCTCGATGGACTGGCCTTCAGCTACGGTGGAGGAGAAGCTTTGCTGGCCAGCCGCACTCCATTTTTTCCTGAGTGGTGGAGCAGCTTGGAACCGGATTCTATCAAGACATTTGTACTAAATGCATTCTTCATGCAAATGATTATCGGTTTTCAGTATGGGACGAATCTTTCGCTATGGAGTATTTCCAATGAATTCTGGTATTACCTCTTATTGCCGGCGGTCTTCGGTATATTTGTTTTCAAGAGAAATATAAAAGTTTTATGCGTGCTTTTGACTCTTTTTATCGGTTTTCTTTTTATTTATTCGGCAAAACCAAATGATGAGGGGAGGCCGTTGACCTATTTTATGATGTTTGTAATTTGGATGATGGGGGCGGCTGCTTATTGTTTTTACGAAAATATACGGCGGCGTTACCTCGCGGCTTTTTTTCTTGTTGTCGCATTTTTTATGTTTATTGTTTTTAAACGTATTTACCCAGACGCCCTTGGTTATGATTTCGCGCTTGGTTTTTTTACGGTTTTCCTTGTTATGATATCAAAGGATATTCCTGCAAATTATCTGAAAAGAATATCCGATTTTTTTTCCGGCTACAGCTTTTCTTTGTATGCACTACACCTGCCATTGACTTTTTGCCTCATGAGTTTCGATCCTCAGCTGGCGTTGCCACAGCCTATTCGCTACGATACGGTGCTGCGTTTCACGCTGTATCTGTTAGCCATTAATGGTGCATCGATTCTCCTATGGGCCCTAACCGAGCGGCACACGGCTGCGGTGAGACGGTTTGTGTTTGCAAAACTGATAACCCCGCGCGTTGCCTAAGATTGGATATGTGCTCTTTTCATATTTTATGCTCTCAGAGTATGTGGTTAGTCGCTGTGGAATATGTGGTGAAATATGTAAACATTTTCATTAAGTTATCATTTTCCATTCGCCGCATTTAATTTATCTTGAAATATTTCATCAGAAATAAAATTTTCTTATAATGTTTTGTTTGTTGCAATTGTTGTGCTGAAGTTTTTTATTTTATCCCTTGTTATGACTATTGTTGGCTTCGGACAACGCCATAATCTTATATCCGGTGTATAGTTGGGCGATTAAGAAGCAGGTGAAATAGCGCTTAGATGCTAATGCATGAAGATTATGCGGTTTGTATTTTATGCGGCAGCCTGACAGGCCCGATGCGGCGATATCGCTTCCTGTAGCATCCGATTGTTTTTTGTAGGAGCCAATAATGGTTAATCATAAGTTATTTTTTTCGGTTGGCCTTGGGCTGGCGCTGAGTGTGATGGCTGGATCCAGCCAGGCTGATTGGGCCGAGTCGAAAGAGGTGTTCATTGTCCGGCCTGCGCCTGTCGATCGGCAGATACAGGCGCAAAACCCGCCTGCGTTTGCGTGGGCACAATATCCGGGTACAACTGCGCCCCCGTCCTATGTTGTTGAAGTTCAAAAGAGTGGTGTCGTGTTTGCCACTTACACGACCAAGCGTACCTTTTACCTGCCGACGACGGCATTTGGTGCCGGCCAGTACAGCTGGCGCGTGCGTCCCAGTACCAATACCGATTGGTCGACGCCACGCACCTTTTCGATTGATAGCACTTCACAAACGTTCGAAGTACCTGACAACGAGTTAATCAGGAGCAAAGTGCTGGCGCATCCTCGCCCTCGCCAGCAGCGCGCAGATTTCCTGCCGTTGAGTGCATGGACGCCGGCCATGCGCACAGCGCGCGGGGCTGCCCTGACTCGGCTTACGGCACAGGTCAACAGTCTCATGCCGGGTGGCACCCGTGCGCTGGCCGCGCCATCGGATTCACTTTGGCCAGTGACGACAAGCACGCCATCCGCGGCGCGCACGGCGTATGTCACTCAGGTTTCTCAAGCCATAGGTAGCGCAACCAACCAAATGTTGGGTGCGGCACTGTTGTATCAACTGACAGGTGAAAACAAGTATCTGCAGGAAGCACTGACACGTGGTGATCAGTTGGCAGTACTTGATCCTGCGGGCATGACCAGTTATGTCAATCATGATATGGCGACACGCAGCATCATGTTGACATTGGCTAAGTCCGCGGACTTGCTATCGGTCGAGCTGAACAAGGATCCGCAGCGTAAAGCACTCTGGATGGCGGCCATTACTGCGCGGGTCACTCCCATGTATGCTGATCTGATCAAAAATAATTACAGATTAGATCAAACCCCCTTCGATGCTCATGGCGTGATAGCGCTCGGCTATCTGGCAGTGATTTCCACGCTCACGATGGGTGATATCCCTGCTGCAACTACCTGGTTTGATTTCTCTTTCCGTTCCTATGTCAACGCGGTGTATGCCTGGAGTGGTCCCGAGGGCGGCTATGCCAATGGTACCTCCTACGCAATGTTTAATACTGAGTATGCCCTGCAGTTATGGCAGCCGATGGCTGAAGCGACTGGAGTGAATATTTTCACCAAGCCGTGGAGTAATGGTTTTGCGCGTTATCTGATGCATTTCCTGCCGCCAGGTGCGCCAGGACAGGTATTTGGCGATCAGCATGAGGGTGATATCTATAATTTTGTATTGAAGGGTTTTGCATCGCGCTTCAAGACACCTCAGGCTGCCTGGTATGTCAAGAATATCGTTGGCGAAGAGGCCGATCTGACTTTGTTTCAGGCGCCTTATCCTCTGCCTGTTGAAACAGTGACTGAGGCGCCTGTGCCGCCACCCAATGCTGCCCTGTATCCAACTATCGGTTGGGTAGCCATGCATAGTAATCTGGCGGACCGTGCTCGTACGTCCGTGTACTTCAAATCCAGTCCCTATGGTTCCTATAATCATGGCCATGGCGATCAGAACTCGCTGGTGATCGATAGTGGCGGGCGCCGTCTGCTGATTGAGTCCGGATATGAGGACTTTTATTATTCGCCGCTGGTCATGTCTTGGTATCGCCAGACCAAATCGCATAATGCCATTACGTTCAATAATGGCGTAGGCCAGCTAATCAACGATAACGTCAATAACCTGAGCCGAAATGGCAAGATCACGGCATTTTCGACGACCCCGACGTTGGATTATGCAGCCGGTGATGCGACACCAGCTTATGGTGGAGCGTTGACTTCGGCGGTGCGCAAGGTATGGTATTTGCGTGGACAAGACGCGGTGGTGGTGGTGGACAAGCTATCCGCGCCAACAGCGTTGTCCTTCGAATGGAATCTGCATGCGGGCGGACCGATCGCCAAGGAGAGTGCAACCGCCGTGAAGATTACCAAAGTTGATCGTACCCTGTGCATTACTTCATTGGGCGGCGAGGCCAATAGCTACCAGCCACGCTCGGGGCCACCGCCAGCCCCAGGTAAAATCGAAGATCATGGTGCCTTTGTGAAAACGGGTGTTGCGCAGACTGGCGAATTCATTGTTTTGCTCGATGTCGGCTGCAAGCGTCCGAAGACTACTTTAACCACCACGGCCACTGGCAAGCAGTTGGTGGTTGGAGGACAGACGATCATGATTACGAACTAAGAAGTCCCGGTTATAGGCCAAAGATCCTTTATTCGTTGTAAAAAAACCTGCTGCGGCAGGTTTTTTTTTATGTGCGAATGAGGAATGGTAATGCAAGCGAAAGTGGGGAAGAGGCGAGATTTTTTTGTCAATGAAACTAACTTTTTTGTTAATTATTTACCTTGGCGCGGGTATGATATGCCTGTTCTTTGAGATCGATGGCCGCGTAGCTGCCATCGATCTTTCTTCAGCGTCTTTCATTGACGGGCTTATATGGGATGTTTGCCTTGAAATCACACAAAGTATTTCGATTATTACAACTTGTACCTGAACCCTTGCCAACCTTCCGTGTCGATGTGGCCACCCTTTTCGGTAAATACCTGCCGCTTCATGGCGTGATATGTGACATTGTTGGGCGGGCTGGCAAGGGGGAGCTGGTGGAAGGTGCTTATATGACACAGGTGCGCCCCGCCGAATATTCCGGTCGCTTGCGCCGGGAGTGGGCATTTTTCAAGCTGTGCCTCGGCCGTGTATTGGCGACCAGTAAAAAGCAGTGTGACTTGATCCAGGTGCGAGATATGGTCTCCATCGGTCTGCTGACGATGCTTATGGCCCGTTGCAAGGGTATCCGGTTTGCATATTGGGTATCATTTCTGATGAGTGAAGGACGCATCGCGCGTGCCCGATCCTCAATTGCCGCTGGCAGGGGCAAGCGCTACTACATCGTGTTGCTGAAGGGGCTGGTTGAACGCTTTCTGCTGTACAAATTTGTGCTGAAATGGGCAGACCATGTTTTTGTGCAAAGTGAAGCGATGAAGCAATTGATGGTGGAACGAGGTATTGCTATAGATAAGATCACGGCCGTACCGATGGGTGTCGACATGGAAATGCTGCATGCGGATGCATTGGCGCCACGCCGCCTGGCCGGCTGGGAAGACGTTCCCGTGCTCGCTTATCTCGGCACGCTGGACAGTTCGCGCGAGCTGACTGTGCTGCTCGATGCGCTGCTGCTTCTGCGCCGCCGCCAGCCATCGGCACGCTTGCTATTCATCGGCGATTCGCCGACGGCATCCGATGTGCCCGCCTTGATGGCTTACGCGGCGCGCCTTGGTATTGCCGATGCCATTCATGTGACGGGCTGGCTGCCGTCGCTGCAGGCGCTGGCCCTGCTGCGTGGCGCCGACGTGGCGCTTTCCTATGTGCCGCGCGGCGCGCTGTTCGATTACAGTTCGCCAACCAAGCTGCTCGAGTACCTTGCGCTGGGCATGCCTTGCGTGGGCAATGACAGTCCGGATCAGGAAAATGTGTTGCGCGCCAGCGGTGCCGGCTACCTGGCGGCCAGCACCGCCGAGGCGATGGCGGAGCAGATCGGCGTCATTTTTGCCGACCTGCCTGCCGCCCGTCTGCTTGCGGCCGCTGGCCCGGCCTTTATTGACGAACAGCGCAGCTACCGGGTTCTGGCCAGCCGCCTCGCCGCCGTGTACAAAGAAGGCGTTGCTCAAAAGCCATAATATTGTAACAATTCTGTGCACTGCAGCAAAATGCTAGGCGATGTCGCTATGCTATGTGATAATGTTTTTTTGAAAATGTTTTCTGATGATTCAAATAATCCTTTCTCAAGCTGGCGGCTACCAGGACGTTGTCGCCTATCTGCAGCAGCAGGGGGCCCACGTCAGTAACATGGGGCCGGAACGTGGCCGTGGCTCGTCGTTTCGCGGAAAACTGTCGATCCTGGCAGCCATGGTGTCGCCCAAGCTGTGGGGCGTGCGCAAGCTGTGGGGCAGCGATGATATCGTGCTGCTGATCGGTTGGCAGGCGCTACCCATCCTGGCGATGATACGCTGCGGCCTGGTGAAGCGCCCGCGCAAACTGCTGGTGATGGCGTGTTTCGTCCATTCGGTGCGGGCGCGCCGTGGTCTCAACCTGCTCTGGCGCGCACTGCGCTTCCCCGGAATGGGCTTTATCGCCTTCTCGAAAGGGGAGGGGGATAATTTGATCCAGGCCGTCGGCATGGCGCCGCAAGACGTGTATTTTCACCTGTGGCGGCAGGAACTCTATGGTTTTGGCGGCGCTGCGGCAGCGGTCGAGGGCGACTATGTGTTCGCCGGCGGTTATTCCAACCGCGACTATGACTTGCTGTTGCAGGCCATGGCGGGCGTCAGCGCCCCGCTGGTGGTGGTGGCTGCGGAACGCAATCATGTCTCCGTGCCGGCGCAGTCGCGCATGACCCTGCACCTCGATTTGCCGGAGGCGCAGTTCGAGAGCCTGCTTGCCGCCAGCCGCGTGGTTGCCATGCCCTTGAAAAGCCAGGGCGAGGCCTGCGGGCAAAGCGTGCTGTTGCGGGTGTTACGCAACCGCAAACCGCTGGTGGCGACGCGCCATGAGGCGATCGAGGCTTATCTGGGCAGCGATTATCCGGGCTTCGTCCCGCATGACGATGTCGAGGCCATGCGCGCGACCCTCGAGCGTGCCGTCGAGGACGCCACATTCCGGAAAGCATTGAGCGATGCGATCATGCAAGCTGAATCCCGCCTGGCCAAGGTCGGCAGTCCAGGTGAAGAAATACATCGTTTCCTGCTGAGCTGATGCCTTCCATTCCACTCCTATCGGATACCCCGTTGCGGGAGCCATTGTGACTATGTCTTCAATCAAGAACGAACTGCGCTTCGGCATGCGAGCCATGTTGCGCGATAATTTTTTGTTGCGGCGTGCCATGGACCGCCTCGCTGTACATGAGCGCATGAGCGTCGACGAGCTGTCGCACTATTCCCAGCTGCGCCTGCATGCGAGCATGCGGCACGCCATACGAACGCTGCCGCATTACGCGGCCATGCCGACCGGTTTTACGCCAGCCCAGGCGGCACAGGTATTGCGCGAGCATTTTCCCGTGATCGAGAAGGCGACCCTGCTGGCGCACCGCGCCGCGCTGTACCCGCATCTGGGCCGCAAACGGCCGTGGCAGGCGGCTGGCCAGACCAGTGGCACGACCGGCACGCCGCTGACGATTTTTCGCAGCATGCAGTCGGTGCTGATGGAAAATGCCTTCATCCAGCGCCACTGGAGCTGGTCCGGCTACACGCCCCAGGTGACGCGCGCCACCCTGCGTGGCGACATGGTGGCCGGCATCAACCAGACCAGTCCGCCATTCTGGTTCTGGAACCGCTATAACCGCCAGTTGTTGCTGTCGTCGCGGCACCTGACCGAGGCGCATGCCGATGCGATCATCGATCGCCTGGAACAGGCGGCGCCTGCCATGTTGCAAGCCTATCCATCGACTGCCTACACGCTGGCCGGCTTCTTGCAGCGGCGAGGACGCCGGCTATCCATTCCGTATGTCTTTACGGCATCGGAACCGCTGTATCCGCATCAGCGTGCATTGATCGTCGAGCGCCTGGGCGCCACCATCATGGATATGTATGGCATGGCGGAGCGCGTGGCGTTCGCTACCGAATGCGAACATGGAAACATGCATTTGAACAGTGATTATTCGCATGTTGAAATCCTGGACGAGCATGGCGAGGCAACGGACGGAGAAGGCTTCGTGGTGGGAACGACTTATCATAATCTGGCCATGCCGCTGCTGCGTTACCGGCTCAGCGACCGGACCCGCTGGAAGCCCGGCCGCTGCGATTGCGGCAGGCCCTTTCCCATGATCGAGCCCGTTACCGGCAAATTTGAGGACAGCATCACCGGCAGCGGCGGTGCGGTGATCAGCCCATCGGTCCTGACGTTTGCCTTCAAGGGCGTCGACAACATCCTCAAGTCGCAAGTGGCGCAAGTGGGTGCTGCGCGCTGGGAAGTGCGCCTGCTGCCCGGCCCCGCCTTTTCCGACAGCGACAAGCGCAAGCTGCTCGACAATATCCATACCATGGTCGATTCCGGCGTCAGCGTGGATGTGGTACTGAAGGTGGACTTGCCCAATACGGCGGCGGGGAAATTCCGTTGGGTGGTCAATGAGACGAGTGCCCGGGCAAATGGCTAGCGCCCCGCCGGCTGGCGGAAAATGACAAAATTACCGGATTCGACATGAAAAAAATTCTGATGGTCGGCACCAGCCTGAGCACCATGGGCGGCATTGCCGCCGTGGCGCGCGTGTACGAGGGCGCCGGCCTGTTCGAGCGCTATCGTGTGCATTACCTGGCCACGCATTGCGATGGCGGACCCATGGCCAAACTGCGCATCATGCTCTGGGCCTATGCGCGCTTCCTGGGTATGCTGCTGAGCGGACAGGTGGGCCTGATCCACGTGCATGTCGCCTCGCACGCGAGCTTCTGGCGCAAGTCGGGATTTTTCCTGCTGGCCTTCCTGTGCCGCGTGCCCAGCATTGTGCACTTGCATGGCGGCGGCTTTGCCGCTTTTTACGAGCGGCAGTGCGGTCCCTTGCGGCGCGCCTATATCCGCTACATTTTCAATCATGCGTCGCGCGTGCTGGTATTGTCGAGCGGCTGGCAGGCCTGGGTGCGCGGCATGAGCCGCAATCCGCATGTCGAGATCATGTTCAATCCCGTGTCCTTGCCGCCCATTGCCGCGCCATGGTCTGCGCGGCAAGCGGGAAGCGTGTTGTTCCTGGGTAAACTAGGCCAGGCCAAGGGGGTAGATGACCTGCTGCAGGCATGCGCCGAATTGACTCAGCGTTGTCCATCGCTGCACCTGGCCTTAGGCGGCGATGGCGATCGTAGTGCCGTGCAGCAACAGGCCGATGCGCTGGGGGTGGCGCCGCACGTCGACTTGCTGGGCTGGGTACAGGGCGAGCAAAAGACGCGCCTGCTCAATAGTTGCCGCATCTACGTCTTGCCTTCGTATTTTGAAGGCTTGCCGATGAGCATTTTGGAGGCGATGGCCTGCGGCGTGCCCGTGATTGCCACGGCGATCGGCGGCATTCCCGAGGCAATACAAGATGGGGTGGAGGGATACCTGCTCGCGCCCGGCGACGTCAAGGGACTTGCCGAGCGGATCGCACGCTTGCTGGAAGACGATGCGCTGGCGCAAAGAATGGGCGCTGCGGGACGCAGCAAGGTGGAACGTCAGTTTTCCACGGCGGCGGTCTTGCCGCGCCTGGAACAAATGTATACCGACTTGGGGTTGAATGCCGTATGACATCGTTAGCATGGAAAATCAACCGTTTGAAATTGATGGGCGCCCCCGAAATTGCCTGGCGCGTGCAGCAATTGCTGCAAAAGAAGGCCAGCAAGTTTGGCATCGGCTTGCTGCGCAGCGTGCCGGCACCGCAATTGAAACGTATGGGCCTGCCATTCCTGGCTGGCGATGGCCGCGATATCGATAGCGCCGCCTTGCGCGCCGCGGCCGATGCCGTGCTGGCGGGCCGCTGGAATGTGTTTGCCCTGCGTGGCGCGGCACTGGGTTTCCCACCGCAATGGAACCGCGACCCGAAGACGGGTACGGTGGCGCCGCTGACCCTGGGCAAGCAGATCGATTACCGCAACGAAAAAGTGGTCGGCGATATCAAATACTTGTGGGAACCGAACCGGCACCTGGAACTGGTGGCGCTGGCGCAGGCATGGAAAGTGACGGGCGAGCCGCGCTATGCCGATGGCGCGCGTAGCTTGCTGCAGTCGTGGTTCGAGCAATGCCCGTATCCCATGGGCGTGCACTGGACCAGTTCGCTTGAGCTGGCGCTGCGCCTGCTGAACTGGGCCTGCGCCTGGGAATTGCTGGGCGGCCTGGCGTCGCCGCTGTTCCAGGGCGAGGCGGGCCAGCGTTTCCTGCAACAGTGGCTTGCGGCGATCTACCAGCATGCGCACTTCATCGCCGGTTATTTTTCGCGCCACTCGTCGGCGAACAACCATCTGTTCGGCGAATACATGGGTTTGTTTGTGGCCAGTAGCGTATGGCCTTGCTGGCCGGAAAGTGCGAAATGGCAGGCGCTGGCGCGCAAGGGGCTGGAAGAGGAAGCGCTCAAGCAAAATACGCCCGATGGCGTGAACCGCGAGCAAGCCGTCTATTATCAGCACGAAGTGATGGACATGATGCTGCTGTGCCAGAGGATCGGGCAGGCCAACGGCGCGGGCTTTTCCGCGGCGTACTTGCAGCGCCTGGAGCGCCTGGCCGATTTCATCGCCGCGTTGATGGACGTGGACGGCAACGTGCCGATGACGGGCGATGCCGACGATGCGCAGATGGTGCGCCTGGCGCACGACGATGGCTGGCATCGCTACCGTTCGCTGCTGGCCAGCTGTGCCGTGTTGTTTGGCCGCGCCGACTTCAAACGCAAGGCCGGCCATTTTGACGACAAGAACCGCTGGCTGTTCGGTGTGGCGGGTTTGCGACAATGGCAGGCGCTCGACGCCAGCGGGGCCGAAGCGCCCGTCATGGCGTTTCCCGAAGGCGGCTATTTCCTGCTTGGCAGCCATTTCGGCACGCCCGATGAGGTGCGCCTGGTGGCCGATTGCGCACCGCTCGGCTATCTGTCCATTGCCGCGCATGGGCATGCCGATGCGCTGGCATTTACCCTCTCCGTGAGCGGGGAAGAGTTGCTCACCGATCCAGGCACCTACGCCTATCACACGCAAAAAAAATGGCGCGATTACTTCCGCAGCACACCCGCGCATAACACGGTAGCCGTCGACGGCCTGGACCAGTCTGAAATCGGCGGCAATTTCATGTGGCTGAAAAAAGCCAATGCGCGCATGATTGCTCATGAAACGGATTCCGAAGTGCAAGTTTTCGAGGGCGAACACGATGGCTACGGCCGCCTGGCCGATCCCGTGCTGCACCGGCGTCGTATCGAGTTCAACTTTAATAATAAATGCATTGTTGTAAAAGACATATTACAATGTACAAATGTACATGATATTTCCGTGCATTGGCAGTTCGGCGACCACTGCGTGGTGACCGTTGACGAGGGGCAATTGCGGGTACAGGGATTGCGGTCCGGATTGCGCATGCGCTGTTCGCATGGAACGCTGGACGTATTGCGCGGTAGCGATACACCGCCTGGCGGCTGGATATCGCGCCGCTTCGACGAGAAATCACCGATTGCCAGTGCCGCCTGGCGCATGAGGGTGCAGGGAACAACTGAAATCGTGACGCACATCGAGCTGATGCCGCAGGCGTCGCCGGCTGATTCGCCGGCTAATTATTAAGGGAGCATATTTTGAAAATCAGTATTTTTGGCCTCGGCTACGTGGGTGCGGTCTCTGCCGGTTGCCTGGCAACGGATGGGCATGAAGTGATCGGCGTCGATCCGAACAGGACCAAGGTGGAGCTGATTAACCAGGGCACCACGCCCATCATCGAAAAAGACATCGGCGAGATGATCGCCGCCACCGTGAAAAGCGGCCACTTGCGCGCCACGTTCGACGTGCGCGACGCCGTCTTCAGCTCGGACATGTCGCTCATCTGCGTGGGTACGCCTTCGCAGCTCAATGGCAACCTGGACCTGAGCCACGTGCGCAAGGTGTGCCAGGAGATCGGCGCCGCTATCCGCGAAAAAGACAGTTTCCACGTCGTCGTGGCGCGCTCGACCATGCTGCCAGGCTCCATGCGTTCGCTCGTCATTCCTACCCTGGAAGCGGCCTCGGGCAAGGTGGCCGGCGTCGATTTCGGCGTGTGCAACAACCCGGAATTCTTGCGCGAAGGCACGGCTGTCTACGATTACTACAATCCGCCGAAGACGGTGATTGGCGAGTCCGATGAAAAGGCTGGCGCGCTGCTGGTGCAGCTGTATGAAAAGATGGATGCGCCGCTGGTGCGCACGGACGTGGAAACGGCCGAGATGGTCAAGTACACGGACAATACCTGGCATGCCGTCAAGGTGGCGTTCGCCAATGAAATCGGCAACATCTGCAAGGCCGTCGGCATCGATGGCCACAAGGTGATGGAAATCTTCTGCCAGGACACCAAGCTGAACCTGTCGCCGTACTACATGAAGCCGGGCTTCGCCTTCGGCGGCTCCTGCCTGCCGAAAGACGTGCGCGCGCTGACCTACAAGGCGCGCAGCCTGGACCTCGATTTGCCTCTGCTCAATTCCATCCTGCCGTCGAACCAGCGGCAAGTGGAAAAAGGCATCAAGATGATCGTCGACAAGGGCGCGCGCAAGGTGGGCATCCTGGGCTTTTCGTTCAAGGCCGGCACGGACGACTTGCGCGAGTCGCCGCTGGTCGACGTCATCGAATACTTGCTGGGCAAGGGCTACGAGCTGAAGCTGTACGACAAGAACGTCAACCTGGCCGCCTTGACGGGCGCCAACCAGGATTACATCCTCAACCACATCCCGCACATTTCCAAGCTGATGGTGACGAATATGCAGGACGTGCTCGATTTTGCCGACACCATCGTCATCGGCAATGGCGCGGCCGAGTTCAAGACCGTGCCTGGCAGCCTCAAGCCGCACCAGCACATCGTCGACCTGGTGCGCATCAGCAAGGATCAAAGTGGAGAACAATATGACGGCATCTGCTGGTAATCACGTGGCAGGGCAGCCGCGCCGTGTGCTGATCCTGGTGGAAAACCTGCCGTCGCCATTCGACCGGCGCGTGTGGCAGGAAGCGACCACCCTGCATGCGAATGGCTACGAAGTGTCGATCATCTGCCCGACGGGCAAGGGCTACGAGTCGCGCTACGAAGCCATCGACGGCATCCATATCTACCGCTACAACCTGCCGCTGGAAGCGGAAGGGGCGAAGGGGTACCTGGTCGAATATTCGCTGGCGCTGTTCCACACTTTCCGCCTGGCGTGGAAAGTGCACTTCGCGCGCGGCTTCGACGTCATCCACGCCTGCAATCCGCCCGACCTGCTGTTCCTCATCGGCGGCTTCTTCAAGTTGACGATGGGCAAGCGTTTCCTGTTCGACCACCACGACATCAATCCGGAGCTGTACGAAGCCAAGTTCGGCCGGCGCGATTTCTTTTATAAACTGATGGTGCTGTTCGAGCGCTGGTCGTTCCAGAGCGCCGACGTGTCGATCGCCACCAACGAGTCGTACAAGAAGATCGCCATCGAGCGGGGCGGCATGAAGCCCGAGGATGTCTACGTGGTGCGCAGCGGACCCAAGCTGGACCGCTTGCGCGTGCTGCCGCCCGTGCCGGAGCTCAAGAAGGGCCGCACCTATCTGGTCGGCTATGTCGGTGTGATGGGGGCGCAGGAAGGCATCGATCTGCTGCTGCAGGCGGCGCAATACATCGTGCAGACCTTGAAGCGCGAGGATGTGCACTTCGGCCTGGTCGGCGGCGGCACGTCGCTGGAACAGATGAAGCAGATGGCGCAGGACATGGGCATCGCCGACTACGTGACGTTCACGGGACGCGTGCCGGACCAGCAATTGCTGGAAATGCTCAATACGTCCGACGTATGCGTGAACCCGGACGTGGCCAACGACATGAACGACAAGTCGACCATGAACAAGATCATGGAATACATGGCATTGGGCAAGCCGATCGTGCAATTCGACCTGGTCGAAGGCAAGGTGTCGGCGCAGCAGGCGTCGCTGTATGCCTTGAAGAACGACCCTATCGACATGGCGCGCAAGATCGTCGAATTGCTCGACGACCCGACCCGCCGCGAGCAGATGGGCGCGTTTGGCCGCCATCGCGTGATCAACGAGCTGGAGTGGGAATATGAAGCGCCCAAGCTGCTGGCCGCGTATGCGCGCCTGTTTCCCGCCGCCGCGCCCGCCGTTCCCGTGACCTTGAGCAAGGATGGCGGCTGATAGCGCCGGACAAAAGCGCCGCGCGCGGCGTGCTGGGTGGCATGCTGATCGCCTGAACGATTATAGTGTCGAGCGTGCATGCTCCTCAATAAACTGCTTTTGAAATGAAACCATGAAAATTTACCCAGTCATCCTGTCCGGCGGTTCGGGCACCCGTTTGTGGCCGCTGTCGCGCGCCGTGCTGCCCAAGCAACTGTTGCCGCTGGTAACGGACAAGACCATGTTGCAGGAAACGGCGCTGCGTGTGAGCAGCCTGTCGAACCGCCGTGCCGGCGACAGCGCGCTGGCCGAGTTTGAAGTCATGCCTCCGCTGGTGGTGTGCGGCAATGAGCACCGCTTCATGGTGGCCGAGCAGCTGCGCGAGATCGGCTTGCCGCCGCTGGGTATCTTGCTCGAACCGGTAGGGCGCAACACGGCGCCGGCCGTGGCCGTGGCCGCGCAATACCTGCTGGCCATCGACCCGCAGGCGCTGATGCTGGTCTTGCCTGCCGACCATGTCATCACTGACGTGGCCGCGTTTCACCAGTCCATCGCCGAGGCGGCGCTGCTGGCGGCCGACGGCGCGCTGGCCACCTTCGGCATCGTGCCGACGGCGCCGGAGACGGGCTATGGCTATATCCGCAGCGGCACGCCCGTGAGCCCTGGCGCCATCGGTTGCAAGGTCGAGCGTTTCGTGGAAAAGCCGGACCTGGCCACGGCGCAGTCGTTCCTGGCTGTCGGCAATTATTTCTGGAACAGCGGCATGTTCATGTTCCGCGCCGAACGTTATCTGGGCGAACTGGGGCAATTTCAGCCCGCCATGCTGGCCGCCTGTGAGGCAGCTGTGCGCGACGGCTACCGCGACCTCGATTTCTGCCGCCTGGAAGAGAAGGCCTTCGCCGCCTGCCCGTCCGATTCGATCGACTATGCCGTCATGGAGTATACGGCGCATGCGGTGGTGCTGCCGGCCGCCATCGGCTGGAGCGATGTCGGTTCCTGGTCGGCCCTGTGGGAAGTGCAGCACGGTGATGCCAACGGCAACGTGGTGCGCGGCGACGTGTATCTCGACGGCGTGAGCAATTGCCTGGTGCGCGCCGAGCGCCGCATGGTGGCCGTGCTGGGCGTGCAGGACTTGATCGTGGTGGAAACGGACGACGCCATCCTGGTGGCACACAAGGACCAGGTGCAGCGCGTGAAACAGGTGGTCGATCACTTGAAGCAGGCGGGGCGCAGCGAACACGTGCAGCACCGCAAGGTGTACCGCCCATGGGGCAGCTATGAAGGCATCGATATCGGCGAGCGCTTCCAGGTCAAGCGCATCACGGTCAATCCGGGCGGCAAGCTGTCCTTGCAGATGCACCATCACCGCGCCGAGCACTGGGTGGTCGTCAGCGGCACGGCCAGCGTCACCTGCGGCGAGAAGGTGACTTTGCTGACGGAAAACGAATCGACGTACATTCCCATCGGTATGACGCACCGGCTGGAAAACCCGGGTAAATTACCGCTGCACCTGATCGAAGTGCAATCGGGCAGCTATCTGGGCGAAGACGACATCGTGCGGCTGGAGGATGTCTACCAGCGCGCCTGATGCGCGGTTTTTAAGATATCTGCACCGTGAAACTATTGTCTTTAAGAATGATGCTATAAAGTAACTTTTCATTAAACAATAGTTAACATAAAACATTGCTTTATGCTATGATTCTGCCTGGTTTGATTAGATAAATACATGCGGGTGCAACGCTACCCGCAGTTACGTTGGTGGAATCGCATGAAGAAAAATATTTGCTCGGTGCTCGCAACGCTGGCGTTTGCCGGTTCAGCTGTATTCTCGCAGGCAGCTTTTGCCGCGCCGGTGGACATCAGTTCGCTGCCAGGTGCCGTGAAGCTGTCCACGGGTGGTTCATTGACGTTCAGCGACAAGTTCAAGAATAATCAGAAAAACAATTTCTTCAATGATTTGTTTACGTTTGACTTGGCGCACGCCAGCGATCTGAGCCTGGTCTTGACGTCGCGCAGCAGCAGCGCCTTGAATGGCCTGAACCTGACGGGTTTTGGCTTGTACAGCAGCGTCAACAATGCGCAATTGCTGGGAGGCGATCAACTGCTGAGCGGCATCGACGACAAGTGGACCTTGTCGTACGCGAATCTGGCAGCCGGTTCCTACTACCTGAAAGTCAGCGGCAATGTCGTGTCGAACACGGGCGCCGCTTTCAGTGCCAACGGCAGCCTGGTGTCGGCCGTGCCTGAGCCTGGCACGTATGCCATGCTGCTCGCTGGCCTGGGTCTGCTGGGCTTCATGGCGCGCCGTCGCCAGAACGCCGGCTGAGCACGGCGAACGGCGTCCGTTTGCCCCTCCATTCGCATTTTATCCCGCGGCCAGCCTGAGCTGGCCGCAGCACTCTTGGTGAAAAGTATGAAAAAATTTCTTCAATCCCTGTTCGTGGCAGCCATGTTTGCCGGCAGCAGCCTGGCGGCCCACGCCGCTCCGGTCGATATCAGCCATGCACCGGTAGATCTGACGCAAGACTTGCTCGATTACTCGAGCGCTGAGTTGCTGGGTTCTTTCTCGCTGGCGGCAGGCCAGTTGGCTGGCGCGCAAAATAACTTTTTCAGCGACAAATATACCTTTAGCGTAACGGGTTTCAATGACCTGAGCGCACTGGCAACCTCGCTCAAGCCCAGCGCCAATTCCGGCCTGACCTTGACCGGCTTCAGCCTGCGCAATGCCGGCGGCGTACTGTTTCAGGGTACGCTCGATCTGATCAACTATACGGCGCAGGACCAGGCCTGGAGTTTGGTATCGGGCGGCACGCCGCTGGCGACCGGCAATTACTTCCTGCAGATCGACGGCTATGTGGCCTCGTCCGCTGGTGGCAGCTATAGCGGCAACCTGGCGGTAACGCCGGTGCCGGAACCGGAAACCTACGGCATGCTGCTGGCCGGCCTGGGCCTGGTCGGCTTCGCGGCGCGCCGCCGCAAGCTGCAAGCCTGAGCGCGTCTGTTGCATTGATGAAATGGAGGCTGCGGCCTCCATTTTTTTCGCCTGTCGATTGCTGGGCGCTATAATCATCGGGCATAGCTGGCGGCCGCCACATGGCGGCTTCGATCTTCTTCAACGGCGATATTGACCTTGCATAAATCTCTCTTCCTTTCGCTGGCGCTGGCTGCCGGCATCGCCCATGCCGATGCACCATCCATGCCGCCAGGATTGAATGCGCTGCAATTGGCAGTCGTGATCAATGATGCCGAACCAAACAGTATCGTGGTGGGTGAATATTACCGCCAGGCGCATGGCATCCCGCCTGCGAACGTTGTGCACGTGAATATCCCGAATCGCCCGCGCAAGCTCAGCATGGATCAGTTCGCGCAATTGAAGGAGCGCATTGACGCGCAATTGAAGCCCCATATCCAGGCCGTGCTGATGGTGTGGAGCGCGCCTTACGCGGTCGAATGCAATTCCATCACTTCCGCCTATACCCTGGGCTACGATGCGGGGCAATGCGCCAAGACGTGTGACGCCGGCAAGCCCAGCACGTATTTCAACAGCAATGTGCCGCAGCCATTTACGCAGATGGGCATGCGCCTGTCCATGTTGCTGCCCATCGATTTTGTGGAAGAGGCCAAGGCTGTGGTGGATCGCGGGACGGTCAGCGGTTTTTCCGTGCCCGCCGCCAGCGCGTATTATCTGACCACCAGCGAAAATGCGCGCAACAGTCGTGCCGCTTTTTTCCCGCCTGCCGGGATCGTTCGCCAGCGCAAGCTGACGGTCAAGAATCTGAAGGCTGATGTGCTCGACGGTGCACAGGACATCATGGTCTACCAGACCGGCATGGCCAAGGTCGCCAAGCTCGATACCTTGCGCTTTCTGCCAGGCGCCCTGGCGGATCACCTGACTTCGTTCGGTGGCGATCTGCAGGGGACGGCGCAAATGAGCAGCCAGCGCTGGCTGGAGGCGGGCGCGACAGCTAGCTACGGTACCGTCAGTGAACCGTGTAACTATTGGCAGAAATTCCCGAATTCGACAGTCTTGTTGCGGCGCTACCTGACGGGTATGACGGCGTTGGAAGCGTACTGGGGAAGTGTGGCGTGGCCGGCACAAGGATTGTTCATCGGCGATCCACTGGCGGCCCCCTACAGGGCATTCCGACGTTAACAGCGCTCGCTTGCGTTGCTGCCAGATAAATAAAAAAAAGGCTCTTGCGAGCCTTTTTGATTAGGTTTTAGCCGTGCGTTTTCGGCGTCCCATGAAGGCCACCAGCCCCAGGCCGGCCAGCAGCATGGCATACGTTTCCGGCTCAGGAACGGCCAGTACCGGCGGCAATATGGTGTTGGGAGTAACACCGCGGCCTTCGATGCCGCCGCCAGCACCACCGGAGCCAACGCCACCGCCACCGCCGCCGGCTGCCGCGGGAGTGGGTGTGTCGGAGGACGTCAGCAGAGACGCATACTGTTCCGGCATCGCCCGTCCCACACCACGGTAGCCTTCGCTGCCGCTAAACGGTTCCAGTCTTTCCTGCGCAACAAAATCGCGTGTACCCGAACTATAGTCAAAACCATCTTGCTTGATGCCTCTTCCCAAACCCTTGGCGCGCGTACTGGCGTCCGTATCGAACTGGCTCAGATCATGGCCGCGACTGTCGAAATGCGGCTTGCGCAATACTTGCGAAGATTCTTCGCCACCGAATTCGGGCGTGGATCCTTTGCCGTCGTTGGTGCGCCAACCCATGCCAATGGCACCATTTGCCAAACGGCACGCGCTATATGTGCTGTTCATGTCTGCCTCGCTGGCGTTGCCGTTGGTGCCGGCATTGTTTGCTTCGCAGCGTTTATTGTCCGCAGCGGCTGGTGCCGCTGTTTGCGCTGTCGCGTAACCTGCGCTCAATGCCAGGGTGGCGGCAATTGTCAGCAGGGATAGGTGGACGACGGGGGTGAATTTTTTCATGATTTGATCTCGCTAGGGTTTTCATGCCGACAGGGCGCTGCGCGCTCCATGATCTCGACGCAATAAAATTAGCAGTACATTCAAATAGCGCATCGATTGTGCGTGGCGCAGGGCGTGGACTGGGCCCTTTGCATATCTATTTACTGGCGTGTTGCTACTGACTGGGCAAGCTTTATAAACTTGCAAGGAATAAAACTTATTTAATAGAAATATATCATATTTTTGAGCAATTTGCTGTGCTTGCTGAAGTCTGACGGTCAAATGTTGTTGCCTAGCTACTTGGATGAAGGATGGGCGGCTGGACTTTTACTCCATTCGGCTTAATCAAATGTCATCAAGTCGTCATCCCAGGCCTTTAATATGCAAATAACAAGTCTGAAATACTTTTGTTAATTGTGGCGCGCCGGCCGATCATGTGGGGCCGGCGTCATTTATTTACCGACCGGGATCCTCATGCACACCTCGTTTTCCCCCTTGCGCACGCCGCTGCGCCTGACCGTCATGGCCGCCGTGCTGGCCAGCCTGTCCGTGCCAGCCCTGGCCGCTTCCGATATCGTCATCAGCCAGGTGTATGGCGGTGGCGGCAATACGGGGGCGCTGTACCGCAATGATTTCATCGAAGTTTTCAACCGCGGCGCCAGCCCCGTGAACCTGGGCAACTGGAGCGTGCAATACGCGTCCGCCGCTGGCACGAGCTGGTCCGTGACGGCCTTGCCGGCTATCGATTTGCAACCAGGCCAGTATTTGCTGGTCCAGCAAGCCAAGGGCGCGGGCGGCACGCAGGACTTGCCCACGCCGGACGCCACGGGCAGCCTGGCCATGTCCGGCACGGCGGGCAAGGTGTTGCTGAGCAATAGCAAGACAGCCCAGACGGGCGCCAGCCCCACGGGCGCCGCCATCGTCGACCTGGTCGGTTTCGGCACGGCCAACGGTTTTGAAGGCGCCGTGGCGCCCGCACCATCGAATACCCTGTCGATTGCGCGCGCGAATGGCGGCTGCGGCGACACGGACGACAATAGCGCGGACTTCGCCACCGGCAGCGTGACGCCGCGCAATACGGCTTCGCCGCTGAATGTGTGCGGCGGTCCCGTCGTGCATCAGATTATTACCAGCTGCCCGGCTAATCTGGCCTTGGCTGTGGGCAATGGCGGCAGCGCCGTGCTGCGCGCGTCCGACGTCGATGGCGTCGTGAATGCGGCCACCCTGAGCTCGCCCGCCGTGGCCGGCATCAGCCTGGCCAATTTCAGCGCGGCCGGCGTGGCGGGCGAGAGCGCCAGCGTGAACCTGCTGGTGGCCGCTGGCGTGCCGGTGGGAAATTACCCGGTCATCGTGAATTTCAGCAACGACCAGCAGCAGACGGCGTCGTGCAAGGTCGACGTGGCCGTGCAAGGCCTGGCCGCCATCAGCCACACGATCCCGCAAATCCAGGGCAGCGGCGCCAGCAGCCCCTACGCCAATTCCGTGCAGACGACCGAAGGCGTGGTGACCTTGAAAGTGGGCACCGGCTTCTTCATCCAGGATGCGGCCGGCGATGGCGACCCGTCGACGTCGGACGGCATCTTCGTGTACACGGGCGCGACGGCTACCACCGTGCAGCCGGGCGAACTGGTGCGCGTGACGGGCACGGTGGTCGAATACACGCCATCGGGCGCGAAAAATTCCTATACGGAATTCAAGGACGTGACGGCCATCCTCACGCAAAGCGCGGGCCACAGCGTCGTGCCGGCGAATGTGAGCTTGCCGAACGACAATCTGGCTGCCGTGGAAGGCATGCTGGTGCGCTTCACGCAACCGTTGACCGTGTCGCAAAACGCCTATCTGGGCGCGCGCGGCGAATTGAGCCTGTCGGCGGGACGGCGCGAAGTGCCGACCAATCGCTACCCGGCCGGCTCCGCCGAGGCGCAAGCCTTGATCGCCGCCAATGCGAACAATCTGATCGTGCTCGATGACGGCATTTTCGTGGCGCCGCCAACGATACCATATATCGGCCAGGACAACACCGTGCGCAGCGGCGACACGGTGGCCGACCTGACGGGCGTGGTGGACTTTGGCGCCATCGGCGGTGGCGGCGCCGCCTACAAATTACAGCCGACACAGACGCCGCAATTCTCGCGCGACAACCCGCGCACGGGCAGCCCGGAACTGCCGTCCGGCAACGTCAAGGTGGCCAGCGCCAACGTGCTGAATTTCTTTACGACCTTTACGAATGGCAACAATATCTTTGGGCAGACGGGGCAAGGCTGCACCGTGGGCACCTCGACCACGAAGAGCAATTGCCGCGGCGCCGACAATCTGGCCGAGTTCGTACGCCAGCGCGACAAGATCGTCGCCGAGCTGAAAGCCATCGATGCGGACGTGGTCGGCTTGATGGAAATCCAGAACAATGGCGAGACGGCCGTCACCTACCTGGTCGAGCAACTGAACGCGGCCATCGGCGGCGTCACGTATGCCGTGGTGCCGAAGCCGGCCGCCACGGGCACGGACGCCATCCGCGTGGCCATGATCTACAAGCCCGCCAAGCTGGGCCTGGTGGGCGGTGCCTTGTCGGACGCCAACGCCATCAACAACCGTCCACCGATGGCGCAAACTTTCCGTGCCGGCAATGGCGAGAAATTCTCGTTGATCGTCAACCACCTGAAGTCGAAGGGCAGCTGCCCTTCGAGCGGGCTGGACGCGGACCAGAACGATAGCCAGAGCTGCTGGAACGCCACCCGCGTGCAGCAAGCCCAGCGCCTGATCGGCAGCTTCGTACCGCAGGTGGCGGCCGCTGCCGGCGACGCGGACGTGCTGGTCATCGGCGACCTCAATTCCTATGGCGCGGAAGACCCGATCCAGGTCATCACGGGTGCCGGCTTCGTCAATGAACTCGAGCGTTTCGTGCGGCCGTCCGGCATGCCGTATTCGTACGTATTCGGCGGCCAGAGCGGCTACCTCGACCATGCGCTGGCCAGCGCCTCGCTGAGCCCGCAAGTGGCCGGCGTGGCCGAATGGCATCTGAATGCGGATGAGCCGGAAGTGATCGACTACAACATCGACTCGGCCAAGCCGCAAGACCTGTACAACGCCTTGCCGTACCGCGCTTCGGACCATGATCCCGTCGTCGTCAGCATGGACTTGCAGCCCGCCTACCGCGACATCACGGCCGGCGTGGCGCAAGCGAGCTCGGGCCTGGCCTACAACCGCGCGACGCAAAAATACACGGGCACGTTCTCGTTCACCAACACGGGCACGAGCGTTTTGAACGGCCCGTTCCAGGTGGTGTTCGGCGGCTTGCCTGCCGGCGTCAGCCTGGCCAATGCCACGGGCAGCCATGCGGGCGCCGCCTACGTCACCGTCAACGCGGCCAGCCTGGCGCCGGGCGCGACGGCTTCGTTTGCCGTCAGTTTCACCAATCCGTCGAAAGTGACGATCAATTACTCGGCCAGCATTTTCGCCGGCAACTTCTAAGGACACCATCATGTTGACAACGACATTCAACCTCACCCTGCGCCGCGCCGTCCTGGCTGCCGTGCTGGCCGCCAGCTCCAGCCTGGCGTTGGCGGGTCCGCTCGGCTACCACGTGGAAATCGACACGAGCCAGTTCTCGGGTGCCGGTTTCCTCGACTTCGCCTTTATCGCCGGTAACAGCCCGGCACCGGGCGCCAGCGCCGTGCTCAGCAATTTCTCGGGCGCCTTTGGCGCACTGGAATCGATGGAAGGCAATGTCAGCGGCAGCTTGCCCGGCACCTTGACCTTCGGCAATAGCGGCGCCTACAACGACTGGTTCCACAACGTGACCTTGGGCGGCAAGTTCGGTTTCAATATCGTCTTTGGCGGCGACTTCCTGAACACGGCCGGCAACGCGGGCACGACGTTTGGCGTGGGCTTGCTCGACACCACAGGCATGGCTTACCTGGGCAACGTCAATGGCAACCTGGTGCAGTTCGAGCTGACGCCGATGACTGGTGGCTTGCCCGCCAGCATCGCCGGCAGCACGTATGCGAGCATCGCGTCGATCTCGGCCGTGCCGGAAGCGTCGGAATGGATGATGCTGACGGGCGGCCTGGCGCTGATCGGTTTTGCCCTGCGCCGCCGCCAGCCTGTCGCACGCGCCTAATCTTCCCAGACTAAACACAGCGCGCCTGCGGGCCGCTGTGTTTTTTTTCGTCTATTTATTCGCAATAGCTATAAATCAGGAAACTAAATTGTATTAGTCACCGTTTTACGCTTGATGCATAGTAAAAAACTTGTCGGGCAGTCTAGTATTTTCATGACTGCTGCCAACTTTTTTCGGGAGATGCATCGATGCCTGGCCATATCCTGGTGCTGGACCCTGCGCCTGCCATGCAGGCGCTGCTGGCGCATAACCTCGCGGGTGCCGGCTACCGGGTCAGCTGCGCCCTGGATGCGCGCGGCGCGCTGGCGCTGATGGCGGGCGATCCGCCCGACGTGCTGTTGCTGGAATGGGAACTGCCCGATGCGTCCGGCATCGCGCTGCTGCGCCAGGTGCGCCAGGATGGCGTGCTGTGCGACTTGCCCATCATCATGATCAGCACGCGCGACAGCGAACAGGACAAGGTGCTGGCGCTGGAAAGCGGCGCCGACGATTATCTGTGCAAGCCTTTCGGTCCCCGTGAAATGCTGGCCCGTGTGCATGCGCTGCTGCGCCGGCGCGCGCCATCGGCCTTGCGCACAGGCGCAGGCACGGCCGGGGCTGCCGCCTTGCGGCTCGACCCGCACACCCTGCGCGTGACGGCGGGTAAGGTGCCCATCCACCTTGGCCGCGTGGAATTCAAACTGCTGCATTTCCTCATGGACCATCCGGGCAGGGTGCATAGCCGCGCGCAACTGCTGGATCAGGTGTGGGGCCATGCCGCCTATCTCGACGAGCGCACGGTCGACGCCCACGTGGGACGCTTGCGTCACGCCTTGCAGCCGGGCGGTTGCGGCCACCGCATCGAAACCGTGCGGGGCAGCGGCTACCGCTATCTGGCGTTTGATACCGCCGATGCGGCCGTGTGCGCATGATGCTGCTGACGGGGCGGGAGCAGGAATACCTGCTGCACGCCATCCTTGGCGCGCATGGCATCGCCGTGCCCGGCGATTTCTTTCTGTGGAGCCAGGGGCCGCTGCAAACGCTGTTGCCGCACGATATATTGATGTGCGCGCAACTGGATGTGGGCGGGGCCGTGCTGCGCAGCGAAGCCTGGCACAGCGCCGCGCCAGATCACGCGCAGCTGCGCGAGCGCCAGGCCCAGCTGGCGCACCTTGCGCTGGCCTGGCGCGCGGGTGGCCATAGGGCGGGCGTCATCGACGGCGTGCTGGTGCATGGCAGCGTGGGCGACGCCGGCGGCAGCTTTTTTGCCTTGTACGCCGTGAAGCCGGCGGACGCGGCGCGCCAGGCGTATGCGCTGGAGTTGCTGCTGCCCTATCTGCACGTGCACTGGCTGGCGCTGCCAGGTAGCCAGCGTGCATCCGTGACGGGCCCGGCTGCCGCGCGCGCGGCCAGTGCGCGCGAGCTGGAAGTGCTGCATTGGGTGCGCGAGGGGAAAAGCAATGACGAAGTGGGGCAAATTCTCGGCATCAGCGGCACCACCGTGAAAAGCCATTTGCAGCGCATCTATAAATTATTGGGAGTAAGCAACCGCATGCAAGCCGTGTCGCGCGGCATCGCGCTGCGCTTGCTCAGCCACTAGCGCTGGTCCCGCGGCCGGGCCCGACTCTTTTCATTACCGCCGTCTTGCGTGTGTTCGATGCTGCCGGGCGATACCCGCGCCACGTCCGGGCTCGCTTGCAGGCGCGTCACTTCGGCCGGTGTCAGCATGGCGGCAAAGCCGTTGAAGGCCGTCGTGTAGCGGTATTGCACGGGGGCATCTGGCACCAGCGCCAGCACGGCGCGCTGCTGCGCTTCCAGCTGGGCCGTGTAGCGCCGCGCCGCATCGCTGTGGGTATCTAGCCCATGCACGCCGTCCGCTTGCGAGGCCAGCGGCGGGGCGCGCAATTGCACCAGATAGGACTGCCGCGCCGCAGCGGCCTGCGCCGCGACAGGCAGGGCATGGATGCTGGCCATGCCGGCCAGGATGGCAATGCAGAGGCGAAAGGTGGACATGCGCCGATTGTACGCGCGTCGCGCATAAAAAACGCGCCCCGCAGGGCGCGTTGTGTTACTGCCTGGAGCGATACCGTTACAGCTTGGCGTCCGCCCTCACGTTGCGCTGGCTGGGGACGGCCAGCGGCAACGGGTTGTTGGTCTCCACCGACAGTACGGTGGTGGACGCTGCCGCGCTGTTGCCATCAAGGAAGACTACGCCGCCCAGGTAGCGCTTGCCCGTTTCCAGTCCCGACCAGCTGACGCCAGCCGTGGCGCTGCCGCCCACATATACCTTGGTAGGCAGGGTGGCTTTCAGGTTGCCGCCCTTGTCGGCTGTCGTGACGACGGCCGACGACAGGCCGAAGCCGGTCGAGACGCCATTTGCCAGTTCATAGCCGATCACGCAGACCTTGTAGCTGCCTGCCGCCGGGGTGGTCACAGTGATGGCTTCGTTCGAGCCGGCCGTGGCCGAGGTGGCGACGGTCGCGCCGGCGCTGTTGAGCAGCAGCATGTCGAGGTCGTTGCCCGCGCCTTCCGTGGTGTCGCGGTCGAAGATTTCGAAGCGCGCCACGACGGTGCTGGCGGGAATGCTGACATTGACCGCGCGCACGCCGCTGCCGCCCGCCTTGCACGCGTCGGCCATCTGCGCCAGCGTTTCCACGCTGCCCGGCGCGGCCTGGTTGATGGTTTGCTCGCTGCGCGCCACTTCCTTCAGGCCGCCCGTCGCCGCGCCGACCTTGCCGGCAAAGCCGGTGGACAGGGTCAGCGAACGCAGGCCGCTGACCTTGTCGGCTTGCAGCAATGCGGGCGACTGCACCGCGCGGCCCGAGCGGGCCGTGACGGGGCTGCGCACCGTGTGCACGCCATCGCTCCACACGAGGGCGCCATACTGCCAGGCATTGTCCGGCGCCGTCGTGCGCGCCAAGGTCACGGTGAAGGACTTGGTTTCGCCGGGCGCCAGTGCCAGGGTGGCAGGCGCCACCGTCACGCTGTAACCGCTGAGCGAGGCGCTGGCCGTGTAGGTGGCGCTGCTGCTGCCCACGTTGGTGACGCGGCGCGTCACCGTTTGCGTGCCCAGCACGTTACCGATGGTGATGGACGGCATGTTCAGATTGTAGCCGGCCAGGGTGCCGCCCGCGCATTCGGCCGTCATGCCGACGCCGCACATGTATTTCTTGTAGTCGGCCAGGCTGGCGTCATACACGAGGCCGGGATCGGTTGCCTTGTTCGGCGTCACGTGGCCGGCGCCCTGGCCCCATGGCAGGATGCCGCGCGCGTCGCCTGCCTGGATGTCGGGCAAGGTGGCGCTGCCGGTCGTCATCAGGGCCGACTTGATGGCGGCCGGGCTCCAGTCCGGATGCTGCTGGCGCAGCAGGGCGGCCAGGCCGGCCACGTGCGGGCTGGCCATCGAGGTGCCTTGCAGGAAGATGTAGGCTTGCGCCGGTGCCAGGCTGCCATCCTGCACGGCGTCGCGCTGGGCGCGCGACAGGGCAGGCGTGCCGCCGGCCAGGATGTCCACGCCGGGCGCGGTGACGTCCGGCTTGAGCAGGTTGGCGTCGTACAGGTTCGGGCCGCGCGACGAGAAGTCGGCCACCACGGGGGCGGCGGGGCCGTTGCCGTTGGTGACGAAGCGCGAGATGGCGGCCGTGGCCGCGCCCGTTTGCGCCTGGGCGTTGATCAGCGCGCCATCGGCGGCGCTCACGTGCACGGCCGGCAGCACGTGCGGGTCGGACACCAGGCCCACGCCCGTGTCGACCAGCACCATGCCGGCGCCGCCCGCTTCGAGCACGGCGACGCCCTTGTCGGTACGCGCCGTGGTGCCGCGCAGGCAGCTGACGACCTTGCCGGCGACCTTGGCCGGGTCCAGCAGGGCCACGCCGCCGTTGTCTCCGGCGCGGTAGCACAGGGCCAGTTTTTGTGCATCGGCGCCGGGCAAGCCCGCGTCTTGCGCGCGGATCAGGGTGGTGGCCGGCAGCGGGTTGTAGTTGAGCGAGGCGCCCGTGTAGCTGGCGCCGTTGCTCAAGGTCACCTTGGCCTGGTTGGCGCGGTTGTGCGTCGAGGCGGCCACGGTGGTGATCCATGGGCTGACGTGCGCCACCGTGTTCGCCGGTCCCGCATTGCCGGCCGAAGCGGCAACGAAGACGCCCGCATTCGACGCGTGCAGGAAAGCTTGCTCGACCGGGTCGTTGACGGTGCCGCCGCCGCTGATCGAGTAGTTGATCACGTGGACGCCATCCTGCACGGCTTTTTCAATCGCCGCCACGCTGTCGCCGCCGTAGCAGCCGTTCTTCGCACCGGTCGGCTGGGTGGCCAGGTTGTACGACCAGCATACCTTGTAGACGGACAGGCGGGCGCGCGGCGCCACGCCGGAAATGGCGCCCAGCGGCGAGCCGTTCACGGTCACGGGCACGCCCGCATTGCCGCCCGCGGTGGACGAGGTGTGCGTGCCGTGGCCGCCTTCGCCATTCGGGTCGCCGATGGAATCGCGCGGCGAGGTGAATTCGCTCCAGTGCTGGATCTTGTCCGTCTCGGTCAGGCGCACGGCGTTGAAATATTGCGCGCCCAGCAATTTGTTATTGCAGTGGTCGGACGTAAAGCCTTCGCCTGCCTGGCAGCTGCCTTTCCAGGCGGCCGGCGGCGCGCCGTAGGCCAGGGTGGCGTTCGGGTCGAAGGTCGGGGCGCCGTTGGCGTCGACCTTGTCCGCATACGACAGGTTTTCCGGCCACACGCCGCCATCGACGATGCCGATGATGATGTCTTCGCCCGCATGCTGCTTGCCGCCCAGCTGGCTCCACAGGCCGCCCGGCTGGTCCAGGCCCAGGAAAGTGGGCGTGTAGTTCGTTTGCAGGGCGCGCGGTTCGTCGGGGGCGATGCTGGCCACTTCGCCGCTCGCTTGCAGCTGGCGCACTTCGGCGTCGGTCAGCAGGGCGGAAAAACCGTTGAGGACGATCTTGTACTGGTATTGCACGGGCGCGGCGGCGATGAGCGCTTGTACCCGGGCCTGTTTCTGTTCAAGGTAGTCGCCGTACAGCTGCACTTGCGTGCTGGCCAGGTCGAGGCGGCCGCCGGCGGCAGGCTGGGTGGCGCCCAGGCCTTCCACCGAGCCGGTGTAGGAAGCGATCGGTTTGTCGGTCAGTTGCACGATGTAAGGGCGGCGCAGGTCGTCGGCGTGGGCCTGGAAGCTGAGGCTGGCAAACAGGCTCAGCACGGCGAGCGAAATGGGACGCAAGGCGGGACGGAATGTCATGTAGGGTTTCCTGGTGACGGTGGCGGGAATCGAAAGGGGAGATCAGGCTTGCTTGCGGCGGCGCGCAGCGAATCCGACACCGGCCAGGCCCAGCAGCAGCATCGCGTAGGTCGATGGCTCCGGTACCGAGGCGACGATATTGTCGAGTGCAAACTGGCCCTTGTTGCTCGTGAAGGCGTTGCAATTGCCGGCCGTGTTGCAAGTGAATCCGAAGAAGGCCAGCGAGGCGAATTGCTGGCTGCCGAAGTTGGCGCTGGTGTTGTAGCGCTGGAACTGGAAGTTGCCGCCGATGGGGCCGCCTAGCTGATAGGTTTCATAGATGGAAGAACCGTTGGCGTAGAAGCCTTGCACGCGCAACAGACCCGCTACGGCCGGATAGGTGACGCCCTGGGCGTAGCCGATGAAGCTGGCGTCGAAGCCCTGCAGGCTGACGCTGCCGCCCGTCGTCAGCGGATCGAGGTAGACGATGCCGTCGTTGAGGGATGCATAGTAATTGCTCGTATTGTTGGTCGGGCACGCCATGCCGCAGGCGGCCGGATCCGTGCCGTCGAATACGGCGCCGACCAGGTCGCCATAACTGGCACCGGCGGCATTCGAGGCGCCCGTCAGCAGGAATTTGCCGAATTCCAGGGAGTCGCCATGGCCGACGAACTGGCTGTCGACATTGTCAAAGTTGATCACGTCCGCGATGGCGGCGGGAGCCCAGGCGGCGGACAGGGCCAGGATGGCGGCGCCGGTCCACTGCTTGGCCGAGAAAGGACTTGCTGCGGCAGTTGCCTTCGAATGCACAATACGAGTCATGAATTTTCCCTTGGTGATTATGTAGGATGCAATATGTTTTGCGTCTGGGATGCTCTTTTCTGCGTGGACGGATAAGACCAATACGTAGAAAATTGACTTTTACTATAGCAAAAGAGGCAATTTCATTGTTTGATATTCTTGCAAATTTAATTTGAAAGTTACAAATAATGAATGAATAAAATTCATCACTTACTATGATTTGGTAACCAGGAGTAGATAGTTTCTGCATTGAAAATAGTTGAATCATCAAGCAGCCAGGCAAGCGCGCGCGGCGCCGTGGCGGTTTCGCGCACACTGGATGGTTTCCGCAGGAATTTGTTGTTCACAGAGCAAAGAAAAGATTGTATTAACCATAACCGGCATGGTAGGCTGATAAGCATCAGGCAAGCGCGTGTCGCCCGTGCATGGCCATCCGCCGCGCGCAGCGACGCAATGTATTGAAGGTAGGCAATAAGGAGTTACCGGATGCATGCAGCACACAGGCAGAACCTTGCGGCAACGCGCCATGCGCGCGGCTTTACCTTGCTCGAATTGCTGGTCGTCATCGTGATCATCGGCTTGCTGGCGGCGTATGTCGGCCCCAAGTATTTCGCCCAGCTGGGCAAATCCGAAGTGACGGTGGCCAAGGCGCAGATCGAGGCGTTTGAAAAATCGCTCGACACCTACCGCCTCGACGTGGGGCGCTATCCCACCACGGAAGAAGGCCTGGCCGCGCTGCTGGTGGCGCCGCCCGCCGCCGGCACGCGCTGGAATGGTCCCTACCTGAAAAAGGCCGTGCCGCTCGACCCGTGGGGCCATGCCTATCAATACCGCGCGCCAGGCAGCAAGGGCGAATATGACATCGTCTCGATGGGCAAGGATGGCCAGCCGGGCGGCAGCGGCGAGAACGCCGACATCAGCTCGCAATAGCGCCAGCGCCATTCTTTTTCCTACGGACAAGCCATCATGCAGTTCGAAGTACGCGCGCTTTCCACGGACCAGGCCGTAACTACCTTGCAGACGTGCGTGATCGACGGCCGCGACGAAGCCGACGCGCGCCGCCAGGCCGAAGCGCGCGGCCTGTTTGTCAGCGCCATCCGCCCCGTGCGGGCCACGCCGTTCAGTGCGGCCGGGCGCCAGCGCGCGCGGGCCTTGCCCCTGCTGCTGTTCAGCCAGGAATTGCTGGCGCTGCTGCAAGCGGGCCTGGGCATCGTCGAAGCGCTGGAAGCCTTGCTGGAAAAGGAGGCCTCGCCGGCCACGCGCAGCGTGCTCACGCGTCTGCTCGAAGGCTTGCGCGAAGGCAAGCGCTTTTCCGCCGTGCTGGGCGAGCAATCTGAACTGTTTCCCCCCTTGTATATCGGCATCGTCAAGGCGGCCGAGGGCACGAGCGACTTGCCGCGCGCGCTGTCGCGCTACATCGACTACCAGCAGCGCATCGATGCGGTGCGGTCCAAAATCGTCAGCGCCGCCATCTATCCCGCCATCCTGCTGGCCGTGGGCGGCGGCGTCAGCGCCTTCCTGATCAGCTATGTGGTGCCTCGTTTCGCCGAGGTCTACCAGGGCGCGGGACGCAACCTGCCATGGATGTCGCAAGTGATGCTCAGCTGGGGCCAGTTCGTCACGCAGCATGGCGTGCTGCTGTTGCTGGGGTTGGCACTCGTCGGCAGCATCGTGTTCACTGCCGTGCGGCGCGTGCTGCGCAACGGCGGCGTGGCGCGCCTGCTGGCGAAACTGCCCGGCATCGGCGAGCGCGTGCGCATCTATGAACTGTCGCGCCTGTACCTGACCCTGGGCATGCTGGCCGAGGGCGGCATCACCATCGTGCAGGCGATTGCCACCGTGCAGGCGATGGTCTCGCCGGGCATGCAGGCATCGTTGCAGGGCGCGCGCGGCGCCATCGAGGCGGGCCAGCCGCTGTCGTCGGCGTTTGAGCAGCATCAATTGACGACACCGATTTCCCTGCGCATGCTGCGCGTGGGCGAGCGCACGGGCGACATGGGCCCCATGCTGACGCAGTCGGCCGCCTTTTATGACGGTGAAATCAGCCGCTGGATCGACCGTTTTACGCGCACCTTCGAACCCTTGCTGATGGCTGCCATCGGCCTCGTCGTGGGCGCCATCGTGATCCTGCTGTACATGCCCATCTTTGACCTTGCTGGCGATATTTCATGAACCAGATTTCTTCCGTTCCCGCCGCCATCGACCCCGCGCTGCTGCAGCGCGCGCGCATCCTGAGCCGGCAATCGAAGCGCAGCCTGGTCGAGGAATTGCAGGAGCTGAGCGGCATCGAGGCGCGCGCCGTGGTGCGCGAACTGGCGCGCCCGTTCGGCCTGGACGTGCTGGAAACGGCCGACATGCTGGCCTTGTCTCCCGCCTTCGATGTGCTGCCCCTGTCGCAGGCGCTGGCGCGTCACAGCGTGCTGCTGCGCGCCGCCGGCGGCCAACTGGTGGGCGTGATCGCCGACCCGTTCGACCTCGACCTGCAAACCTGGCTGAGTGCGCGCGCCGGGCAGGGCGTCTTGGACGTGCGTCTGGCGCTGCAGGCCGACATCGGCGCCTACTTGTCGAAACAGGAAGAATCGGCGCGCGCCGTCGACAGCCTGCTGCCCGGCGCCGCCAGTGACGCGCGGCGCGATGGCAAGACGGCCGCCGTGCTGTCGTTTGCCAGCGTCTCGGAAGCGGCCAGCCCTGCCGTCAAGCTGGTCAACTCGACCCTGTATGACGCGCTGAAGGCGGGCGCCTCGGACATCCATCTGGAAAGCACGGCGGGCGGCCTGGCCGTCAAGTACAGGGTCGACGGCGTGCTCGATCACGCCACGTCCGTCAACGGCATCGAAGTGGCCGAGCACATCATCTCGCGCCTGAAAGTGCTGGCCGAACTCGATATCGCCGAGCGCCGCGTGCCGCAGGACGGCAGCTTCCGTGTCGAGTCGGGCGGGCGCGAAATCGATTTGCGCGTCTCCATCATGCCCAGCATCCATGGCGAGGACGCCGTCATCCGTATCCTCGACAAGCGCGCCATGATCGAGGCGTATGGCGCGCTGACGCTCGAAGCGCTGGGCTTTGACTCGCCATCGCTGGTCGCCCTGCGCGCGCTGGCGCAGGAAGCCTACGGCATGCTGCTCGTGACGGGACCGACCGGCTCGGGCAAGACGACGACCCTGTATGCGGCGCTGACGGAAATCCATAACGGGCGCGAAAAGATCATCACCATCGAAGATCCCGTCGAATACCAGCTGCCCGGCATTTTGCAAATCCCCGTCAATGAAAAGAAGGGGCTGACCTTTGCCAAGGGCTTGCGTTCGATCCTGCGCCACGACCCCGACAAGATCATGGTGGGCGAGATCCGCGACCGCGAGACGGCGGAAATCGCCGTGCAGTCGGCGCTCACGGGCCACCTGGTGCTCACCACCGTGCACGCGAATAATGTGTTCGACGTGTTCGGCCGTTTTACCCACATGGGCATCGATCCGTATGCGTTCGTCTCGGCCCTGAACGGCATCTGGGCGCAGCGTCTGATCCGCACCAACTGCCCCCATTGCGCCACCGAGTACACGCCCGACGATGCCGAGCTGGCCAGCGTGGGCCTGGCGCGCGCCGACGCGGCCGACTATCAATTCAAGCAGGGCAAGGGCTGCGGCGACTGCCGCGGCACGGGCTACAAGGGGCGGCGTTCTATCGCCGAAATCCTCGTGCTGACCGATGAAATCCGCGAATTGATCGTCGATAAAAAACCGATCCGCCAGATCAAGGCGGCCGCGTATGCGAACGGCACGCGCAGCCTGCGCCTGGCGGCGCTGGAACTGGTCAAGCGGGGCGCCACCACCATCACGGAAATCAAGAGGGTCACCCTGCATGCGTAGAGGTCTTGGACAAGGATTGCGCCTGGGCGTGGCGGCGGGCAAGGTGAGCCTGTGGCGCAGCAGCCGCTGGCGCCCGCCCGCATGGACCTCGCTGGGCGAAGCCGCGTATGCGCCGGACGACGCGTTGCATGGCAACTTTTCCGCCCTGGGCCAGGCGCTGGAACAGATTCTGCCAGCGGGGCAATACGCGGGCTGGCCCTTGTCCGTGGTGCTCGACGATGGACTGGCGCGCCTGTGGCAAGTGGACATGCCGCAGGGCGCCGCGCGCCTGGCCGACATCGAGGCGGCCGCCGCGCTGCGCTTCCAATCGCTGTATGGCGATGCACCGGGCCTGTGGCACGGCAGCAGCGCCTGGGATGCGCGCGCGCCGTTCTTTTGCGCCGTGCCCCGTGCCTTGCTGGCGCAGCTGACGCGCGTGGCCGAAGCACGCAAGCTGGCCCTGATTTTCATTACGCCGCAATTCGCGCGCCACTGGAACCGCTGGCACGGCGCCTTGAAACCGGGCGCTTGGTTTGGCCAATTGCAGGAGAGCGCCCTGACCCTGGGCGTGCGGCACGAAGGGCGTTTGCGCGCCGTGCGCGCGCTGCCCGTGCCGCCTGGCGCTGGCAGGGACTGGCTGGTGCAGACCTTGGCGCGCGAGGCGCTGCTGCAAGGCGTATGCGCACCGGCACTGCTGCAGCTGTGCGGCGCGCCGCCAGCGGGCTGGCTGACGCCGGCGAAAGAGTTCCGCTGCCAGGTTTTTTCCACGCCGGATGGCGAAAACGGCTTGTCGCCGGCCGCCCGGCTGGCGCATAGCGGAGGCGTGGCATGACGCGCCTCGATATCGATTTCGCGCCGCCAAACTGGCGCCGCAGCCTGCACCGCGTGCCCGTGTGGGCGTGGTGCGTCGGCGCGCTGGGTGTGGCGCTGGCCGTCACGGCGGCGTACAGCGGCAGCGCCGCGCTGCAGCGCCAGCAACTGCGTGAAGGACAGTTGCAGCGCGCGCAGCAGCGCGTGCTGGCCGCCACGCAGGGACCGGCGCCGGTGGTGTTCACGCCGATCGCGCCCGCGCAGGCGGCGGCCGTGAATGCGGCCATCCTGCAATTGAACCTGCCGTGGCGCGACTTGCAGGATGCGCTGGCCAGCGCCACGCCACCGGCAGTCGCGCTGCTGGCGCTGGAGCCGGACGCGCGCAAGCGCGTGCTGAAGATCACGGCGGAAACGACCAGCAGCGATGCCATGGTGGCGTATGTGGCGCAACTGAAGCAGCAGGAGTTGTTCGGCACGCGCGTGCAGCTGCTGCGCCATGAAATCAACGCGCTCGATCCGAACAAACCGTTGCGCTTCCAGCTCGAAGCGCGCTGGGGCACGCCATGATGGCCATCGACATCAATAGCTTGCGCCTGCGCGCGCAACTGCTGCTGCGCCGGCTGGGCGCGCCCGCCTGCCTGGCAGTGGCTTTGCTCGCGCTGGGCGTGGCAGCCTGGGTCTGGGCCTGGCAGCAGCGCGCCGTGGCGGTGCAGCTGGAAGCGCGGCCCTTGCCGCAGCCAGCGCTGGCCGTGGTGGCCGCCGCGCCGCCGGCGACAGCCAGCGAAAACCTGGCGCGCTTTTATGCCGCGCTGGGACAGCAGCGCCATGCCGAGCAGCAAGTCAAGCAGCTGTTCGACCTGGCCGCGAAAAACGGCTTGCTGCTGGCGCAGGGCGAATACAAGAGCGGCTACGACAAGGCCAGCCGTGTCGCCACCTACCAGGTGACCTTGCCGCTGAAGGGCAGTTATGCGGCCGTGTCGCAGTTCGCGCTGCAAGCGCTGCGCGCCGTCCCTTTCGCCTCGCTCGACGAACTGAGTTTTCGCCGCGAGCAGATCGCCGATACGGATCTCGAAGCGCGCTTGCGCCTGACGTTTTATCTGACCGATACACCGGGCGATGCGGGAGTGGCGCCATGACCCCGCGCCATAGTCTCATGCTGGCCGGCGTGCTGGGCGCGGGCGCCTTGCTGCTGTTCGGCGAGCGTCAGCCCGTGGCCGACGTGGCCGAGGCGGTGGAGCGGGCCGTCGCGCCCGCGCGCCATGCGGCGGCCAAGGCGCCAGCTGCGCAGCCGGCCATCCTGGCCCTGCTGCCGCGCAGCGAAGTGGCGGGCGAGGATGGCGATACCTTTGGCGGCGCCGGCGCTGTCTTCCAGAGCCAGAACTGGAATCCGCCGCCGCCGAAAATGGCGGTGACGGCCGCGCCGCCGCCACCGCCCCCAATGGCGCCGCCGCTGCCCTTCGTCTACCTGGGCAAGGCGGCCGCCGACGGCGCCTGGGAAGTGTTTCTGTCGCGCGCCGACAAGACGTATATCGTGCGCGCCAATACCGTCATCGATGGCGCCTACAAGGTCGTGACGATCGCGCCGCCCGTCATGACGCTCACTTATCTGCCGTTGAACCAGGTTCAGCAGCTCAACATTGGAGTTTCCGAGTGATGTCTCGTTCCTTTTCATCGGCGCTGCTGCTCTTGTTGCTGTCCGGCTGCGCGGGGCAGCAAGCCTACCGCGACGGGCGCGAGCTGATCGCGCAAGACCAGGTGCCGGCCGGCCTGCAAAAGCTGCAGGAAGCGTTGCAGCAAGACCCCGGCAACGCGCAATACCGCAGCGCCTATCTGCAGGCGCGCGAACGGGCGACCGGCAGCCGCTTGCAGCAGGCCGAGCGCCAGGCGCAGGCGGGGCAGGGCGAGCTGGCGCGCGCCTCCTTCATGAGCGTGCTGGAAATCGATGCGCAGAACGAGCGGGCCAACAGCGGCTTGCGCGCGCTCGAACGCGAGCAGCGCCAGGGCAAGCTGCTGGCCGAAGCGCAGAAGGATATCGAGGCCAAGCGCTACGACCCCGCGCGCCAGCGCCTGAACGCCATCCTGACCGAGCAGCCGAACCATGCGGGCGCGCGCACGCTGCTGCGCGAGGTCGACGACAAAACGGCGCCGCCCGTGGTCGAGTCGGGCTTGGCCAAGTCGTACAAGCAGCCGATCACGATCGAGTTTCGCGACGCGCCGTTAAAACAGGTGTTCGAGCTGATCGCGCGCCGTTCTGGCCTCAATTTCGTCTTCGACAAGGACGTCAAGGCGGACGCGAAAACCTCGATCTTCCTGAAAAACAGCACGGTGGAATCGGCCGTCTACTTCCTGCTGGTGACGAACCAGCTGGAGCAGCAGGTGATGGATGCGAACACGATCCTGATCTATCCGAACGTGGCGGCGAAATTAAAGGAGTACCAGGAAGTGCTGGTGAAGACCTTCTTCTTGGCGAATGCGGACGCCAAGCAGGTGGCCAACACGCTCAAGACCATTTTGAAGACGCGCGACGTGGTGGCTGATGAAAAGCTCAACCTCGTCATCGTGCGCGATACGCCCGAGGCGATCCGCCTGGCCGAGCGCCTGATCGCGCTGCAGGACGTGCCCGAGGCGGAAGTGGTGCTGGAACTGGAAATCCTCGAAGTCAAGCGCAGCCGCCTGATGGAACTGGGCGTGGCCTGGCCATCGAGCCTGACCCTGACGCCGCTTTCCACCTCGGGCGGAATCGGCCTGACCATCAGCGACCTGAACAAGCTGAACCAGCGCACCATCGGCGTGAGCGACCTGTCCGTGACGGCCAACGCCAACAAGACGGACGGCGACGCGAATATCCTGGCCAACCCACGCATCCGCGTGCGCAACAGGGAAAAGGCGAAGTTCGTCATCGGCGACAGGGTGCCCGTGGTGACCACCACGATTTCGCCGGGCACGGGCGGCTTCGCTTCCGAGTCGATCAGCTACCTGGACGTGGGCCTGACGGTAAACGCCGAGCCGACCATCTATTTGAACAACGAGGTGGGCATCCGCATCTCGCTCGAGGTGAGCAACCTGGGCGCGGCCACCACCACCCGCAGCGGCTCGACCCTGTACCAGATCGGCACGCGCCAGGCGTCGACCATGCTGCAGCTGAAGGATGGCGAAAACCAGGTGCTGGCGGGCCTGATCAACAATGAAGAGCGCAGCTCGGGCAACAAGGTGCCGGGTCTGGGCGACATCCCCGTGCTGGGGCGGCTGTTCGGCAGCAGCAAGGACGACAGCCAGAAGACGGAAATCGTGCTGTCGATCACGCCGCACCTGGTGCGCACGGTGCAGCGTCCGGAAGCGAAGGAGTCGGAATTCTCGGCCGGCACGGAAGGCAGCTTCCGCCGCCGTCCCGACATGGCGGCCAAGGCGCCCACGCAGATGCCGGGCACGGTGATCGTGCGTTCCGGCCCGTCGGCCGTCGGCATGCAGCCGGCGCCGGCGCAGCCGATGATGACGCCGGGCGCTTTGCCAGCGCCGCTGCCGCAGACGGTGCCGGCGCCGGAAGTGGCGCCGTCGCCCGAGCCGGCCGCCTCTCCCTTGCCGATATCGTCGGGCCAGCCCGTACCGCTGCAGGCGGCGCCCTTACCGCTGTCGTCGAGCCAGCCGGTACCGGTGAGCCCACCGCCACCGCCTGCCAAATGAGACTGGCGCATGCGCAGAGGGGGCAGGGAGGCTTTACCCTGATCGAACTGCTGGTGACCCTGGCCATCCTGGGCGTGCTGGCCACCCTGGTCATTCCCGTTACGCAGGTGACGGTGCAGCGGCGCCAGGAGCAGGAATTGCGGCGCGCGCTGCGCGAGATCCGCCAGGGGATCGATGCGTATAAACGGGCTGGCGACGAAGGTCGCATTGTGCGCGCGACAGACGCCAGCGGTTATCCGAAAAGCCTGGAACTGCTGGTCGAGGGCGTGGCGGACCAGCGCAACCCGAAGCGCAGCAAGATGTTCTTTTTGCGCCGCGTGCCGCGCGACCCGTTCAATGGGGATGCTGGCCTCAGTGATGCGCAAACGTGGGGTAAGCGCAGCTACGCCAGCGAGGCGGCCGAACCGCGCGAGGGCGACGATGTCTACGATGTGTACTCCACGTCCGGCAAGACCGGCTTGAACAACGTGCCTTACCGTCTATGGTGAACCATGGCCGCTGAAAACCCCCGAGTCCGCACGCGCGGCTTTACCCTGATCGAATTGCTGGTGGTGCTCGGCATCGTGGCGTTGCTGCTGACCCTGGCCGTGCCCCGCTACTTTCCCAGCCTCGACAAGGCAAAGGAAACCGTGCTGGCGGACAATTTGCGCAATCTGCGCACGACCATCGACCAGTTCCACGGCGATACGGGGCGCTATCCCGATTCGCTGGAGCAACTGGTGGAAAAGAAATACCTGCGCGCCATGCCCATCGATCCCATCACGGAGAGCGACAGCAGCTGGCTCATCGTACCGCCGCCCGACGATACGCCGGGCCAGGTGTATGACGTGAAAAGCGGCGCGCCCGGCAAGGACCGCAGCGGCACGCCGTTTGCCGACTGGTAGCGGCCATGCACCGTTCTGCGCGCCGCCAGCGCGGTTTTACGTATCTGGGCCTGATCATTCTGGTGGCCATCCTGGGCTTGGTAGGGGCGGCCGGGCTGAAGATGGGTTCCTTGCTGCAGCGTCAGACGGCCGAGCAGGAATTGCTCGACATTGGCGCGCAGTTTTCGGATGCCCTCTACAGCTATGCGACCGCCACGCCGCCGGGCCAGCCGCAACAGCCGCCCAGCCTTGCCGCCTTGCTGCGCGATCCCCGTACGCCCCAGTTGCGTCGGCATCTGCGCAAGCTGTTTGTCGACCCCATCACGGGCCGCGCCGAGTGGGGCTTGCTGTACCAGCCCGGCAGCAACGGCATCATTGGCGTGCACAGCCTGTCGCAGGCGGCGCCATTAAAGGTCGGCAATTTCGAGGCCCGGTTCGCTGGCTTCGAAGGCAAGGCGCATTTCTCGGAATGGCGCTTCATGGTCGATGCCCGGGTGTCTTCCATGCCGTCCGCGGGACCGGCAGCCGTGCCGGCGAGTGATGAGGCGGGCATCGCGCCTGCCTTGCCGGTGCCACCGTTGTTTTCTCGCCCTGTTACTCCACCGCAAGAACAATCGCCATCAGCGCCAATTGAGCAGCCTGAACCGCAAAATTCAGATGAAAACACTGCCGAGTAGGCGTTTTTACCTCAAAACGTAACAAAAATAAATGTATGCGCCGGTAACTATTCTTGTGTGGAAATTAATAGATAGCGGCAAATAGTTCATTTCGAAAATACTTATCTAAGATGAAACTTCGATAAAATATTTATAAGTAATTTGATGTGATTATGCTACCATTCTGTTCAGTACTTCCGGTACTAAAACTATTGGTGGCCTGCGCATTGCAGCCATAAATTACTTTTTAAGGGATAAACTATGAAATTGAAATTTATCGCTGCAGGTATCATGGCAGCAGCATCGTTCAGCGCATCGGCAGCAACCTATGACCTGGGCATCCTGGATCCAACCGGTTCCGATACCCTGTCGGCTTTCACGACCAAGTTCGCCATCAATTCGGATATCAATGATTCGTGGACTTTCCAGTTGCTGGCCCCATCGTCGACCTCGTTCGGTGCATTGCAAACGTTCTCCGTTGCTAACGGCGCGATCAAGGATTTTGCTGCTACTCTGGTCGGCTATGGCGACCTGACCAAGAGCACGGCTAGCGGCATCCAGAATCTGAGCTGGGCAGGTCAATTGGCTGCAGGCACCTACACGGTGCAAGTCACGGGCCTGACCCTGGTGAAAAATGTTCAGTACGTAGGCACGGTTTCGGCCCTGCCAGTACCAGAACCAGAAACCTATGGCATGCTGCTGGGCGGCCTGGCGCTGGTTGGTGCTGTGGCCCGCCGCCGCGCCAAGAAAGCTGCTTAAGCTTACGCTGCAATGAAAAAAACCCGCTTCGGCGGGTTTTTTTTCGTCTGGATCAGCTGCTTGATGCAAGACGCCGGCAACAGCGTCCTGCGCAATCACGCGTGGCGCTTGAAATCGCGGAAGCGGAAGCCTACGGCAAATAAGGTGGCAAAGTACGCCACGCCGCACAGGGCCACCACCAGGGCCAGCGCGCCGGCCCGCAGCAGCGGATGGGCTTGCATGGCGATCCAGTCGATGCGCACGGCGCCCGCATACGCCACGCCACCCATCACGATGAGTGCCGGCAGCAGGCGCAGGAAGAACTTGGCCCAGCCCGGTTTCGGCTGGTAGATGCCGCGCCTGCGCAAGCCCCAGTACAGGAAGCTGGCGTTCAGGCAGGCGCCCAGGCCGATCGACAGGGCCAGGCCGGCCACGGCGATGTAGGGCACGAACAGCAGATTCATCAGCTGCGTGGCGATCAGCACGCCGATGGCGATCTTCACGGGCGTACGGATGTCCTGGCGCGCATAGAACGCGGGCGCCAGGGTCTTGACGAGGATGATGCCGATCAGGCCCAGGCTGTAGGCCACGAGCGGCTGTGTCGACATGATCACGGATTCGGCCGTGAACTTGCCGTAGTGGAAGAGGGTGGCGATCAGCGGCGTGGCCAGGGTCGCCATGCCGACGGCGGCGGGCAGGGCCAGCAAAAAGGTCAGGCGCAAGCCCCAGTCCAGCAGGGCCGAGTATTCCGTCTTGTCGCCATCCACGTTCGCCTTCGACAGGCTGGGCAGCAAGATGGTACCCAGGGCCACGCCCAGCATGGCGGTGGGGAACTCCATCAGGCGGTCCGCATACGACAGCCAGGAAATGCTGCCCTCGGCCAGGCGCGACGCGATGCTCGTATTGATCATCAGGCTGATCTGCGCCGCCGAGACGGCGAACACGGCCGGTCCCATCTTCTTCAGCACGCGGCGCACGCCGCCGTCGGACAGGCCGATGGCGGGATTGATCGACAGGCGCGGCAGCATGCCGATCTTGATCAGCGCGGGAATCTGGATCGCCACCTGCAGCAGGCCGCCGGCGAACACGGCAATGGCCATGGCGTAGATCGGCTGCTTCAAATAGGGCGCGAGGAACAGCGAGGCGGCGATGAACGACAGGTTCAGCAGCACCGGCGTGAATGCGGGAATCTTGAATTCGCGCCAGGTATTCAAGATGCCGCCAGCCAGGGCCACGAAGGACATGCAAGTAATATAAGGGAACATCAAGCGCGTCATCCACACGGCCGCGTCAAAAGCGCCCGCATCCTTGGTCAGGCCCGTGGCGATCACATACACGAACCAGGGCGCGCCGATGATGCCGATGGCGGACACGAGCAGAGTGGCCCAGACGAGCGTGGTGGCCACGTGGTCGGCCAGCTGCTTGCTCGCTTCCTGGCCGTGCTGGTTCTTGTATTCAGACAAGATCGGCACGAAGGCTTGCGAGAACGCCCCCTCGGCAAACAAGCGGCGCAACAGGTTGGGGATGCGGAAGGCAACAATGAATGCGTCCGTGTAGGCGCCGGCGCCAAAGGCGCGCGCGAACAGGCTTTCGCGCAATAATCCGGTTACACGGGACAGCATGGTCATGCTGGAGATGGCGGCGAGGGTTTTAAGCAAGTTCATGGGGCCAGATTATAGCCGGGCGCGGTACCGTTAAACGGTTAAAATATGGTAACAATTGCCGCCGATTCGCCCTTGCCAGCCCCATTTTCACGTGTTTTTGGCGTGACACACGGTTTTTTGATTTGCCCCCGCTTGAAAATATCGCTATAATCGAAGGCTGTACAGAATTCTGTTACGCAGACACTAATGTTTGACAGGCACTGGTTTGGCACACATGGTTCGGCAGACGCACAGAACGCACCGGTTGGCAAACACTAATGTTTGCAAACGCACTTTGACCCTGTTTTAGGAAATTCCATGGCAAATACCGCACAAGCGCGCAAACGCGCTCGTCAAGCAGTTAAGCAAAACGCACACAATTCGTCCCAACGTTCGACCTTGCGCACGGCTATCAAAGCTGCTCGCAAAGCGATCCAGGGCGGCGACAAGGCAGCTGCTGCTGCAATCTTCCAAGCATCCGTGTCGACCATCGACCGTATCGCTGACAAGAAGATCATCCACAAAAACAAGGCAGCTCGCCATAAGAGCCGTCTGGCAGCTGCTTTGAAAGCACTGTCCGCTTAATATTCGCCAGCAGGCAAGCCACCACGGTGGCCTTGCCTGTGCCGGTACGCTGGCACTGGTTGAAAAGCAAAAACCCGCAGATTCGTTCTGGCGGGTTTTTTCGCGTTTTTATTCTGATTTTTAAGGCCGCATTCGCTAGCGGCCCGCCGCCATGGCCTAGCGCGCCGCCGGCAAGTTGCCGATGCTCATGCCCGGTTTAATGTTCTTTTGCTTGAACCAGCCCAGATGCATTTCCAGCGCATAGCGCACGGGCACGGTCTTCGTGGAGCAATGGCTGTCGAGCGTATGCGGCTGCATGTCTTCGATGTTGACGATCTTGCCGCTGGCATCGATAAAGGCCACCGACAGGGGCAGCGGCGTGTTTTTCATCCACATGCATTGCGTGGATGGGTTGCCAAAGACAAACAGCATGCCTGCATTGGCCGGCATCTTTTCGCGGTACATCAAGCCCTGTTCGCGCTGCTCTTCCGTGGCGGCCACTTCCGCCTGGATCAAATGCATGCCGGCCGACAGTTGCAAGCTCCTGGTTTGCGCCTGGGCCATGCTGGCGCAAGACAGCAGGGCGATGGACAGGCTGAGACGGCAAAGGGAATTTTTCATGGGGCGGGACGGTGGCTGCGAAGCGGCGATTAAGCCACGCTGGCGGCCGGCTGGTCAAGCATGCTGCCCGGCCGCATCGAAAGCGTGGGGTTACAGCAACATGCTCGCCGTCGTCAGCCCGGGACTGCGCTTATTTCACGGGCTTGCCTGCTTCAGCGGCCGGCTGCTTCGTCTTGCGCGCCTGGGGAATCAGGCGCGGCGCATCGGTTGCGGCCGATGCGTTGACGGAGGCGGACGCCGGCGGCACGGGCTTGCTGGCGTCGGTGGCGGCCGAGGCGTGGCTGGCTGCCGATGCGGGTGGCGGCTTGACGGCATCGGTCGCGGCGGATGCGTGCACCTGGGCGCCCGACTGGGCCAGTGCGGCGCCGGCAAGCAGGGAAGTGGCCAGGGTCAGTATTACTTTTTTCATCATCTTTCCTTTTCCGTCATGTTGAGGTCGGATGATTTTAATGCATTATCTAAAAATAAATAGTGTTTATTGGGAAATTCGCTACCGTCGCCGCTCTTTCTTGTGCTGCTTAGGCCTTGCCAATGTTTTCGGCTGGCACTTCGCACCATTCGCCGGGCATCAATGGATGGCTGGCCAGCGAGAACGGGCCGATGGCGCTGCGCACCAGGCGCAGGGTGGGCAGGCCGACGGCCGCCGTCATGCGCCGCACTTGGCGGTTTTTTCCTTCTTTCAAGGTGATCGCCAGCCACGAGGTTGGCTTGTCGGCGCGCGCGCGTATCGGTGGATTGCGGGGCCACAGCCAGTCCGGTTCGGCGATGCGCACGGCCTTGCACGGCTTGGTGATGAAGTCGCCCAGGTCCAGCGGCGCTTGCAGGCGCGCCAGGCTGGCCGCATCGGGCACGCCGTCAACTTGTACCAGATAGGTTTTTGCTTCCTTGCGGTCCGGGTGGCTGATTTCATGCTGCAGGCGGCCGTCGTCCGTCAGCAGCAGCAAGCCTTCGCTGTCGGCGTCGAGCCGGCCGGCCGGATAGATGCCGGGGATGGTGAGATGGTCGGCCAGGGTGGTGCGGCCGTCCTGCGGCGAAAACTGGCACAGGACTTGGAATGGTTTATTGAAGAGAATGAGTGGCATGCTGGATAAATGGATGCAAACGATGGTGGCTGCTGGTCGGCGCCGCAAAAGCGTGGCGCCCTGTAAGATACTGGTGCATAATGTGAAACGTTAGTCTTATGTCTTATAGAAGACTATGGCGATGCGCTTCTTTGGCGATGCGGATGGCCCGGGTGTTCTTTCCCTGCTAAAGTGCGTTGTTGCCGCCCTGTTCGGACTTGTTTTTGTAAACTCTGCAACCGCAGAGCGCGTCGCCGGCCTGTGTTGCCCGCCAGCGGTGTGTCCCACTTCGGAGATCACGATGTATCAACATATCACTGTACCTGCTGACGGCCAAAAAATCACCGTCAACGCCGATTTTTCGCTGAATGTACCAGATAATCCCATCGTTCCCTTCATTGAAGGCGATGGCACGGGCATCGATATCAGCCCGGTCATGATCAAGGTGATCGACGCTGCCGTGGCCAAGGCCTACGGCGGCGCGCGCAAGATCATCTGGATGGAAATCTACGCAGGCGAAAAATCGACGAATGTGTACGGCCCCGATGTGTGGCTGCCGGAAGAAACACTGGAAGTACTCAAAGATTACGTGGTGTCCATCAAGGGCCCGCTGACGACGCCTGTCGGCGGCGGCATCCGTTCGCTGAACGTGGCCCTGCGCCAGCAGCTCGACCTGTACGTCTGCCTGCGCCCCGTGCGCTACTTCACGGGCGTGCCGTCGCCCGTGAAAGAGCCGGAAAAGACGGACATGGTGATTTTCCGCGAAAACTCGGAAGATATCTATGCCGGCATCGAATACCAGCAAGGCTCGCCCGAAGCCAAGAAATTGATGGATTTCCTCGTCAATGAAATGGGCGTGACGAAGATCCGCTTCCCGGCCACGTCGGGCCTGGGCATCAAGCCCGTGTCCATCGAAGGCACGGAGCGCCTCGTGCGCAAGGCCATCCAGTACGCGATCGACAATGACAAGCCATCCGTGACGATCGTGCACAAAGGTAATATCATGAAGTATACGGAAGGCGGCTTCCGCGACTGGGCATATGCGCTGGCGCAAAAGGAATTTGGCGCCGAACTGATCGATGGCGGTCCATGGTGCAAGTTCAAGAATCCGAAGACGGGCCGCGACATCATCGTCAAGGATTCCATCGCTGACGCGTTCCTGCAACAGATTCTGCTGCGTCCGGCCGAATACAGCGTCATCGCCACCCTGAATTTGAACGGCGATTACATTTCCGATGCGCTGGCGGCGCAAGTGGGCGGCATCGGCATCGCGCCAGGCGCCAACCTGTCCGACTCCGTCGCCATGTTCGAGGCGACGCACGGCACGGCGCCCAAGTACGCGGGCAAGGACTACGTCAACCCCGGTTCCTTGATCTTGTCGGCGGAAATGATGCTGCGCCACATGGGCTGGCTGGAAGCGGCCGATCTGGTCATTTCCTCGATGCAAAAATCGATCGCCTCGAAGCGCGTCACCTATGATTTCGCCCGCCTGATGGAAGGCGCCACGCAAGTGTCGTGCTCCGGTTTCGGCGAGGTGATGATCGAGCACATGTAATAGAGGGGCAGGGCGCCGTGCGCCCTGCGGACGAAAAAAAACCCCGTTCGAAAACGGGGTTTTTCACATCTGAGGGCCGGCGATGCTTAGGCTGCTTGGATGTTGGAAGCTTGCTTGCCTTTAGGGCCTTGCGTGACTTCGAATTGAACTTTTTGACCTTCTTTGAGGGTCTTGAAACCGTTCATGTTGATTGCGGAGAAATGAGCAAACAAATCTTCGCCGCCATCATCTGGAGTGATGAAGCCAAAACCTTTGGAATCATTGAACCACTTAACTGTACCTGTTGCCATAAAAAGAACTTTCAAAATTAAAACAAATCACACGAGCCATAAAAGCAAGAAGCTTCTTGCCCCCTCCTCGACGTCTCACTTCTTATCAAGCTGTACATTACTGCAACAGTCGATACAGCATTGTTGGCGGAATAAATAATGAAGTCAAGCGCTTTTCCATCGATATTGCCAAATTCTTCACGACAACCAAAAAAGCAACTCTTGATTTTGACGGCAAGGTCGCCATCTGCGCACTATTAAGAAAACGCGTAAGATTGAAAACAATTGGAAAGGCGTAGATATTGCGCATGACAACCACTGTGAAAGCATTAGAATAAGCGTATGGCAACCAAGCACGACACAGAAACCCTGCTGGAGCGGCAAGTGCTGAAGCCGCCACCGCTCTACCAGGTGGCCTTGCTCAATGACGACTACACCCCGATGGAATTCGTGGTGGCCATCATTCAGGAGTATTTCAACAAGGACCGTGAAACGGCGACGCAAATCATGCTCAGTGTTCATCGCTACGGCAAAGGAGTGTGCGGCGTGTTCTCTAAAGATATAGCGTGTACCAAAGTGGAGTTCGTTTTAACGCATGCGCGCAAGGCGGGGCATCCCCTGCAGTGCGTGATGGAGGAAGTATGATTGCGCAGGAATTAGAAGTAAGTTTGCACATGGCGTTTGTCGAAGCTCGGCAGGCACGGCACGAATTCATCACGGTTGAGCATTTACTGCTGGCACTGCTGGACAATCCCTCCGCTGCCGAGGTGTTGCGTGCCTGCGCGGTCAATATAGAAGACCTGCGCAAGACCCTCACCAATTTCATCGGCGATAACACGCCGACCGTGCCTGGCACGGGCGAAGTCGACACCCAGCCGACGCTTGGTTTCCAGCGCGTGATTCAGCGCGCCATCATGCACGTCCAGTCCGCCTCGAACGGCAAGAAGGAAGTTACGGGCGCCAATGTGCTCGTGGCCATCTTCGGCGAAAAGGATTCGCATGCTGTTTACTACCTGCACCAGCAGGGCGTGACGCGTCTGGACGTGGTCAATTTCATCTCGCACGGCGTGCGCAAGGACCAGTCGACGGAAAGCGCGAAAGCGTCCGAAGGCGTGGAAGAAGCGCCTGTCGATGGCCAGCCGAAGGAAAGCCCGCTCGACCAGTTCACGCAAAACCTGAACAAGGCCGCTGCCGAAGGCAAGATCGACCCGCTGATCGGCCGCGAGGAAGAAGTCGACCGCGTGATCCAGATCCTGTGCCGCCGCCGCAAGAACAATCCGCTGCTCGTCGGCGAGGCGGGCGTGGGCAAGACGGCCATCGCCGAAGGCCTGGCCTACCGCATCACGCAAAGCGACGTGCCGGAAATCCTGCAGAATGCCGTCGTGTATTCACTGGACATGGGCGCCTTGCTGGCCGGTACCAAATACCGCGGTGACTTCGAACAGCGCCTGAAAGCCGTGCTGAAACAATTGAAGGACAATCCGAACGGCATCCTGTTCATCGACGAGATCCACACCATCATCGGTGCGGGCTCGGCGTCGGGCGGCACCCTGGACGCGTCCAACCTGCTGAAACCGGCGCTGGCGAATGGCCAACTGAAGTGCATCGGCGCGACCACGTACACGGAATTCCGCGGCGTGTTCGAGAAAGACCATGCGCTCTCCCGCCGCTTCCAGAAAGTGGACGTCAACGAGCCGACCGTCGAGCAAACCGTGCAAATCTTGCGCGGCCTCAAATCGCGCTTCGAAGAGCACCATGGCGTGAAATACTCGGCCTCGGCCCTGTCGACGGCGGCTGAACTGGCGGCGCGCTTCATCAACGACCGCCATCTGCCCGACAAGGCGATCGACGTCATCGATGAAGCGGGCGCGGCGCAGCGCATCTTGCCGAAGTCGAAGCAAAAGAAAACCATCGGCAAGGCCGAGATCGAGGACATCATCGCCAAGATCGCGCGCATTCCGCCGCAAACGGTCAACCAGGACGACCGCAGCAAGCTGCAGACGATTGACCGCGACTTGCGCAATGTCGTGTTCGGGCAAGATCCCGCCATCGATGCGCTGGCTTCGGCCATCAAGATGGCCCGTGCAGGCCTGGGCAAGACGGACAAGCCGATCGGCTCCTTCCTGTTCTCCGGTCCGACCGGCGTCGGCAAGACCGAGGTGGCCAAGCAATTGGCGTTTATCCTCGGAATCGAGCTGATCCGTTTCGACATGTCGGAATACATGGAACGCCACGCCGTCAGCCGTTTGATCGGCGCGCCGCCGGGCTACGTTGGTTTCGACCAGGGCGGCCTGCTGACGGAAGCGATCACCAAGAAGCCGCATGCAGTCTTGCTGCTCGATGAAATTGAAAAAGCCCATCCGGACATTTTCAATATCCTGCTGCAAGTGATGGATCACGGTACCTTGACGGACAACAACGGCCGCAAAGCCGACTTCCGCAATGTGATCATCATCATGACGACCAATGCGGGCGCGGAAAGCTTGCAAAAGACGTCGATCGGTTTCACGAATTCGAAGCAGGCTGGCGACGAGATGGCCGACATCAAGCGCATGTTTACGCCGGAGTTCCGCAACCGTATCGACGCGACCATCAGTTTCCGTGCGCTGGACCAGGAAATCATCCTGCGCGTGGTCGACAAGTTCCTCATGCAGCTGGAAGAGCAGTTGCACGAGAAAAAGGTCGAAGCCGTGTTTACCGAGAAGCTGCGTGCTTTCCTCGGCAAGAAAGGTTTCGATCCGCTGATGGGCGCGCGGCCGATGGCGCGCTTGATCCAGGACATGATCCGCAAGGCCCTGGCCGACGAGCTGTTGTTCGGCCGCCTGGTCACCGGTGGACGTGTCACGGTCGACCTCGACGACAAGGACCAGGTCTTGCTGGAATTCCCGGAACCGCCAGACGCGGCGCCGACGGCTGCGCCGGAAACGGTGGAAGTGGAGTAATCGGCTCCTTCGCCAAGTGCGATCCAGAAACCCGCCCACGCAAGTGGCGCGGGTTTTTTTACGTTTTTGTGGGCAATAAAGAAGGTTTTCTTTGGCCATAGTTATGCCAGAATTGCTATCCGGTATCGACATGATGTCCATGCCGCCTCATCGCCCTGACCGCTATCTGGATGCCCACATGAAAATTTCCCGCACTCTTGCCTTGCTCCTGTTGTCCGCCGGCCTGCTGGCTGACGCTGCCGCCGCGCCTGCCGGCAGCTATTTCCGTTTTCCCGCCGTGCGCGGCGACACCGTCGTCTTCACGGCCGAAGGCGATTTGTGGAAAAGCAATCTGCGCGGCGGCGCGGCGCAGCGCCTGACGACGCATCCCGGCTATGAAACGAACGCGGCGATTTCGCGCGACGGCCAGTGGCTGGCGTTTTCCGCCGCTTACGAAGGGGCGCAGGAAGCGTATGTGATGCCGCTGGCGGGCGGCTTGCCGCGCCGCATTTCGTATGACAATGGCGGCGTGCTGGTGCTGGGCTGGACGGCGCAGGGCGAGGTGCTGGTCAGCACGCAAAATACGGACGGCCCCGCCTCGCGCCGCATCGTCGCCGCCATCGATCCCGTGAAACAGACGCGGCGCGTATTTCCCGTGGCCGACGCCAACGACGCCGTGCTCGACGACTCTGGCAAGACGCTGTACTTCACACGCTTTGGCCTGGCCATGACCAACGACAATGTGCGCAACTACCGGGGCGGCGCGCATGCCACCCTGTGGCGCTTTGACCTCGATGGCAAGGGCGAGGCCGTGCGCATGCATACGGAGCCTGCCGTGTTGGCTGGCAACAACAAGCGCCCCATGTGGTGGCAGGGCCGCGTCTATTACATCAGCGACGAGGGCGGCAGCGACAATCTGTGGAGCATGCTGCCCGACGGCTCCGACCGCCGCGCCTTGACGACCCATACGCAGTGGGACGTGCGCAATGCCCAGCTTGGCGATGGCAAGATCGTGTATCAATTGAGCGCTGATTTGCACGTGCTGGACCTGGTGGCAGGGACGGACTCGCCGCCATTGCCGATCAGCCTCGTGTCCGACTTCGACCAGCAGCGCGCACGCCAGATCCGTTCGCCGCTCGACACCCTCTCCAACGTGCAGCTATCGGGCAAGGATGAGCGCATCATCCTCACGGCGCGCGGCAAGGTCAGCATCGCCGGCACGGGCAGCCTGCGCCGAGTCGACATCGCCATTCCCGACGGGGCAAGGGCGCGCGACGCCGTCTTTTCCAGCGACGAGAAATCCGTCTTCGCCATCGTCGACACGAGCGGAGAAAATGAAATCTGGAAATACGCCGCCGATGGCTCGGGCAAGGGCGAGCAGCTGACGACGCAGGGCAATAACCACCGCTGGAAACTGTATCCGTCGCCGGACGGGCGCTGGCTGGCCCACACGGATAAAAAGGGCCGTTTCTGGCTGCTGGACCTGGCGACCAGGGGCAACCAGTTGATCGACGACGCGGGCAAGGCGGGCGTGGACAAGCACGACGAAGTGCAATGGTCGCCCGACAGCCGCAACCTGGCCATCGTGCGCGTGGCCAGCAACGAGCAGCGCGAGCAGATCGGCCTGTATAACCTCGCATCGAAACAGCTGCAGTTCGTCACCAGCGACCGCTACACGTCCGGTTCGCCCGTGTTTTCGCCCGACGGCAAGTGGTTGTACTTCCTGTCGGCGCGCAATTTCCAGCTGGCCAATGGCTCGCCGTGGGGCGACCGCAACATGGGTCCCGTGTTCGACAAGCGCGTCGGCGTGTATGCGCTGGCGCTGCAGCCGGGCAACCGTTTCCCGTTCCAGCCCGACGATGAGCTGAGCCGTCCTGGCGTCAAGCCGCCCGAGACGGACGATGAAAAGGTGGCCGAACAGGCGGCGGAAAAGGCATTGGAAAAGGCCGGCGGCAAGTCGGCCGTGAAAAAGGCGCCGGCCGCCTTGCCGGCCATCGTCAGCCAGGGCCTGGCCGAGCGTTTGTATGAAGTGCCGCTGGCGGCGGGCAACTACAGCGCGCTGGCCGCCGACGACAAACGCCTGTATTTCCTCGAGCGCGACAGCGGCGAGAACAAGTCCAGCCTGAAGACCTTAGCGATTGGCAATACCGGCTCCAAGCCGGAACTGCTTGTGGCCAATGTGCGCGAATTCGACCTGGCGCAAGATAAAAAGCATTTGTACTACAGGACGGCGGCAGCCACCGGCCCGGGCGAGATGCTGGTGATCGAGGCGGGCGCCAAGCTGCCGACCGACCTGTCGAAATCCAAGGTCAAGGTCGACGACTGGACGTTTGTGTCGAATCCGCGCCTGGAATGGAAGCAGATGTTCAACGATGCCTGGCGCCTGCACCGCGACTTCCTGTACGACGCGAAGATGCGGGGCGTGAACTGGAAGGCGGCGCGCGACAAATATGCGCCGCTGGTCGAGCGGGTCACGGACCGCGCCGAACTCAATGACGTGCTGGGCATGATGGTGGCCGAAGTGGGCGCCCTGCATTCGCAGATCCGTCCCGGCGAATTGCGCCGCACGGAGCAGGAAGGCACGCCGGCGGGCCTGGGCGCCGTGCTGGCGCGCACCAGCGAGGGCTACCGGGTCGAGCATGTCTACCGCAGCGAAGCGGAATTGCCGTCGGCGCGCGCACCGCTGTCGCGCCCCGAAGTCGATGTGAAGGCGGGCGACGTGATCACGGCCGTCAACGGCAAGGACGTGCTGGCCGCGCGCGACATCAGCGATCTGCTGTTGAACCAGGCCGACAAGCAGGTGCTGCTGCAAATCAAACGGAGCAAGGGCGCGCCGCGCGCCGTCATCGTCACGCCCGTCAACATGGCGAAACAGACGGCGCTGCGCTATGGCGACTGGGAATTGAGCCGCGCCGAGCAGGTGGCTGCCGCCTCGCAGGGGCGCATCGGCTACCTGCACCTGCGCGCCATGGGCGCCAATGACATCGCCTCGTTCGCGCGCGATTTTTACGCGAATATCAACCGCGAAGGCTTGATCATCGACGTGCGGCGCAATAACGGCGGCAATATCGACAGCTGGATCATCGAAAAACTGCTGCGCAAGGCCTGGGCTTACTGGGCGCCGCCAGGTGTGCAGCCGTCGTCGAACATGCAGAACACCTTCCGCGGCCACCTGGTGGTGCTGGTCGATGAGCTCACATATTCCGATGGCGAGACCTTCGCGGCCGGCATCAAGGCATTGAAACTGGCGCCGCTGGTGGGCAAGCGTACGGCCGGCGCCGGCGTCTGGCTCAGCGACAATACGCGCCTGGCCGATAACGGCATGGCGCGTGTGGCGGAAAACGGCCAGTTCGGCATCGACGGCCAGTGGCTGATCGAAGGCGTGGGCGTGGTGCCGGACGTGGAGGTGGAAAACCCGCCGCACGCCACCTTCAATGGCGCCGACCGCCAGCTGGAAGTGGCGCTCGACATGCTGGCGAAAAAGCTCAAGGAGCAGCCGCGCCCCGCCTTCCAGGCGCAGCCGATCCCCGCGCTCAGGTAGTCCCGCTACAGGCCGCAGGCGGCCTTGAACTGCTGCGCGCGGCGGCGCGACACCTCGACCACGCTGCCGTCCTGCAGGTGCAGGGCTAGGCCATCGGCGGCGTTCGGCGCCAGCCGCGCCACCTGCGCCAGGTTGACGATCTGGCGCCGGTTGGCGCGCAGGAACAGGGCCGGATCGAGCTTTTCTTCCAGCTGGTTCAGGGTGCGCAGCATCAGCGGTCGCTGTGCGCCGAAATGCACGCGCGTGTAATTGCCTTCCGATTCCAGCAGGCGGATATCGTCAAACGCGACGAACCAGCAGCGTTCCCCATCCTTGATGAAGACCTTGCGCGGCGCGGGCGGCGGCACGGCTTGCGCCCGCGCGCCGGCGCGCGCCAGGGCCGTGGCCAGGCGCGCCGCCTGCACGGGTTTTTGCAGGTAGTCGAGGGCGCTCACCTCGAACGCCTGCAGCGCGTACTGGTCGAAGGCCGTGCAAAAGATGACGTCGGGCGCCTCATCGAGCGCGGCCAGCAGGTCGAAGCCGGAGCCGCCCGGCATCTGCACGTCGAGCAGCAGCAGGTCGGGGCGCAGCTTGCCGATCTGCGCGACGGCATCGGCCGCGCTGGCCGCCTCGCCCACGATCTCCACGGCGCCTTGCTGCACATGCGGTGCCAGTAGCCGGCGCAGCTCGGCGCGCGCCAGGCGCTCGTCATCGACCAGCATGACCTTGAGCGGCGGTCCATTCATGGCGGCTCCGGCAGGTCGATGGTGGCGTAGATCCAGCCCGCCTCTTGGCGCAAGGCCAGGCTGGCGCGCTCGCCGCAGGCCAGCTGCAAGCGCTGGCGCGCATTGCGCAAGCCGATGCCGGTGGAGCCGGACGCGCCGCGCAGTTCGCCCGTGTTGGCCACCTCGATCCGCAGCATGTCCACGCCGGTGCCGCGCTGCGCGGCAATGCGGATGTCGCCGCCATCGGCGCTCGCTTCGACGCCATATTTGACGGCGTTTTCCACCAGCGTTTGCACGGCCATGGGCGGCACGCGCACGTGTTCCAGCGCGGGCGCGCTGATCTCGATCGCGAAGCTGACGCGCAGGCGTTCCTCGAAGCGTATCTGCTCGATGGCCAGGTAAGCGCGCACCGCGTCCAGTTCGGCCGCCAGCGGCACGGTGGCGTGCTGGCCCGACTGCAGCGCGTGGCGCATCAGCTTGGCCAGCTGGTCGATCATGTGCGCGGCCGCGTCGCGGTCTTCGAAGATCAGCGCGCGCACGCTATTGAGGCTGTTGAAGAAGAAATGCGGATTGACTTGCGCCTGCAGGGCGCGCAGTTCCGCTTCCCGCCCATGCAGCTGCAGGCGCAGGGTTTCCGCTTCCAGGTGGGCGGCGCGCCGCAGCGACAGCGCGGTAAAGTAAAACACCGTCCAGGTCAAAAATACCCCGAACCAGAACAGCAGCGCACCGGGCAGCCAGGCCAGGCCGCGCAGCACATCGGGTAGATACATGACGTGGAAGGCGGCCGTCACGCTGGCCGTCTGGATGGCGGCCAACAGCAATAATGATGGCAGCACGCGTGTCCAGCGCATGCCGCTCGCCACCCAGCCGCGCCGGAGCAGGACGCCATGCCACAGGTGCGACAGCAGCAGCCCGCCCAGCGAACCCCAGCAGGCAATCGTCACGACGATGCGCAGCTGCGAGGCGCCGCCATACACGCTGTTGAACAGGGCGAGCGCACCCCAGCCGGCCAGCTGGAAGGTCCAGTACCAGTTGATCCTGGCCAGCAGCGGCGGCCGGTGCAAGGGTGCGTTCACCGCCTAGTCCAGGAACTGTTCGATGCGCGCAACCATCCAGTCCGGCTGGTCGTACATGATGAAGTGGCGCGCCGTGTCGGCCAGCGCGATCTGCACGCCGGGCAGTTGTGCATACTGCCGCTGGAAGGTCGCTTCGATGGCGGCGCGCGGCGCAAAGTCCTTGTAGGCGATCCAGGTACCCAGCACCAGGGTCGGCGAGCGCACTTTCGCCACATCCTGGCGCAGGTCGCTGGCCATCAGGGTGCCCATGGCCTTGATCACCGTCTCGCGGTCCGAGCGCTGGCCCCAGCCGATGATGCGCTCCACGTCGGCCGGCGCGCTGGCCATGCTGGTCACGGCGCGGCGCTGGCTGGCGGCGTAGGTGGCGCCATCCTGCGCGCGCATGGCCGATTGCATCTGCGTCGCCATGGCTTGCAGCTGTTCCGGCGTGCTCGATGGCAGCTGCGTCGCGCCCAGCGCCGGCAGCGAGTCGACGATCACCAGCTTGCCCGTTTGCGCCGGATGGTCGATGGCCATTTTCAGGGCCAGGAAGCCGCCCAGGCTATGCCCGATGATGGCCGGCTGGCCCAGTTTTTTCGCCACGATGTAATCGGCCAGCTGTTGTTCCGCCTGCGCCAGCAGGTCGCCTTCGATGGGCGCCGCGCCGGCAAAGCCGGCCAGTGTCAGCACGTGGCATTGGCGCGCGGCTTGCGGGCCGCACAGGCGCGCCACCGTGCCTTGCCAGACTTCGCCCGATGACGCCAGGCCGGGAATCAGGATCAGCGGGCGGCCCTGGCCCGTGACGTCGACCGTGAAGGCCGCAGGCGCGGCGGCCTGGCTGGCACCCGCCAGCAGCACGCCGGCGAGCAGGATACAAGTTTGCAGTGTTCGTTTCATTGGGTACTCCTCCTTGACGACCATGCTAGCGGCGCAGGGGGCCGGCAGCCAGCGCCGCGGGATGAGCGGCGGCAGGGCGGGATGAGCGGTTCATATCCACACATCCTGGTCCTGGCAATGGTCGGGAAGGTAGGTCAGGTACTGCACCATGCGCGGCGCCGGGCCGCGGTTGGGCGTGGCGCAATGGGGCAGGGCCTGGTGCCAGATGATGAAATCGCCGGCCATGCCGTCGACGGGCACGGGCCGCAAGTTGTCGATCGCCCATTCGCGCGGCTGGCGGCCCGGCGGCACTTGCCGCAGCCAGTCGGCCATGCGGTGCTGGAAGCCGGGCACGCAATGGAATGCGCCGTGCTGCGCGGGACAGTCGCTCAGGTACAGCATGCCTTGCAGCTTGAAGGGAACCGGCTGTTGCAGGCTGACGTCCCAGTGCAGGGCGCTTCCAAGGAAGCGGTGCTGCGGTGTTTCCGGCGGATTGAAACTGACCTTGTCGATGCTGGCGTAGATGCCGGTGCCGGTGCCGTACAGTTGCTGGAAGGCGTGGCGGATGTGCGCGCTGTGGCGGTTTTCCTCGAGGGCCCGATGGTCGGAAAACTGCAGCATCAGGCCCCGCTTGCCCGGGTGCGGCTGGTACCACGATGCCGGATCATCGGGGCTGGCGCCCAGGTAGTCCCAGATGGCCGCCCGGGCAGCTGCGCACTGCGTGCGCGGTACGGCGCCGCGCAGTACCAGATAGCCGTGCTCGTCGAAATGGCGCAGCTCTGCGGCGGACAGCACGTCCTGGTGAGGGCTGGCGGCGTGCGTCGGACGGATGCGCGTGCGACCAGCCAGCCACGCCTGAAAGGCTTCCAGGGTAGGGCGTTGCTGGAACAGGAACTGCATGGCGTCTTCCATCGAAATGCCGCGCGCGTACAGCGCCTTGATGTCGCGGTGGTCGCGCGCCAGCCCCTGGTTGCCGCTCGCGCCACCATGTCCCGTGCAGCGTTGCCATAATTCGAGCAGGTGAGGCCAGTCGTCCATGGTGAGTAGGGAATGGTTGAAAAATCAGCCGGCGCGCAGGCGGCGCCACAGCGTGGTGCGGCTGATGCCGAGGTAGTGGGCGGCGGCGTCGCGGCGCCCGCCGAAGCGCGCCAGCACGGCGCTGGCGCTTTCGACTTCCAGGCGCGGTGCGGTGGCGGCAGGCTGCGGCGGCAGCGCCGGCGTGCCGGCAGCGTTGGCCAGTTCCGGCGCCACGCCCAGCACGAAGGCGGGCGTGAGCGCCTGCAGCGGTTCGGCGGCCAGGAACAGGGCCAGGCGCTCGGCCAGGTTGCGCAGTTCGCGCACGTTGCCGGGCCAGCCGTAGCGGCGCAGCAGCGGCGCGCAAGCCTGGATTTCCGCGTGCAGGTTGGGGTGCGGACGCGCGCCCAGCGCGGCCAGCGCATTTTTCAGCGACCATTCGGCCAGGCCGGGAATATCGCTGGCGCGTTCGCGCAAGGCGGGCAAATGCAGGCGCAGCACGGCCAGGCGGTAGAACAGGTCGGCGCGGAAGCGTCCTTCGCGGATGCGCTGTTCCAGGTCGCAGTGCGTGGCGCTGATGATGCGCACATTGATGGCGATGGGCCGCGTGCCGCCCACGCGCACCACTTCGCGCTCTTCCAGCACGCGCAGCAGGCGCGTTTGCAGGGCCAGCGGCATTTCGCCGATTTCGTCGAGGAACAGGGTGCCGTGGTTGGCCGCTTCGAACAGGCCCGCATGGCCGCCCCGGCGCGCGCCCGTGAAGGCGCCGTCCTCGTGGCCGAACAGTTCTGATTCCAGCAAGGACTCGGCGATGGCGCCGCAATTGATGGCGATGAAAGGCCGGTTAGCGCCCAGGCTGCGCGGGCTTTCGCGGTGGATCGCCTGTGCCACCAGTTCCTTGCCGCTGCCCGTCTCGCCCTGGATCAGCACCGTCGCCGGCGAGCGCGCATACAGCACCACCGACTGGCGCAGCGCTTCCATCGCTTCCGATTCGCCGCGCAGATCGTGCAGGCCGTGCCGTGCGCGCAGGGTGTCGGCCACCACCGCGCGGCGTCCCCGCGTCGATTCGATCTGCGTCAGGCGCGCCAGCTCCAGCGCATCGTCGAAGGCGCGCCGGATGGCCGTGGCCGAATACACGAAGACGGCGGCCAGCCCGGCCTCTTCGGCCAGGTCGGTGACGAGGCCCGCGCCGACGACGGCTTTCACGCCGGCCGCCTTCAGTTCATTGATCTGCGCGCGCGCGTCTTCCTCGGTGGCGTAGGTGCGCTGCGCGATCTGGAAGCCGAAGGTGGCGGCGAATTCGGCCAGTTCCGGCATCGGGTCCTGGTAGGTGACGACGCCGATGTGCGGCGAGATGCGCCGCGCGCGCGCCAGCGCCTGCATCACGTCGTAGCCGCTGGCCTTGGCGATGATGACGGGTACCGACAGCCGGCCTTTCAGGTAGGCGCCGTTCGAGCCGGCCGCGATGACGGCGTCGCAGCGCTCGGTGGCCATGCGTTCGCGGATATGGCGCACGGCGTCGTCGAAGCCCAGGTTGATCGGTTCGATCGTCGCCAGGTCATCGTACTCGAGCGTGATGTCGCGGAACAGGTCGAACAGCCGCGAGACGGAGACGGTCCAGATGACGGGTTTGTCGCGGTGATCGAGCGGAGGTTGGGGAGGGCGGCGCATGCTTTATTCTAAACGATTTGTTTCATTTTCTTGCCATGCAACGCGGTTGCAACAATCGTGTTGCAAGTGGTCTGTGGCGTTTCAGATATTGCCAATGAGGAATATGAAAAAACCCCGGGAAACTGGTTTATGATCTGACAGCACCATGATGCTTGTGAGAATTTTTGCCCAGGCACATGTTTATCTCGTCCTTAACCGTCCCATGGTGTCCATGAACCGCGTACCGACCAGTCCCGATTTCATCGCCGATGCCTTGCAGTTGATCGCCTTGCCGGCCTGCGCCTGCGATGCCTGCGGCATGGTGGTGGCGGCGAATGGCGCGTTGCAATCCTTGCTGGGCACGGATATAGCGGGCCGGCTGCTGGCCGACTGTTTTACGGACGCCTACCGTGCATCGAGCACGAGCATGCTGCGCGGCGCGCTCGGTGCGGCCGGGCGCGAGCGGCAGTGGGACAGCAGCCTGCAAGGGGTGTCGGGCGCCATCGCCGTGCAGGTCTGGTCGAGGCCGCTGCTGGTGGACGACGGCTTGCCGGGCGCGACCCTCGTGTTTGCCGACATCCGCGTGCAGCAGCGCGACCAGCAAGCCTTGCGCAAGTCCATGCTCGAGCAGCAGGCCATCCTGGAAAGCGCGGCCGTCGGCATCATCTTTTCCAAGGGCGGCTTCATCGAGGAGTGCAATATCCGCGCCGCCGAGATGCTCGGCTATGCGCGCCACCAGCTGACGGGCATGCCGGGCGCGGTGCTGTACCGCTCCGCCGAGCATTGCCGCGCCCTGGGACTGGAAGCGGCGCCGCTGCTCTCGAAGGGCAAGCCATACCGCACGGAGCTGGAATTGCGGCGCCAGGACGGCAGCTTGTTCTGGAGCCGTTTGCACGGGCGCGCCGTCGATCCCCTCAATACGCATGACGGCACGGTCTGGATCATCGAAGATATCAGCGACCACCGGCGCGATGAAGACCAGCTGCGCCGCGCCATGCTGGAAATGCAGGCCGTGATGGACAACGCGCCGCTGGCCATCGGCTTCCAGCGTGACAAGGGCGTGCTGCGCTACAACCGGCGCTTCGCCGAATGCTTCGGCTTCGATGGCGACAGCGGCGTAGGCCTGGCCGTCGCCGACCTGTATCCGTCGCGCGCGGCGTACGAGAGCGTCGTGCGGCAGGCCGCGCCCCTGCTGCGGCGCGGCCTGCCGTTCCAGGGCGAGATGGAAATGCGCCGCCGCGACGGTTCCACGTTCTGGGCGCTGGCCTACGGCTATGTGCTGAATCCGGAAAACCAGTCCGACCGCGCGCTGCGCGACACGATCTGGCTGTTCGATGACCGCAGCGCGCAGAAGGCGGCCGAGGAGGCGACGCGCCAGCTGATGCTCGAGCAGCAGGCCATCCTCGACAATGCCTCCGTCGGCATCCTGTTTTCGCGTTCGCGCCTGATCCTGCGCTGCAATCCCCGCTTCGCCGAAATGTTCGGCTACACGCAGGATGAGATGATCGGCCTGCCCGCCGCCGAGCTGTTTCCCTCGCCCGCCGCCTACGAGGCATTCGGCGTGCAAGCCACGCCGCTGCTGGGACAGGGCTTGCCTTACGAGCAGGACGAATCGCTGTTCCGCCGCCGCGACGGCAGCCTGTTCTGGTGCCGCATCCGCGCCAAGGCCGTCGACCAGACGCACAGCGAGCAGGGCGCCATCTGGATCCTCGAAGACATCACGGCCAGCCGCCAGGCGCAGATGGAAGTGGCGGCCATCATGACGAATGCCTCGGTCAGCATCCTGTACACGAAGAACCGCCAGATCACGCGCTATAACCTGGGCTTTGCCGCGATGTTCGGCTACAGCGGCGACGAGGCGCTGGGCTTGCCCGGGCGCGCGCTGTACGTGTCGCAGCAATCGTACGATTTGCTGGGCGCGGCCGCGTTTCCCTTCCTGTCTATCGGCAAGCCGTTCCAGACGGAAGTGGAGATGATGCGCCGCGACGGCAGCACTCTGTGGGCGCAGCTGATCGCCTATGTCGTCAATCCGGACGACCCGGCCGCCGGCACCATCTGGATCATCGAGGACCGCACGGAAGCCAAGCGCGCCGAAGAATCCCTGCGCAACGCGCTGCTGGAAAACCAGGCCATCCTCGACAGCGCCGTGCTGGGCATCTCGGTGATAGAGGGCGGCTACAATTTGCGCGCCAACAGCAAGATGGAAGAGCTGTTCGGCTATGGCCCGGGCGAGATCAACGGCCTGTCGGTGCAGGCCCTGTATCCGGACGTGGCCGCGTGGAAGGTGGCGCGCGGCGAGACGGCGCGCGATTTCGAGGCGGGCAGGGTCCACATGTCGGAATACCAGCTGGTGCGCAAGGATGGCAGCCGCTTCTGGGCGCGCCTGTCCGGCCGGCCGTTCGACCTGGCGCATGCGCATGGCCGTTCCGTGTGGCTGGTCGACGACGTGACGGCGCGCCGCGAGGCGGCCGAGGCGGTGCGCCGCGCGCGCGACGAACTGGAATTACGCGTGCAGGAACGCACGGCCGAACTGGCCGGCGCCAACCTGCTGCTGCAAGGCGAGATCGCCGAGCGGCGCCAGGCCGAGGCGCGCGTGCACCACATGGCCTACCATGACAACCTGACGGGCTTGCCGAACCGCGCGCTGCTGTCGGACCGGCTGGAACGGTCCATGCTGGCCTCGCAGCGCTCGGGGCGCAAGCTGGCCGTGATGTTCATCGACCTCGATCGCTTCAAGACGATCAACGATTCGCTCGGTCACATGACGGGCGACTTGCTGCTCAAGGAAGTGGCCGCCCGGCTGTGCGGCGCCGTGCGCGCCAGCGACACGGTGGCGCGCCTGGGCGGCGACGAATTCGTCGTGCTGGTGCCGGGCATCCGCAGCGGCGACGAAGCGGCGCGCGTGGCCGAGAAAATCATCGAAGCGCTCACGCCCGCCTTTCCGCTCGACGGCCATGTGCTGCACGTGACGCCGTCGATCGGCATCTGCGTGTATCCGGACGATGGCGGCGATGTCGACGCCCTGATGCGCCATGCCGATGCGGCCATGTATCACGCCAAGGGCAATGGCCGCAACAACTACCAGTTCTTCACGCAGACGATGAACCAGGCGGCGGCCCTGCATTTTGATCTGGAAAGCAGCTTGCGCACGGCGCTGGCGCTGCGGCAGTTCGAGCTGGTTTACCAGCCGATCATCGATATCGCCACGCGCCGCCTGCACGGCATGGAAGTGCTGCTGCGCTGGCGTCGTCCCGGCCACGGCCTGGTGCTGCCGGACCGCTTCATTCCCATCATGGAGGAAAACGGCTTGATCGTGCCCGTGGGCGAGTGGGTGATGCGCCAGGCATGCGAGCAAAGCATGGCCTGGCAGCGCATGGGCTTGCAGCCCGTGCCGCTGGCGGTGAACCTGTCGCCGCGCCAGTTCATGCACAAGGGCCTGGTGGCGGCGATTGGCGCCGTGGTGCGGGAAACGGGCATCGATCCGGCGCTGCTGGAATTCGAGATCACCGAGACGGCGCTGATGCAGCACGGCGAGCATACGCTGGAGATTCTGCGGCAGATCAATGGCATGGGCCTGCGCCTGTCGATCGACGATTTCGGCACCGGCTATTCCAGCCTCGCTTACCTGAAGCGCTTCCCCGTGAAGAAGGTCAAGATCGACCGCGCCTTCATCAAGGACCTCGAGCACAGCGCGGAAGACCGCGCCATCGTGGCGGCCATCATCGCGCTGGCCGACAGCCTGCAATTGTCGGCCGTGGCCGAAGGGGTGGAAACGGAAGAACAGTTCGCGCTGCTGCAGGCGAACGGCTGCCGCTATGCGCAGGGCTATCTGTTTTCCGCGCCGGTTCCAGCTGCCAATGCGCAATCGCTGCTGGAACGTCTTCCTGCTTAGTCGATCGTCGCGATGACGGGTGTATGGTCGGACGGCTGTTGCCAGTTGCAAGTGGTCCCCTGTCGATGATGCCCGTATCGGTCAGTCGATAGTGGCAACGACTGGCGCATGGTCGGACGGCTGTTCCCATTTGCGGGGCACGCGGTCGATCACGCAAGCCTTGCAGCGGCCAGCCAGGGCGGGCGAGAGCAAAATATGGTCGATGCGCAGGCCCTTGTTCAGGCGGAAGCCCAGCTGGCGGTAATCCCACCAGCTGAACGATTTGTCCGCCTGTTCGAACAGGCGGAAGGCGTCCGTCAGGCCGATGTCGAACAGACGCTGCAGGGCGGCGCGTTCCTTGTCCGAGACCAGTACCTGGCCAGCCCAGGCGACAGGGTCGTGCACGTCGCGGTCGTCGGGCGCGATATTGTAGTCGCCGACGACGGCCAGCTGCGGGTGCTGCAGCGCTTCTTCGGCCAGCCAGTCGTGCAGGGCGGACAGCCAGCCCAGCTTGTATTCGTATTTGTCCGAGTCGACGCTCTGGCCGTTCGGCACGTAGGCGCAAACGACGCGCACCCCGCCGATGGTGGCGGCCAGGATGCGCTGCTGCGCATCTTCATAGCGGGGATTGTTCTTGACCACGTCGGTGATCGGCAGCTTCGACAGGATGGCCACGCCGTTGTAGGTTTTCTGGCCGCTGAAGACCACCTGGTAGCCGGCCGCCTCGATATCGGCGACGGGGAACTTGTCATCCGTGAGCTTGGTTTCTTGCAAGCACAGTATGTCGACCGGGTTGTCGGTCAGCCATTGCAGCACTTGCGGCAGGCGCACTTTGAGCGAGTTGACGTTCCAGGTGGCGAGTTTCATGGGAAAAATCCTTGCTTGAATAGGTGGCGATAGGCGCGAATCTTACCGCATGCGTGTCGATGGCGTCCTGCCCGGCTTACCGGGCATGGGCTTTATTTACTAGCAGGAAAAAAGGGGTGCCAATAAAGTATTTGTATTTAACCAATCGTGGCGCATGAATATTATGTTTTTGTGTATCATTGATCAACCCCTATGTTTGATTTGGCATAAGTGGCTGGCGTGGCAGGCTGCGTCTCGCTGTTTAGCGCGACAAAGGTGTAAAGTTTCTCGCTAAAACGCAATAAAAACTACTAAAATGGCACAATGTAACAACTGTGTCATACGGCTTTGTTACAGCCCAGTTAAGAACCGAACAGGAAGCAGTTGTAATTAGTTGTAATTGCTATTCCGATTACATGACCACTGTGCCGGGGACGGAGTGTCAATTCCATCCCTGGCGCCGCCAGACTTGTTATATAAATTGCAGTACTGTATCTATGAGACTGTTTTGCGACATCAATAGATGGTACTATTTTGAAATGTTGCAGTTTTAATAGTGAGACTTGCGCGTAGCATTTGCAAAGGAAGAAAATGCGAACTGCATTTGAAGCGTGGGCGCAGCGTGACGGCCACATTGTGCGGCGAAGAGAAGACAAACCGGATGAGTACCTGATTTTCGAGACCCAGCGCCGCTGGGTTATCTGGCAGGCCGCTCTGACGCATGGCAAGACGGCTGCCAAGCCGCGCGTGAGCGCGGCCGAAAAGGCGGCGAAAGCCCAGCGCGCGCTGGAAATGTCCTCCGATGAAGCGACCGTGCGCAACAAGGTGCTCAATGAGGTGCTCGATGCCTTCAGCGGCGCCGATGGCGCGGCCGGTATGGAAGGCATACTGAAAGTGATCCAGGGCCTGAAGCAGAAGCAGAAGGCGCTGGCCGACGACAAGAGCGAAGATTCAACGGCTTGAGGGGACGGCGATGCGTTATCGGCACTACAAGGGCGGCATTTACGAACTGGTGTGCGAAGCCACGCTGGAAGCGGATCTGACGCCGATGATCGTCTATCGCGCCGAGGATGGTTCCATCTGGACCCGGCCGAAAGACGTGTTCTTTCAACTGATCGAAGTCGAAGGCGTCATGGTTCAGCGTTTCGCTCCCATCAACTGATGGCCGCCCGCGTGCGTGCCCGGGATTTTCTTCATGCGTAAATTGCTGCCTGCCGCTTTGGTGCTGGGCTTTGCCTGCGCCGCGGCACATGCCGAAACCATCGGTTCGGTCGACACGGTGTTCAAGCTGATCGGCCCTGACCACAAGATCGTCGTCGAAGCGTATGACGATCCGCGCGTTGCCGGCGTCAGCTGCTATCTGTCGCGCGCCAGGACCGGGGGGCTGAAGGGTGCCGTCGGCCTGGCCGAAGACAAGGCCGATGCGTCCGTGGCTTGCCGCCAGGTGGGGCCGCTGCAATTCAAGGGCAAGCTGCCGCGCCAGGAAGAAGTGTTTACCGAGCGTGCCTCGATCTTCTTCAAGCACGTGCGCGTCGTGCGCATGGTCGACAGCAAGCGCAATGCGCTCGTCTACCTCGTGTATTCCGACCGCCTGATCGAGGGCAGTCCGAAAAACAGCGTCACCGCCGTCGCCGTGCCCGGCGACCTGCCGATTCCCATCCGTTAAGCGAGCTACCCATGCGCGTCCCATCGTCTGCAGCCCTTGCCGCCAGGACGCTGCTGCTGTTTGGCCTGGGCGGCTGCGCCACGTTGACGGGCAACACCGAGCAGATGGTGCTGGTGCAAACCATCCAGGACAACCGCGAGCTGACGGGCGCCGGCTGCATCCTCAGCAACGACGTGGGCAAGTGGTTCGTCACCACGCCCGGACGCATCACCATCCGCAAGAGCCAGGAACCGTTGAAGGTCGATTGCCGCAAGCACGGTTCGCCCGCCATCGCGACGGATGACCACATTGACCCCAAGCTCAATGGCAGCGTCTGGGGCAATGTCATCCTGACCCTGGGCGTCGGCTATTTCGTCGACCGCAACACGGGCGCCGGCTTCGACTACCCGTCGATTCTGACCATCGTCATGCAAGACCCCGCGCGCCTGGCACCGCCGCCCGCGCCCGTCGCCGTGAAGCCGCCGCCCGCCGTGCCGGAAACGGTGGTGCAGCCCAAGGTGGCGCCATCGCCGTTGCCCAATCCCGTCGTCTACTGATTCATACACACGAAAAAAAGCCGCCAGGGTCAGTGACCATGGCGGCTGCTTCGCGACGCCGGTAGCGCAGGGCGCTGCCGGCAAGGCGTCAACTTACACGCGGTTGATCAGGAACGTCGTCAAGAGTGGAACTGGACGGCCGGTCGCGCCTTTTGCGCCGCCCGATTTCCACGCCGTGCCGGCGATGTCCAGATGCGCCCAGGTGTACTTCTTGGTGAAGTTTTCCAGGAAGGCCGCTGCCGTCACCGAACCGCCGCCTGGCGTGCCGATGTTGGCCAAGTCGGCGAAGTTCGACTTCAGCTGCTCGTTGTACGCCTCTTCGATCGGCATGCGCCATGCCGTGTCGCTCGACTGCTTGCCCGCTGCCAGCAATTCATTGGCCAGCTGGTCATGCGCCGCATCGCTGCGCGTAAACAGGCCGCTGTTGTGGTGGCCCAGGGCCACGACGCAAGCGCCCGTCAGGGTGGCGATATCGACGACGGCTGCCGGCTTGAAGCGTTCGGCGTAGGTCAGCGCGTCGCACAGCACCAGACGGCCTTCGGCGTCCGTGTTCAGCACTTCGATGGTCAGGCCGTTCATGGAGGTGACGATGTCGCCCGGCTTGGTGGCGCGGCCCGACGGCATGTTTTCGCACGCGGCGATGACGCCGATGACGTTCAGCTTCAGGTTCATTTCGCCGATGGCGCGGAAGGTGCCCAGCACCGAAGCGGCGCCGCACATGTCGTACTTCATTTCATCCATGCCAGGACCGGCCTTGATCGAAATGCCGCCCGTGTCGAAGGTGATGCCTTTGCCGACCAGGACCACTGGCGCATCCTTGGCCTTGCCGCCCATGTGCTTCAGGACGATGAATTTCGGCGGCTGTTCGCTGCCGTTGGTGACGGACAGGAAGCTGCCCATTTTCAGCGCTTCGAGCTGTTTGCGGTCCAGCACTTCGACTTCGAACTTGTAATCCTTGGCCAACTGCTTGGCCGTGTTGGCCAGGTAGGTCGGGTTGGCGATGTTCGCCGGCAGGTCGCCCAAGTTGCGCGTCAGGTCGGAACCGTTGGCGATGGCGATGGCTTGCGCCAGCGCGCCGCGCGTCGCTGCCGTTGCGGGAGCGGCCAGGACGATCTTGCGCACGCCTGCTGGCGCCGGATCTTTTTTGCTTTTTTGCGAGTCGCAGCGGTATTCGCTGTCGTGGGCGGCTTGCACCACGCAACGGATTGCCCAATTTACGTCGCGCTCTTTCACTTCAGCCAGCGGTAATGCGATAATGGCGTCCGCAGTGCCCAGCGAGCCGAAGGCCTTCAGTGCGGCTTGTACGCCGGTTGTGAAGCTTTTTTCGCTGACAGTATCATCGCTGCCCATGCCTACCAGCAGAACACGTTCGGCGGCGACGCCATCGACTGCGCGCAGCAGCAAGGTGCTGCCAGGCTTGCCGCTGATGTCGCCGGACTTCAGCGCAGCCGAAATCGCACCCTTGCTGTCCAGCGATTTTGCCGCTGGCGACAGTTTTTTGTTTTCGAATACCGCAACCGCGATGCATCCGCTTTTGGCCGTGCCGAGGGTGCTCTTGGTATCGAATGCTTTTATGCTAAAGTCCATTTGGTTCTCCGTTTTCATTTACTAGTAACGTGTTACTCAACTAACTGACCCGAATTATAAACTCCGAATGATCTTTCAACGCGCCCTTCGACGTGAATTGGCTAGTGCCGCCGGGGCCACCTTCACAGTTTTGTTCAGCATCCTGCTCACCTGGATGCTGATCGGTATTCTCGGCAAGGCGGCGGGCGGCAAGATCGCGTCATCCGACGTCATGTCCCTGATGGTTTTTTCCGCCCTGATGCAGCTGCCCACCATCATCATCCTCACCGGATTCATTTCGGTGCTGATGGTCGTCACCCGCAGCTACAAGGAGTCGGAGATGGTGGTGTGGTTCGCCTCCGGCCTGAGCCTGTCGCGCTGGATCTGGCCCGTGCTCAGCTTCGGCTTGCCGCTGGTGCTTGCCACCGGTGTCCTGAGCCTGTACGCCACGCCATGGGCGCAACAGAAAAGCGATGAATATGTGGCGCGCTTTGAAAAGCGCGAGGACCTGCAGAAAGTCACGCCGGGACAGTTCCGCGAATCGGCCGGCAGCAACCGTATCTTCTTTGTCGAGGGCGTCAGCGGCGAGAAGAACGTGGTGCAGAACGTCTTCGTCAATACCGTCGATGAAAAGGGCAGCGCCGTCGTCGTCGTCGCCAGGGAAGGCGTGATCAATACCGACGCCAAGGGCGAACGCTTCCTCGTGCTCAAGAGCGGCCGCCGCTACCAGGGCGTGCCGACGCAGGCGGACTTCCAGACCATGGAATTCGAACAGTACATCATGCGCATCGAGAGCAAGCAGCAGGAAATGGGTGCGGACCTGGGCGTGCGCGCCATGAGCACCATGGCGCTGGTCGAGGCGAACAACCAGTTCACCATGGCCGAATTGCTGTGGCGGGTCAGCGCGCCCCTGATCGGCCTGATGCTGATCCTGCTGGCCATTCCGCTGGGCTTTGTCAATCCACGCGCCGGCAGTTCGACCAATCTGATCATCGCGCTGCTGATTTTCTTTACGTACAGCAACCTGATCAAGGTCATCGAAGCGAGCGTGAAACAGGGCCGCATGACCTTCGGCCTGGCCTGGTGGCCGCTACACCTGCTGGCGGGGCTGGCCGTGGTGGTGCTGTTTGCGTGGCGCCTGAATGTGAACCACCGCTATCATCCGCTGGTCCTGCTGGCGGCTTTCAAGCGCGCGCGCCGCGCCGGCAAACCAAGTAAAGCGGCACCGAAATGAAGATTTTACAGCGCTATTTTGCGGTCTCGATATTCCAGGCGGTGCTGTTCGTGCTGCTGGCCTTTTTGGCACTGCAAGCCTTCATCGACCTGACGGGCGAGCTGCCCAAGGTAGGCCGCAACGGCTACACCATCCAGTATGCCTTCCTGTATGTGCTGGTACTGGTGCCGGGGCATGTGTACGAGGTGATGCCCATCGCGGCGCTGATCGGCACCATCTACACGATGGCGCAGTTTGCCGCCAGTTCCGAATTCACCATCATGCGCGCTTCGAGCATGTCGACGGCGATGGCGGCCGGTTTCCTGTTCCGCATCGGTATCGTCTTCGTCGTCATCACCTTCATCTTCGGCGAGTTGATCACGCCGCGCACGGAGCCGCTGGCCGAGCGCCTCAAGCTGACCTCGCGCGGCGCGGCCGTGTCGAGCGAGTTTCGCTCTGGCCTGTGGACCAAGGACATGGTCAAGAGCGATGGCTTGACGGGCACCGTCACCGGCTCGCGCTTTTTCAATGTGGGCGAAGCGCGTCCGGACGGCCAGCTGAAAAACGTCAAGCTGTATGAATTCGACACCGATATGCGCTTGCGCACCCTGACCGTGGCCAAGGGCGCGACGTATCAGGGCAATAATATCTGGCGCCTGACCGATGTGACGGAAACCTCGTTCTCGAACAGCGCGGCCACCGCGCCAGGCTTCGAGCCGAAGCTGGCGAACTACTATGGGCAGGAAACGAGCTTGGTGCGCACGGTGCAAAGCGCCAGCAAGGACATGACGTCGGAAGTGACGCCGAAGATCCTGACGGTGTCGGCCTCCGATCCCGAGCGCATGTCGGCCAGCGAACTGGCCGTGTACACGCGCCACCTGGCCGAGAACAAGCAGGAAACAGAGCGTTTCCGCATCGCCTTCTGGAAAAAGCTGATCGATCCACTGGCCATTTTCGTGCTGATGGCGCTGGCGCTGCCGTTCGCCTACATGCATACGCGTAGCGGCGGCATCAGCCTGAAGATTTTCATCGGCATCATGATCGGCGTGAGCTTCATGCTGGTCAACACCCTGTTCTCGCATCTTGGGCTGCTCAGCACCTGGCCGGCCTTCCTGACGGCGGTGGCGCCGAGCGCCCTGTATCTGCTGCTGGCGCTGGGCGCCCTGTGGTGGGTGGAGCGGCACTGATGGAGACGAACGTGAAACAGGCACTGATCTTGTTTGCCCATGGCGCGCGCGCCGCATCGTGGGCCGCGCCGTTCGAGCGCCTGCGCGACCTGACCCAGGCGCGCATGCCCGGTACCTGCGTGCACCTGGCTTTCCTGGAACTGATGACGCCACGCCTGCCCGAACTGGTGGCGACCCTGCTGGCCGAGCTGCCCAATGGCGCCATCCTGGACGTTACCGTGGTGCCCGTGTTCCTGGGGCAGGGCGGGCATGTGCTGCGCGACCTGCCGCTGCTGCTGGAGGAACTGCGCCAGCAGCATCCGGCACTGCGCCTGAAGGTGGTCGAGGCGGTCGGCGAGAACGCCAGTGTGCTGGCCGCCATCGCCGATTACTGCGTGGCGGCGCCAGGCTCCAGCCCTATCCCTTGAGCGGTATCGACATCGTCTACCTGTGGGTAGACGGCGCCGATCCCGCCTGGCGCGCGCGCCGGCAGCACGCCTATGCCGCCTGGGCGCAGGCGCATCCGGGCCAGCTGGCCCTGCACGGCAACGTGGCGGGGCGCTACCGCGACAACGGCGAACTGCGCTACAACCTGCGCGCGCTCGAGCGTTTCTTCCCAGGCCACGGCCATATCTACCTGCTGACGGACCGGCAAGTGCCCCACTGGCTGCGTGCTTCACCGCGCCTGACGGTGATCGACCATGCGAGCCTGATGCCCGGTGCATCGCTGCCCGTGTTCGACTCCGGCCATATCGAATCGTATCTGCACCATATTCCGGGCCTGTCCGAACGCTTCCTGTATCTAAACGACGACGTATTTTTTGGCGCGCCGTTCGAGCCCGCGTTCTGGTTCGGGAAGGAAGGGGAGGGGCGTTTGAGTGTGTTTACGGAGAGCGCGCCGCACGATGACGTGCAGGGCTTGCGCGCCGATGTGGCGGCGCCCGTCAATTGCGCTACGTTGTCGCGGCAATGGCTGTCGGCGCAGTACCCCGAATACCTGCATGAACCGCGCCTGTATGCGCATGCGCCGCGGCCCATGCTGAAAAGCGCGCTGCATGCACTGGAAGGGCTGGCGCCGGCCATGTTTGCCGGCGTGCGCGCGACGGTGTTCCGCTCGTGGCAGGTGCCGGCATTGCTGCCCGATCTGGTGCCGCGCTGGATGGTGCATCAGGGATTCGCGCGCTCGCGCATGCTCGACCCGCTGCATATCGCCAGCGGCGATGTGGCGGCGCCGCGCCAGCTCGAGGAGCTGGCCGCGCGATTCGGCAGCTTGGCGTTTTTCTGCATCAACGATACCTGCGACGAGGCCGAGGACGACGACCCGCGCCTGCTGCGCGTGGCCGCTACCTTGCAGCGGCTGCTGCCGCTGCCATCCTCATTTGAAAGTGCTTAAGCCGATTTCTTCTTCGGCGCCAGGCTGATGTGGGCGGCGGCCGTGCTGTCGGACAGCGAAGCGAGGAACAGCAGCAGATAGGCGCCCAGTTCGAAGACTTCCTCGCCCAGCAGCGCGTAGGCGTCCGGCATGCCATGGAAGACCTTCTTGTCGAAGGGCCAGCCGGCGGCCATCAGCAAGCCGCCGATGGCCGTCAGGATGGTGATGCGCATGCTGAAAATCAGGCCCGCATGGGCAAACACCTTGCGCGCGCGTGGCGCGAAGAAGATCAGCAAGCGTATCAGGATCAGCAACTCCACCACGCGCAGGGCTTTTTCCAGCTGCGCCCAGAAGGGCACCGTGCCGAACTGGTCGATATCGAGTTCGCGCAGCAGGAAGCCGAACAGCAGCGCGCACAGGCCTGCATGCATGAGAAAGCGCAAGGACTGGCGGTCAGTCTCTTGCCAGGCGCGCACGCCGTGCACGGTGCAAGCAAGAGCCAGGAACAGCGCCTGCAGCCATTCCAGCAAATGGTTTTCGTCGTCGATATTCGGGAACACCGTCCACAGGGCGATGGAGGCGAGCATGCTGAACAGCACAGCGCTGGCGACGCCGACATTGCTGCGGCTGAGCGAAGTCAGGGCTTCGCGCATGGAGTTGAAATTCATCTGTGATCGTAAGGCTAAAGTTGCGCGGCGCGGTATTGCAGCCTGCGGGCGCAGCTTTTTTCGGGGAGATTGCCAGGGCTCCCGTCAGCCGGGAGGCCGCATGGCAAGCGCTATGGCGGGGTGAAGCGTGAGTTTATTGCTATCACACAACAACTTCTCGAGAAAAGATGCGTGAGCATCGTATCATGTTTCCCCGGAAGACGTCGGTTACTGACTTTAAAGTCGGTAAAATACGCTGTGTTTATTCAAGCATGGCGCGCCAGAATGGCGGCCGTTTCTTCGATGGCCTGGTGCGCGCGCACAGCCATGGCGTCGCCCAGCATCACCAGCACGGGGCCGTGGTTTTCACCCAGGCCATGCGCCAGGGCGCTCAGCGTCAGGCGCACGATGCGCTGGTCCGGGCGGCTGCAGTTTTCAATCACCACCACCGGGGTGTCGGCACGTCGGCCCTGGGCCAGCAGGCGCTGGGCCGTGGCGATGGCTTCGCGGCCACCCATGTATTGCACCAGGGTGTCACAGTCGGGGATGCGCGTCTGGTCCGGTTCGCCCGGCGCCGTGCTGGACGTGAAAAAGGCCACGCTGCGCGACACGCCCCGTTTGGTCAGCGGCTGCTGTGTGGGGGCCGCGGCCCCCAGGGCCGTGGTAATGCCGGGCACCACTTCGACGGCGATGCCCGCTTCTTCCAGCGCCCGCAATTCCTCGTCGGCGCGGCCGAACAGCATGGGGTCGCCCCCTTTCAGGCGCACGACGACGGCGTGCTTGCGCGCGTTGTCGACCAGTTGCTTGTTGATGAAGGCCTGCGCCGTCGACAACTGGCCGCAGCGCTTGCCGACCAGAATCTTTTGCGCCTGCGGGCACAGCTCCAGCATCTCTTCGGTGACCAGTGCGTCGTGCAGCACGACGTCCGCCTGTGCCAGCAGGCGCGCGCCGCGCAAGGTCATCAGGTCTTGCGCGCCGGGCCCGGCGCCGATCAGGTAGACCTTGCCGGGGAGAGATGGGGAGCTGTTCATGTGGCTGCCTTTCCTGGACGATACGGGATTAGAGTCGAACCATGCCGGCCGCGACGGTCTGGTGGGTGACTTCATCGATCAGGATGAAGGCGCCGGTGGCGCGGATATCGGCATACGCGTCGGCCGCCAGCGCCTGCTGCACGTTCAGGCTGATGCGGGCGATATCGTTGAGCTTCAAGCCTTCGGCCGGATGGCGCTGCTGCGTATTGATGTCGAGGATCGATTCGATCGCCGTCACCTTGGCCGCCGTCTGCTTGGTGCCGTGCTTGATCCAGTACTTGCGGCGCAAGTCGAGCGCGTCTTCCGACAGCCAGCACACGTCGGCCACCACTTGTTTCAGCAGGGTGGCAGGGCGCTCACTGCTCGCCAGCAAGTCGCCGCGCGAGATGTCGAGGTATTCATTGAGCAGCAGGGTCACGGACTGGCCCACCACGGCGGTGCTCAGCGAGCCGTCCAGGGTGACGATATCCTTGACGGTTGCCGTCTGGCCCGATGGCTGCACCACGAGGGTGTCGCCGATGCTGACCTTGCCCGCCTCGATGCGGCCCATGTAGCCGCGGAAGTCGTTCGCTTCGTGGCCGTTGTGGCGCGCCACCAGCTGCACCGGGAAGCGGAACGGGGTGTCGTGCGATTCGTCGTAGACGGACAGCGATTCGAGCAGCTCGATCAAGGTCGGGCCTGTGTACCAGCCCAGCTTGTCGCCGCGTTCGACGACGTTGTCGCCGGTGAGTGCCGACAGCGGGATCGGCGTGATGTCCTTCAAGCCCAGCGACTGGGCGAATTCGCGGTAGGCGGCCACGATGCGGTTGTACACCGTTTCATCGTAGTCGACGAGGTCCATCTTGTTGACGGCCACGACCACGTGCTCGATCTGCAGCAAGTGGGCAATTGTCGAATGGCGCTTGGTCTGGATCAGCAATTCCACGCTGCCATCGTCGCCCAGTTTCACTTTCGACACGTCGATCAGGATGATGACGGCATCGGCGGTGGAGGCGCCCGTCACCATGTTGCGCGTGTATTGCTCGTGGCCCGGCGTGTCGGCGATGATGAATTTGCGTTTCGGCGTGGCAAAGTAGCGGTAAGCCACATCGATCGTGATACCTTGCTCGCGTTCCGCTTCCAGGCCGTCTGTCAGCAGCGACAGGTCGACCGTGTCGCCCACCGTGCGCTTGTGCTTGGAGCGCGACATGGCGTCGAGCTGGTCGGCGAAGATGCCCTTGCTGTCGAACAGCAAACGGCCGATCAGCGTGCTCTTGCCGTCATCGACGGACCCGGCCGTGATGAAGCGCAGCATGCCGCGCTCCAGGCTGTCGGTGAGGTTGGTGTTCTGGATTGCTGCGTTCATTAGAAATACCCTGCTTTCTTGCGTTTTTCCATCGAGGCTTCGGAAGTTTGGTCATCCATGCGGGTGGCGCCCCGCTCCGTGATTTGCGTGATTGCCGTTTCGGCGATGATGGCGTCGACCGTCGCCGCATCGGACGAGACAGGGCAGGTGCACGAGATATCGCCCACCGTACGGAAGCGCACGACTTGCGTTTCCACCGTTTCGCCTTCCCGCGGCGGCGTCAGATCCGTCAGCGGCACGAGCAAGCCGTTGCGCGGGATCACCTGGCGCTCGTGCGCGAAGTAGATCGGCGGCAATTCCAGTTGCTCGCGGGCGATGTATTGCCACACGTCCAGCTCGGTCCAGTTGGAGATGGGGAAGACGCGCATGTTTTCACCGGGATGGACGCGGGTGTTATACAGATCCCACAGTTCCGGACGCTGGGCTTTCGGATCCCAGGCGCCGAATTCGTCGCGGAACGAAAAGATGCGTTCCTTGGCGCGGGCTTTTTCTTCGTCGCGGCGCGCGCCGCCGATGCAGGCGTCAAATTTGTATTCGGCGATGGTTTCCAGCAAGGTGACGGCTTGGGCCGCGTTGCGCGAATCCGTTGCCGGGTTGCGCAGACGCACGGTGCCGCGCTTGATCGAGTCTTCCACGGAGCCGACGATCAGGCGTTCGCCCAGTTCCGCCACTTTCTTGTCACGGAAAGTGATGACTTCGGGGAAGTTGTGGCCCGTGTCGATATGCACGAGAGGGAATGGAAACTTGCCTGGGCGGAAGGCTTTTTCGGCCAGGCGCAGCAGGACGACGGAATCCTTGCCGCCGGAAAACAGCAGCGCAGGGTTGGCCGATTCGGCCGCCACTTCGCGCATGATGTGGATGGCTTCCGATTCAAGGCTGTCGAGGTGACGCTGGTTCAAAATATTGCTCATATGGGTGCTTTCTTGTTCTGCTGAGTCTGTTGTGTCTGTTCAGGCTGCCACGGATTTGATGCGTATCAGTTTGCCGTCCACCATGTGCAGGCCGCATTCCTTGGAGTCGGGGTTTTCCCACCACCAGCGTCCGGCGCGCACATCTTCGCCGGGCTGCACGGCCCGCGTGCACGGTTCGCAGCCGATCGACGGGTAACCCTGGTCGTGCAGCGCGTTGTACGGCACGTCGTTGGCGCGGATGTAGGCCCACACGTCTTCTTCCGACCAGTCCGCCAGCGGATTGAATTTTGTCATCGCGTGCGCCGCGTCGTCTTCCTGCACGTGCAATTCGGCGCGCGTGGTGGACTGCGCGCGGCGCTGTCCCGTGACCCAGGCCTTGTTGCCGGCCAGGGCGCGGCCCAGCGGCTCGACCTTGCGGATGCGGCAGCATTCGCGGCGCATCTCGACGCTGTTGTAGAACGCGTTCAGGCCATTTTGTTCCACGTAAGCGGCCACGGCTTCCGGTTGCGGGCGGTACAAGGTGATGTCGTGGTCGTAACGGGTCTTGACCTTGTCGAGCACGGCCAGGGTTTCCTGGTGCAGCCGGCCTGTTTCCAGGGAGAAGATGCCGATGGGCAGCTTCGCCTTGAGTATCATGTCGGTCAGCACCATGTCTTCGGCTGCCAGGCTAGAGGCGAACACGGCCGGCGAAAAGTCCGCGGCGATGCGTGTCAGCGTTTGCTGGGTGGCGTCAATTAAAGTAGAGAGGTCGCTCATGGCTCGCTTTCTCAGATGCCGGCCGCGTTGTCGAGGTCAGGATTCTGGCCTTCGCGCTGGTGGCGGCGGAACAGCGGCGATTTTTGATCCCACGACGCCTGGTAGGTTTCCGAGAACACGGATAAACCTTTCAGGGCGTCATGGATGCTGCGGTCGGGGCGTGTCGCATACGCGTCGAAGCCGACCCGGTGCATGGAAAACAGCTGGTCGCGCAGCACGTCGCCAATCGCGCGCAATTCACCTTGGAAACCGAGGCGGGCGCGCAGGTTGAACGCGATGGAATAGCCGCGGCCATCCGTGAATTTCGGGAAGTCCACGCCGATGACGGGCAGTTGCTCCACGTCGGCCGCCAGTTCTTCCGGGCGCTCGTCGCTGGCCAGCCATACGCCGATGTCGGGCAGGCGAGCGGCCAGGGTTTCGCGCTGGGCTTGCCATACGAGCAGCGGCACGATGACCTTGCCGGCTGGCACGACCACTGTTTCCGGCGTGTCGTTTTCATCGAGGCGCAGCAAGCCCCAGGTATTCGGCACCACGGCGGCGTTCTTGATGATTTCTTCGCGTACTTCAAACATATTCGTCTTCTCCCACCAGGTTGCCGACCGTGATCGGCGTTGCATATACGTGTTCCTTGAACGGCGCCAGGCCCAGGCGCTGGGCCGTGTCGACGAAGCGCTCGCCTTCGTGGCGGTCGCGCACGTAGACGTGCAGCAGGCGGCCGATGACTTCAGGCATCTGCAGGGAAGAGAACGATGGCCCGATGATCTTGCCGATGGCCGCGTTGTTGCCTTGCGCGCCGCCTATCGACACTTGATACCATTCGCTGCCATCCTTGTCGACGCCGAGGATGCCGATGCTGCCCACGTGATGGTGGCCGCAGGCATTGATGCAGCCGGAAATGTTCAGTTCGATCTCGCCGATGTCATGCTGGAAGTCGATGCTGTCGAAGCGTTCCGCGATGGCGGCCGCGATCGGCAGCGACTTGGCGTTGGCCAGCGAGCAGAAGTCGCCACCAGGGCAGCAGATCATGTCGGTCAGCAAGCCGATGTTCGGCGTGGCCAGGCCATGCGCCTTGGCTTCCTGCCACAGCGTGAACAGTTTCGACTGTTCCACGTCGGCCAGCACGAGGTTTTGCTCGTGCGTCACGCGCAGTTCGCCAAAGCTGTAGCGGTCGGCCAGATCGGCCACGAAATCGATCTGCTCGGCCGTCGCGTCGCCCGGCGGCACGCCCGTTTTCTTCAGGGACAGCACCACGGCCACGTAGCCGGGGCGCTGGTGCGGCTTGACGTTGCGCGCCAGCCAGTTCACATAGGCCTTGTTGTCCGCATGTTCGTTCTTGTAGTCGAGTTCCGGCAAGGCCAGGTAAGCGGGCGGATTGAAGAAGTCCGCCACGCGCTGCATTTCCTCGGCCGTCAGGGTTTCCGGACCGTCTTTCAAGTCGACCCACTCTGCTTCCACCTGGCGCGTGAATTCTTCCACGCCGATGGCTTTCAGCAAAATCTTGATGCGCGCCTTGTATTTGTTGTCGCGGCGGCCGTGCAAGTTGTACACGCGCATGATCGCCTGGATATACGTCAGCAAATGCTGCCACGGCAGGAAGTCGCGCACGACGCTGCCCAAAATCGGCGTGCGGCCCATGCCGCCGCCGGCCATGACCTTGAAGCCCACTTCGCCGGCCGCGTTGCGCACGGCCGTCAAGCCGATGTCGTGCACGGCGATGGCGGCGCGGTCTTCCTCGGCGCCATTGATGGCGACCTTGAATTTACGCGGCAGGGCGATGAACTCGGGGTGGAAGGTGCTCCACTGGCGCAATACTTCCGCGTACGGGCGCGGATCGATGATTTCATCGGCTGCGACACCGGCGAACGGGTCCGATGTTGTATTACGGATACAGTTGCCCGACGTTTGGATCGCGTGCATTTCCACGGAAGCGAGGTCCGTCAGGATATCGGGAGTCTGCTCCAGTTCGATCCAGTTGAACTGGATGTTCTGGCGCGTCGTGAAGTGGCCATAGCCGCGGTCATACTTGCGCGCGATGTGCGCGAACATGCGCATCTGCTTGGCCGAAAGCAAGCCGTACGGCACGGCGATACGCAGCATGTAGGCGTGGCGTTGCATGTACAGGCCGTTTTGCAGGCGCAGCGGAATGAATTCCTCTTCCGTCAGTTCATTGGCGATACGGCGCGCAACCTGGTCTCGGTACTGGGCGATGCGTTCTTTGATGATGAGGTGGTCGTACTGATCGTAATGGTACATATCAATTCCTAAAAAAGCCGGGGTGCTGGAAGATTGCCTGGGATTATGTTCTTGATACTGCTCTTGTCACTTGTTCGGTAATTAATAGATTAGCTTCACTGCCACGCCGGTCAAGGTCATCGCCAGCAGCACTCGTAAAAACTTTTCCGGCACGGAGCGGGCGACCCAGGAACCGAGCGTGATGCCGGGCAGGGAGCCGACCAGCAAGGAGGCCAGCAATTCCCAGTGGATGGAGCCGAGCCACCAGTGGCCCAGGGCGGCGATGGCCGTCAGGGGCACGGCATAGGCGATATCGGTGCCCGCCACTTCGGCCGAGCTCATGCGTGGATACAGCATCACCAGCAGTGTGGCGCCGATGGCGCCGGCGCCGATCGACGAGACCGTTACCAGCACGCCCAGCACGGCGCCGGCAATAATGGTCGCAGCGGCAAGCTTGTTGCCTTGTAATTGTTTCTCAGGGTGCGCATTGATCCAGGCCAGCATGCGGCCCTTGAAAATCAGTGCCACGACGGTCAGCAGCACGGAGCCGGCGATCGAGTAGCGGATGATCTGGCCGATTTCCGGCGACAGGGTGCCGAACGATTTGAGCGCCAGGGTCGCGATGACGGCGGCGGGCAGAGCGCCGATGCACAGGCGCTTGACGATATCCCAGCGGATGGTGCCGCGCAGGCGGTGCGTCAGCGTGCCGGCGCTCTTGGTGATCGAGGCGAACGCCAGGTCGGTACCGACGGCCACGGAAGGCGGTACGCCAAACAGCAGGGTTAACAGCGGCGTCATCAGCGAGCCGCCGCCCACGCCGGTCATTCCTACGAGTAATCCTACGGCAAATCCTGAGACTATATAAGACAAAGTCATGCTTGCACCCCCAAAGTACCCGCAATAGTAATAAACTTAGTGTTTATTCCAAACTACTAAGTACGCATTTGCTTATATGCGATATGCGTATATGCATGAACGCAAAATCATGGGTGGGGCGGAAACTCGGCAAATCACGGCAATCTAGGGCAAACCAGCAATGAATCTCCATCAACTGCGCTTCGTGCGCGAAGCGGTCCGGCAGAATTACAACCTGACGGACGCCGCCAAGGCCCTATTCACGTCGCAACCTGGCGTATCGAAAGCCATCATCGAGCTGGAGGAAGAGCTGGGCGTGGATATTTTTACGCGCCATGGCAAGCGTATCCGCGGCTTGACGGAGCCGGGCCGCCTAGTGCTGGAGTCGGTTGAGCTGATCATGCAGGAAATCGACAGCATGAAGCGCATCGGCAAGGAATTCGCGGCGCAGGACAGCGGCAGCTTTACGATTGCAACTACGCACACGCAGGCGCGCTACACCTTGCCCAAGGTCGTGCAAGCCTTCATGCTGAAGTTCCCAAAGGTCAGATTGTCTTTGCTGCAAGGCAATCCTCGCCAGATCGCCGAGATGGTGCAGCGAGACCAGGCGGACCTGGCCATCGCCACCGAATCGATCGCCGCCATCGATGGCTTGATTACCTTGCCATGCTATCAATGGGAGCACGTGGTGGTGGTGCCCGTCGATCATCCGCTGCTCAAATCGAAGTCCGTGACCCTGGAAGAAATCGCCGCTTTCCCCCTGATTACCTATGACAGCGCGTTCGCCGGACGCAACAAGATCGACCACGCTTTCGTGCTGCGCGGCCTGAAACCGGACATCTTGCTGGAAGCCATCGATGCGGACGTCATCAAGACTTATGTCGAGTTGGGCATGGGGATTGGTATCATAGCGGGTATGGCCTTCGATGCCGAGCGCGACAAAGGCTTGCGCGCCATCCCTGTCGGCCATCTGTTCGGCATGAATGTGTCGCGCGTGGCCGTCAAGCAGGGCGCGTATTTGCGCAGCTATATCTATACCTTTATCGAGTTGCTGACGCCGACCCTGAACCGCAAGCTCATCGAGCAGGCGATGAGCGGTGATAAAGAGCACTACGAACTATAAACAATGCATGAAGCCGGCCGGGCGAGGTGCCTGGCCAAGATTATTTAAGAAGAGAAGAAACAATGATTACCGATCAGCTTGCCAAATATTACGCCACCATCGCGCAGCAGTACGAGCGCGTCTATGACAAGCCCGAACGCCAGGAAGACCTGGAAGTGTTGCGCGACAAGGTCGCCGACGTGCTGGAAGGCCACACCGTGCTGGAGCTGGCTTGCGGCACCGGCTACTGGACGGAAGTGGTGGCCGAGTCGGCCGACTCCGTGCTGGCCACCGATATCAACGATGAAATGCTGGCGCTGGCCCAATCGCGCGGCTTACCCGACAACGTCACCTTCGCCAAGCTCGATGCCTTCAACTTGCCCGATGACTTGCTGGGCAAGTTTACGGCCGTGTTCGCCGGTTTCTGGTGGTCGCACGTCAAGCGCGAAGACCAGGACAAATACCTGAAGCAATTGCGCAGCAAGCTGGGCAAGGACATTCTGCTGGTGCTGATCGATAATTCCTATGTCGATGGCAGCAGCACCGTGATCGCGCGTACCGACCTGGAAGGCAACACCCACCAGTTCCGCACGACGGACGCGGGCGAGCGCTATGAAGTACTGAAGAATTTCCCGTCAGATAGCCACCTGCGCAAGAAGTTTGCCCACTCGGCCCGCGAAATCCGCATGAAGCGCCTGGAATACTACTGGCTGCTGAGCTGCCGCCTGAAGTAAGCTGTTGCCGCATGAACCGCCTCCGGGCGGTTTTTTTTCGTCTGTTGTTTTTATCTGACATGACGTTGTGCCAAAAAGCAACATCTTGTCGATGTCATATTGTTGAAGTATTTGGTGGGCATGATTCGGTTCAGCAGCTAAGCAGCACCACTCTTGTCCAACCTAATGTAGAGAATCTCAAGTGAAAAAAATTACTCTGGCAGCATTGATCATCGGCACCTTCGCAGCAGCTACGGCACAAGCACAATCGAACGTCACCGTGTACGGCCTGGTTGACCTCGGTATTGCCAAGACCACTGGCCAGCCGACGGTACAACGCGAAAACAATGCTTCGCGCCTCGGTTTCAAGGGTACGGAAGATATGGGTGGCGGCCTGTCCGCAATTTTCAACCTGGAAAGTGAATTCCTGGCTGACACCGGCGCGCAAAAAGGCGTGTTGTTCGACCGTCAAGCCTACGTGGGCTTGAAAGGCGCGTTTGGTACCGCCATCCTGGGCCGCACCAAGAATCTGGTCGACGGCACCATCGCCCGCGTCGATCCATTCAACACCTACGGCGTGGTTGGCAAGAACAATGAAACCCTGCTGCGTTCGGGCGTCGGCACGTCGCGCGTCAACAATGCCGTGACCTACAACAGCCCAAGCTTTGACGGTTTCGTGGGCAGCCTGCAATACGTGCTGAGCGAAGTCAACAGCGCTGACGCAGGCGTGATCGGCCTGGCAACCTACGACAATGGCCCGATCAGCTTGCACGCCGGCTACGAAAAAGCCGTGCAAGCGACGGCAACGGCTGCCAAGCCTGATCTGTGGTCCATCGGTGGCGGCTATAAATTCGGCCCAGCGAAGATCACGGCCGCCTATTCGAAAGGCGACACCAAGGTTGCCACGACTGGCGAATTCAAGTCCTACCTGATCGGCCTGAACTACACGGTCGGCGGTGGCGATGCCAAAGTGTCGTACGGCAAGCAAGAGCAAAGCAACAACAAGTTCAAGGATCAGGACACCATCAAGGAATTCGGCGTTGGTTACGACTACCACCTGTCGAAGCGCACCGATGTGTACGCTTACGCTGGCCGCGAGCGCGTCAAGTCGCTGACTTCGTACCAGATCGGTCTGGCACACAAATTCTAAGCATCATTCGATGTGATGAAGCAAAGGCGCCTGCGGGCGCCTTTTTTATTGCATCGCTGCGGCGGCCGCCTCGGCATGCATGGGCAGCGAGATTTCGATGCGCGTGCCGCCCAGTTCGCTATCGGTACCGATATGGATATTGCCATTCAAGCCCCATACCCGTTCGCGCATGCCCAGCAAGCCAAGCGCCGTGGCTTTTTCCAGGTCGTGTTCGGCAATGCCGCGGCCATCATCCTGGATGGTGATCGCCAGCGAGGAATCGATGCGGTGCAGGGCGATGGTGATGTGGCTGGCCTCGGCATGGCGCGCGATATTCGTCAACGCTTCCTGCACGATGCGGTAGATGGCCGTGCTGCGCGCGTCGTCAAGCACGAGGTCGGCTTCGTCGGCCAGCAAGTCGAAATGGATGGCGCGGCGCAACAAGAAGTCGTGGCGCAGTTTTTGTAGCGCAAAATACAATCCCCCTTCATCGAGCGCGCGCGGACGCAGGTTGCTGGCGATGCGCCGCAGCGAGGTGATGGCCGTTACCAGCAAGCCGTCCATGCTGTGCAGCAACGCTTGCAGGGAGGCGGTGGTGTCCGTGTGCTGGCGCACGAGGGTCAGGTCGACGCGCAAGGTGGCGAGCAATTGCCCCAAGTCATCATGCAGTTCGCGCGCGATATGCTTGCGTTCTTCTTCGCGGATGGTTTGCAGCGCGCTCGACAATTCACGCAATTGCGAAAAGGAGCGGGCCAGCTGTTCATGCATCTGCTGGCGCGCGCTGATGTCGCGCACGATGATGGTAAACACGCTCTGGCCATCTTCCTGCATGGACGAGAGCGAGCCTTCGAGGGGAAACATGGCGCCATCGCTGCGCCTTCCCGTCAAGGTGTAGTCGGTGGCGCGCCGGCCCGTCAGGCGCAGCTCCAGGCTGATGTCGTCAAACGGCGGATCGCCATCGTGCGTGCCCAGGCTGCCGAGGGTACGCAAGTCGCGCAGGATGTAGTGGCCCAGGGGCATGCCGCACATGGCGGCCGGCGTGTCGTCGAACAATCTGGCCGCCGCCGCGTTCGCATGCAGGATGATTTGCCGGCTGTCGATACTGATGATGGCGTCGCTGGCGCTGTCGATGATGGCCTGGCCGCGCGCCTGCTGTTGCCGGCGGGCTTTCAGTGGAGGAAACAGGCACAGCAAAAGCGCCGCCGCCATACCCAGCGGCAAGATGCGCAGCAGCGCGGGACTGCCTCGGTCGGGCATTGGGGTCTCCTTGCGAACGTGGGCGAAGGCAGGCAGTGCAGGAATGACGGGCGGGACTTGATATAGCCTATGCCTGCTGGCGCGGCGTGGTTTGATGTGGCGCAGAAAGGGGGCAGAAGAGAGGCATGCGCCGCGCCGGCCTGGACCGGGCGGCGGAGACTTACATTTGCTTGAACAGGTGCAGGAAGCTGCGGCTCACTTCGAGCTTGTCGGACTTACCTTTGATGAGGACCAGGTGGCGGCCGCGGATGTCGCGCGTCACGCCTTCGATGGCATTCACATTGACGAGGGTGGCGCGGTGGATTTGCCAGAACAGCGAAGGATCGAGCTCTTCAGCCAGGTCGCGCACGGGTTTGCGGATCAGCGCCTCGTACTTGGCTGTCTGCACGCACGTGTATTTCTCGTCCGAACGGAAGAACAGGATCTCTTCCACGGGAATCATGCGCAAGTCCTGGCCGATGCTGGCCTGTATCCATTGCAAATACGTGGGCTTGGCCGTGATTTTTTCCGCCAGCTGCGACAGCATGGCCGTGACGCTGCTGTTGACGTCCAGGGCCGGCTTGTTCAAGTGCGTTTTCAGGCGCTCCACCGTCACCAGCAAGCGCTCGTGCTCGGGCGGCTTGAGCACGTAATCGACGGCGCCCCGTTCGAAGGCTTCGACGGCGTGGCTGTCATAGGCCGTGACGAAGACGATATGCGTCTTGCTGCCGATCACTTGCGCCGCTTCCATGCCCGTCTTGCCCGGCATGCGGATATCGAGGAAGGCAAAGTCGGGCTTGAGTTGCTCCACCAGTTCGATCGCTTCGTCGCCATTCTTGGCTTCGCCGATGATTTCCAGTTCAGGCCAGGCCTGGCCCAGGCGCAGGCGCAGCTGGTCGCGCATCAGTCTTTCGTCGTCGGCAATAATAGCGGTAGGCATAAGTCTCAAGTGTGAACGGGCGAAGATTGATTATTCAATGATTTAGCGTTTTTATCAACTACTCTGTCTTATTTGGACAATTGATAGGGCACTTCGATCACGGCGCACACGCCGGACGGTTGATTTGGCGTAATGGTCAAGCTGCCCTGGTCGCCATGCAGCAGTTTCAAACGCTCGCGGATGGTGGGCAAACCGAGGCCCGTGCCATCGCTGGGCACCACGCCAAAGCCCAGGCCGTCATCGGTGACCGTCACGCGCAGCTTGCTGTGCGCCACTTCGGCCACGATGCGCAGGGTACCGCCTTCCGGTTTGACTTCCAGGCCGTGCTTGATGGCATTTTCCACCATCGATTGCAGCATCATGGGCGGGAAGGCGGCGCTGCGCAGGCCATCGGGAATCTGGAAATCGACGGTCAGGCGTTCTTCCATGCGCATTTTCAGCAGGTTCAAATACGCTTGCACCATGTCCGCTTCACGGCCCAGGTTGGTAATAAGGGCGTTGTCGCGCATTTGCGGCAGCACGGCGCGCAGATATTGAATCAGGCTGCGCTGCATCTTGGCCGCGCGCGGCGGATCAACCTGGATCAGGTGTTCGACGGAGGCAAGCGTGTTGAACAGGAAGTGCGGCTCGACTTGCGCCTGCATCATCTGCATCTTCGCTTCGCTGAGCTGGCGCTGCATGGATTCGCGCTCGGCCGCTTCGTTTGCCGTGACGGTTTCCGCTTCCGCGCGTTTCTTGCCGCCGACCAGGGCTTTCATGGCGAACAGGGCCAACACCAGCAAGGAGACAAAGCTCTTGAACCAGGTCGAGGCTTGCTGGTGATAGCGCGACACTTTTTGTTCAGCTGCATCATCGACGGCTTCTTCGATGGCATTTGACAGCTCTTCGCCGATTTGCGGCGGCAATTCAATATGGACTTCTTCGCCCGATGCATTGGTGGTCACCGGATAGCTGGGTTTGGCGGGGGCGGCCGGCGGTTCAGGCGGTGCCGGCGGCACGGCACTGGCTTGCGCGTCCGCCTCGGCGGCGTCGGCCGGATCGCTGGCTGCATCGGCCGCGCTGCTGCGCCGGTTCTTGCTGTTGCGGGGATTGAAATGGATGCCCGTATCGTCGATCAGGATATTGGTTTCGCCCGAGCCCTTGCTGCTGCGTTTATGCGACTTGATGACAACTTCTTCGTCCGGGCCGGACGAAAACAGTTCATCTTGCAAAATGGAGCCGGCGATCAGGGCCAGCGCAGCGAACAGGAAGAATTTCCACCAGGACAGTTGGGTGACCCAGGTCGTCGTCGCGTCGAATGCCCGTTGCAACCAAGCGAGGATGGTTTTCAACAATTCGGGCAGGCTGGAAATCGGAAGCATGGGGGCACTTTCAAATACAAGAGTTAATCGACGCAGCGGGCAAGTTTAACCGCTTGTTGCGTAGCGTCAGAGTCTGATGTTGCCACTGTGCCTAAAGACCACGAACTACGCCAGCCGATTGCGACAGGCTGCACAAAAAGGCGCTTGAAGTGAAGGCCAGGCTTGCTGGGCGGTGAGGGGCGATAAATAGCGCTTGCAGGGAATGTGGGGCAGGGCTATAATTCGCCCCCTCGCTGAACGACGCATGCAAATGCTGAATGAGACGAGAAAAAAGAAGGTTGACGAAATGCTGCAAACGCTTCATACTCTTCCTTCTTCGCAGCTGATAAACACAACGCTTTGTCGATAGCGCGAAAGCAGTACCGAATACAGTTCTTTAACAATTAACAGTCGATAAGTGTGGGCATTTGATGTCAGTGCAGCGTCAATCTTAGGATTGGCGTCTAACTTAAAATATCAAATGTTCACAAGAAATAATGAAATAGGCGCTACGAAAGTAGTGGCCTGTCAGTTTTTTGAGTGAGCGACCCGTCGCAAGACGGTGCCAATAAAATGGCAAAGTAACAGAGATTAAACTGAAGAGTTTGATCCTGGCTCAGATTGAACGCTGGCGGCATGCCTTACACATGCAAGTCGAACGGCAGCACGGAGCTTGCTCTGGTGGCGAGTGGCGAACGGGTGAGTAATATATCGGAACGTACCCTAGAGTGGGGGATAACGTAGCGAAAGTTACGCTAATACCGCATACGATCTAAGGATGAAAGTGGGGGATCGCAAGACCTCATGCTCGTGGAGCGGCCGATATCTGATTAGCTAGTTGGTAGGGTAAAAGCCTACCAAGGCATCGATCAGTAGCTGGTCTGAGAGGACGACCAGCCACACTGGAACTGAGACACGGTCCAGACTCCTACGGGAGGCAGCAGTGGGGAATTTTGGACAATGGGCGAAAGCCTGATCCAGCAATGCCGCGTGAGTGAAGAAGGCCTTCGGGTTGTAAAGCTCTTTTGTCAGGGAAGAAACGGTGAGAGCTAATATCTCTTGCTAATGACGGTACCTGAAGAATAAGCACCGGCTAACTACGTGCCAGCAGCCGCGGTAATACGTAGGGTGCAAGCGTTAATCGGAATTACTGGGCGTAAAGCGTGCGCAGGCGGTTTTGTAAGTCTGATGTGAAATCCCCGGGCTCAACCTGGGAATTGCATTGGAGACTGCAAGGCTAGAATCTGGCAGAGGGGGGTAGAATTCCACGTGTAGCAGTGAAATGCGTAGATATGTGGAGGAACACCGATGGCGAAGGCAGCCCCCTGGGTCAAGATTGACGCTCATGCACGAAAGCGTGGGGAGCAAACAGGATTAGATACCCTGGTAGTCCACGCCCTAAACGATGTCTACTAGTTGTCGGGTCTTAATTGACTTGGTAACGCAGCTAACGCGTGAAGTAGACCGCCTGGGGAGTACGGTCGCAAGATTAAAACTCAAAGGAATTGACGGGGACCCGCACAAGCGGTGGATGATGTGGATTAATTCGATGCAACGCGAAAAACCTTACCTACCCTTGACATGGCTGGAATCCTCGAGAGATTGAGGAGTGCTCGAAAGAGAACCAGTACACAGGTGCTGCATGGCTGTCGTCAGCTCGTGTCGTGAGATGTTGGGTTAAGTCCCGCAACGAGCGCAACCCTTGTCATTAGTTGCTACGAAAGGGCACTCTAATGAGACTGCCGGTGACAAACCGGAGGAAGGTGGGGATGACGTCAAGTCCTCATGGCCCTTATGGGTAGGGCTTCACACGTCATACAATGGTACATACAGAGCGCCGCCAACCCGCGAGGGGGAGCTAATCGCAGAAAGTGTATCGTAGTCCGGATTGTAGTCTGCAACTCGACTGCATGAAGTTGGAATCGCTAGTAATCGCGGATCAGCATGTCGCGGTGAATACGTTCCCGGGTCTTGTACACACCGCCCGTCACACCATGGGAGCGGGTTTTACCAGAAGTAGGTAGCTTAACCGTAAGGAGGGCGCTTACCACGGTAGGATTCGTGACTGGGGTGAAGTCGTAACAAGGTAGCCGTATCGGAAGGTGCGGCTGGATCACCTCCTTTCTAGAGTTTGCACGAATCATGTAAATGGTTCACGCATCAAATGTTCACACTTATCGGCTGTTAATATAAAGAACAGCATTTGGGGCTGTAGCTCAGCTGGTTAGAGCACCGTGTTGATAACGCGGGGGTCGTTGGTTCGAGTCCAACCAGCCCTACCAGTTTCTGTAGTAAATCTCAGGGGGATTAGCTCAGCTGGGAGAGCACCTGCTTTGCAAGCAGGGGGTCGTCGGTTCGATCCCGTCATCCTCCACCAAAAGTTCAAACGTAAGTTAATCACATCGGTGATTGAATTTAGGTTTGGTCTTTTCGAGACCAAGTGCTGTATGTTCTTTAACAATCTGGAAGAAGTAAAGATTATTTATTGATCGGTTTGCCGTAAAAAGCGAATCGATGGGTAATGATTGTATGTATCAACAAACAAGCAACAACGTTGTACTTTCTTATCCCTGTAGCGCTCTTTGATGACTTCGGTTTTCAGAGGCTAACGTTATAGGGACAAGCGAATAAGTGCACATGGTGGATGCCTTGGCGATTACAGGCGATGAAGGACGTAGTAGCTTGCGATAAGCTGCGGGGAGTGAGCAAACACACTTTGATCCGCAGATTTCCGAATGGGGCAACCCACCCTTTTAGGGTATTGCATACTGAATACATAGGTATGCAAGGCGAACGCGGCGAACTGAAACATCTAAGTAGCTGCAGGAAAAGAAATCAACCGAGATTCCCAAAGTAGCGGCGAGCGAAATGGGAAGAGCCTGTACGTGATAGTCGGACCGATAACAGAATCCTCTGGAAATAGGAGCCATAGTGGGTGATAGCCCCGTATGTGAAATCGGACCGGTGGTACTAAGCGTACGACAAGTAGGGCGGGACACGTGACATCCTGTCTGAATATGGGGGGACCATCCTCCAAGGCTAAATACTCGTAATCGACCGATAGTGAACCAGTACCGTGAGGGAAAGGCGAAAAGAACCCCGGAAGGGGAGTGAAATAGATCCTGAAACCGTGTGCATACAAACAGTAGGAGCGGACTTGTTCCGTGACTGCGTACCTTTTGTATAATGGGTCAGCGACTTACATTCAGTGGCAAGGTTAACCGAATAGGGAAGCCGTAGAGAAATCGAGTCCGAATAGGGCGATCAGTCGCTGGGTGTAGACCCGAAACCAAGTGATCTACTCATGGCCAGGATGAAGGTGCGGTAACACGCCCTGGAGGTCCGAACCCACTAATGTTGAAAAATTAGGGGATGAGCTGTGGGTAGGGGTGAAAGGCTAAACAAACTTGGAAATAGCTGGTTCTCTCCGAAAACTATTTAGGTAGTGCCTCAAGTATCACCATCGGGGGTAGAGCACTGTTATGGCTAGGGGGTCATTGCGACTTACCAAACCATTGCAAACTCCGAATACCGATGAGTGCGAGCTTGGGAGACAGACGTCGGGTGCTAACGTCCGGCGTCAAGAGGGAAACAACCCAGACCGCCAGCTAAGGTCCCAAAGATTGGCTAAGTGGAAAACGAAGTGGGAAGGCTAAAACAGTCAGGATGTTGGCTTAGAAGCAGCCATCATTTAAAGAAAGCGTAATAGCTCACTGATCGAGTCGTCCTGCGCGGAAGATGTAACGGGGCTAAGCCAGTCACCGAAGCTGCGGATATATCTTAGGATATATGGTAGGAGAGCGTTCTGTAAGCCTGCGAAGGTGTCTTGTAAAGGATGCTGGAGGTATCAGAAGTGCGAATGCTGACATGAGTAGCGATAATGGGGGTGAAAAGCCTCCACGCCGTAAGCCCAAGGTTTCCTGTTCAACGTTCATCGGAGCAGGGTGAGTCGGCCCCTAAGGCGAGGCAGAGATGCGTAGCTGATGGGAAGCAGGTTAATATTCCTGCACCGTCGTATGATGCGATGGGGGGACGGATCGCGGAAGGTTGTCTGACTGTTGGAATAGTCAGTTTCTGTCTCATAGAAGGCGCTTAGGCAAATCCGGGCGCAGGATTCAAGGGGATGGGACGAGTGAGCTTGCTCACGAAGCAATCGGAAGTGGTTCCAAGAAAAGCCTCTAAGCTTCAGTCATACGAGACCGTACCGCAAACCGACACAGGTGGGCGAGATGAGTATTCTAAGGCGCTTGAGAGAACTCGGGAGAAGGAACTCGGCAAATTGGTACCGTAACTTCGGGAAAAGGTACGCCCCGGTAGCTTGATTGGTTTACTCCATGAGGGTGAAAGGGTTGCAATAAACTGGTGGCTGCGACTGTTTAATAAAAACACAGCACTCTGCAAACACGAAAGTGGACGTATAGGGTGTGACGCCTGCCCGGTGCTGGAAGATTAAATGATGGGGTGCAAGCTCTTGATTGAAGTCCCAGTAAACGGCGGCCGTAACTATAACGGTCCTAAGGTAGCGAAATTCCTTGTCGGGTAAGTTCCGACCTGCACGAATGGCGTAACGATGGCCACACTGTCTCCTCCCGAGACTCAGCGAAGTTGAAATGTTTGTGATGATGCAATCTACCCGCGGCTAGACGGAAAGACCCCATGAACCTTTACTGTAGCTTTGCATTGGACTTTGAACCAATCTGTGTAGGATAGGTGGGAGGCTTTGAAGCGGGGACGCTAGTTCTCGTGGAGCCAACCTTGAAATACCACCCTGGTTTGTTTGAGGTTCTAACCTTGGTCCGTTATCCGGATCGGGGACAGTGCATGGTAGGCAGTTTGACTGGGGCGGTCTCCTCCTAAAGTGTAACGGAGGAGTTCGAAGGTACGCTAGATACGGTCGGACATCGTGTTGATAGTGCAATGGCATAAGCGTGCTTAACTGCGAGACTGACAAGTCGAGCAGGTACGAAAGTAGGACATAGTGATCCGGTGGTTCTGTATGGAAGGGCCATCGCTCAACGGATAAAAGGTACTCTGGGGATAACAGGCTGATTCCTCCCAAGAGTTCATATCGACGGGGGAGTTTGGCACCTCGATGTCGGCTCATCACATCCTGGGGCTGTAGCCGGTCCCAAGGGTATGGCTGTTCGCCATTTAAAGTGGTACGTGAGCTGGGTTTAAAACGTCGTGAGACAGTTTGGTCCCTATCTGCCGTGGGCGTTGGAAATTTGAAGGGGGCTGCTCCTAGTACGAGAGGACCGGAGTGGACGAACCTCTGGTGTACCGGTTGTCACGCCAGTGGCATTGCCGGGTAGCTAAGTTCGGAAGAGATAACCGCTGAAAGCATCTAAGCGGGAAACTTGCCTTGAGATGAGATTTCCCAGAGCCTTGAGCTCTTTGAAGGGTCGTTCGAGACCAGGACGTTGATAGGCTGGGTGTGGAAGTGCAGTAATGCATTAAGCTAACCAGTACTAATTGCCCGTACGGCTTGTCCCTATAACCTTAGCAGGTACAGAGGATAAGACGGTACAACGTTGCGTGTGTGTTGATACTACCAGTCATTACCCCAATCTTTGCTTCTTCCAGATTCAGGCTTTGTCGCTCAACCGAGGACAAATGCCAGTACAAGTTATGCCTGATGACCATAGCAAGTTGGTCCCACCCCTTCCCATCCCGAACAGGACCGTGAAACAACTTTGCGCCGATGATAGTGCTGCAACCAGTGTGAAAGTAGGTTATCGTCAGGCTTGTTATTCGAAAAACCCCTTCCGGTGATCCGGTTGGGGTTTTTTTACGTCTGGTGGTTTGTTGGGCGCCGCGGGTGCTTGTCGGCTTACGCGCTGCGCGCTAAGCCGACCTACGGTCAGATCCCCTTGCGCGTTGGCGCCGACGCTTGCGTGAGCGGCATGGAGGGTCCGACCCCGGTTGTTGTTATTTACGTCCAATGGTTTTTCTGCATGGCATCGATCGCGTGCTACCTTGAAGGGGATATCTTGTCTGCTGTGCATACACTGGAACAATTACGTGCTGGCCAACTGGCCGGCTTGCGCCGCCTGAAACTGTCCTGCGGCTTGACGACATTTCCCCGCGAAATCTTCGACTTGTCCGACAGCCTGGAAATCCTCGACCTGTCCGGCAACGCGCTGTCCACATTGCCCGACGATTTGCCGCGCCTGCACAAGCTGCGCATCATTTTTTGCTCGGATAACCTGTTCACCACCTTGCCGGCCGTGCTTGGTTCATGTCTAGCCCTGGAAATGATCGGTTTCAAGGCGAACCGGATACGCCACGTACCGGGCGCAGCCTTGCCGCCGAGGCTGCGCTGGCTGACCCTGACCGACAATGCCATCGAATCCATGCCGGATGAGCTGGGCAAGTGCAGTCAATTGCAGAAACTCATGCTGGCTGGGAACTGCCTGAGCCACTTGCCCGCTACCCTGGCGGCTTGCCATCGGCTCGAGCTGGTGCGCATTGCCGCCAACCGTTTCCCGGCGCTGCCCGACTGCCTGCTGTCTTTACCACGCCTGAGTTGGCTCGCGTATGCGGGCAATCCCTTTACGGAAGCGCGTGAGCTGGCCGCTCTGGCCGGTACGGGGGCTGCTGGCGTGGCATGGCAGCGCCTGGAACTGGCGCAGCAGCTGGGCGAGGGCGCATCGGGCGTGATTTACCGTGCCCGTCTCGATGGCGTCAATGACGTGGCCGTCAAAGTATTCAAGGGAGCGATGACCAGCGACGGCTTGCCGCGCAGCGAGATGGCCGCCTGCGTCGGCGCCGGTGCGCATCCGGGCCTGATTCCCATCCTCGGGACGCTCGATGCGCATCCGCATGGCGCGCTGGGGCTTGTCATGCCGCTCATCGATGTGGCCTACCGCAACCTGGCCGGTCCGCCGAGCCTGGAATCGTGTACGCGCGACGTGTATGCCGATGGCGAATGCTTTGAGGCACCGCAAGCGCTGGCCATTGCCCACGGTATCGCATCGGCCGTGTGGCAGTTGCATGCGCACGGCATTGTGCATGGCGACCTGTATGCGCACAATATCCTGCATGCGGACGCCGGCGCCTGCTTGCTGGGCGATTTTGGTGCGGCGTCCATGTTTGCGCCCGGCTCGCCGCAAGGGGAGGTGCTGCAGGGCATAGAGGCGCGCGCCTTTGGCGTGCTGCTGGGCGAGTTGACCGCGCACTGTGCGACGCCCTTGCCCGCCCTGCAGGCCATGATGGATGCTTGCCTGCAGGACGAGGTATTGCAGCGGCCCAAGTTCGACGCGATCGCACGGGCAGTGCGGCACATGCTACCCGTATAAAAAAATGGCGCAGTCTTCGCAGGCTGCGCCATTTCTATGTCAAGCTGACAAGATTCAGCTTGCTACCAGGATTTCTTTTTCCGGCAGGGCGATCTGGTTGTCGACGCTGAACTGGTAATCCTTGAAGACGTGTTCGGCCGTCAGGATCTGGTATTCGCCGTTGTCGAGCTTGTGCGTGGTGTCCTTCAGACGATACGTGTAATGGCCGCAGGTCCAGCAGTTGAAGTTGCGCATGTGCGTGCACAGGCAAGTCTTGTCCATCACGACGACGGTTTTTTGCTCGGGATGGGCGGCGACTTCGCGGTTGTACGAGTTGATGTACGCGCAGTTGCCGGTCGCGTCGAGCAGGTAGCCATACGATTCACAGCCTGGACGGATGCCGGCGCCGATGGCGGGCGTGTTCTTCAGCATGCGCATCGGGTAGCCGGTCGGCGAGACGCCATTGACGATGATGTCTTCTTCCGAGGCCTTGTAGTATTCCTGCTTGACCTTGTTTGGCAAGCCGCATTCATTCGTGACGGTAAAGCGCGTCGCCACTTGCACACCGGCCGCGCCCGCTTCCAGGAAGGAGACGGCATCGCTGCCCGTGAAAATGCCGCCAGCGGCAATCAGCGGGATGTCCAGCTGTTCGGCCTTCAGGTAGGCCAGCAGTTCCGCCGTGATCGTGTGCAGGTCGTAATTGGCCCAGTCCATGCCGAAACCCAGGTGGCCGCCGGCCAATGGTCCTTCGACGATGATAAAGTCAGGCAAACGGTCCAGCTTGGCGTTCTTGCGCAGGAAAATCTGCAAGGCGCGTACGGACGAGACGATGATGCCCAGCTTGGCATCGCGGAAACGCGGATGGTCGGCCATCAGGGCGAACGAGCCGAAGTGCAAGCCGGCGGACAGGGTGATGCCGTCGATGCCGGCGTCGAGCGCCGCGTTCAGGCGCACGCGCAAGGTTTCGCGCGGACCGTTCATGGTCAGCTTTTCCATGCAATTGACGAAAATCAGGCCATCGCCTTTTTTCGCTTCCATGGTGCGGCCGATATGCAGGCGCTGCGCTTCCGCCAAACGGCCCAGGTCGAACTGCACCACGGCCTTGTCGCTGTTATTGATGTTGAACTTGTACAGTTTCGTCTTGTCTTTGACGAAGGTGGTGTCGAAACGGCGATCCGACACGTCTTCCACCATGGCATCGGAGATATGCCCGATACCGTTCAGCCGGGCCGCTTCCAGCGCCAGCTCCGACGTGGAAATATCCACACCCATTCCGCCTATCATGATGGGCACATATTCTTTTTTGCCAAATCGCAGGCGGAAATCATCAACACGTTTCATTGCTATCCTTAGACTACCGTGGTTATCACTGAGCCAGATGTACGGTCAAGCCCGCCGCCGGTCAGGCGCGCGGGCGCATGTAGCTGTGCGCAGCTTCAATTCTACCCCAAGCGGGCAGGCGCTCCGAGGCAGCTTGCCGCCACGCCGGTGCAAGCGCAGGCTGGAGCGTGCGCATCATCGAAATTAATCGCGGAAATTGTTAAATTCCAGCGGCATGTCGGGCACGTCCTTGCGCAGCATGGCCATGGCCGCTTGCAGGTCGTCGCGCTTGGCGCCCGTGACACGCACGGCTTCACCCTGGATGCTCGCTTGCACTTTCATCTTGCTGTCCTTGATGACGCGCACGATTTTCTTGGCATCATCCGATTCGATGCCATTCTTGATCTTGATGATCTGCTTGACCTTGTCGCCGCCGATCTTCTTGATATCGCCTTCGTCGAGGAAGCGCACATCGACCTTGCGTTTGGTCAATTTGTTGGTCAGCACGTCGCGCACCTGGCTGAGCTGGAATTCCGAATCCGCGAACGCGGTCAATTCGTTTTCCTTGTGTTCGACGCGGGCGTCGCTGCCCTTGAAGTCGAAGCGGGTCGTGATTTCCTTGTTCGATTGCTCGACTGCATTCTTGACTTCGATCATATCGGCTTCGGAGACTACATCAAATGACGGCATGGTCTGTTCCTTTTCTTGTTAAAGCGAGCGCACGCTCGGTGCGCTGGGCCTTGGCGGCTGATTCTGCGCCATGGGACGGCCCTGTTAAAGATGCGACATTTTAACGGACAACGGGCAAGTCGCCCTTGTCTTGCGCTGGTTTTTTGTCGGTTTCACTCTATAATCGAGCAAAATAATCGCTATCCCATGTCTGCAGAGCTCACCATCGAACACAATTACAACCTCCAGCGCCTGAATACCTTCGGCATCACGGCCAATGCGGCCGCCTATGTACGCATCACTTCGCAGGCCCAATTGCAGGCCGCGCTGCAAGATCCCGCCTTGTCCGCCATGCCGCGCCTGATACTGGGCGGCGGCAGCAACATCGTCCTGACCGGCGACTTTCCCGGCGCCGTGCTGCATATGGCCACGCGCGGCATGCGCCTGGCGCAGGCGGACTTCGAGACGATACTCGTCACGGCCGCGGCCGGCGAAAACTGGCACGATTTCGTGCAGTGGACCTTGGCGCAAGGCGTGGGCGGGCTGGAAAACCTGTCACTGATCCCGGGCACGGTGGGCGCGGCGCCTATCCAGAATATCGGCGCGTATGGCGTGGAAATCAAGGATTATCTGCATAGCGTGAGCGTCATGCACAGCGCCAGCGGCATCGTTTTCGACATGGACCGCGATGCTTGCCGCTTCGCCTACCGCGACAGCATCTTCAAGCAGGCGGACGGGCGCGAACTGATCGTGCTGGAAGTGACGTTTGCCTTGCCGGCCGAATGGCAGCCGAACTTGCGCTATGCGGAACTGGCGCAGGCCGTGGCTGAGCGCAATCTTGCCGAGCCGACGCCGCAACAGGTGGCCGACACGGTGATGGCGATCCGCCGGAGAAAATTGCCGGACCCGGCCGTGATCGGCAATGCGGGCAGTTTCTTCAAGAATCCCGTGGTATCGCGCGAACAGTGTGCGGCCTTGCTGGAACGTTTCCCTGCCTTGGTGCACCATGCGCAGCCCGATGGCACGGAAAAGCTGGCGGCCGGCTGGCTGATCGATCAATGCGGCTGGAAGGGAAAAAACCTGGGGCCCGCGGGAGTGTATCCCAAGCAGGCGCTGGTTCTGGTGAATAATGGCGGCGCTCGTGGCGCGGACATTACCCGGCTGGCGGAAGCGATACAGGATGATGTAGAGGCGAAATATGGCGTGCGCCTGTCGCCCGAGCCTGTTTTCGTCTGATTAACCGAAGTGGCAGACGTAATCCACGGTCTCGACCGTTTCAATATCAAAATAGCTATTGCCCGGGATACTGAATTGCGTGCCCGCGCCATAGCTGTTCCATTCTGTCGCGTCAGCCAGGCGCACCTTGCACAAGCCGCCGACGATTTCCATGATTTCCGGCGCGCCCGTGTTGAAGCGCAACGATGACGGGAAAATCACACCCACGCTTTTCTTCGTGCCATCGGCCAGGATGACGTTGTGCGAGATGCATTTGCCGTCAAAGTAGATATTCGACTTCTTGACGACGCTGACATTGTCCAGTTGTGTGCTCATGCTTCACTTTCCTTGCTGTTAAAAATCAGTCGCGGACGTCATTGGCGCTCAGCACGCTGTTGCGTCCGCCGCGCTTGGCCGCGTACAGGGCCTGGTCGGCGCGGTTGATCAGTTGCTCGATCGTCGAGTCCGGCGACGGCACGACGGTGGCCACGCCGATCGAGATGGTGACGATGCCCTTGCTTGCCGCCGGGTTTTCGATCTGCAAGCCTTCCAGATGACGCCGGCATGCTTCGGCGATCTGCAGCGCACCGGCCGCTTCCGTTTCCGGCAGGATCAGGGCGAATTCTTCGCCGCCATAGCGGGCGGCCAGGTCGGCCGGGCGTTTCAAATGTTCCGTCAGCACGGCGGCGACCTTTTTCAGGCCCAGGTCGCCCGCCAGGTGGCCGAAGTGGTCGTTATAGCTTTTGAAATGGTCGATATCGCAGAACAGCAGGCTCAGCGGCGTCTTGTCGCGCTGGCCCCGCTGCCATTCGAATTGCAGGGTTTCATCGAAGCGGCGCCGGTTGGCGATGCCCGTCAAGCCATCGAGGGCAGCTAGTTTCTGTAGTTCAATATTCGCGTCGGCCAGGTTCTTTTGGCTTTCGCGTAGGAAACGAAAAGCCTGGTCGCGCTGCAAGCGGCTGATGTGCGCGTTGGAATGGTAGCGTATGCGCGCCAGCAGCTCCAGGCGGTCCGGCAGCTTCACCACATAATCGTTGGCGCCGACGGCAAAGCTGTGGGCCTTCAGTTTCGGGTCATCCTTGGCCGACATCACGATGACGGGCACGTGCGCGAGCGCCTCGTTTTCGCGGTACAGCTGGATCAGGGCGAAGCCGTCGATGCCAGGCATCACGAGGTCTTGCAGGATGACGGTCGGTTGCAAACGCAGTGCCGTGTCCAGCGCCTGCGTGGCATCGGTCACGTAATGAAATTCGATATCCTGCTGGTCGCTGAGCATGCGCCGGACTGCTTCGGCAATGATCAACTGGTCGTCCACCAGCAGCACGCTGACCTTGAATTCGGTCAATGCGGGCTCATGCTGGGTGAAGCTGGAGGAGAATTCTGGCATTGCATTCTTTTCAGATGTTAGGGGAGGGCTCCCACCCATTGTTGAGCTTGGCGCCCAGGCGGCTGCGCAGGCTGGCGCCTATTCTATCCAATGGCAGGATTTGCTGCGCCGCATCAAGTTCCGCAGCCGCGCGCGGCATGCCATACACGGCACTGCTGGCCTGGTCTTGCGCAATCGTCGTCTTGCCGGCGCGGCGCATGGCCAGCAAGCCATCGCCGCCGTCGCGCCCCATGCCTGTGAGCAATACGCCGATGGCATCGCCACGCCAGTGCTGCGCCACGCAGTTGAAGAAGACATCGACGGACGGGCGGTAAACATAGTCGCGTGGTGCTGCATCGTAACCCAAACGATAATTTTGATCTAGCAGCAGGTGATCATTGGTCTTGGCGATCAGTACGCTGCCAGCCACCAGTTCGTCGCCCTCGGCGATCACGCGCACGGGCATGCTGAGCTGGTCATCGAGCCACTTGGCGAAGTGCGAAGCGAAGGTTTCATCGATATGCTGCACCACGACGATGGCGCAGCCGGGCGGCGCCGTCCAGCCGGACAGCACCTTGGCCACGGCCGACGGCCCGCCCGTCGAGGCGCCGATGGCCACCAGGGTGCTGACCTGGCCGTCGCCCCGGTCGCCGCCATTGGCCGGTGCCTGGCGCGGCGGCGGCGCTTCGGCGCTGTGGCGTATCAGCTTGCCGATGGTCTTGATCTTGGCCAGCAGCTCGCTGTCGCCGCCCACTTCCCCCTGCAGCACGGGCGTGGCCGTGACATCGAGCGCGCCCGCGCCCAGCGCGCGGAAGACCTGGTTGACATTGTCTTGCGGGCGGCCCGTGACGACGAGGATGGCGCACGGGCTTTGCTCCATGATCAGGCGCGTCGCTTCCACGCCATCCATCTCGGGCATGTTCAGATCCATCAGGATCAGGTCGGGACGGTTGCCCTCGCACATGCGCACGGCTTCGAGCCCCGTGCGGGCGATCCACAGCACCTGGTGTTCCTGCGTACTGGCGACCACGCGGCGCAGCGCCTCGGCGGCCATGGCGACATCGTTGGCAATGGCAATTTTCATGAATGACAGCTCATAAGCGGGCATCTCCTATCAGGTCGGCCACCGCGTCGAGCAAGGTCTCGTCGTGGAAGCTGCCTTTGGTCAAATAATAGTCGGCGCCGGCGGACAGGCCGCGCGCGCGGTCTTCCGGACGGTCCTTGTACGACACGATCATCACCGGCAGCTTGTGCAGGTGCAGGTCCTTCTTGATCAGCGAAACGAGTTCGATGCCATCCATGCGCGGCATGTCCACGTCGGTGATCACCAGGTCATATTCTCCGCTGCGCACCACGTTCCAGCCGTCGATGCCGTCGATGGCCACGTCGACGTCGAAGCCGCGCGCCAGCAGCAGCTTGCGCTCCATCTCGCGCACCGTCAGCGAATCGTCGACGACGAGGATGCGCTTGGCCTTGCGGCGTTCGGCGTGGCCCGCCTGCGCCAGCTGGTGCAGGCCGCCCTCGTGCAGCAGCTTATCGATCGACAGCAGCAAATCGGGCACGTCGAGGATCAGCACCGGCTCGCCGTCGTCGAGCAGGGCGGCGGCGGAAATGTCGCGCATCTTGCCGAAGATCGGATCGATGGCTTGCACGGCCAGGCTTTGCTCGCCGCGGATGGCGTCGACCACCAGCGCATAGCTTTGCTTGCCCCGGCCGATCACCACCACGGGCAAATCCTCGGCCTGGTTGGCCGCTTCGCCCAGCTCGAGCACCTGCGCCGCCGACACCAGGCCCAGATGCTCGCCCTTGAGTTCGAAGAACTGCTTGTTTTCCAGGGTATGGATGGCCGCTTGCGGCACGCGCACCACGCTTTCCACCTTGACGATGGGGATGGCGTAGGCTTCGCCGTGCACATCGACCACCAGCGCACGCACGATCGACTGCGTCAGCGGCAGAGTGATCAGGGCGCGGAAACCGCGGCCCGGCTCCGATTCCAGGCGCACCGTGCCGTTTTGCTGGCGTATCGTCTCGTGCACGATGTCGAGGCCCACGCCGCGTCCGGACAATTGATTCGCCTTTTCCTTCAGGCTGAAGGCGGGCAGGAACAAAAATTCCAGCAGTTCGCCCGGCGACAGCGCGGCGGCCATGGCGGGGCTGGCCATCTTGCGCTCGATGACGGACTGGCGGATTTTTTCCAGGTCGACACCGCGCCCGTCGTCGCTGATCTCGATGCTCAGCATGCCGGCGCGGTGGCGCGCCTCCATGCGTATCGTGCCCAGCGCTTCCTTGCCCGCGTCGATGCGCTCGTACGGGCCTTCCATGCCATGGTCGATGGCATTGCGCAGCATGTGGTTCAGCGGGCTTTCGATCTTCGCCAGGATGTCGCGGTCGACCAGGGTGTCTTCGCCTTCGATCTCGAGCTGAACTTCCTTGCCCAGGCTGCGCGCCAGGTCGCGCACCATGCGCGGGAACGCGTGGATGCCGTCGCGGAAAGGGCGCATGCGCAGGGCCAGCACTTCGTCGACCATGCCTTGCGAGACGGCCAGCAGGCGCCGTTCATAGGTTTCGATGTCGGCGATGTGCTCGAGCATGAACTGCTTCAGGGGCTGCGTCTTTTGCAGCGCCAGCAGGGACTTTTCCATCAGGCCCGGGTCGGCCGAGCGGGCAATGGCTTCGTGCAGGTGCTCGATGGCGGAAAACAGGCTGCTCTGGTTGCGCTTGAAGCGCTGCAGGGCGCCGACGAACGGGTGCATCTGGTGCGCATTGATGCGCGATTCGCTGGCCAGCGACAGCAGTTTGTCGAAGTTTTGCGCTTGCGCCTTGGCTGGCGCACCTGTACTGGTCGCTGTACGCGGCGCCGGGGCGGCCGCTTCCGGTTCATCCCCCGCCAGGCCGCTGGCCACGGGCGCTTGCGGTTCTGCCGCTTCCGGCGGCAAGGGTGCAGACATGGGCGCAGGCGCCGGGGGCAGGGCCGGCAATTCGGGCAGGTCGGCGATACCGGCGATGGCGTTCAGGGTCTGGTCGATCTGCGCCGCATTCGCGGCCAGCCAGGCTTCGGCGCCCGCGTCGTCCAGGCGCGACAGCTGCACGATCAGGTCGACGCCCGACAACAGCACGTCGACCCGCTCCGGCGTGAGCTTCAAGCGCCCATGCTGGGCGGCGACAAAGCTGTCTTCCATGCCGTGCGCCAGCTGCACCACCACTTGCAGGCCGACGATGGCGGCCGCGCCCTTGATCGAGTGGGCCGCGCGCATCATCGCTTCGACGGCGGCCGCGTCGCCCGCATGGCGCTCCATGGCCAGCAAGCCGTCGGTAAGGATCTGGGTCTGGCTGTCCGCTTCCATGCGGAACAGGTCCAGCATGGAAAAGGCACTGAGGTCGCCGTGCTGGTCCTGGCTCATCGTAATAGTCTCGCAAGTTGAAAGCCGATCAGCGCCGTATCGAGGCAGCCGATGCGCATGTCGCCCTCGGTGATCACGCCCGACAGGAAGCGCGACAGCCCCTTGTTGATGGTGGCCGCCGGCGCCTGCACGGCGCCCGACGCGTAGCGCACGATGCCGTGCAGGTCGGCCACGGGCAGCGCGTAGGCCTGCTCTTCCCAGCGCATCAGCAGCAGGCGCGCAAACGTGTGGCGGCCCTTGGCTGGCGGCGCGCCCTGTTCATCGATGCCCAGCAAACTGGCCAGCGACATGCACGGATACAGCTTGCCACCGATATTGACGATGCCCGCCAGGCCGCCCCCGCCGCGGTGCGGCAGCGCGTGCGGCTTGGCCTGCGGCGCCACGGAGTCGAACACGCGCGTGGGCAGCGCCAGCCATTCGCGGCCGATGCGAAACACCAGCGCCGAACTGTCACGCACTTCGCCGCCCGCATCGATCTGGCGGAAGTGGCTGGCCCAGTCGCGCCGGTAGTGTTCGTCCACGGGCCGCTGCAGGTTGCGCTGGGCGGCGCCCGCATACACGTCGCAGTTGCGGCAATGCACGTTGGCTGGCAGCTTGGGGCAGCTCTGGTCGCCGACCACGCCGATATGGTTCCAGCAGTCGTCGATGGTGGCGGGGGACTCGGTGGCGATGAGATTTGTCATGCTTGCCCCTTAGTTGGACGCCTGGCGGCGCTCGTAGATGCGTGCCGCACGCGCCTTCAGGGTGGCGGCGGCCGTGTGGTTGCCATTGCGTTCGGCCAGCAGGGACAGGTGGCACAGCGCCTCGTAATGGTCGGGCTGCAGGTAGATGCAGCGGCGCCAGTAGTCGTCGGCCAGGTCCATCTTGCCGGCCAGTTCATTGATGATGCCCAGCATGAAATACGCTTCCGCCGCCTCGGGCACTTTCGCCAGGTGGGCGTGGCATTTTTCGCCGGCCTCGCGCAACTGGCCGCGGTCGGCCAGCAGGCGCGCCTCGGCCAGCAAATCGGCCTGCGCGGCTTGCGTGGCCGGCGCCGGCGATGGCACGGACACGGGGCGCGTGCGCGGCGCCGCCTGTGCGGCGGAAGAGGGGGCTGTCACGGCAGCGCGCCTTGGCGCGGGCGGCACGCTGCGTAAGGTGCGCAAGGCCGGCAGTGGGGCCATCTGAACGGGACTGGCCGGCGCCGCCGTTTCCTTCTTCAGGGCGAACGCCTGGCGGAACTGCAGCGTCGTAAAGCCGTTCTGGCAGAACGACGGCACTTCCGCATAGCCGGCCAGCAGCATGCCGTCGTCGGCCAGCAGGGCCGACAGATTCTGGATGGCCGCGCGCGTGGTCGGCTTGTCAAAGTAGATCAGGAGGTTGCGGCAAAAGATGACGTCGTAATGGCGGCTGTAGGTGGCCGTATCGAACTGCAGCAGGTTGCCCTGCCTGAAGGTCACCTGTTCGCGCAAGGAGTCGATGATGCGGTAGGAGTCGTCGGCCACGTGCGTGAAATAGCGCTCGCGGAAGGCCACGTCCTGCGCGCGGAAGGCGTTGCGGCCGTAGATTCCCGCCTGCGCCCGCTCGATGCAGCCGGGGCTCAGGTCATAGGCGTCGATGCTGAACGCCTGTTTCGGCACGCCGCCGTCGCGCAGCGCCATGGCCATCGAATACGGCTCCTCGCCGCCTGCGCAGGGGATTGACAGGATGCGCGTGGCGCGTCCCCGCGCCCAGCGTTCCTGTACCAGTTCGACGGTGGCGTAGAACGCTTGCGGATCGCGGAACAGCCACGATTCGGGCACCACCACCAGTTCGATCAATTGCGTCATTTCGGCCGGCGTGAGCGCCTGTAGGTAGGCTTCGCTATCGGCAAATCCCGTTTGCTCCATGCGCTGGCCGACGGCCCGTTCGGCCACGGATTTGGAGACGGACAGGCCGGTCGCGCGGCGCAGCAGGGTTTGCGCCGTCATGCCGCGCCCGCGTCTTGAAACAGCAGCGCGCGCACGTCCGGCGGCAGCAGGTGTTCCAGTTCCACCAGCTGCACGATGCCGTCGGCATCGCTGGCCACCTGGCCCAGGAAGGGCACTGTCGCCACGCCGCTGTCTTCAAGCTGGAGCGTGTCGATGTCGGCGATGCCGCGCACTTGCGAGGCCAGCAGGCCCAGCGCGTGCGTGGTTTCGCCGCCAGGGGCGCGGTAGTCGACGATGACGATGCGCGTGTCGAACTGCGCGGCGGCGGCCGGCAGTCCGGCCAGGCGCGACAGGTCGATCACGGGCACGGGCGTGCCATGCAAGTCCATCAGGCCGGCCACGTAGTCTGGCGTGAGCGGCAACTGTTTCAGCTCCAGCAGCGGCAGGACGCGCACGATGCGGGCCAAGGGCAGGCCGTAGCGGTCGCGTCCGATGTGAAAGAGCAGCACTTTCATGGGATCAGATGGTCACGGCGAAAGTCGACACGCTCGACTGCAGGTCGCCCGCCGCATATTGCAGCTGGTGCACGGCTTCGCTGGTGGCCTTCAGGGACTCCACCGTCTGCTGCGTGGCGTCGTTGAGCTGCATCATGGTGTCGGAAATCTGCGAAGCGCCGATCGCCTGCGACTGCATGCCTTGCAGCACGGCGTCGAATTGCGGCGTGAGTTTTTGCACCTGGTCCATCACGGACGACAGCTGCTCGGCCACTTGCCGCACTTCGCCCACGCTGCGGCGAATCTCTTCCGAGAATTTATCCATGCCCATCACGCTGGCGGACACGGCCGACTGCATTTCCTTGAGCATTTGCTCGATATCCCACGTGGACACGGACGTCTGGTCGGCCAGGCGGCGGATTTCCGTCGCCACCACGGAAAAGCCGCGGCCCGCCTCGCCCGCTTTTTCCGCCTCGATGGCGGCGTTCAGCGACAGGATGTTGGTCTGGTCGGCCACCTTGGTGATGGTGATCAGCACGCTATTGATATTGCTGGCTTTTTCCGACAGGGCAGCCAGCTTGGCATTGATGGAATCGGTGGCCGAGACCATGTGCTGCATGGTCGAATCCATGCGCTTGAGGTTGTTCTGCGCTTCGGCCGTCGCGTTCGTTGTGTAGTCGGCCACCGCAGTGGCGTCTTCCATGGTTTTGAGCAACTGGCTCGTGTTGGCCGAGATTTCCTTGGTGGTGCTGAGGATTTCCACGCTCGTTTGCGCCTGCTCGATGCCCGTGGCTTCCTGCTGGCGCGCCGAGGCGGCGATTTCCGTGGCGGAGGTCGTCACCTGGATGCCGGCCTTTTGCACATTGTTGAGCAGGCTGCGCAGGTTTTCAAACATCTTCGCCAGGCCATTGCCCAGCTGGCCGATGGCGTCGCTGCCCGTGATGCCGACCTTGCCCGTCAGGTCGCCCGAGGCGGCTTTCGAGACCACTTCCAGCAGCGAATCGACCTTGGCCCGCAAGCTATTCGTCGCGGCCAGCTCATTGGCCTGGTTGTCCTGGATGGTTTGCGCCATGCGGTTGAATTCTTCCGACACCTTGCCCAGTTCGTCGCGCGAAAGGATGGTGGCGCGCGCGCGCTGGTCGCCGCTGGCGATGCGCCCGACGGCGTCCGTCAGGCTGTTCAGCGGGCCGAGGATGGCGCGGCCCAGCAGGTAGGAAATGCCCAGCGCCAGCGCCACGCACAGCAAGCCGCCCAGCGCCAGGGTCAGCATCATGGTTTCCTGCAATTTTGTCGTGGTGGCCGTGCGTTCGGCCAGCAAGCGCGATTCTTCGGCCGCGACTTCGTCGAGCAGCTTGTTCGCCTGCCTGACGGCAGGGTAGCCGCCGGCCGGCATGGTGCGCGCCACCGTTTCCGTGGCTCCGGGCGCATTGCCCAGCGCGCGGCGCTTTTCGATCAGCGGGGTGATCCACTCCTTGACCCAGGTGGTGGTCAGCGCGTCGATCTTGCGGAAGCGTTCCGACTGCACCTTGTTGTCGGCCGTCATGGCGATGGCTTTTTGCGTGTGCTGGCTCAGCACGTCCATTTCATTCGATTCCGGCGACAGCGACGTTTCACTGCCGGTCAGGATGAAACCGCGTGCTTCCACCTGGATTTGCAGGATGGAATTGTGGATCCTGTCGATCTCGCCCAGCACCTCCATCGTGTGGCGGTCCCATGCATTGGCTTCCGACAGGCGCGAAAAGCTGTTGTAGGCCACGCCGAGCAAGATCAGGATGATGGCCACGATGGAGCCGAAGCCCAGGTACAGTTTATTCTTGATACTCAGGTCTTTGAACATGGGAGGGCTCCGGAAGCGGGAAGGTCAGCACAATTGCACTGTAGCATTTTGCCACGGGGACAGCAAAATGGGGGCGATCCGGGCGCGCGCCGGGCCGTAAATCGTGGTCGAGTGCGTTTCAAATGTAAAAAAGCCGCCCGTGGGCGGCTTTGCTTGGCGCGGGAGGTAGTGCCTCCCGGCAACTAGTTACTTTTGGCCACGCTTTTCGCGGGCGATGGCGGCGATGCGCATGCGCAAGGCGTTCAGCTTGATGAAGCCGCCGGCGTCGGCCTGGTTGTACGCGCCGCCGTCTTCGTCGAAGGTGGCGATGTTCATGTCGAACAGCGAATCCGTTTTCGAATCGCGCGAGACGACGATGACATTGCCCTTGTACAGCTTGATACGTACCCAGCCGTTCACGGTTTCCTGCGTGTGGTCGATCAGGGTTTGCAGGGCGACGCGCTCGGGCGCCCACCAGTAGCCGTTGTAGATCATCGACGCGTAGCGCGGCATCAGGTCATCTTTCAGGTGGGCCACTTCGCGGTCCAGGGTGATCGATTCGATGGCGCGGTGGGCTTTCAACATGATGGTGCCGCCCGGGGTTTCATAGCAGCCGCGCGATTTCATGCCGACGTAGCGGTTTTCCACCAGGTCCAGGCGTCCCACGCCATGCTTGCCGCCAACCTTGTTCAGTTCGGCCAGCACGGTGGCGGGCGACATGCGCACGCCGTTGATGGCGACGATATCGCCTTTTTCGTATTCGATGTCCAGGTATTCCGCTTCGTCCGGGGCGTTTTCCGGGCTGACGGTCCAGCGCCACATGGTCTCTTCCGCTTCGGCGCTCGGGTTTTCCAGGTGGCGGCCTTCAAAGCTGATGTGCAGCAAGTTGGCATCCATCGAGTACGGCGCGCCGCCGTTCTTGTGCTTCATGTCGATTTCGATGCCGGCGTCTTCCGCGTACTTCAGCAGTTTTTCGCGCGACAGCAGATCCCACTCGCGCCATGGGGCGATGATCTTCACGCCTGGTTTGAGCGCGTAGGCTCCCAGTTCGAAACGCACCTGGTCGTTGCCCTTGCCGGTCGCGCCGTGCGAGATGGCGTCGGCGCCCGTGGCGTTGGCGATTTCGATCAGGCGCTTGGCGATCAGCGGACGGGCGATCGAAGTGCCCAGCAGGTATTCGCCTTCATACACGGTGTTGGCGCGGAACATCGGGAACACGAAATCGCGCACGAATTCTTCGCGCACGTCTTCGATATGGATGTTTTCCGGCTTGATGCCGAACTTGATTGCCTTGGCGCGCGCCGGTTCCAGCTCTTCGCCCTGGCCCAGGTCGGCCGTGAAGGTGACGATTTCGCACTGGTAGTTATCTTGCAGCCATTTCAGGATGACGGAGGTGTCGAGTCCGCCGGAATAGGCCAGGACTACTTTTTTAATGTCGCTCATATTGCTTCCAGTTGTCGTTGTCGATGTATGTATTGCGATGCTGCCAGGTTTTATGCAGTGCCGGGCGAATTATTGGATTTTACCGAGTAACAGGTATTCAATCAGCGCTTTTTGCACGTGCAAGCGGTTTTCCGCCTCGTCCCACACGACCGATTGCGGACCGTCGATCACTTCGGCGGCCACTTCCTCGCCGCGGTGGGCGGGCAGGCAGTGCATGAACAGCGCGTCGGGTGCGGCGCGGGACATCTTCGCGCCATCGACGATCCAGCCGTCGAAGGCGGCGATACGGGCCGCGTTTTCCGCTTCGTAGCCCATGCTGGTCCACACGTCCGTGTTGACCAGGTGCGCGCCTTCGCACGCGTCCGACGGGTTCGCGAAGAAGGTATAGCGCTGCGTCTTGACTTGCGACAGGTCGATGTCGTAGCCCTTCGGCGTCGAGACGTTGACGTGGAAGCCGAACACTTCGGCCGCCTGCAGCCACGAGTACAGCATGTTGTTGGCGTCGCCGATCCAGGCGACGACCTTGCCGGCGATCGAGCCGCGGTGTTCGATGTAGGTGAAGATGTCGGCAAAGACCTGGCACGGGTGGTGTTCATTGGTCAGGCCATTGATTACCGGCACGCGCGAATTGGCGGCGAAACGCTCGATGATCTCCTGGCCGAAGGTACGCACCATGATGATGTCGCACATGCGCGACATGACCTGGCCCGCGTCTTCCACCGGCTCGCCGCGGCCCAATTGGGAATCGCGCGTGTTCAGGTAGATGGCGGCGCCGCCCAGCTGGTGCATGCCGGCTTCGAACGACAATCGCGTGCGGGTGGAGTTCTTTTCAAAGACCATCACCAGGGTGCGGTCGATCAGTGGATGGTAGATTTCGTAATTCTTGAACTTGCGCTTGATCAGATGGGCGCGTTCGATCACATATTCGTACTCTTCCAACGTGAAATCGGAGAACTGGAGGTAGTGCTTGATCGGTTTTTTTGTCGACATAATGACCACTTGAAGATGCGCAGGCCGCCGGCGGCGTGCCTTTCCCGCCGGGTTGCATCAGCGTACAACATCTCGTCTGATGACTGCCTCGCCCGGCGCGCTGCTGTGTTGATCGGTGCCAGCGCGACGCTTGTCGCGCGGGTCGATGCGGTTTGCCATGTTGAAAATAATGCAATGGCAAGTACTTCAGCCGTTCAATTATAAGGGTTTTGCTTTTAGATTGGAAAGACCGTCCGGGCGCGTACTTGTATAGGCAAGCCTGCACCCGGGCAAAGGGCGGCGGATTAATAGATGCTGGCGGGCGCGGCCCCGTCCAGCTGGGGCGCCACCAGCGGTAAATCCAGCGTGAAACGCGTGCCGGCGGGGCTGCTGGCCACTTGGATGGTGCCGCCCAGCAGCGCCGTGACGATGTTGTAGCTGATCGACAAACCGAGGCCGCTGCCGCCCTGGCCCAGCTTGGTGGTAAAGAAAGGGTCGAAGATGCGCGACAAATGCTGTTCGGCGATGCCGCCGCCATTGTCGGCGAAGACGACCTGCACGCGCGCGCCGTCGAGCGTGGCGGACAGGCGCATGCAACCGGTGCCGGCGGCACCGTCGTTGGGTGCGGGTGCGAAGGCGTGCAGCAGGGCATTGTTGATCAGATTGGTGATCACCTGGCCGAACGGGCCCGGATAGCTGTCCATGGCGATGCCGAATGCAATGTCCGTCTCGATGCGGTGGCCCGAACTGCGGATGCGGTTCATGACGGTGGCGATGATTTCATTGCTTACCTGTTGCAGGTCGAACTGGCGCCGCTGTTCGGTGGTGCGGTCGACGGCTACCTGCTTGAAGCTGTTGACGAGGTCGGCCGCGCTGTGCAGCCCGCGCATCACCAGCGCCGACGCCTTGCTTGCATCGTCGATGTAGGCGGCCAGGTCCGAGCGGCGCAGGCCGGGGCCGTTCATCAGGCGTTCCACGTCTTCCGTCTTTTGCAGCATGGTGCTGGCGATCAACAGGCTGTTGCCGATCGGGGTATTGAGTTCATGCGCCACGCCGGCCATCAGCGAACCGAGGGCGGCCAGCTTTTCCTGCGACGCCAGTTGCGCCTGGGCGTCCTGCAACTGCCGGTAGGCGCTGGCATTGTCGAGCGCGATGGCGCCGTACGCGCACAGGGTGCGGAAGATCAGGCGTTCGCGTTCGCCGTAGGCATGTGCATGGCAAGCCTGCACCGTCATCACGCCCAGCACGCGCTCGCCCACCGTCAAGGGCACGTACAGCACGCTCTGGTTATGCAGGGTGCCGGGCACCGTGTAGGCGTGGCGCTTCGGCGGTACCTGGTCGATATACACTTCGCGCCGGCCCAGCAGGCAGCGCACGGAATAGGCACGCGGGTTGCTCAGTGGAATGGCGTTGTCGGACAAGGGGCGGCCCGCTTCCATGCCATGCGCGCGGCGCAGCGCCGTGCCCGCCGCATCGAGCATGTAGACGGCGAAGGTGTTGACTGGCAGCAAGGCATGCACGTGGCGGTCCAGCACCTGGAACACGGCGCTGGCGTCGAGGTGGGTGGTGATTTCCTGGCCGATGGCCGACAGCCGTTCCAGGGTGTCGCTGGTTTGCTGCAGCACTTCGGCGCGCCGTGCTTCCGAGGCGGCCAGTTCGCGGTGGTGATAGCCTTCCGAGCGCGCATGTTCCGTCTGGTGGTAGACCTGCATGGCGGTGGCGCGGTTGCTTGCCTGCTGGGTGTGGCTTTTTTCGCGCGCCACGCCCGCCGCGAGGGCGATATCGTAGGCGCGCGCATAGTCGCCCGCATGCGCGTACTCGCGCGCCAGCGCATCGAGCAGTTCGCCGGGCGGCACATAGCCGTCGATGGAGGCGGCCACCTGCAGCGCCTGGTGCAGGAAATGCAGGGCGGGATTGCGCTCCTGCATGCCTGCGGGCGGCGGCAGGTCGTGGCGCGCATGCAGCATGGACAGCACGCGCAGCGCCGCCACCTGGTGCATGGCGTCGCCCTGCGCGGTGGCCAGCTGGCAAGCCCGTTCGGCTGCTTGCAGCGCTTCGTCCGGGCGGTCCAGGTAAGACAGCGCGTGGGCGCTGCCGCGCTGCGCCATGCTGCGGAAATCGGCCTGGCCCAGCGCTTCGGCGCGCTGCGCCAGACGGCTGAAGGCGTCGAGCGCCGTGTCGTAGTCGCCCTTGTCCAGGCTCAGTTCGCCCAGGTGGAATAGGGCGTTGGCATAGGTGCGCGCGCCCGCCATGGGAGTCAGGATGTGCAGCGCTTCGCGCAGCAAGTCTTCCGCCGCGCCCAGGCGCCCCAGCTTGCGCATGGTTTCGGCCGTATGCGTCTGGCAGGCGCCGATGCTGCGCGGCCAGCCCGTGGGGCGCGCCAGGTCCAGCGCGCACTGCATCCATTCGAGCGCCGATTCGTTGTCGTTGAGGCTGGAGAAACAGTCGCCGATATTGATGGCGGCCGTGATGGCGCCGCGCAGCTGGCCGCTTTCCAGGGCCGCTTCGTAGCTTTGCATGTAGTGGCCGGCGGCCGCGCCCAGGTCGCGCGACGTGTGCGCCAGCAAGCCGCGGAAATCGTGCACCCAGGCGGCAAGCGGCGCGGGCAGCTTGCCGCTGGCGCCGTCGGCCTGGAAGTGGCCGCCCCAGCGGGTCTGGGCGGCCGGTGCGTCGCGCAAGACGGCCCAGCGCGCCGTGGCCGCGTCGGCCAGGCTGGCGCGCATCGCATCGCCGGCGCCGCGCGCTTGCTGCGCCGCGGCCAGCAGTTCGGCATCGCAGCGGGCATGGTCGCCGCGGTCGACGGCGATCGAGGACAGCAGCCAGTGGGCGTCGGCGCAGCCGGCGCCGTCGCCGAGTGCGCCGCAGGTGGCGCACGCGGCCATGGCCAGGCTTTCCGCGGAGTCGAGCGCGCCTTGCAGCCAGGCCACTTCCGCCTGCACCAGTTGCAGGCGCGCGCGCGCCTGTTCCAATGCGGCCGCATCGAAGTCGGCCAGCGGCAGCAGCAGATGCGCTTCCTCGCTCAGCGCAATTGCTCTGTTGCAGTCACGCTGGCGCAAATGCCAGGACAGCAACAGCAGCAGCGGTACGCGCCCGGCGCCGCGCAACGGCAGCAATGCGCTTTCCCACTGCGCTACGTCATGTTCGAGCGCGAACATTTCCATTCAAGCATTCTCCCCGCAAACAGTGGCGCCAGCCTGCGTCCGCACAGGCCATGTGTCATGGCATTGTAAGCTGCATTCAGGGGAATTGTTCAGTACGCCTGTCAGAATTATGTGGCCGGCATGACGCCGCAGGCGGGGCGCTTTGCCCCATGCCGCATGCGTTCTGCCGTGCGCCTAGCGTGAAACCAGACGAACGCTGTTGACGCTGACGCCGCTGATGCTGCGCGTGTCGTCAGGCAGGCGCAAGCCCGACAGCAGCTGGGCGTTGTCGATGGTCACCTGTTCGCCCGCATTGCTGAAGGCGAATGTTGCACCTTTCTGGGTGGCAAACTTGCCAGCCCCGATGGGAAGGATTCTCACACTGGGTTTTGGCTGCATTTCGCGGTCGTCGATCAGGCGGCCGTAGAAGTGACTGTCTTGCTGGCGCACTTCCAGCCGTTGCCCGTTCGACAGGCGGTATTGCCGTTCGATCTCGGACGCTTCCTGCGCCGTCACATGGTAGTACGCGTTGCTGCTGACTCTGACACTGCCAGTGGTTTGTGGAGTCGCAACGGTTTGCGCGTGGGCGGTGCCGGCGACAAGCGCGAACAGGGCGGCGGCAAGGGGGAGGAAACGTTTGGTATGCATGACATTCACCTTCGATCAGGATGGCTGGATGGATGGGAGTTAGATCGTGTGGTCGCTGGCAGGTTTCCGGCAGGGACTGGTGACAAGGTAGCAAACGACCTTTGCCATCGCCAGCGGCAGGCGATGGAAGGCAGGTTTTACGCGATGAAGTGCATAAAACGGCAGATGAACGGTTTTGGGATTAAAGTCGGAAGGCGTGCTCGGCGGCGAAATTAAATTTCGCCTGCCGGGTGTTTTGCGGCGCTATATTTGAATGAGGGAAATATTTCTTAATACAAGGTCTGCGCCGATTCATGCAGCAGCTGGCCATACAGGGTATGGCGCATCTTGGCAATCTTGCCTTCCGATAAGGCTTGCAGGATGGCGCATTGCGGCTCGATCAGGTGGCGGCAGTTATAGAACTTGCAGCCGCCAAGATACGGCTGGAATTCGCGGAAGGCCCGCTCCAGCATGCCTTCGGACAGGTGGTACAGGCCGAATTCCTGGAAGCCGGGCGAATCGATGATGGAACTGTTCGCGCCCAGTTCGTCGAGCTTGTACAAGCGCGTAAAGGTCGTCGTGTGCTTGCCCGTGTCGAGCGCGGCCGAAATTTCGCGCACGGCGATGTCGGCGTCCGGCACCAGCAGGTTGATCAGCGACGATTTGCCCATGCCCGACTGGCCGATCAGGATCGACGACTGGCCCGCCAGCAGCGGCGCCAGGGTGGCCACGGCGTGCTCGGGTTCGGCACGGGCCGACACTTCATCGACGGGGTAACCCATCGAGGAATACGGCAGCAGGCGTTCGCGGGCGCGCTCCAGCGAAGCGGTCACGTCCGTTTTGTTGAGGATGATGCGCGCCTCGATGCCGGCCGCGTCGGCCGCCACCAGCGAGCGCGAGATCAGGTCGTCGGCAAAGCCCGGCTCCGTCGCCACGACGATGAACAGCTGCGTCAAATTGGCGGCCAGCAATTTCGATTTGTACTGGTCCGAGCGGTACAGCAGGGTCTTGCGTTCCTCGATGCGGTCGATGACGGCCTGGTCGTTGGAAGTGCGCGTCAGGTGCACGATGTCGCCCACGGCCACATTGGTTTTCTTGCCGCGCGTCACGCATTGCAGCTTGGCGCCATCCACGTCGGCCAGGTAATGGCGGCCGTGGGCGGCGATGATGACGCCCGTCAACTTGCCTTCGCTCATGCGGACACCTGGCTGCTCTGGTAGATGAGGTCTGCCTTGGCGGCGCAGATAAAGTCGTTTTCGGACAGGCCGCCGGCGCCCTGGTTGACCGAGTGCGTATCGTAGCGCACGGCGCAGGTTTTGTAAGTAATGATGAGCTCCGGATGGTGGTCTTGCGTATGGGTCATATAGGCCAGGGCGTTTACGAACGCCAGGGTCTGGTAGTAATTCTTGAAGCCGAAGTCGCGGCACAGCTTGCCATTTTGCACCGTCCACTGGGGCAGCAGGGCGTGCAGGGTGGCGATGTCCGTGTCGCCCAGCGCCTGCTGGCGCTGCGCGCAGGACAGTTGGGCCAGGTCTTGCGAGGTCGATGGCGTATTCATGTGGCAGCCCCTTTCAGGTGGCGGATGCGCACGCTGGCCGGCGGGTGCGAGTCGTAGAAGGCCGAGTGCAGCGGGTCGGGCGTCAAGGTCGACGCATTGTCTTCATACATTTTGACGAGGGCCGAGACGAGGTCGTCCGCCTGCGTGTGCGTGGCGGCAAAGGCGTCCGCTTCGAATTCGTGCTTGCGCGAGCTGAGCGACGTCAACGGTCCCAGCAGGAAAGTGAAGACGGGCAAGGCCAGCATGAACAGCAGCAGGGCCAGCGCATCGGTCGGCTGGCCCGTCAAGGCCAGGGCGACAGGGTCGACACCGAGGCCCGCGTAAAACCATGGCTGCGTCTTCAGGAAGCCCAGCAGCGCGAGGAAACCCAGCGAGATGACGAACATCATGGCGATGCGCTTGACTATGTGCTTGAGCTTGAAGTGGCCCAGTTCATGCGCCAGCACGGCTTCGATTTCCTGCGGCGCCAGGCGCGACAGCAGGGTGTCGAAGAAGACGATGCGCTTGTTAGCGCCAAAGCCCGAGAAATACGCATTGCCGTGGGCGCTGCGCTTCGAGCCATCCATGACGAACAGGCCATTCGAGGCGAAGCCGACGCGCTGCATCAAGCCTTCGATGCGGCTTTTCAGCGCTTCGTCGGCCAGCGGCGTGAATTTGTTGAACAGCGGGGCGATGACGGTCGGGAACAGCACCATCATCAGCAGCTGGAAGCCGCTCCAGACGAACCACGCGTACAGCCACCACAGGTCGCCCGACTTGGCCATCAGCGCCAGCACGACCCAGATCAGCGGCAGGCCGATGGCCGCGCCCAGGCCCACGCCCTTGAGCATGTCCATGAAGAACAGCTTGCGCGCCATGGTGTTGAAGCCGAAGCGCTGCTCCAGCACGAATTGGCGGTAGTAATCGAAGGGCAGGTCGATCAGGCCGGAAATGGCGGCAAAGGCGGCGATCAGGCCGATCTGGTACAGCATGGGCGAGCCCGGCCCCATCCATTCATTCAGGTGCAGCGCCAGCCATTGCAGGCCGCCCAGCAAGGTAAAACCGATCAGCACGGCGTAGTTGACCAGCAAGGTCAGCAGGCCGAACTTGGTCTTCGCCACCGTGTAGTCGGCGGCCTTCTGGTGCGCGGCCAGCGGGATTTTTTCCGCGAACTCGGGCGGAACAGCGGCGCGGTGGGCCAGCACGTGGCGAATCTGCCGCGAAGCGAGCCAGAAGCGCACGGCCAGGGTCAAAACGAGGACGGATACAAACAAAATCGAAAACGCGAGTGAATACATTCTGTGCCTGTGAGAAAATGGCTGATTATTTAGTTTGATTAGGCCAAGAGAGAATTATGTCACAAGCGACCGACTTAACTGCAGCCACCTCTGCATCCGCCCCCGCACCCACCGTGCCGGCACGTCCAAACGAGATGAACCTGGTCTGGGTCGACATGGAAATGACGGGCCTGGAGCCCGATACCGACCGCATCATCGAAGTGGCGGTCGTGGTGACGGACATGCATTTGAACCTGCTGGCCGAAGGCCCCGTGTTCGTGATTCATCAATCCGATGAAACTCTGAACAAGATGGATGCCTGGAACAAGGGCACGCACGGCCGCTCGGGCCTGATCGACAAGGTGAAAGCGTCGACCGTGACGGAAGCGCAGGCGGAAGCGGAATTGATCGCGTTCCTGAAGAAATACGTACCGGCAGGCAAGTCGCCCATGTGCGGCAACACCATCGGCCAGGACCGCCGCTTCATGGTGCGCGGCATGCCAAAGCTGGAAGCGTTCTTCCACTATCGCAATGTTGACGTGTCGACACTGAAAGAGCTGTGCAAGCGCTGGAAGCCGGAAATCGCCACCGGTTTCAAGAAACACCAGAAGCATACGGCGCTGGCCGATATCCTGGAATCGATCGAAGAGCTCAAATACTACCGCGAGCACTTTATCAAGTTGTAATGGTGTTGTCGGCTTACGCGCTGCGCGCTAAGCCGACCTACGTGCTCTGATCTGTTGCTCCGGCTGGTTTGGTGGTGTTGTCGGGTTACGAGCCATCCACCGCCGCTGGCGTAGGTCGGCGTAGGTCGGCTTAGCGCCCTGGCGCGTAAGCCGACACATCCGCTGCCTCGACATCGAGGGCGGACCAAGCGCCATCCTCACCCTGCCATTCCAGCGCAAACGGTCCCGTTTGCCGTAAAGCCGTGATCCAGCGCACCGCGCCAGGCTGGCGGAAATATTCCTCGCACTGACCGAACGGCTGGTCCAGCCGGCACAGCACCAATCCCTCGCCCGCGACGGCGCACCATTGCTCATCGACATCGATCAAGGCTGCGGCCGGGTCGCCATAGAACTCGCCCACGCTCGCTTGCCGGCCATCGGCAGCGATCACCGTGGCGTGCTCGTATTCATGCTGGACACTATATGCGGCGCTGCGCGCCAGTTCCCTGCTCGTCATGCTGTCTCCACTGTTGGCCAGACGGTTTCCTGGTCGGCGCGCGCCTCGGCGATCAGCCATTCGCAGAATGCATGCACGAGGGGCCGCGTTTCCGCCTGGGGCGAGCGCAGCAGATAATAGCAGTGGGGGCCGCGCACGGCGTGTTCGAATACGCGCACGAGGCGGCCCGACCGCAAATCGTCGCCGATCAGGGGACTGGCGGCAATGGCCACGCCCTGGCCGCTGGCGGCCGCGTCCAGGCACAGATAGGTGTGCGAAAAGCGCGCGCCGCTGTTGCCGCTATTGCCGCTGTAATGCACGCCGCAGCTGTGCAGCCAGCGCGTCCAGTCGATTTCGCCGGGCAAGTGCACCTCTGGCTCGTCGTGCAGCAGCGGATAGCGCAGCAGGTCGGCCGGCTGGCGCAGGCTGGCCGCGTTGGCGCGAAAATCGGGGCTGCAGACGGCGGAAAACCATTCTTCCATCAATAAATCGACTTTCAGGCCCGGATAGCGGCCCGGTCCCAGGCGGATGGCCACATCCACGCCGTCGCGCGCCAGGTCGACCGGGTGCATCGACGCCAGCACGCGCAGCTCGATCTGCGGATAGCGGTCACGCAGCCGGCCCAGGCGCGGCATCAGCCAGCGCGAGACGAGCGAGCTGGTGGCCGTCACCGTCACCACCTTGTCGTCGCCCTGGCGCCGCGCCTGTTCGGACACGTCGGCCAGCTGGTTGAGGATCGGCCCCAGCGAGGCCGCATAGCGCTGGCCGGCATTGGTCAGCACCACGCCGCGCGGCAGGCGCTGGAACAGCACGATGCCCAGCCACGCTTCCAGCTGTTTCACGTGGTGGCCGATGGCGCCGGCCGACACATGCAATTCTTCGCCCGCGCGCTGGAAGCCTTCATGGCGGGCGGCCGCCTCGAAGGCGTGCAGGGCGGCAAGTGGGGGCAGGGGACGTGACATGGCACTCTCAAGAGAATTGAGCCTCAGTAATATTTGGCCTATCCGTGAAGAATATTGGTTTGTTTCATTTTGCGCAAGCGAATATGATGCCGTCACTGCGTGAAGCGACCCGCAATAGGATTTACGCATGCATCATCTCCCGGCCTTGCTGGGCATTTATATTTACAACGTTACAACGCCTGGAAAACCGTCGCGATACGCAGCAGGTTTGCCCAGGTGTACTCAAAGAGGTTAGTCATGTCTGATCGCCGCGCTGTTGCGCTGGTGTTGCTGTCGGCCGCCGGTTTCGGCAGTTCCGCAGTGTTTGCCAAGGCGGCATATGCGTCCGGGGTCAACCCGTCGACCATGCTGGCCTTGCGTTTCGTCATCGCCGCCATGCTGTTGCTGCCGCTCGTGTGGCTCGGTGGCTGGCGCTTGCCGCGCGGCCGCCTGCTGGCCGGCTACATGCTGATGGGCCTGATGTACACGGCCCAGTCGCAAGGCTATTTCAATGCCCTCATGTATGCAAGCAGCGGCCTGTGCGGCATGCTGCTGTACGTGTATCCCGTGCTGGTCACCATCCTCGCGCTGGCGCTGGGCTGGGAAAAACTGGACCGCCGCATGCTGGTGCTGATGGCGCTGGCCATCGCCGGCATGGCCATCACCCTGGGCGGCAAGCTGCAGGGTCAGCCCATCGGCATCGCCCTGGCATTGATGGCGGCCGGCGTGTACGCCGTGTACATCCTGTTTGGCAACAGCCTGTCGAAAAGCCGCGAGAATATTCACCCATTGGCCGCCTGCGTCGTGATCCTGGGTACGGCAGGCCTGTCGAACAGCGCGATCGCCTTGTGGCAGGGCGTGTCCTTGCCAGGCACGGCGACGGGCTGGCTTGCCGTCAGCGCCATCGCCCTGTTCTCGACGGCCATCGCCATTGCCGCCTTCTTTGCCGGCGTGGCGCAGATCGGCGCGGCCAAGGCGTCCATCATTTCCACGTTCGAGCCCGTAATCACGATGGCGTTCGGCGTGACCTTGCTGAAGGAGTCCGTCAGCGGCACGCAATTGCTGGGCGGCGCCATGGTGCTGGCCGCCGTCGTCTTGCTGGCGCAGCGGCCCACTGCCAAGCCGGTCTCCATGCCGGCCGTGCAAGCGAGCGCCTGACCTTTTTTCCCGAACTGATCGGTTGTATCGATCGGTCTCCTTTGCGCCGCGACAGGTTTCCTGTCGCGGCGCTTTTTTTTGCGCGGTTTTTCTTCACATAAATAACACTTTATTGCGAATGATTCTCATTTATAATTGACTTCAAGATTCCCCCACCACCAGCCAGCCCATGCCAGCCAGTGTTCGCCTTGAAAGGAGACACCGTGTCGAGCATGCCCCCTATTTGCAATACCGAGCTGGTCACCAGCGAATTTACCCGCCTGCGCCGCGAGAAAAAAGCCCGCCACCGCGACATCGCCGAAGACCTGGGCATTTCCGAAGGCGAGCTGATCGCCGCACATGCGGGCCTGTCGCTGGCCAATGGCGCCTTGCTGGGCGCCGAGCGCCTGCAGCCCGACTGGCCCGCCATCATTGCCGCGCTGGAACCGCTGGGCGAAGTCATGGCGCTGACGCGCAACGCTTCGTGCGTGCATGAAAAGACGGGTGTCTATCGAAAAGCCAGCCACAACAACCACGTGGGCCTGGTGCTCGGTGGCGACATCGACCTGCGTGTGTTCTACCGCCAGTGGGCGCATGGCTTTGCCGTACGCGAGATGGGAGAAAAGGAAGTGCAGCGCAGCCTGCAGTTTTTCGACGCGGCCGGCCAGGCCGTGCACAAGATTTTTCTGAAGCCGCAAAGCGATATTGCCGCCTACGACGCGCTGGTGACGCATTTTGCCGATGCGGACCAGGCGCCCGGCATCGCCGTGGCGCCGCCGGCGCCGGCGCCGGCCGAATTGCCCGATGCGCAGATCGACGTGGCCGGCTTTCGCGCCGCCTGGGCCGACTTGCGCGACACGCATGAATTTTTCACCATGCTGAAAAAATACTCGGTCTCGCGCCTGCAGGGCTTGCGCCTGGCCGAGTCCCGTTTCGTGCAGCAGCTCGACAAATCCTGCGTGCTCGACCTGCTCAAGGACGCCGCGCTTGAAAAAGTATCGATCATGGCTTTCGTCGGCAATGCCGGCATGATCCAGATCCATTCGGGCCCCGTGCACAAGATCGCCGTGATGGGGCCGTGGATCAATATCCTCGACACGCGCTTCAACCTGCATTTGCGCGAAGACCATATCGCCAGCGCCTGGGTGGTGAAAAAGCCCACGGTCGATGGCCTGGTGACGTCCGTGGAACTGTTTGACGCCAAGGGCGACACCATCGTCATGTTCTTCGGCGAGCGCAAGCCGGGCGTGCACGAGCTGTGCGAATGGCGCCATATCGTCGACCGGGTGGCGCAGGAGGGCGAACTATGCGCCGCATGATCGCCGCCAGCGTGGCGCGCCGCATCGCGCTGAAAAAGATGGGGGCGGGAGCCCTGGCGCTGGCCGCGCCGATGCAGGTGCTGGCCGCCGTGTCCGACGCGGGTAAACCCGTGGCGAAAGCGCGGCGCATCGTCAGCGTGGGCGGCGCCCTGACGGAAATCGTCTATGCGCTCGAGGCGCAGGGCGAACTGGTGGGCGTCGATACGACCTCGCTGTATCCGGCCGTGGCGCAACAGCTGCCGCAGGTCGGCTATGCGCGCACCTTGTCGGCCGAGGGCGTGCTGTCGCTGGCGCCCACGCAGCTGATCGCCACCGAGGAAGCGGGGCCGCAAGCCGTGCTGCGCCAGGTACGCGATGCAGGCGTGCCGGTGGCGGTGCTGAACGCGAATAACCAATTCGAAGGCTTGCTCGAACGGGTGAAACAAGTGGGCCAGATCACGGGCCGGCCCGACCCCGCCGCGCGCCTGGCGCAAGCCTTGCAGCAGCAGTGGGACGGCGCCCTGGGCAAGGTGCGCCAGCGCAGCCACTCACCGGTACAATCAGCCGTGCGCGTGCTGTTCATCCTCGCGCATGCGCCGAACCAGGTGATGGTGGGCGGGCGCGAGACGGGCGCCGACGCCATGCTCGCGTATGCGGGCGCCGTCAATGTGATGGGCGGGCAGGGTGGATTCGCCGGCTACAAGCCGCTCACGCCGGAAGCCGTGATCGCCGCGCGGCCCGACATCGTGCTCGTCACGGACCAGGGCTTGAAGGCCTCGGGCGGCGTGGACGGCATCTTGAAACTGCCAGGCCTGGCGCAGACGCCGGCCGGGCGCAAGCACCGCATCGTGTCGCTGGAAGCCATGCTGCTGCTGGGCTTTGGCCCGCGCATGCCGCAGGCGCTCATGGAACTCGACGCCGCCTTTGCGAAAGCCATGGCTGCATGAACGTGGCCTCCGTGGTGTCCGCCGCTCCATGGCGCTGGCCACGCTGGGGCGCTGGCGGAATGCTGGCGGCCGCACTGGCTGGCGGCTTGCTCATCGCCGTGCAGGCGGGCGCCGTGCCCGTGACGCTGGCTGACTGGCTGGCGCCGTTTCAAGCGGGCGACGAGGCGTTGTCCGGCGGCGCCTATGTGCTGTGGCATATCCGTTTGCCGCGCGCCCTGTTCGCCGCCCTGATCGGCGCCGCGCTGGCGCTGGCCGGCGGCCTGACGCAAGGATTGTTCCGCAATCCGCTGGCCGACCCGGGGTTGCTGGGCGTGAGCAGCGGCGCCGCCTGCGCGGGCGCGGCCACCATCGTGTTTGCCGCCAGCCTGCACGTGGCACCCGAGCTGCGCGTGTGGCTGCTGCCGGCTGCCGCGTTTGCGGGCGCCATGCTGATCTGCGTGCTGCTTGACAGGGTCGCCCGCTGGGCCACGCCCGGCTCCATCGTCGGCCTGCTGCTGACGGGCGTGGCGCTGAACGCCATCACGGTGGCCGTCATGGGCCTGTGCATCTACCTGGCCAGCGACGACCAGTTGCGCACCCTGACTTTCTGGACCCTCGGTTCGCTGTCGGCCGGCAGCTGGCGCCAGGTGGCGGCCTTGCTGCTGGTGCTGGCGGGCGCGCTGTGGGCCACGCGCTACCTGATGCGCGCATTGAACGCGCTGGCGCTGGGCGAGGCGCAGGCGCTGCACGTGGGCGTCGACGTGGGCCGGCTGCGCACGCAGGTGATCGTGCTGGTGGCCGTGCTGACAGGGTTTGCCGTCGCCTGGTGCGGCGGCATCGGTTTTATCGGCCTGATCGCGCCGCACCTGGTACGCACCTGGCTGGGCGCCGACCAGCGCCGCGTGCTACCGCTGTCCATGCTGGCCGGCGGCTTGCTGCTGCTGTTGGCCGACACCCTGGCGCGCACGGTCGCCATTCCCGCGGAAGTCCCCGTCGGCATTTTCACGGCCTTGCTGGGCGGGCCATTTTTCCTGATGCTGTTGCGGCGCTTCCGCCACGGCACCGCCTAGAGGTGAACATGACGCCCTTGCTGGAACTCTCCTTCGCCACCACGCAACTGGGCCAGCAGTATTTCGGCCCCTTCACTGTGCGGGTGGCGCCCGGCGAGCGCATCGCCATCCTTGGCCCCAGCGGCGCGGGCAAGTCGACGCTGTTGAAACTGATGGCGTGCGAACTGCAGCCGCAGGCGGGCCAGGTGGTGCTTGCCGGCCGTCCCCTGGCGCAGTGGCCGCTGGCCGACCTGGCGCGGTGCCGCGCCGTGCTGCCGCAAGGTTCGAACGTGGCCTTCGGCTTGCAGTGCGAACTGGTGATCGGCCTGGGACGGGTGGCGCGCCTGGTCGACCCGCAGCTGGAACGGATCGTGCAGGACGCTGCCGCCCTGGCCCGCGCCGGGCATCTGCTGGGCCGCCGCCTCGATACCCTGTCCGGCGGCGAGCAGGCGAGGGTGCAGCTGGCGCGCATCTTCGCGCAGATGTGGGATGTGCGCGATGGCTTGATACTCGTCGATGAACCGCTGGCGGCGCTCGATCCCGGGCTGCAGTTCGATCTGCTCGACAGCCTGCAGCAGTTCTGCGCCACGCGCGGCCACGCCGTCATCGCCATCCTGCACGACATCAATCACGCCTTGCTGGGTTTCGAGCGGCTGCTGCTCGTGCGTTCGGGCCAGCTGGTCGCAGACATCGCCAGCGATGCCGGCGCCGTGCCCGCCCTGGCCGCGCTGTACGGCATCGCCCTGACGACGGCGACCAGCAGCGACGGCCACGTGTGCGTCATCCCTGCCAGAAGCGCGGTGCGCAGGGCGGCCTGACCGACTCACTCACCACACGTCCGCCGCGCGCGGCCGCGCCATCTGGCCGCTGCCCAGCAGCCACACCATCAGGGCGTCGGCCTGTTCGCGTGTGGCCGCCACTTCCTGCACGATGCCGAACGCTTTCATGGCGCCAGCGGCCATCGCTTGCAGGCACGCGCGCTGTTCCGCGTCCGCTTCGATGGACACCAGGCCCCGGCAAATGGCGGCCAGCGCCACCTTGTTGTGCTCGAGCCACAGGCCGCGCCGCTTGCGGTCGACGTGCGCTTCATCGCTGCGCTCCTCTTCGAACAGCATGACGAACGGTTCGCCGTGGCGCAGCAGGGCGTCCATGTCGTTTTCCCACAGCGGGGCATAGCCGGTAACGGCCGTTTCAGGGCGAAAGCGCACGATGGGAAAGTCGCTGACGTCGTGGATGGAAAAATGGGCGGGATTCGGTTTCATTGGGTACTTTCTTGCGAGGTGCTTGAAAAGGCTTGCCAGCCGCCGCCCAGCGCCTTGTAAACCTGGACCAGCGACAGCGACGCGGTGGCGCGGCTGTCGACCAGCGCCGCCTCGTTGTTCAATAAGGTGTTTTGCACGTGCAGCACGTTGATCAAGTCCGTGCCGCCCTGGCGGTACTGCAGTTCCGCGCTGCCCAGCGCGCGCCGTCCCTGTTTGACGGCTTCATCGAGGCTGGCCTGGCGGCGGGCGTTGGCCTGGTAGCCGGACAAGGCGTCTTCCACCTCGTGCCAGGCGGCCAGCACCGTCTGGCGGTAGGCGATGGCCGCTTCCTGCTGCTGCGCTTCGCGCAATTGCAGGTTGCCGCGCAGGCGGCCGCCATCGAACAGGGGTACGCTGAAGCCGGGACCGAAGGCAAAGCGCTTGGCATCCCAGCCGATGTCGGACAGCTGCATCGCTTGCAGGCCGATGCTGCCCGAGAGCGTGATGCGCGGATAAAAATCACCTTGCGCCACGCCGATGGCGGCCGTGGCCGCGTGCAGCTGCGCTTCGGCGCGGCGGATGTCGGGACGCCGCTCGGCCAGGCTGCTGGGCACGCCCAGCTGCACCTGCATGGCCACGGCGGGAATGTCCTTGACAGCCGCCAGCTCCGCCTGCAAAGCTTGCGGTGGCAACGCCAGCAAGAGGGCGAGGGCATTGCCCAGGCGCGCTTCGCGCTGCTGCAGCGGCGGCAAACGCGCTTCGATGGTGGCCACGTGGGCCGCCGCCTCGGCCTCGTCGAGCTGCGTCGCCGCGCCTTCGCGCAGGCGGATGCGGGTCAGCTCCAGGGTATGGCGGGCGATGTCGAGCAGCTGCTGCGTGATGGCCAGGGTTTGCTGCGCGCCGCGCAACTCGATGTAGTCGCGCGCCGTCTCGGCCAGCACGGCCAGCAGCACGCCGCGCTGCGTTTCCTGGGCCACGTCAACGCGCGCGTCGGCCGCTTCCACTTCGCGCCGCACGCGGCCCCACAGGTCCAGCTCCCAGGCCGCATCGAGGTTGCCTTGCCACAGGCTGTAGGCGGATTGGCCGTTGTTGCGCGACGGGTCGCTCAAGCCTTGTTCGCTGTTGCGCGCGCGGCTGTAGCCGCCATTCGCGCCCAGGGACGGGCCTTGCGCGGCGCCGGCCACACCGCGCGCGGCGCGGCTCTGTTCCAGCCGGCTGGCGGCCGCCAGCACGTCGAGGTTGGCGCCGGCGGCGCGCCGCAGCAGGGACGACAGGGTCGCGTCGCCAAAGCCGTCCCACCAGTGCTGCTCGATGGCGCCATCCTGTGCCGCCGCGAAGCGGGCATCTTCCGCCTGACGCCATTGCTGACCCAGGTCATGGGGCGGGCGCTGGAAGTCGGTGCCGACGCTGCCGCAGCCGGCCAGGCCCAGGGCCGTGATCAAGATCAGTGCTTTCATCGCGCGCTCACCTGTTGCAGCTGTTGACGGCGCGCGGCCGTATCGATGCGCACTTCGGCCGACATGCCCACGCGCAGGCGGGTGCCCCGGTCCCGGTCGCCGTCCTGCTCCGGGTCGAGCGCGATCCGGACGGGGATGCGCTGCACCACCTTGGTGAAGTTGCCGGTGGCGTTTTCCGGCGCGATGGCGGCAAACGTCACGCCCGTGGCCGGCGCGATGCTGTGCACGGTGCCGTGCAGGAGCACGCCAGGATAGGCGTCGATGGCGATGCTGGCGCGCTGGCCCTGGCGCACGTGCGTGAGCTGGGTTTCCTGCAGATTGGCGACGACGAAGCTGCGGTTCAGTGGCACCACGGCCATCAGGCTGGCGCCGGGCGCCACGAGGGCGCCGACGCGTACGGCGCGGCGTCCGACGATGCCGTCGATGGGAGCACGCAGCTGCGTATGCGACAGATCCAGTTCGGCCCGTTGCAGGTTGGCGCGGGCGCGCAGCAGGGCCGCTTCAGCCGCCCCTTGCTGCGCTTGCAAAATGTCAGTCTGCTTGCGGGTGGCGACGAGGGCGGCGCGGTTTTGCGCCAGGCGCGCGCGGCTCACGTCGTAGCGCGATTGCGCCTGCTGGGCGTTTTGCACGCTGCCCGCGCCCTGGCCGGCCAGGTGCGTTGAACGGGCCAGTTCCTGCTGCGCCAGTTTGTCTTCCGCCTGGTTGGCCTCGACCAGGGTGCTGGCTTGTTCGATCACAGATTGCTGGCGCTGCACCGTGGCGCGGGCATAGTCCAGCTGCGCCTCGGCGCCCGCTACTTCGGCGCGTGCCGAGGCGGCGGCGGCCTGGTAATCGCGGTCGTCGATGCGGGCCAGCAGCTGACCCGCCTTGACAGCCTGGTTGTCTTCCACCAGCACTTCCCGCACGATGCCGCCCACCTTGGGAGAAAGCACGGTGTAGTCGGCGCTGACGAAGGCGTCGTCGGTGCCTTGTTCTTCGCTGCGGGAAAACAGCAGTTGCCAGGCGCAAAAGGCGAGGGCGCAGGCCAGCAGGGCCAGGCCGAGGAGGAAAGCGCGCGAGCGCAGTATGGGGACATTCATGGTGAGGCTCTTTCGTAAAAATGAAAATTCAAGCGGCGCGCGGCGGATAGACGCGCGTCGGCAGGATGGGGATGATCACAATCATGGCCAGCGCGATGGCGGCCACGCAGAGGTACAGGTCGGACGAGGTCAGGGTGACGACTTGCGCATGCATGCGCTGTGCCAGCCCTGGCACATCGACGGCGCCCGGCAGGTTGCCCAGGCGTTCGCTGAGCACCGTCGAATGGAAATGGTTGCGGCGCGTGATCAGCGCATCGAGCACGCCGGTGGCGACGACGGCCGACATGCCCTTGATGGTGTTGAACCAGGCCGAGGCGAACGGTCCATCCTGCGGCGCCAGGCCCGTGGTGGCGAGCAGCAGCAAGGGAATCACGGCCATCGGTTGTGCAAAGATCTGCACCGCTTGCAGCAGGTAGAAATGCGTGCGTATCCAGTCCGGCGACATGCGCGCGCCCAGCACGCAGGACAGGGCCAGCATGCTCAGGCCGATGGCCAGCACCCAGCGGCAGTCGACGGCGCGCAGATTGCACATGGCGGCCACCAGCGGCAGGGCGACCAGCTGCGGCAGCGCCACCATCAGCATCACGGGCGCCGTTTGCAGCGGGCGGTAGGCGTGCACCTGCGCCAGGTAGGACGAGGGGATCAGGATCACGGCCAGCAGCACGAACAGCACGCCGCCCAGGGTCAGCAGGGCGTGGCTGAGGTTGCGCCGCGACAGCAGCTGCAGCTTGAAGAAGGGCAGCGGGTGCGACCACTCGTTGATGAAGAACAGCACCAGCAGCAATAGACCGCCGCCCAGCAGCACGCAGATCAGCGGCGAGGCGAACCACGCCAGGCGTTCGCCCTGCAGCATGCCCACCACCAGCATGCTGATGGCGGGCAGGCCAAGCAGCAGGCCGCGCCAGTCGAACTGGCGGAAACGTTCGAGGCGCAGCGGGTCTTGCGGCAAGCCCCAGGACACCATCAGCAGGGCGACGATGCTGCCCGGGACGACTTGCCAGAACGCCCATTGCCAGCCCAGGTACTCGGTCCAGAAGGCGGCCAGCGGCGTGCCCAGGCTGGGGCCGAAAGTGGCGCTCAGCGCATAGCCGCCCAGGCCATACAGCTTGATGTTCGGCGGCAGGAAGCGCAGCGCCACCGTCATCAGCATGGGCGGCAGGGCGCCGCCGGCCGCGCCCTGCACCACGCGCAGGAACATCAGCACGGACAGGTTCGGCGCAAACGGGCATAGCAGGCCGGCGGCCATGCAGACGATGATGGCGGCGGCCGTCAACCGGCGCAGCGAGAACGTGACGGAACACCACGGCGCGAACGCCATGGCCGACACCGAGGCAGCCGCATACAGGGCCACGAGCCAGCTGGCGTCGTCGCGCGCGATGCCCATGGCGCCGCGAATGTCGGCCAGCGCGATCTTGGTGATGTTTTCATTCAGGCCTGACACCAGCACGGCCAGCAGCACACCGGTCAGGCCCGTGGCCAGGCGCAGGCCGAAGATAGGAGGTGAGGGAGGCGGCGCGGCCGCAGGGGCGGCGCCGGGAAGGGGGACAGCGGACACAGGGAACTCCGTGGATGAGGATCAGTCCACGCAGTATAGGTAGCCGTTAATCTTGTGAAAATTGATAATTAAGGAAGTGTGAATTGCGTCTGGCGCAATGATGGTTGGGGTCGGACCCTGTGGGTCTGACCCCGGTCTTTGTCGTTGGGTTTGGCGTGTGAGTTCAGATCAACCCCAATCAAATGCTGGGGTCAGACCCGCAAGGGTCTGACCCCGTGCACAGCTCCTTGATCATGCGGCGCAGCCAGCGGTGCGCGTGGTCGTGGTCGAGGCGCGGGTGCCAGGCCTGGAAGACTTCCACGCTGTCGACGGGGATGGGCAGTTCGAACGTGCGCAGCTTCAGGCCCAGGCGCTCGACGATGGCCAGCAGCGGTGTGGGCATCAAGGGCAGCAGCAGGCGCGAATCGGCCACGGCGAAGATGGCAGACTGGAAGTTGGGGCTGATCAGCGAAACCCTGCGCGTGTAGCCCCGCTCCGCCAGGGCCGTATCGAACGGGCCGCGCGCCAGGCCGCGCCGCGAGACGCTGATATGTTCGTACTCGGTAAAGCTGTCGAGGTTGATGGGGCCGTCGAAGATCGGGTGGTCGCTGCGGGCGATGCCGACAAAGCCGCTGCTAAACAGCTGCTGCAGTTTGATGTCGGGCGCAAAGGCGCGCCGCGCGCTGATGTACAGGTCAATGCGGCCCGCGTGCAGGGCGTCGTTTTCCGTGGCGCCGTCGCCTTCGGGCACGAAGCGCAGCACGGTGTGCGGCGCGTGCACGGCCAGCAGGTCGCGCAGCTTGCCGCCGTAGGCGCCGACAAACACGTCATTGGCGCACAGGCTGAAGGTGCGTTCCAGGGTGCGCAAGTCGACTTCGCGGCCCGACGTGAAGATGGCGTGCGCCTGCTCCACCACGCCGCGCACCTGCTCGCGCAATTCCAGCGCGCGCGGGGTGGGCGCCAGGCCGCGCCCGGAGCGCACGAAGACGGGGTCGCCGATGGCGTCGCGGATGCGCGCCAGGGTGCGGCTCATGGCCGGCGCGCTCAAGTTCATGCGCCGCGCGGCGGCCACGGCGCTGCCTTCCTCGAGCAGGATGTCGAGGGCGACGAGCAGGTTCAGGTCGGGGAGTTTCATGCGCCGATTATAGCCCGGGGGCCAGCGCCGGCGCTGCGCCGGCAGGACGCCGGCGCAACAGGGATGCTACTGCGCGATTACTCGGCTGCCGGCTCGGCGCCGCAGCATTTCTTGAACTTCTTGCCGCTGCCGCAAGGGCAGTCGTCGTTGCGGCCCACTTTCGGCTCTTCGCGCTTCATGGTTTGCACCGGTGCCTTGCGGCGCGGGACCCAGAAACGGTGGATGGCCGGCAGGTTCGCTTCCAGTTCCTGCGCCAGCTTGTGCGCCTTGACCGGGTCTTCCACCAGTTTCAGTTCTTCTTCCTTGATTTCGTCGGCGCCCAGCAGGTAGATAGGCTGCATCAGTTCGGCCACTTCGGAATCCCAGATCTCGTTCCACGAGCCCGGACGCAGTTCCATGCCGTCCCAGAAGCCCCAGCACCACGCTTCGGCGTCGATCAGGGTCTGGCCTTCGTAGTCGTGCTCGACGAACAGGGCTTCGAATTCTTTCGGCGCCACTTCGAACGTCACCAGCACTTCGTTCATGAAGCGCATGATCAGGTTGACGATGCGCTCTTCTTCCTTGCTGTTCTTGAACTTCGGCGCGTCGTTGACATCTTCGCCCCACACGCGCGGCAACCACTCGGCCGGCATGATCGGTTCCGGACCGATGGCCACGGCCGTCAGATAGCCGTGCAGCATATCCATGGTCATCGCGTCTTCGGAGCACCGGTCCGACAACAGGAATTGGTCTAATTCGTCAAATTCTTTTTCTGATAATGGCTGTTCGAGTTGCATGGCTTGCTCTTTGATTGAATGTAAGGCGCCAGTATACGCCTTGCTGCGGCTTGCCGCCCAAGTGTTTGCACCGGCGGCCCGCGCGCGCCTTACAATGTCGCTTATGCACAATGAAAACCAGCCGCACGAGGACGACCGGCCCGTCCATCCCTTTTCCGCCCTGAGCCCCGATTGCGTGCTCGACGCCCTCGACAGCGTGGGACTGCGCGGCGATGGCCGCCTGCTGGCCTTGAACAGCTATGAAAACCGCGTCTACCAGGTGGGCATCGAAGACAGCGCGCCGCTGGTGGCCAAGTTTTACCGTCCCGCGCGCTGGAGCGATACGGCCATCCTGGAAGAACACGCGTTTGTGTCCGAACTGGTCGAGCGCGAAATCCAGGTGGTGCCGGCGCTGTCCATCAATGGCAGCACCCTGCACCAGTACCAGGGCTTCCGCTTTGCCGTCTTCCCCCGCCACGGCGGCCGCGCGCCAGAGCTGGACGACCCGGCCACCCTGGAATGGATAGGGCGCTTCATCGGCCGCATCCACGCCGTCGGCGCGCTGTCGACCTACAAGGAACGGCCGGCGCTCGACCACCAGACGTTCGGCGTCGAACCGCGCGAGTTTTTGCTGGGGGGCAATTTCTTGCCGCCCGAACTGCTGGCCGCCTATTCCAGCGTGGCGCAGCAGGCGCTCGATGGCGTCAAGCGCTGCTATGACCGCGCGGGCGACGTGGCCATGCTGCGCACGCACGGCGACTGCCATGGCGGCAATGTGCTGTGGACGGACGCCGGTCCCCATTTTGTCGATTTCGACGATAGCCGCATGGGGCCGGCCATCCAGGACCTGTGGATGATGCTGTCGGGCGAGCGCAGCGACCAGGTGCGCCAGATGAGCGACATCCTGGCCGGTTACGAAGACTTTTGCGATTTCGACCCGCGCCAGCTGTACCTGGTCGAAGCGCTGCGCACCCTGCGCCTGATCCATTATTCGGCCTGGCTGGCGCGCCGCTGGGATGACCCCGCCTTCCCCGTCGCCTTCCCGTGGTTTAACACGCAGCGGTATTGGCAGGACCGGATATTGGAACTCAGGGAGCAGGTGGCCTTGATGGATGAAGCGCCATTGTGGCCTGTTTGACCTAAACGCCCGAAAAGGGCGGTAAACGCCCCTCTTCTTGCCGCGCTGATTTGTGCATGCCTGTTCGATAATGGTGCTAATAAATTCCTAGAAGCAATGGAATTCACCCGAACAAGCGAGAAATCATGCAAGCACAGCAAAATCAGCGCCAGGCCGCCTCCCTCACCGTCGCGTATTCCGCCGACGACGAGTTCGACCAGGACAGCATCGTCTCGCTGCATGATTTCAAGGACCTGGAAAGCAAGGCGGAAGCGCCTGCTGCTGCCATCGCGTCCGAGCTGCAAGCCGAACCGCAGGCCGAGCCGGCAGCTGAAGCCGACAGCAAGGCGCCCGCCGTCGAACGCCAGAAAATGGAATTGAAAGCCATCCACGAGGCGATTGCCCGCGTGGAAGCGGAAGCGAAAGCTACCTGCGCCGCCGAAAGCCGGGCCCTGGCCGAGGCGCGCGTGCGCTCGCTGGCCGAGGATCGCGCCGCCATCGACGCGGCCGCCGCCGCCGCTGCCCAGCAAAATGCGCAGGCAGCCGAAGAAGCGATTGCCGCCAACCGCGAACGTCTCGATACCATGCGTGCCGCCGCGCAAGCGAGCGTGGCCCGCCTGGAAGCCGTCAAGCAGGAGACGGCCGAACTGCGCGCTCGCGTGGAGTCCGATAACGAAATCCGCCTGGCGGCCGAACAGCGTTCGCGTGCCGAACAGGAAAGCCGCTTGCGCGCCAGCGAACAGGTGGCCGTGCAGTCGGAACTGGCCGAGCAGGCCGCCCGCGCCGCCGAAGAATTGCAAGTGCAGACGGAGCAGGCGCGCCTGCAGGCCGTCGAGCGCGTCGCCGCCGTGCAGGCGGCCAAGGAAGAAATGGTGGGCATCGCTTCGGCCGATGCACGAGTGGCCGTGCTGGCCCGTGAACGCGAGCGCCATGCGCACGGTGCGCGCCAGACGGCGCAGATGCTGGCCGAAGCGGAAAGCGAAGCGCTGGACTTGACGGTGCAGCGCGAGCGCGCCGACCAGATCGCGCTGGAATCGGCCTTTAACCGCGCCGCCGCCGAAGTGCGCGCCCTGGAAGAAGCGCGCGCGCTGGCGCACCTGGAACAGGAGCGCGAAGCCATCGCCTTGGCGCAGGCGGAATCGGAACGCCATGCGGCGCAATCGCTGCGTTTGCGCCTGCAGACGGAAAAGGAATTGCGCGACGCGGCCATCCACCGCGAACGCCTGGAAATGGTCGCCGTGGCCAGCGCGCAGGCGCGCCGCGATGCCGACGTGCGCATCCTTGCCGCCACCGAGGCACGCATCGAGGTGGACCGCCAGCTGCGCGCCGTGGCGCTGGCCCGGGTGGCCGCCGAACAGGATGCGGAAATCGCCGGCCACGCCAAGCTGGAAGCGGAAACGGCGGCCCTCGAAGAAACCAAGGCACGCGAAGCGGCCGAGCAGGCGGCCGCCGTGGCCGCCGCCCGTGAACTGGAAGAGCAGCAGCGCGCCGCCAGCCTGGCGCAGGAACGGGCCGAACTGGCGCGCCAGGCATCGGAGCTGGCCGCCAGCCAGAACGAAGCCGAGCAGGCCGAAGTCGATGCCGGCAAGGCGACATTGGCCGCGCAGGAGCAAGCGTCGCAACTGGCGCAGGAAAAAGCCCGTCAGGCGGAGCAGCTGCTGCAAGCGGAGCAGGAACGCCTGGCCGCGGAACAAGCCGCCATCGTCGCCCTGAAAGAAAAACTGGAAGCGGAAGCGCTGGCATTCAACGCGGCGCAGGAACGCATCGCCGCCGAAGGCGCGCAAGCGGAACTGCTACGCGGCCAGCACGCAGCCGAACAGGCCTTGCGGGAAGCGGCGCAAAAGGAAGCGGACGCCATCCGCATCCTGATGGACCAGGCCCTGGTCGAAGGCGAACAGAAAGCGGCTGCCGCGCAAGCCGTGCAGGCGCAGGCGCGCCTGGCCGTGGAACTGGGACAGGTACATAGCGAGCGCGCCCGCGTGGAAGAAGACAAGGCGCAAGCGGCCGATGCGCTGCTGGCGTCCGAGCGCGATTTCGTCGCGGCCGAACGCGAGTCGCTGGCCCTGATCGCGCAAAAACTGGTGCAGCAGCGCCAGACCAGCAGCGCCGAAGAGCGCGCCTCGCAAGCCATCGCCGGCCGCCTGGAAGCGGAAAAGCAGGCGACGGCGGCCGCCGAAACGCGCGCCGCCATGGAACAGCAGGCGCTCGACACCATGCGCCAGCGCGAGCAGCTGGAACTGGCCGCGCAACAAGCGGCCAGCGAGAAACTCGACGCGCAGCAAGCCTTGCTGGCCAGCGCCCAGGCCCATGCGGCCCTGCAGCGCAAGGCGGCCGAGACGACGCGTGCGATGGCCGCCGCCAAGCAGCAGTTGCTGGAACGGGAGCTGGAGCGCGCGCAGCAGCAGGAGCGCGAACTGGCCGCCCTGCGCGCCAGCCTGGAGCAACCGCAAAGCGCGTTTTCCAGCTCCCTGACCGCCGCCCGCGCGAAAGCCGAACAGGTGAGCTCGGCCAGTCTGACGCGGGAAGTGATCGAGCGGCTGACGCAGCCGAATGACGCGGGAGCCGTCTGGCGTTCGCGCTAGGCTCGAACGTTTAAAACTTCCTGCCCACGCCCACCAGCAGCACATCCGCATCGCGGTGGTAATCCGTTACCACCCGGTTCCACGCCACTTGCGCCAGCCAGTGGCGGTTGACGTGGTAGCGGGCCACGGCTGACAGCAAGCCAGTCAGGCGCGCGTCGTGGCCCCGGGTGTCGCGGCCGTCCCAGGCCATGTATGGCCCGGCACCCATGCCGAATTCCACCTTTTCATTGAGCGAGCGGATCAGCCACAGCTGGGCGGCCGCGCCGCGCCGGTGCGCCAGCGCCGTACTGCCTTCGTCGATGACGGTGGCGCTCCAGTCCACGTATTTTCCCGCCGCGCGCCGGTATTCCAAGGTGAACGGGCGCGAGGATTCGGAGCGGAAGCTGTTGACGATGGTGTGGCCTGTCGATAGGGTCAAGGTGTCGTCATACGCCCAGTTCTGCAAGTGCAGCTTGGCGCCCGGCACGCCGTCATAGCGGTAGCCGGCGCCGATCAGCAGGTGCGTGGTGGCGTCCTTGCCGCTGGGACGGATGCGGTTGACCTGGGCCAAGGCATACCAGCGGTTGTCGAACTGCCAGCGCGCCTGCAGGCTGGCGATGGATCCCCAGCCGTGGTCATTGTCGAAATTGTGCGGCGCTTCGTCCGTCTTGGCCGTGTCGAAGAAAAAATAGCGGCCGATGCCGGCACCCAGCATCAGTCCCTGGTCCACGTTTTTCGTGCGCAGCCACACCTGGCCCGCCATGCCGTCGCGGTGATGGTCTTCCGGATGCCCCTCGTTGATATACGACAGGCTCACCGCATTGTAATTGCCCACCGGCTGCGTGTAACTGATGGCGCCGACAAAGGTGCGTTCATTGGTCGAGTGCACTTTCAGGGCGCCGGCCATGCCGGAGATATCCTGTGCCCGGGCAGACAGGGGGAGGGCGGCGGCCAGCAGGGCCAGGACGGTGTATGGCAGGCGCATGACGTTTCCAGTGACAGAGGTGAATACACGCTAACGGTCGTCTGGCGGAGCATCATGCGATTGCGCAAGCATCTTGCACATTGGCTACATTTATGGACTGTACTGGCCAGAACTCATCACAAGTGTATAAGAAAGTGAGAATGTGTGAGGCGCGCCAGCGATGAGGCGGGAGGGAGGCGCCGGCCTGGCAGGGCCGGCCGGCGCGATGCTGCGAAATTACGGTGTTACTGGCTCAATACGACTTTATCGGCAAAATATTCCGTCTCGCCGAAGCATTGCGTGGGCACGCCCTTGTGCTGGCTGTAGGTGACGAGGATGCGCTTGCCGGCGGCGGCCGTCAATTGCTTCGCCACGTCTTCATCGCGCACGCTGAACTGGAATTTTTCCGGGATGGTGCCCGGCAGCGCCGTCAGCAGCAATTCACCCTCCCATGTCTTGCAGATCCAGCCCCGCTTGGAGAACTTTTGCAGGTAGCCCGCCCGTTCGCCTTCCGAGTACGAGAAGCTGAGGGCCATCCACGTGTAGGCTGCCAGCAGCAGGAAGCCGGCCACGAGGAAGATGGCAAAGGCGAAGGTGACTTTTTTGGTCGTAGGGGTCATGTTAGGGGGTGAATTGTTTAGTTGGAGAAAGAGTTAGTCTTTCCGTCCGGCTTTCCAGTTCAAGCCAAAGTTATATCTTTCGTCCATGGCCTGGTGCGCCGTGATTTTACCTTGGCCGCCGAAGTATTCCACCAATTTTGTCACCTGCAGGTTGCCGCCGTGGTTTTCCAGCATGGCGATGGCGCACATGGCGTGCTGGCTGTCGCTGTCGAGGCGCACTTCCACGGTGGGCTGGCCGGGAATCTCGATCGTCACGACGCCATCGGTGGCGGCCCAGTTCGGCACGCCTTCGTAGATGAAGGCGTAGACGAGCACGCGCTTGATCTGGTCGAAATGGGTGCCGTTGATGAAGATGTTTTCACCGCTGCTGATGCTGCCCGTGCGGTCGTCGCCTTCCAGGTGGATGTATGGTGGACGGTCGTAGGCGCCCCAGCTGTTGCCCAGCGCCTGCACGGCGCTTTTGCTGCCATTGCTCATTTCGAACAGGCAGCCGATATCGAGGTCGATGCCGCCCGAACGGCCAGCCGGCTTGTTGAACAGCTTACCGAGGAAGCCCGTGTCCAGTTTCGATGCGGGCGCCTGGCCTTGCGACGCATTCTGGTTCCAGTTCAGGTTGACCTTGATGCGGCCATAGCCGCCGCTGTCGCGCTTGTCGAGCGAGATCTTGTCGCCGCGTTTTTCCAGGCGAATTTTCGACAGCGAGATTTTATTCGCCGCAGGCGGAGGCGCTGGCGCGGGCACGGAAGCCGGTGCTGGCGCGGGGGAGGACGCCCCCGCTTCGCTGCCGCCGAAGTGCTTCAGCAGCGCTGCCAGGCCGCCCGCGAAACCCTGGCCCACGGCGCCGAAGCGCCAGCTGCCGTCGCGGCGATACAGTTCGCCGATGATGACGGCTTTTTCGTCTTGGAAGTCGTTGCCCGTGAAGGCAAACGTGGCTGCCTGGCCCAGCGCCATGCTGGAGTTGCCCAGCGCGCGCATGCTGCCCTGTTCCGTCGCCGCCGTGAATACCAGCTTGTCGATCGAGGCGGGCAGGCGGGCAAGGTCGACCTGGAAGGTCGAGCGGGGGCCGTTCAAGTCCACCGTGATGGCGTTATCGGGTGCGCTTTTCTGGTTGAAGAACACCATGTAGCGGTCATCCGACAGCTTGCCGGCCGCATCGACGCCGAAGCAGCTGACGTCCACTTCCATCGAACCCGAAACGATATCGAGCGTGACGGCAAACGGGCCATTCAGGCCCAGGTCCGCCAGTTTGCCTTTTTGTCCGCGTGTGAAATTGGTCATGGTCGTGCAATCCCTTCGTCGCTTGAGAGTTGAGTCAATGAGGTAGTCGGATGGTGCGCGGCGGCGCCATCGGCCGCATGGCGGATGCCGAACAGGCGCGCCTGCTCGATGATGCGCAGCGCCCAGCTGGAATGGGTCGCCACTTCGCACATCGATTCCTGCATGCGGAACACGGCCGGGCTGTCCGGGTCGATGATGCGCAGCGCCAGTTCGATGTCCGACTGCGCCACCTGGTAGTGGCGTTCGATCTGCGGCACCTGGTCCGGATGGATGGCCGTCTTGGCGATCATGCCGTGCGCCATGTCCTGCGCCACTTCCGCGTCGAGCCAGCTGCCCTGCGACAGGTGCTCGAAGACGGGCGCCGTCAGCTGGAAGCCGTGCGGCTTGAAGATGGTGACCAGGCGGCCGATGACCTGGCCCAGCGGCGTCTGGTAGATGGTGCCGCTGGTGGGGCGGCGCAATCCCAGCAGGGCCAGCAGATCGTTGCCGCCGATGCGCAGGGCCAGGATGCGGCGCCGCACTTCCGGCGCGGACAGGATGATGCGGAACTGCTTCATTTCCTCGTCGTCGAATACTTCCGCCGTTTCCAGGGTCGGCATCAGCAGATGGTGCGTGTGGCGCACCAGCTCGAAATACGCGTTGAAATTGCTGCGCGTGGATTTCGGCAGCACGAAGCCGCTCAATTTGTCGGCGCCCGGCATGGCCAGCACGCGCGCCAGCACGTCGAGATTACGCACGCGCACGAAGCGCAAGGTATCCGATTCGTCGCACATGTTTTGCAGCGCCAGCGACAGGTTGAACAGCGCGTAACTGAGGTCGCGTTCGGCGATGGCGTCTTCGGTGCAAAGGATCACCGAGCGCAAATGGCTGAATTTGTCGCCATTGGCGATCGCCAGCAAATCCTTGTGCGTGGTCGGCACATACATGGAGGCGCCGAGCGCCGCTTTATGCTCGCTTTGTGGGTGTAGGGAGTTGTTATCCATCGACTGCGCTCCTGATAAGGGCGACCGCCTGGTAAGGCAGCGCCGGTTCTACTGTGACGGGTATGGCTTTTTCCTGCGCCAGAAGCAGCAAATGTGCCACGTCCGGCGCATTCGTGTCGCGCACGATCAGGCGCTCGGGCACGCGGCGCAGCAGCACGCGCGTCGCTTCGCCGATGCCTGGCTTGATCAGGTTGATGTCGCTGATGCCGTATGCCTGCTGCGTGGCAGCCATGTAGGCTTGCGAGCGGGCCGCCATGGCTGGCGCATCGCTCGCTTCGGCCAGCGGGATGCCGCTGCTGGCGGCAATTGCCACGGCGTCGGCCACCAGGCCGTCGGCGAAAGCGCGCGACTGGTCGTGCTGCTCGAACTGCGCGTAGTACACGCAGCCGTGGAAGTCGCCGGGGGCTATGGCTTCGTTGAGCACGGAGCGGCTCACCAGCCCCGAGACGGTGGCATTCAGAATGCTCGATGGGATCAGGTAGTCGCTGGCCGAGGCGGCGCAGGCGGCCGTGCCGGCCAGGTCGGACAGCACGAACAGGCCGCCGTCGATCGCCGTGCCATGCGCCGCATTGAAGTCATTGACCGTCTGGCGCAGTTCGCGCGAAATCACGCCCTTGCCCGTCCAGCCGTCGACGAAGACGAGGGAGTCGGCCGCATGGCCCTGCGCCAGGATGTGCTGCAGGGCGTTCGCGTCGATGCCGCGGTCGCGGATGATGGAGACGGAATAATGGCTGCATTCGCGCTGGAATACCTGGCGCAGCAAGTGACCCAGGATGACGCCCACGGGCGTGCCGGCGCGCGCCAGCGACACCAGCGTGATGGAACCCGTGCGGCGCGCCGCGATCAGCGCGGCCAGGCGCAGGCAGTCGCGCGCCATCTGCAGGCGGTTGGCCGCAAACGCGCTCTGGAACAGGGCCAGGTAGGCGGGCGAAGGCAAGGACTCTGGCGACAGCATTTCGCTGTAGTGGCGCTGGCCGGACTGGATCAAACGCTCTTTTTCGGCCAGGTCGCGTATCGGTTCGAGCGCCATCGGTGTGAGCAGGAACTCCACGTCTTCCTGGCGGTAGCTGCCGCTGAAATGCTGCGTGCCGCCGGTCATAGCGCCGCCACCGTGAGTGCCGCCAGCTGGGTGCCGTTGGGGATGATGGCGTAGTCGCAGGCGGCCATGAAGCGCGCGTCCGAACGGCTGTCGCCCATGCCGAAGCTGACGATGGGGCCATGTTCGGCTTCCAGTTCCGCGCGCAGGTAGGCCACGGCGCGCGCCTTGTTCAAAGTCTTCGGCAGCACGGCCAGGTTGTTGCCGTTGCGGTGGATGAAGTAGTCGGAACCTTCGCTCGCGATCCACTGCTGCAGCACCTGCTCTTCGATGTCGGCCAGGCGTTCGCCGCGCGCTTCATGGTCCTTGACGACGATGTAGAACGGCGTGTTGTAGTCTTCGATCAGGCGCGCGCGCGAAGGCATGCCCGCCTTGGCCTGGAAATCGTCAATGATGCGCATGGCGTCCCGCAGGCCGGGCAAGGCCGTCTGCATGTCGTCCTGCATCAGGGCCAGCCAGCCAGAGTCGAGCGCGCCGCCAGGCTGCAGCACGATGCCGCCGTAATCGAGCACGCTGTAGCTGGTAAACGGCAGGTCGACGCGGCGGAAGGCGTCGCCATTTCTCGCCGTGGCCGGAATCAGGGTCATGCCGCTTTGCGCGAATTCAAAGAAGGCGCGCTGGCGCGCCGTCGTAAATGAACAGGCGTCGCCATTTTTCAAATAGGCGGCCGCTTGCAGGTCGGTCTCGCCCGGGCATTTTTTCGGGGTCTGGAACAGTGTGTCGTCCAGATCAACAAACAGGAATTTCTTCAATTTTGGTCTCTGACTGAAAGTGGAACAGGCGGCCGTTCAACTGGCCGGCGAGTTGCATGAGGGCCGGGCTGGCCGGGGTTTCATGGCAGATGAAAACGTGCTGGTACTGGCCAGGCGCCACGTTGTACAGGTAGTTGGCGATGCCTTCGCCGTAATTGTCGTCGCAGTTGACGATGTGGCCGACGGAACCCCACGACAGGATCGGCGAGCGCGTGGTCGACTGCACCACGACGTTCTTGCCCAGCGCTTCGAGTTCGCGCGCCAGCAAAAACGACGGGTGCATGAATTCGCCCGTGCCCAGCACGAGCACGGAGTCGCCGGCGCCGATTTCCTGCGCAAGCTGCACGGCCAGGCCTTGCGGCGGCGCCAGGGCGCGGCCCACGCCGATGCGGCCGAACGCGGGGCTGGCGCCCCGTTCCGCATTCGCCTCGAAGCGCTGCGCGCTGGCCGCCACCGGCGCCGGCGCATCGCCGGCCTGGAATGCATACTGGCCGGAGAGCGCCGCGCCGATGCTGGTGGGCAGGCCGAAACGCTCGCTCAAGCCCGTGTTGGCGGCCTGGCCCATGAAATTGGTAATGACGCCCAGGTGCAGTTTTTCCAGCTGCGGGTAACGCGCGCGGCACACTTGCACCAGGTTGGCGAAGGTGTTGCCGGTCGACGCTTCATCGTCGATCAGTACCAGGCTGCGCGCCGTGGAAAACAGGGCGCTGGCCGCGTCCGATAAATGCAGGAACTGGCGCGGCGCGTGGCTGTGCGATTCCTCGAATTCGAAGAAGGGCACCGTGCCCACGCGGTAGCGCGAGCTGTGCAAGAACAGGGCCTTGCCATTCGGATTGGCGCGCAGCCATGCCTCGAACACGCCCTGGCCCAGGCCGACGGCCGTTTCCGCCATGGCGATGAAGACGACGGGACCGGGCAGGCTGGGAGGAATCTGCGCGGCCAGGTCGTCGTGGATAGTTTGCATGGCGCGCGGCGTGACGGGCCAGTGCTTGCCCAGCACCTTGGACAGGAACAGGAAGCCCCGCTTGGCGTTGGCGCGCGCGGCAAAGCCGATCAGCCAGTCCAGCGGAAAGCGCGCCTCGTCCACTGTCAAGGTCAGCTCGCCCGTGGGCATCTGCTGCTTGACGATGTTCATGGCAGCTCCACGGCGTAGGCGGCTTCGCCCACGCGCATGCCTTCCTGGACGGCGGGCACGGTGAGCTTGTCAAAGCCCTGGTCGAAACCGGCCAGTGCCAGGTAAGGCAGGTTGGGACCGGCCGCGCAAGCCATGCCGATGCCGCCCGACATGCGCGGGTTGATCTCCAGCAGCGCCAGGCCATTCGCGCCTTCGCGGAACTGGATGTTGAAGACGCCATTCAGGCGGTAGTCGCGCGCGAGTTTTTCACAGGCCGCCAGCAGGTCGTCGCGCAGTTCGATCAGCTGGCCGCTGCCGCCCCCGTGCAGCTTCTTGCGCGGCACGGCGCAAACGAGCTTGCCCTGGTCGGCGACGCAGTCGGCGCTGTATTCGTGGCCATCGAGGTATTCCATCAGCAGCAGGGTCTTGAACGATGCCATCTGCGCCAGGCCGTTGCGCAGCTCCTGTGCATTGATCTGGTAGGCGGCGCCGGCCAGCAGCAGCTGGGCGCTGGTGCGCTCTTCATCGAGAATGGCAAAGCCCAGCGCATACACGGATTCGGACGGCTTGATGCACAGTTTGCGATGCAGCGGCCGCAGTTCGGCGTAGGCGGCGTCGTATTCGGCGATGGTGGTCACGGCGCGGTAGTCGGCCGGGCGCGCCATCGGCAGATCAAGGCCGTCGCAGAAGCGTGCCTTGTCGTGCATCAGGGTCAGCGTCTCTTCGCTGGCCACGCTGAGTACGCGCGTGCCGATGGCGGCGAAGCGCGCACTGGCGCTGCCGATCAGGCCCGCTTCCTTGCCGGGCCAGAAAATCGTGATGCCCCGCTCGCGGCAAAATTCCAGGCACCACTCGACATAATTGAAGCCTGTGAGGCCCGATGGTTCGACCGCGTATTCGTGGGCCGACAGGAAGGCAGCCGCGTGCGCGTTCGTATTGCTGCACACGATGTGATAGCGGGGCGCGCCGTTTGTCGCGGCCATATCGGCCTTGCGGATCAGGCGCATGGCCGTGCCGACCGAGGAAAATGTTTTGTTGAACCAGACTCTTTGCATGTACGGGGACCGGGTGGAAATAGGGGAGCCGCGCGCAGGTGCGCGCGCGGGGATTCTAAACGACCAGACTTAACCTGGCCTTAGAGGGAGGAAATCAGCCGGCTTTGCCCGACGCCGTCCACTTCAGGAACGCATCGCGGTTGCGCGAGCAGATGAAGACCTTGCCCGAGCCGGAAAAACGCAGCACGATGCCTTCGCCGCTGGTCACGCTGTTGACGATATTGCCGAGGAAGCCGCCGATGCCGCCGCCGCTCGCGCCGCCGCCCGTGGTCACGGAAATCTCGTATTTCAGGCTGCTGTCCCAGCAGACCACGTGGGAATTGTCGATCACGACATCCTTGCCCGGCTCGACGTCGAGCTGGAACATGGAGCCGAAGCCCGACACCACCACTTGTCCCGTGCCGGCCGTCTCCATGACGAAGAAGCCGCCCGACTGGGCGAACAAGGCGTTGCCGATGCTTTGCGTGCGCACCTTCATTTCCGTGCCCGAAGTGGCGGCCACAAAGGCGCCGTCGTTGAGCAGGTACTGGCGCGCGCCCACGTCGACCACTTCGATGGCGCCCGGCAGGGTGGGCGAGAGCAGGCAGTCGCCGCTGCCGCGCACCGCTTCGATGTGCTGCTGGAAGAACGATTCGCCATTCGCGAAGCGGCGCATGATGGCGCTGCCCAAGCCGCCCGTCATCTTGCCTTTCAAGTCCAGCGCCGTCTCCATCATCACCATCGCATCGGATTCGCAATAGATGGTTTCGCCCTGCTTCATGCTGACGTGCAGGAATGGATCGACGTCGCCGGTGACACTAAATACTGGCATGATAAATCTCCAAAAAAAAGCCGCCTGAACTGTGCAGGCGGCAGCAATGATATGACATTAAGATAATTCACCTCGGAAAACCGTAGCGAGCAAGCTCGATTTCGGGTTAAGTCGCGCAGCTGTACGGAGGTACGGGACCGCCGAGGTAGCGAGCAACGCAGGCCCGAAAGTGAGCGGCGCAGTAGGTTTAACGAGCGTGAATTAGGCGTTGACGCCGAACGAACGGGCGAGTGGGCCCAGGCCGCCGTTGAAGCCCTGGCCGATGGCCTTGAACTTCCATTCGCCGTTGTAGCGGTAGATTTCGCCAAAGATCATCGCCGTTTCCGTCGAGCTGTCTTCGGACAGGTCATAGCGGGCGATTTCTTTTTCGCCTTCCGCGTTCAGGCAGCGGATGAAGGCTTTCGAAACCATGCCGAAGTTCTGGCGGCGCGCGTCGGCGTCGTGAATGGTGACGGTGACGCTGATGCGGTCGATGTCTGCCGGCACGCGCGACAGGTCGATTTCGATGCGCTCATCGTCGCCTTCGCCTTCGCCCGTGGTGTTGTCGCCCGTGTGGACGACGGAACCGTCGGTCGACTTCAGGTTGTTGTAGAAGATGAAGTCAGAGTCGCCACGGACTTTGCCGTCGCTTTTCAGGAGGAACGCGCTACCGTCAAGGTCGAAGGTGGCGCCGTCCGTCGAACGAGGATCCCAGCCGAGGCCGACGATGATCTTCTTCAGGTTCGGTGCTTCCTTGCTCAGGTTGACGTTGCCGCCTTTTTGCAAACTGATTGCCATGTGGTGCTCCTTTTTAATAAATAACTCAAACAGACCTGCATGGGATGAGCGCCATGGCGCTCGTGCCATTACTCTTTCAACTGGGGGCGGAACCCCCGATTTCAAGCTTCTGCCGCGTGCCGTTTGCGATAACGCAGCGATGACCACAGCGAGACGAGGATGAAGGCCACGCCGGACAGGCCCGTAAACCACTCCGGAATATGGTACTTGACGGATGCCAGCATGATCAAGGCGAGGATGCCGATCGCATAATGGGCGCCGTGCTCGAGGTAGACGAATTCGTCCAGGGTACCCTTGTGTACGAGGAAGACCGTCATCGAGCGCACGAACATGGCGCCGATGGCCAGGCCCAGCATGATGATGACAACGTCGTTGGTGATGGCAAAGGCGCCGATCACGCCGTCAAAGCTGAACGAGGCGTCCAGCACTTCCAGGTACAGGAAGCCGCCGATACTGCCGCGCGCCACCGTTTTTACCAGGTCGCCATTGCCGTTTTTGGCCGGCGCGGCGCCTTCTTCCGCCTCATCCTGCAAGTCCGGTTCGCCTTCTTCCAGCAAGCCGCTGATCCAGTTCACGCCGATGTAGACGGCGATGCCGACGATGCCCGAAGCAAGCACGCTGTATTTTTCGTCCACGGGGCCCATCGCCACGCAGGCAGCCACGGCGCCCATGGTGATCAGCACGGCCAGGCTTTCGGTGCCCAGCGCGTTGACTTTTTCCTCGGCCCAGCCCAGCCAGTGCAATTCCTTCTCGTCGTTGAACAGGAAGTTCAGGAAGACCAGCAGCAGGAAAGCGCCGCCGAAGGCCGCCACTTGCGCATGGTTGTCCGTCAGGTGTTTGGCATACACATCCGGTGTCGTGGTGGCCATGGTCCACACGTCGACCAGGCCCAGGCCCGTAGCCACCGATACGATGACGAGCGGGAACAGCAGCCGCATGCCGAAGACGGCCACGAGGATACCGACCGTCAAGAACAGTTTTTGCCAGAACTCATTCCAGTGGCGCAAGACCGAGGCGTTGACGACGGCATTGTCGAACGACAGCGACACTTCCATGATGCCCAGCACGCCCGTGATCCACAGTGCCTGGATCATGCCGGCCATGCCGCCATGGCTGTAACCCCACCAGCCCGACACCGCCATCAGGATAAAAGTGACTAAAAAGGAAATTCTGAAATGCCGCATGAGGACCCCGTTGCAAGTATGAAGACGTTTGATTATCCGCGCCGCTGTGCGCGCCGCACTCAGTGTTGATATACGTCAATTGTTGTATATGCCATGATTTTATATGATCGCCGCCGCTGGCGGCGTTTTTATGGCATGGCGAAGGACGGTTCTGCTAACGCGGTTGATCTGCGATAATTGCGGCGCGCCTGTCTGGCTGCCGCAGCCCCAGACACACTCTCTACATATATATAAGAAGGAATACCCCGTGGATATCGCTTACCTCGTCACGCCCCTGATCGCCTGGATCCTGGTCGGACCGATCAAATTTCTGATCAACAGTGCCCGCACGCGGCAATGGGCGTTCGGCCTGGTCGGCAATGGCGGCTTTCCCAGCAACCATAGCGCCGTCGTGTCCAGCATGGCCACGCTGATCGCCTTGCGCGAAGGCATCGGTCATCCCGCCTTCGGCGTGGCCGTGACGTTGGCCTTCATCGTCATCATCGACGCCAACAGCCTGCGCCAGCACGTGGGCAAGCAGGCGGCCGCCATCAACCGCCTGGCCAAGGAAGCGGACAGCGCCGCGCACAAGACCTTGCGCGAGCGCATGGGTCATACCCTGGTGGAAATCGCCGGCGGCCTGTGCACGGGCGTGGCGATCGGTTTCCTGATCAACTACGTGTTTGCCCGCTAAGTTCGCTTTTCCTGAAACGCAAAACCCCGCTTCAAGGCGGGGTTTTGCGTTTCAGGGCGTAAAAACTACGTTTCATCCATTGATTAAAGCGTTACAGGAAACGGCCGATTGACATGCCCGGATGCGCTCATGGATACTTTGGCGCTTGTGGTTTTAATAAAAATAAATGCTTGCTATCGCCTGCAGCCCTATCCGGGCCGCCGGGACGGTCGTGGCGCTATCTATCCGGAGAATTACCCATGTTGCGCAAAACCCTGTTTGTTCTGGCAATCGCTTCTGCCTTGGCCGCTTGTGGCAAAGAGTCCAAAGATCCCGGCAAAGGCGGCAAGGATGGCAAGGAACAGGCGGGCGCTAGCGTCAATCTGCTCGTGTCGCCGGAAGACTTGCTGACCATCCAGAGCAATGCGCTGGCGTCGGGCCCTGTCATCACCGGCTCCGTGCAGCCCGAGCGCAACGCGGACTTGCGCGCCGAAGTGTCGGCCGTGGTGATCCAGGTCCTGAAGGAAAACGGCGAAGCCGTGAAACGTGGCGACGTGCTCGTGCGCCTGGACGAAACGGCCATCCGCGACAGCCTCAATTCGGCCGAAGAAGCGAGCCGCGCCTCGAGCCAGGTGCTGGAACAGTCCGAACGCATGTTCCAGCGCATGAAAACCCTGCGCGCCTCGGGCATGACGTCGACGCAGGCTCTGGAAGATGCGGAAATCCGCCGCAACAATGCACAGAGCGATCTGTCCGCCGCGAAAAGCCGCGCCGCCCAGGCCCGCCAGCAGCTGCAGCGCACCCTCGTGCGTGCGCCGTTCGACGGCATCGTGAGCGAGCGCAAGGTATCGAATGGCGATACGGCGCAAATCGGCAAGGAATTGATCAGGGTCATCGATCCGACCAGTATGCGCCTCGAAGGCCTGGTGTCGGCCGACAAGATCGGTGTCGTCAAGGTGGGCCAGCCCGTGCTGTTCCGCATCAATGGTTATCCGGGCCAGGATTTCGCGGGCAAGGTGCGCCGAGTCGATCCTGCCGCCAATGCCGTCACGCGCCAGGTGGCCGTGCTCGTCGATTTCAACGACAAGGAACAGCCGCGCGTGGCCGGCCTGTATGCGGAAGGACGCATCGAGACGGAAACCGTCAGCGCGCTGATGATCCCCGACTCGGCCCTGGTGAAGGCGGGCGACGTCACGTACACATGGAAAGTCAAGGACAAGGCCTTGCATAAAGTCAACTTGCGCATCGGCGCGCGCGACGTGCGCACGGGCCAGTGGGAAGTGCAAAGCGGCCTGGCCAGCGGCGACACCGTGCTGCGCACGCCGGGCTCGACCTTCAAGGATGGGCAGAAAGTGGAATTGACGGCAGCCAAGGCCGTGCCCGCCGCTGCCGTGGCCAGCAGCAGCGCCGCCGTTGCCGGTAAAGGAAACTAAGCCATGTTCCTTTCCGATTTCAGTATCAAGCGGCCCACCGCCACCATCGTCCTGATCCTGGCGATGATGTGCGTCGGCTTGCTGGCGCTCAAGAAACTGCGCGTCAACCAGAACCCGGACGTCGAAGTGCCCTTCATCGTCGTCAGCATTCCTTACCCTGGCGCCTCGCCCGACACGGTCGAGCGCGAAGTGGTGAACCGCCTGGAAAAGTCGCTGCAAAGCATTTCCGGCGTGACCGAAGTCAACAGCGATTCGAATGAAGGTTCTGCCAGTATCTTCCTGAAGTTTTCCTTCAATACCAATTTGATCGAAGCGTCCGACAATATCCGCAATGCGATTGCCGCCGTGCGCTACAAGTTGCCGACGGAAATGCGCGAGCCTATCTTGCAGCGCATCGACCCGGCTGCCGAGCCGATCATGCAACTGGCGCTGTCGTCGAATTCGCAAAGCCATGCGGAAATCTCGCGCCTGGCCGAAGACGTGCTGTCGGACCGTTTCCGCACCGTCGATGGCGTGGCGCTGGTCAACGTGGGCGGTTCGCTCAAGCGCGAACTGTCCGTGCTGCTGCGCGCGGAAAAATTGCGTGAATACAATGTGTCCGTCAGCGACGTCGTGACCGCCTTGCGCAACCAGAATACGAACGCCCCCGTGGGCAAGGTGCGCGGCACCCTGGACGAGAAAAGCATCCGCCTCGTGGGCCGCATCGAGTCGCCGTCCGATTTCGAACAAGTGGTGATCAAGCGCCGCGGCGAGGAAATCGTGCGTCTGGCGCAAGTGGCCACCATCGAGGATGGCTTTGCCGAAGTCAACAGCCTGAGCATGCGCAGCGGCAAGCCCAACGTGGGCATTTCCATCACCCGCGTGCGCGACGCGTCCACCGTCAGCGTGGCCAACAAGATCCGCGACATGGTGGCGGAAATCAACAAGACCTTGCCGAAGGGCACTTTGTTGCAAGTGACGCGCGACGGTGGCGAAAACGCCCAGCACAGCTTGAACAACGTGATCGAATCGCTGGTGCTGGGTGCCGTGCTGACGATCTTCGTCGTCTACGCTTTCCTGAACTCGTGGCGCTCGACCCTGATCACGGCGCTGAGCCTGCCCACGTCCGTGATTGCCGCCTTCATTGCCGTGTGGCTGTGCGGCTTTACCCTGAACTTCATGACCCTGCTGGGCTTGTCGCTGGCCATTGGCGTGCTGATCGATGACGCCATCGTCGTGCGCGAAAACATCGTACGCCACATGCAGATGGGCAAGGACCGCCGCACGGCCGCGCTGGAAGGCACGGCCGAGATCGGCATGGCCGTGGCCGCCACGACCTTCTCCATCATCGCCGTCTTCATCCCCGTGGCCTTCATGCCCGGTATCTCCGGCGAATGGTTCCGCCCGTTCGCCTTGACGGTGACGTGCTCGGTGCTCGTCAGCCTGGGCATTTCGTTTACGCTCGACCCCATGCTGTCAGCCTACTGGGGCGACCCGGTCGAGGAACACTCGGCACCGAAAAAAGGCATCGGCCGGGTGCTCGATAAATTCAACCACTGGTTCGACCACCAGGCCGACCGCTATGGCAGAGTCATCGCCTGGGCCCTGCATCACCGCCGCTGGATGGCCGTCATCGCCTTCGGCAGCCTGGTGGGCGCCATCGTTCTGCATGCAACGCATGGCGGCACGAGTTTCCTGCCGGCATCCGATTCGGGCAACCTGATGATCAATGTGCGCACGCCATCGTCGAGCAGCATCGAGTATTCGCGTCTGAAACTGGAAGCGGCGGCCGTGCTGGCGCGTACCTTGCCTGAAACCAAGGATACCAATAGCTCCATCACCGCGGGCGGCGGACGAGTGTATGTCGACATCGGCAAGCGCAACACCCGCAAGCGTTCGGCCAAGGAAATCGCGGTCGAACTGCGCGAGAAGATGTCGCGCCTGGTGGGTGCCGAATACGTGGTGCAGGATGACTTGAGCAACGGTTCGCAAAAACCGATCCAGGTGGAATTCACGGGCCCGGATTCGCGCAAACTGATGGAAATTACCAATGCCTACATGGACAAGCTGCGCGCCATTCCTGGCGCCGTCGACGTGGGCCTGTCCGAGCAAGACCCGAAGAATGAGCTGCAGATCGAACTCAACCGTGGCCTGGCCAACTCGATGGGTATTTCCGTCAACGACGCGGCGCAATCGCTGCGCGTGGCCTTTGCCGGCGTGGAAGTGGGCGACTGGGTCGATCCGACGGGCGAGACGCGCGACGTGGCCGTGCGCCTGCATCCCGACGACCGTGTGGCATCGGAAAACATCGAGCGCCTGCCGATCAGCGTGACGGGCACGTCGCAAATGGTGCCGCTCGACCAGATCGCCACCATTACCATGGGCAAGGGGCCGTCCGGCATCGAACACAAGAATGGCAAGCGCACGATCACCGTGTCGGCCAATGCGCAGGGCCGCTCGAACGGCGAAGTGACGAGCGACGCCATGAAGCTGGCCAACTCCATCGACTTTCCGCCCGGCTACGGCCTGGCGCTCGGTGGCGCGGGCCAGGACCAGCAAGAGCTGTTCACGGAAATGCTGATCGCACTGGTGATGGGTATCGGCCTGATGTATTTGATCCTGGTGATGCAGTTCGGTTCCTTCACGGCGCCGGTGGCCGTGATGATGTCCTTGCCGCTCAGTTTGATCGGCGTGGTGGTGGCGCTGGTGATCACGAACAACACCCTCAACCTGATGAGCTTTATCGGCATCATCATGCTGATGGGCCTGGTCGCCAAGAACGCCATCCTGTTGCTCGATGCGGCGCGCAAGCGCGAGGAAGAGGGCCATGGCCGCGAAGACGCGCTGATGTATGCGGGCCGCATGCGTCTGCGACCGATCCTGATGACGACGTTTGCGCTGATCGCCGGCATGTTCCCCGTGGCGCTGGGCCTGGGCGAGGGCGGCGAATTCTACCGTCCGCTGGCGATCGCCATCATCGGCGGCACCATCACCTCGACGATTCTGACCCTGCTGGTCGTGCCGACCTTCTATGACAGCATCGAGATCGCCCGCGATGGCGCCGTGGCCAAGTTCCACCGCCGCGCCGCGCGCATGCCTGTGGCCGTGGCCATGATCCTGACCTTGCTCGAGTGCGTGCTGACCCTGCTGATGGTGCGCTTCGTCTACCGCATGCTGAAAAAGGCCGTGCTGTTCCTGATGGGACGCCGCACACCGAAAGCGGCGCCGGTCAGCCTGCAAAAGTAATACCGGGCCAAGGCGCAGCTTTCGCTACGCCGTGGTATTGCAAGAGCCTTCTGCGGAAGGCTCTTTTTTTGCCTGCGCTTAACTGCTGCGCGGCGGCGTGGTGGTACCCGTACCAGTGCCCGTACCAGTGCCTGTGCCTGTGCCCGTACCTCCGGTGCCGGTTCCCGTGCCCGGCGTGGTGCCGTTGGGTGGCGTGGTTGGCGGCGTGGTCGTGCCATCGGGGTTGGTCGTGCCTGGTGTCGTCCCCGGCGTCATGCCGGGTGTCGTGGTATCCGGCGTGGTGGTACCCGATGTGCCGCTGGTCCCGCTTGTTCCGCTGGTGCCGGGTGCGGTTGCCGGGTTCGTCGTGTTCGGCGAGGTGGTGGCACCGGTGCCAGTGTCGGTGTCGTTACGTTTGTTGCATCCGCCCAGCAGCGCACAGACGATGGCGCTACCGAGAACGAGCTTGCTGGTGGTCAGGAGTGGAGCCGTCATGATTGTTCCTTTTCAGTGGAATGCTGTCGTGGAAAAGCATGCCTTGCCAGATCGCGCATCTGGAACAAGGCTGGCATCGTTTGCAAAATTTAGAGTAGGCAGGTGGGCGCAGGTTCACCACAATTACAAATGAGCGGCGTTGTGGGCGCGTGGAGAGCGTTTGGTTTGACGTAGCGCAAACCTGCAGTAGCAAAATTTGAAACGGCCAGGACTGTGTGCCTTGGCCGTGGACCATGCTTATTTCGACGGAGAAATCTTGCTCACTTCCACTTCCCAATCCACGCCCGACTCGACGTGGTGTTTTGCGGCAAAGTCGCCCTGGCTGATGGCCACGGCCACGTCGAGCAGGCTGTTCAGGTAGACGAGGGGCTTGCCCTTGGCCACGCCGCCAAACGTGTGCTCGAACGGCGCCGTGACCTTGGCCACTTGCTTGCCCTTGTGCAGGATGCGCACTTGCAGCGGATCGTGCAGTTTCACCTGCAATTCGTCGAGCAGCGATTTCGGGATATTCGTCCACACGTTGCCATACTTGACGTCGAGCACGGGCACGATGCCGCGGATGGTATTGCCGTCGCGTACCGGTTTTTGATACGCGATCTTGACCACGGATTCGCTCGGCAATTGTGGGCCCACCTGTTCATAGCGGATGGCACCCGAGGCCAGGCGCGCACCGACATAAGCGTACACGTCGCGGCCATGGAAGGTGTAGGACTCGGCGGAGCCCGCCAGGCGGTTGACCTTTTCATCGATTTCGCGCAGTTCCGCCACGCCGTCGCGCTCGGCGATCAGGGTGAACAGGCCATTGTCCGGCCCCACGAAATAGCGGCCGCCCTTGGTTTTCAGCACCACCGACTTGCGCGCCGTACCCACGCCCGGATCAATGACGGACACGAACACCGTGCCTTGTGGCCAGTAATTGGCCGTCTGGTACAAACGGTAGGCGCCCAGCCAGATGTCGTAATCGGGAATCTGGTGCGTCAGGTCCGAGATGGTCAGCTGGGGATCGACGCCATAGGCGACGCCATGCATGGCGGACACGGCGCCATCGGCCGTGCCGAAGTCCGTCATCAGCACCAGCGGTGCGGCGGCCTGGGCGGCGGACAGCATGAGGGCGCTCAGGCAGGCGCCGGCGACGAGGTGGGATATTTTCTTGATGATCATGGGTTCTTTCCGTGGCGTTAGAAGGTGTAGTTCAGCTTGGCGTAAAAGTACGCGCCATTGACGCCGATGGGGTTGATGAAATTGTAGGGCAGGGCGCCGCCATACGTGGCGTTATTCGTTTCCCGCACGCGCTGCGGATAGCGGTCGAGGATGTTGTTGCCGCCCACGCTCAAGGTCAGCTGTTTGCTCAGTTTCAGCTGACCTTCCAGGTCCAGCGACCAGACGGCGCCGAAGCGCTGTGCGGGGATGCCGTCGATCAGGGGCGCATCGCTGTCGTACGAAAAATCTTTCAGCTCGCCAAAGCGCGTGGCGCGCGCCTGCACGCCCCAGCCGGCTGCCTGCCAGTCGGCACCGAGTATCAATTTGCTGTTGGGGGACGCATGTTTGATGCGGAACAAACTCGTCTCCGTCAGCAGGGTCAGACTCGGATCGATATTGGCCAGCGCAGCGGAACTCTGGCGCACCTTGTCGAGGCTGGTCTTGTTCAGGTTCAGCGCCGCGTTCAGGTTCAGTTTGCCTGACGTGAACGCCAGGTCGTGGTTCAGCACCACGTCCAGGCCGCGGGTAGCGGTGTCGAGCAAATTGGCCAGGTAGGCCACGGACTGGATGTCGCTGCGGCCATTCGCGGCCAGGTAGGCCGTGACGGCGTCGCTTTGCAAGTCGCTCGAGCGCGTGATGCGGTCGCGGATGCGGATCACGTAGGCGTCCACCGTCACGCTGGTGGCGGCGGCCGGTTTCCAGGCCAGGCCCAGCGAGACGTTGGTCGATTTTTCAGGTTTCAGCTGTTGTGCGCCGAAGCTGCGCGCCAGCGGGTCGCCGGCCGGCAGCAGGGCCGCCGTTTGCAGGGCCGTGCCATCGGCGTTGAAGTTCAGTGTGGCGAAGCGGAAGCCCGTCTGTACGAGGGCCGGTGCGCGGAAGCTGTTCGACAGCGAGCCGCGCACGAGGAAATTGTCCGTCACTTTGTAGCGCGTGGACAGCTTGCCCGTGCTGGCGCTGCCGAAGTCGCTGTAGTGCGAGTAGCGGGCGGCGGCGCCCACCAGCAGGCGCGGCGTGAGATCGCTTTCCACGTCCGCATACACGGAGCGGATCTGGCGGCTGCCATCGTAGGCGTCCGATGGGCGCAAGCCCGGTCCCGCTTGCGCGCCCGGCGGCGCGTCCGTGAAGCTGCCGGCCGCATACGAGGCAGGGTCGCCGGCCGAGCTGGTGTAGGTCTCGCGCATCCATTCCGCGCCCACGGCCACGCTCAAGGGGGCGGGCAAGCCGATGTCGATGGTCCGCGTGGCATCGAGGTTCAAGGCATTCTGGCGGAAATCGAAGCCGGCCAGGCTGAAGCGCGTGGGGCTGGCCGCGCCCAGCGAGGCGTTGACGGAGTGGCTCACGCCGTAGTCAAAGCGGTCGCTGCCGTGGCGCGCGCTGGCGTCCCAGTTCCATTCGCCCGCGCTGCCGCGTACGCCGGCTACGATGCTGAGGTCGCGCTTGTCGCCGTTGGTGACGGGGCGGTAGCCGTTCGGATACAGGGCCAGTACGTTCGACGGGTCGCCCGGATAGCGGAAGTAGGCGCTGCCGTCGGACTTGCGCTCGTTGAGGGTGGCAAACGAGTACAGGTCGAGGCCGTTGGCCAGGGTGAGCTGGGTGTTGTAGAACACATAGTTGTTGCGCTGGCGCGAGTCGCCGGACTTGAACACGACCTTGCCGTCGAGCGCCTGGTCGGCCGGCGTAAAGTTGTAGGACGTCCAGCCCGCGTCGCTGGGGCCGGCCCGTTCCGTGGGCGAGCGGCGCCGCGTTTCCGCGCCGAAGCGGAAGAATCCCGCCTCGCCCAGCGGCACGCCATAGTCGGCGTTGACGATGACGGTCTGGCCATCCATCAGGGTTTGGTCGGTCGGCTCGAAATGCGTGTGGTTGGCGCCGTAGCTGACGGAAGCGGAGCCGCCCGTGCGCGCCTTTTTCAGCACGATGTTGATCACGCCCGCCACGGCGTCGCTGCCGTACTGGGCGCCGGCGCCGTCGCGCAGGATTTCGATATGGTCGATGGCGTTGGGCGGAATCGCATTGATGTCCACCGGCACGGTGCCGGCGAAGCTGCTTTCCGTGTCGAGCACGGCGCTCGTGTGGCGGCGCTTGCCGTTGATCAGCACCAGCACCTGGTCGGGCGCCAGTCCCCGCAACTGGATGCCGCGCACGGAGTCCGACGCGCCGCTTGACTCGATGCGGGGGAAGTTGATCGACGGCGACAGGTTTTGCAGGGCCGCGCCCACATCGCCCGTCGACAGCGCATTGCTCACTTCGCGCGCGCCGAAACGGTCGATGGGCACGCTGCTGTCGAACACCGTGCGGTTGCGCGCGCGCGAACCGACGACGGTGACCTGGTCGATGCTGGCGCTGGCCGTTTCAGCGGCGGTACCTGTGCTGGTGCTGGTTTGCGCGTCCTGTGCCCAGGCGGGCGCGGTGCCCAGCATGGCGCAGGCCAGCACGATGGCGCGCAGCGGCGTGGCGGGAAGGGATGGGGAGGCGGTTGAATGGCGCGGATACAAGGCGGTGTCCTTTGGGCTCGATTAGTGTTCGTATGGAAACAGTTGCAATGAGCTTAAGGGAGGCGCCCGCCGGCGCTAACGATTCTTTCTGGATATGCTTATGCTGTTGTTTTTATGCCGCCAGATTGCGCAGCAGCGCTGGAATCTCGGCCGGGATTTCGCGCGCCAGGTAGCCGAGGATGCCGAAGCGCAGGGCCAGCTGTTCGCCCGCCAGCGCATGCAGGGCGATGCCCCAGGCGCACGCCTGCTCCAGCGGCGCGCCTCGCGCCGCCAGGCCCGTGATGATGCCGGCCAAGGTGTCGCCGGAGCCGGAAATGGCCAGGCCGATATTGCCGCCCGCATGCGTCCAGGTCGTGCCATCGGGCATGGCGATGACGGTCAGCGCGCCTTTCAGGGCGACGATGGCGTTCCAGCGCCGCGCCGCGTCCGTGGCGCAGGCATGCGGGTCGGCCAGCACGGCGTCCTTTGACAGGCCCATCAGCTGGGCCAGCTCGCCCGCGTGCGGCGTCAGCAGCACGGGCTGGTCGAAGCGGAAGTGCGCGGGCTTGCGCACGACCTGCATGGCGCAGGCGTCAAGGATCAGACGGCTATTCGCAAACAGGGGCAGCAAATGTCGCATCAGCTCGCAGCTGGCGGCCGTGTCGCACATGCCTGGCCCGACGAGCACGGCATCGACCTTGCCGGCCAGCGGCGCCAGCTGGTGTTGCGCCTCATGCCGGAAGCCGCCTTGCGCCGTTTCGTCCAGGCCGATGACCCGCGCCTCAGGCATGGCGATGGCTACCTGCGCCGCCACCGATGCACCCGTCGCCAGGGTCAGCTTGCCTGCACCCGCGCGCAGCGCTGCCGTAGCGGCCAGCACGATGGCGCCCGGCATCTCGGCCGAGCCGGCGACGATCAGCAGATGGCCGCGCACTTCCTTGTCGCCGTCGGGCTGCGGCATGGGCAGGGGCCAGGAGCGCAGCAGGGTAGGCGTGATGTCGGTGGTGTCCATGCATGGCCTCCGAAAAAACTAGGATTTGGGCGCGGCCGGCATGTCGGGCTGGGCCGTGACGGGTGTACCCGATTCTTCCAGTGGCGCGACGAAGTTGCACAGGTCCAGCTGCAGCTTGCCGTGCTTGCCCAAAGCCGGGTTGAAAGCATAGGAAGTGACGCCGCAGTTGGGCACGTCGGCCGCCTTGTCGATGGCCAGGATGGCTTGCTCGTCGCAGCGCTCGAGCAGGTAGCGGAAGCAATTGACGATGACCTGATGGCCGACGATCAGCACCCGTTCTCCCCTGTATTCGCGGGTGATGGTGTCGAGCACGCTGCGCAGGCGCAGAATGACGTCGCACCAGCTTTCGCCGCCCGGCGGACGGAAGTAAAACTTGCCCACGTGCTGGCGCTGCTCGTGCAGTTCCGGATACTTGCTGGCGATGCCGTGCACGGTCAGGCGGTCGAGGATGCCGAATTCCTTTTCGCGCAGGCGCTCGTCGGCCACCACGGAGTTCAAGCTGTCCGCATCGATGCGCGCCAGCACGGCTTGCGCCGTCTGCTGCGCCCGCACGTACGGCGAATACAGCACGACGGTCGGTTGTTGTTCAGGGGGAAGGGTGGCGAACCAGTCGCCCAGGGCTTGCGCCTGGCGCGTGCCAAGCTCGGAGAGGGGGACGTCGACATCGCGCTCGGCGATGGCGATCAACAACTGTTTTTCCGCTTCGGCGGCATCGCGCGCCACGTTGCCGGCACTTTGGCCGTGACGCACGATCCAGATTTGCTGCGGCCATTTCTGTTCCATCGCCTTGCGCCTTCCTCCGTATTTATTGTTGATAAATATAGAGGAAAGCGGCAAGGCGCGGCGCGCCGCTGGAGAGCTGCTTAGGCGGCGTGTTCCGCTTCGTCCAAGTCCGGCGCATCGTCGCTGTTGTAGACGGCCAGGTCGGTCTGTCCCATGACCCGGCTGGTGACGGTGCCGGCCGTGATCGAGCCGCTCACGTTCAGAGCCGTGCGGCCCATGTCGATCAGCGGTTCGACCGAGATCAGCAAGCCGGCCAGCGCGACGGGCAAGTCCATCGCCGACAGCACGATCAGCGCGGCAAACGTGGCGCCGCCGCCCACGCCGGCCACGCCGACGGAACCGATGGTGATGATGGCCAGCAAGGGCAGCAGGAAGCTGACCGTGAAGGGATCGACGCCGACTGTCGGGGCGATCATGACAGCCAGCATGGCGGGATAGATGCCGGCGCAGCCGTTCTGGCCGATGGTCGAGCCGAACGAGGCGGCGAAGTTGGCGATGCCTTCCGGCGTGCCCAGGCGCTGGGTTTGCGTCTGCACGCTCATTGGAATCGAGCCTGCGCTGGTGCGTGACGTGAACGCGAATGCCAGCACGGGGAAGACTTTTTTCACGAAGCGCAGCGGGTTCAGGCCCACGCCGGCGATGATGGCCAGGTGCACGAGGAACATCAATATCAGCGCGCTGTACGAGGCGACGACGAAGTTGATCAGTTTCAAGATGTCCGTGTAGCTCGACGAAGCGACCACTTCAAACATCAGCGCGAACACGCCGTACGGCGTCAGACGCAGCACCAGGGTGACCATGCGCATGACGATGGCGTGCGCCACTTTCATGAAGTTCTCGAACGAGGCGAAAATCTCCGGCTTTTTCGCTGCGATGCCCGTGGCCGAAATGCCGATGAAGATCGAGAACACGACCACGGCGATGGTCGACGTCTTGCGCGCGCCCGTCATGTCGAGGAAGGGGTTGGTCGGCACGAAGCTGACCAGCAGTTTCGGCAGGGACAGGGCTTTCGCCGTTTCCAGCGAGCCTTGCAGCTGCATGCCCCGCGCCACTTCGGCGGCGCTCGACGTCAGGCCGACAGCCGTCAGGCCGAACAGCTTGGCCATCAGGATGCCCAGCGCGGCGGCGATGGTCGTGGTGATGAGCAGGGTGCCGATGGTCAGCGCGCTGATCTTGCCCAGCGAGCTCGCGTCCTTGAGTTTCAGGATGGCGGAAATGATGGACACCATGATCAGCGGCATGATGATCATCTGCAGCAGTTTGACGTAGCCGCTGCCGACGATGTCCATGTATTCATTGGTGCCGGCGATGATGGGCGAGCCGGCGCCGTACAGCCACTGCACGGCCGCGCCGAGCAGCACGCCCAGGCCCAGGCCCGTGAAGACGCGCACGGTAAACGTCGCGTGTTTGCGTTGCTGGTGGAACATGAAAGCGAAGACGAGCAACGCAACGAGCAGGTTCAGGATGATGTTAATTGCCATGAAGGGGCCTTATCTTGGTTTTATTCGAGACTGCACGGAGCACATAAAACAGTACTACAACTGACAGCTGCCCCAGCCCGGGGCGGAAGGGCAAGCACTGTACAGTACTATGGTGGCGTTTTGCGCAATACCGCTGCGAATATTACGCTATATAAATATGCTTCACAGGTATAAGCCTTGTGGCTGATTGTGAATTTAGCTATTTCGTGCAAGCATGCTTTTCCCGTTTGCTAAGATGCGCCAGACTATTTGATAGGAAGAAGATGAATGCATTAACTGAAGTACAAGTGCTCGATGCGGAAGAGCGCTTGCGCCTGGCCATGATGGCCTCCGACGTGGCCGGGCTGAACGCCTTGCTGGCCGACGACTTGTTGTTTACGAATCACCTGGGCCATTTGCTGAGCAAGCATGCGGACCTGGCCGCGCACGAGCAGCGCCTGCTGGCCATCACCGACTTGCGCGCGTCCGAGCGCCATGTGCGCATCAACGGCAACGTGGCCGTCGTTTCCGTGCGCATGCAGCTGACGGGCACCTATCACGACGTGGAAACGCATGGCGACTTCCGTTTTACGCGCGTCTGGGCGCAGGACGCGGCCGGCGCGCTGCAAGTGATCGCCGCCCATTCCGGCGTCGTGGCTTGAGGAGTATCAGTGGATCATCGTTCCAAAGGGCAGCTGTTTGAAGCTGTCATCGCCGCCGGCCCGGCCACCCTGGCCATCACGGCCGGCTATCCCGTGCTGTTGTATAACCTGGTGCGCACCTGGGCCGACGCCCCAGGCACCAACGCCCTGGCCGCGCTGCTGCTGACGGGCGGCGTGTGGGCCTTGCTGGAATTCTGGCGCATCGCGCTGGCCACGGTGGCGCGCAAGGCGTATGCCTTCAACTGGCGCTTCTGGCTGGCCATCGCCGGCTTTCTTGGTTGCTTCGTGCGTTTCGTGCCGGACATGCCGGCCGGACTGATGCTGCTGTTGATGGTGCTGCCGGCGCTGGCGTGGACGCATTTCATCTTGCTGCAGCTCAAGCGCCCGCCTAATTTGTAAGTTTTATTCTTCCTCTTCGGCTTCCACTTTCAGCCAGGCTATCCGTCCATTGCCCGCCTCATGCAGATGCGCGAGCAGGGCGGTGGCCGCCGTTTCAGGCAGGCTGAAGTCGAACAGCACGTGCTCGCCGTGTTCCACGTTCAGCAAGGCGGCGCCGGCGCCATCGAGTTCGCGGCGCAGCATGCCTTCCATCGCATACGGCACCGTACAGCGCAGGGTTCGCTGGCGCACGATGGCCGTCTTTTCCGCTTGCAACAACGCTTGCGCTACGCTGTCCGTGTAGGCGCGCACGAGGCCGCCCGCGCCCAGCTTGATCCCGCCAAAATAGCGCACGACCGTCGCCAGCACGCCTTCCAGGTCCTGGTGGCGCAGCACGTCGAGCATGGGCCGCCCGGCCGTGCCGCTCGGTTCGCCATCGTCGACGGCCGCCGACTGCCCGCCCGCCAGCAGCGCCCAGCACACATGGCAGGCGCCAGGATGCTGCGCCTTCAAGTCATTGACCACCTGCTGCGCGCTGGCGCGGTCCGTCATCGGCTGCACGCAACCGATGAAACGGCTTTTCTTGATGATCAGTTCGCTGTGGACGTGGGTGGCAATGGTAAACGGCATGACGGGTGCGAAGGCGGGCAAAGCAGCATGATAGAGGAAATGCGCGCCGTGGACGAGTCAGCCTGCTCGCGCGGCAGAAGCGGCCACCAGTTCGCGCAGCGCCGCATCGCGCACTTGCACAATATCGAACAGTCCCAGCGCGCGCAGGGCGGGCAGCGCGTCGACAATGTCGCGCTTGGCGATGGCCTTTTCGTCGATGCCGCTGGACTCGTCCAGCCATACCTTGGCATTGGCCAGGAAGGCGCCCACCGTGCCCTTGCGTACGGTCACGCCATTGAACTGGCCCTGGTTTTGTTGATCCGGCAATACGTCTTCTGCACGCATGGTGAACTCCTGAATGTTGGAAAGACTTCACTGTATGATGGCCAGATTGTCTTGCCTGCGTTGTTTATGTCATTCAATACGTCAAATCCGCCAATCTTGTCGCCATCACTGCCGCTGCGCGCCATGCGCATTACCCAGCGGCAGGAAAGGGTGACGGCGGCGCACCGCCACGCCAGCGGCCAGTTGTTCGGCGCCATGCGAGGCCTGCTTTCCGTTGCCGCCGACAGCGGGCAGTGGGTAGTGCCGGCCAGCCACTGCGTGTGGATGCCGCCCCATCACGTCCATGGCCTGCGTTCGCATGGCCCGTTTGCGGGCTGGAGCGTGTATGTGGACGAAGCCAGTTGCGCCAGCTTGCCCGCCGCGCCGTGCGTGATGCGCGTCTCGGGCTTGCTGCGCGAAGCGGTGGGCCGCGCCAGCGCCTGGGACGATGGCGCGCTGGATGCGCGGCAGGAACGGATCGCAGGCGTGATCCTCGACGAAATCGCCGCCGCGCCGCACGAGCCCTTCGGCTTGCCCCTGCCCACGGACCCGCGCCTGCTGCGCGTGGCGCGCGCCATCCTCGATGACCTGGCCGACGAGCGGGGCGTGGAAGCGCTGGCCGCCTGGGCCGGCGTGTCGCCGCGCACCCTGGCCCGCCGTTTCACGCTCGAGACCGGCTTTACGCCATCCGCCTGGCGCCAACGCGCCCGCATCCTGCGCGCCCTGGAGCTATTGGCCGCCGGCCAGCCCGTCACGGCAATTGCGCTGGACCTGGGCTACGACAACGTCAGCGCCTTCATCGCCATGTTCAAGCGGGTAATGGGCGTGACTCCGGGGAGGTATGGGGAGGGGCTGGAATAGCTGGTGCGCAAAACAAAAAGCCAACCGCGAACGGTTGGCTTTTTGTTTGCTGCAAATTCTTGGTAGGCCGTGCGAGATTCGAACCTGCGACCAACGGATTAAAAGTTCAGGCCTCTAACGTGTCAGAACCCGCATGCATTCCCCGTTCTTGTGCTCAGTACTATCTTTGCCCGGACTTCTCACTGCGGTACCTAGAACTTGTTGCGTTTTATTATTTTCCCTTTACAATGAATTGTTAATGTTTTTTTTATAAGATTAATGTGAGGGCAATATGGGGCAGCTTATCATCGTATTAGGCGACAAAACAGACCATGGCGGGATAGTGATTACAGCAGGGTCTACGACGGACACTATGGGGTTTCCGTGGGCGCGTCAGGGTGATATGGTGAGTTGTCCGCGTTGTAAAGGCGTGTTTCCAATTGCGCAAGGCGATCCCAACTTCATTTCTGATGGTGCTCCTGTCGCCTACGACGGCTGCAAGGTCGCGTGTGGGGCAACCCTCATCGGTGGCAAGCAGGGCATAACAACGACTGTTCCTAGTGGCGGAGCCGCCCCCGGTACTGGAGGTGGACTTGATGATCGGTTTGGGCTGATTAGCGGTACGATGGCTGCGGCCTACGAAGACGAACCTGTAGACTCGGAGGGGCAGAGGTTCAAGGGCCGCTTCCAAGTGCTTGACCGTATCACTGGCGAACCTGTTGCAGCTACTAGCGTGCGTGTACGATCAACGGACGGCCAGTACCTTACCGGGCAGACTGACAGCGAGGGATTCACTCAATGGATCGAGCGTGATGCCTCCGAAGCGCTTGCGTTTGACCTTATGGAGTCAGGCGCATGAGTGGCCCTTACCCTACAGGAGAAATGTCGCTCAATGGAACTACAACACCTGTTCATATCAATTTCGCCGAGGTAAACGGAAAAGACAAAGACGTACTGTGTATGGCTGTTTGCGAGTGTAAGGCTGTGCCAGAAATTGGTAAGAAAGGGCAAAGCCTGCGGCAAGTGTGCGTATCAAAAATGATGAGCAAACGCGACGCCTTGGCGGGTTATCAGAGCGAGCACAAGGCTGAAGTCAACTACGATATGACCAAGTACCCGCCAGTGCCGATCATGGATTTCAATACAAAAACGATGGCCCACCGTTGGGCGCCCGGCTGGATTAAGAAGAACTGGGACGCCGACCCTACGCATCCGCTATGGTTGCCGGGCGAAGGTTATGTGCGCCGCCCGGATGTTGTTATCGTCAAAGACCCTACAAAGCCGCCAACACACGACAATATCAAACAGGTAGTCGAGATCAAGTTCGATGGTGACCCTTGGGGCAGCCTTCAAGCAGAAAGCTATGAAATAATATCTGGCGAAGACAAGTTGGCATTGCTGACGCCGACAATGTGTAGCTGTGACGATCCAGACCGCAAGAAGCGTACAGAGGATTTGAAGGCGGAAGAACTGAAGGACGAGTTGAAGGGAATGCTTGACATCATCGCCAATAAGGGCGGGCGTGGTGGAAGACGTCCTAGGCTACCCAAGAAACTTCCGAATCTAAAGGACTAAGAGCATGGATGAACTTTCAAAAATCGACAGGATTAAGCTCCTGAAAGAGAATCAGGAAAGGATGGCGATTCCCGGTGGCCAATTCATGGAACGTGCGAAGAAAGGCTACGTGGGGGCGATTCCCGCCTTGACAGGTACGTTGTTCTTCAAAGACGCCCATACGCCTGCTGCACGGGCTGCAATTTGTGCATGCTTCGACGAGTACGAAGCCATAGCAGGGCAATATCTTACTTGGCTCTGGCGTGAAGAGCCTAAAGATGGCAAGGATCGTCTGCCCTACCGTGACGCCCAGCCTATGGCTGAGTTGATGAAGCAGCTAACGGAGGCTAGTGCCGTAAGCTTCGGGTACACGAGTGGGGAGCAGAATGTAGACGCGGGTGAATGGGAATTTCAAGTCGCTGGCAGGGGTGACTGGCAGGCTAAGATGGGTACTTGGGGGCTGTCTGTCGTACGCTTTTCCATGCCCCATTTGTACGCGGAAGAACACCCGCTGGCCTTTCAGGCGATGTTTGTCAAGTTCGCCGACTTGTTGAAAGCCGTGCATGGGTATGGCGGCAATGGGCTGGTGCTGTCGTTGGTGCGTGCCTACGACAACGAGCCTACTGAAGCGATCACCTCAGAAGAATACTATGACTACGACATTGGCAGTCCTATCAAGGCAATGAAGGGTGCCGGGACTGGGATTAAAACAGTGTCATGGCTGACCGCGATCAATAACGAATTGCTTGAAAAGGCCGGCGGTATTTCGGCGGCGCGCTCGGAGTTGCCGATGGACTGGTTTGCCCTGTACCCGTACAGCGAAGGCATAGTCATTCAGGCTGGGCCTTACGCGGCACCTGCGTCAGTAGATGATGATCCACAGCCAGCATCCTATGTGTTGCCGAACATGCTGCTGAAGGAAGTAAGAAGCACCAACATGGGAAGTTTTCACGGCGCATCTGCGTTTGGTGAGCCGCGTATCCGTGGCGCTGCTGCCGCTCGCTGGATGGCTCGCTTTGATGTGCCGCCTGAGGAACTGCTTAGTTTCAAAGCCAAGCTGTTGGACGAACCTAAGCTAAGCAAGGAGACGACGTTGCCAGGGCGACTTTAAAAATAGAAATACAGGGACGCAAAAAAGGGCTACGCGCCGAAGCGGGTAACCCTGCCCTGTCCTGCTAAATTCTTGGTAGGCCGTGCGGGATTCGAACCTGCGACCAACGGATTAAAAGTCCGCTGCTCTACCAGCTGAGCTAACGACCCAAAAACTTTGACTACTTACTGCGGTAACACTGTGCGGTACGGGCTTGCCATGGCGGCAAGTCAGCGTACTGCAAATTCTTGGTAGGCCGTGCGGGATTCGAACCTGCGACCAACGGATTAAAAGTCCGCTGCTCTACCAGCTGAGCTAACGACCCAAGGGCGGCTATTATGACGGCCAGCGGCGGTTTTGGGAAGGGCGGGGATGGAAAAAACCTTGCGCAGCGCTCGGAGGTGCACTAATATAGGTAGATAGCCTACCTACTTATATATTCCCATGCCCACTACCGAAGACCTTCCCATCCCCGAACGCGCGCTGGCGCTGTCCGATGAATTGCGCACGGCGTTCAAGCGTTTGCTGCGCTCCATGCAACGCGAAGGGGGCGAGCTGGAAGGCAGCGTGTCGATGATGCAATACATGCTGCTGGCCCTGATCCACGAGCAGCCCGGCATCGGCGTGGCCGCGCTGGCGCGCCTGCAGAATGTGCGCGGGCCGACCGTCAGCGCGCAGGTCAAGTCGCTCGAAGAGGCGGGGCTGGTCGAGCGCGGCGCGCCCGATCCGCAAGACCGGCGCCGCTCGGGGCTGCAGGTGTCCGCGCAAGGCCTGGCCATCCTCGAAACCCTGCGTGCGCGCCGCCGCGATGTGCTGGCGCAGCGCATTGCCCGTCTGACGCCGCAGCAGATCGATGCACTGGAAGCGGCCATGCAGCCGCTGCTTGAGATCGGACAAGCATGAGCCGCCACGATCAAGCCACAGGCGCAGAAAAAGGTGCTGCCAAACCCGTCACCGAGCGCGAAGTGCGCGCCATCTATCTGGGCCTGATGGCCGTGCTGGGACTCGGTGCGCTGGACCAGAGCATCGTCGCCACGGCCTTGCCGCGCATTGTCGATGACCTGGGCGGCATGGCCCATCTGTCGTGGGTGGTGACGGCCTACGTGCTGGCCTCGACGGCCACCATGCCCCTGTACGGAAAGCTGGCCGACCAGTACGGCCGCCGCCCCATGATCATTACGGCCCTGCTGACCTTCTTGCTCGGATCCGTGCTGTGCGGGCTGGCGCAGAACATGACGGAGCTGATCATCTTCCGTGCCATCCAGGGTCTCGGTGCGGGCGGCTTCATGCCGCTGGCGCAAATCATCATCGGCGACATCGTGCCGCCGGCCGAGCGGGGCAAGCGGCAGGGCATGGTGCCCATCGTGTATGCCGTCACCAGCGTGCTCGGTCCCGTGCTGGGCGGCGTGATCACGGATGCCTTGTCGTGGCACTGGATTTTCTATGTCAACCTGCCCATCGGCGTCGCCGCCTTTGTCATCATCGCGCGCGCCATGCGCAAACCGGCGCGCACGCATGCGCACAAGATCGACTATCTGGGCTCGGCCTTGCTGACGGGCGCCATCACGGCGGCGCTGCTGGTGCTGGCGCTGGGCGGCACCGAGTGGCCGTGGGATGGGCTGGCCATCAAGGTGTGCGGCGGCATTGCCGTGCTGCTGGGGATCTGGCTGGCGGTGCACGTGGGGCAGGTGGATGAGCCCGTGCTGCCGCCCGACCTGTTCGAAAACCGCACCTTCAATATCGCCAGCCTGGTGATGGCCGTGACCTTCATGGGCCTGATGGGCGCCAGCGTCTTCTTTCCCCTGTTCTTCCAGCTGGTGATGGGCACGAGTCCGGCGGAGTCCGGCGTGATGACGGTGCCGATGATGGTGGGGCTGGTGGCCTCGTCGATCTTCAATGGCCGGGTGCTGTCGCGCTCGGGCAAGTACAAGATGGTGCAGGTGGCGGGATTGGCCGTGGCGCTGCTGGCGTTTGCCGTGCTGGCCTGGGGCATGGAAACGTCGCGCGGCTACTGGATCATCGAGCCGGCCATCTTCTTCCTCGGCACTGGGCTGGGACTGGTGATGCCGAACATGACGATCGCCGTGCAAAATGCCTTGCCGCTGGCGCGCCGCGGCGTTGGCACGGCCATGCTGGCATTTTTCCGCTCGCTGGGCGGCTTGCTGGGCGTGACGGCGTCGGGCGCCATCCTCGCGCATCAGCTGCACAAGCACGGCGTGGAAGCCGTCTCGGCGCTGGGTGCGCAGGCGGCGGCGCAGACGGTGGACGTGTACCGCCATGCGATCGCCAGCGTGTTTGGCGCCGGCGCCGTGCTGCTGCTATTGGGACTGGTCTTCCTGCTGTTCCTGCCGGAACTGCCTCTGGAGGGGCATCCGGCAACGGTCAAGGACGATCAATAGCGCTCGAGCCAGTGCGCGTACGGCGCCGGCAGGGTCCACGAGGCGCGTTCCACGCCGAGTTCCTTGGCGGCAAAGTATGCCCAGTGCGGATTGGCCAGGTGCGCCTTGCCCACCATCACCACGTCGAGCTGCTCGTCCTTGACGACGCGCTCGGCAATCGCCGGCGTGCCGAAGCCCCAGGCGGACGAGACGGGCACGCCCGCTTCGCGGCGCACGCGTTCGGCAATCGGGCCCATGAAGGCCGGGCCCCATGGAATCGACACGTCGGGAATGGTGAAGCCCATGCTGACACTGATCATGTCCATGCCCGCGTCCTTGAACTGGCGCACGAGGCCGATCGATTCGAGCAGGGTTTGCTCGTCGCGGCCGTCAAATTCCAGCACGCCGAAGCGGATCGTCAACGGCAGGTGTTCGGGCCACACTTCGCGCACGGCTTTCAATGTTTCCAGCAGGAAGCGGCTGCGGTTTTCCAGGCTGCCGCCATAGATATCGTCGCGCTGGTTCGAGTGGGCGGAAAAGAAGCTTTGCGCCAGGTAGCCGTGGGCGAAGTGCAGTTCCAGCCATTCAAAGCCCACTTCGCGGGCGCGCACGGCCGCGTCGACGAAGTTCTGTTTCACGCGGGCGATATCGTCGAGGTCCATGGCGCGCGGCACTTTCGGCAGGCCGCCGCCAAAGGCGATGGCGGACGGGGCGATGGTTTGCCAGCCGCGCGCGTCGCCTTCAGGAATGTGGTCGTCGCCTTCCCATGGGCGGTTGGCGCTGGCCTTGCGGCCCGCGTGGGCGATCTGGATGCCGGGCACGGAGCCGGCCGCCTTGATGGCTTTCACGACAGGCACGAAGGCTTGCGCCAGGTCATCGTTCCAGATGCCGGTGCAGCCGGGCGTGATGCGGCCTTCCGGAGCCACGGCCGTCGCTTCGACGATCACCAGGCCGGCGCCGCCACGGGCCATGCCCGCGTAGTGCGACAGATGCCAGTCGTTGGCCTGGCCATCGACGGCCATGTACTGGCACATGGGCGGCACGGCGATGCGGTTGCGCAGGGTGATGTCTTTGAGGGTGTAGGGCTGGAAGAGGGCGGACATGGTGGCCTTTGTGTTTGTTGGTGGAAATGTGGGTGAATGCTGATTCGGTAGTTCGTAAATATTCGAAGAATGGAATTAGTATAGCGCATGCTGTATGATTCTGCACATGCGTCCACACAAACATCCTCCCGCCAGCGAATTCGTCCTCGAAAGAGTGCTGTACGCCTTGAGCGATTCCATTCGCCTCGACATCGTGCGCCACCTGGCCAGAGTCGACGCGGCCGCTTGCGGCGATCTGGACGGCGGGCGGCCGAAATCGACCGTCTCCCACCATTTCAAGGTCTTGCGCGAAGCGGGCCTCGTCTACACGGAAAACGCGGGCACGACGCACATGAACACCCTGCGCCGCGCCGATATCGAGAGCCGTTTTCCCGGCTTGCTCGACGCCATCCTCGCGCAGCCGCAAGCGAATCAGCCTTGAATCTGTCGTAGAATGCCTGCAAGATTGCCGAATTTACAGCACTGGAGTGCAGTCTCAAGCTGAAAGGTTGATCACGCATGAGAATTCCTGCACGGTATCGCTGGTGCTGCGCCACCGCTTTCGTACTGCTCACTGGCTGCTGGCCTTACACGGAGCCGGCCACGGGCGAATATGCCGATGTGTTGCGGCGCGGCGAAAAGGTGACCAAGGCCGACACATACGGGCGGTTTGCCGCCTTGTCGGTCGAGTACCGCCAGGGCGGCGGTTCCCTGATGTCCACGCACAACAATTCCATGCGGCTGATATATGGCGATAAAGTTATCGTCAAGACCACCGGTGGTATCGAACGCTGGACCGACTTCGCCCAGCCCGTCTATTTCGTCAGATTGCCTGACGATGACAGCGTGCTGGCGCTGGTCCACGAGCAAGCGGGCAAGGCCGTGGTCGAGAAGGTCGCGGCGTCGAGAGACGGCTACAGGGGCACCGAGGCGTATCCGCATGGCTTTCCCCTCTTTCCCGGCGTGCGCTATTTTCCCGGCGACCAGCGCCCCGGTTTCCTGTTGCGTGGCTTGCCCCTAAAAACCACTGTGCTGCCCAGTCCGCCAGAAAGCGATGGCAACCTGTACGCGTATGTCCTGGCGGCCATCTCGCCTGATGGAAGGTCGTTTGCATATGTCGATAGCGAATATGCGCCGTCCGTGGTGCTTGTCGTCGATGCGGACGGCAAGCGGCGAGACCCGATCCCGCTGCCGAGAATTTACCTGGCCGATACGCCTACCTACCAATTCCACCCTTACGAGCGGCTATGGGCCTGGTCGCGCACGGCGCTGGCATGGCACAAGAACGGCGCGGGCAGCTGGGAAGTGCGGCCGGACGGCACCGCGCCCGAGGCTGCCGGCGCGCGCAATCCGGTAGAGCAATTGTTTATCAGCGATCAAACCGGCTACCGAACCTGTTTTGCCGCCGACAATGCCGTCTGCCTGTCCGGCTGGCGCGGGGCGAACGCCGCCGAGCAGCGCAAGACTTTTGTATGGGACGGCAACACGCCGCCGTTTGCCTATGTGCCGGTAGCCACCACGGCCGCATTCGGCGCCAGGGTCGGCTTGCTGTTGTTGTCCGGGAGATGCTGCCGTGTGCCGTCTTACCATTTGTATCTCGATGGCGCGCCGGCGGCGGTGGCCGCGCAATTGTCCGCGCGCTTGCGCGACAGCAAGACGCCGTTCGTGCGCATCGATGAGTGCCCCCGCCGCGTCGGCTATGACGGCAAGTGCGAGGCGCAGCTGGCTCGGCAGATCGGGCGGGCGCAGTCGCTGGGACGCGAACTGGAGCAACTGCTCGATACCTGGGAAGAGCACGATGGCGTGCTGTTCGTCATGCCGTCCATGGTGGTCGCCGTGCGTGCGAACGAGCAGGGCGGCAGCGTGATCCAGACCCTGTTGCGTGCCGATTTGTCGCGCAAGGATTGATATCGGTCGTCTGCCGCGCGTCACCGAAATGCCAGGCTCGGCTATGATGTCGGCCTTTCGGTAAATCCTCGGCCGCGCGCCCGTTGCGCGCATGGCCGGCGAGACTACCTGGCACGGCAAGGATAGGGAATGACGGCAGCAGCAGTGGTATCACAGGCGGACCTGGCACATCGTCCGCAGTTTGGCTGGATCAATGGTTTGAAGGCAGGCGCGGCGCAGTTGATCGTGTTGCACCATCTGGCGTTTTACGGGCCTATGTCCGACTACGTGCAGCCGCTGTGGCCCGAGCTGCTGGACTGGCTCGGCGGCAGCGCGCGCATCGCCGTGCAAGTGTTCCTCGTCATCGGCGGCTTTCTCGTCGCCAAATCGCTCTCGCCCGCAGGCCGCCCCGGCATTGCCAACCCTCTGCAAGCGGTCTGGCGCCGTTATGCCAAGCTGGCGCCACCTTTCCTGGCTGCCACCTTGCTCGCGGCCATCATCACGCCTGTGGCCGGCATCTGGATGCAACACGATTCCATGTCGGCCGCCGTCACCCTGGGCCAGCTGAGCGCCCATGCCTTGCTGCTGCACGGCGTGCTGGGCTACGAATCGCTGTCGGCCGGCGCCTGGTACGTGGCCATCGATTTTCAGCTGTACCTGCTGACCGTATCGCTGCTGTGGCTGAGTGGCCGCGTGGCGGGAAAGCGGCGCCGGCACTGGCTGATGCCGCTGGCCGTCACCGTGGGCATCACCTTTTCCCTGCTGTATTTCAATCTCGACGCGGACTGGGATAACTGGGCGCCGTATTTCTTCGGCAGCTATGGTCTCGGCATGCTGGCCTGGTGGGCCAGCGATCCGGCCCGTAAACCCGGCGCCATGACCGTGCTCATGGCCATGGCCGCCGTGCCCGTCCTGCTGGCCCTGGCCGTCGACTACCGCAGCCGCATCGCGCTGGCCCTGATCGTCGCCTGCGCCCTGTTCCTGTTCGGCCGCGCCCGCACGCCTGCACAGGGCGGCGCCTGGAACATCATCAACGCGCTGGGCCGCATCTCGTACGCCGTGTTCCTCGTCCACTTTCCCGTCAGCCTGCTGGTGAATGCCTTGTTTGTCACCTACGTTCCACTCGATCCCGAGTGGCAGGCACTGGGCATGCTGACGGCCTGGGGCGCCAGCCTGGCGGCCGGCGCGGCGTTTTACCGCTGGGTGGAGGTGCCGCTGGGGCGGGTGATGGGGAGTGTGGTGGCGCATCTGGCCGGGCGGCAGGCGCTGGTGTCGCGTTAGAAACTCGGGGCGTCATGCAAAAGGGTGGAGGTATTGTTGCTCAAGGATATAGTTGCCGCGTATGCATGACGGCAAGAATTTCTATCGCGCTTGCTTCAACTCGATACACGACGACATAGTTTGGATGGGCAACCAGTTCGCGCGTGCCTGAAACTCTTCCGGACCGGTATAGGTGAGGGTGGCAGGGAAGCCGGGAGATGGCGTTGTCGATGTCATGGTAAAGCTGCAGCGCTGCCGGCCGGTTGTGCTGCGCGATATACGTGAGTATCGCGGTCAAATCTTCTTGAGCTTCAACCTTCCATTGAATCGGCAGCATGGCCGTCAGTCTGCGGCGTGACGATTTTCCTCAGTTGCGCCATGACTGTCTCGTGCGAGGCGGTAGCGCGGTCATCATTGAGCGACGCCAGCACCTTTGCGCGAAACCATTGTTCATAGGTTTCGGCTGCTTCCGTTGTAGCAAATTCGGACATGGTCGAGGATGGTGTGGCGTTCATGATTGTCTGATTATACGACAGTCCGATAAAGCTGTATCGCAGGTGGCAAGGCGTTTGATTTGTGTCAGCGATGGCATCGCGTGCAAGTGATGCTGCTGAAAACAAAAAAGCCAACCGCGAACGGTTGGCTTCTCTGAAGTATTTGGTAGGCCGTGCGGGATTCGAACCTGCGACCAACGGATTAAAAGTCCGCTGCTCTACCAGCTGAGCTAACGACCCAAAAACTTTTTACAACAACTTCGGTAACACTGTGCCGTAAAAAAATGCTTGCTATAACAACTCGCAAGCAGATCAGTACTGCGTATTCGTGGTAGGCCGTGCGGGATTCGAACCTGCGACCAACGGATTAAAAGTCCGCTGCTCTACCAGCTGAGCTAACGACCCGAAGAAGAAAGATTATAGGGGGTGCCCGGGATTCTGTCAAACCTAACGGGCAACTTTTTCCCCGCTTTTACTTTTTGCCGCCCCGTTCCTTGGCAGCCTGGGCCGCGCTGGAGTCCGGGTAGCGCGAGATCAGCGCGTTCAGGGTCTTGGTCGCGTTGGCCTTGTCTTTCAGCTCCGTGTAGCAGCTGGCGATGTTGAGCATGGCGTCGGGCGCCTTCGGGCTGTCCGGGTAGTTCTTCAGCACTGCCTGCTGGGCCGTGATGGCGCTCTTGCAGTCGCGCTGGGCGTAATAGGCGTTGCCCAGCCAGTATTGCGCGTTGGCCGCGTAGGCCGATTCCGGATAGCGTTTCACGAAGCCGTCCAGGGCCGTGACGGCGCCCTTGTAGTCGCCCGACTTGAACAGGCCGAACGCGGATTCGTACGCGCTTTGCTCGGATACGCCCACGGCCGCTTCCTGGCCGTCGATGGTGACCTGGCGCGGCTCGAGCTTGCGCAGGCGCGCATCGATGTCGGTGTAGAAATCCTTCTGGCGCTTTTGTACATTCGCCAGGTCGTTGCCCAGCACTTCGATCTGGCCGCGCAGGCGGGCGATCTCTTGCATGGTCTGGTCGTGCTGGTTGATCAGGCTCAGGGTGCTGGTCTTGTCCGCCTTGGTGTCGACGCGGCTGTTCAGGTCGCGCGCCATGGCGTCGACCTTGGCGCGCAGCTCGAGGATGGCCTTGCGCGCTTCGTCGTCATCGAACAGGGCGGCGTTGGCGTGCAGGGGCAGGTAGGCAAACGCGGCCATCAAGGCGGCGGCGAGGCCGGCTTTCGAGAATGTCATCATGGGTCGGGCTTTCTAAGGTTACGCAAACATGCAAACGGGGCGCCGGGCGGTGAATCACCGCGCTGCGCCCCATTATTATGCCTATGACTGGCCAGTTAGGTAAGCGCCAATGCTGCCGCGCTCACCTGTCAACATCAATAAACGATGTCAGCGCGGCGGTTTTCTGCCCATGCTGCTTCGTTGCTGCCTTGTGCTTTAGGCTTTTCTTTGCCCAGCGACACGGCTTCCATTTGGCCTTCTGGCACGCCCAGGGCTGCCATCGACTTGCGCACGGCTTCAGCACGTTTCTGGCCCAGGGCCAGATTGTACTCAGCGCCACCGCGTTCATCGGTGTTACCTTGGATCAGGATCTTGCGGCTAGGCGTTTTCACCAGGTAAGCAGCGTGGTTTTGCACGACTGGGGTGTCCGCTTCGCGCACGACGTATTTGTCGAAGTCGAAGTAGATGCTGCGGTTAGCCAGCACGCCTTTTGGATCGTCCAGTGGATCGACCGATGCGGTCGTCACTGGCTGAACTTGACGGGTGTCAACTGGAGCTGCGACTTTTTCAGGAGCGCGCTCAACCACTGGGGTTTCTGCTACTTTGACTGGGGTGCTGCAGGCGGACAGCAGAGCTGCGGTAGCGGCGATGAAAGCCAAACTTTTAAAGTTACTCATTTTTATTCTCCGGGTCATGGTTAAAGGTGAAACTGTACAGCATTTACTTCATAAAAGGACCCCAGGTGGGCTCCTTGATATTGCCAGCTTGCGTAGTCAAACGCTGTTTGACGCGGCCATCCACCGATACCACTGCCAGCGACTTGCGTCGTCCGGATTCGGTCGCGTACATGATATATTTCCCGTTGGGCGAAAAGCTCGGTGATTCGTCGTTGGCGGTGTCCGACAGGCGCAGTTCCTGGCCACTAGCCAGGTCGAGCGCGTAGAGCTGGAAATTGCCGTCGCGACGGGAAATATAAGCAAGTGTCTTCCCGTCGGACGAGATCCGCGGGCTGATGTTGTAGGAGCCGCCAAACGTCACGCGCTTGGCTTCGCCACCGCTGGCCGACATGCGGTAGATTTGTGGTCCGCCGCTGCGATCGCTGGTGAAGTAAATGCTTTGGCCATCGGCCGAGAATTGGGGTTCCGTATCGATGCCGCTGCTGGTGCTGACGCGGCGCAAACCGCTGCCGTCGGCATTGACGGTGTAGACCTGGGTATGGCCATCGCGCGACAGGGCCACGGCCAGGCGCGAGCCGTCCGGGCTCCAGCTCGGCGCCGAATTGCTGCCTTTTTCATTCGATACGATGGTGCGCTGGCGCGTCACCAGGTTTTGCACGTAGACAATCGGCTTTTTCTTTTCAAACGACACATACGCGACCTTGGTGCCGTCCGGCGACCACGATGGCGAAATGATCGGCTCGTTCGAGCGCAGCGCGACCTGGATGCCTTCGCCATCGGCGTCGGCCACTTCCAAGCGGTATTCGCGGCCCGATTGCGTGACGTAGGCGATGCGCGTGGCGAACGCGCCCTTGACGCCCGTCAGCTTTTCATAGATATCGTCGGCGATCTTGTGCGCCAGCAGGCGGTTGAATTGCGGTGCGGCCGCATTGTTCATGCTGGAAATCTGCGCACCCTTGATGGTGTCGAACAGCTTGTAGCGCACGTCCAAGCGGCCATCGGCCATGCTTTGCACGGTGCCGGCCGCCAGCGCGTCGGCGCCGCGCGATTTCCATTGCTCGTAGCTGACGGGGGCCGTTTCCGATACGGGCGCATCGGCATCGATCAGCTTGAACACGCCGCTGCGCGCCAGGTCGGCCTTGATAATGCCCGACAGCGATTGCGGCGCCGCCGATTCATTGACGAAGCTGGCGACAGCCACCGGGATCTGGTTGCTGCCGATCCCCGTAATCTCCACGCGCAACTGCGCCTGGGCGCTGGACGCTCCCAGCACCAGGCTGGCGCAGAGCACGACATAGCTCATTTTTTTCATGGTCATCATTTAGGCAAATCCTTCATCTCGAATATGAGTTCAATCTCGCGTTCCACGGTGCCGTCTTTTTTCTTCGGCAGTGGCGACGATTTATTAATGGCGTTTTCCACCGAGCTGTCATACGCCGGCAGGCCGCTACTTTTAATCTTTCGGACCGAAATAATTTCCCCAGTTGGCAGTTGCTCGATCTTGAACACGGCGCGCGGGTTGCCCGGCACGTCCGTGCTACCGCTGTACGCGATATTGCTCTTGATCTTGCTCGTCAGGGCAGCGACATAGCCGCTGTCCTTGCGTGGCGCGGTCGATTTCTCGGCCGTGCCCGTCGTGCCGGCGCCCGCCGCACCCGTGATGCGGCTCATTTCCGCAGCGCGTGCCTTGTCGGCGGCTTTTTTCTCTTCCGCCGCTTTTTTCGCCTTGGCAGCTTTTTCCGCCGCCGCTTTTTTATCGGACAGTTCCTTCTCGGCTTTTTCTTCCGCCGCTTTTTCTTTCTCTTTGGCCTGCTTGGCTTTCTCCAGCTTGTCGGCCTTTTCTTTTTCCAGCTTTTCAGCCTTGTCTTTTTCTTTCTGCTTCTGTTTTTCCAGTTCGCGCTTTTCTTCTTCGCGTTCCTTCTGTTCCTGCTTGCGGCGCTCTTCCGCTGCCGCTTTCTCTTTTTCTTCCTTCAGCTTGGCCTTCTTGCGCTCAAGGGCGATCTCCGCCTCGCGCAGGTCGACCTTCGGCTCGGGCACGGCCACCGGCGGCGGTGGCGGCGGGGCCGGCTGTTCCACTTCCGGTTCCGGCGGCGGGGCCGGTGTCGGCTCCGGTTCCGTCGCCACTTCGGGCGGCGGCGCGGCCGTCTGCACCTTCATGTCCCACACTTCCGCTTCGACGGCGACAGGTTCCGTATTTTGCCAGTGTACGCCCACCCACAGGAAAAACAGCAGCCCAAGGTGCATCGCCAGCGCCAGGCCCAGCGAGGGCCAGCGGCTGCGTTCGCGCGGCACGCTGTAGGGCTTGCCGAGTACATGGTCGATTTGTTTGTTCTGCAAAGTCTAGTCTATCTAAAAACGGTCAAGTCTGGAAACACGATGCTGCGCTTACTTGGTGGCCAGGCCAACGCGGGTAATGCCCATCTTTTTCGCTTCCGAAATGAGCTGGATCACATCGTCGTACTTGCTTTCCTTGTCGCCCGCGATCATCACGGGATAGTCGGGATTGCTCTCGTGCAAACCGCGCAGCTTGCGCAGCAGGGCGTCGCGGTTCGGTTCCGTTTCCGGCGACAGCTGTTCCTTGCCGATGACGCCGATCGACAGTGAACCATTCGGTTTCAGCACGATCTGAATATAGTCATCGGGCGGTTTAGCCGACTTTTCCGCGTTGGGCAAGTTCACCACGCTGGGATTGTTCGACGACGGCATCACCATGAAAATGATCAGCAGCACCAGCATCACGTCGATGTACGGCACGACGTTGATTTCGGACTTGAACTTGCGGCCACGGCCGCCGCGCATGCCGCCGCTATTGAATGAGGAACCCATGGACGCTGCCCCCTCTTAGCGCGACTGGCGCTGCAAGATGTTGGAGAATTCCTCGACGAAGCTCTCGAAGCGGATCGCCAGGCGGTCGATGTCATGCGAAAAACGGTTGTAGGCGACGACGGCGGGAATCGCGGCGAACAGGCCGATGGCGGTGGCGATCAGCGCTTCGGCAATGCCGGGCGCGACGGCGGCCAGGGTGGCTTGCTGCACGTTGGCCAGGCCGCGGAAGGCGTTCATGATGCCCCAGACGGTACCGAGCAGGCCGATGTATGGCGAGACGGAACCGACGGAAGCGAGGAAGGCCAGATGCGATTCGAGCACGTCCATTTCACGCTGGAAGGCGGCGCGCATGGCGCGGCGTGCGCCGTCGAGCACGGCGCCGACGTCCAGCGCTTCACGCGAACCGTAGGAAGCCTTGCCCTTGATGAATTCGCCCATGCCTGCGTCGAAGATGCGGGCCAGCGCGCCGCTCTGGTCGCGGTTGCCGCTGGCGTTCTGGTGCAGCGCATGCAGGTTGCCGCCGGCCCAGAAGCTGCGTTCGAATTCGATGGTTTGCTTGCGCGCCTGGCGCACGGCAAACATCTTGCGGAAAATGTAGGTCCAGCTGGTCAGGGAAATCAGCAGCAGCAGGGCCATGATCAGTTGCACGATCAAATGGGCATTGGAGATGAGCGCGAGGAAAGAAAGATCTTGTGTAACGTTCATTGGCTGGCAGTCTGTTGGGTGAATTGTCCGGAGGTGGCGGGTAGGGCTCAGGCGGCGCGCATGCGGGCCGCGACTGCATCAGGCACGGCGCGCGGACGCAGTGCCGAATCGACGCAGCCGATCTTGACGCGGGCCGTGTTGAGCAGGCGGTCGCCGCACCAGGCTTGTTGCAGGAAAACGATGGAGGCGCGCCCCATTTTTTCTATGTTTAAGGTTAATCTTACCGTGTCATCGAGCCTGGCTGGCGCATGATAGTCGGCGTTGACGCTTTTGACAACGAACATTGCGTCGTGCTGTTCCAGCAATTCCTGCTGGCCCACGTCGATGGCGCGCAGCCATTCGGTGCGCGCGCGCTCGAAGAATTTCAGGTAGTTAGCGTAATAGACGATGCCGCCGGCGTCGGTGTCTTCATAGTAGACACGTACGTTCCAGGTAAAGACTGAAGGCATGTTTATTGCGCCAGTAGTGAGATTGAGCAACATTTTACGCGATTTTTCTTCTTGTGACTGTGGGCGCTTGCTGGAAAGCCATGCAAAAGCTGCATATAAGTTGCACCGCAGCATTGTAAAACGGAGGGCTGCAATGGCAAGCCCCGTAACATACGCTTACATGCCTGAGCAAAGTTTACATCCAGCTTAAGACGATGGGCCGGCGCTGCCCGGGCGGCGATTATAGCCGCACGCTTGCATTCCTTGCTCAATTTGGGCACTTAACTTACAATTTGCATTCCATTACGTCTCACGTGACTGGCGAAAAGTCGGGCGATCTCCATGAGTGGCGATCGGCAATCCGGCGAAAGGTGGGCACCCACCGGGAAACGTGAGATTTTTCATCAGCCGTTCGCCTGGGTAGCCACTATGGAAAAGCACGAAGAGGCTGCCTGTCCAATGTTGTTATTCACTTAACGCCGGCTCCCCTCATTCGATCCAATCTGCCAGTACAAGCACCCTCATACTTGGAGTTTTTACATGTTTGCAAAAGATCACACCCTCGCCAACGTCGATCCTGAATTGTTCGCCGTCATTCAAAAAGAGAACACGCGCCAGCACGATCATATCGAACTGATCGCGTCGGAGAACTACACGTCGCCAGCCGTAATGGAAGCGCAAGGCTCGCAGCTGACGAATAAGTACGCCGAAGGCTATCCAGGCAAGCGCTACTACGGCGGCTGCGAATACGTCGACGTGGCCGAGCAACTGGCCATCGACCGTGTCAAGCAGCTGTTCGGCGCCGAATGCGCGAACGTGCAGCCGAACTCCGGCTCGCAAGCGAACCAGGGCGTGTTCTTTGCCATGTTGAAACCAGGCGACCTGATCATGGGTATGTCGCTGGCCGAAGGCGGCCACCTGACCCACGGCATGCCGCTGAACATGTCCGGCAAATGGTTTGACGTCGTCTCCTACGGTTTGACGGCGGAAGAAGACATCGACTACGAGGCAATGGAGCGCCTGGCCCGCGAACGCAAGCCGAAGCTGATCATCGCCGGCGCGTCCGCGTTCTCGAAAAAGATCGACTTCGAACGCTTCAGCAAGATCGCCAAGGAAGTTGGCGCCTACTTCATGGTCGACATGGCCCACTACGCCGGCCTGATCGCCGCCGGCCTGTACCCGAACCCGGTGCCGTTCGCCGACTTCGTCACCTCGACCACGCACAAATCGTTGCGCGGCCCGCGCGGCGGCATCATCCTGATGAAGGCCGAACACGAAAAAGCCATCAACTCGGCCATCTTCCCTGGCATCCAGGGCGGCCCGCTGATGCACGTGATCGCCGGCAAGGCCGTCGCTTTCAAGGAAGCGCTGAGCCCTGAATTCGTCGAATACCAGAAGCAAGTGATCAAGAACGCCGACGTGCTGGCGAAAACCCTGATCAAGCGCGGCCTGCGCATCGTTTCCGGTGGCACCGAATCGCACGTCATGCTGGTCGACCTGCGCGCCAAGAACCTGACGGGCAAGGAAGCCGAAGCCATCCTCGGTTCCGCGCACATCACCTGCAACAAGAACGGTATCCCGAACGACCCGCAAAAACCATTCGTCACTTCGGGCATCCGCCTGGGCAGCCCGGCGATGACGACGCGCGGTTTCAAGGAAGCGCAAGCGGAAGAAGTGGGCAACCTGATCGCCGACGTGCTGGACAATCCGCATGACGCCGCCACCATCGAGCGCGTGAAAGCGGCTGTGAAAGTCCTGGCCGACGCGCACCCTGTGTACGCCGCATAATAATTTGTCCAGAATGTGTCATACGGAGTAAGATTCTGTATGACACATTCCTTCGTGCCCAAGGGCGCCCGGAGTGATTCGGGCGCCCTTTGCACAAGGACGGCGATTTCCCGTAATTATTACTATAAAGTTGTAACCAGCCCATGAAATGTCCATTTTGCCAGCACGGCGACACCCAGGTTCTCGATACGCGCGTATCGGAGGAAGGGGATGTCATTCGGCGCCGCCGCCGCTGCGGCAAATGCGACAAGCGTTTTACCACGTACGAGCGCATTGAACTTATCATGCCGGCCGTCGTCAAAAAGAATGGCAGCCGGACGGAGTTCGCTGCGGATAAGTTGCGCGGCAGTTTGATGCTGGCCTTGCGCAAGCGTCCCGTTGCGGCCGCCTCCGTGGATACGGCCATCGCGTCCATCCAGGAAAAACTGCTGACCAGCGGCCTGCGCGAAGTCGATTCCGGCTATATCGGCGAACTCGTCATGCAGGAACTCAAGCGCCTCGACAAGATCGCCTACATCCGCTTCGCCTCCGTGTACAAAAATTTCGAAGACCTGGCCGAGTTCCAGGATGCGATTGCCGAAGTGGGGCAGGCGCGCAAGCCCTGACCTTCGGCTTCTTGTTCACCTTAGTGAAGGCGGGGCTGCTTATGCGCTCCGTTTTCACCACGCCAAGGTTTGCCTGGCAAGCGGTCTGATCAATCCCAACGCTGTTCTTCTCGACTTATCGCCGTGCTGTTTGCGCCAGCGCAGACCCGGTTTTTTGCGCACGCCTATCTTGTAGCTGGGCCGCCTGTTCCTGCGACTCTTTCTGCGAAAGGGAGTAGCGCATGCGCAATAGCGGTCGCACTATGTTTCCTGTGGGGGGCAGCAGCCTCGTCGAGGTGCTGGTGTCGCTGCTGCTGTTGGCGCTGGGTCTGCTGGGCGCCAGCATCCTGCAACTGCACTCGCTGCGCGCGCGTCATGAGTCGGGGCTATTGTCGGCGGGCGTGCAACTGGCTGCCGGCATGGCCGAACGCATGCGCGCGAACAGCGTGCTCATGAATGGCCCCGATGCTGGCAATCCCTACCTGAACGTGGCCTACGCGGCGGCGGACGACGCTGAAGCGGGCGGCGGTGCGCCCGACTGCTTCGGCGCCACCGCCTGCAGCGCGGCCGAACTGGCGCAATTCGATATCGCCGAATGGAAGCAGCGGCTGCATGCGGCCTTGCCCGGCGCGCGCCTGCATATTTGCCGCGACACTTCCGCGTGGGATGCCGCCGCCCAAGGCTTGCAGTGGGCGTGCAGCGGCGGCAAGGGCGCGCCCATCGTTATCAAGCTGGGCTGGCGCGGCCGCCTGCCCGATGGCTCGCCTGCCGTGAATGCGGCAGGCGAGTCGTTGCCCAGGCTGGCATTCCAGCTGAGCGGAGGCGGCGCATGAACGAGGTCCTGTATCGGCATCGCGGCATGAGCCTCGTCGAATTGCTGGTGGCCCTGTCGCTGGGCGCGCTGCTGATGCTGGCGGCCAGTAGCGTGCTGCTGGCCGCCAGCGGCAGCTATGGCGACCAGTCCGCCAGCGCGCGCTTGGACGATAACGGCCGCTATGCACTCGACACCATCGCCCGCGCCGTGCGTCAGACGGCGTACGTAAACTGGGACAGCAGCGCCGCGCCCGTCGCCCATGCCGATGACGACAGCGCCAATGTGGCCGGGCTCGACGCGCGCAGCCTGGGCAAGAACAGCGAGGGCATCAGCGGCGCGCTGCCCGGCGCCCTGCATGGCAGCGACGTGCTGGCCTTGCGCTATTACGGCGCCGGCAAGGAAGAGGGTGGTGACGGTTCCGTGCTCAATTGCGCGGGCTTCGGCGTGGGCGTCGCGCAAACGCAGGCGCAGCGGGGCTGGAGCATTTTCTATGTGGCGCAGGGCGCCGATGGCGAGGGCGAGCTGCGTTGTAAATACCGTGGTGCGAACGGTTGGGGCGCGGACGCCATCATTCGCGGCGTCGACGGTTTCCAGGTGCTGTATGGTCTCGACACGGATACGCCGCCCGATGGCGTGGCGAACCGCTATGTCAACGCCAGCGCGCTCGACGCCTACGATGCGGCATTGGTACTGGAGGGCGCGGATGCGGCCGCGCGCCAGCGCGATCTGCACCGCCGCACGCACTGGAAGCGCGTGGCCAGCGTGCGTGTGGCGCTGCTGCTGCATGGCGAGGCGGGCCAGGCGGACAAGATGGCGGAACTGGGGCCGGCGCAGTTCGACCTGTTCGGCAAGGCCTATGCCGAGGCGCACGGCGCCAGCGACACGGGCGTGCGCATTGTGCGCGCGTCCTTGCCCGCCGCGACGCGCTTGCGGCTGCGGCAACTGGTGCAGACGAGCATCATGCTGCGCAACGGGCCGGCCTAGGCGGGCGGCGCGATGGCAGGCAGGGGCGTCCGCCGGTGCGAACCTTGGTGTCCATCTTGCGTACGCCACAGTGGCGCGACCCTCGTGTATGTGCTGTGCCTGCTGGTGATCATCTTGTTGCTGGGCATATCGGCGGCGCAGATGGCATTACAGGGCGAGAAGGCGGCGCGCGGCGAGCGCGACCGGCAGATCGCGTTTCAGGCGGCGGAGGAGGCATTGGTGGATGCGGAGAACGATATCGAAGGCTTGCCTGGCGCGCCGGGACGCAGCAGCCTCTTCGCGCCAGGTAGTGCGGCAGGGTTCGCGGACGGCTGCGGCGAGGGCGGCGCACTGGGCCTGTGCCTGCCCGCCGCCCCGGACGCACCGGCGCTGTGGCTGAGCACGGACCTCGATGGCGCCGAAGCTGGCAGCCGCACGGTGCCGTATGGCCAGTTTACGGGCGCCGTCATGCAGACGGGGCAGGGTTTTCTGCCGTCGCGCCGGCCCCGCTACCTGATCGAACTGCTGCCGTTTCATCCGCCCGGCGCGCAGGCTGCGGCAGCGGCCGGCGGTATGGCCACGGAAAGCTATGTGTACCGCATCACGGCTATCGGTTTTGGGGCGCAGGAAAGCACGCAAGTCGTGCTGCAAAGTTATTACCGCAAACAGGCGGTGGGAGCGGGGCCATGAGGGCTTTGATGTTTGCCTGGCTGCTGTTCGGCTGGATTTTCCTGGCTTGCGGCGCCGCCGTCGCGGGCGCTCCTCCCGTGGTGCTGGCGCGGGCCGACACGGGTTTGTACGGCGCCAGGGTGCTGCCGAATCTCCTGCTCAACCTGTCCCTCACGCACGCTGCCGCCGCTGCCGCGCATGGGGGCGACTATGCGCCGCAGCGCGAGTATGCAGGCTACTTCCATGCGCGCATGTGCTACAGCTATCCTTACCGCAGCAAGGATGGCGTCATGCTGCCGGACTTGCGCGTAGCGACCGCTTACTTTTCCGTGCTGAAACCGGCCGATGCCTTGCACGGCTGCGGCGGTGACAGTTTCAGCGGCAATTTTCTCAACTGGGCCAGTGCCAGCATGCTCGACATCGTCCGCTATGCGCTGACGGGCGGCGACCGCGTCATCGACGAAGTGCGCAAGACGGTGCTGCAGCGCGCCTACCTGCCCGACGCGGACAGCCCCATCGACTTCTTTGCCCACCCCGTCTTTTTCCCGCGCAAGCTCCTGCAGACCGGCGTGGCGGCCGCGACGCCGTTTGCGCTGGCGCAACTGGCCATCGTTTCTTGCCGCAACCGCTTGCTGTTCGGCGACGCCAGCTTGCCCCCGGGCGGCAGTTGCGACGCGCCCGGCGCTGCGGCCTCGCACGGCGTGTTCCTCGCGCGCGTGCGCGTTTGCGACACGGAAGAGGGGCCGTTGCGCGACGACTTGTGCCTCGCATATGGCAAGAACTACAAGCCGGTGGGCGCCGTGCAGCGCCATGGCGGCAGGGTGCGCGTGGGCGTGTTCGGCCACTTGAACGGCCAGCCCGCCAGCGCCGGCCCCGTGTATGGCGGCGTGCTGCGCGCGCCGCTGGCCCACGTGGGCAGGCAGCGCTGGGCGGCGCCCGATTTTATGCCGCAAGACAATGCCGACGCCGAGTGGAATCCCGCCAACGGCGTGTATGCGGCTCAATCTACGTCTCAGGCTGCGGGCTTTGGCGGCGGGGTGACCGCTTACATCAATGGCTTGGGCCGCGGCAATGCCGGGCATCCCGGTGCGTACGCGAAGGCGGCGCCGCTGGCTGAATTGCTGTACGAATCGCTGCGCTACCTGCAGGGACGGCAGGCAAGCCCTGTCGTGCCGCCAGCCACGGCCCCGCCTGCCATCGACGATGGCTTGCCGGTCGTGACGCCATGGAGCGACCCGCAAACAGCCAGTTGCCAGCGCCACATCGTCGTCAGCCTCGGCGATGCTGGCATGGCGGGCGACCGTTACGTGCCCGGCAATGCTCCTGTGATTCCCGCATCCAACGGCGACCGCGCACGCGCTGCCGATGGATTCGCGCCGCCGGCGTTCGACGCGATGGCCTGGACGCATGCGGTGGGCAGCCTGGAAAGCGGCGGCGCGCAGGGCAATCCCGCGCCGCGGCCCGACCTGGCGGCACTGGAATTGCTGGCCGACGGGGCTGGCGGCGCCAGCTACCATGCGGCTGGCTTGGCTTACTGGTCGCATGTGCAGGCTTTGCGTCCTGGCGGCAAGAACGACGGCGTTGCCAAGGTCGAGCACTACGCGGGCGACTTGCGCCAGGGCGACCCGGCCGCCATGCCCCTTTCTACGCCCTTGCTGTTGGCAGCCAAATATGGCGGCTTTCTCGATGCGAACGGTGACGCCAACCCGTTCACGAGCGCAACGGGCAGCGCGCTGGACGAGTGGAGCCTGGATGGCCGCTGGCCCGCCCATTACTTGCCCGGCAGCGATCCGGTCGCCCTGATCGCGGGACTGCGCGCAGCCTTTGCGGCCGCCGACAAGGCTACCTTGCCGGCGACGCTCGCCGGGCCGTCCCTGATGGCGCTGGCCAGCGGTACGGAAGAGGCATACTGGTTCCAGACGCAGCTGCGCCTGGCCGATGGCGGCATGACCGTGTCGCGCACCGCGTTTGCCGTGGGCGCCGATGGCGCAGTGCTTCCCGGCAAGCCATGGTGGCGCGCCGGCGGCCTGGATAAGCCTGCGCCGGATGGAGCGCCGCCGGCCTTGCGCCCCGTCTACACGCTCGATGCCAAGGGTGCCCTGATGCCGCTGGCCTGGAAGGGGCTCGATACGGAACAGCGCGGTGCATTCGACGGCGGCGATGGACGGGGAGAAGCGCGCCTGGCGTATCTGCTGGGCCAGCGCACGCACGAGGTGGGCCAGCCGGGCGGCTTCCTGCGGCGCCGCTCAGGTAGCCTGGGTACCGCGCCGCATGGCAATCTGTTGTACGTGGGCGCGCCCGGGCTGGGCATGCCGGGCGCCAGCTATGGCGTGCACCGCAAGGCGCTGCTGCAGCGACGCAAAATGCTGTACCTGGGCGCCAACGACGGCTTGCTGCATGGCTTCGATGCGCGTACGGGCAGCGAAGTGTTTGCCTATCTGCCGCAAGCGCTGCTGCGCGCTGCGTCAGCCGTTGCGAGCACTCACTACAGCCCTGGCCCGCTGCTCGACGGTGCGGCGGCCACGGCGGAAGTAATGGCGCTCGGACATTGGAAGACGGTGCTGGTGTCGGGTATGGGCGGCGGGGCGCAAGGCGTGTTTGCACTCGACATTACCGACCCGGCCCGCTTCGCGCACGACGGGGCGCTGTGGGAATTCACGGACCGCGACGACAGGCTGATGGGCAACGTGCGTGCGCCGCCCGCCTTCGCCCGCATCAACATGGGCGGCAAGGAGGGCGCGCCTGCCTACCGCGATTTTGCTGTCGTCGCCAGCGGCTATAACAACCATGTCAATGACGGCAAGGACACGACGGCGCCCGCATCGGCCGCCGCCATCTTCCTGCTGGCGCTGGACAAGGCGCCCGGCACGCCATGGACGTTGGGAAGTAATTACTTCCGGCTCAAGGTGCCTGTGGCCAGCGGTGGCGGTGATGGTGGCCATGACAGCGAGGCGGATACGGGCGCCAATGCCGCCCCCCACGCGCTGGGCCCGCCCGCCGTGGTGCCGGGTGGCGACGGCGCGCTGGCTTTCCTGTATGCGGGCGATTTGCAGGGCAATATCTGGCGTTTCGACTTGACTGGCGGGCCGCCGTGGAAGGATGGGCAGGGGCGCAAGCTCGTCTTTGTCGCGCGCGATGCGCTGGGCCGGCGCCAGCCCGTGACGCAGCAGCTGAACGTGGCCTACGCGCCCGGTGGCGGCTATCTGCTGCTGTTCGGCACGGGCAAGCTGGTAGAAGCGGCCGATACCTGGCCCGCCGCCTTTCTGTCGCAGTCGTTTTACGCCGTGCACGACGATGTGCGCGAGTCGTCCCCAACGCGCAGCCGGTCCGACCTGGAACAGCGCAGCCTGGGCGAGACGGCGGGCGGCGTGCGCGTGGACGGCGCCGAACTGCGCTACACAGGCAGCGACGCGATGCGCGGCTGGTACCTCGATTTTCTCGATACCGCGCAAACGGGCGAACGCAGCATCAACAGTGCCGTGCTGACCGCTGGCAAGGTGCTGTTCAATACCGTCCTCCCCGGGCGCGATCCTTGCGCCACGCCAGTCACCCGCCTGTACGTGCTCGACGTGCTGAGCGGTTTTGCCGCCGATGGCGCCGGGGTCGTGCAGGCGGGCGCGCAGACGGGACGCTTGTACGATGGCCTGGCGCGTGCGCCGCCGCTGGCGCTGGAACTGAACAGCACGGTGGGTGCCGCGACGGCGGCAGGGCGGGCCGAGGGGCGCAAGGAACTGGCCGTGCTGCAACCGGGCTTGCCCGGCGCTGCCAGCGGGGCGGTGCTCAAGGTTGTCAGCGCGCCGCTGCCGGCCCGGCGCCTGAGCTGGCGCGAAGTGGCGAACTGGCGCGAATTGCACGAGGCGGCCAAGAAAAAATAGGCTCGGCAAGGCGGGTGCTGCGTATCGGCTGGCGCTTTTTTGGGAAGAAGGGAGGTCGCATGGGAGCGCTGGCAAGCCGGAACCGGGCCGCAGCAAACGGTGGCGCCCCGTCTGCCGTCTTGGGCTTCAGCCTGATCGAACTGCTGTCCGCGCTGGCGATCATGAGCCTGCTGCTGGCGCTGGCCGTGCCCGCTTATCACGGTCACGTCGTGCGTGCCAAGCGGGTGCAGGGGCAGGCGGCCCTGCTGCGGCTGATGCAACAGCAGGAGCGCTATTACTCGCAAAACAATCACTATCTCGCGTTTTCCTCGTCGTCGCCGGCTTCGCAGGCGCAGCAATTCCCGTGGTGGTCGGGCGAAGAAGGTGCGGCCGGCAGCGCATATGAAATCGAGGCGCTGGCCTGTCCCGGCCTGGCGATCGGGCAATGCGTGCTGTTGCGCGCCCTGCCGGGCACGTCCAAGGTCGATGCGCAGTTCCAGGATGCCGATTGCGGCGTGATGTCCTTGAGCAGCACGGGCCAGCGCGGCAGCAGCGGCCCGGCCAGCCATTGCTGGCCCTAAGCCATGACCACGCGCAAGCGGCCACCGCGGAGCAGGCACACATTCGGGCGTACCCTCGGGCACACCATGCTCGAATTGCTGGCCGTGCTGGCGATTGCCGCACTGCTGGCGGCCGCCGCCATGCCCAGCTTGCAGCAGGTGCTGGCGCGCCAGCAAGTGCGCGCGGCGGCCACGGACTTGTTCTCTGCCATCGAATTGACGCGGGCGCAGGCGATGGCGCGCGGGCAGCGCGTGCTGCTGATGCCGGCCGGGCCCGGTGGCACGGATTGGCGCACGGGCTGGCTGGTCTTCATCGACCGCAATGCCAGCCTGGCGTTCGATGGCGATGACGAATTGCTGTTCCGCCAGGGACCGCTGCCGGAGGGCATCACGGCACAGTTCGTGTTCTCGTCGGCCACGGCGCCGTTTTATATCGCCTACAATGGCGCAGGACGCAGTTGCAGCGCGACCAATAGTCTGGCGGCGCGCTGGGGTACCTTGTCCCTGGCTTTGGGAAAGCAGGTGCGCCATATTAAAATCAATATGCTGGGCAGGGTGCGCGTGTGCGACCCGCAGCAGCAGGCGGCCAATTGCAGCGGCGTGGCCGACAGTTCGTAGCAAGACTGACCAATTACTCACCTTCAAGCAAAGTAGCCCGTGGAAATACTTAACGATATCGATGGCATGCGCCTGGCGCTGGAATGGGCGGCGCGCGGTCTGTACACGACCTCGCCCAATCCCCGCATCGGCTGCGTGATCGTCAGGGATGGCCAGGTGATCGGCGCCGGCGTGACGCAGGCGGCCGGGCAGGATCATGCCGAGGTGCAAGCGCTGGCCAATGCGGCGGCGCGCGGCAACGATGTGCGCGGCGCCACCGCCTATGTCACCCTGGAACCGTGCAACCACCACGGCCGCACGCCGCCATGCTCCGATGCACTCGTGCGCGCGGGGCTGGGCCGCGTCGTGGCCGCCATGACGGACCCGAACCCGCTGGTGGCGGGGCAGGGGCTGGCCAAGCTGCAAGCGGCCGGCATCGCCGTCACCACGGATGTGCTGGCCGACGAGGCCTATGAAATGAATATCGGCTTCTTTTCGCGCATGCAGCGCGGCAAGCCGTGGGTGCGCATGAAAACGGCGGCCAGCCTGGACGGCATGACGGCCTTGCACAATGGGCAAAGCCAGTGGATCACGGGGCCGCAGGCGCGCGCCGACGGCCACGCGTGGCGCGCGCGCGCCTGCGCCATCCTGACGGGCATCGGCACGGTCAAGGCGGACGACCCGCAACTGAACGTGCGCGCCGTGGAGACGCCGCGCCAGCCGCGCCGCATCGTCGTCGACAGCCGGCTCGACATCAGCCTCGACGCGCGCATCCTGCAAGGTGGCGGCACGTGGATCGTGGCGGCCGTCGCCAACCCGGAAAAGGAAGCGCAGCTGCAGGCGCTCGGTGCGGAAGTCATCGTGCTGCCGAACGGGGACGGCAAGGTCGACCTGCCCGCGCTGATGCTGGAACTGGGACGGCGGCAAATCAATGAAGTCCACGTCGAGGCCGGCGCCAAGCTGAATGGTTCGCTGATACGCGAAGGCTGCGTCGACGAGTTGCTGGTCTACCTGGCGCCCACCTTGCTGGGCGATGCGCAAGGCATGTTTGACTTGCCCGCATTGACGGATATCAAGCAACAGCGCACTTTGCAATTTCACCAGGTTCAGCAAGTGGGCGAAGATGTGCGTATCCTTGCAAGATTCGCCCAGCGCAATTAATACTTTTACACTTTATAGGGTTAGTTCATGTTTACAGGAATTGTTGCCGCCATCGGCAAGATTGAAACCGTGCAGCCGCTCGACGGCGGCCTCGATGCAGGCGTGCGCCTGAACATCCACGCGGGCGGCTTGCCGCTGGCCGATGTGGCCCTGGGCGATTCGATCGCCATCAATGGCGCCTGCATGACGGTGGTGGAAAAATCGGACACGGGTTTCGCCGTCGATGTCTCGCGTGAAAGCCTCAATTGCACCGTGGGCCTCGATACCACCACGGAAGTGAACCTGGAAAAAGCCCTGACCCTGGCCGAGCGCTTGGGGGGGCACCTGGTCTCCGGCCACGTTGACGGCCTGGGCATCGTGCGCAAGTTCGAAGCCGTGGGCGAATCGTGGGAACTGGTGATCGAAGCGCCCCATGAGCTGGCGAAATACCTGGCCTTCAAGGGTTCCGTCGTCGTCAATGGCGTGTCCCTGACCGTCAACCGGGTGGAAGACTTGGGCGCGGGCGCCGTCAACGGCTGCCGTTTCTCGATCAACCTGATCCCGCACACGATTGCCATGACGACCCTGAAACACTTGACGGTCGATGGCAAGGTCAACCTGGAAATCGACCTGATCGCCCGCTATGTCGAGCGCATGTTGTCCTTGGACAAGGCTGCCGCTTAACACCACAGCTTGAAGCAGCACACCAGCGGCCTTGCCAAGCGTGTGTTGCTTTTCTTTCAGACGCGCATACTATGAAGCTTTCCGCAGTGGAGGCTAGCCATGGACCCGATTTCGCGCGCAACCGTGCCCAACACCATCCCGGCCACGTCCCGCGTGGGCGAGACGGTACCGCTGGCGCCGCTGGCGCCTGCGCTGCCCGTGCCGCCGTCCAGCGCGGCGGCGGCCCTTGCCATCCAGTCCTCGACCCAGGTCGACATCTCCCCGCTGGGCCAGTTCCTGTCCGGCGTGGCCTTGTCGCGCCGGCAACTGCTGGCCTTGCAAGGCGCCACGGAAGAGGCCAGGGCGGCAAATACTCCCGTGAATGTCAATGACGACTTGCTGGCGCTGGCGCGGCAGTTGACGGAATCGTTCGCCCAGCTGCAAACGAGCGGCATCGACGCCAGCCAGCTGGCGACGGCCGGCGACACGCCGGGCAGCCTGGCGCAGCGCTATGATTTATTGTCGGGCGACGGCACGACGGATGCGGCCGCCGCGCTGGCGCAGGACGGCAGCTTGCTCACGCAAGCGCAGCTGGCCCGTATCGGCATCGACTTGCGCAATGAAGATGTCGATGCGCCAACGTTGCAAGCCGCCTATGCGGCGGACAGCAATGCCACCCTGGACGCCTTGCAACAGGGAACGGACGTGCTGGCACAGGTGGGCGCCGTGCTGGCCCGGCAGCAGGGCGCGCCGCTGGAGGCCAATGTCGAAGCGGATTTAACGGGCGAAACATTGCCGTCCGGCGCCGTGCAGGCGTCGCAAGCCACGCAGCCGCAGGCCGTCGACGTGGCGCCGCCGCAAACGGCTGCCATCGCACAGCGGCAGCTGGAACTGCAGCAGCAACTGGAAGCGGAAGAGCTGAACCTGGACTTGCAGGAACTGCGGCCGCCACCGGCGACAGCCGGCCAGGATCTGCAGCAGGCGCAGAAGGCCGGCCAGCAGCGTTTTGACGCCCAAGATATCGACACGCAGCGCCTGGACGCCGAACGCCAGGCCCCGCGGCAGGAAGACGCGCGCCTGGACGCATTGCGCCAGGATCAATTGCAACAGACGCAGCGCGAAGAGCAGGCACAGGCGGCAGCCGATGCGATGGAGCGTGCACGGCTGACCTCGGCACAGCTGGCCGACAGCGATGCCCAGCTGCGTGCGCAGGCAGAGGCCGCGCGTGCGCAGACCCAGGCGCGCGATACCCAGTTACAGGCGCAAGCAGGACTGGAGGCGACGGCCCAGGCCCAGCTGGCCCAGCAAAATGCCCAGGCGCAGCAGCAAGCCGCGCAAGCAGCGGGCCAGGCCGTGCCCTTGCCCTCATCGCAAGACCCATCCGTGGCGGCGGCCATTGCCGCCTATAACCTGAACAATGCAGCCCTGAATCCCGGCCTGATGAACCGGCCAGTGCCGGCCAGCGACTCGCGCCTGCCGCTGGTGGCGCCCGTCGCTGCCGTGGAACCTGTCAAGCCCGTGCCTAAAATCTAGGGCAGCAGGGTCGCGTCCAGGGTGATGTTGGCTTTCAGCAGCTTCGATACGGGGCAGCCAGCCTTGGCCTTGCCCGTCAATTCCTCGAACTTCGCCTGGTCGGCACCCGGGATCTTCGCTTTGAGGATCAGGTGGACGGCCGTGATGGCGAAGCCGTCGTCGACCTTGTCGAGAGTCACTTCGGCCGTCGTCTCCATCTTTTCCGCCGTCAGGCCCGCTTCGCCGAGGATCAGCGACAGGGCCATGGTGAAACAGCCCGCGTGGGCGGCGCCGATCAATTCCTCGGGATTCGTGCCCGGCTTGCCTTCGAAGCGGCTGGCAAAGCCATAGGGATATTCCTGCAAGGCGCCGCTGCGCGTGCTGATGGCGCCCTTGCCATCCTTGATGCCGCCTGACCAGATGGCCGATCCGTTGGTTTTCATATTGCCGCTCCTGTGTGGGGTGTCGCTGCGAGTGGGGTATCAGCGCCGTGGCGGTGACTGGCTGATCTTATGCTCTTTGCAAGGCCGGCGGCGCGCGCTTTGCCGCCGCCGTGTGCGCCGGATCGGGGAATCGGCGCTTTGTGGGGCAGGCAGGGAGGCGGCCTGCATATTGGTGTTGCTGGACTGTCTTATTTCAGGTCTGCAAGCGCTAAATCCTTTAAAATAGCAGGTTATAAGAAAATTCCCGGAAATTCGCGGAATATTCTCGCTTGATGTTTCAGGTTTAGGTTCAGTTTTTAGTTACATTAACAACGCCTGGCAAAACCGTCGCGAGCGGAAGGGAGAGGTGGCCGAGAAGCGCAACCGTACGAAGGTACGGTGAGCATCGCAGGCCGCCTATACCGACGCGCAGCAGGTTTTGGCAGGCGTCATAAGAGGATGAACAATGTCTATATCCAGCACCGAAGAGATCGTCGCTGAATTGCGCGCCGGCCGCATGGTGATACTGGTCGATGAAGAAGACCGGGAAAATGAAGGCGATCTGGTGCTTGCCGCCGATTTCGTGACGCCTGAAGCCATCAATTTCATGATCACGCATGCGCGTGGCCTGGTCTGCCTGACCCTGACGGAAGAGCGTTGCGACGAGCTGAACCTGTCGATGATGACCTCGCGCAACGGCACCGCCTACGGTACCAACTTTACTGTTTCCATTGAAGCGGCCGAAGGCGTGACGACGGGCATTTCCGCCGCCGACCGCGCCAAGACCATCCAGGTGGCTGTTGCCAAGGGCACGCAGCCCAGCGATATCGTCCAGCCCGGCCATATCTTCCCGCTGAAAGCGCAAAAGGGCGGCGTGCTGATGCGCGCAGGCCATACGGAAGCCGGTTGCGACCTGACGGCCATGGCCGGCTTGACGCCCGCATCCGTGATTTGCGAAATCATGAAGGACGACGGCACCATGGCGCGTCTGCCGGACTTGCTGGTGTTTGCCGAGCAACATGGCCTGAAAATCGGCACGATTGCCGACCTGATCCATTACCGCAGCCAGACCGAGTCCCTGGTCGAACGCGTTGCCGAGCGCACCCTGCACACGGCGCATGGCGAATTCCGTTTGATCGCCTTCCGCGACAAGCCCAGCGCGTCGGCCCATCTGGCCCTCGTGCATGGCGACCTGGCTCCCGGCCTGGAAGCGCTGGTGCGCGTGCACCAGCCCGTTTCCCTGCTGGACGTGCTGGAAAGCGAAGCGACCACCCACTCGTGGACGGTGGCCGCCTCGATGGCCGCCATCAAGCAGGCCGAGCGTGGTGTGATGGTCTTGCTGAACTGCGGCGAGACGTCGAGCGAGCTGTTTGCCCAGTTCGCCGCCCTGGACACGCCGCAAGCCAAGCCGAAAGGCCGCGCCGCCAGCATGGACTTGCGCAGCTATGGCATCGGCGCGCAAATCCTGCGCGACCTGGGCGTGAGCAAGATGCAATTGCTGGCCAGCCCCCGCAAGATGCCGTCGATGGTCGGTTTCGACCTGGAAGTAACCGGTTTTCAGTGCCATCCTGGCCAGACGCCTAACTAAATCTACTGCGCGTCGCGATTTGCGGCCTGCGATGCTCACTGTACCTTCGTACAGTTGCGCTTCTCGACCACAACTCGCTGCCGCTCGCTACGATTTTGTCAGGCGTCAATGTGAGAGTAAACGATGGCGGCATGTGTGTGTCGCCCTGAACCACCAGATTAAAGAGGCTTATGATGACAGTAGGAGCATATGAAACCAATTTTGCCGGCGAAGGTTTGCGCGTCGGTATCGTCCAGGCACGATTCAATGAAATCGTCGGTGGTGGCTTGCTGTCGGCATGCCTGGAAGAGTTGAGCAAGCTGGGCGTGGCCGATGAAGATATCCTGCACGTGACCGTGCCGGGCGCCCTGGAAATCCCACTGATTCTGCAAAAAATGGCAGAAACCGAGCAATTCGACGCCCTGATCGCACTGGGCGCCGTGATTCGCGGTGAAACCTACCACTTCGAGCTGGTATCGAACGAATCGGGCGCGGGCATCACGCGCGTCGGTCTCGATTACGGCATCCCGATCGCCAACGCAGTGTTGACGACCGAAAACGACGAGCAGGCGGAAGTGCGCATGCTGGTCAAGGGAGCCGAAGCGGCACGCGTGGCAGTGGAAATGGCCAATCTGGCGCAAGCGCTGGAAGAGTTGCAAGACACAGACGAGGATTAATCGTGCTTGCGCCGCAGTGTGCTGCCTGGCAGCGCACCGCGGTATTCGTCACTATCTGCAGTAAATACGTATTTAAGAACAGGTAACAATCATGACTGAGAAAAATTTGCTCGCCAATCCCAGCAAAAACCGCACGCCGCGTCACCGCGCGCGCGAGTTTGCGCTGCAGGGCTTGTACCAGTGGCTGCTGAACAATGAAGACGCGACCACCGTCGTGAACAATATTCGCGCGGCCCACGGTTTCGACAAGGCCGATGGCGATCATTTCACGGTGCTGCTGTACGGCGCCATCAAGGATTCGCTGGCGCTGCGCGAAAGCATGGCACCATTGATCGACCGCAATATCGCTGAACTGTCGCCGATCGAACATGGCATCCTGCTGATCGGCGCTTTCGAGCTGAAGAACAACATGGAAATCCCGTACCGCGTCGTCATCAACGAAGCGGTCGAGCTGGCCAAGTCGTTTGGCGGTATCGACGGCCACAAGTATGTGAACGGCGTGCTCGACAAGCTGGCAGTGAAATTCCGCGAGGAAGAAGTCAACGCCAATAAGCGCAAGTAATATAGCGTAATCCCTGCGGCTGCTGCCGCAGGGCAATAAAAAAGCCACCGGCACTTGCGTGCGGTGGCTTTTTCATTGGGTGCTGCTTTTTGGATGCCCCTGTGAGGGCTTTTAAAGGGTCACAGGCCGGCGATCTCGTTGTGGGGTAATACTTTGATGGTGATGCCGCTTTCCGCTACCGCTGCCGGTGCCTTGGCTGGCGCTGGCGTGTTCGATGCCATCACCGGTGTCGTGGTCGGCACGCGCTGGCCGGCGGACACTTGTTTCAGGCGGCGGTATTCGGCCAGCACGCGCGAGCCGTAGCCCGAGTCGGTGGCGAAGTTGGCGGCGCCTACGTAGGTTTTCAAGCCCGCTTCGACGGAACCGCCACGCGTGACGTAGTCTTTCAGGATCAGGGAGCCGACGCGGATGTTGGCGACGGGGTTCAGGGCTGCTTGCACGCCGCCCATTTCCTGGAAGCGCTCATGGTGCACTTTCGACATGACTTGCATCAAGCCTTGTGCGCCGACGGGGCTTTCCGCGAACGGGTTCAAGCCCGATTCGATGGCCATCACGGCCAGGATCAGCAGCGGGTCCAGCTTGATTTCACGGGCCGTCAGGTACGCCGTCGACACGAGCATATTGGTCGCGTCGTTGGCCACGCGGTAGCGCTTGGAGAGCCAGTTGGTGACCCATTGCTGCTGCTTTTGCGTGCCCAGCAAGGCTTTTTCTTCCTTGCTCAGCGGCGCGTCGCTGGCGGCGGCCGTTTGTACGGAAGCGGGCGCTTCCATCAGTGCCGACAGGGCCGGCGCTTCAACGGCTTGCGCTTCTGCCATTGGCAGCGGGAACAGGCTGTGCGTCAGTTGCTTGCCCAGGTCAGGGCGGAACATCAGCAGGGCGATCAGTGCCAGGGCGGAAATGCCGAAGACTGTCAGTGTGTGTTGCGCAGTGGTTAAAACGCCACGTGCCGAAATGGCTTGTGCGCGGGCGCGCAAACGCGCCAACGCTGGCTGACCAGCCACGGTTGAAGCAGGTAATGCTGCTTCAGTGCTACGATGAGTCATAGAGTTCCCCGAAATGTCGCGTCAACAGGCAGTCCCTCCGCGGTGTCGCGGTGTTGTGGGTACTGCCAATGCCGTGCATCAGAAATATCATCGTTTCCGCCGCGTATGGATGCGTGCGAGAAACGCCGTCATTGCTTGCTTGAGCTGATCGGTCCCATGCTGGTATTGGATCAGTCGCAATACAACTTTTACCGGGGGTAAGGCAGACGCCTTTTGAAAACACTCCTTAAAATGTCATGTGGAGCCCCGACTCCGTGAATGAAAGAGAAACGCTAAAATCAAGCTCTGGGCCGGCGTGCTCTTTCAAGTTGGGCGAATTGTAGAAGCCGTTTTATATCAAGTCAATACTAAAGAATCGTTTCTTTATTACTTTTATGTCTTACTTTTTGACTTGCATTGTGCTAAAAGCCAATAAAATCAATTACTTGGCATAGATCCTTCAGCAACGGCGTCCGACGTCAAAAAAAATTAAAAACACATGAAATATTCAGATTTACGAGATTTTATTTCTCAACTGCAACAAATGGGTGAACTTAAGCCCATTTCGACCCCCATTTCACCGATTTTGGAGATGACGGAAGTGTGCGACCGCACCTTGCGCGCGGGCGGACCGGCCTTGCTGTTCAATAATCCGACGGGACACACCATGCCGGTGCTGGGCAACCTGTTCGGCACCACGCGCCGCGTGGCGCTGGGCATGGGCGCGGAAGACGTCAGCGAGTTGCGCAAGATCGGCCATGTGCTGGCGCGCTTGAAGGAACCGGAACCGCCGAAGGATTTCAAGGATCTGCTGGGCCTGGGCTCGCTGGTGAAATCCGTGTGGGACATGTCGCCGAAGGAGTTGCGCGGCGCGAAGTGTCAGGAAATCGTTTGGGAAGGCAACGACGTCGACCTCGCGCGCCTGCCGATCCAGCATTGCTGGCCCGGCGACGTCGCCCCCCTGATCACCTGGGGCTTGGTGATTACCAAGGGGCCGAACAAGAAGCGGCAAAACCTCGGCATCTACCGCCAGCAAGTGCTGGGACGCAATAAGGTCATCATGCGCTGGCTGGCGCACCGGGGCGGGGCGCTGGACTTCCGCGAGCACGCGATTCAAAGCAAGGGCAAGCCGTATCCGATCGCCGTCGCGCTCGGTGCCGATCCCGCTACTATATTAGGGGCCGTCACGCCGGTGCCGGACAGCCTGTCCGAATACCAGTTCGCCGGCTTGCTGCGCGGCAGCCGCACGGAGCTGGTGAAAGCCATCGGCAGCGAGCTGCGCGTGCCGGCATCGGCCGAAATCGTGCTCGAAGGCCATATCTATCCGGACGAAAACCATCCGAGCGGCTACGAGCATGCGCTGGAAGGGCCGTATGGCGACCACACGGGCTACTATAATGAGCAGGACAGTTTCCCTGTGTTTACCATCGACCGCATCACCATGCGCCGCGATCCAATCTACCACTCCACGTACACAGGCAAACCGCCGGACGAGCCGGCCGTGCTGGGGCTGGCGCTGAATGAAGTGTTCGTGCCGCTGCTGCAAAAGCAGTTCAGCGAAATCACCGACTTCTATCTGCCGCCCGAAGGCTGCAGCTACCGCATGGCCGTGGTGCAGATCAAGAAACAGTATGCGGGCCACGCCAAGCGCGTGATGTTTGGCGTGTGGAGCTTCTTGCGCCAGTTCATGTATACCAAGTTCATCGTCGTGGTCGACGAAGACGTGAATATCCGCGACTGGAAAGAAGTCATCTGGGCCATCACCACGCGTGTCGATCCGATCCGCGACACGACCCTGGTCGACAACACGCCCATCGACTACTTGGACTTCGCCTCGCCGGTCAGCGGTCTGGGCAGCAAGATGGGTATCGACGCGACGAATAAATGGCCGGGCGAAACGACGCGCGAATGGGGCACGACGATTGCCATGACGCCGGAAGTGAAGGCCAAGGTGGATGGGATTTGGCAGGAGCTGGGTTTATAGGTAGTGACGTAGGTCGGCTTAGCGCGCAGCGCGTAAGCCGACGTTGCGGTGCTTGCTTGTTCGTGGTTTGCTTGCTCAGTAGCGTCGGCTTACGGCCTGCGGCCTAAGCCGACCTACGCCCACCTACGCCGACCTACTCAGCATTCACACGGCAATTTCCCAATCTTGCGCAGGTCGGTTATAATTGTCCTTGGCGGGCCCCTGCGCATCGTGGCATGGCTAACCTGGTCAGGTCGGGAACGAAGCAGCCACGGCTATTAACCATGAGTGCCGCAGATCAGGCTCGCCTCCTTCGGGAATGTTTTATCAGGATCAACAATCAAGCTGCCATGGGCAGCTTTTTTGCTTTTACGGCCCCGTTTTCTTGTCGATCCGCAGCATTGCCGGGCTTGCCGTGTTTTCACTGTTTCTAGCTGGCCATGTTATACAATTGCTGCTTTGCCGCGTTTGCCAGATTTGTCCTGGCCCGGCCATGAGGCTTGCGCCCGCCGCGCAGGATCACCCGCAAAATCGCATGGTAAAATCTCAGCATGTCCTATCAAGTCCTCGCCCGTAAATACCGCCCCAAGAATTTCGAGACGCTCGTCGGCCAGGAGCACGTCGTGCGCGCGCTCACGCATGCCTTGCACAGCGGCCGATTGCATCACGCCTATCTGTTCACGGGCACGCGCGGCGTCGGCAAGACGACCCTGTCGCGCATCCTGGCCAAGTCGCTCAATTGCATCGGCCCCGATGGCACGGGCGGCATCACGGCCCAGCCTTGCGGCCAGTGCGAAGCGTGCACGGCGATCGACGCGGGACGCTTTGTCGACTATATAGAGATGGATGCGGCGTCGAACCGCGGCGTCGATGAAATGGCGCAGCTGCTCGAGCAAGCCGTGTATGCACCAAGCAATGCGCGCTTCAAGGTCTATATGATCGATGAGGTGCACATGCTGACGAACCACGCGTTCAATTCCATGCTCAAAACCCTGGAAGAACCGCCCGAGCATGTCAAGTTCATCCTGGCCACGACGGACCCGCAAAAGATTCCAGTGACCGTGCTGTCGCGCTGCCTGCAGTTCAACCTCAAGCAGATGCCGCCCGGCCACATCATCAGCCACCTGGACAATATCCTGGGGCAAGAGGGCATCACCTTCGAACAGCCGGCCTTGCGCCTGCTGGCCCAGGGCGCCCACGGCTCCATGCGCGATGCGCTGTCCCTGACGGACCAGGCCATTGCCTACGCGGCCGGCGCGGTGACCCTGGACGCCGTGCAAGGCATGCTCGGTGCGCTCGACCAATCGTACCTGGTGCGCCTGCTCGACGCGCTGGCGCAGCAGGATGGCGCCGATCTGCTGGCCGTGGCCGACGAGATGGCGTCGCGCAGCCTGTCGTACAACGGCGCCCTGCAAGACCTGGGCACCTTGTTGCACCGCATTGCGCTGGCGCAAACCGTGCCCGCCGCCTTGCCGCAGGATTTACCCGAATACGCGGACATCGTCCGCCTCGCTGCCGCGTTTGACGCGGAAGAAGTCCAGCTGTTTTATCAGATCGCCGTGCATGGCCGCAATGAACTGGGCCTGGCGCCCGACGAATATGCGGGCTTTACCATGACCTTGCTGCGCATGCTGGCCTTTCGGCCCGGCATAGGCGGCGCCGAAGGTGTACCTGCTGCCGCGCCAGCTTCTGTATCGGGCAATCGTCCTGCTGCCGTGGCCGCCGCGCGCGCCGCGGCCGGCGCATCCGCACCGGCCGCCCGCGCCGCCACGAACAGCGTGGCCAGCCATGCAGCCGTGACCCCGCCCGCCGTGGTCGCAGCCGCTGCCGCCAGCATGGCCCGCAGCGAAGCGCCGCCACCACGCGCGGCCGCTCCGGCACCGGCACCAGCAGCTGTAGCCGCCCCGGCGCCAGCACCAGCAGCGCCGCCACCTGCCGCTCCGGCTGCGGCCGCCCCGGCAGCTTCGGGCGCCCCCATCAGTTCCGCCCGCGCCGCCATCAATGCGGCGCTGGAAGCGGCCCGTGCCGCCTCGAAAGGCCGTCCGGGCAGCGCGCCATCGGCGCCATCGTCGGCGCCCAAGCCGGCTGCCCCCGCACCGGCAGCGGAACCTGTCTCCGCAGCGCCAGTGGCACCGGCCGCACCGGTCCAGGCAGCACCGCCACCACCCGCCGCCGCGAAAGCGCCTGCGCCGTGGGACGATGCGCCACCGGTCGCCGTGATGGAAGCGCCAGTGGCCGCTACGGCACCCGTGCAGCAGGCGCGTCCTGCCGCGCCGCCGCCACAGCAGGCGCCCGCCGACGACGACTTGCCGCCGTGGGTCACCGAATTTTCCGACGACAGCGCCTCGGCTGCCGTGTCGGCGCCCGCCGCGCAAAGCAGCGAACAGCCGGCCGTCATCATGCCGCAGCGTGCCGCCAAGCAAGCTGCACCGAGCGGGCCATATGTGATTACACCCGTGCCGGGCCTGGACTGGGACGGCAACTGGCCAGCCGTTGCCGCCGTGCTGCCCCTGCGTGGCATCGCCCAGCAACTGGCCGTGCAGGCCGAGCTGATCGAATGCCTGCACGACGGCCACAGCACGACTTTCCGCCTGCGCGTGCCGATCGATACGTGGCGCAGTCCGGCCAACGTGGAAAAACTGGCGGCCGTGCTCAGCGAGCGCTTCGGCCGCAAGGTCAATGTCGACACGGAACTGGGCGCCGTCTGGTACACGGCCAGCGCGGAAGCGCAGGCCCACCGCGAGGCGTGCCAGCTGCAAGCGGAAGAAACCATCGCCAGCGATCCCTTCGTGCTCGACATGAAGCGTGCATTCGACGCTTTTGTTGTGCCGGGAACGATTACCCCTGCACCGGCCGGCTCCGCCGCGCCGACCCTGCATTAATGATTAACAAAACTCATAAACTGAATTGAACGGAGCATTCTCATGATGAAAAATCAACTGGCTGGCCTGATGAAGCAGGCGCAAGCAATGCAAGACAACATGAAAAAAGCCCAGGAACAACTGGCGCTGGTGGAAGTGGAAGGCCAGTCCGGCGCCGGCCTCGTGAAAATCGTCATGACGTGCAAGAACGACGTCAAGCGCGTCTCCATCGACCCGTCCTTGCTGGCCGACGACAAGGACATGCTGGAAGACCTGGTGGCTGCCGCCTTCAACGACGCCGTGCGCAAGGCGGAAGCGACCTCCGCTGAAAAAATGGCAGGCTTGACTGGCGGCATGAACTTGCCAGCCGGCTTCAAAATGCCATTCTGATGCACTACCGCATGCGCTCGATCTATGGCACGGGGCAAGGTTGATCCATGTCCAAGTCGCTTGAATTCTTGACCGAGGCGCTGCGGCGCCTGCCCGGCGTCGGCCCCAAGTCGGCGCAGCGGATGGCGTTTCATTTGTTGCAGCACGATAGGGAAGGCGCGGCCATGCTGTCGCGCGCCCTGTTCCAGGCCGTCGATGCCGTGCATCACTGCGGCCTGTGCAACACCTTTACCGAACATGAAGTGTGCGAGACCTGTCTCGACGAAGAGCGCGACAAGCGCTTGCTGTGCGTGGTGGAAACGCCCGCCGACCAGCTGATGATCGAGCAGACGCTGACCTACAAGGGCCTGTATTTCGTCCTCATGGGACGGCTCTCTCCGCTGGACGGCATCGGCCCGAAAGACATCCACCTTGAAAAATTATTGAACCGCGCCAACGATGGCGTGGTCGGCGAAGTGGTGCTGGCCACCAACTTCACGAATGAAGGCGAAGCGACGGCCCACTACATCAGCGAAATGCTGAAGGCGCGGGGCTTGCGCGTGAGCCGCCTGGCCCGCGGCGTGCCCGTGGGCGGCGAACTGGAATACGTCGACGCGGGCACGATTGCCCGCGCGATGCTCGACCGCAGGGCAACCTGATTACAACATGACAGAATCCTCCGCGACCACTGGTCCATTGCAAGGCATTAAAGTGCTGGAACTGGGCACCCTGATCGCGGGGCCGTTCTGTGCCCGCATGCTGGCTGAATTCGGCGCCGACGTGATCAAGATCGAGTCGCCCGATGGCGGCGATCCCATCCGTACCTGGCGCGTACTGAAGGATGGCACCTCGCTGTGGTGGTCGGTGCAGGCGCGCAACAAGAAAAGCGTCACCCTGAACCTGAAGTCGCCGGAAGGCCGCGCCATCGCGCGCCAGCTGGCCCTGGAAGCGGACATCATCATCGAGAACTACCGCCCCGGCGTGCTGGAAAAGTGGGATCTCGGCTACGAACAGCTCAAGCAGATCAAACCATCCCTCATCATGGTGCGCCTGTCCGGCTTTGGCCAGACGGGGCCGATGAAGGATTTGCCCGGTTTCGGCGCCATCGGCGAATCGATGGGCGGCTTGCGCTATGTGTCCGGCTTTGCCGACCGTCCGCCCGTGCGCGTCGGCGTATCGATCGGCGACTCCGTGGCGGCCTTGCACGGCGTGATCGGCGCCATGATGGCCTTGCGCCACCGCGATGTGACCGGTGGTGCGGTCGCTGGCGAAGGGCAGATGGTCGACGTGGCCCTGTACGAATCCGTGTTCAACCTGATGGAATCCCTGGTGCCCGAATACGACCAGGCGGGCGTGGTGCGCGAGCGCACGGGCGGCTCGCTGCCCGGCATCGTGCCCTCGAATACCTACACGACGGGCGATGGCGAAAATATCGTGATTGCCGGCAATGGCGACGCCATCTTCAAGCGCTTGATGCTGGCCATGGGCCGCATCGACATGGCGGGCGACCCGCAACTGGCGCGCAACGATGGCCGGGTCGCGCGCACGCAGGAAATCGACGACGCCATCGGCGCCTGGTGCGCCAAGCACACGATAGACAGCGCGCTGGCCGTGCTGAAGGCGGCGGATGTGCCGGCCGGCAAAATCTACTCCGTGCGCGACATGATGAGCGACCCGCAATTTCTTGCCCGCGAGATGTTCGAGCAGCATCAGTTCCCTGACGGCACACCCGTCAAATTGCCCGCCATCAGCCCGAAACTGTCCGCCACGCCGGGCAAGACGCAGTGGCTGGGGCCGACTTTGGGCCAGCACAACGACGAGGTGCTGGCGTCGCTCGGCTACGATGCGGCGGCCATCGCGCGGCTGAAGGCCGATGGGGTGGTGTAGTGGAATGATGTCGGGAAGGTAGGTCGGATTAGCGGCGGCGCGCCGCGTAATCCGACGCCACCGCTGGCCAAATTAATAATGTTGTCGGCTTACGCGCTTCGCGCTAAGCCGACCTACGCAACTCATCTGATATCTATCATGCATCGTTTTTTTCACCGTGCGCTTGTCCTGGCATCCAGCACTATCCTCCTCTCCGCCTGCGCCAGCTTCCCGCATGACGCGCCGATTACGGGCCTGCGCCTGATCGGCGAGCAGCGTATCGCGCTCAGGCAGGCGTTCGAGGGCACCACAGTGGGCGGCTTGTCCGGCATCGATTACGATGCGGCCAATAAGAGCTGGGTGATGGAAAGCGATGACCGCTCGGAAATCAATCCGGCCCGCTTCTACCGCGCTGTCTTGAATTACGACAGCAAGGCGTTCGCGGGCGTGACCTTGAACAGCGTGCATTTCTTCACGCAGCCCGACGGCAGCCGCTATCCGAACCTGGCGCATGCAAAATTGGATCAGGGCGACCAGGTGGCCGATATCGAAACCATCCGCGTCGATCCGCAGGATGGCAGTCTGTGGTACGGCAGCGAAGGCAACCGCAAGGTGGGCCTGCATCCGTTCGTGCGTCATGCCGACAGCGGCGGCCGTTACCTGGCCACCTTGCCGACACCGGCGATGTTCAATGTCTCGAAGGACGAGGTTGGCTCGCGCAACAACATGACGTTTGAAGCGCTGTCGTTTGCCAGCGATGGCAAGAGCCTGTGGCTGGGCATGGAAGCGGCCCTGTACCAGGATGGCCCGCTGGCCACGCCCGACAACGGCTCCATCGTGCGCATCACGCGCCTGGACCGCGCGGGCAAGGTCCTGGGCCAGTATGCGTATCCGGTCGAGCCGGTGGCGTCGCGGCCCGGGCCCGGACGCGAGGCGGACAATGGCGTGTCGGAAATCCTCGCCGTCAACGACCATCAGTTGCTGGTGGTGGAGCGGGCCGGCGTGGCCAACGCGGACGGCGTCTATACGAACCACGTGCGCATCTACGAAATGGAAACGCAGGGCGCCACCGATGTGCAGGCGCTGCCGGCCCTGGCGGGCGCGTCCTATGTGCCGGCGCGCAAGCGTTTGCTGCTGGACCTGGAAAAGATCGGCCTGGCACGGGTCGACAATATCGAAGGCATCAGCTGGGGGCCGCGCCTGGAAAACGGCCGCCGCAGTCTGGTTTTGATTTCCGATGACAATTTTAATCCGCTGCAAGTCACGCAAATCCTTGCCTTCGAAGTGCTCTAGTTTCCACGCTGGCCAGCTGCTTCGTCTGCCTGGCCAGCATGGCCGTGATCGTGTCGTGCGGCGACGGGTAGCCCAGGAAATAGCCTTGCACCATGTCGCAGCCGTATTCTTCCAGCATCACCAGCTGCTCATCCGTTTCCACGCCCTCGGCCACCACCACCATCTTCAAACCATGCGCCATGGCGATGATGGCGCGCGTGATGGCCGCGTTTTCCGCATCCTGCGGCAAGCCGGCGATAAAGCTCTTGTCGATCTTCAAGGCCCGCACGTCGAAGCGTTTCAGGTAATTCATTGACGAATAGCCTGTGCCGAAGTCGTCGATCGACAGGTACACGCCGATGCCGCGCAATTGCTCCAGGGTCACCATGGTGGCGCGCGCATCGTCCATCAAGGTCCCTTCCGTCAATTCCAGTTCCAGCAGGCGCGCATCGAGGCCCGTGTCGGCCAGGGCCGAGAGCACGATCTGCATCAGGTTTTCATCTTTGAATTGCTTGGCCGACAGGTTGACGGCCATGCGGATGGCGCGCCCGCTAGCGTTTTGCCACGCCTTGGCCTGGTTGCAGGCCGTGCGCAGCACCCATTCGCCGATGGGCACGATCAACCCCGTCTCTTCGGCCAGCGGGATGAATTCCGTGGGCGAAATGATGCCCCGTTCCGGATGGCGCCACCGCACAAGCGCTTCCACGCCGACGATCTGCGTGCTGGGCACGTCGATCTGCGGCTGGTACAGCAAATACAGTTCGTTGTTCTGCAAGGCTTTCCTCAAACCCACTTCCATCTTGACGTGGCTCATGATTTCCATCGTCAGCGAAGAGCTGTACAGCTTGGCATTGTTCTTGCCGCAGTTCTTCGCGTGGTACATGGCCGTGTCCGCATATTTGAGCAGCGAGTTGCAGTCCTCGCCATCTTCCGGATACAGCGAGATGCCGATGCTGGCCGTGACGAAAATCTCGTGCGCCTCAATCATGAACGGCCGGCGCATGGCTTCCTTGACCCGGTGCGCCACGTTCAGCGCATCTTCCACCCGTTCCAGGTCGGGTATCAATATCGTGAATTCGTCGCCACCCAGGCGCGCCAGGTTGCTGCCGCCAAAGACGCCATCGAGCTCGTATTCGGCGCGCAGCACCAGGTCGCTGGGGCGGATGGTTTCGCGCAGGCGCTCGGACACCACCTTGAGCAAATGGTCGCCCACGTCGTGGCCCAGGGTGTCGTTGATGCGCTTGAAGGCATCGAGGTCCATGAACAGCACGGCGAATTTCTTGTCGTGCTCTTTCGAGCGCACCAGTTCGCGCTCCAGGGTTTCCAGGAACGCCTGCCGGTTGGGAATGCCCGTCAGGCTGTCGCAATAGGCGAGGCGGCGGATCTGCTCCTCGGTGCGCTTGCGCTCGCTGATGTCGCGCACCAGTCCCAGCACTTCATCGGCCCCCGTCGCCACCAGGCGCGCTTCGAAGTGGCGCGTGCTGTCTTCGTGCGTGAGCGTGTAGTCGACCGAGCCGATGTGCTGCGTGGCCAGCACGGCGTGCGTCTGGTCGAGCAGGCGCGCGGCGATTTCGGGCGGCAGCACGTCGCGGATATGGCTGCCCACGCAGTCGGTGATGGAAAAGCCGGCGCTGGCATCGTGACCCTGCTCGTAGTCGAGATAAAAACCTTCGCTGTTGAGGCGAAAGAAGGTGTCGGGGATGGCGGCCAGCACGGCGCGGTTGTGCGCGTCGGCGATGCGCAGGCGAGCGATCGCGTCGCTGGCGCGCAGCACGTACAGCACGCGGTGGCCGAGGATGGGCCAGTTGATGGGCTTGGAAATGAAATCCGTCGCGCCCACCTCGTAGGCGCGCGTAACGGCTTCCAGCTCGTCGCCGCCCGTGACCATGATGATGGGTACCGTGCCGCCCACTTCCTGGTGGCGGATTTCGCGGCACACGGCAAAGCCGTCCATGGCCGGCATGTCGACGTCGAGCATGACGAGGTCCGGGCCGCTGTGCTTGTAGCTGGCCAGCGCCTGCACGCCATCTTCGGCCTCGATCACGTCCAGGCCCACCTGCGTGAGCATTTGCCGCATCAGCAAGCGCATGACGGGATCGTCGTCGGCCACCAGCACCAGGCCGCGGGGAGGGGAGAGGGGCGCTGTCATGTCAGTGTTCCTTCACGAGGATGGCGTTCAGCGATTCGCGTACGGTCAGGAAGGTTTGCTGCATCTGCTGCAGCAGGAGAGCCGCGCCCTCGGTGCTGCTAGCGCGGCCCAGTTTTTCCATTTCCTTGCACAGCTGCGCCAGGCTGTCGGCACCCACGTTGGCGCTGCCCGACTTGAGGCTGTGCGCCACCTTGCGCAGCGCTTCCGCATCGGCGCCGGCAATCGCCGCGCGCATGGCGCTCAGCTGGCGCGGCGTCTCGCTGGTAAAGGCGAGGATGACCCGCTCGAGCAGCGCATCGCCATCCGTGCCGGACAGGGCGCGGATGTTTTCCAGCGCCTGCCGGTTCAGCGGCTGGGCCGATGTCGGCGTTTGCTCGGGCGGCGGTGCGGGCTGCACCTCCACAGGCGCTTGCCGCTCCGGCGCTTCGCTGTGGTGCACGGTGGCCGCGCGCGGCAGGGTGATCCAGCGGGCGATGGTGTGGCCCAGGTCCTGCTGCGTGAACGGCTTGCTCAGGTAATCGTCCATGCCGGCCGCCAGGCACGCTTCGCGGTCGCCCTGCAGCGCATTGGCCGTGATGGCGACGATGGGCAGCACGCGCGCGTGGCCGCACTGCTGTTCGTGGCGGCGGATTTCCGCCGTGGCGGCAAAGCCATCCATTACGGGCATCTGGCAATCCATCAGGATCAAATCGAAATCCTCGGCCTGCGCCGCCTGCAAGGCCTGTTCGCCGTTGCGCGCGCAGACCACGTCCAGGCCCAGGCTGTCGAGCATGGCCAGCGCCACTTCCACGTTGACGGGATTGTCCTCGGCCAGCAGTACGCGGCGGCGCTGGCGCCGGCCCACTTGCCGCGCCGCATGCGGCGGATGGATGCGCATGCCCTCGCTGGCGCGCGGCGGCGTGACGATGCAGTCGAACAGGTCGCATTCGCGGGCCGGCTTGATCAGCTGGAAGGCCACGCCCGCCTCGCGCCGCTGCACCGGGTCGGCTGCCGCCTGTTCGGTACTCAGCAGCAGTAATTTGAGGTCGGCCAGCAGCGGGTCGCTCTTGATGGTGGCGGCCAGGGCCAGGCCGCTGGTGCGCGGCAATTCCATGTCGAGCAGCGCCACGCCATACGGCGTGCCCGCCTGCGCGGCCGTGTGCAGCTTGGTCAGGCAGTCGCCGGCCGTGCCGGCGCTGTCGCTGACGATGTGCCAGCTGGCCAGTTGCCGCTCCAGCACGGCGCGCGTGGCCGGTGTGTGGTCGACGATCAAGGCGCGTAACCCTCGCGTGGTTTTCAGGTTGAAGGACGGGTCGTCGCTGTCGACTCGCCGCTTATCGAAATTTACTTCGAACCAGAAGATCGATCCTTGCGTTAAAGCATTATCAACGCCGATAGTGCCGCCCATCAGTTCCACCAGCTGTTTCGAAATTGTCAATCCCAGGCCCGTGCCGCCGTGCTTGCGCGTGGTCGAGCCGTCCGCCTGCGAGAACGATTCGAAGATGCGCGTCTGCGCCTCGCTCGATACGCCGATGCCCGTGTCGTGCACCTCGAAACGCAAGCCCACGCTGGGCGCGTCTTCGCTGCACACGGTCACTTTCACGGTGACCTTGCCCGTTTCCGTAAACTTGATGGCGTTGCCCAGCAGATTGACGATGATCTGGCGCAAACGGTTCGGGTCGCCGCAGATGGCGATGGGAATGTCAAACGCGATGTTGAATTCCAGGCTGATGTTTTTCGCTTGCGCCTGCGGCGCGAACACGTGTTCTATGTCGTCGAGCAATTCGCGGAAATTGAAGCGGATGTATTCCACGCTCAGCTTGCCCGCCTCGATCTTGGAAAAGTCGAGGATGTCGTTGATGATCACCAGCAAATTCTGCCCCGAGCGCTGCACCATGCTCGTGTAGTGGCGCTGCTGCGGGCTCAAAGGGCTGGCCAGCAGCAGCTCCGTCATGCCCAGCACGCCATTCATTGGCGTGCGGATTTCATGGCTCATGGTGGCAAGAAACGCGCTCTTCGCCTGGCTGGCGGCCTCGGCCGCATCCTTGGCCTTTTCCAGCTGCGCCGTGCGCACTCCCACTTGGCGCTCGAGCTGGTCGCGGTAATTGGCCAGGGTGCTGTCGCGGCTGTCGATCTGCGCCAGCATGTCGTTGAAACTGTCGATCAGCACGCCCAGCTCGTCGCTGCGCTGGTGCGCGATGCGGTGGCTGTAGGTCTGGCTGCTCGACACTTTTTGCGCCGTGTCGATCAGCTTGGTGATCGGTTCGGCGATCACGCTTTTGAAACGCCGCGCGAGGAACACGGCGATCAGGAAGGACAGCACGGTGGCGCCGCCGATGGCGCCCACGTGGCGGCCGATGTCGCGCCACATGTGGTTCAGGTCCGTCTCGATCAGCACGGCGCCGATCAGCTGCTGCAGCTGCTGCTCGCCTGGCCGGTAGACGGGGCGGTACAGGCGCATGGCGGGCGCCAGGGTCGTGCCCGTGCCTTGCGTGACGGGCTGCACGGCCATGTCGGCCAGCAGGGCCGGGTCCAGGTCCTCCGGCGTGGCCAGGCCATCGGCATGCTGCGGCGCGCGGTACAGGGCGAACAGGCGCCCGTTCCGGTCGAAAAGGGCCGCCTGGGCGACCTCGTCGCGCGCGGCCAGCGCGGCCAGCACCTGTTCCGCCTGCGGCTGCGCCGATTTGCCTGCCAGCAAGGGCGCCGCGCTGGCCGCACCGATCACGCCCGCCAGCGACAGCAGCTGCTTGCCTTCATCGTCCTTGTGGCTGAGCACGGACGTCAGCGCAAACGCCACGAACACCAGCAGCAGCGCGCAGCCCGACGACAGTACCGAAATCATGGTCAGCTTCTGGCTGATGCTGGAGCGTTGGAAATTGAACATGGTTGCGGCGCTTCTCCGGTCGGACTGTTGACTGTTTTTTAATTTCCTATTGGAAAAATATAGACGCGAAGACACACCATGATATTGATGTGGGTCTAAGGAAGGAGAGGGGAGGGAAACTTATACGAGATGAAACAAATAGGGCGGTCTCGCAAGACCGCCCTCAAATTATTGCTGAGCTACAACACCTGATCCAGCCGTAGCGAGCGGAAGGGAGAGGTGGCCGAGAAGCGCAACCGTACTAAAGTACGGTGAGCATCGCAGGCCACCTATACCGACGCGCAGTAGGCTGGGGCAGGTGTCACCACAACTAACAGCAGCCACCACGCTTACCGGCGCCGCCGTAGCGGGCTTCCTGCCGTTCACGGAAGAACTCTTCATACGTCATCATCGGCTCGCCGGGATGGGTGACTTCCCGGTGCGCCACGTAGGTGTCGTACTCGGGCAAGCCGCACATGAGCCGCATGCTTTGCCCCAGATACCGTCCAGCCTTGATGATTTCGTCGATCATCATTGCACCGTGGGCAAGGCCTGGAACGGCGTTTCCTTGGTGCTAGGCTTGCTGTCGGCGCGCGCCTTCATGATGGTGCGGATGCCGAAGAACAGCACGCTGACGACGACCACCACGAAGAAGGCGGCCAGGCCGGCGTCCAGGTAATCGTTGAAGATGATCTGCTGCATCTGCGCCACGGACTTGGCTGGCGCCAGCAGGGTGCCTTCATCGAGTGCCGCCGAGTATTTCTTGGCGTGCGCGAGGAAGCCGACGCGCGGGTTGGCGTCGAAAATCTTTTGCCAGCCCGCCGTCAAGGTGCACAGCAGCAGCCAGATGGTCGGCGTGATGGTGACCCACGCATACTGGCCACGTTTCATCTTGAACAACACGCACGTGCCGAGGATCAGCGCAATCGCGGCCAGCATCTGGTTGGCGATGCCGAACAGCGGCCACAGGGTGTTGATGCCGCCCAATGGATCGACCACGCCCTGGTACAGGAAGTAGCCCCAGGCCGCCACGCACAGGCCCGTGGCCAGCAGGTTGGCGATGACGTTTTCCGTCTGTTTCAGCGCTGGCACGAAGCTGCCCAGCAAATCTTGCAGCATGAAGCGGCCGGCACGCGTGCCCGCATCGACGGCCGTCAGGATGAACAGCGCTTCGAACAAAATCGCGAAGTGGTACCAGAAGGCCATCATGGCCTTGCCGCCGATGGCACCCGAGAGAATCTGGGCCATGCCGACGGCCAGGGTCGGTGCGCCGCCGGCGCGCGAGATGATGCTGTGCTCGCCCACGTCCTTGGCCGTTTGCGTCAGCATTTCCGGCGTCACATAAAAGCCCCACTGCGAGATCGCCTGTGCGGCGGACTCGGCCGTTGTGCCGATCAGGGCGGCCGGGCTGTTCATGGCGAAATAGATGCCTGGTTCGATGGTCGAGGCGGCCACCAGGGCCATGATGGCGACGAACGATTCCATCAGCATGGCGCCATAGCCGATGAAGCGGGCATGGCTTTCGTTTTCAATCATCTTCGGCGTGGTGCCCGAGGAAATCAGCGCGTGGAAGCCGGAGACCGCGCCGCAGGCGATGGTGATGAACAGGAAGGGGAACAGATTGCCCGACCAGACGGGGCCGGAGCCATCGATGAACTTGGTCATGGCCGGCATTTTTAGGTAAGGCGCGACGACGATGATGCCGATGGCCAGGCCCAGGATGGTGCCGATTTTAAGAAAAGTAGACAGGTAGTCGCGCGGCGCCAGCAGCAGCCACACGGGCAGGACCGAGGCGATGAAGCCGTAGCCGATCAGCATCCACGTCAGTTCCGTGCCGGTAAACGTGAACATCGGGCCCAATACCGCGTGTTCCTGCACGTACTGGCCGCCGATGATGGCCAGCATCAGCAAGACGAAGCCGATGATGGAAATTTCGCCGATGCGGCCCACGCGGATGAAGCGCGAGTACACGCCCATGAACAGGGCGATGGGGATCGTCGCCATCACGGTGAAGCTGCCCCATGGGGAGCCAGTCAGCGCCTTGACGACGATCAATGCCAGCACGGCCAGGATGATGACCATGATCATGAAGCAGCCGAGCAAGGCAATCATGCCGGGAATTTCGCCCAGTTCAGCCTTGATCAGGTCGCCCAGCGAGCGGCCGTCGCGGCGCATGGAAATGAACAGCACGATGAAATCCTGCACGGCACCGGCGAACACGACGCCAGCCAAAATCCACAGCATGCCGGGCAGATAGCCCATCTGTGCGGCCAGCACGGGGCCGACGAGGGGACCGGCGCCGGCAATCGCCGCGAAATGGTGGCCGAACAGCACATATTTGTTGGTTGGCACGTGGTCGAGGCCATCGTTGTGCTTGAAGGCCGGCGTCATGCGACGCGAGTCCAGGCCCAGCACCTTGTCGGCGATGAACAGGCTGTAGAAACGGTAGGCGATCAGATAGACGCAGACGGCGGCGATGACGATCCAGATCGCGCTGATCGATTCGCCGCGTTGCAGGGCGACGACGCCCAAGGACCCGGCGCCTGCCAGCGCAAGCGCTGCCCAGCCGAGCTGTTTGAAAATGCGGTTCATGCTTCCTCCAGAGATGTGACGGGCGCTGTGCCGTGCGATGATGTGTGCTGCCGAGCCTGGTCGTCGCCAGTTTGGGTGTGAATTCGTGGTATCTGCAGCTTATGGCGAGTATTCAGGAATCGTATAATTGCCGCAAGCGCAGCACTACGCAGTAACGCTCAGTATTACTACGCAGACCGATCGCCGCGCCGCGACGTAAAATCACGCATTCCCACCAGCATCGACGCCGCCGGAGCGCGCAAGGCCATGAAACTCAGACAGAAAGTCATCTTCCTGGCCATCACGCCGCTCATCCTCGCCCTGTGCGCCATCGCGTTTGCCGTGCGGCACCAGGCGATTACCCTGGCCGAGCAGCAGCGCGCCACCATTCAGCAAGCGTATCTGGCCAGCAAGGAAGCCGAGCTCAAGCATTACGTGACCCTGGCCAGCCATTCCATTGCCTCGCTGTACCAGTCGGGGCGCAAGGATGACGCCACGCAAGAGGAGGCCAAGCGCATCCTGTCGGCCCTCAGCTATGGCGACGATGGCTATTTCTTCATCTATGATCTTCAGGGCAAGTCGCTGATGCATCCGCGCCAGCCCGAACTGGTGGGGCAGAACCTGTGGCAATTGCGCGACGCCGAAGGCAATCTGACCATCCAGCGCCTGATGCAGCGGGCCAAGAGCGGCGGCGGTTTCGAGCGCTACAACTGGATCAAGCCGTCGACGAACAAGTCCGCGCCCAAGCTCGGCTATGTGATCCTGATGCCGGAATGGGGCTGGATGATGGGTACCGGCATTTATATGGATGACGTGGACCAGGCGCTGGCCAAGGTCGATGCCCAGCAGTCGCGCAATATCCGCTCGACCATGGAGCTGATTGCCGCCATCGCCATCCTCGGTTCCCTGCTGGTGGCCGCCTGCGGCCTCGTGCTGAACTTGCGCGAACTGCGCGTGGCCGACGCCAAGCTGAAAGTGCTGGCGCAGCGCGTGGTGGAATCGCAGGAGGAAGAGCGGGCGCGGCTGTCGCGCGACTTGCATGACGGCATCAGCCAGTGGCTGGTGTCGATCAAGCTGCAGATCGAGGCGGGCATCGCGCGCCTGGGCGGCAATGCGGAACAGAAAGACAAGGCGCCCGCCACCTTCGAGCGGGCGGCCGAGCAACTGAATAAGGTGCTGGGCGAGGTGCGGCGCATTTCGCACAATCTGCGCCCGGCCATTCTGGATGACCTGGGCCTGGCCGCCGCGCTCGATCACCTCGTGCATGAATTCAATGACAGCAGCAGCGCGCAAGCCAGTTTCACGGCCAGCCCCGCGGCGGCGGGCGAGGGCTTGCCCGATATGGTCAATACCGTGCTGTTCCGCATCGCCCAGGAAGCGCTGACCAATTGCGAGCGCCATGCCCACGCCCGCGGCGTGGAAGTGAGCCTGCACGAGTCGGGCAAGGCCGTGGAGTTGCGCATCCGGGATAATGGCGGCGGCTTCGATTTCGACGGCATCGCCTTGCACCCGCAGCGCGGCATCGGCCTGCGCAACATGACGGAACGCATGGAAGCCATCGGCGGCAGCCTGCACATCACCTCGTCCCTGGCCGGCACCGTGGTGCTGGCGCGGCTCGAGCTTTCCTCCACATTAAAATAGAGAACCATGACCGAGAAGATCAACATCCTGCTGGTGGACGACCACCCCCTCGTGCGCGACGGCCTGCGCGCGCGCCTGGAAGCGGTCGCGCATTTCGACGTCGTGGCCGAGGCGGGCGGCGCCGACGAAGCGTTGAGCCAGGCGCGCACGCACCAGGTGGACCTCGTGCTGATGGATATCAATATGCGCGGCACGAACGGCATTGAAGCGACGGCCCTGTTCAAGCAGGCGTTTCCGCAGATTGCCGTGCTGATTCTGTCCATGCACGACAAGCTCGAATACGTGTCGCAAGCCATCGCCGCCGGGGCGCGCGGCTATGTGCTCAAAGATGCTCCAGGTAAAGATATTGTGTTTGCCATCGAGACCGTGATGTCCGGCGGCATTTATTACAGCGCCGCCCTGGCGCGGCAACTGTCGCGCCCGCAAGTCCACGATTCCTTCCTCACCACGCGCGAGCAGCAGGTGCTGCAGCACATTGCGGGAGGCCAGTCGAACAAGCAGATCGCCCGCGCGCTCGACCTGAGCGTGCGCACGGTGGAGACGCACCGGCTGAACATCAAGCGCAAGCTCGGCATCGAAGGGCAGGCTGAATTGATCAAATACGCGGTCGAGCACGCGCATGGCGGCAGCGCCTGAGCATGCGTGCGCGGTACCGGGTTTTTGGCTGACCCGCATGGCAGGCGGGTCTCGCGGGGGAATGTTCTTTTTGAACATCTATTGCCAAAATTAAACTGTTTCGTGGGTGAGATTCAGATAGAATGATTCTCGCTGTCGAGGGCATCTCTGTCGGGCCAGGGTTGCCAATGCTGGTCAGTTTATTTACTATGGCGCCCTACCCACACTGAGATACCGATGTCAGCGTCTGAATCAAACCTGTTTCCGTTGGTGGGATTACAAGCAGTGGCCAATGCTCATAACGAGTGGGTCGCTGTCACCGTGCATGTACCGCAGGCCTCGACGGCGCCGCTGCTGGCGGCGCTGGCCGCTGCCGATGCGTATGCCTTCCTGGCGCCGCTCGACTGCATCATTCCCCTGGCCGACCCGCATGGCGTGGACGAGGTTGTGCTGGCGCAACTGGCGCCGCAACGCACCATCTTCCGTTTGCCGGCCCAGCTTGCCGGCGACAAGCAACTCCAGAAAAAATGCCGGCAATGGCGCGACGCCGGCTACCGCATCCTTCTCGATGGCGCCGACGCCAATCCCGTGGTGGCGGCGCAAGTCGACGCGCGCGCGCTGAGCTTTGACGCGGCAGGCGCACACCCGGCCCTGCATCAGCTGCTGCCCTTGCCGGGGCCGCACCTGGCCTACAACATCGCCGATGGGGGGCAGATTGCCGCGTTGCAAGAACTTGGCGTCAGCTGGTTTGCCGGCGATTACGCCTTGCAGCATGCGCGCCAGCAAGGCGAGCCGGAAGACGCCACGTCGCGGCGCCGGCTGATGTCGCTGCTGGGCCTGCTGGCCCGCGATGCGGACGCGCACGAGCTGGAAGTGCCGCTCAAGCAAGATCCGGCCCTCAGCTATCATTTATTGAAACTGGTCAATTCAGCCGCCTTCGGTTTCACGGCGCCGATTACCAGCTTCAGCCAGGCCATCACCCTGCTGGGCCGGCGCCAGCTGCAGCGCTGGCTGCAACTGCTGCTGTATGCGCGGCAACAGGACGACGGCAAGATCCACGCATTGCTGCCACTGGCGGCCGTGCGCGCGGCGCAGATGGAAGCGCTGTGCCAGTTGCGCGGCGGCGACCGCGAAGCGCAGGACCTGGCCTTCATGGCGGGCGTATTTTCGCTGCTTGACGTCCTGCTGGGCATGCCGATGCAAGAGATCATCGCCACCCTGAACCTGGCGCCGGAAGTCAGCGCCGCCTTGCTGGAACGCAATGGCGAGCTGGGCACCTTGCTGGCGCTGGTCGAAAGCGCCACGCCACCGCCCGACCGCTTGCGCCGCGCCGGCATCGATGGAGAAACCTATTGGCGCAGCCTGCTGCAGGCCTACCAATGGGCCATCCAGGTCAGCCGGAACCTCTAGCATGGCCCTGTTTCCGGTGTCGGATTTCCTCGGTGACAGCGCCGCCCTGTGCGACGCCGTCGTGCGTTTGCGCGGCCCCGCGCTGGTCGCTGAGCTGGGCCGTATCGCCAGCACGGTGATGGCCAGCCCGCATGGCCAGTTCCTGCCCGCGGCCGGCACGGACGCCGCTGTGCCGGCCGCATCGTTTCCCCGCGATACGCCCACCTTGCTGCAAGAAGTCAGTTTCGACGGCCACTGTTTCGGCCACTACAGCGTGGCTGGCCGCCCGCTGTATAACGACGCCGACCGCCGCCACCTGGCCAGCCTGGCATCGTTGACGGCCGGCGTCCTGCAAGTGCATTCGCTGGCGCAACGCTCGACCCATGCCTATGCGCAAGTCGAAGCCTTGCTGGCGCAACAGACGCAAATCCTCGACCAGTTGCACGAATCCGTACTGACGATGGACTTGACCGGTTACATCACGAGCTGGAACAAGGGCGCCGAGCGCCTGTTCGGCTACACCTCGGTGGAAGCCGTGGGGCGCAACATTTTGTTCCTGTACGACGACGAAGACACGGGTTTCCACGACGCCTTCCTGGAGCAGGGAGGGCGCCTGATGGAGGTGCGCCGCCGAAAGAAGTCGGGCGAGGTCTTCTGGGCCAGCCTGTCCCTGTCTCCGCTGCAAGATCTGGACGACAAGCCGATCGGACTCATCGCCTACCTGACGGACATCACGGAACGCAAGCTGGCCGAAGAGCGGCTGCACCACCTGGCGTATTACGATCCGCTGACCAGCCTGCCCAACCGCACCTTGCTGGCCAAGCTGGTCGACCAGGCCCTCTCCGTGGCGCAGCGCAGCAAGATGCTCGGCTGCGTGCTGTTCATCGACCTGAACCGTTTTAAGCTGATCAACGACACCCTGGGCCGGCGCATCGGCGACGAACTGCTGCGCCAGGTCTCCCTGCGTTTCCGCCAGGTATTGCGCGACCAAGACCTGGTGGCGCGCCTGGGCGGCGACGAGTTCGCCGTCGGCCTGTTCGACATCGGCCAGCATTTCGAAGCGAGCATGGTGGCGCAAAAGCTGCTGGCCTCGTTGGTGGAGCCGTTCCTGATCGAAGGCCACGACTTGCGCGTGGGCGCCAGCATCGGCATCAGCGTGTATCCGCAAGACGCGCAAGATGCGGAAACCCTGCTGCGCCTGGCCGACATCGCGATGTACCGCGCCAAGCAGGACAGCGGCGGCGAAGCGGAAAGCGTGGCGTTCTACAGCCAGGACATGAACCTGGGCATGCAGGCGCGCATGCGCCTGGAAACAGGCTTGCGCCAGGCTTTGTCGGAACAGCAACTGCTGTTGCACTACCAGCCGAAATACGCCCTGGGCAGCGGCCGCATCATCGGCGCCGAAGCGCTGGTGCGCTGGCACCACCCGCAGCACGGCATGATCCCGCCCGCCGAGTTTATTCCTTTGGCCGAATCGACTGGCCTGGTGGTGCAAGTGGGCGAATGGGTACTGGAAGCGGCCTGCGCCCAGGCGCAAGCGTGGAAACTGGCCGGCCTGCCGCCGATCCGCCTGGCCGTCAACGTCTCCGCCCGCGAATTCACGGCAGCGCTGCCCGCCAGAGTGGCGGCGACCCTGGCCCGCTACGGCCTGGAAGCGGCCTGGCTGGAACTGGAAATCACGGAAAGCACCCTGATGCACAACATCGAGAGAGTCATCGGCATCATGGACCGCATCACGGCGCTGGGCGTGGCCCTGTCCCTGGACGACTTCGGTACCGGCTACTCAAGCCTGTCCTATCTGAAACGCTTCCCCATCGATACGTTAAAGATCGACCGTTCCTTCACCACCGGCATCCCCACCGACGCCAGCGACTGCGCCATCGCCAGCACCATCATCAGCATCGCCCAGCAACTGCACCATAAAGTGATCGCCGAAGGCGTGGAAACGGCCGAGCAGCTGGCCTTCCTGAAGAGCTCAGGCTGCGACGAAGTGCAGGGCTACCTGTTCTCGCGGCCATTGCCGGCCGTGGAGTTCGAGAAGGCGCTGCGGGAAAACTGGGGCGTGTAAGGAAAGCATGCCCGCTCTTTCCTGTCGGGCAAACGGTGCTAGCCATTGGTAAGCCACGGACCTTTATGTATAATGCTGCCATCTGGAAGCGTGGCCGAGTGGTTGAAGGCACTAGTCTTGAAAACTAGCGACGGGTTAAACTGTTCGTGAGTTCGAATCTCACCGCTTCCGCCAAGAAATAAAGAAACCGCCTTCGGGCGGTTTTTTATTGCCTGGCGGAAGCGAGCAGGGCGCCTGCGCGCCCTGCGTGTGAGATTCGAAGGGCTGGGCCTACCGGCCCAGCCCGCCCCGAATCCTCCACCTGCTGCCGCTGCGCGGCAGCCCCGCGCGCCGCAGGCGCGCGTTCGTGGTTCCAATCAGCTTTTCGGCTGCGCCAGCTTTCACAGCGCCCAATGCATTAGTCTGTGTCTGAAAGCCGGACTAGCTCAAACTGACCGAGAACTGACACCGGCCCGCAAACACTTAAACCACAGCAGCACTAAATGACTCGGGTCGCCGCGCAAGCAGATGAGACAGCCGTTGCAGACCCGCCTGCAAGCGTCCACGGTCCTTGATGCTGCCTAAAGAGATACGAATGGCATTCACGGATCCGCTGCCAGTGGCGAATGCCTCCGCCGGCGTGACTGCGATGCCGTAGCTGGCGGCTGCATGCGCAAGCTGTGAGGAATTCCAATATGCCGGCAACTCGAGCCATACATGCAGGCCGTCTCCAGCGCCGCTGTAGCGTCCCGCCAGAATATCGCGGGCCATCCGGTGGCGCAGGCGCGCCTCCTTGCGTACGCCTGCCAGCAATCCGTCAGCCGAACCGTCGAGTATCCACTGCGTGGCCAGTGCGGCCGTCAAAGGAGCGACCATCAGCGCAAATGATCTGAGGGCGACCAGGAAGCGTTCGCGTTCGTATGGGTCGCGTATCAGCACGAAGGCGACACGCAAGCCGGGCGTCAGGCATTTTGACAGGGTGGAGATGTAGACTACCTGTTCCGGTGCAAACGTGGCGACAGGTGGTGGCGGGGCATCGGCAAGCAGCCAATAGGGATCGTCCTCGACGATGCGTACATTGCAGCGCAGTGCGATGCTGGCGAGCTCCTTGCGCCGGCGTTCCGGCATGGTAATGGCGGTCGGATTCTGTAATGTCGGATTGAGGTAGACCAGCCGGGGCTTGTGCTGGCTGCATGCTTGCTCAAGCATCTCGGGCAGCATCCCGTGCTTGTCCGCTTCCACGGCAATGACGTGCCGGCCGAATTGGGTCGCTGCGGCACGCAAGCCGGGATAACTCGTCGGTTCTGCCAGGATGACATCGCCAGGTTCCGTCAGCGCAAGGATCAGTGCGGCGATCGCCGCTTGCGCACCGGGACAGACGACAACCTGTCGAGAATCCAGATGTCCAAACATCGGTGCCAGCCATTTGGCGCCAGCCTGACGGTCGGAGTCGCTTCCCCCACCCAAGTGGTAAGTCATCAGCAATTCATTGTCTGCCCGCATCAATACTTGAGACAAACCTTGTTTCAGCATGTCGTCGAAGTCCACGCCATCGGGCGGTGGCGGGGTATTCATGGAGAGGTCGAGGATAGCGGTCAATTCGACTTTTGGCGCCGCGACATAAGTGCCGCGGGCGCCGCGACCCTCCAGCAAGTTGCGGCGCCTGGCTTCGTCGTAGGCGCGCGTGATCGTCGTCAGATCGACGTCCAGCTGTGCTGCCAGGTGGCGCTGCGGAGGCAGACGGTCGCCCGGTGTCAACGATCCATCTGCCACCGCCGCCTGCAAGGCGTCGGCAATCTGCAAAAAACGTGGCCCCCCGTGCGGCAGCAATCGCGGCAACCAGATAGTCAAATGTTCATCTTGTATGGTTTTCAACTGGGACATTTTGTCTCAATGTATGGAAATTGTTTTGAGGTAGTATGCATCATAACGTGCAGCAACACCAATCTTGCATGGCAGTCGCTGACGTTTCTCCTCTCTCATCTGCATTCGGCACGTCGCTGCGCTTGATGCCATGGTTATTTCATAGCTGGCTATAATGAAAGAGTCAAACAGGATGCCTGGGGGATGGTTGGAGCAGAAGCTGCTGAAGCAGCGTTTTGAGGCAGTGCTCCTCACGATAGATAGTGTCAAGTAATAGACTGGAAATACTTAAAATGCTGGATTGGACCCCTATAGTTTTCGTTACCTTCAAGGCTCTCGTGCTCGGCACGGGCATGTTCTTCGCCATCAAGTGGCATTACGATCAAGGGAAGAAGGATAAGGACAAGGCGAAGCAGAATCGCGCTGTGCTGCGCGCGAGTGGGAAGGTGGTCGCAGGCTTCGTGCTATTGCTCATGGGCCTGGGACTCGTCACCTTCGTCGTTGTCAGGATGGTCGGTTTGGACATGACCCTCCCATGATGGCAAAGAATAGGCGGCCGATATCGAGTGATGCGGCAGCCATTCCCCGATGCGGCTAGTGGCTAGCCCCGCGCGCCGCATGGGCGCGTATCTGCATTTTGTGGCAATTCCAATAACACTAACCAGCCAGCGTGGTGTATAACGAATAGACGTCACGGCATGTGTGACGCATGGCACCGGCGAGTGCTGTACTCGCCAGGAAACCTCATAAGGAGAGCGCTATGCCAAAGTATGTTATTGAGCGTGATATTCCCGGGGCTGGAAAGTTATCAGAGCAAGAGCTTCAAGCCATTTCTCAGAAGTCATGCGGTGTACTAAACAAGATGGGACCACAAATTCAATGGCTCCAAAGTTATGTGACCGGCGATAAAATCTACTGTGTTTACATCGCTGCAAATGAAGAACTGGTTCGCGAACATGCCCAGCTAGGCGGCTTCCCTGCAAGCCGCGTGTCGGAGGTCATCTCGGTCATTGATCCGACTACGGCGGAGTAGTGCCGCCCAAGTACTGTAGCCTCGTCCTTGGCGGAGCTTCGCTCTGATAATGCTGAACGTGGTCAAGCCGTTGCCGCCGCGCGGCAGCTCCGCGCGCTGTGGGCGCGCGTTCGATTATCTAATCAGATTTCGATTGAGCCAGCTTTCACAGCACCCAACACATCAGTTCGTTTCTTCAATCCTCACCTGATCATTTACGCGCGATCGGCCCCTTATCGACCGGCACAAACACTTCCCATTTATGTTGTATCGTGGGCTTTACGGTCTTGTCGCAATTCACAGCAACATTCGGTCCAGACAGGCCATGGCTCTTCGGAACCCATTTCACCCGCAAAGCTACCGCACATTTTGCCACCAGAATCTTCCGGTTCGGCTCCAATACCTGCCAGCTTGTTCCATTTTTGGAATTCTCGGCAGCCATGAATTTTACTGCTGCATCCCTGATTTCAAACAAGCCATGTATGTCACCGCGTGTCCGATCCTTGTCAAGCGTAGCAGCGAATGCCGATGCGGTACCGGCGGCAAGAACGCCGACAAGGGCGGTGCACACGCGTTTATTCAATCGTAACGGTAGCAACATATTTACTATCCAAATCGGCAACTTCGCCACCCTCACAAAATCAAGCCGCTTCACCGCGTCTATAAACAAACTCCTGACGGCCAATACCCTGCGTAACAAAGTCCGCATCCGGCGGTATGGTTTCCCAGAAAAACACATGTTTAAAAATGGGGATTTTGTTGAATTTTTTTGAGCGGAATATCCATCTGTTTTTCGTGAAATCGCTGTAGCGGTCGCCTTTGAACTGCTTGTGCACAGTGGTGAAAGGAAGCAACCTTTCCGCAATATCCGGGAATGAATAATCGGGATGGTTTTCCTTGAATTTCTCAAAAATTTCAAATTGATCTCTGCAGATAACTTGAATGGCAGTTTCCGGAAAGCGATAGCGCGGGGACCACAGGACGTTCCAGCCTGATTCGATTTCATTGATGAAATTCACCAGGCGCGGCGTCATGATATAGGCATCCGACTCGATATGGATGATCTTATCCACGCCTAATTCATTTGCCACCTTGACCGAGTGGAGAAAGCTACGCCACCAGCCAGGGTAGTCGGCCCCGCTTTGTCGTCCCAGATTGTTATCGAAGCGAATGATGAGATTTTTATCGCCATTCGACGCCAGCGGAGCGCTATGGGAAACTGTATTGATGATTTCGGCAGGTGGAAGAAATGGCGATCCATCATCAATCATTATCTTCTTTACCGCATTGATAGGAACATCTTTGTAATAATCGAGCCACCGCTGATACCGACTTCCCCATGATGGGGCATCTTTTATAAAGCTGGTGCAGAATATAATGGCTTTCATTTGCTCAGCACATTCTTTGTATTTGAAAAGTTCAGGTTATTCATGATTTGATCATTAAAATTTTCAACTATTTTAACAGATTGGAGGCGCCCTAATAACTGAATGGACATCCCGGCGATGCGGTGCCGCCTCCGCCCGCAGTACAGGCGGCCAAGCATCGGCGCAAGGACAAGAGGCCCCCAGGCTGCTCACTGATGCCGTAGCGTCCATATGCCTCAATCATCGCTGGTGATACTATCCCCATGGCAAAGGTCTCCCACGCGCAATCTTCTTACACCCGTGAACCAATGAAAAACACCACTATCGAATATCGTCATAACTTTCCCCTTGATCCGCTGGACGTTGTTCGCGTGTTCGATCAATCCGGCATCAAGCGGCCCACCAGCAACCTCCCTCGAATCGCGCGCATGTTTGCCGCGCCTTGCCTGGTGCTGTCGGCATGGGTGGATGGCGAGCTTGTGGGGCTGGCCCGTTCGCTGACCGACCATGCGTATTGCTGCTACCTCTCGGACCTGGCCGTAGACAAGCAGTACCAGGGCCTCGGTATCGGCAAAGAACTTGTCAAACGCACCCAGGCCATCATCGGCGAGGAAGTGTCCTTGATATTGCTGTCCGCCCCCGATGCCATGTCCTACTATCCGACACTTGGTTTTGAGCCTGCCGGCAATGCTTTCGTCATTCGGCGCAAACATTGAGTGAGCGCTTCAAGCCATTCCTGCGCCCTGATGAAACCCGTCTACACCCTCGCCGAAGCCCTGGCACAAGACCCGGCCCGTATCGCCAAGACCCGATCTCTCACTCTCGACAGTTCCAGGCCCCGCATGGGCCTGAAAGGCAGCCAAGGCCTGTTCGCTTCGGACGAGTGGTGGGAAAGCATCAAAGCCGGGCGCATCCAGACGCAAACGGTGACGGGCAGGATCGAGCGCATGTATTTCGCGGGCCAGGATAGCCGGCGTGGCGATCAAGTCAACAGTTTTACCTTGCGCCTGGCGGATGGCTCGACATTCGACGAGAGCATCTACACGCACCGCAAGCAGGACACCAAGCTGTTCGTGCCTGGCGCCATGGTGACGATGGTGTATGCGCTGGACGAACTCAAGGAGCAGCCGGCCGCCGACGGTAGTGTCAATGTGGCGCGTATCGTGCTGGAAGGGTATTGTGTCTTTCAGCCACACGAGCCATCTGCATAGAATTGACCTCGGACAAATTCCTCACTGGAATTCGTTTGACCGCCTCACGCGCCAGGTCTAGAGTCAACAAGGAGACTTCAACCGACTGCGTCCCCCCCATGGCCAAGCCCTTTCCCCTGAACCCCAAGAACCCCGAACGCATCTGCTGGGGCTGCGACAAGTATTGCCCGCCGGACGCCATGCGTTGTGGCAATGGTTCCGAGCGCACGCAGCACCCGATCGAGCTGTTTGGGGAAGGCTGGAATGACTGGGGGCTGGCGGCGGCCGACAGGGCCGACAAGGAGCCGGAGAATAAGCCTTGATGGCAATCCCCGCCACGCATTGACCCGCTACAATTCCTCATTGCGTCCGAGCTGAGGAATCACCATGCAAGAAACCCTGTCCCGCTGGCTGGAAAGCAATGCCGGCGATTGCCCATTCGTCGAGCACCCGGCCGTGCACACCATCGATGAAGCACTGATTCATGTGCCAGCCATGCCCGGCTTGATGGTGAAGAATCTGTTCGTGCGCGACGAGAAGGGGCGGCGGCATTTTCTCGTCATCGTGCCTTTCGACAAGCGCATCGGCCTGGCGGCGCTGGGACGTTTGCTGCCGTCGAGCAAACTGAGCATGGCTTCGCCCGAACGCCTGCTGCAGCACCTGGGCATCACGCCTGGGGCCGTCAGTCTGTTTGCGCTGATCCACGACAGCGCGCAGGCGGTGGAACTGCTGCTGGACCAGGCTGTGTGGGACGCTGATTCAGTGCAAGCTCATCCGCTGCGCAACACGGCCACGGTGGCGCTGTCGCATGCCGCCTTCGTCGATTTCCTTGCGCATACAGGCCACGTGCCCCGCATTCTGAACGTACCGGCAGCTATTTAAATAGGGTCTTTCAATGCCCGGTCACGGGCGCGCCGCCGCTGCGCCGTCCCGGCCGGAAACCGTGTTCGCGGGCCGACCAGGCGACAAGGAAGGCCAGCACCAGCAAGCTCACCATCGCCCACGGGAAAGCGCCCGCGCCCCAGGTTTCCAGCAGGGCGCCACCCACCACGCCCGCGGCCGCAATCGCCCCATTCCACGCCACCACATTCATCGACAAGGCCACGTCGGCGCCGCTGCCGGCCGTGTCCGCCAGCGCCGTTTGTAAAAGCGTTGCCGCGCCGCCAAAGCTCAGTCCCCATATGGCCATGCCCACGTAGATCAGGGTGGGGATGTACGACGCGAGGCCCAGCACGAGGGCCGTCACGGCGAACACGACCAGGCTGGCCAGCACGGTGGCGCGCAGGTGGCGCTCGACCAGCTTGCCCGTGATCCAGATGCCGGCCATGGCGGCGGCGCCGAAGACGAGCAGCACCAGGTCGATTCGCCGCGTCAATCCGGCCGGCGCGACGAACGGGGCGATGTAGGTGTAGAGAATGTTGTGGGCCAGCATCCAGGCGATGACGACGGCCAGCACGGGGCGCACGCCCGGCGTCGTGAAGACGCGGCGCAGGGGCAGGCGTTCATGGACGGACTGGCCCGGGTAGTCGGGCACCTTCGCCAGCACCCAGGCGATCAGGATCAATGTCAGTGCAGAAATGATCCAGAACGCGGCGCGCCAGCCGACGAGCGAGCCGAGCAAAGTGCCCAGCGGCACGCCCAGGGACAGGGCGACGGGGGCGCCCACCATGGCCAGCGCCAGGGCACGGCCTTGCTGATGCGGCGCCACCATGCGACGCGCGTAGCCGGCGAGCAAGCTCCACGCCAGCCCGGCCGCCATGCCGGCAAAGAAGCGGGCCGCCAGAGTCAGCCAGTAGTGCGACGACAAGGCCGTGACGGTATTGAACACGAGAAAGCCGATGATGGTCAGCAGCAGCACGTTGCGGCGGCGCCAGCCGCGCGTGGCGATGGTGAGCGGAATGGCCGCCAGCAGGGAGCCGAGCGCGTAGGCCGTGACCATTTGCCCGGCCAGCGCGGCGCTGATGTCGAGCCCCGCGCTGATCTGCGGCAGCAAGCCGGCGGGCAAGGTTTCAGTAACGATGCAGATAAAACCCGTCATGGCCAGGGCCAGCAGGCCGGCAACGGGGAGGCGGTCGGCCAGCACTGGGCTGGTTCCGGTAGTGATAGTGGCGTGATTCACGGCAAACATCCTTGTAAAGTAATCGGGCGCAGAAATCCCACGACCGTTATAGCGGTATATATGTATCGATCAGTATAAATATAGGCGATGGCGCGCCGCGTTGTCAACGACTTCTGTATCGAGTAGTATGTAAGTAGCGTATAAGCAGATGAGAAGGAGCGATGGATGGCGCAAATGGGACGGCCGCGCACGTTCGACCGGCAGGCAGCGGTGGAACAGGCCATGTTTTTATTCTGGCAACAGGGGTATGAATCGACGTCCTTGAGCCAGCTCAAGGCGAGCCTGGGCGGCGGCATTTCCGCGCCCAGCTTTTATGCGGCGTTCGGTTCGAAGGAAGCGCTGTTCCGCGAGGCGGCGCAATGCTATCTGGACACGTTTGCCCGCGTGACGGAATGCCTGTGGGACGATAGCCTGGCGCCGCGCGCGGCCATTGAGCAGGCCTTGCGCCAGTCGGCCAGCATGCAGTCCGAGCCGGGCCACCCGCCCGGCTGCATGGTGGCGCTCGGCTGCATGAGCGCGCCGACGGCCGAGCATGCGGCCGTGGCTGCACCGCTGACGGCTTCGCGCGCCCGCACGCGCGCCGGCTTCGTGCACTGCGTCAAGCGGGGCATGGCCAGCGGCGAATTGCCAGCAGATATGGATGCAGTGGCGCTGGCGTCCGTCTTCGACAGCTTTTTATCGGGCGTGGCGATCCAGGCCCGCGATGGCGTTGGCTACGCCGTGTTTGACTCTGCCATTACGCAGGTGATGCGCGTGTGGGATGTCAGCCGCTTGACCGCCTAGGCTGTAAAGCGAAACTCCAGCACATCGTCGCCATACTTGTCCGTTTCGCCCGTCGCCGTCCAGCCCAGGTAGCGGTAAAAGCCGAAGGAGCGCGAGGCGGGATCGCTGGAGCAGCCGAGGAACAGCCGCTGATGGCCTTGGGCCCGCAGTTCCGCCATTACCAGTTCCAGCAAGGTCTTGCCGATGCCTAAGCCTTCGAATGCGGGCGAGCTGTTTGGCGAAGGCTGGAATGACTGGGGGGCTGGCGGCGGCTGACAAGGAAAATGGCGCGGACAAGAGGACGCCATGAGCCGATGGTGGCCAGGCGGCAAACTGCTTGTCGGCGGCTGAAACCGTCCACTCTTCGCTTTCCTCCGCGAAGCACGATAATCGGCGCATCGCCTGTGCGCCACGCTCATTACCTATTGAACACGCCAAGACCGGGCTAAGTGCCTGGGTGAACCATCGGCATCCCCCTTCTGAAACTAAAAAGGGCTGAAGCCTGTGCAAGACAGGACTCAGCCCTTGGCTATCGGCGCACCATCACGCCGGCAGCAGGCGATTACATGAAGTGGTAGTTGGCGCTGATACGGAAGTAGCGGCCTTGACCATTGTGCAACTGTGGATTGAAGCCTTCCACTGCGTAACGTGGATCGTATGGCGCCTTGATATCAAACAGGTTCTTGATATTGAACGACAAGGTTAGATCCTTGAAGCCCGTGTAGGAATACGCCATATTGGTCGTCGTCCAGCTCTTCACGTCGCAGCTGCTGATGTAGTTGCTGTACTTCGGCAAGCCACCGAGTCCATATGCCGACTTCGGTTGACCCACGCCGTACTGGCAATATGGTTTCTCGTAGACCACGTCGTTGTCGCTACGGCGCAGCAACGATACGGGACCGACGAAATCTACCGACGTCGTCAGCGAGTGGTCGCCACGCGTCCAGTTGACGGACAGGTTGCCGCGGTTCTTCGGATTGTCGCCGACCGAAGTCGCATAGTCGGACAGGCCGCCGTTCGCACCGGAGGTGTCGGTTGCCACTTCGCCCGGACGCTCGGCGCGCTTGAAGCTCATCAGATAGCTCCAGTTCAGGTTGGCGGTCAGACGGCCCAGATCGCCCAGCGATTTGCGGTACGCCACTTCGAAATCGATGCCCTGCACTTCGGTGCTGCCCTGGTTCACATACGAACGGTTGACCTGGGAAATCGGACCAGAGTTAGGCACCACGTTGCCATTGCCATCGGTCACCAGGTTGACCGGATTGTTGTCGCGTATGACGCTGCCAGGGTAGCGGTCTTGACGATCAACCATGTACTGCGCACTGAACAAGGCGGTTTCATCCACTTTCTTGATGCGGTAGTAATCGACCAGCACGTCGATTTCCTTGGTCGGCGCCAGAATCAGGCCCAGGGAGTAGCTCTTCGATGTTTCAGGACGCAGATCAGGCGTGGCTGCGGACAGGCTGGAAATGCCTTTCTTGCAATCGCTGATATCGGCGCCGGAGGCAGGGTGAACGCCGTCCGGGCAGCGCAGCGGGTCGACCACGTTGCTGAACGACTGCACGCCGCCAGGCGAAACCTGGGTCAGCGCAGGGGCGCGGAAGCCTTCGGCATAGGTGCTGCGCACGGCCACGCGGTCGCTGATGGTCCACTTGGCGCCGACTTTCGGCACGAAGTTGGCCTTCAGGTTAGGATATTTGTCGTAACGGCCGGCAAAGTCCATTTCAAAGTATTTCGCAAACGGCGTGCGTACTTCGATGAAGGTCGAGCTGACATTGCGGCGGCCGTCGGCCGACGAGTTGGCCAGGCCGATGATGTCGCCGCGCTGGGTCGCCATGTCTGGCGTCAGGCCGATTTTTTCTTGACGGAATTCTGCGCCAAAGGCCACGCCAACCTGGCCGCCGGCCAGCTGGCCAAATGCGGTACTGGCCTTGGCGTCGACTTGCGTTACCTGGGCATAGCCGCGGTTTTCCAGGTCGCGCGTGACGCTAGGATCGGCATTGACCTGCGCCAGGGTCCAGTTTTGCGTCATGACTTTTTCCAGGGTCGGGCGATACAGCATGCCGTTCCAGTTTTCGACGCGCTCGGCACGGTTCCACAGTACGGCCGTTTCCCAGTCCCATGCACCAGCCGTGCCGCGCACGCCGGCGAGCAAGCGATAGGTTTCGTTCAGATTGACAGCGCCGCCAGGGGCGCTGACGCGGTAGCCGACCGCGGCGCGCTGCGTCGAAAACGGATTGTCAGGATGACCTACCGGCAAGATCATCTGGAACTGCTGCGGTGCGCCGTTGAGTTGATACACGGTGGTCGAAGCCGTACTGCGGAAGGCCGTTGGCACGCGCAGATAGGTGCGCTCGGAACGGCTGTAGCCGGCTTCGGCAAAGGCGGTCATGTCCTGGTTGATCTCGAATGTGGCGCGCGACAGGATGTTGGCGTCCTTGCCGGCGCTTTGCACTTCGGCGTAATCGTCGATGTTGAAGTTGCAGAAGGTGCGGCCTACCAGCGGGTCGCTTGCCAGCATGTTGTGCGCCGCCATGTTGCCGGTAATTTGCTGCGACGTAGGGCAGTCCAGGCGATTGACGATTTGCGCGCGCTGGGCGTAAGTGGTGGCGAATTTCTTCGTGCCTGGCACTGTCTCAGCGTAGAAGAAAGGCGACGTGGTTAGACTGCTGGAGAACGGGTTCAGGCGGCCGTTGATGTCGGCATACATGCCTCTCTCGACGTCCTTTTCGTTCTTGATGATGGTGCTGTCGCGCTTGGCTACGTCAAAGCTGACGAAGGCATTGAAGCGGTCCTTGCCAAAGCCGAAGATGCCGCTGGCGCTCTTGCGGGCAAATTCGCCGTCGTCGTTGGCGCTGATGCTGGCGCTCATTTCGGCGCCCGTGTACTTGGTTTTGGTAATGAAATTGACTACGCCGGCGATGGCGTCGGAACCATACACGGCCGAGGCGCCATCCTTGAATACTTCGACGCGTTCGATGGCCGACACGGGAATGCTGTTCAAGTCATAGACGGCCGATTTGCCCTGGTTCGGGTCGGCATAGGCGGATGCGGTGATGCGGCGGCCATTGAGCAAAATCAGCGTGGAAGACGAACCGAGGCCACGCATGGAGGCGGTTGCCGCACCGCGGGCGAAGCCGCCGTCGGTCACGTCCACCGACGAGCCCGAGCCGAAAGCAGGGATCGAGTGCAACAGTTCGGCCACAGTATTGGCGCCGGTGGCGGCAATCTGCTTGGCATTCAAGGTCTGGATAGGCGAGGAGCCTTCTTTTTCCGTGCGCTTGATGTTCGAACCGGTTACCAGGACTTTTTGCAAGGCCGGCTCTGCCGGTGCTTCCTGTGCAAATGCCATATGGGATGAGGATAATGTCAATGCGACAGCGACGACGCTGCGCTTCAAAACAAACTTCTTAGTCAATTCACTTCTCCGTACAGGTCATTCTCAGGACCCGTTTTTATGCGAAAAACTGTTGAAACAAGCGCATCGCGATAAGCGCGCGCCTGCCAACCCGATCTAGTTGACCGTTCAAGTGCAGTCATTTTTGTAAAATGTGATATTCATTTTACCTAGCAGACACATAAAAACATTTCTATGCAGGCAATGTCAATTTTATCTAGTACTGTTGCTCTTATTTACAACAGTAAAGATTTTCTTAACAAATAGATGCTACTGAAATTTCCGTTTTTTCAGCAGGTGATGAACGGAAGGACGCGCGCGCAGCGTGAGGCGGTGGGCATGAGAGAACATGCCGCTTCGGGCGGGCCACCTGTGATTCAAGGCTGTTGCCTTGCTGTCAATTCACGTGTGGCGGGAAATTGTCAACAGGAGTTTTTTTGATAACAGTGGAATAGCTGTCGCCAATATGCCGATATCGTCATGATGTAGAGCGCAAGTGGCTGTGGGAAAAGTGACGGGCTGCGCATGACAGAGGCGATGACGGTCCTCCCCTCCCTTGTTGTCAGTTGAGCATGAACTCCAGCACATCGTCGCCATATTTGTCCGTCTCGCCCGTCGCCGTCCAGCCCAGGTAGCGGTAAAAGCCGTAGGAGCGCGAGGCGGGATCGCTGGAGCAGCCGAGGAACAGCCGCTGATGGCCTTGGGCCCGCAGTTCCGCCATTACCAGTTCCAGCAAGGTCTTGCCGATGCCTAAGCCTTCGAATTCCGGCAGCAGGGCCAGGACGATGATTTCGCCCGTGTCGCGCTCGCCAAAGCAGTAGCCGACCAGTTGGCCGTCGTGATGGCAGACCTGGCCAGGCAGGCTGCCCGAACGCATCATTTCCGCCCAGGAATCGGCCGTGATACCGACTTCCGCCAGACGTTCTTTTGGGATGGCATTTTGCCGCGTCTTGCCGCGCAATTCGATGAAGGCCGGCGTGTCTTCCTCTTTGGCGGCATGAAAAGTAATCGATGCTGGATGTGTCGTCATATGTGTTGTTCGATGGTGTCGGATTGGGGGTAAATATCACTCCCAGGATTTGCGCATGATGTGCGCATGGCGCTGCCAGTCAACTACATTTCTCTTTTCGATGGCTTGCTGGCCAGGATTACCGCTATCGATGATTTCATCCTTGACGATGATCAAGTCGTTTTTTTCATTCAAGCGATATTCACGGTAGCGTTCGCAATCCTGTTCGCGCCGGGCGGTGGCGATTAATTTGTCAGCCCGCCACTTATAGCTGTCTTCATAAAAACATTGTGCCGCGCAGCCGCAATTGGGGATGCCGCCTTTGATTGCTCGATCGGCCATGCTGATATCCAAATTCGGAATGGCTGATAGTGGTTTGTTGAAACGGTATTGCTTCGCCGGCGAATCCCACAGCCACACATCGGAACAGCGGATGCGCCCCTGGCTATCCGTGTAGCCGGTGACCCACAGGTCGGCCTGGCCGTCGAAATTCATGTCCAGCAGCAGCGCGTGCAAATTGCCCGTGCCACTGCTGCTGCAACTGCCATTGATCCACTGCTTGCCGATTTTCAGCTGGTAGGTCTGTTTTTCATCGTGATTCGCATAGCGGATATCCGTGGCTTGCCGTACTTTGCCTGTCGCGGCTTTGTCCAGGTGCAAGGTGCCGCAATAAGCCGAGGTGGAAATCAGGGATAAAAGCAGAGCAATCAGTTTCATGGCGATATTCTTGGGCAGGCAATTGGGCGCAATGGCTAGATTGCATCATGCGGAGAATGATCATAACGCATGATTTGGGCAACGCGCCACACCATTCCCTATCGTGCATTCTGCGCGGAACAGTGCTGTGTACAATGCCAAAAAATCCCCGAATAAGGAATTCTGATGACATCCTCTCCCGAATCTTTGAATGAAGCGGGCATCCTCGCTTATAACGACGATAACCACGCCGAGGCGTTCAGGCAATTCGACGCGGCCGCGCGCACTGGCGACCCGGCCGGCCAGCATTTACTGGCCAGCTTGTATTACCAGGGGCATGGCGTGACGCAAGACTTGCCGAAAGCGGTGGAATTGTTCACGGCCGCCGCGCAAGCGGGTTTCCCGCCGTCGCTGGCCAACCTCGCCCTGATGTATGCGAGCGGTGATGGCGTCGCGCAAGACATGGCGCAATCGCTGGCTTACGGACGCCAGGCGGCCGAGGCGGGCGATGGCCAGTCGCAATTCAACCTGGCGCAGGCGTACCGCAAGGGCGATGGCGTACCGCAAGACTATGCCGAGGCGGCGTTCTGGTACAAGCAGGCGGCCGAAGCCGGTTCCCTGTCGGCGCAGAATGAATACGGCTTGCTGTACGCGCAAGGGCAGGGCGTGGAACTTGATTATGTGCAAGCGTACGCGTGGATCGCCATGCCGGCCGAGGCGGGCAGTACGCAATCGATCAAGAACCGCGACCAGTTGCTGGAAATCCTTACGCCCTCACAGCAGCAAGCGGCGCGCGCACTGGCGGCCGAATATGCGGCCCAATATGGCGTCAATCCCCACTAGATTTCTTTGCCGGCAGCTTGCTCAGCACACCGGCCGCATCGAGTTCATAGCTGTCGAAATCGCGTGCGAGGAATAGTTCGCCCGAGTAATGCAGCCGGGCCTCCGCTTCCAGCTCGGCCATGCCTTCCGCATGGTGATAGCGGGCGCTGAAGTGGGTGAGGATCAGGTTTGGCAAGCGCACCGCTTCGGCGAACTGCGCCACGCGCTGCACGGAACTGTGCGTGGGGCCGGGACCCACTTTCTGCAGCATCGCTTCCGTGTAGGTGGCTTCATGCACGAGCAGTTGCGCGCCGGCGCAGGCGTCCGTCAGCAACGACGGCGTGTCGTTGTCGCCGCCGATCACCACCGTGGCGCGCTGCGTTTCCGTCTGGCGGAAAGCGCCGGCCGCTAGTACCGTACCATCGTCGAGTGTCGCATCCTGGCCCGCCTGCAAGAGTCCCCAGGCGGGACCGGGCGGTACGCCGGCCGCCAGCAGGGCCGGCTTGTCCAGCTTCCACCTGCTTGTTTCCAGCGCAAAACGGTAGCCAACGCTTGGCGCCCGGTGCGACAGCGCGTGGCGCTCGATGGTCAAGCCCGCTGCTTCATGCACGACTTGCGCGCTGTCCACGTCGATATGGATCAGCGGGTACGTCAAAAACAGTTCCGTGTGCAGCAAGGTGGCATCGATCCAGGCCTTGATGGCGGCCGGGGCGATCAGCAGCAGGGGCCTCTTGCGTCCCGTCATCGAGGCGCTGGCCAGCAGGCCCGGCAGACCGTAGCTGTGGTCGCCATGCACGTGGGTGATGCAGATGCCGACCAGGTCGTGCACGGACAGGGGGATGCGCTGCAGCCGGTGCTGCGTCGCTTCGCCGCAATCGATCATCCACCAGTCGCGGTTGTGCGTGGTTTGCAGGGCCAGCGACGTGACGTTGCGGTAGCGCGTGGGCACGCCGGAAGAGGTGCCGAGAAAAGTCAGTTTGAACATGCCCGCATTATGCGGCAGCCGTGCGGGCTTGCCAATGTTCAGCCCACCGGTGGCACCTCGTCTGCCGTGTAATCGACAAAACCGTCGCGGCGGCAAAAGCTGGCCAGTTGCATGCCGGCCTGGCGCGCGATGCGGATGGCCAGCGAGGTGGGCGCCGAGATGGTGGCGACGAGCCCGATATGCATGCGCGCCGACTTGCGCACCAGTTCATAGCTGGCGCGGCTCGACAGGAAGACGAAGCCGTCGTGCATGGCGATGCGGTGCAGGGCCAGGTAGCCGATCAGTTTATCCAGGCCGTTATGCCGGCCCACATCCTCGAACACTTTCACGATGGCGCCCTCGGCCGTGCACCAGGCGGCGGCATGCACGCCGCCCGTCTTGTGCATCAGCTCCTGGTAGGGCAGCAGTTCGCGCGCGGCGCGGCCGAGGATGGCGCTGCTGGCGACCAGCGGCGGTAGGGGACGCGTGATCTTTTCCGGCACCAGGTCCAGCAGGGCCAGGCTTTCGATGCCGCACACGCCGCAACCGGTGCGCCCGGACATCGCGCGGCGGCGGCCCTTGAGCCGCATCAAATCCGGCTGGGCAATGGTCAGCCGCACTTCCGCGCTGTCCTCGCCGCAGCACACGTCGAGGTCGTAGATGTCGCGTACGCTGCCGACGATGCCCTCCGTCAAGGTAAAGCCGACGGCGAATTCCTCGAGGTCGCGCGGCGTAGCCATCATCACCGCGTGGGCGATGCCGTTGTAGACGAGGGCTACGGGATACTCCTCGGCCACCATGTCGTGGCCCGCCGTGGCCACACCGGCCTGGTGGCGCACCATGGGAACTTCCAGGAAACCGTCGCGTTCGGTGGTAGTGGTATCAAAGTCCATGCTGTTCTCCCGTTAATTGATTTGATAGCGCGGGCAGGGCTGGATCGATGGCGGCAGCGGGTCGCCGTTCAATTCCAGCAGCGAGCGTTCTGTTTCCCGCGTCATGGCGTTCAGGGCCAGGCAGTTGGGCGCCAGGCCGAACGGTTCGGCGATCTGTTGCGCGATGGCTTCCAGCGCAAACAGGGTGTAGGCAACAAAGACGGAAATGAGGGGCGTGGCCACGCCGATGGCGTCCACCAGGCCCAGCGGCAGTAAAAAACAGTACATGTAGACGGTGCGGTGCACCAGCACGCCATACGGATATGGAATCGGCGTGTTCTTGATGCGCTCGCAGCCGGCCACGGTGGCGGCCAGGTCGTTGAGCTGCGTGTCGAGCATCCACAGCAGCTGCGTCTGGCCCGGCTGGCGCCGCACGGCGTCGTACAGCATGGCCCGTACCGCATGCAGCACGGCGACGGGTTTGAAGTGGATACCTTGCAAGCGCTGCACTTCCTCGGCCGGCAGGTAGCGCGCCAGGTCTTGCTGCGGATCTGTCTGGCGCAGCTGGTGCTTGAGCGCGTAGACGAAGGCGGTCAGGCGGCGCAGCAGCAACTCGCGGTCCAGGCCGCTCGTTTCCTGCGGCAGATACGTGATCGCCTGCGAAGCCAGGGCCCGTGCGGCGATCAGCAATTGCCCCCAGATATGCCGCGCCTCGACAAAGCGCGCATAGCTGGCGTTGTTGCGAAAGCCGAGAAAGATCGCCAGGCTGATGCCGACCATGGGAAATGGCGCCGTATCGAGCGGAATCTTGACGCCGAAGATACGGCCATCCGTCAGCAAGGCCAGCGAACTGACGACCAGCATCAGCAGCAATTGCGGGATGATGGCTTGCAGCACCGAGCCATCCCATACGAACAGCATGCGAAACCAGTTGGTGGTGGGGCGGATAATCATGATGGAAGACGCATGCCGTGATGCCGGTTAATGTTTCCGGGGCACGACTTTGCCCTCGAAGACGTAGTATTGGAACAGGTTGTAGCCGATCATGATCGGCAGCATGGCACCCATGCCGATGAGCATGAAGATCAGGGTCGGCTCATCCGAGGCGGCCGCCGCGATGCTCAGCTTGCCCGGTACGAGGTCGGGGAAAAAGCTGATGGCCAGGCCCGCGAACGAGGCCAGGAACAGCACGATGGCGCCGCGGAACGGGCCGCGCACGCCGTTCACGTGCACGGCCCACAGGATGTAAATAAAAGCGCTGGCGGCGATGGCGGCCAGGGCCAGCAGCACGCCGAACACGCCCGGCTGCGCCCAGCGGTCGTGGCCGATGGCGCTGAAGACCATGGTGCCGGCCGACAGCACGATGGCGGCTGCGACAGTCGCCAGCACGCTGGCCGTCGCGTAGCGGCGCGCCGCCGCTTCCAGCTGGCCGCCCGTCTTCTTGATCAGGTACGTGCTGCCCAGCAGGCAATAGCCGGCCACCACGCCCAGCGCCGTGCACGCCGTGAAGATGCCGCTCAGCCAGCCCGGCTGCAAACCCGTGATGATTTCGCCCAGCACCACGCCTTGCGCCACGGCGGCCAGCAGGCTGCCCACGCCAAAGACCAGGTCCCACAGGCGCTTGTTGCCGGCCGCATGGCGGAACTCGATCGAGGCACCGCGCATGATCAGGCTGGCGATCAGCAGCATGATGGGGATGTACAGCTGTTCCAGCAAAGTGGCGTAAGCGCTGGGAAAGGCGCCGAACAGGGCGCCGCCCACCACCACCAGCCAGGTTTCGTTGGCGTCCCACACGTGCTCGATGGACTGGAAGATCAGGTTGCGTTCCTGTTCGCGGCGGGTGAACAGGCTGAGGATGCCCACGCCCAGGTCGAAACCGTCCGTGACGACGTAAAAGATCAGCATCAGGCCGATCAGGCCGAACCAGGCATTGCCCAGCATGGCATGCGAATTCATCTCCATTACAAACTCCTTGATTGGTAGCGGCGCATTTCAGTAGCCCACGGCATGAGTAGCGTCCGGCAGCGGCAGTGCCACGTCCGGGCCTTGTTGCAGCCATTTCTTGGCAAACACAAAGAAAGTGACGAACAGCACGATGTAAAACACGAAGAACATCAGCATGCTGCCGGCCACGGCATGGGCCGCCACGTCGGAGACGGCGTCGCGCGTGCGCAGCAGGCCGTACACGACCCATGGCTGGCGTCCCACTTCGCGCACGATCCAGCCGCACTCGACGGCGATGTAGGGCAGCGGTATCGTCAGCACCCAGGCCAGCAGCAGCTTGCGGTTGCGCACGAACTCTTCCACCCGTCCGCCCACCTTGCGCCAGACCACGAAGGTCCAGAACGACAGCAGCACGAACCACATGCCGATGCCGGCCATGGCGCGAAACGCGTAGTACAGCAGCGGCAGCATGGGCGGCTGGTCTTCGCGGGCGATGTCGGCCAGGCCCGTGATCTTGCCCGTGGCGCTATGCGTGGCGATCACGCTGAGCATGCCGGGCACTTCGATCGACCAGTCATTCTTTTGTTCAAGCTGGTTGGGCCAGGCCAGCAAGGACCAGGCCGCGCCTTCACCATCGCGGTTCGTGTGCCAGTGGCCTTCGATGGCCGCACCCTTGGCGGGCTGGGTCTTGAAGACATCGACGCCGCTCGAATCGCCGAGCCAGACCTGCAACGGTGCGATGATGAGCAGCAGCATCAGCGCCAGCTTGAACGAGCGGGCGAAGAAGGCCGGTTCGCGGCGCTTGAACATACACCAGGCGGAAATGCCGGCGATGACGAACAAGCCCGTTTCCACGGCGGCCACCCACATGTGGCCCACGGCCCAGGCCATGTCGGGATTGAAGATGGCGGCCACGTAATCGGTGACGACGATCTTGCCGTCGACCACGCGCACGCCGGCCGGCGTCTGCATCCAGGAATTGGCGACCATGATCCAGAACGAGGAAATGCTGGAACCCAGCGCCACCATGCCGGTGGCGAACAAGTGCACGCCCTTCGGTACGCGGCCCCAGCCGAACATCATGACGCCGATGAAGCCCGCTTCCAGCATGAAGGCCATGGCGCCCTCGAAGCCGAGGATGTTGCCGATGAACTGGCCCGAGTGGTGCGAGAACGGCGCCCAGTTGGTGCCGAACTGGAACTCGAGGGGAATCCCGCTGACGACGCCGACGGCAAAGTTCAGCACCAGCAGCTTGCTCCAGAAGCGTGCGTGGCGGTAGTAGACGGGGTCGCTGGTGCGCAGCCACAGCGCCTCGACAACGAACAGGAACAGCGACAGGCTGATCGTCAATATGGGCCACAGGATGTGGAAGATGGCCGTCATCGCAAATTGCGCGCGCGACAGGTCCAGAGTATCGAAACCGAACATGGCGTTCTCCTGATCAGCTGAGGGCGGCCGAAGGCGACAGCAGCACGGGGATGGATTTGAAGGTCGGCGTGCGCGAACCTTCACCCACGCTGTCGAGCGGCACCAGCGGATTGGTTTCCGGGTAGTAGGCGCCGATGCAGCCGCGCGGAATGTCGTACTCGACCAGCAGGAAGCGGTCGGCGCGGCGGGCTATGTCGTCATGCCACACGCCGATCAGGTCGACCCAGTCGCCGGCCGCAAAGCCCAGCATGGCCAGATCGTCCTTGTTGATGAAGACCACGCGGCGCTGGCCGAACACGCCGCGGTAGCGGTCGTCCATGGCGTAGATCGTCGTGTTGTACTGGTCGTGCGAACGCGTGGTCATCAGCACCATCAGGCGCTCGCCATATTGCTGGCGTGCACGGTGGATCGGTGTGTCCAGTTCGATGGCGTTGACGAGGAATTGCGCCTTGCCGCTGTCCGTCTTCCATACCCGTTCACGCGAGGCGATTTTCAGGTGGAAACCGCCCGGTTTGGCCACGCGCAAGTTGTAGTCGAAAAAGTCGTCGAAGACTTGTTCGATAGAATCGCGCAGCAGCGCATAGTTGCCGGCATAGCGCAGCCAGTCGATCTTTTCGCTGCCGATGGTCGCTTGCGCCATGCCGGCCACGATGGCGATTTCCGAACGCAGATTGGGCGAAGCGGGCTGGTTCATGCCGAACGAGATATGCACCATGCTCATCGAGTCTTCCACCGTCACGCCTTGTGCCACACCTTCCTGCACGTCGATTTCCGTGCGGCCCAGGGTGGGCAGGATCAGCGCATCCTTGCCGTGTACGAGGTGGCTGCGGTTGAGCTTGGTGGAGATGTGCACGGTCAGGTCGCATGAGCGCAGCGCGTCCCACGTGCGTGGCGTGTCCGGCGTGGCCATCGAGAAATTGCCACCGAGCGCCACAAACACTTTGACTTTTTTTTCCAGCATGGCGGCGATGGTGCCGACGGCGTCGTAGCCGTGGTGGCGCGGCGGCTCGAAATTGAAGACGAGGCCCAGGCGGTCGAGGAATTCCTTGGTCGGCTGTTCCTCGATGCCCATGGTGCGGTCGCCCTGCACGTTCGAGTGGCCGCGCACGGGACACAGGCCCGCGCCGCGCTTGCCGATATTGCCGCGCATCATCATCAAGTTCGACAGGATTTGCACGGTGGCCAGCGAGTTCTTGTGTTGCGTCACGCCCATGCCCCAGGTGGCGATGACGGCCTTGCCCTTCACGTAGATCTGCGTAAGTTCCTCTATCTTGTCGCGCGCCACGCCCGATTCGGCCAGCAGCAAATCCCAGCTTTCGGTGCGCAGGTCGGCCGCGAACGCGTCGAAGCCCGTCGTGTGTTCGGCGATGAAGGCGCAGTCGAGCACGCGCTCCTGGCCGTGGGCGATGGCCTCGTCATCGAGCTCGACGACGCGCTTGGCCATGGCCTTGATCAGCGCGAAGTCGCCGCCCAGGGTGGGGCAGATGAACAGCGAGCAAATGTTCGTGCTGCCGCCCGTCAGCATTTCCAGCGGGTGCTGCGGGCTCGTGAAGCGCTCCAGGCCCCGTTCGTGCAGCGGGTTGATGGACACGATGACGGCGCCGCGGCGCGACGCTTCGCGCAGTTCGCCCAGCATGCGCGGATGGTTGGTGGCCGGATTCTGGCCGAACAGCAGCAGGGTGTCCGCATGCTCGAAGTCGTCCAGCAGCACCGTGCCCTTGCCGATGCCCACCGTTGCCGGCAAGCCGCGGCTCGTCGCTTCGTGGCACAGGTTGGAACAGTCGGGAAAATTGTTCGTGCCGTAGGCGCGCACGAACAGCTGGTACAGGAACGCCGCTTCGTTGCTGGCACGGCCCGACGTGTAGAAGGCGGCCTGGTTCGGGTCGTCCAGCGCGTGCAGGTGGTGCGCCACGAGGGCGAACGCGTCGTCCCAGGAAATGGCCTGGTATTTGTCGCTGGCGGCGTCGTACACCATGGGGTCCGTCAAACGGCCATGTTGCTCCAGATCATAGTCCGACTGCTCCATCAGTTCGGTGACCGTGTGCTCCTGGAAAAACTCGGGGCGCACGCGCTTGCTCGTCGATTCGGCGGCCACGGCCTTGACGCCGTTTTCGCAGAACTCGAACGTCGACGCGTGTTCGCGGTCGGGCCAGGCGCAGCCGGGACAGTCGAAGCCGTCTGGCTGGTTTTGCTCGAACAGCGAGCGGTAATTGCCCGCGCTGACTTTTTCCTTGAACAGGTTGATGGCCACGTACTTGAGGGCACCCCAACCGGCCGCGGCATGGGTGTAGGGCGCGATGCGCGCGTCGGACTTTGGCTTGCTCATGATGACTCTCCTGGTGATGTGCGATGGGACAATCACATGGTAGGGGGGGCGGACTGCCCCGTAGGCGCACAGTTCCGGCTAAAAAAACAGAGTACAGATGGCAAGACGAGGATGCCGGTCGCGCCGGCGCCGGCCGTGATTTATGATGAGGACAAGGAGAAGAACATGCACAAGGAAGACAAGGAAGAGGGAATCGACGCGGCGCTGATCGCGCTGCTGGCACTGCTGTGGGAAGCACGGCGGGATGCGCCGGAAAAACCGTGGTCACTGGCCAAGCTGGCCAAGCGGGCAGGAATACAGATGAGCACCTTGCTGCGCCAGCTCAATGCCCTGTCCAGCGCGGGGCTGGTGAGCGTGACGACGGGGGAGAATGGCGGCGGCAGCGCTTCCTTGAGCGCGGCGGGCACCGAGCTGTGCGCCAGCGTGTTCGCGCCACCGCAAGGAGAGTAAAGCCGAATCTGTACTCTATCGCCTGGCACCGGACTGTACCTCCTTGAGTGCCTGCTTTCGTCCTATGCTACTTCCAGACGAATGCACATCAAGGGGAAGCACAATGAACACCATCAGGTATCCGCAGCCAGGCCATAGTGAACCATGCGTGGACATGCTGGGCCGCCCCCTGACGGACTTGCGCATTTCCGTCATCGACCAGTGCAATTTCCGCTGCACCTATTGCATGCCGGCCGAGCTGTACCCGAGCGATTATCCGTTTCTTCCCTCCAGCGAGCGCCTGTCCTTCGCGCAGATCGAAACGATGGCGCGCGCCTTCGTGCGCCTCGGCGTGAATAAAATCCGCATCACGGGCGGCGAGCCGCTGCTGCGCAAGAACCTGGAGCAGCTGATCGAGCGCCTGGCGCGCTTCACAACGCCGGACGGGCGCGCCGTGAGCATCGCGCTGACGACGAATGGCAGCTTGCTGGCGGCCAAGGCGCGTTCGTTGAAGGATGCAGGCCTGGACCGGGTCACCGTCAGTCTCGACAGTCTGGACAACGGTATTTTCCAGTGCATGAATGGCGTCGACTTTCCCGTCGAGAAAGTGCTGCACGGCATAGAGGTGGCACAAGCCGTGGGATTGAACCCCGTGAAGGTCAACATGGTCGTGCAGAAAGGCGTCAACGACAGCCAGATCGTGCCGCTGGCGCGCCGCTTCCGCCACACGGGCGTGATCCTGCGCCTGATCGAATTCATGGACGTGGGCGGCATCGGCGCTTGGTCGCGCACGCATGTCGTCACGTCCGAGGCGGCGCGCGCGCTGATCGCGGCCGAATTCCCCCTCGTGCCGCTGGCCGAAGGCAAGCCTGTCTTGCACGAGACGGCCAGCCGCTACCGTTACCGTGATGGCGGAGGCGAAGTGGGTTTCATTTCCAGCGTGTCCCAGCCGTTCTGCGGCGACTGCAGCAGGGTGCGCGTGTCGTCCGATGGCAAGCTGTTTACCTGCCTGTTCGCCCAGGACGGCCTCGACCTGCGGCCCCAGCTGGACTCGGCGCAAGGCCTGGAAACTCTGCTGCGCCAGCACTGGCAGCGCCGTGGCGACCGCTATTCGGAAGTGCGCGGTGCGCTGGCCCAGCTTGGCGGGCGCAAGCAGTATCCCACCGTGCGCATGTCGCTGGTGGGCGGGTGAATGGTCTAGAGGAATTCGGTGATGAGTTTGCCCAGCAAAATGATGGCTTGCTCGACGTCCACGCTCCACGGATAACTGTAGTTGAGGCGGATACAATGCCTGTAGGCTTGGCTGACGGAAAACATGCGCCCCGGGCCCACCGTGATCTTGCATTCCAGCGCGCGCCGGTACAGTTGCATGGAGTCTATGTCGCCGGGCAATTCCACCCACAGCACGTAGCCGCCCTGCGGATGCGAGATTTTCGTCCCGGCAGGAAAGAAGCGCAGCACGGCGGCGGCCATGATGCGTGCCTGCTGGGCATAGGCCTTGCGGGTGCGGCGCAGATGCTGTTCGTAGCCATCGTTTTGCAGGTATTCGGCAATCGCCAGTTGCGGAAACGAGGACGTGGCCAGGGTGTTGAGGAATTTGAGTTCCTCCACCTTGCCCCGGTAGCGCCCGGCCAGGGCCCAGCCCACGCGCTGCGCGGAACTGAGGCTCTTGGAAAACGAGGAACAGTGCAGCACCATGCCCTTGCGGTCGTACGACTTGAGCGAGGACGGGTGGGCGTCGCCGTAATACAGTTCGTTGTAGACGCCGTTTTCGATGGCGGGCACGTCGTGCTGCTCCAGCAGCTGGACCAGGGCGCGCTTGCGCTGGTCGGACATCTGGAAGCCCAGCGGATTCTGGAAGTTCGGCATCACCATGACGGCGGCGATCGGCTGCCGGGCCATGATGTCGGCCAGCGCTTCGATGCTGATGCCGTCGTACGGATCGGTGGACACTTCCACCACCTTCATGCCCAGCCGTTCGACGGCCATCAGCATGGCATAGAAGGTGGGCGACTCGACGGCGATGGTGTCGCCCGGCTTGGCCACGGCTTGCAGGCACAGGTTGATCGCTTCCGTGGCGCCCACGGTGACGATGATTTCATCGGGATCGACGGCCAGACCGTTTTCCATGTAGCGGCGGGCGATTTCGCGGATCAGCTGCGGGTTGCCCGGCGGCAGGTCGTCCGTCATGTTCCACACGCGGTTGCGGCGCGCCACGGCACCCGCATACTGGTTGATGCGTTCCCAGGGAAACAGCGACGGGTCGGGGTAGGGCGAGCCCAGCGGGATGGCATCGTGCAAGCCAATCGAGCGCAATGTCGACAGCACCAGGCGGCTGACGTGCACTTCCGCCGGAACGGGACTGGGCTGGGAGGCCTGCATGCACAGGTCGGCGGTCTGCACATCGCCGGCGCGCGGGCGCACGAAGTAGCCGGACTGGGGCCGGCTTTCGATCACGCCCATGCTTTCCAGCTTGACGTAGGCGCGCAGCACCGTGGTGATGCTCAGCTTGTGCTGCTGGCTGGTCTGGCGCACGGAGGGAATGCGTTCGCCGGGCAAGAGCACGCCCTTGGCCACCAGTTGCTCGATCTCGCTGACGAGCTTTTCATACAATTTCATTGGTATCCATTCTTTGATTCTTGCTCTACGTCATTGCATTATCGTCCAATTCATGGAGGCGGTATGGCTGCGGCCACCGCATGTTGTCGAAATGAAACTGTCGTTCGGCAGTTCTGGTTTAATATCCACACAGAAAGTAAAAAAGGAACATTTGATGGCAATCCCACAAAGCATGCTGTCTGTCGTCGCGCGCGACGAAGTGCATTTGCAGTTCAATGTGAAGGCCGGCGTCGATATGCGGCAGTTGTTCAAGCTGCTGGGCAAGCTGTGGGAATCCGAAGTCACGGGCATCCTCGACCCCACCCTGAACCGCCACCATCAGTTGACGGGTGGCACGGCCAACGTGGTACTGGGATTCAAGCCCGATCTGTGGCGCGCCGCTTGCCCCGGCTGCGTGCCGGACAACATGGCATCGTTCGCGCAAGACCTGGTGGGCGCCAACGGCAAGACGGCGCCGGCCACCCAGCACGATTTCTGGGTCTGGATCACGCAGTCGAACGCGGCCAACCTGTACGACAGCATGCGCACGACGCTCACTTTGCTGAGTCCGTTTGCAGAGCTGGCCAGCGAGCAGGTGTGTTTTCCGTATCACAATAACGTGACCTTCGACGGCTTTGCAGACGGCGTCGCCAATCCGAATCCGTTTCGTGCCAACGGCGTGGCCATCATTCCGGACGGCGAGGCGGGTGCGGGCGGCTCGACCGTGCTGCTGCAGAAATGGCGCATGGACGTGGAACGCCTGCGCGCCTTGCCCGTGCACGCGGCGGAGCAGGTGTGGGGCCGCACCAAGGCAGGCAGCCATGAATTGTCGCCGCTGCCCGTCGATTCCCACGTGGGCCGCAATCAGTTCATCCGCGATGGCGAGGAAGTCGATATCGTGCGCCGCAATGCCAATTACGCCAATGCCAGCGAGGCGGGTGTCATGTTTGTCGGTTTTTGCAAGGACATCACGGTGACCATGGGCATGCTGCGGCAAATGTACGGTGTAGGCTATGATGGCGTCACCAAGACGGACAGGCTGCTGGATTTTTCCACGGCGCTGTCGTCGGCGATCTATTTCGTGCCCAGCATCGATGCCTTGCTGACCGTGGGTATTTCGCCGGCGGATCCCGGCTAAGGGCCGCCCCGGCGGTTCCGATTTTTACTTTTACTAGGAGTTTTTCATGCGTATTCGTCCCGCCACCTTGCTGTCCGCCCTGATCTTCGGCAGCGTCGTCTTCAGCGCTTCCGCTTCCGCCGTCGGCCTGGGTTTCCTGGCCGATACGCCGATGGCTTACCTGAACAAGAATGACAAGCCCGTCTTCGTCAAGGCCGTCACCGACGTGCTCAATGACAAGAAAGATGGCGAAACCGTGCAATGGAGCAATGAAGGCTTGCGCAATTCCGTGCGCATCGCCGCCGAAATCACGGCCAGCGACACGGAAAAGACGGATGCGCAAACGTGCCGCAAGGTGCAGGTGGGCTTGAGCGCCAAGGGCCAGGAACAGACGCTCAAGCTGAAGGTCTGCAAGGCCGGCACGGCCGCGTGGAAAGTGGCGAAGAGCTGATCGTCCGTGTTGTTCCCTTGCCGGTTCTGCACCGGCAAGGTGCGACTTTCCTCTAGGTAAGTCTGGCAGCGGTTAGAATCACGCTTTACCCTCACTTTTCTCACCTGCATGCAGCAAAGTCGCCTCCTGTTTTTCCGCCTGGCCGGCCAGTTTCGCCGCTATGGCGCCATCGTTGCCGCCACCTTGCTGGCCGTGGGCGTGGCGTCCGCCACCGATGTGTTGTTAATCCGCCAGTTGCAAAACGTCGTCGATGCCATGCGTACGACGGCCAGCACGCAGGTCGCGCCCGCGTCCGGCGTGATGGGCATGCTGCAGGGCTGGGTCGACCGTTTCTTGCCGGCACAGGCGGGGCAGGTGGACTTGTGGGTGATTCCCGCCACCATCCTGGGCCTGGCCGTGCTGCGCATGGTGTCGAGCTTTGCCGGCGATTACGGTTCCGTCTGGCTATCGAGCCGGGTGCAGGCCGATTTGCGCGAAAAAATGTTCGCCACCATCATGCGCCTGCCCAGCCGCTTCTTCGACACCACCACCACCAGTTTGACGCAGTCGCGCGTGGCCTTCGACGCCAGTCAGGTGTCGCAGGCGGGCTTGAACGTGCTCAACGTGATGGTGCGCGATTCCGTCGCCACCGTCGGCTATTTGATCCTGCTGTTCAGCATCGACGTGAAACTGGCCCTGTTCTGCATGGCGTCGATGCCCATCGTGGCCATCGTCGTGACCTTGGCGGGACGCCGCATGCGCCATTTGAGCAAGAGTTCGCAGCAAGCCGTGGGCGAGCTGACGTCCGTGCTCGACGAAAGCATCGCCGGCCAGCGCGTGGTGAAAATTTTCGGCGGCCAGGATTATGAGCAGGCGCGCTTCGTCGACGTGGTCAAGCGCAACCGCCAGCTGGCCGTCAAGCATGCGGCCACGTCGGCCATGAATTCCGGCTTCATCATGATGCTCGTCGGTATTACCCTGTCGTCCGTGATCTATTTCGCCATGCTGCGCGCGCAAAGCGGCGCCATCACGCCAGGGGCCTTCGTTGCCTTCATGGGCGCCTTGATGGCCATGCAGTCGCCGATCAAGAATTTGACGAAGATCAATGAGCCGCTGCAGCGGGGCCTGGCGGCGGCCGAGTCCGTGTTCGGCCTGATCGACACGCCGCTGGAACCGGACCCGGGCACAGTGGCCCCGGCGGCCGTGCAGGGCAATTTGTCCCTGCAGAACGTGCAGTTCCGCTACAACAGCGACGACCCCGATGCGCCCACGGCCTTGAGCGATATCACGCTCGACATTCGCGCCGGCGAGACGGTGGCCCTGGTGGGCGGTTCCGGCGGCGGCAAGACGACCTTGCTGGGCTTGCTGCCGCGCTTCTACGACGTCAGCGGCGGCCAGATCCTGCTCGACGGCGTCGACGTGCGAGACTACGCCTTGCTGGCCCTGCGGCGCCAGTTTGCCCTCGTCAGCCAGGATGTGATTTTGTTCAACGACACGATGGCGGCGAATATCGCGTACGGCGACCCGGCCCCGGACCAGGCCCGCATCGAAGCGTCGGCGCGCGCCGCCTATGCGCATGACTTCATCATGCAACTGCCGCAAGGCTACGCCACCCAGGCGGGGCAGAACGGTTCACGCCTGTCGGGCGGACAACGCCAGCGCCTGGCGATCGCGCGCGCCCTGTACAAGGACGCGCCGATTTTGCTTCTGGACGAAGCGACCAGCGCGCTCGATACTGAGTCGGAGCGTTCCGTGCAGGCCGCGCTGGAAGTGCTGATGCGCAACCGCACCACCATCGTCATCGCCCATCGTTTGTCCACCATCGAAAGCGCCGACCGCATCGTCGTCATGCAGGGCGGGCGCCTGGTGGAATCGGGCAGCCACGGCGACTTGCTGCGGCAGGGTGGCGCGTATGCGCGCCTGCATGCGAGCCAGTTGTCGCCAGTCAAGGATAGCGTGGGCTGAGGTGTGGCGCGTCTGGCGTGCCAGCGCATCCGCCGGGCCGGAGCCGGACCAGCAGGTCCGTCCCGGCCTTTTTTCATGGGGCGGCAATCGTGCCCATGGCGCAGGGCGCTTGCCTTTATGATGGTGGCCGCAAAGCAACATGAACAATGGAACAACATGAAAAATCAACAAACGATGCGCTGGCTGCTGGCCGCCGCGCTGGGCGCAGCCTTGCCGCTGGCGGCGCAGGAGTCGCCGGCGGCGCCAACGCCAACCCTACAGGAGGAAGACCAGACTATGTATCTGGATGAAAATTTCATGCCAAGCAACCAGCGCCGCGCCGTGTATGCGCTGCGCACGCCGCCCGTGCGCGACGAGGCGCTGGGCGCCTGGCATATCCGCCTCGAATTTCCCGACACGCCGGGCGTGCTGGCCTTTGAAACCTACACCACGGACCTGGACTTGAGCCAGGTCAAGTTCGTGCGTTTTCGCAAGTCCTACTACGAGAATGGCCAGTTGCTGCGCGAAACCTATTTCAATGACCAGGGCGAGGAGCTGCTCGGCGGCTGCGTGTACTTTGAAAACGGCCAGGTCAAGCAGAAGGTGACGGCGCTGCCGAACGGGCGCGACAGCATCTCGGAAACGTATCACGAGAATGGCCAGCTGATGAGCCGCATCTTGTATCACGGCGACGAGATGGCCGATGGCGAGCACGTGTCGTATGGCGCGAACGGGGCCGTCAGCAGCCGCTCGTATCAACGCAATGGCCAGATGGATGGCGTGCAGGAATCGTTTTATGACGATGGCAAGCTGTTCCAACGGGGACAGTTCGTCGATGGCCAGCGCGAGGGCGAGTTTGTCACGTATGCGCAGGACGGCAAGGTGCTGGCCAAAACCGTCTGGGTGCACGGCCAGCCCGATGGCTGGTCGTTTGAAAGCCATGGCAATGGAAAACTGTCGAACAAGACGCTGTACCAGAAAGGTAACGTGCTCAGCCTGGAAAAGTGGGGAGCGAATGGCCATCCCATTTTTGCGTGGCATAAAGATGCACAGGGGCGTGACCACGGCGATACGACGGAGTGGCATGCCAACGGCGTGCGCGCCAGCGTGACCCCGTTCGTCAAAGGCCAGCGCCACGGCTTGCTGCAAACCTGGTACAGCGACGGCAGCCCGCGGCAAATCGTGCCGTATGAACACGGCAAGAAGCACGGCATCGAGCGCCACTGGGATAAGGCCGGCAAGCTGGTGCTGGAACAGGCATGGCAGGATGGCCAGCCGGTGGCGGCGAAGTAGTGGCTAACATGCATATTGGGACCGGCCAGCCATATCGACGGACCATGCGCCTGGTGCTGCTGGCTGCGCTCATGACGGCGGTGCCGCTGGCGGCGCAGGAGCAGGCTCCGGCACAGGGGCAACAGCAGGCGCAGGACAAGAGCGTCTATCTGGACGAAGACTATGCGGCGAGCGATGTGCGCCACGCCGCTTATGCGCTGCGCACGGCGCCCGTGCGCGACGAGGCGCTGGGCGCCTGGCATGTGCTGCTGGAGTTCCCCGATGCACCGGGCACGGTGGCGCTGGAAACCTACGCCACCGGCCCCGATCTGAGCCAGGCCAGCTTCCTCCACTTGCGCAAGTGGTATTACCCGAATGGACAGCTGGCCCGCGATGAGCGGCTCGATGCCCAGGGCAATGTACTGACGGGCAGCACGTCATTCTATGCAAACGGGCAGGTCAAGCAGCGCGTGACCGTGCTGGCGAACGGGCGCGACAGCATCTCCGAGAATTACCATGAAAATGGCCAACTGATGAACCGTATCAGCTACCACGGCAAGCAGATGGCCGATGGCGAGTACGTATCGTACGGGCCGAATGGCAGGATGAGCAGCCGCGCCTTCCTGAAAGGCGGCAAGATGCATGGCTTGCAGGAAGTGTTTTACGCTGATGGCAAGCTGTTCCAGCGCAGTCATTTTATGAATGACAAGCAGGATGGCGAATTCCTTACTCTTGCCGAAGATGGCAAGGTGCTCGCGCGCAAGGTCTGGGTGGATGGCGAAGCCGATGGCTGGTCGTTTGAAAGCCATGACAATGGCCAACTGGCGCAAAAGGCCCTGTACCGCAAGGGCAAGCTGCTGAGCATGCAGAAGTGGGGCCGCAATGGCAAGCCGTCGATCGCCTGGCAGCAGGACGCACAGGGGCGCGAGCAGGGCGATGTCACGGAATGGTATGACAACGGCGTGCGCGCCAAGGTCATTCCGATGCGCGATGGCCAGCGCCATGGCTTGCTGCAAGTCTGGGCGAGCGACGGCAGTCTGCTGCAGCTTGTGCCGTATGAGCACGGCAAGAAGCACGGCATCGAGCGCCGCTGGGATAAGCGGGGTAAACAGGTGTGGGAGAAGACTTGGCAGGCCGGAGTGCAAGTGCCCGCCGGTCAATAGGCAGTAGGGGGACGCCCGCCATTGCAGGTATCATGTACGGATTCCGGCCCGCCAGCAGGCGCGAAGCCGGCGGGATAACTGGAGGCAATGGTGGCGGAAGCGGAAGTATCGGCGATAGCCAGGGCGCAGGGCATGGCCTTGCAAAACATGCGCGTCGTCATGCGCGCGGCGCAGCGGCATTCGGCGCAGATCGAGAAGCAATGCGGTGTGTCGGGCGCGCAATTGTGGGTGATGCAGGAATTGCTGGAGCGGCCGGGCCTGCGCATGGGCGAGCTGGCCGGCAAGATGTCGATCCACCAGACGACGGCCAGCAACCTGGTCGAGGCACTGGTGAAAAAATCCTATGTGCGCAAGGCGCGCGACCAGCCCGACCAGCGCGTGGTGACCCTGACCCTGACGGCGGAAGGGCAGGCCGTGATCGCCGGCGCACCGCAGCCGGCGCGCGGCTTGCTGCCCAGCGCCCTGGCCCAGCTGGACGCTGCCAGCCTGGCCCACCTGAACCAGGGTTTGAGTGCCTTGCTGGCCGTCGTCGCCCCCGATGACAGGCAGGCGGGCATGCAGCCGTTTCCGTTTACGATGTAGTTTCCCGGCCCGCTTGCTGCAGCGGCAGCCGCTGCAACTGCAGCTGCGCCAGCGCACCGTACAGCGGCTCGCTGAGCACGCGCGACACCGTGCTGGCCACCACGGCGCAGGCCATCAGGCTCAGCACCATGCCGTGGCCGTCGACCATTTCCATGACAATGATAAACGCCGTCAGCGGCGCCTGCGTGGCGGCGGCCAGGAAGCCCACCATGCCCAGCGCGATCAGGGCGGGCGCATGCGGGTAGTGCAGCAGCACGGCGATATCGTGGCCGATGCCGGCGCCGATGGCCAAGGAGGGCGCGAAAATGCCTGCCGGCACGCCCGACCACACGGTCAGCCACGTCGCCACGTATTTGAAGGCGACAAAGGCGGGCGCCACGTCGGACGAGCCTTCCAGCATGGCGCGCGTGGCCACGGTGCCGCTGCCGAATGTGGCGCCATGGCTGGCGATGCCGATGGCCGCCACCAGCACACCGCAGACGGCGGCGAACAGCACGGGCCGGCCTTTTCTCCACGCAGACAATTTTCCCAGCGGATTGCCCCGGGCGGACGCCAGCAGCAGCCGCGCAAACAGGCCGCCCGCCACGCCCGCCACCAGAGTGACGAGTAAACCTGGCAAGGCCAGCGCCAGGCCGATGGGTCCCGGGTGGATGATGCCGAAGTGGGTGGCGTTGCCGTGGATCGACACGGCCATCATGCCGGCCAGCACGATACCTGCGACGATGAGGCCGCTGTTGCGCTGCTCGGGCGAGCGTGACAATTCTTCGATGGCAAACATGACGCCGGCCAGCGGCGTGTTGAAGGCAGCCGCGATGCCGGCCGCGCCGCCGGCCACCAGCAGGGAATGGGCGCTCACCTGCGAGTGACGGGGCAGCCAGCGGCGCGCGGCCAGCATCACGCCGGCGGCGATCTGCACGGACGGTCCTTCGCGCCCCAGCGACAATCCGCCCAGCAAGCCGCCCGCCGTCAGGACGATTTTCGCGGCGCTGAGTTTCAGCGACACGAACAGCGAGCGCTGCTCGGGCGCCACGGCCGGGTCCAGCGTCGCCATCACTTGCGGGATGCCGGAACCAGCCGCGCCCATCGCGTAGCGGCGCGTCAGCCAGACGAGCAGGGCGGCGCAGGCCGGCGTCCACAGCAGGGCGAACCACCAGGCCTTGCCGTTAAAAAAGAGAAACAGGTCCAGCGCTTCCTCCGCCAGCCACGTAAAGCCGACGACGACGAGCCCCGCGATGGCGGCCATGCCGACGACGACGGCGCGCGACCACCACAGGCGCGGGTTGGCAAATTCATGCTTGAAGGCAGAGGGAATATCGTGCAAGTGCTTCATTGCGGCAAGTCCAGGAAGGGGCGCGCAGGGCGTCGGGGAGACTTGCCATTATATAGATGTATTTGCTCAAATGTATTTGAGCCTCATCTTCCGTGGGCGGCTGACAACAGTATGTCTGTTTCGGCCAGGAAATCGACGAGCGCCCGTACTTTCGGCGCCAGGTGCGGCCCGGATGGCCACAGCAGCCAGCAACTGTGGGCCGGATGGGCGGCGATCGCGTAGTCCCTCAGCACTTCGATGAGGCTGCCGTCAGCGATGGCCGAGTGCACATAAAAGTCGGGCAGCCAGGCGATGCCCAGGCCTTGCCGGGCGAAGTGCAGCCGCGCTTCGACGTTGTTGCAGACCATGGACAGTGGCAAATCCGGCGCCGGCGCCTCGGCTTGCTGGCGCAGCTGCCACTGTTCGACCTTGCCGCTGTGGCGGAAGCGGTAGTGCAGGCAGGCATGTTGTTGCAGTTCAAGGGGATGGCTGGGCGTGCCGTGGCGCGCCAAGTAGGCGGGCGAGGCCACGAGGCAGGAGCGGAACTGGCCCAGCTTGCGGGCGGCCAGGCGGGAATCGCGCGGTGCGCCGATGCGGATGACAGCGTCGAAACCATCGCCGACGACATCGGCCAGCGCGTCCGAAAAGTCCAGGTCGAGGGCGATGGCTGGGTGTCGTTGGGAAAAATCAGCCAGCGCGGGCAGGAAAACGCTGCCCAGTTCCGGCAAGCCTAGGCGCAGGCGGCCACGCGGCGCCAGCGTGCCCGCCAGTTCCTCCTGCGCCGCCTGCATTTCCGCCAGGATGCGTTCGCTACGTGCGAGGAACAGCTTGCCTTCCGCCGTCAGGCTCAGCTGACGCGTGCTGCGCTGGAACAGGCGCGTGCCCAGCCGCTGCTCGAGCCGGGCCAGGCTCTTGCTGACGGCCGACGGCGAAATGCCGGCCTGGCGCGCGGCGGCGACAAAGCTGCCCGCCTGCGCCAGTTGCACGAACAGAACCACTCCGGAGAGATTATCGATGTCTTGCATGATTCATGACAGTTTGGTCAGGTGTGAAACGCATTGAAGCATATTTTTCTTTCTCGCGTGGCTGCTTACCATGCGGATTTACCTGGAGCATGCCATGAAGATGATTGGTTTCAAGAAAGGAAGCAGTGTGGACGAACAAGGCGGCCTGTTCGACATGGAAGGCCCGATGCCCGTGCCCGGCCCGCGCGACGTGCTGGTGCAGGTGCGCGCCGTGGGCGTCAATCCGCTCGACACCAAGGTGCGCGCGGGGCTGGTGACGGTACCCGATGCCGTCACGACTCTGGGCTGGGATGCGGCCGGCGTCGTGCATGTGGTGGGCAGCGAAGTGACCCTGTTCGCGCCGGGGCAAGTCGTGTATTACGCGGGTTCGTTCGACCGCGCGGGCGCGAATGCCGAATATCACCTGGTCGATGAGCGCATCGCGGGGCGTATGCCGGCGACCCTGGACTTTGCGCAGGCGGCCAGCGTGCCGCTGGCGGCGCTGACGGCGTGGCAGCTGCTGTTCGAGCGTTTTGCCATCGCGCCTGGCGACAGGCAGGAGCGGGGCAGCCTGTTGGTGCTGGGCGGCGCGGGCGGCGTCGGCTCGCTGCTGATCCAGCTGGCGCGCCAGCTGACGGGTTTTACGGTGATTGCCACGGCCTCGCGCGGCGACAGCGGCGACTGGTGCCGGGCCATGGGCGCGCACCACGTGATCGACCATACACAACCCCTGCCGGCGCAGGTGGCGGCATTGAACGTAGCGCCCGTGCGCCACATCGCGGCGCTGTCGCACACGGCGCAACATATCGCGCAACTGGTGGAGCTCATCGCGCCGCACGGCAAGCTGGCCGTCATCGACGACCACGATGTTTTCGATGCGGCGTCGCTAAAGGGCAAGAGCATCTCCTTGCACTGGGAAATGGTGTTTACGCGGCCTTTGTTTGCCACCGAAGACATGATCGAGCAGCATCGCATCCTGAACCGCGTGGCGCGGCTGCTGGACGATGGCGTGCTGCGCCATACGCTGCGGCAGCGCTTGTCGCCGATGAACGCGGCCACCTTGCGGCGCGCGCATGCGCTGCTGGAGCGGGGCGGGCAGCCGGGCAAGATCGCCGTCAGCGGCTGAACGGATTTACACGAACAGCTCGCGCCGTGCGCTCTGGCTGATGGCGATGGTGGCCGGGTGGCGCAAGCGCCGTTCCGTGGTGATCGCATACACCTGCTCGACGAGGCTGTCGACCCGGCCCAGCGCCACCACGGCGTATTGCTCGCACACCTGGGGCGCGATGACGGTGGGGGCGAAGAACAGGCCGGCGCCGGACTGGCCAAACGCCTTCATCATGGCGCTGTCGTCGAACTCGCCGACGATGCGCGGGTGCAGGTTGTTGTCGCCGAGCCATTGCAGCAAGCGTCCGTAGATGGCGAAGTCTTCGCCGGGCAGCAGCAGCGGCGCGCCGTCCAGGCATTGCGGGAAGCCGCCGTTCAGCGTGGCGGCCAGGGCTGGCGTGCCGAACAGGGTCATGCCGCTTTCGCCCAGTAAATGGTTAAAGCCGCGCACGCTCAAGTGGGCCGGCATGGGACGGTCCGCCATGATGAGGTCGAGCCGGTGCACGGCCAGATCCGCCAGCAGGCTGGCCAGCCGGCCTTCGCGGCAAATGATGCGCAGCGGCTCGGCCAGTCCCAGCGCCGGCTCCACAAGGCGGCAGGCGATCAGTTTCGAGACGGAATCGGCGCAGCCCACGCGGAAGGTCGTCGTCGTCGTACGCGACTGGTCGCGCACGATTTCCAGCAATTCATCGCCCGTGCTGAAAATGCTTTCGGCATGGCTGAGGATGCGCCGGCCCGTGTCCGTCAATTCCAGCTGGCGCCCGCTGCGGCGGAACAGTTCCACGCCCAGGGTGTCGGCAAACTCGCTGAGCTGGCCGGAAATCGATTGCGGCGTCAGGTGCAGCTGCTCGGCCGCGCGCGCGATGCTGCCCGTCTTGGCCACCATCCAGAAATAGCGCAAGTGCTTGAAGTTGAGTGTCGACATGGTTTTTCCCGGCGGATTAATGCATCGAGTTTTTCGATGTATTCTTAAATTATATTCGATTTGTTCGATGTTTATATTCAGACTATGATGGCTGCTCAATTCATGCAAGGAGAGTGTCATGGACTTCTGGATACAAACAGACAGTTGCGGAGGCCGCCGATGAACGGCCTGGAAAGTATTGCGACGGCACCCATGTGGGCCGGTTTCATCGCCTTTGTCCTGGTGATGCTGGCGCTGGACTTGTTCGTCTTTGGCGGCAACAAGGCGCACAAGGTCGGCGTCAAGGAAGCGGCCACGTGGTCGCTCGTATGGGTCAGCCTGGCCCTGCTGTTCAACGGCGGGCTGTGGTGGTACCTGAACGGCACGGCCGGTCCCGAGATCGCCAACCAGAAGGCGCTGGAATTTTTCTCCGGCTATCTGATCGAGAAAGCCCTGTCGGTCGATAACGTGTTCGTCTTCCTGCTGATCTTCAGCGCCTTCCAGGTGCCGATCCAGTACCAGCGCCGCGTGTTGATCTATGGCGTGCTGGGCGCGATCGTCATGCGTGCCGTGATGATCATGGCCGGTGCGTGGGTAGTGAGCGAGTTCAGCTGGGTGCTGTACCTGTTTGGCGCCTTCCTGCTGGTGACCGGTATGCGCATGCTGGTGGCGGCCGATGCGGAACCGGACGTGGCGAACAACCCCGTGCTGCGCTTTGCCCGCCGCCACTTGCGGGTGGCCGACGGCGACCACGGCGAGCGTTTCTTCGTGGCAAAGGGTGGCTTGCGTTATGTCACGCCGCTGTTCCTCGTGCTGATCCTGATCGAGGTGACGGACCTGGTCTTCGCGGTCGATTCGATCCCGGCGATTTTCGCCATCACGACGGACCCGTTCATCGTCTTCACGTCGAACCTGTTCGCCATCATGGGATTGCGGGCCCTGTACTTCCTGCTGGTGGACGTGGCCGACCGCTTCCACATGCTCAAGTATGGCCTGGCGATGGTGCTGGTGTTCATCGGCGCCAAGATGCTGATCATGCCGTGGTATCACGTGCCCGTCGAAGCCTCGTTGCTGGTGGTGGCGGTCCTGATCGTGGCTAGCTGCGTGGCCAGCGTGTTCATCACCCGCAGCGACAAGAAGTAAATGCCGTACCGCGCGCCCTGCAATGGCGGGGCGCGCTTTTTAACCAAGAATGGAAAGTGGAACTATGCGTACCTATGCAATGAACAGTCCCCAGGCAGCGGGACGTATTCTGGCCCTGATGATGGTGGTCGATGGCAACCTGGCCAGCGCCGAGCTGCAAGCGATGCACCGCAGCAAGATCCTTGATCACATCGATCTGGAGCCGGCCGCCTTCCAGCAATTGCTGCAAGACCTGTGCGATGACATGCTGACATCGACCGTGCATGGCGCCGTGCAACTGGCCAATGGCGTGATCGACAGCCTGCTCGATGAAATCACCGAGCCGGACTTGCGCCGCAAACTGCTGCAAGCCATGTGGAAGATCGCCGATGCGGACGACTGGCTGGCCGATGGCGAAGCCGTGTTGCTGGCCCGCGCCAGTGCGGCGTGGTCGGCGGAAACCAACTTCCGCCGGCATGCGGCGTAATTACTGCGCCTTGTGCCCCATGGCAATGACGGCGGCGCCGGCCAAGGCCAGGCCTACGCCGGCGACGTCGGTCCAGGCGGGCGTGACGCCGTCCACCAGCCACAGCCAGCCCAGCGCCGTGGCGATATAGATGGCGCCATACGTGGCATACACGCGCCCGCTGGCGGCCGGATGCAAGGTCAGCAGCCACACGAAGACCAGCAGGCTGAGGGCGGCCGGCAACAGCAGCCAGGCGCTGCCCTTGTTGCTCAGCCATAGCATGGGCAGGTAGCAGCCCAGCAGTTCGGCCACGGCCGTAACGGTAAACAGCCCGAAAGTGCGGGCAAGACTGGTCCATTCGATGGCGTCGTTCATGCTATTCCTGTTGTGCGGTCAGCCGACATTGTAGACGGGCATCTGTCAATTCAGTTGCAGGGCGACATACAGCAGCAGGCGGTCATCCGTGTCGTCCAGGTCCAGCCCCGTCAATTCGGCGATCTTTTGCAGCCGGTAATCGAGCGTGTTGCGGTGGATGTGCAGGGCCCTGGCCGTGGCCATCGGGTGGCTGTGGTGGCGGAACCAGGTAGCCAGGGTGCGCATCAGGGTGCCCGACTTGCGGTCGTGCGCCAGCAGGCGCGCCAGGGTCTGGCGCAATTGCTCGGCCTGCCAACCCGCTTGCAGGCCGGACAGCAGCACGGGCAGGCTCAGTTCCAGATAAGAAAAAGTAGTGTGCCCGCCATCGCGGGCGCGCCCCACGCGCGCCGTCTGCTTCGCCGATTCATACGAAGCCGTGGCGCCATCGAGGCCCGGCAAGGCCACGCCCATGGCCAGGGTGGCCGGTGGCGTGAGCGCCTGCTGTGCCACCTGGTGCAGTTCGAGCAGGCGCTGCCTGGCTTGCGCCGCGCGCGCCTGCTGCGGGCCGCTGGCGGGAAAGGCGTCGAGCAGCACCAGTTCGCCCGGCGAGACGACGGCCATCAGCAAGGCAGGCCAGCGGGCCGACAGGTCGGACTGCACTTGCTGCAACTGCGTCAGCACCTGGTCGAGCCGCTCGCCCGGGCCTTCGCCCGCATCCGGTATTTCCAGCACGAACATGGCGCGCGGCACGCGCAAATCGACCGCCAGACGCGCCGCCCACGCCTGCATGCTGGCGTCCGAAATCCCCGTGCGGTAGACGAGCTGGAACACGAATTCCTCGCGGTAGCGCTTTTCATGCTGCAACTCGCTGACCAGCCGCGCCTGCTCCAGCATCATTTCCGCCATGGCCCGCACCAGTTCGCCGAACTGGCGCACGGCATCTGGCTCGCCCGTCAGGCCCAGCACCCCGCAAATCTCGCCGCGCACCGTCAGGGGCAGGTTGATGCCGGCCCGCGTGCCCGGCAGCCTGGCCATGTCGGCCGCGCCGATTTCCACGCTGGCGCGCCGGGCCAGCGCCAGTTGCGCGCCCGGATGCAGGTCGCCCACGCGCTGCGGATCGCCGCTGGCCAGGATCACGCCGCGCGCATCGATGACGTTCACACTGAAGGGAATGATGTGCATGGTGCGCTGGACGATGTCCTGCGCCAGGGGAAGGTCAATATTCGGCATATGGTGGTCCGTCTTGTGCATTTGCATGGAATCATCGTATAAAGCACCAATATTTCTTCATGCATCCGCACGATGACTGTTTCTGCCGGCGATTGTACGATGGGCTGGCCGTATCCCATAAAAAAATAGTCAGGAGACACCCATGACCACCCATCCAGGCGCCAGCCTGTCCGCCGGCGCGTCCGCGCAGGACCGCGTGCGCGAAGGCGCCTACCGCAAGGTCACCTTGCATCTGATCCCCTTCATCTTCATCTGCTATCTGTTCAATTACCTGGACCGCGTGAATGTCGGCTTTGCCAAGCTGCAAATGCTCGATGCGCTGCAATGGAGCGAAAGCGTGTACGGCCTGGGCGCGGGCATCTTCTTCATCGGCTACGTGGCCAGCGGCGTGCCCAGCAATCTGCTGCTGCACCGCCTGGGCGCGCGCAAGGTCATCGGCACCCTGATGATCGCCTGGGGCATCGCCTCGGCCTGCCTGATGTTCGTCACCACGCCGGCCGCGTTCTATTCGCTGCGCTTCATCACGGGCGTGTTCGAGGCGGGCTTCTTCCCCGGCATCGTGCTGTACTTTACGAACTGGTATCCCGCGTCGCGCCGGGGCCGCATCATGGGCCTGTTCATGTCGGCCATCCCCATTTCCGGCTTGCTGGGCAGCCCCTTGTCGGGCTGGATGATGCAATCGTTCGCGGGCCACGGCGGCCTGGCCGGCTGGCAATGGATGTTCCTGCTGCAGGGCATTCCCACCGTGCTGCTGGGCTTTCTCGTCTACGTGCTGCTGAACGATGGCATCGCCCAGGCGAAGTGGCTCAATGCCGAAGAAAAGCAGCTGCTGCGCGCCGACCTCGACGAGGACGAACGCCAGCGCCGCAACGGCGCGAATACGGCCGACACCTTCGCCAGCGTGCTGCGCAACAAGCATGTGTGGATGCTGGGCCTCGTGTATTTCTGCATCCAGATGGGCGTGTACGCGATCAACTTCTGGCTGCCCACCATCGTCAAGTCGCTGGGTTTCGCCAGCCCCGTGGCCGTGGGCTGGATCAGCGCCATTCCCTACCTGTGCGCCAGCATCTTCATGATCTGGGTGGGCCGTTCGGCCGACAAGCACAAGGAACGCCGCTGGCATTTGAGCGGCCCTTTGCTGATGGCGCTGTGCGGCTTGCTGCTGGCGACCCAGGCGCACGGCAACGTGGTCGTCGCCCTGATCGGCCTGTCGCTGGCGACCATGGGCGCGCTGTCCGGCCTACCCATGTTCTGGCCCTTGCCGACGGCGTTTCTCGGCAGCGCGGCGGCGGCCGGCGGCCTGGCGCTGATCAATTCGCTGGGCCAGGTGGCCGGTTTCGTCAGCCCCTTCCTCGTCGGCTGGATCAAGGATGCGACGGGCGGCACCGACGTGGCCCTGTATATTCTTTCCGCAGTCATGCTGCTGGGCGCCATACTGGTGCTGCGCGTTCCCGCGCGCATCGTTAATCGCTAAGTGAACCGCTGATCGAACCGGAGGAATAGACCATGACGACGACCCTGCCACCGCCACCGCCACCGCGCGCCTTGCTGCAAGCCATGTTTCAGGCCGCCATCGCCGCGGCCCAGCCATCGCACTGCATCCCGCCCCATCTGCCGCCCGCGCCCAAGGGCCGGCTGATCGTCATCGGTGCGGGCAAGGCGTCGGCCGCCATGGCGCAAGCCGTGGAACGGCATTGGCCGGGGCCGTTGTCGGGGCTCGTCGTCACGCGCTACGGCTATGCCGTGCCGTGCGAACGCATCGAGATCGTCGAAGCGTCGCACCCCGTGCCCGATGCGGCCGGCATGGACGCGGCACGCCGCATGCTCGAACTGGTCGGCAATTTGCACGCTGACGATACGGTGCTGTGTCTGATTTCGGGCGGCGGCTCGTCGCTGCTGGCCTTGCCACTTGACGGCATCAGCCTGGAAGACAAGCAGGCGCTGAACCGCGCGCTGCTGGCGTCGGGCGCCAGCATCGGCGAAATGAATTGCGTGCGCCGGCATTTGTCCGCCATCAAGGGCGGCAGACTGGCGGCCGCCTGCCATCCGGCGCAAGTCATCACTTTGGCCATTTCCGACGTGCCTGGCGACAAGCTGGGCGACATCGCTTCCGGCCCCACGGTGGGCGACGCGACCACGTGCGAGGACGCGCTGGCCATCGTGCGCCGCTATGGCATGGACTTGCCGGACAGCATACGAAAGACCCTGGAAAGCGGGCGCGGTGAATCCGTGAAACCCGATGACCCGCGCCTGGCGCGCACGCGCACGACCCTGATCGCCACGCCGCAGATGGCGCTGGAAGCGGCAGCAGCGGTGGCGCGCGCAGCCGGTGTCACGCCGTATATCCTGGGCGACAGCCTGGAAGGCGAGGCGCGCGACGTGGGCAAGGTAATGGCTGGCATCGCGCTGCAAACGGCCTTGCGTGGCCAGCCGTTTCCCGCTCCGTGCGTGCTGCTGTCGGGCGGCGAAACGACGGTCACCGTGCGCGGCAATGGCCGCGGCGGGCGCAATGTGGAATTCCTGCTGGCGCTGGGCATCGCGCTCGATGGACACGAGGGCATCTACGCGCTGGCCGGCGACACGGATGGCGTCGACGGCCAGGAAGACATCGCCGGCGCGGTCCTGGCGCCCGACACCCTGCAACGGGCCTGGGCGCAAGGCATCAAACCGCGCGACAGCCTGGACAACAACGATGGCCACGGCTTCTTCCAGGCGCTGGGCGATAGCGTGATCACGGGCCCGACATTGACGAATGTTAATGATTTTCGGGCCATTTTGATTACCTGATTACTGGAAATTTTCCAGCACGATCTTGCCTTTTGCCGTGTTGCTTTCCAGCAGGGCATGCGCGCGCTTCAAATTCGCGGCATTGATCGTGCCGAAGCGCTCGGCCAGGGTGGTTTTGATGATACCAGCATCGACCAGCTGCGCCAGTTCCTCGAGCAATTCATGCTGCTTGATCATGTCGGCCGTCTGGAACAGCGAACGGGTAAACATCAGTTCCCAGTGCAGCGACACGCTCTTGCCCTTGAACTTGCGCACGTCGATATGCTCGGGGTCGTCGATCAGGGCGAACTTGCCTTGCGGCGCGATCAGTTCCACGATGTGCTCGAAATGCTTGTCGGTCTGGTTCAGGCTGATCACGTAATCGACGGGCGGCAAACCCAGGCGCGTGATTTCCTGCGCCAGCGGCAGGCTGTGGTCGATCACATGGTGGGCGCCCAGTTTCTTGACCCAGTCCGCCGTTTCCGCGCGCGAGGCCGTGCCGATGATGGTCACGCCCGTCAGTTGCCGCGCCAGTTGCACGAGCACGGAACCGACGCCGCCGGCCGCGCCGATCACCAGCAGCGACTTGCCGGTGAGATTCTTGTCGCGGCTGATCTGCAGGCGGTCGAATAGCAGTTCCCAGGCCGTAATGGCGGTCAGGGGCAGGGCGGCGGCCGGCGCGAAGTCCAGGCTGGCCGGCATGTGGCCGACGATGCGCTCGTCGACCAGCTGGAATTCGCTGTTGCTGCCGGGACGGTTGATGGCGCCCGCGTACCAGACTTTATCTCCGACCTGGAACAGGGTGACGTCGGGGCCGATGGCCGTGACGACGCCGGCCGCATCCCAGCCCAGCACTTCCGGCTGGCCGTCTTTCGGCGCGCGGTTCTTGCGCACCTTGGTATCGACGGGGTTGACGGAAATGGCCTTGACGGCGACGAGCAGGTCGCGCCCCGTGGCGGCGGGCACGGGCAGCTCGATGTCGAGCAGGGCGCCGGCATCCGTGATGGGCAGGCTGTGGCGGTAGGCGATGGCTTTCATGGGTGTTCTTTCGGTAGCAGTGATGGAGTAGGCGTAGGTCGGAATAGGTCCGAAGGACCGTAATCCGACGCCATTGTTGGCATGGCCATACGGGCTTGACGTATCATGGCCATTTTCTCGCCCTGGAAACAGGGGGCGCGTACCGAAACACTTTCAAAGGAATACTGAAAATTGCTGCGACTCGATGACTTGCAGGTGTTTGTCCGCACGGCCGACCGCGGCAGTTTGTCGGCGGCCGCGCGCGAGATCGGCATTTCGCCCGCGCTGGCCAGCGCCGCCGTCAAGCGCCTGGAAGGGGAGCTGGGCTTGCGCCTGCTGGCCCGCACGACCCGTTCGCTGAGCCTGACGGCGGAAGGCACGCAATACCTGGAACACGCGCGCGAAGCCTTGCGCCTGCTGCGCGCCGGCCACGATGCGCTGCTGGCCGGCAAGGACAGTTTCGGCGGAACCTTGAAAATTGCGATGCCCTCGGACCTGGGCCGCAATCTGATGCTGGGCTGGCTCGACGAATTCCAGTCGCGCCATTCGAAGCTGCATTACCAGCTCAGCGTCAGCGACCGGGTGGCCGACATGGTGCGCCAGCAAGTCGACGTGGCCATCCGCTATGGCCAGCAAGACGATTCGAGCATGGTCGCCATGCCCATCGCGCCCGCCAACGACCGGGTACTGGTGGCGTCGCCCGTCTACCTGCGCGAACATGGACCCCTGCTGGAGCTGGAAGACTTGTCGCAGCGCAATTGCCTGCGCTTCGCGCTGGAAGACGGCTTGCACGACCGCTGGACCTTTTACCGCCTGCCGCAGCGCGAGCAGGTGACGATAGATGTGAGCGGCAACCGCAGCGCCGACGATGCCGACCTGGTGCGCCGCTGGGCCGTGGCAGGCCTGGGCATCGCCTATAAATCGCGGCTCGATGTGTCCGGCGACGTGGCCGCCGGCCGCCTGCACGTGCTGCTGCCCGAGGTGGCGGGCGAGGCCGCGCCCTTGCAACTGCTTTGCATGCACCGGGCGCAAGTGACGCCGCTGGTGCTGCAGCTGCGCGACTTCCTGCGCGACAAGTGCGCGGAATTGCATAAATAACATTATTGATTACAACTCGTTGCAAATGGCAATCATGCGCAGGTCAACCTGGGCGTACCCTCAGGCATTCTGGTTGAAACCGCTTGAAGGACCGCCATGACCCCCAACCGACTGTTGCCGACAACCTTGATTTCCCTGCTGTTGCTGGCCGGCTGTGCCGCCACCGGACCCGCCGTCCAGGCCGATCATCGTGCACAGACCAGTTCCGCGCAGGACATTGCCTTGCTGGAAAGGGTCAGCTGGGGCGTGAACGCCGGCAGCGCGCGCCAGATGCAGGCGCAAGGCTGGCAGCGTTATCTGCAGGCGCAATTGCACCCGGGTAAAGCCAGCCTGCCATCCGCCGTGCAGGCCCAGATCGACGCCATGACGATCAGCCAGGTGCCCCTCGATCAGCTCGTCATGTCCGTGGAGCAAAAGCGCAAGGAGTCGGCTGCCGTCATGGACGACATGGCCAAGCAGCAGGCGCAAAAAGATTACCAGCAGGAGCTCAACCGCCTGGCGCGCGAAGCGGCTACGCGTTCTCTATTGCTGGACGTGTATTCGCCTAATCAGCTGCAGCAGCAGCTGAGCTGGTTCTGGCTCAACCATTTCAGCGTGCACCAGGGCAAGCACAACTTGCGCGCCATGGTTGGCGATTACGAGGCGAACGCCATCGCGCCGCACGCGCTGGGAAAATTCCGCGACTTGCTGGGCGCGACCGTCCACCATCCGGCCATGCTGCGCTATCTGGACAATGAAGCCAATGCCGCCAAGCGCATCAATGAAAACTATGCGCGCGAGTTGATGGAACTGCATACGCTGGGCGTCAACGGCGGCTATAGCCAGACGGACGTGCAGGAACTGGCGCGCATCTTGACAGGCGTGGGCGTTAACCTGGGACCGGATACGCCAAAGGTGAAACCGGCGCTGCAGTCGCAATACGTGCGCCGGGGCTTGTTTGAATTCAACCCGAACCGCCACGATTACGGCGATAAACAATTCCTAGGACAAACGGTGAAGGGCAGGGGACTGGCCGAGCTCGATGAAGCGCTGGATCGTTTGAGCCGCAGTCCCGCCACCGCGCATTTCATCAGCGGCAAGCTGGCCCAGTATTTCGTCGGCGATAATCCGCCCGCGCCTCTGGTGGCGCGCATGGCGGCCACCTTCCAGCAGAGCGATGGCATGATCGCCGACGTGCTGCAAACCATGTTCAACAGTCCCGAATTCAAGCAGTCGCTGGGCAAGAAATTCAAGGACCCCATGCATTACGTGGTGTCGGCCGTGCGCCTCAGCTATGACGACAAGCCCATCCTGAATGCGGGCCCCATGCTGAGCTGGCTCTCGCGCATGGGCCAGCCTCTGTACGGCCGCCAGACGCCGGACGGTTATCCCTTGACGGATGCCTCCTGGGCCAGCCCCGGCCAGATGACGACGCGTTTCGATATCGCCCGCACTATCGGCTCGGGCAGCGCCGGCCTGTTCAAGACGGATGGCCCGCAGCCGCAGGAAAAGGTGGCGTTTCCCCAGCTGGCCAGCGCCCTGTATTACCAGTCGCTGCAGCCGACCTTGAGCCCGGCCACGCGGCAAGCCCTGGAGCAGGCCGCTTCGCCGCAGGAGTGGAATACCTTCCTGCTCTCGTCGCCCGAAATGATGCACCGCTGAAAGGAATTGTCATGAACCGTCGTGACTTGTTGAAAGCCCTGGCCGCCGCGCCGTTGTTGTCGCATGCGGGCAGCTTGCTGGCCGCGCCCGCCACGAATGCGAAGCTATTGTTCGTCTTTTTGCGCGGCGGCTATGACGCAAACAATCTGCTGGTGCCCATCGGCAGCGATTTTTACTATGCCTCGCGGCCGAATATCGCCATCGCGAAACCGGGCGAGGAAAACGGCGCGCTGGCCTTGACGACCGACTGGGCCCTGCATCCGGCCTTGCGCGAAACCATCTATCCCATGTTTATGGGTGGCGAGGCGGCCTTCATTCCGTTTGCGGGCACGACGGATCTGACGCGCAGCCACTTCGAGACGCAGGACAGCATCGAACTGGGGCAAGAGATCGGCGGGCGCCGCGATTTCCGCTCAGGCTTTTTGAACCGGCTGGCGCAAAGCTTGAATGCCAAGCAAGGCAACCACGCCATTTCCTTCACGGACCAGTTGCCGCTGATCTTCCAGGGCGGCGTGCAAGTGCCGAACATGGGATTGCGCTCGGTGGGCAAGTCGGGCATTGATGCGCGTCAAAGCCAAGTCATCGCGGCCATGTACAAGGGCACGCCCCTGCAGCAACCGGTCAGTGCGGGATTTGCCGTGCGCGACGATGTGACGAAGGAATTGACGGGCGAGATGCAGGCGGCCAACCGCAACGCCATCAGTACCAAGGGCTTTGAACTGGAAGCGCAGCGGATCGCCCGCTTGATGAAGGATAAATACAACCTGGGCTTCGTCGACGTGGGCGGCTGGGATACGCACGTGGGGCAGGGCGGCGCGAACGGCTATCTGGCGGGGCGATTCGATGAGCTGGGGCGTGGCCTGGCCGCGTTCTCGCAGGAAATGGGCAGCGAGTGGCGCAATACCGTGGTCGTCGTGGTCAGCGAATTTGGCCGTACCTTCCGCGAAAACGGCAACCGCGGCACGGACCATGGCCACGGCAGCGTGTTCTGGGTGTTGGGCGGCGGCATCAAAGGCAAGCAGGTGGCGGGCGAACAGGTGGCGATTTCGCAGGCGACGCTGTTCCAGAACCGCGACATGCCCGTGCTGAATGAGTACCGGGCCGTGCTGGGAGGCTTGCTGCGCCGCACCTTCGGCTTGACCCCCGCGCAGCTCGACCACGTGTTTGCCGGCGTCAAGCCTGCGGAACTGGGCCTCGTCTAAAGCGGAATGCCGCCGTGTTACGCTACGCCTGCGCAACTGGCGCGTAGCCAATACTGGCGCTCCATGGCGCCGGGCACGAATGGAGTGGCATGAACGATACTCAGCGCGATATTGTCAGCGCAGGTTTTTCCCTGGCCTTGATCGCCGTGACGGCGTTCGTCATGCAGCGTTTCTTTTTGCCGCTCGTGTGGGCCGGCATCCTGTGCGTGGCCACCTGGCCCCTGTATTTGCGCGTGCGCGCGGCCCTGGGCCAGCGCCCCATCGTGGCGGCGGCCGTGCTGACCCTGGCGTTCGCCTGCATCTTCATCGTTCCCGTGCTGTTCGGCGTGGCGCAGGCGGCGCGCGAAGTGCCCGTGCTGGCCAATTTCGTCGTGCATGCGAATACGGACGGCTTGCCCGTGCCGGACTGGGTGGCGCACATTCCGCTGGCCGGCAGCGCCATCGGCGACTGGTGGCAAGCCACCCTGAGCCAGCCCCACGGCCTCGGCCACTTCTTTGCGGGCAGCGCCGTGGGCGGCTTTCATTCCGCGCGCGACATGCTCAAGGTGCTGGGCGCGGACGTGTTCCACCGCCTGGTCGATTTTGGCCTGGCGTTTTTATGCCTGTTTTTCTTCTACAAGGATGGCGAAGCGCTGACGCGCCAGATCACGGCCGTCGGCAGCCATTTCCTGCGCCCCGAACGGTGGGGCCGCTATGCGCAAAAAATTCCCACCGCCATCCGCGCGACCGTCAACGGCCTGGTGCTGGTGGGCCTGGCCGAAGGCGTGCTGATCGGCATCGCCTACGCCATCGCCGGCTTGCCGTCGCCGGCCCTGTGGGCCTTTGCCACGGGCATCCTGGCCATCATCCCGTTCGGCGCGCCGCTCGCTTATCTGTGTGCGGCTGCCTTGCTGGTCTTCCAGGGCAGTGTGGGCGCCGCCATCGGCGTGGCCGCGTGGGGCACCGTGGTGCTATTCGTGGCCGACCATTTCGTGCGCCCCGGCATGATCGGCAACGCCACCCGCTTGCCTTTCCTGGCCGTACTGTTCGGCATTCTGGGCGGCGTGGAAACCCTGGGCCTCGTGGGCCTGTTCATCGGCCCCGTCGTGATGGTGCTGTTCGTCACGCTTTGGTACGAAGCGAACGTGTTTGACACGACGCTGCCAGTGCAAACACCTGCCAGCCCGGCCGCACCGGAACGCACACAGTAATGAGGGGTCGGCCAGCGTTGCCGCTGGCCGGTACTGGCGCGCTCCCGGCGTGGCCGGACGGAGCTGACTTTACAACAGGGTACGAGTACCTTGTTTTAAAGTCATTCTTAATGTGCCTTGGATAGAATGAGCAACCAACGGCGCATCAGCAGCACTTCAACATAGCCCGGCTCGATGCCCGTACCGCACTCGATCAGGGGATTGACGGTGTAGTAGCGCTTGCGGAAGTCGCGGCAGACGAGGATTTCGCGCTTGCCCATGCGGACGAGGAAAGAGCTTGGGGCGTATTCCAGGCCGAACCGTGAGCCAAAACCGCTATTCAATGTTGCCATGACAATTCCTTTGAGGGAGATGTGTTGAACGAGTCATCAGAATAGCATAACTACTGTATGAATACACAGCTACTGTATGAATAAACAGTATTTTTTTACTGGTGTGGTTTTTTTGATCATCACCGGGAACAGGAAAGAGAGATGAGTTTGCAAGAGAAAAATGACATGAGCATGACCACGGGCTGGACCACGAAACTGCGCCGCTTCGTCGAGGCGCGCCTGTCGCCCGAGGGCGAGCTGGGCCTGCATATGACGGTGGGCGTGGCCCTGATGCTGGTGGCCATCGTCGTCTTCCACGAGATTGCCGAAGCCGTGATGGGCATGGAGCAAATTACCGTGATCGACTTGCAGGTGGCGCAGTGGTTCAACCAGCATGCCGTGCCGTGGATCACCACTTGCCTTCTGGTCGTCACGCACATGCATGGCGTGATCGGCGCCATCATCCTGGCCACCTTGCTGGGCTGGTATCTGCACCGCAAGGGCGCCGATTACTGGCTGTTTACCCTCGTCATCACCATGCCGGGCGTCATGTTTTTGAACCTGCTGCTAAAGTACATTTTTGTCCGCGCGCGGCCCAGCTTTGACGAGCCCATCCTGCAGACGGCCCTGAGCACCTACAGCTTTCCGAGTGGCCATACTGCCACCTCGACAGCCCTGTACGGCTTGCTGGCCGCCTACCTGATTTGCCAGACGGCGCCGGGCGCCTGGGGCAAGCGTATCGCCATCGCTCTGGGCGCTTTCCTGATGGCGGCGCTGGTGGGCTTCAGCCGCATCTACCTGGGCGCGCATTACCTGAGCGATGTGCTGGCGGCCATGGCGGAAAGCTATGGCTGGCTGGCCATCTGCATCGCCGGCGTGTCGACCCTGCGCCGGCGCCGGCATATCCGGCAAACCAAATAAGGGGAAACTGTCCTGAGCAAAATTGCAGTCATCATCAACGGAGGCGCCGGCTGCGGCTATGCGCCCGACTGGGCGCAGCAGCTCGAAGCGAAATTCGCCGCCGTGGGCCTCGACGCCGACATCACCCTGGCGCAAAGCGGCACCGAGATGATCGCCACGGCCGAACAAGCCCTGCGCGATGGCGCGCCCATCGTCGTAGCCGGCGGCGGCGACGGCACCATCAACGCCGTCGCGTCCGTTGTCGTGGGCAGCGGCACGCCGTTCGGCGTCTTGCCGCTGGGTACCTTGAACCATTTCGCCAAGGATTTGAATATTCCGCTCGAGCTCGATGCGGCGATTGCCAACGTGGCGCAGGGCGTGCCGCACCAGGTCGACGTGGGCGAAGTCAATGGCCGTATCTTCCTGAACAATTCCAGCCTGGGCCTGTATCCCGATATCGTGCGCGACCGCGAAAAGCAGCAGCGGCGGCTGGGACGGGGCAAGTGGCTGGCCTTCAGCTGGGCCCTGCTGGCTGCCTTGCGCCGCTACCCATTCCTCAGCGTGCAACTGACACTCAACGACGCCGTGCATGCGCGGCGCACGCCATTCGTCTTCATCGGTAATAATGAATACATGATGGAAGGCTTGAATATCGGCGAGCGCGAACGGCTCGATGGCGGCCAGCTGAGCTTGTACGTGGCGCAGCGTCCTGGCCGCCTGGGCTTGTTGAAGCTGGCCTTGCACGCGCTGTTCGGCAAGTTGTCGCAGGCCAAGGATTTTGATGTGCTGACGGCCACCGACCTGGAGGTGGCCACGCACCACCGCCGCCTGCGCGTGGCGACCGATGGCGAAGTGACGATCATGAATACGCCGCTGCAGTACCGCATCCGCAAGGCCGCGCTGGCCGTGCTGGTGCCCGCACCGGCACTTTCTGGGGAGTAAAGCCATGCGTACCATCGTGCATTTGTCCGACTTGCATTTTGGCAGGGTCGATGCGGACCTGCTGGCGCCCTTGCGCGCGCTGATCGAACGCCTGGAACCAGACGTAGTCGTCGTCTCGGGCGACCTGACGCAACGCGCTCGCAGCGCCCAGTTCCAGCAAGCGCGGCAATTTCTGGACAGCTTGCCGGGGCCGCAGATCGTGGTGCCGGGCAACCATGATGTGCCGCTGTACAACGTCGTTTCCCGCTTCCTCACGCCGCTGGTGAAGTACCGGCGCCATGTGACGGACGATTTGTCGCCCGAATATGTGGACGAGGAAATCGCTGTGCTGGGCATCAACACGGCCCGTTCCCTGACGTTCAAGGATGGCCGCATCAGCCACGAGCAGATCGATTTTCTGCGTGAACGCCTGGGCAGTTTGCCGCCCGGCCTGACGCGCATCATCGTCACCCACCATCCATTCGACTTGCCGGAAAACTTCGATGAAGACGACCTGGTCGACCGCGCCCCGCAAGCCTTGCAGATGTTTTCCGAATGCGGCGTGGATTTATTGCTGGCGGGTCATTTGCATGCCAGCGTGGCGGGCAACACAGCCGAGCGCTACAAGATCGCCGGCTACGCGGCCCTGATGGTGCAGGCGGGTACGGCCACATCCACGCGGGGCAGGGGCGAGTCGAACTCCTTCAACGTGCTGCGTGTGGAAAACAGCTGTATCAGGGTCGAGCGCTACAGCTGGAATGAAGACAGCGCCGACTTTGAAAAAGTCAGCACGGAAGCGTTCGAGCGCCAGGGCGGGGTGTGGGCCAGTTTGCGGCCGCTGTGAGGCGTCGCGTCGCGTCGGATGGTGATTTCATTAAAGATGGCGTGCCGCATCCATGCGGTCATGCAGAATACGCACGATGGCAATGCCATAGTTCGTGATGCGAAAATAAATCATGTGCCGTCCGACTTTGCGGCGCCGGTAGCCGGGCCGAATCTGCTCGCATGCCGGCGCGGTCCCTGGCGCGCCTGCCAGGTCATCAAAGGCCGCCGTCATGCTGTCAAGATAATGACTGGCCTGCTGTACGCCCCAGCGCTGTACCGTATAAGCCCAGATCGCTTCAAGGTCATGCTCGGCGGCAGGCGTCAGCCGGTATTCAGCCATGCGCCGCCAGCATTCTCTGCTTGAACGCCTTGGCGTCGAAAGGCTGGGGTTCGCCGCTTGCCTCTCCTTCCATCAGCGCCGCGCGGATCGCATCGAGTTCGGCGCTGCGTTCCTGTTCGCGCCGGATCAGGTCGCGGATGTATTCGCTGTCGTTGGTATAGCGCCCCGCATCAATCTGCGCCTTGATCCAGTCGTCTTGCTGGTCCGTCAAGGTAATGGTCTTGCGCACGGTAGCCATGGTAGTCAACTCCAGAGATGAGCAGCACGACGATTGTCATACTATTGGTGCAATATAGTGCATATCCATGCAAATATCCAGTTGCCCCATCGGTGCTTACAGCCAGTAATTCATGAAACGCGCCGCCCACTCCTTCATGCGGTCGGAGAGCGGCCGCGTTTCCCATTTCGCCTTGGTGATTTCTTCCGAGTCGCGCAAGTCTTCCTGGAAGGCGTTTTCCATCTCTCGGCCGAAGCTGTCGCCGAGCACGATCACGTTCAGTTCGCTGTTGTGCAGGAAGCTGCGCATGTCGATGTTCGTCGAGCCTACCGTTGACCAGGCGCCGTCGATGACGGCTGTCTTGGCGTGCAGCACGGCCAGTTTCAAATGAAAAATGCGGATGCCGCCAGCCAGCAGCTGGTCGTACAGCGCGTGTCCCGCATGGAACACGAGGCCGCTGTCGGACACGCCGGGCAGCACCACGGTCACGTCCACGCCCCGCTTGGCCGCCGCGATCAGGGCGTCGACCGTCTGCTGGTCGGGCACGAAGTAGGCGGACGTGATGTGGATCGATTTCTTTGCTTCCTGGATGGCCAGGATATACGCCTTGTAGATTTCAAAGCCGCCCTCGGGCTCGCTGGCCACAACGCGCACCAGCTTGTCGCCCACTTCCGACAGCACGGGGAAATAATTGGCGTCAGGCAGGTCGGCCTGGTCTTGCTGGGCCCAGGTGCGGATGAACAGCCACTGGAAGGCGGCCACGGCCGGGCCTTCCACTTTCACGTGGGTATCGCGCCAGCCTACGTCCTTCTTGTCCGTGGGTTTCGATTTCGAGCGGAACAGCGAGCTTTTCGCATAGGTATCGCTGATATTGATGCCGCCCGTAAACGCCATCTTGCCATCGACGATCAGCACCTTGCGGTGGTCGCGGTTGTTGATCTTCCAGTCGTCGCCCTTGAGCTTGGCTGGGTTGACGGGGTTGAAGGCCACCAGGTGGATGCCGGCCGCGCGCATGCGGTCAAAGAACGCTTGCGGCACGCCGATGGTGCCCACGCTGTCGTAGATGATGTTGACCGTCACGCCCGCTTGCTGCTTTTCGATCAGCATGTCGGCAAATTTGAGGCCCAGCGGATCCTGGTCGAAGATATACGTTTCCAGGTTGATGCTGGTCTTCGCGTCGCTGATGGCCTGGAACATGGCGGCCATGGTTTGCGGGCCGTCAAACAGCAGGGTCACCTTGTTGCCTTTGATCAAAGGTACACCCGTGGCCGCCTCTTCCAGCGCGGCCTGGGTCTTCAAGTCCATGCCGGACTTGGCCCAGCGCTTGTTGAGCAGGGCCGCGCGGCTGTTGACGTTCAGCACGGCCCCCTTGCCCGTGATCACCTTGGGCTTGGCCACCGGTTCCAGCGTGGTGTTGAGGTTCTTGACATCGGGCAGCGAGGCGCATGCAGCCAAGGTCCAGCATAGCAGTAGGGCGGTGAGGCAGGGTTGCATGCGCCTAGCGGTCATTTTTGAGCCTTGTTTGTCAATGACAGGTTTGCCGACTCGTCGACCAGTGCCAGCGGCGGCGGGTTTTTCGAGCCGAAGAAAAAGACGATGGGCGAGCGCAGGAAGCGCTTGCCCAGAATCTTCAATAATTGCATGCCGTGCTTGAAGCGCACCTGGCGCGAACGCAGGGCCACCCACAGGGCCAGGCCGAAGCTGACGAGCAGGTTGGCCGTGCCGATGGCGAAGATGCCCGACAGCGACTTGACGGCCAGTTGCCAGCTCATGTTGTGGTCGAGGCCCACCAGGGCCGTGGCGAAGTTGGCGGCCGAGAAGGTGATGTGGCGGATATCGATAGGCAAGCCGATCAAAAAGCCCAGGGTGCCGATGGAGCCCAGCAAGATACCGAAATAGAAGTTACCCATCAGCCCGCCCAGGTTGTTTTCCAGATACAGGCCCAGCCGTTGCAAGCGCTCCTGGCCGATCACCCGGCCCAGGCCGCGCAATTGCGCGATGCGTTGCGCCCAGCGCGTGTACAGGGCCTGGTTGTCATAGTAGCCGGAAATCAGGCCTGCGACGAACAGGCACACGCCGGCGATCATCGCGTAGAAGATGGCGGGGCTGCCGATGGGGTCGATATCGTGCAGCAAGTGCATGGCCTTCTCGGGCGTGACCAGGTTGTGCCCCGTGATCGCCTTGTAGCCGAGCGCGATCAGCCAGGCCGTGGGAATGGCGGTGGCCAGGTTGCCCAGCACGGCCATGTTTTGCGTGCGGAAGACCTTGTTGATCAGTTCGGCCATGCTGTCGAGGTCGATATTCCGGCCATCCTTGCTGTGCAGGCCGGCGGCGATGCGCGAGGCCGTCATGGCCGGTTGCTTGGTGGCCACCGTGAAGTGCAGCAAGTGGATGAACATGAAGCCGATCGAGTAATTCATGCTGAACATGAACGCTTCGACCAGCGGCGCCGAGCGCAGATACGACATCAATATCTTGAACAGGGCCATGAAGCCGATGATGATGCCGGCGCCCGCGGACGAGAGGAACATGGCGCCCATTTCGCGGCGGTTTTCCGCGATGTAGTGTTCGCCCGTGCGGCTGGCGTTTTCCGTCACATTGCGTGCAAGCAAGTTGATATTGTCGGAAAACAGGTCGCTGACCTTGTACTTGTTGTTGTGCGCCTGGATCAATTCCAGTGCCAGCCCGACGGCGCCCGCGCGGCGGCGGCTGACGGGTTGCGGGTGCAACAAGTCCTGCGTGGCGTCGACCGTGATGGCGGCGATGTCCACGTTGTTCGATGCGGGCAGCTCGCCGCTCGTGTCGACGAGGAACAGCAGTTTGCGCAGGCGTTCGATGCTTTGCGCCAGCGCCACCAATAAATATGTGAGGGGAATGCTGGTGCCCTGGTATAGCGCTTTCTTGCGGATCTTGGCGATGACGGCGTCGCACTGGTCCAGCATCACCAGCAAATGGCGCGCGTCCTCGATGTGCTCGATGTCGCCGTGCAGCAGGCTGGTGTAGGCGTCCAGGTAGGCGTTCACTTCCGTGTTTTGCACCATAAACGGCGACTGGAACACTTCGATTTCATTGTGGAAACGCGTCAGTTCCGGTTCCAGCCCCATGGCGCAGACGCGGTAGGACAGGGTGCGGATGGCGTCGAGCATGCCGGGCAGCATGATGTTGCCATCGCCGACGGCCAGTTCGATATCGTCGCTGGTCAGCACGTCGAACAGTTCCAGCCAGTCCGTGGCCGGCACGTTGCTGATCCACAAATAATCGGTCTTCAGGTACAGCACCTGGTCGAGCGCGTCGTTCAGGTACTCATCGCCGAGGGCGGGCGGCAGCATGCGGTAGGCGATGCGGCGTTTCAATTCCGTGAAAAAACCGCTGTTCGACAGCACGCCGATATCGGTGTACAGGCTGGCGTGGCGGCGCGCGGCCAGCACGCGCAGCACGTATTCGTGCAGGGCGCGCGCTTGCGCGGGGTTACCTTTGAGTAGCTGGCGCAGGGTGCGCACGTTGGCAATCGCGGTAGCGCTGTCGTGGGAGCGCTTGGGACGCAGTGAGTTGAATAATTCCACCAGCAAGTCGATATTGCTGGAGTTGGGGTCAATGCGTTCGAGGATAGCTAGCATGCAGAAAAAACGGGCGAGCCGCTGTCGGTAAAACCAGTAGTGTACCGCCTGCGTCAGATCGCGCAACGTTCGCCACCGAACATTGCTTTACGGCAGGGCCTGCAATTCACGCCATTTTGCCGCAAATTGCCACCAATCATGGTCAATCTTGCGTGTTGTCAGTGTACGACGCATTTCCTGGGGCTAAGCTGAAGTTTCTGTTGTACAACGCACGGATGGCTGGACAAAAAGCGGGGATAAGGTAACACTGAGATCAGACACACAGCGCATGTCCTGATCAATACCGGGAAGTTTCAACTCACGTTACCGAGATATTTATCATGAAGACCTCGTATTTTGCGCTTGCTGTGATAGGGATGGGGCCTTTCGCGCTGGGCGCGACGGCCCAGGCTGCCGATGGCGCAGGCAGTGCCGCATCCAGTAACGTTGCCGTGTACGGCGTGCTCGACGCGGGCATCGTGGCCGAACGCGGCTGCGTCGCCAATTGCGCCGGCGCCAAGGTGTCCGGCGGCGTCGCGTCCGGCTCGCGCCTGGGCGTGCAGGGCCGCGAAGCGCTGGGCAACGACGTCTCCGCCGTGTTTACCCTGGAAACGGGCATTCAGAACGACACGGGCCAGTCGGAAGAGGGCCGCTTGTTCGGCCGCCAGGCCTACGTGGGCCTCGACAGCCGCCTGGGCGCGCTGACCCTGGGGCGCCAGTACAACCTGCAATACCTGACCCTGACCGACGTGGCCGACCCGTTCAAGGGCGGCATGGCCGGCAGCGCCGGCAATCTGGCCGGCTACAGCGTGAAACGCTACGACAATACCGTCAAATACGTCACTCCCGCCTTGCGCGGCGTGACCGCCAGCGCCATCTACAGTTTCGGCGAATCGCCGTACAGCAGCGCCAACAACCGCGCGTATGGCGCCACCCTCGGCTATTCGTCCGGCGCCGTGAATGTCAGCGTGTCGCACCAGCGCAAGAACAACTTCATCCTCGCTTCCGGCACCTTGCCCGCCATCGACATGTCGGCCCGCAACACCTTGATCGCGGCCAATATCGACCTGAAAGTGGCCACCGCCTTTGCCGCCGTGGGCGTGAACAAGGGCTATGGCAGTTCCCCATGGGACCCGAACAATGCCTACAGCTCGCTGGCCCTGTCGATGTCGTCGTCGGACAGCCGCGACACCTTGCTGGGCGTGTCCGTGCCCGTGGGCGGCTTCAAGCTGCTGGCCTCGTACGTGCGCAAGGATGACCGCGACCTGGCTGATCGCGATGCCAAGCAGGTGGCCGTCGGCCTCACGTATTCGCTGTCAAAACGCAGCGATTTCTACGCGTCCTACGCGAAGATCCACAACAAGAATGGCGCCCGCTACACGGTGGGCAATGCCAGCGATGCGGGCCGCGGCGATGCCGCCTTCAATATGGGCTTCCGTCACGGTTTCTGACCAGCAGCGCTTGATGGCGCAGGGCACGTTGCTCCCAGCCACTTGCCGTTGCTCGTTACATTCACCTGTTCCGGCGTGCCGCGCGCGCTGGTGGTCACCGCCAGCTGCATGTTGAACGCCTGCTCGCCGCTGAACAAGACCTTGCCTTCGCCGCTCGATTTCGGATTCGCGCACGTGAACGACACGTGCATGCCGCCCGCGATATCCTTGTTCTTCGAGGTGCAATCGCCGGGCTGACCCGTGGGAATCTGCTTGCGCGCGGCCATTTCCGGCGTCACGCACGCCGTCACGCGCACGGCGCCGTCTGCGCCCACGGTGGGCATGGCCATGCCGCGGCTGGCCGCCATGCTTTCCAGCTGCTTGCGTTGATCGGGAGGAAGGTTGCCCAGCTGCTGCAACACCATGGACATGGCGTTGTCGGTGGCGGCGTCGGGCGATGCCATCTTGCTGTCGACTTGCCACAGGCCCGCCTTGATGGTGGTGGAGGGCGAGGCGGCCTGGGCGCTGGCCTGGCTGCCCAAGGCGGCGCAAGCCAGCAGACTCAGGCGTAGCAAAGAATGTTTCATGTTGGCGTCTCCAAAAAAGGCAGACCCCAGCATACGGCATGGCAAGCGGGGCACGCTTGCCATTGTGTTACAAACTGTGATCAGGCTCGATGCGGCGCACGTCGACGCTGGCGATGCGGCGCTCGTCGGCCTCGAGGATTTCATAGCGCAGATCGTCGAGTTCCAGCACTTCGCCCACGGCCGGCATGTTTTCGAAATGCGCCAGCAGGAAGCCGGCCAGCGAGTTGTATTCGCCGTCTTCGCTGACCAGGGTTTCCGTCTCGAACACTTGCTCCAGGTAATGCAGGTCCGTCGCGCCGTCGATGCGCCAGTGGCCGGGGCCCAGCACTTCCACGTCGGGCTGCTCGTCCTCGTCGGGGAATTCGCCGGCGATGGCTTCGAGGATGTCGATCGGCGTGAGCACGCCTTGCACCGTGCCGAACTCGTCGACCACCAGCACCAGCTGGCCGCGCGAGCGCTTCAGCGTTTCCATGGCTTTCAGCACGCCGGCCGCTTCCGGCACGACGACGGCTTCGCGCATGCTGGCCGGGTCGATCTTGCCGTGCGACACCAGGTCCTCGATCAGGTCCTTGCTGCGCGCGATGCCGACCACATTGTCGAGGTCGTCATTGCAGACAGGAATCATGCTGTGCGGCGTGTCGCGCAGCAGCTGCAGCATCTTGTCGCTGCTGTCGTTCAGGTTGACCCACGACACGTCGCCGCGCGGCGTCATCACGGAGCGGATCGAGCGCTCGGCCAGGGTCAGCACGCCGCTGACCATGTTGCGCTCTTCCACGCCGAAGGCGGAGACGTCGGGCAATTCCTTGACTTCGTGCTCTTCGACGGTTTCGCGGCCCTTGCGTCCGCCCAGCAGGCTCAGCACGGCTTGCGCCGTGCGGTCGCGCAGCGGGGCGTTCGATTGCAGCTTGAGGAAGTTGCGGCGCGCCAGCTGGTTGAAGAACTCGATGACGATGGAAAAGCCGATGGCCGCGTACAGATAGCCTTTCGGAATGTGGAAGCCCAGGCCTTCGGCCACCAGCGACAGGCCGATCATCAGCAGGAAGCTCAGGCACAGCACGACGACGGTGGGGTGGGCGTTGACGAAGCGCGTCAGCACTTTCGAGGCCAGCATCATGACGACGATGGAAATGACGACGGCCGCCATCATCACGTACAGGTTTTCCACCATGCCGACGGCCGTGATGACGGCGTCGAGCGAAAAGACGGCGTCGAGCACGACGATCTGCGCCACCACGAGGCCGAAGCCGGCGTAGACTTTCGGGCCCGTCTGGGCGTGCGTGACGCCTTCGAGGCGTTCGTGCAGTTCGCTGGTGGCCTTGAACAGCAGGAACATGCCGCCGAGGAGCAGGATCAGGTCGCGCCCCGAGAACGAGAATGTCCATATGGAAAACAATGGCGTCGTCAGGGTGACCAGCCAGGAAATCAGCGAGAGCAGGCCCAGGCGCATGACGAGGGCCAGGGTCAGGCCCAGCACCCTGGCCTTGTCGCGCTGGTGCGGCGGCAGCTTCTCGGCCAGGATGGCGATGAAAATCAGGTTGTCGATGCCCAGTACGATTTCCAGTACGACCAGCGTCAGCAGGCCGACCCAGATTGTCGGGTCAAATAACCATTCCATGTGTGTAACCTTGTAAAGTCAGTAAGTATCAAGCTTGCCTGGCGGCTGGTGCCCCGGGCGTGATGGGTGCTGCCGTGTTCGTCTCAGTGGCGGACGCGCGGCGGCCGGGTGGCCAGTCGCACGTCCGCTTCGGAAAGTGCGCCCGGTCCCGCTTGCCAAATGATGGCGTAAAACGGTACGGCCTGGCGCGAGCTCGGGTACAGCGTGATGGGATCGTTGTCGCATTCGTTGGCGTCGCAGCTGTCGCCGGGCTGGCCGGCATCGTGGCAATCGGCGGCAGGCGTGGCGGTAACGCCGGCGACATCAAGGTGCTGGAATGGGGAGGGGCTGGCGTAGGCCATGCTGGCGAACGCCTGGGGCAAAGCGATGAAAACAAAAAGGCAGAGCAGGACGAGAGCTCGTCTCATATACAGGCAGATAGTTCTGGAACCGTGGAGTATAACACGGGCAGATAACAGCTTGATGACAGGGACTTGCGCAAGTGACAAGCATGACGTAAATTGTGAAATGGCAATAATTTCACGTAGTGGCGAAGACGCAGCGCAAGCTCCGTGATCATTCTTGCACTCAGTATGTATTCCATGGCGCTTGCTGTTGCGCCTTGCCCAATCATGTAGTGTTACCAGGACTCTGCCTTGAAACCAATTACCGCCCTCCTGCTTGCCGCCGGCATCTTGTCGCCGTCGTTCATCCTGGCCGCCACCCCCGTCGAAGCGGCACCGACCCAGAAAACCGGCAAGGCCGCGCCTAATCGCGCCGCCGCCGTCAAGGTCACGTCCGTCGAAGGCATTACCGAATACCGGCTGGCCAATGGCTTGCGCGTGCTGCTGTTCCCCGATGCCAGCAAGCCGACCCTGACCACCAACATCGTCTACCTGGTCGGTTCGCGCCATGAAAACTATGGCGAAACGGGCATGGCCCACTTGCTCGAGCACTTGCTGTTCAAGCCCAGCGCCAACTTCGGCATCAAGAAGGGCACGAAAACCCCGGTCGAGATCCTGAACTCGACGGGCGCGCAGTTCAACGGCACCACCTGGTACGACCGCACCAATTACTACGCCACCTTCCCCGCCAACGACGACAATCTGCGCCAGATGCTGGCCATGGAAGCGGACCGCATGGTCAACGCGGCCATCGACCAGAACGACCTGTGGAATCCGAAGACACAGAAGGGTGAAATGACGGTCGTGCGCAACGAGTTCGAGATGGGCGAGAGCGACCCGATCGGCGTGACGAGCGAGCGCATCCAGGCCATCGCCTACGACTGGCACAACTACGGCAAGTCGACCATCGGCGCCCGTTCCGACATCGAGCAGGTGAACATTCCCCGCCTGCGCGCGTTTTACCATAAATATTATCAGCCCGATAACGCCGTGCTGATGGTGGCGGGCCGCTTCGATGAGGCGAAGGTCTTGAAGCAGATCAATGAACTGTTCGGCAAAATCCCGAAACCGACGCGCGTGATCGAACCGACCTACACGGCCGAACCGGTGCAGGATGGCGAGCGCGCCGTGACGGTGCGCCGCAGCGGCGGCACGCAGTTCGTCGGCGCCGGCTACCACGTGGCGCCGTCCGGCAATCCGGACGCCGTCGCCATCGAGGTGCTCGGCCACGTGCTGACGGATGCACCGGCCGGCCGCCTGCACAAGGCGCTGGTGGAAACCAAGCTGGCCAGCAAGATCGAATACAACTCGGTAAGCAACCTGGAGCCGGGCTACAACCTGTTCGGCGCGCTGGTGCCTGTCGATGGCAACCTCGACGCGGCGCAAGCGGCCATGCTGAAAGTGCTGGAAGACTTGAAGTCGCAGCCGGTCACGGACGCGGAAGTGGCGCGCGTGAAACAGCAGCTGAACAAGCAGGTCGAACTGATCACGTCGAACACGGCGCGCATGACGATCGCCCTGACGGAATCGCTGGCGGCCGGCGACTGGCGTCTGTTCTTCCTGCAGCGCGACCAGCTCGACAAGCTGACGACGGCGCAGGTGCGGGCGGCGGCCGAGAAATACCTGAAGAGCTCGAACCGCACCCTGGGCCGTTTCATCCCTACCGATACGCCGGACCGCACCGTCGTGCCGGCCTATGCCGACGTGGCGCCGCAACTGGCCGGCTACACGGGCCGCGCCGTCGTGGCGCAGGGCGAAGCGTTCGACCCGAGCCCCGACAATATCGAAGCGCGCACCACGCGCTTCACCTTGCCGAATGGCTTGAAAGGCGCCTTGCTGCCGAAGAAAACCAAGGGCAATACCGTCAGCATCGTGTTGAAATTGCAGATCGGCAGCGAAGAGAGCTTGCGCGGCAAGGGGCAAGTGGGCAGCTACACGGCCAATCTGCTGTCGCGCGGCACGGATAAACTGTCGCGCCAGGAAGTGAAGGACAAGTTCGACCAGTTGGGTACGCAAGTGGCGATTTCGGGCGGCGCCGAGGGCGTCACCGCCATGCTGACGGGCAAGCGCGAGAACTTGCCGGCCGCCATGGACCTGCTGGCGCAAGTGCTGCAAAAGCCGGCCCTGAGCGAAACGGAATTCCTGGAATTGCAGCGCGAGCGCGTCGGCCGCGCGGAGCAGGAATTGCCTGAACCGCAGCCGCTGGCCGTGAACGCCTTCCGTCGCCTGCTCGACGCCACGCCGGAAGGCCATGTGCGCCACGTGGCCACCTTGCCGGCGGAACTGGCGCAATGGAAAGCCATCAAGGTTGCCGATGTGAAAGCCTTCCATGGCGCCTACTATGGCGCCTCGAACGCCACCTTTGCCGCTGTCGGCGACTTCGATCCGGCCGCGCTGAAGGCGCAAGTGGCCAGCCTGTACGGCAGTTGGAAGGCGCAGCAGCCGTATGTACGCATTCTTGACGCCGTCAAGCCTGTCAGCGGCGAGAAAGTCACGCTGGAAACGCCGGACAAGGCCAACAGCGTGCTGTTCGCCATCCAGCCGATTCCCCTCAAGGATGATGCCGCCGGCTATCCGGCCTTGCTGATGGCCAATCACATGCTGGGTGGCGGCGCCTTGCGCAGCCGCCTGGCCGACCGCATCCGCCAGAAGGAAGGCCTGTCGTACGGCGTCGGTTCGCAAGTGAGCATTCCGTCGCGCGAGCCGGCCGGCTACTGGATGGCGTATGCCATCAGCGCGCCGCAAAACACGGTCAAGGTGGAAGCGGCCCTGCGCGAGGAAATCGCCAAGGTGCTGGCCGACGGCTTCACGGAAGCCGAACTGGTTGAAGCGAAGAAAGGCTGGCTGCAATCGGAAGAAGTGGGCCGCACGCAGGACGCGGGCCTGGCGCGCGAACTGGCTGGCTACCTGGCGCAGGACCGCACGATGGCGTACGACAAGGACCTGGAAGCGAAAGTGGCCGCCTTGACCTTGGCACAAGTGAACCAGGGCCTGCGCGAATACCTGAAGCCATCGGCCGTTTCGGTGGTGGTGGCGGGCGACTTCGCCAAGGTGGCGAAAGAGGGTGAAAGCGGCGCCAAGGCAACGACGTCGAAATAAGCTGTTTTACATGGAAAAAACCCGCCGGCAAGTTACCTTGCCGGCGGGTTTTTTATTGATGCGTGTCAGCTTAGCGTGGGGCAAGCTCGGCTACATAGATTTCCACGCGGCGATTGCGTGCGCGTCCCGATGCATCGGCATTCGAGGCGATCGGCTCGCGGGCGCCGCGGCCTTCCGTCACGACGCGGGTCGGCGAGACGCCGCGCATCGACAGGTAGTCGCGCGTGTGCGCTGCGCGTTCCACCGACAGCGGCTCATTGATGGAATCGCTGCCCGTGCTGTCCGTGTGGCCGATGATGCTGACCGTCGTGTTCGGGTTTTCATTCAGGGTGGCGGCGAAGCGGTCGAGGATGGGGCGGAAGTTGCCCTTGATGTCGGCGCGGTTGGTATCGAAGGAAATGTCGCTCGGGATTTCCATTTTCAGGCGGTTATCGGCCGTTTGCGACACTTGCACACCAGTACCCTGTGTCGCTTGTTCCATCGCGCGCTTCTGGTTTTCCATGCGGTTCGACCAGATATTGCCGACCACGGCGCCAGCTGCGGCACCGATCAGGGCGCCGCCGGCCGTGCGGCCGCTGCTGCCGCCACCGGTGGTGCCGCCGATCAAGGCGCCCAGGCCCGCGCCGATGCCGGCGCCCGTGGCCGTGCCACGCTGCGTCGAGGACATGTCCGCACAGCCGGTGGCGGCCAATGCGATCACCAGCATGCCGATCAGGGATTTGGCGCCAGGGCCTTTTTTGAATGTTTCTTTCATGGATTTTCTCCTTGTTTTGTTATTGGGACATACCCAGGAATTACCTGCACACGTTACTGCAAAATGCCGCGGCGTGCCAGTGCGCACGCACTGTATGCAAAAGGCGGCAAAAAGGCGGCGCCGTTTGCACGCGCGCCGCCCTGTCTGGCCAGTGCGCTGGCCTCTATAAACCGCGCCCGCTGATCAAACGCAGCAGCACCATGATCACGGCGACCACCAGCAGAATGTGAATGAAGCCGCCAATGGTATAGGAAGTTACCAGGCCCAGCAGCCAAAGAATAATGAGTACGACGGCGATTGTATACAGCATGATGTGTCCTCCGAGAGTAATGTGTGGATGACGGCGGCTGCCTTGGCCGTGCGCTGTCATCGGTTTTTGTCATTGCGCGGCGACTGGGTCGCTGAGCGCTGATGCCATGACTTATTGTCTACTTTGTTTCTGAAATTTTCTGTACGGTGCCGTACACAAGCCTTATTTACCCAACTTATTCCTGATTTAGCCAGCTTATTTGGCCAGATTCCGCTCGCGCAGCGGCGGCCGTTCCTGTTCGCCATCCATGCCCGGTATCCAGGCCAGCATGCCGGCCAGGCCGATGGCGCCGGCCAGGCAGCTGACCATGCCGCCCGTCAGCAACAGCATCACGCCAAACACGGGCGCGCTCGCTTGCACGGGCGCCAGGTCCAGCGCGCAGAAGCCGAGCGCGGTGGCCAATGCGCCGCCCCCGATAAAGCCGAGCCAGATCCGGCGACTGCCTGTCTTGTCGTTTTCCATCGCATCTCCTTGAAGACATCCGTTGAACTTTCTTGAGTGCATCATCTCGCGGGACGGCAAGCTCATCTGTACGCCAACGAACATTATCAAAAAGAAAACGCCCGGACAGGCCGGGCGTGTGTTGAATTTGCAACTAATCGCGGCAGCGGCGCCGCCGCGGTTCGCTTAGCCCATGGCGCGCAAGCCGCCGTTGACGATGCGCACGCGGTCGCCCTGGCGCCAGTTCGGCGCGGCGCTCTGGTGCACGGTGCGCGTCTTGCCGTTATCGAGGCGCACGACGATGTTGTAGCTGCGCGTGGCGCGCACGCTGCCTTCGATCTGGTTGCCGGCCACGGCGCCGCCAACGGCACCCAGCACGGTAGCCAGTTGCTTGCCATGACCGCCGCCTACCTGGTTGCCCAGCAAGCCGCCGACGACGGCGCCGCCGGCCGCGCCGACGCCGCTGCCTTCGGCGCGCGTATTGACTTCATGGATGGCTTCGATCACGCCGCAATTGCTGCACACTTGCGGCGCCGGGGCTGCTGCGTATTGTTGCTGTGGTTGCGGCTGGGGCTGTGGCTGGCGCACCGGTTGCTGCTGTTGCTGTTGCTGTTGCTGCTGCTGTGGCGGCAGGGCGGCCAGCGGCTGCGCGCCGGCAGGCTGCAGGTTCGCTGGCGGCTGGTTCGCCTGCAGGCTGGCCATCTGCTCGGCCGAGGTGCTCGCTGCCAGCGGCTGGCTATCGCCCTGGGACGAAGGCAGCCAGCCCATCAGGGCCGCCGTGCCGACGCCGCAAAACAGCAGGACGGCGACGGCGGCGGCAAGCACCAGCGGATGGAGGGATTTGGTGGTGGTGGTCATGGAAGGCTCCTTGTTTTTAAAATAATTAAATGGGTAGTGCGTGTTATCCGTGCATGCGGCCAGTGTGCTGTACCGCTTGCCCCGCTTCCGTGCGTCACCGTACATACAGGGACGGTACCGCACCGTAGGCTAGGTAAAAATTATGTCGAGTTGTAACGACACCAAGGAAAAGCAATGCCACTAACGAACGCCAGCACGACCCTGTCCCGCGATACAGGCCGATCCGGCCTGGGGTCGCCCATGGGCGCGCCTGACGCCGGTAACCGCTTGCTGGCCAGCCTGCCCGAGCACGACTTGCGGCACCTGACGGCGCTGTTCGATACCGTCACCGTCGAGGTGGGCGAGGTGCTGTACGAACCTGGCCAGCCTATCGCCCACATCTATTTCCCCGGCGACTGTCTGATCTCGCTGCTGGCCGTGGCGGAAGGCCGCATGACCCTGGAAGTGGGCTCCGTCGGCCGCGAAGGCGTCCTGGGCGCTTCCGTCGCGCTCGGTCATGACCTGGCGCAAGTGCGCGCAGTCGTGCAACGTTCCGGCACGGCCAGCCGCATCGCGCGGGCCGATTTCTGCGCCGAGTTCGCCCAGCTCGAGTCCCTGCAGCGTTTGCTGTACCGCTACACGGACACCCTGCTGGCACAAGCCATCCAGATTGCCGTGTGCAGCCGCTTCCACGTGCTCGAGGCGCGCCTGGCCCGTTCGCTGCTGATCACGCGCGACCGCCTGCAGTCCGAAAAATTTCACCTCACGCATGAATTCCTCGCCCATACCCTCGGTGTGCGGCGGGTCGGTGTGACCAAGGCGGCCAGTGCGCTGCAACAGCAAAAACTCATCACTTACAGCCGCGGCAATATCGAGATCCTCGATTCGGCCGGCCTGGAAGCCGTTTCCTGCCGCTGCTACGAGCTGGTCAAGGATAGCGGCACCATCGGCATGGCCAACGTCTTCGTCTGATTCCTGTTTTTTTTAAAGCTTATACCGCAGACGCAAAAAAGCGGGGCGGGCGCCTGCGCACCCACCCCGCTTTTTTCATCATCGATTACTTCGGCTTGACCTGGTTACCGATCACGCCGCCGACAGCGGCGCCGCCGACTGCGCCGACAGCGCTACCGCCCGTCAGCACGGAACCGGCAACGGCGCCGACGCCGGCGCCGATGGCCGTGTTTTTATCCTGACCGGACATGTTGGCGCAAGCCGTCAGGCTCAGCAGAAGGGCAGCAACGGAAGTGGTAGCGGCGATTTTTTTAATGATTTGCATGATAGTTCTCCTATGAATTCGGACCTCGTGGCGCCGGCATGGTATGGGCCGGATGACTTCGTGACGCCGTGTGTTTCAGGCACGATCACAGGATAGGATTGCGACAAGGCAGGGTCTGTTCGGCAACGCACATAGGTGTGTAACAATTGTAAAGGCACCCACACCCCGTTCAGCGCACCTTGCGTACGGCTTTCCCCGGCTTGGGGGCGACTGGCTTGACGCGCGCCTGGGCCAGCAGTGCCGCGCATTCGCTATCCTCGACGGGACCGGCATTGACCAGCGGCAGCAGCGCCGCCACGGGCGCCACCACGGCCAGCGCGAGGGCGCCACCGGCGCGCAGGGCCAGCACGCCCTTGTCGACGCTCACGTCGGGTTTGCTGAAAGTGCCATGCACATACAGGGGCGAGCGCAGCGAAAAGACGCGCAAGCCCTTGCTGTCCGGCCGCAGGGTCAGGTCCAGCCGTTCATCGGCCAGGTTCACCGTGCCGTCGATATTCAGGACGGCGTCATCCGTGTCGACGATGAACTGGCGCGTGCGCATCAGTCCCTTGGTGACGGCGAAATCGGCGGCCATGCAGTTCAGCTTGACCTGCTTGTCGCCAGACAGTTTGGCCAGCACGACGCTGCCGATATTCAAGCCCATTTCTTCCAGCAGCAGCTTGCTGATGCTGCCCCGGTTGATCAGCGCGCGCACTTCGCCGTTCGAGCTGCCCAGCAGGGTGGCGACGGAATTGCCCGTGGCCGACAGCGAAGCGTCGCCATTGATTTCGCCCACGCTGGCCTGCAGGGCAGGCAGGCGGGGGAACAGTTGCTGGATGTGCAAATGGCGCGCGCTGGCCTTGAGTTCGGCGGCGATGCCGTTGGCGATGACCTTGCCGCTGCCGTCGAGCTTGATCTGCGACGTCAGGGTGCCGCCCGCCACGTTGAAGTTGAGCGGCGTCAAGGACAGCACGCCATCCGTCAGCACCACATGCGTGTCGAGCTTGCTGATCGGCAGCTCGGCGTCGCGCGTGATCTTGTCGGCCGTGTAGCGCACGTCGGCGTCCAGGCTGGTCCAGCGCTCCGTCTTGAACGTTTCCACCGGCAGCACGCGGCCAGCCGGCTGCGTCGAGGCCACGCCCCGTTCCTTCTTGCTGGCGCTGGAATCGGCGCCCACCAGCGGACCCAGGTCGGAAAATTGCAGCAGGCGCGAGTGGACTTCGCCCGTCAGGCGCTTGCGCGGCGTGCTGGCGGAAAAAGCCAGCTTGCCGCTGATGTCGCTTGACCCTACCTTGCCGCTGAACTTGTCGTATACCCACTCGCCGCCGCGCGGCGCCAGGGTGCCCGTCAAATGGCCTTCCGTGCTGAAGTGCGGCGTTTCCGGCAGCAGCACGCCCGTCAAGGGATAGAGGCGCGCCATGCTGGGGCCGGACAGCTTCAGGCGCACGTCGAGCGCGGCCAGGTTCGCCGGACGCGTGAGCGTGCCTTCGATGGCCATGCTGTTGCCGCCCGCGCGCATGTCGGCCTGGATGGGGAAGGGCGTGCCTTGCTGCTGCAGCGACAGTACGCCGCCCGCCTTGCCGCCGCCCTTGACGGTTTCGCCACGGTATTTGCCGGACAGCGTCCAAGCGATGCCGTAGCGCGCGTCGCCCGCAATGGTGTCGACATCGGCGCGCATGGCCGTTTTGCTGACGCCATCATCCAGGGTCACGGTGCCCTTGCTGAAGACCACGCTTTGCAATTCCAGCTGCCACGGCGACGGCTGTTCCTGCTTGTCGAAGGTCCAGTTGTTCTTGCCGTCCTTGTTGCGCAGCAAGCGCACCTGCGGCGTGTCGAAGCGCAATTGCGGGATGATGATTTTCTTGTCCAGCAGGGCCAGCGGATTGAGCGAGAACGCCAGCTGGCTGACGCTGGCCAGCTGCGCTTCGTCATCCGTCCCAGCCATGGTGCTCGGGTTGCCCAGGCGCACATCCTTGGCCTGCAGGTGCGGCCATGGCAAATAGTCGCGCCAGCCTTGTTTCCCTCCAGCCGTCGGCTGCTGCCACGTCAGCGCCAGGTCGCCCTCGATGGCAAACGGCCGGCCCAGCGCTTCGCTGGCGCGCGCATTGAGCCAGGGCTTGGCACGGTTCCAGTCCATGTTCAGCAGGACGATGGAAGCCGTGACGGGCACGGCGATGAGCACGGCGGTGCTGGCGAGGGCGATTTTCTGACGGCGGGAGAGCGGCATGAGCGGATTCTTTCTGGACAAGTAGTCGCGATGCTACAGGAATCGTCCTAAGGCCGGGGCTGTTTCAGGTTTTACTGTCGGGCACGTGCGCTAGCGCACGTTGCCCATGCAAGTATTGTCGATTTCCTACCCTATGTGCGGCACCGAACGGATATGCGGGGAGCCGGAGCCTATAACGTCTACATCAAACGCCGTTCCTGATTCCAGATGCACCGACGTATGAACCTTACTGCTTACATTCTCCAGGAGAAGAAAAATGACAAACCGAGATTTCAAGATGTCCCCGTTGGCCGCCTTGGCCGCTTGCGCCACCGCCGTTGTGCTGATGACGGGCTGTTCCAGTCTGAAAACGCCAGCCACGGCCGACGTCGCCGTGTCGCGCGCCGCCGTCGATAACGCCGCCAGCGCCGGCGCCGCCGATCTGGCGCCCGATGAAATGCGTTCGGCCCGCGAAAAAATGCGCATGGCCAACCAGGCGCTGAAAGACCGCGACTACAAGACGGCACGCGACCTGGCCGACCAGGCGCAAGCCGATGCCAAGCTGGCGCAAAGCAAGGCCAACTCGGCCAAGGCCACCAGCGCCGCCGACGAGATCAACGAGAACATCCGCGTCATGCGCGAAGAGCTCGACCGCGCCAATCAGCAAGCCCCAAAACAATAACTAATAACAATAACTAGGACCCCATCATGAAAAAAGCTACTTACACCACCATTCCCGGCCTGCTGGCCATGGCCGCCTTTGTCGCCGCCTGCAGCTCCGCACCGACCACCACCAGCCTGCTCGACCAGACCCGCGGCGACTACATGGCGGCGCAATCGAACCCGATCGTGTCGACCTATGCGCCACGCGAATTCCGCGAAGCGAGCGCTGCGCTGGAAGCGGCGAACGCGGCCGCCACGCGCCAGGAAGATAGCGAAAAAGTCGACAAGCTGGCCTACCTGGCCAAGCAAAAGATAGCCACGGCGCAAGAAGTCGCCAAGCAGAAAGCTGCGGAAGCCGATATCGCCAACGCCGGCAAGCAGCGCGATCAATTGCGCCTCGATGCGCGCACGCAGCAGGCTGACCAGGCAACGGCCCGCGCCCAGTCGGCGCAGGCCGATGCGGAAGCGGCCAAGGCCCAGGCACAAGCTGCCGAAGCGTCGGCCCGCGATGCGCAAGCCCGCGCCGCCGGACTCGAGGCGCAGCTGGCCGACCTGGCCGCCAAGAAAACCGAACGCGGTATGGTGATCACCCTGGGCGACGTGCTGTTTGGCACCGACAAGGCGAACCTGACGGCCGATGGCGCGAATACGGCGCGCAAGCTGGCTGATGTGCTGAAAAACAACCCGCAGCGCACCGTGCTGATCGAAGGCTTCACGGATAGCACGGGCGGCTCCGCGCACAACCTGGAATTGTCGCAACGCCGCGCCGAATCCGTGCGCAATGCGCTGCTGGAGCAAGGCATCAGCCGCGACCGCATCGCCACGAAAGGCTATGGCGCCGCCTATCCGGCCGCCGGCAATGACACGGCGGCAAACCGCCAACTGAATCGCCGGGTGGAAATCGTCTTGTCCGAGGACAACACGGCGATTCCCGCCCGCCGTTAAACGCCTTGGGGCGTTGTAAGCCAAAGGCAGCACCGGCCGCAACCTGGCCGGTGGATACCCACGCAAGTATTGAAAGGAAGCATCATGACACCAACATCTGTTGAGATTCCAGCTGGCATCGATACGGCGGCCATCCGCGCTGCCGCGAAAAACCTGGACGACGGCGCCGTGACGGCCGGCTACCAGGCCGACCGCGAGGAGTTGATTACCTTGTTGAATGGCGCGCTGGCCACCGAGCTGGTGTGTATCGCACGCTATAAACGCCATTACTACACCGTAAGCGGACGCGACAATGGCAGCATCAAGGCCGAGTTCCTCGAGCATGCGCAGCAGGAGCAGGAACATGCGGATTGGCTGGCCGAACGCATCGTGCAATTGAATGGCAAGCCAGATTTTAATCCTGCAACATTGCTTGCGCGTAGCCATGCCGAGTATGATGACTCCGAAGACGTGCAGAGCATGGTGCGTGCCAATCTGATCGCGGAACGGGTAGCGATCGAGTCGTATCGCCAGATGATCGTGAAAATCGGCGACAAAGACCCGACCACACGCCATTTGTTGATCAAAATCATGGCTGTTGAAGAAGAGCACGCCGATGATATGCGCGATCTAATGGAATAGTGTTTTTGAGTAAAGTAGGTATAGTAACTACATTCATCCACAGCTAAGGAGCTAAACCATGTTGGAAAATAATATCACCACCGTCAATAACGATGTCAAAACCCTCGTCAAGGATGCACAAGCCCTGTTCAGCGCCGCTGCTGCCCTGACTGGCGAAAAAGCCGATGAAGTGCGCATCAAGGGCATGAAAACCCTGGACGCCGCCCTGGCCAAGGCGCATGAAGCGCAAGCGTCGGCCATCGTTGCCACCAAGCAGATGGCTGCCCAGGCAGACGGCTATGTCAAGGAAAACCCATGGCGCACGGTGGCCGTTGCCGCTGGCGTCGGCGTGCTGGTCGGCTTCATCCTGGGCCGCAAGTAATCCCATACAGGAGCGATATGGACAAGTCTGCTTCGTCTCACCAGGGGCCGGGATTGATCGGCTCGGTCGCCGGCCTGGCCAAAAACGCCGTCGGACTGATGTTGTCGCGGCTGGAACTGGCCACCATCGAATTGTCGGAAGTGCGCAATCACATGTTGCAGCTGATTGTCATTTTCGCGCTGGCGACGGTGGCGGGCTTGTTTGCCATCGCTTACGGCAGCGTGTTGATCGTTTTCCTCGCCTGGGATAGCCTGGGCTGGAAGATCCTGGCGATCATGACGGTCGTGTTCGTACTGCTGGCCATCGCGCTCGTCATGTATGCGCGCGCCATGCTGCGTCAAGGAAAGCTGTCGATGCCGGCCACCATGGCGGAATTGAAGGCCGACCGCGACATGCTGATGTAAGCTGCCTCACGAGGAGAATTCATGTCGGAAACCGACAAACTGGCGGCGCAAGCCGCCCGCAAGCGCCTGCTGATCGCCCAGGGCGAAATGTACCGCGTGGGCATCGTGCATGCGCGCGCCAACGTGGGTTATGCATTGCGTCCCGAGTCGATGCTGCAGGGCGTGGTCGAGACGGCGGTCGGCTTTGCCGGTCACCGCGTCGAGTCCCTGCTGGCGCCGGGCGGCATGCGGCTGCAAGGCGCCATGCCCTATGTGCTGACGGCGCTATCGTTTATCGGACGCAAGAAGCTGGTCAAGCCGGCCCTGGTCCTCGTGGCCGTTGCCGCCGTTGCCGCCAGCTGGCTGCGCCGCAAGCGCTGAACGCCAGCCGTGTTGCACAGGAACGCCGTCATTGACGGCGTTTTTTTTTGCCTGCCCCCAAGGTCCGGCGCGCATACACGCAATCCCTTACAATGATTCACGCCGCATTCCGCGCGGCGGACAGAGGGGCCATCTTGATGACGCATTCGAAGACACCGATCAATCAGTTAAATCCCTCGCGCCTGCGCATCGTGCTGGTGCTGCAGGGCGGCGGCGCACTGGGCGCCTACCAGGCCGGCGTCTATCACGCGCTGCACGAACATGGCCTGGCGCCCGACTGGGTGGTGGGCACCTCGATCGGCGCCATCAATGCCGCCATTCTGGCCGGCAACAAGCACGAAGACCGGCTCGTGCGCCTGAAACAGTTCTGGCAGCGCGTGGCGCACCGCGACAGCATCGACATGAACCTGGTCTCCGACCAGCAGCGCCGCTCGAACATCTGGCTGGCCACGCTCGATACGGTGCTGCGCGGCGTGCCCGGCTTCTTCAAGCCGCGCACCTTCAGCCTGTTTCCTGCCGGAATCGCCGTCAAGCCGGAAGAGGCCAGTTTTTATGACACCAGCGAACTGGCCAGCACCCTCGAGGAACTGGTCGACTTCGATTACCTGAACGAGCCGGGCGGCATGCGCCTGACCGTCAACGCCCTGCGCGTCAAATGCGGCAGCCTCACCAGTTTCGACAGCCAGCAGCAGGCCCTGACGGCCGATCACATCCGCGCCAGCGGAGCCTTGCCGCCCGGCTTTGCCGGCGTGCGCGTCGATGGCGATTTATACTGGGATGGCGGCCTGTACTCGAATACGCCGCTGGAAACCGTGCTCGACGACACGCCCCACGTCGACACCCTGGTCTTCATGGTGGATCTGTGGAGCTCGGAAGGGCCGGAACCGACCACCCTCGATGAAGTGCAGACGCGGCAAAAGGATGTCACCTTCGCGTCGCGCTCGAAGCGGCATATCGCCGATTATGTGAACACGCACACCTTGCAGCGCAAATTGCGCGAACTGTATGCCGGCCTGCCCGACACCAAGCACAACCGCCAGCAGACGGAAGAACTGGTGGCGCTCGGTTGCGACAGCACCATGCACATCGTGCGCCTCCCGTATGCGGGGCGCGACTGGCACATGGCGGCCAAGGATATCAATTTCTCCAAGGGCTCGATCGAATGGCGCTGGGAGCAGGGCTATCAGGACGGCTTGCGCGCGATCAAGGCGGCCGGCTGGCTGGCTTTTGTCACGGAAGATACGCCGCTCGTGGTGCACGAACTGCCACCCTACGAGCGCGACGCTGCTTAGTAACGCCTGTCAAAACCTGCTGCGCGTCGGTTTTGCCAAGGCGTTGCAAGAGTACAGACCAAGAGTGCGGCGCATTTCTGCATTTCTGCATCACTGCGTATGCGCCGCTGCGCGCAGTTTTTCCGCGTTCGCCATGTCTTGCCGGTACGTGTCTTGTGCATCCTTCAGGCAGGTGGCGCGCGCGGCGGACGGTTCGAGGCGGCAGGCTTTTTTGGCCTCGGCCAGGGCGGCGGCGATTTCCTTGCGCAGGGTGCGCAGCTGGGCTTGCGCCGTGCTGTCTTCCTGGTACCAGCGTTGCGGGTCGCCCGGCTGCGGCGTGGCGGTTTGGGCCAGTGCCAGCGGCGCCAGGCTGCAGGCGAACAGGGCGGCCAAGAGTGTCTTGTGGATAGTCATGATATTTCCTCCTTGAAATAAAAAAGGCGCCGTAGCGCCTTTTTTTACAACCTGCCTGTCAGTAATAGCAGGATCAGTATCACTACGACGAGACCGGCGATGCCGCTGGGGCCGTAACCCCAGTTGCGGCTATGCGGCCAGGTGGGCAGGACGCCGACCAGGGCCAGGATCAAGATGATCAGAATGATGGTGCCCATGGTATCTCCTTGTTGGTGCATGGTCCGGCGCAGGCTTGCTGGCAAGCCCGGCCAGCGGATTAATAGCGGTAGACGCGGCCGTCAACGACGCGCACGCGGTTGCCCGGGCGCAAATCATTGGCGTTGTCTTGCACCACGGTACGGTATTCGCCGTTGTCGAGACGCACGCTGATCTGGTAAGCCTGTGCCTGCTGCTTGCGGCCTTCGACCTGGTTGCCCACGACGCCGCCGGCGACGGCGCCCGCCACGGTGGCGGCCGTGCGGCCGCTGCCTGAACCGATGGTATTGCCCAGCAGGGCGCCGGCGATGCCGCCGACCACGGCGCCGGCGCCGCTGGTTTGACCACCACCCTGCACGATCTGGATGGAATCGACAGTGCCGTACATGGCGGACTCAGGCTGGTTGGCCGGGTAATACTGTTGTGACTGGGAAGGGCCGGTGGCGCAACCGCTGAGTACGGCTGTGGCGGCGAGCATCAGTGCGGCCAAGGTGGCGTTGGTTTTCATTTTATTCTCCTGACGAGGTGAGGGTGTAGTGCCATCTTAGTCATGCCCCCGTCCCGGGTCTGTACGCTGCCGCACGTAGTTATTTGCTGCCAAAAATGGTATTTTTTACCGTGGCGATCCACCAAAACGTTGTTATTTCTCCCTGTATCCCTTTCGCTTTCAAAATAAATTACTTGTGTACGGCAGCGTACAGAAGAGCGGCGACTATCCACGTAAAACGGTAGTCATGCCAAGCAGACATGTTTGGTACCACCAGGGAGAAATACAATATGAACAAGAATAAGCTTTTCACCGCCATCGTCGTCAGCCTGGCATGCGCCGCCTGGGGCGGCCAGGCAGTGGCCGCCACGCCGGAAGCAAAAGCAGCCTACAAGGCGGCCAATGAACAGGCGGCCCTGAACTACAAGCTGGCGCATGCCGAGTGCGAAAAAATCACGGGCAACCCGAAGGATGTCTGCATCGCCGAAGCGAAGGCCGTGCGTACCTACGATGAAGCCGTGGCCCAGGCGCAATATACGAATACCCTGCGCGCCTACACCAAGGCGCGCATCAAGATTGCCGATGCCAATTACGACGTCGACCTGGCGCGCTGCAATGCGGTGACCGGCAACGACAAGGATGTCTGCGTCAAGCTGGCCAAGTCCACCAAGGTGGCGGCCCTGGCCGACGCCAAGGCGGACAAGAAAGTCATCGAAGCGCGCAGCGATGCGCGTGAAGCAAAAAGAAAAGCCGAGTACAAGGTCGCGACAGAAAAATGCGATGCATTAGCCGGCGCAGCCAAGGATGACTGTATCAAGGCTGCAAAAACCCAGTTTGGCTACTGAGCTCCATCCGGCGCGCAGTCACCACACTGGTATAAGAAGCTCATTGTGAGCACATTGATTGACCACTCCTAAGGAAAAAACCATGAAATTCACTAAATCTATCGCTACTGGCCTTTTCGTCGCTTCCCTGTTCGCCGTTGCAGGTTGCGCTTCGACCCCAACCAAGGAAGGCACGGGCGAGTACATCGACGACGCCGCGATCACCACCAAAGTGAAGGCCAGCATCTTCAATGAGCCTACCCTGAAATCGACGGAAATCAACGTGGAAACCTTCAAGGGCGTGGTTCAGCTGAGCGGCTTCGTTGCCCAGCCAGCCGATGCCGCCAAAGCGGGTGAAGTTGCCCGTGGCGTCAAGGGCGTGAAGTCGGTGAAAAACGACATCCGCGTCAAGTAATGGCCTGACCTGCCGCAGCGGCCAGCCCCACGGCTGGCGCTGCGGCCCACCACCGACCGTCGCGGGAATCGCATGCATATCCAGCCTTCAGATACCCCGCCCGAGCCGGTGGCGGCTGCCTCCACCGAGCCTGCCGGGCCACCTCCCGGCACGCCCGTGGAGCACCTAGACGCATCCTTGCGTTTGCCGCTGCATGTCAATGCGCGTGGCATGGCGCTGGGCATCATCGCCACCGTCAGCTTCATTTATGCGCTGCAGTGGGCACAGAAATTCCTCATTCCCGTCATCTTCGGCATTTTCATTGCCTACACCCTCAATCCCGTCGTTGCCTGGCTGGAAAAGCTGCGCCTGCCGCGCGCCATCGGCACCACGGTCGTCACGGCCCTGATCCTGTTCGGCTCCATCGTCGTGGTCGAGCGCGTGCAGGGCGAATTCGAATCCATCGTTGAAGAGTTGCCAGCCGCCACGCATAAACTGTCGCGCCTGATCGCCGCCAATACGGGTGGCAAGAACAGCACCTTCCAGAAGATGCAGGCCGTGGCCAATGAGATCGAGCAAGTGGCCGCCGGCGCCGAGGCGCGCCGCAACAACCGCCGCGCCGCGGCAGCGTCCGAAGGCCCCAATTTCAAGATCATGGACTGGGTCTGGGCCGGCTCGCTGGGTCTGGTGGGCTTTGTCAGCCAGGCCACCATGGTCATCTTCCTCGTGTTTTTCCTGCTGCTGTCGGGCGACACCTTCAAGCGCAAGCTCGTCAAGCTGACGGGACCGTCGCTGAGCCGCAAGAAGGTCACCGTGCACATCCTGGAAGACATCAATACCTCGATCCAGAACTATATGTTCATGCTGCTCGTCACGAATGGCTTGCTGGCCGTCCTGATGTGGATCGCCCTGCGCGTGATCGGCCTGGAAAACGCGGGCGCCTGGGCCATCGTGGCCGGCTTGCTGCACATCATGCCGTACTTCGGCCCCTTGCTCATCACCATCGCCACGGGGCTCGTCGCCTTTTTGCAGTTCGAATCGCTGGAAATGGTCTTGCTGGTGACGGGCACGTCGATGGCCATCGCCACGCTGGTCGGCACTTTTGTCACCACGTGGATGACGGGGCGCATCGCCCGCATGAACCCCACGGCCGTCTTCATCAGCCTGCTGTTCTGGGGCTGGCTGTGGGGCGTCTGGGGCTTGCTGCTGGGCGTACCCATCATCGTCATCGTGAAGGTCGTGGCCGAGCGCGTGCAGGGCATGGAAGTGGTGGCGGAATTGCTGGGCGAGTAAGTTGATGCTGCATAAGAACAACGGCGCCCGCGGGCGCCGTTGTTACGTGCAGACTGCCTACGATTGGTGGCGTTTCAATATCTTCACTTGCAGGTCGCCGTCTTCCGTCTTCGGCATATCCTTCATGCTGCCCAGTTGCAGGGCGAACTGGCGCGTGAATTCGGCGCCCAGGAAGAAGATTTGCGCCGAGTAATATACCCACAGCAGCAGCGCCACCAGCGAACCGGCCGCGCCATAGCTGCTGGCCACGCCGCTATTGCCAATATACACGCCAATCGCATATTTCCCCAGTGAAAACATGAAAGCCGTGCCGATGGCGCCGATCAGCACGTCGCGCCAGGACAGGCGCACGCGCGGCAGCATTTTATAGATGACGGCAAACAGGCTGGCGATGACGGCAAAGCCGATCAGGTTCGACAGGATGGTAAACAGCACGGCCGTGTCTTTCCACACGCCTTCCCAGAAGTTGGCGAGGATGGCCATGGCGGCGTTGACCACCAGCGACACCATCAGCAGGAAGGCCAGCACCAGTACCAGGCCGAACGACAGCAGGCGCGTGCGCAGCATGTCCCAGGCGCCCGCTTCCTTCAAGGGCGGCACTTGCCAGATTTCATCGAGACTGGCTTTCAGTTCGGCAAACACGCTGGTGGCGCCAAACAGCAGCAGGGCGCTGGCGATGAGGGTGGCGATGCGGCCCTGTTCATGGTTTTTCGCGCCGGCCAGCACGAGCTGAATGGCTTCGGCGCCCTGCGTGCCCAGCAAGCCCTGCAATTGCCCCATCAGCTCGCCGCGCGCGGCGGCCGGGCCATAGAAAAAGCCGGCGATGGCGATCACCAGCACGAGGATGGGGGCGATGGAAAACAGGGTGTAATAGGCGAGGGCGGCGCCCTTGCTCGAGGCGCGGTGTTCCAGCCATTCAGTGACGGAACAGACGAGGACACTGCGCATCTGCTTGCTGAACGGCGCCAGGCTGGCCAGTTTGGGATAGCGGGTAGAGAAATTCATGGTGGCTTTCAATGCAAAAAGGGGCGTGAGCCCCTTTTTTTTAATTCACAAGTGGCGTACCACTGTTCAGCTTACTGCACGCGGCGTTCGATGGTGATTTGCTCCACTTCAACGCGGCGGTTTGGTTCCAGGCACTTGATCAGGTCGGCACGTTTCTTGTTGTTGCACGTGACGACAGGATTCGTGGAGCCCTTGCCTTCGGCCGTCAGGCGGTTGGCGGCGACACCGTGGGCGACCAGGTATTCCTTGACTGCATCAGCGCGCTGCTGCGACAGTTTCAGGTTGTACTTGGGCGAACCGATGCGGTCGGCATAACCACTGATGACGACGTTGTTGACGTCCGGTGCTGCCGTCAGCACACGTGCGATTTCGTCGAGCTTGGTCTGTGTCGGACCCAGCTTGGCGCTGTCGAACGCGAACAGTTCCGTTGCCGACATCGTCACTTTTTCAAAGCGTGCTGGTGGCGGTGGCGGCGGTGGCGGCGGCACGACCACGACCACTTCTTCACGCACTGGCGGCGGTGGCGGTGGTGGCGGCGGTGCTGGCGGTTTGTTGAACGCGTAATTCAGGCCCACGGTGACGTAGTAGTTGTTAGCCTTGCTGCTCGGGTCGAACGTGTTGCCGCGCAGGAAACCGTGGACGTTGCGCACGTCAGCCTGGACGGACAGTTGATCGGTGATGCTGGACTGGAAACCCAGGCCCACGCTGGCGTATGGCGAGCTCTTGCTGCGCTCACCGAAGGCGAAGCTGGTGTCCTTGTCGCGTTGCATACCGGCACCGACCAGCAGGAAGGGACGGAAGGCTTTGCGCGAGAACATGTACAAGCCGTCTACGCCCAGCGTATTTTGCTGGTAGCGCTGACCGCCATCCTTGGAACGTGCATACGTGGTGCCCAGCTGGATATCCCAGTCCTGGGAAACAGGCTTACCGAAGCGCAAGCCTGCGCCATAGCCGGTTTTATCCGTGGCGAAGTCGGAATCTGGCTTGAGTGCGTTGATGCTAGGTTGAATATACCAGGAGGGATTGATTTCCTGGGCCTGTGCGCCGAGGGCAGAGCACAGGACTGCGGCGGCAACGGCGATTTTTTTTAGATTATTCACAAGTAACTCCCAACGTTGATAAGAGATTTTCTCTACGGCATCAAAACGACATCTTGCTACACGTGCTATTGCTAGAGATCGACCACACTTCCAGGTGCGTTTTCTTGCGATAAATGCACTGCTGTTGGACTAGAGAATACGGTTGCAGGTTCAGGTGGTCGGTGCGCTGGCGCACAAAGCATTGCGGTATATCAATGGTGTTGCAGATTCACGACAATGACTTTGCTGTTGAAAAAAACTAATTTGCTAGGTGAAACTTTTACAAGCACGCCACTTCCTGGCGCCGCGGCAAGAGGCAATCGTACGACTTGTCACCTGCATGCCACTGTATATTAGCAACAATGATGAGCTTGATAACTAATATTACATTGATGTTGTATTCCTGCCGCGTTCCGTTGCTTTTCCAGGCTTCCGCCAAGCAACTTTTGCGCGCCGCAGCCAGCTCCGCCACTTTTCATCAAGGAGTCACCCGTGCCTGACCTGCCCCGTATTTTTTCTTCCCCGCTGACTGGCAAACTGGGGGCCTTGTGCCTGCTGCTGTCGCTGGGCTCGGCGACGCCGGCCTGGGCCGATAGCGGCGTATCCGTGTTTTCACCGAGCGGCACGGTCAAGGCCGTACGCCAGGTACGGGCGCAGTTCGCCACGCCGATGGTGCCGTTCGGCGACATGGGCTTGCCCGCGCCGTTCGCCATCGATTGCGGCAAGGCCGAGCCTGCCGTCGTGGCGGGCGCGGGGCGCTGGGCCGACGAGCGCAACTGGAACTTCGATTTCGAGCGCGACTTGCCGGCCGGCGTGGCCTGCAGCTTCGCCTTGAAGCCGGGGCTGAAGGACCAGGCGGGCCAGGCCTTGCAGGGGACGACGTCGTACCGTTTCACCACGGGCGGCCCGGCCATCGTCGAGGCCGTACCGTATGACGGCCAGCCGTACATCGATGAAAACCAGATCTTCGTGCTGGGCCTGGACGCCGCGCCGAACGAGGCCAGCGTGGCCGCCAACGCGTATTGCCGCGCCGATGGCATCAATGAAAAGATTCCCGTACGCCTGTTCAAAGGCAAGGAACTGGAGCAGGTATTGACCCTGCGTAAGAGCTTTCTCGACCGCTACCTGACCGTGTATTTCAAGAAGCGGGGCGTCGTATGGAAAGCGGGCATGCCCGTGGCCAGCAAGGGCGCGCCGCCGTTGCCCGTCACCGTGCTGCAATGCAAGCGCAGCTTCCCCGCCAACGCCAAGGTGTCGCTCGTGTGGGGCGAGGGCATCGCCAGTGCCAGCGGCATCGCCACGGAGAAAGCGCAAACCCTGCGGTTCAAAACGCGTCCCGACTTCACGGCCAAATTCAGCTGCGAGCGCAGCAACCCGAAGGAGCAATGCATACCCTTCCTGCCCATGCGCGTGCAGTTTTCCGCGCCCGTGAGCGCCGCGCAGGTGCGCGCCATGACCTTGAAGGGGGGAGGAAAGACGTATGCGCCGACGATTTCAAAAGAGGAGGAAAAGGCGGAATTCCTGTACAGCGCCGCCTTCAACGGCCCCTTTCCCGTGCAAGCGAGTTTTGTCTTGAGCCTGCCGCCGAAGCTGACGGATGACGCGGGCCGCGCCTTGCTCAATCGCGCGCGCTTCCCCATGACGGTGCGCACGGGGGAACAGCCGCCGCTGCTCAAATTCCCGGCCCCGTTCGGCATCATCGAAGCGAAGGGCGACGGCTTGCTGCCCGTGACGGTGCGCAATATCGAACCCGTGCTGTCGGGCAAGGAAGTCGTCCAGCCATCCGCAGCCGCCACGGGCGCCACCTTGCGCGTTCCCGACAATGACGACAAGTTCATCATCGAGTGGATGCAGCGCCTGGCCGGCAACGGCGACGGGGGCGAATACTGGCAGCCGTACGCGCAATATGCGGGCAACATGAGCAAATCCGTCTTGGTGGGCGCGGCCGGCACGCGTCCTATCAGCCTGCCCCGTCCCGATGGCAAGAAAACTTTTGAAGTGATCGGCATTCCGCTGCAAAAACCGGGTTTTTACGTGGTCGAACTGGCCAGCCCCATCCTTGGCAAAGTGCTGCTGGGCAAACCGACGACGGCCTATATCCGTACGGCCGCGCTGGTGACGAATCTGGCGGCCCACTTCAAGCATGGCGCGCAATCGTCGCTCGTGTGGGTGACGTCGCTCGACAAGGGCGCGCCTGTTGCGAAGGCGCAAGTGGCCGTGCGCGACTGCGCCGGCAAGCTGCTGTGGCAAGGGGCCACGGGTGCGGACGGTGTGGCGCACATTCCCGGCGAACTGGCCAATTCCAGCTGCAAGAACAACGGCCGCTACTTTATCAGTGCGCGCAGCGGCGGCGACATGACGTTCACCCTGTCGGACTGGGTGGGCGGCATCGAAGCGTGGCGTTTCAATTTGCCCACGGACGACACGCGCGCCGACAACACCTTGCTGGCGACGGTATTTGACCGCACCTTGCTGCGCGCCGGTGAAACCGTGCACATGAAGCATTTCATACGCAAGCACACGGGCGATGGCATGAGCCTGGTCGACAAGAACAACGGTCCCGGCAGCGCCACCTCCGTCGTCATCACGCACCAGGGCAGCGACCAGAACTATCAATTGCCGCTGCGCTGGTCCGCCAGCGGCACGGCGGAAAGCGACTGGGTCATCCCCGCCGACGCCAAGCAGGGCGAGTACAGCGTGACGATGGCGGGCCGACCATCCGGCAGTTTCCGCGTGGAAGCGTTCCGCGTGCCGACCATGAAAGCCGTGCTGCAAGGGCCGAAAGCGCCCGCCGTGCAGGCCAGGCAGCTGGCCCTCGATGCGCAAATCACGTATCTGGCCGGCGGCGCGGCCACCAACGCGCCCGTCAAGCTGCGCACGGTGCTGCAAGACAAGAGCGTGACGTTTGCCGATTATCCCGACTATAGCTTCAGCAATGGCGACGTGAAGGAAGGTCTTGTGAAACAGGGCACCGGTTACGATGACGATGAGGGCGGGTGGCAGGACGAGGGCAATGGCGGGCATGCCGGTGCTGGCGCGGCGGCCGCGCGCGCGCAAAGCTTGACCCTGGATAAGGCGGGCGGCGCGCGCATCGTCATCGACCAGCTGCCGCAGCTGTCCACGCCGCGCGACCTGGTGGCGGAAATGGCGTTCCAGGATGCGAATGGCGAGACGGCATCGGTCGCCACGCGCGTCCCGCTGTGGCCATCAAACTATCTGATCGGCATCAAGCCCGACGCCTGGGCCTTGAGCAAGGATGCCTTCAAGTTCACGGTGGCCGTGCTCGGCACCAATGGCAAGCCCGTGGCGAATGCCCCAGTCGCCGTTGATTTCTTCCAACGCAACAGCTATTCGCACCGCCGGCGGCTGATTGGCGGCTTCTATGCATATGAAAACAGCAGCGAAGTGGTTAAGCTGGGCCCTGCATGCGCGGGCAAGACGGATGGCAAGGGCCTGTTGATGTGCGACGTGAAGGCGCCCGCCAGCGGCAATCTTGTCCTGCGCGCCAGCACGCAGGACAGTGCCGGCAACGCGGCGGTCGCCAACCGCGAAACGTGGGTGGCCGGCAGCGGCGACTGGTGGTTCAACGCCAGCGACAATGACCGCATCGATGTGCTGCCTGAAAAGAAACGCTACGAACCAGGCCAGGAAGCAAGCTTGCAGGTGCGCATGCCGTTCCGTTCGGGCACGGCGCTGATCACGGTCGAGCGCGAAGGCATTCTCGATACCTATGTGCGCCAGCTCAATGGCCGGGAACCGGTGGTGAATATCCCGGTCAAACCAAACTATGCGCCGAATGTGTATGTGTCCGTGTTTGTCGTGCGGGGCAGGGTCGATGGCGTGCAGCCGACGGCCCTGGTGGACTTGGGCAAGCCGGCCTACAAGATGGGCATCGCACCGCTGAACGTGGGGTGGCAGGCGCATGAACTGAACGTGATGGTCGTGTCCGACAAGGAGGTGTACAAGACGCGTGACAAGGCGGAGGTGTCCGTGCGCGTGCGCCGCGCCGACGGTAAACCGTTGCCGGCCGGCGCCGAAGTGGCGCTGGCGGCCGTCGATACGGGCTTGCTGGAACTGATGCCCAACGATAGCTGGAAGTTGCTCGATACCATGATGGCGCAGCGCAGCCTGCAGGTGGAAACGGCGACGGCGCAGATGCAGGTGATCGGCAAGCGCCACTTCGGCCGCAAGGCTTTCCCGGCCGGCGGTGGCGGCGGCAAGGGCGCCAGCCGCGAACTGTTCGACACTTTGCTGTTCTGGAAGGGGACTGTCAAGCTCGATGCGAAGGGCGAAGTCACGGTGCAAGTGCCACTCAACGATTCATTGACGGCGTTCCGCGTCGTCGCCATCGCCAGCGCCGGCAAGGAACTGTTTGGCACGGGCAGCACGGATATCCGCAGCTCGCAAGACTTGATCCTGATGTCGGGCTTGCCGACTCTCGTGCGCGAAGGCGACCAGTTGCGCGCAGGCTTCACCGTGCGCAACACCTCAGCCGCGTCCTTGAGCGTGGACCTGAACGCCAGCGCGGCGGGCAAGGCCTTGCCACGCCAGAGCTTGACCTTGGCGGCGGGCGAAGCGCGCGAAGTAGGCTGGGATTACCAGGTGCCGCTCGGTGCGCAGCAGATTGTGTGGGAAATCGGCGCCAAGGCAGGTAGCCATACCGATAAACTGAAAATCACGCAAAAGGTGGGCCAGGCCACGCCCGTGCGCACCTACCAGGCCACCTTGCAGCAAGTCGACAAGCCCATCAATATGTCTGTGCAAATGCCGGCCGGCGCCTTGCCGGGCCGGGGTGGTATCCAGACCAGCTTTGTCGCCAAGCTCGGCGGTGAGCTGCCAGGTGTGCGCGAGTACATGGCCGCGTATCCGTACACCTGCTTCGAGCAAAACACGTCGAAGGCCATCGCGCTGCAAGACGAGGAGGCGTGGAACAAGCTGGCCGCCAGCCTGCCCGCCTACCTGGACAGCGACGGCATGCTGAAATACTTCCCCATCATGGAACAAGGCAGCGACAGCTTGACGGCCTACGTGCTGTCGGCTACAAAAGAAGCGGGCTATGCGATTCCCGAACAGACGAAAAACCGCATGGAAGCAGCCTTGACGGCCTTCGTGCAGGGCCGCATCGTGCGCCGTTCCGCGCTGGACACGACGGACCTGGCCGTGCGCAAGCTCGCCGCACTGGAAGCGCTGTCGCGTTCCAATAAAGTGCCGCCCGATGCGCTGGAAAGCATCAGCATCAACCCGAACCTGTGGCCGACTTCGGCCGTGATCGACTGGAGCCTGTTGCTGCAGCGCACGCCAAACCTGGCACGCCGCGATGCGCTGCTGGCCGAGGCGCAGCAGATACTGCGTTCACGCCTGAATTTCCAGGGCACGACCATGGGCTTCTCCACCGAGCGCAAGGATAACTGGTGGTGGCTGATGGTCTCGGGCGACGTCAACGCCAACCGCCTGCTGCTGGCCGTGATGGACAACCCGGCGTGGAAAGATGACATCGGCCGCCTCGTGCGCGGCAGCATGGGCCGCCAGAAGAAGGGCCGCTGGGATACGACGGTAGCCAACGCCTGGGGCACCCTGGCCATCAACAAGTTTTCGGCCAAATTCGAATCCACGCCCGTGACGGGCGCCAGCGCCGTCAAGCTGGGCGGCGATACGCAAGCACTCGTGTGGAATGGCGCGGCGAAAGTGGGCCCCGTGCTGCAATCGTGGCCAAAGGGCACGGATACCTTGGGCCTGGCGCACAGCGGCAAGGGCAAACCGTGGGCCACCGTGCAAAGCCTGGCGGCGATCCCGCTCAAGGCACCTGTGTCCAGCGGCTACACGATCAAGAAAACCATGACGCCGGTGGAACAGAAGACGGCGGGTGCATGGTCGCGCGGCGACGTCTACCGCGTGCGCCTGGATTTGTCGGCGCAGGCGGACATGAGCTGGGTCGTGGTCGACGACCCGATTCCCGCCAGCGCCACCGTGCTGGGCAATGGCCTGGGCCGTGATTCGCAGCTGATGACGGCCGGCGAGAAATCCACGGGCTGGGTCTGGCCCACGTTCGAGGAACGCGCGTTCGACGCCTTCCGCGCGTATTACGCGTTCGTGCCGAAGGGCAGCTGGAGCGTGGAATACACGGTGCGCCTGAACAATGCTGGCGATTTCAGCCTGCCGGCCACGCGCATCGAAGCCATGTATTCGCCCGAAATGTTTGGCGAGTCGCCGAACGCGAATGTGAAGGTGGGGCAGTGAAAGGCAAGGTTTTACTGATAGGCTGCCTGCTGGCCAGCCCGGTTTTCGCCGAGGCGGTCCTGACGCCCGCCCAGGTGCAGGCCGCCTACCGCAGTTCGGAAGCGCAGTTGCTCGACCGTAGCGGCGCGCCGCTGCAATCGTTGCGCGTGGACATGAAGGTGCGGCGGCTGCCGTGGGTGCCGCTGGCCGATATTTCACCGGCTGTGCAGCAAGCCGTGCTGCTGGCGGAAGACCAGCGCTTCATGCAGCATGGCGGTGTGGATGTGTCCGCGCTGGCCACGGCCGCCTGGGACAATCTGTTTTCGAAAAAGCCCCGGGGCGCCTCGACCATCACCATGCAGCTGGCGGGCCAGCTCGATGCGGACTTGCAGGCGTCCTCGGGCGGACGCAGCCTGCGCCAGAAGTGGGACCAGATGCGCGCGGCCCAAGCCATCGAAGACAGCTGGAGCAAGGCGCAGATTTTTGAAGCGTATTTGAATCTGGTATCGTTCCGCGGCGAGCTGCAGGGCATTGCGTCCGCCTCGTACAGCCTGTTCGGCAAGGCGCCGTCAGGCCTGAACCAGACGGACGCCATCATTTTGGCCAGCCTCGTGCGCGCGCCGAACGCGCCGCCGGCCACCGTCACGCGGCGCGCTTGCGCGCTGGCGAAAGAGTGGCGCATGGACAGCAGCTGCCAGCTGATCGGCCAGCGCGTGCAGACGGCCTTGCAGCGCAACGCGCTGGCCGCGGAGCTGGCGCCGGCGCCGCAAGTGGCGCAGCAGTTGCTGAAGCAGCCCGGTGCGCAGGTCGCCAGCACGCTCGATGGTCCTTTGCAGCGCTTCGCGCAGGAAAACCTGCGCCAGCAGCTGGCCTCCTTGCGCGAGCGCAATGTCAACGATGGCGCCATCATCGTGCTTGATAACCGCAGCGGCGAGATCCTCGCTTATGTCGGCAATGCGGGCGGCAGCCATGTCGATGGCGTGGCGGCCCTGCGCCAGGCTGGTTCCACATTAAAACCGTTTTTATATGAACTGGCGATCGAGCGCAGGCTGATGACGGCAGCGTCCGTCATGGACGACTCGCCGCTCGACGTCGCCACGGCGTCGGGCATGTATGCGCCGCAAAACTACGACCGCAATTTCAAGGGATACGTCAGCGCCCGCACCAGCCTGGCCAGTTCCCTCAACATCCCCGCCGTGCGCACGGTGCTGCTGACGGGGCAGGACGGCTTCTATAACCGCCTCAAGGAAGTGGGCCTGTCGAGCCTGACGGAACCGGCCGAGTACTACGGCCCGTCGCTGGCGCTGGGCTCGTCCGAAGTGACCTTGCTGGAACTGGCCAACGCCTACCGCGCGCTGGCCAATGGCGGGCTGTACAGCACGGCCAGCCTGCAGCCGGGCCAGGCCGGCAAGGATAAACGCCGCGTGATGGAGCCGGGCGCCGCCTTCATCGTTGGCGATATCCTGGCCGACCGCGCTGCGCGCAGCATGACGTTTGGCTTGCGCAACGAGCTGGGGACGAATTTCTGGAGCGCCGTCAAGACGGGCACGAGCAAGGACATGCGCGACAACTGGTGCATGGGCTACTCGGCGCGCTACACGGTGGGCGTCTGGGTGGGCAACTTCGACGGCAAGCCCATGTGGGACGTATCGGGCGTGACGGGCGCCGCGCCCGTGTGGCGCGACGTCATGGATTACCTGCACAAGAACGTGCCCAGCCACGCCCCGAAAGCGCCGCCAGGCGTATTGCAGCAGATGGTGGCGTACCAGCCCGCGCTCGAAGCGCCGCGCCGCGAATGGTTTATCGCCGGCACGGAAAGCCCCGTCATCGCCGTTCTGGGCGACACCGTGAAGCCGCCCGCCATCGTGTATCCGGCCGAAGACAGCATCCTCGCCATCGACCCCGACATCCCGCCCGCCCTGCAGCGCGTGTTCTTCCAGGCACAGGGCAGCCATGCCTTGCGCTGGGTGCTCGACGGCAAGGACCTGGGCGCGGCGCTTGACAGCATCAGCTGGCACCCCGTGCCGGGCAAGCATCTGCTGGCGCTGGTCGACGATGCGGGCAAGACGGTGGCGCAGGTGGCGTTTCAGGTGCGGGGGAATGCGCTGGCGTCGCTGAACTAGGCGGGGTGAACCGTGTCCTTGGCCAGCTTCTAGCGCAATATAATCAAAAAATATTTACGGTGCGCTGAGGATGTTCGTCAGCGCAATCCGATACGCCGGTTGCACCTCGCCATTCTTGTCGAGCTTGTCCGTCATGATTACGCCGAAACCCTGCGCGTACCACACGTATTCGCCGCTTTTGCCTTTGCTTTTTCCGCCCACGTCATGCAGTTCGAACTTGCAGGCGTCGGGGAAGCGGCGGCCTCCCAGTTCGAGGCGTTCCCAGCCCAGGAAGGTGATGGAGAAATTGCGCTCGTCCGTGCGCGTCGAGGTGGTGATCTTGTCGGACAGGCCCGCCAGCGGGTAGTGGGTGCTCGTTTGCGTGTCCGAAAATTGCACGCGCACTTCCTGGCCGGGGCGCATGTTGGCGGGGATGGCGGACTGCGGCGTGTAGACGTTCTTGCTGCGCACGGTGCCGTCTTCATTGTAGTGGACGTTGCCCGTCAGGAATACCTGGCCATCGCGGATGTCCTGGTAGGACGTGGCCAGCAGCACGCCGCCGTTGAGGATCAGTTGCGTGCCCTTTTGTTTCTTGCCCTCGAACATTTCTTCGATGTTGACTTGCGCATCGCCATTGTTCTTGCTGAACTTGATGCCCGTCGTCAGTTCCATGCACTGGCCCACCGTGGGGGCCGCCTGTACGCTCGCGGCCGCCAATACGCTTGCCACCATCATTCCACACCATGCTGCTTTCATTGTCTTCCTGGCTATCTTGTAAAAGCGCGATGATAGCGTGACTGGAAGCAACGTGGCGCAGCGCTGATGCTATTTCACGGGGGCGACGGGGATGCTGGGCACCGCAGGTGTGGACGCTGGCGGCTCGGTGGGCGTGCCGCTGTGCGGTTTGACCCCATGATTGGCCGTCTGTTTTCCGCGCCGCGTGCGCTTGTCCGTGCGGGTTTTGCTGGCCTTGCCGTCGTGGACCAGCTTGCCTTTGTTGTCGAGCTTGTCGGAGGCATCCGATTGCTGGCCCGGGTCCCTGGCATTGTTGGTGTGGTTGCCTGTCTGGTTCAGATTCGTCGTCGACTGGGCTTGCACCCAGGCGCCGCCCACGGTCATCAGGGTGGCGGCCAGCAAGAGAGCGGGAGTTTTCATGGTGCGTGTCCTGTATGGGAAGTTGGAAGTTGCTGTCGAGCCTAGATTGTCACATGCGTGCTGCCGTTTCCAAGTAGGAATATGCCGCATGCGCGTGTGAGCATATTGCCAGTGTTCACGCATGTCGGCCTGCACGCAAGCGCAGGCGCCGCGCGCTCAGGCCATCGCGCACGGACCATGCCAGCGAGATGGCGCCCATGGCGGCCAGCCACTGGCCGGGTCCGCCGGGCGGCAGGGCCTGCATGGCGGCCGGCAGGGCAAGCCAGCCGGGCAGCGCCTGCAGCAGCAAGGTGGCGATCACGCCCAGGTTGATGAACAGCAGGACGTGCAGGATGCGTTCGGGCACGGGCAAGCGGCGCGTGTCGCCTTCGACCACGGTGTCGCGCAGCGAGACCAGTATCTCCGCCAGCAGCAGTGCCACGGGCCACCAGGCCAGCCAGCCGTGCCAGCTGAACAGGCCCAGCGAGGGAAACAGCAGGCCGAAGATGACTTCGCGGGCGCTGTGCAGGCGCTGCTCGGCGGCTGCGCCCGGGCGCGATGGCAGCCGCACGAGCAGCTCGTGGTTGAGGATGACGTCGGCCCCGCCCAGCAAGCCGTGCAGCAGCAGCGCGGCCTGCAGCGCCGTCATGGCTATCCCGTGCCGCGTTGCTGGCGCTTAGCGGCCGGGCTGGCGCGGCGGCACCACGCCCGTGTTGCCCGAGGTGCCGGAATTGCCCGTGTTGCCGGTGTTACCCGAGGTGCCAGAGTTGCCGGTATTGCCGGAAGTCCCCGATGTCCCTGACGTGCCCGAAGTTCCTGACGTGCCTGTGCCGCCCGTATTGCCGTTCATGTTTTGCGTGCCGCTGCGCGCGGCGTTGCCTGCGGACTGGCCGGCGCTGCCCGGGGTACCGCCGCCCGAATTGGTGCCGCTGGTGGATTGTCCCGTCGTATCGTTGTTGCGCGATTTGCCGGATTTCTGCTTCTGTTTCTTGTCATGCTTGCGCGGCGCCGTGTCGTCCTGTCGCGTATTTTGCTGCGTATCTTGCTGGGCCGCCGTGCCCGTGTTACCGGTGTTGCCTGTGGTATTGCTATTGCCCGTCGATTGCGCCTGAGCCATGGCGGCTGCGCCGCCCAGCAGCAAGGCGGCCAGCATCAATGCAGATGGTTTCATGGGAACTCCTTCTCGTGGCATGAAGTGGAGTCACGATTCTGGCATGCGCGGGCAGGGCGGCAAGTAGGAGCGCGCCGCCCGCGGCTGTGGGTGCATGGCTGGCCGTGGCGCAGGCGTCAGCGGAATTGCTCGGTCGAAATATCGAAACGCTTGAGCTTGTCGTACAGGGTTTTCTTGGGAATATTCAGGCTGGCCGCCGCGTCGATGACGTTGCCGTTGTGGCGGCGCAAGGCTTCCTCGATGATGGAAATTTCGAACGTGTCCACTTGCTCGGCCAGCGACGCTTCGCGGCAGCCGGCCGGGCTCAGGGTGTCGTCGAGCAAGCCCAGCACGAAGCGGTCGGCCACATTGTGCAGCTCGCGCACATTGCCGGCCCAGCGCTGCGCCATCAGGGACGCGATCAGTTCACCGCTGACGAGGGCGGCCGGCTGGCCGTAGCGCAGCGCCGCCTGCAGTACGAAGAACTCGAACAGCAGCGGGATATCCTCGCGCCGGTTGCGCAAGGCGGGCAAAGTCAGGCTGGCCACGTTCAGGCGGTAATACAGGTCGGGACGGAATTTCCCCTGTTCCGCCAAGACATTCAAGTCTTCCTTGGCGGCGGCAATCACGCGGAAATTGACGGAAATGAGTTTGTTGGAACCGAGCCTCTCCACCTGCCGCTCCTGCAGCACGCGCAGCAGTTTCACTTGCAGGGCCAGCGGCATGCTTTCGATTTCATCGAGAAACAGGGTGCCGCCGTTCGCGTACTCGATCTTGCCGATGCGCTGGCGCTGCGCGCCTGTAAACGCGCCTTCCTCGTGGCCGAACAGTTCCGATTCGAAGATCGATTCGGGCAGGGCGCCGCAGTTGATCGCCACGAATGGATGATCGCGCCGCTCGCTGAAGTCGTGCAGGCAGCGGGCGATCAGTTCTTTTCCCGTCCCCGTTTCGCCGAGGATGATGATATCGGCCGATTTCGGCGCCAGGTTCAGCACCAGCTGGCGCACCTTGGCCATGGCGGCGCTGCGGCCCACGATGCGTGCTTCGATGCCGACGCGCTGCTCGAGCTGGCGGCGCAAGTTCATGTTTTCCAGCACAAGGTGGCGCTTGTCGAGCGCGCGGCGGCACACTTCCACGAGCAAGTCGGCGGAAAACGGTTTTTCGATGAAATCGTAGGCGCCACGGCGCATGGCACCCACAGCCATCGACACGTCGCCGTGGCCGGTGACAAGGATGACGGGCAGGCTGGCATCCTGTGCCACGGCGATATCGAGCAGTTTCAAGCCATCGATGCCCGGCAGCTTGATGTCGCTCAATAAAATGCCCGCAAATTCAGGCACCAGATAGGGCAGCGCCTCCTCGGCCGTGGCGACAGCCGTCACTTGCAAGCCCGCCAGTTCCAGCGATTGCCGGGCGCCCTTGCGCACGACGGCATCGTCTTCCACCAGCAGCACTTGCATGCCTTCAAAATTATTCTCGTGCATCAGATGTTTCCTTGTCTCTCTCCCCCGGGTCGCAGCTCAGGGTGATGGTAAATTGTGCGCCGCCCCCTTCCTGCGCGCTGCGGTTGCGCACGGCCAGGGCGCTGCCGGCAGCGCGCAGTATGCCTGCGCTGATCGACAATCCCAAGCCCAGCCCGTGTTCCTTGGTGGTATAGAAGGGGTCGAAGATCTTGTCGAGCGAGGCCAGCGGGATGCCGGGGCCATTATCGGTGATATGCAGCACGGCAAGGCTGCCTTCGCGGCGCACCTGGAACCAGATTTGCACGGGCTCGTTTTCCGGCACGGCATCCATGGCGTTGGTGATCAGGTTGGTAAACACCTGTTCCAGGCCAATGGCGTTGCACAGCACGATGATGTCGTCCTCCAGCCAGCTTTCATGCAGGGTCAAACGCTGCGAGTTCTTGCGCGTGCGGATTTGCAGCATGGTTTGCGCGAACGCCTGGCGTACGCTGACGGGTTTGCGCGCATCGTCGCTACGCCGTGCAAAACCTTTCAGTTGCGACGTCACATAGCCGAGCCGCTTGACGAGGTCGGAAATGGTCGACAGGTTATCGAGCGCATCGTCGATCTGGCCCCGCGCCAGGAACACCTTGGCATTGTCGGAAAACGTTTGCAGGGCGGCCAGCGGCTGGTTCAGCTCGTGCGTGACGCCGGCTGCCATCTGGCCGATGGCCGCCAGCTTGCCGCTTTGCACCAGTTCCGCCTGGGCATAGCGCAAGGTTTGCTCGGCCCGCTCGCGTTCCGTCACCTCGGCTTGCAGGCGGCCGTTCGCGTGGACGAGGTCGGCCGTGCGCTGTTCTACCTTGATTTCCAGCTGTTCATAGGCGCGCGCCAGGGTTTGTTGCGCATTGAGCTTGTCGGCGATGCGGCGCCGGCGCTGGCGCGCATACATCAGGGCCAGCAGCAGCAAGGCCCAGCCCAGCGCGGCGGCGATGGCCGCGTTGCGCGCCGCCTCATTCACCTGGTCGAGCTCGGCCAGCACCGTGATCTGCCATTGCAGCGGCCCCAGCGCGCGGTTCACGGCCAGGTAGTCGGCGCTGCCGGACAGGGCGGGGGTATCGCCCGTCTGCGGACGTTCCAGGGTCATCACGCTGGCGCCGTCGGCGAACTGGCGGCTGACGCGGTGCGGCAGGATGGGGAGATTCTCTTGCAGGAACTGGCGCTGTTCGCTGATGTCTTTCTTCGCGTCCGGCGACAGCGGGGCCAGGGTCTTGAACTTGAAGGCGGGCGTGGTGGCCAGGATGATCACGCCATTTGCATCCTTGACCCAGATCTGTTCGCCCGCGCCGGGCGTGCGCCACGATTGCTCGATCCAGTCCAGGTTGACCTTGGCGGCGACGATGCCGATGATGCGTCCGTCGCGCTGCACGGGCTGCGAAATGAAATAGCCGGCCTCGAAGGTGGAAAAGCCGATGCCGTAAAAGCGGCCGATGCCGCCCGCGATCGCGTTCTTGAAATACGGACGGAAACCGTAGTTGACACCCACGTACGAGCTGCGGTCTTGCCAGTTGCTTGACGCCAGGGTCGTGCCCTTGTCGTCGAGCACGTAGACGGCAAAGGCGCCTGCGCGGCGGTTCATGTCGACCAGGTAGGCGTTGATTTGCGTGACTTTGTCGGCGCTGGGCTGCTCCAGCAATTGCGCCACCGCATCGCTCTGGGCCACGGCCAGGGGCAGGAATTCGTACTTGTTGAGGGCGCCGCCGATGGATGCCGCATACAGTTCCGCGCGCGAATCGAGGGTGCGGTGCAATTCGTCGAGCTGGCGCTGCTTGACCCAGGCATACGACGCCCACGTCAGCACGGCCAGCGACCCCACGGCCAGCAGGGGGACGAATGGCCTTGGGGTCTGACCCGCCGGGTCAGACCCCAAATAAGTTTGCGGTCGCTTAATCAAGCTCCCTCAATCGGCGGTACTGGCCATGGTTTCGGCATTGTGATGACGCTGCTGCTCTTCCATCACCATCTCGCCCAGCATGCGCTTGAGGCGGTTGAACTCGGGGTCGCTCGGGTCGCGCGGGCGGGGCAGGTCGATGGCCACGTCGCGCTTGATGGTGCCGGGACGGTAGGTCATGACGATGGTGCGGTCGGCCAGGTAGATCGATTCCTCGATCGAGTGCGTGACGAACACGATGGTGGTGCCGAAGACTTTCCAGATTTTCAGCAATTCATCTTGCAGGTTGCGTCGCGTCAAGGCGTCCAGCGCGCCGAACGGTTCATCCATCAGCATGATCGGCGAATCGAGGGCCAGCACGCGGGCGATGGCCACGCGCTGGCGCATGCCGCCCGACAAGTCTTTCGGGTAGCGGGCACGGAATTCCGTCAAGCCCAGCATGCTCAGCAGCATGTCGACCCGCTCCTTGATCTCGGCCGGCGTCTTGCCGGCGATTTCCAGGCCAAAAGCGATATTGCTCTCGATGGTCATCCAGGGGAACAGCGCGTATTCCTGGAACACCATGCCGCGGTCGGGGCCGGGCTCGGTGATCAGCTTGCCGCCGGCCAGGATCTGGCCCGACGTCGGCTGCGAAAAGCCGGCGATGGCGTTGAGCAGGGTCGACTTGCCGCAGCCGGACGGTCCCAGCAGGCAGATGAATTCGCCGCTGGCGATTTCCAGGTTGATGTCCTTCAGGGCGATGACGTCCGCGCCGCCCGTGGTGAAGATTTTATTGACTGCATTGATATTGATCGTGGTCATGGCCGTTCCTCTCAGTGTTCCAGGCCGCGGTGCCACTGCAGCAAATGATTATTCAGGGCATTCATGGCGATATCGATGGCCAGGCCGAACAGGCCGATGGTAAACATGCCGGCGATAATCTTGTCGGACCAGAAGTACTCGCGCGCTTCCAGGATGCGGAAACCGAGGCCGCTGTTGACGGCGATCATTTCCGCTACGATCACGACGATGAAGGCCGTGCCCATGCCGATGCGCGCGCCGGCCAGGATGTACGGCGTGGCGGCCGGCAGGATGACGCGGCGGAACATCGTCATCTGGCTGGCGCCCAGGTTGCGTGCGGCGCGGATATAGATGCCGTCGACCTGGCGCACGCCGGCGATGGTATTCATCAGCACGGGGAAGAAGGAGCCGATGCTGATCAGGAAGAAGGCGGGCGGATTGCCCAGGCCGAACCACAAGATTGCCAGCGGAATGTAGGCGATCGGCGGAATCGGGCGCAGCACCTGCACCAGCGGGTCGAACAGTTTATAGATGGTCTTGTTGGTGCCCATCAGCAAGCCTAGCGGCAAAGCCAGGCCGGCACCGATGGCAAAGCCGCCCAGCACGCGCGACAGGCTGGCCCAGGCGTCGTGCGGCAATTCGCCGGAGAACATCCACACGAGGTAATTGCCCGCTTCGGGCGTGTACGCTTCCATGGGAATCAGGTATTCATACCACTTCACGACCACGGCGACGGGCGAGGGCAGGATTTGCGGGTTGATCCAGCCGAACGTGGACATGGCTTGCCACAGCAGCAGCACGGCGACGGGCACGGCGGCGCCGTGCGCGAAGCGTTTCATCATTTGAATATTCATCGTGACACTTTCAGATTAGCGAGGTGCGTAGGACTTCTTGGCTTTTTCCAGCAGATCCAGCTTGACCCAATCCTTGGCGGCAGGCGCTTTGGCCATGCGGCCCACTCCGAATTTCACCATGTAGTCGGTGGTCAGCTGCACGTGGCTTTGCGTGATGTCTTCCGTGAAGATGGCGTTGTCGATGGCGTCGCGGTAATCGTCAGAGGTGATCTGGTTCTTGAACATCGATTCGCGCACGTATTTTTCCGCCAGTTTCGGGTCGGCCAAAAATGCCCGCGTGGCGGCGACGAAGCAATCCATGAAGCGCTGGGCCACGGCCGGCTTTTCCTTGTACATTTTTTCCGTCATCACGAGCGCGCGCACGGGCTCGCCCAGCGGCGTGTCGTAGGGCTTGATGATGGCCGCGCCATATTTCTTGTGGATGGCCTGGGTCGAGTACGGCTCGGACTGGCTCATGACGTCGATATCCTTGGTCAGCAGCGCCTGGTTCAGGTCCGGGTAGCCCATGTACAGGATCTGCACGTCCTTGCCCGGTTTGTCGGACCAGGTCAGCTTGGCTTTGGTCAATTCGGCAAACAGCAGGATTTCCTGCGGACCGCCGCGCGTGACGCCGACTTTCTTGCCTTTCAGGTCGGCGATACCCTTGATGTTCAGGTCGGGACGGCCGACGATCTGCACGCCGCCCTTGGCAAAGCCGCCCACCAGGTACACGGGCAAGCCCGTGGCGCGGCCCGTGATGGCCGCTTCCAGCGCGCTGGCGGATACGTCGATTTCGCCGGCGATCATGGCCGGCACGATGTCGAGGCCCTTGGCGAAAATGCGCTCTTCGATCTTCAGGTCGTATTTCGGCGCGATTTCCTTCATGTAGGCGACGGCGCCGTAATGGGCGAATTTCAGGTTGCCCAGGCGTACGGTATCGGCCGCGTGGACGGCCAGCGGGAATTGCGCGGCCAGTGCGACGGCCACGGCCAGTGCCTTGGTGTTGAGGAAGGACGAGATGCGGAAGGTGCTTGCCATGCTGTTGTCTCCAAAAGGTAGATGGTTTTTATATAGTGGGTCAGGCCGCCGCTCTGATGGCGGCTATGAAAATATAAAAGCATCTTCCGTGCCAGTGGAGCGCATTTTGGCGTTTATTGCAAGTGATTGTTTATAAAGGTTTAATTTGAATCTATTGAAATTGGGAAATGGCGAGATTCCGCCTTTCCGCACGGCGAGGGGAAAGACTGTGCGGATTGCCGCATTTTGACGGGCGGGTTCGATGTCGGCTGCGGGCTCACAGCAGGTGAACCTTCATGGCGCGACCGACTCCAATCGTAAAAAAACGCGTTGCAAACAGGCTGGCAACGCGTAACTCCCCCGTGGAGTAGGGGCGGCGCCGCACGGGCGCCTGATGGATGGGCTCCGTCTGCCGGGCTTACTTCGGTGCCGTGGCGGGAGGCAGTGCCGGCGCGGTGGCCGGGTCCGTCAGCGGGGCAGGCGGCGTCGTGCTGCCAGGACCGGCTTCCGGCGTGGCTGGCGCGACGGGTGGCGGCATCACTTGGGGGGCGGAAGCGGGGTTGGGCGCCGTTTCGGGCAGCGGCGCGTCGGCCGGTTTTTTGCAGGCGGACAAGGTGATCAGGGCGGCGGCGGCCAGCAGACTGGGCATATTCATGATGGTTCCTTTGCAAAGTATCAAGATTGGCGCGATGCGGGCAGCGGGTGCCGCGCGCGAAGCTTGAATTTATTGCAAGGATGGCGACGCTTCTGTTCGCTATTTCACTTTGTGCGCGTATGCGAGCGCACGGTTTTTAGATGTCTTTTATAGATGCATTGAGAGAAATAATTCAACAAGGCAATATTTTTCACTTTCTTGCTTCTAATGTTCGTTAACGCACAGACCAGTGAGGATCAGGATGGCATTCTGTGTCCAGACGCTCAGGATTCGTTGCGTTCTGGTATAAAAATTGCCAAGAACTTAACAATCCGGGCTACCGGCAATCGTTTAAAAGGAGTATTCAAATGCATGCAATGACTCAGTCTCACGTGAAGAGCGAATTAAAGGCAGCGCACCAGGAACTTCGTAGCCCCGAAAAAGGCTCGCAAATGGTAGAACGCGCAGCACCCATCCCCCCGGAACGCATGAATCCCATTTCCATGGCACCGATCGAGCGCGTGCGTTCGACGTCGGCCACCCTGCGCCGCATCGAAAACATGCAAAAGCTGATCGGCGAATTGTCGCTGCACGAGATGCTGGCAGACGAAATCGCCTGGTTCCTCAAGTTTTCGCCATCGGGCGCCCGCAAATACATCCGCGACCTGCGCGAAGCGGGCGTGATCGAACTGGCCCGCTACATCGAAGGCACCGCCACCTACCTGGGCAAGGCAGTGTACCAGCTGACGCCGGATCCTGAGCGCGTGCGCGCCTTCCTGGCCGCCATCGTCCAGCCAAAACGCGAAGGCGCGCCACCGCGCAAGGACCGTCCCGGCCTGCGCGAGCAAAGCATGGCAGGCAGCGGCCGTCACTTCCACATCCTGGCCGATGACACGCATTACGCCATCCGCGTCAACCGCGGTCCCGTGACGCGCGATCCGCTGGTGGCAGCCTTGTTCGGAGCGCCGCAGCAAAAATCTGCCGAGTAAAAACGCGTCTGAGCGGCCGCCTGGCGGCCGGCGGGCGGAATGCTTGTGGTTTTGATTCTCAGATGCATGTCGAAAGCCGGGTTGCAACCCGGCTTTTGGCGTTGGGACAGGCCGTTTCATGTCGTCTGATTGAAAAGACTGCAAGCATCCCCATGTGGGCTGGACTGCTGCCCGCAACGCGCGGGTTCACTTGAAGGAGCTTGTCCTTGTCTGCCTACGCCGCCTCGTTATCGTGTCTGCCACTGCCTTGCCTGAAACGGGACTTCGCATGAACCCGCTGCTGTGGATCGCCCTCGTCACGGCCGCCATCGTCTTTTCGCTGTGGTTACCCCGCTGGCGCTTGAAGCGGGCCCTGGCCAGGCCCTTGCCGGCTGAAGGCCTGGCCGTGCTGGAAAAGAATATTCCCGTGTATCCGCGCATGCCGGCGCCGCTGCAGGAACAATTGCGCCGTCTCGTCGTGCAATTCCTGTATCAGAAGAAATTCGTCGGTTGCGGCGGCCTGGAGATCACGGACGAGATGCGCTATACCATCGCCGGCCAGGCTTGCCTGCTGCTGCTGAACCGCCAGACGCAGGTGTATCCGGAACTCGACACCATCCTCGTGTATCCCACGGAATTCATCGTCACGCGCGATGAAGTGGGGCCGGGCGGCGTGGTGACGCCATCGGCCAATGGGCTATTGGGCGAATCCTGGGGCGATGGCAGAGTCGTGCTGGCCTGGGACCATGTGCAGCGCGGCGCGGCCGACTGGACCGATGGGCACAATGTCGTGCTGCATGAATTTGCCCACCAGCTCGACAGCGAATCGGGCGCCGCGAATGGCGCGCCGTATTTGCCCAGCGTGTCGAGCTACCGCAGCTGGGCCACCGTGCTGTCGCGCGACTTCGACAACCTGCGCCACGACGCCATCTACCAGCAGCACAGCGTGATGGACCATTACGGCGCCACGAATCCCGCCGAATTCTTTGCCGTGGCCACGGAAACCTTCTTTGAAAAACCGTACCAGATGGCCGAGCACCACGAAGAACTGTACGCGCAATTCTTGCAGTACTACAAGGTCGACCCGCGCGACTGGATGGCGCCACCCGTGGAGCCCGAGCACATGGCCTCGCCGTTTCCCAACTACGCGGCACATTGGTAAGTATTCAGCCCAGCAGCCGCTGTTTCAGCGCGGGATAACTGCTGCGCGACACGGGTATGCCCGTGCTGGTTTGCGTGTCGAGCGCGTATTTGCCGCCTGCCGCTATCTGCAGCCGTTTGAAACCGAGGCTGTTGACGATGTAGGAGCGGTGCACGCGCAGGAAGTGGGGCGGCAGCAGGGCCATGAGCTTGTCGATGGCCAGGTCGTGAAAACACTGTTCGCCGCTGCGCAGCACGATATTGCTGTAGTGGCCATCGGCTTGCACATGGTCGATGTCGGCCATGGCGATCCATTCCAGCGCGCCGCGTTTCTTGACGGCCAGCGAGGCCGCTTCCGTATGCCGTCCCGTGTAGCGTTGCAGCGCCTTGTGCAGGCGCTCGCGGCTGAAAGGCTTGGCAACGAAGTCGAGCACGCCGAACTCGAAGGCCGTGATCGAGCGTTCCGCGTGGGCCGAGACGATGATGGTCTGGAACGGGGCTGTCTGGGCCAGACGCAGCAAGTCATAGCCGTCCGCGCCATGCAGGTTCAAGTCCAGCAGCAGCAAGTCGACCTGTTCCTCGGCCAGCGCGGCCAGCGCTTGCGGGACATTGTCATGCAGCACCAGCGCCGTCAGGCGCGCGCCGAAATGCGCGCGCACCTCGCGTTCGAGGCCTTGCGCGATCAGCGGTTCATCTTCCAGTATCAACACATTCATGGCGCCGCCGGCAAGGTAAACGTGAGGCGCCAGCCAGCCTGCTGCTGTTCGCTCGCATATTCACGCTCATAGCGGGCCGCATCGCCAAACACGGCGTGCAGGCTGGCGCGGATGTACTGTTCGCCCACGCCGCTGCCCGCATGCGGTCGCGCCTCGCCTTCGGGCAGCAGCAGGGTGAGCACGTGCGTTTGCGCGCGTTGTGCGATGCTCAGGATAAAGACCGCGCCATGGCGGTAGCGGTTGTGGCTGAACGCATTTTCCAGCGCCGTCAGCAAGGTGGCGGGCGGCACGGTGATGCCCGCCGCCTCGCCATTGAGCTGCAGGCTGCATTGCTGCTGCAGCCGCGTGCCCATGATGCTCAGGTAGTTCTCGCACAGGGCCAGTTCCTGCGTCAGGGCGATGCTGGGCTGCTGGGCGAATTCGTTGAGCATGCGCAACTCGGCGCCCAGTGCCTCGATGAAGGTTTCGGCCGCCTGCGGCGATTGCGCGTTGAGTTCGCTGATCAGGCTCAGGGAATTCATCAGGAAATGCGGTTGCATGCTTTTACGCAAGAGCTGGTTTTCCAGCTGCTGGGCGCGTGCCGCCTTGCTGCGTTCGCGCAGCAGCTGGGCCAGCAGTTGCGCGCACAGGGGCAGTAGCATGAAGCACACGACGAGGGCGAAGCCCCCTTCGGCAAACTGGCTGCCCGTCAGCAGGAACAGGGCGCACGAGGCCAGCGCGATCAAGGTGCCGCCGAGACTGCCCGGCAGGCGGCGCCACAGGGCGCCCAGGTTGAGCGCCAGGCTCGCTGCCAGACCCGTCAGAAACATCGACCAGCAGCGCGAGTCGAAATGCGCGGGCAGCGCGCCGGCCAGCGCGATGCCCGCCAGCAGTACCGCCGCCGCCAGCGGCCAGCGCGGCAGCCGGTATGCCGTATAAAAATACAGGGGCAGCAAGGCGGAAAACAGCCAGGTCAGGGCGCTGACGGCGTACAGGCGCGGCAAATGCATGGGATAGGCATAGCCGGCAACGCTGCGCCAGAGTTCCACCACCAGCAGCAGCGCCGCCACCAGGCACAGCGCGGCAAACATGGCCCAGTGCCGCTGCCGCTGGTACAGCGCCGTCAAGGCGAGAAACAGCAGGGCGACGGCACCCAAGGCCCCGGCCAGCAGCAGCGGCGGCAGCCGGTACCAGGCCAGCGCCGCGCGGTAGCCTTGCCGGTCGACCAGGTACAGCGCGTACAGTGGCGACGCCAGGCGGGCAGGCGCCTGCTGCGTCGACAGCAGCAGGCGCAGGTGATGTCTGCCCATGGCCAACTGCCGTGGCGTCAGGTGGATGGCGAAATCGATGTCGCCCGCGCGTTCCCCGCTGGCCTGGCGGGCCGGTTGGCCATTGCTGCCGATCAATATGTCATCGAGCCAGACTTCGCTGGAAGCCAGCGCCGACAGCACCAGCAGCTGCGTCGACGAGGGCGTGGCGGCCACAGTGAGGTCGCGCTCGACGCACAGCAGCAGGCCCGGCTTGAGCAACTGGTACAGCGAGGCGGCGGGCGTGGTGCTGGTTGTGCCGCAGGCGCGCCAGCCTTCGGCCAGCGATAGCCTGTCCATGCCCATGGCGAAAGAGGGCAAGGCCAGGCAGCACAGCAGCAGGTAGCGGAAGCAGGAGGGCATGGCGGGCATTGTAGCTGCTCATTTGCCAACCCTTTGCAACATTTTCATCCACTTCGGTGCCGTTCATGCGGGCCACGTGCATTTCGTGCACGGCCCGCCAATAGTGTGTAAAAGACACTTACCATGCATCAGCGCCGTGCTGTGGACACGGCCCTCACCATGGAATATTAATTATGCAAAGCAGCAAATACTACGGTTTCGCCGGCGCGCTGGCGCTGTTCTGCGGCGCGGCGCAAGCCGCCGCCGCTCCCTCATCCGCTCCTTCCGCTGCTCTGGCCGCGCGCCTGGCCGATTTCGACGGCTGGGTCGCCCAGCGCATGGACAAGGCACGCATCCCGGGCGTGACCGTCGGGTTCAGCCAGGGCGACGTGGAATGGGTCAAAGGCTATGGCTATGCGGACCTGGAAAACCGCGTGCCGGCCACAGCCCGGTCCAGCTACCGGCTCGCGTCCGTCACCAAGCCCATGACGGCGGTGGCCATCCTGCAACTGGTGGAACAGGGCAAGATCGACCTGGATGCGCCCGTGCAAACGTATGTGCCGTATTTCCCCGTCAAACCGTTTCCCGTGACGGTGCGCCAGTTACTGGGCCACCTGGGCGGCATCGACGCCTACCGTAACAGCAAGGCGGAGAAGCACTTCAAGGAGCACAAGGATACGCGCCAGTCCATCGCCGTCTTCGAGCAGTTCGACCTGATCGCCGAACCGGGCACGCGCTTTCGCTACACCAGCTACGGCTACAACCTGCTGGGTGCCGTCATCGAGAGTGCCTCGGGCGAAAGCTATGGCGGCTACATGCGGCGCCACGTATGGGGGCCGCTGGGCATGGACACGATCGTGATGGATGACCCCGACGCCGTGATCGCCCATCGCGTGCGCGGCTACCGGCTGGCCGGCAAGGAGTGGAAAAATGCGGAATTCGTCGACATCAGCAGCCGCTTTTCCGCCGGCGGCACGCGCGCCAGCGTGCCCGACATGCTGGCGTTCGGCAGGGGCGTGCATGAAGGCAAGATACTCTCGGCGGCCAGCGTGGCCGCCATGGTGCAGCCGATGGCCACGCGCGCCGGCCGCTTGACGGACTATGGCATGGGCTGGGAAGTCGTCCCGACGGGCGGGCGCTACGCGATTGCCCACAGCGGCCAGCAGCCGGAGACCGTCACCTATCTGTACAGTTTTCCCTCGCGCAAGCTCACCATTGCCGTCGCCGCCAATCTCGAGCGCGTCAATCCCGAGGCGTTCGTGCAGCGCCTGTTCGAGGTGGTCACGGGCGAAGCGTGGCAGCTGAACACGTATATCGCCGATGCGGGCGCGCAGCGCGCGTACCAGGTGGCGCAAGGCTTGTTCGAAGAGGGCAGGTCATACGCGGAGCGCACGGATCAGCCGTATGCCGAGGCGGCCGCCACGCGCGAAGCATTTACGCAAATCAACCGGCAAGCGCTGGCGCCCGATGCCAGGGCGGCGCGCGCCTTCATCGACGCGGCCCGCCATCCCGCAGGCGGCCGCGTGTTTCTCACGGCCGGCGCCAGTATGGCCGGGCAGTTGCGCCAGTCGGGCGTCGACTTGAATCAATACGCGCGCGGCGGCGCGCTGGCGTTTGCGCGCGACTATGTCCTGTTGTCGCAAGGAACAAAGGCCGGCGCCTTGCCCCGTTTCGACCCTGCCTTCGAGCAAGCCATCATGACCCTGGCCGGCAGCTGGGACCGCACGGCCGCCATCGCCTGGCCGGCCGCGGCCCCATCCATCGCCGCGCTCGATAGCCAGCTGCGCACGGCCTTCCGTGGCCAGCGCGCCTATCCCGATTTCGTGCCCGAGCTGCAGGAACTGGCGCAAGCGTCGGCCGCGCGCGGCGAGATAGATACGGCGCTGGCGGCCAGCCGCCTGGCCGTGGAACTGTATCCGCTCAGCGACCGCGCACATGCGCTGCAAGGCTTGACCCTGCTGCGCGCAAGCAAGACGGAAGCGGCCCTCGCCGCCCTGCGCCTGGCGCTGGAGCGCGATCCGCTCGGTGCGGCCAACCCGGCGGCGCTGAACCTGGAAGCCTACCGTTTGAAAGGCAGCGGCGCCGTGGCGCAAGGCATGGCCGTGCTGCAGGCGGCCGTCCGCCTGCATCCGCGCGACGCGAATCTGCAGGATAGCCTGGCCGAGTTTTATGTCGAGCAAGGCTTGCGCCCGCAGGCTGTCGAGGCCTACCGGCAGGCGCTGCGGCTCGATCCCCGCTATCCGGGCGCCGTGGGCGCAAAAGCGGCGATCCTCCGCCTCGCTGGCGAGACGAAGGCGCTGGCGCCTTAGAACAGCTAATGGGCTTTGCGCGCACAACAATTCCTGTCCGATATCCGTAGCCCGTACGGCGCAGCCGCATGATTGGCGGCTGTGTGCGCAAGCGAACGGTATTTCGCCGGCGGCAAGCGCACGCTATCGTAGCGGCGCACGGTGCGCCAGCAGCCGACCAGGAGGGCCGTATCATGTCACGCATCATCGCAGGTCATTTTCAGTTGCAGGAGCAGATCGACGCCGCGCGCGCGGCCCTGAACCAGGCGGGCTTTCCCGACAGCCGCATCAGTTCCTTCTTTGTCAACCAGCCGGGCCAGCATGATTTGCACGCGCTTGGCGGCGACCGCGACATGTCGCCTGGGGCCAAGGAAACGCCGGAAGGCGTAGTGGAAGGCGCGGCCGTCGGGGCCGCCGTCGGTGCCGGCATCGGCGCGGCCACCACCCTGGCGACGGGGCCGCTGGGCCCGGTGGTGGGGGCGCTCGTGGGCGCCCATGTGGGTTCGCTCTACAGTTTCAATAAAATGAAAGACGCGGGCGAACCCGAAGCAAATGGCGAGGGTAATGGCGAAAATCGTCGCCAGCCCCGCCATCCGGGCATGCTGATCGCCGTCGCGCTCGGTGGCCTTGAGGAGCGCGAACGGGCGCTCGAGACCTTGCACCGTCTCGGCGCCGAGCACATCGAGGAAGCGGAAGGCACGATCGCCAATGGCGACTGGCTGGATTTCGATCCACTCAGCATACCCGTGCTGGTGGCGTGAATCGGCGCGCCAGCCGCGGAATATGCATAAATTCCGCGCTGCATGAAATTTAGGTATGATCCTTGTTAGTATTCGTAATTATTGGTAAACAATGCCGACAGGGATAGTTTCCGCGCGCCCGAAGTGACACTGGACCAAGGTGACTGCCTGTAGTACTTGCCTCGCATGCTAACGGGTATGAATAGGAGGTCGCGTCATGACACAGGCATGGTTCATTCTGACACGGGCCGATGGGCGCGACATCTGCGCGCCCTCGCCGGCACAGCTGGCCGATGCGCTGGCCGAGGTCTACCGCGGCGGAGCCGTGGCGCAGGATGGCAGCCCGGCCGCCGTCCTGTTGCGTTTTGGTTACGACGATGGCTTGATGTATCAGGTCGAGGTCGCTAGCGGAGGCGAAGTCACTTTCGAGGAATGGTCGGACCGCGATTGCGAAATCGCCCTGGCCAGTCCGCGCCACATGTCGGCCCTGCCGCAGGACGACGCGCTGCAGCTGTGGCAGTGGCTGGCGCAGCGCCAGGTGGCAAAGATCCGCAGCCAGCCCTGGCAGGGCGGCTAGCCCGCCGCTTTCAATACACCCTAGTGCGCCATCAGCACGGGGATCGTCATGCTTTGCAGAATTGTGCGCGTGACGCCACCGAGGATGGTTTCGCGCAGGCGCGAATGACCATACGCCCCCATTACCAGCAAGTCGGCCGACAGGTCGGCCGCCTGCGACAGCAGCGCTTCGCCGATATCGCCGCGCCGCACGCCACCGCCATCGAGCAAATGCAGCCGCGCTTCCACGCCGTGGCGCGCCAGGTATTGCGTCAGTTCCGCGCCCGGCTGTTCGCCGTGCTCGGCGGCATGCACCTGGGCGTCGAAGATAGCCACGTGGACTTGGCCGGCGCGCTGCAGCAGGGGCAGGGCGGCGCTCACGGCGCGGCTCGCTTCCTTGCTGGCGTTCCAGGATATGAGTACATTGCGCGCGGCCGCCGGCGGCGCCAGCAGGGGCAGCGGCGGCGCATACGGCACGATCAGCACGGGACGTCCCGAATGCAGCAGCACGTAGGCGGGAAAGTCGCGCATCACGGACGGCGATTTATCCTTGGCATTGTATTGGCTGATGACGACCAGGTCCGCATAGCGGGCCAGCAGGCTGATGCCGCCCGCCGCCTCGTCGTCGAGCACGCGCTGTTCGAACGAAGCGACGCCGGCTGCGCGCACCTGCGCCTCGAAACCGTCGAGGGCGTGCGTGGCCCGGTCGCGCAGGAAGTTCAGGTGCAAGCTCAGGTTCGGGTCGGCATCGAGGTCGGGCTGGTTCTGGTACAGCAGGCGCGACACGCCCGTCAGCGCCACACCCGTCAGGTGGCCGCCGCAAGCCTGGGCGATGCTGGCCGCCGCTTCGATGCGGGCGGCGCGCCCGGCGCTGTCGTCGATGTGGAGCAATACGGTCTTGTACGTCATGGCTTGTCCTCTCGCTGTGCAGTAGCGGCCATTCTGGCACAGTCCGGGGTGCCGGCCGCGCACGACTGCATCAGGCTGAGCACTTGATCTGGCGCAAGGCTGGCAATAAAAACTGCTCCTACACTTGATGCCACGCAGAACAACCATAACAAGCGGGGAGAGACAGTCATGAAGGAACAAAAGGTAGCGCTGGTCACGGGCGGCATGGGCGGCCTGGGGACGGCCTTGTGCCGCCGCCTGCATGGGGCGGGCTTTGCCGTCGTGGCCGCGCATACGCCGGACAATGCGCGGGTGGCAAGCTGGCTCGACGAGCAGCAGGCGCAGCAGTATTATTTCCATCCGCTGGCCATCGACGTGACGGATTTCGCTGCCTGCAGCGAGGCCGTGGCCAGCGTGCTGGCGCAGTTCGGCCGCATCGACGTGCTCGTCAACAACGCCGGCATCACGCGCGACCAGAGCATGCGCAAGATGGAATTGCCGCACTGGTCCGAGGTCATGCGTACCAATCTCGACAGCCTGTTCAACATGAGCAAGCAGGTGCTCGAACCGATGCTCGAACATAAATGGGGCCGCATCATCAATATCTCGTCCGTCAACGGCCAGAAGGGCGCGTTTGGCCAGTGCAACTACGCAGCCGCCAAGGCGGGTGTGCATGGTTTCAGCAAGGCGCTGGCGCTGGAAGTGGCGCGCCACGGCATCACCGTCAACACGGTCTCGCCCGGCTATCTGCGCACGCAGATGGTGACGGCCGTGCCCGCCGATATCATGGAAACGAAGATCCTGCCGCAAATTCCCCTGGGCCGCCTGGGCGAGCCGGACGAAGTGGCGGCCCTGGTCGCTTACCTGGCGTCGGACGAGGCGGCGTTTGTGACGGGCGCGAACATCGCCATCAATGGCGGACAGCACATGAGTTAAGCAAGCGTACAGCTTGCGCAGAGGCAATGGCAGTAGAGGAGACCCGTCCACCCAGCCGGCGCATAGACGCCGACGGAGGATGGCAGGCAGTATGGCGGTTACGCTGGAGTACAGGGGGCAGGGCAGCGATGCCTTGCCCTTTGTTGTGGTGCCGCCGTTACGCTCCCCTTACGGTACCGGGCGCCGGGCTTTTTCCAGCCGCGTCTGGCAATCGATGCACAGCCGTGCTTCCGGACGGGCGTTCAGGCGCGACAGGCCGATGGCTTCGCCGCAGTTGTCGCACAGGCCGTAGCTGCCATCGGCAAACTTGGCCAGCGCGTGCTTGATGATGGCCAGCTGCGCCTGATTGTGCTCGGCCGCTTCGCTGACGAGGGCGTTCAAGGTGCGCACGCTGGCGTTGTCGGCCGGCGAGGCTTCGATTTCATTGAGCAGGGAGGCGCGCGCGTCCGCTTCGGCCGCTTCGTTCTCGATCTGTTCCAGCAACGCCAGCTTGCGTTGCTCCAGCACGCCCTGCAGGCGCTGCAACTGGTCTTGCGGCAATCCATTCATGGCCATCACCCGGTAGAGGTTACTTCCATCATGGTAGTCCAAGATTGGCGGCTCTGCTTGCGCTACCACCCGCGCCGCGTTTGATGCGGCGCAGGCTGGCAGCGGCCGTTCTATGCTGGCTCTTTCAGGCAGTTGACCATCCAGGCGACGCCGAACTGGTCTTTCAGCATGCCGAAGCGCTTGGCCCAGAACGTTTCTTCCATGGGCATCTGGATGGTGCCGTCACGCGCCAGCGCGTCGAAGGCCCGTTCCGCCTCTTCCGGCGTATCGACGGTCAGGCAGATCGAGCTGCCGTGCATGCCCTTGGCGCCATCCTCGGTACAGCCGCCGTCCGAACCCATCAGCATGGTGGGACCCAGCTGCACGGAGCCGTGCATGATCTTGTCATACCAGTCTTCCTTGACTTGCTCCTGGCCCGGCGTGCCCCGGAATGGCATCAGGCACAGGTCCGTGCCATGCAGGTGCTGGCGGTAGTATTCGAGCGCTTGCGCGCAGTTTCCATTGAATTGCAAATACGGTTCGATACGCATCTTGGTCTCCTCTGGTCATCGTCCCGCAGGCACGATTGCCACGCGGGGGAGGTCCCAGTATAGGCGCTCGCCGGCCGATTTCAATCACTCCGGGGCCATCTCTTGCAGCCGCTCACGCACCTTGCCCAAGGTGCTGAGGATGCGCTCGGGATTGCCGGCGAGCACGGCGCTGCCCAGGTGCAACAAGCTCGTCGCCAGGCTGATCCAGTGCCGCACGTCGTCGTTGCGGGCGATGCGCAGGCGTACCGTGTCGAGCAGGCCGCTGAGCTGGCGCTGCGCCGTCTCCAGCCCTGCCACCGTGTGCCCTGCCGCATCGGCATACAGCTGGTTGGCTTGCTGGCGCAAGGCTACTTCCAGGGCGAAGACGGCTTGCGCCTGGCTGTGGCTGATGCCGTCGGCGCCCTGGCTGGCGCGCTTGCGGATGGCGCGCATGACGGCGCCGTGCAGGGTGACGGCCGCCTGCGACAGGCTGTCGGCCAGTTGCTCGACGCGCATGGCGCTGCTGAGGGCCGCTTCGCGGCGTTCGCTGTTGCTGCTCCTGCCTACCGATCCGTCCATTGTGCCTCCGTGGTGGTGAGGGTAGCGGCGAGCCGGGCGTGTTCGCGCCCCAGTGCCGCCAGTTGCCGGCGCGCCAGGGTATGGCGCAAGCCAGCCAGGCGGTATTCCTCGGTTTTGCTTTGCTGCATGTTTTTCGCCAGCACGGTCAGCAGGCGCTGCTGCGGCGTGTCCGCATACGCGATTTCCACGTCGAGCAAGCCGAGCACCATGTCGCGCTCGTTGTCGCCGCTTTTGTCGTACAGCGCCAGCAAGCTGTCGAGCGCGGCCAGCAAGGCTTGCAGCGGCGCGTCGCCATCGTGCAGCACTTGTGCCAGGTGCGCCTGCTGGCCGGCACCGCCGCCCAGGCGTGACAGTTGCTGCAGCAACAGGATATAGGCGCTGACATGGCGGTCGTCGATGCCGCTGCCCGGCCAGGCGCGGAGGGCGGCGCCGGCACCGGCCAGTTCCGGTTGTACGTCATACGCGTCGGTATCGGCCAGCCGGCCCAGCGCCTGCAGGTACAGGCGCACGGCTTGCGCCAGGCGTGCGGCGTCCGCCTGCGCGGCGCGGCGCTGCGCATCGAGCAGGCGTTCGCGCGCGTCTTCGGCCGGCGACAGATAGGGGCGGGTGCGCTGGTAGCTGTCCACGTGGCGCTGCGACAGTTCGCTGAAGGCGCTCAAGGCATCGGTGCCGGCCGCCAGGGCGCGCACGTGCGCCAGCTCGGGGCGCGCCGTGGCGCAGCCACACAGCACGGCAGCCAGGAAGAGGCTCAGGTACAGGTGCAGGTAAAGAGCGCGGCGATGGCGGGCGGGCATGGCAAACACGTCACCTCTCGACAGGAAATACTGTATGGAAAGGTATTGTCGTGCCGGCCTGCGCTACCCGCCTTGTGCGGGCGCAAGCAGGCTGCGATCAGGCGCCCGTCAATTGCTCGCGCCAACCCAGTCCGGCAACGGTGTCGCTGGCGGGACGGTATTCGCAGCCGACCCAGCCTGCGTAGCCGACCTGGTCCAGCAGCTTGAACAGGTGGCGGTAGTTGATCTCGCCCGTGCCCGGTTCGTGGCGGCCCGGCGTGTCGGCGATCTGGATGTGGCGGATCAGGGGCAGCATGGCGCGGATGGTGTTGCTCAGCTCGCCCTCCATGCGCTGCATGTGATAAATGTCGTACTGCAGGAAGATATTGCTGCGCTGGCAGTCGGCGATGATGTCGGCCGCCTGCTGGCTATGGTTCAGGAAGTAACCGGGCATGTCGTGGTGGTTGATCGGCTCGATCAGCACGTTGATGCCATGCGGACGGCAGGCTTCGGCCGCAAATTGCAGGTTGCCGATCAGGCTTTGCCGCGCCCGCTCCAGGCTCATGCCGGGCGGCACGATGCCGGACATGCAGTGCAGCTGTTTTGCCCCGAGCGCCAGCGCATAGTTGAGCGCCAGCTGCACGTTGCTGCGGAATTCCTCGCCCCGGCGCGGGTCGCAGGCAATGCCACGCTCGCCATGCTCCCAGTCGCCGGGCGGAAAGTTGAAGAGGGCCAGCTGCAGATGGTGAGTTTCCAGCCGCATGGCGATCTGCCGCGCCTCGACGGCATAGGGAAACAGGAATTCAACGGCATCGAAGCCCGCTTCCCTGGCGGCGGCAAAGCGGTCGAGGAAGGGCAGTTCGGTAAACATCATGCTGAGGTTGGCAGCGAAGTTCGGCATGGCGGCACGCAGGTGGGGGCAATGGACACTATCCTAGCCCAAATCGGCAATTGGTGGCGGGCATGAAAAAACCGTTCCAGAAACAAGTCCTGGAACGGTTTTGATTGCTGCGATACGCTTACCCGCGGGTATTAACGGCCGCGACCGCCGGAACGGTGCGATGCTGCCGAACGCGGCGCATTGCCGCTGCGGTTACCGCCGCCACCACCGCCCGATGGGCCGGCGCTGCGTGGCTTGGCGCCGCTGCCGCCAGTTTTCACGCGCACGACGGCGCCCGCTGGCGCGCGGCTGTTGTTGCGGTGACCACCGGTGCCGCTGCGCAATTGCACAGGCTGGGCGCGGGCGTTCAGGTCGGGCTCGAAGCCTTCGATGACTTCGCGCGGCAGGGTTTGCTTGATCAGCTTTTCGATGTCTTTCAACATTTCGTGCTCATCCACGCAGACCAGCGACACGGCTTCGCCCTTGGCGCCGGCACGGCCCGTGCGGCCGATACGGTGCACATAGTCTTCCGGAATGTTCGGCAAGTCGTAGTTGACGACGTGCGGCAACTGGTCGATATCGATACCACGCGCGGCGATGTCGGTGGCGACCAGCACTTGCAAGGTGCCATCCTTGAACTCGGACAGCGCGCGCGTGCGCGCCGACTGGCTCTTGTTGCCGTGGATGGCCAGGGCGCCGATGCCGTCCGCGCCCAGCTGTTCGACCAGTTTATTGGCGCCATGCTTGGTGCGCGTAAATACCAGCACTTGCGTCCAGTTGTTCGACTTGATCAGGTAGGACAGCATCGGGTGCTTCTTGTCGCGGTCGACCGGATGGATCTTTTGCTTGATCACTTCCACGGTCGAATTGCGGCGCGCCACTTCGATCATGGCTGGCTTGTTCAGCAAGCCGTCGGCCAGGGCCTTGATCTCTTCCGAGAACGTGGCCGAGAACAGCAGGTTCTGGCGTTTTGGCGGCAGTACTGCCAGCACTTTCTTGATGTCGCGGATGAAACCCATGTCGAGCATGCGGTCGGCTTCGTCGAGAATCAGGATTTCCACTTTCGACAGGTCGACCGTGCCCTGGCCCATGTGGTCCAGCAAGCGGCCCGGCGTGGCGACGAGGATGTCGACGCCATGCTTGAGCTGCTTGATTTGCGGGTTGATGCCGACGCCGCCGAAAATCACGGTCGAGTTCAATTTGGTGTACTTGCTGTAGGCGCGCACGCTTTCCTCGACCTGCGCGGCGAGTTCGCGCGTCGGGGCCAGGATCAGGGCGCGGATAGGGCGCGTCGAGGTGTTGCTGGTGATGGATGCGCCATTGGCGTCCGTCGACAGGCGGTGCAGCACGGGCAGGGTGAAGCCGGCCGTCTTGCCGGTACCGGTTTGTGCACCGGCCAGCAAGTCGCCGCCAGCCAGCACGGCGGGAATCGCCTGCGACTGGATCGGGGTCGGCACGGTGTAGCCGTGTTCGGTAACGGCACGTACGATAGCGTCGGACAATCCGAGGGAGGAAAAGGACATGGTAACTTTATTGTGAGATCGGCCTGTCGCCATCGTGAGGCGCCAGTCGCAGGCAATCAGATTAGGGGTCGAAAGACAGCGGCAAGGGGACTGGTCATATGTGCCGCACACGCGAAGTATAACAGCCTGGCAAAAACGCGCCTGTTTTGTTTCAGGTTTGCAATGTCGCAAGTAAAGAAAAGGCGTTTAGTCGTCGATCTCGCCGACAGTGTAGCGCACGCCCTGCGTATCAAACCAGGCGCGCAGGGCTTCCAGGCCGTGCCACGGCTCAGGGCGCAGGTACTGGCAGATATACAGGCCGGCCTCCGTCAGCCTGACGTCGGTATCGGGCATGGCGCCGGGCGCCTGCGGCCGTGCCGCCAGCAGCTGCGCGATGTGCTGGCGCTGTTCCGGCGCCAGGCTGGCCGTAACCCTGAATTCAAATCCCATGTTTCCCCCTTGACGAACAGATCGCTGCCGCGGTTATTTTGTATTATCGAAAAAATTGCACATAGCTTGGCATTCTTTCCGTTTTTGTTTTCAAAGTATCTCGTCCATACTGCATAGCACTGGCCCGGCACACACAACGTGACGCAAGGGCAGGAGCAGCAGCACCGTATAACGACATCCGTATTTTTATATTCAATTATTTTCACTAAGGAAAACATCATGCCTATCGCCACCGCCCAAGCCGCCAAAAAACTGCTGACCCCGAACGATCATACCCTGATCATGATCGACCACCAGTCGCAGATGGCGTTCGCCACGCGCTCCATCGACCTGGCCCTGCTGCGCAATAATGCGGCCCTGGTGGCCAAGGCGGCGGCGGAATTCAAGGTGCCGACGATTTTGACGACGGTGGCCGCCAAATCGTTCTCCGGCCCGATCTTCGACGAGATCCAGTCCGTCTTCCCGGATCAGGCGCCGATCGACCGCACCAGCATGAATACCTGGGAAGATGCGCGCATCGCCGACAAGGTGAATGGCTACGGCAAGGGCAAGATCGTGCTGGCCGGCCTGTGGACCTCCGTCTGCATCGTCGGCCCTGCGCTGTCGGCGCTGGAGCAGGGCTTTGAAGTCTACGTGATTGCCGACGCCAGCGGCGACGTCTCCGACGAAGCCCATGCGATGGCCATGCAGCGCATGATACAGGCGGGTGCGCAGCCGATGACGTCCGTGCAATACTTGCTGGAACTGCAGCGCGACTGGGCCCGCGGCGAGACCTACAATGAGACGGTGGCGACGGCCGTGGCGCACGGCGGCGGTTATGGCCTGGGCCTGATCTACGCCAAATCGATGTTCAACGCCAGCGAAGGCCATTGATTTTTCGCTGATTTTGGCTCCGCCACCCGCCGGCGGGGCCGTGTTTTCATTTGATCCGGGAGTTCCCATGCACGCAAACACCATCTTGCTCAACGGCCGTTTCCACACGGTCGACAGGACGCAGCCGCTGGCGTCCGCCGTCGCCATCGCCGATGGCAAATTTCTCGCCGTGGGCGACGTGGAAGACGTGATGCGCCATCGCGGCCCCGCCACGCAGGTGATCGACCTGGCTGGCCGCACGGTGATTCCCGGCCTGAACGACTCGCACCTGCACCTGATCCGCGGCGGCTTGAACTACAACCTGGAATTGCGCTGGGAAGGCGTGCCCTCGCTGGCCGATGCCTTGCGCATGCTGAAGGAACAGGCCTTGCGTACGCCGAACCCGCAATGGGTGCGCGTCGTGGGCGGCTGGACGGAGTTCCAGTTCGCGGAAAAGCGCATGCCGACCCTCGATGAAATCAATGCGGCCGCGCCCGACACGCCCGTCTTCATCCTGCACCTGTACGACCGCGCACTGCTGAACCGGGCCGCACTGCGCGCCGTCGGCTACGACAAGAACACGCCGAACCCGCCCGGCGGCGAGATCGTACGCGATGCGGCCGGCAACCCGACAGGTTTGCTGATCGCCCGCCCGAACGCCATGATCCTGTATGCCACGCTGGCGAAAGGCCCCAAGCTGCCGCTGGAATTGCAAGTGAACTCCACGCGCCAGTTCATGCGCGAATTGAACCGCCTCGGCATCACCAGCGCCATCGACGCGGGCGGCGGCTTCCAGAATTATCCCGAGGATTACGCCGTTGTCGACGAGCTGGCGCAAAAAGAACAGCTGACCATCCGCATCGCCTACAACCTGTTCACACAAAACAAGGGCGCGGAATTGCAGGACTTCCAGAGGTGGACGGGCATGATCAAGCCCGGTGACGGCACGGACTTTTACCGGCATAACGGCGCCGGCGAAATGCTCGTGTTTTCCGCCGCCGACTTCGAGGATTTCCTCGAGCCGCGCGCCGAGCTGGCGGCCGGCATGGAAGACGAGCTGGAAAAGGTCGTGCGCCACCTGGTCGAGCAGCGCTGGCCGTTCCGCCTGCACGCCACCTATGACGAATCGATCAGCCGCATGCTCGACGTATTCGAAAAGGTCAACCGCGACACGCCGTTCGGCGGCTTGCACTGGCTGTTCGATCATGCGGAAACCATCAGCCCGCGCAATATCGACCGGGTCAAGGCGCTGGGCGGCGGCCTGGCCATCCAGCACCGCATGGCCTTCCAGGGCGAGTACTTCGTCGAGCGTTACGGCGCGGACGCGGCCAAGGCCACGCCGCCCGTGCAGCGCATGCTCGACGCGGGCGTGCCCGTGGGCGGCGGCACGGATGCGACCCGGGTCGCCAGCTACAACCCGTGGACGGCGCTGTACTGGCTGGTGTCGGGGCGCACCGTGGGCGGCCTGGCCCTGACGGATGCGGCGGGCAGATTGTCGCGCGACACGGCGCTGGAACTGTGGACGGCGGGCAGCGCCTGGTTCTCCAGCGAGCAAGGCAAGAAGGGGCGCATCCGCGAGGGCATGCTGGCAGACCTGTCCGTGCTGTCGGCCGATTATTTCACGGTGCCGGAAGAGGCGATCAAGTCGATCGAATCCGTGCTGACCATGGTGGGCGGCAAGGTCGTCTACGGCCAGGCAGAATTCACGACACTGGCGCCGCCGCCGATTCCCGTGCTGCCCGAATGGTCGCCCGTGCGCACGGTGCCCGGCCATTACCGGCCCGTGGTGAAGCAGGTGCAAGCCGCCATGCCACACCAGTGCGCGGGCGCCTGCGGGGTGCACGCCCACGCCCACGACCGGGCGCGCAAGTCGGCCGTGCCGATCAGCGATTTTTCCGGCTTCTGGGGCACCCTGGGCTGCAGCTGCTTCGCCTTCTAGGAGCGGGCTGGCCTTACTTGGAAATGCGCAGGATGGCCGAGGCGAGCCGCGTGAAACACGGGCTCAGGTCGCTGTCCGTGGCCGCATAGCAGTACAGGCCCACGGGTTCGGCCGGCTTGCGGCAAGCCGCTTTCGCATCGGTGGTATTGGCCAGGCAGCGCAGCAAGTCTTCGCCCAGTTCGTTGTCCGGTCCTTCCTTGCTTTTCAGCGAGGCGCCCATGCCCAGGGTAAAGACATAAATGCCTTCCTGACGCGCTTTGGCCGCCATCGCCTCGACCAGGTTGCGCGAGGCGCGGTGCACATTCGTCCATTGCACCTGCGCCGATGATAGGGACGAGGTCACGACGCGCGGTGTGTTGGTGACGATGGGAAATTCGCGCAGCGCCGCGTCGTTGGCTTTGGCGTACGCATTATTCGCGTTGTACCACGGGGGAAGCGCCGTGATCTGCATGGCATCGCAGTCGCCGTACTGGCGCGTGTCGCTCACTGCCATCTTGTACAGACCGACCAGCGCGGGGTTTTGCAAAGCCGTAAAGGTGGCCAGCGCGCCCGCCGTCTTGCATTTGCCGCCCGTATTGGGAAAGTACGAGGAAAATGCCGCAGGCGAGCCATCGGAAAAAAACACGATGACGCGCAGGCTGGAGCGGTTGACCTGTCCGATGTCGTTCAGCTGCTTGCGTGCCTGAAACATGCCTGCGGAAGAATTGGTGCCGCCGACAAAGGCGAATTGATCGATCTTTCCACCTTTCATGGTCATGCTGGCGCGGTCGAAACCGCGCTCGACCTGCTTGATCGGGACATCGATCTGCGCTTCCGAGGCGAAGTGCAGCAAGCCGACCCGGTCGACCGTGGAGTTGAATTTGTTCAGGAAGGACTTGCCCGCCGCCCGCACGGCGTCGGCATTGCTAGCCAGTGAGCCCGAGGTATCCATCACCAGCACCATGTCCAGATCCTTGCGGATGGTTTGCGCGCTGGCCGCCACGTTCAGGGTCTTGAAGCCGAGTACGCCCATCAGCGAGACGGGCAGCGACGCGGTGGCAGAGACGTCGATGGTGACGTTGCCCTTGTCGAACGTGACGCCGACCGGATGCAGGGTCGGCGTCGACAGCAGGAACTGGTCCGGATAATTGATGTCGAAAAATTCCTTGGCCGACTGGCGCGCATTGGTCCGCTGTTCCTCTTCCGAGCTGCCCGCCGTGACGCCGCGCGCCGCCGCCAGGCTGGCCGAGTCGACGGCCGCGTTGAGCTTGGCCTTGACGAAGTAGCCGAGGGCCGAATCGACGGCCAGGCCCACCGAGGCGATCAAAACGACGGCCGACAGCGCCACCATGATCAGCACTTGCCCGCCTTGCCGCGTGTGTGGAATGCGCATCAGAATACCGTCATCGAAGTGAGGTTGGGGCCCAGTACGGGCGTCGTGCTGTTGCCAAATTTCAAGGTGCCGAACAGCATGTCGAAATGGTAGAAAGTTTCCACGGCGTAGATCAGTTCGCCGTCGGACAGCTGGTCCCGCATCAAGGCCACCGTGGGGGCGGACTCGTCCTTGGCGATGCCCGTGCACGCGCCATTGCTCCAGCTGCCGCATTGCCACACCTGGCTGGCGGGCAGGTAGCCGCTTGCCCTCGCGCCCGCATCCCAGCGGTACTGTTCCAGCACGATGTTGCGCATGCCGCTCTTGGCCGTGTAGCCCATGATCTTGGTGATGTAGATCATGCCGCGCTGGTTCATGTCCAGCGGCGGCGTGCTGGCCGCCAGCGCGTTCATGATGGCCTGGCTAGATCCGCTCAGGTCGGACGTGGAGCGCGAAGCCAGGTTGGCGCCTTCGCGGCTGATGTTGAGCAAGATGGTCTTGGCCTGGATGGCGCGTGACAGATCGACCACCATGAACAGCAGCAGCGCCAGCAGCGGCAGCACGATGGCAAATTCCACGGCGGCGATGCCGCGCGCGGCGCGCGCAGGAAAGTAGCCGCGCATCACAGGCCGCCAAAGCTTTCATTGCGCATGGTGGCGGCCACGACGAAATGCGCCTGCCCATCGCGGAACAGGGCACGGATCATCGGCGTGGCAAACGCCCAGCGGCAATCGACGGAAATGACGACGATATCGCCGGCCTGGCCGAACATGGCGGCGCCGACGGCATCGCTGCCGTTGACGGCGATCACGGGGCTGACCTTGTCATACATGCCCATGGAACTGTCCCTGATCTTCTGTATCACGGCCTGGTAGCGCTGCTGGTTGGCGCTGTCGGGGTCCAGGTCCTTGGCCCCCGTGACGGCATAGCGCGCGCCTTCGCGTACCGCGTGCTGCATGGTCATATTGGCAAAATAAGCCATGCTCAATTCGATGATGCCGATTATCAGCATGAGAAAGACCGGCGTTATCAGGGCAAATTCAAGCAAGGTGGCGCCGCCTTGTCCGCCGTGCTTGCGCAATATGCGGGAATCGGCCTTTTTTAAACGCATGGGAATAATCCGGTAAAGTTTCGCGATGACGAATGTCGGGCGGATGGCAATGCGCCATTTGACTGGCGATTATTCTATATCGATTTTCAAGGGCGTGGCCGCCATTTAAATTATTACAGGTCAAGATAATCGAAATTAATCGCCATATTTCAATTGTCCCGGCCCCGTCCTTACAAGGCCGGGAGTAATATGCGCGGGTATGAAAACAGGCCTGGTGTCAGGATTGTCCTGCGTGCAGGCAAGGACTTGTTTTGCAAGGTGATGCAACAAAAATGCTGCAATGTAAGCAACAGCAGCGGTGGCAGCCGCGCTGGCGCGCCCGCGCCTCGTCCGCCCTGGCCACGCTGCCCATCCATCGGCACACGCCCGCCATGCGGCGCCCGCTGGCCTGGGCCACGCACCGCGTTTGCGCGTGCCGGCCCGATGCCTCTTCCTTCGTGCCCCCATGACTTCTTACCCTGCGCGAGGCCGCGGAAGGCGCGCGCGCGGGCGAGGCAGGCAAGCCGATTCGGATCAACAACATTCCCCCGAGGGGAGTGGGCTTCAAGTAAAGAGGTAAAGCATGTCAACAAAAAATGTCATCCGCGTCATGCTGGTGTCGGACCACAAGACCTGGCTGTGGGGCCTGGAGCAGTTGCTCGCCGGTGCCCAGCCGGCGATGCAGGTGGTGGCCAGCTCCACCGAGATCGACAGCGCGCTGCTGCTGGCGCGGACCCTGTGTCCCGACGTCATCGTGCTCGACGCCGACCTGGGCTGCAGCGGCGCCAGCGCCTGCGCCATCGACTATCTGCCGCAGCTGCTCGGCAATGGCGTGTCGCGCGCCTTGCTGTTCAGCGGCACGCAGGACCAGGCCGCATGCGGGCGCGCCGTGCGCAGCGGCGCGCGCGCGGTGGTGGGCAAGGAAACGCCCGTCAAGCAGATGGTCGACGCTATCGCCCGCCTGTATCAAGGCGAGTTGTGCCTGGATCCGGCGCTGCTCGACAGCATGCTGGGCGTACTGAACAAGCCGGAAGCGGCGCCCGATCCGGAAGAGCAGCGGATCGCCAGGCTGACGCTGAAGGAGCGCAAGATCGTTGCCATGATGGTGGAAGGAAATGGCGCGCTGAACCGCGCGATAGCCCAGCGCGCTTTTATCTCGGAGCAAACCTTGCGTAATCATCTGACATCGATCTACAGCAAGCTCGATGTCACCAACCGCCTGGAATTATATGTGTACGCCACCCGCAACCGGCTGGCCGAGCCCATGCCTGCGGAATGACGGTACATATGTACTGGATGTGAATAAAAAATTAAGATGTTTTGTACTGCGCACAAAATGACTTTTCTCTGATTCGATTTGATGTTTGTTTATATAAAATACACGCATCAGAAATTGGCAAATAAAAACAAGGATGATGTTTTTATTTTCAGACTGTATTTTCAGTTTTTATCATGTTTGAAACTTGACCTGAAAGGGAATAATATGAATTGCATTAAAAACTTTATCGCCGAAGAAGACGGCGTGACTGCGATCGAATATGCGCTGATCGCGGCGCTGGTGGCTGCGGCGCTGGTAACGGCCGTCGGCTATTTCACCACCGGCCTCGATGGCGCCTTCAAGGCGATCGGCACCAAGCTGACGGGCGCGGCGATCTAAAACGCCGGCGCACCGCGCTGCACCCCGACAGGCCGGCTGCCGATCCGGCCCGGCCTGCCGACTTCCCGCCCAACGATGCGCATGCTGTGCTGCGCTCGGCTTGCATCAGGTACACGATGGACCCTCATTCTTTCTGGACGTTCAGCCCCGCCATAGTCTTGTGGGGGCTGCTTGCCGCGGCTGTCTGGCACGACGTGCGCCGCCGGCGCATTCCCAACCGGCTCGTGTTTTCCGGCGCCGTGCTGGGCGTGTTGCTCAACAGCCTGGCCTTGCCCGGGGTAACGCCGGCCGGACCGTGGCTGGCGCTGGGCGGGATGGCCGTCGGCCTGGGCTTGCTGTTGCCCATGCATGCGATGAAGGCGCTGGGCGCGGGCGACGTCAAGCTGATGGCGATGGTGGGAGCTTTTCTCGGCCCGCGCGCCGCCGTGTTTGCCGTGCTGTGCAGTCTGCTCGCGGGCGGCGTGCTGGCACTGGCCGTCGCCGTGTATCAGGGCACGCTGCGCCAGGCGCTGGCGAATGCCCGCCAATTGCTGCTGCAAGGCTGGCTGCGCGCCGCGGCGGGCGAGGCGCCGCAGCTGGATGCACCTGCCGCGCCGGGCGGCAGCTTGCCGTACGCGATCGCCATTGCCGCCGGCACCGCCATCTGGCTGGCCCTGGCGGCCGGCGGCCATGCATGACGCGCCCGTCCGGAACCCCACGCTTGATCAAGAGGAAAAACAATGAGAAATAGCCGCGTTGCGATCGTGCTGCTGCTGGCGCTGCTGATGGCGGGGGCCGCCGTGCTGGCGGCCGCGCGCTGGATGTCGGGGCAGGGCGCGCCGGCCAGCCAGACGGTGATGGTCGCGCTGGTCGATATCGGCGTGGGCGCGAAGGTGACGCCGGCCATGCTGCGCGGCATGGATTGGCCCGCCGGCGCCATGCCGCCCGGGGCGTTCGGCGAGGCCGGCGCGCTCGACGGGCGCATCACGCGTACCGCCGTCAGCAGGGGCGAGCCCGTGCTGGAAAGCAAACTCGCGCCGCCCGGCGCCACGGGCGGCCTGTCGGCCATCGTGGCGGCCGGCAAGCGCGCCATGACCGTGCGCGTCAATGACGTGGTGGGCGTGGCCGGCTTCGCCCTGCCGGGCAATTTCGTCGACATTCTCGTGCATACGCAGGATGACCGCGCCAGGCCGGCAGGCGGCGCGCCGCTGGCCATTTCCAAGATCGTGCTTGAACGCATCCTCGTGCTGGCCGTGGCGCAGGAGTCCGGCCGCGACGACAACAAGCCCAAGTTGGTCAACGCCGTGACCCTGGAACTGACGCCGGAGCAGGTGGAAAAGCTGGACCTGGCGCGCAGCGTTGGCAGCCTGTCGCTGGTGCTGCGCAACCAGGTCGATCCAGACCCCGTCAAGACGGGCGGCGCCACCAAGGAGTCGTTGCTGGAACTGAAGGTGCCGGCGCCCGCGCCGGTGCGAGCGGCGCGGCGCCAGGCGGCCCCGGCACGCGCCGCAACGCGCGACAGCGTCACCGTCGTCAAGGGCATGGATACGAGCGTCCAGCAATTTTAACAATCAGCAGGCAAGCAAGGATGACCGATGAATACATTTCGTAAGCACGCCGCGAGTGCGGGCATGCGCCTGGCCCTGGCGGCAGGACTGGCCTGGCCGGGCGGCGCCATCGCGGCGGCGCCGGCCCGGCAGGCCGTCATGTCGCCCGTGGCGGCGCCGACCATGTCGCTGGGCGCCGATATCGCCCGCCTGGGCGAGCCCGTGCGCATCGCCGTGGGCAAGTCCACCTTGCGCAAGCTGAGCCTGCCGGTGTCGCAGATCGCCGTCAACGATGCGCGCGTGGCCGGCGCCAGGATGCTGGGCTCGTCCAGTCAGCTGTTCGTCTGGGGCCTGGCCCCGGGCAGCACCAACCTGATCCTGTGGGACCGGCAGCAGCGTCCCGTGATCGTCGATATTGAAGTCGAGATCGACGTCGAAGGCTTGCAGGCGCAGCTCGCCTATGTCTTCCCTGGCGAGCGCGCCGTGAAAGTTGGCGCGGCCGGCGGCAGCATCGTGCTGTCGGGACAGGTGAGCGACGGCGTCAAGGCCAGCCAGATCCTCGAGATGGCGCAAGCCTATGCGCAGCGGGGCGCAGGCGAATCGGCCGCAGCGGCCGACGGCGCCGCGAGTGCGGGCGGCGCCGTCAAGGTCATCAATATGCTGTCGGTCGCGGCGCCGCAACAGGTCATGCTGGAAGTGAAGATCGCCGAAGTGTCGAAGACCCTCGTCGACCAGCTGGGCGCCAGCGTGGGCATCAGCGGCACGCGCGGCAACTGGAGCTACGGCCTGCTGTCGAACCTGCTAAGCGGCAACCCCAGCCAACTGGGCGCCGTGCACGGCAAGAATGGCAACGGCCTGACGCTCGACGCGCAAAAGCGCGACGGCCTCGTCAAGGTGCTGGCCGAACCGAACATCATGGCCATCAGCGGCCAGGAAGCCAGTTTCCTGGCGGGCGGCAAGATTTTCATTCCGGTCGCGCAAGACAGCACGACCAACAAGATCACGCTCGAGGAAAAGGAATTCGGCATCGCCGTCAAGTTCACGCCCACCGTGCTGGAAGGGGGGCGCATCAACCTGAAGGTGGCGCCGGAAGTGTCGGAGCTGAACCGCGAAGGCATCGGCATCACCACGGGCGGGGGCGCCGCCGCCAATGCGGTGCTGCCGGCCTTTACCACGCGGCGCACCACGACGACGGTGCAGCTGTTCGATGGCCAGAGTTTTGCCGTCGGCGGCTTGATCAAGAACAATGTGACGACCAATATCAAGGCCTTGCCCTTCCTCGGCGAGATTCCCGTGCTGGGCGCGCTGTTCCGCAGCAGCGATTTCCAGACCGACCGTACCGAGCTGGTATTCATCATCACGCCGCACCTGGTCAAGCCGCTCGATACCGCCGATGGCGCCGCTGTCGTGCTGCCGACCGACGCCTATGTGGCACCGAGCCGCGGCGAGTTCTTCTTGCAAGGAAAAATGGAAGGCGCCGCCCCACCACGGCCACGGCAGGAAGCGGCCACGCAGACAGCGCCGGCCGGCCCCGACATTCAATAGGAGCACACCATGCAGCATTCTTTTTACTTTCCCGTGCTGCTGGCCGCCCTGGCCGCCAGCGGCTGCGCCGCCACGCCGAACCTGGACCGCCAGTTCGGCCACAGCGTCGAGCAGCTGCGCGCGCGCCAGGTGCTGGCGCCGCAGGCGGGCGCGAACCGCGACCCCGTGGCCGGTATCGACGGCAAGGCCGCGCAGGCCGCCCACGCGGCGTACCAGAAAAGCTTTGCCGCGCCCGCGCCGCAAGGGGCCGCCCTGACCATCGGCGTCGGGGCGCGCCCGTGAGCCTGGCACCGTCACCACAGAATCAGCAAGGCATATCGTGAAAATCGCCATCAATTCCAGGGATGAAAAAATACTGTCCGAACTGGGGCGGCTGCTGCGCAGCCGCAACCGGCTCGACGAGATCAGCGCGGGAGGCGAATCGCTCGAACCGCTGCAGGCGGCGCAATCGCTGCCCGACGTGCTGATCTTCGACCGTCCATCGAACGACGGCGCCGACCTGGCCGCCATCGAGCGCCTCAGCAACCTGCATCCGCGCATGGCCTTCATCGTGCTGTGCCACCAGCAGCCGCCCGAATTCCTGCTGCAGGCCATGCGCGCGGGCGTGCGCGACGTGCTGCCGTTTCCCGCCGTGCCGGCCAGCCTGCATGCGGCGCTCGAACGCATCGAGGAAAAGCTGGAGCGGCGCGAGCATGGCAACGGCAAGGTGCTGGCCTTCATTTCCTGCAAGGGCGGCAGCGGCGCCACCTTCATTGCCAGCAACCTCGGTTATGCGCTGGCCGCCGGCGGCCAGCAGCGCGTTGCCCTGATCGACATGAACCTGCATTTTGGCGACGCCTCGCTCTTCGTTTCCGAGAACAAGCCGCTGGCCACGCTGTCCGACGTCACGCGCGACATCCACCGGCTCGACTCCTCGTTCCTGGGGTCGAGCATGCTGCACATCCTGCCCAACTACAGCGTGCTGGCCGCGCCCGAGGATCCCGCGCATGCCAGCGAAGTGGCGCCCGAACACATCGATGCCATCATCCGGCAAGCCAGGCGCCAGTACGATTTCATCGTGCTCGACGTGGGCCGCAACCTCGACGCCGTCAGCGTGCGTGCGCTCGATCACGCCGACATGATCTTTCCCGTCCTGCAGGCGACCTTGCCGTACATCCGCGACGGCAAGCGCCTGCTGGGCATGTTCCGCTCGCTCGAATACGCGAAGGAAAAGGTGCACATCATCGTCAACCGCCACGACAAGGGCGGCGAAATCCGCCTGCGCGACCTGGAAGCGGCGTATGGCACGGCTGTCTACCGCACGGTGCCCAATCACTACGCCTCGGCGGCCGCCTCGGTCAACCAGGGCATGCCGATTTTGCAGCTCGACAAAGCCAGTCCGATCACCCGCTCGCTGCAGGAGTTCGCCGCCAGCCTGGCGGGCGGCGTGGCCAGCACGGCGCGCCAGGGCTGGCTGGGCCGCGTCCTGCGGCGCGCTTGATGCACATGCTTGACCCACACCCCAGAACAGGAGCATTGCATGGCTAGTTCCCCCACCGCCGCCTTGTCCATCCGCGAACGTCTCGGCAGCGCCAAGATCGCCGCGCTCGCGCCGCAACGTGCGGCGGCCATCGACAACCACGGCTACCGCGCCCTCAAGCTGCGCATCCATGGGCTGCTGCTCGAACGGGTCGACCTGGAAAGCATGCAGCGCCTGTCGCAGGAGCGCATCCGCGAAGAATTGCGCGGCCTCGTCGAGCGCTTGCTGGACGAAGAGGCGGTCGTCATCAACGACGCCGAGCGCCGGAGCCTCACGCGCGACATCCAGCACGAGATGCTGGGCTTCGGGCCGCTCGAAACCCTGCTGTCGGATGCCAGCGTGTCGGACATCCTCGTCAACGGCCACAAGCAAGTGTATGTGGAGCGCGGCGGCCGCCTGGAGCTGACCGACATCCGCTTCGACGATGACGCCCACCTGATGAAAATCATCGACAAGATCGTCTCGCGCGTGGGCCGGCGCATCGACGAGTCGAGTCCCATGGTCGATGCGCGCCTGCCCGACGGTTCGCGCGTGAACGCCATCATCCCGCCGCTGGCCATCGACGGTCCCGTGATGTCGATCCGGCGTTTTTCCGCCGATCCGCTGCGCCTGGCCGACCTGGTCGCCTACCGCAGCATGACGGCCGAGATGGCAGAAGTGCTGCAGGGCCTGGGCAAGGCGAAGATGAACATCCTCATTTCCGGCGGCACGGGCAGCGGCAAGACCACCATGCTCAACGTGATTTCCGGCTTCATCGGCCATACGGAACGCATCGTCACGGTGGAAGACGCGGCCGAACTGCAATTGCAGCAGCCGCACGTGGTGCGCCTGGAAACGCGGCCCGCGAATATCGAAGGCAAGGGCGAAGTGAGCCAGCGCGCGCTAGTGCGCAATGCGCTGCGCATGCGCCCCGACCGCATCATCCTGGGCGAGGTGCGCGGCGCCGAGGCGCTCGACATGCTGGGCGCCATGAACACGGGGCACGAGGGCTCAATGGCCACCATCCACGCCAATACGCCGCGCGACGCGCTGACGCGGCTGGAAAACATGATCAGCATGGCGGCGGCGAATTTGCCCAGCAAGGCCATCCGGCAGCAGATCAGCTCGGCCGTGTCGGTGGTGGTGCAAGTGTCGCGCCTGATCGACGGCAAGCGCAAGGTGACGTCGATCCAGGAAATCACGGGCATGGAAGGGGAGGTCATCACGATGCAGGAAATCTTCAGCTTCAAGCAGACGGGCGTGGCCGAGGGCGGCGCCGTGGTCGGGCAGTTCTCGGCCAGCGGCATCCGCCCGCGCTTCCTCGAGCGCCTGAACAGCTTTGGCATCGGCGTCTCGGCCGCCCTGTTCGAACCCACCGCGGCGGGACGCTGAACGCCATGCTTTCCTATCTTGTCTATCTGTTCCTCTTCCTTGCCGTCGTGCTGCTGGTGGCGGGCGCCTGGCTGGCGTGGCAGGCGGCGCGGGGCCCAAGTGCGGCGCGGGTGGCGCGGCGCCTGCAAGCCATGTACACGGCCAGCGATGGCGAACAGGCGCTGTCGATCACCAAGCAGCGCCCGCTGAGCAGCTATCCGTTTCTGCAGGGCGTGCTGGAAGGCTTGCCTGGCGCGCGGCGCATCGAGCAACTGCTGCTGCAGGCGGGTATGCGCTGGCTCGTGGCCGGCTTCCTGGGCTATTGCGCGCTTGGCGCGACCGCAGGCCTGCTGGCGGCCAGCGCGCTGCCCTTGCCATGGTATGTGCGCCTGGGTCTGGGCGCGGGCGGCGCCGCGCTGCCGTATCTGCTGGCGCGCCGCGCCAGGAGCCGGCGGCTGGTGCGCATCGAGCAGCAGCTGCCGGACGCGCTGGACCTGATGGGCCGCGCCATGCGCGCCGGCCATGCCTTTCCCACCGCGCTGAAAATGGTGGGCGAGGAGATGACGGGGCCGCTGGCCGACGAGTTTCGCGCCGTGTTCGACGAAGTCAGTTTTGGCGTGGCGATGGCCGATGCGCTGGGCAACCTGGCCGCGCGCGTGCCCAGCACGGACTTGCGCTATGTCGTCATCGCTGTGCTGATCCAGCGGGAAACGGGCGGCAACCTGACTGAATTGCTGGGCAGCATCAGCGCCATCATCCGCGACCGATTGAAATTGCTGGGCCAGGTGCGCGTGCTGTCGGCCGAAGGGCGCATGTCGGCCTGGGTACTGGGCTTGCTGCCGTTTGGCGCGGCGCTGATGATGTACGTGATGAATCCGCAATTCATTGCCGTGCTGTACACGGATGCGGGCGGGCGCAAGATGGTCGGCGTGGCGCTGGGCTTGCTGCTGGTTGGCGTGCTCTGTATCCGAAAAATTATCCATATCCGGGTGTGACATGAAAGAGCAAACACGATGAGCGGCATGAATGCGTCGCAGCTGGCTTTGCTGGGCTTGCTGTTCCTGATTGTTTTCGCGCTGGCCGTGCTGGTGCTGCGCCTGTTCGCCGGCAGTGCCGTACAGCAGCGGCTGCAATCGCTCGGTGATGCGGGCGCCGCCGGCGACCGGGAGCGCCATGCGAGGCGGCGCTGGGTGGCGCACGCCGTCAGCCTCACGCGCCCGCTGGCCAGGCTGTCGCTGCCCGACGAAGGCTGGGAAAGTTCGCCCATTCGCAGCCGCTTCGTCCATGCCGGCTGGCGCAGCCAGGCCGCGCCGGCCCTGTTTTATGCGGCCAAGACGGGCCTGTTCGTGGGCTTGCCGCTGCTCGTGTATTTCCTGCTGCGCCAGGGCGGACAGAATATGCTGTTATGGCTGGTTGCGGCGGCCGCCCTCGGCTATTACCTGCCCAATGTCTGGCTGTCCCACTGTTTGAAACAGCGCCAGCGCGAAGTGTTCGAGACCTTTCCCGATGCGCTGGACCTGATGACGGTGTGCGTCGAAGCGGGGCTGGCGATGGATGCGGCGCTGGCGCGCGTGGCGCAGGAAATCGGCCTGAAAAGCGCGGTGCTGGCCGAAGAGCTGCAACTGGTGACGCTGGAACTGCGCGCCGGCAGCGCCAAGGACAAGGCCTTGCGCAATCTGGCCCTGCGCACGGGCGTGGAAGACGTGGACGCACTGGTGACCTTGCTGATCCAGGCCGAACGCTTCGGCACGAGCATCGCCGCGTCGCTGCGCGTGCAGTCCGACCAGCTGCGCACCAAGCGGCGCCAGCGCGCCGAAGAAACGGCGGCCAGGATCGCCCTCAAGCTGCTGTTTCCGCTGATCTTTTTCATTTTCCCGTCGCTGATGGTCGTGCTGATGGGCCCGGCGTTCCTGCAGATTTACCGCGTGCTGCTGCCGGCCATGCGGGGCAGCTGAGGGGTAGCCGAGCGGGCAAAAAAAAGCTGCCGGAGTTTCCTCCGGCAGCTTCTTTACATCAGCCCTTGCCTGGCAATCAGGCGAATGGCGTCAGCAAGGTGATCATCTGGCCAAAGATCTTCGGGCTGGCGGCGATGACGTCGCCCTTGTACAGGTAGTCCGATTCGCCGGAAAATTCACCAACGATGCCGCCCGATTCCGTGATCATCAGGGCGCCTGCTGCGATATCCCAAGGCTTCAAGCCTTTTTCGTAGAAGCCGTCCAGGCGGCCGCAAGCGACGTAAGCGAGGTCCAGCGCGGCCGAGCCGGCGCGGCGTACGCCCTGGCTGCGTTCGCCCATGATCGCGTACATCTTCAGGTATTCGTCCAGCGCGCGGGCGCTGCCGGCCACGTAGCCGGTGCCCAGCAGGGCGTTCGAGATGCGGTCGAGCTTGGTGACGCGGATGCGTTTTTCGTTCAGGTAGGCGCCGGCGCCCTTGGTGGCCGTGAACAGGTCGTTGCGGACCGGGTCGTAGATGACGGCTTGCGTGACGACGCCGCGATGCGCGAGGGCGATCGAAATGCAGTATTGCGGGAAACCGTGGATAAAGTTGGTGGTGCCGTCCAGCGGATCGATGATCCACTGATATTCATTCTCGTCGTGCGAGTTGGCGGAAGCTCCCGATTCCTCAGCCAGGAACGCGTGGTCCGGGTAGGCTTTGGACAGCACCTCGATGATGGCTTGTTCGGCCGCCTGGTCGACGTCGGTGACGAAATCGTTATGTTGTTTTTCCGTGACGACGACGCGGTCGAGGTCAAAAGAGGCGCGATTGATGACGGCGGCGCCGCGGCGGGCGGCTTTGATCGCCGTGTTGAGCATTGGGTGCATGTGAGCTTCCGTTAAAAGCACGCGACCGCCCATGGCCGCCTTGCGGCGCCGGTACGATAGAGTGCAAGAATGAATTAAAGAGCGGAGCGGTGCCGAAGTGGTTAAAATCCCGGCCTGGCGTCAGCGTTTTGTGACTCCGTTTCCCGAAATTTCCTGTATCGATACCGCGCAATAGCGCTATTTTAAATGAATCTGCCCGAAATCAACACGTCTCTTTTCAAACGCCTGCGATTTATTCTTGTCGAAACTAGTCGTCCTGGCAACATTGGCGGCGTCGCGCGCGCCATGAAAACGATGGGTTTTTCCGATCTGGTGCTGGTCAACCCCCGCTTTCCCGATGCCTTGACGGATGCGGAAGCGGTGGCCTTCGCCAGCGGCGCGCAGGATATTTTGTCGGGCGCGCGCATCGTCGGCTCGATCGCCGAGGCGCTTGAAGGCTGCAATTACGCGGCCGCCGTGTCGGCCCGGTTGCGCGAATTTTCGCCGCCCGTCACGGCCCCGCGCGCCATCGCGGCCCAGCTGGCGGCCGGCGCAGACTTGCACGCGGCCGTCATCTTCGGCAATGAGCGCTTCGGCTTGCCAAACGAGATCGTCGAGCAGTGCAATGTGCTGATCAACATCCCCGCCAATCCCGAGTATTCGTCGCTGAACCTGTCGCAGGCGGCGCAGGTCGTCGCCTATGAATGCCGCGTGGCGGCGCTCGGCGATGGGCAAATGTCCAGCCCCGTCGGTTTTCATGGCGACGCGGCCAGCCTGGCGCAGGTCGACGGCATGTATGCGCATCTGGAGCAGGCGCTGGTCGCCATCGATTTTCTCGACGCCGACAATCCGAAAAAGCTCATGCCGCGCCTGAAACGCCTGTTTTCGCGTACGGGGCTGGAAACGGAAGAAGTCAATATCCTGCGCGGCATCGCGCGCCATATCCTGGCGGTAGCCAAAAAAGGCCCATGATAGAGACCCGGCTGCTGCGCCAGTTCATCGCCGTCGCCGAGGAACTCAATTTCCGGCGCGCGGCCGAACGGCTGCACATGGCGCAGCCGCCCTTGTCCCAGGCGATATTGCGGCTGGAAGAGGTGCTCGGCTACCCTGTTTTCGAACGCACGAACCGCAAGGTCGCCTTGACCCCGGCCGGCAGCACTTTCCTGGCCACGGCGCGCCAGGTGCTGGCCAGCCTGGAAGAGGGCGTGGCCGCTGCGCGCCGCGTGGCGCAAGGCATCGAGGGCCACTTGCGCCTGAGCTTCATCCACATCACGCCCTACGCCCACGTGCTCGATGCTTTGCGCGCGTTTCGCGCCGCCTCGCCCGCCGTGCAATTCACCTTGCGCGAAGCATCGACGCAGCAGCAGGTCGAGTGGCTGGAAAAAAACGAGGTCGATATCGCCCTGCTGCGCGCACCGGGCCGCAGCACGCCGGGCTTGCGCTTCGAGCGCCTGTCGGGCGAAGACATCGTGATCGCGCTGCCCTTGGACCACCGCTGCGCGGGCCAGGCGAGGGTGGATCTGGCGGACCTGGCCGGTGACGATTTCGTCGCTTCGCCGCGCGAGCTGGGCCAGGGTTTCCACGACCAGCTGGCCAGCCTGTGCCTGCATGCGGGTTTCGTGCCGCGCGTGGTGCAGCAGGCACGCCGCTTGCAAACGGTGCTGGGACTGGTGGCGGCAGGCTTTGGCGTGGCGCTGCTGCCGGCCAGCCTGGCGGCCTGCGCACCTGCCGGCGTGGTCATGCTGCCGCTGGCAAGCAACGCGCCCGAAGCGTTGCGCCAGCTCGACCTGTACATGGCCTGGGACCCGCAGCGCACGTCCCCCGTGCGCGAGCGGCTGCTGGCGCAGCTGCGGCGGTCTGTCTCGCATTGAGACTTGCAGGGTCTCATTTCAAGATGAATAAGATATTTTACAGATGATGGTCCAAGGGCCAGCATGGCGTTTTGATTGTCAGGAATTGCCATGTCTATCGTTTCATCGCGCAGCCGCGCGCTGCCACCCTCTATTTATTTGCTGTCATTGTGCAGCTTCGCCTTTGGCTTGTCCGAATTCATCGCCGCCGGCCTGTTGACGCCCATGGCGCGCGACCTGCACGCCAGCGTGGCGGCGGCCGGCGGCGCCATTGCCGCGTATGCGCTGGGGGCGGCCATCGGCGCACCGATCCTGACGGCCATGCTGGCGCGCCGGCCCACGCGCCAGGTGCTGGTGGCCACGATGCTCGTGCTGGCGGCCGGCAGCATGGCCATGGCGGCCGCGCCGGCGCTGGGCGCGCTGCTTGGTGTGCGCTTTGCCGTGGGACTCGCGCATGGCGTGTTCATGGCTGTCGCCTCGCATGCGGCCACCAGCCTGGTCGACCCATCCCGCGCGGGCAGGGCGCTGTCCATCGTCTGGCTGGGCCTGACCCTGGCGCTGGCGGGCGGCGTGCCGCTGGGGACGTGGCTGGGCGCCGTCTCGTCGTGGCGCTGGGTATTTGCGGTCATCGGCGTGCTGGCCCTGTGCGGCGGCGCCGGCTTGCGCTTTGCCATGCCGACCGTGCGCCAGGAAACCGCTGCCGTCTCGGCCCTGGCCAGCCTGCGCGCCATCGTGCAGCCGCCCCTGCTGCTGGCGGCCGGCGTGGCGGCGCTGGTCAGCGTGGCCACCTTCAGTTTTTTCACCTATGTTTCGCCGTTCCTGTTGCAGCTGGGCGGACTCGATGCGGCCTGGCTGGGCGCCGCCATGCTGTGCTTTGGCGCGTGCGCCATCGGCGGCAACCTGCTGGGCGGCTGGTGCGCGGACCGTCCCCACGCGCTGCGCGCCACCGTGCTGGCCCTGGCCGCGCTGGCGCTCAACTTGCTGGCGTTTTATGTGCTGCGCGCCCAGCCCGTGGCCATGCTGGCCCTGTGCGGCACTTTGGGCTTGCTGTTCTTCGCCCTCGTGACCTTGTCGACCATGCGGCTGCTGCGCCTGGCGCAGCAGCATTGCCCTGGCAGCGACGCCGTGGCGGCGGGCTTGAATATCGCCGCCTTCAATGCGGGCACGGCGGCCGGTGGCGCGCTGGGCGGTGCGCTGATCGTCGCCTTTGGCTTGCCCAGCATCGCCATCGGCGGCGCGCTGGCGGCGCTGCTGGCCATGTTGCTGCTGTGGTTCCCGTCGCGCAAACTAGACGGGTCGCTCTAGTTTTTGCGCGCGGATCGCCGCCCCCTTTGGCGTACACTGGCCTGCAAAAGGCCGTACAAAACAAGGGAGAATGGGGATGCGACGCAGATCGTTTCTGAAACTGGGCGTGCTCGGCGCCGGTGTGCTGGCCGCCGGCGGCGCCGCCTACCGGCTGGTACGCGGGCCGGCGCCGCCTGGCCGCTTCGTGCTCGATGGCGAAGCGCGCGCGGCGCTGGCGGCCATCGTGCCGGCGATGCTGGGCAGCGCACTGACTGGGGACGCGACCGCGCGGGCCACGGCGCTTGATGGCGCCATCGCCGGCGTGGACACGGCCATCCGCGGCTTGCCGCTGGCGGCGCAGCAGGAAGTGCAGGACTTGTTTGGCTTACTGGCGCTGGCGCCCGCGCGGCGCTTCGTCGCTGGCGTGCATGGCGGCTGGCTTGACGCCGACCCGGCACAGGTGGCCGCCTTTTTGCAGTCGTGGCGCACGCACCGCCTGGCCACCCTGCAGACGGCCTACCTGGCCCTGCACGACTTGATCCTCGGCGCCTGGTATGCCGATGCCGCCCACTGGGCCGCCATCGGCTATCCGGGACCGCTGCCCGAACTGAGCGCATAAGGCATCCATGAGCACATCCCCCATACCCGACCCGATCGCCGCCGGCCTGGCCGCAGGCTGGAACGTCACCGACGCCAGCACCCTGGCCGCCGACCGCACCCTGGAAGCGGACGTCGTCGTCATCGGCAGCGGCGCCGGCGGCGGCGTGACGGCGGAAATCCTCGCGCTGGCCGGCTTGAAAGTGCTGATCGTCGAAGAGGGCGGCTTGAAGTCCTCGCAAGACTTCAAGATGCGCGAAGCGGACGCTTATCCCGCGCTGTACCAGGAATCGGCCGCGCGCAAGACGCGCGACAAGGCGATCAATATCCTGCAGGGGCGCACGGTCGGCGGTTCGACCACCGTCAACTGGACCTCGAGCTTTCGCACGCCGCCCGGCACCCTCGAATACTGGCGCAAGCACTTTGGCTTGTCCGGCTATGGCGTCGATGCCATGGCGCCGTGGTTCGCCATGATGGAAAAACGCCTGCACGTGAGCGACTGGGCCGCGCCGCCCAACGAAAACAACGACTTGTTGCGCCGTGGCGCCACGGCGCTGGGCATCCCCACGGCCGCCATCCGGCGCAACGTGAACGGCTGCTGGAACCTCGGCTACTGCGGCATGGGCTGCCCGACCAACGCCAAGCAGTCGATGCTGGTGACGACGATCCCGTCGGCGCTGGCGCTGGGCGCGGGCCTGCTCGTGCATGCGCGCGCCGAACGTTTCACTTTCAAGGGCGAGCGCATCGACAGCCTGCAGGTGACGGCGCTGGACGCCGCCGGACAGGCGCCCACGGGCGTGCGCCTGACGCTGCGCGCGAAACACTTTGTGCTGGCCGGCGGCGCCATCAACTCGCCCGCGCTGCTGCTGCGCTCGCAGGCGCCCGACCCGCACGGCTTGCTGGGCCGGCGCACCTTTTTGCATCCGACCGTGGTCTCGGCGGGCCTGTTCCAGCAAAGGGTCGACGCCTATGCGGGCGCGCCGCAGACGATTTATTCCGACCATTTCCTGCATACGGCGCCCATCGATGGCCCTATCGGCTACAAGCTCGAAGCGCCGCCCTTGCACCCGCTGCTGATGGCCACCACCATGGGCGGCTTCGGTGACGAACATGCGCGCACCATGCGCGAATTTCCCCATGCGCACGCCTTGCTGGCGCTGCTGCGCGACGGCTTTCACCATGATGCGGCGGGCGGCACGGTGTCCATCGACGGTTTCGGCGCGCCCGTGCTCGACTATCCGCTCACGCCTTTTCTCTGGGATGGCGTGCGGCGCGCGCTGCTGTCGATGGCGGAAATCCAGTTCGCGGCCGGCGCCAGGAGCGTCTATCCCGTGCATGAGCTGGCCAGCCACTACACGAGCTGGGCGCAGGCAAAGCAGGCCATCGGCGATTTGCCGATGAAGGCGCTGCTGGCACGCGTGGTGTCGGCCCACGTGATGGGCGGCTGCGCCATGTCGGACGATGCGCGCTTGGGCGTGACGGGGGCCGATGGCCGCTATCACGGCGTACGCAACCTGTCCGTACATGACGGCTCGCTGTTCCCCACGTCGATCGGCGCCAATCCGCAATTGACGATCTACGCGCTGGCAGCGCGCCTGGCCAGCGGCCTGGCGCAAGCGCTGACGGGCAAGCCCGCGCCCGTTCCCGTCGCGGCGGCCGCATGATCGCGCGCATCCTCAAGTGGCTGATGCTGCTGCAAGTGCTGGCCGTGCTGGGCTTGGCGTACCTGGCCATGCAGGCGTGGGGCGTCGCCTCGCCGCTGCTGGCCGTGCTGCTGGCGCTGGCCATGCTGCTGGCCGTGCGCGCGATGATCGTCGTGCGCAATTTCTGGGAGAGCCGGCGCCTGGGCAGCCCCGTGCCGCCTGAATACCAGCTGGGCGCCATGGGCGCGGCGCGCCTGTTTTTGGGCGAATTGCGTGCCACCCTGTGGACGTCGTCATGGGGCATGCTGCGTCCGCGCCTGCATGCGGCCGGCAGCATCCCCGGCCAGGGCATGCCGGTGCTGCTGGTGCACGGCTATGTGTGCAACGGCGGCTATTGGACTAAGCTGAGCCTGCAGCTGGCACGGGCCGGTATCGTGCACAAGGCGATCGACCTGGAACCGATCAACGCCGATATCGAGGAGTTCGTGCCGCTGGTCGAACAAGCCATCACCGAGCTATGTGCCCGCACGGGCAGCGACCGCGTGATTCTCGTCGCCCACAGCATGGGCGGCCTGGTGGCGCGCGCCTGGCTGCGCCATTACGGCGCGGCCCGCGTGGCCCGCATCATCACGATCGGCACGCCGCACCACGGCACGGCGCTGGCCAACCTGGCGGCGGGCGCCAATGCGCGCCAGATGAGCCGCGTCAATGGCACGCCCAGCGGCTGGCTGGCGCAGCTGGCCGCCAGCGAAACGCCCGAGACGCGTGCCCTGATCACGTCGATCTATTCGCATCACGACAATATCGTCGCGCCGCAAGCGTCCGCGCAGCTGCCGGGCGCGCGCAATATCGCTTTCGGCGGCATCGGCCACGTGGCGCTGGCCAGCGATGCGCGCGTGCTGCGCCAGCTGCTGGCAGAAATCACTATCAAGAGCGAAGTCGCCCAGCCTCCCTCCGCTCCCCATTTCGCCTGAGTCCTGTTGTGTTTTGTCTGCATGGCAAGACTGTCTCTTTTGACTCTGCTGTTGCCCATGTTTAACAACGCACGAGGCAGAAAATGCTGTTTTCCACTGGCGTACTGTATTAAGCTAACGTCAGAAGATAAGCGGGGAAAATTTGTTCATGAGGCCGCTTGAGCCGTTCTGCAGGCGTACGTCGGCCAGAAATTTCTCTGAATCTATGGCAAGATGTTATACGATTGTTATGTAGCCCGCGCATGCGGAAAAATGAGTCCATGCCGTTTTTATTGGGGGCGCTAATTGTCCGCACGTATCCTGATTATCGAAGATAACGCCACCAATATGGAATTGATGGTGTACTTGCTGCGTGCCTTCGGGTACACGCCGCTGGCCGCCTATGACGGCGAAGAGGGCGTGCGCATGGCGCGCAGCGAGTTGCCCGACTTGATCATTTGCGACGTGCATTTGCCCAAGCTCGATGGCTATGGCGTGGTGGCGGAGCTGAAGAAGGACCCGCAGCTGCGCAAGATCCCGGCGCTGGCCGTGACGGCGCTGGCCATGGTGGGGGACCGCGAGCGCCTGCTCGAAGCGGGCTTCAATGGCTACATCGGCAAGCCGATCGAACCCGACCTGTTCGTCGCGGAGCTGGAGTCTTTTTTACCCGGGGCGCCGTCGACGCCAGTTAAAAACGACATAGCCACCATCCTGATCGTCGATGATCATGTGCTGAACCGCGAGTTCCTGACCGCACTTCTCGGCTACGGCGGCCACCGCCTGCTGGAGGCGGCCAACGGCGCCGACGCGCTGGAAATACTGCGTACCGAACGGCCCAACCTGATCATCTCCGACATCCTCATGCCGAACATGGACGGCTACGAATTCGTCACGTGCGTGCATGCCGATCCCGCGCTGGCCGACGTGCCCATCATCTTTTATACGGCCACCTACCGCGAGCAGGAAGCGATCCTGCTGGCGCAGGCGTGCGGCGTGCGCTGGGTCTTGCCCAAGCCGTCCGATCCCGAAGTCATCGTGCGCACCGTCAACGAGGCGCTGGGACTGATGCCGGCGGCGCCCCAGGTGCCGGCGGTGCCGGGCGCGGGCGGCGGGGCGGCGCTTCCCGCCACGGGCCAGCTGGCCGGCATCGAGCACCAGGTCAGCGGCTACCTCGACGAACTCGAATCGAGCAGCCAGCAGATTTCGCAGCTGGCCAGCCAGCGCGAGGGCCAAGCCGCGCTCCCCGAAGACCTGGGCATCATGACGGAGCGCTTGTCGCGCTCGCTGTCGAGCCTGCAGGCGGTGAGCCTGCGCCTGACGGCCCTGATCGAACTGGGCATCGAGCTGGGTGCCGAACGCGATCCGCGCGCCTTGATCGAGGCGGGCTGCAAGGTGGCGCAGAATATCTGCGTCTCCAAGTACGCCTGTATCGGCGTACTGGAAGAGGGCGCCGAAAAGCTCAGCTATTTTTCCTCGTGCGGCGCCGAGAAAAACCTCGATCGCATCGCCAGCACGCCGCGCACGGGCATTTTGAACCGCTTGCTGGAACAGCGCCAGCCATACCGGGTCAATGGCTTGAAGGGCGATCCCGGCGCGCTGGGCCTGCCCGACACGCACCCGCCCGTCCACTCCTTCCTCGGCGTGGCCATCGCCTCGCGCGAGCGCAGCCACGGCTGGCTGTACCTGGTCGACAAGCTGGGGGCGAATGAATTTTCCGAAGTCGACGAACGGGTCGCCGCCACGGTGGCGGCGCAGATCGCCGTCGCCTACGACAACCTGCTGCTGTACGACGAGATCAAGCGCCACCACGAGCAGCTGACCCTGGACATGGCGGCGCGCATCCGCCTCGATGAAGACTTGCGCCGCTTCCGCCTGGCGATGGACGCCACGGCCGACGCGATTTTCCTCGTCGACCGCGCCGGCATGTGCTTCGTCGACGTCAACCAGACGGCTTGCCGCATGCTCGGTTTCGAGCGCGAGGATTTCCTGCGCGTGGGGCCGGGCCGCGCGCACGAGGGCGAATCCCAGCTGGAAGAGCTGTACAACAAGCTGCTGGCCGGCGACCAGGGCGGCCCGATGACGGAATTGCAGCTGCAGCGCAAGGACGGCTCGCCCCTGTCGGTGGAAGTGCAGCGGCGCACCCTGCGCTCGGGGCAGAGCTGGATCCTGGTGGCCGTGGCGCGCGACATCACGGAGCGCAAGGACGCCGAGCAGCGCCTGATGAAACTGGCCCATTTCGACACCTTGACGGGTTTGCCGAACCGCAGCCAGTTCTACGCCTCGCTGACCCATTCGCTGGCCCAGGCGGCCGAGCACCAGTGGGCCGTGGCCGTGCTGTTCATGGATGTCGACCGCTTCAAGAATATCAACGATACCCTGGGCCACACGATCGGCGACGACCTGCTGCGCCAGTTTTCCAGCCGCCTTGTCGATTGCCTGCGTGTGCGCGACACCATCGGCCGCTTTGGCGGCGATGAATTTGCCACCATCCTGCTGCTGCCCGAAGGCGCACAGCATGCCGTCGGCGTGGTCGACAAGATCCGCGAGGCGATGCGCAAGCCCTTCGACTTGCAGGGCCACGAGGTGACGGTGACGGTCAGCATCGGCATTTCCGTGTTCCCCGAGGATGCGGCCGATGCGGACACCCTGATTCAATATGCCGACACGGCCATGTACCGGGCCAAGGAAGCGGGCCGCGACGCCTTCCGCTTCTTCACGGCGGAAATGAACGCGCAATCGATGGCGCGGCTGGACATGGAAAATGCCTTGCGGCGTGCCATCGACAACGAGGAATTCGTGCTGTTCTTCCAGCCCAAGGTGAATATCATCTCGGGGCGCATCAGCGGCGCCGAGGCGCTGATACGCTGGCGCCGTCCCGGCCACGGCATGGTTTCGCCGGCCCTGTTCATTCCCCTGCTGGAAGAAACGGGTCTCATCGTGCGCGTCGGTAACTGGGTGCTCGACGAGGCCTGCAAGAAGATCAGCGAATGGGGCGCCAGCAGCATCGGCCCCGTACACCTGTCGGTGAACGTGTCGGGCATCCAGTTCTTCGTCGGCGGCCTGGAAGAAGAGGTGCTCAAGGCGATCCGCAAGCACGATATCGCGCCCGACCTGCTGGAGCTGGAGCTGACGGAAAGCTCGCTGATGTCGAATGCCGAGGAAACCATCGCCGTGCTGCGCAACCTGAAGGCGCTGGGCATCCAGATTTCCATCGACGATTTCGGCACCGGCTATTCCAGCCTGGCCTACCTGAAGCGCTTCCCCATCGACAAGCTGAAGATCGACATCGCCTTCGTGCGTGAAGTGACGAGCAATCCGGACGACGCGGCCATCGTGCTGGCCATTATCAGCATGGCGCACAGCATGAAGCTGGAAGTGATCGCCGAAGGCGTGGAAAACGATGCGCAGCTGGCCTACCTGCGGCGCCATGGCTGCGACGAGATGCAGGGCTATTATTTCAGCCGCCCCGTGCCGCAGGAAGAATTCGAACAGATGCTGATGGGCGGCAAGCTGCTGCAGGCGCCGCAGGATGCGGGCAGCGAAGAGCAGCAAACCCTGCTGATCGTCGACGACGATGTCTTCATGCTCGACGTGCTCAGCGACTTCCTGGCGCAGGACGGCTACCGCATCCTGACGGCGCAGACGGCCGCCGAGGGCTTCGACATCCTGGCGCGCCACAAGGTGCAGGTGATCCTGTGCGACCAGTGCATGCCGCTGATGAGCGGCACCGAATTCATGGAGCGGGTCAAACATTTGTGCCCCGATACCTTCCGCATCATGCTGTCGGCCTTTGCCGATCTGACGCCCATCATGGCGGCCATCAACCGCGGCGCTGTCGACCGCTTCTATACCAAGCCGTGGAAAGGCGCCGTGCTGCGCGAGAATATCCGCGAAGGCTTCCGCCTGCACAAGCTGCTGCATGGCCAGGTGAAAGCGGCGGCCTGAGGATTTTCCGCAGCGGGCAACTGGCCGCCGCGTGCGCTGGCGCACCTTGCGCCGCAGCTTTCCATCGAATTAGACTCCCGTCTCTAGTTTTGCTCTCTAGAATAAAACGCATCCATGAAGTGGCATGGCCTTTCACATGACGGGAGCTGGCGATGGTGAAGAAATTGAAGGCGCTGACGGAAGATACGGAATTGACGAGTGCCGTGCGCTCGTCCGCGCAGCAGATCTGGCAAGCGGGCCTCGGCGCATTCGCCAAGGCGCAGGAAGAGGGCGGACGCGTGTTTTCCCGGCTGGTGAAGGAAGGCACGGAATTCCAGAAACGGGCCGAAGACAAGGTGGCCGACGTCAGCGGCAGCGTCGGCAAACTGGCCGATGGCGTGGGCAAGCAGGCCAGCGGCTCGTGGGACAAGCTTGAGCAAGTGTTCGAAGAGCGCGTGGCGCGCGCACTGGCCACGATCGGCGTGCCCACGCAACAGGACATCGCCGCGCTGCACGCGCAGATCGATGCCTTGAGCCGGCAGGTGGCGGCGCTGTCGGCCAAGGCCGCGCTGGCGCCCAAGCCGAAGGCTGTGGCCAAGCCCGCCGTGAAGGCGGTGCCGAAAGTTTCACCGAAGGGGGCCGTCGCCAAGACCCCGGCCAAGCCGGCGGCCAAGGCTGCGCCGCGCGCCGCAAGCAAGCCAGCGAGCAAACCCGCCGCGAGACCGGCGGCGAAGAAAAAAGCGCCGGCCGCCTGAGCTGGCGCCGCATTCCTCCAGCCTGCTCGCGCAGGCTTTTTTTTGCCTGCGGTTTTCGCCGGCGCCAGCGGGCGCAGTGTTTCATTACGACTATCTTAGGTGGTATGCTTGAGGCAGAACACAGAGAGATTGCCCGCCATGCTACAAAAAGCACCACGCCGTACCCGCGAACGCATCCTGGAGTTGTCGCTGCGCCTGTTCAATGAGTTTGGTGAGCCGAATATCACGACGACCGTGATTGCGGAAGAGATGAACATTTCGCCGGGAAACCTGTATTACCACTTCCGTAACAAGGACGACATCGTCAACTCGATCTTCGTCCAGTTCGAGGCGGAAATCGAACGCATCCTGACCGTGCCCGACGGGCGCCGCTCGAATATCGAGGACGTCTGGCTGTACCTGCACCTGATGTTCGAACTGATCTGGCGCTACCGCTTTTTCTATCGCGACCTCAACGATTTGCTGTCGCGCAACCGCAAGCTGGAACTGCATTTCAAACTGATCCTGGCGCACAAGATCAAGGTGGCCACCCAGCTGTGCGAAGACTTGCGCAGCGAACAGTCGCTCGAAGCGTCGGACATGGAAGTCGCTGCCATGGCGACGAATATGGTCGTCGTCGCCACCTACTGGCTGTCGTACGAATACGTGCGCAACCCGCGCAAGTACAGCGAGCAGCAATCGATGTCCGATGCGCTGGCGCGCGGCTGCTACCAGGTGCTGTCCCTGATCGGGCCGTATCTGCGCAATGAAACGCATTTGCTGTTTCGCAAACTGTCGGAAGAATATGTGACCAAACTCAAGAACGACTGACGCTGCTGCTGGCGCCACGTCGTCAATTACAGGAGAGAGAGATGGCTTGGAAACAATTCCCCTATCCGGACGAAGCATATGTCTACACGCCGCAAACCCTGGAAGCGGCCTGGCCGCGCCTGCATGCGGGCGATGTGGAACCGTTTCCCACGCACCCTGCGCTGCTGCAAGCCTGGCTGGCTTTCCACGCGGGCGACTTCGAGCGCGCCGTGAAGCTGGGCCTGGCCGTCGGCGTGCCCGGCTATGCGGTGGCGCACAAGGCCACCTGCATCTATGCCACGCACCTGGAAGGAAACGACAGCCAGAAACTCGACATGTACGAGGAAGTGGCCGAGCGCTGCGAGCGCCAGCAGAGCGAGCAGCCTGACAATCCGGCCGGCTACTACTGGCATGCCTACAGCCTGGGCCGCTACGCGCTGGGCACGTCCGTCGTCAAGGCACTGGCGCAAGGCATGGGCGCGCGCGTGCGCAACAGCCTGGACCGCACGATGACGGTAGCGCCCATGCATGCGGAAGCGCATATCGCGTTTGGGATTTATCATACGGAAATTATCGACAAGGTCGGCGCCATGATAGGCAGCCTGACCTACGGCGCCAACAAGGAAGACGGCTACCAGCACTTCAAGACGGCGCTGGCCCTGACGCCGTATTCGGCGCTGGCGCACAGCGAATATGCGCGCGCGTTGAACATGCTCGACGGAAAGAAAAAGCTGGCGGAAGCGCTGGCCCTGTATGAAAAGGCGGCCGAGTGCGTGGCGCTGGACGCCAAGGAACGCCTCGAAGTCGAGGCGGCCATCGATGAATTGAAAGGGTAGGGATTACTGTGATCAAGGCTTTATGTGTGTACTGTGGCGCCAACGCGGGCGTCTCGCCGGACTATGCCGTGGCGGCGCGCGAACTGGCGCGCGTGCTGGTGGCGGAAAATATTTCGCTCGTGTATGGCGGCGGCAAGGTGGGCCTGATGGGCGTGATCGCCGATGAAGTGCTGCGCCTGGGCGGCGAGGTAACGGGCGTGATTCCCACCCAGCTGGTCGAACGCGAAGTGGGCCACATGGGCTTGACGCGCCAGTTCATCGTGAAGGACATGCATGAGCGCAAGGCGATGATGGCCAGCCTGTCCGACGCCTTCATCGCCATGCCCGGCGGCTATGGCACCCTGGAAGAACTGTTCGAGATGCTGACGTGGGCCCAGCTGGGCTTGCACGCCAAGCCGATCGGCTTGCTCAATGTCGACCGTTTCTACGATGGCTTGATCGCTTTCGTGCAAAACGGCAAAGAACAGGGTTTCATCCGCCCGCAGCACGCGGCATTCCTCAATGCCGACGCCGATCCGGCAGCGCTGATGCAGCGCCTGAAGGAGTGCGTGCCGTAAGGCCATGTTCGCCTGGCCGTGCGGACGCCGTCAGGCAACTATTTTTGATGTCGCTTGAAAGAGCCATGCGGTGCGCACTGCATGGCTTTTTTATTTCTGCACGGGAAAATTGATCGGGCTGAATGACTTAATTAATAAAAATATGGCTATAAAATTGCTCTAGAAGCATGTTTTTTTGAAAATGAAGATGATTTTTAATCATGGCTGTGGTCTACTGTCAGGGTTCAAAAGTTAGGAATATCGGACACCGACGAGCGTTGTACAGACTCCCCAAAAAAGGTGCCGAGCCGTTTCAAGTTGCCACAACCACGCTACTTCATCATCTCGAAAGGATGCTATTTTGAAACCAATGACCCTCTTGCGAGCGACCGCTGTCGCCGCCGTTCTCGCTACCGCTGGCGGCGCCCACGCACAAACCACCACCATCGGCTTTGATTCGCTGGAACAACCGGGCTACTTCGGTTCCGTGTTCAATTCCTACTCCGAAGGCGGCTACAACTTCGACAGCAGCTTCCTCGGCCTGCTGAGCTCGGCGCACCAGGATAGCTTCGCCTATGCCGGCTCGGCCGGTCTCGGCGCGACCCCACTGTCGACGACCACCCTGAGCCGTGCCGATGGCGCCGCTTTCTCGCTGAGCTCGATCAGCCTGGCCGACTTCGTGAGCTTGCCCGGTTCCTTTGACGTGACGTTCGTCGGCCATCAAGTGGGCGGCGGCACGGTGAGCCAGACCTTCACCCTCGGTGGCGGCCACACCTTTGCCGATTACACGTTTACAGGTTTCAGCAATCTGCTGTCGGCAACGTGGAAGGAAGGCGCCTTGCACACCTTCCAGGTCGACAATATCGCCGCCACTGTCAGCGCCGTGCCGGAACCGGCCACCTACGGCATGCTGCTGGGCGGTCTGGGCCTGATGGGCTTTATGCTTCGCCGCAAGAACGCCGCCTGAGCTTGAACATGGCGCCGGCCATGCCGGCGCATCAGTAAAAATGCCGCCCAGTTGTATGCCGGGCGGCATTTTTACGTGGATGTCATGACCAGGACTTCATGACCACAGGCGCTGGCCTGACAGGTCGAGCTGGGTCAGATACAGGCGCACGTCGAATTCGTACTGGTGGTACTGCGGTTCCATATACGTGCACAGCTTGTAGAACGCCTTGTCGTGCTGCTTTTCCTTGACGTGCGCCAGTTCGTGCACGGCGATCATGCGCAGGAATTCCAGCGGTACTTCCTTGAACATGGTGGCCACGCGGATTTCATGCTTGGCCTTGAGCTTGCCTCCCTGCACGCGCGAGATCGAGGTATGCAAGCCCAGCGCATGCTGGATCACATGGATCTTGCTGTCGAACGCCACCTTGTTGATGGGCTCGGCATTGCGCAGGAATTCATTCTTCAAGTCCTGCACATACTGATACAAAGCCTTGTCGTTGCGCACATCGTGCGCGTTCGGATAGCGTTTCAACAGGACGTCGCCCAGCTTGTCCTGTGCGATCAGTTGCTGCACTTGCGCTTGCGTTTGTTCGGAATAGGCGCTCAGGTATTTCAGGGATGGCTGCATGCGGGGAAGGGCGGGACGTGGCGCGGAGGTGTCGGTAAGGCGAGAATGTACCATACCGCCGCCCCCGGCGCTGCGCCAGCCCTTGCATGGGGCCGCCAGGGCCGCCCCGTGCCTTCCTGCGTCAAGCCGTGCGCTGCAGGGCCAAGCCGCTGATCCCGGGCAGTCCTGTCAACTCTGGTCAGCCCTTGTCGTCTTCGTCCTTGCCGCCCTGCCGGCCAGTGCCGCCGCCGCGCGCCGCCGTGCTGCGGCTTTCATTGGCGCGCTGGGCCGATTGCCGGCTTTCGCCGCCTTTGCGGCCGATTTCCGCCATGTGTTCGCGGTTGCGGCTGACGGCTTCGCCGCCTTTCTGCCCGGCCCGGCGTGCTTCTTCCGAGTCGAATTCATGCGCCGTGCCTTTTTGATGGGCTGCCTGGCCGCCCTTGCTGGCAATTTCGCGTTGCTGCTCCTCATTCATGGCGGCGAAACCGCGTTTGCTCGTGCCTTTCGCGCTGCCCGATTCGCTGGTTTTCTGGCTGCTGCCAGCGCCTTTGCCCTGTTCATTTCCTTGATTGCTAGCCATGTCGCTCTCCTTGCTGTCGAGTGGGGTCAAGTGGTCAATGCAGGTGCTCAATGCGCCTGCTCGGATTGCCTGCTGGTATCGCGGCTGCTGCCCGCGCCGTCGCGGTGGCCCGTGGCATGCATTTTTTCAATCATTTCACGCTGGCGTTGCGCGGCTTTTTCCGTTTCTTCCGCCGTCTTGCGCACCACTTCGTCAGCGAAGGCCACGGCCGTGCGGCGCGCTTCGGGCAGGTGATTCTCTGCTGTGCGGTTCATTTCGACATTGGCGTTGGCGACGAGATTGCCGAGTTGCTGCTGATACTGGCGCAGCTTGTTGCCGCTTGGCTGCAGCTGGCCGGCGGCCATCGACATGAACTCGCCCGTGTCGCGTGCGCACAGCAGTTGCTGGCTGGCGTTGCTCCATTCCTGCAGCAGGTCTTGCGCCAGCCGCAGATGCAGCTCGCTCAATTGCTGCACCGTATCGAACATCTTGCGCGATAGTTCCGTGGCGAAACTGCACTGGGCCTCGAGATGGGACTTCAGGGCGGGGCTGAGACTGGGGGAAATACTGTTTGTGAACATGTTCTACCTCAATGAAAAACTGATCCGGGAAACACCCGGTGCGCCGGGTGCGACGTATGGTGAAACAAGCAAAGAGATAGACGCCCAACGGCGTGCCAGGTTCCATGGCAGATGCCGGTTTGGCGCGAGAATGGGGTCCGGCAGATGGAAAAACGCGATCACTTTGTGCCAGATCAAATGAACGTCAATCAGGTCGCCGCAGTCGGCAGCCATGCCGCTTGTGTGGAAAATGCATGTTTACAGGCCCGGCCGTGCGACAATAGCCGGCTCGCGGCAGCGCAGCCGATGGCCGGCGCGCGTGGCTGAGCCGAGCATAGCCTTACTTTTTCCTGATTCCGCGACCATGACGCATCCCGAATACATCCTGACCCTGTCCTGCCTGGACCAGCGCGGCATCGTGCACCGCGTCTCCGGCTTCCTGGCCGAACACGGCTGCAACATCCTCGATTCCGCCCAATTCGGCGACCAGGAATCGCAGCTGTTCTTCATGCGCGTGCATTTCGCGCTGGAAGACGGCGCCGTCAGCGACGCCCAGTTGCGCAGCGACTTCGCCGACCTGTCGCAAGCCATGCAGCTGAACGGCGCTTTCCATGGCCAATTGCACGATGCGCGCGTCAAGCCGCGCGTCATGCTGATGGTGTCGAAGATCGGCCACTGCCTGAACGATTTGCTGTTCCGCTACAAGAGCGGCTTGCTGAACGTGGAAATTCCCGCCATCGTGTCGAACCACATGGAGTTCTACCAGCTGGCGGCCAGCTACAATATTCCCTTCCACCACCTGCCGCTGGCCACCGGCGCGCCGGAAGCGGCCAAGCTGGCGCAGGAAGCGAAGATCATCGACCTGATGGACACGCACAAGATCGACCTGGTGGTGCTGGCGCGCTACATGCAAATCCTGTCGCCGGGCCTGTGCCAGGCGCTCGATGGCCGCGCCATCAATATCCACCATTCCTTCCTGCCCAGCTTCAAGGGTGCCAAGCCGTATGCGCAGGCGCATCACCGCGGCGTCAAGCTGATCGGCGCGACGGCCCATTTCGTCACGGGCGACCTGGACGAAGGCCCGATCATCGAGCAGGACGTCGAGCGCGTCGACCATGCGATGGATGCGGAAACCCTGACGGCCATCGGCCGCGACGTCGAGTGCGTCGTGCTGGCGCGCGCCGTGAAATGGTTCGTCGAGCACCGCATCCTGAAAAATGGCGACAAGACGGTGGTTTTCCGCTGATACCGACTTCACTATTCACTTTACCGAGACAGAAACACGATGGCCCTCAAAGCAACAATTTTCAAAGCCGATCTGCAGATCGCCGACATGGACCGCAATTACTACCAGGATCACGCGCTGACCCTGGCGCGCCACCCGTCCGAAACGGACGAGCGCATGATGGTGCGCCTGCTGGCGTTCGCCATCCATGCCGACGAGGCGCTGACGTTTACCAAGGGCCTGTTCGACACGGAAGAGCCCGACCTGTGGCAGAAAGACCTGACGGGCGCCATCCAGCTGTGGATCGAAGTGGGCCAGCCCGACGAAAAGCGCATCCTGAAGGCGTGCGGCCGTTCGGAACAGGTCATCGTTTACAGCTATGGCGCAACGAGCCACATCTGGTGGAAGCAGATCGCGAATAAACTGGAACGGGCGAAGAACTTGACCGTGATCAACCTGCCATCCGAGGCGGCGCAAGACATGAGCAAGCTGGCGCAGCGCAACATGCAGTTGCAATGCACGATCCAGGATGGCCAGATCTGGCTGACGGACAGCGTCAATACGGTCCTGATCGACCGCGAACCGGTAAAGCCTGCCCGCTGATGCCGGCTGTCTGAAATGCAAAAAGCCCGGAGCGATCCGGGCTTTTTGCATTGTGGTTGATCAATTCGGTGCTGCGCCGAGGCGGCGGATGCTGCTCGAACGCTGCATGCTGCGGCTGATGCGCGGGTCGCCGTAGTAGCTCACTTCGCCCGAACCGCCGATGCTGATGGCCAAGTCTTGCTTGGCCCACACGGTGGCTTCGCCCGAGCCGCCGATGCTGACCTGCACTTCGCGCGCGACCAGGCGGCCCGCCTCGATATTGCCCGAGCCGCCGATCGATGCCGTCAGCTGCTCCGTCTTGCCGCTGGCCTTGAAGCTGCCGCTGCCGCCGATGGCGATGGACACCTGGCGGCTGTCGAGGTCGCGCGCGTGGATGGAACCGGAACCGCCCACATCGAAGCGCAGGTTCTCGGCGCGCAAACCCGTTGCCGTGATGTTGCCCGAGCCGCCCACGCTGACGCGCTCCACCTGGCGCGCCTGGATGACGATGGTCAGGCTGCTCTGGCGGAAGTTGGCGTTGCGCTTGGCGGGCCGGATGCGCAGGGTGCCGTTTTCCACGGCCGTATCGATCAGCGGCAGAATATTGTCGTCCGCTTCGATGGTGACGCTGTCCGTGTTGCCGATGCGCAGTTCGACCGTACCCGGCACGTTCAGTGCCACGGCATGGAAACTGCCCACGTCGCGCGTCTGCTTTTGCAGCTTGCCGCTGCCCTGGATGCTGTTGCCGGAAATCCAGTCGAGCGGCGACGCCAGCGCCGGCGAGGCAGGGATGGCCAGCGCGCAGGCGGCCAGCAGCAGGGCGGCCGCGGCGCTGGCGTGGCGGCGGTGGCGGCGGTGGAAAAGTATCGGTGTCATTCTTGCTCCCTGTTGGAATTGGTATGAGAGCATGGTATGCCAGCCGGCCGCGTCTGCGTACCGTCCTGCGACAGACTGCGCCAGCAGCGGCATGGAATGCAGGAGGCTGCGACAGGATGGCATGAGGTATCATGTCGGTGGGACATACGACGAGCGGCACGCGCCGCTCACACTACTGGAATTACATGCTGATCATCACCATCAAACAGGGCAAGGAAAAGAGCTTGCTGGGCCAATCGTGGATTTACGCGTCCGCGATTGAAAAAGTCGAAGGCAAACCGCAGGAAAAAATGAAGCCCGGCTCGACGGCCATCGTGCAAAGTTCCTCGAAGCAATTCATCGCCCGCGCCGCCTACAATTCGAAGTCGCAGATCCGCGCGCGCATCTGGAGCTTCAAGGAAGACGAACCGGTCGACCACGCGCTGATCAAGCGCAGGGTCAAGGCCGCCATCGAGAAAAAACTGCCGGCCATCAAGAAGGCGGGCGAAAACCAGCTGCTGACCCTGATCAAGGGCGAGGACGAGGGCTTGCCGGGCCTGGTGGTGCAGCTGTTCGGCGGCGTGCAAGGCTATCTGATCTGCGAATTCAACGCCGGCGGCGTCGACGCGTGGAAAGTGGCCATCGTGCAATCGCTGATGGCATCCACGGGCTGCGCCAACGTGTACGAGCGCTGCGACGACCTGATGCGCAAGGGTGAAGGCTTGCCTTTGATCGACGGCGCCCTGGCCGGCGAAGAGCCGCCCGATGAAGTCATGCTGACGGACAATGGCGTGCGCTATGCGCTGGACTTGAAGACGGGGCACAAGAGCAAGTTCCGCTGAGGATTGCTGTGGTTCATGAAAAAGCCGGCGCAAGCCGGCTTTTTCATGTCTCCTATTCCAGCGGCACGCTGCGGTATTTATTGACTTCCAGCGCCGACACGGCCGGCGCATCATTGCCCCACGACGCCCGCAGATACGTCACCACGGCTGCCACTTCCGCGTCATCCATGACGGGGCCGAACGGCGGCATGCCGTAGGGGCGCGGGTTGCCGCGGGTGCCGGGTGCGAAGCCGCCGTTGAGCACGAGGCGGATGGCGTTGACAGCCGACTGCGTCGTCAGCGCGCGGTTGCCGGCCAGCGGCGGATAGCCGGGCGGCACGCCCTTGCCGTCGGCCTGGTGGCAGCTAGCGCATTGCGCCTCATACAGTTTCGCGCCCAGCGCCAGTTGCTGCCTCGCTTGTTCCGACGTGTCGCGCGGCGCCCGTTGTGCGGGCTGCGCGGGACCGGGCAGGCTTTTCAGGTAGACGGCCATCGCCTGCACGTCGGCCGTACTCATGTGCTGCAGGCTTTGCCGCACGACTTCCGCCATGGGGCCGAAGACGGTGGCGCGCGGCGACACGCCCGTTTGCAGCAATTCCACGATATGCGCCGTATCCCAGTCGCCGAGACCCGCTTCCGCGTCCGACGTCAGCGACGGCGCGTACCAGCCCAGCACAGGGATCAAGCCGCCCGACAGGCCGTCGTCGCTGCCACCCAGGGTCGTGCGGCTGCTATGGCAGGCGCTGCAGTGTCCCAGGCCCTGCACCAGGTAGGCGCCGCGGTTCCATTCCATGCTTTTGTTTGTGAGCGGCTGGTACACGCCCGGCTTGAAATACAGGGCGCGCCAGGCGGCCAGCGCAATCTGCTGGTTGTAGGGAAAGCGCAGCGCGTGCGGCGCGTTCGCCTGCTTGTGCGGCGGCACGCTCTGGAAATACGCGTACAGGGCGTCGCTGTCTTCGCGCTGCACCTTGGTGTAGCTGGTGTAGGGAAAGGCCGGATACAGCAAGCGGCCATCCTTCGACTTGCCGTTGTGGATGGCGCGCCAGAAATCGTCGGCCGTCCAGCTGCCGATGCCTGTTTCCTTGTCCGCCGTGATGTTGGGCGAGAGCACCTTGCCGAACGGCGTCTGCAAGGCCCGTCCACCCGCATACGGCACGCCGCCGCGCGTCGTGTGGCAAGCCATGCAGTCGCCCGCCTTGGCCAGGTAGGCGCCGCGCGCGACCAGCTGTTCCTGGCTCAGGGTGCTGGCCACGGCGGGCGGCCCCGGGTCGTCGCCCGGGTACAGCACAAACCTGGCACCGGCCGCGCCGATGGCCACGATGGCGGCCGCGATCATCCATTTTTTCATGGCGCCACCTGCGCGCTGGAACCGGGCACGCCGCCGCAATGCAGCGGCAAGGGCACGGTGATGTTGCTGGCGGGGCGCGCATCGGCGCTGGCCACCTGCGTGCCCAGCCAGGCCGAGACGGCGCCCACATCCGCGTCGGACAGGCGCTGCGCCACTTGCGCCATGCAGTCGGGCGCATGGGCGCGGCGGATGCCGTTCTTCCACGCGCCCAGCTGGGCATTGATATAGTCGCGCGGCAAGCCCAGCAAGCCGGGGATAGCGGGCGCCACGCCGGCCAGCTGCTGGCCGTGGCAGGCGATACAGGCGGGAATCTTTTTGCCGGCGTCACCGCGCAGCACCAGTTGCTGTCCCCGCGCCAGAGCGACCGCGCCGGCGCCGCTGGGCTGGGCCGGCGGCGGGGCAGGGTGTTGTGCCGCAAAATACTCGGCAATTTCGCGCAGGTAATCGTCAGACAAGTGTTCGACCATGTAGTTCATCAGCGGATACTGGCGCCGCCCCTCGCGAAAGTTCAGCAGCTGGTTGTACAGGTAGCCGGCAGGCTTGCCGGCGATGCGGGGGAAGAAGGCGTCGTGCTTTTCCTGCTGTGCATGACAGGCCGTGCACGCCTTGATGCGCTGCTCCAGGCTGTCGTGGCTGGCGGAGATGGCAGCGGGCGCGGCCAATGCCATGCCGGGCATCATGAGGGCCAGGGCCAGCATGGAGAGGGAATGCGGTAGCATGGAGAGTTGCATGGAAAATAGCCTGTCTCGTCGGTCGATATTGTGTACCGGTGTTGCTGCCCGGCTAATTTTTATGAGCCTAGCATATACCGGGTGCTGTTACTGTGACAGGATCAGTTGTGCAATAAAACTACGGATCAGTTTGAGGAGCAGGGTTGAAACGATATGAGGAGTTGGCGGAAGAAGTCGCCGCCATGATCAGCGCGCAGATGTTGCTACCTGGCGATAAGTTACCGTCCGTGCGCCAGCAGCATGCGCGCAGGGGCGTCAGCCCGTCGACGGTGTTCCAGGCCTATTATTTGCTCGAAGCGCGCGGCATGATCGTCTCGCGTCCCCGCTCCGGCTATTACGTGGCGCCGCAGCGCGCCGCGCTGGCGCCCGAGCCGGACAGTTCCCATCCGCTGGCCGCCAGCACCACGGTCGACGTCAGCGACCTCGTGTTCGAAGTGCTGGGCGCCGTGGGCGCGCGCGATATCGTGCCCTTCGGCTCGGCGTTTCCCAGCCCGCATCTGTTTCCCATGGAACGGCTGGCGCGGGCCGTGTCGGCCAGCATGCGCCGTCTCGACCCGTGGAGCACCGTCACGGATTTGTCCTTGGGCAATGCGGAACTGCGCCGCCAGATCGCGCTGCGCTACCAGCTCGACGGCGTGCCCGTTTCCAGCGACGACATCGTCATCACGAATGGCGCGCTGGAAGCGCTGAACCTGTGCCTGCAAGCCGTCACGCGGCCCGGCGACACGGTGCTGATCGAGTCGCCCAGCTTCTATGCCTGTTTGCAGGCGCTGCAGCGGCTGGAACTCAAGGCCGTCGAGATCGCCACCAGCCCTCGCGATGGTGTCGACCTGGCCGCGCTGGAAGAGCTGTTGCAGCGCCACCAGCCCAAGGCGTGCTGGCTGATGACGAGTTTCCAGAATCCGCTGGGAAGCCTGATGCCGTCGGAAAAGAAGCGCGCGCTGGTCGAATTGCTGGCGCGCCACGACGTGCCGCTGATCGAGGATGACGTGTATGGCGAGCTGTACTTTGGCAAGCAGCGCCCCGGTCTGACGAAAAGTCACGACAGCGCGGGTCTCGTCATGCATTGCAGCTCGTTTTCGAAGACCCTGGCGCCCGGTTTTCGTTTGGGCTGGGCCGTGGCGGGCCGCTATGCGCGCCAGGTCGAGCGCCTGAAACTGACGACCAGCCTGTCGGCGCCGATACCGCTGCAGATGGCGCTGGCCGACTACCTGGCGCAGGGCGGCTACGATCGTCACTTGCGCCAGCTGCGGCTGACCCTGGCGGCGCAGCAAAACACCATGCTGCAAGCCATCGCCGTGCATTTTCCCCCTGGCACGCGTGTGACGCGGCCGCAGGGCGGCTATTTTGTCTGGGTGGAAATGCCCGTGGGTATCGATGCGCTGGCCTTGCACCGCAGCGCGCTGGCGGCCGGCATCAGCATTGCGCCCGGCCCTATCTTTTCCGCCACGCGCGCGTTTCGCCACTGTATTCGCCTCAATTACGGCCACCCGTGGAGTCCGCAGCTGGAAGAGGCCATCGCCACCCTGGGGCGGCTGGCGCAGGCCGCGGCAAGCGGCACATGAAAAAAGTCCCTTGCACCAGCAAGTGTTTCATTCCAAAAGGAAATATTGCTGCTATATTGATGTATCTATAACTAATGATGGGAATGATAATGGATAACACGCAGCCGGAAGTGGGCCGTACGCAAGATACGACGATGGCCATTCTGTCCCATGTTGGCGGCCTGTTCACCAGCTGGGTGGCGCCGCTGATCATTTACCTGATCAAGAAAGACGATGCGGATAAATTTTCGGCCGAGAACGCCCGCGAAGCGCTCAATTTCCAGATCACCCTGATCATCTGGTATTTCGCCTGCTTCATCCTGTCGTTCGTGCTGATCGGCCTGTTCCTGTTCTGGATCGTGGCGCTGGCCAATCTGGTGTGCTCGATCGTCGCGGCCGTCAAGGCCAGCAATGGCATCACTTACCGCTATCCGCTGACCTTGCGCCTGGTCAAATAAGGCTGCGCCGGCCGCCGGGTTTCAGCCCGGCCGGCCGGGCAGTATGAGGAATGACGCAAAGTCGGGTGCCACCGTGCTGGTGGCGCCTGTTTCATGCGACCACAGCACGACCACGGGCTCGCCCGATGGCCCCGTTTGCGCATAGTCAAAACAATAGTAATCGCCCGTGCCGAACTGGGCGAAGGGCAGCAGGGCGCTGGCCTCGTTGCCGCCACCCACATTCCTCAGCCATTCCTGCCAGCCCGTGTTGTAGTGGCGCTCGATTGATTCCCACGTCTTGCGCGCATTGGCCGCGTCGTAGACGGGAAATATGCTCAAGGCGCCCAGCGCGCGGCCATTGTTGACCAACAACCATTGCACGTAGGACGCGGGCAGCGCTCGCCCCAGCGCCTGTTCGGCGGCGGCGATCGCCTCAAGCGTGGTGCCGATGGACTTGTTCTTGTTCATGCTGCGGAAAGGCGCCAGCTTCAGGCAGGAGCGGGCGGCGGGGCCGGTGGCGTGCTGGCGCGCGGGGCTTTTTGCGGCGTGACCTTGCCGCCTTCGGCGATCCAGCGGCGGTACACGCGCAGGGCCACTTGCGCATCGTCGGCCGCGTACAGGATCTGCTTTTCCGTCAGGCGCGAGGTGGCCCAGTTGGTGGTCGAGATTTTTTTCGATTTCTGCAGGTGCAGGCCGAAGAACTTGGCCACGGCCGTCTTCGCGCCCAGGTCGTTGCGTTGGCCGCCGCGCAGGGCGACGGACAGGTCGAGCACCTGGGCTGGCGCGATGCCGAGCTTGTTGCGCAGGCGCTTGACGTCGTCGGACAGGCCAAAACCCACTTTCAGGGTGGTGGTCGATTCGAGGATGGCTTTGAGTTCGGCCAGGGCCGGCGCCGGCGTGCTGCCCACCTGGAACAGGTAGGCGATGTCGTCGGTGGCCAGCTGGATCAGATGGGGGCCCGTGGAAGACTCGCCCTTGACGAACGTCGGCTTCGATTCCGTATCGAAGCCGATGGCGTCCGCTGCCAGCAGGGCGGCCATGGCCGCTTTTGCATCATCGCTGGTGCGTACCAGCTTGACGTGGTCGAGGGCGATGCCTTGATACGGGGGCAGTGGCGGTGCGGCAGCTGTGTCCATGAAACCGGATCAGCCTTTGCGCGAGAATTTCGCGGTCAGCTGATTCAGTTTTTCCAGGCGCAAGCGGTTTGCTTCTTCGGCGGCCGCTGCATCGCGCTCGGCTTTCTTGCGCTCGGCTTCCTTCTTGAAGCGCTGCTGCAATACTTGCGTGGCGTGGTCGCGGTGGGTTTGCGTCACTTCCGCGCCGGCCGTGCCGTCGAGGTCGTAGCGTACCTTGGCTTTTTCCATCACGCGCAGGTAGCGCAGCGAACCCGTGTGGATGCCCAGCGCCGTGCGCATCAGCTTGCGGTCCAGGTCCGGCAGGCGTGCCAGGATCTGCTTGTCGATACCGATCGACAAGGGCAGGCAATCGCGGAATGGCGGGAATTGCTCCTGGAACTGCTTCAGCAGCGCGCGCGCGGTCAGGCCGGCAGGCGCCGGCGTGGTCGCTGCGGCCGGTGCCGCCGCTGGGGCTGCATCGACTGGCGTGTCAGGAGTGGTGGCTTGCTGGTCTGGCGTGGAGCTGGTCATCGACATCATTGGTTGGGCTATAAAAGGGGAGCATAGCACGCGCCACAGGCAAGTGCATTGTCTTTTTTGGCAACTTGCGCTCAACTTGCGCTGCGATAGGCGGGTCCGCGCTACAGCGGACGCAGCGCGAAATGCGGGAAATGTGTATAATGTCGGCTTGCGCTGATGACTGGACCCCGTATTTGACGGTCTGGCTCAGGTGTGCAGGGGATAGGAGCAGTGCGGTACAGGATCCCAATTATTAGTATTTTTGATATCGGATATTCCTCTTATCAATTATCCAGATAACTGGCCTTCGTGCATAATCTTGCTCTCCGCTGTGTCTTCACTGAACAACAATAGATTCAAGCCCGTTCTGGTACGGGCTTTTTTTCATTCCGCAATGTACATCGCTTATTTATCTGACCCGGCTTCGGCCCCGCCGTTCCGCATGACGGATGCGCGGGCTTTGAACGTCCCGATAGACAGGCGCCGCTGCCGTTAACACGGTAGCCGCAACAATACGCTCCATCGAGTCCGGTTTCGCAGGCTTAGGTGGAATCATTCACTTCGCGCCGACACCATCTGGTCTCGCATTAAGAGATATCTCATGAAGAATACGCCAAAAACTTTAACGTTGTCCGCCAAGGCGCCACGCCCAGCCGCGGCACCACTTGCCGTACCCAAAACGACTTTATCTTACTTCATCGATAATGCGCAAGCGAATCCGGAAGCCACCGTCACGACGGCGCCGACCGTCGTCACCGTGGTGAAGAAAAGCCGCTCGCGCCTGGCCGCCGTGCCACCGGCCGATACGGCTGCGGAAGCGGCCGTCAGCGCGCCAGCCGCCGAGGCTGTTGCCGACGTGACCGAGGCCGCTGAACCCGCCCCGGCGAAGACGCCAAGCGTGAAGATCGCCCCTGGCGCCAAGGCTCCGGCCGCGCCGCGCAAGGTCAGCGAAAGCGCCGCCACGAACAAAGTGGTGACGGCAGCCCGTTCGAAAGTCGTGCGCGCCAAGCCGGAAGCGGCGCCCGTGACCATCATCACCGGCGCGCAAGTGGTCAGCAAAACCACGGACGCCGATGCCCTGGCCGCCATCGATACCTCGAATTATTTCCTGCCAACCGTCAAGGTGCCAGGCCGTCGTGGCCGCAAACCAAGCGAATTCACGCCGGAAAACGATGAAGTGGCGGCACTGAACGCCGTCGAACGCGCCGAACTGAAGGCCGTGTCGAAGGCGCGCGACCGCAAGGCCAAGGGCGGCCTGGCCGATGCACTGGGCGATCCGGAAGCCTCGGCAGCGGACCTCGAACGCCGCCGCAAGCAGATCACGGGCTTGATCAACATGGGCAAGGAACGCGGTTTCCTCACCTATGCCGAGATCAATGACCAATTGCCTGAAAACATCATCGATCCGGAAGCGATCGAAGGCATCATCGCCACCTTCAACGACATGGGCATCGCCGTCTACGAGCGCGCCCCTGACGCGGAAAGCCTGTTGTTGACTGACAACGTCGCCACCGTCACCAGCGACGATGAAGTGGAAGCGGCTGCCGCGACCGCCTTGTCGACCGTCGACTCCGACTTCGGCCGCACCACCGACCCCGTGCGCATGTACATGCGTGAAATGGGCGCCGTGGCGCTGCTGACGCGCGAAGGCGAGATCGAGATCGCCAAGCGCATCGAAGGCGGCCTGAAAGACATGATCCAGGCCATTTCCGCCTGCCCGACCACCATCGGTGAAATCGTTGCGCTGTCGCAAAAAATCGCGCGCGACGAAATCAAGGTCGATGAAGTGGTCGACGGCTTCGTCGATCTGAACGAAAGCAATGCCCCGGCGCCAGCCGCTGCCGCCGCGCCTGCCGCCGCCAGCGGTGACGACGAGGAAGAGGAAGAAGAAGCCGAGGAAGAAGACGGCGACGCCAATGGCGGCGCGGCCGGTTTCTCGAGCGAGCAATTGGCGCAGCTGAAAAAGAATGCGTTGGAGAAATTCAACGTCATTTCGACGCAGTACGACAAGATGCGCAAGGCGCCCGAGGGTTATAACTCGAAAGCCTATATCAAGGCGCAGGAAGCCATTTCGCAGGAATTGCTGGGCATCCGCTTCACGGCCAAGGTCGTGGAAAAGCTGTGCGACACCCTGCGCGGCCAGATGGAAGAAGTGCGCCACATCGAGCGCGCCGTACTGGAACTGTGCGTGAACAAATGCGGCATGCCGCGCGCCCACTTCATCAAGGTGTTCCCGGGCAATGAATGCGACCTGGAATGGGTCGACCGCGAAGTCGATTGCAAGTATCCGTACAGCGCCATCCTCAGCCGCAACGTGCCTGCCGTCAAGGAACTGCAAAAGAAGATGATCGACCTGCAAGCGCGCGTGGCCTTGCCGCTGGCTGACTTGCGCAAGATCAACAAGCAGATGGCTGCCGGCGAAAAGCGTGCGCGTCACGCAAAACGCGAAATGACGGTCGCCAACTTGCGCCTGGTCATTTCGATCGCCAAGAAATACATCAACCGCGGCTTGCAATTCCTCGATCTGATCCAGGAAGGCAACATCGGGCTGCTGAAGGCCGTCGACAAGTTCGAATACCGCCGCGGCTACAAGTTTTCGACCTACGCCACCTGGTGGATCCGCCAGGCGATCACGCGTTCGATCGCCGACATGGCCCGCACCATCCGCGTGCCGGTGCACATGATCGAAACGATCAACAAGATGAACCGCATCTCGCGCCAGATCATGCAGGAAACGGGCAGCGAGCCGGACCTGGCGACCCTGGCCGTCAAGATGGAAATGCCGGAAAACAAGGTGCGCGAAATCATGAAGATCGCGAAAGAGCCGATTTCCATGGAAACGCCGATGGGCGAAGATGGCGATTCGCAACTGGGCGACTTCATCGAAGACAACACGACCCTGGCGCCGCTGGACGCCGCGCTGCACGCATCGATGCGCAACGTGATCAAGGAAGTGCTCGATTCCCTGACGCCGCGCGAAGCGAAAGTGCTGCGCATGCGTTACGGCGTGGAAATGTCGAACGACCACACCTTGGAAGAAGTGGGCAAGCAGTTCGACGTGACGCGCGAGCGTATCCGTCAGATCGAGGCGAAAGCCATGAGCAAGCTGCGCCAGCCTTCGCGTTCAGATAAATTGAAAACCTTCCTGACGCAAAACTAAGCGTAGGGCAAGCAACAAAAAAAGAGGCGCAAGCCTCTTTTTTTTCGTCCATCTCCAGCGTTGCTTACATAAAATATGTGCGCTGGCCTGGCAGGCCGGCGCGGTGATGGCGCTGCAGCTTGTACAGCGCCACGCCGCTGGCGCCGAGGATGAAGGTGAGGAACAGCCAGTCCAGCGGGTTGCGGCGCGGCGGTGGCGGCGACGCTTGCGACGGCACGGCGAAGGCCTGGAATTTATGCCCCGTGTAGATGGCGCCCACCACCAGCCCGGCGTCCGTGATCTTGTTGGTCAGGTACAGGCCGTCGTCGCGGCGGCGCACCGTCATCACGCCTTCCTTGTAGACAAAGGTCATCGGTTCATAGCCGTTGATGTTGACGCTGCCGACCACGTGTCCGGCCGCATTAACCGCCGTGGCGTAGCTGTCGCCCTGGCCGATCATGGCGCCCAGGTCGAGCATGCGCTTGCCGTCCCAGGCAAACGCGTGCCAGCGCCGCTTCTCCGTTTCCGAGGCGCCCACGATCAGGCCCGCGTCGTTGATGGCGGTGGCCGAGCTGATGCGTCCGCCGGGCAGGGTGCCGATTTCCTGCATGCCCGCGCCGGGGCGGTAGACGAAGGCGCGGCGGTAGCCATCGTCGCGCTGGGCCGTGCCCACCACCACGCCATGGCTGTTCAGGCCGCTGGCATAGCTGCTGGCGCCGCCCAGGGTGCCCAGGTCTTGCAGGCTGTGGTCGGCTTGCGTCACAAAGGCGTGGAAATCGCCGCCGCTGGTATCGGCATAGCCGGCCACCTGGCCGCCGCGCGCGATGGCCGTGGCGTAGCTGCTGGTGCCGCCCAGCGTGCCCAGGTCGCGCATGCCGTCCGCCGCATCGTAGCGGAAGGCGTGCCAGGCGCCGCTGGCCGTCTGCGCCGAACCGACCACCACGCCATGGATATTGATGGCCTTGGTGAAACCTTCATCGCCGCCCAGGGTGCCCAGCTCGCGGATGCGGCCATGCTGGTACGTCACGGCGCGGCGCCGTCCTTCTTCCTCCATGATGATGCCGGCCACCAGGCCCGCCGGGTTCAGGTCGGACGCGATGCTGCCATTGCCATCCCTTTCACCAAAGCCCCGTTCGGCATAGATGGTGGCGCTGGCGGTGGAGACGGCGGCCAGCAGGCACAGGCCGAGCAGTGGGGCGGGGAGCCGGGAGAACCGTGGCGGCATGATAGTTTCCTCAAAGAAAAAACTTACTATACTTTTTATGTTTAAAATTGATACTTAATTTGCTACTGTTTTTAATAATCTTTGTATTTCGTCATTCTCGGCCGGCGCGCCTTTCCTGGGTTGCGGCAGGTGGATGGCCAGCACCGTGCCCTGGCCGGCCTGGCTGTCGATACGCAGTTCGCCGCCCAGCGCGTGGACACGTTCGCGTATGCTTTTCAGGCCGAAGGCGGCCCGCTTGCCGTGGTCGCCCGGCTGCATGCCGATGCCGTTGTCGCTGATGCGCAGCACGATGGCGTCCGCGTCCTGCGCCAGCGCCACTTCCACTTCGCTGGCCTGGGCATGGCGCACGATGTTCGACAGCGATTCCTGCAGCACGCGAAAGATGGCCGACGTCTGGCGCTGGTCCAGGCCCAGGTCCGGCGCCTCGCTGTCGAGCTTGAGCCGGTAGCGGATGGCGCCGCGGCCCTCCATCTGGCGGATCAGCCATTCGGCCGCCGGGCCCAGTCCCAGCTCGAGAGTACTGGGATGCAAGTCATTGATGATGGTGCGCACGGAGCGGATGGTGGTATCGATGGTGTCGAGCACGCGCTGCGCGTGGCGGTGCAGGCGCGGATGGCCCTTGGCCGTGCGCGCGTGCAGCAGCGACACATCGATGCGCAGCACCATCAGGTTCTGGCCCAGGTCGTCATGAATGTCGAGCGCGATGCGGCGCCGCTCTTCTTCCTTGATGGTTTGCTGGTGGTCGGTCAATTCGCGCAGCTGGGCCAGGGTGCGTTCCAGGTTTTCCTCGTTGCGCTTGCTGTCGGTGATGTCGATGGCCATGGCGATGATCATCTGCGGCCGGCCGTGGGCGTCAAACACGGGTTTCTTGTGCGTCTGCACCAGGCGGTTTTCCTGCAACTGCGCGTTCCATACCAATTCTTCGCGGATCACCACCTTGCGGCTGGCAAATGCTTCCCGGTCCGCCGCGTGGAAGCCCATGTTCTGCTCCTTGGGAAAGTGCTGCAGGTCGCGTCCTTCGGCGATGTCCTGCTGGCGCACGCCCCATTGCTGTTCGCAAGCCTGGTTCATCAGCAAAATGCGCGAATCGGCATCCTTGAGGAACAGCGACAGGGGCATCATGGAAATGATGTCCTGCAGCCGCTCCTCGCTGCGCGCCAGGGCCGCTTCCGTTTGCGCGCGCATGGCGATTTCCGCGGACAGCTGGAGATTCACGTCGAGCAACTGGGCCGTGCGCAGGGCCACGCGGCTTTCCAGCTCCGCATGGGCGACGCTGAGCGCATGCTCGGCCCGCTTGTGTTCCGTGATGTCGTTGGCCAGCACGAGCGCGCCCGTCAGGGCACCCAGCTGGTCGTACAGGCAGCGGCCGCTGATCATGGCCCAGCGTTCCGAGCCGTCGCTGTGCCAGTACTGCAGTTCGCCCATGCAGCTGTGTTCCTGCGTGCGCCTCAGCGGGCACAGGCGCAGCAAGGTCGCTTCATCGTGGAATTCGCTCATCTTGTGGCCCAGCAGCTTTTCCGCCGGGATGCCCAGCATGTCGCACAGGCGCTGGTTGAGATGCAATATCGTGCCTTCCGCATCCGTTTGCCACATCCCGTCCTGCGCCGTCTCGCTCAGGTCGCGGTAGCGCATGGCGCTGGCGTCGAGCTGCAGTCGCGTGCTGGCCAGGTGGTTGCGCAGCACGCGCAGCAGCCACAGTGCGATGCCGCCAGCGGCCGCCAGCAGCAGCGACAGCCAGACATGTTCCCAGAAGTTGAGTTCCTGCCAGGCCGCGCCCGCCAGCCAGCCCAGCACGACCAGGATGATGGCGGCGCATGCCGCACCCAGCGTTTCAATCGACCATTTGCTCATCCGCATTCCTGGCGTCGTGGTTGGCCGCTGCGGTGCGCCTGGCGCCGGAGTGGGGGGAGGATATTCCACGCTAGTGTAATACCAAATATTGCTTTCTTGAGAATATTTTTCCATTGGGCAAGCAAAAGGGCCGGCCCTTGCGGTGCCGGCCCCTGCCTGCCGATGGCAGCTTGACGTGATCAGCCCGTGTTGCGCAAGCCTGCCGCCACGCCATTGATCGACAGCTGGATACCGCGGTGCACCCGTTCGTCGACTTTACCGGCGTTGGACAGGGTGCGGTTGCGCTTGATCAATTCCACCTGCAAGTGGTTCAGCGGATCGAGATAGGCGAAGCGGTTCTGGATCGAGCGGGCCAGCAGCGGATTGCCCGCCAGCCGTTCCGTATTGCCTGTGATCAGCACCAGGCAGCGCAAGGTGTTGCCATGCTCGTCCGTGATGCGCTTGTAGATGCGTTCGCGCAAGCCCTGGTCCGCCACCAATTCCGCATAGCGCGAGGCGATCGCCAGGTCGGTCTTGGCCAGCACCATGTCCATGTTCGACAGCAGGGTGGCAAAGAACGGCCATTCGGCGTACATGGCGCGCAGGGTGGCGATCCTGTCATCCTTCGCGGCGCCGTCGGCCTGATTGATCCAGGCCTCGATGGCGCTGCCGAAGCCGAACCAGCCCGGCAGCAGCAAGCGGCACTGGCCCCAGGAAAAGCCCCAGGGAATGGCGCGCAAGTCTTCGATGCGCTGGTTGGCCTTGCGCGAGGCGGGGCGCGAACCGAGGTTCAGTTCGGCAATTTCCGCAATCGGCGTGGCCGAGAAGAAATACTCCGTAAAGCCCGGCGTTTCATACACGAGGTGGCGGTAGGCGTGATAGGCGAGGTCCGACAGTTGCGCCATCACGGCTTCGAACTGCGCCAGCTGGCTGTTGCGGGCCGGATTGGCTTCCTGCGGCGCCAGGCTCGCTTCCAGAGTGGCGGCGACCAGCAATTCCAGGTTGCGCCGGCCGATTTCCGCATTGGAAAACTTCGAGGCGATGATCTCGCCCTGTTCCGTCAGGCGGATCTGGCCGTTGACGGTGCCCGGCGGCTGGGCCAGGATAGCTTCGTAGCTGGGTCCGCCGCCACGGCCCACCGTGCCGCCGCGGCCATGGAACAGGCGCAGCTTGACGCCGGCCTTTTGAAAGTCGGAGACGAGCGCCAGTTCCGCCTTGTACAGTTCCCAGTTCGACGTGAGGAAGCCGCCATCCTTGTTCGAATCCGAATAGCCGAGCATGACTTCCTGCAGCTGTCCCTGCTTGGCGATCAATTGTTTTACCAGGGGCAAGGCCATGACCTGGCTCATGATGCCGGCCGCGCGCTGCAGGTCGGGTATCGTTTCGAACAGGGGAATGACCATCAGTTCACACGTACTGTCGCCGTCGCCTCCGGCCTTCCAGTCGGTGCGCAGCAAGCCCGTTTCCTTTTGCAGCAGCAATACTTCCAGCAAGTCGGACACGGTTTCCGTGTGCGAGATGATGTAGTTGCGGATGGCCCGCGCACCGTAGCGCTGGCGGATGTCGCGCGCCGCGCGCAGGATCGCCAGCTCGGAATCCGTCTCCGTGGCGTAGGCAATGTAGGGCGAATACAGCAAACGCGGCTGGGCCAGTTCGTTCAGCAGCAGCGCTTGCTTGTCCTCCTCGGACAGGGCCGTGTAATCGGCGGCCACGCCGCTTTTCGCGAACAGGTCGGCCAGCACGCGCTCGTGCACGTCGGAGGTCTGGCGCATGTCGAGCGACGCCAGGTGGAAACCGAAGATGTCGGCCGCGCGCGCCAGGGTGGCCAGGCGCGGGCGCACGAGGGCGGCGCCGTGGTGCGATTCAAGCGAGGCGACGATGGTGCGCAAGTCGGCCACAAAGGCGGCCGCGTCAGGATAGGCGGCTGCCGCGCCCACTTCCTTGCGCAGGATGTTGGTGGCGCCCAGCGCGCGGGCCGTGGCGGCCAGGCGCGCATAGATGCCGATCAGGGCGCGGCGGTAGGGCTCGTCGCTGCGGTGCGGCGAAGCGTCCGGCGACTGGTCGGCCAGCGCCTGCAGTTCGGCGCTCACGCCCACCATCAGGGTCGAGACGGACAATTCCGCGCCCAGCGCGTGCACTTCGTCGAGGTAGAAATCGAGGATGGTGGTGGCGTGGCGCGCCAGTGCGTGCTGCATGGTGCCCGCGTTGACGTTCGGGTTGCCGTCACGGTCGCCGCCGATCCAGCTGCCCATCTGCACGTAGGCGGCATTAATCGGTTCTATCGTGCCGTCGCCGTTCGGGTACTCGGCGGCGATGTCTTCCTCGATATCGTCATACAGGCCCGGCAGTTCGCGCAAAAAGGTGATGCGGTAGTAGGACAGGGCGTTTTCGATCTCGTCGGCCACCGTCAGCTTCGAGTAGCGCAGCATGCGCGTCTGCCACAGGGTGGCGACACGCGAGCGCAGCAGCTGCATGTTGGCTTGCCGTTCTTTCGGCGTCTGCGGCAGGTCGCGCTCGGCCAGCAGGCGGGCGATGTCGTGCTCGGCGTCGAGGATGCTCTTGCGCTGCACTTCCGTCGGGTGGGCCGTCAGCACGGGCGCGATCAGGGCGTCCTGGAAGAAGGTGTCGACGGTCTTGCGCGGCACGCCGGCCATGCGCAGTTTTTTCAGCGCGAAGCTGATGCTGCCCTTTTGCGCCGGCGAGCCGGCCAGCAGGTGGGCGCGGCGGCGGCGGATGTGGTGCTGGTCTTCCGCGATGTTGGCCAGGTGCGAAAAGTAGGAAAAGGCGCGCACGACGGAAATCGTCTGTTCGCGGCTCAGTTCCTTGAGCATGGCGTCCAGTTCCAGGGCCGCGTCCGCGTCCGCTTCGCGGCGGAAGCGTACGGAAGTCTGGCGTATGGTTTCCACCACATTGAAGACGGCGTCGCCTTCCTGTTCCCGCAGCACGTCGCCCAGCAGGCGGCCCAGCAGGCGGATGTCTTCTTTCAGCGGCGCGTCCTTGTCGGAGCCGGCCGCTGGAACTATTTCTGGTGCTACTGCGTCATTGAGCATAATAAAGAACCAAAGTAAGTGTAAAAGCAAGGGAATGTGGATCGCACCGGGCGTTTGGCCGCAGAGGGGAGGGGGCGCATGATAAAATTTGTGGTCTTCAACATGGACGCTAGCCTGACTTGGCCTTCTAGGCCAAGGGATAACGATTATAGCGACGCCGGGCGCCATTCCGATACAAATTGATATCGGACGGGCGAAATGGCAACGACAATGACAACGACAGCCACAGCGAAAGAACTTGTTTTGAAAGCATCCGAATTGACCCCGAACGAATTGAATATTCCTGCCCGCCTGGTGATCGCCACGCGCGAGAGCCGTCTGGCCATGTGGCAAGCCGAACACGTGCGTGCGCGCCTAGCCGCCCTGTATCCGCAGTGTAGCGTTGAAATTCTCGGCATGACCACACGCGGCGACCAGATTCTGGACCGCGCCCTGTCCAAGGTAGGCGGCAAGGGCCTGTTCGTCAAGGAGCTGGAAGTGGCGATGGAAGAGGGCCGCGCCGACCTGGCCGTGCATTCGCTGAAAGACGTGCCGATGGAGTTGCCGCAAGGCTTTGCCCTGGCCGCCATCCTCGAGCGCGAAGACCCGCGCGACGCGTTCGTGTCGAACGATTACGCCAGCCTGGCCGAGCTGCCGCAGGGCGCCGTCGTCGGCACCAGCAGCCTGCGCCGCCAGTCGCTGATCGCCGCCCGCTACCCGCACCTGACCATACTGCCCCTGCGCGGCAACCTCGATACGCGTTTGGGCAAGCTGGACCGTGGCGATTACGCGGCCATCATCCTGGCCGCCGCCGGCCTGAAGCGCCTGGGACTCGAATCGCGCATCCGCGCCGTGCTGGCGCCGGAAGACAGCCTGCCGGCGGCAGGCCAGGGCGCCATGGCGATCGAGATCCGCAGCGGGCGCGCGGACGGCGCCGACCTCGTGCGCCTGCTGGCGCCGCTGAACCACGCGGCCACGGCGCAAGCCGTCACGGCCGAGCGCAAGGTGTCGAAGATTTTCGGTGGCAGCTGCCAGATTCCCCTGGCCGCGTTCGCTACAGTCGAAGGCGAACAGATGCGCTTGCGCGCCATGGTCGCCACGCCGGACGGCGCGCGCATGGCCAGTGCCGACGTCAGTGGCCCGGCCCGCGCGCCGGAACAGCTGGGCGAGCAAGTGGCCGAACTGCTGCGCGGGCAAGACGCCGCCGGCATCCTCGCCTCGTGCGCCATCACGCCCGACAACCATGAAGGCCTGGCGCCGCATGCCTGACACCGTGGTGATCACGCGGCCCGCGCAACAAGCGGGGCCGCTGGCCGCCCACATCGCGGCGCTGGGCTTGTCCGTGCAGCTGCTGCCGCTGCTGGAAATCCACGCGCTTGACGGCGAGCACGAATGCGCGCAGCTGCAAGCCGTGCTGGCGCGCCTGCGCGAGTTTGACCTGGTGGCCTTCGTCTCGCCGAACGCCATCGATTGCGTCTTTGCGCACCTGTCCGCCTGGCCCGCCGGCGTGCCGCTGGCCGTCGTGGGCGAGGGCAGCCGGATGGCCCTGGCCGCGCATGGCGTCACGGAGGCCAACGCGTCCATCACCAGCCCGCTGGATACGGCGCGCAGCGATTCCGAACATTTGCTGCTGGCGCTGGACTTGCCGGCCCTGCGCGGCAAGCGCGTGCTGATCGTGCGCGGCGATGGCGGACGCGATTACCTGGCCGACGGCTTGCGCGCGGCCGGCGCCGAAGTCGAGTTCGTCACGGCCTACCGCCGCAAGGTGCCGACGCTGACGCCGGCCTTGCGGGCGACCCTGGAAAAGCTGTTGCAGCATAATAATGACTGGATCATCACCAGCTCGGAAGCGCTGCGCGGTTTGCTGGCGCTGCTGGGCGAAATGGATGCTGAAAAGACGGCTGTTGTAAAAATGCAACAGCAGCATCTGATCGTGCCGCACGCCCGCATTGCACAAACGGCGGCGGCCCTGGGTTTTGCCCGTGTCACCCTGACAGGATCAGGCGACGCAGGAGTGCTCGCCGCGTTACAATCACGACCATGAACGAAATGCCTACACTCTCCGAACCGAATGCAACGCCTGGCAGCGCCGTGAAGACGGCGCCGCAGGCGGCCGACCAACCTGCCGGCCGCGCGCCGACTTTGCTGGAACAGCTGCAAAAGCCCATGAGCATCGCCGTCATCGTGCTGGCCGTGCTGCTGGCTGCGCAAAGCTGGTCGACCAGCAAGCAGATCCGCAACCTGCGCGAAGAAGTGGCCAAGCGCCTGCAAAAGGGCGATGTCAGCAATGCCGAAACGGGCGTGCTGGCGCGCAACGTGCAAGAAGGCACGAAAGAGCTGGAAATCAAGGTGGGCGCGCTGGAAAACCGCCAGAGCGAAACGCAAAGCCAGCAGCTGGCCCTGGAACAACTGTATAACGACTTGTCGAAGAACCGCGACGAGTGGGCGCTGACGGAAATCGAGCAAGTGCTGTCGACGGCCAGCCAGCAGCTGCAACTGGCCGGCAACGTGCCCGGCGCGCTGATCGCCCTGCAAAATGCGGACCGCAGCCTGTCGCGTTCCGACAAGCCGCAATTCATCACCATCCGCCGCGCCATCGGGCGCGACATGGAAAAACTCAAGGCCCTGCCTAGCGTCGATTCGACGGGCGTAGCCCTGCGCCTCGACGCCGTGATCGCCCAGATCGATTCGCTGCCGATGCTGTCCGACGAAACGCCGGCCTTGCCGGCCGCGCCGGAAAAACCGGGCAAGGCCAAGCCCGTGCGCGATGCCGCCGGCAAGCTGGTGGGTCCGCCTGCGCCGGAACCGATGCTGCAAAAAGTACGCGACGGCTTCAATACCTGGAGCGGCGACATGTGGGCCGACGTGCGCCAGTTGATCCGTATCCGCCGCGTCGATACGCCGGAAGCGCTGATGCTGTCGCCGACACAATCGTATTTCTTGCGTGAAAACGTCAAGCTGCGCCTGCTCAATGCCCGCATGGCCTTGTTGTCGCGCAATGAAACGGCTTTCCGTAACGACTTGATCGCTGCGCAGGATGCGCTGGCCAAGTATTTCGACACCCGCGCCAAGAGCACGCAGACGGCGCAAGCACTGCTGCGCCAGGTGCAGGGCAGCAACTTGGCCATCGAAATGCCAACCTTGTCCGACAGCCTGACGGCTGTGCGCAACTACAAAGCGAAGTCCTGAGCCCATGCGTCTATTTCTCTGGTTACTCGCCCTGATGGCCGCGGCGATCGGTATCGCCGTGACGGCCCGTTTCAACCCCGGCAACGTGGTGCTGTTCTATCCGCCGTACCGCATCGATTTGTCGCTGAACTTCTTCCTGCTGCTGCAGGTCGTGCTGTTCGTGCTGCTGTACCTGCTGGTGCGCGCCGTGCGCGCCACCGTGCGCATGCCGGCGCAAGTGGCGGCCTACCGCCAGCGCAAGCGTGAGCGTGACGGCAACAAAGGCTTGCGCGAAGCCTTGAAAGCCCTGTTCGAAGGCCGTTTCGGCCATGCGGAAAAAGCTGCCTTGCGCGCCGCCGAGCTGGAAGAAAACGCCGGCCTGGCCGCGCTGATCGGCGCGCGCGCCGCGCACCGCATGCGCCAGTCCGAACGCCGCGACAGCTGGCTGTCCCGCGTCGAAGGCGATGCCAGCCTGAAGACGGCCCGGTTGATGACGGTGACGGAATTGCTGGTCGACGACCACCAGCCGGAAGCGGCCCTGGCCGCCGTGCGCGAACTCAATGCCAGCGGCACGCGCCACATCCACGCGCTGCAATGGTCGCTCAAGGCTGAACAGCAGGCGAAGAACTGGCCGGAAGTGCTGCGCCTGGTGCGCTCGCTCGACAAGCACCGCGCCCTGCATCCGGCCCTGTCGTCGCGCCTGCGTGAGCTGGCCTACGACCATTTGCTGTCCGACCCGTCGCATGACGCGGAATCCTTGATGCGCGTGTGGTCCACCGTGCCCAGCAGCGACCGGGTCAAGCCGTACATCGCCTGCCGCGCCGCCACGGCCCTGAATGCGCGCGGCTTGCACGATGAAGCGCGCCTCGTGTGCGAAGAGTCGCTGGCCGCCGACTGGGACGAGCGCGTTGTGCGCGCCTACCGCGAAGCGGCGGCGCCAAGCGGCACGCCGGCCCTGCTGCTGCAGATCGAGCATTGCGAGCAATGGATGAAACAGCGTCCGCTCGACGCGGAACTGGCGCTGACCCTGGGCACTTTGTGCCTCAAGCAAAAACTGTGGGGCAAGGCCCAGCGCCACCTGGAGCAGGCCTTGTCGGACGCGAACGAGCCGCAGATGGTGCGCGACGCCCACCTGAAGCTGGCGCAGATGCACGACGCCTTGCAGCAGACGGAACAGGCTGCCGCCCATTACCGGCAGTGCGCCTTGGCAACCATCCTGTAAGCCACTTGTTTCTTCAGACGTAAAAAAGCCGTTCAGTGCAGACTGAACGGCTTTTTTTTGCGCTGCTAGCTTGCTACTTTACTTCTTCGCGCTTTACTTTTTCGGTACGGCGGCACCTTCGGGCAAGGCATACGCGACCAGGGTATCGCTCATCTTCGTGCCCAGCGAACCGTGGCCGCCGGCCATGACGACGACGAACTGGCGTCCCGACTTGTTCGACACATAGCTCATCGGCGTAGCCTGGCCACCGGCTGGCAAGCGGGCTTTCCAGATCACTTTGCCGTTGCTGACGTCGTAGCCGCGGATGTAGTAGTCGAGCGTGCTGCTGAGGAAGGTCACGCCGCCACCGGTGGTGACCATGCCGCCCAGGCTGGGCACGCCCAGTGGTAGCGGGATCGGCACGGGACCGCTGTCGCGCGTGGTGCCGTTCTTGTGCATCCACACTTTTTTCATCGTGCGCAGGTCGACGGCGGCCACATAGCCCCACGGCGGTGCCTGGCACGGGAAGCCCAGCGGCGACAGGAATGCCTTGATTTCCACGGCGAACGGGACGCCCGTCTGCGGCTGCAAGCCCATTTCGCCACCGGTGCCGCCCTTGGCCGTCGTTTCCGCGCGCGGTACGAGTTTTTCCAGGAAGCCCATGTAGTCAGGGTTGACGATCAACAACTGGCGCACGGGATCGATGGCCGCGCCACCCCATTCGAAGATACCCAATGGGCCCGGGGAGATGACGGCGCCCTTGCCAGCCGTTTGCGGCGTGAACGGGCCTTCATAGCGGCGTTCCTTGAAGATGATGCGGCAGGCGAGCTGGTCGAACGGTGTCGTGCCCCACATGTCCGCTTCGCTGATGTTGCGTTCAGGCAGGAAGGTCAGGGCCGAGAACGGCTGCGTGGGCGACAGGGTGTCGCCGGCGGCAGGATTGCTCGTCGGCACGGGTTTTTCCGGCGCCGGCACGACCAGGCTGCCATCGCGGCGGTCGATCACGTAGATGTCGCCGCGTTTTGTCGTGGCCACGACGGATGGCACTTTGCCTTTCGGCGTGTCGATGTCGACCAGACTCGGCTGGCCGCCGATATCCATATCCCAGATATCGTGGTGCACGGTCTGGTAGACCCAGCGCACCTTGCCCGTTGCCAGGTCCAGCGCGACGATGGCGCTGTTGAATTTCTCGCCATTCTTGTTGCGGTTGCCGCCCCAGGTATCGGGCGTTTCATTGCCCATCGGGATGTAGACCATGCCCAGCTTTTCATCGATGCTGGCCACGCCCCACGAGTTCGGCGAGTTGTTGGTGTAGTTCTTGCCTTCAGGGAAGGGTTGCGTATCTTCCGGCGTGGCCGGGTCCCAGTTCCACATCAGCTTGCCGGTGACGGGATCGTAGCCGCGGATCACGCCCGATGGCTCTTCCGTCGAATGGTTGTCCGTCACGCTGGCGGCGATCACGGCCATTTTCTGCGACACGGCCGGCGGCGAGGTCGGCATCAGGAAACCGCGCTTGATCATCGCCATGTTCTTGTACAGGTTGACGACGCCGTTGTTGCCAAAGCTCTTGCACGACTCGCCCGTATCGGCGTTGACGGCGATCATGGTGCCATCCATGGTTGGCGCCAGGATGCGGCGCGGGCATTCCATGCCGGCAGCTTCGGGGGCTGGATTGTTCTTCGCGCGGCCCGCGTTCACGTCCCAGTACGCCACGCCGCGGCAGATCATGTGCTGGTAGCTGGCCGCGTCGCGGTTGATCTTCGGATCGTGGCGCCAGATTTCCTTGCCCGTGTCCGGGTTCAGGGCGATGACGATATTGTGCGGCGTGCACAAATACAGCATGTCATTGACCTTCAGCGGCGTCACTTCGTTGGCGATCTCGCCCGGGTCGTTCGGTCCCTTGAAGTCGCCCGTGTGGTAGGTCCAGGCTTCTTTCAGGCCGGAAATATTCGCCGGCGTGATTTGCGCGGCCGGGGCATAGCGGTCGCCATAGCCGGAGCGGCCATACGCGGACCAGTCATTGTGCTCGACGCCGGGTGCCAGGTCGCCCGTGGCCGTGGCGGCCATGTTTTCGGCAGGCACGTCGCCATGCAGGTCATGGTAGTCCTGGAACAGGGCGATGACACCGGCGATGACGGTCAGGGCCACGGCGGCGGAAAGCGCCGTCTTGCCCGCTTGTCCCTGTTTCGCCGCGGCGGCTGGCGCCAGGCGGCGGTTGACGAAGGGTAGCAGCAGCCAGACGGCGGCGGCAAACCAGATGTCGAGGCGCGGCAGCAATTGCCACCAGTCGAATTTCACTTCAATGACGGACCAGATGAGGGTGGCGAGCAGCAGCAGCGCCATGAACGGTTGCGCGCTGCGCTTGCCCTGGAAGACCAGCGCGCCGGCAACGAGCATGCCGATACCGGCCAGCAGGTAGTACCAGGAGCCGCCCAGAGAGGCCAGCCAGATGCCGCCGCCCAGCAGGGCGAGGCCAAACAGAATGAAAATAACGCCGGTGACCTTTAATAAAGGCCCGGGCCGGAAAGAGGGAATCATCATATTCCTTTTTGCAAGGATTTATCGGTGGCGCGTGATGCGCCATATTGAATCTAGCGAAGGCTTTGTTTGCAGAGTATGCGAAGTTTTGGAAACACCAGAATGTGACAGTTTATCAGAATTGATGATTGTCTTCTGGTCGTGCCATTTTTTGGAAGGTTCGCCATTTGAATAAATAAATGCTTCAAATAAGCGCAAATATTATGCTGGAAGAGGAGATTCCCGGGCTGGAGGCGTGTGTTGACGCGGCGACGTCGTCATGCGCCCGTATTGCGGGGAGAATAAGACTGGCGCTGTTGTTATAAGTGGCTGCATAAAATGCAATATCAAATATAATAACCATGTCTGCCGCATGGTGATATTGAAATGAACATAGGCGGATATTGACGATATTAACTCGGGACTGACCGTAGTAATGCTTAAGTGTTTCTACTTATTATTTTCGGTGATCTGTTTCTACTCTCGACGGCAGGCTGCGCAGTCCAACAGGCCGGGCGCGTCACTGTTGCTGGCAGGACGCGCAAAACGCCGGCGAGCCGCTGCTGCGCCGCACAAGCGGCCTGTACTTCGCTATAATTGCGCGGTTAAAACACCACCTGCTAATGAGGAATCCCATGAGTTTGAATAACGTCTCTTCCGGCCGCGACCTGCCGAACGATTTCAACGTCGTCATCGAAATCCCGATGAATGCCGATCCGATCAAGTACGAAGTCGACAAGGAAAGCGGCGCGATCTTCGTCGATCGCTTCATGGGTACCGCCATGCATTACCCGTGCAACTACGGCTACGTGCCGAACACCCTGTCGCCGGATGGCGACCCGGTTGACGTGCTGGTCATCACCCCGTTCCCGCTGATCCCGGGCGTGGTCGTGCGCTGCCGTCCTATCGGCGTGCTGAAAATGACCGACGAGTCGGGCGAAGACGCAAAAGTGCTGGCCGTGCCAGTCGACAAGGTCCTGTCGATCTACAGCCACTGGCAAAAGCCGGAAGACTTGAACGAACTGCGCCTGCGCCAGATCCAGCATTTCTTTGAGCACTACAAGGATCTGGAAAAAGGCAAATGGGTCAAGATCGACGGCTGGTATGGCCCTGAAGTGGCCAAGGAAGAAATCCTGAACGGCGTTGCAGCGTTCAAGACCGACGCCGCCAAAGCCTAAGAACACCGAGTAAGAAGAACGCTCCCCGCCAGTCATGGCCGGGAGCGTTTTTTTATGCGCGAAACGGACTGTGCTCGTTCAATTCATCGAGGTAGGCATCGATGCCGCCCCGTTCGCGTTCGAGGAAGCGCTGCACGGCGTCGGCAAAGGCCGGGTGCGCCAGCCAGTGGGCGGACCACGTCTTTTGCGGCAGGAAGCCGCGCGCCATCTTGTGCTCGCCCTGGGCGCCCCCTTCGAAGGTGGCGATGCCATTGGCGATGCAAAACTCCAGCGGCTGGTAGTACGCCGTCTCGAAATGCAGACAGGGCACGTGCTCGAGCGCGCCCCAGTAGCGGCCATACAGGGTGTCAGCCGTGTGGATCACCAGCGAGGCGGCAATGGCCCGCTCTTCGCGCTCGGCGATCACCAACAAGATGTTCTGCGGCATGCTGGCGCCCAGGCGTCGGAAGAAGTCCAGCGACAGATAGGGCGAGGAGCGGTGTTCCGCATAGGTATTGCTGTAGCAGCGGTGGAACAGTTTCCAGTCCGCGTCCGTGGCCTCCGTTCCGCGTACCTGGCGCATGGTGACGCCTGCTTCCCGCACCTTGCGCCGCTCGGCGCGGATATTCTTGCGCTTCTTGTGCTCGAGGGTAGCGAGGAATTGCTCGAAATCCGTGTAGCCGGGATTGAGCCAGTGAAACTGCACGCCACTACGCATCAGGTAGCCAGCTTCCTCCAGTTGGCGCGCTTCGCTTTCCGGCGGGAACAGGATGTGGCAGGACGATACGTCGGCCGCTTGCTGCTGCGCCTGCAGAAATGCCAGCAGGGCGGCGCGGGCCTGACCATCGCGGGCCAGCAGGCGCGTGCCGCTCACGGGCGTGAATGGAATCGCGGACAGCAGTTTCGGGTAATATTCAAGGCCATGCTGCCGATAGGCGTCGGCCCAGGCCCAGTCGAACACGTATTCGCCATACGAGTGCATTTTGAGGTACAGGGGCAGGGCGGCGGCCAGGGTTTCGCCTTGCCACAGCACGAGGTAATTCGGCTGCCAGCCCGTATCCGCGCTGGCGCAGCCGGACTCGTGCAGCGCGTGCAAGAAGGCGTAGGAAAGGAAGGGATTGGCCTCCGCCTGGCGTGCCAGCAGTTCAGACCAGGCCGCTTCGCCAATTTCAGCCAGGGTAGTGACGATAGCCGTGCGATAATTCATTGTTGTAGTGTGCATTCATCACTCTCGGGGCGCCGCCACCGGCCTGCGCGCCCCTGTCTTGTTTAATAGAACGAAAATATCCATCATCATCATGACAGTCAAAGTCGCAATTGCTCAAATGAATAGTACGGTCGGCGATCTGGCAGGCAACCGTGCCAAGATCTTCGACCTTTCCCGCCGCGCCTTTGAAGCGGGCGCCGATATCGTGCTCACGCCGGAACTGTCGCTGGTCGGCTATCCACCCGAGGACTTATTGCTGCGCAATGCATTCTACGCAAAAACGCAGGAAGCGTTTGCGGGACTGGCTGCCGACCTGGCCCAGTTCAAGGATCTGCACGTGGTGGTGGGCTTGCCCCTGCAAGACGAGAAAGGCGTGCGCCACAACGCCGCCTCCGTGCTGCTGAACGGCGAAGTACTGGGCACCTACCGCAAGCATGATTTGCCGAACACGACCGTGTTCGATGAAAAGCGTTACTTTACGTCGTCGGACCAGGCATTCGTGTTTGGCGTGAAGGGCGTGCGTTTCGGCATCAATATTTGCGAAGACACGTGGTTCGAGCACGCGCCGATGCGCGCCCGCGCGGCCGGCGCGCAAGTGCTGCTGGTGCCGAACGGCTCGCCCTACCACATGAACAAGCAGCATCTGCGCTATGACACCATGCGCAGGAACGTCTGCGCGCAAGGCATGGCCCTGGTCTACGCCAACCTCGTCGGCGGCCAGGATGAACTGATTTTCGACGGCGACTCCTTCGTGATGGATGCGGCCGGCACGATGTGCGCCCAGCTGCGCCACTTCGAGGAAGACTTGCAGCTGGTCGAATTCGACGGCGCCACGCCCGTGCGGCAGCCGCTGGCCGCGCCGTTGACCACCGAGGCGCAGGTGTACCAGGCGCTGGTGCTGGGCGTGCGCGACTATATCGGCAAGAACGGTTTCCCTGGCGTGCTGATCGGCATGTCGGGCGGCGTCGATTCCGCCCTGACCCTGGCGATTGCCGTCGATGCGCTGGGCGCCGACAAGGTGCGCGCCGTCATGATGCCATCGCAATTTACGGCCGATATCTCGTGGATCGATTCGCGCGACATGGTAAAACGCCTCAATGTGCGCTACGATGAAATTCCGATCAAGCACACCTTCGACGCCTTCCGCGCCACCCTGGCTGACGAGTTCGCCGGACTGGCGGAAGATGCGACGGAAGAAAACATCCAGGCGCGCATCCGCGGCACCTTGCTGATGGCCCTGTCGAACAAGCATGGCAGCATCGTGCTAACGACGGGCAACAAGAGCGAAATGGCTGTCGGTTATTGCACTTTGTACGGCGACATGGCGGGCGGCTTTGCCGTGATCAAGGATATCGCGAAGACCCTCGTCTACCGTTTGTGCGCGTACCGCAACAGCGCGTCGGACGTGATACCCGAGCGCATCCTGACGCGCGGACCGTCGGCTGAATTGCGCGCCGACCAGCTGGACCAGGATTCCTTGCCGCCATACGACGTACTCGACGGCATCATGCAGCTGTACATGGAAGAAAACCGGCCGATCGCCGAGATTATCGAGGCTGGCTACCCGCCGGCCGACGTGGCGAAAATCACGCGCCTGATCAAGATCAATGAATACAAGCGGCGCCAGTCGCCAGTGGGCATCCGCGTCACGCACCGTGGCTTTGGCCGCGACTGGCGTTATCCGATCACGTCGAAGTTCTACGAATAAGCAGCCATCTGTCCACAATCTAACAATTTTAAGGAGTAGCCATGAAACAGATTACCGCCATCATCAAACCATTCAAGCTTGACGAAGTACGCGAAGCGCTGGCCGACGTGAACGTGACGGGCTTGACCGTGACGGAAGTGAAGGGCTTTGGCCGCCAGAAGGGCCATACCGAGCTGTACCGTGGCGCCGAGTATGTGGTCGACTTCCTGCCGAAAGTCAAAGTCGAAGTGGTGGTGGATGACAGCGTGTCGGAACTGGTGGTCGACGCCATCATCAAGGCAGCCCGCACGGGCAAGATCGGCGACGGCAAGATCTTCGTGCGCGATGTGGAGCAGGTGATACGCATCCGTACGGGTGAAACCGGCCCGGACGCGGTGTAAGTCTGGGCCAGCAATGTTGTCGGATTACGGCTCTTTGAGCCTAATCCGACCTACGCGCAGCAATGTGTGTCGTGCCGTAGGTCGGCTTAGCGCGCCAGCGCGTAAGCCGACATGCGCCGCCAACAACGTTGCCGGTTGGCGCATCAGCGCCCCAGCCGCATATCGAATTTCCAGCAAATCAGGCGCAGAATCGTGATGCCGCTGGCGCTGGTCCACAGCGCGAAGTCGTGCTCGGCGCCGAAGTGCATCTGCAGCAGATAAGCCCAGCAGCCGAAGAACGCGCAGATCGCGTACGGTTTTCCGTCGCGAAATACCATCGGCACTTCGTTGCAGACGATGTCGCGCATCACGCCGCCAAAAATCCCCGTAATCACCCCCATCATCGACGCGATGAAGAGCGGCATGCCGGCGCGCGTCGCTTCGGCCACGCCCGCGATGGCGAACATGCCCAGGCCGATGGCGTCGGCGATGACGATCAGGCGTTCCGAGACGATTTGGCGCAAGTGCTGGATCAAGGGCGCGGCCGTCAGGGCCAGCACGAAGATGAGAATCGCGTATTCCTGGTGCGAGACCCAGAACAATGGCCGCTTGTCGAGCAGGATGTCGCGCAAAGTGCCCCCGCCAAATGCCGTGATGAAGGCCACCACGAACACGCCGACCAGGTCCATGCGCTTGCGGCGCGCTTCGATGAAGCCGGAAAACGCGCCCACCAGGATGGCGATGACCTCAATGATCTTGATCAGCGAGCCAGGCGGCAATTGGGGTGGCATCATGGGTGGAGCGCGTGAACGAGACGCTAAGCAGGAAATAATTGTCACAGGTTAACATGACACGGCCCCGAATGGTGACAAACGGGGGCCGTGCGCATGAGCTAACTTGTTACTGAATTGTAATTTCTTGCTGCGGTGCTCAGCGGATGGGCTGCAGGGCCGAAGAAAGCAATACGACCAGCGCGCCATCGCCCCCTTCGGAGCGGCGCGCCTGGCAAAAGGCGATGACTTCATCCTTTTGCACGAGCCAGCTGTGCACCATCGATTTCAAGACCGGTTCCTGGCCTTTCGAGCCGAAACCCTTGCCGTGGATGACCCGCACGCAGCGCAGCTTGCGCCGCGTCGCCTGGTTCAAAAAGGCGCCGATGCCGTCGCGCGCCTCGTCGCGGCGCAAGCCGTGCAAGTCCAGCTCATCCTGGATGGGCCAGTGGCCCTTGCGCATCTTCTTGACCACGTCCGATCCCACGCCGGGGCGGGCGTAGTTCAGGGCCGGATCGTTTTCCAGGTAATGATCGACTTCGAACAAGTCCGACAGCGACTCGCGCAGCACGGCCGCATCGTCCTCTTCCGGAGACAACTTGCGCGCCGGCTGCTGGGCCGCCATGGCGCCCGCCTTGGGCAGGCTGGGCACGTAGCGGTCCGACTCGGGCAGGCGCTTGACGCCGCCGATGCTGGCCTTGAACAGATTGCTCTCCACGGCCTGCACCTTGACCTGCTGAGCGCGTTCAGCCGCGGCTTGCGCGCGCGCGTCCGCCTGCTCCTTGAGTTGCTTGCTGACCGCTTTCAGGTCGGCAAAGTCTTTCATCGACGCCATGCGACGCTTACTCCTGGCCTTCCAGGTAGCGCTGGGCGTCCAGTGCTGCCATGCAACCGGTGCCGGCGCTGGTGATAGCTTGGCGGTAGATGTGGTCTTGCACGTCGCCGGCGGCAAACACGCCCGGTGCGCTGGTGGCCGTGGCCATGCCTTCCAGGCCCGTTTTGGTCTTGATGTAGCCGTTGTGCATGTCCAGCTGGCCTTCGAAGATGCCCGTGTTCGGCTTGTGGCCGATGGCGATGAACACGCCATGCACGCTCAGGGCTTCGACCTTGCCGTCGATGGTCGACTTGATGTTCAGACCCGTCACGCCGCCTTCGTTGCCCGTCACTTCGTCCAGAGTGTGGTTATATTTCAACACAATCTTGCCTTCGGCAACCTTGGCGTTCAGGCGGTCGATCAAAATCGCTTCCGCGCGGAACTTGTCGCGGCGGTGGATCAGCGTGACTTTATTGGCGATGTTCGACAGGTACAGCGCTTCTTCGACGGCCGTGTTGCCACCGCCGACGACGGCCACTTCCTGGTTGCGGTAGAAGAAACCATCGCAGGTGGCGCAGGCGGATACGCCCTTGCCCATGAATTCCGCTTCCGATGGCAGGCCCAGGTATTGCGCGGACGCGCCCGTGGCGATGATCAGGGTGTCGCACGTGTATTCGTGGCTGTCGCCCTTCAGGCGGATCGGTTTTTCATTGAGGAACGTGGTGTGGATGTGGTCAAACACGATTTCCGTATTGAAACGCTCGGCGTGCTGCAGCAAGCGCTGCATCAGGTCCGGGCCTTGCACGCCCATCGGGTCGCCAGGCCAGTTTTCCACGTCGGTGGTGGTCATCAACTGGCCGCCTTGTTCCACGCCGGTCACCAGCATCGGGTTCAGGTTGGCGCGGGCGGCGTAGACGGCGGCGCTGTAGCCGGCTGGGCCGGAGCCGAGGATCAAAACGCGGGCGTGTTTGGTAGTGGTCATGGGAGGCTTCTCTATGAGTGGGGTCTATCCGAATTGGGGGCATACGCGCGAAGAACAAGGGCGTATTGCGCTTGCGCAAGCAATCCACGATTATAGACCAAGCCGCCTGTAGCGACGAATCGTGGGGCCGTCCGGGGCATATATGGCTTAGAATACTTCCTTATTATGGGAAATTCCCTTTCAGAAACATTTTTCACCTTGCAGCGCTTCCCAGAATGACTAAACCAGCCCAGGCCAATCAAAATAGCTACACCCGAAAACCGGTCGAACGCCGCCCGCTGCCCAACCGGCTGGTGCGGCTGCTGTCCGAGGCGCGCTGGTTCGCGCTGGCCGCGTTTGCCTTGTATTTCGTGCTGATCCTGGCCAGCTTCAACAAGCTCGACCCCGGCTGGTCGCACGCCACCAATGTCGACAAGGTGGCCAACCTGGGCGGCAAGCTCGGTGCGACCTTTTCCGATTTGCTGCTGTATATCTTCGGCTTTTCCGCCTGGTGGTGGTGCGTGTGGCTGCTGCGCACGGTATGGCATGGCTATCGCCGCCTGAGCAAGCGCTTCCTGCTGGAAGAGGAAGAGGTGGAGCGCGAGCACCATGTCGAGATGCTGATTCGCATCGTCGGCTTCTCCATCATGCTGATCGGCAGCATGGGACTCGAATACTTGCGCATGGCAAAAAGCTTGCACGTGCAGCTGCCGCGCGATCCGGGCGGCGTGCTGGGCCAGCTGGTCGGGCACTCGGCCCACGTGGCCTTTGGCTTTACGGGCGCGACCTTGCTGCTGTTGCTGCTGTTCGGCCTGGGTTTCAGCTTGTTCTTCCACGTATCCTGGCTGCAAGTGGCTGAACGCATCGGCGGCGCCATCGAAGACGCCGTCAACTGGTTCGTGCTGCGCTACCAGGACCGCGAAGACCGCCGCCAGGGCGAAGTGGCCGCCGTGCGCCGCGACGAAGTGGTGGTGATCGAGCGTGCCAAGCACGTGGAGAAGCATGTGGCCGCGCCGCCTGTCAAGATCGAGCCGCAGGTGGTGACGGTGGTGAAATCGGAGCGCGTGGAAAAGGAACGCCAGGCCCATCTGTTCGAGAACCTGGGCGATGGCAAGCTGCCGCCGTTGTCCTTGCTCGATGAAGCGCCGCCCGTGGTGGAAACCGTGTCCGTGGAAACGCTGGAATTCACGAGCCGCCTGATCGAAAAGAAATTGTCGGACTTTGGCGTGGATGCCAAGGTAGTGGCCGCTTACCCCGGCCCCGTCGTCACGCGCTATGAAATCGAGCCGGCCACGGGTGTCAAAGGCAGCCAGATCGTGGGCCTGGCGCGCGACCTGGCCCGTTCGCTGTCGCTGACTTCCATCCGCGTGGTGGAAACCATTCCTGGCAAGAATTACATGGCGCTGGAACTGCCGAACAGCAAGCGCCAGATCGTGCGCCTGACGGAAATCCTCGGCTCCAAGGTCTACAACGATGGAGTCTCCAGCCTGACGATTGCGCTGGGCAAGGATATCGCGGGTAAACCCGTCGTGGCCGACCTGGCGAAAATGCCCCACTTGCTGGTGGCCGGTACCACCGGTTCCGGTAAATCCGTGGGCATCAATGCGACGATTCTCTCGCTGCTGTACAAGTCCGACCCGCTCGACGTACGGCTGATTTTGATCGATCCGAAGATGCTGGAAATGTCCGTCTACGAAGGCATTCCGCACTTGCTGGCGCCCGTCGTGACCGACATGCGCCAGGCCGGCCACGCGCTGAACTGGGCCGTGAACGAGATGGAACGCCGCTACAAGCTGATGAGCAAGATGGGCGTGCGTAACCTGGCTGGCTACAACGCGAAGATTGCCGACGCGAAAAAGCGTGAAGAACATATCCCGAATCCGTTCAGCCTGACGCCGGATTCGCCGGAGCCGCTGGAAAAACTGCCGACCATCGTCATCATCATCGACGAGCTGGCCGACTTGATGATGGTGGTGGGTAAAAAAGTCGAGGAATTGATCGCGCGTATCGCGCAAAAGGCGCGCGCCGCCGGCTTGCACTTGATTCTGGCCACACAGCGCCCATCTGTAGACGTGATCACGGGCTTGATCAAGGCGAACATCCCCACGCGTATCGCCTTCCAGGTATCGTCGAAGATCGACTCGCGCACCATTCTCGACCAGATGGGCGCGGAAACCCTGCTGGGCATGGGCGACATGCTGTACATGCCGCCCGGCACTGGTTTGCCGATGCGCGTGCACGGCGCGTTCGTGTCCGATGAAGAAGTCCATCGCGTTGTCAGCCATCTCAAGCTGCAGGGCGAACCGAATTACATCGAGGGCATCCTCGAAGGCGGCACCCTGGAAGGCGACGGCGCTGAAGGCGGCGTGCCTGGCGAGGGCGGCGGCGAGGCCGATGCCCTGTACGACCAGGCGGTGGCGGTGGTGCTGAAAAACCGCCGCGCCTCGATTTCGCTGGTGCAGCGTCATTTGCGCATCGGCTACAACCGCGCCGCCCGTCTGCTCGAGCAGATGGAGCAGAGCGGGGTGGTATCAACCATGCAATCCAATGGCAACAGGGAAATCCTGGTGCCGGCGGCCAGTAGTGAACAAGGGTAAACAGAATGAAGAACACGACTTTCGCAGCAAAAATGATGATCGGCGCGGCCAGCGTTGCCTGCAGCCTGCTGTTTGCGGCCAGCGCCTCGGCCAGCGCGCTTGAGCAATTCAAGAGCTTTGCGGCCGGCACCAAGTCGGCCAAGGGCGAGTTCGTGCAGCGCCAGGTCAAGAAGGCTGACGCCGGCGGCAAGGCGAAAGTGTCGACGCCGGCCAGCGGCACGTTCGAGTTTGCCCGCCCAGGCAAGTTCATCTGGACCTATCTGAAGCCGTACGAGCAGCTGCTGCAAGCCGATGGCGACAAGCTGTACATCTACGACAAGGACTTGAGCCAGGTGACGGTCAAGAAACTGGGCGACGCGCTCGGTTCCTCGCCAGCGGCGATTTTGTTCGGCAGCAACGACCTGGAAAAGAACTTTACCTTGGCCGAAGCGGGCACGCGCGATGGCCTGGAATGGCTGAAAGCGACACCGAAAGCCAAGGACACGACGTTCGACGAAATTACCATCGGCCTGCGCAATGGCGTGCCGGAAGCGATGGAATTGCGCGATTCGTTCGGGCAGACGTCGGTGCTGGCGTTCAAGAACTTCCAGAAAAATCCGGCCTTATCTGCCAATCACTTTAAATTTGTCATGCCCAAGGGCGCCGACGTCATCAACAATTAAGACTGTCGCGCCTTGCGTATGAGCCAGCCTCGCAGCAATGCGGGGCTTTTGCATTCTTATTAGGTAACTCAATATGGCGGATCTCTTTTCCACCGCACCGCGCCAGCCCTTGGCCGAAGCCTTGCGGCCGGCTACCCTGAATGAAGTCATCGGCCAGACGCATCTGCTGGGCGTGGGCAAGCCTCTGCGTCTCGCGTTTGAGGCGGGCAAGGCCCATTCGATGATTTTGTGGGGGCCGCCCGGCGTGGGCAAGACCACCCTGGCGCGCCTGATGGCCAATGCCTTCGACAGCGAGTTCATCGCCCTGTCGGCCGTGTTCGCCGGCGTAAAAGATATCCGCGCGGCCATGGATCAGGCACGCCACAGCCTGGACCAGTTCGGCAAGCACACATTATTGTTCGTCGACGAGATTCACAGATTCAACAAGTCGCAGCAGGATGCCTTGCTGCCCTTCGTCGAATCGGGCCTGGTGACGTTTATTGGCGCCACCACCGAAAACCCCAGCTTTGAAGTGAACTCGGCACTGCTGTCGCGCGCGCAAGTGTATGTGTTGAAATCGCTTAACGAAGACGAGATGAAACAGTTGCTGGCCAAGGCGCAGTCCACGGCCCTGGCGCACTTGAGCTTTGATGAGGCGGCCGCCGATACTCTGATCGGCTATGCGGATGGCGATGCGCGGCGTTTCCTGAATTTGCTGGAACAGGCCGAGACGGCCGCCAGCTCGACGGGTACGACCAGGATCGACGCGGCCTTCGTCGACAATGCGCTGACCCTCAATTCGCGCCGCTTCGACAAGGGTGGCGACAATTTCTATGACCAGATTTCCGCGCTGCATAAATCCGTGCGTGGCTCCAACCCCGATGCTGCCCTGTACTGGTTTTGCCGCATGATCGACGGCGGCGCCGACCCGCGCTATCTGTCGCGGCGCATCGTGCGCATGGCCTGGGAAGACATCGGCCTGGCCGACCCGCGCGCCCTGACCATGGTCAATGATGCGGCCGAAACGTATGAACGCTTGGGTTCGCCCGAAGGCGAGCTGGCGCTGGGCCAGGCGGTGATTTACCTGGCGATTGCCGCGAAAAGCAATGCCGGCTATAACGCCTTCAATACGGCGATGGCGTTTGTCAAGAAAGACAAGTCGAAGGAAGTGCCCGTGCATCTACGCAATGCACCGACGAAGCTGATGAAGGAACTCGGTTACGGCCACGCCTACCGCTACGCGCACGACGAGCCTGATGCGTATGCGGCTGGCGAAACCTACTTCCCGGACGGCATGGCCGAACCGGGCTGGTACCAGCCCGTGCCGCGCGGTCTGGAAAGCAAGATCGCCGATAAATTGGCGTGGCTGCGCGAGCTGGACAGAAAAGCAGGAAAACCAGCCGGCAAGGGCTGAGGTTACAGCCCCAGCAGGGTGAAACCGTCATCCTGCGGCGCATAGCCGACCAGCTGGCGCGTCGCCGCAATCGACAGCCGCTTGTAGCGGTTGTCCGACACCCCATGCACGACGTGGTAGCCGGCCGGCACGTCCGCCGTCACGCAGCGGGCCAGTAGTTGCACCACGTCACGCTCGCTGATGAAGGCGGCGATGTCGCGTGCGCTGTGCTGCTGGCCTGGCGCAAAGTGGGCCACGTTGGCGATGCGCACGGCAATCGCCGTCATGCCGTGCTGGTGCGCAAAGGCCGAGGCCACGCCTTCGCCAAACGCCTTGCTGGCGCCATACATGTTCGCGGGGCGCGCCGGCATGCTTTCCTGCACTTGCACGTCCAGCGGATAGCCTTCGATGGCTTGCGCGCTGCTGGCAAGCACCACTCTTTTCACTCCCTGTTCCTGTGCCGCGCGGAAGATGTTGTGCGTGCCGACGATGTTCGGCTGCAGCAATTGCGCATCGAAATCGGCGCTGGCGTGCGGCACGCCGGCCAGGTGCAGCACCACGTCAATATCGGCGCAGGCGGCCAGGCAGGCGGCATAGTCAGCCACGTCGAGCTTGATGGATGGGCAGGGTGCTTCGGCCAGCTTGCCTGTGTGCAGGTCGGCCAGGCGCAGGGAGAATTCTCCGTGCCGGCGCTTCCAGAAAGCGGTGCCGATGATGCCGGCGGCGCCCGTGACGAGGACGCGCAGTGGAGCTTGTGTCATGTATTCCTTGTGATCAGTGTGTGAGGCAGTGCCAGGTTCAGCCAGCGCAGCAGGGTGGGGCGCGGTGCGGCCGTCCCATGCACACGGATGTGTCCGCTACCCACGGCTTCGACGAGCACCAGGCCGTCGTTCGGTATCGTGTAGCGTTCGCCGCTGCGCAGCACGCAATCCTCGAACTGGGCGTAGGCCGTGATCCACGCCGTGCCGGACAGGCATTCGATGACCCTGGCGTGCGCTTTTTCCAGGCGCAAAGGCCGTTCGCTGCGTAATTCGTGGTCGGTATGCATGGCATCGCTCCTGTTGTGCTGACAGGAACAGCTTAGGCGCTTGCCGCGAACCATGACAGATGCAGGAAAACGAAATTGTGATGCATACAGTGTCCCTTGTCGTACACTGTGCTTGTCAAAAAACTCGGCAACTGTATCTGTGCCGGCCACGCGCTCGAGCCGCATACTGAAGGGATGAACATGAGCGCGCATTTGAATCTGTACGAGCACCTGGCCAACGAACTGGGCGCCTTGATCGACTCGCGCGTGTTCGCGCCCGGCGACCGCCTGCCGTCGATCCGCCACCTGGCGCAGCAAAAGCGCATTTCCGTCAGCACGGTGATGCAAGCCTTGCGCCTGATGGAAGACCGGGGGCAAGTCGATGCGCGGCCCCAGTCCGGCTATTTCGTGCGCCACCGCGCGCCGCGCCGCCCGTGCAGCGCGGACGCCCAGCATTTGAAGGAGCCGGCCTTTGTCGGCATCAACAACCTGTTGATGCGCGTGCTGAAGGAAAACGAGGCGCCCGATATCGTACAGCTGGGCACGGCCTGGCCGCCCGACGAGATACTGCCCATCAAGCGCATGCAGCGCACCATCAGCGCCGTGGCGCGGCGCGAGCCCGCTTTATTGAGCAAGGTCAGCTGTTACGACGTCAGCGAAAGCAATTTCCTGCGCCAGGTGACGCGCCGCGCGCTGGACTGGGGCAAGCTGGACCCGTACGAGATCGTCGTGACGAATTCCTGCACGGAAGCAATCAGCCTGTGCCTGCGTGCCGTCGCCAAACCGGGCGACACGATTGCCATCGAGTCGGCCACGTATTTCGTGCTGCTGCAGATGATCGAAAGCCTGGGCATGAAGGCGCTGGAAATCCCCACCGACCCGAAGACGGGGCCGTCGCTCGACGCGCTCGAGCTGGCCCTGCGCGCAGGCCTCGTGCAGGCGTGTTTGTTCGTGCCGAACGCAAACAACCCGCTCGGTTGCGTGATGCCGGAAGCAAACAAGAAGCGCCTGGCGGGGCTGCTGTCGGAATTCAATATTCCGCTGGTGGAAGACGATGTATATGGAGATTTGTGCTTTGCCCCACAGCGGCCGTGGCCCGTGAAAGCCTACGATACGAGCGGCAATGTGCTGCTGTGCTCTTCGTTTTCCAAGGCGATTACTCCTGCGTCGCGTGTCGGTTACGTGCTGGCCGGCCGCTTCGCGCAGGAAGTGGCTTTGCTGAAAACCGTGTCGAGCGGCGCCACCAGCCATTTCTTCCAGGCCGTGCTGGCCGATTTTCTGGAAGGCAGCAGCTACGACCAGCAACTGCGCAAGATGCGGCGCACCCTGGTGCAGCGCATCGCCCGCATGTCCGACGCCGTGGCGGCCAGCTTTCCGGCGGACTGCATGCTGTCCGAGCCGCAGGGCGGTTTCGTGCTGTGGGTGCAGATGCCGCCGCAAATCGATGCGCTGGCCCTGCACGGCCAGGCTATCGCGGACGGCGTGGCGTACATGCCGGGCCAGTTGTTCTCGGCCTCGGGCAAGTTCGGCAATTATCTGCGCCTCAATTGCGGCAATCCGTGGACGCCGCGCATTGAGCAGGCGATTGACCGTCTCGGTCGCCTGGTCAAGGACGCCTTGTAACTATTCTTTGCGCTTCAGTCCCTGTTTTTCACCGTTCACTCCCTGTTTTTCGCTGCTGGTCGCAAGCCGGTGGCGTTGTTTGTGGCCGTTGGCTAAAGTACCACCATACCAGCAGCAGTCAACCACACAAACCAACCAGGAGTTACATCATGAACGCACTGAAAAACATGGAAATCACCTTTGTCGCCGCCGCCATCATTGCCATCGGCGCCAGCTTCGCCACCGCCGGCGCGAATACCGTGGAAGTGAGCGCCAGCAGCACTGTGATCGCCCAGGCTGCCGACAGCACGATGCCTGTCGTCACCGTCAGCGCCCGCCGCCTGACCGCTGCCGAAAAAGCCGCCTTTATCTAAGCGCTGGATGTAAAGCGGGCGCGAGTGCCCAGCCATGCCGCCATGACGATGGCCGGCCATGTGCAAAACTCATAAAGAACTGAACGGGTCTTGGTACAATGAGTGCTTTCGATACATCGGCACCGCCATCCACCCATGATAGATATCCAACTTCTCCGTAAAGACATCGCCACCGTCGCAGAACGCCTGGCGACGCGCAAATTCCAGCTCGACGTGGCAGGTTTTACCGCCCTCGAAGCCGAACGCAAGGCGATCCAGACGCGCACCGAAGAGCTGCAGGGCAAGCGCAATGCGCTGTCCAAGCAAATCGGCATGTTGAAAGGCAAGGGGGAAGACACCTCGGCCGTGATGGCACAAGTGGCCGGCCTGGGCGATGAGCTGAAAGCCGATGAAGCGGCCCTGACCGTGGTGCAAGCCAAGCTGAGCGATTTCATCATGGCCGTGCCGAATTTGCCGCACGAATCGTCGCCTGTGGGCATGGACGAGTCGGGCAACGTGGAAGTGCGCAAGGTCGGCACGCCACGCAGCTTCGATTTCGAGGTCAAGGATCACGTCGACGTGGGCGGCCCGCTGGGTCTCGACTTCGAAGTGGCCACCAAGCTGACCGGTTCGCGCTTTTCCGTCATGAAGGGCGGCATCGCCCGTCTGCACCGTGCGCTGGCGCAATTCATGCTCAACACCCACGTGGACGAGCATGGCTACACGGAATGCTATACGCCGTACATGGTCAACGCCGATTCCTTGCGCGGCACGGGCCAGCTGCCGAAATTCGAAGCCGATCTGTTCTCGGTGAAAAAAGGCGGCGCGGAAGGCGAGGGCGAGACCTTCTACCTGATCCCGACGTCGGAAGTATCGCTGACGAATATCGCGCGCGATGAAATCCTCGCGCTCGATCAATTGCCACTGAAAATGACGGCCCACACGCCATGCTTCCGTTCGGAAGCGGGCAGCTATGGCCGCGACACGCGCGGCATGATCCGCCAGCACCAGTTCGACAAGGTGGAAATGGTGCAAGTGGTGCATCCGGACACCTCGTACCAGGTGCTCGATGAAATGGTCGGCCACGCGGAAACGATTCTGCAACGCCTGGGCCTGCCATACCGCGTGATGTCGCTGTGCACGGGCGACATGGGTTTCGGCGCCACCAAGACCTTCGACCTGGAAGTGTGGCTGCCGGCGCAAAACACCTACCGCGAAATTTCGTCGCTGTCGAACTGCGAAGCCTTCCAGTCCCGCCGCATGCAAGCGCGTTTCCGCAACGCCGCCGGCAAGCCGGAACTGGCGCACACCCTGAACGGCTCCGGTCTGGCAGTGGGCCGCACTTTGGTCGCCGTGCTGGAAAATTACCAGCAGGCAGACGGCAGCGTCGAGATCCCGGCCGTGCTGCGCCCGTACATGGGCGGCCTGACGCATCTGAAGGCCTAAAATAGTCCTTTTCTTTTCGCTGCGGGCTGCTATAATCTTGCCTTCTCGCAGCAATGCGGGAAAGACCGCAGCAAATGGAGAGGTGGCAGAGTGGTCGAATGTACTTGACTCGAAATCAAGCGTACGTTAAATCGTACCGTGGGTTCGAATCCCACCCTCTCCGCCAGAACAAATAGAGAAAGCTCCCGAAAGGGAGCTTTTTTTATTTGTGGCGGCGGAAAGGAGTACGCCCCCTGCGGGGCGTACGCGTGGGATTCGAAGACGAGCGCGTACTCGCGCGAGGCTCCCCGAATCGTCAAATTGGGTTTGGTTCTAAATGCCAGCCCTCAATTGCAAATCACCAATAAACCCCTACCCAACCCAACAACACCCATGCTAAAATAGCGCCTCGTTCAAACCGGCACGCCAGTTTGAATGAATAGACCGCAGTAAACGGAGAGGTGGCAGAGTGGTCGAATGTACTTGACTCGAAATCAAGCGTACGTTAAATCGTACCGTGGGTTCGAATCCCACCCTCTCCGCCAGAATACATAAGAGAAGCTCCCGCAAGGGAGCTTTTTTTATTAGTGATGCAAAAAAGCCTGCGACGTATCAATGCAGGTAGAAAAACCGCCCAAAGCGCGCAGCGCAAGGCGTTTTTTCCTCCATTCAGCTTTGAATGCCAGCACCCCCACCAACGCAAGCTAGTGCACCAGCCGCGCCACCGCAAACGCCACACCTGCCAGCGCAATCATCGTCCCCACACACGACAGGATGACAGCCGACTTCGCCTCAGCCACATCAGATCTGGTCGCATAATTGGAGCGCACCACCGCCAAGTCCAGTTTCAAGCTGCTGACATCCGTCGTGAGGACAGTGACATCCGTTTTCAGGCCGGCGACATCCGTTTTCAGGTCTGCCACATCCACCTTGATGCCAGCCACATCCACCTTCAAATCAGCAACGTCCAGCTTCACACCAGCCATGTCTTTTGCCAGTGTATTGACCTGCTCGTCCATGGTGCAATCCTCCATGCTTTTCACTCGATGCTCCTCGCATTTTTCACCCCTGTCAAACAGTGTCCCGAGGGTATCGTGCATGGCCTTGCTATTCCTCGCCAAGCGTTGCGCCAGTGCCATCGCGCGTTGCAGGTCGGCCATTCCTTCGCCCTGTAGCTGGTCTGTTGCAGTCTGCAATTCGGCAGCGATTTGTTCGCTGAGGCTGGCGGCAACCTGCAGCCATGCATTGATCTTGCGCTGGCGTGTCTGTCGCTCCAGCGCGTCAGGCCGCAGCCACGGATCGCTCAGTTTGTGCATGCTATTCATGCTGCGTCCTCTTCAGCTTCGGCCGATGCCGATGCCGTCCACGCTACCCCTCGCCGTCGCCACCCACCTTGACCCCGCTCAGCCTATGGTAATCTACCCCCTCCCATCCCGACCCCACCAATAAAAGCAATGAGCCGATTCTGGAGCAACATCGTCAGCGAGCTGACCCCCTATATCCCTGGCGAGCAACCGAAACTGCCCGACCTGGTCAAACTCAACACCAACGAAAACCCCTACGGTCCATCGCCGCAAGTCCTGGCCGCGCTGCGCGAAGCAACTGAAGACAGCCTGCGCCTCTACCCCGATCCCACGGCCAGCGAACTGAAGCAAACCCTGGCCGACTACCAAGGCTTGAACAGCGCGCAGGTGTTCGTCGGCAACGGTTCCGACGAAGTGCTGGCGCTGGCCTTCATGGCCTTGCTCAAGCACGATGCGCCGCTGCTGTTCCCGGACATCAGCTACAGCTTCTATCCCGTGTATTGCAAGCTGTACGGCATCGATTACCTCACGGTAGCGCTCGACGATGCCATGCGCATCCGCCCGCAAGACTATCAGGAGCCGTGCGGCGCTATCATCTTCCCGAATCCTAACGCGCCGACAGGCGTCGACTTGCCGCTGGCTGGCGTGGAAACGTTGCTGCGCGACCATCCCGACGCCGTGGTGGTGGTTGATGAAGCGTATGTGGATTTCGGCGGCCAGAGCGCCGTGACCCTGGTCGAACGGTATCCGAACTTGCTGGTGGTGCAGACGTTCTCGAAATCGCGCTCGCTGGCCGGCTTGCGCGTCGGCTGTGCCTTCGGGCATCCTGATCTGATCGAGGCACTGGAAAGAGTGAAGAACAGTTTCAACTCGTATCCGCTGGACCGGCTGGCGCTGGCCGGTGCCGTTGCCTCGCTGCACGACGAAGCGTATTTCCAGCAGACGCGCCAGGCCGTGATCGCCAGCCGCGAACAGCTGACGGCGGATCTGGCGGCGCTGGGTTTCGAGGTGCTGCCGTCGGTGGCCAACTTTGTCTTTGCCCGTCACCCGCAGCATGACGCGGCGCAACTGGCCGCAGGCTTGCGCGCCCGTTCCGTGATCGTGCGCCATTTCAATGCACCGCGTATCAATCAGTATTTGCGCATCAGCATCGGCAACGTGGGCGAGTGCGCGGCCCTGATGACGGCCCTGCGTGCCCTGGTGTAATTTTTTTCTTTTGTAGCGGCCACTGCCCATAGCGGCGGTGGCGCCAATTCTTTCCGAACTTATCAAAAAGTGCAGACATTCCAGCCTGTCGTGCTACTATGGCGTAAGTCGCTATATCACTTATCGATATATCAGATGACGATATAACGATTTACGCTATATCGGCTATTGCCTTTGGGGAGGAATATGGATGCATCGATAGACAAGCTGCTGCCCTTGTCGGAAGCCACATATTACATTTTGCTGGCCTTGAACGAGCCGGCGCATGGCTACGCCATCATGCAGCAAGTCGAGGCCATCAGCGAGGGCGCCGTCAAGATCGGGCCAGGCACCATGTACGGGGCGTTTGCCAACCTGGAAAAGCAGGGCTTGATCGTGATGGTGAGGGAAGCCGAGCGGCGCAAGGTCTACACCATGACGGACATGGGGCGCCATGTGCTGCTGGCGCAATTGCGGCGCTTGCGGGTGATGGTGCGCGTGGGCGAGGCGAGTGCGCCCTTTTTAGCAAAATACTGAGGTGAAACAGGATGAGTGAGCAACGGTCGCATGTCTATAAATGGTTCATCGAGCTTGATGATGGCGAGATCGAGCAATGGCTGCGTTCGCAAGCCCTGGCAGGCTGGCATTTGACGGGCTTTCGCATGCCTTGCCGGTTTACGTTTGTCCGGGGCGAACCCGCCGATGAGGTCTACCGTTTCGACTCCTTTCCTGCATGGAAGCGCAGCGCCGAGTATGACCAGCTGTGCCAGGATGCCGGCTGGGAGCTGGTGTTTTACTGGTGGGGTAGTTATTGCTGGCGCAAGCCTGCGGCAGACGGCCAGCCGAATGAGATTTACACGGATACGGCCTCGAAGATTGCCAGGCAACAGCGCTTGCTGATGTATTTCGGCTTGACCAGTTTGCTGTTGGTATTCAATCTGCTGGGCAGCCGCGACCGCCAGATGGATATGTTGCGGATGGTGCTGACAGGCGTGCAGGCAATCATGCTCTTGCCCATGTCATACCTGATCTGGCGCACCGTCAGCCGCTTGCGCCGCCTGCGCCGGCAGGCGCTTTAGGCGCATCGGGCGCTGGCAGGCTTCCCGCCATGCACGGCCATTGCGCGTCAATCAATGGAGGCAAGCGGCAGCAGGATGGGCGGTATGGAAAAGCATTCAATCTGGCGCGAGATCGTGTCCTGGATGGCAGGCCTGATACGGCTGCCGGCAGCCGTATCAGGTGCCACTTTGCTTACTGCTGGCTGGCCCGGCGGCGGCGCGCCATGAAGCCCAGCAAGCCCAGGCCGCCCAGCAGCATGCCGTAGGTGGCTGGCTCCGGTACGGCCGACACGGACAGATTATTGATGGTCGGCCAGATGCCGATCTGTCCGGCCGTGCTGACGGCCAGGTCCGAGAAGGCGCCCGTCGACAGGAAGCCGACAAACGATGCCTGTGTCGGCAATACCAGTTCGTAGGTGAGCAGCTCGCCCAGCGCATTGCGCGCGGTCAGCGTGATGCTCTGGGCACTGGCATATTCGCCGGAAAAGTTCGATCCGAAGAAGAATCCCCCCACACCGCGTACGGCACTGGAAAAGTTGGAGAACACCACGCTGTCGTCACGGTTATTGGTGCTCAGCCAGTTGTCGCTGCCCGTGCCTGCGCCGTACAGGATGGGCGAGACGCCAACGCTGCTTGCCGTGTAGGCATAGCTGCCGGCGCTGCGGAACAGCGGACCATCGAGTGCATCGATGGGCAAATCATCAAAGGTATCGACGCCGGTATTGCCGGCCGCTGCCAGATAGGCGGACTGGCTGGTAAAGACCGTGATGTCGGCGTGTGCGGCGCTGGCGGCGAACAGCAGGGCGGCGGCGCTGATGATTTTCATGCGGGTGAGTGAGGTTTGCAAGATCGACTCCTTAACGAGGGTTGGGAAAAGGATGCGGCAAAAAGTTTCCTTATTTGTAATGCCAGTTCAATGTAATATTAAATAGAAAAAAATACAACATAAATTATTTATGATAATTTTGATCTTGCATATGTAAATCGCTGATGTTTGCCAATTGCTAATGCCTGGCGGTCTGAGTTGGCGCCTGGCGGCACGATGCTGCTGGCGCGGGCCATTTGTGCAACAATAATCAGATTCATTCATCGACAGGACGGACAATATGGCAAAAGTGGCATTTATCGGTTTGGGCGTTATGGGTTTCCCTATGGCAGGCCATCTGGCGGCGGGCGGGCACGACGTCACCGTGTACAACCGCAATCCGGCCCGCGCGGCCGCCTGGCTGGAGCAATACAAGGGCAGCAGCGCCGCCACGCCGGCCGCCGCCGCTGCGGGCGCCGAGTTCGTCTTCACCTGCATCGGCAACGATAACGACCTGTATCAAGTGATCCTGGAAGAGGGCGGCCTGCTGTCCGCCATGGCGCCGGGCAGCATCCTGATCGACCATACGACGGCCTCGGCCGAGGCGGCGCGCACCATCCACGCGGCGGCAAAAGAAAAGGGCGTGTTCTTCCTCGATGCGCCCGTGTCCGGCGGCCAGGCTGGCGCGGAAAACGGCAAGCTGACCGTGATGGTGGGCGGCGACGCGGAAGCGTATGCACGTGCCGAGCCCGTCATCGCGCTGTTCTCGCGCGCCGTCACCTATATGGGCGCCTCCGGTTCCGGCCAGCTCACAAAAATGGTCAACCAGATCTGCATCGCCGGTCTCGTGCAAGCCTTGAGCGAAGGCATCGCCTTTGCGGAAAACGCGGGCCTCGATGCGGCGCTGGTGGTCGACGTGATTTCCAAGGGCGCGGCGCAGTCGTGGCAGCTGGAAAACCGGGGCAAGACCATGATCGAACGCAAGTTCGACTTCGGTTTCGCCGTCGACCTGATGCGCAAGGACCTCGGTATCTGTATCGCCGAAGCCAAGCGCAACGGCAGCGACTTGCCCGTGACGACCTTGACGGACCAGTTCTATGGCGAAGTGCAGCAGGCGGGCGGCAACCGTTACGACACGTCCAGCCTGATTACCCGCCTGAACAAAAAGTAAAGTTTAACTCGTCAGTAGCGAGCGGCGCGTCCCTGCGAAGGGCCGCGCCGCTCGTCGTTTACGGTGCTGACATCATTAAAACGTCAGTTTCCGGAACATCCGGTTTCGATTTTCATGGAAAAGCATGGACTTCGCTAGCTCATCGTGTATTATTAAAAAACGAGATGAAATGTCCCAATTTTTAAAACATTATGAGCGGACCCGCATGAAAACCAACTCCTCAGCGATAACACGCGTTGTCGACAAGAACATCCCCTACCTGTCTTCCGCCGTTGCCATCTGGCGTCCCCGCGCCGTGCTGCGCAGCTGGCCCGGCGTGGCCATCGCACTGGTGATCGCCCTGTCGGCCACCTTCATTTCCAGCAATTACGGTGGGCCCCAGCTGCTGTACGCGCTGTTCTTCGGCCTGGCTTTTCACTTCCTCGCGTCGGACCCCACCTGCAAGCCCGGCATCGAGTTTTGCAGCAAGGTGCTGCTGCGCACGGGCGTGGCCCTGCTGGGCGCGCGTATCACCTTCAACCAGATCGCCTCGGTCGGTGTGACGCCGTTATTGATCGTCGTCGGCGGCCTGGTGGCCACTTTGGGCTTTGGCTATCTGCTGGCCAAGTGGCTGAAACGCCCCATCACGGAAGGTATTTTGTCCGGCGGCTCGGTCGCCATCTGCGGCGCGTCGGCCGCGCTGGCCATTTCCGCCGTGCTGCCGCAAACTAAGGAAAACGAAAAATTCACCCTGCTGACGGTGGTCGGCGTGACGACCTTGTCCACCCTGGCCATGATCGTTTACCCGCTGCTGGTCAAGCTGCTGGGCTTTGACCCGACGGAAGCGGGCGTGTTTATCGGCGGCACCATCCATGACGTGGCGCAAGTGGTGGGCGCCGGCTACCTGGTCAGCAACCATACGGGCGACGTCGCCACCTTCGTCAAACTGACGCGCGTGGCTTGCCTCGTGCCTGTCGTGCTGGGCCTGTCGATCATGTTCAAGCGCAAGGAAGGCAAAAGCGAAGTCGATGCGCCGCCGCTCGTGCCCTTTTTCCTGATCGGTTTTGTCTGGCTCGTCATTACCAACAGCCTGGGCCTGATTCCGCAGGAAGTGAATGGCTGGATCAACAATGCTTCGCGCGCCTGCCTCGTCATCGCCATTGCCGCGCTGGGCGTCAAAACGTCGTTCCAGTCGCTGGCCTCGCTGGGCTGGCGCCCCGTGATCATGCTGGTGATGGAAACCGTGTGGATCGCCGCCTTTGTCGCCATCGCCGTCCTGCTGACCCGTTAAGCGAGCCGAGCCCGCCATGAAGATCCTTGTCCTCGGCGCCGGCGTGGTCGGCACGGCATCGGCCTGGTACTTGCGCCAGGCGGGCCACGATGTGCGCGTGCTCGAGCGCCAGGCGGGCGCCGCGCAGGAAACGAGCTTCGGCAATGGCGGGCAGATTTCCGTCTCGCACGCGGAGCCGTGGGCCAATCCCGCCACCCTGTGCAAGGTCGTGCGCTGGCTGGGCAAGGACGATGCGCCGTTGCTGTTCCGTCCCCGCCTCGATACGCTGCAATGGCAGTGGGCGCTGCATTATCTGCGCGAATGTCTGCCATCGCGTGTGTCGCGCAATATGCGCCAGATCGTCGCGCTGGCCGAGTACAGCCGCCAGAGTCTGCAAGCCCTCCGGCGCGAAACGGGCATCGCGTATGACCACCTCGAGCGGGGGATATTGCATTTCTATACGGACCAGCAGGAGTTCGATAAATCGCAGTCGGGCGCCGCGCTCTTGCGCGAACTGGGCTGCCCGCGCAACACCGTCAGCGCCGATGAAGTGATCCGGCTGGAACCGGCCCTGCGCCATGCGCGCAGCCAGATCGTCGGCGGCGATTTCACGGCCAGCGACGAGTCGGGCGACGTGCATTTGTTTACCACGGCGCTGGCGGCCCGCGCGGCTGCGGCCGGCGTAGATTTTCAGTACGGCACGACGGTGACGCGCTTGCTGGCCGATGGCGAACGCATCACGGGCGTGGAATGCATCGATGCGCAAGGCCGCCACCGCCTGGAATACGCGGATGCCGTCGTGGTGGCCATGGGCAGCTTTTCCGCACCGCTGCTGCAGCCGCTCGGTATCCGCCTGATGCTGTATCCAGGCAAAGGTTATTCCGCCACATATCCGATACGCGACCCCGCCAGCGCACCGTCCGTGTCGCTGACGGACGATGGCCACAAACTGGTGTTTTCGCGCCTGGGCGAGCGCCTGCGCGTGGCCGGCACGTGCGAGCTGAACGGCTACACGCGCGAACTGAACCCCGTGCGTTGCGCCGCCATCACGCGCAGAGTGCAGGCGCTGTTCCCTGATGCCTGCGATTACAGCGACCCCGTCTACTGGGCCGGCTTGCGCCCGCTCACGCCATCGAACGTGCCGTACATCGGCACCACGCGCTACCGCCAGCTGTTCCTCAACACGGGCCACGGCACCCTGGGCTGGACCATGGGCTGCGGCGCGGGCAGGGCGATCGCCGAGCTGGTCTCGGGGCGGCGGCCGGAAGTCGATTTTGCGTTTTGCGGGGAACGCTTGGTGCCGCAGTCTGCGGCAGAGGAGTTCCGGGGTCAGACCCGCCGGGGAAATGTACCCCAATGGGGCACATTTCAATCCCGACGGGACTGACCCCAGCTTTAACTTAGGAGAGCACCACGATGAGAGACGACGCCACCCCCAGCCAACCACCGGCCGGGCTGACCCTGGCCGGTACCACCTACCAGTCGCGCCTGCTGGTGGGCACGGGTAAATACAAGGATTTCGAGGAAACGCGCCTAGCCATCGAAGAGAGCGGCGCCGAGATTGTCACCGTCACCATCCGGCGCGTGAATATCGGCCAGGAAAAGGGTGAGCCGAACCTGCTCGATTTCATACCGCCATCGAAATACACGATCCTGCCCAACACGGGCGGCTGCTACAACGCGCGCGACGCCGTCTATACCTTGCAGCTGGCGCGCGAGCTGCTGGGCGGGCACCAGCTGTGCAAGCTGGAAGTGCTCGGCGATGAAAAGACCCTGTTCCCGAACATGCCGGAAACATTGAAGGCGGCGCAGGAACTGGTGCGCGACGGCTTCCAGGTGATGGTGTATTGCAGCGACGACCCCATCCAGGCGCGCATGCTGGAAGACATCGGCTGCATCGCCGTCATGCCGCTGGCGTCCCTGATCGGCTCTGGCATGGGCATTCTGAATCCGTGGAATCTGTCCCTGATCATCGAGCAAGCCCGTGTGCCCGTGCTGGTCGACGCCGGTGTCGGCACGGCGTCGGATGCGGCCATCGCCATGGAACTCGGTTGCGACGGCATCCTGATGAATACCGCCATCGCGGCGGCGCGCGAACCGGTACGCATGGCGCGCGCCATGAAACTGGCAGTGCAGGGCGGACGCGAGGCCTATCTGGCCGGACGCATGCCCCGGAGAGCGGGCGTCATGAGCGCCTCACCCTCGTCGCCGATGGCCGGGCTGATCGCCTGAGCCCGATTTGTAGCAAGGCAGTTGATTATCGTTTCAAGCGTTTATAAAAACCACAATACCTGGAGATGACATGAAACACACACTCGTAGCGGCAGCCATCCTGGCCTCCTTCGCCGGCAACGCCAGCGCCCAATCGTCCGTCACCGTGTACGGCTTGCTCGACGCGGGCCTGACGTCCGAACACGGCGGCGCGGACGGTTCCGTCACCAAGCTGGCCACCGGCGTGCAATCGGGCAGCCGCATCGGCTTCAAGGGCACGGAAGACCTGGGCAACAACCTGAAAGCCAATTTCGTGCTGGAAAATGGCCTCGACGTGGATACGGGCGCCAACCGTCAGGGCGCCCTGTTCGGGCGCAAGGCTTACGTGGGCCTGTCGGGCGGCTTCGGCGCCGTGAACCTGGGCTTGCAGCACAACCCGCTGTTTACCGCGCTGGACAATATCGACCCCTTCGAGACGGGCATGACGGGCGCTTCGATCAACCTGATGAGCGTGGCCAGCCTGCGCACGAAAAACTCGATCATGTACGAGACGCCAAAGGTGAACGGCTTGTCGGCCGCCGTGATGGTTGGCCTGGGCGAAAAGCCGGACAGCAACACCCTGGGCCGCACCATCGACTTTTCCATCGATTACGCCAACGGCCCGCTGGTGCTGACCCTGGCCCACGACAACCGCAAGGACACGCCGCTGAACACGGCCAAGGTCACCTTGCTGGGCGGCACCTACGACTTCGGCCCCGCCAAGCTGCACGCCGCGTATGAGACGGACAAGGATGACGCGGGCACGGATTTCCGCAGCTACATGCTGGGCGCGTCGGCCCCCGTGGGCGCGGCGGGCAGCGTGATGGCGTCCTACATCAAGAAGGATGACCGCACGAATGCGCGCCGCGGCGGGCGCCAGCTGGCCATCGGCTACACCTATGCCTTGTCCAAGCGCACGAATCTGTACACCTCGTACGGGCGCATCAACAACGATGGCGCTGGCACCAATTTTGTCGGCGACGCATCGAGCGGCGGCAGCGTGCCCTTGCCTGGGCATAACTCGAGCGCCTTCACGGCCGGCATGCGTTTGAAGTTCTAAGCAAGGCGACGCGGGTAGAGATGGCGGCTTGTCTGTTGCGGATAAGCCGCCATTGTTGTTTCAGCAGTGGTGCACATGCATGGATTCCGGATTCAGGAATGAAACAGTCCGATTTTTCATGAATTTTCATTGACAGCACATTTCGCAACCGTTAAATTGAACACGTATTTCAAATATCGGAACAAAATATACCGATTTTTTATAAAACCGTAAGGAGACTGAGCCATGACCGATTTGTCCGACCAAAAAGCCGCCGCAGCCGCGATACCTGTTGGCCCGCAAAAAATGACGCCTTCCGAAGCGTTCGTGGAAACCCTGGCCGCCAATGGCGTGACCGACATGTTCGGCATCATGGGCTCGGCCTTCATGGACCCGATGGACATTTTTGCGCCCGCCGGCATCCGCCTGATTCCTGTCGTGCACGAGCAGGGCGCCGGCCACATGGCCGACGGTTACGCCCGCGTCTCGGGCCGCCATGGCGTGGTCATCGGCCAGAACGGCCCCGGCATCAGCAATTGCGTGACGGCGATTGCCGCCGCCTACTGGGCGCATACGCCGGTCGTCATCATCACGCCGGAAACGGGCACCATGAGCATGGGCCTGGGCGGCTTCCAGGAAGCGAACCAGTTGCCGATGTTCGAGGAATTCACCAAGTATCAAGGTCATGTGACCAATCCGGCCCGCATGGCGGAATTCACGGGCCGCTGCTTTGACCGCGCGATGTCGGAAATGGGCCCGACGCAACTGAACATCCCGCGCGACTATTTCTATGGCGAAATCAAGGCCGAAATTCCAAAGCCGAACCGCCTGGACCGTGGCGCCGGCGGCGAACAAAGCCTCAACGATGCGGCCGAACTGCTGGCGAAAGCCAAGTTCCCTGTCATCATCTCGGGCGGCGGTGTCGTCATGGGTGAAGCGATTGACGAGTGCAAGGCCCTGGCCGAACGCCTGGGTGCACCCGTCGTCAACAGCTATCTGCACAACGACTCGTTTCCCGCCAGCCACCCGCTGTGGTGCGGTCCATTGGGTTATCAAGGTTCGAAAGCGGCGATGAAACTGATCGCCAAGGCCGACGTCGTCGTCGCTTTAGGTTCGCGCCTGGGCCCGTTCGGTACCTTGCCGCAGCACGGCATGGATTACTGGCCGAAAAACGCCAAGATCATCCAGATCGACGCCGACAACAAGATGCTGGGCCTGGTCAAGAAAATCTCCGTCGGCATCTGCGGCGACGCCAAGGCGGCCGCCAAAGCGATCCTGTCCCGCCTGGACGGCAAGAGCCTCGACTGCGACGCGACGCGTGACGAGCGCTATGCCACCGTGCAAGCGGAAAAGGCCGCGTGGGAAGAGGAGCTGACCAACTGGACGCATGAGAAAGATGCATACAGCCTGGACATGATCGAAGAGCAAAAGAAAGAGCCGGGTAACTACCTGCACCCGCGCCAGGTGCTGCGCGAGCTGGAAAAAGCCATGCCGGAAGACGTGATGGTGTCGACCGACATCGGCAACATCAACTCGGTGGCGAACAGCTATCTGCGCTTTGAAAAGCCGCGCAGCTTCTTTGCGGCGATGAGCTTTGGCAATTGCGGTTACGCATTCCCGACCATCATCGGCGCGAAAGTGGCGGCTCCCCACCGTCCGGCCGTGTCGTATGCGGGCGATGGCGCCTGGGGCATGAGCCTGATGGAAACGATGACCTGCGTGCGCCACAACATTCCCGTCACGGCCGTGGTCTTCCACAACCGCCAGTGGGGCGCGGAAAAGAAAAACCAGGTCGATTTCTACAACCGCCGCTTCGTTGCCGGTGAACTCGACAACCAGAGTTTCGCCGAGATCGCGCGCGCCATGGGTGCCGAAGGCATCACGGTCGACAAGCTGGAAGACGTGGGCCCGGCCTTGAAGAAGGCGATCGACATGCAGATGAATGAAGGCAAGACGACCATCATCGAAATCATGTGCACGCGCGAGCTGGGCGACCCGTTCCGCCGCGATGCGTTGAGCAAACCTGTGCGGCATCTGGATAAATATAAAGACTACGTTTGATGTGATGGTGTTGTTGGATTACGCCCTGGCGGGCTAATCCAACCTACGCAAGCTACGCGTGGTGCCGGCGTAATCCGACACCACCCTGACCGATCCTTGTATGACCCCGGCCATGCCGGGTTTTATGTGCCGGAGCCATGCCTCATGCTTCCATGGTTCCGGCATTTTTTTACCGAATTGGAGTTCCCATGAAAGCCCTGCACCGCATCATCGCCCAGGCCCGCGCCGTGCCGAAACATATTGTCTTGTGCGAGGGTGACGACATGCGAGTTTTGCAGGCGGCCGCGCGTGCCGCTGCGGAAGGCCTGGCCCACATCACCATCGTCGGCCAGCCTGCCGCCATCCTGGCGTTGGCGCAGGAACACGCGCTGGACCTGGACGCCGTGCGCCTGGTCGACCCGGCGCAGTCCAGCGAGTCGGAACACTACGCCCAGCAATTGTTCGTGTTGCGCCAGGCCAAGGGCATGACGGTGGAGCAGGCGAGGAAAGCCGTGCAAGATCCGCTGTGCTACGCCAACCTGATGGTGCGCCTGGGCGACGCGGACGGCTGCGTGGCGGGAGCCGTGCACACGACGGCCGACGTGGTGCGCAGCGCCATCCAGATCATCGGCGTCGATCCGGCCTTCAAGCTCGTGTCGAGCTTTTTCCTGATGATGCTGTGCGAACCTTTTCACAGCCTCAAGGGCGGTTTCATCTTTTCCGACTGCGCTTTGGTGGTCGATCCGAAAGCCGAGGAATTGGCCGACATCGCCATGGCGGCCGCCGACAGCGCCCAAGCCTTGCTGATGGAAGAACCGCGCGTGGCCATGCTGTCGTTTTCCACCAGCGGCAGCGCCCACCACGCGGCCGTCGACAAGGTGCATGCGGCAACAGACCGGGTCAAGGCCCAGCGTCCGCTGCTCGCCATCGATGGCGACGTGCAGCTGGACGCGGCCATCGTGGCCGAGATTTCCCAGCGCAAGGTCAAGGATTCCGTCGTCAACGGCCGCGCGAACGTGCTGGTGTTCCCGAACCTCGACGCGGGCAATATCGGCTACAAGCTGGCCGAACGCATGGGCGGCGCCGTCGCCATCGGCCCCTTGCTGCAAGGCTTGAAGAAGCCGGCCAACGATCTGTCGCGCGGCTGCAGCGCCGACGATGTCTATAACGTGATTGCGGTCACGTCCGTGCAGGCTCAGGGTGGGCGCTGAGTTGTTCAGCTGGCCCGTGCTGGCGCTGCTGGGCGTGGTGGCGGCGGGCACGTATTTCCAGACCGTCACGGGCTTTGGCCTGGGCATGATCGTCATGGGCGTGGCCAGCGGCCTGGGCCTGGCGCCCGTGCCGGCGCTGGCGGCCCTCGTCAGCCTGCTGTCCCTGGCCAATTGCCTCGTGGCCTTGCCGGGCGCCTTGCACCACCTGGACTGGCGCGCCATTCGCGCCGCCAGCATCGGCTTGCTGCCGGCCATGGCGGCCGGCGTCTTGCTGCTCGGCTACCTGGACCAGGCGTATGCGCCGCTGCTGCACCTGTTGCTGGGCGGGGCCATCGTGTATGGCGGCGTCAGCATCTTGCTGCAAGCGCCGCCTGGCCCCGGCGCGGCCGACAAGCGAAGCTTCTTCATCAGCGGCGTGTGCGGCGGCCTGTTCTCGGGCCTGTTTTCGCTGGCCGGACCACCGCTCGTGTACCAGTTCTACCGCCAGGAAATGAGCTTGAAGACCATCCGCTACAGCCTGATCTTTTTATTTGCCATCAGTGCGGGCGGGCGCTCGCTGATGGCGGGCAGCCAGGGCCAGCTCGACGCGAAAGTGCTGCTGCTGTGTGCGCTGGCCTTGCCCGTGGGCGTGCTGGCCACGATGGCCGGCAAGCACTACCCGCCGCCGATCGCCCAGCGCGGCATGCGCCGCATCGCGTTTGCCGTGCTGACCCTGATCGGCATTTCGCTGATGGCGGCGGCCGTGCCGCAATTGCTCGGCTAGTTTCCAAACGTGCGGCGCTTGCAAAATAGTCAAACTGCCGTTATATTCCCCGTTCTTTCTCGAACCTCTTCCTTATTGGAGCCAAAAGTGCCTCGCTTCTTCGCCATCACCTGCTAACGCTGACGAAATGCTCTTTGCAGCATCGTTCGGCGCGTTGACGCCCTCGATTGCTGCGGCACTGCTCTTGCTCTTCCCGCACACGCATCCGAGACCCTGGTCTTGATCGTCCACGCCCGAACACGTCGTCAGCACCCCTGACCCTGTATGGACACGCCCCGGTGAACGCGGCGTGGGACGCTATGTTTTTACAATCTTTACCCTTATTCAAATACCCGCGCACGCCGCACCTGGAAGGCTCGCGCCTGCAGGATGGCGACGACGGCTCGGACCAGATGCCCGTGAAAAAGCTGGCCGGCCAGTACGTCGTCATCGAGGAAAAAATCGATGGCGCCAACTCCGCCGTGTCGTTCAGCGATGCGGGCGAGGTGCTGCTGCAGTCGCGCGGCCACTACCTGGCGGGCGGCGGCAGCGAACGCCAGTTCAACCTGTTGAAACCGTGGGCGCATGCGCACGAACACGCCTTGTTGGGCTTGCTGGAAGACCAGTATGTGCTGTTTGGCGAATGGTCGTACAGCAAGCATTCCGTGTTTTACGACCGGCTGCCCCATTACTTCAACGAGTTCGACGTGTATTGCCGCCGCAGCCAGATGTTTTTGTCGACGGCGCGCCGCCACGCCATGCTGGCCGGCTCGCCAGTGCTGTCCGTGCCCGTGCTGTATGCGGGGGTGATGCCGGCCACGCCGAAGCAGTTGTGGCAGCTGCTGCACCATTCGCTGGCCAAGTCCAGTCTGTGGCGCGACGCTTTTGAAACTGCGGTGGCGCGCGAACGCCTGCCGCTGGATCTGTGCTGGAAGCAGACGGACAAGTCCGACCACGCGGAAGGCCTGTACCTGAAGGTGGAGGATGACGAGCAAGTACTGGCCCGCTACAAGCTGGTGCGCCATGACTTTACGCAAACCATCCTCGACAGCGGTTCGCACCACAGCACGCGGCCCTTGATCCCGAACCAGCTGGCCGAGGGTGTGGACCTGTACGCGCCGCAGCCGCTCGTCACGTGGGAAAGCCTGGGTTTGCATACTTGCCGTTCGCTCGACGAACTGGCAGCTTTCTCAAGGAGTACAAAATAATGAACTGGAAAACCCTGCAGCAACTGGTGCCCATGCCTGGCCAGTCGCCCGATTTCAACGCTTGCCTGGCCGCCTTCCCGCAGCTGGAACTGGCCAAGACGACGCCGCAAAACCCCGTGTACCACGCGGAAGGCGATGTGTGGACGCATACGATGATGGTGGTGGAGTCCTTGCTGGCCATGCCCGACTACCAGGCTGCCACGCGGGCGGAACAGGAAATCGTGTTTCTCACCGCCTTGCTGCACGACGTGGCCAAGTGCAGCACCACGGTGATCGACCCGGTGACGGGCGTCATCGGCCAGCCCGGCCACTCGCGCAAGGGCGCCCTCGATGCGCGCATCGCCTTGTGGGATTGCGACGTGCCGTTTGCCGCGCGCGAGGAGATCTGCCGCCTGATCAATGTGCACCAGGTGCCGTTCTTTGCGCTGGAAACGTCGCGGCGCGGCGTCACGCCCGAGTTCACCGTGCGCGAACTGTCGTGGCAAGTCGATATCCGCCTGCTGGCCATGCTGGCAGAGGCCGATATCCGCGGGCGTATCTGTCCCGATCCGCAGCGCATTTTGGATGCCATCGAGCTGTTCCGCGAGCTGGCGCGCGAGGAGGGCTGCTATGGCCAGCGGCGCGCCTTTGTCGACGATCACACGCGCGTCAAATATTTCCGCGGCGCCGAGGCGCATCCCGACTATCCGCTGTTCCAGGAAGCGGGCTCGCGCGTGATCGTGATGTCGGGCTTGCCCGCGTCGGGCAAGAACACGTGGGTGGAGAAGCACCATCCGCGCCTGCCCGTCGTGTCGTTTGACGATGCGCGCACGGCCCTGGGCTTGAAGCACGGCAAGAACGAGGGGCAGGTGGGCGACTATGCGGAAGAGCGGGCGCGCGAATTGTTGCGCAAGGGCGAACCGTTCGTGTGGAACGCCACGCACCTGTCGAAACTGATGCGTGAAAAGACGCTCAACCTGCTGTACAAATACCACGCGCAGGTGGAGCTCGTGTACCTGGAGCAGCCGCGCAAGGAGTTACTGCGGCGCAATGGCCAGCGCGACACGTCGCTCAGTAACAAGAAGCTGCAAGCGATGCTGTGGAACTGGGAAATTCCGCTGCCGATGGAGGCGCACACGGTGCGTTACGAAGTGAGCTGAAGGCTTAGCGCTTGCGTCCACCGAGCAACTGCGCGATCTCGCTGAACAGCTCATTGTTCAGCGAGGCGGGCAGGGCGGTGGCCAGGCTGCGGCTGTAGTAGGCGCCCAGGTCCAGGCCCAGTCCCAGCCCGCAGATTTCCACGGCACCCTGCGCTTCTCGGCGCGCCACCACGTGTTTCAGATGTTGCGCCAGGTAAAACTCGTCGTTGGCCAGGTTCGTGGCTGTGTCCATCGGGCAACCATCGGACACGACGAGCAGGATGCGCCGCCGTTCCGGGCGCGCCAGCATGCGCGTGCACGCCCAGTCCACGGCTTCGCCATCGACGCCTTCGCGGTACAGATCCGCTTTCAGCAGGGCGGCGATGTCGGGCCGCGCGCGGCGCCAGCTGGTATCGCCATCCTTGAAAACCATGTGCACGAGTTCGTTCAAGCGGCCCGGATTGGCGGGCGAGCGGGCGCGCAGCCAGTCGCGCTTGGCTCGTCCGCCGTTCCACGCGCCCGTCGTAAAGCCCAGCAACTCCGTGGCAACGCCGGCCTGGTCCAGTGCGCGCAGCAATATGTCGAGCAGCACGGCCACGGATTCCGCATGCGTCTTCATGGAACCGGAGCAATCGACGAGAAAGGTGACGAGGCAATCAGCTTGCGGCAGGAATTGTTCCTTGCGAAACAGCCTGCGCTCGGATGGCGAGCTGATCAGTTGCGCCAGCCGGCGGCCGTCGATATACCCCTCTTCCTCGCCAAACGACCAGCCGTCGCGCTCGGGCACGGCCAGCAATTGCGTAAAACGCCGCGCCAGGCGGGCCGTGTTGATGCCCAGGCTGGCGATGCGGGCATCCATGCGTTCGCGGTATTCGAGCAGCAGGGCGCGGCGCACGAGTTCGCCCGCTTTTTCTTCGCGGTCGTATGCCGTGGAGTAGGCACGGTATCCGCCATCGCCATCGCTGAAGGCGCGGCTCTCGCCCAGCGGGGCGGCGTCGGGAAGGTGGTCGTTGTCGCTGTCGAAATCGAGCAGCAGCTTGAAGGCCGCCTGCGCCTTGGCGTCGCCGGCATCGCCCTCGTCGCCATCGCGCGCCGTTTGCGTGTCTTTCAGCATGGCGTCGACGGCGTGGCTGATGGCCAGCGCATGGCGCGCAAAGGCGGCTTGGTCGGCGCGGTGGCGGCGCAATCCCGCCAGGTCGCCGCTCAGTGCGGAAGAAACGGACCAGCGTGTCGCTTCAATAAAATCTTCCGTCTTTTCCAGCACGGGCCTGGCCGTCAGGCGCGACCAGCACATCTGGAATACCGTGTACAGCAGCAAGCCCGAAGCACCCTCGGCCAAGCCGGAATCGTAGAACGCGTGCGACCAGGCCGTGAAACGGTGGCGCAGGTTGCCGATCACGCCAGCGTGGTGCTCGGGCGCCAGCGTTTCCACCCTTAACTGTTCCAGCAATTCAAACACGAGCCGCGCCACGGGTTCCGCCGGGCACAGGGACTTGTGCAAGGCCGCATCCGTGTGCAGCAGACGCAGGGCCACGCTGTCGGCAGCGCCGCGCAGCGACGGCAAATCCTGCAGCGCCGCATCGGGCTGCAGATGGGCCGCATGGATGGGCAGCGGACGGTGGCCGTCGTGCAGCCGCTGGCCCCGGTAGCGTATCGAGGGAGAAGCGCTGAGGGCGCGGATGGCGCCCGCGCACAGTTCATCCGTTTCCTGCTGCTCGCGCGTGTAGGCGGCGGGCGCCGTCGCTTCCGTACTCATGCCTGGCTCGCCAGCAATTCCTCATTGAAACAGCGCTGGTAATACTCGGCCACCATGGGCCGCTCGGCCTCGTCGCATTTGTTGAGGAAGGACAGGCGGAAGGCCAGCGCCGGGTCGCGGAAGATCTGGCAGTTTTCCGCCCAGGTAATGACGGTCCTTGGCGACATCAGACAAGCCAGGTCGCCCGCCGCATAACCGTGGCGCGTGAGGCTGGCCACGGCCACCATGGCGGCGGCCAGCTGGCGGCCTGCCTCGTCGTTCATGGCGGGGACACGCGCCAGGACGATCTGCGTTTCTTCCTCCTGCGGCAAGTAGTTCAAGGTGGCAACGATGTTCCAGCGGTCGATCTGCGCGTGATTGAGCACTTGCGTGCCGTGGTACATGCCGTTCAAGTTGCCAAGGCCCACCGTGTTCGAGGTGGCGAACAGGCGGAAGTGGGGATGGGGCGTGATGACCCGGTTCTGGTCGAGCAGGGTGAACTTGCCGTCGCGCTCGAGGATGCGCTGGATGACGAACATCACGTCGGGGCGGCCCGCATCGTATTCATCGAAGATCAGGGCCACGGGCCGTTGCAGGGACCAGGGCACGATGCCTTCCTGGAATTCCGTCACTTGCTGCTGTTCGCGCAGCACGATGGCGTCCTTGCCGACCAGGTCCAGGCGGCTGATGTGGCCGTCGAGGTTGACCCGCACGCAAGGCCAGTTCAGGCGCGCCGCCACCTGCTCGATATGCGTGGACTTGCCCGTGCCGTGCAAGCCCTGCACCATCACGCGGCGGTTGTGGGTGAAGCCGGCCAAAATCGCCAGGGTGACATCCTTGTTGAAGCGGTAGGCGGGATCGATGTCGGGCACGTGCGGGTCGCGTTCCGTGAAGACGGGCACGAGCAGGTCGCTGTCGATATCGAACAGGCTGCGCACGGACTGCAAGGTTTGCGCCGCTGCGGCGGGGGGATGTTGGCGTGAATCTGGCACCTTGTTCTCCTGTGAAACCGCAGCATGGGCGCTACGGCGGTTATGTGTGAGCTGCGGAGTTACTTGATTGCAATGCATCGTCGTCCCCGCCCGTCGTCGGCATGGTTTCCGATTCGATGGCGGCCAGGGCTTGCGCGGCGCGCTGCAGTGCTGGCAAGAAATGTAAAGCCTTGTCGTGCGTCAAACGGATGATGGGCGCCTGGATCGCCACGGCCAGGTTCGAGCGGCCGTTCGGGTTCGGCACCAGCACGGCCACGCACAGCAGGCCGGGCAGGAATTCCTCGTCGTCCAGCGCATAGCCGTTACGGCGCACCAGTTCCAGTTCGCGCTCGAGCTTGACGGGGTCCGTTTCCGTCTTGTCCGTAAAGCGCGTCAATTCCATGTGGCCCAGCAGGCGGCGCCGTTGCACTGGGGTCATTTGCGCCAGGAACAGCTTGCCGCTCGACGAACAGTGGGCCGGCACGCGCGAACCGGGATGCAGGTAGAAGCGCAGCGGGGCCGCCGTTTCCACGCGGTCCAGGTACACCACTTCGCTGCCGCTGAAGGCCGTCAGGTTGCAGCTTTCGCCCACTTCCTCGACCAGCTGGCGCAAGACCATGCGGCGGGCGCCATGGAACGTGTTGTTAATCAAGAGGTTCGACGCCAGGCGGCGCAGGCGCACGCCCGTGCTGTAGTGGCGGCCATCGCTTTCGCGCTGCAGCACGCCCACGCTTTCCAGCTGTTGCAGCATGCGGTGCAGAGTGGGCTTGGGCAAGCCCGTTTCTTCCACCAGCGCTTGCAGCGACAGCAACTGGTCTTTTTCGGCAATCACTTCCAGCAAAGCAAACAAACGCATCGTGGGCGTGTCGCCTTCCAGTTTTTCCGGCTCAAGTTTTGGGGATGAAATCATGTCCATGGTGGCCTCGGTTGTCTGTCTGAGTGTTATTTCATTTTCGAACTCAAATTGTACCGTTTCCTCGAAATTCTGTTTGACTTTTGATTGCCGAACGCTTAAATTGAATTGTATATCAAATTTCGGAACAAAATATACCGATTTTTGATAAATAAGTTGCTCACTACACTGCAGTTCATTACAACAGACCAGGAGACACCCATGAATGACATGACCGACCAAAAAGCCGCCGCAGCCGCGATACCTGTTGGCCCGCAAAAGATGACGCCTTCCGAAGCGTTCGTGGAAACCCTGGCCGCCAATGGCGTGACCGACATGTTCGGCATCATGGGCTCGGCCTTCATGGACCCGATGGATATCTTTGCTCCCGCCGGCATCCGGCTGATCCCTGTCGTGCACGAGCAGGGTGCCGGCCACATGGCCGATGGCTATGCCCGCGTCTCGGGCCGCCATGGCGTCGTCATCGGCCAGAATGGCCCCGGCATCAGCAATTGCGTCACCGCCATCGCCGCCGCCTACTGGGCGCATACCCCGGTCGTCATCATCACGCCGGAGACGGGCACCATGAGCATGGGCCTGGGCGGCTTCCAGGAAGCGAACCAGCTGCCGATGTTCGAGGAATTCACCAAGTATCAAGGCCACGTGACGAATCCGGCCCGCATGGCGGAATTCACGGGCCGCTGCTTTGACCGCGCCATGTCGGAAATGGGCCCGACGCAACTGAATATCCCGCGCGACTATTTCTATGGCGAAATCAAGGCCGAGATTCCAAAACCGAACCGCCTGGACCGTGGCGCCGGCGGCGAACAAAGCCTCAACGATGCGGCCGAACTGCTGGCGAAAGCCAAGTTCCCCGTGATCATCTCGGGCGGCGGCGTCGTCATGGGCGAGGCCATCGAGGAATGCAAGGCCCTGGCCGAGCGCCTCGGTGCACCCGTCGTCAACAGCTATCTGCACAACGATTCCTTCCCCGCCAGCCACCCGCTGTGGTGCGGTCCGCTCGGCTATCAAGGTTCGAAAGCTGCCATGAAACTGATCGCCAAGGCCGACGTCGTCGTCGCTTTGGGTTCGCGCCTGGGCCCGTTCGGCACCTTGCCGCAGCACGGCATGGATTACTGGCCAAAGAACGCGAAGATCATCCAGATCGACGCGGACAACAAGATGCTGGGCCTGGTCAAGAAAATCTCCGTCGGCATCTGCGGCGACGCCAAGGCGGCCGCAAAAGCCATCCTGGCACGCCTCGATGGCAAGTCCCTCGACTGCGACGCGACGCGCGACGAGCGCTATGCCACCGTGCAGGCGGAAAAATCGGCCTGGGAAGAAGAGCTGACGAACTGGACGCATGAAAAAGATGCGTACAGCCTGGACATGATCGAAGAGCAAAAGAAAGAGCCGGGCAATTACCTGCACCCGCGCCAGGTCTTGCGCGAGCTGGAAAAAGCCATGCCGGAAGACGTGATGGTGTCGACCGACATCGGCAACATCAATTCGGTGGCGAACAGCTATCTGCGCTTTGAAAAGCCGCGCAGCTTCTTTGCGGCGATGAGCTTTGGCAACTGCGGTTATGCGTTCCCGACCATCATCGGCGCCAAGGTGGCCGCACCGCACCGTCCGGCCGTGTCGTATGCGGGCGATGGCGCCTGGGGCATGAGCCTGATGGAAACGATGACCTGCGTGCGCCACAACATTCCCGTCACGGCCGTCGTGTTCCACAACCGCCAGTGGGGCGCGGAAAAGAAAAACCAGGTCGATTTCTACAACCGCCGCTTCGTTGCCGGTGAACTCGACAACCAGAGCTTCGCGGAAATCGCGCGGGCCATGGGCGCCGAAGGCATCACGGTCGACAAGCTGGAAGACGTGGGCCCGGCCTTGAAAAAGGCGATCGACATGCAGATGAATGAAGGCAAGACCACCATCATTGAAATCATGTGCACGCGCGAGCTGGGCGACCCGTTCCGCCGCGATGCGCTGAGTAAACCAGTGCGGCATCTGGATAAATATAAAGATTACGTCTGATTTGCTGCTGGAGTGTTGGATTACGCCCTGGCGGGCTAATCCAACCTACGCACAGCGGATGGCGTGTGTGTAGGTCGGATTAGCCGGGCGCAAGCCCGGCGTAATCCGACACAGCGCTGTGACGAAATTCTCACACATTGTCACGGAAGTATCATAATTTCACTAAAGAATACAAGGCGTCCCGTTTTTTGGATTATTTGATTTGACAAGCCCATGCTTAAGGCTTAAATTCAATAAAAGACAAAAAACGGAACGTAGCGTATCAAAAACGATTTACGGAGACCACCATGAACCACCCTGTACCGCACACCGACGCCGTCACCATCGACTTTTTGCAAGCGTTCGGCGATGCCTGGAACCGCCACGATATCGATGCCCTGATGGCCGCCATGGCCGACGATTGCGAATTCCACGCCGTGGCCGGACCTGATTTGCTGGGCAAGAGTTTTGTCGGCCGCGACGCCGTGCGCGCCGGATTCGAGCTGGCCTGGCAAACCTTCCCCGACGCCGCCTGGCTGAATCCAGAACACTTCGTCAGCGGCGAGCGCGGTGTGACGGAGTCGACGTTTGCCGGCACCAAGGCCGATGGCACGCGCATCGAAGCGCGCATGGTCGACATCTTCACTTTCCGCGACGGCAAGATCGCCGTGAAGAATGCCTTCCGCAAGGATCGCCCACCGGTCGCTACCGGCAACAAAGCCTGAGCCAGCACGTTCACCGGGAATGATCATGAACAAACCTGTCGACACCCCATCTGACGTATTGGGCAACAGCACCGCCGCCCGCACGTCCTACGATCCCGCCTACGACCCGCTGGTGGCCCAGCGCCCCGGCCACGGCAATGCCTACGCGCCCACCTACTGGATCGGCACGGCCGGCGAGCCGCCTGCCGACGACGGCCCCATCACGCATGACATCGACGTCGACGTGGCCATCATCGGCTCGGGTTTTACTGGCCTCTCCTGCGCCATCTTTTTGGCCCAGGAACACGGCATCAAGGCGACCGTGCTGGAAGCGAACCGGGTCAGCTGGGGCTGCAGCACGCGCAACGGCGGCCAGGCGCAATGCACGACGGGCCGCCTGAAGCGCTCGCAGTGGATAGACCGCTATGGCATGGACACGGCCTTGAAACTGCACGCGGAAGTGTGCGACGCGATGCAAACGTTCAAGAAGATCACGGCCGACATCGATTGCGAGCCGCAACCAGGCGGTCACCTGTACATCGCCCACAAGGCGAAAGCCATGCCCGCGCTGGAAAAAGAAGCCAAGATCATGCGCGAGATATTCAAGTACGACGCGCGCATCCTCGACGCCGACACCGTCAAGCGCGAATTCGTCGACGACAAGGAAGCGGCCGGCGCGCTGCACGAGCCTGAAGGCATCGGCATCCACGCGGGCAAGCTGGCCTTCGGCTACCTGCGCAAGGCCCGTGCGCTGGGCGCCAAGGTACACCCGTCCAGCCCCGTGATGGGCTGGGAAACGCGCAACGGCGTGCATTATCTGCAAACGCCGGGCGGCGTGGTGCGTGCCCGTTCCGTGGCCGTGGCCACGGGCGGCTACACCTCGCCCCATCTGCATCCGCAAGTGAAGAACCGCCTGCTGCCGATTCTGTCGAACTCGCTCGTCACGCGTCCGTTGACCCCAGCGGAAATCGAGGCGTGCAACTTCCGCACCCACCAGGTGATCACCGATACGCGCATTCTGCGCCACTACTACCGCTTGATGCCGGACAACCGCGTGCAGATCGGCAGCCGCAGCGCCATCACGGGCGCCGACGCGCCGGACGACAAGTACAAACAGTTTTTGATCAACGATTTGCACCGCAAGTTCCCCGCGCTGACCGGCATCGCCATCGATTATTCGTGGTGGGGCTGGGTCGACGTCAGCCACGACATGATGCCGCGCATCGTGCAACCGGACCCGAAGCAATCGATTTTCTATTCGCTCGGTTACGGCGGCAACGGCGTCATGTACTCGGCGCAGGCGGGCCGGCGCATGGCCGAGCGCATCGCGGGCAAGGCCAGCGACACGGGCTTGCCGATCTTCAATTCGAAATTGCCGTACCCGAACATGATGGAACTGGTCGAGTCGCAAGCCTTCGCCCCGTTCCGCCGCCTGGGCCAGCGCTTCCTGTACCGCTGGTATCACCTGAAGGATGAAGTTTTCTAAAAGCAGCACTGCAGTTCAAGTCGTCGCATGAGCTGGCATAGACCGGCCAGCGGCGCCATCCGCAAGGATGTTATTGCCCGAACGTTCACACATAACAATAACTTGGAGTGAGACATGAACACAAATACGAGCAAAACCCCGAGCAAAACAGGTTTTTCAACGATGCGCCGCGCCGTCCTCGGCACCCTGGTGCTGGGTGCCGCCCTGGCTTCCAGCGGTACCGCCTTCGCGCAAAGCAAGGAAGTGACGATAGCCTACCAGGAAATCAACGGTCCCTTCCTCGTCGCGATCGCCAGCGGCGAAGTGGAAAAAACCACCGGCTATAAAATCAACTGGCGCAAGTTCGACTCGGGCGCCAAGGTGGCCACCGGCATGGCGTCCGGCGACGTGCAGATCGGCGTCATCGGTTCCAGTCCCTTGACGGCGGCCGTCAGCCGCGGCGTCGACCTGCAGCTGTTCTGGATCATCGACGACATCAATGAAGCGGAAGCGATGGTGGCCCGCAATGGCGCCGGCATCACCAAGCCCACGGACTTGCGCGGCAAGAAGATCGCCGTGCCATTCGTGTCCACCACGCACTTCCACACCATGTTCGCGCTGGAAACGTGGGGCATCAAGCCCACGGAAGTGAAACTGCTCAACATGCAGCCGAACCAGATCGCCGCTGCCTGGGAACGCGGCGACATCGACGCCGCCTTCGTGTGGGACCCAGCCTTGAGCAAGCTCAAGCAAAACGGCAAGGTGCTCGTCACGTCCGGCGAATTGAGCAAGAAGGGCAAGGCCACGTTTGACGGCATGGCCGTCGAGCGCGCCTGGGGCGAAGCGAACGCCGACTTCATGGCCAAGTTCGTCAAGGTGATGGCCGCTGCCGACGCCGACTACCGCGCCAATCCGAAGGCGTGGACCATCGATTCCCCGCAAGTGAAAGCCAACGTCAAGCATTCGGGCGCGGCCGCCAAGGACGTGGCCGCTTCCGTGGCCTTGTACGCCTACCCATCGCTGCAAGAGCAGGCTTCGCCGGCCTGGCTCGGCGGCGGGGCCAAGGGCGGCGTGGCGCAAGCCTTGCTGGCCACGGCGCAATTCCTCAAGGGCGAAGGCAAGATCGACACCCTGGCAACAGATTACGCCAAGTATGTGACACCCAGGTATGCACAGGCCGCCGGCCTGCTGAAGTAAACGTTGTGCGATGGCGCGCCTGCGGGCGCGCTGACTGAACAGAGTGCGTTGAACTGAAGTGACTACACCTATGCGGGGCACATGATGGAAAATCTCTACGTCAAGGATGTCAGCGTGATTTATCCGGGCAAGACGGCCGGTGAACGCGTACATGCCTTAAATAATATCAATCTCACCATCAATAGCGGCGACTTCGTCGTCGCGCTCGGTGCCTCGGGCTGCGGCAAGACCACCTTGCTCAGCCTGATGGCGGGCTTTATCGCCCCATCCAAGGGCGAAATCATGTTGGGCAGCAACAAGGTGGAAGGGCCGGGTGCCGACCGTGGCGTCGTGTTCCAGAAACATGCCTTGCTGCCATGGCTGAACGTGATGGAAAACGTGGAATTCGGCTTGAAGCTGCAAGGCGTGGCTAAAGCCGTGCGGCGCGAACAGGCGGCAAAAAACCTCGCGCTGGTGGGCTTGAAGGACTTTCACGACAATATGATTTATCAATTGTCGGGCGGCATGCAGCAAAGGGTGGGCATCGCCCGCGCCCTGACCAGCAATCCCGCCATGCTGCTGATGGATGAACCGATGGCCGCGCTCGACGCGCTGACGCGCGAAACCATCCAGGAATTGCTGCTCGATATCTGGGCCAAGTCCAGCACCATGTTCTTCTTCATTACCCACAGCGTCGACGAGGCGCTGTTCCTGGCGAACCGGCTGATCGTCATGTCGCCCCGTCCGGGCCGCATCACGCACACGTATGAACTCGATTTCAACAAGCGCTTCCTCGAATGCCGCGATGCGCGCGCCGTGAAATCGAGCCCGGACTTCATCAAGATGCGCGAAACGGTGCTCAACATCATTTATGGTGACGAGCGCGCCGTCAATAAAGAGCTGGAGGTGTCCCATGCATAGCCCATCCGCCGTGGGATTTCCTCCCACTACCGCCAAGCGCGCTGGCTTCTTTGGCCGCCTGTTCGCTCCCCGCTGCGCCATGCCAGGCGAAGCGTTCGGGGCGCCGGGGCAGGGCAATTCCAGCCGCATCGCCACCGTCACCGTCATCGCTGTATTGCTGTTGTGGTTTGGCGTGACGGCCAGCGGCATGGTCAAGCCGCTGTTCCTGCCGTCGCCGCAAGCCGTCTATGAAAAATTCATCATGGCGGCCACCACCGGTTTCGGCGGCGCCACCCTGTGGGAACACACTGTCGCCAGTCTGGTGCGTGTGTTCGGCGCGTTTGGCCTGGCCTGCCTGTTCGCCATTCCCATCGGCGTGATGATGGGCGTCAACCGCGTGGCACGCGGCATTTTCGATCCCTTGATCGAGTTCTACCGTCCGCTGCCGCCGCTCGCTTACTTGCCACTGGTCATCATCTGGTTCGGCATCGGCGAGTTTTCGAAGGTCTACCTGATCTTCCTGGCCATCTTCGCGCCGATGGCCATCGCGGCCCGCGCTGGCGTCAGCTCCGTGTCGCTGGAGCAAATCCACGCGGCGTACTCGATGGGCGCCACGCGTTTCCAGGTCATCGTGCACGTGATCCTGCGTGCCGCGATTCCGGAAATCCTCACCGGCATGCGTATCGGCATCGGCGTGGGCTGGACCACCCTGGTGGCCGGCGAAATGGTGGCGGCCACGCGCGGCCTCGGCTACATGGTGCTCAGCGCTTCCGAGTTCCTGGCCAGCGATGTGGTGATCATGGGCATTATCGTGATTGGCTTCTTCGCTTTCCTGTTTGATTTGATGATGCGTTACCTCGAACGTACCCTCGTGCCATGGAAGGGCAAGGTGTAAGACGTTCCTGGGAGTGGCGCGCACGCCACAAGTGTTGCCGCCGCTCCCATTTTTTTTAACCAGTAATAACCCAGCAATACCCCGTACTTACTCTCCAGCGCGCTTGCCTCTTGGCGACCGCGCCGGGCCGCTGCATTTCCAGATTGACTTATGGCATGCAGCCAACCAGACTGATTTGATGATGTATCGATGCTGCTTGACGGTGTTGCCTAAATAAAACAAAGCCGCGCGGCAGAAACATGCCGCAGCAGGCCAGGGCGCACCGAGCTTCAGATATTACTAGGAGACACACATGATTAGCGACAACCACAACAACACCGGCTTGCAGCACTCGCTGAAGCAACGCCACATGAGCATGATCGCCATTGGCGGCGTGATCGGCGCCGGCCTCTTTGTCGGCAGCGGCGTCATCGCCAAGGCCGCCGGCCCGGCCGCCATCCTGTCCTTCCTGCTCACGGGCGGCCTCGTCGTCCTGATCATGCGCATGCTGGGCGAGCTGGCTTCGTCCTTGCCCGTGGTCGGCTCCTTTTACGAATATGCGCGCCTGGCCTTCGACGACAAGCCGAAGGTCTCGAAATTCCTCGGCTTCATGAGCGGCTGGATGTACTGGTATTTCTGGGTCGTCGTCGTGGCCCTGGAAGCCATCGCCGGCGCCAAGCTCGTCAACTTCTGGCTGCCCGACGTGCCGTCATGGTCGATAAGCCTGGTGCTGCTCGTCTCGATGACCATCCTTAACCTGTTCTCCGTGAAAGCGTTCGGCGAATTCGAATTCTGGTTCGCCTCGATCAAGGTGGTTGCCATCATCGTCTTCCTGTTCGTCGGTGCCCTGTTCATCACGGGTAGCTTGCCCAACAGCATCCCGACCCTGGGTTTCTTGACCAGCAACGGCGGCTTCATGCCCCACGGCTGGGGACCGGTGCTCAGTGGCGCCGTCGCCGCCACGGCCTTTTATTCGGGCGCCGAGATCGTCACCATCGCCGCCGCCGAAACGTCGGACCCGGCCAAGGCCATCGCCCGTGCCACCAATTCCGTCATCACACGCGTGCTGATGTTCTATGTCGGTTCCATGTTTGTCGTCGTCTGCATCGTGCCATGGGATTCGCCAGCCATCGCCACGCCCTTCGTCAGCGCCCTGACCGTCATGAATATCCCGTACGCGGCCCACATCATGAACGCCATCATTTTGACGGCCGTGCTGTCGGCCCTCAATTCCAGCCTGTACGCCTCGTCGCGCATGATCTTTGCGCTGACGCGCCGTGGCGATGCCCCGACGGGCCTGGTCAAGCTGAGCAAGAACGGCGTGCCGATCCGCGCCATTTTGTTCAGCACCTTGTTCGCCTATTTCGCCATTGCCGTATCGTATGTGTCGGCCGACCTCGTGTTCCCCTTCATCGTCAATTCCTACGGCATCCTGATCCTGTTCGTCTACCTGCTCATTGCGATATCTCAATTGCGTTTGCGCCGCCGCCTCGAGCGCGAATGCCCGGAACGCATCAAGGTGCGCATGTGGCTGTTCCCCTACCTGACGTATTTCACCATCTTCGCCATGCTGGTGATCCTCGGCGCCATGAGCGTGTCGTCCGATACGGAGCAGCGCGTGTCGTTCTGGTTCGGCCTGTTGAGCGTGGTCATCATGAGCGTCATGTACTACATCAAGAAGCTCGTCAACGACGACCGCAACGGCGACAACGAAGCCAAAGTGGAGCTCAAACATGTCTGACACGACCTTGTTGCCCGCAGGCCGGCGCCGCTTCCTGCGCACGACGGCTGCCCTGGGCGCCGCCGCCGTGGCGGGGCCATCCTTGGCGGAGTCCGCCTCAGTGACTTTGCCGTTTGAAAATGGCGAGCGCGAACTGGTGGCTTTCCCGCAAAAGCGCCCGCTGATCCTGCTGACCAGCCGTCCGCCCCAGCTGGAAACGCCGTTCAGCGTCTTCAGCGAAGGTGCGATCACGCCCAACGATGCGTTCTTCGTGCGCTACCACTGGAGCGGCTTGCCCGCCAGCATAGACGGCGGCAGCTACCGCCTTCGCATCGGCGGCCTCGTGAAGACGCCTTTGGAACTGTCGCTGGCCGAACTGAAGCAGCTGGCCGATCCGGTCGACGTGGTGGCTGTCACGCAATGTTCGGGCAACAGCCGCGGTTTCTTTTCCCCGCGCGCCAACGGCGGGCAGCTGGGCAATGGCGCCATGGGCAATGCCCGCTGGACGGGTATCCCACTGAAAACCGTGCTGGAAAAGGCCGGTATCGCGGCCAGCGCCGTGCAGGTCGCCTTCAATGGCCTGGAAACGCCGCCCGTGGGCGACGGCCCCGATTTTCAAAAAGCCTTGTCCGTCGAGCACATCATGGCCGGTGACGTGATGCTGGCCTGGGCCATGAATGGTGAGGACATTCCTTTCCTCAACGGCTACCCGCTGCGCCTGATCGTGCCGGGGTTCTATGGCACCTACTGGGTCAAGCACCTGAGCGACATCACGGTGCTCGACAAACCGTTCGACGGCTTCTGGATGAGCACGGGCTACCGCATCCCCGACAATGGCTCCGGCTTCATCGAGCCAGGCGCGCCCGTGGGCAAGACGACGCCGATCAGCCGCCTCAACGTGCGCTCCTTCATCACCAGCGTGCACGATGGCGCGCAAGTGAAAGCGGGGCGCGACCTGGCCCTGCGCGGCATCGCCTTTGACGGCGGCCAGGGCATCAGCGAAGTGACTGTCTCGTCTGACGGTGGCCAGACGTGGCAGGAAGCGAAGCTGGGCAAGGACCTGGGACGTTTTTCGTTCCGCGAGTGGACGATGGTCATCAAGGCGCCGCGCAAGGGCAAGCACGTGTTGATGGTGCGCGCCGTCAACCGCATCGGCCAGAGCCAGCCCATGAAAGCCCTGTGGAATCCCATGGGTTATATGCGCAACGTGGTGGAAACCACGCGCATCCAGGCAGTCTGAGGAGAACCATATGAAGATCTTGTTTGCCGCGCTGGCACTGTCGGCGGCGGGCGGCGCGTGCGCGCTGGAAATCCATTTACCGCCGGAAACGGCGACCTACAAAGCCAGCGAATTGCCCGGCTACCAGCTGGTGCAGCGCAATTGCATGACGTGCCACGCGGCCCAGTATGCATCGAGCCAGCCGCCCGCTTCGCCGCGCGCCTACTGGGAAGCGACCGTCAAGAAGATGAAAAAGCCGTTTGGCGCCCAGTTTGACGACGCGGACGTGCCGGCCATGGTCGATTACCTGGTGAAAACCTATGGCGTGGAGCGGGGCGCCGCCTTACCTGCGGCCGTCGCCAAACCCGTGGCAGCCGCTGTCCCGGCCGCCAGCGGCAAGGATGTGAAAACCTTGCTGGCGGCGAACGGCTGCATGGCTTGCCATGCGCTTGACCAGAAAGTGGTCGGCCCCGGCTTTGCGGAAGTGGCGGCCAGGTACAAGGGCAAGGATGGAGTCGCCGCCGTGGCGGCCAACATCCGCAGTGGCGGCACCGGCAAATGGGGCCCCGTGCCGATGCCGCCGTTCAGCCAGCTGAGCGAAGCGGATGCGGCGGCCTTGGCGAGGTACGTGCTGAACCGATAAGTTCGTCCCGGACGCGCGGCAACCCGTAATACCACTTGCCGCCACCCATACCGCGCGGTATTGCCCGCTGCCATTGCGCAGCGGGCTTTTTTTTACCTGTCCCATTCGCCGCCGCATCGCTTGCCAATGCAGCGGTCACATGCACTGGTACTGTAAAAAACACCGTTATATAAAACCACTTGACTACCAATTTAGGGCGTCGCATTCTCTGTGCAGAAAGCCGATGCTTCGCTGTGCTTTCTTTACGTACAACATAAAAAGCTACTTCGATAGTTTTCGTATAACGTTCAGGAGACATTGTGAAGACACGGCAAATTAGCCGGCTGGCCTCGCCTTTGATGGCAGGCCTGCTGGGCAGCGCGCTGCTCGCATGCGGCGGCAATTCCACCACCGAACCCCCATCGACCCTCTTGGCCGCCACGGCCGCCAGCGACAGTTGCGTGGCCTGGAGCGCCGCTGCCGTCTACACGGCCGGCCAGTGCGCCGTCTATGACGGCAAGGTGTACCGCGCCAAATGGTGGGTGCAGGGCACGGCGCCAAACAACGACCAGTGGGGGCCGTGGAGCCTCGATAGCAGCACGCCCACCCCGACGCCGACCCCGACTCCTACGCCTACTCCAACACCCACGCCAACGCCGACACCAACGCCAGGCGTGCCTACCAAGACCCAGGCCGAGGCGAACGAGGCGGCGCTGACGAACAACGATTTCTTCCGCAAGGTCAAGGCGTCGATCCGCACCCTGGGCAATACGGCCGTCGAGGCCGTGCAGCCGGGACTGGCCAGCAACCCGCTCAACGTCAAGCGGGTCGAGCGCCTGCTGCCGGCGGCGAAGTGGGATTACTATTTTGCCGCGCGCGATGCCAGCTATACATATCAGCGCTTCCTGCAAGCCGTGGCCAAGTTTCCCGCCGTGTGCGACGACTACAGCGACGGGCGCAATGCGGACGCCATCTGCCGCCACAGCCTGAGCACCATGTTCGCCCACTTCGTGCAGGAAACGGGCGACCATAACGCCAGCAGCCCGCTGCCGCAATGGCGCCAGGGCTTGAAGTATTTGCGCGAACTGGGCTGCGACGAGACGGGCGCCGGCTGCGGCTACAACGTCGAGTGCGCCGACCCCGTCTTCAACAAGGTGTGGACCTGCGGCAAGAATGCCGACGGCAGCTTCAAGAAATATTTCGGCCGCGGCGCCAAGCAGCTGTCGTACAACTACAACTACGGTCCCTTCTCGCAAGCCATGCATGACGGCGACCAGTCCGTGCTGCTGAAGAATCCGGACCTGGTGGCCTCGACGTGGCTGAACCTGGCGTCGGCCACGTTCTTCTTTGTCTATCCGCAACCGCCGAAACCATCGATGCTGCACGTGCTTGACGGCACGTGGGTGCCGAACGCGGCCGATACGACGGCTGGCGCCGGCAATAACTTCGCCACCACCATCATGATCATCAACGCCGAATGCGGGCAGGGCACGGAAAAACAGGCCGCGCAAAACCGCATCGATTACTACAAGCAGTTTGCCGCCGACATGGGCTGGGATTATTCCGGCGAACAATTGTCTTGCGCCAACATGCAGCGCTTCACCCCGGCCAGTTCCGCTTCCTACAACATCTATTGGGAAAAGAACTGGAGCGCCGGTGGCGAGAACCAATGCCAGCTGGTCAGCTATCAAACCCCGTACAGCGCCTTGCTGGCGGGGAACTACGTGAAATGCGTGGAAGCCAACTGGAATGTGAAGTTGCAGTAGCAGTAAAGGCAGGACCAGCCAGCCAGGGATAACAGTTGACAAGAGCCCCTCGAGGGGCCTGCAACAGCTCTCGATGTAAAACCATAACGGAGACCAATACAACATGAAATCGAATGCATTATTGATGGCCCTGCTCAGCGGCGTACTCGTCGCTTGCGGAGGCGGCGGCCAGGACGGTACGACCGCCACCCCGAACACCTTGCTCGCCGCCGTCGAGGCGTGCGCCGTCTGGGATGCCGCCACCGTCTACACGGGCGGCCAGTGCGTGCTTTACCAGGATGTCACCTACAAGGCCAAATGGTGGACGCAGGGCAATGTCCCCAGCGCCGCCGACCAGTGGGGCCCGTGGGCTGTGACGGATACGCCGACGCCAACCCCGACTCCAACGCCGACTCCGACCCCAACCCCAACCCCAACGCCAACCCCGACCCCGACCCCGACCCCGACCCCGACACCGACACCGACACCGACACCGACACCGACACCCACTCCCACGGCTTGCCGTCCGGACGGCCTGATTTCGGCCGTGCCGAATGTGCCGTATTGCAAGGTGTACGACGCGAATGGCCGCGAAGTGCTGAGCAATGGCTTGAACCGGCGCATCGTCGGCTACTTTGCCAGCTGGCGCACGGGCGTCGATGGCAGCCCGACTTACCTCGTGAATAACCTGCCGTGGGACAAGATCACCCACCTGAACTATGCGTTCGCATCCGTCGATCCGGCCACGTCAAAAATCGCCATCGGCAGCGGCGCCGCCAATCCCGATACGGGCCTCACGTGGCCAAACGTGCCGGCCGCTGCCATGGACCCGTCATTGCCGTACAAGGGTCACTTCAACTTGCTGTCGCAATACAAGAAGAAGTATCCGGGCGTCAAATTGATGATTTCCGTGGGTGGCTGGGCCGGCAGCGGCGGCTTCTACACGGCCACGACGAACGCGGACGGCAGCATCAACACGGCCGGCATCAATACCCTGGCCGATTCCATGGTGGCCTTCGTGCGCCAGTACAACTTCTTCGATGGCGTCGACGTCGATTACGAACACCCGACCACCAACAATGAAGCGGGTAATCCGAACGACTTCGCCGTCTCGAAGCCGCGCCTGGCCGGCTTGATGACGAGCTACAACCTGCTGCTGAAAGTGCTGCGCCAGAAGCTCGACGAAGCGGCCGTGCAGGACAATAAATACTATCTGCTCACCATCGCCGGTTCCGCTTCGGGCTGGGTCTTGCGTGGCGAGGAAAACATGTCGGGATTAAAATATCTCGATTACGCCAGCCTGATGAGCTACGACTTGCACGGCGCATGGAACCAGTATGTGGGACCGAACGCGGCGCTGTTTGACGACGGCAACGATGGCGAACTGCGTGCCGGCAATGCCTATCAGTTCCAGAACATCGGCTATCTGAACACTGACTGGGCTTACCGCTACTACCGGGGCGCCATGCAGGCGGGACGCATCAATATCGGCGTGCCGTTCTACACGCGGGGCTGGAAGGATGTGACTGGCGGCACCAACGGCCTGTGGGGCACGACGCCGCTGATCAGCTCCACGGTCACGTGCGCCGGCACCAAGACCTGCGGCACGGGCGCAACGGGCATCGACAACGTGTGGTTTGATCTCGATTCCCAGGGCAAACCCACGCCGGGCGGCGGCAATCCGATCTGGCATGCGCTGAACTTGCAGAACGGTATCGTGCCGAGCTACCTGGACGCCTATAAAGTCACGGACAAGGCGCTGGTGGGCACCTATGTGCCGCATTACAGCAGCACCATGGTGGCGCCGTGGCTGTGGAATGCGACCAAGAAAGTGTTCATTTCCACGGAAACCACGCAGTCGATCGCGGCCAAGGCCCAGTACATCGTCAACAACAATATCGGCGGCGTGATGATCTGGGAAATGGCGGGCGACTATGCCTGGGATGCCACGCGCAATGGCGGCAAGGGCGAGTACTTCATGGGCACCACCCTGACGGACGTGCTGTACCAGGCTTTCCGCACGGCTGGCGCGTATGGCAACAAGCGCGCCGAAATCGCCATGCCGGGCACGGCGGCGAACGTCAGCATCACCCTCGGCGGCTGGAAGCTGGGCGACAGCAACTTCCCCATCAACCCTGTGATGACGGTGAAGAACAACACGGCCACGACCCTGCCGGGCGGCACCGTGGTGGAGTTCGACTATCCCGTGTCGGCGCCATCGGACATGAGCGACCAGTCCGGCTTCGGCTTGACGGTCATCAATGCCGGCTACACGGGGCCGAACAATATCGGCGGCTTCACGAAGAACTACAACCGGGCCCGCTTCGCGATTCCCGCCTGGCAATCGCTGGCGCCGGGCGGCTCCGTGGCGCTGACCTTGAACTACCGCCTGCCGATCTCGGGACCGGCCAACTACACGGTTACCGTGGGCGGCACCAAGTACGCGCTGACGCAGGAGTACCCGGAATTGCCGGTGGCCTTGCCGTAAGTTGAATCCGGTAGTGTAAACAGAGAAGGGCGGAACCGAGGTTCCGCCCTTTTTTCGGGGTCAGACCCGTTGGGTCTGACCCCAGCCTTTGCTTCTGGGTTGTTTCAGCTTAAAACCAAGTTTCCACTTGGAAACCATACGACGTGCCGCTGGTATTGTTGTTATAGATCGGGCCGCCGTTGTTCGACGCATTGACCGAGGCGGTCGCCGCATCGTTCCACTTGCCGTAGGTAACAAAAGCGCGCAGTTCAGGGCGCGACCACAGGCCAGGACCGGCGGAGATCGTCGGTGCGATGGTCAGCTTGGTCAGGCGCTTGGCTGGCTGGCCGCCCGATTGCGTCACGCGGTCCGTGCCCAGTTCGCCCACCAGCTTGAAGTTGTTGGTGAACGCGTACACAGGACGCACGCCGACCGAGGTCCAGGTCGAGGAACCGGTAGCATTCGACTCGTCTTTTTGCCACAGGGCGACAAATTCCATGCCGAAGTTGGCCATCGGCTGGATCGCCATGTCATTGAAGACGCGCGTACGCTTGCGGTCCGAACCGAAACCGGTGTCGCCCGAGGCGCCGAACTGGCCGTTGCCGGCACCGCCGACGCCAGGACCGACGCCGTACTGCACGCCGAAGGTGTTGCCGCCGCCGAAGACTTTCGCTTGACGGTGGAATGCCGACAGCTGCCAGCCATTGTGCTTCTGGCCAAAAGCGTCGTTGTCCTTGCCTTCGCCGATGATGTAGGTCGCGGCCAGGTCCAGGGTGCCGTTTTCATTGACGGGAATCTCGCCGTAGATGAAGTTCTGGCGCACGGCGGACTTGGTGCTCACGACGCCGGTCGGCGACACGGTGTTGATGTCGTTGTCCTTGAAGAAGGCGTACGAGAATTTACCTGGGCCAGCAGGAATACGGTCCAGGCCGGCGCCCGTGCCGTTCATGTTGATGTATTGCAGATCCAGCATGTGGATGTCAGGACGGTAGTAGAAGCGTTTACCGATCCAGGCCGTGCCGCCGTTCAGGAAATCGAGTCCCTGCGCTTCGACATAGGCTTTGACGATGCCCAGTTTGTTGTCGCCGAAATCCGAGTTTGGCGCGTAAGCGTTGACCCAGATCGTGGCCAGGTAGTTCACGCCGCCGGATTGGGCAACGGACTTGGTGTAGCCGAATTCCGTGTAGGCGTCGCACTCATTGCCCAGACGATATTTCATGGTGTTGCCACCGAGGCCGAAGCAGCCTTGCGAACCGCCGTCACCCGAAGTATTGCTGCCGGCGCCAGCGCGCAGGTAGCCGTGGAAGCCTTCGGCATCGGATGGGTACATCGGGTCGGCCATGGCGGAAGCGCTGGCGATGGCCAGCAGCAGGGCAGGTAAAGTTTTCAATGCAGTGCGATTCATGCGGTCTCCAGAAGAATGTTGGTGGTAGCGGTGATGCCCCGGAAGGCGGCCACCGCACACGGTCTAATGCCGAAAACCAAGTCTAGCAGCGCTTTTTTGACCACCCTGATACAAAACGTGCAAGTACTGATACTTTCTTTCAGAGTGTTGTTTTTGTCACATATCGATACTCTTGCGCATGGCGGGCTTGCAAAAGAGTATCGAATTGCGGTTTTGGAGTATCAGAAAGTATCAAAGGCCGGTGCTACATTGTGGTCGTGGTGCCAAGTAATCGGGCATTGCCAACGACAAAAAACACTGGAGACACACAATGAAACGTTCCGCCATTGCCGCGCTGATCGCCGGCTGCCTCAGCTCGTCCGCTTTTGCCGCCACCGACCTGGTCATCGCGACCGTCAACAACGGCCACATGATCGAAATGCAAAAGCTCGGCAAGTTCTTCGAGCAAGCCAATCCCGACATCAAGCTCAAATGGGTGACCCTGGAAGAGGGCGTCTTGCGCCAGCGTATGACCACCGATATCGCCACCAAGGGCGGCCAGTTCGACGTGATGACCATCGGCCTGTATGAAACGCCCATCTGGGGCAAGAAAAACTGGCTGATTCCCATCAAGCCGGACGCCAAATACGATATCGACGACTTGCTGCCCGCCATCCGCGAAGGCCTGTCCGGCGACGGCAAGCTGTACGCGTCGCCGTTCTATGGCGAAAGCTCGATGATCATGTACCGCAGCGACCTGGTGAAAAAAGCGGGCGTGACGATCGAGGACCGCCCGTCCTGGAACCAGCTGCGCGACGTGGCGGCCAAGCTGCACGATCCGGCCAACGGCGTGTACGGCATCTGCCTGCGCGGCAAGCCGGGCTGGGGCGACAACATGGCGCTGATCACCACCATGGCCAATTCCTACGGCGGCCAGCTGTTCGACATGAAATGGAAGCCGCAATTTACCAGCAAGCCGTGGAAGGACGCGGTCACCATGTACGTCGACCTGATGAAGAAATACGGCCCGCCGGGCGCGGCCGCCAACAGCTTCAATGAAAACCTGGCCCTGTTCAACCAGGGCAAGTGCGGCATCTGGATCGACGCGACGATCGCCGCCTCGTTCATCACGGATCCCAAGCAAAGCAAGGTGGCCGACAAGGTGGCGTTTGCCCAGTCGCCCGTCGGCGTGACGGAGCGGGGCGCCAACTGGCTGTGGATCTGGTCGCTGGCCATTCCTTCGAGCTCCAAGCACCCAAGTGAAGCGCAGCGCTTCATCAACTGGGCCACGTCGCCCGACTACGTGAAACTGGTGGCCAAGGAAACGAGCTGGGCCAACGTGCCGACGGGCACGCGCAAGTCGACCTATGCGAGCCCCGAGTTCCAGAAAGTGGCGAAATTTGCCGCCGCCGAAGGCAAGGCCCTGGCCACCACGCGCGCCGTGCAAAGCACTTTGCCGCCATCGCCATATGTAGGCGTGCAATTCGCATCGATTCCCGAATTCCAGGTAATCGGCGTGGCAGCCGGCCAGCAGATGGCGGCGGCATTGCTGGGCAAGGTGACGGTGGACCAGGCGCTGGAGTTGTCGCAGCAGACGGCTGAGCGTGAGATGCGTAAAGGCGGGTACTACAAGTAGGCCTGCTGCATAGTTTGCGTACCCCAACGGCGTAAAGCAGGGGTCAGACCCGCCGGGTCTGACCCCAGATTTCCCCTTGCCCCAAGAGAACACTATGAAACGCATTATCCCCCGGACTTTGCTGACGCCGGCCGTGGTCGCCGTCTCCGTCATTTCCGTGATCCCGCTGCTGATCACCTTGTATTACGCGTTCGTGCGCTATTCCATGCTCGATCCGAGCGGCCATCCTTTCCATGGCCTCGCCAATTTCCACTTTTTCTTTACCGATGCTTCGTTCCTGCCGGCCTTGCAGAACACGTTTACCCTGCTGTTTTCCGTGATGCTGGTCACGGTGGTGCTGGGCACGGCGCTGGGGCTGTTGATCAATGAAGCGTTCCCGGGGCGCGCCATCGTGCGCGTGCTCCTGATTTCGCCTTTCCTCATCATGCCGGCCGTGAATGCCCTGATGTGGAAGAACATGCTGCTCAATCCGATCTACGGCCTGTTCGCACAAATCAGTATTTTCTTTGGCGCCACACCCGTCGACTGGCTGTCGGCCCACCCGCTGTTTTCCATCATCATGATGGTCTCGTGGCAATGGCTGCCGTTTGCCTGCCTGATCTTCATGACTGCCCTGCAATCGATGGACCGGGAACAGCTGGAAGCGGCGCGCATGGATGGCGCCACCTATCTGCAGCAGTTGCGCTACCTCTACATCCCCCACCTGGGCCGCGCCGTCTCGGTGGTCCTGATGATCGAGATGATTTTCCTGTTGTCGATCTTTGCGGAAATTTTTACCACGACGGGCGGCGGTCCCGGCTTCGACACGACCACCATCACCTTCATGATCTATCAGCAGGCACTGCTGTCGTATGACGTGGGAGCGGCCTCGGCCGGCGCCCTGTTCGCCGTGCTCATCGCCAACATCGCCGCCTTCTTCCTGATGCGCGTCATCGGCAAGAATCTGTCGAAATAAGGAGACCTTGATGCATAGCAAACTCAATTTGTATGGCCGCACAGCCGCCGCCTGGCTGTTCGCGCTGCTGCTGTTCTTTCCCATCTTCTGGCTGGGCCTGATGGCCTTCAAGACGGAAGGGCAAGCCATTTCCACGCCGCCGCTGCTGTTCTTCACGCCCACGTTTGACAGTTTCCGCGAAGTGCTGGCGCGCGACAATTACTTCGGCTACGCGTGGAACTCGCTGTTTACCAGCGTGCTGTCGACGGCCATTGGCCTCTTGATCGCCATTCCGGCCGCGTATTCGATGGCGTTCTTTCCCACGAGCGGCACCATCGGCTTGCTGAAATTCATGCTCAGTTCGCGCTACATGCCCGGCGTGGGCGCGCTGATGCCCATCTATATCTGCTACCAGTACTTCGGCCTGCTCGACACGCGCATCGGCCTGACCACCATGTTCATGCTGATGAATTTGCCCATCATGATCTGGCTGCTGTACACGAGCATGAAGGAGCTGCCGCGCGAAATCCTCGAAGCGTCGCGCATGGATGGCGCCACCGTGTGGGATGAATTCCGCCACGTCGTGCTGCCCCTGTCCGTGGGCGGCATCGCGTCCACGGCGCTGGTCTGCATGGTGTGGTCGTGGAATGAATCGTTCTGGTCGCTGAACCTGGGCGCATCCAACGCGGGCACCCTGGCCTGGCTCATCGCTTCGTATTCCAGCCCGGAAGGCCTGTTCTGGGCCAAATTGTCGGCCGCTTCGCTGATGGCGATTGCGCCCATCATGGCGCTGGGCTGGTTCTGCCAGAAACAATTGGTCCAAGGGATGACCTTTGGCGCTGTCAAGTAAATTTAGGATCACATCATGGCTTACCTTCAACTGAGCAATATCGAAAAATTCTTTGGCGAGCACCGCGCCATCAAGGGCATCGACCTGGAAATCCAACAGGGCGAGTTCGTCGTCTTTGTCGGACCGTCCGGCTGCGGCAAATCCACCCTGCTGCGCCTGATCGCGGGCCTGGAACCGATCGACGGCGGCAAGCTGTCGCTCGACGGGCGCGACATCACGGCCCTGCCATCGTCGAAGCGCGACCTGGCGATGGTGTTCCAGTCGTATGCGCTGTACCCGCACATGACGGTGTTCCAGAACATGTCGTTCGCGCTGAAGCTGGCCGGCGTCGATCCCGCCATCATCCGCGAGAAAGTCGACAAGGCGGCCGCCATCCTCGACCTGGGTAAATACCTGGAGCGCACGCCGAAGGAACTGTCAGGTGGCCAGCGCCAACGTGTGGCCATCGGCCGCGCCATCGTGCGCGATCCGAAAGTGTTCCTGTTCGACGAACCGCTGTCGAACCTCGATGCGGCACTGCGCGTGCAGACGCGCATCGAGATCGCCAAGCTGCACCGCGAACTGGGCGCCACCACCATCTATGTCACGCATGACCAGGTCGAAGCGATGACCCTGGCCGACCGGGTCGTGGTGCTGCGCGACGGGCAGATCGAGCAGCATGGCTCGCCATTGGAACTGTATGACCGTCCCGCCAACCGCTTTGTCGCGCAGTTCATCGGCACGCCCAGCATGAACGTGGTGCCGGCCGATGCGGCGCCACAGTTGCTGGCGCAAGCGGGCAGCGTGGCGCAGGCCGACGGCTTTGTCGGCATCCGCCCCGAACATGTGCACCTGGGCGCGGCGCAGCCGGGCAGCGTGCCCGTCACTGTCGACCTGGTGGAGTCCTTGGGTGTGGAAACCCTGACCTATGTGCGCTTGCCGAACAATGTGCAGGTGGTCTCGCGCGGCGCCGAGCGCAGCAGCCTGCAGCCGGGCCAGCAGACGCATCTGACGTTCGAGCCGGGCTTCGTCCATTATTTTGACCGCGCCGGCAAGACCTATGCCGCCGCAAAGGGAGTTTGAAATGAGCGCCATTGAACTGAAACAGACGAACCTGGCCAAGCTGGCAGGGAACGTGGCCGTGCCCGCGTATGTGCGCGAGACGCTCGTGCCCAGCATCGTGCATATCGGCGTGGGCGGTTTTTTCCGCGCCCACCAGGCCGTCTACCTCGACGATTTGCTGGCCTTGCCCGGCAACGTGGAATGGGGCTACTGCGGCGTGGGCTTGCTGGCGATTGATGCGGCCATGCGCGACGCCATGCGGGTGCAGGATGGCTTGTACGCGGTGGTCGAGCGCAGCGCGGCCGGCGATCGCGCGCGCATCATCGGCTGCATCGGCGAATACCTGTATGCGCCCGACGACCCGCAAGCCGTGCTGGAAAAGCTGGCCGACCCCGGCACGCGCATCGTCGCACTGACCATCACCGAGGGCGGCTACTATGTGAACCAGGGCACGGGCGAATTCGATGCGCAACACCCCGACATCGTGCATGAACTGGCGCATCCCGAAGCGCCGCGCTGCTCGTTCGGCTATCTGGCCGCCGCGCTGGCCCTGCGCCACCAGCGGGGACTGGCGCCGTTTACCATCATGTCCTGCGATAACCTGCAAAACAATGGCGACGTCACGCGCAAGATGCTGCTGGCCTTTCTCGCCCTGCGCGACCTTGAGCTGGCGCGCTGGCTGGCCACCGATGGCAGCTTCCCCAACAGCATGGTCGACCGCATCACGCCGGCCACCACCGATGAACACCGGGCGCTCGTGCGCGACAGCTTCGGCATCATCGATGCCTGGCCCGTCGTGTGCGAGCCATTCCGCCAGTGGGTCATCGAAGACGAATTCCCGCAGGGCCGGCCGGCCTGGGAAAAGGTGGGTGCGCAGATGACGCACGACGTGCTGCCATATGAAAAGATGAAGCTGCGCCTCTTGAATGCCAGCCACCAGGCACTGTGCTACATCGGCATGCAGCTCGGTTACACGTTTGCGCACGAAGCGATGAACGATCCTGGCATCCGCGCGCTCGTGCGGCGCATGATGGATGACGAGGTGACGCCGCTGCTGGATGAAGTGGAAGGCATCGACCTGGCCCGCTATAAAGATACGCTGATCGAGCGCTTTTCGAATCCGGCCGTGCGCGACCAGCTGGCGCGCATCGGCACGGAAGGTTCCGCGCGTATCCCGAAATTCGTGCTGCCCTCCGTGCGCGAAGCGCTGGCCAAGGGCGGCGCCATCAAGCTGCTGGCGTTTACCGTGGCGTGCTGGTTCCGCTACCTGGAAGGCCATGATGAGCAGGGGCGCGAGATGCCCCTGAACGACCCGTATGCGGTGCGTCTGCGCGCGCTGGCGCTGCAGGGCGGCGCGGACGCCGCGGCGTTGCTGTCCCTGCGCGAGCTGTTCGGCGACTTGAGCGACACACCGGCGTTTGCGCAGGCGGTGGCGCAAGCTCTGGCCAGCCTGTATGGACTGGGTGCGCGCGGGGCGCTGGAACAGATCGTCGCCTGACGGGGAGGGCGCGCCATGCCACGCAAGGCCGATGCCACACTGCCGCAGATGGAGCTGGAACAGCAGCGCGACGCCACGCCCGGCTTCGAGCCGAAAGGCAGTTTCGGCTTCATCCGCTACCTCGAGCACGGCTTTCCGAATGCGCTGGTGCGCTGGCATTACCATGACGAGTACGAACTGCACCTGATCGTCGAGAGCAGCGGCAAGGTCTTTGTCGGCGACTATATCGGCCAGTTCACGCCTGGCCACCTGGTGCTGACGGGGCCGCGCGTGCCGCACAACTGGGTCTCGCTCGACACGCCGCCCGAAGGCGTGGCCTTGCGCGACATGGTGGTCCAGTTTTCGCATGCGCCGCTGGCGTCGATGGCCGCCGCCATTCCTGAATTGAAGGATGTTTTTCCGCTGCTGCAGCGCGCCTTGCACGGCGTGGAATTCTTTGGGGTCAGCGAGCTGTCGCTGCGGCGCTTCCGGCGCATCCGCGACAGCAGCGGCCTGCCGCGCTTCATCGAATTTCTGACCTTGCTGGGCGAGCTGGCGCAGACCAGCGACTACCAGCTGCTGTCGACGGTGCCGATGCAGTCGAGCGACGACGACGTGGCGTTGGCGCGCATCAGTTCCGCCATCAACTTCATCGTGCACAATTACAGCAGCCAGTTCTCGCTGAAGCAGCTGGCCGAGCAGGTGGACATGCCCGAGCGGACGTTTTCGCGCTTCTTTCGCCACGCCACGGGCAACAGCTTCACAGACTTCGTCAACCGCCTGCGCATCAACAAGGCGTGCCAGCTGCTGATGGAGACGGAGCGCTATGTCAGCAACATCTGCTACGAGGCGGGGTTCAATAACGTGGCCAATTTCAACCGCCGTTTCCTGGAATTGAAGGGCATGACGCCGAAGGAATTTCGCCAGCAGGCGCTGGGCCGCTTTGGCGAGTGACGCTTTTTGAGGTACATTGGATGGCACAGGCGGGGACAGTCTGGGAGAGACAAGCATGGAATACCGATGGCAGAAGGACAGCGAGCGCAAGGCGCCCGAACTGGAACGCGAAAGCTACGACGGCATCATCAATTACCTGGAACATGGCTATCCCAGCTCGCGCGTGCGCTGGCACTGCCATGAAGAGTATGAGCTGCACCTGATCGTCGCCACCAGCGGGCGATTGTTCGTGGGCGACTATATCGGCGAATTCTCACCGGGCCACCTGGTGCTGACGGGACCGCGCCTGCCGCACAACTGGATATCCAACGTGATGCCGGAAGGCGGCGTGGCCCTGCGCGACATGATCGTGCAATTCGCCCATGCGCCGCTGGCCGGCGCCGCGCGCGTCATTCCCGAATTGCGCGAGCTGCTGCCGCTGCTCGAGCGCTCCAGCTATGGCGTGGAGTTTTTCGACATGGGCCACGAGGCCGAACAGCATCTGGCGCGCATCCGCGCCACGCACGGCGCCGAGCGCTTCGCCGAATTCGTGCAATTAATGAGCAAGCTGGCGCGCACGGCCAACTACCGCTTGCTGTCGAGCGCCTCCTTGCGTTCCTACGACGATGATGCCACCCTGGCCAAGGTCAATGCCGTCCTCAACTACATCACGGACAATTACCGCGAGCCGATTTCGGCGGAAATGCTGGCCGAGCAGGTGGGCATGTCGCTGAGTAAATTCTCGCGCTTCTTCCGCAAGGCGACGGGCAACAGCTTTACGGATTTCATGAACCGCCTGCGCATCAACAAGGCTTGCCAGCTGCTGATGGACACGGATCAATACGTATCGAATGTCTGCTACGACGTGGGTTTCCAGAACGTGGCCAACTTCAACCGCCGCTTTTTGCAGGTGAAAGGGGTCACGCCCAAGGAATTCCGGCGCCAGGCCGATGGGCGCTTTGGCGGCATCGGCGGGCCTGTTGCGGATACGCCACCACCGTAATGCCTGTCATGGGCTTGTCACTTTGAACAGTTATCCTCCACGGCTTCAATCCCACCCTAGCCGAGGAATGCATGAAGACTGCCGTAACGTCCACCCCGAAACTGACCCTGCTGGCCATCGCCGCCGGCCTGGCCCTGGCCGCCTGTGGCGGCAGCGACAGCCACAATGAGCCGGCCAAGCCCGTGGCGCAGACGGGAGTGTTCCTCGACGGCGCGGTGGAAGGGCTCGATTACGTGGCCGGCAGCACGGCCAAGGCCAGCACCAATGCCAAGGGCGAGTTCATTTGCAACCCGGGCGATACGGTCGCCTTCAGCGTGGGCGGCCTGGCCCTGGGTTCGGCCCCATGCGGCCCCGTCGTCACGCCGCTGGCGCTGGCCGCCAGCACCAACGTGGCGGACGACAAGGTCGTCAACCGCCTGCTGGCGCTGCAATTGCTGGACGAGGACAGCGATCCGTCGAACGGTATCAAGCTGACGGCGGAAGTGAAGGCCGCGCTGGCCGGCAAGACCTTGGACTTTGCCGCCGTCCCGGCCGTCTTCAACGCGGCCCTGTCCGCGCATCTGGCGGTCGTGGGCGCGAAATTCGCCGGCCGCACGGTCGATGCGGAACGCCGCGCCCTCGCGCGCGAGCATTTCGAAGATACCCTGGCCTCGAAAGCGGGCGCGCCCGTCAACGAGGCGCTGACTCAAGCCAACCCGGTCGGCGAAGTCAAAGTGACGGTGACGCGCTATCAGATCCAGGCGGACAGCAAGTTCTACGTGCCGTACGAAGGCGCGAACGCCAAGATCAAGGGCGAATTCCCGAACGGCTTTTTGCCATCGTATGGTTCGGGCCTGGCCTACAAGGGCAAGAATGCGGCGGGCGACCTGGAATTCTATGGCTTGACGGACCGCGGTCCGAACGGCGACGGCCCGCTGGTGCCCGATCCATCGGGCAAGGGTACGATCGGCAGCAAGATCTTCCCGTCGCCGAGCTTTACCCCTTCGTTCGGCGTGCTCACGGTGGGCAAGAACGGTGCCGTCCTGAGTTCCTCGACGCCGATTAAGGTGTCGGCCACCGTCAACAGCTCGGGCTTGCCCGTGCCTGTGGGCGCCGTCGGCAATTCGGCCGAGATTCCCGTCATGGATGCGATGAAGTTCGACGCGGCAGGCAAGGCTGTCTTCAATGCCGGCGGTCTTGATTCGGAGTCCATCGTCGTCGATACCAAGCGCAACGCGCTGTGGGTGTCCGACGAATACGGTCCGTTCATCGTCAAGATCGACGCGGCCACGGGCATCATCCAGGCCAAGTACGAGCCGGGCAAGGGCTTGCCGGCGCTGTTCGCCAAGCGCCGCGCCAACCGCGGCATGGAAGGCATGACGCTTGATACGAGCAACGACAAGCTGTATGCGTTCCTGCAAAGCCCCCTGTCCGATGGTACTGCGCCGTATTCGGTGACGAAGAAGAATGAACAGGTCGAGCGCTTCGCCCGCTTCACGCGCTGGATCGAATTCGACCCGGTGACGGGCACCAGCGGCAAGATGTATGCGTATCCGCTCAATGCGGCCGACTACCAGGATGGCCGCACGGGCAACGCCAAGCTGGGCGACATGGTGGCGCTGGGTGGCGGCAAATTCCTCGTCATCGAGCAGGGCGCCGCGCCGTCGGGCAAGGTGTTCAATAAACTGATGCTGGTCGAACTGAAGGGTGCCACGGACATCGCGGCCGCCGCCTTCAACGCGGCGACGTCGGACCTGGAAAAAAGCAGCATGGGCGGCGCGGCCGTCAATGGCGCCGATTGGGCCGCCGTCACGCCGCTGAAGAAAACCATGCTGCTGGACTTGAACGCTATCGGCTGGGCGGCGGAAAAGGCCGAAGGCCTGACCCTGATCGACGACTCCACCATCGCGCTGGCCAACGACAATGACTTCGGCCTGAAAACCAAGGTCTTTGACGCGAATGGCGTGGAAGTCGATGGCGCCGACGTGACCAAGTGCACGGTCGATGCGAACGGCACCATCGTCACCAGCAGCGCGGCCGGCTGCAACGCCGCCAACACCATCCGCGTGGCCCGCGGCGACGACCGCGAACGTCCAAGCCGCTTGTGGATCGTGAAGTTTGCCAAGGCGCTTAATACGTATTGATGTAGTTTGATGGACGTAAAAAAGCCGCAGGCGTGAGCTGTGCGGCTAGCGTAGAACTGGGGTCAGACCCGCCGGGTCTGACCCCTGATTTTGCTTTATTGGCTATTTTTTCGTGTAGGTATTCAACCAATCCAAAACGGTGTGATGCCACAGCAGCGAATTGGCCGGTTTCAGTACCCAGTGGTTCTCGTCCGGGAAGACCAGCAGCTTGCTTGGGATGCCCTGGCGCTGCAGGGCCGTGAAGGTGCCCAGGCCTTGCGCGGTCGGGATGCGGAAATCGAGGTCGCCCTGGACCACCAGCATCGGCGTCTTCCAGTTTTTCACGAAGTTGACGGGGTTGAACTGCTCGTGCTTGGCCGGTGCGTCGTAGTACGGGCCGCCGTTTTCCCATTCCGTGAACCACAGTTCTTCCGTCGCGTAAGCCATGCCGCGGTTGTCGAATACGCCGTCGTGGTTGACCAGGCACTTGAAGCCGTCCGGCCAGTTACCGGCGATCCAGTTCATCATGTAGCCGCCGTACGACGCGCCCAGCGCGCAGCTGCGCTCGCGGTCCAGCCATGGGAACTTCTTGGTGGCCGCTTCCAGGCCCTTCTGCAAGTCGACCAGCGGCTTGCCACCCCAGTCGCCGCTGATGGAGTCCGTGAACTTCTGGCCATAGCCGGTCGAACCGTGGAAGTCGATGAAGACGGTGGCGTAGCCGGCGCCCGCATACACTTGCGGATTCCAGCGGTAGCTCCAACTGTTGCCGAAGCTGCCTTGCGGGCCGCCGTGGACCAAAAAGGCGATTGGATATTTTTCACCGGCCTTGGCATTCCACGGCTTCATGACGTGGCCGTAGACGGTCTCGCCATTCGCGCCGGCGAACGAAAACTGTTCATATTCGCCGAAGCGCACGTCGGCCAGGGCTGCCGCGTTCTGTTTCGTCAACTGCACCATCGGCGCGGTTTCCGACTTGGCGTCGAGTTTGCGCGTGTACAGCTGCGCGCCCGATGCCAGGTTGGCTTGGGCCAGCACGATGGTGTTGCCGCGCACGTCGAAGTCGCCCACGGCGCCTTTGCCCGTCAGCGCATTGACCTTGCCGCTGGCCGCGTCGATGTGGAACAGACGGTGCTGGCCCACGTCATCGGCGGAAACGAGGAAAGCCTTGCTATCCGGCGTCCAGCGGAAGTCGGCCACGGAGCGGTCCCAGTCGTCGGCCACGGTGCGCTTCTTGCCGGTGGCGACATCCATCAGCACCAGACGAAAACGGTCCGCTTCGAAGCCCGGCTTGGTCATGGCGACATAGGCGAGGGTGCGGCCATCGGGTGAGTAGGTGGCTTTCGCGTCCCAGGCCGGATTGTCGGCCGTGAGGTTGCGCGGCGCCTGGCCGCCGGCGGCGGGAATCGTGTAGACGTCGAAGTTGGTCGACCACGATTCCGTGCGGCCGGCCACGCGCACGGAGAAGGCCACTGTCTTGCCGTCCGGGCTGAAGTGGTATTCGCCGTTGTCGCCGAATGGTTTCGAAGGCGCGTCGCCGTCGAGGGTGCCGCTCAGGCTGACGGGTGCGGCGCTGACCTTGCCGGTCGAATCGATCGGCGCCGAGTACAGCGCATTGCGGCGGCCATCGGCCCAGGTATCCCAGTGGCGCACGAACATCTGGTCGTAGGCCATGCCGCTCGCCTTGTTCTTGGCTTTGTCATCGAGGCGCTTCTTCGTGCAGGCGAGGTCCGCGCAATCGAGGAAGACGCCCATGCTGAAGGCCAGGCGGTCGCCCTGCGGCGACAAACGGTAGGTGTCGACGTCCAGCGCCAGGTCGGTGACCTTGGCCGCTTCGCCGCCGTTCAGGGGCAGCTGCCACACTTGCGATGAGCCGGAACGGCCGGAGAGGAAGTAGATGGCGTCGCCGTTCGGCGACCATTGCGGGTCGCTGGCGCTGGCATCGCCGCGCGTGAGCTGGCGTGGCGCCGCGTTCGGCGCGCGCAGGTCGATCATCCACAGCTGCGTGTTGCCACGGTTTTTGTCCAGGTTGGTGGTGCGCACCGTGTAGACGACGCGCGTGGCGTCCGGCGACAGCACGGGGCTGCCCACGCGTTCCATGGCGACCATGTCTTCCACGGTGAAACCGCGCGGCGCGGCCAATGCAGGCACGGCGGCAGTGGTGGCCATGGCGGCACTGAATGCTCCCAAGAGCAGCAGACGTAAACTCATTCAAACTCCCGTTTTATATTGCGACGTTATCGATATGGTATTGACGTGGCCGGCTGTACCGCCGGCAGCCCGACATCATAGCAATAAAGACGCGCCTGCTGCGGGAGTTGACCGCCGATTAGCCGGCCTTTGCTGCCAGTTGGTCGAGCGCCACGTGCCCGAGGAAACCGCCCCGGCTGGCGGCCGGCAAGCCGTCTTCGATGGCGTGGGCAAAGCGGATGCCGGGGTCTTGTTCCAGCGCGGCCAGCACGCGCGCCGTGTTCGGATAATCGGCCAGGCTGGCCAGTTGCAGCGGTTCGGCCCAGCGCGCCGTGGCGGCCAGGTAGGCGTCGGCGATGGTCGGCGCCGTGTCCGATGCCAGCCAAGTGCGGCCCTCGAGCAGGCGCTCCAGGTGGGCCAGGCTTTTGTTCACCTTCTCGACGGCCATCTCGCGCCAGACGGCCGCGCGCGCATCGTCCGGTGCCGCGCGCGCGGCCTGGAAGGCGGGCATGAAGGCCGCGTGAAACGTCGTGTGCAAAAAGGACAGCACGCTGTTGAGGCGGTCGTAGTCTGGCGTGCCTTGAGCAAAGCCCAGGCCGCTGCCTGGTGCGCGGGCGGCCAGGTGCAGCAGGATCGCCATGCTTTCCAGCAGCGGCGCACCCGTGTGCGTGAGCAGGGCCGGCGTCTGGCTCAGGGGATTGATGGCGAGAAAGGCCGGATGCTGCTTGCTGGCCGGGTCGCGCGCTTCCACGCGAGCCAGACGATACGGCAGGCCGCTCCATTCGAGGGCGGCGATGGCGGCAAACGAGCAGCCGAAGGGCACGCTGTAGATCAGGGTGGTTTCCATGCTGGACTTCCGTATGAGCTGAGGGAAGGGCAGTCTAGCCGCTATGGTTACTATTTGGAAGAAGGCAGAATAATGTGATATAGGTACATTTTTTATACCATGTCGAAGGCGTACCATGAAAGACAATGTCTCCGGCTGTGCCGTGGAAGAAGCCATGCGCCTGCTGGGCGGGCGCTGGCGAGTGGTGCTGCTCAGCTATCTGATGGCGGGGCCGAAGCGCTTCAGCGAAATCCGCCGCGCCGTGCCGAATATCTCGCAGCGCATGCTGACCCTGGACTTGCGCGCGCTGGAAGAGGCGGGCTTGCTGACGCGCACGATCTACGCGGAAGTACCCGTCAAGGTGGAATACCGGCTGACGGACGAAGGCTTGCGCTTGCGCGAACTGGTCGAGATGTTGCGGGCTATCGGCTTGCGCCTGCGCGGACAGGCGGACGCGGGCGGCGCCTTTCTCGCGCCCGATGCCGTGGATAATTCCCTATAGAAACAGCTGTTTTTATGCAAAGTGCTAGACTGCCGGCCTTTGATCACTACTTTTGATACTCATGCGCCTGACTTCCATCGCCCTGACCGCCGCCGCCCTGTTCGCCGCCCTGCCGGCCCATGCCGCCACCATGCCCACGCTCGACCAAATTCACGCCGCCGTGCAGGCGGGCGTGGCCAAGACACAAGCGAAGACGCAGTCAAGCATGCCGTTCGTCATCAAGGTCACCAGCCTGGCCGGCTGCCAGGACTCGCAGGAAGTGCCGGGCGAAGTGGTGTGCCTGGTGGGCATGAGCGCCGGCATGCGCGATGGTTTTAATGTGCTGCCCTTGCGTAACGAGGGTGGAACCTGGGTCGGCGTCGAGCGCAAGGACGCCAAGTTCGCGGGACCGTCGCCGGCCGAGGCGCAAGCGATGATACGTGCCTGGGCCAAGGAAGAAGTGGCGCGCAATCCGGAAGCGGCCAAGGACGTGCAGATGCAGGAAGCGCAAAGCACCATGCAGGTCAAGGCCGTCAACGAATGCGACGTCAAGCGCAAGACGGGCTACCTCGCATGCGATACGGAATTGAGCGTGCCGAGCCGTCCGGAAGCCATCAAGACGGAACTGACCTTCATGCTCGAGAGCGGCAACTGGCGCTACGTGCCCCGTTAAACGTCTTTCCGCCGGGACAGCCACGCTGTTCCGGCATCATTCCTGCCATCCCCTGCGGCCACGCCGCCGTCTGCAATATTTGCAGATCCACAAGGCAATCTCCTCCGTGAAAATTGCCGATTTAAATTAATAATTAAATATTAAAATTAATGTATCGGTGCAGATTGCAGCCGGCTTGCTGCCGTGCCGCATTTGACCGTTCCCCCGTGCCAGCAAGGGCTACAGCCAAGGATCCGACCATGCGACTCAATCTTCCCGTCAGCGATACCGAAATCAATTTGAGCGATACCGAGACCATCGTCTCGACTACCGACTTGCAAGGCAATATCACCTATGCCAACCCGTATTTCATCGCCGTCAGCGGTTACAGCGCGGAAGAATTGATCGGTGCGCCGCAAAACATCCTCCGGCATCCGGACATGCCGGTCGAAGCGTTTGCCGATTTCTGGGCCACCATCCGCTCGGGGCGCTCGTGGAGCGGCATGGTGAAAAACCGCTGCAAGAATGGCGATTACTACTGGGTGCTGGCGAACGTGACGCCGGTGGTCGAGGATGGCGTGGCCGTCGGCTACATGTCCGTGCGCACCAAGCCGACGCGCCAGCAGGTGGCGCAGGCGTCCGCCCTGTACGCGCGCATCAGGGCGGGGCAGGCCGACGGCATCGTCATCAGCCAGGGCGCGGCCGTGCGCACGGGCTGGCTGGCCAGGCTGGCGAGCTTGCGCGACCTGCCGCTGGGCAAGCGCATCGGCTGGAATCTGGGCTTGCTGAGCCTGGTATTGCTGCTGCAGCTGGCGTGGAATACGGGCGTGCTACCGGCCGGCGCTGGCGGCTGGCTGACGGGCCTGTCCGTGCTGGCCCTGTGCGCGACCCTGTATTTCTGGCACAGTTTGCACCGCGCCGTGCTGCAACCGTTGCAGCAGGCGCGCCAGGCCTGTGACGTGATGGCGGGCGGCGACTTGACGGGCGAGCTCGACACGACACGGCGCGACGAGATGGGGCAGCTGCTGCGTTCCTTGCGCCAGCTGCGCGTGAATTTGCACTCCATCGTTGGCGACGTGCGCGGCAATTTCCTGCGCATCAGCATGGCCAGCCAGGAAATCGCCGCCGGCAATATGGACTTGTCGGGCCGCACGGAAGCGCAGGCGTCGGCCCTGCAGCAGACGGCGTCGAGCATGGAGCAGCTGGCGGCCACGGTGCAGCAAAACAGCGGCAACGCCGTGCAGGCGAGCGACATGGCGGGCAAGGTCCACGGCCTGGCCGGGCGCGGTGGCGAACTCGTCGGTCAGATGGTGAACATGATGGCGGACATTAACGCTTCATCGAAGAAGATCGGCGACATTACGGGCATTATCGAAGGCATTGCCTTCCAGACGAATATCCTCGCTTTGAACGCGGCCGTGGAAGCGGCGCGCGCGGGCGACCAGGGTCGCGGCTTTGCCGTCGTGGCGGGCGAAGTGCGCAGCCTGGCGCACCGCAGCGCGGCGGCCGCCACGGAAATCAAGCAATTGATCACGGCATCGCTGGAGCAGGTGCAGGCGGGCGCGAAGCTGGCGCAGCAGGCGGGCGCCAGCAGCGCCGAGATGCTGGGCGCCGTGCAGGGCGTGCACGGCATCATGGAAGAGATCGCCTCGGCTTCGCGCGAGCAAAGCCACGGCATCGGCCAGGTCAACATGGCCGTCACGCAGATGGATGAAGTGACGCAGCAGAACGCGGCGCTGGTCGAGGAATCGGCGGCCGCCTCGGCGTCGCTGCAAGACCAGACCTTGCAGCTGGAGCAGGCGATGGCCCTGTTCAAGCTGGAACGACGGCGCGGCGGCCAGGCCGCGCCTGTACGTCCACCCGAGCGCCGCCGCGCTACAGCAGACGCTCTGACAGCGCCTTGAAGGCAACCTCGGGCACGAGAAAGGCAAACGGGGTTGACAGGGGCGGCAACTGGCCCAGCAAGCCGCAGTCGGCGCGCAAGGCCGTCAGCGCCTGCACTTGATCCACATCGACGGGCAAGTCGATTTCGCCAAAGACGAGCTTGCCGTTGCGCGGCACGTGCGCGATGGCCGCATCCTGGCAGGCGAGAAAGGCGACGGCGTCGCGCCAGTTGCCGAACAGCGCTTGCCAGTCGGCATCAAGGCCATGCTCAGCCGTGATGTCCGCCTGCACGTCGAGCAGCGGGGCGCTGCCGGCGCCGCTGGCAATACTGCAGCGGGCCTGCGTGGCCGTCACCTCATGCGTCATGCCGGCGGCCAGGTGCGTCGGCAAGATGTCGCTGAACAGCCGCGTGCCCAGCGCATGGGGCAAGCTGTCCATGATATTTTTCAAGAAATACACGCAGGGCACGGCTGGCGCACCCGCTGGCGTGTGGTCCAGGTACAAGCGCCAGTTGCTCTGCAGCGGCGACGGCAGCAGCTTGCGTAAGGGACCGAGCAGGGACGGGCCGAAATGCCCGTGGCGGTAGGTCAGCACCGTGAATGGTGTCTTGCCGCCGCGTTGCCACAGGGTCACGCCCGCAGGCAGCAGCCGCTGCGCGGCCTCGGCGTCGACCAGCCAGCTCACGTAGACGACGTCGCGCACGTCGCTGTGCAGTGTCAGGAAGGGCAGGCGCGACATGACGGCCTGGCGCACCTTGGCAAAGCGCGTGCAATTGGCGAGCGCGGCAAAGAGCCGCCCCGGCCAGCCCGCGCGCGGGTGGCGGTAAATGTTGTCTTGCAATTGGGAACTTTCAGATGCGGTGATACAGGCGGACGGCGCCGCCTGCCGGAGACGCTGCGTGTTTACTGCATATGCCAGCCGTGGCTGACGACAATCGATTGGCCGCTCAGTGCCGTCGACGGGAACGCGGCCAGGAAGACGGCCGTTTGCGCCACGTCTTGCGTGGTGGTGAATTCGCCGTCGATGGTGTCTTTCAGCATCACTTTCTTGATCACGTCTTCTTCACTGATGTTCAGCTGGGCCGCCTGTTCGGGGATTTGCTTGTCGACCAGCGGCGTGCGCACGAAGCCCGGGCAGATGACGTTGGCGCGGATGCCGTCTTTCGCGCCTTCCTTGGCTACCACCTTGGCCAGGCCCAGCAAGCCGTGCTTGGCGGCCACGTAGGCGCTCTTGAACGGCGAGCCTTCGTGCGAGTGCACGGAACCCATGTAGATGATGGCGCCGCCGCGGCCCGCCTTGATCATTTCGCGCATGCAGGCGCGCGTGGTGAGGAAGGCGCCGTCCATGTGAATGGCCAGCATCTTTTTCCATTGCTCGAACGGGTAGTCGACGACGGGGCTGATGATCTGGATGCCCGCATTGCTGATCAGGATATCGATGCCGCCGAAGTGGGCCACGGCATCGGCCACGCCCTTGTCGACCTGTTCTTCGCTCGAGACATCCATGGCGACGGAAAACGCCTGGCCGCCCGACTGCTTGATTTCCTCGGCCGTCTTGCTGGCCGCTTCCAGGACCAGGTCGGCGATGACGACCTTGGCGCCCTGTTTTGCGTATTCGATGGCCATTTCCTTGCCGATGCCACTGGCGGCGCCGGTAATCAGTGCGACTTTGTCTTTGAGTTGCATATTAATCCTTTGCATTGCGGGTTGGAGTGATCGTGGAAAATCTGACTTTGCCAGTATAGCGAGAAAACGCGGTGTACATGCCCCGCGCACGTCTATGGGGCTTGCTGCCTGTCAAGGATTTCCTGCAGCCGCCATGCACCGGGATTGGTGCCCGCCCAGGTGCGAAACGCGTGGTTGAACGCGCTTTGTTCCTGGTAGCCGAGCAGGAAGGCGATGTCGACCAGCGACAAATGGGGCTCGCGCAGATAGTCGCGTGCCAGGCCGTATCTGGCCTGGTCCAGCAGGGCCTGGAAGCTGGTGCCCGCGTCGGCCAGCTTGCGCTGCAAGGTGCGCGGCGTCACGGCCAATGCGGCGGCAACGGTGGCCAGCCGCGCCGAGCCCTGGCGCAAGCCCGCCACGATGGCTGCATGCACTTGCGCGTCGATGGCGCCGCCAGTGTCCGTTTCAGCCTCGCGCTGCGCCAGCAACTGTTCCGCATGCTGGCACAGCACGGGGTAGAGGCTGACGTCGGCGTTCGGCACGGGCCAGTCCAGCAATTGCGCGTCGAAAGTGGCCGTGTTGGCACCCGCGCCAAAGGCGGGCAGGCTGCCCAGCACGCGCACGTATTCGTCGCGGTGGGCCGCGTGGCGCAGCAAGTCGCCGCCGCCATCGTGGGTGAATGCCAGTTTGGCCGGCGGCAGCGGCATGCCGGCCAGCCAGTCGCCGCTGACACGGATGCCGGCAAAGACGCTGTCGACCAGGTGCCGGCTGGCGCCCGGGTAGTTGCTGGTCCAGCGGTAGTGCGCGACGGCGCCATCGCGCTGCAGGGCCGACTGGCCCAGGTCGTGCGCCAGCCGTTCATAGCGGGCCGTCTGTTCCAGCACCTGGCCCACGTTGCTGCAGCTGAGTAAGATCAAGCCATAGGCGCTGTACGTGCCCATGCGCACCCGCTGGCCCACGTGCAGGCCGAAATGCGCATCGCCCGCCAGCATCGCGCCCGCATCGAGCAGGCGCACGTAGTCGCGCGCGGCCAGGCCGGGCGTGGACGCTTCCAGGCTGTGCGGCGCCACGCCGGCCGCTTGCGCCAGGGTGACGCCATCGATGCCGTGCGCGCCGGCCGCTTCGAGCAGCGGCAGCAGATAGGCGCCGGCGACCCGGCCGTCAGTGCTTGTCATGATGGAACAATGCGATTGTCATGAAAAACCAATACCCTTCGTCTGTGGCGGCATATGCTATTGATCTAGCAAGAAAATCAGGCAAGAACAGTATAGCAAGCCGCCGTGGCGCGCAACTGGCCGAATATAGGGGATGTCGATGCAACGCTGGAATGGCTGGGGAGACGAGAGCATCACGTATGCGCTGAGCGGGGACGCGCTGGCGTTTTTGCGCGAGCGCCTGGGGCCTGGCAGCGGCATCGTCGATGCCACCTTCGACGACGCCTGCGCGCAAGTACCCGCTTCGCGCCTGGCGCCGCATCCGCTGATCGACACCCAGCCTGCCACGCGCGTGCGCCATGCGCTCGGCCAAAGCCTGCCCGACTGGTTCAAATTGCGCCATGGCCGCATCGGCGCGGTGCCCGATGGCGTGGCCTTTCCCGACAGCGCGCTGCAGGTGCGCCAGCTGCTCGCGTATGCGCGCCAGGCCTGCGTGGCCGTCATCCCGTATGGTGGCGGCACCAGCGTGGCCGGGCATTTGACGGTAGCGGCGGGACCGCGCCCCGTGCTGTCGGTCAGCCTCGCGCGCCTGTGCGCGCTGGGCCACCTGGACCGCGAAGCGCAGCTGGCCACTTTCGGCGCGGGCGTGTATGGCCCCGACCTGGAAGCGCAGCTGCGCGCGCATGGCTACACGCTGGGCCACTATCCGCAGTCGTTCGAGTATTCGACCCTGGGCGGCTGGATCGCCACGCGCTCGTCGGGCCAGCAATCGTTGCGCTACGGCCGCATCGAGCAGCTGTTAGCGGGGGGCGAAGTGGAAACGCCGGCCGGCACCTTGCGCATCCCCACGTTTCCCGCTTCGGCGGCAGGCATCGACCTGCGCGAAATGGTGCTTGGCTCCGAAGGGCGGCTGGGCATCCTGACGCAGGCGACGGTGCGCGTCTCGCCGCTGCCGCCATACGAGGCGTTCCATGCCGTGTTCTTTGCGGATTGGGGCCCGGCGCAGGCGGCCGTGCGGGCGCTGGCCCAGTCGCGCCTGCCCTTGTGCATGCTGCGCCTGTCGAACGCCCTGGAAACGCAAACCATGCTGACCCTGGCCGGGCACAAGAAACTGGTGGGACTGCTGGAACGTTATTTGTCGCTGCGCGGCTGCGGCGACGGCAAGTGCATGCTGATGCTGGGCGTCAGCGGAGAGGAAAAACTGGCCCGTGCGGCCCTGCGCGGCGCCCTGGCGCTGGCGCGGCGGCATGGCGGCGTGCACGTGGGGCGGCACATGGGCGACAAATGGAAGCAGGGGCGTTTTCGCAACGTCTACCTGCGCAACGGCGCGTGGGAGCACGGCTATGTGATCGACACGGTGGAGACGGCCGTCGACTGGCCCCGCGTGGCCCCGATGATGGCGGCGCTCGAGCAGGCGGGCGCCAATGCGCTGGCCGCGCATGGCGAGCAGGTGCACGCATACACGCATCTGTCGCATGTGTACGCGCAGGGCGCCAGCGTCTACACCACCTATGTGTATCGCTTGGCGGCCACGTATGAAGAAAACATGGCGCGCTGGCGTGCCCTGAAAGACGCGGCCGGCGCCGCCATTGTCGCCAACGGCGGCACCATCAGCCACCAGCACGGCGTGGGCACGGACCACGCGCCGTGGCTGGCGGCCGAAAAGGGAGAGCTGGGCATCGCCGCCATGCGCGCGCTGCTGCGCCAGTTCGATCCGCAGGGCATGATGAATCCGGGCAAACTGCTGCCTGACGCGGGCAGCGGATTGTGAACAGGGACGATTTGCCCGGCCTCCTGGCGCGCAAGTGGGACGTGCTGATCGTCGGCGGCGGCATCACAGGCGCCGGCATCTTGCTGGAAGCGGCGCGGCGCGGTTTGACGGCGCTGCTGGTGGAGCAGCGCGATTTCGCCTGGGGCACGTCGAGCCGCTCCTCGAAGCTCGTGCATGGCGGCTTGCGCTATTTGAAGCAGGGCCAGTTCGCGCTGACGCGCGAATCGGTGCACGAGCGGGTAGCCTTGCTGACGGATGCGGCCGGGCTGGTCGAGCCGCAAGGATTTGCCTTTGGCGACTACACGGGCAGGAAACCGGGGCGGCGCCAGTTCATGCTGGGCCTGGCCATCTACGACATGATGGCGGGCCGGCGCGCGCGCCGCTATGTCGACGCGGCGGATTTCGCCATGCTGGCGCCGCATATCCGGCGCGACGGCCTGCAGGGCGGCATGCTGTACCAGGACGCGAAGACGGACGATGCGCGCCTGGTGCTGCGCGTGCTGCAGGAAGCGCGCCGCCATGGCGGCGTGGCCGTCAATTACCTGGGCGTGGCGTCCTTGCTGCGCGACGGTGGCAAGGTCGCCGGCGCCACCTTGACCGATGCGCTCGATGGCAGGGCATTCACTGTGCGTGCGCGCCTGGTGATCAGCGCCACGGGCGCCTGGGCCGACGCCTTGCGCGGGCAAGTCGGAGAAACGCCGAAACTGCGGCCCCTGCGCGGCAGCCATCTGCTGCTGCCCGCCTGGCGGCTGCCGCTGGCGCAAGCCGTCAGCCTGATGCACCCGCATGATGGCCGCCCCGTGTTTGCCTATCCGTGGGAGGGTGTGACCCTGGTGGGCACCACCGATGTCGACCACGGCGCCAGCCTGGACGTGGAGCCGGCCATCACGCGCGGCGAACTTGCGTATCTGCTGGCCGCCTTGCAGTGGCAGTTCCCGCAACTGGCGCTGGGCGAAGGCGATGTGCTGGCCACGTTTGCCGGCGTGCGTCCCGTGATCGGCAGCGGCCAGCTTGACCCGTCGAAGGAAGCGCGCGAACATGCGCTATGGCTGGAAAACGGCTTGCTGACGGTGGCGGGCGGCAAGCTGACGACGTTTCGGGTGATCGCCCTCGACGCATTGCGCCGCGCCGCGCCGCTGCTGCCGGGCTGGCAGGCGGATTTGCGGCCCTTGCCGATTTTCGATGCCACGCCACCGTTGTCGGGCAAGGCCCTGGCGCTAGATGCCGAACAGCGCGAACGGCTGCTGGGCCGTCATGGCGCGGGGGCGCAGGCGCTGTGCGATGCGGCGCACGATGGCGAACTGGCGCCGATTCCCGGCACGCAGACCCTGTGGGCGCAGCTGCGCTGGGGCGCGCGCATGGAAGACGTGCAGCACCTGGACGACTTGCTGCTGCGGCGCACGCGCCTCGGTTTGCAGCTGGCCGGCGGCGCGCTTGCTATCATGCCGCGCCTGCGCGCCATCTGCCAGCGTGAACTGGGCTGGGACGACGCGCGCTGGGAAGAAGAGCAGCAGCGCTACCTGGCCCTGTGGCGCCGCCATTACAGCGTGCCGCAGGGTGAATGAAAACCATAAAAAAGGAGAGCATCATCGACACCATCCTGTTTGGCCAGCCCCTGGAACTGGGCGACGCGCGCATCACCTACGACAGCCTGTCGCCGCTGGACTTGCGCCAGAGCGTGGACGTCCTCGTCGACGACCTGGGCGAAGACCTGCTACAAATCACGTGCGCGAATGGCGACATCGTCGACGTGGGCTGGTATCCGGCATGGAACGAACAGGGACGCTTGCGCGTGGTGGCCGTGCGGGGCCAGGACTGGGAAGCGCCGGTCTTCAGCGCGCGGCCGGACAAGGATCCGCAAGCGCTGCTGGCCGCGCTGCGCGCTGCGCTGGCCAGCCTGGCATAAGCTATGGCCAGCGCAGCCGGCCCCGGGCCGTACATTCTCGCCATCGACAATGGCACGCAAAGCGTGCGCGCGCTGCTGTTCGACCGCGATGGCAATCTGGCGGCAAAGGCGCAAGTGTTCCTCGAAGCGTACTATTCCGATCACCCCGGCTGGGCCGAGCATGACGCCGACGGCTACTGGCAAGCCGTGTGCGCAGCGTGCCAGCAGCTGTGGCGCGGCACGGACATCAATAAATCCTTGGTGGCCGGCGTGGCCGTGACGACGCAGCGCGGCACGGTCGTCAACGTGGATGAAGAGGGCCAGCCCTTGCGGCCCGCCATCACCTGGCTGGACCAGCGCAGCACGCGCGACATTCCCCCGCTGGCGCCATGGTGGCGCGCCGCCTTCCGCGCCACGCGCCTCGACGGCACGATCACGTACTTTCGCCGCGAGGCCGAGATCAACTGGATCAGCGCGCACCAGCCCGACGTCTGGCGCCGCACGCACAAATTCCTGCTGCTGTCGGGCTTTTTGAACCACCGCCTCTGCGGAAAATACATCGATTCGACGGGCTCGCAAGTGGCGTACATCCCGTTCGACTACAAGCGCCATGCGTGGGCCGGGCGCTTCGACTGGAAGTGGCAGGCGCTGGCAATTCAACGCTCGATGCTGCCGGAACTGGTGGCGCCGGGCACGCGAATGGGCGCCATCACGGCATCGGCCGCCGCGGCGACGGGCATCCTGGAAGGCACGCCCTTGCTGGCGGCCGCCGCCGACAAGGCCTGCGAAGTGCTGGGCGCCGGCTGCGTCGAACCGCACGTGGCCTGTCTGAGTTACGGCACCACGGCCACCATCAATACGACCAACCGCAAGTACGTGGAAGTGACGCGCTTCATTCCGCCGTATCCGGCCGCCATGCCGGGCGCCTACAGCACGGAAGTGCAGATTTTCCGCGGCTACTGGATGGTCAACTGGTTCAAGGAGCAGTTCGGCGACCGCGAACGGGCGGCGGCGGCCGAAGATGGCACGGGCTTGTCCGCCGAAGCCTTGTTCGACCGCCTGGTCGACGCCGTGCCGCCCGGTTCCATGGGCCTGATGCTGCAGCCGTACTGGAGTCCCGGCATCAAGGTGCCGGGGCCGGAAGCGAAGGGCGCCATGATCGGTTTTGGCGACGTGCACACGCGCGCGCACATCTACCGCGCCATTCTCGAAGGCCTCGCGTATGCGCTGCGCGAAGGCAAGGAGCGCATCGAGCGGCGCAGCGGCATCGCGATCACGGAGCTGCGCATCGCGGGCGGTGGTTCGCAAAGCGACGCCGCCATGCAGCTGACGGCCGACATCTTCGGCTTGCCGGCCGCGCGCGCCCACGTGTATGAAAGTTCGGGCCTGGGCGCGGCCATCGCCGCCAGCGTGGGTCTGGGCTGGCACGCGGATTTCCCCGCCGCCGTGCAGGCGATGACGCGCAAGGGCAAGGTATTCCAGCCCCATCCCGAGCACCGCAAGATCTACGAGCAGCTGTATCGGCGCGTGTACCAGAAGATGTATGCGCGGCTGCAGCCCCTGTACCGCGAGATCGCCGACATCACCGGCTATCCGGAATAGCTAGTTATTAAATCGTATTGCGAATCATTCGCATCCGATATATGATGTGTTCCGCATTTCACTAAGGCAACTTATCCCGGTGACTGCAGTGCGCCGCCGGCCATGCGCCGGCGGCGTGTCCGCGCGGGCAGAGTTCCGCCACAACGCTTCCTTCAACGCCGCCGCTTGATCGTGCACCGCTGTCCTCTGCCCCTGCATTTTTTCATTCCACAAGCATCGAGCAGCAAGCAAACCCAGGCAAGGATAGCGATGAAGAGCAGCAGCAAACAACGATTGACCCCGCTGGCCGCCGCGCTGGCGCTGGCATTGGGTGGCGCGCACGGCCACGCGTGGGCGGCGGCGATGGCCGACAAGACCGAGAAGGCCGACGCCGTGCAGATGCCCGCCATCAGCGTGTTCGGCGACGCCATCAGCGCCGGCACGGCCGGACGCTCGTACATCAACAGCGCCGACATCGAACGCCAGCAGGCCGACAATGTCGCGTCCCTGCTCGACACCTTGCCCGGCGTGGACCTGGCCGGTACGGCCCGTCCCAGCGGCCAGAGCCTCAATATCTGGGGTTTCAACAAGGTGCAGGACGTGAAAGTCATCCTCGATGGCGTGCCCAAGGGCTTCGAGAAATACCGCCAGGGTTCCATCTTCATCGAGCCGGAACTGATCAAGCAGATCGAAGTGAACAAGGGCGCGCATACGAGCTTGTATGGCAATGGCGGCTTCGGCGGCGTCATCACGGTCGAGACCAAGGATGCGCAGGACTTGCTGGAAGGGGGCGAGAAAGTGGGCGCCATGCTCAAGTATTCGCGCCACTCGAACAATGCAGAAAACGACGCCACCGTGGCCGTCTACGGCCGCACGGAAGATGGCCGCTTCGATGCGATGGCCTTCACCACGCAGCGCAAGTCCGACGATTTGCGCAAGCCCGATGGCAAGCCATTCCGCTTTTCCGCCATCGACGCGCCATCGAGCTTGGCCAAGCTGAATATCCGGCTGACGCCGGAGCAGCTCTTGACCCTGACGGCCATGAAGAGCGGCAGTTCGGGCTGGGGCCCGTTTGCCGCCATGGGCGAGGACGTGCCCACGCCGACCGAGGCGGAAATCAAAAAATACGGACTGGAAGAGGCGTGGCAGCGCAAGGCCGTGTACCGCGACCAGGACGACGATACGTATTCCGTGAAGTGGCAGTACGCGCCGCAGAATAACCGATGGATCAAGCTGACGGCCAGCGCCGGCTATTCGCACACGGACCAGCATGACAAGCGCCTGCCCTCCGCGTCGCTCGGTTCCTACCTGGGGTCACTGGGCAACGAGAGCTGGGCTTCGTATGTGGACCGCATCGCCGAGGTGCGCAACGAAAGCGTGTTTAGCACGGGCGCCGTGTCGCACGTGCTGCTGACGGGCCTGCAATGGCACAAGAACGTGCGCGACACTCTGATGTACTACCCGTCGTCGACGGCGCTGAAGGACCCCAGCTACAACTACGGCTACTTCCAGCCCTATTACATGCCGGCCGGGCGCCAGGAAACCACGGGCCTGTATCTGCAGGATGCGATGACGTATGGCGACGTGACGGTGACGGCGGCCCTGCGCCACGACAGAGTCGTTTCCGAGGGCGTGCCGAACAAGGCGTCGCGCTACAACAGCCCGCTGGCGGCGGCTGGCCACGACTTCAGCGAAAAGGCGCACGAAGACTGGTCGCCGCGCCTGGGCCTGTTCTGGAAGGCATCCAGCACGCTGGCCTTGTTCGGCGACTTGAGCCGCAGCTGGCGCGCGCCGACGATCGACGAGATGTATTCGAATGAATATTATGTGTCGTCCAGGCTCGGTTCATCGACGCCGGGTACCAGCCGCGACCTGGCCGTCGAACGGGTGACGGCCGTGCGCACGGGCGTCATGCTGCATCGGCAAAACGTGTTCATGGAACGCGACGACGTGCAGCTGCGCCTGACGGCGTACCAGAACCGCGTCAGCGACAATATCGGTCCGCGCCTGGGCATCCTGATCGAAGGCTATGTGCCGGGATCGGGCAAGGTGCCGCCGGCCCTGTCGTCCTACCGCAACCTGGCCGGTTTCCGCACGCAGGGGGTGGAGGTCGAGTCCTATTACAACTCGCCACGCCTGTTTGCCAGCGCCTCGCTGTCGAAGCAGCGCGGCACGCGCACCGGTTCCCAGCGCGACCCGTGGGGCCAGGACGAACCCGTGTCGACCATCGCGCCCGATAAGTTGATGGCGGGCCTGGGCTGGCGCATGCCCGACCTTGGCGCCAGCATCGGCTGGCAGGGACGTTTCGTGGCGAAGCAGGAGCGCGTCTTGCCGGTGGGGAATGTGTACCGCCTGCCGCCATCGAAAGGCTATGCGCTGCATACCGTGTTTGCGTCGTGGATTGGCCGGCAAGGCGTGTGGCGCGGCACGGAGGTGCGGCTGACGGTTGATAATGTTTTCAACCGCAATTACATGCCCTACCTGAGCGAAGCGGTTACCGGCGTGGGGCGCAATGCGAAGTTGAGTGTGTCGCGTAAGTTTTGATCAGTTTTAAGAATGGCGGGCCGGAGACGCGGGCCTGAGAAAATGCCGATGGCGGCGTTGCAGCTTCCTTGCCGTACATTCGTACTGTCTGCGTCGCTGCGCCTTGCCCTCGACATTTTTCAGGCCCGCTTGGCCCGGAGTCCCTTTGCGTGGGGCGTGGGCCTACTCCCGGTTCGCCGTATCTTGCGTTGTATTTCAAGCCTTAACGTAACACTAGTGCCTTGACCGTTTCCCAGGCCGTGCTGCCCGAGTGCGTGGCGCGGACCTGGTTGCGGCCCGCTTCCTTGGCCACGTACAGGGCGCGGTCGGCGGCGACGAACAGGGCTTCGCGGTCGTCCAGCTGGTGCGGGCGGATGGTGGCCACGCCGATGCTGACGGTGATCCATGGCGACGTGCTTGAGCGCGGGTGCGGCAGTTGCAGCGCCTCGATGCCGGCGCGGATGGCCTCGGCCAGGTGCAGGGCGCTGTCGGCATCCGTGTCGGCGAACAGCAAGACGAATTCCTCGCCGCCGTAGCGGGCCGCCAGGTCGCCGGAGCGGCTGGCGTGGGCGGCGATCGCCTGCGCCACCTGCTGCAGGCAGAGGTCGCCGGCCGGGTGGCCCAGGCTGTCGTTGTACAGCTTGAAGTGGTCGACGTCGAGCACCACCAGCGACAGGGCGCCGCCGCCGCGCACGGCGCGCTGCCATTCTTTTTCAAGGAAGCTGTCGAAATGCCGGCGGTTGGCGATCTGCGTCAGCGGGTCGAGATAGGCGGCGCGCTGCAGCGCGTCTTCCGACTGCTTGTGGTGCGTGATGTCGTGCAGCAGGCCGATATACAGGGGCTGGCGCAGATACATGGGCGTCAGGGTCAGGTCCATGCTCAGCGCCGCGCCGTTGCGGTGGCGGATCGCCACTTCGCGCGTGCCGTGGTTGTGCGCCTTTTCCGGATTGGCCGCGTGCATGGCGAAGTAATCGAGGTATTCTTGCGTCACGAGGGGGCTGAGCAGCTCGCCGATGAAGCGCCCGGCCAGTTCGTTTTCGCGGTAGCCAAGGTACTGGTCGCAGGCCGGGTTGGTGTACTGGATGCGGCCATCGGCCTCGATGATCAGCAAGCCCTCGGCCATGTTGTTGACGATGGTGCGCAGACGCTCGGCCTGTTCCTGCTGGGTTTCATTATTGCTGCGGATTTTCAGCTGGGCGCGCACGCGCGCACACACTTCGGCCATGCGGAGCGGCTTGCTGATGTAGTCGACGGCGCCGCAGTCGAGACCGGCCACCACGTCTTCCGTTTCCGTCTTGGCGCTCATGAAGATGACGGGGATGCGCTGCGTCAGCGGATGCTGCTTGAGGCGGCGGCACGTTTCGATGCCGTCCATGTCTGGCATCAGCACGTCGAGCAGGATCAGGTCGGGCTGGGCGCGCTGGGCGATCGCCAGCGCCCGCTCGCCGGACGTGGCGACATAGGTTTGATAACCCTGTTCGCTCATCAGCTTGCGCAGCAGCTCAAGGTTGGCCGGCGCATCGTCGACAATCAAAATGGCGGCTTCATGCCGCTGGGAATGCTCCACACTGCCTGGACTCATTGCTTCCGGCCTTCTCGATGTACTCTGCGCTGCCTGCGTTTGCTGCATATTCGGTGATGCTGACCGGGTTCAAATCTGATACAGCCGTCAAATCATACCGCCTCGCCATTTTTTTGGGTGAAAAAATCGATGTTACGCGAGCAATGAAAGTATTATTTTTATGATATTTTTAAAAATAAATACACGCAATTGCTATCATGAAAGCGGTTTTTAGGCGGAAAAGACGCGTGCCCCTGGTGCGGGGCAGCGGGGGACACGCCCCGCGGCAAGCGGGGCGTGGAGAGTGCAATTACATTTTTGCGGCGATCAGTTTGCCCAGGATGGCGATGCCCTCGCGGATGCGTTCCGGCGGCACCGTCACGAACGACAGGCGCAGAGTGTGCGTGTCCGGCGTGTTCGCGTAGAACGGCGCGCCCGGCACGAAGGCGACCTTGTTGGCGATGGCTTCATCAAGCAGCTTCATCGCGTCGATGTGTTTCGGCAGGGTGACCCAGATGAACATGCCGCCTTCCGGCTTCGTCCACGTGACGCCGGCCGGGAAGTGCTCTTCCAGCGCCGACAGCATGGCCTGGCACTGGTTGCCATACAGGCTGCGGATGCTGGGGATGTGCCGGTCCAGGAAGCCATCCTTGATCACTTCATGCACGACCATCTGCGTCAGCTGCGACGTGTGCAGGTCGGCCGCCTGCTTGGCCAGTTCCAGACGGCGCACGAGCGGCATCGGCGCCACCACGTAGCCGAGGCGGATGCCGGGCGTGAGCACTTTCGAGAACGAACCCATGTAGATCACGCCGTCCGGATTCATGTTGATCATCTTCGGATACGGCTCGCCGCTGTAGCTGAGGGCGCCGTACGGATCATCCTCGATCAGCGGCAGGCCGTGGTGGGCGCAGGTTTCCACCAGCTCCACGCGGCGCGCCACGGACAGGCTGCGGCCCGTCGGGTTCTGGAAGTTCGGCAGCGCATACAACAGGCGGGCACCATCGGCGACGGGGTTGATCGACGATGGCACCAGGCCTTCGTCATCGGTATCGACGGAAACGAATTCGGGACGGTAGACGGAGAATGCCTGCAGGGCGCCCAGGTAGCTGGGGGTTTCTACCAGCACCTTGCTGCCTTCGTCGATCAGGACCTTGCCCAGCAAGTCCAGCGCCTGCTGCGAGCCGGACGTCATCAGCACCTGTTCCGGCAGGATGGTGCTGCCATTGCCCGACAGCGAGTCGGCGATCCACTGGCGCAGCGGCAGGTAGCCGTCGGTCGGGCCGTATTGCAGGGCCACCTTGCCATTGTTCGACAGGACCTTGTCGAAGGCGATCTTCATTTCTTCCACGGGGAAGGTGGCGGGCGAGGGCAGGCCGCCGGCAAACGAGATGATCTCGGGACGCTGCGTGATCTTCAGGATTTCGCGGATGAACGAGCTTTGCAGCTGTTCCGCGCGTTCGGCAAAGCGCCATTGGATCGGATTCGGATTTTCAATTTTCATACGAGTCTCACAGAAGATGCCGAGCTGCGCCGGCTGGATTTGTTGGCCCGCTTGTGGCGGTGCGTTCGCAAGCGGCGCCGGATAGGCGTCGCCATGGTGCTGCGGTATTGTACGGCTTGCACGCCGCCGTGCCCATGTGCACGCGCAACGGCGTTGCAAATGGGCGTCAAGAAACCTTACTTCAGCTTGCGCCCGATGGCCACCACGGCGATCACGGCGCCGGCAAACAGCAGGCTTTCGCCCGTCAATGGCTCGTTCAGCAGCACGGCGGCGCCCAGCAAGGTGAGGAAGGGCTGCAGCAGCTGCGTCTGTCCCACGCGCGCCACGCCCCCCAGCGCCATGCCCCGGTACCAGAAAAAGAAGCCGATAAACATGGAAAACACGGAGATGTAGGCAAAGCCCAGCCACGCCGCGCCGCTGGCCTGCGCCATCAGCGCGCGCTGGGGCCAGGCGTTCCACAGGACCACGGGCAAGACAAAAGGCACGGCCAGCAGCAGCGCCCAGCAAATCACATGCTGGCCCGGCATGGCTTGCGCCAGGCGTCCGCCTTCCGCATAGCCGAGTGCCGCCAACAGCACGGCGGCAAAGATCAGCCAGTCGGCCACGTGGAAGCTGCCGCCGCCCTGGCGCAGCGCGAACGCCACCACCAGAGCCGTGCCGAGCAGGGCCATCAGCCAGAATCCCGGGGAAGGGCGTTCCTTGCCGCGCAGTACGGCAAACACGGCGGTGGCCAGCGGCAAAATGCCCACCAGCACGGCGCCGTGCGAGGCGGGCAGGCTGCGCATGGCGACCGACGTCAGCCACGGGAAGCCCACCACGCAGCCCAGCGACACCAGGGCCAGCGGCAGCCATTGTTCGCGGCGCGGCAGCGGTGCGCGCTGCTGCCACAGCCACAGGCCGGCCAGGCAGGCGGCCACCAAGGCCCGGCCCAGGGCGACAAAGGTGGGATCGAGTTCGGCCACGGCCAGCCGCGTAAAGGGCAGGGTCAGGCTGAAGAGGGCGACGGCGATCAAGCCCAGCAGCAGGCCCTTGCGGTCGGCGCCGAGGCGCAGGGAATGGCTGGGGGAAGGTGTGGCGTGCGATGGCATGGCTGTCCTGGTGCGGGTGGTGTGGAATAAAGGCGGGCAGATGTGGATGAATGCGCCCGGTACTGCTATCCTAGGGTGCAATAGCAATACAGTACAAATACACTTTCACGCATAATTCCACATACTGTCATGGTCATATGAGCAATACACCCGCCTCTCCGTCCCTGCCCTTGCTGTCGCGCGCCTCGGGCGAAACCCTGATCGACCAGATCGCGCGTTCGCTGGCGGCGCGCATTGATGACAAACTGCTGCGCGGCGGCGCCCGCATGCCGTCGATCCGCCAGTGCGCGGCCAGCCTGGACGTGTCGTGCGCCACGGTGGTGGCCAGCTACGACAAGCTGGTGGCGCGCGGCTACCTGGAATCGCGGCGCGGCGCCGGCTTTTTCGTGCGCGAGCGCTCGCCCCTGAACACGCCGGCGGCGCCCGCTGGCGCGCAGGAAGCAGTGGCGCAGCCGATGGACGTCGTGTGGCTGATCCGTAACATGTTCCGCCAGACGCCAGCCATTCCCGCGCCCGGCATCGGCATGCTGCCCGCCGAGTGGCTCGATGGCGACCTCGTGGCGCGCGCCTTGCGCGACGTCAGCCGCCAGCCCGGCAGTTTGCTGCTGGGCTATGGCATGCCGCAGGGTTTTTTGCCGCTGCGCCAGCAATTGCAGCTGAAGCTGGCGGGGCTGGAAATCGCCTGCCCGCCCGAGCAGATCGTCACCACGGTGGGCGTGATGCAGGCGCTGGATCTGGTGGCGCGCGAGTTTGCCCGCCCTGGCGACACCATCTTCGTCGACGACCCCGCGTACTGGCTGATGTTCGGCGCCTTTGCCGCCATGGGCGTGAATGTCATCGGCATCCCGCGTCTTGGCGACGGTCCCGATATCGCCGTGCTGGCCGAGCTGGCGGCCCTGCACCGTCCCAAGCTGTACGTGATCAACTCGGTGCTGCACAATCCCAGCTCGACGTCGCTGTCGGCAGCCAAGGCGTTCCAGGTGCTGCGCCTGGCAGAACAGCACGATTTCCTCATCGTCGAGGATGACATCTATTGCGACATGCACCCGGGTGGCGCGGTGCAGCCGGCCACGCGTCTGGCCGTGCTGGACCAGCTGCGCCGCGTGATTTATCTGGGCGGCTTTTCCAAGAGCCTGGCGGCGAACCTGCGCGTGGGCTTCATCGCCACATCAAATGAGCGGGCGCAGCGCCTGGCCGACCGCAAGATGCTGGCGACCCTCACCACCAGCGACATCGGCGAAAGGGTCGTGTATAAAATCCTCTCGCAGGGGCTGTACCGCAAGCATGCGGAGCGCCTGCGCGCGCGGCTCGACAAGGTGCGCGAGGGCACGTACCGCAAGGTCGAACAGGCAGGCTTGCGCTTCGATCCCGCGCCGGCCGGCATGTTCGTGTGGGCCGATGCGGGCTGCGACACAAATGTATTGGCCGAAAAGGCGCTGGCCGAGGGGCTGGTGCTGGCGCCGGGCAGCCTGTTCTCGCCGCGCCAGCTGCCGTCGACCCGCATGCGCCTGAACCTGGCCACGGTGCAGGACGAGCGGGTGTGGGCGTTTTTCGCCCGCGCGCTGGGCTAAAACAGCACATTTTCCGGGTGCTCTTGAAATCGCTAGTACCATCCCCAACTCCGTAGAATCCGTCCCATCCACAAGACTATGAGGTAAAAATGGCTGTCTCCGAAAAGCAAACCCTGGGTTTTCAGACCGAAGTGAAGCAAATGCTGCACCTGATGATCCATTCCCTGTACTCGAACAAGGAAATCTTCCTGCGCGAATTGATCTCGAACGCGTCCGACGCGGCCGACAAATTGCGCTTTGAAGCGATCGATAACGACGCCCTATACGGCAACGATCACGAATTGAAGATCAAGGTCAGCTTCGACAAGGATGCGCGCACCATCACCATTTCCGACAACGGCATCGGCATGACCCGCGACGAGGCGATCTCGCACCTGGGTACCATCGCCAAGTCGGGCACCAAGGAATTCTTCGGCAAGCTGTCGGGCGACCAGCAGCAGGACGCGGCCCTGATCGGCCAGTTCGGCGTGGGCTTCTATTCGGGCTTCATCGTCGCCGACAAGATCACCGTCGAAACGCGCCGCGCCGGCGCGGACGCCTCCGAAGGCGTGCGCTGGGAGTCGGCCGGCGAAGGCGATTACAGCATCGAGAACATCGAAAAAACGGGCCGTGGCACGGACATCATCCTGCACCTGCGCGAAGGCGAGGACGAACTGCTGTCGAGCTGGAAGATCAAGTCCATCATCCGCAAATACTCGGACCATATCTCGCTGCCGATCGTGATGCAGAAAGAAGAGTGGGACGACGAGAAAAAAGAAACCGTCCTGAAAGACGAATTCGAAACCGTCAACCAGGCCAGCGCCCTGTGGGCCCGCAACAAGGCCGACATCACGCCGGAACAGTACGACGAATTCTACAAGCACGTGTCGCACGACTTCCAGTCGCCGCTCACGCACACGCACAACCGCGTGGAAGGCCGCAGCGAATACACGCAGCTGCTGTACATCCCGGCCAAGGCACCGTTCGACATGTGGGACCGCAACAAGCGCGGCGGCATCAAGCTGTACGTCAAGCGCGTCTTCATCATGGACGATGCCGAGCAGCTGATGCCGACCTACCTGCGCTTCGTGCGCGGGGTGATCGACTCGGCCGACCTGCCGCTGAACGTGTCGCGTGAAATCCTGCAGGAGTCGCGCGACGTCAAGGTCATCCGCGAAGGCTCGACCAAGCGCGTGCTGGGCATGCTGGAAGAACTGGCGAACGCGGACGAGCAGGACAAGAAGGACAAGTACGCCGTCTTCTGGAAGGAATTCGGCCAGGTGCTGAAAGAAGGCATCGGCGAAGACGCGGCCAACAAGGAACGCCTGGCCAAGCTGCTGCGCTTTGCCTCGACGGCCAACGACAGCGACGAGCAAATCACCTCGTTCGCCGACTACGTGGCGCGCATGAAGGAAGGCCAGGACAAGATCTATTACGTCACGGCCGATAATTACGCGGCAGCGAAAAACAGCCCGCACCTGGAAATCTTCCGCAAGAAGGGCGTCGAAGTGCTGCTGCTGACGGACCGTGTCGATGAATGGATGCTGTCGTTTATCCAGGACTTCGAAGGCAAGGAACTGGTCTCCGTCGCCAAAGGTGGCCTGGACCTGGGCGCGCTGGAAGACGAAGCGGAAAAGAAAGAGCACGAAGAAACGGAAACCTCGTACGCCGACCTGGTGGGCAAGATGAAGACGGTGCTGGCCGACAAGGCCAAGGACGTGCGTGTCACGTTCCGCCTGACCGATTCGCCAGCCTGCCTGGTGGCCGATGAAAACGAATTGTCGGGCAACCTGCTGCGCATGCTCAAAGCGGCGGGCCAGAGCGCGCCGGAATCGAAGCCGATTTTGGAAATCAACCCGAACCACCCGCTGGTGACGCGCCTGAAATACGAAGACGCGGAAGGCGGCAAGTTCGGCGACTGGGCCAACATCCTGTTTGACCAGGCCATGCTGGCCGAAGGCGGCTCGCTGGCCGACCCGGCCAGTTTCGTGAAACGCCTCAACGAATTGCTGCTCAATTCGGCGAAGTAATTCCTTTGCCGTGGTACGTAGGTCGGATTAGCGCAAGCGTAATCCGACACGGCGGCTGATGCATCCAGGCCGGCCCTTTCCTCGTGAAAGGGCCGGCTTTTTTCATGCGCATGCCCCAAGCCCTGGCTGCGGCGACTTCAGGCATAATTGCCCCTTGTTGAATTTAATCCGTCAATGGCCGGCATGGCCGTTGGTGCAGGAGCCTGTCATGTCAGTGAGTACCCGCGACGCCCTTTTGAAAAGCGCAGAGATTCACCTGCGTTCGAAAGGCTACGCCGCTTTCAGTTATGCCGATTTGTCGGAAGAAATCGGCATACGCAAGGCCAGTATCCACCACCATTTCCCCACCAAGGAAAACCTTGGCGTGGCCTTGATCACGCAATATATCGAGGTGTTTACCGAAAAGCTGCAGGCGATCGATGCGGCGCATGCCGATCCGGTCGAACGCCTGCGCGAATTCGGCGGGCTGTTCCTGGCCAGCGCCAACGACCATTTGCTGCCGCTGTGCGGCGCGCTCGCGGCCGAAATGGCGGCGCTGCCCGAATCGCTGCAGGCCCTGGGCAGGCAGCTGATGGCGCAGCAGCTGGACTGGATGGAAAACAATCTCGTGCAGGCGGCGCAGCTGCACGGCTGGACCTTGCGGAAAGCGCCGAAGGATTACGCCTTCATGCTGCTCAGCGCTCTGGAAGGCGCCAGCTTTATCGGCTGGGCCCTGGGGCCGTCGACCGATCCGCTGGCCGCTTTCCATTACATGCTCGACAATCTGGCGTAGCGCGGGCCAGCCCGCTCAGGCAAACAGGGCGGGTTTGGCGATCATGAGCGCGCAGATGGTCAAAAATACGGCTAGCTTTATACATAGCCAGGTTTTCAGCCTGGCGCCCGCCTGCGCGTATCCCTGTTCCATTTCTTCTTCCACCTTGTCCGCCCAAAAATGATCGATGGCTTGCGCGCCGATAAAAAGCGCGAGGGACAGCTGCATCCAGCCCATGTGCAGCCAGGCCCATTCTTGCTGGTACAGCAGCACCAGCCCGCCGGCAAGCAGTATCCAGCCTGCGACGGCGATCTGCTGGTGGAGCTTATGCAAGGTGTCGCGGCCGGCAGGCTCGCATATCAGGTTCAGCAGGCGCGGCGTCAGCATCATCGGCCCGATGAAGGCGATGGCGGCGACAACGTGCAGTATCAGCAGGAATGTGTAGGTGTGCATGGCGTTCTCGTATCGGCAAGGACAGTTGTTTGCGGAACGTTTAGAATAAGTTTTACTACCTACTTCCGCTACTCGCATTCATGGCAAAAACTGCAGCGCGTGCGGAGCCCCGCAAACGGCCGTCCCAGGCCCGATCGGCTGCCACCGTCGCGGCGATGGTGGAGGCGGCTGCTCGCATTATTGAGGTGCGGGGCTGGGCCGCGTTGACGACGAATCACGTTGCCGAGCTGTCCGGCGTCAGTATCGGCTCGCTGTACCAGTACTTCCCGTCGAAAGAGGCGCTGCTGGCCGAACTGGTACGCCGCGAACGCGCGATGCTGCTGCACGACGTGGGGCTAGCCATGGCGCTGGAGGGTGAGCTGCCGCTCGCGATAGAACAGGGTGTGATGGCCGGCCTGGCGCACCAGTTCAGGCGGCCCGCGCTTGCCCTCGCGCTGGAATCGGCGCCGTCGTCGCCATCGTTGCAGCATGAGGACGACGCCTTGCGGCATGCGCTTGCCGGCCAGCTCGCGGGGCTGTTGGCGCGTCATGGCGTCGCCGATCCTGATATGGCCGCCGCTGACGTGATTGCGCTATGCCGCGGCATCATCGACGCCGCGGCGTTGCGGGGAGAAACGGATATGGCGTCGCTTGCGCGGCGTCTGGGACGCGCGGTCCACGGCTACCTGGACACGGCGGGACCTGCCAGCGAAGCCGCCGCCAGCGCTTAGGGAAGGATGCAGCCGTCCAGGCCACACATTTCCCCGGCCGATGCGGCCAGGTTCTCCTGGGACCTGGCATGCATTTTTTCCAGTGCCTGCAGGAATACCTCTTGCGGCTGCGCGCCGGAAATGTGCGTCCCATTGCCAAAGACGAACAGCGGCACGCCGGAAGCGATGCGCGAGGCGCTGCGCTCATCGTCCTGCACCTGCTGGCGCAATTGCGGTGTCGACCACGCGCGCTGCACCGCCTCGGCAGGCACGCCCGCCTGCGCCGCGAGCAGGGCGAGGGAATCGCGGTCGAACAGCGACTTGCCGTGCGAAATGCTCTGCGCATACAGCACTTCGACCAGGCGCTGTTGCAAAGCCGTGTCGCCGGCGGCCTTGACGAGCATGTGCGCGTCCATGGTGTCGCCAAACAGCATGGTGTCGAAGCGGTAGTCCAGGCCTTCGGCCGCTCCATGCGACTGCACCGAATACAGCATGCCCTCGGCGGCCATCGGATCGCGAAACTTTTTCAGCAAGGCTGCCTTGATCGGTTCGGCCCGATGGTTCGGTGCGATGCGGTAAGCGCGCAGCCTGACCTGCACGGCGTCCCTGTGTTCGAAAGCGGCAAGGGCCTTCTCGAAGCGGCGCTTGGCGATCCAGCACCAGGGGCAGACGAAATCGGACCAGATGTCGACGACCAGCGCTTGTGTGTTGTTTTTCATGGTTGCTCCTTGAGTGGCCGGCCCGGCGTGCACGCAAGCCAGGCCGGCTGACGCGGCGGTATCAAGCCTTGTCGAACGCGTCCAGCACGTGGGTGCTGTACACAACGGCGGCGCCCGCATTGAGGTTGATCGCCACGCCGAGCGCCTCGCCAATTTCTTCCACGGTCACGCCCAGCTTCTTGGCGGCGGCAGCGTGGAAGGCGATGCAGCCGTCGCAGCGCGTGGTGACGGCCACTGCCAGCGAGATCAGTTCCCGCGTTTTCGCATCGAGATGGTTGGTCTTGTCGCCAGCGCCGCCCAGTGCGGCGATGCCTTTCATGGTGTCGGGCGTCAGTGCGTTCAGTTGCATCGCACGTGTGTTGATGTCTTGCCGAGCTTGTTTCCAGTCTTCCATGATTTCCTCGCTATGTAGGCGCTTGCGCGCGGGTTGGTGGCTAGATGATTCCCGGGATGGGTATCAGGCCTCGATTATTTCCAGGGTGGGCAGCATGCGGATGGCCTTCGAGAAATTGGCCAGGTTGACCGACGTTTTGGTGACGGCCTGGTGCAGCGTTTCGACGCGCTCGCGCGAGGCATCCGTGCGCAGCCGCACCACGTAGCTGACTTCGTCGTAGCCGGGATTGACGTTCTCGTCCAGGCCGAGGAAGCCGCGCAGGTCCAGCTTGCCGTCCGTTTCGATTTCCAGGCTGTGCACGGTGATGCCCATGGCCGCCGCATTGGCTGCGTAACCGACCGACAGGCAGGCATTGAGGGCGGCCATCAGCAGCTCTTGCGGATTGGGCGCCGTGTTTTGGCCCAGCAATTCATGCGGTTCGTCCGAGGCGATCTCGAAATGGCGCGCATGCTTTTCACCGCCCAGCACATAGTGGCTGACGGTGGCCACGCTGCGCGTCTGGTGTTGCCAGCGGGTCTTGACGTTGAAACGCGCCTCGCCCTTGTCGGGATGCCCTGCCACACCCTGGGCGAATTGCTGTAATGCCGCCACGTTGATGCCATTGAGCATATTGCTGGCAGGCGCCGCACCATAGGCGGGATAGTCGGTATAACCGTGGGACGGGGCGCCGCTGGCGCCGTAATAGGTCGAGCGGTCGCTGTCGGCCAGCGGCCAGTTGTTTTGCATGCGCTCCACCAGATCCGGGTTGGAAATGAACGGCATGCCGAAGGCGATCAGATCGAGGTCGCCTTTTTCCAGCTCGCTGCGCGCCAGTTCCTGCGTGAAGCCGCCCGCGCCGATCAGGGTGCCGTGATAGTCCTGGCGGAATTGCGCGCCAAAGCCGGGTGGCACTTCCGCCGCCGTGATGGTCGGCTGGTAGTTCAGGTGCACATAGGCCAGCTCCCTCGTATCGAGTGCCTGCGCCACGCTGCTCCACACTTGCGCTTCATCGGCATAGGCGCGCATGTCGTACAGGCGGCCGAATGGGGAGATGCGTACGCCGACCTTGCCGCTGCCGATGGCGGCCGACAGGGCGTCTATGGTCTCGAGCAAAAAGCGCTGGCGGTTGGCGATGCTGCCTCCATACTGGTCGGTGCGCGTATTGACGGCGCTGCTGAGGAACTGGTCGAACAGGAAGCCGTTGGCGGCCATGATCTCGATCCCGTTAAAGCCAGCGTCGATAGCGACTTTTGCCGCATGCACGAAGTCGGCGGTGACGCGGGCGATCTCGTCGACGGTCAGTGCGCGCGGCACGCTGGGCAGTACCGGTCCCGCCTTGCCTGGCTCGATCCAGGCGTAGACGGTGGTGTTTTCCGCCGCCACGTCGCTGGGGCCCACGGGCGCCACATTGCTTGGCTGGATAGACACGTGCGACATGCGGCCCACGTGCCACAGCTGGGCGAAGATCTTGCCGCCCTTGGCGTGCACGGCATCGGTGACCTGGCGCCAGCCCTGGCCCTGTATGTCGCTATGGATGCCCGGCGTGTACAGATAGCCGCGGCCTTCATCGGAGACGGGCAAGCCCTCGGTGACGATCAGGCCGGCCGAGGCGCGCTGGGCGTAATACAGCGCGGTGAGCGCATCGGGATTGTTTTCGAGCGTGCGCGTGCGCGTCATCGGCGCCATGACGACGCGGTTGGCCAGGGAAATGCCGGACAGGTCATAGGGGGTGAACAGTTGATGCATGTAATGCCTCGCAAAGGTCGAATGCGCCGTGGCGCGAAAAGATTGCCGGGTGAAATACCGGGTTCGAAATAAGTCTACCATCTAGTAGGTAGGTAAGTCAACCGGTCGCATTGCCGGCAAAATCGCTATGATGCGGCTTTGCACGGGACGATACGGATGATGGCCATGAAGAAGCGCCTGATGGCGGGCCTGGGCGCGCATGCGCTGGGCTGCCTGTTGTTTATTGTGTTGAGCTGGCTGGGATTTTTCCTGTACACGCAGCTGTTCGGCAGCCTGGGCTCGCGCGGCGTGGCCGGCGGCCTGGCCCTGCTGCTCGTGTTTTACGTGTACGCGGGCACGAATCTGCTGCTGGCGCTGCTGCCGCCCGGCTGGTGGAAGCCTGTGCTGTGCGGCTTGTTGGGTGCGGCCGTGCTCGCGTATCTGCTGCCCCAGCATCCGCTGCGGGCGATCTACTTCAGCGTGCTGTCGGGCGGCTTGAGCTGGCTGGCCGTGCTGGCCAGCGCGCGTTTAAGCCGATATTTGCGCGGCTGACAGTCCCGTAATAAAAGCGGCGACGGCGACGGCGGCCGCTTCCGGCGCGGCCTGCAGCAGCATGTGCGGCGCGGCAATATCAATCACTTGCGCGCCCGGCGCCTGCCGCAGTATCTGCACGGCGTTCGCGGGCGGCACCAGGCGGTCGTGGCGGGCGCGCAGATACAGCACGGGCAGGCTGCCGCGCGCGAAGCTGCGCGAGGCGTCCGTTTCCAGTACGGCGCGCAGGCGCTGGCGCAGCGTTGCCGGTGGCACTTGCGCCAGCGCCGTTGCCAGTTCCGCCTGCAGTTGCGGCGTGGAGTAGGGCGCCAGCAGCGCCTGGCGCAGGGCGAAGCCGGGCATGGCGCCAAAGGGCACGAGGCCGAGCAGGTGGCGCAGCGGCGCCAGCACCGGGCGCGGATTGCGCACAAACGAACAGCACAGGACCAGGGCGCGCATGTCAGGCGGCGGATCGGCGCGCAAAGCCGCCCCCAGCGGTCCCGAAAACGATTCGGCCAGCACGACGAAAGGGCGGTCCCGCGGCAAGCGTTCGCGCACGAATGCTTCCAGCGCCGCATAGTCGAGTGGCGCGGCCGGGTAGGCGATGGCCAAGGTATCGATGGCGCTGTGCGCGCGCAAGGCGGCGTCGAAATGGTGGAACAGGCTGGCCGTGCCATCCATGCCGGGCAGGAGGACAAGCAGTGTCGAAGCGGTAGGAGAGATGGTCATTGCAGCCATCATAACAGCCGCGCCGGCGCACGCGCCGTCCGCCAGCCGCACGGCATGGGGGCTGGCGCCATGCTAGAATCGCCGGCGCGCCATGCGTGGCCGCAAGAGCGGCCAAATCCCCGACAGACAGAATCATGCATATCATTTTTTCGAATTACCGCACCCTGGGCGGCGCCTTGCTGGCAGCGGCCTGCATCCTTTCCCAGCCCGCCCGCGCCACGGCGGCGCCCTCGGCGCCGGCCGGGAAAAGCCTGTCGTCCTTGCTGGCCGGCGGTCCCTTGCCGCGCCTGAGCGAAGACCCGCAAGTGCGCGCGGCCCTGTTCGATTTCTTCGGTTACGCGCGCGGCAGCTATACGGAAGACGATGAATTGCTGCTGGCGCAGGCGCTCGAAGCGATCAGCGAAAAGCGCGACGCCACGCGCACCGTGCTGGCCGACGGCCGCCAGTTGCTGGCGTCGATGAATGACCGCAAGCAGGGCCGCGAACGCGGTGCCATGCTGCTCGACAAGCGCGGCGCCGTCATCGCCTTTGGCCTCGTCAACGGGCATTGCCGCCTGGAGGGCCAGCCGCTGGCGAAGGTCTGTAATCCCGATCCGAATGCCGTGCTGACCGTGTTCCACCGCAAGGGCATGCTGGTCGGCGATGCGGCGCCCTTGCTGGCCTGGGCCCGGCAATTGCCGCCCATGCTGGCGCTGATCGCGGGCGACAAGGAAGCGGGCGCCGATGGACAAAAGATCGCCACGGTCGAATATGTGCTGGCGCAACCGGCCCTGCCGGGCTGGAACCGCGCCCAGCTGCCGCCCGCGTATCCGCCGGCGCTGCTGCCGCTGCTGCTCGATAAATCCACGGTGCTGACGTCGGCCGGCGCGGGCGTGTTTGCCTATCCGCTCACCTTGAAGGGCAAGAAACAGAACAATGTGCTCGACCATGCGGAAGGCCGCCCGCCGCGCGACCTGGAAGTGGCGCTGCGCAGCTATGCCAGTTTCGACACGGTGGTCGAGCGCTATCGCCAGCTGGCCAAGGGCGCCCGGCTGCAGCGCAATGAGCGCACGGCCTACCTCGATGGCAACATGGGGCAGGGCAGCTACCGCGTCTATATCCGCAACACGGGCGCCGATGGCGTCATGATCGACGTGGCTTTATGGCAGCGCAAGCTGGCCGCCAGCCGCTGATCTAGCAGGGACCTGGCTGCTCGTAGCCTAGTTGCGCCAGCTGCGCGGCGATGGCGTCGTCGCGGGTTTTTTTGCCCGTTCGCAGGCGCGCATGCGTGAGGGACGCGGGCAAGCCATGCGCCAGCAGGGCGTCGATGTCGAGCATGGTTTCCGATGCCGACAGCTGGCGCAGGGCGGGCAGGGCGGCGAGGCCGGGCAGGCTCTCGAGCGTCTTGCAGGTGTGCAGATGCAGGCGCTCAAGCACGGGATTGGGCCCCAGCGCGATTTGCCGCAGCTTGATCTGGTCTTCCACCCATAGCGCCTGCAGCAGCGGGAAGCGGCCGATGTCGCCCAGGGTTTCCAGACCGCGCACGCGTACCACTTCCAGTTTCCGCAACAGGGGCGCCTCGATGTGCGCGAGCGACTCGCGCCCGCCCAGCTGCAACAGCAGCCGGTCCAGGCGGGCCATCTCCGAGATGAAATCCAATGGCACCTTGTTCTTGATGCGGTACAGCGACAGCTCGTGCAGCGCCGGCAGGCCGGCTACGGTCTCGATATGCTGGTCGTGGCCCTCGATGACCAGGCTGGCCAGCTGCGTGTAGTGGCGCAGCGGCGCCAGGTCGATATTGTTTTTGGCCGACTCGCCCAGGTTCAGGTATTCGAGGCCGCGCAAATTATCGAGCTGCAGGATGTCGGCCTGCGCCAGCTTGTACACGCCCAGGCTCAGGCGCTTCAGGTGGCGCAGCTCGCCCAGGGTTTCCAGATGGATGGCTTGCCAGTGGCAGTCGATGGACAGGCTGGCCACATGCGGCAGCGCGCGCAGGATGCGGGCATCGAACACCCTCGGGTCGTAACCGTAGATGCGGATGGTCAGCGCCGTGCCGCAGGTGGCGGCCAGGGCGTCGAGGTCGGCCAGCAGCGGCTCCGGCTCGCCCAGGGTATCGAACTGCACCAGTACCTGCTGGCCGCCCGCGATGGCGGCGCGGATCGCCCTGGCGTCGATGCGTTCGGGATTTTGGATGCGTAGCGGCTGTGTTGCTTGCGTCATGGTCATAGTCCTATCGGGTAGTCCACTTTCCTGGGAGGAGGGCAGCCTTCCGGCCCCGGAAACGTTTGCTTGCCCGTGTCGTCGTAGCGCTTGCCGCACTCCACGAGCACGCGCTTGCGGAAGGTGTAGATGCTGGCCACCTTGCCATTCGGGTGGTAGCAGATATTGTCGCCGTCGCGGTCGGACGAAGCATAGCTGATCATGGTCTCGCCGTTGACCGTGCGCGTGCTGTGGCCGCTGCGCGGCTCTGTGCATTTGAGCTGGCCGCTTTCGTAATAGACGTTCAAGACCGAGGTGTCGGCGGTGCGGTCGACCAGCAGTTCATCCTTGCGCTTGCCGTTCGGGTAATTCGAATAGCCTTCCTGGCGCTGGCCGTACTGGAAGGCGTAGTAATACTGCGGCTTGCCGTCCGGGTAGTACATATGGTGGTACTCGCACACGTCGTCGCGCGTGCTGCCGTATTCCTTGAAGGTGCAGCGGTGGATGTCGTTGAGCAGCTGGCCGTCTTCATAGTATTCGCGCAGGTGCGTGAGCAGGCGGCCCTGGTCGATGACGGCCAGGCGCTCCGGCTTGCCGTTCGGGTAGTAGCGCGCGTCCAGGCCCTGCTTCTTGCCCATCTCCCACAAGGTATCGAGGCGCAGGATCTTGCCGCTGTCGTCGAATGCCTGTTCACGCCCATCGAGCTGGCCGTTGCGGTAGGTGGCCGTGTAGACCACGTATTCCTTGCCGGCCGGGCCCAGATAGCGCGTGCGGCTGCCTTCGAGCACGCCGGCCTGGTAATGGTCGCGCAGGCGCAGCGCGCCCTGCGCATCCGTGTCGATCGCTTCGCCCTGTTTCTTGCCTTGCACGAAAGTGACGCTTTGCGTGGCCTTGTCCTTGAGCTTGAGCTTCCATGGCCCGTCGCGCAAGCCTTCGATGAAGCTGCCGTCGCCGTCTTCCGTGATCCATGCGCCATGGCGCGAGCCGTTCACGTAGTTGCCGCGCGTTTGCAGCTTGCCGCCCATGCGGCGTTCGTGCGGGCCGTTCAGCTGGCCGCCCGCGTAGGTGTCGAAGCCCGTCACTTCCTCCGCATCGGCATAGTTGACGACCGTCCAGCGGCCTTCGCGCTTGCCGGCCCGGTACATGCCGCTCTCGCTCTGTTTTGGGTAATTGAAGTACCACATGCCTTCCTGCAGGCCATCGACGAAATGGCCTTTTTCGCTGCCTTCGTGCATGCCTTCGCGCACCCACAGGCCCTGGCGCTTGCCTTTCGCGTACTGGCCCCGCTCGACCACCGAGCCGTCGTCCCAGGCCAGGCTGTAGATGACGGAAGGGCCTTCCTGGCTGCCCGTGAACTGCTTCGGCGCCGTTTCCCACGTCACTTGCCACAGGCGGTAATTGCGCAGGATGCCGGCGCCCGCATCGCTGTACAGGGTGTAGCTGGCGGTGAGAAAACGGTCGCCTTTCTTCTCGAAGGTTTTCTTGTAGATGATGGCGTCCTGGCTGCCAGCCTCCACGGGCTTGCCCTCGTCGCTGTAGTAGCCGACGACGGTGCCCTGCGTATGGTCGATGGCGTCGAAGTCCGCATTGCCGCTCTTGCCGCGCGCGACGCTGTAGTCCATCGGCGCCAGCTTGGCCAGCGCCGCCTTGACCTGGCCCGCGTTGGGCGCGGCGCCTTGCGCCACGATGCGGTTCAGGGCCGGCTGCAAGCCGTCGAGGCGCCGGTACTTGCCGGAGCTGCGGTGGTAGCGGTAGGCGCGCAAGCCGTTCTTGCCGTCCTGCCGGAACAGCACCAGCATGGTTTGCACGCTGTCGTCAGATTCCTTGTCCAGCGAGGCGTAGAAGACGGAACGGATGACGGCGTTGCCGAACTGGTCGAGCAAAATGGGTTTCGATGTGTCGCTCTTGCATTCGCAATAATAGCCGTTGACGCCCTCTTTTTCCTTGAGAAAGGCGATGTCGAAGCCGCTGTCCTGCGACGTGGTGATGGCGGGATGGGCGAGGGTCTTGCCTTCGTAGAAGGGCGCGCCGTGGGCGAAGGCGGAGCAGAGCAGCAAGGGCAGAAGCAGACGTTTCATCGTGAGGCTGGCGCCGGGGCGCCGCAATGGAAAGGCCACGATTCTGCCTGCGTTCTTACTTGTGGGCAAATGGGCGCGCGTCTATCGTGTGCGCGCCCTTGTTCAGGGCTGGTGCGCGGCGCAGAAGTCCAGCAGCAGCTGTTCGCCGTCTGGCCACGGGCCGTAGCCGGCGTCGCCGTTGATATGCCCGGCGTCGCCGATCATGGTGAAATCGCTGCCCCAGGCGGCGGCAAACGCGCGTGCCCGCGCGAAGCTGACGTAGGGATCATCGCCGCTGGCGACCACCAGGCTGGGAAACGGCAAGGCTTGCAGCGGCATCGGCGCAAAGCCCGTCGTGCCGGTGGGGTAGGAGGGCGCTTCCACATCGCTGGGGGCGACGAGGAAGGCGCCGGCGATCTTGTGCGGCGAGCCGCTGGCAGCCCAATGGGCCACCAACGTGCAGGCCAGGCTGTGCGCCGCCAGCACGGGCGGGCGCTCGCAGGCGGCGATGGCGCGGTCGAGCTCCGCCACCCATTCGTCCTTGTCCGGCGTCTGCCATTCCCCGTGCGGCACGCGCGACCATTGCGGGTGGCGCGCTTCCCAATGGGTTTGCCAGTGCTGCGGCCCGGAATTCCACAGGCCGGCCAGGGTCAGGACGAGAGGCGACATCAATGCTCCTTAAAGTTATAACTCCGTGCGTAGGGCGAATAGCTCAGGGAACAATACCACGTCGAGCATCTTGCGCAAATAGCTGACGCCTGCCGTGCCGCCCGTGCCCGTCTTGAAGCCGATGATGCGCTCGACCGTCGTCACGTGGCGGAAGCGCCAGAAGCGGAAGGCCGTTTCCAGGTCGACCAGCTTTTCGGCCAGCTCGTACAGGGCCCAGTGTTTCGACGGGTCGCGGTAGACTTCCAGCCACGCCGCCTTGACGGAGGCGTCGGCGCTGGTCGGCAGGGTCCAGTCGGCGTCCAGGCGCTCGGGGGCGATATGCAGGCCGCTGCGCGCCAGCAGCTTGATGGCTTCATCGTAGACGGAGGGCGTGCGCAGGGCGGCGTCGAGCACCTTGTAGGTGTCCGGCGCCGTCGTGTGTACGTTGAGCAGGGCGGCGTTCTTGTTCCCCAGGATGAATTCGATCTCGCGGTACTGGAAGGACTGGAAGCCGGACGAGGCACCCAGGTAGGGGCGGATGGCCGTGTATTCGGGCGGTGTCATGGTGGCCAGCACGTCCCAGGCGTGCACCAGCTGGTCCATGATGCGCGCCACGCGGGCCAGCATTTTAAAGGCGGGCGCCAGGTCGCCGCTTTGCAGGTTGGCGCGCACGGCATGCATTTCGTGCAGCATCAGCTTCATCCACAATTCGCTCGTCTGGTGCTGCACGATGAACAGCATTTCGTTGTGGTTCGGTGACAGCGGATGCTGGGCCGTGAGGATGCGGTCCAGCGCCAGGTAATTGCCGTAGCTCATCGATTCGCTGAAATCCATCTGCGCGCCATGCCACTGCGCATCCTGGCCGCCCGCATGCATGGGGCAGCCGCTGGTGTTTTCCTTGTTCATATTCTTGTCGTCGCTCATGGGGGGATTCAGGTGACGGCATCGCGCTTGGCGGCGATGTCGTAGGCTAGTGTGTCGAGGATGTCGCGCAGGATTTCCACGGCATCCCACACGTCGGCAAAGCTCGTGTACAGGGGCGTGAAGCCGAAGCGCATGATGGCCGGTTCGCGGTAGTCGCCGATCACGCCGCGCGCGATCAGCGCCTGCATGACGGCATAGCCATGCGGGTGCGTGAAGCTGACCTGGCTGCCGCGGCGCGCATGCTCGCGCGGCGTGACGAGACCCAGCGGATGGCTGGCGCAGCGCTGCTCCACCAGCGCGATGAACAGGTCTGTCAGGGCCAGCGACTTGCGCCGGATGGCTTCCATGCTTGTTTGCGCAAAGATATCGAGGCCGCATTCGACGAGGGCCAGCGAGAGTATCGGCTGCGTGCCGCACAGGGCGCGGGCGATGCCGTCGGCGGGCGCGAAGCCCGGGTCCATGGCGAACGGCGTGGCGTGGCCCCACCAGCCGGACAAAGGCTGGCGGAAGCGCGCCTGGTGTTTTTGCGGCACCCAGATGAAGGCGGGCGAGCCGGGGCCGCCATTCAGGTATTTGTAGGTGCAGCCGACGGCCAGGTCGGCGCCGGCGCCGTTCAGGTCCAGCGGCACGGCGCCGGCCGAATGGGCCAGGTCCCACAGCGCCAGCGTGCCCTGCGCGTGGCAATGGCTGCTGATGGCGGCCATGTCGTGCTGGTAGCCGGTGCGGTAGTTGACGTGCGTGAGCATGGCGACGGCGCAATCGGCAGCTATCGCTTGCGCCAGTTCCTCGGGACTGTCGACCAGGCGCAGCTGGTAGCCGCGGTCCAGCCAGGCGGCCAGGCCTTGTGCCATGTACAGGTCGGTGGGGAAGTTGCTGCGTTCGCTGACGATGATGCGCCGCGCGGCGCGTGCCGGATCGCTGGCCTGCATCTGCAGGGCGGCGGCCAGGGCCTTGAACAGGTTGACGGAGGTGGTGTCGGTGATCACCACTTCGCCCGTGCCGGCGCCCAGCAGCGGGGCCAGGCGGTCGCCCAGGCGCTTGGGCAGGTCGAACCAGCCGGCCGTATTCCAGCTGCGGATCAGGTCCGTGCCCCATTCTGCCGTGATGACGTGCTGGGCGCGGGCCAGGGCCGCTTTCGGCCGCGCGCCCAGGGAGTTGCCGTCGAGGTAAATCACGCCTTGCGGCAAGTCGAATTGCTGGCGCAAGGGCGCCAAGGGATCGTCGAGGTCGCGTGCGCTGCAGTCATGTCGAGAAATCATGGTGGCTTTCATATTGATACTTGTCTCAGTGGCACGATATTGCTTGAAGCTTAAAGTATTGTGCGGAAGCAGGCAGTGTAGCAAATCCACGCCGGAAAGCGGCATTTCCGCGTTCGAGGAGGCGCGCGAAGTGCCAGCCTGCGGGGCGTCAACGAAAAAAATCACGATTTTTAAAAATATTTTCAAATAACCCTAAAGTTTCGCCAGGCGCCGCCGTCAACGATTACATGAACGGTGTCAAACCGGCCAAAAAAGAATGCAGGTTTTTGAAATATTTTTCAAAAAAGCCCTAAAGTTCCCGCCAAGGCAGCCGTTATCTAGGTAGACAGGCTTGATTCCGATCAAGTTGTTGTAAAAAAGTGATATTTTTTACAGGCCAAAAATTGGCTAAATCCGGCATGCAGCCAACCACCGACATCCGCGCCGTTACTGGCGTGCGACCATGATCGAGCAGTGTTTGTCAGACAAACACCTACGATCCCATCCGCTATTCCCCGACCAAAAATACAGCGCTGCGCCTCTGTTGCGTTTAATGTTGCTCCTGCAGAATGTATCTCACTGGCAACAAACAATGCCAGCTGAATTCAACGGATTGAGGAGATGGAAATGACTGCTAACGACATGATGGCTGAGATTCGCGACGCTAACCTGAGCTACCTGATGCTGGCCCAGCAAATGATTCGTGCGGACAAGGTAACGGCCATCTTCCGTTTGGGCATCGCCGCCGAAATCGCCGAACTGATCGAAGGCATGAGCAATGCGCAGATCCTCAAGCTTGCTGGCGGCAACATGATGCTGGCCCGCTTCCGCTTTGACGACAGCGCCATCCTGGGCATGTTGACGAACTACAATAAAGACCGTTCGCTGGCCCAGTCGCATGCAGCCATCTTGATGGCTGGTCAGGGCGTCGAAGAAATCGCTTGATTCAGCAAGATTTCAGTCAGTAGCAGTTAGTTAGTATCAGTCAGTCGCGGAGTACACAGCATGGCCAAGAAAAGTGTCGTATCGGAAGCGCAGGAAATCCAGCTGGCCATCGAATTGATACAGCTGGGCGCCCGTTTGCAACTGCTGGAGACGGAAGTCTCGCTGTCGCGCGAACGCCTGCTGAATCTGTACAAGGAATTGAAGGGCGTCTCGCCGCCCAAGGGCATGCTGCCGTTTTCCACCGACTGGTTCATCACCTGGCAACCGAATATCCATTCCTCGCTGTTCATCAATATCCACAAATTCCTCGTCGACCACGCCGGCGCCACGGGCATCGAAGCCGTGATGAAGGCCTATAAACTGTATCTGGAACAGATGCCGCCTGAAGCGGGCGAAGAGCCGCTGCTGTCGCTGACCCGGGCCTGGACCCTCGTGCGCTTTTTCAGCAGCAAGATGCTGGACATGGCGCCCTGCGGCAAGTGCGGCGGCAAGTTCGTCGTCAACTGCCTCGACCTGAACGCCGATTATGTGTGCGGCCTGTGCCACATGCCTTCGCGTGCAGGCAAGACCAAGAAGGCGCGCGATGAAGCGGCCGCTGGTGCATCGCCGGGTGTCGCCGCCTGATACTGCCCGAATTATTGTCCCAATATAGCCTCAGTAAAAACCGGAGCGGTCGCCAGACCGGACTCCGGTTTTTTCATGGTGCTTTCGCTTACACTGGCGTTTTCCTCCTTTAACTTGCCCATGCTGCAACAAATCCTGCGCGCGCCCGCGCTCAAGGCCATCCTGATCCAGGTGCTGGCCTTTCCCTTGATGTTGTTATTGGTATATGGCCTGGCGCGCGCCGGCGTCGCCATGTCGCTGCCGGCCGTGGCGCTGGTGCAGGGCGTGCTGGCGGCGCTCATCACGTGGCGCGCGGGACTGGCGCGCTGGTGGTGCGCCATCGGCCTGCTGTTTGCGCCCGCCTTGCTGGCCGCCAGCCTGCTCGATTTGCCCCCGGCCGTGTTCCTGGCGGCCTTTGTTTTCCTGCTGAGCCTGTATTGGTCCACATTTCGCACGCAAGTGCCGTTTTATCCGTCGGGGCCGAAGGTGTGGCAGGCCGTGGCCGGGCTGATCGCGGACCGTCCCGGCGTGCGCCTGATCGATATCGGCAGCGGCCTGGGCGGCCTGGTGCTGGACCTGGCGCGGCGCCGGTCCGACGGGCAGTTCTTCGGCATCGAACTGGCGCCGCTGCCGTGGCTGGCAAGCCGCTTGCGCGCGAAGCTGGCGGGCAGCCGCGCGCGCTTCCTGCGCGGCGACTACGAAGCGCTCGATTTCGGCCGCTACGACGTGGTGTTTGCCTACCTGTCGCCGGCGGCGATGGCAGCCCTGTGGAGCAAGGCGGAAAGGGAAATGTTGCCCGGTAGCATGCTTCTTAGTTACGAATTCCAGATTGCGGCACGCAAGCCCGATAAGACCATCGCCGCCACAGAGGGTGGTCCTTTGCTTTACATATGGTGCTTTTAAGCAATTGTCTGCGTTATTTGCTTGCCCGTGGGGCAATCTCACGTTATTGTAGTTCCACACGGCATTTTCTCGGAATTGCGTTGAAAAGCAGAGCATTTCAATTAACTTTCGGTTACTTTTTTGCCACTGTCCTTGCCGGCGGCGCAGCCGCCAGAAGACAGGAACAGGTTTGAACATGCCGGGCACACAGCCCCGGCCATTATTGGGAGTCAGGGCACTTGTTAGTCATAATCGGATACATCATCGTTTGCGCCTCGGTCTTTGGCGGCTTCGCAATGGCCGGCGGCCATCTGGCGGCGCTGTTCCAGCCGCTGGAGTTGCTGATGATCGGCGGCGCCGCCCTGGGCGCCTTCCTTGTTGGTAACAATAACAAGGCCATCAAAGCGACGATCGCAGCCTTGCCGAGCCTGTTCAAGGGTTCGCGCTATACCAAAGAGCTGTACATGGAACTGATGTCCCTGCTGTTCGAGGTGCTCAGCAAGGTGCGCAAGGAAGGCTTGATGTCGATCGAAGGCGATATCGACAAGCCCGAGGAAAGCCCGCTGTTTTCCAAGTACCCGGCCGTGCTGGCCGACCACCACATCGTCGAATTCATGACCGATTACCTGCGCCTGATGGTGTCGGGCAATATGGACGCGTTCCAGATCGAAAACCTGATGGACAACGAAATCGAGACGCACCATCACGAAGGCGCCGTGCCGGCCCACGTGATCGCCAAGGTGGGCGATGGCTTGCCCGCGTTCGGTATCGTTGCCGCCGTGATGGGCGTGGTGCACACGATGGAGTCGGTGGGCATCCCGCCGGCCGAGCTGGGCATGCTGATCGCACACGCGCTGGTCGGCACCTTCCTCGGCATCTTGCTGGCGTATGGTTTCGTCGGTCCTCTGGCCAGCCTGCTCGAGCAGAAGCTGGAAGAGTCGAGCAAGATGTTCCAGTGCGTGAAAGTGACCTTGCTGGCCAGCCTGAACGGCTATGCGCCGGCGCTGGCCGTGGAGTTCGGCCGCAAGGTGCTGTTCTCGACCGAGCGCCCGACGTTCAACGAGCTCGAAGACCATATCAAGAAATCGAAAACGAAGTAAGCAGTGAATATACGCCTGGATACCATGAGTCATTTGCAGCACACGGAAGGGGGACGCCATGGCCGATGAAGGCATGCGCCCGATTATCGTCAAGCGTATCAAGAAGACGGCTGGCGGGCACCATGGCGGGGCGTGGAAGATCGCCTACGCCGACTTTGTCACGGCCATGATGGCCTTTTTCCTGCTGATGTGGCTGCTGGGCTCCACCTCGAAGGGCGACTTGAACGGCATTTCCGAATTCTTCAAGACGCCGCTGAAAGTGGCGATGGCGGGCGGCTCAGGCAGCGGCGAGAGCAATTCCGTGATCCAGGGCGGCGGCCAGGACTTGTCGCGCCAGGATGGGCAGGTGCGCAAGGCGCAGGAAGAGCAGCAGCGCAAATCGTTCGACCTCAATTCCGCCAAGGCCGCGCTCGAGCGCGAAGAGGGCAAGCGCCTGCAGGCGCTCAAGGCGCGCATCGAAGCGACCATCGACGCCAATCCCCTGCTGAAAAAATACAAGAACCAGTTGCTGCTCGATATCACCAGCGAAGGCTTGCGCATCCAGATCGTCGACGAGCAGAACCGTCCGATGTTTGCGCTCGCCAATGCGAATCTGCAACCGTATACCAAGGAAATCCTGCACGCGATCGGCTTCGTGCTCAATGAAGTGCCAAACCGCATCGGCCTGTCCGGCCATACGGATTCGACGCCCTACATGAGCGATGCCGGCTACAGCAACTGGGAATTGTCGGCTGACCGCGCGAATGCGTCGCGGCGCGAACTGGTGATCGGCGGCATGAAGGAAGAAAAAGTCTTGCGCGTGGTGGGGCTCGGTTCGGCCGCCCACCTGGACAAGCTCGACCCCTTCAATCCGATCAACCGGCGCATCAGCATCATCGTCATGAACAAACGCACGGAAGAAAATGTCCTGCGCGATGGTTCGGCGATCGAGCTGCCGGTGACCGATGCCGCTTCCGCCGCTGTCGCGTCAGGGCTGGCGGCCGGTGCGCCGCCCGCGGCGCCAGTCCCCGCCCCGGCAGCGGCGAAAAAATAACACGCAAGGCTGTCGACGCGTGGTGTATTGAAACAATGAGACCTTTATGACAAGAAAGAAAATACTTGGCTCGCATGTAAAGCGCCTGCTGTCTGGCGTGTCGGACCATGGCCGCAAGCACTTGACGGAGGTGGAAACCGACCTGGTGCAGACCGGCATCTTGCTGGAAGAGGCGATCGAGAAGCTGTCCTTCAATTTCATGGCGATACACGCAGCCGTCGCTGCGCAGCAAGACACCATCGCCTTGCTGCTCGACGGCGGTATTCCGGCCGAGCAGCAGCGCGAAAAACTGCTGGCGTTGCAGGATGAGGTGGGGGGCTATGTGAATGCGGCCATCACCAGCATGCAATTCCAGGACATGACCAGCCAGCTGATCGAGCGCACCTTGAAGCGCGTGACGGGCTTGCGCGAGTTCCTCGGGACCCTGGGCGAGCATGGTGCGGAGATGTTGCCGGAGAGCGACAATGAAGAAATTGTCGCCTTGCTGGGGCGGGTCAGCATGGCGCTGGCGATTCAAAGCCTGGAGTTGCGCAGCGTGCTGCGCAAGGCTGTCAGTCAACAGCATTTGGAAAGTGGCGACATCGAGCTGTTCTAGCATGCCAGTGCGGAGCGCTTGTGGTTGCATGGATTGATTAATCAAATACTCGGGCAGGATGCCCGGAATAAGTGGGAGCAAAGATGGCCAAAACGATACTTGCAGTGGACGATTCCAGCTCATTGCGCCAGATGGTGGCGTTCAGCCTGAAAGCCGCCGGTTACCAGGTGGTGGAGGCCGTCGACGGCCAGGACGGACTGGAAAAAGCCAAGCTGCAAACCGTGGACCTGGTATTGACGGACCAGAACATGCCGCGCATGGATGGCCTGGAACTGATCAAGCTGTTGCGCGAACTGCCGACCTACCAGAAGGTACCCATCCTCATGCTGACGACGGAGTCGTCGGACGAGATGAAATCGAAAGGACGTGCCGCCGGCGCCAATGGCTGGCTGGTCAAGCCGTTCGATCCGCAACGCCTGATCGAAGTGGTCAAGAAGGTGATCGGCTGATGCCAGCCGCGCAGTGCAACGATGCAATTGACGGAGTCACCCTATGACCATCGATATTAGCCAGTTTTTTCAGGTCTTTTTCGATGAGGCCGAAGAACTGCTGGCTGAAAAAGAACGGCTGCTGCTGGCCGTTGATATTGCGGCGCCCGACGCCGAAGACCTGAATGCCATTTTCCGTACCGCCCATTCGATCAAGGGCGGCGCATCGACGTTCGGCCTCTCCGACATGAGCGAGGTGACGCACATCCTCGAGTCGCTGCTCGACCGTATCCGCCAGGGCCAGATGGCCCTGACGGCGGAACACGTCGACGCCTTCCTGGCGGCCAAGGATATCCTCAAGATGCAGCTCGACGGCCACCGTCTGGGCAGTGCCGTCGACCAGGATGCCGTGGCAAATGTGCGCATGATGCTGCAGTCGTTTTCGCAGGACGTGCCCGTGGCTGCGCTTACGCCCGTCGCACCGGCCTTCCATACGGCGGAAAAAGCCGCCGTCAGCCATGCCGGCGGCCATCGCATCCGCCTGGAACTGCCGGCCATGGAGCCGCGCGAAGTCGATGCGCTGGCGGCCGAACTGGGTTTGCTGGGCGATGTCGCCGTGTCCGCCTTGCCCGACGCGCGCAAGGTGCTGGAAGTGACGACGCATGAAAGCCTGGACGATATCCTGGCCATCTGCTCGTTCGTGCTCAATCCCGACGACATGGTGATCACGCAGGCGCCGCCACTGGCGCCAGGCGAAGCCGAAGCGGCCCGTGCGGCGCAGGAAAAAGCCCAGGGCTACGGTTTCTTCGACCCGCTGCCAGGCACGCCTGCTGCGCAGGGCGCGACGGACCCCGGTTATGGCTTCTTCCAGCCGCTCGAGGATATCCGCGCCGCCGCCGGCGTGCAGAGCGACGCCGAACAGGGCTACGGTTTCTTCCAGCCCCTCGAACAGATACGCGCCGATGCGGCCAAGGCGGGCAACGCCAGCGCCGCCGCGCCGGCCGTGGCCAGCGCCGTGGCCGAAGCGGAGCAGGAAAAGAAACCGGCCAAGAAAGAAGGCGACAAGGCCGGCGCCGAATCGTCGTCGATCCGCGTCTCGATCGAGAAAGTCGACCAGCTGATCAACCTGGTGGGCGAACTGGTGATCACGCAGGCGATGATCGAGCAGCGCGCCAGTGCGCTTGACCCGATGCTGCATGAAAAACTGCTCGACAGCGTCAGCCACCTGACGCGCAACACGCGCGACTTGCAGGAAGCGGTGATGTCGATCCGCATGATGCCGATGGATTTCGTCTTCTCGCGCTTCCCGCGCATGGTGCGCGACCTGGCGACGAAACTGGGCAAGAAGGTCGATTTCATCACGAATGGCGCCGCCACGGAACTGGACAAGGGCCTCATCGAGCGCATCGTCGATCCGCTCACGCACCTGGTGCGCAACAGCATCGACCATGGCGTGGAAATGCCGGCCGCCCGCGTGGCCGCCGGCAAGACCGAGGCCGGCCGGCTGTTCCTCTCGGCCAGCCATCAGGGCGGCAACATCATCATCGAGGTATCCGATGACGGCGCGGGATTGAACCGCGAGCGCATCCTGGCCAAGGCCGCGCAGCAGGGGCTGGACGTGTCCGAGACGATGAGCGACGCGGACGTGTGGCAGCTGATTTTCGCGCCCGGCTTTTCCACCGCCGAAGCCGTCACCGACGTGTCGGGCCGCGGCGTGGGCATGGATGTCGTCAAGCGCAATATCAGCGCCATGGGCGGCGTCGTCGACATCCGTTCCGCGAAAGGCTTCGGCACGACGATTTCCATCTCGCTGCCGCTGACCCTGGCCATCCTCGACGGCATGTCGATCCGCGTGGGCGACGAAGTGTATATTTTACCGCTGGGCTTTGTCATCGAATCGCTGCAGCCAGCCGTTGAGGATATCAAGGACATCAGCGGCAAGGGGCAGGTGGTGAAAGTGCGCGGCGAATACCTGCCATTGATCCCGCTGTACCAGATGTTCGACATCGCGCCGCGCTTTACCAGCCCTTCGGAAGGCATCTGCGTGATCCTCGAGACGGAAGGGCGCAAGGCGGCCCTGTTTGTCGACGACCTGGTGGGACAGCAGCAAGTCGTGGTGAAAAACCTCGAATCGAATTACCGCAAGGTGGTGGGCATTTCCGGCGCCACCATCCTGGGCGATGGCGGCGTGTCGCTGATTCTCGATGTCGCCGCCCTGATCCGTTCCTCGCGCCAGCTGGCTGACGAGTCCATTTTTTCGTAATACCGATAGATAAAGATAGGAAAACGCACCATGTCAGATACTCAACAAACATCCGGAAGCAATGCGGGCGACGGCAAGGACATCGCCGGCCGTGAATTCCTGGCCTTCACCCTGGGCTCCGAAGAGTACGGCATCGATATCCTGAAGGTCCAGGAAATCCGCGGTTACGAAGCGGTCACCCGCATCGCCAACGCGCCTGAATTCATCAAGGGCGTGATCAACCTGCGCGGCATCATCATTCCCGTGGTCGACATGCGCATCAAGTTCAATCTGGGCACGCCCGTGTACGACCAGTTCACGGTGGTGATCATCCTGAACATCGGCGGCCGTATCGTCGGCATGGTGGTCGACAGCGTTTCCGACGTCACCACCCTGACGCCGGAGCAGGTGAAACCGGCGCCGGAAATGGGCACCGCCTTCTCGACCGACTATATGATCGGCCTGGGCACCATCGACGAGCGCATGCTGATCCTGGTCGACATCGACAAGCTGATGTCGAGCAGCGAGATGGGCCTGATCGACAAGCTGGCGGCGTAAGCCACCGCATGGCAGCAAGGCGGCGCCCGGTGCGCCGCCGTTTTTACCACGCAAAGAATCACTACAGATATGCATGTACCGGCGCGAGCAGCATCTAGAGGCGCGCCGGCAGGCTGCAAGGTCCGACAGAGACCAGGCCACAACACGGCGCCGTCCGGTTGAACGGGCGCCGTTCACATAAATATTGGAGACTGTAATGAGTTTGCGCGATTTCAAGATAGGCACCCGGCTGGGGATAGGTTTTGGCAGCATCCTCGCCATCCTGGTGGTGGTGATCGTTTCGGCGAATGCACTGAATTACCGTAACAAGGCCCAGCTGCTCACGGGCCTTGAGCTGGCAAGCGAAAAGAATACGCAGGCGTCGCTGATGAAAAGCGCGATGCTGGAAACCGGTATCGCCATGCGCAATATCGGCTTGCAGGGCGATGTGGCCCTGATGCAGGCGGAAGAGGGCAAGGTGCGCGCGCAGCGCAAGCTGTACGACGGCGCGCGCGGCAAGCTGGCCACCCTGGGCCTGTCCGATGGCGAAAAGGCGCTGCTGGCCAATATCGCCAAGGTCGACGGCGAAGTCGATGCCGCCTTCAAGGAAGCGATGGGGCAGGTGCTGGCGTTTAACAGCGAGGGCGCGGCGAAGGTGATCGCCACCCGCATCGATCCCTTGAACAAGACGACCCTGGCCGATATCAACAAGCTGCTCGACTTGCAGCACGTGGCGCAGCAAAGCTTCATGGACGACTCGCTGGCGGCCGATGCGCGCCTGATGACGGTACTGTTCATCCTGGGCGGCGCGGCGGTGGCGATCGGCGCCTGGTGCGCCATCTTCATCACGCGCTCGATCACGGTGCCGCTGTCCGGCGCTGTGGCCGTGGCGCAGAAGGTGGCGGCCGGCGAACTGACGTCGCGCGTGGTGGTCGAAGGCAAGGATGAAACGAGCGCGCTGCAGCAGGCATTGAAGGACATGAACGAGAGCCTGGTGCAGACGGTCAGCGACGTGCGCAAGGGAACGGAAACCATCACCGTGGCCTCGCGCGAGATCGCCAGCGGCAATGCGGACCTGTCGGCGCGCACGGAAACGCAGGCCAGTTCGCTCGAAGAGACGGCGTCGTCGATGGAAGAGCTGACGTCGACCGTGAAGCAGAACGCGGACAACGCGCGCCAGGCCAACCAGCTGGCCGTGTCAGCGTCGTCGGTGGCGGAGCAGGGCGGCAAGGTGGTGGCGCAAGTGGTCGATACCATGGGTTCCATCAAGGACAGCTCGCGCAAGATTGTCGACATCATCGGCGTCATCGACGGCATTGCGTTCCAGACGAATATCCTGGCATTGAATGCGGCCGTCGAAGCGGCGCGCGCAGGCGAACAGGGGCGCGGTTTTGCGGTGGTGGCGTCGGAAGTGCGCAATCTGGCGCAACGATCGGCCGGCGCAGCCAAGGAAATCAAGGGCCTGATCGGCGACTCGGTCGACAAGGTCGATGCCGGCAGCCGCCTGGTGGACGAGGCGGGGCAGACCATGGGCCTGATCGTCACGTCGATCCGGCAGGTGGCCGATATCATGGGCGAGATCACGGCGGCGACGCAGGAACAGAGCCACGGTATCGAAGAGGTCAACCAGGCCATCGCGCAGATGGACCAGATGACGCAGCAAAATGCGGCGCTGGTCGAGGAAGCGGCGGCGGCCGCCGAAAGCATGCAGGAGCAGGCGCAGAATCTGGGCGACGCCGTCAGCATCTTCAAGCTCGATGGCGAGAGCGCGGCGCAGGCGGCCATGCCCGCACCCGCGCTGGTGCCTGTGCATGTGGCGGCACGGCCGGCACCGAGTGTGGCGGCAAATACACGGCGGTTGGCAAAGTCGGCGCAAGCCGGCTCGCCACCGCCCGCGAAAAAGCTGGCGGCGGCCGGCGGCGACGATTGGGAAGAGTTCTAACGCCAACCCGGTCCCGCTAGTTATACTTGCAAAGGCATTGGTCAGAGTAGTCATAGAGAGGTAAAAACAAATGCCGCAAACTAAAACGGATTCGGTCAAGGAATTTGATTTCACTGGCAAGGACTTTGAACGGGTCCGCGCCATGATTTACAAGCGGGCCGGCATCGCGCTGGCCGACAGCAAGCAGGAAATGGTCTACAGCCGCCTGGCCAGGCGATTGCGCGCGACCGGCATCTCCTCGTTCGTCCGCTACCTGGACGACCTGGAAGCTGGCCGCATGGGCGACGAGTGGGAAGCGTTCACGAATGCGCTGACGACCAACCTGACGTCGTTCTTCCGCGAGGCGCATCACTTCCCGCTGCTGGCCGAGCATGTGAAAAAACTGAACGGGCCGATCACCATCTGGTGCTCGGCCAGTTCCACCGGCGAGGAGCCGTACTCGATCGCCATGACGGTGTGCGAGGCGTTCAATACGCTCACGCCGCCCGTCACCATCATCGCCACGGACATCGACACGAACGTGCTGGCCACGGCCGCCAATGGCGTCTACAACCTGGACCGGCTCGACAAGATGCCGGCCGACCGTGCGCGGCGCTTTTTCTTGCGCGGCAAGGGCGACCGCGAAGGACAGGTGCGGGTGCGCCCGGAACTGCGCCAGATGATCACCTTCAAGCCGCTCAACCTGCTGGCCGATGGCTGGCCATTGACGGGGCAGTTCGACGTCATCTTTTGCCGCAACGTGATGATTTATTTTGACAAGGCGACGCAGCGCAAGATCCTGTCGCGCTTTGTGCCACTGATGAAGCCTGATGCCCTGCTGTTTGCGGGCCATTCGGAGAATTTTCTGTACGTGTCGGATTCATTGAAGCTGCGCGGTAAAACAGTCTATGAGCTCGACCAGCCCCGGGGCGCCGCGCCCAAGGCAACGTCGCATCGTACATGAGAGTGAAATATGAGCCTGGAATCCAAAGAGCAATTCGCCACTAACGTCTATTACGACAGGACGTTCAACTGTGACGCCGCCAAGATCTTGCCTGGTGAGTACTACTTTACCAACAAGGACATGCTGATCGTCACCGTGCTCGGCTCCTGCGTCTCGGCCTGCATCCGCGACCGCGTCACGGGCCTGGGCGGCATGAACCACTTCATGTTGCCCGATGGCGGCAGCGACCCGAACAGTCCGATTTCCGCGTCGATGCGCTATGGCACCTACGCCATGGAAATCCTGATCAACGATTTGCTGAAGGCGGGCGCGCGGCGCGAGAACATGGAAGCGAAAGTGTTCGGCGGCGGCGCCGTGCTGCGCGGCTTCACGGCGATCAACGTCGGCGAACGCAATGCGGCCTTCGTCATCAACTACCTGAAAGCGGAAAAGATGCGCGTGGTGGCCGAAGATCTCAACGACATCCACCCGCGCAAGGTGTACTTCTTCCCCCGTAGCGGCAAGGTGCTGGTGAAAAAGCTGATGCAGACGCATAACGATACGCTGGTGCGCCGCGAACTCGATTACGCCAGCCGCCTCAAGGTCGCGCCGGTGGGCGGCGAAGTCGAACTGTTCTGACAAACACCCGACCAAACCTGCTGCGCGTCGCGCTGTGCGGCTTGCGGCGGTTTGTCCGGTGTACTAATTTAATAAAGAATACGGGCCGCAAGGCCTGGAAGGATAACTATGAAGATCAAGGTATTGATCGTGGATGACTCGGCGCTGATCCGCAGCGTCATGACGGAAATCGTGAATAGCCAGCCCGACATGGAAGTGGTGGGCGCGGCGCCCGATCCGCTGGTGGCGCGCGAGATGATCAAGCAGACCAATCCCGACGTGCTGACCCTCGACGTCGAGATGCCGAAGATGGATGGCCTCGATTTCCTGGAAAAACTGATGCGCTTGCGCCCGATGCCGGTACTGATGGTGTCGTCCTTGACCGAGCGCGGTTCGGAAATCACCATGCGCGCGCTGGAACTGGGCGCCGTCGATTTCGTCACCAAGCCGAAGATTTCGATCCAGAGTGGCATGCGCGAGTACACGGACATGATCGCCGACAAGATCCGCGCCGCCTCGAAGGCGCGCATCCGCGCGCGCACCCTGCCGTCGGCCGGCGACAAGGTGGCCGCGCCGCTGCCTGCCCTGCGCAGTCCATTGACGTCGAGCGAAAAGCTGATCATCGTGGGCGCCTCGACGGGCGGCACGGAAGCGATCCGCGAATTCCTCATGCAGATGCCGTCCGATTGCCCCGGCATCCTGATCACGCAGCACATGCCGGAAGGCTTTACGCGCTCGTTCGCGCGCCGCCTCGATTCGCTGTGCAAGATTTCGGTGCAGGAAGCGGCAGGCGGCGAACGCGTGCTGCCCGGCCACGCCTACATCGCGCCCGGCCATTCGCACCTGACCCTGACGCGCAGCGGCGCCAACTACATGACCAAGATCGACCAGGGCGAACCGGTGAACCGCCACCGCCCGTCCGTCGATGTGCTGTTCCGTTCGGCCGCGCAATCGGCCGGTAAAAATGCCGTCGGCGTGATCCTCACCGGCATGGGCAAGGATGGCGCACAAGGCATGTTGGAGATGAAGGCCGCAGGAGCGTATAATTTTGCGCAGGATGAAGCCAGTTGCGTGGTGTTCGGCATGCCGCGCGAGGCGATCGCTGTCGGTGCTACGCATGAGGTCGGCGCTTTGACGGCGCTGCCTGGCATGGTGCTGGGACACCTGGCGGCGCATGGTATGCGTGCTTTGCGCGTGTAAGCCACGTTTTATATGATCTGAGGCAAGTTTGTTCGCCTAAAAGCAACGAAAATGCTATCCTACAACTTGCTGCCGTAGTGTCGACCATAATGTCGGCATTCATGTCGATATTATTAACAAACCGCTACAGAAACAACGGAGTTATTCATGGCTGATCCAAAGATGAAATTTTTAGTCGTTGACGATTTTTCGACGATGCGCCGCATTGTCCGGAATCTGTTGAAGGAACTGGGTTATGCCAACGTCGATGAGGCGGAAGACGGCGTGATGGGCCTGGCCAAGCTGCGCGCGGAATCGTTCGATTTCGTCGTGTCGGACTGGAACATGCCAAACATGGATGGCCTGACGATGCTGCAGCATATCCGCGCCGATCCCGCACTGGCCAAGCTGCCCGTGCTGATGGTCACCGCCGAAGCGAAAAAAGAAAACATCATCGCCGCCGCGCAAGCTGGCGCCAGCGGTTATGTCGTCAAGCCGTTCACGGCCGCGACCCTCGATGAAAAGCTGAACAAGATTTTCGAGAAGCTGGAAAAAGCCGGCGCCTGATCCAGGCTTGACCGTTATCAAGAAAACGCTGCCCGTGCAAACCGGCAGCGTTTTTTTCGTCAGTTCGCGCCTTGCTTACACCAGGCCGCCATTCGCACGTAACGTTTGTCCATTCACCCAGCGGCCATCCGGCCCGGCCAAAAAAGCCACGGCCGCGGCGATATCGTCCGGCGTACCCAGGCGTTCAAGGGGCGCCATCTTGGCCATGCGCGCTATCGTTTCTTCCGTCTTGCCGTTCAAGAACAGGGCCGTGGCCGTGGGGCCGGGGGCGATGGCATTGACGGTGATGTTCTTGCCGCGCAGTTCCTTGGCAAAGATATTCGTCATCGTCTCGATGGCCGCCTTGGTGGCGGCGTAGACGGCATAGCCGGGCAGAGCCAGGCCGATCACGCTGGTCGAGAAATTGACGACGCTGCCGCCGTGGCGCAAGCGCGTCGCCGCCTGGCGCATGGTGTTGAAGCTGCCCTTGACGTTGATGGCGAACAGGCTGTCGAAGGTGACGTCGTCGGTCTCGGCCAAAGTGGGCAGTGCGGGCGGCATGATGCCGGCGTTGTTGACCAGCACATCGACGCCGCCGTAAGCCGCTTCGGCCGCATCGAACAGCGCTTGCACGTCGCTTGCCTCGGCCACGTTGGCCTTGACGGCGATGGCGGCGCCGCCTTCGGCCATGATGGCTGCCACCAGCTCGTCCGCCGCATCCTTGCCGCTGGCGTAGTTGACGACGACCTGGATGCCGTCGCGCGCCAGGCGGCGGGCGATGGCCGCGCCGATGCCGCGCGAGGCGCCCGTGACGATGGCTACCTTGGCAGAGTTGGATGTTGTGTTCATGGATGTTCTCCTGTGATGGTGGGAGGTCCGCATGCTGTTGCCGCGAGCCAGTGCCATTATTTTGATCTTTATTCATGGATGGATAAAGATGGGAGTTTTGATTTCAATGTGCAAATTGCATTAACAATGATGCCTGGCCTGCCTGGCAGGACAGGCAAGATCCCGCAGGTTTCAGGAGATTGCGCAAAGGAATGAAATATTTCCTAAAGTTAACTTTACACGTCAAATAATTTGGCCCATGATCGCTGCAGTATTCCACCTCTGTCCCCGACCCCGACACGAAGGAGCGCACGATGCGCCGAGCACCCGTATTATTTTTCGCCCTGAGCACGGCCCTGTTGGCGGCCTGTGGCGTGAGCCTTGAGCAAACCACCGCTGCGCCTGTCGCGTCTGTCGAGATGCAGGAGCCGGCCGCGCAGCCGCCTGCCGAAGGTGATGGCCGGCATGCCTATTTGCACCGCGTGGGCGGCCAGGATTATGTCAGCCTGAGCCAGAGTGGCCCCGAGGGCGGCTTGCCTATCCTCACGGGTACGCAGCGCCATGCGCGCGCCATTCGCCTGCTGGCGGCCGATCCTGCCCAGGTACGTGCCATTCTGCGCAGCCTGAGGCTGCCTGCCAACCAGCGCAAGCTGTGGGCGGGAGAGGAAATCGTGCTCGATGCGGCCAGCTACGACATGTTGCAAGCGGCGCGCGGCAGCAACAAGCCGCTGTTTGCCGAACTGAAATTGGTAGGGATGGAGAAGTAGAGAAAGAAACGGGGCCGAATGGCCCCGTTGTGACAATGCTTAAATTTCGAGGTTGTCGATCAATCTGGTTTGACCCAGCTTGGCTGCGGCCAGCACCACCAGCGGCTCGCCGGCGGCCAGTTCGGCGGCGCTAGGCGCTTGCAGGTTGGCGCGCTTGCGCACGGCGATGTAGTCCGATTTCCAGCCGCGGCTGTTCAACAGCTGCATGCTGGCCTGTTCCAGTTCGCCCACGGCCAGATTGCCCTTGCGCACTTCTTCGGCCACGAAATTGAGTCCCTTGTACAGTTCCGGCGCTTCCGCGCGTTCGCTTTCCGACAGATACATATTGCGCGACGATAAGGCCAGGCCATCGTCCGCGCGGTAGGTTTCCGCAGCGATGATTTCCGTCGGCAGCGCGAACTGGCGCGCCATGTTGCGGATGATCATCAGCTGCTGGTAATCCTTCTTGCCGAACACGGCCACGCGCGGGCCCACGCACGAGAACAGCTTGGTGACGACCGTGCACACGCCTTCGAAGAAGCCGGGGCGGAACTCGCCTTCCAGGGTATTGCCCAGGTCATCGGGCGGGCGCACGCGGTATTCCTGCGGTTCCGGGTACAGTTCCTTTTCCGTCGGCGCGAACAGCACGTACACGCCTTCCTTTTCCAGCTTGGCGATGTCGGCCGCCATCGTGCGCGGATATTTCTCGAAGTCTTCGTTCGGGCCGAATTGCAGGCGGTTCACGAAGATCGAGGCGACGACCGGGTCGCCATGCTTGCGCGCCAGGCGCATCAGCGACAGATGGCCTTCGTGCAGGTTGCCCATGGTGGGGACGAACGCCGTGCGCAGCTGTCCGCTGAGCTGGTCGCGCAATTCTTCGATGTCGGAAATAATTTTCATGGATTGCTTTCGCTAAAACCCCGTTGTACGGTGGTCAGTGACAAAGGGAAGGGGTCAGGCGGGCGAATAGGCCAGCCGGACGTAGATGGGGGCAAACGGTTCTGCCTGCGTGATTTCGATCAGGGTTTCCTTGGCCAGTTCCAGCAGGGCCACGAAGTTGACCACCACCACGGGCACGCCGCCGGCAATGTCGAACAGCTCGCTGAACTCGACGAAACGCGACGATTGCAAGTGGCGCAGGATGCTCGACATGTGCTCGCGCACGGACAGTTCCTGGCGGCTGATGCGGTGATGCTGGGTCAGCTTGGCGCGTTTCAGCACGTCGAGCCACGCCTGCTGCAAGTCCACCGGTTCCACGTCGGGCCAGGTGGGCGTCAGGCTTTGCTCGATGAAAATCTGCGTGCGCACGAAATCGCGCTCGAACTGGGGGATGGCGTTCAGGTCGTAGGCGGCCAGCTTGATCTGCTCGTACTCGAGCAGCCGGCGCACCAGTTCGGCACGGGGGTCGCCGCCATCTTCCTCGACGTCGCTCTTGCGCGAAGGCAAGAGCATGCGCGACTTGATCTCGATCAGCATGGCGGCCATCAACAGATACTCGGCGGCCAGTTCCAGGTTGCGCACGCGGATCTGGTCGACATATTTCAGATATTGCAGGGTCACCTGCGCCATCGGAATATCGAGAATGTTGAAGTTTTGCTTGCGGATCAGGTAGAGCAGCAAGTCGAGCGGGCCTTCGAAGGCTTCGAGGAAGATTTCCAGCGCGTCCGGCGGAATGTACAAATCCGTCGGCATGCGCATCATCGGCTCGCCATACAGGCGGGCGATGCCCAGCGGGTCGGCGGCGGGCGCCGCGTCCGTTACCGTTGTTGCAGGGTCGCCGCTGCCGTCGCCGTCAGCGACAGGTGGGGGCGACTCGATGACTGCGCCGGCACCGGAAGCGTCGGCTTCCGGCGTGACTGCAGACTCTTCAGGCAACATCGTGCCGGTTCCAGATCTTAGTTCTTGTTCTGGTAAACGTAAGCCTGTTGCTTGACGGCCGACGCCAGCTGGCGTTCCTGCTCATCGATGCTGACGGCCGGCTTGTCCCACAGCAGGGCGCGGCCCGCTTGCTGGCCCGCTTCCATGCCAGGGTTCTTGGCCTTCAGTTCGGCGATGAACAAGGTGTGGTCGGATACGTAGTTGTTGTGTTTTGCAGGCAGTTTCATATTCTCTTCTGAGTGTCTTATGGGTAAGGTCAGCCGGCCGTATTTTACCGCGCCGTGCGGCTTGGCGGGTTGTTGTATCGGCAAGTCCGGGGCGAAATTGCTAAAAATCAATAACGTAGCAAACGCCGCATCACCATCGGTGCCGGTTCTGCGGGGTTGGCGTGCGAATATTCCAGTTCTTCGGCCAGGTCGAATTCGAAGGCCGCATAAAAATCGATCAGCTTGCGCTGGTCGCGCCGCACGGCCAGGCGCAATTCCTCGGCCTGGCAGGACAGGCCGTGATGAATGATGGCTTCGAGCAAGTGCTGCGAGACGTGGCTGCCCCGGTAGGCGGGCAGCACGCCCATGCGTGAAATCTTCCAGATGGCGGGGTCGCTGTCGAGCGGCATCCAGCGCAGCGAACCGGCGGGAATGTCGTCGATCAGCAACAGAAAACCGCCGCCGTGGCGCAATTGCTCCGCCACTTGCTCGGCCGTCTCGTGGTGTCCACTGGACGAGGCTGCTACCTTGCCGGCCCATGCGGCGCGGGTCAGCTCGGCCATCAGCTGTGCATCGGCATTCGTTGCTTCGCGCACCACGATATTCATCATCGGTCCTTGTGGGCGCTTAGCGGATGCGCATGCCAGGTTCGGCGCCCGGCCACGGGTTCAGGATGTAGATGCCCGGATTCGCCTTCTCGTCGGCGGCGGACGCGGCCATGACCATGCCTTCGGAAATGCCGAACTTCATCTTGCGCGGTGCCAGGTTGGCTACCAGCACCGTCAGCTTGCCGATCAGCTCTTCCGGCTGGTAAGCCGAGCGGATGCCGGAGAACACATTGCGCAAGCGGCCTTCGCCCGCATCCAGGGTCAGGCGCAGCAGCTTGTCCGAGCCGTCGACCAGTTCGCAGTTGACGATTTTCGCGATGCGCAGGTCGACCTTGAGGAAGTCGTCGATCTTGATTTCGGGCGCCAGTTCCTCGATGGCGGCAGCGGTTGCCACTGGAGCTGCGGCGTCATTCGCGGCGTCGCCGGCCGGTGCGGCAATGGCGGCGGCCGCTTGCGGCGCGTCGAACAGCGCTTCGATCATCTTCGCATCCATGCGCGTCATCAAATGGCTGTAGGCGCCGATGGTGCGGCCTAGCATGCTGTTCGAGACGGCGTCGCCGAACACCTGCGTGTCGGCCCAAGTGAATTCTGCGTCGTTGAGGAACGATGCCACGTTCTTCGCCACGCCCGGCAGGACCGGCGACAGCAGGATCGTCAACTGGCGGAACAGGATCAGGGCCGTCGTGCATACGTCATGCAGCTCCGCGGTCTTGTCCGCATCCTTGGCCAGGATCCACGGCTTGTTTTCATCGACATACTGGTTGGTGATGTCGGCGATTTCCATGATCTCGCGCAAGGCCTTGCCGAATTCGCGGTTCTCGAAGTGCGCGGCGATGCTGGACTGGCGCTCGACGATGACGCCGTTGACGTCCACCGTCAGCGCGCGGTTGATCCAGCTTTGCGCGCCTTCCGACAGTGTCGACGCCAGCTTGCCGTCGAAACGCTTGGCGATGAAGCCGGCGCAGCGGCTGGCGATGTTCACGTATTTGCCGATCAGGTCGCTGTTCACGCGGGCGACAAAATCTTCGCCGTTGAAGTCCAGGTCTTCCACTTTCGAGTTCAGCTTGAAGGCGATGTAATAGCGCAGCCATTCCGGGTTCATGCCCAGGTCCAGGTAGCGCAGCGGCGAGATGCCCGTGCCGCGCGACTTCGACATTTTTTCGTTGTTGACCGTCAGGAAGCCGTGGACGTTGACTTTCAGTTTGTCGATCACCGGGTGATTGGCGAACTTCAGCATGGCGGGCCAGAACAGCAAATGGAAGGAAACGATATCCTTGCCGATGAAGTGGATCTGTTCCGTCGACGGGTCATTCAGGAAGGCGTCGAAATCGATGCCTTTCTTGTCGCAATAGTTTTTCAGGCTCGCCAGGTAACCGACGGGCGCATCCATCCACACATAGAAGAATTTACCTGGTGCATCGGGAATCGGGATGCCGAAGTAGGGCGCGTCGCGCGAGATATCCCAGTCGGCCAGCTTTTCACCGGCTTCGCCCAGCCATTCGCTGACCTTGTTGACCATTTCCGGCTGCAAGCGGCCTGGCGTGTTGAGCCAATCCTTGAGGAATTCGAAGCAGCGCGGATCGGACAGCTTGAAGAAATACTGTTCCGACGGCTTCATCACGGGCGTCGCGTTGGTAAACACGGAGAACGGGTTGACCAGGTCGGTCGGCTGATAGGCGGCGCCGCACACTTCGCAATTGTCGCCGTACTGATTCTTGGCGCCGCATTTCGGGCATTCGCCCTTGATGTTGCGGTCGGCCAGGAACATGCCTTTGACCGGGTCGAAGAAGCGGTCGACGGTTTTCGTGACGATCAGGCCCGTATCGCGCAGCTTGCGGTAGATCGATTGCGACAGGTCGACGTTTTCCGGCGAGTCGGTCGAATACCAGTTGTCGAAGGCGATATGGAAGCCATCGAGATACTGGGCGCGGCCGGCCGCGATGTTGGCGACGAATTGCTGCGGCGTGATACCTTCTTTTTCGGCGGCGATCATGATGGGCGTGCCATGCGTATCGTCGGCGCCCACAAAGTGCACTTCACGGCCGGCTGCGCCATCGCGTTGCATTCGCTGGAACCGGACCCAGATATCGGCCTGGATGTATTCCATGATGTGGCCAATGTGAAAAGCGGCGTTTGCGTAAGGCAGGGCAGTGGTGACGAACAGCTTGCGAGTCATGATTGATGCACTTTTGGGATGGATAATAGGACATTTTAACAGCGGAAAGGCAATATGAGCAGATGCAGCGCCGGCAAGTGATGCTTTTGCCGCCATCGCACCATGCAAATTTGCGCTAGACTGCGCGTATTGCACATATGTAGTACACACGGAGATTTACATGAGCATCACAGTAGAAGACGTCAAGGCCGCGCTGGCCCAGGTTATTGACCCAAATACACATAAAGATTTCGTTTCCAGCAAAACCGTCAAGAATCTGAAGGTCGACGGCGATGATATTTCCCTCGACATTGAGCTCGGCTACCCCGCCAAAAGCCAGATCGACCTGATCCGCAAATCCGTGCTGGCCGCCCTGCGCGTGCTGCCAGGCGTGGGCAACGTCAGCGTGGGCGTGTCGTCGAAAATCATTTCGCACACGGTGCAGCGCGGCTTGAAGCCGATGAGCAACGTGAAAAACATCATTGCCGTCGCTTCCGGCAAGGGCGGTGTTGGTAAATCGACCACGGCCGTCAACCTGGCCCTGGCCCTGGCGGCTGAAGGCGCCACCGTCGGCATGCTGGACGCCGATATCTATGGCCCGTCGCAACCGATGATGCTGGGCATCAGCGGCCAGCCGAAGACGCTCGACGGCAAGAGCATGGAGCCGATGGAAAACCACGGCCTGCAAGTGTCGTCGATCGGCTTCATGATCGATCCGGACGAGCCGATGGTGTGGCGCGGCCCGATGGTCACGCAAGCCTTGCAGCAATTGCTGGACCAGACCAACTGGCGCGACCTCGATTACCTGATCGTCGACATGCCGCCAGGCACGGGCGACATCCAGCTGACCCTGTCGCAGAAAGTGCCAGTCACGGGCGCCGTGATCGTCACGACGCCGCAGGACATCGCGCTGCTCGACGCGCGCAAGGGCTTGAAAATGTTCGAGAAGGTCGGCATTCCTATCCTCGGCGTGGTGGAAAACATGAGCACGCACATCTGCTCGAACTGCGGCCATGCGGAAGAAATCTTCGGCGCCGGCGGCGGTGCGAAGATGTGCGCCGACTTCGGCGTGGAATTCCTCGGCGCCTTGCCGCTGACCATGGCGATTCGCCAGCAAACGGATTCGGGCACGCCCACCGTCGTGGCCGAGCCGGAAGGCCCCGTCGCCGTGATCTACAAGCAGATCGCCCGCACCATCGCGATCAAGGTGGCGGAAAAGGCGAAGGATATGACAAGTAAATTCCCGTCGATCGTCATCAAGAACGATTGATGATCGGCCATGGGGTCAGACCCGCCGGGGGAGTGCATCCCAATGGGATGCGCTCCGATCGCGAAGCGACTGACCCCAGCAGCTCCCCGGCGCCATGGTCGCCAGGAATATGGTTTCATGCAGTCCGTGTTGTTATTTAACAAGAGGAGACATCATGCAATTGAACACCGTATTCCTGCGTCAAGCAGCCGCCGTGATCGCCGGTAGCCTGCTGGCCGCCAGCGCGTTTGCGCAATCCGTTTCCTTCGTCGAGCCAGCCGATGGCGCGACAGTGGCGAGCCCGTTCAAGGTCAAGTTTGCCGTCAGTGGCATGGACGTCAAGCCGGCCGGCGACATGACGGCCAAGACGGGCCACCATCATCTGCTCATCAATACTGGGCCGATGAAGGCGGGCGAAATGATACCCATGGACGAAAAGCATTTGCATTTCGGCAAAGGACAAACGGAAACGGACGTCACCTTGCCGCCGGGCCAGTACACCCTGACGATGCAGTTCGCCAACGGCGCACACCAGTCGTATGGTCCGGAGCTGGCCAAAAGCATCAAGGTGACGGTCAAGTAAGCCAGGCAAATTCATCTGTTCGGCATCGGGCCGGGTTCCAGCAATGGGCCCCGGCCTTTTTCTTGTTATTGCTTCTGTCATCATTGCGTCATATAGTCGGCGTATGCTGCCCGGTGGCCTAACTTTTGATGAGCGGATATGACGAAACCTTTCTCCCTTTCCCGGCAACTGGCACAGGCGCTGCTGCTGGCCGCTGGCGTGGCGGCGTGCCACGCGCATGCGGCCAAGGCGGTGCCCAATGCTGCGACGCAGCCGAAGCTGGTCGTGGTGCTGGTAGTGGACGGCTTGCCGCAAGAGCAGGTGACGCGCTACCGCGACCAGTTCGGCCAGGGCGGTTTCCGCCGCCTGCTGGAACAGGGCGCGTGGTTCAGCGATGCGCACCAGGCGCACGGCATCACGGTCACCGCCATCGGCCACTCGGCCGTGCTGTCGGGCGCCTACCCGTATCAGCATGGCGTGATCGGCAATAACTGGATCGATCCCGTCACGAAGAAATCCGTGTACTGCACCGAGGATGGCAATTTCCATTACATCGGCGAAGAGACGCAGCCCGATGACGGCACGGCGCCGACCAAGCTGCGCGTGAGCACCCTCGGCGACGAACTGCGTTATTCGACGGGTGACAAGGCCAAGGTCGTCACCGTGTCGGGCAAGGACCGTGGCGCCATCCTGCTGGCCGGGAAAACGGGCACGGCCTATATGTACATGGAAAAGACGGGCAACTTCGCCAGCAGCACCTACTATATGCAGCAGCACCCGCAGTGGGTGCAGCGCTACCAGGCGGCCAAGCCGCAGGACCGCTATTACGGCAAGAGCTGGACGCCGCTACTGGCCGATTCGGCCTATGCGCGCGATGCCCGGGATGATCTTGTTGCTGCCAAGCCGGGCACGCGCAACACCTTCCCGTTTGCCTACTACAGCGACAGCGGCAAGCTCGATGGCGAGTACTACAGCCGCCTGAAATCCGGCCCCTTCCTCGACGAGCTGACCCTGGAATTCGCCCGCGCCGCCATCGATGGCGAAAACCTGGGCCGCAATCCGGCCGGCGTGCCCGATATCCTCGGCGTGAGCCTGTCCGCGCACGACTATGTGAATCACGCCTACGGCCCGGAAAGCAAGATGTCGCACGACCATCTGCAGCGCCTGGACCGCATGCTGGCCGGCTTCTTTGCCGACCTGGATAAAAAAGTCGGCATGGATAACGTGCTCGTGGTGCTGACGGCCGACCATGGCTTCGCCAACGTGCCGGAATTTTCCGAAACGCGCGGCTTTTCCGCCAGGCGCATCGATGGCGCCAAACTGGTCGATGCGCTGAACCAGCACCTGGCGACAAACCTGGGCATCGACAAGCTGGTGACGGCGTCGTCGCTGCCGAATATCTACCTCGATTACGCGCTGGCGGAAAAGCGCGGCGTCCATCGCGCCACCCTGGAAGACGCGGCGGCCCGCTTTCTGATGCAGCAGGACGGCCTGGCTCAAGTCTACACGCGCACGCAGATGGAAACGGGAGCCGTCGCCACGCGCATGGACACCTTGATGCGTCGCGCCTGGAACCGCCAGCTGTCGGGCGACCTGATGCTGGTGACAAAGCCGGCCTGGTACTTCGGCAAGGGCAGCGGTGGCACCTCGCACGGCACGCCGTATACGTATGACACCAACGTGCCGCTGATGGTCTTCGGCCCCCGCTGGATCAAGCCGGGCGCCTATGGCCAGTACGCGGAAGTGGTCGACATCGCACCGACCTTGGCCCATCTGCTGCGCATACGCCAGCCGTCGGCGTCGGAAGGGCGGATTTTGACGGAAGCGGTGCGCTAAGGCTCTTGGGCAGTGGTGTTGTCGGCTTACGCGCTGCGCGCTAAGCCGACCTACGGGGTTTGCATGTCGGCGCCGCCGCCAATTTGACCGGCGTTGTTTGCGTTTCGGTGCCGCCACCAACACGACCGGCCTTGGCCTTGTGAAGAGCGTAGGTCGGATTAGCGGGGCAAAGCCCCGCGTAATCCGACAACAACGTTGGCAAAACCGCTTACAACAACCAATCGATCGGCAGCACCGACAGAATCGCTACGCCCATGCGCTTCCACACGCTGGTGCCCGGTTCCGTGTCGTAGCGCGTGGTGGCGCCGCTGGCGTCGCGGGCGATCCAGTACAGTGCGCCGTCGTCGCCCAACAGTACCTGGTAGGCGCGCTGCGGGATCGTGGTGCGCATGGCTAGACCCAGCTGGCTGGCCAGCGCGGGGCTGTCGATGACGAGGCCCATTTCCGTATTCAGCTCGATCGAGCGCGGGTCGAAGTTGAACGAGCCGACAAAGATGCGCTGGTCGTCGACGGCAAAGGTCTTCGCATGCAGGCTCGATGCGGAACTGCCGAAGCGGCCCGTCTGCTCGCGCGCATCGCCTGCTTCCCACGAGCGGCGCGATTCGTACAGCAGCACGCCCGCTTCCAGCAGCGGTTTCCTCCACTTCGCATAACCGGCATGCACGGCCGCCACGTCGGTCGCTTCCAGCGCATTCGTCAGGATGCGCACGCCCACGCCCTTTTTCGCCAGGTCGGCAAAGGCTTGCGTGCCCGATTTGCCGGGCACGAAATACGGCGATACCAGGTCCACTTCCTTTTTTGGCACGCCCAGCAGGTTTTGCAGGCTTTCCGCCACGCCCGTGCCGGGCCTGGCCTTGTCCAGCACCTTGGCCGGGTCGTCGCTGACCATGCGCGTCCTGGCCCATTCGAAGGGCAGGGTGCGTTCCATCATCTGCTTGACGAAGGGCGAGGTGCGCAGCGCCTGCACGTATTCCTCGGCCGCCTTGGTGTCGTCGATGCGGTCCGCCTCGGCGGCGATAGTGGCCGCGTCGCCTTCGACTGGGCTCGTCAGCAGCAGCCTGGCCGGGTAGGCCGAGGCGCTATTCCAGTAGCGGTCGAAATCGTGCGAGACGTCATCGACAACGGGGCCGATGGCCAGCACGTCCAGGTCGGCAAACAGCACGTCGCCGGCCGCGCCAAAATATTCGTCGCCCACATTGCGCCCGCCGACGATGGTGGCCTGGTTATCGGCCGTGAACGATTTGTTGTGCATGCGCCGGTTGAGGCGGGAAAAATCCGTGGCAAAGGCCAGCGCGCGCGGAGCGCGGGGCAGGAAGGGATTGAACAGGCGGATTTCCAGATTCTGCTGCTTGCCCAGCATGGTCAGGATCTGGTCCAGGCCCGCCGTGTTGTTATCGTCGAGCAGCAGGCGCACGCGCACGCCCCGTTCGGCCGTCTGGCGCAGGGCGTCGAACAGCAGGGTGCCCGTGATGTCCTTGTGCCAGATGTAGTACTGCACGTCCAGGCTGCGCTGGGCGGCGGCGGCCAGCAGGGCGCGCGCGGCAAACGCATCGCGCCCGTCGACCAGCGGATAGATGCCGGACACGCCCGGATGCTGCGCCACCATGGGCGCAATGGCCGTGGCCAATTGGGTGTGCTTTGTGTCGGCGATGACACTGGAGGGGATGCGGCTTTCCAGCGAGGGCAGTGAAGCGCAGCCGGCGAGGACGGCGGACAGCAGCAGGGGCAGCAAGAAACTGCCGCTGCGGCGGGCAAGGGTGGTGGCGGGCATGGCGGGCTTTCATCGAGTTGCACGATGTTAGCAGATGCGCATGCCCGCACGCGGGCGCGGTTTTACAGTTGTTCCAGCGCGATCAGTTCGGCCACCGTCTGGCGGCGGCGGATCAAGCGGGATTGCTCCCCATCGACCAGGTATTCGGCCGCATGGGGGCGGCTGTTGTAGTTCGACGACATGGACGCGCCATACGCGCCCGCGCCTTCGAAGACGACGTAGTCGCCCACCTGCGCTGCTGGCAGCAGACGTGTTTCGACGACGCCGCCATCACGCTGGGTAAACACGTCGCCCGATTCGCACAAGGGGCCGCCGACGACGGTGGCGCATGCGGGGCTGGCGTCCAGTGCACGGCCGTCATGCGCGATCACCGACATTTCATGGTAGCTGCCGTACATGGCGGGGCGCATCAGTTCATTGAAGCCCGTGTCGAGCAGGGTGAAGTGGTTGCCGCCCATTTGCTTGGTGGCGCGCACTTCGGCCACCAGCAAGCCCGCGTCGGCCACGAGGAAGCGGCCCGGTTCGATTTCCAGGTGCACGGGATGGCCCAGGTGCGCCTCGATCTGCTTGCGTGCCGCATCCCACAGCTCGAAATAATGGTTCGTATCGACGGGCTGCTCGCCTTCGCGGTAAGGCACGGACAGGCCGCCGCCCGTGGAAATGGCTTCGATGTCATGGCCCATGTTCTTCACCAGGTCGACCATGGTGCCGCAGACGGTTTCCAGGTGGCTGTAGTCGACGCCCGAGCCGATGTGCATGTGCAGGCCCACCAGGTGCAGGCCATGCGCGCGGATGACGGCCAGCGCCTCCGGCAGCTCTTCGTGCCAGATACCGTGCTTGCTGTTTTCGCCGCCCGTGTTGGTCTTGTTGCTGTGGCCATGGCCATAGCCGGGATTGATGCGCAGCCAGACGCGGTGGCCGGGCGATACTGGGCCCAGCTGGCGCAGCATGTCGACGGAACCGCAATTGACTTCGATTTTTGCCGCCGCCACGCGCGCCAGGGTGGCGCGGTCGAACAGGTCGCATGTGAACACCACGCCGGCGGCGCCGTTCGTTTGCGCCGGCGTAAAGCCCGCCTGCAGCGCGCGTTCGATTTCGCCCAGCGAGACGGCATCCACGTGCACGCCCGCTTCACGCATCAGGGTGAGCAGATGGATGTTCGAATTGGCCTTTTGCGCGAAGCGCACGGTGTCGAACTGCGCCAGTTGGGCGATGCGCGCGCGGATGGTGGCCGCGTCATACACCCACAATGGCGTGCCGTGTTCCTGGGCGAGTTGGGCGAGGGTGGCGTCTGACACTGGTTTCATGGTGGCTGTCTTTGTCATGTTGTGGGGTGGTGTCGGATTACGCGGGCTTTGCCCGCTAATCCGACCTACGATGCTGGCCATGATGCGGGTTTTTTGGCTAAACATAAAATATCCATTTAGGCTGACCTTATTCATTTATGATATGACCATGACTATCTCCCTGCGCCATATCGAAGTCTTCCGCGCCATCATGACGACGGGCAGCGTGACGGCCGCCGCCGCCATGCTGCACACGTCGCAGCCCACCGTCAGCCGCGAGCTGGCGCGCCTCGAGCATTTGACGGGCTTGACCCTGTTCGAACGCGAGCGGGGGCGGCTGCGTCCGACGGCCCAGGCGCTGCAGCTGTTCGAGGAAGTGCAGCGCGCGTACTTCGGCCTCGAACGCATCGTCAGCACGGCGGCGGCCCTGCGCCAGTTCGACCAGGGGCAGTTGTCGATCGCCTGCCTGCCCGTGTTTTCCCAGTCCTTGCTGCCGCAGGCGTGCAAGCGCTTCGTCGCCGATTTTCCCAAGGTGAGCATCAGCATCACGCCGCAGGAGTCGCCGCTGCTGGAAGAGTGGTTGTCGGCGCAGCGCCACGATATCGGCCTGACGGAAGTGGACAATGCCCCGCCGGGTACGGCGCTCGCCACCCTGATGTCCGTCGATGAAGTGTGCGTGCTGCCCGACGGCCATTCGCTCGCCGGCAAGGCCGTGCTGCAGCCGGCGGACTTCGCGGGCCAGCCTTTCATCAGCCTGGCCGCCGTCGACCCGTATCGCCAGCAGATCGACGCCATCTTCGCGCAGGCCGGCGTGGAGCGGCGCCTGGCGCTCGACACGCACAGCGCCGCTTCCGTCTGCGCGATGGTGCGCGAAGGCGTGGGGCTGGCCATCGTCAATCCGCTTACGGCCCTCGACTATGCGGGGCAGGGCTTGCAGATCCGCCGCTTTGCCGTGTCCTTGCCGTTCACCGTGAATCTGGTCAAGCCTTTGCACCGGCCCTTGTCGCAACTGGTGGCCCTGTTCGAGCAGGCGCTGCATGCGCAGGCGGACGAGGTGAAAAGGCGGCTGCTGGCACTATAAGACAAGCCCCTTGAAGGACCGGGGTCAGACCCTCAGGGGAAATGGGACCCAGTGGGCCCCATTTCGATCACGAAGTGACTGACCCCGGGGTTTGCCTTTGGGGTTTGCTTAGGTAGTAAAATGGCGTTTTACTTATTCAAGCCTGATTACTTCGATGACCACAACCGCTACTCCCGTCCGTACCCGTTTCGCTCCCAGCCCGACCGGCTATCTGCACCTGGGCGGCGCCCGCACCGCTTTATACAGCTGGGCGTATGCCCGTCACTTCGGCGGCACCTTCGTGCTGCGCATCGAAGACACGGACGTGGAGCGTTCCACGCCGGAAGCCGTGCAAGCCATCATCGAAGGCATGAAGTGGCTGGGCCTGGACCACGACGAAGGCCCGTTCTACCAGATGCAGCGCATGGACCGCTACCGCGAAGTGGTGGCGCAGATGCTGGCCGAAGGCACGGCATACCACTGCTACTCGTCGCCGGAAGAAGTTGAAGCGATGCGCGAACGCATGCGCGCCGCTGGCGAAAAGCCGCGCTACGACGGCACCTGGCGCCCGGAACCAGGCAAGACGCTGCCTGCCATTCCTGCCGACCGCAAGCCCGTCGTGCGCTTCAAGAATCCGCTCGATGGCGATGTGAGCTGGGACGACGTGGTCAAGGGCACGATCACGATCTCGAACCGCGAGCTGGACGACCTGGTGATCGCGCGTCCGGACGGCACGCCGACATACAACTTCTGCGTGGCCGTCGATGACTGGGACATGCAGATCACCCACGTGATCCGCGGCGACGACCATGTCAACAACACCCCGCGCCAGATCAATATCCTGCGCGCCATCGGCGCACCGCTGCCGCTGTACGGCCACCTGCCGATGATCCTTGGTGCGGATGGCGAAAAGCTGTCGAAGCGCCACGGCGCCGTCAGCGTGATGGATTACCCGGCGCAAGGCTTCCTGCCGGAAGCGATGCTGAACTACCTGGCGCGCCTGGGCTGGAGCCATGGCGACGATGAAGTGTTCTCGACCGAGCAGTTCTGCGAGTGGTTCAACCTGAACCACCTGTCGAAATCGGCGGCCCAGTTCAACAATGAAAAACTGGCCTGGCTGAACAACCACTATATCAAGCAGGCCGACAACACGCGTCTGGCCGACCTGGCCCGTCCGCAAATGGTCGCCGTCGGCGCCGTCTTCGAAGGCGCGCCGGACCTGGCGCAAGTGCTGGGCATGATGAAAGAGCGCGCCAACACGGTCAATGAACTGGCTGCCGCTTCGATGCTGTTCTTCCGCGAGCCGCAGCCGGAAGCGGAACTGGTGGCGCAGCACATCACGGATGCCATCAAGCCCGTGCTGGCGCAATTCGCCGAGCGCATCGCCACGGTGGAGTGGAGCAAGGAAGCCGTCGCCGCCATGATCAAGGAAGTGCTGGCCGCCAATACCATCAAGATGCCGCTGCTGGCCATGCCTTTGCGCTTGATTTTGACGGGCCAGTTGCAGACCCCGGCCATCGACCAGGTAGTGGTGATCTTCGGCCGCGACACCGTGCTGGCGCGTCTGGCAAAGTGGCTGTAATCGCCGCTCTTAAATACGCGTAAAAATACGGTGCGGAAACCGCCCCTATGAAAAGTTGCTCATAGACGAAAAAGGGTATTTGCAGAGTGAAACTTCTTTGCTATACTCTTGTTTCTGCACCAACGGGGGTATAGCTCAGCTGGGAGAGCGCTTGCATGGCATGCAAGAGGTCAGCGGTTCGATCCCGCTTACCTCCACCAGCAGCAAAATCGCAGTCAGGTTTTGTTAGTCGCTGAAGCGGTGCAGATGTTGTTTGGAAGTTCCGCGGTCCCCATCGTCTAGAGGCCTAGGACATCACCCTTTCACGGTGAGTACAGGGGTTCGAATCCCCTTGGGGACGCCAGGTTGTTGTGGTATAGTAGTGGCAGTTGTTTGTACTGATTGTTGTAAGTTCAGGCCCGTAAAAACGGAACCTGGATGGAAAGCAAGTAGTGGAACAAAGTCGCCAAGTGCGGCTTTTATTATTTCTGCGCCCGGGGGGTATAGCTCAGCTGGGAGAGCGCTTGCATGGCATGCAAGAGGTCAGCGGTTCGATCCCGCTTACCTCCACCAACAGCGCAGACGTAAAGAAGTAAATGTAGTGCCGAGGTCCCCATCGTCTAGAGGCCTAGGACATCACCCTTTCACGGTGAGTACAGGGGTTCGAATCCCCTTGGGGACGCCAGTTCAGTCTGGTGTTGTAGTAAAGAAGTAGCAGTGTTTCTGCGCCCGGGGGGTATAGCTCAGCTGGGAGAGCGCTTGCATGGCATGCAAGAGGTCAGCGGTTCGATCCCGCTTACCTCCACCAACAGCGCAGAAATCACACAGTAATCAAAGTCGCCTAGAGCGGCTTTTTTTACGTCCGTTTATTCATCGTCATACCCCTCGGGTGAGAGGCGTAGGTCGGATTAGCGGCACGCGTAATCCGACAATGCCACCGTTCTAAATCAACATCCGGTCCCCATAGAGAGATCTCTGCAAATAGATGGAAAATAACCCCCCCGGCAGTTGATTTCGTGAATCACCCCATGCTATACTTCGCGCACGCTTTTTTGAGGGGCTAAGCAAAGCCTTCAACGAAGAGTCCGCTGAGAGGTAAGCCAGCACAGGTCCCCATCGTCTAGAGGCCTAGGACATCACCCTTTCACGGTGAGTACAGGGGTTCGAATCCCCTTGGGGACGCCAGGATTTCGTTGTAAAGTAAGAGTGCAGTGCTGAACGGGCCTGACAAGTCAGGCTTTTTTTGTTTCTGCAATATTGCTGCAGTACCGGGTCAGGATGCAAAGTAGCGCATTCAGGACAGATTTCTGTCCCCATCGTCTAGAGGCCTAGGACATCACCCTTTCACGGTGAGTACAGGGGTTCGAATCCCCTTGGGGACGCCAGATTCGCAAGCAGTAAGACAAGCAACAGGTCGGGATGCAAAGCAGCGCATTCAGGACAGATTTTCTGTCTCCATCGTCTAGAGGCCTAGGACATCACCCTTTCACGGTGAGTACAGGGGTTCGAATCCCCTTGGGGACGCCAGACCGGCTGAATCAGCCAACAACAAAGCCGCCTGGTAACAGTGCGGCTTTTTTGTTATGGGCTGCCATGCCACGTTTTTCTCTTCTCCTTTGAATATGCCATTAGCTACCGATCGCGCGCCATCCCTGGCCATCTTCTGCAAAGTCGTCGACAACTACGGCGATATCGGCATTTGCTGGCGCCTCGCGCGGCAGTTGCAGCGCGAGCACGGCGTGGCCGTCACCCTGTGGGTCGACGATCTTGTCAGCTTCCAGCGCATTTGCCCCGCGATCGACGTAGCAGCCGAGGCGCAGCAGGTGTCCGGCGTCACGATACGCCACTGGCGCGGCCAGGATGGCGTGTTTGCGCCCGCCGATATCGCCGATATCGTCATTGAGTTCTTTGCCTGCGACATTCCGCCCGGCTATATCGCCGCCATGGCGCAGTGTTCGCCGCAGCCCGTGTGGCTGAACCTGGAAGGCTTGACAGCGGAAGAGTGGGTCGAGGGCTGCCATGCGCTGACGTCGCCGCGCCACGGCATGATCAAGCATTTCTTCTTCCCCGGCTTCACGGATAAAACGGGCGGCTTGCTGCGCGAAGCGGCGCTCGACGAGCAGCGGCTGGCGTTCCAGGCCGATGCCGCCGCCATGGCGGCATTCCTCGGGCAATTCGGCGTGACGGCGGCGGACATGCGCGCCTTGAAAGTGTCGCTGTTCTGCTATCCATCCGCTCCCGTCGCCGAGCTGTTTGCTGCCTGGCAGGCGGGCAGCGAGCCCGTGACCTGCCTGGTGCCGGAAGGCGTCGCGTTCGATGCCGTTCAAGCGTTTATCGGCGACGATGCGGCGGTGCCCGGTGTGGCGCGCACGCGCGGCGCGCTTACCGTGCGCGTGCTGCCTTTCGTGCCGCAGGACGATTACGACCGCCTGTTGTGGGCTTGCGACGTGAACCTGGTGCGCGGCGAGGACTCGTTCGTGCGCGCGCAATGGGCCGGCCAGCCGTTTCTCTGGCATATCTATTTGCAGGATGAAAACCTGCATCACGTGAAATTGCGCGCCTTCCTGCAGCGCTATGCGGCGGATGCGGACGGCCCCATCGACAGCCTGGTACAGGCGGCGCTGGCCTGGAATGGCGCCAGCGCGGACGCCTTGCCGTGGGCGCAGCTGTGGCCCGCATTGCAGGCCGATCTGCCGCGCATCCGGGCGTGCGCGCAGGCCTGGCAGCGGCAGATGCAGGCTAATGGCGATCTGGCAAGTAACTTGCTGGCGTTCGCTGGCGCGACGAGATAGGCGCTTGCCCAAAATTAAGGTAAAATGCCCGGTTATTTCTAACGTATTTTTAACCGATCAAACGCAAGCTTGCGGCGCTGATGGCGCACAGGCGGCAGATGGTCTTCATGCAACCCACTTTTTACGTACATTCCTATGAAACCCGCAAAAGAAATTCGTGTTGGCAATATCATCATGGTCGACAGCAAGCCTATGATCGTGTTGCGTTCTGATGTCAACGGTTCGAGCCGCACGGGCTTCACCTACAAATGGAAGATGAAAAATCTTCTGACGAACACCCCGATGGAAAACGTGTTCCGCGGCGACGACAAGTTCGACGTTGTTGTTCTGGATAAAAAGCCAGTGACGTATTCGTACTTCGCCGACCCGCTGTTCGTGTTCATGGACACCGAGTACAACCAGTACGAAATCGAAGAAGAAAACCTGGGCGAAGCGCTGAACTACCTGAAAGATGGCATGGAATGCGAAGCCATTTTCTACGACGGCAAAGCTATCTCCGTTGAACTGCCTACGACCATCGCCCGTCAAGTGGTGTACTCGGAGCCAGCGGTCAAAGGCAACACTTCGGGCAACGTCCTGAAAGAAGCCAAGATCGAAAACGCCATCGACGCTCACCGCCACACCGTGCAAGTACCGCTGTTCGTGGCACAGGACGACGTCATCGAAATCGACACCCGCACCAACGAATACAAGCGTGTCGTACGCAACTGATTTGCTCCAGTACTGGACCATCAAGAAACGCTGCCTTCGGGCGGCGTTTTTTTTTGCTTGGAAAATAATTCCTTATCACAACTATTAGCTTGCAAGGACTGCTATGCTATGGCTAGCACATTATTGCGGTAGAAACATTGAAGTTTCTTGGAGATACGATGCAGCGCAGTCAGATGTTACGCAGTGGCGCGTCCCGGAGCGTGTCGCGCCCCGTACTGGCCCGTGCCACGGCGCCGGCCAGCCCCATGGCCCATCTGCTCGACGCCGGCGTCTTGCCGCAACAGCAGATGATGCAGGCAGGCAAACTCAGTTCCCATGCACTGACGTCGCAGTACCTGGCCCGCATCCGCTCCCTGTGCAGCATCGGCGCGCGCGCCTATCCCGGCATTGAAATCAATCCCGACGCCTTGAAAATTGCCCTGGAAATGGACCGCGAGCGGCAAGTGCACAAGGTGCGCGGCCCCTTGCACGGCATCCCCGTCGTCTTGCGCGACAACATCGCCACGGGTGACCGCATGAAGACGCGCACGCAGGCGCCCCTGGCCACGCACGCCAGCTGCGATTCCTTCGTGGCGGCGCGCTTGCGCGCGGCCGGCGCCGTCATCATCGGCAAAAGCAATTTGCGCCAGTGGGCGGCCGTCAGCGTGCCGCATGCCAGTGCCAGCTGGGCCGGACTCACCATCCTGGCCGTCGACAGCGCGGCGGACGGCTCCATCGTCGCGCCTGCTTCAAACTGCGGCCTGGTCGCCATCAAGCCCACGGGCAGGGCCGCTGGCGGGCAGGGTGGTGAGCCAGCCACTGCCGGACCGATGGCGCCCAGCGTGCGCGAGGCGGCCTGGCTGCTTGCCGCCTTGAGCGGCGAGCGCCTGGCCGATGGCATGGTGTTTGATGCCGCCGGCTTGCGCGGGCGCCGCATCGGCGTGGCGCGCAGCCTGTTCGGCCTGTGCGCCGGCACCGATGCCCTGATCGAGCAGGCGCTGAACGTGTTGCGCGAGCAGGGCGCGGAACTGATCGAATTGCCTCCCGCGCCCGGGCCGGGCGGCATCGACGCGCTGCTGCGCTCGCATGGCCTCGATGCGCTGGTGGGGCCGACCTGCCACGGCGTAGCGCAGCCGCAGTCCGACTTGCCGCACATCACGGTGCCTGCCGGCGTGCTCGGGGGCTTGCCGGTCGGCTTGTCCTTCATCGGTCCTGCCCACGGCGAGAAGCCGCTCATTGCGATGGCGTATGCCTACGAGCAGGCGACTTTGCACCGGCGTACGCCCGCACTGCCATCAAGCATCACCCTGGCGCTGCGCCGACCATGATGATTCCTTTCGTTTTCTTTCGATAAACTATGCTTGCAACCTTGCTGCTGAGTGCGGCCGTGGCCGCCACCCCGACTCCTTTCGATGCCGAGCAACTGTCCGGCAGCTGGTCCGACAGCGTGAATACAAATAGTGTGTGCGAAGAAGCGCGCCACTTCACGCGCATGCAGCTGTCAGACGACCATCAGCGGCTGGCGATCTTCAACGACCGCACGTGGAAAAGCAAGCTGGGCGAAACCAACCGCTTTGCCGCGACGGTGGTGGCGGAAACGGAGCGTAGCCTGACGTTACGCTATGACAATGAAACCCGCCTCAATGCCGCCGGCAAGCTGGTGGAATGGCAATTGATCATCGTCGCGCCCGGCGTGTACCGCTGGCGCGAGACGGGCTGGCCCGAAGGCAAGGTCAACGGGGTGGTCGGCATCCGCTGTTCTCCCTGAGGCGCGCGCACAAGCATGCCATTCTGCTATGCTTTCGGCATTATTCGATATTGTTAGGAAATTGCATGTCCGCACGTTTGCTCTTGCCCCTGTTCCTGGGCGCTGCCGTGGCGCTGGCCGCCATGCCGGCGCAGGCCCGTACGCCGAGGCTGTCGCTGATCGAGCAGGCGCAAAGTTGCGACGGCGGCGCTACCTGTCCGTATTTTCCCGACGTCTACAAGGCGGACTACGCCTTTCGCAAGGCTTTTAATGTCGGCTTGAAAAAGGCGGGCCTGAAGCGGCAGCGCTGGGTGCCCGATGGCGTGGCCAGCCCGCTCAAGCCGGTCGAGATCGACGGCAAGGCGCGCCTGCTGAGCAGCGTCTGCGAACCGCACAATTGCGGCCACCGCTATTCGATTTTGTACGACCCGGCCGCGCGCAGCATGACGGGCGTGTACATGGGCAGCGATGGCAAGGGCGGCGTGCGCACCGTCTACTTCGGCGAGCCCAGCATCGCAGAAGCCGAACTGCTGTACAAGAACTGATGCACGCGCCACTGCACATTTCCAGCGAGCGCAACGAACTGGACGTGCCCATGATTCACCGCTACCTGAGCGAGCAGTCGTACTGGAAGCGCGGTGTGGCAATCGACACGGTGCGCAAGGGGATCGCCAACGCGCTGTGTTTCGGCGGCTATGTGGATGGGCAGCAAGTGGCGTTCGCCAGGGTCGTCACCGACTACACGGATTTTGCGTACCTGCGCGACGTGTTTGTGTTGCCGCAATACCAGGGGCGCGGCTATGGCAAGCAGATGGTGGCCGCCGTGCTCGGCGATGCGCGTTTGCGCGATGTCGCCTGGATGCTGGGCACCGACGATGCGCATGGCCTGTATGCTGGCTTTGGTTTTACGCCGCTGGAGGCGCCGCAAAAGTACATGCGCCGCCCGGCGCCAGTAAAATTATCAAAAGAATAGTTGATTCCATAAAAACTATTGATATTGTCGTATCAGATTAATATTGCCTTGATAATGACAATATGTCATTATGCGCGCTCTGCTGCGATTGCGCAGCCGTACTTTGCTGGTGTTTTTGCCTTGCCATCGCCATACGGTGAGGGCGAGCTGAATGAGCGGTCTGACTGGTCGTCCCCTGGGTACGTTTTTTCGACAATGTAAAGGAATACATCATGAAACAATATGGCGCCGAATTTCTCGGCACGTTCTGGCTGGTACTGGGCGGTTGCGGCAGCGCCGTGCTGGCCGCGGCCTTCCCTGGTCTTGGCATCGGCTTTGTCGGCGTGGCGCTGGCGTTTGGCCTGACGGTGCTGACCATGGCTTACGCCATCGGCCACATCTCGGGCTGCCACCTGAATCCTGCCGTCTCGATCGGCCTGTGGGCAGGCGGCCGTTTCCCTGCCAATCAACTGTTGCCATACATCATCGCGCAAGTGCTGGGCGCCATCGTGGCTGGCGGCGTGCTGTACGTGATCGCCAGCGGCCAGGCCGGTTTCGATGTGAGCAAGGGCTTTGCCTCGAACGGTTTCGGCGCCCACTCGCCGGGCGGCTATTCGATGCTGTCGGCGCTGGTCATTGAAATCGTGCTGACGATGTTCTTCCTGATCGTCATCCTGGGCGCCACCGACAAGCGCGCACCGGCCGGCTTCGCCCCGCTGCCGATCGGCCTGGCGCTGACCCTGATTCACCTGATCAGCATCCCCGTCACCAATACCTCCGTCAATCCGGCCCGCAGCACGGGCGTGGCCCTGTACGTGGGCGACTGGGCGACGAGCCAGCTGTGGCTGTTCTGGCTGGCACCGATCATCGGCGCCTTGCTGGGTGCGCTGGCCTACCGCCTGATTGCCGGCGAAAAAGAGTAGGTCGGCTTGGCCCGCAGGGCGTAAGCCGACAATGCCGGCAACGCAGCTTGTCGGCTTACGCGCGGCCTTGCCACGCTAAGCCGACCTACGCGGCTGGCCTACCGCCCGATTGCCGGCAAACGATTTGACGAAAGCAGCCCACGGGCTGCTTTTTTCGTTTACTCGGCCGCGCGCCACTCGCTCAGGTAGTGCTGCGGCGTGCGACCCAGGATGCGGCGGAACATGGCGCTGAAGGCGCTGGGGCTGGCGTAGCCCAGCGCATAGGCGATGGCGGCCACGCCTTCGCCCCGGTCCAGGCGGCAGAAGGCCTCGGCCAGGTGGACTTGCTGCAGCCATTGGCGGTAGTGCAGACCCGTTTCCTTGGGGAATAAACGGATCAGGGTGCGCGCGCTGGCGCCCGCATCCTGCGCCCAGTCCTCGATGCTGCGCCGGCTGCCGGGCGCGTCCATGATGGCCGAGCAGACGGCCACCAGGCGGCGGTCGCGCGGCCAGGGGATAGCGAGGGGCACGGTATCGGCCGCCGCCAGTTCCGACAGGATCAGGTGCGCCAGCCAGTCGCCGCGCCCCTCTAGCGCATATTCGACCGGTTCGGCCAGCAAGGCCAGGATCAGTTCGCGCAGCAGCCGGCTCACTTCCAGCACCTTGCAATCGGCACCATATCGGGCCGCCACCTGTGCGTCGATGTACACGGTACGCATGCTCAGTTCGCTCAAGATGTGGACTTCATGCACGATGCCCACGGGGATCAGCAGGGCGCGCCGCGGCGGCAACATCCATACGCCGTGCTCGGTGGACACGCGCATCACGCCTTCCGTCGCATACAGCAGTTGCGCCCGCACATGGCTGTGCGGCGCCGTGTAGTCGCCCGCCGCATATTGCCGGGACATGGCCGTCACGGGGCGCGGCACGTGCTGGTAATCGTGCGAGCTGGTGCTGCGGCTGAACGGCACGCCATCGGGGTGGGTCTGGACGAGGGGTTGGGTGTACATGCTGGTCGTTGGATGCGCTCTTAATTGTCACCTAGTTGTCACTTGGGCGACGATTATTGGAAGTTATCAGTTCAGTGACCATACTATACTGGCTTCTTTGCCGGGCCGCCCGCCGAGCCCGATTATTGCGGATGACACATGCACACAACCACAACTGCTCCAGCATTGGCCAAGTCCGTGCCGGCGGCTCCTTCGCTTCATAGTTCCCAACAACAATCCGGTCTGGCCATGCACATCCTGGGCGCCGTCGCCTTCGTGCATTTGCTCAATGACTTGATCCAGGCATTATTGCCGTCGATTTATCCGATGCTGAAAGCTGAGTTTTCACTCAGTTTTACCCAGGTCGGCCTCATAACCCTGACGTTCCAGTGCACGGCTTCCTTGCTGCAACCCTGGATCGGCTTGTACACGGACCGCCGTCCGCTGCCATTCCTGCTGCCCGTCGGCATGTGCTTTACCCTGGCCGGCGTGCTGATGCTGTCCGTCGTCTCGACCTTTCCCACCTTGCTGATCGCCTCGGGCCTGATCGGCGTCGGTTCCTCGACCTTCCACCCGGAAGCGTCGCGCGTGGCGCGCATGGCCTCGGGCGGGCGCTACGGCTTTGCCCAGTCGCTGTTCCAGGTGGGCGGCAATGTCGGTTCCGCGCTGGGACCGCTGCTGGCGGCCGCCGTCATCGTCAACCGTGGCCACGGCAATATCGCCTGGTTCAGCCTGCTGGCAGTGCTGGCCATCGGCGTGCTGTACAAGGTCAGCCACTGGTATAGCGGCCACCTGGCCAGCTTCAAGCCGAAGGCGGGCGGCCACGGCCCTAATTTGTCGCGCAACAAGGTGATGGGGGCGCTGGGCGTGCTGGCCCTGCTGGTGTTTTCCAAGTACATCTACATGGCCAGCCTGTCGAGCTACTACACGTTCTACCTGATCGACAAATTCCACCTGTCGCTTGGCGATGCCCAGCTGTATTTGTTCCTGTTCCTCGCCGCCGTGGCGGCCGGCACCTTCATGGGCGGCCCCATCGGCGACCGTATCGGCCGCAAGCGCGTGATCTGGATTTCCATCCTGGGCGCCGCGCCATTTACCCTGCTGCTGCCCTACGTCGACCTGTTCTGGACGGCCGTGCTGACGGTGATCATCGGCTTCGTGATTTCATCCGCGTTTTCCGCCATCGTCGTCTTCGCGCAGGAACTGGTGCCGGGCAAGGTGGGCATGATCGCGGGGATTTTCTTTGGCCTGATGTTCGGCGTGTCCGGCATCGCCGCCGCCGCGATGGGCCACCTGGCCGACGTGGCGGGCATCGCCTATGTGTACAAAATCTGCTCCTACCTGCCGCTGCTGGGCATCCTGACGGTGCTGCTGCCGCATATCGAACAGGCGAAAAAATAAGCTGGCGCCGCAGGAGGGCTTGACGGCCCGCCCGCGCGCATGCGATATTGTCCCATGATCTCTTCCATCCTCCCTCCAGTCCTTGCATACCGCGCCGCCGCTGCGCTGTGTCCGTGTACCTGGCTTCGCGAGGATGCGGCCCGGCGCCGTTAAACTTTTTACTCCTCATTCCGATGGCCACAGCGTTGAAAAACCTGTGGCCATTTTCTTTTCCGCAACGCGCATGAAAGCCCCGCATGACACTTCATTTGTACGACACGTATAGCCGCAGCCTACGGCCCTTCGAAACCATCGCCCCGGGCCAGGCGGGCCTGTATGCCTGCGGTCCCACCGTCTACGATTACGCGCACATCGGCAACCTGCGCACCTATCTGTTCGTCGACGGCTTGCGCCGCGCGCTCGAATTCAATGGCTTGCAGGTGCGCCACGTGATGAACATCACGGACGTCGGCCATCTGACGTCGGATGCGGACAGCGGCGACGACAAGATCGAGGCGCGCAGCGCCCGCAGCGGCAAGTCCGCCTGGGACATCGCTGCCGAATTTACCCGCGCGTTCGAGGGCGATCTGCGCCAGCTCAATATCCTGCCGCCCACCGTCTGGTGCCGCGCCACGGACCACATCGCGGAGCAGATCGCCTTCATCCTCGACCTGGAAGCGAAAGGCTATACCTACCGCACGGACGACGGGATCTATTTCGACACGACGCGCCAGGACAGCTATGGCAAACTGGCGCGTCTGAACCGCGACGGCCTGCAGGCGGGCAAGCGCGTGGACCTGGGAGAGAAACGCGACATCTGCGACTTCGCGCTGTGGAAGTTCAGCGGCGTGCCGGGACAGCGGCAAATGGAGTGGGATAGCCCGTGGGGCCTGGGTTTCCCGGGCTGGCATATCGAATGCTCGGCCATGGCGGAAAAGCACCTGGGCGCGTACTTCGACATCCATTGCGGCGGCGAAGACCACGTGGCCGTCCACCACAGTAACGAGATCGCGCAAACGGAGGCGCGCCACGGCACGCGCCTGGCCAACTTCTGGCTGCACGGCGCTTTCCTGAAAACACAGGATGCGAAGATGTCGAAATCGTCGGGCGACTTTTTACGCCTGCAAAGCCTGGTGGAGCAGGGCATCGATCCGCTGGCCTACCGCTACCTGTGCCTGGGCGCCCACTACCGCAGCAGCCTCAATTTCACGGATGAAGCGCTGCGTGCCGCCGCCAGCGGTTTGGCGCGCCTGCGCGTCAGCGTGCATGGCCTTGGCCAGGTGGATAGTGAGGCCGCCCCTGATCCTGCATGGCTGGCGCGCTTTGCGGCGCAGGTCAACGATGACCTGAACTTTCCGCGCGCCCTGGCCGTGGCCTGGGAACTGCTGAAAAGCGAGCTGCCGGACGCCGTAAAGAAAGCTACGATGGCCCGCTTCGATGCGGCCCTGGGACTCGATCTGCTGGCCTGGCAGCCGGCGCAGGTAGATGTGCCGCAGCCCGTGCAGGCGTGGATGGCGGAACGGGCCATCGCCCGCGCGCAGCGCCAGTGGGCCGAGGCGGACCGCTTGCGCGCACTGGCGCGCGCGGCCGGCTATGACATCGACGATACGCCGCAGGGGCAACAGGCACGGCCTTTGTGAAGATGTCCGGCATAATGGCCGCTTGATGACACTGGAGATGCCGTGAAGCGCCGTTTGCTGCTATTGAGTTGTTGCCTTGCTTTTTCTGCCGCCCGGGCGGCCAGCGAATGCCCGGGCTTTCCCGCGCTGGCCACTTCCAGCGAAACGCTGCTGGCGCAAGTGCGCGCGCTGCCGCCCGTCGGCATCGACCGCGAACGGCAGGCGTGCGCGCCGGCGACCGTCATCGATTTTGCCTACAGCGGCGGGGTGCTGTGCCGTTTTGGCAGTGAAGTGGAGGCGGCGACATCCGCCGTCACGCGCCTGGCCGATGGCGGTGAACTGGTTGAATACCTGTATCTGTTCCCGTATGCGCCGGCCACCCATGCGCGCTTGCTGGCGCTGCTGTCGGCGCGTTTTACACCTGTCGACAGGGCGGCCTGGCCCGCCTTCCTGCAGGGGGCCAGGCCGGGCAAGGAAACCACGGCTCTATTCACGCATGGCGGCTTTTATATCTCGCTGGGCAAGCCCACCGAAGGCGATCCTGCTGAATGGTATTCGAATGTGATCTTTGAAAAGGTGGACCAGCCTGCGCTGGGCGTGCGCAAGGTCTGCAAGGAAGCTCGCGATGGCTGAAGCGGACGCTTTTCCGGCCGCACTGGCAGGCACTGTGGCGCAGCTGTTGCCTGCGCTGGCATATGGCCAGTTGCATGCGCCCGTTCGGTCGTTTTCGGTATGCCAGGATGGCGAGACTTTGCTGATCCCGACGCGCACGTATTACGATAGCGAGCGGCTGCTGGCTTGTACGCGGCTGCCCGGCGACGCGGGCGTGATCGCCCTGTGCCTGGGCGCGCGCCACCATGACGGCCATGTGCGCGAAGCGTGTGCAAGGCAGCTGTTGCTGCAGGAGCGGGCGTGGACGGTGCCGTTCGTCGTGCACCTGTGCGGCGAATACGTGCTGGAGATTGTCGAGATAATTGGCGCGGCGCTGCCGGCCTGGAATACGCAGGCGCTGGCGCGCTACCTGCGGGAGAACCCCGCCTATGTGGACACGCTGGAGCGGCGCACGATCAGTTACTGGAGCTGCTACTACCGCCGGCGCCATCCCGCGTGGGATAGCTACCCGGGACGCAGGACCATGGCGGCCCTGCGTGCATTGCAGCAGCTTACGCCTCGATAAAGCGCATCTTGAAGCTGCGGCCCTTGATATTGCCGAAGTCGCGGCCAAGGGAGTTACCGGCGTTGAGGCGCTTGAAGGCCGCTTCGGCCACCTTGCGGTCCAGCGCCACGTAGGTCATGAACTCGAACACGTTGATCTTGCCCACCTGCTCCTTGGTGAGGCCAGCGTCGCCCGTCAGCGCGCCCAGCAAGTCGCCCGGGCGCAGCTTGTCTTTCTTGCCGCCCATGATGCACAGGGTGACCATCGGCGCCGGCAGCGCCTCCATGCCGTCATCTTCCGCCAGTTCCTTCAGGTCGTGCCATTCGGCAGCGCTGTTCTGGTATTGCTCGATCAGCTTGACCCATTTTTTCTCGTTCGGTGCGCACAGCGACAGGGCCAGGCCCTTCTTGCTGCCGCGGCCCGTGCGGCCGATGCGGTGGATGTGCACTTCCGTGTCCTTCGACACGTCGACGTTGATCACGGCGCCCAGGTCGGAAATATCGAGGCCGCGCGCGGCCACGTCGGTGGCCACCAGCACGGAGCAGCTGCGGTTGGCGAACAGCACGAGGATTTCATCGCGCTCGCGCTGTTCCAGCTCGCCGTACAGGGCCAGCGCGGAAAAGCCTTGCTGGCGCAGTTCGTCGGCCAGCTCGCGGCAATGCACCTTGGTGTTGCAGAAGGCCAGCGTGGATTCCGGCTTGAAGTGCTTGAGCAGTTTGCCAACGGCGCTATTGCGCTCGTCGAAGCCGATTTCATAGAAGCGCTGCTCGATCTTGTCGTTGTCGTGCTGCGCCTCGACCGTCACTTCCAGCGGATTGACGAGGAACGACGCCGTGGCGCGGCGGATATCTTCCGGGTAAGTGGCCGAGAACAGCAGGGTCTGGCGGCGTACGGGGCAGGCGCTGACGATGCCGGCGATTTCTTCGTAAAAGCCCATGTCCGTCATGCGGTCCGCTTCATCGAGCACCAAGGTTTGCACGTGATTCAGGTTGATGGTGCCGCGGCCCAGGTGGTCGCGCAAACGGCCCGGCGTGCCGACGACGATGTGCGCGCCGTGTTCCAGCGAGGCGATTTGCGGGCGCATCGGCGCGCCGCCCGTCAGGGTCAGGATCTTGATGTTGCCAGCCGCGCGGGCCAGGCGGCGCAGCTCATTGGCCACCTGGTCGGCCAGTTCGCGCGTGGGGCACAGCACCAGGCCCTGCACGGCAAACCAGGCCGGATTGAGCTTGTGCAGGATGCCGATGCCGAAGGCGGCCGTCTTGCCGCTGCCCGTTTTCGCCTGGGCGATCAGGTCGCGGCCATCGAGTACCGCCGGCAGGCTTTGCGCCTGGATGGTCGTCATCTCGTGGTAGCCGAGCGAATCCAGGTTGGCCAGGAAGGCGGGCGTCAGCGGCAGGCTGGAAAAAGAAGTGGTGGCGGATGTGGTGTTCATAAGGGCGGAGCCGGTAAAAAGCGGGTGGATGGGCACAGTCTACAGGCGTTATACGCCCTTGTGCGGATGGTTGTGGAAGCTGGCGGCAAACGGCCGCCGGCGTTGGGGTACTAGTTGTCGGGCGCCCAGATGGGCAAGCCGGTCAGATCGAGGCCGGCGTCGCGCGTCCATACGGGCAAGCCCGTGGCGTCGGTCGGCTCCAGCAATTCGAGCTGCACCTGCTTCAAAGCCACCTTGCGCGCGCGCGTGCGGCGTTGCGGTTCCGGCGCCGGCTCAGGCGCCTCGTGCGCTGGCGGCGGGCCGAAACCGGGCAAGTCGATGGTGGCGTTGTCTTTTTTATCTCTCATTTGCTAACCTCTTTCCCTGGCTTGCGAAAGCCAGGGGGCGGGCAAGGTGCTGCCCGCCTATGTCTATACGCTTTAACTTCATCCACAAAACAAAAGCCCGGCTACTGGAGTCGGGCTCATTGTTGGAACAACCGTCAGGAATACCTGTCCTGCGGATTTAAGTGCGGCACGCAGTGTATCACAGGCGTGCCGCATTGTGGGTGGCTTAGCGGAAGCTCAGAGCGCCCGTCAGGTCGCCCGGCGGCAGCGCGCCGCGCGACGCAAAGGCGTCGTTGCGCACTTTCAGGCCTTCGAGCAGCGGCAGGTCGTGCAGGCGCGTGATCAGGCGCAGGATCGACGTCGTGTCATAAAAACTGTGGTCGACGGCGCCTTTCTTCGCGTACGGCGAGACGACGATGGCGGGAATGCGCGTGCCCGGACCCCAGCGGTCGCCTTTCGGCGGCGCCACGTGATCCCACCAGCCGCCGTTTTCATCGAAGGTGATCACGACGATCATGTCCTTCCACTGCGGCGATTCCTTTAAATGCTGGATGACGTTGGCCACGTGCTGGTCGCCCGATTCGATATCGGAATAGCCGGCGTGCAGGTTCAGATTGCCCTGCGGCTTGTAGAAGGTCACGGCCGGCAGCTTGCCCGCCACGGCGGCGGCGAGGAATTTGTTCGAGATCGGGCTGTCGCCTGTGCCGCCGTCGCGCAGGTGCTCGGCGCGCGCAGCCGTGCCTGGCGCGAACTGCTTGAAGTAGTTTAGTGGCTGGTGGTGGAACTGGAAGTTCGGCTTGCTGCCGCCGCCTTTTTGGTCGAGCGCCGCTTGCCAGCCGCCGCCATACCACGCCCAGCTGACGCCCTTGCGCGACAGCAGGTCGCCGATGGTGTCATAGGTTTGCGGCGGCAGGGTGTTCGCGTCGGCCGGGTCGGCATGCAGCGGGTCGCCGTCGAAGGCGGGGCGGATGTAGCTCGGTTGATATGGCGGGGCCATGGTGTTGACGGCATAGCCGTCCGGCGTGATGGCGCCGTCGTTCACATATTTCGGCTTGCCGTCCAGCGCGGAGGCGGGGCAGTCGGGCGAGATCGCCAGGCGCACGCCTTGCGGGCCGTCGGACAGTACGGCGATCTTTTTCTTCGCCGCCGTTTCGGCCGCGTTGAAGTATTCGTTGGCGCGGCCGGTCACCAGGAACTGGTGGTTCATGTAGGAGCCGCCGAAGGCTGCCATGAAGAAGTTGTCGCACAGCGTGTATTGCTCGGCGATCTGCCACAGGTTCAGGTTTTTCGACGTTTCGCCGTAATGGCCCATCACCAGGCCGCCGCTGTCGGCCCACGCGGCAAAGCCGTCGTTCTTGCCGCCGTTGATCTGCATCTGGTTGTTATAGAAGCGGTGCACGAGGTCGCGCGTGATGATGCTCTCGGGCAGGGGCTTGCCGGCCGCGTCGCTCAATTTGTAGGGCGCGTTGGGCAGGCCGGAAATCTGGTCTTCCTTGATCAGGTAATCGGTGCCGCCGATATTTTGCTGGTTCGGCACGAGGCCGCCCCAGATCTTCGGCAGCGTGGCCAGCGGCTTGCCGTCGCGGTCCAGCTGCTGCGCCTGTTCCGCCGTGACGGCGGACAGGGGCGCGCTGGTGCCGGGGAAGTTGGCGAACAGGTTGTTGAAGCTGCGGTTTTCCAGGTAGATCACGACCACGTTCTTGACGTGCGCCTTGAGTTTCGCGTCGAGCGAACCCTTGGCGATGGTCTTTTTGGCGGGCGCGGCGTCGGCCAGCGCCGGCAGGCTGGCGGCCAGGCCGACTGCGGAAGCAGCCTGGAAAATGCGCCGGCGCGAGGGATTGGCGGGTTGGTCGGCCGGATCGGCTGGCAGGGCGGTGGCGAGGTCCTTCACACATTCTCCTTGGGTGTCTCTATGGGCACGGGCGTTGGCGGCAATCGCCGGCAACGCCCGTGAAGCGGGAAAATTGTATCACCGGCCCTGCGCCGGTGTGAAATACTAGAACTGGTAGCGCACGCTCAGCGCCACCTTGCGCGCCGGACCATACATGCCTGAGTACCACCAGTCTGACACGGACGCCGTGTATTTTTTGTCGAACAGGTTGGCCACGTTGACGGTGGCAGACAGCTTGTCGTTGACGTCGTAGCGCGCCATCAGGCTGGCCACCGAGTACGCCTTCTGTTCCCAGTGCATGGTGCTATTGATCTGCCACGCGTCGATGTCCGAATACACGCGGCTTTGCCAGTTCACGCCGCCGCCGATGGTCAGGCGATTCAGGTCGCCGGGCAGGCGGTAGGTGGTCCACAGTTTCACCAGGTGGCGCGGGAAGGTGGTCAGGATGGCCTTGCCGGCATTGTTTTCCGTCTGGCTGTACGACCACGATGCCGAAATATTCCAGTCCGGCGTGATGGCGCCCGTCGCTTCAACGTCCACGCCCTGGGTCTTGGCGCCCTTGATGGCGCGGTTGGCAGGATTGTTCGTGCCAGGCACGGTGTAGCCGGGGTCCGATTCGGACAGATTGCTCTGGCGGATCTGGTACAGCGCGGCAGAGGTGTTCAGGCGGCCATCGAGCCAGCCGCTCTTGATGCCCGCTTCAAAGGTCTTGCCCTCGCGCGGCGCCAGCAGCTTGCCGTAGCGGTCTTGCGATGCTTGCGGCTGGTAGATGGTGGAGTAGCTGGCGTAGGCGCTGTGCGTGCCGTCGATGTCGAATACGAGGCCGCCATACGGCGTGAAGACACGGCTCTCCGAGGCCGGGGACGCGCTGTAAAAATTCACGGACGGCGCGTCCGAGATGTAGTTCTCGCTGTAGCGCAGCACCTTGGCGCCGGCGATCAGTTTCAGGTGTTCGGAGAGGTTGAAGCGGCTGGCCGCGTAGGCGCTGGCCTGGCGGCGCGTGCTGTCGTAGATAACGGTGGTACCGCCAAACACGGGCGTTGCCGTGCGATTCCAGCGGTACAGGTTGACTGGCGTGTTTTCGACGCCCCGGTCGAAACGGCCATCGGTCGTGCTTTGAAATTCGCTGTAGTCCATGCCCAGCACCAGCTCGTGCTGGCGGCCGAATGCGCTGAACGGCCCGCGCACATTGACGTCCACGCTGTTGACCTGAAGCTGGTAGTCGCGGTAGTCGGCGTTCAAGCTCAGGCCATCGCCCGTGGCCTGGTCGGGAAAGCCGCCACTCACGCTCAGGTAGACGGCGCGTTCTTCCTGCGACGATTGCACGCGGTTGGCCGAGATTTTCAGCTTCCAGTCGTTGGCCAGCGCGTGCTCCACGGTGGCGAAGAGGTCGGTCGAATTGGTGTCGAAGCGGTTCGACTTGGCGGCCGGGCTGAAAGAGCGTGGCAGGTCCGTCATGACGCCATTGCTGTAGAACAGGGGGAATCCCAGGTAGGACAAGGATCCGTTCGAGCGCTTGCGCTGGTGCGTGACGCCGGCCGTCAGCTTCGTGTCGCGTGACAGGTCCGCCTCGACCACGCCATAGACCACTTTCTTGTCGCGGCTGTAGCCGTCGATGATGCTGTCGCCTTCTTCGTACACCGTCACCAGGCGGCCGCGCACGCTGCCAGTCTCGTTCAGCGGACCCGAGACGTCGGCCATGGCGCGCCGCTCATCGTAGGAAGCCAGCTCGCCCTCGACGGAGGCCTGGAACTGCGCCGTCGGCTTCTTGCGCACCATGTTGATGGCGCCCGACGCGTCGCCCGCGCCCGTCATCAGGCCCGAGGCGCCGCGCAGCACTTCGATGCGGTCGTACAGCGCCATGTCGGCCAGGCTTTGCGACGGTATCGCATTGAGGCCCAGGTTTTCCGAATGCGTGCTGACGCCATCGAGCTGGTAATTGGTGATCGAATAGCCGCGCGAAGTAAAGCCCGTGCGTTCGCTGCCCAGCGAGAACAGGGTGATGCCCGGCGTCTGCGCCATCACTTGCGCGATCGTGTTCAAGCCCTGGTCCTGCATGCGTTGCTGCGTGATGACGCTGACCGACTGCGGCGTTTCCCTGACCGACAGGCCCAGCGGCGTGGCCGTGGCGATCGGCAGGGTGGAGACATACGCGCCCGAGCCTTCCGTCGCATCCTGCTGCGCCTTGACCGATACTTCCGGCATCATCGCCATCGCTTCGCCACCCGCCGCCGCATCGGCCGGGCGCAGCACATAGCTGCCGTTGGCGCTGCGCTCGGCCTTCAGGCCCGTGCCGCGTAGCACGCCGTTCAGGGCGGCCAGCACGTCGTGGCGGCCGCTCAAGCCGGCCGAGGTCTTGCCGCGCGTCTGCTCCGGCGTGAAACTGAGGATGACACGCGACTGGCTGGCGACCTGGCGCAGCGCCGTGGCCAGGTCGCCGGCCGGCACCTGGAAGTCGAGGCTGGCCGCAGCGGCGGCCGCGCTTTCCTGCGCCAGGGCTGGCGTCTGGACGTTCAGCAGCAGGGCCGAACCGATGAAGACGAGCTCGATGGCATACGCCATGGGTTTGATACGCGGCTTGGAATGAATGGCAGGAGACATGGTTACCTTGTGGTGTAGTCGTCAAAAAAGAACGTTGCCTACACAGGTCACGCGAGAATCGGAAGCGGGTACTTTTTTTTGCGCCGGCGTCAAAATATATTTTCAGCGCGGCTGGCGCGCCTCGACCTGCACCCAGTAGCGCGTGCGCAGGCGCACGTCCACGGGCAGGGAGTCGGGCAGCGACAGCACCACGGCATCCAGGTCGGCCAGCGGGAAGACGCCGGAGATGCGCAGGCCGGCGACGGCGTCGTCGCAGCCCAGCAAGCCGTGGCGGTAGCGGCTCAGTTCATGCAGAAAGTCGCGCAGCGGCATGGCGTCGGCCAGCAGCAAACCCTGGCGCCAGGCCCAGACATCGGGTGAGACGGCGTGCGCGGGCAAGGTATTCTGCGCCGTCATGCCGCCGCCCTGGCCCGCGCGGAGCACCGGGCTGGCGTTGCCATGGCGCGGCATCAGCCGCACGGCGCCTTCCTCGACGGCGACCAGGGTGCTGCCGTCCGCCTGGCGCACCGAGTAGCGCGTGCCCAGCGCCTGCGCGTGGCCTTGCGCCGTTTCGACGAGGAAGGGGCGGTAGGGCATGCCCGTTTCGCGGGCCGTGGCGATGAACACTTCGCCCTGCACCAGTTGCAGCAGGCGCTGCGTGCCCGTGTAGCGGATGTTGACGGCGCTGCCGCTGTTCAGGTGCAGACGGCTGCCGTCGGGCAGGGTCAGTTCGCGGCGTTCGCCCACGCCGGTGGACAGGTCGGCCAGCGCGGCGCGGGCCATGTCGGGCGCATATTGCGAGCGCGCGCCGAACCAGCCCGTGAGGCCGATGGCCGATACCCACGCCAGCAACTGCAGGCTGCGGCGGCGCGAGATGGTCGAGGCAGGGCGGGAGCGCTGTGTCAACGCTGTGCGGCTGGCCTGCGCATCGAGTTCGCGCAAGCTGCCGCTGACGCTTTCGATGTGTTTCCACGCCCGTTCATGGTCGGGGTGCGCCTGGCGCCACTGCTGCCAGGCCGTTTTTTCCGCCGGCGTCGTTTCGCCGCTCATCAGGGTGGCCAGCCATTCGGCTGCCTGCATGGCGATGGCCAGGTCGATGGGCTGGCCCTGTGCGTAGACGGTGGCGCCGCGCATGTCAGGACGCGGCAAAATCGGGCACGGCAAAAAAGCATAGCAGGTTGGCCTTGCTCAGGTATTTTTTGACGGAATGCGTGGTGGTGTCCAGTTCGGCGGCGATCTCGGCGTAGGTCATGCCGTCCAGGTGTGCCAGCAGGAAAGCGGCCCTGGCCTTGGCGGACAGCTGGTCCAGCGCGCGGTCGACCAGCTGCAGCGATTCGAGCAGGATGGACATCGCTTCCGGCGACGGCGTGCTCGCTTGCGGCTGGTGCAGCAGGGCGTCGAGGTAAGCCCGTTCGAGTTCTTCGCGCCGGCAGTGGTTGGCCAGCAGGCGCTTCGCGATGGTGGCCAGGAAAGGGCGTGGCTGCGCGATCCCGGCACTGCTGCGCGCAACGAAGATCTTGATGAAGGTATCCTGCGCCAGGTCGCCGGCCAGCCCCGCATCGTGCAGGCGGCGCTTCAGCCAGTGCAGCAGCCAGGAATGGTGCTCGGCATACAGGGCCTGGAAGTCGGACGGAGGGGAAGGGGCGGACAGCATGCGAAGAGGGCGGGATAGCTTAATCTAAATGAGAATTGTTCTCATAATAACGCAGCGGCGCGCGCCAGGCAATCAGGAAAACGCGGCGTTGCTGAAATGCGACTGCGCGCCCGGGCCACGCGCTGTGCCGGATTTGCGCCTGCACACGGTAGATGTAAAAGTTTCCTTAGCGCAAGCTTTCATGTGAGAAAATGCGGCTTGTCGATGTGGTGCGGAGCGGAGCGAAAAATGATGTGGATGGTTGGCGGTGCCCTGATTCTATTGGTCGCCAGATTTTTATGGCTGGCCTATTTTCATCGGGTCAACGCGATGTCGCGCCAGGCGGAATTGATGAACTGGCTCGATATCGGCCGGGTGTCGAACCCCGATGGCGGCAAGGATATTCTGTTGGCCAGAAACGAGCGCGGCGCCCGGATCGACTGGCGCACGGGCGAAGTCTGGCTGATGAACCCCAAGGTGGCCGAGCCGTTTGCCGATTTCCTCGCCGTCGAGCGCTGGCTGACGATGCGCGACATACCGGCGGCGGGCAAGCCGGCCGCAGCCACGCCTGCGCCAGTGGAACCGGAACCGGAAGCGGCGCCTGAGCCCGGCCCCGTGCGCGACACCTTGCCGGCCTTCCAGCAAAAAGTCGATGCCTGCCTGGCCAAGGCCGAAGGCGGCCAGGAATTGCTGGAAACCAAGCAGGCGTTCGAGGCGGGCAGCGAGCCCTATCTTGAGGCGTCGACGGAGTTGAGCAAGACGGCGCTCGAGCTCGAAGTGTCGCCAGCCATGGTAGCGACGTTTCATATCAGCGCCTTTGCCGCCCTGTCCGAAACGGCGGGCGCCGACAAGCTGGAAAGAGTGGCGGCCAGCCTGCACGCGGCGGCCAGGCAGATCAGGGCCAGCGTCGCCGTGTAAAAAGCGGGCCTGACCCGGAATGAAAAAAACCGCTGACTCCCTTGCAGGAATCAGCGGTTTTTATGTATTGGTTGCGGGGACAGGATTTGAACCTGTGACCTTCGGGTTATGAGCCCGACGAGCTGCCAGACTGCTCCACCCCGCAGGCGAATTATAACCGAGTTTGTTGCATTGCGAAAGAGCGGATTGACACGAAGGGCATTTGCTTTGCATGAGGGCGGTAGGCATGCTGCGCCGCAATGGAAAAAGCCGCCGATCCCTTTGCAGAATCAGCGGCTTTTATATATTGGTTGCGGGGACAGGATTTGAACCTGTGACCTTCGGGTTATGAGCCCGACGAGCTGCCAGACTGCTCCACCCCGCAGGCGAATTATAGCGGGGTTTGCTGCAATGCGCAATGGCCGGGTTTTAGACCCCCGATTACGCCGCCGCCAGGCGCCACAGCGACGTGACTTCCTTCGAACGGGCCGCATGCAGGCTGTCGGTGGCGTCCTGTGCGCGCGGGTGCGTGGGTTTCACGTCCAGGCGGTCGATGACTTTCAAGCCCGCCTGTTGTATCCACTCGAGCAATTGCGCGCGCGGGCGCAAGCCCAGGTGCTCGGCCAGGTCCGACAGGATCAGCCAGCCTTCGCCGTTTGGCTCCAGGTGGTCGGCCAGGCCGGCGAGGAAGCCGCGCAGCATGCGGCTGTCCGGATCGTAGACGGCGTATTCGATCGGCGAGCTGGGACGGGCCGGCAGCCATGGCGGATTGCACACGACGAGCGGCGCGCGGCCGGCGGGGAACAGGTCGGCCTGCACCACCTCGACCTTGTCGGCCACATCGAGGCGGGCCAGGTTTTCGCGCGCGCAGGACAGGGCGCGCGGGTCCTGGTCGGTGGCAACGATGCGGGCGACGCCGCGCTGCGCCAGCACGGCGGCCAGCACGCCCGTGCCGGTGCCGATGTCGAAGGCCAGGCTGGCGCGCGCGGGCAGCGGCGCTTCCGCCACCAGGCCCACGTATTCGCCGCGGATCGGCGCGAACACGCCGTAGTGCGGATGGATGCGCTGGCCCAGGGCCGGCAGTTCCACGCCCGTGCGGCGCCATTCGTGCGCGCCGATCAGGCCCAGCAGTTCGCGCAAGGAGGCGATAAACGGCTCTTCGCCGCGGCCATACGCTTCATTGCACGCCAGTTTCACGTCCGGCGCGCGGCGCAGCGGGATCGTGTAGTCGGCATCGAAGGGCAGCAGCAGCATGGCCAGGGTGCGGGCGCGCTGCGACTGGGCCTGGCGGTGCAGATGGAACGCTTCCGTGGCGGTCGGTTCCGGCTTGGCCAATTTGGCGGCCTTGGCCTTCTTGCTTGGCTTGTCGTTCTTGTGGTCGGCGCGCCGCGCCAGTGCCTGCAGCAGTTGGCGCGCGTTCTGGAAGTCGCCGCGCCACAGCATGGCCGTGCCTTCGCAGGCCAGGCGGTAAGCCTGGTCGGCCGTCGTGCGGTCATCGGCGATGACGACGCGCTTGGGCGGCGGCATGCCGCTTTCCGAGCGCCAGCGGGCCGCGTGTTCGGCGCCGTTTTCGCTCCAGTGGATCTGCGGATGAACGGTAGGTGAAGAGGTGTCGGACATGGGATTCAATCGATAGAAGGGGGCGCGCGGCATGGTCGCCTGCGCAGGCCGTCTTCCATTATACGTTGCTGGCCGTGCCGTCTGTGCTGCCGGCGCTGTCCGTGCCATAGGCGAGCGCCAGCGCGCGGGCGCGCGCCTGGTCTTCCGGCGTGGCTTCCACGATTTTCTTGCCGGCGTCGGCCACCGCGTCCGGCTGCACCAGCTTGAGCAAGCGCAAGCTCAGGCTGCCCGCCAGGTCGCCATCGTTGCCGCTGGCGCTGGCGCCGTCGGACATGCCCTGATAGAGATTGCTTTGCAATTGCTGGCCCAGCAGCTTGAACAGGTCGTGCAGATTGCCGGCGAAATGCGTGTCGGGCAACTGTTTGGCGGGCAGGGCACCGTCATCGGATGCCGGGGCTTCCGGCGTTTCGTTTTGGGTTTGCTCAAGCACGCCCGCGCTGATATTCGATTGATATTGCACTTCCACTTCAAAGTCGAAGGTCTGGCCGTCGGCCGTCGTGATCTTGCCCTTGCCGATGAAATGCGCGTTTTCATCGAGGCTGAAGGCGGCCGCGCGGCTGCTGCCATTGGGGCCCGAAACACTGGCGCTGTCGCTGCTGAAACTGGCTCCCGCCTGCAGATCGACGGAATCGAAGGCAATGGTGGCGCCGTCGCCGAACAGCTGGCGCGTCATGTTGCTCAGAAAATCCTGCGCCACGTCGACGGTGGCGTTGCCCAGCGCATCGGTACGTTGCGACAGCCCCTTGGCCGACAGGTCCAGGCCATTCTTCGACAGGGCCACGACGTCTTGCGCCGTGCGCTGCATCAGGGGTGAGCCGGCCAGGCCCGTGGCGCTGTTGCCCGTGCGGGACGGCTGCTGGCCAGCCAGCGTATTCGAGGCGGGTTGACGGCTGGCGAGGGCGGGAAGCTGGGACATGGCGATTTCTCAATGAGCGAAGTACCGTTATTAACGGCGTTCTACGCCCATTCTTTAACCATTAGTGGTGGTGCGACCAGCTACCGTCCGCCGATTCCAGGTAGGACTTGACGGCATCGGCCTGGCCCGTAGCGTGGCGTTTGAGTTCGCCACATGCGCAAATGCCCTGGTACGGCTGGATATGCGAGCAGGCGGAGACTTTTTGCAGGTAGACCTGCATGGATTTGTGACATTTGACGCACTTGAAGGTGAGGCTGCGGGCGGCTTTCATGGGGTTCCTTGAACTGTTGCGGGGCGCAGGCGGTAGCTGCGCGAAGGCGGCGATTTTAACCCACTCCGCCTGCCGTTACATACTGTTGCAACTGCGCCACGCTGAAGTCAACTGAATCCGGTCTATCACGTTGAGACACTACGGAGGCCATCTGGCATCCATTGACGAGGTAGCACCATGGACAAGCATGACAAGGAAAAGCCTGCACAGCCCGCCAAGGAGCTGGTCAGGAAGTGGCTGAAAGCGGAGCTGGAACAGCGCCGGCCGCCGCCCGACCCCGAGCAGATCCGCCGCGAGCTGGGCTGGGATATGCTCAGATTGTGCCGGGAGCCGGCCAGCCGTTAGCGACCTAACGCACCGTCACCACGCTCTTACCGCCGGACCCCGGCTGCACGAGGATGCGGGTGGCGATGCGTTCCGTCATTTCCTGTACGTGCGAGATGACGCCCACCTTGCGGCCCATCGCTTGCAAGCCGTCGAGCGCATCCATGGCCACGCGCAGGGTTTCCGTGTCCAGGCTGCCGAAGCCCTCGTCGATGAACAGCGATTCCACGCGCACGCGGTTCGAGGACAGCGAGGCCAGGCCCAGCGCCAGGGCCAGCGAGACGAGGAACGATTCGCCGCCCGACAGCGAGTGCACGGAGCGCAGCTCGCCGCCCATGTCCTGGTCGCGCACCATCAGGCCCAGCGACGGATTGTTCGGGTTGTCGATGCGTTCCAGCTGGTAGCGGCGCGCCAGGTGGTTCAGGTGGGCGTTGGCATAGCCGAGCAGCACTTCCAGGGTGAATTGCTGCGCGTAGTTACGGAATTTCTTGCCGTCGGCCGAGCCGATCAATTCATTCAGGCTGGCCCAGCGCCGCTCGATGACGGCTTGCGCCTCGATTTGCGCCAGCATCGCTTGCGCGCTGTGGCGCCGGGCGTCGTCCTGCGCGATGGCCAGGCGCAAGCGCGTCGCTTCCTCGTTGGCCGCCTGGCGTTCCTGCAGCAGGGCGCCGAGCGCCGCCTGCAGCGCGGCCACGTCCATTTCCAGCGCCTGCGGCGGCTGCTGCACATGCGCGGCCAGCTGCTGCTGGCGTTCGGCCAGCACGGAGACGGCTGCCGTGTGGCGGTCGGCGATCACTTGCAGGGCGTCGCGTTCGGCGCGCATGGCGTCCGGCGCGATGGCCAGTCGCGCGCGCAAGCCGGCCATGTCGGCGGGAGCTTGGGCCGGATGGGCTTCCTGGAACTGGCGCAGCCAGTCGTGCAGGGCGGCGGCGGCGCCGTGTTCCTGTTCGCGCAAGGCGGCCAGGCGCCGCGACAACTGCGCGCACGCTTCGTCGAGGCGCGTGCGTTGCTGGCTGGCCGACTGCGCCGCCGTTTGCTGCCGCGCCAGCTGTTCTTTGGACTGCGCGATGGCCGCTGCCAGGCTGCGCTCGACCTCGGCCACGCTCTGGCCCTGCCATAGCGCGTTGCGCTGCGCTTGCAGCGCCGTGCGCTGTTTGTCGGCGGCGGCAAAGGCGGCATGGGCTTCCTGCGCCGTGTGCCGCGCCTTGCCGGCGGCCAGCAGCGCCGCTTCCAGTTGCGCGGCCAGGGTCGCCAGCGCGTGGCCGCGCTTGTCCTGGTCCGCCTGCTGTTTCAGCCATTGCCGGCTTTCCGATTCACGCGCCGCGCGGAAGGCGGCCGGGCCGGCGCGCCAGCTGTCTTTCCAGTCCTCGGCGCCGTCGGCGTCGGCAAAGGCGCCATCGAGCTGCGCCAGCAAGGCATCGAGCGCGGCGCGCGCCGTCTCGCCCTTGTCGGCGTTGCCCGCTTGCTGCGCCTGCAACTGCGCCAGCCGCGCTTGCGCATCGGCGACGGTGCTGGTGCAGCGCGCGTGCTCGCTGGACGCCAGTTCGTGCGCCTCCTGCGTCTGCTCGCGCTGCGCGCCGGCCTGGCGCAGCGCCGCCTCCTGTTGCGCCAGCGCCTGCAAGCCTGCCGCATTGGCCGCCAGCTGCTGCGTGAACCAGTCCGTGCGCTCGTCTTCCTGCGGCAGCTGCAAGGTATCCGCATGCGGTTGCCACTGTGCGTTCAGGCTATCGATGGCGGGCGGCAGGGCAGATAGTTCTTCCGCCGTTTGCGCCCGTTCGCGCATATGGGCGGCTAGTGCCGCCTTGTGCGTGGCCAGTCGTTCCAGATTGCCGCGCACCTGCGTGCGGCAGGCCAGCACGTCATCCTGCAAGCTGGCCAGCATCGCCTGCAAGGCATCGTCGGCGTGGCTGTACGGGTGTTCCAGCGCGCCGCAGACGGGGCAGGGCTGCTCGTCCTGCAAATTGGCCCGCAGCTGCTCGACGCTGGCCGCGCATGCCGCTTCGGCGCCCTTCAACGATTTTTCCGCCTGCGCCAGGCGAGCCTCCAGCAGCGCCGTTTGCGCCGCTTCCGCCGCCAGTGCCGTGCTTTCCGTTTGCGCGGCCTGCGCCAGCTGGGCCGCCTTCGCTTGCCAGTGCGCCAGCGCCTGCCGCTGGCGTGCCAGTTCGCTCCAGGTTTTTTCCGCGCTGGTCAAGATGCGCGCGTGCGCTTCCAGTTGGCCGCGCTGTTCCTGCAGCCCCAGGCCATCGATGGCTTGCACGGCCGCCAGCGCCTCGCGCCGTTCGGCATCGCGCAGCGCCAGTTCGGCAGCGGCGCTGGCCAGCGCATCTTGCGCCGCCTGCGTGGTGTCAAGGGCCTGGCGCACCTGCCGCGCCGATGCGGCCATGCTGGCGTCGGCCGCATCGGCTTGCGCGGCCGCTTGCCCGGCCTGGGCAAACAATTGATCCCATAATTGCCACGATTGCGCCAGCGCCTGCCACTGCTGGTGCGATGCCAGCCACTGACTGCCCGCTTCCTGTTCCGCCTGCGCGGTCTGCTGGCGCTGCTGCAGCGTGTGCAGCGCGGCGCGCGCAGCCTCGTTGGCCTGGTCGGCACCTTGCGCCGCTTGCTTTGCCTGCTCATGCGCGGGCAGCTGGGCCAGGATACCTGCATCGAGCGCCTTGGCCTGGTCGAGCAGGGGCGCCGCATCGTGTTGCGCCGCTTCCCTGGCCTGCAAGGCCGCTGCCGCCAGTTGTACTGCCTGCGCCAGTTGCGTTTCGCTGGCCTCGGCCTGCGCCGCCTGCGCGCGCGACGCTTCCAAGGCCGCGCCCGTGCTGGCGATGTCGTTCGCCAGACGCGCCACGTCGTCGATCAGGGGCCGCGCCGGCTGCAGCAATTCCCACTGCGCCAGCGCCGTGCGGCGCGCTTCGGCAGCGGCCCGTTCGGCATCCGCGCCATCGAGCGCCTCTTTCGCCGCCGCCACCTGGGCTTGCAGCTTGTGCGTCTCCTGGTGCCAGCGCTGCTGCAGTTCCAGCACGGCCTTGCGCAAGTCGATGGTGTGCAGGGTGGTTTCGGCCGCGCCGCACAGCGTTTCGGTATCGGCCCGTTCTTCCGGCGACAGGGGACGCTGGTCGGCCAGTTTTTCGCCCAGGCGTTCGAGGACCTGTTTTTCCTTTTTCGCCCGCTCGAAGGCGCGCATGGAAATGTCGGTATAGATGCTGCTGCCCGTCAGGGTTTCCAGCAACTCGCCCCGTTCATTGTCTTCCGTCTTGAGGAAGGTGGAAAACTCGTTCTGCGCCAGCAGCACGGCGCGCGTAAACTGGTCGAACGACAGGCCGATGCGCTTTTCGATCTCTTCCTTGACTTCCGTCTTGGTACCGCCGATGGGCTGCAGCGCGGGCAGCTGGTGCAAGCTCATGGCGGTGGCCTGCAGCGCCCCTTCCGCCTTGGTGCGCGAGCGGCGCACGCTCCAGCGCGCGCGGTAGCTGGCGCCGTCGTTGCCGACGAAGTCTACTTGCGCGTAACCGTCGGGCGTGCCGCGCCGCAGCAGGGTGCGCGTATCCTGGGCATTGACGGTTTCCTTGCCCACGTCGGGCAGGGCGCTGCCCCGCCCCAGCACTTTCAGCAAACGCGGCGTGGCGTCGTACAGGGCCAGGCACAAGGCGTCGAGCAAGGTGCTCTTGCCCGCGCCCGTGGGGCCGCTGATGGCGAACAGGCCGGAAGACGCCAGCGGCTCCTGTTGGAAGTCGACTTCAAATTCGCCGGCCAGCGAGGCCAGGTTCTTGCCGCTGATGTTCAGTATTTTCATGGTTCTTCAGTTGCGCTCACGCGCCGGGCAGCAGCAGTTCGGCCAGGGCCGACAGTTGTTCGGGTGGCGCTTCCTTGCCGTATTTTTGCAGGTACAGGCGGCGGAAGATGTCGTCGGGCTGCAGCTGTGCCAACTGGTCGAGCGTCAGGTTCTCGGGCGCGCTGCTGCGCGCGGCGCTCGACGTTTCGATCTTCGCCAGGCGCACGTGCTTGCCGTCGAGCGCCGTTTCGATGCGCGTGCGCAGGCCCGGCTCTGGCGCATCGAGGCGCACGCGTACTTCCAGGAAGGGCTGCGCTTCCGCTGGCGCCGCGGGCACGTCGAGGGCGGCCAGCTGCGCCAGCACTTCGTTGATGGGCGCCGGCGTGGCGGGCACGCGCAGCAAGGGCACGGCGCGCGGCACTTCGATGGCGCGCACCTCAGTCAACTGCTCGCCATCGATATCGAGGCACAGCACCTGATGCCGATAATTCACCTCCGCGAACGACAGGGGAATCGGGCTGCCGCAGTAGCGGATGTGCTCCTGATCGCCCACGGCCTGCGCCTTGTGCAGATGGCCCAGCGCCGCATAGGCGATGGCGGTATCGAAAATCCCCGACGGCAGCATTTCCGTGCCGCCGATGACGATGCGGCGCTCGGAGTCGTTCGACATTTCGCCGCCCACCATGTGGCAGTGGCCCATGGCGACGATGGCTTGCCCGGGCTGGCGGCGCGCCAGCGCCAGGTCCGTCAATTGCCGGTACAGCAGGGTGATGCCGCCCAGGTAGGCGTCCTGCGTGTCGCCGGCCGGCAGTTTCGGCACGTCGCCGGGGCGCAAAAAAGGCACGGCCAGGCACCAGGCCTGCACTTGCCCGTCGCCGCCGGCGAGCGGCAGCAGCAGGCGTTCCAGGTCGATATTGCCTGCCTCGTCGCGCAGCAGATGGCCGATTACGTGGGTGCCATGCGCGGCCAGCAGGGGGCCGGGCGCTTCGAGCCGTCCCGCCGAATCGTGGTTGCCGGCGACCACGACCAGTTGCAGCGCGGGCAGGCGCGCGCGCGCCTGCTGCAGGAAGACATATAACTGCTTTTGCGAGGCGGCCGACGGGTTGGCGTTGTCGAATACGTCGCCCGCCACCAGCAGCACGTCGACTTGCTCCGTCACGAGCGTGTCGAGCAGCCAGTCGAGGAAGCACTGGTGTTCGTAGCCCCTTTCAAAATTGTGCAGGGTCTGGCCCAGATGCCAGTCGGAAGTGTGCAGCAGGCGCATGGTGTGGCAACGGTAGGGAGGACAGGCGCCAATATAGCAGGAATGATAGGGGTCAGACCCGTTGGGGGCATGTTTCCTGGTAGGGAACTTGCCGATCGCGAAGCGACTGACCCCAGCCTTCAGTTGGGCTTGCTCTCAACCATCAAGCCGTCAATGCGCCAGCTCTGTATGTATTGCGTCCATCCTGCTTGGCCTTGTACAGCAGCACGTCGGCGCGCTGCAGCAGCACGGCGGGGGAAATGTCTTCGTCGCGGTAGAAGGCCAGGCCGATGCTGGCCGAAATGCGCACGGTGATGCCGTCGAGCTCGAACGGCTGCTGCATGGCGGCGACGATTTTTTCCGCCAGCACGGCCGCGTCTTCTGGCCGGGTGATCTGTTCCATGATGATGGTGAATTCATCGCCGCCCAGGCGGGCGATGATGTCGGTGGCGCGCATGGTGTGCGTCAGGCGCTGGGCGAAGGCGCGCAGCAGGGCGTCGCCGGTGCCGTGGCCGTGCGTGTCGTTGACGGGCTTGAAGCGGTCGATATCCATGTACATGACGGCCATCAGGTGCTGCTGCTGGCGGCTCGCGTGCATGGCGTCGCTGAGTTTTTGCTGGAAGCCGGCGCGGTTCGACAGGCCTGTGAGCGCATCGACCTGGGCCAGCTTCAGCAGGCGCTGTTTTTCGCGCTTTTGCACGGTGATATCCTGGCGCATCACGTGAAAGCCCACCACCTGCAGCTTGTCTTCGCCGATCTGCGGGATGTAGATCACTTCCAGGCAGCGCTCGATGCCTTCCTTCTCGTCTTCTTCCTCGAAGCTCAGGGTTTCGCCGGCCAGCACTCTTTCGATATACGGCGCCACCGTGCGGTAGCGCGCTTCGCCCACCGTGTCGCGCACGCGCTTGCCCAGCGCCTGGCGGCCCGTCAGGCCGAATTCGCGTTCATAGGCGATGTTCAGGAAGCGGTAGACCTGGTCGGCGTCGATGTAGGCGATCATGGCTGGCAAGGTGTCGGCGATGGTGCGCAGGCGCGCTTCGCTTTCCAGCAGCGCCACTTCCGATTCGCGCAAGGTGGTGATGTCGTCCAGGGTTCCCACGTAGCCTTCGATCTTGCCGTCGATGAGGATGGGGGCAATTTTGACGGAGACCCAGACCAGCCGGCCGTCGCGCTGCAGGCAGCGCAAGGTGGACTGGAATGGCGCATGGCTGCGCGTCAGCTGTTCCAGCGCCACGTGCATCAGCGGATAGTCGCCCGGGTGCAGGGCGCTGGTCCAGCCGGCGCCCAGGGCGGCCGCGCGCGGCAAGCCCGTGATCGATTCAAAGGTGCGGTTGACATAGGTGCAGCGGCGCTGGCGGTCCAGGCGCACCAGGCCGAGCGGCGAGGCGTCGTTGACGGCGGCCAGTTCGGCCTGTTTCTGGCGCAGTTCCAGCTCTTGCTGGCGGCGCTGCGAGATATCCTCGGCGATGCACAGGATATGTTCGATCTGCTGGCGCTCGTCGAACACGGGCACGGAGACGGCGCGCAGGTAGCGCAGGCTGCCGTCCGCCAGGCGCAGCGGCTTTTCCGTATGGTCGATGACGCCGTGCTCGGCCAGGATGGCGCGGTCGTCCTCGGCATCGTGCAGGCCGAAGTCGGGCGGGAATGCCTGGCAATCGGTCTTGCCGATGACGTCGGCGGCCAGGTGGCCGGTGATGTCCTCGGCCGCCTTGTTCCACACTTCCATCTGGCCGAAGTTTTCCGGGCGCGCGCTTTTCACGTAGACCAGCACGGGCAAATGGTCGATCAGCGACTGCAGGAAGCTGCGGTTGTCCTGCAGCGCCAGTTCGTCGTGCTTGCGCGCGCTGATGTCGCGCGAAGTGACTGCCACGCCGTCGGTGATCGGCACCACCTGGTGGCGCAGCCAGCGCGTGCCGCCCGAGGCCAGCGGCAGCTCGAATTCATCTTCCAGCGGCTGGCCCGTTTCCATCACCAGCACGAAGCGCTGGAAGAAACGCTCGCCGCGCAGCAGCGGCATCTGCTGCAGCACGCGCTGGCCCAGCAGTTCGGAGCGCGGCTTGCCCAGCATGTCGGCGGCCCGCTCGTTGACGTCGGCGAAAATGAAGTCTTCCACCGGCTTGCCCGGGGCGGGGCGCCAGGCTTTCAGCAGCAGCACCGAGTCGAGGCTGCCGTGGTGCGCCGCGCGCAGCAGCGCCTGCGTTTCCGTTGCCTGGCGGATGCTGCGGCGCAGGCGTGCGCTCTGGCGCATCAGCAGGGCCGTAAAGCCGGCGATGAGCACGCTGGCGGCGAGCAGCGCGCCCACATACAACAGGCGGCGGTGTTCAAAGCGGGCCAGGGCAACGGCGCGGCTCACGCCCACCACGGCCAGCAGCGGGTAGCGCGGCAGCTCGCGGTAGCTGTAGATGCGCGGCGTCGCGTCGACGGGCGGCTCGATCAGCAGTTCCTCGGGGGCGTGCCGCGGCGGACCCGGCATGCGGAAGTCGATGCGGTCGCTGAGGATCAATTGCTCGCCGATGCGGCCCACCGTCAGGCCGCTGTCGCGCGCCACCAGCATCAGCGCGCCATGCTCGTCGAGGTTCAGGCGGTCGTAGTCGTCGACAAAATACGTGGGGTCGACGTGGATGACGATGGCGCCGGCAAAGCGGCCCCGCGCATCGTTCAGGCGGCGCGCCAGGCGGATGGTCCAGCGCTTGCCGTCCGCGTCGAGCATCGGTGTGTCGACCAAAACCGTGTCGGATGCATTGGCGGCCAGCGCCCTGAAAAATGGCTGCGCGGCCAGGTTTTCCGGCAGATAGGCGTGGGCGCTGTCGATGACGTTGCCATGCGCGTCGATGAGGGCGATCGGCAGTTCCAGCTTCGATGGCAGCACGCTGTCGAGCAGGCCCTGGCGGCGCGTGAATTCATTGAGGCGCAGGCCGCCGTCCGTTTCCTCGTATTTGAGCTTGAACAATTGCGTGGCATGGTCGGTCTGGCGCAGCGTGAAACTGGTATGGTCGGCCAGGGTACGCGCCAGCGACTGGCTCGCGGCCACGGCGTCGCGCACGGCGCTGGCCCGCTCCTGGCCCACCTGATAGTAGACGGCCGCCCACAGCGCCAGCAGCAGGATGAGCGCGAACAGGGGCACCAGACTGATGCGGTACAGGCGGCGGGCAAGGCGTTGCAGGGGTCTCGTTATCGCTATCACGGGCGCTTGCAGGCTAGATTCATGGAAAAAGGGAGGGGCGGCGTGGCGCGCATGATAGCCGAAATCGGCTGCCTTGCGCATAAGCCCGTCGCCGCCACGCCCATCGTCTGTTCGCGGTCTGTCGCTGGGCTTATTTTGCGTTAAATCAAGTATCTGTGGTGCCGCGCACGCTAAAAAAGGTGCGCCGGTGGCGACACGGGCTGGCGGCGTGGCAGAAAAAGTACAATTGCGCCCCCATCCTCATTAAAATGGATGCTTCTACCTCCCATATCGAAAGTTGTCATGCAGAGTAAAAAGCCCGATGCGGCACGGCTGGACAAGATCGTGGCCGAAGCGCGCCGCGCCGCCGACCAGCGCGAGAGCGGCTACCGCGAGCGCTCGCTGAAGATGTATCCGTGGGTCTGCGGCCGCTGCATGCGCGAATTTACGCGTGCCAACGTGCAGCAGCTGACCGTGCACCACCGCGACCACAACCACGACAACAATCCGCCCGATGGCAGCAACTGGGAACTGCTGTGCCTTTATTGCCACGACAATGAGCACTCGCGCTACCTGGAAGCGGACCGTGGCGCGGGCTTGCTGTCGGCCGAGGTGGCGCCGGCCACGCACAATCCGTTTGCCGCGCTGGCGGGCCTGATCAAGAAAAAGGACTGAGCGGGCCGCGCCGCTTCCCCATGCGCATCTTGCTGACCGAAGACGACCCGCAGCTGGGCCGCGCCACGCAGATCGGCCTGGAGCAGGGCGGCTATGCCGTCGACTGGGTCACGAGCGCCGAACACGCGCACACGGCCGTGCGTCTCCACGACTATGGCTGCATCCTGCTCGACCTGGGCTTGCCCGGGCAGGACGGCATGCAGGCGCTGGGCGTGCTGCGCGATAACGGCTACAGCGGCGCCGTGCTGGTCGTCACGGCGCGCGACACGGTGGGCGAGCGCATCGCCGGCCTCGACGCGGGCGCCGACGACTTCATCGTCAAGCCGTTCGACCTCGACGAACTGGCCGCGCGCATCCGCAGCGCCTGCCGCCGCGCCGCGGGCCGCCTGCGCGAGCACCTCGTGCACGGCGACCTTGTGCTCGATATCGCGGACCGGCAGGTGACGCAAGGGGGATTGCCCGTGATGCTGACAGTGAAGGAATTTCGCATCCTGCAACTGCTGCTGGAACACGGCGGGCGCGTGCTGAGCCGGGAGCAGCTGGAGAAAAACCTGTACAGCTGGGGCGGCGAGGTGGAAAGCAATGCCGTGCAAGTGCATATCCACCACCTGCGCAAGAAGCTGGGGCGCGACTTGATACGCACCGTGCATGCGATCGGTTATTGCATCGACAAGCCGAAAGCGGCCTGACAAAGAAAACGGGCCGCCCTGAGGCAGCCCGTTGTGCTCTATGGCTGGTCAGCCATCAACTCATCAGAAATCGACGGTGGCCGACAGCCACAGACGGCGTCCGTCCAGGCTGTTGACATAGCGGTTGGCGTAGGTCAAGGTCGGCGCCGATGAACCACGGTACGGCTGGTAGTCGATGAAGTCCTTGTTGAGCAGGTTGTACACGGCCGCGTTCAATGTCACGCGCTTGTTCAGCTGGTAGCTGGTGCCCAGGTGCAGCATGGTGTAGCCCTTGTAGTCGCCCAGCGCGGCCTTGGCGGCGCGCGTGGAAGCCGAGGTGCCCGGATCGCGGAAGCGCTCGCTGCGGTATTCGGCGCGCAGCCAGCCATTCCATTCGCGCGAGATATCCCACGACAGGCGCGCATTGACGGCGTGCTTGGGTGTGTCGCTCAGCGGCTTGCCCGCGTTGCTGCCACTCTTCTGTTCGCTTTCCGTGTACGTGTAGTTGGCGCTGGCCGACAAGGTCTTGCCCAGCGGGAAGCGCGTGTTCAGCTCGACGCCGCGCGTGACGGCCTCATCCACGTTGACGGACTGGCCAAACGCATCGACGTTGGGCCAGTTGCCGAAGCTGACGCAGCCTGGACGGTTCGGCGATGGACGGTAGTCACAGTTGACGAGACCGGTGCCCGTCGTGATCTTGTCCTTGAATTCGTTGTTGAACAGGGAGCCGCTGGCCGTCCAGCCGGCCAGGTTGTCGAAGTAGGTGCCGATTTCCGTCGTCGTGCTCGTTTCCGGCTTCAATTCCGGGCTGCCGACGAGGGGGATCGTGCCCTGGCCGCCGAAACCGTTGATGCCGGGCGACAGTTGCTCCACGCGCGGCGTCTTGTAGCCCTTGCTGACGCCGCCCTTGACGGTCCAGCTCGGCGTCACGTTCCACACGGCATACGCACGGGGGCTGGTCTGGCCGCCGAAGATGCTGTGATCGTCATAGCGGGCGCCAAAGGTCAGCGCGACGTTCTCCAGCACCTGCCATTCGTCTTCCACGAACAGGGCTTTTTGCGTGAACTCGAATTTTTTCGGCGCCACGCCGTCCGTCATTTCCGCCTTCCACCACTGCGCGCCGATGGTCGCCATGTGCTTGCCTAATGGCATGACCAGCTTGGTGTCGAACACCTGGCTTTCCACTTCCAGCGTGCGCGCGCTGCCGGCGACGGCGCCGGGCGTGCCTGGCGGGATCGTGCGGCCCAGGGTTTCCGTCTTGTTCACCATATAGCTGCTGTCCACAGTGCCGAAGCCGAAGCGGCCCGTGTGTGACAGGGTCCACTGGTCGCGCTTGTATTTTTGTTCCGGGCCGTAGCCGCCCTGTACGGTCTTGGTGCCGAGCTGGCCGTTCGAATTGTCGTAGGTCTGGCGGCCCGCGTCCGCGTCGAGGATGACGGTGTGGTAGCGGTTCGGCGTGAAGGCCAGGCGCGCGCCAAAGTTTTCGATGTCCGCACGCACGGGGTTCGCGCCCATGCTGGCTGCCGTACTTCCGCCGGCCGCATTCGGGGAGCGGATATCGGCCGCGTCGCGGCGCTGCTTGCTGCCGCGCAGGGACAGGCCCAGCAGGTCGGTGGCGATGGGGCCGCTCAGGTAGAAGCGGCCGCTTTTCACGTCGCCGAAGTCCGATTCCTGCTGCACGGTGTAGTCGGCCGAGACGGAGCCCATCCACTGCTTGCCCACCTTGCGCGTGATGATGTTGATCACGCCGCCCATGGCGTCCGAGCCGTACAGGGTCGACATGGGGCCGCGGATGATCTCGATGCGCTCGATGGCGGCCAGCGGCGGCATGAAGCTCGTTTGCGTGCCGCCGAAGCCGTTCGGCGTGACATTGCCGGCCGCGTTCTGGCGCCGTCCGTCGATCAGCACCAGCGTGTAGTCGCTGGGCATGCCGCGGATGCTGATGTTCATGCCGCCCGTCTTGTCGCCCGCCGCGCCCACGTCGATGCCTTCCACGCTTTCCAGCGCCTGCGTCAGGTTGCCGAAACGCTCCTTCGACAGTTCCTGGCGCGTCAGCACCGTGATCGAGGCGGGCGCCTGCTTGATGTCCTGCTCGAAACCGGAAGCGGAGACCACCACTTCCGGCATGCTGGCAGGCGCGCCCGTCTGGGCGTGCGCCGGCAGGCAGGACAGGGCGGCCACGGCCAGGGCCAGGGTGGTGGGACGCGGCAGGGGCGCGCGGCGGGTGCTGTTGGACATGCAAACTCCTGATGGTGGATGAGTTATTGGTGTGTGTTGCTGTGCAAGCTAATGGGAATCATTGAGGCAATAAGAATCATTTACAATTGCGGACATGGCATCCCAAAAAATATTTCGCTCCGGATCTTGCGCAGAAGTTCTTAAGAGATTCTTAACGGCTGGCGGCGGCGTGAAAACCTGGTCCTTGCGGCGCACCCTGCTGGCCGTGCTGCTGGGCCTGACCCTGGCCCTGTGGGTGGGCAGCGCCGCCATCGTGTACGTGGAAGCGCGCCGCGAAAGCCAGGAATTGTTCGACCAGTCGCTGATCGAGACGGGCCATCTGCTGCTGTCGCTGGTGGAAAAGGATGCGCGCAAACACGGCTTGACGGGGCCGATCGACGTGCCGCTGCGCGGCCATCCGAATCCCCATCAGTATTTGCTGTTCAAGGTGCGCGACGCGCAGCAGCGCGTGCTGTACCGCAATGACGCGGCGTCCGATATCGCCCTGTCGCGCAGCGCGCCGGACGGCCTGTCCTGGACCAGCATCGGCGGCCAGCGCTGGCGGTTGTTTTCGCTGTGGGACCCGCAGCGCACTTTGCAACTGCTGGTGGCCGAGCCGACCAGCCACCGCGACGACATCAGCCGCGGCTTCTTTTACCGCATCGCGCTGTTCGGCCTGCTGCTGGTGGCGCTGGCCACGATCGCCATCTGGTGGAGCATCCACCGCGTGTTTCGCGTGCTGCAGGCGTCGGCCGATGAAGTGTCGGCGCGCACGCCCGATGAACTGGCCGACGTCAGGCTGGCGGGCGCGCCCGCCGAACTGCATCCGCTGCTGCTGGAAATAAACCGCCTGTTCGGCAGGGTGCGGCAAAGCCGCGACAACGAGCAGCGCTTCACGGCCGATGCGGCGCACGAGCTGCGCACGCCGCTGGCCGCCATCAAAACCAATCTGCAAGTGCTGCAGCGGGCCCGCAGCGCGGACGAACGCGAGGAATTCATCGCCGCCCTGGGCGCCAGCGTGGAGCGCGCCACGCGCCTCGTCAACCAGCTGCTGGCGCTGGCGCAGCTCGATCCGCAGTCGCAAGCGGAGACAGCGCTGGCGCCGGGCGACCTGGCGCACTTGCTGGCGCAGCAGGGCGCGCAATGGCAGGCGCTGGCCGCGCAGTACGGGCTGTCGCTAAGCGTGAACATGGCGCCGGCGCCGTGCGCGCTGCATGCGGACAGCCTGCAGCTGCTGCTGCGTAACTTGGTCGAGAATGCGCTGCGCTACACGCCTACACCGGGTTTTGTGGCCGTCAACTGCGGCGTGGAGGAGGGGCGCAGCTATCTGCGCGTGGCCGACACGGGGCCCGGCATCGCGCCAGAACTGCACGAGCGCGTGTTCGAACGCTTCGTGCGCCTGGGCGGCGGACAGCTGCCCGGCAGCGGCCTGGGGCTGTCCATCGTGCGCCGCATCGCCGAACGGCATGGCGCGCACATCATCCTTGGCGAAGGGCTGCAGGGCAGGGGGCTGGCGGTGACGGTCGTGTTTCCATGACGGCCCCGCCAGGGCAAGCTGCTTAGACCGACTTTACAGCGACTTGAGGAAAGCCAGCAGCGTCTCGCGGTCCGTCTTCGACAGATTCTCGAAACGCTGGCGCGCCTTGGTCCCTTCGCCGCCGTGCCACAGGATCGCTTCCGTCAGGCTGCGCGCGCGGCCGTCATGCAGGTAGCCGGCCTTGCCGCCATTGCCCATGACTTTTTCCGTGTAGCCGATGCCCCACAGGGGCGCCGTGCGCCACATGCTGCCTTGCGCCTGGCCTTCCTTGAAGGTGTCGGCCAGTTCGGGGCCCATATCATGCAGCAGCAGGTCGGTGTACGGGCGGATGGTCTGGTTGCGCAGTTCCGCGAACAGATGTCCCGCACCGGTCTTCATTTCCACCGTGTGGCAGGCGGCACAGCGCATGCCCTGGAACAGCTTCGAACCGGCGGCCACCTGCTGCGGGTCGACCTTGAGTTCCTCGATCGGCGCCACGCCTTTCGGGAAGCCGCTGGCGATGCTGCGCTGGGCCGGCACGGCCACCAGGGCCAGGTATTGCGTGATCGACTGCAGGTCCGCTTCCGAGATGCCCGGCTGGACGCCGCCCGCCGCGCAGGCCACCGGCCCCGCCGTGCAGGCGCGGTTGCGGTACACGGGCGAGGTGACGGCCATGTCCAGCAGCAGCGCGTCGGCGGCCTGGTGGCGCAAGGTGGCTTTCGCGGCCTTCCAGCCGAAGCGGCCCAGGCGCACGGCGCCCGTCTCCGGTTCATACACATAGTTGGGCAGGCCCATGACGCCGTCGGCATCCGGCGTGCTGCGCGCACGCGCCAGGATGTCGGCTTCCGGCACGGCTTCCAGCAGGCCCGTACCGATCATTGGCGGCGCCGCGCGTAGCGAGACGATTTGCGGCACCGGGCCTTCGAAGGCCAAGGTCGGCTTGCGCAGTTCGACCTGCGTGCCATCGGCCAAGGTAGTCTTGCGTGTCGTAAAACCGCCCACGCTGACGCTGTTGCCCCAGTTTTGCGGCACGCCGGACGGTGACACGGCATTCATCTGGATCGCCGTGCCGTATTGCGGATGCGGCACCTGCTGGCCCGCCGCATTGATGCTGGCGACGCGCACGGCCATCGTGTCGAGGCGCTGGTTCATGGCCATCGGCGCGGGGCTGCGGCCATTGTTGACGTGGCAGGCGATGCAGGCCGACTGGCCGTAGCGCTGTCCCTGCAGGCCGACGGCGGGCGCGTAGCGGTCGTTGCCGCCTTCGTTGTGCTCGCCGGTGGTGAAGTTGGTGTGCACAAGGCGGCGGCCCTCGACAAAGCGCTGCATGTTCTGCATGCCGATGTTGTTGTGCGGCTGCTGGAACATGAACAGGGCGTTGTCCGAGTAGTTATACGACACGGAACCGAGGCCGCCGGACAGCGTTTCTTCCGGCAGGGGCACGCCATTGAGGCGCGGCTGCACGCCATACCACGGCCGCAGTCCCGCGCCTACCACATACGTCCATTCGTACGAGTAGTAGCGGATGCCGCCATCATCGCCTTTCGATGCCATCGCGGCGGTGGTGGAGAACATCGATGGCGACACTTCGATGATGTCGCCAGCCGTCAGCGCGCGCGCCTTGACGTCGGTGCCATTCGGCATGCCGCCGGCATCGAGGCCGCCATGGCCCGGGTACTCCTTGATCAGCAAGGTGCAGGCGCCGTTGATGCCGTTGGCGTTCGTCAGCCTGTCGTTGGCCGGATAGGCCATCGGCTTGCAGACGGGGACGTTGCGGTCCACCAGTTCGCCGGGCGACATCCAGCCATAGCCCGTCACGCCGGGACGGTCGAAGCCGCGGAAGAAGGCCACGCCGCCGGACAGGAAATCGACGGTGGTGTACTGGTTGACGATCAGCGTAGGCTTGGTGACGCCGCGGACCTTGCTGTTGTCGATGATTTCCACGCCCCAGGTGCGGTTCTTGAAGTACTGCGGCACGAAAGTGAGGTAATTGCCCGGACCCTTGTCCTGCGGCAGGCCCGTGACGGGATCGACCGTTTCATTCGGACCGTAGCCGATCTCATTCCATTCCTCGCCCCGCTCGCGGCCATGGCGCGCCAGGCCGCGCGCGCCGAAGCGCGTCACCAGCGTGCCGTCGGCAAGCGTGAATTGCAGGCTTTCCAGCGGCTGCGCGGCGGCGGGCAGCGGTGTCCAGTCGGCGCCGTTGGCGGGGAATTTCAGCGCCGACGTCGCGGTCGACGGCAGGCTGTTGTCGCTGCCCGGCGTCTTGAAGCTCACTTCCAGCAGCGAATAGCCATACTGCGTGGCGCGCGCCACGCCCTGCAGGCGGATGTAGCGGGCATGGATGCCCAGGTTGAAGAATTCCTCGGTGCCGCCGTGGCCATTGCTCACGTAGCGCACTTGCGACCAGTTCTGCCCGTCGTCGGACACCTGCAGCGCGTACTGCTTGCCGTACGCGTTTTCCCACAGCAGTTTCATGTAGCCGACGGGCGTCTTCGCGCCGAAGTCGAACTGTATCCAGGCGCCGTCCTCGAACTTGCTGGCCCAGCGCGTGCCCGTCTTGCCGTCGATCGCCATGGCGGCCGACATGCCGGCGTTTTCCACGGGAGAGGAAGTGGCGGCCACGGGCGAGATGGCCACGCCGGGCTGCCCCGGATCGATGGTGACCGGGGGCGGTTCGGTGACGGGCGGCGTCACGGGCGGCAGTACGGGTGTGCCCGAAAATGCCTGGATTTCAAAGATGGAGTAACCATACTGGCCCGCGCGTTTGACGCCCTGCATGCGCAGGTAGCGACCTTGCGCGTCGAACCCCGTGATGTCCTCGATGCCGCCCTTGCTGTCGCTGACGTTCTGGATGGTGGTCCAGTGCGTATTGTCGTCCGATACCTGCAGCAGGTAGGCGCTGGCGTGCGCGTTTTCCCAGGCGATATGCACGCGCGTGATGCGCTGCGAGATGCCGAAATCGAGGGTCAGGTATTCATTGTCGGAGAACGCGCTGCCCCAGCGCGTGCCGTCGTTGCGGTCGATCGCGGCGCTGGCCGACAGGTCGCCCCGTTCCGCCGAGCTGGCCGTGGCGGCGACTGGCGTCAGTGCCGTTTCGGCCGATGCCTGCGCCAGCAGGTGCTGGGCCATGGCGGGCGTGGCCGGCTTGTCGCCGCCACCGCCGCATGCCGCCAGCAGCAGGGCCACGGCCAGCGGCAGGCGCCGCCTGGAAAAGTGGATAAAGCCGGCCTGGTGCTGCCGGGGCCGAAGCAGGGATGTGTGCATGCGATCTTCCTTGTTTTTATTGGTTATGCGAGATTGGTCAGACGGGCTACCTCCGCATCCCCGCCTATGGTGTTGCGCGTGCTTCACCGCCACGGCAGCGCCTTGCGGGGCAAAGATAGGGGAACAATTTAATTGCCTTATGGCAATATTATTCTTAAGTTATAGAAGCGCATGAGGCATGTCAAGAAGTCTCGTGCGCTTGTCATCAACTGTTCATATAGCCCGGGTTTTTTGCACTATGCTGGTGCGCAAGGTGAGTAAAAATGTGCGAAAGCATGAATAAAATTGGCTATGTCACCGTTAGATGTGGAAATGCACCCAGCGTTGCTTTCAACAGCGTTTCCGGTGAACGGATACGCCTGGCGTCGAGTATCCAACGCCATCCCAGATAGTTCGGCAGGTAGCGCGTCGCCACGCCGTGAAACGGCCCCATCCATTGTCGCAAACGGCTGTGATAGGCGTTGACGTTCTGCACGTGGGCGGCGCCCTGCACGCGGATGCCGGCGCGCAGGTTGACGGCCTGGTGGCTGATCCCCGCTTCCCTGGCGAAGGCCCGATAGGCTGCATGACCATCGGTGACCAGCAGCACATCCTTGTCGATGGCGGGCAACAAACAGTGATGCAACTGCGCCTTGGTTAGCGCTCCTTTTCCCGTGACGAAATCGAGGGTCTGTCCCGTACGGTCGCGCGCCACCAGGATGCAGACCTGTTCGTTCGATATGCCGCGTTTATGGGCATGGCCGCCCCGGCGGCGGGGCGGACGCGTCATGTTTCTGGATCCCTTTTCCGATTCCAGCAGATATAACTCGTCTGCCTCGGCGATGCCGTGCAGGCCATGCGGCCGGTCCGTCTTTGCCAACGACAAAAAACGGTGGCGCCAGCGAAACGTGGTATTGCGGTGTACGCCCAGCTGTAACGCCGCCTTGCGCACGGAATCCGATGCCAGCAGACAATCGGCGTAATCGAGCCACAAGGTCTTGTGGCGCAGGTGCGCCAGCGGCGTGCCCGTCAAGGCGTTGAAGGTGCGGCCGCAGGGCACGCAACGGTAGCGCTGCAGTCCGTGCGCATGACCATGCCGGTGCAGGTGCGCCGAGCCGCAGGCGGGACAGGCCAATCGCGGCTGCGCCACATTTTCCAGCAGCGCGACGGTCGCGTCGTGTGGCGCGTTGCCATGCAGCAGGGCAATGCCTGCCTGCCGCTGGCGTCTGCTCAAACGAGCAAACTGCGCAATCAAGGTGATCCATTCGGCTGACCGCATGATCTGCTCCTGCAGGGTAAGTATGCAGAGTCAGACAAGACATCCAAGGGAAGATTCCGGCATTTCCCCTACTTGCCGATGACAGAGCCATAAAATTCAAGAAAAAAATGCATGGTGCGCGACGGGAATGCGGTATCTTCCTGAAATGCCTGCCGCCGACGCGTCCCCTTTTTTTGAGGAAGAACTGACCTTGCCGATTCCGCCCGCCGCACCGATACTCGCGCCCCTCTCCCTGGCCGCCGCGCGCGCCTTGCACCTGGCCGCACAGGGCTTGCTGCAGGCGCGGCGTAAAAAGGCCGTGAAGGCCGACGTGCTGGCCGCCATCCGCCAGATGGGCGTGCTGCAGATCGACACCATCCATGTGGTGGCGCGCAGCCCGTATCTGGTGCTGTGGAGCCGGCTGGGCGACTATCCGCAGCCGTGGCTCGAGCAATTGCTGGCCGAGGGCGCGCTGTTCGAATACTGGGCGCATGAAGCGTGCTTTGTGCCCATTGAAGACTATGGCTTGTACCGCCACCGCATGCTGGACCCGGCCGCCATGGGCTGGAAATACTCCGTCAAATGGATGGCCGAACAGGGCGAAGCCGTCGCTTCCGTGCTCGAACATATCCGCGCCAACGGCGCCGCGCGCTCGGCGGACTTTGAACGCACGGATGGCCAGGCGGGTGGCTGGTGGAGCTGGAAGCCGGAAAAGCGCTCGCTCGAAGTACTGTTTACATCGGGCGTGCTGATGATCGCCAAACGCCATCAGTTCCAGCGCTATTACGACCTGGCCGAACGGGTGCTGCCGGGTTGGCACGACGGCTTGCTGCCGCCGGAAGAGCAGGTGCGCCGGCGCCTGCTGCTGGCCAGCGTGAAGGCGCTGGGCCTGGCGCGCGCCAGCTGGATCAGCGACTACTTCCGCACCAAACAGTCGCGCGCCAGCCTGGCGCACGATTTGCAGGCGCTGGTGGACGAGGGTACGCTGCTGCGCTGCACGGTCGATGGCTGGATGGACGCCGTGTACGTGCATGCCGATCACGCGGAACTGGCGCGCGCGGCGGCCGCCGGCAAGCTGGCGCCCACCCTGACGACGATATTGTCGCCGTTCGACCCCGTCGTCTGGGACCGCCGCCGCGCGCTGGAATTGTTCGGTTTTGACTACCGGCTCGAATGCTATACGCCCGCTGAAAAACGCCGCTACGGCTACTTCACCTTGCCGATCTTGCGCCGTGGCGCGCTCGTGGGACGTCTGGACGCCAAGGCGCACCGTGCGCAGGGGCGCTTCGAAATCAAGTCGCTGGCGCTGGAAGACGGCGTGCGCGTCATTCCCCGCCTGGTGCAGGACGTGGCTGGCGCCGTGCGGCGCCTGGCGCTCTGGCATGCCTGCCCGGATATCGAGATAGTTCAGGCGCAGCCGGCAGCCTTCGGTGCGCTGCTGGCCGAGGCGCTGCACGATGGCGGCGCCGCCGCAAGGCAGGCCGCATGATGCTGCCGCCGGCTCCGCCCACACTGCTCGATGCCGACGGCCAGCCATGCTTCGGCCGCTACACGGGCCAGCTGGACGCCTTCGACTGGGCCGCGCTGGCGCCGCCCTATGCGCGCGGCGGTCTCTGGCGCCTGTTCCACCACAAGCGCTGGCATTACGTGGCCCTGTCGACACCTGCCGTGTTCTGCGGCGTGGCCATCGTCGACCTGGGCTGGACCAGCACGGCCTTCGCGTATGCCTTCGACCGCCACAAGGGCAAGATCGTGGCCAGCTTTTCGCAGGATGGCATCCCCGGCCTGTGCGCATCGGTGGCGCCGCATGCGGGCGTCAGCAGCCGTTTCCGTTTTTTGTCGCAAAAAATCAGCATCGAGGCCCAGCCCCAGCAGCGCTACCGTTTGCGGCTCGATTGCGGCCATTTCGGCATCGATGCGGAATGCGGCCCGCCCGTGGCGCCCACCCTGCTGGCCATCGGCCCTGTGGGCGAGGGGGGCAGCGTGCATGCGACGCAAAAGTCGGGCGGCTTGCCCTTGTGGGGCACCGTGCGCTGCGGCGCCGTCGGCTACAGTTTGGACGACGGCGTGGCCAGCTTCGATTATTCGAACGGACTGCTGGCGCGCGAGACGGAGTGGCGCTGGGCTTCGGCGCACAGCCTGGACCTCGGTTTCAATCTGCAGGCCGGCTATTTCGGCGCGCATGAAAACGCGCTGTGGCTCGATGGCCAGCTGTATCCGCTGGGCCGCGCGCATTTCGATTTCAATCCCGACAATCCGCTGGCGCCGTGGCATGTGTGGACGGACGACGATTTGCTCGACCTGCACTTCAAGCCGGAAGGCGCGCGGCGCGAAGACAAGAACCTGTGGATCGCCGCCAGCCGCTACATCCAGCCCATCGGCACGTTCAGCGGCTGGGTGCGCACCAGCGCGGAGTCTCCCAAGCGCATCGTGGCGCAGCTGGCGGGCGTCACGGAAAGCCACCGTTCGCGCTGGTAGGCGCGTGATTTTTTGCGAAACGCGTGACAAGGTCAAGTTTTTTTGGCAACGCATCCTATACACTGGGACGTGACCAAGCCGCTCCGGCAAACCATGAGGCCAGAACATGAGTATCCGTAATCTCAACAAGCTGTTCAAGCCGGCCTCGGTGGCCCTGATCGGCGCCACGGCGCGCGAGCGCAAGCTGGGCGCCATCGCCCTGTACAACTTGCTGGGCGGCGGCTACCAGGGAGAGATTTGGCCCGTCAATCCCAAGTACGACGAGCTGATGGGCCTGAAATGCTACCGCAAGCTGGCGCACTTGCCGAAGGCGCCGGACCTGGCCATCATCTGCACGCCGCCCGCCACCATCACGGCGCTGATCCGCGAACTGGGCGCGCTGGGCACGCGCGCGGCCATCGTCATGACGTCGGGCCTCGATCCCGTGCGCGAACAGTCGCTGCGCCTGGCCATGCTGAAAGCGGCCAAGCCGCACCTGCTGCGCATCCTGGGGCCCAACAGCATGGGGCTGCTCGTGCCGAAACTGGGCTTGAACGCCAGCTTCGCCCATGTCGGCGCGACGAGCGGCAAGATCGCCTTCGTGTCGCAATCGGGCGCGCTGGTGTCGGGCGTGCTCGACTGGGCCAACGCGCACGGCGTGGGCTTTTCCAAGTTCATTTCGCTCGGCGCCAGCTACGACATCGATTTCGGCGACCTGCTCGACTACCTGGCCGGCGACATCGACACGGCCGCCATCCTGCTGTACATGGAAGATATCCAGGCCGCGCGCAAGTTCATGTCGGCCGCGCGGGCGGCCGCGCGCAGCAAACCCGTGATCGTCCTGAAAGCGGGGCGCGAGGCGGAAGGCGCGGCCATGGCGGCCTGGCACACGGGCGCGCTGGCCGGTTCCGATGCCGTCTATGACGCGGCCATCCGCCGCGCCGGCATGCTGCGCGTGTATTCGGCCGAAGAACTGTTCGACGCCGTGGAAACCCTCACGCATATCCGCTCGCAGCGCGGCGAGCGCCTGGCGATCCTGTGCAACGGCGGCGGCCTGGGCGTGATGGCGACCGACGCCCTGGTGAGCAGCGGGGGCAAGCTGGCCGAGCTGTCGCCCGACACCGTGATCGCGCTGGAAAAGGCGCTGCCACGCGGCTGGTCGCACGACAACCCCGTGGGCTTGCCCGGCGACGCGGCCGTGCAGCGCTATGCCGACGCCATCAAGCCGCTGCTCGACGAGCCGCAGGCGGACGCCTTGCTGCTGCTGCACGCGCCCACGGCCATGGTCTCGTCGATCGACATCGCCGAAGCCGTCACGCCGCTGATCAAGGCCACTTCGCGCACGGTGCTGTCATGCCTGCTGGGCGGCACCACCGTGGCGCCCGCGCGCCAGGTCTTCAACCGGGCCGGCATTCCCACCTACGATACGCCGGAAAAGGCCGTGCATGGCTTCATGCAGATCGTGCAGTACCGGCGCAACCAGGAAACCCTGATGCAGGTGCCGGCGCAGCTGCCCATGTCGGCCACGCCGCGCCGCGCCAGGGTGCGCGAAATCGTCGCCGCCGCGCTGGCGGCCGGCCAGACGGTGCTCGGCGAATGCCGCTCGAAAGAGATTTTGGCCGCCTACGGCATTCCCGTCGCCACCACGCGCATGGCGGCCGACGTGGAAGAGGCGCTGGCCGTGGCGGCCGACATCGGCTATCCCGTCGCGCTGAAGATCCATTCGCCCGACATCGCGCACAAATCCGACGTGGGCGGCGTGGCGCTCGACCTCGACACGCCCGACATCCTGCGCACGGCCGCCGCCGCCATGCTCAAGCGCGTGCGCCGCATGCGGCCCGACGCGCTGATCGACGGCTTCACGGTGCAGCAGATGGCGCGCCGGCCGCAATCGCATGAATTGATCGTCGGCGTGACGACCGACGCCGCCTTCGGCCCCGTGATCCTCGTGGGGCAGGGCGGCATCGCCGTGGAAGTGACGGCCGACCACGCCATCGGCCTGCCGCCGCTGAACATGGTGCTGGCGCGCGACATGCTGGCGCGCACACGCGTGTCGAAACTGCTGGCCGGCTACCGCAACCAGCCGCCGGCCGACATCGACGCCATCTGCTACACGCTGATCCAGGTGGCCGAACTGGTGGCCGACATCGGCGAACTGGCCGAACTCGACATCAACCCGCTGGTGGCCGACGCCGATGGCGTGATCGCCCTCGACGCGCGCATCCGTTTGCAACCGGGCCAGCAGCGCGACCGCCTGGCCATCCGCCCGTATCCGCAGGAGCTCGAAGAGCAGGTGACGTGGATGGACCAGCCGATTCTGCTGCGCCCCATCCGCCCCGAGGACGCGCCGCAGCACATGGACCTGTTCCACGCGCTGGACCCGGACGACGTGCGCCTGCGCTTTTTCACTTCCATGCGCGAGCTGCCCGTGTCGCAGCTGGCGCGCCTGACGCAGATCGATTACGACCGCGCCATGGCCTTCATCGCCACGCACACGGGCCCGGACGGTAAGCCGGAAACCCTGGGCGTGGTGCGCGCCGTGGCCGACCCGGACAATATCCACGCCGACTTCGCCATCGCCGTGCGCTCGGCCCTGAAAGGCAAGGGCCTGGGCCATATCCTGTTTGAAAAGCTCGTCGATTATTTCCGCAGTCGGGGCACGGAGGCGCTGGTGGGCGAGGCCATGGCGCGCAACAAGGGCATGCAGCGGCTGGTGAAAAGCTTTGGCGGCGACGTCACGCCGTCGGAAGAGCCTGGTGTTGTCAATCTGCATATCGGCTTGCGCGCGCCGTAAAGAAAGCGCGGCTGGCCCGTCGCGGGTTTGTGCAGGATCAAACCGGCCGCTGTCGGTAGTCTTTACACTTTCACTTCCAGGATCAGATATCCAGCCCATTTTCGGGAGTGAGTGCATGCTTACGGCAACATATATATTGGTTTCCCTGTCGGTGGAACAGGCCAGCATCCGCATGAGTCTGCTGGCTTTTCAGAAATACATGCATGTGCAGCTGCGCCACCAGAGCAGGCTCAATCTGGCCCAACTTCAGTATGCGGGCGACTGGCTGAGCCGGCTGTACCAGGGCGGCTACTGGCGCAAGGTGGAGATGTATCTGATCCCCGCCATCCGCCAGGCCGCGCCGCATGCGGACGGTTTGCTCAATGAGCTCAACGGTTTGAACCATGCGGCGCTGGAAAGCATCAACGTCGTGCAGCAGCGCGCGGGCGCCGCCATCGACCATTCCGAATCGCAGGCCGAGCAGCTGTGCGCCGCCATCGACGCCTTTTGCGCGGCCTTGCTGCAGCGCCTGGAAAAAGAAGAGCGCGAGCTGTTCGCGCTGGCGCGCAAGGTCATCGTCGGCGAAACATGGTTTGCCATCGCCTACCAGTTCCTCGCCCACGATGCGCGCGCGCAGGAAGCGCGCCGTGGCAAGGCGCAGGTGCTGCCCTTTGTTTTGCCGGCAGCCGGCGGCAGCGCCGAAACGATAGCGGATGGCACAGAGTCCGCGCCGCCCGTGCCGCCGCAGCCGCTGCGCGCGCAGGCTTGAACGGGGAGCGAGCGCACACCCCGTTCTCGCGTTTGCGCCGGGGACGCGTCCGTGGTTTTGCACTGGCGCTCTCATAGGAGAAATGCCAGCTTGCTTACTATGTTACTGATTTGGTAACTTGTACATACCTGTCCGATGCAATACCCCGGGCTTTGTTATGATGGTGGTTTTGATCCACGCGAAACCCGTCATGTTCGAATTTCTCTTCAAGCGTTCTGCCAGCAAGACTGCCGCACCCGATCCTGTCGTGGCAGAACAGGCCGCCGCCTCGGCGCAGAGCGCATCGCGCCGCGCCGAACAGGTTGCGCGTGCCCATGCCGTGGCTGGTGACGAAACCGCCGCTGCCGATTTCATCATGTCCAGCGAATTTGCCGATACCCGTCTGATCGCGGCCGAACACGTCCATGCCTTGCCCTTGCTGGAAAAAGTCCACCACGCCATGCGCAATACCGACCGCCGCGTGGCCAAGCTGATGCAGGGCCGCATCGACCTGATCCGCCACCAGGCAGCCGAGACGCAACGCGCCCAGGCCAGCATCGACACGGCACAGCGCCTGTTGAACGATGAAAAGCTGAGCCCGAACCAGGTGGCCGAGCTGGACCGCCAATGGCAAGTCATCAAGGCCACGCCCGAGCTGGCGACGGCGTTTGCCGCCGCGCGCGCCGCGCTGGCCGCCCGCCTGGAAGCGCAAGTGGCGCTGCAGCGCGCCGTGATTGACGCCGTCGCCGCCGCGCGCGCCTTGGCTGCCAGCGGCCAGTCCGCCGGCGAGCTGGCGCAGGCGCTGGCCCGCCTCGACGCAGAACATGCGCAGCATGCGCAATCGCCCGAGCGCGCCTCCGTGCCGAAACACCTGGAAACCGATTTCACGCAGGCGCGCGAGCAGGCGCAGTCCGCCTTGCAAGCGCTGCAGCAGCACCAGGCCGTGTTCGACGCGCGTCAGGCCGCGCTGGCCGAATGGCAGGCGCAGGACGCCGCCACCCTTGACGTGGATGTCTTGAAACGCGCTTGGCAAGCTTTGCCGCGCCTGCCCGAGTCGCCATTGTCCGACAGCTTGCAGCAGCAATTTGCGGCCGTGCTGGCCAGCGCGCCGGCGCCCGTGCACGCGGTGCCAGAGGCCGCAGCGGCCCATGCCGAGCCTGTACCTGTACCGCGCAAGCCGCGTCAGGAACACGCACCCGTGTCGAAAGAAGCGACAGAGCAATTCTTCAAGGTGCTCGACGCCATGGAAGCGGCCCTGCAGGATGGCTTGCTGCACGTGGCTTCCGAACACGACAAGACTTTGCGCGACACCAAGCACGGCCGTTTGACGCCGGCGCAAGCTGACCGCCTGGCCCATGTGCGCGCAGAGTTCAAGCGCCTGGCCGACTGGGCGCGCTGGGGCGGCAACGTGTCGCGCGAGGAACTGGTCAAGGCGGGCGAGGAATTGCCGGCGCAGCAACTCCCAATGGCCGAGCTGGCCAAGAAAGTGGGCAGCCTGCGCGAGCGCTGGAAGTCGCTCGACACCTTGTCCGGTCCCGCACCGAAGTCTTTGTGGGAGCGTTTCGACGCGGCCTGCAGCGTGGCCTATGCGCCGGCGGCCCAGCATTTCAAGCAGCTGGCCGAAGAGCGCCACGGCAATGCGGCGAAGGCCCAGGAACTGATCGCGGAAACGGCGGCCCTGGCGGCCGAGGAGAGTACCGACTGGAAACACGTCGCGTCCGCCTCGCAGCGCTTGCGCCAGGCGTGGACGCGCCTGGGCACCATCGACCGCAAGGAAAAGAAACGCCTGGACGCGGAATTTGGCGCCGCGCTGGACGCCCTGTCGAAGCCGCTCGATACGCAGCGCCAGATCGAGACGGCGCGCCGCGAACAATTGATCGTCGAAGTGGGCTTGCTCAAGCCGTCAGAGCGCAACACGGTCGACATGCTGAAAGCCTTGCAGGATAAATGGCAGGAACTGGCGAAAGCCTTGCCGCTCGAGCGCCGCGCGGAACAGGCGCTGTGGCAGCGTTTCCGCGCCGCCTGCGACGACATCTTCGCCAAGCGCAAGGAAACGGCCCACGCGGCCGACCACGAGCGCCGCGAACACCTGCATGCGCGCGAAGCGCTGTGCGCCGCGCTGGAAACGGCCGTCGTGCCCGAGGGCGACGACAAGAGCCGCACCGCCTTCATCAATCACTTGCTGCGCGACACGCGCGCCGCCTGGAACGCCACGGGCCCCGTACCGCGCGCCAGCGAAGCGAAGATCGAGCAGCGCTACCAGGCGGCCGTCGCCGGCGTGCAAGCGCAAGCGGACGCCATCGCCGAACGGGCTGGCGCGGCCCAGGCCAATGCCCTGCGCGACAAGCTGCGCCTGGTGCAGTCGCTGGAAGCGGCACTGGCTGATGGCGCTGGCACCGATGCGCAAGCATGGAGCGAGCGCTGGAGCGCCTTGCCGCCGCTCGACGCACAATACGAACGCAGCCTGCAGCAGCGCTTTGCCGCCGCCCAGGCCGCGCTGGGCGAGGGCAGCGCTGCCTACGTGCGGCAATTGCAGGCCAACGAGGAGCGCTTGCTGGCTGAAGTCTTGCGCCTGGAAATCGTCGCCGGCGTCGACAGCGGCGCCGAATTTGCCCGCGACCGCCTGAAAATGCAGGTGGAAGTGCTGCAATCGTCGCTGAAATCGGGCCAGAAGCCGCTCACGCAAGCGTCGCAGCTGATGCAGCTGTGCGCGATTGCCGCCGCCACCGATGCGCGCACGGCCAGCCGCATCGAAACCCTGCTGCGCCGTATCGGAGGAAACGTCAAATGAGTACCACCGTCCGCGTCCAGCAAGCCGATTTTGACTTGAGTCAAGAAATCGCACAATTGCGTGCAGGCAATCCCAAGGTGGGCGCCGTCGTCGGCTTCGTCGGCACGGTGCGCGACATGAACGAAGGACTGGACGTGGCGGCCATGGAGCTCGAGCACTATCCGGGCATGACGGAAAAGTCCATCGAAACCATCGTCGAGCAGGCGCGGGGCCGTTGGCCCCTGTCCGGGGCGCTGGTGATCCACCGTGTAGGGCCCCTGCTGCCACAGGAGCAGATCGTGCTGGTGGCGGTCTCGTCCGCTCACCGGGGCGAGGCCTTCGCCGCCTGCGAATTCATCATCGACTACCTGAAGACGGAAGCGCCATTCTGGAAGAAGGAAGACACGCCCGAAGGGGCGCGCTGGGTCGATGCGCGCGACAGCGACGAGACGGCGTTAAACAAGTGGGCGGCAAAAGCAAGCGCCATTTGAATCGTACGGGTCCCGCACCGTAGATTTTGCCCAAATGCATCGGTTTTCTGCTTTGTGTATGCTTGAAAAGTACTCTCTCACCCCAATTTGGTTAACAACTAATTAACCGGGAGCGCTTTTCATGCGACAAGACAAACTCACTACCAAATTACAGGAAGCCCTGGCCGATGCGCAAAGCTTGGCCGTGGGCAACGACAACCCCTATATCGAACCAGTCCATTTGCTGACGGCCCTGCTGAACCAGGATGACGGCGGTGCCCGCTCGCTGTTGCAGCGTGCCGGCGTCAACGTGGGCGGCCTGTCGAAAGCCCTGGGCGCCTCGATCGAACGCTTGCCCAAGGTATCGGGCACGGGCGGTGACGTGCAGGTCAGCCGCGAATTCGTGGCCTTGCTGAACCTGGCCGACAAGGAATCGCAAAAGGCGGGCGACCAGTTCGTGTCCAGCGAAATGGTCTTGCTGGCGATGACGGACGACAAGTCCGACTGCGGCAAGCTGGCGCGTGAAAACGGCCTGACCCGCAAGGCACTGGAAGCGGCCATCGACGCAGTGCGCGGTGGTAACAAGGTCGACTCGCAAGAGGCCGAAGGCCAGCGCGAAGCCTTGAAAAAATACACCTTGGACCTGACGGAGCGGGCGCGCAAGGGCAAGCTCGACCCTGTGATCGGCCGCGACGATGAAATCCGCCGCACCATCCAGATCCTGCAGCGCCGCAGCAAGAACAATCCCGTGCTGATCGGCGAACCGGGCGTGGGCAAGACGGCCATCGTCGAAGGCCTGGCGCAGCGCATCGTCAATGGCGAAGTGCCCGAGTCCCTGAAAGGCAAGCGCGTACTGTCGCTGGACATGGCCGCCTTGCTGGCCGGCGCGAAATTCCGCGGCGAGTTCGAGGAACGCCTGAAATCCGTGCTGAAGGAATTGGCCATGGATGAAGGGCAAACCATCGTCTTCATCGACGAGATGCACACCATGGTGGGCGCGGGCAAGGCCGAAGGTGCGATGGACGCGGGCAATATGCTGAAACCGGCGCTGGCGCGCGGCGAGCTCCATTGCGTGGGCGCGACGACCCTCGACGAGTACCGCAAGTACATCGAGAAGGATGCCGCGCTGGAACGCCGTTTCCAGAAAGTGCTCGTCGACGAGCCGACCGTGGAAGCGACGATCGCCATCCTGCGCGGCTTGCAGGATAAATACGCGCTGCACCACAAGGTGGAGATCACGGACGCGGCCATCATCGCCGCCGCCGAGCTGTCGCACCGCTACATCACGGACCGTTTCCTGCCCGACAAGGCGATCGACCTGATCGATGAAGCGGCGGCGAAGATCAAGATCGAGATCGATTCGAAGCCGGAAGTGATGGACAAGCTGGAACGCCGCTTGATCCAGCTGAAAATCGAGCGCGAAGCCGTCAAGAAGGAAAAAGACGAAGCGTCGTTGCGCCGGCTGGGGCTGATCGAGGAAGAGATCGTCAAGCTGCAGCGCGAATACAACGACTTCGAGGAAATCCTGAAGGCGGAAAAAGCCGTGGTGCAGGGCAGCACGCACATCAAGGAAGAGATCGAGAACGTCAAGCTGCAGATGGAGCAGGCCACGCGCGAGAGCAACTGGCAGAAAGTGTCGGAGCTGCAGTACGGCAAGCTGCCGCAGCTGGAAGCCCAGCTCAAGCAGGCTGACAGCGGCATCCCGAAACTCGACCCCGACCAGCCGAAGCTGCTGCGCACGGAAGTGGGCGCCGAGGAAATCGCCGAAGTGGTGTCGCGCGCCACGGGCATACCCGTGTCGCGCATGATGCAGGGCGAACGCGACAAGCTGCTGCACATCGAAGAGAAGCTGCATGAGCGCGTCGTGGGCCAGGATGAAGCGATCACGGCCGTCGCGGACGCCATCCGCCGCTCGCGCGCCGGCTTGAGCGATCCGAACCGTCCGTATGGTTCCTTCATGTTCCTGGGACCGACGGGCGTCGGCAAGACGGAATTGAGCAAGGCGCTGGCGACCTTCCTGTTCGATACGGAAGAATCGATGATCCGCATCGACATGAGCGAGTTCATGGAGAAGCATTCGGTCGCCCGTCTGATCGGCGCGCCACCGGGCTACGTGGGCTACGACGAGGGCGGCTACCTGACGGAAGCCGTGCGCCGCAAGCCGTACAGCGTGATCCTGCTCGACGAAGTGGAAAAGGCGCATGCCGACGTCTTCAACGTGCTGCTGCAAGTGCTCGACGACGGACGCATGACGGATGGCCAGGGCCGCACGGTGGACTTCAAGAATACCGTCATCATCATGACCTCGAACCTGGGTTCGCATAAAATCCAGGCGATGGAAAGCGATGATCCCGGTGTCGTGAAGCTGGCCGTGATGGCCGAGGTACGCTCGCACTTCCGTCCCGAGTTCGTCAACCGCATCGACGAAATCGTCGTGTTCCACGGCCTCGACGAGAAAAACATCGGCGCGATCGCGAAGATCCAGCTGAAGATTCTCGAAGAACGCCTGGCGCGCATGGACATGCAGCTGAGCCTGACCGACGCGGCCTTGCAGCAAATCGCCGAAGCGGGCTACGACCCGGTGTATGGCGCCCGTCCGCTGAAACGGGCGATCCAGCAGCAGATCGAAAATCCGCTGTCGAAGCTGATCCTGGAAGGCAAGTTCGGCCCGAAAGACGAGATCCGCATCGACGCCCAGAACGGCAACCTGGTGTTTACGGGTGCGCAGGTGGGGCTGGACAAGGTGTAATGTCGCAAAGGCCGGGGTCAGACCCTCGTCATTGTTAGCGCTGAATTTTGCGTTGGCGGTGTTGGGGGTCTGACCCCAGCGGTGAAAGCAGGGCGGTATGAGGCTAGACCTGATGCCGCCCTTCTTGCTATCATCGTCACTATTTTCTGACTAATTCCGGAGGCGGTACGATGGCAAACACATGGCAAGCAGGGCGGCGCATTGGAGTGGGATTGGCCTTGGCGGCGGCCGTACTGGCCTTGCCTGCGCACGCTCAGGCTCAGGAAGAGAAGGTCCTGAACATCTATAACTGGTCCGACTATATCGGCGACGATACGATCAAGAATTTTGAGAAGGAAACGGGCATCAAGGTGCGCTACGACGTTTTCGACAATAACGAAATCCTCAATGCGAAACTGGTGGCGGGCAAGTCCGGCTACGACATCGTCGTGCCGACGGCCCAGTGGGCGCGCCTGCAGATCGATGCGGGCCTGCTGCGTAAACTCGACAAGAGCAAGCTGACGAACCTGGGCAATCTGGACCCGAACCTGCAGGCCAAGCTGTCGAAGATCGACCCGAACAACGATTACCTGGTCGACTGGCTATGGGGCTACACGACGGTGGGCATCAACGTCAACAAGGTCAAGGCCGCGCTGGGCGGCATGCCCATGCCCGACAACGCGTGGGAACTGATCTTCGATCCGAAATATGCATCGAAGCTGAAATCGTGCGGCGTATCCTTCCTCGACTCGCCGTCGGAAGTGCTACCGGCCGCCCTGCAATACCTGGGCAAGCCCGCGTACTCGAAAACGGCCGCCGATTACCAGGAGGCGGGCAAGGTGCTGCAGGCGATCCGTCCTTACGTGACCCTGTTCAGCTCGTCCGGCTACATTAATGACATGGCCAACGGTTCCGTCTGCGTGGCACTGGGCTGGTCGGGCGACATCAATATCGCGCGCCAGCGCGCCATCGATGCGAAGAACGGCAATGTGATCCAGGTGCTGGTGCCGAAGACGGCCGCCTTGATGTTCGACACCATGGCCATCCCGGCCGACGCGCCGCACCCGAACAATGCGCACCTGTTCATCAACTATATTTTGCGCCCGCAAGTGCATGCCAGCCTGAGCAACAAGGTGTTCTATGCGAACCCTAATCCGGCCAGCATCAAATATGTGCGCAAGGACATCGGCGAGAACAAGGCCATCTTCCTGTCGGACGCCGACAAGCAGCGCATGGCCGCGCCTGAAGCGACCACGGCCGATATCCGCCGCTTGATGACGCGCATCTATACGAAGTTCAAAACGGGAGTGTAAGACGGGAGTATAAAAACGATGATGGCGCGAGGGACGGGCCTGTTGGGCCGTCGCTGGCGCCATGCGATAGTGCCGAGGTGAGCGCTACTCGTGATAGCGGTCCATCAGCTTATGGTGGCTGCCGCGCATTTCTTCGACCAGTTCAAAGGCGACAAAGCCGATGATGGCGGCGAAGATGGCGATGAAGAGAAAAACGAGGAAGGTGATTAACATGGTCTTTCAGCCGCCGTTGGACGGCTGTCCGCTGGGTTGCTCAATGTGCGGGAGCAGGGCTCTTGCACGTAGTTGATGCAATTAAACTCTAGCAGATCGGCAGCGCTTTACAAGGCTGCTGAGTTGCGAACGCCACTAGTATTTGTCCCAGCGCACTTTTTGCGCATTTCCCCGCTTCGCCCCCTTATTTCACGCCCCTTACTTCACCACCAGGTCATGCGCCATCACCGCCTTCAAATAGATACTGACGGGGTCGCCTGGCTCGCGCTGCGAAAACCACCAGGCGCTGGCCTTGCGCATTTCCCATTCCTGCTCCTCGCCCGTCAACAGCAGGGCGGCCGCCTGGCCCAAGGTGGGCTGGTGGCCGACGATGAGCACGGTTTCCTTGCCGCCGGGCCAGTTGGCCGCCTTCAGGATGTCTTCCGCCTCGGCGCCGGGCGCCAGTTCCGGCATCAGCTTGAACTTGCGCCCCAGCGCCTCCGCCGTTTGCAGGGTGCGCAGGGCGGGGCTGACGAGGATACGGCAATTTTCCGGTAGTTGCGAGGCCAGCCATTCCCCCATGCGGCGCGCCTGTTTCTGGCCTTTGACGGTCAGGGCGCGTTCGAGGTCGGGGACGCCCGGCTCGGCTTCTGCGTGTCGCCACAAGATGAGATCCATGCTGTACTCCTCTGTGTAGAATTGCCTATTCGCCGACCTCCGCGCCCGGCGTGCCCAGTGTGTGCATCAGGTATTGCTGGGCGCTGAACGGCGTTTGCTTGCCGCGCGGCTTGCGGCGTGCGTAATGACCGGTCGGCTCCAGTTCCCATGCATTTGTATTATCCTTCAAATACGGATTCAAGCCCTCGGCGATCACACGCCGTTTCAGCGCCCGGTCAAGCACGGGGAACGCCACTTCCACACGGCGGAACAGGTTGCGGCTCATCCAGTCGGCGCTGGCCAGGTACACATCGTGCGCCAGGTCGTTGCGGAAGTAATAGATGCGGCTGTGTTCGAGGAAGCGGCCGATCACGGAGCGCACCTTGATGTTTTCCGACAGGCCAGGCACGCCCGGCTTCAGGGTGCAGGCGCCGCGCACGATCAGGTCGATCTTCACGCCATCGGTCGAGGCCGCATACAGGGCGCGGATCACGGATTCGTCGACCAGCGCGTTGACTTTCACGATAATGCGCCCGCGCCGGCCGGATCTGGCGATCTTCGCCTCGTTGCGGATGGCCTTGATGATCTCGCTTTGCAGGCCGAACGGCGCCAGCCACAAGTGGTTCAGGTTGTGCGGCTTGGTCAGGCTGGTCAGGTGGATGAAGACTTCATTGACTTCGACGGCCAGGTCCTGGTTGGCCGTCAGCAAACCGAAGTCCGTGTACAGCTTGGTCGTTGTCGGGTGATAGTTGCCGGTGCCCAAGTGGGCGTAGAAGCGCAGCGCGCCTTCTTCGCGGCGGATGACGAGCGCTACCTTGGCATGGGTTTTCAATCCCACGACGCCGTACACGACCTGTGCGCCCGCCTGTTCCAGTTTGTCGGCCCAGTTGATATTGGCCTCTTCGTCGAAACGCGCCATCAATTCCACGATGACGGTCACTTCCTTGCCCATCTTCGCCGCCGTGATCAGCGACTCCATCAGGTCCGAGTTCATGCCCGTGCGGTAGATCGTCTGCTTGATGGCGACGACGGACGGATCGTAGGCGGCGCTGCGGATGAAGTCGATCACCGTCTGGAACGACTGGTAGGGGTGGTGCAGCAGGATGTCGTGCTTGCTCAGCGCGGCAAAGATGTCGTTGCCGATGGCTTTATGCGCGAGGCCGGGGAAGAACGGCGGGAAGCGCAGCTCGGGCTGCTTGACGTGGTCGATCATTTCCGACAGGCGCACCAGATTGACGGGGCCGTTGACGCGGTACAGCCGGCTTTGATCCAGGCTGAACTGGTCGAGCAGGAATTGCGACAATTCTGGCGGGCAATTGCGCGCCACTTCCAGGCGCACCGAGGTGCCGAACTGGCGGCCGACCAGCTCGCCTTTCAGGGCCTGGCGCAGATTCTTGACTTCATCCTCGTCCACCCACAGGTCGCTGTCGCGCGTGACGCGGAACTGCGAATAGGCAATCACTTCGCGCCCGGCGAACAGGTCCGAGATGTGCGCATGGATGACGGACGACAATAAACAGAAGGACACGCCATCGCCGGAAATCTCGTCCGGCAGCTTGATGACGCGCGGCAAGACGCGTGGCGCCTTGACGATGGCGATCGCCGTGCCGCGGCCGAACGCGTCCTTGCCGCTCAGCGAAACGATGAAATTGAGACTTTTATTGACTACTTGCGGGAACGGGTGGGCCGGGTCGAGGCCGATGGGCGTCAGCAGGGGGCGTACTTCGCGGTCGAAATACTGCTTGACCCACGCGCGCTGCGCCTCGTTGCGGTCGCTGTCGCGCAGCAAATGCACGCCCGCTTCGCGCAGGGCCGGCAAGACTTCGCTATTTAATATCTCGTACTGGCGTTCCACCAACGCATGGCATTCCTTGCCGATGCGCTCCAGGTTGGCCGCCAGGGCAGGGTGGCCGGCCAGCGAACCGCCGATGCTGCCGGCCGCCAGCAGGCTGGCCACGCGCACTTCGAAGAACTCATCCATATTGCTGCTGACGATGCACAGGTAGCGCAGGCGCTCAAGCAGCGGAATGTTCGGGTCTTCCGCCTGGGCCATCACGCGCCGGTTGAAAGTCAGTTGCGACAGCTCGCGGTCAAGCAGGATGCCCGATTTGGTCACTTCCGTGTGCAGTTCAGGTTTCATATTCTTTTGTCTTTGCAGATAGTTAATTCTAGCCGTATTTCATCATGTATGACGCGTTGTGAGTGTAATCATGAAATATGACGTAAGCGTGACATAAGCTGTCATAAAGCGTCGCCGGTCCTGTCATTTTTCGCGCCGAAAATGGCAATTCCCCGGGCGTAGGCAATTATTTCAGGATTTTTTGGCCATGTCATAAAGCTGTCATATTCGCTTGCTAGACTGCGCAGCATTCAACCGGGACTTTGAGCCCCAACAACCCTGAGGACTTGATATGCAAATGAAGCAAATGTTCAAATTTATCGTCGTGGGTGCTTCGGCAGCGATGGCATTTTCTTCCGCTTCCGTCATGGCGGCAGATATGACAGGTGCTGGTGCAACCTTCCCGTACCCGATCTACGCCAAATGGGCTGAGACGTACAAAGCCAACACGGGCAACGGCCTGAACTACCAGTCCGTCGGTTCCGGCGCTGGTATCAAGCAAATCAAGGCCAAGACTGTTGAATTCGGCGCTTCGGACATGCCTTTGAAGGCGGAAGAGCTGGAAGAAGCGGGCCTGATGCAGTTCCCGGCCATCATGGGCGGCGTGGTCACCATCGTCAACCTGGACGGCGTAACCCCAGGCCAGCTGAAAATGACGGGTAAAGTCGTTGCCGACATCTACCTGGGCAAGATCACAAAGTGGAGCGCGCCTGAAATCGCCGCCCTGAACAGTGGCGTCAAGCTGCCGGACACGGAAATCACCGTGGTGCACCGCGCCGACGGTTCGGGCACGTCGTTCCTGTTCACCGACTTCCTGTCGAAAACCAACCCGGAATTCAAATCGAAAATCGGCGCTGGCTCGGCTGTGAAATGGGCCGTGGGCGTGGGCGGCAAGGGTAACGAAGGCGTCGCCGCCAACGTGCAGCGTATCAAGGGCTCGATCGGCTACGTCGAGTGGGCTTACGCCAAGAAAAACAAGATGTCGCACACCCAGCTGCAAAACAAGGACGGCAACTTCCTGCAGCCTGACGACGAAAACTTCAAGGCAGCAGCCGCTTCGGCACCTTGGACGCAAACCCCAGGCTTCGGCGTGGTCCTGACCGACCAGGCTGGCAAGAACAGCTGGCCTATCACGGGCGTGTCGTTCATCCTGATGCACAAAGTCCAGGCTGACGCAGCCAAGGCCAAAGAAGTCCTGAAATTCTTCGACTGGGCCTACAAGAACGGCGGCGCCGCTGCCGTTGAACTGGACTACGTGCCGATGCCGGCATCGGTCGTGAAACTGGTGCAGGAATCGTGGAAAGCCAACCTGAAAGATGCATCGGGCAAAGCCATCTATTAATTCGATAGCTTGACCAGATAAGTACCTGACATCCTTGCCCCGCCAGCAGCACGGCGGGGCAGGGAGTTAGCCAGGACCGCCCGCAAGCCCTTGCAGGCGTTCCCGGCTAAAAGAGCACGATAAAAATAGCAGTACCTGCAGTACCACCCATATGGCACACTATGAGCGCACAATCTACCTCCTCCACGATCCCCATGCCAGGCGGCACCATGACCGATTCCATCAGTCACGCGCAAATGCTTTCCACCATGCGCAAGCAGCGCTTCCAGGATTTCATGTTCCACAAGGTGACGATGCTGTTCGCCCTGTCGGTGCTGATCGTCCTGGTCGGCATCATCATTTCGCTGATCATGGAATCGATACCGGCCTTCAAGACCTTCGGCCTGCATTTCATCGTGTCCGCGGAATGGGACCCCGTCAATGACCAGTACGGCGCCCTGATCCCCATCATCGGCACCCTGGTGACGTCGGTCATCGCCTTGCTGATCGCCTTTCCCGTCAGCTTCGGCATTGCCCTGTTTCTCACGGAAATCTGCCCGGCCTGGCTGCGCCGCCCGCTGGGCACGGCTGTCGAGCTGCTGGCCGGCGTGCCATCGATCATCTACGGCATCTGGGGCCTGTTCGTGTTTGCGCCCCTGTTTGCCGACCACGTCCAGCCCATCCTGAAAGCTACCCTCGGCAACGTGCCTGTCATCGGCCAGCTGTTCAGCGGCCCCATGATGGGCATCGGCCTGCTGACGGCCGGCCTGGTGCTGGCCATCATGATCATCCCCTTCATCGCTTCCGTGATGCGCGACGTGTTCGAGATCGTTCCTGCCGTGCTGAAGGAATCCGCATACGGCCTGGGCTGCACGCGCTGGGAAGTGGTGCGCAAGATTGTCTTGCCATACACCAAGACCGGCGTCGTCGGCGGCGTCATGCTGGGCCTGGGCCGCGCGCTGGGCGAGACCATGGCCGTGACCTTCGTCATCGGTAACGCGAATAAACTGTCGTGGTCGCTGTTTGCCGCCGGTAACAGCATCACCTCCTTGCTGGCGAACGAGTTCGGCGAAGCGCAATCGGCGCTGCACGTGTCCTCGCTGTTCTCGCTGGCCCTGATCCTGTTCGTCATCACCTTTATCGTCTTATCCGCCGCCAAGCTGATGCTGGCTGGCATGTCCCGCAAGGAAGGCACGAAATGAGCCAAGTAAGCACTCTCGACGCTCCGGCCAAGCCGGCCATGAATCCCGTCTACCGCAAGCGCCTGCTGATGCACCGTGTCGGCATCGCCCTGTCGGTGGCCGCCATGGCCCTGGGCCTGGCCGTGCTCGTGTGGATTCTGTTCACCCTGGTGATCAAGGGTTTCGGCGCGCTGTCCATCGACCTGTTCACGCAAACGACGCCGGCTCCCGGCAGCGAAGGCGGCGGCTTGATCAATGCCATCGTCGGCAGCGCCCTGATGGTGGGCCTGGCCACCGTCGTCAGCACCCCGATCGGCATCCTGGCCGGCATCTACCTGGCCGAATACGGCGAAGAAAACAAGCTGGCGCAAGTGACGCGTTTTGTGACGGACATCATGCTGTCGGCGCCATCGATCGTCATCGGCCTGTTCGTGTATGCGCTGTACGTGGCCCACGTGAAACACTTCTCCGGTTACGCGGGCGCCATCGCGCTGTCGCTGATCGCCGTGCCTGTGGTTGTGCGCACGACGGATAATATGCTGCGCTTGGTACCGAACAGCCTGCTGGAAGCCGCGTTTGCCCTGGGCGCGCCGCGCTGGAAAGTCGCCACCCTCGTGCGCTTGCGCGCCGTGAAAGCTGGCGTGATCACCGGCGTACTGCTGGCATTGGCCCGCATCGCCGGCGAAACGGCGCCGCTGCTGTTCACGGCCCTGAATAACCAGTTCCAAAGCTTCAACATGAATGCGCCGATGGCCAACTTGCCGTCCGTCATCGCATCGTTTGCGATGAGCCCGTACGACAACTGGCGCTCGCTGGCCTGGGGCGGCGCACTGCTGATCACCTTCAGCGTGCTGGCCTTGAATATCCTGTCGCGCACCGTGTTCAGCCAAAAAGTCCCTAATTAAACAGATACCGAGCGAAGCGAACCCATATGAATACGCAAATGAATCCAGCACAAGACCTGGCACCAAAGAAAAAAACCATCGAGATTTCGGGCCTGAACTTTTTTTACGGCAAAACGCAAAGCTTGCATAACGTCAACCTGGACATCCACGAGAAGAAGGTCACGGCCTTCATCGGCCCGTCCGGTTGCGGCAAGTCGACCCTGCTGCGTACGCTGAACCGCATGTATGACCTGTACCCGGGCCAGCGCGCGGAAGGCTCGATCCTGTACCGCGGCCGCAACGTGCTCGACGCGGACCAGGACGTCAACATGCTGCGCGCCAAGGTCGGCATGGTGTTCCAGAAGCCGACGCCGTTCCCCATGTCCGTCTACGACAACATCGCCTTCGGCGTGCGCCTGTATGAAGACCTGTCGAAGGGCGAGATGGACGAGCGCGTCGAGTGGGCCCTGAAAAAGGCGGCGCTGTGGGGCGAAGTCAAGGACAAGCTGACCAAGAGCGGCCTGTCGCTGTCGGGCGGCCAGCAGCAGCGCTTGTGCATCGCGCGCGGCGTGGCCGTCAAGCCTGACGTCTTGCTGCTCGATGAGCCGACCTCGGCGCTGGACCCGATCTCGACCTCGAAGGTGGAAGAACTGATCAGCGAACTGAAACAGGATTACACGATCGCCATCGTGACGCACAATATGCAACAGGCGGCGCGCTGCTCCGACTACACGGCCTATATGTATTTGGGCGAGCTGGTGGAATTCGGCGAAACGGACCAGATCTTCATGAATCCGGCCCGCAAGGAAACGCAGGATTACATCACGGGCCGCTTCGGCTGATCCGCCCCGCGCATACACAACAACTGAATACGGAGAGACAGCATGATAGGCGAACATTCATCCAAGCAATACGACAACGAACTCGAAGCGATCCGCTCGAAAGTGCTGCTGATGGGCGGCATCGTTGAAACCCAGTTCCTCGACGCGATGACGTGTTTCCGCATCGGCAATGCCGAGCGCGCGGATCGCGTGATGCGCGAGGACGACGTCGTCAACCAGCTCGAAGTGTCGCTCGACGACGCGTGCAGCCACTTGATCGTGCGCCGCCAGCCGGCCGCCAACGACTTGCGCACCATCATGGCCACCATCAAGGTGATTACCGACCTCGAGCGCGTAGGCGACGAGGCGACCAAAATCGCCCGCGTGGCGAAGAATCTGCACAAGCGCGGCAACGGCGTCGTCAATCACTACGAGATGGTGCGCGGCATTGCCAATACGGCCACCGACATGCTGCACGACGCGCTCGACGCATTCGCGCGCAACGATGGCAAACAGGCATTACAATTAATTGCACAAGATGCCATCATCGACCATGAGTTTCGGTCTATCATGCGCAACCTGATTACCTTTATGATGGAAGACCCGCGTACGATCTCGGCGGCGCTCGACACCCTGTGGGTGGCCAAGGCCATCGAACGGATCGGCGACCATGCGAAAAACATCGCCGAATACGTGATTTACGTGGTTGAAGGCAAGGACATCCGCCACACCAAGGTGGCTGCTCCCGCCATTTCCGAGGAGCTCCCTGAGTAAGCTTTATGGCATCTGATAAAACCACGGTATTGATTGTTGAAGATGAGCCGGCCATCGTTGAACTGGTGACCTATTCGCTGCGCGAATCCGGCTGGAATTGCTGTTCCGTACAAAACGTCGCCGATGCCTGGGAATTCATCCAGCACCGCACGCCGCACCTGATCCTGCTGGACTGGATGTTGCCGGATCAAACAGGCTTGCGCCTGCTGTCGCGCATCCGCGCCGACCGCAATTTCGCCGCCATCCCCGTCATCATGCTCACCGCCAAGAGCATGGAAGAAGACAAGCTGGCCGGCCTGAACAGCGGGGCCGACGATTACGTCACCAAGCCGTTCTCGCCGCGCGAACTGCTGGCCCGTGCCAAGGCTCTCTTGCGACGCAAGAGTCCGGAACACGCGCAGGCGCCCATGCGCGCCGGCAACGTGGCCCTGGACCCCGTCAGCTGCACGGTGATGATGGATGAACAGAAGATCGATATCGGCCACGCCGAATACAAGTTGCTGAAATTCCTGCTGGCCCATCCGGAGCGCGTGTTTTCGCGCAGCCAGCTGCTCGACAAGGTGTGGGGCGACCATGTGGTGATCGAGGAACGCACGGTCGATGTCCACGTATTGCGCTTGCGCAAAGCCTTGAAAGAGGCGGAAAGCCTGATCAAGACGGTGCGCAGCGTCGGCTACATGTTGTCTGAAAAGTAAAGCTTGACTCTATGAATCCGAAATTGCTGTTCTGGGTACCGGCCGCCTTGCGCATGGTGCTGGCGCTGCTGGGCGTGGCCGTCGTCTGGTATCTGTTTGGCGCCACGTATGCGCTGGGCATCGCCTTCGTGCTGATGGCCATGATGGTGTTCGTACAGCTGTCGTATCTGTTCCAGCTGAGTAACTGGCTGGACAATCCGCAAAGCGCCAAGCTGCCCGACGGCTGGGGCGCCTGGACCAGCATTTTCGCGCGCCTGTACCGCATGCGCCGCGACGACGAGAAAAACCAGGCCGAGCTGACGGAATGGCTGGCGCGTTTCCGCCAGGCCATGCACCTGCTGCCCGACGGCGTCGTCATCATGGACGACGTGCTGTTCCTCGAATGGTGCAACCCGGCCGCCGAGAAACACCTGGGTCTCACGCACGAGCGCGACAAGGGCATGCGCGTGACCAACCTGATCCGCAGCCCCGAGTTCATGGATTACATCATCCTGGGCCGCTACGACCAGCCGCTGACGATCACCTTCCGCAACCGCAAGCTGATCGTGCAAATCATTCCATTCGAGAACCGCCGCCAGATCCTCGTCACGCACGATGTGACGGAGACGGAACGCATCGAAATGATGCGTCGCGACTTCATCGCCAACGCGTCGCACGAATTGCGCACGCCACTCACAGTCATCGTCGGCTTCCTGGAAATCGCTTCCGCCGAGCTGGATCTGGACGCCACCACGCGCGCCTCCCACCTCAAGCTGATGACGGAGCAGGGGCACCGCATGCAGCATCTGATCGAGGACATGCTGACATTGTCGCGCCTGGAGTCGGTCGACTACCCGCTGCGCCCCGAGCCCGTGGATATCAAGAAACTGATGCAGCAAGTCTTGCGCGACGCCAAGGGCTTGTCAGCCGGCAAGCATGAAGTGACCATGGAATGCGACGGCCCTGACGTGCTGGGCAGCTATGACGAGCTGTACAGCGCCTTCGGCAACCTGGCGTCGAACGCCGTGCGCTACACGCCGGCCGGCGGCACCATCACCTTGCGCTGGCAGGATGGCCCGGCGGGACCGCAATTCATTGCGCAAGATACGGGCATCGGCATCAGCCAGGAGCATATTTCGCGCCTGACGGAACGTTTCTACCGCGTCGACAAGAGCCGTTCGCGCGAAACCCAGGGCACGGGCCTGGGCCTGGCCATCGTCAAGCACGTGCTGCTGCGCCATGGCGGTACGCTGGCTATCCAGTCCGTGGCCGACAAGGGCAGCAGCTTCATCGTCAGCATGCCCAAGTCCGTCGTCACGCCGCTGCAGGGCGAACTGCTGGTCAAGTAAGCGAGGGAAGGGGAGGACTTCTTCCCTGTTTCCTCTGCGACTAGTGCAAGGTTGGCATAAGTCGTTACAATCAGGCCATGACTTTAATCAACACCTCTTTTCGCCACGCCGGCGCGCAACAACTGGCCCAGTCGCTGCAGGCTGCGCGCCACGCTACTTTATCGCTGTTCGACTGTTACGTTACTGCCGGCCTGGACGTGGTGGCCGGCATGCCCCGTCATCCGCGCCTCAATCCGCCCTTGTGGCAACTCGCACAGATCGCCTGGTTTGCCGAATGGTACATCCTGCGCGAAGCCGCTTCCAGCCATCCGGCCGACGCCATTTATAACTCGCTACTGACGCGCGGCGACGACTTGTTCGACGCCAACATGGTGGCGCACCGTACGCGCTGGAAGCTGGAATTGCCCAGTCCGGGCGCCGTGAAGACGTATTGCCGCGAAGTGCTCGACCGGGTGCTCGATAAACTGTCGCGCGAAGCCAATGTCGACAGCGCCCTGGCGCCGTACCGTCTGGCCTTGGTGCACGAAGACTTGTGTGGCGAGGAAATGCTGGCCGGCCTGCAATGGCTGGGCCTGGAAGCGCCGGAATCGCTGGCTGCCAGCCCGGCTTTGCCACCAGGCGCGGGCGAGATCGCTTTTCCAGGTGGCACCATCGAACTGGGCTCGCCGCGCGGGGCCGGGTTTGCCTTCGACAATGAATCGCCGCCTTATGCCTGCTACGTGCCGCCGTTTTCCATCGATGCCTGCGCCGTATCGAACGCCCAGTTTGCCGATTTTGTCGCCGACGGCGGCTACCAGAACCGCCAGTTCTGGAGCGCGGCCGGCAGCGCCTGGCTGATGCAGCAGGAGCGCTCGTCGCCACTGTACTGGCTGCGCGAAGCAACGCAGTGGCGCACCATGCGTTTCGGTCAGCGCACGACCTTGCCGCCGAATGAAGCCGTGCGCCACATCAACCTGTATGAAGCGCAGGCGTACTGCGCCTGGGCGGGGCGCCGCCTGGCGACCGAGGCGGAATGGGAGTATGCTGCGCTGTCCGGCCACCCGCGCTTCCACTGGGGCCAGGTGTGGGAGTGGACGGCGACGCCGTTCGAACCGTATCCGGGCTTTGCGGTCGATGCCTGGCGCGAATATTCGGCGCCGTATTTCATGCAGCACCAGGTGCTGCGCGGCGCCGCCTTCGCCACGCCGCCGCGCCTGCATTCGCCCCGCATGCGCGCTTTCCACGCGCCCGAACGGGGCGACGTCTTTGCCGGCCTGCGCACTTGCGCCTGGTAACGGCGCAGAGAGTAGCAACCATTTCAGGAATTCTTTTGAGTACAGATAACGCCCCGCAGTTCATTCCCAAACGCATCACGCCCACGCCGGAGCAGGTCGCCATCCAGACGGCGCAAAAGAAGGTGGTCTTGATCGACGCCAATGCCGGCGCGGCCAAGACGACGACCCTGGCCCTGCGCCTGGCCGAAGCGCTGCACCGGGGACGCGCGCCCGAACGCATGCTGGCCCTCGTCTTCACGGAAGCGGCGCGCGTGGCCCTGCGCCAGCGCCTGCTGGAAGTGGGTGTGCCGCTCGGTGTCGTCAAGCGCCTGACGGTCGACACCTTCGACGCCTTTGCCGCCAAGGTGCTGTTGCAGCTGGAAAACATGCAGGTGGCAGCCATGCGCAGCGATGAAGAGCTGCGCCCGATTGCCTGGGAAGCGCTGGAAGTCGTGTCGGAAAAATATGCTCACCGCTATCCGCTGGAAATCAACACGACGAACGGGGCCATCGCCGAATTCTTGAAATTGCAGCTGCGCACCAAGGCGCGCCTCGATTTCCAGAATCCTGACTTCGAGAGCAATTCCCTGGACGACAACCTGGAGCTGCTGGGCATGTCGCGCACGCATTACCTGTGGCTGCGCGAATATGAAGGCTTGCGCGGCGCCGACACGGGCGACATCCAGTTCCGCGCACCGTTCGACGCCACCTACGACCTCGTGCGCATGCTCGACGGCGACGAGCCGCTGCGCCAGCAATTGCCGGCCTTCCAGATCATCGTGGCCGATGAATTGCACGATTTGAATGAAGCGTCGTTCCGCCTGTTGACCATGCTGATACGCCGCGGCAACGCGTTTTTCTGCGGCGCCGGCGACAAGGATCAAGTCATTTACACGTGGTCGGGCGCCGACCACCGCTTCCTGCGCCAGCGCTTCGAGCAGGAATTCCCCACCTTGCAGCGCTTGCCATTGACGGCATCCTACCGCTACGGCCCGCAATTGGCGCAGGCCGTGGGCGTGCTGAAAAACAAGGCCAGCGTGTCGGCTCTCACGCGCGCCACCCACATCGAGCTGCTCGAATATGACCACGCGCAGCCGCAGGCGTGCAGCGCCCAGCTGATCGCCGCGCTCGAACACGCGCATGCGGGCACGACGGCCATTTTGCTGCGCGACCGCGACCAGGCCATCCGCGTGGAAACGGCGCTGTTCCAGAGCGGCATCGCGTATGGCCTGGTGGACATGAACAGCTATCTGCTGAGCCTGGAAGTGCTGATGCTGCGCGGCATGGTTGCCATCGCCCGCAAGGATTTGCATGCGATCAAGAGCGGCCCGCGCCGCGGCGAGATCCTCGAAGCCCTGGTGGCGTTCGCGGAAATCCCGTTTACACGCGCGGAGCTGCAGCAAGCCAAGGCCGACGTGGCCAACTATCCCGACTTGCTGGAAGGCTTCTTGACGAACCAGCTGGCCAAGTCGCAGAACCAGGACAAGGCGGCGCTGACCCTGGCCGCCGTCGATTATCTGCGTGCGCTGCCTCCCGATGCGCTGGCGGGTGACGCGCTGCAGCACATCTTTGGCTTGATGCAGCTGGAACAGACGGCGCGCCGCATCTACGTCGATCCGGCCCAGGCGCGGGTTGTCGCCCGCTCCCTGCACGGTTTTATCGCCGTGTGCAGCGAAGCGGGCGTGGCGCTGGGCGGCTTTGCCGGCTGGCTGGGCGAGATGGAAGAGGCCGTGACGGTCTCGACCGGCAAGGCCAAGCTGGTCATCGCCTGCATCGACCAGATCAAGGGCCTCGAATACAACCATGTGATCTTGCCCTACCTGGCCGTCGACGAATTCCCGCGCAGCAAGACCGACCCGCTGGAAGAGGAAAACCGTTTCTATGTGGCCGCCACGCGCGCGCGCGACAGGCTCACCTTGCTCACGCCGGAGGATCCCGCCTACCGGAGCCGTTACATCGCCGCCCTGCAGCTGAAACAGAAGATTATTGCCTCAAAGTCATAGATCTTTTGCCGTGTGGCCGCTTTTTGCGAAAGACGAAAGCGGGCATACTGGACTGGTGTGATTGACAGCAATCTAACCAGACAGGAGTGAAGCATGAAGATTTTCTTGACAGGCGCGGCAGGTTTCATCGGCAGTTCCATCGCGGCGGGCCTCGTGAGCGCCGGCCACCAGGTGACGGGCCTCGTGCGCAAGCCAGAGCAGGTGGCCGAGCTGGCCACCATCGGTGTGTTGGGCGTGCACGGCGATTTGAACGACCGCGCATTGCTCATCGAGCAGGCGAAGGCGGCGGACGCCGTCATCAATGCGGCCAGCAGCGACCACCGGGGCGCCGTCGAGGCGATCCTTGAAGCGCTGGCCGGCACCAACAAGGTGTTTCTGCACACGAGCGGCTCGTCCATCGTGGGCGATGCGTCGGGCGGCGAGGGTACGGAACAGATTTACTTTGAAGACAAGCTGCCGGCACCGACGGCTGACAAGGCGGCCCGGGTCGCCATCGATGACCTGGTGCTGGCCAGCGCAGGCAAGGGCGTGCGCGCGAGCGTGCTGTGCAACACCCTGATCTACGGCCACGGCGCCTTGCCGCGCGACAGCGTGCAATTGCCCCGCTTATTGAAACAGGCGCGCAAGAGCGGCATCGTGCGCCACGTGGGGCCGGGCCGCAATAGTTGGTCCAACGTGCACGTCGACGATGTCGTCAGCCTGTATCTGCTGGCGCTGGAAAAGTCGCCGGCCGGCACGTTTTACTTCGTTGAATCGGGCGAAGCGGCTTTCCGCGACATGACGGCCGCCATCGCCACCGCACTGGACCTGGGACCTGCGCAGGACTGGCCGCTGCCGGAAGCGATTGCCGAATGGGGCTACGAGATGGCTTCCTACGGCCTCGGCTCCAACAGCCGCGTGCGCGGCGAGCGTGCACGCAAGCTGCTGGGCTGGCAGCCGCAGGGTCCGTCCGTGCTGGAGTGGATCGAGAACGATATGCTTAAGCCGCCGCACGCCACCGCCGGTTGATGCAGCTCAGCAAAACCGCACCAGTGTGCGCTAGCGAACGGTGCTGTTTTGCGATCGGGAGTATGATGGCTTTGCTTGGTTGAGACGCACTGCCGTGAAGTTGGCGGCATGTTCGATCTTCCAGCAGGTCAGCCGGTCGCCTCAAGGATCGGCACCAGATTTCCGCCGCCGGCGCCGTTTGCGCTCTGCTGCTGTGCACTGCCACTCCAGGTCGCGGTGTGTGCTGCGAACCCCTTCAAGGCCGGCCTAGCCGGTCTTTTTTTTGCCTGTTTTTTGTCTGTTGTTTCTGCCGTTGCGCCATTCACCGCCACCTGTCCGCCATTCGCCGAAGCGCTGTTTTCGCGCGCCCGAAATCCGCGTATCTTTACGATCAACCAACTTCAAGGGGTGACCGTGAAACCTGAACCAGCGTATTACCGCCGTACCCAGCTGCTGTGGGGCGTGCTGCTGATCGCCATCGGCGCCATCATCCTGCTGGACCGGCTCGATGTGATCTATCTCCATGACTACTATGCACTATGGCATTATTGGCCAGTGATACTGGCCGTCTTCGGCCTCAACAAGCTGCTCACGCCCGTGTCCGCCAAGCAGGTGCTGAGCGGCCTGTGGCTGATCTTCTTCGCCGCCTGGTGGTATGTGTCGTATGAAGAACTGTGGAACTTGAATTTCTACAATAGCTGGCCAGCCTTGCTGATCGCCTGGGGCGTGGGCCTCGTGCTCGAACCGCTGTTGAACAAACATTTTATTGCCTACCAGGAGTCCGAGCATGAAAAATAGACCGCCGCTGCACTCGCCATCGCAGATCGTGCTGGGCGTCATCGTCATCGGCCTGGGGCTGCTGTTCCTGCTCGATAACCTCGGCTTCATCAATGTGCGCTATACCTTCCGTTTCTGGCCGACCATCCTCATCATTTTCGGCTTGCTGAAAATATCGCAAAGCCATTCCCGCTCCGGCTACATCGTCGGCGGCGTGATGGTCTTGCTGGGCCTGAGCTGGACCTTGAAAGCCATGGGATTGTTCTACATCAACTGGAGCATGCTGTGGCCGCTGCTCATCATTGCCGCCGGCGTGGCCGTCGTGTCGAAATCCCTGCCCGGCGGGCGGCAGCGCCAGCGCCGCCGGCACTTTGAGGCACCGCCCGATGCCAGCGCCGCGCCTGACGCATTCGGCCAGGCCAGGAATGGCGCCGTATCCCTGGACAAGGAACCGGCCGATGCCACTGCAGCGCCCGGCGCCGGCAGCCAGGCGGACGACGACAGCATCATCGAAGTGACGGCCATCCTGGGCGGCTATGTGCGGCGCGTGTCGTCGCAGCGCTTCAGGGGCGGCGATATCAACGTCATCATGGCCGGCTGCGAAATCGACTTGCGCCAGGCATCGATCGAAGGCGAAGCCGTGCTCAACGTATTTGCCCTGTGCGGCGGCGTCACCATCAAGATCCCGCCCGACTGGAGCGTGGTCCTGCAGGGCACGCCCATCCTTGGCGGCTTCGAAGAAAAGACCATCGTGCCGCCGAACCAGAACAAGCGTTTGTACGTGACGGGCTACGCCATCATGGGCGGCCTGGAAATCCGCAACTAGGCGCGCATGTCCGGACCCTTGTCGAAGCGGCGCGGCGCCGTGGTGGTGTTCCTGGTCTGCATCGCGCTGGGCCTGGCCCTGGCCTCCATCTTGGCCAGGGTGGCGCACGCGCCTTGGCTCAATGCGATGCTGCTGGTGGTACCCGCCACGCTCGTGTATGCGATCGGCTCGGGGTTTTCCGCGTTTTATTTGTGCCGCGCCTATCCCTTGCACGCCCGCCATCCGTTCGCCATTGCCAGCGTGATGGGCGTGGCGGCCCTGTTCGCGGGCTTGCTGTGGGCGACCCTGCTGCAATTTTTGAACAGCGTCAGCCTGTTGACGGAACAGCACTGGCTGGGCGTGAACCTGACGCCATCGCTGCTGGCCCTGTTCTTCGGCCTGGGCGCGCTGCTGTATTGCCTGGCCGCCGCCGTGCATTATCTGCTGCTCGAATTCGTGCGCGCCAGGATGGCCGAGCAGCGGGGCCTGGAAGCGCAGCTGATGGCGCAGGAAGCGCAACTGCGCATGCTGCGCACGCAGATCGATCCGCATTTCCTGTTCAACAGTCTGAACTCCATCAGCGCCCTGACGTCTATCGATGCGGCGGGCGCGCGCCAGATGACGGTGCAACTGGCCAGTTTCTTTCGCCAGAGCCTGAGCCTGGAAGCGCACAAGCACATCACCGTGCAAGAGGAACTCGTGCTGATCCGCCACTTTCTCGCCATCGAACAAGTGCGTTTCGGCGCGCGCCTGCAGGTGGCGGAAAGCATCGACACTGCCGCGCTGGCGTGTCTGTTGCCGCCCATGCTGATACAGCCGCTCGTGGAAAATGCCGTCAAGCATGGTATCTGCGGCTTGACGGAGGGCGGCCTGATCGCCATCGAGGTCCGGCGCGCAGGCAGCTTGCTGCAGATCGCCGTGCGCAATCCCGTCGATGCGGATCAGGGGCCGGCGCGCGGCAACGGCGTGGGCCTGGAGAATGTGCGCCAGCGCCTGGCCGGTGCGTATGGCCACGAAGCGGGCGTGCATTGGGCGCGGCGCGGCGCGGCGTTTGAAGTAACGCTATCGATGCCGGCACAGACCGGCGACACGGAGGAAGCATGATGCAGGCAAGAATGCGGGTGGCCATCGTCGATGACGAATTACTGGCGCGCAGCGTGCTGCGCGAATACCTGGCACGCCATGACGATATCGAGATCGTCGCCGAGTGCGCCAACGGCTTTGACGCCGTCAAGGCCATCGCGGAACTGGAACCGGAGCTGGTGTTCCTCGACATCCAGATGCCGCGCCTGGACGGTTTTGAAGTGGCCGAATTGATCGGCGCGAAGACAAAGTTGATCTTTGTCACGGCCTACGACCAGTACGCCTTGAAAGCGTTCGAATGCCATGCCCTCGACTATCTGTTGAAACCGTTCAGTGAACAGCGCTTCGACCAGGCGCTGGCCCATGCGCGCGCCAACCGCAGCACGCCGGCCGCGTCCACTGCTGTGCAAACGCTGGCGCGCGAGGCGGCCACGCGCGCCGCGCCCCTCGACCGCGTGCTGATCCGCGACGGCGCCAAGGTCCACGTCATCGCCAGCGCGCGCATCGACTACATCGAGGCGCAGGACGATTACATCAGCATCCGTTCCGAAGGCAAGTCCTATCTGAAAAGCCAGCGACTGTCGGAGCTGGAAACCCAGCTCGATCCCGCCAAGTTCCTGCGCGTGCACAGGTCGTATCTGCTCAATATCGACGGCATCCGCCGCATCGAGGCGGCAACGAAAGACAGCCACGTGGCCATCCTGCGCGATGACACGCGCATTCCCGTGAGCAAGGCGGGCTACCAGAAGCTGAAGTTACTGGTTGGCTAGCTGCACATCCCACCACGTGGGCAAGAGTTGCCGGATTTCCGGGCGCGAAAAACGGTCGTCGATCAGGTAGACGACGCCCTTGTCCGACTGCGTGCGGATCACCCTGCCGGCAGCCTGCACCACCTTCTGCATGCCCGGATACAGATACGTGTAGTCGTAGCCTGCGCCGAAGATGTCGCCCATGCGCTGGCGGATCTGCTCGTTGACGGGATTGATCTGCGGCAAACCCAGGGTGGCGATGAAGGCGCCGATCAGGCGTGCGCCGGGCAAGTCGATGCCTTCGCCGAACGCGCCGCCGAGCACGGCAAAGCCGATGCCGCGCGTGTCCAGGCCGAAACGTCCGAGGAATTGTGCGCGGGCACTGTCATCCATGCGGCGCGGCTGTTGCCACAGGGGCACGTCCGGATAATGCTGGGCGAACAAGTGGGCCGTCTTTTCCATGTAGTCGAAGCTGCTGAAGAAGGCCAGGTAGTTGCCCGGCGTTTCCGCGTATTGCTTCGCCATCAGCTGGGCGATGGGCAGCAAGGAGGCGGCGCGGTGCTGGTAGCGCGTGGAAATCGTGTCGGCCACGCGCACGGACAATTGTTCCGCCTGGAATGGCGATTCCACGTCGACCCAGGCCGTGTCGGCCGGCATGCCCAGGGTGTCGCTGTAGTAATTCCACGGACTCAGGGTGGCGGAAAACAGGGCCGTGCTGTGACTGGCCGCGAAGCGTTCCTTGAGAAACGGTGCCGGCACGATGTTGCGGATGCAGACGGTGGAGCCAGTGTCTGTTTTGCTGACGTCGAACAGCGAATGCTCGCCGAAACTTTCCGCCAGGCGGTTGATCAGCAGCACGTCAAAGTAAAAGCGCTGCAAGTCCTCGTCCAGGGCCGTAGCGTGTTCGGCCATGTAGTCGCCGATGGCCGTGGCCACGCCTTGCAGGGCGCCAAAGAATTTGTCGGGCAAGGCCGCATGCACGTGGTAATCGCCATCCTGCTCTTTCAACAAAGCCGTCCACTGGCGCGAGAGGCGGTCGAGCGGTTTTTTCAACGCTTCGGGAGCGAACTTGCGCAGCATCTTCAGGTCGATCTGCGCCAGCTCGGCCGAATACATGCTGCGCGCGCGCGACACCATATTGTGCGCCTCGTCGACCAGCACATTGACTTTCCAGTCGTGGACCAGGGTCATGCCGTACAGCATGGCGCTGAGGTCGAAATAGTAATTGTAGTCGCCGATGACGACGTCGCTCCAGCGCGCCAGCTCCATGCCCAGGTAGTAGGGGCAAATACCTTGCTGCAAGGCGACGGCGCGCACGGCTTCCTTGTCGAGGATCAAACCGCTGGCCAGGGCCACCTCGCGCGCCAGTGGCAGGCGGTCGTAGAAACCCTTGGCCAGCGGGCACGATTCGCCATGGCAGGCTTTGTCAGGATGTTCGCAGGCGCTGGTCTTGGCGCTCAATTCCAGCACGCGCAAGGGCAGCAGCGGGGCGCTATCCTTGAGGATGGCGCAGGCGTCGAGCGCCATCTGGCGGCCGGGTACCTTGGCGGCCAGAAAAAACAGTTTATCGAGGCCATGCGCGGCCGTCGCTTTCAACATGGGGAACAGGCTGCCCACCGTCTTGCCGATGCCGGTCGGCGCCTGCGCCAGCAAGCCGCAGCCGCGGCTGCTGGCCTTGTACATGGCTTCGGCCAGCTGGCGCTGGCCCGGGCGAAAGTCCGCATGGGGAAAGGCCATGGCCGTGAGTTGTGCGTCGCGGCTGGCGCGGTGCGCCATTTCCTGCTCGGCCCAGTCGAGGAACAGCGCGCAATGCTGTTCGAAGAAGGTGCGCAGCGCCTCGGCCGTGCACTCCTCGTGCATGACGGTTTCCTTCTGGCTCACGATATCGAAATACACGAGCGCCACGCGCAGCATCGGCAAGTTCAGTTGCTGGCACAGCAAGTGGCCGTAGATGCGCGCCTGCGCCCAGTGCAACTGGCGATGGTTGGCGGGCATGGCGTCCAGTTCGCCCCGGAAGGTCTTGATCTCTTCCAGCTGGCGCCGCGTCGGGTCGTAGCCATCGGCGCGTCCCCGCACGTGCAGGGGGCCGAAGTCGCCGGAAAGACTAATTTCACGCTGGTAATCATCGTCGCGCCGGCTCGTGACGGTGGCGTGGCCGGCCATGCCTTCCTGCGCCGTGGGCGACGGTGTGAAACGCAGGTCCAGGTCGCCTACCTTGGCCGTGAATTCGCACAGCGCGCGCACGGCGATGGTGTAAGTGTTGCTGCTCATGCTGCCGCCTGCCATTGCAGGTAGCACACGCTGACGGGCATGGCGTGCTCGGCGCAATACGCGATCCAGCGCAGCTGGTTGTCTTGCAGGCGGTCGCCCGGACCCTTGACCTCGATCATGCGGTAGCGCTGTTCGGCCGGCCAGAACTGGATCAGGTCGGGAAAGCCGCTGCGGTTGCTTTTAATGTCGAGCAAGATGCGCTCGAACGCCTTTTTCAAGTGCGCGGCCGGGATGCAGGCCAGCGCCAGGTCCAGCAAGCCGTCGTCCAGCACGTCCCAGCTGACGAAGGGCGAAACGATGCCGTGCTTGGCGGCAAGCGTGGCGCGGATGGCCGCGTGGTAGCTGCCGTCGCCCAGTTGCGCCAGGCAGGCGGCAAAGTCCTTGCTGCGGCGCTGGTAAAAATCGGCGCTGTGCAAGTCGGCCGGGCCACGGTGGAACGGGTGGAAGAAGGCGCCCGGCATGGGCTTGAAGATGGCGGGCCAGCACAGCAGGCCGAACAGCGAGTTGATCAGGGTGTTTTCCACGTAATACACGGGCGCATCCTCCCGCATCAGGTGTTGCTGCACCACGCCTTCCACGTAGCATGCTTGTTCAGGATAGGGCAGCAGCAGGTCGATGCGTTCCACGGCGGCGGCCGCGCTGGCAGCCTGTTTGGCATGACCCAGCTTGCGCCGCAAACGGGGCGCCATGCGCAGCAGCAATTGCTGTTCCGCCTCGCTTTCCGGCGCGGCCAGGGCGATCGTCAAGCGTTCGTAGGCCGCTTGCGGCTGCTCGTCTTTTTCCAGCACGCGGATGGCGCGGCCCCGCGCGCCCGGATAGCGGCAATCGGCGTAGGCACGGTAGGCGGCCGGCCAGTCCTGGCATTTTTCCAGGTGCTGGGCGATCTGGAAGCGCAGCTTGTCGCGCCGGCTGGCCAGCCAGGTATTGTCCTCGGACAAGGGCAGCGCAGCCAGTTCCTGCAGCACCTCGTCGGCCGGCGCGCTGTCGTTGTAGCGTTCGCGGCACTGGTGCAGCACTTCATAGTGCTCGATATCCTGGCGCGTGCGAAAGCCGCGCGACTGCGGCGAGAATTCCACTTTTTCATACTGGTACACGCCGAGGTCGGACAGCACGAATTCCGACCAGTCCTGGTGATAGTTGCCAAAGTAAATCAGGCGCAGGCGGTCGCACAGCACTTGCAAGCCGATGCGGTACAGCACGTCGGTGCAGGCTGGATGCCAAGCGGAAAACGGTTTACTTTCCCCATGCTGCTCGCGCAAGGCGTCCAGCTGCTCGGCCTTGCGCGCCGCTTTCAGCGGGGCGGCGAGGGCGAAGGCCTGGACGATTTCTGCTTTCAGCAGCAGTTCGAACAGTTCATCGAGCGAGATCGCTGGATCAGCCTCGACCCAGCCCGTGGCCAGCAAGGGCAGGGCGGCCGCGCGCGCGTCGCCGATTTCCGGGTAATTGAGCTTGCTGGCGCGAAATAGGCAGCCCTTGCGCATGACGAGGCGCACGAACAGGGCGCGCGACGGCTGCGGCAGTGCGCTGAAGGCGGCGATGAACTGCGTTTCTTCAACGCTCAGCAGATCGGCGTAACGCGCGCTGATCCAGTTCAGCACGTCCTGGAAATTATCCAGATAGTACAGGGGATTTTCCAGGACTCTCAACATGGGGGGCAATAGGGCAAGGTGAACGGTTTTACTGTGTTTATATACAGTTTAAACCTTCAGCCGCCGCTTGCCCAGTGATTTTATGTTCAGTCAGCCGTGCTGTAGGCAAAATAGCTGTCGAACTTTTCACAGGGAATCAGTTCTGCGCGCAGGCTGGCCAGTTCGATATCGGTCAGCAATCCCCGGTGCGTTTCCGTGCGTCCCTTCGGCAGCGCCACCTCGTAATCGATGATGTCCCTGACCAGCAAGGCGTGCAACACTTCGGCTTGCCGCGCCGTCAGGTAGCGCGCGTGCGTGCCCAAGGTTTTAGCCAGTTGCTCCTTGAATGCTTCGTCGCTGACGCCGTTGTACGTATCCTGGTCCGCCATGCTGTTCAACAACATGTGAACCATGAAATCTTGCAGGTTTTTCGCCAGGTACTGGGCTTCATTGTCGTCATGCCACAGCAGCACGATGGGCATCTCGCCGTCTTGCGTGCTTGACGCGAAAAAGCAGTAGTGGTCGCCCGCGCCCGTTTGCGCAAACGGAATGAACTGGAAGGCGGGATCGATCTGCCGGTAATCGTCCGTATCCAGCAAGGTTTCGGCTTCCGCGGCGACGGCTTCGATGTTGAGCAATTCGAAATCGTCCGCATGCAGCAGCAGGGTGGGCCGCTCCGTCAAGGTGGGATAGACGAGCTTGTACCAGTCGGGCCCGTATTCGCCCACGGCCAGCATGCCGTCGCGCTCCAGCTGCCGATACAATGCGGGATAGGTGAAGCCGTGCTGCTGTTCAATTTCTGACAGTGTCATGTTTGCCCCGTTCAACGTGATTCGTGTGGGCATGATAGCCGAGGCCGTGCCTCGCACGCTTCACGGCAGCAACGATGGACATCATTAATAAACATTTAAGTTTGCTTATGTGGCATGGTCACGTATGCTTGCCAGACTAACATCCGCCGAACCCGCATGAAAAACATCATCCTGATTTCCGCCGCCTGCCTGCTGGCGCTGCTGTCGACCATCGGCGCCTCGCTGCCATACCCGATCCTGCCACCCCTGTTCGCGGCCGAGGCGCCGAATGCCTTCAACAATTTCCTGGGCTTGCCGTCCAAATTGCTGTTCGGCCTGGCGCTGACCATTAACCCGCTGGGCTTGCTGATCGGCTCGGCCTTGCTGGGCCCCTTGTCGGACCGCTATGGCCGCCGTCCCTTGCTGATGCGTACGGCCGTGGGCGCCGCCATCGGCCACGCCATCACGGCCTGGGCGCTGGTGATCCAGTCCTACCCTCTGTTCATCGTGGCCCGTTTCATCACGGGTTTGCTGGAAGGGAACGGCGCCGTGGCGCGCGCCATGCTGGCCGACCAGTTGACGGGGCCGCTGCGCCTGCGCGCCATGTCGTGGCTGAATGGCGCGTTTTACCTGGGCTGGCTGGTGGGCCCGATCCTGGCGGGCGCGACCCTGCATTGGGGTGTGACGGTACCGTTCTGGATTGCCGCCGCCGCCCTGATGCTCGTCGCCGTGCTGGTGGCCGTGGGTTTACAGCGTGAAACGCCCTCGCTATTGACGACGTCGTGGTGGCAAGTGGCGCGCGACCGCCATTCGCTCAATTTGCTGCGCCATGAGGAGCTGCGCACCCTGTTCATCGTGCAATTGGCGTTTACGTGCGGCGTGGCCAGTTTTTACGAGTTCTATCCGCTGTGGCTGGTCGAGACGGCCAATTACCATGCACAGGAGATTGCCTGGGTGAATGTGGGCCTGTGCGGCACGATGACCATCACGTCCTTGCTGGCGGGCGGTCCCAGCCGCCATGCGCCGCTGCTGCGGGCCTGCTGGTATGCGTGCGGTGTGGCGCTGGCCGTAGGGATATTGGCGCTGGGTAATATCTGGGTAGGCATCGCCGCCATCGTGCTGTTCGGCATTCCGAATGCCCTGTACAACACGGTGATACAGGGCTGGTGCGCCGAGCGCTTCAGCGCGCACGGACAGGGCGCCGTGATGGGTTTGCTGGCCACGACGTTTTGCATCGCCAACATCGTCGTCGCCCTCAGCGGTTCCGTGCTGACCCTGATCGATACGCGGCTGATCCTCGTCGCAGGCGCCTTGTCCGCCGCCTGGGCCGCGTGGCGCATGGCGGCCTGGCGCCGCCAGCTGGACGGCGCCGTCGAGGCGAAGGCATGCCAGGATTTCTGCAGCTAGGCTCAGGCTATTTCGGGGGGATGGGAGGGGGCGAATACCGGACCCTGCCGGTGGATTCTTGTAGGTGGTAGGTCGGATTAGCGCGCAAGCGCGTAATCCGACATCACCATTAACGCCAACAATGCGTCGGATTACTTTTTGGCAGCCTTCGGCTTGGCCGCCGGCGCTGCTTTTTCAGGCGCAGCAGTGGCACCGGTCGTGGCTTTTTCCGTGGCCTGCGCCACTTGCGCGCTGGCCTTGGCGATCTGCTCTTCGACGGTCTTCACGGCCTGTTTCGTGGCCTTGGTCACTTGCTCGTAGCCGAGGAAGGCATTGTCGATGGCGGCCTTGACGATGGCGACGGCGTTTTCCGAGCCTGGGGGCACGTTTTTCGTGACGTCGTAGATCAGGGCGCTCAGATTGCTTTTCGCTTCGGCCACGTGGGCTTCTGCGGCCGTGGTGAATTCCGTGTGGATTTCCTTGATGATGTCGTCGAGTTGCTGTTTATACGCTTTGGCGCCGGCCACGCCCGGTTGCAGCTGGGCAGCGGCGGCGGCCATGGCGGCCTTCGGATCCTTGGCCTGGCTGATTTCCTTGCCGGCGGCGATGCCATCCTCGATGCCGGACTTGGCGGTGGCCATGTTCAACGCCAGCACCTGTTCCACGCCTTGCACGGCCTTCGAGGTGAGGGTGTTGAAGGTCATCAGCTGGAATTCAAACAGGGCCTTGGTGGCCGATGCGAATTGTTCGGGATTCGTAAACATGTGGTCTCCTCGGTTTGAATAGATACGTTCTTATCGTTCCATACTCTTTCGACGCCGCAATGCCATCGCTTGCAATCAAGCCGGTGCCCCCGTGTGGTCATGGCCCCATTATTTAACAAGCGCCGGTTTTTCGCAACGGCTATCTTTGTACGGTCCCGAGGCCAGTTCCCAGCCAAATCCCAGGGTCGATTGGGCGCACGACAGGGTGCCGTCGATCTTGCTGCGCCATTTGTACCAGGGGGCAGGTCCGGCCATTGCGCAGGCGCACACTGCCAGCAAGGCCGTGGCGATCAGGTATTTCATGGGTGCTCCGAAAGAATGCTTGCGGGCATTGTAGCGCGCTTGCCGTTCAGGGCGCGGGCGATTGCGGCGCCACGGCGGGCAGCTGCAGGGTGAAGGTGGTGCCGCTGGCGTGGCCCGTGCTGCTGGTGGCGTCGATATGGCCGCCCAGCACGCCCGTGATGATGTTGTGCGCCACATGCAGGCCCAGGCCCGAGCCACCGGAACCGAGCTTGGTTGTGAAGAAAGGGTCGTAGACGTGCACGAGATCGTCGGCGGCGATGCCCACGCCCGTGTCGGCGATGGACATGGTGATCGTCTTGCCGTCGTCGCTGCCGCGCGCCCTGATGTGAATGGTGCCGCCGCTGCGGCCCTCGAAGGCGTGGCGCAGGCAGTTTTCCAGCAGGTTGCTCAGCACCTGGCCCAGCGGACCCGGATAGCTGTCCATGGCCAGGCCCTCAGGCACGTCCTGCGTCAGCGTCAAGCCGGCCGCCTTGAGCTGCGTGGACAGGGGCAGCATCAGCTCGGCCACGAACTGGCGCAGCAGGAAGTGGCGGCGCTGCGAGCTGGCGCGGTCGACGGCGATCTGTTTGAAGCTCGAGACGAGGTCGGCGGCGCGCTGCAGGTTGCGCAGCATGATGGCGTCGGCCTCGCTGGCCTGCGTCAGGTAGGCGCCCAGTTCGGAGCGGCGCAAGCCGTCGAGGAAGCTGGCCTGGATTTCGCGCGTGCGTTCGGCCATCGTGGTGGCCACCACCAGGCCGTTGCCGATCGGCGTATTGAGTTCATGCGCGATGCCGGCCACCAGCGCGCCGAGCGCGGCCAGCTTGTCGCGGCGCACCAGTTCTTCCTGCGTGATGGACAGGTTTTCCAGCGCGGCGGCCAATTCGCGGTTCGTCTGTTCCGAGTGTTCCTTGGCCTGCGTCAGGGCCGCCGTGCGTTCGGCCACCAGCTCTTCCAGGTGGGCGCGGTGGCGCTCCAGTTCGCGCTCGTGGCGCATGCGGCCAATCGCGATGCCGGCCAGGTCGGTCGCCGTGTCGATCAGCTCGAGGTCGCGCGCATCGGGCTTGCGCACATCGCGGTAGTACATGGCGAAGGAACCGAGTACGGCGCCATCCTGGCCGAAGATGGGGCGCGACCAGCAGGCGCGCAAGCCGAACGGCGCGGCCAGTTCGCGGTAGGGCGCCCACAGCGGATCGCACATGATGTCGCTGACCACCACCGGTTCGCGCAGGAACATGGCCGTGCCGCAAGAACCCACGCCGGGGCCGATGGCCACGCCTTCGAGCAGGGCCATGTAGTCTGGCGGCAGACTGGGGCCGGCCGCGCTGTGCATGTGGACGCCGTCGTCGTCGAGCAGCATGATGGAGCAGAGCACGCCGCGCGACTGGCCTTCGATCAGCAGCAGCAGCTGGTTCAGGGTCGGGATCAGCGGCGCGCCCTTGGCGACCATTTCCAGCAGGGCGCTCTGGCCCGAGCGCATCGCTTCGGCGAGGTTGCGTTCAGTCAAGTCGATGATGCGCGCATGCACGAGCTGGCGTCCCGGCACGGACAGGCGCATCAGCCGGATTTCGCAGGCGATCGGGCGTCTGTCGCGGTGGCAGCAGCTGGCGCGGAAGACGACGATCTTGCCTTGCAAGGTATCGCGGATCTTTTCTTCCAGCAGCTGCGGCGAGGCGCGGCCGTCGCTCTGATGCTGGGGGAACAGCGGCTCCATGCCGCCTTGCAGCAGCTCGGCCAGCGGCATGCCGAACAATTCTTCGGCCAGGTGGTTGGCGTCGATCAGCAGGCCGTTGTCGATATCGAACAGCAGCACGGCGTCGGGCGAGCCTGCCAGGATCGAGTGGTAATTGACTTCCAGCGTTTGCGGATGCAGGGGGCGCGGCGGCGTGGCCGCACGCGGCGCGGGCGCCTCGGCCTTGTGCAGCGCCAGTTCCATGAGGATTTTTTCCGCCACGTCGCGCGCGTTGAAGGGCATCTTGATGTAGTCGGAGGCGCCGGCGCCCACGCTGCGGCCCTGTTCCTCGGCGCTGGGCGTGGCCGACATCAGCAGCAGGGGCACGCTGTGGCGTCCGCCCGCATTGCGCAGGCGCATGCAGGTGGCGCCGATATTCGAGCCCGCCAGGGCCGCGTCGAGCAGGATCAGGTCCGTGCCGCCGGCCGCCAGTTCCACGCCTTCGTCGATATCGCCCGCCAGTCCCGTGCCCAGATTATGCCTGTCCAGCACATACAGCAGTTCGCGCACATCGTTCGGCGAATTGCTGACCAACAGTACATTGGCCCGGTCGGTGATGGAAGAAATCAACTGGTTCATGGTGTCGCGCCCTTACGCGTTTCATGGGCCTAGTATTACATCAAGGCAAGTAGGAGTAAACGATAATTCTTGATGACTCAAGGCAATGCGGATGGGTCTCGTTCACGCGGCGTTTTGTGCCGCGGGCGCCGTTGCCAGGTCGGCGCGCGCCTGTTCGATGCGCGGGTAATTATCCTCGATCCAGTCGACCAGCACGGCCAGGCGTTCTGCCGCCTCGCGCCCCAGCGGCGTGAGGCTGTATTCCACCTTGGGCGGTATCACCAGATACGCCTGGCGCAGCACGAAGCCGTCGCCCGCCAGCGCTTCCAGGGTTTGCGCCAGCATTTTTTCGCTGACGCCGCCCACTTCACGGCGCAGTTCGCTGAAGCGCCGGGTGCCGCTCAGCAGCAGTACCAGCACCAGCACGGCCCAGCGGCTGGTCAGGTGGCTGAGCACGGCGCGCGACGGGCAGGTGGCCGCCAGCAGGTGGGCGTCCTGGGTTTGCCGGGCGAGGGCGGCGCGCAGGCTGGCGCCGGGAGTGTCTGTGGACATGATAGTTGGCCTTGTTGAGGTGGATTGCATTCATACTTACCAAAAGGTACGTACTTACAATAAGTAAGTAATAGTCCTATTATAGGGTTTTACCACCCACGTACCAAGGAGAAATCATGATCGTCATCACCGGCGCCACAGGCAATCTGGGTCAGCACGTCATCGCCAGCCTGCTCAAATCCGTCCCCGCAGCCAATATCATCGCCGCCGTGCGCAACCCGGCCAAGGCCGCCGACCTGGCCGCCCGGGGCGTGCAAGTGCGCCAGGCCGATTACAACGATGGGGCCAGCCTCGACGTGGCGTTCAAGGGCGCAAGCAAGGTTTTGCTGATTTCGTCGAGCGAAGTAGGTCAGCGCGCGCAGCAGCACCAGAACGTCATCGATGCGGCCAAGCGCGCCGGCGTATCCCTGCTGGCCTATACCAGCGTCTTGCGCGCCGACACGTCGCCGCTGGGCCTGGCCGCCGAGCACGTGATCACGGAAGCGGCCATCCGCGCCTCCGGCCTGCCTTACAGTTTCCTGCGCAACGGCTGGTACCTGGAAAACCATACGGAACACCTGGCGCCCGTGCTCGAGCATGGCGTCGTGCTGGGTGCGGCGCAAAACGGGCGTTTCTCGTCCGCCGCGCGTGCCGACTACGCAGCGGCAGCTGCCGCCGTGCTGACGGCGGCCCAGCCGCAGGCCATCTATGAACTGGCTGGCGACCAAGGGTTCACCCTGGCCGAGTACGCGGCCGAAGTGGCGCGCCAGTCGGGCAAGGCGATCGTGTACAAGGATTTGCCGCAGGCGGATTTCAAGGCGGCGCTGGTGAGCGTGGGCGTGCCGGAAGGCTTTGCCGATCTGCTGGCCGACTCCGATGCGGGCACGGCCAAGGGCGGCCTGGAAGACCATGGCAAGCAATTGAGCGCGCTGATCGGCCGTCCGACGACGAGCCTGCTTGACGCCGTGAAGGCGGCGCTGGCGAAATAAGGGGGGAGGATGCCGTGGCAACGCGGCGTCCGGAAATGAAAAAAGCCGCAAACTCGTGAAAGTTTGCGGCTTTTTTGCGAATTAGGTAATGGTGCCCACGAAGGGACTCGAACCCCTACACCCGAAGGCACATGGACCTGAACCATGCGCGTCTACCAATTCCGCCACGTGGGCACTGATGCTGCTTGTTGCTTACTGCTATATCTCACTACTGTACTGCGGACTACAACGAAAACAACTCGTTGCTGGTGGTGCCCACGAAGGGACTCGAACCCCTACACCCGAAGGCACATGGACCTGAACCATGCGCGTCTACCAATTCCGCCACGTGGGCATTGTGCTGCTTGTTACTGCAATCTTACTACTTTACTGCGGATCACAACGATGAACAACTCGTTGCTGGTGGTGCCCACGAAGGGACTCGAACCCCTACACCCGAAGGCACATGGACCTGAACCATGCGCGTCTACCAATTCCGCCACGTGGGCATTGCTACTGCTTGCGGCTTGTCGCTGCGTGTTCTGCAGCGAGGACAAAATCATAAGGGCTGGCGCGCATTCGGTCAATCAACATTTTGCACTTTTCTTCAAGAAACATGTTTTTTCGTCTGAAAAGGGCTGTTCCCTATGAAGAAAGGCTGAGTCTGCCTATTTTTTCAGCGTTTTCCGCAGCTTTTTGTCCGCAGCCATGCCGGGTGAGTTACTTGCCGGAAGGAGAGGGCTTTTCGCTGCGGAAATGAAAAAAGCCGCAAACTCGTGAAAGTTTGCGGCTTTTTTGCGAATTAGGTAATGGTGCCCACGAAGGGACTCGAACCCCTACACCCGAAGGCACATGGACCTGAACCATGCGCGTCTACCAATTCCGCCACGTGGGCACTGATGCTGCTGTGACTTACTACATTACTGCTCGAGTACTTGTTGCCAAATAACTTAGCAACAATTCTGCTATTATAGCGACTTGAAGAGTTTTGCGCCAGATGAGCTTTCGCTCCATACTGCACATCAACCCTGTACCGCTTTCCTGCAACTGCATTCCCGTGAAGGTTTGTCGCTGCAAGAGACCGAGATTATAGAGCAATATTTGCCGAAGTCAAATGCATTGCGCAGCTTTTCTCCTTTTTTTCATCGGCGGGGCACTTGTTCGGTTTCCGCTACGCTGTCCGTTAGGCAAACCAAGGCGTCCTCCGGTACACTACCGGACATCACCGTGTCAATATTGACGGTGATGTCATCGGTCTTTGTCTTCCGTTTGATCACTGTCAATAACAACTATAGAAATACTTTTGAGCCAAAATACCCACACCATCCCCAGCCGGGAGGACATTCTCGGCATATTCCGCAGCGTCAACGCGCCTCTCGACCCGCAGTCTCTCGGGAAAACGCTGCAAGTGCATGCCGATTCCATGGATGTCCTGGTCCGTCGCCTGAAAGCGATGGAGCGCGACGGCCAGCTCAGGTCTGACGCCAGCGGTGTTTTCAGCCTGGCCGACCAGAGCGCGCTTGTCGCCGGTCGCGTCACCAGCCACCGCGATGGCTTCGGCTTCGTCATTCCCGACGACGCCAGCGCCGACCTGTTCCTGCCTGAGAAAGAAATGCAGAAAGTACTGCATGGCGACAAGGTCATGGCCCGCATCGTCGGCACGGACCGCCGCGGCCGCCCGGAAGGCACGATTGTCGAAGTCACCTACCGCGCCAATACCCACGTCATCGGCCGCCTGATCCAGGAAAACGGCACCTGGGTCGTGGCGCCGGAAGACCAGCGCATCGGCCAGGACATTCTGGTCACCGGTTCGGTGGGCAAGGCAAAAGCCGGCCAGATCGTCAGCGTCGAGCTGACCGAGCAACCGATGCGCTTCAAGCAGCCGGTCGGCAAGATCGTCGAAGTGCTGGGCGCTTTGGATGATCCCGGCATGGAAATTGAAATTGCCGTGCGCAAATTCAACGTGCCGCACATCTTTTCCGCCGCCGCCCTCAAGCAAGCTGAAAAGCTGCCGTTCGAAGTGCGCGCCGCCGACCTGAAAGACCGTGTCGACCTGCGCGACGTGCCTTTGGTGACCATCGATGGCGAGGACGCGCGCGATTTCGACGATGCCGTATATTGCGAGCCCGTCAAGATCGGCCGCGCCAACTGCTTCCGCCTGATCGTGGCGATTGCCGACGTCAGCCATTACGTGAAACCGAACGACGCGCTCGATATCGACGCGCTCGAGCGCAGCACGTCCGTCTACTTCCCGCGCCGCGTGATCCCGATGCTGCCGGAGAAACTGTCGAACGGCCTGTGCTCGCTGAACCCGGCCGTCGACCGCCTGACCCTCGTTTGCGACGCCGTCGTCAGCGACAAGGGCGAGCTGAAGGCTTACCAGTTCTATCCGGCCGTCATCCATTCGGCCGCGCGCCTCACGTATGACGAAGTCGCTGCCGTGCTGGGCAACACCAAGGGTCCCGAAGCGGCACGCCGCGCGGACATCCTGCCGCACCTGCAAAACCTGGAAGCCGTCTACCGCGCCTTGCTGAAAGCACGCACGGAGCGGGGCGCCATCGATTTCGAAACGACGGAAACGTATATCGTCTGCAATAGCGCCGGCAAGATCGAAAAGATCATTCCCCGCACGCGCAACGAAGCGCACAAGATCATCGAAGAGTGCATGCTGGCGGCCAACGTCTGCGCGGCCGATCTGTTGCTGCGTAACAAGCACCCAGGCACCTACCGCATTCACGCCAGCCCGACCAAGGAAAAGCTCACGCAAGTGCGCACTTTCCTGAAACAGGTCGGCCTGAACCTGACGGGCGGCGACACGCCATCGGCATCCGATTACCAGACCCTGATGCAGCAGATCAAGGAGCGTCCCGACGCGGCCCTGCTGCAAACGATGCTGCTGCGTTCGATGCAGCAAGCCGTCTACAGCCCGGACAATATCGGCCACTTCGGCCTGGCGTACGAGGCGTATGCCCACTTCACCAGCCCGATCCGCCGCTATCCCGACCTGCTGACGCACCGCGCCATCAAGGCCATCTTGCAAGGCAAGAAGTACGAGCCGAAGCTGTCCGAGAAGACCGTGCTGAACACGAACGTGTCGAACGCCACGCGCAAGCAGCAGGCCAAGGACAAGGCCGATGGCAAGCCGAAGAAGACGGATCTGACGATCTGGGACGCGCTGGGCGTGCATTGCTCGGCCAACGAGCGCCGCGCCGACGAAGCATCGCGCGACGTGGAAGCCTGGCTGAAGTGCTACTTCATGCAGGACAAGCTGGGCGAAGAGTTTACCGGCACGATCACCGGCGTGACTACCTTTGGCGTGTTCGTGCAGCTGGACACCCTGTTTGTCGAAGGCCTGGTGCACGTCACCGAGCTGGGCACCGACTACTTCCAGTACGACGACGCGCGCCATGAATTGCGCGGCGAACGTACGGGCAAGCGCTACCAGCTGACCGACCGTCTGACGGTGCAAGTGGCGCGTGTCGATCTGGAAACGCGCAAGATCGACCTGCGCCTGGTCACCGATGCGGAACTGGCGGGCGAAGAAGCGCCAGCCAAGCAAGCTGGCGGCAAGCGCAAGGGCGAAAAGAAATCGATGGTCAAGCCCGGTCCCGCGACCGAGCAGCGTCACGAGATCAAAACCAGCGTCAATGGCGGCGGCAACAATGGTGGCAAACCCGGCAAGGGTTCCGGCGGCCGTTCCAACGGCGCCAAGGCGCAAGCCAAGCCTGCAGCCAAGGAAGCCCCCAAGGCGGCAGCCCCCAAGGCCGCCGCGCCGAAGCGCAGCAAGAAACCAGCCGCGGCACCCGCTGCGGCGGCACCACGTGCAGCAAAAACTGTATCAAAATCAAGCAAGAACAAGCGATAAGCGATAGATAGATAATGAAGAATAAAATGATTTTCGGCTTCCACGCCGTCACCTCGCGTCTGCGTCATGAAGCGTCGTCCGTGGAAGAAATTTTCGTCGATGCCAGCCGCGTCGACGGCCGCATGAAGGACATGATCGCCGCCGCCAAGGCTGCCAACGTGCGCGTCATGCCCGTCGACTCGTCGCGTCTGGACAAGATCGTCGGCACGCGCCGCCACCAGGGCGTGATCGCGTTTGCCTCGCAACTGTCGCTGGCGCGCAATCTCGATGAGCTGCTGGACGCCATCGACGGCCCGCCGCTGCTGTTGATACTCGACGGCATCACCGACCCGCACAACCTGGGCGCCTGCCTGCGCGTGGCCGACGGCGTCGGCGCACATGCCGTCATCGTGCCGAAGGACCGCGCCGTGGGCTTGAACGCCACGGCCGCCAAGGTCGCCAGCGGCGCCGCCGAAACCGTCCCGTACATCACCGTGACGAATCTGGCGCGCACCATGCGTGAACTGAAAGAGCGCGGCATCTGGCTGATCGGCACCTCGGATGACGGCGAAAAAGGCTTGTACGAAGCCGATTTCACGGGCCCGACGGCCCTCGTCATGGGTTCCGAAGGCGAAGGCATGCGCCGTTTGACGCGCGACACCTGCGACATCCTCGTCAGCATCCCGATGTTCGGTTCCGTCGAGAGTCTGAACGTGTCCGTGGCATCGGGCGTATGTCTCTATGAAGCCCGCCGCCAGCGCATCGCGCTGGAAGCCTAAAAAACGTCCATGGCGGCGTTGCATTGCCTCGCCGTACATTCGTACTGTCTTCGGCAATGCGCCTTGCCCTGAACGTTTTGTAACGCTTCCAGAAAATCAGCCGCCGCCCTTGAGGCGGCGGTTGTTTATCTGCCTCTCCGGCAGCACGCCGCCGAATACGCTACCATTTGCGTTCCACCTTATCCATTTTCATTATGTTCCACCACCTGCGCGAAGACATCAACAGCATCATTGAACGTGACCCGGCCGCCCGCAATGGCTGGGAGGTGCTGACCTGTTATCCGGGCTTGCACGCCATCGTCATGCATGGCTGGGCGCACTGGTGCTGGACGCGGCGCATGAAGTGGGTGGGGCGCTTCATTTCCTATATCGCCCGGATCATCACGGGCATCGAGATCCATCCGGGCGCGGTCATCGGCCGGCGCGTCTTCATCGACCATGGCTTCGGCGTGGTGATCGGCGAGACGGCCATCGTCGGCGACGACTGCACCATCTACCAGGGCGTGACTCTGGGCGGCACCTCGCTGCACAGCGGCGCCAAGCGCCATCCGACCCTCGAGCGCGGCGTCATCGTCGGCGCCGGCGCGCAGGTGCTGGGCAGCTTCACGGTGGGCGAGTACGCCAAGGTGGGTTCGAACGCCGTGCTGTTGAAACCCGTGCCGTCCGGCGCGACGGCCGTCGGCAACCCCGCGCACATCGTGCAAAAGGATGTCAGCGCCCTGCGCGAAGGCAGCACGGCCCATTTGTTCGCCGCGTATGGCGTCACGCCCAACGGCGACGATCCGCTGTCGAAAGCCCTGCAAGGCTTGATCACGCATGCCGTGGCACAGGAACAGCGCATCGAAACCATCCTCGCCACGCTGAAGGCGGCCGGTATCTGCTGCCAGGCTGTGCCCGAGTGTGATAAATTCGATTCCGAGCAAATGAACAAGCTGGTTGATTAAGGATACAGGCATGACTACAGACGCAAACATAGCTGAAAACGCAGCAGAAAAAAGCACTGACAATCCGAATCTGCTCGACCCTTTCGAGATCCGCGTGCTGGCCGTGCTGGCCGAAAAGGAAGCGCTGACGCCGGACAGCTATCCGCTCTCGCTCAACGCGCTGACGAACGGCTGCAACCAGCTATCGAGCCGCGACCCCGTCATGGCCCTGTCCGAGGAAACCGTCTACGACGTGCTGCAGCGCCTGATGCAGCGCAAGTTCGTCAATGGCATCACGCAGGCGGGCGCCCGGGTCGCCAAGTACGAACACCGCATGCGCATCAAGTGGTCGCTGGAACAGGACAAGCTGGCCATCCTGACGATCTTGATGCTGCGCGGCTTGCAGACAGCGGGCGAAATCCGCAGCCGCAGCGGCAGGGTGCATGAATTCAAGTCCGTGGCGGAAGTGGAATCCGGCCTGCAATTTTTGATCGACAAATACCCGCCGCTGGTGGCCAAGCTGGCCGTCGCGCCTGGCGCCAAGGAACCGCGCTACGGACACTTGCTGGGTGGTGAAGAGGCGCTGGCGCAGATCGAGACGGCGGCGGGCTACGCCGGCGCCGTCAGCGCGCCGCAACAGGGCAGTCGCGTCGCGCAGCTGGAACAGGAAGTGCTGCAGCTGCGCAGCGACTTCGATGGCCTGGCGGCGCAGTTCGAGGCGTTCCGCAAGCAGTTCGAATAACGTCACTGCACGCATGACTTTTTCCTTCCTGTGCCGCTCCTGCGGCGAAACCCACACGGGCATGCCCAGCTTCGGCGCCGATGCGCCGTGGCTGTATGAGCAGATGGCGCCGGCCGAGCGCGAAGCGCGCTGCCAGCTCGACAGCGACGCCTGCATCGTCGACGAAGAACACTGTTTCGTGCGCGCCACCATCGACATCCCCGTGCATGGCTCGGATGAGCCGTTCAGCTGGGGCGTGTGGGTGTCCTTGAGCGGCGAGAGCTTCGACTCCTGGGATGCCTGCTTCAATGACGCGCAGCGGGCGCACATCGGCCCCTTCTTCGGCTGGCTCAGCACTCAGCTGCCCGTGTACCCGGATACCCTGAACCTGAAAACCCGCGTCCACCTGCGCGACGATGGCGTGCGCCCATCCATCGAGCTGGAGCCGACGGAGCATCCGCTGGCCATCGAACAGCGCGACGGCATCACGGCAGAGCGGGTGGCCGAGCTGTATGCGCGGCTGGTGCCTGCCGCGTGACAGGCCCGGCTTTGCCGCCGCGCCCTGTCAGTCCGCTCGCGTTTCCGGTATCATTCGGCATGAATAATATTTCCTTCCAACCGTTTGTTATTGGTGTCGCTGGCGGAAGCGGCAGTGGCAAGTCCACCGTATCACAGCAGGTGCTCGCGTCCTTCGGCGCCGACATGGTCTCGGTCGTGATGCAGGACGACTACTACTGCGACCAAACCCATCTCTCCCCTGAAGTCCGGCGCCAGCAGAATTACGACCATCCGCAGGCGTTCGAGTGGCCATTGCTGGTGCGGCATATCCAGGCCTTGCGCAATGGCGAAGCGATCGAGATGCCCGAGTACGACTTCACGCTGCACAACCGCTCCAACCGGACCATCCCCGTCAAGCCGGCGCCCGTGATCGTGATCGAAGGCCTGTTTGCCTTGTATGACGAAGACTTGCGCAACATGATGTCGCTGAAGATCTTTGTCGACACGGCTTCCGACGTGCGCTTCATCCGCCGCATGCAGCGCGATATCACGGAACGTGGCCGCTCGGTGGAAAGCGTCATCGAGCAGTATCTGGAAACGGTACGCCCGATGCACAAGCAATTCATCGAGCCGACCAAGCGCAATGCCGATGTCATCTTGCCGCATGGCGCCAACGGCCCCGCGGTCGACATGATCACGGCCAAGGTGGCCAGTGTCATCGGCCGCCTGAAGCCTGCCGGTTAACAGCCCGCCAGCTTACCGTTCCCCCATCGATTCCGAGAACGTCTTGGTGATCGGTTTCGTCAGGTAGCGCAAGACCGTCTTGCGGCCCGTGTTGATTTCCACGGTGGCCGTCATGCCGGGCTGGATCAGGATCGGCTCGCCATTCTTGCCCATCAGGTTGCGCCCGCTGGTCTTGATCTGCACGCGGTAGTACGGCTGCTCGTTGCCCTTGTTATCTTCACTTAAGGTGTCCGCGCTGATGTAGCTGACGGTGCCGCGCAGGCGCCCGTAAATGCCGTAGTCGTAGGCGTCGAGCTTCACGGCCGTGGGCAGGCCAGGCTTGATGAAGGCGATGTCGGCCGGTTTGACTTTCGCTTCGATGATCAGGTCATCGTCTGTCGGCACGATCTGCAGGATTTCCTCGCCCGGCTTGGCCACGCCGCCCAGGGTAGTGAGGCGCACGTTGCGCACGATGCCGTCCGTGGGGGCGTAGATATCCGTCGAACCCAGCTGCTCCTTGCGCTGGGTGACCGTCTGCAGCACGCCGGCCAGGTCTTCCTGGGCTTTCACCAGATCCGTCTGGCTATCCTGCAGATATTTGTTGCGCCGGTTGGTGATCTGCGCCTGGATGTCGACCACTTGCCGCCGCAGTTTCAGCACTTCGGCGCGGCTGACGTCTCCCGTTTCCAGCAGCGGCAGGTTCATTTCCAGTTCTTCCTTGATCAGCTTCATGGCGCTTTCCAGCGAGCCCACCTCCGCCTGCACGGCGCCCTGGCGCTTGCTGAACAGGGCCAGCTGGTTGGCGCGAAACTCCGGAAACGCCTGCAGTTCGGGCGGGAACTTCGGCGCGCCGCCAAACACCTCGGCTTGCAAACGCGCCACGGCCGCCTTCAGTCCCGCCGCCTTGGCCGTGCTTTCCAGGTAGCTTGTCTCGGCCCGCGTGCGGTCGAAGCGGGCCAGTAATGCTCCCTTTTTCACCACGCTGCCTTCGTGCACACGCAGTTCGGCCAGCACGCCGCCATCGGCCACCTGGATGATCTGGTTGCGCGAACTGGCGATCACCTGGCCGTTGGCGCGCGTGACCTGGTCCAGCTCCGCCCACGAAGCCCAGGCGATGATGCCGGCCAGCGCCGCCGTGCAGCTCCAGATCAGCACCCGTCCCCGTTTCGCTTCCTCTTTCGCTTCGACCTTGGCCAGTTTCATGCGACGGCTCCTTGCGCCACCGGCGCCGTTGCGGAACTGGGCACGGCCTGCGGCTTGCCCGACAGCTTGGCCAGGACAAAGTCGCGCGGGCCGTCGAGCAGCGCCCGTCCCGCCTGCAGCACCACCAGGCGGTCGAGCAGGGGCAAGAGGGCGTTCTTGTGCGTGGTGGCGACCATGGTCACGCCTTCGGCCGCCAGTTCGCCCAGCAGCCCCACGATGCGCGCTTCCGTCTTCGCGTCCATGGCGCCCGTCGGTTCATCGAGCAGCCAGATGCGCGGCTTGGCCAGCAGCAGGCGCGTGACGGCGATCAATTGCCGCTGGCCGCCAGACACGCCGCGCCCGCCTTCGGTGATGCCCAGCGCCAGTCCCCGTGGCTGGCCCAGTATCAGCTCGATCAGGCCCGTGCGCTTTGCCGCCGCGAGGATCGCTTCCTCGCCCGGGTCGGCCAGTCCCAATAACAGATTGTCGCGCAGGGTGCCGCTGAACAGCCGCGTTTCCTGCGGCAGGTAGCCGACCATTTCGCGTACCACGGCCGGCGCCAGCAGGGCCATGTCGACGTCGCCCAGGTACACCTTGCCCTCGGCCGGCTGGTACAGGCCCGAGGCCAGTTTCAGCAGGGTGCTCTTGCCCGAGCCGATGGCGCCCACCAGGCCGACCCGTTCGCCGGGGCGGATGGCGAGATTTTCCACTTCCAGCGCCACCTTTTGCGCGCCGCCGTACGTAAAGCGGATGCGCTCGAAGCGCAATCCCGTATCGAGGCTGCGCGGCGTCAGCGCGAACTGCGCGGTGTCGGCCTCGTTGGGCAGGCTGATGACCTGTTCCAGGCCGTCGATCGAGGCGCGCGCATGCGCCCACTGCACCATCACGGCGGGCAGCTGCACGATGGGCATCAGGGCGCGGTTGCTGATGATGGTGCACGCCATCAGGGCGCCCATGGTCATCTGGTTCTCGGCCACGAACCACGCGCCCATGGAGATCAGCGCCACGTTGGTCAGCTGCTGGAAGGCGGCCGTGATGTTTTGCGACAGGGCCGCATAGTCGCGGATATTCTGTTCCGCGTGGCTGGTCTCGGCCACCAGTTCGGCCCAGCGCGCCTGCATCATCCATTCGGCGCTGCTGCCCTTGAGCGTTTCCACACCATCGACGGCTTCCACCAGCAAGCCTGCCTTGCGGTTGCTGGCGTTGAGGTTCTTGCGCGTATGGATCTGGATGGCGCGCTGGAACATCAGCCCGCACACGAGGGCCAGCGGCAGGGCCACCAGCGGCACCACCACGAGCCAGCCGCCGATGATGGTGATCATGGCGAGGAAAATCACGGCGAAGGGCACGTCCGTCAGCACGAACAGCGAGGTCGACGTGAGCACGCCACGCACCATTTCAAAGCCTTTGACCTGCGCCGCCAGAGTGCCGACGGAAGCGGGACGCGCCTCCATGCGGATGCCCAGCATGCGCTGGAAAAACCATTCGGACAATTCATGGTCGACGTCATTGCATGAGTGGTCGACGATGCGGCTGCGCACCTGCTTGAGGATGAATTCCAGGCCGATCGACAGCGCCACGCCCACCACCAGCACCCACAGGGTGCTGAAGCTCTGGTTCGGGATCACGCGGTCGTACACCTGCATGGAAAACAGCGAGGTGGCCATGGTCAGCAGGGTCACCAGCGCGGTGGCCAGCACGGCGTCGACAAACACGCTTTTCTTCAGCCACAGGGCCTTGCGCACCAGATCCAGTGCGCCAGGGCGGGCACCGCTTTTTCCGCTGCGGCGCGGCAGGCCCACGCAAGCTAAACCTGCCAGCGAGGCCAGTTGCAAGGCGCGCCCGTCGATGCCTTCGCCGCGCCAGGCGCCGTCGGCGCCGCGCGACTGCAGCAAGCCCCAGCCCGTGCTGGCGCTGTAGACGGCGAATGGCAGCTCGCCCGGCGTCGGCTCGTGCAGCGGGCGCGCCGCGCCTTCCAGCCCGGCCGCCTGCCAGATGGCGGTAAGCACCATGGCGGGCGCGCCGCTGCCGTCGATATCTTCGAGCTGGCGCTGCAGGTCGGCCAGGCGCGCGGCCGCCAGATGCTGGCCTGTCAGGCGGGCGGCCCGTTCGACGAGTGTCAGCAAGCCATGTTTGATGGAGGTATCCACGCTGTCTCCTGTCTGCATCATGTCGGTGTCAATTCGCGCGCGCCAGGCCCGGCGGCGCCGTGCGCCCGGCCAGGGTGCCCGTCTGCGCGGCCAGGCGCAGGCTGGCGGCAATCGCCTGCGCGCGCGTGTCTTCCAGCGAAAACCGCGCCTGGGTTGCTTCGCGCACGGCGTTGAGCACGTCGTTCCAGCTCTTGCGGCCGATCACGTACTGGCGTGCATACGATTCGAATACCTGCGTCGAGGTGGTGCTGGCCTCGCCCGCGTTGCCCAGGCGCTGGCGGCTTGCCTCGGCCTCGTTCCAGTCCAGGGTGAAACGCTCGCGCACCTCGCGTTCGGCCACGTCGTGCGCGGCGCGCGCGCCTTCGCGCCGGGCCACAGCCGCGTCCACGCCGGCCTTGGCCGACAAGCCGGCGCCCGGCTGCGCCTGCAGCACCAGCATGGCGCGCGCGCGGTTGTCGGCATTGATGCCGCCGCCCGTGGGCTTTTCCATGCGCAGCACCACCTTCGGCATGTAGGCCGAGCGCTGCATGGTGATCTCGGAATCGGCCGCCTGCGCCTCGAAATCGAGGCGCTGCAGGGTAGGGGAGTAGCCGATGGCCTGGCGCATGACCCGTTCCAGGCTGGCGTCGGGCAGCGGTTCGCCCACGCCGATGCCGGCGGCGGTGACGAGGCGCACGGGTTTGCCGGCCAGCTGCGACAGCTGCGCCAGCGCGTTTTCCTGCGCCTGGCGCGCATTCGACACGTCGTTGGCCGCCTGGTAGGCGCGCGACTCGGCCAGGCGCTGATCCGTTTGCGAACTGACCGACTGCGCCACGCGGCGCTTGATCATGTCCAGCAGGCGCTGGTGCTCGGCCAGCCCCTCTTCGGCCGAGCGCATGCGCGCCGTCTGGCGCAGCGCTTCCGTGTAGGCGGCGATCACGCGCAGCGAGAGGGTCAGGCGTTCTTCCTCAATGGCCGCGCCGGCCGCGTCGACCCGGCTGCCGGCCGCATCGATGCCGGCGTCGATGCGCCCGCCGCTCCACAGCGGCTGCTCGATGCGCACCACGCCGCCCGTTTCCTGCGAACCCGTGGGGACTTCGGCCGACAGGCTGGGGAAGCGCTGCCATTGCGCGCCATCGAGGTCGGCGCGCGCGGCAGCCTGCGCCGAACGCTTGCCCTGCACGGCGGGATGGCTTTGCAGCGCCTGCTGCAAGACCTGGTCGAAGCTCCAGGCGGTGGCGCCCTGGGCCTGGGCGAAGGAGTTGATGGATGTCATCGCCATGGCCGCCAGTAAGGCCGCGATGCGTGGCAGTACAAACAATGCTGGGAAACCGCGTAATCTCATCCCGTATTTTTCCGGCACCAGGCCTGACGCATTTCAAGGTAGGGGCGGGAGCGCGCTGCCGCACGCTCCCGCTGCCGTGCCAGGCGCGCTGCCTGGCGTGGGTGGACTGCTTCAGACGACGAAGTTGGCGCCCGTCAGCTGCGTGATGTTCACACCGCTGAGCAGCACCAGCGCCGTGTCGATGGCATTGGCGTTGCTCAGGTCAGTCGAGTGATACACGGTCACGGCGCCGCTGTTTTGCGCATCGGCGATGACGATGTAGCCCTGTCCCGACAAGACGCTGTCGTCGGCCGCGATGGCGCTGGCCGCCGCGCCGATCGACACGGACGTGCCGTCGAAGATGAACAGGTTGTTGTTGCCAAAGTCCGTGCTCACGTTGACGCCCACGGCCACCGATGCCGTCAGGTCGGCGATGGCCGACATGTCGATCACGTCGCCGCCGGCGGCCGGCAATCCCGTGCTGAAGTCGGCTACCGTCAGCGGGTTGTGCAGGGCATTCTGGCTCAGCACGAACAGCTGGCTCGCGTCCGTCAGGTCGGCCTGGGCCTGGGCCGCCGCTGCCGCCGCAGCATCGGCATTCGCCGCCACCGTCAGCGAGCCTGCGTCCGTCAGGTCCGCCTGCGCCTGCGCCTGCAGGGCCGCGGCCGCGGCCGCATCGGCGGCCAGTTGCAGTGCGCTGGCGTCCGTCAGGGCGGCCGTCTGCGCCGCTGCCAGCGCTGCTGCCGTTGCCGCATCGGCGGCCTGCGTGAGCGCCACGGCATCGGTCTGGTCGGCGATCGCTTGCACGGCGGCGGCGTTGGCCGCATCCGCATTCGCCACGACGGCCAGCGCGCTGGCGTCGGTCTGCGCCGCGATGGCGTTCGCTTGCGCCAGTGCCGCGTCGGCTGCCTGCGCGTCGGCATTGGCCTGGGCCGCCGCCGCGTCGTCCGCCTGCGCGGCATCCGCATTGGCATGTGCTTGCGCCGCAGCCGCTGCCGCGCTGGCGGCGACCGCATCGTCCGCTTGCGCCGCTTGCAGGGCCGCCAGGGACGCGGCGGCCTGTGCCTGCGCCAGCGGCGCGGCGGCATCGGCCGCATGGGCGGCCGCTGCCGCTGCTATCGCATTGTTGGCGTTGACGGTGGCGGCCGCTGCCGCCGCATCGTCGGCCTGTGCCGCCTGGGTGATTGCCAGCGAGGCGGCGGCCTGGGCCGCTGCGGCTGCTGCGGCGTCATCGTCGTTCTGCGCTGCCGTGGCCGCTGCCAGTGCGCTGGCGGCCGTTGCCGCCGTGCTGACGGCCAGCGCGTCGGCGGCGATGGCTGCCGTGTGCGCGGCGGTGGCGGCAGCGGCATTGGCCGCTGCCTGGTTGGCGGCCGTGTCGTCGGCCTGCGCCGCCTGGGCTGCGAGCAGCGATGCTGCCGCTGCGGCGGCGCTGGTGGTGGCGGCGGCATCGGCGGCTGCCGCTGCCGTGGCAGCCGCTTGCGCCAGTGCGGCGGTTGCGGCGGCATCGGCTGCGGCCTGGTCGTCGGCGACGGCGGCATTGTGCGCCGCCTGGGCGTTGGCCGCGTTGGCCGCTGCCAGCGCGGCTGCCGCGTCATCGGCCTGCGCCGCCTGAGTGGCGGCCAGGGTGATGGCGGCCGCAACGGCCGCTGCCGCTGCCGCAACATCGGCGTCATGCGCGTTTTGCGCCGCCAGCTGGGCTGCCGCCGCGGCGGCGGCCGTGGCGGCGACGTCGGCGTCGGCGGCCAGCGCTGCATCGAGTGCCAGTTGCGCATTGGCTGCGGCGGTGGCGGCTGCTGCCGCGGTGGCGTCGTCCGCCTGGGCATTGAGAGTGGCGGCCAGGGAAATGGCCGCTTGCGCTGCTGCCGCTGCTGCGGCGGCATCGGCGTTTTGCGCCGCGACCGCCGCCGCATGCGCGGCAGTGGCATTGGCGGCAGCGGTGGCTGCAGCCGCATCGTCGGCCTGGGCCGCCGCCAGCGCCGCATGGGCGGCAGCCGCATTGGCATTGGCCTGGGCCGCGTCATCGGCCGCACTCTGGGCGGCGATGAGGAGGTTCAGTTTCAGCGTCTTGTCATTGTCGGCATCCGTGGCGTTGATATCGGCCGTCACGGCGGCGTTCAGGTTGAGGATGGCCGCATCGAGTGCGGCATGGGCGTTGAGGGCTGCCGTGTCGGCCAGTTGCGCCGCCAGGGTGGCGGCCGCCGAGAGGGCGGCCGTGTGCGCGGCATTGGCGGCTGCATCGTCGAGGGCCAGCGCCGCGCTGGCTGCCGCCAGTGCGTTGTTGGCCGCCGTGGCAAGGGCCGCCAGGGCGACATCGGCCACCAAGGCCGCATCGGAAAGCAGCTGGGCCGCTGCGGCCGCGGCTGCCGTGCTTGCCGCCGTGGCGTCGTCTGCCGCAGCGGCATTGGCGGCGGCGAGCGAGGCGCTGGCCGTCAATATCGCCGCGTTGAGTGTGGTCGTGGCGTTGTTCAAGGCCGTTTGTGCGTTGGCCGCTGCCGTGGCTGCGGCGGCAGCGGCGCCGTCGTCGGCCAGGGCCTGGTTCAGCGCGGCCAGGGCGCTCGCTGCCGTTGCCGCGGTCGTGCCGACGGCGAGATCGGCGGCCTGTGCGGCTTGCGTGGCTGCCAGCGAGATCGATGCCGTGAGGGCGGCGGCGGCGGCGGCGATATCGTCCGCTTGCGCGTGCTGCGTGGCGGCGGCCGAGATGGCGGCCACGGCGGCCGCCGCGGCAGCAGCCGTGTCGGCGGTGGCGGCGGCCACCGCGGCGGCCGTTGCATTGGTGGAGTTCAGCACGGCCGCAGCGGCAGCCGCATCGTCGGCCAGGGCTGCATTCAGGGAAGCGAGCGCGTTGGCGGCGATGGTGGCGGCGCTGGCGGCGGCATTGTCTGCCAGTTGCGCCGCTTGCGCGGCCGCTTGCGAGACGCTGGCGACAGTGGCGGCCGTCGCAGCGGCCAGATCGTCGGCGATGGCGGTAGCGGTGGCCGCACTCGCCGTGATGGCGGCAGCGGCCGTGGCGGCCGCATTCGCGTCCGCCTGCAAGGCCGCATTCAGGGCGGCCAGGGCGTTGGCCGCCGTCGCTGCCGTCGCGGCGGCGGCGGCATCGGCCGCCTGCGCCGCCTGGGCCGCTGCCAGCGAGGTGGCGGCCACGCCAGCGGCCGTGGCCGCGAGCGTGTCGTCCAGCGCCGCCGCCGTGGCTGCCGCCTGGGAAGTCAGGGCCAGGGTGGCGGCGGCGGTGGCGGCACTGTCGGCCGCGAGAGCATTGTTCAGGGCGGTCAGGGATGCTGCCGCCGTGGCGGCTGTCGAGGCGGCAGCCGCGTCATCGGCTTGCGCCGACTGCGCGACGGCCTGCGACAGGGCCGCCGTGGTGGCCGCTGTGGTGGCCGCCAGCGCCGCCACCAGGTCGAACGGGTGGGCAGCTGAATAGGCGGCCAGGGCGGCGGCATTGGCCGCATCGTTGCTGGCGACGGTGGTCAGTGCGGCGGCATCCGTCAGGGCAGCCTTGGTGGCCGCCACGGTGGCGGCCGTCACATTGAGCGTGTGGGCGGTACCGAGCAGGACGGCGTCGGTGAGACCGGCGACGGCGGCTGCTGCCGTCGAGGCGGTGGCATTGACGGTCGCGACCAGGCCCAGGGCGACGGCGTCCGTCAGGTTGGCCGTCGTTTGCGCGGCGGTGGCGGCGGCCGCATCGACGGTGGACACCAGGCCCAGGGCGACGGCGTCGGTCAGCGCGGCGGTGGCCGCTGCCGTGTTGGCGGCGGCCGTGGCGGCAGTCGACACGGTGCCCAGGGCGACGGCATCGGTCAGGCTGGCGACGGCGGCAGCGGCGCTGGCGGCCGTGTTGGCGGCCGTCGACACGAGGCCCAGTGCCACTGCGTCGGTCAGGTTGGCCGTCGTTTGCAGGGCGGCAGCGGCAGTCGCGTCGGCCGTGGCGACCAGGCCCAATGCCGTGGCGTCCGTCAGCGCGGCGGTGGCGGCAGCCGTATTGGCGGCCGTGGTGGCCGCTGCCGAGAGCGTGCCCAGGGCCACCGCATCGGTCAGGTTGGCAACATTCGTCGCCGTATTGGCGGCGGCAGCGGCGGCCGTGGCGAGCAGGCCCAGGCCGGCGGCGTCCGTGAGGTTGGCTGTTGCCTGCAGGGTGGCGGCCACGGTGGCATCGGCGGTCGAGATCAAGCCCAGCGCCGTGGCGTCCGTCAGCGCCGCCAGGCTGGCTGCCGAGGAGGCGACCAGCGCATCGGCATTCGAGATGAGGCTCAGCGTGGTGGCATCGGTCTGGCCAGCCGTCGTGACGGCCAGGGCTGCGGCCGCGTCGGCTGCGGAAGAGACCAGACCCAGGGCCACGGCGTCGGTCAGGTTGGCAACGGATTGTGCCGCCGTCAGCGCGTTTTGCGCCAGCGTGTTGGCGGCCGTCAAGGTGGTGACAGCCGTCTGGGCGGCAAGTTCGGCGGCGGCGTCGGTGGTGGAAACGAGGCCCAGCGCGCCGGCATCGGTCAGCAGGGCCGTGGCGGCGGCAGCCGCGGCGGCGGCCTGTGCGGCGGCGGCAGCACTGACTGCCGAGATATCGATCCCGCCCAGCCCGGCGGCCACCTCCGCCGCCGAGACGGCAGCGGCCGCCGCAGTGATGAGTGCATCGGCATCGGTCGCGGCGGCGAGGGTTTGCAGGCCGGCTGCCGTCAGCGCATCGGCGGTGGAGATGCCGGCAAGGATGGTGGCATCGAACAGGGAGGCAGTGATATCGGCATTATCGGCACCGAGCTGCAGGGTATTGACGACGGCCGTCAGATCGAGCACGCTGGTTTGGCCGGCCGTGACGTTGGCGGCCACGGCGGCGATGCTGGCGAGGTTGAAGGCGTTGAGCGCGACATTGACGTCCAGCAGGCTGGCTTGCGCATTGGCGGCGGCCGCATCGGCATCGGCCTGGTCGGCCGCTTGCTGCAAGGCGACCACATCGGTCTGGTCGGCCACTGCCTGGGCATTGGCGGCATCGCTGGCGGCCGCTGCGTCGGCGGCTGCCAGGGCTGCCGCATCCGTCTGGTTGGCCGTCGTTTGTGCGGCCAGCGCGGCGGCGGCATCGGCGTCGGAAACCAGTTGCAGGGCGGCCGCGTCCGTCAACGCTGCCTGCGCGGCGGCGCCGATGGAGGTATTGGCGGCCGCATCGGCCGTGATTTGCAGGGCGGCCGCGTCGCTCAGGCTGGCTGTGACGACGGCGTTGGCCGCCACGGTGGCGGCAAGGGCGGCGGCGGCGTCGAGCGCGGCGGCATCGCTACTGGCGGCCAATGCGGCTGCGGCTGCGGCGGCAGCGTCGGCATCGGAAATCAGGGCCAGCGCAGCCGCATCCGTCAAGCCGGCCTGCAGTTGTGCCGCGTCCGACGCCAGGGTAGCGGCATCGGCGATCAGGCCCAGGGTGGGCGCGTCCGTCATGTTCGCTTGCGTCTGTGCATTGGCGGCGTTCGTCGCGGCGGCATTGGCGGCCGCTTGCAGGGCGACGGCGTCCGTGGCGTTGGCGATGGCGGCGTCCTGGGCGGCAATACCGGCGGCGGCGTCCGCTGCCATCGTCAGCGCGACGGCATCGGTGAGGTTTGCTTGTGCATCGGCGGCAATGGAGGTATTTGCGGCGGCGGTGGCGGCAATGCCCAGTGCCGTGGCGTCGCTGGCATTGGCCGCTGTCGCCGCATCGGCGGCGGCCGTGGCCGCGGCGCTCGCGGCGGCGGCCAGGGCGGCGGCATCGGTGACATCGGCCAGTTCGGTCGCGGCGGCAGACGCGGCGGCATCCGCATCCGAGATGAGGGCCAGGGCAGCGGCATCGGTAAAGCTGGCCTGGATGCCTGCGGAGACGGCGGTGTTGGCGGCGGCGGTTGCCGCCAGGTCCAGCGCGGCGGCGTCCGTGGCATTGGCCAGCGCCGTGGCGGCGGCTGCAGCGGCGGCGTCATTGGCCGCGATGACGGCCAGCGCGGCCGCATCGGTCAGCGCCGCCTGCGTGATGGCCGCGGCGGCGACCACGTCGGCCGCATCGGCGATGGCTTGCAGGGCAGGGGCGTTGGTCTGGTCCGCTTGTGTTTGCGCCGCATCGGCGGCGGCGTGTGCGGCGGCGGCGTTGGCGGCGGCCGTGGCGGCAGCCGCATCGGCATTTTGCGCCGACGTGGCGGCGGCCTGGGATATGGCGGCGGCAGTGGCAGCGGCGGCGGCAGCGCTGTCGTCATTCGTGGCGGCGGTCGCTGCCGCTTGCGCGCCGGGCACGACAGCGGCCGTGCTGGCCGCCAGCGCATCGTCGCTGGTGGCGCTATTGGCGGCGAGCAAGGCTGCCGCCGCGTCAGCGGCCGCTTGCGCCGCCAGCTGGTCGGCCAGGATGGCCGCATTTGCCGCGGCCAGCGAAGCTGCGGCCGTGGCCGCTGCAGCCGCCGCTGCGGCGTCATCGGCCAGGGCATTGGCGGCGGCCGCCGCGGCGGCAGCGGCGGCCAGCACGGCCGTGTTGCTCACGACGGTGGTGGTGGATTGATTGCCCGTGCCACCGCCGGTCGAGCCACCTGTGCCACCTGTGCCGCCGGTACCGCCCGTCCCCGTGCCGCCTCCGGTACCACCGGTGCCGCCTGTGCCCGTGCCGCCACCGGTGCCGCCTCCGGTGCCGGAACCGCCAGCCGCGGCGCCACCGCCTCCGCCACCGCCGGCTGCGGCGGCGACCAGGCCAAGGCCGCCGAGCGCGCCCAGCACGCCAAGTCCGCCCAGGCCACCCGCAGCGCCAGCGCCCGCGCCGCTACCGGCGCCAGCCGATGCGCCGGCCACATCCACGACACTGCCGCTGGGGATGCCGGCAGCACTGGCGCCTGTGCCCGCGGCGCCTGCGGCGCCACCATTGTTATCGCTTTGCGGCGTGCCGAGGTCGGCACTGCCATTGCCGGCCTGGCCTGCGGCCGCGCCACTGCCACCGGCTGCCAGGGCGGCTGCCGCCACAGCGGCCGCCGCGCCCACGGCGCCGGCATTGCCGTTGGCGGCGCTTCCCGTGACTTCCACGACATTTTCAGGCGGCATGGTCGCGCTGGCATCGTCCCCTTTGATCAGTTCATCTTCGTCATACTGCTTGCGGTCGCCGTTTTTTGGGTCGACGGCTTTTTTTGCGGGCGTCGCGATCTTGGCGCCAGCGCCTTCGGCATTGACGGGAACTTGTGCTGGGTTTTGGGTGGTGGCCATTTGAAAGTCTCCGGAAAAGGTTAAGTATTCGTACAATTTTCTAAAATAATAAAAAATCAATAATCCGCTTCGATTCCTTGCTTGCTCCGGCGAGGCTTGGGCCGTGGTTGAACTCTGGTGTTTCCGATGTTGATAGTGGCAAGTAAAACATAATTGGGAAAAAAACGTTGGGGCAAAAGAACGCGATTGCGGCGATATTTAAAATGTTATTTCCATATTCGTTTTATGCGTTGCCGCTTTCCTGTATTTTGTGGCGCCGGCAACTGGCTGGTCCGGCGAGACGTAACGGCAGGATGCAGCGTTTGCACGACGTATGTGCTGGATTCCACTATGAGGATAGTTTCAATTTTGAAACTTCCAATTTCATTTTGATCACTTCCAACGGTCTTATTTTCTCTGGCGTCATGCGGGTAAATACTCACGAATTGTCACGAAACAGGTGTTTTCGGCTGAGTCTGCTGTCGTGACCGCGTATTTCTGCGCTTTTTATCCAAAAAAACGCCTTCCTATCGAATTGCTAGTTGTTGTTTTTTAACTGTCGATTATCAAATGTGATTGGTAATAAAATACGATAGAAATAATTATTTGTAATTTTTATATCGAATTAATGCTATCGAATGAATAGTCTTGATGTGGCGATGGGGAGTTTTCAGAATAACTATCGCTAAGGTAGTTATTATTTTTTGGGGCTGAATGGAGTAGAAATGAAAAACGCCCCGGCGGGCGAGGCGTTTTGTGGGGGAGGTGATATGGCGCTGTCAGCCTTCCTCGCGCCAGCGGCGCAGGCGGATGGCGGCGTAAATCAGCGCCGCGCCTGCCGCCGCACCCAGCCAGACGGCTGGCAAGGCCAGGCTGGACCAGGAGTTGCTGAACACATCGATGCGCGTCATGTGCGATCCCCCTTCTGCCAGGGCATGCATTTGCGACAGCAGTTGCGGCTCGAACAGATACCAGCTGCCGGGAAGGGTGCCCAGCAGGGCGCGTCCGATGACATTCATCTGTATCCAGCTTACATTGCTTTCCGTCTGCGTCAGCTTGCCGGCCCACACTGTCAGGATGAGCAGCAGCAGCGGCACGCCGACGGCCCACAGGAAGACTTTCGACTTGGCCCAGCTCGATACCATCAGCAGCCAGCCGACCGTCGGCAAGGCCCACAGGCAATACACGGGCAGCAAGCCGAACACGCGCAGCGGTCCCAGGTACAGGCCGGGGGTGGCGAGCAGTTCGGCAAACACGTGGATGCCGTTGGCCGCCAGCACGCCGCTGAGTATCAGGATCAGGGCCAGCGAAGTCAGGCTGGCGGCGGCGGCCACGATGAGCGGCGCGACCAGCAGGGCGATGGCCGCTTTCGACAGCACTGTCTGCGCATCCGAGATGGGCAGCGATTTCCAGAACAGCACGCTGCGGTCGCGGCGGTCGTCATGCAGGGTGCTCAGGCAATAGAAGAACACGAGGAAACCCAGCGCCAGGAACAGCGGCGCGGCCGCGTACGTGTAGTTGTTGGCGACGGCGTCGATGATTTCCGTGCGGCGCGGGCCGAAAGTGCGGGTATTGAAGACGGTGCTCCAGGACACTTCCTCGCCATTGACGATGAGCGCCGTGCGCATCTTGGTCTTGGCGATGGTGCCTATCGTCATCAAGGCGCCCAGCACGGTCATGACGATGCCGATCAGGGCGGGTGTCCATACCAGCATGCCCTTGTGTTCCCACAGTTCACGCCGGATCAGCCATTGCAGCTTGTTGGCAGGGGAAATACTCATTGGTACGATCCTTTCATGGTCGCGACAAACAGGTCAGCCAGGCTGGGCGTGCGTACTTCGCCCAGGGCGGCCAGCTGGGTGCGGGCGACGCCGTCGAACAGCATCACCGACTTGCCGAATACGCTGCGTTCGCTGATCGGCTGCAGGGCGCGCGCCGGATTGACGTGCTGCGGGCCCACCATCACTTCGATATAGCGCTCGCCCACTTCTTCCATGCTCGAGGCCAGCACGATCTTGCCGTCGCGAATGAACATCAGGTCGCTGAGGATGTGTTCCACTTCCTCGATCTGGTGTGTGGTGATGACGATGGTCTTGTTTTCATCGAAATAGTCTTCCAGCAAGTTCTGGTAGAACTGCTTGCGGTACAGAATGTCCAGGCCCAGGGTCGGCTCGTCGAGCACCAGCAGTTTGGCGTCGATGGCCATCACCAGCGCCAGGTGCAGCTGCACCACCATGCCTTTCGACATGGCCTTGACCTTCATCTTCGGCGACAGCTTGGTGTGGGCCAGGTAGCGCTCGGCCTTGCTGCGGTCGAAACGTGGATGCACGCCAGCAACGAAATCGATGGCGTCGGCCACGCGCAGCCAGCCCGGCAGGATGGCCACGTCGGCGATGAAGCACACATCGTCCATCAGCGCATCGCGCTGCACACGGGGATCGCGCCCCAGCACCGACAAGTCGCCTTCGAAGCCCGTCAGGCCCAGGATGGCTTTCAGGGTGGTGGTCTTGCCGGAACCGTTCGGCCCGATCAAGCCGACGATGCGTCCCGGCGCGATATCGAAGCTGATGCCATCGATGGCCACCTGCTTGCCATATTGCTTGCGCAAGCCGCGCGCGCTGATGACGCTATCCTTGTTCAATGCATTCATGCGCTCTCTCCGTGTGCGTCGCTGTCGCGGCTCGCTTGCAGCAGTTGCTCGAGGTTCAGGCCCAGTTGCGTGATGCGTTCAAGCATCGCCGGCCATTCTTCGCGCATGAAGCGCTCGCGTTCACTGGCCAGCAATTTGTCGCGGGCGCCTTCCAAGACATACATACCGAGTCCTCTGCGTTTTTCCACCAGGGCATCGTCGACCAGTTCCTGGTAGGCGCGCGACACCGTGATGGGATTCAATTGATAGTCGGCCGCCACTTGGCGCACCGAAGGCAGGGCGTCGCCGGACTGCAGCACGCCATCGAGCATCATGCCCACCACCCTGGCCTTGAGCTGGCGGTAGATGGGGCTATTGTCGTTCCATTCCGCGCTCATGGGATGCGCTCCCATAAGGGTGGTGCGGCGCGGCGCGTGAAAAATGCGGTAGGCATCGAAGCTCCGTGATGTATTGAGTTGGTGTTGTAGTTAACTATAACACTAAGACCCAAAAAATCAACACGTATTTTCAGGTCATCCGCGCCTGCAGATCCAGCGCATTGAACAGAGCGGCCCCGGCCGCCGTATTGTCGAAGATGCACCAGCTGTCCGTCTGCGCCGATGCGTGCAATTCGGCGGCCAGCGTCGCCAGGTAATCGGCAGGGTAGTCCGAATAATATATTCTCGGGCTGCCGTGCAGGCGCACGTAGGCGATATCCGTCGTCGGCACGTGCGGGCCCGGCTGGCCTGCGGGCGGATCGGCGCGCACGCGCGTGATGCGCTGCATTGTTAACAGCTCGGTGGCGCCTTGCTCGAACCAGCTGGGATGGCGCGCTTCACACGCGAGCATGCCATCGAAGCGTTGCCGTAGCGCAGTCAGGAAGTCAAAGGCCACATCCGCCTCGAAACGCAAGCTGGGCGGCAGCTGCACCAGTACGCAGCCCAGCTTGTTTCCCAATTCCCCCACTTCCGATGCAAAGCGATCGAGTTCGGCCTCACCATCGCGCAAGCGCCGTTCGTGCGTGATGCTGCGCGGCAATTTCACGCTGAAGCGGAAATGAGCGGGCACGCTGTCGGCCCAGCGCGCATAGGTGGCGCCCTGGTGCGGGCGGTAGAACGAGCTGTTGATTTCCACGCAGTCGAGCACTTGGGCATAGCGCTGCAGGTGGCTGCCATCGAGGGGGAAGTGGCTGGCGGCGGCGCTGGAAATGCTCCAGCCGGCCGTGCCGATGTAAACAGTATGCATGGCGCCATTACAGCAAGCCCAGGCGGGCGCGGCTATCGGACAAACGCCCGTGCCGCCGTCGGCGCGGGCCTAGTCGATGATGTTGCCGTTCAGGTCGTGGCGCGTGATGTTGCCGCGCGCATCGATGGCGATCCAGCCGCCGCGCGGCGGCGTGACATCGCATTCCCAGTCGGGCAAGACATAGCGCAGGGTATGGCCGACCTGGTGCAGGGCGGGGCGGTGCGTATGGCCGTGAATCATGACGGTGCTCGCATGTTCGGCAAACACTTGCGCCACAGCATCGGGGGTGACATCCATGATGTCCATGGATTTTTCGCCATTGTGCTCGCGGCTGCTCTTGCGCAAACCGTCGATGATGGCCTTGCGCTGCGCCAGCGGCATGGACAGGAACTGTTTTTGCCAGGCGGGCTGGCGCACCATGGCGCGAAATTCCATGTATTGCACGTCTTTCGTGCATTCGGCGTCGCCGTGCAGCAGGACGATGCGCTGGCCCGCTATCGTGGCCACGTGCGGTTCGCTGAGCAGGGTGGCGCCGGCGGCGGCGGCAAAGCCGGAGCCGACGAGAAAGTCGCGGTTGCCGGCGATCCAGTAGACGTGCACGCCAGCATCGCTGACGGCGCGGATGGCGGCCGTCATGCGCGCATTGAACGGGTCTTCCAGGTCATCGTCGCCGGCCCAGTATTCAAACAGGTCGCCTAATAGATACAGCGCTTGCGCATATTGCGCATGGTGTTCCAGGAAAGAAAGAAACGCCGCGCTGGTGCGCGGGTGCGAGCTCTGCAGATGCAGGTCGGAAATAAAGAGTGCGGCAGGCATTGTCATCGTTCAACGCTCCCAAAAAGTGATGTGCATGGAGAGGCGAAAACGTTGCAATGCCTGTTATTCATGATGCTGAAGCCTGATTACGCGGCTTCTACCTTCTCGATGATCACGTCCGTCACTGGCACGTCGGCGAACATGCCGGCGCGCGAGGTTTTCACGGCGCGGATGGCGTCGACGACTTCCTTGCCTTCGGTGACTTTACCGAACACGGCGTAGCCCCAGCCGTCCTGGCCTGGATAGTCGAGGAAGCTGTTGTTCTTGATGTTGATGAAGAACTGGGCCGATGCCGAATGCGGATCCGACGTGCGGGCCATGGCCAGCGTGTAGGTATCGTTTTTCAGGCCGTTCTTGGCTTCGTTTTCCACGGTGGTGTCGGCTGGCTTTTGTTTCATGCCTGGCTCGAAACCGCCGCCTTGGATCATGAAGCCGTCGATGACGCGGTGGAAAATCGTGTTGTCGTAGTGACCGGCTTTCATGTAGGCCAGGAAGTTGGCAACCGTTTTCGGCGCTTTCTCGGCGTCCAGTTCAGCGGTGATCTTGCCCAGATTGGTGGTGATGATGACGGAGGTCATGATGATCCTTAATAAATTGGATGAATAATTGATTCAGCGGCGCCAGGCAGGCCGGCGCCGCAAAAACGCTATTTTACAGTTTTGCTGGCGCGGATTTGAGTAAAGTCGCCGATTCGATCACCACGGGGGTGACCGGCACGTTCTGGTGCGGGCCCTTGTCGGCAACGGGCACGGCCTTGATCTTGTCGACCACGTCCATGCCGCTGACGACTTTGCCGAACACCGTGTAGCCGAAACCGTCGCGGCCAGGGTAGTCGAGCGCGCCATTGTCGTTGACGTTGATAAAGAATTGCGCGGTGGCCGAATGCGGGTCGCCCGTGCGCGCCATGGCGATGCTGTAGGTGACGTTTTGCAAGCCGTTTTGCGCTTCATTCTTGATCGGCGCCTTGGTGGCTTTCTGTTTCATGTTCTTGTCGAAGCCGCCGCCCTGTATCATGAAGCCGTCGATGACGCGGTGAAACACCGTGCCCTTGTAGTAACCGCTTTTGACATACTGCAAGAAATTGGCCACGCTGTGCGGCGCTTTTTCCTGGTTCAGTTCCAGCACGATCTCGCCCATGGTGGTTTTCAGGGCCACATGTGGCGTGGGGTCGAGGGCCGTCGCCGGGGCGGCTGCCACGACGGCGCTGCCCAGGGTCAGGCCGGCAAACAGGGTGCAAAAACGGGCCAGGAAAGACAGGCGTTTCGATTTGATTTCTTGCATGAAGGTGTCCTTGATCGTTATTTTTCTCTAAACTTGCTTTAATTGTAAAGAAATGAAAATTCGGTTGAACATCGTAAAAACCTGATTCATATCGGGCCAGTATGGTTTTTATCAATGTTATACTTGACCGCTAACGCCCTAATTCTAACAAACAAGAACAACAATACAGCGGGTCGTCCCGTCTCGGCGCACACGGCAGTTCTGTGGCGCGGCACCCCCGGTGTCCGCGCCTGTCTGTCGTTTTGCCAGGCTGGCGGCCGCTCCACTTGCAAAGTACGATGAGCAATCTAAAGATTTACAACACCCTGGCGCGCGAGAAGCAGGTATTCGTCCCGATGGAAGCGGGCAAGGTACGCATGTACGTGTGCGGCATGACCATCTACGATTATTGCCATATCGGCCATGCGCGCATGATGATGGCGTTCGACGTCATCTACCGCTGGCTGAAAGCCTCCGGTTTCGACGTCACCTATGTGCGCAACATTACGGACATCGACGACAAGATCATCCGCCGCGCCGTGGAAAACGGCGAGACGATTTCCCAGCTGACGACGCGTTTCACCCAGTACATGGATGAAGACACGGCCGCGCTGGGCATCCTGACGCCCGACCATACGCCGCGCGCCACTGAATACGTGCCGCAGATGCTGCGCCTGATCGAGCAGCTGGAAGCGAAGGACCTCGCTTACCAGGGCGCGGACGGCGATGTGAATTATGCCGTGCGCAATTTCCCCCATTACGGCAAGCTGTCGGGCAAGTCGCTCGACGACCTGCGCGCGGGCGAACGTGTCGACGTGAACACGGGCAAGCGCGATCCGCTCGACTTCGTGCTGTGGAAGTCGTCGAAAGAGTCCGAGCCGGAAGAAGTCAAATGGGATTCGAAATGGGGCAAGGGCCGCCCGGGCTGGCATATCGAGTGCTCGGCCATGTCCTGCGCCTTGCTTGGCGAACAGTTCGACATCCATGGTGGTGGCGCGGACTTGCAATTCCCGCACCACGAAAACGAGATCGCCCAATCCGAAGGCGCCTTCGGCCATACCAGCGTCAATTACTGGATACATAACGGTTTCGTGCGCCTGGACAATGAAAAGATGTCCAAGTCGCTCGGCAACTTCTTCACCATCCGCGAAGTGCTGCAAAAGTTCGATGCCGAAGTGATCCGCTTCTTCATCCTGCGCGCGCACTACCGCAGCCCCCTCAATTACTCGGATGTGCACCTCGACGATGCGCGCCTGTCGCTGACCCGCTTGTACACGGCGCTGGCCGACGTGGTGGTGGAAGAGGGCGCCATCGACTGGAGCGAAGCGCATGCCGTGCGCGTGCGCGAAGCGATGGATGACGATTTCAACACGCCGCTGGCCGTGGCCGCCCTGTTCGATCTGGCAACGGAAGTCAACAAGAGCAAGTCGCCAGCCCTGGCGCGTCAATTGAAGGGCCTGGCGGGCGTGTTCGGCTTGCTCGAACGCACGCCGCAGCAATTCCTGCAAGCGACCGTCGGCGCCGCCGCCGGTGGCCAGGACGAAGCGGCCGGCATCGAATCGGCCATCGCGGCGCGCAGCGCGGCGAAGAAGGCGCGCGACTTTGCTCAGTCCGACAAGATCCGCGCCGACTTGCTGGCGGCGGGCATCATTCTCGAAGACAAGCCTGACGGCTCGACCAACTGGCGCCGCGCATGATGCCAACGTCCAGGGAAAACGGGGAAGCGCCGGTGGAAGCGCAGGTGATCCAGGTGCCGCATTACTGGGAAGAGGCGAAGATCGAGCTGATGAAGCGCGACCGCATCATGAAAAAGCTCATCCCGCAATTTGGCGACCTGCACCTGGTCGGCCATAGCGACCCGTTTACCACCCTGGCCCGTTCGCTGGTGGGACAGCAGATCACGCCCAAGGCGGCCGATGCTGCCTGGAAAAAGCTGCTGCTCGCTTGCCCGAAATGCACGCCGTCGCAAGTATTGAAGGCAGGCGCCGAGCAGCTGTCCGCCTGCGGCTTGTCCAAACGCAAGACCGAATACATCCTCGACCTGGCCGACCATTTCAAGGCCAAGCGCGTGCACGCGAGCCAGTGGGACCAGATGGATGACGAAGCCGTCATCGCCGAACTGGTGCAAATCCGCGGCATCGGCCGCTGGACAGCCGAGATGTTTCTGATATTTAATCTGCTCCGGCCGAATGTCTTGCCGCTCGACGACCCCGGTTTGATCCAGGGAATCAGCGTCAATTATTTCTCCGGCGAACCAGTTTCCCGCAGCGATGCGCGCGAAGTTTCCGCCAATTGGGAACCGTGGCGCACCGTGGCGACGTGGTATTTGTGGCGCAGTCTCGACCCTGCAGCCGCCCCTGCCGCACCCGATGCAGCCCCCGGTGCACCAGCCGGTACGGTAAAATAAACATAGATGACGCCGCGCGCCCTGGCGCCGTGGCCGGTAAAACCTGGAGGTACAATGACTAAAACGACTTTCCTCAATTTTGAACAGCCGATCGCGGAACTCGATTCCAAGATCGAAGAGTTGCGCTTCGTGCAAGACGATTCGGCCGTCGATATCTCCGAAGAGATCGACCGCCTGGCCAAGAAGAGCCAGCAGCTGACCAAAGATATCTACGCCAAGCTGACCCCTTGGCAAGTGGCGCAGATCGCGCGCCACCCGCAGCGCCCCTACACCATGGATTACGTGAATGAAATCTTTACCGATTTCCACGAATTGCATGGCGACCGCAGCTACGCGGACGATCTGTCCGTCGTGGGTGGCCTGGCCCGCTTCAACGGCCAGCCGTGCATGGTCATCGGCCACCAGAAGGGCCGCGACACGAAAGAGCGTGCCATGCGCAATTTCGGCATGCCGAAACCGGAAGGCTACCGCAAGGCCATGCGCCTGATGAAAGTGGCTGAAAAGTTCAACTTGCCCATCTTCACCTTCGTCGACACGCCAGGCGCCTTCCCCGGCATCGACGCGGAAGAGCGCGGCCAGTCGGAAGCCATCGGCCACAATCTGTACGTGATGGCCGAGCTGAAAGTGCCGCTGATCGCCACCATCATCGGTGAAGGCGGTTCCGGCGGCGCGCTGGCCATTGCCGTGGGCGACGCCGTGCTGATGCTGCAATACTCGACCTATGCCGTGATCTCGCCGGAAGGCTGCGCCTCGATCCTGTGGAAGAGCGCCGAGCGCGCCTCCGACGCGGCCGAAGCGCTGGGCCTGACCGCCCACCGCCTGAAAGCCATGGGCCTGATCGACAAGATCATCAACGAACCGCTGGGCGGCGCCCACCGCGATCCGAAACAGATGGCCACCTTGCTCAAGCGCGCACTGGCCGACACCCTGCGCCAGTTCCACGGCATGAAAACCAAGGACCTGCTGGCCGCGCGCCACGAAAAACTGCTGAGCTACGGCAAGTTCAAGGAAACGACGCCGAGCGAGTAAGGCTGGGGTCAGACCCGTCGGGTCTGACCCCAAATGTAAGCCAACATAGCATTCAAACACCAGGGACAGCCAGCTAAACGAACCCATCCGTTTAGCTGCCTGTCCCTCTTTGCATTCCCGGAGTCCTGATTGAAAAAGCAACAAACCGCCACCGTCGCCGATATCTTTGCCCATGCGCTGGACGTCTGCGGACCCCAAGCCGGCGAGACGGTCGCCATCGCCCTCAGCGGCGGCCTCGATTCCTCGGCCCTGCTGCACCTGGCGCATGCCTGGGCGCAAGAGCACGGCGTGTTTCTTTACGCGTTTCATGTGCACCACGGCCTGAGTCCGAACGCGGACGCGTGGCTGGCCCACTGTGAACAATTGTGCGCCGGCATGGGCATCGCTTTCGAGGCGCGCAAGGTCACCCTGGAAAAAAATGCGAAGACGGGCACGGAAGAGGCGGCCCGCAAGCGCCGTTACGCGGCCCTGGGCGAGCTGTGCGCCGCGCACGGCGTGCGCTTGCTGCTCACTGCCCACCACCAGGATGATCAGGCGGAAACCGTGCTGCTGCAATTGCTGCGCGGCTCAGGCACGGCGGGCTTGTCCGGCATGGATGGCGCCAACAGCGCGCCCGAGCTGCTGGGCAATCCGGACCTCGTGATGGCGCGCCCCTTGCTGCCCGTGTCGCGCAAACAGCTGGAAAGCTACGTGGAAAAACATGCGATCGCGCACATCCACGACGAATCGAACGACGATCCCCGCTTTGCCCGCAATGCCTTGCGGCACCAGGTGATGCCCGTGCTGGCGCAGGCCTTTCCCGGTTTCCAGGAGCGTTTCGCCCGCAGCGCCCAGCACGCGCAATCGGCGCAGCGCCTGCTGACGGAACTGGCGACGCAGGATCTGGCGGCGTGCCTCGATGGCGACTGCATCGAACTGGCGAAATTGCGCGAGCTGAGCGCGGACCGCTGCTACAACCTGCTGCGCCACTGGTTCGGCACGCGCGGCTTGCGCATGCCGTCGACGGCGTGGCTGGCGGAAATGCTGGCGCAATTGCTGGAAGCGCGGCCCGATGCGCAATTGCTGGTCACGCACCCAGAATGCCACGTGCGGCGCCACCGCGACCGGTTGTACCTGACGCCGAAGCTCGATGACCTGGCCGGCATGCGCGACAAGAGCGACGCGGGCATTCCCGGCCTGGAAAAAGCCAGCCAGGAATTTGTGTGGAAAGGCGAGGCCAGCCTGGCCTTTCCCGCGTATGGCGGCGTGCTGCATTTCGATGCGGTGGAAGAGGGCGGCCAGGGTATCGATATTGCCTGGCTGCAATCTCAAACCTTGACCATCGATTTCCGCCAGGGCGGCGAGCGCCTGAAACTGGCCTTGAACCGACCCACGAAGAGCTTGAAATACCATTACCAGGCGTTTGACGTGCCCGCCTGGGAGCGCGAACGCCTGCCGCTTGTCTGTGCGGCGCAACAATTGCTGTTCGCGGCCGGTATTGGCCTCGATTGCCATTGCTTGAGTCTGCTGGATCGTCCCCGCGTCACCTTGCGCTGGGTCTCCTGCTGAGCGCAGGGGCAGCCGCCACGGCCACTCCCGGGGTGGCTGGCAAGTGGCTGCCCAAGCCGGCTGGACTGCATGGATTGGTTATTTCCATATGCGCAATCGGTATGAGCTAATGCGCTTTTTAGCTTGTTATTTTGCATTGCGGCATGTAGAGTAAAGCCCTCCTTTTTTATTCTTCTTGAGCGGAAACTTCACTCTTATGGCTTTAATCGTCCACAAATATGGCGGTACGTCGATGGGCTCGACTGACCGTATCAAGAATGTCGCCAAGCGCGTTGCCAAGTGGCACGACGCTGGGCATCAAATCGTGGTGGTGCCATCCGCCATGTCGGGCGAAACCAACCGCCTGATTGGACTGGCCAAGGAAATCATGGATCAACCCGATCCCCGTGAACTTGACATGATCGCCTCGACAGGCGAACAAGTGTCCGTCGGCCTATTGTCGATGGCACTGCTGGCGATCGGCAAACAAGCCGTATCCTATGCTGGCTGGCAAGTCGCGATCAAGACCGATTCCGCCTTTACCAAGGCACGCATCCAGTCGATCGATGACGAAAAAGTCAAACGCGACCTCGATGCGGGCAAGATTGTCATCATTACCGGTTTCCAGGGCGTCGACGAACACGACAACATCGCGACCCTGGGCCGCGGCGGTTCGGACACCTCGGCCGTGGCGATCGCCGCCGCCATGAAGGCGTCCGAATGCCTGATCTTCACGGACGTCGACGGCGTCTACACGACCGACCCGCGCGTGGTCTCCGAGGCGCGCCGCCTGAAGACCATCACCTTTGAAGAAATGCTGGAACTGGCTTCGCTGGGCTCCAAAGTGCTGCAAACGCGTTCGGTGGAATTCGCCGGCAACTACCGCGTGCCCACGCGCGTGCTGTCGTCGCTGACCGACCCGATGTTGCCGCTGGAAATAGAAGCCAATTCAGGCACCCTGATTTCGTTTGAGGAAGATACAAACATGGAACAAGCAGTCATCTCCGGCATCGCCTTCAACCGCGATGAAGCCAAAATCACCGTGCTCGGCGTGCCCGACCGTCCAGGCGTGGCCTACCACATCCTGGGACCGGTGGCGGACGCGAACATCGAAGTCGACATGATCATACAGAATCAGTCGGTCGACGGTAAAACGGACTTCACCTTCACCGTCTCGCGCGGCGAATACACGCGCGCGCTGGCCGTGCTGGAAGCGAACCGCGAATCGCTGGGCGCGGCCAGCATCACGGGCGACGCGAAAGTGTCGAAACTGTCCGTCGTCGGCGTGGGCATGCGCAGCCACGTTGGCGTCGCATCGCAAATGTTCCGCACCCTGTCGGAAGAGGGCATCAACATCATGATGATCTCCACTTCCGAGATCAAGATATCCGTGCTGATCGACGAAAAGTACATGGAACTGGCCGTGCGCGCGCTGCATAAAGCGTTCGAGCTGGAAAAAGCTTAAATATCCAAAAATATTGCCCTACGCCCTTGACCAAAGGGGGGGCAATCGATATTATGACGTTCGTCGCTGCAGCGCAGTTAGCTACAGAGACATAGTTGAGTAATCAGCTAGGAGACGTGGCCGAGTGGCCGAAGGCACATCCCTGCTAAGGATGCATACGGCTTATACCTGTATCGTGGGTTCGAATCCCACCGTCTCCGCCAGAATCAAATAAAAAAGCCTCCCCTGCGGGAGGCTTTTTTATTTGTCTGGACGGAACGGTGGGATTCGAAGACGGAGCGCCCTAGGGGGCGCGAGGCTATTCGAATCGCCATTCTGCCGCGCCCTGCGCGGCCCCGGTGGCCGCGCAGCGGCCAGCGCCGTCCCCTCATCTCAGGCACTAGCAGCCAGCTCTCCCACCGGCGCCATGCCCCACACCAGCATCCATGCCGACATGGAGTGGTGAACGTACGGTGGCTCAATGAATTTTTGCAAGATTACATCTTATAAAAAGTGATCGAACAAGCGCGACTCAATGAATCGTTTGCCAGAAAGAATGCGCACAATCGCTGGCCGACAGCCCCGCATACCCCTACGGCGCACGCGCGCATACACAAATAATAATGATTCTCATTTATAATTCTGGTCAATGGGGTAGCATGGGCTGGCGCCATGGCGCCACGGGCGGTGAAGGAGGCATGATGGGCAGTGTGTATGGCAACGAGGATGTGATCGCGCACGAGCATCGCGTGCTGATGGGAGAGTATGGCCGCGCGCAGGCGCGCTGCAGTGCGCAGCTGGCCGCGCAGGCGGCCCGCATCGCGCAGCTGGAATCGGAATTGATGCGCTCGCGGGCGCAGGTCGTGATCCGCGATACCAAACTGGCGCTGGCGCGCGACGAACTGGCCGAACTGGCGGCCAGCGCGCCCGGCTTGCCGACGCGTGCCAGGCTGGCGCGCAAGGTCGAATGGCTCGGTGAGCGCGTGCAGGACCTGATGCGCGAGTTGCTGCGCCAGCAGTGGTTGCCCATGCCAGCCATGCAGGCCGATGTGCACGAAAAAGCCGTGCTGTATGTGGGCAGCTATCTGGACCCGAATGCGGGCCAGCAGGCCGCCGGCGCCAACGTGGCGCAGCAGGCCATCGAGCAGGCCGGCGGGCGCTTCCTGCACCATGCGGGCGGCGACGACGGCGCCGATGACGTAGCCGCCCTGGAAGCGGGCCTGGTCGCGGCCGATCTGGTGATTTGCCAGACGGGCTGCGTCAGCCACGACGCCTACTGGCGCGTGCACGACCACTGCAAGCGCACGGGCAAGCGGTGCGTGCTGGTGGACCAGCCGCAAGCCATGCATTTCGTGCGCAAGGAGGCGCTGCTTACCTGACGCCGGTTTCTCCCTGGCCGAGTCCGATGCCGGCGTCGTATCCGACCCGCGCCGTTTCGCGCAGCAGGGTGGGCTGCGACAGGTGCTGGATCATGTGGCCGGCGCCGGGCAGCAAGGTCAGTGCGCTGTTGTCCAGCGCATCGTGCAGGCGCGCGGAATGGTAGCTGGCGCTGACGATCGCATCCTCGCGTCCGGCCACGATGGACACGGGCATGCGCAGTTCCGGGTAGTGTTTGCGCAGCACCGCCGCGCTCGGGATCATCATGGCCGTTTCTTCCGCCTCGGCGCGCAACTGGCCGGGCCGCAGCATCATCCACGGCGACAGGCGCTTGAAGCTGTTCGGCACCGCCGAGGGCGCGAACGCGCGTTTGACCAGCAGGGGCCACATCAGGCGCCCCAGCAGGGGCGACACGGTATGGCTGAGCACGTCGCCGATGACGGGGATGGCCGGCGTTGCCGTCAGCACATCGAAGCGCACGCTGGGATAGTAGTAGCCGGAAGCGAGCACCAGGGCTTGCACCAGCTGCGGGTGCTGCACGGCCATCGAGATCGCCACCAGGGTACCCCACGAGTGCGCCAGCACCACGGCGCGGTGTACGCCCAGCTGCTCGAGCGCGGCCGCCAGCAGCGCGGCCTGGGCGGCCGGCGTCCACAGCGTGCCGCGCGGCCTGCTGCTGTAGCCGAAACCGGGCCGGTCGAAGGCGATCACGCGGTGCGTGCGCGCCAACTGCTCGAACAGGCCCGCATGGCGAAAATCCTCGGCGATCACGCCGTTTCCATGCAATAGCACGATGACGGGACCTTCACCCTGGCTCAGGTAATGCAGGCGCGTGCCGTGCACATCGAGAAATTGGCCCGCCGGCGGATGCGCGCGCTCCGCCTGCCGGCTGCGGCTGCGGACAAACAGCCACGCCGCGCCCAGGGCCAGCGCGCCCAGGACCCAGCCCGTATTTGCCTGTGCCGGCACCGGCGCGCCCTTCGCCATCACCTTGTTGATGTCTTTATTCATCTCTTGCTCCCGTGCGAGTGTGCAGGCACCCATGATGCCCATGCCAGCCCGCTGGCGCGGTAGGCGCGCTGCGGTGCATGGCGTAGGAAAAAGGCCCGTTCGTCTTTGCCGTGTGGCGCTGCCCGGCGGAGCTTGAGGCACAATGGGCGCCTTGACTGTTGATGAAAGCGCCCATGCTGTCCCTGCAAATCGGTCCCCTGGCCCTGCCCACGGGCCTCGTCCTGCTGTTCGTTTCCCTGTGCGTCGCTTACGGCGTGGCGTGGTGGCTGCGCAGATCCCGCCAGTTGCCGGACGCCGGCCCCCTCGTTTCCGACATGCTGATCGCCGGCCTGCTGGCGGCGCGGCTGGCCTTCGTCTTGCGCTGGCACGAACAGTACCTGGCCGCGCCCTGGTCCATCATCAATATCCGCGATGGCGGCTTCCTTGCGCCGGCCGGTATCGCGGCCGCGCTGGCCATTGCCGCGTGGCGCTGCCGGCGTCCCGCCATGGCGTCCATGCGCCGACCGCTGGCCATCAGCGTGGCGGCCGGCGCGCTGGCCTGGGGCATGTTGAGCGCGGGGATCTCGCTGGCCTACGACAAGCCGGCGGCCTTGCCGGCCGTGGCTCTGCATGCGCTCGACGGCGCGCCAACGACCTTGGCCGCGCTGGCTGGCGGCAAGCCGCTGGTGGTGAACCTGTGGGCCAGCTGGTGTCCGCCATGTCGGCGCGAGATGCCCGTGCTGGCGGCCGCGCAGCAGGCGCGTGCCGATATCGTCTTCGTGTATGCGAACCAGCGCGAGGATGCGGCGGCGGCCAGCAATTTCCTGGGCAGGAGCGGCGTGACCCTGCGCAATGTGGTGCTTGACAGCGGGGCGGCGCTGGGCAAGGCGGCCGGTTCCTCGGCCCTGCCCACCACCCTGTTTTATGACGCGCGGGGGCGCCTGGTCGACACGCACCTGGGCGAACTGTCCGATGCCTCGCTGGCCAGCAAGCTGCAAAAAATCGCGCCTGTGCCTTGAGGCGGGCATGCCTTGTCGATGTAGTGTAGTGCTTTCTGATAGTATACCCCCCTATAGTATTTATCGAGATGAAATCATGGGACACACGGCGCACAACAAGACCAAGCTGCTCAATCGCGTGAAGCGTATCCGGGGGCAGGTGGAAGGCCTGGAGCGGGGCCTGGAAGAGGGCCGCGACTGCGGCGAAGTGCTGCAGCTGATCGCCGCCGTGCGCGGCGCCGTCAATGGCCTGATGGCCGAAGTCATCGAAGAACACTTGCGCGAGCACGTGGCCAGTCCCGATATCTCCGGCGACGAGCGGGCCAGGGGCGCCGACGACATCGCGGGCATCCTGCGCACCTACCTCAAATAATCGATCAGAAAGACCAGCATGAAACAACAATACATCGCGGAAGACCTGTCCGCCTGGCAGCACGAACACGTCTTTGGCGCAGCCAGCGACAAGGCCGAACGCCGCGCGCGCATCGTCATGTGGATCACCCTGGCCACCATGGTGCTGGAAATCGTCGCTGGCTGGTGGTACAACTCCATGGCCCTGCTGGCCGATGGCTGGCATATGAGTTCGCACGCGCTGGCCATCGGCCTGGCCGCGTTTGCGTATGCAGCCGCGCGCCGCTATGCGCGCGATCCCCGCTTTGCCTTCGGCACGTGGAAGATCGAAGTGCTGGCCGGTTATACCAGCGCCATCCTGTTGCTGGGCGTGGCCGTGCTGATGGTCGTCGCCTCGCTCGAGCGCCTGTTCTCGCCGCAGCCCATTCACTATCCGCAGGCGATGGCGGTGGCGGCCATCGGCCTGGCGGTCAACCTCGTGTGCGCGCTGATCCTCGGCGGGCATCACGACCACGATCACCACCATGGCCACGGGCATGACCATCACGATCATCACGGCCACCACGATCACCATGGCCATGGCGAAGACCTGAACATGAAGGCCGCGTACATCCACGTACTGGCCGATGCCGCCACGTCCGTGCTGGCCATCCTTGCGCTGGCCGGCGCCTGGGCTTACGGCTGGCAGTGGCTCGATCCCGTGATGGGCATCGCGGGCGCCGTGCTGGTGGCCCTGTGGGCGAAAAAGCTGATGCAGGAGACGGGCAAGGTCTTGCTGGACCGCGAGATGGACCACCCCGTGGTGGATGAAATCCGCGAGGCCGTGGAAGTGGAAAGTGCCGGCGACACGCCGCGCATCGTCGACCTGCATGTGTGGCGAGTCGGCAAGCAGCTGTATTCGTGCGCCTTGTCCGTCGTCAGCCGCGATGCCGCGTTGACAGCCGCCGAGCTGCGCGCGCGCATCGGCATTCACGAGGAAATCGTCCACAGCACCATCGAGATTATTCGCCGGCCTTGACAATGATGGTGAAACAAGCCCGCTGATGCGGGGCGTAGGCAGTATAATGTCGGCTTTTACAGCACGCGCTGTTCACCAGACAGAGAAGAAAATGAGCACATTACCACCATGCCCGCAATGCAAGTCCGAATTCACGTACGAAGACGGCAGCCAGTTGATCTGCCCTGAATGCGCGCATGAATGGTCGGCCACGGCCGGCGAAGCGGTCGAAGAGGGCGCCAAGGTGTACCGCGATTCGGCCGGCAATATCCTGCAGGACGGCGACACGGTCAGCGTCATCAAGGACTTGAAATTGAAGGGCGGCGGCGGTGTCGTCAAGATGGGCACCAAGGTCAAGAACATCCGCCTGGTCGACAGCGACCACGATATCGACTGCAAGATCGACGGTTTCGGTTCCATGAGCCTGAAGACGGAATTCGTCAAGAAGGTCTAAGGCTTTTACCTGTCATACGGCGCGCTGGCTTCATTCCGGCGCGCCTTTTTTTTATTCGGACGCCATGCAAATCGATCACCTCCGCCAGCGCCTGCGCGCCTTGGGTGCCAAGCCCCTGCACGAACAGCGCGTGCTGCGCGACTGGATACAGGGCCAGCCGCACGACCAGGGCCGGCGCCGCGCCGAGGATTTTTTGCCGCTGCCCGTGCGCGTGGCCTTGCCCGCGCTCGACCTCGAATTGCGGGGCATGCTGAAGCTGCTCAGCACCCATCCGGGGGCAGACGGTTCCGCGCGCTTGCTGGTGGGACTGCACGATGGCCAGACGGTGGAAAGCGTGCTGCTGCCGCGCGATGGCTTGTGCGTATCGAGCCAGGTCGGCTGCGCCGTGGGATGCCAGTTCTGCATGACGGGCCGCGACGGCTTGATCCGGCAAGTCACCAGCGGAGAAATTGTCGCCCAGGTGGTACTGGCGCGCACCTTGCGCCCCGTGAAAAAAGTCGTCTTCATGGGCATGGGCGAGCCGGCGCATAACCTGAACAATGTGATGGAAGCGATCGAGTTGCTGGGCACCGAGGGCAATATCGGCCACAAGAACCTCGTGTTTTCCACCGTGGGCGACCCGCGCGCCTTCGAACGCCTGCCGCAAGGCAGGGTGAAGCCGGCGCTGGCCCTGTCGCTGCACACGACCAAGCCGGTGCTGCGCGAACAGCTGCTGCCGCGCGCGCCCAGGCTGTCGCCGCGCGAGCTGGTGGACTTCGGCGAATCGTATGCGCGCCTGACCGGCTACCCGGTGCAGTACCAGTGGACCCTGATGGAAGGCGTCAACGATGGCGAGGACGAGATGGATGGCATCGTGGAACTTCTGAAGGGCAAGTACGCGGTGCTCAACATGATCCCGTATAACACCATAGCCGACTTGCCGTTCAAGCGCCCCAGCTGGGAAAAGGCGCGCGCCATTGCCGCCGCCCTGCACGCACGCGGCGTGCTGACCAAATTGCGCGATTCGGCCGGACAGGACGTGGAGGGCGGCTGCGGGCAGTTGCGGGCGCGCGAAGCGAAGGGCAAGGTCATTCCCATCCGCGCCAGCGTGGCGGCGTAGGTCGGATTAGCGGAGCGTAATCCGACATTCGAGCATACGCTAACAATGGTGTCGGATTACGCGGTGCCCGCTAATCCGACCTACGTGACTGAGCAAATTGCGCGATTCGGCCGTGGAAGGTGGCTGCGGGCAGTTACGGGCGCGCGAAGCGAAGGGCAAGGTCATCCCCATCCACGTCAGCGTGGCGGCGTAGGTCGGATTAGCGGAGCGTAATCCGACATTCGAGCATACGCCAACAATGGTGTCGGCTCACACCCCGCCCAGCAAATCGTTTTCATTCAAGATCGCAAACGCGATCTCTGGATGCGCGGCCAGGCAGCGGCGCACGGCGGCTGGAATGGCGGCGCGCGTCTTGCGGCACAGGCCGGGCCGCTCCAGCAGGCGGATCTGGAAGCCGCGCACGGTGCGCACTTCGCCGCTGCCCGGTGCAATCTGCAATTCCACGCCCAGGTTTTTCTGCAACAGCAGTTGCAGTTTCCGCAGCTGCGAATGGGTGGCGATGCCCTCGATGTGCGCGAGCAGGCGCTTTTCTTCCGTCAGGTTCAGGCGCAGGATGGACAGGTCCGCCTGCGCATCGCCGAGCAGGCGCTCGCGCCCGCAGTCGCATAACTGCGGCGGACACTCCTTGCGGACTTCAAAGTCGACGATACGCATGTACGGCTTCCAATAGCAACCCCGGATGTCAAGTATCGTCCGCCACCTGGCGCGTGTCAATCAGCGCGGGCTGGCGATCAGGCGGCATGAATGGCCTGCCGTCGGGACGAAGTGGGTGCTCCCTATTCTGGTACAAAATCGTGCGCGGCCTTGACCGCGTGTCTTGGCGCGCGCGCCGCCCTGTGTTGTAATGTTGATCATCCAGACTGCACACGCAAGGCCATGAGAACCCGCATCAAGATCTGCTGTATCGCTTCCATCGACGAAGCGCAACTGGCCATTGCCGCCGGCGCCGACGCGCTGGGCCTGGTGGCGGCCATGCCGTCCGGCCCCGGCCCGATTCCCGACGCGCGCATCGCACAGATCGCCGCCTGGACGCCGCCACCCGTGGCCACGTTCCTGCTGACGTCCGAGACGACGGCGCAAGCCATCGCCGAACACGTGCGCGCCACGCAGCCGTCCACCGTGCAGATCGTCGGCCATATCGACCCGGGCGAGGTCGAGAAACTGGCGCGCTTGCTGCCGCACGTGCGGCGCGTGCAGGTGATCCACGTGGAGGGACCGGAGGCGCTGGACCTGATTCCCGCCTACGCGCCCCACGTCCATGCTTTCTTGCTCGACTCGGGGCGTCCTGGCGCGGCGGTGCCGGAACTGGGCGGCACGGGCCGCACGCACGACTGGTCCGTCAGCGCGCGCTTCGTGCGCGCCAGCCCCCGTCCCGTTTTTCTGGCCGGCGGCCTCGATGCGAACAATGTGATGGAAGCGCTGCGCCAGGTTCGCCCCTACGGCATCGACCTGTGCTCGCGCGTGCGCACGGACGGCCAGCTCGATGTCATGAAGCTGGCCTTGCTGATGGCGGCCGTGCGCGACGTCGATGCGGCGCTGTATGCGGAAGGCTAGAGTGTATTCATCTCGCGCACGAACGCTTCCGTAAATGCGGCCACCATGCCGCTGGCCGCGCGCGGCGAGATCAATCCCACGACGGAATGCGATTCCTCGTCCGGCAGCGCGATGAAACGCACGCCCGGCGGCGCCACCAGGCGCATGCTGTCGGGGACGATGGCGATGCCCATGTTGGCCTCGATCAGGTTCAGCTGCGACGTCTTGCGCGACAGGGCGCGCGCCGCCTTCGGAAAGAAACCCTGCGCCAGGCACAGGCCCGCCACCAGGTAGCTGAGGCCTCCGCGGTCCTTGTGCGGGATCGAGACGAACGCTTCGTCGCGCAGGGCGGCAATCGTCGTGCGTTCCAGCGCGGCCAGCGGCGACGCCGCCGACACGGCCACCACCAGCTTTTCCGCAAACAGTTCGCGCACGACGATGTTGGCGTGCTTGCGCAAGGTGGGCAGGCGCACGAGGCCCAGGTCGGCGCGGCCTTCCTCGATGTCGGCCGCCTGGTTTTCCGACGATCCCTTCGACACATCGAGCGAAACGCCGGGGAACTGCGCCAGCAGCCGGTTCAGCACGGCGCCGATGGCGGGCGTGAGGGTGACGGAGCTTGAATGCAGCAGGCGGATGATGCCTTGCGCGCCTTGCCCCACATGGCGCGTCTGGCGCACGGTTTCCTCGACGTCGTCGAGGATGCGCTTGGCCCGTTCATAGAACACCTGGCCCGCGGGCGTGAGTTCGATATGGCGTGCGTCGCGCGTCAGCAGCAGCGCCTGCACCTCGCTTTCCAGCTCCTTGATCTGCCGGCTCAGGGCCGACTGCGCGATGTACAGCTTTTCCGCCGCGCGCGAGTAGCTGCCCGCATCGACGACTTCGACAAAGTAGCGGAACTGTCTGATGGAAATCAATCGTATGCCTTTTCGAGATCGGAAACTGCCTGATTTGATATTGGCCCGGCCCCGCCGTTCGCGCTACAGTGCCTGGTCTGCTGTCACTGCAAAGGAAAGGCCATGCTGGAATTGATCGGGGTGCTGGGACTGCTCGTCAGTATTATCGCAAAACTGATTTTCGTCCAGATCGGAGGCGCTGGAAAAGGAAAGGAGGACTAAGAGGCGAGGGTCGCGACGTAAGGCGCAGGCAGGGATAGGGGCTGTAAATGGCAGTCTATGGGCCGTGCATCCCATTCCGCCAACTGCCTGCCCGCGCACTTGAGCGCCGCCTCGCGCGCCGTCCACGCCTGCGCCAGGGCCAATGGGCGCTGCGCATCGGTGCAGGTGCTCAGTGCTTCGGCCACCTGCGGCCCCAGGTAATCGCGCGCCAGAGTGAACCAGTCGGCAATGTCCTGCACGCGCATCACGTCGACGCCAACGGCGCCTTGCAGGTTGATGGCGGCCAGCGAGAGTCCTTCGTCATGGCTGAACGACAGGCCCGCAACGCCGCCGGGAAACAGCAAACGGGGCGGGGCGCCCGGCGTCGACGCCACCGAGATCGCCTCGATGTCCAGCTTCAGCCAGTGCGCCGCCGCCTCGCGTACGGCGGCGCGGATGCGCAACCGGGCCTCCAAGCGCGGCAGCACGGCGGCGATGCCGATCACCAGCACGCCATCCCCTGACCAGAGCACCGTAAAAGCCATCAGCTGTGATCAGTTGCGTAAAGGCGCAGCCGGGCAGCCCGCCCAATTGCTGCCGGCGGGGATGTGCTCGCCCTTCATCACCAGGGTCAACGGTCCCAGGCGCGCGTTGTCGCCCACCTTGGCGCTGTACAGCACGGAGCTGCGCGGGCCCATGTAGACGCGCTGGCCGATCTCCACGTGGTCGATCTTCATCACGCGGTCTTCGAACAAATGCGTTTGCGGGCAGGTCAGCGCATTCAATTCGCTGTAGTCGCCGATGTGCACGCAGTCGAATTCCGTGATGTCCGTCGTGTCCATGTAGACGCCGCGGCCGATCTTGCAGCCGAACAGGCGGAAGGCCAGCGGCAGCCACGGCGTGCCGCGCAGGTAGCGCATGAAGTTGGGCACGGCGATGCCTTCATACAGATTGGTCACGCCTTCGGAAATCCACACGAATGGCGTCCACATGGGCGCCGCGTGCTTGCGGTAGCGTCCCAGCAGCAGCCACTTGAACAGCACGACGACCAGGAAATTGCCGATGCCGTAGGCTAGGCCGGCAATGGCCAGGTCGCTCACCACTTCACCCCAGCGCCCGGCACCCGCGATTGGCATCACGTCCAGCACGAGGGTATAGCCGACGGCGATCACCACGGCGTGCGGCGCGACGATGCGGAACGCTTCGATCAGGCTGCGGCCCAGGCGGCGCAACAGCGATGGCTTGAACGTCAGGTGCTCGGCAAAGCCGCTGACCTGTTCGCGCGCGGGCAAATGCATGGGCGGGGAACCTAGCCACGTATCGCCGCTGTGCATCTGCTCATTGCGCGGCGCATGCGTGTGCACGCCGATCAGCACGTGCTCGGGCAGCACCGTGCCATCCGGGATGTAGCTGCCGTTGCCGACGAAGCTGCGGTGCGAGATGACAGTGGGGCGCATGGTCATCCAGCCGCCGTCGATCTGCTCGTCGCCCAGCATGACGGCGTCGGCGATGAAGGTGTCGTCGCCCAGGGTCAGCATGTCGGGCACGACGCCCAGGGCCGTGGAAATCTCGGCACCCTTGCCCACCTTGGCGCCCAGCAGGCGGTACCAGTACGGCGCGTACACGGTGGCGTAGATGCCGTGCAGGACGTTCAGGCTCGATTCCTGGATATGGCTGACCAGCCACTTGGCGCAATAGATATTGCTGTGCACGGGCGAGCTGCCCGGCTTCAAGCGGGGCAGCGCGCCCCAGCGGATGGCGGCCGACAGCAGGGCGGTGAGCACGATCAGCACGGCGCTGGCGGGGAAGGCCAGCAGGAAGTAGCGGGCCAGCTGGGTCGTCACGTCGCGGCCCTGCAGCCATGGCATCATTTCGCGCTCGTCGAACCAGTCGATCAGCACGAAGCTGGGGAAGACGGGCATGAAGAACAGCACGGCGATGAGGACCATGCCGAAGCAGAAGAACACGGTTTCTCCCGTCAGCCGCAGGCGCGAGACGGCGGGGCGCGGCGGGTGGCTGGCAGGGTCGAACTCACCAATGTCGCGCGCGGGCGAGCCCGTGTACACGCGCCCGGCCGGTACCGCGGCGCCATCGGCCAGCGCGGACTGTCCCTCCAGGTGGCCAAACGCGCCCACCTTGGTATTGCCTTCCAAAATCGCATAAGAGCTGATGCAGGCATCGTCGCCGATGTCGATCTGGCCCAGCAGCAAACGGCCCCGCTCGACCCGGGCGTTTTCAAAGTTGACGGCATTGCCCACGCTGACGTTGTCGCCGATGGCCAGCAGGTCGGGCGCGCGCAGGGTCATCGAGCCGATGACGACTTCCTTGCCCACTTTCGCGCCGAGCGCGCGCAGCCACCAGCTGTTCAGGGACGAGCCGCTGAGCAGGTAGGCGGGCGCCGATTCGACCAGGCGGTCGGCCAGCCACCAGCGGTAGTAGGTGACGCCCCACAGCGGATAGCTGCCAGGCTTCAAGCGCCCGGCGATCAGCCACTTGCCGGCAATCGCGATGGCAAATTCGGCCAAGGTGGCCAGCAGGAACACGGCGATCGAGGCGGCGATGGCGCGCGGCACGGTGTCGCCCGTGTCGCCCGTGAAGAAGTGGTAGGTGAAGAAGGGCGCCATCCACTGCGCCATGCGCAGGGTGACGAGGCCAGGCACGGCCGCCGCCTGCGCCGCGCCGCAGGTCCAGCGCTTCCACGTCGATGGCGGCGTCCATTGCGCTTCCGGCGTGGCCAGCGCCGGCGCTTCATTGAGCACGGCGGCGATCTTGCCGATCTGCCGGTTCTGGTAAATGTCGCGCACCGTCATGTGGGCGTAGGCCGGATCGGCGCGCAGGGCGGATGCCAGGCGGGCGGCCAGGAAGGAGTGGCCTCCGAGGTCGCTGAAAAAGTCCAGCTGGCGCAAGATCGCCTGGCCCGGGAACAGCTTGGCCAGCGCCGCGAACAGGGCCGCTTCGGCAGGCGTTTCCGGCACGTCCGATACACCCGCCTCGCCGGCTGGCGGTGCGCACAGCGGCATGGCTTTCAGCGCTTTTCTGTCGATCTTGCCCGAGGTCAGGCGCGGCATCAGCGGCAGCAGTTCAAAACGGCCCGGTACCATATACGGCGGCAAGTGCAGGTTCAATGCCGCGCGCAGGGTTTTCGCGGCCAGGGCGTCGGCCGGCGCATCGTCGCTGCCGACGATGTAGGCCACCAGCTGGTCGATGCCGTCATCCTTGCGCAGCAAGACGGCCACGGTGCCGACGCCTGCCTGCTGCGCCAGCACGGCTTCGATCTCGCCCAGTTCCACGCGGAAGCCGCGTATTTTCACCTGGTCGTCGGCGCGGCCCAGGCACAGCACCTGGCCATCCGCATCAATGCGCGCCAGGTCGCCCGTACGGTACAGGCGCGCATCATCGGGTCCCGTGCTCCAGGGATTGGGCAGGAATTTTTCCACCGTCAGGTCGGGGCGGCCCAGGTATCCCTCGGCCAGGCCGGGGCCGATGATGCACAGCTCACCCGTCTCGCCGCGCGCCAGCAAGGTCAAGGGACGGTTTTCTCCCGGCTCGGCCACCTGCAGCACCAGCAAGCCGTAGTTGGGCAGCGGCGTGCCGATGGTCACCGGTTCGGCGGGCCGCAGGCGCGCCAGGCTGCACGAGACGGTCGCCTCCGTGGGGCCATAGGTGTTGAACATGGCGCGGCCCGGGCGCGACCAGCGCTCGACGAGCGATTCCGGGCACATCTCGCCGCCCAGGTTGATCAGGCGCAGGCTCGGTACTTCCTCGGCGAACAGGGCCAGCAAGGTCGGCACGGCGTGCAGCACCGTGACTTGATTGGTGGCCAGCGCGCGCGGCAAGGCTTCCGGGTCGCCCGAAATCTCCTTGGGCCCCAGCCACAGGGTGGCGCCCACCAGGTAGGCTATCCAGATTTCCTCGAACGACATGTCGAAGGCGACGGAAAAGCCCTGGTAGACGGTGTCGGCTTGCGTCACTTCCAGCACGGCGTTTTCGCTGCGCAGGAAGTGGCAGATGCTGCGCTGATTGATCAATATGCCCTTGGGCTTGCCCGTGGAGCCGGACGTGTAGATCACATAGGCCGGGTGCTCGGGCAGCACGGTTGCGCGCGCGGGCAGCAGTTCGCCCGGCGCGGCGGGGACCAGCAGGCTTTCCGCCGTCCATACGGGGCGGCCAATGCCTGCCTCGGCCAGGCGCGGCGCGAATTGGGCGCAGCTGACGACACCAAAGCCATTCGCGTCATCGAGGCACACCTGCAGCCGCTCGACGGGCGTGTCTTCATCGACGGGCAGCCAGGCGGCGCCCGCCTTGGCGATGGCCGCCTGCATCAGCAGCAGATGGGCGCCGCGCGGCAGCCACAGGCCCACGATGTCGCCGGGCTTGACGCCGGCCGCCACCAGGCGCGCTGCGGCCAGGCTGGCTTGCGCATCGAGCTGCGCATACGTGATGCGGCGTTCGCCATCGATCAGGGCGATTTGCTCGGGGCAGCGGCGGGCCGTCGCTTCCAGCAGGTCGGCCAGTACTTCCTCGCGCAGCAGATCCGGTCGCGGCGGGCCGTACAGGATGTCGGCGTGGGTGGAAGGGATGCCTGGACTGACTGCGGTGAAATCGTTCATGGATGACGCTTATCTGTAATGCGGAGTGAGGAATCTGATGGGCTGCGCATGGCGCGCGGCACAGTTGATACATTACAGTACGCAAGACATTTCAGCGTTGCAGAACGGGGAATTTTGTGGAATTTTCAGCAAGTATGTGGCTGCAGGCTCAACTGCCATGATTACGGAATGTAAATCGCGGAAACATGGCGGCGATTTGCGCCAAAGTCGTCGCCGCCGGATAGCCGTGCAAGGGGCGGCCGGACAGCGCCGCGTCCGCGCAGCCTTCGGCGCGGAACTGCTGCAGCACGTAGTTATCGACGCCTTTCGCGGCCAGGGTGGCGGCCAGGGCCAGCAACTGCTCGTCCGGCAGCAGGTCGGGGTGGGTGGTGGTGCGGCATTCGTAGGCCACGCCGCTGGCAAGGATGGCGTCCAGGCAGGCGCGTGCCGGGTCGCCGCTGCCGGCCACGCGGGTCACATGACGATAGTCGGCAAACGGCGCCTTGATGTCGAAACCCACCCAGTCGGCCAGGGGCAGCACTTCCCGCAGGCGCTGCGGATAGATGCAGGCCGTGTGCAGGCCGATGCCGAAACCCAGCGCCCTGACGTCCTGCATGGCGCGCGCCAGCGCTGGATCCATGCACGCTTCGCCGCCGCTGAAGACGACGGCGTCGACCAGGCCCACGCGGCGGCGCAGCCAGGTCAGGACGTCCTGCCACGGCATGGCGCCTTCCGGCGTGCGCGCCTGCAAGTGCGGATTGTGGCAATAGCCGCAGCGCCAGGGGCAGCCCTGCACGAACACCACGGCCGCCAGCTTGCCCGGGTAGTCGGTGGCGGAAAAGGGCGTCAGGCCGCCCACTTTCAGCTCAAACGCCATGGCAGGCGGGCTGGCCCACGCGGGCGCTCGCTTCCGTAAAATACTGGCGCTCGTGGAATTCGCCCTGCTTGCCGATGTTGAACGAGGCAACGGGGCGGTGGTAGCCCATCACGCGCGTCCAGATTTCGCAGCGCTGGCGTTCCGTATCGAGCAGGGTGATGGCGGGAGTGAAGTCGGGACGTGCGTTCATGGCGTTTCCTTGAGTGGGTGAGCGAAATCGGACTGCTTGCGGGCGATCAGTTCCGCGTCGCAGGTGGGGCAGAATTCATGTTTGCCGGCCAGGTAGCCGTGGCGCGGGCAGATGGAAAACGTGGGCGTGACGGTGATGTAGGGCAGCGAGAAGCGGCTCAGCGCGCGTTTTACCAGCTCGCGGCAGGCATTCGCATCCGACAGCGCTTCCGTCATGTACAGGTGCAGCACCGTGCCGCCCGTGTACTTGCGCTGCAGCGCGTCCTGCAATTCCAGCGCTTCGAACGGGTCGTCCGTATGGCCGACGGGCAGCTGCGACGAATTCGTGTAGTACGGATTGTCGACCGTGCCCGCCTGCAGGATGGCCGGATAGCGCTTGCGGTCTTCGCGCGCGAAGCGGTAGGTCGTGCCTTCGGCCGGCGTCGCCTCCAGGTTGTACATATGGCCCGTCTCTTCCTGGAACTGCACCATGCGGGCGCGCACGTGGTCGAGCAGACGTATCGCCAGCGCATGGCCCTCGGCGGACGTGATGTCGTAAGCGTCGCCGCTGAAATTGCGGATCATCTCGTTGATGCCGTTCACGCCCAGGGTGGAAAAGTGATTGCGCAGGGTGCCCAGGTAGCGTTTCGTGTACGGGAACAGGCCTTGCTGCATCAGTTCCTCGATGGTGCGGCGCTTGATTTCCAGGCTGGTCTTGCCCAGTTCCAGCAGGCGGTCCAGGTCCGCCATCAGCGCTGGCTCGTCGCCGCGCCACAAGTGGCCCAGGCGCGCGCAGTTGATGGTGACCACGCCCAGGGAGCCCGTCTGCTCGGCGGAACCGAACAGGCCATTGCCCCGTTTGAGCAGTTCGCGCAAGTCCAGCTGCAAGCGGCAGCACATGGAACGTATCATGTTCGGCTTGAGTTCCGAATTGATGAAATTCTGGAAGTAGGGCAGGCCGTAGCGGGCCGTCATCTCGAACAGGCGCTCCGCGTTGTCGCTGTGCCAGTCGAAATCCTCGGTGATGTTATAGGTGGGGATGGGGAAGGTGAAGACCCGGCCCTTGGCGTCGCCCGCCATCATGATCTCGATATAGGCGCGGTTGATCATGTCCATTTCCACCTGCAGCTCGCCATAGCTGAAGTCCATCTCCTGGCCGGCGATGACGGGAATCTGCTCGCGCAAATCGTCCGGGCAGATCCAGTCGAAGGTGAGGTTGGTGAACGGCGTCTGCGTGCCCCAGCGCGATGGCACGTTGAGGTTGAAGATCAGCTCCTGCATGTACTGGCGCACGTCTTCGTAGCGCAGGCTGTCCTTGCGGATGTAGGGCGCCATATAGGTGTCGAAGGAGCTGAACGCCTGCGCGCCGGCCCACTCGTTTTGCAGGGTGCCGAGGAAATTGACAATCTGGCCAATGGCGCTCGACATGTGTTTCGGCGGACCCGATTCGATCTTGCCCGGCACGCCATTCAAGCCTTCGTGCAGCAGGGTGCGCAGCGACCAGCCGGCGCAATAGCCGGCCAGCATGTCGAGGTCGTGGATGTGCAGCGCCGCTTCGCGGTGCGCCGCGCCCACTTCCGGCGGATACACCTGGTCGAGCCAGTAGTTGGCGATGACCTTGCCCGACACGTTGAGTATCAGGCCGCCCAGCGAGTAGCCCTGGTTGGCGTTGGCGTTGACACGCCAGTCGCGCCGGTCCAGGTATTCATTGATGGACGCGGCGACGTCGACCTGGCCGCGTGTGGGGGAAACTGCATTTGTCGTCATGAAACCTCCAATAAACACAACATGCGGTGTTTTTATGGAGATTAATCACTAAATATAGTGGCGTCAAAGGGCGCGTGCAGTTGCGTGACGAATCCTTGATGCAGGTGAAGAAAGCGCGTCAGCGGCTTTTTTTCGCGCGCCCCAGGCGCGGGATGAAGCAGCTCAGGCCAAAGTACATGGCGCCGCAGACGGCGATGCTGGCGACGGAGGCGGGCAGCACGTGCGCCCAGATTTCCCGTGCCGAGAAGGTGCTCCAGCTGGCCACGCGCGCGTCGAACGTGACGTAGTTCGCCAGCAGCCAGTAGACGGCCAGCAGGCCCGTGCAGATGCCGGCCTGGCGCAGCACGGGCATGGCGCGGCGGGCGAAGACGGCTTGCAGGAACAGCAGCAGCACGCCGGCCCAGACGCCCAGCGCCTCGGGCGAGAGCACGGAGAGCGTTTCTTCGACATAGCCGTCGGCGGGCGAAGCCCACTGTATTTGCAGCACGGTGAGGAATAGGGTGAGCAGGAATAGCAGCAGCGGTTTGTGGGGCATGGCGGGGAATCGGTGAGGGAGAAAAGTGGGGCATTTTACAGCCAGGTCAAGCAAGTTGAACGCGCGCCAGCCATGCATGCATTCCTTCACCTGCGTCAAGGACTGGGCGGTATGGGCGGGGCTATAGTCTGCACCCTGAGCCGATACAGGACTGTGAACACCATGATGCTTGAATCAACCACCGCCACCCGCGTGGCCGGACCGCTGGAACTGGTCTGCCCCGCCGGCAGCCTGCCTGCCTTGAAAGCGGCCATCGACAATGGCGCCGATACCGTCTACCTGGGTTTTCGCGACGCCACCAATGCGCGCAATTTCGCCGGCCTCAATTTCGACGAGAAGGCCATCGCCGAGGGCGTGCGCTACGCCCACCAATATGGACGCAAGGTGCTGCTGGCGCTGAACACCTATCCGCAGCCGCACAACTGGGCCGTCTGGCGCAGCGCCATCGACCGCGCCGCGCAGGCCGGTATCGACGCCATGATCGTGGCCGATCCGGGCCTGATGGCGTATGCAAGCGAGCACCACCCGCAGCTGCGTTTGCACCTGTCCGTGCAGGGTTCGGCCACCAACTACGAAGCGATCAATTTTTACCATGAACACTTCGGCATCGCCCGCGCCGTGCTGCCGCGCGTGCTGTCGATGGCGCAGGTCGAGCAACTGATCGCCAAGACGGAAGTCGAGATCGAGGTCTTCGGCTTCGGCAGCCTGTGCGTGATGGTCGAAGGGCGCTGCGCGCTGTCGTCGTATGCGACGGGCGAGGCGCCGAACACCCACGGTGTGTGCTCGCCGGCGAAATCCGTGCGCTGGCTGGAAACACCGAACGGCCTCGAATCGCGCCTGAACGGCGTGCTGATCGACCGCTATGCGCCAGGCGAAAACGCCAGCTATCCGACCCTGTGCAAGGGACGTTTCGAAGTCAACGACGAAGAGTATTACGCGATCGAGGAGCCGGCCAGCCTGAACACGCTGGCGCTGCTGCCGCAGCTGATCGCCATGGGCGTGCGCGCCGTGAAGATCGAAGGACGCCAGCGCAGCCCCGCCTACGTGGCGCAGGTGACGCGCGTGTGGCGCGAAGCGATCGACGCCTGCCGCGAAGGCAATGCGCGCTACGCCGTCAAGCCGGCCTGGATGGCGTCCATGGACAAGCTGGCCGAGGGCCAGCAGCACACCTTGGGTGCCTACCACCGCTCCTGGAAATAGCAAAACCTACTGCGCGTCCCGGGGCGCGGCCTGCGATGCTCGCTGTGCTCTAGCACAGCTGCGCTTCTCGGCCTCGCCGCGAACCGCTCGCTACGGTTTTGTAAACTTTAAAAATACTGGAAAAGGCATGTTAAAACTCTCTTTGGGCCCCTTGCTCTACTACTGGCCGCGCGCCACCGTTTTCGAGTTTTACCAGCAGATCGCCACCACGGCCGTCGATATCGTGTACCTGGGCGAAACCGTCTGCTCGCGCCGGCACGAGGTGCGCCTGGCCGACTGGCTCGATATCGCCGACATGCTGGCCGCCGCCGGCAAGGAAGTGGTGCTGTCGACGCAGGCGCTGATCGAGGCGGGTGCGGAACTGGCGACCCTGCGCCGCATCACGGGCAATGGCCGCTACGGCGTCGAGGCCAACGACATGGGCGCTGTGCACTGCATGGAAAAGGGCACGCCCTTCGTCGCCGGTCCCCATCTGAACCTGTTCAATGGCCCCAGCCTGCAATTGCTGGCGCGCCTCGGGGCGCGGCGCTGGGTGATGCCGCTGGAAATGGGACAGACGGCGCTGGCCGAGATGCAGCGCCAGAAACCGGAAGGGCTGGAGACGGAGGTATTCGCCTACGGCCGCATGCCGCTGGCGTTTTCCGCGCGCTGCTTCACGGCGCGCAACCGCAACCTGCCGAAGGACGATTGCGGCTACAGCTGCCTGGAAGAGCCGGACGGCCTGCTGCTGCGCACGCGCGACGAAGTGCCGTTCCTCGTGTTGAATGGCACGCAGACGCAGTCGGCGCTCGTCTACAACCTGGTGCGCGAACTCGACGCCATGCGCGACATGGGCGTGTCGGTGGCGCGCATCAGCCCGCAAGCCATGCACACGGAACAAGTCATCGCCATCTTCGACCGCGCGCGCCGCGGCCAGGTCAGCGGCATCGGCGCCCAGGCCCAGCTGGCGGCTTGCCAGCCGGCCGGCGCCTGCGACGGCTACTGGCACGGCCAGCCTGGCATGGAACAGCACCAGCACGCCGCCCATTGAACGCATCGAAAGGAAGCACCATGCAAGATCAACTGGAAAGATTGCCCGTCCCGGCCAAGCCTCCCATGAGCAAGCCCGCCGCGTCATACCGGCTGCCCGAACCGCTGGCCGAATTGCTGTCCAAGCTGCCGCCGTATCCCGCCTCCTGGCTGTTCGTGCAAGGCTTGAACCGCCTGCTGGCGCCGCAATTGCCCGACGACGTGCGAAGCAGCCTGGAAGGGCGCAGCCTGCGCTTGCGGCTGCTGGACGCGGGCATCGCCTTCGATTTCGAGTGGCAGGGAACGGTGTTTGTGGCCGAGCGCTATGTCGACGTACCGGACCTGTGCATCGCCGCCAGCGTGCATGACTTGATGCTGCTGGCGCGGCGCCAGGAAGATCCGGACACGCTGTTCTTCAGCCGCCGTTTGAGCCTGGAGGGTGATACGGAACTGGGCTTGCTGTTCAAGAATACGCTCGATGCCATCGAGCTGCCGCCGTTCGACCTGCAGGCGCTGGGACCGCGCCGGGTGCTGGCGCATCTGCGTGACCGGGGCGCGCGGGGAGGGTAGGCGGAGAACTGGCTGCGCGCAGTGGCGGCACTCAATGGCGGCAGTGGCCGCAGGCGCCGCTGCACGAGGCCAGCTGTACTTCATCCGTCGCTTCGCCCATGAAGCCGGCATCGTTGACGGCGGCCAGCAGGCGTTCCTGCGTGGCCAGGCGTTCGTCGAATTGCACCGTGGCGCCGTGGCGCGCCAGCGAGACGCAGACGGTGGCCACGCCCGTGACGGCTTCAAGCGCGCCCGTCAGCCTGTCGGCGCAGCCTTCGTGATCCATTCCAATGATATTCAAGCGCGCTGTCTGCATGGGTTCCTCTTGTTTTTCAGATAAAAAAACAGCGTAGGCGAGGGGCAAGCATGCCGTCCAGAGCCGCACGCAAGATTTATTTTCTATTTGCGGTTTTATTGATCTGGATTAATTTCAACCGCTGCTGGCCAGCCTGAAAGTGCTGTTGTTTTATACACAGTTGCCGTATTCCAGTCGACAAGCGTACTCTGCTGCGCGATACTGTCATTCTGATAAGAACGCTGATGAAAGCGCTGGAAAGGAGGGCCCATGCAGCGCCGCCCCCTGCTCAAGCTTGCCGCCCTGTGGCCGTTGGGCGCTGCCGCCGCCGGCAAGTCGTCGCCGCTGGCCGCTCGTGTATCCGCGCCACCAGGCGATCGATGATCCGCAGCAAGGCTATGTGACGGCCCTGCTGCTGCAGGCGCTGGCCCGTTCGGGCCAGGCCTATGCCTTGCGCCGCTCCGCGCTGCGCATGGTGCAGACGCGCGCCATGCAGGAAATCGCCACGGCGTCGGGCAGCGTCGACGTCGTCTGGACGATGACGAGCCGCGCGCGCGAAACGCAATTGCTGCCGGTGCGCATCCCCATCGACCGTGGCCTGATCGGCTGGCGAGTGGCCCTGATCCACGCGCGCCAGCCGCAACTGCTGCGCGACGTGCGCAGCATCGCCGCCCTGGCGCGGCTGTCGGCCGGCCAGATGAGCGACTGGCCCGATTCCGCCATCCTCCAGGCGAACGGCTTGCGCCTCGATACTTCGAGCACCTATGAAGGCCTGTTCCAGCAACTGGCGGCGGGGCGCATCGACTACTTTCCCCGTTCCGTGATCGAGGCGCAAAGCGAGCTGGCCAGCCATGCGCAATTGCCGCTGGCGCTCGATACTCACCTGGTCATTCGCTACCCGGCCGCGCTGTACTTTTTTGTCGGCAAGCACCGGCCGGAACTGGCGCGCCATATTGAAATCGGGCTGGAGAAAATGCTGGCCGATGGCAGTTTCGCGCAGCTGTTCCAGCGCCATTTCGGCCGCCTCGCGCAGGGCCTGAAGCTGCCCCATCGTTACGTGCTGGAGCTGGCCAATCCCGACCTGCCCGAAGAGACGCCGCTGGCGCGCAAAGCACTTTGGTATCGTCCAAAACATTACTAATAGTTTTATTGATCAGTGTCAAACAAGCGCTTCAATCGTGCGCACGATGTTTGATGAAACGCAAAGCGAGTTCAACAGAACACCTGTTGACATAAATAGAATCTTCGCCGAACATAATTCCACGTTGCAACACTTTTGCAATACGTTCCCAGCACAAGCGGTGATACGCAGGTGTCGTGTGGGACCCGTGCGCCCGTTCAACAGCCAGCTGCCGCCAGCCGCCGAACGCTCTGTTCCCTTGTAACCATCCGTTATCTTTTCGAAGGTTTGCCCATGCTCGAGTCGATCACGTCGGTATTGCACCAGGTGCCGGAACTGGCCCTGTTCCTGGCGCTGGCGCTCGGTTATGCGGTAGGGCAGATACGCTTCGGTCCCATCCAGCTGGGCGGCGTGTGCGGCACCCTGATCGCCGCGCTGCTGATCGGCCAGCTGGGCATCACCCTGGACGCCAGCGTCAAGAACGTCTTCTTCATGCTGTTCATCTTTGCCCTCGGCTATGCGGGCGGTCCCCAGTTCTTTGCCAACCTCAATGCCAAGGGTTTGCGCCTGGGCCTGCTGTGCCTGATCGAAGTGGTGGTGGTGCTGGCGCTGGTGCTGCTGGCCACGCGTTTCCTGGGCCTGGACCAGGGCACGGCGGCCGGCATGATGGCGGGCGCGGCGACGGAATCGGCCGTCGTCGGCACGGCCACGGACGCCATCTCGAAACTGGCGCTGCCGGCCGGCCGCATCGCCGAGCTGCAGGCCAACGTGGTCACCGCGTATTCGATCACGTATATCTTCGGCCTGATCGCCATCGTCATCGTCACCAGTCAGATTTTTCCGCTGCTGCTGCGCGTCAATCTGCGCGAGGAAGCCGATAAATTGTGGGAAAAGATGGGCGGCGCGCAGACCGATGGCGACGGCGTGCAGGCGACGCCGGAAATGGTGGGCCGCGCCTACCGCATCAGCCGCGGCGCGGGCCGCCGTCTCGACGCCTTGCAGCATATTTTCGCGGGCCGCGCCAGCATCACGCGCGTGCGCCGGCATGGCAAGGTATTGCCCTTGGAACCCGCGCTGCGCCTGCGCAACAACGACGAAGTGCTGGTGATCGGCCACCGTCCCGCGCTGGTGGCGGCCGAAGCCATCCTGGGCGAGGAATTTGCCGACACGACGGGCTTGAACATGGCGGTTTCCGCCGTCGAAGTGGTGCTGCAGCAAGCCGCACTGGTCGGCCAGCCCTTGCGCCAGCTGGCCTTGCCTTCGGGCGTGCACGTGGCGGCCGTCGTCCGTGGCGAGCACAGCATGCCGCCGCTGCCCGATCTGTCCCTGCAGCGCAACGACGTGCTGCGCCTGTACGGCACGACGGAAGGGCGCGAACTGAACACGGCGTTGGCCGCCATCGGCAAGCGCGTGCCGACGGGCGACCGCAGCAATATCGTCTACGCCAGCATCGGCATCGTCTTGGGTGTGTATATCGGCGGCTTCAGTGCCAAGCTGGGCGGCATCCCGTTTTCGCTGGGCACGGGCGGCGGCGCCTTGCTCACAGGCCTCGTGTTCGGCTGGTACCAGGCGCGCAAACCGGGCATGCCCGGCATCCACCCCAGCGCGCTCGACATGATGAAGGATATCGGCCTGGCCACCTTCATCGCCTGCGTGGGCCTGGCGTCGGGGCCGCAGGCGATCGATCTGATCCGCCAGTACGGCCTGTCGCTGCCGCTGATGGGCGTGCTGATCGCCGTCATCCCCGCTTCGCTGTCCCTGCTGGTCGGTCACTTTTTCCTCAAGCTGGAAGCGCCCGTGCTCTTGGGCGCCATCGCCGGCCAGCAGTGCAGCACGCCGGCCCTGTCCGCCGTGCAGAACGCGGCCGGCAATTCCACGCCCTTGCTCGGCTACACGATTACCTATGCGATTTCGAACGTGGTGCTGCCCCTCTTGGGGCCGCTGATCGTGGCCCTGGCCGGGTCGGTGCACGCATGAACAGCTTGCAAGAGCACAAGCAGTAAAGAATTCCTTCAACATGAAAGGCGGTCCGCATGGAATGGTTGCATGAGTTATTCAAGAAGTCGCCTGAAATTGCCTTGTTTCTCTCCCTGGCAGTGGGTTATTACATCGGCAAGATCAAGTTCGGCTCGTTTCAGCTGGGCGGGGTAGCCGGTTCATTGCTGGTGGCGGTACTCGTCAGCCAGGTAGGCGTCGCCATCGATCCTGGCGTCAAGTCGGTGCTGTTCGCGCTGTTCATTTATGCGGTCGGCTATGAAAGCGGACCACAGTTCTTCAATTCCCTGGGGCGCCAGTCCGTGCGCGAAATCATCCTGGCCGTCGTGCTGGCCGTGACGGCGCTGCTGACGGTGGTCATCCTGGCCAAGATGTTCGACCTGGACAAGGGCCTGGCGGCCGGCGTGGCGGCGGGCGGCTTGACGCAGTCGGCCATCATCGGCACGGCAGGCGACGCGATCACCAAGCTGGGCCTGGCGGCCGACGAAGTGGCGCGCTTGCAGGGGAACGTGGCCGTCGGCTATGCCGTGACCTATGTGTTCGGTTCGTTTGGCGCCATCATCGTTTGCGTCAACATCTTGCCAAAGCTCATGGGGCGCACCATCCGCGAAGATGCGATCAAGGCGGAAACGGCGCTGCAGGCGGGCGTGCAAGTGCTGGGGCCGGGCCAGACGCCGGCCGCACCCGACTTGATTGGCCGCATCTACGACGTGGGCCCCGGTGCCGGGCGTTCCGTCGAGGAGATCGAAAGCGCCCATCCGAACACGGCCATTACCATCGAGCGCGTGAAACGCAATGGCCAGATCATCGACGTCAGCCCGGACCTGGTGCTGGCGGCCGACGATATCGTGCTGCTGGTGGGCCGGCGCGAAGCCATGCTCAGCGTGTCTTCCCAACTGGGCAAGGAATTGCTTGCCGTCGAAGGCATGGAACTGGTGATGCAGCGCCGCGACATGGTGCTGACCAACAAGGCTTACCACAACAAGACGGTGGGCGAGATCCGCAGCGCGACGGCGCCGGGTGTGCGTCACGGCATCTTTGTCGTGCAACTGAGCCGTATGGGCAAGATTTTGCCCATGCAGGCGGAAACCGTCGTGCAGACGGGCGACGTGGTGACCATCTATGGCGCCGAACAGGACGTCAAGCGCGTGGCGGCCGAAGTGGGCTATATGATCGTGCCGAGCGCCAAGACGGACTTTGTCTACATGGGCGCCGGCCTCGTCGTCGGCCTGCTCGTGGGCTTGCTGGTGGCGCGCATCGGCTCGATTCCGCTGACCCTCGGCAGCGGCGGCGGCGTGTTGCTGTCGGGCCTGGTATTCGGCTGGTTCCGCGCCAAGCGCCAGACGTTCGGCTACATGCCCAGCGGCGCCGTGCAAATCCTCAAGGATTTGGGCCTGGCCGGCTTCGTTGCCGTCGTCGGCCTCACGTCGGGACTGCAAGCCGTGCAAACCGTGCGCGAACATGGCCTGACACTGTTTGGCGTCGGCGTGGTGGTCACCATCCTGCCGATGATTTTGACCATGCTGATCGGCCGCTACATCTTGCGTTATGACAACGTGGCCGTGTTCGCGGGCGCCTTGTCCGGCTCGCGCAGCGCCAATCCCGCGTTCGGCGAAGTGCTGAACGCGGCGCAAAACTCGATTCCCACCGTACCGTTTGCCATCACGTATGCCTTGGCCAACGTTTTCCTGACCTTGCTGGGGCCGCTCATCGTGGCCTTCGTCTGAGTCTGCACGTATTTGCAAGAACCCTGCACATTGTCTGTCTAAAGGAGTAGCAAAAATGGATTTCAGTAACCCAAGCAAACTCGCCCTGTTGAGCCCATTCGAATTGAAGGATGCGCTGATCCAGACGGCCAAGCAAAGCAACCGTTTGATGCTCAATGCGGGCCGCGGCAACCCGAATTTCCTGGCGACCACGCCGCGCCACGGCTTCTTCCAGTTCGGCCAGTTCGCCATGACGGAAGCGGAACGTTCCTATGTGTACATGGACGACGTGGGCGGTTTCCCTACGCGCGACGGCATCGAGGCGCGCTTTGAAATCTTCGTGCGCAAGCATGAAGGCAACCCGGGCGTGCATTTCATCGAGGCGGCCGTGTCGTACGTGCGCGACCAGCTGGGCTTGAGCGCGGGCGACTTCCTCTACGAGATGTGCGAAGCCATCCTCGGCTGCAACTATCCCGTGCCCGACCGCATGCTGCGCCTGTCCGAGAAAATCGTCGGCCAGTATATCCACCGCGAAATGGTGGGCGACCATCCCTTCGTCGGCAACTTCGACATGTACGCCGTCGAAGGCGGCACGGCCGCCATGACGTATCTGTTCGCCAGCCTGAAATCGAACCACATCATCCAGGAAGGCGACACGATCGCCCTGGGCATGCCGATCTTCACGCCGTACATCGAGATTCCCCAGCTGAACGATTACAAGCTGAACACCGTGCACATCGATGCGCCGCAATCGAACAACTGGCAATTCACGAAGAAGGAGCTGGACAAGCTGCTCGATCCGAAAGTAAAAGCTTTCTTCCTCGTCAACCCCAGCAATCCACCGTCCGTCAAGATCGATGACGAGACCCTGGAATACATCGCCAAGATCATCAAGAAGCGCCCGGACCTGATCATTTTGACCGATGACGTGTACGGCACTTTTGCCGACAATTTCGTCTCGCTGTTCGCCATCTGCCCGTTCAACACCATCCTCGTGTATTCGTTCTCGAAATACTTCGGCGCGACGGGCTGGCGCATGGGCGTGGTGGCCACGCATGAAGACAATGTGCTCGACGCCAAGATTGCCAAGTTGCCGGAAACCATCAAGAGGCAGCTCGATGCGCGCTACCACTCGATCACGACGGAGCCGCGCGCGCTGAAATTCATCGACCGCCTGGTGGCCGACAGCCGCACCGTGGCGCTGAACCACACGGCCGGCCTGTCCACGCCCGTGCAGGCGCAGATGACCCTGTTCTCCCTGTTCTCGCTGATGGATGAAGAGCAAAAGTACAAGCAGTCGATGAAGCGCATCGTGCTGCGCCGCAAGGAAGCGCTGTACCGCGAACTGGGCTTGCCGATGGTGCACGACGCCAATTCCGTGCGCTATTACCACTTGCTGGACATGGAATCGCTGGCCGCGCAGATGCATGGCGTGGAGTTTTCGCAGTGGCTGCTGAAAAAGCTGAAACCGAATGAAGCGCTGTTCCGCCTGGCCGAGGAAACGGGCGTCATCCTGCTGCCGGGCCGCGGCTTCGGCACCACGCACCCGTCCGGCCGCGTATCGCTGGCCAACCTGAACGAATACGACTACGCCAACATCGGCCGCGCCATCCGCAACATGGCATCCGAGTTCTTTGCCGTGTTTGAAAAGGAAAAAGAGAAGGGTAGCAAGAAGGCGAAGAAATAATTAGTTTGGTAAAGGCTTGACCGCAACGGGCGCCCCGCAAGAGGCGCCCGTTTTCATGTGCCAGTCCAGGTAACCAATAGTGCAGGCTGGAATGGACATCCGTAGATATAATTGCTATTGTGAAAGTATAAACATGGCAACCCCGTGCTTTCCCCTCATTCATTGACTGGACGCTACATGGGCAGATTGCAAGGACACTTATCATTATTGCTGGCCAGCGCGCTGGGCGCGGCCATGCCCGCCCAGGCGGAACCGCTGACCTTTAACGAAGCACTGCAGCAAGCGGCCAAGGCTTCGGGCGCCGTGCAGGGCGCCGCGCTCGACGTACGGGCAAAAACACTCAAAGCCGAGGCGCTATCGAATATCGATGGTCCATCCGTGGACTTGACGGCGTTTCGCGGCCGTTTGTCGACGGACTTGAATATCGATACGAGCGGCCTGGCCGGCGTGGTGGGCGGCATCGAATCCGTGCTGCCGCCGATTCCCGGCTTGCCCACGCCGCATATTCCCAATTCCCTGAACCGCGAAGTGGTGACGGATTTGACGTCGTTCGGCTTGCTGGGCATGTGGCCCATCTACACGGGCGGGCGCCTGGACGCCGTCAAGGGCCTCGCATCGAGCCTGACCCTGGCCGCGCAGGCCGAGCGCACGGAAGCGGAAGAGCAGCTGGCCACCCTGGTGGCGCAGCGCTATTTCCAGTTGCTGCTGGCCAAAAGAGTGGTGGCCGTGCGGGCCGAAGTGACGGCCGGCGTGACGCAGCACCAGCGCGACGCGGCGAAGCTGGAAAAGGGCGGCCTGATTTCGCGCGCGGAACGCCTGCGCGCCGACGTGGCTCTCGACAGCGCCCGCAGCGACGAGGCGCAGGCCCGCAGCGACGAGGAAATCGCCCAGGTGGCGCTCGACCGCTTGCTTGCCGTCAACACACAAGTGCTTCCCAGCACGCCGCTGTTCGTCAACAGCTTGCCGGTCGGTACCTTGCAATCGTTTATCAGCACGGGCATGCGCGAAAATGCGAACTGGAAAAAGATCGACAGCAAGCGCGTGCAGGCCGAGCAAGCGTTGAAGCTGCATGGCAAGGAATACGCGCCCACCGTGTTTGCCATCGGTAACTACAATTTGAACCGAGGCAATGAAAAAATCGTGCGCTCGAACTGGGCCATCGGCCTGGTCGTGTCCGTGCCGCTCGTGCACCGCATCAATACGGGCAAGATGATCGCCGCCGCCAAGCTCGACCAGGAGCGGGTGGAAGTGGTGGCGCGCCAGGCCGAGCGCGACATTCCCACCCTGATCGAAAAGAACTGGCGCGCGCTGGAAAACGCCCGCATCCAGTATTTGTCAACGGCCTCGTCGGTCGAACTGGCGCGCGAGAATATCCGCTTGCAAACGGTGGCTTTCCAGCAAGGGCAGGTGACGTCGCTGGAAGTGGTCGACGCGCGCCTGAACCTGGCCAAGGTCGAGACCCAGCGCGCGCAGACTGCCTATAACTATGTGATGGGGCTGGCGCAATTGCTGGAAGCGACGGGCGAGACGCAACGCCTGGGCAGCCTGGCCGCCGCGGCCGATATCCAATTACCTGTGGACAAATAATAATGAGTACCTCCAAAAAACCCTTGGCCATCGGCGCCGCCGTCATCGTGCTGGCCTTCGTCGGCTGGGGCTTGTACCAGGCCTTCCAGCCGCAGCGCCTGCCTTTGCAGGGACAGATGGATGCGCAGGAAGTCAATGTCTCGTCTAAAGTGCCGGGCCGGGTGGGCGAGCTGTACGTCAAACTGGGCCAGACGGTGCCGAAAGGTGAGCTGCTGTTCCAGCTGACGAGCCCGGAAGTGGATGCGAAGATCGCGCAAGCGACGGCCGCCACGCAAGCGGCCGATGCCGTGGCGCAAAAGGCGCAAGCCGGTGCGCGTCCGGAAGAAGTCGCGGCCGCGAAAGCCAACTGGGAGCGGGCGCAGACGGGGGCCACCATTGCCAAAACGACGTACATCCGCGTCAACAATATGTACGAGCAAGGCGTGATCGCCCAGCAGAAACGCGACGAGGCGCAAGCGCAATGGCGCGCCGCCGACCAGCTGGCGCAGGCTGCCCGCGCGCAATATGACATGGCGCAAAAGGGCGCCCGTCCCGAAGACAAGACGGCGGCCGCCGCCCAGGCGCGCCAGGTGGGCGCGGTGCTGACGGAAGCGCAGGTCGCCCTGGCCGAAACGAAGATTGCCGCGCCTGTGGCCGGGCAGGTGAGCAAGATCCAGATACAGCCAGGCGAGCTGGCGCCGCAAGGTTTCCCCGTGATCACCCTGGTGAACCTCGACGACGCCTGGGCCGTGCTGCAGGTGCGCGAAGATGAAATGGCCGCGTTTGGCATGGGCAGCACGCATACGGCCAATGTGCCGGCGTTGAAACAGCAGGTCAGCTTCAAGGTCAGCTCCGTGGCCGTGCTGCCGGACTTCGCCACGTGGCGCGCGGCCCGTCCGGGCGGCACGGATTTGCGCACGTTTGAAATCCGCTTGCGTCCCGCCATCAAGGTCGAGGGCTTGCGTCCGGGCATGTCGGTCGTGTTTCCACCGCTCTGATACTAGATGAACGAAGCGGATAAAGAGCCGGTTTCGGCGCTGGCACGCGAGTGGCGGCGCTTGCGCGGCGACTTCTGGGACTTTGGCATGCTCAGCTGGATTCCGGTCGTGCTGTGCGGCATGTTGTGGCTGGTGTTTTCCGCCGGCATCGCGCGCGACTTGCCCATCGTCGTCATCGACAACGATAACTCCACCTTGTCGCGCCAGCTCACGCGCTGGCTCGACGCCTCGCCCGGCATCAAGGTGGCGGCGAAAGTGGCGTCCAGCGACGAAGCCTTGCATCGCTTGCGCGAGCGCACGGCGTTTGGCTACCTGCTGATCCCGAACGATTTCGAGCAGAAATTGCTGGGCGGACGCCAAGCCACCGTGCAATGGTTGTACAACGCGCAGTTTTCCTCGCACGCGGGCGCCTTGCTGCGCGACGTGCGCACGGTCAGCACGACCTTGTCGGCCGGCATCGAGATGACGGCGCGCGCGAAAAAAGGCATGTCGGGCGTGCAGGCTGCCGCCCAGTTCGAACCGATACGCACGACCTTGAACAGTTTATACAACGAAAACATCAGCTATGAAGCGTTTCTGACCCTGGCCCTGATGCCGGCCATGCTGCAGATTTTCATCGTCGTCGCCGTCGTCACGAGCATAGGCCGCGAGTTGCGCGACGGCACGGCGCCGCAATGGCTGGCCTCGGCCAGTGGCAGCTGGCTGCGCGCCATCGGCGCCAAGCTGCTGTTTCCCCTCATCGCCTATTGCGTGCTGGCGCTGCTGTACTTGCTGTTCTTCAGCCTGGCGCGGGGCTGGGCCGTGGCAGGCAGCTTGCCGGCGTTACTACTGAGCATGCTGCTGCTGGTGCTGGCCTATTGCGGCCTGGCCACCTTGCTTATCGCCGCGACCTTGTCGCTGCGTCTGGCGCTGTCGGGCGCGGCCTTCATCACGGCGCCGGCCTTCGCGTTTGCGGGCCAGGCCTTTCCCCTGATGGCCATGCCGGCGCCGGCCCGCGCTTGGGCGGAAGCCTTGCCGCTCACGCATTATCTGCAGCTGCAAACGAAATACTGGCTGGCTGGTGCGCCATGGCGTTATGGCGTACAGGAAATGCTGATACTGGCCGGTATCGCCATCGGCTGCGGCGCCGTGGGCGTGTTCCTGCTGGCGCGCCGCGCGAATGCGCCTGCCGCCTGGGGACGCACATGATGTGGAAATCCTTCCTCGCCACTTGGCGCGCCATGCTGACGGACAAGGGCGCGCTGACCTTGCTGTTCATCGGCGGCATCATCTATTCCTTCTTTTATCCGCTGCCATACTCGACGGAAATCGTCCAGCGCGTGCCCGTGGCCGTCGTCGACCAGGACCGCAGCGCCATGTCGCGCCAGCTGACGCGCTTTGCCATGGCCCATCCGTCGCTGCAAGTGATCGCCGTCACGCCGGACCTGCCCGTCGCACAGGATTTATTGTGGCGCGACGAGGTCATGGGCGTGCTGATCATTCCCGACGGCTTGCAGACGGACGTGCTGGCCGGCCGCGCCGCCCACGCGCAAGTGGCGGGCAACGGCTTGTATCTGATGCTCAACAAGGTGGCCCTGAATGGCCTGGCCGAAGTGGTGGGCACGGTGTCGGCCGGTATCGAATTGAAACGTCTGGGGGCGGGCACACCGTCGGGCATCCAGGCCAATGAGCAGCGCTCGCCCATCGCCTTCGACGCCGTGCCCCTGTTTAACGTCAAGGAAGGCTATGGCGCGTATGTCGTGCCGGGCGTGGCTACTCTCATCGTGCAGCAGACCTTGCTGATCGGCATGACCATGCTGTTCGGCACCTGGTACCAGCGCAAGAGTTTCCCTGTGGCCGGCACGCGCACGGCGGGCGGATATATGGGCATGCTGCTGGCGTTTGCCTGCGTGGCGTTTTTGAACTGCTGCTATTTCTTCGGCTTTGTCTTCTGGTTCCAGGATTATCCCCGTGGCGGCAACTTCGGCGGCATGCTCTTGTTGCTGGTGCTGTTCTCGCTGGCGGAAGCGGCCTTCGGCATGCTGCTGGGCATGCTGTTCCGCACGCGCGAACGGGGCACGCAGCTGATGATCGCCACCTCGATGCCCGTGCTGTTCCTGGCGGGCCTGACCTGGCCCGTGTCGTCCATGCCCGTCGTGCTGCAATGGCTGCGCTGGCTGCTGCCATCGACGGCCGGCATCCAGGGTTTTGTCGCGCTGAACCAGATGGGGGCCTCGCTGTATGAAATCCGCCATGAAGTGGCGGGCTTGCTGGCCCTACTGGTAGCCTGCGTGGCGCTGGGCTGGTGGCGCTGGCGCGCCGAGACGCCAGCGCCCATCGTCCAACAACGGTGATCACGCAACTAGGGAAAGAGCTGGAGCCCCAACTGCCGTATCGTTAACGACGGGATCCATCATGCTTTCTGCAATGCCGCCAGCAGCAGCTGGCAAAAACCGTCACGCACCGGGTCGGGCAGGTTGTCATTGGCCCGCAGCAGGCTGTCGACGCGGGGCAGCGGTGCCAGCCGTTCCAGTACCACGTGCCGGTGCACGCCCTGGCCCAAGTTGCGTTCATTGACCACCGCCATGCCCAGGCCGGCGGCAACGGCGGTCAGCATGCCCGCCACCGATGGGCATTCCAGGCCCACGCTCCAGGCCATGCCGGCCTGGCCCAGCTTTTCCTCGGCCAGACGGCGGTAAAAGCAGTGCGGCCCGTAGGTGATCAGCTTGACGGTCTCTCCCGGCAAAGCCTGCTCTGCCGTGGCTGCGCACCAATGCAGCGTTTCTGTCCATAACAGCGCGTCACCCGGCGCCGCCTTGCCGGCAAAATCCTGGTGCAAAATCACATCGAGCACGCCGTCGGCAAAGCGCTCGCGCAATACCTGGCTTTGCTCCACCACCAGCTGCACATCGACCTTGGGGTGGTGATGCGAGAACTGCGACAGCACCGCGCACACGTCGGCCAATGAAATCTGCTCCGTCACGCCAATGCGCAGCCGGCCTTGTATCGCCGATGGCGAAAAATGGGCGACGGCGTCATCGTGGGCGTCGAGTATGTTGAGCGCATGCCGCAGCAGCACGGCTCCCTGGTCGGTCGTGCCAAACAGCCCGCCGCTGCGCGCCAGCAACTGGCAATCGAGCTGCTGCTCCAGCCGCTTGATTTTCCAGCTGACGGCCGACTGGCTCAGATGGAGCAAGCTGGCGGCCAGGCTCATGCTGCCGGTTTGTACCACTGCCCTGAACACACGCAGGGCATCGACGGATAGACGTAAATTCATGGGTTATGACAAAAGTTGGATTGAAAGTAAAAAGAATGTCACTGGCGTCATGTCCAGTCTAGCCTTAGCCTGCAGGTTCTGCAAACAAAAGGACATCTGATGAGGAGTCAAGAACCGCTGTTGAATGGCCACGCCCTGATCCACGGCCAGCGTATCGCCACCGGCATCCATGGCGCAGGCACGCCGCTGGTGCTGGTACATGGCACGCCGGCGCACAGCATTATCTGGCGCGAACTGGTGCCGCTGTTCGTCGATGCCGGTTTCCACGTGCACCTGTATGACTTGCTGGGCTTCGGACGATCCGAGCGGCCCGTCGAAGCCGACACCTCGGTAGCGGCGCAGGTGACCTTGCTGGCTGCCTTGCTCGACCACTGGCAACTGCCGACCACCCACTTGTTCGGCCACGATATCGGCGGCGCCATTGCACTGCGCCTGGCGTTCGACCATGCGGCGCGCCTGCGCAGCTTGAGCATCGCCGACGCGCCCAGCTACGATTCCTGGCCATCGCCTACCTGGAAGCATCTGCGCGATGACTTCGCCCGGTATGCTTTGATGCCGGCCAGCGAGCATCGCGCCACGATGGCGCGCCAGCTGGGCATGGCCGTTTTTCACAAGGACACGATGCAGGGCGAGCTTTTGCGGTGTTACCTGGAGCCGCTGTGCGGCGTGGTGGGGCAGCCCTCGTTTTACCAGCACCAGGTGGCGCACTATAACGCCTGCCATACGATGGACTTTACCGAAAAACTGCCGCAGTTGACCTTGCCGGTACAGGTCTTATGGGGCAAGCAGGACGAGTGGCAGCCGGTCGCGTATGGCCATCGCCTGCAGCGCGATATTCCCGGCGCCACCTTGCACCTGTTTGACGAGGCCGGGCACTTCCTGATGGAAGATGCGCCAGCGGCCGTCGCGGCACAAGTGATCGCGTTTATTCATCAGATGGAGAGGAGGGGACCATGATATTGATCGGAATGCTCGATTCGCCTTACGTCAGGCGCGTTGCCATTGGCATGAAAGTGCTGGGCCTGGAATATGAACACCGGCCCCTGTCGGTGTTTTCCGATTTCGACCAGGTACAAGCGATCAATCCTGCCGTCAAAGTACCGACCCTGGTCACCGGCGACGGCCAGGTGCTGATGGACTCGACCTTGATCCTCGCATATCTGGAGGCGCTGGCCCAGCATGCTCCCCGCATCAGGCCGGAGCCTGCACGCCTGCGCGCGCTGTGCCAGACCAGCTATGCTTTGGCGGCCTGCGACAAGGCCGTGCAGATCGTCTATGAGCGGCGCTTGCGCCCGCAGGAAAAACAGCACCAGCCCTGGCTGGACCGGATCCAGCTGCAATTGCATGGCGCCTGGCGGCAGCTGGAAGCGTCATTGCGCGAAGAGGCGCCGGACTGCCTGAGTATTGCCGGCATCACCATTGCGGTGGCCTGGAGTTTTGCTCAGCAGATGGTGCCCGACGTGATGGCGGCCGGCGACTATCCGGCCGTGGCCGCGCTGACGGCGCAGGCCGAGCGGCAGCCGGTGTTTCTGGCTACGCCGATGGCGGGCTAATCTGCTTTCATCCGAACCGGTCATTGCAGGCGGCTTGTGCAATAATTTCATTTCCTTAACGGAAGAGTATTGCCATGCCGTCTTTTAATCTGTTCCAGCGCCTGTCCCAGGCCCCCACCAAACCCAAGTCCGCGCCCGTTGCGCGGCAGTTCGACGTGGCCGACCTGTACCAGGGACCCATCGCGCTGGGAGCGGAAGGCGAGACGCAAGCGCGGCCTTTCGATGAAAAGCTGCGCCAGGCCTACTTCTGGATCGTCAACCACGCCATCATCAGTCCCCATTACGATATCGAATACAACGACGGCCCGTCGCAGACGTATTCCGTGGGCGATAGCCGCCGCACCCTGAATTTGCCGTCGGCGCAAAGCTATTCCAGTTTCATTCTGCTGCCGTTGCTGACGTTCGCCACGCGCCGCAAATGCCTGTTCGTCGGCGGGCCGGGGCGGGGCAAGACGGCCAGCGCCTTGCTGATGGGCGTTCTGGCCGGCTCCACCGTCAAGGAAGTCAAACGCGCCATGCAGCATGGCCACCCGCAGATGACGGTGGCCGATTTGCTGGGCAATCCGCTGCCCGCCGATCTGGTGAACGCGCAAAGCATGGACGATATCCGCATCGCCTGGCGCGCCTGGCTGGGCATGCGCGTGAAAATCGTCGATGAATACAACCGCATCCCTACGCGCACGCAAAGCGCGCTGCTCACTGTCATGGGCGACAATTACGCGGAAGTGCTGAACCATATTTACGAATGCCCGGAAGCGGCCTGGTATCTGACGGCCAACGACGACCAGGGCGGCGGCACCTACCAGGTGATCGAGGCGCTGCGCGACCGGGTCGACGTGACGGTGCAGGCGCTCGCTTTCAATCCGCGTTTTTTAAATGAACTGCTGCTGCGCGTGGAAGAAAACGTGCGCCCCGAAGAGCTGGTGCCGCCCGATATCATCTTCACGGAAGGGGAGGTGGACCAGATCGGCGAAGCGATCCGCCAGGTGGGTATCCCCGACGCCGTGCGCCGGCGCCTGGAATTCTTCGCCAGCCAGTTCGAGCTGTTCGAGACGGCCGGCGGCCAGTTCGAATACATGACCAAGGACACGGCTCGCCTGGCCGGCGCCGACCGGGGGCAGGCGCAGGCGGCCGACAATGGGCGTGACCGCCTGAAAGACCTGGGCTGCCAGACCTTGAACGGCATCTCCGTGCGCACCCTGATGGCGCTGATGATCTACGCCAAGGCAATGGCGTATTTCCGCGGCAATGGCGAGGTGGAGCTGGAAGACTTGCGCCAGGTGCTGCCATTCGTCCTGCATAACAAGCTGCAGCCGGACCCGGACGCGCCATTTTTCGCGCTGCCGGAAAACGCCGCCTACCGCAGCGACAGACTGGGCTGGCTGCGCCGTTTGTTCGACCTGTCGAATGATGAATTCAACCGCCTGGACCTGGACCGCGACGATCCTGTCGGCGTGCTGTCGGCCGAATTCGACCTGGGCCTCGACGGCGTCAGCGAACGCGAAACCCTGGCGCGTTTGAACCGCATCGAAAAGCTGATCGCCGAACGCACGAAGGGGAGAAAACTGTATGGTCCCCTGTACGACGACCTGTTGAAGCTCAAGTACCTGCACCAGCGCTATACCAACTACCGCAGCTGGCTGCGTTCGCAATGAGCGTCCTGCGTTGTCAAGGCTTCCTGGAAGCGCTGGCCCTGCTCAATGGCGAAGCGAGCGACCTGTGCGCGAGCTACGAGCTGCGGCGCCTGCCCGATGCGCCCGATCTCGCCACGGCGCTGGGCTTGCGCGTGGAAGATCATGCCTTGCACGTCATCGCCCCCGCGCGCGATTTGCGGGCCGCGCTGTGGCACATCAAGACGGTGCCGTGCGGGCGCGCGCAGCTGGAGCAGGTGTGCCAGCGCTGGTTTTTCTCGTCGCGGCACATGCAGGCGGCGCCACCGGGGCGCTTCCGCGCGCAGCTGGTGGCCTCCTTCATGGAATCGATCGACGACGCGCTCGGTGGATTTTCCCTGCACGCCGTGACGATGACGCCGCCAATGTGGTACGCGATCCACTGGGACGAGATCGCGTTCGAGCGTGATGGCGAACGCTATCTGCTGCACTTGTCGCACAGCGACTGAAAGGCTGCGATGATTTCTCCTGCCTTCGCCTCGATACTTGCCAGCGGCCGCGCCCAGTTCAATGCGCGCGCGGCGGAAGCGCGCCGGCGTTTCCCCTCGCTCGACATGGCCGCCTTCGGCGCCTTCTTGCACGACGGCGTCGATCCGCTGGTGCTGGCCGTGGCCGCCGCTGCGCCCGAGCGCGTGGGCGGCGCCACCCTGGCCGCCTATGACATGGCACTGGAACTGGTGGGCCACGGCCTGGCCGGCCCCGCGGCGAAAAACCCGTTCCTCAATACCGTGTGGTGCGAACTGGCGCCGTTGTTTGCTCCGCTGCTGGCGACGGCCCCCGTCGACGTGCTGGGCATGCTCAGCAACGCCGCCATCCACATCGCCTCTGTGGCTGGCGCGCGGCCCGCGCAGTGGCAGTGCGAGCTGGCCGCCGTGGCGCCGCAAGTCGGCAGCGTCGCGCAGCTGCGCGCCATGGGCCAGGTGCTGGCCTGGCGCGCCGGCGTCGCGCATTTCCGCCAGGGCGCGCTGGCCGCCGCCGACACCTTGCCGCCCGCGCTGGCGCTGGCCGCGTTTGGCGAGCCGGGTGCGCAATGGCCGCAAGTGCATGCGCAGTTGCTGGACTATCCCTGGCGCGGCAATCCAGAGGGCAGGGAGTTCGGCAGCTTCAGCGGCCTCGGTGGCGACTTCGGCACGCCGCCGCAGGTGCGTGCAACAAACGACGGTTTTGTCGTGCGCAGCGCCGAGCGCCATTACCTGCTGGTGGCCGACGCCTATGGCGCCGTGCTGCACAGCGCCACGGCGCAGGAGTATGAGCAGGCCACTACCGGCATGCCATCGTCCGTGCGTCTCGATGGGGCGACCGTGCACGTCGGCGCGCGCAGTATCGCGCTCGACCTGCCGGCCGGCGACATCGCGCTTGCCGCGAATGCGCACACGCTCGCCATCACGTCGCCGTGGACGCACGCGATCCGCCTGCTGCCGCTCGCATGAAGACGACCGCCGACACGGTACTGATCGACAGCTGGCGCGCCGCCTGGCCCGAGGCCCTGGCCGTGTGGAGCAAATTTACGCGCTTGCGCGACCCGAACCTGTGCGCCAGCCGCGTCGAAGCCAGCAAGCAGGGCTTGTCCGGCAGCTTCGCCATGATCCGCTTGCTGGACCAGAGCGTCGTGGTGGACTTGCCGCTGGTGACGGAGCTGGGCCTGCAAGACTATGCGCTGGAAGTGCTTGCCCATGAAATCGGCCACCATATCCTCGCGCCGGGCAGCGCAAGCGACCAGTTCCGTCTGCTGGCGCGCATGCGCCGCGCCTTGCCGACCCTGGAGCAGCACGCGCCCATGGTGGCCAATCTGTACACGGACCTGTTCATCAACGACCGTTTGCAGCGCCAGGCGAACCTGCGCATGGCCGATATCTACCGCAAGCTTGAGCAGGGACGCTCTGTGGACGCCAAGGCCAGCGGCGGTGTATGGACCCTGTACATGCGCATCTATGAAAACCTGTGGCAGCTGGAAAAGGGTGAGCTGGGCGGCGGCGAGGCTGACGAACGGCTGGACACGGACGCCTGGCTTGGTGCGCGCCTGATACGCGTGTATGCGAACGACTGGATGCTGGCGGCGGGCCGCTTCGCCACCTTGCTGCTGCCTTACCTGGTGGAAGACACGGACGCTCTGAGCCCGAGCCGCTATCTGCTCGACACGCGCGATGCGGCCCGTGGCTGCCAGACGTATGGCGCGCAGCAGATCGAGGATGACGAGGAGGACGGTGCCATCCATCCCGTGCACGACAAGCGCATCTCGGGCCTCGATGGGGATGAGCCGCCTGCCGAGCCGGCGGCCAGGCAGGGCGGCGGCCAGCTGCGCGAACCGTTCGAGCTGGGCGACATTCTAAAGGCGTCGGGCGTGGACCTGAGCGACCATGAAATCGCCATCCGCTATTACCGCGAGCGGGCCTTGCCGCACCTGGTGGCGTTCCCCAGCCGCCCCGCGCCCGAATCGCAGGAACCGCAGATGGAAGGGCTGGAACCGTGGGAAATCGGTGACCCGCTCGAAGACATCGACTGGCTGCAATCGGTGATGCAGTCGCCACGCCCCGTGCCGGGCGTGACCACCGTGCGCCGCGTGTATGGCCGCGAACCGGCGCGCGCCATCGACGCCGTGCCCGTCGACCTCGATATGTACGTGGACAGTTCCGGTTCCATGCCGAACCCGCAGGCGCATACCTCGTTTTTGACACTGGCTGGCGCCGTCATCGCGCTATCGGCCTTGCGCGCCGGCGCGAAAGTGCAGGTGACCCTGTGGAGCGGCAAGAACGAGGTGATGCAAACGCCGGGTTTCGTGCGCGATGAAGACATGATCCTGGGCGTGCTGACGGAGTTTTTCGGCGGCGGCACATGCTTCCCCATCCACCGCCTGCGCCAGACCTATGCGGCAAAGCGCGAACGGCCCGCGCACATTTTGATGATTTCCGACGATGGCATCACCACGATGTTCGACAACGATGAACTGGGCAACAGCGGCTGGGATATTTCCGCCAAGGCGCTGGCGCAGGGGGGCGCGGGCGGCACCATGGCCCTGAACCTGGAGCGCGAATGGGAGGGCGCGGCGGCTAACAAGTGGCTGCAGAAAACCTATGACGACTTGAAGCGCGCGCGCCGCGAGCAGGGCTGGGATATCCACGCCGTCGAGCGCTACGAGGACTTGCTGGACTTTGCACGGGCGTTCAGCCGGCGCCACTATGTTTAAATCCGGGGTCAGACCCGCCGGGTCTGACCCCAGCCTTTGCTTTTGGGGCTAAATTTGCGCATCACTGTATTAAGAAAAGGCCCATGAATATCTCTGGTCCCCACCTCGAAACCCTGACCCACCGCCTGGCCGACACGCCCGTCGAATTCCTCGCCGAGCCCCGCATTGCCGGCGTCGCCAATGCGCAGGCCGTGGCCGTTGCCGCGCTCGTCAACGACATTTTGCTGCTGCATGGCGCCCGTGCGCCGGCCGCGTCCCTGCACGGGTTTATCGGCGCGCAGGTGAAGGCGGACCGCAACCGGCTGGCGCTGGCCATGATCGTGTGCTGGCTGCTGGCCGACGACTGGTTCACCGGCCAGCAATTGCCGCAGCCAGCCTTGCTGCAGGTGCTGGGCGAGGCGGCACGCGAACTGGCCGCTGCCACGCCGGCCCACCAGTTCACGCAAGACCCCGAGCGGCGCGAGGAACTGGCGCGCATCGTGCTGGCGCGCCTCGGTTTTCGGCCCCGCGACGAAAGCGTGGCGCAGGCGACGGACAGATTGTCCGCCATCAGCGGCACGGAACGCCGCCGCCTGCTCGAAGCGAGCCGGCTGGCCGAGCAGCGCGCGCGTGAAATCCGCGAAGCGCTGGCGAAGAAGGCGGCCGAGGAATCGGCCGACAAGTGGTCGCGCGAATGACGCTCGCTGGCAAACCTGACGTCAACCTGCCTGGCGGCGCCTGGGAATCGGACCGCGACTACTGTCCCACCCTGACGCCGGCGGGCGCGCGCATGCTGGCGCACTTGCGCAATCATCCTAGCGCCCCTGTCTACCGCAACCGCAGCGGCAACAAGCTGCTGGCAGCGGAGGTGGAATCACTGCGCACCTACGAGCAGGAAGTCATGGACGCGGTAGTCGCTTGGGGCGCCGATGCGCCGCCGCCCTGGCTGGCCGATTTTCTCAGGACCGTCTATGCCACCGTGCCGCATTACCGCGCCTGCGGCTCGCCACCCGCGCGTCTCGCGGACGTGGCGCCCATCAGCCGCGCCGAGCTGGCGCACGACATCGCCGCCTTCGTGCCCGACGATGCGGACCTGGCGCGCATGATCAACTTCCAGACGACGGGCACCACGGGCCATCCGCTGCTGATCGCTTCGCACCCGCTGGTGGCGGGCCGTTACCTGGCCTTCCACAAGCGCGCGCTGCGCCGCTTCGGCGTGACCCTGCGCCATGGAGCGGGACAGGTGGGCGTGATGCTGCTGGGGCACCAGCGCAGCTGCTTCACCTATGTCTCCGTCACGCCGACGATGCATGAATCGGGCCTGGCGAAGATCAATCTGCACGTGGACGACTGGCGCGACCCTGACGACCGCGCGCGCTACCTGGACGCCATGGCGCCGGAGCTGATCGCGGGCGACCCCATCTCGTTTGCCGAACTGCTGGCCCTGCCCATGGCGCACAAGCCGGCCGCGCTGATGTCTGTGTCGATGATGCTGTTGCCCGGCATGCGCGCGCGCCTGGAAGCGCGTTTCGGCTGCCCCGTGCTCGACATCTATTCGCTCAATGAAGTGGGGCCCGTCGCCGTCTACGACGAACAGGCGGGCGGGCATGTACTGCTGCAGCACCGGCTGTACGTGGAAATCCTCGATGCTGCGGGCCAGCCCGTGCCCGAGGGCGCGCGCGGCGAAATCACGGTGACGGGCGGCTTCAATTTCTGCCTGCCCCTCGTGCGCTACCGCACGGGCGACTACGCTTCGCTGGCGCATGGCCCGCACGGCCCCGTGCTGGTGGGGCTGGCGGGACGCAGCCCTTTGCGCTATCGCACGGTCAACGGCGAATGGATCAATAATATCGACATCACCCACGCCCTGAAACCGCTGGCCATCGCCCTGTTCGGCGTGCACCAGCATGGCGATGGCGCCATCGCACTGCGCCTGGCGCCGGGCGCCATGCCGCAGGCTGACCGGGCGCGCGCCTTGCTCGCGCCTTTTTTCGGCGCCATCACGGTCGAGACTTTGCTGGCGGAAGACAAGATCATTCAATACACCTCGGATTTGCAGGAAGCGGCAGCATGAACCTTTACAAGCGCGGTCTCGTGGTCGGCAAATTCTGCCCGCTGCACCAAGGCCACGAACTGTTGATTCATCGTGCGCAAGACGCCAGCGAAGAACTGCTGGTGGTCAGCTACACGAAACCTGAATTTCCCGGCTGCGAGCCGACGCGCCGGGAACGCTGGCTGCGCGCGCAGTTCCCGCAGGCGCAGATCGTCGTACTGGACGATGCGCGCCTGGCTGCCCTGTGTGCGGCGCGCGGCGTGCCTGCGCGCTCGCTGCCGCATAACGACGACGATGGCGAGCTGCATCGCCACTTCATGGGCTGGTTGTGCTGGACGGTGCTGGAACTGCCTGTCGATGCCGTGTTTACCAGCGAAGATTACGGCCCCGGCTTCGCGCGGGTGCTGGAACGGCATTATGCGAGCGGGCCGGTGGCCCACGTGAGCGTGGACCAGGCGAGAACGTTGGTGCCCGTGTCCGGCACCGTGGCGCGGCAAGATCCGCATGCGCACAGCGCCTTCCTGTCGCCGATTGTGCGCGCCGATTTTGTCACGCGCGTGTGCGTGCTCGGTGGCGAATCGAGCGGCAAGACCACCTTGACGGCCGCGCTGGCGGCGCATTTCGAGACGGCCTGGGTGGCCGAGTATGGCCGCGAATTGTGGGAAAGTCAGGATGGTATTTTGGTTTATGATGATCTGCTGAAGATCGGCCGGGAACAGCTGCGCCGCGAAGCGCAGGCGCTGTTGGCCGCGCGGCGCTGGCTGTTTTGCGACACCTCGCCCATGACCACGTATTTCTACTGCGTCGAGATGTTCGGCAAGGCCGAACAGGAACTGGCGCAGCTGGCCGAACACCGCTACGACCTGGTGCTGCTGTGCGCCCCCGATTTTCCCTTCATCCAGGATGGCACGCGCCGCGACGAGGATTTCCGTGCGCGCCAGCATGCGTGGTACCAGGCCGAACTGGCGCGGCGGGGGATTGTCTATGTCAATGTGTCAGGCACGGTGGCCGAGAGGGTCAGGCAAGTCGCCCAGTTGCTTGCGCGTAGGTCGGATTAGGCCCGAAGGGCCGTAATCCGACATCACCACATACGTCAACAATGTTGTCGGATTACGCGGCTGCGCCGCTAATCCGACCTACGTCGTAAAAGCTGTGTTCACGGCTTTCAGGATTTCATCGGAAAACGCTTCATCGTCGACGGCGCGCGCCAGCGCCACGGCGCCCACCATGGCCGACAGCATGACGATGGCGTCCTGCCGCGCATGGTTTTTCTTTTTCCACGGGAAATGCGCTGCCAGCTTGCCGATGATGGACTTCAGGTGGAAGGTGAAGGCAGGGCGCACGGCAGGCTGCTTGCGCGCGTCGCCCGCCAGCGCCGCCAGCAGACAGCCATCGCCCGGTGCGTCGCGGTGGGCTGCGCTCACGTAATCGCGCACGTACTGGCGCATCGCTTCCGGGCTGATGGTCGCCGCATCGAGCGCCACGCGCGAGTGTTCCGAACCGTGCAGGGTGCTTTCCGCCATCAGCGCTTCCTTCGAGGCGAAATGGTTGTAGAAGGGGCCGTGCGTGAGTCCCGTCGCCTGCATGATCTGCCCCACGCTGACGCCGTCGTAACCCTTTTCACGGAATAGCCGCGCCGCCTGCGTCAGGATGCGCTGGTGCTTTTCGGCGGTTTCTTCGGCGGGATAACGCATGGCAAGCTCCTGATCGCGATTCAAAAAATAATGGTTGACATCATACATGATGTTCGTCATGCTTCAACACATTAAACATGATGACCGTCATATTTAATGTGTTGAAGCATGATGGCTATCATGTTTGATGGCCTCAACCCACCCCATACTCAAGAAGGAATGATCATGAATGCAGTTACTACCCAAGGCACGGCCCTCATCACCGGCGCCTCGTCCGGCCTGGGCGCCGTGTATGCGGACCGCCTGGCCGCGCGCGGCTTCGATTTGATCCTCGTGGCGCGCCGGGTCGAGCGCCTGGGCACCCTGGCTGCCTCGCTGGCGGAAAAATATGGCGTGGCCGTGCGCGCCATGGCGGCCGATCTGGCCGCACCGGCCGACCTGCAGCGCGTGGTCGAAGAACTGGCCAGCAACCCAGCCATCACCATGCTGGTGAATAACGCGGGTGTCTCGACCCTGGGCGCCGTCGTGGACTCGCCACGCGAGGGTATCGCCGCGATGGACCAGGTCAACGTGGCGGCGCTGGCGCAACTGACGTACGCCGTGCTGCCGCAGTTCAAGCAGCGCAACCGGGGCACCATCATCAACATCGGCTCCGTGCTGTCCTTCCACATCCTGCCCGTCAGCACGATCTACAGCGCCACCAAGGGCTATGTGATGAATTTCACGCGGGGCTTGCAGCAGGAACTGGCCGGCACGGGCATCACGGTGCAGCTGGTGCTGCCCGCGTCGACGGCGACGGAAATCTGGGAATTGAGCGGCGTGCCGCTGTCGCAGCTGGACCAGGCGACCATCATGCGCGCGGAAGACTGCGTCGATGCGGCGCTGGCGGGCCTGGACCAGGGCGAGCTGGTGACCTTGCCTTCGGTGGAAGACCAGGTCTTGTGGGAGCAGTTCGATGCGGCCCGCCTGGCCCTGTTCGCGGGCGCGATGCGCGGCAAGCCGGCATCGCGCTATGGCGTCAAAGCCAGCGATTAAGCGGCGTTGAGCGCCTGCTCCAGGTCTTCGCGCAAGTCGTCGATATGCTCGATGCCCACGGACAGGCGCAGCATGTCTTCCGACACGCCCGCCTTGGCCAGTTCCTCGGGATTGAGCTGGCGGTGCGTGGTGGACGCCGGATGCGTGGCCAGCGACTTGGCGTCGCCGATATTGACCAGGCGCGTGAACAGCTGCAGGGCGTCGAGCACGCGGGCGCCTGCCGCGCGCGGATCCTCGCCAGCCGCCAGTTTCAGGCCGAAGGACAAGATGCCCGAGGCGCGGCCGTGCATGTATTTTTTCACCAGCGCGTGGTCCGGGTGGTCTTCCAGGCCCGCGTAATTGACCCACGCGACCTTCGGATGCTGTTTCAGGTGTTTGGCCAGTGCCAGCGTGTTGTCGCAGATGCGGTCCATGCGCAGGGCCAGGGTCTCGATGCCCTGGATCAGCTGGAACGCGCTCAAGGGGGAAATCGCGGCACCCATGTTGCGCAGCGGGACGACGCGCGCGCGGCCGATGAAGGCGGCGGGGCCGAACGCTTCCGTGTAGACGACGCCGTGATACGACACGTCCGGCTCGTTCAAGCGCTTGAAGCGTTCCTTGTGCTCGGCCCACGGGAATTTGCCGCTGTCGACGATGGCGCCGCCCACGGTGGTGCCGTGACCGCCCAGGTATTTGGTCAGTGAATGGACGACGATGTCGGCGCCATGCTCGATGGGGCGGAACAGATAGGGGCTGGGCACCGTGTTATCGACGATCAGCGGGATGCCGTGCGCATGCGCGATCTCGGCCAGTTTCGCCACATCGGTGACATTGCCCAGCGGGTTGCCGATCGATTCGCAGAAGATGGCCTTGGTGCGCGCATCGATCAGGGCGGCGAAGGTCTCCGGCTGGCGCGCGTCGGCGAAGCGCACTTCGATGCCGATCTGCGGCAGGGTGTGGGCAAACAGGTTGTAGGTGCCGCCATACAGCTGGCTGGCGGAGATGAAATTGTCGCCCGCTTCGGCAATCGTCTGGATCGCATAGGTGATGGCCGCCATGCCCGACGCCACGGCCAGCGCGGCCACGCCGCCTTCCAGCGCGGCGACCCGTTTTTCCAGCACGTCTTGCGTGGGGTTCATGATGCGCGTATAGATATTGCCTGCCACCTTGAGGTCGAACAGGTCGGCGCCATGCTGGGCATTGTCGAAGGCGTAGGCCACCGTCTGGTAAATGGGGACGGCGGCCGCCTTGGTGGTCGGGTCGGGGGTATAGCCGGCGTGCACGGCCAGGGTTTCGATTCTCATGTGGTCTCCGGTTTCAATAGTCTGTGTGGTGAAATCCGCAGCCATTGTGCCATGCGACCATTAGCGCGTTGCTACGCTTGATAGAATATTAAGTCATAAGCTAGTGCGGTCTTGATATAAGTCATGCAGCTCCGCCGGTCCGATGAAACGTTCATGCGTGCCATGCTGGGCGCAGGCAAACGCGCCGCCGATGGCGCCGCGGCGCATGGCGGCGTCGATGCCTGCACCATCGAGCCAGGCATGCAAAAAGGCGGCGACAAACGAGTCGCCGGCGCCATTCGTGTCCACCACGGGCAGCGTCAAGCCCGCCGTCGGATAGTGGCGCACGGACGCGCCGTTCCGTTCCAGCAGGTAGGCCCCATCCGCGCCCGCCATCGCGATGACGGCCTGCGCGCGGCCTTCCGAAATAATCGCGTGCATGACGTCGTCCCGGCGCTCGCCCAGCGCCGCCGTGCTGAGGAAGACCAGGTCGGCGCGCAGTGCGAATTTTTTATGGTGCGGGTTGACGCCATCCCAGTCGTGCAGGTCGGTCGATACCGTCGTGCCGCACGTCAGTGCATCGTCAAACAGCTGGGCCACCCAGCCCATGATGGAAAAGTGCGCGTGGCGCGCCGGTCCCAGGTAGGGCAGATAGAAGGCGGCAGGCATGCGCACGTCTTCCGGGTGGCGCCCGTCATACAGCGACAGCCGGCGTCCTTGCGGGTCGACGAGGTTGACGCTGCGCCGCGTGCCCGAAGGTTCGACGATGTGCGAGAAATCGAGTTTGGCTTCCTTGTAGCGCTGCAGGATGGCCGCGCCTTGTGCATCGTCGCCGATGAAGTCGATGAACTTGCAGCGCAAGCCCAGCGCGTGGCAACCGAGCGCCACGCCATTGCCCGTGTGCGCCACGTAATCGCGGATGGGCGGCACGTGGACGGAGTCGGCGACGGGCAGTTGCAGGTCGGCGACGCGCACGATCGTGTCGATGCCGGCGCCGCCGACCACTAAGATGTCATAGTTGCTCATGGTGCTGCCTTTTCTAACAGGACGGCGCCGGCCGCGTTCACGGCGACGGCACCCTCCTTGACGATATAAGTTTGATGCGTGTAGGCGTCGCGCAGTTGTGTACCATCGGTGAACACGCCGTGTACCTTCAGTTCGAGCGCGCCTTGCGCTTCGGGCACGGCGATGATGGCGTCATCCTGCATCACGCGGGCGAACGCATATGGCTTGTCGTTGATGAACCGGTGTTCGCCGCGCGCCAGGGCAGGGTGGCGCAGCCGGAACTGGCCCAGCTTGCGTGCATGCGCCAGGGTGGCCGCATCGAGCGTCTTCCAGTTCATGTCGGAGCGTGTCGCCTGCTGTTCGTCGCCGACAGGCGCCGTGCCAGGCTGGCGCGCGCTTTCATCGCCGTAGAACAGCTGCACGCCGCCCGGCGCCAGCAGCAGGGCGCTCAAGCCATGTTTCAGCCGGTCGCGTGGGAACAGGCTGGTGTCGTGCGACGAGATATACGACAGGATGTCGTAGCGGGGACCCGAGGCTTTGTTCAGCAAGCCCGCATACTGGCGGTAGACGCCGTCGATGCTTTTCCAGTCGCCGCCCGCGCGATTCTGGAAATCGAAATTGATCATCGAGTCGAATCCCGCGTCATGCCAGCTGCTGCGCTCGGGGCCATGGCCCCATGCTTCGCCCGTCATCCAGAATGGTGCGTCGTCGATTTTCTGCTGCGGGTGGCGCGCCTTCCAGTCTTTCAGTGCGTCGGTGGCCGCCGCGCGCAGCGCCAGCCAGCTGGCCGGCTCCACGTGCTTGACGGTGTCGGCCCTGAAACCGTCGACGCCGAATTCGCGCACCCAGTCGGCCAGCCAGTGGACAAGGTAGCCGCGTACGGTGGTGTCGGGCAGGGCCACGGCGCGCGTGTCGCTTTTACGTTGCAGGATGGGAGGCAAGCCCACGGCCTTGCCGCTTTCCGTGCGGAAGTCGGGCAGGTAGGCCAGCTGCATCGTGAAATCATCCTTGCCGCCGTCGGGGTAGCCGGGCAAGCCGGCGCGCACCCAGTCCGGACCCCACCACTGCGCGAATGCGAAGTTGTTGTAGTCGATGAAGCTGTGATAGTCGCGCAGCACGGCCTTTTCGTGGCCGGGCCACAGCACGGGCACCTTGTACTGCGCCAGGGTGCGCAGGTCCGCATAGCCGGGATGGTTCAGCACCACGTCGAACAGCACGCGGATGCCTTGCGCGTGGGCCGTGTTGATCATTTCGCGCAATTCCTCGCGCGTGCCCATGTTGGCGTCCATCGTCGTGTAGTCGAGCGCCCAGTAGCCGTGGTAGGCGTAGTGCTGGAATTGCTGTTTGCCGCCCACCACCCAGCCGTGTATCTGCTCGTACGGCGCCGTGATCCACAGGGCGTTGACGCCCAGTTCCCTGAAATAGCCGGCCTTCAGCTTCTGCGTGATGCCGGCGATGTCGCCGCCGTGGAAGCTGCCGACGTCGCCGCCTTGCGGGTCGGCGGCGCGGCCATAACTGTGGTCGTTGCCGGGATTGCCGTTGGCGAAACGGTCTGTCACGGCGAAGTAGACAATCGGATTCTCGGCAAAGCTCCCTGCCTGCGCCGAAGCGCACAACAGCAGGGCGGCCAGCGTAGTCAGGGTGCGCCGCATGGTCAGCCTTTCACGCCGCCAGCCGTCAGGCCGGAGATCATCCATTTTTGCGCCAGCAGGAACACGGCCGTGATGGGCAGGCCGGACAAGATGGCGGCCGCGGCGAAGTCGCCCCACAGGTATTTTTGCTCGTACAGGAACAGCTTCGAGCCGACGGCCAGGGTCAGGTTGTTCTGTTCATGCAGCAGCACGGAAGCGATCGGGTACTCGATGATGGCACCGATGAACGACAGCAGGAACACCACCATCAGGATGGGCACCGTCATCGGCAGCAGCACGTAGACGAACGCTTGCCATTGGGTGGCGCCGTCGACCTTGGCCGCTTCCTCGATCTCGATGGGGATGGTTTGATAGTAGCCCTTGATGGTCCAGATATGCAGGGCGATGCCGCCCGTGTAGGCCAGCACCAGGCTGCCGTGGTGGTCGATGCCCAGCCATGGCACGTAGCTGCCCAGCACGTCGAAGATGGCGTAGATGGCCACCAGGGCCAGCACGGCGGGGAACATCTGCAGCAGCATCAGCGCGGACAGCGTCTGCGACTTGAAACGGAACTGCATGCGCGCGAACGCATACGCGCAGGTGGTCGACAGCAGCACGGTGACGGTGGCGCTCATGCTGGCTACCTTGATGGAATTCCACAGCCACAGCAGCACAGGGAAATCCGGTTCGACGAGGGCACCGTTGGGCGCCTGGTAGGACATGCCCAGCGCCAAACGCCAGTGCTCGAAGCTGATCTCGGGTGGTATCAGGCTGCCCGAGGCGAAATTGCCGGGCCGCAGGGAGATCGACAAGATCATCAGGAAGGGGAACATCACCAGCGCGATCAGCGCGATCACGGCGACGTGGGCCGCCAGGATGCGCCAGCGGTTGGAACGGTCGACAACGATAGCCATGGCTGTCCTTTATGCTTTGTTCATGCGCGTCAGGCGCATGTTGACCAGCGAAATCGCGGCCACGAGGAAGAAGATCAGGGTCGAGATGGCGGCGGCCAGGCCAAAGTTCTGGCCGGAATCCTCGAACGCGATGCGGTAGGTGTAGGACACGAGCAAGTCCGTCGTGCCGGCCGGCAAGGTGGTGTCGAGGAAATCGGGACGCCCGCCCGTCAGCAAACTGATCAGCACAAAATTGTTGAAGTTGAAACCGAGACTGGCCACCATCAGCGGCGTGAGCGGCTTGATGATCAGGGGCAGGGTGATCTTGAAGAAATTCGTCAGCGGTCCCGCGCCGGCCAGGGCCGAGGCTTCGTACAGGTCCGACGGAATCGCCTTGATCAAGCCCATGCACACCACCATCATGTAAGGGTAGCCGAGCCAGGTATTCACGATCAAAATCATGGCCTTGGCCAGGGTGGTGTCCGAGAACCAGGCGGGCTTGATGCCGAACAGGGCGTCGAGCACGAGGTTGATTTCACCAAAGTTATTGTTGAACAAGCCCTTGAAGACGAGGATGGAAATGAAGCCCGGCACGGCGTACGGCAGGAACAGCAGGGTGCGATACAGGCCGCGGAAGCGCAGCGCATCCCAGTTCAGGAGCACGGCCAGCACCATGCCCAGGCCTGTCGTCGTGGCCACGCTGATCAGGGCGAAAACGATGGTCCAGACAAAAATGCGCAGGAAGGGGCCGCGGAACGCTTCATCGGAGAAAATCTTGACGAAGTTGGCGAAGCCCACGTTCACTTTGAAGCCCGGTTCCAGTTTCGTGCCGTCCGGCATTTCATAAAAGCCCGTCTTGAAGTTCGGCGTCACCAGTTCACCCGTGGCGATCTTCTTCAAGGTCTTGTTCGGTAGTTGCTTGTAGACGTGCGCGACAGGTCCGAATTCGCGCAAGCCCACCATGCGCAGCTCGATCTTGTTCGGCAGCACGAGGGTGAGCAGTTTCAAATCCTTTTGCAGGGCGATGATGTCCTTGATGCCCAGCGGAGCGGCCAGTACGGGCGCCTGCACGGGATCGACCGGTGCGACCTCCACGTTCAGGGGCACGGCGCGCTTCAGGGCCAGCGGCTGCGTCAAGAGCACTTCGCCCGTGTCCGGGCTTTCCAGGCGCAAGCGGTATTCTTTATTGTCGGCATGCACGGTCATCGCATAGCCGGCGCTTTCCACCCGCTGCGTTTCGTCGAGCAGATATTGCGTGGCCCGTTCATAGGTGAGCAGGTTGCGCGAGCTGAAATTGGTAAAGCCGATCGACACCGTGTACACCATCGGCAGCAGCACGAAGACGATCACCGCCGTGATGCCGGGAAACAGGTAACGGTAGGCATAGGCGCGCGGCGACGTGAAGACGAACGTCGTCAGGGTCAGCAAGCCGAGGAAAACGGCGGCCAGCATGGTCTGGCCGGAAATGTACAACATGAAGAGCAGATACAGACCCAGCGCCATGCTGATGGTCAATACCGTAGGGCCGATAAACTTGCGCACGATGGATACCTGTGAAGATGGATGCTGTTTGCGTTGAACTTGTACGCAACGGAGAGCTGGGGTCAGACCCGGCGGGTCTGACCCCGGATTTCTGCTGATGGTCGAAAATTAAATTCCGACCAACCAACCTCTATTAATTCGCCGTCGTAATCCGCTTCGCCGCCGCATCCAGGCCATCCTTGGTCGTCTGGCGGCCTTGCGTGATGTTTTCCAGCGCCGATTGCATCGACGACCAGAAGCGGCCCATTTCCGGGTTGTTCGGCATCGGGCGGCCAGATTGTGCGCTTTCCATCGTTGCCTGGATGTTCGGATTGGCTTTCAGTTCCGCGAACAGCACTTTGTTGGCTGGCGTGCCCAGCGGGACGTCGGCGTTGATGGTTTTCAGGCCATTGATCTGCAGCATCTGGTTTTCCAGGAATTCCGTGGCCAGGTCCTTGTTCGGGCTGGCTTTCGAAATCATCGCGCCCAATACGCCCACGAATGGCGTGGCCGTCTTGCCTGCCACGGTAGGGATCGTTGCCACGCCGAAATTGATCTTCGACTTGCGCGCATTGTCCCACGACCATGGGCCGTTGATCATCATGGCGATCTTGCCCTGGTTGAAGCCCGCTTCCATTTCCGCGTAGCCGGCGCCCTTCGGCATGGCGCCGCTGTTGATCAGGGTCATCAGCGCATTCACGCCCGCCTGCGAACCGGCATTGTTCACGCCCGTCTTGGCTGCATCGTAGCGGCCGTCGGACTTGACTTCAAACGGGAAGCCGCCGCCCGCGCCCAGCAAAGGCCACGTGAAATAGGTATTCGTGTAATCCCACAGGATGGCTTTCTTGCCTTGTGCGGACAGTTTCTTGTCCAGCGCGGCGATTTCCTCGAAGGTTTTTGGCGGCGTCGGCACCAGGTCCTTGTTGTAGACGAGGGCGACGGCTTCGATGGAGATCGGGTAGCCCCAGGTCTTGCCGCTCACCGTAAAGGCGTTCCAGGCCAGCGGCAGGATGGCGGCGCGCGCTTCCTTGCTTGGCGTCAATGGTTGCAGCAAGCCGGCGTCGATCCAGGTGCCGATGCGGTCATGCGGCCAGATCCAGATGTCCGGACCCTTGCCGGCGGCCGCCGCTTGCTGGAATTTGTTTGGCGCATCTTCCGGATGCTCGACGACGACCTTGATGCCCGTCTTCTTGGTGAATTCTTCGCCGACCTTGGCCAGGCCCTTGTAGCCTTTGTCGCCATTGATCCAGATCAGCAGGGTGCCTGCTTCGGCCGCGTTCGCCATGCTGACGGCGGCTAGGTTGCCGATGCCGGCCAGGGCGGCGGCGATCAGGGTGGTTTTGATGAAGCTGCGTTTCGGGTGCGTGAAGGACATGTCAATCTCCAGTATCTTTTTTTATGCTAAGTTTATGTTGAGTATCAAGGCTGAAACGATACAACCAGGCCAGGCGGCGCCTGTAGCGCCTGGCCCCTTAAAGCCGGGGTGTCAGGTACGGGTCTGGCCGTGCTCGTCGAACACGTGGACGCGGGCCGGCGCCACTTGCAGCGCCACGGATTGGCCAATGGCCCAGTCCGTTTCCGCATCGGCGCGCACCACCAGCGGCTCGTCGCCGCCTGCTACGTCCACGTACAGATAGCTGATGTCGCCCAGTTTTTCCACGGCCTGCACGGTGGCCGTGATGGCGGCCGTGGCGCCGGGCGCGCATGCCTGTACGTGTTCGGGACGCGCGCCGACGGTGACCGGGGTGCCGCTGGCCAATGGCTGCGTCAAGACGGCTTGCAGCATGCCGCCCGCGTTGGTGGCGATGGTGGCCACGCCGTCGGCATAGCTGTGGATCTTGCCCTTGAGGAAGTTCATGCGGGGCGAACCGAGGAAGCCGGCCACGAACAGGTTGGCGGGGTGGTGGTACAGCTCGAGCGGTGCACCCACCTGTTCGATGCGGCCCGCGTTGAGCACGACGATGCGGTCGGCCAGGGTCATCGCTTCGACCTGGTCATGCGTGACGTAAATCATGGTCGAGCGCAATTCGCGGTGCAAATTCGCCAGTTCGATGCGCATCTGCACGCGCAGCGATGCGTCGAGGTTGGACAGCGGTTCGTCGAACAGGAAGACGTCGGGCTTGCGCACGATGGCGCGGCCGATGGCCACGCGCTGGCGCTGGCCGCCCGACAAGTCCTTCGGTTTGCGCTCGAGCAAAGGTTCGATGCGCAGGATTTGCGCGGCGCGCTGCACGGCGTCGGCGATCTGCACCTTGCTCATGCCGGCCAGTTTGAGACCGAAGGCCATGTTCTGCGCCACGCTCATGTGCGGATACAGGGCGTAGCTCTGGAACACCATGGCGATGCCGCGCTTGGCGGGCGGCACGTCGTTCATGCGGGTCTTGCCGATGAACAAGTCGCCGCCGCTGATTTCTTCCAGGCCGCAGATGCTGCGCAGCAAGGTGGATTTGCCGCAACCCGACGGGCCCACGAAGACCATGAATTCGCCATCGGCGATCTCCAGGTCGATGCCGTGCAGGGTTTGCACGTCGCCATATGCCTTCTTCAGGCCTGTTAACTTCAGTCCAGCCATGTCGTCCTCGTTCTCTCAATTTGGCCCCGCTGATGCGCGGGGCTCGTTATTGTAATTGGCGGCATGGCCGCCAAAGCCTGCGATTTACGCCAAAGTGCCGAACCAGCCGCCATGCGGGGGCAGGCTGAGCTGTTGGTTATCTTTACTACCTGGCAATCCATGACCGGCCAGGTCGGCCGCTGGCGCCGCGTCTGGCCAAGTGAAGGTGACGGCCTCGGTGCCCAGGTTGAAGGCAGCCAGCACGGACGGTTGGCCGGGCAAGTCGCGGCGCAGGGCCAGCACAGGTTCCGGTGCATCGAAGAAGACGATATCGCCGCGCAGCAATTGCGGCAGGGTACGGCGCCAGGCGAGGATGTTTTGCGCAAAGCGCAGCGCCGAGCCGCTATCGTGTTCTTCGACGTCAGCGGCGCGCGCCAGATGCTCGGGCGGCACGGGCAACCACGGCGTGGTGGTGCTGAAGCCGCCATGCGGCGCTTCGGCCACCCACGGCATCGGCGTGCGGCAGCCGTCGCGGCCCTTGAACTGGGGCCAGAACGGGATGCCGTACGGGTCTTGCAGCGCTTCGAAAGGAATGTCCGCTTCCGTCAGGGCCAGCTCGTCGCCCTGGTACAGGCACGGCGTGCCTTTCAGCGCCGCCTGCACGGCCAGCACGACCTTGGCCAGCGATGGCGACGGGTTCTCGCCGCCCCAGCGCGTCATGACGCGCACGCTGTCGTGGTTGCCCACGGACCAGGAAGCCCAGCCGTCGGCCACTTGCGCTTCGAACTCTTCCACTTGCTTGCGGATGTGCGCGGCGGAAAACTCCGCCGTCAGCAAGTTGAAACTGTAGGCCATGTGCAGCTTGTCGGCACCCGTGTAGGCCGCCATGGTGGCCAGCGCATTGTCGTCGCCCACTTCGCCGATGGAGATGGCCTTGTATTCGTCGAGCACGGCGCGCACGCGCTGCAGGTAGGCGATGTTTTCCGGTTGCGTCTTGTCGTACACGTGCGCCTGCATGCCGTACGGGTTGATGGCCGACACGCTGCTCGCATCACGCTGCGCGGCTGGCGGATTGTCGCGCAGCAATTGATCGTGATACGGGAAGTTGCAGGAATCGAAGCGGAAGCCGTCGACACCGCGCTCGAGCCAGAAGCGCAGGTTGTCCAGCTGGGCCTGCTGTACGGCCGGATTGTGGAAGTTCAGGTCGGGCTGGCTGACGAGGAAATCATGCAGGTAATACTGGCCGCGGCGCGGCTCCCATTGCCACGCGGAACCGCCGAACACGGACAGCCAGTTGTTTGGCGCCGTGCCGTCCGGTTTCTGGTCGGCCCACACATACCAGTCGGCCTTGGGATTGTCGCGGCTGGAGCGGCTTTCCACGAACCACGGATGGTTGTCGGACGAGTGCGACAGCACCTGGTCGATCATCACTTTCAAGCCCAGTTCATGGGCGCGCGCCACGAGGCGGTCGAAATCGGCCAGGGTGCCAAACATCGGGTCGACGTCGCAGAAATCGGCCACGTCATAGCCGAAGTCCTTCATCGGCGACGTGAAGAAGGGCGAGATCCACACGATGTCGGCGCCCAGGGCGGCGATGTAATCGAGCTTGGAGGTAATGCCGGGCAAGTCGCCGATGCCGTCGCCATTGCTGTCGAGGAAGCTGCGTGGATACACCTGGTAGATGACGGCGCTGCGCCACCAGTCGGCGGGCAGGTGGGCAAGATTGTTCTGGATGGTCGGCATGAATGATTTCTTAAAAGTTGCCTGTAGCGTTGGCTATCAGGGCGGCGCTGCTGGTTGGTAGGCGAACGTCTTATTTTAAAATTCAAAGCGCTTTGGGTATGAAATGAGTATAGTTCAAAGCGCTTTGAAAAGTAAAGCGATACACGCTCCAGACATACGATTTTTTTATGAGGGTGATTCAGGACAACAAGGTGGGAGGACCGGGGTCAGACCCGGCGGGGGAATGGTCCCAGTGGGACCCATTCCGATCACGCAGTGACTGACCCCAGCTTTCTGCTGCGGGCCAATGCAATATTTAACTACCTAATTACCGGTCCCGCCGACTCGCCCGGCAACAGTTCGCACGGCCACAGTTCCTGCAAGTCGGTGACGGGCGTGCCGTCCATCAGGGCCAGCAGCATGTTGATCATTTTTGCGCCGGCGCCGCGCGGGTCGGGCTGGACGACGGTGGTGACGTTGTGGCCGGCCAGGGAATCTTCCATCACGCCCCAGACGATCAGCGACATCTCGCTGCCTATGGCGATGCCCGCGTCGAGCAGGGCGCGCACGGCGCCCACGCCCGACATGTGATTGTCGACGATGACGGCGGTGGGGCGGGGCGAGCGGGCCAGCAGGCGCTGCATGGCCTGGTAGCCGGCGCGGCGGTCGTGGGCGTTGTCGACCAGGTTGTCCGGGTCGACGGCCAGGCCGCCCGCCTGCATGGCGTGCTGGAAACTCTCGACGCGCTGGCGCACGAAGTTCAGGTCCGGCGTTGCGCTGATCAGGCCGATGCGCTGGTGGCCCAGCTGCGCCAGGCGCTCGACGGCCAGGCGCATGCCCGCCTCGTTGTCGTAGTCGAACCACGCGTGCGGCTGGTTCAGCTGCGTGCGGCCATGCGCGACAAACGGCATGCCCTGCTGCGCCAGGTAGGCGATGCGCTCGTCGAACGGTTTCGTGCGCCCGACGATCAGGCCGTCGATGCGGCGGCCCTTGACCATGCGCTCATACGTGTGGAATTCATTGGTGGCCGAAGCGGGCGCGATCATCATGTCCATCTGCTGCGCTTCCAGCGCTTCCGACATGCCGCCCACGATGTCGATGAACATGGGGTCGGCCAGGTCGTTCGGCATCAGCGGGTAGATGATGCCGACGATATTCGTGCGCCCGACGGCCAAGCTGCGCGCCATGGGATTGGGACGGTAGCCGGCCGCCTGCGCGGCGGCCAGCACCCGCTCGCGCGTGCGTTCGCTTACTTCCGGATAGCCATTCAAGGCGCGGCTGACGGTGGTTTCGGATATTCCTAGCGTTTTGGCGAGATTTTTGAGGTTCATGGATGCTGCAGTCGGGGTGGGTCGGGAGCGGTGCGGTGCCGTGCAATGCAGGGTAGTTTATCTGATAAATGCCGGAATGATCAGAGGTATGGCAAGCGGCGGCGGCGCCCAAAAAAATACGCGGGCAAACCCAGGGGCGCCCGCGCTAAAAGAGGATACTGCTGAATCACTACATTGAAGCTGCCGGCCATCGCGTGCAGCGGCGAAATGGTGGGTCCGGTTACTACCTGCCCCTGAATGAGCGGGCGGTGCTGCTGCCACTGGCTGGCGCCTTGCGGCGTCAGCCAGTGTTCGATGCTCTTACCACCACGACTCGACCTGGAAACCAACCGAGCTGCCGTTTGTTTTTCCACCAAACACGCCCGTCGACGACAGCGCCGATTCCGCGGCGGCGGCCGACTGGGCTGCCTTGTTCCATTTGGCGTAGGTGTAGAAGGCGCGCAGCACGGGACGCGACCAGAAGCTGTTGCCGGCCGACAGTTGCGGCGCGAAGGTCAGCTTGGTCAGGTTGCGGCTCTCGCCGCCTTCCGGCTTGACGATGTCGTGGCCCAGTTCCACGGCCAGGCTGTAGTTGTCCGAGAAGTGGTAGACGGGACGTGCGCCGATCGACGTCCATTTGCTGCTCACGCCTGCCGTTTCCTTGTCTTCGTAGACGAAGGTGCCCATGCCCGACCAGGCGCCTTTGGGCTGGATCATGATCTGTTCCGTCAGGCGCACGACCTTGTCATCCTTGCCGGCGCCCAGGCTGAAGCCGCCCGTGTTGGCGGCGCTGCCTTTGCCGTACTGCAATGCCACCTTGTTGAAGCCGCCCAGCAGATTGCCTTGCGTATGCATGATGGTCAGCAAGTGGCCGCTGGCGATGGGGGCCGCGCCTTGCGCATTGCGTTTCTGGTTGAATTGCAAGCCCAGGGTCAGTTCGCCATCGGGGTTGACCTTTATGCCGGAGAAGCGCAAATCGTGGGACAGACCCATGCGATTGCTGTCGCCGTCGTCGGCCGTGCGCACGATGGCGTAGGCCAGCTTGGCGGCGCCCAGGTCGATGTTTTCCAGGCCGGCGCCCGGGCCGCTGTTATTCCAGAAGTAGTAATCGGTGATGTGCACGTCCTGGCGGTCATAGTAGCGCTTGCCGACCCAGGCGCGCGCTTCGGCGAAGGCGCCCGTGCCGATCTTGTCGGCGACCACGTTCATTTCACGCCACGCCGGGTCCGATTGCTCCCAGTCCTGGTTCTGATTGACGGAAAACGCCACCAGGGTATTGATGCGGAAAGTGGTGCCGTTGGCTGCCTTGAAGGCTTCGCCGCCGAATTTCAGCTCGCCGTAGGTTTCGCACTCATTGCCCAGACGATACTTGGACGATGCGCCAGCCAGGCCGAAACACGCTTCCTTGCCGCCTTCGCTGCTGGTGCCGAAGCCCGAACGGATGTAGCCGCCGAAGTCGATCGGCAGGGCGGCCTGGGCCGACGCGCTCAAGGCCATGAGCACTGCCGCTGGCAACGCTTTCAAGAAAAATTTGTTCATTGTGTCTCCAGTGTTTTTATAGGTGTGGGATTAGCGCGCGTAATTTCGCACAACCAAAGCGCTTTAGTTATGTTTCAAAGCGCTTTGAGTATAGTTCAAAGCGCTTTGATCAGTAAACTAGTTTTATTCCTTGAAACTTTTGAGGTGTTGCGGAGAAACATCAAGGCGGGCGGCGGCGCGTGGACGCCGCCGTGTACGGCAGGAGGAATGGTGATGGTCGTGACTTATTGCTGCGCCTTGCAGGCGGGCAGGGCGGCCGTGCCCGTTGCTGCACCAGCTGGATGACGCAAAAAGGCCAGGATCAGCAGGGCCGAGGCCGTCGTAATGCTGGCCAGCACATACAGCAAGTGGCGGAAAGCGGCGCCATACGCTTGCGCCAGTTCGGCGGCGCCGGCCTGCGGCAACAGAACGCCTGCATGGCGTAATTCTCCCAGTGCCAGGAAGGGCGCCGCCAGCGCCGCCTGCTCGGGGGCGAGGCCGGGCACCTTGCCCAAGGCCGCCATCGTGAGCGTACCGAGCAGCGCGCTGACGATGGCCAGCGCCAGGCCTTCACCCGCCACGCGCGTCGTGTTGAAGATGCCGGCCGCCATGCCGGCCCGCTCGACGGGCACGACGCTGATGGCCAGGCCATCCATCAAGCCCCACGGCAGGCTGATGCCGCAGCCGATCAGCAGCAGCGGCCCGATCAAGGTAGCGGGCGCCTGGCCCGGTGCGCAGGTGGACAGCCACAGCAAGCCACCGGCCGCCAGTAGCAGGCCGCTGGCGCAGATGTGCGCGGCAGCGATGCGCTGCGCCGCCATGCCGGCCAGGATCGGCAGCACCAGCATGGGCGCCGACAGGGCGATCATCATGCGTCCCGCCTCGAGTGCGCTGTAGCCTTCGATGCCGATGAAACGGGCCGGCAGTAAGACCAGCAGCACGACAAAGGAAAACGCGGGCGCGGCGGCCAGCAGTTGCACTCCGGCAAAGGCGGGCAGGCGGAACAGGGTCAAGTCCAGCATGGGGCGCGCCGCGCGCCGCTCCACACGGATGAAAACGGCCAGCAGCAAGGCCGCGCCACCGAGCAGTCCCAGGCTGGCGGCACTGCCCCAGCCACTATCGGGCGCCTGCAGCAATCCATAGGTAAATAGGGACAGCGCACCGGTAAACGTCAGGGCGCCCGGCCAATCGACGCCTTGCGCCTGTGGGTCGCGCGATTCGCGCATGGCGCGCGCGGCGGCCAGCAGGGCGGCCAGGCCGGCCGCGGCCGTGGCCGCAAAAATGGCGCGCCAGCCCGTGTGCGTGATCAAGGTGCCTGCCAGGAAGGGGCCGAAGGCCAGGCCCACGCCGAAGGCCGTGCCGATCAGGCTGAAGGCGCGCGCACGGGCGGGGCCGTCGAATTCCTGCGCCAGGGCCGCCAGTCCGCTCGACAGGGCCATGGCGCAACCGAGGCCCTGGACGGCGCGCAGCACGTCGAGCCACACAATGCCGGGCGCGGCCGCCAGTGCCAGCGCGGCGGCGGAAAACACGGCCATGCCCAGCAGGAAGACGCGCTTGCGGCCATAGCGGTCGGCCAGCGCGCCGGCCACCATCAGGCAGCCGCCAAAGCTGAGCATGAAGGCATTCGTGATCCACGCCAGCGCCAGCGGCGTGCCGTGCAGGTCGGCGGCGATGGCGGGAATGGCGATGGCCGGCCCCGTAAAACTGAGCGGCATGCATAGCGCGGCCAGGCAGACGGCTGCCAGCACCAGCGTGCGCCGTGCAGTCGCTGGTTCCGGGGCTTGCGCGGGAAGAGTCGTATCCATGGGAATGATTCCAGAAAGAGGGAATCCGATGATAATATGGACGTAATCTGTGAAAAAGTGGCTGAAAATCCGCTCATAACGGACAAATATTCCCTAATAGAGACAGCGAGATCGCATGGATAATCTGAATGGCATTGCCGCCTTCGTGCGCGCGGCGGAAACTTCCAGCTATGTGGCGGCCGGGCGGCTGCTCGGTGTGTCGGCCTCGGCCGTGGGCAAGAGCGTGGCGCGGCTGGAAGAAAAGCTGGGTGTGCGCCTGCTCAACCGCAGTACGCGGCGCATCAGCCTGAGCAACGAAGGCGCGCTGTTCTACGAGCGTTGCCAGCGCATCCTTGCCGACCTCGGCGATGCCGAGGCGGAACTGTCGCACCTGGCAGAAGCGCCGCGCGGCAAGCTGCGTGTCAGCCTGCCCGTGATCGGCTACCGCATCATCCTGCCCCTGCTGGCGGAATTTACCCGGTTGTACCCGGAGATCGAACTCGACCTCGATTTCAACGACCGCCTTGTCGACGTGGTGGCCGAAGGCGTCGACGTGGCCGTGCGCAGCGGTACGCTGACCGATTCGCGTCTGATGGCGCGCGAACTGGGGCCGTTTGCCTTTGCCATCGTCGGCTCGCCCGCGTATTTCGCCCGCCATGGCGTGCCGGCCACGCCGCGCGCGCTGGAAGAGCACGCTTGCGTGCGCTACAAATTTCCCACCACGGGCAAGTTGCAGGAATGGGCATTGCAGCGCGCCGAGGGCGACAGCGGCGGGGAGTTGCGCTTGCCGACCGCCTTGACTTGCAACAATATCGAAGCCTTGATCGGCGCCGCCACACAGGGTGTGGGCCTCGCCTATCTGCCTGACTTTATCGTGCGCGACGCCATCGCGCGCGGCGAACTGCAAGCCGTGCTGACCGGCTACTTGCTGCACTCGAGCAAGTTCTGGGTGCTGTGGCCGTCAAGCCGCCATCTGTCGCCGAAGATTCGCGTCTTTGTTGACCATTTGTGTACCCACTTGCATTTCTCTTCACTCCCTCCCGGCCCCGCGCCACTCCCTTGATGCCCCTGGCCGCCGCGCTGGCGGCTGCTTGGGGAATATTCCTACCCTAAAGCGATTACTCCTAACGTCGCCGAATTTATATTTGCTGCACCGCATCAAGCTATGCCGCACGGCATCAACTTATACCCTTTCTGAATACCCATCATTCGTTATGGAAATTGCCATAAGGAATTTATTTATGTTAATTTCATATCTGTTTCTGCAACATTGCATCGGCTCGCCGCTTGCGGGGACATGGGCAGGATTAGGCGCCATCAGCGTGTAGTAACCAACAATTAAGGGATGATAGTCCCGTTCCGTTCAGGGAGTGTGCATGAAGACAGTCACGACGACACCGCCGGATCCGGCATCAGCCGCGACAGCGAAACCGGCCCGCAAAACGGGTCTGCTGCTCGGTGGCGGCGCACCAAATTCCACCTTGATCGCCGGTGCCCTGGCCGCGTTTCTCGATGAGGGCATCGAATTCGACGTCATTTCCGCCTCGGGCGCCGGTGTGTTGATGGGCTTGCTTTACACGACGCCGCACGAAGCCACGCCGCGCCAGGCCTTGCAAAGCTGGGCCGACACGGGCGTGGCCGACAGCATCTACAAGATGATCCCGATCAACTACAAGGTCTTCCAGAAGCCGGGCATGCATGCGAGCACTTTCCGCGATGCCTTCCAGCCGCCGGCCAACAATCCTTTTTTTCAGGCGTTCCAGCAAACGTTTGCTGGCGTGCCCACGGCCTGGTCGGACTGGGGCAAGCTGATGGTGTCGTCGCTGTCGCCATCGGACTTGTCGGCGAAAAGCCTGGGCCTGTGCGCGCATTTGCCCTTCCTGGAAAAAGCCGTGGATTTCTCGGGCGTGGCGCGCATGCGTCCCGATTTCTACATCAATGCCTACAACCTCAGCGAGCACCGCATGCAAATCTGGGGCAAGCACGAGATCGAACCGATCCACGTGCGTGCGGCCCTGTCGTTCCCGTTCCTGTATGCACCGACGACCATCGCCGGCGACGACTACATCGAAGGCGCGGCCCTCGATACGCTCAATTTCGACCCGTTTATCGAAGGCAAGGGCGAGCACCATGACGCCGATACCCTGGTCATTCTCGACATCCTCGGTGACGAGCGCTTGCTGCGCAAGCCGCGCAACCTGTACGACGCCTGGGTGCGCTCCATCATCACGCCGCTGGTGAAAATTTCCAAGAGCGAGCTGCGCCTGTTTGAGCTCGAGCACAACACGGATGCGCGCACGGGCCAGCCCAAGCGGCGTTTGCTCAAGCTCGACTTGATGGGCGGCATCCCGGAGCAGCACTGGCCCGACACCCTGGACTGGTCCAGCTCGAACATGCAGCTGCTGTTCGACGTGGGCCACAAGGCGGGCCTGGCGTTTTGCCGACAGCATGGCGACTTGCTGCGCCGCGCGCCTGACGCCGCCCCAATGGCAGCTTAGCCGCTTGCAAGCGATCCCGGCCACCTGATCGGCAGCTCTTATCCCGCCTGGCCTTGCCAGGCTACCTTTTTACTGTGACACACCATGAATATCACCAAGCAATTAATTCTGACCCTCACCATCGCCTTGCTGGCCCTGCTATTGCTGGGCGCCGGCGGCGCCATCCAGCTGCAGCGCGCCCAGGAGCGTTTTGACACTGTGCAAAACCGTATCATTCCCAGCATCCAGGGCTTGAATGCTGCCAAGGGTTTCCTTGCCGATTCGCGCCTGGCCGGCTACCGCCTGTCCGTGTTCTCGAATTTGGCCGACAAGACGGCGCTGGACAAGGCCGTGGCCGACGCCAACACGAATTTTGACAAGGTCATCGCCACCTACCGCGCCGAGCGCCTGTACGACGCGACGGACAGCAAGATGCTCGACGCCGACCAGGCCGCCATGGAAGCCTACCGCCGCGCGCTGGCGCCATTCTTTGCCGCCGCCTACGCGGGCGACATGGATGGCGTGCGCGCCACCTTGCTCGCCGGCACGCCGCTGGCCATCACGGCCGCCGCAGCGAAAAAGAGCATGGATGACCATATCGCCTACAACAACAAGCTGGTCGATGACGTGAAGGCGGAAAGCCTGGCCGCCTACGACACGGCGTTCAGCACCATGCTGGCCGTGCTGGGCGTGGCCGTGCTGCTGACAGGCGCGCTGGCCTGGCATATCTACCGCACCATCAGCGGCGGCCTGGGCAATATCGAACATACATTGGAAAGAGTCAGCGCCTCGCTGGACCTGTCCGCCGCCATGCCCGTCGAGCGCATGGATGAAGTGGGCCGCACGGCCACGGCCTTCAACAAGTTCCTCGAGCGCATCGTCGGCGTGATCGCCACCGTGCGCGCTTCGGCCGATACGGTCAGCGTGGCGGCCGCGCAGATTTCCGCCGGCAACGCGGACCTGTCCGTGCGCACCGAGCAGCAGGCGTCGTCGCTGGAAGAAACGGCGTCCAGCCTGGAAGAGCTGACCTCGGCCGTGCGTCAGAATACGGACAATGCGCGCCAGGCGAATACCCTGGCCGTGTCCGCCTCGGACGTGGCACGCAAGGGTGGCGCCGTGGTGGCGCAAGTGGTGGGCACGATGGGGTCGATCAACGAATCGGCGAAGAAGATCGCCGACATTATCGGCGTGATCGACGGCATTGCCTTCCAAACCAATATTCTGGCGCTGAATGCGGCCGTCGAAGCGGCCCGTGCGGGCGAGCAGGGCCGTGGCTTCGCCGTGGTGGCCACCGAGGTGCGCAATCTGGCGCAACGCTCTGCGGCGGCCGCCAAGGAAATCAAAGGCTTGATCGAGGATTCCGTGGATAAAGTCAACACGGGCAGCGCGCTGGTCGATCAGGCGGGCGCGACGATGGAAGAAATCGTCGCCAGCATCCGCCGCGTGACGGACATCATGGGCGACATCGCCAACGCCAGCCACGAGCAAAGCGCCGGCATCGAGCAAGTGAACCAGGCTATTTCACAAATGGACCAGGTCACCCAGCAAAACGCGGCCCTGGTGGAAGAGGCCGCCGCCGCAGCATCCTCGCTGCAAGACCGCGCCGTCGAGCTGGTCGACGTGGTCGCCGTGTTCCGCCTGCGTGGCGATGCCCAAGGGAAGGCGTTGAAAGTGGCGGGCGGCTTGCCGGCGCCGGCAACAGCTGCCGCCAGCCGGCGGGTGGCGCTGCCGGGACGTAGTGCTCGCGGCTAAATCTTTTGACCGCTCCGGTTCATTTAAGGGGCGGTATTAGGAAAAAAGCGCAGGTATCCAGCGATGTCAGGTCCGCCTCCAGCACTTTTGTCTTTTGGATGGAGTCGGCCTTCGTTGACTGCTACCTCTTCAAAGTCAAACGGACTGATTCCTTCCAGGCAGGCTACATTGATCCCGAATTGATCGGGTTTTGACCGGCGTTGGTGATGTGTGTATATCCCGCATTTTGAGCAGAAATAGTGCTTCGCTTGCATGGTGTGAAACTGATAGAGGGTGAGCAATTCCTCTCCAGAAGTGATCTCTATATCCTGAAGCGCCGCAGAAACCGCTATCGCGCCGCGCATGCGGCAATAGGAGCAGTTGCAGCGCCTTGCTGTCTTGAGTCCGTCGCTAAGTCGAACTTGAAATCGTACAGATCCACAATGGCATGAACCTTGTAACTTCCCATCAGTACTGTTCATTTTTTTCCTTTCAATGACGGCTTATGGCCGTTCAATCAAAGACAATCCGCTGCCCCAGCTCGAATTGATTCTCATGGCAATAAAACAGGATAAGCGGCGTGTCCTTCGAATAGATCATCGCGTCGTCACGTGACGGCACAAAAATATCCGGCCAGTTCTCGATCAGGAACGCACTGCTGCAGACGAAGCATTCGTCTTCTCCAAACACCACGACGACCTGCTGAATTCCCGGCATACGGGCACGTAACCAGCTGCTTGCGACGGCCACATCGTCTCCGGAGGCGAGCCGCTCGATTGAGTCAACGGTGTCAACGTTCAGGCCCAGATGCGTCTTCGAGTCATGAAGACCAACCAAATCATAGGCACGGCGAGCTTCCTCGGCATCCAGCCAGGCAATATCGGCCGAGTGATGCTGCAGCTCCTGAATCCTCCAATGTGTTGCATTCATAATTTTCAAAATCTAAGGGCTCTTGGCCAGCGTTTCTAGGGTAGCATCGTGCCCAGGTGTGGATACATGCCTTGTCATTTGTTTGTACAGCCAGAATGCAATTATATTGATATTAATAGGGAGATACCCACTGATGCAAATTGAAGAAAGCATCCACATTGCAGTCCCGCCCACGGTCGTCGATCAGATTTGGAGCGAGGTTGACCGATGGCATCAGTGGGATCCGGACACCAAGCAAGCCCGGCTCAATGGGCCATTTGCGGTGGGAACACATGGCCGTATCGTTCCCAGCAAGGGGATGGGCATTCCCATGCTCGTCACGGAGCGCTCCGCGGGCCGCTCGTTCACCGTCGAAGGCTACATCCCTTTGTTCCGCATCCATTTCGAGCACACGGTGGTTGCCGCAGATGGCGGATCGGAAGTCGTTCACCGCGTGTGGTTTACGGGAGCGCTTGCCTTTTTGTTCGGGCCAGGCGTTGCCAGGCAAGTCCGGGACGGGCTTCCCAGGACGATGCGCTCGCTCAAGGCCTATGCCGAGAAGCGCAACAAGACTCCCCATGATGGTGAAGCGGCGGGGCCAGCGCGACAACAGCCTGATAGATAGTTTCCCCTCGTCAATTCCTTGCAAACTGCCGCGTCAAATTAACGTGCCGTTCCCCTCATGATGGAATACAATTCTTGCGTGGCAGCCAGCTTGCCTGGCAATGCCGGGCACGGCGCCTTTGACCTCGGAAAGATGTTTGCTTATGACTCTGCAGTTCCCCCTGCCGAATGTACCTCTTGCGCCTTGCGCGCCATCGAGTCGGTCCCAGCCACTCGGCTCCCTGTTTGCCCTGACCCTGTTCTGCCTGATTCCAGCCGCGTCCGTGATGGCGGCTGCGCCCGCCAGCAGCAGCGTCATGCTGGAAGAGCTGACGAGCACGGAGTTGCGCAGCCGTATCGACCACGGCGCCACGACCGTGTTGGTGCCGATAGGTGGCGTCGAGCAGAGCGGGCCGTATATCGCGCTGGGCAAGCACAATGTGCGCGCCGGGCTGCTGGCGCGGCAGATTGCGCAAAAGCTGGGCAATACCATCGTCGCGCCCGTCGTTTCCTATGTGCCCGAAGGCGCGATTGTACCGCCGGCCGGCCATATGCGCTTTGCCGGCACCATCTCGATACCGCCCGCCGCCTTCGAAGCCGTGCTGGAAGGGGCGGCCGCCAGCCTGCGCCAGCATGGTTTCCGCGACATCATCTTTCTCGGCGACCATGGCGGCTATCAAAAAAACGAGCAGAACGTAGCCAACAAGCTCAACCGTGCCTGGGGCAAAGCCGCCACCGCCAAGGATGCGCGCGCTTACGCCTTGCTCGACTACTATGACATCACGCAATCGGCGTATATTGCCGAGCTGCAAAAGCGCGGCCACAGCAGCGCCGAGATCGGCCTGCATGCGGGCTTGGCGGACGCGGCGCTGATGCTGGCGACGGACCCGTCGCTGGTGCGCAGCGAGGCCATGGCGCACGGACCCAAGCCCGGCGTGGCGGACGGCGTGCGCGGCGACGCCTCGCGGGCGACGGCTGAACTGGGCCAGATCGGTATCAAGCTGCAGGTGGACACGTCGGTGGCTGCCATCAAGCAGCTGCTGCAACGTACTAAATAATTCCGCTGGAAGTGCTGAACTTCCAGCTTTTGCAACGAAACGACGCGAAATTACATGAAAAAATCTCAACGACGCACCATCGTCACCTTGTCCGCCCTGGCTGCCGCATTGGCCGGCCTGGGCGTGGCCAGCCAGGTCATCGGCGCCAGCACGCCGGCCCCGGCCGCCGTAGCGCCGGCCGCCGCCTATTCGCCGCTGCCGGGCATGCCGCCGCTGGTGGATCCGAAAAACGTGTACGGCAGCATCGCCAGCAGCAATATGAGCCCCGTCGTCAAGGATCATTTGCGCCGCGTCTACGTGCCCAATCTGCGCTCGAACGATGTGTACGTGATCGACCAGGAGAGCCTGAAAGTGGTCGACAAGTTCAAGGTCGGCAGCGGCCCGCAGCACGTCGTGCCGTCGTGGGACTTGCGCACCCTGTGGGTGGCGAACAATGCCGAGCGCACGGACAAGGGCAGCTTGACGCCAATCGACCCGTTGACGGGCAAGCCGGGCAAGGAAGTGCCCGTCGATGACCCCTACAATATGTACTACACGCCCGATGGCAAGTCCGCCATCGTCGTGGCCGAAGCGCGCCACCGCCTCGATTTCCGCGATCCGAAGACCATGGCCGTGCAGTATTCGATCGACACGCCCCAGTGCGGCGGCATCAACCATGCGGACTTTTCGAATGACGGCCGCTACGCCATGTTCACCTGCGAGTTCGACGGCACCATCGCCAAGATCGATCTGGTGGGCCGCAAGGTCGACGGCTACCTGAAATTGCAGATGCCGGCCAAGCGCTTTGCCGAGTCCGGTCCTGTGGGCGGCCCGGCGAATGAAATCTGCAGCGTCAAGAAAGGCATGCCGCAAGACATACGGATCTCGCCAGACGGCAAGAAATTCTTTATCGCCGACATGGACGCCGACGGCGTGCACATCGTCGATGGCGCCACCCTGAAGGAAATCGGCTTCATCCAGACGGGCGTGGGCGCGCACGGTCTGTACCCTAGCCGTGACGGCAAAAAGTTGTACGTGGCCAACCGCGGCACGCACCGCATCCATGGCAAGCCGAAGGGCAAGGGCAGCGTCAGCGTGATCGATTTCGCGACGGAAAAAGTCGTGTCGAACTGGCCGATACCCGGCGGCGGCAGCCCCGACATGGGCAATGTGTCCGCCGACGGCAAATATCTGTGGCTGTCCGGCCGTTTCGACGACGTGGTCTACCGCATCGATACGAACAGCGGCGACGTTGCCAAGGTCAAAGTCGGCCAGGAGCCGCACGGCCTGACCGTGTGGCCGCAGCCGGGCCGCTATTCGCTCGGCCATACGGGCAACCTGCGCTAGGCTGGCGCATGGCGCTTCCTGGAGTAACTGCGGCGGATATACAGTCGTGATTGCCTAAAAAGCAATATTGGCGCATACTGTATTTTCTATTCCACTACCTCCAGGGAGCGCCACCATGATTCTTGATCACATCGGTTTGAATGTCAGCGATGCACAGGCCAGCAAGGCCTTCTTTTCGGCCGCCCTGGCGCCACTGGGCGTATCGGTGGTGATGGAAGAGCAGGGCTGGGTTGGCATGGGCAAGGATGGCAAGCCCGATTTCTGGTTCGGCGTGGGCGACAAGCCGCATGCCGGCATGCATCTGGCCTTCGCGGCGGACAACCGCGCCCAGGTGGACGCATTCTACAAGGCCGCGCTGGAAGCGGGCGGCAAGGATAATGGCGCGCCAGGCATCCGCGCCCTGTACCACCCGAATTACTATGGCGCTTTCGTGCTGGGGCCCGATGGCCACAATGTCGAAGCCGTCTGCCACCGTCCCGAGTCTTGACGCCGGGCATTACCTGAAGAGAGCAGCATGAAGCACAGCGCCACCCTGTTTGCCGACGATGCCGGCCGCTATGCCTACGTCAAAGCGGGTTTTTCCTGGCCGGCCCTGTTCCTGGGCTCGTTCTGGGCCGTCGCCAAGCGCCGCTGGTGGCTGTTGCTGCTCATGCTGGCGATGGATGCCTGCCTGTGGTTTGGCAGTCATCTCGCCACCGGAATGCGCATCGGCCCGATGATGCTGCTGATGGCCGGCGCGGAACTCAGTTACCTGCTGGCGCGTGGCTGGTATGGCAACCGCTGGCTGGAAGCCTCGCTGCGCAGCCATGGCTACAAGCCCGTCGTGCCAGGCACGGGCGCCGTTGGCTGAGCCTGCCTGGCACAAATTTCCCCCTCTGTTACTGACGTTTGCCAAGGGCAGGCTGTCCAGTACAAACTTTCTGCGCTGCCTGGCGCACCTTTGATCCAGATCATCCCTCACCTGTGGTGCTCACGTAGCCTTGGGACTCGCGTTGCAAAGCATCTTCCCACCAACCGGATATGTTTTTTCGCGTTTCGTGGCGTAGCCCGGCCGTCTGCCTATCCGTTCGACAGCCGGTGGTGCCGCCATATGTCCACCCAACCGCTATTTAATGAGGAACTCCATGTATCCATATTCCCGTAGTGTTACCCCCGCCGCCAAAAACCACCTGGAAGCACAACTGGCTTTCTTCAATGGCCTGTCGAAGTCGCTGTTTCAATCGATGCAGCAGTTCAGTGACCTGAATATGCAACTGGCGCAAGGCTTGCTGGAAGAAACCACGGTCACCAGCCAGAACCTGCTGACGGTCGAGCGCGCTGAAGATGCGTTCCAGGTGGCTGCCGCATCGGGCCAGCCAGCCGCCGAGCAATTGCGCAAGTACCAGCAACAGGTGTCGCGCCTGGCCGCCGATACGCAGGTCGAACTGGCCAATGTGGCAGAGCGTCATGTGAATGAAACGAGCCGTACCGCCAAGGCCCTGGCCGAAGAAGTGGCCCGCACCGCTTCGGAAGAAACGGAGAAAAACGTGCGCAAGCAGCAGGAAGCGATGCAGCGCATGGCTGAACCGTTCCAGGCTTATCAGCAAAACGGCGCCAACCGCGACCAGCAACGTGGTGCGCAAAGCCGTGACGGTCAAAGCCTGCAAAGCGCCAGCCACCAGGGCAGCCAGCAGTCGGCCGGCAGCGAAGGCTCGGCCAGCGGCAGCGCCTCGCAAGCGGGCTCTGCACAAAGCAAGAGCGGCGCCAGCCGCAAAGAGTAAGCACGAGGCTGCTTGCAGCTGAGCCGCATCGCGAGGGCCGAGCCTTGCTATGCGGCCAGACGGCACGCGGTATCGTGCGTATTGGTTCAGGCAGAACGCCCGCCCTTCACGGGGCGGGCGTTTTGTCGTAGGCGTGCGGCTCAGGCGCCGGCATGGCCGCGCCAGATACGTGAGGCTGCAAGGCTATGCCTGCCGGCAAGGCTGTATTGGACAAGACCGCGGACAAGACTGCGGACGAGGCCGCGTCACCGCTCCCGGTCCCGCTGTTCGCATCGATGAAGGCGCTGACGGCATCCAGGGTGGGTGCCAGCCCGCGCAAGGGGCCGGCCAGCGTGGCGACCAGGGTGGCGTGGCCCACGTGGTCGAAATAGGTTTCCGTCACGGGCCGGTGCAGCGCCCGCAAGGCGCTGGCCAGGCCGCCCGTGTTGCGTTGCGGATTGACCAGCTTGTCCTTGCCGGGCAGCGGGGCGATTAGCAGGGCGGGCGGGGCGTCGGCCGTCACATGGTGGATGGGCTGCGAAGCGGCGGGCGTGTCCGGGTAAAAGAAGACGGGCCGGGTGATGATATTTTCGATGGGCAGGAAATCATAGGGGCCGGCCAAGCCTATCCAGCCCCGCAAGTCGTGCGGGCGCATGCCGTGGCGCGCCAGCAGGCTGGCGTCGAGCGCCAGCATGGCCGCGTTGTAGGCACCGGCGCTATGGCCCATGACGAACAGGCGCGTCGGGTCGCCGCCATGGCGGCGCGATTCCATCGCGGCCCAGGCTACGGCGCGAGCCGCATCCTGCAAGATCTCGGGGTAGTGCACGTCCGGATACAACCGGTAATCGGCGATCACGGCCAGGTAGCCGCGCGCCGCGAGCGCGTGGCCGACGAAGGCATAGTCGGCGCGTTCGCCCGTCGTCCAGTTACCGCCATAAAAGAACACCACGACGGGCACGGGTCCCGTGCGGGCCTTGGGGGCATACACGTCGAGTTTCTGCCGTGGCAGGGGGCCGTAGGCCAGGCCCCGCGTCACTTGCGAGGCGCTGCCGGACGACAAGGCATTGATGGCGGTCAAGGGCGAGCAGGCGGCCAGGCCGGCAGCGAGCGGGATGGCCGCCAGCACGCCGAGCAGGGTGGTGCGCAGGATCGTCATGCAAGCTCCCGATGGTGGTGGATGATGCTTGCAGTGTAGGCCAGGCTGGGCAGGGCGCACATGGGAAAGTTGCTCTCTGGCATAGATAAATGTTGCATGCGTCAATCAATCCTGTAACAGCCATTTGCGCGCCGTGGCGATGACGGCGTCCGACAGCGTGCGCGTGAGGGGTGTCTGGATATCCCAGGCATGCCAGGTCAGGGGCACGTCGAGCGCTTGCCCGGCCGCCACGTCGATGAGCCGGCCGGCGGCCAGCGCCGTTTCCGCCTGCAGCAAAGGCACCATGCCATAAGCATAGCCCGCTTCGATGAAGCGTACGAAGTCGCGCGCAGAACCGAGCACATGGTGCGGATAGCGGCCCGTGTAGCCGAGCCGGTGCTGCAGGTAGCGCTCGTGCAGCGCATCCTTGCTGCCAAACGTGATGGCGGGCGCCTGGCTGACGGCTTCCACCGTAAAGCCATGGGGAAACCACTGCTGCGCGAACCCTGGTGAGGCCACGCACAGGTAGCGCATGCCGCCCAGCGGCGTGGCCGTGGTACCGGCCACCAGGTCGTTGGCGCTGGTGACGCAGGCAAACACGCGCCCTTCGCGCAGCTGGCTCAGGGTGTGGTCCTGGTCGTCGAGGCGGATATCAAGCAGGCAGGACGGCGGCAACAGCAGCGGCCCCAGCGCTTCCGGAATCCAGGTGGCGGCGCTGTCGGCGTTGACGGCGATGGCCAGCGCCGGCAATTGCGTGGTGGGGCCGGGCTGGGCGTCGAGCGCCGCTTCGAGCAGCTTGACTTGCCGGTAATGGGCGATCAGGCGCTGGCCTGCTTCCGTCGGCAGGGGCGGGTGGCTGCGGATGATCAGCAGGGTGCCTTCCAGATTTTCCAGGGTGCGGATGCGCTGCGACACGGCCGGCTGGCTGATCGCCAGCGCCTGCGCGGCCTTTTCAAAGCTGCCCAGTCCGATCACGGCGTCGAGGGCGGCCAATCCACGGTAATCGACGACACGCATAAGTTTCTCTTATATATGGTTAGAATCATTCATTATACTTATATTTACTTTTTCTTTACACTGTTGAAATAGGGTAACAACTCCACTCTGCCGCGCGGTCCTCCTGGTTCCGCACCACCCTCCACCTACCTCTGATGACTTTGCCTTTGCCGGCAGAGCGTGGGCGGCCGTGCGCGTGATGGAAAGCAATAAAGGAATCGATATGGACAGCGCAATCTTCTTGAAAGGCATGGGGCTCGGCGCGAGCCTGATCGTGGCCATCGGCACGCAAAACGCCTTCTTGCTCAAACAGGGCTTGAAGCGCCACTACGTGCTCACCTGTATCCTGGTCTGCCTCGTGTGCGACGCGATGTTGATCACGGCCGGCGTGGCCGGCATGGGCACGTTCATCGCCGACAACCCGAATTTCCTGCTGTGGGCCAAGGCCGGCGGCGCCACGTTCCTGATCGCCTACGGCTTGCGCGCGGCGAAGTCCGCCTGGCGCCCAACGGCCCTGACGGTGTCGGCCGCCAAGTCGCCCGAAGGCTACTGGGCCGTGATCGGCGCGGCGCTGGCGTTCAGCCTGCTGAACCCGCACGCCTTCCTCGACACGGTCATCCTGCTCGGCTCGATCGGCGGCCAGCATGAAGGCGTGGGACGCTTCTACTTCGCCGGCGGCGCCATCATGGCATCGGCCCTGTGGTTCTTCCTGCTGGGCTTTGGCGCCCGCTACCTGGCGCCCGTGTTTGCCAAGCCCATGGCCTGGCGCGTGCTCGACGGCATCATTGCCCTCGTCATGTGGGCCATCGCCGCCTCGCTGTTCCTGTAAGCGGGACAAGCGCCGCAGCCTGCCTGCGGCGCGCGGCAATTCCCCGTAGAATAGCTGTCAACTTGACGCTATGCTTTCCAGGAATGCCATGACCAACACGCCAGACTCCCTGCACATCGTGTGCCCCCATTGCGACGCCGTCAACCGCTTGCCGGCCGCGCGGCTCGCGGAACAGCCCACTTGCGGCAAGTGCCAGAAGGATTTATTCACGGGCCAGCCCGTGGACCTGGCCAGCGCCCGTTTCCTCAAGCATATCGAACGCAGCGACATTCCCGTGCTGGTCGACTTCTGGGCGCCCTGGTGCGGCCCGTGTCGCAGCATGGCGCCATTCTATGTGCAAGCCGCCAAGACCCTGGAGCCGGCGTTTCGCGTCGTCAAGGTGAATACGGAAGCGTCGCCGGACCTGGGCAGCCGTTTCAATATCCGCAGCATTCCCACCCTGGCCCTGTTCCGTAGAGGCGTGGAAGTGGCGCGCCAGCCGGGCGCCATCGATGCGAATGCCATCGTCGCGTGGGCACGAGACAAGGCACGATTTTAAACATCCAGAGAAAACCGTCGAGGTTTTCCATTTGACATTTAATATGGCGCCATATTATATTGCGCCATATGATAAAACTCGAACAGAAATACACGGCCTTGCTCGGTGACGTGCAGCGCCGCGCCAGCGGTCTCGACATGATCCAGTCCACGGCGCGCTTGCGCCTGTGCTTTGAAGTGCTGGGCCTGGCGTCCGCCATCGATGGCGATTGCGCTGTGCGCCTGGGCCGGCATGGCTTGTCGGAAGGGAAATTTGTGCTGCTGTCCCTGTTGCGCGACGTGCCCGACGGACTTTCGCCGCACGAACTGGCCGAGCGGGCAGGCGTGACGCGCGGCACCATCACGGGCTTGCTCGACGGCCTGGAACGCGACGGTTTCCTCGCGCGCCATGCTGACCAGCTTGATCGGCGCAAGCTGCTGGTGCGCCTGAGCCCCAAGGGAGAAGCGGCCGCCGCGACCCTGGTCGATGAGCACGCGCAGTGGATCGCCAGCCTGTTTGCCGATTTCACGCCGGCAGAAATGCAGCTATTGAGTGCGCTGCTGGAAAAAGCCTGGCGCAAGACGGACCGGGGTGCCGCATGAGCCGCGGCATCGCCGACATCGCGCCCGCGCGCCTGGCCCTGCTGAACGGGGGCAATGTGCCCAGCGCCACCCTGACGGAAGGGCTGGCCATCGATTTCGCCCAGCTGCTGGCCGCGGCCGTGCCCGGTATTGGCGCCGCCCGCCTGGAGCAGATGCGCGCGCAGGCGGCAGACGGCATCACCAGGCGCATGGCGCTGGCGGCGCAATTGCTGCTGGACGCCAAGGCCGATCTGGCTTTGCTGCAAGCCCACCCATCCGACACGGTACGGGGCTGGGTCTGCTTTGCCATCGCCGCCCAGGCTGGATTGAGCTTGCCGCAGCGGTTGGCTGCCATGCGGCCGCTGGCCGACGATGGCCACTTCGGCGTGCGTGAATGGGCCTGGCTGCCGTTACGCCCCCATCTGGCGGCGCATCTTGACGAGGCCATCACCTTGCTGGCGCCGTGGACGGCGGACCCGTCGGAGCGGGTGCGCCGCTTTGCCTGCGAAGCGCTGCGTCCGCGCGGCGTGTGGTGCGCGCATATCGCCCAGTTAAAGGCGCAGCCGCAGCTGGCCTTGCCCGTGCTGCAGCCTTTGCGCGCCGACCCGGCCATCTACGTGCAGGATTCCGTGGCCAACTGGCTCAACGATGCGGCCAAGAGCCAGCCGGACTGGGTGCGCAGCCTGTGCGCGCAATGGCTGCAGGAAAGCCCCGCTGCCGCGACGCAACGCATCTGCAAGCGCGCCCAGCGCTCGCTTTCTTAATCATTGGGAGGAAAACATGCATTATCTGTTAGAACTGTACAGCCCGAAACCGGCCTGGCTGGCCCTCGACGGCGCCGCGCGCCAGGCGTATTTCGACAGGGTCGGCGCCGGCATGGCGGCTTTGTCCGGCATGGGCGCCGAAGCGCTGGCCATGGGCGCCATCGATGGCGGCAAGCTGCACGCGGCTGCCCAGCAATTCTATGCCGTCTGGCGCTTCCCGGACGGGGCGGCACTGGACGCCTTGCTGGCGGGCATCGCCGGCACGGGCTGGCATGATTACTTCGACACCGTCAATGCGGCTGGCACGGCCGTGGATTTCCCTGGCCACCTGGCGCAGCTGGCCGCAGTTTAAGCGTACGGCGTTTTCCTTGCCGCTGCGGTAAAGTTGGCATTTCCATCCGAACACTGACGTTGATGCCAACCAAACTGCTCTCCACCCTGTTGCTTGCCCTGGCGCCCATGCTGGCGTCAGCAGTCCCTGCCACCCCGCAAGCCCTCGTCGCCGCCGCCCGCAAGCAGGTGGGCGTGACCGTGCAGTACGATCCGCGCTACGAACGGCTCGCCTATCCGGGCGGCGACGTGCCGCTCGAGCGGGGCGTGTGCACGGACGTGGTCGTGCGCGCTTACCGCCAGCTGGGGCAGGATTTGCAGGTGCTCGTACACGAAGACATGCGCAAGGCGTGGCAGGTGTACCAGCAGCAGGGACGCTGGCAGATGAAGGGACCGGACCGCAATATCGACCACCGCCGCGTGCCGAACCTGGGCACCTACTTTGCCCGCCACGGCACCAGCCTGCCGCCAAGCAAGGAACAGAAGGCCTACCGCGCGGGCGACATCGTCACGTGGCGCCTGCCGGGCAACCTCACGCACATCGGCATCGTCAGCGACAAACAGTCGTGGGGCGGCGTGCCGCTGATCATCCACAACATCGGCGAGGGCGCGCGCGAGGAAAATATTCTGTTCAGCTATCCGATCACGGGACACTACCGCTGGCAGCCGCGCTGACGGATACGGGCGCTATTTCCTGCAGGATCGCCAGCACCTTGGCCAGCGCCGTGTCGATATCGAGCTTGTCGATGGCGCCATAGCCGAGGAACAGGCCTTCATGGCGGGCGGGGCCATGGTAAAAGCTGGCCAGCGCATACAGGCTGATGTCGGCCTGGCGCGCGCGGCGCTGCAATTCGGCGATATCGAGCGGCGCCTGGGCCAGCGCCGCCACGTGAAAGCCGGCGCTGGCCGGCACCAGGCGGAACCACGGCGCCAGCGGACCGTTGAACCAGTGCAGCAGACGCTCGCGCCGCCCCGCATAGATATCGTGGCAGCGCCGGATGTGGCGCAGCAAATGGCCGTCGCCGATGAACTTGGCCAGCGCATGCTGGCCCAGGCTGGCCGTATGGCAATCGCTCAGGTATTTCACCGTCTGCACGGCGGCCACGATGGCTTGCGGCAGCACCACATAGCCGAGCCGCAGTTCCGGCAGCATGATCTTGGAAAAGCTGCCCACATGCGCGACGATGCCGTAGCGGTCCATGCTTTGCAGCGCATCCTCGGGCCGGCCCTCGTAGCGGAACGCGCTGTCGTAATCGTCCTCGATGATGATGGCGCCCAGCTGTTGCGCCCGCTCCAGCAAGGCGTGACGGCGCGCCATGCTCATCGGCATGCCCAGCGGGAATTGATGCGCGGGCGTGACATAGATCAGCCGCGTGCCGTCCGGAATTTGCCCGACCATCAGGCCATCCTCGTCCACTTCAATGCCCACCACGCGCGCGCCCTGGCTGGCGAACACAGCGCGCGCCACCGGGTAGCCGGGTTCTTCCACGGCAACTGTGTCGCCCGGTTCTAGCAAGGTTTGCGCCAGCAGGTGCAAGGCTTGCTGCGCGCCGCTGGTGACGAGCACTTGCTCCTCGGTGCAATGGATGCCGCGGCTGAAGGCGGCATGGCCGGCAATCGCCGCGCGCAAGGCGGGCAAGCCTTCCACGGGGCCATAGCGGCCGCGCGCCTGGCCACCCTGGCGCAGCGCGTGCAGCATGCAGGCGCGCCATTCATCCTGCGGGAAGTGCGCGGGCGTGGCACGTCCGCCGATGAAGGCGTAGCGCGCCGGCGTTTCCTGGCTGGCGCGGCGCAAGGGCGTGGGCGTCGCTTCCCAGCGGGCGATGCGCTGCGCGCTGGCCAGCGGCGCGCTGGCGTGGCGGCGCTGCGGCGAGGCGTGCGGCGTCTGCACGAAGCTGCCCACGCCCACTTTGCCGACCAGCAGTTTTTCATAGCCGAGCTTGTCATACACGTCGGACACCGTCTTGCGCGACAGGCCCAGCTGGCTGGCCAGCAGGCGCGAGGGCGGCAATTGCTGGCCGTCCGTCAGCCGGCCCGAGCGGATGGCCTCGCTGAGCTGGCGGTACAGCTGGCCGCCCAGGTCGCGCGTGCCGTCGATCAGGATATGTAATTCCATGGTGTGTCTGCTGGTGGTCTGCTGTTTTTCGGGGAGATTGGCCTGCCGCACACTCTTCTTGCGCTTCTACAATGATGTATCTCTACTTTATCAAGGAATGCCATCATGACACAGCAACGACTCGACTTTGTGCAAGCTTCGCCCGATGCCATCAAGGCCATGTATGCGCTGGAAGCGGCGATCGCCAAGCTGGGCGTCGAACACTCGCTGCTCGAGCTGATCCGCCTGCGCGCCTCGCAAATCAATGGCTGCGCCTTTTGCGTGGACATGCACACGAGCGACGCGCGCAAGGCGGGCGAAACGGAGCGCCGCCTGTATGCCGTGTCCGTCTGGCGCGAAACGCCGTTCTTCACGCCGCGCGAGCGGGCCGTGCTGGCCTGGACGGAAGCGCTGACCCTGCTGCCGCAGAATCACGCGTCCGATGAAGATTATGCTGCGCTGGCGGAACAATTGACGCCGGCGGAAATGGTCAACGTCACCCTGGCCATCGGCTCCATCAATACCTGGAACCGCCTGGCCGTGGGCTTTCGCAAGATGCCGGAATAAGTTCTTTGTTCGTTCGCGAACAGACGCATGGCTTGCCCCTGCGTAGGCTGGCAGGACGATTGATCAGCCAGGGAGCAGCCATGCAAGTACCTATCGGGGAAGGCGCCGACAAGACGCCCGAGCAACAGGAAGAAGCGCGCCGCGAATTCATCGCCGAACTGTGGCGGCGTTTCGAAGCCTTGCAGGAGTGGGCTGTCAGCCACTGGCCCGACCAGCAGCACCCGCTCAGTTCCGCCGACTTCGTCGAGACGCGCAAGGAGATCTTGAGTCTGCGTTCGCCGGCGGGGTCGTTGAACCAGCCGTCGCAAAAGGATGAAGCGGAACCGGAGCAGGGCGGGGCGCAGTACCTGGATGTGACGCCAGCGCCGTGGCCGTAGGTCGGATTAGCGCTTGCGCGTAATCCGACGTCACCCGCCAACAATGTTGTCGGATTACGGCCCTCCGGGCCTAATCCGACCTACGCGTCGCTTTTGCCTTGCGCAAACACCCAGCAAACCAAACTCACCAGCAGCCCCGCCATCACGCCATACGCCAGGTTCAAGGCGCTGTCGAACAGCAGCGGCGCCACCAGGCCCGAGACGAGGGCGAACAGCAGCATCTGGATGAACGACTGCATCGACGAGGCCAGGCCGCTGTTATTGGGGAAGTGGTTCAAGGCCATCAGGGTCATCGGCGGCATGGCGATCGACAGGGCGAACGAGTAGAAGAACAGCGGCAGCACGGCCCACGGCACTTCGGCGGCAAAGACATAGTTGTAGCCGATGTTGGCGGCGGCCGCCACCAGCATCAAAATGAAACCGGCCCAGATCATCTGGCGCTGGCTGTAGCGGTGGGCGATTTTCGCCGACAGGGCCGAACCGAACACCATGCCGCTGATCAGGGGAATGAACAGCCAGGCGAATGCCGTTTCCGGCAGGTGCAGGATGTTGATGATGAAGTAGGCGGCCGAACCGATGTACAGGGCGAAGCCGCCAAAGGCGGCGCCGATGGCCGTCGACAGCAGCAGGAACTGGCGGTGGCACAGCACTTTCCAGTAATTGACGGCGATGTCGCCCAGGTGGAAGGCTTGGCGCTGCTCCTTCGGCAAGCTTTCCGGCAGTGCGCGCCAGACGACGACGAACATCAGCACGCCGAACGCCGTGAGGAACCAGAAGATCCAGCGCCAGCCCAGGCCTACTTGCAGCCAGCCGCCCAGCACGGGCGCGATGGCCGGCGCCAGCGCGAACACCATCATGATGTGCGAGAGGATTTTCTGCGCGGCGGCGCCCGAATAGCGGTCTTGCACGATGGCGCGGCCGATGACGGAACCGGCGCCCGCCGAGAGTCCCTGCAGTACGCGCCAGGCCAGCAGCCAGCCCAGCGACGGCGCCAGCGCGGCGCCCACGGAGGCGATCACATACAGCACCAGCGAGACGAGGATCACGGGACGGCGGCCGAACGAGTCGGACAGGGTGCCGTAAAACAGCATCATGAAGGCGAACGTGAACAGGAAAAAGCTCAGGGTTTGCTGCACCAGCAGGGGGCTGGCATTGAAATCTTGCACGATGGCGGGGAACGACGGCAGATAGGTGTCAATTGCAAGCGGTCCGACCATCGCCAGGCCCGCCAAGATCCATGTTAATAATTTAGTCATGTTGAACAGTGTTTTTGTTAGTCCGTCATTTTACGCTAGTGGCAACAATCGGGTTTGATCGCAGGCTGCCACGTGGTCGATATGCGTTTTTCGTATATGCAATCTTGGAATTCTTCGTTGGAATCGCGCTGCCTGGCCGCTAATCTGGGGCGACCCGGCTTGTTTGCCGTTTTCTGGAAGCGATACCCATGCACAGCATTTATCCCGCAGCGCCCGCCGACGACACGGCCCAGTGGAACCTGGGGCCCGTGATCCAGGCTTTGCGCAGCTCGCGCGAAGACAAGCACAAGATCCGTCATAACGGCAGGGTGCGCGAGCTGCCGTCGCGCGAAGCGCTCACCACCATCGTCAACGGCCTGTCGGCGGCCCTGTTCCCCACGCATTACGGGCGGCCCAACCTGACGGACGAAAGCATCGACTACTTTGTCGGCGACACGCTCAATACCACGTTGAACCGCCTCAGCGAACAGGTGCGGCGCGGTTTGCTCTTTTCCGTACCGGCCGGTGATGAGGGCGATGCCGCCAGCGACGATGCGGCCCTGGCGCAGCAGGCGCGCGACATCACCCGTGCGTTTGCCGCCAGCCTGCCCGATATCCGTGCGCTGCTCGTGTCGGACGTGCAGGCCGCCTACGCGGGCGACCCGGCCGCCACCTCGGTGGCCGAGATCATGCTGTGCTATCCGGGCACCATCGCCATTTTGTACCACCGCCTGGCGCACCAGCTGCACGCGCTCGGTGCGCCATTCCTTGCGCGCCTGATCGCCGATATCGCGCACACCCTGACGGGCATCGACATCCACCCGGGCGCGCGCATCGGCGCCTCGTTCTTCATCGACCATGGCACGGGCGTCGTGATCGGCGAGACGGCCATCATCGGCCAGCGGGTGCGCCTGTACCAGGCCGTCACCCTGGGTGCCAAGCGTTTTCCGGCGGATGCTTCCGGTGCGCTGATCAAGGGCACGCCGCGCCATCCCATCGTCGAGGATGACGTGGTCATTTACGCTGGCGCGACCGTGTTGGGGCGCATCACCATCGGCGCGGGATCGACTATCGGGGGGAATGTGTGGCTGACGCAGAGCGTGCCAGCTAACAGCAATGTATCGCAGGCGCAGATGCGTAACGATTAGGTGCGGCGGAAGGGGCTTGACTCCAGAGTTAGTGCTGGGGTCAGACCCGACGGGGGAATGCGCCCCAAAGGGCGGATTCCGATCGCGAAGCGACTGACCCCACAGTTTTACTTCGCCGTCAGCACTTCATACCGCGCCACGGGCACGCCATCCTTCAGCAGCAGCAATTCCTGGTCGGCGTAGCGGTAGCCATTGACTTCGCCCAAGGTGGCCAGCAGCAGGCGCTCGAGGTCCATGTCCTGCGGCTGGCACATCATCATGGTGCCGGCCATCTGTCCAAAGTTCAAGGTGCTGACGCCATCGCTGGTGTAGCCGCCCATCATCTGGTTGCAGCCGCTGTTGCCGCTGGCGCGGCCTTCAGCCAGCTGCAGGGTCACTTCGCGCTGCTCGGGCGCCTTGCGCACCACTTGCTTGCCCTTCAATTCCTTCAGTTTCCACCGCGTGCCCGTCAGCTTCGGCGCCGGCTTGGCGGGCGAGGTGGCGCCCGGCGCGGCGGCGGCAGCGTCGCTGCGCACGGGCGTTTGCGCGCAGCCGGCCGTGATGGCGACGATGGCGGCGAGGGGAATCAGTCTGGCGAGTGTGAACATGGTATTTCCTGGTTAAGGTGATAAATGATAGCCGCCAGCGTAGCAGATCGGCGCCGCGCCAGCGTGCACGGTTGACAAGCTCGCTGGCAAGTTCACTGCTGTTTTTCCTGTTCCAGCCGGGACTCGAGCACGGTGCGCGCCGCCGCCACATAGGCGCGGCAAGCCTGCGGGTCGACAAACGCCTCGCTGCCGGCCGTGGTGCTCGCTTCCAGCCTTTCCCACAGCTGCGATGCTTCCGGGTGGGCCGAGATCAGCACGTCGCACGGCAGTTTTTCCAGGGTCTCGAAGCTGCGGCGCAAGTCCGCCACCGCGTTCGGATATTCGCTGCTGGCGCTGAACTTGAATCCGGGACGCGAAACGGCGTTGAGGCTGTCCGCATAGACCATGTTCAGGCAGCGGGGGCCGTCGCACGATTGCCACGTCCAGCTCAGGCCTCCGGGCGTGTGGCCCGGCGTGGCATGCGCCGTCACGTTGACGGGACCGACATTGAACTGGCCGCCGTCGCGCGCCAGGCGCATGTCCTTGACGGGCGGGTACTTGGGCAGCGCGTGGTATTGCGGATCGTCCGGGCCCACTTCGCCCGACGCCAGGTCCAGCGCGGCCGACGGGCTGGCCGCCACCAGCGCATCGCTGCGCCGCTGCAGTTCGGCCAGGCCGCCCGCATGGTCGATATGGCCGTGCGAATTGAGGATCAGTTTCACGTCCTCGATGCGAAAGCCCAGGGCGGCGATATTGGCGATGATCTTGGGTGCCGATTCCGGCAAGCCGCCGTCGACCAGCACGTGGCCCTGCGGCGACGTCACCAGCACGGAACTGAGGCCTTTCACGCCTACATAATAGGTATTGCCGAAGATGCGGAACGGCGCCTGGTCCGCGTTCCAGGTGGCGCAGATGTCGCAACCTGGCGTCTGCGCCCGGGCGACGGGGCCGGCCAGCAGCAGCGCCAGTGCCAGCGCCGGCGCGCGCGTAAGAGTGGGGGGCATTGCGATCCTTATCCGTGTTGCCAAGGTGGCGTATGCTGACATGGAACGGGGCTGGACGCAAACATCACAACGATGCGGGCGGCGCATCGCCAGTGTCCTTGTACACCAGTTCGATCAGGGTATCGTCCGCATAGCGGGTATCGCCCACGGGCGCCAGGAAGGACGTGCCGCCATTTTTCACCTGCAGCGCGACGCGACGCTCCCCATCGAGCAGGGTGGCGCTGGCGATGGCCGGATCGCTGTGCGTGCCCATCTTGAGCGCGTCGGCGGAGCACCAGTCGGTGGTGCGCAGCTTGGTGGCGACCAGGGTACGTATCAAAAATGGGATCTCTTTCTTGGCGATGGCGACCGTCACCTGGCATTGCAGGCGCAGGTCGCCCAGGCGGCGCATGCCGGGCGGCACACCGTCGCTGCGGACGCTGGCCTGCCAGCGGAACTGGCCTTGCTTCCTGTTGGTGACCAGGTCCGCATCTTCGCTGTCGGCTTGCGCGCTGCGGGGCAGCACAAAGCTGCCATCGGCCGACAGGGGCACGGTGATCGTGGTGTCGTTGCCGGCGATGCGCAAGGTCACGTCCTGCATGGCGTCCGCAGGAGCGTCGGGTCCGGGAATCAGCTGGAAGCGCACTTCGCGCGCCTTGGGCGCCAGTGCATGGTACTCGTCAAAGGCATCGAGGCCGGCAGCCATCACGCGGTAGGATTTCAATTCCGGATTGCGGATGCTGTTGACGTGGACGGCCTGGCCGGTGTCGGCCGGCGCATCGGCGTGCGCCGCGCTGTGGCCGAGGGCCAGGATGGCGAGGACGGTAAGTAGGGAAAGGTGCACGTAGCCGCCTGTTTGTTTTCAACATGGCAAGCTAACATGAATGACAAGGCTTGTCACTGGGGCGGCGAGCCAGCCTCAGATCGCGTGCGCGGCGTGCAGTTCGCCGAGGATGGTCTCCTTCAATTGCGCCTGCGCCGCCGGCGTGCGCACGCGGGGGCGCGGCGCGGCCACGTCGTAATGGGCGCGCCGCGGTCCGGCGCGCGTATCGAGCATGACGATGCGGTCGCTCAGGTGCAGCGCTTCGTCGATATCGTGGGTCACCAGCAGCACGCTCAAACCATGGCGCGCGGCGACGGCGGCCAGCAAGTCCTGCAGCTTCATGCGCGTAAAAGCGTCGACGGCGGAAAACGGCTCGTCCAGCAGCAGGATGCGGGGCTGGCCAAACAGGCCGCGGGCAATCGCCGCGCGCTGGGCCTGGCCGCCCGACAGCTGCTTGGGCAGGCTGTGCGCGTGGCCTTGCAAGCCCACTTCCTCCAGCAGCTGCGCGACCCTGGGATCATTTTCGCCACCGGCACCGAGGCCGAAGGCGATGTTTTGCGCCACCGTCAGCCAGGGAAACAAACGCGGTTCCTGGAAGATCAGGCCGATGTCCGCGTGCACGCCGGCCAGCGGCTTGCCGCCCATGCGCAGGGTGCCGCGAAAGCTCGTATCGAGCCCGGCCACGATGGACAGCAGGCTGCTCTTGCCGCAGCCGCTGGCGCCGATCAGGCTGACGATCTCACCCCGGTGCAGCTGCAATTGCAGATTGTGCAGCACGCGCCGCGCACCATAGGATTTGTCGTGGATGGCAATGTCAAGCAAGGCAGTCATGCGTGGGTGCTTTCGTCAGGTGGTGGCATAGCTGTCGCGCCAGGCGAGCAAACGGGTCTCCAGGCGCTGCATCAGGCTGTCGCTGGCCTTGCCCAGCACGGCCAGCAGCACGATGGCCGCCAACACGATGTCGGCGCGGCTCGTTTCGCGCCCGTCGCTGAGCAGATAGCCGAGGCCCCGGCTGGCGGCGATCAGCTCAGCCGCCACCATGAACATCCAGGCCAGGCTCAAACCGTTGCGCAGACCCGTGAAGATGGCGGGCAGCGCGGCCGGCAGCAGCACGCGCCGCGCCAGCGCGGGACGGCTCAAACGGTACATGCGGGCCGCGTCGATCAGCTTGCGGTCCACGTCGCGGATGCCCGACGCCACGCCCATGTAGACGGGGAAGAAGGCGCCGATGCCGATCAGGACCAGTTTCGGCGCTTCATCGATGCCTAGCCACAGCAGCAGCAAGGGCACCCAGGCCAGCGAGGGAATGGCGCGTAAGGCCTGGAACGTGGGGTCGAGCAGCGCCTCCAGCGTGCGGTTCAAGCCCACGGCCGCACCGAGCACGATGGCCAGCAGCGCGCCGCCCGCAAAGCCGATGACTACGCGCGCGGTACTGGCCAGCACATGGCCGGCCAGGTCCTGGCGTGCCAGTCCGGCGATGGTGGCGGCGATGTCGCTGGGCGCCGGCAGCAGGTTGGCGGGAATGGCGCCCGTGCGCACGCCCAGTTCCGCCGCCAGCAGCGCCAGGGCGGGCAGCAGCAGGCCGAGCGCCGCGCGCGGCAAGGGAGGAAGCTTGCGCCGGACGACCGTGTCGTGGGCCTGTGCCGGCGCGGCGAGCGTGTCTCTGGCCATGGCCGCTTACGCCTTGCCGATGAAGGGCGCGGCGAAGCGCGTGTCGACCAGGTCCGCGATGGCGCGGTTCAAGTCGGCGCCGGGCTTGACCAGCGCTTCATCGACGAGGATGGGCGCGGCCACCAGCAGGGCCTTCACATGTTCGTTCGACGGCTGCGGATTGCTGAAGTCACTGCGCAGCTTCACCTGCAGCAGCGCTACCGGCAGGCTGACCTTCGCTTCCTCCGACAGGATCTTCGCCGCCTCGGCTGGGTTGGCGCGTATCCAGGCGCGCGCCCGTTCGTAGGCCTGTATCACCTTGCCCACTTCGGCGGGGCGGCTGGCGAGGAATTCCTCGCGCACGTTCAGGAAGCCGTAGGTATTGAACGCCACGTTGCGGTAGATCAGGCGCGACCCCGCTTCCAGTTCGCTGGCGGCCATGTGCGGATCGAGCCCGGCCCAGGCATCGACCTTGCCCTGCTCCAGCGCCGCGCGGCCGTCGGCATGCTGCAGGCTCACGTGTTCGATATCGCCGCGTTTCAGGCCCGCCGTCTTCAATGCGCGCAGCAGGAACAGATACGGATCGGTGCCCTTGGTGGCGGCCACCTTCTTGCCCTTCAAGTCGGCGAGGCTGCGGATGGGGCTATCCTTGCGCACCACCAGCGCCGTCCATTCGGGACGCGAAAAAATATACGGCGCGCGGATAGGATTGCCGTTGGCGCGGGCCAGCAGGGCGGCCAGACCGGCGCTCGAACCGATGTCGATGCTGTTGGCGTTCAGGTATTCGAGCGCGCGGTTGCTGCCCGCGCTGAGCACCCACTTGATGCTGGTGCCGTCCGGCTTGAATGCTTCTTCCAGCCAGCCGAAGCGGCGCAGCACCAGGCTGGTGGGCGAATAATAGGCGTAATCGAGGCGCAGCTCCTTCAGCGGCGCTTGCGCGGCGGCGCGGGTGAGGCCGGGCAAGGCGGCGAGGGTGGCGCCGCTGGCGGCCAGTTGCAAGATGGTTCTGCGTTTCATGGTGTCCTTGAACGGGGAATCGGATATGTCATGCCGCTGCCAGGGCGTCGGCGGCGGGTGCGATGCTGACCAGGCGTCCCGCGTGATCGGCAGGCAGGCGCGGGCCCTGGCCGAAGACCTTGTGACGCAAGCTGCCTTCCTCGTATCGGGTGCGGTAGCGGCCGCGCCGCTGCAGTTCCGGCACGATGTGGGCCACCACGTCGGCCATGCTGTCGTGGGCCACGGCGAAGGCGAGGTTGAAGCCGTCGATGCCCGTTTCATCGAGCCAGCTTTCCAGCTGGTCGGCCACCTGGCGCGCATCGCCCACCAGCACGGGGCCGCGCCCGCCCAGGCCGATGTATTCGGCCGCTTCGCGCACCGTCCACGTGCGATCCGGATCGGCCTGGCTGAACGAGGCCAGCGCCGAGCGGCCGGCCGGGGAATCGATGTAGTCGATGGTGGCGTCGAGCGGGTAGCGGCTGAAATCGACGCCCGTCCAGCCCGACAGCAGCACGAGGGCCGCCTCGATATTTACGTGGCGCAGGTAGCTGGTATGCTTGGCGCGCGCTTCTTCTTCCGTGGCGCCCGTGATGACCAGCGCCTGCGCGTAGATCAGCAGCGCGTCGCCATCGCGCCCGCTTTGCCGCACGGCGGCGCGCAAGTCGTCGGCGTAGCGTTTCACCACCGTCTTGCTGGGGCCACTGACAAAGGTCGCTTCCGCGTGCCGCGCCGCGAAGCGCGTGCCGCGCGGCGAGGTGCCCGCCTGGTAGAGCAGCGGCGTGCGCTGGGGCGACGGCTCGCACAAATGGATGCCGGGCACCTGGTAGTGGCGCCCGGCATGGTTGATCGGATGGACTCTGGCCGGATCGGCGTAGATGCCGCGCGCCTTGTCGTTGACGACGGCGTCGTCATCCCAGCTCTTTTCCCACAGCTTGTAGACGACGTCCAGGTATTCGTCGGCAAGGTCGTAGCGCTCGTCGTGGCCCAGCTGCTGGCTCAAGCCCAGGTTGCGCGCCGCGCTGTCTAAATAGCCGGTGACGATATTCCAGCCGATGCGCCCACCCGTCAGGTGATCGAGCGTGGAAATGCGCCGCGCGAACGTATACGGGTGTTCGTAGGTGAGGGCGCAGGTGACGCCGAAACCCAGGTGCGTGGTCGCCTGCGCCATGATGGGCACGAGCGCCAGCGGATCGTTCAGCGGCACCTGCACGCCGTGTTCCAGGGCCGCATCGAGGCTGCCCCGGTACACGTCGTACACGCCCAGCACGTCGGCCAGGAACACCGCGTCGAACAGGCCCGCTTCCAGCAGCTGCGCCAGTTCCGTCCAGTGTGCGGGATCCGTGTAGCGGTGGCTGCGGTCGCGCGCATGCGTCCACAGCCCCGGCGACTGGTGGCCGACGCTGTTCATCTGGAAGGCATTGAAGCGTATCGTCTTGGCCATGGCTTATTTGGCCGCCGTCTGCAACGCTTGCTGGTAATCGGGTTTCGAATAGCCGGCAAAGTGCTTGTTTGTGATGTCGAGGAATTCGCGCGAGCGGTAGGCGGCTGCCAGGTCTTTCGCGAACTGCTTGTCCTTGTCCGCCGTGCGGATGGCCACCAGGTTGATGTAGTTGGGCGAGATTTTCTCGGCCACCAGCGCCTCCGTCAGTTTCAGTCCCGAGGCCAGCGCGTAATTGCCATTGATGAAGGAGTAGTCGGTGTCGCCCAGCGAGCGTGGCAGTTGCGCCGCTTCCAGCGGCAGCAGCTTGATTTTCTTCGTGTTGAAGGCGATATCCTTTTCCGACGCGCGCACGGGGTCGAAGCTGGCGCGCAGCTTGATCCATCCCAGCTGGTCGAGCAGCACCAGCGCGCGCGCCTGGTTGGTCGGATCGTTCGGCAAGCCCACCGTCGTGCCTTCCTTCACGTCGTCCAGGGTCTTGTGCTTCTTGCTGTAGATGGCAATCGGCGCGGTCGGGATCGTGATCAGGTCCGTCAGGGCCAGCTTGTGCTCCAGCGCGAATTTCTTCAGGTAGACGATGTGCTGGAACACGTTGGCGTCGAGCGAACCCTCGGCCAGCGCGAAGTTCGGCTGGATGTAGTCATTGAACTCGACCAGCTTGACCTTGTAGCCCTGCTTTTCCAGGATAGGCTTGATGCCCAGCTTGATCTGGTCCGCATACGGCCCGGCGCTGGTGCCGATGGTGATGTCTTTCGGGTCCTTGGCGTGGACGAAGCCGCTGCCCAGGGCGAGGGTCAGGGCGGTGAGGATGATGCTGCGGCGGGTGATGGTCATGTTAACTCCTGCATAGTGAAGAACTGGGGTCAGACCCGCCGGGGGAAATACGTCCAATGGGACGTATTCCGATCGCGAAGCGACTGACCCCGGAAGTCCGCTGAATAGCCTACGGCGTAAATGTATCGATTCGCCCAAGCCGTGGTTTTACGAGTAAGCCGTCGGCTCGGGCACCGTGCCGTTCAAGGCAAAGCGTCCCAGGTCGCGCAGCTTGTAGTCGATGGGGTCGTGCAGGGTATGCACGCGCACGTTGCGCCAGTAGCGGTCGTAGCCATACTGGGCCGAGGTGGAACGGGCGCCCGTCAATTCGAACATCTGGCTGCTGATCTCGAGTCCCGCCTTGTGCGCCAGGCACTTGGCTTCGGCCACGGCCACGGCCAGCAAGCCCCGTTCGCGCGCTGTCACCAGCGCTCCCTTGCGGAACACTTTTTCCAGTTCCTGCGCCGCCAAGTCGGCCAGCACTTGCGCGGGGCGCAGCAAGAGCCACAGCTGGCCATAGCGGTGCTGCACCAAAGGGTCGTCCGTTGCCCTGGCCACGCCCGAGGCAAACCAGGCTTTTGCCTGCTCGTCCGTGTACTGGCGCGCCGCGTCGAACGCGCCTTCGGCGATGCCCAGATAGAGGTTGCTCATGATCAGTTGCGCGATCTGCGAGCGGACGGTCGCTTGCGGCGTGGCCGCTTGCGCGGGCGCCTGCAGCACGAGGTCGCGCGGCAGGGCGACACCGTGGAAATGCACATTGCCGCTGTCCGTCTGGCGCTGGCCGAAGGCGTCCCAGTCCGCCTGCACGGTCACGCCGTCCTGGCGCGTGGGCAGGGCGGCGATCAGCGCCGTTTGCGTGGGCGCGTGCCAGGCGGAGACGGTCAGCCAGTCGGACCCCACGGAACCGGAAGAGAAGCTCTTGATGCCGTCGAGGATATAGCCGTCGCCGCTGTCGGTGGCCGTGACCCGTTTGTCGAGCGGGTTCAAGGCATTGCCCCAGAACAGGCGCTCGTCGACGGTCAGGGTGAGCAGGCGGCGCTGCTGCTGCGCGCTGCCATACAGCTGCAAGCCGGCCAGCTGCAAATGGTGGAAGCCGAAGACATGCGCGAGCGCGCTGTCGGCGCGCGCCAGGATGCGGATCACTTGATAGACGAGGGGCCACGACGCGCCCTGGCCGCCGAATTCCACGGGAATCGACAAGGTCAGCAAGCCCGACTCACGCAGCCATTCGCGTTCCTGCGCCGCATGGCCGCCGGCCTGGTCGCGGGCATTGGCCGTTTCGGCCAGGCGCGCGGCCAGCGACGTGGCGATGCTGATGGCGTCCTGCAGGGGTTCCGGCACAGGCGGCTGGGGACGGGCGGCATGGAGAAAAACGCTAGACATGAGTGAGATTCCAGAAAGACGATGACGCCGATATTGCACCGCCCCGCGTGCGCCGTACACGAAGAAAACCGCGCATGGATATGCGAAAAAAGCCATGCGGGGACCGGCACCTTCGCTTGCGGGGCGTCAGGCCCGGATAGTCAAAAAACGCATATCAAAGCGCGAAAGCATTCGTTTTACTGGGCTTCTGATGGCGATAGGCTGCAAGCATCCGAGCAACGCCACTTTCGATCACTTACAGGGACGGGCATCACATGAGCATCTTGTTATTGGGCGGTAGCCCGCAACTCCCATCGAGTTCCAGCCGCCTGCTGCTGCATATCGGCGAACAGCTGGCGCTGCAAGGCCACAGCTACGCCAAGCTGCATGTGCGCGACTTGCCGGCGCGCGCTTTGCTGCTGGCCGACTACGACGATGCGGCGATCGCCCGCGCCGTGCGCGCCGTGGCCGATGCGGACGCCATCGTGATCGCCACACCCATCTACAAGGCATCGTATACAGGGCTGCTGAAAGCCTTCCTCGACCTGCTGCCGCAAGATGGCCTGGCCGGCAAGCTGGTGCTGCCGCTGGCCACGGGCGGTGGCCATGCCCACACCCTGGCGCTCGACTATGCGCTGCGTCCCGTGCTCCATGCGCTGGGCGCCAAGCAAGTGTTCACCAGCATCTATGCCAATGCCCAGCAGCTGGCATGGCACGAAGAAGGGGGCCTGAGCCTGGACGCGCCGATTGCCGACCGTGTGCAGGCCGGCATCGAGGAATTGTCCACCGGCCTGTTCGTGCTGCAGGGACAGCGTCCGCCCGCGCCAGCCGAGATCCCGCACCCCGTACGTTCGCTGCAAGACCAGCCGTATGCGCCTCACTATCAAGCCGCCTGATTATTCACCGACCAAGGAACTGCCATGACACACCGCCACGCACAACGACTTTCGCGCCGTACCACCTTGGGCCTGCTGTTTGCCGCCGCTGCCGGCGTGATGGCGGCCGGCATGCCGGCCGCGGCGCAGGCGCAGGCCAAAGGGGAGGTCCAGGTGCAGGTGCGTATCGGTTACCAGAAATACGGCACCTTGACCCTGCTGAAGGGGCGCGGCACCCTGGAAAAACGCCTGGCCGAACAGGGCGTGGGCGTGAAATGGACGGAGTTTCCGGCCGGCCCCGTGCTGCTGGAAGGCTTGAACGTGGGCAGCATCGATTTCGGCACCGTGGGCGAGGCGCCGCCGATCTTTGCCCAGGCGGCCGGCGCCAACCTGGTCTACGTCGGCAATGAGCCGGCGTCGCCGGCCAGCGAAGCCATCGTCGTGCCCAAGGGTTCCGGCCTGCGCACCCTGGCCGATTTGAAGGGCAAGAAAATCGCCTTGAACAAGGGCTCGAACGTGCACTACCTGTTATTGAAAGCGCTGGAAAAGGCCGGTGTCGCGTACGCCGACATCCAGCCCGTGTTCCTGCCGCCGGCCGATGCGCGCGCCGCTTTTGAACGGGGCAGCGTGGATGCGTGGGCCATCTGGGATCCGTTCCTGGCGGCCGCCGAAAAGCAGCTGGGTGCACGCGTGCTGGCCGATGGCAAGGGTCTGGTGGCGAACTACCAGTTCTACCTGGCTTCGCGCACGTATGCGGAAAAAAATCCCGAGATCCTGCGCATCGTGCTCGATGAAGTGGCCAAGGTCGATGACTGGGGCCGCAACAATCCGGACGAAGTGGCGACGATCCTGTCGGCACAGACGGGGCTGGGCAAGGATGTCGTGGCGCTGGCCGCCTCGCGCTATGCGTATGGCGTCAAACCCGTGTCGGTCGATGTCATCGCTTCGCAGCAAAGGGTGGCGGATGCCTTTTCCAGCCTGAAGCTGATCCCGAAACCGATTGTCGTCAAGGATGCGCTGCTGCCGGCGCGCCAGCTGGCCACCAGCGCAAAATAAGGAACGAATACCATGTCATTGAATGTCTTCTGGTTTATCCCTACCCACGGCGACAGCCGCTACCTGGGCACGTCGCAGGGCGCGCGTCCTGTCGATGCCGATTACCTGCGCCAGGTGGCCGTGGCCGCCGACACGCTCGGCTACGACGGCGTGCTGCTGCCCACGGGGCGCTCCTGCGAAGATGCGTGGGTGGTGGCGTCGTCGCTGATCAGCGTGACGCAAAAGCTCAAATTCCTCGTCGCCATCCGTCCCGGCCTGTCCACGCCCGGCCTGGCCGTGCGCATGGCGTCCACGTTTGACCGCCTGTCGAACGGGCGCCTCCTGATCAACGTCGTCACGGGCGGCGACCAGGGAGAATTGGAAGCGGACGGCCTGTTTGCCGACCACGCCAAGCGTTATGAAATTTCCGATGAATTCATCAAGGTGTGGCGCGCCACGCTGGCGGGCGAGGGCGGTGCGGCCGGCTACGATTTCGAGGGCAAGCATATCCAGGTCAAGGGTTCCAAAACCCTGTATCCGCCCGTGCAGAAACCGTATCCACCGCTGTATTTCGGCGGTTCGTCGGAACCGGCGCATGAACTGGCGGCCGAGCAGATGGACGTGTACCTGACGTGGGGCGAGCCGCCCGCCGCCGTTGCCGAGAAAATCGCCGACATCCGCGCGCGCGCCGCAAAAAAAGGCCGCACAGTCCGGTTTGGCATCCGATTGCACGTGATCGTGCGCGAAACGAACGAGGCGGCCTGGCGCGCGGCCGATGAACTGATCAGCCACCTCGATGATGACATCATCGCCAAGGCGCAGGCGGCCTTCGGCAAGATGGATTCCGTGGGCCAGCAGCGCATGGCGGCCCTGCATGGCGGGCGGCGCGACAAGCTCGAGGTGTCGCCCAACCTGTGGGCCGGCGTGGGCCTGGTGCGCGGCGGCGCGGGCACGGCCCTCGTCGGCGACGGGCCGACCGTGGTGGCGCGCATGCAGGAATACGCGGACCTGGGCATCGACACCTTCATTTTCTCGGGCTACCCGCATCTGGAAGAATCGTACCGCTTTGCCGAACTGGTGTTCCCGCTGCTGGGCAAGGGCAAGGCCGTGGGTGAGCAGTCACTGACGGGGCCCTTCGGCGAAGTCATGGCCAGCAATATCGTGCCTGCCGCGCCGCAGAAAAAGGCGGCCTGAGATGGCGGCCGGCTCCATACGACGGGCACGCGCCGCGCCATGGCGTGATTCGCTGGCGCCATGGGCCTTGCCCGTGGCGCTGCTGCTGGCCTGGCAGCTGGCGGCGCAGTGGGGCTGGCTGTCGAGCCGCATCCTGCCCGAGCCGTGGGCCGTGGCGAAGGCGTTCTGGCACCTGGCCGTGTCGGGCGAATTGTGGCTGCACCTGAAAACGAGCTTGTGGCGCGCGACGGTCGGTTTCGCCGTCGGTGCGGGACTGGGCTTGCTGCTGGGCTTATTGACGGGCAGCTTCCGCCACGCGGAAACCCTGCTCGACACGACCCTGCAAATGGTGCGCAACATCCCCGCGCTGGCCCTGATTCCGCTGGTGATCCTGTGGTTCGGCATCGATGAAACGGCCAAGCTGTTCCTGCTGGCCGTCGGCGTCTTCTTTCCCGTCTACCTGAATACTTTCCACGGCATCCGCTCGGCCGACCAGGGCTTGATCGAAATGGCGAAAAGCTATGGCCTCTCGGGCTGGCCTTTGTACCGCGACGTGATCCTGCCGGCCGCCATGCCCTCGATTCTGGTGGGCGTGCGCTTTTCGCTGGGCCTCGTGTGGGTGCTGCTGATCGTCGCCGAAACCATCTCGGCGCAGGCCGGCATCGGCTACATGACGATGAATGCACGCGAATTTTTGCAAACGGACGTGGTGCTGGTGGGGATTTTGTTGTACGCCTTGCTGGGCAAGCTGGCCGATCTGTTCTCGCGCCGGCTGGAACGCCACTGCCTGCGATGGAATCCCGCTTACCGATAGTGACGAAATGACGAAGGAAGACACCATGCTGCTCGCCCCCATCCAGATCGAAACGGATTTTTTGTCGCATTTCGTGCAATACGACCCGGCCAGTGCGCCGCCGCAGGCCAAGGCCGCGCCGCAAGCTCCCTTGGCGCGCCGTGGCGTGCCTTTGGAGCTGACGCAATTGAGCAAGGCCTATGGCGAACGTCCTGTTTTGAAGAACGTCGACCTGCAGCTGGAAGCGGGCGAGTTCGTCGCCATCGTGGGGCGCAGCGGCTGCGGCAAGAGCACCTTGCTGCGCTCGATCGCGGGACTGGAAAGCGTCGATGACGGCAGAATCGCCATCGGCAGCGGCGTGGGCGCGCCCGACATCCGCATCATGTTCCAGGAATCGCGTCTGCTGCCGTGGAAAACGGTGCTCGATAACGTGGCCCTGGGCCTGCCCCGTTCCGTCGGCGCGGCGGCCGCCTCGCTGTGGACGGTGGGCCTGGCCGAACGGGCAAACGACTGGCCATCTGCCCTGTCGGGCGGGCAGAAGCAGCGCGTGGCGCTGGCGCGCGCCCTCGTGCACGAGCCGCAACTGCTGCTGCTCGACGAACCGCTAGGTGCGCTTGACGCCCTGACGCGCATCGAGATGCAGCAGCTGATCGAGTCGCTATGGCTGGCGCGCGGTTTCACGGCCGTGCTGGTGACGCACGACGTGGCCGAAGCCGTGGCCCTGGCCGACAGGGTGCTGCTGATCGAGGGTGGCCAGATCACCATGGACGTGCCGGTGGACTTGCCGCGCCCGCGCCAGCGCGGCCATGCGGCCTTCGCCGCGCTGGAGCAGTCTATCTTGTCGCGCGTGCTGCAGCCGTCTCGGCCAGGACAATAAAGCCGTCGGCATCGACGGTTGCGACGATGGCTTCATAATTGTCGATGGCCGGGTGGCGCGTGGCCAGCGGGTGCGCATGCGTGGCCGTGACGACGATGACCTTCGCGCCAGCCGCTTCGCCCGCCTCGATGCCGACCGACGCGTCTTCGAACACGAGGCAGTCGGAGGGCGCCACGCCCAGTTTTTCAGCCGCAAGCAAGTAGCAATCGGGTTTCGGCTTGCCCGCCTTGACGTCTTCCGCCGTCACCATGATGGCCGGTATCGGCATGCCGGCCGCCTTCAGGCGGGCCGTCGCCAGCGCACGCGGCGCCGAGGTGACGATGGCCCATTGTGCGGGCGGCAGCGATTCCAAAAAGCGCAGCGCGCCCGCGATTTCAATGATCCCTTCCACGTCGATGATTTCCGCATCCGTGATGCCCTGCGACTCGCGCTGCGCGTCGACGCCGGGCAAGCGCAGTTTGGCGATGGTGTCGACCGAGCGCGCGCCATGGATGGTGGGCAAAAAGGCCGCCACGTCGAGGCCCTGGCGCTGCGCCCACGTGCCCCAGATGCGTTCGGCGGCGGCGATGGAATTGATGACGGTGCCGTCCATGTCGAACAGAAAAGCGCGGTAGCGGCCGGCGGCCGATGGTGTCGGGGATGAAGACGGCGAGGGCAGTGCGGACATGGCTTCCTTCCAGGCGGGTTGGTTGAGGCTTTTTTGCAAGCGCCCATTGTAAGGTGAAAGCGCAATATGCGTGCTGTGCTACATTCAGCGCACCGGTCATCGTGGCCGGCAAGATACGGACAAGGACAGATAGTGGCAATCGAGTTTTCGTTGGAAGCGGATGCGCAGTTGGAGCAAGGGGTATTGACCGACGTATTGACGCGCTGCGGGGCGCAGGACGTCGAGCCGAGCGACAGGGGCTTCAATGGCTGGTTCCCCGAGTCGGGCCTGAGTTTTTATGTCCGTATCAGGAGCATTGAGCAAGGTATGGGAAGCGCCAGCCCTGACTGCGTGCTTGCCGAATTTCTGCCGTCGCCGCAGGACTGGCGGGTGGAGTACAGGATCAATTTCCGCTACAACAGCGATGAATACAATGCCTGCAGCAGCACCTTGCGCGAAGTCGTTGCCTGCCTGGTGGAATCGAGCCCCTGCAAATTTGTCGTCTCATTTCAATCTGAGCAAGTGTACTGCTTGCGCAATCAGCGGGGGCTGGAAATCTTCAAGGTCATCTGACCTGCTGCCGGACGACAGCCTACAGGTACACCGATTCAAACCTGGCCACGGGCGCGCCATCCTTGAGCAGGATCAGCTTCTCGCCTTCGATCTGGTAGCCCGTCACGCTGTTCAAATTGGTCAGTACGGCGCTTTCCAGCTGCATCAAAGGGGGCGGGCAGGCCATGCGCGTGCCGGCCAGTTGCGTGAAGCGCAGGGCCGTGCCGGCCAGCGTATAGCCGCCCATGACGCGGTTGCAGCCTGTGAAACCGGTGACCTTGCCATCGGCGGTAAGGGTGATGCGCACTTCGCGTTCCTGCTGCGGCGCCATCGCCACGGGAGTCCCATCGAGCTGCGTCAGCTTCCAGTAGGTATTCGTCAGGCTGGCCTGCGGCGCCAGGCTGGCGTTCGGCTTGGCGCTGTCGCTGGTGGCGGCACAGCCACCGGCCATGGCGATGGCGGCGGCGAGGGGAAGGTATTTCAGGCGATGCGGCATGGGATGCTCCTGTGAGGGGGAATGCCTGCAGACTAGCAGGTTTTTTGCGCCGCTCAGCGCACGGCAGCGGTGATCGTTTCCATTTTGCCAGTCCTGGCATTAAACTCATGCTTTCTTTAACGTTGATCGGGGAGCCGGGCCGATGCTGCAAGCGCAAGCGCTGGATAATCGACTGGTGGCCACCACTGACGACGACGTGCTGGTCGACCGCATCGTGCCCGGCGCGCCGCTGGTCGTCGCCTTCGGCTTCGTTTCGTGGACCACGCGTCCCGCCTTCGATTTTTACGGGCGCCTGAGAAAGCTGGAGCAGGCCAGCGGGCAGCCGCTGAACAAAATCCTCGTGCGCGATTCGGGCAATGCCTGGTACCACCGCCGCATCGCAGGCCTGGGCAACCATGTCGACGAGACGGCGCAAGCCTTGCGCGAACTCGTGCGCCGCATCGCGCCCAGCCAGGTCACGACCGTCGGCCAGTCCATGGGTGCGTACGCGGCCGTCATGTATGGCTTGCTGCTGGACGCGCAGCAGATCGTCGCCTTCGGGCCGCTGTCCTTCCTCGACGTGCAGCAGGCGCGCTTGTACCATGAGCTGCGCTGGCTGCCCGTGATGGAATCGCTGGCGCAAGACCCGCCAGCCTCCGGCTATTACGACCTGGCGGCCCTGTGCCGCGCCAGGGCAACTGAGCATACGCAGCTGCACCTGGTGTTCGGCACGCGGCCCGACGCGGCCCGACCGGATGTAGCTAACCTTGGCGCCAGCGCCAGCGAATCGGTCAACCTCGACGCCATGCACGCGCAGCGCCTGGCCGCCTATGGTCAATGCACCCTGCACCCGTTTCCGCACTCGGGCCACGCCGTGGTGCAGCACCTGATCGACACGAAGCGCATCAACGGCTTGCTGGCCAAGTGCATACTCGGTCTTACGCTGGAAGAGGAAGCGATGCCGGAGATCGGCGCCGCCTGGCGGGACTGGGTGGCGGAAAACCTGCGTTTGGGCTGCGCCGGCGAACAGCTGGTGGCCGTGCTGCAGCAGCACGGTTTTTCGCTGGCCAGCAGCATGGCTGCCGTGGATGCCGTCCGCGCCAAGGCCACATGACGCCGCAGTTCGAACTCGATACCCTGAAAATCCGCATCGCCGCGCCCGAACTGGCGGCGCTCGATTTGCGCGTGCGCGTGCAGCGCGCGCTGCGCCAGTTGATACTCGATGGCGTGCTGGCACCGGGCCTGCGCCTGCCGGCCACGCGCGCGCTGGCGCAATCGCTGGGCGTGTCGCGCGATACGGTGGAAATGGCGTACGCGCAGCTGCGCCTGGACGGTTATATCCAGCGCCAGGCGGGATCGGGCAGTTTTGTGTCGCCGACGATAGGCGCGAGCTTGCTGGGCAAGTCTGCGATGACGCTGCCGCCCTTGTCCACGCAGACGGTGGCGCTCAGCGCGCGCGGCGCACAGATTCTCGCCAGCGGCGGCGTGGCCGACCAGCAGACCGTAAAAGCTTTCGCCACGGGCTTGCCGGAAACGCGGGCTTTTCCGCTTGACGTGTGGGAGCGCTTGCGGCGCCAGGCGGCCAGCGAACACCATGTGCTGCTGCACGGCGACCCGCAAGGAGCCGAGCCTTTGCGCCAGGCCATCGCCGACTATGTCAACCTGGAGCGGGGCGCGCGGGCCACGGCCGGCCAGGTGCTGGTACTGAGCAGCACGCGCCAGGCCCTGTACCTGTGCGGGCAGGTGCTGGCCGATGCACATGGCCCGATCCTGATGGAAGACCCCGGCTATTTCGGCGCGCGCAAGGCGTTCGAGATGGCGCAGCTACGCGTCGTACCTGTGCCCGTCGACGCGCAGGGATTGTGCACGGCCAGCCTGCGCGCCGACACGAGCGGGGCCAACACGGTGTACGTCACGCCGTCGCATCAATATCCGACGGGCGCCACCCTGGCGCTCGAGCGCCGCCTGGCCCTGACTGCCTGGGCGGACGAGCGCCAGGGCTGGATCATCGAGGACGATTACGACAGCCAGTTCCACTACTCGGGCTTGCCGACGGCGTGCGTGCAGGGGCTCGACGCGCAGCAGCGCACGATTTACCTGGGCACCTTCGCCAAGTCGCTGTATCCGGGCCTGCGCATCGGCTACATGGTGCTGCCGCCCCCGCTGGTGCAACCGATGACCCATGCACGCAGCATCCTCGATGGCCACACGCCGCAACTCGATCAGCTGACACTGGCCCGTTTCATCGCCGATGGCCATTTCGCTGCCCATGTGCGTGCCATGCGCAAGGTATACGCCGTGCGCCGCGATGCGATGGCGCAGGCCGTGCAGCGGCACCTGCCGCACGTGGTCACGGCGCAACTGCCGCCGGGCGGCTTGCAGATGCCCTGTCTGCTGCACGAGGGCAGGGTGGAGCTGGAAACGATACGCCTGGCGGCGCAGGCGGGCATCGTGCTGCCGGGCCTGAGCCGCTTGTACGCGACGCCGCCGGCGCGCGGCGGCTGGCTGCTGGGTTTTGCGGCGCTCACCCCGCACGAGATCGACAGCGGCATCGTCCGCCTGGCCCGCGCGCTCGGTTAATGCTGTCAAAGTGGTCTGCTGTATTTGCTTGAATTGGCCTGCTTCAGCAGTCCATGTGAGCATTAGTATGCTGGCTTTCAATGGCAGAGGCATATACATGACAACAACCACAACAACCGCCGCCATGGCCGACCGGGCGCGCTGGCGCGACCTGGCGTCCCCCGCCATGGCCGCTTTCATTTCCGTCCTCGTCAACTATGGCGGCACCTTCGTGCTGGTGTTCCAGGCGGCCCAGCTGGCCCAGCTGAGCGCCGCGCAGACGGCGTCCTGGGTTTGGTCGCTGAGCATCGGCGTGGGCGTGACGGGCATCTGGCTCAGCTACCGCTACCGCGCGCCCATTATCACGGCCTGGTCCACGCCCGGTGTGGCTTTTCTCGCCACCGTCATGCCGCACACGCCGTATGCCGAGGTGATCGGCGCCTATATGATTTCCGCCATCGCCTTCATTCTGCTGGGCATGTCCGGCGCCTTCGAACGTCTCGTGCGGCTGATTCCTGGCGGCATCGCCGCCGGTTTGCTGGCCGGCATCCTGCTGCAGTTTGGCGTAAACGCGTTTGGCGGCGCCAGCGCCGATCCGCTGCTGGTGGTGGTGGTGTTGCTGTCGTACGCCGTGCTGCGCCGTTTCACGGCACGCTTTGCCGTGGTGGGCATCATGCTGATCGGCCTGGCCCTGCTGCTGGCGCAGGGGCGCATCGATGCGCAAGGCATCGAACTGGCCCTGGCCGCGCCCGTGTTCGAGATGCCGCGTTTTTCCGTGACGTCCCTGCTGGGCGTGGCGCTGCCCCTGTTCCTGATCACCCTGACGGGGCAATACATGCCCGGCATGCTGGTGCTGCGCAACGACGGCTACAACGTCAGCGCCAATCCTATCTTGACGGTGACGGGGCTCGGTTCGCTGCTCATGGCGCCGTTCGGCGCGCACGCCTTCAACGTGGCCGCCATCACGGCCGCCATCTGCACGGGCAAGGATGCCCATGCGGACCCGTCGAAACGCTATGTCGCGGGCCTGGCGTGCGGCGTGCTGTACATCCTCGTGGGTATCTTCGGCGTCACCCTGGCCAGCCTGTTCATGGTCTTGCCGCGCTCCTTCATCACGGCGCTGGCGGGCCTGGCCTTGCTGGGCGCCATCGGCAACAGCCTGGCACAGGCGATGGCGGACGTGCGCATGCGCGAAACGGCCTTGATCACATTCCTGGCCACGGCTGCGAACGTGACCCTGCTGGGTGTGGGCGGCGCCCTGTGGGGGCTGGCGGCGGGACTGGCGGCGCATGGGCTGACGCATGGCTGGCGCAAGGCGGCATAGCCTGGATATTTGCCCATTTTGCCAGCCGCCGCATACAATTGCTGCGCCCGTGCCCGTTGGCACCGTCTTTTCCCGATGTGAGCGATGGCCGACCTGACTTTCCTGGCGCAGTATCTGCTGGCGATCACGCCCGCCTTCCTCGTCTGCGCCGCCTTGCTGCTGGCGGTGCCGCGCTCGGTGCCGCTGCTGCGCGTGCTCGTGCACATCGTGTTTTTCGTGCTGGCGCGCGACGCGATGACGGCGCATGGCTACTGGCAAGTGGCGGCGGGCGGCTTGCGCTTCACGGCGCCGCCGCTGGTCTTGCTGGCGCTGGGCGCCATGTCGCTGGGGCTGGTGGCCAGCACGTGCTGCCTGGAAAGCGAGGCGCGCCGCCAGATCCGCTGGTTCGGCATGCGGCCGGTCCTGTCCGTGCTGCTGGGCGTGGCGGGCGCCGCACTGATCATCGCACTGGCGGCGGGCTTGAAGGCGCTGTTCGGCTTGCCGTCCCTGCCGCCCGTCGCGCCATCGCTGCTACCCTTGCTGCTGGCCTTTGCGCTGGCGGCTAACTGTTATGAGGAATTGCTGTTTCGCGGCTTGCTGCAGCAGCAATTGCGTGCCTGGCTGCCGGCCTGGCGCGCGGCGCTGGTGTCGGGCCTGCTGTTTGGCTTGTGCCACGCCTTCCTTGCCACCACCGTCACGCAGGTGGGTGCGCCCATCGTCGTCTTCACCGTGATCGAAGGCGTGGTGGCGGGGCTGGTATATTGCCGTGCCGGCTTGTTGGGCGCATCCCTGGCCCATGGCCTGGCGATTTTTGCGCTGGCCGCCGGCTGGGTGTGAATCCTGTTGTTTCAATTTAATGAAGAGTGAGAAAGCGATGCCTGTCAGTTCCTACCTGAATACCCGCCCCGTCGTGGGCGAGCGCGTCTACCTGCATGACACGGCGCAAGTGATTGGCGACGTGCAGATCGGCGACGACTGCTCGATCTGGTGCAACAGCGTGCTGCGCGGCGACGTCAACCGCATCGTCATCGGCGAAGGCAGCAATATCCAGGACTTTTCCATGGGTCACGTGTCGCACAGGAACGCGGCCAAGCCCGACGGTTCACCCTTGACCATCGGCAAGTACGTGACCATCGGCCACTCCGTCATCTTGCACGGCTGCACGATTGGCGACGAGTGTTTGATCGGCATGGGCAGCATCGTCATGGATGACGTGGTGGTGGAAAAGCACGTGATGCTGGGGGCGGGCAGCCTGGTGTCGCCGGGCAAGGTGCTGGAAAGCGGGCACCTGTACGTGGGCCGCCCCGCCGCCAAGGTACGCGCGCTGACGGAAGCGGAAATCGCCTACCTGCGCTATTCGGCCGAGCACTATGTGCGCGTGAAGAACAACTACCTGCTTGGCGAACCGGGCTGATGCTTCAGCCTGGCGCCATGGCCAGTGCATTGATGCGCGCCGCCATGGCGCGTGCATCAGGCACGCCCAGCACCAGGCGCGCCCATTTTTCGCCTTGCAATTCGATGACCAGTGGCTGCATGCCACGCGTCATGAAGACGAACTGGCGGTCGCCGCCCTTGTGATACGTGCCTGCCGAAATGACTCCCGGCAGGTTGGTGCCCGGTGCGCGCAAGCCAAGGGCCGCGCCGCGGAAACCGTCATCGTCGGTGGCTCCACGCACATGTTGCAGGGGAATGCACAGGTTGCCCTGAAAGGACGCCAGTTTTTCCCACAGGGCCAGGCGGATGGTCAGTGCATCGTCGTTCAATTCGAGGCTAGGCATGGTGTCTCCTTCGTTGGTTGATCCAGATGGCTTAACAGGCGTTCGCCCAGCAGGCGGGACGTATCGGCACCCGTGTCCAGTACGGCGGCACGGCACAGCGCCGTGATGGCGGCGTCAGAGGGCGCCAGTTCCTTCAAGGCGATGATCAGCAAATCGACCGCTTCTTCCCGCGCCGGCCAGCCAGGCTGCAGTGCTTGTGTCAGCACGCGCTCAAACAGATGGCGTTTGGAGCCGAAAGCCTTGTACAGGCTGCCGCGCAGCAAACCCGTCGCCTTGACCAGGTCATCGATCGACGCGGCGTTGTAGCCCAGGCTGCCAAAGACGGCGGCAGCCTGGCTGGTGACGGTCGCTTCGTCAAAGTTGCGTGGTCTGGCCATGGTAGGTAGGCGATGGGTACGACGGGGCGGGATGCCCTGTTTCTGGCACCACTATATGCATTGGTGAACGATTGGTCAATAACTATCTGCGGCCAGCCGTTTCGCGCAGTTCCGGCCGCGGCGCCAGGTCTTGCGGCAGGCGCAGGCCGGAGACGAGCCCCAGGCGCCGCAACAGCAGCAGCATCCACCAGCCCGGGTCCCATTCGCCCGGCAGCAGGCCCAGCCTCGCAGAGCCCGGATACGCATGATGGTTGTTGTGCCAGCATTCGCCCATGGTCAGCAGCGACGTCAGGCGGATATTGCGGCCCTGCACGGCGGCCCCGTCGACATGAAAATGCATCTGCCCATGGTTGTGGGCGAAGTAGCCGATCAACCAATGGCCGAGCACGCCGGCGCTGACCCGCGCGCAGATGCCCCAGCAGACCAGGCCCCAGCCGCCCCAGACAAAGAACAGCAGGGCCCATGGCAGTTGCTGCAGCATCCAGCTTCTTTCCAGAAAACGGTAAAGGCGGTCGTGCGCGATGCGCGGCTCGATGGCGATGTGCGGCGGGTGGTCGAGGTCGAGGCGGCAGAACAATTGCCACCAGGCATCGCGCCAGAAACCGGCGCCGTGGCGCAAATACGGGTGGCAGTCGGGCAGGCGCTGCGCATAGTCGCGCAGTTCGTGCTGGCGCAGCAGGCCCAACGGACCGCTGAGGCCCACCAGCACGCCCAGGTACACCAGCAGGTATTCCAGCCATTGCGGGCATTCAAAGCTGTCGTGGATCAGCTTGCGGTGGCTGCCCAGCGAGTGGCCGAACAGCAGGACGATGGCCGTGCCGGCCACGAACAGCAGCAGGCCGGTCCAGCTGAAGAAGAACAGGGCGCCCGTCACGGCGCCGGCCAGCATGGCCGTCAGCCATAGCGATGGTAAAGGCGCAAAGCGCACCGTGCCGTGCAGCAGGCTATCGGCGTGGGTGGCGCGGGCGCGGTGGCCATCCAGGCTGGCCGCCGTCATCAGGCCTTGGGGGCCGACGATGGTTGCGTGTATTTGTCGAAGTTGGTGATGTAGTCGTTGAAGTTGTCGGTCAGCATGCGCTTGTACTGTTCCGTGAAGAAGGCCACGGCGCCTTCCTTTTCTTCCTGCATCTTGGCCACGTCGTTGCTCTTGCTGGCGACGAGGAAGGCGTTGAAGCGGGCGGCCGCGTACAGCAGCGAGGTGGCTACTTCATTGCCGCCGCTGTGCATGCATTGCTCATTGGCCAGGGCGATGACCTGGTCGGCGCGTTCCCAGAATTCCGGGCCCGGTGCTGGTTTTGTCGTTGGTGTGCTCATAAAAATCCCTCATGAAAGTGCGCGCCAGTCTACACAGGGGGCCGCGGGCTGTCCAGCCGCGCAGCCGCCAGTCAGGGCGCCTGCAGGATTTGTTCCAGTAACACGGGCAGCGGCTGGCGGATGTCGAGCACCATGCCGGCCTCGTCCGGCTGCAATGGCTGCAAGGCGGCCAGCTGGCTGTCGAGCAGGCTGGCCGGCATGAAATGGCCGGGGCGCTGCAAGCGGCTTTCCAGCACGTCGCGCGGGCCATCGAGGTGGATAAAGCGCAGGGCCGGGTCGCCCTCGCGCAGCACGTCGCGGTAGGCGTGCTTCAGGGCCGAGCACGAGACGACGAGGCCGCTGCCTTGCGCGCGGGCCGTGGCGATGCGCTCGCGCAGGGCGGCCAGCCAGCCGGCCCGGTCGGCATCGTCGAGGGGAATGCCGGCCGCCATCTTGGCCACGTTTTCCGGTGGATGCACCTCGTCGCCTTCGACGTAGGGCACGTGCAAGGCGCCGGCCAGCAGGCTGCCGACGGCGCTCTTGCCGCAGCCGGACACGCCCATCACGACCCAGCGCACGGCGGGCACGCCCATGGTCAAGGCGCCGAAACGATGACGGTGACGCGGCGGTTTTCCGCCTTGCCCGTCTTGCTGGCGTTCGAGGCCACGGGCTTGCTCATGCCCAGGCCCTTGACGGTGATGTTCTCGCGCGGAATGCCCGATGCGCTCATGGCGTCGGCCACCACGTTGGCGCGCGCCAGCGACAGCTTGTTGTTGTACGCTTCCGTGCCTTCGTTATCCGTATGGCCTTCCACGCGCATGTGGGTAATGCCCACTTTCAGCAGGGCGGCGCTGATTTTCTGGATGGCGCCCCGGCTGGGCGCGATCAGCTTGGCGGCGTCGAACTCGAACAGCAGCTTGTCGGTAAAGCTCAGTTCCCAGCCTTCGTCCGTCTGGTTGAAGCCTTGCTCCTTCAAGGTGGCGACTTGCTCGGCATTGAACAGCGGTTTGATTTCTGGCGTGCTCTGGCAGGCGGCCAGCAGGCCCAGCATGAACAAGCCGAGTAAGCCGCGGCGTAATTGCGTGTAGATGAATTGCATGGTGTTGCTCCTTGGTTCAGGGGTGAGTATGGGGTTGCGGCAGGCGCGCCACCTGGCGCGTGCCGCGCTGCGCCTGCTTGGCGCGGTACATGGCTTCGTCCGCCGCGCCGACCAGCGAGATGGCGTCGATGGCGTGATCGGGAAAGACGGCCACGCCGATGGTCAGCGAGCTGACGATGCTGTTGCCGGTGGGCAGTTCAATGGCTTGCGCCATGGCGGCGATGATGTTGTCGGCGATGTGCATGGCGTCGCTGCTGTTGCGCAGCGGCTTGAGCACGATGGCGAATTCGTCGCCGCCCAGGCGCGCTACCAGGTCGCCTTCGCGCAATTGCTGCTTGATGCGCGCGGCGATCGTCACCAGCACGCGGTCGCCCGAGGCATGGCCGAAGGTGTCGTTGATGTACTTGAAGCGGTCGCTGTCGAGGAACAGCACGGCCACCTTGCCATTGCCCACCCGCGCGTCGAGGATGGCGCGTTCCAGTTCCGCTTCCATGAAGGCGCGGTTCGACAGGCCCGTCAGGCTGTCATGGTTGGCGCGGTGCGACAGCGAGGCGTGTTCCTTCTGCAGATGGCTTTGCCACGCTTCCAGTTCGTCGAGCAGGGCGTTGAAGTCGTCATTGATCTGGTTCAGCTCGGCGATATTGGCGGGCGGCACGCGCAGCTCGAACGAGCGGTCGCGCCGCACGCGGTGGGCCGTTTCCGCCAGGTGGCGCAGGGGCGACGTGATTTCCGTTTCCATGCTGCGCGACAGGCGCACGGCAACGACCAGGCTCAGCACCAGGCAGGCGAGCAGGCAGGAGAGGCCGCTGAGCAGGAAGGGCAGCAGGCTGCGGCTGTGCGGCACCAGCTTGATGCTGCCGATGGCCTGGTCATTGCGCATGATGGGGAAGGTCAGCGAATCGGGCAGCATCCAGCCCGTCAACGCACGCTCGATGTAGTAGCGCGTGCCGTGTTCGCCCCGTTCCCAGCGGGCCAGCACCTTGCCGGCCTGGTCGCTTACCTGGGCCTGGTCGATATCTTCATTGACGCCGATCAGGGCCAGCGCTTCCCTGGCGGCCATGGAGTCGCCAAAGACGACGGCCCCTTCCACCGTGTAGCTCATCGACCGGGCCACCAGGCGCAGGTTCTGGTCCGAATACACACGCAGGGCCAGCAGCGCCACGGCCGTCAGGGTCAGGCCGGCGGCCAGCACGGCGATCAGCGACACGCTCAGGTGGGCGCGCCGCAGCACGCTGTCGAGCGTGCGGCGGGGCTGGCGGGCGTGCTTGTTGCTCATGCGGGCGCTCATGGCGGCGGTCCCTTGCGACGTGCAATTTGCAAGGCATTCGGATGCACGCGCAGGCCGCTGCGGGCGATGGCGTCGAGGTTGACGTCAAAACCGATCTGCGCCTCGGTCAGGCGCAGGCAGAACATCGTGCCCACGGCGCAGGAAGTACCCGGTTCGGCGACCGATAGAATCGGTTTGCCGATGATCTGCGCCAGCAGATGCTCGCGTTCGCCCTCGGGCAGGCTGCCCAGGTAGACGACGTCGCATTCGCTGGCCGCGCTGGCCATCGCCGGGAGTTTCACGCGGATGCGCTGGCCCAGGCTGGAAGCGGGAGTGTCGACGATGGACGCGCCGTAGCGTGGCGCACCGAGCATGCAGACGCGCACTTCCTGGCGCGCCACGGGCCAGCGCACATAACTGATGATGCCGAACAGGACCTGCGCCACTTCGGCGGGACGCCTGGCGTCGGCAGCCGCGCCCGTTTGCGCCCACGCCGCGCACGGCGCCAGCGCACCGCAGGCGAGCAGGGAGGCCAGCAGCACGACAGCGAGCAGGACGGGCGGCGCGGGGCGCTGCCGGTGGCGAGGGGAGAAGGGCACGGCGTCGGTGTCTTTATGCAGGTCGGTGGCTATTCAAATAGTTACTTCGCAACACAGACTCTACGGAAGTCCATGTTGAAAGTAAATCACGGCATGACGCCATAAACCTTGCATTATAAACACGAATGTGAAAACTTGCATTCTTTACCATGAGAATTACTTATCAACACTGCCTAGGCGGGCCAGAGTGTTGCTATTCTTCCAGTGTCGCTTCCAGCAAGTCGATTTCGCGCAGCAGGCGCAAGTGAATGGTATCGTCCAGCTCGCCCGAGATGCGGCGGCGGAACAGTTCATCGCGCTCCGCATTGAGCGCTTCCAGGCGCAGCGAGCGTTCGGCCCTGGCCAGTTCCTGCAAGCGCATCGCCTCGTCGTTGCTGCTTTCGCCATACGCGAGGCGGCGCCGGTAGGCTTCGATCAGGCGGTTGGCCGCTTCCGTGACGACTTGCTGCTTGTCATTCTTGTCGATGCCTTCGCACACTTTTTCCAGCCGCGCGATGGCCGCTTCGGCGGCAGCGGCGCGGGCGTTGCGCTCTTCCGTCGAACGGCGCGCGGGCGGCGCGAAGACGAGGCCCTTGGTCAGCAGGGGCAGGGTGACGCTGGCCAGCAGCAGCGACAGCAAAATCACGCCCATGGCCAGGAAGATGACGAGGTCGCGCGCGGGAAAGCGCGTGCCATCGGGCAGGAACAAGGGCAGGGTCAAAATGCCGGCCAGGGTCAGCGCGCCGCGCACGCCCGCGAACGACGCCACCAGCAGCAATCGCAGGCTGGGGCGGGCCAGCAGCGCCGCGTCCTTCGGTTCGCCCGCCACCTTCTTGTGGTGCTTGAACAGGGTCAGCTTCATGGAAATGAAGACCCAGAGGAAGCGCATGAAGGTCAGCCCCACCGTGATGGCGATGACGAACAGCGGCAGTTTCCAGGCGCTGCCGGCGCCGATCTCGGCCGAGGCGGCCGGCAAGCCGGCAACGGTGGTGGGCAGCTGCGCGCCCAGCATGACGAAGATCACGCCATTCAAGACCAGTTGCACGGTATCCCACACGGCCTTGCGCTGGGTGCGCGTGGCGGCCAGCGGGCGGCCGATCAGGTCGGCATAATGCATGGACACGCCCGCCGTGGCGGCGGCCAGGATGCCCGAGCCGTGGATTTGCTCGGCGCCCAGGTAGGCGGCAAACGGGATCAGGATGCTGATGAGGATTTGCAGGCCCGGTTCTTCGCCGACCTTGCTCACCAGCCATTTATTCGCCAGGCCCACGCCCCATGAGATGGCCAGACCGATGATGATGCCGCCGCCTGCTTCCTGCAGGAAACTCAGCGAGGCGGCGCCGATGGAAAAGCCGCCCGTCATCATGGCGCCGACGGCAAAAGTGAAGCAGACGAGGCCCGACGCATCGTTGAGCAGGGATTCGCCTTCGAGGATGTGCATCAGGCGCGGCGGGATCGGATTGCCTGCGGCGATCGCCGAGACGGCCACGGGGTCCGTCGGCGACAGGATGGCGCCCAGCGCGAAAGCGACGGCCAGCGGCACGCTGGGAATCAGCCAGTCGATGAAAAAGCCCATGCCCAGCACGGTAAACAGCACGAGGCCGATGGCCAGCATCAGGATCGAGCGCGCGTCGGAAAAGAAGGCGCCCTTGGGAATGCGCCAGCCATCGAGAAACAGCAGCGGCGGGATGAAGAGCAGGAAGAAAATGTCGGGATCGAGCGGCACTTGCACGCCAAACACGGCCAATCCCGTGCCGCCGGCGATCTGGATCAGGGGCAGTGGCAGCTTGACCCAGCGCGAGCGGGCGAGAAAGCCGCACAGGACGACGGTCAACACGAGGATGAGGATGATGGTAACGGTATGCATGAAGGAGCGGCGGCGTGCTGAAACGCTGATTATAAGGCGCAGCCCGCCTGCAGGCGGCACCTGCGTGTCATTGCGTACATACAACAAGTCACAATCGCGGTAAGATTCTCCCATTCATTGCCACAATCTGCCCTGCTGCCGCCGTCCGTGCGCGGCAGGCGCGTGCTTGGCCTTTTACCGGACTCCTGTTTTGCTCAAGAAAATCTTCACCGGCTTGCTGCTGTCGCTGGCATTGCTCATCGTGGCGGCCCTGGCCGCGTATCTGTATTACTGGCGTCCCGCGCTGGCGCCCATCGATCCCCCTGCCGCCACGGCATTTCCCCCGCAAGTGGTGGAGCGGGGCCGCATCCTGGCCGGCATGGGCAATTGCGCCGCTTGCCACACGGCCAAGGGCGGCGCCGAGTACGCGGGCGGCCACGGCCTGGCCACGCCGTTCGGCACGATCTATGCGACGAATATCACGCCCGACCGGCAAACGGGCATCGGCCGCTGGTCGCAGGCCGCCTTCCAGCGGGCCATGCGCGAAGGCGTGGGCCGCGACGGTGCCCATCTGTATCCCGTCTTTCCGTACACCCATTTCAACCTCGTCTCGGATGACGACCTGGCGGCCTTGTACGCGTATTTCATGACGCGCCCGCCCGTGTATGCGGCAGCGCCCGCCAACAGCGTGCCTTTCCCCCTGAACTTGCGGCCCTTGCAGGCAGGCTGGAAGCTGCTGTTTTTCAAGCCGGCCAGCTATCAACTCAATCCCGCGCAAGGGCTGGACTGGAACCGGGGCCGCTACCTGGCCGAGGGCCTGGCCCATTGCGCCGCCTGCCACACGCCGCGCAATGCGCTGGGCGCCGAACTTGCCGGCTCATCCTATCTGGGCGCGGCCATCGACCACTGGTATGCGCCGGCCTTGACCAGCGCCAACACGGCCCCGCTGCCGTGGACGCAGGACGAGCTGTACGCCTTTTTGCGCACGGGGGCGACGTCCCTGCACGGCGTGGCGGCCGGGCCCATGTCGGCTGTCGTGCATGAAGGCATGGGCGCCTCGCCCGATAGCGATATCCGCGCGCTGTCCGTGTATTTTGCGGGCGTGGCCGGTGCAGAGCAACGCCAGGTCGATACCGATACCGTGGTAAAAGCTGGCATCAAGCGTTCGCAGCGCGTCAGCCTGGTCGACAACGACCGTGGCGCCAGCCTGTACGTGGCCGCCTGCGCGTCGTGCCATTCGAACAGCGATGGCAAGCCCGCGGCGCTGCGGCCGGAACTGAGCCTGAACAGCGCCGTCAGCGCGCCCGATCCCGCCAACCTGATCCAGGTGATCCTGCACGGCTTGAGCAAGGACGAAGCCATGCCCGGCGTGCTGATGCCCGGCTTTGCCGCCTCGCTGACGGACAACGACGTGGCTCAGCTGGCCGCCTATCTGCGCCGCAGCCGCAGCCACCAGCCGGCCTGGACAAATCTGGAAGCGGCCGTGGCACGCGCCCGCGCCGGCAAGTAATTACTGAAAGACTCTATGTACAACATGACCGTGAATGGCCAGCCCTTCGGCACCGAGAGCGACGCCGAGACGCCCCTGCTGTGGGTGCTGCGCGACGAAGTTAAATTAAAAGGCACGAAGTTTGGCTGCGGCATCGGCATGTGCGGCGCCTGCACCGTGCACGTGGATGGCCGCGCCATGCGCTCGTGCATCACGCCGATTGCCGCCGTGGCCGGCTGCGCCATCACCACCATCGAAGGCCTGTCGCCCGATGGCACGCACCCGTTGCAGCGGGCGTGGCTCGCCACGCAGGCGCCCCAGTGCGGCTATTGCCAGTCGGGCCAGATCATGCAGGCGGCCACCCTGCTGAAAGACTATCCGCAGCCGACCGATGCGAATATCGACGCCGTCATGAGCGGCAACCTGTGCCGCTGCATGGCGTATGTGCGCATCCGCAAGGCCATCAAACTGGCGGCCGGCATGCAGGAGGCGCCCGGTGTTTAAGTTACCGAAAGAAAATTCAGCTGCCCGCCCCAGCCCATTGGGACGGCGCGGTTTCCTGATCGCCGCCGCCGGTACGGGATTTACCCTCGCCTTCCTGCGCGCCGACAGCTCCCTGGCCGCAGGCAAGGCGGCGCCCGTGCAGTCTAAGCAAAGCGCCGCGCCCGTGTTCGATCCCAGCATCTGGTTTGAGATCGGCCGCGACGGCATCGTTACCGTCAACATCGCCAAGGCGGAAATGGGCCAGCATATCGGCACGGCCCTGGCGCGCATCGTGGCCGAGGAGCTTGAAGCGGACTGGAGCAAAGTACGCTTGCATTACGTGGACACGGACCCGAAATGGGGCTTGATGGTGACGGGCGGCAGCTGGTCCGTCTGGCAGAATTTCGACCCGCTCAGCCGCGCCGGCGCGGCCGGGCGCCTCGCGCTGGTCGAGGAGGGCGCGCGCCTGCTGCGCGTGCCCGTGTCCGCCTGCCACGCCAGGCTGGGCGTCGTGCATGGCCGGGGGCGGTCGATCAGCTATGGCGACATCGTGCGCCGTGGCAAGCTGGCGCGCCAGTACTCGCCCGAGCAATTGAAAGCCATCGTGCTGAAGACGCCGCAGCAGCGCAGCCTGATCGGCCAGAACGTGCAGGCGCTCGACATCCCCGCGAAAATCAATGGCACGGCCATGTACGGCATCGATGCGGAAGTCGAGGGCATGCTGTTTGCGCGCCCGAAGATCCCGCCCACGCGCTACGGTTCGAAAGTGGTGTCCATCGATGATACGGCGGCCAGGAAGGTGCCGGGCTACCTGCGCAGTGTAGCCCTGCAAGACCCCAGCGGCACGGTGCCCGGCTGGGTCATGGTGGTGGCCGAAACGTATGCGGCCGCCATGCGCGCGGCCGAGCTCGTGCAAGTGAAATGGCGGGCCGGCGCGGCCGCCCACGTGGCGGAGCAGGATATTGTCAACTACGCGACCAAACAGCTGGCCGACGCGAGCCTGGGCGCCCGCGTCGTCGATGACGATGGCGTGGAGCAAGCGTTCAAGGAGGCCAGCCTGCAGCTGGAACGCCACTACACGACCAGTACCGTGTTGCATTTCCAGCTGGAACCCGTGAATGCCCTGGCGCAGGAAATCGACGGCGTCTGGCACATTCATGCGGGCAACCAGTGGCAATCGTTGATACTGCCCGTGCTGGCGCAGGCGTTGAAGGTGCCCGAGAGCCATGTCATGCTGCACACTTATCTGCTCGGTGGCGGCTTCGGCCGTCGCCTGAATGGCGATTATTGCGTGCCGGCCGCGCTGGCCGCGCAAGCCGTGGGGCGCCCCGTCAAGATGATATGCACGCGGGCCGACGACGCCCGTTTCGATTCGCCCCGTTCGCCGTCCGTGCAGCACGTGCGCATGGCGTTCGACGACACAGGCAAGGTGTCGGCGATGGTGCACGAAGCGAGCGCGGGCTGGCCCACGCAAGCGATGATCCCCGCCTTCCTGGCCAAGGATAAGCAGGGCCATCCGTATGACCCGTTCGCCATCGCCGGCGCCGACCACTGGTATTCGGTGGGTGCGCAGCGCGTGCGGGCCGTGTCGAACGACCTGGCCAACAGCAGTTTTCGCCCCGGCTGGCTGCGTTCCGTGGGGCCCGGCTGGACGAATTGGGCTGTGGAAAGTTTCATGGACGAGGCGGCGCAGGCGGCCAAGGTCGATCCGCTGGCGTTCCGTTTGTCGCTGTTGCAGGCGACGGGGCGCAATGCGGGCTGCGCGCCGAACGCCGTCGGCGGCGCCGCGCGCCTGGCTCATGTATTGCGCCGGGTGGCGGACAAGGCGGGCTGGGGTACGGCCATGCCGCCCGACACGGGCCTGGGCATTGCCGCCACGTTTGGCCAGGAACGCGATATGCCCACGTGGACGGCGTGCGTTGCCAGAGTGAAAGTGGACCGCAGCACTTGCATGGTGAAAGTCGAAAAGCTGTTCATGGTGATCGACGCGGGCAGCATCGTCGACCCCGATGGCGCGCTGGCGCAGGCGGAAGGGGGCGCCCTGTGGGGCGTGAGCATGGCCTTGCATGAAGGCACGGCTTTCCTCAACGGCCAGGTGAAGGATATCAACCTGAATACCTACACGCCGCTGCGCATGGCCGACGTGCCCGAGCTCGACATCGAATTCGTGGCCAGCACGGCAACGTCGACGGGCATGGGCGAGCCGCCCACGACGGCCGTGGCGCCGGCGATCGGCAACGCCATCTTTGCCGCCGTGGCCTCGCGCGTGCGGCATTTGCCGATCCGCCCGGAAGCCGTGCTCAAGGGGCTGGACCGGCACGGCGCCGTCTGATGGGCGCGCGTGGCGAATTTGACGTGCGCCGCGCGTGAACGGGCGCAGGCTGGTACACTGATGCTTGCCGATCAGCGTACTAGCAGCGTGATTTCAGCTTGATGTCAGCGTCATTCCAGCTCGATAGCGGAGGCAGCCATGCAAGAACAATTTGTCAGCATCACGGCCGATGAACTTCAAATGGACGGCGTGCTTGAAATGCCCGAGCGGCCCGTGGGCATCGTCCTGTTTGCCCACGGCGCGGGCGCCGATAGCGACTACCTTGGCGCTTCCAGCCACGCCACCTCCCAGGATTTTTTGCGAGCGGGCATCGCTACCCTGCGCTTCGACCAGGGCGGTATCGAGCCTGGCGGCGGCAGCAATGGCCACGCGTATTTCGTGCGCAGCGATATCGTGCTGCTCGCGCGCCAGCTGGAAAAAGCCCTGGGCTGGCTGCAAGTGGACCCGTCCACGCGGCGCTTGCCCTGCGGCCTGTATGGCTATGGCACCAGCGCGGCCGTCGTGATGCAACTGGCGGCCTGGCGCAGCGCGGAAATCGCCGCGCTGGCCGTTTGCGATGGGCAGGTGGAAATGGCGGGCAAGGCGGCGCTTGAAAACGTGCGCGTGCCGTCTCTGCTGATCGTGGGCGGACGCGACCCCGACGTGGCCGGCCTGAACCGCATGGCATTTGCCACCTTGCGCTGCGACAAGCAATTGGAACAGATCGCCGCGCCCAGCGGCCCCGACACGCGCCACCAGGCCGCCCTGCTGGCCACGGACTGGTACACGCGCCATTTCAACGGGCATACCAGTACGGCGCAGTAGTGGGACAGAGCAGCACTTATGGCTGCTCAATGCGACGGCACGGCACCGATTTGCTGTAATAAGCCAAGCATGTCGGGCTGGCCGCGCTCCTCGACGAACTTGCCGTCGGACAGACGGTAGAGGTTCATGGCTTGCACCGCAATCTGCTTCCCGGTAGGCGGCACACCGAAGAACGTTCCCTGATGTGTGCCGCGCATAATGAACCGGGCGGCGACTTTATCACCTTCGGCCACCATTTCTTCCAGGGTCCACTGGATGTCGGGGAAGCCTTCACGCATCATGGCGATGATGGCGAGATATCCAGCCGGCCCTCGCATGGGCTCCGGACTTCCCGGTACGTGAAAGATTGCGTCTGTCGAGATGAGTTCGTCAGCCAGTGCCTGGCTGGCGGTGTTGATGAACTCAACAAACTTCTGCATGGTGAGCCTGTTTGCTTCCGATGTCATGGTAATACTCCTTTATCGACGATATGAGTGGTTTAAGGTGCGTATGCACTTGTGCTGCCTGGCTTGATGCTGCCGCTGGTGGTGAAATGATCGATCTGAAATGGATGGCCGACCGGCGATCGGATTGGTGAACACGACGTCCTCGCCCGACAGGTGGGCGCGGGGCGCGCCGGCCGGGGCGGCGTACGAGGGCAAAGCAAGGCCGTCTGCGGAGGAGCGATTAAAGCGGTGCATGCTTATGCCCGGGAAAGAGAATGCCGCTACTTTGGACTATAAACGCCAGAAGATAAATGTCGATTAAAATTGGTCACTTGAAATGTGGCGTTTGTAATGGGTGGATGCGATGGACCGACTACTGAGCATGACCGTGTTTGCCAAGGCGGTCGAGCTGGGCTCCTTTTCCGCTGCCGCCGACGTGTTCCGCATGTCGCCGCAGCTGGTGGGCAAGCATGTGCTGACTTTGGAGCAGCACTTGGGCATCCGCTTGCTCAACCGCACCACGCGGCGCCAGCATTTAACGGAAATCGGGGCAAGCTATTACGAAAAGGTGAAAGTCATTTTGGCCGAGGTGGCCGCTGCGGAGGGATTGGCCGCCGAGAGCCATGCCCGTCCCAGCGGCCGCCTGCGCGTCAACGCCCCGCTCACCTTCGGAATCCACGCCTTGATGCCACGCCTGACCGAATACATGGCGACCTACCCGGATGTGCAGGTCGAGGTGTCGCTCACGAACCGGTATGTCGATGCAATCGAGGAGGGGGCGGACGTCGTGTTCCGGGTAGGCGAGCTGGCCGACAGCAGCCGCATTGCCCGCCGCCTGGCGCCGTACCGGCTGATTCTCTGCGCTTCGCCCGCCTATCTGGCGTCACACCCGCCCATCATCTCGCCAATGGACCTGGCCAGCCACGAATGCCTGGGCTTTGCCTACACGGAGTTGCGCAGCCACTGGAGCTTCGACGGTCCGGACGGCCCGGTGACGGTGCCGGTAACGGGCCGCCTGATGATCGACAGCGGCGAGGCCCTCCTGATGGCCGCCCGCGCCAGCATGGGTGTCATGCTGCAGCCGGCGGAATTGCTGGAAGCCGACATCGCGGCAGGCAGGCTGGTGCGCGTGTTGCCGAAATACCGGGCCCCTGACAGGCCTCTGCACTTGCTGTATGCGCCAGACCGCCAGATGACACCGAAGCTGCGCAGCTTCATCGAATTTTCTGTCGCCGTGTTCGGCAGCGGCAAGGACTGAGTTTTTCCACGCGCCTCGCCCGTATCGAAAATTTCCATAGTCCTGGCACTGTGACATGTTTCACTGGCGCCTATATGGCGCGCAGATTCCTCGCATGGAAGCGCACGTGCTCTTCCATGAAGCTGGCGATGAAGTAATAGCCGTGGTCGTAGCCGGCATGGCGGCGCAGCCGTAATGGCTGGCCGGCGTCGCGGCACGCCGCTTCGAAGACATCGGGGTGCAGTTGTTCGGGCAGGAATTTGTCGGCCAGGCCCTGGTCGATCAAGATGCCTTCGGGGAACAGCGGCGGCTGGCCCTGCAGGCCGCGCATCAGCGCGCTGGCGTCGTACTGCTGCCAGCTGGCGGCATCACCGCCCAGGTAGCCCGTGAATGCTTTCTTGCCCCATGGACATTGGCTCGGTGCGGCGATGGGGGCGAAGGCGGATACTGAGCGGAACAGTTCCGGGTTGCGCAAGGCCAGCACCAGTGCGCCATGGCCGCCCATCGAATGGCCGAAAATGCCCGTGCGTTGCGCATCGATCGCCAGTTCCTGCTCCAGCAGGGCGTGCAGTTCCAGCAGGTAGCTGTACATGCGGTAGTGGCTGCTCCATGGCGCCTCGGTGGCGTCCACGTAAAAGCCGGCGCCCGCGCCGAAATCCCAGGAGTCGCTTTCGCCCGCGATGTTCGCGCCACGGGGGCTGGTGTCGGGGGCGATCAGGATCAAGCCTTCCTCGGCCGCCACGCGCTGCGCGCCGCCCTTGATCATGAACGTTTCTTCCGTGCAGGTCAGGCCCGCCAGGTAAAACAGGGCGGGGCGCCTGGTGGTGACCGTGGCGCCCGGCGCCGTGTCGGGAATGAAGGCCGAGAAACGCATGGGCAAGCCGATGGCTTGCGCGTCGTGGCGATAAAAGCGTTGTACGCCGCCAAAACAGGCGTGTTCACTCAACAGTTCCAGCATGAATTCTCCTCGTTAATGCCACAGTATAGCCAGAGCGGCGCGGGGCCGGCACGGGATCAGCCCAGCATGGCCGCTAATGCAGGCAAGATGTCTTGTGCCGGGGCATCGGCCTTGAATGCCAGCAAATGGTCGGCGCGCGTCTTGCCCATGTTGATGGCGGCCACGGGCTTGCCCGTTTCGGCCGCCATGCGGCACAGGCGAAAGCTCGAATACACCATCACGGACGAGCCCACCACCAGCAGGGCGCTGGCCGTGTGCATCTTGCTTTCGGCCTCGGCCGCACAGGCGGCGGGCACGCCATCGCCGAAAAACACCACGTCGGGCTGCAAGGTGCCACCGCAGCGGGGACAGACCGGCACGTGGAAAATGGCCAGCTGGGACGGCTCGAGCAAGGCGTCGCCATCGGGCGCCGGCGTGGCCGTGGCGCCCAGCAGTTGGGGATTGTCGCGTTCGAGTTGCTCCTGGATCAGGCGGCGCGTGTGGCGGGCCCGGCAATCGAGGCAGACGACGCCATGTATGCTGCCGTGCAACTCCGTGACGGCGGCGCTGCCGGCTTGCTGATGCAGGCCATCGACGTTTTGCGTGATCAGGCCGCCTATTCTCTGGCGCTGGGCCAGTTGCGCGATGGCCAGGTGGCCGGGATTCGGCGTGGCGCGCGCCAGGGTCGGCCAGCCCACCATGCTGCGCGCCCAGTAGCGGCGGCGCACGGCTTCCTGGCGGCGAAAATCGGGTCCTTGCACGGGCGCATTGCCGCGCCGTACGCCTTCCGTGTCGCGGTAGGCCGGTATGCCGGACGCCGTGCTGATGCCGGCGCCCGTCAGCAGCAACACGTCGGGATGGCGCTGCAGGAACTGGGCCAGTTGATCGAGAGCGTAGTGCTGACTGGCTGGCTGCAGGCTGGCTGAGGAAAAGTTTTGCATGATGCGCCATGCTAACCGAAAAGCATGGCGCTGTTGCACGGGACGGCGATTACTCCAGTTTCATGCCGAAACGCTGCAGCCGCGGCTGCCAATGCTCTTGGATATTGGCCGAGACAAGGATGCGCTCGGCCTTGCCAATCAGCAATGCGCGGGGCACGAAACCGAAGTAGCGCGAATCGGCGCTGTTGTCGCGGTTATCGCCCAGCATGAGGAAATGGTCGGCCGGCACCGTCACGGGGGCGAAGCTGCGGGCCGCGCCTGCGATTTGCGGCAAGACCTGGATGCGGTGCTGTTCCGTCTGGTTGCGTTCGCTGATGCGCTGCGCCGTCAGCTGGCCCACGTGGGCGATGGTTTCAGGCGCCGTGTCGAGCGCCGTGTACTGGGCGGGCTGGCCATTGATGACCAGCTGTTCATTGCGCATTTCCACCGTGTCGCCGGGCAGGGCGATGATGCGCTTGATCAATCGCGTGCCGTCTTTCGGCGAGGAAAAGGTGACGATGTCGCCCCGTTGCGGTTCCCCCAGGCGCTGCAGCACGATATCGGTGAGCGGCACTTTCAGGTTGAAGGCGAGGCGGTTGACGAAGACCACGTCGCCCTCGAGCAGATTGGGGCGCATGGATGCCGACGGTATGGGATTCCAGTCCGCCACGGCCGTGCGGAACACGCCGAACAGCAGGAGAAACATCAAAAAACCTTTGTTGGCGCGCATCCATGTGCTCATGTCGGCTCTTTCGCTGGGCTGTGCCCGTGATGGTGAAGGGAAACGCCATGGCTGCTGGCGACCTGTTCACGATGCACGGCGAGGCTGAAGCCAGTCTTAAATAGGCGCACTGCGCAGGCAAATGGCAGGCATGGTATGACTGCTGTTGCGTGCACGCATCACCATGCCGGTTTCAAGGATGGCGGCATGGTGACTGCGTATCGTCGCCATTGTGCAGGCGCTTGCCATGCATGTCATCCCACAGCTCACCGAGCGCCACCAGCAAGCCGCCACCCACGAAGGGGATGGCCACCAGCCATGGAATGCTGTCGAGCCAAGGGCCCAGCACGATGGCCGAGGCCACGGCGATGACGATGGCGCTGCACCAGAAGCGGCGCGGATGCCGGAGCGTCAGCAGGTAGTGAAGATCGTTCATAAATCCTCCTTGGTGAGCATGCGGAACAGCCGGGCGGCCAGGATGCTGCTGACGGCGATGACGATGCAGCCGTCCAGGAAAAACAGCACCTTGCCCACCAGGTGCATGCCCTGCACGAGATAGGCGGGCAGCTCCCGCGCTTCCGCCCACTGTGTCATGCGCGCCAGCACGATGGCGGCGGCAAAGATGACGATGGCCAAGGCCAGCACCAGCAGCACATGTTCGAACAGGCGTAGCCGCAGTTTCATGTTGGACTTGGCAAGGTTGGGAAGATTCCCGAGCCTTGACGTTATCAGTCCATCATGGTGCAGCTTTGCGCTGTGACAAAGTCGCCCCTGATAGGATAAAAGTCGCGTTGCTGCCGGAAAAATGCGGCATCTCAGGCCATGGTTTGCGTGTTGCGCCGCTCAAAATACAGCAAGTCCGACCAGGCATTCTGGAAAAACATGGCTTGTTCCGACTTGCCATACTGATGAAAGCCGTTGCGCTGCATGACGGCGACCGAGCCCAGGTTTTGCGGCCGCGCCGTCGCTTCCAGGCGCCACAGGTCCAGCGCGCCAAACGCTTCGTCCAGCAGCAGGGCCACCACGCGCGTGGCGTAGCCGCGTCCGCCGAACCGTTCGCCGATGCGGTAACCGAGCGCTGCCTTGTTGAAATAGGGGCGCGTGACGCCCGTCAGGTTGACCCTGCCGATGATTTGCCCGTCCAGCTTGGCCAGGTATTGGTAGGCGCGGTCCTGTTCGCGTTCGCGCTGCGCCTGCTCGATGGCGGCGGCGATGGCTTCCTGGTGATAGTAGGACGGCGCGCGGGCCGTGACCCAGTGTTCAAAATACGCGCGGTTGTCCAGTTCGAAGGCCAGCAAAGCGGGAAGGTCGGCGCTGGAGGGCGGGTGCAGCTGAAGGCGGTCGAGGTCTGGCATGGGAGCGTGTCGGAAAGCGATGCGCCATTATAATCAGCTCGCGCATTGCGCCGCACACCCGTTTGAACTCAAGAAGGAGCAGCATGCTGTCCCATATCTGCCTCGGCACCAACGACTTTCCCCGCGCCTACGCTTTCTATACGGCCCTGCTGGGAGAACTCGGTCTGATCGAGAAATTTCATGATACGGCCAAGCCCTGGGCGGGCTGGATGGCGCAGCAGGCGCCGCGGCCCCTGTTCGTGCTGACGGCACCGCATGACGGCTTGCCGGCCGCGCCAGGCAATGGCCAGATGACGGCCTTGCTGGCGACCAGCCGCGCGCAGGTGGACCGCTGCTACCAGGCCGTGCTGGCGCTGGGCGCCGTGTGCGAAGGGCCGCTCGGTTTGCGCCCGCATTACCACGCCCATTACTATGGCGCCTACTTCCGCGACCTCGACGGCAACAAGCTGTGCGTCTGCTGCCACGCGGAGGAATAGTTCAGCGCGGACCCCAGACGTCGTCTTCCGTCCAGCCCAGTTCCAGGAAATCCTGCGCCCGCTCATCCGCTTCCCCGGCGCAATAGAATTCGTCGAGCTGGGGCGGCGCGATGCGCGTGCCGGCCAGCATGGCGTGCACTTGCCCCCGGTGGTGGATCTGGTGCTGGAACAGGTGTGCCAGCAGGCGCTGGCGCGTGTCGACTTGTGGTGTATCGCGCAATATCGTTACGGGCCGCGCCAGGTCCGCATCGCACAGGCTGCGGCAATGGGCGATCAGGCGCTGGTCCGATGCGCGCTGCGCCGCATGCAGGGCCGCGCAATCGCTGAACGGTTCATCCTGTTCAAAGAAGACGTAGCAGTCGGCATGCGGCGCTTCGCCGCGCAGCTCGCGTTCGAGCGCGTCGAGATAAAACCAGTCGCATGTGAGGATGTGGTTCAGGGTGAACTGGATGGTGGGAAAAAAGCTGACGCGCGTGGCCTGGAATTCGGCCTGGGTCAGCTGGCCGCACGCCTTCAGCAGGCGGTGGTTGGCCCAGGCGTTGTTGTACGCCTGGCTGGTGAGGTAGTGCGCAAGTGGATTGTTCATGATGGATCGCTTGTCGGGCAGGGCAGGGTTTTGCAATGCCACTTTAGCATGTTGCGGCAGATGGACAAAGCGCTCACGCCAGCCGCACCAGCGCTGCCATCATCAAGTAAAATCGTGGGGCGGATTGCGCGATAGTGATGCAGATAGGGCTTGGATAGCAAAATGGGCTGGATAGGAAAATTACTGAACGGCGGCGACGAAAAAAGCAAGCCTGCGGCAGTCTCGGCAGCGGCGGCTGCCGAAGCGGTACGGCAGCCAGCCACCATCACTGAAATCGATGCCATGTACTACCGCTGGCTGGCGGCCGCGAGTGCGGCGCAGGCCCCGGAGCAGACTGAACAGCAGATTCTGGACGAGCTGGCGCGCCTGGTCCGTGAACCGATCGCTGGCGCTGCGCTGGTACCGCGCATTCCAGCCATCATTCCGCAGTTGATGCGTACCCTGCAAGATGAAAACATGAGCGCGGCCAAGCTGTCGGCCCAGCTGGCCCAGGACGTGCTGCTGGTCGCCGAGGTCTACCGCGAAGCGAACCGGCCCTGCTATCAGTCGCGCTATAACGCCAGCCCTTCGATCAACAATATGGACGGCGCCATCATGCTGCTCGGGCAAAACGGCATGCGCATGCTGCTCGCCCGCGTCGCCTTCCGCCCCATCGTCAGCATGCAAAGCGGCGGGCTGACTGTGCGCACGGCGCCGCTGATCTGGCGCCAGTCCGAGAAATGTGCGCTGGCGGCCAGCCTCGTCGCGCCGGCCATGCATGCCAACGCCTTCGACGCCTATCTCGCGGGACTGATGGCCAACGTCGGCCTGGTGGTGGCGTTCCGGCTGATCGACCAGATGCATGCGCCCGATGTCTTCCCGCAATCGGACGCCTTCATTGCCCAGGTGTTTGCGCAAGCGCGCATCCTGTCGGTGCGGATCGCCGAATTGTGGGAGTTTCCCCAGTCCGTGACCCGCGCGATCGGGCAGGTGGGGCAAGCCGATGCCGATCCGCAGGCGCAAGCGCTGGCGCTGGGTGAGCGCTTGAGCAAGCTGCGCATGCTGGCCGATACGGGCCGCTTCCCCGCCGACGATCCTTTCGTGACGAGCGGACTCGACAAGAACGCCCTGCTGGCGTTTGGCAAACTGGCCGACGACGAGGACTGATGGCAACCGCGTGCGGCCGATGTCACTCAGCGCGCAAAATACAGTTCGTGCAGGTGCTCGAGGTCGACGTCAAGCGCCGCCTGCGACAGCGCCACTTTACCGCTTTGCATCAGGTAGACGTGATCGGCCACGCCCACGGCGCGCGCCGTGTTCTGTTCCACGAGGATGATGGTGCGCTTGCCGTCGTTCAGGCGCGCGAGAATCTCGAACAGCTCGTTGACCACCAGCGGCGCCAGGCCCAGCGACGGTTCGTCGATGATCAGCAGCGACGGGTCCGACATCAATCCCCGCGCCATGGCCAGCATCTGCGCCTCGCCGCCGGAGAGCGATCCGGCCAGCTGCTTGCGCCGTTCGTGCAGGCGCGGGAACATGGCATAGGCTTCGGCCAGGCGCGCCGGCATGTGGCTGCGGTGCTCCTTCGGAAACGCGCCCATGATCAGGTTTTCTTCCACGCTCATGTCGCGGAACGTCATGCGCCCTTCCGGAATCATGGTGACCCTTGCGTCGCTCATCTTCCACGTCGGCGTGCCGTTGATGGACTGGCCGTCGAGCGCGATGCTGCCCGCGCCGACCGGCAGCAAGCCCATGATGGCGCGCAGCAGGGTCGTCTTGCCGGCGCCGTTCGGGCCGATGATGGTGGTCAGCTTGCCCTTCTGGATAGCCAGCGACACATCCCACAGCACATTGATGGCGCCATAGCCGGCGCGCAGGTTTTCAATTTTAAGCATGGGCTGCCCCTGTATAGCTTTCGATGACGGCCGGGTCGCGGAAGACGGCGTCGGGCGTGCCGTCGGCGATCAGCTGGCCAAAATTGAGCACGGCCACGCGCTGGCACAGATTGCTGATGGTCTCGATGTCGTGCTCGATCATGACGATGCCCACGCCAAAGGCGGCGTGCAAGTCCTTCAGCATGCCCATGAAGCGGCGTTTGCCGTTCGTTTCCAGGCCCGCCAGCACTTCGTCGAGCAGTAGCAGTTTCGGATTGGTGGCCAGCGCCTTGGCCACTTCCAGCGCTTTCAATTCCGTCAGCGCCAGTTCGCTGGCCGCGTCGCGCCCGGCCTTGTCAAGCAGGCTCGTGAAATCGAGGATTTCATCGATCTTGCGCATGTCGACCTTGCCCGTGCCGAAGCGCTGCGCCACGACGAGGTTTTCGCGCACCGTCAATTCATGCATCGGTTGCGGGATCTGGAAGGTACGCCCCAGTCCCAGGCGCGCGCGCTGGTACATGGGCGTGGCCATGATGTCGCGTCCTTCGAAGCGGATGCTGCCGCTGGTGGGACGCACGAGGCCCGAGATCGCATTGAACAGGGTGGTCTTGCCGGCGCCATTCGCGCCCACGAGGCCGATCACGTCATGGCTGGCCACTTTCAACGTGACGGAATCGACGGCCGTCAGGCCGCCAAAGCGCACGGACACATTATCGAGTTCAAGCATGTGCTTTCTCCTTTGCTTTGAACATTTTGCGTAGTAGCGGCAGCAAGCCGTTCGGGCTGAAGACGATCATCGCCACTAGCAGCACGCCCAGCACCAGCTGGTGGCCCGTGGGGATCAGCGACTTGAAAATGAGCTGGTCGACCAGGTAGACCACCACGGCACCCAGCACGGGGCCGAGTATCGTGCGGTAGCCGCCGAAGATGGCCGCCACGATCGGCAAGGTCACCCACAGGCTGTTGAAGGCGTAGTCCGGTTCCAGGAAGTTGATGTAGTGGGCGTTGAAGGCGCCGAACAGGCCCGCCATGAACGCCGACACGAGCAGCATCGCGCCTTTCAGCAAGGTGCTGTTGACGCCGACGACGCGCGTGGCGTCTTCGCTGTCGTGCATGGCGCGCAGGGCGATGCCGTAATGGCTGGCGCGGATGCGGCTGTAGGCAAATGCGCATGCCACCACCAAGGTCAGTACGACCAGGTAGGCGCCCGTCTTGCTGGCCAGATCGAAGCCCAAGACGGTGGGCAAGGTGGGAATATTGTTGATGCCGCCGGCGCCGCCCGTGACGGAACTCCATTCCGTCGCCAGGATGCGGAAGATGTGCGCATAGGCGAGGATGGCCAGCGCAAAATACGGCCCGCGCAGGCGCAGCACGGGCAGCATGATGACGGCGGCGATGGCCGCGCCCGCGCCGCCCAGCAGCATGGCGGCAAACACGGGCAAGCCCAGTTTCACGGTGGCCAGCGCGGAGACATACGCGCCCACGCCGAAAAACGCCGCATGGCCGAAGCTGACCATGCCGCCCAAGTTACCGAGCAGGGCCCAGGACATGGCCACGCCGCCGATGATCAGGGCCGCCACCACCATGCTCATCACGTACTGGTTGGCGCCCAGGGCCAGCGGCACAGCGATATAGGCGGCCAGTAGCAGGCCCGTTGTTGAAATCAAAGTCGAGCGCTTCATCCGCGCCTCCGTTGTGCGCCGAACAAGCCGTTCGGCATGATGAACAGCACCAGCAGGAACAGCACCATGCCCGACAGTTCCTGCAGCGCGGAGCTGGCCAGGGTGACGGTCAGCGCTTCTGCCACGCCCAGCAGCACGGCGGCCAGCAGCACGCCGGGGATCGAGCCGATGCCGGCCAATACCGTGATGATGAAGGCTTTGACCGTCAGCGCGCCGCCGTAGGCGGGCTGGATCACGCCATAGCTGAACAGGGCGACGCCGGCGAAGGCGGCCAGGATGCCGGCGACCAGAAAGGACACGAGTTCCGTGCGGCCCGGGTCGATGCCCATCAGCTTGGCCGCGTCGCGGTTGCTGGAAACGGCGCGCACGGCGCGGCCATACCAGCTGGTCGACAGCCAGCGCCACAGGGCCGCCATCAGCACCAGGCTGACGCCAAAGAAAATCACTTCGCTGCGCATGCTGAAAAACGGGCCGATCTCGATGCCTTCCTGCAGCCAACTCGACGACGTCGAACGGATGTCCGCCTTCCATACGAGCAGGATGAAATTGGTGAGGATCACGCCGATGCCGTAGGTGAGGATCAGCGAATTGATTTCGCGGTCTTTCTTGATGCGGCTGACGATCAGGTACACGCCCACGGACGTCAGGCTGACGATCACCAGCGCGATGGGAATGGCGAACATGGGGCCGAGTCCAAGCCCGGATTCCACGCTGTAGGCGATGTAGGCGGCCAGCAGCACCAGTTCGCCGTGCGCCAGATTGATCACTTTCATGGTGCCGAAGACCAGCGCCAGTCCCAGTGCGATCAGGGCGTAGGAGCCGCCCTGCAGCAAGCCCGAATACAGGGCTTGCAAGATTAATTCTGTCATGTCGTCATCCCGTCAGGCCACTTTGGCGCATCGCGAAGATGCGCCAGGGTGGCCGTTCATCGGTGCGCGTCCGTGCGGGCGCGCGCGTGTGCAGCGGGAGGCTGCCGTTTACCAGGGCAGGGCTGGATAGGCCAGCTTGCCCGTCGCGTGTTCCTTCGGCCAGACGATGACCACTTTCTTGTCCTGGTGCTGCGCCATGCGGTGCACGAAGTTCTGGTTGTCGCCATTGGCGGCAAACTGCACGCGGCCGATCAGGGTTTCGCGGTCCGTCTTGCGCATTTCCTCGGCCACGCCGCCTTTCTTGATGGTGCCCTTGTCGGCCGCGCGCGCGATCGCCTCGAACAGCAGCATCGATTGCACATAGCCGAACTGGCCCAGGTAGTCCGGCTCCTTCTTGTACAACTGCTTGTAGGCGTCGCTGAAGGCCTTGCCGTCGGCTGTCTTGAATTCCGTGGGGAAGGGCAGCAGTGCCGTGCCGAACACGTTCGGCATCAGGTCGGGGAAGTCGGCCGCCATCTTCGGCGTGGCCAGCGACCACACGCCCACCATGGCCTTGATCTTCGGTTTCAGCACGCGCGCGGCGCGGATGATGCCCACGTAATCGTTTTCGTAGCCGACCATGGCCACGACTTCCGATTTGTCCTGCAGCTTGATCTTGTTGATGATGGGCTTGAAGTCGGTAATGGCCGGGTCGAACGAGTGCGTTGTCACTTTCACGCCCTTGGCGGCCAGGGCTTTTTCCACGTCTTTCGCCAGGCCCGTGGTGGCGTCCTTGGTCGAATACACGATGGAGACGGACTTGGCGCCCACGTCCTGCAGCAATCCCAGCATGGCTTTTTCGTAGCCGGCCGTGTTATTGATGCGGAAAAAATTCTTGCGCCCGCTGGTCACCAGGCTGTCGTCCACGCCGCCCGAAGTGATGTAGACGAGGCCCAGTTTATTCGCCGTGTCCGAGGCGGGCGAGATATTGTTCGAGCCATAGCCGCCCGTGATCGCCACCACGCCCTGGCTGGCCAGCTTTTCCACGGCGGCGATGGCCTTGGCGGGGGCCGATTCGTCGTCGACGGTGATGATCTTGATCGTGTGCTTGCCGTTGGTCTTGTTGAATACCTCGGCCGCGACCATGATCCCTTCCTGCATGCCGGCGCCGACGCGCGCCAGGTTGCCCGTCAACGGGATTTCCGCGCCGACCAGGAATTCGTCGGCGCTGGCGTTTGCCATCCAGGCGCTGGCAACCAGCGCTGCCATGGCGATGCGTGTGTAGGTGCGTTTCATCGTGTCTCCTCCGGTGATGTGGCTTGGTTTTATTGTCGGGTCTGGTACAGCAGGGTTAATTCACAGGGTATTCTGCGCCATTTGCCGCAGTTGCCCCTTCAAAATCTTGCCCGTGGCGGCGGCCGGCAGCGCTTCCATGACGATGATGGCGGACGGGCATTTGTACGGCGACAGGGTCTGCGCCAGCCAGGCCTGCAATTGTGCCACGCTGGCGGGCTGGCGCGGGTCGAGTTCCACATAGGCGATGACGTCCTCGTTGCCATCGGCGAGGGTGCGTCCCACCACGGCCGACTGCACCACGGACGGGTGGGCGTTCAGGGCCGTTTCCACTTCCAGCGGATACACATTGAAGCCGGAGCGGATGATCAATTCCTTGGTGCGTCCCACGATGAACAGCGCGCCGTCGGGATCCTGGCGCGCCATGTCGCCCGTGTTCAGCCAACCGCCGTCGCGCATGGCGGCCGCCGTCATGGCCGGCTCGCGGTAATAGCCGGCCATGATGTTCGGCCCGCGTATCCACAGCTCTCCCGGCTCGCCCGGCGCCACATCCAGGCCGGCCACGTCCACCACGCGCACTTCCACGCCGGGGATCGGCATGCCGACGGAATCGTCGCGGCGTGGCGTTTCCAGGCGCGTCTGGCTGATGGTGGGCGCGCTTTCCGTCATGCCGTAGCCATTGTGCAGCGCGGTGCCCAGCAGCTTTTCCACCTCGTGCTTGAGCGATGGCGCCAGCGGCGAGCCGCCCGCATACGCAAAGCGCAGCCGCGTCGGCAGCGGCGTATCGGCCCCGCCCAGGGTTTGCAGCAGTTTGGCGTACATGGCGGGCACGCCCTGCACGATGGTCAATTCATCGTCTTTCAATGCGGCCAGCAAACCATCGACGGAAAAGCGCGGCACCAGATATAAGGCGGCGCCCGCATACAGCGTGCCCAGTGCCACCGAGGCCAGGCCGTACACGTGCGAAATCGGCAGCACGCCGTAGGCGCGGTCCGTGCGCGTCAAGCCGCGCAAGTTGCTGGAGACGGCGGCGATGAACAGCAGGTTGCGGTGCGTGAGCATCACGCCTTTCGACTGCCCTGTCGTGCCCGTCGTGTAGATCAGCGCGGCCACCTGTTCGTTGCCGGGAACCGTGTCTTCCGCGATGGCCGTCTCGTTCAAACCGCCCGCCAGCAGCTCGCCCATGCCATCGACGGTGACGGGGCTGGCCCCGCGCCGCGCCGCATGAGCGGCCGCTTCCGGCGAGGCGCCGGCCAGGAACAGCACGCGCCGTGAGGAACTGTGCGTAGCGATGGTATCGATCTCGCGTGCCGACAGGCGGGCATTGACGTTGACGATCCACGCGTCGATGCTGGCGGCCGCGAAGATCAGCGCCACCTGCAGCGCGCCATTTTCGCCCACCACCATCAGGCGGTCGCCGGCGCGCACATCCAGCTGGCGCAGCAGCAGCGCCGCATGTTCCACACAGTGCTGCAGCTGCGCGTAAGTCCAGTGGCGGCCACCTTCATGCAGCGCCGGCGCATCGGGCGCACGCGCCGCCCAGTAGGCGGGGATGGCCGACAGGCGCGCCGGCAGGCCGGCCAGCAGGGAAGGAATGTCCATCGCGGCCTCCTTCACTTTTGCGCTGCCTTGATCATGTTGCGGGCGATGACGATCTGCTGGATCTGCGTCGTGCCTTCGTAAATGCGGAACAGGCGCACGTCGCGGTAGAAGCGTTCGGCCGCATATTCACTGATGTAGCCGGCGCCGCCGTGGATCTGCACGGAGCGGTCGGCCACGCGGCCGCACATTTCGGAGGCGAACAGCTTGCAGCACGACGCCTCCGTCGAGATGTCTTCCTTGTTGTCGCGCCGGCGCGCCGCGTCGAGCACCATGCTGCGCGCCGCATAAATCTCGGCCTTGCTGTCGGCCAGCATGGCCTGGATCAGTTGGAATTCCGCGATGGGCTGGCCGAACTGCTGGCGCTCCATGGCGTAGGCGAGGGCGTCGGTCAGCATGCGTTCGGCCGCGCCCACGCAGACGGCGGCGATGTGCAGGCGCCCTTTGTCGAGCACCTTCATGGCTGTTTTAAAACCCACGCCTTCCTTGCCGCCGATGATATTCGCGGCCGGGACACGGCAATTTTCAAAGATCACGTCGCAGGTATGCGCGCCTTGCTGGCCCATTTTTTTATCGACTTTTCCCAGCGAGAGGCCTGGCGTATCCTTTTCCACGATGAAGGCGGAAATGGCCGAGGCGCCGCGCTTGACGGGGTCCGTGCGCGCCATCACCGTGAAGATGCTCGCTTCCGGTGCGTTGGTGATATAGCGCTTGCTGCCGTTGAGGATATAAAAGTCGCCATCGCGCACGGCCGTCGTGCGCAGCGAGGCCGCATCGGAACCGGAACCCGCTTCCGTCAGGGCGAACGAGCCGATGATCTCGCCCGCCGCCAGCTTGGGCAGGTAGTATTGTTTTTGCGCTTCCGTGCCGTCGATGACGATGCCTTGCGAGCCGATGCCGTTGTTGGTGCCGATCAGCGAACGGAAGGCGGGCGAGGTACGGGCGATCTCGAAAGCGACGCGCACTTCTTCTTCCATGCTCAGTTCCAGGCCGCCGTACGCTTCCGGAATCGACAGGCCGAACAGGCCCAGTTCGCGCATCTGCGCCACGATGGCGGGCGGGATCGTATCCGTTTCAGCCACCAGCGCCTCGTTCGGCACCAGCACTTCGCGCACGAAACGGGCGATGCTGTCGAGCAGGATGTTCAGGGTTTCTTCGTCGCGTATCATCGGTTTCCTCGGCGCTTTGATTTGATCTGTCGTTGAGAGGGGGCGCGCAGTCTAACCGCGGCCCAGGTTTTTTTCCACTGTCTTGACGAGGGCCACCAGGCGCGGTCCCAGGTCCGATTCGAGCTTTTCGCGCGACAGCAAAAAGGCGGGGCCGCCGCAATTGAAGGCCATCACCTGTTCGCCGTCGGCGCCCAGCATGGGTACGCCCACGGCATGCACGTCGTTCTGCCACTCGCCGGCCGAGATGCAAAAGCCCCGGTCCTGGTAATCCTTGAAGCCTTGTTCGATGCCGGCCTTGATACGGGGCCAGCGTTCCGTCTCGTGCACCCTGGCGTGGTCCATCAGGTAGTCGCGCTCGGCCTGCGGCAGGATGCACAGCAGGGCCTTGCCCATGGCCGTCGTCATCAGGGGAATGCGCGAGCCGACATCGAGGCGCAAGGTGACGTTGGCGCTGCTGCGGCACGTCTCCACGTAGACCATGCTGAGACGGTCGCGCGTGCCCAGCGAGACTGACGCTTGCGCGTGTTCCGCCAGTTCCTCCATCAGCGGGCGCGCCATCTTGCGCACGTCCAGGTTCGACAGCATGCGGTAGCCGAGGGCCAGCACGCCGGCGCCCAGCTGGTACTTGCCCAGGCTGTCCGAGTAGTTCAGGTAACCGAGTTTGGTGAGCGTGTAGGTCAGGCGCGAAATGGTCGGTTTCGGGATGCCCGTGCGCTTGGCCATGTCCGCGTTCGACAGATAGACTTCGCCGGGACGAAAGCAACGGAGCACTTCCAGTCCACGCGCCAGCGCGTTGACGAACTGGCGGTCCTTGCCTTCCTCGTCATCGCCGAAGACGATGAGTTCCGGATCTGCTGCGGTCTGAATATTGGTCATATTTGCATTCATTTTCAGGCTCCCTGGAAACCAGTTTGCCTAGCCAAATTGTGCATGTCAACCGTTTTGTGAAACATTCGTTCGCACAGCGAAATGGTGCGGTGCATGAACGGTGCGGGAGAAATGTCTGAAAAATTGACGTACGCAAGCGTTTCGGCGCTTGTCGCCTGAGCATCGCCAAACTAGACGGTATACGTCGGAAGGGAACACCATGGCTATTGGAGACGCCGTGATGCCGGCCCAGCAGGCCGCCGCCGTGGAGCCATTCCCGGCGGCGGATTTTTCTTACACTCCCAGCGCTGTTCGCATCGCCTGGCCAGCCACGTCGAACAATCCCCGCGCCGCTGGCGTCAATCCCGGCATGTGCATAGCCGCATGGATCATGCCGTCGAGCTGCGCGCATTCGGCCGCCACGCCATCGTCGCGCAGCCGCCGCGCATACGCCACGCCTTCGTCATGCAGCGGGTCGTACTCGCACACGAGCACGGTTGCCGGCGGCAAGTCCTTGAGCGAAGCTGCCCGCAGCGGCGCCGCATAAGGCTGCATGCCATCGGCCGGTTCGTTCAGGTAGGCTGACCAGCAAAAACGCATGGCTTCCCGTGTCAGCGAAAAGCCTTCCGCATGGCGCTGATACGAAGCTGTGTCGAAGGCGAAATCGAGGGCCGGGTATAGCAGCAACTGGTGCGCCAGCGCGGGCCCGGCCTGGTCGCGCGCCATCAGGGCGGCGGCCGCCGCCAGGTTGCCGCCCGCGCTGTCGCCGCCCACGGCGAGGCGCTTCACGTCGACACCCAGCGCCGCCGCATGCTCGGCGACCCAGCACACTGCCCGGTAAAAATCGTCGAGCGGCACGGGAAACTTGTGCTCGGGCGCCAGCCGGTAGTCGACGGAAAAAATCACGCAGCCGGTGGCGTTGGCCAGCGCGCGGCACGGGTTGTCGTACAGGTCCAGCGAGCACAGACACCATCCTCCCCCATGCGCAAAGACGATGGCCGGCAAGGGCTGGCCCGTGTCCGCACCGGCCGGCACATAGGCGCGCACGGTGAGCGCAGGCTCGCCGGGCAGCACGTAATCCTTGATGGCCGTGACGTCTTCCAATGGCCCGTGCAGCTGGCGCAGTCCCGTTTCCGTGGCCGCCCGCAGCGCTGCCAGCGAGGCGGGCGGCGGCGCATCCTTTGTTTCCTCCAGCCAGGCGGCGATCAGCGGATCGAGGCTCACGCCAGCTCTCCGGCCAGGAAGGGCAGCAGGTGGGCGATGAATGCTTCCGGCTGTTCTTCCATGATGAAGTGGCCGCATTCGGCGACGATGGCGCCTTGCAGATTGTCCGCCTTGCCCTGCATGGTCAGCAGGGGCGCGTCGTTGGTCGCATGGTCGGCGCCGATGGCCAGCACGGGCATGGCCAGGCTGCGCTTGGCCCGCTCGAGGTTTTGCTTGATGGTTTCGGGTATGGCGCGGTAGTAGGCGAAACCGGCGCGCAGGGCGCCCGGCGTGGCGTAGGCATCCGCATACACGTCGACGGCCACCTTGTCGCGGCGGTACGACCAGCGGTCGAAAATGAAGCGAATGTACTCGCGCTCCTTGCCCGCCGTGAGCATCTCCGGCAAATCGAGCACCTGGTTGAACATGAAGTGCCACAGGAAGATATTGTCGGACGGCGCAACAAAAATCGGCGGCGCGGGCGCCAGGCCGGGAATGACGGCTTCCGTCAGCGCCAGTTTCGTCACGGCTTGCGGGAAGTCGCTGGCCAGCGCATAGCCGACCCACATGCCGATGTCGTGGCCGACCACGTCGTACTGCGCATGGCCCAGGGCCAGCATGGCGCGGTGCAGGGTGGTCGCCACGGCGCCCGTGTCATAGCCGCCGGCCGGGCGGTCCGAATGACCGCTCCCCGGCGGATCGATGGCGATGGCCCGGTAGCCGCTGGCGGCCAGCGCCGCCATCACGTGGCGCCACGCATACCAGGTCTGCGGCCAGCCGGGGATCAGCAGCACGGGTTTGCCGTTGCCGGTACCCGCGATGACGCAATGGAGGCGCTGGCCGTCGATGCGGACGTAGTCGTGAATGAAGTCGTTCATAAGGTTTCCTTGATTAGTTGTGCCGGATGCCCAGCAATTGATGGATCTGTTGCGCGCTGACGGGGGCGCCGGCGAAGTCGTCGAAGATCTTGTCGGTCACAGGAATGATGTGGGCGTTGATGAAGGCCACGCCTTCGCGCGCGCCCACCTCCTGGTCCTTCAGGCAGCACTCCCATTCCAGCGTGGCCCAGCCCGCGTAGTCGTTTTGCGCCATCTTCGAGAAGATCGCCTTGAAGTCGACCTGGCCGTCGCCGAGCGAGCGGAAACGCCCGGCGCGGTTTTCCCACGACTGGTAGCCGCCGTAGATGCCTTGCCGACCTGTCGGATTGAACTCCGCATCCTTCACATGGAACATGCGGATGTGATCCTTGTAGATGTCGATGAATTCCAGGTAGTTCAGCTGCTGCAGCACGAAGTGGCTGGGGTCGAACAGCATCTTGCAGCGCGGGTGGCGTCCCACGCGCTCGTAGAACATCTCGAAGCTGATGCCGTCATGCAGGTCTTCGCTCGGGTGGATTTCGTAGCACAGGTTGACGCCCTGTTCCTCGCACACGTCGAGGATGGGCAGCCAGCGGCGCGCCAGTTCGTCGAAGGCCGTTTCGATCAGGCCGGGCGGGCGCTGCGGGAACGGGAACAGGTAGGGCCAGGCGAAGGAACCGGAAAACGTGCCCATGTCCTTGAGGCCCAGGCGTTTCGACGCCATGGCCGCCAGCTTGACTTGCTCGATGGCCCACGCCGTGCGCGCTTCTGGCTGGCCATGCAGGTGTGCCGGCGCGAAGCTGTCGCACAGCGCGTCATAGGCCGGATGCACGGCCACCAGCTGGCCGAAGATGTGCGTCGTCAGTTCGCTGATGACGAGGCCATGGCCGGCCAGCATGGCGACCAGATCGTCGCAGTATTGCTGGCTGTGTGCGGCCTGCGCCACGTCGAACAGGCGCGCATCCCAGGCAGGAATCTGCAGGGCCTTGAAGCCCATGCCGGCCGCCCACTCGGCGATGGCGGGCAGGGTGTTGAAGGGCGCCGTGTCGGCGGCGAATTGGGCCAGGTGCAGGCTCGGTCCTTGAATGGTTTTCATATCGGCTCCTATTGTTTGTCGATCGACAAAGAATAGGCGAAATTTTTTCCGCGGTCAAGGCGGTCATGCAAAATAATTGGCGAACGCACCGTCGGCGCCAGGCGTTATACTGGCCGCCAGTTCGCAAGCAGAGGATAGAAATGGCAGGAAGACCGAGGGAATTCGACCGCGCGCTGGCGCTGGCAAAAGCGCGCGACGCGTTCTGGATGCGCGGCTACGAGGGCGTGTCGATGGCCGACCTGGTGGCGGCGCTGGGCATCGCCTCGGCGCGCATCTACGCGGCCTTCGGCTCGAAGGAGCAGCTGTTCCGCGAAGCCGTGGAACTGTATGAAACGGGTGAGGGCGCGTTTGCCGTGCACGCGCTGGCCGCCAGCCTGAATGTGCGCGACGCGGTGGCGCGCATGCTGGAAGAAGCCGTGCTGCTGTACACGCGCAGCGGCCAGCCGCAAGGCTGCATGGTGGTCACGGCCGCCACCAACACGAGCGCGGAAAACGCGGGCATCGCCGACTGGCTGGCGCAGCACCGCCGCGCGCGCACGCAAGCCGTCATCGAGCGCCTGCGCGCGGCGCAATTGGCGGGAGAATTGAAAGGCGAAGCGGACGTGCAGGCGCTGGGCGACTATTATGCGGCGCTGCTGCATGGCTTGTCGGTGCAGGCGCGCGACGGCATTCCCGCCGAGCGGCTGCTGGCGCTGATACGGCCGGCGATGGCGCCTTTGGTGCTGGAAATGAAAAACCAGGCTACCTAATCGATAGCCTTCAGGTTCAAGTCTTGACGTCGATCAGGCTGCCCAAGGCCTGGTCGGCTGCCTTGACGACATTCGCCGATAAATTAAAACCGGCCTTGTAGACGAGGTTATCCGTCAGTTCGGACGCGAGGCCCACGCCGTTTGGCCGGCTTTCGGCCGCCTTGGCCGCATTCGCATTGGCGCCGCTGACGCTTTCGCTGGCGGCCAGCTTGCGCCCTTCGATGGACAGGCTGACGCCCGTGCCGGCCGGGCTGCTTTCCTGGAATTCGGCCTTTTGCGGCTGGAAACCCGGCGTATTCGCATTGGCGATATTGTTGGCGGCCACATCCAGCGCGCGCTGGTTGGCGGTCAGCCCCGAGGTACCGGTGGTAAGGGCGGATATGGACATGGCAACTCCTTCAGTATGCGCCCAGTGTACTCCCGTCAACAGGAAAAGTGGTTGGTGCAAGGCAACAATTTTTCCCCAGGTGGTTGCCGTAAAAAATATGTGCGTCACGTAATTTTTTTATATTGTTCTGTGGCATTTCACTGTCTAGACTGGCAGGGAAGTCATCCACGGAGTCCGCCATTTTTCACCTGTTTCGCCCCATTTTGCTGGGTTTGCTGCTCAGCCTGCCTTGTCTGCCACTGAAAGCCCAGCTTGTCCCCTCGCCGTTGCCGCTCGATGCGCGCCTGAACGAGCAAGTCATCATGGTGCCGGCCGGTGACGGTTTGCGCGAAGTGCTGGAGACGACGGTGTTTCGTCCCGCCGGCCCCGGCCCGTTCCCCCTGCTGCTGATGAATCACGGCAAGCAGGCCGGCCCGGCCCGGCTGCAGCAGCGCGAGCGCTTTATCTATATGGCCACCGAATTCGTGCGCCGCGGCTATGCGGTGATGCTGCCCATGCGCGCCGGCTTTGCCCGTTCCACGGGCGCCTACCGCGATTTCGGCTGCGACATGCTGGGCAACGCGCAGGGCCAGGCGCGCGACATGCTGGCCGCGCTCGCGTATGCGCGCCGCCAGAGCTGGGTCGACCCGCAGCGCATCGTCGTCGCGGGCCAGTCGTATGGCGGCATGGCGGCGCTGGCGCTGGCCACCCGGGTGGTGCCCGGCGTGCGCGGCGTGCTCAATTTTTCCGGCGGCTTGCGCGTCGACATGCCAGGCTGCGACTGGCAAGGGGCGCTGGCCAAGACCTTCGCCACCCTGGGCGCCTACAACCACATTCCCAGCCTGTGGCTGTATGGCGCCAACGATTCCTATTTCGGGCCGGTTCTGGCGCAGCGGCTGTTTCGCTCGTTTACGGGTTCCGGCGGCCAGGCGCAACTGGTCGCCTATGGCCCGTTCAAGCGCGACGCCCACCTGACCCTGGGCAGCCGCGATGGGGTGGCCGTGTGGCTGCCTGCCACCGAGCGCTTCCTGCAGAAAATCGGCATGCCGGTGCGCCAGGTCTACCGCGTGGCCGATGCGCCGTCGCCGCCGGCCACGCATTTCGCGCCGCAGGACGACATTGCCGCCGTGCCGTATCTGGAAGAGCAGGGCCGCGCCGCCTACCGCGACTTCCTCGAGAAAACCGCGCCGCGCGCCTTTGCCCTGTCGGCCAGCGGTGCCTGGGCCTGGGCCGAGGAGGGCGAAAGCCCCGACGTGCGCGCCCTCGCTTCGTGCCAGCGGCGCAGCAGCCTGCCGTGCCAGCTGTATTCGGTCGATGAAAGCGTCGTCTGGCCCGTCGACGGCGCCAGCGCGAGCGCCGCCGGCGGCGCGCAATAGGCCGCCGCGCACGATAGTTGTCGCCGAAACGGGGGATGGGCGAATATACTAGGGGAAAAGGGAGGCGTTGCGCTTCCCGTCCGCCCTTATCATCAGCGAGAATTCACCCCTATGGCGTCATCCCCAGAAAACCTCAGCATGGCCGTGTTTTGCGACTTCGAGAACGTCGCGCTCGGCGTGCGAGATGCAAATTACGAAAAATTCGATATCAAGCCCATCCTCGAACGCTTGCTGCTCAAGGGCAGCATCGTTGTCAAGAAGGCATATTGCGACTGGGACCGTTATAAAAGTTTCAAGGGCACCATGCACGAGGCGAACTTCGAGCTGATCGAAATTCCCCACGTGCGCCAGTCCGGCAAGAATTCGGCTGACATCCGCCTGGTGGTCGATGCGCTGGACCTGTGCTACACCAAGGCCCACGTCAACACCTTCGTCATCATCAGCGGCGATTCCGACTTTTCGCCGCTCGTGTCGAAACTGCGCGAAAACGCCAAGCAGGTGATCGGCGTAGGCGTCAAGCAGTCGACCTCCGACCTGCTGGTGGCCAACTGCGACGAATTCATTTTCTACGATGACCTGGTGCGCGAGAGCCGCCGCACGGCCGCCAAGCGTGATGCGCGCGAAACCCCGGCCGCCAAGCGTTCGCCCGACGAAGAAGTGCGCCGCAAGGAAAAATACGAGTCGCGCAAGACGGAAGCGATCGAGATGGCCGTTGCCACCTTCGACGCGCTGGTCTCGGAGCGCGGCGACAGCGGCAAGATCTGGGCCTCGATGCTGAAAGAAGCGATCAAGCGCCGCAAGCCGGACTTCAGCGAGTCGTACTACGGTTTCCGCACCTTCGGCAATCTGCTGGAAGAAGCGCAGACGCGCGGCTTGCTGGAATTTGGCCGCGATGAAAAATCGGGCGCCTATGTCTACCGCAGCAGCGGCCTGGTGCCTGTCGCTGCGCCCGTGAGCGGGGAAGTGGCCAGCGAAGCCATCGTCACCGGCGAGACCGGCGTGGCGGCGGAAGAGGGCAATCAGCGCGAAGGCGGCAGCCGCCGCGATTCGCGCCGCAATGGACGTGGCGGCCGCAAGCAGAACGAACAACGCCGCGGCGAGTCCGCGCCACAGGCCTTCGTGCCGGTGGCCGACGCCGAAGCAGTCGTCGAACAGTATGCGCCGGCGCCGCAGCCGGAGGTGCAGCACGAAGTAGCAGAAGCCGCCGCCGAGGTGGTGGCCGAAGAAGGCAACGCCAAGCGCGGTTCGCGCCGCAATGGCCGTGGCGGCCGCAAGAATGGCGATGGCGCCCGCGAAGCGCGCGCCGAAGTTGTCGAAGTCGCTGCTGTGGAAGCCATGCCTGAGCCGGTAGTTGAAGCGATCGTGGAAGCCGTCGCCGAAGCGAAGCCGAAGGCCAAGCCGCGCACGCCGGCCCGCAAGACGGCAGCGGCGAAGAAGCCGGCCAAGAAGGCGGCTGACGCCGTGGAATCGGCTCCTGTCGTCGAAGCGGCACCGGTGGAAATCGCGCCTGTAGCGGAAGACAAGCCAGCCAAGACGCCAGCGCGCCGTCCGGCACGCAAGAAGGCGGAAGCGGCTTGATTGAACCCCGCAGAGTAAAGCTGGGGTCAGACCCGGCGGGTCTGACCCCGGGTGTCTGCTGCGTCTTGGCAAAGCGGTATTAAGCCATGTACCACGGCGAACGCTTCAACAGCATCTCCCATACGGTGGGCGCCGCGCTGGCGGCCATCGGCGGCGTCATCCTGATCGTCGTGGCGGCCCGCACGGGCGACCCGTGGAAAATCGTCAGCTGCAGCGTGTATGCGGCCATGCTGCTGACCTTGTATCTGACGTCCACCCTGTACCACAGCGTGCGGGGCAAGGCCAAGGCCGTGCTGCAGCGGCTCGACCACTGCGCCATCTACCTGCTCATCGCGGGCACCTACACGCCGTTCATGCTGGTGACCCTGCGCGGGCCGTGGGGCTGGTCGCTGTTCGGCGTCGTCTGGGGCCTGGCCCTGTTTGGCATCGTGCAGGAATATGTGTACGCGAAAGGCGCGCGCATCCTGTCGCTGGTCATTTACGTGGCCATGGGCTGGCTGATCGTCATCGGCATCAAGCCGCTGCTGGCGGCGCTCGAGTGGAAAGGCTTCCTGTGGCTGGTGGCTGGCGGCCTGTGCTACACGGGCGGCATCGCTTTCTATGCCACCGACCACAAGCTGCGCCATGGCCACGGCATCTGGCATCTGTTCGTGCTGGCCGGCAGTAGCTGCCATTTTGTCGCCATTTTGTTCTACGTTGCCTGACGTTGTTGCCTGCCCTCACTGTTGCCATGGTTCCATTATAATGGCGCGATATGTGAAGATCGCGCAACAATGCGGCAATAATAAGGCAACAATGGATATCAATTCGGACGATCTGAAAATCTTCGTCACCGTCATCGACAGCGGCACCCTGAGCGCGGCCGCCGTGCACCTGGGGCAAACCACGTCGGGCGTCAGCCGTGCCCTGTCGCGGCTGGAAGACAAGCTGGCCACCTCTTTGCTGACGCGCACGACGCGGCGCATGGAGCTGACGGAAGAGGGGCAGCTGTTCCTGGACAAGGCACGCGCCATTCTCGCCTCGATGGAAGACGTGGAGGAATCTATCCGCATCCGCCGCCAGAAGCCGGCCGGGCGCCTGTCCGTCGATGCCGCTTCACCCTTCATGCTCCATTGCGTGGTGCCGCACGTGGCCGAATTTCGCGCCATGTACCCGGACATCCGCCTGGAACTGACCAGCAACGACCAGATCGCCGACCTGCTCGAACACCGCACCGATATCGCCATCCGCATCGGCGCCCTGGTCGATTCGACCCTGCATGCGCGCGCCTTGACTGCCAGCCCGCTGCACGTGCTGGCCACGCCCGCCTACCTGGCGCGCCACGGCGAGCCGGCCACGCCGGAAGCGCTGTCCGGCCACGCGCTGCTGGGCTTTGCCCAGTACGACCTGGGGAACAACTGGCCGCTGCGCCACGAGACGGGCAACAGCCTGCAGATCGTGCCCGCGCTGGCCGCGTCCAGCGGCGAAACCCTGCGCCAGCTGGCCCTGCACGACCAGGGCATCGTCTGCCTGTCCGACTTCATGACGAAGGACGACATCGCGGCCGGCCGCCTGGTGAAAGTGCTGCAGCCGTTCTATACGGGCTACCGCCAGCAGATCCACGCCGTCTACTACCGCAACACGCAGCTGGCGCAGCGCATCAGCTGCTTCCTCGAATTCCTGCAGCACAAGCTGTAAGGCCCGCGCCATATGTTCAAGTCAGGACGCCGCTGTCTTGCACCGCCGTATGCAGCAGCGCTTCCACTTCATGCGCGGGCAGCGGGTGGCTGAAGTAATAGCCTTGCGCCTCGTCGCAGCCATGGCGGCGCAGGTAATCTAGCTGCTCGGCCGTTTCCACCCCTTCGGCCACCACGCGCAGTTTCAGATTGTGCGCCAGCGCGATGATGGAGACGACGATGGCCGCGTCGTCCGCGTCGCGCGCCACGTCGCCGACGAAACTGCGGTCGATCTTCAGCACGTCGATGGGGAAGGTGCGCAGGTAGGCGAAGCTGGAATAGCCGGTGCCGAAGTCGTCGATCGACAGCTGCACCCCCAGCGCCTTCATGTCGTGCAGCTGGCTGACGGCCAGCGCCACGTCGTGCATGAACAGGCTTTCCGTCAGTTCCAGCTCCAGGCAGGCGGGCGGCAAGCCCGTTTCCAGCAGCACTTCGGCGATCGATGCCACCAGGTTAGGCTCGTTGAACTGGCGCGCCGACAGGTTCACGGCCAGGCGCAAGGTATCGAGTCCCGCCGCATGCCAGCGTTTCACCTGCGCGCACGCTTCGCGCATGACCCAGGCGCCGATCGGCACGATCAGGCCCGTGTCTTCCGCCAGCGCGATGAAGCGCTGCGGCGCCACCATGCCCAGGTCCGGATGCTGCCAGCGCAGCAGCGCTTCCACGCCGACGATGCGCCCGCTGGCCAGGTCCACCTGCGGCTGGTAGTGCAGCACGAACTGTTCGCGTTCTAGCGCGTTGCGTAGCGCCGTCTCGATGCGCAGGCGCTCCAGGGTGGCCTGGTTCATGGCCGTCGTGTAGAACTTGATGTTGTTGCGGCCCTGTTTCTTGGCGCAGTACATGGCGATGTCGGCCTGCTCGATCAGGTTCTGCGTCTCGCCATTCAGGGTCACGTCGCCGGGCGCGTCGTAGCGCGACATGTCGTAGACGGCCACGCCGATGCTGCAGGTGACGAAGAATTCCTTGCCATCCAACAGTACCGGCTGGGCCACGGCATCCATCACGCGCTGCACGATGGCGCTGCTGAGCACTTCGTCCGCCTGTTCGCACAGGATGGCGACGAATTCGTCGCCCGACAGGCGCGCCACCGTATCGCTTTCGCGCAGGCTGGCCTGCAGGCGCGTGGCGATGGTTTTCAGCAGCAGGTCGCCAGCCTTGTGACCGAGGCTGTCGTTGACGAACTTGAAGCGGTCGAGGTCGATCAACAGTACCCACAATGCGCGGTTCTTGCGGCGCGACAGGGCCATCGCCTGCGCCAGGCGGTCGCGCAGCAGGGCGCGGTTGGGCAAGCCCGTCAGCACGTCGTGGTGGGCGATGTGCTGGATTTGCTGCTCGGCCAGCTTGCGTTCCGTGATTTCGGAACCCGTGCCCCGGTAGCCGCGGAATTCACCGAGTTCGTTGAACAGCGGTTCGCCATTGATGCTGAACCAGCGCAGCTGGCCGTCGCGGTCGTGCATCGCATATTCGAGGTTGGAAAAGGGCAGGTGCGCTTCCAGGTTGGCGATATGCTGCTTGCCCCAGCGCGAATTGCGCATCTCCGGATTGTTTTCCCAGCGCGTCATGCCGATGAAGCGTTCCAGCGGCATGTTCGACTTGTCCGTGAAACCGCTGGTGATGTGGGTAAAGCAGAAGTTGGCATCCTGTTCCCAGTACCAGTCCGAGGACAGGGCCAGCAGGCGGCGGAAGCGCTTCTCGCTTTCCTGCAGGGCGCGCTCCGTGCGCTGGCGCGCCCGCACGTCGGCGCTGAGCAGCTCGTTGCTGCGCTTGAGGTCGGCCGTGCGTTGCTCCACCAGCAACTGTACGCGGCGCGAGCGCTGCGTCAGCGACTGCACGAAAGCGGCCGTCAGCAAGCTGAACAGCAAGCCCGTGATCACGGTGAATAATGAGCCCAGATGGTCGGCCAGGAAGGGGCGCGGATGGGCCACCACGCGCACATGCCAGGGCCGGCCGGCGGAAGTAAAGGCCCGGTCATAATGGTCGTGGTAGGCAAAGTGCAGCCAGCGCGGCAAGGATTCCCAGGCGCCGCCAGCTTCGTTGGCGGGCGCCTGGCCATGCCGGAAGATCAATTGGCGCGGGTCGGCGCCGGCGTCCGCGTAGACGCTCAGTTCGAGCTGCGGGTCGCCCAGCAGGTCGGCGCCGGCGAGGATTTTCTGCACCAGTTCCCCGGCCAGGATGACGGCCGCCGTATCGCCGATCAGCGCCGCGCGCCGCTGCTGCACCGTCTGCAGGGGCGCGCCGTGGCGGTACACGGGATGCACCATGACGAAACCTTGCCGCGGTCCCTGCGCCAGGGCCAGCAAGCCGGTGGCGGTGGTCTGGCCGCTGATGATCGCCTGTTCCAGCGCGCGCGCCAGCACGCCGTTCGGGCTGACGTTCAGGCCGAAGGCTGGGCCGTTGCCCTGCAAGGGTTCGAGGTAGTCCACCACCAGGTAGCTGGCGCGCGTCGTCGCGGGCACGACGACGCCGTCGCGCATTTCCGTCATGGCGTAGTCGGGCACGATGCGCCGCAGCTCCGCTTCGAATGCGGCGCGCTGCGCATGCGGCACGATGCGGTGGAAATTGAAGGCCTGGATGAACGGGTGGCGCCGCAGCAGCGGCGTGGTGAAGTCATGGAACTGTTCGCGCGTGACGGGCACGACGGCGGCAAACAGCTGGTTCGTCGTCGTCAGCACCTCGACCGCATCGTCGAGTCCCTGCTCGATGGCGGCCACCCTGGCGCCGGCGCGCTGCTGCAGGCTCAGGCTCATCTTGTCGTATTCGAGCTGGCTGATGGCGGCGAACAGCACGGCCGTCACGCTGACGCCGCAGGCAAAGGTCAGCGCGGCCGCGGCGGAAATCGACAATGGCAGGCGGCCACGCAGCATGGTTTTTCCTATCTCACTTCATGGTCACTTGGGTTCCGCAGCGCCTGCCGGCCCCACGCAGGCCGTAGTTTGTCATAAACCACATCCGGCATGCTGATTTTGCACCAAAACACTGCAAATAAGCAACAATATCTCTGGCCGGGGAAGATGACTTTCAGTCGCTGCCCGCGCCGGACTGACGGCGCAAACGCCACAATTGCCATGCCGGCAGAAAGCGGTTCAGGAACGCCAGGCCGGCCATCCGGCGCCAGCGCACTAGGCGCACCACGCGCACGGCGCGGCCGCCAGCGCCCGGGTCCTGCCCGGGCTTGGCGGCGAAGACGATGCGGTTATTGCCGGCGATGCCATCGAAGTGGCAGACGGCGCCGCGGAAGGTGAGCATCAGCCGCGCCAGCATGGCGGGGTAGTGCTCGTCATAGCTGAACAGGTTGGCCACCAGCACGCCGCCGGGCAGCAGGGCGCGCAGGCAGTCCGCGTAGAAGCGGGCGCTGCCGAGGGCTGGCGGCAAGCCCGTTTCGTCGTAGCCGTCGAGCAGCAGCACGTCGGCGCAGCCCGGATGCTGGCGGATGTAGCTGACGGCATCCGTCTCGATGATGCGCAGGCGCGCATCGTCGGGCGGCAGCATGAACTGCTCGCGCAGGGCGATCACGTCGGCGCGCAATTCCAGCACCGTGATGCACGTCTCGGGCAGGTGGCGGTGGCAGAATTTCAGCAGCGAACCGCCGCCCAGTCCCACCATCAGGATGTGCCGCGGGCGCGGCACGAACAGCGTAAAACACATCATGGCGCGCGCATAGCGCAGCAGCAGATGGTCGGGGCGCGACAGCAGCATTTCGCTCTGGATCATGCCGGGCTGGAATTCCAGGCGGCGCCGGTCGCCACAGGTATGCACCTGCGGGGAAAGTGGGGTGGTGCTTCTGTTTTCCGGCATGGGACGACTTCGCTGAGTAGGCTGGGGGAGATGCTTTGTTGCATTCAGAGAAATCTGATAAGCTCCCGTGAGCATACCCGATTAATCCGCGCCGAGCATGCGTATATGTACGGCGCGCGGCGGCACGGCCGCGCAGTCGGGCACCATGGAGACAAGCATGTTTTTGGATCACCCCATCATTACGGCGACGAACAGTTTCACGGAGCCTGACCGCATCGAGCGGCTGACGCGCGTGTATGGTTACGCGGCGGCGCTGGCCGACCAGGCCGCCAATGTCGGATTCATTGAAAAAGTGGCGCAAATTCACGACCACAAGGGCACCCTGATCGTGTTCTGGCACGAGGCGCCCAGCGAAGTGGAAAAGCAGTATTTCGTGCAGGCGTGGGCCAGCAAGATCGGCGACGGCAGCACCAATGTCGAACACGAAATCTGACCTGGCGCGCCGCGCCTGCGCATCGATCGCGTAGCCCATGGACATCAAGACCCTGGTACTGGCCCTGGCGCTCGGCAACCTGAGCCTGTGCGCCGCCCTGTTCTTCTTCGAGTACGAGCGCAAGAAGTCGCTCAGCATGTCCACCTGGGCGGTGGCCAAGCAATGCCAGGCCATTGCCTGGTGTCTGCTGTATTTCCGCGGCGTGCTGCCCGATTTCCTCTCCATCCTGCTCGGCAACAGCCTGCTGTTTGCCGGCATGGCGCTCGATGCGGGCGCGTTGTGGCAGGCGGCCGGGCGCAACGGCTGGCGCCGCACCGTGCTGCCGGCGCTGGGCCTGTCGGTGGGACTGTTTGCCGCCTGCTACCTGTTCGACGTGGCGCCGCTGCTGCGCAGCGCCGGCGGTTCGCTGATCGTGGCCGGTTTCTTCCTCTCCGGCGTGGCGGCCCTGTGCCTGAAGTGGCGCGAGGCGAGCATGCTGCGCCGCTTCCTCGTCGTCAGCATGGGCCTGCTGTCCTTGCTGATCGCCGCGCGCGGCGTGCTGGCCGCCGCCGTCCCCGGTTTTGACGCGGAGCTGATGCAGCTGGCCGGCTTCGGCGCCCTGTACCTGATGATGCTGACGAACGCCTTCGGCTATCTGCTGCTGTCGCGTGAAAAACTGGGCGGCGAGCTGGCGCGGCTGGAAGTGCTCGACGCGGCCACGGGCGTGCCGAACCGGCGCGGCTTTTACCAGGCGCTGGCGCCATGGATGGCGCTGGCGCGCCGGCCCGGTTTGCCGACGGCGCTGGTGGTGCTCAATATCGACCACTTCAAACGAGTCAACGACAGCTATGGCCATCCCGTCGGCGATGCTGTGCTGAAAACCATCGTCGACACCTGCCGCCAGCAGTTGCGCGACAGCGACCTGATGGGCCGCCTTGGCGGCGCCGAATTCGCCATCCAGCTGCCGCGCACGACCCTGGTCGATGCGCTGATGGTGGCCGAGCGGATCCGCGCCGCTGTCGAAGCGCTGCCCGTCAAGACGGAGCGCGCCGTGCTGCAGCTGACGGCCAGCCTGGGGGTGACCACCATCCGCGCCGAAGACAGCACCGTCAGCCTGTTCAAGCGGGCCGACGAGGCGCTACAATCGGCCAAGCAGGCGGGCCGCAACCGCGTCGTCGAGGCGCAAGCTGCCAGCACTCTCGATATTTAAATCGGATTACTTCTTGTGCGAGCCCAGCCAGCTCGGTTCCTTGCCGCATTCCTTGGGCAGGAACAGGGCGTCGAGGCCCGGATCGCAGCGCCGGTCAGGCGCCTTCATCGGCTCGACGGTCAGCCATTCGCTCTTGGGCAGTATCTTTTCTCCGCGTGGCGCCACGGGCGGCGCGGGCGGCAGGCTGTCTTGCCAGCGTGACTCTGACGCTGTTGCCGGCGCGGCCGCAGTGGCCCAGTCCGCGTCAACTTGCGCGGCGTCCGCTGGTGGCGTGTCCGCGTGCGCGGCGGCGCACAGCAAGCTGCCCGCGAAGAAGAACGTGCGCATGGCTGTGCTGTTTATGGAAATCATGGTTGGTCCTTGGTCGGTGCCGCGAAGGCGGATCCTGCATTATGACGGCGGCCGGAAGCAAAAAGACAAGGAAATTGCAACGGCATGTTACCAAAGGGACTATAGTTGCTGGTAGCAAGCACGTGCGCCGCGGCAAGGTGATTGAACGGTGAACCAGGCGTGGAGCGCCTTCACCGGAACATGTGCATTCCCTAACTTTCATTTAAGCTAGGCAAGTTATGCTGTGGCATGCACGCCAGGCTGCCCTTGTTGTCCTTTGCTGTCCGCACCGCAGTTCCCCTTTTTTACTCTTGCCAGGCCCATAATGAAAATGCTTAAATCCCTGCCTGTATGGCCGCTTGCCGCCCCGATTGCCGGCTGGCTGTTTCTGTTCGGTTCCACCTTCAATGTCGGCGGCGCCTACCAGATCCTGCTGGTCGCTGGCCTGATCGGCAGCGTGCTGGCCGCCGTGTACCACGCGGAAGTGGTGGCGCACCGCATCGGCGAACCGTACGGCACCCTGGTGCTGGCGCTGGCCGTGACCTTGATCGAGGTGGCGCTGATCGTCTCGCTGATGCTGGCCGGCGGACCGGAAACGACGGGCCTGGCGCGCGACACCGTGTTTGCCGCCATCATGATCATCCTGAACGGCATCGTCGGCATCTGCCTGCTGCTGGGCGCCGGGCGCCACCGTGAGCAGACCTTCGGCCTGCTGGGCGTGAGCGCTTCGCTGGCCACCCTGGCGGCCATCGCCGTTCTGACCCTGGTGCTGCCGAACTACACGTCGAGCGCCGCCGGCCCCTTCTACAATTCCAGCCAACTGATCTTCATCGCCGTTATTTCCCTCGTCCTGTATGGCACCTTCGTGCTGGTGCAGACCGTGCGCCACCGCGATTACTTCCTGCCCAAGGAAGCCGTCGGTGATGAAGAGGTGCATGCGGCGCCGCCCACGCCAACAGTCGCCTGGGTCAGCGCCGGTGCGCTGCTCGTGTGCCTGGGCGCCGTGGTGCTGCTGGCCAAGTCGCTGGCGCCCGCGCTGGAGACGGCGATTGCCGCCATGGGCGCGCCGAAAACCCTGGTCGGCATCGTCATCGCCGCCATCGTTCTGCTGCCAGAAGGCCTGGCGGCCGTGCGCGCCGCGCGTGCCAACCGCCTGCAAACGAGTCTGAACCTGGCGCTCGGCTCCGCGCTGGCCAGTATCGGCCTGACGATACCGGCCGTTGTCGTGGTGTCGCTGGCCACGGGCCTGACGATTACCCTGGGGCTCGATATCAAGTCGACGGTGCTGCTGCTGCTGTCGCTGATGGTGGCCACCCTGTCGCTGGGCACGGGCCGCACCACGGTCATGCAGGGCACGGTGCACCTGGTGATTTTCGCCGTATATTTATTTACCACCATCGTGCCGTAAGCTGCCGCACGGCTGCCGTTTTGTCACAATCCTGTCACGCCGCTGTCATACGATGGGGGTAGTGTGGTAGGATTTTTAAATTGTTTAAATGATTTATATAGTTTAGCAACTGAGTTTGCCAACTTTTTCAGTTGGCACAGCAATGACAAGACAAGAGGCCAGTATGTATGCAGCGGTGGACCTGGGGTCCAACAGTTTTCGTTTACACGTCGGCAAGCATGATGGCGACACGATCCGCGTGGTCAAGAGCGTGCGCGATCCGATACGCCTGGCCGCCGGCCTGGATGCCAATGGCGACCTGACCGAGGCGGCCATGCAGGGCGCGCTGGCCTGCCTGCAGCGCTTTCGCGCCATCCTCGCGGGCTTCGAGCTCGATGCCGTGCGCGTGGTGGCCACGTCGGCCATGCGCGTGGCGCGCAACGGCGCCGTCTTCCTGCCGCTGGCCGAGCAAGCCATCGGCTACCCGATCGAAATCATCTCGGGCGAGGAAGAGGGGCGCTTGATCTACATGGGCGTGGCCAATGCGCTGGCCATACCCGGCGAACGCCGGCTGGTGATGGATATCGGCGGCGGCTCGACGGAACTGATACTGGGGCGCGGCAACGATATCGAGCGGGTCGAGTCGTTCAGCCTGGGCACCGTCAAGCAAAGCCTGTCGTTCTTCATCGGCGGGCGCATCGACGCGCCGTCGTTCGAGGCGGCCATCCTGTCGGCGCGCAGCCATTTCGAGGATGCGGCGCCGCCATACCATCCGCAGCACTGGAAGACGGCCTATGGTTCTTCCGGCACCATCCGCACGATCGCCGACATCATCGCCCGCAACAAGCTCGGTGACGGCTTGCTCACGAGCGCCAGCCTCGACGCGCTGGCGCGCCGCTTCATCGAACTCGGTCACACGAGCCGCATCGACATGCCCGGCTTGCGGCCCGACCGCGCCAGCACCATCGTCGGCGGCCTGGCGATCTTGATCGGCCTGTTCCGTGAACTGGCCATTCCCGCCATGACGCCGATCGAGGCGGGCTTGCGCATGGGCGTGATGTGGGATCTGTACCTGCGTTCGACCAAGCGCGACCGCCGCGAACAGTCGGTGCAGGGCTGCATGGAGAAATTCCATATCGACCAGCAGCGCGCCGGCCGGGTGGCCGAGCAGGCGCTGGCCATGTACGCGCAGCTCAAGCCCACGTCCGACGCCCTCGTGAAATGCCTGCGCTGGAGCAGCCTGCTGCACGAGGTGGGCCTGGCCGTGTCGCAGACGGGCTACCACAAGCATGCCTCCTACATCGTGGAAAACGCGGACTTGCCCGGTTTTACCACGCGCGAACAGAAGACCATGAGCCGGCTGATCCTGGCGCAGAAGGGCAACTTGCGCAAGATCGGCGAAGTGCTGTCCGACCCCGATTTCGCCAAGGCCGTGCTGGCGCTGCGCCTGTCGATTTTGCTCATGCATGCGCGCATTGAAGCCGATTTCAGCGAACTGCGCCTGCGCATGAAGAACCGCATCGAGCTCGATATCAAGCGCGGCTGGGTGGCGCACCATCCGACCGTGTCGTTCTGGATCGAGAAGGAGCAGGAATTCTGGGACGAGGTGGGAGTCGATTTCACCATCCGCGCCAGCGCGTAGTGGATCATTGGGTCATGCCATGCGCATGACTTGATGTGCAGCAAGCAAGATTTTTAAAAACAGTATATATTGTTTATATTATTTACTAGATTGGAAAATCCATGACCAAAACCGTCCCAGCGAAAAAGCCCGACAGCGCGCCCGTATCGATGTTCCCTACCAGCGCCTCGATCAATGCGGCAGCGGCCAAGGCCGCACCTGCCGCCAAGCCTGCAGTGAAGCCTGCAGCCAAGCCCGCAGCCAAGCCGGTGGCAAAAGCCGCCGTCAAGCCAGTGGCCGCCAAACCGGCCGCAGCGAAGCCGGCAGCAGCGAAGCCAGTAGCAGCGAAGCCTGCCGCTGCCAAGGCGCCAGCCGCCAAGCCGGCGGCCAAGGCCGTCGTCGCCAAACCAGCCGCCAAGGCGGCAGTGAAAGCCGTTGCCAAGCCAGCGGCCAAAGTCGCTGCCAAGCCCGCCGCCAAGCCGGCAGCGAAAGCCGCCGTCAAAGCGGTAGCCAAACCAGCCGCCAAGCCTGCGCCAGCGAAAAAAGCGCCGGCCGCCAAGGTCGCCGCCGTCAAGGAAAAAGCCCGCAAGCCGAAACTCGTGCGCGACAGCTTCACCATGCCGGAAGCGGAATACGAAGTCCTGGGCCAGGTGAAGAAAGCCTGCCTGAAGGCCGGTTTCGAGATCAAGAAAAGCGAATTGCTGCGCATCGGCGTGGCGCTGATCAGCCAGATCGACCTGGCCACCCTGCAAAACGTGCTGGCCGGCTTGCCGCAGCTGAAAACGGGCCGTCCGAAGAAGGATTGATGGCGCGGGCAGGGGCCGCCCCCTGCCTGGCCGTTCTGGTTTACCATGGGGCCTGTGAAAGTTCCCCCATGGTTGCCATGTCAGAAGATACAGAGATCGAACGCGCCGGCTTCGTCGAGCGCGCCATCGTCCGCCACCAGGCGGGCGCTGCTACCCCCGCCATCGACCACGTCGCCGAGGAAATCCCCGTCGCGCTGGTCTTCAATGGCATTTCCCACGTCGTCATGATGGCCACCCCGCGCGACCTGGAAGCGTTTGCCTACGGCTTCGCGCTGACGGAAGGCGTGGTCGCTTCCGCCGATGCCATCTTCGATTGCGAAGTGTTCCTGCGTCCCGATTCCGCCGAAGTGGCCTTGCGCATCGCCCAGGAGGATTTCGTGCGCCTGAAGGACCGGCGCCGCCAGCTGACGGGCCGCACGGGCTGCGGCGTGTGCGGCATCGACAGCATCGACATGCTCGACTTGCAGCCGGCGCCGCTGCCGCCACCCCTGATCCGCGTCGACTTGCCGGCCGCGCTGGCGCGTGCCTCCGCCGGCTTGCGCGAGCACCAGACGCTGATGCGGGAAACGGGCGGCGTGCACGCGGCCGCGTGGTGCACGCCCGATGGCGATATCGTGCACGTGTTCGAGGATGTCGGCCGCCACAACGGCCTCGATAAACTGATCGGCCATCTGGCGCTGCACGGTATCGACATGCGGCGCGGCTTCGTCTTCCTGTCCAGCCGCGGCAGCTACGAGCTGGCGCGCAAGGCGGCGCGCATGCGGATTCCGCTGCTGGCGACGATTTCCGCCCCCAGTTCGCTGGCCATTTCCATCGCCACGCAGGCCGGCATGAAGCTGGCGGGATTCTGCCGCCAGGATGCCTACGTCGACTACACGCCCGGCATTACCTTGTAACTTACGCTGCGCTCCAGCAGCACGGGCACGGACTTCGATGTGGGCGTGCCGGCGCCGTCGGCCGTGCTGGCCAGCGGCACCAGCGCGTTCGTCTCCGGGTAGTACGCGCCCAGGCAGCCGCGCGGGATGTCGTAGGCGACGAGCCGGAAGCCATCGGCGCGGCGCGCCACGCCATCGTCCCAGGCGCCGGTCAAGTCCACCATGTCGCCATCGGCAAAGCCCAGCATGGCGATATCGTCCGCGTTGGCGAAGACGACCTTGCGCGTGCCGTACACGCCGCGGTAGCGGTCATCCATGCCGTAGATGGTGGTGTTGTACTGGTCGTGCGAGCGTGTGCTCATCAAGACCATCAGGCGCTCGCCGTGGCGCGCGCGAGCGCGGTGCAACGGCGTATCGAGGTCCAGCGGGGCGACGAGGAAGCTGGCCTTGCCGCTGGCCGTCTTCCACACGCGTTCGCGCGACGCCACCGTCAAGTGAAAGCCACCCGGCTGCGCCACCCTGGCGTTGTAGTCGTAAAAATCGTCAAACACCTTTTCGATGTCGTCGCGGATGCGCGCATAGTCGGCCGCATAGGCGCGCCAGTCGACCAGGCTGCTCCCCACCGCTGCTTCGGCCATGCCGGCCACGATGGCCACTTCCGAGCGCAGCTGCGGCGAAGCGGGCGCATTGCGGCCGTACGAGATATGCACCATGCTCATCGAATCTTCCACCGTCACGCCCTGCGCCACGCCGCCTTGCAGGTCGATTTCCGTGCGCCCCAGGGTGGGCAGCAGCAGCGCTTCCTTGCCGATGACCAGATGGCTGCGATTGAGCTTGGTGGCCACCTGCACCGTCAGCGCGCACTGGCGCAGGGCGGCAAAGGTCAGCGGCGTATCGGGCGTGGCGGCCGCGAAATTGCCGCCCAGCGCAATGAACACTTTTACCTCGCCGCGCTGCATGGCTGCGATGGTGGCCACCACGTCGTGGCCATGCGCGCGCGGCGGCGCGAATCCATACACCTGGCCCAGGCGGTCGAGGAAGGCCGCCGTCGGCTTTTCCTCGATGCCCACCGTGCGGTCGCCCTGCACGTTCGAGTGGCCGCGCACGGGACATAGCCCGGCGCCCGGCTTGCCGATCTGCCCGCGCAGCATCATCAGGTTCGACAGCATGCGGATGGCCGCCACGCTGTGCTTGTGCTGCGTCAGGCCCATGCCCCAGGTGGCGATGGCGCGCTGGCCTTTGATGAAGATGTCGGTCAATGCCTCGATCTGCGCACGGTTCACGCCCGATTCTGCCACGAGCAGTTGCCAATTCTCTGCGCGCAGGTCGTCGCGGAAGGCGTCGAAACCGCTGCAGTGTTCAGCGATGAAAGCGTGGTCGATGACGGCGGGCGCGCTGGCCGCCTGCGCCGCATCGTCATGCTCGACGACGCGTTTGGCGACGGCCTTGATCAGGGCGAAGTCGCCGCCCAGGGTCGGTTGCACGAACAGGCCGGCCAGGCGCGTGCTGCCCAGGGTCGCCATTTCCAGCGCGCTTTGCGGGTCCATGAAGCGCTGCAAGCCCCGTTCGCGCAGGGGATTGATGGAGACGATGCTGCCGCCGCGGCGCGCGCAGTCGCGCAGTTCGCCCAGCATGCGCGGGTGGTTTGTGGCGGGATTCTGGCCGAAGATGAGGATGGTGTCGGCCAGTTCGAAGTCGGCCAGGGTCACCGTGCCCTTGCCGATGCCCACGGTGGCCGGCAAGCCGCGGCTGGTCGCCTCGTGGCACATGTTGGAGCAGTCGGGGAAGTTATTCGTGCCGTACAGGCGCGCCATCAGCTGGTACAAAAACGCGGCTTCATTGCTGGCGCGGCCCGAGGTGTAGAACGCGGCCTGGTCCGGGTCGGGCAGGGCGCGCAGGTGGCGGCCCACGAGGGCAAAGGCGTCGTCCCAGGAAATCGGCACATAGCGGTCGCTGGCGGCGTCGTACACCATCGGTTCCGTCAGGCGGCCGTGCTGTTCGAGCGCGTAGTCCGATTGCTCCAGCAGCTGCGTGACGGTATGGCTGGCGAACAGCTCGGGGCCGGCGCGGCGGCTGGTCGCTTCGGCGGCGACGGCCTTGGCGCCGTTTTCGCAAAAGGCAAACGTGGAAGCGTGGTTGCGGTCGGGCCAGGCGCAGCCGGGGCAATCGAAGCCGTCCGGCTGGTTTTGCGCCAGCAGCGCCTTCAGGTTCTCGGGCGCGACCCGTTCCTGGCGCAGGCTGATGGCCACGTGTTTCAGGGCGTCCCAGCCGGCGGCCGGCTTGGTGTAGGGCGTGATGTGCGGTGCGTCCTGGTCTTTCATGGGCTCTTTCGGCTGGGCGAGTGTGGTAATTATGCACGATCCCCGAATGACATTGACTTGCGTCACGGAAATGACATTCGGCTGTCATTTTCCTGACATATTAGGCAAGTACGCTGGAGTCGTCTTGATCACAGGGATGAAACCATGCAAAACATAATCGCATCAAACGAAGCCAAGGCCCGTCCGGTCCAACTGGTGCTGAGCCAGGCCACGACAGCGTCGGAATTGCGCGAAGTGCAGCGTTTGCGTTACAAAGTGTTTATCGAGACCATGGGGCTGACGTCGCTGGCCAACGCCGATGGCCTCGACAGCGATGAATTCGACGCGCACTGCGATCACCTGATCGTGCGCGACGCCGACACCCTGAAAGTGGTGGGCACCTACCGCGTGCTGAGCGCGGCCAAGGCGGCCAAGATCGGCCGGCTGTATTCGGAAAACGAGTTCGACCTGAGCCGCCTGAAGAACCTGCGCGGACGCATGGTCGAAGCGGGCCGTGCCTGCATCCACCCGAAATACCGGGGCGGCAGCGTGATCATGCTGCTGTGGTCGGGCCTGGCCGAGTACATGCGCCGCGAGCGCTGCGATTACCTGGTCGGCTGCGCCAGCATCAGCCTGGCCGATGGCGGCCATAACGCCGTCGCCGTGTACCAGGCGCTGGCCGAAAAGCACATGGCTCCAAGCGAATACCGCGTCACGCCGCACCTGCCTTTCCCCATCCACCAGGTGGAAGCGGCGCACAAGCCGCAAGTGCCGCCGCTGATCAAGGGCTATCTGCGTTCGGGCGCCTGGATTTGCGGCGAACCGGCGTGGGATCCTGATTTCGAAAGCGCCGACATGTTCATGATGATGCCGCTGGCGAATCTGGACGAACGCTATGCGCGCCATTACGGGGTGGTACCTGGCTGATAGCGGGGAATGATGCCTGCAGCTGGCCTGCCAGCGCCTGCACGGCGCTGCGCAAGGCGGTGTCCGGGCTGTCGGATGGCAGCAGTTCGAGCAGGAAGCGCAGCGGCGTCGTGATCGTTTCGGGTTCGCCGATGCTGCCGTGGCGCCGCACGGCGTCGTGGTACAGGGCCAGAAAGGCGGCGCGCGCGGGCGCGTCGAAGGGCTGGCCGTCCGGCACCTGCCACAGGGCCGCCAGCAGGGCGGCGCGCACGGGGGCGCCGGCGTCGATGGCGCGGTGTTCGTCCGCGTGGCGCTGGCGCGCATAGGCGATGGCGTCGTGCAGCAAGTCGCCCAGCTGCGGATCGAGCGCGCGCCAGGCGCCGCCGTCGCCATGGGCTTTCAGCAGCAGGGCGCCCGCCAGCACCTGGAAAATCAGGTCGCAGTCGGCCACGCCGCTGCGCCGCCGCGCTTCTTCCAGCGCGGCCAGGCAGGCATCCGTCATGGCGCGCAGGGCCGGCGCGCCCGGGTTTCCTTCGCGGCAGGCCAGGCGTGCCTGCAAGGCCCAGTAGCGTCCCAGCAGGGCCAGGCGCTGTGCCGTGGGCGCCAGCGCCACCAGCAGGTCGATATGCTGTTTTCCATCCTGCAGCAACTGGCGTCCCTGCGCCATATCGGGCACGGCCGGCACCTCGATGCCGGCACCCGCATCGAGGCCGCACAGGGCCGCGCCCTGGCGTATTTCCAGTTCCGCCCAGTGCGCCAGCGCGCGCAAGCCCACCTTGCCGTCGGCCGCGCTGTGCGCCGCCCGGTAATGTTCGATGGCGCGCAGGGTGTTCTCCAGACCACCGAGGCCGGCGCGCGTGGCGGCCATGTTTTCGCGGATGTCGGCGCAGCCGAAGAAGCGGGCGCGCACGGCTTCCTCGATGCTGGCCAGCTTTTCCTCGATGGCCGCGCGGCGCCCAGGATCGGCGCCGGCCAGGCGCGCGTGCAGGGTTTCCAGGTCGGCCAGCAAATGGCCGTGGTAGTGGTAGTCGGGCGCTTGCCAGGGGCGGCTCTGGGTGTTCGGAAAGCGGTAGCGGTCGTCGCCATACGCCTGGTAGGCGCCCCAGGTGTTCGAGGCGCGGAACTGCAGGTAGGCCGCTTCGCGCGCCAGGCGCACGGCGTCGCCGAAATATTCGCCGCTCAGCATGGCGTGATAAAAGCTGTGCGCGAAGATGCTGGCCGCCTGGTCGTCGATGCGCCAGCCGGCCGCGATCACGGCCTGCGAACCCATTTCAATGAAGGCCGTGGCCAGGCTGGCGGCCAGTTTCGACCATGGCGCGATGGCGTCCGGGCGCATGTCGCCCAGGTGGCAGCAATTGATGAAGACGAATTGCGGCACGCGCTTCAATTTACCCACCTGCGCCGCCGTCAGCCGCGTCTTCGGTCCCAGCACCAGGCCCGTATGGGCGATGCCGGGGCCGGCCACTTCGCCGTGGCCGGCCAGGTGGATGGCGAAATAGCGCTCGTCGAACAGGTGCACGAGCACGCGCTGGGCCTGCGGGCGCAGCAGCTCGCGCACCTGGTAGCCGTACGTGCTGAACATGTGCGCCACGTCTTGCGCCTCGGCCTGCGCGGCGGGCAGTTCGGGCAGGCCGGAATCGGTGTCGCCGATCACCAGCACGCTGTTGCTGGGCGGGCTGACGGCGGGCGGCTGCTCGCGCAGGCTGGCCAGTTGGCGCACCATGCCGATGCGCGTCGACAGCGGGCTTTCCTCGCTGCCCGCCTCGTCGCGCATCAGCTCCCACGGATAGATGGCGGCGCTCTGGTCGACGGCCAGGATCAGGCCGCGCATCTCGGGGATGGCCGCCTTCAGGCCATTGGGCAGCATCAGTTCGTACAGGGCGCGCGACAGGCCCGGCTGGTCGGTGGTGTTGTCGGTGGCGTCCATGATCAGGCCATCGACGGCCTGCCGCTGGTTCGGCTCCTCGTCGACGCTGTTGTGGGCGCGGTCCGTCAGCACGGTGAAACGCAGGGCGCCGGAGAGATCGGCGGCGACGATTTGCACGCGGCGCCAGCCATTGTCGCCGCTCAGGCTGGGCAGGATGCGCCGGTAGCCGCCGGGGCTGTGGCGGATGCGCCGCTCGAACGTGAAGCTGCCCTGGTAGCGCGCTTCGGCCATGATCTGTTCGATGGCCACGGCGGCGGCGATGGCGCGCGCCTCGGACTGTTCATAGATGGCGATGTGGCCGATGCGGCACGCCATGCCCGCGTCTTCGAGGCGCCGGTTGGCGCTGCGCGCGCCGTCGATCAGGGCCCGTGCGCACAGGGCGATGCTCAAGCCGCCATAGCCGGAACCGGACAGCAGGCTGGCCACGCGCAAGCCGTGTTCGCCCATCGGCGGCGCGGCCACGTGGCCGGCGGCGCGCACCTGCAGGCAGACGCACGCGTATTCGAGCAGGCCGCCGGCAAAGGCGCGCGCCAGTTCGCCCGGCGTCAGCTCGCCCAGCGCGCCCAGGCCGATGACGATGGCGCCGCCGGGACGGCGCGCCGCGTCGGGCTGCAGCACCACGAGGGCGGAGTCGGGGCGTTGCGGAAAGCGGCCCAGCGCGTGGATTTCCTGCAGCTTGCCCGCCAGCAGGCGGTCGAGAAAACTCATGCTGCCGCGCAGCGATTCGGACGCGTAGCAGCCGCTCATGACGGGCGCGTCGGCCGAGGCCATGCTGCCGTGGATGACGGATAGGCTCAGCTGCGGCGCGCGGCTTTCCGGCGCGCTGGCCGGGCCGGCGGCGCCGATGGCCGCGTCGAGCAATTCCTGCGGCTGCGGGTACAGCGGCGTTGCCTCGGGCACGTAGGGATGGAAGCGGGGCGGGGCGCCGCCGGGCGCGTGCGGCGGGTGGCGTGGCAGGGCTGCGGCCTGGCCGCTGTCGAGCAGCTGCGCGATGGCCGGGTAGTAGTCTTTTTGCAGCAGCAGGTCGCCATGCGCCACGGGCAGGTAGCAGGCCGCCACGCCGTCGGGCACCGCGCCTTGCCAGGCCGTGCGGCCATCGCCGTCGGGCGACCAGGCCGTCTCGATGCCGCCGTCGCGCAGGCGCAGCGCCACCGGCGTGTCGGCGCAGCCGGCCAGGTAGCTGCAAAGGCGGGCGTTGAGCGGGGCCGCTTCCAGCAGGGCGACGGTGACGCGCGCCGCAGCCAGCGCTTGGGCCTCGGGCGCCTGCCAGCCGCCGGGCAGGTTCGCTTGCGCGTCGCCGGCGGCCAGCTGCGCCCAGGCCTCGGGGTCGAAATAATCGATGCCGCCCGCCTGCGGCCACGGCAGCATGTCCAGCACGCCGGGAAAGGCGCGCACGAAGCCGAGAAACTGGCGCCGCGTGTGCTTCCAGCCTATCCAGCACGCCAGCATCTGCACCAGCCGGTCGCGCCCCAGCAGCACTTGCACCATCGCCTGCGTGCCGCGGTTGGCCGTGCCCACCTGCAGCAATCGGCTGCTGGGCAGGGCGCCGAAGCGCTGCCAGCGGTCTTTCAGGGCCAGGCGCGCCACCAGTCCGCCCATGCCGTGGGCGACGATGCGCAACGGTTGTCCGCGCTGTTCCGCGTCGCGCATGGCGTCGTCGAGCACGGGCAGGAAGGCGCGGCACGACTCCTGCAGCGACAATCGCCAGTCATAGGTAAAAGGCCGCACTTCCTGGCTTTGCGCGAGAAAGCGGGCAAACGGTTCATAGCACGACTCGATCCAGCCGGCGCTGACGATGTGCGGCTGGCCCACGGCCAGGCGTTCGATGCGCCCTTCGACCAGGTTGACGGGATCGAACCAGATGCGGTTGCTGCCCACTTGCAGGTGGCTGCCCATGATGTCGGGCAGCAGCAGCGCGATGGGCGCGTGCGCGCGCCGTTTCGGCACTTCGCCGCCGCGCGCCAGCGGGCCGTGCTCGATGCCGGGCAGCGGCTGGTAGGCTGCCTCGTCGCCGGTGAGCACCTGCACGGCGGCCTGGCTGGACGGCGCGCGCTCGAAGTAGTTCATGTGGTGCGTGTGCGGCCCGCGCAGCAGCAGTTGCCGCACCGGCGTGCTGCGCGTGGCGCCGCCGGCCATCGAGGCGCAATTGACCACCAGGTCGTTCTGCCCGCCGTACAGCTGGTTGCCGAGGCAGTCGCCCAGCCAGCCCAGCAAGCCATCGCCGCTGCAGGCGCCGGCCAGCACGTGCAGCGGACTGGCCACGCGCACGTCGGGCGCGTTGAGCAGGGCCACCAGCGGCGAATCGGGCATCATCGCTTCCAGGCCGGGCAGGATGCGCGCGTCGCAGCGCTGCCGCACCACGGCCAGCAGGAAGGCCATGGCGCCATCGGGAACTCCGCCATGCAGCAGCAGGTTGAACATCACGCTGGCCCAGCGGTCGAGCCGGCCCGACATCAGGGTGGTGCCGCGCGCCGGGCACGCCACGCGAACGAAGCGGGCGATGCGGATGGCGCGCGTCTTCAGTTCCACGCTGAGTGCGCGCAGGCGCGCCGCATCTTCGTCGTAGCCACCGCGTCCGCCCAGCCGCGCCTGGGCCGTGAAGTGTTCGATATCGTGGCTGTTGAACGCTTCGCCGCCCACGGTGTTTTCGCTCAACCGCTCCAGGCCGTCGCCGGCCAGGTCGACGGCGCCGCGGCTGTCGATGCGCTGCGCGCGCGCCAGCAATTCGCCGACCAGGCCGCCGCGCGAATGGGCCAGCAGGTGCAGCACGGCGCCGTGCGGCAGCTGGCGCACGAGGGCCAGCGCATTCTCGATGGGGCTGTCGCTGAGGCTGCGGTGCTCATAGCCGTAGATGCGGTTGCCGTATTGCGCCGCCAGTTGCGGCGCCAGGCCGTTGCGCCACAGGCCGCCAAAGCTGCGCTGGGTCGACGAGGCCGTGCCGTGCAACAGCAGCAGCACCGGTTCCGGCCCGGCGGGCAGGCTGGCGGCGGCCGTCATGCTGCCCGCCTCGATGCCGCAGCGGTACAGGCCCAGGCGCTGTTCCAGCTGGCGGTCCTGGAAGGCGCCCGCCGCCGCCAGCGCCGTCATGGCGGCGGCGCCGCAGCGGTACACGCGCACGGCCCGCAGCATCCAGGCGCCCAGGCCGTCGCGGCTGGCGCCGGGCGGCTGGCGCGCCGCCTGCGGGCGCAGGGCCAGTCCCACTTCGATGCTGGCGGGCGCGCCGTCGCGCGCCACCGTGGCCGGCCCCAGGTAGCGTGGCAGGTCGAGGCTGCCCGCCAGCAGCGAACTGCCGTCGCACAGCAGCAGTTGCACGACGTCGGACGGGCCGATATCGAGCACGGTGCGGCAGCTGCCGATGCCGCGCGCGCTGGACAGCACATGGGTTTCGGCGTGCCAGCCGGGCGCGGCGGGGCAGTCGCCGGCGCTGGCGAGGGGATCGCGCGTGAGCGTCAGGCGCAGCACGGGCGGCGCAAGAGGATCGCTGGACATGCGGTTGGGATCGCTGGTTAAAAGCTGACCTTGATGCCTGCGCGGACTATGCGTGTTGTGTCAGATCAAGTTTGCGTGGAAATGCAGGGGAGAAGCTGGAGCAGGCGTGCCGGAGCGGGAGGGCAGAGAAACGGTCAGCATGGTTTGGGCTGGGTCTCTTCGCTATCGTGCTCGGATGTTGTGCGGTGAGCGAACTACGCGAATTGTATGGCAAAAGTTCATTGCGCCGGGAACCTGGGGTGCCTGGCATGGCATTACAACAGCGGGCAAGTTAATGGACTGGCGTGGCGGACAGTTCCTTCAGTTCGCGGATGGTGATGTCCGATTTTTCATGCATGCGCAATAAAATCGTTGCACCGACCGACAGTTTGCCGTGCCGAATCTTGCTGATGATGGGAGGCTGAACTTCCAGGACACGGCACAGTTCCGCATCATTTTTCAAGTTCAACTTCTCGATCAAGGTATCGAGCAGCTTGTTGGGCACAAAACTCGATGGTTCGAGCGCACGCGCCCGGTTCATCGCTTCAATCATTTCCAGCTTCTTTTGCCGAACGTTCATTTACTCCTCCTTCAGGTTATGCAAGGGACGAGACCACTTTATATGGTCCCGGCTATAGTTCGTCATCGCAGTACGGCTGTCTGGGTGACGTGACAACATTCGCGTTACAACATTGATAACCAGGCAAGTTTTTTAAATAATACTACGATAACAAAACTTGTGACAGATGGTCAGTTAAATTAACTGATTGTTTGATCAATTTGGTTGACGATTGTTGTATTTTGTAATCCGCTTTTCGTCAGGATCATGGTCCGGTCCGCCATTTCGGCGGCGGCCAGCGAATGCGTGACCATGATCGCGCAACTGCCGTTGGCCTTGATTTCGGCGCGCAGCAATTGCAGGATGCTGTGCGCCGTGTCCGGGTCGAGGTTGCCGGTCGGCTCATCGGCCAGCACCAGCGCCGGCTTGTGGACGAGCGCGCGGGCGATGGCCACGCGCTGCATTTCGCCGCCCGATAATTGCTGCGGGAAGTCGCCGCCGCGTCCGCCCAGGCCGACGGCCTCGAGCATGCTGGCGGCACGCTCCTGGGGCAGTCCGTTGAGCAGCAGCGGCAGGGCCACGTTTTGCAGCAGGGTCAGGTGCGGCAAGACGTGGAACGCCTGGAAGATAAAGCCCATGCGGGCGCGACGCAGCCGGGTCGCGGCGGCGTCATCGAGGCTGGACATGGCAATGCCGTCCACCAGGATAGGGTGCGCTTCGGCACCCGCGTCGGGCGTATCGAGGCCGGCGATCAGGTTCAGCAGTGTCGACTTGCCCACGCCCGAGTCGCCCATGATGGCGATGAATTCCCCGGCCTTGAAGCGGCAGGAAATGTTGGCCAGCACGGGACGGGCATTGGCATAGGACTTCGACAGATGGCGCAATTCGAGCATGGTGTTAACGGTTACCGTAAAGGGAGGCACGCGGGGGAGAGGGGGGCCTGGGAATTGCAATGGCGCGCGGATTGTTTGGCCGGCAATGTGTAGTATACGACAGGCTTATGCTTTTTGCTTGGTAATACCAATTTTTCTGTGCGCAGCCTGTTTGACCTTAAGTTACCTGCCGCACGGCTGGCTTGTGCGGATTCCGTTATGATGGAAAAAAGTCATCGGCAAGGCGCCTGCAAACCGCTATGGCAGGGGCGGCGCGCCCGTTGGCTGACCGTGCAAGCCCTTCGTGAACCTAATATTGACGACGCCAGCCCATGACCATGCCACTTGCGCAACAGCAGTCCAATTTGTATCCCACCAGCAACGCAGAAGCGGCCAGCGCCACTCCTGCCACGATAGCCGAGATCAGCAGCGGCCTGCTGGCGCGCGATGCCTGGACCTCGCCCAAATACCTGTACGACGCGCTCGGCTCGAAGTTGTTCGAAGCCATCTGCGCCTTGCCCGAGTACTATCCGACGCGCACGGAAGCGGCCATCTTCGCCCGTCACGGCGCCGAGATCGCGCACGCCGTGGGGCCGGGCAGCACCCTGATCGACTTGGGCGCGGGCAATTGCGCCAAGGCCGCCAGCCTGTTTCCGCTGCTGCATCCGGCCCAGTACGTGGCCGTGGATATTTCCTACGATTTCCTCAGTGAATCGCTGAGCCGGCTGCAGCAGCGCTTTCCGCACATCGAGATGACGGGTCTGGGCCTGGATTTCTCCAGCCGCCTGGACTTGCCCGACAGCGTGCGCGACGCGCGGCGCCTGTTCTTCTACCCCGGCTCGTCGATCGGCAATTTTGCGCCTGAGCAAGCGACCGCCTTTTTGCGCCGCCTGCGCGCGAATGCGGACGGCGATGGCGGCCTGCTGATCGGCGTCGACCTGATCAAGGACGACGCCATCCTCGACGCCGCCTATGACGATGCGCTGGGCGTCACGGCCGCCTTCAACCTGAACATGCTGCGCCACGTGAACGGGTTGATCGGCGCCGACTTCGACGTGCGCGCGTGGCAGCACCATGGCTTTTTCAACGCCGACGAGCGCCGCGTCGAAATGCACTTGGAAGCGCGCAGCGAGCAGCTTGTCCATTGGAAAGGCGGCCAGCGGCGTTTCGCGAAAGGCGAGCGCATCCATACAGAAGACAGCTACAAATACACGCGCGCCAGCTTCGTCGGCTTGCTGGAACAGGCGGGGTTTTCCACCGTGCAAGTCTGGACGGACCCGCAGCAATGGTTTGCCGTGATTTACGCACGCGTGATCAGGGACTAAGAAAAAGATGCTGATCGATCATTACAACAAGGTGCGCCAGCACTCGCTGCTGCTGGCCGAACCGCTGTCCGACGAGGATTGCGGTGCCCAGTCGATGCCGGACGCCAGTCCCGTGAAATGGCATCTCGCGCATACGACCTGGTTTTTCGAAACGTTTATTCTGGAAAGCATGGAAGCGGCGTTCGCGCCCTTTCACCCGGCCTTCCGCGTGCTGTTCAACTCGTATTACAACGGCGTGGGCGAGAAGCACCCGCGCGCCCAGCGGGGCTTGCTGACGCGCCCCGGCATGGCCCAGGTGCGCGCTTACCGCGCCAATGTCGATGCGCGCATCGCGTGCCTGCTGGCGGGCGAACTGGCGCGCGGCGAGCGCGAACGGCTGACCATGCTGCTGGCGCTGGGCCTCGAGCATGAGCAGCAGCACCAGGAGTTGCTGTTGACGGACGTCAAGCACCTGCTCGCGCAGAGCGCCCTGTTTCCCGCTTACCTTGACACTGCGCCTGCGCTAGCGCAAGAACACGCGCAGCCCACGGCCTGGCTCGCGTTCGATGGCGGCCTGGCGCAGATCGGTCATGCGGGCGATGGCTTCTGTTTCGACAATGAATTGCCGCGCCACCCGCAATACGTGGCGCCGTTCGAACTGGCCAGCGCGCTGGTGACGAATGGCGAATATCTCGCCTTCATCGAGGCGGGCGGCTACCGCACGGCGCATTTGTGGCTGGCCGAAGGCTGGGACTGGGTACGCAGCCAGCAGCTCGAGTGTCCGCTGTACTGGCAGCGCGATGATGCCGGACACTGGCAGGAATTCACCTTGTTCGGCTTGCGTCCGCTCGACCTGCAGGCGCCGGCCACGCATCTGTCCCTGTTCGAGGCGGATGCCTATGCGCACTGGGCTGGCGCGCGCCTGCCGACGGAAGCGGAGTGGGAACTGGCGGCGCAAGGCGTCGCCGTGGAAGTTGGCCAGCTGCATCCGGCGGCCGCCGGCGCACCGGGAACGGGCTTGCGGCAGATGTTCGGCCACTGCTGGCAGTGGACCAGCAGCAGCTACGCGCCGTATCCGGGCTACCGCACGGCGCCCGGGGCGCTCGGTGAATACAACGGCAAGTTCATGCTGAACCAGTATGTGTTGCGCGGCTCGTCCTGCGCCACGCCGGCCGGCCATGCGCGTGCCAGCTACCGCAATTTCTTCCCGGCCGGCGCGCGCTGGCAATTTTCCGGCATCCGCCTGGCACGCCAGGTGGAGTAATCGGCTTAGTGCAAGCGCGGGACGGCAGGTGAGGGCACTTTGGCACCGGCGTTCTGTTCCAGCTTGAACTGGCTGACGAGGGTTTCCAGTTCGCCCGCCTGTTCATGCATGGCCGCCGCAGCCGCGGCCGCTTCCTCGACGAGGGCCGCGTTTTGCTGCGTCGTCTGGTCCATCTGCATGATGGCGGCATTGATCTGCTCGATGCCTTCGCTTTGCTCGTGGTTGGCGACGCTGATTTCACCGACGATGGCGCTGACCCGGCCCACGCTGGCCACCACTTCATCCATCGTGGCGCCCGCCTGGCTGACCAGCTGCGCGCCCTGGCCGACCCGGTCGACGGAGTCGGCGATCAGTTCCTTGATTTCCTTGGCCGCCGCGGCCGAGCGTTGTGCCAGGTTGCGCACTTCGGAGGCCACCACGGCAAAGCCGCGTCCCTGTTCGCCGGCACGCGCTGCCTCGACTGCCGCATTCAGGGCGAGGATATTCGTCTGGAAAGCGATGCCGTCGATGACGGCGATGATGTCGACGATCTTGCGCGACGATGCATTGATGGCGTCCATGGTGCCGACCACTTCCGCCATGGCCGAGCCGCCGCGCTGCGCGATGGCCGACGCCGAGCGGGCCAGGCTGTCGGCCTGGCGCGCATTGTCGCTGTTGCTGCGCACGGTGCCCGTCAGTTCGATCATCGACGAGGCTGTCTCTTCCAGCGCGCTGGCCTGCGCTTCCGTGCGGGCCGACAGGTCGGCATTGCCGCTGGCGATCTGGCTCGACGCCACGGCTATCGTGCCCGTGCCGCCGCGCACTTGCCCCACCAGGGTGGCCAGGTTGGTGTTCATGTCGCGCAGCGCCTGCAGCAGCTGGCCCGCTTCATCCTTGCCGTCGGCCACGATTTTGCTGCTCAAGTCGCCTCCGGCCACCGCTTGCGCCACGCGCAGGGCGTAGGCGATCGGCGTGGTGATCGAGCGCGTCACCCGCCAGGCAAAGAGCACGCCCAGCAGCAGGGCGGCCGTGCCCAGGCTGGCCATCAGCACATTGGCTGCGGAAATATTCTGCTGGATTTGCTGGCCGCCATGCACGACGACGCCGCGCTGGATTTCATTCAGGCGGTTCACGGTCTTTTGCAACTGGTTCAGGGCGGGCAGGGTGTCGTCGCGCACGTGCGTGGCCGCTTCCGCGCGCTGTCCCGCCACCAGCAGCTTGTCGGCCTGGCTGAACGAGACGACATAGGCCTTGCGCTGCTGCTTCAGCGTGGCCAGCAGTTCCTTGCCTTCAGGCAGCACGATCAGGCGGTCGAGGATGGTCAGCGCATCGGTGATGGTGGCCTTGTTGGTGTCGATTTCACCGTGGATGGCGTTGGCGCGGGCCGGATCTTCATGGATGAACAGTTCCAGCACCAGTGCCGCGTTCGAACGCGTGGTGCTGCGGATGGTGGCGATGGCGTCGGCCTTGGCCCAGTCTTTCTCGATGATGGCTTCGCTGAGCGCGCCGATCTTGTCCAGCCGGAAAAGGCCTGTGCCTACCAGCACTGCCATCAGCAGCAGCACCACGCCAAAACCGGCGCCCAGGCGCACGCCTATCTTCATATCCGTCAATTTCATACTGATTCCCTCGGTAGCTAGTGATCTGTCTCCGGTGGTCTTGTTATGAAATGATTATACGGCTGGCGATACCTGATTTGCACTACTAATTGCCTTATAGAAATGAAAAAGCGGCACGGCGATCAAGCCGTACCGCTTTTTCTCCCTATGAGGGAAGCTTGATCCGTGTTCAGGCGGCGCTGTCAGCCACGTCGGCCGCTGTTGTTTTTTCGGCGTCCGTCTGCTTGATGCGGCGGTTCACGGCCGACAAGACAGCCTTGAACGAGGCGGTGACGATATTGCTGTCGATGGCCGCGCCGAACAGGGTCGGGCCGTTGTCGAGGCGCAATTCCACGTAGCAAGCCGCTTGCGCATTGGCGCCGGAACCGATCGAGTGCTCATGGTAATCCATCAGCTTGATGTCGAGACCGAGCGCATTGACGAAGGCGTCGATGGGGCCGTTGCCGCCGCCTTGCAGGGCCAGCGGCGCCTGGCGGTGCGACAGGCTGATGTCGATCTGCACGGATTCGTCGCTGCTCGTGTCTTCCACCATGCGGTGCGAAGCGTAGGAGTACGGCGCCGTCTGCTCCAGGTATTCCTGCTGGAAGATTTCATGGATATCCTGCGCGGCGATTTCGCGGCCTGTGGCGTCGGCCACCGCTTGCACGGCGCGCGAGAATTCGATCTGCAGGCGGCGCGGCAAGACCAGGCCGTATTCCTGTTCCAGCAAGTACGCCATGCCGCCCTTGCCGGACTGGCTGTTGACGCGGATCACGGCGTCGTAGCTGCGGCCCAGGTCGGCCGGGTCGATCGGCAAGTACGGCACTTCCCAGATGCTGTCCGGTTGTTGCTTGGCGAAACCTTTCTTGATCGCATCCTGGTGCGAGCCGGAGAAGGCCGTAAAGACCAGGTCGCCCGCATACGGGTGGCGCGGGTGGACGGGCAACTGGTTGCACTCTTCCACGCATTTGCGCACGCTGTCGATGTCGGAGAAATCGAGGCCCGGGTGCACGCCTTGCGTGTACAAGTTCATCGCCAATGTCACCAGGTCGACGTTGCCCGTGCGCTCGCCATTGCCGAACAAGCAGCCTTCCACGCGGTCGGCGCCCGCCATCACGGCCAGCTCGGCCGACGCGACGGCCGTGCCGCGGTCGTTATGCGGGTGCACGCTGATGATGATGGAATCGCGGCGCGCCAGCTTGCGCGACATCCATTCGATCTGGTCCGCATACACGTTGGGCGTGCTGCATTCCACGGTCGATGGCAGGTTGATGATCATCTTGTTGGCGGGAGTCGGCTTCCAGATGGCGCTGACGGCGTCGCAGATATGCTTGGAAAAATCGAGTTCCGTCGTCGAGAACGATTCCGGCGTGTATTCAAAGCCCCATTCCGTTTGCGGATGCTGGGCCACCAGCTGTTTGACGAGGGTGGTGCCGGTGGTGGCGATATTCGTGATCTCCTCGCGCGACATGCCAAACACGACCTTGCGGAACACGGGCGCCACGGAGTTGTACAGGTGGACGATGGCGCGCTTGGCGCCGACGACGGATTCCACGGTGCGGCGGATCAGCTCTTCACGCGACTGTGTCAGCACGATGATGGTGACGTCGTCCGGGATGCGGCCTTCATCGACGAGCTTGCGTACAAAATCGAAATCCGTCTGCGATGCCGATGGGAAACCCACTTCGATTTCCTTCAAGCCGATGGCGATAAGCATTTCGAAGAAACGCAGCTTCTTTTCCGCGCTCATCGGCTCGATCAGCGACTGGTTGCCGTCACGCAAGTCGGTGCTCATCCAGATCGGCGGTTTGCTGATGATCTGGTTCGGCCATTGACGGTCTGTCAATTTAACTGGAGGAAAGGCGCGGTATTTGGAAGCTGGGTTTTGCAACATCATGATCGGGTACTCCTGAAAATAGGGGGAAATCAATGGTTGTGGCGCAAGCTTGCCGGGCGGCCACGAGACACTAGGCCAGGCAAGCGATCGGTAGCGGTAGCAGAGCGGCTGCGATGCCAGCGGGGGCGGTCGCAGTGGGGATTACGTGTACGAATGGGGATGGTGCAAACATCATCAAACCTTCCAGGGTTTTTTGAAACACGCCGGCGTGTGGCCAGGCGAAGCAAAGCGGCAAACTTATGCGCGTGCTAGCAGTAGTCGCGATAGCGACAGCAGGGAAGGGGATGGATGTTTGAAGGAGGACATGCACTCAATGTAAGGGAAGTCGGGCCGGGCTGTCAAGCGTTTCCGTGCTACATGTAAAGCACATGCGCTGCCTCGTCGGGCATTTCCTGTGCCATGCGCGCCAGGATGCGCTGCAGGATGGCCGCATCGTGGGGCAGGCGTGCAGCAAAGGCTGTCCACCCGCGCAGCTCGATCTGTTGCGGCATGTCCACCAGGCCCGTGACGGCATCCCAGAACGCATCCCAGTTCATGCCATAGAAGGAAGGGAACGCCAGCGCGGTAGCCAGGGCCGCATGCAGCTGGCGCGGCGAGTTGATCTCGCTCAAGTCGATTGTCACGAGGGCTTGTCGATTCATACTATTTCCTTGAGCAAGTTCCGCAGGTCCGTTTCGGTAAAATCGACTTGACGCCGCTACGGCGCCGATTTTTGGCAGCGTGCGGAAAATTGCATGGTGGCACTGTTTTCAAAAGGGGAATTGAACTCGCCCTTTACCTGCGTCAAGTTGCCAGTAAAGCGCATGGTCAGCGGGCCGCTGGCCGGCCCTGCGTCGTATGTGCAAGACAGGCTGTCGCCGCTTTGCCGGCAGCCGTAAAAGTTGCCTGCTTTGCCGCGCCCGTCAACCAGGTGGGTGCCTTGCGCGCCGTGCTGGTCGGGGGCGTCGAAGCTGAGCTCAATCGTGTGCTCCTGCGTATCATTGGGAATTTGTATGTTCCCCGTACAAGTAAAGCCCTCCATTCTTGCCGCGATGCTATCCTGGCGCTCCGTCGCCGCGACGGGGGCGGCGTTGGCGCAGGCCGCACCCAGCAGGGCTGCAACGAGCAAGCATGGGTGCGCGATGAGATGGAACAGGTCTGTTTTCATAAGCCGCTCAATGAAAGTGGGGGAGGTGGGACGCCAGGGGCCAGTCTAGCAGCCGGCGTGGCGCACACGGTTCGGAACATTGTCATTTGTAAACATTTAAGACGGGCTTCAGTGCGGGCGGCCCCGCTTGCGCTACAATCGGCTCTCCTTTATTGCCACTGCCGCGCGCGGTTTCCCCTCTCCACCATGCTCCCTAAACGCCTGACCCTGCTTGCCCTGGCCGCCTTCGTGCTGGCCGGCTGCGATACCACCGCCCCGAAACCCATCCAAGTATTGACGCCACCCGAACCCATCGTCGTCACGCCGCGCAAGATCAAGATCGGCCTGGCGCTGGGCGGCGGCGCGGCGCGCGGTTTCGCGCATATCGGCGTGATCAAGGCACTCGAATCGCAAGGCATCCAGGCTGATATCGTCACCGGCACCAGCGCCGGCAGCGTGGTGGGCGCCATGTATGCGGCTGGCAACTCCGGCTTTGCCCTGCAAAAGATGGCGTTCGACATGGACGAGGCAGCCATTTCCGACTGGGCCTTGCCCCTGTTCGGCAAGTCGTCCGGCGTGCTCAAGGGCGAAGCGCTGCAAAGCTATGTCAACAAGGCTGTCGGCGGCGTGCCGCTGGAAAAACTCAAGATTCCATTTGGCGTGGTGGCGACCGATCTGAAAAATGGCCAGCCGATCCTGTTCCAGCGCGGTAACACCGGCATGGCCGTGCGCGCCTCGTCGGCCGTGCCCGGCGTGTTCCAGCCCGTGACGATTGCCGGCCACACCTATGTCGACGGCGGCCTCGTCGCTCCCGTCCCCGTGCGCTTCGCGCGCGACATGGGCGCCGATTTCATCATCGCCGTGAATATTTCGTCGCAAACGGATACCCAGAAAGCCATCAGCTCGATGGAAGTATTGATGCAGACGTTCGCCATCATGGGCCAGCGCATCAATCAGTTTGAATTGAAAGATGCGGACGTGGTGATCCAGCCCAGCCTGGGCACCATGAAGGGCAACGATTTCAACAGCCGCAACCAGGCGATCCTGGCGGGCGAGCAGGCGACCTTTGCCGTGATGGCGCAGCTCAAGCAAAAGCTGAAAGCCAAACGCGAGCAGTAAGGGCTGGCTGCCTGCCGCATTTCGTATACAATTTTGTTTCAACATAACAAGGATGCACCATGCAATCGAAACCGATTTTGACCCTGGACGACGTAAAGAAAATCGCTGCCGCCGCCGAAGCGGAAGCGGTCAAGAATAACTGGGCGGTCACGATCGCCATCGTCGACGACGGCGGCCACCTGCTGTGGCTGCAGCGCATGGATGGCGTGGCGCCGATCTCGTCGCACATCGCCCCATCGAAAGCCAAGACGGCCGCGCTGGGCCGCCGCGAATCGCGTATCTATGAAGAGATGATCAATGGCGGCCGCGTGTCCTTCCTGAGCGCGCCGGAAATCGACGGCTTGCTCGAAGGCGGCGTGCCCATCGTGTTCGATGGCCACTACGTGGGCGCCGTCGGCGTCTCGGGCGTGAAATCGGCGGAAGATGCACAAATCGCCAAGGCAGGTATCGCCGCCTTGGTGTGATGGACGCCTGGCCAAACCTACTGCGCGGCGCGCTTTGCGGCCGGCGATGCTCACCGTACTTGAGTACGGTTGCGCTTCTCGGCCACAAATCACATCCGCTCGCTACGGTTTTGCCAAGTGTCGTGACGTCAACTGTGATTTAAGTAGTAACCGCAATTGCGTATTCATAAGAATGAAGCAGCCGCTCCGCGCAAGCCAGGCGGCTTTTTTCATGGGGCGCAGGATTTATGCTGCTGCGCAAAAAAATGCCGGGCCTTCTGTATTTTCTTCCTTGTGGAAAAACTTCCTTTTGGTTATAATTCAAAGGTTTAGCCAATCACACATATACCGTAGCGACTACCCATCCCCTCATTCAAAATGACCGTTGAAACACCCTGAGTGCATCTGGCTCGGGTATCTAGGCGGTCGGTCTGACGTGGCGCAGCTACGGTAACTTTATCAGGAGTTGCCCTTGCCGCCATTTTTTTCTGGCCCTGCCGTTCCAGCCATATTAGCGCTTGCTGATGGAACGATCTTTAAAGGTTTTTCGATCGGTGCCGCCGGTCATACCACGGGCGAGGTTGTTTTCAACACCTCGATGACCGGGTATCAGGAAATCCTTACCGACCCAAGCTATTGCCGCCAGATGGTCACCCTGACCTATCCGCATATCGGCAATACGGGCGTTAATCCGGAAGACGTCGAATCTTCCAAGGTACACGCCGCTGGCCTCATCATCCGCGATCTGCCATTGCTGGCATCCAATTTCCGTTCCACCCTCTCCCTGTCCGATTACCTGAAAGCTGAAAATATCGTCGCCATCGCCGGCATCGATACACGCAAGCTCACGCGCATCCTGCGTGAAAAAGGTGCGCAGGGCGGCGCCATCCTCGTCGGTACGCAAGGCAACGAGCCATCCGCCGCGCAAGCGCTGGAACTGGCCCGCTCCTTCCCCGGCCTGGCCGGCATGGACCTGGCCAAGGTAGTCTCAAGCAAGGATGCCTACGAATACCGCGAAACGGAATGGACGCTGGGTGCAGGCTATGGCCAACTGGCTGACGCGGACGCGAAATACCACGTGGTCGCCTTCGACTACGGCGTCAAGCGCAACATCCTGCGCATGCTGACAGCACGCGGCTGCAAAGTCACCGTGCTGCCTGCGCAAGCGACGGCTGCCGACGCCCTGGCCCTGAATCCGGACGGCATCTTCCTGTCGAACGGTCCCGGCGACCCGGAACCGTGCGATTACGCCATTGCGGCCACCAAGGAATTGATCGAGAAGGGCATCCCGACCTTCGGCATCTGCCTCGGCCATCAGATCATGGCGATCGCTTCCGGCGCAAAGACGCTGAAGATGAAGTTCGGCCACCACGGCGCCAACCACCCGGTGCAGGACCTGGAAACGAAACAGGTCTTGATTACCTCGCAAAACCACGGTTTCGCAGTCGACGCGGCAACTCTGCCCGCGAATTGCCGCGTGACCCATGAATCGCTGTTCGACGGTTCCCTGCAGGGCTTTGCCCGCACGGACAAGCCGGCCTTCTGCTTCCAGGGCCACCCTGAAGCGTCGCCGGGCCCGATGGATGTTGCTTACCTGTTTGACCGCTTCATCAACTTGATGGCTGCGGAGGAGAAAAAGAAAAATGCCTAAACGTTTAGATATTAAAAGTATTCTGATTATTGGCGCTGGCCCGATCGTGATCGGCCAGGCCTGCGAATTCGATTATTCCGGCGCGCAAGCGTGCAAGGCCCTGCGCGAAGAGGGCTACAAAGTCATCCTGGTCAACAGCAACCCTGCGACCATCATGACGGACCCGGAAATGGCCGACGTCACCTACATCGAACCGATCACCTGGTCGGTCGTTGAACGCATCATCGCCAAGGAGCGTCCTGACGCGATCCTGCCGACGATGGGCGGCCAGACGGCGCTGAACTGCGCGCTGGACCTGTTCAACAATGGCGTGCTGGCGAAATACAACGTTGAGCTGATCGGCGCGTCGCCGGAAGCCATCGACAAGGCGGAAGACCGTTCCAAGTTCAAGGACGCGATGACCAAGATCGGCCTCGGTTCGGCACGTTCCGGCGTGGCGCACTCGATGGAAGAATCGTGGGCCGTGCAGCGCACCTTGGGCTTCCCGACCATCATCCGTCCATCGTTCACCATGGGCGGTTCCGGCGGCGGCATCGCCTACAACGAAGAAGAATTCGAAACCATCTGCAAGCGCGGCCTGGAAGCTTCGCCGACGAAAGAGCTGCTGATCGAAGAATCGTTGCTGGGCTGGAAAGAGTACGAGATGGAAGTGGTGCGCGACAAGGCGGACAACTGCATCATCATCTGCTCGATCGAAAACCTCGATCCGATGGGCGTGCACACGGGCGACTCGATTACCGTCGCTCCTGCGCAAACCCTGACGGACAAGGAATACCAGATCATGCGCAATGCCAGTCTGGCAGTGCTGCGCGAGATCGGCGTCGACACCGGTGGTTCGAACGTGCAATTTTCGATCAACCCCGTCGATGGCCGCATGATCGTCATCGAGATGAACCCGCGCGTATCGCGTTCGTCGGCCCTGGCATCGAAAGCGACGGGCTTCCCGATCGCCAAGATCGCCGCCAAGCTGGCCGTCGGTTTCACCCTGGACGAGCTGCGCAATGAAATCACGGGCGGCGCCACGCCGGCATCGTTCGAACCGTCGATCGATTACGTCGTCACGAAGATTCCCCGTTTCACGTTCGAGAAATTCCCGACCGCCGACCACCACCTGACGACGCAGATGAAATCCGTCGGCGAAGTGATGGCGATTGGCCGTACCTTCCAGGAATCGTTCCAGAAAGCCTTGCGCGGCCTGGAAGTGGGCGTGGACGGCATGAACGAGAAGACCAAGGACCGCGAAAAGATCGAAGAAGAACTGGGCGAGCCTGGTCCTGAGCGCATCTGGTACGTGGGCGACGCGTTTGCCCAGGGTTTCACCTTGGAAGAAGTGCATCAGCTGACCAAGATCGACCCATGGTTCCTGATCCAGATCAAGGAAATCGTCGACCTGGAACTGTGGCTCGATACGCAGAAGCTGGAAAACCTGGACAAGAACACCCTGTACAAGCTGAAACAGAAGGGCTTCTCGGACCGCCGCCTGGGCTTTTTGCTGCAGACGACCGACACGGCCGTGCGCCAGCAGCGCCATGCGCTGAACATCCGTCCCGTCTACAAGCGTGTCGACACCTGCGCGGCCGAGTTCTCGACCGACACGGCGTACATGTATTCCACGTACGACGAAGAGTGCGAATCGAACCCGACCGACAAGAAAAAGATCATGGTGCTGGGCGGTGGCCCGAACCGTATCGGCCAGGGTATCGAGTTTGACTATTGCTGCGTCCACGCTGCCCTCGCCATGCGCGAAGACGGCTACGAAACCATCATGGTCAACTGCAACCCAGAAACCGTGTCGACCGACTATGACACTTCCGACCGTTTGTACTTCGAGTCCCTGACCCTGGAAGACGTGCTGGAAATCGTCGCCATCGAAAAACCGGTCGGCGTGATCGTGCAGTACGGCGGCCAGACGCCTTTGAAGCTGGCGCTGGACCTGGAAGCGAATGGCGTGCCGATCATCGGCACCTCGCCCGACATGATCGATGCTGCCGAAGACCGCGAGCGTTTCCAGCAAATGCTGCACAAGCTGGAACTGCGCCAGCCGCCTAACCGCACCGCGCGCACGGAAGCCGACGCCCTGGCGCTGGCGCAGGAAATCGGCTATCCGCTGGTCGTGCGTCCATCGTACGTGCTCGGTGGCCGCGCCATGGAAATCGTCCACGAGCAACGCGACCTCGAGCGCTATATGCGCGAAGCCGTCAAGGTCTCGCACGATTCGCCGGTGCTGCTGGACCGCTTCCTGAACGACGCCATCGAGTGCGACGTCGATTGCATCTCCGACGGCGAAACGACGTTCATCGGCGGCGTGATGGAACACATCGAACAGGCTGGCGTCCACTCGGGCGACTCGGCTTGCTCGCTGCCACCATACTCGCTGGCGCCGGAAACCATTGAAGAACTGAAACGCCAGACGGCGCTGATGGCCAAGGGCTTGAACGTGGTCGGCCTGATGAACGTGCAGTTCGCGATCCAGAAGCAAGAGATCGATGGCGAAATGAAAGACGTCGTCTTCGTGCTGGAAGTGAACCCGCGCGCGTCGCGCACCGTGCCTTTCGTTTCGAAAGCCACCGGTCTGCAACTGGCGAAGATCGCCGCGCGCTGCATGGTCGGCCAGTCGCTGGCCTCGCAAGGCATCACGCAGGAAGTCGTGCCGCCTTACTTCAGTGTCAAGGAAGCCGTGTTCCCGTTCGTCAAGTTCCCTGGCGTGGACACCATCCTGGGCCCTGAAATGAAATCGACGGGCGAAGTCATGGGCGTAGGCCTGACGTTCGGCGAAGCGTTTGTGAAATCGCAACTGGGCGCCGGCGTGAACCTGCCAAAATCGGGCAAGGTCTTCATCAGCGTGAAAGCGTCGGACAAGCCGCGCGCCGTGCAAGTGGCGCGTGATCTGGTCGAGTCCGGTTTCACCGTGGTCGCCACCAAGGGTACCGCCGCCGTGATCGCTGCCGCCGGCATCGCCGTCACGCCAGTGAACAAGGTGATCGAAGGCCGTCCGCACGTGGTCGACATGATCAAGAACCATGAAATCGTGCTGGTGATCAACACCGTGGAAGAAAAGCGCAGCGCCATCGTCGATTCGCGGGCCATCCGCACCTCGGCCCTGGCGTCGCGCGTGACGACCTACACCACCATTGCGGGCGCGGAAGCGGCCGTCGAAGGCATCCGTCACCTGGATGAGCTGCGTGTGTACGATTTGCAAGGCCTGCACAAGACCCTGCAACAAGCGTAGTCCGCGTGCCATTTGCAGTGACCGCCGTTAGGCGGTACACTGCATGCTTATCAACCACAGAGTTCCGTGCAGAGCAGCGCGCGGCCTCTGTGGTTTTCACTTGGTAAGGCCGTTAAACGTGGCAACACACTGCAACGGCGCCGATAACTAGCAGATAGTAGAGATAACATGACCTCAGTCCCATTGACCAAATACGGCGCAGAACTCTTGAAAGAAGAGCTGCATCATTTGAAGACCAAGGAACGCCGCATCGTCATCGATGCGATCGCCGAAGCGCGTTCGCACGGTGATCTGTCGGAAAACGCCGAGTACGATGCCGCCAAGGAACGCCAGGCATTCGTCGAAGGCCGCATCGCCGAACTCGAAGGCAAGCTGGGCGCAGCGCAAATCATCGACCCGACCGCGCTCGACGCGGAAGGCCGCGTGGTGTTTGCCTCGACCGTGAACCTGGAAGACCTGGAGTCGGGCCAGAAAGTCACGTACCAGATCGTCGGACTCGATGAAGCCGACCTGAAAATGAACAAGGTGTCCGTGACGTCCCCGATCGCCCGCGCGCTGATCGGCAAGTACGCCGGCGACGTGGTGGAAGTGCAGGCGCCATCCGGCCCGCGCGAATACGAAATCCTGGAAGTACTGTACATCTGATGCTCGCCCGCGTGCGCATCCTCGTTGCCACCCTGTGGGCCGGCAGCTTGTGGACCATCGGCTTCATCGTGGCGCCGACCTTGTTCGCTACCTTGAGCGACCGCGTGCTGGCAGGCAATATCGCGGGCAGCATGTTCCGCGCCGAGGCCTGGCTGTCGATCGTTTGCGCCTTGATACTGCTGGCCTTGCTGCAATGGGCGCCCGGCGCGCTGGAACTCAAGCGCCGCCGCCTGCTGGGGGCGCTGGTGCTGTCGATGCTGGTGTGTGCGCTGCTCAGCCATTTTGGTATTTCGCCGCTGATGGCCGAACTCAAGGCGCAAGCCCCGTCGGGAATCATGGACGAGGCCATGCGCAGCCGCTTCGGCATGCTGCATGGCGTGTCGACCGTGATCTTTGCCGTGCAAAGCTTGCTGGCGGGCGTGCTGATCTGGAAACAGCAGTAATTGTTTCCGTGTGTGTCGGATTACGCGCTGTGCGCTAATCCAACCTACCGGTCGATGCGGTAGGTCGGATTAGCGGCGCCCTGGCGCCGCGTAATCCAACAAGCGCAATTGCAATAAAAAAGCGGAGCAGGGAAGATCCCGTGCTCCGCTTCTTGTTTCAACAGCCTTGCGGCTGCTGAACGACAGGCTTACTTGCTGCCCAGTGCGCTTTTCTTGGCGCTTTTCTGACGTGGCTTGGCACGCTTGATGGAACCGCCTTCGGTAACGCGCTCATTGCCCTTGATCATGACTTTCGTCACGCTCGGGCGCTTGGTGCCGCTGGCGCTGGCCTTGACGATGGTCACTTCGCGCATGCCTTTGCCGGCGCTGACCTTCTCCTTAACCACTTCTTTTTTCGGACGGTAGATTACCAGCAGTTTGCCAATATGTTGTACCGGGGCGGCGCCGAGATTGCCGCAAATCGTATCGTACATTCCGACGCGGGCTTCGCGGTCGTCGCCGAACACGCGGACTTTAATCAGACCGTGCGAATCCAGGCCAAGGTCGATCTCTTTGAGGACAGCAGGTGTCAAGCCCGCTTCGCCAATGATGACGATAGGCTTCAGCGCGTGTGCTTCGGCGCGCAGTGCGCTGCGCTCTACGGGTGTAAGTTTTAGCATAATAATATTTAGTAATTCCCTTAAAAGCAGTATTCTACGCGAATGGCAAAGAAGAAATTAAACAAAAACTGGTTGCACGACCACATAAATGATCCATATGTGAAGTTGGCGCAAAAAGAGGGCTACCGCGCCCGGGCAGCATACAAGCTCAAAGAAATCGATGAAGACGAAAAACTGATCAAACCTGGCCAGGTGATTGTCGACCTTGGTTGCACTCCTGGCAGCTGGGCTCAGTACACGCGGCGCAAGCTGGCCGGCAAGGACGGCGGCGGGGTCAATGGTACCCTGATTGGCCTGGACATGCTGGAAATGGAGCCGATCGCCGATTTCCACTTCATCCAGGGCGACTTCCGCGAAGCGCGCGTGCTGCGTCAGCTGGAAGTGGTGTTGCAGGGCCGCAAGGTGGACCTGGTCCTGTCGGACATGGCGCCCAACCTGTCGGGCATCGCCACGGCCGACGCCGCGCGCATGGAGCATCTGATCGATCTGGCCATCGAATTTTCGCAATTGCACCTGAAGCCGTCTGGCGTGCTGCTGGTGAAATGCTTCAAAGACATGGGTTTCAGCCAGATCGTGGAGAAATTCCGTGCTGAATTCAAGGTCGTGGTGCAGAAAAAGCCCAAGGCCAGCCGCGATAAATCGTCGGAAATCTTCCTGATGGGCCGTGGAATCAAGAATCCGCTGAAAAATGCCGTTGAAGAAGATGATTCCGCCCTTGATATTTAAGAGGGAATCCGCACATGGGAACGAGAAGTGCAGTAGCGTCTGATGGTATAAAAGCCTAAATTGTTTATACTGCATTTTTTTGCGTGAACGCGATTTTTTCGCGCGCACGGATCGGCGGGCTTTGGCACGGCCCGCTTATTGCGAGTAAAATCGTGTTTCTAGCTATAGGTAAAGAGATGCGCACTGCATCCAAGGAGTCTTCGTGAATAACATGTTTTCCAAATCTGCCATCTGGGTAGTCGTATTGCTGCTGTTGTTCATGCTGTTCAAGCAATTCGACAGTCATGGCGCCACAGGCGGCAGCAAGGCCATCGCTTATTCCGATTTGCTGGATGAAGTCAAAGCCAAGCGCGTCAAGGATGTCGTGATCGAAGGTTCGTCGATCACCGCCAAGCTGATGGACGACACCAAGGTGCGTACCACCGCCACCAGCCTCGACAAGGGCCTGATCGGCGACCTGCGCGACAATGGCGTGCATTTCGATGTGCGCCCGCCTGAGGAAGCGTCTTTCCTGCAAACTATTTTTGTTTCCTGGTTCCCCATGCTGCTGTTGATCGGCGTGTGGGTATTCTTCATGCGTCAGATGCAAGGCGGCGGCAAGGGCGGGGCATTCTCGTTCGGCAAGTCGAAGGCGCGCATGATGGATGAAGCCAGCAACACCGTCACCTTCGCCGATGTCGCCGGTTGCGACGAAGCGAAAGAAGAAGTCAACGAAGTGGTCGACTTCCTCAAGGATCCGAGCAAATTCCAGAAACTGGGCGGCCGCATTCCCCGCGGCGTGCTGATGGTCGGTCCTCCTGGCACGGGTAAAACCCTGCTGGCGCGCGCCATCGCCGGTGAAGCCAAGGTGCCGTTCTTCTCGATTTCCGGTTCCGACTTCGTGGAAATGTTCGTCGGCGTGGGCGCAAGCCGCGTGCGCGACATGTTTGAAAACGCGAAAAAGCATTCGCCATGCATCATCTTCATCGACGAGATCGACGCTGTCGGCCGTCACCGCGGTGCCGGCATGGGCGGCGGCAATGACGAGCGCGAACAGACCTTGAACCAGTTGCTGGTCGAGATGGACGGTTTTGAAGCGAACTCCGGCGTGATCGTCGTGGCCGCCACCAACCGCGCCGACGTGCTCGACAAAGCCTTGCTGCGTCCGGGCCGTTTCGACCGCCAAGTGTCCGTCGGCTTGCCCGATATCCGCGGCCGCGAACAGATCTTGAACGTGCACATGCGCAAAGTACCTATCGGTACCGACGTGAAAGCCGATATCCTGGCCCGCGGCACCCCTGGTTTCTCGGGTGCGGACCTGGCCAACCTGGTCAACGAGGCAGCCCTGTTTGCGGCACGCCGCAGCAAGCGCCTGGTGGAAATGATCGACTTCGAAGATGCGAAAGACAAGATCTACATGGGTCCTGAGCGTAAATCGATGATCATCCGCGAGGAAGAGCGTCGCAATACGGCTTACCATGAGTCCGGTCACGCCGTCGTCGCCAAGCTGCTGCCGAAGGCCGATCCCGTGCATAAAGTTACGATCATGCCGCGCGGCTGGGCCCTGGGCCTGACGTGGCAGTTGCCGGAACACGACAATCTGTCCGCCTACAAGGACAAGATGCTGGAAGAAATTTCCATCCTGTTCGGTGGCCGTATCGCCGAAGAGATTTTCGTGGGACAAATGTCCACGGGCGCGTCGAACGACTTCTCGCGTGCCACCAAGCTGGCCCGCTCCATGGTAACCCGCTTCGGCATGTCCGACAGCATGGGCGTGATGGTCTACGAAGACAGCGAAAACGAAGGTTTCTTCGGTGGCGCCACCAAGACGATCTCGGAAGCGACCCAGCAAAAGGTCGATGCTGAAATCCGCAACATTCTCGACAAGCAATATGCTTTGGCGCGCACCTTGCTGGAAAGCAACCGCGACAAGGTGGAAATGATGACCAAAGCCTTGCTGGAATGGGAAACCATCGATGCCGAGCAAATCAATGACATCATGGCCGGCCTGGAGCCGCGTCCACCGAAAGTCATTCCGCCACGCCGCAATGCGGGCGACAGCGGCACGGGCGGCATCTCGCCAAACGTGACGGCGCCAGCCTGATAAAGGCCGCCCTGACGGGCGACACGCAAGGGTATGGCAAGAACGAGGGTAAGGAGCAATCCTTGCCCTTTTTCGTTGCCGCGGCAGTTTTTTCCTGACGACTACAAAGATTTACATGCGACATTATTTGCAATTCGGCCGTTTCGGCTTCAACCTGCAAGGCACGCAGGCGCTGGTGATGGGTATCCTGAACATCACGCCCGACTCGTTTTCCGATGCGGGCCAGTATCAACACCTGGAGTTTGCCATCTCGCGCGCCGAGCAGATGATTGTTGACGGCGCCGACATCATCGATATCGGCGGCGAATCGAGCCGCCCCGGCGCGCCGCCGCTGCCGCTGCAGGACGAGCTTGCGCGTGTCATGCCGGTGCTGTACGCCTTGCGCGACTGCGGCAAGCCCTTGTCCGTCGACACGTACAAGCCGGAAGTGATGCGCGAAGCCATCCTGGCGGGCGCCGACATGATCAACGACATCAATGGTTTCCGTGCGCCGGGCGCCATCGAGGCCGTGCGGGACAGCGACTGCGCGCTGTGTATCATGCACATGCAAAGCGTGCCGCAAACCATGCAGGACCAGCCACAGTATGAAGACGTGGTGCGCGAAGTCATCGACTTCTTGCGCGCGCGCATCGACACGATGACGGCGGCCGGCATCGCCCGCGAACGCCTGTGCATCGATCCCGGCTTTGGCTTTGGCAAGACGGTGGAGCAGAACTATGCCTTGCTGCGCGCCACGCGCCAGCTGCGCAGCGAACTGGGCCTGCCTGTGCTGGCCGGGCTGTCGCGCAAGTCGATGATCGGCGCCGTCACGGGACGTCCCGTCGAGCAGCGCCTGGCCGGCAGCGTGGCCGGCGCGCTGGCTGCGGTAGCGCAAGGCGCGGAAATTATCCGTGTGCATGATGTCGCGGAAACCGCCGATGCACTGAAGGTCTGGCGCATGGCGCACTGACCCTGTAAGATTCATTATAAACAACAAAAAGAGAAAATTATGACGCGTAAATATTTTGGCACCGATGGCATCCGCGGTCTGGTGGGCACGGCTCCGATCACCCCCGATTTCGTCATGCGCCTCGGTTATGCAGCCGGCAAGGTGCTGGCCAAGTCGCAAGGCGGCAAGGCGCGCCCGACTGTGCTGATCGGCAAGGACACGCGCATTTCCGGCTACATGCTGGAAGCGGCGCTGGAAGCGGGCCTGTCGGCCGCCGGCGTGGACGTGATGCTGGCCGGCCCCATGCCGACCCCGGCGATTGCCTACCTGACGCGGGCGCTGCGCCTGGCGGCCGGTGTCGTCATTTCCGCCTCGCACAATCCGTATCATGACAACGGCATCAAGTTCTTTTCCGGCCAGGGCACCAAGCTGCCCGACAGCGTGGAACTGGAAATCGAGGCGGCGCTCGACGAACCCATGGCTTGCGTGCCATCGGACAAGCTGGGCCGCGCCAAACGCCTGGATGACGCCCAGGGCCGCTACATCGAATTTTGCAAGAGCACCTTCCCGAACGAACTGGACTTGCGTGGCCTGAAGATCGTCGTCGATTGCGCGCACGGCGCCGCCTACCATATCGCGCCGCACGTGTTCCATGAGCTGGGCGCGGAAGTCATCGCCATCGGCAACAAGCCCGACGGCTTCAATATCAATGCGGGCTTCGGCGCCACGGCGACCAAGGCCATGGCCGAAGCCGTCGTCGAGCACGGCGCGGACCTGGGCATCGCGCTCGATGGCGACGCCGACCGCCTGATCATGTGCGACGCCACGGGCCGTATGTACAACGGCGACGAGTTGTTGTACGTCATGGTCAAGGACCGCCTGGCGACGGGTCCCGTGGCCGGCGCCGTCGGCACGTTGATGACGAATATGGCGCTGGAAGTGCTGTTCAAGCAGCAGGGCATCGGCTTTGCGCGCGCCAAGGTGGGCGACCGCTACGTGCTGGAAGTCATGAAGGAAAAGGGCTGGATACTGGGCGGCGAAGGCTCGGGCCATTTGCTGTGCCTGGATCGCCACACGACGGGCGACGGCATCGTCTCCGCGCTGCAAGTGCTGTCCGCGCTCAAGCGCAGCGGCCAGAGCCTGCAGCAATGCCTGGCCGAACTGGTGCTGTTCCCGCAAACCCTGATCAACCTGCGTGTGGCGCCCGGTTTCGACTGGCAGAAAAATGCCGCCATGGTGGCCGAGAAAGAGCTGGTCGAGGCCGAACTGGGCGACACGGGCCGCGTGCTGATCCGCGCTTCGGGCACGGAACCGCTGATCCGCGTGATGGTGGAAGCGAAAGACAAGGAGAAGGCCGAGAGCATGGCGCGCCGCATCGCCGATAAAGTCGGCGCTTAAGGGGCGGGCACGGGGCAGGGACGATAGTTATTTCCATCTAATTCGTCTATGGCAATTGACGAAATTGGGTGGGGGCGTTATTATCTTGTCTTCGGAGTGTGGCGCAGCCCGGTAGCGCACCTGGTTTGGGACCAGGGGGTCCAAGGTTCGAATCCTTGTACTCCGACCAAAGTCATAAGCGGGCTGTCAGAAATGACAGCCCGTTTTCTATTTCGCGCTGGCATTTTATTGCTGGCGCGCATGGATTAAAATACTGCACCTTCCGCCCATCGTTCAACGGATAGGACAACGGTCTTCTAAACCGTGAATGGGGGTTCGATTCCCTCTGGGCGGACCAGTTCATGCTGGCCATGCATGCGACAGCCTGTCGCATTGCCATCACTCTTCATCTCTGTTCTTCGCTCGCCTGCAAGCCGTGTCACGGCTGCGCAAACAGCACCACGCTCAGCAAATACAACAGCGGCGCCGCGCACAGCAGCGCCGAGCATGCCGAAATGATTTTCCTGTTGGTCAGTCGTGCCAGGCGCAGCCGTTCCCGCACGGGCAGGTGCTGGCGGATCACGCTGCGCGCGCGTGGCTGAAACGGTTGTTCATGCATGAGTACTCCCTCGTCGGTCAGCAGTGGATGCCGTCGAGCATAGCGAGGGAAGTCTAAAGATGGTGTAAAAAGCGGTGCCTGCGCCGCAAGCGTGGTGTAAACAGGCCAAACAGGCCGCTGGCGTTGAGGGCGGCAGCGGACGCTGGTGCGCCGCTGCCGCAGATGACGCTTACTTTCCCTGGCGGCGGCGTGCCATGAAGCCCAGCAGACCCAGGCCGGCCAGCAGCATGGCATAGGTGCCAGGTTCCGGCACGGCTGAAATGAAGGCCCTGTAATTGCTCAGGTCCTTGGGCAGGCCTTCGATCGTGAAGGTGGTGCCGGCAGCCACGGGTGCGGCCCAGTGGAACACCAGTTCGCCCTGGCCGAAGTGGATGGCCAGGTAGTCATAGGCGGCCGCGCTCGTATACGAATTGACGCCGCCGCTCAAGCCTGCCGTGGTGCCGGCAGTGCAACCCGAGGTGGCGCTTTCGCAATACGAGACGGCGGTGCCCAGGCTGGTGCCGAACACGCCATTGATATAGCCCTGGATGTCCGAGGGGCTTTGTGGCACGAGATTGTCGTCATAATATTTCACCTGCAGTGCCGGAGATGGTGAATAAGTGACGGTGCTGCCGTCAATGACGAAACCGCTGGCCGGACCCACATCCACCCAGGTGGCGGCTTGGGCCGCACTTGCCAGTACGGTCATTGCGGCCAGCATGGATGCCTTGATGGCAATGCTCTTTACGCTTTTCATGAAAATCCCCTTGTGCTTGAGACAGTCGCTTCATAGTGTTGGGACGCGTCCCTACATACCGGGGAAGTCATCCCATTGCCCGTTTTTATCTATTTCTTGTGCGTAGAGAGTACGCAAATGCAAGCTTACTCTTGATATAAATTAATACAATTTAAATAATACTATTGGTTCAGTTGACAACATCGCATACGGCTATGTCTGCTTGTGTTATCGATAGACAACATGACGTTAGGAAACGGCGTGACAAGGCGCGCCAGCTTGTGCTAGCGGCGTCTCGGCTTATTTGGGAGGGGGGCGGCGGGTGCTTCAGTCGTTGTTGTTGCTGACGCCAAACAGGCGATCCTTGGCGTTGAGCAGCTTTTGTACCTTGGCGCCCATTTTCATCAGCTGCGCCATCGATTCGGGCGACAGGCGCTGCAAGTCGTCGAACCAGGTATTGGCCAGGTCGACCAGTTCATACATTTCGCGCATGCGTTCCTGCGCATATTGATCCACCGGTTCCGTGGCCGGTGCCAGCAGCGCTTCGCGCAGCACCGTCAGGGTGGGCGCCACTTCGCGGCGGCGGCGCTCGGCGGCCACCACACGGAAGATTTGCCACACATCGCCCAGCGAGGAAAAATACTCGCGCCGGTCGCCGGGAATGCGCGACTGGCGGATCAAGCCCCAGCCCTGCAATTCCTTCAGGCCGATGCTCACGTTCGAGCGTGAAAAACTCAGGTGCTCCGCGATTTCATCTGCGTGCAAAGGGTGCTCCGCGACAAATAACAAGGCGTACACTTGCCCTACCGTACGGTTAAAGCCCCAGCGGCTGCCCATCTCGCCGAAATGGCTGACAAAGGTCAGGATCAGCGGCGTCATTTGGATATGTTGAGTTTTCATAATTATCTGAATTTTTTCACGCCATACTGGTGGGGTCAATTGATATATGTCATGTTTCGCAGTATTATACAAAATATCGAATTTACAGAAAATTCTGAAAACTCAAGAAGTATAGAAGATGCCGACCACGTCCTTGTCCTTGCCCCGCTTTATTCTTCCCCGTGCCGCCAGCCTGGCGCAAGGCGGCGCCGCCTTGCTGTGGCTGCCGCAGGCGGCCTTGCTGGCCTGGGCCGTGCAAGCCATGCAAGACGGTGCACCCTGGCGCGCGGCCCTGTTGCCGGCCGTTGGCGTGCTGCTGCTGGGCGTGCTGCGCGCCGGCTGCGAAGCGTGGGGCGCGCGGCGCATGTATGCGGCGGCACGCGCACACCTGTCCACCTTGCGGGAACAGGTGGCGCAAGCGCTGGCGCAGCGCTCGCCGCTGGACCGCCAGCGCGCCCAGTCGGGCCAGGCGGCCAGCGTCATCGCCGAACAGGCCGAAGCCATCGTGCCGTATCTGGTGCGCTACAAACCCGCGCGCTGGAAAGTGATGCTCGTGCCGCTCGTGATCCTCGCCGTGGTGACGCCGCTGTCGTGGATCGCCGCCTTGATCCTGCTCATCGCCGCCCCCTTGATTCCCGTCTTCATGGCCCTCGTCGGCATGGGCGCGCAAGCGGCCAGCCGCGCGCAGATGGTGGAAATGGGCAGCATGAACGCCTTCCTGCTGGACCGCCTGCGCGGCCTGGCTACCTTGCGCGCGCTCGACGCCGTCGACGCCACGGCCGAACGGCTCGATGCCTCGTCGCAATCCGTGCGCCGGCGCACGATGGTGGTGCTGCGCATCGCCTTTTTGTCGTCGGCCGTGCTCGAGCTGTTTTCCGCGCTCGGTGTGGCCATGGTGGCGGCCTTCATCGGTTTCTCTCTGCTGGGCAGCATCAATTTCGGCACCTGGGGCCGCGAGCTGAGCTTGGGGCAGGGCTTGTTCATCCTGCTGCTGGCGCCCGCGTTCTTCGAACCGCTGCGCGAACTGGCCGCCGTCTGGCACGACAAAGCGGCCGGCGAAGCGGGCCTGGCCGGTTTGCACGACCTGGCTGCCGATGGCGTGCCTTTGCCTGGTTTTGGTGTGGAAGTGGCCGCCGTTTCCAGCGCCGCTATGGCCGTGGCGGCGGCGCCCGCCGTGGAACTCCGGCAATTGCGCTTTGCCCATCCCGGCGAAGCGCCCGTGTTCGACGGCTTCGACCTGACCGTGCGCGCCGGCGAACACATGGCCCTGCTGGGCGCCAGCGGCGCCGGCAAGACCACCTTGCTGTCCCTGCTGGCCGGCTTGCTGCCCGCCAGCGGCGGCGACATCCGCATCGGCGGCGTGCGCCTGACCGACAGCACGGTCAATACCTTGCGCCAGCGTATGGCCTGGATGGGCCAGCGCCCGCACGTGTTTGCCGCGTCCGTCAGTCAGAACGTGACCCTGGGCCGCGTTGGGGCGAACGCCGCGCAAGTGACGCAGGCGCTGCACCTGGCGGACTTGGCCAAGGTGGCGCAGGCGCATCCGGCCGTCATGCTCAGCGATGGCGGCCAGGGCTTGTCCGGCGGCGAAGCCGTGCGCCTGGCCTTGGCCCGCGTGGCCCTGCATCCGCATGCCGATTTGCTGCTGGTCGATGAACCGACTGCCCACCTGGACAGCGAAACGGCGGCGCGCGTGACGGACGCCCTGCTGGCACTGGCGAAAGGCAAGACGATGATCGTCGCCACGCACGACCCGGTGCTGGCTGGCCGCCTGCAGCGCACAGTGCAGGTCGATGCGCATGCCCAAGTGCAGGAGTTGCGCGCATGAAAACTTCACTCATATCGAACCCCGTCCTGCGGCAATTGCTGCTGGCCCAGCCCCGCAAGCTGATCGGGGGCGCCTTGCTGGCGGCCCTGACGGCGGTGGCCGGCATGGCCTTGCTGGGTTTGTCTGGCTGGTTTATCACGGCCACGTCGATTGCCGGCTTGCACGCTTCGACGGCCATCGTATTCGACGTCTTCGGCCCCTCGGCCGGCATCCGCCTGCTGGCCATCGGCCGCACAGGTTCGCGCTATGCGGAGCGGCTCGTCACGCACGACGCCACGTTCGCCGCGCTGGCCAGCATCCGCGTGCGCCTGTTCCGTGGCTGGTCGCGCCCGGAAGCGGCCAGCCGCTTGCTGCGCCAGCCCGCCAAGCTGCTGTTTCGCCTGACGGCCGATATCGACGCGCTTGAGTCGCTGTACTTGCGCCTGCTCGTGCCGGCCTTCACGGCCCTGTGCGTGGCCCTGCTGGCCGGCGTGGCGCTGGGCGTGATGCAGTGGCAGCTGGGCCTGGGCCTGGCCGTGTGGCTGCTGGCCGCCGGTGGCGGCGTCAGCTGGATCGTGGCGCGCGGCGCCCGCCGTCCCGCCATCGTGCGCTCGCGCGCCATCGAAAAATTGCGTTCCGGCACCATCGACCTCGTGGCAGGCCAGACGGATCTTGTGATGGCGGGTCGCATCGACGCCCAATGCGCGGCGTTGGGACAGATCGACCGTTCGCTGGCGCAAGCCGATTTTGCCCTGCTGCGCCTGGAAACGGCCGCTGGCGCCGCATATGGCGTCGCCGGCGGCGCAACTCTTGCTGCCGTGCTGCTGGCCGTGGCCGCGCTGGTGGAGCAGCAAACGATGAGTTTGCCGCTGGCGGCCCTGGCCTTGCTGATCGCCCTGACGGCCGTGGAACCATTTGCGGGACTGCGCCGCGGCGCGCTGGAAGCGGGGCGCATGCTGCTGGCCGTACGGCGTCTGGCGCCGCGCCTGGATGTTGAAGAGATCACTGCACCGCCTGTCGACGCCGCACCGGGCCTGCGCCTGGAACACGTCAGCGCCGCGCATGCGGGCAGCAATAATGCCATCTTGCATGACGTATCGCTGCACATCGCCGATGGCGAGCGCGTCGCCTTGATCGGCCCCAGCGGCGCGGGCAAGTCGACCTTGCTGGCCATCGCCGCGTGCGAACTGGCGCCGCTGTCGGGCAAGGTGGCCGCGCCGCGCGCCTGCCTGTTCACGCAGAAGACGGAACTGTTCCAGGACAGCTTGCGCGACAACCTGCGCCTGGCCGACCCGTCCGCCAGCGATGCGCAGCTGTGGGCTGCGCTGCAATCAGCCGGCCTGGACGACGAGGTGCGCGCGTTTGCGGGCGGCCTGGACACCATGCTGGGCGAGGGCGGCCTGGGCTTGTCCGGCGGCCAGGCGCGGCGATTGGCGCTGGCGCGGCTGTTCCTGCATGAATCGACCTTGTGGCTGCTGGATGAAGCGACGGAAGCGCTCAATGCGCAGACGGCGATTGACGTGCTGCAGCGCCTGCGCGCCCGCAGCGAAGGGCGCAGCTTGCTGATCGCAACCCACTTGCGGCGCGAAGCGGCGCTGGCGGACCGGCTGGTCAGCCTGCGAGATGGCCGTATCGTGGGCGACGCGCGGCGTGGCACGGATGCCTTCGAGACTGCTCTGGCGGGCTTGCGGGGGGACTGACGGGCAACCGGTCAGTATTGGAAAGGTAGCAAGTTTACACACAGTAGGGAAATACCAAGGAAATCATATGGACTTCGACATTGTCGCTTTATCCAGACTGCAGTTCGCGCTGACAGCTCTGTACCACTTTATATTTGTTCCGCTCACGATCGGCCTGTCAGTGCTGCTCGCCATCATGGAGACGGTCTACGTGATGACGAACCGTCCCATCTGGCGCGACATGACCAAGTTCTGGGGTGTCTTGTTCGGCATCAACTTCGCCATGGGCGTGGCGACGGGTGTCGTCATGGAATTCCAGTTCGGCATGAACTGGAGCTATTACAGCCATTATGTGGGCGACATTTTCGGCGCGCCGCTGGCCATCGAAGGCTTGATGGCTTTCTTCCTGGAAGCGACCTTCGTCGGCCTGTTCTTCTTCGGCTGGGACAAGCTGTCGAAGCGGGGCCATCTGGTCACGACCTGGCTGGTGGCCATAGGCTCGAACTTCTCGGCCCTGTGGATTCTGATCGCCAACGGCTGGATGCAAAATCCCGTCGGTGCGGCCTTCAACCCGCAGACCATGCGCATGGAAGTGACGGACTTCGGCGCCGTGCTGACGAACCCGGTAGCGCAGGCGAAATTCGTGCACACGGTGTCGGCCGGGTACACGGCAGCATCGATTTTCGTGCTCGGTATTTCCGCCTGGTATCTGCTGAAGGGGCGCCACGTGCAGCTGGCCAAGCGCTCGATGACGGTGGCCGCCTCGTTCGGCCTGGCCGCCACCTTGTCGGTGGTGGTGCTCGGCGATGAAAGCGGCTACCTGTCGTCGGAACACCAGAAGATGAAACTGGCCGCGATCGAGGCCATGTGGACGACGGAGCCGGCCCCGGCCGCCTTCACGGCCATCGGTTTTCCCGACGCGAAAGCGCGCGAGACGCATTACGCCGTGCACATCCCGATGGTGATGGGCTTGATCGGCACGCGTTCGCTGACGACGGAAATTCCCGGCATCGAGCAACTGGTCGACCGCGGCGAACTGCTGATCCAGGATGGCATCAAGGCGTATGACGCGCTGCAAACCATCCGCAGCGTGGCGCCAGGCGCGCCCGTGCCGCAGGACGCGAAGGATATGTTCGAATCGAAAGGCCAGTCCATGGGCTATGCCTTGTTGCTGAAACGCTATGTCGACGACCCGCGCCAGGCCACGCCCGAGCAGATCCGCAAGGCCGCGCTCGATACCGTGCCGCCCGTTGGGCCATTGTTCTGGTCCTTCCGCGTGATGGTGGGCCTGGGCATGTTCTTTATCCTGTTGACCGGCACGTTCTTTGTGCTGTCGACGCGCCGTACGCTGGACAAGCACCGCTGGCTGCTGAAGCTGGCCGTGTTCGCCATCCCGCTGCCGTGGGTGGCGATCGAGGCGGGCTGGATCGTGGCCGAAGTGGGCCGCCAGCCGTGGGTCATCGAAGGCGTGCTTCCAACGGCCGTGGCCGTCTCGAACCTGGGCGCTTCGACCTTGCTGATCACCATTGCCGGCTTTGCCACCATCTACACCGTGCTGTTGATTATCGAAATGAAGCTCATGCTCAAGGCCATCCGCAAGGGGCCGGAAGAGACGGCGCCGGCCCCCGTGCCAGCGGCCGCAGCCATTCATACTCAACGCGCCTGAGGAGGACCAGACCATGATTTTGCATGAAATGATTTCGTATGAAACCCTGCGCCTGATATGGTGGCTGCTGATCGGCATCTTGCTGGTGGGCTTTGCCATCACGGACGGCTTCGACCTGGGCACGGGCATCTTGCTGCCGTTCGCCGGCAAGACGGACCTCGAGCGCAGAGTCATCATCAACAGTATCGGCCCCGTGTGGGAAGGCAACCAAGTATGGCTGATCCTCGGCGGCGGCGCCATCTTTGCCGCCTGGCCGCAACTGTACGCCGTCTCGTTCTCGGGCTTTTATTTGGCCATGTTTGTCATCCTCGTGGCGCTGATCGTGCGTCCCGTGGCGTTCAAGTTCCGCAGCAAGCGCGAAGATCCGCGCTGGCGCGCCCGCTGGGATGCGGCCCTGTTCGTGGGCGGCTTCGTGCCGGCCCTGATCTGCGGCGTGGCGATTGGCAACGTGCTGCAAGGCGTGCCGTTCCGTTTTTCGCCGGACATGCACATCTTCTATGACGGCAGTTTCTTTGCGCTGCTCAACCCGTTCGCGCTGCTATGCGGCCTCGTCTCGGTGGCCATGCTGGTGATGCACGGCGCCACCTGGCTGCAAGTGAAAACGGACGGTGCCGTGGCTGAACGCTCGCGCCGCTACGGCAGCGTGGCGGCGATCGCCACCGTCGTGCTGTATGCGCTGGCCGGCGTGGCCCTGTGGCTGTGGGTCGATGGCTACCGCATCACCAGCGCCGTCGTCGTCGACGGTCCATCGAACCCGATGCTGAAAACGGCGCAAGTGCAGGTGGGTGCCTGGTTCCTCAACTTTGCCACCCATCCGTGGACCTGGATCGCCCCTGCGCTGGGCTTGCTTGGGCCCTTGCTGGCGTTCGCCTTGCTGCGCGCGCGCCGCGAAGTGCCCGCCTTGCTGGCCAGCGCGGCCAGCATCGCCGGCATCATCCTCAGCGTGGGTGCGGCCATGTTCCCGTTTATCCTGCCATCGTCGATCGACCCGCGCGCCAGCCTGACGGTGTGGGATTCCTCGTCCAGCCACATGACCCTGTTCATCATGCTGGTCGTCACGGCCGTCTTCATTCCCCTCATCGTGGCGTACACGACGTGGGTGTATAAAGTGCTGTGGGGTAAGGTTGACGGCAAAGCCATCGAAGACGAAACCGGTCACGCCTACTAAGAATTTACGAAAGGAATTAACTATGTGGTATTTCGCCTGGATACTGGGTCTGCCGCTGGCGGCGACCTTCGCCGTACTCAATGCGATGTGGTATGAAATCGCCGATGGCGACACGACGCCCGAGCAGTACCGCGACTAGTTCAACTGGCCGCAGTTCGGACTGAACAGCCCCGCCCGGCGCAATGCCCGGCGGGGCTTTTTTTGCTTTCTACAGCAAGATGAATTCGCCACGGATGCGCAGTTTCATGCCGCGCGGCGCGTCGGCACCCGCCGCCACGGCCCAGGCGGTAATCCAGCGTGCACAGCGTTCGCGCGCCGCCGCATCGGCCAGCGCCTCGTTCAGCCGCCGCAGGCGCGCATCGGCCCGGTCGATGCGCTGGGCCAGGTACAGGCGCTGGTCCATGGGATCCGTCTTTTTGCTGTAATGCTGCATGGCTTTCCCTTTCCGCGTGGTAACAAATCAGGTGGTGGCATAGCCATCTACGCACGGGAGCGTCATTTGGATGTGGTGCAGGCATAACCACCATGGTGGTGGCTTTGCGAGCTTGCAATTGTGGCGTCGTCGGCTTACGCGCTGCGCGCTAAGCCGACCTACGGGCTGGCGGATGGGGTGCTGGCGGTGGGGAGGTAGGTCGGATTAGCGGGGCCGCCGAGGCGCGCAAGCGCGTAATCCGACAATATTGATGGCCGCGACGGTGGTGTCGTCGGCTTACGACCTACCGGCAGGTGGCTTGCTCGGCGGTTTGGGTGTTGCAATGGCAATCGGGTCGCTGGCCGGAAAGCTTTCCTTCAGCGCTTCATCGAGGATTTCCTCGGCGTGGCTTTCGCTGGCCGGCGTGGGTGAATCGCGCTCCGGTGGCGGGGCGGGTGCGGTGGCGGCGTTGGTGCTCGAATGCATGATGATCTCCTCGCGGTGGTGCGCCACGCTGCCGAGGTGGCCGTGGCGCGTGCTGCTGTTTCCAGCCTAGCACATCGTGCAGGAATGGCGCGCCGGATGCGCCTGCCGAAGCGATGGCGGCGGCGTCTGCTACACTGCGCTCCACTTTTATCGATGGAACCGCCATGACCTCCCTTCCTTTGCCATACCGCGCCACCGCACTTGAGGCCTGTGCCTGGCTGGCGCAACAGACAGGCACGCCTTGGAGCCTGGCGCGCTTGCTGGAGCAGGGCGGCTTGCCATACGTCTGGCTCGATTACAGCGAAGCGTGGGCCGAGCTGTTCCATGACGGCGTGACGCGCTACGCGGCGCCCGTCGTGTTCATCGGCGACAAGCAGCATCTGGCTTCGGGCGCCGACGATGTGTGGCTGCGTTTTACGCGCGATTCAAGCAACATCGCCATCGAACTGAAGGCGCCAGGACTGCGCGTGCCGCTGGACGGCTTGCATTTCCAGGAGCGCGATCTGCTGCGTTTGCTCAAGGAATTGCAGCACCCGCAGCCGGCCGAAGCGGAAGCGGAGAAGGCGTCCGCCGTTCTGCCCAGCGCCCTGAAGGGTCTGGGGCGCGAGCAGATTCTGATTGCCTTTGCCGGTGTGGGCAAGGTTGACCTGGAACAGGGGCTGGCTAGTGGCGTCGGTATCTTTGGCGATGATGGCGCGCGCGTGCGCAAGAATTCGCGCGGCGGCAAGAACAGCCACCTGTGGCATCCGGTGACCCTGGCGTTCGGTTTGCACGACGTGCACCGCGTGCCGATGGCGCATCTGAAAAAGGCCTTCGCCACGCAACCGTTGCTGCGCGAATGGAAGGCCGACTGGCTGGAATCGCTGCGCTTGCTGGGCGAGTAACTAGACGAAGCTAGCCGGCCGCGCCGGCGTCTTGTTAAGCGGCATATGCCTTCCGGCCGTTTATTGGCTTTCCTCGATCCTGCCGCCGCACTGCGTATAGCAAGCTCTGTAGTCGGAGTCGCATTGCCATGTCGATGCGCTGGATGAACAATATTGGCGTTTCTTCGCACATAGTTCGCGGTCCGCATCTGTTTTCGCCACGGCCAGGCAGATGGAAACGGTACTGGTGTTGCGCATTTCGCAAGCCTGTGCCTGGCTCGCCGCAATCTGCTCTTTGCCGGCAATGCATATTTGCTGATTGGTCCCGCAGCTCGTCACGCATTGACGGCCCGCATCCGAATCCGGAGGAATATAGCGATAGCTTGTGCAGCCGGCCAAGGTGATTGCGAAACAAATCGCAACAGCAAGGCGGAACAAGTAGAAATTGTGGATTTGCAAAGTGCGCATGGTCGAAAAGTGCTTTCCCGTGTCGATGAATTAGGTTGATTGCCGGATATGTTGATATTCTGACAGGCGAGCTTTTCACCTACAACGCGCCGCAATAACTGTTACATTTTCGCGTTGATAGATTTACAGCTCGATGGGCGCCACTTCGGTGCCGATATCGGGCGCCGCGTAATGCATGCTGAAATACACGAAAGCGCCGATATTGATGGCGACCGTGATCCAGAACAGCACGCGGAATGAGCGCTTGCTGGACTTGTGGCGCAGCCATTGCTGGGCCAGTACGGCGCCGGGCCAGCCGCACAACAATCCCAGCAGCAGCAAGGTGCGCTCCGACGTGCGCCAGCGGCCTTCCTTGGCGGCCGACTTGTCGATCGCATAGGCAACAAAGCAGCTCAGGCTCAGCACGCCATACACGAGGGCGATCAAGACGGGGATGTGGAAAAAGAACGTGGCCAGCAAATACAGAACGACAAAGAACAGGATGACAAGATAGGACATAGGATGTGTTGGCTTGAGTGGAGGGCGTGAGTATCCCACAAGGGAAGCGATGCCGCAGCCTAAAACAGACAGCCTTGCGCCGTATCTATTTGAACAGCGCGACGCCGGGCATGGCCCGTCTTCAGCGCTTCGCGGTCGCTGGACAGGGTGATGCCTTCCAGCGCCAACAAGGTTTCCTTGGCATGCAAGCCGCCCGCAAAGCCCGTCAACTCGCCCGTGGCGCCGATGACACGGTGGCAGGGGGCGATGATGGAAATGGGATTCTTGCCATTGGCGGCACCCACGGCGCGTACGGCGGCGGGGCGGCCGATCTGGCGCGCGATCTCGCCATAGCTGCGCGTCTGGCCGTACGGTATCGTCAGCAGCGCGCGCCACACTTCCTGCTGGAATGGCGTGCCGGCAAAGTCGAGCGGCACGTCGAATTGCTGGCGCGTGCCGGTGAAATATTCAGCCAGCTGGCGCGCCGTTTCCTGCAGCACGGCGCAACCGTCATCGACGCGCATGGCGCCCAGACGCACGCGGTTCGGCTTGTCGTTTTCCCACAGGATGGCGGTCAGGGCTTCCCCGCGCGCCACCAGGGTCAGCTCGCCCACGGGCGAAGGCACCACGATGCAGTCGTATTCCATGTTTGTTCCTCGGTCAGATGGCGCCAGTGTAGCAGGATGGCGGCATGCCGCATATTGCGTGTAGGATGGCGTTTTCGGCATGGAGCACAGGCTTTGACGACGATCCCCACTTATGACGATATCCGCGCGATTGCCCTGCGGTTGGTGCACGAACGCTATCCCTCGGCCGTGGCGGCCATCATCGGCGGCTCGTTCGCCACGGGCCGGCAAACGACCACTTCCGATATCGACTTGCTGCTGCTGTTCGACCACGTCGACTGCGCCTGGCGCGACACCCTCGTCGCCGAAGGGCGCACGGTGGAACTGTTCGGGCACGACATGGCCACGTTTACGTATTTTTGCAAGGAAATGGATGCGCCCGGCGGCAAGGTGCCGCTGGCGATGATGGTGGTCGAAGGGGAAAACATTGTCGCTGCCGGCGACGCCTACGCCCGGCTGCATGCGCTGGCGCACGCCATCGAGACGGCGGGACCGCCCGTGCTCGACGTGGAAAACCTGCAGCGCCGCCGCTATGCCATCACCACCGCGCTGGAAGACCTGGTCGACAGCACGCATCCGGGCGAGGCGCTGGCCGTCGCTTGCCAGCTGTACGAAGCGCTGTCCGACCTGCACTTGCGCGCGGCCGGCGAATGGAGCGGCGGCGGCAAGCATTTGTTCCGGCGCCTGCAGACATTTGACGCCGCCATCGCCGCGCAGCTCGACGGTGCGCTGCGCCTGGTTGCCAGCGACTTGCCGGCCGGCCAGCGCGCCTTCGAGCAAGTCGCCGCCGCCGTGCTGGCGCCCGTGGGCGGTCCCTTGCTGGAAGGATTTACCCTGCCGGCGCCCGCGCACTGGCGTGCTTAAAACGCAGTGCGCACGGAGAGGCTGATGTTGCGCGGTTCGCCCCAGAACACGCCGTCAAAGAAGCCCACGTTGCGGTAGTACTTTTTGTCGAGCAAGTTATTCACGTTCAGTTGCACGCTGGCGTGGCGGTTGAGCGCGTAGCTGGCCATGGCGTTGACCAGCGCATAGCCCGCTTGCGGGATGTTCGTGATCGCGTTCGAGGGCGGGCGGCCATACCACGATTCGCTGTAGGTGGCGCTCTGCGCCGTCATGCTGGCGCCCGCCCTCAAGCCGGCCAGCTTGCCGTCGAAACGGTAGCTGGTGGCCAGGCGCAGCAAATGGCGCGGCTGCGTGGTGGCGGCGCGGCGGCCATCGGCCTCGGCCGCGTGCAGATAGGTATAGCCGCCGCCCGCTTCCCAGGCGGGCGTGATCTGGCCGGCAACGTCGAACTCGACGCCCTTCGCCGTCACGCCCTTGCCGTTGGCCACCATGGCCTGGCTGCCGTCGGGCAGCAAGAAGCCGGGCGGCACCGTGCGGTCGAGTTCCGCCAGGTTCTTTTTCTTCGTGTGGAACAGGGCGGCCGATGCGTTCAGCTTGCCTTCATAGAATTCCCCCTTGATGCCCAGCTCGGCATTGTCGCCTGTTTCCGGCGCCAGGAACTTGTTGTTGCGGTCCTTGCTCGATTGCGGGTTGAACAGCTGCGTGAAGCTGGCATAGGCCGAATATTGTTTGTTGATGTCGAACACGGCGCCCACATAGGGCGTCACTTCATTGCGCGTCTCGGAAAAGTCGCTATTGTCCGTGTGCACGCCCCGTGTGTCGTAGTTGCGCGTATCCGTGCGGTAAGTGCTCGTGCGCGCGCCGATGATGACGTGCAGCGGATCGGCCAGGCTCAAACGCGTGGCGACATAGCCGCCCGCCAGGCGCGTGACGGTTTCCGAGTGCGAGCCGTCCGGATGGAAGACGGGGCGGGGAATGTTGCCCGTCCAGCTGCGGTAATCGGGAACGAAGGCCGGGTAATCGATGTCCGCCTCGCCACCGAGCGAACGGGCGCGCTGGTTGCCGCCGTTCCAGCCGACGATGGCCGTGTGCTTGCGCCCCAGCAAGGTGAACGGGCCGCTGGCGTACAGGTCGAAATTGTCGTTGGTGGTCTTGCCCGGACCATAGGCGCCCGTCCACAGGAGCATGCCTGCGCCCGTGGCCGGGTCTGGATGGCCGCCACCCGCATAGGCGACGGTGGTGCGGTTCGTGCTTTCCGTGCGCGCGTAGCCCAGATGCATATTCCAGTTGCCGGGCAGGCGCTGGTCCAGCGACGTGAACAGCGTGTGCTGCTTGTTGGCCCAGGTGCTCCATGGCGTCGTGAAACTGGTGTTGCGCGGCAAGTTGGCCAGGCTGCCATCCGCATTCCAGTAAGGCACGGCACCCCAGGTGGCGCCCGTGGGCTTGTTGTCCTGGAAGTCGACACCGGCCGTCAGCAGGGTGCCGGGGCGCAAGTCCGCCTCGACGATGACCATGCCGACCGTCTTGCGCTCGTGATACATGTCCAGGTAGGAATCGCGTTTTTGCCAGGCCAGGGCCGTGCGCGCCCGCACGCTGCCCTCCGCGTTCAGCGGCGTAGACAGGTCGGCTTCGAAGCGCTGGTCGTCCCAGCGGCCCATGATGAGGCCGACACTGGCCTGGAACTCCTTCGTGGGCCGCTTGCGTATCATGTTGATGGTGGCCGACGGGTCGCCCGTGCCGCCCATCAAGCCGGTGGCGCCGCGCACGACTTCGATGCGGTCGTACAAAATCGTGTCTTGCAGCGGCGCATTGCCGCCGCGCGCCATGCCGTCGATCTGGAGATTGTTGATGCCGAAGCCGCGTGCATAAAACCGCGTGCGCTCGGTGTCGTTCTGGCCCACCTGGATACCCGTCGTCTGCGCCAGCGCCTGGTCCAGCCGCACGGCGCCCAGGTCGTCGAGCAACTGGCGCGTGATGACGCTGACCGATTGCGGCGTCTCGCGCAAAGTCAGCTCCATGCGCGTGGCGCTGCGCGCTTCGCCTGCCGTGTACGACTGCGTGCCTTCCGTCGTCGCCGTCGACTGGCCCAGCACGGTGACGGCCGGCATGGTGACGTCGGCCGCGGCCGCATCGGCAGCCTGTGCCGGCAAGGCCACGCCGGCCGCGAGGCTCAGCAGGCTGATGTGTAACAGATGGGGGAGGGGGCGCAAGGTGGGCTGGCGCGAAGAAGAGGAGACTGTCGTTGATTGCATCATTTTCCTGGAATATTTTTAGTCGTGAGTGTTCCTATCTCGTCTGGCGAGGTGCGCAGTAGCTGGGGGGATGGCGTGACGCTGGCCCGTGGTCTGGCTTGGATAGCAGTTCCACCGCAAGGCCCGGCGCGGACGGGCAGTGGAAAGGAAGGGCGCGCGATTTCCTTCAATTTCATGAATAGGAATCATTATCAATATAGGTGGTATTTGCCAAATAATCAAGCGTGCGCACCAAAACTGTGCAGAAGCCCATGGCGGCGTAAGGTCTGGCCTTCTGCGATAATGCAGGCGCTGACAAAATATTTTCCTCATTGAAAGAAATGCATGCGTACATGGATCGCTTGTGCCGGATGGTTGTGTGTCGCGTCGCTGGGCCAGGCTCAGGAACACGCGACGCCGTCGGCTGTTCCCGCGCCGCTGCAGAGCGCCAGCGTGCCGCCCGCCACCGATACCATGCCAGCACCTCTTGCGCCGGTCACGCCCGCCGCGCCAGCGGAAGAGGCGCTGCCACCGCAAACGGTGACGATCACGGCCAGCAGCGACGCCAAGGCGCCGCGCGTGCGCTTCACGGCTTACCGCGAAAGTTATCTGACGGCCAGGAAAGTGTGGCAAGTGTCGAGCGGCAGCGTGGTCATGGCCCTGCGCCTGATTCCTGCCAAGCTGAGCGCCACCATCGACGACGTGCGCGTGGCCTTGCAAGGCAATGGCGCGCCCATGCCGATCAAGGTGTCCGACGGCGGCGTGTTTGTCGTGCCGCTCAACGATGACATCGCCGCGCAGGATGGTACTTTCCTGGTGAACAAGGGCAGGGGCGAGTTGACGGCGAATATCGTCCTGCAGCCCGCCGTGGCGCGCGATGCGTGGAACGTCACGCGCGTGGGGCAAGTCTTGCACGACGCCCGGCGCGCCGTGCGGGCCATCACGCCGTGGTACAAGCGGCCGTTCGCCAGCGACGTGCAATCGCTGGCCTTCTGCGCGGCAGAGCGGGGCAGCGCCTTGCAGTTGATGGATGGCGAGCAATTGATTGCCACCTTGCCCATGAACGAAGCGGCCGTCAACGACATCAACCAGCCCGTGTTTTGCAAGATTTTCGATGGCGAAGACAAATACCCGGGACACTACCGCGTGGTCATGCCCGAGCAGGCGACGGTGCTGCTGCTGTAGCGTCTAATTGGGCTGGCGCTGCACCAGTTCCAGCGCCGCCGCCAGGGCCAGGTCCATGGTGGCCTGGTGGAAGATCAGCCATTGCGGCAACAGCGACAGCGCATGGCGTCCCTGTTCCAGGTCGCCTTCATCGACGGCGGCCCAGGCATGGTGCAAGCCGCTGAGCACGCGCGCATGCTGTTCGCGGTGGTTGGCCAGCGAGGGAAAGGCGATTTGTTCCATCAAATCCTCCTCCTCGCGGAAATCGCGTTCGACGGCCGCAATCAGCTCGCGAAACGCCACGCTGAAATGCTGGTCGCCCAATTGCTGCAGCCGCGCCAGTTCCTGAAACAGCGCCTCATGCGCCTCGTCGATGACGGGAACACCCAGCGCCATCTCATCCTTCCAATGCGATTTACCCATGCCGATGCTCCCGGTTAAGTCCGTCGCGGTGCGAAGCGGACTGTTCCAGTGTGGGCGCAGCGAAGAGGGAAATCCATGACCTGGATCAAAAGTATGGTGAAGAGGGGGCGAGGAAAACAAAGCAAAAACAAATGGATGTAGGAACCAATTTTCCCTCCGTAATAAAGCGGTTTCAGCGATGCGCCGCGTTACCGAGCGCCGCTGAAAAACGCCGCTGGCAAGGCGCCGTGCCGAAGGCAGTACGAATGTACGACGAGGCACGGCAACGCGGTCAGCGGTGTTTTCTCAGCCACGCGTCTTATTGCCGAGGCCAATGGCTCCACATGGCATGCGCATCGACATTAGGCACCTGCAACTGCTGCCCAGCGGATAGCTGCATCGTATCCCTCAACACGAGGGGTGCAAGCATCAGGGCCGACAGGGCAAGGCAGGCCAGCACTTTGAGCGTCAACATGGTCGTCTCCCGGTGTCCCGGCGGCGGCGCGGGGATGCGGCGCCTGCCGGTCACTTCCTTATGTACTACCATGCTTGCAGTTTAGTTCACCTGGTCGTAACTTCAACTTATTGCTGTGATGCACTGCACCAGTTCGCCTGCTGCAAGGGGCCTATTTGGCCTTGCGGCTGCGCCGTGGCTTGCTTGCGGGCGGCAGGAAGGAATCGAACCACACTTGCGTCAACTGCCGCGTATTTTTCGCCGCCTCGCGCTTGACGGCGGCCGTGGCGTGGCCGCGCGCCGTGTTGGCGATGCGGTTGGCGGCGCTCAGGTACATGCTCATCCAGGGATTTTTCATGGCTAGCCTCGCAGACAGTGGGTGGGAATGACTCCACTCTAGTCCGATGGCTGGTGCTGACCGTGCGCCTGCCCACATAGCCGGGCGGCGCGGGCGGCAGGCTGATCTAAGTCAATACACGTCGCGGCGGTAGCGTCCGGCCGCCAGCAGGGCGTCGAGGCCCTCCTGGCCCAGCACTTCTTGCAGTACAGCATCGATTCCTGCCGCCATGCCTTGCAGGCTGCCGCATACGTAGACGATGGCGCCTTGCGCCAGCCACTCGCGCAACTCTTCAGCGTTGGCGCGCAGGCGGTCTTGCACGTATTCCCGGGTTTCACCATCGCGCGAAAAGACCCTGTCCAGGCGCGCCAGGTGGCCAGCGTCGAGCCAGCCTTGCAACTCTTCGCCGCAGACGCTGTCAAAAGCTTGCTGGCGCTCGCCGAACAGCAGCCAGTTGCGGGCCAGCCCCGCCCGCTGGCGCGCGCGTAAGTGGGCACGCAGGCCGGCCAGGCCGGAACCGTTGCCGATATAAATGCAGGGCACGTCGGCCAGGGCGGGAGCGAAGGCGGGATTGGCTTGCAGGCGCAAGCGGATGCTGGCACCCAGCGGGGCGAAGCGCGTGAGCCAGCCGGAACAGACGCCAAATCCCTGGTTGTCCTCGCCCGCATGGCGTTCCTGGCGCACCAGCAATTGCAGTTCACCATCGGATGGCAGCGAAGCGAGCGAATAGCTGCGGGGCGCGTGGTGGGTATGGTCTGCATCGCCATCACTGCCATCCGCGTTGCAGGCGATGATTTCCGCCAGCGCGCCCGCTTCCCAGGTGGCGCCGGCCGGGCCCGTCAAGGTGATTTCATGCAATTCGCCGCCCAGGCTCCCCGGGTTGAGCAGCACGCGCCGCGCCAGGCGCCACTCGGCATACGACGCTTCTTCCTGTACGCCGATGGCGTCGATGGCGCTGCCGCTGCAGCGGGCCAGTGCTTGGGACCAGTCGGCCAGGGCAGCGGGGTCGTGCTTGTCCACTTCGATCAGCGGGAATAATGGATGGGCGCCCAGCGCTTGCAATTGCTGCGCCAGCGCATGGCCAAAACCGCAGAAGGCGCTGTAATGGCGGTCGCCCAGGGCCAGCATGCCGAATTCGAGGCCCGCCAGCGGCGTGCCCGATGTTGCGTGCAAGAGGCGCGCGAAGCGGCGCGTGCCGTCCGGCGCCTCGCCTTCGCCAAAGGTGCTGGCGACGATCAGCGCCCGTTCGTACTGGCGCAATTGCGCGGGATCAAACCGGTCCAGCGACTGCACGTCGACGGCGACCCCGGCCTGCTGCAGGGCGCGTGCGCTTTCCAGGGCCAGGCGCTCGGCCTGTCCCGACTGGCTGGCGTAGGCGACGAGGGTAGGTAAACCTGTGTCCGTCTTGCCCGGCGCACCGGCGCCCAGCATGGCGCGCTGCGCCTGGACAGCTCGCTTTGCCTTGCGGCGGCCCAGGTACAGCATCCAGCCCGTGATGGCGAACAAGGGCAGGCCCAGGCTGGCCAAGGTAACGATGATGCGGCCCGGCAAGCCGAAATACGTGCCCATGTGCAGCGGATAAATGATGTTGACGAGGCGTGCACCGAGCGCTTGCTGGCTGTACGGCTCGTTTTCCGTGATGCTGCCGTCGGCCGGTGCAATGCTCATGCGGCTGCGCGCCCGTTCGTGCGGCGCATCGCTCGCCAGCCACGTGAATTGCACGGCTTCGCCGGCGCGCGTGGGCAGGCGCACGCTGGCCAGGGTCCAGCCGGCGGCGTGCTGCTGGAAGCTGGTCCAGGCCAGGCTGATGTCGGCGGCGGGCGCCTTCTCCTTGCCGCCGCCTTTTTTCGCGGGTGCCTGTGCCATCCTTGGCGGCTTGCCGGCCCAGGCGTCGATATTGTCGCGCACCACGTCATAGCTCCAGTAAATGCCCGTCAAGGTCAGCGCCACGTAGACGATCAGGCACCAGGTGCCGGCCACGGCGTGCAGATTCCACAAAAAGGAGCGGCCCTTCAGGGCGGGATCGAAGGTCAGCCACGTGCGCCAGTCCAGCGGACGGCGGGGCCAGCGCAGATACAGGCCGGACAGGGCTAACCCCAGCAGGCACAGGGCCAGCGCACCCGCCACTTGCCGGCCCGGATCGCGCGGCAGCAGCAGCCAGCGGTGCAATGACTCCGTCCACTCGAAAAATTCCGCCCCCGCCAGCGCAGGCTGGGTCGCGCCCGTGTACGGATGCACATAGATGGACTCGCCGCGCCGCTGGCCGTTCTTCGGCGCGAAGAACAACCGTGGCGCCGTGCCCGCTTGCGCATACATGGTGATCGACGCCACGCGCTGGCCGTGTTCGGCTGCGGCAATGCTACTTAACTGGGCCGGCGTCAGCGGGGCGTGGGTTTCCACGGACACATGGCGCACGCCGGGGTTCATGACATCGAGTAATTCCTCCTTGAAGGCCAGGGTGGCGCCGCTCAGGCCAATGATCACCAGCACCGTGCCGGCAGTGATGCCGATAAACCAGTGCAATTGAAACCATATCTGCTTCCAGGTCCAGTGCCAGCGCCGTTGTTGCGGGGCGGCGCTTGGCTGGCGCACTGCGGGCACGGCGTCGGTGCTGGCGCGCAACTGGGGGAGGGAGGAAGTGGTCATGGCGGCTTTCGATAGCGCCGCCATGCAGGACGTCAGGCATGGCGGGAAGAAGGAAGGCTGATATTTTAACGCAAACGAGAATCATTCGCAAATGATGGTGCCCTGTGTTCACGGGGCGGGGGCCATCCCCGTTTGCCTGATCGGGCGTCATAGGCGCTACAATAGGGATACTGTTCACTAGTTCCCATTGCTGCCATGACCACTTCCACACCGAATCTCGTCGTCACCCCGTCCGCCCACCCCTTGTCCGACGCCGAGCGCGCCGCGCGCATGGTCAATCCCGCCTTTGGCCGCATCTTCACCGACCACATGGTGGTGATTCCTTACCGTGACGGCAAGTGGCAGCAGGGCGAACTGAAGGCTTACGGCCCGCTGATGCTGGACCCATCCGCTTCGTCCCTGCACTACGGCCAGGCCATCTTCGAAGGCTACAAGGCGTTTGCCCAGCCGGACGGCAGCATCAAGACTTTCCGCCCGGAACAAAACGCGGAGCGCTTCAACCGCAGCGCCGCGCGCCTGGCCATGCCGGCCATTCCTGTCGAGCTGTTCCTGGAAGCGGGCGACGCGCTCATTTCGCAAGACCGCAACTGGGTGCCGAAGAACACGGGCGAGAGCCTGTACATGCGTCCGCTGATGATCGCTACCGATCCTTACCTGGGCGTGCGTCCATCGGAAGAATACCTGTTCGTGCTGTTCGCCTCGCCGGCCGGCGCCTACTTCCCGAAAGGCGTGAAACCCGTCACCGTGTGGATCAGCGAAGACTTCGTGCGCGCCGCGCCGGGCGGCACCGGTGAAGCCAAATGCGCGGGCAACTACGCGGCCAGCCTGATGGCGCAGTCGCAAGCGCAAGAGAAGGGCTGCGACCAGGTCGTGTGGCTGGACGCCGTGCACCGGGAATTCATCGAGGAAATGGGCGGCATGAATTTGTTCTTCGTGTATAAAGATGGCGAAAAGATCACCGTCGTGACGCCGGAACTGACGGGTACCTTGCTGCCAGGCATTACCCGTCGCAGCCTGCTGGAAATGGCGAAAGACCTCGGCTATGCGACGGAAGAGCGTAAATTGTCCGTCCAGCAATGGCGCGACGACATCGCCTCGGGCCGCATGACCGAAGTGTTCGCCTGCGGCACGGCCGCCGTCATCACGCCTGTGGGCGTGGCCAAGGCCAATGGCTTTGAAATGACCATCAACAACAATGAAAACGGCGCCGTCACCCTGGCCCTGCGCGAAGCGCTGCTGGGCTTGCAGCATGGCACTGCCGCAGACACCCACGGCTGGATGCATAAAGTTTGCTGATGTACACGTTTGACTGATACCGCGCCGGCACCCAGTTGCCGGCGTTTTTATATCTTGAAGGAATTACGATGAAAATTCGCTCTGTCTTGCCTGCGCTGGCCGCCGTTTTCCTCAGCCTGTCCGCAACTGCCGCCCATGCGGCCGACGCCAGCTGCGCCATTCCCCGCAACGTCAGCTATTACGATTACGACGTCAAGCCGTCGGACGAGAAAAACACGTGCTACAAGCAAAGCACGAACGTGCCCACCGATTACTTCATGCTGGCGCTGTCGTGGTCGCCAGGCTTTTGCGACAGCCAGCGCCGCCGTGGCGCCGTGTCGAAGAAGGCCGCTTTCCAGTGCGCCGAGAGCAACCAGTTCGGCTGGATCGTGCATGGGCTGTGGGCGCAGTCGAACAATCCCGCCACGTGCGAAGACATTTCCGTGACGCCGCCGCGCAAGACGGACATGCATCCGCGCTACTGCAAGGGCAATTTGCCGAAACTGGCGCCGTCCGACATCTTGCCCTACATGTGCATGCAGCCGGGCGAAGCCTTGCTGCAGGGCGAATGGGAAAAGCATGGCGCCTGCGATTTCGATACGGCGAAGGAATATTTCGAGAAGGAACGCGAACTGTTCCAGGCCTTGAAGTTGCCGGACTCCACCATGCCGAAAAACGAGCTGTTCCAGTGGATGAAGCAGCACAACCCACAGCTGAAAGGCCGCTGGCTCGGCTATGAAAAGCACTCGGGCGAGTTGCGCATCTGTTATTCGAAAGATTTCAAGGTCATCGACTGCCAGAAGTGATGGACCTTGCCTGCCCGGCAGAGTCCGCCCATCCATGCTAGTGTATTGCCCGGATCAGCAAGATGAACAGGTAGTGTATTTATGCAGAAGCAGCACACGCAAGCCGTCATGGTGGGCGAGGACGGCTTGCCGCCCGGCGCCCGTTTATGGGCCATGCTGGCGCTGGCCATCGGCGTGGGCATGGCTTCGCTCGATACGGCGATTGCCAATACGGCCTTGCCGGCCATCGCCAGCGAGCTGCACACGACGCCGGCCGCCTCCGTGTGGATCGTGAACGTGTACCAGCTGGCCATGGTGGCGACCTTGCTGCCGTTCTCGGCACTCGGCGAAATCGCCGGCTACCGGCGCGTGTTTATCTCCGGCATGTTCCTGTTTACCTTGGCCTCGCTCGCCTGCGCACTGGCCTGGTCCTTGCCGTCGCTGGTGGTGGCGCGGCTTTTTCAAGGCGTCGGCGCCAGCGCCATGATGAGCGTCAACACGGCGCTGCTGCGCGCCCTGTACCCGAAACATTTGCTGGGCCGCGCGTTTGGCAACAATGCGCTGGTGGTGGCCGTCGCGTTCGCCATCGGGCCCACGGCCGCGTCGCTGATCCTGGCGACGGCCTCGTGGCCGTGGCTGTTTGCCATCAATGTGCCGCTGGGCGTAGCCGGCTTTTTCCTCGCCAGCCGCATGTTGCCGGCGACAAAACTGTCTGGCCACACGCTCGATGCGCGCACGGCGCTGTACAACGTGGGCGCCTTCGGCTTGCTGATTCTGCTCTTTGGCGATGCGGCCCATCACGCGGCCCTGTCGACCTTGCTGCCGGAACTGGTGGCCGTGGCGGTCTTCTTTGTCTTGCTGCTGCGCCGCCAGGCGGGGCACGCTGCACCGATGCTGCCGATCGATCTGTTCCGCCGTCCATTATTCCTGCTGTCGTCGCTGACGGCCATCTGCACGTTTGCCGCGCAGGGGCTGGCGTTTGTGTCTCTGCCATTCTATTTTGAAGTGACGCTGGGCCGTTCGCCCGTCGAGACGGGCTTCCTGATGACGCCATGGGCCGTGCTGGTGGCCGTGATGGCGCCTGTCGCCGGGCGCCTGAGCGACCGCTATTCGCCGGGCGTGCTGGGCGGCATTGGCTTGGCGGCGCTGGCTGGCGGCTTGCTGACCCTGGTGTGGATACCGGCGCACCCGAGCGTCTTTGACATCGGCTGGCGCATGGCCTTGTGCGGCATCGGCTTCGGCTTTTTCCAGGCGCCCAATCTGAAAGCCATCATGGGCAGCGCGCCGCCCGAGCGGGCCGGCGGCGCCAGCGGCGTGGTGGCCACGTCGCGCCTGATCGGGCAAGCCACGGGCGCGGCGCTGGTCGCGTATTGCTTCACGGTCTCGGCCAGCCGGGGCACGACGTATGCGCTGTGCCTGGCGGTAGGATTCGCCGCCATGGCCAGCATCGCCAGCTTCTCGCGCCTGGTGGTGGCGCAGCCGGCGTGGCTGACTGGCAAGGGCAGCTAAACGCCTAGACGTCGATGGCCTTGTCCGACTGCATGCGCTTGCGCAGTTCGAACTTCTGGATCTTGCCCGTCGACGTGCGGGGCAGGGGACCGAAATAAATGGCTTTCGGCACCTTGAAACCGGCCAGGTTGTTCTTGCAAAACGCAATCAATTCCGCTTCCGTCACCGTGCCGCCTTCGCGCAATTCGACGAAGGCGCACGGCGTCTCGCCCCATTTCTCGTCCGGCTGGGCGATGACGGCGGCGGCCAGTACTTGCGGATGGTGGTACAAAGCGTCCTCCACTTCCACGCTGGAAATGTTTTCTCCGCCGGAAATGATGATGTCCTTGCTGCGGTCCTTCAGCTTGATATAGCCGTCCGGATACATGACGCCGAGGTCGCCCGTGTGGAACCAGCCGCCGGCGAACGCTTCCAGCGTCGCCTTTTCATTTTTCAGATAGCCCTTCATGCAGATATTGCCACGGAACATGATCTCGCCGATCTGTTCTCCATCGGCCGCCACAGGCTGCATCGTTTCCGGATCGAGCACGGCGACGGCGCTTTGCAAGTGGTAGCGCACGCCCTGGCGCGATTTCAATACGGCCCGCTCTTCCTGCGACAGCGCCGCCCACTCGTCCTGTTCCGCGCAGATGGCGGCCGGGCCATACACTTCCGTCAAGCCATACGAGTGGATCAAGTCGAAACCCATGGCTTCGATCTTCGCCACCATGGCCGCTGGCGGTGGCGCGCCGGCCACCATGCCGCGCACGGTCCAGGCTATGCCGTCGCGCCAGTTGGCGGGCGCGTTGGCCAGGGCCGCGTGCACGATGGGCGCGGCGCAATAGTGGGTGATGCGCAATTCGCGCATCAGGTCGAACACGAGCTTCGGTTCGAACTTGCGCAGGCAGACGTTCACGCCGGCGCGCGCGGCCACGGTCCACGGGAAGCACCAGCCATTGCAGTGGAACATGGGCAAGGTCCACAGGTAGACGGCGTGCTTGGGCATGTCCCATTCCAGGATGTTCGACAGGGCGTTCAAGGCCGCGCCGCGGTGGTGGTAGACGACGCCTTTCGGGTCGCCCGTGGTGCCGGACGTGTAGTTCAGGGCGATGGCGTCCCACTCGTCCGCCGGCGGCTGCCAGTCGTAGTCGGGGTCGCCGCTGGCCAGCAAGCTTTCATAGTCGAGCTCGGCAAATGCTTCCACCTCCGGTCCCAGCACGTCGTTGACCTGGATCACGCGCAAGCCGGGAATCTGTGCCGCCATCTGGCGCGCCAGCTCGGCAAATTCCGTGTCGGCCAGCAAGACTTTCGCCTGGCCATGGCGCAGCATGAAGGTCAATGAGGCCAGGTCGAGGCGTATGTTCAAGGCATTGAGGACGGCGCCGGCCATGGGGACGCCAAAGCTCGCTTCCACCATGGCGGGCGTGTTCGGCAGCATTACGGCCACCGTGTCGCCCGTGCCCACGCCCAGCTTGATCAAGCCCGAGGCGAGGCGGCGCGTGCGCGCATACGTTTCTTGCCACGTCTGCCGCACGGCGCCATGTGCAATTGCCAGGCGATTGCCATATACTGCGGCTGCCCTGGCGATATAGTCGAGCGGGGTGAGGGCGGCGTAGTTGGCGCTGTTTTTGCCGAGGCCGGTGTTGAAATCAGCTGTCATGCTTGTCTCCTGGTAAAAGAATCTTGTAGCTCCCTGTTTCGGGATTGATACCGGTTAGCATAGCACCGGTGCTGGAAAATCACTGTCATCTTAGTGACAGGTCTGAAGGATGGAATGGATAGCAACGATAGTGTAGAACGTGCGATGCCGGAACTCGACAGCCACGACTGGTTCGCGGCCCTCGATCCCCGGCATCAGACCCTGTTGCGCGCCGGCAGCGTGCTCCGGCATTACGAGGCGGGCGCCGTCATCACGCGGCGCGGCGAACCGTCCGTGCACTGGATCGGCGTGCACACGGGCTTGATCAAGCTGGCTGTCTACAACACCGATGGGCGCGGCGCCACGTTTTCCGGCGTGCCGGCCGGCGGCTGGTGCGGCGAGGGCAGCGTGCTCAAGCGCGAACTGCGCCGCTACGACGTGGTGGCCGTGCGCGCGTCGAGCATCGTTCTCGTGCCGGTGGACCTGTTTCATCTGCTGCTGGCCGAGAGCCTCTCCTTTAACGCCTTCGTCATCCGCCAGCTGAACGAACGCATGGGCCAGTTCATCGCCACCATCCAGAACCAGCGCCTGCTGGCCGTCGACGCGCAAGTGGCGCAAGCCATCGCGCAGCTGTTCCATCCCATGCTATATCCGCGTACCTCCAGCGTGCTTGAGCTGTCGCAGGAAGAAATCGGCTTGCTGACCGGCATTTCACGCCAGCGTGTGAACCAGGCGCTGGGCCATCTGGCCGAATTGAAACTCATCAGCATTGCCTACCAGTCGATCCGCGTGGTCGACCTCGACGGCTTGCGCCGTTATGGCGTAGCGTCGCTGTGATGACAGACTGCTTGCGCGATGTGTGGCATGCTGGCGGCTCGTTCACCATATTGACCTGACGCATGGCCCTTGTTTCCGATCATCCCTTGCATTTGCTGGGCTTGCGCTTTCCGCTCCGGCTGCGCGTCACCGTGCGCCAGGGTTTTGTGACCTTGCACAATGAAATCACGACCAAGAAACTGGCCAGCGGCGACAGTTTCGTCGTGCCCGCCTTCTTGCGCTTTGCCTGCGACGTGATGCCGGGGCGGGGCAAGCCGGCCGTGTTCACCTTGGCGCTGGAAGATGATGAACCCGATGGCGGCCACGGCGGCGGCAAGCGCTGGAGCCAGGCGCTGGCCCAGCACATCTTTGATACGCCGCAAGGCAAATGGACGGCGGCGCGCCTGGCGGCCCTGTGGCAAGTGACGCCGCACAAGGCCCGCGCGCGCCTGTTTGCCGAGGGCGAGGCCTTATTGAGCCTGGTGCGCGAACAGCGCCTCGCGCACGCGCTGCACACGGCGGCGCAAGCGGGCGCCGATGGCGAAGACGGCGAGCGCGACCTGGCGCAAGTGGCGGCAGGCTCCGGTTTTGCCTCGATCCCCGCGTTTTGCGACGCCTGCGTGGATGTGGCCGGCGTGCGCCCCAGCCTGTTCCTGCGCGGCCAGGCGCCCGGATAGCCAGACTCCGTTATAATCGGGGCCATGGGATCTTTATTGAAGCGCAAACAGTGGCACATGTGGTTCGCCTGCCTGGCGATACTGCTCAATGCGCTGTCGCCATCCCTGTCCTATGCGTTTGCTTCGCAGCACGCGAACGTGAACAATGCCGCCGTCGACATCTGCTCGGCCAGCGGCGCCGTCTACACGCAGGCCGATCTGGCGCCTGCCGCCACATCCACCACCGGTTCCGTGCTGCACCACATCGAGCATTGCCCGTTCTGCATCAGCCATGCGGGCAGCGTGGGCCTGCCGCCGCCGTCTTCAGCGCCGCTGCCTGTCATCACGGGCCACGACGACTATCCACCCTTGTTTTACCAGGCGCCGCGAGTCCCGTTCGCGTGGCTGGCCGCCAGCCCGCGCGGTCCCCCTTTGGCCGCCTGAACGCCCAGCCACGCCTTCCACGTCTTAACTGTATCCACTACGCCCATCGGGCCGGAATTATCATGAAACGTCGTCTTTTCCTTCTCGCCGGCACGGCGGGATTGCTTACGCTTGCCGCTTGCGAACCAGCGCCGAAACCCCATTACAACGGTCTTGACTTGACGGGAGGCGATTACAAGCCCGACTTCAAGTTGAGCGGCCCCGACGGCAAGGTGTACACCCTGGCCGACTTCAAGGGCAAATATGTGATGGTCTTCTTTGGCTTCACGCAATGCCCGGACGTGTGCCCGACAGCCCTGTCGCGCGCGCTGGAAATCCGCCAGAAGCTGGGGCCGGACGCTGATAAGCTGCAAGTGATCTTCATCAGCATCGACCCCGAGCGCGATACGCCAGAGTTGCTGGGTGAATACATGCGCGCCTTCGACCCCAGCTTCCTCGGCTTGCGCACAGACCCGAAGAACACGGCGCAGACGGCCTTCAATTACAAGGTCTTCTACCGCCGTGTACCGAGCGGCAGTTCGTACACGATGGACCACACGGCCATCAGCTATGTGCTCGATACGGAAGGGCGCATGCGCCTGGGCTTGAAACACCAGCTGACGGGCGACGAGTGCGTGCAGGACATCAAGACCCTGATGAAATCGAAATACACCTTATAACCATCGCGAGGAAATAATCATGACCCATCTGAAAACCCTGCTGGCCACGGCCCTGGCCGTGCTGTCCTTCTCCGCCGCTGCCCAGACGTCCGTGCAGATCACCGACCCGTGGGTGCGCGCCACCGTGCCGCAGCAAAAAGCCACGGGCGCCTTCATGCAGATCACGGCGCCGAAAGCGATGCGTTTGCTGGAAGTTCGCTCGTCCGTGGCCGGCGTGGCGGAAATCCATGAAATGAGCATGGCGGACAATATGATGCGCATGCGCCAGGTCAAGGAAATCGCTTTGCCAGCCGGCAAAGCGGTCGAGCTGAAGCCGGGCGGCTACCACGTCATGCTGCTGGACCTGAAAGGACAAGTAAAGGCGGGCGACAAGATTCCGCTGACCCTCGTCGTCGAAGGCGAGGACAAGCGCCGTGAAACCATCGAAGTCAATGCCGTGGCCCGTCCGCTGGGCGCCACCTCGGCCCCGATGCCGGCGATGAAGCACTGATCGCCATCATTCTGACCAGAAGCCCGGTGCGCCGGGCTTTTTTGCGCCCGCCTGAAAGTTAAACGGTTGTTTGATATAATTCCGCACAATATTAAACAGCTGTTTAAATGATGGGAATGGCATGACGCAAGACAAGGGAAACGAAAGAGAAAGCGAACCGGCGCGCGCGCGCATCCTGCAAGCGGCGGTCCAGCTGTTTGCCGATGAGGGCTACAAGCTCGCGTCCGTGCGCAGGATCTGCGAGGCGGCCCACGTCAACGTGGCGATGGTCAATTACTATTTTCATGGCAAGGAAGAGCTGTATCTGGCTGCCTTCGACCATGCGCGCGAACTGGCGCGCGCCTCGGCTGCGGACGTGGCCGCCGCCAGCGCGCAGGCGCAGCTGCCGTCCGTGGAACAGTTGCGCCTGGCTATCGAGGCGCTCGTCTCCGACATGCTGCGCTCCGGTTCCGCATCCCTGTTCAGCCGCCTGGTGGCGCGCGAACTGATCGAGCCGACGGCGGCCATCCACAAGCTGGCCGAGCGCAATGTGCGGCCGCAGCATGCGCTGTTCACTCGCCTGATCCGTGGCGTAGTGGGGCCGGCCCTGTCCGACGACGTGGTGCAGAAATGCGTGTTCAGCGTGATTGGGCAGGTGGTGTTCTATGCCCGTTCGCGCATCGTGCATGAGCTGGTGGTACCTGAAATCACCTATGACGAAGCGGGCATCGCCGATATCGCCCGGCATGTCGCCGCGTTTTCGCTGGCGGCCCTCGACGGCTTGCGCCGCCAGCATGTTACGCAGGAGCTTGCATGAAGACCAGAAACCTGACTCTCGTGCTGGCCGGGCTGGCCATGCTGGGCCCGTTCGCCACCGATACCTTCTTGCCGTCGTTTCCCGCAATCGGCACGCATTTCGACGTCAGCAGCGTGCTGGTGCAGCAGACCCTGAGCATCTACCTGGCCGCCTATGCCTTCATGACCTTGTTCTACGGCACCTTGTCCGACTCGTTTGGCCGCCGTCCCGTGATCCTCGCTTCCCTGCTGATCTTTGCGGCCGGCTCCATCGGTGCCGCGTTCGCGCCCAGCTTTGGCTGGCTGCTGTTCTTCCGCGGCATGCAGGGCGCCTCGGCCGGGGCGGGCAGGGTGATCGGCCAAGCCATCGTGCGCGACAGCCTGTCGGGCGCGGCCGCGCAAAAGATGCTGGCCAATATCATGATGGTGTTCGGCATCGCGCCCGCCATCGCCCCCATTATCGGCGGCTGGCTGCATGTGGCCTACGGCTGGCAATCGACGTTCGTGTTCACTTTTTCCGTCACCGTGCTGCTGTTGCTGGCCTGCCTGAAAGGCTTGCCGGAAAGTTTGGCTGTCGAGCAACGCCAATCTTTTCACCCAGGCAACATCGCGCGCAATTACTGGCTGGCCTTGCGCCATCGGGCGTTCCTGCTGCGTTCGCTGGCCGTGGCCTTCGCCTTTGGCGGCTTCGCCCTGTACATCGCGTCGGCACCGCATTTTATTTTGGAACTGCTGCACCTGCCGGAAACGGCGTTTGGCTGGATGTTCATCCCCATGGTGGCCGGTCTTGTGCTGGGTTCTGCGCTGTCGGGCAGGCTGGCCCACGCGGTGAAAAGCACCGTGCTGGTGCGCTGGGGCTTGCTGGCCATGGCGGCCACGGGCGCGCTCAATATTGCTTACAACCACTGGTTCGCGGCCAGCATCCCTTTCGCCGTCGTGCCCGTGATGCTGTATGCGTTCGGCATGTCGCTGGCCTTGCCGGGCATGACCATGTCGACGCTCGACATATTCCCGCAGATGCGGGGCCTGGCCGCCTCCTTGCAAAACTTCGTGCAAATGCTGGTGTTTGCGCTGGTGTCCGGTTTTGTCGCACCATTGCTGTTCGACAGCGCATTCAAGCTGGCGCTGGGGCAAGCCTCGGCCGTGGTGCTGGCCGCGTTTTTCTGGTGGCTGGGTACGCGCCAGACCGCAGCGCACGGTGCTACCGGGGTTGCCAAAGCGGCATGAGCGGGGTTTGAAAAGGTAGGCATGCTTCCTGCTTTGTTACACTGTGACAATCAGACCCCTGCTGCGGCAGCGCAGCACCCGCGTGGGTCTAAGCAGTTTTGCAACTTTACCTTTGGCTATCATGCACTTGATTAACTCCAGTTTGAACCACGCCTTGCGCGTGCCGCTGGCTGCGGAAATCCACTCGCGGCCGTTTTTACAACTCGATGCCCCCGAGCTGATCACCCATCTGGCCGTGTATAAAGATGACAGCGCGGCGCCCGGTGCGTCGAATATGGCGGCCCAGCACGCCACCTTGGCGGCCCTGTGTACGCATTTCGGCGTCACGCCCCCTAGCACCGAAGCCAAGTATTTTTATTACGACTTTGGCCGCTTCCGCCTGAAATGGGAATGCCACACGGAATTTGCCACGTTTACCTTTGCCGAGCATCCTGGTGCCGCCTTGCCCCTGGAAAAGGCATTCGAGCGCATGCCGCTGGAGCAATTGCCGCAGCAGTGGCTGGTGGGCTTGAAGGGCAAGCTGATGGTGGCGGCCCACGTGGTGCTCGAGCAGGCGACCGAGCCTGCCGAGATCTTCATGCAGGGCTTGTCGCGCGTGTTCGAGGGCAATACCCTGGCCGGCAGCAAAGTATTGCAGGGCGGAGAGTTGTGGACGGATTTCACGATCCAGTCCGACGGTTTCAGCCGTTTCGTCATCCGCGACGCGGGCATGCGCTCGCAGCAGTCGGGCCGATTGGTACAGCGCGTGCTGGAAATCGAAACCTACCGCATGATGGCCTTGCTGGGCTTGCCCTACGCCATGCAGGCGGCGCCATCGCTGAACGCCATCGAAAACGAACTGGCGACCCTGGCCGCCGCCATGGTCGACACGGACGACGCACCGGGCCTGGCCAAGACGGACGACGGCGTCTCCGAGCAAGGCTTGCTCGACCGCATCACGCGCCTGGCCGCCCGCATTGAAAAGCTGTCACTCGACAATAGCTACCGTTTTTCCGCCTCGAAAGCCTACATGGGCCTCGTCAAGGCGCGCATCGACGAGTTGCGCGAAGTGCGTATCGAAGGCATCCCGACGGTCGAGGAATTCATGGACCGCCGCCTGACGCCGGCCATGAATACATGCGAAGCGATGGCCAGCCGCCAGGAAGCGATGGCGCAGCGCATTGCCAACACGAATGACTTGCTGCGCACGCGCGTTGGCATCGTGCAGGAATTGCAGAACCGGCAAATCCTGCAATCGATGAACGCGCGCGCGGCACAGCAGCTGCGCTTGCAGCAAGCGGTGGAAGGCCTGTCGGTTGCCGCCATTTCCTATTATGTGATCGGCCTGTTCAGCTACACGGGCAAGGCGGCCAAGGTGATGGGGCTGCCCGTGAATCCGGAAATCCTCGTCGGTGCCCTGGTGCCGTTCGTGGCGGCCGCCGTCTGGCTGGGCCTGCGCCGCATGCACCACAAGCTGCACGCGGACTGAACAGGACGACGCTGCGCTGTCATATTTGCTATCTTTCAACATTCGACCGTCAGGTGTTTTGAAAGGAAGTTGCGTGCTACCGAATGTTGGCGATGTTTACAGTGTGTTTTCGTCCGAGCTGCAGCAGTATGTGGCTTGCCAGGTCACCCGCATCAAGGATGCGTCCTCGTCCAGGCCCGTAGCTGCCGTGCTGGAGCTGGACTGGACCGGCGACGCCTTGCCCGATGCGGCGGCCGTGCAAGCCATGCGGCCGCTGCTGTGCGACTATTTCTTCTGGAATAATCGCCACGACCACTGCTATGCCACGGCAAACGTGCCGCCTGGCCATACCCTCGTGGGCAATATCGCGCCGCTGGTCGATGTGGAAGTCAACAGCTACCGCAGCGGCTGGAACGTGGGCGACAGCGTGCTGCGCCAGCGCAACTGGGAGCGCATCGACCCGTTGCGGCGCCAGCAATTCAAGGCCGCGTCGGACGAGCGTGAAGTAACCGTCGGCGGCCAGGTCTTGCGGCAGGACGCGACGAAAATCGATGACAGCGTCTTGCAGGCGCTGGGCGACATATCCGAGCTGGAGCAACTGCCTTGCCTGATGTCGATCGAGACCTGCGAAGGCACGCAAGCCTTGATCGAGTTTATCCAGGGCAACCCCTTCATCAATGAGCTGCAGTGGCAGTCATCGACGGTGCATGCGCTCGATTTCAGCGGCAGCGGCTTGAGCCGGCTGATCCTGCAACCCGATGGCGTTACCAGCCTGGTCTTGAACAAAGGCTTGAGCCTGCTCGCGTTGCGCGGCGCGCCATCGCCGGCGCTGCGCATCGACGATGGCGCCGATGGCCGCCATCTGACACTGCAGTGCACGCAGACGCTGCCGCCGTTCCACGGCATCGAGCAACTGGGCGGCCTGTCGCTGGTCAGCATGAAAGAGGTCGACCTGGCGCAAGTGGCGCGGCGATTTCCCCATCTGACGGCATTGCGTATCTGGGGCAAGCCGGGGCTGGCGTCGCACATGGCCAGCCTGGCGCAACTGAGCCAGCTGCGGATGTTCACCGCCTATGACCTGTTCGGTTACACGGCGGAGGAGTTTCCATCGGCCACGCAATTGCCGCAGCTATCGGCCTTGTGGCTGACCAGCTTGCCCGCCGATGTGGCCAAGGCCATCAAGGCCGGCTACAAGAGGGCGGCGGCGCTGGGACTGGACTTGTCGGTGACCAAGGCGCGCAAGCCGGAATGGCTGGCGGACAACCTGCTCAACCCCTTCCGCGACTGGGATGGCCGCGAACATATTTCTCCTGCGTATGCGAAAAAGGCGGCGCTGGCCTACAAGAACATGCTGGCCGTGACGCGCGGCATCGATGCCGCCATGGACGCGACGGCGGCTGCCGCCGCGCTGGAGGCGATGGTCGCCGCCTATGTCGATGTATTCAACAAGATCGAGCAGCGCGCGAGCATCATCGAGACGGTCGAGCGCGAGGAAATCTACTCGGTGCTGGCGGAGCTGCTGGTGCAGCTGCGGCAGCAATTGGGCGGGCAGGGGGCGGCGCTCGTCGATGAGGCGGCGTTGCTGGACTTGTTCGACCGCTTGCGCGAATTTTAGTTTTTCACGAGCTAGAAAAAAAGTTCTAGACATCGAGTTCTAGAATCGGTATTCTGGCGGCATGTTAAAAAATACCTCCACTCCCCATCCCACGGCCGCCGAACTGGACCTGCTGCGCATCTTGTGGCAGCGCGGTCCGTCCGACGCCCGCGCCGTGTATGACGCCCTGGCCGCCGAGCGCGCCGACGCCAGTTACGCCACCGTGCTGCGCCAATTGCAGCTGATGCATGGCAAGGGCTTGCTGAGCCGCGATGAAAGCCAGCGTCCCCAGCTGTATGCGGCCGTCGAAGCGCAGGAAAAGTTACAGACCAGCTTGCTCAAGGACTTGATCGGCAAGGTGTTTTCCGGTTCCGGCAAGGCGCTCGTGCTGACGGCGCTGCGCGAGCACGTGAGCGACGCGGAACGCTTGGAAATTGAAAAAATCCTGCGCAGCAAGGACGGCGGCGCGCCATGAACCTGGACATGGGCTTGGGCGTTGAGTTGGGCAAGCTTGTCCCTGCGCTGGGCTGGGTGCTGCTGTATTTTGTCTGGCAGGGCGTGATCGTCGGCGCCGTTTCCGCCGTCCTGCTGTGGCTGCTGCGCGACGCCAGCGCGCGCTGGCGCTATGCCGTCTGCGCGCTGGCCCTAGTGCTGTGCCTGTGTATTCCCTCGCTCCACCTGCTGTCTCTGCTGGTCGGCACATCGCCAGCCCAGCTGCCGGTGGACGCGCCGCCCGCCTGGCGCGCCGCGCTGCAAGCGTGGATGCCGGCCCTGGTGCTGGCCTGGAGCGCCGGCGTCGGCCTGATGAGCTTGCGGCTGTGCCTGGGCTTGGCGTGGGTCGGCAAGCTGCGCCGCCAGGCCGTGGCCGCCCCGGCCATCTGGCAGGCGCGCCTCGATGCGCTGGCCCTGCGCATGGGCTTGCACCGGCGGCCGCCGCTCAAGCTGCATGCGGGCCTGGCCAGTCCTGTGACGGTAGGCTTTTGGCGCCCCGTCATCCTGCTGCCGGCCGCCTTGCTGAGCGGCATGCCCGTCGCCTTGCTCGAAGCGCTGCTGGCGCATGAACTGGCCCACGTGCGGCGCTGGGATTACCTGGTCAACCTGCTGCAAAGCGTGGCCGAGGCACTGCTGTTTTTTCACCCTGTCGTCTGGTGGCTGTCGGCGCGCATGCGGGCCGAGCGCGAACAGGTGGCCGATGCCCTGGCTGCGCAAGCGCTGCAGGATCCGCAGCGGCTGGCCACGGCGCTGCATGCCTTGTCCCTGCAGACGGCGGCGCCGCAGCACTCCGGCTTGCTGATGTCGGCCCGGGGCGGGGCGTTGCTCACGCGCATAGAACGCTTGATGGCGCCCGGCCTTGACACCGGCAGCTGGAAGATGGCCGTGCCCGCATTGCTGCTGGCTTGCGCCACCTTGCTGCTGCAGACGCAAGGCAAGCCCGAAGTCAGCGGGGCGACCCTGGCTGAAGCCGCCGCCGGCATGCTGGACTTGCCCGTCAGCGCCAAACACATGCTGGTGTTCGATGACGCCAGCGGCAAGGTGCTGATGGCGAAAGACGCGGACGCCGTCGTGCCCATCGCCTCGATCACCAAGCTGATGACGGCCATGGTGGTGCTCGACGCGGGGCAGGATCATGATGAGCAGGTACGCATCGTGCGCGCCGATGGCGAGGCGTCCTTGCAGCGCCACAGCCTGCTGGCCGATGGCGTGGCCGTGTCGCGCGGCGCGCTGTTGCAACTGGCGCTGCTGCCGTCCGAAAACCGCGCCGCCGCCGCGCTGGCGCGCACCTATCCGGGCGGCAGCGCGGCTTTTAATGACGCCTTGCAAGCGAAGATCCGCAGCCTGGGCTTGCGCCACACCACCTTGCTGGACCCCGTCGGCAGTTCGCCCGCGAATACGTCCACGGCCAGCGAGGTGGCGAAGATCGTCGCGGCCGCCGCGCGCTATCCGGACATCGCGCGCATCACCAGCCACCCGCAAGCGAGCGTGGCCGTCAATGGCAAGACACGTACCTTGCACAACACCAACCCGCTTGTCGGTGGCAAGGGCTGGGACATTGTGCTGTCCAAGACGGGCAGCAGCCACGAGGCGGGCAGCTGCCTGAGCATGCGCATGCGCAGCGGCGGCAAGCACGTCACCGTGGTACTGCTGGACGCCGATGGCGCACAGCGCCGCTCGCTCGACGCGGGACACATCCGCGACACCCTGGCCGACAGGACCGGCCGCATGCATTGATACCCCCCCCGGGCGCGCCAGTGCGGGCGCCCTTTTTTTACACTCTGGAGATGAAGATGACACTATTGGCGAAGTTGATGCTGGCTACGGTTGCGACCATGGCGGCTGGTACGGGGCAGGCGAAGACGCCGGCGACTGTGCAGGATAAACCGGTTAATTGCGACAATTGCAAGGAATGGAACGCGCCCGTCAAGCCGTTCAATGTCTTTGGCAATACCTGGTATGTGGGCACGGCCGGCCTGTCGGCCGTGCTGGTGACGAGTCCGCAAGGCCATATCCTGCTCGATGGCGCGCTGCCGCAATCGGCGCCGTTGATCATCGCAAACATCAAGGGGCTGGGCTTTCGCATCGAGGACGTGAAATACATCCTCAATTCCCACGCGCATTGGGACCATGCGGGCGGCATTGCCGCGCTGCAGCGGGCCAGCGGCGCCACCGTGATGGCCAGCGCGGCGGCCGCCCCCGTGCTGCAAAGCGGCACCAATGGCAAGGACGATCCGCAATACCAGGCCGATCCCGTCGTGCATGTGGCCAAGGTAAGCAAGGTCAGCCTGGTGGGTGAGGGCGATACCGTCAAGGTTGGACCGTTGACCCTGACTGCCCACATGACGCCGGGCCACACCCCCGGCGGCACGACGTGGACGTGGACGTCATGCGAAGGCCAGCGCTGCCTGGACGTCGTGTATGCGGATAGCTTGAACCCATATGCGAGCGGCGATTTCCGTTATACGGGCAAAGGCGCGGGCAAAGGCGGCACGCCCGATATTTCGGCCTCGTTCGAAGCGAGCATCGCCAAGGTGGCTGCCTTGCCATGCGACATCATCATCCCCGTGCATCCGGGTACGACCGACGTGCTGGGCAAGGCCGCCAGGCGCAGCGGATCGGACAATCCCCTGATCGACGCCAGCGCCTGCCGCGCCTATGCGGCCGAAGCGGGCGGCTTGCTGGCCAAGCGCCTGGCGAAAGAGCGGGGCGCGCCTGCGCCTCTCGACGCCAAGGGCGCGGCGCACGCGCATTAAGTTTTTTACTCTGCCGCCTGGCGCTGTTTGTGCAGGCGTTTGACGAACACCGTCATTTCCTTGACGGCTTGCAGGTCGCCTTGCTGCTGGGCCACTGTCACGCCGGTGGTCCACGCGGCCTGCGCTTCGTCCAGCCGGCCCAGCTGGTGCAAGGCCTTGCCCAGCAGTTTCCAGGCGGCGGAATAGCCGGGCTGCTGCACGGTGGCTTGCGCCAGGTGCAGGGCTGCTTGTTCGGCGTCATGGTCTTTCAGGCAGGCATCTCCCAGGCCAAAGCGCAGCAGCGCGTTGTCGCGCCCCTGCGCCAGCAGTTTTTCCAGCTTTTCACGCATCAAGAGCTCCGTTAATATGCAAGTTTATTCTTGCATATTAACGTTTCCTCTTGCAAGTAACAAGCCCGCGTTCAATCCCGCACCTCCACCACCAGCTTGCCGCGCGCGCTGCCGTCGATTTGCGCCGCGTGCGCATCGTGCGCCGTGTGCAAGGTAAAGCGGCGTGGATCGAGCCGCACCTGCAGCTTGCCCGCCTCGATCAGCTTGTTGGCTTCGCGCAGGATGGCGCCATGGCGCGCATGATGCTCACCGCTCAACAGGGGCAGCAGGGTGAACACGCCCGAGTACGTTGCCGCGCGCGCCGTCAGCGGGCTCAGCGCGAACGTGCCCCAGCCGAGGCAGCTGACGACGTGGCCGCCGTATAGGCGTGCCGCCTGGAAGCTGGCGTCCAGGGTGGCGCCGCCCACCGTGTCGTAGACGATGTCGAAGCCGGCGCCGCCCGTATGTTCGGCCACGTAGTCGTCCACCGTGCTGGTCCGGTAATCGATGAAACGGGCGCCCAGCGCTTCGATGGCATCGCGGCTGGCGGCGCTGCCCGTGGCAAACACCGTGGCGCCAAGGGCGACGGCGAGCTGCACGGCCATGTGGCCCACGCCGCCCGCGCCACCATGCACGAGCACACTGTCGCCCACCTTCACGTGGGCACGATCGACCAATCCTTCCCAGGCCGTGATGAAGACGAGGGGCAGGGCGGCTGCTTCGCGCATGCTCAGCCCAAGCGGCACGGGCGCCAGCAGCGCGGCGTCAAAGACGCCGTACTCGGCCAGCGAGCCCTGGATGCCGCCGATGCCGCCCGCCATGCCATACACTGTTGCGCCAACGTGAAAAGTCGTCACGCCATCGCCGACGGCCTCCACCGTGCCGGCCACGTCGATGCCGAGGATGGCGGGCAGGCTGGGCCGGGCGTGCGGGGCGGCGCCGGCCGCGATTTTCGTGTCGAGCGGATTGACACCGCTGGCGGCGATACGCACGAGGACTTGCCCGGGACCGGGCTGCGGCACGGGCAGGTGTGCGATGCTCATAGGGGCGGCAAAGCTGGTGAGGACGAGGGCTTGCATGGGATTCTCCTGTGGTTGATGCTTCAGTCTAGGCGGCGATGGCGCAAAGAAAAACAGGGCGCGGCCCCATGCACTATTTCGATATCGTGGATAATAATAGGCAAACGGGAGGGGAATGCATGGACAGGCTGGAAGCGATGCAGGTGTTTTGCGCCGTGGTCGAGGCGGGCGGCTTCAGCAAGGCGGCGCAGCGCCTGGGCATCTCGACCTCATCCGTGACGAACCAGGTGGCGGCGCTGGAAAAACACTTCGGCGTGCGCCTTTTGCAGCGCACCACGCGCAGCATGTCGCTGACGGCCGAAGGCCGGCAATGCCACGCGCAGGCGCGCCAGATGCTGGCCGATATGGCGGCGCTGGAGTCCAGTCTTGAACAAGCGGCCGGGAAACCATCGGGCAGCTTGCGCGTGGATATGCCCAGCAGCATCAGCCGCAACCTCGTGGCGCCCGCCTTGCCCCGCTTTATGGCCGCCTATCCCGACATTTCCCTGCGCCTGACCGTCAGCGACCGCCTGGTCGACATGGTGGAAGAGGGCATCGACGTGATGCTGCGCATCGGCGAACCGCAGGATTCGTCGCTGGTCGCGCGCAGCCTGCTGAACATGGATTATCTGTGCTGTGCCTCGCCCGCCTTTGTCTCCCGGCATGGCCTGCCGCGCACGCCGCAGGAGCTGGACCAGTTTGCCTGCCTGCATTTCCTGTATCCGAAATCGCGCCAGGTGCGGCCTTGGCTGTTCCAGGCCAAGGCTGGAGAGGAGGGCGACGCGGCATATGCGCATACGCCGCCGGCCGCCCTGGCCTTCGACCATATCGAATCGATGATTGCCGCCGCCCAGGCCGGCTGCGGTATCGTGCAGGCGTTGTCCGTTTCCGTGCTGCAGCCGCTGCGTGAAGGCAGCCTCGTGGCCGTGCTGCAACCGTTCCGCACGCGGGGGCCGGACCTGTGGGCGCTGTTCCATCCGCGTCAGCTGCGCGCGGCCAAGGTGCAGGTGTTCGTGGAGTTTTTGACGCAGATGTTTGATGAAGGCTTTAATGGGAATTGATTATCAATTATAATGCAAGCCTATTGCATTGAATTGCCCATTGTCAGGAATCCCCATGTCCGTGTTTTTACGCCGCCCCGTGGCGCTCTTGCTGGCCGCCGCCAGCCCCTGGTCACTGGCAGTCGATGGTGCGCAGGCTGATGACGTCGTTACCGTCAAGGCCGAGCGCCAGCATTACCGCAGCCTGTCGGCCACAGGCGCCACCAAGACGGACGCCTTGCTGATGGACTTGCCGCAAAGCGTGCGCGTGCTGACCGGCGACCTGCTGCGCGACGCGGGCGTGACGACCCTGGCCGGCGCGCTGGACCTGGCCAGCGGTATTTCCAAACAAAGCCCGCTGGGCGGCCTGTGGGACAGCTACGCCATGCGCGGCTTTACGGGCGACCCGAATTTCGGTTCCGACTACATGGTCAACGGTTTCAGTTCCAGCCGCGGCTACAACGGCATGCGTGACGGCGGCAATACGCAGGCAGTGGAAGTACTGAAAGGTCCTGCGTCGGCCCTGTACGGGCGGGGCGAACCGGGCGGTACGGTGAACATCACGACGAAAAAGCCGAAGTTCGCGCCGGAATACAGCGCCGATGTCTCGCTCGGCAGCTTCCAGACGCGCCGCGCCGCCGTCGACTTGACGGGACCCTTGAGCGGCACCATCGCCTACCGCCTGAACGCGGCGCATGAAGCAGGGCACAGCTTCCGCGATACGGTGAAAGTCGAGCGCAGCCTGTTTTCGCCGTCCTTCCTCTGGCTGGTGGGCGAGCATACGACGGTGTCGTATGAAATCGAGGCCGTGCGGCAGCGCGCGCCGTTCGACCGCGGCGTCGTCGCCGTAAATGGCCAGCTGGGACTTGTCCCCGTGTCACGCTTTCTGGGCGAACCTGGCGACGGTCCCATGACGGTCAAGTCGCTGGGGCAGCAGCTGTTCATCCACCACGCCTTGTCCGACGACTGGACGGTGCAGGCGGGCGCGTCCTACCGCGACAGCGAATTGAGCGGCTATTCGACCGAGGCGAGCAAGCTGCTGGCCGATGGCCGCACCCTGCAACGCCAGCGCCGCCACCGCGATTTCTCGGCCACCGACGTGTCGGCACGCGTTGAAGTGCTGGGCAAGTTCAGGACGGGCGTGCTGGCGCACGAAGTGCTGGCCGGCGTCGACGCCTATCATTTCGACGACCACCGGGTGCAGCTGCGCCGCAATCCCTCGGCCGCGAATGCCTATGCCATCGATATTTTCAATCCCGTGTACGGCGGCAAGGCCGATCCGCTGGCCCTGTCCATCGATACGCAGGAAGGGCAAAGGGCGCGCGGCCTGTATGCGCAGGACCAGATCGACCTCGGTGCGCAATGGAAGGCGCTGGTTGGCGTGCGCCACGATACGTACACGCAGGACGTGACGAATAATCGCCTGCAGGTGAGCAACCGCCAGTCGCTGTCGGCCACCAGCCCGCGCGCGGGCCTCGTCTACCAGCCGACGAAAGCGTGGTCGCTGTATGCGAGCGCGGCCAAGGGTTTCCGGCCCAACAGCGGCATCAGCATAGCCAACCAGGCGTTCCCGGCCGAGCGCAGCCGCTCGTATGAGCTGGGTGCCAAGCTGGAAACGGGCAAGCTGACGGGCACCGTGGCCGTGTACGACATCCGCAAGAGCAATGTGCTGACGACCAATCCCGCCAACACGGACTTCGCCATCGCGGCGGGCGAGGTGGGCAGCCGGGGCCTGGAGCTCGACGTGTCGGGCGAAATGGCGCGCGGCTTGCGCGTCTCGGGCGCCTATGCCTACACCAACGCCACCGTCACGCGCGGCGACAATACGATCGTGACGGGCAGCCGCTTCGCCAACGTGCCACGCCACAGCGGCAATCTGCTGGCCACGCAGCAATTCGCGCTGGGTACGGGCACGGCCAGCGTGGGCGGCGGCGTGCAATATGTGGGCGAGCGCCTGGGCGACGTCGCCGTCAGCAGCAAATTTACCTTGCCGGCCTACACGACGGCCAAACTGCTGGCATCGTATTCTCCCAACGCCAAACTGCGCCTGGCGCTGAACGTGGAAAACCTGTTCAACCGCAGCTACTATGCGAGTTCCTATAGCCAGCTGTGGGTGGCGCCGGGGGCGGAGCGTATGGTGACGTTGAATGCGCATTACAGGTTTTAACGGTGGCACTCTGTACATGCCACAGAATTGTTTGAACCCAGCAGCGTAGAGCCGGGGTCAGTTCCTTCGGAATCGGAATGCGCCCCACTGGGGCGTATTCCCCCGGCGGGTCTGACCCCAGTTTTTGCCTGTGGGCTGAAATAACACTGTCGACTCACTAAAGTTTTTACATCAACCAATGACCGCTCCCCTGACTTCCCCCGCCACCCTGCGCGCCCGCATTGCCGTCATCGACGTCATGCGTGGCCTCGTCATGCTGATCATGCTGTTCGACCATGTGCGCGAAACGTTCTTTCTGCATCACCAGGTCAGCGACCCGATGGATGCTGCCCACGTCGACCCGGCCCTGTTCTTCACGCGCCTGGCCGCCCACGTATGCGCGCCCATGTTCGTCTTTTTGACGGGTTTGTCGGCCTGGCTGTATGCGCATCCGGCCGCCGGTCCGCGCAGTGCTACCGGCTTTTTGTTCAAGCGGGGCTTGCTGCTCGTCGTGCTGGAACTGGTGTTCGTCAACTTTGCCTGGATGGGCACTTTCACGCCGGCGATCCTGTATCTGCAGGTGATCTGGGTCATCGGTCTGGCCATGATGGCGCTGGCCGTGCTGCACAAGCTGCCGTTGAAAGTGCTGGTCGTGCTGGGCGTGGCGATTATCGCCGGCCAGCATTTGTTTACCTGGCTGCACGCGGAAGAGGGCAGCCTTGGCTACTATCTGCTGACGGTGCTGCTGCAACGCGGTTATCTGGTCGCCGATGGCGCCATGAAAATCAAGGTCAGCTATCCGCTGCTGCCGTGGATAGGCGTGATCGTGCTCGGCTATGCGGCTGGCCCCCTGTATGCTCGCGGGCTGTCTGCCGAAGGACGGCGTCGCCTGCTGCTGGCGCTGGGCGGCGGCAGTTTGCTGCTGCTGGCTGTGCTGCGCGGCTTCAATCTCTATGGCGAAACTTTGCCGTGGGTGGCCGGCGACACGGCCTTGCGCACGGCCATGAGCGTGCTGAACTTCACCAAGTATCCGCCGTCGCTGGATTTCCTGCTGTTTACCCTGGGCCTGGGCTTGCTGGGCATGGCCTGGCTGGAAAGCGTCGATAACTGGTTTACGCGCGCTTGCGCCACCTTTGGCGGCGCGCCCATGTTCTATTATTTGCTGCACCTGTATCTGCTGCTGGCCATCGGCATCACCTTGACGGCTGTGCTGGGCGCCAATCACGGCAACCGTTATGGCGTCGAGCACATCTGGCAGGTGTGGCTGATCGCGCTGGCCCTGATGCCCGTGCTGTATTTCCCTTGCCGCGCGTTCGCCAATTACAAGCGCACCTCGAAGCAGGCCTGGGTGCGCTACTTCTAAGCTCGCCTATTTGCAGTAGAGGCGGTCAATGCTGTGCGGCGATGCCAGGTAATGCCGCGTCTGCCAACCGATGGCCACCCGGTAGGCGCACGGCGGATCGAGCGCCACGTTGACGGGGAAGCCGCCATTGTTGCCCGACAGGTGAGGCCCGCCCGCGCCGCCACGGAACAGATAGTTGCTGGACGGTGGTGGCGGCGTGAAGCTGGCGGCCGGCAGCGGTGGCGGCGGATGCGTAATGCCGTTGTTGTTGGAAATCGTGACATTGAAAAAGCGCAGATGCGGGTGGTCGATCGTGTACAGGATATGCACGAGGCCGCCCGCGATGGGATTGCAGGCATTGCTGCGCAACTCTTCCAGGTCCAGCGCCACGATGACGGGCGAGTTGTCGAAGACGATGGAATCGAGCCCGTCCGTGGCCACCAGCGCCAGGCTGATGCCGTCGCGCACTTCGAAGCCCAGGCGGTAGCGGCGTATCGGTTCGCTTTCGGCCGCCGTCAGGCTGCGGCCCGCGTCGAGGATGGGCAAGCCGCCCGGCAGCTTGGCCGGATGCAAGCTCGTGATGGCCGGCGTATTCACGGTCAGCAAGTCAAAGGTGCGCAGGAAGATGCTGGGCGCCACGTTGACGATGGCTGTCGTGCCGTCGCGCATGTCCACGGTGACGGGCTTGCCGTCCACCCGTATCCAGCCGCCCGGTTTCAGATCGCCCGCATCGATGATGACGGGCGCCGAATCGCCGAGGCCCAGCCCGTTCGTATAGAACACATAGCCGACGTGCGTGCCGAGGATTTGCGTCAACGGCGCCAGGCTGGCGGGCGCGACCGGGGGGATGGCCGTCGGGTCGTCGCTGCCGCCGGGCCAGGACCATTCGCCGATGAGGAAACGGTATTCGAGCGGGTTCGCGGGCATGGCGCTGTTGCGCAGCGGGCAATTGCCCTTCAGGGTGACGCCGCCGGCGAATACATACGAGGCGCCGGGGCCGCCCGCATAGCCTTGCGCGGAAAAACCGGCCAGCGAGGGAAACGGGTGGATGTCGAAGATTTCCACCTGCTGCCAGTGAGGCACGCCTTCCACGTCCGGCGGCAAGACTTCTTTCGAGCACAATTCCACGCAGAAACAGTGACCCACGTTTTCGCGGCCCGGCTGGCGGCCGTTGGCCTGCGTTTCCGACAGAATGATCACGCTGCCCAGTTGCGCCGTGAAATACACATCGGGCCCGCTGGCAAATTCCACGTTAATGAACGGAGAGAAAGGCGTCAAGGTGAAGTCCGACGTCAGGTAATCGATGCGGAAGCGCCCGCTGGCGTCCGTCACCGCGACGCCGAGCGCATCGTCCTGCAGCCAGTCGGCGTCGAAGGCCCGCACGGTGGCGCCGGCGATGGGCGCGTGGGGAGCGTCGCAGGTGCGCAGCCGGCCGCAGATGGTCCAGGCGCCGAAGCGGGCGCGCACCAGGCACCAGAAGCGTTGCGGCAGGCAATAGTCCCAGATGGCGAGGAAGTCGTTCTCGACCTGGCGCCAGCGGGGCTGGATGGTGGTGATGGAAAACTGCAGCGGCACGGGGTCTTTCGGCCCCGGTTTCAGCCGCGGCACGGTAGGGCACAGGATATCGACTTCCACGGCCTCGCCCTGGTAATCGCCGTCCAGGGTGAAACTGTAGTTGCCGTCCTCGTCCGTGCGCGCTTCCGCCAGCAGGAACGGCGCTTTCGCCTGCACTTCCTCGTCGGTGAGGATGGCGAAGGTTTCCTTGGCGCTGGCCATGGCCAGGGCCGTGACGTTTTGCGACTCGCGCGGCCGGTACAGGCGCACGATGACGTGGGACAAGGCTTCAGGACACTCGACACAGATCAAGCCGCATAGCTTGCCTCGCAGGATATAGGCCATGATGGCTCCCTTGCTGATGTGGACGGCGCGCCGCCCGGAATGGCGGCGCTGTTACCAAGCTAGCAAATGGGCAGCAGTCGGGCTTGATCCTGCGTAAAAGTATGGCTATTTGATCAGCGCCAATACCTCGCGGAAACGCGGGTGCTTGCAGTCGCGCAGCCATTCGAAGGCCAGCATCTCCACCGTCACCAGATGGGCGCCCAGCTTGCCCAGGCGGGCCAGCGCCGCGTCGCGGCTGGCTCCCTGGCGCGAACCGACGGCGTCGATGGCGATGATCACTTCGTAGCCCAGTTCCAGCAGGCCGATGGCCGTCTGCAGCATGCACACATGGGCTTCGCACCCCGTGACGATGATCTGTTTGCGCCCGGCGGGCAGCATCTGCTGCAAGCCATCAAAACAGGCGCCGAAATGCGTCTTGTGCAAGGTCCGTTCGCACAGGGCGGCGATCTCTTCCACGTTCGGCCCCAATCCCTGGCGGTTCTGTTCCGTGCCCAGCACGGGCACGTCGAGCAGGCGGGCGATCTTTGCCAGGCGCAGGTTTTGCGCCAGCACGAGGCCCGCATCGTGGATGGCCGGCATCAGGCGGCCTTGCAGGTCGACAATGACCAGTACGGCCTGGTTCGCATCCATCAGCATGGCGTTCTCCTTATTAGTATGTGGCGACAGTGTAGCGCGCGGCAGCGTGCTCAAGCTGGCCAGCTGGGCGTGGCCGTTTCGCCCATCAGGTAGGCGTGGTTCAAATCGATGGCGCTGCGCAGGTAGTTCCACAGGGCGCTGACCCTGGCGATATTGCGCCGCTCGCTCGGCGAGATCATCCAGAAGGCGCGCAGCAGGTCGATCTCGCCGTCGAGCACGGGCACCAGTTCGTTCGACTGCTGGGCCACGAAGCAGGGCAAGATCGCCAGCGCCTGGCCCGCGCGCGCCGCGTGGTACTGGGCGATGACGCTGGTGCTGCGAAACGCGCGCAGGGAATCGGGCGCCACGTTGTCCATGTAGCGCAGTTCCGAACTGAAGACCAGGTCGTCCACGTAGCCGATGATCGGGTGCTGCGCCAGTTGCGCCACGCTGGTGATCGGTGCGTGGCGCGCCAGGTAGGCTGGCGTGGCGTACAGTTTCAACCGGTAGTCCGATAATTTGGTCACCACATACGGGCCGGACAGGGGGCGCTCGATGGAAATGGCCACGTCCGCCTCGCGCTTGGACAGGCTGACGAAACGGGGCACGGCGATCAGGTCCACGCTGATGTGCGGGTAGCGGCCGCAAAACTGTGCCAGGTGGGGCGCCAGCACGATGGCGCCGAAGCCCTCGGTGGCGCCCAGGCGCACCTGGCCCGACAGCAGCCGGTTGTGTTCACCCAATTCCTCGGTGGCGGCAAACACCGTGCTTTCCATTGTTTCCGCGTATTCCATCAGGCGGTGGCCCTCGGGCGTCAGCTGGTAGCCCACGTAGTTGCGGTCGAACAGCTGCGTGCCCACCTGCTCCTCGAACTTGCGCATGCGGCGCGACACGGTGGAGTGATCGATGCCCAGCTTTTTCGCCGCATCGACAAGGCCGGCGCTGCGCGTCAGTTCCAGGAAGACCCGTACATTGTCCCAATCGAGCATGGCAAACCCTCTCTGTGCATTTTTGCAAAGGAATTATGCATTAATTTCACTTGAGCGCATATTTTTACACATGCAGAATGCATCTACACATATAAGAAAAACCCATCCACCTGGAGACACGCATGAAAAAAACCGTTCTGGCCATGGGCGCGCTGGCGCTTACCCTGTCCTTTGGCGCGCACGCGCAGATTTCCGATGGCGTCGTCAAGGTCGGCATCCTGACCGACATGTCCGGCCCGTATTCGGCCATGGGCGGGCGCGGCTCCGTCGTCGCCAGCCAGATGGCCGTCGAGGATTGTTTGAAGGCCGAATGCAAGGGCATGAAGATCGAGATCCTGTCGGCCGACCACTTGAACAAGGCCGACATCGCCGCCTCGAAGGCGCGCGAATGGATAGACCGCGACAAGGTCGACGCCATCGCCGACCTGACCAATTCCTCGGTGGCCCTGTCCGTGCAAAAGCTGATGAAAGAAAAGGGCGGCATCGCCATGTTCAGCGGCCCCGCCACAGGACGCCTGACGAATGAAGACTGCTCGCCGAACGGCTTCCACTGGATGTTCGACACGTATTCGCAGGCGGCCGGCACGGCGGCGGCGCTGACCAAGCTGGGGCAAAAATCGTGGTACTTCGTCACCGTCGACTACGCGTTCGGCCACTCGCTGGAAAAGGATGCCAGCGACGTCGTCAAGCGCAGTGGCGGCACAGTCGTGGGCGCCGTGCGCCATCCGCTGAACGCGTCCGATTTCTCGTCCTTCCTGGTGCAGGCGCAAGGCTCGAAAGCGCAGGTGATCGGTCTGGCCAATGGCGGCGCGGACACGGTGTCTGCCATCAAGCAGGCGCGCGAATTCCGTATCGGCAGCGGCAAGGACCAGCGCCTGGCCGCCTTGCTCGTGTTCCTGTCCGACGTGCACGCGCTGGGGCTCGATACGGCCCAGGGCCTCGTCTACGCGGACGGTTTTTACTGGGATTACGACGACCGCAGCCGCGCGTTTGCCAAGCGCTTCGAAGCGCTCAACAAGGGCGCCAAGCCGACCATGGTGCAGGCGGGCGTGTATTCGAGCGTCTACCACTACCTGAAATCGGTGGCGGCCGCGAAGAGCGACGACTCGAAAATCGTCGCCCAGAAGATGCGCGAGCTGCCGATCAAGGATGCCGTCATGAACAACGCCTCGATCCGCCCCGACGGCCGCGTGATCCACGACATGTACCTGGTGCAGGTCAAAACCCCGGCCGAATCGAAAGGCGCGTGGGACTACCTGAAAGTGCTGTCGACCATTCCCGCCGACCAGGCGTTCAAGCCAATGGATGCGGCGGCGTGCAATTTGGTTAAAAAGTAATTTTAGTCTATCGACGGAGCAGCATAAGGCCGGGGTCAGTTCCTTCGGAATCGGAATTTCCCCCACTGGGGGAAATTCCCCCGCCGGGTCTGACCCCAGTACTCCGCTGCTCCGTCGAGTCCTATGAACATCGCACACCCGGAGCCTCAACCATGAACCAAGCCCTCACCCAAATCCCCGCCATCCCCCTGCACATCGCCGGCAAGCACCACGCTTCGACCAGCACCGAATGGCGCGACGTCATCAATCCGGCCACGCAGGAAATCGTCGCCAAGGTGCCGTTTTCCACGCCGGACGAAGTCAACCTGGCCGTCGCCACGGCCAAGGAGGCGTTCAAGACCTGGCGCAATACGCCGCTGGCGGCGCGCATGCGCATCATGCTCAAGTACCAGCACCTGATCCGCGAAAACATTGGTACTTTGGCCGAACTGATCACGCGCGAACACGGCAAGACTTTGCCCGACGCGGAAGGGGAGGTGATGCGCGGCCTGGAAGTGGTGGAGCACGCGTGCTCGATCGCCACCCTGCAGCTGGGCGAGATCGCGGAAAACGCGGCCACCGGCGTCGACGTGTACAACATCTACCAGCCGCTGGGCGTGGGCGCCGGCATCACGGCCTTCAATTTCCCGGTCATGCTGCCATGCTTCATGTTCCCGATCGCCATCGCCTGCGGCAATACCTTTGTATTGAAACCGTCGGAGCAGGATCCGTCCTCGTCGATGTATCTGGTTGAACTGATGTACCAGGCGGGCTTGCCGGCCGGCGTGCTGAATGTCGTGCATGGCGGCGCGGACGTCGTCAACATGCTGTGCGACCATCCCGACATCAAGGCCGTGTCCTTCATCGGTTCCACCCATGTGGGCACGCATGTGTATCGCCGCGCCAGCGAATCGGGCAAGCGCGCGCAATCGATGATGGGCGCGAAAAACCATTGCGTGGTGCTGGCCGACGCCAACAAGGAGCAGGCGATCAATAACCTGATCGGCGCCGCATTCGGCGCGGCCGGCCAGCGCTGCATGGCCAATTCCGTCGTGGTGCTGGTGGGCGAAGCCCGCTCCTGGCTGCCGGAAATCGTCGCCCGCTCGCAAGCGCTGAAAGTGGGGCCGGGCAGCGACCGCACGGCCGACCTGGGTCCGATGGTGTCGAAAGCGGCCATGCAGCGGGCGGAAAAACTGATACAGGCGGGCGTGGACGAAGGCGCGCAACTGCTGCTCGATGGCCGCGGTCACAAGGTGGCCGGCTATGAGGGCGGCAATTTCATGGGACCGACGATTTTCTCGAAGGTCGCCGCATCGAACTCCGTCTACACGCAGGAAATCTTCGGCCCCGCCATGTGCGTCGTCGAAACGGATACCCTGGACCAGGCCATCGCCTTCATCAACGCCAACCCGAATGGCAACGGCACGTCGATCTTCACCTCGTCCGGCTGGGCGGGGCGCAAATTCCAGAACGAGATCGACGTGGGGCAGGTGGGCATCAACGTGGCCATTCCCGTGCCCGTCGCCTACTTCAGTTTCACGGGCTCGCGCGCATCGAAACTGGGCGACCTGGGCCCGAACGGCAAGCAAGCCTTGTACTTCTGGACGCAGACCAAGACCGTCACGGCGCGCTGGTTCGCCCCGGACGATGGCGGCAGCGGCGTCAATACCACCATCTCGATGAAATAAGGAGGCCGCCATGGCGACCAATATCGTTTTCATCGGCCTGGGGAACATGGGACTGCCCATGGCGCAAAACCTCGTGCGGGCCGGCCATGCGGTGACGGGCTTTGACCTGGTCGCGGCCAGCGTGCGGCAGTTTGCCGATGGCGGCGGCCTGGTCTCCGATGACCAGGCGGCAGCGATAGGCCAGGCCGACATCGTCATCACCATGCTGCCGGCCAGCCGCCACGTGCTGGGCGCCTACCTTGGCGACGCGGGCATCCTGGCGCAGGCGCGGCCCGGCACCCTGCTGATCGACTGTTCGACGATTTCCACCGAGGCGGCGCGCCAGGTGGGCCGCGCGGCGCAGGAGCAGGGCATGCCCATGCTGGACGCGCCCGTTTCCGGCGGCACGGCGGGCGCCACCAACGGCACCCTGACCTTCATGGTGGGCGGCGAAGCCTCCGCGCTGGCGGCGGCGCGGCCCTATCTGGACGTCATGGGCAAGGCCATCTTCCATGCGGGCGGCTCGGGTTGCGGCCAGACGGTCAAGATCTGCAACAACATGCTGCTGGGGATACTCATGATCGGCACCAGCGAAGCGATACGCCTGGGCGTGGCCAATGGCCTGGACCCGAAGGTGGTGTCGGACGTGATGGCGAAAAGCTCGGGCCGCAACTGGACCCTGGACGTGTACAACCCGTGTCCCGGCGTGGCCGAAAACGTGCCCGCATCGCGCGGCTATACGGGCGGCTTTGGCGTCGATTTGATGCTGAAAGACCTGGGCCTGGCCATGGAAAGCGCGCTGGCCAGCGGAGCGAGCGTGCCGCTGGGCGCCTTGTCGCGCAATTTGTACAGTTTGCACAGCAAGGCGGGATCTGGCGCGCTGGACTTTTCCAGCATTTATCAGCTATTGGGCGATAAAGCTTAAGGTTGCTGTGCCTGCAGGGCGGTCAGTTCCGCCCTGGCTTTTTCCAGCTTGCCTTCCAGCTTGGCGATTTTCTTCGGCTGTTTATTGGCTTCCTGGGCCAGGCGCAGCGAACGCTCCGTCTGGTTCACCTTGGCCTGTGCCTTGACGATCTTCTTGTTGTGGCGTTCGACCAAGGTGCTGTCACGGCAGTGGGCATTGACTTCGTCGAGCGCGCGCGTGAGCCCCGCGACCTTGTCGGACAAGCCCTGTTCTTTGGCCTGGCGCAATTCGCTGCGGATGCTTTCGCGCTTGGCGGCGCAGCCGGCCAGCTGTGTGTCGGCGGCGCTGGCGGCTCCGCTTGCGGCGATGGCAAGGAGCAAGGTCAGGGCGGTTTTCGATAGATGGTTCATAGTGTTCCTGTATCAGTGGCGGGCCCGTGCAATGTAAGCCCGCCGGGGTGCCCTGTCAAACTTCCCGTACCGTGCGCGCCTTCCTGGCGCGGCATCGGCTACCATGCGTGTTTTCTTCTTTCCGACACCGTCGCATGCCCAAGAAATTACTCTGTCTGCTTCCTTTTCTGCTGCCGCTGCCCGTCCTGGCGCAAACCTCGCCCACCTTGCTCGACCTGCAACTGATCGCCATCAAGGCCAGGGCGGATGTGGCCAGCCATAGCCCGCAAAGTATCGCCGAATTTGCCGAGACGCGGCGGCTGGCGGAAACGGGCGACGTGGAGGCACAGCTGGACCTGGCGCGCATGCTGCAGCTGGGCGTGGGCGCGCCGCAAGACACGGCGCAGTCGATGGCCTGGGTACGCAAGTCGGCCGAGGGCGGCTATGCGCCGGCGCAATCGGCTTTGGGCCTCGCCTATGCCGTGGGTGGGAAGGTGCCCATCGACCGCGTGCAGGGTGAATACTGGCTGCGCAAGGGCGTGGCGCAGGGCGACGCACTGGCGCAAACCATCCTGGCCCTGGAATTCATCAATGGCGGCAGCAGTGCCGAAGAACAGGCGCTGGCCATCACCTGGCTGAAGGCGGCGGCGAACGAGCAGCACTTTGTGCCCGCCATGCGGCGCATGGTCGATGTGTACGTCAACGGTGAACTGGGACAACAGGCGAATGCCGAAGATGCGGCCGAATGGCGCGGCAAGCTGGCGGAAAGCGAAAAGAAATGAAGACCATCGTGTTTGTATTAAGCCTGGCGCTGGCGCAGCCCGTCCTGGCGCAACAAGCGTCCGCCAAAGCACCGCGCCAGCATCCGGCGCTCGTGGAATTCGATATGTCCGGCCAGGACGCCATGCGCGCAAAGGTGCAGGCCGTGATCGACCGCCCGGCCGACCTGTCGCCGGACAAGGTCGCCGCCTTCGAGAAAGCGCGTATCGCTGCGGAAGGGGGCGATGCCGCTGCCCAGCTGGAACTGGCGCAGATGCTGCACGAAGGTGAGGGCACGCCGCGCAACCTTGACGCCGGTCTGGCGTGGATGAAGAAATCGGCCGAAGGCGGCTATGGCCCGGCGCAGGCTTTCCTGGGCGTGGCCTATACCTTGGGACAGGGCATGGCCATCGACCGCAAGCTGGGTGAATACTGGTCGCGCAAGGGCGCCGCGCAAGGCGTGGAACTGGCCAACTTCATGGTGGCGCAGCACTTTGAAAATATCCACAGCAGCGCGGAAGAGCAGGCGCACGCGCTGCACTGGCTGAAGTTTTACGCCGAGAATGGCTTCATTCCCGCCTACAATGAAATCGGCTACCGCCTGATGATGACGGCGAAGGACGACGCGCAGCGCAAGGAAGCGTTCGGCTGGTACATGAAGTCGGCCAAGGCGCTCGATCCGTCGGGCTTGAACAATGTCGCGTACTCGTATGAAGTGGGACAGGGCGCACCGCAGAGCGACGAAGCGGCCCTGGGCTGGTACGAGATGGCGGCCATCGCCAAAAGCCCGCCGGGCCAGACGGGCTTTGCGCGGCTGCTGGAGCAGGGCCGTGGCGGCCCGACCCGGCAAGGGCCGGCGCCCAAACCGTTCGAGTTGTACCTGCTGGCCGCAAAGCAGGGCGACGCTGAAGCCATCGAGCGGCTGGTCAAGGTGTACGATCAGGGCGAGCTGGGACAGGCGGCCGACCCCGCGCAGGCCGCACTGTGGCGTGAAAAGCTCAAGCTGGCCAAGACGCCTTGACCGGGCATGACGGCGCGGAAACGGCATGCTATCATCATTGTTATCGATAACAATATCATGAGAGAACCATGAATCCCGATTTCCGCTCCAAGGCGATGCTCGAAGCGCATATCCTGCACACGATGCACTTTTATCACCCGCGCGCCATTGATGCGAGCGGCGGCTTCTATCACTTCTTCCTCGACGATGGCACGGTGTACGACGCCAGCACGCGCCACCTGGTCAGCAGCACGCGCTTCATCTTCAATTACGCCATGGCGTACCGCCGTTTCGGCGGCGACGATTACCAGGCGGCCCTGCGCCACGGCGTGGCCTTCTTGCGCGACGCGCACCGCGACCCGGCCACGGGCGGCTACGCCTGGCAACTGTCGTGGAAAGACGGCGTCAAGACGGTGGAAGACGGCGCCAACCACTGCTACGGCCTCGCTTTCGTGCTGCTGGCCTATGCCCACGCCTTGCAGGCGGGGATGCCGGAAGCGCGCGCCTACCTGGACGAAACGTTTGAATTGATGGAGCAGCGCTTCTGGCTGCCCGAACACGGCTTGTACGCGGACGTGGCCAGCGCCGACTGGTCTACTCTGGATGGCTACCGTGGCCAGAACGCGAACATGCATGCCTGCGAAGCGATGCTGGCCGCGTTCGAAGCGACGGGCGAGGCGCGCTATCTGCACCGTGCGGAAACCTTGGCGCACAACATCACCGTGCGCCAGGCGGGTCTGGCGAACGGCATGATCTGGGAACACTACACGCCCGACTGGGCTATCGACTGGGATTACAACCTGCACGACAAGAGCAATATCTTCCGTCCGTGGGGCTACCAGCCCGGCCACTTCACGGAATGGGCCAAGCTGCTGCTGATCATGGAGCGCCACGCCAAGTTCATGGCGGGTCCGTCCGACTGGCTGCTGCCGCGCGCGCGCGAACTGTACGACACGGCCCTGGCCAAGGCCTGGGATGGCACGCATGGCGGCATCCATTACGGTTTCGGCCCGCACGATGAAATCTGCGATGCCGACAAATACTTCTGGGTGCAGGCGGAAAGCTTCGCCGCCGCCGCCGTGCTGGCCGCGCGCACGGGCGACGAGGCCTACTGGCAAAGCTATGACAAGATCTGGGACTACAGCTGGAAGCACTTCATCGACCATGAACACGGCGCCTGGTACCGCATCCTGACGCCCGAGAACCAAAAAATCAGCAAGGAGAAAAGCCCGGCTGGCAAGACCGATTACCATACCATGGGCGCCTGCTATGAAGTGCTGAACGCGATTGGCGGTGCGGCATGAGCACCTCTTTTCCAACTTTTGTGTCGGCTGGCGAAGCGCTGACGGACATGCTGCGCACGGGGCCTGACACGTGGAGCAGCCAGGTGGGCGGTTCGACCTGGAACGTGGCGCGCGTGATGGCGCGCCTGGGCGTGCCCAGCGCGTTTGCGGGCGCCGTCAGCCGCGACGTCTTCGGCGATGCGCTGGCCGCTGCCACCGACGTGGCGGGCCTGGACATGCGCTTCCTGCAGCGCCATGCGAAGTCGCCGCTGCTGGCCATCGTGCATGAACTGCATCCGCCCACGTATTACTTCATCGGCGACGATAGCGCCGACCTGCATTTCGACGCGGCGCGCTTGCCGGCCGGCTGGATGCAGGGCGCGCAATGGGTGCATTTCGGCGGCATCAGCCTGGCGCGCGAACCGCTGGCGGGCAAGCTGGTGGCCCTGGCGCAGGAACTGAAGGCGGCTGGCGTGAAGATCAGCTACGACCCGAATTTCCGCATCATGATGGATGAACGCTACGACGCCACCCTGCGCCGCATGACGGAGCTGGCCGACGTGATCAAGGTGTCCGATGAAGACTTGGCGGGCCTGTTCCGCCACGGCGACATCGATGGCGCGTTTGCCATGCTGCGCAGCTGGAATCCGCACGCCACGTATTTATATACGCGCGGCGCGCAGGGCGCGGCCCTGTATCAGGGCGAACGGACATGGCAGGCGGCGCCACCCGTCATCGAGGTAGTCGACTCGGTGGGGGCGGGCGACGCCAGCATCGGCGGCTTGCTGTACAGCCTGATGTACCGCCCGGATGCCGACGGCGGCCAGCACTTGCGCTTTGCCGTCGCGGCCGGCGCGGGTGCTTGCCTGGCGGCCGGCGCCGCGCCGCCTTCGGTGGAACTGGTGCAGTCGCTCGAGACACGCACGGTCGTCAGTTAAGTCTGGCTTGGCCTGATCTGCATCAACAAGGTAGCCACATTTACGCTTGGCCTACCTTGTTGTAAGCAATGCTCCTACATGGCTACCGCAGGGTGCTGCCTACAATGTCTACTTCGTGCTGACACTTGGAGACAACATCATGGCCACCCAATCACCTCAGGCAGCTTCCGTTTCCCAAACACAGGCAGGCATGCCGGACATGGACGCGATCGAGCTGCTGACGCAAGACCATCAAACCGTCAAAGAACTGTTCGAACAGTATGAGGGCCTCAGCGACCGTTCGCTCGTCAGCAAGCGCAAGCTGGCCCTGAAAATCTGTGAGGAACTGAGCAAGCATGCGATGGTGGAAGAAGAAATCTTCTATCCCGCCGTGCGCGACGCCAGCCGTTCGAACGAAGACCTGGTCGATGAAGCCACCGTTGAGCACGCATCAGCCAAGGAGCTGATCGCGCAAATCGTCGCCATGGCGCCCGGCGAAGACTTGTATGACGCCAAGGTCAAGGTACTGTCCGAGCAAATCGATCACCACGTGCTGGAAGAGGAGGGCGAGATTTTCCCGCGCGCGCGCGACGCGGAAATCGATCTGGAAGCCATGGGCAGCCAGATCGCGGCGCGCAAGGCGGAAATCGAGCTGCCCGACATGCAGGCGTGAGCGTCATGGATGCGCTTGGCTAGCGCGGGCGTCCCGTCGAGGCCCGTTCCATCAAGGTAAACGCCATCAAATGATGCGTGGCCGTCGCCGTTTCCCCGGCGCGGCGCTGGCGGATTTCGTCGATGACGAGACTGACGGCGGCGCGCGCCATGTCGGCGATGGGCTGGTGGATGGTGGTCAGCTCGGGCCAGACCGTGGTGGCGACGGGCGTGTCGTCGAAGCCGCACACGCTCAGTTCCGCTGGCACCTGCAAGCCCATGCCATGCGCCACGGCCAGGGTGGCGGCGGCCATGTCGTCGTTGCTGGCGAAGATGGCGCTCGGGTGCGGTGCTTGCGCCAGCAGCTGGCGCGCCGCGTCCAGCCCCGAGCGATACGTAAAGTAGCCTTGCGCCACCCTGTGCGGCGCCACTGGCAAGCCCGCTTCCCGCATGGCGTCCTCGAAGGCCTGGCGGCGCAGCAGGGCGGGCGTGTGCGCCGGGTCGCCTTCGATGAAACCGATGTCGCGGTGGCCCAGCGCGAGCAAGTGGCGCGTCATGGCCAGCGCGCCTTCGTAGTCGTCGATGCGCACGGCCGAGACGCCGGGCGAGGGGCGCGCCGTGGCTACGGCGATGGCGGGGATGCCCATCTGGTTCAGTTGCGCCAGCACGGCGGGCGAATCGCACAGCGGCGGCGGCACGAGGATGCCGTCCACGCCGGCGGCCACCAGGCAATCGATGCCGGCGCGCTGGCTGCCTTGGTCTTCGCAGCGTTCGAGCAGCAGCTGGCCGCCGCCCTGGCGGCACTGGTCCATGGCGCCGACGAGGAATTCGCTGAGGAAGGCGGCGCTGGGGTTGCTGTACAGGAGACCGATGCGCAGGGTGCCCGTACGGGCGGCTCTGGCCGCCAGGTTGGGCTGGTAGCGCAGGCTGGCGATCGCCGCCTCGACCTTGTCGCGCGTGGCCGTGCTGACGCTGGCGCGCCCGTTGATCACGCGCGATACCGTCATGGCCGATACGCCGGCCACGCGCGCCACGTCGTGCACGGTGGCCCCGCTGGCGGTGTCTGGTGCGGCGTGCGCCGCCTTATTCGAGGTGGCCACCGAATTTCAGCTTGCCGCTGATACGCATGCCGTGCAATTGGCCTTCTTCCAGCTCGGCGGCGCTGGTGCGCTGCGCCGTATCGCGCCGCGCCAGTCCCACCGACAGGATATCGAGCATCATCAGCTGCAGCAGGCGCACGATCATGGGCACGAAATTGAGGTTGCCTTCCGGGTGGTTCAAGGTCAGCAGCACGTCGGCCAGCTTGGCCAGCGGCGAACCGCTGGCAGTGATCGCCAGCACGCGCGCGCCGCAGCCCTGCGCCACCTTGACGGTGCGCAGCAGGTCGGGCAGGGCGCCCGAGCGGGAAATGACCAGCGCCACGTCGCCCGGTTTCAGCATGGCGGCGCTCATTTCCTGCGCCTGCGGGTCGGCAAAGAAGCTGCTGACGATGCCCAGGTTGAGCAGCTTGTGCTGCATGTCGTCGGCCACCACGCGGGCGCTGCCCACGGCCAGCAGTTCCACGCGCTGCGCGCCGCGCAGCAGTTCGATGGCCGCCGTCAGCGCTTTCACGTCGAGCATGTCGCGCATGGCCAGCGCGGCCGAGGCATTATTGCCCAGCACCTTGCGCGCCAATTCGGCGTCGGAGTCCGAGATCTCCACGTGGCAGTGGGCCACCGTGATGGCGCCGCCCGTCAGGCCGGAGGCCAGCTTCAATTTGAAGTCGGCCAGGCCCTGCACGCCGATCGAGCGGCAAAAGCGCATCACCGTCGGCTGGCTCACGCCCACCCGCTGGGCGATTTCCGCGATCGGCAGGGTCAGCATGGCGTTCGGTTCCTTCAAGACCCAGTCGGCCACCTTGCATTCCGATGGGCTCATGCGCCCGCGCGCCTGGCGCACGGATTCGAGCACGGGCGCGCCGGTATGGGCGCGCTTGAGCTTTTGCGCCAGGATGGCGGCGATGCCGAGGAATGTCGGCAGTTCGGCCGTGATCAGGAAGGTGGGGATCTGCGCCAGGTATTCGTTCAGGCGGCCCTTCTGTTCGAAGCGGGCGCGGAACTGCGACTGTTCGAACAGGGGACCCAGGCGCGGCACGATACCCCCGCCTATATAGATGCCGCCCAGCGCGCCCAGGGTCATGGCCACGTTGCCGGCGATGGAGCCGAGGATGGCGCAAAAGCAGTCCACCGCTTCGAGGCACACGTCGCATTCATTGTTCAGGGCGCGGCTGGTGATGTCGGCTGCCAGCAGCAGCGGCGCATCGGGCTTGCCGGCGCGCTCGGACAGGGCGCGGTAGATCAGTTCCAGCCCCCGCCCGGAAGCGAGGCGTTCGGCCGAGACGTGCGACAGCTCGCGCCAGGCGAAGGACAGCACGTCCATTTCGCGCTGGTCGCACGGAGCGAAGCTGACGTGGCCCCCTTCGCTGCCCAGCGCGATCCAGCGGTCTTCCGCGGGGATCATGCCCGACACGCCCAGGCCCGTGCCCGAACCAAGCAAACCGATGACGCTGTCGGCGCGCGCCATGCCGCCGCCGATCTGCTGGCGCTGGTCGGGCCGGAGGTAGGGCAGGGCCATGGCCAGTGCCGTGAAGTCATTCACCACCAGCAGGGTGTCGAGGCCCAGTGCGGCGCGCATCGCCTCGATCGAGAAGAACCAGTGATGGTTCATCATGCGGATATTGTCGTCGTCGATGGGATTGGCGATGGCGATGGCCGCATGGCGCACGCGCGCCGAACCGGCGGCGCGCGCTTCGTCGCTGTCAATATATGCGGTGATGGCGTCGAGCAGCGACGCGTAGTCGTCGCAGGGCAGCACGGCGACCGCTTCCAGGTGGCCCTGGCGCGTTTCCAGCACGAAGCGGGCATTGGTGCCGCCGATGTCGGCCAGCAGGCGCGGGCCTTCACTGAAACGCTCCGCCGGATCGCTGCCTGCTACTTCCATTTTTTCATCAATTTTCATGGCGGTGCCTAGTCTCGTATGCGTGCACGGTCGTGGCCGCGCACTGTCGTTATGGCAAAAACCAAGGATTTTAATTCGTATACGTGCCGCGTGCCGAAAAATGCGGGGTGCTTGCGCAAATGCCCGCCCACAGTGCCGGATGCTGCGGTGTCGGCGGGAAAAAGCAGGGCAGTCAACCCGTATATCGGTACGCAAATAAAGTGTCGCAGAGTAGTCGTAGGATTACAACATAATATGTTGATATTTGTTCGTAGTATAGTTACTATGTCCCTGCTGGAAAGAATTCTGGCCAGTACATTCGGCCACGAATGACTAGATAAAAAATAACTACTGAGGAGACTTACCATGCTGCATCGCAACATGTTGAAGGCCGTGTTGAAGACACTGCCAGCTGCCATCGTCTTAGCCATCGCCAGCGGTTCCGCTGCCGCCGATCCAATGTACCCATCCGACTCCGAAGGCTTCCACGGCTACCTGCGCGCTGGCGCCGGCAGCAATACGTCGGGCGACGGCGGTTCGCAAGGCTGCTTCGGCCTCGGTGGCAACACCATGAAATATCGTCTGGGCAATGAGTGCGACGCCTACACGGAGTTCGGCTACACCAAGTCCGTTGCCCAATCCGGCGGCGTGAACTTCCTGGCCACGATCTGGGTCAACGCTTACGCGCCAAACTCGGATTTCGGCGACAACAAACTGGGCATCGTCAAAGCCTATGTCGAAGCGCAGGGACTCGATTTCCTGAACGGCGGCACGGCCTGGGTCGGTAAACGCTTCTACTACCGTCCTGACATCCACATGCTGGACTTGCAATACATCAACATGAACGGCACGGGCGCCGGCCTGGACCGCATTCCGATGGGTCCTGGTAAATTCTCGTACGCCTTCTTCAAGGACAACGACATCGCCCAGCGCGATGACGACAAAGGCTCGCGCAGCGGCGTACCTGGCGCCTACCTGGGCACGAAATCGGCCGTGCGCCAGAACTTCATCTACGGCGAAATCCCCGTCAATGAAAACGGTACCCTGGACCTGGCCGCGACCTACATCATCGGCGAAGGCAAGGATGACGCCATCCTGGGCAAGCGCAATAACGGCTGGCAGCTGTCGGCATTCCACCGTCAAGCGAAAGTCTTCGGCGGCGGCAATACCTTCGGCGTGCAGTACGGCGTCGGTCCTGGCGTCGGCGGTGCCGGCAACGGCCAGTTCGGCGCTTCGGGCGACACCGGTTTCGGTTCGGACCGCAAGCGTACGCGCGTCTTCAATGACATGGCGATCCAGCCGATGGCCAACTTCGGCATGGAATTTGTCGCCCTGTGGCAAAAAGACGAGTCGAATGCTACCGGTTCCTCGACCTGGACCTCGGTCGGCGTACGTCCTGTGTACGCGTTCACCAACAACTTCAAGCTGGTGGGCGAACTGGGTACGGACCGCGTGACGCAATCGGGCGGCCAGCCAGCCAAGCGCCTGACCAAGCTGACCATCGCACCGACGATCTCCGCCGGTCCTGGCCTGTGGTCGCGTCCTGAACTGCGCGCTTTCGTGACCTACGGCAAATGGAACGATGCGGCCACCGCCTCGGTCAATGCGTCGAACAACGGCGGCCCGATCTATAACAACAATACCAGCGGCACTTCCTACGGTTTCCAGGTAGAAACCTGGTTCTAAGTTTGCAGGCGTCGTAAGTCTAGATCAACCTGGCGCATCCTTCGCGGATGCGTTTTTGGCGCCGTCCCGTGATATAAATGCAATGTAGTCATGTCATGGATCACGGCGCCGTCTTTACACCAAGATGATGCCCGTTTACAAGCGGGTCTGAGCACAAGAGCGTCGATACAGGCGCAGATTTCACCTTTTTCGGCCCCCGTATGCCGAAGCCCCCTAAAAGCTTGATCAAAAAAGGAATGTGGAGATGAAACTGAAATTCAAGATTACCCAACTGGCCGCATTGACCACCCTGGCATTCGCTGGCAGCGCCTTTGCGACCGACGTGGAAGTGTTGCACTACTGGACCTCCGGCGGCGAAGCGAAGTCCGTGGGCCAGTTGCAGCAAATCGTGAAGGAAAGCGGCTTCGGCTGGAAAGACTTCGCCGTGGCCGGCGGCGCTGGCGAAAACGCCGCGACCGCACTGAAAACCCGCGTCATTTCCGGCAACCCGCCGACAGCCGCCCAGATCAAGGGCCCATCGATCCAGGAATGGGGCGCTGAAGGCGTGCTGGCCAATATCGATGATGCCGCCATTCCAGGCAAATGGGATGCCGTTCTGCCGAAAGTCGTCGCCGACATCATGAAGTACAAGGGCCACTACGTTGCCGCTCCCGTCAACGTCCACCGCGTCAACTGGATGTGGGTCAATCCGGAAGTGCTGAAAAAAGCCGGCGTGGCCACCACCCCGACGACCTGGGATGCGTTCTTCGACGCAGCCGAGAAAATCAAGAAATCGGGCGGCATCGCGATCGCCCACGGCGGCCAGCCTTGGCAGGACGCCACCGTGTTTGAATCCGTCGCGCTGGGCGTGGGCGGCACGGAGTTCTACAAGAAAGCCATCCTCAAGCTGGACCAGAAGGAATTGACCGGCCCGACCATGCTCAAGGTGTTCGACACCCTGGGCAAGGTGAAGACCTACATCGACAAGGATGCGGCTGGCCGCGACTGGAATCTGGCGACCGCCATGGTCATCAACAACAAGGCCGGCTTCCAGTTCATGGGCGACTGGGCCAAGGGCGAGTTCACGGCCGCTGGCAAAGTGCCGGGCAAGGACTATCTGTGCGTGGCAGCGCCTGGCACGGACAAGGCCTACACCTTCAACATCGATTCGTTTGCCATGTTCACGCAAAAGGATGCGAATGCGAAGAAAGGGCAGATCGCCCTGGCCAACGCCATCATGAATCCGAAGTTCCAGTCGATCTTCAACCTGAACAAGGGTTCGATTCCTGTGCGTTCCGGCGTTTCGAAGGACAAGTTTGACGCCTGCGCCCTGAAATCGATGGAAGACATGGACGCCACCAACAAGTCCGGCGGCCTGGTGCCATCGTTCGCCCACGGCATGGCGCTGCCATCGGCCACGCAAGGCGCCGTGACCGACGTCATCGCCAAGTTCATGAACACCAACATGAGCTCGAAAGACGCGGTTGCAGCTTTGGCCAAAGCGGCAAAAGTGAAGTAATCACGACGGCGCCGGCACGCTCGCCGGCGCCCGCTGCATTGCATGCATCGCAGGCGTCCGCCCTGGCTTCGACCAGGCCGGCGCCACACGCAGTTCTCTCTACGGCTCTCCTATGTCCATACGCAAGCAATTCGACCGATGGATACCGCAGATGGTGTTGGGCCCCACGCTCATCGCCAGCTTGGTATTCGTCTATGGTTTTATCTTTTTGACCGGTTGGCTGTCGCTGACCGAATCGCGGCTGATGCCGAACTACGAGTTCGCCGGCCTGGTGCAATACGTCGAGCTGTTCGACAACGAGCGCTGGTGGACCTCGCTCAAGAACCTCGGCATCTTCGGTGTCCTGTTCATCGGTTGCAGCATCGCCATCGGCCTGTTCCTGGCCATCCTGCTGGACCAGAAAATCCGCGCCGAAGGCGCGCTGCGCGCCATCTACCTGTATCCGATGGCGCTGTCCTTCATCGTCACCGGCACGGCCTGGAAATGGATGCTCAATCCCAGCCTGGGCCTGGAAAAGGTCATGCACGACTGGGGTTGGACCTCGTTTACCTTCGACTGGCTGGTGAACTCCGACATGGCCATCTACACGGTGGTGATCGCCGGCGTATGGCAGTCGTCGGGCTTTGTCATGGCCCTGTTCCTGGCCGGCCTGCGCGGTATCGATGACGAGATCATCAAGGCGGCGCAAGTCGATGGCGCATCCCTGCCGACGATCTACTGGCGCATCGTGATTCCCGCCATGCGTCCCGTGTTCTTCAGCGTGCTGCTGATCCTCGCGCATATCGCCATCAAGAGCTTCGACCTGGTCATCGCACTGACGGCTGGCGGACCTGGCAACTCGTCGTCCGTGCCGGCCATCTTCATGTACCAGTTTTCCTTCACCCGCGGCCAGCTGGGCCTGGGCTCGGCATCGGCAATGATGATGCTGGCCACCATCGTGGCCGTGCTCGTGCCGCTGATGTATCTGGAAACGCGCAGCGCAAAGGCGATGAGATGACACACACTCCTACACGTAACAACAAACTCACCCTGGGACGGGTGGTGTTATATCTGCTGCTGATCCTGTTCGCGGTGTACTACATCGTGCCCCTGTATGTGACCCTGTCGACGTCGTTCAAGTCGCTCGACGAGATCCGCAGCGGCAACCTGCTGGCCTTGCCGCACGTGTGGCAGTTCGATTCCTGGTCCAAGGCCTGGTCTTCGGCCTGCACGGGCGTCACCTGCGACGGCATGCAGCCGTTCTTCTGGAACTCGATCAAGATGGTGATTCCCGCCGTGCTGATCTCGACCTTCCTTGGGGCCTTCAACGGCTATGTGTTCGCACACTGGCGCTTCCGTGGTTCGGAAATCCTGTTTGCCGCCTTGCTGGTCGGCTGCTTCATTCCGTTCCAGGTGGTGATCCTGCCGATGGCGCGTTTGCTGGGCGAATTCGGCCTGGCCAATACCACCACGGGCCTCGTCTTCGTGCACGTGGTGTACGGCACGGCGTTCACGACTTTGTTCTTCCGTAACTACTACATCGGCGTGCCGGAAGAACTGATCAAGGCGGCGCGCATCGACGGCGCCGGTTTCTTCCTGATCTTCCGCAAGATCGTGCTGCCGATTTCGGGTCCGATTTTCGTCGTCTGCATCATCTGGCAATTCACGCAGATCTGGAACGACTTCCTGTTCGGTATCGTCTTCGCCAGTGGCGATTCGCAGCCGATCACGGTGGGCTTGAACAACCTGGTCAACACGTCCACGGGTGTGAAGGAATACAACGTCAACATGGCCGCCGCGGTGATTGCCGCGCTGCCGACCCTGCTGGTCTATCTGGTCGCAGGCCGTTATTTTGTGCGCGGTCTGACCGCAGGCGCAGTCAAAGGTTAAGGAAAGAATATGTCCAGTTTATCGATACGCAGCATCCGCAAGGTGTACACGAATGGCGTCGAAGTCCTCAAGGGCATCGACATCGAGATCAAGGATGGCCAGTTCCTGATCCTTGTCGGCGGCTCCGGCTCCGGCAAGTCGACCTTGCTCAATATGGTGGCCGGCCTGGAAAGCGTCACGTCCGGTGAAATCCTCATCGACGGCAAGGTCGTCAACGACTTGCCGCCGAAGGATCGCGACATCGCCATGGTGTTCCAGTCCTACGCGCTGTACCCGTCGATGACGGTGCGCGAAAACATCGCGTTCGGTTTGAACGTCAAGAAGGTGCCGAAGGCGGAGCAGGAGGAAATCGTCGCCCGCGTCGCTGAAACCCTGCAGATCACGCACTTGCTGGATCGCCGTCCGGCGCAGTTGTCGGGTGGCCAGCGCCAGAGGGTCGCCATGGGCCGCGCCATTTCGCGCAAGCCGTCGCTGTTCCTGTTCGACGAACCGCTGTCGAACCTGGACGCCAAGCTGCGCGTGGAAATGCGCGCCGAGATCAAGCTGCTGCACCAGCGCCTGAAAGCCACCATCGTCTACGTCACGCATGACCAGATCGAGGCGATGACGATGGGCGACCTGATCGCCGTCATGAAGGATGGGGTGGTGCAGCAACTGGGCACGCCGCAGGAAATCTACGACAATCCGGCCAACCTGTTCGTGGCCGGCTTCATCGGCTCGCCGTCGATGAACTTCATCACCGTCAAGCCTGTCATCGAAGGCAACGAGGTGTTTGTTGCCATCGAGAACGCAGGCAAGAGCTTGCGCCTGGCCTTGCCGTTCGCCGCCGACAAGCTGCGCAGCTATGCAGGCCGTGACGTGATCCTGGGCGTGCGTCCGGAGCAGATCACGGACATGAGCAGCGCGCACGGCGACGTGGGCCAGGAACTCGGTTGTTTGATCGACCTGGTCGAGCCGACCGGCCCGGACACCTTGCTGACGACGCGGTTGAACGGCGCCGCCGTGACTTGCCGCACGCACCCGCGCGAAGCCGTGCTGCCGGGGCAAACCATGCAGCTGTCGTTCAACCTGTCGAAGGCGGCCCTGTTTGATCCGGCCAACGGCGAGCGCATCGCCTAAGCTGCACCAGCAATAAAAAACGGCCCGCTTGTCGCATGACAGGCGGGCCGTTGTCGTTTACGCAGCCGCTTATTGCGCCAGCGATTTTTTATAGGCGATGGCGTGGCGCAGCTTGCCCTTGTCGTCGATCAGTTCATCGAACGCTTCCCGGTTGACTTCCCGCAGGGCGCCCAGTTCGCGCGCGCTCTTGCCGCCGCTGACGATATCGTCCGGTTGCAGCGCCACCATCGCTTGCGCGGCCAGCAGGATCACATTCGCATACGCGGTGGCATCGCGCAGGTCGACACGTGCCAGGTCCAGTGCAGGAACGCCACGTAGCCAGTCGGCCCAGTAAAACTCGAGAAATTCTGTGGCGTGTTCCGGCGGCTCGTAGCCGATTTCGCGCGTAAAGTAGACAAGCGAGCGGTACGGGTCGTCGCCCAGGGACTGCAGGCCGATGGCGGGCGGCAGCTGCCGCGGCGTGATGGCCTGGTTGCGGCCGTTTTTCAGCCACACCTTGTTTTCCTCGCGCATGCGGACCCAGAACGCTGCTTCGCCCAGCGCGCTGAAATTGTCGCTGACCTTGACCCAGACCTTCATTTGCCGATTGCGCCCGCCATCGGCATCCCGGAAGGTGGAAAACGTGTGGTGGCCATCGGTCAGGTACACGATGCCGCGCGGGCCGATGACGACGGTCTTCATGTCGCCCGGACGGCTGCCCACGGCCGCCTTGCAGCGGTAGCCGGCCGGTGGCGCGCTGAGCGTGGCGCCGGGTACATTGGCTGTATTGGGCAAGACGTCGCCCTGGCCATTGGCTTCGCACAGGTCGGCGAATTTCTTCGGCTTGGCGATGTCGGCGATGTGCTTTTCCTCGGCCGCATAGCGCCCCAGCTTGTAATACACCTGGTCGTAGCCGATGGCCGGCTGGGTCGGATGCAGTTCATCGAGGCGCACCTGCAGGATGCGCGGATGGGCGGCGCTGCCCACGACAGTGGCCATCAGCGCCTGCTGGCGCGCGCTCAGGACCGGTGCCGGCGCGACGGCGGCGTCGCGGGCCCAGGCCATGCTGGTGAAAACGAGGGCCAGCGCGGCGGCGGCCCGGGGGAATGCGGCGTGCATGCGGCCTCCGAAGTAAGCGGTATCGCGTGCAGCATAGCGCGGCACGCGATTTCGCGCAGTCCGACAGGCGTATGCACTGCGCCATATCAAGACAGCTTCTTAAAACCACGTCTCCACTTGCAGGCCGAACGAGGTGCCGCTGGTGGCGTTGCCATATACGGGGCCCGATTCATTGGCCTTGTTGACGGCGGCCGTGGCGGCGTCGTTCCATTTGCCGTAGGTGACGAAGGCGCGCAGCTCGGGGCGCGACCAGTAACCCTTGCCCGCCGTCAGGGTGGGCGCAAAGGTCAGCTTGGTCAGGCGCTGCGCGGCGCCGCCCGTGGGCGAGGTCACGCGGTCCGTGCCCAGTTCGAACTGCAGCTTGAAGTTGTCGTTGACGGCATACACGGGGCGCACGCCCAGGGTGGTCCAGGTCGAGCTGCCGCCCGTGGCGTCGGACTTGTCGCGCTGCACGATGGCGATCATTTCCGCGCTCCATTCCGGCGTCGGCTGTATCCACAGCGAATTGAAGATGCGCAAGCGCGTGACGTCGCTGCCGTTGCGGATCGAGCCCGTCGTGCCCATGCGGTTGCAGCACTGGCCGCCGGCGCCCGTGCCCGGCCCGACGCCGTACTGGATGCCGAAGGTGTTGGCGCCGCCCCATACCTTGTCCTGCTTGTGCAGCACGGTGGCTTGCCAGCCGCTGTGCGAGGTGCTGTCCTTCTTGTCGGGTGTGATCAGGGTGGTCAGCACTTCCAGCGTGCCATCCTGGTTGATGGGGATGCCCTGGTAGACGAGGTTTTGCCGGATGGCCGAGTTGCCGGGCTTGTCGTTATCCTTGAAGAAACCATAGCTGATGCGGCCCGGTCCCAGCTTGTACTGGTCGATGCCGCCGCCCGTGCCGTTCATATTGATGTATTGCAAGTCCAGCATGTGGATGTCGGGACGCATGTAGTAGCGCTTGCCGATCCAGGCCGTGCCGCCGTTGAGGATTTCGATGTTTTTCGCTTCCACGTACATCTTGGACATGCTCAGGTCCGAATCGCTGACGGCGGAGCTGGGCGTATAGGCGGCCACCATGATATGGCCGACGAAGCTGACGCCGTTGGGCGACTTGGCCATTTCCTTCTGGTATTCGAATTCGCCATAGGTGTCGCATTCGTTGCCGAGCCGGTAGCGCATGGTATTGCCGCCCAGGCCGTAGCAGCTTTGCGGGCCGCGGCTGTCCGTGCTCGAGCCGAGGCCGGCGCGGAAGTAGCCGTGGTATTCGCCTTCGGCATCGCTGGCGTGGGCGGCGCCGCAGGCCAGCAGCATGGCGCAGGCCAGCGCCAGCGAGGTCTTCATCGGGTGTTGCATGGAGTCTCCTTGTCGTTATCAAAATGCGTGCTTGGGCACGTCGTACCGGATCGCTGCCGATCCAATCGGGGAACTGCCTGGGCAGAAAGGCTCAGGCGGCCAATATCTGTTTCGATGAAATCAGGTTGCCGGGCTGGCGCCGCGTGCGCGCCACGCCTTGCGCGTCGAACAAATGGAAGGCGCTGCTGGCGGCCGAGACCGTGAATGGCTGGCCCAGCGGCACGCGGTTGTTGCCGTCGCCGCGTATCACCAGTTCCTGGCCGTTGTCCAGCGCCAGGTAAATGAAGTTGGCTTCGCCCAGGTGTTCCACCAGGCTGACGACGCCCTGGAAGCGGGCGCTGCCGTCGCCGTTTTCGAGGATGTGTTCGGCCCGCAGGCCCACCGTGACGGCGTCGCCTGCATGCAGGCCGGCCGGGTCGACGAGGGCCGTGATTTCCTGGCCGCTGGCCAGCGCCACGCGCACGCCATCGTCCTGTGCGGCGACGACCTTGCCTTCGAAGAAATTCATCATCGGCGCGCCGATGAAGCCGGCCACGAAGCGGTTCGCCGGCTGCTGGTACAGTTCCAAAGGCGTGCCCGCCTGCTGGATATGGCCGCCATGCATGACGACGATCTTGTCGCCCAGGGTCATGGCCTCGACCTGGTCGTGCGTGACGTAGACGATGGTGGCGTTCAACTGGCGGTGCAGCTTGGCAATTTCCAGCCGCGTCTGCACGCGCAGGGCCGCGTCGAGGTTCGACAGCGGCTCGTCGAACAGGAACAGCTGCGGTTCGCGCACGATGGCACGGCCGATGGCCACCCGCTGGCGCTGGCCGCCCGACAGTTCGCGCGGCAGGCGTTCCAGCAGGTGGTCGATCTTCAGAATGGCGGCCGCGTGGCGCACGCGCTGGGCGATGGCGTCCTTGCTGGCGCCGGCGATCTTCAGGCCGAACGCCATGTTGCGGTACACGCTCATGTGCGGATACAGCGCATAGCTCTGGAAGACCATGGCGATGCCCCGTTCGGCCGGCGGCAAGTCGTTGACGACCTTGCCGCCGATGGACAAGGTGCCTTGCGAAATGCTTTCCAGGCCGCACAGCATGCGCAGCAAGGTCGATTTGCCGCAGCCGGAAGGGCCCACCAGCACGACGAATTCACCGTCGCGGATGTCGAGGTCGATGCCGGCCAGCACATTGTGGCGGCCGTCGTAGGATTTGGTCAGTTGTTGCAGGCTTACATGGGCCATGGCGCACCTATTATTTGACCGCGCCGGATGTCAGGCCGCGGATCAGTTGACGAGAGAAAATGACGTACATGACGAGTACGGGAATGACGGCCAGCGACAGCGCCGCCAGCACGGAGTTCCAGTCCGTCACGTATTGCCCGATGAATTGCTGCACGCCCAGGGTGACGGTCTTGGTACGGTCCGATGGCGCCAGGATCAGCGGGAACCACAGGTCGTTCCAGGCCGGAATCATGGTGAACACGGCCACCGTGGCGATGGCGGGGCGGATCAGGGGCAGGATCACCTGGAAGAAGATGGCGAATTCGCCCACGCCGTCGCAGCGCGCCGCATCCTTCAGTTCGCGCGGCACCTGGCGCACGAATTCGGACAGGATCATCACGGCCAGCGGCAGGCCCTGCGCCGTGTACACGAGCACCAGCGCCGTCAAGGTGTTGATCAGGTCGAGCCGCACCACCAGTTCCAGGATGGAGACCGTGCCCAGGCGGATGGGGATCATGATGCCCAGCGCCAGGTACAGGGTCAGCAGGCGGTTGCCCGTAAACGTGTATTCGGACAAGGCCCAGGCCGCCATTGCGCCGAACAGCACGATCAGCAGCAGCGACAGCAGGGTGACGAACAGGCTGTTGCCGAAGTACAGCAGGAAGTCCGAATTGGCCAGCACCTTGTGAAAGCCCACGAGCGAAAAGGTCGAGGGCGTGGGCAAGGCCAGCGGATTGTCGAAGATGGCGGCCCGCGTCTTGACTGAGTTGATCAGGATCAAGACGATGGGAAACAGGGCGATGATGGTGTAGCCGGCCAGGATCGCATGCACGGCGGCGCGGCCCAGGGGGCGGGTGGAAACGTTACGCATGGCGGCCCTTACAGTTCGTAGCGTGTCAGCTTGCGCTGCACGAAAAAGAAATACACGCCCACGCCCACGAGGATCACGAGGAACATCATGGTGGCCACGGCGGCGCCCATGGTGGGGCTGCCCAGCTGGGCCTGGTAACCGAAGAAGGTGCGGTAAAAGAAGGTGCCGAGGATGTCGGTGGCGTAGTTCGGTCCCGCCAGCGCGCCTTTCACGGAATACACGAGGTCGAAGGCATTGAAGTTGGCGACAAAGGTGAGGATGGTCACCAGCCCCAGGGTGGGCCAGATCAGCGGCAGCTTGATTTGCCAGAAGATGCGCATGGCGCTGGCCCCTTCCGCGTGGGCCGCCTCGATGATTTCCTCGGGCACGGCCAGCAGGGCGGCATAGATCAGCATCATGGGGATGCCGATATATTGCCAAACGGAAATGAGAGCGATGGTCAGCAGGGCCGTCGATTCCTGGCCCAGCCATGGCGCAAAGTAACTGCCGATGCCGACGCCATCCATCAGCGACTGGCCCACGCCCCACAGCGGCGACAAGATCAGCTGCCAGATGAAGCCGATGATGACGACGGACAGCAGGGTCGGCAGGAAGATCAGGGTACGGTAGCTGCGCTCGCCCTTCAAACCCTTGAGGCTGAAGAGGGTGGCCAGCAGCAGGCCGATGGGGTTTTGCAGCAGCATGTGGATGAGGAAAAACTTGCAGTTGTTCCACATCGCATTCCAGAAACTTTGCGACCATTGCGGGTCGAACAGGATGGTGGCGTAGTTGGCCAGGCCGGCAAAATGGTGCTGGCCGCTCTCATCGGTCGTGTACAGGCCCAGGCGCAGGGTATCGGCCAGGGGCAGGGCGCTGAACAGCGAGTAAATGACCAGCGCCGGGGCCAGGAACACGAGCACGTGCCATGGGAAAGCTTTTTTCACGGCGAAACTCCAGACGAAGAAAAGCACCGGCGGCAGGGCCGCCGGCAAAACCGTGCCACCGGCTGCCGCATCGCACTGCTCAGGCCGGTTGCTCGGGGAGGGTAGACGTGGTGATTACTGTTGCGGCTTGTACCACTTGGCAAAGCCGGACTGGATCTGGCGCGCGGCGTCCTTCGGCGCCAGCTTGCCGTTCAAGACCTGGGCATTGACGTTCCACAGCTCGTTTTCCATGCTCGGTTCGCCACGGTTGAGGATTTGCGCGTTCAGGCGGATGGTCGAGGCGCAACTGGCGCGCCAGCCGTTCATTTGCTTGGCCAGCGGATCCTTGATGGAGATCAAATGGTTCGACAGCGAGAAGAATCCCGTCACCTTGTTGGTGTAGATGTCGGCGAATTCCTGCGAACCGAGCCAGGCGAGGAATTTGTAGGCGTCTTCCTTGTTCTTCGACTTCTTGTTGACGCTCATGCCGATGTCCGTGTGGTCCGAGATATAGCACTTGTCGCCGGCCTTGCGCACGGGCGGGTTGAAGGCGCCCAGTTCCAGTTCCGGGTCTTGCTTGAAGTAGGCGATGTCCCATGAGCCGGACGGGTAGATGGCGGCCTTGCCCAGCGCAAACTGGTTCTGGCTGTCGCCATAGGTTTGCGCGCTGGCGCCCTTGGACAGGTAGCTGCCCAGGCGGGCTTCATATTCCCAGGCGGCGACGAATTGCGGGTCGGTAAATTTGGCCTTGCCGGCGATCAGCGCCTTGCGGCCCTCTTCACCCTTCCAGTAATTGGCGCCGATGCTGGTGAACACCACCTGATTCGCTTCCCACTGGTCGGCCGTGCCCAGGGCCAAGGGCGCATATTTGCCGCTTTTCCTGACCGTTTCCAGCACCTTGAAGAATTCCTCTTCCGTGGCGGGCGGCTGCAGTTTCAGTTCGCGGAAGATTTTCTTGTTGTACAGGAAGCCATGCATGACGGACGCGATCGGCATGCAGAAGGTGTCCTTGCCATCGTCCGTCTGCCACGCCACCTTGGCCGAGGCGGGGAAGTTGTCCATGCCGGCCTTGCCGTCGAGCTTTTCCAGCTGGCCCCGCTTGTACAGGGCCAGCGAGACGTCGAACGGCCGGCAGGCCAGCAAGTCGCCGGCCGTGCCACCGCTCAGGCGCGCGTTCAGGGTGGAATCGTATTCGGTGGGGGCGGTGGGCGAGAACTTGATTTCGATGCCAGGATGCTTTTTCTGGAAGGCGGGAATGAGCACCGTTTCCCACAGGGTCTTGTCATCCACGCGCCAGCTTTCGATGGTGAGCGTGCCCGCCTGTGCCGTGCCGCTGGCCAGCAGCAGGGCCAGCAATGTGTTGCGCGCGGCCGCGCCGCCTTTTGCATGCAGTTGCATGTCGTCTCCTTGTTGGTGTTGGTCTTGTTTGGCTGCCTGTTACGCTGCAGTTGGCGGACAGTAGCATCGGGGGAAATGTGACGCCAGCGTCCGGTATTGTGCCGACGATTATTTCTTATCTCGTTGATTTAAAAGAAAAATCTTGAAATGCGCGGGGGTGCTTGCTTACCTTTCCTTACCGTCGTCCGCTGCCGTGGCGCACCGCGCCGGGCGTCGGGTGTGTGGCGCCCCTTGTGCGGTGCGCAAGGTAGTGCAACAAAAGCTCACGTTTCTTTACAAATCAGGGTACTAAATTACCAACCTGCTGTTTTGTAGTTGGGCTATAGTTTGTCGCGACAAGAACAAGGGGACAGGATTGAAGACGCCGCCGTACAGCACCGCCGACCGCCATGCCGGGGCCGCCCGCCGTCGCGGCGTGGCGGCGCTGGCGCTGCTTGCCTTCATGTGCAGCAGCGTGCCGGCGCGGGCCGAAGCGCTGCAAGTGCTGCACTGGTGGACCTCGGCCGGCGAACGCCGCGCCGCCGACGTGCTGGTGGCGCGCCTGGCGCAGGAAGGCGTCGAATGGCGCGACGCGGCCATCGCGGGCGGCGCGGGCGTCGGCGCGGGCAAGGTCTTGAAGAGCCGCGTGCTGGCCGGCAAATCGCCGGAAGTCATGCAGCTGATCGGCTATACCCTGGGCGAGTGGAGCGACCTGGGTCTGCTGCTGCAGCTCGACAGCGTCGCCGCCAGCAACAACTGGCGCGCAACCATGTATCCCACCGTGTGGGGCTTGCTGCAAAACCGCGGCCATACGATGGGCGTGCCGGCCGGCATCCACCGCATCAATACCCTGTTTTACAACCGCAAGATCTTCCAGCGCCTGGGCCTGGCCGTGCCGCGCAGCTGGAGCGACTTCGAGCGTGTGGCCGGCAAGCTGCGCCAGGCCGGCATCACGCCGCTGGTGCAAAGCAGCGAAGCGTGGCAGGTGGCGACCTTGTTTGAAACGCTGGTGCTGGCTGAATCGGGGCCCGCGTATTACCGCGCCCTGTTTGTCGACAAGAAAGCCGAGGCGTATGCGGACCCGCGCCTGCGCCACGCCTTGCAGCGCTTGAGGTCGCTGAAGCAATGGATGGGCATGCCGCTGCGCGAACAGAGCTGGCCCGAGATGGCGCGCCAGGTGGGCGATGGCGAGGCGGCCATGTACATCATGGGCGACTGGGCGAAGGGCGAGCTGAACGCCTGGGGCCGCGCCACGGACGAGGTATTCGGCTGCGCCGCCGCGCCCGACACGGGCGACTACCACCTGTACAGCATCGATACGCTGGCCATGTTCGCCTCCGACTACACGCACCAGGGCGCACAGGAAAAGCTGGCGCAGGTGGTCGCTTCGCTGCCCGTGCAGCTCGAATACAGCCAGGTGAAGGGCTCGATTCCCGCCTTGCGCCAGGCCGACCTGTCGCGCCTGGACAGCTGTGGGCGCGCCTCGGCGCAGGCATTCGCGCGCGGCGCCGCGTTCCAGGCGCCCAGCCTTGTGCACCGCATGGCCACAGATGAAACCAGCAAGGATGCCATCATCGCCGAAGTGCACCGCTATTTCCTCGATGAGACGATCAGCGCGGCCGACGCGCAACGCCGCATCGGCAGCATGTTGCAAGCGCTGAATAAAAAAGGACGAGACCATGTCACGCAAAATCCTCGTCGTTGACGACGATCAAAAGACCCGCATGCTATTGAAGGCCTACCTGGAAAAGAACCAGTACGAGGTGGGCCTGGCGCACGATGGCGCCACCTTCCTGGCCGAATTCCACCGCCACGTCGACAGCCTGTCGCTGGTGATCCTCGACGTGATGCTGCCCGACACGGATGGCTTTGCCCTGTGCAAGGTGGTGCGCGCCCGCTCGAACGTGCCCATCATCATGCTGACGGCCAGCTCCGACGAGACGGACCGGGTGGTGGGGCTGGAACTGGGCGCCGACGACTACATTGCCAAGCCCTACAGTCCGCGCGAATTGCTGGCGCGCATCAAGGCCATCCACCGCCGCACGGGCATCGACGCGGCCGCGCCGCCCCGCTATTACCGCTTCGTCGGTTTCACGCTCGATACGCTCGAGCGCACGGTGACGGATGCCGACGGCGAAGCGCTGCAGCTGACGGGTCTCGATTTCCAGTTGCTGCGCTACTTTGTCGAGCATCCGGGCGATATCCTCGACCGCAGCGTGCTGTGCGAACAGACGCGGGGGCGCGACGCGGGGCCGCTCGACCGCTCGCTCGATGTGCAGGTGAGCCGGCTGCGGTTGCGCCTGAAGGACGATGGCAAGCAGCCCATGCTGATCAAGACGGTGCGCGGGGCCGGTTATGTGTTCTCGGCCGACGTGAGCAGTGGGCATGCCTGAGCGGGGTGCGCGCCGGCTGCTCGAGCGCCTGCTGCCGCCATCGCTGCTGGGCCGCCTGTCCGTGGTGATGGTGGCCGGCGTGCTGGCCACGCAACTGGTGGGCAACCTGATCTGGGCCACGCAGCTGCGCCGCGACTCGGCCGTGGAGGCGCGCATGGCGTCGCAGCACCTGGCCCGCAGCGCCGCCAGCACCATCCGTTTCTTCCTCAGCCTGCCGGCCAACTACCGCCCCATCCTGATCCAGCAATTTCGCGAGATGGGCGGCACGCGCTTCTTTGTCAACGTCAACCAGGGGCCGCTGGCCATCCGTGAAATCGCCCCGCACGCGCTGGCCGATACGGTGGTGGCCACGGTGGGTGCGGCGCTGAAGAGCGACTTGCCGCAACTGGCCGGCTACCGCGTGGGCTTCGCCTGGCCGAGCGACCTGGTGGTGGCCGACAGCGGCGCGCACATCGGCGACTTGCCGGAAAACTGGGTCCAGCACATCTTGCTGCTGAAACCGAATCCCGCGCCCGTCCTCGTGATCCAGGCCGAGCTGGAGCCGGGCAACTGGCTGTACCTGGCGGCACTGATGCCCAACCCGTATTTCTTGCAGAGCAGTAATCCGTGGACACTCGACCGGGTATTGCTGCAAGCGTTGTCGCTGGCGGCCGTGCTGCTGCTGTCGATCCTCGTCGTACGCTGGACCACACGGCCGCTGGCGGCCCTGTCGGACGCGGCCGAAGCGTTTGGCCGTGGCGAGACGCCGCCACCCCTGCCGCAGACGGGCAGCCGCGAGTTCGTGCAGACGGCGCGCGCCTTCAGCGGCATGCGCGAACGCATCCAGCGCTACCTGGAAGACCGCGAACGGCTGTTCGTTTCGATTTCGCACGACTTGCGCACGCCCATCACGCGCCTGAAATTGCGCACGGAATTGCTCGACGACGACGTGCAGCGCAACGAATTCCACGATGACCTCGATGAGCTGGACATGATGGTCAAGGGGGCGCTGCAATGCGTGAAGGATAGCGATATCCATGAAAACGCCACCGAGGTGCGCCTGGACCCCTTGCTGCAGCGCATGGTGCGCGGAACCCAGCTGGCCGGCCATGAAGTGCATTACGTGGAAACGGACCTGAGCGTGAAGGCCAAGCCCCTGGCCTTGAAGCGCGCCATCGGCAACTTGCTCGACAATGCCCTGTTTTACGGCAAGACCGCCCACCTTTCGGCGTGCCGCGAGGGCGCCAACGTGGTCATCCGCATCCGCGATGACGGCCCCGGCGTGGCCGAAGAGGCGTTCGCCAGCCTGTTCCAGCCCTATGTGCGCCTGGAACATGGCCGCGAGCAAAACGCGCATGGCATGGGATTGGGGCTCGGTATCGCGCGCAGCATCGTCCAGGCTCACGGCGGCGAGCTGACCCTGGCCAACCACCGCGATGGCGGCCTGGAAGCGACCATTCGCCTGCCGGCCCAGTAAGCGACGTCAGCTTTACCCGGCCAGCAGTGCGCTGGGCACGCGCGGCGAAGACATCAGGTCGCGGAAGGCGGCCCAGTGCTCGGCGCGCGTCGCGCCCTGGCGTTCGACATAGGCTTTCGCCATGTCCTGGCCCAAGTTGTAATTGATGACGTATGCGCCCATGGCATCGTAGAACTGCAGGCGCTGCGCGGATTTCTCGGCCGGGTACAGGCGCACGTTGACCAGCCATTCCAGTGCCTCTTCGCGCGTCAGGCTGCCTTTCAGGTATTGGCGCGCGATGTCGTTGTCGGCATAACCGAGCTTGGCCAGCAGCGCGTTGAGTTGCGCATAGCGGGGCGCCAGCGCCGGGTCGAGGCCGGCCAGCGGGTACAGCACCTGTTGTTCGAAAGCCAGCCGTTCTTCATCCGTAAAACTCAGTTCGATGCCGTAATTGGCTGTGCCTTCGGCGATCAGGGATTGCGGCGAATACAGCGGATAGATGCAGTACTCCATCCAGCCCTTGCCTCGCACCAGGTCGCGCTCGAGCAGCACGTTGTAGACGTGGTGGCCCGGATACGCTTCGTGGCAGCCGAGATCGACGGCGCGATCGATGTACACGGGCAAGTCCGTATTGATCTGGATCACGCTCTGGTAGTTGCCCTTGTACCAGTTGTAGCCGCTCCACGGCTTGTCGGTGACAAATTCCAATATAAAATCTTCGCCCTCGGGCAGGGCGATGTAGCGCAAGGTGCGTTCGCGGCCCGCGCGGATGGCCGCATCCATGACGGCGTGCAGCTTGTCGGCGGGAATGATGAGCTGTGCGCGCAAGGCGTTGACCCTGTCGCTGACCGTGCCGTCGCCAGGCAGCAGCGCGTCGATCTGCGCCACCAGTGCTGCATAGTATGCGCGGCTGTGATGGGGCGAGACGGCGTCGTACAGGCGCGCGCTTTCCGTATCGAAATCGAGGCGCGATCCCTGCAGCATCTCCGCGCGCGCCATGACGGCTTGCAGCTGCTTGCGCAGGTTGAGGGCGCGCAGGCCAGTTTCACCGGCCAGCAGGGCCAGCGCCTTGTCCGTCGCAGCCTGGATATCGCTTAAACCCAGTTGCTGTTCCACCGCTTCCTGTTGCCATGCGGGCGGGCCGTAATAGGCATCCACATACGAGGCATCGTGCTGGCCCATGGCCAGGACCAGCCTGACGTAGCGTTCGGCCACGCCGGCGAGAGTAGGAGAGTTGCTGTCGTTGTTCGTCATGGTGGCCTGGTTTTTGCGGTTGGGCAGGCGCTTATTGTATAGCGCAACAGGCTGGAGCGAGGCACGGATACGGAGCACGGACGGGCGGCCTCATTTCTCTATAACAATTAGAAAAATGCATCTTGATATAGCTCAGTGAACCCGGCGTTCGTGGCCTGCGCGTGCGGGTTTGGTAGCAAGATGGCGTGGTCTTCTTTTTTATGTGTACACGTGATCTTCCCCTTGATTTTTCTTCGTTTATGGACGAATATGATGTACGAGATCCGGCACTACCTGACATCATCGGGCAGGGATTTATATACGGAATGGCTGAAGCGGCAGCGCGACAATACGGCCAGGGTGGCTATCGTGCGACGCGTGCTGCGTATGATGCCCGGTAATTTTGGCGATCATAAATTTTGCCACGACGGCGTGTGGGAATTGCGCATCGACGTGGGGCCTGGTTACCGTATTTACTATGCCATCGACGAGGGCCAGATTATTTTATTGCTGTGTGGCGGAGACAAGCGCACGCAGTCGAAAGACATCGAATACGCCTGTGCCTGCTGGCACGACTGGAAGGAGAGAGGACATGAAAGAGGACGTGAAACAGGTCATGAGCAAACCACCAAGAGACCGCTCGCATGACGAAGCGATGGCCGAACTGTACCGCGATGATCCCGCCTTCGCCCTTGAACTGATCAACAATATCCTCGTCGACGGCGACCATGGCGAACTGCTGGCCGTGCTGCGCCAGTTGACGCGCGCCTTTGGCGGCGTGCCCGCCGTGGCGCAGGCGGCCAAGCTCAATCCTACCCAGCTGTACCGCACGTTGTCTCCCGATGGTAATCCCTCCCTGAGTACCTTGACGGCCATCCTCGATGCCATGGGCTTGCGCCTGGCCGTGGAACCCAGGCAGCCCGAACGTCCATTTTCCGCACCGGCTGCCTGAGTTCTTGGCACGCGGCTAGAATTCCACCGGGCGCGCTTCGCGCATCGCTTGCGTCATGGCCAGGCCGATGCGCGTCGCTTCTGTTGCGTCGTGCAAGGTCAGCGACAAGGTGCGCCGGCCCAGTGCCGCATCCGTAAACTCCTGCGCCTCGATCAAGAAGGCGTCGGTGAAGCGGGCATAGAAGTCCGGCGTGCACTCATTGCGCACGCCATGCGCATCTGAAATTTCCACCCTGTTCAGACGTGGATTGCTGCCCACGGCCAGGCGGCCGCCCGTGCCGAACACTTCCGTCAGGGTTTCATGGCCATGCGCCATGGTGCGCGAGGCCATGAAGCTGGCCATGCTGCCATCGGAAAATTCGACCGTTGCCAGCCCGTTGTCGACGTCGCCGAACGCCTGCAAGCCCGTGTGGATGGCGTTGGTGCCGCTCGCATACACGCGCTTGGGTGCGGGGTTGCCCAGCAGCCAGCGCGCCAGGTCGATATCGTGCACGCTGCAATCGAGAAAGATGCCGCCGCTGGTGGGGGCGAAGCGCATGAAGGCGCCGCTGGGGTCGTTCTGGTCGCAGGTTTGCGAACGCACCAGATACGGCTTGCCGATGAGGCCCTGGGCGATCTTTTGCTGCGCGTCATGGTAGCTGGCGTCAAAACGGCGCACGAAACCGATCATGATCGTCAACTGCGGGTGGCGCGCCGCTTCCGCTTCCACCTTCAGGCAGTCGGCCAGGTCCAGCGACAGCGGTTTTTCGCAAAAAACGTGCTTGCCGGCACGCAGGGCGGCGATGATCTGGTCCGCATGCAGCGAGGTGGGCGTGACGAGAAAGACGGCGTCCAGGCCCGGGTGGGCCAGCAGGGCGTCGTAATCCGCATAGCCGGTCGTGATGCCGAGCTGGCTGGCGGCCCAGTCCAGTTCGGCTGGCACGGGACTGCAGGCGGCCACGACTTCGGCATTCGGCACGCGCTGCGCCAGGTTGATGGCGTGGCGCTGGCCCAGCCGGCCCAGGCCGACGATGCCGACTTTTAATGTTGGGGATGACATGGTGTCTCCAGATTTTTTATTGTTGTTTATAAAGTTACGACGCCAGGGTCACGACACGACCCTCGCGCCACGACAGGGTGGCCGCCTCGGCCAGTTCCAGCGCCTTCAAGCCATCGTGGACGGTCGTGCGCAGCGGCGTGCCGTGGGTGAGGGCATCAAAGAAGTGCGCCATTTCCTGCGCGTAGGCCACGCGATAACGTTCCAGGAAGAAATCTTCCGGCCTGTCGACGCTGACGTTCACCGAACCATAGGCCGTCACTTCCGTCGGCTTGTGGTTGCCCGCCTGCAGCATGCCGGCGCTGCCCAGCACCTCAAAACGCTGGTCATAGCCGTAGGCGGCGCGGCGCGAGGCATTGATCTGGCACAAGCGTCCCTTGGCCGTGCGGATGGTGACGACGGCCGTGTCCAGGTCGCCCGCTTCGCCGATGGCCGGATCGACGAGGCAGCTGCCCGTGGCGTGCACGCTGACGGCTTCATCGTCGAGTATCCAGCGGAAGATGTCGAAATCGTGGATCAGCATATCCTTGAAGATGCCGCCCGAGACCTTGATGTAGCTGACCGGTGGCGGACCCGGGTCGCGGCTGGTGACGATGAGTAACTCCGGCGTGCCGATCTCGCCCGCTTCAATGCGTGTCTTGACGGCATTGAAAGTGGGATCGTAGCGGCGCTGGAAACCCAGCATGCACAGCACCTTGGCTTCCTTGACGGCGGCGGCGCAGGCGCGCGCCCGGTCGATGGTCAGGTCGACGGGTTTTTCGCAAAAGATGGCCTTGCCGGCGGCGGCCGAGCGCAGGATCAGGTCCGCGTGCGTGTCCGTGCTCGAGGCAATGACGACGGCCTTGATGGCCGGGTCGGCCAGTGCCGCCTCGACAGTCGCGCTGCTGCCGCCATGCAGGCCCGCCAGCGCTGCGGCCGCTTCCTGGTTGACGTCGACCACGTACTTGAACTGCACGCCGGGTTGGGCAGCCAGGTTGGCTGCGTGGATTTTGCCGATGCGTCCGGCGCCGAACAACGCTACTTCAATCATCATGTTCTCCTGGGGTGTGGATTTCTTCGATGTCGAGCTCTAATTTGTAGGCCAGCGCGATGAACAGCGCCTGGCACAGGCAGATGGTGCTGGTCAGCGAGCGGAAGGCGAAGGCGCTGCCCTCGGTGACGGTGAGCAGCGCGTCGGCGGCCCGCGCGAGCGGGGCCAGCTTGCTGTCGGTAATCACGAGGACCTTGGCGCCCTTGTCTTGCGCCGCCTTGATGCACTGCTGGGTTTCCTTGCCGTAAGGCGAGAAACTGATGGCGATCGCCACATCGCGTTCGCGCACGCTGCGCATCTGTTCGCGGTGCATGCCGCCCAGTCCGCTAATCAGGTGCACGCGCTTGTCCGTGTGTTCGAGCGCATAGGCGATGTAGGAGGCGATCGGAAAGGACCGGCGCACGCCGATCACATAGATATTTTCCGCTTTCAGCAGCAGGTTGACGGCCGCTTCCAGTTGGGCGTCGTCGAGTCCTGCCGCCAGGTCGTCGAGACCGGCGCGGCTGGCGCCGACGAATTCGCGCGTCAGGTCGCCTGCGCTCAGGGCGGCGTCGCGCGTGGAGATCAGCTTGCGGATGCGCTGCTGGTAGTCGGGCGTGGCGCCGGCCTGGTCCGTATAAGCCTGGCGGAACACGTCCTGCATTTCGGAAAAGCCCGTGTAGCCGAAGCGCTGCGCGAAACGCACGATGGCGGACGGCTGCACGTCGCAGGCGGCGGCGATGTCGCTGATGCGTTCGAGCATCAGGCTGGCCCGGTGCTTTTCAATGTACTGGGCGATGACTTTCAACTGGCGCGACAGGTTGTCGTACTCGGCGGCAATGTGCTGCATCAGTTGTTCGATGGGGGCGGTGGCTGCCATGATTTTTTCCTTGGTGTACTTGCTGGGCCGCTGTCTCCGTGCGGCTGGTTCTGGCGAGAATTATAGGAGGGAATCTTAAAAATAGAAACGAATTTCTATTTAAATTTATTTTGAAAATTTTATTGCATTTGTCTTTTTTGTGGCCTAAGCTGTGCGCAGTGCATCGGTTCGTGTGCCGCAAGGCCAGGCCGTTGACACCCTTCATAAAAGCTCGCAACTATAAAAATTAATCCGTCTAGGAGACATTCATGCATAGCAATAAAAGCAAGGGTTTGATGAAGTGCCTGGCCATCGCCAGCCTGGGCCTGAGCCTGGGTTTGAGCACGGGCGCCAGCCATGCTGCCGGCGAGAAATTCGTCATGGTCAGCCACGCGCCGGACTCCGATTCCTGGTGGAACACCATCAAGAACGCCATCAAGCAAGCCGGTGAAGACTTCAACGTGTCCGTCGACTACCGCAATCCGCCGAATGGCGACCTGGCCGACATGGCGCGCCTGATCGAGCAGTCGGCCGCGCGCAACTATGATGGCTTGATCGCCGACATCGCCGACTTCAGCGTGCTGCAAAAACCGCTGGGTACGGTAGTGGCCAAGAAAATCATGCTCGTGACCATCAATTCGGGCACCATCGCGCAAAGCGAACAGTTGAAAGCCATCATGCACGTGGGCCAGCCCGAATATGACGCGGGCCTGGGCGCCGGCAAGCGCGCCAAGGAAGCGGGCATCAAGTCGTTCGTGTGCGTGAATCACTATGCGATGAATGCGTCGTCGTTCGAACGCTGCCGCGGTTTTGCCGATGCGCTCGGCGTCGACTTCAAATCGTCCACGCTCGACACCAATGGCGTCGACCCTGGCGTCATCGAAAGCAAGGTCAGCGCTTATCTGCGCAGCAATCCGAAGACCCAGGCCGTGCTGGCGCTGGGACCGGATTCGGCGCCGGCCGCCATGCGCGCCGTCGAGAAGCTGGGCTTGAAAGGCAAGATGTACTTCGCCAGCTTCGACTTGTCGGAAGAAATCGCCAAGGGCATCAAGGATGGCAGCATCCAGTTCGCCATCGACCAGCAGCCCTACCTGCAAGGCTACATTCCTGTCGCCGTGATGGCCATCATGAAACAGCAAAAGATCACTGACCTGGCCAAGGTCAAGGAAATCCTGATCGCCAATCCGAAATACCAGGCGCGCCTGGCGGAATACGGCCTGACCCCGATCTACGGCCCACGCCACATCAGCTCCGGCCCCGGTTTCGTGACCAAGGAAAACATTTCCAAGGTCGAAAAATACGCGGGCCAATACCGCTAATCCACACAGTCGCCCCCGGGTTTGCCCAGCGCCGCACCGCTTCCCGCGGGCGGCGCATGGGAGGAACACGCCTGGCGCCAGCGATGCTGGCAGGAAAGTAATTGAAATTGGTAACAAGTATCACTGAAAGGACATCGTATGACTGCGCTCAAAACCAGCCTGGCTAGCCCCGGCATGAATCCTCCTCCGCCTCCCGGCGCCGCCAGCAAGCCAGTTGCCGCCGCCGACGAGCGCGTGGGCACGACCAGCTGGGTCAAACGGTTTTTTGGCCGCCCCGAGTTCGCCTCGATTTCCGGCGCGGTGCTCGTGTTTGCCTTCTTCGTCATCACGGCCGGCGACTCCGGCATGTTCAACCTCGATGGCGTCGTCAACTGGATGCAAGTGGCGTCCTACCTGGGCATCATCGCCATCGGTGCCTGCCTGCTGATGATCGCCGGTGAATTCGACCTGTCGATCGGCTCCATGATCGGCTTTGCCGGCATGATGATCGCCATCCCGACCATCTATTTCCACTGGCCACTGTGGGCCGCCATTATTTTCGCCTTCGCCGGTTCCATGGCGCTGGGCTGGCTCAACGGCTACATCGTCATCAAGACGCGCCTGCCATCGTTCATCGTTACCCTGGCATTCCTGTTCATCCTGCGCGGCCTGACCCTGGCCCTGTCGATCATGTTCGCCAACCGCACCATCGTCAGCGGCGTGGGCGACCTGGCGGCGCAGGACTGGCTGGCCAGCCTGCTGTTCCACGGCAATGTGGCCACTGGCCTGTTCCAGTGGATGGGCGCGCATGGCTGGATCGCCGTGCTCGACGACGGCTCGCCGCTGGTGAAAGGCATTCCGAAAGTCATCGCCTGGTGGCTGGTGCTGGCTGCCGGTGCCGCGTTCGTGTTGTCGCGTACCCGCTTCGGCAACTGGATGTTCGCCGTGGGCGGCGACGCCAACGCGGCCAAGAATGTAGGCGTGCCGGTGCGTAAAGTGAAAATTTCGCTGTTCGTCTTCACGGCCTTCTGCGCCTGCCTGTTTGCCACCTTGCAAGTATGCGACGTGGGGTCGGCCGCCGCCGACCGCGGCATGCAAAAGGAATTCGAAGCCATCATCGCGGCCGTCATCGGCGGCGCCTTGCTGACGGGCGGCTACGGTTCCGTCGTCGGCGCCTGCTTCGGCGCGCTGATCTTCGGTGTGGTGCAGATCGGCATCACTTATACCAACATCAATTCGGACTGGTTCCGCGTGTTCCTCGGCGTGATGCTGCTGATCGCGGTGCTGTTCAATAACTTTGTACGCTCACGCGTCACGGAAGCGAGATAAATCATGAGCGAGCATATTCTTGCCCTGGAAAATGTCAGCAAGCGCTTCGGCTCCGTGCTGGCCCTGCAAAACATCACCATGCGGCTGAAGGAAGGCGAAGTCCACTGTTTGCTGGGCGACAACGGCGCCGGCAAGTCGACGTTGATCAAGACCCTGGCCGGCGTGCACAAGCCCACCGACGGCCAATACCTGGTCGATGGCAAGCCCGTCGTCTTCAATTCGCCCAGCGAAGCGCTGGACATGGGCGTGGCCACCGTCTACCAGGATCTGGCGCTGGTGCCGCTGCTGTCCGTGGCGCGCAATTTCTTCATGGGGCGCGAGCCGATGAAAAAGCTGCTGGGACTGGTGCCCGTGATGGATATCGACTATGCGGCCGAGACGGCGCGCGACAAGCTGGCCGAGATGGGCATCATGGTGCGCGACCCGCACCAGGCCATCGGCACCATGTCCGGCGGCGAAAAGCAGTGCCTGGCCATCGCCCGCGCCATCCACTTCGGCGCCAGGGTGCTGATCCTCGACGAGCCGACGGCAGCCCTGGGCGTAAAACAGTCGTTCAATGTGTTGAAACTGATTTACAAGGCGCGCGAGCGGGGCATTTCCGTGATCTTTATTACGCATAATGTGCACCATGCGTATCCGGTCGGCGACTCGTTCACGTTGTTGAACCGTGGCAAGTCGCTGGGTACTTTCACCAAGGATACGGTGAGCAAGGATGCCTTGCTGGACATGATGGCGGGCGGCGCGGAAATGCAAACGCTGATGAGTGAACTCGACGGTGTCACGATTTAAGGATAGCCATGAATAATTCCACACAATTTGCCCAGGGCCGGGCGCTGGACGTGATCTGCCTGGGCCGCCTGGCCGTGGACCTGTACGCGCAGCAGATCGGCAGCACGCTGGAAGACGCGACGAGCTTCGCCAAGTACCTGGGCGGCTCGTCGGCGAACATCGCCTTCGGCACGGCTCGGCTGGGCTTGAAGTCCGCCATGCTGTCGAAGGTGGGCGACGACCACATGGGCCGTTTCCTCACCGACACCCTGTCGAAAGAGGGCTGCGACGTCAGCCACGTGGGCATCGACCGCGACCGCCTCACGGCCCTCGTCATGCTGGGCATCAAGGACAAGAACACCTTTCCCCTGATTTTCTATCGTGAAAATTGCGCCGACATGGCCATCGATGCATCGTCGGTGGATGCGGCTTTCATTGCGTCGAGCAAAGCGCTGTTGATCACCGGCACGCATTTCTCCACGGCTGCCATGCACGCCGTCAGCACGCAGGCGCTCACATTGGCCCGCGCCAACAAGGTGCGTACCGTGCTCGACATCGATTACCGGCCCGTGCTGTGGGGTCTGTCGGGCAAGGCCGATGGCGAAACGCGTTTCGTTTCGAACGAAGGCGTGACCAAACATCTGCAAAGCATCCTGCCGCAATTCGACTTGATCGTCGGCACGGAAGAGGAATTTATGATCGCCGGCGGCGGCGCGGATATCATGGCCAGCTTGCGCGCCGTGAGGGCCGCCACCCTGGCCACCCTCGTTGTCAAGCGGGGCCCTTTGGGCAGCGCCGTCATCGACAATGTGGTGCCGCGCAGCCTCGATGATGCATATAACTACCGTGGCGTGCGCGTGGAAGTGCTCAATGTACTGGGCGCGGGCGACGCGTTTCTGTCGGGCTTCCTGAAAGGCTGGCTGCGCGGCGAGGATTACGAAGCGTGCTGCCGCTACGCGAATGGCTGCGGCGCCCTCGTCGTGTCGCGCCACGGCTGCGCGCCGGCCATGCCGTCACCCGTCGAGCTCGACTATTTCCTCGCCAATGCGGCCAAGCTGACGCAGCCGGATCAGGACGCCACCTTGTCGCGCCTGCACCGCACGACGGTGGCGCGCAAGGAATGGAGCGAGCTGTGCGTGTTTGCCTTTGACCACCGTACGCAATTCTTTGAGCTGGCGCAACAGACGGGCGCGCCCGAGTCCGCCATTGCGGCCTTGAAGCAATTGATGGTGCAAGCCGTGGCGCAGACGGAAACGGCCTTGCAGCTGGCCGGCAAGACGGGCGTGCTGATCGATGGCCGCTATGGCGTCGATGCGCTCAACGATGCGACCGGGCGCGGCTGGTGGATAGGCCGTCCCGTGGAATTGCCGGGATCGAACCCGCTGCAATTCGACTGGGGCCGTTCCATCGGCTCGCACCTGCTCAGCTGGCCCAAGGAACACGTGATCAAATGCCTGGTGCAATTGCACCCGGACGATGCCGTGGAAAACCGGCTGGAACAGGAAGCGCAAATCAAGGCCCTGTACGATGCGGCGCAAGTGAGCGGTCACGAACTGTTGCTCGAAGTCATACCGTCGGAAGCCTTGCCGCACGGTGACGACACGGTCCTGCGCGCCGTCAAGCGTTTGTACAACCTGGGCATTTACCCGGAATGGTGGAAGCTGGAAAGCATGTCAGCCCAGCAATGGCAAGCCATCGATGTCCTCGTGCACGAGCGCGATCCGTACTGCCGTGGCGTCGTCCTGCTGGGTTTGAACGCGCCGATCGCCGCCCTGGCCGCCAGTTTTGAGCAAGCCAGTGCCAGCACGACGTGCCGCGGCTTCATGGTGGGCCGCACCATCTTCCAGGAACCGAGCCGCCGCTGGCTGGCCGGCGAACTCGACGATGCCGGCCTGATCGCCGCCGTGCGCGCCAACTTCGAGCAGCTCATTTCCCTGTGGCAGCGTACACGCAACCGTCTGGAGCGTGCAGCATGAGCACGATTCGTTTAACCATGGCCCAAGCGCTGGTGCGCTACCTGGCCGCCTTGCGGGTGGAGGGGGGCGAACCTCTGTTCGGCGGCGCCTTTGCCATCTTTGGCCACGGCAACGTGGCGGGCCTGGGCGAGGCGCTGTACCAGTACCGCGACAGCTTCCCGACCTACCGCGCCCATAACGAACAGGCGATGGCGCACTCGGCCATTGCCTATGCGAAAGCCCACATGCGCCGGCGCATGATGGCCGTGACCAGTTCCATCGGCCCGGGCGCGACCAACTTGCTGACGGCCGCCGCCCTGGCCCACGTGAACCGCTTGCCCGTGCTCTTGCTGCCCGGCGACGTCTTCGTCTCGCGCGCGCCCGATCCCGTGCTGCAGCAGCTGGAAGATGGCACGGATGGCAGCGTGTCGGTGAACGATGCGTTCAAGCCGCTGTCGCGCTACTTTGACCGCATCGTCTATCCGGAACAGCTATTGACGGCCTTGCCGCGCGCCATTGCCGCCTTGACGGACCCGGCCGCCTGCGGTCCCGTGACTTTATCCTTGCCGCAAGACGTGCAGACGATGGCGTATGACTATCCCGTGGATTTCTTTGAGCCGCGCATCGTGCGTTTCCGCTCCTTGCCGCCTGTCGAGCAGGAACTGGAGGAGGCGGCAGCGTTGTTGAAAAACGCGAAGCAGCCGCTGATCGTCGCCGGTGGCGGCGTGCTGTATGGCAAGGCCAGCGCCGCCTTGCAGGCGTTTGCCGAGCGCCATGGCATTCCCGTGGCGGAAACCCAGGCCGGTAAAAGTTCTTTGCCATGGAACCATCCGCTGCAGCTGGGCGCCATCGGCGTGACGGGCTCGCCTGCGGCCAACAGCCTGGCGGCGGACGCGGACGTGGTGCTGGCCATCGGCACGCGCCTGCAGGATTTCACGACGGGTTCGAACTCCCTGTTTGCGCAGGCGCAACTGGTCAGCCTGAACGTTAACAGTTTTGATGCGCTGAAACGCCGCGGCCTGGGCTTGCAGGCGGACGCGACACTCGGCTTGCAAGGCCTGTCGCGGCTGCTGGGCAGCTGGAATAGCGCGGGCCAGTGGATGGACCGTGCACAGCAGGCAGGGAACGCGTGGCGCGAGACAGTCAAAAGCATCACCGGCAAGCGCGACGTGGCCGGCTTGCCGTACGACGGCGAAGTCATCGGCGCCGTGCAACGCTCTTCAGCGGACTCGACCAGCAACGATATCGTCGTCTGTGCGGCGGGCACCTTGCCGGCCGAGCTGCATAAACTGTGGCGCACGTCGACGCCGGGCGGCTACCACATGGAGTACGGCTACTCGTGCATGGGTTACGAGATCGCCGGTGGCCTCGGCGTCAAGATGGCCAAGCCCGATGCCGAGGTCATCGTCATGGTGGGCGACGGCAGCTATCTGATGATGAATTCGGAAATCGCCACCTCCGTCATGCTCGATAAAAAACTTATCATCGTCGTGCTCGACAACCGCGGTTATGGCTGCATCAACCGCCTGCAGCAGGCCTGCGGCAACCCTTCGTTCAACAATATGTTGCCCGACAGCGCACCGCACATCGACTTTGCCCTGCATGCGCAATCGCTGGGTGCGCTGTCCGAACACGTGGGGTCGATTGCCGAACTGGAGCAAGCCATGCTGCGCGCTCGCGCCGCGCCACGCACCTATTTGATTTGCATCGATACGGACGACACGCGCACGACCGAAGACGGTGGTTGCTGGTGGGAAGTGGCCGTGCCCGAGGTCTCCACGCAGCCAGCCGTGCAAGCTGCGCGCGCCCGTTATGAACTTGACCGCCAAGGACAACAAAAATGAATGCATCAACATGGAATGTGAAGATCGGCATCAACCCGATCTCGTGGATGAACGACGATTTACCGAGCCTGGGCGGCGAAACGCCTTTGGAAACGGCGTTGAAAGAGGGCGCCGAGATCGGCTACGTGGGTTTTGAATTGGGCAACAAGTTTCCCAAGGATGCCCCAGCGCTGAACGCGGTGCTGGGCAAATACAATCTCGCCTGTGTTTCCGGCTGGTATTCAGGACGGCTGGCGCACCGGTCGGTCGAAGAAGAGATCGCTTCCGTAGCGTCGCATTTGCGGCTGCTGGCCGACAGCGGCGCCACCGTCATGGTCTACGGCGAAGTGGCCGACGCGATCCAGGGCGAAGCGCGCCCGCTGTATAAACGCCCGCGTTTCCAGTCGCAGCAGCAATGGCAGGACTACGCCAACAAATTGACGGCCTTTGCCGCCCATTTGCTCGCGCATGGCGTACGCCTTGCGTATCACCACCACATGGGCGCCTACGTGGAAACGCCGGCCGACGTGGACCAGTTGATGGCCTTGACGGGGGCCGAAGTCGGCTTGCTGTTCGACACGGGCCACATCACGTTTGCCGGCGGCGATGCGCTGGCGGTGCTCAACAAGCATATCGACAGGATTTGCCACGTGCATTGCAAGGACGTGCGCCCCAACGTGGTGAAGCTGGCGCGCAATGGCCACTGGAGTTTCTTGCAGGCCGTGATCAATGGCGCCTTCAGCGTGCCGGGCGACGGCAGCATCGACTTTCCGGCCATCCTCACGCGCTTGTATCTGCACGGCTACGAAGGCTGGCTCGTGGTGGAAGCGGAGCAGGATCCGGCCGTGGCCCCCAGCTACGAATACGCGAAGATGGGCCATGACTACCTGGCCAAGCTCGTCGAGGCCATTCCGCGCCTGGGCCGGGAGGCGGCATGAGCCCGCTATTGGTCAAAGCGAACAAGGCCGGCGGCAAGATCGTTGAAGTCACGCCCGAATCGGCCGGCTGGACGCATGTCGGGTTCGCCGCGCACCGGCTTCAGGCGGGCGAGTCCTTGCAACTGGAGACGGGCGGCCGCGAACTGTGCATCGTCGTGCTGACGGGTACGGTCACCGTACAGGCCGGTGAACAGCAGTGGCGCGAGATCGGTCACCGCCAAAGCGTCTTCGAGGACCGCTCGCCGTATGCCGTGTATGTCCCGCTGGATACAACGGTCAACATTGCGGCAGTGAGCAATGCCGAGGTCGGACTTTGCAGCGCGCCCGCCACGACCCACCGTCCGGCGCGCCTGATCGACCCCGCCACCATGACGCGCTCCGTGCGCGGCAAGGGCGCGAATACCCGCTATGTGTGCGACATCCTGCCGCAGACGGCCGAGGCCGATGGCTTGCTGGTGGTCGAGGTGGTCACGCCGTCCGGCCACTCGTCCAGCTATCCGCCGCATAAACACGACAGCGACAATGTGCCGCTGGAAAGCTCACTGGAAGAAACGTATTACCACCGCCTCAATCCCGAGCAGGGCTTTGCCTACCAACGGGTCTACACAGACGACCGTTCCATTGATGAAGCCATGGCCGTGGAAAACCACGACGTGGTAATGGTGCCCAGGGGCTACCACCCCGTGACCGTGCCGTATGGCTACGACGGCTATTACCTGAACGTGATGGCTGGCCCCAAGCGGGTCTGGCATTTCAAGAACGACCCGGCCCATGACTGGCTGATGACGAAATAACCTAGGACAAGACAATGACAACCCCGATGATTGGCCACTTTATTGGTGGCAACCCGATGGCTTCGCGTTCAGAGCGCACGAGCGACGTCTTCAATCCCGCCACCGGCGCCGTGACGGCGAAAGTGGCGCTGGCCACGCCTTCCGAACTGAACGCGGCCGTGGCGGCAGCCCACGCGGCGTTTCCCGCCTGGTCGCAAACCTCGCCGCTGCGTCGCGCCCGGGTCATGTTCAAGTTCAAGGAATTGCTGGAAGAGCACTCCGACCAACTGGCCGCCCTGATCACGGCGGAGCACGGCAAAGTATTTACGGATGCCAAAGGGGAAGTGACGCGCGGCATCGAAGTGGTGGAGTTTGCCTGCGGCATCCCGCAAATGATGAAGGGAGAGTATTCGGAGCAAGTGGCCGGCGGCATCGATGCGTGGTCGATCCGCCAGGCGCTCGGTGTGTGCGTCGGCATCACGCCATTCAACTTTCCCGTGATGGTGCCCATGTGGATGTTCCCGATGGCGATTGCCTGCGGCAATACGTTCGTGCTGAAACCGTCGGAGCGCGATCCGTCGGCCAGCCTGCTGCTGGCGCAACTGTTGACGGACGCGGGCTTGCCCGATGGCGTCTTCAATGTGGTGCAGGGTGACAAGGAAGCCGTGGATGGGTTATTGCACCACCCGGACGTGCGTGCCGTCAGTTTCGTCGGTTCCACGCCGATTGCCGAATATATCTATGCGACTGGCTGTGCGCAGGGCAAGCGCGTGCAGGCCCTGGGTGGCGCCAAGAATCACATGGTCGTCATGCCCGACGCGGACATCCCGCAGACGGTCGACGCGCTGATGGGCGCGGCGTTTGGCTCGGCCGGCGAGCGCTGCATGGCCATTTCCGTCGTCGTCGCGGTGGGCAATGTCGCGGACCAGCTGGTCGAAGCCTTGGTGCCGCGTATTAACGCCCTGAAAATCACGCAGGGCATGGATCTGTCGGCCGAGATGGGCCCCGTCGTCACGCAAGTGCACAAGGACAAGATCGCCGGCTACATCGCCAACGGTGTGGAAGAGGGCGCCAAGCTGGTGGCCGACGGGCGCGGTTTCGTGCTGCCCGGCCACGAGCAAGGGTTCTTCCTCGGCGGCAGCCTGTTCGACCATGTCACGCCGGACATGACGATCTACAAGGAAGAAATCTTCGGGCCCGTGCTGTGCATCGTGCGCGTGCCGGACTTTACGACGGCGCTGGACCTGGTCAACGCGCATGAGTACGGTAATGGCACGGCCATCTACACGCGCGACGGCAACACGGCGCGCGAGTACACGCACAGGGTGCAGGTGGGGATGGTCGGGGTGAACGTGCCGATTCCCGTGCCGATGGCCTTCCACAGCTTCGGCGGCTGGAAGCGTAGCCTGTTCGGCGACCACCACGCGCATGGCCCGGAATCCGTACGCTTCTACACGAAACAGAAGGCCGTGACCCAACGCTGGCCCGCATCGACGGCGGCCGGCGCCGAGTTTGCCATGCCGACCCTGAAGTAAAGTACCGTGTAAACCCGGCTGGTTCGCTTCTTGCTTACTGCAATGGTTGTGTTTAGCCATTGCAGATCGTTCCCATGACGTCCAGCCGTACCCAGCCTTTGCGCATCGTTGTCGTCAACACCATTGTCGAGCACGGCGTGCACGAGAACGCGGCCTTGGCTGCCCAGGTGCAGCGCGGCAATGCCTTGCGCATCGGCTTGCTGGAATCGGGCTTCGACATCGTCGCCTCGCTGCCAGCCGACCTCTACCTCCCCGAGCGAATCGCGCAACTGCAGCCTGACCTCATCATCATCGATGCCGAATCGGACGCGCGCGACGTGCTCGAGCACATCGTCATCGCCACGCGCGACGAGCGCCGCCCCATCGTCCTGTTTACCGAAGACGGCGCCACAGCCAGCATCGATGCGGCCATGGCGGCCGGCGTATCCGCGTATATCGTGGCCGGCTTGCATGCCGAGCGCATCTTGCCCGTGCTCAATGTGGCCCTGGCGCGCTTTCGCCAGGAAGAAAAACTGCGCGCCGAATTGCTCGACACGCGGCACAAGCTGCTCGAGCGCAAGGTGATCGAACGGGCCAAGGGCCTGTTGATGACGCATCATGGCTTGACGGAAGACCAGGCTTACCAGCGCTTGCGCAGCATGGCCATGAACAAGAAACTCAAACTGGCGGACATTGCCCAACGCATCCTCGACGTGGAGGACTTGCTGGGATGAAGCGCGCATTTCCTGACACATGCTGGTGCAGTGCACCATTCCGGTGCATTTTCACCTGCCTGGGACCGGGCATGCACAGGCACGGTCCTTGCTGCTGGATGGCTATGGCCTTGCCCATGTTGGCGCGGCAAAACAGTACTTATCAGCAAGGAATGGTATGACACAGCAAGCGGGCACGAGTGCCCACGCGATGCGCTCCATGCATCCGGAAAAACAGACGATACGCATCGGCTACCTGCCGCTGACCGATTGCGCCTCGCTGGTGATGGCGTCAAAGCTGGGCCTCGACGAAAAATACGGCATCAAGATTGAACTGAGCCGGGAGATGTCGTGGGCCGGCGTGCGCGACAAATTGAACAACGGCGAACTCGACGCGGCCCACGTGCTGTACGGTCTCGTGTATGGCGTGCAGATGGGCATCGGCGGGCAACAGCACGACATGGCCGTGCTGATGAACCTCAATCACAGCGGCCAGGCCGTGACCTTGTCGGCGGCGCTGGCGCGCGAGGGCGCCCACGATGGCACCACCTTGGCGCGGCACATGCGCGGCGCGGCGCGGCCATTTGCGTTTGCGCATACTTTCCCGACCGGCAACCACGCGATGCTGCTGCAATACTGGCTGGCCGCGCACGGTATCGATCCGCTGCGCGACGCGCGCGTGATGACGGTGCCGCCGTCGCAAATGGTGGCCGCCTTGCGCGCGGGCCAGATGGATGGCTTTTGCGCCGGCGAACCGTGGGGCTACAAGGCTATCGTCGATGGCGTGGGCGTGACGGCCACCACCAGCGGCGCCATTTGGCCCCACCATCCGGGCAAGGTGCTGGGCACCAGCGCCGCGTTTGCGCAGCAGCATCCGAACAGCTGCCGCGCCCTGATCGCCGCCGTGCTCGAGGCGGGACGCTGGATCGACGCCAGCGACACCAACCGGCTGGCCATGGCGGCCACCCTGGCAGAGCCTGCTTATCTGCATACGCCGCAGGAAACCCTGGCGCCGCGCATCCTCGGCCATTACCAGGATGGCCTGGGCAAGACCTGGGACGAAGCGCACGGCTTGAAGTTTTACGGCGATGGCGCCGTCAATTTCCCGTATTTGTCGGACGGCATGTGGTTCATGACCCAGCACCGGCGCTGGGGCTTGCTGCGCGACGAACCCGATTACCTGGCGGTGGCGCGCCAGGTCAACCGCATCGACCTGTACCGCCAGGCGGCGGAAATGACGGCTACGCCCGTACCCAAATCCCCGATGCGCAGCTCGACCCTGTGCGACGGCGTCGTGTGGGACGGCAGCGCGCCGGAAGCGTACGCGGCATCGTTTGCCATCGGCCACTTTTTCTGATTGGAGAGTTCATCATGGCGCAATGTGGTAGCGTGACCCTGGTCGGCGCCGGTCCCGGCGACCCGGACCTGCTGACCCTCAAGGCCGTGAAGGCCATCGCGCGGGCCGACGTGGTGCTGATCGACGACCTCGTCAACCCGGCCATCCTCGCCCATGCGGCACACGGCGTGCGCGTGGTCGAAGTGGGCAAGCGGGGCGGCTGCGCTTCCACGCCGCAAGCGTTCATCGAGCGCCTGATGCTGGCCGAGGCGCGCGCGGGCCTGCACGTGGTGCGCCTGAAGGGGGGCGACCCGTATCTGTTCGGACGGGGCGGCGAAGAGCGCGCCTACCTGCGCAGCCATGGCGTGCCCGTCGAAGTAATTCCCGGCATCAGCAGCGGCCTGGCCGCGCCTTCGTCCATCGGCGTGCCGCTCACGCACCGCGGCTGGAGCCAGGGCGCCATCTTCGTCACGGGCCACGGCAAGGATGCCGCGTCCGAGCCGAACTGGTCGGCCCTGGCGCAAAGTGGCTTGACGCTCGTCATCTACATGGGCGTGGCCAGGGTGGCCGCCATCCAGGCCGGCTTGCTGGCCGGCGGCATGGCGCCCGGCACGCCCGTGGCCGTGGTGCAATCGGCCAGCCTGGCCGCCCAGCGCCAGTTGCTGAGCACTTTGCAGCGCTTGCCGGACGCTCTGCTGGCCAGCGGCCTGGGCAGTCCCAGCATCATCGTCGTGGGCGACGTGGTGCGCTGCGCCGATGCCTGGGATGACCATGGCGCCGGCGCCTTGCTGGCCGGGGCACTGCGGGAAGCTTGAGCACCCGGTGTTTCCAGTGCAACCATCGTACGCGCTTTTTTTCTTCCACAAGCGCGTCGGGCATGAGCTTTGATAGTATCCTCGTACTTGCTGGGCGGCCGCAGCGCCGTCCATTCGAGGAAACCGGAATAAGCGATCGACAATGCACACTTTGAGCAAGGGCGGGGCGGGATCAGGTATCAGGATATGGGCGGGTGGCCTGCTGCTGGCCCTGGCGGTGGGCGGCGCCTTGTATGCGGGCGCGGCGCGCACGGTCAATGACGACGCCGAACAGCGTTTCGACAATCTCACGCATAGTGCCCAGCACAGCCTGATCACGCGCGTAAAAAGCTATTCCGACCTGCTGCGGGGACTCGAAGCCCTGTTCCGCACCAGCGAGCACCTGACGCGGCGCCAGTTCCACGATTACGTGGCCGGCCTCGATATCGTGCGCCAGTTCCCGGCCATCGAATCGGTCAACTACGCGGCGGCCGTGCCGTCGGCGCAGCGCGCCGCCTTCATCGAGTCCGTGCGCAAAGACACCAGCCTGGCGCCGCGCGGCTATCCTGCCTTCACCATCCGGCCTGCGGGGGAGCGGCCGGAATACACGGTGCTCACTTACCTGGAACCCGATTCCCTGCTGGCCGAACGGATGGGCGTCGATATCGGCGCCAACCCGCTGGTGGCGCAATCGCTGACGCAGGCGCGCGACAGCGGCCAGGTGAGCGCGTCGGGGCAGGTGATCATGATCAAGGGGCCGCCCGCGCACGTGGGCCTGGGCATGCGCCTGCCCGTGTACCGCAATGGCATGCCGCAGGGCAGCGTGGCCGAGCGCCGCGCCGCCTACCAGGGTTCCGTCGGCATCGGCTTTGGCGTGGCGCGGCTGGTGCACAGCGCGCTCGAACGCAGCGCCCTGGAACCGCTGCACCTGACCCTGTACAGCGCGGCCGGTCCTTTGCCGGCCAGCGGGGCCCTGTCCATCACGCCGCAGGACCGCCTGCTGTTCAACGATGACGGCGACCTGGCGGCGGCGCCGCCGCAACCGGGCGGCGATGCCGGTTATTTCGACCGGGTGCTGCCCGTCGCCTACCAGGGGGGCCTGTGGAAAGCCCATTTCCGCGTGCGCAAGGCGGAGCTGTACAGCCCCTTCGACCGCTACTTTCCATGGCTGGCGCTGGGCGTCGGCGTGGCCGGCACCCTGCTCATCTATGGCTACATCTTTACCTTGTACCGCTCGCGCCGCAACGCGGTGGCGCAGCGCACCCTGCTCGATACGGTGCTCGACAGCGTCGATGCCTACGTCTACATGAAGGATGCCGACCTGCGCTACCGCTACGTGAATGCGCGCACGGCCACCATCCTGGGCCGTCCCGTGGAGCAGCTGATCGGCCGCCAGGATGGCGAGTTGATGCTCGGCGATGCGGCCGCCGCCGCGCAGCTGACCGAGCGCCGGGTGTTCGACAGCGGCGCCAAGTTCGTCGGCGAGGAGCGCTTCGTCGATGCGCAAGGGCAGGTGCACCACCTGTGGAGCGTGAAGGTGCCGCTGGGCTTGCCCGGTCCCGTTACGGGCCTGATCGGCCTGTCCACCGACGTGACGGAACTGCACCGCCTGAAAGAGCAGGCCGACGCGGCCAGCCAGGCCAAGAGCGACTTCCTGTCGAACATGAGCCATGAAATCCGCACGCCGATGAACAGCATCATCGGCATGGCGCACCTGGCGCTGAAATCCGTGGCCGACGCGCGCCAGCGCGACTATCTGCAAAAAATCTATCATTCGGGCCAGCATTTGCTGGGCCTGATCAACGATATCCTCGATTTTTCCAAGATCGAGGCGGGCAAGCTGGAACTGGAAGTGCTGGACTTCCGTCTCGACACCCTGCTGGCGAACATCGCCAGCCAGCTGGGCGACGCGGCCGCCGTCAAGGGCCTGGCGCTGCAGTTCGATATCGCGCCGGAGCTGCCGCAGCGCTGGCGCGGCGACCCGCTGCGCCTGGAGCAGGTCTTGCTGAACCTGACCAGCAACGCCATCAAGTTTTCCGACAATGGCAGCATCTTCGTGCGCGTGCGCCAGTCCGAGGAGCGCGGCAGCTACGCCATGCTGCGCTTCGAAGTGCAGGACCGGGGCATCGGCATGAACCAGGAAGAGGTGGCGCAGCTGTTCCGTTCCTTCCACCAGGCCGACCCGTCGACCACGCGCAAGTATGGCGGCAGCGGCCTGGGACTGGTGATCAGCAAGCAGCTGGTGGAGCTCATGGGCGGCAAGGTGGGCGTGTACAGCCAGCCGGGCCTGGGCAGCACCTTCTGGTTCACGGCGCGGCTGGAGAAAAGCGCGCAGGCGTCCGACGAGCGCATCGCCGAAGTCGAGCCGGAAGTATTGGGCGTGATACGCGGCGCATCCATCCTGCTGGTCGAAGATAACGTCTTCAGCCAGCAGGTGGGCTGCGAATTGCTGGAAGACGCCGGCGCCACCGTCTGCGTCGCCGGCAATGGCCGCGAAGCGCTGGAATTGCTGGCCCGCCAGCGCTACGACTGCGTGCTGATGGACGTGCAGATGCCGGAGATGGATGGCTTCGAGACGACGCGCCGCATCCGCGCCGACCCGAAACTCACTGGCCTGCTGGTGATCGCCATGACGGCCAACGCGGGCAGCGAAGACCGCGCCCGCTGCCTGGAGGCGGGCATGGATGAATTCGTGACCAAGCCGATCGCCCCGAATCTGCTGTTTCACCTGCTGGCGAAATGGTTCCGTCTGCGTGGCGGCATCGGCAACATCGGCCGCATGCGTGCAAGCGACAGGCTGGCGGCGGCGCCGGCAGCGCCGTCATCGGCCGCCGCGCCGGAATTGCGCGACACGGCCATCCTCGACCTGGCCACCCTGGCTCTCACGTTCAGCAATGACGTCGTGAAGATGCGCAAATACACCCAGCTGTTTCTCGACACGGCACGCGACGGCATCGCCGAAATGGAGCAGGCCATGGCACTGGAAGACCTGGGGCGCCTGGCCGACCTGGGCCACCGCAGCAAATCGTCGGCGCTGGCCGTGGGCGCCCATGCCTTTGCGGGCCTGTGCACGTCGATCGAAGGCTTGCGCGTGGGCGGCGACCTGCAACAGGCGCGCGTCTTGCTGACAGCCCTGGGACCGGCGCTGGCGCAGGTGGCGGAACAAATTTCAGTGGAATTTGCCGCCAGCGACACCCCCTGACGCAAGCAGCGGCGATAATAGGCGTTTGACGTCTCCGGCCACCGGGCCGGAGGCGCGGCAACCCATCGGATCAGCATGCATACACCCGTCACGCCCGGCCTCCTCATCCTGCACGGCAACCAGCTGGAACAGCTGCGCGCCGCCGTCTTCCAGTGGCTGCGCCAGCATCCGCTGGCGCCGCTGGAAACGGACATCTTCCTGGTGCAGTCGAACGGCGTGGCCGAATGGCTGAAGATCGCCCTGGCCGAGGAGATGGGTGTATGCGCCGCCACGCGCATCGCGCTGCCGGCGCGCCTGCTGTGGGAAAGCTACCGGGGCATGCTGGGGCGCGACAGAGTGCCGCGCGTGTCGCCGTTCGACAAGTCCCCGCTGACGTGGCGTTTGATGCGCCTGTTGCCGTCGCTGCTGGCCGACCCCGTGTTCGCGCCGCTGCGCTACTTCCTTGCCGATGGCGATTGCGAACGCCGGCTGCAGCTGGCCGAGCGCCTGGCCGACCTGTTCGACCAGTACCAGGTCTACCGCGCCGACTGGCTGGCCGATTGGGCGGCCGGGCGCGACCAGTTGCGCACGGCGCGCGGCGACTCCATCGTTCTGAAGGAAGACCAGCGCTGGCAGGCGCAGTTGTGGCGCGCCGTGGCGGCCGATGTCGAGGATTTCGAGCGCGACACGGGCCGCGCCGACATCCACGACGCCTTCCTGGCGGCGATCGCCGCCGGCGACGCGCCGGTAGGCAAGCTGCCGCGCAGGGTCGTGCTGTTTGGCGTGTCGGCCTTGCCGTACCAGACCTTGCAGGCGCTGGCCGCGCTGGCTCGCCACACGCAGGTGGTGCTGGCCGTACCCAATCCGTGCCAGTTCTACTGGGGCGACATCATCGACGGGCGCGACTTGCTGCGCGCGGAAAACAAGCGCCAGCGCCAGCGCAATGGCACCGACCTAGCCGGGATTCCGCTGGAAGAACTGCATGCGCACAGCCACCCGCTGCTGGCCAGCTGGGGCAGGCAAGGGCGCGATTTCATCCGCATGCTCGACGAATTCGACGAACACGCGCAAGCCGAGGGGCGCGACGACAGCCTGCGCATCGACCTGTTTGGCGAGGAAACGGGCGAGACCCTGCTGCAGCAGGTGCAGGTGGCCATCCGTGAACTGCGTCCGCTGGCCGAGCATGAGCAAACGCCGCCCGATGCCGGCGACCGCTCGATCGAATTTCACGTGGCGCACAGCGTGCAGCGCGAAGTGGAAGTGCTGCACGACCAGCTGCTGGCCATGTTTGCGCATAGCGCCGAGACGCTCTTGCGTCCGCGCGACGTGGTGGTGATGGTGCCCGACATCGACACGTTTACGGCCGCCATCCACGCCGTCTTCGGCCAGTACCGGCGCAACGACGAGCGTTTCATCCCGTTCGAGATCGGCGACGTGAAGGACCGCAGCGTCAACCCGCTGCTCGTCGCGCTCGAGTGGCTGCTGCAGCTGCCGCAGCAGCGCTGCCGCCAGAGCGAAGTGCGCGACCTGCTCGACGTGCCCGCGCTGGCCACCCGCTTCGGCCTGCAGCCGGACGACCTGGTCACCCTGGGTGCATGGATCGAAGGGGCCGGCGTGCGCTGGGGCCTGGACCAGCATCACCGCAGCGGCCTGGGTCTGGGCGCGGCCGGCGAGCAGAATGCGTGGATCTTCGGCGTGCGGCGCATGCTGCTCGGCTATGCCAGCGGCGGTGGCGCCAGCTTTGGCGGCATCGAACCGTATGCGGAAGTGGGCGGCCTTGATGCGGCGCTGGCGGGCTCGCTGGCGCAGCTGGTCGAGGCGCTGCTGCACTGGCGCACCGTGCTGGCCGGCACACGCACGCCAGCCGAGTGGGGCGCGCAGGCGCGCGCGCTGCTGGCCGCCTTCTTTGACGCCGACGACGAGGGCGACCGCCTGACCCTGGCGCAGCTGGAAGGCGCCTTGCAGGGCTGGCTGGAAACGTGCGAGCATGCGGGCTTTATCGAGCCGGTGCCACTGTCCGTGCTGCGCGTGGCGTGGCTGGGCGCGCTGGACGAGCCGACCCTGAACCATCAATTTGTCTCCGGCGGCGTGACGTTTTGCACCTTGATGCCGATGCGCGCCGTGCCGTTCCGCGTCGTGTGCCTGCTGGGCATGAACGATGGCGACTTCCCGCGCCGCGCGCAAAAGGCCGATTTCGATTTGCTGGCGCTGCCCGGCATGGCGCGCCCGGGCGACCGCTCGCGCCGCGACGATGACCGCTACCTGATGCTCGAAGCCTTGCTGGCCGCGCGCGACAAACTGTATGTGAGCTGGGTGGGGCGCAATGTGCGCGACAATTCCGAGCAGCCGCCGTCCGTGCTCGTGTCGCAGCTGCGCGACTACCTGGCCGCCGGCTGGTCGCTGGACCGGCACCTGGTCTCGCTGACTACCGAGCACGCGCTGCAGCCGTTCAGCCGCCGCTATTTCGAGGCCGATGGCTTGCTGACGTACGCACGCGAATGGCGCGTCGCGCATGCCGATGTGGAGGCGCAGTCCGGGGAACTGGCGCTGGGCCCCTACGAGCTCGATCCCGGCACGCGCTTGAAGCTGGGCGAACTGGCCAGCTTCTTGCGCCAGCCCGTCAAATACTTTTTCCGCCGCCGCTTGAGCGTGCATTTCGCCGATGCGGCCATGCTGGGCGAGGATGAAGAACCGTTCGGCCTGAATGCGCTCGAACGCTATCTGCTGGAAGACACCATGCTGGACGACGGCGGTGCCGTGGAAGCGTTGGACGACGTGCGCGCCAGCCTGGAAGCGCGCGCGGAAAAGCTGGCGCGCGAAGGCGTGCTGCCGATCGGCCTGATCGGCCGGCAAGTGCAGGCGCAGCTGGTCGAGGCGCTGGTGCCCGTGCGCAGCGCATGGCTGTCCTTGCGTGCCTCGTTCCCGTACGCGGCCGACAAGCGCGCCATCAACTTGCCGTTTGGCGAAGTGCAGATCGACGACTGGCTCGACAAATTGTGCAGCAACGGGCAGGAAACGGCCTGGCTGATGCAGATTTCCTCGAAAGTGACGGACAAGAGCGGCCTGGCGCGCGGCGACAAGCTGATGCTGATGTGGCTGCGCCAGCTGGCTGCCGCCGCCCTCGGTTTTCCCGTCACCGGCTACCTGGTGGCGCGCGACGCCATTGTCAGCATGGCGCCGCTCGATCCGGCCACGTCGCGCGACGCGCTGGCCACCTTGCTGGCGCTGTGGCGCGAAGGCATGAACCATCCGCTGCCCACGGCATGCAAGACGGGCCTGGCGCTGGTGCAACAGGGCGACCCGCGCGCCGTCTACGATGGCGGTTTTGACATGACTGGCGAGCGCGCGGAACTGTGTCTGGCGCGCCTGTGGCCCGAGTTTTCCGCGCTGGCCGCGGAGGAAGCGTGGGAAGACTGCACGCGCGAGCTGTATGGCCCGCTGGCCGACTGGCTGCAACAGCACATTACGATCGACCCGATCAGCGCGCCCGATGACGGCGCGGGAGAAGAACAATGACGAGCCATCTGCTCAACCCCCTGGCATTCCCGCTGCACGGCTCGCGCCTGATCGAAGCGTCGGCCGGTACGGGTAAAACCTGGACCATCGCCGCGCTGTACGTGCGTCTCGTGCTGGGGCATGGCGGCGACGACAGCCGCTTTACGCGTCCGCTGCTGCCGGCCGACATCCTCGTGATGACGTTTACCCGCGCCGCCACGCGCGAATTGTCGAACCGCGTGCGCGAGCGCCTGATCGAGGCCGCTGCTTATTTTCGCCACGAATCCGGCGGCAGCGACCCGTTTCTCGATGCCTTGCTCGAGTCCTACCCGGACGAGAGCGAACGGCAAAAGGCCGCGCACCGGCTGATGCTGGCCGCCGAGACGATGGATGAAGCGGCCATTTTCACCATCGACGCCTGGTGCCAGCGCATGTTGCGCGAGCATGCGTTCGACAGCGGCAGCCTGTTCGACGAGGAACTGGTCAGCGACGAGCAAGCGCTGTTCGAGGATGCGGCCCACGATTACTGGCGCCAGCAAGTCTATCCTTTGCCGCCGCAGGCGCTCGACGTGCTGCTCGCCTGCTGGCCCGACGTCGGCGCGCTGAAGAAAGGCGCGCGCGAGCTGGCGCGCCGCGCGGACATCATGCGCATGGCCGACGAAGAGCCGTTGTCGGCATTGATCGCGCGCGAACAGCGGGCGCTGGCCGCGCAGCTGGCCACCCTGAAGGCGGGCTGGGTCGAGCGCGTGGACCAGATGGCGATGTGGATCAACGATCACCGCGCCGCCAATCCCAAGTGTTTTAATGGCGTCAAGATGAAGCCGGAGAACCTGGCGAAGTGGTTCGACGGCTTGCGTAAATGGGCGCAAGACCCGCTGTTGCTGCTGCCCGCCATCACGGCCAAGGCGTGGGAACGCTTGACGCCGTTCGGCATCGAGGATGCGTTTGCCAAGAGTTTCACGGCGCAGGTGCCCGAATGCTTCGAGCATACGGAGGCACTGGGGATCGCCCTGGCGGGTATCACGCCGCTGGCGCACAAGCTGCACCTGCATGCGGCGGCGGCCATCGCGCGGCGCATGGATCAGTTAAAACGCCAGTCGCGCCAGTTCGGCTTTGCCGACATGCTGCAGCGCCTGCACGACGCGCTGGCCGGCGAGAATGGCGCGGCCCTGCGCCAGCGCATCATCGACCAGTATCCGCTGGCCATGGTCGATGAATTCCAGGATACGGCGCCCGCCCAGTACCAGATTTTCAACCTGCTGTACCGGATTGCAGACAACGATCCGGCCTTGGGCCTGTTCCTGATCGGCGACCCGAAGCAGTCGATCTACGGCTTTCGCGGCGCCGACATCCAGAGCTACCTGGCGGCGCGGCGCGCGACCACGGGACGCCACTACCAGCTGGGCACCAATTACCGTTCGACGGCCCCGCTGGTGGCGGCCGTCAACCAGCTGTTCCTGCACGCGGAGCGCGACGAGGTGCCAGCCGGCGCCTTCCGCTACCGTAAAGGGGGCGAGAATCCGCTGCCGTTCGAGGCCGTCGACGCCAAGGGCCGCGCCGAACACCTGGTGAACGCCAGCGGCCCGCTGCCGGCCCTGCTGGCCGCCTGCGCCAGCGATGAAGCGCTGCGCGGCGACAGCTACCGCGAGTATTTCGCACAGCACTGCGCCGAACACATCGTCGCCATGCTGGGCGACCCGCAGGCCGGTTTTACGGGCCCCGATGGTTTTACGCGCCTGCAGCCGGCCGACGTGGCCATCCTCGTGCGCGACCGCAAGGAGGCGGCCGCCATCCGCCGCGCACTGGCGCGCCGCCGGGTCGCCAGCGTCTACCTGTCCGACAAGGATTCCGTCATCGACAGCGAGGAAGCGCAGGACGTGCTGCGCTGGCTGGCGGCGCTGGCCAACCCGCTCGACGGAGGACTGGCGCGCGCCGCGTTTGCCACGCGCACGATCGGCCTGTCGCTGGGCGAGCTGGCGCGCCTGTCGAGCGATGAAATGGAATGGGAACGCCGGGTCGAGCAACTGAAGGCCCTGCACCTGATCTGGCAGCGCCAGGGCGTGCTGGCCATGCTGCGCCGCTTCATCCACGAACTGCAGCTGCCGGCTATGCTGCTGCAGCAGACGGGCGGCGAGCGGCGCTTGACGAATCTGCTGCACCTGGCCGAATTGCTGCAATCGGCCAGCCGCCAGCTCGATGGCGAGCAGGCGCTGATACGCTGGCTGGCCGAGCAGATCGCCGGCGAAGGCGAAAACGGCGACGAGCGCGTGCTGCGCCTGGAAAGCGATGCGGAACTGGTGAAGGTCATCACCGTGCACAAGTCGAAAGGACTCGAATACCCGCTGGTCTATTTACCGTTTTCCGTCACGGCGCGCAAGGTGGATAAACGCAACCGCAGCTTCTTCGAGTATGCGGGCGACGATGGCGAACGCCGCCTCGACCTGTCCTTGTCCGACGAGGCCATGGCGTTTGTGGAAGAAGCGCGCATCGAGGAAGACTTGCGCCTGCTGTACGTGGCCCTGACGCGGGCGCGCCACTTCCTGTGGCTGGGCGTGGCCGCCCAGGCGGCGCGCAAGGCGGGCGAGAACACCTTGCACGAATCGGCGCTCGGCTACCTGCTGACAGGCGGCGACAAGCTGCCGTTCGACCAGCTGCTGCTGCGCTGGCAGCAGGTGGCGGGCGATTGCGACGCCATCTATGTCAGCACCTTGGGGCAGCCTGATGCCTGCACGGTGCTGGACCGCATCGAGCGGCGCCCCGAACTGCGGCCCGCGCCCGTGTTCGCGGGCGAATTCGAGCGCGACTGGTCGGTGGGCAGCTTCACGTCGCTGACGCGCCAGATCGGCGCCGTGGCGGCCGCGCACGTGCCGCAGCGGGCGCTGGAAGAAACCTTGCTGGAAGATGGCACGGCTGTCGCCGTGGCCTCGCCGATGCACATGGGCGACGCGCCCTGGCACCGCTTCCCGCGCGGCTCCGTGCCCGGCAATTTCCTGCACGAGCAGCTTGAGTGGATGGGCAGCGAAGGGTTTGACAGCGTCCACGATGACAACTTCGACACGCGCCTGGCCGCGCGCTGCGAGCGGTCGGGCTGGGGCCACCGCCAGGACGACGCCATCGCCTGGCTCAGGGAAATCGCCATCACGCCGCTGCCGCTGCTCGATGCCTCGCTGTCGCAGTTGGACAGCACCCTGTCCGAGATGGAGTTCTGGTTCCCCAGCGAGCATTTGTCCACGGCGGCGCTCGACCAGCTGTGCACGCGCTTGCTGCTCGACGGCGCGCCGCGTCCCGTGCTGCCGCGGCGCCAGCTGCACGGCATGCTGAAGGGGTTTGCCGACCTGGTCATCGAACGGGATGGCCGCTACTGGGTGCTCGACTACAAGTCGAATGCGCTGGGCGCCAACGACGCGGCCTACCACACGCAGGCGCTGGCGGCCGGCATGGCGCAGCACCGCTACGATATCCAGGGCGCCATCTACATGCTGGCCCTGCACCGGCTGCTGAAAAGCCGCTTGGGCGACGCCTACGATCCGGCCGAGCACCTGGGCGGTGCCATCTTCCTGTTTTTGCGCGGCATCGCGAATGCGGACACGCATGGCTGCTACTGGCTGGCGCCGCAGCTGGAACTGCTGGACGGCCTCGATCAACTATTAGAAGAAACGGAACACCATGCAGCATAACGCGCAGTTGGATACCCTGCAGATGGATGCCTTGTTCAGCCATATCGACGGCGTTGCCGAGGCGGGGCACCTGCGCCGCCTGAGCGCCGCGTTTGCCCGCTTCATCGGCACGCTGGACGAGGGCGCGCCGAATGCGTCCGCCGTGGCCGTGGCCTGCGTCGTGCTGTCCGAGCTGGAAGGGCGGGGGCACAGCTGTCTGATGCTGTTTGAGCTGGCCAGCGAACCGTCGCAGCTGCTGGGCTGGAGCGAGGAGCTGTGGCATGGCGTGCTTGCCGTTTCCGGCCCGTTGCCGGACAGCGTCGCTGGCTGGCGCGCGCTGCTGGCCGGCGCGCCGCAGGTGTGGACGGTGGGCGCGGCTGACGTGCGCCAGCCGCTGGTGCTCGATGGCGACCGCCTGTATTTGCGCCGCTACTGGCGCGATGAAAGCCTGGTGGGCGAAAAAATCGCCGCGCGCGCGCAGGATTTGACGAATCCGCCGCTGGCGCAGGTGCGGCTATGGCTCGATATCCTGTTCGACCAGCCCACGCAGGACGGTGGGCCGGACTGGCAAAAAGTGGCATGCGCCATCGCGCTGCGCGGCAAGGTGGCGATCATCACGGGCGGTCCTGGAACGGGCAAGACCTACACGGTAGCCAGTTTGCTGACCTTGCTGTTTGCCGTCTCGCCGCAGCCGGAGCAGCTGCGCATCGCACTGGCCGCGCCGACCGGCAAGGCGGCCGCGCGGCTGAAACAGTCGATCGACAAGGCTTTGGAGGGGCTGGCGGCCAAGGCGGGCGATGCGCTGCCCCTGCTGGAACTGGCGCGGCGCATGGGCGCGGCGCGCACCCTGCATAGTTTGCTGGGCGCGCGGCCCGATACGCGCGCCTTTGCCCACCACGCGGGCAATCCGCTCGACGTCGACGTGCTGATCGTCGATGAAGCGTCGATGGTGCACCTGGAAATGATGGCGTCCGTGCTCGACGCCTTGCCGCCCACGGCGATCCTGATACTGCTTGGCGACAAGGATCAATTGGCGTCCGTGGAAGCGGGCGCCGTGCTCGGTGACTTGTGCCACGACGCGCAGGCGGGCGGCTACACGCCGGCTACCATCGCGTATGCGCAGGCGGCCAGCGGCGTGGCCATTCCGCCCGCCTTTGCGGGGGCGGCCGGCGCGCTGGCGCAGCAGACGGTGATGCTGCGCCACAGCCACCGTTTCAGCGGTCCGATCGGCGAGCTGGCCTTGGCCGTGAATGGCGGCAGGCCCGATCTTGCCAAAGCGTGTTTTGCCGGCGACAGCGGCGGCCAGCTGGCGTGGAGCGTGAGCGCGCAGCCGGACGAGGTGCTGCGCCTGGCCTTGCGTGGCCGCGCGGACGCGCCGGGCGGCTACCAGCCCTACCTGGCACTGGTGAATGCGGGCGAAGCGGCGTACGCGCAGCATGACGACTGGGTGCGCGCCGTGCTGCACGCTTTCGAATCGTTCCGCATCCTGTGCGCCGTGCGCGAGGGCGAGTGGGGCGTGGCCGGCCTGAACACGGCCATCGAACTGCGGCTGGAAAAGGAAGGCTTGATACGCCGCAGCGAATGGTATGTGGGCCGTCCCGTGATGGTCACGCGTAACGATTACGGTACGGGCGTGTTCAATGGCGACATCGGCTTGACCCTGCGCGATCCGGCGCGGCCCGGATCATTGCGCGTGTACTTCCTGGAAGGCGAGAACGTGCGCAGCGTGCTGGCCACGCGCTTGCGCCACGTGGAGACGGCGTTCGCCATGACGGTGCATAAATCGCAGGGTTCGGAATTCCGCCACACGGTGCTGGTGCTGCCGCAGGAGGGCGGCGCCATGCTGGCGCGCGAACTGGTCTACACGGGCATCACGCGCGCGCGCGACTTCTTTACCCTCGTCTCGCCCACGCAGGCCGTGCTGTTTGACGCGATCTTGCGCCGTACGCAGCGGGCCAGCGGCTTGAGGGGGCTGATCGGCTGATAGGGTTTGACAGGTTTCCACGTGGAAATATATGTGTTGTATTCCGAATATTGATGATAATTGTTCCGATTTTTGTGTGAAAATGCTTTCATAGAGAAAGTGGTGCAGAGCACTGTTTCTCGTCACTAAAATCGAAACGAGGAGTCCATCATGTTGTCTTCCCTTCGCACGCGGCTGGTGCTCATCTGCGTGGCCATCGTCGTATTGTCCATGCTCGCCTTGTCGGTCGCCAATTACGTCACCACACGCAGCAGCATGCTGGCGTCATCGGACCAGCAGATGCAGCAGCTGCTGCAAAGCCAGTCGGCCGTGCTGGCGCAATGGGTCGATGGCAAGAAAAAGGTCATGGCGTCCGTCGTCATGTCGGCCGAGACGCCCGATCCGCTGCGCGCCTTCGAGATCGCGGAAAAGGCTGGCGATTTTGCGGAAGTGTTCATCGGCTACGCGGACAAGCGTTCCGTGTTTACCCATCCGGGCCGCCCGGCCGATTTCGACCCCACGGCGCGCGCCTGGTATACGGACACCGTCAAGGCGGGTGTGCCGATGCTCACGCCGCCGTACGTGGATGCGGCCAGCCACAAGCTCGTGGTGTCGTTCACGGCGCCCGTCGGGCCGAAACAGGCATTGGTGGGCGTGGCGGGCGCGGACGTGCTGCTCGATACCGTGATTGCCAACGTGGTGGCGATCAAGCCGACGCCGCACAGCTTTGCCTTCCTCGTCGACCAGAGCGGCATCATCATCGCCCACGCGAACAAGGACCTGAGCCTGCAGCCGGTGGCGAAACTCGATGCGTCGCTGTCGGCCGCACAGGTCAACCGGCTGGAAAGCGCGCGCACGAGCGAGGCCGTGCGATTGAACGAGCGCGACGGCAAGCTGTACGTCACGCGCGTGGCCGGCACCGACTGGCTGCTGGCCGTGGTGCTCGACCAGCAGGAAGCCATGCAAGCCTTGCAGACGATGCTGACGACGGCCACCGTCACGGCCGCGCTGCTGACCGGGCTGGCCGCGCTGCTGCTGTCGCTGCTGGTGTTCAAGATGCTCAAGCGCCTGGAACTGGTGCGCGACGCGCTCGACGATATCGCCTCGGGCGAGGGCGACCTGACTCTCCGCCTCGACGCTTCCGGCGTGGACGAACTGGCGCAGATCGCCGGCGCCTTCAACCGCTTCATCGACAAGATCGCCGCCGTGCTCGTAAAAATCCGCACGGCCAGCGAGTCGGTCAAGGTATCGTCGTCGGAAATCGCCGCCGGCAACCAGGACCTGTCGTCGCGCACGGAGCAGCAAGCGAGTTCGCTGGAAGAGACGGCCGCCTCGATGGAGGAGCTGACCAGCACCGTCAAGCAAAATGCCGACAATGCGCGCCAGGCCAACCAGATGGCGCAATCGGCATCCGGCGTGGCGAGCAAGGGCGGCCAAGTGGTGGCGCAGGTGGTCGATACCATGGCCTCGATCAACGATTCGTCGAAGAAGATTGTCGACATCATCAGCGTCATCGACGGCATCGCCTTCCAGACGAATATCCTCGCGCTCAATGCGGCCGTGGAAGCGGCACGCGCGGGCGAACAGGGACGGGGCTTTGCCGTGGTGGCGACGGAAGTGCGCAGTCTGGCGCAGCGTTCCGCGGGCGCGGCCAAGGAAATCAAGCTGCTGATCGACGATTCGGTGGGCAAGGTCGATTCTGGCGCGCGCCTCGTCGACGAGGCCGGCGCGACGATGCAGGAAATCGTCGACAGCGTGCGCCGCGTCACCGACATCATGGGCGAGATCACGGCCGCCAGCGTCGAGCAAAGTTCGGGCATCGAACAGGTGAACCAGGCGATCGCGCAGATGGACCAGGTGACGCAGCAGAACGCTGCCCTGGTGGAAGAGGCGGCCGCCGCAGCGGAAAGCCTGCAAGACCAGGCCAGTACCCTGGCGCAGGTGGTGGGCGTGTTCAAGCTCGATGAAGGGCAGGCGCCGGCGCCTGTCAAACCGGTGGCGCGGGCAGCCATCGCGCCGCGCATCGCCAGCCGGCCAGCACCGGCGCCCGCCGCCAAGCCGGAACGCAGCGAGGAGTGGGAAACTTTCTAAGTAGCGTTCAAGCGCGCCGTGGCGCCAGGGTCGGCGCCATCTGTTTCGCCACGTCGAAAAAAGCGTTGGTGGCCGGCGTGTTCTGGCGCCGGTCGCGCACGGCCAGGCCCACCTTGCGGCTGACGGGGGGATTCAAGGGCAGGGCGACCAGCTCCGGATACTGCTCGCGCAGCCGCTGGGGCAGGGCCAGTTCTGCCACGATGGACAGGCCGTCGCCGCGGCTGACCATGTCGAGGATGGTGATCACCTGACTGATGCGGTACGGTACCTGCGGCTGCAGGCCCGCGTTGGCGAACAGCGGCTCGATCAGGCAGGCGCAGCCCGCCTCGGACATGATGAACGGCCCTTCGCACAATTGGGCCAGGGTGATGGACGTTTCGCTGGACAGTGCATGGCTGCGCGGCACCAGCGCCATCATCTGGTCTTCCACCAGCGGCGCCGTATCGAAACGTTCGTCGGGCAGCACGACGAAGCCCACGTCGACCCGCCGCTCGCGTATCCACTGCACCACTTCATGGTCGGCGCCTTCGTCGATGCGCAGGTCGATGCCCGGATAGCGCAGGCGGAATTGCGCCGTGATGGCCGGCAGCAGATTCAGGGATGACGTGGGGCCGAATGAGCCGATACGCAGGCTGCCCTGGCGCTGGCCCAGCACGTCGGCCGCTTCCTGGCGCATGGCTTCGGATAGCCCGAGGATTTCGCGCGCGCGCACCAGCAGCTGGCTGCCCACGTCGGTCAGCTCGGCCGAGGCCTGGTGGCGCACGATCAGATCCACGCCCATCTCCTTTTCCAGCGCCTTCAAGGCGTGCGAGACGGCCGACTGGCTGATGCCCAGCTGCGCGGCGGCGGCGGAAAAGCCGTGCAGTTCAGCCACCAAGGTAAAAATTTCCAGTTGCGTGAAGGTCATGGTGTGGTTTCTTTGTGCTATGAGTATTTACTCATTATTTCATGAGTTGATATTAGTATTAATATATAAGTATACCGCACGTGCAGCGCCCGCTGCGCAAGCGACATCATAGGACTTTCCATGCGCACTACCGCCATACCTTCCGCCGCCTTGCCTTCCGTGCAATCGCCGCTCGTCTACCTGAAACTGATTTTCGTCGCCCTGTTCTGGGGCGGCACTTTTATCGCGGGGCGCGTGCTGGCGCAGCAGATGCCGCCCATGACGGCTGCCAGCGGACGCTTCGGCGTGGCCGTGCTGTTGCTCGTCGTGCTGGCCTGGAAACTGGAAGGGGGCTTGCCGCGCCTGGACCGCAAGCAGCTGATGACGACGGCGGCCCTGGGGCTGACGGGCATCTTTCTGTACAACCTGTGTTTCCTGGCGGCCCTGTCGCGCATGCCGGCCGGGCGCACGGCTTTATTTGTCGCGCTGAACCCCATCGTCACGGCGCTGGCCTCGGCCATGCTGTTCCGCGAACGGCTCGGATCGTTCAAGTGGCTGGGCATCATGCTGGCGTTCTGCGGCACGGCCATCGTCATCACGCGCGGCGATCTGGCCGGCGTGCTGCACGGCACGGGCGGCGGCATCGGCATGGGCGAAGTGTTCATGTTTTGCGGCATTTCCAGCTGGGCCGCCTATACCCTGATCGGCCGGGTCGCGCTGAAGGGCTTGTCGCCGATCGCCGCCACCACGTATGCATCGATGTGGGGCCTGGCCTTTTTGCTGGTGGGGGCGGCCGTGGAATTTCCGAGCGTGCCATGGCACAGCTTCGGCTGGCAAGTGTGGGCCGCCATTGGCTACCTGGGCGTGTTCGGCACGGTGATCGGCTTTGTCTGGTATTACGAGGGCGTCAAAGCGCTGGGGCCGTCGCGCACGGCCGTGTTCAACAACCTCGTGCCCGTGTTCGGCATCGTGCTGGCGGCGGTGCTGCTGGGCGAGCCGGTGCTCGCCTCGATGCTGGTGGGCGGGGCGGTGACGATTGCCGGCGTCATCATGACCAACCGGCAAGCGAAATAGTTCCGGGGTCAGACCCGTCGGGTCTGACCCCAGCATTCAGCCGTGCTTAGCGGGCGCGGCGGCGTTTACTCGGCTTCGCCGGCGCCTTCTTGTGCCGGCTGACCGAGGCGCGCATCACCTTCGGCTCTTCGATGCCGTTCTCGGCCGCCAGCATGCGGCGGATGTTGACGGCGTCCATGGCGCGCACGGAATTGGCGCGCGCGTTGAGCAGGATCATCGTGGCGAACTTGCCGGCCGACTTGATGCGCATGATCAGGCAGCGGCCCGCTTCATTCGTGTAGCCCGTTTTCGACAGGCCGATGTCCCAGCCCTTGGCGCCCACCAGGCGGTTCGTGTTGTGGTATTCCACGTCGCGGCCCTTGATCTGGATCACGTCCTTCGAATCCGTGGTGATGCGGCTGATTTCCGGGTAGCGCGAGGCGGCCACGGCCATCTTGACGAGGTCGGCCGCCGTCGACTGGTTGTTCGGCGACAAGCCCGTCGGCTCTTCGATCACGGTCTGGCGCATGCCCAGGGCCTTGATCTTGGCGTTGACGGCCACGGCAAACGCCGTCGGGCCGCCGGGGAAGGTGCGCGCCAGCGAGGCGGCGGCGCGGTTGTCGGACGACATCAGCGCCAGTTGCAGCACGTCGTGACGGCTCAGGGTGGCGCCCACCGGCACGCGGGAGGTGCTGTGCTTCAGGGTATCGACGTCCTCGCGGTCGATGCTGATCTCTTCCTCCATGTTCGCCTTGGAGTCGAGCACGACCATGGCTGTCATGAGTTTGGTCAGCGAGGCGATGGGCACCACCACGTTGGAATTTTTTTCAAGCAAGACTTTGCCTGTGCCGTCTTCGACCACCAGTATCGACTGGGAACCGAAGGGCACGGCGATGGCCGCTGTCGAAAGCGTCATCAGCACCGCGGCGAACATTTTTTTGAGCATGGGATTGTATGTGGAAAAGCAGTTTTGGGGCGCCATCGTGGGCGCTGCGCGCAAATCCGGAACGGGGCCGCGCGGGGACGCGGCGTGTATCTCGGAGGCAATATTTGCCAAGCTTAAACAATACCATTAAAGATCAAGCGATGTCTACGGTACAGGCCCGCAACAGGCGGCGTTGCGGCCAATTTGGCAAATAAAAACGGCTATTCTTGCCGTAGTGAAAATTGTTACGCAATTATTGATTTCATCTTGGAAACTTCGTATGATTTGAGCAATATTGGCAACGGGGTACGGCAGGCGCCGCGCGCTTCGTCGTTGGTGCCTGCCGCTTCGTGCTTCGTCGCCCCGCGCTATGCCCCGCAACAGGGGGGCCGTAGACTGCGTTCATGCCTGAATCACAGACCACGGAGAACGCATCGTGTTAAAAAAATATACGGAATGGTACCGCAGCGTCGATGAGGAATCGCTGCTGGTGCTGAAACATCCCGAGATGGCGGAGCAGGTCCAGGGACGGATGCGCCGCTACATCGCCATGAAGCTGGTCAAGCTGACGCCGATCGAGCGCCAGCAGTTGCACGATTTCCTGCTCAAGTACCGTGGCGCCGGTTTTTACATCGCCGCGTTCAAGCTGATGCTGTTGTTCAGCGCCATCGGCGTCGCACTGCACTTGCTGCTGCCAGCCAAGTTCGAATTGCTCAAGGCCCTGGTCTTCAGCAACGGCCTGGGGTTTGCGCTGGCGTGGGGCCTGGTGGGCGTCTGGTTCAATTACCGCAGTTCCGTGCGCAACAAGCTCAAGAAACTCTTGCTGATCGTGTCGACCTGCGTGGCCGGCGTGGCCGTTGGCGTGCTGATGGCCGGCTTGAGCGATACCGGTTCCATGGACATGGCCTTCGAGCGTTTGCTGCGCGTGGGCGGCACGGCCTTGCTCGTGGCTTGCCTGTTTTACATGGTGCCGCTGGCGATCGTGACCACCTGGCGCAACCGCCAGTACGAAGCGCTGACGGTGCAGCTGCAGCAGGATGCCGAGCGCGATCGTCTGGCACGCGAACTGAGCGAATCGCAGCTGCGCCTGCTGCGCGCGCAGATCGAGCCGCATTTCCTGTTCAATACCTTGGGCGCCGTGCAACAGCTGGCCGAGCAGGGCGCGCAAGGCGCCGGCAAGGCCGCCGCTTTGACGGCCGACCTGATCGCCTTCCTGCGCGCCAGCCTGGCGGAGATGCGCAGCGAGCAAGTGCCCTTGCAAAGCGAGTTCGACATGGTGGCTGCGTATTTGCGCGTGATGCAGGCACGCATGGGCTCGCGCTTGCGCTATGCGCTGGACTTGCCGGCCGAGTTTGCGCACGCGACGATACCCAGCATGATCTTGCTGACCCTGGCGGAAAACGCCATCAAACACGGTATTGAACCGTCGTTGCGCGGCGGCGAGATCCGCCTGTCGGCGCTGCGGGTGGACGGCATGCTGCGCCTGCGCGTGCAGGATACGGGCATGGGTTTGCCTGCCAGCGGCGCCGACAGCGCACAGGGCGGCGGACTGGGCCTGGAAAACGTGCGCAGCCGGCTATTGCTGTCCGATCCGTCCGCCAGCCTGAGCCTGCGCGACGGCGAGGAGGGCGGCGTGACCGCTGAAATATTGCTACCCATCAAAATTGCATCCAGCCTGAAAGACCCTGCCGCATGAATCCCACCATCCTGATTGCCGAAGACGAACCCCTGATGCGCGAGCGCCTGCAAATGCTGCTGGCGCAAGCCTGGCCCGAAGCGCACGTCGTGCTGGTGGCGGAAAACGGCAACGATGCCTGGGACGGTTTCCTCGAGCATGAGCCGGACGTGGTCTTTCTCGACATCCGCATGCCGGGCCTGTCGGGCCTGGAAGTGGCCGAGCGCATCGGCAAGCGCGCCCACGTGGTGTTCGTCACGGCGTACGACCAGTACGCCGTCGATGCGTTCGACGCGGGCGCCGTCGACTACCTGCTCAAACCCGTGCAGGCCGAGCGCTTGCAGCGGGCGCTGGCCCGGCTGCGCGACAAGCTCGGCGCCCAGCCGGCCGACATGGCCAATTTACTGCAGTCGCTGCGCGCGGCCTTGCCGGCACCGCCGCGCGACAAGTTGAAATGGATCAAGGCCAGCGTGGGCAAGCAGATCCGCCTGATCGACATCGACGACGTGCTGTTCTTCCAGGCCGACACCAAGTATACGCGCGTCGTGATGGCCGGTTCGGAAGCGCTGGTGCGCACGCCACTGAAGGATTTGCTGGGCGGCCTCGATCCGGAACAGTTCTGGCAAATCCACCGCGGCACCATGGTCAACGTGAAAGCCATCGAGGCGGCTGAACGCATCGACGCCGAGCGCATGCAGGTGCTGGTGCGCGGCAGTACGGAAAAGCTGCCCGTCAGCCGTACGTTTACGTATCTGTTCCGCGATTAGCGACTAGCTGGCAAGGCAAACGCCGGGCGCTTACTGGATCTTGGCGATCGACACTTCCGTCGATTTGACCAGCGCGATGACTTCGCTGCCCACCTTCAAGTCCAGGTCCTTGATCGAGCGCGAGGTGATCACCGACGTGACGATGCCGTGCGGGGTTTCCACGTCCACTTCCGAGACTACGGGGCCAAATATGATTTCCTTGATCTTGCCGCGAAACTGGTTGCGTACATTCACTTCCGAGATAGCCATGATATTTCCTTTGTGCCCGTAATACGCCATGCGGCGCGACAAGGCCAGAGTACGGCCAGCGCACGCTTTTGACCACGAATCGATGCGCATATCGATATGCGCAAAGCGTGCGCCAGCGCTGACGCAAGCACATTATTCGCCTATACTTGGCTGCAACATTCCGGAGGTTTGCCATGCGTCCATTGCCCTTGCTGCTGCTGTTGCCCTCATTTGCCGCGCTGGCGCAACCGGTCGCGGCGCTGCAGCCGATGGCCTTCCTGGCGGGCCATTGCTGGAAGGGCGAGTTCTCTGGTGGCAAGCAAACGGATGAGCACTGTTTCCAGTGGCTGTACGGCGGGCAGATGCTGCGCGACGTGCACACGGTGCGCAGTCCCGGCAAGCCCGACTACGTGGGCGAAACCACGTATTACCACGATCCCGCCGCAAACAAGGTCGCCTTCCTGTATCTGGAAAACAGCGGCGGCCATAGCCGCGGCACGATGCAGCCGGTGGACGGCGGGCTCGACTTTCCCGCCACCGACTACGTGGGCGCCAAGGGCAAGACCTTGACCTACCGCGTGCGCTGGACACCATCGGGCGATGCCTATGAGGCGGCCAGCGAGATGCTGCTGGACGGGCGCTGGGTGCCGCAGTTCAAGCTGCTGCTGAAGAAGCAGTAAGGCTGGTTTCCCTTATTCCAGTTCCGGCTTGGCCTGCGTGGCATCCCTGGGCCCAGGCATGGTGTGGCTGTATGGATGAGCAGTACCCGGGAGCAAATCCGCCGCCAGTACCGACTTGCATTGGTCCATGACTTCCTTGTAGTGCTGCCACATTTCCACATACTTCTTCGGATGATTGATAAAGGTGATGCACATATCGGTCAAGTGCCCCTTGTTCAAGATCATCTTGACGATGTCGGTACTGGCCCTGGCAAGGTGTTCTGCCGTTCCTGCATTGATGGTGCTGGTACCGGGCTGGCTTTGCGCCAGCTTGTCGGCCAGTTCCTCTTCGAGCGCGACACGCTCGGCCTGTGCTTGCGCCAGCCCCGCGTTCGCCTCCACCTGTCCGGCCTTGCCGTCCGTGGCGCTGGCGGAACTTGCACCTTCCTGGGCTGTCTTAAGCATGACGACTTCCTTGCCCGTAGTGGCCAGGGCCGTTGGCTTGACTTGAACGGCGGCATCGGCATCGGCATTGGCTTGCAGGGCTTGTTCTTTTTTGATGGCAAGATCCAGTTTCGCTTGCGTTGCCAAGGCATCCTGGGACGCCTTGAGGCGCCGTTGTGCCTCTGCGGTTATGTCGGTATGGTCTGCCAGCACCGGCTGGCGCGCCACCACGGCGCCAGTCAGTTGCTCGATGGCCAGGATACCCAGGGTCAGGTCTTGCGAACGCTCCATGAGCAGCATGACGTCAGCATCGTTGAGCCATTTGTTTTGCGCGTATTCGCAGATATTGAACAGTTGCTGGCGCATCAGGGTGATGCTTTGGGAGTGCAGGCCCACGCTGGCGGCATTGGCGCGCAGGGCATTCGAGACGGCGGCGCTGTCGGGGCCGGCGCTAAGGGTGCCACCGAAGGAGGAGGCATACGATTGCAGGGCATCAGGTGTCGGCTCGGCACAGGCTTTGCCGTCTTTGGTGACATGAATCACGCGCTGGGCCGCGTCGAGGTGGACGGCCATGCCATCGCCTGGCAAGTCGGTCGTGCGGTGGATGGTGTGCAGGTTGGCGCAGGCCGATAGCGCCAGCAGGAGGGACGCGCTCGCGGCCATGCGCAAGGGCTTGTTGCCTGCATGGATCAACTGGAGAGTGTGGCGACCGGTATCGATTGAAGGCATGATGCTACTCCTTGATGAGGACGAGGTTAGGGAGAACACTGGCGATGGCATGCGCATGGCGGCAGCCGTCGATGCCATGGTGCGTGCCGGCCCGTTGCCACGCATCCTTCAAGTGAAGGATGCGGTACTGGTTTGCCGTTTTTTTTACAGGTAGGGCAATGATGGACAAGGAAGGCGCGGATCCCGTTATCGCCGCCTTTTACCGGGCGGCATTGGAACCGTTGCAGTGGAGCGTGGCCATGCGCGCGTTCGCCCGGCTGGCGGGCGGCGATGTGGCCTGCTGTTTCCTGAAAGCGGAAACGGGCGCGGTACCGTCGCGTGGCTATGTGACCGGGCTGGACCAAAGCGCCTGGGAGGACGGCTACCGGCGCTACTACCATGCGCTTGATCCCGGCTATGCGGTGCTCACGCGCGGGCCGCCCGGGCGCATGCATCTGATGCAGGATTATTTCAGCGAGCAGGCCGTGGCGCGCAGCGAGTATTTCCAGGATTTCTATTTGCGCGCGGGTGTGCGCTATTCGTGCAGCGGCGTCGTGCGCGACAACGGCGCGCTCACCATCCTGTCCGCGCACCGCGCCGCGGGCCAGGGTCCGTATGACCGGAACACGTGCGGCCAGCTGCAGCGCGTGCTTGACCATCTGCCGAATGTTTTTTGCCTGCGCGATACGGCGCAGCAAGCCCAGGCGCATGGCGCGCTGGCCTGGGAGGCGCTCGATGCCTTGCCGCGCGCCATCTTGCTGGCCGATGCCTGCCTGCGGCTGGTTTTCATGAACCTGGCGGCGCAGCGCTTGCTGGCCGCGACGTCGCCGCTCGCCTCCGTGATCACCTTGCATGGCGGTAAGGTGGCTGTGCGCGTGAGCCAGCTGCAACAGCAACTGGCGCAGCGCGTGCGGCAGGCTTGCGTCGGACTGGCGTGCCACCGTCCCGCTCCCTTGTATGCGAGTGACGCAGACGGCCGGCCGGCGCTGGAAATCGGCATCCTGCCGCTGCCCGTGCGTATCGGCCCGGCAGACGGGGAGGGCGCCAGCCTGGCCATGCTGTCCTTGCGGCCACTGTTCAGGAGCGCGCGGCGGCATTGGCCCGGCGCGGCCGAGCGGCCATGCGGCTTGACGGGCGCGGAGTGGTCGCTGGCGCTGGCCCTGGCCGACGGCATGGAGCCAGCCGAGTACGCGCAGCGCCAGGGCGTGTGCATCAGTACCGTACGCAGCCAGATCCAGGCCATCCTGGCCAAGACAGGCACGCACCGCAGCAGCGAGATCGCCAGCCTGTTCAGCGCGCTTGAATGGCACGCTGGCGCGCAGCCATAAAAAAACCGGGACATGTCCCGGTTTTGTGCTGGTATGGCGAAGATTACTTCTGATAAATCTTGTCGAACTCGCCGCCATCGTCAAAGTGTTTCTTTTGCGCTTGTTTCCAGCCGCCAAACACGTCATCGATGGTGAACAGCGTGATCGGCTTGAAGCTGGCCGCGTATTTCTTGGCGACTGCTGCCGAACGGGGGCGCAGATAGTGCTTGGCGACCAGTTCCTGGCCGGGTTCCGAGTACAGGTATTGCAGGTAGGCTGTGGCTTCCTTGCGGATGCCGCGGCGGTCGACGACCTTGTCGACGACGGCCACCGGGGACTCGGCCAGGATGGAGATGCTTGGATACACCACTTCGAAGTTGTCGCCGAATTCGGCGCGCACCAGTTGTACTTCATTTTCAAACGTCACCAGCACGTCGCCGATTTCACGCTGCGTGAAGGTGGTCGTGGCGCCACGGCCGCCGCCGTCCAGCACGGGTACGTTCTTGAACAGCTTGGTAACGAGGTCGCGCGCCTGCGCTTCGCTGCCGCCTTTTTTCACGGCATAGCCCCATGCCGCCAGGTAGGTGTAGCGGCCATTGCCCGAGGTTTTCGGGTTCGGCACGATGACCTTGATGCCGGGCTTGGCCAGGTCGTCCCAATCCTTGATGCGTTTCGGGTTGCCTTTGCGCACCAGGTACACCATGGTCGAATAAAACGGCGCCGCATTGTTCGGGAATTTCTTGGCCCAGTCGGCCACCACGAGTCCGCGGTCGACGAGGATATCGATGTCATTGGCCTGGTTCATGGTCACGACGGACGCTTCCAGGCCATCGGCGACGGAGCGCGCCTGCTTGCTTGAGCCGCCGTGCGACTGCTTGATGGTGATGGTTTCGCCCGTTTTGGCTTTCCAGTCAGCAATAAATGCGGGGTTCACATCCTTGAACAGTTCGCGCATCACGTCGTAAGAGGCGTTCAGCAAGACCACGGGTTCGGCGGCGCTGGCCGCCATGGGCAGGCTCATGGCGGCAGCGGACGCGGCCAGGGCGCTGGCCAGGAACCAGCGGCGCGAGCGTTGGGTGAGCGTCGCTGCGGTGGTCGATACGGCGTTGGAATGGGTCATGTTGAACTCTTGTTGTGAGAATAGATAGACATAGTCTAAAATTCCGGCCGGAAAAGAAACGAATTTTTCGTAATATGCTTAGATTTGATTCCCGTTTACGCTAAAAAACAGATATCGATTTTTGGAAACATTCGTGGGCAAGGCGCGCACCAGCACTTAGTCTGCAGGCATGGCGCCATAGGCAAAACCGGTCTGTGGCGTGCGGCAAAAAACCCGATTGCGCCGCTTGGTGTATAGTCGAATCGCACGATACAGGGGTAAAACCGCCTGCATCGGCAACTGGAATATTTTGTGAGCGTACATGAGTCTTGAAATTCGTATTGCAACATCGACCGACGCTTTCGAGGCGTGCAACGTATTACGACGCTCCATCGTCGAATGCTGCAGCCTCGATCATCGGGACGATCCGGCCATCCTGGAAGCCTGGCTGGGCAATAAAACACCGCAGATGGTGGCGTGCTGGTTCGCGTCGCCCACCAATTTTTCGCTGGTCGCAGTCGAGGCGGGCGCCGTGGTCGGCGTCGGCTTGCTGACGCGCGCCGGCAAGCTGGCCCTGTGCTATCTGCTGCCCGAGGCGCAAGGCCGCGGCGCGGGCAAGGCGCTGGTGGAGCAGCTGGAAGCGCAGGCGCGCGAGTGGGGCATCAAGGCCCTGCAGCTGCACAGCACGGCCAGCAGCCAGGCCTTTTTCGTCAAGCGGGGCTATGTCGAGGCGGGCAATGTGCGTTCGCCATATGGCGTGGAAACGATTTTTTGCTGGAAACAGATTGATCCCGCAGGCATTGCCAGTGGCGACCCCAAGCGCAAGCGCTTTTGCAACTGCAATTCGGCCTGACGGCTATCCTGCATTTCAGCCCGCCCATCCGGCGGCGGGCCTTTCCTTCCTTTGAATAGTTTCCCTCAATAACTGATCTGGATATACACGCCTGGTTGCGCGCGATCGTTTGCCGGTAGCAAGGTGCCGCCGGCAAACAGTTTCAGTTCGCCGGGCGCGAACGCCAGCCAGTCCTCGTTTTGCGTCAGCGGATGCGTGGCGATGACGGCGATGCGGTCGTCCAGATGGTTGTGCTGGCGAAAGTCGATGCTGCGCTCGCAGTCGATCAGTTGCGCCACGGAAAACGGATATTCGCGTATTACATAGTGCAGATGCGTGGAACAGTGGGCAAACAGCAGCTCGCCGTCCGACAGGATGAAATTGAAGCTGCCGTGCGCGGCGATGTCCGTGGCGACCTCGGCGATGGCGGTGCGCAAGTCGGCGCGCGCGGGTTCGCCAGCGGGAAAGCGCGTGCGCAGGCTGGCTAGCAGGTGGCAAAACGCCTGCTCGCTGTCCGTGTCGCCGCTGGCGCGGTAGTGCGCATTGGCGGGCGCGCGCCACGTTTTCAAGTCGCCATTGTGGGCAAATGACCAGGTCTTGCCCCACAGTTCGCGGGCGAACGGGTGGGTGTTTTCCGGCGCGATGCGGCCTTGCGTAGCCTTGCGGATGTGCGCGACGATGTTTTTCGCTTTCACGGGATGCTGCTGTACCTGGGCCGCCAGCGGCGAATCGATGGCGGCCAGGTGATCCGTCAGCAGGGTGCAGCCGCTACTGGAATGATAGGCGATGCCCCAGCCGTCGCGGTGCTCGTCCGTGCGTCCGCCCCGCTCGGCAAAGCCGGCAAAGGAAAATCCCAGCGCGGCCGGTTTGCTGCTGTTCATTGCGAGTAACTGGCACATGGCGGCCCTTCCTGATGGTATCGGTACATGCCCACAGTAAAGGCCGGGGCAGGTCACAGGAACGAATGTTTCCGACTATCGTTATGCGCTGGCCGTCGCAACCCTTATGTGCTGGGCGCATATCAAATGGCGAAACCATTCGTTCTCCTTTGCTTGGCGCTGCCTTACTCTGCACACTTTGGCGCCGTCCTCCCCATGAGGGCAGCTGGCGCAGCCCGATGAAGGAGCACGTATGCCATTTCCCGTCCTGAAAAATTACCTGGCCCGCCTGTCGCACCAAACCCAGGCCGGCACCAGCGTCTGGCTCGACGGGGAGGGCAGGGCGCTGGGGCGCTTTTTCAATTGCACCATGACGAGCGCCTTCCAGCCGCTGCGCGAACTGGACAGCGGCAAGCTGGTGGCGTTCGAAGGGCTGGCGCGCAGCGTGTCGAAGGCGGACGAGGGCTTGTCGCTGTGGCGCTTGCTCGACCACGCGGCCAGCGACGATGAATCCGTGGAGCTGGACCGGTTGTGCCGCATGCTGCACGCGATCAATTTCTTTCGCCAGGGCGAAGCGGAGCAGTCGGACCTGTACCTGAACGTGCATGACCGTCTGCTGAGCGCCGTCAGCAGCAATCACGGCCACGCTTTTCAGCGCATCCTCGACGCGCTGGGCTTGCCCATCGAGCGCATCGTGCTGCAATTGCCGACGGTCACGACTAACCAGGGCTGGCTGCTCAATTACGTGGCCGACAATTACCGCCGCAACGGTTTTCGCCTGGCCATCAATGTGGCCAGCGTGCAGGAGGCGACCGGCATGCTGGAGCGCTTGCACCCGCATACGTTCAAGCTCGACGCGGGCAATCTCAGCGACGAGCAGGCCGTCGCCAGCTTCGTTACTCTGTGCCATGCGGCGAAGATCCGCGTCATTTTCAAGCGCCTCGACACGCCGCCGGCGCTGGCCGCGCTGCAGCGGGTTGCCGCCATCACGGGCTTGCCCATCGTGGCCCAAGGATATTTATTGGACAAGCCGTTGACGGCGCTGGCGCAGGCAAGCCGCGACGTGGCGGCCAGCGCGGCAGCCGCATAGGGCACCGAATACCAAAAATGAGGGTGACACGATAGGCATTGAGGGTTTTTCTTCGCAGCACAATACGCTATAGTATTCCCATCGTTAAATTGGACTGACTATGGCATCGCGCAGAAATTTTCTACATCACGGTATGGGCCTGGCCGCGCTGGGCCTGGTAGCCACTCCTCTCATCGGCTGCGCCTCGCGCACGGCCGCTCCGGCCTCGGCTTCGGCCAGCGCCAAGCCGCGCGCACCGCGCACGGCCGTGCCGCCTCAGCCGACGCAACTGGCCAGCGTCGACCGCTCGGTCACGTCGCAGTCGCGCCAGGCCATCACCGAGATGGAACCGCCGCCCGACATCTTCGACGCGCAGGCGCTGGACCTGGAATTCTGGCTCAAGCCCCGCACCCTGGAAGTGGTGCGTCCGGCCAGCAATGAAAAGGCGAAATTGCTGTACTGGAAAGATGGCGAAGTCATCGATTCGGCTTACCAGGAACTGTGCCACTTGCTGCGCGACGTGAACGGCAAGAAGACGGCGCCGATCGACCCGAAACTGCTGGAAACCCTGTGGGGCACGCAAGCGTTCGTGGCCCGTTACGGCATCGAGCAGCCACTGGAGATCCTGTCGGGCTACCGCACGGCCGAGTCGAACAGCCGCCTGCGCGAAGCGGGCGTGCCGGCCGCGCGCCAGTCGCTGCACATCTCGGGCCGCGCCGCCGACATCCGCGTGGCGAATCTGAACGCGGAAGTGCTCGGTTCGCTCGTGCGCAGCTTCAAGCAGGGCGGCGTGGGCTTTTATTACCGCAATGGCCCGCGCGGCGGCTGGATCCATGCGGATACGGGCCTCCAGCGCGTCTGGAAAGGTTAAACGAAAGATTAAACACCTGACAAAACCGTTGCGAGCGGTAGTGATTTGTGGCCGAGACGCGCAGCCGTACGAAGGTACGGCGAGCATCGCAGGCCGCAAGGCGCACCGCGCAGTAGGTTTGGTCAGGCGTTTTTAGTCGTAGTGGTAGGGCGGCTCCGGCACGCTGTCGGCGTGGATCAGTTCCAGTTCGCGCAGCTTGGCCGGGCGTTCCCACCAGATGCGCCAGCCACGCCGCTGGTTTTCCAGTACTTCCGGGTGCGTCTGCAGATAGCCGTCGATAAAGCGGGTAAAGTCCGAGACATAGCCGCTGCGGCGGTACGGTAGTCGATGGCGCATGCGCGTCCTCCCATGGTTTTTCCTTTTGACCGCCCTGGCGCGCAAAAGTGCCGCACTTTCTACTTTCCCCATGAAACTGTCCAGCCATAACATCGAACTGTTCCTGGCCGTCGTCGATGGCGGCTCGTTCTCGGCCGCCGCGCGCGCCTTGCGGCGGGCGCCATCGGCCGTCAGCATGGCGATGGCCAATATCGAGGCGGAACTGGGTATCGCCCTGTTCGACCGGGGCGCGCGCGAAGCCGTGCCCACGCCGGCCGCCATGGCGCTGCTTCCCCACGCGCGCCTGATCGCCGAGCAGTTGAAGCAGTTGCACCTGCACGTGCAGGAATTGTCGCAGGGATTGGAAAGCCGCATTTCGCTGGGCATCGCGGCCGAGCTCGACCATACGCCCTTCCTGGCCGCCGTGCGCGCGCTGTCGCAGCGCCATCCGCTGCTCGACATCGAAGTGTTGACGGCGCCGCAGGACGATGTGCTCGACATGCTGCACCGGGGCCGCATCAGCGCCTGCATGGCTTTTGCTGGCGGGCGCATCAATCACGAGGAACAGTTCCAGCTGGTGGGCAGCGATGCCTTGCTGGCGATTATCTCCACCCAGCATCCGCCCGACGCGGCGGGCCGGCCCCTGTATATCGAGGAATTGGTGAATTTGCGCCAGATCATCGTGGCCAGCCGCGAACTCGACCTGGCCGACGCGCGCCCCGTGGTGGGACTGTCCTACTGGCGCACGGACAGCTTGCCGATGGCGCTGGCGATGGTGGAAGCGGGCCTGGGCTGGGGCAACTTTGCCGCCTCGGCCATCCAGGATTCGCTGGCGGCGGGGCGGGTGCGCTGCGTGGCGTTCAAGAATACGGGCAATGGCCTCGTCGTGCCCATCCACCTCGTGTGGATGAAGGACCGGCCGCTGGGCATGGCGGCGCGGTCCTTTCTTCAGTTGCTCAGCGAAGCGGCCTGAACATTCGCTGGCTCTTCCTTCGGCTGCTGCGCCGACAGGGGTACGCCGAACAAGCCGTCGAAGAAATAGTTGAAGATGAAGCTGTAGCACGGGATGATCAGCATCAGCGCAAAATCGAGCACGAACGCTTGCCACAGGCTGATGTCGAGCCACCAGGCGATCAGCGGGATCAGGTAGATGACGAGTGTGATCTGGAAGCCGATCGCATGCAGGATGCGGCGCCAGACCGTGCGCGTGCGCGACACCTGGCGGATTTCCCAGTATTCGAACGCCGTGTTGTAGAGCAGGTTCCAGATCACGGCAATGGTGGTGATCATGATCGCCAGCGGTCCCGTGCTGGTGGGCGATTCGCCCGAAAGCAGGGTCAGCCAAGCCGTGGAAATGGCCATGCCGATGATTTCAAAGGCGGTGACGTAGACGATTTTGCGTTTGATGCCTTGCATGTAAAGCCTGTAAAGAAGAGATGGCGGATATTTTAAGTCAGGTGTGCTGATGTTTGAAGTCGATAGCTGTCAGTTTTTCTGATGGATTGAGCAGGGTAATACCATGCGCACCGCGAACGGTGGATAATGGCGGCTGGCGGGCAACCGGTCCCGCCGCATCACCGCAGAAAAGGTCAACGAGCATGCAAGGCGCAGCAGACAGCAATATCCCCGATACCCCCGCTAGCCCGGAAGAACGTCCCCGTTTCCGTCCCCGTCCATGGGAGCACCTGGAAACGCCATACGACGTGGAAGTGTGGATCGAGGAACATAACCGCAGCATGCAGGACAATATCCGCGCCACGGAAACGGGCGTGGGTATCTGCTTTACCCTGGCCGAAGGGGGCGATATCTATATGCAGACGAGCGCCGACGGCGCCGTCGTGCTCGACGTGACGCCGGACGCGGCCTGGGTATCTCCGCTGATCAGCGCGGCCACGGGCTGCGAGGCGCCGGACTCGTCCTTGTGGGTCTTGCCCGACGATAAGCTGATCCAGCTGATCGTGGGGCTGTCGAGCCTGGTGGCCAGCACCTTGCTGGTGGTCGGCCATGATTTCGGCTTGCGCCGGCACCGTATGGGCATGGGCCGCTGAGCGGCCCTGTTGCAGAAACGGCATCCATGGCTCGACACTGCGCGTGGCGCGTGCTAGTCTCGCTACTGCACCCACCTGTTTTCCAGGGCGGCCGTGCCAAGGACAGCCATGGATACACCACCGCAAGCGGTACCTGCTCTGGATTCCTCCCCGCCCGGCCACGACGGCGTGCCGCGGCACGTCGCGCCCCTGCTTGACGATGGTGTCTTCAGTCCGGAACGGATGAAGGCCGAACGCGAACAAGCGTATTTCAACGATTTATACCTGCTGGCGCCCGTCGCCTATTTCGTGCTGGGCCTCGATGGCGTGATCCTGCAGGTCAACCTGGTGGCGGCCGAACTGTTCGGCCTGGCGCGCGGGCGTCCCGGCCACGTGCTGTTCCGTTCTTTTGTGCACGAGGCGTTCCGCCGCGATTACGAACAGTTCGTGGAGCGCGTGCTCAATAGCAGCGAGCCCGAGCGCATCCAGCTGCAGGTGCAGCTGCCCCCGCCGCGTCCCGGCGTGCGCGAGGCGGGCTTGCCCGTCAGCCTGCTGGGCAGCGCCGACCCGAACGGCCAGGCGCTGCGGCTGGTGCTCGAGCAGGCCGAGGGCAAGCTGGCCGCGCTCGAACGCAGCGAAGAGCGCTTCCGGCGCATCGTGCACAGCGCCGAGGAGGGTATCTGGGAAATCGATGCGCAGGCGCTGACCAGCTTTGTCAATCCGAAGATGGCGCACATGCTCGATTGCCAGATCGAGGATATGCTGGGCCAGCCGCTGGCGGCCTTCATGGATGAGGAGGGGCGCGCCATCCTAGAGCGCAACATCGCGCGGCGCCAGGACGGCATCGTCGAGCGCCACGAATTCAAGTTCCTGCGGCGCGACGGCAGCACCTTGTGGGCCACCCTGGCCACCAATCCCATCTTCGACTCCAGCGGCACCTACCTGGGGGCGCTGGCGCTGGTCAGCGACATCACGGCGCAGCGCGCCGCGTCCGAGCGCATCTGGCGGCAAGCCAATTTCGACCAGCTGACGGGCTTGCCGAACCGCCACATGTTTCTCGACCGCTTGCAGCACGAGGCGGCCCACGCCAAACGCGAGGGCGCTTGCCTGGCCCTGCTGTTCATCGACCTCGACCATTTCAAGCAAGTGAATGACAGCCTCGGTCACGAGAAGGGCGACATGCTGCTGCGCCAGGCGGCGCGGCGCATCAGCGAACGCGTGCGCGCTACCGATACGGTCGCGCGCCTGGGCGGCGACGAGTTCACCGTCATCCTCGCCGGCGTGGGACAGCTGGGCGGCATCGAGCGCGTGCTGCAGGAATTGACGGCCGCGCTGGCCCTGCCGTTCGTGCTCGAAGGCGACACGGCGCAAGTGTCGGCCAGCGTGGGCGTGGCCCTGTATCCGGCCGACGCCGAGTCGCCGGACGCCTTGCTGCGGCACGCCGACCAGGCCATGTATGCGGCCAAGAGTGCGGGGCGCAACGGCTACAGCTATTTCACACCGGCATTGCAGCAGGCGGCCGAATTGCGCCGCAGCACGGTGCGCGAGATGCGCCTGGCGCTGGCGCAGGACCAGTTCGAAGTGCATTACCAGCCCATCATCCGCCTGTGCGACGGCAGCATCGAGCGGGCCGAGGCGCTGCTGCGCTGGCGCCATCCGCTGCGCGGCTTGCTGGCACCGGCCGATTTCATCGGCTTTGCCGAGGCGAACGGCCTGATCATCGATATCGGCGAGTGGGTGTTTCGCCAGGTCGTGCGCCAGGCGCGGCAGTGGCAAGACGAGCATGGCACCGCGTTCCAGATCAGCATCAACAAGTCGGCCGTGGAATTTCGCTGCGACGCCGCGCTGTACCAGGACTGGGGCGGGCATCTGGCGCGCCACGGCCTGGCGCCGGGCGCCATCGTCATCGAAACAACGGAAGCGGTGCTGCTCGACGAAGCGCGCCAGGTGGTTGACCGGCTGCGCCAGTTCCGCGCCATGGGCCTGGCGCTGGCGCTCGACGATTTCGGCAGCGGCCAGGTGTCGCTCGCGTGCATCCAGAAGGCCGATATCGATTTTCTCAAGATCGACCGTTCGCTGGTCGGCGAACTGGGAAGCGATGGCGCCGGGCAGGGACTGTGCGAGGCGATCATTGCCCTGGCACAGCGCCTGGGCTTGAAAGTCGTGGCCGAGGGCGTGGAGACGGCGTCGCAGCGCGATCTGCTGCGTGCCGCCGGCTGCGACTATGCGCAGGGGTATTTCTTTTCCCGCGCGCTGCCGGTGGGGCAGATGGACCGCCTGCTGGCGTCTCAGCCGGCGGCCTGAAGCGTCACCTGCGCCGGGCCGGCGCCTTCCATCAGGTCTTCCACGGCGGCCAGGGTGTCGGCATCGCTGACCGAGGCCAGGGTCAGGCCTGGGGCCAGGATGACGCGGTAATGGCGGCTGGCCGGGTAAAACCAGCGGTAGTTGTCGGTGCGGATGTAGTAGCCGACGATTTTCTTGTCATACGCCGAGGCGATGTGGATCACCGACGTGTCGGGCGACAGCACCAGGTCGCAGCGGCGTATCAGGGCCGCCAGTTCCAGGATGTGGCCGGTGGGCGGCGCGTTCATCACGTTGGCATGGCCGGCGCCGCGCACGATCTCGGCGGCGCGCGTCTCGGTGCCCGGCGCGGCGATCACCAGCAGCGCATGGCGCGGATAGCGTGCCGCCAGGGCGGCGCAGCAGCGCTGTGCATCGGCCACGCTGACCGTGCGTTGCGCATTGCTGCCCTGGAAGTTGAGGCAGAACAAGCCTTCATGCGTGCGCAGCAGGCCGTCGCAGGCGGCGTCGACGCGTGCCGCGTGCGCGTCCACGCCGAACAGTTCATAGCGCATATCGATGTCGCGCAGGCCAAACTCCTCGAACGTGGCGAAAAAGCTGTGCAGGATGTGGCGGCTGCGATCGCAGGGCACCGTATGGTCGAACATGCCCAGCTTCGCCGTCGAGGTGCCGTACTTGGGAATGGCAAAGCCCGTCAGATAGCGGGCACCCAGCCATTTGATACGCAGCAGCAAGGGAATCGAAAAGCGGTTGTAGGGGTTGAAGATGACGTCGTAGCGGCGCCGGCGCAGGTCGGCGATGGTGGTGCGCACATCGCGCAGCAGCGTCTGCTTGTCCCAGATGAGGATCTCGTTCACATGCGGGTTGCCGGCGATGACATCGCGGTTGGCGCTGCTGGCGGCCACGTCGATCTGCCAGTGCGGATAGTTTTTCTTCAGCTCGCGCAGCAGGGCCGACGTGACGATCATGTCGCCGATCTTGTCGTTGCGCAAAATCAGCACCTTGCGCACCTTGGCGATGTCGAGGGGCTGCTTGCCGGATTTTCCCAGCAGGACGTAGCTGATCAGCCGGGCGGCGGTTTTTATCAAGGGAACTCCGGAGGTGGATGACGAAATGCGCCGGCGTAGTGGTGAATCGGCCAGCGACAGCAGCATCTTACGGATTTCCACCGTCCTGAGCTAGGGGGGCATGCCCCTTTTATTGCCGCGTGCGCCAGGGCGGCGCACGCACGGGAAGCGGTTATTCCAGGCCCAGCAGGGCGACAACGCGCTCGCGGCTGATGCCGACCAATGCCGAGCTGATCGCCAGCAGCGATTCATAGCCAGGTTCGCTGGCCTTTTGCGTGAAGTTTTCAGCCAGGGTATCCATGCTGACGTTCACTTGCACCGGTTGCGCGCGGGCAACCCGTCCCGTCGCTTGCGCCAGGGCCAGGCTGACGGAGCTGCGCGCCGCCTGCAACTGCGCCAGCGCCTGCACCACTTGCTGCAAGGTGGCGCGCAGGGCTTCCACGTCACCCGTATTCCATTCTTCCGGGGCGATGGCGGCCGGTTCCGCATCCGTGCGCACGCGGCTCATCTGCCCGGTCGGGTAGCGGATGCCGCTGCCGCGCACGGACAGGCTGTCGCGCACGTTGGCCCAGGCCGCTTCCGATGTGCTGAACACCAGTTCGCCATTCTCGCCCAGCTTGACGCCGATGCCTGATGGCATCAAGGCGCGGTCGAAGCGCGAGACGATTTCATTCGCGCTCAGGCCAGGTTCGATATTGACCGAACGCAAGGCCTGGTTCGCGCCGCCGACGGAAAACGCCAGCACTTCCTGCGGGCCTTCCTGCAGGCTGGCCATGGTCAGGCCGCGGATGCTGAAATTCTGCTGCGCCGCCTGCGGGCTCGTATAGCCGAGCTGTGCGTCGAGCGTGCCGCCCGAGGCGCTGGCGCGCTGGCGCCAGGTATTGCTGAACTGGCGCACTCTTGCCTCGACTTGCCCTTCGCGGCCCTGGCGCGCGGCCAGCTTGGCTGCCAGTTCGCTTTTCAGCGCTTGCAGCTGGCTGCTGCTGCGTTCCAGGTAGTCGAGTGTTTGCTGCGCGTTGGAAATCTCCCCCTGCAGCTGGTGATCCCAGTTGCTCAGGCCCCGCTGCAGGCTCGCCGTCGACCTCTTCGCCGCTGGCGCCTCGCTGCGCGCACTGGCGCTGCCGTTGATGGCGGCGGATGCGTCATCGACGACGCGGGCTGTGCCGGCGCCTTTGGCATTGACGCCGGAAGAGGAGGAGGTCTGAACGATTTGCATGATGGTCAGAGAAGATCAAACAGGGAAAGGGTGCCCACCTTGGCGTATGCCTTGTATGTTGCCTGCAGGGCCGTCTGGTAGCCGGTCAGTTCGATGGCCGCCGCGCCCATGTCGGTCTTTTTCAGATCCAGCAGGGCCGAATTGTTCGACAGCGAGACATTCGACAGGTTGCCCGACAGCGTGGTGAGGATGTTTTGCGCGCCGCCAAAAATGGCGATCTTGCCGGAGAGCAAATCCATGCCATCATCGGTGCCGCCGAGGCCATCGTTGACGATGGCGCGCACGGCTGGGTCGTTCGGGTTGACGCCCGGCGTGCCGAGGGTGGTGACCACCTGGTCGATCTTGTTGAGCCACACTTCCAGGTTCTTCACGTCGACGTTGGCCGCCTGCGTCACGCCATTGCCGACCACGACGGTCTGCGTGTCGGTATTGCCGACGTAGCTGTAGCGCGAACCGACGGCTGCCGCCGGGTCGTATTTGATCGCAGGCTGGTCGGTGGCGGTGCCGGAAAACATGTAGCGGCCTTCCTGGTCCTTCAGGTTGGCCGTGTACAGCACGCTGTCACGCATGGCTGTCAGCGATTGCGTCATTGCGTTCAAGTCGCCGGGCGTATTGCTGCCGTCGGCGGCCCACACCAGCAGGTCGCGCGCCTGGCCCATGTCGGTAACCATGCTCGACAGGTAGTTTTCGTTCTTCAGCAGGCGCACTTTTACCGTGGCGATATTGTCCTGGTACTGGGTGACCATGGCTTGCTCGCGCGTCAGGCGCGAAATGCGCACGTTGCCGATCGGATCGTCCGATGGCAGCTGGATGCGCAGGCCCGACGACATCTGCTGGGTCAGGAAGTTGATGCGTTCCTGGTTTTGCTGAAGCGAAATATTGATCAGCGATTGGTACTGGCTACTGGCGACACGCATGATCTTCTCCTTAACCCATCATTTGCAAAGTGGCGTCAAACAGGCTATTCGCCACGGAAATGACTTTCATGTTTGCCTGATACATATTCTGGAATTCGACCAGGCTCATCGCTTCTTCGTCCTTGTTCACGCCGCTGGTGGATTTCCAGTCGTCGATCGCTTGCGAGCGCACCGTATTGGCCGTCTTCAGCAGGGCCTGGTTCTGCTGGCTGTAGATACCGAGCTTGCCGACCAGCTGCGTGTCCGCGTCGCTCATCAGGACGGAGCCGACCCAGCTGACGGTGATCGGTTGATTCTTGATCTCGATTAATTTTTGCAAGTTGCCGCTGTCACCGGCCTGGCCCGTCAGCGACAGGGCCAGGTCCTTGGCGTTGAAGCCGGGGGTAATGCTCAGCTTGCCATTCGCGTAGGCCAGCAGGGGACCGCCCGGCGCGCCGGCCATGGTTTTTCCCAGTGCCAGCTGCGCGTTGACCTTGTTGGTCAACTGGGTCGCCATGTCTTGCAGCGACTGCTGCAGCGGTTTCAGGGTATTTTGCTCGAACTCGCCCAGGCCGCCCATCTGGCCGCCGATGGTGACCGGGTCGAGCTTGTACGAGGACTTGGCGAAATCGAGGCTCAGGGTTTGCTCGCCCGTGTTCGTCATGTTGCTGCTCAGGGTACCTGCCATGCTGCCGATGACCAGCGGCTGGCCCGATTTCAGCGAGACATTGCGCGACCCGTCCGCCTGGTCGAGCACCTCGATGCCCATTTGCGCGGCCAGGCCATCGATCAGCTGGTCGCGCGCATCCATCAGCGACGACACATTCGTGCCCGCGGCCGTGGAGGTGCTGATACGCTGGTTCAGCGCGGCGATATTGGCCAGCGCGGTATTGGCTTGCGGCACGATCGCTGCCCGTTGCTGCTGCAACGACAGCAACTGGTTGCCCATGACGGTGCTGATGCTGTTGAAGCGCTGCGCCATGGCGTCGGCGGAGGTGACGATCTGCTGGCGCAGCGGCGTCGACGTCGGGTCGACGGCCGAGGCGTTGAGGGCGGCGAAAAAGCCGTCGATGCCGTTGCTGATGCTCGACGCATCGTCGCCCATCACGCGCTCGAGCTGGGTCAGATAAGGCTGGGTCTGCGAACGGGCGCCCTGGTCGGACGCGGCGCGCCACATTTGCTGGCTTTTATACGCATCGGCAAAGCGCAGCAGGGCCGACACTTCCACGCCATTGCCGGCCGAGCGCACGCCCACGCCTGCGCCAAGCGAGGACAACAGTACGCCCTGGCGCGTGTAGCCCGCCGTCTGCAGGTTGGCGATGTTCTGGCTGGCCGCATTGAGTGCGGCCTGGGCGGCGATGCTGCCTGACAATGCATTGCTGATGATGCTCATTGGGCAAGTTTCTTTCGTGAAGAGTGTGGCGCGTGCGGGTGGGCAGGCATTGAATCGATATTACCTTGTACAGGCGACGCTTCAGACGGATTTATTAAGCGGCGCTGCAATATTGTCGGTCTTGACGGCGCTTTTGGCTGCCACGGGGGCGCCGGCCGCCGGTAGCAGCTGGCGCAGGATGGCGTCGGCGATGCCGAAGGCGCGCTGGCCGGCCATTTTGTCGGCCACCAGATTGTCGGCCATTTCCAGCATGTCGCTGTTGACGGGATCCTTGAAGACGCTGTCTTCGCCCGCCATCTCGCGCGTGCCCGAACGCATCTGGCGCAGCATGTGCGAGATGAAGAAGGCTTCGAACTTGACGGCCGCCTCGGTGGCCTTGGCCGCATAGCGGGGATCGGCCGGCGTGGCGGCGGCAGGGGACTTGTCGTCGAGCGCCGAAGGCAGGGCGCTGCTGCTGTCGTTGATATTAAGCATCAGATTACCACCAGTTCGCCTTCGATGGCCCCGGCTTGGTCCAGGGCTTGCAGAATTGCCATGATGTCGTCGGGCGAAGCGCCCAGGCTGTTGACCACGTCGATGATGGCCTGCAGCTTGGCGCCGGCCGGCCATTTGAACATATTGCCGTTGCCCTGGTCGACGGACACCTTCGATTGCGGCGTGACGGTGGTCTGGCCGCGGCCGAACGGCGCCGGCTGGCTCACTGCCGAGCTTTCGGAAATGACCACTTTCAGCGAGCCGTGCGTGACGGCGGCCGCTTTTACGCGCAAGCCTTCGGCGATGACCACGGTGCCGGTGCGCGAATTGAACACCACTTTCGGCGTATCGACGCCGACATCGACGGAGAGCGCCTCCAGCTTGGCCATGAAGGCCACGCGCTGGGTCGGGTTTTCCGGCGCCAGCACTTCCACGCTGGTGGCGTCGCGCGTGGTGGCGACGGCGCCAAAGCGGCGGTTGACGGCTTCGACGATATTGATGGCCGTCTCGAAATGCGGGTGGCGCAAGTTCAGGGTGACAGTCGGCTTGGTCGAAAAATCGCTGAGGATTTCGCGCTCGATGTTGGCGCCGTTGGGAATGCGGCCCGAGGTGGGCGTGTTGACGGTGACGGACGAGCCGCTCTTGCCCGTGGCGTTCAAGCCGCCGACGACGACGTTGCCTTGCGCCAGCGCATACGTTTCATTGTCGGCCGCGCGCAATTGCGTCAGCAACAAGGTGCCGCCGCGCAAGCTTTTCGCATCGCCCAGGGACGAGACGGTGACGTCGATGGCCTGGCCACGGCGGTATCCTGGGGGAAACACGGCGCTGACCATGACGGTGGCGACGTTCTTGCTTTTCGATTCGGCGCCGTCCGGCATCTTCACGCCGAACTGCTTGAGCATGTTGACCACGGACTGGCTGGAAAATTTTACCTGGGTGGTGTCGCCGCTGCCGTTCAGGCCCACGACGAGACCGTAGCCGACCAGCGGGTTGTCGCGCACGCCCTCGATGCTGACCAGGTTGCGCAGCACTTGCGCGGCGCTGGCGGGCAGGGCAAAGCCGGACAGCGCAGCGAGCATGGCTGCCAGGGGCAGGGCGGAACGAAATTTCATGAGCTCACCTTAAAACGGCATCCATGGGCCGACGAAGAAGCGCGTCAGCCAGCCTGGTTTGTTGGCTTCGGCCAGGGTGCCCTGGCCGGAATAGGCGATCTGCGCATTGGCGATGCGCAACGATGACACCTGGTTGTTCGAATCGATATCGGCCGCGCGCAGGTAGCCGCGCAGACGCACGAATTCCTCGCCCTGGTTCAGGGTCAGGGTTTTCTCGCCCTGCACGCGCAGCAAGCCGTTCGGCAGCACTTCCTGCACGATCACGGTGATGGCGCCGGACAGCGCGTTTTGCTGCGTGCTGGTCGAGTCGCCGGCGAAATTGCGGTCGGCCGACAGGTCGATGCCCGTCTTGGGGAAGGTCTTGCCGAGGATGTTGGCCGCCTGCACGCCGACGGACGAACCCTTGTTGAACGAGGTGCCGGCCTTCTTGCTGGCCTGCGTGGTTTCCTGCAGCGCCACGGTGACGACGTCGCCGACCCGGAAGGCGCGGCTGTCGGAAGTCAGGGCCAGGCCCGCGTCGGGATTGAAGACGCCGCCGCTCACGCCGCCTTGCGCAGCGCTGCGCGGCGCCACGGGCAGCGGCGTATCGGAAAAGCTGGGCGCCAGCGGCGCCATAGGCTGGCTGGCGCAACCGGCCATCAACACCAGCAGCATGGCGGCCGTGGCTTTCATTGCGGCTGTCATCAGCGTGCCGCTTGCGCCAGGTATTGCAGCATATTGTCGGCGGCCGACAGCACCTTGGTGTTCATTTCATAGGTGCGCTGGGCAGCGATCATGTCGACCATCTCTTCGACCACCTGCACGTTCGAGCCTTCCAGCGCGAACTGTTTCAGCTTGCCCAGGGCGCCTTCGCCGGGACGGCCTTCCGTCGGCGTGCCGCTCGATGCCGTTTCCTGGAACAGGTTTTCACCGAGTGCCAGCAGGCCCGTCGGGTTGACGAAGCTGGAAAGGTTCAACTGGCCCAGTTCGGTACCGGCGACATTGCCCGGCACGGTGGCCGTGACCATGCCGTTTTCGCCGATGGTGATCGCCGTGGCATTGTTCGGCACGGTGATTTGCGGCACCAGGGGCAAGCCCTGGGCGTTGACCATCACGCCGTTTTCATTGATGCCCAGCTGGCCGGCGCGCGTGTAGGCCGCTTCGCCGTTCGGGCGCAGCACTTGCAAAAAGCCGTTGCCGGTGATGGCGACGTCGAATTCGCGGCTCGTCGTTTGCAGGCTGCCGGTGGTAAACACCTTTTGCGTGCCCACCATGTGGGTACCGTTACCCAGCTGTACGCCCGATGGCGAGAGGGTATTGTCGGCGCGCTGCGTGCCCGGCTGCTGCTCGACCTGGTAAAACAGGTCTTCGAAGACGACGCGGTCGCGCTTGAAGCCAACGGTATTGACGTTGGCCAGGTTATTCGCGATGGCTTGCAGTTTGGCATCTTGTGCCTGCACGCCGGTCTTGCTGATCCACATTGCTGGATTCATGATTTACTCCTGGTAATTGGTTGGCGTTGGGCTTAGGCGCCCAGCAGGCGGTTGCCGGATTCAGTCATCGCGTCGCTGGCCTTGAAAATTTTCATCTGCATCTCGAAACTGCGGTTCAGGCTCATGGTGGCGACCATTTCCTCGACGGCAGAGACGTTGCTGCCTTCCAGGTGGCGGTCGCGGATGCGTACCGCCGGGTCGGCCTGCAAGTCTTCGCCGCTGCGCGCCACGATCAGGCCCGCCTCGTTCTTCGTCAGCTCGCCCGATTCCGCATTGACCAGCTTGAGCTTGTCGACGGTCTGCATTTGCGCGGTGCCCGGCACCTGGATGGAAATCGTGCCATCGCCGCCGATCGACAGGCTGGTGTGCTCGGGAATCGTGATGGGTCCGCCTTCGCCCAGCACGGGCCGGCCGTTGATGGTCAGCGCGCCCGTTTCATCGAGGTCCATGGCGCCGGCGCGCGTGTAGGCTTCGCCGTTTTGCCATTGCACCGCGAGAAAGCCGGGGCCCGTGACGGCCACGTCGAGTTCGCGCCCGGTTTCCTTGATGGCGCCCGTGCGCGTGCCGATGGCGCTCGACTGCGTCTGCGTCATGTGGCGGTCGTCGTAGCCATAGCCGTTTTGCAGCGGCTGGGCAGTGGACACTTCCAGGTTGGCGCGAAAGCCGCCCGTCTCGATATTGGCCAGGTTGTTGGCGTGTACCTGCTGTGCCCGCAGGGCACGGTCGGCCCCGCTCATGGCGGTATAAATCAGCGCATCCATTGCTCTTTACCTTTGCGTATCGTGGATTACAGCGCTTGCATCAGCGATTGCAGCATGGCGTTCTCGGTCGAGATGACCTTCGAGTTGGCCTGGTAGTTACGCTGCGACGTCATCAGGCCCACCAGTTCGGAGGTGATGTCGACGTTCGACTGTTCCAGCGAGCTCGTTACCAGTTTGCCGGCCATGCCGACGCCCGGACGGTCATAGATGGGGGTGCCGGACGTGGTCGAGGCGACCCAGCTGGTATCGTTGACGGCCGTCAACGCGCCTTCGTCGGGGAAGGTGGCCAAGGCGATCACGCCGATGCTCTGCTTCTGGCCATTCGTGTATTTCGCCACGACGGAGCCGTCATCGGCCAGTTCCACGCCCGTGTAGGTGCCCGAGGCATAGCCGTCGGCGCGGTCGGTCGAGGTCGTCGCTTCGCCGGCGTACTGGGTGGTGCCCGTGTAGTCGATGGCGATCGCCAGTGCCGCGGCACCAGCCGGCGTCGGCAGCGCTGGCGCGGCGGCCGTGCCGGTCACCAGCTTGCCGTTCGTGTCGAAGGTCATGCTCGTCACCGGTGTCACATCGGCGTTGTCGAAGGTGTAGTGCACGTCCACGCCCGTTGTCGTCTTGACGAAGTACTGGCCCAGCGAGTGCTTGGCGCCCAGCGAATCGTAGACGATCGAGGTCTTGGCGCTGTTGTAGCTCAGTTCGTTGGTCTTGTTGAAGGGCACAGCCTTGATGGTCCATTCGGACGACATGTTGGCCGCATACGCCAGCTTGGTCGACGCCACGGCGGGAATCTGGCCCGTCGGAATGATCATGTCACCCATGGTGCCCAGGGTGGTGCTGCCCTTGACGGCGGCGTAGCCTTGGACCAGGCGGCCGTTCGAATCGATCAGCTTGCCTTCATTGCTGGCCGAGAAGATACCGACACGGCTGTAGCTCATGGTGTTTTGCGCATCGCGTGCGACGAAATAGCCGCGGCCGTCGATGGCTGCGTCGAGCGCGCGGCCCGTGTTCAGCACGCCGCCATTGAGCGACATGCTTTGCGTGATCGAACCGATTTCCGTACCCGTGGCGCGCGAACCGGCGTACATGGCCGAAAAGTTGGCGCGGCTGCTCTTGAAGCCGTAGGTGCCGGCGTTGGCGATATTGTTACTGGTGCTGTTCAACTGTTGGTTGATGGACTGGATACCGGACAGGGCGATGTCGAAACTCATGTTGATTTCCTTTAGTGAAGGACGAGATTAGTGTGCAGGAAACGAAGGGGCGAGCGGATCAGGCCGTCTTGCCGTTAAAGCCGGTGATCGCGCCAGGGTTGACTTCGCCCAGGTTCGACACGCTCAGTATCATGCTGCCGCCGGACGACAGGCGCACGCTGTTAAGCTTGCCTGCGATGTCGATCGTCGGTTTTTCGGCGCCGCTGGTGGTGACCTTCATGCTGTAGGTACCGGCAGGCAAGCCCAGGGCCACGGGATCGATGCTGAACGGCACCGTACCGGCCGACTTGGCGCCCAGTTCGATCTTGTATTCCTTGTCGTCCAGCCCTTTCAGGGTCACCGTGGTCTTGGTGGTGCTGGCGGCCAGCGCGATGCTGCCGCTGACCTTGCTCTTGTCGAGCTGCACCGTTTCACTGTTGACCATCACTTCGGAACCCACTTGCGCGCCCAGAGCCAGTACTTGCATCGATTGCAGCACGCTGGCATTGGCGCTGGTCAGCGACGACAGGTTTTGCATCGCTTCCGTCTGCGCCTGCTGCGTCAATTGATTGACGAACTGGCTCGGGTCGGTTGGTGCGAGGGGATCCTGGTTCTTGATCTGGGCGACCAGCAATTTGGTGAACATATCCTGGGTGGCATTGCTTTGCGACTTGACGGCATTGTTGCTGCTGCCGCTGCCACTGGTATTGTTTGTAAAGAGATTGGTTTCCATGGATTATGCTTCACCTAATTTGAGGAGCGATTGCTGCATCGATTTGATGCGGCCCAGAACTTCGACATTGGTTTCAAAGGCGCGCGAGGCCGACATCATGTCGGTCATTTCGGCTACCTGGTTGACGTTGGGGTAGAACACCATGCCGTCGGCATTGGCCATCGGGTGGCCCGGTTCGTACACCTTGCGCAGCGGCTCGTCGCTTTGCACCACGTCGAGCACCTGTACTCTTCCGCCGGCACCGCTGGCGCCGGGGCCATCCATCACGGCCGCAAACACGGGTTTGCGCGCGCGGTAGGTTTCGCCTTCGGAACCGGCAACGGAATCGGCATTGGCCAGGTTGCTGGCGATGGTATTGAGGCGCACGGTTTGCGCCGCCATCGCCGAACCGGCGATCTTGGAAATATCCTGGAAGCTCATGCTGATCCTTATTGTCCGGAAATGGCCTTGGACAGACCCTTCAGTTTCATGTTGACGAAAGTGAGGCTGGTCTGGAAGTCGGTGGCATTCTGCGAGAACGCCGCCTGTTCGACGCCGATTTCGACGGTATTGCCGTCGCGGCTGGGGTGGTAGGGGACGCGGTACAGGGCGCTGGCATCGTCATCGGTCGACAGCAGGCCGGCCTCGTTGTCCTGCAACTGCTGCAGGGCGCTGCCGAAATCCATGTCCATGGCCTGGAAGCCGGGCGTGTTTTCATTGGCGATGTTGGCCGCCAGCACGCGCGTACGGTCGGCACGCAGCGCGAGTGCATCGGCGTGCACACCCAGCGCATCCTTGAAATTAATCCCCATGGTCATCCTTTGTGTTGAATTCGATCGTGCTTTTTGCGGTTCGGGCCAGAAAACAGGTGGTGCAGAGGTAAAATCCCAGCCAGGTCATGTTGACGCATGGTAAGGTCATGCCGCTTCAGTATCTTTGATTAAGGTTAGCAATGATTTACTTTGAGAACTATTCCGTGATGTGGAACAAGGCGCAATGTCGTCAAATACTGCTTCCAGGCATCTTTTTCCTGGCCAGCCTATATAGTAGTGCAGGTCGCGCAGAATTGCCAGCCGACAATATATTTTCACGTGTGGAACAGTTGGCGCGTGAGCAATTGGCGCAGCAGGCGGCCACGGCGGGACTGCTGGAACCGCAGTTTCAGGTGACCGTCGTGAAAAGCACGCGCCCCGTGCCCGCGTGCGCGGCGCCCGTCGCGCTGGAGACGGCGGATAGCCGCTCGGCGCAGCGCATGCGCTTTATCGCGGTGTGTCCTGGAAGCAACGGTTGGCGTTACGAAATGCTGGCGCGCGGCAGTATCACGGCCCAGGTGGCCGTCACCAGCGTGCCCGTCACGGCCAATACGCCGTTGCAATCGGGCGACGTGACGTTGGCACGGCGCGACGTGACGATGGTGCCGGACAGTATTTCTGCCTTGCCGGGCGCGATAGGCCTGTCAAGCCGGCGCAGCTTGCGTGCCGGCGAAGTGCTGCGCCAGGGGCAACTGGCGTCGCCCGTGCTGATCAAGCGGGGCAGTGCGGTCAGCATCGTGGCGCGCAAGGAGCAGGTGGAAGTGAGCATGGCAGGCGAAGCGATGGATCCGGGCGCGCTGGGCGAAGTGATCCGCGTGCGCAACGCCACCAGCGGCACGGTGATACGTGCCAGGGTGGTCGATGCGGGCGTGGTGGAACCGGCCGATATTGCCGGCCGTTGAGGAGATCAGTCTGCGGCGGCCGTGCGCTGCAGGCGTGTCGCCAGCTGTGTCAGCTTGGCGGCGTAGTTGGGATCGGTGGCATAGCCGCCGCGCGCCAGGCCTTGCGCGAAGGCGCCCGCGTCGGCACCCGTGTTCAGGGCGGCGCGGTAGCGCGGGTTGTCGAGCAACACTTGCGCATAGTCGCGGAAGGCGCTGGCCTGGTCCGGGTAGCTGCGGAAACGCTCGGTTTTCTTCAGGGCCGTGCCGCTGCCCGCCTCGTATTCGGTGGTGACATTGCTGGCCACGTCGCCCTGCCATTTGCCGCCGGCCTTGATGCCGAACAGATTATTCGTGTCCGCGCCCGTGCCCTGGCGCAGCGGACGCTGGCCCCAGCCCGATTCCAGCGCCGCGTGGGCGGCGACGATTTCCGGCGCCACGCCCAGGCGCGCGCCCGTTTCTTGCGTCCATGGCTTGATCGAGGCGAGGAATTGCTGCTGTGTCTCGCCGATCTCGCCGCCCTGGTTGATGCTGCCCAGCACATTGACGGGCTGGCTTTGCTCCAGGTAGGCGCGTCCTTGCGGGCTCAGGCTGGTGGCGTTGCCGCCGCCCTGTTCGATGAAGCGGGTCACTTCGCCCTGCACCTGCTTGAACACGCTGCCAAAACTGCCAGTGGCCACCGTGGCAGGGGTAGCGTGCATATTGCTCTGCACGGCCATTGTCGCCGCCGTCGATGGCGTCGCCGCCGTCGCGCGGGTGGTCAGGAAATCAGCCTGGCGCATACGTATCTTCCTCGCCATGCAGCACGCGCTGCATGATGCTGTACTGCTCTGTTAATAAATCGCTGTTGCGGGCATTCAGGCGCTTGCATTCGAGCACCATCTGCTCGAGCGCGGCCCAGTCGCGCTGGGCGGTCGTACGCGCGTCTTGCTGCAACAGCGTAAACAATTGCGCCATATCGCCTTGCGGGCCCAGCAGGGCAGTGACGAGGCTGACCCGCTGGCGGCGGCGCGCATCGAGCGGTTCGACAGCGGCGATGACCTGGTCGGCCAGCGCCGTCAGCCGGGCGCTCTGGTGGTGCAAGGTGGCCTGGAATTGCTCTTCCAATAAGGTTTGCAGTGCCGCATAGCCGGCGCGGTCCTCCGTCATGCCTAGCAGCACGCGGCGCACGGCTTCCTGGCGCGTGATGCCCTTGCGCGGCGCGGTCACGATTCACCGCCGTGGAAACGCTGGATCAAGCCTGCCAGTTTCGATGGATCGAACGGCAATTCGCCCTTTGCCAGCGCATCGCGCAGCATGGCCACTCTTTCATGGTCGATCTCGGGCATGGCGCGCAGGGCGGCCATGGCCGGTTGCAGCACGGCCGATTGCAGTTCCGCCCCGGCCGACGAGCCGCCCATGGCGCCTGCGGCGCCCGCGTTCTCGGCGATCGCCTCGGCAGGCGCGACGGCGCTGCTGCGCACGGCAGCACCGGTATTGCCGGAGGAGATTTTCATACGTTGTCCCTTGCCCTTAATTTGCATGCTCGTCCCGATCTTTCTTTGCGGGCAGGCCCAGTTTTTCGCGCAGCCGCTGCAGGGTACCGGAGTCCGGTTCACCCACCTGCAATTCGTCGCCTTGCGGCTTTTGTCCGGCCATGCCGAACATGGCGGCGATGCTGTCGGCCTGGCCACGCGTCAATATTAACAGTTCGATGCGGCGGTTGATGCCGGCGCTGGCATTTTTCACGTCCAGCGGCGCGCGGTCGGCCATGCCCACCACTTGCAGCACGCTGTCCGGACTCATGCTGCCGATCAACAATTGCGCGCGCGCCGACATGGCGCGGTTGGCCGACAGGGTCCAGTTCGAAAAGCCTTCATAGCCCGTATTGGCGTACTGCATCGAGTCCGTGTGGCCGACGATCAGCATCTGGTTTTCCATTTGCGCAAACACGGGGCCCATCTGGCGCAGCAGCTTGCGGAAGCGGTCGGTCGGCACGGCGCTGCCGCGCACGAACATGCCTTGCTTGTCCGTATCGTGCAGCATGACGCGCAAGCCGTACGGCGTGATCACCGATTGCAAATTGCTCTTCAGTCCCGCTTCGTCGCTGAGCTTGTCGAGCGCGCGCGACAGCGACAGCAAGTCTTCCGGCGACTGGTAGCTGACCTTGGTCTGGTTTTGCGGCGCGGCGCCGGCCTTGCCGTCCTGCATCTGCTTGCCTTCCGTACGCGTGTCGCCCGAACCCTTGCGGGGCATGGGGAAGCGCTCGATCAGGCTGCCGCGCGGACCGCCGCTCTGTTCCGGCATGACGCCCTGGCCTTCGCCCTGGCGGCTGCTGGCCGACGCATCCATCATGATTTCCTTCATCGCCTGCTGCTCGCGCGCGGCCATCAGCCACAGCACGAGGAACAGCGACAGCAGGGCCAGGCAAAAGTCGGCGAACGCTACTTTCCAGGCGCCGCCATGGCCATCGTCGTCGTGCTTGCGTCCCGCACGCTTGATGATGGCCTGTTCATGTTTCTCATGCGGCTTTAGCACGGCGGCCTCCCCGGCCTTGGCCTTGCTCTTGTTCGGCGCCGCCATCTTCCAGCGCATTGATCCAGCTTTCCAGCTGGGCGAAGCTCGGCTTGATGTTCAGCTGGACCAGGCGGCGGCCCGCATCGATGGCCAGCAGGGGGGGCTTGCCCGCCACGTGCGTGACCAGCACGACCTTCACGCATTCCATGGTCGAGCCTTCCTCGCCCACCAGCTGTTTCATCATGTTGCACATCGGATCGAGCACGCCGTAGCAGAAGAAAATACCGATGAAGGTACCGACCATGGCGGCGCCCACTTTTTCCGAAATTTCCGCCGCATCGGCGCCATCGGCCACGGAATTCATGGCCATCACGATACCGAGAACGGCGGCCAGAATGCCGAAACCGGGCATGGCTTCGGCGATCTTGTGCAAGGACTTCGACGGTTGCAGCAGCTCGTCGTGGATGGCTTCGAGTTCCTGCTCCAGCACGCCTTCGAGTTCATGCGCGTTGATCTTGCCCATCGCCATCAAACGGAAGTTGTCGACGATGAAGGCCAGCAGCTTCGGCTCTTCCAGTACCAGCGGGTAGCGCTGGAACAGGGCGCTTTCGCGCGGCGCCTCGACGTGGGCGTCGAGCGCCTTCAGGCCGCCGGCGGCCGTTTGCAGCAGTTCATACATCAGCAGCAGCAACTGGCGCTGGAATTCCGAGCCTTGCTTCTTGTGCGTGACGATCTTGCGCATCTGGTGCAGCATTTCACCGAGTACATGCTTCGGGTTGCCCAGCACCAGGGCGCCGACGGCGGCGCCGATGATGATGATCAACTCGACCGGTTGCCAGATCGCGTGGACGGTGCCGCCCATCAGGGCGAAGCCTCCGAATACACACCCCATCACGATTAAGATACCGATAATTACCATGTCAACTGCCTTTCTGCGTCATTGTGCTGCGTCAATTTGATGGATAGTGCTGAAACTTATGCGTCTTGCAGCATGGCTTTCATCTTGCCCAGCGCCGTCTTGTTGAGCTGGCAGACGCGGGCGTCGCTCAGGTCCAGTACGGCGGCTATTTCTTTGTAGCTCAGTTCGAATTCGTAATACATCTGGATCACGCGCTGCTCGCGTTCGTCGAGCGCGCGCAAGGCCTGCTCCAGGCTGCGCCGCACCATCAATTGCTCTTCCGGGCTCGGTGCGCTGTCGGCCTGCCCCAGGCTTTCCTGCAGCACCTCGTCGAAACTGGCGATCAGCTCGGCGTTTTCCGCCAGCTGGTATTCCTGGAAGGCTTCCGGCGTCAGCTTCAGGGCGGCCATGATTTCCGCTTCCAGCGGCTCGCGTCCCAGGCGGCGGGTCAGGGCGCGCACGCTGTCGCGCAGGCGGTGGCTTTCCTGGCGCACGGCGCGCGGACGCCAGTCCTGGCGCCGCAGTTCGTCGAGGATGGCGCCACGGATGCGCAGGCTGGCATAGCTGCCGAAAGACTGGTCCGGCACGCCGTAGCGGCGCAAGGCTTCGAGCAAGCCCATCAGGCCGATCTGTTCCATGTCGTCGCGGTCGATGGCGCCCGACACCTGCGAATTGAGCTGGCGCACGATGCGTTTGACCAAAGGGGAGTATGCCACCAGATGTTGTTGCTCTTCAGCAACGCTGAGCACGGCCGCGCAAGCGCTGGCGGCGGCATATTCGCCGGCGCCGTACGCTTCCTGGTATTGCTCTACATAGGCCAAGGGATCTCCCACTAGGTCGGCTGGCGTGTTGGCTTATTCAATGATCAGCTTGCCGACCATGACTTCGGTGAACGGTTTTTCCATCTGTTCGCGCTCGTAGCTGACGTTGAAGGCCTTGTTGATCTGCTCGGCATATTGTTCCACGGTCATGGTCTGCGCCTTGTCTAGCGGAAAGCTCGACAGGGTGCTGACGGCGATCGAACGCATCAGCGGCAAATGGTCCTTCGTCAGTTTTTCCTTTTCCTCGGTGGTGGCGATCACCAGGTCGGCCGACAGATAATGCGTTTCGCCGTCGCCGGGGCCGCGGCGCAGCATCACGATGACTTTGTCGAGCGTGAGGAACTTGCGCGCCTTCTTGCCCGTGGCCGGCGGCGGCGGGGCTTTCGCTTCGGCGGCATCGGCATGGCCGGCGACCGGCTTGGCCAGATACCACATGGCGCCGCCAGCCGCGCCAGCGGCCAGCACGGCCACGCCGACAAAGCCGGCTATAAGTTTCATTTTCATATTCATCAGGCGCTCTCTCGCTCGTGCATGGCGTAAGTGGTGGCGGCAGTGCTGCCGTCGGACAGGGCGCGGCCCGGCTCGGCATCATCGTGCTGGCGGCCCGGTTGACGCTGGCCGCGCGCGTCGCCCTCGGCAAACGCCTGGGCGGCGGGGCTGCGCGGGGTGGCGCTGATATTGACGGCCACGTCGGTGTACTGGCGCTGCGCCAGGTCGCTGCGCATGTTTTCGCCGATGCCTTGCAACTGGCGCAACACCTCCGAATTCGATGCCGTGACGTTCACCTGCAGCGCGCCGGCCGTGTGGCGGATGGAAATTTCAATGCGTCCCAGCATGGGCGGGTCGAGGCGGATCGTCGCGTGTTCGCTGTTGCGGCCGATCTGCGTCTGCAGGCGTTCGCCCAGCGCTTCGCGCAGCGGTTCCTGCCATTGCTGGGCTGGGCCGTTGAGCTTGATGGTGTCGCCGGCCGCGGCCGCCGTGGCCGTATTGCCGACCGCGCCCGCCAGGCCCAGGTTGGGCGTGGCGGGCGCCACGTTCGCGGCGCCACGTTCGCCTTCGCGCGCGGCAACGGCAACGGCAGGGGCGGCGACGGCCGTGGACGGAGCGCTTTGCTGCAGCAGCGATTCGAACGGCTGTGCCGGCGCGCTGCCTTTGGCGGGCGCCGCCGGATTGGCGGCGGCCAGCGGCTCGCGCGTGTCGCGGCCTGGCGCTGGCGCCGTTGCCGGCGCGTTCAAGGTGATCGCCGCCGGATGCAGGCTGATGTTGAGCGCAGGGTTGGCTTGCGCCACATTTGCCTGCACTTGTGCCTGTGCTTGAGTCTGTACTTGCGCCTGCGCGTAGGCGCGTGCTTCGGCCGCGGCGGCGTCCGCCGGCGGCAGCACGCTCACCGGCAGGCCGATGACGGGCGCGGCCATGGCTGGCAGGCTGCTGTCGGTCTGGCTGTCGCTATCGCCGTCCTTGGCGGGCGCGGGCGTGCCGGCGTCGGCCGTCTCCCCGCCCGTCACATCGAGCACCTGCGCAAACAGGGACAGGGCGGAAGGGGCGGCGCCATTGGCGGCATAGCCCGGCGTGCCAGGCAAGGCAGCGGCTTGTGACGGCGCTGGCGCCGGTGCTGGTGCGGATGCCGCAGGGGCCGCCGGTGCCGGAGCGGCCGGTGCCTTGTTGAAGTTCATGATCATGCTTGATTCCCGTCCGAGTCGTATTCGCCGAGCGCGGCGTAGGCGACCCAACCTTCCTTATTTGCCTGTAATGCACCCAGGTGTTGACCCAGGCGTTCTTTTTCCTCAGAGCAAATTTTAACCGCTTGCGCGTGAATTTTGCGCAAATGCAACAATTCTGTTTGTTCCAGCGCATTCCATGCGCCACGTTCGGCCAGCAGCGGGATGTTTTTCGCCAGGCTGGCCGAGAGTTTTTCCATCGCATCCCAGTCCGGCTGAGCGACTGCCGCGCTCAATTGCCGGCTCAGCTGCTGCAGCGCCGCGCGCCTAGGCATTGTTGGCCTGGACGCCCACCCAGCCGCGCTTGATGGTCGTCATCAAGGTCGTCACTTCGTCGATCAGGGTGGGGTCCAGCTTGATGCCGGCCGTGTACAGGCGCGCCACGCAATAGTCGTACAGGCGCGCCAGGTTGACGACCACTTCGCCGCCATTGTCGAAATCGAGCGAGCTCGACAAACCGTTGATGATTTGCGTGCACTTGTCCAGGCTGATGGCCTTTTGCTCGTAGCGCTTGCCCACGATGTGCCCGCGCGCGCGCGCCAGTTCTTCCAGCAGGCCGTCCGTCAGCACCAGTACCAGCTCGACCGGTGTGGCGCGGGCGGTCTGGGAATCCAGGTTGACGGCGTGGTAGCTGCCGTAAGCTTCATTGTTCAACATTGTTATCTTCTCGCTATGTTAACGTGGCGCGGTGCTGCAGGCACGCTCGCCTTAGGATTTGTCGTTGCCGAACATGGCATCGAACATGTCGGAATTGCGCGTCATTTGCTCTTGCAATACCTGCAGGCGGGAAAACTGGTCCAGGAAGCGGTTGTACGCCGTGTTGTACTGATTGGTCAGGCGCTCGCTGCTCTGGGCCAGGCTTTTCTGCAACTTGTCCGTCGCTGCCATGCGTTGGGTGATCTGGCCTTTGGTGACATTGCTCCACTGTCCCAGCACCTTGTCCAGACCGCCGAGCACGCCGGCTGGCGCCGACAGGCTGTTATTGCCGAACAGTTTGTCCAGGCCGCCAGGATTGTCCGCCAGCTTGGCCGTCAGCTTGGCGGTATTGAGGCTGATCGTGCCGTCGCGCTGGGCGGTAATGCCATACGCCACCAGCGATACACCATCGACGCTCAGGCGCAGGGCATCGCCCATGCTCGAGCGCAGGGCGTTCAGGCCGGAGTCGTGGGCAAAGAGGCCGGCGGCGATGTTCTTTTCCGGATTGCCGGGACTGGCCAGGCCATCCATCACGCTTTTCAGCTTGTTGTAGGCGTCGACGAAGGCTTGCACATTGGCGATGGTGCCCGTGCTATCGGTGCCGACGGTCACGGTGACCGGGCTCTCGCCAGCGCTCATGGCCTTGGTGAACGTCATTTTCACGTCGGGCACGTTGGTGAAGGTATTCGATGCCTGGGTGATTTTGGTGCCGGTGCCCTGAGCGCCCAGCCAGACGATGGCATCCTTGGGCTCGACGAGGGTTTTCTTGTCGCTCTGCAGCGCTGTCTGCAGCCCCGAATCCGTCACGCTGCTGGTGTCGATCGAGACGGCATTCGCGGCGCCGGTGAGCGTCGACGTCAGCACCAGTTGCGCCTGGTTACCGATATTGATGACGGAAGCGGTGACGCGCGCATTATTCTTGCTGTTGCCATTGATGGCGGCGGCTATTTCCTGCGGCGTCAAATAGGCGTCGCCATCCTTGTTGGCGGCGGCCAGGTCGATGTCGAAGGCGTTGTCGGCGGTCACGGCGGCCAGCGGGTCGCCGATGCGGATGGTCATGGCGCCGCCGTTGGCAGGCATGGTGTTGCTCAAGCCGCCATACGAAGTCTGGCCGGCCGTGGCCAGTTGTTCCACAAAGAATGCGTAGCTGCCCGGCGCCGCCTTGATGCCGGCCGTGCCCGTGCCATACGCGGTATTGCTGAAAGTGGCGGACTGGCTCAGCACGGATTTGCTGGACGTCATGGACGACATCGCCAGCTGGAATGCCGAGATGGCCGATTTCAGGTTACCCAGCGCGCTGGAGGTATTGCTGGCCAGCGCGGTCTGCGCAGCCAGGGCGGCCTGTTGCGCCGCTACCGACTTGGTCGCCAGATTTTTTGCGGTGACGATCGGATCGTATTGCGGTGCAGTAATTACGTTTGCCATGCCAGACTCCTGAATAAAGGGATATACCGGTACAAGGCGACCCCCATTCCCGTTTCGTGAAGTTTTCCTGAAAGAAACTTACACAAACTCATTTTACCTGTCCGCGGAACCAGAATTGCGTCGCCAGTTCGTCTTGTCGCTTGGCATCGACACGTTGTTGCTCGTTTGCAACATGCTTTTGTTTTTGTGTCAGCACTTGGTCCAGCACCTCGCGCTTGGCCCACGCCGTATTCAGCGCGCGTTGCGAAACGGCCATATTGGCTTCGTGCAAATGCAAGTCGGTACGGTGCTGGTCGGCCATCTGCATGACGGCTTGCTTGAAGTTGCCGCAATTGACGGACAGGGCCAGGGGCAGGGCGCCGCTGGGGCCGCTATCCGTGTACAGGCCCGTCAGGCGCTCCAGGTTTTTCTGGTAGCGCTCGCGCACGGCCGTCTGCGCCGCCATTTCGCTTTGCAGGCGTTCCACTTCGGTGCTGCGCAGGCCGACCAGGGTGGTCAGGTTGCGGATGGTATGCGCGTTGCTCACGTATGCTCCTAGCCCATGATCTGTTCAAGTTGTTCGATGCACGGCGCCATCGGCGCTTCTTCCTTGGTGCCTTGGCACAGGAACGCTTCGATAGGCGCGTGCAGCTGCACGGCGCGGTCGGTGATCGGATCGGCGCCGGGCACGTAGGCGCCCAGCGGGATCAGATCGCGCACGCGCGCATGGCGCGCCATCGACGCTTTCAGCGCGCGCGACGCCTGCATGTGGGTGGGCGTGATCACCTGGGCCATGCAGCGGCTGATCGAGGCGGCGATGTCGATGGCGGGGTAGTGGCCCCGCTCGGCCAGTTCGCGCGTGAGCACGATGTGGCCGTCGAGAATTGCGCGCGCCGTGTCGACCACCGGGTCCTGCTGGTCGTCGCCTTCGGCCAGCACCGTGTAGATGGCGCTCATGCTGCCTTCCGGGTGGGCGCCATTGCCGGCGCTTTCCACCAGTTGCGGCAGGTTCGAGAAGACGGACGGCGGATAGCCGCGCGTGGCCGGCGGCTCGCCCAGGGCCAGCGCCACTTCGCGCAAGGCCATCGCATAGCGCGTCAGCGAATCGACCAGCAGCAGCACGTGCTTGCCCTGGTCGCGGTAATGGGCGGCGATCGAATGGCACAGTTCGGTCGCCATGATGCGCATCAGCGGCGATTCATCGGCCGGCGCGATCACCAGCACAGCCTTTTTGAGGCCTTCGGCGCCCAGCGACTTTTCCACGAATTCGCGCACTTCGCGGCCCCGTTCGCCGATCAGGCCGACGACGACGACATCGGCCACCGTCTGGCGCGTGATCAGGCCGAGCAGCACGCTCTTGCCCACGCCGGAACCGGCCATCAGGCCCACGCGCTGGCCCTTGCCCAGGGTCAGCATGCTGTTGATGGCGCGTACGCCCACGTCGAGCGGTTCGACCACCGGTTGTTTCTTCAGGGGATTGACCTTCGGTGGCGTCACTTCCAGGACGTGTTCGCCGCCGAGGCGGCCCAGGTCGTCGATCGGCTCGCCGAGGCCATTGACCATGCGGCCCAGCCACGACGGGCCGATCTGCAGGCTGGCCTTGTCGGGCAGGGGTAGGACCCTGGCGCCCGTGGTCAGGCCCGTCGCCTTCTTGAACGGCATCAGGTAGGACAGTTTTTCGCGGAAACCGACGACTTGCGCATCGAGCCACTCGCCGCTCACAGTTTCAATTTGACAACGCTGGCCCGTGTGCAGGCGGCAGCCGGCGCTTTCCAGCAGCAGGCCGGAAGCGCCGACCAGGCGGCCGGTCGGTGTCGCGACCGGGATATCGCCGATCTCGAAGCTGCGCAGCGTGTCGGCGATCATGCAGGCGCGCCGTGGTCAGCGTGTTCGGCGGCCAGCGCCAGGTGGCTGCTGACCTGCTCCATGCAGGCCGACAGGCGCTGATGGCAGCCCGCGTCGACTTCATTGTCGCCCGCCTTGATGCGGCATTCGCCTGCGTCGAGGCGTGCGTCGGCGATCAGGTTCCAGCGCTTGGCGCGCTTCGGATCGAGTTCGCTGATGCGTTTCAATTCTTCCGGATTGAGGAAGACGTCGATTTCCTCGCGCGTGGGCGGCATCGAGGCCAGGGTCTCGTCGACCAGGGCCAGCAATTGCACCGGCTGCAGCGCCAGTTCCGCGCGGATCACCTGGCGCGCCACCTTGGCCACCAGGTCGACCACTTCCTTGCGCTGCGCTTCGCGGTAGTCGGCGCGTACTTTTTTCAGGTCGCGCAAGATGGCGTCGACAGGGCGGGCCAGGCGGTCCAGCGCCACCAGGGTTTCATTGCGGCCTTCTTCGCGGCCCTGCGCCATGCCATCGTTGCGTCCGGTGTCGTAGCCGTCTTGCTGGCCTTGCACGAGGCCCACTTCGTAGCCGTCGCGCTGGCCCTGCTCGAAACCTTCCGAGACGGACGCCTGCCACTGGCCATCCGTGTCCTCGTTGGAGGCACGCTGGCCGGCGGCGATGAATTGCGACAGCGGCGGGAAACGATACGAGCGGAAGTGTTTCATTCGATCACCGCTTCAGCAAACAGTTGCACTTCGATCTCGCCCGCATCGGCGAGGCCCTTGACGGTGGCCATGATTTCCTGGCGCGTCTGTTCGATACGCGACAGCGGCACGGGGCCGGAACGGCGCATCATGTCTTCGAAGCTCTGCGCCTGGCGGCGCGGCATGGTTTTCAGCACGGCGTCGCGGATCGACGGTTCCGCGCCCTTGAGGGCGATCGCCCATTGTTCCATCGGCACGTCTTCCAGGATGCGCGTGAGCGTGACATCGCTCTGCGTGGCCAGGATCAGGAAGTCGTACATGCTCAGTTCGATTTCCGAGACGACGTCCGGGTCGTGCGCGCGCAGCAGTTCGACCAGCGCGGCGCGGTTGCCCGGCATGCGGTTGAGGATCTCGGCCGCCTGGCGGATGCCTTCCACGCTGGTGCTTTGCGTGTCGAGCGTGCCCAGACAGCGGCCCACCAGTTCATCGAGCTCGACCAGCAGGTCGCGGTCGATCTCGTCCAGGCGCGCCAGGTTCAGCAAAACCAGGTCGCGGCCTTCGACGGGCAGTGCGTCGAGAATCTGGCCGGCCAGCGCGGGTGGCAAAAAGGCCAGGAACACGGCTTGCATCTGCACGTGCTCGTTGACGATGTATTCGGCCAGCCATTTCGGCGAGGCCCACTGCAGGCGCGCCATTTTGGGGCGGATCGCATCGCCATAAATATTGTTCAGCACGCTATTCGCGATATCGCTGCCCAGCGCCATGTCCAGCGAGCGCTTCAGGTAGCTGCGCGAGGCGCCATGCACGCCGCTTTGCTGGCGGTAGTCGTCGAAGAAGGTCTGCATGGCCGTTTTCACGGATTCAACCTTGATGCCGCTCATGCGCGACATCACTTGCGTGACTTCCAGCAATTCTTCACGCGACAGGCAGCGCAGCACGTTGGCGGCCTGTTCTTCGCCGATGCTCAGCAGCACGATGGCGGCCTGTTCCACGGGGGTCAGACTGGCGCTTTCGTACTCGGCGCCGTCGGAGGGATTACTGTTGTTGAGTTCGGCCATTTTTCTGCATCCATTGTTTGACGACTTCGGCGACACGCTCGGGTTCTTTTTCCGCCAGCACTTTCAGGTGGTCGACCATCACGTCGACCGCCGAGCCTGGCGGCGGCAAGTCATAGTTTTCCAGCAACGGCACGACCGGCATGTTGCCGGCGCCGGCCTCGCCTTCGAGCGCCAGCGGGTTGCCGTTCACGCCCAGGGCCGGCGCGGCGGCAACGGCTGCGCCATTGGCGCTGGCGGCGGCGGGGCTGCCGCCTAGCGCCAGGGCTGGATCGAGCTGTTTCAGTGGCGGCGGCGCCAGGCGCGAGGTCAGCAGGCGCAGCAGCGGACGCAGGATCAGGAAGTAGCCGAGCACGGCGCCCAGCGCGTACAGCAGCCAGCTGCTGAAATCGACGACGGTGTCGCGCTCCTCCCACCATTGCGCGACAGGTGGCTTGGCAGGGAAGGCCAGCGCCGTCAGGCTCAGGCTGTCGCCGCGCTGGGCGTTGATGCCCAGGCCGCTGGTCAGCATTTTTTCGATATTGCCCAGTTCTGCAGGGGTCCAGCCTGTTTTCGGATTCGGTGCGGCGGCGCTGTTGAGGACGACGGCGACGCTGAGTTTTTCCAGGCGGCCACGGCTGCGCTTGATCTGCGTGATGCTGCGGTCATACGCGTACTGGCGCGTGGTGGCGTTCTTGCGGGCCGTGCCATCGTCGGACGGCTTGGGTGCGCCATCGGCCGGTGCGGCGCCGGCGGCGTCGGCCGGTGCCGGCACGGCGGCCGCTGGCGGACGGTTCGACAGGCTGCCGGGAATGCCGGCCACGGTGCGGTTGCGTTCCTGCTCTTCGCGCATCGCCTCGCTCGTCACTTTCGGGGCTTCGCCGTATTTTTCCAGCGTTTCATCGACGCGGTCGTTGTTCACGGCGGCCGTCACGCTGAGCTTGAAGTTGTCTTCGCCGATGACGGGACCCAGCAAGCCCGTGACGTTGCGGCGGATCTCATCCTGGAAGCGTTTCGCGCCTTCATTGCCAGCGGCCGAAGCGTCGAAGCCGTCCGTCAGGTCGACGTGCGAGGACAGCAGGTTGCCGCCCTGGTCGACCAGACTCACGCGCGTGGGCGCCAGGCTGGCGACGCTGCCAGCCACCATGTTGATGACGGCGGCGATCTGTTCCGGCGCCAGGGTACGGCCCGGTTTCAGCGCCACGACGACGGAGGCCGACGATTTGTCGCCATCGCTGGCGACGAACGACGTCGACTTGGCAATCGACAGATGGACGCGCGCCGAAGCGATCGCGTCCATCGTCATGATGCTTTGCGCCAGCTCGCCTTCCAGGCCGCGGCGGAAGCGCACGTCCTGCACGAACTGCGACACGCCCAGCGGGTCATTCTTGTCCATCAGCTCCAGGCCGGCCGGCAGCTGCGCCGTCACACCTTTCGAGGCGAGCAGCATGCGCACCTTGCCCAGCATGGCGTCGGGCACCAGCACCTGGCCGCTGTCCGGATGCAAGCGGTAGGGGATGTGCTCGGCGTCCAGGGTGGCCATCATGTCCGTCACGGCCACTTTTTCGCGCGCGCCAAACACCGGCTTGTAGTTGGCCTGGTCGCGCCACGCGTACATGGTCACCATGGCGGTGATGCCGATGGCCAGCACGACGATGGGAACCAGGTTTTTCAGCAGGGCGGGCGGGATGGCGGGCTGGGCGCCAGGGCGCCAGCGCGCAAATGCGGACTTCATGGTGGTAATCACTTGGGGTAACTTTCGCTGGGAGGCTGGGCGTGGATCAGGACGTGAAGATTACAGAGGCAGTTTGATGAGTTCGTCGACAGCGCCCATGACCTTGTTGCGCACTTGCATCAACATGGAGAAGGACAGGCTCGCTTCCTGGCTGGCCAGCATGGCGCCGACCATGTCGTCGCTCTTGCCGCTGTCGACGTCGCTCATTTTCTGCGCGGCCAGGCGGTCGTCGCCGTTGACCTTGCCGATGGCGTCTTTCATGCTTTGCGCAAACGAGAAGCCGGATTGTTCCGGTGCGCCGAACTGGGCGGCGGGCATGATGCTGGCGCCCAGGGCGTGCGCGTCATTGCTCAGTGCTGCCAGATCGGCCTTGATCAGACCTGCGAGTTCGTTGCTCATCTTGCCCTCTACTTTCAATATGCGGTGACGTATCAATCAGAAATTACTGGTTTGCCATTCCGGCAGGCATTACATTGAATGCCATCTTGCCCGGCCCGATTTCAATTGGGCCCATCAGTTTTATCAGTTGCCACACCATCCGCTCAGCAGATTCAAACAAACCCGGCAGACCTGCGCCGACATGATTTACATGGCCATGACAACTAATGATTATCTGATAAAAGTTTCTTCTGGTGGCAATAAGAGGAGCTGGGAACTGCCATAAAAACCGGAATCAGGTAAGCGGAATGGCGCACTGCAAATCACTATTTTCTCGCTATAAGCTTACCTCGGGGCAACTATAAAGTAAAGAGAGGATTGCCTCAAGGAATATTGATACATGGCAATATTTGGCTTTTTCATGTATTGTTCAGCACCGTAGCCATCGAGCATGCGATACGATGCGCAATCGTTTGCTTGCAGACCTGTCGGCAAGGCCAAGATGATGCTGTATTTAATTTCGGGCGATCCGTATAATTTGTTCTGCCACCGCAATACCGACATGACCACTACATGACAATCATTACCAAGACAGATCAAACTGTGCGCCATCAAGTCCTCGATTCCTGTCTGCTTGGACGCCCTGTCCATTTGCTGCATGTATTCGGCGCACAGCTGCGCGACGACCTGGCCGTGGCCCTGCGCCAGCCGATGAGCCGTCGCTACTGGGGCAATTTCCAGATCGACGCCGTGACCTTGTCGCGCGTGGAGAACGAAGACAGCGTGAACCGCTGGCTGAGTTTTTCCACGCCGGCCGGCCAGCCGGGCTTTGCGCTCGAACGGCAGATACTGTTGAGCGTGCTGAACTATCGCTACGGTAGTGCCGGCGCCAAGGGCGCGCTGCCCGATCCGGCGCAAGTGCGCGTGACGGCAACGGAAGAGCGCCTCGCTGTGGTGCTGGGACAACAGTTGGTCCACAGTTTGTTCACCCGCATCCACAAGAACCTGCAAACCCTGGGCAAGAGCAGCGACATCGACACTACTGCCGAGGTCGCCGTGCAGTCCGGCGTGCATCCGGCACGCGGCAGCTGGATCGTCACCGTGGCGCTCAGCGACGTCGAAGCGGGGCAGAGCGGCCAGTTCTGGTTCTCGCTGGACAAGCGCCTGATGGCCGACGTGCTGCGCGGCCTGCTGCCCGAGCGCGCGCAAGCGAAGAAAGCCTTGCGCGGCAGCGTACGCCCGCTCGCTTCGCGCCTGCAAGTGACCCTGGAAGGCCGGCTCGTCAGCAAGCAGGTGCAGCTGGGCGCCTTGTTCGACTTGCGCGTGGGCGACGTGATTCCAGTCAGCCTGAGCCGTACCGACGTCATGCTTGACGACTCCCGTTTATTTACAGCGGCTGTTTCCGAACACAAGGGCAAGCTCTGTTTAACCTCATTTGAAGATGTCGAATAATATGAATATCACCGATACCAACCAGAGCGAAACCCTGCTGGAAGACCTGGGCGATGACATGATCATCGACCAGGGCGACGTCTCCGACGTGGCCAGCACCCGCGCACGCCGCGACATTCCGCAAATGATGCGCAAGATTCCCGTCACCCTGACCCTGGAAGTGGGCTCGGCCCGCATCTCGCTGGAAGAGTTGATGGCCATCGGTCCGGAAAGTGTGATCGAACTCGACATGCTGGCCGGCGAACCGCTGGTGATCAAGGTCAACGGCACGCCGATCGGCCGTGCCGAAGTGGTGGTGGCCGGCGAGAACTATGGCCTGAAAGTCATCGACCTCGACGGCCTCAATCTCGACCTGATGACAGCATGAAGCTGGCGGTACCCGGCTTGAGCCGGCGCCGCGGCGCGCTGGCTGCCGCGCTGGCTGTCCCTGTTCTGATGCTGTGCTGCGGCGCGGCCGGCGCGCAGGACCTGCTCGCCGGCGTGGTGCCGGGCGCGAAGACCGACCTGTCGGTGAAGATGCAGATCCTCGTCGTCATGACCCTGCTCGGGCTGCTGCCCGTGATGGTCATGATGATGACCAGCTTTACCCGCTTCGTCATCGTGCTGTCGCTGCTGCGCCAGGCCCTCGGTCTGCAGCAGGGCTTGCCCAACCGTATCGTCACCGGCATCGCCCTGATTCTCACCTTGCTGGTCATGCGTCCCATCGGCGACCAGGTGTGGAAGGAAGCGTTCGTGCCTTATGACCGCGACCAGATCGGCATGCAGGAAGCCTTGAAAATTGCCGAAGTGCCCATTTCGCGCTTTATGCTGGCGCAGACGAGCAAGGCCGCGCTGGCGCAGATCGCGCACCTGGCCGGCGAACCGTCGAGCATGCGCCCGCAGGACCATAGTTTCACGGTCAAGCTGGCCGCGTTCGTATTGTCCGAACTCAAGACGGCGTTCCAGATCGGCTGCATGCTGTTCATCCCCTTCCTCATCATCGACTTGGTGGTGGCGTCCGTGCTGATGGCCATGGGCATGATGATGCTCTCGCCGCTCGTCATCTCGCTGCCGTTCAAGCTGCTGCTGTTCGTGCTCGTCGATGGCTGGACCCTGACCGTCAACACCTTAGTTACCAGCATACAGGGCTATTGACCGATGTTTACCCCTGAAGTCGCTGTCGACCTGATCATCGAAGCATTGCATGTCGTCATGCTGCTGGTGGTGATCCTGGTCGTGCCGGGTTTGCTCATGGGCTTGCTGGTCGCGCTGGTGCAGGCGGCCACATCGATCAATGAACAGACCATGAGTTTCCTGCCGCGCCTGCTGGTCACCCTGCTGGCCCTGATCCTGGCCGGACGCTGGATGGCCGGTTACCTGATGGATTATTGCGTGTCCATTTTTCAGCGCGCCGCCACCCTGGTCGGATAGCACCGCGCCATGGATCAGATTTTCAATCAGGTGCTGCCGTTTCTGCTGGCCGTGTGGTGGCCGTTCTGCCGCATCCTGGCCATGCTCAGCGCCTCGCCCGTGATCGGCGACGCGATGGTGCCCGTTCCCGTGCGGGTGCTGCTGTCGCTGGTGCTGGCGATCCTGATGCTGCCCGTGATGCAGGCATCTGGCGTGTCGCAGGAGTTGCTGAAGATCGATCCGTTTTCCCTGCACGCCCTCGTCGCCACCCTGGAGCAGGCCATCATCGGCTTCGTCCTTGGCCTGGCTTTCCACTTCGCCATGTCCGTCATGTCGGTGCTCGGCTACCTCGTGTCGAGCCAGGTGGGCTTTTCCATGGCCGTCATGAACGATCCGCTCAACGGCACCTCGTCGGACGTGATCACGGGTTTGCTCACCATCATGTGCATGATCGTGTTTTTCGCCATCGATGGCCACCTCGTGCTGACGGGCGTGATCGGCGCCAGTTTCACGGCCTGGCCCGTGGGGCAGGGCTACGGGCCGCTGCTGCTGCAGACGGTGGCGTACAACGTGGCATGGATCTTCGCCGCCGCCATGCTGCTGGCCTTGCCCATCGTCTTTTCCACCATGGTGGTGCAGCTTGGCTTTGGCTTCCTGAATCGGGTGGCGCCGTCGCTGAACCTGTTTTCGCTGGGTTTTTCCATGATCACCATGTTCGGCCTGCTGATGCTGATACAGATCGTGCGCTTTATCCCGGAGCACTATGTCGCCATGACGAACCGCGTGCTCGACATGATCCAGGAACAAATGCGGGTGGCCCATGGCGGATAGCAGCACGGGCGACAAAACAGAAAAGGCTTCAGCACAGAAGCTGAAGAAATCGCGCCAGGAAGGGCAGGTGGTGCGTTCGCGCGACCTGTCGACGGCGCTGGGCATCCTGATCAGCATGAAGGTCTTCATTTACCTGCTGCCCGGTTATCTGGTCAGCTTTCGCGAACTGTTCGCCATGTCCTTCATGCCGCTCGACAGCAAGGGCGCGCTGGAAAATGCCATGTCGATGGCGTTTACCACGTCGGTGGGCTTGCTGATCAAGATGATCGTGCCGCTGTTCTGCGTGCCTTTGTTCGTCGTGCTCGGCTCCTTGATCCCTGGCGGCTGGGTCATCAGCACGAAGAACTGGGCGCCGAAGATGGAGCGCCTGAGCCCGGCCAAGAACCTGGGCCGCCTCGTGTCGCCCAAGCACGGCTTTGAATTCGGCTTGTCGATCGCCAAGGCCGCCGTGCTGGGCATGGTACTCGTGCACGTGAGCCGCTCCAGCCTGACGCAGTACGTGGATTTGCAACACCGGCCCCTGCAGCAGGCCATGCTCGATGGCTCGGCGCTGATGCTCGACGGCCTGATGGCGCTCATTTCCGTCTTCGTGCTGTTTGCCATCATCGACGTGCCGGCGCAGGCGTTTTTCTTTGCCCGCAACCAGCGCATGAGCAAGCAGGACGTCAAGGAAGAACATAAAAGCAGCGAAGGGCGGCCCGAAGTGCGCCAGCGCATCCGCCAGCTGCAGCAGCAGATCGGCCGGCGCAGCGTGCGCAAGACCGTGCCCGACGCCGACGTGGTGATCGTCAATCCCGAGCATTACGCCGTCGCATTGAAGTATGACCAGGACCGCGCCGAGGCGCCGTTCGTCGTTGCCAAGGGCGTCGACGAGATGGCGCTGTATATCCGGCAAGTGGCGAAGGAACACAATATCGAAACGCTGGAGTTGCCGCCGCTGGCGCGCGCCATCTACAACACCAGCCAGGTGCAGCAGCAGATTCCCGTGCAGCTGTACCAGGCCGTGTCGCAGGTGCTTAACTACATACTGCAGCTGAAAGCATTCCGTACTGGGCAGCGCGCCGCCCAGCCCCCATTTCCCACCGAGGTGGTCGTGCCATCTCATTTGAGCGAGGTAGTACCTTCATGAATTTCCTGAACCGGTTGGTTGCCGAAATGCGCCGCCACAAGTTCGCCACGCCGCTGTTCCTGCTGGTGATCCTGGCGATGATCATCTTGCCGCTGCCGCCCGTGCTGCTCGATATCTTGTTCACTTTCAATATCGTGCTGGCACTGATCGTCATCCTCGTCAGCGTGTCGGCCAAGCGGCCGCTCGATTTCTCCGTCTTCCCGACGGTGATCCTGGCCACCACCATGCTCAGGCTGACCCTGAACGTGGCGTCGACGCGCGTGGTGTTGCTGCACGGCCATACGGGCGCGGATGCGGCCGGTAAGGTGATCGAGGCGTTTGGTAACGTGGTGATCGGCGGTAACTTCGTCGTCGGTATCGTGGTCTTCGTGATCTTGATGATCATCAACTTCGCCGTCGTCACCAAGGGCGCCGAGCGTATCTCGGAAGTGTCGGCGCGCTTTACCCTCGATGCCTTGCCAGGCAAGCAGATGGCGATTGACGCTGACCTGAACGCCGGCCTGATCAACCAGGAAAAAGCCCAGATCCGCCGCAAGGACGTGGCCGCGGAAGCGGATTTCTATGGCGCCATGGACGGCGCGTCGAAGTTCGTGCGCGGCGACGCCGTCGCCAGTATTCTGATCTTGATCATCAACATGGTCGGCGGCGTGGCCATCGGCTCGCTGATGCACGACCTGTCGTTCGGCGACGCCTTCCGCCAGTACGCACTGCTGACCATCGGTGATGGCCTGGTGGCGCAGATCCCGGCGCTGCTGCTGTCGGCCGCGGCCGCCATCCTGGTGACCCGTATCAGCGATTCGGGCGACTTCGAACAGCAAGTGGCAGGCCAGGTGCTGACGTCGCCAACGGTGATCTACAGCGCGGCCGGCATGATGGTGGCGCTGGCATTGATCCCGGGCATGCCGTGGTTCATGTTCATGACCTTTGCCGGCGTGCTGGCCTTCGTGGCCTGGCGTTTGACCAAGCGCGTGAAGGGACCCGACGCGGCCGGCATGGCGGCCATCGAGGCGGCCTTGCGCGATGACAAGCCGGCCGAACTGGAATGGCAGCAATTGCCGGCCGTACAGCCGCTGATGGTGATGCTCGGCTATAAATTGGTCGGCATGGTGGATAAAACCCAGGGCGAACCGCTGAACAAGCGCGTCAAGGGCGTGCGCCAGAGCCTGTCCGAATCGATGGGCTTGCTGTTGCCGAACATCGGCGTGCGCGACGACCTGGCCCTGAAGCCGTCGCAGTATGCGATCGTGCTGTCGGGCACCGTGGTGGCGCAGGCGGAAGTGCAGGCCGACCGCCTGATGGCTATCCCGTCGCCGAACGTGTATGGCCAGCTCGACGGCATCCCCGGCATCGAGCCGGCCTACGGCATGCCCGTCACGTGGATCGAACCGGGCGAAAAAGCACATGCGCTGGGCCTCGGCTACCAGGTCATCGAGGCGCCCAGCGTGATCGCCACGCACTTGTCGAAGATGGTGCGCGAATACCTGCCGGAACTGTTCCGCCACGAAGATGTGTCGAACATGATGGAGCGGCTGACGGCCCTGTCGCCCAAGCTCGCTGGCGCGCTGGACAAGGCGCTGACGCATACGCAGCTGCTGCGCGTGTTCCGCGTCTTGCTGGCGGAAAATGTGTCACTGAAGGATATCGTGCCCATCGCCACCACCTTGCTCGACAGTTCGGAAACGACCAAGGATCCGATCCTGCTGGCGGCCGAAGTGCGCTGTGCGCTGCGGCGCCAGATCGTCAGCGGCCTGTTCGGCCAGAAGATGGAAATGCAGGCGTTTAACCTGGGCGGCGAACTGGAAAACATGCTGCTTGGTTCCCTTAACCAGGCGCGCCAGTCGGGCAAGGTGACTTTGGACAACTATCCGATCGACCCGCATCTGCTGTCGCAGCTGCAAGTGAACATGCCGGTGGCGCGCGAGCAGATGAAGCAGCAGGCCACGCCGCCGCTGCTGCTGGTACTGCCGCAGATCCGTCCGCTGCTGGCCCGCTATGCGCGCCTGTTCGCGCCTGGCCTGCACGTGCTGTCGTATAACGAAATCCCGGAAAACCGCGAAGTGAGCATCATCGGCACGGTGGGGTAAATTGCTGGAACGAAAAAAAACGGCGCTTCGGGCGCCGTTTTTTTATGCCGCGTCAATCCTGCTCGTCGATGGGCGGCAGCAGCTCGTGCTCCTGGCCATCGGCCAGCAGCAGCACGGTGGCGCCTGGCGCCGTGTCTTCCTCGTCGCCATAGTCGTAACCGAACGGCGCCGCCACTTCCTTCGAGACGATGACGGGCTCCTCCTCGGTTTCAGCGGCGGGGGCTTGGGGCGCATCGGGATCGGCCGCCACTTCCGCTTCCGGCTGCGTCAGCAGCAGGGCCACTTCGGCCATGGCGCGAAACAGGGGCAGCGACAGCGAGGCGGCGCCCGCCTGCATCGGGTAATTGCCGTGCACGCGCTGTGCATGCAACTGGCGGTTCAGGCGGCAGCGCACCAGGCGCAGGCCCGCGCGCCGCACGGCGTCGGCGATCTCGGGCAGGGCCAGGCGCAAATGACGCAAGGCGGCTTCCTCGTCGGCGGCCAGTTCCAGCAGCACGCCGTCGCCGGACGGCTCCATCTGGATCACGACCCGGCCGATGCCGATGATGATCAGTTCGACGCGCAGCGCCACCTTGCCGCGCCGTTTCGGCGCTGCGTCCTCGTCTTCGTCGCTGGCCAGCACGCGCAGCAGCAGGCGCTGGCCGCCCCAGCCATACACGGCAAAGCGCCACGCTTCGCTGTCGACCGTCAACGGCGGACGTGCGCCTTCGCGCAGCAGGGCCGGCTGCTGCTCGGCCATGAACAGGCTGCCCGGCACATGCTGGCCGCGCGCCTGTTCTTGCAGGGCCGCATATTGTTCGCCATACGTGCGCACCATCACGCGCCACGACGCGGCCAGCTGCGCAGCGTCGGGCGGCTGCCATATGAGCTGGCGCGTGAAGAACAGCTGGTTGACCTGCATGGCGCTGCTGTCGCGCGGCAGGGCGCCGCCCGTACCCTCGGCATTGGGTTTGATGAGGGACGCCAGGCTGTCCTGTCCCTTCTGCTGCAGCTGGGCGGGCAGGGTGCCGGCGTCGGGCGCGGGCGCCATGTAGGGGCCGATCGGCACCAGCGGCTGGACCACGCCCGGCACCATCGGCGTAGCGGGGCTGACGTCGAAGCGCTGGGTAATCAGGGGCACCGGGTTGCCCGATGCAATGCGGTCTATCGCCATGCCATTGCTTCCTGCTGATACATATTCATCCGATCCGCCATCGCGTCCTGCCGGTAATTATTGTAATAAAGAAAGAATCAGCTTGCTCATGCTCTGGCTTTGCTTGAGCATGGCCGTACTCGCTTGCATCAGCATTTGCGCCGACGTCATGTTGGCGCTTTCAGCCGCGTAGTCGACGTCCATGATGCGGCCGATGGCGGCCTTGGTGTTGGTGACCATGTTGGACAGGTTATTGTAGATGTGTCCAAGCCGGTTCGCGGTGGCGCCCAGCGCCGAGCGCACGCTGCCGACCTTGTCGACGGCCGCCGCCAGCATGTCGATCATGCCATTGGCGCTGCTGTTGCTGGCAAATTCGCTGCCGGCGGTGGCGCCTGGCGCGAAATTGACGGAGATCGCCTGTAGTGCCGCGTTGAGCGCGCCCATGTCGCCCGCCACGCTGAACTGCATGGTTTCGCTGCCGGTGGCGCCGATCTGGAACGTCATGGCTTGCGACAAGGTACCCACGCCGGCGCTGCCGTTGCCCAGCAATAAAGTGCCGCCGTAGCGGGTGTTCGTTATGACGTTGTACAGCTCGGCGCCCAGCGCATCGTATTCGCCCTGCATGGCCTCGCGGTCCTTCTGGTTCGACGAGGCGTCAGCTGCCTGGGTGGCCAGGTCCTTCATGCGCACGAGCATGCTGGTCACTTCGCCAAACGCGCCTTCGGCCGTCTGCAGCAGGGAAGTACTGTTTTGCGTGTTGCGCATGGCCACCGCCATGCCGCTGGTCTGGGCGCTCAGCCGGGTAGCGATCTGCAAGCCGGCCGCGTCGTCCATGGCCGAGTTGATGCGAAAGCCCGTGGAGAGGCGCGTCATCGACGTCGACAGCATTTGCTGTGCCCAGCCCATGGCCCGCTGGGCTGACAGTGCGGCAGTATTGGTATGAATGCTCAGCACGCGGCGGCTCCAGTGGACGATTGTTCGGTGTTCTACCTTGTATAGGCGACTATGCCGGCAACATCGTTAAACGTGATGGCAATTTAGTTCAATATGCCGGAAAGACCAAGAACCGCAGACGAAAAAAAAGCCAGACCGGAGTCTGGCTTCGATGAACTGGCCGCAAGCGGCCAAGTCGATATTATTGCAGCAGGGACATGACCATCGAGGACATGCTGTTGCTTTGTTTCAGCATCGCGGTACCAGCTTGCAGCAGCATTTGCGACGACGTCATGTTCGAGCTTTCGGTAGCGAAGTCGGTGTCCATGATGCGGCCGGTAGCGGCTTTGGTGTTGGTGGCGATGTTCGACAAGTTGGTGTTGACGTGGTCCAGACGGTTAGCCGTCGCGCCCAGTGCCGAACGCACGGTGCTGACGCTGTCGATGGCGGTAGCCAGCAGGCCGATGGTGGCGTTGGCGGTGGCGGTCAGTTCCGTTGCGCCCGTCGATGCTGCCGACGAGAAGTTTTTGCTCAGGCCGGTCAGGGCTGCGTTCAGCGCGGTCAGGTTGCCGGAAACGTCAAAGCTCATTTTTTCCGTCGAGCTTGCACCGATCTGGAACGTCATCGACGTCGACAGCGTGCCGGAGGCGGCAGCTGCGCCGTCGCCCAGCAGCTTGGTGCCGCCGAACGTGGTGTTGGTCATCACGTTGTACAGCTCTTGACCCAGTGCATTGTATTCAGCTTGCATGGCGGTCTTGTCGGCGCCGGTCGACGAAGCATCGGAAGCCTGGGTTGCCAAGTCTTTCATGCGCACCAGCATGTTGGTGACTTCAGCGAAAGCGCCTTCAGCCGTTTGCAGCAGCGAGGTGCTGTTTTGCGTGTTGTTCATCGCAACGGTCATGCCGCTGGTTTGTGCTTTCAGGCGGGTGGCGATTTGCAGACCGGCAGCGTCATCCATTGCCGAGTTGATACGGAAGCCGGTGCTCAGGCGCGTCATCGAAGTCGACAGTTTGGATTGGGTATTCGAGATCGAATTTTGTGCCGACAGGGAAGCAGCGTTGGTGTGAAGGCTCAGCATGGTGTCATTCCTAATTGGGTGGTTACGGTGAGGAGCGACGGTTTATCTGCTCCTATCAGTACAAGACGACCGTGCCGCCACCTTAATTAAATGCTTTAAGGAAATTTTTTAAAATAAATGGTATTTGTTGCTTCGCCGGCCTGTTTTGCTGGTGTTGCGACATGCTTGTGCCAGCCGCAGGCGAAAAAAAAGCCAGACCGGAGTCTGGCTTCGATGAGCTGGCCGCAAGCGGCAGGCCGATATTATTGCAGCAGGGACATGACCATCGAGGACATGCTGTTGCTTTGTTTCAGCATCGCGGTGCCAGCTTGCAGCAGCATTTGCGACGACGTCATGTTCGAGCTTTCGGTAGCGAAGTCGGTGTCCATGATGCGGCCGGTAGCGGCTTTGGTGTTGGTGGCGATGTTCGACAAGTTGGTGTTGACGTGGTCCAGACGGTTAGCCGTCGCGCCCAGTGCCGAACGCACGGTGCTGACGCTGTCGATGGCGGTAGCCAGCAGGCCGATGGTGGCGTTGGCGGAAGCGGTCAGTTCCGTCGCGCCGGTCGATGCGCCGCTCGAGAAGTTCGCGCTCAGGCCGCTCAGGGCAGTGTTCAAGGTCGACAGGTTGCCCGATACGTCGAAAGTCATTTTTTCGGTCGAGCTTGCACCGATCTGGAACGTCATCGACGTCGACAGCGTGCCGTCGGCAGCAGCGCTACCTTTGCCCAGCAGCTTGGTGCCGCCGAACGTGGTGTTGGTCATCACGTTGTACAGCTCTTGACCCAATGCATTGTATTCAGCTTGCATGGCGGTCTTGTCGGCTGCGGTCGACGAGGCATCGGAAGCCTGGGTTGCCAGGTCTTTCATGCGCACCAGCATGTTGGTGACTTCAGCGAACGCGCCTTCGGCCGTTTGCAGCAGCGAGGTGCTGTTTTGCGTGTTGTTCATCGCAACGGTCATGCCGCTGGTTTGTGCTTTCAGGCGGGTGGCGATTTGCAGGCCGGCAGCGTCATCCATTGCCGAGTTGATGCGGAAGCCGGTGCTCAGGCGCGTCATCGAAGTCGACAGTTTGGATTGGGTATTCGAGATCGAATTTTGTGCCGACAGGGAAGCAGCGTTGGTGTGAAGACTCAGCATGGTGTCATTCCTAATTGGGTGGTTATGGTGAGGAGCGACGGTTTATCTGCTCCTACCAGTACAAGACGACCATTCCTTCCGCTTTATTAAATGCCGCGTGGAAATATATTTTTTCTTTCCTTAGTGGCAAGTTGCATCAGGTTCAATCGGCCACGCCGCCGTGTTCCGCTTCCCATTGCTGGCGGCTGCTTTTCAGGATGTTAATGACCAGCAATGCCTTCGCTTCGTCTGCGCACAGGTCCTCCAGGAACATGGCGTTGTTGTTGCGTACCCATTCCAGCGGCATTTCCCACCAGGCCAGCTCCAGCAGCGCGGCACGGACTTTTTCCGTGAAGCGGTAGCGGATCAGGCGCGCTGGCGAACCCGCATAAATTCCATAGGGTTCCGAACGGAAATTCGGTGGCAGCAGCGAGCGGGCGCCGATGACGCAGCCGTTTTCGATCACGCTGCCGCCCAGCACCATCACTTCGTCGCCGATCCACACATCGTTCTTGATCACCGTGTCGGCATACTGTGGCGGCGGCGTATTTTTCAATCCGCCGCCAAGGATCGACAGCATGAAGGTCGAGACCGTGCGCATTTCATGCTGGCCATTGAGGATGAAACTCAGGCGCGAGCCACCGGCTACATAGCGTCCGACGCACAGGCTTTGCTGTCCGCTGTCATATTTCACCAGCGAACCGACGCCGAAACAGGAGCCGCGCCCAATATAAAAGTGGCCGTTCTCCGGTTCCTGGTCCAGCCAGTTGCGGAAAAATTGATGGGGCAGGGTGCTGATGGCGCCATCCGCGTAGCCCAGCACCGTGAATTGGCCCGACCAGGCATGGTTCTCCGCTACGCCGGAAAAATTGGTTTCGGTGGAAATTTGCATCAGGCGATGTTCCGTATCACTTCTTGTTGCAGTGCGGGCGCGGCGATCATGGCGATAATGGCGTCCACGGTCGCCATCTCCAGATCCGGATAGATGGGCAGGCAGATCACTTGCGATGAGGCGAGCCGCGCCACGGGCAGGTTCGCGTGCGCGGCGGACGGCATGCCGCGGTACATGGGGAAGTCGCTGATGAGCGGGTAAAAATAGCGGCGCGCATAGATTTCCTGGTCGCGCAGGCGCTGGAACAGGGCGTCGCGCGACAGCGGATAATCGGGGCCGACCAGGATGGGGAAATACGCGTTGTTGGCGGCCTCGGCATCGCCTTGCTGCACGCAGGTGATGCCATCGATGCCAGCCAGTTGCTGGCGGTAATGCGCATCGATCGCCTTGCGTTTCTGGCGCGCGCCGTCGATGCCCTTGAGCTGCAGCAAGCCGAAGGCGGCATTGATTTCGCTCATCTTGCCATTGATGCCGGCGGCAACGACCGTGACCTCATCGACGAAGCCGAAGTTTTTCAGGTGGTCGATCCGTTGCTTGGTCTTGGCGTCGGGGCAGACGATGGCGCCGCCTTCGAAGGTGTTGAAGATCTTGGTGGCATGAAAGCTGATTACGGAAAGGTCGCCGTGATTGAGCACGCTGCCGCCCCGGTGGCGCACGCCAAACGCATGCGCGGCATCGTAGATCACCTTCAGGTTGTAGTTGTCGGCAATTTTCTCGATGGCTTCGATATCGCATGGCCGGCCGTAGCAATGCACGGGCATGATGGCGGTGGTCTGCGGCGTGATGGCCGCCTCGATTTTGCTCGGGTCGAGGTTCAGGCTGTGCGGCTCGATGTCGGCAAAGACGGGCTTGATGTTATTCCACAGCAGCGAATGAGCGGTGGCGACAAACGAATACGGCGTCGTGATGACTTCGCCGTTGATGCGCAGCGCCTGCAAGGCCGTCATCAATGCCAAGGTGCCATTGGCGAACAGGCAGATGTGCTTGACGCCCAGGTAGTCGCACAGCGCCTGTTCCAGTTGCTGGTGGAACGGGCCGCCATTGGTCAGGATCTTGTTGTTCCAGATCGTTTCCAGATACGGCAGGAAATCCTCCAGCGGCGGCAGCAGGGGCTGGGTGACATACACGGGTTTGTTTTTTTGAGCGCTCATCATAATCCGATCGGCGGGTTGGGTACGGCCACGGGTGCTTCGAACGAGATGGGCGGCAAGCCCTCGCACCAGCGTTGCCAGATGATGCGCAAGCCATTTTCCAGGCCTTCCGTAATCAGCTTGGGTTTGCCCAGGACCGAGCGTTCCAGGCGGTGCCGCATGCTGAAGCGGTAGGCGCCCAGCAGCATGGGGTTGGCCGCCATGGCCACGCTCTTGCGCACGAGATCATCTTCGTCGGTGGCAATAAAGTCATCGAGTTCGACCTGGCGCATGATCATGTTGCCGGCGCGGCTAGGCATGGTCGGGCCTGCTGTCGTGAGGGTGGGCACGCCCATCCACAGCGCATGCAGCGTTGTCGTGCTGCCGCAATACGGGAAGGCGTCGAGGCAGATATCGATTCGGTGATGGATGGCCATGAATTGGGCCATGCCCGTGCGTCCTTCGAAGGTCAGGCGTTCCGGCGCAATGCCTTCCTCCGCGAACCAGGCCGCCAGTTGCGGCGGCGCTTCCGATTTCGGCATGGCCGCCACGATCATCTTGGAATCGGGGACGGCGCGCAGCACCCTGGCCCAGCGCGCGATGACCTGGCGATTGATTTTATTGGTACGGTTGAAACTGCCAAACGTGATGTGGCCATTGGTCAATACGGGCGCGGGCTGGACGCTGGGCGCCAGCTTGGACGGCAGGAAGGGCACACAGGCGGGCAGCAGCAGCAGTTTCTCGGAGAATTGGTCGCCCAATTCGTCCGGTGGCGTGAAGTGCTGATCGCCCAGATAGTAATCGATCGATTGCAGTCCCGTCGTGAGCGGGTAGCCGATCCAGCTGGCCTGGACAGGGGCGGGCTTGGCGGCAAACATCAGCAGCCGGTTCTTGCCCGTATGGCCGGACAAATCGATGAGGATGTCGATGCCATCGTCGCGGATCAGCTGGCCCAGGTCCGGATCGGACAGGTGCTCGACCTGGCGCCAGTGGGGAATGACTTCCCGCAGGCGCTCCGTGATGTCGTCATTGCACGGATTGTTGTGGTAGGCATACAGCGACAACTTGGCGTCATTGGCGATATTTTCCAGTATCGGAATGAGGAAGTGCGGCACCGGATGGTTGTGCAGGTCGCCCGACACGAAGCCAACTTTCAGGGTGCGCAGCGGGTCGCGGCTGTTGCTGTGCCCGGCGCTTCCTTTGGCAATGTGCGTTTCAAAGGTGTCGCTGAAGCGCTGATGCTCGGCAAAGAGCGCCTGCGGATCGATCTCGGTGCTATGCGACAACAGGAACAGGTAGTTGCTGAACAGGGTTTCCCACAGCGGGCAGACGGCCAGGCCCTTGCGGCAGGCTTCGATCGCTTCTTCTATCCTGCCGATATTGCTGAACGTTGCGCTGATGTTGACGTAGGCGTCGCGATAGTCGGGATTGATTTCCAGTGTCTTGTGGTAGCACTCGAGCGCGAGCAGCTGCTCGTTCATGAGCACGTAGCAATTGCCGAGTGCGAAGTGGGCGCGCTCGAATGCTGGATCGATAGCGAGTGCTGCCAGATAAGTCTGTTTTGCGTGTTCCAGTTGCTTCTGCGCCTGCTGCGTCGAGCCCAGGTTGCACAGCGCCGAGATGTTTTTCGGTTCCAGTTCGAGCGCGCACTCATAGGCGGCGGTGGCCGCCTCGTATTGCTCCAGCTCTTGCAGGGCGACGCCCAGGTGGTTATGCGTTTCGCTGTCGCTGGCATCGCGTTCCAGGGTGCGGCGGTAGGCCTCCACCGCGAGCGGATAGCGCTTGATGGTGCTGTAGTAATCGGCCAGCTGCCTGTGGTTCGCGGCATTGTCCGGGGCCAGATCGATGGCTTGCTGGAAATACTTGAGGGCATTGTCCCGGTCCTCGGCCGCTCCGTAGGCGATGGCGAGCTGGCCGCAGGCTTGCGCATCGTCCGGCTGCAGGCGCAGCACTCTTGCGCAGTACTCGATGGCCGCCGTGTAATTCTTCTGTTTGCATTGAAGCAATCCCAGATTGCTCAGCGCCTGGGTGAAATCGCTATCGAGCGCGATCGCCTGCTCGTACGCGGCGATCGCTTCCTCCGGCTGCTCCAGCGACTGGAGGGCGCGTCCCAGGTTGTTGTGCAGTTTGGCGTCGTCGGGATGCAGTGCGATGGCGCGGCGGTAGCTGGTCACGGCGCCCGCGTAGTCTTGGGCTCCATGCAGCGCCGCGGCCAGATTGGCATGCGCCGCCGTGGTCTGGGGCGCCAATTGCAGTACGGCCCGGTAGCTGACGATGGCCGCTTGCCATTGCTGCAGGTCTTGCTGGGCGTTGCCCAGATTCAGATAGATGTCGGCGTCGCCCGGTAGCAGGGCCAGCGCGCTTTGATAGCAGGCGATGGCTTCGGCGCTGCGCTGCATCGCTTGCAGTGTATTGCCGAGATTGAAGTGGCCCTTGGCGTAATCGGGACGCAGTGCCAGCGCTTGCCGGTATGCCTGTTCAGCCTGCTCCAGCTTGCCTTGCGCCTGCAGGGCCGCCGCCAGGTTGCCATGCGCTTCGACAAAGTCCGGATTCAGTTCCAGCGCCCTGGTATAGCTGTCGATCGCCTGGTCGTACATGCCTCGTTCCTGCCATGCGGTACCCAGGTTGCCATGCGCTTCGGCATCGTTGGGCGCCAATTGCGCGGTTTTTTGCAAGGCCTCGAACGCATCCTTGCCCTGTAATTGCAGGGCGGTGCCCAGCACGCTCCAGGCAAAATCGGAATCGGGATAGCGCTGCGTCAGGGTGTGACTGGCCGCCTCCAGTTCGGCATGGTGGCCGGCTTGATACAGCGCAATGACGTGCTGCGTTTCCTGCGCTGTCGGCGTGCCGGCGATCGCCGTTTCGATGCGGCTGCGCAAGCCTTGCGACTGCTCGTTGTCGAGACCGCGCGCGATGGCCGACGTGACGATCTCCAGCGCCTGTTCGCGTTCGCCGGCCTTGAGCAAACCATCCGCATACGACAGCCAGAACTGGCCTTCGTCGGGGTTGACCGACAGCGCCTTGTGCAGATACGGCAAGCCGGCCTCGTATTGCCCGACCTGTCCTGCCAATAAGCCCATATTGTGGTTGGCGATGGCGTGATACGGCTGCGCCTGCAAAATCGCCAGGTAAAGCTCTTCCGCCTCCGCAAAACGGCCAGCCTGGTGTTCGGTAATTGCCTGCTGCAATTCGGCGTCGAGGGGCACTGCGGGAAGGGCGTTTGCGTTCATGGGCGGGCGGAAGGTGAAATAGTTAGCAGAGGGAATTGTAACTGGTGAAAGTGCTTCTGAGAAACTTTCCAGGTGGAATTTATCCAGGAATGCTGTCGCAATGCAAACTTGGTGTTGCTGGCTGGTCAAAGCGCGGGGAAAAGTGGCTGTTTTAAAAACCTTGCAGGCGGATGGGCGGCATGCCTTGTGCCGGGCTGCTGGTATGATGCCCGTGAATTGGCGCCTTCCTTGCCGGGCGGTCGCTGTCCGATATCGTTCACTTTTCAGCTGGGATATGCAAAACATTTTAATCATTGGCTCGTCGGGCCATGCGAAGGTCGTCATTGACGTGGTCGAACGCCAGGGGGTCTTTCATATCGCCGGCTTGATCGATGCGTTCCGGACGATCGGTGAGGAAACCTCGGGCTATCGCGTCCTGGGCGCCGAGTCCGATCTACCGGTCCTGGTGGAGCAGCTGGCCGTGGCAGGATTACTGGTGGCCATCGGCGACAACTTCGTGCGGGCAAGCGTGACGGCCCGCGTGGCGGCATTGTGCCCGCAACTGCCATTCGTCAGCGCCGTGCATCCGCAGGCCTGTGTCGCCAGGACCGTGCACATCGGTGCGGGCAGCGTGGTGATGGCAGGGGCGGTGATCAATCCCGGCTGCGACGTCGGGCATGGCTGTATCGTCAACACGCGCGCCTCGCTTGATCACGATTCCGTGATGGAGGCGTTTTCCAGCCTGGCGCCTGCCGCTGCGACAGGCGGCAGTTGCTTCATCGGCACGTGCAGCGCCCTGGGCATGGGCGCCTTGCTGCTGCAGCGCATGCGCATAGGCAGTCACTGCGTGGTCGGCGCCGGTGCCGTGGTGACGCGGCCCGTGGCCGATTTGTGCGTCAGCTATGGCGCGCCGGCAAAAACGATACGCAGCCGCCTGGCTGGCGACAAGTATCTGTAAGCTCGCGGCAGCCGCAGCGCGGTAGCGCTGCCGCTGCATGCCGGGCGACCGGCTTACATATTCGGATAGTTCGGCCCGCCGCCGCCTTCCGGTGTCACCCACACGATGTTCTGCGTCGGATCCTTGATGTCGCAGGTTTTACAGTGCACGCAGTTCTGCGCATTGATCTGCAGGCGTTCGGCGCCGTCGTCGTTCTTTACGAACTCGTACACGCCGGCGGGACAGTAACGGGCTTCCGGCCCCGCATACGTGGCCAGGTTGACGTCGACGGGCACGCTGGCGTTCTTCAACGTCAGGTGGATGGGCTGGTCTTCCGCGTGGTTCGTGTTCGAGATGAACACGGACGACATCTTGTCGAAGGTCAGCTTGCCATCGGGTTTCGGATACACGATCTTTTTCGACTGGGCCGCCGGTTTCAGGCATTCGTGGTCGCCATGCGAGTGGTGCAGGGTCCATGGCGCCTTGCCGCGGAAGATCAGCTGGTCGATGCCCGTCATCAGGCTGCCCAGGTACAGACCTTTCGACAGCCATGGCTTGACGTTGCGCGCCACGTGCAGCTCTTCATGCAGCCAGGATTTTTCAAACGCGACAGGGTAGCTCGTCAGTTCATCGTGCTGGCGCTGTTCGCCCAGCGCGCCGAAGGCCGCGTCCGCCGCCAGCATGCCGCTCTTGATGGCCGCGTGGCTGCCCTTGATGCGGCTCATGTTCAGGAAACCCGCATCGCAGCCGATCAGCGCGCCGCCGGCAAACACCAGTTTCGGCAACGATTGCAGGCCGCCGGCCGCGATCGCGCGCGCGCCGTAGGAAATACGCTTGCCGCCTTCGAAGAACTTGCGGATTTCCGGATGCGTCTTGTAGCGCTGGAATTCCTCGTACGGCGACAAATACGGGTTTTCGTAGTTCAGGCCCACCACGTAGCCGACCATCACCTGGTTGTTTTCCAGGTGGTACAGGAAGGAGCCGCCATAGGTTTTCGTGTCCAGCGGCCAGCCGCTCGAGTGGATCACCAGGCCAGGCTTGTGCTGGGCCGGGTCGATTTCCCACAATTCCTTGATGCCGATGCCGTACGATTGGGGATCCTTGCCGGCGTTCAAGTCATACTTGGCCATCAATTGCTTGCCCAGGTGGCCGCGCGCGCCTTCGGCGAACAGCGTGTACTTGGCGTGCAATTCCATGCCCAGCTGGAAGTCGGGACCCGGTTCGCCATCGCGCTTGACGCCCATGTTGCCGGTCGCCACGCCTTTCACGGAGCCGTCGTCGTTGTAGAGGATTTCCGCGGCAGGGAAGCCGGGGAAGATTTCCACGCCCAGGTTTTCCGCCTGCTGGCCCATCCAGCGCACGACATTGCCCAGCGAGACGATGTAGTTGCCGTGGTTTTCAAAGCAGGCCGGCACGGCGAAGCCTGGCGTTTTATACGCTTTCGTTTCGGTCAGGAACAGGATGCGGTCTTCCGTCACTTCCGTGTTCAGGGGCGCGCCCAGTTCTTTCCAGTTCGGAATCAGTTCCGTGAGCGCTTTCGGGTCCATGATGGCGCCCGACAGGATATGCGCGCCCAGTTCGCCGCCTTTTTCCAGCACGCAGACGGACACTTCCTGGCTCTTTTCAGCGGCCAGCTGCTTCAGGCGGATCGCCGCGGCCAAGCCTGCGGGGCCACCGCCGACGATCACCACGTCATACTCCATGGTTTCGCGCGGTCCGTACTGTTCAACTAAGTTATTAGGCTGTGTCATGGTCTCGATTTATAGTCACTCAATTAGGTAGCAAGGATAGGGAATAAAGCATCATCGGGGAAATTTAAGCACGAGTGTGCTTGTTTTTGACGAGGATTGCAACTTTGGCGCCATTTTGCGTGACATTGCCCCTCGCCGCAATCTAAATCCGGCCATTTTGTGTAATGATGGCGTTTACTTTTGCTCGAGTGCGCTGCGGGGGAATTTGCCCGATTGCCATAGGCACGGCGTAAAGTGTTGTCTAAAATAAAACAGGAGTAGCTCGTGGGCATAGAAGTCAATTTCGAGGGCAAGATTGCCCTGATTACCGGCGCATCGAGCGGCCTCGGCGCGCGCTTTGCAAAAGTGCTGGCCCAGGCCGGCGCACAGGTCGTGCTGGCGTCGCGCCGCACCGAACGCCTGAAGGAATTGCGCGCCGAAATCGAAGCGGACGGCGGCGCCGCGCATGTGGTGTCGCTCGACGTGACCGACTTCGCCAGCATCAAGTCGGCCATCGCGCATGCGGAAACGGAAGCGGGCCCCATCGATATCCTCGTCAACAATTCAGGTGTCTCCACCACGCAACGCCTGGTCGACGTCACGCCCGAAGATTACTCGTTCGTGATGGACACCAATCTGCGCGGTTCGTTCTTCGTGGCCCAGCAAACGGCCAAGCGCATGATCGCGCGCGCCAAGGGCGACCCGAAGAAACAGCACCGCATCATCAATATCGCCTCGATGGCGGGCTTGCAGGTGTTGCCGCAGATCGGCGTATATTGCATGAGCAAGGCGGGCATGGTGCACATGACGCGCGCCATGGCCGTGGAGTGGGGTAAATACGGCATCAACACGAACGCCATCTGCCCCGGCTATATTTCCACGGAAATCAATGAAGATTACTTTGCCACCGAGCAGGGCAAGAAGCTGATCGAAATGCTGCCGAATAAACGTCCGGGCAAGCCGGAAGACCTCGACGGCCTGCTGCTGTTGCTGGCGGGCGAGGATTCGCATTTCATCAACGGCGCCATCATTTCCGCTGACGGTGGCATGAGTACCTTCTAGCGCTGCAGCTGCAGTCCCACCAGCTTGTGCACGAGCTCCGATGATGTCGATGCAGCGAACTTGCGCATCAGCTTGGCGCGGTGCATTTCCACCGTGCGGGGGCTGAGGTCGATCTGGCGGGCGATGACCTTGCTGGTCTTGCCTTCCACCAGCAGGGCGGCGATTTCGCGCTCGCGCGGGGTCAGTTCCGCCGTCACGGGACGTTTCTCGCTGACATCCTCGAACGTCCAGATGCCCGGCCCCAGCGGTTCCTGCGGCAGCATGGCGTGGCCCGTGACGTGGCACCAGAACAATTCTCCATTACTGCGGCGCATGATGCGCTCGTCCGAATAGCGTCCCCTGGCGTTCATGATGGGGATGATGCGGTCACCGGTGCGCAGGAATTCGTCGTGCGTGGGGTAGAGTACCTCGAACGACTGGTCGTCCAGCTGGGCGCGCGCATAGCCGAACATGGCCGCCAGCGCTTCGTTGCAGCTACGCATGATACGGTTTTCCGACATGCACATGCCCACGGGCGCGTGCAGGAAGATGCTTTCATAATCGATGGCTGACGCGGCGTTCATCTGATACGTATCACTCTCACAGGGGGATTGCTGGCACGGCGCCGGTAGTTCTACGGTATTGTACTTTCCACTCGCGTATTTTATGCTGAGTCGCTGCCTGAGTCATGGACTCAAGACCAAAGCTTAACAAAAGATAGAGGGACACCCATGAATAAAGTTTATCCTGACGCCGCCTCGGCGCTGGCCGGTATCGTCCAAGATGGCCAGACCATCGCCGTCGGCGGCTTCGGCCTGTGCGGCATTCCCGAAGCCCTGATCGGCGCCTTGCGCGATTCGGGCGTGACGGGCCTGACCGCCATTTCGAATAACGCGGGCGTGGACGGCTTCGGGCTGGGCCAGCTGTTGACCACGCGCCAGATCAAGAAAATGATCGCCTCCTACGTGGGTGAAAACAAGGAATTCGCGCGCCAGTACCTGGCCGGCGAACTGGAACTGGAATTCACGCCGCAAGGCACCCTGGCCGAAAAACTGCGCGCTGGCGGCGCGGGCATCCCGGCCTTCTTTACCAAGACGGGCGTGGGCACCATCGTTGCCGACGGCAAGGAGCTCCGCGAATTCGACGGCGAGCAATATGTGATGGAGCGCAGCCTCGTGGCCGACGTGGCGCTGGTCAAAGCCTACATGGCCGACCGCGCGGGCAATTTGGTCTACCGCAAGACGGCGCGCAATTTCAACCCGAACGTGGCCATGGCCGGCAAGATCACCATCGTCGAAGTGGAAAAACTGGTCGAAGTGGGCGAGATCGACCCGGACCAGGTCCACACGCCGAGCATCTTCGTGCACCGCATCGTGGTCAACGCGAACCCGGAAAAACGCATCGAGCAGCGCACCGTGCGCACCGAAGCATAAAACAGAATACGGAGATTACTATGGCTTGGACACGTGACGAAATGGCCGCGCGCGCGGCAAAGGAATTGCAGGATGGCTTTTATGTGAACCTGGGTATCGGCTTGCCGACCCTGGTCGCCAACTATGTGCCGGACAACATCGAAGTATTCCTGCAGTCGGAAAACGGGTTATTGGGCATCGGCCCGTTCCCCACCGACGCGGAAGTCGATGCCGACCTGATCAACGCCGGCAAGCAGACGGTGACGGCCTTGCCTGGCGCCGCCTACTTCAGCTCGGCTGATTCGTTTGGCATGATTCGTGGTGGCAAGATCAACCTGGCCATCCTGGGCGCCATGCAAGTGTCGGAAAAGGGCGACCTGGCGAACTGGATGATCCCAGGCAAGATGGTCAAGGGCATGGGCGGCGCGATGGACCTCGTCGCCGGCGTCAAGCGCGTTGTCGTGCTGATGGAACACGTGGCCACGGCCAAGGATGGCACGACGTCGCACAAGCTGCTGAAACAGTGCGACTTGCCGCTGACGGGCGTGGGTGTGGTTGACGTCATCATCAGCGACCTGGGCGTGATCGACGTGACGGAAAACGGCTTGAAGCTGGTGGAACTGGCGCCGGGCGTGACCAAGGAGCAGGTGCAGGCGGCCACGGGCGCGGAACTGGACGTCTCCGCCGTGTAAGCCAGGCGTAGCGTCGTATCGAAGCAGGGCGGACAGCGATGTCCGCCCTTTTTTTATGCACTCGCCTTGCCGCGCAACGCGTCCAGGCTGTAGGCGCCGGCGCCCGCTGCCGCGAAGTACAGGAAAGTGAAGCAATACATCACGGCCATTTCGCCGCCGTTCAGGATCGGCAGGAAACCGGCGGGCGCGTGCGCCATGAAATAGGCGGCGGCCATCTGTCCCGACAGGATGAAGGCGACGGGGCGCGTGAACAGGCCCACCAGCAGCAAGGTGCCGCCGACAAGCTCGATGACGCCGGCCGCGCCCATCACGGAAAACAGTTGCAAGCCGTCGAACATGGCCACGTGCGGCGCGCCGAACAGCTTGGCCGTGCCGTGTTGCAGGAAGAGAAAGCCGAGGATGATGCGCAGCACGCCCAGCAGACGTGGGCTCCAGGTGGCGTAAAAGGCGGGCGAGAGGGACATGCGTGCTCCATTCAGAAGTGAGGATGGTTCGGTGTCAGGCTTGCATTAACGCAATGTCATTATGCGGGAGCTTGACGGCGAACAGGTGACAGTACTGTAATGGTTTTTCATTCATTGATCATCGTGCTAAATATTGATGCATAATTTACTGCGTGTTGATGATGCGAGAAGCGCGCGCGCAATGAAAAAAGCCCCGCAGATCGCTCTGCGGGGCTTTCAATGGTGAGTAGTACGGCTTACTTGACGATATTTACGGCCGGGGCGACATACGCGTCGTCCGTCGGGTGGGTGGGGTGGGCCAGCTCGCTGTGCAGCTTGTCCATGTCCAGTTCTTTTTCCCATTTCGACACGACGATGGTGGCCACGCCGTTGCCGACAAAATTCGTCAGCGCGCGGCATTCGCTCATGAAGCGGTCGATGCCCAGGATCAGCGCCATGCCGGCCACAGGGATCGTCGGCACCACGGCCAGGGTCGCGGCCAAGGTAATGAAGCCGGCGCCCGTGATGCCGGACGCGCCTTTCGAGGTCAGCATCGCCACGCCCAGGATGGTCAGCTCTTGCCAGATGGTCAGTTCCGTGTTGGTGGCTTGTGCCACGAACAGGGCGGCCATGGTCATGTAGATATTGGTGCCGTCCAGATTGAACGAGTAGCCTGTCGGCACGACCAGGCCGACGACTGGCTTGGAGCAGCCCAGGCGCTCAAGTTTTTTCATCAGGGCCGGCAGGGCCGATTCCGACGAGCTGGTACCGAGCACGATCAGCAGTTCTTCCTTGATGTACAGCAGGAAGCGGCCGATCGAGAAGCCCGTGTACTTGGCGATCAGACCCAGCACGACGAAGACGAACAGGAAGCAGGTCAGGTAGAACGAGCCCATCAGTTTAGCCAGCGGAATCAGCGAAGCCAGGCCGTATTTACCGATGGTAAAGGCCATCGCACCGAACGCGCCGATGGGAGCGACTTTCATGATGATGTTGACCATGCCGAAGATGGCATGCGACAGTTCGTCGATCAGCTTGGTAACGGGACGGCCGCGTTCGCCCAGCAGGGACAGCGAAAAGCCGAACAGGATGGCGATCAAGAGCACTTGCAGGATGTCGCCCTTGGCGAAGGCGTCAACGAAGGTCTTCGGGATGATGTTCATCACGAAGTCGATGGTCGACATGCCTTCGGCGTGCGTGTATTGCGCGATCGACTTGGCGTCGAGGTGGGCCGGATCAGCGTTGAAGCCGGCGCCCGGTTTGAGGATGTTAGCAACCAGCAAGCCGATGGCCAGCGCGAAGGTGGAAACCACTTCAAAGTACAGCAGCGCCTTGCCGCCCACTCGGCCGATTTTCTTGACGTCCTGCATGCCGGCGATGCCGGAGACCACGGTACAGAAGATCACCGGGGCGATGATCATCTTGATCAGTTTGATAAAGCCGTCGCCCAGCGGTTTCATGTCGACGGCGTTCGAGGGGGAGAACACCCCCAGCAGCACGCCGGCCACGATGGCGAACAGCACCTGTACATACAGGATTTTATAGAATGGTTTTTTCACGAGTGGTCTCCTCTTGCGGGTTGATGCTGCGATCATCCGCGCATTGCCAGGCCGGCTCAATTGTGGATAACCGCAGATATGCATTTTCGCTATATCGGGTATTACGCCATGGCGAGCGTGCCAGTAGTGTGCTGCGGCGCAGCATTTCAGCCGCGCGCTTGGAGCATTGCCCGCGCTGCGCTACACTGCCGTAGCGTCGCGCGCGAGGCAACCGGCAAATCGCCGGTTTCTTTGTTTTTTACTACCAAATAACGACGCCGGACAAAACCGTAGCTCCGGTGTTAAAGGAATCGCATGATCGAAGCGAGCATCAAATCCGTGCAATGCATCTCCCCCGCAGGCTTGCATACCATGTCGTACAAGGAGTGGGGCGCTGCCGATAATCCGAACGTGCTCGTTTGCGCCCACGGCGTGACGCGCGTGGCGGACGACTTCGACAACCTGGCGCGCGCCATGGCCAGCGATTACCGCGTGATCTGCCCCGACGTGGTGGGTCGCGGGCGCTCGGGCTGGCTGGCCAATCCGCAGTTCTACCGCGTGCCGCAATATGTGAGCGACATGGTGACCCTGCTGGCGCGCGTGCTGGCCAATGGCGAGCGCCAGACGGTGGACTGGTTCGGCACGTCGATGGGCGGCTTGATCGGCCTGGGCCTGGCATCGTTGCCGCACAGCCCGATCAGCAAGCTGGTCCTGAACGATATCGGCCCGACTCTGGCGCCGGAAGCCTTGCAGCGCATCGGCGACTACATCGGCCAGGACTTGCGTTTCGAGACCTTCGAGCAGGGCGCCAAGTTCGTGCGCGACGTGTCCGCCAGCTTCGGCCCGCACACGGATGCGGAATGGCATAAACTGGCGGTGGATGTGTTGCGGCAAGATAAGGATGGCCACTGGCGCCGCCACTATGATATGGGACTGGCCATGCCGTTCCGCTCGGCCACGCCGGAATCGGCGGCCAGCGACGAAGCCATGCTGTGGGCCGCATATGATGCCGTGCGCTGCCCCACCTTGCTGGTGCGCGGCTCGGAATCCGATCTGCTGTCGCACGAAACGGCCACGCGCATGCTCGGTCGCGGCCCGAAGGCGGAGCTGGTGGAAATCGCCGGCGTGGGCCATGCGCCCACTTTCGTCCACGACGACCAGATCGCCATCGCCCGCAGGTTTTTGCTGGGTAAGTAAGAAGGCAACAAGCAATACCGCTGTACAGATTTTGAAACAACCGAAAGAAGAAGCATGGAAATTACACGACTGCACGTAGGCAAACGCCTCTCCGAAGTAGCGATACACAACAACACCATCTACCTGGCTGGCCAGATCGCCGAAGACACCACGCAAGGCATCGTCGGCCAGACGCGCGAAGTGCTGGGCCACGTCGACCGTTTGCTGATGGAAGCGGGCAGCGACAAGACTTGCATCCTGTCGTGCCAGATCTACATCGCCGACATGAAGGATTTCCCCGGCATGAATGAAGTGTGGGATGACTGGGTCGCCTCCGGCCACACGCCGCCGCGCGCCACGGTGGAAGCGAAGCTGGCCAATCCGGCATGCCTGGTTGAAATCGTCGTCATCGCTGCAGAACGTTAAGTTTTCAAGTTGTTCAGTCATTAAGTTTAAAGGTAATACATGGTTTCCATCTCGGCCCCGAATAGCGCCACATCGGAACAACTGGTAGAGGGCTTGAGTGCGCCGGACTGCGCGCGCGTGCTGGACGCGCTCGCGTATGCCACCGAAGCATATGGCGACAAGCAGACCTTTGCCGGCCGCTCCGCGCTGGAGTTCGCCATCGGCGTGGCCACCACCCTGGCTTTTCTGCGCAGCGATGCGGAAACGCGCATCGCCGGCCTGATGTTCGAGCTGACCTTGCTGGAACCCGATACGGCGGCCGACATCGAACCCCGCTTCGGCAAGCAGGTGTGCGACCTGGCCACCGGCGTGCGCCAGCTGATCCGCTTGCGCGCGCTGACCCAGGCGCAGCACGGCAGCGCTGGCGGGCGCGGCAAGAATGCGGCGCAGCAAGCCGTGGCCCAGGTGGAAACCTTGCGCAAGATGTTGCTGGCGATGGCTTCCGACATGCGTGTCGTGCTGGTGCGCCTGGCCGCCTGCGTGACGACCTTGCGTTACTTTGCCGACTTGAAGCTGTTCAACGAAATGACGTGTGAATACGGCAAGGAAACCCTGGACCTGTACGCGCCGCTGGCCAACCGCCTCGGCATCTGGCAGCTGAAGTGGGAACTGGAAGACTTGTCGTTCCGCTTCATCGAACCGGAAGCGTATAAACGCATCGCCAAGATGCTGGAAGAAAAGCGCATGATGCGCGAGGGCTTCGTGTCCTCGGCAATCTTGCGCCTGCAGACGGAACTGGCTTCGGCCGGTATCCAGGCCGAAGTATTTGGCCGCCCGAAACACATTTACAGCATCTGGAACAAGATGCGCGGCAAGGAGCTCGATTTCACGGCCCTGTACGACGTGCGCGCCTTCCGCGTCATCGTTGCCGACGTGAAAACCTGCTACACGGTGCTGGGCGTGGTTCACAATATCTGGACTCCCATCCCGAAAGAATTCGACGATTACATTTCACGGCCGAAACCGAACGGTTACCAGTCGCTGCATACGGTGGTGACGGCCGAAGATGGCCGTCCGCTGGAAGTGCAAATCCGCACCAATGAAATGCACAGCTTTGCCGAATACGGCGTGGCCGCGCACTGGCGCTACAAGGAAGAGGGCGGCTCGAATTTTGCCGGCCAAAAATACGACGAAAAGATCGCCTGGCTGCGCCAGCTGCTGGCCTGGAAAACGGAGGTGGCCGACGCCGTCGTGGGCCAGGAAGAAATCCAGCGCGAGTGGGTGGAAAAGTTGAAATCCGCCACCCTGGACGACCGCATCTTCGTCATGACGCCGCAAGCGCGCGTGCTGGAATTGCCCGTGGGCGCCACGCCCGTCGATTTTGCCTACCACCTGCACACGGACGTGGGCCACCGCTGCCGCGGCGCCAAGGTCGACGGCATCATGGTGCCCTTGAATACCCAGCTGAAAAACGGCCAGACCTGCGAAATCATCACGGCCAAGGGCGCGCCGGGCACGGCCGGGCCGTCGCGCGACTGGCTCAGCGCCGGCTACGCCGTCAGCACGCGCACGCGCTCGAAAATCCGCGCCTGGTTCCACGCCATCGACATGCAGGAAACCCTGGCCCATGGCCGCGCGCTGGTGGAAAAATCGTTGCAGCGCGAAGGCAAGACGGCCGTCAACCTTGAGGCGCTGGCGCAAAAGCTGGGCTTTGCGAAAGTCGACGAGCTGTTCCTGTCGGTGGGCAAGGATGAATTCAGCCTGCGTCACGTGGAGCAGGCGCTGCACGACAATGGCGAAGTGGTGGTGCCGGAAGACGCCGTGCTGGTCGGTAAAAGCCGCGCTTCCAGCGTGGAACAGGGCGCCAAGTCCGGCGTGCTGGTGGTGGGCACCGAAGGCTTGATGACGGTGCTGGCTAAGTGCTGCAAGCCGGCGCCGCCGGACAGCATCGTCGGTTTTGTCACACGCGGCAAGGGCGTGTCGATCCACCGCGCCACCTGCAAGAACTTCGAGGAAATGCGTGCCAAGTCGCCCGAGCGCGTGATCTTCACGGAATGGGGCAGCACGGGCGGACACGACACGGTGTATCCGGTTGACATCTTCATCCTGGCCGGTGACCGTCAGGGCTTGCTGCGCGACATCTCCGAAATCTTTTCGCGCGAAAAGATCAACGTCATCGGCGTCAACACCCAAAGCGCCAAGGGCCAGGCCCGCATGACCTTTACGGCCGAGATCAGTTCGACGGCGCAGTTGCTGAAGGCGCTGAATGTGATCAAGGATGTGAGCGGTGTTCTTGAAGCAAGGCGCAGTTAGTCTTGTTGAACCCCAAGTACAGAAGCTGGGGTCAGACCCGGCGGGTCTGACCCCGGTCCTTGCTAGTGGGTTTTGTCTCCCGCATGTAGTCCCGCCATTGTGGCCGTCTCCGGCTGCAGAGTGATGTGGTCTATCCCATGCTTACTCAGTAACATCTTCTTGATCGCCCGCAATACCTTCGGCCAATGGTCGAGGTGTTCGATTTCCACGTGGCCGATCAGGGCTGGCTGGCCGGGCGACATGTCCCATACGTGCAGGTCGTGCACGGCAATCACGCCGTCCACCTGCTCCACGTCCGCGCCCACCTGGATGTAGTCGATGTGCATGGGCACGCCTTCCATCAGGAAGTGGTACGACTCTTTCAATACCCCGAACGTGGACTTCAGGATCAGCAGGGACACCAGCACGGACAGCAGCGGGTCGATCTGCATCCAGCCCGTAAAGTAAATCACGGCGCCGGCGACGATGGCGGCGACCGAGCCGAGCAAATCGCCCATCACGTGCACGAGGGCGGCGCGCGTGTTCACGCTTTGCTTGTCTTTCGACAAGACCCACGCCACCACCAGATTGATGGCCAGGCCGATGAAGGCGACGACGAAGACCATGCCGCCTTGCACGGTTTGCGGCGCGGAAAAGCGCTGCACGGCTTCATAGCAGATCCAGCCCACCACGCACAGCATGGCCAGGCCGTTGACGAAGGCGGCCAGCGCCTCGGCGCGGCCGAAGCCGAACGAGTGGCGCGGCGACGGCGGACGGCGCGCGATGAGCTGCGCCAGCAGGGCCAGGCCCAGCGCGGCCGCGTCCGTGACCATGTGGCCCGCGTCGGAAATCAGGGCCAGCGAATTGGACATGAAACCGGCGATGACTTCGATGCCGGCGAATGACAGGGTCAGCCCCAGCGCCCACGCGAGGATGCTCTGGCTGCGCCCCTCGAACGAGTGGGTATGCTTGGCGTCGCCTTTCAGGTGGGCGTGCAAATGGGTGGCGTCGTGTTCGGTGTTGTCGTGCGTGGGATGCATGGAATGCTTTGTGGAATGATGTTGCCGTCAGTGTAATTGAAAAGCAACAAAATAGTCGGCGCATAAAAAAACCTGCAGGCCGCGAGGCACTGCAGGTTTTACCTGGAGCAAATAATTTTACTGCGCCGCCGTCTCGCCAAATTTCCCTTCGCGGAAATCCTGCACGGCCTGGAACACTTCCGCCTGGGTATTCATGACGAACGGGCCGTATTGCGCGATCGGTTCATTCAAGGGCTGGCCGGCGACGAGGATCACGCGGCCGCCTTCGGGCGCCTCGATGCGCACGCCGTCGCTGCCCGGCGTGTTGGCAAAGATCGCCATGCGCAGGGCGGGCACGGCCTTGCCGTCGACCTGCACTTCGCCACGAAACGTGTAGATGAAAGCATTATGGCCTGGCGGCAAGGGTTGCTCGAAGCTGGCACCGGCCGGCAAGTCGATATCGAGGTACAACGGTTCCGTCAGTTCGCGCTGCACGGCGCCCGTCACGCCATGGCTCTCGCCGGCGATCACTTGCACGGCCACGCCAGCGTCCGTCGTGTAGCGGGGGATCTCGCTGCTCGTGAAATCGCGGTACCACGGCGTGCGCATCTTGTCGCGCGCGGGCAGGTTCAGCCACAGCTGAAAACCTTCCATCACGCCTTCTTCCTGCTCCGGCATTTCCGAGTGGATCACGCCGCTGCCGGCCGTCATCCATTGCACGCCGCCCGACGTCAGCAAGCCTTCGTTGCCCGCGCTGTCCTTGTGGCGCATGCGCCCCGTGATCATGTACGAGACCGTTTCAAAGCCGCGGTGCGGATGCTCGGGGAAGCCGGCGATATAGTCGTTCGGCTTGTCGCTGGCAAAGTTATCAAGCATCAAAAAAGGGTCGAGACGGCGCTGCAACTGCTGCGTCAGCACGCGGTTGATCTTCACGCCGGCGCCATCCATGACGGCCTGGCCGGCGATCACGCGCTCGACGGCGCGTGGCTTGTTGACGGTGGTGGTATCGCTCATTGTGTTCTCCTGTTTGGGGTCAGACCCGCCGGAACTCGGCGTCCCCGTCTGACCCCTTGTTGCGGCAGTCAGCTATTACACCAGGATCGCGTTGATCTCGGCGTCCGCTTGCGCTTGCGCCTTGGCCACGGCTTCCGGACCCATGCCCATGCCTTCCGAATACACATATTGCACGTCGGTCATGCCCAGGAAACCGAACATGGTGTTCAGGTAAGGCACCTGGCTATCGTTGGCGCTGTCGCGGTGCAAGCCGCCGCGGGACAGGCCCACATAGACTTTCTTGCCGCTCAACAGGCCAACTGGGCCGTTTTCCGTGTACTTGAAGGTGACGTTGGCGCGGGCAATCGCGTCGAACCAGCTTTTCAGTTGCACGGTGATGCCGAAGTTGTACATCGGCGCGCCGATGACGATCACGTCAGCTGCTTGCACTTGCGCAATCAGCGCGTCGTCCAGCGCGATGCGGGCCGATTGTTCCGGCGTGCGTTTGTCGGCCGGCGTGAACAGCGCTTGCAGGGTCGGTTCGTCGAGCACGGGGTGCGGTGCGGCAGCCAGGTCGCGGCGGACGAGGGCGGCGCCAGGGTTGGCCGCTTCTACGCGGGCGACGATGGCGTCAGCCAGGCGGGTCGAGGCGGAACCGGTGCTGCGGGCGCTGGAATTGATTTGCAGGATGTTCATCTTGTTTTCTCCGTTGTGAGGTGTCTTGCGATGGATGAACTATAGCAATTCCAAAATTGATGCGGAAGCCGTTAAAATGGATAACATTAATCCACCAATGGAACAATTGAGTGTAAAGGTCAACATATGGATATCGATCCCGGAGATTTGCTGCTGTTTGCCAGAGTCGTCGAATGCGGCAGTTTCAGTCGCGCCGCCGTGCGCGTGGACTTGCCCAAATCGACGCTGTCGCGGCGCATCTCGCTGCTGGAAGCGAAGTTGGGCGAACGATTGCTGCTGCGCACGACGCGCAAGCTGGCGCTGACGGAGTTTGGCGCCAGCCTGCTCGAGCATGCGCGCAAGGTGGTCGAGGAAACGGAGGCGGCCGGCGCCTTGGCACAGCACCGCCAGGCGGGGCCCAGCGGCTTGCTGCGCATTTCCATGCCGGCCGATTTCGGCGACACCCTGATGCGCCAGGTGCTGGCCGAGTTCGTGCGCCGCTATCCGGCCATTTCGCTGGAACTGGACTTGTCGGCGCGTCGTGTGGATTTGCTGGAAGAAAATTTCGACCTGGCCATCCGCATGGGCAATTTGCCCGACGACGCCAGCCTGTCCGCGCGCCGCGTGGCCTTCAGCACCCTGGCGTTGTATGCCTCGCCGAAATACACGAGCGTGCACGGCTTGCCCGAGCATCCCGACGATCTGTACGGCCACGATTTACTGAGCTTGCCGCGCGCCGTGCATGGCCTCGTGCACTGGACTTTGATCCGCGGCAAGACGACGTGGGAACGCGATCTGCCCGTGCGCCTGCTGGCCAATTCGCCGGAGTTGCTGGTGCGCATGGCGTGCACGGGCGTGGGCATCGCGGCCAGCACGGACCGCTTTGCCAAGGCCTATGTGGCGACGGGGGAATTGGTGCGCGTGCTGCCGGAGTGGAGTTTTCCGCTGGTTACGGGCTGGGCCGTTTTTCCCGGCCGGCGTTTGATGCCGGCCAAGACGCGCGCGTTTCTCGATCTAATGGAGGAGATGTATCGCACGGACGCACCCGTATAGGCGCGCGTCCGGATGCCTTACTTGGGCAGGTTGCCCATGACTTCGCCCAGCTGCACGGGGCCGGCCGGTTGCCAGCTGGCGTTAAATTGCACGGTGTCTTTCGGGAACAGCATGACGACGGTGGAACCGAGCAGGAAGCGGCCCAGTTCTTCGCCCTGTTTCAGCACGACATTGTCGTTCGCATAGCTCCAGTCGCGCACCTGGCCCGTGCGGGGCGGGTTGACGACGCCGTGCCAGACGGTGGCCATGCTGCCGACGATGGTGGCGCCGACCAATGTCATGACGAAGGGGCCGTTGGCCGTGTCAAATACGCAGACGACGCGCTCGTTGCGGGCGAACAGGCCGGGAATGCCGCGCGCCGTCGTCGGGTTGACGGAAAACAATTCACCGGGCACATAGATCATGCGCGTCAATCGGCCATCGCACGGCATGTGGATGCGGTGGTAGTCGCGCGGGCTCAGGTACAGATTGGCGAAGCTGCCGTGTTCGAACTGGGCCGCCAGGGACGCGTCGCCGCCGACCAGGGCCGTGGTGCTGAAGTTATGGCCCTTGGCCTGGAAGATCTGGTCCTTGTCGATCGTGCCGAACTGGCTGATGCGGCCATCGACGGGGCAGATGTAGTCGGCCTGGGCCAGCGGACGGGCATCGGGGCGCAGCGCGCGCGTGAAAAAGTCGTTGAAGCTCGTGTAGTGCGTGATGTCCGGGTCCAGCGCCTCATCCATGTTGACGTTGTAGCGGCCGACGAACCAGCGGATCAAACGCGTGGTCATGGCGCCGCCTTTGGCGCCGGCGATCCGGCCGGCAAAGTTGGTCAACGCTCCTTTTGGAAGCAGATATTGAGGCAGGACGGCAAGACGGTCAGACACGATGGGAAGCCTTTGACGGGATGATGGGAACAATGGTGAAAACGCATTATAGCGGCGATGTGGCGCGCAATGATATGCGCCGTATGCAAGGGTGCGTATCGCAGTCCGCCGCCGAATTTAATTTGCTGTAAGAAATATTTTCGGGAAACTGCGCCACTCGGAAAAAATTGCAGCACAATACGGCGGCCTGTTTTTTAGCTTTTAGCCATTTTTATTCAGCCAACTTTTTTCAGCCAGGTCATGATGCCACGCCGTTGCCTCCGCCTTACCGTCCTTTGTTCAGCCGTTTTACTTGCCTGGAATGCCCAGGCCCAGCAATCCGAAGCGCCAGCCGACACGGCCGCTGCCGCCACCACTGCGCCGCCGAAGGCTGAAAAGCCCGCCGCACCGGCCATGCAAACCGTCGAAGTCAAGGGGAGCGGCTACGATCCGCGCCGCGACGATACGGCCAGCAAGATGGTCGTGGGCAGCGAGGAAATCCTCAAGTATGGCGACACGAATGTCACCGACGTGCTCAAACGCTTGCCCGGCATTACCGTCTCCGGCGCGGCCGGGCGCTCGGGCGGAGAAATCCGCATGCGCGGGTTGGGCAGCGGCTACACGCAGATACTGCTCAATGGCGAGCGGGCGCCTGCCGGTTTCTCGCTCGACACCCTGTCGCCGGACGTGATCGAACGCATCGAGATTCTGCATGCGGCCAGCGCCGAATACAGCACGCAGTCGATCGCCGGCACCATCAATGTGGTGCTCAAGAAAGCCGTGAAGACGGCGCAGCGCGAACTCAAACTGGGCGTGCAGGGCAGTGACGTGAGCTTTTCGCCCAGCGTCAACGTGCAGTTGTCCGACCGCGACGGCAATTTTTCGTATTCGCTGGCCGGCTCGCTGTTCCGCTACGACTACCATTACGACAATCCAGGCCTGGAACTGGGCTACGCGCCCGATGGCCGGCAAAACCTGCTGCGCCGCACGAATGGCACGGGTGACGGCCGTCCGGAAGGCATCAATCTGTCGCCGCGCCTGAACTGGGTGCTGGCCAATGGCGACAATGTGACGGCGCAATTCTTTTTCAATGGCGGGCGCTCGAATCACCGCAATTTCAGCCGGGCCGAAACGGAGCAGGGCGTGCGCCCCGACTACGACACCAATACGGGCAGCTCAAGCAACCACAACGCCTTCGGCCGCAGCGACCTGACGTGGATGCACAAGCTGGCCGGCGGCGCCAGACTGGAACTGAAAATCGGCGCCTCGGCCGCACGCAATACGTCCGACAGCCTGCAGCAAGGCTTTGTCGATGGCAGCGGCCTGGCGCTCGAGCGCAAGGTGGGCGTGAAGGCGACGGAAAACGGCGTCAGTTCGACGGGTAAATATTCGTCGCCCTTGCTGCCCGGCCATGCCTTGTCGATGGGCTGGGACGGCGCCTACACGGAGCGCGACGAAACGCGCCGGCAGCGCGAAGCGGCCCTGGCTGCCTTGGGCGCGCGTCCGCCCATCAACAGCGACGAAGGTTTCGATGCCACCATCAAGCGCCTGGCCCTGTTTGTGCAGGATGACTGGGAAATCACGCCGCGCTGGTCGATGTATGCGGGCGTGCGCTGGGAAGGCATCGATACGCGCAGCGCGGGCGACACCTATGACGAAGTGAACCAGCGCACCAGCGTGTGGAGCCCGCTGCTGCAAACCCTGTGGAAGCTGCCCGATACCAAGGGTGACCAGATACGTTTGGCCCTGACGCGCACCTACAAGGCGCAGCCCACGGCGAGCCTGATTCCGCGCCGCAATACCTCGACCAACAATAGCCAGACGGACCCTGACCGCGAAGGCAATCCCTACCTGAAACCGGAGCTGGCGCTGGGCATCGACGCTTCGTACGAGCACTACTGGGCCGAAGGCGCCTTGCTCAGCGCGCGCGCCTCGGCGCGCCGCATCGATGGTTACACGCGCCAAGGCTTGCTGTTCATCAATGACCGCTGGGTATCGACGCCCGTCAACGATGGCCGCGCCAATACTCAGACATTGGAACTGGAAGCGAAGTTCCCGCTGCGTGCCGTGATGGCCGCGCCCGTGCCAGCCATCGACTTGCGAGCCAGCATCAGCCGCAACTGGTCGCAGGTGGACCAGGTGCCGGGGCCGAACAACCGGCTCGACCAGCAGACCCCCGTCAGCGGCAACTTCGGTCTTGACTACAAGACGCCGGACGGCGTGCTGACGACGGGTGGCAGCTTCAACTTCCGCAATGGCGGCCCCGTGCGCATCACCGAGCGCCAGAGCGCCTACACCTCGCCGCGGCGTGACGTCGACATTTATGCGCTGTGGAAATTTGATGCAAAGAACCAGCTGCGTCTGGCCGTGTCGAACTTGCTGGCGCAAGACTTCGAAAGCACCACCACGTATGCGGACGCCAGCGGCACGATAGCCCGCAACAGTATTTCGCCGAGTTCGCCGCAGGCGCGCGCGACCCTGGAAATGAAGTTCTGAGCGCGCTGTTTCTATACTGAAAACCCCGGCCGGCATCCCCGCTGGCCTATAATCTCGGCAATTGCGCGCACGGCCAGTCCGTGCGCGCCACCTTTTACTTTGCCAAGATTGCTTTTCCCATGACGTTTTCCTCCCTCGGCCTGATCGATCCCCTGGTCCGCAAACTTGACGAGCTCGGCTATGCCAAGCCCACGCCCGTGCAGGCGCAAGCGATTCCTGCCGTGCTGGCCGGGCGCGACCTGATGGCCGCCGCCCAGACGGGGACGGGCAAGACGGCCGGTTTCGCCGTGCCGCTGCTGCAGCGCCTGACATTGGAAGGCGTGGTGGCGCCCCAGTGCGTGCGCGTGCTCGTGCTCGTGCCCACGCGCGAACTGGCCGAGCAAGTCTATGCCAGCTTCCGCAGCTATGGCGGCAACCTGCCGCTGCGCAGCTTTGTCGCGTATGGCGGCGTGCCCATCGAGCCGCAGATCAGCAAATTGCGCAAGGGCCTCGACGTGCTGGTGGCCACGCCGGGCCGTTTGCTGGACTTGCAGACGCAGGGCGCCGTCAAGTTCGAGCAAGTGCAAACCCTGGTGCTGGACGAGGCCGACCGCATGCTGGACCTGGGCTTCGAGCGCGAACTCGATATATTGCTGATGACCATGCCCAAGCAGCGCCAGACCCTGCTGTTCTCGGCCACCTTCTCGGACGCCATCCGCGCCATGGCGAAAACCATGTTGAAGGATCCCGTCTCGGTCGAGGTGAGTGCGCGCAACAGCACGGTCAAGGCCGTCAAGCAATCGGTCATCGTGTGCGACAAGAAACGCAAGCCGGAACTGTTTTTGCACTTGCTGAAGAAAAAGCGCTGGGGCCAGGTACTGGTCTTCGTCAAGACGCGCAAGGGTGTCGAACTGCTGGTAAACACCTTGCTGGAGCAGGGCGTGCGCGCCGATTCGATTCACGGCGACAAGACGCAGCCGAACCGCCTGCGCGCGCTGGCCCGTTTCAAATCCGCCGAAGTGCAAGTGCTGGTGGCTACCGACGTGGCCGCCCGTGGCCTCGATATCGACCAATTGCCCGTCGTCGTCAATTTCGACTTGCCCACCGTGGCGGAAGACTATATCCACCGCATCGGCCGCACGGGCCGCGCGGGCGCTTCGGGCGAAGCGATCTCGCTCGTCTGCGCCGACGAGGTGGAGTTGCTGTCGGCCGTCGAAGCGCTGACGCGGCAAACCCTGAAACGCAATGAGGAAGCCGGTTACGAAGCCGAGCACCGCGTACCGGGCACGTCCGCCGGCGGCACGATCCAGAAAAAGGCCGTGAAAGTGCTGGCGCCGAAAGCGGCAGAGAGAGCCAAGAAAAGGCGCTTCTACAAATAATCGGCGCAGTTAAGCTGACAAGGCAAAGCGCGCTGCACGGATATGCCATTCGTGCCATCATGCGCCATGACCTCGATACCTTTGTTCCCGCTCAATACGGTGCTGTATCCCGACGGCTATCTGCCCCTGCAGATCTTCGAGGTACGCTATCTGGACATGATACGTCAGTGCATCATGGGCGAGCAGCCGTTCGGCGTGGTGCAACTGCTGGACGGTGCGGAAGTGCGCAAGCCGGGCCAGCAAGAGACCCTGGCGCCCGTGGGCACCCTGGCGCGCGTCGTCGACTGGGCCGCGCCCCTGTCGGGCTTGCTGCAAATCAAATGCATGGGCATGCAGCGCTTCCACATCGTTTCCAGCGAACAGCTGAAGCACGGCTTGTGGATGGCGCAGGTCGACACCTTGGCGCCCGATAAAACCATCCCCATCCCGCAAGAGCAGCAGAACGTGGCCGACGCGCTCGGCGCCCTGATCCGCACCTTGCAGGAGCAAAAGATCCCGCCCGATCAGATGCCCCTGCAGCCGCCATACCGCCTCGACGAGTGCGGCTGGGTGGCGAACCGCTGGTGCGAGCTGCTGTCCCTGAGCGCCATGCAAAAACAACTATTGCTGAGCCAGGACAATCCCGTGCTGCGCCTGGAACTGGTGCAGGATATGCTCACGGAAAATGGTCTGCTCGAAGAGTAAAACATCCCAAGCCGCATGTTTGCACAACGTTCTGTTGTGCAATTGCAATCACTATTGAGAAATACTTTACGCTTTGCCGCCGCTGGCATAAGATAATGCCCCTGGGCAAGATTGCCCTGGGCAACATTCAAGAGCACACGACATGGCAAAAGTAAGCGCGGAACAGATCAATGCGGCAATGGAAGCGATGGCCGGCGAAGGCCAGTCCATCACGGTGCGCGCCTTGCGCGAACGGCTGGGCAACGGCGCCTGTCTGGGCACCATCAGCAAGCTATTGCAGCGCCGCAAGGCCGGTGCGCAGCGCCAGATCGCTGCCGCCGCCGAACTGTCGCCCGTGCTGCAGCAAGCCATCCTCGATTATGTAGGACAGGAATTAAGCGCCAGCCACAGCGCGCATGAAGCCGAGATGAACGACAATCAACAGGAATTGATGGACCTGGCCAGCGAGAACGAGCGCCAGCAAGAACTGCTCGACCTGCAGGCGGGCGAGCTGGAAACCTTGCGCGAGGAACTCGAGCGCGAGCGGCAAGTGGCGAACCAGGCCCGCACGGACCTGGCCAAGGCGCAGCTGCGCCTGGAAGGCTTGCCGCGCCTGGAAGAGGCGGCAGAGCAGGCCCGCATGGACCTGGCCAAAGCGCAATTCAAGCTCGAAGGCATCCCGCGCCTGGAAGAGGCCGCCGAAGCCGCTCGCGCGGAACTGATCCAGGCCCAGTTGAAGCTGGAAAGCCTGACACGCGTGGAAACGGAACTGGCGGCCGCGCGCCTGGAACTGGAAGCGGAACGCGAAGAGCTGGGCGAAACGCGCGCCGAGCTGGACGAAGAGCGCACCTTGCGCATCAAGGCGCAGCAGTTCATCGTGGATCCCATCTTCAAAACCCCAGTCTGAGGACGCCTGACCAAACCTGCTGCGCGTCGTCCCTGAGCTGACGCTTCTTATAGTGTTAGTCGGCGCACGGAATCGTGTCACTAGGCGCGGCAAAATAGTTCAGTGATCCGGGCGCGAAAGGGGCAGGCATGGAAACGCTGATCGTCATGGGGGCCTCGGTGGGCGGCGTAAGCGCGCTGTCCACCATCTTCGCCACCTTGCCGGCGGACCTGCCCGCGGCAATCCTGGCCGTCATGCATGTAGGCGCGCGCAACAGCGTGCTGCCCGAGATCCTCGGCAAGACCTCCGCCTTGCCCGTGCGCTTCGCCGAAGAGCGCGAACCCGTACGCGCGGGGCGCATCCTGCTGGCGCCGCCGGACCGGCACATGCTCGTTGCCAACCTGGCCGGCCAGGCGATGGTCGAGCTGACCCGGGGTCCGAAGGAAAACCATACGCGTCCCGCCATCGATCCCCTGTTTCGCAGTGCCGCCGCCGCTTTTGGGCCGAAGGTGGTGGGCGTGGTTCTCAGCGGCTACCTCGACGATGGCACGGCGGGCTTGCAGGCCATCAAGGCCTGTGGCGGCAAGGCGCTGGTGCAGGAGCCGCAGGACGCGGTGGCGCCGTCCATGCCGCAAAGCGCGATCGACCATGCCGGAGTGGACTGGTGCCTGCCGTCCACCGAGATCGGGCCGGCCCTGCTGGCGCTGGCCAGCGGCGCGCCGGCGCCAGCCGTCGCTGCACAGTCCTTGCCGCCCGTGCCCCAGTGGGTTGCTGTGGAAAACCGTTTTGCCCGGGGAGTGGGAAATATGGAGCAACTGGAAAAAATTGCCACGCCATCGACGTTCACCTGTCCCGAATGCCAGGGCACGCTGTGGGAGCTGCATGGCCAGAAGCCGCAGCGTTTTCGCTGCCATACGGGCCACAGTTTTACGGCGCAGACGCTTGGCGAGTTGCAGCATGAAAAGGCGGAAGACGCCATCTGGGCCGCTGTCAGGGCGCTGCAGGAAAAAGAAAAACTGTACCTGAACCTGGCCGCCAAGGCCCAGGCCTGGTTGCATCCGGGCACGGCCAGCGAGTATGCAGCCAAGGCGCGCCAGGCAGGCGAGCAGGCCGATATGCTGAAACGGGCCTTGCTGGCTTAAAATAGCGCACTGTCGCGCCATGCCGCGCGGCGCCTGATCGCAAAGAAGGTTTATGTCCGCAGAAAAAAAAGAGCCGCTCCCGCTTGCGGCAGCCCCCGTATTGCCACGTGCACTGCCGCCCAGGCCGCCAGCCGAATTCAGTTCGCCCGAAGCGGCCCTGGCCCGCAAGCAGGCGCGCGAAGACAAGGATGCGCAGGTGCGCGGTGTTACCTCTATCGACGCCATGCGCGAGGCCATCAAGCAGGCGGCGCGCGACTTGCCTGCCATCACCGAGGTGCCGCGCCTGGCCATGCTGGACGCCGCCGCCTTCCGCGCGCGCGCCGCGCAGGGCTTGCCTTTCCTGATGCGCGGACTGGTGCGGCGCTGGCCCTTATCCACGCTGGAGCCTGACGTTTTGCGCGAGCAGTTCAGCCATGTGCCCGTGCGCGCACGGGTAGGCGACTACATCAACACGGCCTTTGCGGCCGATCGCGCCATGCAGGATATGTCGATGGGGCAATATTTGGATATGGTGGCAGAGGGCAAGTACGTGCTGCCGCCGTATCTGGGCAACCTGGAATTGCGCGAGCTGAACCGTTTGTGCCACTGGCCCACGTATTTTGACAAGATGGGCCCGCCGCGCTTTTGGGTCGGGCCGGCCGGCACGGTGACGCCATTGCACTGCGATTACGATGACAATATCTTCGCCCAGGTGTGGGGCCGCAAGCGCATCATTTTGTCGCCGCCGCACCACGACGCTTTTCTTTATCCTAGCGAAGCGAACGCCATCCTGTTCGGTTCGCCATTCGACCCGGAAGCGCCCGATTTCCAGCGTTTTCCCCTGGCACGCCAGGCGACGATGATCGAATGCATCGTCGAGCCGGGCGACATGCTGTACGTGCCCGCCGGCTGGTATCACCAGGTGCGTGCGCTGACGTTTTCGCTGTCCTCGAACCGCTGGGCCAGGGCCGTGCCGCTGGCCTTGCATGGGGATATGGCGCTGCGGCGTACCGAATTAATCTGATGGCACGATGGCCTTGCCGTCGGCGCGCAGGCGTTTCGGCCGCCACTCGCTGAGGATGCCCGCACAAATGATCAATATCGCGCCCACGATGGCCAGCGCCGGCAGCCGTTCGCCGGCGATACGTCCGATCACGCCAGCCCAGACAGGCTCGCCCGCATAGATCAAGGTCGCCTTGGTGGCGGAGATGCGCTTTTGCGCCCAGTTCATCACATACTGGATCAGCGCGCTGGCGCAGCCCAGGGCCAGCACGCTGAGGATGAACGTCTTGCTGATGACAGGTGGCGCTTCGCCCATGACGGGCATCAGCAGCAGGGCGATCAATGACGCCGTCGCCAGTTGCACGATGGTCACGCGCAAGATGTTCAGCTGCGGCGAGACGCGGCTGATGAGGATGATTTCCAGGGCGATGGCGATGGCGCCCACGGCCGTGATCAGCTCGCCAGTGCCGAAGGCCATGCTCAAGCCATCCGTGCCGGTAAGCAGCAGCAAGCCGACGAACGCCAGCACCACGGCTGCCCACACGGCAGGGTGGGGCCGCTGCTTGAAGACCAGCCACTGCACCAGCGGCACGATGGGCACATAAAAGGCCGTGATGAAGGCCGATTTGCTGCTGGAAATATGCATCAAGCCATAGGTTTGCAGCGCGTAGCCGCCAAAGATGCTCACGCCAATGGCCATGCCCGTCAGCAACTCCGCCTTCGTCAAGTGCCGCAACTGGCCCCGGCAAATCAGGGCGCCGATGCTGGCGGCCACGGCAAAGCGGGCGGCCACGAAGGCCAGCGGGCCGCTGACCGTCACGGCATGTTGCACGACGAGAAACGTTCCGCCCCAGATGAAGGTGATGGCGATCAGGGCCAGTTCGGGCAGGCCGAGGGCGGGCGGGGGACTTGCATGTGTTTTCATGGGACGCTATGCTATGAGCAAAATATTTCCCATCATCATAGGAGCAATATATTGCGCAGTCAAGCCGAGGCCGGTGGCGTGCTGGCACACCTGGCCACCAATCTGCGGCGCTTACGCCTTGCCGCCGGCCTCAGCCAGGAGGAACTGGGGCGCAAGTCTGGCCTGAGCCGGCGCATGGTCAACGGCGTCGAGGCGGGCAGCACCAATATCAGCCTGGCCAACCTCGACCATGTGGCGGCCGCCTTGAATGTGGCCTTTGTCGACCTCGTCCAGCCGCCGCAGCAGCCGCACGACAGCCTGCGGGTGCTGATGTGGCAAAGCGCATCGCAAGCCAGCCAGGCCGTGCTGCTGGGCGCGGCGCCCGCCAGCCGCCAGGTGGAACTGTGGTCGTGGACCCTGGCACCAGGCGAGCGCTACGATGCGCAAGCCGATCCGGCCGGCTTCAGCGAAATGCTCTACGTGCTGGAAGGGACGCTGCAGCTCGTGCTGGCGGCGGAAACCAGGCAATTGGCCACGGGTGAATTTTTTGTCTTCAGCAGCGCGCAAGCGTATGCGTACGTGAATGCGGGCGAGTCCACCTTGCGCTTTACGCGCAATGTGGTCAGCTGACAGCGCAATCAGGGCAGGCTACATCCTCCGGCAACAGTATCGGCTGTTCATGGCGGGGACGCTGTCGAGACTGCCGATGGCGTGGGGTTGAAAAAGCGTCGTTATCTAGATCTTCTGTGTCATGCGTCGATATCCTTGGCAGGGTGGCGCTTGGCATGCCCGCCCCGTTGCGCCCGGTAGATGCCCGCGTGGCCGGAAAACAGGTAGGCCACGACGCAGGCGATGGCCGCGTACACGCCGATTTCGGCGCCGAACAGTTCCATGGCCATCAGGGTCGAGGCGATCGGCGTGTTGGCCGCGCCCGCAAAGACGGCGACAAAGCCGATGGCGGCCAGCAGGGTGACGGGCTGGTGCAACAGCGGGCCCAGCGCATTGCCCAGGGTCGCGCCGATGTAGAACAGGGGCGTCACTTCGCCGCCCTTGAAACCTGTGCCCAGTGAAACAATGGTAAACGCCATCTTGCCGAGAAAATCCCAGGCGGGCAGCGGTTCCTTCAGCGCATCGACGATGGTGGGAATACCCAGGCCGATATACTTGTCCGTGCCGATCAGCCACACGGCGGCAGCGATGATCACGCCGCCGGCCAGCGGACGCAGCGGGGCGTAGGCGATCCAGCGCTTCATCAGGCCGCTCAAACCATGCGTGGCTTGCGCAAACAGTTTACCGGTCACGCCGAACAGCACGCCCGCGATCACCATGGCGCACAAGGTCCAGGCGGAGAGGGCGGGGATCAACGGCACGGCGTAATGCGTATGGTGGACTCCCCACAGCAAGCCCACCTGGTCGGCGATGACGGCGGCAGCCAGGCAGGGCAGCATGGCTTCGTAGCGCAGGCGGCCGATGGCCAGCACCTCCAGGCCGAAGATGGCGCCTGCCAGCGGCGTGCCGAAGACGGAGGCAAAGCCGGCGCTGATGCCGGCCATCAGGATGATGCGGCGGTCTTCGTTGTTCAGGCGGAACAAGCGCGTGAGCTGGTCGGCCAGCGCGCCGCCCATCTGCACGGCCGTGCCCTCGCGTCCGACGGAGGCGCCGAACAGATGCGAGATGACGGTGCCGCCCAGCACCAGCGGCGCCATGCGCAGCGGAATGATTTTTTTCGGGTCGTGGATTTCATCGATCAGGAGGTTGGCGCCGCCTTCGACGCTGCTGCCGTAGCGCAAATACAGCCAGCCGACGGCAAAGCCCGCCACGGGCAGCAGCCAGATCAGCCAGGCGTGCGCCATCCGCGTGCGCGTGGCCCAGTCGAGGGCGAACAGGAAACCGGCCGAAGCCGTGCCGGCCAGCACGGCCACGACCAAGGCCAGCAGCAGCCATTTCAACAGATGCTTTAGTAGATCGGTGAGGGCGCTAAGACGCTGCATCGTGCATCCATTCAAAACTGATGGGTGGGGGATTCCTTACAGGCCCAGTTCCGCCACCAGCACCAGGCCGATGGCGCGCTGTTCGGCCAAAATGGCGCGCAAGTGGTGGGGGCGCGTCTTGACATTCGTCATGACCACGCGCAGCACGTTGGTCGGGCCAGGGTAGCGCGTCGATTCCAGTACCGTGCGCGAGACAAAGCTGTGGCCCTGCGCCTTTTGCCGGTTTTGCAGCTTGGCGTTCAAGGTGTTCAGTTGCTTGTTCAGTTCGGTGGCAGCGTCCACCTTGCCGCCGGCCAGCAAGGCCTCCATGCGCTGGCGCAGGTGCGCGGGCACGTAGCGGTAGGTCAGAATGAAGGTATCGGAGCGCGTGACCAGTTCGAAATCCTGCTGGTCGGCCAATAAATCCTGCAATTGGCCGGACAGGGTGGCCGCCTGCTGCAGCAAGGTCGTGTAGCCGGACACGCCCAGCACCTTGAACGAGGTCCACAGTTTCAAGGCATCGAAGCGGCGCGAGCCTTCCAGCGACGTCTGGCCCAAGTCGCCCGAGTTGTCGCGCAAGATGTAGTTGGCATTGTGCTTGAGCAAGTTCAGGCTGGCGCTATCCTTGAACAGCACCATGCTTTGCGCCATCGGCACCCATAGCAATTTGTGGCCATCGATGACGACGGAGTCTGCCAGCGCAATCCCGTCGTACAACGCGCGGTACTGTTCCGCGATCAAGAGCGCACCGCCCCAGGCCGCATCCACGTGGAACCAGATGCTTTCGCGCGCGGCAATGGCCGCCATCGCGGCCAGCGGGTCGATGGCGCCCGTTTCCGTCGTGCCGGCGATGCCGATCATGGCGACGACTTTGATGTTGCGCAGTTTTAAGTCGGCAATGGTCGCTTCCAGCGCGGCGACGTCGATGCGGTTGTCGCGGTCGACGTCCACCAGCTGCAAGGCGTTTTCGCCGAGGCCCAGGGTCGCCAGCGCTTTTTTCACGGAATAATGGCTGCGCGCCGAGCCGATCACGGCCAGTCCCGCGTAGCCCGATTCCTGCATGGCGGCGAACAGGCCCCGTTTGCGCGTGCCGGGCAGCTGCTGCTCGAGCGCCACGGCCAGCGCCGTCAAGTTGCCCATGGTGCCGCCGTTGATGACATTGCCCAGCGCGCCACTGGTGGCGGCCATGGCCTGCGTGTAGATGGCATCGGGCTGCTGGTAGACCTGGCGGTGCAGCCAGCCGAGGATCTGTTTTTCGATCAGGGTCGACACGTACGCCGTCTCGATCTTGACCTGGTTCTGGTTCAGGGTGGCTGTAAACGCTTCGGCCAGCACGCTGATCCACGGCAGGGCCTGCGTCATGTGGCCGATGTATTGCGGGTGGTTCAGCTGGGCCGTATTGGCCAGCACGGTGGTATCGAGTTCTTGCAGGAAATCCGCCACGGGCATGCCGTGCGCGGGCAGGCAGGTGTCGGACAATTGCGTCAGCAGTTCCGCATACGGCGTGTGCGGATAGGGCGTGTCGCGTTCGGCGGCCAGCCAGCCGCCCAGCATGCCCAGCGCCTGCTGCAGGGGCGCGGGTGCCTGCTGCAGCGCATCGATGGAAAAATGCTGCTGCAGCAGCTGTTCGATAGGGGTATCGGTCATGGCGCGTTGTCTTCTCTACGGATTGCTGGTGCCACGGTGACACAAATGCATCGCGCCCAGGCGGAAGCGGGATTTTACCCGACTCCGCCTGAGCGCATCAGTTTGCTGACTGTCTGTGATCAGAAGTAGTTGAGGCCCAGCGCCGACTTGACTTCATCGGCCGTGCGGGCCGCCACTTCGCGTGCCTTGAACGTGCCTTCCTTCAGCATCTGGATGACTTGCCCCTTGTCCTTGGCGAACTCTTCACGGCGGGCGCGGATCGGTGCCAGCATTTCCTGCAAGACCACGTCCAGGCGTTTCTTGACGATGCTGTCGCCCAGGCCGCCGCGAACGTAATGGGCTTTCATTTCGGCCAGCGCCGCTTTTTCCGGATCGAAGGCGTCCAGGTACGTAAAGGCGATATTGCCTTCCAGGTGGCCCGGGTCTTCCACGCGCAGGTGCAGCGGGTCGGTATAGACTTTTTTCACGGCGGCCGTGATTTCGGTCGAGGTCGCGCCCAGGTTGATGGTATTGCCCAGCGACTTGCTCATCTTCGCCTTGCCGTCGATGCCGGGCAGGCGGCCGATGTCCGGTACTAGCGCCTTGCATTCCATCAGCACTTCGCGGTTGTACATGCGGTTGAAGCGGCGCACGATTTCATTCGTTTGCTCGATCATCGGGATCTGGTCTTCGCCCACGGGCACCACGCCTGCCTTGAAGGCCGTGATGTCGGCCGCCTGGCTGGCAGGGTAGGTCAAAAAGCCCGCTGGAATATCGCGCTCGAAGCCGCGCAGGCGGATTTCTTCCTTGACGGTGGGATTGCGCTCGAGGCGCGCCACGGTGACGATATTCAGGTAGTAAAAGGTCAGCTCGGCCAGTTCCGGGATTTGCGACTGGATGAACACCGTGGTTTTCGTCGGGTCGATGCCGACGGCCAGGTAGTCAAGCGCCACTTCGACAACATTGCGGTGCACCTTGTCGATGTCGTCCATATTGTCCGTCAGCGCCTGCGCGTCGGCCAGCATGATGAATTGCTTGTAGCTGTTCTGGTAGCGGACCCTGTCGCGCAGGCTGCCCACGTAATGGCCCAGATGCAAGGGGCCGGTCGGGCGGTCGCCCGTCAGGATCACGGATTGCGAAGCGATGGCGGCGGGCGACAGCGGTGCTGCCGGTGCGTCATTCTGGTCTTGGGTATCTGGGGTGTTCGGCAAGCTCATCAAGTTTCCTTTTGAGCCGCCTGCATCGGGGATGATCCAGGCTGAGCCTGTTACGCCACCGATCGAGGCGGCGTGGATCTAATTCACATCACTATACAGTGGCCGCGCGAAAGTGAGCGGGACCACCAATTCAAGCAGGCGTGTTGTGAAGGGATAAATTTCATGGCGTTATGGTTGCAGTTTGGGCGCGTTCTGTCAAGTTTGCGGCCCGATTTATCTGCTGTGCTGCGTCAGAGGCTAGCCTACTGTGGAACTTGCTTTCCGGGTATTATTGCCATTCGGCCACTTTTGCGTGGCATGAATCCATTGGAGAACAGTATGCGCGTGTCGTCCCCCGTCCGGCTCACCGGCCTGGCCCTGGTTATCAGTTCCCTGTTTGCTGCGCCCGCGATGGCGCAAACGCCGAAAACGCCGCCCATGACGCCCGATATCGGCGCCAAGCTGGTGATGCCCGACGTGAATGATTACGTCAAGCGCGTGGTGATGATTCCCATGCGCGATGGCGTCAAGCTGTACACGGTCATCGTCGTGCCGAAAGACGCCAAACGGGCGCCTATCATGCTCACGCGGACGCCCTATAACGCTGCCCGCCGCGCCCAGCGCGCCACCAGCGCCAGCATGCTGGCCACCTTGCCGCAAGGCGACGACACCCTGGTGGAAAACGGCTACATCCGCGTATTCCAGGACGTGCGCGGCAAGCATGGCTCGGAAGGCGATTACGTGATGACGCGCCCCGTGCGCGGCCCGCTCAACAATACCAAAGTGGACAATGTCACGGATGCGTGGGATACCATCGACTGGCTGTCGAAGAATATCCCGGAAAGCAATGGCAAGGTGGGCATGCTTGGTTCCTCGTACGAAGGGCATACGGTGCTGATGGCCCTGGTCGACCCGCATCCGGCGTTGAAGGTGGCCATTCCCATGAGCGCCATGGTCGATGGCTGGCGCGGCGACGATTGGTTCCATAACGGCGCCTTCCGCATGCCGAGCTTGTCTTACCTGGCATGGCAGACGAGCGTGCGCGGCAGCGGCGAGGCGCCCGTGCTGGGCGTCTACGACGATTACGAAGCGTATCTGCGCATCGGCTCGGCTGGCGACTTTGCAAAGAAATTCGGCATCGACAAGCTGACGTACACGAAAAAACTGTTCGAACACCCGGCCTACGATAGTTACTGGCAAGAACAGGCGCTCGACAAGATCCTCGCCAAGCGTCCGCTGATCGTGCCCACCATGCACGTGGTGGGACAGTGGGACCAGGAAGACATCTATGGCCCTTACGCCACCTATACGGCGATGGAAGGGCGCGACACGCGCAACAACCTCAATTACCTGGCCATCGGCCCGTGGCGCCACAGCGGCGTCAACTACGAAGGTTCCAGCCTGGGGGCCCTGAAGTTTGACGGCGACACGGCGCGCCAGTTCCGTGAAAAAGTCATGCAACCATTCCTCAATCAATACCTGAAGGATGGCGCGCCGGAAGCGAACACGGCACCCGTCGTGTCGTACCAGAGCGGCACGAACCAGTGGCAGCGCCTGCAGCAGTGGCCGCTGGCCTGCGAGACCTGCGACACCAAGCTGACGCCGATCTATCTGCAGGATGGCTACAAGCTGGGCTTTGCCGCGTCATCGGCCACCGCCGATGCAGCCAGCGGCGCGTTCGATGAATATGTGGCCGATCCGGCGAAACCCGTGCCTTTCGTAACCCGTCCCGTGCGCCTGAACGATGGCGACGTGTGGAAGCCATGGCTGGTCAGCGACCAGCGCGGCTATGCGGACCGTACGGATGTGCTCAGCTATGTCTCGGAACCATTGAAGACGGCCGTGCGCATCGCCGGCGCGCCGATGGTCAACCTGTTTGCCGCCACCAGCGGCACGGATGCCGACTGGGTGGTGAAGCTGATCGACGTGTATCCGGACGAAGTGCCGTCGCAGCCGGCCATGGGCGGCTACCAGCTTGGCGTGGCGATGGACATCTTCCGCGGCCGCTACCGTGACAGCCTCGAACATCCGACCGCGATTCCTGCCGGCAAGATCGAGCGCTACCGTTTTGCCTTGCCGAACGCCAACCATGTGTTCCTGCCCGGCCACCGCATTGCCGTGCAAGTGCAGTCGAGCTGGTTCCCCCTGTACGACCGCAATCCGCAAACCTTCGTGCCGAATATCTTCCTGGCCCAGCCAGGCGATTATAAAAAGGCGACGCAGCGCGTGTACCACGCGGCAGGGGCGGCCAGCGCCATCGAGTTGCCGATCGCGCCGCTCGACGCCCGCTAGGCCATTCGCATGAGCACGGCGCCTGCCGCGATCAGGGCGATAGCCAGATAGCGGCGGGGGCTGATTTTTTCGCGCAGGAACAGGGCCGCAATGGCGATGGCGAACAGGATCGATGTTTCGCGCAGGGCCGCGATGGCGGCCACGGGCGCTTGCGTCATGGCCCACAGGGCCAGGCCGTACGAAGCGAGCGTGCCGAAACCGCCAAAGGCGGCCAGGCGCCATTGCGTTTGCGCATACGCAAGCAAGTCGGCGGGGCGGCGCAACGCTGTCCACAGCAGCAGTCCCGTTCCGTTCAAGACAAAAATCCACATGGTGTAGGCGGCCGGCGCGCCGGACAGGCGCACGCCGATGCCGTCGATCAGGGTATAGCTGGCGATGACGCAGGCGTTGCCCAGCGCAAAGGCCGTGGCGCGGCCCGTGTTTTTCGCGGTGCCAGCCGTGGCGGGCCGGCGCGCGGCAACATACAGGCCGAGGATGCCCGCGCAGATGCAGGCGACGGCGCCCATTTGCATGGCGGACAGGCGCTCGCCGATCAGCGGCCAGCTGGCCAGCGCCACGATGAGCGGCGCGCTGCCGCGCATCAATGGGTAGGCATGGCTCATGTCGCCGGCCTTGTAGGCGGCTGCCAGCAGAGAGTAATAGGCGAGCTGCGCCACGGCCGAGGCGGCCAGCCAGGGCCAGCTGGCGGACGCGGGAGAGGTGACGAAGGGCAGCACGGCCAGCGAGATCAGGGCCGCGCCCACGGAGACAAGCACCGTGCTGAGAAAGGTATCCTTGCCCGACTTGACGATGGCGTTCCAGCTGGCGTGCAGCAGCGCGGCAAACAGGACGATGGCGACGACCAGACCGGACATGCGGGCCTTAGCGGGGGCGTATGCTCTGCGACAACAATTCCTGGCGGTGGTGGCGCTGGAAACCTTCCATCAGGACGCCCGAGCGGCCCGCCTTTTCCAGCAGTTCGCGCAAGGTGGCCTGATCTTCCGTCGTCAGCGACTTGCGCGACAGGTAGGCGCCGCTCATGCCCCACGGCAATTCCGGCAGCGCTTCCAGGCGCAATCGGTCGGCCAGGCCATACACGCGCGCATCGTTTTGCGCCACGCCGGCGAGGATGGTGGGGGCCATGATGGTGGCATCGATGAAGCCGCTTTGCATCAGACGTGCCACGGAGAGCGCGTCGACTTCGTAGAACAGGCGTCCCTGGCTGCTCAATTCCTTGGCCAGTGCCTGGTAGGACACGCCATAGTCGTAGCCGCGCACGAGCGCCACGCGCAATTCGCGCCGGTCGATCAGTTCCTGCATGGTGTTGATGGGTGCGCGCGTGCCCTGCAGCGAGATCAGCAGCGGACGGCTGCCCATCAGCGGGATGAACAGGCCATGCTGGTCGCGCCGCGGCGTGCTGCTGGCCGGGATCAGCAAGTCGGCCTTGCCCGCTTCGAACATCGCTTCCAGGCGCGCGCGGGGCACGGCCGTGAAGACAAAGTTGCAGCCGAGCTTGGCGCCCATGCTGCGCAGCAAGTCTGGATAGATGCCGCTGATCGTGGCGCCACTGACGACCACGCTGGCGCCGATCGCCGAGACGGGCACCTGGATGTCGCGCGAGCATTGCGCGCCCGCCAGGGACGGCAGCGCCAGCGCCAGCATGGCCATGGTTCGGCGCCAGGCGCTGGAATAAAAGTCAGTCATACCCATCCTTGCTTGCCAACGAATGCCGGGCGTCGGTAACGCCCCGCTGATTATCCCATTCTCGCCTATTTATTTCTCGAATGCAATATTACGCCGTCGACTACTTTGTGGTGGAAACCGCAAGTCTGGCCAGGCGCTGCGCCTTGAAGTAGCGCCAGGCCACGAGGATGCCCAGGGTTTGCATGATGGCGCACAGGTAGAAGGTGCTGCCGATGCGCCAGTCCTGCGGCGGCAAATGGCTCACTTCGCCGAGGATCATGCTGCCCAGCAAAGGCATGAGGATGATGCCCAGGCTGCTGATCGATTGCAGGGAGCCCATCAGTTCTCCCTGTTCGCTGGCGTTCGATGATTTCGAGATGATGCCTTGCAGGGCCGGGCCGGCGGCAAAGGCCAGCAGGTTGCACAGGATCAGCGCATACATCATCCAGCCTTGCGTGGCCAGTCCGTACAGCAGGTAGGTGAGGGCGCCCGACGCCATGCCCAGCAGGGATAAGCGCACTTCGCCAAAGCGTTTGATGAGTATGCCCAGCAAGCCCGCCTGCACGACGGCCGCGCACAGGCCCACGCAGAACAGGGCGATGCCGTTCTGGCGCGGCGTCCAGTCGAAGCGGAAGTGCGTGTACAGCACCCACGTGGTGTTGAGCATCATTTGCGCAAACGTCATCAGGCCGAAGGCCAGCACCAGGCCGCGGATCTCCACGCGGCGCACCAGTTTCAGCAGCGCGGCAAACGGGTTGATGCGGGCCAGGGTGAACGGCGCGCGCGGGCCCGGCTGCAGCGATTCGGGCACGCAGAAATAGCCGTAGATGAAATTGGCCGCCGACAGGCCAGCCGCCACGTAAAACGGCAGGCGCAGGTCGATTTCGCCCAGCAGGCCTCCCAGCATGGGCCCGCAAATGAAGCCCAGGCCGAAGGCGGCGCCGATCTTGCCGAAGCTCTTGGCCCGGTTGTCGGGCGTGGAAACGTCGGAGGCATAGGCGGACGCGACCGACATGCTGGCCGACGAGACGCCGCCGATGACCCTGCCGATGAACAGGCAGGCCAGGTTCGGCGCCCAGCCCGTGGCGAGAAAGTTGATGCCCATGCCGGCCATCGAGTACAGCAGCACGGGACGGCGTCCCACGCGGTCGCTGATGGCGCCCAGCATGGGCATGAAGATGAACTGCAGCAAGCCGAAGAGGGCCGCCATGATGCCGTACCAGAACGCCTGGGCATCCTTGCCGTCGACAAAATTGCCGATCAGGATGGGCAGCACGGGCACCACGAGGCCGATGCCCAGCATATCGATGAAGACGCAGACGAGGATGAAATTGAGGTTGCCGGCGCGCGCGGGCGCGGCGGGCGATGACGGGGAATGGCTGTCGGGGCTGGTTTGATCGGACATGCATGCTTTCGGCGCGTTGGTATTGCGCCGGCGTCTTGCAGTTTTCTGCTGACGCGCGGCGCGATAGCTAAGGCTTGCATTATAGATAGCATGCGTGCTGCTGGCTATCGCCACCAGGCTTATGCGCCCATTCCCCATTCGTCAGCGAAGGCGGCGCGGAAATCCGTCAGCACGGCCAGCCGCCGTTCGGCCAGCGCGCGGCCCGCCGCCGTCTGCATCTTGCCGGGCAATTTGTCGAGCTTGGTGACGATATGGTCGAGCGCGTAGGCCTTGTCGTCGAGCGGGCGATGCGCGGCCAGCGGATCCGTGCCGTGCGCGAGCGCGCTATTCATGCGCGCGGCCGTATAGAACAGGCGCGCCAGTCCCACGGCGCCCAGCGCGTCGATGCGGTCGGCGTCCTGCACGATCTGCGCTTCGATCGTGTGCGGCGGCAGGTTGGCGGAAAAACTGTGCGTCTCGATGGCGTGGGCCACGCCGGCCAATTTTTCTGCCGGGAACTCCAGTTCCGCCAACTGGCGGCAAGCCAGCGTTGCCGCCTGGCGCGAGGCCAGATGGCGCTCGGGATGGTTTTTCGGCAAGTTGACCAGGTCGTGCAGGTAGCACGCTGCCATCACGGTGAGGGCGTCGGCCTGCGCATATTCTTCCAGCAGGACGCTGGCATTGCGCCAGACACGGTGCAGATGGTTGATGTCGTGGGCGCTGTCATCGCCCAGGCCGGCCGTGGCCAGCGCCAGCAGACGTGGTTGCCATTGGGAAAGCAAAGAATGCATGGTTCAAAGTCGTAAAAAAGCAGGGGCCGCCAGTGTGGCATAAAACGCCGCCGCGTGGGGCGGGGCGCCCGGCACTTCGGCGTGCCGTATTTGCCACATAAATTGTATTTTTGAAAAGCGCTGGTCAGACGAATGCTCTTTTTTAGTGCATGTAAAATTTACATGGGGTAACATTGCCGCACGGAAATTAGAAGCATAAGCTAATTGCGAGAAAGTATTTGCAAAAACATACAAGTGACAGCCATTCCATCGTGCTTGGCGCGTCACATCCAGGGCTTGCATGCAGCGCGCCCTGGCCTGCGCCCCAGGCGAGTTAACGAAAGGATTATCATGAACACCAATTCCAGCGATACTGGCGCAACCGTTGCCAAGGCTGCCGAATACCTGGCCTTTACCCTGGGCCAGGAAGAATATGGCATCGACATCCAGAAAGTCAGCGAAATCCGCAGCTACGAAACGCCGACCCGCATCGCCAACGCCCCCGAGTTCGTCAAGGGCGTGGTCAACTTGCGCGGCATCATCGTGCCGATCGTCGACATGCGCATCAAGTTCAACCTGGGCACGCCCAGCTATGACCAGTTCACCGTCGTCATCATCCTCAACATCGGCAACCGCGTCGTCGGCATGGTCGTCGACCGCGTTTCCGACGTCACCACCCTGATGCCCGAGCAGATCAAGCCGGCGCCGGACATGGGCCGTTCGATCAACACGGAATACGTGATCGGCCTGGGCACCATCGACGAGCGCATGCTGATCCTGGTCGATATCGACCAGCTGATGTCTAGTGCCGACATGGGCTTGATCGAAAAATTGGCCGCCTGATTTTCCCCCGCCTGTCATTTTGATCGGCTTTGTTGGAAACAATTGACCCCAAGCATTGTTTGCTTTTTCTGCAGGGCGCACGCTAGCGCCTTTCCTGGCGCACGGTTCAGCCGAACCGTGCGCCAGTTTCACTTTGGTTTCACTTTTCATGCCCGCCTTGATAGCGCAGCCACGCAGCGCGTCAATGGATGCCATCAGCCGTTCGGCGCGCTGCATCAGGGCTTTTTAGGATAGTCACATGAATGTATTACGCAACGTCAGCATCGGCGTCCGCCTCGGACTCGGTTTTGCCGTGATCTTGCTGTTTTCCATGCTTATTACCGGCATCAGCGTCTGGCGCCTGCACGACGTGGCCAGTTCCACGCGCGTCATGATGGAGCAGCCGCTGGCCAAGGAGCGCTATATTTCCGACTGGTATGGCCGCATCGACAGCGCCGTGCGCCGTACCATCGCCATTGCCCGCAGCAGCGATACCTCGCTCAGCGGCTATTTCGCCGAAGAATCGAAAGTGTCGTCGTCCAGCTCGGCTGAACTGCAAAAGAAAATCGAGGCGCTGATCGACAAGCCGGAAGAAAAAGCCATGTTCGCGGGCTTGCTGGAACAGCGCAAGGTGTATATCGGTTCGCGCGACCAGGTCTACAAGCTGAAGGGCGAAGCGCAGGTCGATGCCGCCAACGAGGTGTTTGAAAAGACCTTCGTACCGGCCGCCGCCAAGTACCAGAAGATGGTGCTGGACTTGCTGGAACACCAGCGCGCCAGCATCGACACGACGGCGCGCGAGATCGACGCCGTCGCCACTACCAGCCGCAACCTGCTGCTGGTGCTGGCCGTGCTGGCGCTGGGCTTTGGCGTCGTCTGCGCCTGGCTGTTGACGATGGGCATCGTGCGTCCCTTGCGCACGGCCGTGGAGATTGCACGCAAGGTGGCCGATGGCGACTTGACGGCGCAGATCGACGCCAGCGCCAACGATGAAACGGGGCAATTGCTGCAAGCGCTGAAGGACATGAACACGAGCCTGCTCAACATCGTCGGCGAAGTGCGCAGCGGTACGGACAGCATCGCGACCTCGTCGACACAGATTGCCGCAGGTAACCAGGACCTGTCTTCCCGCACGGAAGAGCAGGCCGGTTCGCTGGAAGAAACGGCGTCGTCGATGGAAGAGCTGACCAGTACCGTGAAACAGAATGCGGACAATGCGCGCCAGGCGAACCAGCTGGCGGCATCGGCCGCACAAGTGGCCGTCAAGGGTGGGGAAGTCGTGGCGCAAGTGGTGGGCACGATGGAATCGATCAACGCGTCGTCGAACAAGATCGTCGACATCATTTCCGTCATCGACGGCATCGCTTTCCAGACGAATATCCTGGCGCTGAACGCGGCCGTGGAAGCGGCCCGTGCGGGTGAACAGGGCCGCGGCTTTGCCGTCGTGGCGTCCGAAGTGCGCAACCTGGCCCAGCGTTCAGCTTCTGCCGCGAAAGAGATCAAGACCCTGATCGGCGCTTCTGTGGAGCAAGTCAACGCGGGCAGCATGCTGGTGGCGCAAGCCGGTTCGACCATGACCGATATCGTTGACAGTGTGCAGCGCGTGAGCGACATCATCACGGAAATCACGGCAGCGAGCAGCGAGCAAAGCGTGGGCATCGACGAGATCAACCGCGCCATCGGCCAGATGGATGCCGTCACGCAGCAAAATGCGGCCCTGGTGGAAGAGTCGGCCGCCGCCGCCGAATCGATGCAGCACCAGGCGCATAACCTGGCGCAAGTCGTCAGCGTCTTTAAATTGAATGGCCAGCAGACGCTGAAACGCCCGGCAACTTCGCAAACCGCCTTGCGCATCGGCACACGCTGATGGCGCCGCGGCTGCCCCGTGCAGCCGCTTTCTGCTGTTCCCCTTTTATATAGTCTGGTTCCGCTTTTTTAGGATATTCACATGAATTTGTTAAGAAACGTCAGTATTGGTGTGCGCCTCGGCCTGGGTTTTGCCGTGATCTTGCTGTTTTCCATGCTCATCACGGGCATCAGCGTGTGGCGCTTGCATGACGTGGCCACGGCCACGCGTTCCATGATGGAATTGCCGCTGACGAAGGAACGCTATATTTCCGACTGGTACGCGAAAATCGACAGCGGTGTGCGCCGCACTACGGCCATCGCGCGCAGCAGCGACACGAGCTTGGGCGCATATTTTGCGGAAGAGGCCAAGCAATCGTCGGTGGTCTCGGGGGAATTGCAAAAGAAAATCGAAGCTTTGATTTCCAGCCCGGAAGAAAAGGAACTGTTCCGCCTGGTGAGCGAACAGCGCAAGGTCTACCTCGATTCGCGCGCGCAAGTGTCGAAGCTGAAGGCGGATGGACAGGAAGCGGAAGCGGAGCAAGCTTTCAGTGGGATCTTCGTGCCCGGTTCGACGAAATACCTGAAAGTGGTCAACGACATGCTGCAGCACCAGCGCGCCAGCATCGACAAGACGGCGCGCGAGATCGACGAGGTCGCCAAGACGAGCCGCAACTTGCTGCTGACCCTGGCCGTGCTGGCGCTGGGCTTTGGCGTCGTCTGCGCCTGGCTGTTGACGATGGGCATCGTGCGCCCCCTGCGCACGGCCGTGGAGATTGCCCGCAAGGTGGCCGATGGCGACTTGACGGCGCAGATCGACGCCAGCGCCAAGGATGAAACGGGGCAATTGCTGCAAGCGCTGAAGGACATGAACACGAGCCTGCTCAACATCGTCAGCGAAGTGCGTACGGGCACGGACAGCATCGCCACCTCGTCGACGGAAATCGCCGCCGGCAACCAGGACCTGTCTTCCCGCACGGAAGAGCAGGCCGGTTCGCTGGAAGAGACGGCGTCGTCGATGGAAGAGCTGACGTCGACCGTGAAACAGAATGCGGACAATGCGCGCCAGGCCAACCAGTTGGCGGCATCGGCCGCACAAGTGGCCGTCAAGGGCGGCGAAGTCGTGGCGCAGGTGGTGGGTACGATGGAATCGATCAATGCTTCGTCGAACAAGATCGTCGACATTATCAGTGTCATCGATGGCATCGCTTTCCAGACGAATATCCTGGCGCTGAACGCGGCCGTGGAAGCGGCACGCGCCGGCGAGCAGGGCCGTGGCTTTGCCGTCGTCGCGTCCGAAGTGCGCAACCTGGCGCAACGTTCCGCTTCAGCAGCGAAAGAAATCAAGACCCTGATCGGCGCATCCGTGGAGCAAGTCAACGCGGGCAGCATGCTGGTGGCGCAAGCCGGTTCGACCATGACCGATATCGTTGACAGTGTGCAGCGCGTGAGCGATATCATCACGGAAATCACGGCAGCGAGCAGCGAGCAAAGCGTGGGTATTGACGAGATCAACCGCGCCATCGGCCAGATGGATGCCGTCACGCAGCAAAATGCGGCGCTCGTGGAAGAGTCTGCGGCCGCCGCCGAATCGATGCAGCACCAGGCGCATAACCTGGCGCAAGTCGTCAGCGTGTTCAAACTGAATGGGCAGCAGGCCAGTGTCAGCGGTTTGAAGGGTGCCAAGCGCCCGGCAGCCAAGGCGCAGCAAGAAGCCTTGCGGATCGGCCGCGTTGCTTAATTTGATGGTTGCCGGGGGGACTTAGGCCCTACATCAACTGCTGGGGTCAGACCCGGCGGGTCTGACCCCCGATCGACCGCCATCTGCGACAGTTTGTCCGCCTCGCCATTCCTGTGGCGCGGCAGCCAGCGCAAGCTGACCTCATTGAATTGTTCCAGCAGGGCCACTACGGTGGCCCTTTGCGTTTCCAGTCCTTTGGCGCCCACCGGCGTCGTTCCCAGCACGTCGTTGATCACCACCTGGCTGTCGCCGAACAGCAGCAACTGCACGGGCGGCGGGCGCACCTTGAGTGCCGCTTGCAGCACGGCCGTCAGGGCCGCATATTCCGCGTCGCTGCTGCTGCCATACCCGGCCGCCTCGCTCACTTCGATGCGCTCGCCATTCGGTCCCAGCAGCAGTGCGCCTATGCCCAGCTTGCCCGGGTTCGGGTGGGCGGAACCGTCGAACCAGCCGCGCCAGGCCAGCGGGCCGCCATGGTCCTGGCGGCTGAGCACCAGCTGCGCGCGGCGCGCCTGCATCTTGGCTTCCTTGCGTGCTTTGCGCGCGACCGCTTCTTCCGTCATGGCTTGATCAGGAGGGTGTCGATGAGGCTGGCTACCCAGCACGCCACCAGGACGCCCACGGCCACTGTCATGGCCGGGCCGTCATTGGCGGACAGCGCATCGACCTTTTCCACGATCAGCTGCACGTCGAGAGGCAGGGCGCCGCTGTCGATCTGTGCCATTACCTGGTCCAAACGTGCCATGATCTGGCGTAATACGAGCACGAGCGCGACCAGGGCCGGCACGAGGAAGAGGCAGCCGCGCGCCTTGCGTTTCAATACAAAATGCCCGCTGCCGGGAAACACGAGACCCGACAGCAGCAGGGCGAGATTACGTTTGGAAAGGGGGGAGCCGCTCATGCGTGCCTTTGTGAGAAGAAAGAGCGGCTCATCATACTATTGCCAGCCGAATTTGCGCAGATACACGCGCTTCATGAACGTTGTCAGCACCGTGTAGCAGACGAGGATGCCCAGCAGCCATGGGAAATATCCGAGCGGCAAGGCTTGCAGCTTGAAGTAGGTCGCCAGCGGACCCATCGGCAGGAAGACGCCCACGGCCATGATGGCGGTGGTGGCCACCAGCAGGGGCACGGATGCGATGCTGTCGATGAACGGCAGCTTGGGCGTGCGGATCAGGTGCACGATCAAGGTTTGCGTCAGCAGCCCCACGACGAACCAGCCGGACTGGAACAGTGTCTGCTGCTCGGGCGTATTGGCGCCGAACACATGCCACATCAGGATAAACGTGCTGATGTCGAAGATCGAGCTGATGGGTCCGAAGAACACCATGAAGCGGCCGATGTCGCGCGGATTCCAGCTCAGCGGCTGCTGGATCAGCTCGGCATCGACATTGTCGAACGGGATGGCGATCTGCGACACGTCGTACAGCAGGTTTTGCACCAGCAAGTGCAGCGGCAGCATCGGCAGGAACGGTAAAAAGGCGCTGGCCACCAGCACGGAAAACACATTGCCGAAGTTCGAGCTGGCCGTCATGCGGATATATTTGAGCATGTTGCTGAAGGTGCGCCGGCCTTCCAGCACGCCTTCTTCCAGCACCATCAGGCTCTTTTCCAGCAGGATGATGTCGGCCGCTTCCTTGGCGATATCGACGGCCGAATCGACGGAAATGCCGATGTCGGCCGCGCGCAGGGCGGGCGCGTCGTTGATGCCGTCGCCCATGAAGCCGACGATATGGCCATTGCCGCGCAGCGCGCGCACGAGGCGCTCCTTGTGCAGCGGGCTGAGCTTGGCAAACACGGTGTTGTCCTCTGCCGCCTGCGCCAGGGTGGCGTCGTCCATGTCATCGAGCTGCGGGCCTTGCAGCACGCCATGCACGGCCAGGCCCACTTCGCGGCAGATCTTTGCCGTCACCAGGTGGTTATCACCCGTCAAGACTTTCACGGTCACGCCATGTTCGGCCAGCGCGCGCAGGGCGGGTGCCGTCGATTCCTTTGGCGGGTCCAGAAACGCCACATAGCCGATCAGGGTCAGCGCCGTTTCATCGGCCACGCCATACACGGTTTTATGCGGCGGCACTTCCTTGACGGCCACGGCCACTACGCGCAAGCCTTCCGCATTGAGGCCATGCGTGGTTTCCAGCACCTTGTCCAGCAGGGCAGGATCGAGCGGAATATTCACGCCACCGAGGCGCAGATGGCTGCAGGCGGCGAGGATTTCCTCGACGGCGCCCTTGCAGATCAGCTCATGATGATCATTTTTTTCGGAAACGACGACGGACATGCGGCGGCGTACGAAATCGAACGGGATTTCATCGACTTTGACGTAATCGCGCGCCAGCTGCATTTCCGTCTGCAATTCCACATGGTCGAGCACGGCGCGGTCCAGCAGATTTTTCAAGCCGGTCTGGTAGTGGCTGTTCAGATAGGCAAATTGCAGCACTTCATCGGACGGTTGGCCGAACACGTCCGTGTGACGCTCAAGCACGATCTTGTCTTGCGTCAAGGTGCCCGTCTTGTCCGTGCACAGCACATCCATGGCGCCGAAGTTCTGGATCGCATCGAGGCGCTTGACGACGACTTTCTTTTTCGACAGTTTCACGGCGCCCTTGGCCAGGGTGCTGGTGACGATCATGGGCAGCATTTCCGGCGTCAGGCCGACAGCGACAGAGAGGGCAAACAGGAAAGCTTCCATCCAGTCGCCCTTGGTCCAGCCATTGATGAGGAACACGAGCGGCGCCATCACGAGGGCGAAGCGGATCAAGAGCCAGCTGACGCTGTTCACGCCCGCCTCGAACGCCGTCGGCGTGCGCTCAGTGGCCGTCACTCGCGTGGCGATGGTGCCAAAATACGTGCGGTTGCCGGTCGCCAGTACCAGCGCCGTGGCCGCGCCCGAGATCACATTCGTGCCCATGAACAGCAAATTGGCCAGGTCCATCGGGTCTTTGCCATGGGCGTCGGCCAGCTCGGCCATCTTTTCCACCGGCAAGGATTCACCGGTCATGGCGGCCTGGCTGACGAACAGGTCTTTTGCGGAAAGCAAACGGCAATCGGCGGGGATCATGTCGCCGGCCGACAGCACGATGATGTCGCCCTGCACCAGCTGGCGGATCGGCAGCTCGATCTGCTGGCCATTGCGCAGCACGGTGGCCGTATTGCTGACCATGGCTTTCAGGCGCTCGGCGGCGCGGTTCGAGCGGCCTTCCTGCACGAAACGCAGCAGGGTCGACAAAATCACCATGGTGCCGATGACGATGGTCGCCTTCGGATCTTCTGTCAGGTAGGACACGACGGCCAGCACGGTGAGCAGCAGGTTGAATGGATTCTTGTAGCACAGCCACAGATGCTGGTACCAGGCCAGCGGCTTTTCATGCTCGACCTCATTCGGCCCCGTTTGTGCGCCGATGACTTGCGCCTCGGCATCGCGCAAGCCTTCGATGCGTGTGTGCAGACGGTTCAGCGCGCTGTCGAGCTCTTCATGGGCGGCGGCCAGCAGCTGGCGCGCCAGGTGGTCGGGCACGGGGCGGGCCGTGCTGTTTTCCAGCGGCATGGCGCGGCGGCGGAAATGACCGGCCGTATGGCGTTTGCGCAGGAACGATTCGAATAAGCGGGTGAAGAGATTCATAGCTCTTCCTTTCACGGCGAGGTGTTGACGGGCGGCGCAGCCGCAGGCAAGACTTGCGTGCCGCCGACGCAACATGGCGAACCATGACGCAGGCGGGCAATCCGGGTCAGTAGCCGGTCGCGATCGGAAAGAGGGAGGAGGCGCGCAGCCGGACTGGCCGCGCGAGACACCGCACCTTGCTCAGCAAGGCACGGAGGAAAGAGAGTTCCGCGTTGCTTGCTGTTTAGCTGCCGAGGCAATCACCGATACAAGATCGGCTACTGTCACTAGAACAAGTACCCACGTGGGACTCCGTAAATGAATAATGAGGGCATCTTATGGATGGGCTGCAAGAGTGTCAACTGAAGAAATCTTAGGTTTCCAAAGTGTAATGTTGACGTCAAGGTGCCTGCAATTGCGCGAGCGCCCGCGCCACACCGAGCGATGGGCTCGACAGCACCGGCACGCCCAGTTCCTGCAGTGCCTGCGCTGCCGGCGCCATCGACGCTTGCGCCAGCACGATCACGTCGGCCGCCGGCGTGGCTGTCATTATGCAGCCGGTGATGGCGCCGATATACGTCGCGTGATCGCCAGCTTGGAAGTGCGTCCACGCGCCTTCGGCCAGCAGCGACTGCAACTGGATAGGCCTGTCCAGCGCGGCAGCCGATTCCTGCAACAGGCGCGTGGTGGGCGCCAGCGTGCTGGCCAGGGCCGCCACGACCAGGATGCACGGGCCTGCCAGCACGGCGGCATCGGCCATGGCGCGGTCGATGCGCATGGCGGTGTAGCGTCCGCCGGTCGGCGTGTGTTCGGCGGCGGCTCCGATGGTGGAGCACGTGCAGACCACGACGGCCGCCCCGTTGGCAGCGGCAGCCGCCATGGCGGCGTGGATGCGCCGTTCCAGCGCGGCCTCGTCGGCGCCGGCTTGCTGCGCCGCCGCCAGCAACGCTTCATCCACATGGTGTTCGGCGACCATGCCTGGCGCCTGCGTGTCGAGAAGGCGTGCGAAGCTGGCCACATGCACGGGAGACGTGTGCAGGAAGGAAATGAATGATGTCATGAGGAAGGCGTAGCCGTTTGCACCATCGCCAGTGAATCGGACAGAATCTGCCACAGTGCCGCGTGGCGCTGCTGCAGCGCGGCGCCGCCTGCGTAGATCAGCTCGACGTGCAGGCTGTCGACGATGCCCAGGTAGGCTTGCGCGTACAGGTCGACGCGTTGCGGCGCCAGGGCGTGCGCCATGCGGCCCAGACTGGCCACGTAATGTCGCTGCAATTGCGCAAGCAAGGCTTCATAGCCCGTGCCGACTTCGATGCGCAAGGGCGCGGGCGGTAAATATGCCGTGCGCAGCAAAAAGCGCAGGTGGGCCGACTCCGCGTAGCGCTGCGCCATGCGGTCGCAATACAGGGCGCCGGCCTGCAGGCCGCCGGGCGCCGTCAGCGCCGCTTCGTCGGCGAAGCAGCTATCCATGAACGCTTGTTCCTCGGCCAGCGCGTCGGCAAACACGTCGAGGAAGAGGGCGTCCTTGCCGGCGAAGTGCGAATACAGCGAAGCCTTGCGCATGCCCGCCTGTTCGGCGATGTAGCTGAGCGACGAGGCGTCGTAGCCGTGTTCGGAAAAATGCAAGACGGCGACGGCGCAGATGTTATCGGCCGAGGCCGAACGTTTCTTCATATGAGGGTAGTGATTGGGTGAAGCGTCAGTGCGCTCCCAGGCTGCCGGCATGGACCGGATGGATGCGCGCAGTGGCCAGGGTCAGCCATGATACCAGCAGGCCGGCCACGGTCAAGAACAGCAGCCAGGGCAGCGGCCCCCATTCGGACAGACTGGCCGCCAGCGGCGTGGCCAAGGACGATAAGGTCATCTGGATGGCGCCCAGCAGGGCGGCCGTGGAGCCGAGTGCGCGCTGCTGCGAACCCATGGCCATGGCCATCAGCGCCGCTTCCGCGATGCCCAGGCCAAACAGGGCCACGAACATGCCCGGCACGACGGCGGCGATGCCCGCTCCCGCCCACGCGCCCAGCAGGGCCAGTGCCGCACCGCCCAGCATGGCCACGCTGCCCGCCACGCTCAGGCGCGCCACGCCATGCTTTTCCACCATCCGGCCGCTGGCCATGGCACCGAGCAGCACGGCCACGCCTGTCGCGCCAAAGACGAGGCCGAAACTGCTGGCGGACAGGCCGAAATCGCGCTGGTACACGAGCGACGCGCCGCCGATATACGCGAACAGGAAAAAGAACGTGGCTGACAGGGCCAGCGCGGGCAGCAGGAAGGCGCGGTCCTGTGCGATGCGCGCATAGGTGCGGTGCATGCCTTGCGGCGAAACGCGGCGGGCACGGGGCAGTGTTTCCGGCAGGAACAGCGCGCTATTGAGCAGGGTCAAGGCGCCCAGCGCGGCCAGGGCCAGCATCACGGCGCGCCAGCCGTAGTGCGCATCGAGCAAGCCGCCCACGGCGGGCGCCAGCACGGGCGCCAGGCCGACGATGGTCATCAACAGGGCAAACAGCTGCGCCGCTTTGACCCCATCGGCCACGTCGCGCACCATGCTCATCACCACGACCAGGGTCAGCGCCGCACCCAGGCCCTGCAAGGTACGCGCCAGCAGCAAGGTGCTCAATTGATCCGCCTGCGACGCCCATACGGCCGCCACGATGTAGACGGCGATGCCGGCCAGCAGCGGACGGCGCCGGCCCAGCATGTCGGTGAGCGGCCCGCACAGCAATTGGCCTGCGCCCAGGGCCAGCAGGAAGACGGTCAGGCTCAGCTGCACGTTCGCATACGAGGTGTGCAGCTCGCGCGCCATGGCCGGCATCGAGGCCAAGTACATGTCGATGCCTGCCGGACCAAGCACGGCCACGAGAGCCAGGGAAGCCGCCAGCCCGAGACTGGCGGCGGGGAGAGTGGTTTGCTGCTGCATTGCGATTCCTTTTATCGTCAAAAAACAGGGCATGGACGCCGCCGTGTTTTTTATTGTACACTTACTGCCTACCGGTAGGTAGTTTGTTCAATCAATGAAAAGGATGAGAGCGATGAAGGAAGAGACAATGACGGGAGAGCTGGCATGACGGAAGTGGGAATCTCGCTCAGCGGCGTGGCTGTCGCGCTGCTGTTTGCCGCCTGGAGCTCGCACCGCACCCGCTGCGAGCGGCGCGATGTTGTGTGTCTGACGGTACTGGGCACCGTGCTGGGCTTGCCGGGGGCGGTCTTGCTGGCGTTGCCAATCGCGTAGGTCGGATTAGCGGAGCGTAATCCGACGTCACCATATACGCCAACCATGTTGTCGGATTACGGCCCTTCGGGCCTAATCCGACCTACGATAAAAAAAAGCAGGCCGCGTGGCCTGCCTTTCTGTCGCTGACATGCCCGCCTAAGCGGGCGCGTGGCGCTTACTCTTCTTCGTAAGAGCTGATCGGTGCACAACCGCAGAACAGATTGCGGTCGCCGTACACGTTGTCGGCGCGGCCGACCGGCGGCCAGTATTTGCGCTGGCGCAGGGACGCGACCGGATAGGCCGCGATTTCACGGCTGTACTTGCGATCCCAACTGTCCGACATCAAGACTTGTGCCGTGTGCGGCGCGTTCCTCAAAGGGTTGTCGTCGTGGTCGAAGTCACCGCTGGCGACCTTGGCGATTTCCGCGCGGATGGCGATCATGGCGTCGATGAAGCGGTCGATTTCCGCTTTCGATTCGCTTTCCGTCGGCTCGATCATCAGCGTGCCCGGCACGGGGAAGCTCATGGTCGGGGCATGGAAACCGAAGTCCATCAAACGCTTGGCCACGTCTTCGTTGCTGATGCCGGTGGCGTCCGTGATCGGGCGCAGGTCCAGGATGCACTCGTGCGCGACCAGGCCGTCGTGGCCCGAATACAGCACGGGGTAGTGCGGCGCCAGGCGGCGCGCGATATAGTTCGCCGCCAGGATCGCCGTCTCGGTCGCTGCGGTTAATCCCTCTGCGCCCATCATGGCGATGTACATCCACGAAATCGGCAGGATGCTGGCCGAGCCGAATGGCGCGGCGCTGACGGCGCCGATGCCGGCGGCGTCGCGCTGGTAGCCGCTTGAACGCTGGTTCGGCAGGAATTTCGCCAGGTGGGCGCCCACGCCGATCGGGCCGACGCCTGGTCCGCCACCGCCGTGCGGGATGCAGAAGGTCTTGTGCAGGTTCAGGTGCGACACGTCGCCGCCGAATGAGCCGGGAGCGGCCACGCCGACCAGTGCGTTCATGTTGGCGCCGTCGATGTAGACCTGGCCGCCGTGCGAGTGGATGATTTCGCACAGTTCCTGGATGCCTTCTTCAAACACGCCGTGGGTCGATGGGTAGGTGACCATCACGCAAGCCAGGTTGGCGCTGTGCTTTTCCGCTTTCGCTTTCAGGTCGGCCAGATCCACGTTGCCGTTGGCGTCGCAGCTGGTGACGACGACCTGCATGCCGACCATGTTGGCCGATGCGGGGTTGGTGCCGTGTGCCGACGATGGAATCAGGCAGATGTTGCGGTGGCCTTCGCCGCGCGATTCGTGATACGCCTTGATCACCAGCAGACCCGCGTATTCGCCCTGCGAGCCGGCGTTCGGCTGCAGCGAGACGGCCGCGTAGCCGGTCAGCGCGCACAGCATCTCTTCTAGCTGCGAGATCATTTCGCGGTAGCCAACCGTTTGTGCATCCGGCGCGAACGGGTGGATGTTCGAGAACTCTGGCCAGGTGACGGGAATCATCTCGCTCGTGGCGTTCAGCTTCATGGTGCACGAGCCGAGCGGGATCATGGTGCGGTCCAGCGCCAGGTCCTTGTCGGCCAGGCTGCGCAGGTAGCGCAGCATTTCGTGTTCCGAGTGGTAGCTGTTGAAGACGGGGTGGGTCAGGTAGGCGCTTTCGCGCGCCAGGTTGGCCGGCAGCGCGCTGGTCACAGTTGCTTCAACGGCATCCAGGTCCGGGGCGGCAGGCGCGTTGGCCAGGCCGTGCGCGAACACCTTCCACAGCAGCGCGATATCATCGCGCGTGGTGGTTTCGTCGAGCGACACGCCGACATGGGTGTTGTCGATCTTGCGCAGGTTGACGCCGTGGTGCATGGCCGTCGCGTGCAGCTGCGCCGCATCGGCGACATTGATGGTCAGGGTGTCGAAGTAGCTCGCGTTGACGACGCCATAGCCGAGCGTCTTCAGGTTGGCGGCCAGCACGCCCGTGTAACGGTGCACGCGCTGGGCGATCTGCAGCAGGCCGGCAGGGCCGTGGTAGACGGCGTACATCGAGGCCATCACGGCCAGCAGCACTTGCGCCGTGCAGATGTTGGACGTCGCTTTTTCGCGGCGGATATGCTGTTCGCGCGTCTGTAGGGCCAGACGATACGCCTTGTTGCCTTGCGCATCGACGGTCACGCCGACCAGGCGGCCCGACATATTGCGTTTGAATTCATCGCGCGTGGACAGATAGCCCGCGTGCGGGCCGCCGAAACCGAGCGGCACGCCGAAGCGCTGGCTGTTGCCGACGACGACGTCGGCGCCCCATTCGCCCGGTGGCGTGAGCATGGTCAGGGCCAGCAGGTCTGCCGCGACGATGACCATGGCGCCATTCGCATGCAGTTTTTCCACGCCGGCGCGGTAGTCGCGCACGACACCGTTCACGCCAGGGTATTGCAGCAGCACGCCGAAACAGGCGTCGAGCGACTCGATTTCAGCCGGGTCGAACGTACGCACCTCGATGCCGATCGGCTGGGCGCGCGTCTGCACCACTTCCAGGGTTTGCGGCAGCACGTCGTTGGCGACGTACAGCACGTTCGATTTCGACTTGCCCACGCGCTGGATTAGGGTCATCGCTTCGGCGGCGGCCGTGCCTTCGTCCAGCATCGAGGCGTTCGAGATGCCCATGCCGGTCAGGTCCGTGATCACTTGCTGGAAGTTCAAAATCGCTTCCAGGCGGCCTTGCGAAATCTCTGGCTGGTAAGGCGTGTATGCCGTGTACCAGGCCGGGTTTTCAAAGATGTTGCGCAACACGACGCCAGGGGTGAACGTGTTGTAGTAGCCCTGGCCGATCAGGGATTTGAGCACCTGGTTCTTGCCGGCGATGGCTTTCAGGCGCGACAGGGCTTCCTGTTCCGGCATCGGCTGCGAGTACGCGCCCAGGGGCAGGGCGCCCTTGTTGCGGATGTTGGCCGGTACCAGGGCGTCGATCAGCGCTGCGCGCGATGGATAGCCGAGGGTCGCCAGCATGGCTTGCTGTTCGGTGGCGGAAGGGCCGATGTGGCGGGCGATGAAGGCATCGCGTGCTTCGAGTTGGGTCAGGCTGGTGCGGGTCATGATATAGAGGCCAAAAAAGACTGAAAAACCGGGATGCGGCGCGCGGGCGCGGCGCCGGGGCATAGCTACAAAATTAAATGCAAACGGGCCGCAAACGCGGCCCGTGAGTCAAACGCGATTACGCGCTGGTGGTGGCGCCATAGGCGGCAGCGTCGAGCAAGCCGTCCAGGGCCGACACGTCGGCTGGCTTGATCTTGAACAGCCAGTTGGCGTAGGCATCGGCGTTGATCGATTCAGGCGCATTGACCACGTCGTCGTTGACGGCCACGACTTCACCCGACAGCGGCGCATAGATGTCGCTTGCTGCCTTGACCGATTCCACCACGGCGGCGTCGTCGCCGGCGGTGAAGGTGGCGCCGACGTCAGGCAGTTCGACAAAGACGATGTCGCCCAGCGCATCCTGCGCGTACTCGGTGATGCCGACGGTGATCGTGCCGTCGGCTTCCAGGCGTACCCATTCGTGGGAAGCGGTGTACTTCAGGTCTGCAGGAATGTTCATGTGTGGCTCCAGATGGTAAATGTTCGTTATTGATTATGGTTGTACGGTCTTGCGGGCGGCTCTATAAATACGCTTACGCAGCCAGGATTTTACCGTTACGCACGAAAGGCAGCTTGACTACCGAGGCGGCCAGCTGCTTGCCGCGGATTTCCACGTGCACGGTGTCGCCCACGTTGACGCCGTTGGGCACGCGCGCCAGGGCGATTGCTTCCTGCATGGTCGGGCTGAAGGTGCCGCTCGTGATTTCGCCTGTTTGCTCGTTACCGGCGATGATGACTTTTTGATGGGCGCGCAGCACGCCGCCTTTTTCACGCAGGATCAGGCCGACGAATTGCGCATTCTGGCCTTTGGCCAGCAGGGCGGCCTTGCCGATGAAGTCACGCTCGCTGACCAGGTCGATGGTCCATGCGAGGCCCGCGTCGAGCGGGTTGACGGTTTCATCCATGTCCTGGCCGTACAGATTCATGCCCGCTTCCAGACGCAGGGTGTCGCGCGCACCGAGGCCGGCCGGCTTGACGCCCGCCGCTGCCAGGGCGTTCCACAGCGCTTCCACCTGGGTGGCGGCCACGCCGATTTCAAAACCATCTTCGCCCGTGTAGCCGGTGCGCGCCAGCATGACTTCGCCAAATGGCGTGTCCTTGACGATGACGACGTTGAACGGTTTGATGGCTTCGGATGCGGCTTGCGTTTGCGGCAGCACTTGCCACACCTTGGCGCGCGCGTTCGGGCCTTGCACGGCCACCAGGGCCATGGCGTCATTGCCGTCGCGGCGCTGCGTGATCGTCAGGCCGCTGTTGGTGCTGGCATTTTGCTGCTGCATCCAGGCCACGTCTTTTTCAGCCGTGCCCGCGTTGACGACGAGGCGGAACCAGTTTTCGTTGAAGAAGTAGACGATCAGGTCATCGATGACGGTGCCTTCGGCATTCAGCATGCACGAGTACAGGGCCTTGCCCGACACTTGCAGCTTGTCGACGTTATTGGCCAGCAAGCCGTGCAGGAAGGCGCGCACGTTCGGGCCCTCGATATCGACCACGCACATATGGGACACGTCGAACATGCCGGCATCGCCGCGCACGGCGTTATGCTCTTCGATTTGCGAGCCGTAGTTGACAGGCATGTCCCAGCCGCCGAAATCGACCATGCGGGCGCCGAGGGCACGGTGGGCGTTGTTGAGTGGGGTCGCTTTGAGCGTCATGGATTCCTCGGGACGAAGGTAAAGGGGGAGTTAACAAAACATAGAATAGCCAAACACGGCTTTCCAGCGTGATCACTGACCCCCCTGTCCTTTGTACCTGAGAGATTACGGGGGCTTGCCCCGTGCGCCCCTTCGGTGGGCCGCCGGCAATAGCCGCGGCCGCTCTCCAGAGTTGAGCTAAAGATGTTGCCAAAGCAACAGCTTCAGTCCGCCTGATCGGTCCTTTTGCCTGAGAGTTTTTGGGTAGTGCCCCTTCGGCGGCAACGCTGGGTTGCCCTCTCCCGATCAAGTGGGAGGAATATATGCCAGCAGGGTGTTTCTGTCAATCTGAAAAGACGTTGCCAAATTGCAGCAAAAGCCCCGGTTTGCGGGGCTGGGAGGGGCGCTGGCCCGGTGCAAAAGGGCGCCCGGCCGCGCGGGAATGCGCTATGATGAAATCCTGGCTTTCTTGCGGGTGCCTGCCATGAACACGACACAAAGCGAGACACAAAACAACACCGAGCAGCACGGTTACTTTACCCTCTCGGGCGATGTCAACAGTGACATGGTGCGGCGCGTCTTCAACGCCGTGGCCGACATCACGGAAGACAAGCTCACCACCGCGCACATTTTGATCCAGTCCAACGGCGGCTATGTCAGCGATGGCATCTGTCTGTACAACATCCTCAGCAAGTTGCCGCTCGACATCATTACCTATAACGCGGGCGCCGTGGCGTCCATCGCCGTCACCCTGTTCCTGGCGGGGCGGCAGCGCCACGCCAGCGACACGGCCCGCTTCATGGTGCACAAGTCGCATGCGACGGCGTCGCCCGGTTCGCGTCCCGATGCGCTCAGCATCATCGTCGAGGGCTTGCGCGCCGACGACATGCGCACCGAGCGCATCCTGCGCGGCCACGTCAACCTGACGCAAGAGCAGTGGCAGGTGCATGCGTATTCCGACCTGCACCTGACGGCCGACCAGGCGCTGGACGTGGGCATGATCGACTCGATCCGCGACTTTGCGCCGCCCAAGGGCAAGCGCCTGACGAATATCTGACGCCCAGGCGGCTGGTCTTGACGAGGAAATTTTGTAATCGAATGTAATTCTTCGCTGCAGCACAGCAAAAGCCGCGCGGAACAGGGCAGAGTCGTGGCATAGTGCAAGCTGATCATGAAATAAGCGCATGCACGATGACTTGGTGGAATGGGATTTCTTTTGCGGCCGACATGTCCGTGATGGGGCCGGCTGGCGTGGCGATTGCCCTGTGGCTGCTCGTGTCGCGCCAGTGGCGTTTGGTGCTCAGCTGGAGCTTGTGGTACGGCGGCGGCCTGGCCCTCGTGGTGCTGTCGAAGCTGGCCTTCATGAGCTGGGGCGTGGGCAGCAGCACGCTCGATTTTACGGGTTTCAGCGGCCACGCCATGCGCGCCGGCGCTGTGTTTCCCGTGCTGATGTATGTGCTGTTGCAGCGGGCCGAGCCGCGCTGGCGCCATGCCGGCGTGCTCGTCGGCGTGGCCTTTGCCGTGCTGGTGGCCATTTCCCGCGTGGTCGTGCATGCGCACAGCGTGTCGGAAGCCGTCAGCGGCTGCGTGCTGGGCCTGGCGGTGGCGCTGGGCTTCATGTGGAATGCCCGCGGCGCCGTCAATTTCGCCGTCAGCCATGCGCTGGCCCTGGCCAGCCTGGCGCTGATGGTGGTGCTGAGCTTCAAGGCCGAACCCATGCCGACCGAACAATGGCTGCAAAAACTGGCCCTGGTGCTGTCCGGGCACGAGCGCGTTTTTTCGCGTGCGGACTGGAAACTGGCGCAGGATGGCCGTCCTGCCCGCTGATCCGCTGCCAACCGGCGCCTGGCGCCGCTGTTTTTTGGCCAGAAAAGCATCAGGAAATGGTATGATGAACCACTTTTTTTGCGGTGCATGGCCAGACAGCCGTCGCGATGCTGCATCTGAACTGAATATGAACCGGGTTCACCCATAATATAACCGCCAGCATAGGCCAGGAACTCTAAAACACGTGCGTCTCTCTTCCATCAAGTTGTCGGGATTTAAGTCTTTCGTCGATCCCACCAATTTCCAGGTGCCAGGCCAGCTCGTGGGCGTGGTCGGGCCGAATGGCTGCGGCAAGTCGAACATCATCGACGCCGTGCGCTGGGTGCTGGGCGAATCGAAAGCGTCGGAATTGCGCGGCGAATCGATGCAGGACGTCATTTTCAACGGCTCCACCCACCGTAAACCAGCCGGGCGCGCTTCCGTGGAACTGGTGTTCGACAATAACGATGGCAAGGCGTCCGGCCAGTGGGGCCAGTACGCCGAGATCGCCGTCAAGCGCACCCTGACGCGCGACGGCACGTCCACCTATTACATCAATGGCCAGCCCGTGCGCCGGCGCGACATCCAGGATATCTTCCTCGGCACGGGCCTCGGTCCGCGCGCCTACGCCATCATCGGCCAGGGCATGATTTCGCGCATCATCGAATCGCGCCCGGAAGAATTGCGCGTTTTCCTCGAAGAAGCGGCCGGTGTCTCCAAATACAAGGAACGCCGCCGCGAGACGGAAAACCGCCTGCAGGACACGCGCGAGAATTTGCTGCGCGTGGAAGACATCTTGCGCGAACTCAACGCCAACCTGGAAAAGCTGGAAGCGCAGGCGGCCGTGGCCACCCGTTTCCACGCCTTGCAGGCGGACCAGGAAGAAAAGCAGAAACTGTTGTGGCTGCTGCGCAAGAACGAGGCGCAAAACGAACAGACGCGCTATTTCCGCGAAGTGGAACAGGCGCAGACGGACCTGGAAGAACAGACGGCCAAGCTGCGCAACGTGGAGCTGACCCTCGAGCAGATGCGCCAGGCGCACTTTGCCGTGGGCGACCGGCTGCATACGGCGCAAGGCCATCTGTACCAGACGAATGCGGAAATCGGCAGCCTGGAGGCGCAGATCAAGTTCGTCATCGAATCGCGCGCCCGCCTGCAGGCGCAGCTGGCCACATTGACTGCCCAGCGCGACCAGTGGACGCAGCAGGGTAGCGAATACCAGGAACAGATCGAAGAGGCGGAATTCCACCTCGAGGAACTGGCTGCCAAGGTGGAACAGTCGCAAATGATGGCCGAGCAGAAGGGCGAGCAATTGCCCGAACTCGACGCCGCCTGGCGCGCCGCACAAAACAAGAGCACGGAATCGCGCGCACGGATCATGCAGGCACAGCAGCAGCTGGAACTGGAATCGGCGCACCAGCGCAACGCCTCGAACATCCTGGCCAGCCTGTTGACGCGCCGCGAGCGCCTGCAGCAGGAAAAGAACAGCCTGAGTTTGCCCGACAGCAGCCACCTGGAAAACCTGAAACTGCAGCTGGAAGAAAAGCAGCAAACCCTGGAAGAGCAGGGCTTTTACCTGGAAGAGGCGCTGGAGCAGCAGCCGAAGCTGGAGCAGGAACGGATGGAGGCGCAGGCGCAGGTGAATGCCGAAACGGCTGCCAACGCCCAGCTGGAAGCGCGTCTTTCCGCCTTGAAACAATTGCAGGAACGGGTACAAACCCAGGGCAAGGTTCAGCCATGGCTGAAAAAGCACGAACTCGACACCTTGCCGCGCCTGTGGCAAAAGCTGCAGATCGAAGCGGGCTGGGAAGCGGCCATGGAATCGATCTTGCGCGAGCGTACGTCGGCTCTGCAACTGTCGAACATCGACTGGGCCAAGGCCTTCTTTGCCGATGCGCCACCGGCCAAGCTGGCCCTGTACGCGCCGTCGACCGTGGCGCCGCTGCCGCAACCGGAAGTGCCGGGCCTCAAGCCTTTCCTGAATTTGCTCAAACTCAACGATCCGGGCTTGCGCGGCTTGCTGCAGGATTGGCTGTACAACGCCTACGCCGTGGAAGACGCGGCCGAAGCGCTGGCCGAACGTAGTAAATTGCCGCCGGGCGGCTATTTCGTCACGCGCGCCGGTCACGTGGTCACGGCCACCAGCGTGCGCTTCTATGCGGCCGATTCGGAGCAGGAAGGCATGCTGGGCCGCCAGCAGGAAATCGAGAATATCGGCAAACAGTTGCGCGCCCAGCAATTGCTGGCCGAAGAGGCGCGCGCCCGTTCCGTGCGGGCCGACGCGGCCGTCGCCACCTTGACGCGCAACCTGTCCGACTTGCGACTGCGCATACAGCAGCTCACTTCCTCCGTGCATACCTTGCAGCTGGACGTGGTGAAACTGTCGGAAGTGGAAGCGCGCTTCAACCAGCGCAGCACGCAGATCGGCGCCGACCTGGCCGAAATCGCCGCACAGGAAGCGGAACAGCAGCAGATCAAGGCGGAATCGGAAGAGAAATTCGAACAGCTGGACATGGAACTGGGCAACTTGCAGGAAGCCCACGAAGACGGCCACACTGACTTCCTGCAAAAGGAACAGCGGCTGGCCGAGGCGCGCGAAGCCTTGCGCGACCTGGAGCGGGCCGCCAAGGATACGGAATACGCGGAAAAAGCCCACCGCGCGAAGATCGAGGAATTGCGCCGCAACATCGCCACGGCCAATACGCAGGCCCAGCAAGTGGCGGCCAGCCTGCAGGCGGGCGAACTGGAACTGGCCAACCTGGAAAGCGGCGCGGCCGCCGACGGCTTGCAGGATTTGCTCGAACGCCGCACCACGCAGGAGCGGGCGCTGGCCGACGCGCGCCACGAACTCGATCAAATTACGCAGCAGCTGCGCCTGTCCGAAGATGCGCGCACGCAATCGGAACGCAGCTTGCAGCCGCAGCGCGACAAGATCATGGAAATGCAGCTCAAGGAACAGGCCGCGCGCCTGAACCAGGAGCAATTCGCCCAGCAATTGCTGGAATCGGGCGCCGATGAAGCGGCCCTGACGGAAAAGCTGCATCCGGACATGCGCCCATCGTATCTGCAGGGCGAAGTCACTCGTCTGACCAATGCCATCACGGCCCTGGGCGCCGTCAACCTGGCCGCGCTGGACGAACTGGCACAGGCATCCGAGCGCAAGAATTTCCTCGACGCCCAGAATGCCGACCTGACGGAAGCGATCAACACGCTGGAAGACGCGATCCACAAGATCGACAAGGAAACGCGCGACTTGCTGCAAGACACGTTCGACAAGGTCAACCATCACTTTTCCGAGCTGTTCCCGATCCTGTTCGGCGGCGGCCAGGCGAAACTGACCATGACGGGCGACGAGATTCTCGATTCCGGTGTACAAGTCATGGCGCAGCCTCCCGGCAAGAAAAATGCCACCATCCACCTGTTGTCCGGTGGAGAGAAGGCGCTGACCGCGACCGCATTGGTGTTTTCCATGTTCCGCCTGAATCCGGCGCCGTTCTGCCTGCTCGACGAAGTCGATGCACCGCTGGATGATTCGAACACGGAACGCTTCTGCCGCATGGTCAAGCGCATGTCCGACCAGACCCAATTCCTTTTCATTTCGCATAACAAGATTGCGATGGAAATGGCCCATCAATTGATCGGTGTGACGATGCAGGAGCAGGGCGTATCGCGCATCGTGGCGGTGGACATGGAGTCCGCCGCAAATTTTGCAACCGAGGCACAAGCAGCATGACAGACCTTCAAATTACCTTGTTCGGCGCCGGCGGCGTCTTTATCGTCGGCGTTTTCTCGTACAACAAATGGCAGGAATACAAGGCCAAGAAAAGCGTGGAACGGGCTTTTTCCACCGACCACGACGACGTGCTGATGCGCGAAGGCGATGCGCCCGCAGTGGAAGCCCAGGAACCCGTGCTGCGCCAGGAGCCGCGCTTTGACGCCGCGCCCGCCGCCAAGGCCGAACCGTCGTTCGGCGCACCGCCAGCGGCGCCCGTGCCCGACGCCCCCGTGCATGCGGAACCATCATTGGGTGGCGCCGGCATCGAAGCGCCTCCAGCCGCCCCTGTCGCGCCGGTACAGCAGGAAGTCAGCGCCGCCAGCGAACAGGCGACCAGCCTGGTCGACCCGCTCATCGATTGCCTGCTGCCTTTGTCGCTGGAAGCGCCCGTGCGCGGCGACAAGATCCTGCCCGTGCTGCAAACCCTGCGCCTGGTGGGCAACAAACCCGTGCACTTCATCGGCCTGCACGTGAATGGCGACTGGGAACCGATCACGCATGGCGGTGTCTACACCAAGATGCAGGGCGGCGTGCAGCTGGCCAGCCGCAGCACGGCCTTGAATGAACTCGAATACTCGGAACTGGTCACGCGCCTGCGCGGTGTAGCCGACGAGATCGGCGCCGAGCCGGAAGTGCCGGACATGATGGAAGTGATGGCCGAAGCGCGCAATCTGCACCGTTTCGTTGCCGGTCACGACGCCCAGCTGGGCGTGAACCTGCACACGAATGGCGCACCATGGGCCATTTCCACCTTGCTGTTCGCGCTGGAAAAACAGGGCTTTGACGTGCGTCCGGACGGCCGCTTCGTCATGCCGGACGGCGAAGGCGGCTATCTGTTCTCGCTGTCGACGAATGTCACCCTGGCCGAGGAAACGACGCCCCGTTTGACCCTGCTGCTGGACGTGCCCTGCGTGGCGCCCGCGCGCGACGGTTTTGGCGCCATGGTCGCTTGCGCCAAGGCACTGGTAGGCCGCCTCGACGCCACCATCGTCGACGATTACAACCAGGCCCTGTCCGATGCGGCGCTGGCCGAGATCGCCGGCCAGGTGCAAGAGTTTTATCAGGAAATGGACGCGGCCGACATTCCGGCCGGTTCCACCCGCGCCCTGCGTTTATTTAGCTGAAGAATCCCGCAACAATGACTGATCCGATCAACCAGGACGCCGCCGCCCGCGTCCTGGCACTCACGGCCGAACTCAATCGGCATCTGCACGCCTACCACGTGCTCGACAATCCCACCATCCCCGACGCCGAGTACGACAAGCTGTTTGTCGAACTGCAGGTGCTGGAAGCGACCCATCCCGACTTGCGCACGCCCGATTCGCCCACCTTGCGCGTGGGGGCGGCACCGTTGCCGCAATTCGAGCAAGTCACGCACACGGTGCCGATGTTGTCGCTGAGCAATGGTTTTTCCGATGACGATATCGTCAATTTTGACCGCCGAGTGCGCGAAGGCCTGGGCCTCGATGCGCAGGACGTCGCGTATGCGGCCGAAGTGAAATTCGATGGCCTGGCCATCAACCTGCGCTATGAAAACGGCCTGTTCGTGCAGGCGGCCACGCGCGGCGACGGCGCCACGGGCGAGGACGTGACGGCGAATATCCGCACGATTTCCGGCATCCCGCTGCGCCTGCATGGCGACAAGATTCCAGCCTTGCTCGACGTGCGCGGCGAAGTCATGATGTTCAAGGGCGATTTTGCCCGCCTGAACGAACGCCAGCGCGAGGCAGGGCAGAAGGAATTTGCCAACCCGCGCAATGCGGCCGCCGGCAGCCTGCGCCAGCTCGATTCGCGCATCACGGCGCAGCGCAAGCTGCGTTTCTATGCCTACGGCATCGGCGCCCTCGATGGCGCCGCCATGCCGGTCTCGCATTCGGCCTTGCTGGACTGGTACGAGACCCTGGGCATCCCCGTGTCAAAAGAGCGCAAGGTGGTGCGGGGTGCGCAGGGCTTGCTGGCCTACTACGCCGATATCGGCGCGCGCCGCCCCGCCTTGCCGTATGAAATCGACGGCGTCGTCTACAAGGTGAACGCGACGGAAGACCAGCAGGAGCTGGGTTTTGTCTCGCGCGCACCGCGTTTTGCGCTGGCGCACAAGTTTCCCGCCGAAGAGGCGCTGACACAAGTGCTGGGCATCGATATCCAGGTGGGCCGCACGGGCGCCATGACGCCCGTGGCGCGCCTGGCGCCCGTCTCCGTGGGCGGCGTGACGGTGACCAACGCCACCTTGCACAATGAAGATGAAGTGCTGCGCAAGGATGTGCGCGTGGGCGATACCGTCGTCGTGCGCCGTGCCGGCGATGTCATTCCTGAAGTGCTGAGCGTGGTACTGGAAAAACGCCCGGAACCTGCGCCGCTGCCGTTCAAGATGCTCGAAGCATGCCCCGTCTGCGGCTCGCACGTGGTGCGCGAAGAGGGCGAAGCGATTGCCCGCTGCTCGGGCGGCCTGTTCTGCTCGGCGCAGCGCAAGGAAGCGTTCCGTCATTTCGCGGGCCGCCGCATGATGGATATCGAAGGCCTGGGGGAACGTTATATCGATACCTTGGTCGAACTCGAATACGTGCATGGCCTGGCTGACCTGTATAGCCTGACCCTCGATAAATTGCTGGAAATGAAGTTGCGTGCCGACGAACGTGACGGTTCGACGCCGGAAACAGTGCAACAAGGCAAGATTCCCACCAAGTGGGCGGAAAACCTGCTGGCCGGCATCGAGGCGAGCAAGCGCCCGCCGCTCGAACGTTTCCTGTTCGCGCTGGGCATCCGTCACGTGGGCGAATCGACGGCGAAGACTCTGGCCGAGTGGCTGGGCAGCCTGGCCTATGTGCGGCAAGCGCCAGCGGCCTTGCTGCGCGTGCTGCCCGACATCGGCGGTACAGTGGCGGAATCGATTGCCGATTTCTTCGCCGAAGAAAAGAACCAGCAGGCGCTGCAGGCATTGCTGGACGCTGGCGTCACGCCGCAGGGCGAACACGCGCCTAGCGCCAAGCTGCGCACGCAGCTTGAGGAAACCAAATTGCTGGCGGCCATCTGCATCCCGAAACTGACGGAGCCGCGCAGCAAGCAACTGGTGGAGCGGGGCGTCACCCTGGCCAGCCTGGCGGCGCAAGGCGCCAGCTTCCACGCGGGCTTGCCGGCTGCCGTGGCCGAAGCGCTGGCGCAGTGGCTGGCCGATGAGAGCAATGTCAAGCTGCTTGGTCAACTGGACGCCCTGCGAAATGAATTAATGTCACAATTGCCTGAAATGCCAGCCGCTGGCGGCAAGCTGGACGGCAAAACCTTCGTCTTGACGGGCACGTTGCCCAACATGAGCCGCGACGAAGCTGCGGAGCTGATCGAGGCGGCCGGCGGCAAGGTCAGCGGTTCCGTGTCGAAGAAAACCGGTTATGTCGTGGCCGGATCGGATGCTGGCAGCAAGCTGGCCAAGGCCCAGGAACTGGGCGTGGCCATACTCGACGAGGCTGGTTTGCTGGCCTTGCTCGCGCAAGACTAATCATTTAAATATTACAGAAGACCCATGAAAAAAATCAGAAAAGCAGTCTTTCCCGTCGCCGGCCTGGGCAGCCGTTTCTTGCCTGCGACCAAGGCGCAACCGAAGGAAATGTTGCCCATCGTTGACAAGCCATTGATCCAGTACGCGGTGGAAGAAGCCGTGGCGGCGGGCATCACGGAAATGATCTTCATTACGGGCCGCAACAAGCGCGCCATCGAAGACCATTTCGATACGGCCTATGAGCTCGAGTCGGAACTGGAAGCGGCCGGCAAGCGCCAGTTGCTCGAGATGGTGCAAAACGTCATTCCCAAGCATATCAACTGCATTTACATCCGCCAGTCGGCGCCGCTGGGCCTGGGGCATGCCGTGCTGTGTGCCCGTCCCGTGATCGGCGACGAGCCGTTTGCCGTCTTGCTGGCCGACGACTTCATGGATGTGGAAGAGGGCGTGCGCCCCGTGCTGGCGCAGATGACCGATGTCTTCCAGTATGAAAATTGCTCGCTGCTGGCGGTGCAGGACGTGCCGCGCGCGGAAACCAAGCAGTACGGTATCGTGTCGGCAAAGAATTATCAGCCCGATCTGGAACTGGTCTCGGCCATCGTGGAAAAGCCCTCGCCCGAAGAAGCGCCATCGACCCTGGCCGTGGTGGGCCGTTATGTGCTGACCAGCCGTGTCTTTAATCACCTGGAAAATATCGGCACGGGCGCCGGCGGCGAGATCCAGCTGACGGACGGCATCGCCGCCCTGATGCGCGAAGAGCGCGTGCTCGCTTACCGCTACCAGGGGCAGCGTTATGATTGCGGCTCCAAGCTGGGTTATCTGAAGGCCACGACGGCAATGGGCATGAAACATCCGGAAACGGGTGCGGCCTTCCGCACCTACCTGCAAGAACTGCAATCGGCACTGGAAGCAAAATGACCGTACGTGAAATCCTCAAGATGGGCGATCCGCGCCTGCTGCGGATGGCCGAGCCCGTGCGTGAATTCGATACGCCCGAACTGCATGCCTTGATCGCCGACATGTTCGACACCATGCATGCAGCCAATGGCGCGGGCCTGGCGGCGCCGCAGATCGGCGTCAACCTGCAGCTGGTGATCTACGGCTTCAAGCAAAATCTGCGCTATCCGGACGCGCCGCAAGTGCCGGAAACCGTGCTGATCAACCCTGTGCTGACGCCCTTGTCTGAACGCAAGGAAGAGGGCTTCGAAGGCTGCCTGTCCGTGCCCGGCTTGCGCGGCAGCGTGCCGCGCTGGAGCGAACTGCACTACGAAGGAGTGGACCAGTTCGGCCAGCCCATCAGCCGCGACTGCGACGGCTTCCATGCGCGCGTGGTACAGCATGAAGTGGACCATTTGCACGGCATTCTGTATCCGATGCGTATCGTCGACTTTACGCAGTTCGGCTATACGGAAGTGATGTTTCCGGACCTGGACCCGAACGACGACGACTGATCGGCACCTGAGAAAACGCCCATGGCGGCGTTGCATTGCCTCGCCGTACTATTCGTACTGTCTTCGGCAATGCGCCTTGCCCTGAGCGTTTTTCAGGCACCTCGTACTTGTGACTATCAAACAAAAAAAATGGCCGCGCAGCAATCAGCTGGGCGGCCATTTTTATATGTGAAGCAAACCTAGCGCACCTTGCGGCTGCTGCCCAGGTTATCGAGCAAGGCTTTCAATTCATCTTCCATGGCTTCCGTCAGGTTCAGGAAGCGGCAGCCGATCTGCACCTGTTCGCCCAGCAGGAAGGAGCGGAAGGTGCGCGACAGGCGGATTTCCAGGTCGGCGATCATGACCTTGTTCGGCCCCAGTTCCAGGCGCACGCGCGACAGCTTGCGGCCCACGTACAGGCCGACCGTGTCGCGCGGATGGGCGCGCATGCCGATGCCGCCGGCCGAGAAATCGTACAGCTGCAGCTCATACGGACGCCCCTCGAGCACGAAGGCGGCCAGGTAGTACACGCCCAGCGGCGTTTCCAGGCGCGTCGATTCGCGCCGTTCCAGCACCAGGCAATGACTGGGGAAGTTCGTCAGGTAGACGTTGGGACGGTCGGGATACGCTTGCCATTCGCCATTGATGGTAAATTGCAGCTTGGCGCTTTGCACCCACGACACAAACGTGGCGGCACCGTCTGGCAGGGTCGCGCCTTCATTGAGTTCCAGCACGAATTGCGGCAAGTCGTCATCGACGGACAGGATGCGCGCCAGGATGACGTCTTCGCCGCCTGCCGGGTAGATGGAAATGGCGTCGCCGTTGTCAGCCAGGCTGCACAGGGTTTCACCGATATCCCATGGATCGCTCATATGGTGCGGCTTGGTGCCGGGAGCCATCGGCTCGGCCACGTCAGCCAGACTGGGCGCGCCCTTGCGCAGGGGATTGGGAATGGGATCGTTCACGACAGCGTATCTCTTCTGTTCTAATGGGGAATAGTGTATAGGTTTAAGGCAATATTTACTAAGTAAATCACAATAATTGATTTTATATCACTATATTCCTGTTGCTTATGTGACCTGGCATGCCAGGCGGGCGCTTAGAATTGCTCGTCAGCGCTCAGGTAACGCCATTGTCCCGTTGGCAAGTCGCCCAGTTTGACCTTGCCGATGCGCACGCGTTTCAATCCCAGCACTTTCAGGCCCACGGCTTCGCACATGCGGCGGATTTGGCGTTTCTTGCCTTCGCGCAGGGTAAAGCTCAGCTGGTCTTCGTTTTGCCAGCGCACCTTGGCCGGCAGCAGCGGTTTGCCATCGAGCCACAGACCGTGGTTGAGCTTTTTCAGTTCGCTGTCGGGCAGGGTGCCGCCCTTGGTGTAGCTCACGCGCACCAGGTATTCCTTGTCGATGTCGGTATCGTGGCCGATCAGCTGCTTGGCCACGCGGCCGTCCTGCGTCAAGACCAGCAAGCCGACGGAATCGATGTCCAGTCGGCCGGCGGCCACCAGGCTGCGCAGCTGGGTCGGGTGGAACTGTTCCGGGCTGCGGTCTTCCGCCCAGCGGTTTTCCGCCTTGATCAGGGCCACGGCGGGCGTGTAGCCGTCTTCGGCCTGGCCGCTGACGTAGCCGACCGGTTTGTTGATCAGCACGGTGACCCGCTTCGATTGCTCGGCCGCCGCCTGGCGTTCCACGGTGACTCTCTGGCTCGGGTAGACCTTGCTGCCCAGCTCGGACACCACCTTGCCATCCACGCGGACCCAGCCGCGGGCGATCCATTCATCGGCTTCGCGGCGCGAGCACAGGCCCAGTTCGGACATGCGTTTGGACAAGCGTAATAATTCTTCGGTCATGTTGTTTCAGTTTCAGTAAGGGTAGGCGTTGCGCGGAAAGCTTACACTTTCAGCGCATCGAGTAAATCGGTTTCCAGCAATATCTGGTTGCGGGCATTGTTGAGCGCGGGACCGTCGACGAGGAAGACGTCTTCGACCCGCTCGCCCAAGGTCATGATCTTGGCCGTGTGCAAGTTGATGCGGTACTTGGTCAGCACATTGGCGATCGCATACAGCAGGCCAGTGCGGTCGTTGGCCGCCACCGACAGCAAATAGTATTGGCCCTTCTCATCGGGCCGCAAATCCACGGTCGGCTGGAAGGGGAAGGTGCGTGACAGGCGCGACAGCCGTCCCTTGCCCGGCGGCGGCAGCGGCGTTTGCGACTGCAGCAGCTCGCCCAGCTCATGCTCGATCAGGCTGATGATGTCGCGGTAGCTCTTGGCAAAATTCTGTTCGGTGACGAGGAAGGTATCGAGCGCATAGCCGTTTTTCGTCGTGTGGATCTTCGCGTCGAGGATGCTGAAATTCTTGCGGTCGAAATAGCTGCAGATGCGCGCGAACAGGTCGGGCTGGTCGGGAATGTACACGGCCACCTGCAAGCCTTCGCCGATGGGCGCCAGCCGGCATTTTACCACCGGCAACTTGCTGTCGAGCTTGTCATAAAGCGAGCGCGTCTGCCAGGCGATGTCGGACGCGTCGTGGCGCAGGAAATACGCCACGTCCAGCTGCTGCCACAGTTTCAGGTGCGCATCGGGCGGCAAGCCGTACAGGCGCAGGGTGGCCAGCGCTTCCTGCTGGCGGTTTTTCAGCTCGCGGTCGGCCGTGTGCGGCTCGCCGCCGAGCACGCGCAGGGTGATCTTGTACAGGTCTTCCAGCAGCTTGCCCTTCCAGGCATTCCACACTTTCGGGCTGGTGCCGCGGATGTCGGCCACCGTCAGCAGGTACAAGCCCGTCAGATGACGCTCGTCCTTGACCACTTTCGCAAAGGCGGCGATGACGTCGGGATCGGACAAGTCCTGCTTTTGCGCCACTTGCGACATGGTCAGGTGATTTTCTACAAGGAATGCCACGAGTTCCGTGTCTTCTTGCGACAGGCCGTGGTCCTGGCAGAACTGGGTGGCGTCGGCCACGCCCAGCTTCGAGTGGTCGCCGCCGCGGCCCTTGGCGATGTCGTGGAACAGGGCCGCCACGTACAGCAGCCACGACTGCGAGAAGTCGGCCATCAGCTGGCTGCAGAACGGGTATTCGTGTGCGTGTTCGCTCATGGTGAAGCGGCGCATGTTGCGCACCACCATCAAAATGTGCTGGTCGACCGTGTACACATGGAACAGGTCGTGCTGCATCTGGCCCACGATGCGGCGGAAATTCGGCAGGTAGCGCCCCAGGATGCTCATCTCGTTCATGCGCCGCAGCGCATGGATGATGCCGACAGGCGCCTGCATGATGCGCAGGAAGAGGGCGCGGTTGACGGGGTCCAGGCGGAAGGCGGCGTCGATCTTGAAGCGCGCATGCCACAGGGCCCGCGTGGCGCGCGAGGTCATGCCCTTCAGGGCCGGGCGCTCCGTCATCAGGACAAAAATTTCCAGCATGGCCGACGGATATTGTTCGAACGTGTCGTCGGCGCTGATGTCGATCAGGCTGTTGACTTCGTTGAAGCGCTCGTTGATGGGCACGGCCACGTCGTCTTGCGGAAATAGCCGTGCTTCGATGTTTTGCAGCAAAATCGTGTTGAGCTGGGTCACCGTCTTGGCGGCCCAGTAGTAGCGCTGCATCAAGAATTCGCTGGCGCGGCGCATGTGCGGCCCGCTGCCCGTCGCCTGCAAGCCCAGCGATTCGGCGATCGCCGTCTGCACGTCGAACACGAGGCGGTCTTCGCGCCGTCCCGCGTGCAGGTGGAGGCGCACGCGGATATCCTTGAAGGCGCGCTCCTTTTCCATCAGCTGGCGCGCTTCCGTCAGGGTGATCAGGCCGCTCGTGGCCAGGGTGCGCCACGAGTTCGCCAGGCCGGCCGCCTTGGCCACCCACAGGATGACCTGCAGGTCGCGCAGGCCGCCCGGGCTTTCCTTGCAATTCGGTTCCAGGCTGAAAGCCGTGTCTTCATATTTGGCATGGCGCTGGCGCATTTCCGCTGTTTTTGCCTGGAAGAAGGCCTGCGGGTCCATGGCCGCGTCATAGCGTTGCTGCAATTGCGCGAACAGGTCCGCGTTGCCGCACACGAGGCGCGCTTCGAGCAAGCTCGTTTGGACGGTGATATCGGCCTTCGACTCGACCATGCATTCATCGACCGTGCGGATGCTGTGGCCGATTTCCAGGCCCAGGTCCCACAGCAGTTGCACCAGTTCCTCGAGCTTTTCCTGCGTGGCGGCGTCCGGCGCCTGTTGCAGCAGGATCAGCAGATCGACGTCGGAATACGGAAACAGTTCGCCGCGGCCATAGCCGCCCACGCCCACCAGGGCAGTGCCGGGCGGCAAGCCCGCTTCCTGCCAGGCACGCGCCAGCACGCCGTCGACGCTGTGGCGCAGGCTGCGCAGCAGTTTTTCAGGCTTGCCGTCGGCTTGGAAGGCCGTAATGACGACCTGGCGGTCGGCTTTCAGTTGCTGTTTCAGCTGTTCCCGAACTTGCTTTTTCATCTGGGCCCTGGGTGGCGGTGCGTGGGATGGAAGATCAGGCTTTGTTCAGGATCAAGGCGGGCGGTGGCGGCATGCCGGGCGAGACGGTCAGCACTTCATAGCCCGTTTCCGTCACCAGCACCGTGTGTTCCCATTGCGCCGACAGGCTGCGGTCCTTGGTTTTGATGGTCCAGCCATCGTTCATTTCGCGGATTTCGCGGCGGCCCGAGTTGATCATCGGTTCGACGGTGAAAATCATGCCCGCTTCCAGGCGCTCGAGGGTGCCTGGTTTGCCGTAATGCAATACCTGCGGTTCTTCATGGAAGACCTTGCCGATGCCGTGGCCGCAGAATTCGCGCACCACGCTGTAGCCGGCTTTCTCGGCGTGCTGCTGGATGGCATGGCCGATATCGCCGAGGTGGGCGCCCGGCTTGATCTGGTCGATGCCCAGCCACATGCATTCATAGGTGATTTCCGACAGGCGCTTGGCCAGGATGGTCGGCGTGCCGACAAGGAACATGCGGCTGTTGTCGCCGTGGTAGCCATCCTTGATGACGGTGATGTCGAGGTTGACGGAGTCGCCGCTTTTCAGGACCTTGTCGCCGGGAATGCCATGGCAGATGACGTCGTTGACGGAGGTGCAGATGGCTTTCGGGTAAGGCGTGTAGCCGGGCGGGCAGTAGTTCAGCGGGGCAGGGATGGTGCCTTGCACGTTGACCATGTATTCATGGCACAGGCGGTCCAGTTCGCCCGTCGTGACGCCGACCTTGACGAACGGGGTGATGTAGTCGAGCACTTCAGCGCCGAGCTTGCCGGCAATGCGCATGCCTTCGATGTCGGCGGCGGTATTGATACGGATGGTGGACATGGTGTAATTCGCAATCTGCAAGAATTCAGGTGAAAAGCACAGACGATTCCTGCTGTACGGGAAAAGTCTGCAAATATGTCGAAATTATAAACGAGGCGCCCTCATTCCGCCGCCTCCTTCCTATGGCCGGAAGGGGATTGTGGGGAGAAGGCGGATGAAAAGGCGACGCGGCCACGCCTTGCACCATGGTGGTGCGCTGGGTGTTTCCGCCGGGCGCGCGATTTGCGGCGCGGACTTGATGCGGCAGGCATTTCAGTGTAGAATCCCGGGTTGCTTGAATTCTCTTTTAAGCAATGCAGTAAAACAGTGTCTTTAATTTATATAAACACGCGAATCCGGTCGACAAGGGTGCCTGTATGGTGACTGATCGGATTCCAGACCCAACCCTGGAGTTAATAATGTCCGTAACAATGCGCGAAATGCTGGAAGCCGGTGTCCACTTTGGTCACCAAACCCGTTTTTGGAATCCAAAAATGGCACCGTTCATCTTCGGCCATCGCAACAAGATCCACATCATCAACCTGGAAAAAACCATGGCGATGTACCAGGACGCAATGAAGCACGTGCGTCAACTGGCTGCAAACCGTGGCACCATCCTGATGGTTGGCACCAAGCGTCAAGCTCGCGAAATCATCGCTGCTGAAGCACAACGCGCTGGCGTGCCTTTCGTTGATCAACGTTGGTTGGGCGGCATGCTGACCAACTTCAAAACGATCAAAACCTCGATCAAGCGTCTGAAAGACATGGAAGTGATGATCGAAGACGGTTCGATCGAGAAGCTGTCGAAAAAAGAAGCGCTGATGTTCTCCCGCGAAATGATCAAGCTGCAAAAATCGATCGGCGGCATCAAGGACATGGGCGGCATTCCTGACGCAATCTTCGTCGTCGACGTCGGCTACCACAAAGGTGCGATCACCGAAGCAGCTAAACTGGGTATCCCGGTCATCGGCGTTGTCGATACCAACCACTCCCCAGAAGGCGTGAACTTCGTGATCCCAGGTAACGATGACTCCTCGAAAGCCATCATGTTGTACGCTCGCGGTGTTGCTGATGCAATCATCGAAGGCCGTGCAGCTGCCGGTAACGAAGTTGTTGAAATGGTTAAAGCAGCCGCTGGCGACGAATTCGTCGAAGTTAACGAACAGGCTTAATGGCCAGGCTATCGCAAGATAGCCGTTTGTAAGCACAGCAGTAAGGGAAAAGGGGTGGCAGCAGCTCCCCCTTTTTTTTAACAAAAAAACGATAGTGACCGCTGGCGAGGCATGCATGCCCGGCCGCGACTATCGACTCACCGAATCAGGAGAAACACATGGCAGCGATTACAGCAGCGATGGTAGGCGAATTGCGCGGCAAAACCGACGCACCAATGATGGAATGCAAAAAAGCACTGACCGAAGCCGAAGGCGACATGGCTCGTGCGGAAGAGATCCTGCGCGTCAAACTGGGCGGCAAGGCATCGAAGGCATCGGCACGCATCACCGCTGAAGGCGTCGTGGCAACCTACATCGCCAACGGCGTAGGCGCCCTGGTCGAAGTGAACTCGGAAACCGACTTCGTTGCGAAAAACGACGATTTCCTGGCACTGGCCAACAACGCTGCCCGTCTGGTAGCGGAACACAACCCGGCTGACGTAGCTGCCCTGCTGGCCCTGCCACTCGATGGCAAGACCCTGGAAGACGTGCGCGCTGCCCTGATCGGCAAAATCGGCGAAAACATGACCATCCGCCGCTTCCAGCGTTTCGAAACCAGCGCCAAGCTGGCTTCGTACCTGCACGGTTCGCGCATTGGCGTGATCGTCGAATTCGACGGCGCCGATGAGCAAGTGGGCAAAGACGTGGCCATGCACATCGCTGCCATGAAGCCAGTGTCGCTGTCGTCGAACGAAGTTCCAGCGGAACTGATCGAAAAAGAGCGTTCGGTTGCACAACTGAAAGCCGAAGAAGACGCAGCCAAAGCGGCCGCCGAAGGCAAGCCAGCGCAATCGCCGGAAATCCTGGCCAAGCGCCTGGAAGGTTCCGTACAGAAGTTCCTGAAAGAAGTTTCCCTGCTGAACCAAGCTTTCGTGAAAAACGACAAGCTGTCGGTTGAGCAAATGCTGAAGGCGGCTAACACCAGCGTCAAAGGTTTCGCCATGTACGTAGTGGGCGAGGGCATCGAGAAGAAGCAAGACGACTTCGCAGCAGAAGTCGCAGCACAGATGGCTGCCTCCCAGGGAGCGTAAGTAAAGCGGGCCGAGAGGCCCGTTTTTTTGGCCCGCCCGCACCTGTCGTGCCGGGCGGCGGCATGGGCAGCTTCCTCCCGCCTATCCGGCGCTGCAAGGCGCTGCGCCATGTCATACTCGAATAACCTCATTTATGGAGCCCCAGCTCATGTCAAAACCAGCCTACAAGCGCGTCCTCCTCAAGTTGTCCGGCGAAGCCCTGATGGGCGATGATCCCTACGGCATCAACCGCGCCACGATCGAGCGCATGGTGGCCGATGTGGCCGAGGTGGCGAAGTTGGGTGTGGAACTGGCAATCGTGATTGGCGGCGGCAATATCTTCCGTGGCGTCGCGCCTGGCGCGCAAGGCATGGACCGTGCCACCGCCGATTACATGGGCATGCTCGCCACCGTGATGAATGCACTGGCCCTGGCCGATGCCATGCGCCACGTCGGCATTACCGCGCGCGTCATGTCGGCCATCGGCATCGAACAAGTGGTCGAGCCGTACGTCCGCCCGAAAGCCCTGCAATACCTGGAAGAAGGTAAAGTGGTCGTCTTCGCCGCCGGTACCGGCAATCCGTTCTTCACCACCGACACGGCAGCCGCCCTGCGCGGTTCCGAGATCAGCGCCGAGATCGTCCTGAAGGCCACCAAGGTCGACGGCGTCTACACGGCCGATCCGAAGAAGGATCCGAACGCCACCCTGTTCCACACGATTACGTTCGACGACGCCATCGCCAAGCACCTGCAAGTGATGGACGCCACCGCTTTCGCCCTGTGCCGCGACCAGAAACTGCCAATCAAGGTGTTTTCGATCACCAAGCCAGGCGCGCTGATGCGCGTCATCATGGGCGAAGATGAAGGCACGCTGGTTCACGTATAGAAATAAGGAGCACCGAGAAACCGTCCATGGCTGCGTTGCAGCGCCTCGCCGTACTATTCGTACTGCCTTCGGCGCTGCGCCTTGCCCTGAACGGTTTTCGGCACTCTTGACGGGCGCCAGCCGCTCGTTATATGGATGTAATTGCAAGATTAATTTATCACTAACAACGCCTGACAAAACCGTCGCGAGCGGAAGGGAGTTGTGGCTGAGAAGCGCAAGCGTACGAAGGTACGGTGAGCATCACAGGCCGCAAATGCCGACGCGCAGCAGGTTTTGACAGGCGTCACTACAGGAGTACAGTAATGTCCTTAGCTGACGTTAAAAAGAATGCCCAGGAACGCATGACGAAATCGCTGGAAACACTGCGTGCCGACCTGGCCAAAGTGCGTACCGGCCGCGCCCATACGGGTATCCTGGACCACGTGATGGTCGACTACTACGGTTCGCCGACGGCGCTGACCCAGGTTGCCAACGTGACCCTGATCGACGCGCGCACCATCGGTGTGCAGCCGTATGAAAAGAAAATGGCCTCGACCATCGAAAAAGCCATCCGCGACGCCGACCTGGGCCTGAATCCATCGGCACAGGGCGACCTGATCCGCGTTCCGACGCCGCCGCTGACGGAAGAGCGCCGCAAGGAAATGGTCAAACTGGTCAAGAGCGAAGCGGAAGACGCGAAGATTGCCGTGCGTAACATTCGCCGCGATGCGAACGAGTCGCTGAAGAAGCTGGTCAAGGAAAAAGCCTGCTCCGAGGACGATGAGCGCCGCTCGTCGGAAGAAGTGCAGAAGCTGACGGACAAGTTTATTGCCGACATCGACAAGATGGTTGTCGACAAAGAAAAAGAAGTGCTGACGGTCTAGTTTTCAGTCCTTTTGACGCTGCCCGGGAAAGCATGGCTTTTCCGGGCAGTGCTATTTGGAGCATAATAGTTATCTTTTATTTTTGGTATTCGTGTTTTCATGATCTATTCGAGTTCGACAACGGCAGTACCTGAGGTGGGCACGGTGCCGCGCCATGTGGCAATCATTATGGATGGCAATGGCCGCTGGGCAACCAAGCGCTTCCTGCCGCGCGTGGCCGGCCACGTCAAGGGCGCCGATACCGTGCGCCGTGTCGTCGAGACCTGCCTCGAACGCGGCGTCGAATACCTGACACTGTTTGCCTTCAGCTCGGAAAACTGGCGCCGTCCGGAAGAAGAGGTGTCGATGCTGATGCGCCTGTTCGTCACCATGCTGGAACGCGAAGTGGTCAAGATGCATGCCAGCGACATCCGCCTGAAGGTGGTGGGCGATCTGTCGCGCTTCAACGGAGAGCTGCAAACCCTGATCGCCAATGCGGAGCGCAAGACGGCGAACAACACGCGCCTGACGGTGTCCATCTGCGCCAACTATGGCGGCCGTTGGGACATCATGCAGGCAGTCAATAAAATGACGGCCGAGGCTGGCGCCAATGGCCAGCCTGCCGGGCACGCTTACACGGAAGAGCAACTGGCGCCGCACCTGGCCATGGCCTACGCGCCCGAGCCCGACCTGTTCATCCGCACGGGCGGCGAACAGCGCATTTCCAATTTCCTCCTGTGGCAACTGGCGTACACTGAGTTGTTTTTCACCGAGACTTTCTGGCCCGACTTCAATGACGAGTGCCTCGACGCGGCAATCGCGTCTTACCAGCAGCGCGAACGGCGCTTTGGCCGTACCAGCGCGCAATTAACTGAAAAGACAAACTGATGCTGAAAACACGGATAATCACCGCCCTGGTCCTCCTGGCGGTCTTGCTGCCCGTTCTGTATCTGAATTATTTCCCCGCCTTCGCCGTGATCGCCACGGCGTTCTTCGGCGCCGCCGTCTGGGAAAGCTTCCGCATCTTCAAGAATCGCCAGGCGCTGCTGATCGCCGCCATCTGGACTGCCGCCTTCGCGTATACGTTCTTTGTCGGTAACGGCATGGCGCAGCTCAATTTCTGGTTCGCCCTGTGCGTGGCCATCTGGCTGATCCGCTTCGTGCCTTCGCTGGCGACGGGCTTGCCGCCCACCGAAGGCCTGGGCAATACCTTGCTCAGCCTCGTGTACCCGGTGACCATCGTTGGCTGCTTCGTTGCCATCATCGCCCTGTTCCTGCATAGTCCTTTGTACCTGCTGTCCGTCATGGCCCTCGTGTGGATCGCCGATATCGGCGCCTATTTCTCGGGCAAGGCGTTCGGCAAGCGCAAGCTGGCGCCAAGTATTTCCCCAGGTAAATCCTGGGAAGGCGCCATCGGCGGCGGTATCGCCGTGCTGCTCATCTCTGCCATCACGATTATCGCCGCGCCATCGCTGCCGGTCTTGCAAGATACCTTCGCCGTGCAGCTGCAATTGCGCCGCGGCTGGCTCGTGGCCTTGCTGGTGCTGTTGCTGATCGTCGCCGCCAGCATCGTCGGCGACCTGTTCGAATCCCAATTGAAGCGCCGCGCCGGCATCAAGGACAGCAGCAACCTGCTGCCTGGCCATGGCGGCGTACTCGACCGTATCGACGCGTTGATCCCGGTCCTGCCATTTGCCGCCCTCGTGGCCAGCTGGCTTTAAGGAAACTCATGCAATACATCACCATCCTTGGCGCGACCGGCTCGATCGGCGTGTCCACCCTGGACGTGCTCGCACGTCATCCCGAGCAATACAGCGTATATGCGCTGAGCGCGCACAGCCGCGTGGCCGAACTGGCCGCCCAGTGCCTGCAATTTCGTCCCCAGCGCGCCGTCGTCGGCACGGCGGACGCGGCCCTTGAACTGACGCGCTTGCTGCGCGGGCAGGGCGTGTCTACGGAAGTCGAGTATGGCGTGGAAGCCCTGTGCGCCATCGCCAGCGCGCCGCAGGTGACGGGCGTGATGGCGGCCATCGTCGGCGCGGCCGGCCTGGCGCCCACCCTGGCGGCAGCGCGTGCTGGCAAGAAAGTATTGCTGGCCAATAAAGAAGCGCTGGTCATGTCCGGTCAGCTGTTCATCGATGCCGTGCATGACAGCGGCGCGGTGCTGCTGCCGATCGACAGCGAACACAACGCCATCTTCCAATGCATGCCGCATGCGCATGGCCGCGCGCCAGGCGCCGCGGGCGTGGCGAAAATCGTGCTGACGGCATCCGGCGGTCCCTTCCTCACGCGCGACGTCGAGACGCTCGACGCGGTCACGCCGGACCAGGCATGCAAGCATCCGACATGGGCCATGGGGCGCAAGATTTCCGTCGATTCGGCCACCATGATGAACAAGGGCCTGGAAGTGATCGAGGCGCACTGGCTGTTCGGCGCGCCGGCCGACCAGATCGAAGTGCTGATCCACCCGCAAAGCGTGATCCATTCGATGGTGTCCTACATCGACGGTTCCGTGCTGGCCCAGCTGGGCAATCCGGACATGCGCACGCCGATCGCCCATGCGCTGGCGTATCCGCAGCGCATCGCTTCCGGCGTGGCGCAGCTGGACCTGGCCCAAGTGGCCACCCTGCAGTTCGAACGTCCCGATTTCCGCCGTTTCCCCTGCCTGGCACTGGCGTTTGACGCCCTGCGCGCGGGCGGCACGGCGCCGGCCCTGCTCAACGCGGCCAATGAAGTGGCCGTGCAAGCGTTTCTTGACGAACGGATCGGCTTCCGCCAGATCGACCGGGTCATCGCGCACGTGATCGAGACGGTGCCGCACGGCGCCGCTTCCAGCATCGAAGCCGTGATGGAGCAGGACCGCCTGGCCAGAGCGGCCGCGCAAGCGTACATTGCCCAAAGGCTGGCTGCATGACGCTCATCACCACCTTGCTGGCTTTTATCGTCGCGCTCGGTTCACTGATTACCCTACACGAGCTGGGCCACTACCTGGTGGCGCGCTGGTGCGGCGTGAAGGTGCTGCGTTTCTCGATCGGCATGGGAAAAGTGGTGTATTCGCGCAAGTTTGGCAAGGACCAGACGGAATGGGCGATTTCCGCATTGCCGCTGGGCGGCTATGTGAGCATGCTCGACAGCCGCGCGCAAGACCTCAGCGATTTGCCGGAAAGCGAATTGCGCCGCGAGTTCACGCGCCAGAGCGTGTGGCGCCGCATCGCCATCGTGGCCGCCGGCCCGCTGGCCAATTTCCTCGTCGCCATCGTGCTGTACGCGGGTCTGTTCATGCATGGCATCGAAGAACCGTCGAGTAAACTCGGCCCCGTGGCCGAACAGACTGCCGCCTATGCGGCCGGCCTGCGCAGCGGCGATACCGTTGAAACAGTCAACGGCAAGGCCGTGGCCAGCTGGTCCGAGCTGCGCTGGGAACTGATCCAGGCCACCCTCGACAAGCAGCCGGCGCGCATCGAAGTGCGCCGTCCCGACCGTGGCCAGCAGGAAGCGACGTTGCCGACGGCCAGCCTGACGGAGACGGACCTGGAAGGCGACGTGCTGGGCAAGCTGGGTCTGACCCTGGCCCGTTCCGCGCCCACGCTGATGGAAATCATGCCCGATGGCGCCGCCGCGCGTGCCGGCCTGCAGAAAAACGACCAGATTCTCGCCATCGACGACCAGCCCGTGCACGACGTGGCGGCCGTCATTGCCACCCTGAGCCAGGCGCCGGGCAAGACCTTGCAATTGCAGCTCTTGCGCCAGGGGCAGGACCTCACCCTGCCCATTACGCCGGACGCCATGCCGGGCGCCGGGGCGGAGGGAGCTGTAACAGTTGGTAAGATACAAGCAAAGCTGGGACAGGTGCCGGATATGATCACCGTGGCATCGGGACCGTTTTCTGCCGTGGGCAAGGCGTCCGCCAAGGTCTGGGATACCAGTGTCATGAGCCTGAAAATGCTGGGCAAGATGATCACCGGCCAGGTGTCGCTGAAGAATGTGACGGGGCCCATTACCATCGCCGATTACGCGGGCCAGACGGCGCGCATCGGCCTGGTAAGCTACCTGAGCTTCATCGCCTTCATCAGTATCAGTCTGGGCGTGATGAATTTGCTACCCATTCCTGTTCTGGATGGCGGGCATTTGCTGTATTATTCGCTGGAAGTTTTGACCGGACGCCCCTTGCCGGAGCGCGTAGGCGAGATTGCCCAGCGCCTGGGGATCGGTTTGTTGCTGACCTTGATGGTGCTTGCCGTCTTTAATGACGTGTTGCGATTGCTGAATTAGGGCGGTGGTTGATGCCATTGCGTGAGTCGCACAAGCAATCTTTTGTGTATGTTGTCCATTGATTTACCCATTGAATAACCCCAATGAAATTACATTCTGCTCGTTTTGCCTTGCCTTCCTTTCGCCGCACCCTGATCGGCGCCGCCGTCATGGCCTTCTGTTCCGGCCATGCGCTGGCCGTCCAGCCATTTACTGTCAAGGACATCCGGGTCGAAGGGATCCAGCGTACTGAAGCGGGCACCGTGTTTGCCTACCTGCCGGTGCGGGTCGGCGAAACGTTCTCCGACGAGAAGAGCGTTGCCGCCATCAAGGCCCTGTATGCGACGGGCATGTTCAAGGATGTGCGCCTGGAAGCCGATGGCGACGTGCTGGTGGTGCTGGTCGAGGAACGCCCGGCCATCGCTTCCGTGGCATTTACCGGGACCAAGGAATTTGAAAAGGACGTGCTGGTCAAGGCGCTGAAGGAAATCGGCGTCGGTGAAGCCAAGATTTTCGACAAGGCGTCCGTCGACCGCGCGGAACAGGAACTCAAGCGGCAGTACCTGTCGCATGGCTTGTACGGCGTGAAGATCACCACCACCGTCACGCCGATCGAGCGTAACCGCGTCAACGTGGTGTTCGCCGTCGACGAGGGCGACGTGGCCCGCATCAAGCAGATCAACATCGTCGGCAACAAGGCTTTCACGGACAAGGAACTGCGCGAGCAGCTGGCCCTGAACACGGGCGGCTGGTTCAGCTGGTATACCAAGGCCGATCAGTATTCGAAGACCAAGCTGACGGGCGACATCGAGTCGCTCAAGTCCTACTACCTGGACCGCGGCTATATCGAGATGCAGGTCGACTCGACGCAAGTGTCGATCACGCCCGATAAAAAAGATATCTACCTGACGATCAACATCACCGAAGGTGAGAAGTACAAGATCGCCGGCACCAAGTTCGAAGGCGAGATGTTCGGCCGCGAAGAAGAACTGAAAGCGCTGAACCTGATGCGCGAAGGCGACATCTACTCGGGCGCACGCCTGACGGCCACGAACAAGCGTATCCAGGACCGCCTGGCCACGTTCGGCTATGCGTTTGCCAACGTCAACGCCAATCCGGAAATTAACCGCGAAAAGCATGAAGTCGGCTTCACCTTCTTCATCGACCCGGGCAAGCGCGTCTACGTGCGCCACATGAATATCGCCGGCAACACCACCACGCGCGATGAAGTCATCCGCCGCGAATTCCGCCAGTTCGAATCGTCCTGGTACGACAGCAACAAGATCAAGCTGTCGCGCGACCGTGTCGACCGTCTCGGCTACTTCAAGGATGTGACCATCGACACGCCGGAAGCGCAGGGCACGACCGACCAGGTCGACGTCAACGTGACGGTGGTGGAAAAACCAACCGGTAACTTCCTGATCGGCGGCGCCTTCTCGCAATCGGAGAAGTTCACGCTGTCGGCATCGATTTCGCAGGCCAACTTCGCCGGTAGCGGCAACACGGTCGGCATCGAACTCAATACCAGCCATTACAGCCGCACGATCGCGTTTTCGCAGACCAATCCGTACTACACGGACGATGGCATTTCGCGCAGCTTTGAAGTCTACCTGCGTACGACGGAACCGCCGGCGCTGAACATCGGCAGCTACAAGATCAAGCAGACCGGTGGCCGCGTCAGTTTCGGCGTGCCGTTCTCGGAAGTCGACACCGTCTTCTTCGGCATCGGCGCCGAGCGTTCGCGCATCGAAACCGACGTCACCAGCCCGATCCGCTTCAAGCAGTACGTGGTCGACAATGGCGGCCCGTCCGACGGTATCGGTTCGGCCACGACGAATTCCATCCCGCTGACGGCGGCATGGCAGCGCGACAGCCGCGACAGCGCACTGACGCCATCGATCGGCCGCTACCAGCGCGTCAACCTGGAGGCTGACCTGATCGGCGACCAGAAATACTTCCGTGCCATTTATGAGCACCAGTATTTCCGTCCGCTGTTCAGCAAAGTCACCCTGGCGTTGAAGGGCGAGCTCGATTACGGCCACGGCATCGGCAATCACGTCTATCCGGTCTTCAAGAACTTCTACGGCGGCGGTATCGGTTCGGTGCGCGGCTACCTGAGTTCCTCGCTGGGCGCGGTCGAACCGAGTACCAACGATGCACTGGGCGGCGCTTCGCGCCTGATCGCGAACGCGGAACTGCAGATGCCATTCCCCGGTTCGGGCAATGACCGCAGCTTGCGCTGGTTCGGTTTCCTTGACGGCGGCCAGGTCTACCAGGAAGGCGAAAAAATGCGTCTGTCGCAATTGCGCTATTCTGCTGGCTTGGGCATCAGCTGGATTTCGCCGGTGGGCCCGCTCAAGCTGAGCTACGCCAAGCCGCTGAACGCCAAGCCGACGGACCGCCTGGAGCGCTTCCAGTTCCAGATGGGCACCGGTTTCTGACCGGGCCATCTGAACGGGGGCGACAGCTTTTACTTTTTGACCATGGAGTATCATGAACACCGCATCCGCTACCCTGCCCAAGACCCTTGCCGTGATCGCATTGTGCTGGAGTTCGCTGTTGCCGGTGCAGGCGCAGGCTCAGGAGTCGAAGATCGCCTGGATCAGCAGCGAACGTATTTATAACGAGTCGAGGCTGGCCAAGCTGGCCAGCGCCAAGCTGGCCGAAGAGTTCCGCTCGCGCGAAAAAGCCGTGCAGGAACTGGCGGCCCGCTTCAAGGTGGCCAACGAAGCCCTGGAAAAGGACATGCCGACCCTGAGCGAGGCGGAGCGCGCCAAGCGCCAGCGCGAGTTTTTCGAGCTGGACAAGGAATTGCAGCGCCGCCAGCGCGAGTTCCGCGAAGACCTGAACCAGCGCACGAACGAAGAGCGCAGCGCCATCGCGGAAAAAGCCAACACCATCATCCAGCAGATGGCGCATATCGAAGGATATGACATCGTTCTGCAGGAAGCCCTGTGGGCCAGCCCGCGCATCGACATCACCGACAAGGTTTTGAAGGCGCTGGACAAGTAATCGAAACGGTTTCAAGCCTGGCAGTGCCGTAGCGAGCGGATGTGAGTTGTGGTTGAGAAGCGGAACTGTGCTGGAGCACAGTGAGCATCGGAGACCGCAAATCGCGCCGCGCAGTAGGCATAGTCAGGCGTTTTTATAAGGGTATATCGATGGGCACTCGACTAGGTGAATTGGTCGAACGCTTCGGCGGACAGTTGGCGGGCGATCCGAACCTGGAAGTTTCAGGGATCGCGCCGCTGGCTGACGCCGGCGCTTCGCACATCAGCTTTCTCAGCAATAGCAAATTCCGCGCACAGGCGGCCCAGAGCGGCGCCGCCGCGCTGATACTCACGCCGGCCGACGACGCGCTGATCGGCGGCGACTACGCCGGCGCGCGCATCGTCACACCGAATCCCTATGTGTATTTCGCGCGCGCGGCGCAGTACTTCGCCGCCCTGGCCGAGATCAAGGCGCCCGTGGGTATCCATGCCAGCGCCATCGTCGATGCCAGCGCGCGGGTCGACGCCACTGCCTCGGTCGGACCGCGCGCCGTGATCGAAGCGGGCGCCGTGATCGGCGCCGGCTGCGTCATCGGCGCCGGCTGCGTCATCGGCCGCGACGCCGTCATCGGCGCCGGCACCCAGCTGTTCGCCAACGTGACCTTCCACGCGCGCTGCGTGATCGGCCAGCGCGGCATCATCCATTCGGGCGCCGTGATCGGCACCGACGGATTCGGCTTCGCCAACGAAGGCGGCGTGTATATCAAGATTCCGCAGACGGGCAGGGTGGTGATCGGTGACGATGTCGATATCGGCGCCAACACCACCATCGACCGTGGCGCACTGGCCGACACCATCATCGAAGATGGCGTCAAGCTCGATAACCAGATCCAGATCGGCCACAACTGCCATATCGGCGCGCACACGGCCATGGCCGGCTGCGTCGGCGTGGCCGGCAGCGCCATCATCGGCAAGTACTGCACCTTTGGCGGCGCCGCCATGGTGCTGGGCCACCTGACCATTGCCGACCGCGTCCACGTGGGCTCGGGCAGCATGGTTTCGCGGTCGATCGCGGAGCCCGGCCAGTACACGGGTTTCTATCCGCTGGCGAAGAACGCCGACTGGGAAAAGAGCGCCGCCATCGTGCGCAACCTGTCAAGCATGCGCGAGAAAATCCGCGCGCTTGAAAAAACAATTAAAACACTGACCACGCAAGACGAAAAATGACTACTGAAAAAAAGACCCTCGACATCCTCGCCATCAAATCGCTGCTGCCGCACCGCTACCCGCTGCTGCTGGTCGACCGCGTGCTGGACTGGGAAGCGGATAAAACCATCACCGCCATCAAGAACGTGACGGTCAACGAAGAGTTCTTCCAGGGCCATTTCCCGCACAAGCCGGTGATGCCAGGCGTGCTGATGATCGAAGCGCTGGCGCAGACGGCGGCCCTGCTGTCGTTCCTGTCGATGGGCGTGAAACCGGATGAGAATTCGGTCGTGTACTTTGTCGGCATCGACAACGCGCGCTTCAAGCGTCCTGTCGAACCAGGCGATCAGCTGAAGATGGACGTGGAAATCCTGCGCGTCTCGCGCGGCATCTGGAAATACAAGGCCGTCGGTACGGTCGACGGCAAGCTGGCGGTGGAAGCGGAACTGATGTGCACCATCCGCAGCGCGCAAGATGCGAGCCAGTCTGCGAGCCAGCCAGCGGGACAGTAACATGGCGGCCATCCACTCCACGGCAGTCATCGATCCGAAGGCCGAGCTCGACAGCTCGGTCGAGGTGGGTCCGTACACCATCATCGGTCCGCACGTGCGCATCGGCGCTGGCACCAGGGTTGGCCCGCACGTGGTCATCGACGGCCACACGACGATAGGCTCCGACAACCACCTGTTCCAGTTTTCCTCCATCGGCGCGCAGCCACAGGATAAAAAATGGGCGGGCGAGGCGACGCGCCTGGAAATCGGCGACCGCAACACGATCCGCGAATTCTGCACCTTCAACACCGGTACCGTGCAAGGCGGCGGTGTGACGCGCCTGGGCAATGACAACTGGATCTCGGCGTATGTGCACCTGGCGCACGACTGCCTGGTGGGCAACAACACGATTTTTTCGAATAACGCGCAGCTGGCGGGCCACGTGGAAATCGGCGACTGGGTCATCATGAGCGGCTTCGCCAATGTGCACCAGTTCTGCAAGATCGGCGCGCACGCCTTTGTCGGCATGAGTACCAGCCTGACGCAGGACGTGCCACCATTCGTCCTGTTGAATGGCAATCCGGCGCAGGCGCATGGCGTCAATATCGAAGGCTTGAAACGCCGCGGCTTTACGCGCGAGCAGATCAACGGCATCCGTACCGCGTATAAGCTCATCTACCGCTCGGGACTGACCCTGGAAGAATCCAAGGCAGCCCTGTTCGAAGAAGAAGCGGCATCGTCGCCCGAGGTGGCGGAACATATTCGCGCCATGCGCGAATTCCTTGGCGTCGCGTCGCGTGGCATTGTCCGCTGACCATGCCAGCGACCTGCCGGTCGCCAATGTCGCCATCGTCGCCGGCGAGGTGTCGGGTGACCTGCTGGCCAGCCGGCTGCTGTCGGGCCTCGTGCCGCAGCTGCCCGGCGCGCGCTTCCATGGCATCGGCGGCGAGCACATGGCCAAGCAGGGTTTTGTGTCCGATTGGCCGCTCGACAAGCTGACCGTGCGTGGCCTGTTCGAGATCATTCCCCGCTACCGCGAGATCAAGGGCATCCAGAACGCGCTGCGCGACCAGCTGCTGGCCGAGCGTCCCGCCGTCTTCATCGGCGCGGACTATCCGGGTTTTAACCTGGGACTGGAACAGCAGCTCAAGGAAGGCGGCATCCCCACCGTGCATTACATCGGGCCGCAGATCTGGGCCTGGCGCGGTGGCCGCATCAAGAAAATCATCAAGGCCGTCTCGCACATGCTGGTGATCTTCCCATTCGAGGAAGAGATCTACCGCAAGGCGGGCGTGCCCGTCACCTATGTCGGCCATCCGCTGGCCGAGATGATTCCCTTGCAGCCCGACGAAGCGGCCGCGCGGCGTGTCCTGGGTTTGCCCGAAGACGCGAATGTCGTGACCCTGATGCCGGGCAGCCGCATGGGCGAACTCAAATACAATACCGTGGCCTTTGTCGGCGCCTGCAAGCTGCTGCTGGCGCGCGACCGCTCCTTGCGTTTCGTCGCGCCCATGGCCGGCGAAAAGCAGCGCCAGTATTTCCTGCAACTGATTGCGGAAGCGGGCTTGCAGGACGTCGAGATATTGCTCACGGACGGCGGCTCGCACACGGCCATCTGCGCCGCCGATGCGGTGCTGGTGGCGTCCGGCACGGCGTCGCTGGAAGTGGCGCTGTACAAGAAGCCCATGGTCATCGCCTACAAGATGATGCGGGCCTCGTGGGAAATCATGCGCCATATGGGCTACCAGCCGTGGATCGGTTTGCCGAATATATTGGCGCGCGATTACCTGGTGCCCGAGCTGCTGCAAAACGCGGCCAGCCCCGAAGCGCTGGCCGAGGCCATGTGGCAGCAGCTGAGCGACGTGCCGGGCCGTTTGCGCCTGGTACAGCGCTTCACGGACATGCACCACAGCCTGCTGCGCGACAGCGCGCAGGAAAGCGCCAACGCCGTCATGCAGGTCATTGCCGCCAACCGCAAGTGAGCACCGTTTCAATCGCAGTTCCTACCAAAGATTCAACGTGAAAAATATCTATCCCGGCCTGTTTGACGACTTGCCATTCTCGCTCGATGAAATCATCTGCGGCGTCGACGAGGCAGGCCGCGGTCCGCTGGCCGGCCCCGTGTTCGCCGCCGCCGTGATCCTCGACCCGAACCAGCCCATCGACGGCTTGCGCGATTCGAAAAAACTCAGCGAAGCCAAGCGCGACCTGCTGGCGCCGCAGATCAAGGCCAAGGCCCTGGCCTGGGCCATCGCCGAAGCGTCGGAAGAAGAGATCGACCGCCTGAATATTTTGCAGGCGTCGATGCTGGCCATGCGCCGCGCCGTCGAGGCCCTGGCCACCGTGCCGACCCTGGCCCTGATCGACGGCAACCGCTGTCCCGTGATGCCGATACGCGGCATGGCCATCGTCGGTGGCGACGACAAAGTCGATTCGATTTCCGCTGCCTCGATCCTGGCCAAGACGGCGCGCGACGCGGCCCTCGTGCACCTGCATGCGGCCTATCCCGAGTACTGCTTCGACCAGCACAAGGGCTATGGCACAAAATTGCACCTGGAGCGCCTGCATCTGCACGGCGCCTCGCCCGTGCACCGTCGCTCGTTCGCGCCCGTGCGCAACGTGATCGCGCTGTTTGGCGGACAGGAGGTGGCGGCATGAAGACGATTACCTCGCGCGACAATGCGCAATACAAGGATTTGCTGAAGCTGGCGGGCAGTTCGCAGGCGCGCCGCAAGTCGGGCCGCACCTTGCTCGACGGCGTGCACCTGTGCCAGTCGTATCTGCAGCTGCGCGGCATGCCCGAGCAGTGCATCGTCAGCGAAAGCGCCTTGCAAAATGCGGAAGTGGCGGAGATCGTCGGCCAGCTGGAAAGCCAGCGCGCGCATGTACTGGGTTTGCCCGACGCGCTGTACAAAGCCGTGAGCCAGGTCGAACACGGCGTGGGCGTGATGTTCCTCATCGAGACGCCGGAACGGGCCGTCACGCAGCCGCTGAGCGTATCGGCCGTGCTGCTCGATAACCTGCAAGACCCGGGCAACGTGGGGTCGATTTTGCGCAGCGCGGCGGCGGCCGGCATCACGCAGGTGTACTGCAGCGCCGGCACGGCCTTCTGCTGGTCGCCGAAGGTGCTGCGCGCGGCGATGGGCGCACACTTCGTGCTCGATATCTTTGAAAACGTCGACCTGGCCGCGCTCGTTGCGGGCGCCAAGGTGGCGACCCTGGCTACCAGCGGCTACGCCACAAAGCAGCTGTACGACGTCGACCTGCGCCAACCGGTCGCCTGGCTGTTCGGCCATGAAGGGCAGGGAGTGGCCGACGACCTGCTGGCTATGGCGACGCACCAGGTGGTTATTCCCCACCTGGGCCAGATCGAATCGCTGAACGTGGCCGCCTGCGCCGCCGTCTGCTTCTTCGAGCAGCTGCGCCAGGGCCAGTCCTGAACAGGGTAGCCATGTCTTTTCCTCCGCTTGCCGATGGTGCCGCACGTGACGAGGCCTGGTGGCGCCAGGTAGCCGCGTTGTATCCCGCGCCGCCGGACGCCATCGTCAATCTCGAACATGGCTATTTCGGCGCCATGGCCGCGCCCGTGCAAGCGGCGTTCGAACAGGCCGTGCGCTACACCAACGAGCAACTGAGCCCTTTCGTGCGCGGCGAGTTCACGCGCACACATGTGGATATCCTGCGCCAGCGCGTCGCCGCGCTGATCGGCGCGCAGCCGCACGAGATCCTGCTGACCCGCAGCGGCACCGAATCGATGCAGGTGCTGATCACGCAATACCACGCCCTGGCGCCCGGCGATACGGTGCTGTGGAGTAATCTCGATTATCCGGCCATGCGCACGGCCATGCGCTGGCTGGCGCAGCGCCGTGGCGTCACCAGCACGCAAGTCACATTGAGCCTGCCCATCAGCGATGACGAGATCATCGCCCGTTACGCGCAAGCCATGCGCCAGGCCGTCAATCCAAAATTGCTGCTGCTGTCGCAGGTGACGCCGGCCAACGGCCAGCAACTGCCGCTCAAGGACATCATGGCGCTGGCGCGCGAGCACGGCATCGACGTGCTGCTCGACAGCGCCCATGCGCTGGGACAGGTCGACGTGGACGTGCAGGCCATGGGCGTCGATTTCGCCGGTTTCAATCTGCACAAATGGCTGGGGGCGCCGGCGGGACTCGGTGTCGTGTATATCCGCGCATCGCAGCTGCACAAGATCGAGCCGCATTGTGGCGACGACGATTATCCGCTGGACGATATCCGCAGCCGCCTGCACATGGGCATGCCGCCGATCGGCGCCATCCTGGCCGCGCCTGCCGCGTTGGATTTCCATGCGCGCCTGGGCGGCACGCCGGCCAAGAACGAACGCCTGGCCTGGCTGCGCAATTACTGGGTCAGCCGCGCCGCGCAACTGCCGGGCGTGCGCATGTTGTCGCCGCTCGATGCCAGGCGTGGTACGGCGCTGGTCGCCTTTGCAGTCGATGGCATGAGCGCGCGCGATCTGCAGCAAGCCTTGCTGCAGCGTTTCGGCGTCTTTACCGTGCAGCGCAATATCGGCGATACCGATGTCGTGCGCGCCACGGTCGCCATCACGACCACCACCGGTGAACTCGATCAGCTGGTGGCCGCGCTGATGGTGCTGTCCAGCGAGGCGACCACCTGACAAAACCGACGCGCAGCGGGTCTGGTCAGGTGTTTTTCTCAGTATTCGCGGCGGTTCGGCTTAATCTCTTGCAAGATGGTCGTGGAGATCTCTTCGATCGACTTGGTGGTCGACGACAGCCAGCGTATTCCCTCGCGTTTCATCATTTTTTCCGCCTCGTTGACCTCGTAACGGCAATTTTCAATGGCCGCATACTTGCTGCCAGCGCGTCTTTCGTTGCGTATTTCCGACAAACGTTCGGGCGTAATGCTCAATCCGAAAATTTTATTCTTAAATTCCAGCAAGGCCGATGGCAGCTTGTCGCGCTCGAAATCGTCGGGAATCAGCGGATAATTGGCCGCCTTGATGCCATATTGCATGGCCAGATACAGGCTGGTCGGGGTCTTGCCAGAGCGCGAAACACCCACCAGAATGACATCGGCCGATGACAGGTTCTTGTGCGACTGGCCGTCGTCGTGCGCCAGCGAATAGTTGATCGCCTCGATGCGGTTCTTGTACTCCTCGCTGTCGACGATGTTGTGCGAGCGGCCGATGGTATGGGTCGACATGACGCCCAGTTCCTGCTCCAGCGGGGCGACAAAGGTCTGGATCAGGTCCATGTGCATGCCGCTGGACTTGCGGATCACGGCCGACAGGTCGTTCTTCACCAGGGTGGAGAAAATGATCGGACGCTGGCCGTCGCTGGCAAACGCCTCGTTGATCTTGCGCGCCGCCTCATGGGCCTTGTCCATGGTGTCGATGAAGGGCAGGCGGATCTGGCGGAAGCGCAGATCGAACTGCGTCAGCACCGAGTGGCCGAACGTCTCGGCGGTGATGCCGGTGCCGTCGGAAACGAAGAAGACGGTGCGGGCCGCGGAGGGCAGAGGAGGGCGTGGTTCTTGTGTCATGGGTTTTCGGATCAAGATTGTGCGTCGTCAATTTGCGCCGCACAAGGTAAAATGGCTGCAACGGTATGATTGTGCTGCACGACGCCAAGAATAACAAGAAGACTGTCTGTGCGCCGCGCGTAAAGATTTCTATCATCAGTAAGGGTGTCATTATGACCAACGCAGTATCGCAACAGCAGGAAGACAAGGACGCGGTGTATGTTGCCTCGTTCGAGCATTTGCGCATGACGGATGTCGAATCCGTCGGCGGCAAGAACGCCTCCCTGGGCGAAATGATCAGCCAGCTGGCGGAAGCCGGCGTGCGCGTGCCCGGTGGCTTTGCCACCACGGCGCAGGCGTTCCGCGATTTCCTGTCGTATAGCGCCAACGGCGGCTTGCCGCTGGCCGAACGCATCGCCCAGCGCCTCGAAGGGCTGAACATCGATGACGTGCGCTCGCTGGCGCAAGCCGGTGCCGAGATCCGTCAATGGATCGTGGAAACGCCATTCCAGCCACGCCTGGCCGCCGAAATCGACCAGTTCTATGCCAAGCTGGTGGCCGATTCCGACACGGAAATGTCGTTTGCCGTGCGCTCCTCCGCCACGGCGGAAGACTTGCCGGACGCGTCTTTTGCTGGTCAGCAAGAAACCTTCCTGAACGTGGTCGGCATCGACAACGTGCTCGAGGCTATGAAACAGGTATTCGCCTCGCTGTACAACGACCGCGCCATCTCGTACCGCGTACATAAAGGCTTTACGCACGCTGAAGTGGCCTTGTCGGCCGGCGTGCAGCGCATGGTGCGTTCCGACCTGGGTGCGGCCGGCGTGATGTTTACCATCGATACGGAATCGGGCTTCAAGGACGTGGTCTTCGTCACCTCCAGCTATGGCCTCGGTGAAACCGTGGTGCAGGGCGCCGTCAACCCAGACGAATTCTATGTGCACAAGCCGATGCTGGAAAAAGGCAAGTCGCCTGTAATCCGCCGCAATATCGGCTCGAAGCTGCTGAAGATGGAATTCACGAACGAAGCGAAAGCTGGCCGTTCCGTGAAAACCGTCGACGTGCCCGTCGAAATGCGCAACCGCTATTCGCTGAACGACAGCGAAGTGGTGGAGCTGGCCAAATACGCCGTCATCATCGAGAACCACTACGGCCGTCCGATGGACATCGAGTGGGGCAAGGATGGCCGCGACGGCAAGCTGTACATCCTGCAGGCGCGTCCTGAAACCGTGAAGTCGCAGCAAAAGGCGACCGACGTGCAGGAACGTTTCAAGCTGAAAAGCACGGGCACCGTGCTGACGTCCGGCCGCGCCATCGGCCAGAAGATCGGCGCCGGCCCCGTGCGCGTGATCCACGACCCGGCCGACATGGAGCGTGTGCAGCCAGGCGACGTGCTCGTTGCCGACATGACGGACCCGAACTGGGAACCGGTCATGAAGCGCGCATCGGCCATCGTCACCAACCGTGGTGGCCGTACTTGCCACGCTGCAATTATTGCCCGTGAACTCGGCGTGCCGGCCGTCGTCGGCTGCGGCGACGCGACCGACGTGCTGAAAGACGGCACGTTCGTCACCGTCGTGTGCTCCGAAGGCGACGAAGGCAAGATCTACGATGGCTTGCTGGAAACGGAAGTGTCGGAAGTGTCGCGCGGCGAATTGCCGAAGCTCGACACCAAGATCATGCTCAACGTCGGCAATCCGCAGCTGGCGTTCGACTTCCAGTCCGTGCCGAATGCCGGCGTGGGCCTGGCGCGCCTGGAATTCATCATCAATAACAATATTGGTGTGCATCCGCGCGCGATTCTCGAGTACCCGAACATCGACGCCGACCTGAAAAAGGCCGTGGAATCGGTGGCCCGTGGCCACGCTTCGCCGAAGGCGTTCTACATCGACAAGCTGGCAGAAGGCATCGCCACCATCGCCGCCGCGTTCTGGCCGAAAAAGGTCATCGTGCGCCTGTCCGACTTCAAGTCGAACGAGTACAAGAAGCTGATCGGCGGTTCGCGCTACGAGCCGGACGAGGAAAACCCGATGCTGGGCTTCCGCGGCGCGGCGCGCTACCTGTCGGCCGACTTCTCCGAAGCGTTCAACATGGAATGCGAAGCGATGAAGCGCGTGCGTAACGACATGGGCCTGACGAACGTGGAAATCATGGTGCCATTCGTGCGTACCCTGGGCCAAGCCGAGAAAGTCATCGACCTGCTGGCAAAGAATGGCCTGAAGCGCGGCGAGAACGACTTGCGCGTCATCATGATGTGCGAAGTACCGTCGAACGCCATCCTGGCCGACCAGTTCCTCGACCATTTCGACGGCTTCTCGATCGGTTCGAACGACCTGACCCAGCTGACCCTGGGCCTGGACCGCGATTCCGGCATGGAATTGCTGGCCGCCGACTTCGACGAGCGCGATCCTGCCGTGAAAGCCCTGCTGGCCCTGGCCATCAAGGCTTGCCTGGCACGCGGCAAGTACATCGGCATTTGCGGCCAGGGTCCTTCGGACCACCCTGACTTCGCCGTCTGGCTGATGGAGCAGGGCATCGAATCGATGTCCCTGAATCCCGACTCGGTGATCGATACCTGGCAAAAGCTCGCTGCGCTGAAAGCGTAAGCATCTTTATCGCCGTCTGAAAACCCGCTGCCGCTCACCCGGCAGCGGGTTTTTTTATGCCTGCCATGCGGCGCACGGCAGTATCCGATGGGCTTGCGCCAGATCAGCTAAAATGATTCCACCAATACATTGAAACAGGAGTTCACATGGCAAGCAAGAAACCAAGCAAAGTTGCAAAGATCGACATCGGCATTTCCGAGGCGGACCGCGCGAAGATTGCGGAAGGCCTGTCCGGCCTGCTAGCCGACAGCTACACCTTGTACCTGATGACCCATAATTTTCACTGGAACGTCAAGGGACCGATGTTCAACACCCTGCACCTGATGTTCATGACGCAATACACGGAGCAGTGGGCCGCGCTGGACCTGATCGCCGAGCGCATCCGTGCCCTCGGCTACCCGGCGCCGGGCACCTACAAGGAATTCGTCAAGCTGGCCTCGATCAAGGAAATCGACGGCGTGCCGCCGGCGCTGGACATGGTCAGCCATCTGGTGGCGGCACAGGAAGCGACCGCGCGTACGGCGCGCCGCCTGTTCCCGCTGCTGGAAAAAGCCAATGACCAGCCGACGGCCGACCTGATCACGCAGCGTCTGGATTTGCATGAAAAGACGGCGTGGATGCTGCGCAGCCTGCTGGAAGAGTAATTGCCGGGCTGGCGGCGCTAATTCGCCCCTGGCTATTGACGCCATCCGGAATTGCGTTAGACTGCTTGTATATAGGTGTTTGGCAAGAATAATATCAGGCAGCACAGCGCATTAAACCCCGTCGCTTATATAGGCTGCGGGGTTTTTTATTTTCGGATTTACAAAGATGGAGGCATCATGGCTGAATGGGTAGGCTGGTTTGTAGCGGCTGGCGCGGTATTGATCCTAGAGCTGTTTACTGGCACGTTTTATCTGCTAATGATCGCCATCGGCGTCAGTGCCGGCGGATTGGCGGCGCTGGCGGGCGGAAATGGCAGCTGGCAGGCCCTGACGGCCGCTATTGTCGGCGTGGCGGCCACCCTGTTATTGCGGCGCAGCCGTTTTGGCAAGGCGGCGCGGCGCGATGCGGCGCAGGATCCGAATGTAAATCTCGATATCGGCCAAAGCGTGGCGGTCGCGCATTGGGTCGATGGCGCGGCGCGCGTCATGTATCGCGGCGCCTTGTGGGATGTGGAACTGATTCCCGGCAGCGATACGCAGGCCGGTCATTACACCATACGTGCCGTGCGTGGCAGCCGTTTGATTGTTGGATAACCTGGAGAATAAATTATGGAAGTAAGTATCGGAAGCGTGTCGCTGATCTTGTTATTGCTGGCGTTGGTATTTGTCTTCAAGACGGTCAATGTCGTGCCGCAGCAGCATGCCTGGGTGGTGGAGCGCTTGGGCAAGTTCCATGCGGTATTGGGTCCTGGCCTGAATATTGTCGTGCCTTTTGTTGACCGTATCGCTTACAAGCATGTGCTCAAGGAAATTCCACTCGACGTGCCGCCGCAGGTGTGCATCACGCGCGACAATACGCAATTGCAGGTCGATGGTATTCTGTATTTCCAGATAACCGATGCCATGCGTGCTTCGTATGGTTCGTCGAATTATATTGCCGCCATTACGCAATTGGCGCAAACGACCTTGCGCTCGGTAATCGGTAAAATGGAGCTCGACAAGACATTTGAAGAACGCGACCATATCAATACGGCCATCGTGAATGCCATCGATGAATCGGCGGCGAATTGGGGCGTCAAGGTATTGCGTTATGAAATCAAGGATTTGACGCCGCCCAAGGAAATCCTGCATGCGATGCAGGCGCAGATTACGGCCGAGCGCGAAAAGCGCGCGCTGATTGCTGCTTCGGAAGGGCGCAAGCAGGAGCAGATCAATATCGCCAGCGGAGAGCGCGAAGCGGCCATCGCCCGTTCCGAAGGCGAAAAGCAGGCATCGATCAACCGCGCTGAAGGCCAGGCCACGGCCATCGTCGCGCTGGCGCAGGCCAGCGCCGAGGCGCTGCGCCAGGTGGGGGCCGCCATCCGCGAGCCGGGCGGCGAAGATGCCGTCAACCTGAAAGTAGCCGAGCAGTATGTGGGCGCCTTCGCGCAATTGGCGAAAACGAATAACTCGATTATCGTGCCAGCCAATCTCGGTGATATGAGCGGTTTGATCGCCACGGCGATGCAGGTGGTGAAAACGCAGAAGCCGAAAGGCGGCGTGGCTATTCCCTGATTGCCTGGCGAATAGCAAACTGGTAGCAAGTTTGCCGTCAAAACTGCCCGCCATATGGCGGGCAGTTTTCATTTGCGCTACCGGAATATGTGGTGGCAGCAGGGATCGAGTATCTGCGCTTGAACCAGTAACGTTGAAAATATTTTCTTTATGCTATGCTGTGCGCACTTTCGGGATTATATGCTGTCGTGCGACGCTTATCTTTTTGATTGAAGTAGAATCTGCTGCACCGGTGTCCGCTACGGATGCCGGTGCGGGGTTTGGGGCGGATGGGCGATGGTCGATAGTATTGGCCTCATGTATATTTTTAATTGCAATTTAGAATTACTATAAATTGCAATGAAACAAAAAATACTGCAGAATAAATGCGGCCGATAGCGCTGTATTGAATCCCCACCGCTCAAAACAGAGGTGCTTGCGCAGACGGTCCGTGTGTGATGTCCGCCCCACTTGGTTGAAGACAGCATCGCTTGAAAGCCGGGGGAGTAGGATTTTTGGTAAAAGAATTGTAAAAAACAATCAAATCTTCAAAAAAATCACCTCAGTCGCGTTACAATTGGATAGAATTTAACTGTTCAGTTATATTTTTCAACTCACACAAGGAAATATCATGGATCTGTCCAGCTTATCCCTGTCCGAACTGCGCACCTTGCAGGACGACATCAAGAAGCAAATGAAGAAACGCGAACAGGACGATCTGTCCAAGGCGCGCGAACAAATCCTGGCGATCGCCCAGAGCGTCGGCGTTTCCGTGAAAGATCTGGTTGGTACGGGTATCCGCGCTAAAACCGGCACGGTTGCAGTGCGCTATCGCAATCCGGATGATGCGACGCAACAATGGACTGGCCGTGGCCGTCAACCGAAATGGGTCAAAGAATGGACCGATTCGGGCAAGTCGCGTGATCTGCTGAAGGTGTAATGTAATACGCCATTCATTCGGATGCTTGTCCTGTGGAGTAGTGCAGGGGTAATGCCAGGCAGCACGCAAGCATCCGGAACTTTCCTCGTTATCGTCTTTGGCCAGGCAGGCAAAGCTGATTCACATCGCTTATCTTCCCGGTATTTTCGTCAATACCAGCCTTATTTCCGCCGGATCTCTTCCTTTCCCTGTTTTTATCCCGTTACGTTATGCATTTCCGCTTGCCTCAGGCAATCGGCAAAATAAAACCCGGCATATAGCCGGGCTTGTTGGTATTGGCGCAGCACGCTGCGCGCAGTGCCGGATCAGCGGCGGTGCGATTTCATTGCCGCTTGCACTTCGCGCGCGCCATCGCGGTCGCGTTCCGCAGCCCGTTTGTCGTGCTGCTTCTTGCCTTTGGCCAGGCCGATTTCGCATTTCACGCGGCCGCCCTTGTAGTGCAGGTTGAGCGGGACCAGGGTGTAGCCGGAGCGTTCCACCTTGCCGATCAGTTTATCCATTTCCGTGCGGTGCAGCAGCAGCTTGCGCGTGCGTACGGCTTCCGGATGGATGTGGGTGGAGGCGGTCGGCAGGGCGCTGATATGCGCGCCGAACAGGAAGAGTTCATCGCCGCGGACGACGACGTAGGCTTCCTTGATTTGTACGCGGGCGTCGCGGATGGCTTTGACTTCCCAGCCTTCCAGCACGATGCCCGCTTCGTAGCGATCCTCGATAAAGTAGTCGTGGAAGGCTTTTCTGTTGTCTGCTATGGTCATGAGATGGTAAATGTGCGCGGGTCGGTTAAACTACTGTCTCGCGCAAGCGCGATAAAATCAAATGTATCCAACATCATAGCAAATGGTTCTTCAATGGCAGTAGTACATAAATCAGTTTTTCTCGGCTATAGCGCCGAACAAATGTTCGCGCTGGTGGCGGCGGTGGAGGATTATCCCAAATTCCTGCCCTGGTGCGGTGCGGTCGAGATTCGCGAGCGGGGCGAGAACACGGTTGTCGCCAGCGTGGGCATACATTACCACGGCGTGCGCCAAAGCTTCACCACGTCCAACGAGAACGTGCCGCCGTCATCCATCAAGATGAAGCTGGTGGACGGCCCTTTCAAGACCCTCGATGGCGTGTGGACCTTCAAGGCCCTGCGTGAAGATGCCTGCAAGATCGAACTGGACCTGCACTACGAGTTTTCCAGCCGCGTACTCGAGCAGATCATCGGCCCCGTCTTCGGCATGATCGCCAACAGCATGGTCGATTCCTTCTGCAAGCGCGCGGAGACCGTGTATGGCTGAAGCCAGCATCCACGTGCAAGTCTGCCACGCCTTGCCGGAAAGCAGCTTCCTGCGTGCCTTGACGGTGCCTGCCGGCACCACCATCGAACAGGCGGTGGCGCAGAGCGGCTTGCTGCAGGCCATCCCCGGCATCGACCTGGCCGTGAGTATGGTGGGTATCTATGGCAAGAAGAAGCCGCTCGATACCGTCTTGCACGAACATGACCGGGTGGAAGTGTACCGTCCCTTGCAGGCGGACCCGAAAGAGGCGCGCCGGCGCAGGGCGGGCAATAAGCCCGCCAAGGGCTGAGCGGGCAGGACGGCCGCCGCGCAGCCCTTGCCTAGTGAGCGCCATTTTTTGCTATTTTCAAATATCTTTTCTATGCTGCAAGGACGGAGGGCGCTTTTTTCTGTATAATCTGCTTTTGCGCCAATAGGAAATGCTATGCGTCTACTTCAAAAAGCACTCACATTCGATGACGTGCTGCTCGTCCCAGCCTACTCCAACGTTCTGCCCGCCGATACGTCCCTCAAAACTCGCCTGACCCGCAATATCACCTTGAATATTCCCTTGCTGTCCGCAGCCATGGATACGGTGACGGAAGCCCGTCTGGCAATCGCGATGGCCCAGGAAGGCGGCATCGGCATCATCCACAAGAATTTGAATCCGAAGGACCAGGCACGTGAAGTGGCCCGCGTAAAGCGTTTCGAAGCAGGTGTGCTCCGTGATCCGATCACGATTCCGCCGGAAATGAAAATCCGCGACGTGATCGCGCTGACGGAACAATACGGCATCAGCGGTTTCCCTGTCGTCAAAGGCAAGGAAGTCGTCGGCATCATCACCAACCGCGATTTGCGTTTTGAGCAGGAACTCGACGCGGAAGCTTCCGCCAAGATGACCCCGCGCGAAAAGCTGGTGGTCGTCAAGGAAGACGCCGATACGGCCGAAGCCAAGCGCCTGATGAACAAGCACCGCCTCGAGCGCGTGCTGGTCGTCAACGACGCATTCGAACTGCGCGGCCTGATCACCGTCAAGGATATCCAGAAGTCGACTTCGCACCCGTTCGCGTCGAAAGACAGCCAGGGGAAACTGCTGGTCGGCGCTGCCGTCGGCGTGGGCGCCAAGGATGAAGAGCGCATCGACCTGCTGGTCGCTGCCGGCGTCGACGTGCTGGTGGTCGACACGGCCCACGGCCACTCGCAAGGCATCCTCGACCGCGTACGCTGGATCAAGACCAAGTACCCGCAAGTCGAAGTGATTGGCGGCAATATCGCTACGGCTGCTGCCGCCAAGGCGCTGGTGGAATACGGCGCCGATGCGGTCAAGGTCGGTATCGGTCCTGGCTCGATCTGCACCACGCGTATCGTCGCCGGTGTGGGCGTACCGCAAATCACGGCCATCTCGAATGTGGCCGAAGCACTGGAAGGCACGGGCGTGCCGTGTATCGCCGACGGCGGTATCCGCTTCTCGGGCGACATTTCCAAAGCGCTGGCCGCTGGCGCCTCGACCGTCATGATGGGTTCGATGTTTGCCGGTACGGAAGAAGCACCGGGCGAAGTGATCCTGTACCAGGGCCGCAGCTACAAATCGTACCGCGGCATGGGTTCGCTGGGTGCGATGTCCGATGGTTCGGCTGACCGCTATTTCCAGGACGCTACCATGAAGGCCGACAAGTTCGTGCCGGAAGGTATCGAGGGCCGCGTGGCCTACAAAGGCAGCGTGCTGGCGATCATCTTCCAGCTGGTGGGCGGCGTACGTCAATCGATGGGTTACTGCGGTTGCGCCACCATCGACGAACTGCGCGAAAAAGCGGAATTCGTGGAAATCACCTCGGCCGGCATGCGCGAGTCGCATGTCCATGATGTGCAGATTACCAAGGAAGCACCGAATTACCGTTCCGAGTAAATAGCGACACACCAGACCGGCGCCTAGTGCGCCGGTTTTGTAATGACCTCAGATAAAGTCCCCATCATGCATTCTAAAATCCTCATTCTCGATTTCGGTTCCCAAGTCACCCAGTTGATCGCCCGCCGCGTGCGCGATTCCGGCGTGTTTTCCGAAGTCTTCCCGTATGACGTCAGCGACGAGTTCGTGCGCAACTATGGCGCCGCCGGCGTGATCCTGTCGGGCAGCCACAATTCCACCCTGGACGGCGACTCGCCGCGTGCGCCGCAAGCCGTGTTCGAGCTGGGCGTGCCCGTGCTGGGCATCTGCTACGGCATGCAAACCATGGCGGCCCAGCTGGGCGGCAAGGTGGAAAACGGCCTGGTACGCGAATTCGGCTACGCCGAAGTGCGCGCCCGCAGCCACACCAAGCTGCTCAACGGTATTGCCGACTTCGTCACCGACGAAGGCCACGGCATGCTGAAAGTGTGGATGAGCCATGGCGACAAGGTGCTGGAAATGCCACCAGGCTTCAAGCTGATGGGCAACACTCCGAGCTGCCCGATCGCCGCCATGGCCGACGAAGAGCGCCAGTTCTACGGCGTGCAATTCCACCCGGAAGTGACGCACACGGTGCAGGGCAAGGCCATGCTCGGCCGTTTCGTGCATGAAATCTGCGGCTGCAAGTCGGACTGGAACATGCCCGATTACATCAGCGAAGCGGTGGAAAAGATCCGCGCGCAAGTGGGCACCGACGATGTCATCCTGGGCCTGTCCGGCGGCGTCGATTCCTCCGTCGCGGCAGCGCTGATCCACCGCGCCATCGGCGACCAGCTGACCTGCGTCTTCGTCGACCACGGCCTGCTGCGCCTGGACGAAGGCAAGATGGTGATGGACATGTTCGCCAAGAACCTGGGCGTGAAAGTCATCCGCGTCGATGCGGAAGACCAGTTCATGGGCCACCTGGCCGGCGTCACAGATCCTGAGCAAAAGCGCAAGATCATCGGCCGCGAATTCGTCGAAGTCTTCCAGGTCGAATCGGGCAAGCTGGTCAACGCCAAATGGCTGGCACAAGGCACGATTTACCCGGACGTGATCGAATCGGCCGGCAAAGGTAAAAAAGGCCAGACCATCAAGAGCCACCACAACGTGGGCGGCTTGCCGGACACCATGAAGCTGAAATTGCTCGAGCCGCTGCGCGAACTGTTCAAGGACGAAGTGCGTAAACTGGGCGTGGCCCTGGGCTTGCCGCATGACATGGTCTACCGCCACCCATTCCCGGGCCCGGGCCTCGGTGTGCGCATCCTCGGCGAAGTCAAGAAAGACTACGCCGACCTGCTGCGCCGCGCCGACGCCATCTTCATCGAAGAGCTGCGCAACACGCCGTATGAGCCGGTCGTGGTTCCTGGCTTCGACCAGGATAGCGTTCCGACCAACTGGTACGAGGCGACCAGCCAGGCGTTTGCCGTCTTCCTGCCCGTCAAATCGGTGGGCGTGATGGGCGACGGCCGCACCTACGAATACGTGGTGGCCCTGCGCGCCGTGCAAACGCAGGACTTCATGACGGCCCACTGGGCACACCTGCCGCACAGCCTGCTGGGCAAGGTCTCGAACCGCATCATCAATGAAGTGCGCGGCATCAACCGCGTCGTCTACGATATCTCTGGCAAGCCGCCGGCGACCATCGAGTGGGAATGATTTTCCACAAGGAAACTTTGCATTTCCGACTAATTGAGTGAGCCAAAGCCCTGTTTTTTACAGGGCTTTTTTTATGCCATCGATGCCGGCTCCCATTGCATGCTCTGCTGTCACAAGGCCGCGTGTTTTTTACTAGTGGTAATTGGATAGATGAAAAGTAGTTACCAAAGAGGTAAAGTTCTCAAGAAATAAATAAAGTTGCCCGATAGAAATAATTAATTTATAATTTCCTTACGTAAATAATTATTTAAGGCAACATATGCACCTGCGCTTGACGCCATGGTGCGGTGTATTTTTGTTTAGCGGCACCCTGTGTGCCGCCGTGTCCGCGCAGACCCGTCCCGAAATCGCGCCGCCCCTTCCCACCACGCCTGGCAGCAGCCAGCGCGACGATGCCAGCCAAGAATTGATACGCCAGCAAGAGCGCGAGCGCGTCCTGCGCCAGCAGCAGGAACGCAATCCCGACGTGCGCCTGCTCGAGGCGCCTGCCGCGGTGTCCGCAAACCGCTTGCCGACGGGCGAATCGCCGTGTTTTACGATTGACCATCTTGTGTTGCGGGGCGAGGATGCGGCGCAGTTCAAGTGGGCATTGAACGCCACCAACCGCGACGACCTGGGCGCGCCGGATTCTCCGCTGGGCCGTTGCCTGGGCACGCAGGCCATCAATGTACTGATGGGCCGCATGCAGAACGCCATCATCGCGCGCGGCTACGTCACTACGCGCGTGCTGGCCGAGCCGCAGGACTTGAGCAAGGGTAGTTTGGCCTTGAGCGTGATACCGGGGCGTATCCGCCAGATCGGTTTTGCGCCCGGCACGAATCCCCGGGCCACCTGGTGGAATGCCGTGCCGGCGCGGCCCGGCGACTTGCTCAACGTGCGCGATACGGAGCAGGCGCTGGAGAACTTCAAGCGCGTGCCGACGGCCGAGGCCGATATCCAGATCATGCCGGCCGAGGGCGGCAACGCCAAGCCGGGCGAGAGCGACCTGCAGATCCAGTGGAAGCAGGGCTTGCCGTTTCGGCTGGCGCTGGGCCTCGATGATGGCGGTTCGCGCTCGACAGGCAAGCTGCAGGGCAGCGTGACCCTGTCGTACGACCACTGGCTGACCCTGAACGACCTGTTTTACCTGAGCCTGAACCAGAACGTCGACGGCGACCGCAACGGCCCGCGCGGCACGGGCGGCATGGTGGCCCACTATTCGATTCCCTACGCCTACTGGCTGTTGGCCTTCACGGCCAGCGACAGCCATTACCACCAGTCCGTGGCCGGCATCAGTCAAGACTACAACTACAGCGGCGCCAGCCAGAACAAGGAAGTGAAACTCTCGCGCCTGGTGTACCGCGATGCGTCGCGCAAGACGACGGTGTCCTTGCGTGGCTGGCAACGCGCCGCGCAGAATTTCATCGACGACACGGAAGTGGAAGTGCAGCGCCGCCGCATGGCGGGCTGGGAACTGGGTATCGGTCATCGCGAATTCATGGGACAGGCCACCTTGGACTTGAACCTGCAATACCGGCGCGGCACGGGCGCGATGCATGCGATGGCGGCGCCCGAGGAAGCATTTGGCGAGGGCACGTCGCGTTTCAAACTCGTCCTGGCCGACGCGGCCCTGTCGGCGCCGTTCAAGCTGGCTGGCCAGCCGCTGCGCTACGCGGGCAGCTGGCGCATGCAGCACAACCGCACGCCGCTGGTGCCGCAAGACCGCTTTGCCATCGGCGGGCGCTACACGGTACGTGGCTACGACGGCGAAAGCAGCTTGTCCGCCGAGCGCGGCTGGCTGCTGCGCAATGAGCTCGGCGTGCCGCTGGGCAGCAGCGGCCAGGAAGCGTATGCCGGGCTGGACCACGGCGAAGTGTCGGGGCCATCCGCCGAATGGCTGATTGCGCGGCGCCTGACGGGCGGCTTCGTCGGTTTGCGCGGCCAGTGGCTGGGCGTGCAGTACGACGCCTTTGTCGGCTGGCCCGTGCGCAAACCCGAGCTGTTCCGTACGGCCAGCCATACGGCCGGCTTCAGCCTGAACGCCAGTTACTAAGACGCCGCCATCGATCAGTTGTCATCTCCCTTTATCGCATCATTTAATTGTCATTAGGACATTTCATGAACAAGAACCTGTACCGCATCATCTTCAATAAACGCCGTGGCCAACTGATGGTCGTCGCCGAAAATGCCTCGTCGCAAGGCAAGGCGGCCAAGGGCGAAGGCGGCCTGGATAGCGGCGTATTTGAGGGTGATGGCGGTGGCGGGCTAAGTTTAAGTGTGAATGGCCGCTTGCGGCCGCTGGCCTTGGCGATATTTGGCGCGCTGGGCATGGTGGCCTTTGTCGCCGGTCCGGCCATGGGGCAGATCGTGGCCGACCCGAACGCGCCGGGCCGCCAGCGTCCGACGGTGGTGCAAAGCGCCAATGGCGTGACCCAGGTGAATATCCAGACGCCGAGCGCGGCGGGTGTCTCGCGCAATACCTACAGCCAGTTCGACGTGACGGCGAATGGCGCCATCCTCAACAACAGCCGCGGCAATGTGCAGACGCAGACGGGCGGCTGGGTGCAGGGCAACCCGTGGCTGGCGGGCGGCAGCGCGCGCGTCATCCTCAACGAGGTCAACTCGGCAAATCCGAGCCAGTTGCGCGGCTATGTGGAAGTGGCGGGCCAGCGCGCCGAAGTCGTCATCGCCAATCCGGCTGGCGTGGCCATCGATGGCGGCGGTTTTATCAATGCCAGCCGGGTCGTGCTGACGACGGGTACGCCGATGCTCAACGATGGCAGCCTGGACGGCTACATGGTGCAGCGCGGCGTGGTCACGATCAATGGTCGCGGCCTCGATACGTCGCTGAGCGACTATACGGCCATCCTGGCGCGCGCCGCGCAAATCAATGGCGGTATCTGGGCGCAGGAACTGAAAGTGGTGACAGGAACGAATCAGATCGATGCGGCGCATGGCGTGGCGGGCGCAGCGTCTGGCGTAGGTCCTGCACCAGCCTACGCGCTGGACGTGGCGCAGCTGGGCGGCATGTATGCGGGCAAGATTACCTTGATCGGCACGGAAGCGGGCCTGGGCGTACGCAACGCGGGCGTGCTGGCGGCGACGGCGGGCAACCTGGTGCTGCAATCGAACGGCTGGCTGAGCAACAGCGGCAACATCCAGTCCGCCGGCAGCGGCAGCCAGACCAGCATCGCCGTCACGGGCGACGTGGCCAACAGCGGTACCGTGTATGCGGGCGGCGACAGCCAGGTGCAGGCGCAGGGCAATATTGCGAACAGCGGCGTGATCGGCGCGCAGAACAATGTCGGCGTGCAAGCCACGGGCGCCGGATCGCGCATCGATGCCACGGCTGGCTCGGTGCTGGCGGCCGGCTTGAATCTGGACAATACATTGACCGTCAGCGGCAAGCTGAACGTTTCCGCTGGCGACACCATTGCCGTGCACGGCACGGCCGTGGCGGGCGGCGACAGCAGCCTGGCGGCGCGCCAGCTGGACCTTGCTGGGGCGCAGGTTTCGGGCGCGAACGTCAGCCTGGGCGCCAGCGCCGGCGACCTCGACGCCAGCCGCGCCCAGGTCAGTGCCCGCGAACGCCTGCAGCTGGACGCGGCACGCACCGTGCGCAGCGATGCAGCGCAGCTGACGGGCCAGCAGTTGGGGCTGAATGCGCACGACTTGTCGAACGTGGGCGGCCAGATCACGCAACTGGGCACGGGCGATCTTTCACTTCAATTGCCGGGTAGCCTGGACAACACACGCGGCGTCATCGCCACGAATAGCCAGGCCTTGCGCCTGCAGGCCGCCAGCCTGAGCAACCAGGACGGACAGATCCAGCATGCGGGCACGGGTGCGCTGGAGCTCGGCGCGGGACAAATCAACTTGCAGCGCGGCAGCATCATCAGCAACGGCGCATTGGCGCTGACGGGAGAGCAGATTGACCACCGCGATGCGCGTACGGTGGCGGGGCAGCTCAGTATCAACGCCGGTAGCTTGGACAACCGGGGCGGCAGCCTGGCGCAGAGCGGCCAGGGGGCGACCGGCGTGCAGGTGCGCGGCGTGCTGGACAACCGCGGCGGTGCACTGGAAAGCAATGGCACGATGACGGTACAGGCGGCCGGCGTGCAGAACCAGAAGGGCCGCATCGTGGCCAGCGGCGACCTGGCACTGTCGACAGGCGCGCTGGACAATACGGAGGCGATCCTGGCGGCGGGCGGCAAGCTGCGCCTCGACAGTGGCGACATCGACAATACGCGCGGCCAGATACAGGCGCTGGCGGGCGATGCGGCCTTGACGGTCGCAAAACTGAACAATACGGCCGGCAGCGTGTTTGCTGGTGGCAATCTTGTCACCAAGGCTGGCGAGGTACTGAACAGCGGCAACCTGTATGCGGCCGGCAGCCAGACGCTGCAGGTGAACGGCGCCGTCAGCAACAGCGGCGTGATCGCTGCGCAGGGCGACAACAGCATCGATGCCAGCCGCATCGACAGCGTGGCCGGCAGCTTGCTGGGCGCCGGGGTCCGCGCCGACGGCAACTTGGCCGGCGGCGGCCAGTTGCAGCTGACGGCCACGCAAGCGATCGCGGCCCATGGCCAGAACTTGGCCGCCGGCAAGACCAGCATGCATGCTGCCGCCATCGACCTGAGCGGCAGCCAGACGGGGGGCGCGGCCATTGAGTTGAATTCCAGCGTAGGCAATGTCGTCACCGATACCGCACTGGTGACGACCACCGGTCTGCTGTCCGTGACGGCGGCCGATAGCGGCCAGATCCTGTCGAACGTGCGCGGCACCTTGAGCGCGGGCCAGTTGGATATCCAAACGGGATCGCTCGACAACCGCAGCGGCACCCTGATTCAGACGGGCAATGGCGACACCACCTTGCAAGGCAGCACCCTGGACAACACGGGCGGACGCATCGCCGTCAACAGCGCCAAGCTGGCGCTGCATGCCGACAAGGTGCTTAACCGCGACGGCAGCATCGAACATGCGGGCACGGGCCGCCTGAGTATTGAGGCGGCGCGCTTCGATGACGAACGCGGCAAGGTGACGGGCAATGGTTTAGTTGATATCCAGGCGGAAACGATCGATCACCGCCATGCCATCACTTCCGGGCAGAACGTAACAGTGCAGGCCGGCCAGCTGGACAATAGCGACGGCACCCTGCAGCAGACGGGACCGGGACAGATGCGCGTGGACGCTGCGCAGACCCTGGACAATACGCGTGGCAACATCGCCAGCAATGGCGACCTGCAAGTGCAGGCGGGCGTGCTGGACAACAGCAAGGGCCGCATTACATCCGCTGCCTCGGCGGATATTGCCAGCAAGGGGGCGCTGAACAATACCGATGGCGTGATGGCAGCGACTGCCGACTTGCATGTCGGTGGTGTGCATGTCGACAACACGCGCGGCGTATTGCAGGCGGAGAATGCACGCCTGGATGCGGCAACTTTGCTGAACCAGCAGGGCACGGTCAGCGCCGGCATGGACCTGACGACGAAAGTGAGCGGCGATCTGAACAACGCGGGCCTGCTGTACGCGGGCCGCAACCAGCAATTGACGGTGGGCGGCTTGCTCAACAACACAGGTTCCATCGCGTCCGTCAACAACACCAATATATCCGCTGGCAAGATCACCAGCAGCGGTCTGCTGGGCGCCGGCGTGAAAGCGGACGGCAGCCTGGGCACGGCGGGCGATCTGACCATCAATGCCGATGGCGTATTGCAGGCCAGTGGCCAGAATCTGGCGGCGGGCACAGCCACGCTGACGGGGGCCAATGTGGACCTGTCGGGCAGCCAGACGGGGGCAAGCAACATCGCCATTACCGCGCGCAGCGGCGATGTGCTGACGAATAAAGCCGTCATCTCGGCCAGCAATGTGCTGGCCATCACGGCCAATGTGAATAACGCCCAGTCGTTGGTGAACGGCCAGGGCCAGCTGGTGGCCGGCCAGCTGCAGTTGAACGTAGCCAACCTGAACAACGCCAGCGGCGAGATCGTGCAGACGGGCACGGGCGACACCGTCATCACCACAGGTAAGTTGGACAACACGGCCGGCCGCATCGCCGTCAACAGCAATAATCTTGCCCTGAACGCCACGGTGTTAACGAACATCAATGGCAAGCTGGACCACGCGGGCGCCGGCATCCTGGCTATCAACGCGGGCCAGTTCAACAACCAGTTCGGCAAGATCACGGGCAATGGCAAGCTCGACATTACCGCTGCGACTCTCGATCACCGCAATGCGATGACGGTGGCGAATCAGCTGACCATCAACGCCGGCAGCCTGGACAATCGCGCTGGCAGCCTGGCACAGACGGGTGCCGGATTGATGACGGTGAGCGCTGCCGGCCAGCTGGACAATACGGGCGGCAAGATCGAAGGCAATGGCGATGCGCTGGTCAAAGCTAACTCCTTGCTGAACAACACGGGCCGCATCGTGGCGGCGCAGGATGCAGTATTGAACGTGGGCAGCCTGGACAACACGGAAGGTACGGTGGCGGCGGGCCGTCACCTGAACCTTTCCGGTGGCGATATCGACAATACCAAGGGCCAGCTGCAGGCCGTGGCGGGTAACGCCACCTTGAATGTGGCGGACTTGAACAATGCGGCGGGCAGTGTGTTTGCCGGAGCAAACCTGAACGCGACACTGGCCAGCCTGACCAACACGGGCAGCTTGTATACTGCCGGCAACCAGACCTTGACCGCCAGTGGCGCCATCGTCAACACGGGCGTGATCGCCGCACAGGGCAACAACAGCATCACGGCAAAGATGCTCGACAGCAGCGCGAGCAGCCTGATCGGTGCCGGCATGCAAGCTAATGGCAAGCTGGGCACAATTGGTGACCTGACGATCAGCACAACACAAACGTTGGCCGCGTATGGCCAAAACCTGGCGGCGGGCAGCGCCAATCTGACAGGTGCCAGCATCGATATCGGCGGTAGCCAGACCAGCGCGGCCAACATCGGCTTGACGGCAACCCAGGGTGACGTCGGCACAAACAAGGCGGTGGTGACGACGCCAGGCACATTGAATGTGACGAGCAGCGCCGCGTTGCACAACACGGACGGTACCTTGCAGGCAGGCCAGCTCGACTTGCATGTGGCCAATCTGGACAACGCAAAAGGTACCATCTTGCAGACGGGCACGGGTGACACGAACATTGTCACCGGCAATCTGGACAATACGGCTGGGCGCATCGCCGTCAACAGCAAAGACTTGAACATCGATGCGGCCACGCTGACGAATCGCGATGGCAAGATCGAACATGCGGGTACGGGCATTTTGTCGGTGCAGGCTGGCGTGGTGGACAACAGCAAGGGCCGTATCACCTCGGCGGCAGCTGCTTCTGTCGTCAGCAAAGATGGGCTGAATAATACCGATGGCGTGATCGCCGCGACTACTGGCCTGCAGGTGGGTAGTACTGCGCTGGACAACACGCGTGGCGTGTTGCAGGCGGACATGTTGCGCATTGATGCGGCAACTTTGCTGAACCAGCAGGGCACGCTCAGCGCCGGCACGGACCTGACGGCGCGCATCAGTGATACGTTGAACAATGCTGGCCTGCTGTATGCGGGCCGCAACCAGCAGCTGACGGTGGGCGGCTTGCTCAACAACACAGGTTCCATCGCTTCCGTCAATAACACGACGATTACCGCTGGCAAAGTGACCAGCAGCGGCTTGCTGGGCGCTGGCGTGAAAGCGGACGGCAACTTGGGCACGGCGGGCGATCTGACCATCAATGCCGATGGTGTGTTGCAGGCCAGTGGCCAGAACCTGGCGGCGGGCACAGCCACGTTGACGGGTGCCAGTGTGGACCTGTCAGGCAGCCAGACGGGGGCAAGCAACATCGCTATTACCGCACGCAGCGGCGATGTGCTGACGAATAAAGCCGTCATCTCGGCGAGCAATGTGCTGGCCATCACCGCCAATGCGACTAACGCCCAGTCGTTGGTGAATACCCAGGGGCAACTGGTGGCCGGCCAGTTGCAGTTGAACGTAGCCAAGCTGAACAACGCCAGCGGCGAGATCGTGCAGACGGGTGCCGGGGATACCGTCATCACCACCGGCAAGCTGGACAACACGGCCGGCCGCATCGCCGCCAACAGCGCGAATCTGGCCCTGAACGCGACGGTCTTGACGAACATCAATGGCAAGCTGGAGCACGCAGGCAGCGGCCTGCTGACCATCAACGCGGGCCAGTTCAACAACCAGTACGGCAAGATCACGGGCAATGGCAAGCTCGACATCACTGCTGTGACGCTGGATCATCGCAATGCGACGACGGTGGCCAATCAGCTGGCCATCAACGCCGGCAGCCTGGATAACCGTGCCGGTAGCCTGGCCCAGACGGGTAGCGGACTGATGACGGTGAGCATCACTGGCCAGCTCGACAACACGGGCGGCAAGATCGAAGGCAATGGCGATGCACTGGTCAAAGCCGCAACCTTGCTGAACAACACGGGCCGCATTGTGGCGGCGCAGGATGCCGAGTTGAACGTCGGTAGCTTGGACAACACGGAAGGGACGGTGGCGGCGGGCCGTCACCTGAACCTTTCCGGTGGCGATATCGACAATACCAAGGGCCAGCTGCAAGCTGTGGCGGGCAACGCCACCTTGAATGTGGCGCACCTGAACAATGCGGCAGGCAGCGTGTTTGCCGGTGCGAATCTGAACACCACGCTCGATACCTTGAGCAATACCGGCAGTCTGTATGCGGCTGGCAATCAGACCCTGAACGCCAGCGGCGCCATCGTGAACACGGGCGTGATCGCGGCACAAGGCAACAGCAACATCACGGCGAAGTCCATCGACAGCAGCGCGAGCAGCTTGATCGGCGCCGGCATCCAGGCCGATGGCAAGCTGGGCACCGCTGGCGATCTGACGATCAGCACCGCGCAAGCGCTGAATGCACATGGCCAGGTCCTGGCGGCAGGCAATGCCAATCTGACCGGCGCTACGCTCGATATCAGCGGCAGCCAGACTGGCGCCGCCAACATCGGGCTGACGGCGACACAGGGCGATGTCAACGCTAGCAAGGCGGCAGTCACGACGCCCGGCACATTGAACATCACTAGCAACGCCACCTTGCACAACACGGAAGGCACCTTGCAGGCAGGTCAACTCGACCTGCACGTGGCAAACCTCGACAACGCCAAAGGCGTCGTGTTGCAAACGGGTACGGGCGACACGACTATCGTTACCGGCAATCTGGACAACACCGCCGGCCGCATCGCCGTCAACAGCAAGGACCTGAACATCGATGCCGTCACGGTCACGAACCAGGATGGCAAGATCGAGCATGCGGGCACAGGCATCTTGAATCTGCAAGCAGGCGTGCTGGATAACAGCAAGGGCCGCATCACGTCCGCTGCCTCGGCGGATATTGCCAGCAAAGGCGTGCTGAATAATACGGACGGCGTGATTGCCGCGACTGCCGACTTGCATGTCGGTGGTGTGAATATCGACAACACGCGCGGCGTGTTGCAGGCGGACAATTTACGTCTGGATGCCGCTAAATTGCTGAACCAGCAGGGCACGGTCAGCGCCGGCACGGACCTGACGGCGAAAGTGAGCGGCGATCTGAACAACGCTGGCCTGCTGTACGCGGGGCGCAACCAGCAACTGACGGTGGGCGGCTTGCTGAACAACACAGGTTCCATTGCCTCCGTTGGCAACACCCATATTACCGCTGGCAAAGTGACCAGCAGCGGCTTGCTGGGCGCCGGCGTGAAAGCGGACGGCAGCCTGGGGACGGCGGGCGATCTCACCATCAACGCCGATGGTGTGCTGCAGGCCAGTGGCCAGAATCTGGCAGCAAGTACGGCCACGTTGACGGGTGCCAGTATGGACCTGTCTGGCAGCCAGACGGGCGCGGCAAACATCGCCATCACGGCAAATACTGATGATGTCGTGACGAACAAGGCCGTGATTTCCGCCAGCAATGTGCTGGCCATTACGGCCAATGCGACTAACGCCCAGTCGTTGGTGAACAGCCAGGGCCAGCTGGTGGCAGGACAGCTGCAGCTGAACGCCGCCAACCTGAACAACGCCAGCGGCGAGATCGTGCAGACGGGCACGGGCGATACCGTCATCACTACAGGTGAGTTGGACAACACGGCCGGCCGCATCGCCGTCAACAGCAATAATCTTGCCCTGAACGCCACGGTGTTAACGAACATCAATGGCAAGCTGGAACATGCTGGTGCCGATGTGCTGGCCATCAACGCGGGTCAATTCAACAACCAGTTCGGCAAGATCACGGGCAATGGCAAGCTGGATATGATGGCTGCCACTCTGGATCATCGCAATGCAACGACGGTGGCGAATCAGCTAACTATCAACGCAGGCAGCCTGGACAACCGCAGCGGCAGCCTGGCCCAGACGGGTACGGGCCTCATGACGGTGAGCACTACGGGCCAGCTCGACAACACGGGCGGCAAGATCGAAGGCAACGGCGATGCGCTGATAAAAGCTAACTCCTTGCTGAACAACACGGGACGCATCGTGGCGGCGCAGGATGCCGAGTTGAACGTCGGTACCTTGGACAACACGGAAGGTACGGTAGCGGCGGGCCGTCACCTGAACCTTTCCGGTGGCGATATCGACAATACCAAGGGCCAGCTGCAGGCCGTGGCGGGCAACGCCACCTTGAACGTAGCGAGCCTGAACAATGCGGCAGGCAGCGTGTTTTCTGGCGCCAACCTGAACACCACGCTCGACACCGTGAATAACACGGGCAGCCTGTATGCGGCAGGGAATCAATCCTTGACCGCAACAGGTGCCATCACGAACACGGGCGTCATTGCGGCACAGGGTAACAACAACCTTACGGCAAAGTCTATCGACAGCAGCGCGAGCAGCTTGATCGGCGCCGGTATCCAGGCCGATGGCAAGCTGGGCACGTCGGGTGACTTGACGATCAGCACTGCGCAGAACCTCGCCGCGCATGGCCAGATTCTCGCCGCAGGTAGTGCCAATCTGACCGGCGCCACGCTCGATATCACCGGCAGCCAGGCCAGCGGTGCCAACGTCGGCCTGACGGCCACCCAAGGTGACGTCAGTACGAACAAGGCGGTCGTGACGACCTCGGGTACGTTGAGTGTGGCGACCAAAGCCACCTTGCATAATACGGAAGGGACATTGCAGGCAGGCCAGCTCGACCTGCACGTGGCAAACTTGGACAACGCCAAAGGCGTCGTGTTGCAAACGGGCACGGGTAATACGGTCATCCAGACCGGCAGTCTGGACAATACGGCCGGCCGCATCGCCGTCAACAGCGCAAACTTGAACATCGATGCCGTCAGCGTCACGAACAAGGACGGCAAGATTGAGCATGCGGGCACGGGCATCTTGAATCTGCAAGCAGGTGTGCTGGATAACCGCAAGGGCCGCATCACGTCCGCAGCCTCGGCGGATATTGTCAGCAAAGGCGTGCTGAATAATACGGACGGCGTGATTGCCGCGACTGCCGACTTGCATGTCGGTGGCGTGCATGTCGACAACACGCGCGGCATATTGCAGGCGGACACCTTGCGTCTGGATACGGCCAGCTTGCTGAACCAGCAGGGCACGCTCAGCGCCGGCACGGACCTGACGGCGCGCATCAATGATACGTTGAACAATGCTGGCCTGTTGTATGCGGGCCGCAACCAGCAACTGACGGTGGGCGGCTTGCTCAACAACACAGGTTCTATCGCGTCCGTCAACAACACCAATATATCCGCTGGCAAGATCACCAGCAGCGGTCTGCTGGGCGCCGGCGTGAAAGCGGACGGCAGCCTGGGCACGGCGGGCGATCTGACCATCAATGCCGATGGCGTATTGCAGGCCAGTGGCCAGAATCTGGCGGCGGGCACAGCCACGTTGACGGGTGCCAGTGTGGACCTGTCAGGCAGCCAGACGGGGGCAAGCAACATCGCTATTACCGCACGCAGCGGCGATGTGCTGACGAATAAAGCCGTCATCTCGGCGAGCAATGTGCTGGCCATCACGGCCAATGCAAACAACGGCCAGTCACTGGTGAATACCCAGGGTCAGCTGGTGGCAGGACAGCTGCAGCTGAACGTAGCCAAGCTGAACAACGCCAGCGGCGAGATCGTGCAGACGGGCACGGGCGACACCGTTATCACCACGGGCAAGCTGGATAACACGGCAGGCCGCATCGCCGCCAACAGCAATAATCTTGCCCTGAACGCGACGGTCTTGACGAACATCAATGGCAAGCTGGAACATGCTGGTGCCGGTGTGCTGGCCATCAACGCGGGCCAGTTCAACAACCAGTCCGGCAAGATCACGGGCAATGGCAAGGTCGATATCACGGCAACCACTCTCGATCATCGCAATGCGATGACGGTGGCGAATCAGCTGACCATCAACGCCGGCAGCCTTGACAACCGTGCCGGTAGCCTGGCCCAGACGGGTAGCGGACTGATGACGGTGAGCATCACTGGCCAGCTCGACAACACGGGCGGCAAGATCGAAGGCAATGGCGATGCACTGGTCAAAGCCGCAACCTTGCTGAACAACACGGGCCGCATTGTGGCGGCGCAGGATGCCGAGTTGAACGTCGGTAGCCTGGACAACACGGAAGGGACGGTGGCGGCGGGCCGTCACCTGAACCTTTCCGGTGGCGATATCGACAATACCAAGGGCCAGCTGCAAGCTGTGGCGGGCAACGCCACCTTGAATGTGGCGCACCTGAACAATGCGGCAGGCAGCGTGTTTGCCGGTGCGAATCTGAACACCACGCTCGATACCTTGAGCAATACCGGCAGTCTGTATGCGGCTGGCAATCAGACCCTGAACGCCAGCGGCGCCATCGTGAACACGGGCGTGATCGCGGCACAAGGCAACAGCAACATCACGGCGAAGTCCATCGACAGCAGCGCGAGCAGCTTGATCGGCGCCGGCATCCAGGCCGATGGCAAGCTGGGTACGACTGGGGACCTGACGATCAGCACAACACAAACGTTGGTCGCGCATGGCCAGACTCTGGCGGCAGGCGGCGCCAATTTGACTGGCGCCAGCGTTGATATCAGCGGTAGCCAGACCGGCGCCGCCACCATCGGTCTGACGGCAACACAGGGCGATGTGAGTACCAATAAAGCCGTAGTGAGCACGCCTGGCGCCTTGACGATCCATGCGCAAGACACCTTGCGCAATACGGAAGGACAACTTAGTGCTGGCCATCTTGAGCTGCACGTAGGTAACCTGGACAACACCAAAGGCACCGTGATCCAAACGGGCACGGGCGACACTGTCATCCAAACGGGCAAGCTGGACAACAGCGCCGGGCGTATCGCCGTCAATAGTAATAATTTGACTCTGGACGCGTCCACCCTGACGAATGCAGGCGGCAAGATCGAGCATGCCGGCAGCGGCACCCTGGCCATCACGGCAGCCACCTTGCAGGGCGCCAGCGGCAGCATCATCGGCAATGGCGCCGTCGATCTGAAGGCCGGTCTGTTCGACCACGCCAACGCCACCACCACGGGACGCTCCCTGAGCGTGCAGGCGGACAGCCTGAGCAACCGGGGCGGCCATCTGCTGCAGACGGGCGCGGGAGGCATGACGGTCGCCGTCACGGGTCTGCTGGACAATACGAATGGAGAAATCGCCGGCAATGGCGTGTTGTCGGTACAGACCGGCAGCCTGGACAACAGCAAAGGCAAGATCACCTCGGCCACTTCCGCCGACATCGTCAGCACTGGCGCACTCGTCAATACCGACGGCGTGATCGCGGCGGCAACCGATCTGCACCTGGGCGGCGCCATCAACAATACGCGCGGCTTGCTGCAGGCGGGTACTGGCGTTCTCAGCCTGGATGCGGCCAGTCTGCGCAATGCGCAAGGTACGCTCAGCGCGGGCACCGATATCACGACCAAGGTCAGCGGTGACGTGCTCAACGCAGGCGTGCTGTACGCAGGACGCAACCAGACCTTGGACATCGGTGGCTTGCTGAGCAATACGGGCTCGCTCGCCGCCCTGGGCAATACGGCGATCACGGCGGGTAGCCTGAGCGGTAACGGTTTGCTGGCGGCAGGCATGCGCGCCGATGGCAGCTTTGCCTCGGCTGGTGACCTGGCGGTGACGGCCCGTGGCGTCTTGCAAGCCGGTGGCCAGAACATGGCGGCGGGCCAGTTGCAGCTGACGGGCGCGTCGGTCGATGCGGGCGGCAGCCAGACCAGCGCAGCGAATATCGGCTTGACGGCCTTGACGGGCAATGTGACGACCAGCAAGGCGGTCGTGTCTACCAATGGCCTATTGAGCATCACGGCGAATGCCGCCAATGGCCAGGCACTGGTCAACCAGGGCGGCAGCCTGAGCGCCGGGCAGCTGGCCTTGCGGGTGGCCAACCTGGACAACACCAAGGGGACCTTGATCCAGACGGGCGCTGGCGACACGGTCATCGAGACGGGCAAGCTGGATAACACCGGCGGGCGCATCGCCGTCAACAGTACCAATCTGCGCCTGCAGGCAGGCGACTTGACGAATATCGACGGCAAGATCGAGCATGCAGGCAAGGGTGTGCTGGACGTCCGCGCCACGAATCTGTATGGCCAGCGGGGCCAGCTGACGGGCAATGGTGCATTGGGCGTGGCGGCCAATTACATCGATCACCGCAACGCGAGCCTGCTGGCGCAGCAGGTGAACGTCTCCGCCGGCATCCTCGATAATCGCCAAGGGCAGATCACGCAGCTGGGCACGAACGCGGCAACAGTGCTGGCCAGCACGCGCCTGGACAATAGCGGTGGCAAGATCGAGGCAAATGGCAATGTGCGCGTGGAAACGGGCGAGTTGCTCAACGATCATGGCCGTATTGCTTCCGCGCAAGATGTTAATGTGGCGGCGACGGGCAAGCTGGACAACACCAGCGGCGTGATCATTGCCGGGCGCGACCTGACGCTGGCTGGCGGCAAGGTGGACAATACCCTGGGACAGCTGCAGGCGGCGGGCGGCAATGCGCAATTGACGATGGACGAGCTGCTCAATGCGCAGGGCAGCATCGTTGCCAGCGGCAATCTGACGACGACGGCGGGCAGCGTGCGCAGCAGTGGCAGCCTGTTTGCCGCCGGTGAGCAAGTGCTGAAGGTGAGCGGCGCGCTGGAGAACACGGGCGTGATCCTGGCCCAGGGCAACAACACCATCAGCGCCAATACCGTCAACAGCGGCGCGTCCAGCCTGATTGGCGCGGGCGTGAAAGCCGACGGCAGCTTGCAGACGAGCGGCAACTTGCAGGTCACGACGCAACAGGCGCTGGGTGCCCATGGCCAGGTGCTGGCGGCAGGCAATGCCGTCCTGAGCGGCGGCAGCGTCGACCTTGGCGGCAGCCGCAGCAGTGCCGGCAATATCAATCTAACGGCGACAACAGGCGACGTCAGCACCAGCGGTGCCGTGGTCACCACGCCGGGCGCCTTGACGATCACGGCCGGTGCGAATAGCCAGGCCTGGAACAACCAGCGCGGCGATATCAGCGCTGGCCAGCTGGCCGTTGGCGTGGGCAACCTGAACAACCAGCAAGGCAGCATCGTGCAGACGGGTACCGGCAATACGGTCATCGAGCTGACATCGCCAGCGGGCGTGCTGGACAACACGGGTGGACGCATCGCCGTCAACAGCGCCAACCTGGGCCTGAAAGCAGGCATCCTGACGAATACGGATGGCAAGATCGAGCACGCGGGCAGCGGTACCTTGAACTTACAGGCCACGCAGTTGAACGACCTGCGCGGACAGATCACGGGCAATGGCGCCCTGGTCGTCACAGCCGGCACCATCGACCACCGCAACGCCAGCACCATCGCGCAGCAAGTGAGCGTGACGGGTAGTACCCTGGACAATGCGGGTGGCAACCTGACGCAGCTGGGTAAAGGTGATACCAGCATTCAATTGACGACCAGCCTGGACAATCGTGGTGGCACGATCGCCAGCAATGGCAACACCAATATCGTTGCCCCGAGCCTGAACAACCAGGGCGGCAAGCTGCAGGCGGCCGGCACGGCCAATCTGACGGTGACGGCGAACAACGTGCTGGACAATAGTCATGGCGGCGCCATCGCTGGCGGCGGCAATGTCGTGCTGGGTGCTGGCAGCCTGCTGAACCAGGGCGGCAGCGCCACGGCGGGTGGGCAGCTGACGGCAAATGTGGCGCAGGCCTTGAACAATGCGGGCGGCTTGCTGGCCGCCACGGGCAATATGACCGTGAACGCGGCCAGCGTCGACAACAGCGCGGGCGGCAAGCTGGCCTCGGTGCAAGGCCAGTTGCAGGTTACCTCCACGGGCGCCACCGTCAATAATGGCGGCACCATGCAAGCGGGTGGCGACATCATCCTGAGCAATGGCGGCCTGTGGAACGCGCAGGGCACCATTGCCGGCGCGAACGTCACGCTCGACACGCATGGTCAACTGTTCAACAACAACCAAGGCACCCTGGCGGGCACGGGAACCGTCAACTTGCAGACGGGCATCCTGGACAACGATGGCGGCCTGCTGCAGTCGGGCGGCGCCATGACCATCGATACGCACGGCAATGCCTTGCTCAACACCAATGCGGGCGCGTATGCGGTGCGCCATCCCGGCAGTGCCGGCGGCATCAGCAGCGGCGCAGGATTGACCCTGCAAACGGGCAGCTGGAACAATGCGGGCGGCTACCTGGGCGCCGCTGGCAACATCACGGGCAGCGTGGGCCCGCTGGATAACCGTGGCGGCCAGATCGTCGGCAAGTCGGCGCTGGATTTGACCTTGAGCGGCTTGCATAACCAGGGCGGACAAATCCAGGTGCTGGGCAAGATCGGCCTGAACGCCGGTGGCGGCAGCGTCAACAACCAGCAAGGCTTGATCCGTTCCGGCGCGGCCGTCACGCTGACGGCTGGTGCGATCGACAATGCCAGCACCCTGGGCGCGAACCAGGGCATCGAAGGCATCCATGTGACCCTGAACAGTGCCAACGTCAGCAATGTGCAGGGCGCGGTGCGCGCCGATGGCAACCTGGCGATCAACAGCGCTGGCAGCATCAACAATACCTTGGGCATGTTCAGCGCTGGCGGCGTGCTGGCGTTGCAGGACACAGGCCCCGGCCGTGGACTGGCCGTGACCAATACGGGCGGCACCATCATCGGCGGCCAGCGTACCGACATCCGGGCGGGCAGCCTGAGCGGCGACGGCAAGGTACTGTCGCAGAAAGACATGGCGCTGGACCTGGCCGGCAACTTTACGCTGAACGCGGGCGCCGAAGTCATGGCCAACGGCAATGCGGATATCACCATCGGCGGGCAACTGGTGAACGCGGGCAAGATACAGGCGCTCAGCATGCTGACCCTTGGCGCCGCCAATTTCGATAACACGGCGACGGGCGACATCAACGCGGGCACGACGCGCGTCAATGTCGGTGGCCTGCTGAACAACCACGGCGTGATCGATGGCATCAGCACACAACTGAACGTCGGCACGCTGAACAACATGGGCACGGGGCGCATCTACGGTGATCATCTGAGCATAGCCGGCGGCACCGTCAACAATGACGTGGAGGGCGGGATTGCAGCCACCATCGCGGCGCGCAGCCGCCTTGACATCGGCGTGACGACGCTGAACAACCGCGAACACGGCCTGATCTTCAGCGGCGGCGACATGGCGATTGGAGGTTACCTGGACGGCAATCGCATCGCCACAGGCTGGGCGGGATCGGTGACGAATGCCAGCGCGACGATTGAGGCGCTGGGGAATCTGGAGATGGGGGCGAGTCAGTTCCGAAATTTAAATACGCATTTCAGGATCGAGACGCTCGATAGCGGGACTGAAAGTGTCATAGAGTACGGGAGCCTGCTCCCTGGCGAAAAGGACAAGCGCTTTCGTAGCGAAGGCGGTAATGTTGTTGATGGAAATGGGATAGTACAAAAAGAGTACGTCATCTACCGGCTGACACGTACCTCGCGTACAGAAACCGTGGTGGATACCGATCCGGCGAAACTACTGGCGGGTGGCAATGTGACGATTCGCTCCAGCGATGCGCGCAATGAGCAAAGCCATGTCATTGCGGGTGGGAGGCTCCTCATGGAAGGAACCAAGCTTGTCAATCCGTCAGTTGATCTGCATACCTATTCTAAGGAGACGGGAACATCCGAGAATGTCTTGTATGTGCCTTCGAGCGCCTGGGGCGGCTATGTTCAGAAACCGATGGGAGAGCAGAACCTGACGCCGGTCGAACATAGCTCGGTGGATCCGGTCAATCAGATTTATCAAAAAACGCCAAACGCACCGCCGTCGTCGGCAGGTGTAAGCGGCGTCACTGGCGGCACCAGCGGCGCCGGCGCCACCAGTGCAAATGTGACGCACACGGCAGTGAATGGTACGCCTGGCAGCGTTGCAGGTGTAAATGCTGCTGGAGGGACAGGCGCGGGGACAGCTAGCGGCACGGGGGCATTGACCGGTGCCAGCGGCACGGGCAATGCCGGTCAGGTGGGCAATGTCGGCGCGCTCAGCGGTTCAGCCGCCGCTGGCGCCACAGGTGCGGGCGTACAGATGGCGACGTCGGGTATCGACACTGGCCGTGCCACGGTGGGTGCCGATGGCAAGAGCGCGGACGCGGTGGTAGCGCAAGGTACCCAAGATGGCAGTGGCCGAATTGGTAACGCGGGGAAAACAGCCGGCCATGGCGCGGTGCAGGGCGGTTCCGCCGGTGCGGCCACAGGAAGCGGCGCTGCCAGCACGGTCGATTCTGCCTTGCTGGCGCGTGACGCGCAGGGTGGTCCCGGCGCGGTCGGCGGGGGCAGCGGCTTGCAAGGTAGCGGACGTCTCGGTAGCGCTGGCCAGTCGGCTGGGCACGGGGGCGTACAGGGCGGCTCTGTTGCTACCGTTGGCGGTGCCGCTGGGGTTGGCACGGTCGATCCCGCCTTGCTGGCAGTTGGGACACAAGGCGGACCCGATGCGGTAGGGGGGACCGGCGGCTTGCGAGGTAGCGGGCGCCTTGGCAGCGGGGGCCAGACAGCAGGCCACGGCAGTGTGCAAGATGGCAGCGTTGCCGCCGTCGGCGGAGTGGCTGGTGACGGCAAGGTAGATGCGGGCTTGCTGGCGAAAAATACGCAAGGTGGCCCTGCCTCAGTGAGTGGCGGCAACGGCTTGCAGGGGAGCGAGCGTGCCGGCAATGCTGGCCAAGCGCTCAGCCTGGCGGGCGTCAAGCAGGAACTTGCGGCAGGTGCTACGGGGCCGGGCAAGGCCACACAGTCTGGCATGGCCGCAGTGAATAGCGCCACAGTCTCGAGCTCCAGCGGTGGTGCATCGCATGTTGCCGGGGCCAGTGGCACTTCCGCCGGACGCATGACGGTCATCGGCCAGATTGCATTGGCGAATCCTTCCGGCCGCGCCCAGGTTGTACGTACGACCTCGCCTTCCACGCAAATTCCGAATGCCAGCCTGTTCAGGACGAGTCCCGGACCTGCATCGCGTTTCCTCGTGGAAACGGATCCCCGTTTTGCCAATTACAAGGACTGGACGGGGTCGGACTACCTGACCAGCAAGGTCCAGCTCGATCCGACAGTGACACAAAAGCGCCTGGGCGATGGTTTTTACGAGCAACGCATGGTGCGCGAGCAGATCGCGGAACTGACGGGACAGCGCTTTGCTGGCGACTATTCCAGTGATGACCAGCAGTATCGCGGGCTGATGGATGCCGGTGCAGCCTTTGCCCAGACCTGGGACCTGCGTCCCGGCCTGGCGCTGACGCCGGCACAGATGGCGGCGCTGACCAGCGATATCGTCTGGCTGGTGGAAAAGGACGTGACCCTGGCCGATGGCTCCACGCAAAAGGTACTGGTGCCGCAAGTGTACGTGCGCGTGCGCGAAGATGATCTCGACGGCGCAGGCAGCCTGCTGGCGGGGAAAGAAGTCGATATCCGCTTGTCGGGCGACTTGGTGAATAGCGGAACCATTGCCGGGCGTGACGTCGTGTTGCTGAATGCCGAGAATGTCAGCAATATGGGTGGCCGTGTTGGTGCTGACAATGTCGGCATTGCGGCGCGCAGCGACTTGAATAATATCGGCGGTACCATCTCGGCCAATAATGCATTGCAGGCGAGCGCTGGACGTGACATTAATATCTCCACGGATACACTTGAGGACGGCCGCTACCTGGGCCGCGTGGCGGGCCTGTACGTAAGCGGCGATGCCGCCGCTGGCGCCAGCCTGGTGCTGTCGGCAGGACGGGATATCAGTATTGCCGGCGGTATTGTCGGCAATGCCGCCAAGGGTGGCGTCACGTCAATTTCCGCAGGGCGCGACCTGAGTGTCGATACGGTGGTGGCTACCTCCGGTAGCGGCTTGTCGGCCAAGCGTATCGAGCAACAGGTAGGCGAAGTCCACGGCGATAAAGTGGCACTAATCGCTGGCAATGACATCAATAACCGTGGCGCCAGTATTGTGGCGGAATCCCAGTTGCTGGCCAGTGCTGGCCGCGATATTAACGTGGTAAGCACCACCGTCAGCAATGCAAGTCAGGAACGGCCAGGTAACAACTCGACCAGTACCACCATCGGCTCGACGGCGGGCCTGTATGTAACGGGTACGGAAGCAGGCAACGCCTTGGTCATCCAGGCTGGCCGGGACGTGACAGTGACGGGCGGCGTCATCGCCAATGCGGGCGTGAACGGCCAGACCAGCGTGATTGCCGGCAATAATCTGACGCTCAACACCGTGAGCGTGGCCTCCACCTACAATGACATACGCAATGCCGACAATTACAGCAAGCAGAGCAAGACTAGCGAAGTGGGCAGCCAGATCATGGGCGCAGGCAATGTCAATTTGCAGGCCGGCCATGACCTGACCGCGCGCGCGGCGGACGTGCAGGCGGGCGGTACCTTGGGATTGGTGGCCGGTAACGATATCAGTTTGATCAATGGCTTCCAGAACGAAGTGACGGATGTCGCCAGCAAATCGACGAAGAAGGGCTCCTGGAACAAGACCACAACGACCAAGCATGACGTGGTCGACACGACCACGGCGATCGGCACCTCGCTTGGTGGCAGCAGCGTGACGGTGCAGGCGGGGCGCGATCTGCAAGTCACGGGGTCGAGCATCTTGAGTGACGATGCGACGAAATTATTCGCGGGTAACAACATCACTATTGATGCGGCCACCAATAGCGTGTACGAACTGCATCATTCCAGCACCAAGAAAAGCGGTTTCATGAGCAGCGGCGGCATCGGCTTCAGCTATGGCACCAAGACCACGACGGTGGATCAGGAGCGCGACGCTATCCTGCAAAGCGGCGAGGCGCGCAGTTCGATTGGCGCCACAAATGGTGCGCTGACGATGGTCGCCGGCAATAACGTGACAATTGGCGGCAGCGATATTCTTGCCGCCACCGATCTCGACATCGTCGGCAAGAGCGTTACCATCAAGCCTGGGCAGGACAATGAGAAGGGCAAGTTCGAAGTCAAGACGACGCAGGATGGCTTGACCCTGGCTCTGGGTGGCAGCGTGATCAGCGCCATCCAGACCCTGCAAACCATGAGTTCCGCGGCCAGTACGGCCAAGGATGGCCGCGTCACGGCGATGGCGGCGGCGACCACGGCCATGGCGGCGAACGCCGCGGCCAAGGACATGATGAAGGAAGGTGGACCAAGCATCAGCATCAGCTTGACGGCAGGCCATTCTGAAAGCATACAGACGCAAACGACGGCGAGCACCACGCATAGCGGCAGCGTATTGACAGGCAACAATATTAATATCACGGCCATGGGTGGCGGCAAGGATAGCAACATCAATATCCTGGGCAGCGACCTGAATGCGAAGAACGATATCCGCCTGCATGCCGATAACAATGTCAACTTGCTGGCGGAACAGGATACGGAAAGCCAGCACAGCAAGAGTTCGAGCATAAGCGCGTCGGCTGGTGTGGCGGCCAGCGTCAGCAGCAAGGGTATGTCCTTCGGTTTCACAGCCAGCGTCAGCGGCAGCAAGGGCCATGAGGATGGCGACGGCACAACGCAGCTCAATACGCATGTGAATGCGGGCGACAAGCTGGTTATCACAAGCGGTGGCGACACCAATATCAAGGGCGCCATCGCCAGCGCCAACCAGGTCATTGTCGACATCAAGGGCAACCTGAACGTGGAAAGCCTGCAGGACACGGCCAAGTTCGACAGCAAGAGCCAGAGCATGTCCGCCAGCGGTACCGTGGGCTTTGGCGCCAGCGTCAGCGGTAGTTATAGCCAGAGCAGCATGCACAACGACTATGCCAGCGTGCAGGAGCAAAGCGGCATCAAGGCGGGCAATGGCGGCTTCCAGATCAAGGTGGCTGGCAATACGGATTTGAAGGGCGCCGTCATCAGCGCCACGGAGGCGGGCAAGCTGGATAGCAGCCTGACCACCGCGACCCTGACGCACAGCGATATCGCCAATCATGCGATATCGAAGGGGAGCAGTGTGGGAGTGTCGGGTGGAATGTCGTTTGCTGGCACGGGAACACGAAATGAGAACCTGACGGATGTCGCTGGCAAAAAAGATGCTACGACAGTGGGCCTGCCAGCTATCGTTTCCCTCAGCGAAAATTCCACCAGCACGACCCGCAGCGGCATCAGCGGCGGCACAATCGTCATCACCGACGATGCGGCTCAGCGCGCGGCGACGGGCAAGGGCGTGGATGAAGCTATTGCCGGTGTGAACCGCGATGTGACGACTGGAGTGGATAGTAGCGGCAAAATTGGCAATAATTTTGACAAGGCTGCGTTGCAGGCGACGATGGACGTGACGAAGGAGTTTGTCAAGGCGGCAGCACCGTTGGTTGCCAACTGGGTAGGTGACATCGGCGCACAAAAGCAAGAAGCCGCCAAGCAGGAAATAATTAAAAATAAGAGTTTGGCTGAAGAAGCGAAGAGAAGCGGTAACGAAGAAGAAGTTGCTCGATTCGAGAAATTGGCCACGCAAGCGAAAGAAAACTACGAATCATGGGGGGATAATGGTGCAAATCGTATTGCTTTACACGCTGGAACGCAGGGTCTGATTGGCGCATTGGCTGGCGGAGGGGCTGGCGCACTTGGTAGCGCTTCCGGAGTTGTGGGTGGGAATCTTGGCCAAAAACTAGGCAAAGAATTGGCCGAGAAGGAAGCTGATCGTCTGAAGTTAGACGATGTGGCGCGCCTATCATTGGTCAATTCTTATCAACAAATGTTTGCAAGCCTTGGTGGCGCAGTCGGTGGTTTAGCCGCAGCAGGTGCTAGCGGCCAGACTGGGGTGGGGGCACTGTCGTCAGTAACGCAAGGGAGTGGCAGTGCGACAGCTGTGGATGTCAACAACCGGCAGTTGCATACGGAAGAGATTCATTTGATTGAAAAGCTGGCGAAAGAAAAAGCCAAAGCGGAATGTCGTGACCCCTCGTGCGAGGCACGGTATGCAATCGCCATGGCCGATGCGATGGAGCGTACCGCCAAGGGATTGGTTGACGACAAGGAGTACGCGAAAAACATGGCCTATTTGCAGAAGTTAGTGCAGGCCTCCAGTGATCCTAACAGCGAGGGCGCACGCGGTGAATTACAGTCGTACTTGACGCGACTGCAAACTGCGGAGAGCATGCTGGAACCATACATGGGAACGCTCATCACGGTGCGGGGCGTCGTTATGACAGGGGACGGCGCGCCGCAGGGCTATTTCGGGGCCACGCCGTCGCAACGGAGCGACCCATATCTCAACGACGTTTTAGGTATGCAACCGCCTGGTTCTGTGATGCCCGGCGTGGAGATTCGCGACCAGAACCGGCTCGATTATTTTGCTGCTTTGAATGGTTCCGCTCAGAAGCAATACTGGGCCGAGGAATGGTTGATGGGGATAAAGCTCGGCAACACCTTGTCGGGCACGATCGGGCGGTGGTGGGCGGGAGCGGATGTGGCCTTGGCCGGGAAGGTGAGTTCGTCGGCGAGCGGCAATCTGAGCGCCAGTAAAATCACCGAGGAAAGCATGGCGTTACGATTGCTCCCGTCGGAACAAGCCATCCTTGCGCAAATAGGCAAACTGCCCAACACGACGCTGCAAGGCGACCTGCGCGAGTATGTTACCAATAGCTATTTCATGCGAAATGGATTCAAGTCGTTTGAGGGGAAATGCGGCACCAATTGCTTTGATGGGGTATATGTCAAGGGGGATCTGGTGTATATCAACGAGGTCAAACCGTTGAATGCAAATGGGTCGATAAAACTTACTGGAGCGAATAGCGGAACTAAACTGGACGCACAGATGACGGATGAATGGATATCTGGAGCGATTGAGCGTCTTGCAAAATCAGGTGACGCGACTTTGATGCAGACCGCCGAGTTGTTGACGAAGGCGAGGGATAACGGTCGACTTGTAAAAATGGTTACAGGTGTTGGTGATGATGGGGCAGTAGTCATAAAATTAAATGGAGGTAGAAAGTGATGGCGGAACGTAGTCCGGCAGACAGGTTGAAAAGTCTTGTGTCATTTTGGGAAGGGCGAATTTCCGACTCCGTTGATAGCTATATGTATCGGCGCAAGCAAGTGCGGCTGGGTGCCGTTCTCACAAGCTTGGCTGCGCACGCGCGTGCTAGCGCCATGTACAGTTTCTTCGTAGAAAGAAATCTCGATAAGTTCAAGCAGAACTGTTATCTCGCTAGCCGGTTGGCACTGGCGAGCATTGGGCAGGATGGTGGCGCGAGCTTCTGTGTTGGGGGGGAATTGTTGTATGGTATGCTTTCCGACAACGAGAAAGTGATCGCAGCAATCGCAGTTGCGGAAACCGAAGAGCTTATTCGACAGCGCAACGGCCCCACCCTCACTGCATTTCATGTCCACATGATCCAACTTGCATTGCGCGGTGACGACGGTGCCTTACTGTCCAAAATTGAGAAGGTGGCCAAGAACGGCCGCAAGCCAGATCGTGCCGATAGTGCTGCAGGCCAGGATTTTTTCTCCCTGCTGCTTAAACGTGACCAAGCTGGCTTGGAGCATTTCATACAGACGCGAAGCGCACGCGTCAAAAGCTCGGATGCGGCCGAGGAAGATTTCCTTTCCTATCTGGGTGTGCTGCAGACTAAGTTATGCTGGATCAGGGGCATTCCTGTCCAAATCGATAGCCTTCTGGTACCGATGGCATTGATGCCGGTGCGCCCCTTGGCGCACTATGACGATGTCTATGAATTCCTTGCGCCTGGATGGGCTCCTCCTCCTCAAGGTGCCGTCGCAGACATTCTCCGTTGGCTAAAAAGACGGTTCGAGTAATTCATTGAGCTACTTTAGCCTTATATGCGGTACGCCTGGGGGGGCGGGGTCAGGTCCGACTTTTGTACACGGTCTCAACCTTTGCCGTCTTGATCGACAGCAAGTTGCGCTTTATTAAATGCCAATACGGCCCGACTGACTGTCTTGCTCGACACGTGAAAAGCGGCGGCGATGTGGGACATGGTAAAAGCGGTTGACAGATAAGCGCGTGCCATGGCCTCGTCTCTGTCGCTATAGCGGAGGCCGGGGTCAGGTCCGGTATTCGTACACGATCTCAGCCTTGGTCGTCTCGATCTGCAGCAGTGAAATAGCCCCTTGATTCACCAGACACAGCCTATGCGTTATTCTTACGGATAGGAATAGGACTGTGCATATGACTAGGAACAAGCAAACAATCGAGGTGGTGACGGTGGGCCAGGAGCGCCGCAGGCGCTGGTCTGCCGAGGAAAAAGCGGCGCTGGTGCGCGAGACTTACGAGCCAGGCATGAACGTGTCGCTGGTCGCTCGCAAGCACGGCGTCGGTGCAAGCCAGTTGTTCAACTGGCGTAAGCTCGAACGGGAAGGCGCGCTAACGGCGGTCACTGCTGGCGAATCGGTGGTACCAGCGAGCGAACTGGCCGCTGCACGCGCGCAGATAGCCCAGTTGCAGCGCATGCTCGGCAAGAAGACGATGGAGGCGGAAATCCTGAAGGAGGCCGTCGAGTTTGCTCGCGAAAAAAAGTGGATTGCGCGCTCGCCCTTGTCGGGCAAGGACGACCAGTGAAGCCGGTCTGCTCTGCCCTTGGCGTAGCGCGCTCACACGTAGCCCAGTTGCTGGTTCGTCCCGCGGACTGGATCGACGGGCGTACCACTCAGACGTTCCACCAACCTACCGACGCCATCCTGGTCGACGCCGTGCGCGCCGAGATTACAGCGCTGCCGACCTATGGCTACCGCCGGGCTGGCGCTCTGGTCAACCGCACGCGCGCCTTGATGGGCTTGCCAGCAATCAATCACAAGCGGTTTTATCGCGTGATGAAGGCGAACAGTCTGCTGCTACCCAAGGCGCCGAAACGCCCAGTGAGCAGCCGCGTGCACAATGGCGCGGTGGCGGTGGACGAACCCAATCAGCGCTGGTGCTCGGACGGCTTCGAGATCGCCTGCGACAACGGCGAAGTGGTGACCGGTGTGTTCATGAAGGATTGCTGTGACCGAGAAATCATTGCCTGGCGTGCGTGGGCCGAACGTGGCCTGCCTGGCGAGCCCGTGCGCGACATGCTGGTGGAAGCGGTCGAGACAAGATTCGGCCAGGCCAGCGTCGGCTCGACCCGGCTGGAATTCTTGAGCGACAACGGCGGCGCCTATCGAGCCCATGAAACGCACGCGCTGGTGCGCGCACTTGGGATTGAACCGGTGCATACACCGGTATGCAGCCCGCAGTCGAACGGCATGGCCGAGAGCTTCGTGAACACGTTTAAACGGGACTACGTGAACTTGATGGACCGCAGCAGCGCAGAAATCGTTCTGGCTCAACTGCCAGACGCCTTTATGCACTTCAACGAGGTCCATCCGCATTCGTCGCTGAAATGGAAATCGCCTCGCATGTTCAGGAGGGAGCTGGCGCGCCGGGCTCAGGAAAGCGGCGCTAACTAAACGATTGGCTGTGTCTGGTTATATTGGGGCAAGATCACGTGGCACCCCGTACATTGTGAGCGCAGCAGATCCAAAAAACTGGCAAGAAATTCCTATCCGGCCCATCTTAGGCTATTGCGTTGCTGCAGACGAAGGTGTTTTGCTTTTATATGACTACACGAAAGTTATGGGGCTATGCGCGAATGGAAAAGCTTGGTCGACACGATCGTTTTCGTGGGACGGGCTCAGGTCAGTGCGCGTCGTCAACGGAGCAGTAGAAGGTGAAGGATGGGATGCGCCAACGTCCGCTTATGTGCCATTCCGCGTTGATATAAAGACAGGGGAAAGTACGGGTGGGGCCTCACCACCGCATTGAAATCAAGAGGGCCGGGGTCAGATACCGTCTTCGCATGGGGGGGCGGAGGGGGCGGGATCAGGTCCGCCTTTCGTACTCGGTCTCAACCTTTGCCATCTCGATCTACAGTAAGATGCGCATTATTAAATGCCGATACGGCCCGACTGACCGTCCTGCTCGACATGTGAAAAGCGGCGGCGATGTGGGACATGGTAAAAGCGGTTGACAGATAAGCGCGTGCCATTGTCTCGTCTCTGTCGCTATAGCGTGCGTGAGACTGCGCGCGTGACAGTGTGACAGCGCGGTGCTGCTGCCTTGGCGCATCTTTGAATGATTGGACCGCTGCGATTGCTAATGTGCCGAAATGAAGGCGTCATCGCCCAGAAGCAACTGGTGGCAGGTATGGGCGAGCGGACTAGTTTTCGCTCATCCCGGCCGCGACTAAGCGGCAACCATAGGTAAATCCGGTGAGGGTATTTTTGAGGGTATCGGTAACTGAATAGTTTGGAAAGCACTGAAAAATCAAACGCTTAACCATCTCATTGACCATCGAGTGGGAATGATTTGATGTCTAGCAACTGCTGGCACTGATAGGCAGGAGGCCACACCTAAGCCCTTGATTTCACGGGCTTTTTTGTTATTTTGTCTGGCACTGCCTGGCAACGATTGGCGCGCTTAAGCACTGTTTTTTTCATGGCGTTATTAATGGTATAATCTCACAACGATGCATGATCGGCGGTCGATACCATGCGATGCTTCCGGATTCTGTCATGGTATCAATTTCGTATAAAGTTCATTAAAATCAAGGACTTGTAAGAAATTTTCATCCGCTTTTTGATCATGGTATTTCAGCTCTTCATGACCAGATGCCATGCTGACCGATACCAAACTGCGCAATCTCAAGCGACAGGACAAACTCTACAAGGTGAACGACCGCGATGGCCTGTATGTGGCCGTCACGACTGCCGGCTCAATCTCGTTCCGTTATAACTATGTAATCAACGGCCGCCAGGAGACCGTTACCTTCGGCCGCTATGGCGTCGGCGGCATGACGCTGGCGGAGGCGCGCGAGAAGCTGGGCGAGGCAAAGAAACTGATCACGGCCGGAAAGTCCCCGGCGAAAGAAAAGGCGCGGAATAAGGCCCGCGTCAAGGACGCCGAGACAAGCGGCGGGATCAGCATCCGTGAAATCATGTACCTGAGTCCCGATATGCTCGCCACCAGAGGCAGACCGCGTTGGTCGATGAGCAGATGGGGCTTGCAGCCAAGCTTGCCCCGGTCGGTTGGATTGGGGCCGGTATGCTGTCCGCCGAGGGGTTTCTTTGGACGACGTTTTGTTTAGGCGTTCCAAGGCAGGCTTTTCCTGCCTCTTGCCTTCAATAAGATCAGGTTTAGGACAGCGCGGTTTAGCAAAAAGATGTGCAACAAAGGTTGGAAATGGAAGCTGGAGAGTCGCAGGCAAGACGCAAGCTTTGGACGGTACGGCAGGTAGGTGGATGATCTATTCGAAACGAAGAATAGCAGGCAATTGAGCGGCAAATTACCTGGACTTGCCTTTGTATCAGGGCAAGATTTCAAGTAAGCTGCCGCCCGACTGTACTTTAGCGGTTGAGGATTGCCTCAGTTGTCGCGCCGTTCTTCACTTCGACTGTTCGCACAACCAGGCCGCCTTGTTGATCAAGAAGGCCCAAACGCCGTGAATATTCATTATCCGAAATGGTTTCCCAATTCACATTACTGAGTACATAGTATTGACCTGGTGGAACTTCATTAAACTCAAAACGACCTTCACCATCAGTAGTTTTAGTTTTATCATAGGTCGAGTAGCGTGGATCCTGAGATACTGCTGCTGCCCGGCCTTCCATGAGTACCGCCTGGTACCACTGTTGCCTGTACTTTGTCACCGGTATTAAAAGTACTGCATTCCCGGCACCTTTTTTCACGGTGCCGCCCACTGTTTTCGCAAAGACTTGACCTTTTACAATACCGGTGCCACTTTTAGGAAGTGCATCATATTCAACGGCGTCAAATGGCAGCGGAGTGAAGCTTGGACGTTGAGGTGCCACGCAGCCTCCAAGTAGTGCTGCAAGGGATGCGACCAGTACAATTTTTGTAATTTTCATCAGTTTATTTTCACTAAGATAGGAGAATCAGCGTTGGGTGTTGCAGTTGACAGTACCGCACTTCAAATTGGCATGACGGAACCTCTTGAATTATTGCATAATTTCACTGACGGTTTTAGATCCTATGTTTAAATTTTAGAGATTTAAATCGATCGCGCGATATACCCAGCAATGATTGGTAATCCTCCATTTTTAGAGCGCTTTAGAAGTAGAGGTTAAGCGGCCATGGCAAGCTTCTGTTTTGGCGTGATGCCGTCAGGTGCCATGTCGCGTCAGCCGTGATCGCTATTGCTACTCCAGCACCAGCGCGCAAAGTCCCCCATCTGGCCGAGCGCACGAAGCAGATGACGGGCTATTTTATCGTAGCCAATTATGCCGTTATTGCTCTCAGAAGCAGATGCTCTGTTGCTTACTCGGGATAGGAAGGCCCGGCACGATCTCGTCGTAGGATCAGACAACGATATCAGCACCCACTTGGTGCTTGGCAGAAAGCCAAAGGTCTCAATACGATTTATCTACTTCTTATTTACGCAGAATTATGGTGCGGGAGAGGCCAAACCACTGGTGACAATTCATTCTGTGGTCCTGTTGGCGCCTCCAAGCGCATCTTTTGATTATTGTTTGACCAATATCAAGGATATCATTACCCTGATGAAATTACCTTCTCTTGCATGAATATCGTTGATCTATAAGACTGCATGTATAGGCTGGTAACACCCCATCTATCCCGCCATAGAGAAAGAACGCAGTATGGAGCATTCATTTGGTGGTTCCTGGACCTAGATTAAGTTCGACATGCTGCGCAGGTGTTCGTTTGCTCGCAGAATTGACCCACTCTGTTTGACGCGCCTTCCACTGCCTGGCAAACGCTGCCACGCGGTCGTATGACCCTGCATAGCCCAGCTCTTTCAGGTCCTCATGGATCTGCTTCAAATTGTGCCGCTGCTTACGCGGCTTCGTCATTTCGGCCTTGAGCCACCCGGATAGCTGCACCGAGTATTTGTCTAATCCGCTAACTGATCGCCGCTCCGCATAGGAGGGCTTAGTGGTTTCCGATCACAGATAGCGTCGGACGGTATTGCGTGATATATGCAGTCGCCTGGCGATTTCTCGTCAGGCAGACCGAGACGAGCATGGCAGCCTATCGTCTCACTCCTCTTTTTCAAAGATGCGGATCTTCGCGCCGCCCTGGTAGTCCTGCAGATCCGTTTCGCCATCGATGCGTATGTCGCCCTTCAATATCACCTCCACGCTGATATCGACTCTTTTGATGCGAAACGTTTCAATGTCGGTTGGGTGTATATCGATTTCCATGGAAATCGAGGCGCCTGGCGCGATCGTGGTGAATTTCGTCTTCAGCGCCGGATTGGCCAGGCCACGGCGGGCATAGGTAACGGCGCCGGTATCGGTGTCGATGAATTTGACGATCGGGCCCGACTTGCGCAGGTAGTCGAGCGGAAAACCGATATCGCGGCTGCCATCGTTGCGGATGGTGACCAGCACGTCGATCGGCTTGCGCTCATAGACGCAGCCAGCGTTGCCCAGGCATTGCAGGGAGATGGAGAGGGGCGCATGGGTGCTCGTCATGGTGTTTGCTTTCAATGGTAGTGCCATCAGCATGGCATAGATAAGGAGGCTCAGACAATATCGCATCGTATTTTCCTGCCAATTTTTTTGCTCAACAATTCCTGCGCTTCAATTGCGATATTCCAGCCGTGGCGTTTCAGGATCAGCGCGCCTTCCGCATACGACATGATCGATTGCGTCAGGTCTTGCGGCGAGGTGCCGTTGACGTGGCAAACAATGGGCGCGTCGAGTGTGCCGTCCGGCTTGAAATAGCGTACCGTTTCTTCGAACTCCGTGTACGAGTATTCGTCGGGCATGCCGACGCAATGTCCGAATTCATGCGCATACGTGGTCAGTTCCGTTGCCAGCGACACGTTCATGACGTCGCCGGTCACGTTTTCGCGGTCATAGCGCTTGTGGATCTGCAGCGTGTAGTGCTGATTCTCGTCAACCCAGAGGACGCGGAAAACCACGGGCAACACCTTTTGTCCGCATTGCGGATCATTGATTTCAAGCCGGAACTTGTTGTTCCAGTTGCCTTCGATGCCGGCCGTCGCGTTTTTCTGCGCCAGCGCCACCACGTAGGCGCGCTGCTTGACGCGCAGCGCCGCCGATTCCGTGCCCTTGTCGCTCTCTTCCAGCGCCTGTCCTGCAGCGTCCAGTACCGTGATGGCCTTGAAACGCACTTCCACCACCACCGGACCGTCCGATTTTGCCGGCACGTACAGCTTGAACCAGATCTTGTCCCTGTATTTGTGCGGCGTGCCGTCGTGCTGGTAAGGCTGGGCATAGCGGCCATACGAGGGGCCGGCGATTTCTTTTTCGTAGTCCGCGATCCAGCAGGCCGGCAGCTTGACCAGCACTTCCTTGCGGCGCTTGTTGTCCACCGGCGTGGTGCTGGAGTCGCCTGCCGGCTTGTATTTCGGTTCCGGCGGGGTGCTGGTTCTGGCTGCCGGCTGCCCTGGCGAACCTGGTACCGGCGCCGGCGCTGAAGAGGGGGCAGGGTCGGGTGCCGGTGCCGAACCCTGGCCGCCCATCGTTTTCAGCAGCTCGATCACCAGCGCCTCGGCGGCCGCCGCTGCAATCACATGCGTCAAGCCCTTTTCGTCGGTCATGCCGCTCTCATAGCTGCCATCTTCGCGCTTGATGCGGTAGGGCTGGCGCGGCATCGGTTCGCCCGTGTCGCGGTCGCGCAGCACAAAGCCTTCGTCGAACAGCTTGATGCGCGTGTCGGGCAGCGCCGGCAGCACGCCGGCCGCGCTGGCGGCGCCGTTGAGCACGTGCTGGCCGCCCTTGACCGTGAAGTTGCCGGGACAGGTAAACGTGATATTGCCGCCTTCAAGCGTGATCGACGATTGCCCGGCCTGCAGCGTGATCTTTTGATTGGCCTTGATGTCGATGCAGTCGTTGACCGAGAGTACGGTAATGGCCTTGTCGGCCAGGATTTCCAGTTGTCCCGTATGCGCCTGCAGCGATACGGGGCCGTTGGCGGCAATCGCCTGGATGCCGCCGGTGTGGCTAAACAAGCCATGCGCACTGGCCGACACGGACGAATAAGTGTGGCCGGCCGTCATGTGCAAGTCCGACTGCGTCGTCCAGTGCAGTTGCTGGGCGGCAAACAACACGGTCGAGCCTGGCGTGGCCCAGTTGATGCTGGCGGGCGCTTCCATCACGACCAGCGGCTGGCCGAATTTTTCCACCGGCTGGTCGGCAGCCAGCTTGCGCTCGCCCGCGCTGGCCTTCAGTGCCTCCTGTCCGCCCACGCTGGCCTGGTATTTGCCATCTTGCTGGGGATCGATCTGCTTGATCAGGTCCAGCTGGGCCTGTTTCGCGTCCTGGCTGAACAGGGCGGTTTGTTGTTGCGCGGCCTCGGCCAACGACTTGTTCAGTTCGGCCGCGCCTTTCAGCTGGGCCAACGCTTCCGTGGTGTCGAGCTGGGTAGATGCAATGCCCGCGCCAGTCTGTGCGCGGGCTGTGGTCGAGATGAGCACGCCTTCGCCGCCGCGCAGTACGGTCCAGGCGTCGGTGCGCAGTTCGAAGCCGCTGCCCCGGTAACTGCCGCGCTGCGCCGTGTTGGGTCCTTGCTGTACCAGGTAACCGAGGTTCAGCTGCGTGGCCGCGCTGCTCGTCGCCAGGCGGGTACGCAACTGGCCAGGCGTGTCGTCGATGACCCACTGGTTATAGCCGCCGCCATCGAAATTGTGGCTGTGAATGCCGGAAATGACGCCGGCGTGATTGACGTCCGAATCGACGCCGGCCGCATAGGGCGGCGTGTCGCTGCCGGTATAGAGCTGGGCCACTACCAGCGGACGGTCCATGTCGCCTTCGATGAAGTCGACCAGCACTTCGGTGCCGATGCGCGGCGTAAATTGTGAACCCCAGTTCGGGCCAGCCAAGGCTTCGGCAACGCGCACCCAGGTGCCTGACGCTTCGTTGCCGGGCGCGTTGCCCTGCTGATCCGTGTTGTGCGCCATGCCGCCGGGATTGGCGGCGGCGCCCCGTTGCCAGGCAAACTGGATGCGTATCTGATGGTCGCGCCCGGTGGTCGCCACGCTGTCGGGCAGGCCGACCACCAGCGCCGTTTGCGGCCCCAGCGCGCTGCTGGCCTGGCGCGCGGCGGTAGCGAGCGGCACGATGGCCACGCTGGTACGCGCGCAAGCGAAGGTATTGCGGTAGGTGCCCGCCTCGAGCTGGCCGGCGATCAGGCTGGCGACGTCGCCCAGGCTGGCCACTGTCGATAATTTCGACAGGAGCGTCGTCAGCGCGCCGCCGGCCGGCCCCAGGTTGTTGCGTGCCTCGTGCTCGACCCAGAGCACGGTGAACTGGTTGGCGCCACCGGCATACTGTTCGTGCTGCAGCAGCTCAAAGGCGTGGCCGGCCGCCATGCGCCGCACCGCGCCAGCGCCCGTGAACTGCTTGTTCTCCAGTTCCAGTGCCTGCAGCATGCGCAAGCCGTGCGGATCGGCGGCAGCACTGTCGGCATGGCGCCGTTCGCCGGACCCGTCGTACAGGGGCAGGGGTGGCAGCTCGCCCGCCTGCAGGCTCGAGCTGTGTTCGGCGGCCGGTGCCACCAGTTGCTGCGGGTCCCAGCTGCTGATGCCGACCGCATTGGCCCGCACCTGGCGCCGCGCGCTGAAGCTGTCGATGGCGTCATCGGTATCGCTGGCGCGCACGCCGTGAAAGCGCAGGCCAGCCACGCCCGGCGTCGGCGGCGCGGCTGCCTTGCTGTCGAAAATCACCAGCTTGTGCTTGGCCTGCTGTGCGTTCTGTTGTTCGCCTTGTTGCGCCGCGCCATCGTCCTGCTCGTGCTCGAAGCGCCAGCTCAGGCCTTCGAAAGCGAGCACGCGGGTCAGGAAGTCCAGGTCGCTTTCGCGGTATTGGGTCCAGACGGGGCGCGGTGCCAGTTCCTGGCTGACATCGAATTCGAAGCGCACCTGCGGATAGTCGGCGAGCAGCTCCGTGATGAGGTCGCGCGCATTCTTGTCCTGGAAGATATAGCTGTCGCGGCGCAAGCCCAGCAAGGCCAAGGCAGGCTCGAGGCGCAGCCGGTAGCGCGCCACGCCGCCGTCGGCGCCGGCAAAGCCGCAGTCGGTGCACAGTCCGTGCCAGGCGCGCCAGCTGCCGTCGGGCTGCAGCAGCTTGAGCGTGATTTCCTCACCGAGAAAGCTGGCAAGGTCCAGGCCCGCCGCCGTGCTCAAGGCATCGACCTCGAAGCGGAACAGCTCGTTGACCGCTTCGCGGCCCCTCATGCGCTCGGCCATCAGCGATTCGGGCAGGTTCGATGCCTGCGCCGTGGCCAGCGTGATCAGCCGCGCATGCTGCGACAGGCCGGTGCCGAACACGCCCTGAGGAGCTTCTGTCGTTGCCGGGCCGCTCATTACGGCAACGTGATGGTCAGGTTGGCCGTGCGCGGCGCCAGCTTGACGATATCGCTGTAGGCGTTCATCTGCTGTTCGGTGTTTTTGGCCAGCATGGTGCGCAGGCCCAGGTAGCCCAGTGCGCAGATCAGCGCGAATACCGAGCACAGCACCCAAAGCGGCACGTCGTTGCGCAACTTGTGCGCGATCTGGTCGGGGCGTTCCGCATGTGGCGCAAAGCCCGCCTTCTTGCCCTTCATCTGGGCGATCTCGTCACCCAGGCGGGCCGTCAGGTAGGCCAGTTTTTCCGAGCCTTCGAGGATGTAGCGACCCTGGAAACCCAGCAGCAGGCACATGTGGAACACTTCCAGCGCCTGCAGGTGCGCGCTGCCGCGCGCGCGCAGCGCTTCAAGCCGGATGAAGAAGTTCTCGCCGGCCAGCTGGTCGCCGAACAGCACCAGTTGCAGCGGGCGGCGCGCCCACTCGTCGCGGATGGCATAGGGCGAGCGCAGGATGATTTCATCGACAGCCGCGCAAAATGCATACTTGGCCGCATCGATATCATCAGCCGAGGCAGCATGTTTTTTCGCCGCGTGCCCGAACTCGTCGAGAAATTGCGTCATTTTTCTGATGAAGTCGGCATTGTCTTGCGGGCCGCTGCCGTTTTTCAGCATGAACAGCGCGTAGAAACCGTCGTACATCAGGTCCGTCAGCGTGTGTTCGGTACCCGGGCCGGCCGGTACGCTCGATGCGTAAGCGGCGGAGCCGCCGGACATCAGGGAGGGGGCGTTTGCATTCATCGTTTATCTTCAGGAAGTGATGGCGACAAGTTCAAGTTTCAGATCCCGCATGCCGGACGGAACGTAGATGGAAATCGACTGGGCCTGCAGCATGCGGTCGTACATCTGGCCCTTCGCCTCGATGGTGAAGTAATAGGTATCGGGCCGCACCGGCACGGCGGCCGGCACCTGCGGCGTGTGCTGCAGGCGCACGCCGGGCAGGGCCGACAGCACGAATTTTTCCACATCGTCGGGTGCGCCGATCTTGAAGCGCAGCGGCACCACGTCCACCAGTTCCACACCCGGCAAATCGGCCGAGACGCCCAGGTAAAACGCCGTCTTGTCGTCGATCTTGCCCGAATCGAGCTTGCCGTGATGGTAAGACGGCTTGACCTCGGTCAATGCAATGGCGAAATATTTTGAAGAGATCACCGTATCGAGCAGTTCGCGGATGATCGCGTGCAGGCGCGCGAACGACGGCCCGGGATCGGCATGCTGATAGGCCGGCAGGTCGGCCAGCGCATGGGTTTTCGAGAACGTCATCAGCGCGCCGGCCAGCGCCAGCAGTGCTTCGTACAGGCGTTCCGGGTGCAGCGCCGGATGATGGAAATAATGACTGAGCGAGGCGAACGCCGAACTGGCCGTGTGCAGCAGCCAGAACGAGGACATGTCGCCGGAGCGAAATTCGATCACATTCTTGCTCGGTTCGCGGTGGTGGCCGTACAGGGCGTTGACCTTTGCCTGCAGCGCATCGATCAGGCGGCGCAGTTGCAGGAACAGCAGCGGGGCGCTGCGGATCGACAGGCTAGGCGGTACGAACGACGGGTCCGGCTCGAAGCCGCCGGTCGACAGGCGACGCAGGCGCAGCAATGGAAAATTCACATACGAATCGCGCGGTTCCGATTCGGCCACCAGGCGCAGCGATTTTTGCAGGTAGGCCAGTTCGGCCTGCGCCGCATGGGTGTACAGGTCGGGCGTTTCCAGGTTGGCCTGACCGTAGCGCGCCGCACCGTTGGGCTGGTCGGGCGCGGCAAAGTTGCCGCCGAAATGCTTGAAGGCGGGCAGGGCGGCATAGAACGTGACGGTTTGCTGCGATTGCAGCAGCTTGCTCAGGTCCAGGGCCTCGGGCAACTCGTCGGCGCCGGGAGCGTTGTAGATTTCGCCGTCCTGGAACACCAGCGACAGTTCCAGCAGCCGCAGCGTGTTATTGCTCAGCGCATCGCGGTCGATCTGCACGTGGTTGACACCCCAGGCGTAGGGATGCAGCGCCTTGATGCTTTCGTGCAGGCGATGTTCATGGTACTGGTCTTGCTGCTGGAAGTGCTGGGGGCGCAGAAACAGACCTTCACCCCATAACAATTTGCTTGTAATGCTCATCGATTGCCCTTTTTTCCGAAGAAGTAAAAGCGCGGAGAACGCTGCCGCTCCCGGGTTATTTTGAAGCGCGATCGGCGCGTTGCCGGAGCGTCCGATCATTCAATCTTTGCAATAGGAAATTATGTGCTTTTTTCGCAACTGCAACAACATTAACATTATCTTGAAGAAAGGTGCGTACGGTACGTTTCCCGCATGGTGCCTGCCTTTGCGGCCGGTTGAAATGTGAGTTTTCGCGTATTTTCTATTGAACGGAGTCAATATTAAATCCATGTTAGTCTCGGCAAAAATACGAATTTAGCAACTATAAATTGCAAGTTTTTTAATGACCGCGCCATCTTTTTTTTGAGGGAAATCAGACCATGTCTCGCCAATTCACATTGCATTTTTTTGCCGCTGTTGCCTGCGCATTGACGCTCAGCGCCTGCAGCACCGCACCTGCGGTCAAGACGGCGGCGCCGCCGCCCTCGCTCGACGAACTGATGGCCAAGGCGACCCAGGCCGCCAGTTCGGGCAACAACGAAGCGGCCATGGGTTTGTGGAAACAAGCCGCCGTCGAATTTCCAGCCGATAAGCATCCATGGGTTCGCATGGCGCAGACCCGCTATGAGGCGGGCCAGTACGGCGACGCCATCATCAATGCCCAGGAAGTGCTGGTGCGCGACCCGGCTGACAAGCTGGCCAACAGCGTCATTGCGATCAGCGGACTGCGCCTGTCGACGCGTGCATTGGCCGACTTGAGCCGCCAGAACAATCTGTCCGGCCCGTTGCGCACCGAATCGCAGGACCTGGCCAAGCTGTTGCGCGAAAGCCTGGGCGAAACCGTGCTGGTACCGGCCCCGGCCGCAGCGCAGGTACGCGACAAGCCGCCGGTGCGTTCGCAGCGCAAGGGACAGAGCAAGACTGCTGACAGCAGTGCCAATCCCTTCGATGGTTTGAAGTGAAGCTGAAGCAGTAAGGCGATCTACCAGGGGCATCGCGGATGCCGCCCATTACTCGTGAAGGGATGTGTCATGTCAAAAAAAGAAAGTGTTCAAAAACGCCTGCAAAAGGTCCGGCCGCCACGCGTGCAGATGACGTATGACGTGGAAATCGGCGATGCGATTGAAAACAAGGAGCTGCCCTTCGTGATGGGCGTCGTGGGCGACTTCGGCGGCAATTCCGAAGTCGAGCAAAAACGGCTGAAGGACCGCAAGTTCATCGGCATCGACCGCGACAATTTCGACGAAGTGCTCAAGGGTGTCGAGCCGCGCGCCGCGTTTGGCGTAGCCAACGAGCTCAGCGATGAGGGCGGCCAGCTGCGCGTCGACCTGCGCTTCAAGTCGCTCAACGACTTCCGTCCCGAGGCGGTGGTGGAGCAGGTGGCACCGTTGCGCCGCCTGCTCGAGGCGCGTACCAAGCTGGCCGACCTGCGCAACAAGCTGGCCGGCAACGACAAACTGGAAGATATCCTGAACGACGTGCTCAACAGCACGGAGAAGCTGGCCCAGCTGGAACAACAATCCACCGCCAAGAAAGACTGATCCCATGTCCGCTCAACTGACCCCCGCGTCCGGCGCCGCCGCGACCACCGATATCGGCTTGCTCGACCAGATCGTCGAACAAAGCAAGGTTGCCAAATCCAGCGTCGAGCATGCGCGCGCCAAGGACCTGATTTCAGAACTGGTCAGCCAGGTGATGGAGGGCACCGTGGTGGTGTCGAACAACCTGGCGGCCACCATCGATGCGCGCGTTGCCGAGCTGGACAGACTGATTTCACGCCAGCTCAGCGTCATCATGCATGCGCCCGAATTCCAGAAGCTGGAAAGCAGCTGGACGGGCCTGCATCACCTGGTCGACAACACGCCCACCGGCACCAACCTGAAGATCAAGCTGCTCAACGCCACCAAGCGCGAGCTGGTGCGCGATTTCCAGAGCGCGCTGGAATTCGACCAGTCGACCATGTTCAAGAAAGTGTATGAGGAAGAGTTCGGCACTTTCGGCGGCGCTCCGTTCGGCGCGCTGCTGGGCGACTTCGAGTTTACGCGCCAGCCCGAGGACATGTATTTCCTCGAACAGATGTCGCATGTGGCCGCTGCGGCCCACGCACCCTTCATTTCGGCCGCATCGCCCGAACTGTTCGGTCTTGAAAGCTATGCCGACCTCGGCAAACCACGCGACCTGGCCAAGGTGTTCGACACGGTCGAATACGCGAAGTGGAAGTCGTTCCGCGAATCGGAAGATGCGCGCTACGTCGGCCTCACGCTGCCGCGCTACCTGGGGCGGCTGCCGTTCAACCCGGCCGATGGCGCCACCGTCGACGGTTTCAATTTCGTCGAGGACGTCGATGGCACCAACCACCAGAAATACCTGTGGTGCAATGCCGCCTATGCCTTCGGCGCCAAGCTGACGGCGGCTTTCGACGACTACGGCTGGTGCGCGGCGATCCGCGGCGTGGAAGGCGGCGGCCTGGTCGAAGACTTGCCGACGCATACCTTCAAGACCGACGAAGGCGAAGTGGCGCTGAAATGCCCGACCGAGATCGCGATTACCGACCGGCGCGAAAAAGAGTTGAGCGACCTGGGTTTCATTTCGCTGGTGCATTGCAAAAACACCGATTACGCGGCGTTCTTCGGCGCCCAGTCGGCGCAGAAGGCCAAGAAATACAACACCGATTCCGCCAATGCGAATGCGGTGCTGTCGTCGCAGCTGCAATACATCTTTGCCGTCTCGCGCATCGCCCATTACATGAAGGCGATGATGCGCGACAAGATCGGCAGCTTTGCCGCCGCGTCCAACGTCGAAGATTTCCTCAACCGCTGGCTGATGCAATACGTGCTGCTCGACGATAACGCCAGCCAGGAACAGAAGGCCCAGTTCCCGCTGCGCGAAGCGTCGGTGCAGGTGTCGGAAGTGCCGGGCCGTCCCGGCGTCTACCGCGCCATTTCCTTCCTGCGTCCCCATTTCCAGCTCGATGAGCTGTCCGTTTCACTCCGTTTGGTCGCGGAGCTGCCGCAATCGACCAAATCCTGATTTTTTCATCAACAACCGAAAGGAATGACATGGCAATCGACGTTTACTTGCAAATTGATGGTATCAAAGGCGAATCCACCGACACCTCCCATAAAGATTGGATCGAATGCAAGTCGGTCCAGTGGGAAGTGCTGCAGCCGAAGTCCGCCACCGCCTCGACCGGCGGCGGCCATACCGCCGAACGTACCGAGCACAAGGATATCGTGGTCGCCAAGCTGGCCGACCTCGCCACGCCTCTGCTGCTGCAAAATTGCTCATCCGGTAAAACGATCCCGAAAGCCAAGTTCGAATTCCTGCGTGCCGACGGCCAGGGCGAGCGCATCAAGTATTTCGAGATCGAGCTGGAAAACGTGCTGATCAGCAGCGTGGCGCCGTCCGTCGCCGCTGGCGACATCCTCGGCGAGAACGTGTCGATCAAGTATTCCAAGGTCAAGTGGAAATACACGCAGCAAAAAGTCGGTGGTGGCTCGGGCGGCAATACCTCTGGCGGTTGGGATCTGTCGGCCAACAAGACGATTTGATCGACAACGGCCCTTGCCGGATGACGCCGTTCCGGCTAGCCGCCGACGGTGACTCCGGCTTGTGCCCGCGTGACTGATGCTTCTGAATCAAAGGGCCGCCGCAGGCCGCCCTTTTGTTCCTTCCCACCGCCAACGACAGGATACCGATGAAGGGTTTTACGCCGGGGTTGTTCGACCGCCTGATGGACACGCCCGTCCAGGGCGCTTCCAGTAGCACCGTCTCGCGCCTGTCGCTGGAGGATTTGAAAGATACCGTGGCACGCGACCTGGAGGCGCTGCTCAACACGCGCACCGTGATACCGGAAGCGCTGCTGAAAAAATTTCCCGAATGCGGCCGTTCGATCGTCACCTACGGCCTCAATGATTTCGCAGGCCTGAGCTTGTCGAGTTCCGACGACCGCGCGTATATCTGCCAGTGCCTGGAAAAAGCCATCGCGCGCCATGAACCGCGCCTGCGCAGCGTGCGCGCTTCGCTGGAAATCCAGGAAGGCTCGATCAACCGCCTCAATTTCGCCATTACCGCGCTACTGGTGGTGCACTCGGCCCAGGAACCTGTCAACTTCGACGCCATCCTGCAGCCGTCCAGCCTGCATTACACGATCAGCAAGGCGCGCCGTACGGCGCAAGGAGCCTGAACTTGGAAGAATTATTGCCGTACTACGAACGTGAACTGGGTTTCCTGCGCCGCTATTCGCGCGAGTTTTCCGAGCGCTACCCGAAGATCGCGGGACGGCTGCTGATCGGCGGCGAAGTCTGCGAAGACCCGCATATCGAGCGCATGATCCAGTCCTTCGCGCTGCTCAATTCGCGCATCTCGAAACGCCTCGATGACGACTACCCGGAATTTACCGAGGCGCTGTTCGAGGTACTGTATCCGCATTACCTGCGGCCATTTCCTTCGTGCTCGATCGCGCGCCTCGACTACAGCGGCGCGGCGGCGCAGCTGACGGCCGCCACCGAGATCGCGCGCGGCACCGAGCTGGCGACACGCCCCGTCAAGGGCGTCGCATGCACCTTCCGCACCGCGTATCCGGTCACCGTGGCGCCGCTGGCGCTGACGCATGCGGCGTTTGCCGCCATCATCGACGCGCCCGAGCAGGTGCAACTGCCGCCAAACGCCACTTCCAGCGTCAGCATCGTCCTCGAAACGACCGCCGATCAGATCAGCCTGGCGCAACTGGGCGTCAAAAAGCTGCGCGTGTTCATCGACGGCGAGCCGTCGTTTTGCGCGGCGCTGCGCGACGCGCTGTTCATGCGCACGGTCAAGGCCTATGTGGAAGCGGACGACGGCGGCCGCTGGAACGCGCTGGCGCAGCTTCCCGTCAGCACCGCCGGCTATGCCGAGGACGATGCGCTGATCCCGTTTTCGGCCCGTTCGCATCCGGCCTACCGGCTGCTGACCGAATATTTCTGCTTTCCCGAAAAATTCAATTTTTTCGACATCGACCTGGCCGCGCTGTGCGCGCCGCTGCCGTCCGGCTGCCGGCGCATCACCTTGCACCTGGCCCTGGCCGGCCTGCGCACCGATTCGAATACGGCGCGCATGCTGGGCACCATGACGACCAATAACCTGCTGCTGGGCTGCACGCCGGTGGTCAACCTGTTCCGCCAGCGCGGCGAGCCGATCCGGCTGACGCACACGGCCGCCAGCTATCCGGTGCTGGCCGATGCGCGCCGCGCCTATGCCTTCGAGGTGCAGGCCATCGAATCGGTCAAGCTGGTGCGCCAGACGCCGCAAGGGGAGTCGATCACCGAATTTCGCCCGTTCTATTCGCTGCGCCACGGCCAGATGCCGGCCAAGGACGGGCATTACTGGGTGATGCGGCGCGATGACACCGTCAGCGAAAAAAGCCCCGGCTACGAGACCGAGATTTCCATCGTCGACATCGATTTCGACCCGGCCTCGATCGAAACCGATACCCTGAGCCTCGAGTTGAGCTGCACCAACCGCGACTTGCCGGCGCAACTCACCTATGGCCTGCGCGGCGGCGACCTGTTCCTGGAAGGCGGATCGAGCGTGCGCAGCATCCACTTCCTGCGCAAACCGACCGAATCGCACCGCTTCGAGCGGGGCCGCGGCGCGCACTGGCGCCTGATCTCGCACCTGTCGCTGAACCATCTGTCGCTGTCGGGCAGCGGCCTGGAAGCGTTCCAGGAGATGCTGACCCTGTATGACTTGCCCCGCTCGGCGGCCTCGCAACGGCAGATCAGCGGCATTGCCGCGATCGACCACAAGGCGGCCAACGCCTGGCTTCCCGGCAATCCCTTCGCCTGTCTGGTGCGCGGCCTGGAAGTGCGGCTGACGCTCGACGAGGAAGCTTTCGTGGGCAGCGGCATCCATGCGTTTGCACATATCGTCGAGTGTTTTCTCGGCCTGTACGTGCATGCCAACAGTTTCACGCAACTGGTGGTGCTGTCGAAAAAATCGGGAGAGGAGTTGTTGCGATGCAAACCACGCAGCGGCGATTTGAGCCTAGTGTAATCGAGCGCCTGTTCGCCGAGCCCTACCGCTTCCAGTACTTCCAGGCGGTGCGCATGCTCGAAATCTGGCTGGTTCGCAACGGCATGGCGCGCGAGGGCGCGGTGGCCAACTACCTGCGCTTTCAAAATTCGGTGTCGCTCAATTTCGCGCCCAGCCAGCTTGAAGCCGTGCAGGCCGAACCGCGCGAGCTGGGCGCCCTGGCGGCCGACATGCGCGCGCTGGGTGAGGCCGTGCGGGGCGGCGGACTGAAATACGTGCGCATCACGCCGGCCTTCATGGGCTTTCTCGGCGTGGCCGGCGCGCTGCCCGCCCATTACACGGAACGCATCGCCGCGCACCAGCTGTATGAAAAGGACGAAGGACCGCGTGCTTTTCTCGACACTTTTTCCAGCCGCGCGCTGGCGCTGTTCTACGAAGCGTGGCGCAAGTACCGCCTGGAACTCAAATACCAGCTCGATGGCAGGGACAAATTCCTGCCGCTGCTGCTGTCGCTGGCAGGCCTGGGCCATGCGTCGCTATGCCAGCGCCTGTACGACGATGGCGATGGCGTCCTCGACGAGTCGGTGGGATTTTTTGTCGCGGCCATGCGGCACCGGCCGCCATCGGCGGTGGCGATCGGCCAGGTATTGTCCGCGTATTTCGGCCAGAGCATCAAGGTGACCCAGTTTGTCGGCTGCTGGTACGACGTGCCGCGCGACCAGCAAAGCAGCCTCGGTGGCATGAACGCGATGCTGGGTTCGACGGCGCTGGTCGGCGCGCGCGTCTGGCAGCGCGATTTGCGCATGCGCCTGGTGGTCGGGCCGCTGGCGCGCGCCCATTTTGACGCCTTTTTGCCGGGCGGGGCGGCCGCGCGCGCGCTGGAAAAAATGCTCACCATGTTTACCGGCCTGTGCCTCGAATACGAAGTGCAGCTGGTGCTGCGCGCCGAGGATGTGCATGGCGTCACCCTGGAGCAGCCGCGCAGCGGCGGGCGGCTGGGCTGGGACAGTTTCCTGATCACCGCCGGCGCCGCGCAGGACCGTGGCGACGTGCGCTACGAATTGCATACGCTGGCATGAACCATCTTTCTTTTTTATCCGTTTCCACACAAGGACCTTTGCCCCATGAGCATCAACCTCAAGACGCTGATCAGCAAGCTCAATGACACCAGCCGTACCGCCGCCACCCGCGCCGCCGGCATTTGCGTCGGCCTCGGACAATACGAGGTCGACCTGGAACACCTGTTCCTGGCCCTGCTGGAACAGCCGGCCAGCGACTTTGCGCTGATCGCCCGCCACAGCGGCATCAGCGTCAGCATGCTCGAAGCGGACTTGCAGGCCGAAGTGGCGCGCCTGCAGACCGGCAATGCGCGCACCCCCGTGTTTTCGCCCCGGCTGCCGAAGCTGTTTGAAAACGCCTGGCTGATCGCGTCGCTCGACGTGCAGGCGGGCCGCCAGGCCAGCATCCGCAGTGCGCATCTGCTGCAGGCGCTGCTGACCGACCCTGAATTGGCGCAGCTGGCTTACCGGGGCTCGAAACTGTTCAACAAATTCAAGCTCGACGACTTGAAGCATAACCTCGACAAGATCACGCAAGGCTCGCAGGAGGCGGCAGGCGCTTCGGCTGCCGATGGCGAGGGCGGCGAGGGAGGAGGAGACCCCGTCGGCGAACTGGCAGGGCGCGCGGCCGCGTCGAAAACTCCGGCGCTGGACCAGTTCACCACCAACCTGACGGCGCGCGCGCGCGACGGCAAGGTCGATCCGGTGATCGGCCGCGATGCGGAGATCCGCCAGGCCATCGATATCCTGATGCGGCGGCGCCAGAACAACCCGATCCTGACGGGCGAGGCGGGCGTGGGCAAGACGGCCGTGGTCGAAGGGCTGGCCCTGCGCATCGCGCTGGACGACGTGCCCGATGTATTGAAGGGCGTCGAGATCCATACGCTGGACATGGGCCTGCTGCAGGCCGGCGCCAGCGTCAAGGGCGAGTTCGAGAACCGTCTGAAAAACGTCATCGACGAAGTCAAGAAAAGCCCGCACGCCATCATCCTGTTCATCGACGAAGCGCACACCATGATCGGCGCAGGCGGCACGGCCGGCCAGAACGACGCGGCCAACCTGCTCAAGCCGGCATTGGCGCGCGGCGAGCTGCGCACGATTGCCGCCACCACCTGGGGTGAATACAAGAAGTATTTTGAAAAGGACGCCGCGCTGGCGCGCCGCTTCCAGGTCGTCAAGATCGAGGAGCCGAGCGAGGAACTGGCCTGCGCCATGTTGCGCGGCATGGCGCCGCTGATGGAAAAGCATTTCAATGTGCGCATCTATGACGAAGCCATCACCGAAGCGGTAAGGCTGTCGCACCGCTACATCATGGGACGCCAGCTGCCCGACAAGGCCATCAGCGTGCTCGATACGGCCTGCGCCAAGGTGGCGCTGGGCCAGAACGCGACGCCGGCCCTGCTGGAAAACCTGGTCAAAAAACTCGACCGCATCGACGCCGAAGTCGCCACGCTCGAACGCGAGGAAAAGAGCGGCGGCAACCACCCGGTGCGTCTGAAAGACTTGCGTGAGCAGCGCAGCGCCGCCGCCGGCGAGCATGCGGCGCTGGCCGCGCGCTGGGAAAACGAAAAGACGCTGACCGGAAAGGTCAGGGCGGCGCGCCAGGACCTGGAAAGCGCCGGCGTCAAACCGGACGCCAGCCAGGCCGGCGATCTGCAGGCCCTGCTCAAGGACTTGCGCGCGCTGCAGGGCGAAACACCGATGGTGCCGGTGCAGGTCGACGGCCACGTGGTGGCGGAAATCGTCGCCGGCTGGACCGGCATCCCGCTGGGAAAAATGGTCAAGGATGAAATCCGCACGGTGCTCAAACTGAAGGACATGCTGGAAGAGCGCGTGCTGGGCCAGTCGCATGCGCTCGAAGCGGTGGCGCAGCGCGTGCGCACCTCGCGCGCCAACCTGGACGATCCGAACAAGCCGAAGGGCGTGTTCCTGTTCGTCGGCCCGTCCGGCGTGGGCAAGACGGAAACGGCGCTGGCGCTGGCCGATGTGCTGTATGGCGGCGAACGCAAGCTGATCACCATCAACATGAGCGAATATCAGGAAGCGCACAGCGTGTCAGGCCTGAAAGGCTCGCCGCCCGGCTATGTCGGCTATGGCGAAGGCGGCGTGCTGACCGAGGCCGTGCGGCGCAATCCGTACAGCGTGGTGCTGCTCGACGAAGTGGAAAAAGCCCACCCGGACGTGCTCGAACTGTTCTTCCAGGTCTTCGACAAGGGCGTGATGGAGGATGCCGAAGGGCGCGAGATCGACTTTAAAAACACCATCATCATTCTCACCTCGAACGTCGGCTCGAGCATCCTGATGCAGGCCTGCCTGAATGTGGCGGCGCCAGACCTGCCGGCGCCGGAGCAGCTGGAGGAAAAGCTTCGCTCGCAACTGATGAAAACCTTCAAGCCGGCCTTTTTGGGGCGCTTGAAAGTGATCCCGTTCTATCCGATCTCGGACGATGTGCTGGTCAATATCATCGGCCTGAAACTGGGCAAGATCGCCCAGCGCATCGCGGCCAATCACAAGGCCGAATTCAGCCACGACGAGGCGCTGGTCGAGGCCGTGCTGGCGCGCTGCACCGAAGTCGATTCGGGCGCGCGCAATGTCGACAATATCCTCAACGGCACGGTGCTGCCCGAGATCGCCGAGTCGGTGCTGGCCAAGATGGCCGAAGGCGCAGCGATTACGAAAATCAAGGTCAGCGCCAGCAAGCAGGGGCAGTTCAAGTACACCATCAAGTAGGCACTGCCGCCATGGTGCGTGGAGAGGAGGGGCGCAATCTGTTCACCCGGTTTCAATCGCGCTCCGGTGATATAAATTCCTCGCTACAATAATTGTTAAATATGCAAAATTTGGTAAACGACTGACGGGAAGCGCATGTCATCCACCTCGACCGACAAGATTGCTGACGCGCTGGCTGCTTTCACGAGCGCCACGCGGCTGTACGAGTTGACCTACGGCGAGGACGCGGACAGCGGCTTGCTGGTCGAAGCCTTTGCCGCCGACGAGCGGCTGCAGGAGGTCGGCGCGCGCGACATCATCGCCTTGTCCACCAGCGCCCATGTGGCGCTGGCGTCCCTGCTGGGCCAGCCGGCCAGTCTGCACGTCAGCCTGGCGGACGGCACGCGCACCCCATTTTCCGGCTATATCAGCGCCGCCGCCACGCTGGGCAGCAATGGCGGCCTGGCGCGCTACCGGCTGCGCATCACCCCATGGCTGTGGTTGCTGACCCAGGCGCGCAACAGCCGCGTCTGGCAAGACCGCAGCGTGACGGCCATCGTCGACGAGGTCTTGCAGGCGTATGCGCCATACGCGCTGTGGCGCTGGAGCGACGAGGTGGCGTCATTCATGCAGGAAGCGGGCGAGCGCAGCTATTGCTGCCAGTACCGCGAATCGGACTACGATTTCGTGCGGCGCCTGCTGACGGAAGAAGGGCTGGCCTGGCGGTTTGACGGTCAGGCCATGATCGTCTTTGCCGACAGCAGCCAGGTGTGCGCCACGCCCGAGGACGCTAGCAGTGCGCAAGGCGGCGGCTTGCGCTTTCATGGCGCCCGCGTCGGCGAGCCGGGCGACAGCGTGCAGGCCTTGAGCGCGCGGCGCAGCCTGCAGGTGGGCCTGAGCAGCGTACTCAGCTATGACTACAAGGCGAAAAAGGCCGTGGCCGCCAGCGTGCCGACCAACACGGCGCTCGGCGGCAAGAATGCGCCTATGCTGGAAAGCTACGATACGCCGGGTCAGTACTGGTACGCCAGCGCCGCCCAGGCGCAGCGCTACGCGCAGTTGCAGATGCAGGCGCATGAAGCGCGCGCCCAGCTGTGGCAAGCGAGCTCGACCGTGCGCACCCTGCGCGCCGGCACGCGCTTTACCCTGACGCAGGGGCCATTGCCGCCCGCCGATGGCGCCGCGTCCGAATATGTCGTGCTGCGCGTGGCCAGCATCGGCGTCAACAACCTGCCGGCGCCGGCACTGGAGGGATTGGCGGAACTGTTCGGCCCGATACCGGAATTGCTGGAGGAAACCGTGGCGCAGTGGGGCGACGGTTTTCCCGATGTCGCCGCCGCGATCGCGCAGGCACAAGCCAGCGGTTACGCCAACTGCATCGAGATGATCAGCGCAAGCACGCCGTGGCGTCCGCTGCAGGATGGCAACGATGCGCGCCAGCACGCCACGCCGACGGCCCTGGGCAGTCAGAGCGCCATCGTCGTGGGAGCCGATGGCCAGGACGCGGCCAGCGGCGCCGATGAAATCTATTGCGACAAGCTGGGCCGGGTGCGCATCCGCTTTCACTGGCAACAGGAAACGGCTGCGACCTGCTGGGTGCGCGTGGCGCAGCGCGCGGCCGGCGGCGGCATGGGCAGCCAGTTCCTGCCGCGCATCGGCCAGGAAGTGCTGGTGCAATTTTTGGAAAACGATATCGACCGGCCCGTCATCGTCGGCGCGCTGTACAACGGCCAGGGCGAGGGCGGAAGCAAACCGACCCCGGGCGGTGTTGGCGGCGAGCCTGGCGACGCCGGCGTGTTCCAGCCCGCACACGATCACGCTGTGGCGGGCCAGGGCAATCTGGCGGGCGGCAACAGTCCCTTGTGGCATGGCGCCGCCGGAGCCAGTGCGGCGCACCGCAATGCCGGCGCGCAATGGGGCATCCGCAGCAAGGAGTTCGGCAAGGCGGGAGGAGCGGCGGGCTACAACCAGCTGTTGTTCGACGACACGGACAGCCAGGGCCGGGTACAGCTGAAAAGCAGCCATGCGGCCAGCGAACTCACTCTTGGCCACTTGATCCACGGCGCCGACAATTACCGGGGCAGCCTGCGCGGCGCGGGCGCCGAATTGCGCACCGATGCGTATGGCGCGGTGCGGGCCAAGGCGGGCTTGCTGGTGAGCAGCTATGTGCTCAGGCACGAGGCCGCGCAACGCGAGCCGGCCGGCGACAATGCCGGTGGCATGGCATTGTTGAAGCAGGCTGTACTGCTGGGCGACACCTTCAGCCAGGCCGCACAAACGCATCAAACGGTGGCCTACGCCAGCCATGTCGGCGCCAGCGCCGCCAATGCCAGCGAACTTGACGAGCAGGCGGCGCCCCTGAAAGCCATGCAGGCCAGCGTGGCGGGCATGCACGAACAACTGCCGCACACCAAGGACTCGCTGATCGCGATTGCCGCCCGGGCCGATCTGGGGCTGATCGCCGGCCAAGACCTGCAGCTGGCCAATGGTGAAAGCGTCATCCTGATGAGCGGACAGGACACGCAATGGAGCAGCGGTGGCCAGTGGCGATTGCACACGGGCCAGGCCATCGGCATGCTGGGCGGCGCGATGAAGGCCGGGGAGGGTGATGCCGGGGTGCAGCTGATCGCCGCCCAGGGCACCATCGACGTGCAGGCGCAAGGCGACACCTTGCGGCTCCAGGCGCGCGACGAGGTCAACGTCATCAGCGCCAACGCGCATGTCGACTGGGCAGCGCTGAAAAGCATCCGTTTGTCGACGGCGGGCGGTGCCAACATCACGATCGAAGGCGGCAACATCACGATCCAGTGTCCGGGCAAGATCACCGTATTTGCAGGCAAGAAGAGTTTTATCGGCCCCACGCGCGCGCCGTATGTGATGCCGCCGCTGCCATCGAGCACGTGTAAAAGCTGCATTTTGAGCGCCATGCAACAGGGTGCAGCGGGAGTACTGCGGTGACGCCCGGCAGCGTTTCGGCATTGCACGGCTGGGTCCGGGCCAGTCTTGGGCGGCAACGCCTGCCTTATTTGCTGCTCGACAGTGCGCAGGCCGAAAACAGTCACCTGACGCTGCAGCGCTGGAAAGTGCCGTATGCCTCGCTGTTCGAGGAAACCCATGAAGCGAGCCTGCCCGAGATCGCGCCGCTGCTGATATCGCTGTCCGGCCTTGCGCCCGCCATGCTGGAGAAAGTCTGCGACTGGGCCGAAAAGCTCGGTTACGGCGCGCCTTGCCTGAGCTGGATGGAAAGTCCGTGGCCCTTGCCCGAACTGGCGCGCCATTTGCGCCAGTTTCACGCCGTCGGCCTGAGCGACGAGCAGCAGATGATGCTGCGCTGGTACGACACGCGCATCCTGCCCGTCTGGCTGGCCTGCCTGGAGCCGCTACAGCGCGAGCAGTTTGTAGCTGGGTTGTTGAGCTTGCAGTACATCAACCGTTTTGGTGACGTTGCCGTCCTGCTCGATGTCGACACCGCCGGTGCTGCGCCGGACGTTGCGCTGATGGGCTCGCCGCTCATCCACCTGGACGATGCGCAATACGGCATGCTGGTCGATGCCGGTGACGCCGATACGCTGATCAGTCATTTACGGCGGGTGATCACGGACGAAACCAACGATACCCCGCCCCGGCTGCTGTACGAATTCGTTGCCCGCTACCAGCAGCGCGCCCTGGCCGCCGGCATCGACGACCTGGACCGCCAGACGCAATACCTGCTGCTGGCCCTGTACACCTCCGGCGCCGGCATCGAACACCCCGATTTCATCGCCCTCATGCAAGACCCACCCACCTCTATCGAAAGTTTCTATGAAGCCATGCAAGCCTTGTCCGACGACGTATGGGAAGCCGGTCCGCCCTTGTGGGGCATTCAACTTGAAGCTTGACCGGCTCCCGGCGCTGGCACTGTGCCTGAGTTTGGCCTTGGTGATTGCCAGCGGCAACGTCGCAGCGCAGACAGCGGTAAAAGCCGCGCCGCAGGCGTCAAGCGCCGTCAAGCACGCCAAGCTGAAACCGGCCGACACCGCCAACTTGGTCAGCCATTTGCGGCGCGTGATCACCGATGAAACCAATGACACGCCGCCGCGCGTCCTGAACGCCTTTGTCGCGAAATACCAGCAGCGCGCGCTCGATGCCGGGATCGATGACCTCGACCGGCAAACGCAATATGTCTTGCTGGCGCTGTATACCTCTGGCAAGGCAATGGAACAGCCCTTGTTTGTTGAATTCATGAAAAACCCACCCGCATCGCTGGACGCCTTTTACGACGCGCTGCAAGCCTTGCCGAAAACCGTTTGGGAAGCGGGGCCGCCGCTGTGGGAGGCGTATGAACCCAAGGGATAAGTTACATCTAAGGTTGATGTAATTTTCATTTCAATCTCGGGATGTATTTGGTCAATGAATTTCAGGAACTCAGATGATAAAAAGGCTATTTCCAAGAAATTTAATCAATGTATTTTTATGTATTTTTATGGCATTTTCAAATACGGCATGTGGCAAGGAAAAAATGGACTTGACAGTCAATTTGAGCGCCTACAATCATACCGAGAATGGAATCGGTGGATATGTCGTGACGCTATCAAATGGGTCAAGGGTGGAAGCCGGATTCCTTGCTCCTGGAAAAGGTGGAGGAGGGATGACTTGCTGCCTTTCCCTGCCGACAATATGGCGTCCGGGAATGACTGCAAATATCATCATGAGTTCAATAGAAAATGGCAAAGAAATTCATGTGGAAGAAAGTGTTCCGGTGCCAAAGTACACTGCTGGCGATGCTGGGATGTTCATTGTACATTTTCTGCACAATGGAAGTTATAAGGTATTTGTGACCAGATACCTGCTGGGACATCGAAAATATCCTCTTTATGGAAAAGAAGCTGAATTGCAGCAAGGCGAGCCGCTTGAGATAATTTGGGAATAATTTTTCTGATATGAATGTTATTTGCGATGAATTATTTTTATTCTTGAGAGGTTATGATGAATTTATTGGGAAAACGATTTTATTGTGTCCTTTTATGTGGGTTTCTTTTGTTTTCAAATATGGCTTGTGGCAAGGGAAAGATGATGTTACCAGTCAATGTAAGTGGATATAATCATACCGAACATGGGATTGGGGGTTACTTAGTGACCTTGTCGACAGGGTCGGAAGTGGAGGTCGGTTATCTCGATGCGGGTTCCGGTGGCGGCGGATACACTTGTTGTCTTGCAATTCCAGCAGTATGGCAGCCGGGAATGACGGCAACAATCCGCATGAGTACCATAAAAAATGGAAAAGAAATTAGTGTGGAAAAAACCGTCCCAGTGCCTAAGTATGTCTCAAGCGATGCTGGAAGATTTATAGTACATTTTCTGCACAATGGAAATTATAAGGTATTTGTAACTAAATATGCATTAGGGCACAGAAAGTATCCACTCTCAGGCAAGGAGGCAGAGCTTGAGCCAGGTGTGCCATTGGAGATTATATGGGAGTAATTCCAAAAAAATTGTTCATGGAGCTTATATAATGTCTATTATTTATACTGGACGTAAAGCCCCCTTGGATGGGCGTCGCAGGCTCACGGCAAAAGAATCGTCACAACGTGCAAAAGCCATGGCATGTGTTAGATCACCTCACAAAACTGAATGCCAAGGGCAAGTTTATATCGGGCTGTTTTATGATGGGAGCGGAAATAATGCTGCATGGAGGCAGGTTGATCCCGTTGTCAATCCGAAAAATCTTACACAGCGGCAACGGAACAAGCACAGCAACGTTGCCAAGTTGTGGGATGCGCATCTTGAGCAAGAGAGAAATGGATATTTTAGTGTCTATATGCCAGGTGTAGGAACTCCGTTTGCTGCTATTGGTGACACTATTTCAGCCCTTACCGATAATGCTGGCGGTGGATTTGGCTATATGGGCGCCGATAGAATAAACTGGGGCATTACCTCGCTGTTCAATGCAGTGCATTCATACTTGACCGGCTTCAACTTAATTGAGTCCGACACACAGCGGGTGCTGGTTAACTTGATGAGTTCTCAGATGCTGCTGGGTAAAGAGGGCGTGCGGCGCTGGGCAATGTTGACCGCTCTGGAAGAGCGTCTTGCAAAGGTCGTAAAAACCCATCAGCGCAAGGTAAAGCAAATTAATGTTTCCATTTTCGGTTTTTCCCGTGGCGCGGCCGAAGCGCGTGCCAGTGCACATTGGCTGCATCAGATATTTGAACGGGAAAATGGCGCATTTGAGCTTGCCGGCGTACCCATTCGGATAGGTTTCCTGGGAATTTTTGATACCGTTGCGGCAGTAGGTGTGGGTGATGTGACACCAGTCACCTTTGGTCATATGGCTTGGGGAGATGGAACGCAGAGTATCCATCCAGTAGTCGAAGAATGTGCCCACTTTATTGCTCTGCATGAACAGCGCGCGAGTTTTCCGTTGGAATCGGCAACTGGACGGGGTAATGTAGGATATCCCGGCATGCATTCCGATGTGGGCGGCGGTTATTACCCGGGAGAGCAGGGCCGATCCATGCCGGCCTGGGGGCCCTCACCTCACTTGTCGCAGATACCGTTGATCGACATGCATTTCGCCGCCCTCAAAGCGGGAGTGCCGTTATTGACGATCAAAGAAATGAACGAAAAACAGCGTGTTGCTGTTCGAAAGTCTTTTTCCACCGACCCAAGACTGATCGCCTCCTACAACAACTGGCTGACGCATAACGGCATCAAGGGCGCAGACGTGAAGACCTTTACCGAGGCGCATACAAAACAATATCTGCGCTGGCGCGGCATGTTGCACGCGCAGGGAACAGCGAAATTGAAGACCAAGCGCTTTTTCAAGGAGTCGGATAAGCCGGGCCAGAAAGACTTGCTGGAGGCCGATAGCGATCTGGGGGTATATCTGCGCTCCTGGCGCGAACGAAAGAATGCCAACGCGACCTTGTCGGGATGGCTCAATGAACGCGCCAAGACGGTCTTGCATCGCGTCAGCCCGGCTGGCATGCTGTTTGTCGAAGAAGGAAAAGACCCGTTAAGCGACTGGGAAGAGCGGTTTTTGAAAATCATGACGGAAGGCGCGCAGCCGCCGGCTGGCTGCGTCACGCTGTTTGAAGATTATGTACACGATTCCCGCGCCGGCTTTCGCATCTTGGGCAAGCACGAGCCGGTATGGCTGACCGGCGGCTATGGCCGCTTCCGCCACGTTTTCGTGCAAAGCGATGATTATTCGAACATGTCGAATATCGCCAATGAATCGCTGAAGGCTGTCAAGGCAGCGGGCGATGCGGCCGTGACCTACTTCCAGAAACTGTATGGCTACACCGTCAGCACCTACCGGGTGGCGCGCAGAAAGATCGCCGCCACCGCGCGGGCGGTGTCCGAGGCCGAAAAGCGGCTGGAACGGCAGGCGGTGGAAACGTACAGGGAAACGAGCCGGATGATCGTCGATGGCGCCACCCGCACCGGTCACGACGTGCACGATGCCGGGGTGGAGGCGGAAAAGAAATTGAAGCACGCAGTCAAAACCGCGAAAAATGCCATGCAGCAAGCCAGCCAGGAAGCCCGGCTTTATTATGAGGCAGAAAAAAAAGTCATTTTGAAGTACGCGAATGCAGAGGCCGAGTTGCTGGAGCAGCTGAAAAAGCGCTGGATCGAGCAAGACCGGGAAAAAACGAAATAAGACGGAGTCAGGTACAGCCGCCTCTGGCGGCGGCAAAGGCACCGCCAGAGGCATGGATATTAGCCATTGCCGGGCGGTTGCACACCCAGCAGCTCTTCAATATGCGCCAGCGAACCGGCATCCTTGACCACCGAACGCAGCCAGCTGTGCAAATCCTGGTCGGCCGCATTGGCGGCCTTGTCGGCAAAATAGGAGACGGGGCTGTGCGGTTCGCTGCGGCGGAAGAATTGCGCCACGGCGCGTAGTTGCTCGATCGCCTGTGCACGCGTGGTGATGGTGCCTGGCGGTCCGGCTGGGATCGCTGGCACGGCCGGCGCCATCGCGCTTTCAGCCATGGCCACACCGCCATCCGCCGCAGCGGCGGGCGCGGCGGGCGCCACGCTGGCACTGGAGGGCATTACGCGCAGCATCGCTTCGACGGCTTCGCGTGCCGTGGAAAAGGCTGGGCTGTCGTTGCCCAGGCGGGCGTCGACGACTCTTTCAAGCTTGCGCAGCGCTTCCAGGCAATCTTGCGCGTCGACGGCGAAACTGGCGCAAAAGGCGGCCGAGTTGTTGCGCCGTGCCGCTTCCATGTCGGACAACTTGACGCCCTCATGCTGCCTGGCGGAATCCCCCGGGGCGGCCTGGCGTCGCGCAGTCTCGAAATCGATGGTGGAAAAAGCGCCGCCTGGGCCGCCCGTGATGGGCACTTCGCGCAGCAGCGCGGGGATGCGCGAGAGTATCCAGCTCAGGTTGCCGATGCGCTGCTCCTGGTCGCCGTCCTCGGCTTCGGGGAACAGACCCCGGTCCCAGAATTTTTCGCACAGCCCCGCCAGCACCAGCAAGCCTTCGGCCATGCCGCGCAGGTGGTGGCGCTTGGTGCCCGCTTCCGTCAGCCAGACGGCCAGGCGCAGATCCTTGCTGCTGCCGGCAAGCAGGCCGGCGCAGCTGCGCACGACGAAGTCCCAGTCGGCCTCCTTCAGGTCGGCAACCCATTCGCCCTGGTCGAGCGTGGGGTCGTCGAACTTGCGCGCCAACGTGATCGCGTCGAGTTCGGGCGAAAACGCCAGGTCCACGCCTGCCGGTTGTTCATTGCTGATCGGAAGTAATAACTGTTCGGCTGAAAACATGTGGTCCTCTGATGGATGGTTATTGCGCCATGCGAAATTCAATGCGCCGGTTGCGGGCGCGCCCGTCCGCCGTGTCGTTGCTGGCGATCGGCCGGTCGGAGCCCTGGCCCGATGCCGTCAGCAGGTCGCTGTGGATGCCTTTCGATGCCAGGTAGAATTTGACGGCCTCGGCCCGCGCCTGGCTCAGGCTCTGGTTACTGGCGCGCAAGCCCTGGTTGTCGGTATGGCCGATGATCTCGACCTTGCGGCCGGCCAGCTTTTGCATGGCTGCCGCCATTTCATCGAGGATGGCGCGGCCCGACGGCGTCAAGGTGGCCTTGCCGCTTTCAAACTCGATCGTGCGGTTGGCCAGGGTTGTGTCGAGCACGCCTTGCTCGCTGGCCGACACGCGCAGGCCATTGTTGACGGTGTAGGTGGGATTGAGGCTGGTGGCGATATCGCTGGCGATTTTTTGCCGCTGCGCCTCGTTCGCCACTTCGCCGCGCACGCTGACGACGCTGCCGTCGATTTTCAGCTGGCCGCGGCTGATCTGCTTGAGGTTGGGCGACAGCAGCTTTTGCACATACGCGTTCCAGTTGGCGGGCAGCACCACCTGGCCGACGGCGATCTGGTCGACCACCTTGTCGGTGCCGTACAGCTCGCGCAGGCGCACCAGCACGGCCGCCTTGCTCGCTTCGTCGGGCACGGTACCGGAGGCCAGCACCTGGCCTGGCTGCGGCGTGGCGGCCGTGGGTATCGCTGTGGGCGCTTGCGCCGAAGCGGACATGGCGGCCAGCGCCATGCCGAGGAGGAGAACGATACGGGATAGGCGCATGGTCAGGTTCCGATAAAGGCGGCGCGCAAGGAATCGTGCGCCAATTTGAGCGAGAGGTTGGCTTGCGCCAGATAGGTCGACACTTTCTTGATCGCATAGTCGCTGCCGACCTGTTCCTCGACCCAGTCCAGGTCGTCGAACGCGATATGGTGATCGAGTGCCGCTTGCGGGTTCATCAGCACATGCAGGGTTTGCGCCGACGCGCCGGAAAATCCCAGCACCAGCGTCTGGCGGCCGCGCAGCCGGGTGATGAACAGCGCCAGCTCGAAGTCGGCGCGCGCCAGGAACGGCGTGATCAGGTGCATCCAGAACGCCGCCACCATGTTGCGGTACAGCGGGTCGGCCGGCAGCGGCAATTCGAGGCTTTTCTCCAGCCGGCTGGAACTGCTGGCCATCACCGGCTGCAGCAGCAGGCCCAGCGCCAGCAGCACCTGCCGCACCGTGCCCGTGAAACCGGTGGGCGCCAGCAGCGCGTCGAGTTCGCCCACGGTCTGCATGTCGAGGAAGTCATTGAAGGTGGCTTCATAGGCGGCGGCGCGCAGGTCGAGGTCGATGCTGGCATGGCTGGCCGCGTGCAGCGCGTTGCCCGCATCGGGGCCGCGCATGTCGTTGCTGAGCGCCTCGAAACGGTTCCACAGGCGCGACAGCACCAGCGGACTGTTGGCGACAAACGCGGCCGGCTGGTCCACTTCCATGGTGCTCATCATCAGGAAGGGAAAACGGCGCGACGAGGCATCGCTGCTGGCGGCGATATGGCCGGCGATGGCGCGCCCACGGCGCGGGCCGATAAAGGCGAAATGCATGGGCGGCAGCGCATCGTAGGTCAGCTTCCAGCGTGCGTCGGCGCTGAGCAGGTCCATCGCCTGCGCCAGCCAGTCGTCGAGGATCTTCAGCAGGGCCGGGTTGTCGCTGGCCTTGACGAAGTCGCCGCGGCTGGGCAGCTTGCCGAAATAGCCGATCGGGGTGGCGGTGGTGCGGTTCATGGCGCGACGGCGGCATTGGCCGCGGTGGTGCCTGCCGGCGCGGGAGTGTTGACGGCCGGAACGCTCTGGGCCACGATTTCCGGCAGCTTCAGGCCGCGGAAGCCCGCGGCGCCCGAGGCGGTGGCCGGTGCCGCAACCGGCGCCGGAGTGGCGACGATCTTCAGGTTGGCCGCCACGCTCACGCCGCTGTTTTCCCAGCTCAGTTCGAATACGCCGCCATCCTTGCGCTTGCGCTTGGCCGAATCGATCATTTTCTTCAGGCCGAAATGGCCAGGCTCGTTGAGCAACACGACCGTGCGGCCTTCCGGCGTGATGGCGCTGATGCGCGCGCCGGGCGTGCCTTGCGGATTCGGCCAGACCATATGGATCCACGGCTGCGGCTGGCCGCGCCAGCGCAGCGCCTGGCCGTCGATCTCGATCGTGTACTCGGTGGCGCCGGTGGCGGCCAGCGCCTGCAGGTCGAAACGGGTTTGCGCTTCGCCGGCGCCGGCCGCCGTGGCCACGCCGTTGGCGCTGAGTGGAGCGATCCAGCCGGGGAAGCTGGCCACCACGGACGGTGCCAGGCCGATGCCCATGTTGGCCCAGGTCTTGGCGCTGAGCGAATCGCCACGGCGCACCACCAGCGGGCCGATGGTGGTATTGAAGAACTTGGCGATGCTGCCTTCCGGCCCGAACACCTGGCCGATGTCGGCATTGCTGGCCTCGCTACCCGAAGCGGGCGCAAACGGATACTTGGGCGCCAGGGTTTTCTGGAACGGTTCGAGCACCTGCGCCAGCCAGACCTTGTTGATTTCCGTCTCGGTCGGCTTGATGATGACGGCGAACGTCTGCATCAGCGGGCGTACCAGCAGCGGCCGGATGGCCTGCTTTTGCGCATCGGTCATGCCGGTCAGCATCTGTTCATCCACGTATTTGAGCGCATCGGCCAGTTCCGAACCGGTGCCGTCCAGCGTCTGCTGCATGAACTGTTTGGCGCCGGGGCCCGTATCGCCCTGGTTCTTGATCTGGTTGAAGCGGGCGCGCAGCTTCGACAGCGCGTCCATGTAGCCGCGCATCAGCGAAGCGTCTTTGTCCTTGGTCACCACCAGGCGGGCCACACCGGAAAACTCGCGGCCCACCGGCCCCATCGGCAAGGCGCCGGCGGCGGGCGCGCCGCTGCCGATGTTGACGTTGATGCCGGACGGTTTCTGGCGCAGGATGGTTTCCTTGAACCAGCCCATCATGCCGCGCTGGGCCCGCTGCAAGCCCTGGCCCAGCAGCGAGGGGTTGTCCCACGAGGTTTCCTTGTACACCGTTTCGATCAGCTTGTTGATCGGCGAGGTTTGCGGATCGCCGAGCCGGTTCATGGCCGCCGCCGCGTTGTCGAAGCCGTTCAACTCGCGGATGCTGACGCCCTGGATGAATTTCTGCCATTCCTTGGCGTAGTCCGTTTTATACAGTTCGACCAGCGCTTTCTGGATCTGCTCCGGGCTGCCTTCGAGGGTCAGGTCGTCCTTCGACGCCGTTTTCAGCACCCAGTCGGCGCTTTGCAGTTCGCGGTTGGCCGCTTCCTGGAAGGCTTGCTGGATGAATTGTTCCCAGGCGTCGCGTGTAAACGTGCCGGGAATGGCGTAGCTCCCCAGCACCAGTTCCTTGTCCTGCTCGCCGACAATGCGGGCCACCGTCATCGAGGCGAAGCGCGTGGCGGCGCGCGCCTTGACGTCGGCGTACACGCGCTCGCGGGCCGGCATGCCCCGCACCACGCGGCGCAGGCTGTCGCGCGACTGGTCGACCAGCGCCAGCTTGCTGTCGACCTGCGGCCAGGACGGGTCGTTGATCTGGGTGAGGTAGAACGAAATCATGCGTTCGGCGCTGCGTATCATCTGTTCGCGCGGCATGCTGCCGCGGTTGCTGTCGAGCCAGACCCGCCAGAAACGGGTCAGCTGGTCATTCAGGTGGCTCGCTTCGGCGCGCGACTTGTCGCTCAGCATCAGATAGGTTTTCAGGGCGTTATAGGCGTCTTCCACATTGGCCGGCGAGGCGTCCTTGAACTGCTGTGCGCCGAGGTTGACGGCGGCCGCCGTGGCTGGCGGTGCGGCGGCAGGGGCGCTTGCCAGGGCTGGCGTCGGCGTGGCGGCCGCCGGTGCGGCCAGGGTGCCGGCTGGCGCGGGCAGGGTAGCGGCCGCGCCGGCCGACACCGCGCCCGACTGCGGCGTGCTGGCCATCGGCTGCAAGCGGCTGGCGCCGGCATTGACCTCGGCCAGGAAGGCTTCCAGCGATTGCGCGACCGGGGTCAGCATCACTTCACGCACACCCGAGAAATACTCTTCGCGCAGTTTGCGTTCCAGCAGTTCCCCCTGATACAGGCCCAGGCCCAGCGAGATGGGCCGGCTGTTGCGGTAGGCATCGAGCTGTTCGATCCGGTCCTGCATGATTTCCAGCGCTTCGAAACGCGATTGCAGGTCGAGCCGCTTGTCCTGCACCTTGATCGCCTGGTCCAGGTCGGCCTGCACGTTGGCCACCAACTGGCGGTTGGCCATGTAGGACCAGCTCCAGCCGGCCAGCGCCAGGCCCACCAGCGCGGTGGCGGCAAAGAAAGTGGCGTAGCGCAGGCGGGTCTTGGCTGGACTGGCGTACTGGGCGACCAGCTCCCTGTCGGCGAAGATCACCTTGCGAAACAGATTGAGCAGGAAATAGCCGTGCTGGTCCTGCACCGCGTTCTGTTGCTGCGGCTGCAATTTCAAATCGAAGCGCTGCGCCACGCGTTCCGACGAGGCCGATACCGACATGCCTTCCTGCAACGCGCTGGTGAAATAGAAGCCGCGCATGACGGGCTTGAACTGGAACGGGTTTTCCTCGAACAGGGTGGCGATGAAGGCGCGCAGCGAACCCTTGATCGCGCTGAACTCGAGCGGGAAGGTGAACACGCCCGGCGGCATGCGTTCCTGCTGCTGCAGCGCCATGCTGGCCAGGCTCAGCTCTTTCAGGCCGTCATACAGTTCGTCGAAACGCTGGTCGAACTGCTCCAGTACGTCCTGTTTGGAACTGGTCTGGCTGTAGGGCAGGGTGGCGCCCCATACCCGGTCGCGTTCGCCCCGTTCGGTGTCCTGGAAGAATTCGTTGAAACCGGTAATCAGGTCGGCCTTGGTGAACACCACGTAGACGGGCGCGTGCACTTCCAGCTTTTCCGTCAGTTCTTGCACCCGCTGGCGCAGGTTCTTGGCCAGATTGATGGCGAACTCGGGCCGGCTGCCAGTCAGTTCGGCAATGCTGACGGCGATGATGATGCCGTTGATCGGCGCGCGCTTGCGGTGTTTTTTCAGCAGCGCCAGGAAGCCGAACCATTCGGCGCGGTCTTCGTCGTTGACGGAATAGCGGCCCGCCGTGTCGAGCAGGATTCCATCGGTGGTGAAGAACCAGTCGCAATTGCGGGTGCCGCCGATGCCTTGCACGATCTTGCTGTCGGCAAAAGGAAACTGCAGGCCGGAATTGGCGATCGCCGTGCTCTTGCCGGCCGCCGGGTTGCCGATGACCATATACCAGGGCAGCTCATACAGGGCCGCGTCACCTGACAGCTGGCCCAGCTTGGACGTCTTGATGGTACCGATCGCTTCGAGCATGCGCTTGCGGATGGTTTCGGTTTCCTCGCGCTGGGTAGGGCCCGCCTTGGGCGCCGCGCCAGCCGTCTGCTGTTCCAGCATGCCGCCGAACCGTGCGGCATCGCGCTGGCGGCGCCTGCGCTGCAGCCACCATACCGCGCTGGCGATCAGCAGGACCAGCGCCAGCGGCGGCACGATCCATACCAGCGGCCATTCGAAGATGATGGCGCAACTGGCCAGCAGTGCGGCCAGCGCCACGAAGCCGATGGCGAACAGGCTGAAACGGGTAGTAATGGAATGCCAGAATCGTTGCATCATAGTATGAGGGGCGAGAGGTTGATAGGCATGGTGGAGGGAGGGGTCATGTCGCTGCGAGGGCTTCAGGGGCAAGGGTAGGCGCCCCCACCACCACGGCGGCCCGGCGGAAAGCGTCGAGGTTGCTCAGGCATAGCACCTGGCTGGCATTGTCGGCCGCCTCGTGCCGCGCCAGCACCAGCGCCGCCAAGGTGGCCACCTGGCCACTTTGGCCGCAGGCCGCCGCCACGCTCAGTACGTCGTTGCTGAGATCGATATCGGGCAGCAGCGTGCCGGCATTGTTCATCAGTTCGATCATGCGGCTCGAGCGCTGGTCGGCATCGGCGTATAGCCGCGTAATCGCGGCCGGGGCGACAGACGCCGCCGACATCGCCTTGCCGCCCAGCTCGGTCAGCAAGGTGGCATCGCCGTGGCCGCGGCTGTCCGCCGACTGGCCACGTACGGCCATGCTGGTATGGTGCAGCAGTACCGGCGTGTCCACCTGCAGCGCCGCCGCCTGGGCCGCGTCGGCCAGCAAGAGGCCGGCCGCGCCTTCGCCGGGAATTTGCCCGCCCGGCTGGCCCGCATTGAACAGCAGGCCGCGCGAGGTCCAGTCATGCACGGTCAGCTCGCCGATATGCGAACCGCAGGCCAGCACGATGGCCAGGCAAGGCAACTCTTGCAAGGCAGCCTGCGCGGCCAGCTGTTCGATCAGCGCCAGCGGCCCGCTGTCGCCGGCCAAGTGCACGCCGAGCTTGTCGGCAGGCCAGCCTTGCTGTTCCGCCTGTGCTTGCAGCCAGGCGGCGCCTGTGTCGCGCTGCGGCTGCTCCCAATCGGGTGGTAACAGCAGATGCAGTTGCAGGGTCGGCAGCGCCAGCGCGGCGCGCGATCGCGGTTGCGCCGCCTTGTAGTCGTCGAGTTCCGTGTGCATCGCCGCTTCCTGCATCAGTTCGGTCAATACGCCGGCGCCCAGCGCCAGTGCGCGCAAGTGTTCGGCATCGAAATGCGCTGTTGCACCCTGCGCCGTATCGGCTGGACGGGTCCGCAGCCAGTCGTCCAGCAGTGCCTTCTGCTCATGTTCATCGACGTCGGCCACGCGGGCGCTCATCACCGGGTAGCCTTGCGCGTCGGTCAGTTCCGGGTCGAGTTCGGGGCGCTGCTGCTTGTCTTGCAGCGCGGCCGCCAGTTCCGGCGCCGAGGCGCCGCCCGGCATGCGCAGCGCGGCGGCGGTCAGGTGCAGCGGCGCGCGCGGCGCAGGTTCATTGCCGGGCGCCCCGGCGTCGGCCCCGGCGGCGTCAGCCAGCGCGGGAGATGCCGCCGCCGGCGCCGTCAGCCTGGCCAGCAGTTTCTTGCCCAGCCACCAACTGATAAGCAGCGCCAGCGGCAACGCCAGCATGCTACCGGCCAGGTCGCCCGTCGACGGCATGCGCGTGCTGGTGCGCCAGTACCAGATCGCGCCGCCCCAGCACAAGGCGAACACGGCCAATATCAGCAGGCTGCGCCGCAGCCACGCGCGCATCAGCGCGCTCCCTTGCAGTGGCGGCCGGACGTCATAGCTGATCCGTGGTGGCTTGCTGGCTGGCGATCAGCACCGCGCCACAGCTGGTCTTGTCGCCCTGGCGGGCCACCGGCTTGCCATCGACGATCCAGCTGGCGTCGCCGCTGACGATGGGGCAGGTGCCATGGCCTGGCCGTGGACACGAGACCTTGTCGCCCACGCGCGCGATGCCGATGCCGCCGCTGTCCGTCACCGCCGAGGCCTCCAGCACGCTGCCGCCATGCGATGTCTTGTCACCCAATCTGATTACAGGACCAGCCATATGTGCTCCTTAAGTCATCGTTGTTTTTTCATCACACCAGGCACGCGCAGTTCCGTGTGGCCGAAATCCATCATTTTCCAGCGGCCGCCCCAGGTCATGCCGACCGATTCGGCCACTTCGCCATACAGCTGATAGCCGCGCATGGCCCATGGATCTTTTTCCGAGATCACCAGCTTGCCGTCGCGCAAAAAGGCGCAATCGGCCGCCAGGCCATACTGATGCCAGCTCTGGAACGCGGCCGCATTGGTGACATTGCTGCCCATGCCGGCCAGCATGTTTTGCCGTTCCGGACTGCGGTAACCTTCCAGGATGGCCATGTCGTAGCCATGTTTTTCCTTCATGATCTTGAACACCAGCAGCAGCCTTTGTGCGTACTCGGCATTGAGCAGCGTCCAGTTGCGGCTGGCCGATACCAGCATCGGCCGCACTTGCTGTACTTCCTCGGTGGCGAACACCAGCGGCGGCAGATCCACCGGCGGTACCAGCTGTTCGCCTTGCAGCAGGGCAGATACTTGCGTATTCATTTCGCGCGTCGACACTTCGTAGCCGCCCAATACACTCTTGCTGCCTGCCAGCAAGGCGATCGCCGGTGGCAGACACATCACCGCCGCACCGCCCAGGAACAGCAGGTAATGGCGGCGCACGAACGCCGCGCTGCCGAGCAAGGTGCTGGCGCCACCACGGCGCAGCGTGTCCAGGCCGGCGTTCCTGCGCCGGGCAAGCCGATCGAGCCGTGCCCCGATGCCTTGTTCGGCCGTCGCCAGCGCCCGCAGCAGCAGTTCGCGGCCCGATGGAAACAGCACGAGCCAGCTGATCAGGCATGCCAGTAAAAAATAGAGTGCCACCGCCAGTAGAAACACGTCCACCCCGCTTGAAAAAGGCGCCATGCATGGGCAGTGGAATGCGGCTGCGCCAGCGTTTGCGCTAATATTGCCTGTGAGTATATCTTACTAACTTGCTAATTACGGGCGCTTAGTTTCAATTGTGCGCCGGGTGCGCACTGTTGATTTCCTAACATGCGTCACGCTTTTTTTTATTGTCGTAAGGTATTGCAAATATTGACAGGAGTTAAGATTTTGCAAAGCAATGACGACAGCCCACGGCCATCGACACGGCCCAGCTTATTGACGCCAGCGCAACAGGCCGAGGCCGACCGCAGCCGTATCCTCAACCATCTCGAAGGTGGCAGGCGGCCTGCGCCCGTGCCGCATGAAGGCAGGCGCGCCAGCCGGTGGCCCATCTGGGGCGGCATGCTGGCCGGCGCTTTGTTGCTGCTGGCCACCGGCGCCTGGCTGGGGCAACACGAGGCGGCGGCGGTGGCCGAACCCGCGTTGAGCAGTACGGCACCAGCGCCGGAAACACCGGCCGTGGCCGCCGCGCCCGTCACCGCCGCTGCCAGCATCCGGGAGGAGGAACAGCAGGCGCTGCCACGGCAGAGCTTGAGCGAAATGCTGGGCGCCGACTTGCCAGTCCCAGCGCCGGCGTCCGTGCCCGGCCCCAGGGATGTGCTGAGCAAGGCGCTGGAAAGCCCGCAGAAGAGCGCGTCCAAGCCGGCGCGCGCGCCGCAGAAAAAACCGCCAGCCAAACCGCTCAAGCCCGCTGCTCCGGCCAAGCCCGCCGTCACGCCGGAACAGGAAAACGACCTGGCGCTTCTGGCCGCGCTCGTATCGCATGCCCAGGCTGGCACGCCGCCCAAAAAAGCGCCGTCCAGCCTGCAAGTCCAGTTACAGCAATGCAGCAAATTGAAACCGGCGGCCGCCGATAGCTGCCGGCAGAGGACCTGCGCCGGCCGCACCGACAAGCCGTTATGCAAGGCGGCCAGGGCTGCGGCGAAAGGCGCGCGATGAGCGCAGCGCAGCTGGAGCAGGTGGATGCCGCGTTGGGCGCGTTCTCCAGCATCATGCGCTTGTACGAGATCACGCTGGAAGGCGACGGCGCGCAGGATGCGGGCCCCTTGCTGGTGGAAGCGTTCGCCGGTGACGAACAATTGCAGACACAAGGCGCGCGCGATGTCATCGTGCTGTCGACCAGCGCCCAGCTGGCGCTGGCGCCTATGCTGGGCAAGCTGGCCACGCTGCAAGTGAGCCTGTTTGATGGCAGCCGCGCCAGCTTCAGCGGCCATGTCAGCGAGGCGGCCATGCTGGGCAGCTTCGGCGGCCTGGCGCGCTACAGGCTGCGCCTGACACCGTGGCTGTGGCGGTTGGGCCAGGTGCGTAACAGCAGAGTCTGGCAAGACAAGAGCGTGATCGAGATCGTCGAGTCCGTATTCCAGTCCTATGCTCCCGCGGCGAGGTGGCGCTGGAGCGATGACACGCGTCCGTTCATGGATGGCGCCTCGGTGCGCAGCTATTGCTGCCAGTACCGCGAATCGGACCTCGATTTCGTCGGCCGCCTGCTGACCGAAGAAGGACTGGCATGGCGCTTCGAGGAGCAGGAAGGCGGCCATTGCCTGGTGCTGTTTGCCGACAGCAGCGCCGACAGCGCGGTGCCGGAAGATGCTTCCAGCGCGGCCGGCGGCGGCATCCGCTTTCATGGCGCGCGCGCCGGCGAGCAGGGCGATACGCTGCAGGCGTTCAGCACGGCGCGTTCGCTGAACACGGCGCTGGCGACCGTGCTCAGTTATGACTACAAGGCCAAGCAGGCGGTCGCGGCCGGCGTGCCGACCCGGACGGCGGTGGGCGGCCAGCATGCGCCATTGCTGGAAAGCTACGATACGCCTGGCCAGTATTACTATGCCGACGCTGCCCAGGCCAGCCGCTACGCGCTGTTGCGGATGCAGGCGCTCGAAGCGCGCAGCGAACGTTGCGTTGCGCGCTCGACGGTGCGCACCTTGCGCGCCGGTACGCGGTTCAGGCTGACACAGGGGCCGCTGCAGGGGGCGGGCGGCGATGCGCCGGCCCCGGCTTATACGGTGCTGCGCGTCTGCAGCGTGGGCGTCAACAACTTGCCGGCACCGGCCAGGCAAGGTTTGGCTGAATTGTTCGGCCCGATTCCGGAACTGCTGCAGGAAAGCCTGGGCACGCTGAACCTCGGACCGCGCCACATCGAACACTTCGAGCAGGTGATCGCCCAAGCGGTGGCCAGCGGCTATGCCAATCATCTGGAAGCGATTCCCGCCGCCACGCCGTGGCGCCCGGTGCTCGGTGAAAACGGATTGCGCCAGCATCCGAAACCGACCGCCTGCGGCAGCCAGAGCGCCATCGTCGTGGGCGCCGATGGCCAGGACGCGGCCAGCGGCGCCGATGAGATTTATTGCGACAGGCTGGGCCGGGTGCGCATCCGCTTTCACTGGCAACAGGAAACAGGCGCGACCTGCTGGGTGCGGGTGGCGCAGCGCGCGGCTGGCGGCGGCATGGGCAGCCAGTTCCTGCCGCGCATCGGCCAGGAAGTGCTGGTGCAATTCCTGGAAAACGATATCGACCGTCCCGTCATCGTCGGCGCGCTGTACAACGGCCAGGGCGAGGGCGGTACCAAGCCGACCCCGGGCGGTGTTGGCGGCGAGTCGGGCGACGCCGGCGTGTTCCAGCCGGCACACGATCACGCGGTAGCGGGCCAGGGCAATGTGGCGGGCGGCAACAGTCCCCTGTGGCATGGCGCCGCCGGAGCCAGTGCGGCGCACCGCAATGCCAGCGCGCAATGGGGCATCCGCAGCAAGGAATTCGGCAAGGCGGGCGGCCTGGCCGGCTACAACCAGCTGCTGTTCGACGACACCGACAGCCAGGGCCGGGTACAGCTGAAAAGCAGCCATGCGGCCAGCGAACTCACTCTTGGCCACCTGATCCACGCGGCCGACAATTACCGGGGCAGCCTGCGCGGCGCCGGCGCCGAGCTGCGCACCGATGCGTATGGCGCGGTGCGGGCGGGCGCCGGGCTCCTGATTTCCAGCTACCTCGTCAACCACGTCGCGCGGGCGCGCGACCCGGCCGGCGACAATGCGCCCGGCATGGCGCTGCTCAAGCAGGCGGCCAAGCTGGGCGAGACTTTCAGCGAGGCGGCCGTCACGCATCAGGGGGTGGCCTATGCGGCGCACTTGGGGGCGACGGCGCCCGGCAGCAGTGCGCTCGATGCCAAGGCCGCGCCGTTGCCGGCATTCTTGACCAGTGCCTCGGGCATGCTGAGCCGCGACAGCGTGGACGCCGCCAGGAGCGACGCGGCCGGCAAGCCCACGGCGCCAGCCGACGACAAGCTGCCGCACAGCAGCGACGCCATCATCGCGGTGGCGGCCAAGGCTGGCCTGGGCGTGGTGGCCGGCCAGGATATGCAATTGTCGAATGGCGAAACGGCAACACTGATGAGCGGGCTCGATACGCAGTTCGCCAGCGGCGGTCAATGGCGACTGCACACGGGCCAGGCGATCGGCATGCTGGGCGGTGTCGTCAAACCGGGCGAGGGCGAGCTGGGCGTCCAGCTGGTGGCGGCCAGCCAGCCCATCGAGGTGCAGGCCCAGTCCGACGAGATCAAGGTCCAGGCGCGCGAAGAGGTCAATGTCGCCAGCGCCAACGCGCACGTCGACTGGGCGGCGGCGAAAAGCATCCGCCTGTCGACGGCGGGCGGCGCCAACATCACGATCGAGGGCGGCAACATCACGATCCAGTGCCCGGGCAAGATCACCGTGTTTGCGGGCAAGAAGAGTTTTCTGGGGCCGGCAGGACTCGGCTATCCGCTGCAGCGCCTGCCGCGCTCCGAGCTGGCGCTGCGGCCCTTGAAATTCTTGCTGCGCCTGGCCGATACGCCGGGGCTGAAAGGCCATGCACTGGCGCACACGCCGTGGAAGATCGCCCATGGCGCGCAACCCGACGGCATGGATTTCATCGACGACGACAAGCTGGTGGCGCAGGGCAAGACCGATGCATCGGGGAATATCAAGCTCAGCGATGCAGAGGAAGAAAAACTTGCCGCCGTCTATGCGAGCAATCCGGACCATACATGGATCGTGTATCCGGGCCACAGCGTGCGGCTCAACGTGGAAACCGAATCGCCCGACTGGAGCGACAAGGAAAAGCTGTTCCATGCGATGCAGGCGGCGGACTTCAGCGCCGGACGCTACGGCACCATCTTCGAGGCGGCGGCGGCACCGCAGGCGCGCTATGCGAAAGAAGCGCTGGCTTCGCTGACCCTGAAAAATATCCTGCCGAAGGTGAAAGTCTGATGGTGACGCTTTCTTTCCCGCTACGCCACGTCGGCAACAGACCGCGACATGTGTCATGACAAATAAAAATATCTCCCAACTGACGGCCGAGGACGGTACGCCGAGCGCGCCGGCCACGTCGGCGCCCGGCTGTTTCGTGCACGATGGCGAGGAACTGCCGAATTTCCCCAAGCATAAGTGGGGCAGCATCTTTTCCGAACAGCAAAAGGGCAACCGCGTCGAGTTCTATGTCACCGGCGAAGAGTATTTCACGGCCGTGGCCAAGGCCATCGAAGGGGCAAAAAAATCGATTTTCATCACCGGTTGGCAAGTCAATTTCGATGTCGAACTGACGACGACCAAGACCTTGTTCGAATGCCTGGAAACGGCCATCGCCAGCCCCGCCGCGCCGAAAGTGTACGTGATGCCGTGGCTTTCGCCCAAGGTCGGCGTCGACACGGGCGACTTCGAAACCGTGCTGGCGATCTTCCAGCTCAATGCCGGCGTCGACGGCCCCGCCAAGGCGTTCGCCTTGCCGGCGATCGCCCAGAGCGACATGGAAGGCATGCTGGGCATCGGCTTTTCCCATCACCAGAAACTGGTGGTGATCGACGATGAGCGCGCGTTTGTCGGCGGCATCGACCTTGCCTATGGCCGCCGCGACAACGGCAAGTTTGCCCTCAGCCATGGCACGCGCAAGGGCAACGAGGTGTATAACACCTGCATCCCGGCCATCGAGTCCATGAATAATGAAGCGCAAACGGCCTACCTGACGCGCGCCGAACTGCTGGCCGGCTGCATCGGCGGAAAAGTCGGTGGCGTGGCCACGTTCGCCACCTCGGCCATGGCCACGCCGGTCGCCGTCGTGCTTGACGTGGTACAGGATGCCAAGGATGGCATCGTGCGGATATCGAAGAATATGTCCGCCAAATGGCAGGCGATTGACCTGATGCCCGACTTTATCGGCAAGCTGCAGGACATACCGATTGATGTCGCGCAGGATATATCGCGCTGGGCTTACGGCCAGCTCGACAAAGGTTTGCGCGACAAGGTCGATGGCGTGCGCACCACGGGCAGCGCGCATGTGATCGACGGCGGCACGGCGCTGATGTCGTGGTTGAACGCCGGCTCGCTGAACAAGCTGCCGCCTGAATTGCGCAGCGGCACGGTCAAGCTGCTCGAGACCTTCGTGATCGGCGTCCTCACTTATCTGTCGACCTTGGCCGACGCGCGTCCCACGCGCTATGAAAACCTGAAAAAACTGCGCAAGATCATGCCGACCGGGGCCAAGACCTTCGCCGCCACGCAGCCGCGCATGCCATGGCACGACGTGCATGCGGCCATCGTCGGGCCGTCGGTGAGCGACTTGAGCCGCAACTTCATCGAGCGCTGGAATGGCATTGCCCAGCGCTATGAAAAATCGTACCAGGCCAGCATGCCGCCTGCGCTGATCAAGATGTTCCAGGCACTGGGCATGTCCGGCACGCCCAGATTGATCTTGCAGCGCATCGCCGCCGCGCCGCCGCCGAATACGCATGCGCAGCCGGGCGACGCCTGGGTGCAAGTGTTGCGTAGCGCGCCGATGAAGCTGCTTAATGACGAGCGGGCGGCGCATGCGCGCGGTAGGAAACCTGAGGCCAGGCCGGAGTGGCCTCAGAACAATTGCCTCAAGGCGATGTTGACGGCGATTAATGGGGCGCAGAAATTCATCTATATCGAGGGCCAGTTTTTCCAGTCGGAATATGGCGACGATGCGAGCAAGACCAGGCCGCTGTCCGGTCCCATGGCGGCGCTGCTCGATATCAGCAAGTCGCCGGCCTATGAAAAGTACGCGCGGCAGCTCGGCGTGTACGGCGTGCCGCCGGCGGAGATGATCGACAAGCTGATCTGGTCGCAGATCGACGATGTCAGGGCCGACATTACCGGTGGCGGCAGCGATTTCATGGCCGATCTGTTCAATGTGATGAGCAACTATGCCGATATCACCTCGACGCGCATGATGGGCAAGGAAGAGTCGGGCATCCTCAATCCGATCGGCTTGGCATTGTCGCAGCGCATCGAGCGCGCCATCAACGATGGCTTGCCCTTCCATGTCTACATGGTGCTGCCGGTACACCCTGAAGGCACGCTCGACACCCTCAATATCATGACGCAGCTGCATTTGACGATGCAGTCGCTGGTGTTTGGAAAGGATAGCCTGGTCAACCGGATCCGGCGTGCCATCCTCGTGCGGGATTTGCGCAAGAGCAAAAAACTCGGAGCGGAAGAGGCCAGGAAAACCGTTGCCGGCTACGCGCCGGACCGGCTGGCCGAACTGGCCGGTGACAAGTGGACCAGCTACCTGACCTTGCTCAACCTGCGTTCCTGGGAAACCCTGGACAAGCGTCACGTGACGGAGCAGATTTATGTGCACTCCAAATTGCTGATCGCCGACGACCGGGTGGCAATCCTGGGCAGCGCCAATATCAACGACCGCAGCCAGCTTGGCGGGCGCGATTCGGAACTGGCGGTCGTCGTCAGGGATGACAACCAGACCGATGTCGAGCTTGATGGTGTCGATAGCGACAAGGTCAGCGTCAACGTGCATGACTTGCGGGTGCGCCTGTGGAAAAAACTGTTCGGCCTGACCGATGGCGCCACCCCGGCCAAGGACCTGATCAAGCACCTGTTGCGTCCGGCGGCCCCGGACACTTGGGAGGCGATTCAAAAAGTGGCGCTTGCCAATGCGGAAGCGTATGCCAAGGCCTTCGCTTTCCTGGCGCGGCCAAGCGGCAAGCCCAGCTCGATCTGGCCCACCTGGAATGCCAGGACGCGCAGTCTGGAGCACCACATGCCGTTCCACGAGCGCTTTTGGCGCGATGCCGATATCTTGCGCGACAAATCGCATTCCTGGGAGGCGCAAACGCGCGCGCCCGAATCGGCGCCCGTTGGCGTGCAGGGTTTTATCGTGGCCTTGCCGGTTACCTGGACGGCAGGCGAAAACAATATATCTGGCATGAATCTGACCCTGCTGGCCCATCAGGAGAAGAAACGGCTGCACGATGTCGACCATCCATTGCCGCAAGAAACCTACGCCCACGTTGAATCAGGCAAACGCCCGCCAACCGGCCAGAGCGAAAGCGCGGCCTGAAGAATAGTGTATTTTTTGATTGCTACCCATGATGATAGTTCGTTTTCCGCGTAGTGCCGTACGCCATCTCGCCGCTCTCCTGCTGTTTGCAGGCGCGCATGGCGACGGCATGGGCGCTGAGCAGGCCGATCCGGCGGCGCCGTCGCGCAAGCCGACGGCGCAGGAACTGATGCAAGCGACCGCATCCGGTTACGTGACGCCGGCCGGCACGGCGCGCGAATGCCTGGGGCGGCTGGTGTTCGACGTGCATGCGCCGGTGCAATGGCCGACCCGCTACAAGGACGCTTCCGACACGGGTATCTTTTACCGCTCTTTCAGCGAGGAAGTATTTCACCAAGGTGATGAGATACAGGTTGGAAATGTCCGCATCGGCGTGCTGGGGCCGCTAGGCAAGGAAGACCTGGCCGCCTTGCGGGAAGCCATGCCGCAAGCGAGGATCGACAGGCTGCAGGCGCTGCTCAAGGACGATGAGGCGGAACTGGCCCAATTGAAAGGCCAGCCCGCCAACGCCAGGACCCGTCAGGCGAGCTATCTGGCGCAAAAGTCGGTTACCGGCAGGCAGGCGCAGATCAAGGAACTGCAAAGTAACTATCAGGCATTTGATTCCGGCCTGCCCGGCAGTGAAGGCTACCGCAACAGCGAAGGGTCGGGAACGGTCAACCCCATGCGCTACTCCATCTATCGCAGCCACCTGAAGCGCGGCGATTATGTCTACGTGTTTGAATCCACGCAAGAAATACGCGACAAGGATAGCGAGGCAGCGCATGGCCAGCAGTTCATCCGCTTCCTGAAAAGCTTCCGCCCGCGCGCCGCCAACGAAGTGCCGAAAGACTTGGGCCTGTGCATTCCGCATGGCTTTATCGCTGACGATGGCAAGACGGTCAGCGCCATCAAGCAGTCCTTGCGCTGGCCCGACGCGCCCGGCGTGTTGTACACGATCAGCACCGGCAATGTCGATCCGCGCGCCTTGAAAGTGCCGCTGGCCCAGGCGGCCGCCACCGGCGGCATCGGCAAGTTCGGCAGCCGTGGCGAGCAGGAAGCCCAGCCTTTCATTGTCGAACGCATCGCGCCCCGTAGCGCCCGCATCGGCGCGCTGACGGCGCAGCAGGGCGGCGTGGCGCTGAAAGTGAGCCGGCCCGGCAGCATGCCGTTTGAAACCTATACGGTATTTACCGGTTACGCGGGATGGCTGGGTACGGCAGTGCTGCCCTACATCCTGATCGAACTTAACAGCCGCAGCATGGAGCAGGCGCCGGAACTGAAGCAGAATCCGCCGCCGTTCAAGACCAGCTACACGCGCCTGGAAACCTTGTTGAAGAGTACACATTTGCGGCCCACGGAACCGGCCATGCCGGAGCTGCGCGGTCTTAACGGCTCGCAATGATTGCCGCAGTCCGGATTTCAATCGAAACACTCTTGCTATAACGAAATTTCTAGGGTGTAATGGCTTTGATAAAAGTGCTTATTTACTAATTTTATGCGGTAAGCCGCGTGATGGAGTTCCGGATGTCCATGTCCTTGCCCGCCAGTTTCACGCAAGCCAGCAGATTGTTACAGCTGACCACGCCCCTCGGCGCTGACCGCCTGCTGGCCGAATGCGTGCGCGGCGAGGAGGGCTTGAGCACGGGCTTCGTGTTCCAGATCGCGGCCCTGTCGACGGACGCCGCCATTTCCTTGCGTACCCTGATCGGCCAGCCGGCCCTGCTGCAATTGCTGACCGCGACCAGCGCCGACGCGCTGCGCCCGTTCCACGGCCACATCACCGCCGTTGAGCTGGTTGGCGCGAATGGCGGCATGGCGCGCTATCAGTTGACACTGGAACCGTGGAGCACGTTTCTTGCCCACGGCCGCGACAGCCGCGTGTTCCAGGACATGACGGTATTCGACATCCTCGACGCGCTGTTTGCCGCTTATCAGGCGCAAGGCAAGCTGGCGCCGGCCTGGCGTTTCGATATTCTCGACCGAGCGGCATACCCGAAACGCAGCCTGAGCACCCAATACCAGGAAAGCGACTGGGCCTACGCGCAGCGCCTGATGCACGAGGAAGGCCTGTTTTATTACTATGAGCATAGCGGCGATCCGGGCAGCCCCAGCCTGGGCAGCCACTGCCTGGTGATCGCGGACCATAACGGCGCGTTCAAGCCGAATGCCCAGAGCAGCATCGATTTCACGCAGCCGGGTGCCGTGATGAAGGTCGACAGCATCGACCGCTGGCGCACCGAATTGCGCCAGCAGACCAATGCCATCGCCATCGGCAGCTGGGATTACCGCTCGCTCGACCAGCGTGTCGCCAGCGCGACGGGTGAGGCGCAGCAGGTGGAGCTGCTCAGCCGCGACGCGCCCGGGGCCTATGCCTACGCCTCGCGTGAGCAGGGCCAGCGTATCGCGCGCAACCAGTTGCAGGCGCTTGAAGCGGGCAAGGAAGTCCATGTGGCGGCCGGTACCGTGCGTACCTTGTCGCCGGGCACCACGTTCAGCTTGCAGGGACAGCCGGTGTTCGACCAGGGTAGCGACGACGCACGCAACTTCCTGGTCGTGCGCACGGTGCACCTGATGCACAACAACCTGAGCGCGGATCTGCAATCGTCTGTTGTGCAAACGCTCAAGACGGGCTTGCTCGATGCGGCCATCCGCAAGGAGCAAGCGGGCAGCCTGCACCGCATGCCCGCGCTGCTGGGCGCCATTGCCGAGCGGCCCCTGTACCGCAACCGCATCGATGCCATCCGCAGCAACATTCCTTATCGCGCCAGCGGCAAGGACCAGCATGGCCGGCTGCTGCATCCGCGCCCGACCGTGCATGGCCAGCAGACGGCCGTCGTGGTGGGCCCGGCCGGCGCCGCGATTTACACCGACCGCGACCACCGCATCAAGGTGCAATTTCACTGGCAGCGCGGCGTCACGAGCCACAGCCGCCTCGACCATCCGCAAGGCGGCAAGCATACTGGTGCGCCTGGCGATGACAGTGCCGGCACCTGGGTGCGCGTGGCCTCCACCATAGCGCCGGTGGCGGGCGCCAACTGGGGTGGCCATGCCTTGCCGCGCATCGGCCAGGAAGTATTGATTGATTTCCTGGAAGGCAATATCGACCGGCCGCTCGTGATCGGTGCCGTCTACAACGGCCAGGGCACGGCCGATGCCCAGAATAATCGCGTGTCCCATGGCGCCGGGCCCGCCACCGGCAATGCACCGGCCTGGTTTCCCGGTGAGGCGGGCGCGCATGCTCACCCGGCCGCGTTGTCCGGCATCAAGAGCCAGGCCATGCAGGCCAGCCAGCAGGGCGGCGCGGCGTACAGCCAGCTCGTGTTCGACGACAGTCCGGGTCAGCCGCGCGTGGCCCTGCAGCGCCATGCCGGCGCGCACCAGGGTACTGCCGAGCTGAACCTCGGGCACTTGCGCCATCAGACCGACAACCAGCGGCTGGCCGCCGCCGGCTTCGGCGCCGAACTGAAAACCGAGCACAGCGCCGCGCTGCGTGCGGGGCAGGGGCTGCTGCTGTCGACCGACGGGCGTACCAACGCCAGCGGCACACAGATGGATACGAAGGAAGCCACGGCCCAGATCGAACAGAGCCTGGCCTTGCTGACTTCGCTTGCCGAGACGGCGCAAAAGCACAAGGCTGTGTTAGGCGGTGGGCAAGGCCAGGCCGAAACGGCGCCCGATACCTTGCCTGCACTGAAACAATTGGCGAACAGCATCGACATGCTCAAGGGCACGACGGGCACAGGCGACGGCCAGGCAACGGCCTACGGGGCGCCCCAGTTGCAATTGTCCAGTCCGGCCGGCATCGCCGCCACCACGCCGCTCAATGCGCTTTTCGCCGCCGGCAATACGAGCAGCATCGCGGCAGGGCAGGACATCAATTTCGGCGCGCAAGGCAACCATTTTCATGCGATCAGTTCCGGCATCAGCCTGTTCACCTATGGCAAGGCCAGCAAAGCCGATAAACCCAACCAGGAAACCGGCATCCGCCTGCACGCCGCCAGCGGCAAGGTCAGCAGCCAGAGCCAGTCCGATGAAACAAAATTAACCGCAGACAAGGCCGTGACCGTGGCCAGTGTCAGCAAAAGCGTCAATATCAGCGGCAAGCAGCATGTGCTGATGACAGTGCAGGGCGCCTATATCAAGCTCGAGGGTGGCAATATCGAAATCCATGGACCCGGCAAGATGGAATTCAAGGCCGGCATGAAGGAGTTCACGGGGCCGGCCAGTGCCAGCCCTGTACCCCTGGCCTTGCCAATGGGACAATTGAAAGGCTGTGCGCTGAAACTTCTCGATGCCACGATGGCGGGAGCGGCCAGTGTCAAACGATAATTCACCGTCGCCAACCGTATCGGCGGTGCGCGCCGATGAAGTGCTGTACAACGTGGCCCGCGACTATGACAGGACCGTCGTCCTGATCGACCAGTTCATCGACAATCCCCTGCGCGAGGCGATCGAAGCCCTGTCGCCGCCCGCGGCCAGCGTGCTGCTCGATGACCCGATCTTCGAGGATGACTTGCAACGCGCGCCGATGCTGCTCGAACTGTCAAACCGCCGGCCCGAGCACTACGCGCTGGTCGAACAGAGCCTGAAGCTGGCGCTGGAGCAGCAAGCCGAAGCCGGCGCGGTACCCCGGATCTGTGCCTGGCTGTTTGGCCAGGCGACCCTGGAGCGCTTGCGCAGCGCCATGCTGGCGCGCCTGAATGTGCGCTATCCGTCCGGCGACGCCGTCTACCTGCGCTATTTTGACCCGCGCGTCATGCCGCATCTGGCAAGAGTGTTGCCCCCGTCTAGCGTGGCAGGCCCAGGGGGGGGCAGCAGTTTTTCCGATCTGCTCGGTCCTGTTGAAAAATGGTGCCAGCTCGACCGCGATGGGCAGCTGATCCAGCATGGCCATGCGCAGCCGGAGTCGGCGCTACAAGACATTCCCCTGCGTATCGATGAGCCGACCATGCAGGCGATGGAGCGCATCGAGCAGATCAACCTGGTGGTGCGCATCCTGCGCGCAAGGCAAACGGCAATCGGGCCTGGCATCGATGCGCAAATCGACCACCATCTTGTCCACAGCGCAAGTGCGGGCCTGGAGCAGGCTGACGATCAGATCGCCTATGCCTGGCGCGCCGTTGAATACGGCCAGGCCTTCACCTTGCACCCCGCCCTCGGGGAACTGATGCGGATGGCAGCGACGCAAGGCTTGCCGCTGGACATAGTATTGAAAGCCCGTCTGCATTCCCTGGACTGATGCCCAGCAGGATGGCCGCGTGCCGCACACCTAACAGGAAGAGCGATGAAAGACTGTAAATTCTGCGATAAAAACGGCTTGTTCATCTTGCCCTTGCGCTATGCGGCAGTGGTGGGCGAGGGGGCGGCCGGCAGCGTGCCCGCGCTGCCAGGCAAGCTGGGCGACAAGGTCAAGCACATCAAACTGGAAAACGCCAGCTATGCGCCGCGCCTGCTGCGCTCCGGCTTCCTGTACGTGCTGATCAAGCGGTCGGGATTGCTGTATTGGGAGGGCTATTTTGCCGACGACGACGCCTTTCTGTCGAAGTTCCCCGTCGATACACCGCCCTCGGCGGCCGTGACTTTCTCCTGCGACCGCACCACCTGCGGCATCAATGCCAGCCTGATCGCGATCGACAAGATCGAGTTTGTCGAAAAAATTTATCTGCTGTTTACGCCGACTGCCATGACGACAGATCGGCTGGACGCCTATGCGGCCAATGCCGACGCCAGGGTTGGAACTGGACAGATGCAGGTATTCCTGCCGAAGGAATGGGCGGCAGGCAGTACCGAACAGCCGCACAGCCTGAAGCCAGAAGAGCTGGGCAAATACGTGCCGGAATCGATACTGGCCAGGCAGTACCAAAATGCCAGCAAAAGCCAGCTGGGCAAGAATATCATGGGGCAATTGTACCGGGGGACTGCCGATGCGTTTCGCGGCATGTCCAACATGCCCTCGGCGACGCCGGGCGGGCGAATTGGAAAATTGGAAGAAAAGATGGTGGCTGGCAAAGCCGCCGCTTTTGTCGTGTTCGATCCCATTGGCATTACGCAGGAATTGAATGATTATCGCAATGCTGCCATGCAACCGCTGGAAGATTTCCTGAAGCGTGAAGACAAGGACAAGATCAGCAATCAGCGCAAATTGGAGGTCATGGTTGCGATCGAGGACGTCAAGGATGCCGCCATCAAATACGGGGTAGAAATCCGCAAGAAAAACCTTGCCGACCTCGATGCGATCCGCTTGCCGAATCTCGATCAGGATAATGCGCAGATGCTGCGGAAACTGAACCGCGTCAAGGAAGCGGAAATTATCGAGGAGCGCATCAGGAAAAATGAAGAAGCGCGTGAGAATCGGCGCGAGCATATTTTGGCGACCAGCGAGCAAAACGAGCGAGAGAAATTCACCGGCAAATATGAATCATTGATATCGGTCGATGAGATCGATTTGCTCAAGAAAACGCTGGAGAACTTGTCCAACAAAGCTGATGTGGAAACGAAAAAGAGAAATGCGAACCATCTCAAGTGGGTCACCTCTGCGGAACTGGTCGATGCTTTCGACTCCTACGACGAGCAGAACCTGGGCAGTGGTTTTTGCTTCACCCTCGAACATTCCTTGTGCACGTTCGGCATGTTTGCCCATAAAGACAATTTGCCCATTCTGAAAAGTTGGATGGATGTGAAAGCGGTGGAGCGTAAAAACTTGTACATGCGCGCAAATTTCTACAATTTCAAATCGCTGTACGACGAAGCAAAAAAAGCTTTTCAGGAAGCAAAAGACCAGGTCGAGGCGGCTGGTGATATTTCAAAGGTGCAAGGTGCACCTTGGTTGAAAGCTTGCAAGGGACTGGTCGATTCCTTCAAGAAGATCGATTCCGCCTGGGATGAGTGGTTGCGAGATAAAAACATCATCGATATCCATACCGGCAAAACCAAGCCGGACCCGGCCAATAGAATACACAGCCTTTCCAAATATCATCGTAGCGTGGAGGGCATGGTCTACGCACGGATATCGGAATGGACCCAGGCCATGTCCAGCAAGAGCAGCCGGCTGGACAAGGCAATTTCCAGCGTCGTCGGTGCATTGCTTTACTCCAAACTCGCTGATCTGGCCGAGAAAATTGGCTTCGAAGAGTTGATGAATCCGCTGAAGGACAAGATCGCCGGGGAACTGAAGGAAAAGGCGAAAAAGTATGCCGATACCCTGAGGACAGAAAGCGAGAAAAACAAGCTGGAGCAGGGCATCGACAGGAAAGCAGCACGCATGGCGCGCGCGGAAGCGACCAAAATTGCCCAGGCTGATGCGGCAAAGGTGGAAGGGAGCATCGAAAAGCTGATCGAGGATGAACAGCTAAAAGTCAAAAACAAGATCAAGCTGGCGCTGGACGATATCGACAAGGGAAAACGGCCCGAAACCAACAATTTTCGTCATGCCCGGATCGGTGTTGTTTTGATGTCGATCGAAGGTATTTCCTTGACGACCAAACTCCCGCATTTTGCGGATTCCCCACGCATCAAGGCGGAAATTACGGCGTCTATCCTCTCGCTGAGCAGCATGTCATTCGATCTCGTCTATGCGGTGGCAAAATCAATCAGGGAAATTAGCCCTTACAAAAATATTGTAGGTATTAAAGATGCTGCGGATGTGATCCGCGGTGGGCTGAAAATGACGGCAGGAACACTCGGAGCCAGTGCTGGTGCGATTGCATCTTGCCTTGACATGCTTTCTGCTTTTGATGAATACAACAAAGAGCGTGTGAACTGGATTCTGTTTGGGATTTACACGGGACGTGCGATTATGGGCCTGTTCAATACTGGCCTGGGCCTGATCGCTGCATTCTCTTACGCGGCACCACTGCTTTGGCGAATGGCCGGTTCCACTCTCATGAGTAATTCGGTGCTGGCGCTGAGAATGACGCATTTCTTTGCTGAATCGGCAACCCTGGCAGCCAGACTGGGGCTGGAACGTACCCTGTGGTTGATCAGACTTGCACGTTTTAATCTCATCGGCGTAGCCGTTACGGTGGTCGAGGTTGGATATCGTGTGTGGATCATGGATGACGCTTTGGAGAATTGGTTTCAAGCCTGCACCTTCAGAAAGAGCAGGGGGTGGTTCAGTGAAAAACCTTATGACACGGTCGAGAAGGAACTGCTGGAACTGCAAAAGGCGTTCAAGGCAATTCAATCCTAAATAGCTGGAGTTGATTAATGAGTAACAACAGATTTTCTGACGAAGTTTTGTTCAGTGTAGACGGTGTATTGACGGAGCTGCATATATCGGCAACGACCGTTAATTTATTGAAAGAAATTGAGACCAAGCTGGCGGGGAAAAACCTTGCAGGCGGGCTTGCCGCCGCCGCCAATGGCATGTATGGCGCCTTGGCCAACTCCGCCATGTTGAGCTTGTACGATGGCGAAGACATGTTTAATTTTGCCGCCCTGGTCAACGGTAAGGTGGTGTGTGGCGTCTTCGACAAGGCCAACAAACTCAAGAATGGTGATGTCGTGAAACTCGTGGTGTCGGAACGAGGAGAGGTGCTGCACGTGCACAGCTTGCTGCGCATCGAGGACAGCCTGTTGTTGATGCCCTTGAACGTCTACTGTGGAGAACGGGCTTTTTTCAAAGGCTGCATGAGAGTGGCATGGCGGTTTACCTTGTTCGCCTGGCTGGTCATGTTTGCCGGCTTTTTTTACAGCGTCGACATTTCAATGGATGATCTGGTAAAGCCGTTGATAGCAAGTAGCATCATGCTCCTGCTGCCTGTGTTGATCCTGTTTCCATTTGAATACTGGACCTACAAGTCCATGCGCTATTACTCCCTATATGCATCAGCCATATTCACCGCCTATGGTTTCCCCCTGCCGGACGATCTGGATATTCGCAGTGGCATGATTTTATATAAGGACGCAGCTTATGGTTTTGGCGCGATCAATTGTGAAATTGCCCTTCAAAAGCATCGAGATAAATACAAGTTGAATCATGCCTGACTTCCCATTGACGAAAAATTAGATAAATTTAATGGGTGATAAAAATTGCTTCGAAGAGATTTCAAGTGAGTGGTATTTTATTCTGGAAGGGGAAATCACAGAGTTTCAGACTGCTGCAGCAACTATAAACTTACTCAGGAAAATAGAAAAAAATATTGAGGAGAAAAACCTTGCAGGTGGCGTCGCAGCGGCCATCAATGGCATGCCTGGAACATTGGCAACGTCAGCCATGCTAAGTTTTTACGATGGCGAAGATATGCATACTTTTGCCGGGCTGGTCAATGGCGAAGTAGTCTGTGGTGTTTTTGATGATGCGGACAAGATCAGGGATGGCGATGTCGTCAAATTGGTCGTGGCAAGAAGGGGTGATGTCCTGCACGTACACAGCCTTCTTCGTATAGAGGATAGCCTCTTACTGATGCCTCTGAATGCTTATTGCGGACAACGCGCTTTTTTATGGAATTGCATGAGATTTGCAAGAAACATGACGTTATTTGTTTGGGTTGTTTTATTTTCTGGATTTTTTTTATTGATCGATGTATCAATGGAAAAGAAAGAAAATTTAATTACAGCATTTGGCGCAATATTTTTGATACCTCCGTTGTTTTGTTTTCCTTTCGAATACTGGACATATAAGAGTATGCGTGGTTATTCAGTTTGCGCTGAGAAAATTTTCCTCGCTTATGGTTTCCCAAAGCCAGATGTATTTGATGCTCGCAGAGGGATTACTTTTTTCGAAAATAATGGAAATGGATTTTTTGCGACGAATTGTGAGCTGGCTCTGAAAAAACACAGGTTGAAGCATAAGATTCCACCTGCTTGATAAATATGCAACTTTATGAAAAGAAGAGGGGGCTAGCGAATAGTTGTTTGATTCTGGTGAAAAAATCGATGGAGTTACATAAAGCATTAAAGGTGGCTCAAGCATAACTGTTAGGAAGCGCATCATGGCCGAAGAGAATATTGAAAAAACATCTTCCGAAGGGGATTTTTTTACAGTGGAAGGAAAGCTCACGGAATTCCATATGGCTGCAACAAATGTGAATTTACTTGACGAAATCGAAAGCAGCCTTGCGGAAAAAAATTTGGCAGGTGGCGTTGCCGCCCTCATCAACGGCATACCAGGGGCATTGGCAAATGCCGCCATGCTGAGTTTTTACGATGGCGAAGATATGTACAATTTTGCCGGAATGGTCAACGGAAAAGTAGTGTGTGGTGTTTTTAGAGACGCTGATAAAATCAAGGATGGCGATATCGTCAAATTGGTGGTGACACAGAGAAATGACGTGCTGTACGTGCACAGTTTGCTCCGTATTGACGATAGTTTGTTGCTGATGCCATTGAATACCTATTGCGGAAAGCGAGCTTTTTTCTGGAGTTGCATGAAGTTTGCGCGGAATATGATACTGTTTATGTGGGTTATGGCTTTTGCTGCCTTTTTTTCATATGTTGATATATCAGTTGAAAAAAAAGAATATTTAATTGTGGCATGTGGAATTATATTCCTGGCTCCTTTGGTTTTTTGGTTTCCTTTCGAATATTGGAGCTTCAGAACCATGCGTGATTATTCGATATGTGCGACAGAAATTTTCGCTGCCCATGGTTTTCCAAGGCCTAGTGACTTTGATATGCGAATGGGTGCTACTTTATTTAAAAATCAAAGCCATGGCTTTATTGGATATAGTTGTGAGTTGGCTTTGAAGAAACACCGGTTGAAATATAATATTCAATCTTCCTGATAATTTTTTTTAATTTTGAAGTTCGATCTCAGTTACTCTCTGCACGGAATTGATGGGTTATTGGAAATATATTATTGGTATCAATGGAAAAAAAGAAAATTTAATTACAGCATTTGGCGCGATATTGTTGATGCCTCCGTTGTTTTGTTTTCCTTTCGAATACTGGACATATAAGAGCATACGTGATTATTCTGTATGCGCTGAGAAAATTTTCCTCGCTTATGGTTTCCCAAAGTCAGATGTATTTGATGCTCGCAAAGGGATTACTTTTTTCGAAAATAATGGAAATGTATTTTTTGCAACGAATTGTGAGCTGGCTCTGAAAAAACACAGGTTGAAGCACAAGATTCCATCTGCCTGATAAATATGCGACTTGAGGAAAAGAAGTGGGAGCTAGCGAATAGCTGTTTGATTCTGGTGAAAAAATTGATGGAGCTGCATAAGGCATTAAAGGCGGTTCAAGCATAATTGTTAGGAAGCGAATCATGGCCGAAGAGAATATTGAAAATACATCTTCCGAAGGGGATTTTTTTACAGTGGAGGGAAAGCTCACGGAATTCCATATGGCTGCAACAAATGTGAATTTACTTGATGAAATCGAAAGCAGCTTTGTGGAAAAAAATCTGGCTGGTGGCGTTGCAGCCGTGATCAACGGCATGCCAGGAGCCTTGACAAATGCCGCCATGCTGAGTTTTTACGATGGCGAAGATATGTACAATTTTGCCGGAATGGTCAACGGAAAAGTAGTGTGTGGCGTTTTTAGAGACGCTGACAAGATCAAGGATGGCGATATCGTCAAATTAGTGGTGACACAGAAAGAGGATGTGCTGTACGTACACAGTTTGCTGCGCATCGACGATAGCTTTTTTATGATGCCATTGAATGCTTATTGCGGAGAGCGTGCTTTTTTCTGGAGTTGCATGAAATTTGCAAGGAACATGACATTCGCTGTTTGGATAATTCTTTCACTTATGCTTCTTTTTTCTATCGATGTATCGTTAGAAAAAAAAGAGCATTTAATTACGATGTTTGGCATCATATTTCTGATTCCGCTAATTTTTTGTTTTCCTTTTGAGTATTGGAGCTTTAGAACCATGCGTGACTATGCGGTCTATGCGACAGAAATTTTCGCTGTCCATGGTTTTCCAAGGCCAAATGACTTTGATATGCGCGAAGGCGTTACTTTATTCAAGGATCACAGCTATGGTTTTATTGGGTATAGTTGTGAATTGGCATTGAAGAAGCATAGGTCGAAATACAAAATTCAGTCTGCTTGATAATTTCAAAAATAAATTTCCCGTTCAGAAAATATCTAGCTTGGCAGTGATCGTCCAGGCTGCTGCAGGCACGCTAGGTGCTGTTCCAGCGTACAGGCAGCGACAAGTGACGGAGATCTTGTCGCAGGCTTCAGCATGATCTTGGGTGCTCAAGACGATATCTTTGATTACTAGTGGTAATTGGATAGATGAAAAGTAGTTACCAAAGAGGTAAAGTTCTCAAGAAATAAATAAAGTTGCCCGGTAGAAATAATTAATTTATAATTTCCTTACGTAAATAATTATTTAAGGCAACATATGCACCTGCGCTTGACGCCATGGTGCGGTGTATTTTTGTTTAGCGGCACCCTGTGTGCCGCCGTGTCCGCGCAGACCCGTCCCGAAATCGCGCCGCCCCTTCCCACCACGCCTGGCAGCAGCCAGCGCGACGATGCCAGCCAAGAATTGATACGCCAGCAAGAGCGCGAGCGCGTCCTGCGCCAGCAGCAGGAACGCAATCCCGACGTGCGCCTGCTCGATGCGCCTGCCGCGGTGTCAGCAAACCGCTTGCCGACGGGCGAATCGCCGTGTTTTACGATTGACCATCTTGTGTTGCGCGGCGAGGATGCGGCGCAGTTTCAGTTGGCATTGAACGCCACCAACCGCGACGACCTGGGCGCGCTGGATTCTCCGCTGGGCCGTTGCCTGGGCACGCAGGCCATCAATGTACTGATGGGCCGCATGCAGAACGCCATCATCGCGCGCGGCTACGTCACCACGCGCGTGCTGGCCGAGCCGCAGGACTTGAGCAAGGGTAGTTTGGCCTTGAGCGTGATACCGGGGCGTATCCGCCAGATCGGTTTTGCGCCCGGCACGAATCCCCGGGCCACTTGGTGGAATGCCGTGCCGGCGCGGCCCGGCGACTTGCTCAACGTGCGCGATACGGAGCAGGCGCTGGAGAACTTCAAGCGCGTGCCGACGGCCGAGGCCGATATCCAGATCATGCCGGCCGAGGGCGGCAACGCCAAGCCGGGCGAGAGCGACCTGCAGATCCAGTGGAAGCAGGGCTTGCCGTTTCGGCTGGCGCTGGGCCTCGATGATGGCGGTTCGCGCTCGACAGGCAAGCTGCAGGGCAGCGTGACCCTGTCGTACGACCACTGGTTGACCCTGAACGACCTGTTTTACCTGAGCCTGAACCAGAACGTCGACGGTGACCGCAACGGTCCGCGCGGCACGGGCGGCATGGTGGCCCACTATTCGATTCCCTACGCTTACTGGCTGTTGGCCTTCACGGCCAGCGACAGCCATTACCACCAGTCCGTGGCCGGCATCAATCAAGACTACAACTACAGCGGCGCCAGCCAGAACAAGGAAGTGAAACTCTCGCGCATGGTGTACCGCGATGCGTCGCGCAAGACGACGGTGTCCTTGCGTGGCTGGCAACGCGCCGCGCAGAATTTCATCGACGACACGGAAGTGGAAGTGCAGCGCCGCCGCATGGCGGGCTGGGAACTGGGTATCGGTCATCGCGAATTCATGGGACAGGCCACCTTGGACTTGAACCTGCAATACCGGCGCGGCACGGGCGCGATGCATGCGATGGCGGCGCCCGAGGAAGCATTTGGCGAGGGCACGTCGCGTTTCAAACTCATCCTGGCCGACGCGGCCCTGTCCGCGCCGTTCAAGCTGGCTGGCCAGCCGCTGCGCTACGCGGGCAGCTGGCGCATGCAGCACAACCGCACGCCGCTGGTGCCGCAAGACCGCTTTGCCATCGGCGGGCGCTACACGGTACGTGGCTACGACGGCGAAAGCAGCTTGTCCGCCGAGCGCGGCTGGCTGCTGCGCAATGAGCTCGGCGTGCCGCTGGGCAGCAGCGGCCAGGAAGCGTATGCCGGGCTGGACCACGGCGAAGTGTCGGGGCCATCCGCCGAATGGCTGATTGCGCGGCGCCTGACGGGCTGCTTCGTCGGTTTGCGCGGCCAGTGGCTGGGCGTGCAGTACGACGCCTTTGTCGGCTGGCCCGTGCGCAAACCCGAGCTGTTCCGTACGGCCAGCCATACGGCCGGCTTCAGCCTGAACGCCAGTTACTAAGACGCCGCCATCGATCAGTTGTCATCTCCCTTTATCGCATCATTTAATTGTCATTAGGACATTTCATGAACAAGAACCTGTACCGCATCATCTTCAATAAACGCCGTGGCCAACTGATGGTCGTCGCCGAAAATGCTTCGTCGCAAGGCAAGGCGGCCAAGGGAGAAGGCGGCCTGGATAGCGGCGTATTTGAGGGTGATGGCGGTGGCGGGCTAAGTTTAAGTGTGAACGGACGCCTGCGGCCGCTGGCCTTGGCGATATTTGGCGCACTGGGCATGGTGGCCTTTGTGGCCGGACCGGCCATGGGGCAGATCGTGGCCGACCCGAATGCGCCGGGCCGCCAGCGTCCGACGGTGGTGCAAAGCGCCAATGGCGTGACCCAGGTGAATATCCAGACGCCGAGCGCGGCGGGTGTCTCGCGCAATACCTACAGCCAGTTCGACGTGACGGCGAATGGCGCCATCCTCAACAACAGCCGCGGCAATGTGCAGACGCAGACGGGCGGCTGGGTGCAGGGCAATCCATGGCTGGCGGGCGGCAGTGCGCGCGTCATCCTCAACGAGGTCAACTCGGCAAATCCGAGCCAGTTGCGCGGCTATGTGGAAGTGGCGGGCCAGCGGGCAGAGGTTGTGATCGCCAACCCGGCCGGCGTGGCCATCGATGGCGGCGGTTTTATTAATGCCAGCCGGGTCGTGCTGACGACGGGTACGCCGATGCTCAACGATGGCAGCCTGGACGGCTACATGGTGCAGCGCGGCGTGGTCACGATCAATGGTCGCGGCCTCGATACGTCGCTGAGCGACTATACGGCCATCCTGGCGCGCGCCGCGCAAATCAATGGCGGTATCTGGGCGCAGGAACTGAAAGTGGTGACAGGAACGAATCAGATCGATGCGGCGCATGGCGTGGCGGGCGCAGCATCTGGCGTAGGCCCGGCACCAGCCTACGCGCTGGACGTGGCGCAGCTGGGCGGCATGTATGCGGGCAAGATTACCCTGATCGGCACGGAAGCGGGCCTGGGCGTGCGCAACGCGGGCGTCCTGGCGGCCACGGCGGGCAACCTGGTGCTGCAATCGAACGGCTGGCTGAGCAACAGCGGCAACATCCAGTCCGCCGGCAGCGGCAGCCAGACCAGCATCGCCGTCACGGGCGACATGGCCAACAGCGGCACCGTGTATGCGGGCGGCGACAGCCAGGTGCAGGCGCAGGGCAATATTGCGAACAGCGGCGTGATCGGCGCGCAGAACAATGTCGGCGTGCAAGCCACGGGCGCCGGATCGCGCATCGATGCCACGGCTGGCTCGGTGCTGGCGGCCGGCTTGAATCTGGACAATACATTGACCGTCAGCGGCAAGCTGAACGTTTCCGCTGGCGACACCATTGCCGTGCACGGCACGGCCGTGGCGGGCGGCGACAGCAGCCTGGCGGCGCGCCAGCTGGACCTTGCTGGGGCGCAGGTTTCGGGCGCGAACGTCAGCCTGGGCGCCAGCGCCGGCGACCTCGACGCCAGCCGCGCCCAGGTCAGTGCCCGCGAACGCCTGCAGCTGGACGCTGCGCGCACCGTGCGCAGCGATGCAGCGCAGCTGACGGGCCAGCAGTTGGGGCTGAATGCGCACGACTTGTCGAACGTGGGCGGCCAGATCACGCAACTGGGCACGGGCGATCTGTCAATGCAATTGCCGGGGAGCCTGGACAACACGCGCGGCGTCATCGCCACGAATAGCCAGGCCTTGCGCCTGCAGGCCGCCAGCCTGAGCAACCAGGATGGACAGATCCAGCATGCGGGCACGGGTGCGCTGGAGATCGGCGCGGGACAAATCAACTTGCAGCGCGGCAGCATCATCAGCAACGGCGCGATGGCGCTGACGGGAGAACAGGTCGACCACCGCGACGCGCGCACGGTGGCGGGGCAGCTCAGTATCAATGCCGGTAGCTTGGACAACCGGGGCGGCAGCCTGGCGCAGAGCGGCCAGGGCGCGACCGGCGTGCAGGTGCGTGGCGGGCTGGACAACCGCGGCGGTGCACTGGAAAGCAATGGCACGATGACGGTACAGGCGGCCGGCGTGCAGAACCAGAAGGGCCGCATCGTGGCCAGCGGCGACCTGGCACTGTCGACAGGCGCGCTGGACAATACGGAGGCGATCCTGGCGGCGGGCGGCAAGCTGCGCCTCGACAGTGGCGACATCGACAATACGCGCGGCCAGATACAGGCGCTGGCGGGCGATGCGGCCTTGACGGTCGCAAAACTGAACAATACGGCCGGCAGCGTGTTTGCTGGTGGCAATCTTGTCACCAAGGCTGGCGAGGTACTGAACAGCGGCAACCTGTATGCGGCCGGCAGCCAGACGCTGCAGGTGAACGGCGCCGTCAGCAACAGCGGCGTGATCGCTGCGCAGGGCGACAACAGCATCGATGCCAGCCGCATCGACAGCGTGGCCGGCAGCTTGCTGGGCGCCGGGGTCCGCGCCGACGGCAACTTGGCCGGCGGCGGCCAGTTGCAGCTGACGGCCACGCAAGCGATCGCGGCCCATGGCCAGAACTTGGCCGCCGGCAAAACCAGCATGCATGCTGCCGCCATCGACCTGAGCGGCAGCCAGACGGGGGGCGCGGCCATTGAGTTGAATTCCAGCGTAGGCAATGTCGTCACCGATACCGCACTGGTGACGACCACCGGTCTGCTGTCCGTGACGGCGGCCGATAGCGGCCAGATCCTGTCGAACGTGCGCGGCACCTTGAGCGCGGGCCAGTTAGATATCCAAACGGGATCGCTCGACAACCGCAGCGGCACCCTGATTCAGACGGGCAATGGCGACACCACCTTGCAAGGCAGCACCCTAGACAACACGGGCGGACGCATCGCCGTCAACAGCGCCAAGCTGGCGCTGCATGCCGACAAGGTGCTTAACCGCGACGGCAGCATCGAACATGCGGGCACGGGCCGCCTGAGTATTGAGGCGGCGCGCTTCGATGACGAACGCGGCAAGGTGACGGGCAATGGTTTAGTTGATATCCAGGCGGAAACGATCGATCACCGCCATGCCATCACTTCCGGGCAGAACGTAACAGTGCAGGCCGGCCAGCTGGACAATAGCGACGGCACCCTGCAGCAGACGGGACCGGGACAGATGCGCGTGGACGTGGCGCAGACCCTGGACAATACGCGTGGCAACATCGCCAGCAATGGCGGCCTGCAAGTGCAGGCCGGCGTGCTGGACAACAGCAAGGGCCGCATTACATCCGCTGCCTCGGCGGATATTGCCAGCAAGGGGGCGCTGAACAATACCGATGGCGTGATGGCAGCGACTGCCGACTTGCATGTCGGTGGTGTGCATGTCGACAACACGCGCGGCGTATTGCAGGCGGAGAATGCACGCCTGGATGCGGCAACTTTGCTGAACCAGCAGGGCACGGTCAGCGCCGGCATGGACCTGACGACGAAAGTGAGCGGCGATCTGAACAACGCGGGCCTGCTGTACGCGGGCCGCAACCAGCAATTGACGGTGGGCGGCTTGCTCAACAACACAGGTTCCATCGCGTCCGTCAACAACACCAATATATCCGCTGGCAAGATCACCAGCAGCGGTCTGCTGGGCGCCGGCGTGAAAGCGGACGGCAGCCTGGGCACGGCGGGCGATCTGACCATCAATGCCGATGGCGTATTGCAGGCCAGTGGCCAGAATCTGGCGGCGGGCACAGCCACGCTGACGGGGGCCAATGTGGACCTGTCGGGCAGCCAGACGGGGGCAAGCAACATCGCCATTACCGCGCGCAGCGGCGATGTGCTGACGAATAAAGCCGTCATCTCGGCCAGCAATGTGCTGGCCATCACGGCCAATGTGAATAACGCCCAGTCGTTGGTGAACGGCCAGGGCCAGCTGGTGGCCGGCCAGCTGCAGTTGAACGTAGCCAACCTGAACAACGCCAGCGGCGAGATCGTGCAGACGGGCACGGGCGACACCGTCATCACCACAGGTAAGTTGGACAACACGGCGGGCCGCATCGCCGTCAACAGCAATAATCTTTCCCTAAACGCGACGGTCTTGGCGAACATCAATGGCAAGCTGGAACAGGCAGGTGCCGGTGTGCTGGCCATCAACGCGGGTCAATTCAACAACCAGTTCGGCAAGATCACGGGCAATGGCAAGCTCGACATCACGGCAACCACTCTGGATCATCGCAATGCGATGACGGTGGCGAATCAGCTGACCATCAACGCAGGCAGCTTGGACAACCGCAGCGGCAGTCTGGCGCAGACGGGCACGGGCCTCATGACGGTGAGCGCCACAGGCCAGCTGGACAACACGGGCGGCAAGATCGAAGGCAATGGTGATGCGCTGGTGAAAGCGGCTACCTTGCTGAACAACACGGGCCGCATCGTGGCGGCGCAGGATGCCGTATTGAACGTGGGCAGCCTGGACAATACGGAAGGTACGGTGGCGGCGGGCCGTCACCTGAATCTTTCCGGTGGCGACATCGACAATACCAAGGGCCAGCTGCAGGCCGTGGTGGGCAACGCCACCTTGAATGTGGCGAACTTGAACAATGCGGCGGGTAGTATGTTTGCTGGCGCAAGCCTGAACACCACGCTCGACACCCTGAACAACACCGGCAGTCTGTATGCGGCCGGGAACCAATCGCTTACCGCGAAAGGTGCTGTTACGAATACTGGCGTGATTGCAGCGCAGGGCAATAACAGCGTCACGGCCAATAGCCTTGACGGCAGCGCAAGCAGTTTGATCGGTGCGGGCATCCAGGCCGATGGCAAGCTGGGCACGGCAGGCGACTTGACGATTAATACCGCGCAAGCGCTGGCCGCGCATGGCCAGATTCTGGCGGCAGGCAATGCCAATCTGACCGGCGCTACGCTCGATATCAGCGGCAGCCAGGCCAGCGGTGCCAACATCGGCCTGACGGCCACCCAAGGTGACGTCAGTACGAACAAGGCGGTTGTGACGACCTCGGGTACGTTGAGTGTGGCGACCAACGCCACCTTGCATAATACGGAAGGGACATTGCAGGCAGGCCAGCTCGACCTGCACGTGGCAAACTTGGACAACGCCAAAGGCGTCGTGTTGCAAACGGGCACGGGTAATACGGTCATCCAGACCGGCAGTCTGGACAATACGGCCGGCCGCATCGCCGTCAACAGCGCAAACTTGAACATCGATGCCGTCAGCGTCACGAACAAGGACGGCAAGATTGAGCATGCGGGTACGAGCATCTTGAATCTGCAAGCGGGCGTACTGGACAACAGCAAGGGCCGTATCACGTCCGCTGCCTCGGCGGATATTGCCAGCAAGGGGGCGCTGAACAATACAGACGGCGTGATTGCCGCGACTGCCGACTTGCATGTCGGTGGCGTGCATGTCGACAATACGCGCGGCGTATTGCAGGCGGACACCTTGCGTCTGGATACGGCCAGCTTGCTGAACCAGCAGGGCACGGTTAGCGCCGGCACGGACCTGACGGCGAAAGTGAGCGGCGACCTGAACAACGCGGGCCTGCTGTACGCGGGCCGCAACCAGCAACTGACGGTCGGCGGCTTACTGAACAACACAGGTTCCATCGCCTCCGTTGGCAACACCCATATTACCGCGGGCAAAGTGACCAGCAGCGGCCTGCTGGGCGCCGGCGTGAAAGCGGATGGCAGTCTGGGGACGGCTGGCGATCTGATCATCAATGCCGATGGTGTGTTGCAGGCCAGTGGCCAGAATCTGGCAGCAGGTACGGCCACGTTGACGGGTGCCAGTATGGACCTGTCTGGCAGCCAGACGGGGGCGGCGAATATCGCCATCACGGCAAATACTGGTGATGTCGTGACGAACAAGGCCGTCATCTCGGCCAGCAATGTGCTGGCCATCACCGCCAATGCGACTAACGCCCAGTCGTTGGTGAATACCCAGGGGCAACTGGTGGCCGGCCAGTTGCAGTTGAACGTAGCCAGCCTGAACAACGCCAGCGGCGACATCGTGCAGACGGGTGCCGGCGATACCGTCATTACCACAGGCAAGCTCGACAACACGGCCGGCCGCATCGCCGCCAACAGCGCTAATTTGGCCCTGAACGCGACGATATTGACGAACGTTAATGGCAAGCTGGAGCACGCTGGTGCCGGTGTGCTGGCCATCAACGCGGGCCAGTTTAACAACCAGTTCGGCAAGATCACGGGCAATGGCAAGCTGGATATGATGGCTGCCACCCTGGATCACCGCAATGCGACGACGGTGGCCAATCAGCTGGCCATCAACGCCAGCAGCCTGGACAACCGCGCCGGCAGCCTGGCACAGACGGGCGCCGGACTGATGACGGTGAGCGCCACCGGCCAGCTGGACAACACGGGTGGCAAGATCGAGGGCAATGGTGATGCGCTGGTGAAGGCAGCCACCTTGCTGAACAGCACCGGCCGCATCGTGGCGGCGCAGGATGCCACGTTGAATGTAAATCGCCTGGACAACACGGAAGGCACGGTGGCGGCAGGACGTCATCTGCAACTGTCCGGTGGCGACATCGACAATACCAAAGGCCAATTGCAAGCTGTGATCGGCAATGCCACCTTGAATGTGGCGAACCTGAACAACACCGCAGGCAACGTGTTTGCCGGCGGTAACCTGAACACCGCACTCGATACCTTGAGCAACACGGGCAGTCTGTATGCGGCCGGCAACCAGACCTTGACCGCCAGCGGCGCCATTGTGAACACGGGTGTCATCGCGGCGCAGGGCAACACCAGCATCACGGCAAAGACGCTCGACAGCAGCGCAAGTAGCTTGCTCGGTGCTGGCATGCAGGCTGATGGCAAGCTGGGCACGGCTGGCGACCTGACGATCAGCACTACACAAACGCTGGCTGCGCATGGCCAAAACCTGGCGGCAGGCAATGCCAAACTGATTGGCGGCACGCTCGATATCGGCGGCAGCCAGACCAGCGCGGCGAACATCGGTCTGACGGCAACAACGGGTGACGTCAGCACGAACAAGGCGGTGGTCACGACGCCAGGCGCGCTCAACATCACGACGAACTCCACCTTGCACAACACGGAAGGCACGGTGCAGGCGGGCCAGCTGGATCTACATTTAGGCAATCTCGACAACGCCAAGGGTACGGTATTGCAGACGGGCACGGGCGACACGAGCATCGTCACCGGCAATCTGGACAATACAGCGGGCCGCATTGCCGTCAACAGCGCAAACTTGAACATCGATGCCGTCACCATCACGAACCAGGATGGCAAGATCGAGCATGCGGGCACGGGCATCTTGAATCTGCAAGCGGGCCTACTGGACAACCGCAAGGGCCGCATCACCTCGGCTGCGGCGGCCGATATCGTCAGCAAAGGTGTATTGAATAACACCGATGGCGTGATGGCAGCGACTGCCGACTTGCATGTCGGTGGCGTGAATGTCGACAACACGCGCGGCGTGTTGCAGGCGGACACCTTGCATCTGGATGCATCCAGCTTGCTGAACCAGCAGGGCACGGTTAGCGCCGGCACGGACCTGACGGCGAAAGTGAGCGGCGACCTGAACAACGCGGGCCTGCTGTACGCGGGCCGCAACCAGCAACTGACGGTGGGCGGCTTGCTCAACAACACAGGTTCTATCGCTTCCGTCAATAACACGATGATTACCGCTGGCAAAGTGATCAGCAGCGGTCTGCTGGGCGCCGGCGTGAAAGCGGATGGCAGCCTGGGGACGGCTGGCGATCTGATCATCAATGCCGATGGTGTGTTGCAGGCCAGTGGCCAGAATCTGGCAGCAGGTACAGCCACGTTGACGGGTGCCGGTGTCGACCTGTCGGGCAGCCAGACGGGGGCAGACAACATCGCCATCACCGCGCGCAGCGGCGATGTGCTGACGAACAAAGCCGTCGTCTCGGCCAGCAACGTGCTGGCCATCACGGCCAATGCAAATAACGCCCAGTCGCTGGTGAATACCCAGGGTCAGTTGGTGGCGGGACAACTGCAGCTGAACGTCGCCAACCTGAACAACGCCAGCGGCGAGATCGTGCAGACGGGTGCCGGCGACACCGCCATCACGACAGGTAAGCTGGACAACACGGCGGGCCGCATCGCCGCCAACAGCGCTAACTTGGCCCTGAACGCGACGGTCTTGACGAACATCAATGGCAAGCTGGAGCACGCAGGCAGCGGCCTGCTGGCCATCAATGCGGGCCAGTTCAACAACCAGTACGGCAAGATCACGGGCAATGGCAAGCTCGACATCACGGCAAACACTCTGGATCATCGCAATGCGACGACGGTGGCGAATCAGCTGACCATCAACGCCGGCAGCCTGGACAACCGCAGCGGCAGCCTGGCCCAGACGGGTACGGGCCTCATGACGGTCGCTGCCACGGGTCAGCTGGACAACACGGGCGGCAAGATCGAAGGCAACGGCGATGCACTGGTAAAAGCCGCAATCTTGCTGAACAACACCGGCCGCATCGTGGCGGCGCAGGATGCCGTATTGAACGTGGGCAGCCTGGACAATACGGAAGGGACAGTGGCGGCAGGGCGTCATCTGCAACTGTCCGGTGGCGATATCGATAATACCAAGGGCCAATTGCAGGCCGTGGCCGGTAATGCCACCCTAAATGTGGCGAACTTGAACAACACCGCAGGCAACGTGTTTGCCGGTGCCAACCTGAACGCGACACTGTCCAGTCTGGACAATACGGGCAGCCTGTATGCGGCAGGGAATCAATCCTTGACCGCAACAGGTGCCATCACGAACACGGGCGTCATCGCGGCGCAGGGCAATATCAGCATCACGGCAAAGACCCTCGACAGCAGCGCAAGCAGCTTGATCGGCGCGGGTGTTCAGGCCGATGGCAAGCTAGGCACGGCTGGTGACTTGACGATCACTACCGCGCAAACGCTGGTCGCACATGGCCAGACTCTGGCGGCAGGCGGCGCCAATTTGACTGGCGCCAACGTTGATATCAGCGGTAGCCAGACCGGCGCCGCCAACATCGGCCTGACGGCAACACAGGGCGATGTGAGTACCAATAAAGCCGTAGTGAGCACGCCTGGCGCCTTGACGATCCATGCGCAAGACACCTTGCGCAATACGGAAGGACAACTTAGTGCTGGCCATCTTGAGCTGCACGTAGGTAACCTGGACAACACCAAAGGCACCGTGATCCAAACGGGCACGGGCGACACTGTCATCCAAACGGGCAAGCTGGACAACAGCGCCGGGCGTATCGCCGTCAATAGTAATAATTTGACTCTGGACGCGTCCACCCTGACGAATGCAGGCGGCAAGATCGAGCATGCCGGCAGCGGCACCCTGGCCATCACGGCAGCCACCTTGCAGGGCGCCAGCGGCAGCATCATCGGCAATGGCGCCGTCGATCTGAAGGCCGGTCTGTTCGACCACGCCAACGCCACCACCACGGGACGCTCCCTGAGCGTGCAGGCGGACAGCCTGAGCAACCGGGGCGGCCATCTGCTGCAGACGGGCGCGGGAGGCATGACGGTCGCCGTCACGGGTCTGCTGGACAATACGAATGGAGAAATCGCCGGCAATGGCGTGTTGTCGGTACAGACCGGCAGCCTGGACAACAGCAAAGGCAAGATTACCTCGGCCATGTCCGCCAACATCGTCAGCACTGGCGCACTCGTCAATACCGACGGCGTGATCGCGTCGGCAACCGATTTGCACCTGGGCGGCGCCATCGACAATACGCGCGGCTTGCTGCAGGCGGGTACTGGCGCTCTCAGCCTGGATGCGGCCAGTCTGCGCAATGCGCAAGGTACGCTCAGCGCGGGCATGGATATCACGGCCAAGGTCAGCGGTGACGTGCTCAACGCAGGCGTGCTGTACGCAGGACGCAACCAGACCTTGGACATCGGTGGCTTGCTGAGCAATACAGGCTCGCTTGCCGCCCTGGGCAATACGGCGATCACGGCGGGTAGCCTGAGCGGTAACGGTTTGCTGGCGGCAGGCATGCGCGCCGATGGCAGCTTTGCCTCGGCTGGTGACCTGGCGGTGACGGCCCGTGGCGTCTTGCAAGCCGGTGGCCAGAACATGGCGGCCGGCCAGTTGCAGCTGACGGGCGCGTCGGTCGATGCGGGCGGCAGCCAGAGCAGCGCGGCCAATATCGGCTTGACGGCCTTGACGGGCAATGTGACGACCAGCAAGGCGGTCGTGTCTACCAATGGCCTATTGAGCATCACGGCGAATGCCGCCAATGGCCAGGCACTGGTCAACCAGGGCGGCAGCCTGAGCGCCGGGCAGCTGGCCTTGCGGGTGGCCAACCTGGACAACACCAAGGGGACCTTGATCCAGACGGGCGCTGGCGACACGGTCATCGAGACGGGCAAGCTGGACAATACGGGCGGGCGCATCGCCGTCAACAGCGCCAATCTGCGTCTGCAGGCGGGCGACCTGACGAATGTGGATGGCAAGATCGAACACGCGGGCAAGGGTGTGCTGGACATTCGCGCCACGAATCTGTACGGCCAACGGGGCCAGCTCACGGGCAATGGTGCATTGGGTGTGGCGGCCAATTACATCGATCACCGCAACGCCAGCCTGTTGGCGCAGCAAGTGGGCGTCACCGCCGGCATCCTCGACAACCGCCAGGGACAGATCACGCAGCTGGGCACGAGTGCGGCAACAGTACTGGCCAGCACGCGCCTGGACAATAGCGGGGGCAAGATCGAGGCGAATGGCAATGTGCGCGTGGAAACGGGCGAGTTGCTCAACGATCACGGCCGTATTGCGTCCGCGCAGGACGTCAATGTGGCGGCGACGGGCAAGCTTGACAACACCAGCGGCGTGATCATTACAGGGCGCGACCTGACGCTGGCTGGCGGCAAGGTGGACAATACCCTGGGACAATTGCAGGCAGCGGGCGGCAATGCGCAATTGAGCATGGACGAGCTGCTCAATGCGCAGGGCAGCATCGTTGCTAGCGGCAATCTGACGACCACGGCGGGCAGCGTGCGCAACAGCGGCAGTCTGTTTGCCGGCGGCGAGCAAGTGCTGAAGGTGAGCGGCGCGCTGGAGAACACCGGCGTGATCCTGGCCCAGGGCAACAACACCATCAACGCCAACAGCGTCAACAGCGGCGCGTCCAGCCTGATCGGCGCGGGCGTGAAAGCCGACGGCAGCTTGCAGACGAGCGGCAACTTGCAGGTCACGGCGCAGCAGGCGCTGGGTGCCCATGGGCAGGTGCTAGCGGCAGGCAATGCCGTCCTGGGCGGTGGCAGCGTCGACCTTGGCGGCAGCCGCAGCAGTGCCGGCAATATCAATCTAACGGCGACAACAGGCGACGTCAGCACCAGCGGTGCCGTGGTCACCACGCCGGGCGCCTTGACGATCACGGCCGGTGCGAATAGCCAGGCCTGGAACAACCAGCGCGGCGATATCAGCGCTGGCCAGCTGGCCGTTGGCGTGGGCAACCTGAACAACCAGCAAGGCAGCATCGTGCAGACGGGTACCGGCAATACGGTCATCGAGCTGACATCGCCAGCGGGCGTGCTGGACAACACGGGTGGACGCATCGCCGTCAACAGCGCCAACCTGGGCCTGAAAGCAGGCATCCTGACGAATACGGATGGCAAGATCGAGCACGCGGGCAGCGGTACCTTGAACTTACAGGCCACGCAGTTGAACGACCTGCGCGGACAGATCACGGGCAATGGCGCCCTGGTTGTCACAGCCGGCACCATCGACCACCGCAACGCCAGCACCATCGCGCAGCAAGTGAGCGTGACGGGTAGTACCCTGGACAATGCGGGTGGCAACCTGACGCAGCTGGGTAAAGGTGATACCAGCATTCAATTGACGACCAGCCTGGATAACAGTGGCGGCACGATCGCCAGCAATGGCAACACCAATATCGTTGCCCCGAGCCTGAACAACCAGGGCGGCAAGCTGCAGGCGGCCGGCACGGCCAATCTGACGGTGACGGCGAACAACGTGCTGGACAATAGTCATGGCGGCGCCATCGCCGGCGGCGGCAATGTCGTGCTGGGTGCTGGCAGCCTGCTGAACCAGGGCGGCAGCGCCACGGCGGGCGGGCAGCTGACGGCAAATGTGGCGCAGGCCTTGAACAATGCGGGCGGCTTGCTGGCCGCCACGGGCAATATGACCGTGAACGCAGCCAGCGTCGACAACAGCGCCGGCGGCAAGCTGGCCTCGGTGCAAGGCCAGTTGCAGGTTACCTCCACGGGCGCCACCGTCAATAATGGCGGCACCATGCAAGCGGGTGGCGACATCATCCTGAGCAATGGCGGCCTGTGGAACGCGCAGGGCACCATTGCCGGCGCGAACGTCACGCTCGACACGCATGGTCAACTGTTCAACAACAACCAAGGCACCCTGGCGGGCACGGGAACCGTCAACTTGCAGACGGGCATCCTGGACAACGATGGCGGCCTGCTGCAGTCGGGCGGCGCCATGACCATCGATACGCACGGCAATGCCTTGCTCAACACCAATGCGGGCGCGTATGCGGTGCGCCATCCCGGCAGTGCCGGCGGCATCAGCAGCGGCGCAGGATTGACCCTGCAAACGGGCAGCTGGAACAATGCGGGCGGCTACCTGGGCGCCGCTGGCAACATCACGGGCAGCGTGGGCCCGCTGGATAACCGTGGCGGCCAGATCGTCGGCAAGTCGGCGCTGGATTTGACCTTGAGCGGCTTGCATAACCAGGGCGGACAAATCCAGGTGCTGGGCAAGATCGGCCTGAACGCCGGTGGCGGCAGCGTCAACAACCAGCAAGGCTTGATCCGTTCCGGCGCGGCGGTAACATTAACAGGCGGCGCAATTGACAATGCCAGCACCCTGGGCGCGAACCAGGGCATCGAAGGCATCCATGTGACCCTGAACAGTGCCAACGTCAGCAATGTGCAGGGCGCGGTGCGCGCCGATGGCAACCTGGCGATCAACAGCGCTGGCAGCATCAACAATACCTTGGGCATGTTCAGCGCCGGTGGCGCGCTGGCGTTGCAGGACACCGGCCCCGGCCGTGGACTGGCCGTGACCAATACGGGCGGCACCATCATCGGCGGCCAGCGTACCGACATCCGGGCGGGCAGCCTGAGCGGCGACGGCAAGGTGCTGTCGCAGAAAGACATGGCGCTGGACCTGGCCGGCAACTTTACCTTGAGCGCAGGGGCCGAAGTCATGGCCAACGGCAATGCGGATATCACCATCGGCGGGCAACTGGTGAACGCGGGCAAGATACAGGCGCTCAGCATGCTGACCCTTGGCGCCGCCAATTTCGATAACACGGCGACGGGCGACATCAACGCGGGCACGACGCGCGTCAATGTCGGTGGCCTGCTGAACAACCACGGCGTGATCGATGGCATCAGCACACAACTGAACGTCGGCACGCTGAACAACATGGGCACGGGGCGCATCTACGGTGATCATCTGAGCATAGCCGGCGGCACCGTCAACAATGACGTGGAGGGCGGGATTGCAGCCACCATCGCGGCGCGCAGCCGCCTTGACATCGGCGTGACGACGCTGAACAACCGCGAACACGGCCTGATCTTCAGCGGCGGCGACATGGCGATTGGAGGTTACCTGGACGGCAATCGCATCGCCACAGGCTGGGCGGGATCGGTGACGAATGCCAGCGCGACGATTGAGGCGCTGGGGAATCTGGACATGGCGGCTGGCCAGTTCAGGAATCTGAATGCCCATTTCAGGGTCGAGACGTTAGATAATGGTACGGAAGACATCATTGAGTATGAATACAATGGCCAGCGTTATCGAGCGGGCACACCGGGCGTTAGCGAGGAAACACGCGGGTCTTCCTCAGCAAATTATGGGATGGCGCTCAACTACCCGGGCGGTAGCACAACCAATTATAAACGGTATGTGATCAGGCGTACGTCGCGTTCGGATGTAATTGTTGAGTCTGATCCTGGAAAAATACTAGCAGGCGGGAACTTGACCATCAGCTCCAACGATGCCTTGAATCAGCAAAGTCATGTCATAGCGGGAGGTAAGTTGACCATGACGGGGGCGGTGCTGAGGAATCCGGACGTGATGCTCACGACTTTCATCCGAGAGTCGGGGACTGTTACGACGATGATGTATGGAGCAGGAGGAGGCGCGGGTGGCAGTTCTTCTGGAGGCGGGCAACGTACCGAGGCGTATAACCCGGCCGATTATATTTCGACGGCGCCGGCCCACGAAACAGTGCAAAGAAGCAATTACACATCGCCATCAGGAAAAGCCGCGGACGGTGTTGACACTGGTGCTGGCGGCGCCACTGCTGCCAGTGCCAGTATAGCTTTCGCAACTGTTGACAGTACTGCTGTGGGCGTCGCAGGCGTTGGCGCGGCAAATGGCAAGAGTGCAGGTAAGGCGGCGGGGAGCACGATCCCGAATGGCGCAGGAGACACAGGCAATGCAGGCCAGACGGGACCTGTCGGCGGCGCGAGCGGCGCCCTTGTCGGCAAGGTCAGCGGCGTGAACAGTTCTGCCACAGCGTCATCCATGCAACTTGGCGCCGCCGTTACCGATACCGTTGGCCAGGGCGTTGGCGCTGTGGCTGACCATGAGGGCCTTCACGGCAGTACTCGCATCGGAGATGCAGGGAAAACTGAATCATATGGCAAGGTGACCGGCGTTCAAACCGGTGCCGCGAGTGGCGTGAGCGGCGCCGATACGGTCGATGCCTCTGTGCTGGCCAGTACTTGGCATGGTGGCGCACACGCTGTCGATGGTGCCGCTGGCGTGAGTGCAAGTGAGCGTACGGGCAACGCAGGCAGGGCTGGGGGACTGAGTAATGTGCATGGCAGTCATGTCGATACGGCCCGTGGAGGTGGCGGAAGCGCCAACCTCGATCCTGGTTTGCTTGTTTCCACAAAGCAGAGTGGCCCGTCAACCGTTTTGGGGGCTACGACGGCCGATGGCAGCGAGCGTATTGGTAAGTCGGGACAATATCTGACGCTCGCCTCCGTGGCACAAGCGCGTGCAGTAGACGCTGCAGGCACTAGCGGGTCAATGGAGGTAAACATTGCCGTGGCAGACGGCACGACGATTCAATCAAGCACTGGAAATGCGGTGCGGGTTTCTGCCGCCAATGGCGTATCGCGGGGGCAGATCAATAGCATTGAGCAGGTCGCGTTGGCCAACTCGTCTGGCCGTGCACAATTGGTGCGTACGGTTTCTCCATCGATGCAGTTGCCGAATGCTAGCCTGTTCAAGACCAATGGAGGTCAGACCGCACGGTATCTGGTGGAAACTGATCCGCGGTTTACCAACTATCGAGACTGGACCGGCTCTGATTACATGTCGGCACAGGTGCAAATGGATCCTTCCGTGACGCAAAAGCGCCTCGGAGATGGATTTTATGAGCAGCGCCTCGTCCGCGAGCAGGTTGCGGAATTGACGGGCCAGCGTTTTGTAGGCGATTACACGAGTGATGAACAGCAGTATCGAGCCCTGATGGACGCGGGTGTTTTGTTTGCCAGAGCGCATGACTTAAAACCTGGCGTCATGCTCACGCCGGCGCAAATGGCTGTTCTCACCAGCGACATTGTCTGGCTGGTGGAGCAGGACGTCACCTTGGCGGACGGTTCCATCGAGAAGGCGCTGGTGCCGCAAGTGTTTGTGCGTTTGCGCGAGGGTGACCTGGATGGTTCCGGAAGCTTGCTGGCCGGTAAGGATGTCGAGATCAGTATGTCTGGTGATCTGGTGAACGGTGGCTCGATTGCCGGACGCAATGTGGTCAAGTTGAACGCGGAGAATGTGGACAACCTGAATGGGCGTATCCATAGTGACGCCGTCGCGATCGCGGTACTAAATGATTTGAACAATGTAGGGGGCACAATCTCTGCCAATAGCGAGATGGTCTTGTCGGCAGGGCGCGATATCAACGTGACGAGCTCGGCCTATAGCTCTTCCCGCAATGTCGCCGAGAGCAGTTCCAGCCGTACGGCGGCCGACCGTATCGCGGGTCTGTATGTGACTGGTGATGGCACCACTGGCAGTGGATTATTGCTCGCTTCGGCGGGGCGGGACGTGAATCTGCTGGCGGGCGTCATTGGAAATGCTGGCGAGGCAGGCAATACGCTGCTCAATGCTAGCCGGGATATCAACTTCGCGACGCTGGCGACGGCCAGCGCTGAAAGCAGAACTTACGATGCGAAGAATTACAACAAGGAAAACAATACAGGTGAAATTGGCAGCGAGATACAGGGATTAGGCAATGTTATATTAAGCGCAGGAAATGATGTGAATGCCAGGGCTGCCACCATGCAAGCTGGCGATCTATTGGCCGTGAGTGCTGGACATGACATTCATATTGTCGCGGGTAACGCGAGTAACAAGGTCGAGTCTGCCAGCCAGCAAACGGAGAGTGGATTTCTTTCAAAGAAAGTGACGACCCGGCACGATATTGTCGATACCAACACGGCCATCGGCAGCTCTTTTGGCGGCAATACAGTGGTATTTTTCGCGGGGAATGACATTAAAGTCATTGGCTCCGATATTCTCAGCGATGCGGCAACAAGCCTAGTGGCGAAAAATAATATCAGCATTGAGGCCGGAACCAATACCGTCTATGAGTTGCATCATAGCGAAGTTAAGGAAAGCGGATTGTTGAGCGGCGGCAGTGGTCTGGGTATCAGCTATGGCAAACGTATGACCACCATGGACCAGCAACGCGACGGCACCATGGAAAGTGGGCAGGCGCGCAGTTTGATAGGTTCGGTGAATGGTAATCTGACCATCAGCGCCAGCAACGCACTTAATATCAAGGGAAGTGATGTCGGTGCCGGGGGCGACCTTGGCCTTTCCGGCAAGAGTGTGACGATTGCTGCTGGGCAGGATACAGAGAAAGGTAAAATTGTCACCAAGACAGTGCAAGACGGCTTCAGCCTAGCTTTGGGTGGCACCGTGGTCAGCGCCATTCAGACCGTGCAAGGCATGGGCGAGGCCATGGGCAAGACCAGCAATGGTCGGGTGCAGGCCATGGCCGCGGCTACAGCCGCCTTGGCCGCTAACAACGCCAAATCGGCTAATGCCCAGCAAGGCCCGAGCGTGAGTATCAGTCTGACCTATGGCCACTCGGAAAGCGAACAGACGCAAATGACCGCTAGCACGACGCACAGCGGCAGCATACTGAGCGGTAAAAACATCAACATCACGGCAACGGGCGGCGGCAAGGATAGCAATATCAATATCCTCGGCAGCGAGCTCAATGCCAGCAATATTATCCGTCTGAGTGCCGATAATCAGGTCAATTTACTGGCAGTTCAGGATACGGAAAGTCAGCACACTACAAGTTCGAGCCTGAGTGCCTCCGCAGGCGTCTCGGCCAACATCAGCAAGAGCGGGGCGGCGTTTGGTTTGACCGGCAGCGTCAGCGCTAGTCAGGGCAAGCAGGATGGCGAGGGCAGTACTCAGCTCAATACCCACATCAATGCGGGCAAGTTGCTGGTTATTCATAGTGGTGGCGACACCACGATCAAGGGGGCGGTGGCGAATGCCGGTCAGGTGATCGCCAATATCGGGGGCAATCTGAATCTGGAAAGCTTGCAGGATACGGCCAAGTTCGACAGCAAGAACCAGAGTGTCAGCGTGAGCGGAACCTATGGCGCCGGCGCCAGTGTGAATGCCAGTTTCAGCCAGAGCAAGATGCATAGCGATTATGCCAACGTGCAGGAGCAAAGCGGCATCCAGGCCGGCGCGGGCGGTTTCCAGATTACGGTTGGCGGCAATACTGACTTGAAGGGCGCCATAATCAGCAGCAGCGCCGCGCCCGGCGCCAACAGCCTGAATACGGGCACGCTCACGCAGAGCGATATCAAGAACCATTCGGTGGCACAAGCCAGCACCATGGGACTGAGCGGCGGCTTTAGCTTTGCCGATCCGGACGCCAAGAAAGACAAGGAGCCGGCCACCAAGGACGGGACTGACAAGGTGGCTGACAACAAGGATGTCGGCAAGGGCAAGGGACCGGGTGGCACAGATTTGATCAACGCAGGCCGCAGGCCGAATGCCACCGACAATCTGTACGAGGGCAGCAAGCTGGTGGCGAAAAACTTGCTCAATAACAGTTCCGATTCCGCTTCCTCGAACGGGCTCACGCGCAGTACCGTCAGCAATGGCGTACTGACGATACGCGACAATGCGCAGCAGCAGGCATTGACGGGGAAAGATGGCGCGGCGGCCATCGCGGCGCTGAACCGTGATACGGGCGTGGCGCATACGGCGGCGGAAAAACAGAATGTCCAGGAACTGGCGAAAAATGCCGAGATCGTGCAAGGCTTCAAGAATGCCATGTATGGCGAGGCCACCTACTACACGGATCAGACCTTTATTGCGGCAAATACACCCAGCAAGTTCTACAAGCTGAGCTGTCCAGGCGACCGCAATGCCTGCATCAAGGAACCTGGTTTGCTTGTCAAGGAAGAGATCACCAAGGAGGAGGCCATCGCCATGAAAGGAGTGCTGGCCGTGAATGGCATTCGCAATGGCATGGACCGCGCTGCGGAACTGGCCTACCAGAACGTGCTTCTTGATGCCGAGAATAAAAAGCCGGAAGTCATTGTCCTGATGCATATCGAGCAGACGCAAGCTGGTTTCGCGGATGTGCTGCTGGCTGGATATGAGAAATTGCTGGCGCCGGTATTGGGTTATTCTGCTGGCGACAAGGAGCTGGCGCAGGTGCTGATGGGGCGCCAGGACACGGAAAACCTGCTGTTGGCGCATAGCCGCGGCGCAATTGTCGCCAGGAATGGACTGGACATCGCGGCAAGCAACGGCTTTGTCAACCCGAACCTGACGCTGCAGGCATTCGGTCCCGGCATTTCGAATACGGACCTGTATTCCTCGTTTGGCAAGGTGAACACACAAACGTCGTCGGACAAGGAACTGTACCGCTATACGTACATGAAAAATGATCCGATTCCTGTCCTGACGACCATGAATCCTGGCAACGTCATCGCTTCCATGTTCGAGTTTATCAATGTGTACAACACTTCATACAGCGCGCATAGCTGCTATGGCACCGGCGCTGCAGGATGCGCCACGGTGAGCAACCCGATAGCTGGCGACACGTTTGCCACAAAACAGGACCCGGGCAATATCATTACCTTTATTAATGGGAAATTGGTGAAAAAGGAGGAAAAGAAAACGCAATAGCGGGTGCTTCCTTGGTTCTGCGGACTCTGGTTGCGCTTATGTGCAGCAAGGTGCAGTTTTCAAAGGCAGATACGGTTAGATTGCATATTTCCGCTCGCTCAAGTACGCGGGTGGGATCATGCGTGGTGCGGGAGCGGGAAGCGGTTGAGGTGGCCCAAAGGTATTCCAGGGTTCATGGCTATCCAGGCGAAACGCTGGCAAGATTAACCTCAGTTTCAGAATAATATTTCCTTAATAAAATTTATCTTGCTGCTTTAAATTTAAATTTACTGAATAAAAATGGAATCAAAAGATATTGAACTAACTAATGAGATTGGACAATGTTTGTATAAGATTGCTCCAGCGGATGCAAAAATAATTTTGATGATTGCTGCCCTTTCTCCGGAAGGCGATGTCAGTCAGTTTGAATTTTATTCGAACAACGGAGTTAATGAGAGCGAGTTCTCCATCGGTGATTCGGATACGATGAAGCTCCATTACTTGGCTACCGCACATCAGAAATTCATGGTTGCTAATAATCAGCCTGCATGGACACGTTGCGAATTTACAGTAAATGTTGATGCCAATAAATTCTCTATGGAGCTGGGTTATGAGGAGGATGCATTTAGAGATGGTTCGTTGCGATAATTTATAGGTGACTTAGCATTGGCATGGCGAGGTTGTGTCGAAATGGCAAGCCCTTGTTTTCGCCGTGAAATTCTTATTGATGCTCGGGGCAGCAACACCGGGGCAGATCAGACCGCCGCATTCACGCAGTCTGCCCCAAACTGACCAGGCGGCCCAGCGTCTCCTGCGCATTCATGCTCTTGGCCAGTGAAACGGCGGTCATGCCGCGGCTGTCCACGGCATCGATGCGGGCGCCGGGTCGGCCGGGGTCAGGTCCGGTATTCGTACACGATCTCAGCCTTGGTCGTCTCGATCTGCAGCAGGTTGCGTTTTACTAAATGCCGATACGGCTCGACTGACTGTCCTGCTTGAGACGTGAAAAGCGGCGGCGATGTGGGACATGGTAAAAGCGGTTGAGAGATAGGCGCGTGCCATTGCCTCGTCTCTGTTTCTATAGAGGGCTTTGTATTGCGCTAGTGATAGCGCGACAGCGCGGCGCTGCTGCCTTGGCGTATCTTTGTATGGATCGGAGCGCTGCGATTGCTGATGTGCCGAAACGAAGGCGACATCGCCCAGAAGCATCTGGTGGCAGGTATGGATGAGCGGACTAGTTTCGCCCATCCCGGCAGCGACAAATCGAGAATAGTTGGCGACCGCCTCGTCACGCGTAGCGCCAAACTGGCTCAAGAGCCAGTCACGCGTCAACCAGCATGGAGGCATTGCATCGTCCAAAACGTAGTGATGGCTGCTCCAGTACCAGTCGTCGGGTGATGCCACCATGTGCGCCCGGACTGGATTCAAGACGATGTAGCGGGCTAATTCCAATAGATAATTTTCTTTCTGCACCAAGATGGCTTTGTAGCGGCCTTGTAATACGTGCCCGACAAGCTTGTGGCGTCGATTGAAATGCTGGGTATAAACGCCATTGAGTTGGCGCATGCCTTGTGACAGATTTGCCTCGACCGTTTCAACGAGAAGATGATAATGATTGCTCATCTGGCAGAAACTGTGCACGATAAAATGGTGCCGTTCACACACATGTTCTAATACTTCTTGCCAAGCAAGGCGATCAGTATCGTCACGATAAATTGCGCAACGCCGGTCGCCGCGCGAAGTAACGTGGTAGAGAGCACCGGTAAACTCAAGTCGTAGTGGTCGCGTCATACGGTACAGGATATCTGAGCCTTATGCATTGGCACTGAAATTGCGCAGAGGTTTTAGGTTGGGTATGGCTGGGGCCGTGTCGGAATGGCGGACCTGACCCCGCCTCTTTGAGTGATGAGGCGTACGTTTTTGCAGAAAGAAAAGCAAGAACTAGCCAGCAGTTTGTAGATGCGACAGCTACCGCAACAACTGGGAGAGCCCAGGTTGAAATTCCATTGCGCGATATTTTTGGTGATAATTTCAGGAATTACGTTAATGGCGTTACGCGATATGGCCCAAAGAATGCGCCGCTCGGTTCGGGAAATACAGTCTTTGGCAATGATTCCTATATGATCACTCGTTATAAACAGGATGCCAACGGAAACTGGAATTTCAACACTATGTTCCCACAGCCAAAATAGCTATAAAAGGATTAATTATGAACGACTTGCCTGAGCCAATTAAATCAATCTTGCGCGACTACTGTCACGTTGAATGGTTCGAAATCAATGAACTTGCTGATGACGTCCGAAGTGGAAATAGAAAATTTGATGTGGTGGCACTTAAGGAGCAATTTGAATCAATGATTTCGGAAGAAAATGATATAACGCAACTCGTGAATTCGCTTACGTTCAATGAGTTTGTTTCAATGGATGAGGTGCGTTCTTGGTTGCGTGAAATATATTCCGTAGTGTTTCCGAAGTAACGGAAAACGGAGAGGCCGGGGTCAGGTCCGGCATTCGTACACGATCTCAGCCTTAGTCGTCTCGATCTGCAGCAGGTTGCACGCGGGCGGGGTCAGGTCCGACTTTTGTACACGGTCTCAACCTTTGCCGTCTTGATCGACAGCAAGTTGCGCTTTATTAAATGCCAATACGGCCCGACTGACTGTCTTGCTCGACACGTGAAAAGCGGCGGCGATGTGGGACATGGTAAAAGCGGTTGACAGATAAGCGCGTGCCATGGCCTCGTCTCTGTCGCTATAGCGTGCGTGATACTGCGCGCGTGACAGTGTGACAGCGCGGTGCTGCTGCCTTGGCGCATCTTTGAATGATTGGACCACTGCGATTGCTGATGTGCTGAAATGAAGGCGGCGTCGCCCAGAAGAATCTGATGGCTGCTGTGAGTGAGTGGACTTTCCTCTCCTCTCGCGCCCGCGACAAACTGGCAATGACGGGTTTTGCTGGTGAGGGTATTGTTGAGGGTATCGGCAACTGAATGGTTTGGAAATCACTGAAAAATCAAGCGCTTAGCCACCTCGTTGACCATCGAGTGGGAATAATCTCCCGTCCAGAACCTTAGGCTAATGCCGGGTCAATGAAACAGCTAAGCTCTGGCTATTAGGTTTTTTTGCCTAGTGGCCGTCGCAAACTACTGGCGATATCTGCATCGGCTATGCCATCTGCCCCAAGCTGACCAACCGAACCAGCGTCTCCTGCGCATTCATGCTCTTGGCCAGTGAAACGGCGGTCATGCCCCGGCTGTCCATGGCATCGATGCGGGCGCCGTGTTGCAGCAGCAGGTCGAGGATGGCCAGGCGGTTGAACATGGCGGCCATCATCAACGGTGTCTTGCCATCCGGGCTGGCGCCTTCCACATTCGCGCCGTGCTTGAGCAGCAGCTCGGCGATGTCCAGGTAGCCTTTGTAGGCCACGTCGGCCAGCGGTGTCTGGCCCTGGTCGCTGGGGACGTTGGCGTCGGCGCCCGCTTCGAGCAGCAGGCGCGACGTTTCCAGGTGGCGATGGTAGCTGGCCAGCATGATCAGGCTGTCGCCTTTTTCGTTGCGGAAGTTGACCGGCACGCCTTGGGCAAGCATGGCGCCCAGTTGTTGCGTGTCGCCTTCGCGCACCAGGGCAAACAGGCCCTGGATGAATTCCAGGGTTTCGGCATCTATCGTTGGGGGGAGTTTTCGTGCATCGGTGTTCATCGTGTTCTTTCTGCGAAGGTTAAATGGATATTGAAGTAGTGGCCGGGAAGTGTCAATTGTACGAGTCCGGCTTCTCACTTGAGGCAAATGCAACAAGGTGCTCCGCTTGTAAATTTCCATTATTAAACTATATTGGAAAATGATGTGATTTTTATATCATGTCAGTTATTCCGATTCGGAAATTTAATACTTCCAGAAATTCCAAAAGGGGGGACGAGTCATGAGTGCAATGTTAGAAAAGAAGTCCATCGACAAACCGGACGAAGTGCGTCCATTCAAGGACGGAGCCGGCCGGATGGCTGTCTTTACGCTAGGCGAACAGACCATGGGGCGCGGCGAATTTGAGCCTGGCTGGCGCTGGAGCCTGCATGTCAAACCGATTGCGGGAACGGATTCGTGCCAGGCAGCGCATACCGGCATGGTTCTCGAGGGGCGGATGGTGGTACGGATGAATGATGGCGCCGAGATGGAATATGGACCGGGTGACGTCTTCTATATGCCACCGGGACATGATGCCTGGGTGGTTGGAGATCAGCGTTGTGTCCTGTTCGATGTCACCGGTGTCGCAAGGTATGCCAAACCGCAATAAGGGCGGCAGCTGAAGACAGCCGCTCACGCGCCCGCCGCCAGCGCCTTTTGCCGCGATGCCAATGCGGCGCCGATAAAGAGGGCGATGGCCGAGGCGATCAATCCCCGCTCCAGTCCGGCGGGGCCGTCGGCGATCCAGCCGACGACGATGGGGCCAACGATCTGGCCCAGCGCGAATACCGTCGTGTAGGCACTGATGCCGGCCGTCCAGGATTGCGGTGGCAGGTTATGCCGCACGAGGGCCGTGGTTGACGCCACCACGGACAGGAACACGGCGCCGAAGACGAGGCCTGAAATAAACACGACGGGCGCAAAGCTCGTCAGCGCGGGCAGGATCGTAACTGCGCCCAGCACGCCGTTCAATATCGCCAGCGATTCGCCGCCCCTGTAGCGGTCGAGCATGCGCGCCCAGATGCGCGACGACGCCACCACCGCCAGCCCCAACAAGGTGTAGAACACGGTGATCAAGGTGGCGCTCATGCCTTGCTGCTTGAGCAGGGCGATAACGAAGGTCATGTAGCCGATGTAGCCGACGCCAAACATGAAGTAGCCGGCCAGGCTGGGGGCAAAGTCGCGCCAGGCGAAGCGCCGCGGCGTGTCGAGGGCGCGCGGCGCTTCGCCGATCGCCTTCGCCGGCACGGCCATGATGGCGGTGGCGGCCAGGCAGGCGATGCCCAGGGCCAGCCATGGCCATTGCCAGGCATGTGCGGCGCCGTGGTCTTGCGCGGCGGCCAATGCGGCCGGCACCAGCAGGGCCGACAGCGCGATGCCAAAACCCGTGCCGCCGTAATACAGGCCGATGTAGAAGCCGGCGTGCTGGCTGTGCATGGAGCCGAGCCGCGCCGCCAGCACGCCGCCAGCGATGAAAATGAAGGCGCTTGCCACGCCCGCGCACACGCGCTGCAGGAACAGGGTGGTCGTATCGCTGACGAGGCCCGACATCAGCATGAAGATGCTGGCCAGCACGGAACCAATGATGAGCAAGCGCCACACGCCCAGGCGGCGCATCAGCGCCGGCGTGGCCAGGGCGCCGAGAAAATAGCCGAGCGCATTAAACGTGTTCATGGCCCCGGCCAGCAGGTAGGACCAGCCCAGGTCGTCGCGCATGGGCGGCAGCAGCAAGCCATAGGAAAAGCGCGACAGGCCCAGGGCCACGGCGGCGCCCAGCGACAGGGCCAGCGCCGTGGCCAGCGGATGGGACGGGGAATGATCGTGTGTCGGCATGTCCAGGATACCCGTCTATATGAAAAGCGTGGAGTTGGCGCCGGGGCAGGCCGGCGGGCAAGGTCTGTGCGGGACAGTGGCATAGGGCGCTGACGACACGCTTTTTTACTGCCAAGTTAGCGAATCGTGCCTGGGAAGTCAAGCAGGGACGTGCCTGGACATGGCGGGAGGCAATGCGATTTTTCTATCATTGCTTGTGGAGATTCGCCTTTCGCGCCAGCTAGAGCGCCGGGACGCGCCGGCTCCAGAACGGTGCCGTGGGCCAGCGCGTTTCCTGGCCGTAGCAGTACGCCAGGTGGCGTTCGTACGCCGCGCCGATGGCGGCCAGTTCCCCATTGTAGTGCCGGTAGGCTTGCAGCTCTCCCTGCAGCGTACGGTCGGCTGCCTCGGCGGCGGCCAGGCCCGTGTACAGGGCGTTAAAGATGCCTTGCGACGACAGCGGGTCGAAGCTCAGGGCCGCGTCGCCGACGGCGAACCAGCCTGGGCCGGCACCGGCGTCCAGGCTGGCCGTATGCGCGGGCGTGGCCATGGCGAGCGTATCGGCCGCATAGCCTTGCTGCGCCAGCAATTCCCCCGTAGCGGGCAGCTTGCGCGCCGCCGCTTCCAGCCAGCCGGCGTCGCGCAAGGCGTTGTTGGCGAGCAAGTCCGCATCCGTATGCAGGGCCAGCACGCGGCGCTGGCCGGGCAGGGGGGCGCTGTACCACCAGCCGTGTTCGCAAGCCTCGATGTGGGCAAAGCCCCGCGCGGAAGGCGTGCGGTCGTGTCCGTATTGCCATACCGAGACCAGCCGGTCGCCGCGCTGGCGCCGCGCCCCGACTTTGCGGGCCAGCCGAGCGCTGCGTCCCGTGGCGTCGATGACGATGCGCGCGGCCGCGTCGCAGGGGCCATGCCGCGTTTGCAGCCGTACTTTCCAGCCGCCATTTTCCGGCGCGATGCCCGCGACTGTGGCCGAGGCCAGCAGGGCGGCGCCGCGCCGGCGCGCCTCGTCGCGCAGCCACAGGTCGAAGGTGCCACGCGCCAGGTGCCAGCCGTGGCCATCGGGATCGCTGAGGAAATGGTGTTCCGTCCAGGCGCCGTTCCACCAGGCGCGGTTGCCGTGGTAGGGTGCATGGCCCTGCCGCAGGAAGGCGTCAAGCAAGCCCATGTCCTGCAGCAGGCGCGCGGCGGCCGGCGGCAGCGATTCGCCGATGCGCGCCAGCGGGGCGGCCAGCCGGTCGACCAGCAACACACGGTGCCGCCCCGCCAGGTTCAGGGCGGCCGTGGCGCCGGCAGGACCGGCGCCGACGATGAGCACGTCAGCCTGCAGCACGGTCACAAGCGGTGTCGCTGCAGATGGCGCGCTTTTTCCGTGCCTTCCAGGTCGACGTCGACGAACTCGTCCGGTATGGCCGCTGCCGCGCGCAGCTGGTGCTTGCCGGCTATCGGCGGTGGCAGGTTTTCCACCTGCAAGAATGAGGGGAAGCCGGTCACGTCCGTGGGGCCGGGGCGCACCTCGACCACGCCCACCTGCGCCAGGTCGGCGATCATGTTGTTGATCTGCTCTTCATAGCTGATGTTGCCCAGCGGACGTATCCACGCGGCGCGCCGGGCGAACGCGGCCAGGCGGTCGTCGACGGGCACTTCGCGGTTCATTACCGTGTCGTAGGCCAGTTTGCTCATCACCTGGTTCGGCACGCGCGCGGGCCAGAACGTGGGCACATAGGGATCGTAATCGGACTGGTAGCCGGAGCGGCAGCTGGCCGTGTCCGTCTGCCATGGCACGGCCATCCAGCGCGTCACGCCGCCGGCGATCTGCGCCGAGCAGGGGCTGCCGATATTGTCCGGCGTCAGGACGGCGCCGTAATCGGGCTCGACCCAGCCGGGCGGCCGGTGCGCCAGGCGGAACGGTGCGCTGTACATGCTGGCCTGGCGCATGGGCCAGGTCATTTCGCAGCCGGGGTGGAAGGCGTCGGCCAGGCAGAATTCCATGGCCGCGCGCAGCAGGGTGTCCGGTTGCTGGGCCACGTCCACCTCGGCCAGGCTTTGCGGCGGCACCTTGCCGGGAGCGTAGTCGTCCGTGAACTTGCCGTCGGCCCATTGCTTGAGGAAGCGCAATTGCAGGTTGCTCAGCGCGCAGTTCTGGCGCGGCGTGTCTGCCGGCGGGATGGCCATCGCATCGCCATACAGCCACGGCCACGGCGATGGCGCCCAGGCGTCGCGCTCGAACCGGCGGAACTGGTTATAGATGACGTTGCGCCACTCCCTGCGGTTTTCGGACGGGCTGGACAGGCGTGCCATCCACTCGTCGCGGCTGAACGGCGTGCTGCCGTCCCAGCCGAAGGCGGCCGCGAAGCCCGCGTTGACCCACTGCAGATTGGACAGGCGCTCGAATATGGGACGGATATCGTCCTGGAACGAGGGAACGGCAGGTGCGGTAATTTTGCCTTCGGAAACAAACAAGTCGCGCATCAAGTCCCACATCGTGCGCACGGACTTTTGCTGCGGCGCGTAATCGGGCGGCGCGACGACCACCCAGGCCATGTCGACGGGCAAGGCTTGGCCCTGATAGTGGACGGTGGCGCAGACGGGGCCGTCGGACGTGTCGTCATGCCAGCCTTCGTTGTTGGCGAAGGTGATGGCGCGCGCGCCATTCCACGAGGCCGACTTGCCATGGCCGCCCAGCACGATCAGCCGTCCCATGGCATCCGTGCGCAATTCGCCCAGGTAGACGGGCGTGCCCAGGAAGCTGCCACTGTCGAAGGCGACGGCCGGCTGTTCCTTGCCGCTGATCTTGCGCTCGCCCGGCGTGATGGAAAGCGCTGCGCGGTCGGTGACGGCCATGTTGCGCAGGAACGAGGGCTGGGTGACGTGCGCCTCGGGAATATCGAGCGCGATCTGGAACTGGTACCACGCCGCCTTGGTGTTGGCCAGGGTGACGGACCATTCGATGTCGGCATTGCCGGCGTTCAATTCGGCCACCGCCACGCCGGCGGCATTCAGACCGTAGATGCGAAAGCTTGCCGCCTGGCGCTTGATGGCCCCGGACGCATCGCGGTAGTAGCCGGCCGGGCGCGCCGCCGGTTCCGGCACTTCCGGTCCCAGAAAGTATTCGCTGGGGCTGTTGCCCACACGGGCAATGCCGATGGGCGGATAAATCGCCGCCTTGACGATGACGGTATCTTGGGTGGAACTGGACATGGCGTGCCTTTCCAGATGCGTGGAGGGAAGGAAAATATACCGCATAAAAAACGCGCCAAATGCGCACATAGTCACCGCATCGTGAATTCCTGCGACGGGCGCCGGACACACGCTGCGGCGGCGGCCAGGCCCGCTTTTTCCAGCCACGTTAAGATAGCGGTATTTTCAAGACTGCGAGAGGTCCAGGTGCGCGTGTTGCTGGTGGAAGACGATCCGATGATCGGGGAAAGTCTGGTCGAGGGCTTGCGCGGCGAGTGCTATGCCGTGGACTGGGTGCGCGACGGCCACGATGCGGAGCTGGCGCTGGCCGGTTTCGCCTACGATTTGATGCTGCTGGACCTGGGCTTGCCCGGCAAGCAGGGCATGGACGTGCTGCGCAGCATGCGTGCGCGGGGCGCCGAGTTGCCCGTGCTGATCATCACGGCGCGCGACGGCACGCCGGCCCGCGTCGATGGGCTCGACAGCGGCGCCGACGATTACCTGGTCAAGCCGTTCGACCTCGACGAGCTGCTGGCGCGCATCCGCGCCTTGCTGCGGCGTCGGGTCAGCCGTTCGCGCTCGGTCATCGAGCATGGCGCGCTGATACTCGACCTGGCCAGCCACGACGTCACGTTCGAGGGAGAACTGATCAAATTGCCGCCGCGCGAGTTTTCAGTGCTGCGCGCCTTGCTCGACCATCCGGGCAAGGTGGTGTCGAAGCGCCAGCTGAGCGAGAAACTGTATGGATGGGATTGCGAAGTGGAAAGCAATACCGTCGACGTGTACGTGTACCAGCTGCGCAAGAAATTCGGCGCGGACTGCATCCAGACCGTGCGCGGCGTGGGCTACAAGATGCGGGTGGCGGCATGCTGACCATCCGCCGCCAGTTGCTGCTCGGCTTGCTGGCCGCCACCTTGCTGTGCGTGCTCGGAGCCGGCATTTCGCTGTTCCGCTCGCTGCTGGAAGAAACCAATGAACTGGCCGACTTGCAGCTGCGCCAGCTGGCCGTGGCCTTGCCCGACGAGTTCGAGCCGCAGGCGGGCCTGGCCGCCGCGCAGGATCCGGAAGAAGCGTTCGTGCTGCAGGCGTGGGACGAGGACGGCCAGCCCTTGCCCGTCCTGCAGGGCCAGCCGGCATTGCCGCGCTATGCGCTGGCCGGCTTTGCCGATGTCGTGCTGCACGGCGAGGACTGGCGCCTGTACGGCGAAACGCGGCGCGGCCGCTACGTGCAGGTGGCGCAGGCGCAGGCCGTGCGCGACCAGTTGGCCTGGCAGATGACCATGCGCGCCGGCGCCCCGCTGCTGGTGTTCGCGCTGATCCTGGCGCTGCTGATCGTCGTCGTCGTGGGGCGCGCGCTGGCGCCGCTGCACCGGCTGGCCGAATCCGTGGCGGGTCGCTCGCCGGATACCTTGACGCCGCTGGCGGCCGACGACATGCCGCCCGAACTGCGGCCCGTGGCGCTGGCGTTGAATAGTTTGATGGGGCAGTTCGAGGCGGCGCTGACGGCGCAGCGCACCTTTGTTGCCGATGCCGCGCATGAATTGCGCTCGCCGCTGACGGCGTTGAAACTGCAGCTCCAGGTGGCCGAGCGGGCCGGCAGCGAGGAAGAACGCCGCATGGCGCTGGCGCGCCTGCACGAACGGCTGGACCGCAGCACGCACCTTGTGCGTCAGCTGCTCAGCCTGGCCCGCCATGAAACGGCGCTCACGGCCAGCCAGCTGCACACAGTGGACCTGGGGCAATTGCTGGAAGCGGCCGTGGCCGACCACAGCGCGCTGGCCGACAGCCGCGACATCGACCTGGGCGTGGTGGAAGCGCCGCCGGCCAGAGTACTGGTGCAAGCCGATCCCGACGGCTTGCAAGTGTTGCTGAATAACCTGATCGACAACGCCTTGCGCTACACGCAGCAGGGTGGCAGGGTCGACTTGCAGGCGGCGCTGGAGGAGGGCAGGCCGCTGCTGCGCGTGTCCGACAACGGCCCCGGCGTGCCGCAACAGCACCATGCGCGCCTGTTCGACCGCTTCTTCCGTCCCGACGGCAATGACGCCTGGGGCTGCGGCCTGGGCCTGTCCATCGTGCGCCACATCGCGGAGCACCACCAGGCCGACATCGCGCTGGCTGAAGGCGAGGCGGGGCGGGGACTGCAGGTGACGGTACGTTTTCCGCAGGCGGCCTGAATGAAAAAAGCGGATGCCGGTGAAGGCATCCGCTTTTCAATTACGGGCGAAGCGCTTAGGCCAGCTCGGTGATGAATTGCTCGCGTGCAGGGCGCACTTTTTTCAGGTCCACCAGCCAGTCGCCTTCGTCGGCGCGGTAGCCGAGCGGCAGCATGACGACGGAACGCAGGCCTTTTTCGCGCAAGCCCAGGATCTCGTCGACCTTGGCCGGATCAAAACCTTCCATCGGCGTCGAATCGACTTTTTCCTGCGCTGCGGCGATCAGGGCCGTGCCCACGCCGATGTAGGCCTGGCGCGCCGCGTGCTGGTAGTTGGTTTCCGCATCGCGCTGCGGGTAGGTGGCGAGGATTTGCTGGCGGTACGCTTCCCAGCCTTCATTCTTGAAGCCGCGCACGGTGTTGACCAGGTCAAACATCTTGTTGATGCGTTCGACCGTGTAATTGTCCCAGGCAGCAAACACCAGCAGATGCGAGGCGTCCGTCACTTGCGACTGGTTCCACGCATGCGGCTTGATCTGCTCGCGCAGGGCCGGATTCGTCACGACGAAGACTTCGTAAGGATGCAGTCCGCTGGAACTGGCCGTCAGGCGCACGGCTTCCAGAATGCGCTCGACCTTGTCTTGCGGCACCGTTTTCGTCGGGTCCATTTTCTTGGTGGCGTAGCGCCATTGCAGTGTTTCGAGCAAATCGGACATGTAAATCCCTTTCATAATGAATAGTTCAGACTGGAAATGATAGCGGATTCGGGCATTTCAAGTGTAAAGGGGCAAAGAATTGCTTACCGTACTCAAGTTAGCGCACTCCAGCATGGTTGTCTACAGGCCAACCATGGCAAGCTCCACGTCCGGGTAGCGCGCACCCTGCACGCTGGCGGGCGCGATGGCGGCGCCGATGGCGGCCAGCTCGCTTTCGCTCAATGTGATTTGGCCGGCGGCCACATTCTCTTCCAGGTGCACCAGGCTGCGGGCGCCCGGTATCGGTACGATGTCAGTACCTTGCGCCAGCAGCCAGGCCAGCGCCAGTTGCGCCGCCGTGGCGCCGCGTGCGGCTGCCAGGCGCTGCAGCTCGGCAACGTGGTGGGCGTTGGCCGCCATCGCGGACGGCTGGAAGCGTGGCAGGCTGTGGCGGTAGTCGTCTGGCGCCAGCGCGGCGCTGGAGTTCAGCTGGCCCGTCAGGAAACCCCGGCCCAGCGGGCTGTAGGGTACGAAGCCGATGCCCAGCTCCCGGCAGGCAGGCAGCACCTCGGCTTCCACGTCGCGGCTCCACAGCGAATATTCGGATTGGACGGCCGCAATCGCGTGCACGGCGTGGGCGCGACGCAGGGTGGCTGCCGACACTTCCGACAGGCCCAGGTGGCGTACCTTGCCCGCCCGCACCAGACCGGCCATGGCGCCGACCACGTCTTCGATGGGCACGGCGGGGTCCACGCGGTGCTGGTACAGCAAGTCGATGCACTCGATGCCGAGCCTCGACAGCGACGCTTCCACGGCCTGGACGATGTGCTCGGGGCGGCTGTCGACACCCGCCATGCGTTCCACGCCCTGGCCGTGGGGCAATATCTTGAAGCCGAACTTGGTGGCGATGTGGACCTTGCCGCGCAGTTCCTTCAGGGCGCGGCCTACCAAGTCCTCATTGGCGTAGGGGCCGTAGACTTCCGCCGTGTCGATCAGGGTCACGCCCAGTTCCACGGCGCGGTGCAGCACGCGCAGCGAGGTGGCCTCGTCCGCGCCGCCGTAGGCAAAGCTCATGCCCATGCAGCCCAGGCCGATGGGGGCCACTCGCAAGCCGGAGTTGCCCAGTGTTCTGTGTTCCATTGTGATTCCTCGTTAATAGTTGGAACACAGAGTATGGGCGGGCGCACAGCATGCGATAAGATAGCTTATCCTGCATGTATTGCTGAATGAAACTCATGAATAATGGCTGACCTCAACGAATTGACGGCCTTTGCCGCCGTCGCCCGCCTGCGCAGCTTCCGCAAGGCGGCCCTCGAGCGTGGCGTATCCGCTTCCGCCCTCAGCCATGCGCTGCGCGCGCTGGAAGAGCGTCTGGGCGTGCGCCTGCTGAACCGCACCACGCGCAGCGTCACGCCGACGGAGGCGGGGCAGCTGCTGCTGGCGCGGCTGGCGCCGGCCATGCGCGAAATCGATGATGCCTTGCTGGACCTGAGCACCTTGCAGGATGTGCCGGCAGGCAAGCTGCGCCTGAACGTGCCCCGTCCGGCCGCGCGCTTGCTGCTCGCGCCCATGCTGGCCAGTTTTGTCGCCCGCTATCCGCGCGTGCAGGTGGAAGTGGTGACTGATGACGGCATGATCGATATCGTGCGCGATGGTTTTGACGCGGGCATCCGCTTCGGCGAGCAGGTGGCGGCCGACATGATCGCCGTGCCTGTCGGCGCGCCGCAACCGTTCGTGGTGGTGGCGTCGCCCGCCTACCTGGCCGCGCATGGCGCACCAAGCACGCCGCGCGCGCTGCTGGACCACGCCTGCATAGGCCGGCGTTTTCCCAGCGGGCGCCAGTATGCGTGGGAGTTCGAGCAGGCAGGCGAGGGCGTCAGCATCGCCGTCGGCGGCCCGCTGGTGTTCGACGACGATGAACTGATGCTGCGCGCGGCCCGCGATGGCGCGGGACTGGCCTATGTGTACGAGGCCGATGCGCGCGCCGATATCGCGGCGGGGCGCCTGGCGTGCGTGCTGGAGAGTTGCCTGCCGCCGCCGCCCCGTTACTTCCTGTATTACCCGAGCCGGCGGCAGATGCCGGCCGTCCTGCGCGCCTTTATCGACATGCTGCGCGCGCCGGCGTAGTTAGCCGGCGGGCGGCGGTGCGGCATGTTCGACCGGCCACTTGATGGTGAACAGACTGCCGCCCGCCTTGCCACGCGTGCAGACGGCGCTGCCGCCATGCGCGCGCGCGATGGCTTCGACCACGGCCAGGCCCAGGCCGCTGCCCGCGTTCAGGTCGACCCTGGCGCTGTCGCCGCGGCGGAAGGCTTCGAACACGTGCGGCGCCAATTCCTCGGCAATGCCGGGGCCCGCGTCCTCGACGCTCAGGTAATACTGGCCGGCCTGCACGCGGGTGCGCACGCGCAGCAGGCCCGGGTGCGCATAGCGGCGCGCGTTGTCGAGCAGGGCCAGCACGATTTGCCGGATGCGTGCCGCGTCGCAGCAGACGGGATGGTCGGACAGGTGCAGCTGCAAGGTAAAACCGGCCGCTTCCATTTCCTGCGCCAGCAACCGGCCCACTTCCTCGATTTCCAGGGTCAGGTCCGTCCACGCCATGCGCAGTTGCATGTGGCCGCTGTCGGCCAGGCTCAGGGTGCGCAAGTCCTCGATCAGCCGGCCCAGGTCTTCCACTTGCGCCAGCAGGCTGGAAAACGGCACTTCCTCGGGCTTGAAGACCCCATCGACGACGCCTTGCAAGGTGCCGCGCAGGATGGTCACGGGCGTGCGCAGTTCGTGCGCGATGGCCGCATTCCACGTTTCGCTTTCCTGCGCGCCCCGCTGCAGGCGCTCGGCCATGCTGTTGAAGTTATCGACCAGCATGGCCGTCTCGCCCAGGCTGCGGTCGCCGGCAAACGCGCGCGCGGACAGGTCGCCATGGGCCACGCGGCGCACGCTGTCCATCACGGAATTGATCGGTTTGAGGATGCGTGCGGCCAGCTTGAGGGCGAAAAACGCGGCCAGGCCCAGGCCGAAGATGGTGATGGCGAAGATCCACAGCCACTCGACGGTGCTGGGCGACCAGTCGTCCGGCTCGGACAGCATGCCGGGATCGATCTTGAAGGCGATGGCGAAGAAGGTCCAGGAACCGATCCAGATGATCAGGATGCTGCACACCATCAGCACGGACATCGACAGGATGATCTGCCGGTTCAGGCCTGTGAAGCGCATCAGAGCTCGCTTTCGAGACGGTAGCCCACGCCGCGCAGGCTGGCCGGCATGTTCATCACGCCCGCTTCTTCCAGCTTCTTGCGCAGCTTGCTGACGTGGCTGTCCACCGTGCGTTCCATCGAATTGCTCTCAGGCATGCACGACTCGAGCAATTCCAGGCGGCTGCAAACGCGCCGCGGCGTGCGCGCCAGGTGCGCCAGCAGGCGGAACTCCGTCAACGTCAGGCTGAGCATGAGAGGCTGGGCCATGCCATCCTGCAGCACGCTGGCCACATACGTTTCCTGGTCGATTTCGATGGGGCCGCAGCGCAGGCGCTGGCCGCCCACCGGGTGGTGGCGCACGCGCGAGCGGCGCAGCACGGCGGCCACGCGCGCCACCACTTCGGCCGGATTGAAGGGCTTGATGATGTAGTCGTCGGCGCCCACGCGCAGGGCGGCCAGTTTATCGGCATCCTGGTCGCGGGCCGTCAGCATGATGACGGGCGTTTCGCCGCGCCGGCGCACTTCCGCCAGCACGCCCCAGCCATCGACCCTGGGCATTTGCACGTCGAGCAGCAGCAGGTCCGGCGCCAATGCCAGGTGCTGGTTCAGCGCTTCTTGGCCATCGTGCGCGAAGGCCGTGCGGTAGCCGTCGCGCTCGAGGTAACCGGCGAGGATGCGGGCGATTTGCGGTTCATCTTCGGCGATCAGGACGAGGGCGGAAGGCGGCGTGGTGGCAAGGAAGGAGGGCTGGCTGGCGCTGTGATGATAGTTCATGCAATTAGTCTAGCATTCTTCGCTGTCTCCATCGAATCTCCACATTTCTTTGACGGAACATCCATGTAGGCCTTCTATGCTCTTGTTATCTGTCGACCGGACCGCCGGTTGGGATCTGCCATAGAGAAAGACCATGCATCCGAGCCACCTCACCAAGAAAAACATGTTGATCGCCGCGGCACTGCTCAGCCTTGCCGCCTGTTCCAAACCCGCGCCGGAAGAAGGCGCGGCGCCGCCCGCCGCCGTCACCGTGCTCAAGCTGCAAGCGGCGCCCGTCGTCCTCAGCGATGAATTGCCGGGCAGGGTGGCCGCCTTCCGCACGGCCGATATCCGCCCGCAGGTGGGCGGCATCGTGCTGCGCCGCCAGTTCGAGCAGGGCGCCGAAGTGAAAGCGGGGCAGAAACTGTTCCAGCTGAACCCGGCGCCATTCCAGGCGGACGTCGATTCGGCCGCCGCCTCCTTGCAGCATGCGGTGGCCACGGCCAAGCGCGCCAGCAGCCAGGCCGACAGGTTAAAACCGCTGGTGGAGGCGGACGCCATCAGCCGCCAGGCGTATGACGACGCCGTGGCCCAGCGCGAGCAGGCCGTGGCCACCGTGGCGCAGGCGCGTGCCGCCCTGGCACGCCGCCGCCTGGACCTGGCCTTTGCCAGCATCGAGGCGCCGATTGCCGGGCGCATCGGCTCCGAACTGGTGACGGAAGGCGCACTCGTGGGCCTGGCCGATGCGACGCCGATGGCGCGCATCCAGCAGATCGACAAGGTGTACGTCGACGTGCGCCAGCCGGCCGCCGCACTGGCCGCCTTGCAAGCCTCGGGCAACGGGGGCGCCGACAAGCTGCCCGTGACCATTTTAGGCGCCGATGGCCAGCCGCATCCCGTCACGGGGCGCATCCTGTTCTCGGGCATCAGCGTCGATGCGGGCACGGGCGACGCCGTCGTCCGCGTGCTGGTCGACAATCCGCAGCGCCAGCTCTTGCCGGGCATGTTCGTGCGCGCGCGCATCGCCCGCGCCGTGCAGGCAAATGGCGTGCTGCTGCCGCAGCAGGCCGTCTTGCACAGCAGCGGCGGCCAGGCGCAGGCCTGGGTCCTCGATGGCACGAACAAAGCGAGCCTGAAGACGATCGCCGTGGGCGACGTCGTCGACCACCAGTACGTGGTCAACGGCGGCCTGAAAGCGGGAGAAACCGTCGTCATCGAAGGCCAGGAACGCTTGCAGCCGGGCGCCACCGCCGCGCCGCAACCGTGGAAGCCGGCTGTCGTGGCAACGGCCACCGCCGCCAAGGCGCATTGATGCGCCATTTGAATACCATGAAAGCCTAACGACATGCCTCAATTTTTCATCAACCGCCCCGTCTTTGCGTGGGTGGTGGCGGTCTTCATCGTCCTGTTCGGACTGATCGCCATACCGCAATTGCCGATTGCGCGCTTCCCCTCGGTGGCGCCGCCCAGTGTCAGCATCAGCGCCAACTACCCTGGCGCCACGCCGCAAACCATGAACGATTCCGTGGTCGGCCTGATCGAACGCGAACTGTCGGGCGTCAAGCACCTGCTGTATTTCGAGTCGTCCACCGATACGTCGGGTTCGGCCTCGATCACCGTCACCTTCCAGCCGGGAACGGATCCGGAAATGGCCCAGGTGGACGTGCAAAACCGCCTGAAAGCCATCGAACCGCGCCTGCCGCAAGCCGTGCGGCAAAACGGCTTGACGGTGGAATCGGCGTCGTCCGGCTTCCTGATGATCGTCAGCCTGATTTCCGACAACGGCCAGCATGACGAAGTAGCGCTGGGCGACTACCTGGCGCGCAACGTGACGGAAGAACTGCGCCGCATTCCCGGCGTGGGCAAGGTGCAGCTGTTCGGCTCCGAGCGGGCCATGCGCATCTGGGTCGATCCGGCCAAGCTGGTGTCGTACAACATCGCCATGGGCGAACTGACGGCGGCCATCGCGCAGCAAAATGCGCAGATCGCCCCGGGCCGCCTCGGCGACTCGCCCGCCGTGCACGGCCAGCGCGTGACCATTCCGCTGACGGTGCAGGGCCAGCTGCAGACGCCGGCCGAATTTGCGGCCATCGTGCTGCGCGCGAATGCGGACGGCTCGAAAGTGACGATCGGCGACGTGGCGAAAGTGTCGCTGGGCGCACAAAGCTTCAACTTCAGCATCCGCGAAAACGGGCAAGCCGCGTCGGGCGCCGCCATCATGCTGTCGCCCGGCGCCAACGCCGTGCAGACGGCCAGCGCCGTGCGCGCGCGCATGGCCGAACTGGCGCATACCATGCCGGCCGGGATCAAATATTCGGTACCGTTCGATACGGCGCCGTTCGTGAAGATCTCGATCGAGAAGGTCGTCATCACCTTGCTGGAAGCGATGGTGCTGGTCTTCCTCGTCATGTATCTGTTCCTGCAAAAGATACGCTACACCTTGATTCCCGCCATCGTCGCGCCGATCGCCCTGATGGGTACCTTCACGGTCATGCTGATGGCCGGCTATTCCGTCAACGTGCTGACCATGTTCGGCATGGTGCTGGCCATCGGCATCATCGTCGATGACGCCATCGTCGTGGTGGAAGCCGTCGAGCGCCTGATGGCCACCGAAGGCTTGTCACCGAAGGAAGCGACGTCGAAAGCGATGCGCGAAATCACCGGGGCGGTCGTGGGCATCACCCTGGTGCTGACGGCCGTGTTCATCCCGATGGCGCTGGCCAGCGGTTCCGTCGGTGCGATCTACCGCCAGTTCACCCTGGCCATGGCCGTGTCGATTCTGTTCTCGGCATTCCTGGCGCTGACCCTGACGCCGGCCCTGTGCGCCACCATGTTGAAACCCATCGGCCCGCACGACCATGACAAGAAAGGCTTCTTCCTGTGGTTCGACCGCGGTTTTGAGCGCATGACGGCGCGCTATGAAAAGGGCGTGGTGGCGATGGTGAAACGCGCGGGCCGCTCGATGGTGCTGTATGGCGCCATCGTCACGGCGCTGGGCGTGGCCTTCATGCAGCTGCCGTCGGCCTTCTTGCCGGAGGAAGACCAGGGATACTTCATCACCTCGATCCAGCTGCCGTCCGACGCGACGATGGAGCGCACGCTCGACGTCGTCAAGCTGTACGAGCAGCACGTGGCCACGCGGCCCGGCATCGAAGTGAACCAGTCTATTCTCGGTTTCAGCTTTTCCGGCGCGGGCCCGAATGCGGGCCTGGCGTTCACCATGCTGAAGGACTGGAAAGAGCGCAACGGCGCCACGGCGCAGGAAGAAGTGGCGCTGGCGCAGGCGGCCATGTCGCAGGCGAAGGAGGGCATGATCATGAGCCTGATGCCGCCCGCCATCGATGAACTGGGTAACTCGTCCGGCTTTTCCATGCGCCTGCAAGACCGCGCCAACCAGGGTGTCGCTGCCTTGCAGGCGGCGCAGAACCAGTTGCTGGGCCTGGCCGCGCAAAGCGGCAAGGTGGCGGGCGTGTATCCGGACGGTTTGCCACCGGGCGCCAGCGTGCGCCTCGACATCGACCGCACCAAGGCCGAAGCGCTGGGCGTGTCGTTTACGGCGATTGCCGACATGCTGACGGCTGCCATGGGCTCGACCTATGTCAATGATTTCCCGAATGCCGGCCGCATGCAGCAGGTGATCATCCAGGCCGATGCGCCGTCGCGCATGCAACTGAACGACGTGCTGGCCCTGCGCATCCGCAATAACGCGGGCGGCATGGTGGCGCTGGGCGAGCTGGTGCGTCCCGTGTGGAGCGAGTCGCCGCTGCAGCTGGTGCGCTACCAGGGTTATCCGGCGGCGCGCATTTCGGGCAGCGCGGCGCCGGGCGTATCGAGCGGCGACGCCATGCTGGAAATGGAACGGCTCGTGAAACAGCTGCCACCGGGCTTCGCGCTGGCGTGGACGGGCCAGTCGCTGCAAGAGAAGGAATCGGCCTCACAGGCACCGATGCTGATGGCGCTGTCGATGCTGGTGGTCTTCCTCGTGCTGGCGGCCCTGTATGAAAGCTGGTCGATTCCCGTCTCCGTGATGCTGGTCGTGCCGCTGGGATTGCTGGGCGCCGTGCTGGCCGTGATGTCGCGCGGCATGCCGAACGACGTGTTCTTCAAGGTGGGCATGATCACGATCATCGGCCTGTCGGCGAAGAATGCCATTTTGATCGTTGAATATGCGCGCCAGCTGCAGGCGCAAGGCAAGGGCTTGGTCGAGGCGACGGTGGAAGCGGCAAGGCTGCGCTTGCGCCCGATTTTGATGACGTCGCTGGCGTTCGCGCTGGGCGTGGTGCCGCTGATGCTGGCCACGGGCGCCAGCGCCGAGACGCAGCACGCGATCGGCACGGGCGTGTTCGGTGGCATGATCACCGCCACCGTGCTGGCCGTGTTTTTCGTGCCCGTGTTCTTTGTCGTGGTGCTGGGCGCCGTCGACAAGATGGGCACGTACTTCAACAAACGCAGTAACCGCATCGCCGTCAAGACGGTGGAAGGAGAGTTGTAATGCGTTTATTCTTTATGACGCCCCTGGCCGCGCTGGCCTTGTCGGCGTGTTCCTTGACGCCGCCGCTGGTCAAGCCGGCGGCGCCGATACCTGCAGCGTATGCCGAGGTCTCCGCACCGGGCAGTGTGGACACTGCGGCGGACCTGGGCTGGCGCCAGATGCTGCTCGATGCGCGCCTGCAGCGCCTGGTCGACATTGCGCTGGAAAACAACCGCGATTTGCGCGTGGCGGCCCTCAACGTGGAAGCCGTGCGGGCCCAGTACCAGATCCAGGATGCGGGCCGCTATCCGGCCATCGGCGCCAATGCTGGCGGCGTGCGCCAGCGCGGCGCCGATGCGGTGACGCAAAACCAATTCACGGCCGGCATCGCCATGAGCGCGTTCGAGATCGACCTGTTCGGCCGCCTGCGTTCCCTGTCGGACGCCGCGTTTGCCCGCTACCTGGCCACGCAGCAGGGCCAGCGCGCTGCGCGCATGGCCCTGATCGGCGCCGTGGCCGATGCCTACCTGGAACAGCGGTTGGCCGAGGAACAGCTGGCGCTGGCCCGGCAAACCCTGCTCGACTGGCGCCAGGCGCTGGTGCTGACGCAGCGCTTGCATGGCGCGCAGCAGGGCAGCGGCCTGGACGTGGCGCAGGCGCAAGGGCAGGCCGCCACGGCGGAGGCGGACGTGCAGGCGCGCGAACGGGCCAGTGCCCTGGCGCGCAACAACCTGGAATTGCTGCTCGGCGCGCCGCTGCCCGCCGATTTGCCGGCTGGCCGCGCACTTGATGGCCAGCCCGTGCTGACGCAGCTGCCGCCCGGCCTGCCGTCGGACTTGCTGGCGCGCCGCCCAGACATCCTGCAGGCGGAATATGCGCTGGTGGCGGCGAATGCGGAAATCGGCGCCGCGCGCGCCGCCTTCTTCCCGCGCCTGTCCCTGACGGCGTCGCTGGGTTTTGCCAGCCCGGAGCTTGGTGACCTGTTCCGCGGCAGCGCGCGCAGCTGGTCGTTCGCGCCGCAAGTGACGCAGCCGCTGTTCCAGGGCGGCCAGCTGCGCGCGGAACTGCAGCTGTCGCGCCTGCGCAAGGACGTGGCCGTGCTGCAGTACGAACAGGCGATCCAGGTGGCGTTTCGTGAAGTGCGCGACGGCCTGGCCGGCAGCGCCACGTACGCGCAGCAGATCGATGCCCAACAGCGCGTGGTGGTGGCGGCGCAGCAGCGCCAGCGCCTGTCGCAGCTGCGCTACGACGCGGGCCAGGACAGCCGCCTGGAATTGCTCGACGCGCAGCGCCAGTCGTATGCGGCGCAGCAAGCCTTGCTTGACGCACGGCGCGACCAGTTCAAGTCGGCCGTGGCCTTGTACAAGGCGCTGGGGGGAGGGCTGGAGGAGTAGGCGCTTTGCTTAGCCCGTGAAAGCGCCGATGGGCCGATTGCGCGCCAGGCTCCAGCCTGTCGTGTGTTGGGGGCCGGGCTTGCCGTCGGCCTGCTGCACGCTGTGGCTCCAGAGGATTTCCGTGAAATTCAGCTTGAACTGCTCGGTCGGCATGTCATCGGGATGGGTTTGCAGCTGGATTTCGCTGATGATGGCGTCGCGCAGCCAAATGGTCATGATGTTGGCCGTCTTGTCGCCCGAGTTGCGGGCGATGTAGAGCTTGGTTGGCTGGTCCGTGCCGGTGCCCAGCGGCTTGGCGCGCAGGCACAGGTCGTACAAGTTGACCGAGGTCCGGTCGACATATTTGACACAGGTAAATTCCGTGATCACGGGCCGCCCCGACGTGCGCGCAGAATTGCTGACGTCCGTCGTTATTTGCTGCTTCATGCCCTGGTGCAGCGAGACCAGCTCGATGCATGGTCCCATGCCCTGCAGCGCAGCGGCGTCGCGCCAGATGGCGTCGATGCCGGCATTGCCACCGTCCGGCGTCTTGCCGAACACGAGTTCCCCGTTGCCGGGTTCCAGCAAAATCAAATCCATGACGAGCTCCTCCGCTTGATGTCAGCTGCCGCCGTGCGACAGGCAGCCCTTGAGCCGATGTGGCCGGGTCCAGCCCGCTTCGCTGGCGTGGTCGACAAAACAGATGGCTAGCTGCGCAAAGCCTGGCGAGGTGAAATACATGCCGGCCGTGGCGCTTTGCCGCTCGCGGGTGATGAACCACAGGGCGTCGCCATGCGCCAGGCCAAAACTGGCCACGCGGTGCACCAGCAAGTCGGCGCTGCCGCGCTGCACGATGGCCACCCGCACGTCGGCTTCGCCCATGTTGTTGGTCTGATAGATGCGCGCCACTTTCCTGACCCCAGTTTCAATCGTGCCTGCGACTATACACCGATTAAGTTGCCTAAACACAAGCATAAATTGCGCCGAAATAAATTTTTTTGCATCACTGCATCCAAACGCGGGCACGGCGAGTAGTACAGGGGTGCGCTCGCCGCAACGGCGGCATGAGCTGCACCTCCACTCACTCTATCGGGACCACGACCATGTCACCACTGCCAACCTTGCCATACGCCAAGCTGCTGCTTGTTTCCGCCGTCGCCATGACCTTGTCCGCTTGCGGCGGCGGCAGCGACCACGACGATGTCGTCGTCACACCACCGCCGCCCGTGGTGGTGGCTGGCGACGTCTTCGTGCTCACCGCCAGCAACAAGCTGCTGTCGTTCGACCGCGCCACGCCGGCCACCATCCGCACCACGGCGACAGTGACGGGCCTGCAGGCCGGCGAAAACCTGCTGGGCATCGATTTCCGTCCCGCCGATGGCCAGCTGTATGGCGTCGGCAGCACGGGCCGCATCTACACCCTGAATGGCGTGACGGGCGCCGCCACCGTCAAAGCCACCCTGGCGGCCGACGCTGGCGACGCGACAGCGCCTTTCACGGCGCTGGCCGGCACGGAGTTCGGCGTCGACTTCAACCCGGTCGCCGACCGCCTGCGCATCGTCAGCAACACGGGGCAGAGCCTGCGCATCAATGTCGACACGGGCGCGACCACGACAGATGGCAATATCAACGGCGGCGCAGCGAGTACGGCCATCACGGCGGCCGCCTATACCAACAGCTTTGCCGGCACGGCCAGCACCACTTTATTTGTCATCGATGGGGCCAACGCCACCCTGTACACGCAAAATCCGCCGAACAACGGCACCCTGGCCAGCGCCGTGCCGCTGGGCGTGGCGGCCACCGGCGTGGCCGGCTTCGACATCGATGCGCGCACGAATACGGGCTACGCCGTCATGACGGTGGCCGGCGCGCGCAACCTGTACACCTTGAACCTGGCGGCCACCACGGCGCCGGCGACCTTGGTGGCGGCCATCGGCGTGACGGAAGAGCTGCGCGGCATCGCCCTGAAAGCGCCGGCCACGCCCGTCGCCTACGGCTTGACGGACGACGCCCGCATCGTCACCTTCAAGACGGCCACGCCGAACACGCTCGACGCCAACGTGGCCGTGACGGGCCTGGCGGCAAGCGAGCGCCTGCTGGGCTTTGACATCCGTCCCAAGGATGGCTTGCTGTACGGGATATCGTCGACGGGGCGTATCGTCACCATCGACCCGGCGACGGGTGCGGCCACCGTCAAGGCGACGCTGGCCGCCGATGCCTTGGACGTCACCGCGCCGTACACGGCCATCGCGGGCACGGCCTTTGGCGTCGACTTCAATCCCGTCGCCGACCGCCTGCGCGTGATCGGCAACACGGGGCAAAGCCTGCGCATCAATGTCGACACGGGCGCCACCACCACCGACGGTAGCGTCAACCGCGCGGGCGCCGCGCCTAGCGTGACAGCCGCCGCCTATACCAACAGCTTTGCCGGCACGACGGCGACCATGCTGTTCGATATCGACACCGCCAGCGCCTCGCTCGCCCTGCAAAATCCGCCAAACGACGGCACTTTGGTGAATGTCGGCGCGCTTGGCGTGGCGGTGGCGGGCGACGTGGGCTTCGATATCGCGGGCGGCGCCAACGGCCTGGCCCTGGCGGCCTTGCGCACGTCGGCCACGGGACCGAGCTCGCTGTACCGCATCGACCTGGCGACGGGTGGGGCCGTGCTGAGCGGCGGTGCGGCCACGCCAGCCGCTTCCGCCATCGGCAATGGGGCGGTGGGGCTGGTCGATATCGCCATTGCGCTGAAGTAAGGAAGTACGCCGCAGCTTTGCTTTGATTCAATAATTCCAGTATTATAGAATTGTTGATGATATTCAATGGCTGCGGCGCATGGTGCCCGCGATGCCGCATACCCGGAACCTCGCCCCATGCTCACCGCTTTCCTCATCTTCCTCGCAACCCTGGTCCTCGTCATCTGGCAGCCGCGCGGCCTGGGTATTGGCTGGAGCGCCGTCATCGGCGCCTGTGTCGCCTTGCTGGCCGGCGTGATTCACTGGGGCGACATTCCCGTCGTCTGGCATATCGTGTGGAACGCCACGGGCACCTTCGTGGCCGTGATCATCATCAGCCTGCTGCTGGATGCGGCCGGCTTCTTCGAGTGGGCCGCGCTGCACGTGGCGCGCTGGGGCGGGGGCAGCGGCAGAAAACTGTTCGTGCTGCTGGTCTTGCTGGGCGCGCTCGTCTCGGCCGTGTTCGCCAATGACGGCGCCGCGCTGATCCTGACGCCCATCGTCATCGCCATGCTGCGGGCGCTGAAATTTTCCGCCAGGGCCACCCTGGCCTACGTGATGGCGGCCGGCTTCATCGCCGACACGGCCAGTCTGCCGCTCGTAGTGTCGAACCTGGTCAATATCGTTTCGGCCGATTTCTTCAAGATCGGTTTTGCCGAGTACGCGTCCGTGATGGCGCCAGTCAATGTCGTCGCCGTGCTGGCGACCCTGGCCGCCTTGCTGCTCTTTTTCCGCAAGGATATCCCCCGCGACTACGAAGTCGCGCAGCTGAAACGCCCTGACGCCGCTATCCGCGACCTGGCTACCTTCCGCGCCGGCTGGCTGGTGCTGGCGCTGCTGCTGGTGGGATTTTTCTCGCAGGAGCGCCTGGGCGTGCCCATCAGCCTGATCGCGGCCGTGGGCGCCGCGCTGCTGCTGGTGGTGGCCGGCAAGGGCCACGTGATTTCCACGCGCCACGTGCTGCGCCATGCGCCGTGGCAGATCGTCGTTTTTTCGCTGGGCATGTATCTGGTCGTGTACGGCTTGCGCAATGCTGGCTTGACGGCTTACCTGACGGGCATGCTGAACCACTTTGCGCAGTACGGCGTGTGGGGCGCGGCCATGGGCACGGGTGTGCTGACGGCCTTGTTGTCGTCCGTGATGAACAACTTGCCGACGGTGCTCGTGGGCGCGCTGGCCATCGACCCGACGACGGCGCAGGGAGCCGTGCGCGAAGCGATGATCTACGCGAACGTCATCGGCAGCGACCTGGGCCCGAAGATCACGCCCATCGGCAGCCTGGCTACCTTGCTGTGGCTGCACGTGCTCGACAGCAAGAATATCCACATTTCCTGGGGATACTATTTCCGCGTCGGCATCGTGCTGACCGTGCCCGTGCTGCTCGTGACCCTGGCCGCGCTGGCGCTGCGCCTGGGGTGATGGCGGAGCAGGGGATAGTTTACTAGACGACCGGTCAGATTTTTTGCTATACTGGCCGCATGAGCAAAAAATCCTCCGCTGACATGCGCCAGCACCTGATCGACATCGCCAAGGCCCTGATGGCCGAGAAGGGCTATACGGCCGTGGGCCTGGCCGAACTGGTGGCGGCGGCCGGCGTGCCGAAAGGCTCGTTCTACTATTACTTCAAGTCGAAGGAAGAGTTTGGCCAAGCCTTGCTCGACGATTACTTCACCACCTATCTGCAGACGGTCGACGCCTTGCTGGACGGCCCGGGCACCGCTCGCGAGCGCCTGCTCGCGTATTTTGACTACTGGAGCGCGACGCAGGCCGGCAGCGCCCCGGAAGGCAAATGCCTGGTGGTCAAGCTGGGCGCCGAAGTGTGCGACCTGTCCGTGGACATGGGCGCCGTGCTGCAGCACGGTACGGGCGCCATCCTGGACCGCCTGACGCAGTGCGTGGAAGCGGGCTACCTCGACGGTTCCGTGGCGGCGACGACGCCGGCCCGCGTGCTGGCCGAATCGCTGTACCAGCTGTGGCTGGGCGCTTCCCTGATGGTCAAGGTGGCCAGGAACGGCGGGCCGTTCGACGCGGCCATGTCCACCACGCAACGGCTGCTGGCGTAGCCGTTTTTTTTAATCATTAACTAGACGACCGGTCAGTTATTTTTTGATCTCTCGCACAATATGAAAGCAATACGATGACCGAACAGCATGAAAGCGATCTATTTTCTCCAGTCGACCTGGGCGCGCTGGCGCTGGCCAACCGCATCGTCATGGCGCCGCTCACGCGCAGCCGCATGGGCGACGATGGCGTGCCGAACGCCTTGCACGCCGAGTACTACGCCCAGCGCGCCAGCGCCGGCCTGATCATCAGCGAGGCGACGAATATTTCGCCCCAGGCGCGCGGCTATGCCCTGACACCGGGCATCTGGTCGGACGAGCAGGTGGCTGGCTGGAAGCTGGTCACGGATGCCGTGCATGCGGCCGGCGGCAAGATCGTCTGCCAGCTGTGGCATGTGGGGCGGTTTTCGCATACGAGCTTGCAGCCCGGCGGCGCCGCGCCCGTCGCGCCGTCCGCCATCCGCGCCGAGGGCAGCACTTACACGGCGAGCGGCATGCAGCCCGTGTCGATGCCGCGCGCGCTGGAAACGTGGGAAATCGCCGGCATCGTTGCCCAGTATGCGCATGCGGCCGCATGCGCGCTGCGCGCCGGTTTCGACGGCGTCGAGGTGCATTCGGCCAATAGCTACCTGCTCGACCAGTTCCTGCGCGATTCGACCAACCGGCGCACGGACGCTTATGGCGGCAGCATCGACAACCGCGCGCGCCTGACCCTGGAAGTGACGGATGCCGTGGTGAATATCTGGGGCGCATCGAGGGTAGGCATCCGTTTGTCGCCCGTCACGCCCGACGCGGGCAACACGCCCGTCGACAGCGACGTGATGGCCACCTATGGCTATGTGATCGGACAGTTGAACCGCCACGGACTGGCCTATCTGCACTTCGTCGAGGGCGCCACGGCCACCTCGCGCGACGTGCCCGATGGCGTCGACCTCGACGCGTTGCGGGCGCTGTTCGATGGCCCCTACATCGGCAACAACCATTACGACCTGCAGCTGGCGCTGGCGCGCCGCGCCGAAGGCAAGGTCGATGCGGTGGCCTTCGGCCGTCCCTTCATCGCCAACCCGGACCTCGTGGCGCGCCTGCGCCATGGCGTGGCGCTGGCCGTGGCGCCGCGCGCGGCGTATTACGGGGGCGGCGCCGTCGGCTACACCGACTGGCCGGCCAGCCAGTCCTGATTTTTCTTTTTACCCACTCAAGGAGCGCAACATGAACAACACCACTTATGTGCAGGATTACCAGGCCATCGTCGCCGTGCTGAATCAATACAATGCGGGCGGGGCTCAGGCCGACAGCAGCATCATGCGCCCGGCCTTCAGCAGCGAGGCCACCATTTTCGGCGTCGACGGCGAAGACAAGCTGACGGGCGGGCCCATCGAAGGCCTGTTCGAAATCATCGACAGCGCGTTCCGGCCATCGCCGCAGGCAAAGGCGGCCATCGCGCGGATCGATATCGTGGGCACGGCGGCCAGCGCGCGCGTCGACACGGACGATATTTCGGGCTTCCGCTTCACCGATTTTTTCAATCTGCTCAAGGTGCAGGGCGAGTGGACCATCGTCAGCAAGATCTATCACACGCACGCGGGCGCCTGATGCGCTGCCTGGGCGCCCGATGCTGTATCGTGTGGCGTCCAGCATGCGGGGAGAATGAATGAAACTGATACTGATAGGCGCCACGGGCCTGGTGGGCCGCGAAGTGCTGCGCCTGGCGCTGAGTGACACGCGCGTCACGGCCATCGTCGCGCCCGTGCGCAAGCCCTTGCCGGCGCAGCCCAAATTGCACGCGCCCCTTGTCGACTTCGACCGCTTGCCGGCGGACGCGCCTTGGTGGCAGGCGGACGCCGTCATCTGCACCCTGGGCACGACCATGAAGGTGGCGGGCACGCGGCAGGCGTTTCGCAGAGTCGACCATGACTATCCGCTGGCCGCGGCGCGGCTGGCGCTGGCGGCCGGCACGCGCACGTATGCGCTCAATTCCGCCGCCGGCGCCAACGCGGCTTCGCACTTTTTCTACAACCGCGTCAAGGGAGACTTGGAACGCGACCTCGAAACGCTGGGCTTTGCGTCGCTGACGCACGTGCGGCCGGGACTGATCGGCGGCGAACGCGACGTGGCGCGGGCGGGCGAGGGCGCTGCCTTGGGCATCTTGCGCGTGCTCGGTCCCGTGCTGCCGCGCCGCTGGCGCATCAATCCCGCGCCGCGTATCGCCAGCGCCTTGCTGGAAGCGGCGCTGGCCGGCACGCCGGGCGTGCACGTCGTCGGCCCGGAACAGCTGGCTTGACCGTGCGCCCCTTATAATTGCCATTCATGTTTTTTTAAGTACAAAAAATGCAAACAGTGCGCCCTTACCAGGCCGGCGACCGCGATGCCTGCCTGGCTCTTTTCGACGGCAATACGCCGCGCTTTTTCGACCCGTCCGAGCGCGCGGACTTTGCCGCCTGGCTGGAAAAATCGACGCATCCGTATCTGGTCATCGAACGCGACCGACGCATCGTCGCCTGCGGCGGCCATGCGCTGGACGCGGGCGGCACGGTGGCCAGCCTGTGCTGGGGCATGGTGGCGCAGGATCTGCACGGCCAGGGCCTGGGCCGCGCGCTGACGCAGGCGCGCCTGGACGCCATCCGCGCCGTGCCGGGCGTGGCCAAGGTGAGCATGAACACCAGCCAGCACACGCAGGCTTTTTATGCGCGTTTCGGCTTTGAGACAGTCAAGGTGACGCCGGACGGTTTCGGGCCCGGCATCGACCAGTGGGATATGCTGCTGTCGCTAAATGAACGGGACCACCTCGCCGCCGTGCCGCTGGAAAAAGCGTATCGACTGCTCAATCACGGCCCGTCCATCCTCGTCTCGGCCCGCCATGACGGCATCGAGAATGTGATGGCCGCCGCCTGGGCCTGCGCCCTCGATTTCGCGCCGCCAAAACTGACCGTGGTGCTGGACAAGGCAACGCGCACGCGCGCGCTGGTCGAAGGCAGCGGCACGTTCGTCATCCAGGTGCCGACGGCGGCGCAGCTGCAGCTGACTCACGCCGTCGGCACGCACAGCCTCGATGCGCAGCCCGACAAACTGGCGCGCGCTGGCGTGCGGCTGTTTCACATGGACGGCTTTGATTTGCCGTTCGTGGCCGGATGTTCGGCCTGGCTGGCCTGCCGTTTGATCCCCGAGCCGCACAACCAGACCGCATATGACCTGTTCATCGGCGAAGTGGTGGGCGCCTGGGCCGACACGCGCGTGTTCCGTGACGGGCACTGGCATTTCGAAGACGCCGATCCATCCTGGCGCAGCCTGCACTACATCGCCGGCGGGCGCTTCTATGCGATCGGCCAGGCGCTCGATGCTGCCCCGGGCTGAAGCGCTGGCCGGCCAGGCCGTCGCCATGCCGCTCGTCATCGTCGCCAGCAGCGGCACGGGCGGCGACATCCAACCGTTTATCGCGCTGGCGCAGGGCTTGCAGCAGCGGGGCCGGCGCGTGCTGCTGCTCGTGCCGGGCTGGCAGGAAGCGGCAGCGCAGGCGTCAAGGCTGCCGTATCACACCTTTGGCAGTGCGGCAGAGGGCCAGGCCATGCTGGGCGACCCGGGCCTGTGGGATGAACGCAAGGGCTGGGGCTTGGTGTGGCGCGGCCTCGTGCCGCACCTGGGCGCCGTGCGCGACGTCGTGCAAGGCTTGCCGGATGCTGAAGATTGCGTGGTGCTGTGCCACCCCTTCCTCGTGCCGATGGCCGCCCTGGCACGCTCGGCACGCCCGGGCCTGCGCATCGTCGCGGCGTATCTGGCGCCATCGAATTTGTGCAGCAGCCATGATTTCCTGGCGGCCGGCTCGCTGCGCGTTCCCGCCTGGGTGCCGCTGGCCTGGCGCCAGGCCCTGTGGCGGCTGATCAACCGCAGCATGGTCGACCCGGTGCTGCTGCCTGGCCTGAACGGGGCGCGCGCGCAGCACGGACTGCCGCCCGAAGCGCATTTTTTTGCGCACATGCTGACCGCGCCGGATGCCTCGCTGGGACTGTTTTCAGCGTGGTTCGCCGCCCCGCAGGCGGACTGGCCGCCGCATTTTGTGCAAACCGGTTTCATGGGCGCCGCCATGCATGGCGCTGCGGCGCTGCCGCCAGCGCTCGAGCGTTTTCTGGACGAGGGCGAAGCGCCCATCGTGTTCACACCGGGTACCGGCCACCAGCACGCGCAGCGTTATTTCAGCGTCGCCCTGGAAGTGTTGCGGCGGCTGGAACGGCGCGGCTTGTTCCTCACGCCGCATGCGGCGCAAGTGCCGCAGGATTTGCCGGCCAGCGTCATGTGGCAAGCGCACGTGCCGTTTGCGGCCCTGTTGCCGCGCGTGGCGGCCGTGGTGCACCATGGCGGCATCGGCACCAGCGCGGATGCTTTCCGTGCGGGCATTCCGCAACTGATCGTGCCGTTCGCATACGACCAGTTCGATAACGGCTGGAGGGTCAAACGGCTCGGCGTGGGGGATGTCTTGCTGGCCAGGCGTCTGTCGGCGGGACGCATGCAGCGGCAGCTGGCGCGCCTGCTCGCCGCGCCCGGGGTCCAGCTGGCGTGTGGCGAGATGGCTCGCAGGATGGGGCAGGGGCTGGAACCATCGCGCCTGCTTGACCAGGTCGAAGCGGCGCTGGCCGCAGCTTAGGGACTGCCGTCAGGGACTGTCGTGCGGCGTATCGTCGAGGGCGATGACCCTGTCGTTCGCGCCGGGCACGCAGCCGTCGGCGATCGCATCCCAGCCCCGGTGCACCACGACCTGCTTGCCGTCGTGGCAGATTTCCACGCGTTCGCTTGCCGGCAGGCGCTGGCGCGCGAACGCTTCCAGGCTGGCCGGCAGGCTCACTGCCAGCTGCATCGTGCCGATGGCTTCCGGCGGGTGATCGTCCATGTGCACGAGGGGCACGAAGATGGAACCGAGCATCAGCCAGCGCGCACCCACGTCGACGGGGGCGGGCGCATACGGCGCGGCGCGCAGCCAGTCCTGGGCACGGGCGCGCAAGTCGCCGCCCGCGTCCAGTTCGCCCCAGGCGGCGGCCAGCATTTCCACCACCCACTGATTGCAATTCTGGTATTTCAGGCTGTAGGCATACGCATTGGCGCTGTAGCGGCCCGCCAGCAACTGCTGCACGCGCACGGGATCGAGCAGGGCGCGGCGCAGGGGCGGCACGGTTTCGGCTGGCAGTTTCACGAGCGAGATGTAGCCGAGCGATGGATTTTCCGTGCCCATGGCGAAACCGGCCGTGCCCTGGTCGAAGATGCGCGGGCGGCCTTCGTCGCAGGCGTAGTACAGCTGGCGCGCGGACCAGCCGCTGTCGTTGTCGTGGCGCCAGGCCAGTGCCGCGTGCGAATAGCGGATGCCGAAGCGGGCCAGGTCCAGGCCCGAGCGGCTGATCAGGGCCACGCTGCCTTCGCTGGCGGCCAGTTCTTCGCGCACGACGGCGGCAAAGCGCAGCAGCCGGTCCTGTTCCGTGGCCGTGAGTTCTTGCGCGCGGTCGCAAAAGCGCGACGAGGCGAGCGAGGTGCCCGCCTGCGCCGCGCCGGCGCTGAAGATGGCGCAAACGCCCAGCAGCAGTGCCGGGCGGCGCGGGAGAAAACGAATCAAAGGCTGACGGGACGCGTGGCCATTTCGCCGTACCAGTCGTCGGCCAGCACGAGGAAGAAGGCGGCGCGCGTGTCGTTACGCGAGAATTCGATGCCGTAGGCGCGGTTTTGCGCATGCACCACGTCGCCCTGCGCCAGCTGCTGCTTGTCCAGTGCCGCTTGCGGCAAGTCCAGCACCAGCGGCGTTGCCGTGGCGTCGGCCTGCATGGTCAGCCGCGTCATGCCGTTGCGGCCCGGCAAGGCGGCAACGTCGATGATGCGGTAGGGGCCATTGGCCACCTTGTTGTCGCGCGAGGAGCTGTTGCTCGAACCGTTGAGCGAATCGGAAATGCTGCCGCTCGATTGGGAGCCGGCGCTGGAGGCCGAGGAAACGAAGCTGTCGGCGTTGGCGTTGCACGCCATGGTCAGAGCTGCGGCCAGGCCGAGCATGCGTAAGGAGGTAGTCAAGGCAGTTTCCCAGTGGACATCAATGAAAGCGGACCGGGTCCATCCCGGCCTGCGCCATCATAGCAGATCGGCCATCAGCTGAGCAGCACCTCGATCAGGGCCTTCGCTTCGGCCGACGGCTGCGTGCGCAGCGCCTGCAGCACGGGATCATTGTCCAGGTAGGCTTGCAGCGGCGCGCTGACGGTGATGCCGGCCTGCGGCAGCGGCGAGGGCACGGGCGCCAGCGCCTTGGCCAGCAGCAGGGTGTCGCGCAAGCCTTCGGGCGGCAGCATGATGGTCGAACCGGGCAAGGTATTGACGGCATCGGCCACCGCCTGCGGCACGCCCAGCTGGCGCATCAGCGCGCGGCCGATCACTTCCAGGGCGGACGCCATCTGCGTTTCCAGGTGGGCGTACAGGCCCGGGGTCTTGTCGGCCTGGGCCAGCAGATAAAAGCCGGCCACTTCATGCACGATGCCGGCGAACAGCGCCGTATCGGCATCCGTTCGCGTGACGGCGCCCGCCAATCCATGCGCCAGCGCCGCCACGTGCACGGTGTGCGCCCACAGCTGGGTGGCGCGGGCGCGCAAGGCTTCGTCGCGGATGCCCGCGTTCAGCTGGCGGATGACGGCCGCCGTCGCCAGCGCATACAGGTTGCGGTGGCCCAGCCGCTCGACGGCGCCGCGCACGCTGGTGATGGCGGGCGCCTGGCCGGGCGCAAACAGGGCCGAATTGGCCAGCGCCACGGCGCGCGCCGACAAGGTCGGTTCGCACAGCAGCAGCCGGCTGATGTCGGCCGAGTGGCAATCGGGGTTGGCCAGTTCCTTTTGCAGGAGCAGGGCCGTATTGATGCTGGTGGGGAAGGCCAGGGTTTCCGTTTCGGCGCTGGCCAAAAGTTGGGCAAGGCTGCTGAGCGTGTTGACGTGCATGGATAGGGGAGCGAAAAGTAGCAATGCCTCATAGTATCAGGCAATCCGGGCCGCATGGCGTCCGCCAGCCTTTTCAGTCATGCGGCTGCCAGGGGAGGGCAAGTTGTCGCGCGGCGAAGCCGCGGTTGGCAATGTCAGGGCAGCAGCAGTGAATGCTGGCTGGCCGTGTGGAAATCGCGCCAGACCCGGTTGATGGTGCTGTCTTCGCGGGCCGCGTACAGGCCGCAGTATGGATACAGGCCATCGACGGCGGCGCGGCACACGGCGACCAGCTCCAGCGAACGTTCCTGCACGGCTTGCATGCCTTCCGCGTTGAGCGCCGCGCCGTCCGCCACCTGGGCCCAGCTGTCGTCCAGCACGGCGTAAAAGCGGGCGCGGGCGGTCGTGCTAGCATCTTTCTTGGCTTGCAGCATGGCGGCCACTTCCGGTACGTCCAGCAGGGGCAAGCCGGCGCGCACATGGCGGCGGTGGCGCATGCATTCCTCGGCCAATTGCATGAAATGCGCGGCCATGCCGGCCACGTTGGCGGCCAGGGTCACGTAGGCCAGCGAGTAGAACGGATAGCGGTACAGGGGGCCGCCGGCCGTCGCGGTGTCGGGACTGATCGTGAAGCCATGATCCTTGCCGAGCCACTGGCCGTCGATCCGGTAGCTGTGCGAGGCGCTGGCGCGCATGCCGACGCTGTTCCATGAGGGCACCAGCCGCACCAGCGCGGCGGGGACGAGGAAGGCGCGGATGCGCTGCTTTCCTTCGCCATCGAGCAGGGGCTGGCCATCGCGCCGCAGCAGGGCGTTCAGGGTGAAGTGGGTCGCCATCGGTGCGCCGCTGGCGTAGTCCCAGCTGCCCGTGATGCGGTAGCCGTCGCCTTCTTCCTCCGCGTAGCCGGTGGCCGCGCCGCTGCCGCCCAGGCAGACGCGCGGCGTGCCGATGATGGACTGCGCCATGCCGGGCGCTAGAAAGCCCGCAAACCAGCCCGCGCCTGCGCACAGGGTCAGCACCCAGCCCATGCTGCCATCGACGGCGGCCACGGCTTCTTCCAGACGCACCACTTGCGGCAAGGGCAGTTCGGCGCCGCCCGCGCTGCGCGGCGCCAGCATCGTCAGCCAGCCGCGCCGGTGCAGCAAGGCTTGCTGCACCGGATGCAGGAAGCGGGCCGCATCGGCCGCCTGGGCGTGGCGGGCGATGCGGTGCGCGTCGCGTTCGGAAAGGGTGGCAATGGCAGCGTGCGGCATGGGCAATGTCCGGCAATGGTGAAGGCGGGCATTTTCGCACAGCGTGGCGGCGCCGTTGCCGTCAGCCGTGCGGCAAGGCGATTTTTTCCATCACCGCGCGCAGCAGCATGGCATCCGGTATTGCCGCCGGGGCCGAGCGCCAGGCGATGATGCCGTCCGGCCGGACGATCACGGCGCCGTCATCGCCTGTGCCGAAAGTGTCGACGAAGGCCTGATCGGCGGGGAAAACCACGTCGGCGCCGGCCAGCAAGGTCTTCAACGATAGGTGCGCGGCGGCGGCGGACCAGCGCGGATCGGCTGTCAGCAGCACGAAATCCTCGGTCAACAGGTCGATGCTGGAGACGCTGTTGCCACGATGCCGTACCCATACGTGGGGCGCACGCGTGCCTGGCTGGCCGGCCCAGTCGCGCGGATGGGCGGCCGGCGGCAGTGCCGCGTCCGCGCCAAGGATGGCGCTGGAGCGTGTCAGCTGGCCCAGTTCCATCGCCAGGTTGCCATACAAGGGTTCGTTCTGGTAGCCGTCGCCGACCCATTTCGCGTAGTCCGGGCGGGCGAAGGTTTGCTGGTGCCGCAGCCAGGCGACGGGCCGGCGCTCGTCCGTATAGGTGTCGAGCAGGGCAGGGCGCGATTGTTGCCGCACCACCCTTTGCAGCTTCCATGCTAGGTTGTAGACGTCGTCGATGCCCGTGTTGGCGCCGTAGCCGCCGCGCGTGGGCGGCAATTGATGGGCAGAATCGCCGGCCAGGAAAATGCGCCCCTCGCTGAACCTGTCCGCGATCAGGCCGGCCAGCTCCCAGCGCCCTGTGGTGATCAGCTCGAAGGCCATGTCCTTGCCCAGGGCCTGGCGGACCAGCGCCCGCAATTGCGCGTCGGTGCTCTCGCTTTGCTCTTCAAACATGAGGAACCAGCGCCCATCCGAATACGTGCCCAGGAAACCCTTGAAGCCTGGCTGGTCGATGTCGAACTGGCGAATGCCCCGTTCCAGAAAGGCGTCCGCCTCCGCGCAGCGGAACAGCACGCTGCGCAGCACGCGCAGGGCACCGGCACCCTGGCGCGCGATGCCCAGCTGTTCGCGGATGGGGCTGGCCGCGCCATCGGCGGCGATCAGGTAATCGGCCGTGACGGCATAGCATGCGCCCGTGTCGCGCTGGCGCAGCTGGGCCGTGACGCGCTGCGCATCCTGCTGCACGGACAGCAGTTCCACGCCCGTGCGCAGGTCGGCGCCGCGTGCGCGCGCGGCCTCGCGCAGTATCGGTTCCAGCAAGTCCTGGGCGATGGCGGCACCGGCCATGGGCGAGGCCTTGCCGTCGCGCTCCTCCGGCTGGCCTGGTGTCCACGGCAATTCCTCGTAGTGCTGACCCGCCAGGCTTTCCACGCGGGCGCGGCGCACGGTGGCGCCGGGCGGCACCTGGGGGATGCGCTCGGCGATGCCGGCGGTGCGGAAAAATTCCAATGTATGTTCCGTAAAGCCCGTGGCGCGGGGATGCGCGGCGCTGCCGTGGTGTTTTTCAACGAGGATATGCGGCACGCCCCGCCATGCGAGGAAGAGCGAGGCTGAAAGTCCGACGAGACTGCCGCCGATGATGAGTACAGGGGTGTGGATTGAAGCTGGGTTCATGATGTCGTCCTGGAGGTTGTGCAGAGCACACTTGGTCAAGGACGTGGTGATTTTTCGCGGCAGGCGGAACGCCGTTCAGGCAGCAGGGTGACGGAACGCACGCCGACGAAAAAACGGCGCACGTCCGCTTTTCGTCGTGGTCCGCGGCCCCCAGGGCTGGAATATGACCGTCCACAGGCGGACGGCTGACCGGGGCTCACCACGCCGGTCCACCTTTTTCGACGCCACGATCTTAGCACGGGATTGTCGTGCGCCGCCAGCCCGGGAAAACTCCATGCAACGGCGTTCAGGCGGCCTTGGCCAGTCCTTCCGCTTCCAGTGCCGCCTTGACGCTGTCGCGCTCGGTCATGCGGCCCAGGAATGCCTGCACATTGGCCAGTTGCGACAGGTCCACGCCCAGCTGCGGCGCCCAGCCCGTCACGGCGAACAGGTAGGGATCGGCCACGGTCATGGTGTCGCCGGTCAGGTAGGCCTGGCCTTCCAGGCGGCTGTTGATCCACGCATATTTCTTGCCCAGTTCCTCGATGAACAGGGCCTTGGTGGCGGCGTCGATGCGCGAATCGAACAGGGGGCTGAACGATTTGTGCAGCTCAGACGTGATGTAATTCTGCCATTCCATCACCTTGTAGCGGGCAAAGTCGCCCACGGGCGGCAGCAGGTCGTGCTTGCCGGCCTGCTCGGCGATGTACTGGGCGATGACGGGGCCTTCGCTCAAGGTCCTGCCATCGTCGAGCGCCAGCAGCGGTACCTGGCCTTTCGGGTTGAGCTCATAGTAACTGCCGCCTTCCGGCGTCTTGTGCTGGCCCAGGTCGACCTTGACGAGTGTGAACGGCGTGCCCGTTTCGCGCAGGATGATGTGCGGTGCCAGCGAGCAGGCGCCCGGCGAGTAAAAGAGTTTCATGGCGGTCCTGTCCTTGAACAGATTGGGAAGACGCCACTATAGACCTGCGCAGGCGGCGGGTAAATGCTTGTTCGCGTCATTTTCAGCACGCCTCGGGTCAACGATTGCGCTGGCTCAAATCATCTAGCACTCGCACCAGCCTGCCATTGGGCACATAGGGCAGCACGACGTCTTCGGCCATGCAAGCCACGCCCAGGCCATCGAGCGCCGAATGGAGCTGCATGGCCATGTTGTTGTAGATCATTTGCCCTTCCATGCGTACTTTCAGTTCCTGCCCATCTTTGACAAATTCCCAGGCAAACAGGCCGCCCAGGGTAGGCCGGCAGCAGTCTGGCGATGGCCGGCTGCAGGACGGTGAGCGCCGCATGCTCTCCCGCGCTGATGCGGATGTTGTCTACCGGCTTGTCGCGACGCTCACTGAGCAGGACCAGTTCCGCCTCGATCTCGTCGAAGCGGGGCGCCACCGTGCGCAGCAGCTGTTTGCCCGCTTCCGTGGGCGAGATGCTGCGCGTGGTGCGCACCAGCAGGCGCAAGGCGAGCCGTTCTTCCAGCGCGCGCACGGTCTGGCTCAAGGCCGACTGCGACACGCCCAGCTTGGCCGCCGCCCGGGTAAAACTGCCTTCGCGGGCCACGGCCACGAAGGCAAGGATGTCGTTGAAGTTGGTCTGTTCCATGCGCATTTTTTATTCATTAGTACTGCTAATAAGTTCATGGCGACTTTAACATTTATCCGCGACATCCTATCGTGCTCGGACAATTGAGTTAGTGAGACATAATGATTAATTGATAAAATTTCTCATAAAAGAAAACTTGGCATGCCAGAGATAATTCGATTAGGTGATCCCACTAGCCACGGCGGCAAAGTGCTTGAAGGTTCGGTAACTGATCTTTGCCATGGCAAACCGATTGCATATATGGGGCACAAGGTCATGTGTCCCCGGTGCAAGGGGAGTTACCCGATTATCGAGGGAGTCAATACAACGACGTTGTATGGCCGAGGGGTGGCCGTTGCCGGCATGAAGACCGCGTGCGGTGCGACACTGATCGCAACCCAGTTTACGGATACGGTTGACTGGAGTAGCGGGGCATCCGGTGCACCGAACGCAGCAGAGAATGCAGTTGCAACCATGGCAGCGGGTATTCTCATCAATCAAGCTGTGAGTGGGGTAAAGGAGCTATACGATGAGCAACCTGTGTTCGCCGAACGCCTGGCCCATGGTGTGCCTTACCTGATTGTATTGCCGGACGGCCAGCGCCTTTCTGGTCAGGTCGATGTGGATGGCAAGATGCAGCGGGTAGTTACGGATGGAATTGCCGAGTATGAGGTTTTTTGGGGTGATGAGGCACTGGCCCGTATCGAAGGGGGACCCGCGTGACAAAAGCCGTCAAGCAGCAAGCCAGCGTAAAGACGAATGCGATCAAGGATTCGGTTTGCAAGATCAATGCATCAATCATCAAATTCAGTGCCCTCTGGTCCGCCTACGAAAAAGGAAGCCCTTGCAACGCCAAGGATGCCAAGGGAGATATTTTGTTTGCGAATCAGTGCGCCATTCGAGTAAGCCACGCGTTAAAGAAAGTCGGGGTCACGTTCAAGTCCTATCCTTCCAAGCGCAAGTGCTGGGTTCATCCGGCTGAAGATCACTGCCTGGCGGCTGCGGAACTTGCCACCTGGCTTGAAAAGCAGCCTTTCCTTGGCTGTGGCAAAGTTGAGGATATTACCGGCAAGGACTGGCGTGACAAGGTGGTTGACCGGACGGGTATTATTTGCTTTGAGGACTATTACACGCCCTCCGGTGGCTCCGGTGGCGATCATATCGACCTTTGGAACGGGAGCCGCATGACGGATCTGACTTCAGGCCTGCGCACGAGCTTCGGTATTGTCATTCCTACCATTTGGTCGGATCTCCGCGAAGCCGGGAAGATTCGCTTTTTCTCAATCAAATGATGAGAACCTTTCTTTATTCCATCCTTGCTTTTGTTATCGCCAGCATCATTGCCTGGGGCGGTCTATTCATATGGAGCGCCATGTTGCTCAAGCTAAAACAAGGCGACAGCTATTGGGACCGCACGCCGTATGCAGCCGATATTTTCTTTCTATGCTGGCTATGTTTTGCGTTCGGGGCGGCGATAGTGGCAGCCTTGCTGAGCCGACGACATGATCAAAGGCTAGCCGGCACGCAGGGGCGTGAACGGCGGTGAGTGGCCTGTATCATGTGTTGCCTTGTACTCATTAGCTTTGCTAATAAGTTCATGCTGATTCTGGTAGCTATTCAATGCGTACGCCTTGCAGTAGCGGCATGAAAAATCTTCCCGATTCCACTCTCCCCGCCGCGCCGCACAAGGCGGCCGTTCTCGTTAGCTAGGTGATGATCGTGCTCGGCACGTCCATCGTGCTGACGGGCTTGCCTAAAATCCATCAGGAACTGGGCTCTACGGAGACGGGTCAGCACCTACACCCTGACATTCGGCGGCGTGTTGATGCCAGCCTTGCTGCTAGTGCTGAGCTGTCAGGCGCGTCCGCCCAGACTGCCTCCGCCATCGACCGCCAGCACCTGGCCTGTCACGTAACTGGCTTGCTCCGATAGCAGGAAGCCGACGGCGGCGGCAATTTCATCGGGCTGCCCGAGCCGCCGCATCGGTATCGTTGCAAGTACCTGGCGTTCCATCTCGCTGCCGGCGGGGCGGGTCTTGCGGAACAGTTCCGTTTCCACGGGGCCTGGCGCGACCGCATTGGCCGTCACCCCGTGCTCGGCCAATTCCAGGGCCCAGGTTCTCGTGCAGCCGACCAGGGCGCTTTTGGCGGCGGAATAGGCGGTGCGGTTCGCGTTGCCGTAGATGGCCCGGCTGCAGATATTCACGATGCGGCCATAGCGGCGCTGCTTCATCGCCGCCACGAACTGCTGCGTCACCTGGATGGCGGCGCGCACGTTCAGATCGAAGACGTTCTGCAAGGTGGCAAAGTCGATCTGACCCAGTGGCTGGGGCGAGGCAATGCCTGCATTGTTCACGATGCCGTCGATATCGAACTTTTTTTCAAGCGCCTCGAGAACCTGCGCCGTCTGCGCCAGGTCGCCAAGATCGCAGCCAACCAAGGTGCCTGGAAAGTCCACGCCTTCAGTATGCCGGGCGATGCCGACGACCCGGTGGCCCTGCCGATGCAGCAGGGTGCTGATGGCATAACCGATACCGCGTGTCGCGCCAGTGACGAGAAAAGTACGGGATGTCATGGAGAGGATTTCCTTTGGCCTGAAAATGAACACCTGCGAAGGCTACACTTTTTTGCCATTGCATGCTTCGCTGCCGGTGTCGCTTGGCTTGCTTGTTAATAATTTTTTGCAATGTATCCGCTTTTCGGAGTGCTCCTATATGGCAGGTGCCGTTGGGGCCATACACTTCATCCCGCAACAATACAGAAGCGATTTCGCGCATCGATGCTTTCGATCTGAACGTCGGACATTCCTGGTTCGGGGCTGCCACGGAGCAATTGCTACGCCGCTGGGCGCCGCCGCCAGCGCCATGATTACGTCATGAATCATCAGTAAGTTGCACCAATCAACATATAAAAGGTCGCGTTATGAATATTGGCTCTTTGCTCAAATCGGGTCTGGCCGTCGCGCTACTGTGGGCGGTAGCCGATTCGGCTTTCGCGGTCAACTGCACTTACTCGAATGGGATCCAGCCGGCAATAGGCTACATGCCTTTGCAAGTGTCGGCGATCACCGTCGGGCGCGACGTGCCGGTGGGCACCGAGGTGTATCGCCAGACATTCAAAATGGCCTCCGGCCAGGCAGTGACACCGGACTGCTTGTATGCCCCGTTTCAAATGTTTACCGAGCTGACGGTAGACGCCAGCTTCGGCCTGGCCGCCTGGCCCAGCGGGACGTATGCCAATAAAGTCTACAAGACCAGTATTCCGGGGTTGGGGGTAGTCATGAATAGTCGGGGCGGTGTACTGCCAAGACGGACCTCCACGCAGCCGAGCACCTGCACGCCGGGCCATCGCTGCCTGATTCCTTTTGAGGGGCCGTCCAATTTTGAATTGATATTGATCAAGCTGGGAGACGTGACTCCCGGGGTGTTGACAAACAGCTCATTGCCGACCGTCAGCCTGTACGGCAATTTCGGCGATGCCAGAGTGCTGGGCTTCCAGATAGGCATCACCGGCAGTCTCCAGATCGTCTCGCGGACCTGCAGCACGCCGGATGTCTCGGTGCCCATGGGCACGTATGCACCCAAAGATTTTAGCGGGATCAACAGCGCCACCGGCTGGAAGGATTTTTCCATACGCTTGAATGATTGCCCGGCGTTTCATGGAACGGTTAACAAGACCGCTGCAAGCTGGGAGTCGCAAAGCGGCAGCTCTCCGGGCGGCACGGGGACACCCGGAACGCGTGAAGTGAACAGCCTGCGCTATCGCATCGATCCCGTTCGCATGGCCATCAACGCAGGCAACGGCGTGCTGAGCCTCGACTCCGGTGCCGCCGGGCGTCCTCCCGCCGCCACCGGCATAGGCCTGCAGATAGCCACCCAGGCCAGTAACACGGTGCCGCTGGCAAGCTTGCAGAGCAGCGGCCTGACCCTGAGCTCCACCGAACGCAGTTATGTCATCGCGCTGCGCGCGCGCTACCTGCAGACGGGCAGCAAGGTGACGCCAGGTCCGGCAAACGCATCGGCGACGTTCACGATGAGTTATGACTGACTTGTAGCCGTCCGGCGACGATTTATCGGACTGCCGCCTCCATCAGCAGCAATACCTGGCTTGTTACGTCATTGGCGATGTGCTTTGGCCTGAAAATGTCGCCTGCAAAGGTACACTGGCGACGGCTGACCACTCGCGCAGCAATTGTCCGAACGCTTCAGCCGCCGCCGTGGTGCTGGTGGCGCGCCAGACGAGCTGGAACTGGGCGGCGGGCAGGGCAGGCAAGCCATGCTGACCATCGATGATCACCATGCCCGGCTCCAAGTCGCTTTGCGGCATGGCCGTGATGGCCAATCCCGCCAGCACGGCGGCGCGCAAGCCCTGCTGGCTGGGCGAGGTGAACGCCACGCGCCAGTCCAGACCGGCGGCATCGAGGGCGTCGACGCCGACTTGCCGGTGCATGCACGGCGCGGGCGAAAACGCCAGCGGCAGCGGCAGCGCGCTGTCGTGCCGGAAATCCTGCGCCGCCGCCCAGACGAAGCGCGTGCGGCGCAGCACGGCTGCCTCATCTTGTCCGTCCGCGAGGGCCATGACGACGGCCAGGTCCAGCGCATCGGCAGCGACCAGTTTCTGCAAGTCAAGATAGGTGCCTACCGTGACATCCAGGCGCACGGCGGGAAACAGGTGCGCGAACTGCGCCAGCAGGGCGGGCAGGCGCGCGCCCATGAAATTTTCCGGCACGCCAAAGCGCACGGCGCCGGCAATCGAGGAGCGCTGAAAGCGCCGCGCCAGCGCATCCTGCGCGGCCAGGATCTGCCGCGCGTGGCGCAGGAAATCTTCGCCGTCTTCCGTCAGGCGCAGGCTGCGTGTCGTGCGCACCAGCAGCGCGCTGCCCGCTTGCTCTTCCAGGCGGCGGATCTGGTGGCTGATGGCGGACTGGCTCAGGTGCAGCCGTTCGGCGGCGCGCGTAAAGCCGCCCGTGTCCGCTACGGCGACAAAGGCGCGCAGCAGGGCGGTATCGAAGTCCATGGGTGACGCTCCTGCGATTCATGATGAAAATGAATGAATTGTACAAAATTTTATCATTTCCCTCATGAGTCGAGCTTTTCTAGAATGGCCGCTTGCAGTGCCCCGGCACCACGCATCCCTCCATGACTACCGAAAGCAAAGCTTCGATGCACCTGACTACTTCGCAACAAAACGTACTCACCCTGGCCGCCGTCTGCCTGGCCTCGCTCATGTTTGGCTTGGAAATTTCCAGCGTGCCCGTGATCCTGCCCACCCTGGAAACCGTGCTGCATGGCGACTTCAAGGACTTGCAATGGATCATGAACGCCTACACCCTAGCCTGCACCACCGTGCTGATGGCCACGGGCACCCTGGCCGACCGCTATGGCCGCAAGCGCTTGCTGCTCGCCAGCCTGATCCTGTTCGGCCTCAGTTCGCTGGCATGCGGCTGGGCCGGCAGCACGGGCGTGCTGATCGCCGCGCGCGCGCTGCAGGGCATGGCTGGCGGCGCCATGCTGATTTGCCAGGTGGCCGTGCTGTCGCAGCAGTTTCCGGACGGCGCCGCGCGGGGCCGGGCGTTTGGCGCCTGGGGCATCGTGTTTGGCCTGGGCCTGGGCTTCGGTCCCATCATCGGCGCGGCCATCGTCGCGCTGTCAAACTGGCAGTGGGTATTTCTCGTACACGGACCTTTGGCGCTGGCGGCGTTGCTGCTGGTGACGCTGGGCGTGAGCGAATCGCGCGACCCGCAGCGGCGCAAGCTGGACGTGGCCGGCATCGCCACCCTGTCGCTGGGCGTGTTCAGCCTGGCCTGGTGCCTGACGCAGGGGCCGGCGCTGGGGTTCGGTGATCCGCGCAGCGTGGCCAGCCTGGCCGTGGCGCTGATCAGTCTGATGCTGTTTGTCATGATCGAACGGCGCCAGGCCGAACCGATGATCGACTTTGCCGTGTTCCGCATCCGCCGTTTCTCGGGAGCGCTGCTCGGTTCGGCGGGCATGAACTGCAGTTTCTGGCCGTTCATGATTTATCTGCCCCTGTACGTGCAGTATGGCCTCGGCTACAGCAGCCTGGACACGGGCCTGACCTTGCTGGCCTACACCTTGCCCACCTTGCTCGTGCCGCCGCTGGCCGAGCGCCTGGCGCTGCGCTACCGGGCCGATGCCGTCATTCCTGCCGGCTTGCTGGTCATCGGCGTGGGTTTTTTGCTGATGCTGTGGGGCAGCCGTGTGGATGCCGCCAGCTGGCTGACGATCCTGCCCGGCTGCCTGCTGGCGGGCACGGGCCTGGGCCTGACTAACACGCCCGTCACCAATACGACGACGGGCGCCGTACCGGGCGAACGGGCCGGCATGGCTTCCAGCATCGACATCAGCGCGCGCATGATCAGCCTGTCGGTGAATATCGCGCTGATGGGCTGTATTCTCGTCGCAGCCATCCAGTCCGCCTTGCGGATGCAGTTGCCCGGCGGACTGGACGCGGCCACCTTGCGCGCCATGGCGGAAGGCTTGTCGGTAGGCAAGGGCGCCGGCGCACTGCCGGCCGGCGTGGCGAAGCTGGCGCTGGCGCAGGGATTTGGCGCCGTGATGCTGTATGGCGGCGTGGCCGCCTGCCTGTTCGCCGTGGCCAGCTGGCTGGTGTTTGGCGCCGGACGGACGCGGCATGCAGCCGGGCTGCCAGTGAGGGAATAGCCAGGACGCTATAATCTGGGCACGTTGACAAGTCTTGCTCAACGTTATTACGAGGCCGCCCATGCATAAACTGATTTCCGAACTCACCCGCCTGTACCTGTTCGAGGAACAGCAGCAATACATCGATGCGGAGGGCGGCGCGCAGCCGCTGACGCCGGCCGTGCTGGCGCGCCATCTGTCGGGCGAGCAGACGGTGGCCGTGCAACTCGTGACCGAGAGCGGCCTGACGCGCGCGCTGGTGCTGGAGTTTGGCGGCAAGGGCGGCGGCGAAGCGCACTGGAGCGCGCTGTGCACGATCGCCAATGCCGTGCAGCACGAGCTGGACTTGCCGGCGCCCGCCGTCAGCATCTCGGGCAGTGCATTCCAGCTGTGGCTGTCGCTGGCCACGCCCGTACCCGTCGCGCAGGCGCGCCAATTCGTCCAATTGCTGCGCTCGACTTTCCTGCCAGCATCGACCGACATCCTCTCTATCGCGCCGCCAGACTACGTGGAACAGGCGGCGCTGCCGCCGTGCCTGCAGCCAACGGGCAAGTGGGCCGCCTTCATCCACCCCAGCATGGGCGCCGCCTTTGTCGATGAGCCTGGCCTGGACATGCCGCCGCCGCCCGCCGCCCAGCTGGGTTTCCTGGAAAGCTTGCGCAGCATCACCCCGGGACAATTCGCGCAAGCGCTGGCCAAGCTGCAGGGGCATGCGGGCCTGCTTGACGCCGTGCCCGCTCCAGTCGCCGTCACATTGCCAGTGGCAACATCCGCCGCTGCGCCGGGCTTGCTGCTGCAGGACGCCAGCCTGGAAGACATCGTGCGCTGGCTGCATGCGCGTAATATCGAACCGACGTTCCGGCACCGGCTGCCGTAGCGGGGCGCTCCTTATCCCTTATTTCAAGCTAAGTTAGACACCCAGGAGGCAACATGACAGTCAAGCGCATGGACAACGTCGGCATCGTGGTAGAAGACATCGATGCCGCCATTGCATTCTTCACCGAACTTGGTCTCGTTCTCGAAGGGCGTGCCCCGATTGAAGGAGAATGGGCAGATGGCGTCACCGGACTGCACGGCATGCGCGTCGAGATTGCCATGATGCGTACGCCGGACGGTCACAGCCGTCTGGAATTATCCCGTTTCCTCGCGCCGCCCGTGGTCGCCGATCACCGCAACGCCCCAGTGAACGCGCTCGGCTACCTGCGCGTCATGTTTACCGTCGAGAATATCGACGATACGCTCGTCCGGCTCGTCAAACGCGGCGCGAAGCTGGTCGGCGAAGTAGTCCAGTACGAAAACATGTACCGGCTCTGCTATATTCGTGGTCCGGAAGGAATCCTCATCGGGCTTGCCGAACAGCTCGTGCAGAAAACGTCCTGAGGGAATCCCGCCGGATCGGCGTCTAGCCCGTTAGTGAAACGACGGCAGCCGGCCAGCAGCAGTCGTTGAATATCCAATCAATCTTGTGCAAAAAACTGGGAGAACTACATTGGGAGTAATTGCAGACTTCTTTATCGCCGGTCCAGCCGAGGCCATCCGATATGCAAATCGGATTGAAGAACCTGACGAGGGCGAGGAAATTGCGCTTTTGTTGAATCCGGTCCAATTCAATGGCATCACGGACCTGGAAATCGGTACTCTTTGGGCCATTTTGGAAAGCAGGGAGTGGGATATAGAAAAACACATGCCTGAAGACATCTACGTTGAGGAGGACGGCGAGTCCTGGCTGCACCGATTTCCGGACGAACTGACAAGCCTTCTTGCAAATTCAAATGCGGACGGGTTGGAGAGCGCATCGGAGCAATGGGCAAAAACTGAAGAGATGGAGTGCGATGCAGCAGATTTGCGGCCGCTATTAAAGGATTTGCAATCGCTCGCACGGCAAGCCGCCACCACGGGACAGTCCATTTATCTTTGGGGCTGTCTCTAAGGCTACTTCGTGGCAAGCGTATCATCGCTGAAAGGTCCGCTTCGCGGCTGAAGCGGATACTGCAATGCCGTCGCAGCGTCTAGCCAAGACGGCATGCGACCAAGGGCTTCCTTGTCCTGGCCGCCCGCATGTCAGCGGCGTGCTGAAATCAGCGCGCCATTTCCCTGGCCAAAGTCAACATCAATTCCTCCGCCCCCATTTCCCGCGCCAGCGGCGCGCCCTGGCCAGCCCATTGCGCGGCGAACTCGCTGTTGCCGTGCTGGCTGGCCAGCGCGTTCAATTGTTTGGCGGCATCGTAGGCGACGGGGTAGTCGGCTGGCGGCGGGCTGCCTGGCGCTTCGCCGTAGTCGATCAAGCGGTTCACCATGCCGCGCGCCAGGCGGCCCGAGAGCACGCAGGTCAGGCGCGTGGCCGATGCCCGCTCGCTTTTCAGGTTGGCGCGGTAGCCTGCATTGGCCGACGATTCCGGGCATAGCACGAAGGCCGTGCCCAGCTGGGCGGCCGCCGCGCCCAGGTCCAGCGCGGCGTGGATGCCTTGCCCATCCATGATGCCGCCGGCGGCGATGAGGGGCAGGGCGGTGCGGCCCGCCAGCAGGCGCAGCAGCACGCTGGTGCTGTGGCGCTCGTCCGGCGCTTGCGGGTCGAAGACGCCGCGATGGCCGCCCGCTTCCACGCCTTGCGCCACGATGGCGTCGACGCCGGCCTGTTCGATCAGGGCCGCCTCGCGCAGATTGGTGGCCGTGGCCATGGTGTAGATGCCGGCCTGACGCAGGGCCTGGACTTGCTGCGGTGTCGGCAAGCCGAAATGGAAGCTGACGACGGCGGGCCGCTGTTCCAGCAACAGATCGAATGTCGCGTCATTGCCGATGAACGTTGCGTAGATTTCGTCCAGTTCCACGGGCACGCTTGCCCCCAGCTCCGCAAACAGGGGCGCCAGATGGGCCAGCCAGGCCGCTTCGCGCCGCGCATCCCGCACGGCCGGCGCATGGCAAAACACATTGATATTGAAGGGCCCATCCGTCAGCGCACGGGTGTCCATGATCACCTGACGCGCCTGCGCCACCGTGCCCGCGCCGATGGCCAGCGAACCGAGGCCGCCCGCGTTCGAGACGGCGGCGGCCATGCGCGGCGTGGAGACGCCGGCCATCGGCGCCTGGATGATGGGCAGTTGCAAGCCGAGACGGTCGAGGAAGGGCTGGATTGAAGTCATGATGTTTCCTTCATGAAGTTGAGGATGCTGCGTTCAATTCGTATTTTGAGAATATAATAGCATAATCATTTTCAAATGGAGAATACGATGGAGTTGGAATCATTGCGGATTTTTTGCTCTGTCGCCAGTGAGCTGAGCGTCACCCAGGCCGCAGCCAGGTTGGGCCGTGCGCCATCCAGCGTCACCACGCGCCTCCAGCAGCTGGAAGCCGATATCGGCGCCGAATTGTTCGTGCGCACCAATAAACGCATGGCCCTGACGGCGGCCGGCGAGCGCTTTCTCGAGTATGCGCAGCGTTTGCTGGCGCTGGCGGAAGAAGCGCGGCACGTCGTCACGGGCGGGCGCGAGGGCGGCACCTTGCGCGTCGGCAGCATGGAAAGCACGGCGGCCAGCCGCTTGCCGGCCCTGCTGGCCGCATATCACGCCCGCCATCCGGCCACGCGCCTGGCGCTGAGCACGGGGCCGTCGCGCCCCCTGATCGAGCAGGTGCGCACGGGCTTGCTCGACTGCGCTTTCGTCGCCTTGCCGCCCGCGTTCGGAGGCGCCGCCGCATTGGAAGAGCTGGGCCTGGCATCGATGCCCGTGTGGCGCGAGGAACTGTGTTTGCTGCTGCCGGCCAGCGAAGGGCAGGCGCGCAGCGCCATGGACGTGCGTACGCGCTCGTTGGCGGCGTTCCCGCAGGGCTGCACCTACCGCGGCATCGCCGAAGAGCTGCTGGGCGTGGCCGGCAGCACGCAATGGCAGGTGCAGGAGCTGAGTTCGTATCACACCATGATCGCCTGCGTGGCGGCCGGCGCCTGCGTGACCCTGCTGCCGGCCAGCGTGCTGGCGCTGTCGGACGCGCCTGCCACCTTGACAACCTTGCCCGCAGGGCAGATTGACACCGTGCTGGTGTGGCGCGCCGGATTCGACGTGCCCGCCTTTCAGCATTTGCTGGTGCAGCTCGGCGAGGCGCCGTGAACGCGCCTGCCAGGCTGCGCGCGGCCATCGCCGCGGCGGTCGTCCTCGCCATCGGCATGGGTTTCGGCCGCTTCGCCTTCACGGCCATCTACCCGCACATGGTGGGGGAAGGCGTGTTGAGCTTGCGCGACGGCAGCCTGGCCGCCTCGGCCAACTATGCCGGTTACTTGCTGGGCGCCATCCTGGCCATGCGCGCGCGGGCGCACAACGCGCACCGGCTGAGCCTGTGGTCGGTGGCCGGCACGGCGCTGTGCCTGGGCGTGCTGGCCTTGACTATGCCCGTCTGGCTCATCGTGACGGTGCGCGGCGTGGCGGGCGTGTTCAGCGCCCTGGCCATGGTGGCCGCCTCATTATGGTTGCTGGTGCAGCGCCGGCAGGCGCGCGGCGCGCCGCTGCTGTACGCGGGGGTGGGCGCCGGCATCGCCGTGTCGGCCGAATTGCTGGTGCTGGCGTCGCACCTGGGCTGGCACAGCGCCGGCATGTGGTTGCTGCTGGCCGGCGTCACCGTGCTGACGGGGCTGGCGGCCGCGCCCGCCATTGCCGCCAGCGGCCAGCCGGCGCCGGATGCGCCGGATGCGCCGGCGCAAGTTGGCGCAACCGCGCTGGCGCCCGTGGCGCCGTGGCCGCTGGTGCTGATCTACGGACTGGCGGGACTCGGCTACATCGTCACGGCCACGTATTTGCCCGTGCTGGTCGGCGCGGCCTTGCCCGGACTGAACTCCGCCCACGTGTGGGCCGTGTTCGGCCTCGGTGCGGCGCCCTCGTGTTTCATGTGGCACCGTCTGCATGTGAGATTTGGCACGCGCCAGACGCTCAGGCTCAATTTGCTGCTGCAGGCGCTGGGCGTGGCGCTGCCCGTGCTGGCGCCATCGGCCGCCGCTTACCTGCTCAGCGCCATCCTCGTTGGCGGCACGTTTGTCGGCACGGTGACCATCGCCATGCCGGCCGCGCAGCGGGCCGCCGGCAAGGCGGGCAAGTCTGGCGCCAACATGATGGCCATCATGACGGTGGTGTACGGTATCGGACAGATCATCGGCCCCGTGCTGGCCGGCAGCCTGTATGCACAGTCGCACAGTTTCAACAGCGCACTATTGGCGGCGGCTAGCGCGCTGCTGCTGGCGATTTTCGTCAGCCTGCGGCTGTAGGACGTCGTTTTAAATTCTCATTGGGAATTTTAGGACTGTTCTGATTTCGGTCAAGAAAGTCTGTCGCTACACTTCAAGTCATCACCGGTTCGCGCCAGCTGCCATGCGCATGTCGTGGCCGGTTCCTGATCTTCCTTATTGAAAGTAGCGGCTATGACAAAGCAAATACAGCAGCATTCCCCACGCGTGACGGGATTACGCAACCGGCTTCCACAGAATGCTGCAAGCGGTTTTCGCAACGCCGATCTGCTCGATGTGCTCATCGATTTTCTGGGCTTGAAGAACGATGCGGCCCTGGGGCGCGAATTGCAGGTATCGGCTCCCATCCTTTCCAAAATCAGACATGGCTCGCTGCCGGTCAGCGCCGCCATCCTCATACGCATGCACGAGGTAAGCCGGCTGAGTATTCATGAGCTGCGGGCATGCATGGGCGATCATCGCACGCGTTTCGGCATGCCCGATGACGAGGACAGCAATTAAGAGGTTTGCCGCCCGTCATTTTCTGGCGTCTTCCACTCTTTGTTCACCCATGCGTCTTAACCCAAGGAAAACTTCCGTGAAAACCATCAGCTCCCCTGTGCGTAGCGAATTTCATTGCCTGCGCGTGCTGACCTTGACGCCTGATACGGACAAGAGTGGTGCCCGATGGCTGGGCACGATGCTGAGTGCCATCAATGTTGCAGACGTAAAAAGCATCAATTCCTTGAGCTTGATTCCTTCGCTCTTGCGCGAAGGGAAGGTTGACGTGATCGTCGCGGATGTCGAACATGGTGGCTTGATGGTGCCGACTTTGCTCAAGACGCTCGATGCGGCCAATCCGCTGGCGCGTTTTCCGCATGTGCTGTGGGTGGGCCAGCCGACGCTGCTCAATTTGCTGCATGGGCAGGCCGCGGCGATGCTCGAAAAACCGGCGGTTGCCCGCATCGGCGGCTTGTCCGTGACGGCATTATTGGCGCATGCCCGGCTGGCGCATCGCGCCGGCATCAATGTAGGCATGGTCTACGGCGGCGGCAACGCCGCGTTTGCCGAGGCCTTGCGCGCCTTGCTGCTGGTCCCGTCGATCAAGCGGCAGGCAGGCTGTTTTGCGCCGCCCGACGGTCCGACGGAAGCCGATGTGATCGAAGCGTTGACGACAGGCAAGAATCTGCGCGTGATGCTGCAGCCGCAGTACGATTTGCGTACCAGGCGCATCATCGGCGCCGAGGCGCTGCTGCGCTGGAACCATCCCGGCGTTGGCGAAGTGCCGCCATCGGTGCTGATCCCCATGGTCAACCGCCTGGGCCTGCACTTGCTGTTGTTCAGCTTTATCGAGACGCGCGTGATCGACGTCCTGCTGGTGCTCAAGAGCCGCCAGGTGACCTTGCCCATCGCCCTGAATGCTTCTGCCGAAACCGTGTGTACGCCAGGTCTCGCGCAGCGGCTGGCTGAAAAGATGCAGCGGGCAGGCGTGCCGCCGCAATTGCTGAAAATTGAATTGACTGGCGATCTGCCGGTCGACGATGAACTGCTGCTGTCCGCCTCGCTCAATACGCTGCGGGCGAAAGGGTTTCCCGTTTCGCTTGATGATTTTGGGCAGGGTTCATCGACCCTGAATCTGCTGGCCAGGATGACCTTTGACGAGGTCAAGATCGATGGCGCGTTTGTGCGCGACATGAAAACCAGTGCTTCCGCGCAGGCCGTCATTACCGCGACGGTCAATCTGGCACGGCTGATGAATCTGAAAGTGGTGGCGGAAGGTATCGAAGACGCATCGTGCATCGAGGCGCTGTGCCAGCTTGGCTGCCCCACGGGGCAAGGCTATGCATTGGCGCGCCCCCTGGAGTTGCGCGACTTTTTCGCCAGCGTCAGCAATAAATAATGCGTGCCTTCGCTAATGCAATAAAAGTAACTTTATTGTGATGTGAGTCTGAAGGCGGGTAAATCGAAGCATTTTTGTTGCACAGGAGCACCTATGTTAATAAACTGCATCTCGTATGGCGGTCGTGGCACAAATAGGAGTAATCTCATCAAAAGAAACTTTTTTCATACAGCGTCCGGTTCTTGCCCATGCCTATGAAACGCTTACGTATTGCCTTGCTCGATGATCACGCCGTGGTGCGGCATGGCCTTGTGGCCCGCCTCGGCGCGGAACCGGATATCGACGTGGTGGGCGCCTACAGTACCAGCCGGGAGCTGATCGCGGGCTTGCTCGCGGCCCCGGCCGACGTCATTTTGCTCGACTATGCGCTGGGTCCGGACGAACTCGATGGCGTGTCGCTGATCCGCGCATTGCGGGCCAAATTCCCCGATTGTCCCATCCTGGTGTTGTCCACGCATCATGAGCCGGCCACGGTGGCGCTGGCCTTGCGCGTCGGCGCCCGTGGTTTTGCCGGCAAGGGCGAGGAAATGGCGGAGCTGGTCAAGGCGCTGCGCAAGGTGGTGTCGGGCGCCGTGTACCTGAGCGCCGAGATGTCCTATCGGGTGGCCGAAGCGAGCACCACCTTTGATGCGCGAGAGGGTGAGGACGGCGCGGATGCGCTGCTGCTGGGGGCGGCGCTGTCGGCGCGCGAGCGCGAGGTGATCCGCTGTTATCTGGCGGGGATGACCGTGACGGAAATCGCCGAAAAATTCAAACGCAGCATCAAGACCATCAGCTCGCAAAAGACCACCGCCTTCCGCAAGCTCGGCGTCACATCGAATAATGAACTATTCAAGATCAGGCATACCATAGGCGAAGCATGAGGCGCTGGCGCGCCGGCATCGCCGCTTTCCTGCTGGCCGTCTGCTGCATGGCGGCGCAGGGAGAGGAAAGGGCGCACGCGCTCAACGCCGCGGAGCAAGCCTGGGTGCGCGCGCATCCCGTGTTGAAGCTGGGCCTGCTGCAAAACCGGCCACCGTTTGAAATCGTCCAGCGCGGCGCGACCGGGGTTGGCATCGCCGCCGATTACATCAAAGTCATTCAACGGCATAGCGGCCTGGACTTTGACATCGTGACCTTGGCCGACACCGACAACGGCCTGGCTGCGCTGCGTGAAGGCAGGGTCGATTGCCTGCCCGCGGTGCGCAGCATCGGCACGCCGGAGCAGGTGCCCGGCATCAGTTACAGCTTGCCCTACCTGTCGACCACGGCTATTGCCGCCACGCGTGAACAGGGTGAACCTGGTGCCGATGGCATCGCATTCGATGGCAAGACCGTGGCGCTGCCGGCCGCGGAAGCTGGCCTGTTCGGTCCCTTCCTGCGTGAACGCCACGACGGCATGCGCATCGTTGTCAGTCCCACCATGCGCCAGGCGCTGGCGCTGCTGTCACAGGGCGGCGCCGACGTCGCCATCGGCAGCAAGGCGCAGCTATTGCCAAATTTAATGCGCGATGAAGGCGCAAAGCTTTATTTTTCGGAATTGCCCGTGGCGATGACGTCCGATGTGCGCATGGCGCTGCGCGATAGCGATCCCTTGCTGGTATCGATCGTGAACAAGTCGCTGGCCGCGATGACCCCGGCCCAGATCCGGCTGGTACGCCAGGATTGGCTGGGAGCGCCGGGCGATGATCACTCGGGCATGCTGTTCTCGGCGGATCACTTTGGCGAACATGTGGGCCTGGCTGTGGCCTTGCTGCTGATCCTGGCGGGCCTGGCGTACCAGGCCTACGGTGCGCACCGGCGCGCCTTGCGCAACGAGCGCCGGGCGGCCATGTTCCTGGCCGTGATGAGCCATGAAATCCGCTCGCCCATGAATGCCGTGCTGGCCGCCGTGGAATTGCTGCGCTCCACGCCCATGAATGCGGAGCAGCGTCACTTTGTCGACCTGGCCAGCAACGGCGGAAATATCCTGCTGCGTTTGCTCGACGACGTGCTCGATGTCTCCAGGCTGGAGGCGGGGCAACTGACGCTCAGCCTTGATGCCGTCGATGTCGCGGCCCTGGCCAACGACGTGGCGGCCCTGCAGCAACTGCGGGCGCGGGAGAAGGGCATTACGCTCGATGTGCCGGTGCACGCGGCGGTACCGCTGCTGATGCTGGACGAGGCCAGGCTGCTGCAGGTGCTGCACAACCTGGTCTCGAACGCCATCAAATTTACGGCAAGCGGCGGCGTCGAGATACAGATTGCCATGCTGGACGATGGGCATGGCCAGGCGCGGCTGGAAATTGCCGTTGCCGATACGGGCATCGGCATAGCCGCCGCCATGCAAGCGATCCTGTTTCGCCCGTATGTGCAGGTGGAGGGCACCTACAAACGTTCGGGCGGCACCGGGCTGGGCCTCGTCATTTGCCGTGAATTGGTGACATTGATGCAGGGCACGATCACCATCGACAGCGAGATGGGCAGGGGCACGCGCATGCTGATTTCCTTGCCTGCAGACCTGGCGCCCGGCTCCGCTGCTGCGGCCGACGTGGTCGTTGCCCGGCCCGCTCCGGTGGGGGGCGCGGCCGCGCAGCGCCTGTCCATCCTGGTCATCGAGGATGTGCCGGCCAACCAGGCCGTGTTGCGGGCCCAGCTCGCCAGCCTGGGCTGCGATGCCGACATTGCCGAGAATGGCGCCAGGGCCCTGGCCTGTTTCGGCCTGCGCGAATATGACCTGGTACTGATGGATTGCGACTTGCCCGACATCGACGGCTACAGCCTGACGGTCGAATGGCGCAGGCGCGAAGCGGACCTGGAACAGGCGCGCTGTCCGGTCATCGCGATTTCCGCCTCGACGGGCGAGGATCATGCGGAACGCTGCTTTGAAGCCGGCATGGATGGCATATTGAGCAAGCCGATCCGGTTGGCGAAACTGCAGGATATCGTCGAACTGTGGTGCGACGCGACCTTGGTACTGCATGCGCCGCCGATGGAAACCCTGGCCGTATTCGATATGCCGCAAGTGCGCGCGGCGTTCGCCAACGATATGGGCGAATTGCTGCAGGCCATGGCCATGCACGAACGGGATGGTGCGGTGCGTGCCGCGCATCGCCTGCATGGCGCCGCCCTGGCCATGCAATGGACGGAGATGGCGCAGCCGGCAGGGCAGCTCGAGAGCCTGTTGCGCGGTGCGGAAGCGCTGACCGATGCGCGCTGCGGCCAGCTCCTGCGGGAACTGGTGGCAGCTTGGCGTAGCCGCGGTCAGCATTGATTTCAATTGAAAGGAGCATCATGTTGCGCAGGATGAACAAGAATAAAAAAGAGGCCATGGGGATGCTGGCGTTGATGTTGCCGACCACCTTGCTGTTCCTGGTGTTGTCCGGCATGGATCCGGCAAAGTTGCCGCTGGCATCCCGGCCCCTGCCATTCGGCCTGCCCGCGACGCTGGGCAGTTTCCCGATAGCCGCAGTGATCTTTTACGTCAGCATGGGGTTGACGGGACTGGTGCTGGCACTGCTGCCGGCAACGCTGTCGCGCAAGAAAACCTTGCTGGCAGGCTTCCTGCTGCTGGCGGTAGCCGCGATTATGGGCCTGTATTCCCGCACGCTATTTGAACTGTGCTGCTGGAGCTTGCTGGGCGGCATAGGATGCACGATGAATATCTGTGCCTGGATCAGTATCGGGGTCACGTATTTTCCGCGCCATTGTGCGCTGGTGGTGGGACTCATGAACTGCCTGGCCGTGGCCAGTAACATCGTTGCCAGCCAATTCAGCGCCATCAACCATGCCATCAATGAAGAGGGGAAGCCGCCCCTGTTGCCCGCCCTGGCTGGCATGCTGATCCTGATCCTGCTGTATATCCTGATCTGGCATTTTTTTCAGCATATCAATACGACCGGCGAGCGGCGCTTCATCCGCCCTGAAGCGAAAAAAACGGTGGGGTCGGTCTGGTCCCCAGGCCCGTTGCTGCTGTTTCTGGCTGCCCTATGCCTGCCATTGAGCGCTGGTAACTTCGACTATCTGTATAGCGCCTACCTGCGCGAGATACTGGGCGTTCCCATCAAGACGGTACAGATGGCGATCGGCATTGTCGTGATTGGAAACTTGCTGGCACCGCTCGGTGGCTGGCTGGGGGACCGCTATGGCACCCTGAAATTGCTGTTGATTGCTCTTCCCCTCACAGCTGCTATCGGCGGTCTGATATTTTGGGGATGGCAGATTCCCCTGGGTATTCTCATGTTGCCGGTATTCCTGGTGGGCTTTGGCTTCACTGCGGTGTTCTACGTCAATATCATGGCGGCCCTGATACAAGCGGTGGAACCTCTGCAGAACATGCGGGCCGTGGGCTTGTTCTATGTCGCGTTCAACCTGGGCATTCCGCTCGCCGATCTCCTTTGCATCACTCTGAAAGAGAGGGTTGGCTGGACAACGCTGGTTTTATTGCTGCTTGTCTGCCCTTTGCTGCTGGCGACGGCTCTGGTCTGGCTGGCGCAGGCAATCTTGAAACCTGACGATCAGGCGGTGCTGCCCGGCTGACCAGCCAGCAGCCTTCATCTCGCCTGCAAGCGCCGTCTTGCAGGCGCTCCCCACAGCTTTCATCCCCGCACTGCCTCTCCATTCTCTCCAGCCACGCCGCAACGCCAGCTTGCCAGGCAGCTTGCATCCTGCGCGTGTTGTTGCCGATGTGTGCATCTATTTGCACATGTCTCATCCGGCGGCGCGGATTTTTAAGACCATTCTCATATCGACAACTACCGCGGCTCTGTAAAGTACGAATCTGCATCAACAGCCGCGTTCCTACATTAACTGGTGCGCATTTACCTTTATCTTTCAGGAGTAGTCTCAATGAAATCCCAAGTCCGTATCCTCGCCGTTCTGCTGGCCGCCGCTGTAAGCCAATCCGCTTTCGCTTCCGATGGCACGATCAATTTTGAAGGCCAACTGCTCGATTCGACTTGTACCGTGAATGTTAACGGCACGGTTGGCCCTGCTGCTGCGACCGTGACATTGCCGAAAGTCTCGGCTGCCCAGCTGAAAACGGCTGGCACCATTGCAGGTCAGACAGGTTTTAACATTACGCTGAGTGCTTGTAGCGGTACGACCACCAAGGCCGCCGCATTTTTCGAAGCGGGTGCCAACGTTGATCCACTGACCCATAATCTGAGAAATAACGACAAGAGCGTAGGTGGTGCCCAGAATGTTCAGCTGCAGCTGGTCGATGCCAATAACGGTCAGGTGATCAAGGCTGGTGATTTCTCGCAAGTTGCGAATACCAGCAAGGTCACGAAAGATGCTAGCGGCGGCGCGGTTCTGCCGTATGCCGTGCAATATATTTCCACCGGCGTTGCCGCCGCCGGTCTGGTGAAGGGTGCCGTTACCTACTCCATCACTTACGAGTAATCCACTCGCCAGGGAAGCACGTCCTCGCCGCATAGGCGGGACGCGCTTCCGGTCTACATTCTGAGGTCTTCCATGCTCCCCTATCATTCATTGCAAAGTTCGTTGTTGCTCAGTCTCGCCTTGTTGTTTTGTTCTTCCTCAATGGCCAGCGTAGTGATCACGGGCACGCGGCAGATTTATCCGGCGAAGCAAAAAGAAATCACGGTCAAGCTCAATAACGATGGCGCAGTGCCGGCGCTGGTGCAGGCGTGGGTCGATGCTGGCGATGTCGCATCGACGCCGGCGGCGGCCAAAGTGCCTTTTGTGCTGACGCCGCCGCTGGCCCGCATCGATCCGGGCAAGGGCCAGAGCCTGCGCCTGATATTTGTCGGTCCGGCCCTGCCGGCAACGAAAGAATCGGTGTTCTGGCTGAATATGCTGGAGATCCCACCCAAGTCGCAAGACGCCGATGTGAACAGCCTGCAGATGGCGTTCCGCTCACGCATCAAGATTTTTTATCGCCCCGAGGGGCTCGCTGGCAATCCTGTCGACGCGATCGAACAAGTGCAATGGCGTGCCGTTTCTGCCAGCAGTGGCAAGGGCTTTGCCCTGGAAGCATATAACCCGTCCGCCTTTCACGTGTCGGTGGCGTCGCTGTCGCTGGTGGCCGGCGCCCAGCGCAGCGAGAGTGATGGCGGCATGGTGGCGCCAGGCGAGACGAAACAATTTGCGCTGCCCTCCCTGAAGGACTTGCCTGCCGCAGGCGCACAGGTGGAGTTTAGCGCCATCAATGATTACGGTGTCCCGATGCCGGCACGGCGTAGCCTTTCTGCGCCGGCCGCGCGGCCCGCTCCTTAAGGTTTGAATCATGAATAATCATCGCCAAGTCTTCTATTATCCTCAAGCAAGGCCAAGTCCAGGCGTCAATGAGCTTGTTGGCAGTATGCTCAAGGCGGTGGCGTTCAGTTCATGTGCTTTGACCATACCAGCTGCGCATGCGGACCAGGTCGAGTTTAATAGTGTTTTCTTGCCGGAAGGCTCGCGCAGCCTGGATCTCGCTATTTACCAAAAAGGCAATCCTGTCTTGCCGGGCACGTACCGCGCCGATATCGCCCTCAACGGCGAGCTGAGAAATCGCCAGGATATCCGCATCAATGCCAACGATGACGGCAGTAATCCCGTGGTGTGCATATCGCGCAAACTGCTTGAATTGCTGGGCGTGAATATATCACTGCTGTCGCCGGAAGCCATGACCTTGCTGGCAGAAGGGCAGTGTGTCGAATTGGGCAAATTGATAGCGAATGCCACGGCCGTGTTTTTGCCGGAGATTCAGCAGGTCAATATCAGCATTCCCCAGGCGTCGCTGCGGCGCAATGCGCGCGGTTATGTCAGCCCGGAACTGTGGGATAGCGGTGTCACTTCGGGCATGTTGGGTTACAACTTTAACAGCTATCACAACAAGAGTGGCGGTACGTCATTCGACTCCGCTTATCTGGGCCTCAACGGCGGCTTCAATATGGGCGGCTGGCGTTTTCGCCATAATGGCGCACTCAGCTGGCAGCAGCAGGGAGGCAGTCGTTACCAGGTGCTTGATACCTATGCGCGGCGCGACATGACGGCGCTGAAAAGCCAGCTGACACTGGGCGATGCGAATACCAGCGGGGAGATTTTCGATACCTTATCCTTCCGGGGAGCGCAACTGGCCAGCGATGACCGCATGTTGCCCAATTCCTTGCGCGGCTATGCGCCCGTGGTGCGCGGCATTGCCCGCACCAACGCGCGCGTGAGCATACGCCAGGCGGGCAATCTCCTGCTTGAAACGACGGTGGCGCCAGGCGCCTTCGTCATCGACGACATGTATGCCACGGGTTACGGTGGCGACTTGAACGTGACAGTGTCCGAAGCGGACGGTAGCGAACAGCGCTTTGTCGTGCCGTATGCGGCCGTCAGCCAGTTGCTGCGTCCGGGTTCGCTGCGCTTCGGCGCGGCGGCTGGCGTAACGCGCAATAATTTCTTGAGCAAGCAGGCGCGCGTCCTGCAGGGCACTTTGCAGTATGGTTTGAATAATAGCCTGACCGGTTACGGTGGCTTGCAGGCCAGTGAGGACTATTTGTCCCTGCTCGGCGGCGTGGCCTTTGCATTACCGATAGGCGCCGTATCCATCGATCTAAGTCACGCGCAGACGAAACTTGCCGCAGACACGGCCAAGGGCCAAAGTCTGCGCTTGTCATACAGCAAGAATGTCTTGAGCACCGGCAGTAATTTCTCGATGGCTGCTTACCGTTTTTCCACCAGCGGCTATCTGGATTTTGCCAATGCGACGCAAGTGCTCGACGCCGAACGCAATGGTTACGATTCCAATATGCAGTATAGGCCCCGCAACCGCGTGTCCTTGACCGCCGACCAGCGCCTGGGTGCGTGGGGGCAGGTCAGCATCAGCGGTTATGCACAGAATTACTGGAACCGGCCGGGCCAGGACTTGCAATATCAGCTCAGCTACAACAAGCAGGTGGGGCGCGTGAGCTACGGCATCAATGCCAATCGCAGCAAGGTATCTTATGGCGGTATGGAAAGCAGGATACAACTGACCTTGAGCATGCCGCTGGGTGGCAATGACAGTCTGTACAGGCCGCAAATGTCGGCGCAGGTATCGCGCGACACGGATGGCCGCTATGACCAGCTGGCAACGCTGAGCGGCAGCGCCGGAGAAGAACGGCAATTTAGCTATGGCGCATCAGTGAGCCGCAATGGCAGCAGCAACAGCAGCACCCTCAACGGCCAGTATACCGGGGCGCAGGCGATGGTTGGCGCCAGCGTGGGGCGCGGCACCGGCTATAGCAGTGCCTCGGTCAGCATGAGCGGCAGCGTGGTGGCCCATCCGGGCGGTGTGACCCTGACGCCGCTGCGTGGCGAAACCATCGCCGTCGTGCATGCGCCTGGTGCCGCCGGCGCCAAGGTGGCCGGCTATCCTGGCCTCAGGCTCGACGCCAGCGGCAATGCGGTCCTGCCCTATTTGCGTCCGTATGAATTGAATGAAGTGGCGATTGATCCGCAGGGCACGTCGATGGATGTCGAGCTGAGCGAAACAAGCCAGCAGGTGGCACCGCGTGATGGCGCTGTCGTATTTTTGAAGTATGGCACCAGCACGGGCCGCGCGATACTATTCAACGTGAGCTTGGCGAACGGCGAGGTGCTGGCCTTTGGTGCCACAGTGAAAGATGAGCAAGGCTTGCCGGTGGGCGTGGTGGGACAGGGCGGCCAGCTGTATGCGCGCCTGCAGGAAACTACCCGGCAGTTATCGATTTCCTGGGGCGGCAGGGCGCATGAACGTTGTACTTTGGCCATTCCCGCATCTGTCATGCAAGGCGAGGGCGGCAAGCTGCAGCAAGCCGATGCCGTGTGCGTGCCTGAGCTCATCAATGCCAAGGCGGCACCCGCCGATGAACGCAGCGCCGAACTGCTGGGCGGCACGCATACGGTTGACATATTCGTCAATGGCCAGCGCATGGAACGGCGCGACGTGGCCTTCCTGCCGGTGGCTGGAGAAAGCCGTCCCTCGCCGTGCATGAGTACAGTGGATTTGCAGGAGTATGGCGTGCAGCTGTCCAAAGAGCAGTTGCTGCTGCCGTGCCAGCAAGTGCTGGCGTCGATTCCCGGCGCCAGCTGGAGTCATGAGGCTGCTGTCCAGCGCCTCGATCTGCAAGTGCCGGCCGCATTCCTCATGGCGCGCTCGCCACGCCAGGGCCCGCAGCTGGCCGCCGCAGGCATCACGCAAAAGAGAAAGCCATAAAGCTGTGCAATGGCTGGAGCATGCCGCCATGCGGGGATGCTCCAATACAAAAAAACGGCGCGCCAGTGATGGCGCGCCGTTTTTGCTTGGGGAGCGGCCATGCCGCTCGGTGGGGATCAGTGCCGGGGATCCGTGAGTGCCCGCAGTTCGCCGATGGACAGGCCCGATGCTTCGTGCATGCGTATCAGCATGTCCGTATCGAGCGCGGCGTTTCCTCTTCTCAGCTTGCTGATCGCGAACGGCGGCACGCCCAGTTCGCGTGCCAGGCAGGCATCATTGCGCAGTCCCATGTAGGCGAGCAGGCGTTCGACGAGTGCCGCAGCATCGTGCGTGTGGACGGCTGTCCCGGCAGCGATGGCATCGGTGGTCAAGATCAGCGGTAATTGCTTCATGTCGCTCATGTCACATCGCCTTCAGTGTCATTGCCATTGCCATTGCCATTGCCATTGCCATTGCCACGGGCTTGGTCAGTTGACGCTGGATAAACTCTTCGCGCTCCATCGGGCGTGCCAACGCATAGCCCTGGCCGATATGGCAGCCGATGCCCAGCAAGGCCGCCAGCACCGATTCGCTCTCGATACCTTCGGCCACCAGTTTGAGGTTGAGCCTTTGTGCCAGTGAAATGAGGGTGGCGACGATGGCATGCGAATGGGTATTGGTTTCCATGTCGCGAATAAAGGCGCCGTCGATCTTGACTTCATCGAAAGGCATCTTGAACAGGACGTTGAAGGTGGCGGAACCGGCGCCGAAATCGTCGAGTGACAGGGGAAACCCCTTTGCCCGCAAGGTGTTGAGGCAAGCCGACAGGCACAGTTCGTCGAGGACCGGCAAGTCTTCGGTGACTTCGACTTTCAGCAGCCGCGTCGGCAGGCAGGCATCCCACATTTTTGTGGCAAGCAGATCGGCCATGCCGGGCGTGCACACGGTATCGATCGAGGCGTTGACGGCAACGGGCACGTCACCACCTTGACGGCGCAGGTGCTGCAACATGGCGATGACTTCCTTGACGACCAGGTCGAACAGCGGCAGATGCAGGCCGAGCCGGTTCACCATGGGAATGAGTACCGACGGCGGCACGCTGCCATGCTGTGGATGGTCCCAGCGTAGCAGCGCTTCCGCGCTGACAACGCGCCGGCTGTGCAAGTCATACTGGGGCTGGTAGACGACACGCAGCCCATCACCCGAATGGATGGCATGGATGACGTCCGCGTCGCTGGGCACGGTGAAGGGGCGCGCCGGCAGGCGCTGCCTCATCGTGGTGGATGAAAGGGCATACACGGCTGCGCTCATGGCGATTTTCCCGACAGGTTAAGATGGACGAAGTATAGAAACTTCGGCATCCACGGAAAATCGGACTGTTCTGAAAAGCGGCGCGGCTTCAGAGATCGAATGCGCAGCGCATGAAGTCGCGCCGGATGTCGTTGATCCTGTCGAACTCGCGCGTGTAATACAGCTTGTTCGTCAGCAGCACCGCATAGCGGCCGCGCCGGGGGCTGATCCACATGGCCGTGCCCGTGAAGCCCAGGTGGCACCAGACGTCGTCTTGCGGCCCGGTGCCTGCCGCCGGATGCCAGAACAGGCCGCGCGAGGGCTGCAGATCGCCCGTCTGTACCGTCAGCGATTCCCTCACCCAGGCGGCGTCAAACACATCGCCATGCGGATTCAGCATCGCCCGCAGGAAGCGCTGCAGGTCGGGCACGTTGGAAAACAGGCCGGAAATGCCGCACACGCCGCCCAGCAGCCGGGTTGAAAAGTCATGCACCGTGCCGGCAAGATGCGCGCCTGCCTCGTCGCAGTATTCGGTCGGCGCGACCAGCTGGCCGTGCCGTGGCGCCACGGGACCGTAGCCCGTGGCGGTCATGCCCAGCGGCTGCAGCACATGTTCGGCAAGGGCCACGTCCAGCGGCATGCCCAGCAGCCGCTCGATGACCAGGCCGAGGATCAGGGCCGCGCGGTCCGTGTATTCCACGGCCTGGCCTGGTATGCCTTCCAGCGGCTCGCGCAGCACGCCGCGCACGATATCGTCGTACACGTCGCCATAGCTGGCGCGCAGGCGGGCGCGCAGCGGCAGGCCGGCCGTGTGCGTGAGCAGCTGGAAAATCGTGATCGGCGCCAGCGCGTAGCCTGCCGTGCCGGGCAGCAGATCGGCCAGCCGGCTGTCCAGGCGCAGGCGATTCTGCTTCACCAACTGGCCGACCAGCGACCAGACGCTGATGATCTTGGTCAACGAAGCGATGTCGAACAAGGTGTCGACCTGCATCGCGGCGCTGGACGTTTCGGGCGTGAGCCGCCCGGCCGCGCCCATTGCGTGGTGGTCGACGGTGCCCACGGCCCAGGCCGCGCCTGGAAAAACGTGTTCACGGACGCCGGCTTCCACCAGCGCTGTCAGTTGGTCTGTGTGGTTTGCTATTGGCATGATGATTGTGCCGTGTTTATCTTGTGATCGTCTGTCGCTGCCACGCCCAGCCACCTCGCCACCGATTGCGCCACCCATTGCCCCTCGTCGAGCGCCAAGTCGTGGCCCGCATCGCCGTGGATCAGGCAATCGGCCTGCCACGCGCGGGCCAGGCGCTGCGAGCAGCGGTGGTCCACCAGTCGGTCTAGCGCGCCGGCCATCACCAGCACGGGCATGGGCGGGCGGATTGCCGGGGCGCGGTAGCGGGCGGCCGACAGCAGCTGGCGCAGCGCGTTGCGCCGGCTGACCGGGTATTGCTGCTGGTAACTGAGCCAGTCGGCCAGCAGGGCGGGGTTGCCATGGGCATGCCTGCGGCTGGTCAGGCGCAGGATCAGACTTTCCTGGCTGCGCCCGTCGCCCAGCAGCAACTGGCGCAGCAGGGCGCCATAGTTCTGCCAGCGCAAGCGTTGATGGAAGAGACTGAACGGCCGCATGCTGGTGTTGATCAGCACGCAGCGGGCGATTTCCTGCGGATAGCGATGAGCCCATTCGACGGCCACCATGCCGCCCAGGGACAGGGCCAGCAAGTGGTAGGGCGCCGGGATGCCGCGCGCCTGCAGCTCCTGGCGGCAGTCTTCCACCATGGCGGCCACGCGGGTGGCGCTGTCCTGCGCGTGGCGCGTGCCGTTGCCGGGCAGGTCGGGCGTGACGATGTGGGCGCCGGGTAGGGCGCGCGCCAGGGTGGCGGGAAAACTGCCCCAGTGGCGCTGTTCGCGCATCAGGCCGCGCAGCAGGACCCAGGTGTGTGCGCCGCTCATGATTCATACCATTGCGCCAGGGCGCGCCGGCGCTGCGCCTTGCGCAGCAAGCCTTCCGGCATCCAGCGGCCGTGGCTGCTGGCGGCGCGCATGAGGAAATCGAACCACACCAGGTGCCGGCGCAGCACGCGCTGCAGGCGGTGCGCGGCCGTGGGGTTGAAGATGCTGACCCGGTTGAACAGCTGGCGCGGGTTTTTCTTGACCCAGCGCCATGAACCCATTTCCAGGGTCAGCGGCAGGAACACGCGTCCGCTGTAGCTCGTGCCGTTCAGGTACAGATAGTCCCACAGGTCGCCATGGGTGCGGTATTGCCGGCTTTGCGGCTCGAACACATAGTTGTGATTGGGATAGCTCTGGCTGAACAGCTCTTCCAGCGCGCCGATCTCGGCCAGGTGGGCTATGGGCACCTTGGTATGCGCATGGGGAAACCAGATGCGGTCGCGCAAGCCGAAACCGGAATGGCAATCGAGGGCGATGCTGAACTGGCGCGACAGCAGTTCGCGCTCGACAAGGTCGCACACGGCCTGGCTTTCCACCTCCATCGGCCCCCCGGCAGCGCCCCGGTACCAGGGCAGGCGGGCGCTGTAGCGCTGTCCACCGAGCATGAACGGCACTTTTTCGCGCGCGCTCAATGGCGCATTGCGCATCAGGTCCACGCCCTGCGGATTACAGCGCGTCGCTTGCCACATGCCGCCAGGATTGACCAGCGGCATGAACACGAGGCGCATGCTTTCCAGCTGCTGGTGCAAGGTGGCGTCCCAGCGCAGGCGCGCGATCAGGCTTTCCAAAAAGGATAGCAGCACTTGCGTGCCGATGCGTTCGAGACCGTGGATGCCGCCAAAAAAGCCCAGCACGGGCACGTCGGGGCTGGGATTGCCCATGGCGATCGAGTACACGGGAAATTCGCGCCCATCCATGGCGATGCTGCAGGGCGCGGCCACTTCCAGGTGGCTGCCGCCCTCGTCGATGAGGCGTTTCAGCATGACCAGCTCGGGCAGATTCTTTTCGATCATCAGGCGTCTGAAAGGGAGAGTAGCAGCCAGTGTAGCCGAAATAAGCGCCACGCCCGACGTCCCGCATGGCGAAATTTATTGATGGCAAGCATGTCACGAAGCCGTCATTTTTTGTGTGTAGGCTATTGCAGTTGATGCAAGAATTGTTACTTGGCAATGCCTTGTTGCCACGCAGTTTTCCCCTCACACGATAGCGACTCGATAGCGATATGACAGGCAGCCCGGCATCCGTCCATGTGCTTGCGCTGGCGGGATACCTGGTACTGCTGGGTTTCTTGGCCACGGTGGGGCCCGTGCGGGCGCAGCCGGCCGATGGCGCCGTGTTGCAGTTCGATATCGCCGCGCAAAACCTGGGCGACGCGCTCGATATGTACAGCCGCCGCACGGGCGTCGCCGTGCTGATGGACCAGCGCTACGCGCAGCGCCAGTCGGCCGCCGTGCGCGGCCCGTATGCGGCGGGTGCGGCCCTGCAAGCCTTGCTGGAAGGCACGGGCCTGCTATCGCGCCTGTCCGACGCGCAAGCCGTCATCGTGTATGCCCCGGCCGGCGCTTCAGCAACGGCAGCGGACTTGCCGCAGGCCGCCGTCGTGGCCGCCGCCGACATCCCGGGCGCCACGCAGGGCGGCGGCGACCATGCGGCCTATGTGAGCCGCTTGCAGCATGTGCTGCTGGGACTGCTTTGCCGCGCGGCGCAGACGCGTCCCGGCGGCTACCGCCTGGCGCTGCAACTGTATCTGAACCGTGCCGGCGTGGTGGACCGCGTGCACCTGCTCGACAGCACGGGCTTGCGCGCGCGCGACACGGCCATTGCACGCGTCGTGCTGGGCATGCGCGTGGGCGCCGCGCCGCTGCCTTCGATGCCGCAGCCCGTCTCGATCCTGCTGCTGCCGCAAGGGCCGGGCAGCGAAGTCGATTGCGCCCCCAAGACCATGTCCGCGCCATGAGCATGCCCGACCTGCGCACCAAGCTCAAACGCCACCTCAGTTCGCGCTACGCCGTGCTGCGCTGGCGCCTCGAGCGCGTCGTCGGCTGCAAGCACCATGCGGCCGATGCGCTGCAGGAAACCTGGCTGCGCCTCGAAGCGATGGTGGCGCCGGGGCCCGCCGCCGCGCCCGTCCACAATCCCGACGCCTATCTGCTGCGCATGGCGGCCAATATCGCCACCGATGCCTACCGCCGCGACCGCATCATCGTCACCGAGCGCGAACGCGAAGAGCTGATGGGCATGGCCGACGAACCGGGCGACGACATCAGCGACCCGGCCCGCATCGTCTCGGCGCGGCTCGACGTGCAGGCGCTCGACGCGGCGCTGGCGGGCCTGTCGCCGCGCCGCCGCGCCATCCTGACGGCGGCGCGCATCGACGGCATGCTCAATGCGGAAATCGCCGAACGCTTCGGCATTTCCGTGGCAATGGTGAAGAAAGAATTGCAGGCCGCCCTGCAACACTGTAAAACGTGCATGGCCGACGCCGATGCGGCCCAGCGCAGCGATGTGTCGGGCCGGCGTAAATATTGATGAATCCCATGACTGCTCCCGACCGCGATCCACGCGCCCCTTTAGATCATGCCGACACGGCCATTGGCCGGGAAGCCGCTGCCTGGTGGGCGCGGCTGCGTGCCGACGATTTTACGCAAGCCGACGCCGACGCCTTGCGCGCCTGGTGCGCGCTTAGCCCCGACCATGCGCGCGCCTGGCGCGAACTCAAGCAAGTGTGGCAGGCGCTCGACCCCGCCTTGACCCGCGCCGCCGCACCGCAGGGGGCGGCCGTGCTGGCGTTCCCGGCGCGCCCCGGCCGGCGGGCGTTTCTCGGTGGCGCGCTGGCGGCCGGCGTGGCCGTGCTGGCCTTGCGTCCGCCCTTGGGCGCCTGGCCGTCGCTGCAGGAATTGCGCGCCGATTACCGCACGGGCACGGGCGAGCAGCGGCAACTGGCCCTGTCGCAGCAGATGACGGTGCAGATGAATACACAGACGCGCATCAATGTGCGGGCGCCGGAAGCGATCGAACTGCTGGGCGGCGAAGCGGAAATCGTTGCCAGCGGCGCGCGCCAGCCTGTGTCGGTGCTGGCGGGCGCGGGGCGTTTATTGGCGCAGTCGGCCCGCTTCAATGTGCGCCACACGGACGACGCCGTGTGCGTCACCTGCCTGGCGGGCGCCGTGGACGTGGTCTGGCAGCAGCGCCGCCAGACTCTCGATGCGGGGCAGCAACTGGTCTACGACGAGCAAGGCGTGCAGGCGGCCACGGCCGCGCCGGCGGGGGAGGCCAGCGCGTGGCGCACGGGCGCGCTGTCGTTTGCCGGCCAGCCGCTGTCCCGCGTGGTCGATGAAATCAACCGCTACCGTCCGGGCAGGGTCGTGCTGCGCAATGCCGAACTGGGCCGGCGTCTCGTGCGCATGCGTTTTTCCATCACCCAGATGGATGGCGCGCTGGCGATGATACGCGACTTGACGGGCGCGCAAATGACCAGCCTGCCAGGCGGCATTGTCTTGCTCAGCTGATCCCGGCGTTCCCTGCGGCAGGGGAATCAAAATATTTTTCAAAAAGTATTATCCCTTCCGCCGCCCAGCTACGTCATGGAGGCATGGACGCTTGCGCTAACGCCAGGCTCCGTTCCCTTCTCTCTAGCCAGGAAACCATTGCCATGACCAAGTTTCACACTGCCCAGCGCCCAGTCCTCACGTCCACGCTGGGCAGCCGCTTGCGGCTCACGCCGCTCGCTTACGCATTGACCACCATGCTGATGGCGGGCGCCTTCAGCACGCCGGCCCGCGCGCAGCAGGCGTTCAGCGGCGGCTGGTTCGCGGCCAAGGGCGCGGCGCAAAATACGGCGGCCAGCTCCGGCCGCTTGCCGAATGGCCAGCCGCTGCCCCTGGGCAGCCGTCCAGAGGGCCAGCAACAGCAGGCGAACCAGCAGTTGCAGCGCTCGCTCAACAACCTGAACCTGGCCGCGCGCGCCATCGCCGCGCAGCAAGCGGCCCAGGCGCAGGCGCGCCAGGCGGCAGCCGGCGCACCTGGCACACTCGGCGCGCCCGATGGTCTCGTACAAGGCGGCCTGCAAGTCGACACCAACAGCCTGACGGCCGGCTGGCTCAACGCCCAGGCGCCCGTGCAGACGGTGGCGGCAGGCAAGACGGCCGTGCTGGTGCAGCAGACGGCGGACAAGGCCATCCTGAACTGGGAAACGTTTAACGTCGGCAAGGACACGACCCTGACCTTCCAGCAGCAGAAGGATTGGGCCGTGCTGAACCGGGTCAATGATCCGCAAGCGCGGCCCAGCCAGATCCAGGGCCAGATCAAGGCCGACGGCACGGTGCTGATTGCTAACCGCAACGGCATCGTGTTTACCGGCACGAGCCAGGTCGACACGCGCAGCCTGGTGGCGGCCGCGGCCCGCATCAGCGATACGCAATTCCAGAAGAACGGCATCTACAGCCCCGGCACGGCCGGCGCCGCGACGTTCACCGAGGCGGACGGCAAGGTGCTGGTGCAGGCCGGTGCGCGCCTGGCCAGCAATGCGCCCAAGGGCAGCACGGAAGGTGGCGGTTACGTGATGCTGCTGGGCAAAGAGGTCCACAATGCTGGCGAGATCAATACGCCGAAAGGCCAGGCCCTGCTGGCCGCCGGCGACGGTTTTACCATCAAGAAGGGCGTGGGCACGGATGGCAACCCGCTGTCGACCACGCGCGGCAGCGAAGTCACGCCGCAATTCGCGGCCGCCAGCACTGCGGGCAAGGTCGTCAACACGGGGCTGATCCAGGCGCGCGAAGGCGATATCACTCTTGCCGGGCGCGACGTGCGGCAGGATGGCGTGCTGCTCGCGTCGACCACGGCGGCCACGCGCGGCACGATACACCTCAATACCTTGGGCAGCGATGCGGCCGTGACCCTGGGACGCGGCGCCACCACGGCCATCGTCGTCGAGGACGACGGCAAGACGATGGCGCTCGACAGCCAGCGCGACGCCATGCGCGGGCCGGCCGTGACGTCCACGGAAAACATCCTCGCCGTCAACGACCGCCGCGACCAGTCGCGCATCGAGATCGGCAGCGCCGGCACGGTGGAATTCCTCGGCGACTCGCTGACCCTGGCCACCGGCGGGCAGCTCGCCGTCAACGCCGGCAGCCGCAGCCTCGTGCGCGCTGGGGCCCAGCTCGACGTTTCCGGCGCCGTGGGCGTGAAAGTGGCGATGGCGGCGAACAATGTCGAGATCAACGTGCAGGGCAACGAGCAGCGCGACGCGCCCGTCAACCGCGACGGCAAGGCCCTGATCAACAGCAGCATCTGGGTGGACCGCCGCAAGCTCGTGTTCGTACCGAAAGGCACGAACGGCTACGACAGCGACCGCTGGTACACGACCGGCGGCTTGCTGGAAGTGGCCGGTTATTTGGGCACGCAAGGTCATTCCGTCAGCGAATGGATGGCGCAGGGCGGCACGGTGAGTTTCGGCGGCAAGGATGTCGTCACGCAGCTTGGCTCCAGCATCAACCTGTCCGGCGGCACCCTGGACGTGCAGACGGGCGCCGTGCGCCAGACCTGGCTCAAAGGCGCGGACGGCAAGCTGCACGAGGCGGGCAGCGCGCCCGGCGACTTGCAGTATCTGGGCGTCTACAAGGGCTACGAGGAAGAACACGCGCGCTGGGGCAAGGATGCCAGCGCCTTCTACGCCAATCCCCTGATCGCCGCGCAACTGCGTCTGGAAAACGGCTACACGGCAGGCCGCGACGCGGGCAAGCTGGTGGTCGCCACGGGGTCGGCCGTGCTGGAAGGCGGCATCGCGGGCGACGTCTTCCAGGGCGAGCGCCAGGTACAGGCGCCGCAAGCGCTGCTCGACGGCTACCAGCAGTCGCAGTTCGCGGCCGCGCAGCGGGGACAATTGATCGTTGGCCAGTATCAAGCCATGTTCGACAAGCGCACGGGTGTGCTGCAGCATGCCTTGTCGGCCGTCATGGACGAGGTGCGCCTGACGCGTGTGCAGGATGGCATCGCCGCCGGCCTCGACGTGACAGGCATGCTGGACGCTGAACGCCAGGGCAAGCTGCTGCTCGACACCGGCTTGCTGAACAGCCAGCAGCTGGGCGCCATCCGCATCGCGGCCAAGGGCGCGGTCACCGTCGACAGCGCGCTGCAGGTGGCCGATGGCGGCAACATCACCCTGTTCGGCAATGACGTGGCCATCAACGCCAGCCTGCGCAGCCATGGCGGCAGCATCGCGGCCGGCAATGTGCTGAACCAGATCGGCGCGCTTGGCATGAGCGACACCGTCGTCATCCCGGGTGGGTCCGTGGGCAAGCTGGTGCTGGCTGATGGCGTGAGCCTCGACACCAGCGGCTTGCTCAGCAATGTGCTGCGCGACCCGCTGGCCGCCGTCGGCTTGCCCTACATGAATGGCGGCAATGTCTCGTTGCGGGCGAGCGGCGACGTGCGCATCGGCAATGGCAGCCTGATCGACGTGAGCTCGGGCGCGGCCATCCTGTCGCAGGCGAAGCAGCAGGGCGGCAAGGGCGGCAACGTGAGCCTGGCCAGCTATGGGCCGAAGGCCGACCTGGTGCTGGGCGAGGGCGCGCAAGTGCGCGGCCATGGCGTGGTGGGCGGCGGCAAGCTGGAATTGCAGGCGAACAAGATCGTGATCGGCCAGGCCGAGACGGAACAGAAAGGCGCCCTGCAGCTGGGCGGCGACTTCTTCGACAAGGGGTTTTCCAGCTACAGCCTGGTCGGCAAGCAGGGCGTGATGGTTCTGGATGGCACGCAGGTCGATGTGCGCATGCCCGTGCTGCGCGTGGTGGACAACGAGAAACTGGCCGTATGGACGCCGGAGCAGGTCACGGAAAACGCGCTCAAGGGCACCTTGACCCAGCGCAAGGGCGCCAGCCTGGCCTTGCAGGTGGGCGATATCGAGTCCGATGCGGCCGACATGGCCAGCGCCGAACTGCTGGTGGGCAAGGGTGCCGTGGTGAGCGTCGATGCGGGCCAGTCCATCAAACTGTCCAGCGTGGGCCAGCTGACGGTGGACGGGCGCTTGAACGCCTGGGGCGGCAAGATCAGCCTGGGCGGCGTGGGCGTCGGCGTGAGTGTGTCCGAAGCCGTGGAAGCGGCCGGCCATGGCCGTTCCCTGTGGATAGGCGAGAATGCCGTGCTCGACGTCGCCTCGCGCGCCGTCACGGCTGTGGATGCGCAGGGCCGGCGCTACGGCAAGGTGGTCGATGGCGGCAGCATCGTCGTCGGCGGCGAGATCGACCATGCGCAGGGCAGCACGTCGGCGGCCAGCCTGTTCGTTGTCGTGCGCGATGGCGCCGTGCTCGACGCTTCCGGCGCGCATGCCGTACTCGACGTGAACGGCGCGGCCGTCGACGTCGCCAGCGCGGGCGGCGGCATCGCGCTGGCGTCGAACAATGGCTTGTATCTCGATGGCCAGCTGCTGGCCAGGGCCGGTGGCGCGGGCGCGGCGGGCGGCACCCTGTCCGTGGCCACGGGTTCGCCCGAATACCTGAAAGTGCTGGCGACGGACAAGGTGCTGCAGGGGCGCCAGCTGGCGCTGACGCAGCGCCAGGGCGCCAGCGACCTGGCCGAAAACGTGAGCGCACGGGACGCGGCGGCAACGCTGCAGTACGGCCACGGCCGTTTTTCCGTGGAGCAGGTGGAAGCGGGCGGCTTCGGCAGCCTGGCCCTGCTGGGCGCCGCCTCCTTCGATGGCGACGTGTCGCTGCATCTGCAGCAAAGCTTCCAGCTGTACGGTGCGCCCGTGCTGACACCAGGCAGCAAGCCCGGCGTGAAGGTCGGCATCGCGGCGCCGTACGTGCGCCTGGCCAGCGTCAAGCCGGTCGGACGCGATTTCTATGTCACGCCAGGCACGGCGGGCGAGTCGCCGGTCGCCGGCCAGGTCAGCATGACGGGCGACCTGATCGACGTGCGTGGCCTGGTCAATATCGTTGCCGACGACGTGCGCCTGAGCAGCCGCGGCGACTTGCGCTTCCTGCTGTCCCCGCTGGGCTGGGGTGGCGCGGAGGCGACGACGGTGCTGTCCTCGCCGGGCGACATGACCCTCAGCGCGGCCCAGCTGTACCCGGACACGGGCGCCGGCGCCGCCGTACGCGTCGGTTATGGCCGCACCGATGGAAAGTTCGGCTACGACCCGGCGCGCAGCCTGCGCATCGCTCGCACGACCGATGGCGTGCCGGCCATGCCGTATTCCGCTTTTGGCTCGCTGGAACTGGAGGCCGCGCATATCGAGCAGGGCGGCGTGGTGCGTGCGCCGCTGGGGCGCCTGGCGATCGGCGCGGCCCGCTATGACAATGACAAGAGCTTGACTGTCAATCTGCTGGCCAACAGCATCAGCTCCGTCAGCGGCGCCGGGCTGGTCATGCCATATGGCGGCACGGTTGATGGCCAGAGCTGGAACGTGGACGGCAAACTGGCCGCCTTCATGGGCGTGGGCGGCTTCAATGCGCAGGGTGGCTTGCGCGTCGGCGTGGAAATGGCCGGCGTGGCCGTGCAGGTGCAGCCGGGCGCACTGCTCGACCTGTCCGGCGGCGGCGAACTGACGGGCGCCGGCTTCATCGCGGGCCGCGGCGGTTCCACCGATGCGCGCTATCATCCGCTGGCGCAAGTGAATGCGAACGGCGGTTTCATCCTGCCGGGCCTGGCGACGAATCCCGTGTACGCCATCGTGCCCGGTGTGCAGGCGCCGCAAGCGCCTTCGGGCGCCGCCGATGCGGCCATCGGCCGGCAGGTGACGATAGGCAACGGCGTGCCTGGCCTGGCGGCCGGCACCTACACCCTGATGCCGTCGACCTACGCCTTGCTGCCGGGCGCCTTCCGCGTGGAGCTGAACGGCCTGGCGGGGCCGGGCAGCGCCGGTACGCTGGCGCAGCCGCTGCGCAACGGTTCCTGGGCCGCGCCCGGCACCTTGTCGATCGCCGGCACGGACATCCGCGCGCCGCTGGCCAGCCAGCTGATCATCACGCCGGCCAAGGTCGTGCGCACCTATTCCCAGTACAACGAAATGGGTTATGCCGCGTTTGCCCTGGCCGATGCGCAAACGCGGGGCATTCCCCGCGCGATGCTGCCGGCCGATGCGAAAACGCTCAAGCTGAACCTGGCGCCCGGCGGCGGCCTGGAGACGTTCCAGTTCCACGGCACGGGCAAGTTCGCCGCGGCCGAGGGCGGCTATGGCGGCACCGTGGTGCTGATGTCGAGCAATACCTCCGCTGGCGATATCGAGCTCCTCGCCGATGGCGCGCCGGCCAGCGGTGACGCGAAACAGGTCAGCATACGCGCTTCCAGTCTGAACAATATCGGCGCGGCCCGCATCGTGGTGGGCAATGCGCCCACCGTGGAATATGGCCAGGGCGGCAATTACGTGAACTTCGGCGTCCAGTCGGCGCGCGCCATCTACCTGCGCGCCGGCGCCGTCCTGTCGGCGCCCGAAGTATTCCTCGTCGCCCAGGATCCAAGCAATTCCCAGCTGGGCGACGGCGTGATCGATATCGCGCCGGGCGCCGGCATCAACACCCTGGGACGCGGCAAGGCGGCCTACGACGCCAACGATGGCTTCATCTACCAGAGCCGCCCGGACGTGCACGTGCTGGCCGCGTCGAACGGCTTGCTCAACGTGGCGCCCGTCAGCGGCGCGACGCGCGGCGGCATCCGCATCGGCATGTGCGCCGACGCTTGCGCGGGTAGCGGCACGGCCAGCCTGTACTCGGAAGGCACCTTGCTGCTGGCGACCAGCGGCAGCTTCCAGCTCGACGACACGGCCCGCTACGGCACGCGCAACCTGAGCCTGGCCGTGGGCGCCATCAATATCGGTTCGAACGAGGCGCTGGCGGCGGCCCAGGCCAGCGGCACGCGTCCCGCCGGCCTGACCCTGAACCAGGGGCTGCTGGACCGTTTGCTACGCGGCGACACCAGCACGGGCGCGCCGGCACTGCAGGCGCTGATGCTGAACGCGGCCGACAGCGTCAACTTCTATGGCGACGTGGTGCTCGACACCTATGACAAAGTCAGCGGAAAATCGAACCTGGAGCGCCTGGTGCTGACCACGCCGGCCATGTATGGCCAGGGCCAGGCCGGCACGGTGGCGACCATCCGTACGGCCAATCTGATCTGGGGCGGCGCCCTGTCGGCGCCCGGCAACGTGATTGCGCGCGGCGCCGGCACGGGCAGCGGCACCTTGAATCTGGAAGCGGAACGCATCGATTTCGGTTTCGGCCCGTTCACGCAGCCGGCCGGCGTCGCCACCTTCGACCGCCTGGCGCTGGGTTTTGGCACCGTCAACCTGAAAGCGTCGGGCCAGGTCACGGCCAACCACAAGGGCAGCCTGTCCGTCCACCAGGCGCAGGGCGCGTATGAGGCGGGCAAGGGTTACCAGTACAGCGGCGGCAACCTGAACATCGTCACGCCGCTGCTGACGGGCGACGCCGGTTCCGCCCACAGCTACACGGCCGGTGGCGCGCTGGCCGTGACGGCGCCGGCCGGAGCGGCGGCAGCCATTCCCGCCAAGAATAACGCCGCGCTGGGCGCCCAGCTGGCCTTGCACGGCGACAGCGTGACGGTGGCGACAGCCGTGGTGCTGCCAAGCGGCAAGCTCACCGTCAACGCGCAGCACGACATCAGCGTGGCCGACGCTGCGCGCATCGACATGGCGGGCCGCAAGAGCACCTTCTTCGACGTGGATAAATACAGCTGGGGCGGCGACGTGACCCTGGACAGCCGCGCCGGCGACATCCGCGCAGCGAACGGCAGCGTGATCGACCTGTCGGCCGAGAACAACCGCGCCGGCAGCCTGAAAGCCGTGGCCCTCGATGGCGCGGCCGGCATGGTGGAGCTGCAAGGCAAGATATTGGGCGGCGCCAGCGGCAGCTACGACGCGGGCGGCACTGTGGTGCCGTACAAGAATGGCAGCGTGGACGTGCGCGCGCACACCCTGGGCGCGGGCGGCACCGTGGACGGCCAGTTCGCCGCGCTCAACACGCGCCTGAACGAAGGCGGCGTGACGGGCGCGCGCAGCTTCCAGCTGAAACAGGGCGACCTGACCATCGGCAATGAGCTCAAGGCAGGCGAGGTGCAGGTGGCCGTCGACAATGGCCGCCTGACGGTGGCCGGCGTGATCGATGCCAGCGGCGAGCGCGTGGGCAGCATCCGACTGGCCGGCAAGCATGGCGTCACCCTGGCCAACAACGCCGTGCTCGACGCGCATGGCACCGTTCTGCGCGTCGACAGCTATGGCAAGATCATCGACAGCCCGAACCGGGCCATGGTGGAACTGAACGGCGGCGAAGGCTTGCTGGACCTGGCCGGCGGCGCGCAGATCGACGTGCGCCACGGCACGGCGGCCGTGCTTGGGAAGGGCAAGGGAGAACACGACGGCGCCGCGCGCGGCACGGTGGAATTGACGGCGCCGCGCCTGGGCAGCGGCGGTACAAGCAAGGATGTCGACGCCGCCACCTTTGGCGACATCGGCGTCCGTGCCGGTGGCGGTTTTACCGTGCGCGGCGCGAAATCGATCGCCGTCAACGCCATGCAGCGCTATGACGATGCGGCTTATGCCACGGACATGTCGGCCACCGGCCGCCCGTACCAGGTGGTCAACCAGGCATACCTCGACAGCAAGCATGCGGACAGCACGGCCTTTATCGATGCGGCGCTGGCCAACACGAACTTGCGCAATGGCAAGCTGGCGGGCTTGAACACGGCCGCGTATGCCGAGGCGCTGCACTTGCGTCCCGGCGTCGATATCGTCAGCAAGACGCCAGACGGCGACCTCGTGGTGCAGGGCGACCTGGATTTGTCCGGCATGCGCTACGCCAGCCTCAATCCGCGTTTTCAAGTGACGAATGCGCGCGGCTCGGGCGAGGTGGGCAGCCTGCTGCTGCGCGCTGGCGGCGATTTGAATATCTATGGCAGCATCAATGACGGCTTCGCGCCGCCGCCGTCCACGCAGGACGACAAGGGCTGGCTGTTGCTGCCTGGGCGAGACATCAACGGCAGCGACGTCATCGTGCCGGGCAAGGGCGTGACCCTGGCCGACGGCACCATCTTCCCGGGCGGCGTCACGCTCAATTACGACGTGCCCGTCAAGGCCCTGAGTTTCCGCGCCAACACGCGCCTGCCCGTGGATGTGGTCCTGAACCAGAAGCTCACCGTGCCGGCCGGTACGGTACTGGCCGCTGCCGTGCGCGACAGCGCCGGCAATATCGTCCACGCGGCGGGTACCTTGCTGGCCACGGAACAGACCTTTACTGCCGGCATGCGGCTCGACGCGGGCAACGTGGTCGCGCAAATGGTCAAGGTGCGCGCCATGACCTGGCCGAAAGGCGTCGCCTTGCCGGGCTTGCTGGGCGAGCTCAACGTGGTCACGCTTAGTGGCAAAGTGGTGCTGCCCGTCGGCGCACTGATCCCGAACGGCACCGACGTCAAGCTGCTGCCCGGCGTGGATGCCATCGAACTGCGTCCGGAAGTGGCGGGGCGCCAGGGCGCGCTGTGGGCCATCGCGCCCATGCTGGCCGAAGGTTCGCAATCGTGGGGCATGCGCCTGGCGGCCGGCGCCGACCTGGACGCGGCCGACACGCGCAGCGTGCAGGCGCATCCGGCCCACGGCATCCTGCGCCTGGCCGACAGCCATTACGGCATGTATGGCGTCATGATCCCGCCGAAGGGCGTGCAGCACTGGACGCAGGAGGCGCAGGAGCTGGGCGAGCGCGAGGGCATCGTCGGCATCGTGGCGGGCGAACCGATCACCGAGGAATTCATCAGCCAGTTCGGCCAGACCGTGGCGGAGTTCTGCGCTGGCGACGCCAGCATGTGCGTGCTCAAGGTAGCCTATGTGTGGACCAAGGCCGGCGCGGAAGAGTTCGCCGACCCGAGCGTGAAGGCGGGCGACGTGGTCGACCTGGCCGGCCTGGGCTGGCCCACCATGTGCGAGGAAAACCCCACCTGGTGCGGCACCTCCAACCCTACCTTCGACAACAAGGCGTCCAGCCTGCGCCACAGCGTGCTGCGCACGGGCACGGGCGACCTGGACCTCGTCAGCGGCGGCGACTTGCGCGTGGACAGCCTGTACGGCGTGTACACGGCCGGCATGTCGTCCATGGCGACCACGGCCGGCGACCCGTACAACCTGGCGCGCGCGCGCAATCTGGACGGCAAGGTGCTGGCCAATCCCGATGGTGCGCATGAACGCCTGGTCGATGGCGGCGCCGACAGCATTTACCGGGCATGGTATCCGGACCAGGGCGGCAATCTGCTGCTGCGGGTGGCGGGCGACCTGAGCGGCTCGCTGGTCGGCGCGTCCGCCGCCACCAACGGGCGCCCCGTCAGCAAGGATGGTCCGGGCGATTCGGTGGCGGTGGGCAACTGGCTGTGGCGCCAGGGCAGCGGCGGTGTGGCCACGGGCGGCCCGGCCCAGCCGACGGCGTGGTGGATCAATTTTGGCAGCTACGTGGGCCGCGATACCCTGGCCGATACCGTGCTGGGCTTTACGGGCTTCGGCACCCTGGGTGGCGGCAACGTGCGCGCCGACGTGGCGGGCGATGCGGGCGTGCTGGCGCCCAAGGTTGCCACCGTGTATGACATCAACATCAATCCGCGCTCGCAGGGCTTGCTGCTGGCCGTGGGCAGCACGGGCCGCGTGCTGGCCGATGGCAGCCTGCAACTGACGGGCGGCGGCGACCTGGACCTGCGCGTGGGCGGCGCCCTCAACCCTGCCAGCCAGTCCGGTGGCGGCCACCTGAATGGCGCGCTGGTCGATTTGCGCGGCCACGTGGACGTGGCCGCTGCCCAGCTGGGCAAGGTCGCGCTGCAGTACGGCACGCGCTCGACCGACCACGTGCCGCTGGAAACGCGTGCCTTCGACGCCTTCCATGCCACGCGCGCCACGCCGCAGGGCGGCATGACTCTGGTGCCCGGCGACGCCACCGTCAGCGTGGCAACCCTGGGCGACCAGGTGCTGCAGGACGTGGCCGACCCCGGCCGCGTGCCGATGTTCAACGCCGCGCCGTTCATCAGCGCGTCGGGCGAGCCGGGCGCCGGCTACAGCTGGTTCAGCCTGTGGACGCCGCGCACGGCGCTCGACCTGTTCTCCGCCGGCGGCAACATGACGCCGCTGACGGCGCCGGTCGGCACGGCCACCGACCTGGCCGTCGTCTACCCGTCCATCGTGCGGGCCGCGGCCGCGAATGGCAGCTTGTACTATGGCAAGACCATCTCGGACTGGGGTGGTGCGACCGCGTATGCCGATCCTTTGCTGCTGGCGCCGTCGGGCTACGCCCAGCTGGAGTGGCTGGCCGGCGATTCCATCTATGCGGGCGGCTATGCCGTCAGCCAGTCCGGCGCGGCCGCCGACAGCATGGCCACGCCGTTCAAGCCGGCCTTCGAAGCCTGGAATCTCAGGCCTGGCAGCCTGACGTCGGCGGGCGGCAATGTTTCGGGCTCGGGCGTGCCGTCGTCACAGTGGAACTTTCCGCTGTTCGCCTTCGGGCCCGATTCCGCCGCCGGTCCGGCCAACAGCGGCACGCAAGTGGCGCGTATCTATGCCGTGAAGGGCGATCTGATCGGCGTCAATAGCGGCCGCATGGTCGCGTTCTACGACGCCAAGCACGCGGGCATCACCTGGTACGAGGGCGCGCAACCGGTCTGGATGAGGGCGGGCCGCGATATCGTCGGCAGCGGCACGGCGCTGCTGGAAGCCATCGACGGCACGGGCGGTGGCGACATGATGTTCCGCAATTACAGCAACCTGTTCGTGCACAACAACGCGTTCGACGTGTCGGTGGTGTCGGCTGGACGCGATATCCTCAGCAGTTCCTTCAACGTGGCCGGCCCCGGCACGCTCGACATCAGCGCCGGGCGCAATATATTGATGCAGGACAAGGGCAGCGTCGTCAGCCTCGGCCCCGTCGTCGCGGGAGACAAGCGCCCGGGCGCCGGCATCGCCATGCAGGCTGGTGTGGGCGCGGCCGGCCTCGACTACCTGCGCTTCGTCAAGCCGTATCTTGACCCGGCGAACGTGGCGAAGACGGGCGTGCCGCTGGCCGACCAGGCCGGCAAGGTGGTGAAAGCGTACGACGGCGAACTGGCGACCTGGCTCGGTGAGCGCTACGGCTTCAAGGGCACGGTGGCCGAAGCGCTGGCCTTTTATCTGGCCTTGCCTGAGCCGCAGCAGCGCGTGTTTGCCCGCAACGTGTATTTTGCGGAACTGAAGGCGGGCGGGCGCGAGTTCAACGATGCGGACAGCGCGCGCTACGGCAGCTTCCTGCGCAGCCGCAACGCCATCGCGGGCCTGGCGCCGGCCACGGACGCGAATGGCAGGGCGATTGCCTATGCGGGCGACATCATCATGTACCGCGGCCTGTACGCCAAGCGCAACGACGGCGAGCAGCGCTGGGATTACTTCCCCCGCAGCGGCTACGTGCATACGAACTTCGGCGGCGACATCCAGATGCTGACGCCGGGCGGCAAGCAGGTGCTGGGCATCGAAGGCGAGGCGCCGCCGTCGACCTCGGGCGTCATCACCAAGGGCGGCGGCAATATCGGCCTGTTCTCGCACGGCAGCATCCTGCTGGGCCAGAGCCGCATCATGACGACGTTCGGCGGCGACATCCTCGGCTGGTCGTCGCAAGGCGACATCAACGCGGGGCGCGGCTCGAAGTCGACCATCGTCTACACGCCGCCCAAGCGCGTGTATGACAGCTGGGGCAACGTGACCCTGTCGTCCGACGTGCCGAGCACGGGCGCCGGCATCGCCACCCTGGCGCCGATTGCCGAAGTGCCGGCCGGCGACGTGGACCTGCTGGCCCCGCTGGGCACCATCGACGCGGGCGAGGCGGGCATCCGCGTGTCGGGCAACGTCAACCTGGCCGCGCTGACGGTGATGAACGCGGCGAACATCCAGGTCAAGGGAGAGTCCAAGGGCATGCCGGCCGTGGCGTCCGTCAATGTGGCCGCCATGACGAACGCCAGCGCGGCCGCCACGCAGGCGACGGCCGCCGCCCAGGACGTGGTGCAGCGCGAGCGCGCCGCTACCCGTTCGGCGCAGCCATCGGTGTTCACGGTGCGCGTGCTGGGGTTTGGCAATGACGCGCCGCCCGACAGCGCGCAAGCGGCGCCGCAGGATGGCGCGCGCATCGAGGCGGCCGACTACAACCCGCGCAGCGCCGTGCGCGTGCTGGGCCTGGGCCCGCTGCCGGAATCGGCCACGCGCCAGCTGACGGCGCAAGAGCGCAGCAGGTTGTCGCCATGATGGCCGGCCTGGTGAATATGACGGCTGCCTTGCCCTTGCGCATGACGGGCATGGCTTGGTACCGCCCGGCCATCCGCCCCCGGCAGCAGGCGGCGAACGACGTGGCGCCAGGGCAGGGCGCTCGCCTGCAGGCTGTGCTGGAAGGCAATTACGCGGCCCTGCACCGGCGCCTGGCGCGCCACCTGGGTTGCGCCGAGCTGGCCAGCGACAGCCTGCATGACGCCTGGCTGCGCCTGGGCAGGCTGGCGGCCGGGGACGCGGACGGAGCTGCGCTGGCGCATAGCCCCGTCGCCTATGTGTTTCGCGTGGCGTGCAATGCGGCCATGGACAGCCTGCGCCGCAACCGCGCCTGGCTGTATGCGGACGACGGCGATGGGAGTGGTGCCGGCCTCGTCGATTTCCTCGCCGATATGGCGGCGGGGCCGGAACGCCTGGCCGAGTTGCAGGCCGACGTGCGCCGGCTGGCGCTGGCTGTCGATTTGCTGCCGCGGCGCCACCGGCAAGTGCTCGAAGCGCTGCGCGTGGACGAGCTGACCCGCCAGGAAGTGGCCGAACGGCACGGCATGTCCTTGCGTAATGTCGATACGGCCTTGCGCCAGGCGCTCGACCATTGCGCCCGCCACACGGGCTACGCGGCGCAGGGCGGCGTCGGCACGACCCGGCGCGGCCTGAAGCTGAACGTTCGTTTGCGTACAGACGCGTAGGAATCGGCCCGTCAGACTGGTGCTTCGGGCCTGCATGCGCCCACCCAGCCAGTCCACAGCCAGGAGGAAGCGCGAGATGACAGAATCCCATCACATCAATGCCGGCAGGCGCGGCTTGTTGATCGCCGGCGCGCTGTCGGCCACGGCGGCGGCCGTGCCCGGCGTCGCGGGAGCGGCGCAGGCCGTCAGCACGACCGGCCAGGCGCCACCAGTCCTGATGAAAGTCAGCCTCGATGTCAACGGCCGGCGCCACAGCCTGGAACTCGACACGCGCACCACCTTGCTCGACGCCTTGCGCGAACACTTGCAACTGACGGGCACCAAGAAGGGCTGTGACCACGGCCAGTGTGGCGCCTGCACCGTCATGCTCGACGGCCAGCGCATCAATGCCTGCTTGACTCTTGCCGTGATGCATGATGGCGCCAAGGTCACCACCATCGAGGGGGTGGGCACGCCGGAGAAATTGCATCCGATGCAGGCCGCCTTCATCGCGCACGACGGCTACCAGTGCGGCTATTGCACGCCGGGACAGATCTGCTCGGCCATCGCCGCGCTGGGAGAGATACGCCAGGGCATCCCCAGCCACGTCAGTACTGACTTGAACGCGGCCCCGCAGGCGACGCCCGAGGAATTGCGCGAGCGCATGAGTGGCAACATCTGCCGCTGCGGCGCCTACTCCAACATCATCGAGGCCATCACCGAGGTGGCGGGGAGGCCGGCATGAGGGTATTCAGCTACCAGAAGGCCACTTCACCGGCCGAAGCGGCGGCGGCCGCCGCGAACACGCCGGGCGCCCGCTTCATCGCGGGCGGCACGAATCTGCTCGATCTGATGAAGCTGGAAATCGAAACGCCGGCACACTTGATCGACGTCAATGGCCTCGCGCTGGATACGGTGGAAGCAACAAAGGATGGCGGCTTGCGCATCGGCGCCCTTGTGCGCAACACGGCGCTGGCCGCGCACGCCACCGTGCGGCGCGATTATGGCGTGCTGTCGCGCGCCTTGCTGGCCGGCGCCTCGGCCCAGTTGCGCAACAAGGCGACGACGGCCGGCAACCTCTTGCAGCGCACGCGCTGCCCGTATTTCTATGACACGAACCAGGCCTGCAACAAGCGCGTGCCGGGCAGCGGATGCTCGGCCATCGGCGGTTTCAGCCGGCCGCTGGCGATTCTGGGCGGCAGCGATGCCTGCATCGCCACGCACCCGAGCGACATGGCCGTGGCCATGCGCGTGCTCGATGCCGGCATCGACACGGTGCGTGCCGACGGCAGCACGCGCAGCATCCCCATCGCCGACTTTTACCGCTTGCCGGGCAACACGCCGCACGTGGAAACCGTGCTGCAGCCGGGTGAACTGATCACCAGCGTCACCTTGCCCCCGCCCGTTGGCGGCACGCACGTCTACCGCAAGGTGCGCGACCGCGCCTCGTACGCGTTCGCGCTGGTGTCCGTGGCGGCCATCATCTTGCCCAACGGCACGGGCAGGCTGGCCCTGGGCGGCGTCGCGCCGCAGCCGTGGCGCGTGGCCGCCGCCGAGCAGGCGATGCGCGAGGGTGCCGCCGCCGTGAGCGAACGCCTGCTGGCCGGCGCCCATCCCACTGACGACAATGGCTTCAAGGTGACCCTGGCGCAGCGCACGATTGCCTCGGTGCTGGCGCAAGCACAAGCGAAGAAAGGCTAGGGCCATGAAATTTTCGACACCTGCGACCACCAATCCCATCGACCAGCTGAAAATCGTGGGCCGCCCCACGGACCGCATCGACGGCCCCCTGAAAACCACGGGCACGGCGCCGTACGCGTACGAGCAGAACAAGGCCGCGCCGCATGCGGCCTACGGCCATGTCGTCGGCGCGGCCATCGCCAAGGGGCGCATCGCGTCGATCGACACGAGCGCCGCGCGGCGCGCGCCGGGCGTGCTGGCCGTGGTGACGGCCGAGTCGGCTGGCAAGCTGGGCAAAGGCAAGATGAACACGGCAAAGCTGCTGGGCGGGCCGGACATTGAACATTACCACCAGGCCATCGCGCTGGTGGTGGCGGAAACCTTCGAGCAAGCCCGCTCGGCCGCGCAGCTGCTCGACGTCAAATATGTCGAGCAACAGGGCGTGTTCGACCTGGCCAGGGCCAAGGGCGGCGCCACCAAGCCGAAGGAGGGCAAGCCCGACAGCAAGACGGGCAACTTCGCCGGCGCCTATGCCCATGCGCCCGTGCGCCTGGACGCCAGCTACACGACGCCCGACCAGTCGCACGCGATGATGGAGCCGCACGCCTCGATTGCCGCCTGGGAAGGCGACAAGGTGACGGTCTGGACGGCGAACCAGATGGTGGACTGGGGCCGCGGCGACCTGGCCCGCACTTTGGGGATACCGAAAGACAAGGTGCGTATCGTTTCGCCGTATATCGGTGGCGGCTTCGGCGGCAAGCTGTTCGTGCGCGCGGAAGCCTTGCTGGCGGCCCTGGGCGCACGCGCGGCCCAGCGTCCCGTCAAGGTCGCCCTGGCGCGGCCCCTGATGATCAACAACACGACGCACCGGCCCGCCACCATCCAGCGCCTGCGCATCGGCGCCACGCGCGACGGCAAGATCACGGCCATTGGCCATGAATCGTGGTCCGGCGACTTGAAAGGGGGGCAACCGGAAACGGCCGTGATGCAGACGCGGCTGCTGTATGCGGGACCGAACCGCATGACGGCCATGCGCCTGGCCGTGCTCGACTTGCCGGAAGGCAATGCCATGCGCGCGCCGGGTGAGGCGCCGGGGATGATGGCGCTGGAAATCGCCATGGACGAGATGGCGGACAAGCTGAAAATGGACCCCATCGTCTTTCGCATCCTGAACGACACGAAAGTGGACCCGGAAAAGCCAAGTAGGCCGTTTTCCCAGCGCCGCCTGATCGACTGCCTGCGCACGGGCGCCGTGGAATTCGGCTGGAAAGAGCGATCGGCGCAGCCGGGCATGCGGCGCGATGGCCGCTGGCTCGTGGGCATGGGCGTGGCGACCGCCTTCCGCAACAACCTCGTCATGCAGTCCGCCGCCCGCGTGCGTCTTGACGGCAACGGCATCGTGACCGTGGAAACGGACATGACGGACATCGGCACGGGCAGTTACACCATCATCGCGCAGACGGCGGCGGAAATGCTGGGCGTGACCTTGAACAAGGTCGTCGTGCGTCTGGGTGACTCGGATTTTCCCGTCTCGGCCGGTTCGGGCGGGCAGTGGGGCGGCAACAGTTCCACGGCTGGCGTGTACGCGGCCTGCGTGCGCCTGCGCCAGGCCATCGCCGTCAAGCTGGGCTTCGATGAGAAAGAGGCGCGCTTTTCCGATGGGCAAGTGACTCAGGGCGAGCGCAGCGTGCCGCTCGCTGCCGCCGCCTACCATGGCGACGTCGTCGCGGAAGACCATATGGAATACGGCGACCTCGATAAAAAATTCCAGCAATCGACGTTTGGCGCCCATTTCGTCGAAGTGGGCGTGGACGGCGACACGGGCGAAGTGCGCGTGCGCCGCATGCTGGCCGTGTGCGCGGCCGGGCGCATTTTGAACCCGAAAGCGGCGCGCAGCCAGGTCATCGGCGCCATGACCATGGGCGTGGGCGCGGCCCTGATGGAAGAACTGGTGGTCGACCAGCGCCGCGGCTTCTTCGTCAACCACGACCTGGCCAGCTACGAAGTGCCCGTGCACGCCGACATCCCGCACCAGGACGTCATCTTCCTCGATGAAACGGACCCCACGTCTTCTCCCATGAAAGCCAAGGGCGTGGGCGAGCTGGGCATCTGCGGCGTGGCGGCGGCCATCGCCAATGCCGTCTACAACGCGACGGGGGTGCGCGTGCGCGACTATCCGCTGACGCTCGACAAGCTGCTGCGGGGGCTGCCCGTGACGGGCTGACATCTGCCTGGCGTCCTTGCGCGCGTGACAATGCGTGTATTTTTGGTAATTTCCAAGTGCTATGCTCGGAACGCATGGTGCGGGGAAAATTTCCGGTCCGCAATGCCATGCCGCCAGGAGAATGCATGAACAGCTCATCAATGCCGCCGCGGATACTGATCGTCGATGACGAGCTGGCGCATGTGCGCGCGCTGTGCGACACCTTGCGCGGCCAGGCATACGACACGACGGGGCTCGCTTCGGGCGAGGCGGCGCTGTCGCTGCTGGCCGTCGAATCGTTCGACCTGCTGCTGGTCGACCTGATGATGCCGGGCATGAACGGCATCGCCGTGGTGGAAGCGGCGCGCAAGATCGATCCCGACCTGGCCTGCATCGTCATGACGGGCGAAGGCACGATCGCCTCGGCCGTGCAGGCCATGAAGGCGGGCGCGCTCGATTACGTCGTCAAGCCGTTCAAGGTGTCGGGCATCCTGCTGATACTGGCGCGGGCGCTGGAAACGCGCCAGCTGCGCATCGCCAATGCGCGCCTGGAACTGCTGCTGCGCCAGCACACGGCCGAACTCGACGCCATGAACAAGGATTTGCAGCTGGCCCGCGAAGTGGCCGAGCGGGCAAACCAGGAAAAGACCAATTTCCTGTCCAGCATGAGCCACGAGCTGCGCACGCCGCTCAACGCCATCATGGGCTTTTCGCAGATGCTGATGTCCGATTCCATTCCCTCGACGGCACAGGAAAAGAAAACCTTTGCCTCGCACATCTTCGGCGCCGGCCGGCATTTGCTGACCCTGATCAACGACATCCTCGACATCGCCAAGATCGAGTCGGGCAATATGTCGCTGTCGATGGAACCCGTGAGCCTGGCCGACATCTACCACGAATGCTGGCAAATGATGGAACCGCTGGCGCACAAGCGCGGCATCACCCTGACGTTCGTCGAAGCGGGCGGCGTGCATGTGCTGGCCGACCGCACGCGCCTCAAGCAGGTGCTGATCAACCTGCTGTCGAATGCCGTCAAGTACAACCGCGAACAGGGCGAGATCCACGTCGATTGCCAGCCCGTCGACGCGCGCCAGCTGCGCCTGTCCGTGCGCGACACGGGCGGCGGCATGAGCGCGGCGCAGCTGGAGGCGCTGTTCCAGCCCTTCAACCGCCTGGGACGCGATGCGCGCGACGAGGAGGGCACGGGTCTGGGCCTGGTGGTCAGCAAGCGCCTGGCCGAAGCCATGCAGGCCAGGCTGGGCGTGGCCAGCACGCCCGGGCGCGGCAGCACCTTCTGGCTCGATATCGCCAGTTGCCCGGCGCGCCAGCCGCCGCAGGAAAGTGCGCGCCTGTCCGTCATCGCCCGGCCCGCCGAAGCGGTACGGCTGCCTGACCGCAAGACGCTGCTGTATGTGGAAGACAATCCCCTGAATGTGACCCTGGTGGCGGGTTTGATTCATTTCCGCCCCGATCTCGACCTGCTGTCGGCCGGTGACGGCCAGACGGGCCTGGACATGGCGCGCCGCCACCTGCCGCAGCTGATACTGATGGATAGCGACCTGCCCGACATCAGCGGCACGCAAGTCATGCAGCTGCTGCGTGCCGATGCCCGCACCGCGCATATTCCCGTCATCGCCCTGACGGCCTTGGCCGGGCCCGGCGATATCCGCCAGGGGCTGGCGGCGGGCTTTTACCGCTATCTCACCAAGCCGATCGACGTAACGGCGTTTTCCGAAGCCGTCAACAGCGCGCTGGAGTCGGCCACGGCGCAGTGCAGCGCATGAGCGGCCTTGCACCGGGGCGGTGGATGGCCAGGCTGGCGGTCATCGCGCTGTTGCTGGCGCTGGTTGCCGTGGCCATCTGGCAGCTCAATGCCCGTCCCGCCGCGCCGCCCGGCCCCGTGGAAGTGCTGCGCCTGGCCGTGAATGCGGATTACGTGGGCAGCTGCCCCGTCCTGGCCGCGCACGGACAGGGGCATTTCGCGCGCGAAGGCATCGACGCGCGGCTGCAGCCGTACTCGTCGGGCAAGGCGTCGATGGAAGCCGTGTTGCAGGGCAAGGCCGACCTGGGCACGGTTTCCGATATTCCCGTCGTGCTGGCCAGCCTGCGGAACCAGTCCGTCGTCATCATCGCCAGCATCTTCGAGGCCGAGCGCGACCACGGTATCGTGGGGCGCCTGGACCGCGGCGTATCCACGCCCGCCAGCCTGAAGGGCAAGCGCATCGGCGTGACCCTGGGCACCTCCGGCCAGTTTACGCTGGACGCCTTTTTGAACCGCCAGAAGCTGCTGCCCGCCGAAGTCACCTTGCGCAACTACGCGCCCGAGCAGCTGGCCGGAGCGCTGGCGCGGGGCGAGATCGATGCGGCGGCCGGCTGGGAACCGTTTCTGACGGGCATGACGCATGCCATCGCGGGCAAGGCGGCCATCTTCTATGGCGAGGATGTCTATGCGGGCCTGTTCAACGTGGCCGGCACGGGCGACTATGTGCGCAGCCACCCGGCCACGGTGCGCAAGGTGCTGCGGGCGCTGATTGCCGGCGCCCGTTTTTGCCAGGACGAGCCCGACGCCGCACGCGCCCTGTTTGCCAAGGCATCGGCCAGCGAGACGGCGCGCCTGCAGGCGGCCTGGCACGGTTACCGCTTCGGCGTCGTGCTCGACCAGGGCTTGCTGCTGGCGCTGGAAGACGAGGCGCGCTGGGCCATCAGGAACCGGCTGGCCGAGCGCGGCACCATGCCGAACTTCCTCGACGCCGTCTACCTGGACGGCCTGGAAGCCGTCGCGCCATCGGCCGTGACGGTCATTCATTGAGAAGGCCACCGTGAAAATCGTAACGCGTTTCAAGCTGGCCGAACTGTTTTGCGTGGTGCTCGTGGCCATCATCGTCGCCATGCTGTTTTCCACCACCATGGCGATGCAGCGCGAACTGGCGAAAAACAAGGCGGCGGCCGATATCCTGCAAGCCGTCACGTCGCTGCGCTACCTGTCGATCGAATATGCGCTGCACCATGGCGAGCGCACGCGCGCCCAATGGCAGCTGCGCAGCGAATCGCTGTCGTCGGGCCTGCTGGCCACGCCCGCCTTCAGCACGGACGAGGAGCGCGCGCTGCTGCTGAAATTGCAGGGCGACCTGGCCGGCGTGGGCGGCCTGTTCCATCTGTTTGTCGCGAATCACCGCGAGCTGGGGCAGGACCCGCAGCGGCGCGAAGTGCTGGACGAGCTGGAGTCGCGCCTGTCCGGCCAGATCATGGGCAAGGTGCAGGGCATGATTTCGGAGGCGATGCGGCTGTCCGAATTGAGCCGGCAAGGCGTGCTGGACGCGCAGCAGCGGGCCAACGTGGCCGTGATGCTGTTTGGCGGGATGATCATCGCGCTGGTGGCCGGTCTGATTTACTTCACCATCACCAGCGTCACGGGACCGCTGGAAAAACTGCGTCAGGGTACCCTGATCGTCGGCGCCGGCAAGCTGGACTTCTCGCTCGGCGTGCACACCAAAAATGAAATCGGCGACCTGGCGCGCGCCTTCGACGGCATGACGGAAAAGCTGCGGCGCACCACCGTCTCGCGCGACGAGCTGGCGCACACGAATGCCGCGCTGGAAACGCAGATCGCCGAACGCCAGCTGGCCGAGCGCAAGGTGCATGAACAGCTCGAGCGCCTGAACCTGCTGCAGCAGATCACGCGCTCGATCGGCGAGCGGCAGGACTTGCGCAGCATCTTCCAGGTGGTGGTGCGCAGCCTGGAAGAACAGCTGCCCATCGATTTCAGCTGCATCTGCCTGTACGAACCGTCGCAGCACGCGCTGCAGGTGACGTGCGTGGGCGTGCGCAGCGAGGCGCTGGCGCAGTCGTTCATGATGAGCGAACACGCGCACATTCCCATCGACGAGAATGGTCTGTCGAGCTGCGTGCGCGGCAAGCTCGTATATGAAGCCGACATCGCCGGGGTGGCGTTTCCGTTTCCGCAGCGCCTGGCGCAAGGGGGACTGCGCGCCCTCGTCATGGCGCCGCTGCTGGCCGAAAACACGGTCTTCGGCATCCTGATCGTGGCGCGCCGCGCCGCAAACAGCTTTACCAGCGGCGAGTGCGAATTCCTCAGCCAGCTGAGCGAACACGTGGCGCTGGCCGCCAACCAGGCGCAGCTCTACGGCGCACTGCAGCGCGCGTATGACGATTTACGCCAGACGCAGCAGTCTGTGATGCAGCAGGAACGTTTGCGCGCGCTGGGGCAGATGGCCAGCGGCATCGCGCACGACATCAATAACGCCATTTCCCCCGTCGCCCTGTACACGGAATCGCTGCTGGAGACGGAAACCAGTCTCAGTCCGCAGGGCCGGCATTGCCTGGAAGTGATCGAACGGGCCATCGACGACGTGGCCGCCACCGTGGCGCGCATGCGCGAATTCTACCGCCAGCGCGAACCGCAACTGGCGCTCTCGCCCATCGACGCCAACCTGGTGGTGCAGCAGGTGCTGGACCTGACGCGTGCGCGCTGGAGCGACATGCCGCAGCAGCGCGGCATCGTCATCGCCCTGCGCACGGAGCTGGCCGACGCGCTGCCCATGCTGCCCGGCAGCGTGGGCGAATTGCGCGAAGCGCTGACCAACCTCGTCTTCAACGCCGTCGACGCCATGCCCGATGGCGGTACCCTGACCGTGCGCACGGCCGGCGTGGGCGCGCCCGGCCAGGTGCTGATCGAAGTGGCCGACACGGGTGTCGGCATGGACGAGAACACGCGCCGCCGCTGCCTGGAACCGTTTTTCACCACCAAGGGCGAGCGGGGCACGGGCCTGGGCCTGGCCATGGTGTACGGCATGATGGAGCGCCATGGCGCCAGCATCGATATCGTCACGGCGCCGGGGCAGGGCACGGCGGTGCGCCTGGCATTTCCCGCCTGCGCGGCGGACGAGGGGGCGCAGGCGCCCGACGCGGCCCACGCCGTGCCGCCGCGCCTGCGCATCCTCGTGGTCGACGACGACCCGATGGTGCTCAAGTCCCTGCGCGACATCCTGGAAATCGATGGCCACGACGTGGTGTCCGCCGACGGGGGCCAGGCCGGCATCGACAGCTTCCTGGCCGCGCGCGACCGGCACGAGGATTTCGAGGTGGTCATCACGGACCTGGGCATGCCCCACGTGGACGGGCGCAAGGTGGCCAGCGCCGTGCGCCAGTGTTCGCCGGCCACGCCCATCATCATGCTCACGGGCTGGGGCCAGCGCCTGGCGGCCGACAGCGACTATCCCGAACACGTCAACTGCGTGCTGGGCAAGCCGCCCCGGCTGAAGGAATTGCGGCGCGCCCTGAATGCGGTCATCTCGACGGCCTAGCCTGCTGCGGCATCCCTCGTCCTTCAAGACTGCTGCTGCGTTGTCGGCGCCTGACAACAATGGCAAAATTGCGGGACAGGCTCCAGTCTCTGCAATATAATGAGAATCATTATCATTAAAGCCGCCGGATCCGCTCTTGTCTGCCTTGCCTTTTCCCTCGAATGACGCCACCCTGGCCGCCAGCCTGTTTACGGGCCACCAGGGCTGGCTGTTGCAGCGTTTGCTGTTGCGCCTGCGTAACCGGGCGGAGGCGGAAGATGTCACTTCGGAAACCTTTGTGCGCGTGCTGCATGCGGGGCGGCTGGCCGCCATCCGCGAGCCGCGCGCCTATCTCACGACGGTAGCGAAAAGCGTCTTGCTGCAGCAGTGGCGGCGGCGCGATATCGAGCAGGCCTATCTCGACACCCTGGCGCTGCTGCCGGACGCCGTCCAGCCATCGCCCGAGGAACGCGCCGTGCTGCTCGAATCGCTGGAGCGGCTGTCGCGCGCGCTCGATACATTGTCCGTCAAGGCGCGCAGTGCCTTTCTCATGAGCCAGCTCGACGGCCTCACGTACGCGCAGATCGCCCTGGAACTGGGTGTGTCGGCCAGCATGGTGCGCCAGTACATGGCGCAAGGCTTGCGCTGCTGCCTGGCCGCTGCGGAGCCGGCATGAGCATGTCCCCTGCGGTACAGGATGCCGCCATCGGCTGGCTGGTCGAACTGAGTTCGGGCGAGGCGGACGCGGCCCAGCATCAGGCCTTCGCCCGCTGGCTGGCCGCCGATGCGCGCCATGCGGCCGCGTGGCACACCCTGGGGCAGGCCGTCGAGCACAGCGTCGGCCCGCTGCAGGCGGCGGGCGGGGCGGGGACCGTCGGGCAAACCCTGGCACGCGCCGCCCGGCACGATGAGCAGAGGCGCCAGTGGCTGCAGGGCGCCCTGTGCCTGGCGGGCGCGGCGTTCGGCGGCGCCTGGCTGCTGCGCGGCAGCCCGTTCTTGCCGGACTGGAGCGCGGACCTGCATACGGCCACGGCCAAGCGGGGCCGCTACCCGCTGGCCGACGGCAGCGTGCTGACTTTGGATGCCCGATCCTCGGCCGATACGGACCTCACGGATGGACATCGCCACGTCACCTTGCGCCAGGGCCAGCTGCTGGCCAGGGTGGCGCATGCGGCAAATGCGCCATTCCTGCTGCGCAGCGCGCACGGCACGGTGACGGCGCCGGGCGGCGAGCTGATGCTGCGGCGCGAAGCGCAGGCCACCGTGGCGCTGGCCGTGCGGGGCGATATCGACGTGCGTCCGGCCGGCAAGGGGCTGGCGCGCGTGCTGCGCCAGGGCCAGGCGGCGCGCTTCGACGCGGACCGCCTGACCCTGCTGCCCGGCATGGCGCCAGGACAGGCGACGGCGTGGGAGCAGGGCATGCTGGTGGCCGTCGACCAGCCGCTGGGCGAAGTGGTGGCCGCCTTGCGTCCGTACCGCCACGGCTACATCGACATCACGGCGCAGGCGGCGGCGCTGCGCGTGTCCGGCAATTACTCGCTCGACGACAGCGGGGCCACCTTGCTGGCGCTGGCCGAAACCCTGCCCGTCACCTTGCGCCAGGGGCCCGGCGGCTGGTGGACGGGCATCGACCTGAAGGCAGGCTGACATTTTTTTTGCGCCGGCACTGTCACTTTTGGCGCGCCGCGACTCATACCTGGTGTAGCCCCACTTTTCCTTCACCACCAAGATAGAGTCCCAGCATGCCACCATTGTTGATGCGCCAGATTCCCCTGGCTGTAATGTTACTTTCCTGCGCCGCGCCCACCGTCCTGGCGCAAACGCCAGCGGCGCAAATGGCGCCAGCCACCGTGCGCTATGACGTGCCGGCCCAGCCCTTGAACGCCAGCCTGATCGCGATTGCCAGCCGTGGCGGCGTGCGCATTTCCATCGATGCGGACCTGGCGCGCGGCGCCAGCGGCGCGGCCGTGCACGGCGATTTCACGGCGGAGCAGGCCTTGCGCCACGCCTTGCAGGGCACGCAGTTGGTCCTGCTCAAGACCGATAGCGGCGTCTATACCGTGCAAGCGGCGGCGCCACAGGCCGCCGCCCATCCCGAGGCAACGATGCCGGAAGTGGTCATCACCACCAATTACCTGGGCCAGGTGACGGAAGACACGGGTTCCTATACGACGGGCGCCGTCAGCACGGCGAACCGCCTGGTGCTGTCGCCGCGCGAGACGCCACACGCGGTCAGCGTCGTCACGCGCCAGCAGATGGACGATTTCGGCCTGGTGCAACTGAGCGAAGTGCTGAACCACACGCCGGGCGTGTACGTGCAGCACATCGACAGCGAACGCACGATTTACTATGCGCGCGGTTTTTCGCTCGACAATTTCAGCTACGACGGCTTGCCGTGGACGCGCGACGCTTCGTTGAACCTGGGCGAGTCCCTGGCCAATATGGACCTGTACGACCGGGTCGAGGTGCTGAAGGGCGCGAATGCGCTGATGAGCGGCGCCGGCACGCCGGGCGCCACGGTCAACCTGATCCGTAAGAAGCCCACGCGCGAACTGCGCGCGCTGGCCGACCTGTCGGCTGGATCGTGGAGCAATTACCGCGGCATGGCGGATGTGGGCGGCCCCCTGAACGACAGCGGCAGCGTGCGTGCGCGCGCCGTGGCCTCGTACCAGGACAAGCACTCGTTCGTCGACCGCTACCAGCGCCGCTCCGAACTGGCTTATGGCACGCTGGAGGCGGACCTGTCGCCGCGCACCTTGCTGACCGTGGGCGCCGACTACCAGCATACGGTGCCGCGCAATAGCGACTGGGGCGGCGCGCCCCTGTTCGACGCGGACGGCAACCGTTTCACCATGCCCCGCTCGTTCAACGGCGCGCCCACCTGGAGCACGCAGCAGACGCAAGCCAAATCCGTCTTCGCCTCGATCGAGCACACGTTCGACAATGGCTGGCTGGCCAATCTGCGCCTGATCCACCAGGCCAACGCCCTGTACGCGCCCGTCGCCTACCTGGACGGTTTCCCGAGGGCGGACGGCAGCGGCACGTCCGTCACGGCGCGCCAGTACAACAGCGACGCCACCAGCAATGGCCTCGACGTGTACGCCAAGGGGCCGTTCACCTTGCTGGGCCGCACGCATGAACTGGTGGTGGGCGCGAACGCCTACCGCAAGCAGTCGGACGACGTTTTCAGCCCGTATTCCTTCATCAAGGTCGATAATATCTATACTTACCGGGGCATGGTCGCTGAGCCGAAGTGGGAACTGGACACGGCCCGTGAAGTCATCCGCCAGAAGGCCGTGTATGCGACGGGCCGCTTTTCGCTGCCGCAGGGCGTGCACGTGATCATGGGCGGGCGCCTGTCGTCCTACGTCAACCCAACGGCCGAGATCGATGAAGCGTCGATCTTCACGCCGTATGCGGGCCTGACCTGGGACTTCGCGCCAAACCTGACGGCGTTTGCCAGCTACAGCGACATCTTCAGTCCGCAAAACAGCCGTGACGTCGACAACAAGACACTGGACCCCGTGCTGGGCAAGAATATCGAGGCGGGCGTGAAGGGCGTATTCCTCAACGGCCGCCTGAACGCCAGCGCGGCCGCGTTCGAGGTGCGCCAGGATAATTTCGCCGAGTCTGTCGACGCCGTGAACAAGGTGACGGGCATGGACGCCTACCGCGCCATCGACGGCGTGCGCTCGCGCGGCGTGGAGCTGGAAGTGTCGGGCCAGCTGATGCCGGGCTGGCAGCTGCAGGCCGGCTACACGCACAAGATCGCGCGCGACGCTGCCGGCAAGGTCAACACGCTGGCGCCCGAGGACCAGCTCAGCCTGTATAGCACCTGGCAGCCGATGCCGCGCCTGACGCTGGGCGGCGGCGCCCGCTGGCAATCGCACACCTGGCAGCAAACCCGGGCCGTGCGCGGCGGCACCACCACCGTGCACCAGGGCTCGTACGCCGTGTTCGACGCCATGGCGCGCTACCAGGTCTCCGATCGCATGGCCCTGTCGTTGAACCTCAATAACCTGGGCGACCGCAGCTACTACGGCATCAGCACGGGCCGCAGGGTCAGTTACGGCGACCCGCGCAATGCGATGCTGAGCCTGAACTACCGCTATTGAGACGTGATGAGACGCGACGCGCAGGCAAACCGCACATTATAAAGTTGCCATATGGAAATATTTAATATATTATCTTTTATGGCAATATTGGTTATGTTGAATTAACTAATGTTTCGATGAAACCTACTTTGAATCTGGATTTCTTGTGCGTAAAGATAGTGTGCGTGGTGTATTGAGTGTCTTGCTGGCTGCGGCCAGCGTGAGTGCCTGGGCGGCCCAGGCGGGTGACGAAGTCGTGGCGAAGCCGGCGGTGGAAACGCCGGTGGCGCAGCCTGTTGCCGCGGAAGCGGCCGCCGTGCCCGCGGTTGCGAAACTGAGCCTGGTATCCTCGGGCGAGCAGATGGTGGTGGACTACGGCACCAGTGGCAGCAAGGAGGAGTGCAAGGACTTCACGCCGGCGGGCAAGGTGTACGACGCCACGACCTTGCGCGAGAAATTGTTGCCGTTTATCTCGAAGATGGTCGAGCGTTCGCGGCGCATGACGGGCGTGTTGCCGGAAGTGCAGAAGACGCTGACGGCGGGCGTACCGGTCTGGGTGCAGGCTTACGCCGATTGGCCGGCCGAACACGGCTTGCGCGCCGGTTCCTGCGGCCCGCTGACCTTGCAGCTGACGCCGGAAGCGGGCAAGACATATCAGGTGGAATTCCGCTTCCTTGGTGAAAACAAGTGCAAGCAGGTGCTGCTCGATGTGACGGATCCGGCGGCCAGGCAGGAAATCGAGGCGCCCGTCACCGCCGCCTGCGCGGCGCCGAAAAAATCGCTGTTCGGCCTGTTCTAAGCTTCGTTGCGGGCGACGGTGGCCAACTTAACAGAGTGACAGTGTCATTCCGCTATACTGACGGCCCGACATCGTAGCCCGAAAATCACATGGACCTGAGTACCCACGCCGCCGTCGTCAATTGCGAAGCGTATCGCGACGGCAAGAAGATCGCCCACTTCGACATCGACAAGGTGGGCGACTTTCTCGGCGACCCCGATTGTTTCGTCTGGATCGGCATGGCCAGCCCCGACGCCACGGCCATGCAGGCGCTGCAATCGGCGTTCGGCTTGCACGAACTGGCCGTCGAGGATGCGCAGGGCGCGCACGAGCGGCCCAAGCTGGAAGAGTACGGCGACACCCTGTTCATGGTGATGCACACGGCCACCCTCGATGGCGAGGCCATCGTCTATGGCGAAACCCACGTCTTTCTCGGCCCACGCTTCATCATCACGGTGCGCCATGGCCCCTCGGCCGGCTATGCGAAGCTGCGCGAGCGCAAGGAAAGCGTGCCCGAGAAACTGGCCAGCGGCCCCGGCTACGTGCTGTATTCGATCATCGATTTCATCGTCGACCAGTACCAGCCCTGCATCGACCATTTGCAGGCCCGCTTCCAGCACTATGAACTGCAGCTGTTCAAGCCCAGCCTCTCCGAAGACAAGCTGCAGGATTTCTACCAGCTCAAGACGGAGCTGCTCAAGCTCGATGCGGCCGTCAATCCCCTGCACGATATCTGCACCCAGCTCATCCGTTTCCATGGCGACATCGTGCCCAAGGAAAATCGCATCTATTACCGCGACATTCTCGACCACGTCAAACGGGTCACGCATACGGCGGGGCAGATGCGCGAGCTGGTCAATTCGGCCATGCAGGTGGCGCTGGGGCAAATCTCGATCCGCCAGAACGAGGTCGTCAAGCGCCTGGCCGCCTGGGCCGCCATCCTGGCCGTACCCACCATGGTCTTCAGCCTGTACGGCATGAACTTCGAATTCATGCCTGAGCTGAAGTGGCGCGGCAGCTATCCGGCCGTGATCGCCATCATCATCGCCGGCTGCTTCTGGTTGCACCGGCGGCTGAAGCGCGAAGGGTGGCTGTAGCGGAGCACGCTTACCCGCCGACCACCGCGCCTGCCGCTTCGAGTATCAGCGCCGCCACTTCCACGGGGCGCGAAGCCAGCGACGCGTGGCTGGCGTTGAGCGTGATGACCTTCCTGGCACCCAGGCGCGCCGCCATGCGCTCCTGGTTGACGGGGGAAATCATGCAGTCGGCGCTGGAAATCTGGTACCAGCTGGGTTTGTGCTTCCAGGCCGGGGCGCTGACGGTGTCGCCGAAGGTGCTGGCCAGCGGCGCTTTCTGCACCACCCCCAGCACGGCGCCTTCTTCCGCGTCGAGGTCCTGGCAAAAGCTGTCATGGTACTGCTCGGGCTTGACCCACAGATAGCCGTCGCTGTCGCCCTCGAGGCTGGCCGCGCCGATGGGCGGGTGTTCCTGCGTGATGCTGCCCGGGCTTTCGCCCGCGTCGGGCGCGAAGGCGGCGATGTAGACGAGGCCCGCGACATTCGGCGCATTGCCGGCCACGCTGATGACGGCGCCGCCGTAGGAGTGTCCCACCAGCAATACCGGGCCATCGACCTGCGCCACCATCTTGCGCGTGCGCTCGGCATCGTCGGCCAGCGACGTCAACGGCAGTTCGACGGCGCGGATGGCCGTGTGGCCTTGGCGCCGCAATTCGGCAATGACGCGGCTCCAGTGGGCGGCGCCGCCCCAGAAACCGTGGACGAGGACGATGGTGGCTTGCTTGCTCATGCGAATACTCCTTGTGGCGGTGGCGCCGACGGGGGGCGACACAGGCCGCGCGGCCCGTCAGCAGGCAGCCACGCAGTGTCCAGCCTGGCTATTGTAGGCCGTTCCCCGGCTGCACGCATCGCTTATCGAATGAGCAATCCCGGTTAAAATATTGTCTGGAGCATCGAGTGTCGCATCGGCCCTTGCTGGCTTGCCCAGATTCCGCTCCGATTGATATCCATAACAAACTACATGACAATGAAATTAGTATTCACCGCTACGCTGGGCCTTTTATCTTTGCTTCACACATCGTCCTCCTTCGCGGAGAACGTCAATGGAAAAAATCTCTACATGCAGCGATGCGCCGTGTGCCACGGAGCGGAGATCAAGGGGACAGGGCCGCTGGCAAATAAAAGCAACCCCCGTACCCCCGATCTGACCACCGCCGCTTTCAAGAAACGGCTCAATGATTATCCGGGCGTGATCGTCTCGTCGGTCATCCTTCGTCCGAATGGCGACCTGATTCCGAAAACCTTGAAAGAGAATGGCGTCAAGATTGCGCCGCACGCCTGGAGCGTGAAGGATTTCCGCGATCTGAATCAATACATGAGCGGCGTGATTTTACAAAAACGATGACGCCGCACGGCATGCCGACATGACCGAACGGCCGCGCTAGTGCGACACCAGCACCGGTAACGTCATCTCCTGCAGCACCGTGCGCGTGACGCCGCCCAGCAGCGCTTCGCGCAGGCGCATGTGGCCGTAGCAGCCCATCACGAGCAGGTCGCAGTGCCGCTGGGCCGCCATGGCCAGCAGGGCCGTGCCCACGTCCTGGCCCGGCGGCGTATCGTGCTGCAGCACCTCGACGTTGACGCCGTGGCGCGCCAGATACAGTGCCAGGTCGGCGCCCGGCTGCTCGCCATGCGCGGCCGGCTGGGCGTGCGAATTGACGACGGCCAGCGTGACTTGCCGCGCCCCTTGCAGCAGCGGCAGCGCATCGGTGATGGCGCGCAGCGCTTCGGCGCTGCCGTTCCAGGCCAGTAGCGGATGCTGCGCGATGCCCGCTGGCGCAGCGGACGGCGTGTGCGGTACCATCAGCACGGGCCGGCCGCAGTGGAGCATCAGGTATTCGGGCGTGCCGGCGATGACGCGCGACGGCGTATCCTGCGCATCCGTCTGGCCCAGGATCAGCAAGTCGCAATAGCGGGCCTGCAGCAGCAGCGCGCCTTGCGCGTCGTCGTCGACGAAGCGCGTTTCGTAGGTTCCCAGGCCTTCTTCGCGGGCGATGCGCTCGAAGTCGTGCAAGGCCTCGCTGGCCTGGGTGCGCAGCGCCTGCATCTGCGCCGGCGCAAACTGCAGCGCGTTGACGCCGCCGCCATACGCGTAGCGCGAGATGCCGCTCATGGCCGAGCCGATCAGGTGCGCGCCGTCGGCAACGGCAAGGCGCACGGCCAGGCGGATGCGCTGGGCGCAGTGGCGGGAATTGTCGACGTGGACCAGCAGGGTGGTGTAGGGCATGGCGTTTTCCTCGGTTGTCGCTCGGTTGTCAGTATCAGGTTTGCAGCACGTAGCGGCCCGGCGCGTCGCCCAGGTCGGGCCCCATGGCCGGCGGCGCCACTTGCGCGTCGGAGCGCTGCGCCAGCCACGCCTGCCAGGCGGGCCACCACGAACCGTCGTGGTGCGGCACGTCGCGCTGCCAGCTGTCCGCGTCGATGTAGGGCGCGTCGTGGCGGTGCGTGGCCAGCTGGTAGCTGCGGCGCGGCTGGCCCGGCGGCGAGACGACGCCCGCATTGTGGCCGCCCGAGGTGAGCAAAAAGGTGACGTCCGTGTCGGTCAGCAGCTGCAGCTTGTACACGGAGCGCCACGGCGCCACGTGGTCCGTCAGGGTGCCGACGGCAAAGATGGGCGCATCGATGTCGGGCAGGGCGATGTGGCGGCCCGCCGTGCGGTAGCGGCCTTCGGCCAGGTCGTTGTGCAGGAACAGACGGCGCAGGTATTCCGAGTGCATGCGGCAGGGCATGCGCGTGGCATCCGCGTTCCAGGCCATCAGGTCGCTGTCCTGCTCGTCTTGTCCCAGCAGATAATGGCGCAGCTGGCGCGACCAGATCAGGTCGTTCGAGCGCAACAGCTGGAAAGCGCCCGCCATCTGCTTCGTATCGAGGTAGCCCTGCTTCCACATGGCCGCTTCCAGGAAGCTGACCTGGCTCTCGTCGATGAACAGCGACAGTTCGCCCGGCTCCTTGAAATCCACCTGCGAGGCCAGCATGGTGAGGCTGGCCAGGCGCGCATCGCCGTCGCGCGCCATCGTGGCGGCGGCGATCGCCAGCAGGGTGCCGCCCAGACAGTAGCCGGCCGCGTGCACGTGCGGCGCGCCCGTGATGCGGACAACGGCGTCGAGCGCGTCCATCACGCCCAGCTGGCGGTAGTCTTCCAGCGACAGCTCGCGGTCTTCTTCCGTGGGGTTTTTCCAGGAAATCATGAACACCGTGTGGCCCTGGCCCACCAGATAGCGCACCAGCGAATTGTGCGGCGACAGGTCGAGAATATAGAACTTCATGATCCACGCGGGCACGAACAGCAGGGGCGTCGCATGCACCGTGGCGGTCGTGGGCGCGTACTGTATCAATTCGATCAAGTCGTTGCGGTAGACCACCTTGCCCGGCGTGACGGCCACGTTCCCGCCCACCTTGTAGCGGCGCGTGTCGGACGCATACGGTCCCATGGCGGCGCGCTGCCAGTCTTCGGCCAGGTGCTGCGCGCCGCGCGCCAGGCTGGCGCCGCCGCTCTCGAGGGCCGCTTGCTGGACCACGGGATTGGTCAGCATGAAGTTCGACGGCGCCAGCATGTCGAGCCACTGGCGCACGGTAAACGTGACGACATCCTCGTGGTGCGGCGTGACGCCGCGCACGCCCGTGGTGGCGCGGTGCCACCATTGCTGCTGCAGCAGGAAACCCTGGTAGACGAGGTTGTACGGCCAGCGCCGCCAGGCCGGATCGTCGAAGCGCCGGTCCTGCGGCAGCGGCGCGATGCATGGCGGCTCGAAGGCGCCGCCGGCCATGGCCGATTGCAAGGCATATTGCTGCCAGCGGCCGATCTTCTTCCACGCTTCCTGCAGCAGGGTTTGCTGCTTCGACGGCGCCAGCGCCAGGTGGCTGAGCCAGTCGGCATAGGCGTTGCCCAGCGCGGCCGGCGAAATGCCGCCCGTGAACTTGCCCAGCCAGGCGTTCAGCAGCAAGTCCAGGGTGGCGCCTTCCGGCGCGCTTTCCGGATAGTCCGGCGCCGGCACGCCTTGCCAGGCGCTGCCCAGGCGCTCATGTTCAACGTCGTGCGCCGCTTCGCTCGGCTGCGTCTTGCTCATCCAGGGCTCCTGTCATTTTTTTACAGGATAGCAAGAGCTTGTTTAAAAAATTATGATCTACATCAAGTTTGGCCGGATGCGTGCAGCATGTGGCTTGCCGCCTGGATGGCCGTGTCCGTTTCCTGCACAAACAGCCGCAGCTGCTCTTCCAGCGCATCGAGCCGCGCCAGCAGCGCACCCTGCGGCGCCGTTGCCGCTTCGCGCTCGATGGCGGCGGCGATGGCGACGGCCGGTGCGGCGCGGAAATTGGCCAGCAAGCCGGCCAGCGTGTGCGCCTGCCGGCTGACGGTGGCCCGGTCGCCCGCGCGCAGTGCCGTGCGCAGTGCCTCCAGCTGCGCCGGCAAGCCGGTCAGGAACGATGCGCCGATGATGCCGATCACGTCGGCGTCGGCCTGGGCCAGCGCGGCGCCGTAGCCGAAGCGCGGCGTCTGTTTGTTTATCTGCAGCACATGCTGCTCGATCAGGCTGTGGAAGGCGGCCGTGCGGAACGGCTTGGACAGGTAGTCGTCCATGCCCCCGGCGATGCAGCGTTCCCGGTCGCCTTCGAGGGCGCTGGCTGTCATGGCGATGATGACGCTCCGCGGCATGCCTTGCGCTTCGCGCGCGCGGATCTGCGCGGTGGCTTCGAAACCGCCCATCTCCGGCATTTGCAAGTCCATCAGGATCATGTCGAAATGGCCGGCGGCCTGGCAATCGAGGGCGATGCGGCCGTTTGCCGCGTGCGTGACGCGGTGGCCCGCATTCGACAGCAGCACCGTGGCCAGTTCGCGGTTCATGGCGTTGTCCTCGACGAGCAGGATGTCCAGGCCGGGCATGCTTTCGCGTACGGCCTGGCGCGTCGCCACGGGCGCGGCGCTGGGCATGCCGCGGCGGGTGCCCAGCACGCTCATGGCGACGGTCAGCAATTCCTCGGGGCTGGCAGGCTTGAGCAGGTAGCCGCCAATGCCTAGTTCGCGGCAGCGCGCCGCGTCGCCCAGGCTGCCGCAGGACGACAGCATGACGATGGGCGCCTGGCTCCAGTGGGGCAGGGCGGCCAGCGCCGATGCCGTGTCGAAGCCGTTCATGCCGGGCATGGCGAAGTCCATGATGATGCAGTCCGCCGGCAAGGCGCCGCGGCAGTGCGCCAGCGCCGCCTCGCCCGACTCGCAGGCGGTGACCGTGGCGCCGCTGTGCTCGAAGATCCGGCGCAGGATGGTCAGGCTGCTGGGATTGTCGTCCACCAGCAGGATGTTGCGTGCGGCCAGCGAGGCGCCGGGCGGCGGCGCCAGGGGCTGCTGCTCGCCGATGGGCAGGGCCAGGTCCACGGTGAAGCAGCTGCCCTTGCCCAGTTCGCTCGTCAGGCCGATGCCGCCATCCATCATCGTCACCAGGCGGCGCGTGATCGACAGGCCCAGTCCCGTGCCGCCGAAGCGCCGCGTGGTCGACCCGTCTTCCTGCTGGAAGGCGTCGAAGACGGCCTCCTGCATGTCGGCGGCGATGCCGATGCCCGTGTCGCGCACGCTCAGGCGCAGGCTGGCCACGCCATCGCCGCTGGCGCGCAGCCGGGCGCTGACGACCACCTCGCCATGCGGCGTGAACTTGATGGCGTTGCCCGCGAGATTGGTCAGCACCTGGCGCAGCCGGCCCGGGTCGCCGAGCAGGGTGTGCGGCAGCGCGGGATCGACGTCGAGCACCAGTTCCAGGCCGCTGGTCTGCGCCCGCATGGCGTGCGCGCGCATGGTTTCCTGCAGCAGCTGGCGCAGGTCGAAGGGGATGCTTTCCAGGGTCAGCATGCCCGCCTCGATCTTCGAGAAATCGAGGATGTCGTTGATGATGCACAGCAGGGCGTCGGCCGAGGCTTTGACGATTTCCAGGTATTTGCGCTGGTGGGCATCGAGATCGGAATCGAGCACCAGGTCCGTCATGCCGAGGATGCCGTTCATCGGCGTGCGGATCTCGTGGCTCATGTTGGCCAGGAATTCGCTCTTCGAGCGGCTGGCCGATTCGGCCACTTCCTTGGCCAGCAGCAGCGCGCGCTCGGCCGCCTTTTGACTGGAAATGTCGACGATGGTGCCCACCAGGCCGTGCAGGCTGCCGTCGGACTTCAGCAGGGCCGCCTTGCTGCACAGGACATCGACCTGCCGCGTGCCGACGGTCAGCCGGTCCTCATACGACTGGTTGCCCCGGTCCTGCAGCAGCGCCAGGTCGTGCTGCAGCGCTTGCCGCGCCTGCTGCTGCGGCAGGATGTCGGCCACCGTCAGGCCCGGGATGCGCGCCTGGTCGAGGTGGAAGAAGGCGCAGAAGGCGCGGTTGGCGCGCAGGTAGCGGCCCTGCACATCCTTCAGGTACAAGGGGATAGGGATGGTTTCGATCAGCGCATCGACGAAGTTGAGGTTGTGGCGCAGCTCGCGCGCCGCCTGGCGCCGCTCCGTGATGTCCGTCAGGCTGCCCGTGATGCCAGCCAGCCGCCCCAGGCCATCGCGTTCGGCGCGCGCGCACACGTCGATCCAGCGCACGTCGCCATCGCGGGTCACGTAGCGCGCTTCATGGCGCATGCTGTCCACCTGGCCGCCCAGCAGCTGGGACAGGCCGGCCGCGGCGCGGTCGCGGTCGCGCGGATCGACGAATTGCAGCACGCTCTTGCCCAGGCTGCCGGCAGCGCCAAAGCCCGTGATGGTGTGCCAGGCGGGGTTGAGGAAGGTCCAGGCGCCGTGCAGGTCCGTGCGGAAGACCACCTCGTTGAGGCTGTTGACGACGTTGCGGTATTCGCGCTCGCTTTTCGCGATGGTCTCGGCCATGCGCTTGCTGTCGCTGATTTCCGTGCGGATGGCGATGTACTGATACGGCTTGCCGGCCGCGTCGAGGAAGGGCACGATGGTGGCGTCGACCCAGTATTGCCCGCCATCCTTGGCATGGTTGCAGATTTCGCCGTGCCACACGTGGCCGGAAGTAATGGTTTGCCACATCTGCGCAAAGAAGGCGTCCGGATGCGCGCGCGAATTGATCAGGCGGTGCGTCTTGCCGACCAGCTCTTCGCGCGCGAAGCCGCTGATGGCGCAGAACTTGTCGTTGACGTAGATGATGACGCCGGCCGTGTCCGTGATGCTGACAATCGCGTGCTGGTCCATCGCAAAGCGCTGGTTCTGCAATTCGATGCGGCGCAGTTCCTGCTGCGACACCAGTTCGGCCAGCAGCACCGACAGGCCCTCGATATCGTCTTCCTGCGGCAGGCGCAGGCCGGAATCGTTGTTGTCGAGCAGGCGCACGGCCGCCACGCGCAGCGACTGGATCACGCGGTTACGGCTGGCCAGCTCCGTGCGCAGCAGGTCATTCGTCATGCTCAGTTCATTCGAACTCAGTTCCAGGCTGCGCGAGCGCAGGTCGAGGTCGCGTTCGGACTGTTCGTAGGCGCCGTCGATGCGCTGCAGCAGGGCTGGCAAGCCGGCCAGGAAACCGGCCAGTTCGGGCGGCGTGTCCGCCCGCCCGCACAGTGCTTGCGCCTGTTCCAGCAGGGCGGCGCAGGCGGCGTCCGAGTCGATATCGCAGACGCGGTTCAATTGGCGTGCCAGGGTGCGGTTCATGCTTCGCTCAATACAGTCACGGTCATCGTCTGGTTATGCAGCTGGCATGCGCCATGCGGCTGGGCGATGCCGATTTCGCCGTTCGAGTAAAAACCTGCGATGCAGGGCGCGCCGCCCAGCAGGTCGGCCACCGCTTCGACCTCTTCCTCGGCCCGGTCGCCCATCACCAGCTTGCGCCCTACGCAGCTGACCAGCAGGGCCAGCTGGTCGCCCTGCGCATCGGCGTGGGGGGCGACGCCGCGCGCGGCCGTCTCGGCCCCGTCGATCAGCCGGTTGGTACTGGAATGCATCAGTCTCAGGTAACCGTCGGCGAGGATGTCGCCGGCCAGGGTCAGCGAACCTTGCTCTTCATCGACGGCGAGGATGGTGCGAAACACATTGCTTTTTTCATGCGCGGCCGTGAGCATTTCAAACGGGAACAGCAGGCCTGAAGCGGGCAGGTCGCGCGCATGGTCGCCCAGGTACAGCTTGTAGATGTCGAGCGCCCGCGCGCCATCGAGGCCATACAGCACGTTGTCGACGCAGCGCGTCACCTTGCGCGCGGGGCCGAACGCTTCCCAGCCCGCATGGCTGCCGTAGCCGAGGCGGATGCGTTCGCCGTACAGGCCGACGGCGACGATGGTATTGTCGGCCGCGCCGCGCGGGCCCAGGGTCCACGTCTGGAGGAAGGCGCCGCCGTCCGCCGCCAGTCCGCCCGACACCGTCACGCCAGGCGGCAGGTTCGCCTGCAGGCCGGCGATCAGGGCGCTGCCGTTGATGGCCACGCCCGTGCCCAGCATGAAGACGGCCGTCAGGCCATCGTGCGGCAGGGCCTGCGCCAGGCGCTCGCCCGCGTCGTGCGAATCGGCCATGTCGCAGATGATGGCATCGGCAATCGCCACCGTGGTGTGGGCGAAGCGGATGGCCGTGATGACGCAGCTGTCGTCGTGGACGCGCTTGCCGGCGATCTCGCCCGCCGTGGAGCAGCCGGCGATGACGGCGCCGGGCAGCTGCCGGCGCAGCGCCGCGCTCAATCCTGGCGTGGCAAAGTAGGGGCAGGCGCCGAAGACCAGCACCAGGTCGGGGGCCATGGCGGCCAGCGGCGCCAGGGCCGCATCGAAGTCGGCATGGCTGTTCAGGATCAGTTGTTGCACGCGCATGGCAGGCTCCTCGCTTACAGTGGGTGGGCGTGTGGCTGGACAGGGTCGGGCAGGCTGTCGCGGATGGCGAGCACCTCGTCCCAGGCGTCCAGGAAGGCGTCGAGGCACAGCGGGCAGAAATGGCTGCCCCGGTTTTCCTCGAGGTACTGGCGCGCCTGCGCCAGAGGCCAGGCCGGCTTGTACGGGCGCTCCGAGCTGAGCGCGTCGAAGACGTCGGCCACGGCGACGATGCGCGCCGACAGCGGTATCTGCTCGCCCGCCAGGCCGTCCGGATAGCCGCTGCCGTCATATTTTTCGTGGTGGCCGCAGGCGATTTCCTCGGCCAGGCGGATCAGCGGCGAATCGCTGCCGGCGAGGATATGGCCGCCGATCTTCGCATGCAGGCGCATGATGGCCATTTCATCGGGGTCGAGCCGTCCCGGCTTGAGCAGGATATGGTCGGGCGTGGCCAGCTTGCCCACGTCGTGCATGGGCGCCGCCTTGAGCAGCAGCTCCTGCCACTGCGCATCCATGCCCAGGTTCCTGGCGATCAGCGCCGAGTAGCGCGCCATGCGCATGATGTGGGCGCCCGTTTCCGGGTCGCGGAATTCGGCCGCCCGCGCCAGGCGCGTGACCAGTTCCATCTCCCTGGCCGTGACGTTGGCGATGGCCTGGGCCACTTCGTGTTCGAGCAGCTTGGCGCGGTCGGCCAGCATGGTTTGCGCCGTGCGCAGGGCCAGCAGATTGCGCACGCGCAGGCTGAATTCGATGGTGTCGACGGGCTTGGTGAGAAACTCGGTGACGCCCAGCGAAAAGGCCTGCTTGCGCACGGCGCGGTCGTTTTCCGTGGTCACCATGATGATGGGGATGTCGGCCATGCCGCCCATCTTGCGGAAAATGCTGAGGAACTCGTTGCCCGACAGGCTGGGCATCCGGTAGTCGAGCAAGACCAGGTCCGGCACGTGCGATTCGCACCAGTACAGCGCATCGACGGGATCGCTCATGCAGACCGTCTCGATGCTGCTGGCCTTGGACGCCAGGGTCGATAGCAGGCTCAGGTTGGTGTCGTTGTCATCGACGATCAGGATGCTCATGGTGTCTCCGGCGGATGGCGGTCAGGTGGCGGACGGACGGCGGCGGCTGGTTCAGGCCGCCAGCTCGCCCGTGGCGTGCATGCCCAGGCCCGCCAGCAGGCTGTCCATGTCGAGCACGATCAGCATGCGCTCGCCGAGGGCGCCGATGGCCGTCACGTGGCCGGCCATGGCCGAGCCGTGCAGCTGCGGCGGTGGCTTGATCTGCCCCGGCGCCAGCGGCACCACATCGGCCACGCGGTCGACCACGATGCCGGTGGCGCCATGCGCGAAGACGAGGATGATCACCACCGTCGAGGCATCGTACGCGGGCTCGGCCTGGCCCAGCGCGATGCGCAGGTCGGCCAGCGGCACGATGCTGCCGCGCAGGTGGATGAAGCCCTTGAGGAAGGCGGGCGCGTTGGCGATGCGGGTGACGGCGCCGTAGCCGCGGATTTCCTGCACCAGGCCGATGTCGATCGCGTATTCCTCCTTGCCGAGTCCGAAGACCAGCAATTCCCGTGCGCCCGCTTGCGCCCGTTGGCCCGCTGCGGCGGCATGTGTCGTGGTCGTTTCCATGTGCTTGCTCCTGTCAGGTGCTGCGTACTGCATGGGACTGCGAGGATCGCCGGGCGGGGTTCAAGCCTGCTCGACGCGGTTGCGGCCATTTTTCTTGGCCTGGTACAGGGCGGCGTCGGCCTGCGTGAAGCCGGCTTTCCAGTCGCCATCCGCAGGCAGCGGCGCCAGGCCGATGCTGATCGTCACCGCGATGGGCGCGTGCTCGAACTCGACTTGTGCCGCGGCCACGGCAAGGCGGATGCGCTCGGCCACCTGGCGCGCCCTGGCCAGGTCCGTATGGGGGAACAGCAAGCCGAATTCCTCGCCGCCCACGCGGGCGACGACATCGGCGGCCCGTGCCTGGGCCAGGATGATGGCCGCGATGGCTTGCAGCACGGCGTCGCCGGCCGCATGGCCATGCTGGTCATTGACCCGCTTGAAGAAGTCGATGTCGGCGATGCCGATGGTCATCGGGTGGCCCGAGCGCCTGGAGCGCGCCGCCGTGCGCACGGCGTCGATCTCGAAGGCGCGGCGGTTGGGCAGCTGGGTCAGGGGATCGCTGAGGGCGATGCGCTGCAACTGCTGCCAGCGGGCCGCGTTCTGCTGTTCGATGGCCAGTTCGCGGCGCTGGTCGATGAAAAAGGCGCCCATGAAGTTTTCGTCGTCCAGGGTGCCCAGGTCCATGGCCTTGAGCACGATGGGCAGCATCGTGCCATCGCGGTGCCGAATGGCGAAATGGCGCTTGTGACCGAGCACCCGGGACTTCTTGTAGCCGGCCAGATACGCGCCGATCTGCGCGCCATGCTGCTCGCGCACGGCGTCGGGCAGCAGCGCCTCGATTTGCTGGCCCGGCAAGCTGCCCGCGGCATAGCCGCTCAGCGCATACATGGCGTCGTTCGCATAGCGGATGCGCGAGCCCGCATCGATGATGATGGCGGCGTCATCGGCGGCGTCGAGCAGGCGCAAGGCCAGGATTCTGTTCATCTGCTTGTCCCCTACAAAGAAGGTGGAGATGCCGGGCGGTCGAGGCAAAGAGGTCTGCCGAATCGCCTTGGGTGCTCCTTTATACTCATCATACATCAAATAAAAATGATTTCAACGAATATTGTGATTTTCATGATTTTATTTGGATTTTTGACACAGGTAAATCAGGAGTCGAGTGATGTAAAAGCAGGTGGCGCGTCATTTCCCTCTATGGGGAGCAGAATTTTCGCCTTCGTCCTTCTTGCGACTGGAAAGAAAAAACGATTTTTTCGTGAATTTATTTATTGTATTCGGTAAATTTATGTAGCAAAATGCAGTGAAGCAACACCATTCACTGTGGAGAGAGGAGACGGACATGCATACGAAGATGTCGGCAAGGGGCAGCGTAGAGGCGGGCAAGGGCTATCCACACGGGGCGCAGGTCCGCCATTTATCCATGCAGCGCCTGAAGGCGATCGCTTACCTGGCACTGCTGCTGGCTGTGGTGCCAGCCGCGGCCTGCATCGCCACGGGACGCGCCGGCATGCCGGCGCCGTTCAGCGCCATGTGCGGCGTCGTGTCGTGCGCGGCAGGCGAGCATGGACTCTAGCGCGCGGCCTGCGCCTCCTCGCGTATCCATGCCATGAATGCCTGGACGGCAGGGCGCGTGGCCGCGTCGGGCCGCGTCACCAGGTAGTAGGCAAAGCGCGCGGGCCAGGGCAAGTCCAGCACTTGCACCAGGCGTCCCGCGGCGATTTCCTCCTGCGCGTACAGCTGCGGCACCAGGGCCAGTCCCTGTCCCGCCTCGGCCGCGCGTATCAACAGAAAATCATCTTCGAAGGCCGAGCCGCGCAGCGCCCGCGCCGCATCCGCGCTGCCGTCCGGGGCGCCATGCGCGGCCAGCCACAAGGGCCAGTCGGCGCGGTCCGTATCGTGCAGCAGCGGGTAGCGCAGGCAATCGCCGGGCGTGGCGATGGGCGGCTGGCCTGCCATCAGGGCGGGGCTGGCGACGGGCACCAGCACGGGTGCCATCAATCGCGTCACCTGCAAGCCCGGATAATCTCCCAAGCCGTGGCGCAAGGCCACGTCGACCCTGTCGCGGCGCAGGTCGACCAGCGCCGACGTGGCTTCCACGCGCACCTCGATTTGCGGGTGGCGCTGGTTGAAGCGGCCCAGGCGCGGCACCAGCCACGCGGCGGCAAAGGTGGCGACCGTGCTGACGGTGAGCGTCTGGCGCCCACCCATGTCTTCCAGCGCCTGGCTGGCGCCGGCGATCTGCGCAAAGGCACCCAGCAGGGTGGGGTGGACCATGGCGCCCGCTTCGGTCAGGCGCAAGCCCTGGCGTTCGCGCGTAAACAGGGGCATGCCGACCCGTTCTTCCAGCAGGCGGATTTGCTGGCTGACGGCGCCCGACGTCACGTGCAGCGCTTCGGCGGCGGCCTTGATGCTGCCGCGTTGGCCCACTTCGACAAAGGCGCGCAGTGCCTGGAGCGGTAAAGGATGTTTCATCGATATAGTTTTTCTATAGTAAGACAGCAAAAATCATCGTTTCCATTCGCTGAAAATAAGAGCGAGGATGGCGGTGTTTGCAACGCTTATTTTACTTCAGTAAAACTATATCGATAGGATACTCCATGCACAGCATCACATCCCCCGCGGGTTCGCTTGAACTCTACACCGACAGCTCGCCCAACGGCTTCAAGGCCACCATCGCACTGGCCGAACTGGGCTTGCCGTATCGATTGCGCCATGTGCGTATCGAACAGGGCGAACACCGGCTGCCCGCATTCCTGGCCCTCAATCCGCACGGGCGCATTCCCGTGCTGGTCGACCACGAGACAGGCATCACCGTGTTCGAATCGGCCGCCATCTTGCTGTACCTGGCCGAGAAGACGGGGCGGCTGTTGCCCGCGGCGCCCGCGCAGCGCTGGGCCGCCATCACCTGGCTGCAATTTCATGCGGCCAGCATGGGGCCGGTGCTGGGCCAGCGCGTGCATTTCGAGATCGAGGAGAGAGGCGCAAATGCGGCCGCCACGGCACACTTTCGCCAGCTTTGCGGCGCGGCGCTGGCCACCATGGATGGCCGCCTGGCGGCCAACGCCTACCTTGCCGGCGACGACTATTCCATTGCCGACATCGCCAGCTTCGGCTGGCTGCACATCGCCCGCATCGTCGGCTTCGATTTATCCGCCTGGCCCCACGTCAGCAGCTGGTACGCCCGCGTGGCGGCCCGCCCGGCCGTGCAGCTGGGCGTCACTATCCCCGCGCCCGCCACGGGCGCCTGATTTTTATCGAGGAACAGCATGAGCAATGACAACACGGAAGGCGCCTCGTCGCAGGCCTTCACCCAGCACCGCGGCTACCGCCGCATGTTCGCGCCCGGCGCGCTTACCCTCGGCATTTATCTGCCGCTGCGCTTTTACCAGGGCGACATGCAGGCGCTGGCCGGCCAGGCCGACCTGGTCGCCGCCATGGACAGGCAAGGCTTTGCCGCCGCCTGGGTGCGCGATATTCCCCTGTTCGACCCGCGCTTCGGCGATGCAGGCCAGATGTTCGACCCGTGGACCTATCTCGCCTACCTGGCGGCGCGCACGGACTCGCTGGCCCTGGCCACGGGCAGCGCCATTTTTACCCTGCGCCATCCCATCGACTTGGCCAAGGCGGCCGCCAGCATCGACCAGCTGTCGGGCGGGCGCCTGGTGCTGGGCACGGCCTCGGGCGACCGCGCCAGCGAATTTCCCGCGTATGGCGTGCCGTACGATACGCGCGGCGAACGCTATGCGCAGGCCGTGCACCTGTTCCGCCAGTTGCTGCGCCCTGGCCCCGCGCATGTCAGCAGCCCGCTGGGCAGGATTGAGGGCCTCGAACTGCTGCCCAAGCCCGTGGCGGGCGCCATTCCCCTGATCGTCACCAGTTCCTCGGGCCAGCCTTTGGCATGGATAGGGCGGCATGCCGATGGCTGGCTGACGTATCCGGAAGCGACCGGTACGCCGGACGGGCCGCGCCGGCTGGCGGAAAAGATCCGCGCCTGGCGCCAGTGCATCCCGGATGGCGGCTTTCGTCCGCACATGTGCAATGAGTGGCTGGATCTGGTGGACGACCCTGACTACCCGCGCACGCCCGTGCGCAGCGGCTATGTGCTGCGCACGGGGCGCAAGGGATTGATCGATCTGCTGGGGGAATGGCAGGAAGCGGGCGTCAACCATGCGGCACTGGGCATCCAGCATGGCCAGCGTCCGGCCCCCGAGGTGCTGCAGGAACTGGCGCAGGAAGTGCTGCCGCATTTTCCTGCGCATGCGGCGCCGGCCAGCGCCGTGCCGCGCTGGTAAGTCCGCTTAGAACGCTTGGCTGGCGGCGTAAATGAGCAAGCCGGCCAGGCCGCCCACGACGGTGCCGTTGATGCGGATGAATTGCAGGTCGCGCCCGATGGCCAGTTCGATGCGTTCGCTCATTTCTTCCTTGCTCCACAGGTCCAGGCGGCTGGCGATGAAGGCGCCCACTTCGCCCCGGTAGCGGCGCACTAGCGATCCGCTGCCGGCGACGATGGCGCCGTTCAGCCATGCCCGCGCATGGTCGTCCGTGCCCAGCACCCGGCCCGTGTTGCGCGCCAGGCTGGCGATGGCTTGCGCCAGCACGGGCTGGTCCGCGTGCAGGTCGGCCAGCACGCGCGTGCTGATGTGCTTCCACACGTCACCCAGCATGGCTTGCACCGTGTCGCTGGCGATCAGTTGCAACTGGTAGCGGCGCACCGTGTCCTGCCACTGCGGGTCGGCCTTCAGGTGCAGTGCGCTGTCGGCGATCCAGCCGGCGATGCGCTGGCGCAGCGGGTGTCCGGGATCGATGCGCACGGCGAGCGCGAATTTTTGCAGCGAGGCGATCATGCGCGGCTCGTACGCCTTCACGGCCTTTTTCACGAGCGCGTTCTCGATCTGGAAGGCGCCCAGCACGAAGTCGCCGATGGCCGCGTGGTGCGCCTCGTCGTCGAGGAAGGCGGCGCCGCGGTCGAGCAGGAAGTCCAGCAATTCTTGCGGCTTGCCGTCGGCGATCAGCGCATCGATGCAGTCGGCCGCCACGTCCGACAGGTTCAATTGACCGAGGTAGCCGCTGGCCTGCTCGCGCAGCAGGTGGCCCAGCTTGTCGTGGTCGGCCATCGCCAGCAGCTGTCTGGCGACACCGGCGCTGGCCATGCCCAGCTGCCGCGCGTGGGCCTCGTCACTGAGCCAGGCGCCCAGGCGCGCGGCGGGGTCGGCTTGCGCGATGCGTTCGGCGATGCCTTGCTCGGTAATGAAATGGTTTTCCACGAAGGCGCCCAGGCTGCGCCCGATGTCGGCCTTGCTGTTCGGGATGATGGCCGTATGCCACAGGGGAATGCCCAGCGGGTGGCGGAATAGGGCGACGACGGCGAACCAGTCGGCGATCGCGCCCACCATGGACGCTTCGGCAAACGCTTCCACATAGCCCCAGGCCGGGTGGCCGCCGCGCTGCGAGCGGGCCACGGCAAACACCAGCGCGGCGAGCAGCAGCAAGCCAACGGCCAGCCACTGCATGCTGCGCAGGCGCGCGCGCTTGAGCTGGTCCGTGCTGTGGTCCAGCTGTTTGATGAGGTCGGGGGAGCGTTGCATCGATGGCGGTCTGCAGGGTTGCGAGACCGCCATCTTACTGCGATGGCGCAGTGGAGGGATTACTGTTGCGGATGCAGCAGCGAACGGCGGCGCGCGTAGCCGAAGTAGATGACCAGACCGATCACGAGCCAAATGGTAAAGGCCACCCAGGTGACCCAGCTGAGGAAGGTCATCAGGCCCACGCACAGGATCACTGCCAGCGCCGGCACGTACGGCACGCCAGGGCAGCGGAAGGCGCGCGGCAGGTCCGGACGCTTCTTGCGCAGCACCACGACGGCGACGGAGACCATGGTGAAGGCGGCCAGGGTGCCGATGTTGATCAGCTCAGCGAGGATGTTGAGTGGGATCACGGCGGCGATCAGGCCGAAGACGATGCCGACCAGCCAGGTGGCGAAGAACGGCGTGTGGAAGCGCGGGTGCACGGTCGACAGGCGCTTGGGCAGCAAGCCGTCGCGCGACATGGCGAAGATGATGCGCGTCTGGCCGAAGGCCATCACGAGGATCACGGTGGTCATGCCGAGGATGGCGCCCAGGTCGACGAAGCCGGCGATCCAGTTTTCGCCTGCATATTGCAGGGCCAGCGAGACGGGATGGTCGACGCCGAGGAATTTTTGATATGGCACGATGCCCGTCATGATGGCCGACACCACGACGTACAGCACGGCGCACACGGCCAAGGATCCTATGATGCCGATCGGCAGGTCGCGCGACGGTTTCTTGACTTCCTCGGCGGCCGAAGTGACGGCGTCAAAGCCGATGAAGGCGAAGAAGACGAGGGCGGCGGCGCTCAGCATGCCGTGGTAGCCGAAGGGCATGTAGGGCTGCCAGTTGGCCGGCTGCACGTGGCGCGCGCCGAAGATGATGAACAGCAGGACCACGCCCACCTTGATGGCCACCATGATGTTGTTCAGGCGCGCCGATTCGCGCACGCCCCAGCCCAGCATGGCCGTCAGCAGCAGCATGATGACGAGGGCCGGCAGGTTGATGAAGGTGGTCACGCCAGGCAGGGCACCGGGTGCGGCCGTCAGGGCGACGGGCAGGGCGATGCCAAAGCCCGACAGCAGCGACTGGAAGTAGCCGGACCAGCCGACGGAGACGGCGGCCGCGGCCAGGCCGTACTCGAGTAGCAAGTCCCAGCCTATCATCCAGGCGGCCAGCTCGCCCAAAGTGGCATAGCTGTAGGTATAGATGGAGCCGGCCACGGGCACGGTGGAAGCGAATTCCGCATAGCACAGGGCGGCGAAGCAGCAGGCGACGGCCGCCACGACGAACGACAGCGACAGGGCGGGGCCGGCCGTCAGCGCGCCCGTGCCGGTCAGCACGAAAATGCCCGTGCCGACGATGGCGCCTATGCCCATGAGGACAAGGTCGAAGGGCCCCAGCACTTTCGCCAGACCTCCCGGTTTCTTGCTGTGGGCGATCATGTCATCCAAATTCTTGGTTCTAAATAAGCTCACTGTGTCTCCTGGTGGTTTTTGTCATGGCGCCATTGCCGCCTCGTGAGTAGCACGACGCAGCCAGATTCTAGCCCACGCGCCCTTGATTCCAGAAGGAAAACCGTACGGTGCCGTGCGCGCCAGCCCCGCAAACTTGTCCGGCAGGCAAAAAAACAGCCCCGGATGGTGGCCCGGGGCTGGAAAGGAGACTGCTACAGTTGGTTACTCTGGCTTACTTGGCAAAGTGCGCTTCGATCTCTTCCAAGGTCTTGCCCTTGGTTTCGGGGAGCAAAAACGCTGCCGCCAGGAAATACAGCACCGTGCAGCCGGCGCCAAAGAAGAACAGGGTCGAATAGCCGTGCAAGCCCACGGTCGGCAGGAAGATGGCGGCGATCACCGTCGAGACGAACTGGTTGACGAGCAGCGCGATGCTCATGCCGTTCGAGCGGATGCGCGTCGGCATCAGTTCGGACAGGGCCAGCCACACGCACACGCCCGGTCCCACGGCAAAGCTGGACACGAACACGCAGATGGCAATGGCCACCAGCCAGCCGTGCGTCGACGAGGGCACGGGGCCCAGGCTGGCCTTCTCGATGCGCAGCGGCGCTTCGCGCCCGGCGGCCGGGTCGGCGAACGGATTCAGGTGCAGCTTGCGGAAGAACACGCCGATCACGCTGTCAGGCTGCACGGCGTCGTCGCGGGCGATCGTCACCTGGCGCAGCACGGGGTCGTCGCTGCGCAAGCTTTTCACGTTGGTGAACGGGCCGTAGGCGTAGGCGATGGTCAGCTGCTGCGGCGTGCCGTCGGCCGCCGCGCCCAGGGCCGTCAAGGCGGCCGCATCGAGGTTCAGGGCCAGGCCATCGGCCTGCACCTGCGCCGCGATGGCGGGGCGCACGTCGATCAGATGGGCTTCGGCGCCGCGGAACAGCAGGCCGGCCGCCAGCAGCGAGACGACGATGCCGCCCGTGCCCAGCATCAGCAGGAACTTGCGGCCCTTGCGGTCGACCAGCAGCACGGCCACCACCGTCATCACGGCATTGAGTACTTTCAGCAAGACGTCCGCCATGTTGGCCGAGGCGCCCGACAGGCCGGCCTGGTTCAGGATATTGACGACATAAGCGAGGATGGAATTGATGCCCGTCGCCTGCGTGCAGGCGAGGATCAAACAAGCGAGCAGGAAGGGCAGCACGTAGCGGCGGCTCAGCAGTGGATCTTTCGCCTTGCCGCTGGCCTTGGCTGTATTCTCGGGCGTATCTTGCATCTCGCGCAGCTCGACGTCGGCGGCGGCGGGCAGGCGCGTGCGCAGCAGCGACTGGCGCGCCAGCTCGATGCGGCCCCGTTGCGCCAGCCAGCGCGGCGACTCGGCCAGCAGCAGGGCGCCGACGGTAAACACGAGGCCCGGCGTCAGACAGACCCAGAAGATGCTGCGCCAGGCCTGGTCCTTGGCCGTGAAGATGGCGGCAATGCGGCCCGCTTCCGGCAACGCTTGCGCCGCCTGCGTGGCCGTTTCCACCGTCTGCGCCTGCATCAGGCCGATCAGGGCGGCCGCCACCAGGCCGATGGTCAGCAGCAGCTGGAACAGGGCGGCGCCGCGTCCACGCTGCTGCGCGGGCAGGCATTCAGCCAGGTACAGGGGCACGACGACGCCGATCAAGCCGCCACTGATGCCTTGCAGCAGACGGCCCAGCAGCAGCGGCGTGTAGCCGTCGGCCAGCGCGATCAGCGGGATGCTGGCGCTGAACAGGGCGCCGGCCAGGAACATCACCCAGCGCCGGCCCAAGAGGTCGGCCAGGGCGCCGGCGAACAGCGACGACAGCACGGAACCCAATAGCACGGCGGCGACGATAAAGCTCAGCTGCTGGGCCGTCAGTTTCCAGGCCACGGAGGCCGTCGATTCCAGGTAGGGCAGGGCGCCGGCGATGATGCCGATGTCTATGCCGTACAGCAATCCCCCCATGCCGGCAATAAATAGCAGGTAGCGCATGGCCCACACGGGGGCCTTGTGTGACGTGTCGTGCATGGTAACTCCGGGACGGGGTTGAGGTTGTGGATGGTCTAGCGGGTGGAAAGATCGATGGCCGTGCCTTCGACGAAGACGGACACTGGCTGTAATTGGGAATCGAGGACGACGATATCGGCCCAGGCGCCCGGTGCCAATCGGCCCCGTTCGGATTCGCCCAGGTAGTCGGCCGGGTACAGCGACAAGCGGTTCGAGGCGTCGGCCAGGTCCAGGCCCAGGTCGACGAAATTGCGCAGGGCCTGGTCCATGGTCAGCACGCTGCCGGCCAGGGAACCCGTGGCCAGGCGCACGCAGCCCAGGCATTTGTAGACGCGCTGCGTGCCCAGGCCGTATTCGCCGTCCGGCATGCCGGTGGCCGAGGTGGCATCCGTCACGCCGTACAGGCGCGGGATGGCGCGCAAGGCCGCGCGCAGGGCGCCCTTGGCCACGTGCTGCAGGTCGGGGATGATTTCCGCATATTCGGCATGCGCGAGGGCCGCGCCCACCATGCCCGGGTCGTAATGCGTCATGCCCGTCATGCCGTTGTACAGGTGGGTAAAGCCGGACACGCCGGCGTTCAGCGCCGCCACGCCTTCGTCATACGTGCCGGCGCTGTGGCCGATCTGCACGCGGATACCCATCGCCGCCAGTTGCGGGATCAGTTCCAGGTGGCCGGGGATTTCCGGCGCCATGGTCAAGACCTTGATGGGGGCGATGGCGTGGAAGCGCTGCACCAGCGCCAGGCTGGCCTGCACGACGTCGGGCGGCTGCGCGCCCAGGCGATGCAAATTCAAAAACGGGCCTTCCAGGTGCACGCCCAGCATGCGCGCGCCGTTGGCTGGGCGCTCGGCGATGACGCCGGCCAGGCCTTGCAGGGCGCGCAGGATCGACGGTTCCTTGGCTGTCAGGGTCGTGCCCAGCAGGGCCGTGGTGCCGTGGCGCGCGTGCACTTGCGCCACGGTGGCGCCCGCGTTCCCGCCTTCCATGATGTCGACGCCGGCCGCGCCATGCACGTGCAGGTCGATGAAGCCGGGCAGGATGGTCAGCGCGCTGTCGGCGGCAGGGTCTTCTTGTATCTGGACGATGCGCTGGTCAAAGGTGATGGTGCCCGTGATCCAGCCAGATGGGGTAAGGATTCTGCCGCTCAGCATGTGTTATTCCGCTATAAAAAGTTCGATGCCCAGCTTTTGCAGCCCTTCGCGGTACTCCTGGCTGATGCTGGCATCGGTGATGACGGTATCGACCCGGTCCAGCTGCACGATGCGGTGCAGGCTGACGCGGCCGAACTTCGAGGCGTCCGTGAGGACGATGATTTTCTTCGCCCGTTCCACCATCTTGTGGTTCAGGCTTGCTTCCGCTTCGTGGTGGGTGGTGACGCCGAACTGCAGATCGAAGCCGTCGACGCCCAGAAACAGCTTGTCGAAGCTGTAGGCCTGCAGACAGGTTTCCGCCTGGCTGCCCTGGATCGACAGCGACTGCTTGCGCAGCAGGCCGCCCGTCAGGATCAGGTCCACGCCGGGCGCGTCGGCCAGTTCCCACGCGATGTTCAGGCCATTCGTGGCCACCGTCACGCCCGTCGCATCGCGCAGATGGCGCGCCAGCGAGATGGTGGTGGTGCCCGAGTCGATGATGATGTTGTCGCCCGGTTCCACCAGCCGCGCCGCATAGGCGCCGATGCGCTCCTTCTGCTCGTGGTTGATGGCATCCTTCTGGCGTATCGTGTGTTCAAGCGGGGGCGTGCGCGTCAGGGTCGCGCCGCCGTGGCTGCGCGTGGCCATGCCTTGCGCTTCCAGCGCATTCAAGTCGCTGCGGATGGTGACAGCGGACACGCCGAGCTTTTCCACCAAGTCGGTCACTTGCACCGAGCCCTGCTGGGCAAGCATTTGGAGGATGGATTCACGGCGTTGGCTGGTATTTCGCATGGTGGCGGGCTCGGTAAAAAGTGAAAATACCGAGCTTAACAGATTGCCGCTTCGGCAATGACGGGGACTGCCGCATTGCGGTTGCAGGCGCGCGCATATTGCGCCAGCAAGCTGCCGATCTTGTGCTCGATCAGGGCCGGCGCCTGTGCCGGCAAACTGCCCTGCACCACGGCCAGATACTGTTCCGGCAAATGCTGGCTCAGGAGCGGCAGCGGAATGGCCACCGTGTCCAGGTTGGCCAGCAGCTTGGCGACGGCGGCCGCCACTTCCGGCTCGCCCCAGTAATAGCGGCAACGGTCGCTCAAGCCGTAGCGGCGCATCAGGCGCTGCTCGTCCGGCGTGCCCAGGTAATGCTTGATCCAGTTCTTCGGCTTGGCCACCATCACGTCGTCGAGCACCTGCATCAGCTGCGAGGTGGCGTGCGCCGGCAGCAGTTCTTCCTCGATCTGGCACAGCGCGAACAGCGCCTCGCGCAGCGCGAAGGTGGCGGCCGGGCCCACTTTCAGGATGGCGAAATGGTCGCGCACCATGGCGTGCAGCGCCGTTTCGCGCTGGTAGTCGGTGGAGTGGGCTTCGAACACGAGGCCGGGCTGCTCGGCGACAAAGGCCGACAGTTCTGTGGCGGCATCGGCATCGTAGTGCTGGATGCTGCTCTGGTCGAAATCAACGCCAGGCTGCACCACCATGGCGATGACGCGGCGCCAGGCGCCATGCAATTCCTTGTCGAGGAAGGCGCGGCGGTGCACGTCGAGCGTACGGCGCGCCGCTTGCGGGCTGGTGACGGCGCCGGCTTGTGCCAGCGATGCTTCGCCGCCGGGAACCGGTACTTCCGTACCGATCACGTAGACGGGCGGCGCGAAGCCGGCGGCCGCCGCCGCTTCCTCGGCGACGATGCACAGGCGCGCCGAACGGGCGGCCACTGTTTCATCGTCGAGCTGCAAGGGATCGTCGGCACAGCGCATGCTGCAATCGAGGTGGATCTTATGGAAGCCGGCCGACGCATACGCGGCGATCAGGGTTTCGGCGTGGTTCATCGCGGTGGCCGCATCGAGGTGCTGCCAGGCGTTCGGCCCCAGATGATCGCCGCCCAGCACGAGGCGGCTGGCGGGGAAACCCTGTTCACGGGCCAGTGCCAGCATGGTGTCGCGGAAAACGGCCGGCGTCATGCCCGTGTAGCCGCCGAACTGGTCGACCTGGTTCGACGTCGCCTCGACCAGCAGCACCGTGTCGTACTCGCTGGCCACGCGCATGGCGGCGCGCAGCACGCTCGGGTGGCTGCAGCAGACGGCGTACAGTCCCACGCGCTCGCCGCGGCGGTGCGCCTTGATCACTTGCTGGATCGGGGACAGGGTAAAAGTCGGGTTTTCCGCTTGCTTCATCATGTTTACGCCTTTGTATGTTGTCGTATCAAAAGGGCCGCGCCGCGTGCGCCGCCGGCGTCGCCAAAGCGGGGCGGCAGAATCGGCGGCACGTGCACGCCGGGGAACAGATGGCGTTTCACGGCGGCCGGCAGCTTGTCGTACAGGTGCGGCAGTTTGGACAGGCCGCCGCCAAGCACGATGACGTGCGGGTCGTAGGCCAGCACGAGGCCGGCCAGCGCGTGGCCCAGTACGTCGAGGTGCACGGCCACCGTGCGCTGGGCCACGGCGTCGCCCATGTTGGCGCGGGCTACGATGGCCAGAGGCTCGGCGCCGTCGCCGCCAAAGTGCATATGGAGTTTGCGCATGGCGGGGCCGGAGACGTAGCGTTCCAGGCAGCCCGTCTTGCCGCACGGGCAGTCGTAACCGGCCAGGCCGTGCTGCGCCAGCAGGGTGGCGGGCAGGCTCCAGTGACCCCATTCGCCGGCCACGCCGTTAAAGCCGCGCAGCAGCTGGCCGCCCACGCAATAGCCGCCGCCGGCGCCCGTGCCGAGGATGGCGCCGAACATGCTGGCGGCGTTGTCGGCCGCGCCGCCTTGCGCTTCCGACAGGGCGAAGCACTGGCAATCGTTGCCGATGCCGACAGGGCGCTGCAAGGCTTGCTGCAGGGTTTGCGCCACGAGGCGGCCGTTCAGAGCCGGCACGTTGGAGCTGAGCTGGCGGCCGCTGGCGCTGTCGATCACGCCGGGCAAGCCGATGCCGACGGGTGCCGTCGTGCCCAGCACCGCGTCGCCGTGCGCCACGAGGTCGACGATGGCTTGCACGAAGGCGGCAAAATCGTCGCCCGGCGTGGCGACCCGTTCGCGGAACACTTCCGTCAGCGCGCCATCGCAGTCGGCAAACGCCACCAGCTCCATCTTGCTGCCGCCGATGTCGATGCCGTGGTAGCCGGCTGTGTGATTAGAATTGGTCATGGCCATAGATGGTGACGCCTTGCACGACACGGTTGACGATGCCGCCGGCGAATGGATTGTCGGGGCGCAGTTGCAGTAGTGCGGACTGGTGCAGCGCATATTGCTGCGCCATCAGCAGCCACAGCGGGGCCAGCCAGGCGTCGGGCCAGGCCGGCGCATCGGCCGACAAGGTGGCAGATAAGTCGCCGCCGATGCCCACCGTCAGGCAGCGCTGCGCCACGCTGTCGCGCTGCAGTTCTTTCAATAGGTCGTCTTCGTACTGGCGCGCCAGCGGCTTGCTGCTGCGCAGCAGGATCACCAGCGACTCCGTGGTGACGGCCGATTTCGGGCCGTGGCGGAAACCCAGCGGCGTATTCGCCATCGCCATCACTCTGCCGCCCGTCAATTCCAGGATTTTCAATGCGGCTTCCTTGGCCAGCGCTTCCAGCGGGCCGCTGCCCAGGTAGACGACGCGCTGTACGGGTGTCGAACCCAGGTCCGCCACAGGGGCCGACCAGTCGCGCAAGGCGTGTCCACCCAGCTGCGCCAGGGTGTCCAGGCGAGACAGATCCGTGTCCTTGCCCAGTACGGACAGGGCGGCCAGCAGCATGCTGCTGAAACTGCTGGTCATGGCGAAGCCGCGGTCGCAGCTGCCTTCCGGCATCAGCAGATTATAGGTATTGCTGTCGTTTGCGCCCTGGCGCGCCAGCTTGCCGTCCGCATTGCAGGTGATGTTCAGAAAGCGCGCGCCGGGCACGACCTGGCGCAGCAGCTCCACGGCCGCCAGGCTTTCCGGGCTGTCGCCGCTGCGGGCAAACGAGACGAGCAGGGTGGGCGCGTCCGCTTCCAGGTATAGCTCATGGTGCGTCAGCAAAGTCGTGGTGGCGATGGCGCGGATCTGCGCGGGCCAGGCCGCATTCAGGGTATCGACGACGATTTCGCCCACATAGGCCGAGCTGCCGGCGCCCGTCAGGATGACGCGTTGTTGTGGGTTCGACAGCGCGTCGCCGAGGAAGGCGGCCAGTGTCGCTTGCTCCTTGCGCAAGATGCCGGCCAGCGCGCGCCAGATGGCTGGCTGGTGGGCGATTTCCTCGGCCGTGTGCAGGCCGCCGATGTCGCGCCAGGTTTGAATGTCACGCTGAAGAAGGGTAGTCATGAGAGGTCAGTAAAGTGTTTGTTGGAGAAAGCATAAATACTAAATTTCGAAAAGTCAAATACGAAAGTAAAACGAAAGTAAATAGTTGGGCGACTTGCGAAATAATGTCGTTTAAACGGCCAGGAAGCATGCTGCGGTGCAGCGCAAAAGCTAGTGGCGGCGCGGTATGTCGCGGAAATGCCACGATAACGAAAGTATGTTTTGTGACATTTTGGTGAAACGTAAGAAAAATGGGCCAATTCTGGGCATTTTATTAATAAATTGCCGCTTTAACTTTCTTTTGATTGACGATGTTTATTTTTCTTCTTAAAGTATTTCCATCACTTCGATTTTCTGAAAGCCGCCTGATGAAACCTCTCCCGCTTCCCCGCCGCGCCCTTGCCGCCTGTGTCCTGGCCGCCCTTGCCACTCTGGCCGGACCCGGCCTGCAGGCCGCGCCTATCGGTAATCTGGCCAGCTTGAGTGCCGTGCATGCGGCCGACGTGGCCAAGGGCGAGGCGCTGGGCTGGGATGTGCGCAGCGACACGGGCATGCAACTGCGTATCAGCCTGCCGCAGGTGGACGTGCTGCGCATCCAGGCGTGCGGCAAGGCCGGCTTGACGGGGCCTGGCGACAAGGCCGCGCCCATCGTCGTGGGCCAGCCTGCCGCGCAGGTGGCGTACCAGATCAAGGAACAGCCCGACCATATCCTGATCAGTACCGAAGCCCTGAGCCTGCGCATCGACCGCAAACCGCTGCGCTTTACCCTTTTCCGCAACGGTGATGCGGTGCCGCTGTGGCGCGAGGTGCAACCGCTGTCGCTCGACGACAAGCAGGGCGTGCAGGTGCTTTCGAGCCTGCCGGGCGAGCGTTACTTTGGCGGCGGCCAGCAAAATGGCCGCTTCGAATTCAAGGGCAAGCAGGTGCCCGTGTCGTATTCGGGCGGCTGGGAAGAGGGCGACCGGCCAAATCCCGCGCCATTTCTCATGAGTTCACGCGGCTGGGGCATGCTGCGCAATACCTGGTCCGACGGGAATTACGACTTGCGCGACAAGGAGCAGATCTCGCTGCAGCACGCGGAAGGGCGCTTCGATGCGTATTTCTTCGTCGGTAAGGACTTGCGCGACGTCGTCGCCCGCTACACGGACTTGACGGGCCGCGCGCGCATGCTGCCCCGCTGGGCGCTGGAATACGGCGACGCCGATTGCTACAACGATGGCGATAACGTGAAAAAGCCCGGTTCCGTGCCGAAGAACTGGACGGACGGCCCCACGGGCAAGACGCCGGACGTGGTGGAAACGGTGGCGCGCCAGTACCGCGAACACGACATGCCGGGCGGCTGGATACTGCCCAACGACGGCTACGGCTGCGGCTACACGAATTTGCCGGAAACGGTGAAGGGCCTGGCCGGCTACGGCTTCCGTACGGGCCTGTGGACGGAAAACGGCGTCGACAAGATCGCCTGGGAAGTGGGCCAGGCGGGCAGCCGCGTGCAAAAGCTCGACGTGGCGTGGACGGGCAAGGGCTACCAGTTCGCCATGGATGCGAACAAGTCGGCCTACGACGGCATCCTGAACAACTCCGACAGCCGCCCCTTCCTGTGGACGGTGATGGGTTGGGCCGGCATCCAGCGCTACGCTGTGGCGTGGACGGGCGACCAGAGCGCCAGTTGGGACTACATCCGCTGGCATATCCCGACCCTGATCGGCTCGGGCCTGTCCGGCCAGGCCTATGCGTCCGGCGACGTGGACGCCATCTTTGGCGGCAGCCCGGAAACCTATCTGCGCGACCTGCAGTGGAAAAGCTTTACGCCCGTCCTGATGGGCATGTCCGGCTGGGCCGCGGCCGAGCGCAAGCACCCGTGGTGGTTCGATGAGCCGTACCGCGACATCAACCGCCGCTATCTGAAGCTCAAGATGCGCCTCACGCCGTATATGTATACCCTCGTGCGCGAAGCGGAACAATCGGGCGCGCCGCTGGTGCGCGGTCTGATGTGGGATTATCCGCAAGACCCGGCCGCCTACACGGAAGCGTATAAATACCAGTTCCTGCTGGGCCGCGACGTGCTGGTGGCGCCCGTCTACCGCAGCCAGGCCGTCAGCGGCGGCTGGCGCAAGGGCATCCACCTGCCGCAGGGCACGTGGTACGACTACTGGGATGGCCGCCAGGCCACGGCCGACGCCAAGGGGCGCGACCTCGATCTGCAGGTGACGCTCGATAAACTGCCCGTGTTCGTGCGCGCCGGCGCCATCCTGCCCATGTATCCGGAAATGCTGTACGACGGCCAGAAGCCGAAGGATCAGCTGACCCTCGATATCTACCCGCACGGCGATTCCGACTACACCCTGTATGAAGACGATGGCAACACGCGCCAGTACCAGGGCGGCGCCTTCAGCCAGCAAGTCATCCGCATGCGCCAGACGGGCGCCGACGTGCAGGTCGACATCGGCGCCGTCGATGGCCAGTACCAGGGCCAGGAAGCGCGTCGCGCTTATGCGCTGCGCATGCTGGCCGGCCAGGCGCCGGCCGCCGTGCGCGCCGGCGAACGCCTGATCGCGGCAGCCGCCGGCCGTGCCGCCTACGACAAGGCGGCAGAGGGCTGGTATTTTGATGCGGCGGACAGGCAAGGCACCTTGCACGTGAAAGTGGCGGCGCAGGATATCCGCCAGCCTTTGATCCTGCAGGTCGCCGGCGCGCTGGCCGTGGCACGCACGGATGCCGACTTCCCGGCGGCGCCCGTGCCGGGCCGCGCCTTGCCGGCCGACGCCATGCAGGTGGTGGCGCGTCCTGCGGAAGAAAGCGGCTATCCGCTGGAAAACGCCTTCGATGGCAAGCCGGAGACGTGGTTCCGCACCGTGCGCAGCCCGTCCGTGAAAAGCGGACCGCATGAATGGGTGATCGGCTTTACGGAACGGCGCCTGGTGGACGGCGTCGAACTGGCGCCGCGCAACGACCAGCACTGGAAGCATGGCCAGGTGCGCGACTATGAAATCTACATCGGCGACAACAACGGCGAGTGGGGCGCGCCGCTGCAGCGGGGCACCTTGAAGCTGCAGGAAGGCCCGCAGACGATCAACTTCCCCGCCACGGCCGGGCGCTTGCTGCGCTTTCGCGTCATGAGCACGCAAAATCCGGAAGGCGATGGCGCGGCGTCCCTGGACCCGATGGTAACGGCGGCGCAAGCGGGTCCGGTGGCGCGCGCGTTCGACGCGGCGCTGGCGACCGACGTGGCGCCCGTCACCTTGTCCGCATTCCGCGTGCTCGAACACAGAGTGGCCGAAGGCGAGGAAGTGCAGCGCTACCTGTCGGACCTGGCGTTGCCGAAGACTATCGCGAAAGACCGGCCAGCCGGCAAGGCGGCCGAGATGCGCATGAACGGGCTGTGGTTCCGCAAGGGCCTCGGCGTGGGACCAGCCAGCCGCATCGACTTGCAGCTGGCGGGCAACTGGAATCTGCTGCGCGCCGACCTGGGCGTGGACGATAGCTGCCGCAGCGCGGGCGGCTTGCAATTCCAGGTATGGAGCGGTGAGCGGCTGCTGTACGACAGCGGCCTGGTCACGGCTCCCGGGGTGGTCAAACCCGAAATCGACGTGCGCGGCCTGAGCCAGCTCAGTTTGCGCACCCTGGGCGCGCGCGGCGCCCACCCGGCCCAGGTCTGCGGCAACTGGGCCAATGCCGTACTCACCGGCACGGAAGGCGCGACAGTCAAGCCGCGCTAACTGCTTCAATCATTTCACTAAAAAGAGCCCCTCTTCGGACCGGGGAGGGGCTCTTGCAACCTGACGAAAACAAATCACTTATAAAAAGGGAGTTGAGTATGCACTTGAAAAAAATGATGGCCGCGATGGTGGCGGTAGGGCTGGCGTCGACGGCGCTGGCGGCGGAGGAGGAGAAACTGGCGCGTGTCGAAGTGACGGGCTCCAGCCTGAAGCGCATCAACGCGGAGACGGCGTCGCCCGTGCAGGTGATCAACGCCAAACAGATCGAGAACATGGGCGCGCTGACCTTGCTGCAAGTGCTCGACAACCTGCCCGCCGCCCGTCCGGCGCAGCAGGACTTCCGTTCGATGTTTACGGGCTCCGATGGCGGTTCGCAAGCGAACTTGCGCGGCATGGGCGCGCAGGGCACCCTGGTGCTGCTCAATGGCCGCCGCCTGTCGTTCTATGGCGCGCCGGCCGGCTTCCAGACCATGTTCGTCAATATCGACGCCATTCCCGCCGCCGCCATTGAGCGCATGGAAATTTTGACGGACGGCGCGTCGGCCGTGTATGGCTCCGACGCCGTGGCCGGCGTCATCAACGTGATCACCAAGAAGTCGTACCAGGGCCTGGAAGCGCGCGCCAACGGCGAGTTTTCGCCGAGCGTGAAATCGTATGGCGAGCGCCAGGCCAGCGTGCTGTATGGCCTGGGCGACCTGGCCAGCGATGGCTACAACATCTACGGTTCCGTGAACGTCTACCAGCGCGACCGCATCGCGCTGGCCGATACGTACCAGAAGCGTCCCTCGTATTTTTATGTAAACAATCCCAATTTCATCCCGAACATGCGCGTGGGTGTCGGCAGCGAACCGGGCGTGATGAATCCAGGGACCTTCTTTGTCTTCGACAAGGCGAAGAACAATGCGCGCACCCAGCGCGCCGTCAATGGCTGCAACAACAGCATCACCGAAGCGTCGGGCACGCGCTGTGTGTGGAATGCGCTGCCCAACCAGCTCGACACGGGCCCCACCTCGGAGCGCGCCACGGCCTACGTGAGCGGCCGGCTGAAACTCGGTGGCGACATGGAAGCGTTCGCGGAAGGCGCTTTCACCCACATCAAGATGCGCGGCGAGAATGGCCCGTCCAGCTTCAATAGCGGCAGCACGAACAACTGGTTCGCGCGCAACACGGGCAATACCCTGAACACGTTTGCCACGCCTTTCCTGAGCCCCAACAACGTCTACCTGAAAGGCAAGCTCGATGCCGACATGGTGGACAAGATGGGCGGCGCGGCCGGCTTGAACTATTTGCTGCAGGATGCGCAAGGCCACTTCGGCCAGAAGAACGTCGATGAAAACTACCGCGCGCTCGTCGGCCTGCGCGGCAGCATCGGCGGCGGTTGGGATTTTGAAACGGCGCTCAGCGTGGCGGGCAGCCATTCGACGCTGTTCCAGACGGCGAACATCAACATCAAGGGCTTCGAGCAGGCATTCGGGCCGTTCACGAAAGACCCCGTCAGCGGCCGCACGTATATCTCCGACAATCCCGCCTACCAGTTCGGCGAAATCAGCGAGGCGAATGCGGCGCTGGTGCGCAGCGCCTATCCGACCTTCGCCATCGAATCGTGGACCAAGCTGATGACGTGGGATGCGAAGGTGGAAGGCACCCTGTTCAAGCTGGGCGAGCGCGAAGTGCGCGCCGCCGTGGGCACCAACGTGATGCGCGAGAGTTTCCTCACGCCCGGCAACGCGGATGCGGCCAATGGCCTGATCACGCAGCAGGGCGGTTCCTGGTTCGATGGCCGGCGCACCATCGCGGCCGTGTTTGGCGAAGTGGTGGTGCCGCTCAGCGACACCCTGGAAGTCAACGCGGCCGCGCGGCTGGACAAATATCCGCATTTCTCGGCCAACCTGGCGCCCAAGCTGGGCGTGATCTGGCGCGCGCGTCCCGACCTGATGCTGCGCGGGACGTATTCGGAAGGCTTCCGCGCGCCCAACCTGGCCGAATCGGGCACGGGCGGCGTCTTTGCGCAGGTGGGCGGCATCCGCGACACGGTGCGCTGCGATGAAACGAATGCCATGGCGCGCGCGCTGATGAAGTCCAAGGTGGCGACGGATGCGGACCTGGGCAAGAGTTTGCTCAATTCGAACTGCTCGACGACGGTGGGCGGCCTGACGCCGCCGAACCAGAACCTGCGCCCGGAAAAGGCGAAGATATCGACCGTGGGCCTGGTGCTGCAGCCGGCCAAGGACGTGAGCATCTCCATCGATTACTGGTTCATCAACCGCCGCGACGAAATCGTGCGCCAGGACTTCAACGAGCTGTTTACGGAACTGGTGGACAAGTACGGCCCGACCCTGGCCGGCACGTCCAGCGCCATCCGCAACGACCTGACGGATACGGACCGGGGCAACGTGGCGGCGGTGGCGGCCATGTGCGCCAATCCCGCCAACGCGGGCGTGTGCACGGGCGGCGTGCCCGGCTACTCGGTGGGCAACCTGGGCGGCTTGATCAACTCGTATTCGAACCGCGGCCGCACCCTGATGGATGGCGTGGACATCGATGCGCGCACGCGCTTTGGGCTCGGTGACTGGGGCAAGCTGAGCACGGGCATCGCGGCCACCATCCGCAAGCGCGACACCCACGACAGCGAAGACGGCAGCGATATCAAGGGCAATACCGTCGGCTACTACGATTCGCCGCGCTACCGTGCCACGGTCAACGCCGACTGGAGCTACCGCAACTTCGTCAGCAGCGTCTTCATCAACTATTCGGGCAAGACGCGCTGGGCCTACGGTCCCTGGGACAAAGACAACACGCCGGAAAACTGCACCGCCGCCTCGGTGGCGCTGCCGGCCGGCCAGTGCAAGGGCGCGCCGTCATACACGACGGTCAACCTGGCCTTCAGCTGGAAGCCGGTGAAGAACCTGGACGTGGGCCTGAACGTGAAAAACGCGTTCAACAAGAAGCCGTACTACGACCCGAACGGCTGGGAAGGCTACAACCATAGCCAGGACCTGTTCGGCCGCCAGTTCGCCCTGTCGGCCAGCTACAAGTTCTTTTAATACGTGACGCTGCCCCGGCCCGTCTATGCGGGCCGGGGTATTGGCATGGAAAAGAAAAGATAATATTCCGAAATGTACAATACGAAAGATAAACGTAAGTGAAAGCAGAGTGCCATGGCTGCTTTCGCGTTTTTCTCCCCGTTTTTTTGCGCCGATTCACCATTTCTGCTTACCTCGCTGCAGTCGCGTGTATCTGTCATACCACGATAACGAAAGTTATGGGACGCGTCACAGATTAAATCGAAAGATAAAATGCCTTTATTTGCCGGATTTCTCGATAAATTGCCGTTATAACTTTCTTTTTGTTGACGATACTTATTTTTCTTTTTAAAGTAATCCCAAGAAAACGAAAATCAGCCGATACGGACTGATTTCCCGGAAGGTGCAACTGCCTAGAGCTACCTTCCGACGACCACCATAAAAATTGCATCCCCCCGGCTTCGCCCTGGAGCGGGGAGGGCGCGCATAACCCTCGATATAGACGGAGACACACCATGCATACCACCGGACTCAAATTGCGCCACATCAGCCGCGCCGCCGCGATCGTGATCGCCCTGGCGGCCGGCGTGCCAGGCCAGGCCTGGGCACAGTCGAACGCCACCAGCACCATTTTCGGCGAAGTGAGCGCACCGGCCGGCGCCACCGTGGTGCTGGAAAACCTGGCGACGGGCGTGCAACGCACCTTGACGCCCGATACGTCGGGCCGCTACGTGGCCAACTCCATGCCGCCAGGCCGCTATGCGGTGCGCGTGCTGCGTGCCGGTTCGGTGGAAGCATCGCAGGAAGTCGAAGCCCTGATCGGCGCGGGCGCGGAAGCGAACTTCGGTCCGGCCAGCGCGGCCGGCACCGTGGGGCAGGAGCAGACCGTCGTCGTGAAAGCGTCGCGCAATCCGATCGACGTGTCGAACACGAACAACGGCGTGATCTTCACGGCCAAGGAATTGAAGGCGCTGCCGGTCGGCAATGATGTGGCATCCATCGTGCAGCTGACGCCGGGCGTCTCGCGCGGCACCAACAGCGTGTACGGCAATGCGCCATCGATCGGCGGCTCTGGCCAGTCGGAAAACGCGTTCTACGTCAACGGCTTCCCCATCACGAACATCCTGACCCAGGTGGGCGCGTCGGAGCTGCCGTTTGGCGCGATCTCGAACCTGCAGGTACTGTCGGGCGGCTATGGTTCGGAATTCGGCCGCTCCACGGGCGGCGTGATCAACATCACCACCAAGAGCGGCGGCAACAAGGTCGAATTCGGCGGCAAGGTCTCCATCATTCCCCGTTCGCTGAAGGGCGAGCCGGAAAACACCTATTACCCGAACACGGGCGCCAATCCCAAGACGGACGGCAACCTGCTGTACTGGAACCGCGACAATGGCAGCACCAGCAAAGTGGTGGGCCTGTACGGCAGCGGCCCGCTGATCAAGAACAAGCTGTTCGCCTTCGTGGCGCTGGAACAGACGCGCACGGACAGCCAGTCCGTTGCCGCCGCCGCCGACTCGGGCACGGCTCTGGCGCGCGGCTGGAGCACGAGCCAGAGCAAGGTGGACCGCATGATGGCCAAGCTCGACTACAACCTGACGGACGACCATCACTTCGAATACACCAAATTGTATGACCGCACGAAAACAGACAGCCAGGCATATGGCTACAGCTACGCCACGCATGCAAGCAATGGCGTCCAGGCAGGCAAGGGCGAGACGACGGTCAACTGCTGCGGTTCATCGGCCGCGCCGGGCGCCAACATCGACATCTTCAAGTACACGGGCTACCTGACGGACAACCTGACCGTGACGGCCATGATGGGCGAATCGCGCACCTCGCACACCCGCACGCCGAACGGCTACAACCCGCTGCTGGCGCAAACGTCGTCGAATACCTCGACGCAAGTCCCTGGCCTGACGTACGCCAATCCGCAAACGGTGACGGGCACCCTGGTCGACCCGTCGTCGGAAGACCGCCAGAAAGCCAAGCGCCTGGATCTCGAATACAAGCTGGGCAAGCACTCGCTGCGCGGCGGCATCGACCGCATCGACGTGGAATCGAAAGTGGGCCTGAGCCTGGCCGGCGGCTACCGCTGGAGCTATCAGCGCGCGACCGATCCGAACCGGGCCATCAACGGCGCCTTTGAAACGCCGGCCCAGGGCGGCGGCTACGGCGCGCAGGGCTATTACGTCAGCAAGGACTTGAACGCCAACCTGGCGCGCCCGACCAGCGTGCAATCGGCGCAATACATCCAGGACCACTACCAGGTCACGGAACGGGTGCTGCTGGACCTGGGCCTGCGCCGCGAACAGTTCACCAACTACAGCACCGATGGCGTGGCCTTCATTTCGCAGCGCAACATGATCGCCCCGCGCGTGGGCGCCACCTGGGATTACCTGGGCGACGGCACGCTGAAATTCTTCGCCAATGGCGGCCGCTACCACTTGCCCGTGCCATCGAATTTGTCGAGCAACATGGCCAGCCCCTTCCTGGCCACCAGCGAGATGTACACGTACACGGGCATCGATCCCGTCACGGGCGCGCCGACGGGCCTGCACGCGATCAGCAAGCCGTATTCGGCAAACAATGCGTATGGCCAGAGCCGCGATGCGCGCGAAGTGACGGCCATCGGCCTGAAGCCGCTGTCGCAGGATGAATTCTCGCTCGGCTTCGAACGTGCCCTGAGCAAGAAGCTGGTGGTGGGCGCCAGCGTCCTGTACCGCAAGCTGAACGACACCAACGACGACACCTGCGACGCGCGTCCGCTGCAAGCCTGGGCCACGCGCAACAGCGTCGACACGAGCAATTGGGGCGGCTTCCAGTGCGCCATCATCAACCCGGGCCGCGACAACAGCCTGATGGTGGACTTCGACGATGGCAAGGGCTTGCGCCGCGTGGATATTTCTGCCGCGGAGTGGGGCAATCCGAAACCGGCACGCACCTACCGCGCCCTGAACCTGTTCATCGAACACCCGTACACGAACGGCTGGTACGGCAAGCTGACCTACACCTTGTCCGGCCTGAAGGGCAATATGGAAGGCCAGACGGACAGCATCGGCGGCGGCGACGTGGGCCTGACGGTCAGCGACGACCACAAGGAACTGATGTACAACGCGTATGGCTACCTGCCGGGCGACCACCGCCACGCCTTCAAGGCCTACGGCTTCATGCAGGTCATCCCGGACGTGACGGTCGGCGCCAACCTGTCGCTGACGTCGGGCGCGCCACGCAACTGCATCGGCGCGCTGCCCGACAACCTGAAGTTCGAGAACGACTACGGCGATTCCTACTTCTATTGCGATGGCAAAGCGGCGCCGCGCGGCAGCCAGGGCCGCCTGCCTTGGCAAGCCCAGCTGGACATGAATCTGGCCTATACTCCCAGCGCCGTCAAGGGCCTGAGCCTGAAAGTGGACGTGTTCAATGTGTTCAACAGCCAGACCGTGACCCGCTACAACGAGACGCGCGAAGACCATGGCGCCATCGCCCGCAGCTATCTGCAGGTGGCCGGCCGCACGGCGCCGCGTTCCGTGCGCTTCACGGCGGAATACACCTATTAAACTGCAGCCGGCCTGCCGTGCGGCGGACCGGCGACGATCATTACCAATGGAAGCGAGAAGAGACCAATGACGACACAAATCAATCGACGCAATTTCCTGTCCGCCAGCGCCGCGCTGGCCGGTGGCGCCATGACCGGCAGCGCACTGCTGCCTGGCGAGGCCAACGCCGCACCCGCCGCCGGCCGCGACAAGGTCCGCCTGGGCCTGATCGGCACGGGCATGCGCGGCCAGGTGCTGCTGGCCGAACTGGTGCGCCGCGACGACGTGGAAGTGGTGGCCCTGTGCGATATCGAACCGATCATGCTGAAACACGCGCTGGGCCAGGTGGCCAAGGCCGGCAAGCCCCGTCCGCGCACGTATGGCGAAGACCGCGACCAGAAAGCCTACAAGCGCATGCTGGACGCGGGCGGCCTCGATGGCGTGATCATCGCCACGCCGTGGGAATTCCATGCGCCGATGGCGATCGCCGCCATGCAGGCGAAGATCGCCGTCGGCTGCGAAGTGGTGGCCGGCATCACCCTGCAAGACCACTGGGATGTGCTCAATACCCAGCTGAAAACGGGCACGCCGTACATGTTGCTGGAAAACGTGTGCTACCGCCGCGACGTGATGGCCGCGCTGCAGATGGTGCGCGCGGGCCTGTTTGGTGAACTGCTGCACCTGCAGGGCGGCTACCAGCACGATTTGCGCGCCGTGAAATTCAACAGCGGCAATCCGGCCAAGCCATATGGCGGCGGCGTGGAGTTCGGCGAGAAGGGCTGGTCCGAAGCCCATTGGCGCACGCAGCACTCGGTCGAGCGCAATGGCGAGCTGTATCCAAGCCACGGCATCGGTCCGTGCGCCATGTACACGAACATCAACCGCGGCAACCGTTTTACGCGCATCAACGCCTTCGCCACCAAGGCGCGCGGCTTGCACGACTACATCGTCAAGCAGCCGGGCGGCGCGCAGCATGCGAACGCCAAGGTGAAATTCAAGCTGGGCGACGTCGTCACCACCACGCTGGCGTGCGAGAACGGCGAAACCATCATCCTGCAGCACGATACGAGCTTGCCGCGTCCGTATTCGCTGGGCTTCCGCGTGCAAGGCACGGACGGCCTGTGGATGGACTTGAACAATTCGATCCATATCGAAGGCGTCAGCAAGCCGCACCAGTGGGACGACTTCAAGGCTTACCAGGACAAGTATGAGCATCCGGTGTGGCGCAAGTACGCGGCACAAGCGGAAGGCGCTGGCCACGGCGGCATGGACTTCTTCGTCATCCACGCCTTTGTCGAAGCGCTCAAGGCCAACGCGCCGATGCCGATCGATATCTACGATGCCGTGACGTGGAGCGCCATCACGCCGCTGTCCGAGCAATCGATCGCCGCCAACTTCCAGACCCTGGACTTCCCGGACTTTACGGGCGGGCAGTGGAAATCGCGCAAGCCGATCTTCGCCCTCGACGGCAAGTACTAAGCTCCATTCGCCCGCTACCGCACCAGTTGCCGTAGCGGGTTTTTTCTATCCACCCAGTTTTTCAACCGCGGCGCAGGTGCGCAGGCCCGTGTTCGCCCGCCGCAAAGCTGTACCACCAGGAGACGTTGATGAAACACAGAAGTTCATTACTCTATGCCATCCTTCCCGCCATGCCCTTGCTGCTGGCGGCCTGCGGCGGCGCCACCGCCACGGGCAACGGCAACACGGCCTTGCTGGCGGCCAGCGTGGCGGCGCCCGCCACGACGGCGACCGTGGAACTGGCCGGTAACGCCTTCATCACCAGCGGCGACGCAGGCGCCGTCATCAACGAACGCGGCCTGGCCGGCTGGAGCAATCCCGATGCCGTCGCCAGCACGTATTTCCGCGTGGCCGAGGCGGGCTCCGTGCAGGTGGCGCTCGACGCCAGCCTGGCCGATGGCGGCAACAGCACCATCCGCGTGAAGATCAATGGCACGCCGTTCGATGTCAAGCTGGCCGGCAAGGAGCGCAAGACCTATGCCGTCGGCACGGTCAATGTGCCGGCGGCCGGCTATGTAAAGGTCGACATGCAGGGCCTGAAGCGCGTGAAGGGCACGTTCGGCGACGTGGCGGCGCTGAAGGTGACGTCGAACACGGCGCTCACCTATGCGAATGACCGCGCCAACTACTACTGGTCGCGGCGCGGCCCGTCCGTGCACATGGGTTATACGGTGCCGGCCAATACCGAGTATTTCTATAACGAGATGACGATTCCCCAGGGCCAGGACGCCATCGGTTCCTACTTCATGGCCAACGGCTTTGGCCAGGGCTACATGGGCATCCAGGTGAAGTCGCCGAGCGAGCGCTGGATATTGTTCTCCGTGTGGGATGCCGACAATGGCGCCAAGACCACCCTGGTCAGCAAGGGCGCCGGCGTGGTCGACAATGCGTTTGGCGGCGAGGGCACGGGCGGCCAGACCTATCTGTCGTATAACTGGGCGGCTGGCACGACGTACCGCTTCATCACGCGTGCGCGGCCCGACGGCAATGGCGGCAGCGATTATTCGGCCTGGTTCTTCGCGCCCGAGACGGGCAAGTGGCGCTACATCGCCACCTGGAAGCGGCCGGCGATCTCCACGTATCTGACGGGCGTGCATTCCTTCCTCGAGAACTTTATCGATACCCTGGGCTACACGGAGCGCCGCGTCCAGTTCGGCAACCAGTGGGCCAGGAACGTTTCCGGGACATGGACCGAAGTGACGGCGGGAAGGTTCACCGGCGACGCCACGGCCACGAATGCGCAGCGCATGGATTATGCGGGCGGGCTGGAAAACGGCAGGTTCTACCTGCATAACGGCGGCTTCTTCGCCGACTATGTGAAAACCAGCCAGAACTTTACGCGGCCCGCGACGGGCCAGGCGCCGGCCGTCGATGTCAGCGCCTTGCCGATGCAGTAAGTCTTACCCTGGCCGCTTGCCTACCATCGCATCGATGCCGCGATAGTAGGTGAGCGGCCGGCCTATCGTCACGCCCATCAATGCCGCCGCCTGGATGATGTCGTCCGTGTCGCGCCGGTAGACGATCAGCGCATCCATTTCGTCGGAGCCGTTGCCGTCGATCTGGATCAGGTCATAGCCGCCTTCTTCCACGGCGCGCTGCGCCAGTTCCGTATCCAGCCACTCGAAATAGGGCAGCACGCTGCCGCCGCTTTCCTTGAGCAGTGCGTACGGGAAGTCGGGGAATTCGTCGAACATGTCCTGTATCTGTTCGTGCAATTCATCGATCTTGTCGCTCGACGCCATATGGCCGCCCAGCTGCGAGAGGAGTTCCAGCGCGTAGGCTTGCGCATCGCTGTCGACCCATTCCTCGCGCGGCGCGGAGGGAGCTTCGGTGATGGCGGCGACGGCGTCGTCGAGTTCCTCGCCTTCCAGATCACCGCAGGTCAGCTTGGTCAATAGTTCGGATAAGAGCATGGTTGCCTTTCAGGGGAGCAGCACGGCCACGGTGGCTGCCTTGTCGATGAAGTTGCCAATACTATCATTGCCGTGCAGCTTGCCGCGTTCCGCAGAAGTCGTATGGCGTCCTTTGACTACTTGTCAACTAGACATTTTCGTGCCAGGCGGATACACTGAAAATATTTCCAATTAGCAATATTTATCTGGACTCATGCAGGCACAGGCGCGCTTGCCGTCCTTTGCCCTTTGCCCATCACTTGTGACCCATTTCTTCATTTTATTCAGGATCATCCATGTTTGTCCGAACCACCATGCTGCGCGCGCTGGCGTGCGCCGTCTTGCTGCCTGCGCTGTTGTCGGCCTGTGTCACCGGCCGCAATAGCGCGCCTGCGTTTACCTACACGACACCCGACCTTGCCAAGGGCGTTGTCGTCGGCACCGTGTTCGAGAGCTCCGTCTTCGAGGCGCATGGCGCCAGGTTCGGCATCGTCAGCAGCGACCCTGCCGCCCTCGAGGGCAAAAGTCTGTGGTTATCCAGCCATGCTCCCGCCGGCCAGGTCGCCTTGCAGAATGTCTTGCCAAAAGTACCTACGGGCAAAGGCAGCACCTTTGCGCTGCAGCTGACGCCGGGACGCTACAGCGTCATCATCTGGCTGCTTGACTATGGATTCAGGTCCAGGTACTCCGAATCGTCGCCGAAGCCGATCGAGTTTGACGTCGTTGCTGGCAAGGTCATCTACCTGGGACGTCTGGATGCCAACCGTTTCCTGCAAGTGGCTTCGATACACGACAATTTCGAGGAAGATATCGCATACCTGAAGAAAAATCCCTTGCTGGCCAATGCCAGCATCGAGAACAAGGCGCTCGAGGTGCGTGAATGGTGGCTAGAGGACGCCCTTGGCAAGGAAATTCAGGAAAGAAACCGCGCCAAATAAGCACCTGCAGGTCGCGCCGCGCACGCGTCACTCTGTACTGCAGGCGCGACCCTGCGCTACATTTTTTGCTGCATCAGAGCGGCCAGGCCTGTTTGGTCACGGCTACGGCGACGATGTAGGCGAAGACCAGCACGGCGAGCGCGAAGGCGGCGCCGCGCACGGCCGGCGTCTTGCCCCGTTTCAGCGCGATGGTGCCCAGCACGATGTAGGCCACCAGTGCGCACAGCTTGGCGGCCAGCCAGGGCTGGCTGCCCGGCGACTGGCCGCTCCACACGGCCAGGGTGATGGCGCTGGCCAGCAAGGCCGTGTCGACCAGGTGCGGCAGGATTTTTACCCAGCGCTGCTGCAAGGCGGGCGAGGCGCGCAGCATCCATGCGCCGCGCAAGAGGAAAAGCAGGCCGCTGGCGGCGGCGCAAGCCATGTGGAAATGCTTGAGGCTCAGATAGTCCATATGTCCATGCGGTCGTTATTCAAAGTAGCGCCAGCATAGCCGCCTTTGGCGCGCCGCGCCATACGCCGTCGGAGGGACGCGCAATCAGCGGCACCATTTCATGTACACGAGCTCCGGGTCTCCCTCGTCGAGATGGTCGATCTGTCCGCTGCGCACGAAACCCGCGCTGGCGAACAGCCGTTGCGCGGCCAAATTGGACTGGTTCGTCGAGGTGAATAGCTTCGCCGTCGTGCACGCGGCTTCGGCGGCGGCCAGCAGGCGCACGCCCACGCCGCGCCGCTGGTGGCCGGGAGCGACCACCACCAGCGAGACAAAGCCGTAATCGAAGAAATCGTCGCGCGTGAGGACATAGCCTGCCACCTGGCCAGCCCGGATGGCCACCTGGCAGTGCCCCTGGCCGACGGCGGCGCGCACGGCTTCGCCACGGCTGGCGTGCGCCTGCGCATAGGCATCGCAGGCCAGCATGGCGTCCACATCGCCAGCTTGGGCCGCGCGCGTGATGATCCCGTCTGTTTCGTGAATGTTCTGCATGGCGTTCTTTTTCTCCAGGCGCCGAGTGTGCCAAAAATGCGTCCGTTTGTAAAACACCCGCCATCCAGGCTAGGTTCATACCCCGCCATCTAGTCACTTTTGCCGATGCGGCTATCCAGATTGCCTTTCCAGAATCACCCTGTGGCCGATAGTGCCTTTCGACTCTGCCACGTAAGCTGGTCGGGACGGCTGGCCAGACGGCCAGTGCATTCATGGAGAAACATCGTGGCTACCCTAGATGGCACTAAGAACAACAGTAGTAACAAGGCAGTCGAACCCGGCATGCGGCGCAAGCAGGCGTCCGTGCTGATCAGCAGCACCTTCGCATTTACCATCTGCTTTGCGGTCTGGATGATGTTTGCCGTACTGGGCATCCCCATCAAGACCAGCCTGGGCTTGACTGAAACACAATTCGGCCTGCTGGCCGCCATGCCCGTGCTGACGGGCTCCCTCGTGCGCGTGCCCTTGGGCATCTGGACGGACAAATACGGCGGACGCCGCGTCTTCTTCTGGCTGATGCTGGCCAGCGTGGTGCCGATCTACCTGATCTCCTACGCCACCGCCTATTGGCACTTCCTCGTGCTGGGCATGTTCGTGGGCCTGGCAGGCGGCTCGTTTTCCGTCGGCACGCCTTACGTGGCGCGCTGGTATGAAAAGGAGCGTCGCGGCCTGGCGATGGGCATCTTCGGCGCCGGCAATTCCGGTTCCGCGCTGACCAAGTTCGTCGCGCCCGGCATCGTCGCCGCCTTCGGCTGGCAGATGCTACCCAAGGTGTACGCGGTAGCCATGCTGGCCACGGCCATCATCTTCTGGCTGTTTTCGTACACGGACAAATCGCACCTGGCGCCATCGGGCGAAAGCTTTTCGGCCCAGATGAAAGTGCTGAAGGATCCGCGCGTGTGGCGCTACTGCCAGTACTACTCGGTGGTGTTCGGCGGCTACGTGGCGCTGGCGCTGTGGATGACGAAGTACTACGTGGCCGAATACGGTTTTGATTTGAAACACGCGGCGCTGCTGGCCGCCTGCTTCTCGTTGCCGGGCGGCGTGCTGCGCGCCGTGGGCGGCTGGATCTCCGACAAATACGGCGCGGCGAAAGTCACCTGGGCCGTGATGTGGGTGTGCTGGGTGTGCTTCTTCCTGCTGTCGTATCCGCAAACACAGATGGTCGTGGAAACCGTCACCGGTCCGCTGGCCTTCCATATCGGCCTGTCGCCGCTGTGGTTCACCGTGCTGCTGTTCATCGTCGGCATCGCCATGGCCGTGGGCAAGGCGTCCGTCTTCAAGTTCATCGGCGATGATTTTTCCGACAACATCGGCGCCGTTTCTGGCGTGGTGGGCCTGGCTGGCGGCCTCGGTGGCTTCATCCTGCCCGTGATGTTCGGCGCCCTGGTGGACTTTACGGGCGTGCGTTCGAGCTCCTTCATGCTCCTCTACGGCACCGTTTGCGTCTCCCTCATCTGGATGCATTTCTCGTTCAAGCCGCTGCGCGCGGCACCTACCAACCAACTCGCAGGAGCTAAAGCATGAGCCGCTATATGATTAATACCTGGGAGCCGGAAACCCCGAGCTTCTGGCAAAACACGGGCAAGGCCACGGCCGCGCGCAATCTGTGGATCTCGATCCCCGCGCTGCTGCTGGCATTCGCCGTGTGGATGGTGTGGAGCGTGGTGGTGGTCAACCTGCCCAACATCGGCTTCACCTACAGTAACAACCAGCTGTTCTGGCTGACGGCCTTGCCGGGTTTGTCCGGCGCCACCTTGCGCATCTTTTATTCGTTCATGGTGCCGATCTTCGGCGGGCGCCGCTGGACGGCCATTTCCACGGGTTCCTTGCTGATTCCCGCCATCGGCATCGGCCTGGCCGTGCAGGATGTGAACACCGGTTATCCGACCATGCTGATCCTGGCCTTGCTGTGCGGCTTCGGCGGCGGCAATTTCGCCTCCTCGATGGCCAACATCAGCTTTTTCTATCCAAAGGCGAGCAAGGGCTTCGCGCTGGGCATGAATGCGGGCCTGGGCAACCTGGGCGTGTCGGTGGTGCAGTTCGTCGTGCCGCTGGTGATCACGTTTGCCGTCTTCGGCGCCTGGGGCGGCGATTCGCTCACCTGGGTCAAGAATGGCGTGAGCAAGGACATGTGGCTGCAAAACGCGGGCTTCATCTGGGTGCCGTTCATCGCGCTGTCGACCTTGCTGGCCTGGTTCGGCATGAATGACCTGGCGTCGGCGAAAGCGTCGTTTTCCGAGCAGGCCGTGATCTTCAAGCGCAAGCATAACTGGCTCATGTGCTGGCTGTACACGGGCACCTTCGGCTCCTTCATCGGTTATTCGGCCGCGTTTCCGCTGCTGATCAAGATCCAGTTCCCCGACGTGAATCCGCTCGATTACGCCTTCCTCGGCCCCCTCGTCGGTGCGCTGGCGCGCGTGGCCGGCGGCGTGATTTCCGACAAACTGGGCGGCGCCAGAGTCACCCTGTGGTCCTTCCTGCTGATGATCGGTGCCGTGCTGGGCGTGCTGTACTTCATGCCGCAAGCGGGCGTGGGTGGCAGTTTCAATGGCTTCTTCTGGATGTTCATGCTGCTGTTCGCCGGCACGGGCATCGGCAACGCGTCGACCTTCCGCATGATCCCCGTGATCTTCCTGACGGAACACCAGCGCGCGGCGGCCGGCAAGGGCAAGGCGGCGCAGGAGCAAGCCATCGTCGACGCCAACAAGGAAGGCGCGGCCGTCCTGGGCTTCACCTCGGCCGTGGCCGCCTACGGCGCCTTCTTCATCCCGAAAAGCTATGGCACCTCGATCGCGCTGACGGGCAGCCCCGACGCGGCCCTGTGGTGCTTCATCGGCTTTTATGTCAGCTGCATCGCGATCACCTGGTGGTGCTATGCGCGCAAGAATGCGCCGATGCCTTGCTAGTTAGCGTCAGAACGTCGGACGAGTCTTGCTTGCCCGGCGTTGAACACAGTAAGAGGTAGTCATGGAAGAACTGGAAAAATTCGTCAACGGCTTCAGCCTGTTTCAGCAGCAGTACTTCAGCGAGCCGCAAACCTTGTACGACAGCCTGCGCGACGGGCAGCGGCCCTCGACTCTGCTGATCGGCTGCTGCGATTCGAGGGTCGACCCCATGCTGCTGACGGGCAGCGACCCGGGCGACATGTTCGTCGTGCGCAATATCGCCAACCTCGTGCCACCGTGTACGCCGGACGCGCCGCCCGGCGTCAGTTCGGCCATCGAGTTCGCCGTCTGCAAGCTCGAAGTGGCCAGGGTCATCGTGCTCGGTCATGCGCGCTGCGGCGGCATCCGCGCGCTGCTGGAACCGCAGCCGCGCGCGGAAGGGCAGGAAACGGACTTCGTTGGCCAGTGGATGCGCATCGCCGAACCGGTGGCGCAAAGAGTACGGCGCGAACTGGCGCACCGTTCGTCGGCGGAACAGCACCACGCGTGCGAGCTGGCCAGCATATTGCAGTCGCTGGACAACCTGCTCACCTACCCGTGGCTCAAGCGCAGGGTGGAGCAGGGCGTATTGAAATTGCATGGATGGTATTTCGACATCGACAGCGGGGCGCTGATGGCGTATTCGGCGCGCCAGCAGCAGTTTTTGCCGCTCGTCTGTCCAATAGAAAGGGCGCGGCATTTGCATGAGCGCCCTTGGCCGGATGCAGGCAGATAATCCGAAACGTGCGGCCAACAAAGTGTCGGATTGCGCTACGCTAATCCGACCTACGTCGCTCCACAGTTGCCTCGTCAGGTAGGTCGGATTAGCCCGCAGGGCGTAATCCGACAAGCTCCCTCAACTAAAACGTAACAAATCCCCGCTGCGGTCAAACGCCAGCAGGCTGTCGATGCGGCCTTGCTCGATGGCCGTCACCATGGCGCGCAGGGGCGCCTCGCATTCCTGCGCGGCGGGCGGCTGGCCTTCGCGACCCGCCAGTCCCGCCACGAAGACTACGTCCCAGTGCGTCTGCATCTGTTTCGACTCCTCCTTCAACGTCTCGAAGCTGTCCAGTTCCTCGGGCAGCTTGTCGGCGCACATCACGGGCGTGAGGGACTTGCCCTGGCCGCCAGGCTGGGCCTGCGCCTGGGTAAAGGTGAACAGCAGGCGTTGCGGCTGCTCCTGGTTGCGGGCGCTGCTCAGCAGGCTGGCGTAATCGGTAATCGGCATGATGCTCTTTCTCTGTGTTGAACGATGACGACAGGTATACCGCAGCTCCGCCGCGCCGCCCATAGGCAATAGTGACTATCCGCCTATGCATTCCTGGTGCCGGAAACCGACTTCTTGCCAATACCGCCGGGCACGGCGCATCGATAGACTGTTTGTATCGACGCTTGAGCCATCGTGCTTGCAGCGTTTTTTAAGACCTGGCGCCGCTGTCGGCGGCGCAATGTGGAGGTAGCATGAGTCACTTTCTGGACCGCCTGAAATTTTTTAGCAAGCCCGCCGAGCCGTTTTCAAACGGCCACGGCACCGTGGTCGATGAAGACCGTACCTGGGAAAACGCCTACCGCCAGCGCTGGCAGCACGACAAGATCGTGCGCTCCACGCATGGCGTGAACTGTACCGGCTCGTGCAGCTGGAAGGTGTACGTCAAGAACGGCCTGATCACCTGGGAAACGCAGCAAACCGATTACCCGCGCACGCGGCCCGACCTGCCCAACCACGAACCGCGCGGCTGCCCGCGCGGCGCCAGCTATTCCTGGTACGTGTATTCGGCGCAGCGCGTGAAGTATCCGATGGTGCGCGGCCGCCTGATGGAAATGTGGCGCGAAGCGCGCAAGACCATGGACCCCGTCACGGCCTGGGACTGGATCAGCCAGGACCCCGTGCGCTCGCAGCAGTACAAATCCATCCGCGGCCTGGGCGGCTTCGTGCGCGCCACGTGGGAAGAATCGAATGAAATCATCGCCGCCGCGAATGCGCTGACGATCAAGAAATACGGCCCGGACCGCATCGTCGGCTTCTCGCCGATTCCCGCCATGTCCATGGTCAGCTATGCTTCCGGCACGCGCTATCTGTCCCTGATCGGCGGCGTGGCCCTGAGTTTCTACGACTGGTACTGCGACTTGCCGCCAGCCAGCCCGCAAGTGTGGGGCGAGCAGACGGACGTGCCGGAATCGGCCGACTGGTACAACTCGACCTACCTGATGGTGTGGGGCTCGAACGTGCCGATGACGCGCACGCCGGACGCCCACTTCTACACGGAAGTGCGCTACAAGGGCACGAAAACCGTCGCCATCTCGTCCGACTACGGCGAAATGGTGAAGTTCGGCGACATCTGGCTGGCGCCGAAGCAGGGCACGGACGCCGCGCTGGCGCTGGCCATGGGCCACGTCATCCTCAAGGAATTCCACTCGGAAGGGCAGAGCGCCTATTTCCGCGACTATGCACGCCAGTACACGGACTTCCCCATGCTGGTCCTGCTCAAGGAACATAACGGCACCCTGGTGCCCGACTACTTCCTGCGCGCTTCGCACCTGGACAACAACCTCGACGAAACCAATAACCCCGAATGGAAAACCCTCGTCATCGACGAGACGACGGGTGCGATTACCGCGCCGGCCGGCTCCATCGGCTTCCGCTGGGGCGAGTCGGGCAAGTGGAACCTGGAACAGAAGGCCGGCGGCAGCGGCGCGCCCATCGTGCCGATGCTCTCCATGATCAACGACAGCGACGCCGTCACGGAAGTGGGCTTTGCCTACTTCGGCGGCAAGGACGCGTCCGACATGTTGCTGCGCAAGGTGCCGGTGAAAACCATCCGCCTGGCCGATGGCACGACGGGTCTCGTCACCACCGTGTTCGACCTGACCCTGGCCAACTACGGCATCGACCGCGGCCTGGGCGGCGAAAACGTGGCGGAAAGCTATGACGACGACGTGCCGTACACTCCCGCATGGCAGGAAAAGCACACGGGCGTCAAACGCGCCGACGTCATCACCGTGGCGCGCCAGTTCGCGGAAAACGCGGACCAGACGCGCGGCAAGAGCATGGTCATCGTGGGCGCCGGCCTGAATCACTGGTACCACATGGACATGACCTACCGCGGCATCATCAACATGCTGATGATGTGCGGCTGTATCGGCCAGTCCGGCGGCGGCTGGGCCCATTACGTGGGCCAGGAAAAACTGCGTCCGCAAACGGGCTGGACGCCATTGGCCTTCGCCCAGGACTGGGTACGTCCGATGCGCCAGATGAACGGCACCTCGTTCTTCTATGCCCACACGAGCCAGTGGCGCCACGAAAAGCTGGAAACGGGCGATATCGCCTCGCCATCGGCGGCCGGCGGCACGGGCGACCTGACCCTGCTCGACTACAACGCCAAGGCTGAACGCATGGGCTGGCTGCCATCGGCGCCGCAGCTGCAAACGAATCCGCTGGAAGTGGCCAAGGCCGCTGCCGCCGCAGGCCAGAAGCCGGCCGCGTATGCGCTCGACCAGATCAAGGCGGGCCAGCTGCAGTTCTCGTGCGATGACCCGGACAATCCGGCCAACTTCCCGCGCAATATGTTCGTGTGGCGCTCGAATATCCTCGGCAGCTCGGGCAAGGGCCACGAGTACTTCCTGAAATACCTGCTCGGCACGCAAAACGGCTTGCTCAGCGACGAAGACGACTGCCTCACGCCGAAACAGGTGAAAGTGCGCCCGGCCGCCGAAGGCAAGCTCGATCTGCTCGTGGTGCTGGACTTCCGCATGTCGACCACGTGTTTGTATGGCGACGTGGTGCTGCCGACGGCCACCTGGTATGAAAAAGACGACCTGAATACGTCGGACATGCATCCGTTCATCCATCCGCTGTCGGAAGCCGTGCAGCCGCTGTGGCAATCGAAGTCGGACTGGGAAATCTACAAGGGCATCGCCGAGAAATTCTCGGAAATCGGCGGCGAACTGCTGGGCACCCAGCAAGACATCGTCCTCACGCCGCTGATGCACGACACGCCGGGCGAACTGGGCCAGCCTTTCGATCCCAAGGATTGGCGCGCCGGCGAATGCGAAGCGATTCCCGGCAAGACCATGCCGAACATGACGGTGGTCGAGCGCAATTACCGCGACGTCTACAAGAAGTTCACCTCGATCGGCCCGCTGCTGGAAACCATCGGCAACGGCGGCAAGGGCATTTCCTGGAAAACGGGGCATGAAGTCGACGTCCTGCGCGGCATCAACCGCACGGTGCTGGAGGAAGGCGTGTCGCAGGGCCAGCCGCGCCTCGATACGGCCATCGATGCGGCCGAGATGATTTTGTCGCTGGCGCCGGAAACGAATGGCCATGTGGCCGTGAAAGCCTGGGCCGCGCTGTCCTCCATCACGGGACGCGACCACACGCATCTCGCATTGCCGCGCGAGCATGACAGCATCCGCTTCCGCGATGTGCAGGCGCAGCCGCGCAAGATCATTTCCTCGCCCACCTGGTCGGGCCTGGAAAGCGAAGAAGTCAGCTACACGGCCGGCTATACCAACGTGCATGAACTGATCCCTTGGCGCACCCTGACTGGCCGCCAGCAGTTCTACCAGGATCACCTGTGGATGCGCGATTTCGGCGAGGGACTGTGCGTCTACAAGCCGGCCATCAACACGAAGACGACGGAAGCGCTGCTGGGCACCAAGCCGAACGGCAACAAGGAACTGGCGCTGAACTTTTTGACGCCGCACCAGAAGTGGGGCATCCACTCCACGTATTCGGACAACCTGCGCATGCTGACATTGTCGCGCGGCGGACCGCACGTGTGGCTGTCGGAGACGGACGCGCAAGCTGCCGGCATCGTCGACAACGACTGGATCGAAGTCTTCAACGTCAATGGCAGCCTGACGGCGCGCGCCATCGTCAGCCAGCGCATCCCGGCCGGCATGACGATGATGTACCACGCCCAGGAAAAGATCATCAACGTGCCTGGCGCGGAGATGACGGGCAAGCGGGGCGGCATCCATAACTCGGTGACGCGTGCCGTGCCCAAGCCGACGCACATGATCGGCGGCTACGCCCAGCTGGCGTACGGCTTCAATTACTACGGCACGGTGGGCTCCAACCGCGATGAATTCGTATTGGTGCGCAAGATGAACAAGGTCGACTGGCTCGAAGGCCCGTTGCAGGAACAAGGAGCATAGTATGAAAATCAGAGCGCAAATCGGCATGGTGCTGAACCTGGACAAGTGCATCGGCTGCCACACCTGTTCCGTCACCTGCAAGAACGTATGGACCAGCCGCGACGGCGTCGAGTACGCATGGTTCAACAACGTGGAAACCAAGCCCGGCATCGGCTATCCGAAGCAGTGGGAAAACCAGGACAAGTGGAACGGCGGCTGGCGCCGCACGGATGCGGGCAAGATCGAGCCGCGCCAGGGCAGCCGTCTGAAGATTCTGGCGAATATCTTCGCCAACCCGAACCTGCCCGCCATCGACGAGTACTACGAGCCGTTCACCTACGACTACGAGCATCTGCAAAGCGCGCCGCTGTCGCAGACGCCGCCGACGGCCCGTCCGATCTCCGTGCTGACGGGGAAAAAGATGGAAAAAATCGAGTGGGGTCCGAACTGGGAAGATGACCTGGGCGGCGAGTTTGCCCAGCGCAGCAAGGACAAACTGTTCGACAACATGCAGAAGGAGATGTACGGCACGTTCGAAAACACCTTCATGATGTATCTGCCGCGCCTGTGCGAGCATTGCCTCAACCCGACGTGCGTGGCGTCTTGCCCATCGGGCTCCGTGTACAAGCGCGAAGACGACGGCATCGTGCTGATCGACCAGGACAAGTGCCGCGGCTGGCGCATGTGCATCTCCGGCTGCCCGTACAAGAAGATTTACTACAATTGGTCGTCCGGCAAGGCGGAGAAGTGCACGTTCTGCTTCCCCCGCATCGAAGCTGGCCAGCCTACCGTGTGCTCGGAAACGTGCGTGGGACGTATCCGCTACCTGGGCGTGCTGCTGTACGACGCCGACAAGATCGAAGCCGCCGCCTCCGTGCCGCAAGAGCAGGACCTGTACCAGGCGCAGCTCGACCTGTTCCTAGATCCGCACGACCCGGCCATCATCGCCGAGGCGCGCCGTCAGGGCATCCCCGACCTTTGGCTGGAAGCGGCCGTCAAGTCGCCCGTCTACAAGATGGCCGTCGAGTGGAAAGTGGCGTTCCCGCTGCATCCCGAATACCGCACCTTGCCGATGGTGTGGTACGTGCCGCCGCTGTCGCCTATCCAGGCGGCTGCCGAATCGGGCAAGCTGGGCGTGAACGGCATGCTGCCGGACACCCAAAGCCTGCGCATTCCCGTGCAGTACCTGGCCAATCTGCTGACGGCCGGCGACCAGCCGCCCATCGTCACGGCGCTGGACCGCATGCTGGCCATGCGTGCCTACATGCGCAGCAAGACCGTCGAGAAGGTGGAAAACCTCACGGTCCTGAAACAGGTGGGCTTGAGCAAGGCGCAGGTGGAGGACATGTACCACATCATGGCCATCGCCAATTACGAAGACCGCTTCGTCATCCCCAGCAGTCACAAGGAAATGGCCGAGGACAGCTTCAACGAGAAGGGTTCATGCGGCTTCAGCTTCGGCAACGGCTGCTCGGACGGCACCAGCGAACCGACCTTGTTCGGCAAGAAAAAACACGGTTCGGCCATCTTCATGCAGATGCCGAAGTCGCGCAAAACGGCGCCTGGCGCTTAAGGAGCTGATATGGAATACGCTATGCATCACTACCAAGTCCTTTCGCGCCTGCTGCTGTATCCGGAGCCCGAGCTGATCGCGCATCTGCCGCAGCTGGACGCCGCGCTGGCGGCCGTGCCGGAGCAGCACGCGCTGCTGCGGCCCTTGCTGGCGCACCTGGAAAGCAGCAGCCTGATCGACCTGCAGCAGCAGTACGTGGCCACGTTCGACCGCAACCCGTCGCACTCGCTGCATCTGTTCGAGCATATCCACGGCGAATCGCGCGACCGGGGCCAGGCCATGGTCGACCTGATGGAGGAGTACAAGCGCCACGGCCTGCAAATGGTGGGCGACGACTTGCCCGACTTCGTGCCGCTGTTCCTGGAATTCCTCGCGCAGCTCGACGAGGAAGTCTCGGCGCCGCTGCTGGGCGACGCCGTCCACGTGCTGGCGCACATCGGCCGCAAGCTGACGGCCAACGGCAGTCCGTATGCGCCCGTCTTCACCGTGCTCGAACGCCTGAGCCCCGTGGCGGCGGAAATGCTGGCCGAACCGCCGGTGCGCGACATGGATGAAGCGCTGGAAACCTTCGGTCCCGGTGCGGACGGCGTCGAGCCGCTGCTGCGCCAAGGTCCGGGCCAGGTTCCGGGCGGCGTCCATCCCGTGCATTTTCACCCGCAGCCGCGGCGCGCCGCTTGAAGCGCGTCCGCATGAGGAGAGTACATCATGAGTAATTACTTGCATCAATTTGTGTATGGCATTTATCCATACATCGCGCTGGCCATCTTTTTCCTCGGTAGCCTGATCCGTTTCGACCGCGAGCAATACACGTGGAAGTCCGATTCCAGCCAGCTGCTGCACCGCGGCAGCCTGCGCCTGGGCAATATCCTGTTCCACATCGGCATCATCGGCCTGCTGTTCGGCCATGCGGCCGGCTTGCTCACCCCCGTCTGGGTGTGGGATACCCTGGGCGTGTCGCACAGCCTGAAGCAGGGAGTGGCCATGGCGGCCGGCGGCGTGATGGGCGCCCTGTGCCTGGCCGGCATCCTGATCCTGCTGGTGCGCCGCTTCAGTAACGACCGGCTGCGCGCCGTGACCACGGCCGGCGACAAGCTGGTGATGGTGTGGATCTTGCTGACCTTGCTGCTGGGCCTGTCCTCGATCTTCGTCTCGGCTTCGCACATGGATGGCCACATGATGGTCTTGCTGATGAACTGGGCGCAGCACATCGTGACCTTCCGCGGCGACGCCGCCAGCTTCATCGTCGATGCGCCGCTGGTGTTCAAGCTGCACCTGTTCATGGGCATGTCGCTGTTCGTCATCTTCCCGTTCACCCGTCTGGTGCACGTGTGGAGCGGCTTCGGCGCCATCGGGTACCTGGGCCGCGCTTACCAGCTGGTTCGCCGCCGTTAAGAAAGGAGTCACATCATGGGAATCTCCGTCAATGGCATCGATATCGACGATGCCGACATCGCGCAGGAACTACCGCATCACGACGGTGCCGGCAACCCTTTGAAGCAGGCCGTGCATGAACTGGTGCTGCGCCGGCTGTTGCTAGACGAAGCCGAACGCCTCGGCGTGCAGGGCGACAGTATTGACGACCGCATCGAAGCGCTGTTTGCGCAGGAAGTGCGCGTGCCGCCCGCCGACGATGCGGCTTGCCGCACCTTTTATGCGCAGCGCCCGCAGCTGTTTAGCAGCGGGGCGCTGGTCGAGGCGCGCCACATCCTGTTCCAGGTGACGCCCGAGGCGCCCCTGGAGCTGCTGCGCACGACGGCGCAAGCCGTGCTCGACGCCTTGAAACTGGCGCCCGAACGCTTCGGCGAACTGGCGGCGCAGTATTCGAACTGCCCGTCGGGCGCCCTGGGCGGCAACCTGGGCCAGCTGTCGCCGGGCCAGAGCGTGCCGGAGTTCGACGCGCTGCTGTTCCGCCTGGAAGCGGGCGCGCTGGCCGGCCATTTGCTGGAAACGCGCTTCGGCTACCACATCGTGCAAGTGCTGCGCAGGGTCGAGGGCCAGCCCATCGCCTACGAGGCCGTGCAGGCGCAGATCGCCGACCGCCTGTCGCGGGCCGCGTGGCAGCGCGCCGTGCACCAGTATCTGCACTTGCTGGTGGGGCGCGCCGAGATCGCCGGCATCGAGCTCGAAGGCACGGCCAGCCCGCTGGTTCAGTAGGTAGAAATGCGTAGGCCGAAAGGCGTAGGCCGCTAGGCCTTCTGGGGCACAGCCAGATCGTGCCCCAGCCTTTACAATCAAGTAAGAAACAGGAGTAGCGTCATGGGTAGCGTCAAGTTGCAGGACCGTTTTGGCCGTTCGATCGATTATGTGCGGCTGTCCGTCACCGACCGCTGCGACTTGCGCTGCAGTTACTGCATGCCCAAGGGCTTTCGCGGCTTCGAGGAGCCGAAGGACTGGCTGACGTTCGACGAGATCGAACGCCTGCTGGGCATCTTCGTTCGCCTCGGCACGCGCCGCGTGCGCCTGACGGGCGGCGAACCGCTGTTGCGGCGCAACCTGCCGGAACTGGCGCAGCGGCTGACGGCATTGCCTGGTTTGCAGGACTTGTCGCTGTCGACCAACGCCACCCAGTTGGGCAAGCACGCCGTGGCTTTGCGCGCGGCGGGCGTGGACCGCATCAACGTCAGCCTCGATTCGCTCGACCGCGCCTGCATGCAGCAGATCACGGGGCGCGACAGCCTGCAGCCGATTCTCGATGGGCTGATGGCGGGCAAGGCAGCCGGTTTCGACCCGATCAAGATCAATATGGTGGCCATGCGCGGCATCAATGACGGCCAGATCGAGGCCATGGCGGCGTTTTGCATCGAGCAGCAGTTCATCCTGCGCCTGATTGAAGCCATGCCGATGGGCAGCACGGGCCGCAATGCCAGTTATATGCCGCTCGGTCCTGTGCGCGAGCGCCTGGCGGCCCGTTTTGGCCTGGTGCCGCAGGCAACAGAGTTGGGCGGCGGGCCGGCGCGCTACATGGCGACAGCCGATGGACGCTCGAGCATCGGCTTCATTACGCCCATGTCGCAGCATTTTTGCGCCAGTTGCAACCGCGTGCGCCTGTCCGTCGATGGTACCCTGTATTTGTGCCTGGGCCAGGAAGAGAAATTCGCCCTCGGCCCCATGCTGCGCGGCGGGGCCACGGATGCGGAGATCGAAGCGGCGATCCGCGCCGCCATCGAACTGAAGCCGCAGCAGCATGATTTCAATACGCAGCCCGATAAAATTATCCGGTTCATGGCGCAGACGGGCGGCTGAGGCAGTTTTGTATTTACACTCAAGGGCGGTATGAAATTCAAGGCGATGTTTTCCTCCTGGCAGAAGCTGTCGACCAAGATCGTCGGCGCGCTGCTGCTCATGCTGGTGCTGGCCTTGAGTGCCATCGGCTGCACCCTGTTCCTGTCCTGGCAGCTCGAAGGCAGTTCGGCCGCCATCAACGAGACGGGCCGGCTGCGCATGCAGACCTACCGCCTGACCCTGCTGCTTGCCAGCGATGCGCGCGAACAGGCGCGCCAGCAAGTGCTGCTGATCGACGAGACCCTGGCCAAGATCGGCCACGGGGACCCGCAGCGCCCCCTGTTCCTGCCCCCCAGTACGGCCATCAAGTCCGAATTCGAACGCATCGGCACGGCCTGGCGCGGCGCATTGCGCCCGGCCGCGCTGGCCGCCGACTCCACCGCGCGCGCGCGCCAGTTCGAGCATGACGCCGATACCTTCGTGGGCCAGGTCGATCAACTGGTGCGCCTGATCGAGCATGATAGCGAACAGCGCACCTTCTGGCTGCGCGCCTCGCAGCTGATCCTCGTCGGCATGGCCGTCATCGGCACGGTCAGCATGATTTACCTGATGTTCATGCTGATCATCGAACCGGTCACGCGGCTGCGCCTGGGCATGCAGCGCATGAAGGAACGCGATTTCAGCGTGCGCCTGGCAGTGGAAAGCAATGACGAATTCGGCCAGCTGGCCAGTGGCTTCAACCAGATGGCCGACCGCCTGCAGGCGCTGTACGGCAACCTGGAAGAGGGCGTGCGCAGCAAGACGGCCACCCTCGAATACCGCAACCGCGAACTGGCGCTGCTGTACGAAAGCGCCGCCTTTTTGCAGCGCCCGCAGCCGCTGGAAGACATCTGCGGCGGCTTCATGCAGCGCATCGTCGATTATTTCGAGGCGGACGGCTCCACCGTGCGCGTGCTCGACGCCGAGCGGGGCAACCTGCATATGGTCGTGCATACGGGCCTGTCCGAGGAACTGGTGGCGTCCGAGCATTGCCTGAAGGTGGGCGACTGCCTGTGCGGCACGGCTGTCGAGATGAAGGTGGCGAAGGTGCACGACATGCGCCGCATCGACAAGGCGCACGAGCTGCGCTGCCACCGCGAGGGCTTTGCCACCGTCTCCGTCTTCCATATCCATGCGCACGAACAGCACCTGGGCTTCTTCAACCTGCATTTCCGCCATGCGCGCGTGTTTTCCGCGCGCGAGCTGGCCTTGCTGGAAACCCTGGGCCAGCTGCTGGGCATCGCGCTGGAAAACCTGCGCCTGGCCGCGCGCGAACGCGAAATGGCCATTTCCGAAGAGCGCAACCTGGTGGCGCAGGGCCTGCACGACAGCATCGCGCAAAGCCTCAATTTCCTCAACCTGCAGGTGCAGATGCTCGACGACTCCGTGCGCAACGCGCGTTTCGACGAGGTGGCGGGCATCGTGCCGGCTCTGCATGCAGGCGTGAAGGAAAGCTACGAGGACGTGCGCGAACTGCTGGCCAATTTCCGCAGCCGCCTGATGGAGGACGATCTGATCGGCTCCCTGCGCGCGGCCGTGGACAAATTCCGCCGCCAGACGGGCATCGACGCCGAACTGCTGGCCGATGTGGACGGCGCGCCGTTCCCCCGCGAGCAGCAATTGCAGTTATTATTCATCGTGCAGGAAGCGCTGTCGAATATCCGCAAGCACGCCCAGGCCAGCCACGTCGAAGTGCGCCTCGCCGATCACCAGGACTTTACCCTGACGATCAGCGATAATGGCGTGGGCTTCGACGCTGCCGCCGTGCTGGAAAAGGGCGACAGCCATGTCGGCATCCATATCATGCGCGAGCGCGCGCAGCGCATCGACGCCACGTTCGACGTGCATGCCTGCCAGGGCGGCGGCACCACGGTCGAATTGCATCTGTCGCGCGAGCAGCGCCGCGCCGCCTGAGTAACTACCTGAAAGTATAAAAAATGGAGACACCCGATAAACCGATCACCGTCATGCTGGTCGATGACCACGCGCTGTTCCGCAGCGGCATACGCTCGCTGCTGCAGCGGCATACGGACTTTTCCGTCGTGGGCGAGGCGGCCGATGGCGTGGAAGGCATCAAGCGTGCCATCCAGCTGCAGCCCGACGTGGTGCTGCTGGACCTGAACATGGCCGGCATGTCCGGCGTGGAAGCGCTGCAGCTGATGCAGCACGACTGCCCCGACACGGCCATCGTCATGCTGACCGTGTCGGAAGACGCGGAAGACCTGGCCACGGCCCTGCGGGCGGGCGCCTGCGGCTATCTGATCAAGAATATCGACGCCGACTACCTGGTGCGCGCCATCCGCCGCGCTGCCGCCGGCGAAGTCGTCATCGCCGAAGCGATGACGGGCAAGCTGGTGGCGCAGCTGCAGGCGGGCACGCGGCGCGAGGAACCCGTGTCGGAACTGGACAAGCTCACGCCGCGTGAAAAGGAAATCATCGATTGCCTGTCGCGCGGCGAGAGCAACAAGGGCATCGCGCGCACCCTCGACCTGGCTGAAAGCACGGTCAAGATCCACGTGCAGAACGTGCTGAAAAAACTCAACCTCACCAGCCGCGTGCAGGCGGCCGTGTACGCGGTCGAGCACCGGCAGGGCAAGTAGCCGCGTAGATGGGGTCTGGCCCGCCGGGCCGGCCCCATGGCCGCTGCCATCCATTCTTCTAGTCCTTTTTGCCGATGGCCGACATCGCGCTTTTAAAGTAGTATATTGGATATATCTTTAAAAGAGAGCCCATCATGGCCATTACCCCGATCAGCGAACCATCTTCTCCTCCCGCCGCCGCCAGCGCCGCGCCCTGGCATGCCGGCCACGCCGTCTGGCAACTGGGTTTTCGCCCGTTCTACCTGCTGGCGGCCGTGTTTGCGGCCATCGGCATTCCCCTGTGGCTGGCCAGCTATGCGGGCTGGCTGACGGGCGGCCTGCAGGTGGGGCTGGGCTGGCACATGCATGAAATGGTGTTCGGTTTCGCGCTGGCCGTCGTCGTGGGCTTTTTGTACACGGCGGGGCGCAACTGGACGGGCTTGCCGACGCCGCACGGCGCCCGGCTGATGGCGCTGGTGGGGCTGTGGCTGGCGGGGCGCGTGGCCATGCTGTGCGGCCCGGGCCTGCTGCCGGCGCTGGTCGACTGGCTGTTCCTGCCGCTGGCCGCCTGGCCTTTGTACCTGGTGCTGCGCCGCTCGGGCAATACGCGCAACCTGTTCCTCGTCGGCTTGCTGGCCCTGCTGGCGCTGGCCAATGGCCTGTTCCATGCGGCCGTGCTGGGCTGGCTGCCGCTGTCGCTGTTTGTGCCCGTGCAGGCGGCCATTTTCATCATCGTGCTGATCGAATCGGTGATCGGCGCGCGCGTGATCCCCATGTTTACGCGCAATGGCGCACCGGGCAGCACGCCCGTGGCCAGTCCGAAACGGGCGCTGGCGGCCGTGGCCTGCATGGCGGCGGCCGCGATCGCGTGGCTGGCCGGCGCGCCAGCCTGGCTGACGGCGCCGCTGGCCTTCTGCGCCGCTGGCGTGTCGCTGGCCAACCTGCTGGCCTGGCAGCCGCAGCGCACTTTGCGCGTGCCGCTGCTGTGGATTTTGCACCTGTCGTATGCGTGGATCGGCATCGGCTTTGCGCTGCTGGCGGCCGCCAGCCTGGGCCTGCTGCCGGCCAGCGCCGCCTTGCACGCGCTGACGGTGGGCTCGATGGCGGGCCTGATCATCGGCATGATGACGCGCACCACGCTGGGCCACACGGGTCGGCCGCTCAAGGGCGGGAAGGCGGAAGCGGTGATGTACTGGCTGATCCAGCTGGGCGCGCTGGCGCGCCTGCTGGCCGCCGTCGGTCCCGTTTCGCTGGCCATGCCGCTGCTGCTGGCGGCGGGCGCCTGCTGGTCGCTGGCCTTTGGCCTGTATGCATGCGTGTATGCGCCGTATCTGTGGCGCGCCAGGGTGGATGGCCGCGAAGGCTAGGCTGGCAAGTTTGTCATTGGCACGGTCGCCTGGCCGGGCGGCGTCTGTGCCGTGTATGCGGCGGCGGCCTCGATGGCCTGCGCCAGCGCCTGTTCCAGTGCATCGAGGGCGGCCGACGCATCGTCGCCCGCGTGCAGCAGCTGTTCGGCTTGCTGGGCCGCGTGCACGGTGGCGGGCAGGGCCAGGCTGCCGGCCACGCCGGCCAGCTTGTGCGCCAGCGCGGCGGCGTCGGCGCGTGCATCGGCCGCCAGCAGCGCGCGCATGGCGCCCACGGTGTTGCGGTAGGTGCTGCCGAAGTGCGACAGGTGCTGGCGGTAGGGTGCTTCGTCGAGCCACTGCTCCATGCCTTGCGTCAGGTCGATCACGGGCGCCGCGCCGCCTGTCCGCATGGGTATCGCCGCTTCGGCCACGACGGGCGGCAGGGCCGGCAGCCCTTGCGCATGGCGCCGGTGCGCGCGCGCGATCAGGGCGATGGTCTGCGGCACGTCGAAAGGTTTGCTGATGAAATGGTTCACCCCCGCTTCCAGCGCCGCCGCGCGCTGCGTCTGGAACGCCCCGGCCGTCAGCGCCACCACGGGCAGGTCCTGGAACTGCGGCAGCTGGCGCAGCGCGCGCGTCGCCTGCAAGCCGTCCATGACGGGCATCTGCACATCCATCAGCACGATGTCGACGTCGGCCGGGTGGGCCAGCAGCCAGTCCAGCGCCTGCTGGCCGTCGCAGGCGAACGAGGGCAGGGCGCCCTGGTCGCACAGGATATGGTTGACCACGTCCCGGTTGATGTCGCTGTCGTCGACCACCAGCACGCGCACGCCGGCCAGCACGCGCTCGCCCAGCGCTCCATGAGCAACGTCCAGGCCCACGTCCAGGCCGGCCGCTTCGGCGCGCCGCTGGCGCGCTTCCATCGTCGCGTTGTACAGGCTGGACGCCGTCACCGGTTTATTGAGGATGGCATCGGCCGGATTGGCCGGGTCCGTACGGCGGCGCGCGGGCGCTGTCGCCGGCGTGCCGCTGGCCGCCAGGATAACGATGGGGCAATCCTGCGGCGGCAGGTGCTCGCGCAGGGCGCGCGCCGTGGTTTCGCCGTCCATGTCGGGCATGCGCGCGGCCAGCACGATGACGCCGGGCCGCGCGTCATCGGCGCAGGCCAGCGCATGCTCGAGCGCCGCCTGGCCGCCGGAGACGGCATGCACGCTCCAGCCCAGGCCCTGCGCCACGGCGGCCACGGCGCCGCGCGCGTCGGCCTTGCCATCGGCCAGCAAGACGCGCAAGCCGTGCATGTCGGGCGAGGACGGGACGCTGGCGGCCATCAGCTGCAGCGGCACCGTGAAGCTGAAGGTGCTGCCCTGGCCCGTGACGCTGGTCAGGCGCATGGAGCCACCCATCAGGCGCACCAGCTGGCGGCAGATGGTCAGGCCCAGGCCCGTGCCGCCGAAGCGGCGCGTGGTGGACGTGTCGGCCTGGGCGAAGGCGGAAAAGATCGCTTCCTGCACTTCAGGCGCGATACCGATGCCCGTGTCGCGCACGCTGAAACACAGCACCGCGGCGTCGCCGTCGCGGCTTTCCAGTGCGCTTGTCAGCTCGACCGTGCCCTGCGTGGTGAACTTGATGGCATTGCTGGTCAGGTTGACCAGCACCTGTTCCAGCCGCAGCGCGTCGCCCATCACCTGGTCGACGCCGTCGGGCAGCGGCCCGATGCGCACCTCGATCGGCTTGTCATGCGCGGCAACGCCCATGCTGGCGGCGATCTTGTCGATCACGTCGGCCAGGCGGAACGGCGCCTGTTCGATGGTCATGTGGCCCGCCTCGATTTTCGACACGTCGAGCACGTCGTTGATGATGCCCAGCAGCGACTGGCCGGCGGCGCGGATCTTGCGCGCCATCTGCAGCGCTTCGCCATCGAGGCCGTCGCGTTCCAGCAGCCAGGCCATGCCGAGGATGGCGTTGAGCGGCGAGCGGATTTCATGGCTCATGTTGGCGAGGAATTCCGCCTTGCTGCGGTTGGCCGCTTCGGCCGCGTCGCGCGCCAGCAGCATGGCCTCTTCGGCCTGTTTTTGCGCGCAGATATCCTGGGCAAAGATCAGGGTGGCCGGTCCATCCTTGAGCAGCACGCGCGTGGTGGTCTTGAACATGGGCACGGGCAGGCCCTGCTTGCCCAGGCCGACGGCTTCGAACACCTGTTCGCTGGGCGAATCGGCCTCGATCAGCGCTTCGTTGGCGGCCAGCGCCGCCAGCGATGGCGGGGAAATCATGGCGGACCAGGGCAGGCCGTTCAGATTGTCTTCCATCGTGTAGCCGTGCAGCTTGCGGTAGCGGGGATTCGAATAGATGAAGCGGCCGTGGCGCAGGATGGCGATGGCCACGGGCGCATCTTCGATCAGGGTGCGAAAGCGCGTTTCGCTGTCGGACATGGCTTGCATGGCCTGGCGCTCGCTTTCCTGTTCCGCATGCCAGGCGGTCTGCTGCCGGCGCCGCCGCTGGCTCCAGAACAGCAGGCTGGCCGAGGCCAGCGCCAGCACGGCAAAGGAGAGGACGTAGCCGAGCGCCTGGCGCCGCAGCGGGGCGGCGATGGCCGCTTCTTCGCGGCTCAGGCCGATGATCAGGGCGCGGTCCATGTGCAGGGCCGTGGGGGCGATGGTCGCCATGGCCATGATGCGGGGGGCGGTGTGGGCGCCGGCGTCGGCAATTTCGACGCCGCTCAGGACGCCCGCCTGGTAGCCGCTGTCGCGAAAGCGCCGCAGGAAGCTGCCGGGGACGTCCATATTGCCGCCATTGGCAGTCCTGGCCGGGTAGTTGAGGAACTGCTGGCCGTCGCCATGCAGCACCACGGCCCACACGTCGGGGGCGTACATGGCGGTGCGGAACTTGGCCGTGAAGTATTCGGGGGCGAAGGTGGCCACCACCACGCCGGCAAAGCGGCCCTGTTTGTCCTGCACCATGCGCGACGCCGTGATGACCAGGTCGCCCTTGAAGGAATGGAAGGGCGCCGAGATGTACAGCATGCGCGCATCGGGGGCATCGCGCGCCGTCTGGAAGTAGCCGCGGCGCGAAAAATCCTGGTCCGCCAGTTCCGCGATGTTGGTGGCGACCGCCTTGCCTTGCGCATCGATGACCAGCATGGTGCGCACGCCCGGCATGGCGTCGACCAGCGCGGCCAGGCGCCGCGGCAGCGCCTGGCCGGCGTCCGGTGCGGGGCCGGCGGCAAGATAGTCGCGGATCACGCCGCCGAGCACCAGGTTGGTCGCCGCCAGGTCGACTTCGATGTTTTTTGCCAGCAGCGCCGTCAGCACGCTCAGGCGCTCGCGTTCGGCCTCGTCATGCCGCGTCGCTTCGGCCAGGTGCGCGTAGGCGAGGGCGGCAGCGACGATCAGCAGCCCGAGAAGCAGGAACAGCCACTCGATCCATCGTCTGCGCAACGCCGCCGCCTCTGTGTGATAGCTCATGTGGCGATGCTATACCCGATAGGGATGGAGAACAACTTTTGCGCACAACTGGCGCAACTATGCATGTGATAGTGTGGTCAATTTGCCGCCCAGCGGCAGCCGCAGGCGGAAGACGGCGCCCTGGCCCGGCGCGGATGCGACGCCGATGCTGCCGCCCATCAGCGCGACGAGCTGGCGTGCGATGGCCAGACCCATGCCGGCGCCATCGTGGGCGCGGCTCGGCGAGTCGTCGGCCTGCGAGAATTTGTCGAAGATCACGCCTTGCTGCGCCTGTGCGATGCCGATGCCCGTATCGCGCACCTCGATCTGCAGGTCCGCGCCGCTGTGCGTGACGTGCACGTCGACCCGTCCCGCAGCCGTGTAGCGGATGGCGTTATCGAGCAGGATGTCGAGCACGCGCACGAAGCGGACGCGGTCGCAATCGATGCTGGGCGGCGTGGCGGGCGCCACTTGAGCGGCCAGCTGCAAGCCCTTGTGCGCCGCGCGCGGCCGGTGCGGCGCCAGCGCCAGTTCCAGCAGCTGGTCCAGTGGCGCGGCGGCGGACTCCAGCCTGACCTGATCGTGCTCGAGCGCGCTCAATTCCATCGCCGCCTCGACCATGGACAGCAACTGGCGGCCGCTGTCCTGTATCGTTTGCGCGTAGGCGGCCTGTTCCGGCTCGCGCAGCTGCTCTTGCAGCAGCTCGGAGAAACCGAGGATGCCGTTGAGGGGCGTGCGCAATTCATGCGACATGTTCGACAGGAAGCGCGACTTGGCTTCGCTGGCGGCGATGGCCCTGGCGCGGCTGTCGACCAGGCGGCCGATCAGCAGCACCAGCGCGGCCCACGACAGCACGATCAGCGCGCTCGTGATGGCCGCCATCAGCAAGGCCTGGTTGCGGCGCGAGACGTAGTCGGCCAATACCGTGTCGCGGTCCAGCCCGACCAGCATGTACAGCGGGTAGCCGGCCAGTTTTTCAAATGCGTAAAAGCGCACGATGCCGTCGACGGGACTGCGCTCGGTGAAGCCGCCCCGCGTTTTACCTTGCATTAAGGAAAATACCTTGCTGGCGCCGATATCCTGGCCGATGGTGTCGGCGGCACCGACCCGGCGCGCGCGCACCACGCCGTCGCTGCCGACAAGCTCGGTGGAGCTGTTGTCGCCGAGGTCGACTTCGTCGTACAGGCGGGTAAAGTAATACGGATCCATCGAGACCACCACCACGCCCTTGAACCGGCCATCGGCATGGTTGATGCGGCGCGTCATCTGAATCGACCATTTTTTCGACACGCGGCCCAGCACCGGCTTGCTGATATACAGTTCACCGCTGTCGCGCTGCATGTGTACCCGGATGTGTTCGCGGTCGGCCAGCCTGGTCGGCTGGAAGGGGCGGCTTGACAGCGCCATGTCGCCCTGTTCGTCGACGATGGTAAACAGGTTGTACAGGGGGCCGGGCTTGAGGCCTTGCCGCAGGTCCGTTACGATGTCGAGGCCGCTGCCCAGCGCCTGGTAGCGGCTGCGCAAATACGTGGCCGCCTGGTCCGCCGCCTCGATCGTGCGGATCGCGTGCTCGTCGAAGACGCGCGCCATGCTGCGCGCATCGCGCCCGGCGCCGGCGATGGCACTGTCGTAGGCGTGCCGCAGTTGCAGCACGGTGATGCTCCACAGCCCCGTCAGCAGCACGGCCATGAAGAGCGACAGCAGGGTGCGCGCATCCCAGCGCTCCCAACGCTGCCAGGCCATGGCCTTCCCGTATCTGTGCTGTTGCATGCTGCCTCCGCAAGGGTTGTCATTCTGCGCGCGATTTATCAATTATAGTGAATATAATTGAATTTATCGAATAAAATGATTTTTATGCGGGAAGTGTTGTATTGAGCGCTGGCTCTGGCGGCTAGCGCGTCGCCGCCTAGTGCGTCAGCCAGCGCTCGACCATGTCGCGCAGCTGGCTGGCCGTAAACGGCTTGGACAGGTAATCGTCCATGCCGGCCGCCACGCAGCGCTGCCGGTCGTCCTCGGTGACACCGGCCGTAAGGGCGATGACGGGCAGGCGCGGCGCGCCGCTGGCCGCTTCGCGGACGCGCAGGGCCTCGCACGCCTGGTAGCCGTCCATGACGGGCATCATGCAATCCATCAGCACCAGGTCGTACTGCCGTTCGGCCAGCGCCTGCAGGCCCAGCGCGCCGTTCTCCGCCGTGTCGATGCTGTAGCCGCGGGATCCCAGCTGCAGGCACACGAGCTGGCGGTTCAGCGCCGTGTCCTCGACCAGCAGGATGCGCGCGCCCGGTTCCGGGGCGGATTCCGGCGCTGGTACAGGCGCGGGCGCGGGCGCGGGTGTGGATTCGGATGGCGCTGCTGTCTCCGGCTCCGGCGATGTGGCGGCCGGCGTCCGCGGCGCCAGCGCCACGGCGGCCTCGTGCCCCTGGCGCCGCAGCAGCGACATGATCAGCGCGATGGCCCCGGCCAGCACGAGCAGGCTGACGACGGCCGCGCCGCCCATGGTGCGCAGCATGCGCCGCCAGCCCGCCAGGTAGACCTCGTCCGTCACGGTGACGTTGACGGCCAGCGGATAGTCGCGCACCAGCCGTATGCCGGCCAGGCGCTTGACCGGGCGGCCCTGCTCGGCTGCGCGCGGCGAGTCCACCTGCAGCACGCCGTCGGTCTTGCCCTGTTCCAGCAGGCGGTAGGTGCTGCCCGTCAGGTTGCGTTTGCCCATCATGGCGGGCACGGCCGGCCAGCGGGCCAGCAGCGTGTAGTCGCTGCGGTACAGGGAAAAGGCCGTGTGTTCGCCGATGCTGGTGCTCTGGAAGAATTTGCTGAAGAAATCGCACGACAGGCCGACCAGCACCACGCCCAGGAAACGGCCGTCCGGCCCGCTGATGCGCCGGCTGATATAGAAGGTCCAGGCGCCATTGCCCTTGTTTTGCACGGGCGCGCTCACATGCATGCCGCCGTGCGGGTGGCGCCGGTGATACTCGAAGTAGTCGCGCTCGCCGAGGCGGATGGGTGGCGCGGGAAACGCGCGGCTGAAGGCCAGCACGCCGGCATCGCTGCCTACGATGGATACCACGTCCACTTGCGGCACGCCGCCGATCTTGTGCCGCAGCATCTGGTACATGGCCGGGGTGCCGGCGGCGGCGGCCAGCGCCTGCGCGTCCACGGGGGCTGCGGCTTCGATCTCGCTGCTGACGCTGTCGAGCACCAGGCTGGCCGCCGTCATGCTCTGCGCCGTGTTTTCCGCCAGCAGCAGCGACAGGTTGGACAGGTCCTGTTTCCAGTCGTCGACGGCTTCGCGGTGCAGCACCACGCCGGAGACGACGATGCGCAGCGCCAGCAGGCCCACCAGTACCAGGCCCACGATGGCCGCCGTGGTGCGCGGCCGATAGTGGTGCACCAGGCGCAGGACGGCCTGGCGCGCGTTCATGCCTGCGCGCCCGTGTATTCGCGCATGCTGCGGCGTACTTCCTGCTCCACTGCGCCGATCAGCACCGCCGTTTCGGCCAGCCATTCCGGTGCCGCCACGCCCTGGTGGCGCACCAGCTGCTCGAGTGCCGCCAGGCGCGCCACGAGGGCGCTGGCGCCCAGCAGGGCCACGGTGCCGCGCAAGGTATGGCAGCTATGCACGATGGCTTGCGCCGCACCGCCGCGCACGGCCTGCTCGACGCGCGCAAACATGGCCGGCGACGTGTCGAGGTAGGTCTGCGACAGGGCGCGGAACATCTCGAGGTCGTGGCCGGTGGCGTGGAACAGCACGGCAGGATCGATGTGGCGATAGGCTGGCATGGCGGCTCCGTGGCGAAGGGAAAGCGGCGGCGGGTCAGGCGGCCAGGCTGTTGCGCCGCGCGTGGCCGGCGCAGCAGGCGCGCAGATAGCCGCGCAGCTCGTCGTAATTGACGGGTTTGGCAAAGAACACGACGCCTGGCGGCACGCCGCCCCGTTCTTGCAGCTCTTCCTGCGTCAGGCTCGACAGCATGGCGATGTGCATGTCCGCCAGCAGCGGGTCGGCCAGGATGGTGCGGATCACTTCGTAGCCGTCGATGCCTTCCATGACGATGTCGGCCAGCAGGATGTCGGGCTGGTCGCGGGCGATTTCCATCAGCGCCTGGTATCCGTTCTCGCAAAAGCGCAAGTCCGCCTGCAAGCCCCATGAACCGATCTGTTTTTCATACAGCGCGCGCTCGATCGGATTGTCTTCGATCACCAGGATGGACGGCGGGCGGCCCGATGGGACAGGGCGGCTGGCCCGCGCCGCGCGCTGGTCCTGTCCCGGCTGGCCGGGATTGCCCTTGTAGGCTTCGACGGCCGCGAGGGGAATGCGCCGGTGGCCGCCCTTGGTCTTCCACGCTTCGATCACGCCGGCCTCGACCAGTTGCTGCACTGAGGTGACCGAGATGCCGAGGATTTCGGCGGCCTTTTGGGTGGTGCAGACGTCTGCAGTGTGCATGATGGGCTTTATGGTCGCGATGAAGTTGAAGGGAATGATACGCAATCGGGCTCAAAAAATCAATTTCAACGAATTAGATGAATTCACTAAAAACCTGGCGTGCGGCTGGCCGGACTCGCGTGCGCGTACGGCAGGGGGCGGGATGGGTGTGCGGTTCCAGGATATCGCGCCATTCGCTCCACTCCGCATTGCTGTGGCGTAGCAGGGTTTCCATGTGGCCTGCGTCCAGGCCCAGTACCCGCGCCGTGGCCAGGGCTGGCTCGCGCGGCCCCGCGCCGTTGCGCAGTATCAGGTCGGCGAAGCCGCTGGCCAGCTTCAGCAGCTTCGCCAGGTCCGTCATGCGCCCGGCCCGTCCGAAGCCGGGCGGCGCGGCATGGCAGAGCACGGCGTCGCACAGGATGTCCGCCATGCCCCAGTCCCGCATGAGGATGGCCGACAGGGCCAGTTGGTGGTGGCCGAAGCGCTGCGATTCTTCGCCCAGCAGCCGGGCCGTGACGCCATTGCCGTACTGGCCCAGCAGTTCTCCATATTCCTGCGGATGCACGGTGGCCAGGGCCAGCTGGCCGCAGTTGGCCAGCAAGCCGCAACTGTACAGCTCATCGGCCGGCGCCAGCTGCAGCGCGTCACCGGCCACACGGGCGGCGCACGCCATGGCCAGCGAGTGCGACCAGTAGCGCTGCGCGTCGAAGTGTGCGCACGTGGGCGCTGGCGGGGCCGGGGTGGCGCACGCCTGGCGCAGGGCGGGCAGGCCGATGGCCGCCAGCATCGCGGCGCTGACGGCCGCATGCCTGCGCTCGCCCGGCGGCACGCCCGCATTCGCCAGGCCGATGACCTTGCCGGTCATGGCCGGGTCGCAGCCCAGCTGTTCCGCCAGCTCGTCGAGCGGCACCTGCTGCTGCCACAAGGTGGCCAGCCAGTGGCGCCGCCAGGCGGGCGACGGCAGGATGGTACCGCCGGGCAGGCGCGCCAGGTCGATGTGCGCGCTCATGGCCGGCTCCCTATGCCATTGCAGTCATCGGCCTGCGCCGTGCCCGCCGTCTGCAGGACCGTGACGGCTTGCGACAGCGCATCGAGCGCCATCAGCAGTTCCGCATGCAGGCGGTGCAGGGCGCCGATATCGTTGGAAAAGCCCGCATGCACGGCCTGGCGCGACAGCGCCTGCAATGGGAGCAGGCCCATGGACTGGCTGCCGTCGAGAATTTCCTGTGCCAGCACTCTTGCCGGGGCGGCCCGCTCGCAGCGCAGCGCATGGGCGATGCCGGCCAGGCGGTCGCGCGTCTCGGCCACGAACAGGGCCAGGATCTCGCCCTGCAGGCGCCGGTCGTGGCCGAACATGGCGTCCAGGCGGGCCGCGTCGAACGGCGGCGTGTCCGGTGTCTTGGGCGCTGTCGACGGTGGTGCGCTGTCAGTCGCCTTGGCCGGCGGGACCGCTTTGCGCATTTGCAGCAGCGCATGCAGATCGGACGGTGCCGCGCCGGCGGCCTGCGTGCGGTCGGCCTGGTGCCAGCGGGTGCGGCGCCAGAGCAGGGCGGCCAGCAGCAACAGCAGGCCTGCCAGCGCCAGCGCCGGGCGCATCAGCGAGAGATCTTCGCAGCGAAGGAAGGGGTGAATGGCGAGAAAGGAGTTCATGGCAGTGCTCCAGTGCGTTCTATGCGAGTGATCCTGTGTGATGGCGGACCTAAAATACGTCCCAGTCGCCCGAATCGGCGGCGGACGGCGCCGCTTTTCTGGCCTGGCCTGCGGGGCGCGTGGCGACCAGCTTGAGCGTCGCCTTGTGCGGCGCGGGCCGCGGCGCGGCAGGCGCGCGCGGCGCCGCGCCGGCCTGTCCCTGCGCCAGCTTGAAGGCGCCCACCACGCCGGCCAGCCTGGCTGCCTGCTCCTGCAGCGATTGCGATGCCGCCGCCGCTTCTTCGACCAGGGCCGCGTTCTGCTGCGTGACTTCATCCATCTGCGTGATGGCGCGGTTGATTTCCTCGATGCCCGTGCTTTGCTCCACGCTGGCGGCCGAGATTTCGCTGACGATGTCGGTAACGCCGCGTACCGTGTCGACCACTTCCGTCATGGCCGCGCCGGCCTGCTGGACCAGCTTGCCGCCTTGGCCCACCTGTTCCACGGAGTCGCTGATGAGTACCTTGATTTCCTTGGCGGCCGCGGCCGAACGGTGCGCCAGGTTGCGTACTTCGGTGGCCACGACGGCAAAGCCGCGCCCCTGTTCCCCGGCGCGCGCCGCTTCCACGGCCGCATTCAGGGCCAGGATATTGGTCTGGAAGGCGATGCCGTCGATGACGCCGATGATGTCGGCGATCTTGTTCGACGCGCTGTCGATCGCTTCCATCGTGCGTATCACGTCGCCCATCACTTGTCCGCCCCGCTGCGCCTTGTCCGAGGCGCTGATGGCCATTTGCTGGGCCTGGCGGGCATTGTCCGCGTTTTGCCGCACGGTGGCCGTCAGTTCTTCCATGGCCGAGGCGGTTTCTTCCAGCGAGCCCGCTTGCTGTTCCGTGCGCGCCGACAGGTCCAGGTTACCGGACGCGATCTCGCCCGAGGCCGTGCTGATGCTGTCCGTGCCGGAACGCACTTCGGCCACGATGCGCACCAGGCTCGCGCTCATGTCCGCCATGGCCTGCATCAGCTGGCCCACCTCGTCGTTCGAGGTGGCGCGGATCTGCACGCTGAGGTCGCCGTCCGCGATGGTGCGGGCCACGCCGATGGCGCCGGCCAGCGAGGCGGCGATGCGCCGCGCCAGCAGCAGGCCCATGCTGGCTACGAGCGCCGTCACGGCCAGGGACAGGGTGATGGCAATCCAGCGCGCGCTGGCAGCGGCTGCGGCGCCATCGGCCGCACCTTTGGCAGCCAGGTTTGCGTTGTAGCGGTGGTGGGCGGCGAGGGCGTCGACCAGTTCCTTGATGATGGGCTGGTTTTGCGCCAGCAAGTCGCGCGCCGCGTCCAGTTCACCGGCCTTCGACAGCGCCAGCACCTTGTCGCGCACTTCATCGTAGCGCAGCAGCACGGCGCGGTCGGCGGCCAGCAGCGCGCGGTCCTGTTCATCGGTGATATCTTCTTTTTCATACTGGTCGAGCGCCTTGCCGACCGCCGCGCGCGCTTCCCTGATGCCCGCTTCCAGCTTGGCGCGTCCGGCCGCATCCTTGCTGGCCATGTGCTGCCAGACGGCCGTGCGCATCTGCGCGAACGGTACAAAAGCGTCGTTCAAGGTGAGCAGACTGGGTACCGTGTTGACAGTGGCATAGCTGGCCGCCGTGTACACGCGGTCCATCTGGTAGATGCCAAAGCCCGCGAGGGCGGCCAGCCCGAGGACGACGGAGAGGATCAAGGCGTACAGCCGTTTAGCGATGGTCATTTTGGGCGCCGCTCCAATGAAGTGAAATTCAAGAAAAATGTTTGGCTTGGGAGGTTTTTTTCCATTTTACGATAAAAATTCGTTTTATTCGAGAAATTTGTTGTTGAATTATTTTATTCAATGATTTTCATTGAAAACATATGCTTATAGCGGGCTGGACGGTAAGACCGTGTATAAAAAGCCACACGGCGTGTACCTGGCCTTCTGGCGTGTGGCACGCTTTGGCGATTAGTGAAAAAATGGAATTCCTTGATCGCCATCAAATACGGTGCGCAGGCGCGTGCCGCCGACTGACTCTTGTAAAGGAGCATCATGACTGCCTCTGCCCGGCCTGGACCCTTGCTTGTCATCACCGCAGTCATCTTCATCTTGCTGGGCCTGGCACTTGCCGGCGGCGGCGCCTGGCTCGTCAGCCTGGGCGGTTCCTGGTATTACGTCGTGGCCGGTATCGGCATGCTCGTCGCGGGCGCGCTCGTGTGGAAGGGGCGGCGCAGCGCCCAGCTGTTTCTCGCGCTGCTGCTGTTCGCCACCCTGATCTGGTCCGTGATCGAAGTGAAGTTCGACTGGTGGCAATTGCTGCCGCGCCTAGATATCTGGTTCGCCGCCGCCGTCTGGCTGCTGCTGCCGTTCGTCGACCGCCGCCTCGATCCGCCATTGACGGCCGGAGCGAAACCGCGCGACGCGGGCAAGAGCGCGCTGGCCGCCGCCGTGGTACTGACGGCCGCCGTGGGCGTGTTCTCGCTATTTCAGGACTACTACACCTTGCATGGCGAAGTGCCGGCCGAGAACATGGCAGCCGCGCCGCAAGGCGATTTCGCGCCGGGCGTGGCGCCCAACGACTGGGCCGCGTATGGCCGTTCCGGCTATGGCGACCGCTATGCGCCGGCCGCGCAGATCACGCCGGCCAACGCGTCGCAGCTGAAACAGGCATGGGTGTACAACACGGGCGACTTCAAGGGTCCGAACGATCCGGGCGAGATCGCCAACGAAGTCACGCCGCTGAAAGTGAACGGCATGCTGTACCTGTGCACGCCGCATAACATCGTCATTGCGCTCGATCCGGACACGGGCAAGGAGATCTGGCGCCACGATCCGAAGATCAACCGCGACGCATCGACCTACCAGCACATGATCTGCCGCGGCGTGGCCTACTGGGACGTCAACGCGGGCCGCGCCAAGGGCGACCCGGCACCCGAGGCGGCCGGCATGGAATGCCCGCGCCGCATCCTCGCGCCCACCATGGATGCCACCCTGATCGCCGTCAACGCCGATACGGGGGTAGCCTGCAAAAGCTTTGGCGAAAATGGCGTGATCGGCCTGTACCATGGCATGGGCATGAAGAAGCGGGGATTCCTGATGCCGACGTCGCCGCCGGCCGTGGCGCAAAACGTGGTGGTGATGGCCGCCAGCGTCACCGATAACTTTTCCACGGAAGAGCCGTCGGGCGTGATCCGCGGCTACGATCCCGTCACGGGCAAGCTGATGTGGAACTGGGATGCGTCGAACCCCGACGACACGGCGCCGATTGCCGATGGAAAAACGTATACGAACAACTCGCCCAATTCCTGGGGCGTGTCCAGCATCGATGAAAAACTGGGCATGGTGTACATCCCGATGGGCAATGAAACGCCGGATACATGGGGCGGCAACCGCAATCCCCATGGCGAGAAATACAATAGCGCCATCGTCGCGCTGGACCTGGCGACAGGCAAGGTGCGCTGGGTCTACCAGACCGTGCACCACGATATCTGGGACATGGATATCGGCGGCCAGCCCACTCTGGTCGACATCGACACGCCGAAAGGCAAAGTGCCGTCCGTCGTGGCCACGACGAAACGCGGCGACATCTATGTGATCGACCGGCGCGATGGCAGCCTGGTCGTGCCGGCGCCGGAAAAACCGGTGCCGACGAACAACCCGGCTCCCGGCGACCGCCTGTCGCCCACGCAGCCGTTTTCGGCCCTCACTTTCCTGCCCGAGAAAAACATCAGCGAAACAGATATGTGGGGCACGACGCCATTCGACCAGCTGGCGTGCCGCATCATCTTCCGCCAGCACCGCTACGAAGGGCCGTTCACGCCGCAAACGGTGGCCGAAGGCAAGATCAAGGGCGCCATCATCTCGCCGGGCCCGCTCGGTATCTTCGAGTGGGGCGGGGCGGCTGTCGACCCGGGCCGGCAATTGCTGCTGGTGAACCCCGACTACATGGGCTTTCTGGAGCGTCTGGTGCCGCGTGCGCAAGCCAATGCGAAGGGCGGCACGGGCTCGGAAATGGGCTTGCAGCCGCAGACGGGCGTGCCGTTTGCAGTGGAAATCAAGCCTTTTCTTTCGCCGCTGGGCTTCCCATGCCAGGCGCCGCCGTGGGGGTATATCGCCGCCGTCGACTTGCGCACCATGAAAAAAGTGTGGATGCACAAGAACGGCACCACGCGCGACAGCGCCCCCGTGCCCATCGCCTTGCCGCTGGGCGTGCCCAGCCTGGGCGGCATCAGCACCACGGGCGGCGGCGTGGCCTTCCTCAGCAGCACGCTCGACTACTACATCCGCGGCTACGACGTGCGCAATGGCAAGACCGTATGGAAAGCCCGCCTGCCTGCCGGCGGCCAGGCCACGCCGATGAGCTATGTCTCGGACAAGACGGGCAAGCAATATGTCGTCGTCATGGCCGGCGGCCATGGTTCGCTCGGCACGAAGATGGGCGATAGCCTGGTGGCGTTTGCTTTGCCGGATGAGGCGGTGGAGAAGAAAAAGTAAAGGGCTTAATGCGCATGCTGCGGGATGCTTGGAGCCCACAGCAAAGAGCCGGGGTCAGACCCGACGGGTCTGACCCCAGATTTTATTGCGCCGCCAATCCCAGCTTCAAACCCACCAGCTTGCCCGGCGCGGCCTCCGTTTTTTCCGGCGCACCGGCGCTGACCCTGGCCGCCGGCGTTCCATCCTGCTGCAGGGCGGCCAGAATCGCTGCGCTGCGCTGGGTGCCCAGCTTGCTCAAGGCGTCGGCCGCCAGGGGCTGCTTGGCTTCCAGCTGCTCGCGCAAGCCCTTGTAGAAGGCGCCCGTGTCGGCCACTTGCGGCTCGCCTTCGATCAGCTTGCCCAGACGTTGGAATACGGGGATTTTTGCCGGAGCCGATGCGGCTGCTGATGCCGTCTCTGCCGCCGCTGTGGCTGGGACGGCCGATTCCGCCGCCTTTTTCTGCTTGTCCAGCTCGGCCTTCCCGAAGCGTTCCGCGTACAGGTCGCGCAGGGCGCCCCGTATCTTGCGTTCGCCCAAGTTCAACGGTCCCGGTTCTTCGCCCGCTTCCAGCTTGATGCCGGCCTTGGCGGCGACGGCGCGGCGCACGGCCTGGGCACGCAGGGCGGCCGCGTCCGTATCGCTGTACTGGCCAGGCACGGCCAGCTTCAGCTGTTCGCGCTTGGCGAGGATTTGCGCCACCTGCTTGATTTTTTCACGCTCGGGCGGCAGCAGTACGGCGCTGCCCGCGTCGAAGTCGATAGCTTCGAGCTTGTCGGCGCTGATGCCGAGCAAGTTGCCCAGCGCGCGGAACGGCGCCGTGACGATTTTCGTCAGCACATTGCCCACGGCTTTCCAGATCAGGGCGCCATAGCTGAATTGCGGGTCGTTCATGTCGCCCGACACGGGCAAACCCAGGTCGATGCGTCCGTCCGAGTCCTTGAGGATGGCCAGGGCCAGTTCCAGCGGCAGCTTCAAGGCGTCCGGGCTGTCGATGCGCTCGCCCAGAGTCAGCTTGTCGAGCACGATCTGGTTGGTGCCGTCGAGCTGGCGGTTGCGCACCTTGTATTGCAAGTCCAGCGAAATCTTGCCTTCTGCCACCTTGTAGCCGGCGAACTTCATCGTGTACGGCGAGGCGGACACCATGTCGACATTCTTGAAGACGACGTTCAAGTCCGTGTTGTCGGTCGGGGCGAACGGATTTAATTGGCCACGCACGCGGGCCAGGCCGAATTCGTCGATGCGGCCATCGAGTTCGATCTGGCTGCGCGCATCGCGCTTGGTCGACAGGCCCGTGACGACGCCATTGAGTTCATAGATCTTGGCGGCGAACTGGGGCCGCAAGCTGAGGTCGGCAAAATCCAGCTTGGCGTTTTGCAGGCGCACGCGGCGCACGCGCACGGGGAAGGCGGCGTCGGCTGCCGGCGTGGCGGAGGCCGCAGGAGCGGGGGCCGTTGCCGTGGCAGGCTCGGGCGCCTTGACCAGCAGGCGCTGGGCATTGAGGCTGCGGTCGTTTTCGATGATCAGCTGGGCGTTCGGTTCCACCACGCGCAGTTCGGGGATGTCGACGAAGTCGGGGCCCACGCTGGCCGTCATCTTGTCGGCGCGCACGCTTTTCCATGAGGCAAAGCGTTTGCCATCCGTTTCATTGAGCACGAGGCCGGCAATATCGACGCCGCCCACATAGCGGACCTTGGGCGCTTTCGGCGCGCCGCCGCCCGTCGTCAGGCGGCCGCTGCCGGAGAGCGACCCGCTTGCCAGTTTCAGCTTGATATGCTGCGCCAGCAACGGTTGCACGGGGGCCAGGGTCAGCTGTTTCAAATTCAGCTGCGCATCGACGGCGCCCGTGCCCGGCACGAACTTGCCATTGGCCGTCAATAGGCCGCCTTCGCGCAGGCCCACGCCCAGCTCGAACGGCAGCGCCTGTTTCATATCGTTGCTGACGTCTTGCAGCGACAAACGGGCATCCTGCACATTGACCTTGATGCCCGTGCCCGCGTCATCGAAACGGGCGCCGAACTTGCTCAGTTCCACCTTGTCTACCTTGGTGGACCATGGCGCGGATGGGGTGTCCTTGCCCGCGTCGGCTTTGCCGGAGGCAAACACGGGCAGCTTTTGTGCAATCGCAAATTCGCCCTGGCGGTTGCGCGCCAGGTCGATCTGCGCGCCGCTGGCCGTCACGGCGCCCAGGTGCACGGTATGCGCGGCCAGGTCGATCTTGCCTTTGGTAAAGCCCAGTTGGGCCAGCTTGAACGGCGTTTGCGCGCCCCGTTGCATGGTGAGGTCGGCCAGGCCGAAATGTGCGCCGTCGATGACGGTGGCCATGCCCGATGGGCCTTGCTGCAAGGCCAGTTGCAGGCTCAGCTGCAGTTGCTTGGCGCTCAGCTGCAAAGCCGGCGAGACGGTTTCATCGATGGCGGACACGTCCACATTGGCGAGCGCCAGCTGTTTCAAGTCCACCTTCCACTTGCCAGGCGTGGCTGGTGCGGCGGGCGTGGTGGCGGTAGATGCTGCTGGTGCCGGATTACCGGGCAGCATCAGGTTCGCCACGTCGATCTCGCCCTTGCTGTCGCGGCGCACGGCCACCTTGCCGCCGTACAAGTTGACCTTGTCGACCGTGACCTTCTGGCCTGCCAGATCCACGTTCACGCCGGCGATGCCCAAAGTGTTCAGCGACGTAAAGGCGTCGCTCTTGCCACTTTGTACCAGCGCCAGGTCGCGCAAGGCGAGGCCGGCGCCTTTGACGGCCGCTTCCAGCTTGCCGTCCGCATAGGAAAAAGCGTAGGGCAGGCGCGCCGACAGCTTGCCGCTGGCGACAGTCGCGCGCGTATAGGCTTTCAAATACGCGGCCAGGCCGGGCAGGGAAGCGTCGTTCAGTATCAGTTCGCCTTCGCCACGGATGGGGCTCAGCGAGGCCGTGCCGCGCCAATGCAGCTTGCCGCCGCGCGCCGCATCGGCGCTGAGGCTGTAGCTGCCGTTGGCGTCGGGCAGGGTGGAAATATTATCGAGCGTAAAGTTGATCGGCGTGAAGTTGTCCGCATAGCCGGCCTTCTGGTCTTGCCAGTCGACTTTGCCTTGCTCCAGCGCAAAGTGGGCGATGACGAGGCGCGGCATGCCGCCTTCGCTCTTTTCCGGATGGTTGCGTTGCCAGGTGGCCAGCACTTCGGCCAGGTTGAACTTGCCGTCCGGCGTGATCGTCAGCTGCGCTTGCGGCGCCGTGATGCGGATTTCCGCCAGGCTCCAGGCGCGGCGGACGATGGATTTCCATTCCAGCTGCACGGCCAGGGCGCCGATGGACAGTAGCGGTGCATTGTTTGCGCTGGCCGCTTCCGTGAAAGCGATCTTGTCCGCTTCCAGGCGCAGGGTGAACGGGTTGAAGCGCACGTCGGCGATACTGGCCTGGCGCGCGAGTTCTTTTTCTGCAAATTTGGGTAGCTGGTTTTTGATGACGTAGGGCACCAGCCAGAAGCCGGCCGCACTGTAGGCGGCCAGGGCGCAGCCCGTGCCCAGGGCCCAGCGCTGCCAGCGTTTCCAGCGAAATGTTTTCGTCTGCACGCTTTTGTTGTCGATTGTGTTCACGAACTTACCTTTTAGTATCTTGTTGGGCGGCACGTCTTGCGCGCCGTGACTGTCAGTATGCCTCTTTGCGGCCTCGTCTGCAAAATCCAAACGTGTTCAAGTGATAACAGGCGCCCAAGGGAGCTAGTTTCTTCTGTAAAACTCACACAAACTCACCTTTTCTTGATAATGATTCTCATTATCGGTATCATGTGCGCTAACCGTAAGTTTCCGCTTGCCCCCCATTTTCCAATTGAAAGCCTGACGCCATGCCTGTTGCCACTCCCCGCACCCGTTTACTTCCAGTGGCGGCAGCCTTGTCGCTGGCCTTCGCTTCCCACGCCGCGCTGGCGGCCAAGGCGGCCAGCGGCCAGGACGAGCCGACGGCTGGCGATGAGAAAGTCATGCAAGCCGTGCAGGTGACGGGCGCCCGCGCGCAAGGACTGGTGCCGCTCACCACGGAGGCGGGCAGTTTTCGGGGCGCCAGCATCATGGACGTGCCATCGACCGTCAACGTGATCACGCGCGAATTGCTGGAGCAGCAAGCCGTCTCCGGCCTGTACGACGCCGTGCGCAATACGGCCGGCGTGACGCGCCAGCAAAACGGGGGAGAGACGTGGGATCAGCTGGTGATACGCGGCATTGCCGTGGAAAACCGCACGAATTACCGCCTCAACGGCTCCCTGCCCATCATGAACTTCTCGCAAGTGCCCATGGAAAACAAGGAGCGGGTGGAAGTGCTGAAGGGCGCTTCGGCCCTGTACTACGGCTTTACGTCGCCGGCCGGCGTCGTCAACTTCGTTACCAAGCGGGCCGGCAGCCAGCCCGTCACCAGCATGGGCTTGAGCCTCGATGACCGTGGCAGTGCCGTGGCGAATGTCGACGTGGCGCGCCGTTTTGGCGTGCAGCAGGAATTCGGCGTGCGCATCAATGCCGCTGGCGGCACCCTCGGTTCCTACCTGGATGATGTCGGCAATGGCAACCGCCGCTTCCTTTCCACGGCGCTCGACTGGAGAGTGACGAACAAATTGCTGCTCAAGGCCGACCTCGAGTACGAGCGCCGCAGGGTGACGGAGCAGGCGGGCATCGCCTTGCCCACGGCCGTGAAAGGCGTGATCAGCTTGCCGCGCGCCGTCGATCCGCGCAAGCTGATCGGCCCGGACTGGTCGAATTTCGAAGCGCAAACGAAAAACGCGCAATTGCGCGCCGACTACGCCATCGCCGATGGCTGGGCCTTGACGGTGGAGGCGGGCCACTCGGAAACGGCGCGCGACCGCCGCCTGGCGATCTTCCGCCTGAACAACGCGGCCGCGCTGGCCACGGGCGCGGGCCGCATCACGGGCAATATCCAGCACAGCGTGGTGACGTCGGACTTGCTGCGCGCGGAACTGGCCGGCAATGTCAACACGGGTTTCATCGCCCATGAACTGACCCTGGGCGCCTCGCGCACGGACAAATCGCAAGATCCGATTTACCAGAGCAATTACACGATCGCCTCGCAAAACCTGTACAACCCAGTGCCCGTGACGACTGTCGTGTTCGGTCCCAAGCCGACGGCGCCGACGACGGCCGGGCTCGACACGCGCGACACGGGCTTGTATGCGCTCGATCGCATGGTCTTCAGCCCGCAATGGCAAAGCGTCATCGGCGTGCGCCGCAGTAGCTATCAAAGCGACCAGGGCGCCAGCCACTACGACGTCAGCAAGACGACGCCGATGGCTTCCTTGATCTACAAGGCCACGCCCGAACTGTCGTTCTACGCGTCCACGGCGCGTGGGCTGGAAGAGGGCGAGACGGGCCCGACGGGTACCGTCAACCAGGGCGTCAAGATGGCGCCTGGCGTGAGCAAACAGAAAGAGCTGGGCGCGCGCTGGCTGACGCCGGGCGGCACCTTGCTGTCTGCGGCGCTGTTCGATATCACGCGTCCCGGCTATTACACGAATACCAGCAATGTGTTCACGTCGGACGGCGAACAGCGCTACCGTGGCCTGGAACTGTCGACCCAGGGCAAGCTGACGCGCCAGTTGTCGTGGCAGACGTCGGCCCAGTTCCTCGATCCAAGCTTTGCGCACATCAACGCCGACTACAACGGCAAGGCGCCGGAAAACGCGTCGAAACGCACGGCCAGCGCCTTTCTCGCCTACGCGTTTGACACCGTGCCGGGCCTGTCCGTCAACGGCGGCGCGTATTACTACAGCGCCCGTCCCGTCAACGACCTGAACCAAGCCTTCCTCGGCGGCGTGAGCCTGTTCAGCGCGGGCGCCCGCTATGCTAGCCGCGTGATGGACAAGGCCGTCGTGTGGCAGTTGAACGTGGAAAATGCAGCCGACAAGCGCTACTGGGCCGGCGCCGGCACGCGCCTGGCGTCGGGCGCGCCGCGCGCGATCAAGCTGTCGATGAAGGTGGATCTATAAGGCTTGACTTGCGCGCTGTCCACGGGTGACCTGCGCTGATACAATGTTGCCATGTTCATCAGCAAAGGCAAGGCCGGCATCGTCCTGTGGATCGCGTGTATCGCCATCTTCCTGGCCACGCTCGCCCCTACGGTATCGCGCGCGCTGACGGTCGCCAGCGGCCTGGCCGTGCCCAGCCTGGAAATCTGCTCGGTGGCGGGCGGCATGAATATGCTACCCGCAACATTCTCCACGGATAAGCCCGATACCAAGAGCAGCATGCGCATAGGCGATTGCCCGTGCTGCAGCATGCATGCGGCAGCCCTGGATGTGCCGCCCACGACCCTCGTGCTCGCTTCCGGAGAGCTCATCACGGGCTTGCTGCCCCTGCTGTTCTACCAATCCGCCACGCCCTTGTTCGCCTGGACACCTGTCCAGCCTCGCGGGCCGCCTGCCGCTTTCTGATCTGTCCCTTTCCCTGAACTGCCTTGCGCCGCGCGTATCGTGCGCTTGCGTCTGTTCGTCTTGCCCATACAGAATCTGAAAGCAGCACCATGAAACATTTCCCCTTATTGATTTCCCTCGCCATCGCCATGCCCGCCGTGGCGCAAACCCGCACTGAACAGGTTTTGCCCGAGATGAAAGTCATCGTCACGGCCATAGGCGACGGCTACCGTCCCGCCGCCGACACGGCGCTCATGTTGTCCAGCACGCCTGGCTACAGCGTGGCGGCCGGCGGCGGCGTGTCCGGCTTGCCGGTGGTCAATGGCTTTGCCGATGACCGGCTGAAAATACGCATCGACGGCATGGAACTGACGTCGGCCTGCGCCAACCACATGAATGCGCCGCTGTCGTATATCGATCCGCAGCAGGTGCAGCGCATCCGTCTGATCGCGGGCGTGACACCCGTCAGCGCGGGCGGCGACAGCATAGGCGGCACCATCGAAGTGCAGTCGAACGCGCCCGTGTTCGCCCAGCCCGGCGCGGGCCTGCTCACGCAAGGCAGCTTTGCCGTGTCGGGACGCAGCGTCAACAACAGCGTGGCGACCAGCGTGAACGCGTCGGCCGCCAGCGACAGCCTGAGCGTCGGCTACAGCGGTGCCTACACGCGCGGTCACAGTTATGAGGATGGCCACGGCAATAAAGTGCTGGCCAGCATGTTTGAAAGCATCAACCAGTCCATCGTGCTGGCGGCGAAGCGCGATGGCCAGCAGCTGACCCTGCGTGCCGGCGTGCAGCACATCCCGTACCAGGGATTTCCCAACCAGTACATGGACATGACGGACAACCACGGCCAGTTCGCCAACCTCGCTTACCAGGGCACATTTGCCTGGGGCGTGTTTGACGCGCGCGCCTACTGGCAGCAGACGGATCATGAAATGGGTTTCTTTACGCCCGAGCGCAAAGGTTCGATGCCGATGATCACGCACGGGCGCAACACGGGCTATGCGCTGATGGCCAGCCTGCCGACCGCTGCGGGCGAGTTGCGCCTGGGCCAGGAGTGGCACGGCTTCCGCCTCGACGATTACTGGCCGGCTGTGCCCGGTTCCATGATGATGGGACCGCGCACCTACCTGAACATCAACGACGGCAAGCGCGACCGTACCGTGTTGTTCGGCGAACTGGAAACGCGCCACGATGCGCGCTGGACGAGCGTGCTGGGCTTGCGCGGCGAATCCGTGCGCATGGACACGGGCGACGTGCAATCGTACGGCACCAACATGATGAACATGCCGGACGTGATGGCCGCCAGGGCTTTCAATGCGCGCAGCCGCAGCCAGCGCGACACGAATATCGATGCTTCCGCGCAAGCCACGTTCACGCCAGACGCGGCCAGCAGCTATGAATTCGCGCTGGCGCGCAAGGTGCGCTCGCCCAACCTGTACGAGCGCTACTCGTGGGGCCGGGGTTCGATGGCGATGACCATGACCAACTGGTTTGGCGATGGCAACGGCTATGTGGGCGATATCGACCTCAAGCCCGAGACCGCTTACACGGCGGCCTTCACGGCCGACTGGCATGGCGGCGGCGAGGAGGGCTGGTTCGTGCGCCTCAACCCCTATTACAGCAAGGTCGACAATTACATCGACGTCGACGTGCTGTCATCTTTCCACCCCTACATGAAAATGGGTGCGAACGGCAATTTGCTGCGCTTTGCCAACCACGACGCCAAGCTGTATGGCGCCAATCTGGCGTGGCAGCTGCCACTGACGAGCAGCGCACGCTGGGGCAGCTTCATGGCGACAGGCAACGCCGCATACACGCGGGGCAAGCGCAGCGATGGCGGCGACCTGTACCGTATGATGCCGTTCAACGCCTTGCTGGCCGTCGAGCACAAGCTGGGCGCCTGGAGCAACCGCATCGAAACGAAAATCGTGGCCCGCAAGGATAAGGTCGACGCGCGCCGCGTCGAACCGGAAACGGGCGGCTACGCGCTCGTCAACCTGCGCAGCAGCGTAGCGCTGAGCAAGATGGCCAGCCTGAGCGCGGGCGTGAGCAACCTGTTCAACCGCGCGTATGCAGACCCGCTGGGTGGCGTGTATTTGTCCGGCTTGAAAGCGAGCGGCGGCGCGCTGCAAGCATTGCCGGCCGAGGGCAGGTCGATTGATCTGGGGCTGCAACTGAAGTTCTAAAGCGGGCAATCAGCGGCGTCTTCCTGTGCCGATGCGGAAGGGAGGCGCCTGCTGGCATTGCCGCATCGGCGAGCGCCTGGGGTTTGTGACAATGTGCGCGTGTATCTTTTTCAACACCATCCTCTGGCTATCCGGCACAGCGCCATCAATTCCCACCGCCGTTCTTTTTCCGCCGTGACCCCGTGAGGACGCGCAGCGCGGTGGCGATCGGCACCTTGTTCTTGGCGAGGTAGGCGGCGGCCGTGGCCGTATCGAGCATTTCCTGGAAAATAATGCCGACTTCGACCTTTTGGGCCGTCAAGTCGTCCTGCCTTGCGCAGTCGAGGATATCCATATTCGTAGCAGTGACTTTGTCATTCTTGGAGCGCATTTTTGCCTCGGTGGAAAAGAGAAAAAATGTCTCCTTTTATTTGCCTTTAAGATAACTTATTTTTGTGACTTTGTGGTAATTTTTCTTTAATCGATAGTGCATTCAGGAATTAAATTTAGCTATCGTTCAAGTTCAGGACCCGGTCATGCGCGGCGTCGGCATGCGATATCGTCCACGCGTTCTGGCGTTCCGTGCGGACGATAAATATGGCATAGATGACTTCCCGTCACCCATTGCCTGATCATCCATCGTTTGCCAGCGGCGCCCGCATGCGGTCTAATCATGGTTTGTTCCTTCACGAGGTTGACATGCTGCCCACTTCCGCCATCGTCGCGCTGCGCGAAAAATTTCCCCTGATTACAGAACTGATGGCCTTGGAGCCCTTGAGCTGGTTCAACCCCGGCATTGCGCCGGCGGCCGAGGGTCTGAAAGACGTGGGCTTGACGGCGGATGACGTGGCGCAGGCCAGTGCGCGTCTGGCCCGTTTTGCGCCGTATCTGGCCAAGGCTTTCCCGGAAACGCAGGCCAGCGGCGGCGTCATCGAGTCGCCCGTCGTGCCGTTGCCAGCCATGCAGGCGGCACCAGGTTTGGCGTTAGACATGACAAGCGGTCAGCTGTGGCTCAAGCAGGATAGCCATTTGCCCATTTCCGGCTCGATCAAGGCGCGCGGCGGCATCTATGAAGTGCTGAAACATGCGGAAACGCTGGCGCTGGACGCAGGCTTGCTGAAAGACGGCGATGATTACAGCCTGCTGGCCAGCGACGCCGTACGGGCGTTTTTCGGCCAGTATGCGATCGCCGTCGGCTCGACGGGCAACCTGGGTTTGTCGATCGGCATCATGAGCGCGCGCCTGGGCTTTCGTGCCACCGTCCACATGTCGGCTGACGCGCGGCAATGGAAGAAGGACAAATTGCGCAGCCACGGCGTCACCGTCGTCGAGTACGCAACCGACTACAGCGTGGCCGTGGAAGCGGGGCGCAAACAGGCGGAGAACGATGCCACCTGCCACTTCGTCGACGATGAAAATTCGCACGATCTGTTTCTCGGCTACGCGGTGGCGGGCCAGCGCCTGAAAGCCCAGTTCGCCGCAAAGAACGTCACGGTCGATGCGCAGCATCCCTTGTTCGTGTATCTGCCGTGCGGCGTGGGCGGCGGCCCCGGCGGCGTGGCCTTCGGCTTGAAGCTGGCTTTTGGCGATCATGTTCACTGCATCTTCGTCGAGCCGACCCATTCACCGTGCATGCTGCTGGGCGTGTACACGGGCTTGCATGATGGCATCAGCGTGCAGGAAATCGGCATCGACAACCTGACGGCCGCCGATGGCCTGGCCGTGGGACGCCCGTCCGGCTTCGTCGGGCGCGCCATGCAGCGGCTGATTGACGGCTACGCCACGGTCACGGATGAAGAACTGTACCGCTTGCTTACGACGCTGGAACAAACGCAAGGTTTGCGCCTGGAACCGTCGGCCGTGGCCGGTTTCGCGGGCATTCCTGCCGTGCTGGCCGCGCCGCAATACCGGCAGCACCTGGAAGCGGCCACGCACCTGGTGTGGGGCACGGGCGGCAGCATGGTGCCGGAGCACGAAATGGCCGCTTACGTGGCGCGCGGCCACGCCTTGCTGGCGGCCGGCGCCGCTTGATGCCGGCCGGCGCACCGCGCATGGCGACGCTGACGGCCAGCCAGTTTGCCAACCTGCACACGTTTCTCGTGGCGGCGCGCCATGCCAGTTTTGCGCTGGCCGCGCAGGAACTGGCGCTCACGCCCAGCGCCGTCAGCCACCGCATCGCGCGGCTGGAAGCGGGCCTGGGTCTGCGCTTGTTCGAGCGCCTGACGCGGCAGGTAAAGCTGACGCAGGATGGCGAACGCATCTTCGCCGCGCTGCAAATTGGCTGGGATGGTTTGCATGCGGCGCTGGCCGGCGGCGATGCGCTCACGGGCAGCATCACCGTGCATGCGCGCCCCTCCATCGCCCAGTGCTGGCTCGTGCCGCGCCTGGCAGGTTTCACGGCGCAGTATCCGGACGTGTCGATCGATTTGCGCGTGGGAAATGATAGCGTGGACTTTCGCGCGGGCCAGGTCGACCTGGCCTTGCATTACGGCGACGGCAACTTTCCCGGCCTGGCATCGCGCAAGCTGATGGACGAATGGCTGGCGCCCGTGTGCAGCCCGGATTATGCACGCGAACACGGTTTGCTCGATGCGCCGCATCAGATTCAAGACGCGACGGTACTGCACGACACCCTGGCCTGGCCCGCCTGCGCGCCCGATGCCGAGTGGCGGCTGTGGCTGGACGGGCAGGCGCCCGGCGTAAACTTGCCCGCGCGCAGCCTGCGTTTCGACCGCGCCGACCTGTGCGCGCAGGCGGCCATCCACCACGCCGGCGTGGCCATGGGCCGGCGCCAGCTGGTGCAGCCGTGGTTAGATAGCGGCCAGCTGATCCTGCCGTTTGGCGATTTTTCCCTGGACAGCCCGCAGGCGTATTACCTCGTGCACAGCGGACGCGCCGCACTGCCGGCAAGAGTGCAAGCCTTGTTTGACTGGCTGCTGGGGCAGGTTTCAGTTAGTTGCTGAAACGCATTAAATGGTTTTCAACCTTTTACTAATACTCGTGAACTTAAGCTAGCCCCAGCACCCACTATTTTCTCAACTGATTGACTTGTGCCGATGTAAGGGGCATTGCCCTAAGATAATGGTATCATTTGAGCAATATAAACCATACAGAGTCAGCCCTAAATGATAGACTTCGTCGATCTGGAACGCCACTTCGCACCAATATACAAAGACAAGGATGCGGAACTTAACTGGAGTTTACATTTAGGACGAAAGTATGGAAATTGGCTTAATTGGGAAGAACTTCTCAAGCGTCGCCGTGTGGTCCTACTTGCGGAAGCGTTGTGCGGGAAAACCAAGGAACTTGAGCAAAGAGCCCTAATGCTAAGGGGGCAGGCGCACCCCGCGTTTTATGTTCGTATTGAGGATCTGATAGACCATGGCTTCATAGCCGCTCTGCGAAGGGAGGATGCTCAGTTGTTTGACGCATGGAAGCAGAGCGAGACGGGCGATGCCTGGTTTTTTCTTGATTCGGTTGATGAGGCCAGAATCAACAACAAGTCGTTTCCAAGTGCTCTCCGTACTCTCAGCAATGAACTGGGTAATGATAGCCTGAATCGAGCGTTTATTATTGTCAGTTGCCGAGTCAGTGACTGGAAAGGCAAGTCAGATCGCGAAGCAATTGAAACTGAATTACCTTTTGTTAATAATTTAGCCTGCCATGATCGTGACGAAATCTTATTAGGGCCTATTTTTGACAAGCATACAATAAAGACCCACACAACAATTTTGGATGAGGTGCCCAGGCCTAGTGATTTACTTGTTGTTCAGTTAGTTCCTTTGACCGACGACCAGAAGCTGAAAATGGCAGACGCTGCCAAAATTGACGGACGAGCGCTGCTTCGAGCTATTAATCAATCTGGTTTAGATGCGATGGCAGAGCGTCCTGGTGACTTTATAGACTTGATTGGTTATTGGGCTGAACATTCGCGCCTTGATTCGTTGATCGAAATGACGGCAGCAGGTGTACGTCGTAAGCTTCGCGAGGAGAACCAACACCGGGCCGGGTTGCTAAGTCCGGAGCGTGCAATGGATGGTGCGAGGCGACTGGCCGCTGCCTTAGTATTCGCCAAGACGTTTGCGCTGAAAGCGCCTGGGCAAGAGCCAGACCTGACCTTGTCGAAAGGTGCAATTAATCCTTCCGATATACTACATGACTGGCAACCCCATGAGGTCAACGCCTTATTACGTACCGGTGTATTTGCGCCAAGCACATACGGACGCATCAAGTTTCACCATCGGACTACACAGGAGTTCCTTGCTGCCTGTTGGTTGCGTACCTTGCTTGAGCATAATTGCCCCATATCTGAAATAAAAAGATTGCTCTTCGCGGATCCGTATGGCGCAAAGACTGCTGTTCCTTCATTACTTGCCGTAACCGCGTGGCTGTCCCAGTGGGTGCCTGAAGTCTGTCAGGAATTGATTGAGCGCGAACCTATTGCGCTAATTGTGCATGGTGATCCTAAATCTCTTTCCCTGCAGACTAGGGGGGCTTTGCTGAACTCCTACGCTCACCTAGATGCTGCCGGCAGGCTTGATTATGAATATATCGATAATCGAGCAGCATGGATGTTTTCGAATTCTGCGCTGGCAAAGGCAATCAATCTCGCTTGGCAAGCTAACTCCAAAGCGGGATTTAGACTGCATCTCTTACATTTCATCGAAGAAGGCCGGGTTGAAGCATGTGTGCACTTGGCGCGGCAGGCCGCTTGCGACGAATCTCAGGACGATATGCGTATAGCTGCTACCAGAGCCATGGTCGTATGCAACGATCATTCTGGGTTGAAAAAAATTGCAAGACAGTTGATTGCGGAACCGGAGCGATTGAATGCTCGTCTTGCACCCCGGTTGGCTGAGTTGCTTTACCCGAACTACCTGAATATCGCAGACCTTCTTATGCTGATCGAGCGCTCTGAGCAGGCAAGAAAATTCTCATCCGATGGCTTTGCTAGTTACCTTGCCACATTCCACAAGCAAACGCCATCTAGACTAGACAAGAAGAGATTGGTTGCTGGTATCGCGGATCTGGTTCTCGGTTCGGATCGTCTGAATGCCTCAAACGAAACTGCTACACGGTATACGGAACTTTGCAAGGGAATTGCAGATCTGGCGAATGCCGAATTTTCAGTATCCGGACGAGGTGAGATTGAGGATGGAATGTTGCACTTGTTGATGGCGGTCGAACGCGTCTTGGACTATTACCATGAGGACGCGGCTTTGCCTGCGCTTAAAGACAGGGTGCGTGCGGACAAACATTTGAATCGCCAACTGATGTGGGCCGATGCTGCTGCTTGGCGCAGTAGGCCAACAACGGATCATCCAATCGTCCATTTCTGTCAGATAGGCCCGTTCTATGGCCGTACTCTTTGGGGGACCGATGCAAGCGACCTAGACTGGCTTCTGAACGATGCACGGAGAATGTGTAGTGAAGATGATCGGCGTATTGCTTTCAGCGCGCTATGGCATGCGTTGAAAGATGATGAGGTATCGCCTTTACGTTTGCGTTTAGATCTATTGGCATTCGAAGATTTGGTATTGGGCAGGGATCTTGCTGAGTTCGTAAAACCAAGGGAACCAGATGCTTATGTACAGCAACAACTGGAGGCGAAGCTTGAGCATGAGAAAGAAGCTGCGAGAGCGAAACAATCCTGGCTTGATTTTCGTGAGGAGTTAAGCAAGAATCCGTCAATCCTCGACCATGCCGATACATTGATCTCTTGGCGAGGAGGCCAGCACAGGCTTTACACTTTGACGACATGGTTAAAAATGCGTGCCGCCAAAGACGGTAAGGACAATGTTATATCTTATTCACTTCTTAATGGCGTATTTAGCCATGAAGTTATCGAGCACTATGCTGCAGGTATGCGCCAAGTATGGCGACTGCGTAAACCCGTTCGGCCGAATGTTTCAGGCATTAACCGGACATTCACTCTCTTAAGCCGTCTGGCACTCGATGCATTGACTTTAGACAGCCAGAGCAGTGGTTGGGCCACGAATTTGAGTGAGATGGAAGTTAGGACTGCCATTCGTCACGCAACGATGGCAGGAACGATTAGATGTTCATGGGTTCATAAACTCGTCCTGGCTCGAACCGAGATAGCTTTACCGGAAATTGTTGCAGCATTGCAATATGAATTCGGCGCTAAGAACCAGTTCAACGATATCCTTTCAAATGCCGCCTATCATGACGTGCCGGGACAACAGATAGTTACCGAGAAAGTCTTTCTACATTTAAAGCGGAAGGAGCCGGCTGACAAGCAAACGTTGGATTACTGTAGTCGTATTGTCGCGCGTCACGTGGATTTCCTGACTAGAAAGGATGTGATTGCGCTGGCTCAAAAACGCTTACTTGTGCACATGGCTTCGTGGGACGATGAGCGGATTTCTGTTTATCTTCGGATTTTGGCATCAGTCGATGGCGATGGCTTAGCCAGACTCGTGTTCACGCAGCTCGTGCGCACATCAGCAGAGTCGGAGCCCGAGTTTGAATTAAGGGTACAACATTGGCTTGGTGCACTGTTTGACCGCCACACTAGCGATGGAGTCGCTTTGCCTGCGCTTCACAGTATGGGATTAGAGCTACTTGCCAAGTTTCTGAAATTGGCTTATCGCTATGTTCGCCCTCAGGACGATAGAACATCGGAAAGCGGCTCTACTGTTTCTCGAAGGGATCGCGCAGAGGGCGCGCGCAACTCTCTTCTGAATGAGGTGATGGTTAGACGCGAAACTGCTGCTTACGACGTATTGATGCAGATGGCAGGTAATCCGGAGTACGCACCCCATTCCATGCGGTTTTCGGAGTTGGCACATCGGAAGGCGCATGTGGATTCAGACATCGACGCTTGGACTGCTGCAGAGATTAATGACTTTGGCCATTTGCATGTCGCCCCTACAAAGAATGGAGGGCAACTGCTTCGACTTGTCATAGCGGTATTGTCCAACATAACCGATTCATTCCACAATGCCGATGCCTCCAGCCGTTCTCTTTTTGCCTTGGCTGATGATGAGGAAAAGGTACAGCAATGGTTGACCGAACGGTTGAATGATTTAAGCAAAGCGCGTTACCACGCTCATCGCGAACCGAAGGTCGCAGAGAGCAAGGAGCCAGATATCATAGTTTCATCAACATCTTGTTCAGCGCAGATCGCTATTGAAATCAAAAACGCGAACAAGAAGTGGACGGTCAAACAATACGAGACTGCTGTAAGGAAACAGCTGGCGAACTTCTATTTGCGCCCCCAAAATCGTCGTCATGGTCTGTTGGTTATTAGCTTGCATGCCCCCAGAAAGTGGCGTTTTGACGGAAAGAACATGAATTTCGATCAACTGATGTTGCATCTCATGCGCTATGCCGCACAAGTTACTGCAAATCAGATGGGGGCGATAGAAGTCCAGGTCATCGGCATAAACGCCTGCCGGCCGGCGAGGAGTGCAAATTGATCAGCATTGGGGAACGTCGACCCCTTCACCCTTTTGATGCTTTCCACTCATGACTAGACGAGAAATTGGAGTATGGGTAAGTTGCTTCTGATTTTGATACACTGCGGCCCTTCTTCAAGTGCGTACCAGAAAGCAGCTCCATGCCGATATTTCCATTGACCTCCACCATAGCCGCAATGCCGCAAGAATTGCGCACGACTGCGCTCGCCTGCCTGCTCGAACCGGACCCGGCAACGAAGGTGGCGATGGTGGCGGCCATGGCCGAAGCCCAGCTTTCTATCGATGCGCAAGCGCCTTTGGCGCCGACCGGCCCCGTGCCGGGCCGTCCCGAACGGCCGGAACTGGTGCCGCCGCGTCTGGTGGGGCGGCGGTCGATGATCACGCCGGAAGGGCGCGCCATGCTCGTGCATGCGCTCGCGCACATTGAGTTCAATGCCATGAATCTGGCGCTCGACGCGCTGTGGCGCTTCCCGGATTTGCCCTTTGACTACTACACGGACTGGCTGCGCGTGGCAAAGGAGGAAGCCACGCACTTTGCCATGCTGCAGGCGCACCTGCAGGTGCTGGGGCACACATATGGCGACTTCCCAGGCCACGACAGCCTGTGGGAAATGGTCGACAAGACGCGCGGCGACGTGCTGGCGCGCATGGCGCTCGTGCCGCGCACCCTGGAAGCGCGGGGGCTCGATGCGATTCCGCCGCTGCGCGCCAAGCTGGCGCAGGCGGGCGACATGGCCGCTGCCGCCATCCTCGACATCATCCTGCGCGATGAAGTGGGGCACGTGGAAATCGGCAACCGCTGGTATGGCTACCTGTGCGATCAAAGGGGCCTGGAATTGCGCGCCACCTATGCCGAGCTGGCGCTGCGCTACGAAGCGCCCACCCTGCGCGGTCCGTTCAACCTGGAAGCGCGGCGCCGTGCGGGGTTTTCGGAGCTGGAATTGTCCGATCTGCCCGCCTGACCATGCTTACGGATGGGCCGTGATGCTGATGTGCCAGTGGCTCAGGTGTCCCGTCTCGATGTGCACTTTTGCCGGCTTGGTCCAGGCGCCAGCGCCGGGGATATGGTCGGTAGTGGCGGCGGAAAAACGCCCGTCGACGAGGGCCAGCTTGATGAAGCGGGGGCCGATGTAGATCACGCGCGTGCTGGCCTGCGCCGCTTCCAGGGCCAGCATGGCGCGGTTCGCCGCAATCCACGCCACCAGGGCTGCCAGTTTCGGCTTTTGCGCGAGGTTGGCCACCACTTCCGCTTTGGCGGCATTGATCAGATTTTGAATGGCGGCGCCATCGTTCTGGCCGCCCAGCGCGTCCGTGTAGCCGCCCGCGCCGTCCGCGTAGCGCAAGTCGATCTGCTGGCCGTCGCTGTGGCCGCTGTGGCCGAGGATGGAGCGGCCCGTCGCCGTCTGCGTCACGTGCTGGCCGCTGATGTCGTCGAAACGGTAAGCCTTGCCTGCCAGCCAGGCGATGGCCAGGCGCGTGGCCCACGAATCGCCGCCAGGGTCGCGCGTGCCATAGCGCCGCGCCGCCAGCGCCGCCTCGTTGTCGGCCAGGTACAGGGGGATGTAGGCCGTGTCGCCCTTGAACTCCACTTGGCCCCCTTCGGCGGGGTCCGAGCTGGCATCGACATTATCGATGCGGCCCTTCAGACGCACCGTGACGACGGCCTTCTTGTCGAGCTTGGCGCCGGCAAAGGCGGGCAGCACCAGGCTGGGAAATTTTACGGTGCCGGCGGTCTTGGTATTGGTCTGGGACAATAGATTCTCCGCGCTGAAGGCGGGATTGCCCCCGCCCGACGAAATGCCGATGTTGACTTCCGTAATCGTCGCCGCCGCCGGCGTGTAGTGCAATTCCAGCGGCAAGGTGTGCGTGGCCGTGGCCGTTCCTTGCGAGACGGAAACATACGGCCCCGCCAGATTACCCGTCAGTTTGATCGGCTGCAGCACGGGGTGGGCGGCCTGGTTCGGCGAGCTGAACTTCGCCAGCGTCACCTTTAAACCCTTGCACGCGAGGCTCAGTTCCACCGTCGTCACGGTGGCCAGGGCGCTGTCGCCGATATTTGTGGCGCTGACGTTGCCGCCCAGGTTCAGCGCGCCATTGCTGGTTTGCTTGCTGACGTCGACGCACTCCGTCCTGACGATGGTGCCTTGCGTGAAGTGCGACTGGTTGACTGCGCCCGTGGCGGCCAGGTTGACGCCGGGCAGCCCTGTCACGGCGTATGACCAGGTATCGTTGTACTGGCTTTGCGCCGTCGTGTAGGTGGGATACTCGGCCGTGCTGACGGTGATTTTCACGCCCACGTTTTTCGTGCCCTGGGGCACAGTGAAGGCGATGGGCGAGGTGATGGTCTGGTTTTGTGCGGCTGCAATGGCCGTGAAGGTCTTGCTGCCCTCGTCAGCCTGCGGCGTGGCGTCGCCCGCGGCGCGGGGGCTGGCGGGCAGGTCGCGCGCGGGCGGTCCGGCGCCATCCTGCGTGACGCGGCCGGCCGCATAGGTCTGCACCCCGCCGCGCAAGGCCAGGCTCGCCGCATACGGATAGACGATGTCGACATTGACGTTGCTGCTGTTCTCAAAAACGACGGCGCTGACGCTGACCACGTTCGGGTGGACGAGATCGTTCAAGGTCAGCTGGTAGGTATCGGGCAGCACGCCATCGAAATGGAAGGCGCCCGTGGCGTCGACCACGGCCACCTGGCGCTGGTGGTTGTTGTAGCCGGCCAATAGCATCTTCTTGCCGGCCAGTCCCGTGGCATTGCCGCCCGCCGGGGTGCGCAGCTGTCCTTGCAGCACGATGCCGGATTTGATGACGATCAAGGCATAGCTGGCCGTGAACTCGCCATCCTGCGAGACGAAATTGAGGTTCAGGTCGTAGCTGCCGTTGGGCAAGGATGCTAGCAGTTGTTGCATGGCCGTGGCGCCGATGCTGAAGGTGCCGCTGGCCGCATCGAACGTCCAGTAGGTCTTGAGGCTGATGGCCACGTCATTCGGGCCGGACAGCAGGCCGTCGCTGTCATCCTGCAGGGCCATGGGGGCCGCATCCACGAGGCGGAACGCGAGGCCGCCCGGCTGCAGGCGGTTGTTCGGCCCCAGTCCCGTGATGGCCAGCACGGGCGCCGTGGTCGGCACGCTGCCGTCATCGTTCGGCTCCACATAGGTTTCCACAGCCGTGGGCAGTTGCGTCTGGATCAGCAGGTCCAGGGTCGTGACCTTGCCGCCCTTGCTGAGGGAAAATTGCGCGTGCTGGTCCACGCCCGTGTCGCCGGGCGTGGAAAAGCGCAGGCTGCCGTCCTGCAGCAGCACGTCCGTCACGGCCCCGCTGGCCTTGACGCTGTCGGCGCCATCGGGAAAGCCCAGCTCGGCCAGCGGCAGCACGATCACTTGCGCGGGCCGTACGGGGTCGAGGACGATGCCGTCGCCGGTACTGAAGGTCCATGTCAGGCCGGAGCTCTGGAAGGCGATGCTGCGCTCGATGCGCACGGTGATGGTGTCGGCGGGCGTGACGGTGGCGCCCGCGCCGATGCTGCCGGCCAGCACGTTGCCATCGATGATGGTGCTGCCTGCGGGCGCGCTGGCCAGCACGGCTTGCACGTTGACGGCCGCTTCGCTGCCATTGTTGCGGATGTGTACGCGGTAGGTGTAGTCCCAGGCCGTGCGGTTGACGCGCTGCTCGGCCACTTTTTCCAGCAAGGTGACTTCCAGGTCCCCGGCGGCCTGGGCGGTGGTCGCACCGGCCAGCATGACCTTCGGCGCGGGCGCCTGCGTGGGATCGTTCGGGCCGCCGCAGGCACACAGGCTCAGTGCCAGCCCCGTGGCCAGCGCGGCGCCCGCCAGCTGCCGGCGCCGCAGGCAGGCCATGGCCAGTACGCCCGCCAGCAGCAGCCATGGCGTGGAGGGCAGGGCGACGGCGGCAGGCAGCGTGATGCCCGCCTCGAGCTCGATGAAGGAGACGGGGTCGAGGATGGAAAACGGCTGGGCGCCGGGGCTGCCCGCGCCCAGATAATCGAAGGTGACGGAAAAGCCCGTGGCCGTGGCGCCGGGCGCGATGCCGCCGGCCAGCGCCAGCGCGTCGAGGTAGCCGCTGGCGGGAATGGCGGGATCGGGCTGCACTACCAGCACGTCCCAGCCTGGTAGCGTGGAGGCGCTGTGCAGGTTGGCGTACTGGCCCACGCTGAAGAACAAGGTGAATTCCTCGATGGGCACGGCCAGGGTGGTATTGCTGACCGTATAGTCGTAGCGCCACTGCGTGCCGCCCAGCGATGTTGCCGTGTAGCCGATGCTGGCGGCGTGCGCGGCGGACATTGCGCATAACAGCAGCGCCAGCAGCGCCTGTTTGATAAAGCTCATGATCGTTCCCCCCGTAGACTGGCGCCAAGCGTGCCCAGGCAGGAGGTCAAGCAGGAAGCGTTCCTGCATCGATTGTGCTTTAAAAACAAGGGCTTGGCGGCAATGGGACGGAGCAGGTGTCAAATTTTCCGACACGGGACGTCATGGCTGAGCCTGTCAGCGCTGTCCTACCCGTCTTGTCGAAACTGTCTGATTGTATGCCTTGCGGAAACACGCGATGATCGTGTCCATGCTGCAACAGCCAACCAGTCCGACGGAGTACGCGATGCAAAAGCCAGACCAGTCCATCCACGTGAACAAGCCCTTCCTGCTGATCTGCCTGTTTACGTTCTCGACCCTGGCGGCCACCTTGATGACTACGGGCGAGGCCCAGCCGGACGATGCCGCGCCGGCACCCGTGGCGCGCGATGCCGGTCACGGCGCCTTGCCGGTCTGCAGCAGCGATGCGCTCACGCTGTCGGCACATTGCCAGCCGGAACGCCGGGCTTGACCGTAGCGGCACCCTGCAGCCGCTGCTGCAGCAAGGCCAGCACGGCCGCTTCCTCCGGCGCCAGCGCCTGCAAATCGTCCTGCATCTGCTGCCGCGCCCGCGCCCGCATGCCTTCCAATAAACTGCCATCGAGATACGATTCCAGCACGGCCGGGTGCACATAGCACTTGCGGCAGATCGTCGGCGTGTTGCCCAGCTTCTTGGCCACGGACTCGATCGCCTGCACGATGTTTTTCTTCGCTTGCGCATCGGAATCGACCAGTTCGAACGCCTGCAGGGCCAGCGCGGCCAGCAGGGTGCCGGACCAGGTGCGGAAATCCTTGGCCGTGTAGTCTTCGCCCGTCACCTCGCGCAGATAATCGTTGACGTCGCCCGAACCGATGCCGTGGCGCGCACCATCCTCATCGACATATTGAAACAGTTCCTGCCCCGGCAGTTCGCGCATGCGCTGCAGCACCCTGGCCAGGCGCCGGTCGCTCAGGCGGATATCGTGGCGCACGCCGCTCTTGCCCTTGAAGTGGAAGGCCACGGCGCTGCCGTCGACCTGCACGTGGCGCGTGCGCAGGGTGGTCAGGCCGAACGATTTGTTCGTGCGCGCATATTCCTCGTTGCCGATGCGCATCATCGTCAATTCCAGCAGATGCACGATGGTGGCCAGCACTTTTTCACGGGGCAAGCCCGGCAGCTGCATGCCGCGTGCGACGGCGGCGCGGATGGCGGGCAGGGCGCGGCCAAAGCTGAGCATGCGCTCGTATTTCACTTCATCGCGCACCTGGCGCCAGCGCGCATGGTAGCGGTATTGCTTGCGGCCCCGCGCATCGCGCCCCGTCGCCTGCAAATGGCCATTCGCGTGCGGGCAGATCCACACGTCCGTCCAGGCCGGCGGAATGGCCAGCGCCTTGATACGCGCCAGGGTGGCGGCATCGCGCAGGACTTTGCCATCCGTGTCGCGGTAACGGAACTTGCCGGGCTTGCCCGATCGGGCGATGCCGCTCTGATGGTCGCCCGTGTAGCGCAGGCCGGCGGCGCGGGCCGTGGTGGTGGCGGATATTTCCATGGATATAGCGTACCTTGTACGCCGCGCACCTGCCGCGCCGTTATGCTAAGGTGCGCATTCGTAACGCCGTGCGCGGCAGACAGGAGCAGCAGATGTTTGGCAGAAAAAAGAATCTGGAAGAAGACCACGCCCCCCAGGCCGACAAGCAGTATGAAAAGAAATACACGGATGACAGCTTCTGGGACAAGGTTGTCAAGTTCGCCAAGACGGCGGGACGCGAAGTCATCGAAAAAGCCCTGTGGCTGTATTACGCGGCGCAGCAGCCGAATACGCCGCTGTGGGCCAAGACGGCCATCTATGGCGCACTCGGCTATTTCATTTCGCCCATCGATGCGATTCCCGATATCACGCCCGTGGTCGGCTATGCGGATGACCTGGCCGTGCTAGCGGCGGCTGTTGCCACGGTGGCCACCTACATCACGGCCGAGGTCAAGGAACGGGCCGCCGAGAAACTGCGCGGCTGGTTCGGCGCCTAGCCTGCCGGGGCGGGCTGGCCCGGTTGGCCCTTGATGGCGTTGCGGTACTTCGCCCTGGCCTCGGCCTTCTTGACCGCCTCGTTGGCGATGTTCTGTGCTTTGATGCGGGCTTTTTCACTCTTGCTGCGCTGCTGCGCCACGTCCTTGTTGCCGATGCGGTTAGTCATGCCGGTCTCCTCGTTGAGTGTCAAATCTGACCAGCACAGCATACTTTCTTGCCTGTGCGCCACCGTGCGCCCGCTCACACAAGCGGCATGCCTACCGCGCTTGCGCGCCGCCGCCATGCGCCAGCAGGCGCAACACGACTTCTTTCTGGAATGAACGGAACTCCTTGTCGGCGCTGACGTTGGCGAAGGCCAGCACGGCTGTCTTGCTGGCGCGGTCGACGCAGACGACGGACGCGGCGCCCGGGTCGCCGCCACTGTGCGTGGCCAGCGGCCTGCCGTCGACGTCGCGCAGCAGCCACACGAGGGCTTGCCGCACGGACGAATCGGCGGGCACGACGGGGGCTGCTTGAGGCGCGAAAAACAATTGCAGGGTGGAGTCTTGCAGGTAGCGATGGCCATCGACCCGGCCGCCATTGCTGAAGATGGCCAGGAAGCGGGCAAAGTCATGCGCCGAGCTGCGCAGCAGGCCGGCCGGCCAGTCCGGATAGCCGACGGGCGGCAGCGCTTGCAGGCCCGGCTCCTTGTGCGCGTACGGCTGGGCTACGACGGCGCGCCGCGGCAAGCCAGCCAGTTTCCACGCCGTGCTGTCCATGCCCAGCGGTTCGAACAGGTGCTCGTGGGTAAAGGCGTCGAGGCCATCGGGGTTCAAACGGCCCACCAGATAGCCGAGCAGGGCGATGCCGACATTGCTGTAGCGCCATTCCGTGCCGGGCCGGGCCGCAAACGACACGTCCGCGTCATACCAGGCGCCGCCGCGCGACAGGTAACCCTTGACGAAGTCGCGCAGCGGTAATCGCGGGTCGCCCTGCACGGCAAACGTCGTCGTCTTTTCGTACACGGCGTCGGAAATGCCCGAGGTGTGGCTGAGCAAATGGCGAAAGGTGATGGGCACGTCGGGAAACTTCGGATGCATGAGCGGGAAGTCCAGGTAGGCCGCCACCTTGTCGTCGAGCTGGAAGGCGCCCTGTTCCAGCAGCATCATGGCGGCCGTGGCCGTGACGAGCTTGCTGACGGAGGCGACATGGAACACCGTGCTGGCGTCGGCCTTCTTGCCGGCCTGGATGTCGGCCCAGCCATAGCCGCGCGCGAAAATCGTTTGCTCGCCGCGCACCACGGCCACGCTCATGCCCGGCGTTTCCGTGCGGGCCAGGCCATCGCGCATGAATCTGTCAAATGCCGTTTCCCACGCCAGCCTGGCCGGATCGGTGGCGCAGCCCGTTTGCAGCAGGGCCATCGAGACGCCCAGTCCCAGCACGCTTCTTCGTTTCATTGCTTCTCTCTTTTGCCATTTTTAATTATCTTAACAATATTTCCGCCCGTCATAGGCGCAATTGACAAAACATTGCTTTGAAGCAGTGATAAATAGGTGCCGCCGGCGCCTATTTGCGCCAGTAGCGTTCCAGCAGCGGTTTGACCGTCAGGCCGTGGGCGACGATGGAGAGGATGACGACGACGAGGGTGATGTCGGCCAGTTCGCGCGCCAGGCCGTCCGCCAGGCCATGCGCGATGGCATAGCTGAGGTAGTACAGCGAGCCGATGCCGCGCACGCCGAACCAGGCGGCCAGCCCGCGCAGGCGCACGCTGGTGCCCGAGGCCAGCAGACCGAGCATCACGCTGGCCGGGCGCGCCACCAGCAGCAGGAACAGCGCCACGCTCCACGCCTGCCAGCTCCAGGCGGCGGCCGTGACGGCGCCGCCCAGCAGCAGCACCAGGGTCAGTTCGGACAGGCGTTCCAGGTGTTCCTTGAAGACGAGGGATTCGCCGCTGACGGTCAGCGGCACGTCGCTGTCGTGCGGCTTGGCGGCGGACACGGCATGGGTTTCCTCGGCCTGCAGCAAGCCGTGCCGGTCTTTCGGCGCGCCGGCCAGCCGCAGTTCCGTCTGGCGCAAGGCCACGCCGGCGAAGAACACGGCCAGAAAGCCCCACGCGTGCAGCCACGTGGACACGCCATACACGAGGGCGATCAAGCCCAGGGCCGCCAGGTCGTCCAGCATCGCGTGTTTCGGCTCCTTCGCGCGCACCTGCCAGCCCAGCCAGGCCAGCAGCGCGCCGCCGGCCGCGCCCATGCCAATGGCGCCCGCGCTGGCCCAGACCAGATCGCGCCACAGCCAGGTGACCCCGTGCGGCCCCAGCTCATGCAGGCCCAGCAAGCCCAGACCCAGCATGACGAAGGGAAAGCCGCTGCCATCGTTCATGCCCGCTTCGCTGGTCAGCATGAAGCGCAATTGCTCGCGGTCGCCCGCATGGCGCAGCTGCACGTCGGTGGCCAGCACGGGGTCGGTGGGCGCGAGGATGGCGCCCAGCAGTATGCCCGCGCCCAGGGGCAGGCCCAGCACCAGGCACGCAAAGGCCGCCACCAGGGCCACGGAGATGGCCATCGACAGCCACGCCAGGCGCAGCGACGGCAGCCAGCGCGCCAGGCTGAAGGGCACGGGCATCTTGACGCCGGCGGAAAACAGGGAGATGAGGACGGCGATTTCCGTCAGGGTTTCCAGCAGTGGCGCTTGCTGCACCAGGTCGAACGAAAACAGGCCGAGGAACATGGGCCCCAGCAGCAGGCCCACGCCCAGGTAAGCCATGGCCGAGGTCAATGGCAGGCGCGCGATGCCATCGGCGCCCAGGCCACGCGCCAGCATCAGGCAACCGATCAGGATGAACCAGGCGGTGGTGCTCATGCAAACCATTGTAGCGGCGCGCGGGCAAGGGCAGCGCGCCGCACGGTTTTTTTATGCTTTGTGCAGCGACACGCTGTCGTTCTGTACCTGCATGGCGTGCAGCTCGATGGGGTCGTGCGTGGAGCGCAAGCGGGGCAGGCCGTGCGGATAGTGGGTGGTGATGAAGGCCAGCATCTGCTCGCGTACCATGCAGCGCAATTCGAACGCCGTGCCTGAATCGACAGCGCTGATGAGGAAACGCACACGCACGGCCCGCTCGTTCGAATCCGTCGCCTGCACGGTGCAGACCCGGCCATCCCATTGCTTGGCGCCTTCGCAGATGCGCGTCAGTTCCGCGCGCAGCGGCTCGATCGGGATGCTGAAATCGAGCCACAGGAACACTGTGCCCAGGATCTCCGAGGAGGTATGCGTCCAGTTCTCGAACGGATTTTCAATGAACCACTGCAGCGGCACGATCAAACGGCGCTCGTCCCATACGCGCACGACCACATACGTGCCCTTGATTTCCTCGACCGTGCCCCATTCTCCGTTGACGATCAGCACGTCGTCGATGCGGATCGGTTGAGAGAACGCAATTTGCAGGCCTGCGATGAAATTGCCGAGCACGGGCCGGGCGGCGATACCGGCCACCAGGCCCGCCACGCCGGCCGACGCCAGCAGGCTGGCGCCGATCTGCCGCGCGCCGGGCAAGGTCAGCAGCACGAAGGACAGGCCCAGGAGGACCACGATGGCGTGCGCGCTGCGTGTGAGCACGCGGGCCTGGGTGATCCGGCGCCGCGCGCGCAGGTTGTCGGCCGCGTCGACGGGATTGATCTGGGAAATCGTGATGCTGAGCGATTCGATGCATTGCATGGCCAGCCAGGTCAGCGCGATGATCAGCGCCACGCTGGCCAGGTGCGACATGGCGACCAGGCCCGGCGTGTCGTCGGGCGCGCTGGCCAGCACCATGCGCAAGCCGAAGACGATCAGGCACAGCTGGCTGGCGCGGAAGGCCACGCGCGCGACGTTGCTGGCAAGCGGGTGGCCATTGGCCAGTCTTTTCAGCAGGCCGATGCCGGCCCGGTGCACGCCGATGGCAACCAGGGTGACGAGCAGGGCGGAAACGAGCACGGTCAGCGCCGAGCGCAGCGGGCCTCCCATCAGCGAGTGGAACGTGCTGAGATCCATAGGCGAAAACTCCTTGTTCTTAAATGAAATGGATGTCGGAAGCGGGTATTTTACGGGCAGATGGCGTAACGGGGGCGTGCGTTGCCGTACGGATAAGACTTGCGTCAACGTGGATACTTGCAGAAATTGCTGCGCTGCGCCATGTCACGTTGACGTTTCAATACGGAAAGCAAACGGGCGTCGCCGCAGTGGAAACATAGTCATACTTGCCATGCTTTTTGTTTTTGCAAAGGAAAACGATGATAGTACGATCACTCCGAATGTCCTTGCGCTTCATCCTGCCACTGGCCCTGGTGCTGGGACTGTTTGCCTATATCGTGGTACCCCTGCTCGACAACATCACCCTGCGCTGGTATGTGCGCGATCTCGACAGCCGGGCAGAACTGCTCGCCGGAACCCTCCGGCCTTCGCTCACCGAATACCTGCCCGCGCAGGATGCCACCCGCATCAGCGAACTGTTCCAGGGCGCCACGCGCGACGAGCGCCTGATCGCCATCGGCTTTTGCGACAATGCGGGCCATTTGCTGTACCAGTCCGCGCAATACCCCGCTTCGATCGGCTGCTGGAGCACGCCTTCCACGGGCGGCTTGTACAAATCCCTGGCGCAATTGCCGCAAGGGCAAGTCCATATCAGCGAAACGCCCGTGATGCAGGATGCGTCCCAGCTGGGCCGGTTGGTGCTGGTGCAGGACATGAGCTTTGTCGAGCGCCGCAATACCGATACCAAACGTTTCATTTTTGCCTTCCTGGCCGTGCTGGCCGTGCTGATTTCCCTGATGACCGTGTTCGTGGCCCACCTGAGCTGGCGCGGCTGGCTGGCGGCCGTCAAGGACATTTTGCGCGGCGAATTGCTGTCGAAGAATAATCCTGCCGTTGCCGCCGCCGCACCGGCCGCCGCGCCCGCGCCGCCGCCGGAAATGCAGCCGCTGATCGGCGACTTGCGCGAATTGCTGCAGGAATACCATCTGGAACGCCAGGGCGATAACGGCTGGTCGTCCGACTGGACGCCGGACAAGCTGCGCGCCTTGCTGGAAGCGGACCTGTCGGGCGACCAGGTGCTCGTGGTGTCGAACCGCGAACCGTATATCCACACCAAAACGGAGACCGGTGTTGCGGTGCAGCGTCCCGCCAGCGGCCTGGTGACGGCCGTGGAAGCCGTGATGCGCGCCTGCTCCGGCACGTGGATCGCGCATGGCGCCGGTTCCGCCGACCGCGAGACGGTTGACAAGCTCGACCACGTGCCCGTGCCGCCCGATAACCCCAGCTATACCTTGCGCCGCGTGTGGCTGACGCAAGAGGAAGAGCAGGGCTATTATTATGGCTTCGCCAATGAAGGCATGTGGCCGCTGTGCCATATCGCCCATGTGCGCCCCGTGTTCCGCTCGTCCGACTGGGAGCAGTATGTGAAGGTCAACCGCCGCTTTGCCGACGCCGTGATCGCCGAGGCGAAGGCGGACAACCCCGTCGTACTGGTGCAGGATTACCACTTTGCCTTGCTGCCGCGCATGGTGCGCGAAGCCTTGCCGAAGGCGACGATTATCACTTTCTGGCATATCCCGTGGCCGAACTCGGAATCGTTCGGCATTTGCCCATGGCGCGAAGAAATCCTCGACGGCTTGCTGGGCAGCACGATTCTCGGCTTCCACACGCCATTCCACCGCAAGAATTTCCTCGAAACGGTGGACCGCTACCTGGAAACCCGTATCGAACCGGAAGCGTCGACCATTTCCTATGGCGGCGAGATGACGCAGGTCGAGGATTATCCGATTTCCATCGCCTGGCCGGAAGATAACCCGGACCAGCCCGACGTGGCCACGTGCCGCGCACAGATTCGCAGCGAACTGGGCGTGGCGCCCGACCACTTGCTGGGCATCGGCGTGGACCGCCTCGACTACACGAAAGGCATCGTCGAGCGCTTCCAGGCCGTCGAGCGCATGCTGGAGCAGCAGCCCGGCATGGTCGGTCATTTTACCTTCGTGCAAATCGCCGCCCCGAGCCGCGCGTCGCTCGATGAATACCAGAGTTTCGACGCCCGGGTGCGCAAGATGGTCGAACGCATCAACCGCCGCTTCGGCAGCGGCGACTATGTGCCCATCCTGCTGAAAGCCGAACACCATGGCCAGGACGACTTGCAGCGCTATTTCCGCGCCTCGGAAGTCTGCATGGTGACAAGCTTGCATGACGGCATGAATCTGGTGGCCAAGGAATTCATCGCCGCGCGCGACGACGAGCTGGGCGTGCTGGTGCTGAGCCAGTTCACGGGCGCCGCGCGCGAGCTGCACGAAGCGCTGATCATCAACCCCTACCATATCGAGCAGGGCGCCGACGCCCTGTACCGCGCCCTAGTGATGCCGCCCGTGGAACAGCGCGAGCGCATGAAGAGCATGCGGGCCCGTGTGAAACATTTCAATGTCTACCGCTGGGCCGGGCGCATGCTGCTCGATGCGGCCCGTCTGCGCCAGCGCGACAAGGTCATGACCAAGATCGATGCCCACAGCCGCATCAAGCGGCGCAAGGGGATCTGATGGCGGAGATCCCTGACGATAGCGCAGCCTTGCTGCAACTGCTGAGTGCGCCCGGCAGCGCCGTTTTCTTCGACTTCGACGGCACCCTGGTCGACCTGGCGCCCACGCCCGACGGCGTGCGCCTGGAAGCGGGCGTGGTCGACGCGCTGATGCTGCTGGCGCGCTGGCATGGCGGCGCGCTGGCCCTCGTTTCCGGCCGCCCCGTGGCGCAGATCGATGCCATGCTGGCGCCGCTGATCTTGCCCGTGGCCGGCGTGCATGGCGTGGAGCGGCGCGGCGCCGACGGCACACGGCATGTGGCGGCCACGCCCGACGTGTCGTCCGTGCTGGCGCATGCCCGCGCACTGGCGGCGGTGTACCCCGGCTTGCTGGTGGAACACAAGCGCGGCGCCGTGGCCCTGCATTACCGGCTGGCGCCGGAATTGGAGCAGCTGTGCCTGCAGGAAATGACGCTGGCCGTGCAAGCGTGCCCCGGTCTTTTGCTGTTGCATGGCAAAATGGTTCTGGAAGCCAAGCCGGCCGCCACGGACAAGGGCGGCGCCATTGCCGCCTTCATGGCCGAGGCGCCGTTCAAGGGACGCCGTCCCGTCTTCGCGGGCGACGATACCACCGACGAGGCAGGTTTTGCCTATGTTCAACAAATTGGGGGGCAGGGCGTGAAAGTGGGCAGCGGCCCCAGCGCCGCCAGCCTGCGCCTGGCCAGCCCGGACGTCTTGCGCACCGTATTGCTGGCCGCGTCCGTATCCCCGTTCAAGGAGTAGCCGATGACGACATCCTATGACACCCCCAGCGGCGCCCACGCGTCCGCCGCCACCGCACCGCCCGGGCAAGCGTCCCTCAACTGCGGCGTGGTGGGCAATTGCGCCTTCAGCGCCCTGATCGACCAGGCAGGGCAGGTCGTCTGGTCCTGCCTGCCCCGTTTCGATGGCGACCCCGTCTTCAATACCTTGCTGGACGCGACGGAAAACGGCAGCGTGTGGGCCATCGACATTGAAAACTTTGCCCGCAGCGAGCAATTCTACGAGCCGAACACGGCCGTACTGCGCACGCGGCTGTACGACACGGATGGGCGCGGCGTGGAAATCACGGATTTCGCGCCCCGCTTCCTCAGCCGCGACCGCATGTTCCGCCCGCTGATGCTGATCCGCCGCGTGCGTCCGCTCGATCACGCCGTGCGCATCCGCGTGCGCCTGCGCCCCCGCTACGACTGGGGCAAGCTGGCGCCGCAGGTCACGCAGGGCAGCCACCACATCCGCTATGTGGGGCCGGAACAGACCTTGCGTCTGAACACCGATGTTTCGCTCAACTATGTGCTGAGTGAAACGTATTTCGTTCTGGGCGGCACCGCCAACTTCCTGCTGGGCCCCGATGAAACCCTGGCCGGCGGCATCGACGAGACGGCGCGCATCTTCGAAAAGGAAACGATTAACTATTGGCGCACCTACACGCGGCGCCTGGCCGTGCCGCTGGAATGGCAGGACGTGGTCATCCGCGCGGCCATCACATTAAAACTGTCTTTATATGAGGACACGGGCGCCATCATCGCCGCCATGACGACGAGCATTCCGGAAGCGCCGGGCAGCAGCCGCAACTGGGATTACCGTTACTGCTGGCTGCGCGACGCCTTCTTCGTCGTGCGGGCATTGAACAGCCTGTCGGAAGTTGGGACGATGGAAGAGTATTTGCGCTGGCTGACGAATATCGTCGCCCGCTCGAAAGGCGGCCACATCCAGCCCCTGTACGGCATCGGCCTGGAAGAGCAGTTGCCCGAATCCATGCTCGACCACTTGCCCGGCTACCGCGGCAATGGTCCCGTGCGCGTCGGCAACCAGGCGCAGGAACACTTTCAGCACGACGTTTATGGCAACATCGTCCTGGGGGCCGCGCAGGCTTTCCTCGACCACCGCTTGTTCCACCGGGCGGGCAGGGCCGAGTTTGCCGCGCTGGAAGCCGTGGGTGACCAAGCCTTCAAATTGCACGCGGAACCGGACGCGGGCATGTGGGAGTTGCGCACGCGGGCCAGGGTCCATACCTCGTCCATGCTGATGAGCTGGGCCGCCTGCGACCGCCTGGCCAAGGTCGCCCATAAACTGGGCTTGCCGGACCGCGCCGACCACTGGAACAGCCGCGCCGTGCTGATACGCGAGAGATTACTGCGCGAAGCGTGGAGCGAGGAGCGCCAGGCCTTCGCGGAAAGCCTGGGCGGGCGCGACCTCGACGCATCCGTGCTGCTGATGGCGGAAGTCAACTTCATCGACCCCATGGACCCCCGTTTCATCGCCACCGTCGACGCGCTGGAAGCATCGCTGTGCGACGGCCCCTACATGCGCCGCTACGAAGCGCCCGATGACTTCGGCAAGCCTGAGACGGCCTTCAACATCTGCACCTTCTGGCGCATCGACGCCCTGGCCCGCATCGGCAGGAAAGACGAAGCGCGCAAAATCTTCGAAACGATGTTGATGGCGCGTAATCACCTGGGTTTGCTGTCGGAAGATACGCATCCGGTGACGGGGGAGATGTGGGGCAATTTCCCGCAGACGTATTCGATGGTGGGCCTGATTAATTGCGCGGTCAGGCTGTCGGCGCCTTGGGATAGTGCGATTTAATTGTGCCATGTCATTACCCGCCAGGTCATCACCAGCCTAGGTGCGCAGGAACACGAAATGCCGAATGGCATCCACACTGATCAATACGAAATACCGAGATGACGACCGCAAACGACATTTTAGCGACAATAAATGACAGCATTTTTCTTGAGACTATTTTCCAGAAAGATACTGATTGGGATGCTGTATTGTGCGCCAGGGAATCTGTTGAGTTTGATGGCGCATGGTGTGCCAGCTACGAAAAAGTGACCTCATCTTGTCCACCTGAAGGCGCCCTGGTGAAGGGGATCAGGGAGGTCGCATTCAAGAAAGTGTATCAAATCACTGAGAATTCCGACCTTGCTGGCTATGTGTCGGACGATATGGGCCTGATTGCACAGGCATGCCACGATAAAGTCGAGATCGACTTTATCGACAATCTCTGGAAAACCTATATGCGCGGAGAGTTTCCAACTTGAGCTGATACAGGCATGTTCGCGGCGCATCTGCGACGCCATTTCAGCTGCCAGTTGCGCGCTCGCCACGCCCATACAGCCTGCACTCCGCCGCCAGCGCCAGCAAATTCGGGTCGCGCTCGCGGCTGCTCAGCATCAGCAGGGTAATCTGCTGGTGCGAGCCGTAGCGCGCGTCCAGCGGCAGCAGTTCGATGCGCGAGCTGAAGGCGCGCACGCGGCCCGGCAGCAGGCTGTAGCCGATGCCGCCGCTGACCAGATTGATCAGCGAGAAGATGTCGCCCACGCGCATGGCCGTGTCGGGCACGAATCCCGCCAGGTCGAACGCGTGGTTGAAGCTTTGCGAGGTGACGAAACCTTCGTTCAGGGTGACGAATTTGTCGTCGCGCAGCTGCTGCAAGTCCACCGATGCGGCGCCCGCATAGGGTGAACCGAGCGGGGCGGCCAGGTAGACGTCGTCCTGGAACAGGGGCACGGCCACCAGCCCGGCATGCTGTTCTTCTTCCTGCACGCCGACGATGATGGCGTCCAGGCGTCCATCAGCCAGGCTTTGCAGCAGTTCGCGGTTCGAGCCCAGGGTCAGGTCGATGTCGAGGCCGGGCCGGCGCAGCTTCAGGGCGATCACCAGCTGCGGGATGCAGTGCAGGGTCAATGAATACAGCGAACCGATCTTCAGGCGCACGGGGTTGATGCCCGACATTTCGCGCACCTTGCGCACGCCTTCCTCGCACTCGGCCAGCGCGCGCCGCGCCGATTCGGCAAAGGTGTAGGCCGCATGCAGGGGTATCAGGCTGCGGCCCTCGCGCTTGAACAGGGGACAGCGCAAGCCGTCTTCCAGCGAGTGCAGGGCGCGGTGCACGCTGACCGTGCTCTGGCCCAGCGCGTCGGCCACCCGCGCCAGGTTGTTCAATTCCATAAAGCTGAGAAAAACTTCGAGCTTTTTCAGCGTGATTTCTTCGTTGATGGCCATGATCACCGTGATTATCGTGAGTTCATTAACTTCAGGGTAATGAACATGGTAGCAGGTTGATTGTCGCGCCTCCGTTTTCACTCTATCGTCAGGGTTCGATAGCTTAATTCGGAGGCAAGATGTCAACCGCCACAGCAGCGCCAGCGCAGCGGCAAAAACAATGGGACACGCGTCGCACCGAGAAGCGCCGCCGCCTCGACGCCGTGCGCCATTACGCGAGCGGCCCCGTGCTGCAACAGGGCGACATGGTCGCCGTGCTCGAAGCCTTGCTGGCGCCGGGCGACCGCGTCGTCCTCGAAGGCAATAACCAGAAGCAGGCCGACTTCCTCGCCCGCATGCTGACCCAGGTCAATCCCGACAAGATCCACCATCTGCACCTGATCATGCCCAGCGTCAGCCTGCCCGAGCACCTGGACCTGTTCGAACGGGGTATCGCCCGCAAGCTCGATTTTTCGTTTGCCGGCGCGCAAAGCCTGCGCATCGCCCAGTTCCTGCAGGATGGCTTGCTCGAGGTGGGCGCCATCCACACCTACATCGAACTGTATGCGCGCCTGTTCGTCGACCTCACGCCGAACGTCGTCATGGTGGCCGGCTACATGGCCGACCGCCAGGGCAATCTGTACACGGGCCCCAGCACGGAGGACACGCCGACCCTGGTGGAATCGGCCGCCTTCCGCGACGGCATCGTCATCGCCCAGGTCAATCAGATCGTCGACGACGTCAGCGATTTACCCAGGGTCGACGTGCCCGGCTCGTGGATCGATTTCGTCGTGCAGTCCGATAAACCGTTCTTCATCGAGCCGCTGTTTACCCGCGACCCGCGCGTGATCAAGCCCGTGCACGTGCTGATGGCCATGATGGCGATCCGCGGCGTGTATGAAAAACACCAGGTGCAGTCGCTCAATCACGGCATCGGTTTCAATACGGCCGCCATCGAGCTGATTTTGCCCACGTATGGCGAGCAGCTGGGCCTGAAAGGCAAGATCTGCCGCAACTGGGTGCTGAACCCCCATCCGACCTTGATCCCTGCCATCGAGACGGGCTGGGTCGAGAGCGTGCACTGCTTCGGCGCGGAACTGGGCATGGAAGGCTATGCGGCCGCGCGGCCCGACGTGTTCTTCACGGGCCGCGACGGCTCCATGCGCTCGAACCGCGCCCTGTGCCAGCTGGCCGGCCAGTACGCGGTCGACCTGTTCATCGGCGCCACCTTGCAGATGGATGGCCTGGGCAATTCGTCGACGGTGACGAATGGACGGCTGGCGGGCTTCGGCGGCGCGCCGAACATGGGCCACGATCCGCACGGCCGGCGCCACCCGACACCGGCCTGGCTGGACCTGATCGAGACGGACGACCCGCTCGCGCGCGGCAAGAAGCTGGTGGTGCAGATGGTCGAAACGTTCCAGGATGGCGGCCAGCCGACGATCGTCGAATCGCTCGATGCCGTCGCCGTGGGCCAGGCCAGCGGCATGCCGCTCGCGCCCGTGATGATCTATGGCGACGACGTCACCCACGTGCTGACGGAAGAGGGCATCGCCTACCTGTACAAGGCCCGTTCGCTCGACGAACGCAAGGCCATGCTGGCGGCTGTCGCCGGCGTGACGCCGATTGGCCTGCGCCACGACCCGAAGACAACGGCCAAGCTGCGCGCCGACGGCCTGATCGCGCTGCCCGAGGATATCGGCGTGCAGCGCGGCGCGGCGAACCGCTCGCTGCTGGCCGCGAAAAGCATCGCCGACCTGGTCGAATGGTCGGACGGCCTGTATCAACCACCCGCCAAATTCAGGAGCTGGTAATGATTGCAATGAGCACAATGATGATAAGGCCAGTGCAGATACGTACTGCCGCGCTGGGACGGCAAGTGCTGCAGGCGCTGCTCGATGAAGTGACCTTGACGCCGAAACCGGGCCTGGTCGATTTGCGCAGCCGTGGCGCGCACACGGACTTGAACTGGGCTCTGATGTGCCATTCGGCCTGCGTGCTGGAGCCCGTATTTGCCGCCATGGCCGACGCTGGCGCGCGGAGTGAAGACGACGACCTGCTGCGCCAGCGCATCGGCGCCATCGGCCGCGATGGCGAGGCGCTGATGTTGGCAGCCACGGGCGGCGTGAATACGCACCGTGGCGCCATCTGGGCGCTGGGCCTCTTGGTGACGGCGGCGGCGCAGCAGGGCGCGCGCGGCGCATCGCTGGCACCAACAGCCGTGGCGGCGCGGGCCGGTGCACTGGCCCGTTTGCACGACCGCGGCGCGCCTGGCGCCACCGGCAACAAGGGCGAGCTGGCATGCCGCCAGTATCGGGTCGACGGCGCGCGCGGCCAGGCCCGAGCCGGCTTTCCTCTGGTGACAGGCGCCGGATTGCCTGCCTTGCTGGCCTCGCGGGCGCGCGGCGACAACGAAACGACGGCGCGCCTGAACGCTTTGCTGGCGATAGTCAGCCAGCTGGACGACACCTGCGTGCTGTCGCGCGGCGGCGAATCGGCCTTGCTGGCAGTGCAGGCAGGCGCTGCGCGGGTGCTGGCGGCCGGCGGCGCGGCCACTGCCGCCGGCACCGAAGCGCTGCTGGCGCTGGAAGCGGTGGCGCTGGCGCGCGGCGTGTCGCCAGGCGGCTCGGCCGACCTGCTGGCCGCCACCCTGTTCCTCGACCGATTGACAGAAGGAGAAGCGCATGGAAACGCGTGACTATACATTCCCGGCAGGGCAGCCGGCGGCAGGGCGCGCGCTGGCCGGCGTCGTCGGCTCGGGCGACCTGGAAGTGCTGCTGCAGCCCGGCAGCGATGGCGTGACCCGCATCGTCGTCAACACCTCGGTCGATGGCAAGGGCGCCGTGTGGGATGCGCTGTTGCAGCGCGTATTCGGCGGCGAGCCGCTGCCGGCGGCGCGCATCGTCATCAACGATTGCGGCGCCACGCCGGGCGTGGTGCGCATGCGCATCGAGCAAGCCTACGAAGAATTGCAAGCGGGGAGGGCGGCATGAGCACATTGCAGCAATTACTTGAGCGTGACAGCTTCATCGAACGGGGCGCGCGCAGCCGGGCCAAGGCCTTGCTGGATGCGGGCAGCATGCGCGAACTGCTCGACCCGTTCTGCGGCATCGCTTCACCGTGGCTGCCGCAACAAGGCGTGACGGCCCAGGCGGATGATGGCGTCGTGGTGGCCAAGGGCCTGTTCGGCGGCCAGCCTGCCGTGGTGCTGGCCATCGAGGGCGCCTACCAGGGCGGCAGCATGGGTGAGGTGGGCGGCGCGAAGATCGCCGGCGCGCTGGAACTGGCGGCGCGCGACAACCGCAACGGCATACCGACGCGCGCCGTGATCCTGTTCGAGACGGGCGGCGTGCGCCTGCAGGAAGCCAACCTGGGCCTCGCTGCCATTGCCGACATCCATGCGGCCATCGTCGACCTGCGCCGTTACCAGCCTGTCATCGGCATTACGGCCGGCACGGTGGGCTGCTACGGCGGCATGTCGATCGCGGCAGGCTTGTGCAGCTACCTTGTCGTCACGCGCGAGGCGCGCCTGGGTCTCAACGGCCCCGCCGTCATCGAGCAGGAGGCGGGAGTGGATGAATTCGATTCGCGCAACAAACCGTTCATCTGGAGCCTGACGGGCGGCGAGCAGCGCTTCCACAGCGGCCTGGCCGACGCCTATGTCGAAGACGACACGGCGCAGATGCGCGCCACGGTGGCCGAACTGTTCGCGCGTGGCGTGCCAGCACAGCACCGCAGCAGCCAGGCCGACGATTTTCTCGCTCGCCTGGCGCAAGTGGACGCCGGCCCGCAAGCCACGCCGCAAGCCGTGCGCAGCATCTACAGCAAAGGAACCACACCATGAACGCCATCACCGATACGAGCCGCGGCGCAGTCTGGCTGGCGGCCCTGACGCAGCATGCCGCGCCGCTGTCTGATTACCCGCCTTCCGTGCGCGTGGCCGACGCGCCGCTGGCGGGCGAAGCGGCGCGCTACCTTGCCGTGCTGCCCGACCCGGACAACCGTTTTACGCGCGCCCGCACGGGTGAAATCGGCCTGGTCGAGGCGTGGCAGCTGGCGCGCGCCGTGCGGCAGGCGGTGGTCGAGGACCGCGCGCTGACCGTGAAACGCCCCATCGTCGCCGTCATCGACGTGGCCAGCCAGGCCTACGGCCGGCGCGAAGAGGCCTACGGCATCCACCAGGCGCTGGCCGGCGCGGCAGGCGCTTACGCCGAGGCGCGCCTGGCCGGCCATCCCGTGATCGGCCTGATCGTCGGCAAGGCCATGTCGGGCGCCTTCCTCGCGCACGGCTACCAGGCCAACCGCCTGATCGCGCTCGACGACCCGCAAGTGATGGTGCATGCGATGGGCAAGGCGTCGGCCGCGCGCATCACCTTGCGCACCGTGGAAGCACTCGAAGCGCTGGCCGCCACCATCGCGCCGATGGCCTACGACATTGGCAACTACGCCACCCTGGGCCTGCTGTGGCAAACCTTGCAGGTGGCGCAGCCCGACGATCCGTCGGCGCAGGACGCGGCCGCCGTCGAGGCCTGCCTGCAGGCGGCCCTGGCCGACATCCGCGCCGATCCGCTGGCGGACCTGTCCAGCCGCCTGGGCGCGCCGCACCGCCAGGCGTCGGCAAAAGTCAGGGAGGTGCTGGGGCAGCAGTGGTAGGTGAAACAACAGAGAAGACTTCAAGTCATTCCATTCCTATAACGGAGACAAATCATGATCATTTACGGAACCGCACTGCTGGCGTTATGCCACTTGCTCGGCATCTTCCTGGGCGACCTGCTCGGGCAGCTGATGGGCGTCAAGACCAACGTGGGTGGCGTGGGCATCGCCATGCTGCTGCTGATCTGCGCCCGTCTCTACATGCAGCGGCGCGGCTGGCTGCCGCAGATGACGGAGCGGGGCGTCGAATACTGGGGCGCCATGTATATTCCCGTGGTGGTGGCGATGGCCGCGCAGCAGGACGTGGTGGCGGCCTTGCGCGGCGGGCCGGTGGCCGTGCTGGCCGCCATCGGTTCCGTGCTTGTCTGCGGCGCCGTGATTTCCATCATTAATCGCATGGAAAACCCGCGCATGGAAAACCCTGCCGCCGCAGAAGCCGACTCGATGCTGATCAAGGAGCACCGTCATGCTTGAGATATTTGAAAAAGCCGCCATCCACAATGGCCTGGTGACGGCATTCGCTTTTGTCGGCCTGATCATGCTGCTGTCCGTGGCGCTGTCGAAGTATCTGACCCTGGGCCGCGTGCACGGTTCGGCCATCGCCATCGTCATCGGCCTGGGGCTTGCTTACTGGGGCGGCGTGCATAGCGGCGGCCACAAGGGACTGGCCGATCTGTCGCTGTTCGGCGGCATCGGCCTGATGGGCGGCGCCATGCTGCGCGACTTTGCCATCGTCGCCACGGCCTTCGAAGTGCAGGCGACGGAAGCGCGCAAGGCGGGTCTGATCGGCGTCGTGGCGCTGATGCTGGGCGTGGTGCTGCCGTTTCTCGTCGGTGCGGGCATCGCGTACGCGTTTGGCTATTCGGACGCCGTCAGCATGACCACTATCGGCGCCGGCGCCGTCACCTACATCGTCGGCCCCGTCACGGGCGCGGCCATCGGCGCCAGTTCCGACGTCATGGCGCTCAGTATCGCGGCGGGTCTCATCAAGGCCATCCTGGTGATGGTGGGCACACCCGCCGCGGCGCGTTTCCTGCGACTGAAAACGCCGCGTTCGGCCATGGTCTTCGGCGGCCTGGCCGGCACCGTCAGCGGCGTATCGGCGGGCCTTGCCGCCACCGACCGCAAGCTGGTGCCGTATGGCGCGCTGGTGGCCACGTTTCATACGGGCCTGGGCTGTTTGCTGGGTCCATCGTTGCTGTTCTTTGCCGTCAAGGCGGTGGTGGCCTGATGGAAGCCTGGCGCGCGCATGATCTGTTGTGGCTGGACGGCTTGCCGGACGGCGCATCCTTGCCAGCCTGGGCCGACTCTGTCTGGCTGCAGGCCGCGCCCTTGGTGGTGCGGCGCGCCAGCACGGCCCCCGGGCGCATCCCCGTGGGCCTGCGCGGCAGGTCGCGCAGCGAACGGTATGCGTTCGAAGTGGATGCGTCGGCGGTCGTGCGCCGCGTCACACCGGAAATGCTGGCGCATGCGCCAGTGCCGGATTTTTCCTGCGCCGCGCTCGACGCGCTGCGGCAAGTTGCGCCGCTGCTCGACGCCACGGGCTGGCCTTGGGGGCCGACGGGCGGCGTCGGTTTCGCGTTGGCCAGCGGCTTGCCCGTGCTGCGCGCCGACAGCGACCTCGATCTCGTGCTGCGCATCGGCGCGCCGCCGGACCTCGCCCGGGCCGACGCCCTGCGCGCCATCGCGGCCACTGTCACGGCGTGCCGGCTGGACATGCAGATCGACACGGGCCGTGGCGGCTTTGCGTATGCCGAGTGGGCGGCGGGGCGGGGCCGGGTCTTGTTGAAAACGGATCATGGTCCCGTGCTGACGGCCACGCCATGGGAGCTGGCATGAGCGTCTTGTTTACCTTTCCCGGCCAGGGTGCCCAGACTCCGGGCATGCTGCATGCGTTGCCCGGCGATGCGGCCGTGGCGGCGGCCCTGGCCGAAGCGGCTGAAGTGCTGGGCCACGATCCTTTGGCGCTGGATACGGCTGACGCGCTGGCGTCGACGCGGGCCGTGCAACTGTGTTTGCTGATCGCGGGCGTGGCGATGGCGCGCTCCCTGGCCACGCGCGGTGCGCTGCCCGACATGGTGGCCGGCTTTTCCATCGGAGAATATGCGGCGGCCGTCGTCGCCGGCACGCTCGATTTCACCGACGCCGTGCGCCTGGTGGCGCGGCGCGGCGAGTTGATGGAGCACGCGTATCCGGCCGGCTACGGCATGGCGGCCATCATCGGCCTGGACCTGGCGCAGCTTGAACCCTTGCTGGCGCAGGTGCATGGCGCTGCAACGCCCGTATATGTCGCCAACCTGAACGCGCTGCGCCAGATCGCCATTGCCGGCAGCGAGCCCGCCTTGCACGCCGTGATGGCGCTGGCCCTCGCGCATGGCGCCAGCAAGGCCAAGCGCCTGGCCGTCAGCGTGCCGTCGCATTGTCCGTTGATGGAGGCTGCCGCCGGCGACATGGCTGCCGCCTTCGATGGCGTGGTCGTGCGCCGTCCATCGCTTGTCTACCTGAGCAGCAGCGCGGCGCGCGCGCTGTTCGACCCGGCCCGCATCCGCGACAGCCTGGCCGCCAACATGGCGCAGCGCGTGCAGTGGACCGCTACCGCGCGCCTGGCGTGGGAACGTGGCGCCAGGCTGGCGCTGGAAATGCCGCCCGGCAGCGTCCTGACGCGGTTGACGGCGCCTGATTTTACGGATGGCGTGGCCGTCTGCTGCGACGGCAACCGCAACGACAGCCTGCTGGCGCTGGTGAGGCGGGAGCGGGAGGGCGCCGCGCCTTAGAGTCTGGCGCTCAATCCAATCTGGAAGCCACGGCCCGGCAAGGGCGCGATGTATTTCAGTGGAGAATTGTGTGGCCTGGCGTCCTCATCGAGCAGGTTGGTGCCGCTGATGAATACGTCGATGCCGGCAAACGGTGAATTCGGCACTTGCAGTGCGCGGCTCACCTGGAAGTTCACCATGGTGTAGCCGTCGAGCGGCACTTCCTCGCTGACACTCTTGCCCAGGTACTTCTGCTTGTCGTACCAGGTGCTGGAAAGCTTTGCCTTCCACCCCTTGTTTTCCCACAGCACATTCGCGCCATAGCGGTTGGTGGGCATGTTGGGCAGGTAGGCGCCGTCGTTGTGTGCGCGCAGCTTGTCCGGATTGTCCGCCTTGTTCTTGACCAGGTCGGCAAAGGCGGAGAGGTTCAGCTTGCCGTAGCCGCCAAGCTGAATGAGCTGCGAGGCGTCGATCTCGAATCCCTTGACCGTCGTATCTGTCTGCTTCCAATATTTTAATGGCAGGCGATTCGCCGTCTGCAGTCCCGAGTGGCCAAGATAGAGATAGTTCTCGTACTTCATGACGTAGCCGGTGGCGGACAGCTGGAAGCCGCGATTGGCGAATAAGCCCGTAAGCTCGGTATTTCGCGCGCGCTCGGCTTTCAAATCCTGGTTGCCTTCTTCCTGGGTCATGATCGAATAGTGGCGGTTGCTCGCATACAACTCATTGACGTCGGGCGCTCTTTCCGACGAGGCATAGCGCACCTTCGCACCGAACAGCTGGCCCAGCTTGGCCGAGGCCCCCAGGTTATAGCTGTTCAGGCTGAATGACCTGTCCTCGAGTTTGGCATTTTTCGCATTCCTTGACGTCTTGAATCCGCTCTGGCGGATGTCGTGCTCGACTTTTTCATGGCGAAAACCCGCATCGAAGGTGGCCCAGCCGGCGTCGAGGCTTTCCTTGACGAACAGCGCGCTGCTGGCCGTGCGCGTATCGGGAAGGTAAAGCTGCGGCCCGCTGCCGGTGATGTCGCGGGATTGATGGCTCAGGCCAAGCAAGCCGCTCAAGGGGCCCGCGCGCCGGTGCGCCAGCAGGAGCTCGGCTTGACTGGTGTCGAAGCGGTAGTCATTCGCCTTTGCCGCTCCCAGGCGTTCTCCCGACGTATTGTTCAGGCGCGACACGCGCAGCTGCGCGCTTTCCATATACGCGACGGGGTCGCGCAGAGTGGCTTCCAGCGCATATTTATCCTGGCTGATCACGACGCCGACTGGCAACCCCTCGTCATGGTTGGCCCCGAAAGACTTGTTTTCCATGGAAAAGCCCGGCACGCCATAGTCGCTATTCTTGGTGTCGAGGCTGACGGCCACGTAGCCGCGATCGAAAAAATAGGTGCTGCCGACGGCAAAGTGGGAATTGCTGGCATGGCTGTTGCCCAGGGTGCCGTGGTAATCGGGTGTCACGTCCTTGTTGATCTTGTTCTGCACCGTCTTTGGCGTACCGGGCACATAAGCGGGGTTAGGCGGATTGACGTAGGTCTTGCGCTGCCAGACGGATGTCGGCTGATTCGTATAAAAGGAAAAATCGCCGTCCGCCCAGTCCGGATTTTCCTTCATGAACTGGTCGATAAACGGTTGCGAAGCCTTGTTGTAGACTTGCTGGATCTTCGCTTCTTTCTGGCAACTGTCGGCCAAAAAACTATTCACGCCGCCGCTTGAAGGGAACAGCTGGCTGTTGCACACGCCGGCCTTGCTGTTGCCGGGAATATCGTAATGTCCGATCTTCTGGAATGACATCTGCAGATTCGTCGAGAAATGTGTGCCATCGTTGAAATTCATGCGCAAGCCTTGCGCGTCGGCATCGTTGAAGCCCTTGCGCAGCACCAGCTCCAGGTCTTTCTCCTTGCTCTCCATCTTCCTGGAAATGAGGCCGGAATCGACGTCCACGCTGCCGCCGATCGCATTGCCGCCGAAACGTACGCTGTCGGACGATTTGTTCACGCTCACGCTGCGCGCAAACAGCGGGTCGAACGGGATGTTGATGTCGCCGCTGAGCGCATTCATGCCGAGGATGGATTGGCCATCTTCCAGGATTTGCACGCGGCTGCCACTGAGGCTGCGAATCACGGGGGCGCCGGCATTCGGGCCGAAGGCGCTGCTTTGTACGCCCGAGACATGCTCGAGCATGCCGCCCAGGGTCCTGTTCTGCGCTTGCGTATTCTCGACCAGCACGACGCTGTCGATGCTGGAAGGCCTGTCTGCCCTGACTTTGATGGTTTGCAGTGTGACGTCTTCCGCCGCGTAAGCGAGCGGGGAAGTGGACAGCATGGCAGCTGCGAATACGTGATGGCGCATAGGACTCTCTAAAAGGCGGAATGGGATGCTGGCGCTGGACGCAGGCGCAGCGCGAAGTGATAAATGCAATTTAGTTGCAATAATAGCTGGCGCGTCATGTTATTGCAAGTAAACTGCATTTGGTCGCGCGGAAGGCGCAGCACGGACAGCCGGCATGTGCCGGCTACCGTGTAGCAAAGTGAGGAGGGGGGATGGCCGCTATTATTAGTTGCGCGTTGCGCGTGTGCGGCGCAGACCGAAGGAGTCCGCCTGCGCCCTCGTGGAGCCGTTGCTTCAGGTGGATTGCTAGGGTTTTTTCGCCTGCAGCCGGCGCGAACGCCGTTTTCTTTCCCAGATGACGATGCCCGTCACCGACAGCATGGCCACCATCACGCCCATGAAGGACATCATGATGCGTCCCGGCATGCCGAGGATGCGGCCCGAGTGCAAAGGGAATTGCAGTTGCACGAAGACGTCGGCCGCCGTGCCTTCCCATGGCTTGTGCTGGCCGATGATGCTGCCGTCCATGCCGTCGACGTACAGGTTTGACAAGCCCATGCCGGCCGCGCCAAATTCATCGGCCGGGTCGAAGAACGAGACGTTGTAGAACGAGTAATTGCCGCCGTAATAAATGCCGCCGATGGGTGAGGTGATGCCGCGCTGCACGGCCTGCTTTTTGGCGATGGCCACGGCTTGCTCGAAACCGATCGCGGGTGTGATGTAGGTGCCGTATGGCGCCGGCGTCTGCGTTTCGTACGGGCCCGGCGTGGTGGTCGAGACAAGCGACATGACGGGATAGAACACTTCGCGGTACAGGTTCAGCGAGAACGACGTGAACGCGACGACGATGATGATGGCCCACACCCACAGGCCGCCCGCGCGGTGCAAATCGAAATTGAGCTTGTAGCCGCCGGCCGCCCAGCGTACCACCCACGATGGCTTCCAGCGCTGCCACCAGTTGGCGGCGTCGCGGTGGCGCGGCGCCTCGTCCTGCGCGCGCGGGCGCAAGCGGCGCGGCGTGGTCAGATAAAACGCCACCATGCTGTCGAGCAACCAGATCAGGGCGACCGTGCCCATCAGCCAGTAGCCCCAGCGGTCCGTGCCCCAGAAGGCGGGCACGTGCAGGCTGTAGTGCAGGTGGCGCAAGAATGGCATCAGGCTGCGGCGCGACAGGGAAATGGCCGTCGAATCGCGCGTGCCCGTGATCTGCGCCGTGACGGGATCGATGTAGACGGTGTTGTAGTCGAGCACGAACGGCTTGTTCGTGGCCGGATCGGTGAGCGGGCGCACCATGAAGGCGCCCGCATGGCCTTCTTCCAGGCCCAGGGTCATGTAATTGACTTCCACGCGCGGGTCGGCGGCGGCCACTTTTTGCGCCAGCACGAATGGCGGCTGCAGGGGACCGCGGCCCGGCGTTTCCATGATGTCGGCGTTGAGCCACTCGTCCAGTTCGTGGTCCCACGACGTGACGGCGCCCGTGAGGCCCGCGACGATGAGGAAGAGGGCGATGGTGAGACCGGCCCAGCGGTGTATGACAGTCCAGAAAGCGCGCATGCGGTACAAACCTTCAACATAAAACCGGCTTGTTGCCGCCAGCGGGCGCCACCGGGGCACACAGGGAAAAGCCAAGTATGGGCCAGGTACAGGCCTGTTATTTTGATAATGGGAATCGTTCTCATTATCCGCCGTGGCATGGCGTTTGTCCAGCGCCAATGGTGTTGCCTCGAGTCAAATGGCGCATGCTAAGATGCTAGCAAGAAGTTAATTTACATTCCACATGGAAATATTCAAGGTTGAAGCGGCATGCGTATAGAAGATCGGAACAATGTCCGCGTGAACGAACGCAGCGGTGCACCGCTGGCGGGCGCGGCAGCCACCATGGTGTTCATGCATGGTTTTGGCTGCGATCAAACCATGTGGCGCTATCTGGAGCCGCTGTTTCGTCCGCACTACCGCACCGTGCTGTTCGATCTTGTCGGCAGTGGCGCTTCCGACCAGGGCGCCTATGATTTCGATCGCTATGCGCGGCTCGATGCGCATGGCGCCGATTTGCGCCGGGTCATCCATGCCGTTGGCGGCGGTCCCGTGATTTGCGTCGGCCATTCCGTCAGCGCCATGAGCGCCTTGCTGGCCACCATCGCCGAGCCGGACCTGTTCGCCGCGCAAGTCATGCTGGCGCCGTCGCCGTGCTATATCGACGATGCGGCGGCCGGCTACCGTGGCGGCTTCAGCCGTGCCGATATCGACGACTTGCTGGATGCCATGGACAGCAATTACCTGGGCTGGTCCGCCGGCATGGCGCCTGCCATCATGGGCGCGCCCGGGCAGCCGGCGCTGGGAGACGATCTTATGAACAGTTTTTGCCGCACGGATCCGGCCATCGCCCGGCATTTCGCGCAAACCACGTTTTTGTCCGACCACCGCGCCATCTTGCCGCGCAACAGCACGCCGGCCCTGATCGTGCAATGCAGCGACGACTTCATCGCGCCACCGTCCGTGGGCGAGTACTTGCGCGAGATGCTGCCGCGCAGCAGCCTGCACGTGGTCGACAATGTCGGTCATTGCCCGCACATGAGCGCGCCCGATGCCAGCTACCGCGCCATCCGCCGCTTTCTCGACGGCCTGCACCTGTAATGCGCGACACGATGCCTTCCTTGCCTGATACCAGTACCTTGTTCCAGCACGCGGCCTGCGGCTTGCTGCTGTGCACGGCCGACGGCACCATCGTGCAGGCGAACGCCACCTTTTGCGGCTGGCTCGGCTATAGCGCCGAGGAATTGCTCGGGAAAAAGAAACTGCAGGACTTGCTGACCATCGGCGGGCGCGTGTTCCACCAGACGCACTGGCTGCCGCTGATGCAGGTGCAGGGCAGCGTGTCGGAAATCCTGCTTGACATGCGCCAGCGCCAGGGGCAGTCGATCCCCATGCTGTTCAACGCCGTGCGCCGCGTGCACGAGGGCGTGCGTTATGACGAGATCGCTGTCTTTGTCGCCAGCGACCGGCGCAAATACGAACAGCAGCTGCAGCTGGCGCGTAAGGAAGCTGGCGAGCTCAACGAGCAGCTGGCGGCCGCCGACCGGCGCAAGGACGAGTTCCTGGCGACCCTGGCGCACGAGTTGCGCAATCCGCTGGCGCCCATGCGCAATGTGCTGGAAGTGCTGCGCCTGGCGCAGCTGGACGACCCGCAGCTGCGCTGGGCCCGTGACGTGCTGGGCCGGCAAGTGGCGCACATGACGCACCTGGTCGACGATTTGATGGAAGTGTCGCGCATCACGCAGGGGCGTCTGGAATTGCGCCGCGCCAGCGTGGAGCTGGCGCCCGTGGTGGAAGCGGCCCTGCACAGCGTGGCCGAGCTGGCCGGGCAATCGGGCCACGCGGTGCACGTGGAGCAATGGCCGCAAGCCATCTGGCTCGACGCCGACGCCACGCGCCTGGGACAGATGATCGCCAACTTGCTGACCAACGCCGTCAAGTACACGCCCGCCAACGGCGTCATCGGGCTGGAAGTGGCATGCACGGAAAACGCCGTGCACATTACCGTGCGCGATTCGGGCATCGGCATCGCGCCCGAGCACCTGGACACGGTGTTCGACATGTTTTCGCAGCTGGAGCCGGCCCTGTCGCGTGCCCAGGGCGGCCTGGGCATCGGCCTGTCGCTGGTGCGCGGCCTGGCCGAATTGCATGGCGGCAGCATCAGCGCGCACAGCGATGGCGTGGGGCTGGGCAGCACCTTCATTCTGCGCCTGCCGCTGCCCGCCGTGCCGCTGCAAGCGCCGTCCGAGCCCAACCGCCGCTTGCTGGCCGGCACGCGCGAGGGCAAAGTGCTGGTCATCGACGACAGCGCCGACGCGGCCGAAAGCCTGGCACTGGCGCTCGACATCCTCGGCTATGAAGTGCGCACGGCCTACGACGGCCCGGCCGGCATGTCGGCCGCGCAAGTATTCATGCCGCAAGTCATCCTGCTCGACATCGGCTTGCCGGACATGAATGGCTACGACGTGGCGCGGCTGTTGCGTAGTGAACCCTGCGGCCAGGACGCCATCCTCGTGGCCGTCACGGGCTGGGGCCAGGACAAGGACCGCCAGATGGCATCCGATGCGGGCTTCGATCTGCACCTGACCAAGCCTGTGGATTTTTACGAGCTCGATGCGGTGTTGCAAAAGATGCTGCGGGCGGAGTGAGGAGGGCATCAGCAAAATGAAAATCATGGAACAACTGACAGAACTTGAAATCGCCGTTTTCCAGCTGCGCATGGGTTTCGCCCCGGCGGACCGCTGCGTGGATTGGGCCGTGGAACGCCTGCGTCTGGACCAGGAAGGCGACGACCTGGAGGTCGTGCTGCTGGCCAGCGCCCGTGGTGTTGAGGAGGTGCTGCCGCTGGCCGACGTGATCATCGAGCGCTACCGGGGCACGCAACGGCTCGATCAGCAATTCCTCGCTGGCAAATTCATTGTCGAGTTGCGCGCCGCCTATCTGGCAGGGCGGGAAAGCGCGTCTTCGCTCGATGCCATCTTTACCCGCTTGTACCCGGCGCTCGATTATCCCGACTGGCTGGTCATGCTGAGCCGCAATTGCGAGTGTGCGACGGACGTGGCCGATTTCGAGCAGCCGTTCGAACTGGAATTCGACTACATCGCAAGCTTGTGGGCAGAAGCTGGCGATGTCGGCGCCTTTGAGCGGCTGTATGACCGCGAGAGGTCGAACCGGCAGGGCGTGCCTTGCTGAAAGGAAGGAGAGCTGTCTTGTTGCCGATACCCGAAGCGGAGTTGAGCGCTGAAGACCTGGAAGATTTTGCCAGCCGCTACCTAGGCAAGCTGTTGTTTGTTTTCTCCCGCATCGAATTAAATCTGACGCTCAATCTTGTGGTCATGTCTGTCACGGCCACGATGGGCGAGTCAGAAGCGGCATTGTCGAACTGCTACTTTGCCAGAAAACTGGATTTTTTCCTGCGCTTCGCCGATGTATTGCATCAGGAGCGCGCCGATTTTCTGCTGGCATGCCATGCGTGGCATGCGGCAGCGAAGTCGATCTGCCTCAAGCGGAACCGGTTTGCCCACGGCCGCTGGGCCATCCTGCCGTCCACGCAGCAAGTGGTGCACGTGAGCGGTTATCCTGGCGGTCATCAGGACGAAGTACGCTATGCACTGGCGGATTTGCGTGCCATTGTGCTGGAGGCGGAAAACGTCCATGCGCAATTGCTTGAACTCATCAACAAGCAACTGTGCTGATGCATGATTAATATATGAAGAAAATCGATATTTTTATCTGTTCCCACGCCGGGATGCGCGCATGTGCCAGCTGGGAAGATGCCTTCGATGCGTTTCCCGTCACCGGCATCACCTTGCCAGGGGAACTGGATTTTGCGTCGCTGGGGCAATTGCTGACCCAGTCGGCAGAACAGGCGCTGCGGCCCCTGAGGATCGAGGGGCGGGACATTCACATATTCAATGATGCGATTGCGCAAGCGATAGGCCGGATGGCGGATGACGACTTGCTGGAGCTTGCCGTGGCATGGTCCAGAACGGCGCCATGGGCGGACCTGGATGTCCAGCCAATCGACCTGGCCGGATTTCTCCTGGAATTGAAGTCGAGCTGGCATCGCTCTGCCACGCCGGGCAAGGCGCTGTTTGCGTGGGTAGACGCCTAAGGCCGCCGGGCGCTGATGCACCAGCGGCCGCCTGAACAGGCCGCCGCTCATTGAACGGATCAAGCCGGCTGCGCACCAACCACATTGCGGCTGCGGTTTTCCACCAGCACGGAAATACCGAGCACGACGATGCCGCCGCAGGCCAGCATGGCGCCGACCCAGCCTGTCGAACGCAAGCCCATGCCCATGGCGATGGCGATGCCGCCGGCCCAGGCGCCCAGGGCGTTGGCGATGTTGAAGGCGGAATGGTTGAGGGCGGCGGCTACGGTTTGCGCGTCGCCGGCCACGTCCATCAAACGCGTCTGCACGGCGGGAGCGACGGCGATGCCGGCGCCGATGGCGAACAGGTTGATGGCCGTCAGCCACACATTGCTGCTGGTATAGGTAAACGCGGCCAGGGCGGCCACGTTCCACAGCAGCACGCCGAAGATGGTCCACAGGCGCGAGCGGTCGGCCAGCCAGCCGCCGATCAGATTACCCACGGTCATGCCGACGCCGATGATGGCCAGCAAGATGGAGATGACGAGGGGCGACACTTTCGTGATTTCCAGCAAGGTTGGCGTGATGAACGTATAGACGGCGAACATGCCGCCAAAGCCGATCGCCACCATCAGCAGGGTCAGCCACACTTGCAGGCGGCGGAATACGCCCAGTTCGCGGCGCGGGCTCGAATCGCCGGCGGCGACCATGGGCACGAAGATGCGCACCATCAGCATGGTCAGCAAACCCAGCGCGGCGACGAGCAAGAAGGCCGAGCGCCAGCCCAGGGTCTGGCCGATATACGTGGCCAGCGGCACGCCGAAGATATTGGCTACGGTCAAGCCCATCAGGACACGGGCGACGGCCTGGCCCCGCTTGTCCGGTTCGGCCAGGGCGGCCGCCACCAAGGCCGCCACGCCGAAATACGCGCCATGCGGGATGCCGGCGACAAAACGCGCCACGACCAGCAAGCCATAATTGGGGGCGATGGCGCTGAGCAAGTTACCGCCCGCGAACATCAGCATCAGGCAGATCAGCATCAGCCGGCGCGGCATGCGGGCGAGGAAGATCGTGATCAGGGGCGCGCCGACGACCACGCCCAGCGCATAGGCGCTGATCATGTGGCTCATCTGCGGCAAGGTCGTGCCCAGGTCGTCAGCCACCACGGGCAGGATGCTCATGGAGGCGAATTCGCCCGTACCGATGGCGAGGCCGCCGATGGCCAGGGCCAGGTCGGCATAACCAGCGCCAAAAGGCGCGGTGACGCGCGGAATCAATGGGTCTACGGAGGCGTGCATGTTCTTGTTAGTTGGGTAAAGAATGACAGGGTGGAGAGACGCGCTGTGGCCCGGCCGGAAGTGGCAATGCGCCACCAGAGTCGTCGGCTGGCCGGTATTTTCGGGCGATAGGAACTGCCCAAAGACAACATTGTAAAAGATTCGGGCAAGCTCTGCTGGGCGATGGCTGAAATATGCTGCACTGCACACAATAGCGCTTGCTCTTGTTGTTAACGATAACACGGAATCTGCGCGATTCCGCCACAGGGCAGGCGAAGAAAAGCTGGCTGTGGCGGAAATGGTCTTCGCGGTTTGTTACTTCGATAATGATTGCTGCAGCGCTTCCAGGCCCGCCACGTAGATGCCGTGGAACAGCTCCGTCACTTCCTGCTCGCTCACGCCCACGGGCGTGAAGCGGCCCGACCAGCTGACCCGCGCGCCATCGCTGCCGGGAATCGCGCTCACTTGCAGGGTGGACAAATAATCGGTGGCGGGAAACGGCGCCTGCAGGATGGAGTAGCTGTAGCTGCGCGCCGCATTGTCGTACGCTTCCAGCTGCTCGACGATGACGTCGCCGGCCGGATTGGCCAGATGGCGGATGCGGCCCCCATCGCTGAGGGTGCTGCTGGGAATATACGGCAGCCAGTCGGGCAGCGAGTTGAAGCCGCCAATCAGTTGCCACACTTGCGCCGGTGTGGCGGCGATGTCGATCGAGGTGGTGGTATGGGCCATGGTGAATTCCTTATGTATATATTAGAGAGTGCTGCCGGGCAGCGGCGCGAATGGCGACACCAGTTGCTCGGCGCGCATGTCTTGCCAGAAGGCGGCGGGGATGACGCTGTTCAATGCTTGCTGGTCTTCGGCCAGGCGTTGCGGACGGCTGGCGCCGGGGATCACGGCGGCCACGGCCGGGTTGGCCAGCGAGAATTGCAGGGCGGCGGCCTTCACGCTGACGCCATGGCGCGCGGCAATGGCCTTGATGCGTTCCACTTTTGCAATGATCTCGGGCGAGGCTTTCTGGTATTCGAAATGCGCGCCACCGGCCAGGATGCCCGAGCTGTAGGGGCCACCGACGACGATGTCGACGTTCTGTTTCGCGGCGGCAGGCATCAATCGCTGCAGCGCCCGTTCATGGTCGAGCAGGGTGTAGCGGCCGGCCAGCAGGAAGGCGTCGGGCTGGGCTTCGGCCAGGTCCAGGGTCAGTTCCAGCGGTTCCACCTTGTTCACGCCCACGCCCCAAGCCTTGATGACGCCTTCTTCGCGCAAGCTGGTCAGTACGCGGAAGGCGCCTGTGCGGGCCGTTTCAAATTGCGCCAGCCAGTTGTCGTCGTGAAAATCCTGGGCGATGTCGTGTACCCAGACGATGTCGAGGTGGTCCGTATCCAGGCGTTTCAAACTGTCTTCGATCGAGCGCAGGGTGGCGTCGGCCGAGTAATCGTCGACGATTTTGTTCTTGCGGCCAAATTCGAACAAGCCGCCTTTTTCACCCAGTTCGCGGCTTGCCGGGTCTTCCAGTTCGTCGAGGATGAGGCGGCCGACCTTGGTGCTCAGTACGTATTCGTCGCGGCGGCGCTGTTTCAGGGCGGCGCCCAGGCGCAGCTCGGCCAGGCCGGCGCCGTAGAACGGGGCCGTATCGAAGTAGCGGATGCCCGATTCCCAGGCCGCGTCGACGGTCGCCATGGCTTCCTCTTCAGGAATGTTGCGGAACATATTGCCCAGCGGCGCCGTGCCGAAACCCAGTTTGCCTGTCAGTAAGTGTTTGATACTCATGATGTTTTCCTTCAATGTGTGGATCAGTGAAGACAGAATAGCTGGACAAGTTAAGCCTGTCCAAGACATAATTGGCGCAACTTGAGTCCTGAAAGGTCTGATATGCTGGACATCCGCCAATTGCAATACTTCATCGCCGTCGCCGAGGAAGAACACGTGGGGCGGGCCGCCGAGCGCCTGCATATTTCCCAATCGCCGCTGAGCCGGCAAATCGCCCAGCTTGAAGACAGGCTGGGCCTGACCCTGTTCGAGCGCAGCGCGCAGCGCATCCGCCTGACGCGCGACGGCCATACTTTCCTGGCCGAAGCGCGCGCTTTTATCACGCACGGGAATCGCCTGGAAGCGCTGGCGAAACGCCTGGGACGCGGCGACGAGGGCGGCCTGTGCATCGGCTATATCGAGAACGCCATGCATGCGGGCGTCCTGCCCGATGGCTTGCGCGCCTTGCGCGCCACGCGCCCACAGGTGCACATTGCCCTGTACAAGCTGCATTCTGCCGAGCAGATCGAAGGCTTGCGCCAGCGCAGCCTCGATATCGCGCTGCTGTGCGAACCGCCGCTGCCGAACGACCCCGACCTCGATTGCGCGCAAGTGCTGAGCGACCCCATGCTGCTGGCCTTGCCGGAGACGCATCCGCTGGCGCACAAGGCGGACCTCACGCCCGAGGACCTGGCGGGCCAGGAATGGATTGCCGTGCTGCACAAGGAAAGCGTGCTGAAACACGATAACTTTATCGCCGCCTGTGCGCGCGCCGGTTTTACGCCCGATATCCGCCTGGAAGCAACGGAACCGCTGACGGCGCTGGGCCTGGTGGCGGCCGGGCTGGGCATGGCCATGATCCAGCACAGCCTGCGCCAGCACGCGCCGGCCGGCGTGATCGTGCGCGCACTGCCGTGGTTCAGCTACCGCACGCCATTGTGGCTGGCCTGGCACAAGGTCAACTTGCGTCCGCTGGTGGGGATTTTCCGCGAAACGTTGCTGGAGCAGGCCAGCGGTGTTGCCATGCCGGAGCAAAAAGACGTATAAATAAGGCAATCATCTGTGGGGAGGATTGCCATGTTCGATCTGGATGTGCCGGTGTGGGAACTGGTGGCGCGCGCCGTCATCATCTATCTTGCCTTGCTGCTGATGGTGCGCATGACGGGCAAGCGGACTGTGGGGCAATTCACGCCGTTCGACTTGCTGGTCGTCATGCTGCTGAGCGAGGCGGTATCGAATTCCCTGTCCGGCGGAGACGAATCCGTTCCTGCCGGCTTGGTACTGGCGTTGACTTTGATCTGCCTCAACATGCTGATCGCATGGCTGAGTTCGCGCAGCCGCAAGTTCGCCGATCTGGTCGATGGCACGCCCGTGCTGCTGGGCCGCGACGGGCAGATTTTCGATGATGTCGTCAAGAAATGCCGGGTGGCCGGCGGCGATGTCGAGCAGGCGCTGCGCGAGGCCGATTGTCCGTTGGCGGACATGAAATGCGCGTTCCTCGAGGCAGATGGCAAGATCACCATTTTGCAAAAGGCGGGGTAGCGCCTTGCCCATGCTGCGTTTCCTTCCGCCGTGCGTTGCCTGCCGTCTCTGTGATTCCTGCCGCCACGGCGAGCCATGGCGGCAGGACAGGCTTACAGCGTGGTCTGCCGGGCAGTTCGCAGCGGAGGCGGGGCCATGACAGGCGTCTTGGCCAGCTGTGCTTTCAAACTTGCAAATAGCGACCAGCAGGGGATGGCCATCTTCTGGACTTGTTGCGCCTGCGGGCCGCCGGGCAGCTTGCTCCACGGTCCCACGTTGAGGCTGCCATCCTTGATATTGATGCTGTAGAGGGCCGTATACAGGGCTGGCGTATCGGTCGCGATGTAGGCGACTTCTCCGCCATGTTGTACAGCTGTAACGGTGCGTGTCGTGATGCTGGCGAACAGGGTGCCATCCTTGCACGGCGACAGCGATTGGATGCCGATCAGCGGCGGGTAGGGAATCCTCGCCTGGGTGTACCTGTCCCGCCACGTTTTGCTCGGATGGGTATGCGTGTCGCCGATCAGCGCTTCGGGGATATGGCTGATCCATCTGGGCGATTTGATGATGCCGCGTATACAACTGATGACCGAGGCGTGCGTGGCGCACGCCAGGCCCATCGGCCCAAAAACCCAGACATAGTAGGGATCGACATCGATACCGGTATAGCTGCCCCACGGCGCTGGCACGTAGCAGCGGGTATTTGACTGGTCGACGTAAAGCTCGCCGGAAGCGGCAAGGGCGCCGTACATGATGGAGTTGTAATGGTCCGTCCCTTGCAGGAGGGCCGGCAGCATGGCGGCCCCGTCCGGGTCATCGGGCAATGTCGCGGGTGGATGGGTGATGGCGCGGACGTTGACGACGCCGGCCTTGGTCGCCGGCTGCCAATTTCCGGCTTTCAACTCTCCGCTGTCATTCAATTGATGGAGCTTGATGGAGCCTTGCCTGCCTTCATTGCGCGCCGTGTAGACGAACGATGCGCGGCTGTCGTCGGGGGACGGCAGCGCCCAGACGTCATGGAATTTATCACCGGATACTTCTTTCATGTCCGACACTTCAATCGTGGTCGGATCCATCCAGCCGTGTTCCATGTCGCCGTTATCGGACGCGCTCCAGTGCTGGCAGAAGAAAAGGTGATAGCGTGGCTTCAGCGAGCCTGCCTCTGTCTTTGGCATCGTCAAGGCGAAGCGGCGGCCACGATTGCCATAGCCGATCTGGAAAGGCTTCCATTCGCCGGTCCGCGTGACGTTGCCTCCCGTCGCGGCGTAGAGGTTCTTGCTCATGTTGGTGCCGAGGTGAGCGAACAGGCCCCGGTCGCGGGCGACCGGTTCGATCGCCTTCAGGCATTCCAGCATCTGGGTGTTGCCGTCGTTCCACAGCTTGGGCAGCGCCTCCATGTCCGCTTCGAGCCGTATCAAACGGTCGTAGATCGCGTCATACTCGTGCGGCGTGTTCTTGTAGTCCGGATTTCGAATCGAGGCCTGCTCCAGCTGCCGCCCCACCATTTCATGGTCGACGAGGGACTCCAGCAGTACATGGGCGAGCAACGCATCGGCGTAGGTGCGGCAGAAAACGCCGAGGATTTCCGGCCATTTCTCCAGGTCCTGGGTTTTTTCGTCTTTCAGCCATTCGGCGGTCATCCATTTGTCGTATAAAACGGAAATAATGGTAAACGCATTATTTATTGAAATAATGCAACTATCGAGACATTTGTGGACCTTCACCCGATTCTCCACCGTGTTCAAGGGCGTCGGCAGAATTTCGGACAGATCCAGTTTGATGCGGCCTATGGTCGCCATATATTGATCAACCGCACTGCCATTGGCCTTGACCTCACGCAGTTTCTCATCCGCGTTCAACCCTTTCATTGCCTCAATGATCTGATCCTTGAGAGAAGGTTGCTTTGGCCCGAAATAGGTGAGCAGTTGACCGACAATGCTGAACAGGGCGCCGAATATCGCGCCGTACGGACCGGCGCCGGCTGACAGGCTGCCGATCAGCTGCATGCCGGCGGCGCAGATATCCATGATGGCGGCGCTGCCATTGATATAGTCGCCGGACTTGAAGGCGCTCGCCGCGGACAGCACGCCCTTGACCATGTTGGGCAAGTTCTTGTTGATGGCGTCCGTGACGTCCTTTGCATATTTCTTGGCTTCCGCGCTGGCGTTCTTGTCGGCCAGGATGCGTTTTGCACCTTCATACTCCGCCTGCATTTTCCATGTCGCTGCCTCGAAAGCCCTTGCTTGCGCGGGGTCCATGCTCGATTGCGCGTGCAAGGCCATCAATTCAATCTGCTTCTTGAGGAGGTCGAGGTCGGGATCCAAGTTGTCATCCTTTCAATGCGGGTTCGATACTAGTTGTACGAAGACAAAATATTGCATTCATACTAATCTTGGCGTCGAGGTGCGCAAGCTGTATTTGCATGACGGCAGCCGTGCTGATGGCCAGGACGGAGGAATCGCTCTGATGTCACTCGGAGACGGACGGCGCAAGGAATTTCTGATCCCATGGAAAATATTGACACGTAGAATATGAAAGCGACTATGCCTACGATAGTTGCCGGGCGCGGACTGGGCGCTGCCAGCTTCGCTTAGATCTTCTTGCTGCTTTTCAGGTGCAGGGGCAGCCACCACCACATGCAAATGATGAGTGACCCCATCAGCACGCCGGCGATGATGCCGGCGATGTGGCCGAACACTTCCGACATCACCAGGTTCGTGCCCAGAATAAACGCCAGCGCCAGGGAAAAGGCGCCGCACATCATGATGCGGTCGGCCACGCGCTTGAAACGTTCGCGGTCTTGCAGCGGGCGCATCACGCGGTGCTGGATGGCTGGCGCGCTGAGCAGCACCAGGCTGGTCATGGACAGGAAGAACGTCAGCAGGAAGACGACTTTTTCCGCCTGCACGATCTTCGCGAAGCCGCCGTTGAAGGGCAGGATGATGAGGAAGGCCGTCAGCATCTGCGCGCCCGGCAAGAGGATGCGCAATTCGCTGAGCAGGTCGGACAAATCGCCTTCGTCGCCCGGTTGGCCATTTTCATCCTGGTGTTGCGTTTGTGGCATGGTGCCGTCCTCGTGGTGGTGATGGAGGGAGTCTACTCGGCAGTGCATTGCCTGACTGTGGGCGGACGCACCATCAGACGCATTGCGTCAGAACCATTGCGCGTAGCGTTGGCGCAGCCGCCACAGGGGCGTCGAGACGATGGCCGTGGCGCTGTGCGAGGCGTCGTGGCCGCAATGGCCGCAGCTGTGGCGCCGGTGCGGCGCCAGCGCGAAGCTGCCCAGGTCCAGGTGCGGATGGCCGCAGCGGGCGCAGTCGCTGCAGTCCAGCGGCGTGCCTGCCTGCAAGGCGGCGGTGAACGCTTGCGCGGCGGGCGGCGTGATGTTCAGCTGCACGACGTCGGGCGGGAACAGGCCGGGCAGGGCGCGGCAATCGATGGCCAGCGCGGCTAGGTCGCGCGCCAGCAGGGCGCCGCCATCATCGGCCTTGGCGCGCAGTTGCAGCAAGCCATCGGGGCCCGGGCGCAAGGTCGTGGCGTGAAACTGGCTGGGGTCGAACAGCGCCGGATACAGCACGTAGCCCATGGGGCTGGCGTGCTGGCGGCAACGCATCTGCCGCGTTGCCTGCCAGTCGGCCACGTCGGCCTGCGTGCCCCAGTAGCACTGGTGCGTGCGGCACCAGTGGCGCGCCGCGCCATTGCGGAACTTCCCGGCTGCCAACAGATCGCACACGATGATGGCATCTTCGCCTGCGCCGGCGCGAAAGTGGCCCGTGATGTGCTGCGTGGTGACGGCAAGGTGGCCCGTGCTCGCTTGCAGGGGCCAGCAGATGCCGGGCAGGGTCAGCGGCGTAGTCAACGGCGACTCCGCGCGGCTATCGGCTTGCCAGCCGGTAATAGGCCGGAATGAAAAAACCCGCCGACTGGGGCGGGCTGTGCTGACGGGAATGCCTGCGGCATGGCCCGGTTTATTCTTCCGTATCGGCCAGGGTGACGATGGCGCGCGCCCACTTCGAGTATTTCAGGTTCGCCAGATCGCGCACGGTCTTGATATTGAACGCTTGCTTGAGCAGTTCCGCATCCTTTTCGCTCACGCCTTGCAGCGCATCGACGGGCGCATCAGCGATTTCCTTGAAGGTCTTTTTTTCGTAAGCCTTGTCTACCGCTTTATTGATGTTCATGTGTTGATACTCCTCAGTAAATGGAAAATTAATTCTACACGTTTTTGCAAACTGTCAATTTACGCTTGCAAGTTGGGCCGAACTAAATATGATGGAGGTGGATGCCTCGACAGTGAGGCGATCTGTGCGTTCGCCTCAAGATTGTAATTATAGCATTTTTATTATTCATAGTATAATGATTTCCATGGCGCAGAATGGTCTGCGCCATACCGAAGCCGCAGTCACGCGGCACCAATCGATAGCGTTCAGGAGAATACGATGAGTTTGCTAGATCAACTTGCAGGACAGGCGATGAGCGCTTTGGGCAACAAAAGTGCTGACGGGGAAGCCCCATCGGGATTGATGGCCAGTGTGATGGACCTGGTCAACCAGCATGGCGGCTTGCCCGGCCTGCTGCAGAAATTCCAGGAAAGCGGCCTGGGTGACCAGGTGGCCAGCTGGATCGGCACGGGTGCCAATGCGCCTGTCTCCGGCGAACAAATTAAGGATGCGCTCGGTAGCGACACGATCACCCAGATCGCGGAAAAAGCGGGCGTCGCACCGGACGCGGCTTCGGGCGGCCTGGCAGCCTTGCTGCCCCAGCTGATCGACAAACTGACCCCTGATGGTCAGGTACCGGAAGGCAATGACCTCGTCAGCCAGGGTTTGAATATGCTCAAGGGCAAGATCTTCGGTTGATTCCCTGGCCTTGAAATGAAAAACCTCGCAGCAATGCGAGGTTTTTTTATGTGTAAGGTTTTTGGCAGAGAAGTGCGAGCGTCTGAAAAACGCCTGTGGCTAGGCGCGGCCCCGAAGACAGTACGAATAGTACGGCGAGGGGCAGGCAACAACGCCACGGGCGTTTTTCAGGCGGCGGCCATCATGCCGAAATATGGCTGTGCTCCAGTCAGCCTCGCCGTACTTCCCTCGACCAGATACGAGCAATAGCGGCGGCGCTCGGCGATGCCGCCGCGCCGCTCCATCAGTTCGCCCAGCATGGCGACGGCATCGGTGGCCATCTTTTGCACGGGCTGGCGCAGGGTGGTGATGTCGTAGCTGAGCCAGCCTGATGCTTCCAGCGCGTCGAACCCGGCCACCGACATCTGCAGCGGCACCTCGATGCCCATCTGGTGGCGCGCCGTGTCCAGGCAGCCGATGGCCATGATGTCGTTGCCGCAAATGACGGCGTCCGGCACGCGGCCCAGGCGGTCGATGACCTTGCGCAAGCCGCGTCCGCCGCTGGCGTAATCGTAGTTGCCGCTGACGACGATGGGCGCGGGCAAGCCCAGGGTCAGCAAACGATCGAGCATGCCGGCCTTGCGTTCCTGTGCGACGGCCGAGTCGCCGGGACCGTCGATGATGGCGAACTGGCGGTGGCCCGCCTCGGCCAGGCGCGACACGAGCAGGCGCGCCGCTTCACCCTGGTCGCACAGCACGGCGTGCACGGCGTGCTCGCGCGGACTGCGGTTGAACAGCACCAGCGGCACGTCGCGCCGGCCGAATTCGGCCATCTGTTCGTCCGACAGGCAGGCGGCCACGATGGCGCCATCGACTTGGTATTGCCACACGTCGCACAAGACCTTGCCGATGTCCGCTTCGCGCTCGAGGGTAAACAACAGGAGACGCTTGCCTTGGCGGGCAATTTGCTGGCTCAGGTCGGACAATACTTGCGGATAGTACAGATTGGCCAGGTTGGAAATGATGACGGCCACCAGGTTCGAGCGCCGCGTGATCAGGCTGCGCGCGGCCGCGTTGGGGATGTAGTCGAGGCTGATGGCCGCCTGCATGACCTTGGCGTGGGTGGCTGGCGAAACGCTGGCGCCCGGCTTGAAGCAGCGCGACACGGCCGATTGCGACACGCCGGCCAGCAGGGCCACGTCATACGAGGTCACGCGCCGTCCGGCGCCGGATACGGGGCGGGTGGTGGTGATGGGTGTCCGGGCTACAGTATTCTTTTTTCGCATAATGGTCTGGCAAGCAACCTGTCTCAAAGTATTCCTGCAGGCCCGGCCGCTTGTGGCGGCCTGGGCGGGAAAAATGAGCATAGCGAAAATATTTCCATGTGGCAAGACTGTTTTCTTGTCCATGTTGCAAATAATTTGATTTAATGGCAAGTGGTATGCCTGCTCCTCAATCGGGACTGTCGCAGGGGCCGCTGCCATAGGGGCTGAGGCGTCCCGGCGGCTCCACGCGGCGGGCGCTGAAATCGCTGGCCAGGGTGGGTAAGGGCAAGTCCGCCGTGGCGCTCGCTTCCGTGCCGCTGACCGTGCCCCGCACGGTCAAGGCGACATGCACCCAGGAAGCAAAGTTGCGCGGATAGCTGATGGTGACGGTGGCCATGCCCAGCGCGTCGCTCAGGCCGCTTGCGCTGACGGTCAGGGGAATGCCCGGATCGAGCACGCCATTGCCGTTGCCATCATAGGCGGCGTCAAAAATACCATTGCGCAAGACGTCCTCGTTGGCACAGCTGTAATGGGGCAGGGCCAGGCGCCAGACGCCCGTGTCGGGGAACTCGGGCTTGTCCGCTTGCCACACATAGTACCCCTTGGCATAGCGGCTGGGCCAGGCGGCGGCCGTGATGGTGACGCCGGGCACGGCATTGCCGGCGCTGTCGGACACGAACACGGCAAAGTCCTTTTGCAGCACGCTGGCCGAATACTCGCGCAGCAGGCTGCCCGTGCCCAGCTTGACCGACAGCGCTTGCCGCGCCACCGTCAGCCGCACGAGGGCCGTGGCCGCCGCTTGCGCAGCGCCCTCGATGCGGGCCTGGATCAGCACGCCATCGCGGCCGCTGTCGGCCGGTCCCGCCACGTACTCGGCGCGCGCCAGGCCGTCGCTGCCCGTCAGTACGCGGCCCGCTTGCCGCAGGTAGCCGCCGCTGGGGTCGCTCAAGATGGTAAACAGCACGGGCGCGTTCTTGACCAGGTTGTTGGCCGCGCCATCGCGCACCACGGCGCCGATGGTGCTCATACTGGTGCTGATGCTGGCATTGTCGGCCGATGCCGTCGTATTCGCGCGCAGCACGGCCGGATCCGCTTGCACGGCCAGCTTGCTGGCAGGGCTCAATGGCGCGACGAATTCCAGCCGCGTCTGCGCCGAGGGGCCACCGGCCACGGCCGCCGTGATGGTGGCCACGCCCGCGTTGGCCGACTGCACATAGCTGCGCGGCAAGTTGCCATTGCTGAACATCAAGCTGGCGGGCAAGGCCTGGCTGCAGGCGCTGTCCGCAAACAGGTTGCCGCGCGAGGTCGACAAGCTGGCGCTGCCGGACTGCGCCACGCCCGCCTTGTCATAGCGCGCGTCGATGGGCTGGCATGCCAGTGTGGCCACTTCCGCCAGCACGTCCGCGCCGCTGGCATCCTGGCCCACGGCCGGGCTCAGGCGCAGGTCACTGCCCGCCACGGCATACGCTTGCGTGGCGGCGGCGCCCAGCGCATTGACGGACACGGCGTCCTTGCCCAGGCTGCTTGCCGTCAAGCGCAGCACCAGTTGGCCTTGCGCATTGCTGAGTGCAGCGCCGCCATCCTTGACACGCACGCTGTTGCCGGCGCCCGTACTGTAGGCGATGGCGGCGCCGGCCACGGGTTTGCGCGCCGAGTCGCGCACGGTGACGGTGAGGTCGGCGCCCTGGCCCAGCATCAAGGCGGCCGGCCCCAGCAGCTCCACCGTGCTGCCCGTGACGGCCACCATGCCCTTGCCGCTGCGCGTGCCCACATTGGCCGTTACGGTAATGCTGCGGTTGCTGTTGGCGCCTCCCGTTCCCAGCAGGGCGCGCGCCTGGCCGTTCTTGTCCGTCACGGCATCGACGCTGCCGAGGATGCCGGAATCGGCGGCAAAGGAAATCTTCGCGTTGGGCAAGGCCAGGTTGGCGCCATCCTTGACGAGGGCCGTGACGGCCACTTCGCCGCCGGCCAGGCCCGCCGAGGCCAGTTCCGTGCTGGAAAACACGAGGTTGACGGCGGTGGCCAGGCTGGCCGGTTCGGGCGGCGTGACGGCCGGAATCACGGGCGGCGTCACCGGAGGCGTTACGGGCGGATTGACGACCGGCGGCGGGTTGCCGCCGCAGCCTGCCGTGCCGTGCTGTGCAGCCCGCAACCGGCGCCGGCCTGGGTGTCGGCCGAACCGCCGCCGCAGCCGGCCAGGGAAACGAGGAAGGCGGCCAGCAAAGCTGCTGGCAGGTGGCGCAGGGGAGCATGGGGCACGATGGGTCTCCGGGAGCTGGCCGAGTTGCTCGGCGTTAATTTTCCAAGAGTATCTTTTGCGTGTGGTTGGTACTTGATGCAAAGCAAGCTTATGCTGTTGACCGGGATGAACGGGTTTTGCTGGTGCAAAAGCCTGCCTTCTGATAACATAACGCCCCTTTATTCAGGGAAGGGTCGACATGGCCAATGCTTGCGGCGTCGATTTCGGCACGTCAAATTCCACGGTAGGCTGGGCACGTCCAGGGCAGAGCACCATGCTCGGCCTGGAAGATGGCAAGACGACCTTACCGTCCGTCGTCTTCTTCAATGCGGAAGACGAGGAAGTCAGTTTTGGCCGCGCGGCGCTGGCCGGCTATCTGGCCGGTTACGAAGGACGCTTGATGCGCTCGCTGAAAAGCCTGCTGGGCACGAGCCTCATCGATGGCCAGACGGAAGTCGGCGGCCGCGCCTTGCCGTTCCGTATGTTGCTCGCACAATTCATTGGCGAAGTGAAACGCCGCGCCGAGCAGTCCGCCGGCCGCGAATTCTCGTCCGCCGTGTTCGGCCGTCCCGTCTTCTTTATCGACGACAATGCGCAAGCGGACCAGCTGGCGCAGGACACCCTGGCCGAAGTGGCGCGCTCCGTCGGCTTCAAGGATGTCGCCTTCCAGTTCGAGCCGATTGCCGCAGCGTTCGACTACGAGTCGCAGATAGCCAAGGAAGAGCTGGTGCTGATCGCCGACATCGGCGGTGGTACGTCCGACTTTTCACTGGTGCGTTTGTCGCCGGACCGGGCGAAAAAGGCCGAGCGCCGTGACGATATCCTCGCCACGGGCGGCGTGCACATCGGTGGCACGGATTTCGATAAATACCTGAGCCTGTCTTCCGTCATGCCTCTGCTCGGCTATGGCAGCCGCCTGAACAACAATAGCGAAGTGCCGTCCAGCTATTATTTCAATCTGGCGACGTGGCACACGATCAACCTGGCGTACACGAAGAAGATCTGGGTGCAACTGGCCGACGTGTGCCGCGATGCGCGCGAGCAAGACAAGATGGGTCGTCTGCAAAAGCTGATCGACGAGCGCGCCGGCCACTGGCTGGCCATGAAAGTGGAAGAGGGCAAGATCGCCCTGTCCGACGCGGCCGAAGTGCAGCTGGAGCTGGACCGCTTGTCGCCCGCGCAAAGCCTGTTGCTCAAACGCACGCAGTTCGACGAAGCCATCGGCCACCTGTGCGGTTCCGTGGAAGACACCGTGCTGCGTCTGCTGCGCGACGCGGGCGTGGCGCCGGAAGCCGTCGACACCGTGTTCTTCACGGGTGGATCGAGCGGCGTGCGCCTGCTGCGCGAAAAGATCGCGGCGCTGGTGCCGGCCGCGCGCAAGGTCGAAGGCGATTTGTTCGGCAGCATTGGTGCCGGTCTTGCGCTGGACGCCGTGCGCAAGTTCGGCTAAGCTGGTCCACCGCAGCATCGCAGAAAGAGCCTGACTTCATGAATGTGTTTGACAAACCGATCGTCATGATCGACTTCGAGACGACCGGACTGTCGCCCGACATGGGCGACCGCATCACGGAAGTGGCGGCGCTGCGCATCGAGGGCGGGCGGATCACGGACCGTTACGTGACCCTGATCAACTGCAATGCGCGCATCCCCTCGTTCATCACGGGGTTGACGGGCATCACGCAGGCGATGGTGGACAAAGCACCGCCCGTGGCCGAAGTGGTGCCGCAATTGCTGGATTTTATCGGCAGCGATGCCTTGTCGGCGCACAATGCCAGCTTCGATGAAAAATTCCTGCGCGCGGAAAGCGCCAGGCTGAACCTGACGCCGGCACACCAGTCGCTCGTGTGTTCCTTGAAACTGTCGCGCCGCGTGTTTCCCGGCATGGCCAGCTACAAGCTGGGCTTGCTGTCGAGCCAGTTGGGCATCGCCTTCAAGAGCGCCGCCCACAGGGCCGAGTCCGACGCGGAAGTGGCGGCGCAAGTGCTGATCCATATCGGCCGCCATTTGCGCAGCAGCTACGGCATCGCCGATGTCGACGCCGACTTGCTCGTGTCGCTGAACAAGCTGGCCGCCGCCAAGGTGCCGCAATTCCTGCAAAAGCATCCATCGCGCCGCTGAGCGCCGTTTCCCCTCTAAGCGGGCTCATCAAAACGATATAATTTTATTATTTCTATTGAGCCTGCTCAAGTCCTTCCCCTGCAGCGAATTTAAAATTTAAGCAACACACGATTTCGATTTCGCCGCCCTGGGCCGCCGTTTTGCGCGTGCTGCCGGCAAGCGCGATGTGGATGGGGGCGCACATGGACAAGGACCATACTGCCAGAGATAGCCACCATGCGTATATCTGGTTCCGCACGGCTGCCGAGCAGGGCAATGCCTACGCCCAGTTCAACCTGGGATTGATGTACAAGAAGGGCGAAGGCGTGGCGCAGGACGACGCGCGTGCCTTTGTCTGGCTACGCCTGGCAGCGCTGCAAGGGCTGGCGTTCGCGCAGAACCACCTGGGCGCCATGTATTACCACGGCCGCGGCGTGGCGCAGAGCGATGCCGACGCCGTGCTGTGGTTTCGCCGCGCCGCCGCCCAGGGCGATGCCTCGGCCCAGCAAAACCTGGGGCAGATGTACCGCAAGGGACGCGGTGTGCTGCAGAGCGACGAGCTGGCCCTGGCGTGGTTTTACCGCGCATCCGAGCAGGGCGTGGCCAGCGCACAATCTCTGCTGGGCGAAGCCTATGCCCAGGGTCTGGGCGCGAAAAAGAACGATGCGCTGGCCCTGGCGTGGTTCCGCAAGGCGGCCTTGCAAGGCGATGCGCAGGCACAGCTGAATCTGGGGCTCGTCTACAAACGGGGGCAGGGCGTGGTGCAGAGCGATGCGCAGGCGCTGGCCTGGTTCCGCCAGGCCGCGGCACAGGGGCTGGCCGTGGCGCAGCGGCAACTTGGCGTGGCGTATGCGGAAGGCCTGGGCGTGGCGCCCGACCAGCTGCGCGCCTATGCCTGGCTGCAGCGGGCGGCCGAGCAGGACGACGCCGACGCCCAGTTCAACCTGGGCCTGATGCTGGCGCGCGGCCAGGGCGTGGACAAGGACGAGGCGCGCGCCGTCGCGTGGTACCGGCGCGCTGCCCTGCAAGGCCATTGCATGGCGCAATACAATCTGGGCGGCATGTTTGCGGGCGGGCGCGGCGTCATCCGCGATTTGCGCCTGGCGCTCGACTGGTATGCCCGGGCGGCGGCCCAGGGCGCGTCGAATGCGCAGTTCAACCTGGGCGTGATGTATGCGAATGGCCAGGGCGTGGAGCGCGACGAAGTGTGCGCCGTGCGCTGGTACCGTACGGCGGCCGAGCAGGGCGATGCCAGCGCGCAAAACAACCTGGGCGTAATGTACGCGAACGGCCATGGCGTGCCGCAAGACGATGGCCTGGCCGTGCTATGGTATGCGCGCGCGGCGGGCCAGGGCCATGCGCTGGCCCAGTACAACCTGGGCGGCATGTACAACAGCGGACGCGGCGTGGAGAGGGACCCCGTCTGCGGCTACATGTGGCTGGCGCTGGCGGCCGAGGGTGGCGATGGCGGGGCGGCCAGGGCCAGGGAAGCGGCTGCCACCCGGCTGGAGCCGGCACAGCTGCAAGAGGCGCAGCAGCGCATGCGGCAATGGCACCAGGTGCGCTTTCCGCCGCTGCAGCCGCCCGACTGAAGCGCCGCCGCCGTGCGCGCATGGACGCGTGCCGCATGCGATAATTGCCGGCAGGCATGTCGCCAAGGCGGCACGGTTTTTCGGCACGGTGAAAGGTGGAGCATGGTAAGGCAGGCAGGCGAGGATGCATCAGAGCAAAAAGTCATCGACGACATCGCCACGCATGGCTGGCATGGCGTGCATATCGGTGCCGATGAAGAAGGTCCCGGCTATGCCTTCACCATAGGCGCTTGCCACAGCTTCGGCCAGCCTGAATTCCTGATCATGGGCTTGCCCCATTCCATGGCCCACCGGATACTCGACCTGGCGCTGGACGCCGCGCGCAGCGGCGCCATCACGGATTTCACGACTACCACGGACGTCTTGCTGGAAGGCCATCAGTGCGCCTTCGTGCGCGTGCCCGTCGAGCAATACCGCGACTATGTCGGCTATGCGCGCTGGTATTACCAGGGCGATGATTTTACCTTGTACCAGATCGTCTGGCCGTCGCGCGATGGCCATTTCCCGTGGCAGGCGCAAGCGAGCGCGCAGTATGTGGAGAGCCAGCCCCTGCTGGGACCGGCGCCGCTGGCCATATGACGACCATTGTGACCGGGACGGCTACCCTGTGCGTGTTCGACCCGGCGCTCTTGCGCCACAAGCTGGAAGAGGACTGCGACTGGTGGAGCATCCCCAGCGCCGAACTGGCGGCCGTGAATGCGGGGCAAGTCGCGTTTTTCAACGTGGGCGGCGATGGCGCGTATGAACTTGCCTTGCACGCCGAACTTGCCGAACCGCAGGTGATCGTGCATCTTGCCATCGTTTCGGGCCGCGTCTTCATCGGCGCCGGGGAAGACGTTACGGGCGGCGGCCTGGAACCGGACACGGCGTATGGAGGACTGTTCGTGGATCTGCCCGCAGGCAGCTACCGCGTGCAGGCGCGCCGCGATGGCGCGCACATCAGCCTGGCATTCGTGTCCGATACGCGCAGCAGCAATGCGTTTGGCGATCTCGTGCGTATTTGATCTTGCGTATTATTGCTCCAGGCTAGGCATCCATGCGCGCCACAGCCGCGCCTTGCCGCCGGTCCAGGAACAGGCTGTTGCCGTGGATTTTCTTTGCCTGCTTCTTCGCTTCGGCCGCCTGCGTGGCGATCTGATGGTGCGTGTAGTACTGGTGCGCCTCGACCTTGATGACGCCCAGCGACAGGCTGATCAACGAATAAAACACTTTCTTGCCTTGCCGGTCTTCGCTGATGTAGCCGCCCCGTTCGCAGTCGCCCGTGCTGTAGTAGGCGAGGATGGCGGCCGCGAAGTCGTCGAGCATGGCCTGGCAGCGCGTTTCCCAGTCTTCGCTCTGGAACAGGATCATGAAATCGTCGCCGCCGATGTGGCCGATGAAGTCGCGGTTCGGGTCGCAATGGCTGCTGAGGATTTCTCCCGTCAGCTGGATCACGTCGTCGCCCTTGCGGTAGCCGTACACATCGTTGAAGGGCTTGAAGTGGTCGAGGTCGCAATAGCAGACCCAGAAGCGGCTGCCGCTGTGCAATAAACGGTCGATATGCTCGTTGATGGGCACGTTGCCGGGCAGTTGCGTCAGCGGGTTGGCGTAACGGGCCGCGTTGATCTGCATCTGCGTGATTTCGCGCATCAGGTCGTGGCCCGTGCCCATGCCCAGGTAGCGGCCGTGCTCGGTGATGATGAAACCGTTGAACAGGTGGTGGGCATCGGACTGCACCATGGTGTAGCTGAGTTCCTGCAAGCTCGTCTCGTGGTCGGCAATCAGGGGCGTGGCATCCATGAACAGGCTGCATGATTTCTTGCCATACAGTTCGCGCTGGTAGGGGCGGGCGAAGTGGTCGATCATTTCAAAGCGGCTGATCAGGCCCAGCGGCACGCCGTCATCGACGACGGGGATAATCATCAGCTTCGGTTCCTTCAGGAAAATATCGTACACCTCGTTATTGTTGAGCTGTGGCGACACTGCCGCCACCTTGTGCAGCAGCTTGCGGATGCTGGCGCCATTCTTTTCCAGGCTGCTGCGCTGCGGATACACGGCCACGCCATTGCGCCCCAGCGCCTGCACCACTTCGGCCGGCAGGGCCCGTGCCGGCACCGCGTTGGGCCGGCCCAGGTGATAGCCTTGCCCAAACGCCACGCCGAGGTCGCGCAGGACCAGCAATTCCGTCTGCGCCTCGATGCCTTCGGCGATCACCAGGGTGCCCGACTTCTCCGCGATTTCCTGGATCGAACGCACGAACTGCAGTTTCACGGGGTCGTTGTTGATGCCCTGGATGAAATGCATGTCGATCTTCACGTATTCCGGACGCAGTTCCGACCACAGGCGCAGGCTGGAAAAGCCTTCGCCCAGGTCGTCGATGGCGATCTGGAAACCCATGTTACGGTAATGCAGCACCGCCTCGCGCATCAGCTCGTAATCGTAGGTGGGCTGGTTTTCCGTCAGCTCGATGATGACACGGTCCGGGTTGATGCCGATGTGCTCGATGTATTCGAGGGTTTCGCCATGGCGGGCATTGCGCAGCAGTAGGCATTCCGGGCTGACGTTGAGAAACAGCTTGCCTGGCAGCTGCAGTTCGGCAAAGCGTTCGAGCACCACTTGGCGGCACAGGTGCTCCACTTCCAGGGTCAGGTCGTGCGCGCGCGCCACCTTGAACAGATTCATCGGCGCGTGCAGGGGGCTGTCGGACGGCCCCCGTATCAAGCCTTCGTAGCCGATGATGTCGCCGCTATGCATGTGGATGATGGGCTGGAACAGCGCGCTGAGCTTGCGGCCCGCCAGGATGTCGTGTAAGGCATCCGTCCCTTCGATGGTCATGCTTGCCGATGGCGGTTTCAGGTAAGCCACATTCGATGGCGTCGCGGGGGCCGGCGCGGCGGTGGCGGTAGGGAGGGCGAGAGTGTGCATAGGAGGCTGTGGCGGCACGGCCTCTGGACGGGCCATGAACATGTTGCCGATAGTAAAGAAGATTTATGACAACTTGATGAAATGACTTTGCTTTTGATAACGTTTCTTGCATGAACGTCAGTTTGCCGATTCCGCCGAAAGCGAGATTTATCATGGCGTTTCCCGTAAATTATCCAAACAAAAGACGGCAAATCCCTCAGATAACTGTGCTTTAAAAGTGGCAATCCGCGCTATGATTTCTCTTGGCGAAAGTCAACATGGGCAGGCGCGGCGTGTGTGTGAGCGGCCTGCTTTCCTCGACATCCAACAATGAGACAACAACCCATGCAATTACGTAGTGCATCCCTCATATTCAGCTTGATGGCCGCTTTCGGTGGCAATGCCCTGGCGCAAAGCGCCGCGATGCCATCGTGCCCGGCCGGCGACGGCGCTGCCGTGACGTATCCGGTCAGCAAAAAAGTCGACCAGCAAGACAGCTATTTCGGCACCACCATCGCCGATCCGTACCGTTGGCTGGAAGATGCCAACAGCGCGGAAACGGGCGAGTGGGTCACGGCGCAAAACAAGCTGACGCAGTCTTACCTGGGCACCATTCCCGAGCGCGCCGCGATCAAGCAGCGCCTGACCAAGCTGTGGAATTATGAGCGTTTCTCTACGCCAACGAAGCAGGGCGGCCGCTATTTCTACAGCCGCAACGACGGCTTGCAGAACCAGGCCGTGCTGTACACGGTGAAAAAACTGACGGACGAACCGCGCCTGCTGCTGGACCCGAACACCCTGTCCACGGATGGCACGGTGGCGCTGGCAGGCACTTCGATCAGCCCGAACGGCAAGTACCTGGCCTATGCCACGTCCGCTTCCGGTTCCGACTGGAACGAGTGGAAAGTGCGCGACATCGAATCGGGCAAGGATTTGACAGACCACATCAAGTGGGCAAAGTTCTCGGGCGCCTCGTGGACCAAGGACAACACAGGTTTCTTCTACAGCCGTTATGACGCGCCGAACGAAGCCACCAAGCTGGCCGATATCAATTACTTCCAGAAATTGTATTTCCACAAGATCGGCACGCCGCAAAGCGACGACGTGCTCGTTTTCGACCGTCCCGACCAGAAGGAATGGGCGTTCGGCGGCAGCACCGTCAGCGACGACGGCAATTATTTGATCATCACGGCCACGCAAGGCACGGAACGCAAGAACCGCGTTTTCTACAAGGACTTGCGCCAGAAAAACGCCAAGGTCGTGGGCTTGCTGGAAGAGTTTGACGCTTCATACTCGTTCATCGACAATGACGGCCCCGTGTTCTTCTTCAAGACGGACAACAAGGCGCCAAAATCGCGCGTGATCGCCATCGATACGCGCAAACCTGCCCCTGCCGACTGGAAGGAAATCGTGCCGCAAAGCGCGGAAACCCTCGTCGCCGTCAACCTCATCAACAACCAGCTGGTGCTCGATTACTTGAAAGATGCGCAAACGCAAATCAAGATCGTCGACCTGAACGGCAAGCTGGTGCGCGAAGTGGCCTTGCCGGGCATCGGTTCGGCCGGCGGCTTTGCGGGCAAGCGTGGCGACACGGAAACGTTCTACTCGTTTACCAGCTTCACGACGCCAGCGACCATTTACCGCTACGACATGAAGTCGGGCAAGAGCACGGTGTACCGCCAGCCGAAGGTCGATTTCGACCCGAACGCCTTTGAAACACGCCAGCAATTCTTTACCAGCCGCGACGGTACCAAGGTGCCGATGTTCATCGTCTCGAAAAAAGGCATGAAGCTCGACGGCTCCAACCCGACTTATCTGTACGGCTATGGCGGCTTCAATATCTCGCTCACGCCTAGCTTCTCCGTGGCGAATCTGGCCTGGGTGGAAATGGGCGGCGTCTACGTGATGGCCAACCTGCGCGGCGGTGGCGAGTACGGCGAAGCCTGGCACCAGGCTGGTACCAAGCTGAACAAGCAAAACGTGTTTGACGATTTCATCGGCGCGGCGCAGTGGCTGGTGGACAACAAGGTCACCTCGCCATCGAAGCTGGCGATCGGCGGCGGCAGCAATGGCGGCCTGCTGGTCGGCGCGGCCATGACGCAGCGTCCAGACCTGTTCGCTGCAGCCATCCCGCAAGTGGGCGTGCTCGACATGTTGCGCTTCCACAAGTTCACAGTGGGCTGGGGCTGGGTGCCTGACTATGGTTCGTCGGACGACGCCGAGCAGTTCAAGGCGCTGGTGAAATACTCGCCACTGCACAACCTGAAGGCGGGCGGTTGCTATCCAGCCACCATGATCACGACGGCCGACCACGACGACCGCGTCGTGCCTGCCCACAGCTTCAAGTTCGCCGCCGCCGCCCAGGCAGCGCAAGGCGGCGCGGCGCCCGTGCTGATCCGCATCGACAGCAAGGCGGGCCATGGCGCCGGCAAGCCGACGACCAAGCAGATCGAAGAAGTGGCGGATCGCTGGGGCTTCCTCAGCCGTTCGTTGAAGATGACGCCGGTAGTGGCGGAGCCGGCCAAGGTGGCTGCGCAGTAAAATACGGTAGGTCGGATTAGCGCGGCATCGCCGCGCGTAATCCGACAACACCCGTCATGCCAACAATGTGTCGGATTACGCGGCGTGCCGCCGCTAATCCGACCTACGCTGGCTAATCCGACCTACAGTCACGATCCTCGCCAGCACCCCTTCCCCAAACACTGCCTGAAACGGCAAATCCTTGCGCTGTGCATAGCCGATATAGCAATCGCACTTGAAGCGCGGGCAGCGGCGTTCCTGCAGCATGTCTGCCAAGTCATCAACGTACAGATTCCCCAAGCGCTCCGGCACGAAATGGCAGCGCGTCAGTTCGCCATCGCCATCGACGGACAGCGACGCTTCGCCCGCCAGGCACGGTTTGCCGCGCGAGGGTGACGGACGGCGGCTTTGCGCGAACCACGGGTCGGCGGCGTCGAGCCAGGCCAGGTCCTGTTCTCTGTAGTAGCCGGGGCCACGGCGGTCGTAGGCGTTCAGCCACAGGTAGACGTGCGCGGGCAGGGCCGCGCGCAGGGCGCGGATGGCGTCCAGGTGTTCGTTCATGGCGACGACGCCGACGGAATAGCGCACGCCCATCGTGTCCAGGCGTGCGCAGCGTTCGAGAAAACGGGCCAGTGTCGTCTGGTCCGGGTGGTAGGTGCACCACAGGCCGATCTTTTCCAACCCCTCCACCGCTTGCAGCCAGTTCAGGGGACCGGACAGATTCGTCTGCAGCGCTACTTGCCGCACATGGGGCAAAGCTGCCAGGGTTTGCATGGCCACGCGGTAGTGGCGCCGCACCAGTGCTTCGCCCCACGGCGTGAACAGGACGCTGATGTCCCGTTTTTGTGCCGCCACCCAGCTGGTAAAACGCGCCACTTCGCGCGCATCGCGGGCCAGGGTGGCGCGGCTGTCGCGCTTCTTGGCGAACGGGCAGTAGCCGCAGGCGTAATTGCAGCTCGAAAGCGTGCCGCGATACAGCAGGGACAGCGTTGGCGCTTGCGCTGTCAGCACGCCTGGCCGCCTTCAGCCATCAGCGCGCGCACCGTATCGGAAGCCAGCCACGGGCCGATGGTGTCGGCGTAGCTGTAGCCGCGGTCATTCAGGCGCAGCAGCGCGCCGTTTTCTTCCACCAGTTCCAAGGCGTGCAGCTCGGCCAGCTGCGGCAGATCAAGCTCGCAGCGCGTGCCGAAGCGCGCCGTGTAGGCGTCGCGGTCCAGGCCCGGTTCCGTCAGCAGCGACTGGATCACGTAGCGGCGGCGCTGTTCCTGCGCATCAAGCACATAGCCGTGTTCGGCCTGCGCGAAGCGCGTTTCGTCGAGCGCCAGATACTGTTCGATGATGCCGATGGTCTGCGTGCGCGCCACCGCGTACTCGCTCGAATAATGCAGGCGCGAAGTGTAGGAACGGGCGCCCGCGCCCAGGCCCACCATGCCATCGTTCTGGCAGCAGTACGACGGTCCGTTCTGCTCGGGCGCATGCGGTGCGCGGAACATGCGCATCGAGACCTGCTCATAGCCCTGGGCGCGCAAATGGTCGCGCGCGGCCGCGTACAGGGCCAGGCGGCTGTCGCCATCGCGGGCCAGCATGATGGGGTTGAGCGACGCGGCACCCTGGCGGCGCGCCACTTTGCCAAGACCCGTCTGCTCCCGTACGTACAGCGGATACAGGTAGATTTCCTCGGGCCGGAAGGCCAATGCGCTGTCGATGGACGCGAGCAGGCTGACGACGGTTTGCCCCGCGATGCCGTAGATCAGGTCCAGGTTCAGGGTGGGAAAGCCGGCCGCGCGTATCAGGCCGATGGCGTGATGGACGGTGGCGTTTTGCTGGGGACGGGCCAGCGCGCGCATCTCGCCGGCGGCAAAGCTCTGGATGCCCAGGCTGACCCGGTCGATGCCATGCGCGCGGCAGACGGCAAGCCGCTCGGCCGTGATGGTTTCGGGCGACGCTTCGATGCCGGCCGGCGTGGCTTGCAGGTCGATGCCAAGGATGTCGCGCGCGCCGCACAGCAAGGTGTCCAGCTGCGCGGGCGACAGGTAAGTGGGCGTGCCGCCACCGAGCGCGAAGCGGGCAAAGCGGCGTTCACCGAGGGCGCCGTCCATCGCGCGCATCTGCACCAGCACCTGCTGCACATAGCGCTCGACCATGTCGGCGCTGGGCCGCGCCATGGCGAACAGGTTGCAAAAGCCGCAGCGCATCTCGCAAAACGGGATGTGGATGTAGGCGAAGAGGGCGGAACGGTCCTGTTGCGCCCACAGGGGCGCCAGCGGCGCGGCCTGCGGCAAGGCGCGGTAGGCCGCCTTGTGCGGATACGAATATGAATACGCCTGGTAGGGCGTGTGGCGCATGCGCTGCGCCAGGGTGCCCGGCGGTTCGGATGGGTTCACGGTGGGGACTCCTGGGAAATGGTATCTGGCGTGAGGAAGAAGTGCGCGTACGGCACCTGCCACACGCTGTCATGGGCGACCCTGTGGCCACGGTAGCCGTCTTCGCCATACGCGCTGCCGTGGTCCGAGCAGACGATGGCGAACGTGGGCGCGCGCGCGGCGCAGGCGGCAAACAGGGGCGCCAGTGCGCTGTCGACATAGCGCAGGGCCGCCGCATGGCTGTCCAGGTTATCGCAGTGGCAGCCGGGCAGGTAGGCGCGGTTCGGCGTGTGCAGGGCGGCCACGTTGATGAACAAGAAGGTGCGCTGGTCGTTTTGCGCCAGCAGCCGGGTCGCCAGCGCCACCTGCTTTTGCGTCGAATGGCGGCTGGCCACGCCCATGCCGGCGCTCCAGTGGCTTTCCTGGAACAGCGACGGCAGCACCGTGCCCAGCGCCGTCTGTTTATTGAAGAAGCCTACGCCGCCGATGCAGATGGTGCGGTAGCCGCGCGCGGCCAGTGCGGCGGGCAGGTCCGCTTCCTCGAACGCAAACGTGTGCGGCGAGGTGGTTTCACTGCCAGCAAAGGCGCTGGCGAACAGGCGCGGATGGCGGCCGGGCGCGGCCGGCGTGGGCAAGAAACCCGCAAAGAAGGCCTGGTGCGCCGCGTAGGTAAACGTGGCGGGCGAGTGGCGCTTGTCCCAGCCGCCCGGCGGCAGCAAACGTCCCAGCACGGGCAGCTCACCCGCCTCATACAGGGCTTGCGCCACGTCATAGCGCAGGGTGTCGAGCGTGATGAAGACGATGTCGTGGCTGCCGACGATGCGGTGCATGTCGGGGATCGGTGCCGTGTCTTTAAACATGGATCAGTTGCGCTGCATAAGTGTCCTCGCCTTGCCACAGCAGGCCTGGCAGCAGGTCGCCGAAGGCATTCGCTTCGAGCACATGGGCCTGGCCGTGGCGCACGACGAGGTCGTAGCCCGTCACGTGGCTGTGGGGGAAGGCGCGCGCGGCCTGGGCGCTGGCCGCTTCCAGCGCCGCCATGTCGGCAGCGTTCAAAAGGCCGGCCGCGTCGCCGCGCCGGTTGTCGAGGTGCAGATTCGTCATCATCTGGGCGCCGATACGCGCCACCCGGTGCGCGGGCCGGCCGGCTACGGTCACGACCCGCAAGTCGTAATGGCTGTCGCCGCAGCGCGGCTTGTTCAGCCATGCTTCCGCATACAGTTCCTGGGCTGCCAGCGCGTCGACGAGGGCGGCGATGTCGTGTTCGGACTCGTAGCGGGCCATGCGTTTGCTGTTCATCAGGCGCGTTGCGCCCTCGGTGCGGTGCAAGGCGGCCGAGGTGGTGGCTTGCTGCCGCCCGGCCTTGTTCCTGCGGTAGGCGACGACACCAGACGCGGACGAGCCGTAGCGCGGTTTCAGATAGACGCGGTCAAGCTGGTGTTCGTGCAGCAGCGACTGCAGATGCTCGTAGCTCTCCACTGGTCCCAGCAAGGCAGGTATGGGCACGCCATGCGCGGCCAAATGGCGCTGGCACGCCAGTTTGTCCGTCATGAGACAGATTTCGGCTGGCGCATTGAAGACGCGCGTCTGCGGCAGGTCCGCCAGTTGCGCCGCCAGGGACGCCATGGCATTGGAAAAACCGGCAAACCACGCATCCATGGCCAGCAGCTCGCCATGCGCGGGCGCCGAGAGCAGCGGACGGTCCAACAGCCGGCAGCCCGCCTGCAGCAACAGCAGGTGGGCGGCGGGATCGTCGCCGGGCGGTTCGATCTTGAGCGGGCCGGTCTGGCGCAATGAATCCTCGAGCAAGGCAGGCTGACGTAGCCAGTCGCGCCATTCCAGCACCTGCGCGGGCGGCAGGCGCAGCTGCGCGCGCGCCGCCTGCAGCAGGCGCACGCGCTTGCTGCCCTGTGTCGCCAGCAAAAGCATCAGGTTTTATTCGCCGACGGCGACATAGCGATAGACTTCGTCGTCGTCCTCGTCGTCTTCCTGCGGATCATCGAGCCTGACGGGGAAGGGCAGGGCGTTGAGTTTTTCCTGGTTCGCTTCGGAGATATAGTGATGCGACAGGTCCATGCGTTTCAGATTGCCCAATTGCGTGCCTTGCAGCAGTGCTTCGGCGCCCACGTCGCCCAAGGTGCCCAGCGACAGGTCCAGGGTCTCGACGGTGGCCAGCAGCGGCTCGTTGGCCAGCCAGACGGCCAGCTCGTCGGCGATCTGCGCATCGCGCAGGCCCAGGTAGCGCAGGGTCGGCGTGGCCAGTTGCGCCAGTACTTTCTGGTACAGCGCCACGTCGCCGGAAAAACCATAGTCGTCGGTACCGAGCCACAGTTCCAGGTATTCCAGCTTGGGCATGCTCGACTGGGCCAGCGCCTGCGCGATCTTCTGATCGAGGCCACCGGACTCGATGGTGAACTTGCGCAGGTTCTGGTGCGCGAACGGTTCGACGGTCAACTCATTGCCGCCGCGGATGCGCAGCTCTTCCAGCTGCGGGAAAGCGTCCAGCAGCGGCTTGTAGCTGCCTTGCACGATCCACGAGATTTCGCATTCCTCGTACGTCATGTCGCCGATGAACAGCGCGCGCAAGTTCGGCAGCTGCGGCGCGTGGCTGATCAGTGCGGCGATCACCTCGTCGGCGCCCGCTTCGTACGGGTCGCCCCACATGCCGATGATCAGCGCCTCAAGCGCATTCTTGTCGGTTTTTTCCAGGAAGCCGGCGATCAGGTCCGGCATCTTGCGCTTGTCGTCATACTCGAGCGAGAGGCGGTAGACGATATCCTGCCCCGACTGCAGCGCAATATCGGGATCGTACTGGACGACTTTTTTCTTGTGGAAGAGGGTGGTGCTTTCGGAAATCGTCATTGCTAAGGCTCCATGAAAGACAGTGAAAATCTTGTCTAATCCAAAATCTTAGCATGGGCGAAAGCGCCTATTGCACACTGCTGAAAAGCACTATCTATGGATGACCACCAATAAGGCCTTGCCTTCCGTCTTGCCCAGGTTGCGTATCGTATGCGGCTGGTCCGCCGGGTAGCGTGCCGTGCCGCCATTCTTGACCTTTCTCTTCGCCGTGCCCACTTCCAGCTCCAGGTTACCGTGGATGACCGTCAAATGTTCGGTGGTGCCCGGGTCGTGCGGCTGCGACGCCAGTTCGCCGCCCGGCGCCAGAGTCACTTCATACCATTCATATTTGCCGGCCAGTTCCATCGGTCCCAGGATGCGCAGCACGTAGCCCGCATGGTCGCCGGGCAGGGTGGGGGTTTCGTGGGCGTCCGTGATGCGGATGGTTTCCACGGCTTTTTCCGCGCTGGACAGCAATTCGCCGATCTGTACGCCCAGGGCGTTGGCCAGGCGCCACGTGATGGCGATGGTGGGATTGGCTTTTTCGCGCTCGATTTGCGACAGCATGGACTTCGAAACGCCCGCGATGCGCGACAAATCCTCGAGTGTCAGGCCGCGCGCCAGGCGCAGCCGTTGCAGGGTGGCGCCCACTTCGGGCGGAGAATTGGTCGAAACGCTGGTTTTCATCGGCAGGTGGCTTGCAAAGTTCAAAAGGCTTGGGTAATATCCACTATATTGAATTTCAGTTCGAAATAGTGGATTTTGAAGAAAAATACGGAAACGTGTAGACTTCAAACAGCGCTTCACGGTACAGCATTGTGCGCGCACCGGTCAAGCGGCCGCTTTTCCCTATGGCGGCTGAGGTCACACGGATACCACAAACGCAGGGACACACAAGGATCATCATGAGCGAGCAAGCGAAGAACACCTTTTTCAGCGGTCTGCAACAGAACCTCGATCAACTGCGCCAGCAGGGCTTGTACAAGCCCGAGCGCGTGATCGCCTCGCGCCAGGGCGCCGAAGTGGTGTGCGACGATGGCCGTACCCTGATCAATATGTGTGCAAACAACTACCTGGGCCTGTCCGGCGACCTGCAGACGCAGGAGGCATCGATTGCCGCCACGCAAAAATACGGCTACGGCCTGTCGTCCGTCCGCTTCATCTGCGGCACGCAAACCGTGCACAAGGAACTGGAACAGGCGATCTCCGCTTTTCTGGGTACCGAAGACACGATCTTGTACGCGGCGGCATTCGACGCCAACGGCGGCGTGTTCGAACCGCTGTTCGATGAAAACGACGCCATCATCTCCGACGCGCTGAACCACGCGTCCATCATCGACGGCATCCGCCTGTGCAAGGCTGGCCGCTACCGCTACGCCCACAACGACATGGCCGACCTGGAAGTGCAGCTGAAAGCGGCGATTGCCGCCGGCAAGCGCCATAAAGTCATCGTCACGGACGGCGTGTTCTCGATGGACGGCACGATCGCGCAGCTGGACAAGATCTGCGACCTGGCCGACCAGTATGGCGCGCTGGTGATGATCGACGAATGCCACGCTTCCGGCTTCATGGGCGCGACGGGCCGCGGCACGCACGAACACCACAATGTGATGGGCCGCATCGACATCATCACGGGCACCCTGGGCAAGGCCCTGGGCGGCGCCATGGGCGGCTTTACGTCGGCGCGCAAGGAAGTCATCGACACCCTGCGCCAGAAATCGCGTCCTTATCTGTTCTCGAACACGCTGGCGCCATCGATTGCCGGCGCGTCGCTGTCGGTACTGGAACGCCTGGCCAAGTCGACGGAACTGCGCGACCGCCTGCATGACAACACGGCCTTCTTCCGCAGCGAGATCGAGCGCATCGGCTTTACCATCAAGCCGGGCACCCATCCGGTCGTGCCGGTGATGCTGTTCGACGCGCCCGTGGCGCAGAAATTTGCCGCCCGCCTGTATGAGCTGGGCGTGCTGGTGACGGGCTTCTTCTATCCGGTCGTGCCGATGGGCCAGGCCCGTGTGCGCGTGCAGCTGTCGGCGGCCCATACGCGTGAACAGCTGGTGCAAGTGCTGGCCGCTTTCGAACAGGCTGGCAAGGAACTCGGTTTGCTGACCACGACCACTATCAATTAACAAGAAATCAGGATAAGAAGATGGAACGCATTTTAGTCATCGGCGCAAACGGCCAAATCGGTAGTGAACTGGTGGGCGCGCTGGCGCAGCAGCACGGCGCGGACAACGTCATCGCCAGCGACATCGGCACGAACAATCTGTATCAGGCCAAGCGCTACGCCCAGCTCAATGTGCTGGACAAGGACGGCCTGGCGGCCATCATCGCCGACGAGAACATCACCCAGGTGTACCAGCTGGCGGCCATGCTGTCGGCCACGGGCGAAGCGGCGCCGTTGAAGGCGTGGAGCCTGAACATGGATGGCTTGCTCAATATCCTGGAACTGGCGCGCGAGCGTGGCGAGGCAGGCAAGCCGCTGCGGATCTTCTGGCCATCGTCGATCGCCGCCTTCGGCCCGAACACGCCGCAAGTGAACACGCCGCAAATGACGGTGATGGACCCGACCTCGATGTACGGCATCAGCAAGCTGGCCGGCGAGCGCCTGTGCGAATACTACTTCAACAAGTATGGCGTGGACGTGCGCAGCATCCGCTACCCGGGCATCATCAGCTACAAATCGCCTCCAGGCGGCGGCACCACCGATTACGCCATCGCCATCTTCCACGCGGCCTTGCGCGGCGAGCGCTATGACTGCTTCCTCGATGCGAATACCACTCTGCCGATGATTTACATGCCCGACGCGATCCGCGCCACCATCGAACTGATGGACGCGCCAGCGGCACAGATCAAGATCCGCTCGTCGTACAACGTGGCCGGCGTGTCGTTCAACCCCGAGCAGCTGGCCAAGGCCATCGTGCGCATGGTGCCGGACTTCAAGATCAGCTACAAGCCGGACAGCCGTCAGGCCATCGCCGACAGCTGGCCGCAAAGCCTGGACGACAGCAAGGCCAGCGCCGATTGGGGCTGGAAGGCGCAGATCGGCGTCGAGCAGATGGTCACGGACATGCTGGCCAATGTCGACGTGGGCCATGCCGCCAAGGCGGCCTGAGTCCAGCCCCGGCATTCATAAAACATACTAAATAAAGAGACACTACATGGACATGAGCGTATTTGACCTGTTTAAAATCGGCATCGGGCCGTCGAGTTCCCACACGGTGGGACCAATGGTGGCGGCGCGGCGTTTTCTGGTCGAATACGGTCCGCTGGACCAGGTAGTGGGCGCCGAGGCGGCCCTGTATGGCTCGCTGGCGCTGACGGGCGTGGGCCATGCGACGGACAAGGCTGTCATTCTTGGCTTGATGGGCGAAACGCCGCAAGACGTGGCGCCCGATGAAGTCGACAGCAAGCTGGCCGCCATCGAGGCGGCCGGCGAGATCGCCTTGCTGGGTACGCACGTGGTGCCATTCACGGCCGCCACGGGCCTCGTCTGGCACAAGAGCGAATCGCTGCCCGAACACCCGAACGGCATGCGCTTCACCCTGAAACTGGCGGACGGCAGCCGTGTCGACAAGGTGTATTACTCGATCGGCGGCGGTTTTATCCGCGAGGCCGAGGAAGTTCAAACTGCGGCGCAGGCCGAAGCGGCCGTGGAATCGGCCGCCAGCGCGCGGGTCGTCTTCCCCTTCGACACGATGGAGCAGTTGCTGGCCCACGGCGTCGAAAGCGGCTTGTCGATCCCGGAAATGCTGCGCGCGAACGAGTGCGTCAAGCGCAGCGACGAGGAATTGAACGCGGGCCTGGACCGCATCTGGCACGTCATGCGCGACTGTATCGCGCACGGCCTGGAAACGACGGGCAACCTGCCGGGCGGCTTGAACGTGAAGCGCCGTGCCGCGAAATTGTGGCGCTTGGCGCAGGAGGCGAAAGCGTCCGACAACCGCGCCAACGACTTGCCGCACGACGCCGTGCACCTGGTCAGCCTGTATGCGATGGCCGTCAACGAGGAAAACGCGGCCGGCGGCAGGGTTGTGACGGCGCCGACCAACGGCGCGGCCGGCATCATCCCGGCCGTGCTGCGCTACTACGCGCAGGATTGCCGCCCCAGCGATCCGGTGGGCGGCGTGCGCCGCTTCATGCTGACGGCCGCGGCCATCGGCATGCTGTGCAAGCGCAATGCCTCGATCTCGGGCGCCGAAGTGGGTTGCCAGGGCGAAGTGGGCGTGGCGTGCGCCATGGCGGCGGCCGGCCTGGTGGCGGCCCTGGGCGGCACGAATGAACAGATCGAAAACGCGGCCGAAATCGGCATCGAACACCACCTGGGCATGACGTGCGACCCCATCGGCGGCCTGGTGCAGATCCCCTGCATCGAGCGCAATGGCATGGGCGCCGTGAAAGCCATCACGGCCGCCTCGCTGGCGCTGAAGGGCGACGGCACGCATTTCGTCAGCCTCGACGAAGTCATCGAAACCATGCGCCAGACGGGCGCGGACATGCAGGACAAGTACAAGGAAACGTCGCTGGGCGGCTTGGCCGTCCACGTTATCACGGTCAATCACGCCGCTTGCTGATGCGCTGATGGTGTTGTCGGATTACGCGCTCACGCGCTAATCCGACCTACGGTGAGTGGCAATGTCGCAGATGGGCGTTGGACGGCGTAGGTCGGCGTAGGTCGGCTTAGCGCAAAGCGCGTAAGCCGACACCACCACAGTAGTCTCCTGACAAACTCATTCCTCCTCAAACAACTGCTCCAGCCTCCTCGGGTAGTTATTCAAGAAATCGCGCGTCACTGCATAGTGTTCCGTGTCTTCATACGCCACTTCGTGGATGCCGCCGCCAGTAAACATCAAAATCTTCGCGTTCGGGTAGGCGAGCAAGATCGGCGAATGGGTGGCGATAATCAGCTGCGAGTCGTCCTGCACCAGCTGGTGGATCACGGATAGCGCCGCCATCTGGCGGCTCGGCGACAGGGCCGCCTCGGGTTCGTCCAGCAGGTATAAACCCTTGCCCCGCAGCTTGTTGATCAAGGTCGCCATGAACGCTTCGCCGTGCGATTGCGCGTGCAGCGACTTGCCGCCGTAGCTCTCCAGGTACTCCTGTGGCATCTCGTCCATGTAGGTGGCGACGTTGAAAAAGCTCTCGGCGCGCAGGAAATAGCTGTCTTCGGGTTTTTTATAGCTCTTGCTCAGGCGCAAGTGCGCGTGCAAGCCCGATTCCTCGTCCGACGGCAGGGCGATGCGCACGTTGCGCGTGCCGCCATCCTTGCCGAAGCCCAGCCCCACGGCCAGCGCTTCGAGCATGGTCGACTTGCCGCTGCCATTTTCGCCCACGAAAAACGTCACGTCGCGGTGGAAATCCATGTGCACGAAGTCGCGGATGGCGGGAATGGTGAACGGATAGTGATCGAGGTCGACGACGGCGTCGGAGCGCAGCGCGGCGCTTTGCAGATACGGTTTTTTACTCAGCGACATGGCCGGTTCTCGACTCCAATAATGATCATGGCAAGGATACTCAGCACAGTGTGACGTAAATCGCCGGCGCACGCCAGTGCGTACGCCAGCCATGTTCGCCTGGCTTGATCTCATGCAATTATGGCTTGTTTGATAATGGGCAGGCGCTCCAATTGTCACATCTTGATCAGGCGGGCGCCACGCGATTCGCCTTGGACGGCGGCTGGCACTATAATATCCGCTGCCATTCATGATCAACCGCACTCAGCTCAACTGGACTCTTCAAATTTATGCACTACGTGTCTACCCGCGCTGATAAAGCGCCATCGAATCAGCAGCAATTCTCCGACATCCTCCTGGGCGGCCTGGCCCCCGATGGCGGACTGTATCTCCCAGAACACTACCCGCAAGTCACTGGTGCCGAGCTCAATGCCTGGCGCACATTGTCGTATGCCGACCTGGCATTCGAAATCCTGAAGAAGTTCGCCACCGATATCCCGGCCGCGGACCTGAAGGCACTGACGGCGAAAACCTATACCAAGGCAGTCTACAAGAACGCCCGTGCCGGCGAAAACGCGGCCGACATCACGCCGCTGCGCGTGCTCGAAGAAAACGTCGTCAAGGGCGGATCGACCACCCTGATGCTGCAGGCGCTGTCGAACGGCCCGACCCTGGCCTTCAAGGACATGGCTATGCAGCTGCTGGGCAATCTGTTTGAATACACCCTGGCCAAGACGGGCGCCGAACTCAATATCTTCGGCGCCACGTCGGGCGACACGGGCAGCGCGGCCGAATACGCGATGCGCGGCAAGAAGGGCATCCGCGTCTTCATGCTGTCGCCGCACAAGAAAATGAGCGCCTTCCAGACGGCGCAGATGTTCAGCCTGCAAGACCCGAACATTGTCAACATCGCCGTCGAAGGCGTGTTCGACGATTGCCAGGATATGGTGAAAGCCGTGTCGAACGACTTGCCGTTCAAGGCCAAGCAGAAGATCGGCACCGTCAACTCCATCAACTGGGCGCGAGTCGTGGCGCAGGTCGTCTACTACTTCCGCGGCTACCTGGCGGCCACCACCAGCAACGAGCAAAAAGTGTCGTTCACGGTGCCGTCGGGCAACTTTGGCAATATCTGCGCCGGCCATATCGCCCGCATGATGGGCTTGCCGATCTCGAAACTGGTGGCGGCGACGAATGAAAACGACGTGCTCGACGAATTCTTCCGCACGGGCGTCTACCGCGTGCGCAAGTCGGCCGAAACGTACCACACGAGCAGCCCGTCGATGGATATCTCGAAAGCGTCGAACTTCGAGCGCTTCGTCTACGACCTCGTGGGCCGCGACAGCGACCGCGTGCGCGCCCTGTTTACGAAAGTGGAAACGCACGGCGGTTTCGATTTGTCCGGCAAGCCTGGCAGCGATGGCGATGAATTCAAGCTGGTGGCCAAGTACGGCTTCAAGTCGGGCAAGTCCACGCACCAGGACCGCCTCGACACCATCCGCGACGTGGCCGACGACTACGGCATCACCATCGACACGCACACGGCCGACGGCATCAAGGTGGCGCGCGAGCACCTGGAACCGAACGTGCCGATGATCGTGCTGGAAACGGCGCTGGCGGCCAAGTTCAACGAAACCATCCTCGAAGCGCTGGGCGTGGACGCGGAACGGCCAGCCGGCTTCGAGAACATCGAAGACTTGCCGCAAAAGTTCGTCGTGATGGATGCGGACGTGGAAAAAATGAAGGCGTATATCGCCGCCAATACGGGCTTGTGATGACAGACGCCAGCACTGTACGCAAACCGATGCTGTCGGTGGCCGAGGCGCAAGCCTTCATGCTGGGCGCGGCGCGCCCGGTGGCCGACGTGGAGCTGGTCGACACCATGCGCGCCAACGGCCGCGTGCTGGCGGCCGCGCAAACGTCGACCCTGAACGTGCCCGAGCGCGACAATACGCAGATGGATGGCTACGCCGTGCGCGCCAGTGACTGCGCCAGCGGCGCGGCCAGCTTACCCGTGTCGCAGCGCATCGCGGCCGGCCACGTGGGCCAGCCCTTGCAACCGGGGACGGCGGCGCGCATCTTCACGGGCGCCCTGATTCCAGACGGCGCCGACTGCGTCGTCATGCAGGAGCAGTGCACGGTGGCGGATGGCGTGGTGACGGTCAACCACGTGCCGGCAGCGGGCGAATGGGTACGCCGCCAGGGCGAGGATATCCGCGCCGGCGGCGAGATCCTCGGTGCGGGCCGGCGCTTGCGCAGCCAGGAAATGGGCTTGGCCGCCTCGGTGGGACTGGCGCAGCTGCCTGTGCTGCGCAAACTGCGCGTGGCCGTATTTTTCACGGGCGACGAGCTGGCCATGCCCGGCGAACCGCTGGCGCCGGGTGCCGTCTACAACTCGAACCGCTTTACCTTGCGCGGCTTGCTGGAAAACCTCGGTTGCGAGATCACGGACCTGGGCATCGTGCCCGACAGTCTGGAAGCAACCAAGGCCGTGCTGCGCCAGGCGGCCCAGGGCAATGATCTGATCATCACCTCGGGCGGCGTGTCCGTGGGCGAGGAAGACCATATCAAGCCGGCCGTGGAAGCGGAAGGGCGGCTGAACATGTGGCAGATTGCCGTCAAGCCAGGCAAACCGCTGGCGTTTGGCGAAGTGCGGGAGGCGTTCTTTGTCGGCTTGCCCGGCAATCCCGTCTCGAGCTTTGTCACGTTTTTGCTGTTCGTGCGCCCGTTCATTTTGCGCCTGCAAGGCGTGGCGGGCAACCTGGCGCCGCGCAGCTACAAGCTGCCGGCCGCGTTCGAGCGCCTGAAGGCGGACAAGCGCAACGAGTTCTTGCGCGCCAAGGTCAATGACGAGGGCGAGCTGGAACTGTTCGCCAACCAGAGTTCGGGCGTGCTGACGTCCACCGTGTGGGGCGACGGCTTGATCGATTGTCCGCCGGGGCTGTCGATTGCGCGCGGCGACATGCTGCGTTTTATCCCGTTTAACGAATTGCTGTACTGAGGAAGTATCGATGAAGATCAATCTGCGATTTTTTGCCAGCGTGCGTGAGTTGGTGGGCACCGGCCATGAAGTGCTGGAAGTAGCCGAGCCGCTGGCGGTGGGTGCGGTGAGAGCGCTGCTGATCGCCCGCGGCGGCAACTGGGAATACGCGCTGGCGCAAGGCCGCGCGCTGCGCATGGCCCACAACCAGGTGATGTGCGATGCCGACACCTTGATCGGTGATGGCGACGAGGTGGCGTTTTTCCCGCCCGTGACGGGCGGTTAAGAATACTGACTCAAGAAAATGGCCGCTGATGCGGCCATTTTTTATCGCGACTTGGTTTTTGGTTTGTCCCCGCTGCACGTGGCGCAGGCGACGGCTTTCCGGTAGCGCCAGTATTTCGAGCCTATGAAGATGGCCGAGGCCACCAGCGACCAGGCCAGCGCGCTGAGGATATCGGCCTGGCTGGGCGTGCCCTTGCTGTACTCGACTACCGTCAGGATGATGAATAAAATCGAACTGGCCAGCAAATAGCGGGAAATCCAGAATCCTGCGCCCATGTGTTTCTCCTCTTGTCGTCTCGTTGTCTCGTGAAGTCAAAGCCGATCGTTGCGGCATGTCCGCGCAGTATGCATCATTTTTCGGCATTCTTGCCATCCACCGGCCTTATCTCGACTAAAATGCCGGGGTTTTCACCGTCTTCCAGCTTGCCATGACCAACTCCAGTTCCCCTCCGTTTCACATCGCCGTCATCGGCGGCGGCCCCGCCGGCCTGATGGCCGCCCAGGCGGCGTCCGGCCTGGGAGCCAAGGTGGAACTGTTTGACGCCATGCCGTCCGTCGGCCGCAAGTTCCTGCTGGCGGGGCGCGGCGGCATGAACATCACGCATGCGGAAGGCTACCAGCCCTTCGTCTCGCGCTACGGCAGGCAGGCGCACCGGGTGAAGCCTGCGCTGGACCAGTTCGGCCCGCAAAAGGTGCGCGACTGGGTGCACAGCCTGGGCGTGGAGACCTTTGTCGGCTCTTCGAACCGCGTCTTCCCGACGGACATGAAGGCGGCGCCCCTGCTGCGCGCCTGGCTGCACCGCCTGCGCGAAGCGGGCGTGCAATTTCACATGCGCCACCGCTGGACGGGCTGGCAAGATGAGGATGGCCAGCTGGCGTTTGCCACGCCGGACGGCGAGCGTTTGCGCGCCTTCGACGCCGTGATCCTGGCGCTCGGTGGCGGCAGCTGGGCGCGGCTGGGCTCGGACGGCGCCTGGGTGCCGCTGCTGCAAGGGCAGGGCGTGGCCGTGGCAGCGCTGGCGCCGGCCAATTGCGGCTTCGACGTGGACTGGAGCGCGCATTTCAGCAGCCGCCATGCGGGCGAACCGTTGACGACCGTGGCCATCACGGCGCATGACATCGACGGCTTGAGGATCAAGCGCCAGGGCCAGTTCGTCATCACGGCGGGCGGCGTGGAAGGCAGTCTGATTTATGCCTTGTCGGCCGCGCTGCGCGAGCAGATCGCACGCGACGGCAGCGCGACCATCTGGCTCGACCTGGCGCCCGACCACAGCCATGAACGCGTGTTCGAGGAAGTGACGCGCCCCCGTGGCGCCCGTTCCATGTCCAGCCACCTGAATAGCCGCCTGGGCATCAAGGGCGTGAAATCGGGCTTGCTGCGCGAATGCCTGAGCGCGGCCGACTTCGCCGACGAAGCGAAGCTGGCGGCCGCCATCAAGCTGCTGCCCGTCACGCTCGTGCGCCCGCGCCCCATCGATGAAGCCATCAGCAGCGCCGGCGGCGTGGAATTCGACGGCGTCGACGGCAGCATGCTGCGCGCCATGCCGGGCGTCTTCGTGGCGGGGGAAATGCTGGACTGGGAAGCGCCGACGGGCGGCTACCTGCTGACGGCCTGCCTGGCGCAAGGCAAGGCGGCAGGCGAGCAGGCGGTGGCGTGGCTGGAAGAGAAGGTCAATGCCAGGTGATATCGCCTGAGCCGCTCTTTTGCGTCTCGCGCTGGCGCGGGTTGCCGTGGACGTTAATGTCGCCGCTGCCGCGCAGGGTCAGGTTGGCCGCGTCGCGCACGAAGACGGTGCTCGTGCCCGAGCCTTGCAGGCTGACGCTGGCCTTGTCGGCGGCCAGGTGCTCGGCATCGATATCGCCTGAACCGCTCAGGTCGGCCCGGAGGAATTTCGTGTTGCCGCTGGCGGCGATGCGCCCTGAACCCACCATTTCCAGCACCACGCTGTCGCTGTTGCCAGCATTGATATCGAGGTCGCCGCTGCCGTTGACGGTCGCTTGCACCTGCTTGTAGCGTCCCGTGAAGCTGACGTCGCCCGAACCCGTCAATTCCAGGATAAAACTGTCGCCGGAAAATCCCGTGATCTTGCTGTCGCCATTGCCGTGCACCTCCACGCGCACGAGGGCTGGCAGCACCAGTTCCACCTGCAGCGGCTGGCGATGGTGGAACAGCATGCCTTTCGGGCCGATATGCAGGGTCGTGCCATCGGCCGTCGTGTCGACGTTCGACAGCAAGCGCTGTTCGCCGCTCACTTTCAGCGATGGCGTGGCGCCGCGGCGCAGCACCAGGTCGATGGGGCCGGCCAGGTCGATGCTGTTGATATTGGCGGCAATCGGGCGCGTTTCGCTGCGCACGGCGCGGCCGGCAGCGCTGCTGGGATTGCTGATCCCCTTGGCGCGCAGCGCCGCATACGACATGGCGATCAGGACCAGTGCCAGCAAGAGCATGGACAGGCCAACTTTGAGCAAGCGTTTCATGGCAGCCTTTCTAGTGACCTTTGAGCAGGGAAACATTCATGGCGACATAGCGTTTGATACCGATCAAGGTATAGCGCGTGACCACGAGACTGAGCAGGAAGATGGCGATGCCGCCGAGCAGCATGCCCACGCCGAAGACGGTTTGCGTGGTGCGCGCATCGCGGTCCATGTCCGTGGAGATGCGGATGCCGCCGCCGGCCAGCGCTTCGGCCCGCTCCATCACGCGCGATGACGCGCCCGGCGCCTGAGGCTCGGACTCCGCTTTGACGGGGCCGGGCAGGTGATCGACTTCGATGCCCGTGTCGCCGATGGTGATGCGCGTTTCGCGCCGTTCGCCGCCTTCGCCGCCGTCATCGTCATGGATGAAGACGTGGCGCAGCGGGCCGTCGAGCACCAGTTCGTTGGCGCCGGACAAGCCGCTGGCCGTGATGGCGATGCCGGCCAGGTAAAAGCTCAGGCCGGCGGCATACAGGGCGGCCAGCAGGGCCGCGTACACGGCGGCAGGCACGACCATGAACAGGTTGAAGATGGCCAGGCCCACGAGCGAGACGAGCAGGCGCAGCAGGTTGACGGGGGTCTTCTTTTGCTCAAACGCCTGGCGGTGGGTGCTGCTGCGCAAGGTGAGGGCGATCTTTTTCGGGTCGCCCAGGTCGTCGGCGATTTCCTGCTCGCTGCGGCCGGCCGCAGCGCCTTCGATGAAGGTCTGCTCGTAATAATCGAGGGTCTTGGCCACCAGGTCCGGTGGCAAGCCTTCCAGCGCGCGCCGCAGTGCGTCGAGATAATCTTGCTTGTTCATCATATTCTTCCTGTCAGTCCGCTTAGCCGCTTCAGCCCATTGCCGGCAGCAGCATGCTTGCCTGGCTCAGCAGCAATGGCGCATGGGATGCCTGCTGTACGCTGACAACGATCAAGGTGGCCAGTGCCACACAAGCGAGCAGCGCCACGGCTTTCAAGCTGTTTTTCAAGTGCAAGGTGGTATGCATGGTATTCCCCGTGGCATGGACGTTGTCGATGATCAGACTGTACCCAAGCGCACGCGAGCGCACCAGCGCGGTGCGACAGACTGCAATTTCGCGGGGGCGAGCGACACCAGGGCAGGATGCACCGTCAAGGCTGTTTTGCCGCCTTGCCCGTGGTGACGGCTTTGGCCGCCGCCACGCCGCTGCGCACGGCCGCCTCGATGGTGGCCGGATAATCTTGCGTCCGGTCATCATTGGCCGTGTAGTCGCCAGCCAGCAGCAAGCCCGGCACGCCGCTGGCGTTGCCGGGACGGGCAAGCTCCGGCGTGCAGGCAAAGGTGGCGCGCTTTTCCGTGATCAGCTGGGTCCAAACGGGTTGCGCCAGCTCCGGGCGCTGCAGCACCTGCGCCAGCTGCGCCGCGATCGCTTGCGCCAGCGGGCCGTGGCCTTGCTCGGCGGCAGCGCTTGACGCGCTGACGACGACGGCCAGCAAGCCAGCCTGCTTGCTGTCGAGCTGGCCCCGGTCGAAGACGAACTGGCCCCAGTGCTGCTGCTCCGGCGTATCGACGAGGGCATAGAACGGCAAGTCCAGGCGCACCGAGGCGTCGTATTGCAGGTAGCAGGTGCTGATGGCTTCCGGCGTGAAAGCTTGCATGCGGCCGATAGCCTCGTCGAGGCGTGCGTCCTGCAAGCCTTGCAGCAGGCTGGCCGCCTGCACGGATGAGGTGGCGACGATGACACCGTCGTAAGTGCCGGTCTCATCGAGCTGCCAGCAACCATCGGCCAGCGCCTGCAACGCGTCGACCTTGGCGCCCGTACGCACTGTGCCGCCATGCCGTTCCACATAGCGGGCGGCCGCGTCGGGCAACAGGGTACTCAAATCCGCTTTCGGGATCAGCATGTCGGATGCGCGGCGGCGCGATGCGCCCAGGCTGTCGCGCAGCACGTTGATGAAGACGCGGGCCGAGGCGCGCTCGGGCGGCGTGTTGAGTGCGGCCAGGCATAGCGGATGCCACATCAGCCGGTTCAGGCGCTCCGTCTGGTCGAAGCGCTGCAGCAGTTCGCTGACCGTGCAATCGTTGTATAGCTGCCAGCCCATCCAGCGCATGGCCGTGGAAAAACGCATCAGGGCCAGCTTGTCGGCGCGCAATAATCCCTTCGCGCGCAGCAGGGCCCACGCCAGGTGCAGCGGCGCGGGCAGGCGCGGCGCGATGAAATCCATGCCGCCCGAGTCCGCCGGATAGCGCATCTGCAGGGGCAGGGTGAGGATCAGTGCAGCAGGGTCTTGCCCCGCCAGCTTGATCAGGCGTAAGGTTTCCGTGTACGCGCCCAGCAGGATGTGCTGGCCGTTGTCGAGCGTTGTATTTTCTCTCTCGACCCGGCGCGCGCGGCCGCCCAGGGTGCGCGCCGCCTCGAACACGGTCACCGAATGACCGGCGCGCGCCAGTTCCATGGCTGCCGCGCAGCCGGCCCAGCCGGCGCCGATGACGGCGTAGCGTTGCTTCACGGCCTTGTCAGCCACGAACCCAGGTCTTCCAGGCCAGCCACAGTTTGCGGATCGGCGTGAGCGAGATGCGCTGTTTCAGCACGTGGTAGCCGTCGCGCTCGACTTCATTGAGCAGGGTGCGGTAGATGGCGGCCATGATCAGCCCCGGGCGCTGGGCGCGGCGGTCCTCGGCTGGCAAGAGCGCGAACGCCTCGTCGTAGGCCTTTTGCGCGCGCGCCACCTGGAAACGCATGAGGTTTTCAAAGTTTTCGCTGTGGCGCGCGTTCAGCAGGTCGGCCGCCGTGACATTGAATTGCTGCAATTCGCTGATCGGCAAATAGATGCGCCCCTTGCGCGCATCTTCGCCCACGTCGCGGATGATGTTGGTCAGCTGGAAGGCATGACCGAGCTTTTCCGCGTACAGCAGGGTTTCCGGGCGGGTCGCACCGAAGATGCTGGCCGACAAGATACCGACCACGCTGGCCACGTGCCAGCAATAGCGGCTCATGGCCTGGTAATCGAGGTAGCGGGTCTGGTTCAAGTCCATTTCCATGCCGTCAATGATGGCCTGCAAATGTTTTTCTTCCAGTTTATAGATATCCAGGTGCGGCTGCAGCGCGCGCATCACGGGATGCGTGGGGTTGCCCTCGTACATGGCCTTGACTTCCTTGCGCCACCAGACCAGCTTGGTGCGTGCCACGGCTTCGTCCGTGCATTCGTCGACCGTATCATCGACTTCGCGGCAGAAGGCGTACAGGGCCGTGATGGCCTTGCGGCGCTCGGCCGGCAGGAACAGGAAGCTGTAGTAGAAGCTGGAGCCGCTCTGGGCGGCCTTTTGTTGGCAGTATTCGTCGGGAGACATAGTCAAAAGAGCAAGGGTTGCAGATCGAAGCCGCTATTCTATCGTCTTACAGAGTGGGCGACGGGGGAAAAGCCGTTTTTACTTGTGTCTCTTGATGCAAGCTTTTGCGCGACATGCGCAGGGCGCGCCAGAAAATGATCAGCCAGTCGCGTTTCTCCAGCTTGGGACGGCGCCGGAACACGTCGTAATTGACGGCTTCGATGCACTCGAGAATGCGCAAGCCCCCTTGCACCACCAGGCGCAGTTCCCAGCCGATGCGCCCGCGCAAACGCAGGGCCAGCGGCGCGCCGGACAGCATCAGCGCGCGCGCGCGGGTCACTTCGAAGCGCATCAGGGCGCTCCACTTGCCGTGCGCCTCGGGCCGCTCGAAGGCGGCGGCGGAGACGGCAAAGCGGCTCAAGTCTTCCATCGGCAGGTAGATGCGCTCTTTTTGCTGGTCGATGGCGACGTCTTGCAAGAAATTAATTAGTTGCAAAGCTGAACATATGGCATCGGAATCGCGTACATTCTGTTCATCGGCCGCACCGTACAGGTGCAGCATCAGCAGCCCCACGGGGTTGGCGGAGCGGGCGCAGTAATCGAGCAGGTCGTCGTAGCTCGCGTAGCGCGTCGTTTCCACATCCTGCTTGAAGGCGGACAACAGATCGTAAAACGGCTTCAGCGGCAGCTGGTGTTTGGCAATGACGGCGGCCAGGCGTTCGAACATGGCGGCGTTCTCGCCGGCATGGACTTCCTGGCGGTCGATGCGGCCCAGCGCTTCTTCGTAGGCGTGCAGGGCCACGAGGCGTTCGGCCGGCGTGGCGTCGCCTTCATCGGCCAGGTCGTCGGCGCTGCGGGCGAAGGCATAGATGGCTTCGACGGCGGGCACCAGGCGGCGCGGCAGTAAAAATGATGCAACAGGAAAATTTTCGTAATGGTCTACAGGCATGAACACACTTCTCTAGTCTTGCGTTTGTCCGGCACCCCAAATGCTCGAGTGTGGCCGGACGTTGTACGTCTCAAGATTAATGACGCAAAAGTCACTAAAAACTTTTACGCACGATTATAATTAATAACCAGAAAGTCAGTAGGCGAAGAATACTCCCCGTCACGACCAAGCTGATATTGTCACAAATTTAAGGATATCGCGTGCGAAAAAGTTTGTCTTGGCCCAAAGGGCAGGCAAAAAGTTTCTCCGCATAAAAATATTGCAGCCCGCATAGTAAAGGAAAATACCTTGTTTGCCCTGAAAACCCTGCGCCGCGAGACCGGCGCATCCGCACTTCCTGCCCTGCGGCTGACTGCCGCCGCGGCCCTCGCGCTGACTCTGGCGGCCTGTTCCAAGCCTGCTGTCAAAGTGGAAGACGTGCGCCCCGTGCGCGCGATCGTGTTGTCTAGCAGTAATGTTGACGTCAGTGCCGAGCTGTCGGGCGAGGTCGTGCCCCGCGTCGTGTCGCAGCTGGGTTTCCGCGTGGGCGGCAAGATCGTCGCGCGCAAGGTCGACGTGGGCGCCAGCGTCAAGAAGGGGCAAGTGCTGATGCAGCTCGATCCCGTCGACTTGCAGCTGTCGCAGGCGCAGGCCAAGGCTTCGCTGGTCAGTGCGGAAACGAGCCGCGACCTGGCGCGCGCGGAATTGAAACGCTACCAGGATTTGCGCGAGAAAAATTTCGTCAGCCAGGCCGTGCTTGATGGCAAGGATGCCACCTACAAGGCGGCCCAGGCGAACGTGGAAGCGGCCCAGGCCCTGTACCGTGGCCAGGCCAACCAGTCCGGCTATGCCAGCCTGCTGGCCGACGTCGATGGCGTCGTCACGCGCATCGAGGCTGAAGTGGGGCAGGTGGTGGCGCCCGGCGCGCCCGTCGTGCAAGTGGCCAGGAGCGGCGAGAAGGAAGTCGTGATCGGCATTCCGGAAGACAAGGTCGAGACTTTGCGCGGCGTCAAGGATGTGGTTGTGCGCCTGTGGGCCGATCCGAAGCAGGCGCTGCCGGGCAAGATCCGCGAAGTGTCGCCCGTGGCCGATGCCGCCACGCGCACCTATATTGCCAAGGTCAGCATCCCGGACGCGCCGCAAGTGCGCCTGGGCATGACGGCCGTGGTGCAGTTCGCCTCGCAGACGGCCACGCCGCAGATCAAGGTGCCGTTGACGGCCCTGTTCAATGAAAAATCGCAAAGTTCCGTGTGGGTGGTGGAAAACGGCGCCGTGAAGCTCGTGCCCGTGACGGTGGGCGGCGTGGCGGGCAATGAGTTGCTGCTGGCGTCGGGCGTGAAAGCGGGCCAGACGGTGGTCACGGCCGGCGTCAACCTGCTCAAGCCGGGCCAGAAAGTGACTATCCTCGGCGCCGACGTGGCCAGCAAGCCGGCTGCCGCCGCTGCCGCCGTCACCGTGGGTGCGGCCAAATGAAGGGCGGCTTCAATCTGTCGCGCTGGGCGCTCGAACACATCCCGCTGACGCGCTACCTGATGGCCGTGCTGCTGATCGGCGGCATGCTCAGCTATGCCAGCCTGGGCCAGGATGAAGATCCGCCGTTCACCTTCCGCGCCATGGTCTTGCAAGCGTACTGGCCCGGCGCCACGGCCCTGCAAATGGCCGAGCAGGTGACGGACAAGCTGGAAAAGAAACTGCAGGAAACGCCGTACATCGACGAGATCACCAGTTATTCGAAGCCGGGCGAAACCTTGATCCTGCTGGAATTGCGCGAATCGGCGCCGCCCAAGGAAACGGCGGCCGCCTGGTACCAGGTGCGCAAGAAGATCGGCGACATCCAGGGCACGTTGCCGTCCGGCGTCGTGGGCCCGTTCTTCAATGACGAGTTCGGCGACACGTACGGCTCCATCTTCGCCCTGTCCGGCGACGGTTTTACCTACGCGGAAATGAAGGATTACGCGGACAAGGTGCGCCAGGAGCTGCTGGCCGTGGGGCAGGTATCGAAGGTGGAACTGTTCGGCGTGCAGGATGAAAAGATCAATATCATCTTCTCGCACAAGAAATTTGCCCAGCTGGGCATTCCTTTCGACGCCATCGTGCAGCAACTGTCCGCGCAAAACAGCATCAACGCCACGGGCGTGCTGGTGACGCCGACCGATAATCTGCAAGTACGCGTGACGGGCGCCATGGTGACCGTCAAGGACCTGGAAAACCTGGAACTGCGCGCCAACGGTACCACCTTCCGCCTCGGCGACTTTGCCACGGTGAAACGCGAATTCGTCGATCCGCCGAAGGACAAGATGCGTTTCAATGGCAAGGAAGTGATCGGCCTGGGCGTATCGATGGAAAAGGGCGGCAACATCATCGACATGGGCAAGGCCTTGCAGGCAACGGTCACGCGCATGAAGAGCGAATTGCCTGTCGGCATAGAATTGCAGCGCGTGTCGAACCAGCCGGAAGCCGTGTCCGCCTCCGTGGGCGAATTCGTGCATACCCTGATCGAAGCCATTCTGATCGTGCTGGCCGTCAGCTTCGTTGCGCTGGGCTTGCATACGAAGCCGCTGCGCATCGACGTGCGGCCGGGCCTGGTGGTGGCGCTGACCATCCCGCTGGTGCTGGCCGTCACCTTCCTGTTCATGCGCCTGCTCGACATCGACTTGCACAAGATTTCGCTGGGCGCCCTGATCATCGCGCTGGGCTTGCTGGTCGACGACGCCATCATCGCCGTCGAGATGATGGTGCGCAAGATGGAGGAGGGCATGTCGCGTTTCGACGCGGCCACGTTCGCCTACACGTCGACGGCCATGCCCATGCTGACGGGCACGCTGATCACGGTGGCGGGCTTCTTGCCCATCGGCCTGGCCAAGTCGGCCGCCGGCGAATACACGTTTTCCTTGTTCTCCGTCAATGCGCTGGCCTTGATCATTTCGTGGGTGGTGGCCGTGGTGTTTACGCCGTACATCGGCTACATCTTGCTGAAAGTCAAACCGCACGCGCATAACGACCATGAATTGTTCGACACGCCAAACTTCCGCCGCTTCCGCCGCGCCGTCACCTGGTGCGTGGAATGGCGCAAGACGACGATTGCCGCCACCCTGGCCATCTTTGCGCTCGGTATTTACGGCTTTAACTTTATCGAAAAGCAATTCTTCCCCGATTCCAGCCGTCCCGAACTGATGGTGGAACTGTGGTCGCCCGAGGGCACGACGTTTGCCGCGAATGAAAAGCAGGTGAAGAAGTTCGAAGCGTTTGTGGGCAAGCTCGATGGCGTGGAAAGCGTGACCAGCTATGTCGGTACGGGCAGCCCCCGCTTCTATTTGCCGCTGGACCAGATATTCCCGCAGACCAATGTGTCGCAAGTGGTGGTCTTGCCGAAGAGCCTGGCCGACCGTGAACGCTTGCGCCAGCAAATCGTCGACGTCTTCAAGAAGGACTTCCCGGAAGTGCGGGGCCGGGTCAAGCTGTTGCCGAATGGGCCGCCGGTGCCGTATCCCGTGCAATTCCGCGTCATGGGGCCGGAAGTGGCGGGTGTGCGGGCCATCGCCGACCAGGTCAAGGACATCATGCGCGCCAATCCGAACACCTTGGGCGTGAATGACAACTGGAATGAATCGGTGAAAGTGCTGCGCCTGGACCTGGACCAGGACAAGATGCGCGCGCTGGGCGTCACCTCGAAAACGGTGATGCAGGCGGCCAATACGATCCTGTCGGGCACCGTCATCGGCCAGTTCCGCGAGGACAACAAGCTGATCGACATCCAGGTGCGCCAGCCTCTGGAAGAGCGGGCGACGATTTCCGTGTTGAATGACACGAATATCCCGACGGCGACGGGCAAGTCCGTGCCCATTTCGCAGCTGGCCCGTGCGCATTTCGTGTGGGAGCCGGGTGTCGTCTGGCGCGACAAGCGCGCATGGGCCATCACCGTGCAGTCGGACGTGATCGATGGCATCCAGGGCGCGACCGTGTCGACGCAGCTGGCGCCGCAGCTGGACGCCTTGCGCGCCAAGTTGCCGTCCGGCTACCGCATCGTGGTGAAAGGCGTGGCGGCCGACAGCGGCGAGGCGGAAGCGTCGATCTCGGCGAACCTGCCGCTGGCCATCTTCATCATCTTCACCTTGCTGATGTTGCAGCTGCACAGTTTCTCGCGTTCCCTGCTGGTCTTCCTGACGGGGCCGCTGGGTGTGGCGGGCGCCGCCTTTGCCTTGCTGGCGCTGGGCCGGCCACTTGGTTTCGTGGCCAATCTGGGCATCATCGCGCTGTTCGGCATGATCATCCGCAACTCGGTGATCCTCGTCGACCAGATCGAGCAAGACATCAAGGATGGCTCCGCCCCGTGGGACGCCATCATCGATTCGGCCGTGCGCCGCTGCCGCCCCATCGTGCTGACGGCCGCCGCCGCGGCGCTGGCCATGATCCCGCTGTCGCGCTCCGTGTTCTGGGGGCCAATGGCCGTGGCCATCATGGGCGGCCTGATCCTGGCGACGGCCTTGACTTTACTGTTCCTGCCGGCCCTGTATGCGGCCTGGTTCCGGGTCAAGAGGCCCGAGCCGGTGAGCGCAAAAGAAGGCTAGGCGCCAGCGCCAGGGCGCTGGCATAAAAAAGGCGGCATTCCTCTGGGAAATCCAGTAGAATGCCGCCTTTGCTTTACCGAGGGCTTGCTCGTTTAGTCTGCGGTAGCCAGATCGCTCCCGAGTTGTTAAAATCAGGAGCAGGCTGCAACAAGTAGCACAAAGTAGTACCAAATGCGGATGTGGTGGAATTGGTAGACACGCTGGTCTTAGAAGCCAGTGCTTCGGCTTGGGAGTTCGAGTCTCCCCATCCGCACCAATCCGGGTTGTTCCAGCCCGGATGTGCAGCGCCATCAAGATTTTCTCCAAAGTAGTCAATTAAGCGAGTGCGCCCAGCGCGCCCAGCTGCCGGCTCGACTGTTGCACCATCTTCGCAATCACTGCCTGCGCCTGCGGGTAGCCATTCCTTTCCATTAAATGATCATCTTCAGTCAGCGGCCACAGCGCCTGCAAGACGCGTTGCCGTGCCTGCGGCCAGTCGTGCTCGTGCGCCTGCGTTGAGGGCGGCAGTTCCTTGTCCAGCAGGTGCAGCGCCTCGCGCGTCATCGCCAGTTCTTGCCGCGCCTGCGCGGCCAGCGTGTCGCTGCGCGGTGGCGGCTGCTGCGCCAGATAAGTGTCGAGCTTGCGGCTCTGGCGCTCGTACAGGTCGAGCAGCAAATGCACGGTGGCGCCGCCTGGCCGCCGTTGCGTGTCAAGGGCGTCGAGCACATCGAGCAGCCAGTGCGTCATCTGCCGCCCGGCCAGTCCCAGTTCCGGCCAGGTGGTGCTTTGCAACTGTTCGCCCAGGTAGCGGGCGCGGTCGATGGCGCGCCGGCTGCCGCTCATGTGCTGGCCTATGGGGCCGTACTGGGGTGACAGTACCGCCTCCTGTTGCTCGGCCAGCAGGCACAGCAAAGCCAGGTGGACATACACATGAAAGGCGGCCAGGGTGCGGTGGGCATCCCAATAGTGATTGCCCTCATCATCGGGGGCATTCCACAGCGAGCAGACCTTGGCGCCATCCTCGCGCGCATAGTCGGGCGCCAGCAGGCTGTGGCCGTGGCGGAAGTCGTACAGTTTCTGGTGCAGCGACTCGTGCAGCAAGTGCTCGGCCAGCCACCAGGGATTGCCGATCAGTTCCTGGTTCAGGAACACGCTGCCGTTGACGCGAAATTGCGAGCTGGACGCCTTGCCGCGCCACGTGCCCAGCTTGGGAAACAGGGCGACCAATTGGACGTGAGAAAGCGCGCTGGCCGTCAGGCGGGGCAGCAAGGTTTCCAGCAAGCCTAGCCCGCGGCGCAGCAGGGCCCGTTCCTGCGGCGTGGGCGTGGCCAGTGGCGCGCCGTAGTTATCGTCCATCACGGCAAGGAAGGCGCGCGCATACGGCGTATCTTCCTGCCAGGCATGCCATAGGTAAGTGCCGTTGTCCTGCTGTGGAGGCTCGCCGTACAGACGCGCCATGTCGGGCAGGTGCGCCGTCAGCGGGCCGCCGGGCAGGCCCGCGTCCAGGTGTGCGCAGGCCGCCTGAAACAGCGCCGCGCATTGCGGCAACGGCAAGCCGTACTCGTCACCGAGGTGCAACTGGCGCATGGCGTGCTGGACGGCGCAGCGCAGCACCGTGTCGCCCAGCAGCTGGCGCTGGCGCGCCAGCGGCGCCGCATCGAGCAGGCTGGCCAGCCGCGCGGCCTCGGGCAGGGTGCTGCCCAGTTTGTGCAGGCGCCGCCGGTAGGCGATGGCCAGCTGGTCGCGGATATAGCCGCTGTCGCCAAAGGCGCGGTGGGCCGCCAGCGCCGTTTCCACGGCGGCCAGCACGTCCACATCCGGTGGCGCGGCGCGCACGGTAAGCGCAGCCACTGCCGGGTCAGGCGACGGTGGGGTGGTCGTGGTCGTGGTGGCCATCGCCGCGCATGCGCAATTCCATTTCATCGACTTCCGTCTGGATTTTTTGCAGGTCGTCATCGGATACGCCGTCGAGCAGGCGGCTGAGGACCATTTGCAGCTTGGCTTTGGCGTTGCTGGAACTGCCGGATGTGCTATCGCTCATGATGTTTTCTCCATTAAATTCACTTGGAGAGGGCGTGCGCGGCTTAGGTTTGCCTGAAAAATGGCCAAATTGAGGTAAATCAAAGGTTTTTTGCCCGAAATCTTCGCTGTGAGCGCATTTCTTTGTTTCGGACGGGGCGCCAGTTCGCATATACTAATGAACGAAGCAGGCTGGAAAGCCTGTCTCTGGCGAAATAAAGAATGCCGGGGCAAGAGTAAAGACAGGGCACCCCCAGGCTGTGGCGACTCGTTCGCCGCCGCTGGTATCCTCTGTGGCCGGGCTGCAAAGCCAGCCACTTTCCCGAAGTCCTTTGTTATAATGCCACGCTTTACCGAATGATGGCCGGCCCTGCATATACTTAGACGCATGGCTGGACGCTCGGAGCCCTGTCGCAGTACTGGAAGCGGCGGATTGTTTGGTGCCTGGTGCGGGTTTTCCCTCAGCCGGGTAGACCAGGTCCATCGTCCTGTTTTCAGTACTTTTACAGATGAATATGCGAGCGAGTGAAGCTGGACCCATGTCTTGCCGCCAGTGATGGCGCAAGGGGTCGGGTCTTCTTTTCTCGCACCAACAGTGTTTATTTTTTGGACGATTTTTTACATGGCAACTGCAGTCGAAACCTTGGGCAAACTCGAACGTCGTATCACGATCTCCTTCCCGCTGACGGACGTCCGCACGGAAGTTGAGAAGCGCCTGAAAGTGCAAGCCCGTACGGCTAAGGCACCGGGCTTCCGTCCGGGCAAAGTGCCGTTGAAAATGGTCGCAGCACAATACGGCTACCAAATTGAATCGGAAGTGCTGAATGACAAAGTCGGCCGTGCGTTCAACGACGCCGCCAACGAAAACAATCTGCGCGTGGCCGGTTTCCCGAACATCGTGCCGAAAGAAGAAGCAGCCGAAGGCCAGCTGGCTTTCGACGCAACGTTCGAAGTGTATCCGGAAGTCGCCATCGGCGACCTGACGGCCGTTGAAATCGAAACCGTGCAAGCCGACGTGTCGGAAGCCGAAATCGACAAGACCATCGACATCCTGCGCAAGCAGCGCGTGCACTTCCACACCAAGGGCGAAGCTGGCGAACACGGCGACGGCGGCGAAGCTGTCGCTGCCAACGGCGACCGCGTGACCGTCGACTTCGTCGGCTCGATCGACGGCGTTGAATTCCCAGGCGGCAAAGCTGAAGGCTACGCTTTCGTGCTGGGCGAAGGCCGCATGCTGCCAGAATTCGAAGCAGCGACCCTGGGCCTGAAAGTTGGCGAAGCCAAGACGTTCCCATTGTCGTTCCCAGAGGACTACCATGGTAAAGACGTTGCCGGCAAAACCGCATCGTTCACCATCACCTTGCAAAAGCTGGAATGGGCGCACCTGCCGGAAGTCGATGCGGAATTCGCCAAGTCCCTGGGCGTTGCCGATGGCGACCTGGCCAAAATGCGCGAAGACATCAAAGTCAACCTGCAACGCGAAGTCGCTGGCCGCGTGAAAGCACGCAACAAGGAAGCCGTCATGGACGCGCTGATCAAAGTTGCTGAGCTGGAAGTGCCAAAAACGCTGATCGCTCAGGATTCCGAACGCCTGGCCGAAATGACCCGTCAAGACATGGCGCAGCGCGGCATGAACGTCAAGGACGTGCCTTTCCCAGCTGAACTGTTCGCAGAAAAAGCCGAGCGTCGCGTACGCCTGGGCCTGATCCTGTCGCAACTGGTGGGCGACAACAACCTGCAGGCAACGCCTGAGCAAGTCAAAGCGCAAATCGAAGATTTCGCCCAAAGCTACGAAGATCCACGCGAAGTGCTGAAGTACTACTACAGCGACCGTCGTCGTCTGGGTGAGATCGAAGCCCTTGTATTGGAAGAAAACGTCGTCACTTACGTGTTGGGCCTGTCGAAAGTCACGACGAAAGCAGTTGCTTTCGACGAACTGATGGGAAGCAACGCACAAGCGTAAACCAGTTGGTATTGGGATGCCGGCTCTTGCCGAAAGGCGAGGGCGGTATCCCCTAACTGCTTCACAAGGAAATGAAATGACAGGTATGAACCGTAATCCGGCGCTGGACACAGAGATGCTCGGCCTGGTGCCGATGGTGGTGGAACAAAGCGGTCGCGGCGAGCGCTCGTATGATATTTACTCGCGCCTGCTGAAGGAACGCTTGATTTTCATGGTCGGCCCGGTCAATGACCAGATGGCCAACCTGGTTGTCGCCCAGCTGCTGTTCCTGGAAAGCGAAAATCCGGAAAAGGAAATCTCGCTCTACATCAACTCGCCAGGTGGTTCGGTCTCGGCCGGCATGGCCATCTACGACACCATGCAGTTCATCAAGCCGGACGTCTCGACCCTGTGCACGGGCATGGCCGCATCGATGGGCGCTTTCCTGCTGGCCGCTGGCGCCAAGGGCAAGCGTTTCTCGCTGCCGAACTCGCGCATCATGATTCACCAGCCGTCCGGTGGTTCGCAAGGCATGGCGTCCGATATCGAGATCCAGGCGAAGGAAATCCTTTACCTGCGCACCCGCTTGAACGGCATCATGGCCGAGCGCACGGGCCAGTCGATCGAACAGATCGCCAAGGACACCGACCGCGACCGTTTCATGTCCGCCGACGAGGCCGTTGAGTATGGTTTGATCGACAAAGTGTTGACCAGCCGCGCTTGATGAGCCCCTACCGGTATTGCTAAGTACGTAAGTAAACGCCCGGGCGATCAAACGTTCGGGCGTTTCGCTTTTATTTCGGGTAGCATGGAGCTTGTGCACGTTGTTGACTTGCGCCATGGATAGCCGCCTTTGCGGGCGGCAACCATCATCCGGCTTGCGATTTTGCAATATTGTTAATGCAGTTCCAACCAAAATGCCTTATGTCAGACAAAAAATCCTCTAGCGGCGAAAAATTACTGTATTGCTCGTTCTGCGGCAAAAGCCAGCACGAGGTGAAGAAACTCATCGCCGGCCCGTCCGTGTTCATTTGCGACGAGTGCATCGACCTGTGCAACGACATCATCCGTGATGAAACGTCGAGCATCGAGACGGTGACCGGTACCAAATCCGACCTGCCGACGCCGCAAGAAATTGCCGCCTTGCTCGATCAGTACGTGATCGGCCAGCAGACTGCCAAGCGCATCCTGTCGGTGGCGGTGTACAACCATTACAAGCGCCTCAAGCACCTGGGCAAGAAAGACGACATCGAACTGGCCAAGAGCAACATCTTGCTGGTCGGTCCTACCGGCTCGGGCAAGACCCTGCTGGCACAGACCCTGGCGCGCATGCTCAACGTGCCGTTCGTGATCGCCGATGCCACCACCCTGACCGAAGCCGGTTATGTGGGCGAGGACGTGGAAAACATCATCCAGAAGCTGCTGCAAAGCTGCAACTACGACGTCGAGAAAGCCCAGCGCGGCATCGTCTACATCGATGAGATCGACAAGATTTCGCGCAAGTCCGACAATCCGTCCATCACGCGCGACGTGTCGGGCGAGGGCGTGCAGCAGGCGCTGTTGAAATTGATCGAAGGCACGATGGCGTCCGTGCCGCCACAAGGCGGCCGCAAGCACCCGAACCAGGATTTCGTGCAGATCGACACGACCAACATCATGTTCATCTGCGGCGGCGCCTTTGACGGCCTGTCGAAAGTGATCGCCAACCGCTCCGAAAAGAGCGGCATCGGCTTCTCGGCCACGGTGCGCAGCAAGTCGCAAAGCTCGGCCAGCGAACTGATGCTGCAAGCGGAACCGGAAGACCTGGTCAAGTTCGGCCTGATCCCGGAACTGGTCGGCCGTCTGCCCGTCATCGCCACCCTGGCGGAATTGACGGAAGAGGCGCTTATCCAGATCCTCGTCGAGCCGAAGAATGCGCTGATCAAGCAGTATTCGAAGCTGCTCGACATGGAAGGCGCGGAACTGGAGATTCGTCCGGCCGCCCTGCATGCGATCGCCAAGAAAGCACTGGCGCGCAAGACCGGTGCCCGTGGCCTGCGTTCCATCCTGGAACATGCTTTGCTGGACGTCATGTACGAACTGCCGAGCGAACAAAATGTGGTGAAGGTCGTCATCGACGAAAATACCATCACCAGTGGCGCCAAACCTTTGTTGATTTATCAAGAGACTGCCAAGGCCTCCGGAGAAAATTGATTACTGCTGAGACAAATGCATAAAAAGGGTTTTGATTCCTTAATGCATGGCAGTACAATTTAAATCAATGAGTGCAGGCTTCAATCGGAAAGCCACTCGCGGCGCTTAGCTGCGCGTGGCTTTTTTACTGTGAAAACTGCATTTATTACCGTCATGCGGGTGTGTTTTGCGAAATAGACAGAAAAATGTTTGTTTCACAGAATTATTTATTCTCGCCGGTCTTGTGTTTTGGCAGCGAGCGCCAACATCGTAAACACGCTTTCTATAAGGTACGCCATGACAACTTCCAAATTAACTGAGCAAACTCAACTGCCGTTATTGCCGTTGCGGGATGTCGTCGTTTTCCCGCATATGGTGATACCGCTGTTCGTTGGCCGTCCAAAGTCGATCAAGGCGCTGGAAGCTGCGATGGAGCAGGGCAAGAGCATCATGCTTGCCGCTCAAAAAGCAGCCGCGAAGGACGAGCCTTCTCCTTCGGATATCTATGAAATTGGCTGCGTCGCCAATATTCTGCAAATGCTGAAGCTGCCCGATGGTACCGTCAAGGTGCTGGTCGAAGGCGCGCAGCGTGCCCGTATCAACCATATCAGCGATGCGCCGACGCACTTCATCGCCGACCTGACGCCGCTCGAGTCCGAGCCGGGCGACGAGTCGGAAGTCGAAGCCATGCGCCGCGCGATCGTGCAGCAGTTCGACCAGTACGTTAAACTGAACAAAAAGATCCCGCCGGAAATCCTGGCATCGTTGTCGGGCATCGACGATGCCGGCCGCCTGGCCGACACGGTGGCCGCGCATTTGCCACTGAAACTTGAGCAAAAACAAGTCATCCTGGAAATTTTCAGCGTGGCCAAGCGCCTCGAGCACCTGTTGGGCCAGCTCGAAGGCGAGCTCGACATCCTGCAGGTGGAAAAGCGTATCCGCGGCCGCGTGAAGCGCCAGATGGAAAAATCGCAGCGCGAGTACTACCTGAACGAGCAAGTCAAGGCAATCCAGAAAGAACTGGGCGAGGGCGAAGATGGCGCCGACCTCGACGAGCTGGAGAAAAAAGTCGCTTCTGCAAAAATGCCGAAGGAAGCGCTCGACAAGGCCACCAACGAGCTGAAAAAACTCAAGCTGATGTCGCCGATGTCGGCCGAAGCCACCGTCGTGCGCAACTACATCGACACCCTCGTCAACTTGCCATGGAAAAAGAAATCCAAGGTCAATAACGATCTGTCGAATGCGGAAAAAGTGCTCGAAGGCGACCACTACGGCCTCGACAAGGTCAAGGAACGCATCCTGGAATACCTCGCGGTGCAACAGCGCGTCGACAAGCTCAAAGCCCCGATCCTGTGCTTCGTCGGTCCTCCTGGCGTCGGTAAAACCTCGCTGGGCCAGTCCATCGCCCGCGCGACGAACCGCAAGTTCGTGCGCATGGCCCTGGGCGGCGTGCGCGACGAAGCCGAGATCCGCGGCCACCGCCGCACCTACATCGGCTCGATGCCGGGCAAGATCCTGCAATCGCTGTCGAAAGTCGGCGTGCGCAATCCTTTGTTCCTGCTCGATGAAGTCGACAAGATGGGTGCCGATTTCCGTGGCGATCCATCGTCGGCCCTGCTGGAAGTGCTCGATCCGGAACAGAACCACACGTTCTCCGACCATTACATCGAAGTCGATTTCGACTTGTCCGACGTGATGTTCGTGGCCACGTCGAACTCGTACAACATTCCGCCAGCCTTGCTTGACCGCATGGAAGTGATCCGTCTGTCCGGTTACACGGAAGACGAAAAGACCAGCATCGCGCAACGTTATCTGCTGCCGAAGCAGATCAAGAACAATGGCTTGAAGGAAGAGGAAATCTCGGTGGCCGAGTCGGCCTTGCGCGACATCATCCGCTACTACACGCGGGAAGCCGGTGTGCGTTCGCTCGAGCGTGAAGTGTCGAAGATCTGCCGCAAGGTGGTCAAGATGCTGCTGCTGAAGAAATCCGACAAGAAAGTCATCGTCAACTCGAAGAATCTGGACAAGTTCCTCGGCGTGCGCCGCTATGATTTCGGTGTCGCAGAGAAAGAAAACCAGGTGGGCCAGGTGGTCGGTCTCGCATGGACGGAAGTGGGCGGCGATCTGCTGACCATCGAAGCCGTGTCGATGCCGGGCAAGGGCGGCATCATCCGCACGGGTACCTTGGGCGACGTCATGAAGGAGTCGATCGAGGCGGCCCGCACGGTGGTGCGCAGCCGGGCACAGCGCCTGGGCATCAAGGCGGACGTGTTCGAGAAGAGCGACATCCACATCCACGTGCCGGAAGGCGCGACACCGAAGGATGGTCCTTCGGCTGGCGCGGCCATGACGGTGGCGATGGTATCGGTCTTCACGGGCATCCCCGTGCGCGCCGACGTGGCGATGACGGGCGAGATCACCTTGCGCGGCGAAGTATTGCCGATCGGCGGCCTGAAAGAAAAACTGCTGGCGGCTCATCGCGGCGGCATCAAGACGGTCCTGATTCCCGAGCAGAACGTGAAAGACCTGGCCGACATTCCGGACAACGTCAAGAACAAGCTCGAGATCGTACCGGTGCGCTGGATCGACAAAGTGCTGGAAATCGCCCTCGAACGCATGCCTGAAGCGTTGGCGGACGTCGCTGCGGTGGAGGCTGTCACGGCCGCCGCGGCCAAGCCTGACGCGGCCGGCGAGGTAGTAAAACACTAACGTTTTACCCCTGTTTTCCCCAAACAAGCGCTTTTAGAGCGCTTGTTTTATATTGAAACGTGAATTGCGCCCCCAAAGCGCTTGACACATATACAGTGTGGCTTGTTTAATACGCCTGCACATTTTTTTCGCCGGACAGCTGTGGTGCCAAAAGTGCCGCAACGATACGGTAAACGTTTTATACCTTTGTAATTGGGGATGCTAGTGAACAAGACTGAATTGATCGACCACATTGCTGAAAAAGCTGACATTTCCAAAGCCGCCGCTGCGCGCGCACTCGACGCTGTTATCGGCGGCGTGACGGAAACTTTGAAAAACAACGACAGCGTGACGCTGGTTGGTTTTGGCACTTTCTCGGTCAGCGAACGCGCTGAGCGTACCGGCCGCAATCCGCGTACCAAAGAAGCGATCACGATCGAAGCTGCAAAAGTTCCAAAATTTAAAGCTGGTAAAGCTTTGAAGGATGCTGTAAACTAACGGACTTCGGTGAGGTGACAATCACCGGAAACATTTGGCGGCGCCTCCGGGTGCCGCGATTTCAGGGTTGAAGTTCTGCGAATCGCAACCCTGAATACAAATGCAAGTAGTACTGTGTATTTTTCGGAGTGGTAGTTCAGTTGGTTAGAATGCCGGCCTGTCACGTCGGAGGTCGCGGGTTCGAGTCCCGTCCGCTCCGCCAAAAAATACGCTCTTAAGGAGTGGTAGTTCAGTTGGTTAGAATACCGGCCTGTCACGTCGGGGGTCGCGGGTTCGAGTCCCGTCCGCTCCGCCAGAATATAGAAGCCCGCGCTGCTGAATAAGTAGCGCGGGTTTTTCTTTTCCGGCGCCAGATTATCTCGGTGCGCCGTCTTTTAAAATCCCGTCCTGCCGTTTTGAATAAAAACGCCCGCGTTTAAATCCGCTTTAAGCTGCGCCGTGTTAAATGATCGAGCCCGGCGCCTTGCGCGCCATGCGGCGCCAGGGCAGGGCGCGCGCCCTGATTTACTCTTGCTATAGCGCTATGGGCATTGTAGAATCAGGAGATAATGGCTTGGGCGTCAGAATCCTGCTTTAGTTCCAGCGCCAAGTTGTTGAATCTAAAGGGGAAGTGGACATCTGTCCCGTCCATTCCGCCGAAGAAATCAAGGCGAACGCATGTTCGCCTTTTTTTATAGTGATCCACTCATCCCGAATTGGCTGACCATGTTTGAATTTATTCGTACCCATCGACGCTTGATGCAGTTTCTCCTGATGCTGGTCATCGTCCCGTCTTTTGCACTGGTCGGTATCAGCGGCTACCAAAGCTTCGGCGATGGCGCGAACACCATCGCCAAGGTCGGCGACCAGGTCGTTACGCAGCAGCAATATGAAGAAGCGCAACGCCAGCAGATCGACCGCTACCGCCAGATGATGGGCGAGCAGTTCGACCAGAAAATGTTTGACACGCCGGAAGCGCGCCAGAGCATCCTCGACAACCTGATCGCCGAGCGCGCCGTGGCCGCCGAAGTGGGCCGCAGCCACCTGGTCATCAGCGATGCCGTGCTGCAAAAGGAAGTGCTGGACATCCCAGGCTTGACCTTGCCGGACGGTAAATTCGACCTGGAACGCTACAAGGCCATGCTGGCCGCCCAAGGCATGACGCCGCAGATGTACGATGCGCGCCGCCGCAGCGACCTGGCCCTGCAGCAACTGGCCGGCGCCGTGCAAGGCACCGCCTTCGCGCCGAACACCGTCTCCAAGCGCCTGTCCGACATCACCTCGGAAGAGCGTGAAGTGCAGGAACTGCTGCTGCCGATCGCCCAGTACGTGTCGGAAGTCAAAGTGACGGACGCCATGATCAAGGCTTTCTATGACAAGAACAGCAAGTTCTTCGAAATCCCGGAACAAGCCAAGGTCGAGTACGTCGTGCTGGACGACAGCGCCGCCGGCGAGCAGGTCGACGTCACCGACGCCGACGTGACCGGCTATTACGCGAAGAACCAGAAAGCCTACACGACGGAAGAAGCGCGCCAGGCCAGCCACATCCTGGTAGCCGTCAAGAAAGACGCGTCGGCCGCCGACAAGGCAGCCGCCAAGGCCAAGGCCGAAGCCATCCTGGCGGAAGTCCGCAAGGCGCCAGCCAGCTTTGCCGCCGTGGCGAAAGCCAAGTCGGAAGATCCGGCGTCCGCGGAACAGGGCGGCGACCTGGGCGTGATTGGCAAGGATGGTTTGCCAGCACCGCTGCTGAGCGCTGTCGCGAAACTCAAGCAAGGCGAAATCAGCGATGTCGTCGCTTCCGATTTCGGCTTCCACATCCTGACCGTCACCTCGCTCAAGCCACAGCACGTCCGTGCGCTGGACGAAGTGCGCGGCGAAATCACGGCCGACCTGCGCAAGCAATTTGCCGCCAAGAAATACTCGGAAATGGCCGAAACGTTCACCAACACGGTCTACGAGCAATCGGACAGCCTGAAGCCGGTGGCCGACAAGCTGAAGCTGAAAGTGGAAACCGTCGCCAACCTGTCGCGCACGCCGTCGCCAGCACTGGGCAAGGCACCGTTCAACAACGCCAAGTTCCTGACAGCCATCTTCTCGAACGACTCGCTGAAAGACAAACGCAACACGGAAGCCGTCACCGTCGCACCGAACGTGCTGATCGCCGGCCGCGTGGTGGAATTCAAGCCTGCCTCGAAGCGTCCGCTGGCCGAAGTCGAAGCGATGATCCGTCAGCGCGTGACGATGGAAGAAGCGGAAAAGCTGGCCAAGAAAGCGGGCGAGACCAAGCTGGCCGCCTTGAAGGCTTCCGGTGACGCCACCGGTTTCGGCGCGGCGCAATGGGTATCGCGCAGCAAGCTCGACGGCATCAACCGTGCCGCCATCGCGCAAGTCATGAAAGCGGACACGAGCAAGCTGCCAGCCTATGTGGGCGTGGACCTGCCAGCCCTGGGCTACGGCATCTACCGCATCGCCAAGGTGCAGCAGCCAGCACAAGTGGACGCAGCGCGCCGCCAGCAAGAGAAAGACCAGATCAGCGGCATCTTGGCACAACAGGAAATGTTCGATTACGTCGAATACCTGAAAGCCAAGGCCAAGGTGAAGATCGTCAAGCCGGTGACCGCACCGGTTGCAGCAGCGCCGGAAGCACCGTAATCAGTTTAGCCCACAAAAATAGCCGCTCTTGAGCGGCTATTTTTTTGTCTGTGGATTTTGTCTGTGGAGTGAGCGTGCCATGGACGCGAGCGGGATCGTCAGCATAAAGCTGGGGTCAGTCGCTTCGCGATCGGGATATGCCCCACTGGGGCATATCCCCCCGCCGGGTCTCGGCGACCCCGTCTGACCCCGGATTCTGCCTTGGGCTAGAGGTAATACCCGCCTTTGCTTATTTGGCCCCCAGCAACGGCGCCAGCCGCGGCCAGATATTCCTCAAAATCGTCGGATGCGCATTCGCATTCGGGTGCATGCGGTCGGCCTGGAACAGCTGCGGCTGGTCGGCGATGCCTTCGAACATGAACGGCACCAGTGGCGCCTTCCATTCCTTGGCCAGCTTGCCGTACACGCCGTAAAACTGTTCGCCATAGGCGCGGCCATAGTTGGGCGGCATGCGCATGCCCACCAGCACCACTTGCGCGCCCGATTTTTTGGCTGCCTCGCCCATGGCGCGCAGATTTGCTTCGGCGGCCGCCACGGGCAAGCCGCGCAAGCCGTCGTTGGCGCCCAGTTCGATCAGCACGACATCGGGCTGGTGCTTGGCCAGCAGGGCAGGCAGGCGCGCGCGGCCGCCGCTCGTGGTCTCGCCGCTGATGCTGGCGTTGACGATGCGCGTGTCGTTCTTTTGCGCTTGCAGCCGCTGTTCCAGCAGCGCCACCCAGCCCGTGCCCCGTGCCAGCCCATACTCGGCCGACAGACTATCGCCGAGCACCAGCAGCGTTTTTGGTGCAGAATAGGCGTTCGTCATGCTCGATACCAGCAGCAGGGCTGCCGCAGGAAGCAAGGACAGGGTGCGCCGCCGCATGCGGCTGCTGCCCTCGACACTTATTTGTTCACGAAATTTTTTAAGATAGATCAGCATGCCCGAATTCCCTAAAGCGACTTCCACCAGTTTTCTTCCATCAGACGCGGCGGCCCAGCGGCCCGCCGTACCCAACAGCCAAAATGCCCAGCCGGCCATCGAAGTGGTCCAACTGGCCAAGCGCGTACCCGATGCCGATGGTGAGCTGACCATCCTGCATCAAGTCGATTTTACCGTGCAAACGGCGGAGACGCTGGCCATCGTCGGCGCCTCCGGTTCCGGCAAGTCCACCTTGCTGGGTTTGCTGGCGGGACTGGACACGCCCAGCGAAGGCAAAGTCATCCTCGACGGCACCGATATCTTCGCCCTCGATGAAGACGGCCGCGCCGGTTTTCGCAAGGAAAAGCTCGGTTTCGTGTTCCAGTCCTTCCAGCTGCTGGCCCATCTGACGGCACTGGAAAATGTCATGCTGCCGCTGGAATTGCGCGGCGACCCGGATGCGAAGGAAAAGGCGCAAGCCATGCTGGGCAGGGTCAACCTGGGCAGCCGCCTGAAGCACTATCCGAAATACCTGTCCGGCGGCGAGCAGCAGCGCGTGGCCCTGGCCCGCGCGTTCGTCACGGAGCCGCCGCTGCTGTTCGCCGATGAACCGACGGGCAGTCTCGATGCGGCCACCGGCGAAGCCGTGATCCAGCTGATGTTCGAGCTGAACCGCGAACGCGGTTCGACCCTGGTGCTCGTCACGCACGACAGTTCGATCGCGGCCCGTTGCGGGCGGACGATTACGATTGCGGCGGGTCGGCTGGTGTGATTGTTAGTGGTGGTTGTCGGATTACGCGTTCCGCTAATCCGACCTACCCGGCCTCCGGGGTGTAGCTTGGATTAGCGCAGCGTAATCCAGCACAAGCGCGCCAAATGCCTATGCCGACAAGGCATTGATCAACCTGCGTATCGCAGGGATCAATTCCCCGGCCGTCAGCCCGATCGGGCCGCTGCCTGCGGTCACCAGCGCATCGGCCGCCGCGCCGTGTAGCCAGACGGCGCCTATCGCCGCCTCCCATTCCGGCCAGCCTTGCGCCAGCAGGCTGCCGCACAGGCCGGACAATACGTCGCCCGTGCCGGCCGTCGCCAGCGCGGGGCCGCCCGTGTTGTTGACGACGACCTGGCCGTCGGGCGCGGCGATCACCGTGCCCGAACCTTTCAATACCACGATGGCGCCCAGCTGCGTGGCCAGCTGGCGCGCCGCGCCCAGGCGGTCGGCCTGCACCTCGGCCACCGTCAGGTCGAGCAGGCGCGCCGCTTCCAGCGGATGCGGCGTCAATATCGTCGCCCCCGCGCCCGTGCGCACGGCCAGCGCCGATTGCAGCTCCGGCTCAGCCGCCATCAGGTTCAGCGCGTCCGCGTCCAGCAGCAGCGGGCTGTCGCTGTCAATGGCACGCTGCAGCAGTTCCACCGTCCCGGCCTTATCGCCGAGGCCAGGTCCCGCCACCAGTGCGGCGAAGTGCAAGCCCGAGAAATCGACATCCCTCGCGTGCCGGCACATCAGTTCCGGCTGGCCGCTGTCGAAGGCGGGCGGCGCATCGGGAAACGCGATATACACTCGTCCCGCGCCCGCATGCAGGGCCGTGCGGGCCGCCAGGATGGGCGCGCCGGCCATGCCTTGCGCGCCGCCGATGATGGCCACGCTGCCGTAGCTGCCCTTGTGCGTGTTCTGGCGCCGCGGCAGCAAATGGCGGGCGAACAGGTGCAGGCCGCCCAGCTGCGCCTTCGCCGCAGGCAGCAGGGCAGGGTCGATGGCCAGCGCGGCCACTTCCACGTCCCCCGCATGGTCGCGGCCATTCGCCGTGTGCAGGCCAGGCTTGTCGCCGATGAAGGTGAGCGTATGCGTGGCGCGGATGGCGACGCCGTCGATGGCGCCCGTGTCCGCGTGCAGGCCGCTGGGCACGTCGAGGGCCAGCACGGGGCAATCGAGATTGTTGACCAGCTGCGCCATGTCGCGGCATTCGCCGTCCAGGGGGCGCGAAGCGCCGATGCCGAACAGGCCATCGATGACGAGGTACCATGGCGCCGCGCCCACCGCGGCCGACGCCATCGACGTTGCCGCATCCATGAAGCGCGCGGCGCTGTTGCGCGCGCGGCTCAGCGCCTGCTCGCGTTCGGGCGATGTCGCTTGCGCTTCAGGCGCCAGCCAGACGAGTACCTCCGTGCCGCTGCCGGCCAGGTGCGCGGCCGCTTCCAGCGCGTCGCCGCCGTTGTCGCCGGGGCCGGCCAGCACCAGGACGCGCCGGTGGCCCGCGTCGTCGCCATCGTCCTGGGCATGCAGCAGCTTCAGGGCGGCACTGGCGGCGGCCTGCCCCGCGCGCTGCATCAGCAGCCCTTGCGGCAGGTCGCGCATGGCCGCCTGTTCGATGGCGCGCAGTTCGGCGATGGAATACAAAGGGGCGGCAGAGTCGATCAGGTTCATGGAGCGTGTTCCGTTAGTCAGCATATCTTCAACATAAGGCCGAAGCGGGCGAAAGGCAAGTCGCGCGCGCCTGCGGTGCGCCGTAATTGTGCGGCTACAATAGCCATCTCACATAAGTACGGGGGCAAGGCGATGGACTGGCAATTCTGGATCGACCGGGGCGGCACTTTTACGGACATCGTGGCGCGCCGTCCTGACGGCAGCCTGGCCACGCATAAACTGCTGTCGGAGAACCCGGGCCAGTACCGCGACGCGGCGCTGGCCGGCATGCGCCAGCTGATGGACCTGGCGCCCGGTGCGCCGCTGCCCGTCGAACTGGTGGGCGCCATCAAGATGGGCACGACGGTGGCGACCAATGCGCTGCTCGAACGCAAGGGCGAGCCGACCGTGCTGGCCATCACGCGCGGTTTCCGCGACGCCCTGCGCATCGCCTACCAGAACCGCCCGCAGCTGTTCGCGCGCCAGATCATCCTGCCCGAACTGCTGTATGGCGACGTGATCGAGATCGATGAAAGAGTGGGCGCCCACGGCGACGTCGTGACCCCGCTCGACGAGACGGCCGCGCGGGTGGCACTGGCACACGCATATGCGCGCGGAGTGCGCGCCATTGCGGTCGTGCTGATGCACGGCTACCGCCATCACGCGCACGAGGCGCGGGTGGCGCAGCTGGCGCGCGAAGCCGGTTTTACGCAGGTGTCCGTGTCGCACGAAGTCAGTCCCATGATGAAACTGGTGGCGCGCGGCGACACCACGGTGGTCGACGCCTATCTGTCGCCGATTTTGCGCCGCTACGTCGACCAACTGGCGATGGAGCTGCCCGGCGTGCACCTGCAATTCATGCAGTCGAATGGCGGCTTGACGGATGCGCGCGCCTTCCAGGGCAAGGACAGCATTCTGTCCGGTCCCGCCGGCGGCATCGTCGGCATGGTGCGCGCCAGCGCGCTGGCCGGTTTCGATAAAGTCATCGGCTTCGACATGGGCGGCACCTCCACCGACGTGTCGCATTACGCGGGCGAATTCGAACGCGTGTTCGAGACGCAGATCGCCGGCGTGCGCATGCGCGCGCCCATGATGAGCATCCACACGGTGGCCGCGGGCGGCGGCTCCATCCTGCATTTCGACGGCGCCCGCTACAAGGTGGGGCCGGACAGCGCGGGCGCCAATCCCGGCCCCGCCAGCTACCGGCGCGGCGGCCCGCTGGCCGTCACCGACTGCAACGTCATGCTGGGCAAGCTGCAGCCCGCGTTCTTCCCCCGCGTCTTCGGCCCCGACGCCAATGAAGCGCTGGACGCGGCCACCGTGCGGGCCCAGTTCGAAGCGCTGGCGCGCACGGTATACTCGACGCCGGAACAGGTGGCCGAAGGCTATGTCGCCATCGCGGTTGGCAACATGGCCAACGCCATCAAGCAGATTTCCGTGCAGCGCGGCCACGACGTCACCGAATACACCCTGACCAGCTTTGGCGGCGCGGGCGGCCAGCATGCCTGCCTGGTGGCCGATGCGCTGGGCATGCGCACGGTGTTCATCCATAGCCTGGCGGGCGTGATGTCGGCCTACGGCATGGGCCTGGCCGACCAGAGCGCCATGCGCGAGCGCGCCATCGAGGCGGCATTGGGCGCGGACCTGGCCGGCGATTTCGCGCAACTGGGCGAACTGGCGCGTGGCGACTTGCTGCGCCAGGGCGTGGCACAGGAACGCATCGCGCTGGTGTCGCGCGTGCACCTGCGCTACGAGGGCACGGATTCGGCCCTCGTCGTGCTGTTCGATACGGTGGCCAGCATGCAGGCGCAGTTCGAAACGGCGTACAAAAAACGCTTTTCCTTTCTGATGCCGGCGCGTGCGCTGATCGTCGAAGCCCTTTCCGTGGAAGCCATCGGCGCGTCCGATGCGCCGCAAGTGGCCGCGCCGGCCCATGCGGCGCGCGCGGGTGGGCTGGCGCCCGTGCAGACGGTGGACATGTACTGCGCCGGCGCGTGGCGGCAAAGCGGCCTGTATGCGGCGGACAGCCTGCGTCCAGGCGACATCATCGATGGCCCGGCCATCGTCAGCGACGCCAATGCCACCACGGTCATCGAGCCGGGTTGGCGCGCGGAAGTGACGGCGCACGGCCATCTGGTCTTGCGCAGAGTCGCCGCTTTGCCTGAACGCCGTGCCATCGGGACCAATGCCGACCCCGTGATGCTGGAAATTTTCAATAACCTGTTCATGTCGATCGCCGAGCAGATGGGGCTGCGCCTGCAAAATACGGCCCATTCCGTCAACATCAAGGAGCGGCTCGATTTCAGCTGCGCCATCTTCGACGCGCAAGGCCATTTGATCGCCAACGCGCCGCACATGCCCGTGCACCTGGGTTCCATGGGCGAGAGCATCCGCACGGTCATGACGCGCAATGCGGGCGCCATGCGGCCGGGCGACGTCTACATGCTCAACGACCCGTACCACGGCGGCACGCATCTGCCCGACGTGACGGTGATCTCGCCCGTGTTCGACGAAGCGGGCGGCGCCATCCTGTTCTATGTGGGCTCGCGCGGCCACCATGCCGATATCGGCGGCACCACGCCAGGCTCCATGCCGCCCGACTCCACGCGCATCGAGGAAGAGGGCGTGTTGATCGACAATTTCAAGCTGGTCGACGGCGCCACGGGTTTGCTGCGCGAGGCGGAAACACTGGCCCTGCTGGCGGGCGCCAGCTGGCCGGCCCGCAATCCCCGGCAAAACCTGGCCGACCTGCGCGCCCAGGTGGCGGCCAACCAGAAGGGGGCCGACGAACTGCACAAGATGGTCGCGCATTTCGGTTTGCCGGTCGTACAAGCCTACATGGGCCACGTGCAGGACAATGCCGAGGAAGCCGTGCGCAGGGTCATCACGACCCTGAAGGATGGCAGCTATGCGCTGGACCTCGACAACGGCGCGCAGATCAAAGTGGCGATCAGGGTCGACGCAGCGGCACGCAGCGCCGTCATCGATTTCACGGGAACCTCAAGCCAGCTGCCGAACAACTTCAATGCGCCGTCCGCCGTCTGCATGGCGGCCGTGCTGTACGTGTTCCGCACCCTGGTCGACGACGAGATTCCCTTGAATGCCGGCTGCCTGAAGCCGCTCACGGTGATCATCCCGCCCGGCTCCATGCTCAACCCGCAGTATCCTGCGTCCGTCGTGTCGGGCAATGTGGAAACCTCGACCTGCATCACCAACGCCCTGTATGGCGCGCTGGGCGCGATGGCGGCGTCGCAGGGCACGATGAACAATTTCACGTTCGGCAGCGCCAAATACCAGTATTACGAGACGATATCGGGCGGCTCGGGGGCCGGCCCCGGTTTTGACGGCACGGACGTGGTGCAGACGAACATGACCAATTCGCGCCTGACGGATCCGGAAATCCTCGAGTGGCGCTTTCCCGTGCGGCTCGACAGCTACAGCATCCGCGCAGGTTCGGGCGGGGCGGGGCGCTGGCACGGCGGCAATGGCGGCGTGCGCCGGGTGCGCTTTTTGGAACCGATGACGGCGGCGATCTTGTCGAACAACCGTATCCATCCGCCTTTCGGCATGGATGGCGGTGCGCCTGGCGCGCTGGGGCGCAATTACGTGGAGCGGGTTGATGGCACGGTGGAACACTTGCCCCATATCGGCAAGACCGACATGTGCCCCGGCGACGTGTTCGTGATCGAGACGCCGGGTGGCGGCGCTTACGGCAAGACGGAATAGACCGTGGCTCCGCTGAGCTGCGCGCGTACCTGGCCCACGTCGCGCATGGGCGCGCGGCCGAACTGGCGGCTGTATTCGCGGCTGAACTGCGATTCGCTGGCGTAGCCGACCCGGTAGCCGGCCGTGCCCGCGTCGATCTGTTCGACCAGCATCAAGCGCCGCGCTTCCTGCAGCCGCAGCAGTTTCTGGTACTGCATCGGCGTCATGGCCGTAATCGCCTTGAAGTGGTGGTGCAGCGACGACATGCTCATGTTGGCCATGCCGGCCAGGTGTTCGATGCGCAGCGGCTCGCAATAATTGTGCTTGATCCAGTCGATGGCTTGCCCCACCTGGTGCGACTGGCTGCTGGCCAGCGCCATGTGGCGCAGGCGCGCGCCGACGGGGCCATTGAGCAGGCGGTAAGTCAGCTCGCGGCGGATCAAGGGCGCCAAGGTGGCGATTTCCCCCGGTTTGTCAAGCAGGCGCACGAGGCGCAGCATGGCGTCGAGCAGCTCGGCCGACACGTCGCTGACGGAAATGCCGCGTGTGGCGGGCAGGATTTTCTGCTGCGCCACGTTGTCGCTGCCGCTTTCGCTGTCGAGCAGCGCAGCCACGTCGGCGATGTCGATGCCCAGCACCACGCACAGGTGCGGCTTGTCCACGCTCGCTTCCACCACGCGCACCTGCACCGGCAGGTCGACGGAGGTCAGCAGATACTGCATGCGGCTGTAATGGAAGGTTTCCGTGCCCAGGGTGACGTCTTTCGCACCCTGCGCGATGATGGCCACGCTGGGGCGCGCCGCATGGAACAGCGATTCCGTGACCGAGGACTGGCGGTGGAAACTGAGGTTGCCGATGGCCGTCGTGTAGTCGCCCGTGCGCGGCGCGTGGCGGCTGATCAGGGCGGCGATTTCATCTTGCGGAGTAAGTGGCGTGGACATGGCGTTCAGTATGCGTGAGGCGAAGAAGGGCAGGGGCTGATCTTACGCAGATTTGGAGGATCGTGCAAAGGTCTTGCAGGATCGCGGTAACGGCGGCCGGGCATCTCGGGCACACTTGTGCAATCGCATGCATGGCACGCGTCACCCCTCGCCACACACATCTAGATACAGGAGTTTTCATGACCACCATCGCCAAAGGCTACGCCGCACTGGGCCCGACTTCCGCACTGCAACCGTTCACGTTCGAGCGCCGCGCCCCGCGCGAAGACGACGTGGCCATCTCGATCAAATACTGTGGCGTGTGCCATTCCGATATCCACCAGGCGCGCGACGAATGGGGCGGCGCTGCTTTCCCGATGGTGCCCGGCCATGAAATCGCCGGCGTCGTCACGGCCGTCGGCGCCAACGTCAGCAAGTTCAAGGTGGGCGACCACGTGGGCGTGGGCTGCTTCGTCGATTCCTGCACCACCTGCAAGACGCGCAACGTGGACCTGGAACAGTACATGCCAGGCCTGATCCAGACCTACAACGGTCTGGAAGCGGACGGCAAGACGGCCACGCAGGGCGGCTACTCGGACAGCATCGTCGTCAAGGAAGGCTATGTGCTGTCGATTCCCGACAACCTGCCGCTGGACGCCGCGGCGCCGCTGCTGTGCGCCGGCATCACCCTGTATTCGCCGCTGAACCACTGGAAGGCCGGTCCTGGCAAGCAGGTCGCCATCCTGGGCATGGGCGGCCTGGGCCACATGGGCGTGAAAATCGCCCACGCCATGGGCGCCGAAGTGACGGTGCTGAGCCAGACTTTGTCGAAGCGCGAAGACGGCCTGCGCCTGGGCGCTGACCATTACTACGCCACCAACGACGCGGAAACGTTCACCAAACTGGCCGGCACGTTTGATCTGATCATCTGCACCGTGGGCGCGTCTATCGACTGGAACCAGTACATCAACCTGCTGAAAGTCGACGGCAACATGGTCATCGTCGGCATCCCCGACGGCGCCGTGCCGCCGATCAGTGCCTTCGGCCTGGTGGGCGCGCGCCGCAGCCTGTCCGGCTCCATGATCGGCTCGATCAAGGAAACCCAGGAAATGCTGGATTTCTGCGGCAAGCACAATATCGTGTCGGACATCGAGATCATCCGCATCCAGGATATCAATGAGGCGTTTGAGCGGGTGGTCAAGAGCGATGTGCGCTATCGCTTCGTGATCGACATGGCATCTTTGTAACGCTCGAGAAAAAGCCCAGGGCGTTGTTACCGCGTCTCGCCGTACTATTCGTACTGTCTTCGACGCGGCGCCTAGCCCTGGGCATTTTTCGGGCGTTCCAACCGGTATGTTTTAAAAGCAAAAACGGCTGCTATCTGGTTGACCTGTGTTTGTTGGATTACGCGCTTTGCGCTAATCCAACCTACGCACTACGCATATCCAGCAGTCCGGTAGGTCGGATTAGCGCGCAAGCGCGTAATCCGACACCCCCGTCAACTCCCATCCTCGCCAAAAATCAAGCTCCCGCGTCAATTTTTCTTTCCTTGCATCAAAAATCGGCATAAAATGAAACCGTACAGTACAGTTTCACTACGTAGATTTGAAAAAACCAGCCATCCCCGGCGTATTTGCCTGGGCAGGGGAGGCGTCATGGATAAAAAATGGACACTTCAGTAAATAAAGGAGCGCCGGCGATCCCGGCGGTCTTCAGGGGCAAGCGGCTTGCCTTGACGGTTTTCGGCATCTTTCTCGGATTTTCCGGCCTGGCCCTGGCCGCCGGCGGCATCGAACTCATTACCCTCGGCGGTTCCTGGTACTACCTGCTGGCCGGTCTCGGCCTGCTCCTCGCTGGCGTGCTGTATCTGCGCCGCAAACCGCTGGCGAGCGGCATCGTCGCCGCGCTGGTCATCGCCACCCTGGTCTGGGCCGTGTGGGAAATCGGCTTCGCCTTCTGGCCCATGGTACCGCGCCTGGCGCCGTTCCTCGTCATCGGCCTGGTGGCCGCCTTGCTGCATCCGTGGCTGGTGGGGCGCAAGCACACCGGCCAGTCGCGCGGTTTCGCGGCTCTGGTTGCCGTCGTGCTGGTGGCCGGTTTCGCCGCCATGTTCAAGCCGCATGGCGTGCTTGAGGCCACCGTGCAGCCGCAGCAGGATGCGCTGGCGGCGGTGAACGGTGGCAGCGCCAACTGGGCGCACTACGGCTATGGCCCGAAGGGCACGCGCTTCGCGCCGTACACGCAGATCGACAAGCAGAATATCGACAAGCTGCAAGTGGCGTGGACCTACCGCTCGGGCGAACTGGCCGAAGGCGCGTCCGAATCGCAAAACACGCCGCTGCAGATCGGCGACACCATCTATACGTGCACGCCGACGAGCAAGGTCATCGCGCTCGATGCCGATACGGGCAAGGAGCGCTGGACCTTCGACCCGAAGCCGGCCAACATCAAGACGTGGAACCGCTGCCGCGGCGTCGGCTATTACGAGCCGGCGAAGGTGACGAATCCGTTCCGTTTTGACGGCATGCAGGCGGCCAGCGCGCCTGTCGCGGGAGCGTGCGCCAAGCGTATCGTGCAAGTGACCATGGATGCGCGCCTGATCCAGATCGACGCGCAGACGGGCAAGCAGTGCGAAGGCTTCGGCGACAAGGGCTCGGTCGACCTGACCGTCGGCCTGGGCAAGGTCAAGATGAACGTGCCGTACTACGCCTACACGTCCGCGCCCACGGTGGCGCGCAACCTGATCATCCTCGGCGGCTGGGTGTTCGACGGCCGCTCTACCGATGAACCATCGGGCGTCGTGCGCGCCTACAGCGCCGACACGGGCGAACTGGTGTGGGCCTGGGACCTGGGCAATCCCGCCATCACCAAGCTGCCGCCGGAAGGGCAGACTTACACGCGCAGCACGCCGAACATGTGGTCGGCGCCCGCATTCGACGATGCACTGGGTCTGGTCTACCTGCCGACGGGGAACGAGCAGCCGGACTTCTGGGGTGGCAAGCGACCACCGCTGACGGAAAAATACGCATCGGCCATCGTTGCCCTCGACATGGCCACGGGCCGTGAACGCTGGACGTATCAAACCGTCCACCACGATATCTGGGACTACGACGTGGCAGCGCAGCCGGCCCTGTACGACGTCCCGGACGGCAAGGGAGGCAAGATCCCCGCGCTGGTGCAGCTGACCAAGCGTGGCCAGATCTTCATGCTGGACCGCCGCACGGGAAAACCGATTGCGGAAGTCGTGGAAAAACCCGTGCCGCAAGAGCACGCGGCCGGCGACTGGGTGTCGAAAACGCAGCCATACTCGACGGGCATGCCGGCCCTCGGCGCGGAAACGCTCACGGAGCGCGACATGTGGGGCGCCACTTTCTTCGACCAGCTGGCCTGCCGCATCAGCTTCCGCAAGCTCAATTACCAGGGCGAGTTCACGGCGCCAAGCACGAAAGAGACCTTGATCTATCCCGGCTATTACGGCGGCTTCAACTGGGGCGGCGCGGCCGTCGATGAAAGCAATGGCTATATGTTCGTCAACGATATCCGCATGCCGCAAGTGGTCAAGCTGGTGCCGCGCGAAACGGTGGACGTGGCCAAGCTGACGGCTGGCCACGGCGTGGGCAGCACCTATCCGATGGATGGCACGCCGTTCGTCATCGACCACAAGGCCTTCAATTCGCCGCTGGGCATACCGTGCCAAAGCCCGCCGTGGGGCGTGTTTGCCGCCATCGACCTCAAGACGAAGAAAAAAGTGTGGGAGCGTCCGGCCGGCACGGTGCAGGATGCGGTGGTCAATGGCGTCAAGGCGAGGCTGCCCATCCCGCTCGGCATGCCGACCCTGGGCGGCGGCATGAGCACGGCGTCCGGCCTCGTGTTTTATGCGGGCACGCAGGATTACTATTTGCGCGCCATGGACATCGCCACCGGCCATGAAGTGTGGAAGGCGCGCATGCCCGTCGGTTCGCAAGGCACGCCGATGACCTATGTGTCGCCCAAGTCGGGCCGCCAGTACGTCGTGGTGGTCGCAGGCGGCGCCCGCCAGAGCCCGGACCGTGCGGATTACGTGATAGCATACGCGCTTCCCAAGACACAGTAAGAGTTTGCTTCATGCCCCAGTTGCGCACCGTTCCAGCTTCCCCGAGTACCCGAAGCGAGGAGCGGCGGCGCAAGCTGCTGGTGGCGGCATCCAGACTCTTTCTTGACTCCGGCTACGACGGCGTCAGCATGGACGCCATCGTGGCCGAGGCGGGCGGCTCGAAAGCCACCGCCTACCGCTACTTCGGCAGCAAGCAGGAACTGCTGGTGGCCGTGGTCGAATACCTGTGCGCCGACTTCATCATCGCGCTGCGCCAGCTCGATACGTCGCAAGCGGGCCTGGAACAGGGCTTGCAGCTGATCCTCGATGAACTGGTGGCCGTCGTCACCAGCCCCCGCCACGTGGATTTCTACCGCCTCGTCGTCACGGGCGCCGCCGCCGTGCCAGCCGTGGGCCAGACCTGGTACGAGCACGGCCCTCAAGTGTGGCACGCATTGATCCTGCGCCTGCTGGAACAGCAGCGCACCCGGGGCCGCATCGCGCCCGACACCTCGTTTTCCAACCTGCCGCAAATCCTGTTCGACGCTGTTTTTTCGCATCTGACCACGCGTACCGTCATGCTGGGGCAGGGCGGTAATGCGGCCACGTTCCGGCCGCTGATTGCGGAGTTGATTGAGCTGGTGGTGGCGCGGGTGGAGCGTGGGGCGGATTAGCGGGGCCATAATCCGACTGTGCTGAAAGGTGAGCAGCTGAAGCCGTCGGGCAGCATTGCATTAGTCATAGCATCAGTCCTGTTCGCCATCTTATCCCTGGCCGTCGTGTTCGTCTGCTTTCGCCCCAGAGTGTGTGAAAACGCACCCCAATGTAAACGAGATTTTTTCTGAAGCGTTAATAGCTCATTTGACGTAATCAGGAGAGCAGGATGAAGCGTTTTGTCGAGGGAACCGACCGCAGCCAGAGTGTTCTCTTTCCCGAGCATCTGGATGACTACGTTGCAGAGGACAATATCGTTCGGATTGTAGAGGCATTCATTGAAGCGCTTGATCTCAGGACCCTTGGCTTTGCCGGTGCCGACCCGGCACGCACCGGTCGCCCGTCCTACCATCCTGCAGTTCTCCTTGGTATTTACATCTATGGTTACCTCAATCGAATCCAGTCCAGCCGCCGCCTGGAGCGTGAGGCGCAGCGTAATGTCGAACTGATGTGGTTGACCGGGAGGCTATCTCCCGACTTTAAAACCATCGCTGACTTTCGCAAAGATAACGGCCCCGCCATCTGCAAAGTGTGCCGCCAATTCGTCCAGGTATGTCGCAGGCTTGATGTTTTCTCGGATAGCAGCGTGGCAATCGATGGCAGCAAGTTCAAAGCGGTAAATAATCGCGACCGAAACTTCACCAACAACAAGCTGGAAGCCCGCATTGAGCAGATCGAGGAAAGCATCAAGCGCTACATGGACGAGCTTGATCGCGCCGACCGTGATCCTGCGCTTGTCCCCGCAACTCGCGTGATGCGTATTAAAGAAAAAATCGCAGGTCTGAAAGAGCAGATCGAAAGCCTGGGTGAGCTCGACAAGAAATTGAAGCAGACGCCAGATCAGCAGATTTCGCTGACTGATCCTGATGCACGCTCGATGTCGACCAGCGGACGCGGAACCGCCACCGTCGGATACAACGTGCAATCTGCCGTCGACACAAAGCACCACTTGATCGTGGCGCATGAAGTCACCAACATAGGAAATGATCGCGCCCAGCTGGCGTCAATGGCAAAGCAAGCCAATGAGGTGATCGGTCTGAAGCATCTAGAAGTGTACGCTGATCGCGGCTATTACAGCGGTCCCGAAATTTTGGCGTGCGAGGAATCGGGGATGGTGCCATTAGTTCCTAAACCGCTCACTTCGGGCAATCGTGCAAAGGGGCTATTCGATAAACGCGACTTCCGATATCTGCCCGAGAGCGACGAGTTCCAATGTCCTGCTGGAGAACGTGCAATCCGACGATTCAGCACGCTAGAAAAAGGGCTGCTGTTTTACAAATACTGGTCGTCATCTTGTCCCAAGTGCCTGATGAAATCTCAGTGCACCACCGGCGCAAATCGCCGTATCGCCCGCTGGGAGCACGAAGACGCCCTCGATAGGATGAGCAAGCGGATAGCTGAGCACGGAGACGTCGCGAGAATCAGGCGGCAAACAGTCGAACATCCATTCGGTACGTTAAAAGCTTGGATGGGTGCTACACATTTTTTAACTCGAACGTTACCACGCGTGAAAACAGAGATGAGCTTACATGTTCTAGCCTACAACTTGAAACGCATGGTGAACATCATGGGAAATCAGGGGCTGAAAGCGGCGTTGTTGGGGGCGTGAGCCCTTTTTAACTTCGACTCGCACGTCGGGGAAAATCGGAGGCTTGCACGGAGCGGCCGCTCCCGATACAAAAACTCGGGTTTTCACACAGCCTGGCCCCGAAGCGGACCTTCAAAGTTCGTTTGCGGTCTGTTGAAATTGGCGTGGGATTGAAGCATTTGATCTCACGTATGCTTGAAGGCTGCCACAACCGGCATTCAAATGAATGCTTGCTCGCCGTGCTATGCTTTGCCCATGAAAACCGCACACATCGACGTTCGTCGGCACATCCCATACCAGGCCAGGGCTGCATGAAGAACGAGTACACTTTTGCGGCGCTGGCAAAGCAGGAAGTCGCGCCGGGACCGGATGCCGATGCGCTGTTTTTCAGCATGCTGGCGCCGGTCCTGCGCGGCGGCCCGCTGGTCGCATACGATTCGATGACCGACTTGCGGATGCAGTTGACGGCGCCAGCATATTACGTGGCCCACAAGCTGGTCGCACATGCCGGCAAGCGCGTTATCTTCCAGGGCCGTGTGGCGCAGGCCAGCGTCACTGAGCTGCTGGTATTTCTTGATGCGGCAGTGGCAAGTGGCGACCTGCGCCCCTTGCTGCTTGCGCCCGTGTTCGAAGGAACACCGGCGCAGGTGATACATATTAATGGAGATGTGCTGCACGTCTACGCTGCAATACCGGGGATAAAGCGGCAGGTCTGACCAATATCCTGCCGTCCTGATCGAGGACATGCTCAAGCAAAACCGCGGCGACTGACCGTCCGCTTTTGGCCTATTGTGTTGAAGAAGTCGATCGGCAACAATTTCGGGAGGTCTCAGACCTCCAAACAGTCGGAGATCGTTCAATAGCGGCGGTTCTGGCCAGTCTAGGCTGTCAGAATTTCTAGCTAAACGTCAACCTACCCGCGTTTTTCAACACGATAGGCCGGTAGCAGGCGGTGGAGTAACCGAGGTTCATGTCAGGCTTCCAGAGGCTTGCCATCGATAAGTACGCGAAACCGTTCACCTGAAAACCCCGCCCGGTGGCTACCGTAAATGGCCTTCCCGATAGATTCATACCATTTGGAATCGGTGGCCTCGACAGAAACTGCCATGTCCGGGTTCTCGGCGGAGATTTTCTCAAGAGCTTCCGCGACCTCAGTTGTTGAATGTAGTTTGACGCCATTCAAGTCTACGCCACTATTATCGGAAATTGGCAAAACAATCATCTTGTCCAAATCGATGCTCCAGGAAGAAGGATGTTTCAGTTTTTACATCGGCGAACGGTGGCTTCTGGCCGATCTCGGTCGAATTAGCGATGCAACTCGAGCACTACATCTTCAGGTCGAAACGCAACTAGCCATTGTGTAATACCGTGTGCATCACTGCATTCCAACTCGTAACCCGGAGGTGATGAGTAAATTTCAATGATGGTTGCGACGTCAGCGATTGCAGGACGCCGAAGATTGAATGCATCAGAAAATGTGGCCTGTTGCACGTTGAATGCCACAATCTTAACTACATCGTATTGCATAAATTTCATAATTGAACCGATCATTGAACGGCTGCTCTTGGCCGGAGGCTGACTAAAAGGCATCACCTAAGCATAGCGGACGCGCAGCCTCTCACCACTTTACAAGCGCCCGTCGTTAGAGCCATGGATCGAAGTACGCGTAAGCAGAAGCCTTGCCTCCCTCATTGGCGCACCAAACCGTAACACGGCGCCTGACGTTGACAGCACCACAACCCAGCCGCCCTTGATTGTTATTTGATCAAATGGATTGGATTGATCCGAAACAAACGTCCAAACAGGTTCATGATTTTGCAGCGATTCCAAAACGACTACGCCGATTGAGCCGTGTTCCGCAGCCTCTCCGCACTTGACTATGTACTGACCACCATACAGCTCTTCTTGCGCCAGAATCGCGACATTGAGCCAACCGCCAAGCTCCTGTTTTTCATGTACTCTGGCCATCCAGGTTTCGTGCACTTCGTAGATGTCACCGTTGCTGCACACGAGGCCATTGTGGCTTCGCACCTCCTGGTTCCTCCACTTTATTGCCATCACTGTCATTGATTCCATATTTAGAAATGGGCGACTGCACGCCCCTGAATTAAACAACTTGTGTTCTTGCCCATCGCAAACTTATTCAACATCCGCTCTTGGCCAGATTCGGCATACGCAACTAGCCCTTTCTTTTGATCTTTTCACGTTGCAAAATCGACCTGCATTCGTCTTCGGTTGGCACGTTTTTCTCAATCAGTATGGTATGCCAGCCACCGCAATCAGGGTCAGGGCAGCCACACACAGTTGTTCGCACCGGGTGCTGGGTTAATCCATCGCGCTTTTGAATAGCATTAGTTCGTTCCTGACTCTTGATAAGGTGGACTAGCGCGCCTCGGCTCAAAAATTTTCCTGCCATGATTTTCCTCTAGGTGCTTGAACCCCACAAGACGTTAACGTTTGCAATGCCTGCTGTTGGCTACTGCCGTTGGCAATTCAAACCGGCGGGTCAATCCGCTGGATGCAGCACTTTACCCCAAATGGCTGGTCGCCTCATCACTTGGAGCATGTAAGCGGCCAGCGTAGCTTCTGCTTTGGCCAGACGCCAGATGGCATGTTGCGCCGATCATGATGGCAGCTCCATCGCAGGTGTTCTGCCGCAGTTGCCTCGGTCGGATGTGATGGCCCCGCTGTGCCCCCTGGTCGCGTTGCGCCAGGAGCGAATGTTATAGTGGCGAAAATTTATTTACTGAAAGAAACTGCCATGAAAAACGACGCAACCACTCGCCCGCAAGCAAACCAGGCACCTGTCAGGCTCAGCAAAGGGGACTTCGTCACCGTACTGCGCAAGCTGCTGCAAGACGAAGCAAAGGCCGGCAAGTCCAGTGTGGACGTACGCGCTGCGAACCTGCACACCGAGGTTGGCGTTTATCCGGCGCGCGGCCACTCGATGCCGACCTGTTGCACGGTGATGTATGAAGAGATGCAGCCGGGTGACGAGATACTGCTGACGCCACCTGGCGGCAAGGGAGCTACGCTGCTGGTACGGTATAAATTCCCTCGCTGATGCAGGCGCTGCAGTGGCAGCGAACCTATTGCCAAGTACCAATCGTCGCTAACTTATAACGTGCACAAGCAGGCGCTTCGCTGAGGCCACCTTGGTTGGATGGTGGCCCGCTTCAATAGTTTTCAAATATTTATATAAGCTCTTATATAAATAGTGCTACGATGGTTGCATGAAACCTGGACTGGGCACGCAATTAAGACATCTCATCGAACTGCTCGACGGCGCGGTCGAGCAGGCCTACGTGGAAGCGGGGCTCGATTACCGGCCGCGCTACACGCCGGTGATGCGGGTGCTGGCCGAGCAGCCGAGCGCGACCATCGGGGAGCTGGCGGCCCTGGGCGGCCTCACGCAGCCTGCCGCGACCCAGACAGTGGCTTTGATGGTGAAGAAAGGCCTGTTGACGGTGGCTGCCGGCGGCGAAGACGGCAGGCAGCGCGTGGTGCGCCTCAGCGCCGCTGGCGCAGCGCTGCTGCCGCGCCTGCGGTTGTGCTGGCAGGCGACCAAATCTGCGGCCGACAGCCTCGATGCGGAGCTGGCGTTTCCCTTGTCCGACTGCCTCGCACAGGCGATCGCCGTACTCGAGACGCGCTCCTTCGGCGCGCGCATCCACGATGGCAGGCTGCGCCTGGATGCCCGCTCTGACGCAGCGACGACAACACCTGGCGAGAAACCTGAATGATGCCGCCACGCACACTTTTTCACACAACGATCAAACGTTTCGCAGTCCAACTTGGAGGAATGTATGTCAGGTAGAAAGAAGCTTGCCGCAGCAATCGTATTGGGCACGTTGTTGTCGTTGCACGCCTTTGCGGCGGAGGACACCGCGTTGAACGCGGCCGATCGCACGGCGATCGTGCAGACACTGGCAGTGAAAATGAACGCGAATTACATCGAGCCAGCGGTGGCCGAACGGGTCGGCATTGCGATTACCAGGAAAAATGCCGAAGGAGGCTATGCGACCGCCGCCAACGTGAAGGCCTTCAGTGCGGCGCTGGCGAAGGACTTGCGGGAATTGAGCGGTGACTTGCATTTCGGCGCCGCGTTTTACGAAGGTCTTCGTGAGCGCAGCGGTGCCGATGAACTGCCTAGCCGCGCCAAGATTGACGAATGGCGCGACCAGACCGCGCGGCGCGGCTATGACATCGAGAAGATCGAACGCCTTCCCGGCAACGTCGGCTACATCGAGCTGCGCGGCTTCGGCGGACCGGAATTCGTCGCTGCGGCGTACACGGCGGCGATGTCGCTCATGGCGGGGACGGATGCGCTGATCCTCGACCTGCGCCGCAACGGCGGCGGCAGCCCGGCCAGCGTGGCTTACCTGATGAGTCATTTCTTCCCGTTCGGCGACGAGCGTCACCTGATCGACATGTACGATCGCCCGACCGGTACGACGCGGCAGTTCTGGACCGTGAAGACGGTCGCACAGCGTTACGACAAGCCGGTGTACGTGCTGACCTCGGCCCGCACGTTTTCCGGCGGGGAAGATTTCTCCTATGGCATCCAGGCGCAGAAACGGGGGACGGTGGTAGGAGAGACCACCGGCGGCGGTTCCAATCCCGTGAGCTGGTACAACGTAGGGCAGGACATCATTGTCGCGATTCCGACCGCGCGCACGACCAATGCCGTCACCAAAACCAACTGGGAGCATGTCGGCGTGAAGCCGGACATCGCCGTGCCCGCGGCACAGGCGCTGCAGACGGCGCATGTCGCCATCCTGCGCAACCTGGTGTCATCGGCCAAGGAGGGCAACGAGCGCAAGGAACTGCAGCGCGTGCTGGCGATGACGGAGAAGGGGGAGTCCGAGAAGCCGGTCTACACGCTCAGGGGCGAGCGTTGATATCGCGAAGCTGATCAAGTGCGTAGGTCGGATTAGCGGCGGCACGCCGCGTAATCCGACACTACTGAGCCAACAATGGCGTCGGATTACGCTACGCTAATCCGACCTACGTGTCCGACCTACGTGAATGATCGGAAATGGGCTGTGCGTTTTTGACGTCAACGCACGCCACGACGCCTCTGAAAACCGTCGCGAGCAAGCCCAATGTCGGGTTGAGTAGCGCAGCCGTACTTTAGTACGGCGAGCAACGCCGACCCGAGAGTGGGCTGCGCAGCAGGTTTGCAGTGCGTCCTTCACATCAGGTAGCAATACCATACTTGTGCTGCGTCGCCTCGTACTGCTGCTTGAGCGACTCGAGCTTCGGATGCTTGGGATCGATCTTGCGGATCACCTGCATCTGGTGTTGCGCCTGTTCGGCCAGCGGGGCTTCCCAGCCCAGCATGTTGAGCTGGCGCAGGATGGCGTCGACGGAGGCGAACAGCACGGGCAGGTTGCCTGGGGTTTTGCGCAGGGCCTGACGCAGCACGAATACGGCTCCCTTGAGCTCTCCGCTTTCCGACTTGCTGGCCGCATCCTGCATCAGTTCCTGTACCTGGTTCGTGATTTGCTGGCCCATGCCTTGCGCCAGGTCGTGGCGGCCCGCCTTTTCAAAGACATCGACGGCCGCTTCCATCGTCACGTCGCTGTCGGCTTCGTTGACGAGTTTCATCATGACGTCGGACGCCGCCTGTTCCAGGTTGTTTTTCAGGCAGCTTTGCACGAGGCCCACCTTCAGCTGCGTCGACAGGCCCCGTGCCGTGTCCAGGGCGGCGGCGGCCAGTTGCAGTTCGGTGGCGGCGGCGATGTCGTTGCCCGACAATTCATGCAGCATGGCGGCCGAGATGGCGCGGCACGCTTCCACGTTGGCGCCGCCGCGCAAGGAGCGCTCCATGTCGCGCAGCACGCCGCTCGCTTGCGGTGCATCGCCTTTCTTGACCAGCGTTTTGACCAGATTCACATGATCTTCGGGATCGCGGAATTCCGAGTATTTGGCTTTCGTCACCACCTGCTTGTAGGCCCGTTCGGCCGCGCCGATGTCGCCCGTGTCGAAGGCGATGCCGCCCAGGTGGCGCAAGCGGCGTACCATGTGCGGCGAGATGGCCACCGCGTCCTCGAGGATTTTCTTCGCCTGCAGCTGCTGGCCCATGGCTTCATGGTTTTGCGCCAGCAGGTCGTAGGCGGCCATGAAGCGGGGATAGACCTCCACCAGTTCCAGCAGCGCGTCCTGCGCCTCTTCGTGGCGCTGCTGTTCGAACAGGGTGCGCGCCAGTCCCAGGTGGGCCCAGGCCATGGGGCGGGTGGCCAGCATGTCGGCGTACAGCTGTTCCGCTTCCTTCCATTCGTCCAGGGCGATGTGCAGCTCGGCGCGCAGGCGGGCGAAATCGGCCGCCAGGCGCGGGTGCTGCAGTTCGGCTGCGCGGCAGCTTTTCACGGCTTCGCGCAAGTCGCCCTTGTCGATCAGCTGATAGGTCGGCAGGAAAATGGCGCGCCGCTCGATGGCGCGCGCGATGCGTCCGCTCAGCACGTCGACGGTGAACGGTTTCAATATGTAGTCGGACGGAGTCAGTTCGGCCGCGCTGATCACTTTGCTGTGGATGGCTTCCGAGGTCAGCATGATGAAGATCGTCCACAGGCCGATCAGCTTATGGTGGCGCAAGTCTTCCAGCAATTGCTGGCCATCCTGGCCGTCCGTGCCGCTGCCAAGATCGTATTCGCACAGGATGATGTCGAACGGTTTCTTCGTCAGCAAGCGGATGGCCGTGCCGGCATTGACGGCATATTCCACCTTGGTGATGGCAGCCTGATTCAGCATATTGTGCAGATTGCCCCGCATGCTGGGGTTCGGGTCGACGATCAGGACAGATAAGTCGCTAGTTTCTGGCATTGTTCAGCTCTCGTTCATCTGTTCGGTCATTTGCGGGAACTCTTCTTATATGTCTCGGCCTGGCAGTATTGTTTTTTATCAGCATACTGCAAAGCTGCCCGGCACTGCCAGCAAAATGCGTGCAATCGGGTGCGGGGCAGGGCGCAAGGCGCATCCGATGGCGCGCAGCGTTGTATTTCATGGCGCCGTTGTGCTGCGCGCCAGTGCCGACGCCGCAAATTCCAGCACATAGTTGACTAGCATGATAGTATCCTAATTACAACTAATGTTGGATGCCGCACAACCTTGCGGCCAGGCATGCGCAAGGCTGTACCGGGCGCTTTTCTTCTTTCTGGTGTCGATACCCGTATGCGTGTTCCTGATCTTTCTTCCCTGCGCCGCGTTGCCGTTCCCCTCGCATTTGGCGGCAACAGCGAACAGCAGCATACCTATTTTGCGGAATTGCACCGGGTCGGCATGGTCACGCAAGTGCTGGGCATCATCGCCTTCAGCTTGACGTGGCTGCTGATGCCGCCTACCTACCATCCGAACCTCACGCATGCCGTGCTGGCGCTGCTGGGCATGCTGATCAGCCTGGTCGTGCGCTACCGCTGCACCACCTTGCCCATGCTGACGATTACCGGCGCCTGCGCCGTGCTGGCCCTGACTTTCGGCTTGCGCACCATGGCCGACGCCGTCCAGCACGCCAGCTTCTGGGTCTTGCCGGTGGGCGTCTTCATGACCCTGGCCATCGCCTCCATCTTCAATGGCGGTCTCAGCTACCTGGCCGTGGTGGCCGGCGTTTGGTGGAACGTGGGCCATGGCCTGTATCCCGTCAACGAGGGCTTGCCCGACCAGTCCTGGGCGCCCTTGATGATCGCCGTCAGCGTGCTGTTCGGGCTGGCACTGAATGTCAGCTTCAGTTTATTGCGTTTGCGCAACTATCACTCCAAGGTGGAATTGACGCGGCTCGCCTTCCAGGACAGTTTGACGGGTTTGAACAACCGCCGCATGTTCACGCAGCGCGCCCAGCAGATGCATGGCGCAAGCCATGGCGGCATGCTGCATTTCCTGATGATCGACATCGACAATTTCAAGATCATCAACGACCAGCAGGGCCACGATGCGGGCGACGCGGTGCTCGTGCGCACGGCCGCCGTCATCGCGGACAAGGCCCAGGGCCATCTGTGCGGCCGCCTGGGCGGCGAGGAATTCGGCATCGTCTACGCGGGCGACCGGGAAGACGCGCGCGCCTTTGCAGGCTCCCTGGTCGAAGCCGTCAGCCAGGCTTTCCTGGCAGCCCAGTTCGTGTCGATCAGCGTGGGCGTGGCCGAGCTGGACCGGAACAAGGAGCTGGGCCACAGCTACCGGCTGGCCGACGAGGCCCTGTACCTGGCCAAGCGGCAAGGCAAGAACCGCTATGTGATCGCCTGATGACCGGCTGAGGGTGTTGTTGCAGTGTCAAAAACTGCCGCTGTGAGGGGCAAAACGGTGGCAAAGGGCCAAGTTCCGGTCATAAGGCAGGGGTAAAACGGGTATAATGCGCGCAAAGGAAATTTGCCGTACGAAAGATATTGTCATACCTACCTTTAACCCGCAGCCACGCTGCATCAACCACCTTCCAATCATGTTGATACTGCCGGGTTCCAATGCCCTGTCCGTTTTCCGTAGCCACCGTCTGTTAAGCCAACTGCAAGCCGTCTCGCCTGCGATTGTTGCCGTACAAGCACGCTATGTCCATTTCATCGATGCCAGCGCGCCTCTCACCAACGACGACAGCACGCGCCTTGGCGCCTTGCTGACGTACGGCGAGCCGGCCCAGGCTGACAATACGGAAGGCGCTGCCGAAGAATTCTTCGTCATCCCCCGTTTCGGCACGATCTCGCCGTGGGCTTCGAAAGCCACCGACATCGCGCACAACTGCGGCATGGCGCACATCAAGCGCGTCGAACGCGGCATCGCTTTCCGCATCAACCTGAAATCGGGCATCCTGGGCAGCGCCATCGGCGCCGGCAAATTGACGGACGAGCAGGTACAAGCCGTGGCCGACCTGCTGCACGACCGCATGACGGAATCCGTGCTGCGCAGCGCCGACGACGCCAAGGACCTGTTCCGCACCCTGGAAGCGCGCCCGCTCGAATCGATCGATTTGCTGGGGCAGGGCAAGGTCGCGCTGGAAACGGCGAACACGGAACTGGGCCTGGCGATGTCGGAAGACGAAATCGACTACCTGGACGCCGCCTTCACCAAGGCCGGTCGCAACCCGACGGATGTGGAACTGATGATGTTCGCGCAGGCGAACAGCGAGCATTGCCGCCACAAGATCTTCAACGCTGACTGGACCATCGACGGCGTGGCGCAACCGAAGTCCCTGTTCGGCATGATCAAGAATACGCATGAACTGCAGCCGAAGGGCACCGTCGTCGCTTACAGCGACAATTCCTCGATCATGGAAGGTGCGACCGTCTCGCGCTTCTACCCGCGCGGTGCAAACCACGAATACGCGGCGTCGACGGAACTGACGCACACCCTGATGAAGGTGGAAACGCATAACCACCCGACGGCGATTTCTCCATTCCCCGGTGCCTCCACAGGCGCGGGCGGCGAGATCCGCGACGAAGGCGCAACGGGCCGCGGCGCCAAGCCAAAAGCTGGCCTGACCGGCTTCACCGTCTCGAATTTGTCGCTGCCGGACGCCGTGCGCAGCTGGGAAACGGCCGCTTCCGTGACGGCGCCGCTGGCTGGCCGCACAGATGCGGACCAATACGGCAAACCGGAGCGCATCGCGTCGCCCCTGCAAATCATGATCGAAGGCCCGCTGGGCGGCGCCGCGTTCTCGAACGAATTCGGCCGTCCCGTATTGGGCGGCTACTTCCGCACGTATGAACAGAACGTCGGTACAGATAAAGACGCCGTGTTCGGCTACCACAAGCCGATCATGATCGCTGGCGGCATCGGCAATATCTCGGCGCAGCACACGCACAAGAACGACATCCCCGTCGGCAGCCTGCTGGTGCAGCTCGGTGGCCCGGGCATGCGCATCGGCATGGGTGGCAGCGCCGCCTCGTCGATGACCACCGGCAGCAACACGGCCGACCTGGACTTCGATTCCGTCCAGCGCGGCAACCCTGAAATGGAACGCCGTGCCCAGGAAGTCATCAACGCCTGCTGGCAAATGGGGCTTGACAATCCGATCATCTCGATCCACGACGTGGGGGCGGGCGGCTTGTCGAACGCGTTCCCGGAAATCACCAACGACGCCAAGCGCGGCGCGATTTTCGACCTGCGCAAGGTGCCGCTGGAAGAATCGGGCATGGCGCCGAAGGAAATCTGGAGCAATGAGTCGCAGGAACGCTACGTTCTCGCCATCGCGCCGGAAAGCCTGCCACTGTTCAAAGCCATGTGCGAACGCGAACGCTGCCTGTTCGCCGCCGTGGGTGTGGCCACCGAAGAGCGTCAACTGAAACTGATCGACACGGAACTCGGTAACGAGCCGGTCGACATGCCGATGGACGTCTTGCTGGGCAAGCCGCCGAAGATGCAGCGCGACGTGGTCCACGTGGCCAACGATTTCCCTGCCATCGACCTGACGGGCATGGATTTGAAGGACGTAGCGCAAAAAGTGCTGCTGCTGCCGACCGTGGCCGACAAATCGTTCCTGATCACCATCGGCGACCGCAGCGTGGGCGGCATGACCGTGCGCGACCAGATGGTGGGACCATGGCAAGTGCCGGTGGCCGATTGCGCCGTCACCACCATGAGTTTCGAAGGCTACCTGGGTGAAGCGATGGCCATGGGCGAACGCACGCCGCTGGCCGTCATCGACGCCGCCGCCTCGGGCCGCATGGCCGTGGGCGAAGCCGTCACCAACATCGCCGCCGCAGCAATCAGCGATATCTCCGACATCAAATTGTCCGCCAACTGGATGGCCGCCTGCGGCCAGCCTGGCCAGGACGCGGCCCTATACGACACGGTAAAAGCCGTGGGCATGGAACTGTGCCCGGCGCTGGGCATCAGCATCCCCGTCGGCAAGGATTCGCTGTCGATGCGCACGACGTGGAAAGACGAAAGCACGGGCGCGGCGAAATCCGTCACGTCGCCAGTATCGCTGATCGTTTCCTCGTTCGCGCCAGTGACGGACGTGCGCAAGTCGCTCACGCCGCAACTGAAAACGGACAAGGGCGAGACCTCGCTGATCTTGATCGACCTGGGCCGCGGCAAGAACCGCCTGGGCGCCTCGGCGCTGGCGCAAGTCATGGGCCAGTTGGGCAATGAAACGCCGGACGTCGACAGCGCGGAAGACCTGAAAGGCTTCTTCGCCGCCATCCAGAAATTGAACAGCGACGACAAGCTGCTGGCCTACCATGACCGTTCGGACGGCGGCCTGTACGCCACCCTGACGGAAATGGCCTTCGCCGGCCACACGGGCATGTCCGTCAACCTCGACATGCTGACCATGGAAGGCGAGCATTCGAGCGACTGGGGCGACGCCAAGAACTGGGCCGGCCAGGTAGCGGAACGCCGCAACGAACTGACCCTGCGCGCCTTGTTCAGCGAAGAGCTGGGCGCCGTGATCCAGGTGCGGGCGGAAGAAAAGTCGCTCGTCATGGACGTGCTGCGCACGTTCAACCTGGGCGCCTGCAGCCATATCATCGGTAAATTGAACGACCGCGACGTGATCGAATTCACGCGCGACGCCAAGCTGATTTACACCCAGCCGCGCGCCGAACTGCATCGCCTGTGGAGTGAAACGAGCTGGCGCATCGCTCGCCTGCGCGACAATCCTGCGTGCGCGGACGCCGAATACGACCGCTTGCTGGACGTGCAAGACCCGGGCATGTCGCCTATCGTCACCTTCGACCAGAACGAGAACATCGCCGCGCCATTCATCGCCACCGGCGTGCGTCCGCGTGTCGCCATCCTGCGCGAGCAGGGCGTCAACTCGCACATCGAGACGGCCTACGTGATGCACCAGGCAGGCTTCACGGCCGTCGACGTGCACATGAGCGACCTGATCGCGGGCCGCGTGAAACTGGACGACTTCCAGGGCGTCATCGCCGTGGGCGGTTTCTCGTACGGCGACGTGCTGGGCGCCGGCGAAGGCTGGGCGAAAACGATTCTGTTCAACGCCAGCCTGGCGGAACAGTTCGCGCGCTTCTTCAACCGCACGGACAGCTTCGGCCTCGGTATCTGCAACGGCTGTCAGATGATGAGCAATTTGAAATCCATCATCCCCGGCGCCCACGCCTGGCCCAAGTTCACGCGCAACAAGTCGGAGAAATTCGAAGGCCGCTTTGCCATGGTCGAAGTGATGGATTCCCCATCGATCTTCTTCAACGGCATGGCCGGCACCCAAGCCGGCATCGCCATCGCCCACGGCGAAGGCTACGCCGACTTCTCGCAAACGGGCGACATCACCCAAGTCACCAAAGCCATGCGCTTCGTCGACAACAAGGGCGCCGCCACGGAAGCCTATCCGTACAACCCGAACGGTTCGCCGGAAGGCATCACCTCCGTGACCACGCCCGACGGCCGCTTCACGGTGCTGATGCCGCACGCTGAACGTGTGTTCCGCAGCGTGCAACAGTCGTACCACCCTGAGGCGTGGGGCGAGGATTCGCCGTGGATGCGCATGTTCAGGAATGCGCGGAAATTTGTGGGGTAATTCAGCTATTTTCGGCGCGGCGCCTTGGTTAAGGGCGCTGCTGCTGGGGTGGGAATGAGAAAGCCGCTGTCGGGAGACAGCGGCTTTTTTGTATTGTAGCTATGTGGAATATTATTTTTATTAATCGAAGGGTGAATTGTTGATTTTATTTAATATTTTTTTCGAACTAAATGCAGCGTATTTTTCAAATATTCTACGTAGCGCTTTTTCTCTCTGTTTTGCTGATGATGACTGTATGCATCTTTGAAATATTGATGAAATTTCTTGATTCTCCTCATCTTCGATCCCTATCATGAAAAAACTATTACTTTCGATAGTGGCTAGGCATGTTACTGCATCGCTAAATCCCTGCGCCTCATCGTCAACGTCGAGCGGAAATTGGTCGTATCTGAAAAGCCCGGTATCCACTAAATACTCATGCCATTTTTTCTTGGATGGGGAGATTTTGGAAATTTTTATCAAATCAAAATTTTCAATATTCAGCAAATATTTCCCATCTTTAATCCAGTTTGGGTGGAGAACGCTTTCATAAAATGATTCAATATCGCTAATCACTTCAATCGAAGCTATTTCTTTTTCCGCATCAACTTTGTTTGATGATATATATAGACTTTTCACTAAATCCTCAAGTTTTTGACTTGATGTTCTTATGCCAGATATTAGCTGGTTAGTAACGTCCATTTGTGCTGCAATTTCTCTTGATCTTAGTAAATCAAAAAACATCCCCGCCCATTGCTTTCTGAGATGATTTTCTATTCCCTGGAAATTATCGAATCCTTCGATAGCATTGTTTGTAGGATTTCTTCTGACCTCATCAATGAACTTAAAAATATCTACTGCATGTTCTTGCTTCTCTATTGCTGGATATTCAATATTTGCTGCAAAAGCATGCTTTTTATTTTTCTGATATAGATTGTGATTTGATAGTAAATTATTTTTAATGTAAGTAAATACGGGCATGTTTGTTTGCCGTGCTGCAGAATACTCGGCATTGGTAATGGATTTGCTCTTATCCGAGACATACTCTCCGCCGAATCGCCCGCCTATTATTAGGATAAAAAGATGACAATTTGAAACTTCATGAATGCAGGACTCATGTGTGTGAAACTCTGGTTTGTAAAAAACGTCACCATGTTCACTTAAGATTGGGTCAAATCCATATGATCTCACAAACCTAGTTAATTGCTCTCTTATTTCACCAAGATCGAAACATGTTGAACTAATAAATACTTTTGGAGTTGCCATAATGTGAGTTGGGGAAATTGGTTAAGTGAATATTTGTATTTCTATTTTACAGCGTATGTGAATTTAAATATTTAATTTTTAATAATTAATTTTTTGCATTCCTTATTGGTGCAGATTTCATTACAATCCCTTCGCCATCCCCACAATCACCGCCGCCGCCGGCACCAGCAAAAACTGCGCAATCAGCGTTCCTGCCAATCTGTTCCCAACCAGTCACACCACCGCTCGCCGGAACTGCGATTCTTCGATCTTGCCTTCGATGACGTCATCCGTCATGCCCGACATGTGCGGGTCGATGAAGACGGCCATCATGATGGTGGCGCCGCCGTTGATGATTGATGATTGATGAAAGCGTGCTGGAGGTGACGCGCACGCTGGGGTCGAGCACGCCTGCGTACAGGGCCGCGGTGTAAGGTGGACAACGATGCGCCCACCGTCCAAAGGGCCGTGGCGATGACGTTCATGGCGTAAACGGGCCCAGAAAAGAGTTCGAAGTGCGCGACAGCAACATCAAAATGCTGAACAGCGCCAGCGACACGGCGATGCGCCGCGTGCGGATGCCAGCGATGCGCACGGAGTAGGCGAGCGTGCCGATAATGTGGATGATGAACGTCAGTGCGCAAATCAACAGCAATTGCTTGTCCATCACAACCTTGCAGTAAAGAAAATATCATTCCATGCTGCCATGGAGTTACTTATTTTTCAACTGCAAATGAGATAATTTTATGTTATTGGGGTTTTGTGGTGGTTTGTGTGGAGTTGACTGAATTTCACCCCAAGGCAGAAATTGGGGTCAGACCCGACGGGTCTGACCCCGGCCTTTGCCTGTGGGTGAGATAAATGCCGCCAGTGAGCGTCTGACTGGTTTCCTTGCTTGTATTTCAAGCTTGCACCCTCAACTATCCTAGGTAGCGGCACGACTTGCCGCTCGACATGAACCAACCAACCCGGAGGTACGCCATGAGTTTCGATTCCTTTCTGTCCAAACTGAAGACCAAAGCCAGCGAACTGAGAACCGAAGCACTGAAGTACAAGAACAAGGATTTCCTGAATGCCGCGATGGCGGGATCGGCCCTGATCGCGATGGCGGATGGCAGTGTCAGTGCGGAAGAGAAGCAGAAGATGGTGAAGTTTATTGAAAGTAATGATGCGCTGTCGGTGTTTACCACCACGGACGTGATCAAGGCGTTCCAGGAATATGTCGGGCAGCTGGAGTTCGACAAGGATATCGGCGAAGCCAAGGCGTATCAGGCGCTGGGCAAGATGAAGTCGAATGTGGAGGCGTCGCGCTTGCTGGTGCGCATGATTATCGCCGTCGCTTCGTCGGACGGTAATTTCGACGCCAATGAGCAGCGCGTGGCCAGCAAGATCGCGCGCGAACTGGGCTTGAATCCAGGCGAGTTCGAGCTGCAGTAACTTTCAAGCCAGCCGGCCACGGCTGGCCAGACTTAACTCTTGTCCCACCACGGCGGCGTGCCCGACGACCAGGGGCACGCCGTTTGCACTTCGCTGATCCTGTAGCGGATCTCGATCACCTGGCCATGGTGAAACGGACCGCGTCTCCAGTCGCCGGAATCAAAGACGTAGCTTTTGCCCTTGATGCAGTGGTGGTTCGGATTGTTGCCAATGGGGCCGGTCGAGTGCAGGGTGACGCGCACTTCGCCGTTGGCGTCCAGCGGGGCGTCGCCACCCATGAAGAGGGGATCCGAGCCGATGTCGCAGACAGTGGTGCTACCTATCTTGCTGCAGTGCTTGATATACGTTTGCTGGCGCGCATTGGCCAGGTAATCGTCATGCCGCATCGGCTTGCCGTCGTCATAGGTAAAGCGCAGGACGACTTGCGTGGGCTCGCTGGCAGGATGGCGCGTGGTGCTGGTGCACGCGGCGCTGACGAGGGCCATCAAGGGCCAGGCCAGCAGGCGCAGGCCGCCGCGCAGCACGGTGAATATCGGATTACTGCGAGGTGTCTGCATTGCGCTCCATGGGCCGTTGCCATTCGTTTAAGGAATTTGGCGGCGATGATAGCACGCGATGGCAGCGCCGGTGCCTGCCGCGCCTGTACGCCGCCTCAACGCGACGCCAGGCCGATGTTTTGCACGTGGGAAGGCACGATGCCGCCGCTCGATACCTTCTGCGACGGTACCACCATGACCAGTTCGCCATCGACGCTGCCGTCATCGTTATGGTTGATGCGCACCTTCATCTGGCGGTCCAGCGCGACGAAGGCGTTGTGGTCGGTGGCGACGATGCGGTGCTCTTCCTGTTTGCCGATACGCGCATACTTTTCAGCGCCGGCGAGGCGCAGTTCCAGGGTGTCGCCATTCGACAGATCATAGACGCCGACGAATTGCTTGAAATCCCGGCGCATCATGTAGCGCGGGTGTTCGGGCACATCGATGCGCAGCATGTTGCCCGGCACGGTGACAGTGTGCTCGGGCGGCAGGGTTTGCGCGATGGCTGCCGTGCTGGCGGCGGCGAGGCACAGCAGTGTGCCCAGGATGATGGTTTTCATGTTGTTGTCCTCGTTGGTTGATGGCCTCTGGCGCGTGATGCGGGCGGGCATAGGGCAGGAACCAGTCTAGGCACAGGTTTGGCGCTGCGCATCGTTCATTCGGTGGAGACGGCCTTGATATTTTGCGTGGTAGGCCATCGCATGGCGGTGGTTTATGCACTAGCGCGCAGCGTGATTCATTTCTTGCAGCACCTTCTTGCATAACTCGCCGTATCCCACGCCAGTGCCGCGTTTGTGTGCGGCCAGGTCATATCTGGCGCTGATGTCGTCCCAGGCCACGCTGCCGGGCAGCGGGCACAAGGCATCGTCGAGATCCATTTCGAAGTGGATGAAGTGGCCGTCGGCACTCAGCAGCTTGCCGTACACGGCGGGCATGCCGGGGTAGGCCAGCCGCAGGTCGAGCATGAGGGCCGCGCTCAGCGCCACGCCATGGCTGGCCGCGTACTGGCACAGGGCGTCGGGCAGGGGACGGGCGCGCCACCAGGCCGCCGTCTGTTTGATGGCGGCCAGGGTCAGCGCGTTTTGCTGTTGGACAGAATATTGTCTGCTCATGGCTGCCACCCATGCTGAAGGGGACTTGCTGCCTTAGCGCGATGCCAGGCCCATGCTTTGCACGTGGGCCGGCACGATGTCGCCGCTGGCCAGTTTTTCGGCCGGCACCAGCATCAGCACTTCGCCGCCCACGCTGCCATCGTCGCGCAAGTCGATGCGCATGGCCAGCTGCCGGTCGAGCGCCACGAAGCTGTTGTTGTCGGTGGCGACGATGCGGTGTTCTTCCTGACCATCGATGCGCGCATACATGATGGCGCCGATGCTGCTTGCATTGCGCAGGTAGAGCACCTGGCCGTTCGCCAGCTCATAGCCGCCGCGGAACGGGGCAAACCTTTCCGCAGTCATGAAATGTTTGTGTACCGGCATTTCGATCGTCTGCAGGCGTCCGCCTGGAACGACGACGGTCTGGCTGTCGGGAAGCGACTGTGCATTTGCCAGCAGGGCGCAGACGCCCAGGGTGCCGGCCAAGATCCATGTTTTCATTTTTCTACCCATCCTTGAACTTTGGTGCCGTCCGCTGCCGGCGCGGCGATATTGTTGTCGATATCAGGAAAAGCGAACCGGCTGGTCCGTACGCGTTGTGGTGACACTGGCAAGGTGCGGGCGACCGGTCTTGCCAGTGTAGGCAGGCAAGTTGTCCTGTACATCATCCGATCGGATGAGACAGCCTCATGCGTCGAGCACGGCCAGATGCGCGGTCGCGCCGTGGATCAGCGCGATCAGCTCGCCCTGGCGCCGCGTGTCCGTTTTCAGGTAGGTGTGGTGCAGATGCGTCTTGACGGTGTTGACGCTGATGCCGCTGCGCGCGGCGATTTCCTCGATGGTGGCCCCTTGCGCCAGCTCCTTGCCCACCAGCGCTTCGGCTTGCGTCAAGTCGAACAGCTGGCGCAAGGCGGGGACGGACGTGCTCGCCTGTGTGGGATCGCGTGCAATCAGCAGCGCACATGGAGGCTGGCAGGCGGCGAGCAGGGTGACGGTCAGAGCCAGCGGCGTTTGCTGCTTGCGCGCCAGGCGCAGCGACTGGCATTGCGGCGCGCCGCCGGCGCTGGCGATGACGAGGCGCACGGCACGCACGAGGGCGGGCGGCACAGCGTGCGCCAGTTGCGCCGCATGCAGGGCGTGGCCGGCGGGCGTGGCGAAGCGCAGCCCGAGGCCCGCGTCGAGCACCAGCACGGCAGCGCCCATGGCGTCGAGCGCCGCCAGCGCGCATCGGCTGGCCAGTTGCGCCTCGCGCAGGCGCTGCTGCAGGCACAGGGCGCGTTGCAGATGCGGCAAAAGTTCCTGCCATTGCCGGCTGTTCAGGGCGGCGCTGTCGAGCTGCGGCCAGTTGTCCGTGCCGCAAGCCGTCTCGTACAAGGCGGCAATCAGTTTGCCCACATCCGCGCTACCTGTGCCCATGCTTGTCCCCATAGCCTGATTAGATCAGCGTGCCGCAGGCGTGCAGGTGCGGAACTGGGTAAGGGCGTTGTTGCGCAGCGATCCGCCCCGCCTTTGTGAGGAGGGGCTGGCCGCTGCCATCTGGCCTGGGCAACTATCAAGATAGTACAAAGACATCAGTGCTGCAATGGTTTGCAATAATATGGTTGGATAGTGTTCTGTAGGAAACTTGCACGGGCAAAACACGTCCATGATGTAAGATTCGCACTATGACCGATTTTACATTTGCCGATAGCCCATGAGTTCAATAATGATTCCCGACGTCGCCCTCGTCGACAATACCGAACAACGCACACCGCTGGTGCTCGTGCTGGACTGCTCCGGCAGCATGGATGGCGAGCCCGTCGCCCTGCTGAACGAAGGTCTGGCCTTGCTGGAACAGGAACTCAAGTCCGACGTGATCGCCGCCAAGCGCGTGCGCATCCTCGTGATTCAATATGGCGCCCACGATGAAGCCGTGGTGGCCAGCAACTGGTGCGATGCCATGGATTTCACGGCGCCCCGGCTTGAAGCGAACGGCACCACGCCGACCGGCGCGGCCGTCGAGCTGGCGCTGGCCGAGATCGAGCAGGAAAAGCAGCGCTTCCGCCAGGCGGGCGTGGCGTACACGCGGCCGTGGCTGTTTTTGATGTCGGACGGCGAACCGACGGACCGCTGGCAGCACGGCGCCGAGCAGGCGCGCGCGGCCGAGCAGGCCAATAAAGTGGCGATCTTCCCCATCGCCGTGGGCGACAACGCGAACATCGATTCCCTGGGGCAGTTTTCCAGTCGTGGCGAACGCGGCGTGAAGCAGCTGAAGGGCTTGCAGTTCCGCGAACTGTTCCTGTGGCTGAGCGCCAGCATGCAGGTGGTGTCGCAATCGCGTCCCGGCGCGCAGGCGCAACTGGCCTCGACGGACGGCTGGTCTGTCGTGAGCACCTGATCGATGGCAGCAGTGCAAGCAACACAGGATTCCTGGCGCACGTTTGGCGCCTCCGTCACGGGCAAGGCGCATCTGGATAAAGACATCCCTTGCCAGGATGCGCATGCGCACGCCGTCGTGGGCGACGTCCTGGTGGCCATTGTCTGCGATGGCGCCGGTTCGGCCAGGCTCAGCGAGCAGGGCGCACAGTTTGTTTCCGCGCAAACCGTGCAGGCGCTGGCCGGACGGCTGGAGCAGGGCGCCACCGTGCAGGATTTACATGACGGCGCGTTGGCAGGCGCCCTGGCGCAGATCCGCGCCGCGCTGGACGATATCGCTCGCGCCGCCAACGCCACTCTCGACGATTACGCTGCCACAGTCGTCGGCGTGGTCATGGGGCAAGATACCGGCTTCTTCTTCCACCTGGGCGATGGCCTGGGCGTGGCGCAACTGGGCGATGGCGGCGAACTGATCTCGCTGCCCGCCAACGGCGAATACGCGAACGAAACATACTTTATCAGCGGCGAACGCTGGCGCGAACAGCTGCGCCTGCTGCCAATACCCCAGTCCGTGCGCGGCGTCGTGCTGATGTCGGATGGTTGCATGCCCTTTTCCATGAGCAAGAACAATGCGGCCTTGTACGCGCCGTTCATGGATGCCGTGCAAGGCTATCTGCGCACGGTCGAGAGCATCGAACTGGGCAATGAAGCACTGGCATCCACCCTGGCCGACCCGCGCACGCACCAGATCACGGGCGACGACAAGACCCTGTTGCTGGCTTTGCGCGCATGAGCCGGAAGCAGGGCGTGACACCGGGCCTGAGTCCGGGTGGAAAAATCTGGCTCGACAAAGTCCGTAGCCTGGTCTTGGGCAAACTCATCAAGAGCGGCGGCGCGGGCAGCGTGTATCTGCTGCCGGGCGCGCCCACGCAGGTGGCCAAGCTGTACCACCCGCACCTGGACCGGGCCGCCAACCGGCGCAAGCTTGAAGCGATGCTGGAACTGACGCCCAAACTGCCCGATCAGTTGGAAAACGGCAAGCGCTACGTGCAGATCGCCTGGCCGCAAGCGGCCGTGTTCGACGGCCAGGGCGGCTTTGCAGGTTTCGTCATGCCCTTGCTGGACATGGCGCAAACGGCCGAGCTGGAACAGATCATGCAGGAGCGGCAAGCGCGCGCGGCCGGCTTGCCCACGGGGCTCGGACCCAAGCTGACCCTGGCCGCCAACCTGGCCGCTGTCATCGATGCGCTGCATCAACAGCAGCATTACGTGGTTGATCTGAAACCCGTGAATTTGCGCTTTTACCGCGATTCGCTGTACATCGCCATGCTCGATTGCGACGGCTTCAGCATCCAGGGCCATGCCGAGCGTTTTCCTGCCGAGCAATTCACGGCCGACTACCTGGCGCCGGAATTCCAGCGCAAGGGCATGCCGGCGGGCACGGAAATGGCGCAAGACCGTTTTGCGCTGGCCGTCGTCATCTTCCAATTGCTCAACTTTGGCATCCACCCGTACAGCGGGCGGCCCGGCAATGCGCAAGTGGCGACCGATATTCCCGGGCGCATCCGCGACGGCTGTTATGCGTATGGCGTCAAACGCCACAAGCAGCTGGCGCCGAACGCGACCAGCGGCCATGCCTTGATGCCACCCGAGCTGCGCGCCATGTTCGACCGCGCGTTTTCCCAGTCCCCCAAACCGCAGCGGCCCTCGGCGGCCGACTGGGCGCAGTTGCTGCGCGGCTATGCGCAGCGCAGCGACGGCAAGCTCGTCGTGTGTGGCGTGAATGCCGAACACCAGCATTTCGCGGGCCTCGGCTGCGCGGCCTGCGCGCGCGACAAGGTCATCGTCGCGGCCGGGCAGGCGTCCGTGCTTGCCCAGCAGCAGATACTGGCGCAGTCCCAGCCGCAGCAGCGCAGCGCGCGCGGCGCGCACCATACGGCGCCGGGGCAGGCGCCCGTGCGGCTGCCTGCAGGCGGTGCGCAGGTCAAGGCGGTTGGCATTTCCGGCAAGGGCTGGGCCGTGGTGGTGCTGCTGATCGTGCTGTTTCTGATCGGCTTTACGGCCTGGACCTCGTCGTCCGATGAAGTGACGGACAAGGCCAGCCTGCAGGCGCAAGCGGACCAGGCGGCTGGCCTGGAAGTATTTCGCTGGCGCACGCGCAAGGCGGCCGGTTTCCAGCCGTCCGATGCGCGCAAGGCCGTGCGCAGCCTGTCGCAAGCGGTCAGCAAGGGCGACGACGACGCTGTTACGCGCGGCTTGCAGCTGTTGTACCGGGCCGGCGAAGGAAAGCCGTCCACCTACGCTGGCGACCCGATGCGCGTCCGGCTGCGCACCACCTTGATGGAAGGCCTGGGGTCGATGCCGGGCTACGCCCCCGAATTGTCGGATACGTATCTCGACAACTTGCAAGCCGACCCGCGCGACTATCTGGCGGCGGCGGCCATGGGCCGCATGTACCTGAGCCTGGACGAACCGCAGGCGGCGCGCCAGTATTTCGAGCAAGCCGTGTGGGCACGCCCCACCGATGGCGTAGCCTGGCTGGGCATCGCGGCCACGGCCCTGCTGCGCGGCGGCGATGAGCGCGATGCCGTGAATCTGGTGGCGCTGGCGCAGCTGACGGCTTACCGTTATGCCGTGCAGAACGCCTTGCCGACGGAACCGGGCGGACCGGCCGACAACGGCGTCGCTCGCACGATGCAGCGCATGGACCTGAACGCCAAGGTGTTGCGCCTGGCTCAGGGGTGGGATTACCAGAAACGCTGGGACAAGGTGCTGGCCGAGGGCGCGCTGTTGGCGGCCAAACTCAAGGCCATGCCGCCCTTGCGCGACCAAGTCGGCGGCGTGCAGCGCGACACGATGACGACGGTTGCGTATGGCGTGCTGGACGAAAAGCACGCAACGGGTGAAAACCGCCTGACCCTGACCATCGCGGCCGACGGCACCCTGACCTATGCGGCGGCCGAGTTGCCGATGGAGCCGATGCTCAACAAGGTGCTGCTCGATAGCGTCAAGCGCTGGACTTATTTGCCGGCCGTGCAGCACGGTCAATTGCTGGAATCGAAGGTGGTGGTGCTCGTGCGCTACCGCGATGGCCGGGTCAGCTTTGTGCCGGGCGGCGTGGCCGTCACGGCGGAAAATTAGAGGAATGCCATGAAAATCAAGACCTTATGCGCCGTGCTGGGCGCGTCCTTATTGTGGCCCGCGTTGTCGCAGGCGGAGATCGTTCAACGCCAGGTGGTGACAGCCATCGCCGGCGAGCAGGATAGCGAAGGCGCCGACGTGCTGACCGTGGCCGCGAACACGGCTTGCGGCGGCCGCCAAGTGCGCATGGATGCGCGCTCGGTCGGGCTGGACGATGGGCCATACGAAGCGATGAAAGCCCGGCTGGCCAAGCAGATCCGCAGCAAGACGCCCATGCTTGTCACATTGAAAAAATGCCCGGACGATGCGAGCGTGCCCATCGTGCGGCAGATCGCCGCCTGCACGCCAGCGGCCTGCGCCGATGGCCGGGCGCGGCTGTACCTGCACGAGCGCTTCTTCCCCATCGAGCAGGAAAAGGCGCCGAACGTGCTGGTCTTGCCTTTGCCAAAAGGCAAGCTGCCGGGCACATGGAAGGTGGAGATTTACAGCGTGGCGGGTCACAAGCTGCGCCTGTCCGGCCAGGTCAACCACGCCGATTATGCGCAAGGCGAGCTGGTGGGCGGCTACGTCACGTATTACCCGAATGGCAAGACCGAGAAACAGGTGGCGCAGGATGGGCAGGGCCGTCAGCATGGCATCGGCAGCAAGTATTTTCCCGATGGCACGCTGGAGCTGCGCGGTGACTGGCGCCATGGCTTGCCAGAAGGCGAGCATCAGCGCTATCACGCGACCGGCAAGTTGAGTGAAACGAGCATCTACCGCGACGGCAAGCAGCTCGACGGGCCAGTGCAGACGTTTGATGAAAATGGCAAGCTGAGTAGCAGCTACACTTTGCGCGGCGGCAAGATGGAAGGCGAGATGCTCACATACTTCCCTGATGGAAAAATCTCCAGCCGCGCGGAAATGCAGAACGGTAAGTTCAATGGCGTGAGCACGAATTACTACCCGGATGGCGCCGTGCAAGCCAGGATGACGCAGGTTAACGACTTGCCCACGGGCGAGGCAATGGAATTCTATGCGGACGGCAAGGTGAAAAGCCGCCAGCAATATGGAGACAAGGGCGGGCTGCTCAGTATCCAGCGCTACAGCCCTCAGGGCGTGCTGGTGCTGGAACGGAAATGGGATGCACAACTGCGCGAACAGGGCACGTCGCGCTCGTGGTACGAGAACGGCAAGCCGGAACAAGCCATCGACTACGTGAACGACCGGCGCGACGGCTGGAGCCGCAGCTGGCACGAGGATGGCAGTTTGAAGGGCGAATGCCAGTACGTGGCCGGCAAGGCCCAGGGCGGCTGCGGCGAAGCGCCGCCAGCGCCGGAACTGCAGCGCAAGGAGCAGGCATGGCGCGCCTTGTGAAGCATGTGCTGCTGGCAACGCTGCTGTGGCCGGTGCTGGCCCACGCCGAGATCGAACAGCGGCAAGTAGTCAGCGCCATCAAGGCGACGCCCGACGGCGATGTGCTGACCCTGGCCAGCGACAGCGGCTGTGGCGGCAGGCAGGTGCTGATGGATGCCGTGTCCGTGGGCCTGGACGCGCAGCAATACGCCGCCATGAAGCAGCAATTGGCCAAGCTGATACGTGACAAAACGCCCTTGTTGATGCGTATCAAATTCTGCCCTGCGCCGGGTAATGTGGGTGCGCTCGCCATGCCGGATGTTGGCAAGCTGGGCGGCTGCGAGCCGCAAGCCTGTGCCGATGGCAAGGCGCGCTTGTACCTGAATCACAATCTGACGCGCGGCGAAGTCAAGGAACATGCGCGCTATGCGCTGATCGTCCCGCTGCCGCCAGGCAAGACGCCCGGCACCTGGCAAGTCGAGGTGGTGCACGCGCGCGAAGGCGAGCCGAAGCGGCTGATTGGCCAGGTCAACGATCCCGATTACCTGCGCGGCAAGCTGGTGGGCAACTACAGCATGTACTACCCGCATGGACAGCTGGAAATGCAGGTGGAGCAAGATGGCCGCGGCGTGCAGGAAGGTGTGCAGACCCTGTATCGTCCTGACGGCCAGATTTCCATGCGCAACACGTGGCGCAATGGCGTGCAGGAAGGCGAACAGCGGACCTACCACGATACGGGTAAGCTGAACGAGGCCAGCCAGTACGTGAACGGCGCCCGCGCCGATGGCGTGGTGGGGTCTTTTGATAAAGACGGCAAGCTGCGCACGCGCATGACCCAGGTCAAGGGCCAGACGGAGGGCGAGCTGCTGCTGTTCTATCCGGATGGCACGGTGGAAAGCCGCAGCCGGTACGAGAACGGCATCCAGTCAGGACCGAGCACCGGCTACTTCCCGGATGGCAAGGTGCAGCGTACAACGCAGTACGTGGACGACAAGCCCGTGGGCGACAGCGTCGAATATTATCCGGATGGCAAAGTGGCCAGCAAGCGCACGCACAGCGGCCACTTCGTCTTGCGCAGCGAGCAGCGTTTCAGCCGGGCTGGCGTATTGATGGTGGACAAGCAGTGGAATGCAGGCGGGCGCGAGGAGGGCGCGTTGCGTTCCTGGTTTGCCGATGGCAAGCCGCGGCAGCTGATCGAGTATATCGATGGCGAGCGCCAGGGCTGGACGCGGCACTGGCGTGCTGACGGTAGTGTGGAAAGCGAGTGCCGTTATGTGGCGGATGAGGCGCAGGGGGAGTGCACGGGGGCGTCCGCGAAGATGTCGTACACGGAGGATGGAATTGAGTTTGAGATGCCGGAGCAGTGAAGCATGTCAATTAACCCAAGACAAGGACTGGGGTCAGACCCGTCGGGTCTGACCCCGGCTCTTTGCCTGAGGGTTCGGTGATGCTATCGGCTTACAAATAGTCTAGGACTGAGGCGTAACATTAGCGGTGCGGCGGCGTCAGCACGCTGGCGATCGCCTTCGGCAAGGTCTCAGGATAATCGCGGCTGAAGTGCAGGCCGCGGCTTTCTCGGCGGGACAGGGCGCTGTTGACGATCATTGAGGCCACGTCGACGAGGTTGCGCAGTTCCAGCAAATCGTGCGTGATGCGGAAGTTGCGGTAGTACTCGTCGATTTCCTCTTTCAGCAGGGCGATGCGGTGCTGGGCCCGTTCCAGGCGCTTGGTCGTGCGCACGATGCCCACGTAATTCCACATGAAGCGGCGCAGCTCGTCCCAGTTGTGGGAAATCACCACTTCCTCGTCCGCATCCGTGACCCGGCTTTCATCCCAGTCGGGCAGATACGGCGTGCCCAGCTTTTCCTTGCTTTCGATGTCTTGTGCGCAAGCGCGGCCGATGACGATGCATTCCAGCAAAGAGTTCGACGCCAGGCGGTTTGCGCCATGCAGGCCCGTGCATGCCGTCTCGCCGACCGCGTACAGGCCCGGCAAGTCGGCGCGCCCTGCCAGGTCCGTCACGACGCCGCCGCATGTGTAGTGGGCGGCCGGTACGATGGGGATAGGCTGCTTGGTGATGTCGATGCCCAGTTCCAGACAGCGCGCGTAGATGGTCGGGAAGTGTTCAATGAGGAATTCGGCCGGCTTGTGGCTGATGTCCAGGTGCACGTAATCGAGGCCGCGTTTCTTGATCTCGAAGTCGATGGCGCGCGCCACCACGTCGCGCGGCGCCAGTTCGGCCCGCTCGTCGTGGGCCAGCATGAAGCGCGTGCCAGCGGCCGCACCCGCTTCAGGCGGCAGTTTCAGCAAGCCGCCTTCGCCACGGATGGCTTCGGTGATCAGGAACGATTTGGCATACGGGTGGTACAAGCAAGTCGGGTGGAACTGGATGAATTCCATGTTCGACACGCGGCAGCCGGCGCGCCAGGCCATGGCGATGCCGTCGCCGCTGGCCGTGTCAGGATTCGTTGTATATAAGTAGACTTTGCCGGCGCCGCCCGTGGCCAGCACGGTGTGCTCGGCGGCAAACGTCAGTACTTTACCGGTTTGCTCATCCTGTACGTACAGGCCGTGGCAATGCGGTTGCGCGTTGCGCTGGGTCGGCTTCATGCCCAGCTTGTCGGAGGTGATCAGGTCGATCGCGCAATGGTGTTCGAACAGGCTGATGTTCGGGTGGGCGCGGACTTTTTCTTCCAGGGTCACTTGCACGGCGTGGCCGGTGGCGTCGGCCGCGTGGATGATGCGGCGTTGGCTGTGTCCGCCTTCGCGGGTCAGGTGGAAACCCAGTTCGGCCGTGGCGTCGCGCGTAAACGGCACGCCTTGCTCGATCAGCCATTCGATGGCTTCACGGCCGTGCTCGACGATGTAGCGCGTGGCGCTCTCGTCGCACAGGCCGCCGCCGGCGATCAGGGTGTCTTCGATGTGCTGCTCGTGGCTGTCGCCCGAGTCCAGCACGGCCGCGATCCCGCCTTGCGCCCAGTTGCTGGCGCCATCGAGCAGCGCGCGTTTGGAAATGATCGCGACGGTGCGCGTCTCAGCTAAATGCAGTGCAACCGATAAACCCGCCAGGCCACTGCCGACAATCGCTACATCAAATTTCATGACATTTATCTTTTTTTAGGGGAAGCATACTATATGCCATTTCCCCTCATTCGGTAATGTATTGAGATAAATTCTGCCAGCGAAAGATAGCCGGGGCTGTAGCTTGTGGCGCATCAATGTCTTCTTGGAACAGTTCGCCATGATGGCAAGACCAGCAGCGGGCCGCCTTGCGCGCGGCCTGATGCTTTTTGCCGCAGGGGGAACCATGATCCGCATCTTCAGCCATTATGTGTCGAAAACAGCGTTTATCTTGCTGTTGCTGGAAATCCTGATCCTGCTGCTGTCGGCCAGCCTGACGTCCTTGCTGTGGCTGGCGGATGGCAGCCACCTGGTGCGGGCGAGCGAGGTCTACCTGTCGTCCTCGATCTTTGCGCTGGTCATTGTCTTGAGCATGAGCGCGCTGGGCATGTACCAGCACCGCTCGCGCGAAGACATCCGCAACACGTTATTACGCATCCTGCCGTCGTTCGCGCTGGGGTTTGCCGTGCTCAGCGTGTTGATACGCTTCATTCCAGCCCTGCATTTCGGACGCGGCAGCGTGCTGATCTTCGGCCTGGGTGCCATCGGCGTGCTGCTGGCGCGCCTGCTGGTATTCAAATCCTCGCAATCGGCGCTGATGAAAGGCCGGCTGATCCTGGTGGGTGGCGGGGTACTGGCGCGCGAATGCATGGACTTGGCGGCCAGCAAGATCGGTTTCCACCAGTTTACGGTGGTCGGCTGCATCGATGTGGCGGGCGAGCAATGCTGCGTGCCGGCCTCGGCCTTGCTGCCGACCGGACCGTCCCTGCTGGCCACGGCCCAGCGCCATGCCGCGCATGAAATCGTCGTGTCCGTCAGCGACCGGCGCAATGGCGCGTTTCCTGCCAAGCAACTATTGGAATGCGCGCTGGGCGGCGTCAAGGTGATCGACGCGGCCACGTTTTTCGAGCGCGAAGCGTGCCAGATTCGCATCGATTCATTGCAACCGAGCTATCTGATCTATGGCGGCGGCTTCGACCAGAGCTTTTTCCGCGCCACGTCGAAGCGTTTGTTCGACCTGGCGGCCAGCGGGGTCATCTGCCTGGCCTCGCTGCCCGTGATGCTGGTAACAGCCCTGTGCATCCGCCTGGAAGACGGCGGCCCCGTGTTCTATCAGCAAGAACGGGTGGGGCGCGACGGCCAGCCATTCAAGGTGCTGAAATTTCGCAGCATGCGCTGCGACGCCGAGCGCGACGGCACGCCCATCTGGGCCTTGGCCAACGATGCGCGCATCACGCGCGTGGGCAATCTGATCCGCAAGCTGCGTATCGACGAGCTGCCGCAGATGCTCAATGTGTTTCGCGGCGAGATGAGTTTTGTGGGACCACGCCCCGAACGCGCGTATTTTGTCGAGCAACTGAAGGAGCAGGTGCCGTACTACAACATTCGTCACAGCATCAAGCCGGGCATCACGGGCCTGGCGCAGGTGCGCTACCAGTATGGCGCCTCCGTCGACGATGCCGTCAAGAAGCTGCAATACGATTTATATTATGTGAAAAACAATAGCCTGTTCCTCGACCTGCTGATCCTGCTCGACACGGTGCAGGTGGTGCTGTTTGGCAAGGGCAGCCGATGATGCGGGACCAGTCGGACTGGCTGGCGGCGCCCGACGCGGCGGCTCTCAGCCATGGCCTGGCGTCGCTGGCCTTCTTCGTGCTGGCGCTGCTATTGATCAGCAACTGGCGCGCGCGGCAGAACGTGCGCGCCTTGCTGGTGGCGTGCCTGGCGACGGGCGGCTGGGCGACGGGTACGGTGGTGCTGGTGCTGCTGGGGCAGCGCATCGCGCTGGCCGGCGACGCGCTGGAATTGTTGCGCACCCTGGCCTGGCTGGTGTTTTTGCTGCTGTTGATTGAACCGTCGCGTCCCCGTTTGCGCCTCGTGCTGGCCGGCATCGTCCTCACGGCGCTGGCACCGTGGCTGCTCTCCATGGCCTCATCGTGGCTGGCGCTGCCTTTGCCGGCGCGCCTCATCGCCAGTGTTTGCCGTTTGCTGCTGGCCGTGCTGGGCATGTTGCTGGTGGAACAATGGTACCGCAACACGCCGCCCTTGAAACGCTGGGGCATCAAGTTCGCGTGCCTGGGCGTAGGCGGGCTGTTCGCCTACGATTTCTATTTGTACAGCGACGCCTTGCTGTTTCGCGCGGTCAATGACGACATCTGGGCCGCGCGCGGCATCGTCGACGCCCTGTGCGCGCCGCTGCTGGCCGTCTCGGCCGCGCGCAATCCGGGCTGGGCGCTGGGCTTGTCCGTCTCGCGCCAGATGCTGTACCGCTCGGCCGCCTTGCTGGGCTCGGCCATCTATTTGCTGGCCATGGCGGCCAGTGCCTATTATTTGCGCTATTTCGGCGGCACCTGGGGTTCCCTGATGCAGATGGCTTACCTGGGCGGCGCGGCCTTGCTGCTGGCGGGCGTGCTGTTTTCCGGCAGCCTGCGCGCCAAGCTCAAGGTGTATATCAATAAACATTTCTACAATGCCATCTTCGATTACCGCGAGGAATGGCTGAGATTTACGCGGGCCTTGTCCGAAGATGGTCCGGCCCTGGGCGAACGCACGATACAAGCGATGGCGCAACTGGTGGAAAGCCGCGCCGGCGCGCTGTGGATCTTGCGCGAACAGGGGCAGTTTGCCCCGGCCGCCAGCTGGAACTGGCCGCCGAGCAGGTGGAGCGAGCCGGCATCTGGTCCCTTGTGCCAGTTTTTGGAGGCAAGGTTATGGGTAATCGACGTGCCCGACTGCCAGCAAAACCCGCGCCAGTACGGCGGCTTGCAGTTGCCGCCGGCGCTGCTGGCGCTGCCCGGCGTGTGGCTGCTGGTGCCATTGATGCTGCATGGCCAGCTGTTCGCCTTTGTCGCGCTGGCGCGGCCCCGCACGCATATCAGCTTGAATTGGGAAATCCTCGACGTGCTGAAAATTGCCGGCAGCCAAGCCGCCAGCTACCTGGCGCACCGCGAATCGCTCGACACCCTGACGGTGGCGCGCCAGTTCGACTCGTTCAACCGCATGTCCACTTTCATCGTGCACGACCTCAAAAACCTCGTGTTCCAGCTGTCGCTGCTACTGAGTAATGCGGAAAAGCACCGCGCCAATCCCGCCTTCCAGGAAGACATGCTGGGCACCCTCGACCATTCCGTGCAGAAAATGAAGACCTTGCTGCAGAAACTGGCGCGCGGCGAAGCGCCGGAAGCGCCGGCGCCGCTGCTGCTCGACGGCTTGTTGCGCCAGGCCGTGGCCGCCAAGGCAAGCCTGGCCCCGGCGCCCCGGCTGGAAATCGTCGATGGCGAGTTGACGGTGCTGGCCAACCGCGCGCGCCTGGAGCGGGTGCTGGGCCACTTGATCCAGAACGCCATCGAGGCGACGGCCAGCGATGGCAAGGTGGCCGTGCGGCTGCGGCGCGAGCAGCACACGGCCGTCGTCGAGCTCGACGATACGGGGCAGGGCATGAGCGAGCAATTCATCCGCGAACGCCTGTTCAAACCGTTCGACACGACCAAGACGGCGGGCATGGGTATCGGCGTGTTCGAAAGCCGCGAATACCTGCGCGAAGTGGGCGGCAGCCTGGAGGTGCGCAGCGAGCCGCAGGTGGGCACGACGTTTCGCGTGGTCCTGCCGCTGCACGCGGCATAGCAAAGGAGTGCCATGGGCAAGCAAAAACTGCTGGTCATTGAAGACGATCCCGGCCTGCAAAAGCAGTTGCACTGGAGTTTTGACGGCTATGAAGTCTTGCTGGCGGGCGAGCGCGAGGCGGCGCTGGCGCTCGTGCGGCGACACCAGCCGGCCGTCGTGACGATGGACCTGGGCTTGCCGCCCGACCCGGACGGCGCCACGGAAGGCCTGGCCACCCTGCGGCAAATCCTCGCGCTGGCGCCGGACACGAAAGTCATCATCCTCTCCGGCAACCAGGAGCGCGCGCATGCCTTGAAAGCCATCGCGCTGGGCGCCTACGATTTTCACCAGAAACCGTTCGAGGCCGACATGCTGGGCCTGGTCATCGCCCGCGCGTTCTATCTGCACGCGATGCAGCAGGAAAACCGCCGCATGCTGCAGACGCAGGCGGACTCGCCGCTGGCCGGCATCGTCAGCCGCGATCCGGGCATGTTGAAGCTGTGCCGCAGCGTGGAAAAAGTGGCGCCCTCGTCGGCCAGCGTGATGCTGCTGGGCGACTCCGGCAGCGGCAAGGAACTGATTGCGCGGGGCTTGCACGCGCTGTCGAGCCGCCATGCGCAACGCTTTGTTGCCATCAATTGCGCGGCCATCCCCGAAAACCTGCTCGAGAGCGAGCTGTTCGGCTATGAGCGGGGGGCGTTTACGGGCGCGGCCCGGCAAACCCTGGGCAAGATCGAACTGGCCCACGGCGGCACTTTCTTTCTCGATGAAATCGGCGACATGCCGATGGGGCTGCAGGCGAAACTGCTGCGTTTCCTGCAGGAGCGGGTCATCGAGCGCGTCGGCGGGCGCGCCGAGATCGCCGTCGATGTGCGCATCGTCTGCGCCACGCACCAGGACCTGAAAGTGCTGGCGGAGCAGGGACGTTTCCGCGAAGACCTGTTTTACCGCCTCAGCGAAATCGTGCTGCGCATTCCGCCGCTGCGCGAGCGGGCCGGCGACGCGGCCTTGCTGGCCCACCATTTCAAGAACAAGTTCTGCGCCAGCGAAGGCCGCAGCAACCTGCATTTCAGCACCGGCGCGCTGCAGCTGATCGAAAGCTACGGCTGGCCCGGCAATGTGCGCGAAGTGGAAAACTGCATCAAGCGGGCCGTCATCATGAGCGACGGGCCGCAGATCGCCGCCGACGACCTGGGCTTGCCCGCCAGCGCCCAGGCTGCGCCCCAGGATGAACCGCTGAATCTGCGCCAGGCCCGCGACGGGGCCGAATACAAGGTGATGGTGCGCGCGCTGGCGCGGGCCGACGGCAATATTGCCAAGGCGGCCGAACTGCTGGGCGTGAGTCGGCCCACCCTGTACGACCTGATGGGTCATCACGGCATCAAGTCGCAGGTGAATAGCTGAGTGTATTAAAAATCAAGATTGTGTAAGGCGTCGCACATACGATGGCGCCGCCATGGCGCATCCTTGCCTCATCTACAACAAGGAGGCGCCATGAACGCGATCAATCTATTGATGCAGGACCATAAGGCCGTGAAGGCCCTGTTTGCCCAATATGAAGGCTTGAGCGACCGCTCATTTGCCACCAAGAAAAAGCTGGCCGACCAGATCTGCCAGGAACTCACCGTGCACACGCAGCTGGAAGAAGAAATCTTCTACCCGGCCGTGCGCCGCCCCATCCACGACGGCGACCTGATGGATGAAGCCCTCGTCGAGCACGCGAGCGCCAAGGAGCTCATCGCGCAAATCGCCGCCATGGACCCGGCCGACGACCTGTACGACGCCAAGGTCAAGGTGCTGTCCGAGCAAATCGAGCACCACGTCAAGGAAGAGGAGGGCGACATGTTTCCCAAGGTGCGCGAGACGGCCGTCGACCTCGACGCGCTGGGCCAGGAAATGGCCGCGCGCAAGGAACAGCTGACGGGCGTGGCCGTCTGAACGGCTTAAAAAATCAACAACCAAGGGAGTATTCCATGCAAGCTACACAATTGTCCGTGTCGGACCTGAACAATCCGGGCGTCTCCTGGGGCGCCGTGCTGGCGGGCGCGGCCGCTGCGGCCGCCTTGTCCTTCATCCTGCTGATCCTCGGCGTGGGCCTGGGTCTGTCATCCGTGTCGCCATGGTCGTTCAACGCGACGGCCATCGGTGTGTCGACCATCGCCTGGCTGGCCTTCATGCAACTGGCCGCGTCCGGCATCGGCGGCTACATGGCGGGCCGGTTGCGCGTGAAATGGAGTGCCATCCACACGGATGAAGTGCATTTCCGCGATACGGCGCACGGCTTGCTGGCCTGGGCCGTGGCCACCCTGATCACCGTGGCCGTGATGGCCGGCGGCACGCGCGCCGTACTGAGCGGCGCCATCGATGCGGGCAGCGGCGTGGCGGCGGCGGTGTCCCCAGCTGCGGCGGCGGGCGCAGGTGCTGCTGGTGCTGCAGGCGCCAATGCAGGCGAGGGCGGCGGAGCCAATCCGCTCGATTATTTCTCGGACATGCTGCTGCGCGCGCCTGCCGCGCCTGCCACCGCTGCTGCCACCGCTGCTGCCACCACCACCGGCACCCTGGCGGCACCCTCGGCCAATGCCAGCACGGCCGACCAGCGCATGGAAACCGGCAGGATCTTCGCGACAAGCCTGTCCACGGGCAGCCTGGCCGCCGATGACCGCGCCTATCTGGGCCAGGTCGTGGCCAGCCGCACGGGCTTGACGCAAGCTGAAGCGGAAGCGCGGGTCGACGCCGTCTACGGCCGCGCCGCCAAGGCCGCCGCCGATGCCAAGGCGCGTGCCCAGCAAGCGGCTGACACGGCCCGCAAGGCCGGCGCCCACACTGCACTGTGGATGTTCGTCGCCTTGCTGCTCGGCGCTTTCGTGGCCAGCCTGGCGGCAACGTTTGGCGGCCGCCAGCGCGACCATGAGCGCGTGCTGCGCCACGTCACCATCTGAACCCTGTCTCTATAAACTATATAAATCAAGGAGTCCTCCATGCGTTCCATCCTCTTGCTGCTGCTGGGCATTCCATTGCCCATCGTCATACTGATCGCCCTGTTCGTCCGCTGACAAGGCCAACACAAGAACCGGTGCCCGCTGCAAGGTGGGCGCCGGTTTTTGCGTGAAAGCGGGCGCATGTGTAAGATGGCGCCATCTTTCCTCCGAGACCATCCATGAACGTGACCTCCATACGTCCCTTGCTGAAAACCGCCACGATCGCCGCCTTTGCCTGTACTGTGCTGGCCGCGTGTTCCACCCTGATCGGCCCGCGCGACGTGAATGTGTCGCTGAGCAAGATGCAGCAAGGCCTGGAGCGCCGCTTTCCCATCGACAAGCGCGTGCTGTCCGTGCTGGACGTCAAGCTGACCCACCCACAACTGTCCTTGCAACCCGAGCGCGAAAGAGTGGCCCTCAGCGTGGACGCCAGCGTCCTGCCGCCTTTTATCCGCCAGACCTGGCGCGGCAGTCTGGCCATGTCGGGCCGCCTCGTGCTGGACGCCCAGCGCAACGCCGTCTACCTGAGCGAAGCGAGCGTGGACAAGGTGACCATCGACGGCATGGATGAAGCCCAGCAGCGCCAGTTCGCCAAAGTGGCCAGCCTGGTGGCCGACCAGCTCATGCATGAAACCCCGATCTACACGTTCAAACCCGACGAATTGCGCTACGCGGGCGTGCAATTCGTGCCCACGCAGCTCAGGACCACCAGTAATGGATTGACGGTGACGTTCGAGCCGGTGAAGTAAAAAGGCAGAGCCGAACAGAGACAGCCCCGTGGATTCGCCTGGCCGGCATGGACATATATTGTGCTATAGTAACATTTACTTAAATAGTAACTTTTACTGATCTAGGGGCGGGCGATAGTGAATATCAGCACGGCGGGAATCCAGTCCGGGGCACTGTCTGCCGCGGCAGGCAGCAAGGTGTCATCTGACAAAGTATCATCGGACAAGGCCCAGACAACCCCGGCGTCGGCCGGCGCTGGCGCCGTGGCCGAGGATGTCGTGATCTCGACCCTGGCCGGGCGCCTGTCGAAGGCCGCGACGGCAACCAGCGCCACCGTCCACGGTTACGATCATGCGGCGCTGGGTGTGTGGGTGAAGGACAATACGACGGAGATTCTCTATCCGCTGGACGCGGAACACAAGGCTGCTGCCGCAAAGCAGGTGCCGCAACCGAATGACGCGGCCTCGGCAAAGTCGGCCGCTGCCGCTACCGTGTTTGTCGACAGGAAGGGGCCCAATCCCTTTGCCGGCTTGTCGCGCGAGCAATTGTCCACCATTTCGAACGATGACAGCGGGACCTTTACCATCAACGAGCGGCGTGCTGCCTTTACGCAGGCATACGATGAAGAACAGGCCTGGCGCACCCAAGTCGTGGCGCAAGCCATGCAGGAATACAATACCACCGGCAAGATGACCAATTTCTTCAAGTCGGTGCTGGGGCATTTCAATACATTGCCCCAGCTGGAACAGTCGCAATATCCCGCCAATTATGCGAGCGACCTGGAAGACAAGATCAAGCTCGATTTTAATTATTTCAATCATGCGGCCGGCGATGGCGGGCCAACGCCGGGCTCGCTTGCGGACCTGCTGAAAAATCAGGGTAAAAAGACCGTGGACCTGTTCGATCTCCTGATCCGCTGATACCTGGAATTGTTCAACTGTCATTGTTGCGGGGCAGGCTGGCGGACTATAATCCGGCCTCCCATGCCTGGACAAGCATGTTCCCCAACATGAAGTGAAAACAATTAAAGGAATCTTCGTGAAACGCTCACTTATCAGCGCCGCCTGCTGCGCCTTGCTCGCCTTATCTTCGCCCTCGCTGTACGCCCAAGCCAACAATCCCGCCGCACCCGTCTCCGGCATCGACCTGAAAACCCTGGACCCGGCAGTCAGTCCCAAAGATGATTTCTACGGCTATGTCAACGGTGTCTGGACCCGCAATACGGAAATCCCGGCCGACAAATCCGTCTGGGGCACCTACATCGAATTGCGCGAAATCGCCCAGGGCCAGTTGCGCGGACTGATCGACGCCACTGTGAAAAACCCCGGCAAGCCCGGCAGCGAGGCGCACAAGATCGCCGACCTGTACACGAGCTTCATGAACGACAAGGCGCGCAATGCGGCCGGCTTCAAGCCCCTGCATGCCGAACTGGCCCGCATTGCTGCCGTCAAGGACAAGAAAGACTTGCCGGCGCTGCTCGCCTATCTGCAAGGCAATGGCGTTGCGACGCCGTTTTCCGCTTATGTGGCGCCCGATGCGCAAGACCCCGAGCAGTACACGGTCAATATCAGCCAGTCCGGCCTGGGCTTGCCCGACCGCGACTACTATCTGAAGGATGACGACGCCAAGCTGCACGCCGTGCGCGCCAAATACCTCAAGCATATCGAGACCATGCTGGCCATGAGCGGCGACAAGGCCGCTGGCGAACACGCTGCGCAGATCCTCGACATCGAAACGCGCCTGGCGGCAGTGCAGTGGACGCGCGTGCAGATGCGCGACCCCGTGAAATCGTACAACCGCGTCGATTTCGACAAATTCGCGGCACTGGCGCCGGCCTTCGACTGGAACGCCTACTTTACGGCCGCCGGCCTGGCGCCGAAGGCATCGTCGGCCGTCGTGCGCCAGCCCAGCTTCATGACAGGCTTTTCCGAGACCGTGGCCGCCGTGCCGCTGGCATCGTGGAAGAGCTATCTGAACTGGCGCATCATCGAAAGCTATGCGTCCTACCTGGACAGCGCAACCGTCAAGGAGCGTTTCGCCTTCGACGGCACGGTGCTGCGCGGCGTGCCGCAAAGCGAACCGCAGTGGCAGCTGGCGCTGCGCTTCACGGATAACGCCATCAGCGACGCCGTCGGCAAGCGCTACGTGGAAATGTATCTGCCGCCGGAAACCCGGCCCCGCGTGATGGCCATGTTCGACAATTTCGTCGCCTCGTTCAAGGATGGCATCGAACAGCTCGACTGGATGGGTCCGGAAACCAAGAAGGAAGCCCAGCTCAAGCTGGCCGCCCTGAAGCCGAAGATCGCCTACCCCGATACCTGGCGCGACTACAGCAGCATGCAGACGCAGCCGAATGACCTGATCGCCAACGTGCGCGCGGCGCGCGCGTGGAGCCGCCAGCAAAACCTGGCCAAGCTGGGCAAACCTGTCGACCGCGACGAATGGTCGATGACGCCGCAAACCGTCAACGCCAGCTACAGCCCGGCCCTCAACGCCATCACGATTCCGGCCGCGATTTTGCAGTCGCCATTCTTCAACGTGAAGGCGGAAGACGCCGTCAATTACGGCTTGCTGGGCATTACGTTTGGCCATGAGATCAGCCATGCCTTCGACGATTCGGGCAGCCAATACGATGCCAAGGGTCGTCTGCGCAACTGGTGGACGGCGCAAGACCGGGCCGCCTTCAAGGCGCTGGCCGCCGGCCTCGTCAAGCAATACGGTGCCTACAGCCCCGTGCCGGGCTACCACATCAATGGCGAACTGACCCTGGGCGAAAACATCGGCGATAATTCCGGCCTGTCGATCACCTACAAGGCGTACCAGCGTTCGCTCGGTGGCAAGCCGTCCCCCGTCATCGATGGCTTGACGGGCGAACAGCGCCTGTACATCGGTTTTGCGCAGAAATGGCGCGCGAAATTGCGTCCCGAAGCGGCCATCGCCCAGATCAAGAGCGACCCGCATTCGCCGGGCGAATTCCGCGCCAAGGGCACGGTCAAAAACCAGCCCGGCTTCTACGAAGCGTTCGGCATCAAGCCGGGCGATCCGATGTATCTGCCGCCCGAGCAGCGTGTGATCATGTGGTAAATCACGTGGTAAACCCGTAGGGCAGTCGCGCAACCGCGCCGGGGACTATTCCTTGGCGTGGTTCAGCGTGTACCTGGGCAGTTCCACCGTCAGGTCTTCCTGGGCCAGGCGCGCCTGGCACGACAGGCGCGAGTGGGGCTGCAAGCCCCAGGCCTGGTCCAGCATGTCTTCTTCATTGTCGCCCAGCTCGTTGAGCGAGTCGAAACCCTGCACCACGACCACGTGGCAGGTGGAACAGGCGCCGACCTGGCCGCAGGCGTGTTCGATGTCTATTTTGTTGAGCTGCAATGCGTCGCAAATGCTCATGTTCTGCGGCGCGTCGAAGACGGCGCCTTCCGGGGCCAGCTCGGGATGGGGCAGGACGGTGATTTTTGGCATGCGGGATTCTCCTCGTTTATCCTTCAATGCCGCCACTGTGGACCTTCCCGCCTTGGCAAGGTCAAGCCCCTGCGGCATCCTGCGCGACGATGCACGCGTCCAGATGCTCGAGCAATTGCAGGAACACGCGTTTATCGGCGTAGTGATTCATCGTGTTACTCAGCAATACATCGCTGGCGGCCGCTGCCACGGCGCTGTGGGCTTGCGCGCAGGCGGCATGCAGTTGCGCCCGATCGAGTTCCAGCAAAGCCGTATTGACGGCTTCGCGTGTGAAATCGTAGGCATCCATGCCGCAGCAGTCGGCGACACAATGGGTTTCCAGCAGGCAGATCAGCGGCCACAGTTCCCCCAGCAAGGGATCGATGTCGATGGCTTGCTCATAGCGGCCGTCAAGACCGATGAATTCGATCCATGCGTCGTCGCCGATCTGGATATCGTATTGGTGGTCGCGTTGCGTCATGTTTCAGCATTCTCCTGGGCAGTGGTATCGCATTATAAAAAAAACCGCCCGAAGGCGGTTTTCTTGTGCGGTAATGCAGCGCTTAGATAAAATAGATCAGCGCGATGATGCCCACGACCAGCGCCACGCGGGTGATCTGGTAGGCCGTCTTGTTCCACGCCTTGAAGCGGCGGCGGTACTGGCCCATGGTCCAGGAAATCTGGAACAGTTTGCTCACGCCGCCCACCTGGTCGCCCAGTTCGTTTGGCGAGGCGGCGGCTGTCATCAGTGTGCGGCCCAGCCAGCGGTTCAAGCCTTGCGCCCAGCGGTAGCGCATCGGGCGCTCGATGTCGCAGAACAGGATGATGCGGTCGCTGTCGGCATCGTTGCGGGCCCAGTGGATATACGTTTCATCGAACATCACGGCCTGGCCGTCGCGCCAGCTGTGGCGCTCGCCATCGACGTCGATGAAGCAGCGGTCGTCGTTCGGCGTCTGCAAGCCCAGGTGGTAGCGCAAGGAGCCGGCAAACGGGTCGCGGTGCGGGTTGAGCTTGCCGCCTTGCGGCAGTTCCGCGAACATGGCCGCCTTGATCGACGGAATCGATTGCAGCAAGGCATAGGTTTGCGGGCACATCTGCTGCGCCGACGGGTGGTTCGCGTCATACCATTTCAGGTAGAAACGCTTCCAGCCATATTTGAAGAAGGAATTGAAACCGACGTCATTGTTCTTTTCGGCGGCCTTGATCTTTTTCATTTCCTGCATGCGCAGCGCTTCATCGCGGATGATTTGCCAGTTCTGCTGCAGCGGCGCCAGTTCCGGGAACTGCTCGACGGCCAAATACGGCGTGGCCGGCACTTTCGAAAAGGTGTGCATGAACAGGTTCAGCGGCGCCATGAACGAGGAGTGATCGAAGATCTGGCGGCGGAACGGCAGGCGCACCTTGCCCCGAAAATGAATATGTAAAACAGAAAACACAAAAATGCCCAGCAAGGCCCACTTCATACACAACCTCGTTTTTTAAGAATGGGGCAATTATAACCAGTTAATGCCATCGCCACCCCGGGCCACGGTGAAGGAAAGATGAAGCGGCACGCGTGGACGCTCTGTCCTACAATGGCCTTTTCTACACACTATCCGAGGTAACAATGGAAATCTGGCACGCACCGCTCGACCTGGCCATCCTCAACGCCGCCAGCGAGGGCACGGCCATGCGCCACCTGGGCATCGAATTTACGGCCTTCGGCCCGGACTGGATCGAGGCGACCATGCCCGTCGACCACCGCACCATGCAGCCATTCAAGCTGCTGCATGGCGGTGCCTCCGTCTTGCTGGCCGAAACCCTGGGCAGCATGGCCGCGAATGCCTGCCTCGATTCCAGCCGGCACGTGAGCGTGGGCCAGGAAATCAATGCCAACCACCTGCGCGGCGTGCGCGGCGGCCACGTGACGGGGCGCGCCACGCCGATCCACCGGGGCCGCACCAGCCAGGTCTGGGAAATCCGCATCACGGGTGACGACGGCAAACTGTGCTGCATCTCGCGCATCACCATGGCCGTTATCGACGCCCCAGGTGCGGGCTGATGCGGCAGCTCTTGACTTGCATCAAAGCATGAAAAGCGAGCGCGTGAAATCATAAAAAACGCTGTTCGCTTATAATTCAGTGTGCTGTTGTATGGCGTAGCGGAAAGTCCCGCGCGCCTGCATTGCCCGACATTAGAAGCTGACTGCCCAAAAAACGCCAGTTAGAGACCCATCCTGCAGCATGCGGGAAAGGCACACGACGGCGAGCAGATCGCCCGGTTCTAGCGGAACCGGCAAAAAATCAACTTTATACAGGGCAATAACAACAATGATGTCATTCAATCGTTTGACGATAGGCGCGCGCCTGAGCGCAGGCTTCGGGCTGCTGGTCTTACTCATGCTGGTGCTGGCGGCCTTCGCGCTGCTGCGCATCGGCGCCATCTCCGGCGCCATGGACGCGCAGGAAAAAGTCCAACTGGAAAAACTCGAACCGCTGTACGTGGCGCGTGAAGCGCTCGACCAGACGGGCCTGGCCGCCCGCAACGCATATATCTTCCACGACCAGGCCGCGGCCGAGAAAGAGCTGGCCATCCTCGACAGCCAGAAGGCACTGTACCTGGACGCGCTGGCCCGGCTGGCGCCGCAGTTCGCCGGCGATCCACAGTTCGAGAAAGTCAGCACGGGCCTGAAAGCCATGGCGCAGGAATTGCAGCGTCCGCGCCAGTTCCGCGCCGCTGGGCAAATGGAACAGTACGGCACCTTCCTCGTCGAAGAGTGCAGCCCCCTGCGGCGCCAGATCGTCGCCGACATCGATACGGTGCTGAAAAACGTGCAGCGCGAATCGGAGCAGGCCAGCGTGGCCGCGCGCGCCATCTACGGCCAGTCGCTGCGCTGGATCGGCGTGCTGGCCGCGCTCAGCGTGCTCATTTGCATTGCGGTCGCCACCGTCATCACGCGCGGCCTGCTGCGCCAGCTGGGCGGCGAACCGGCGTATGCGGCAGCGATTGCCGGGCGCATCGCGCTGGGGGAGTTGGCCATCGACGTGCACACACGCCATGGCGACGACAGCAGCCTGCTGTTTGCCATCAAGACCATGCGCGACAACCTGGCCGCCATCGTCGGCAAGGTGCGCCATGGAACGGAAAGCATCGCCACGGCCTCGACCGAGATTGCCACGGGCAACCGCGATTTGTCGCAGCGCACCGAGCAGCAGGCCGGCTCGCTCGAAGAAGTGGCTTCATCGATGGAAGAACTGATTTCCACCGTGCGCCAGAATGCGGACAACGCCCAGCAGGCGAACCGCCTGGCGCGCGAAGCGTCGCAGGTGTCGGAGCAGGGCGGCAAGGCTGTGGCTGAAGTGGTGCACACCATGGGCCTGATCAATGCCTCGTCGAACAAGATCGTCGACATCATCGGCGTGATCGACAGCATCGCCTTCCAGACGAATATCCTCGCCTTGAACGCGGCCGTGGAAGCGGCGCGCGCCGGCGAACAGGGACGCGGTTTCGCCGTCGTCGCCACCGAGGTGCGCAGCCTGGCGCAGCGCTCCAGCGCCGCCGCGCGCGAAATCAAGGCCCTGATCGACGATTCCGTCAGCAAGGTGGGTACTGGGACCGTGCTCGTCGAGCAGGCTGGCGCCACCATGCATGACGTGGTGGCCGGCATCGGCAGGGTGACGGGCATCATGGCCGAGATCAGCCACGCCACGCAGGAGCAGGGCGCCGGCATCGAACAAGTCAACCGCGCCATCGTCGACATGGACCGTGTGACCCAGCAAAACGCGGCCCTGGTCGAGCAGGCGGCGGCCGCCGCGCACGAATTGCAGCAGCAGGCGGCGCAGCTGGAACAGGAAGTGGGCATCTTCAAGCTGGCCCCGCCGGCCAACGGACCGCTGCGCCTGGCGGCCTGAGGCCGACAGTGCTTTGGCGCGGCGCGCGCCAACCGGCATATTCCGCGCTACAATGAGCGCTGGATCACCGCCAGGACGACTCATGCAAGTGCGCAGCAGCCATGATCTATCCAGCCCGGACGACGACAAACCGGCGCCGCCCGTGCTGCAGCTGGCCCTTGCCGGTCTCGGCTGGGGCTTGCTGACCTGCATGCTGTGCTTTGCCATCCTGTTCGTGACCAAATGGCTGCTGCCGCCCGAATACTGGGGCGCGCACACGGGCCTGTCCAAGTTCAAGCGCGAAATGTCGCTGCCCCTGCTGGTGTTCTGGGTCGTCATCTATTCCCCCATCCTGGAAACCTTCCTCGGCCAGCTGCTGCCGCTGGAAATCCTCCGGCGCCTGGGCGCCAGCCGGCAGCTCAGCGTTTTTATCGGCGCCATCCTGTGGGCCATCGTGCATTTCATCAGTGGCGGCCTGCTGCACGCCATCGTCGCGCTGGGGTCCGGCGCCATGTTCAGCTTTGTCTACCTGCGCTACCGCGGCCCCAGCGTGGCCGTTGCCTACGCGACAACGGCGTTTGCGCGCGCCTGCAACAATATCGCCATCCTTATCGCCGTGTTCTACGGTTTGGATGCCTGAGTCGCACCATTCCGAAGCAAGTACGGCACCAGCGCCGCCAGCGCCACTGCCAGCACCGCCAGGCCGACCAGCAACTGGCGGAAGGCGGCGTCATAGCTGGCGCGCAGCAGCGCTTCCTGGCCGCCCAGCAGCTGTGTTGCTTGTTGGATATCACCGAGCGCGGCGCGGCTGGCGGCGGCCAGCACCGGTAAATCGGCCGGCAGTTGCTGCGCCAGGCCTGCACCGATCAGGCCGGCCAACAAGGAGCCCGCCAGGGCCAGCGCCACCCCATCGGCACTGACGCGCACGGTATTGAAGATGCCGGTCGCCATGCCGGCCCGCTCCGTTTCCACCACGCTCAGGGCCATGCCATCCATCAAGCCCCACGGCAAGCCGATGCCCACGCCGATCAGCAGCAGGGGGCCAGCCAGCGCCGCGGTGCCGCCATGGCCCAGCACTTGGGCCAGCCAGGCCAGGCCCGCCGCGGCCAGCAACAGCCCCGCCGCGCACAGGGCGCCCGTCTCGACCCAGCGCGACAGCAGCGCCGCCAGCACGGGTACGAGCAGCAGCGGCGCGGCCAGGGCGATCATCAGACGGCCCGCCGCCAGCGCGGACATGTTGTCGATACCGATGAAGCGCCCGGGCAGCATGACGATGAGCACGATGAACAGGAAGGCGGGCGAGGCGGCCAGCACTTGCACGGCGACAAAGCGGCGCTGGCGGAACAGCGACAAATCCAGCATGGGCCGCGCCGTCCTGCGCTCGATGGCGACAAAGGCGAGGAACAGCAGCACGGATGCGGCGATGGACAGCAGCACGGCGCCGTTGCGCCAGCCGTGTTCGGGCGCCAACAGCATGCCCAGGGTCAGCAGGCCCAGCGCGGCGCTGAAGCTGATGGCGCCAGGCCAGTCCAGCCGGCCCTGGCCGCGCGCCGGATCGGATGGCACGCTGACCCATACCAGCAGCATGCCGATGGCGCCCAGCACGGCCGTGGCGTAAAAGATGGCGGGCCAGCGGGCCAGCGCCAGCATGGCGCCGGCCGCCAGCGGACCGAAGGCCAGGCCCAGGCCGAACGTCGTGCCCAGCACGCTCATCACGCGGTTGCGCGCCGCGCCGTGGAACAATGGCGCCAGCGATGACATGGCGGCGGCGAACGCGGCCGCGCCGCCCAGGCCCTGCACGAAGCGCAGCGCGGCGATCCATGCCACCGATGGCGCGACGGCAATGGCCAGGGTCGCCACGCAAAACAGCGCCAGCCCCGCCAGCCAGACGCGGCGCCGTCCCAGCACGTCCGTCAGGCTGCCGGCCACCATCATGGCGCTGCCATAGCTGAGGATATACGCATTGATGACCCAGTTCAGGGCGGCGGCGCTGCCGTGCAATTCGGCGCCGAGGGCGGGCAGCGCGACGGCCGGGCCCGTGAAGCACAGGGGTATCAGCAAGCCCGTCAGGCAAGCGGCCAGCACTTGCAGCGGGAGTGAAAGAGGTGAGGAAGAGGACATGGGTGTCGGATATGAAAGAAAGAGGGGCGAGTATGGCGCGCCCATCATTGAAGAAAAATGGGCTAAACTGATCAACATATCGGACAAGAATGTCTTCAATGGAGTTCGCATGGATAGCTTGGGTGGCATCGCCATGTTCGTGCAGGTGGCCGACAGCGGCAGTTTTTCGGCCACCGGCCGGTTGCTGGGCCTGTCGTCGTCGGCCGTCGGGAAAAGCGTGGCGCGCATGGAGGCGCGGCTGGGTACGCGCCTTTTCCAGCGCAGCACGCGGCATCTGGCCTTGACGGCGGAAGGGGAAAAATTCCTGCAGCGCTGCAAGCGCATCCTGGCCGAGGTGGAAGCGGCCGAGCGCGAACTCGGTGAATCGGGCGGTGCGCCCAGCGGCCGCCTGCGTATCAGCCTGCCACGCTACAGCGGCCTGTTCGAAGCGGCCATCGGCGCCTTCATGCAAGCCTATCCCGCCATCGAACTCGACCTCGATTTCTCCGACGCCATGGTCAATATCGTCAGCGACGGCTTTGACGCGGCCGTGCGCACGGGAGAGCTGGCCGATTCAAGCCTGATGCGGCGCAAACTGTGTACGTTCCGGCGCCTGCTGGTGGCGTCGCCCGCCTATCTGGCGCGCCACGGCCGGCCCGCCGATGGCGCCGCGCTGCTGGGACACGCGCGCCTCGATTACCGTTTTCCCGCCACGGGCCGCCTGGAACAGTGGCCGCTGATGGACGAGGCTGCCCAGCCGGCGCCCGGCATGGTATGCAACAGCGTGGAAATGCGCGTCTTCCTGGCCGTGCAGGGACAGGGCATCGCCTACCTGCCCGCATTTGTCGTGCAGCGCGAGCTGGCGGCGGGGCAACTGGTCTCGCTGCTGGACGAGCATACGCAGGCGCGCACGGCATTCTGGCTGCTATGGCCAGCCAGCCGCCACCTGCCGCCGCGCTTGCGCGTCTTCATCGATTTCCTCGTGGAACAGTTGCAGGATCAAACTTTTGGAGCTATGCCATGACGGCGGATTCTTCCCTGACGCCATTGCAATTGCATGTGGCCGGCGCCACCGTGCGCCATGACCACCCGTTTGCCATGCCGGCGCTGCCGCCGCAGGAACCGCTGACGGCGGCCTTGCGCGATGACTGGGTGCGTCCCCTGTACATGGGCTTGCACCAGCCCCAGGCGCTGGCGTGCGCGCAGCGGCTGGCGCAGGCCGACGCCACCGTCATCGCGCGCCTGCTAGGGCAATTCGACTGGCGCAGCCGCACGGCGGGCGCCTACCTGGCCGCACTGACCGGGCAGTCCGCTTTCACGGACCAGCTGGGCGGCCTGCTGCTGGCCAGCGAGGTCTGCTACGCGGGCAGCGCGTATTGTCTGGCGCTGGCCGTTTTCGACACGCCAGCCAGCCGCGACTACCTGCACCGTTATCTTGCACATTACCTTTGCCAGCCGCAGTTGCACTTTGATCAGGAGCACGCGATGGCGGCCATTGCCTACCTCGATGGCCAGCATGGCCGGGATGAGGCGGCCCGCCACGCTCCGGCCTGGACCGGTTTCGCCGCCAGCCGCCCGGGCCTGGCGCTGGACGACGCGCTCGCGCAATTTACTTCCCGCATGGCCGCCTTGCGCGCCTTGCAGGCCGCAGCGCCTGGCAAATAAGCGCCATCGCCCCAAACTGTGGCGCCGTGCGTATTGTTGGCGGCCTACTTCGCGCTTTCCATCGATTCCACTGTGTCGAAAATAGGCGCCAGCGCGCTTTCCATGGCGCCGGCGGTCGCGTCGCCGCTCTGGTTGGTGATGATGAAGACCCCAAGCTGATATTGGGGAACGATCCAGGCGTAGCTTTGCGCACGTGGCACGCCGCCATGGTGTACATAATGCGTGCCCAACTGGCGGTTGTTGCCGATGTTCCAGAAATAGCCAATGCTGAAGTCATCCTGAAAGCGCACCAGCGGCTTGTGCGATTCGGCGACCGCGCGATGGGCGCTCAATTGCAGGCGCAGGTACTTCGCCATATCGGGCATGGTCGACTTCAGGTTGCCCGCTGCCCCCCAGGGCAGTTGCGGCATCGGTGTCGTGATGACGGGATTGTCGCTGTGGTAGCCGGGCGCCAGCCGGCCGGCATCCTGGGCTGCGATTTTCAGCCCGGTATCGCGCATGCCGGCTTCGCGCGCGATGAATTGCGTGAGCAGGTCTGCATAGGGCATGGCGTAGATTGTTTCGAGCGTGTGCGCAATGAGTTCGGTACCGGCGCTGGAATAGGCGTAGTCCTTGCCTAGCGGACCCTTGATGCTGACTGCATGTAAATCCTGCCAGAATTGCTGTTGCCCGTAGTTGGCGTACGCTGCATTGAGCTTTGCCGGCGTGGCGTGTGCCGTGAAATCCTGCAATATGGCGTTCACCTGCAATGGCAGCATGCCCGGCATGGTGCTGGTGTGCGTGATCAAGTGGCGCAAGCGCACGGGCTGGCCTTGCCACTGCAGGTTCGGGTAGGCGGCCGGCAGGTAGTTTTGTATGGGATCGTCGAGCGCCGCCTTCCCGTCCAGCACGGCGTTCGCCAGTAGCAGGCCAGCAAAAGTCTTGCTGACTGAGCCGATTTCATACAGCGTTGTATCGTTCGGCGGATTGGCTTTGCCGGTCTCCAGCTCGCCCTGATGCAGGATGAATTCCTTGCCGCGATAAACGACGGCAATCGAGGTCGCGTGCAGCAATGGTGACTGCAGCAAAGTGGCCGCGGTCTGGCGCATGGCCGCAGGAATGTCGTGCGCAGGTGCCGTGGCTGCTGGCTTGCAAGCTGCCAGCAGCAGTGTCATTACAGTGATGCTTGCGGCGAGTTTGGTCATCATGCGCACCATCGAGGGGGGAGGGGCATTCTCGCACAATGGCTATGGCGGTGACAGAAAAAACTTGGCAAAAATCTCATCTTCTTTCTTCCATGCAGTGTGACATTTGCATGACAAATAACAGTGCCTGTCCCGATTGCGCGTCATTAAGGCGTGCATGCGAGGCGACGCTCAAGCGCTCGCCGTCCATGCGCCAAAAGTGCCGGACCGTTGAAGGTGCACGCTGAATGGCAAGTGGATGCGGCCGGAACTTTTGCCTTGCATGCCGGCTTGCGCCGGCATATTCAATCTTGGTTTTAAGTTTAATGACAGGAAACTGCAACATGACTGAAAACAATGCATCTGGCTCCAGCGTCTCCGCCATCGACGCTTACCTGAACAGTTCGGCAGCCGCCGCGCAGCGCTTCACGGGCACGGCGAACGCGGATATCCTCACCGGCACCACGGGCGCCGACGTGCTCGAAGGCCTGGCCGGCGACGATACGTATTACGTCAACCACAGTGGCGACGTGATCGTCGAACTGGCCAATGGCGGCAGCGATACCGTCTACACCAGCGTCAATTACACGGTGGCCGACAACATCGAGAACGTGCGCCTGACCGCAGGCGGCCTGACGGTAACGGGCAGCGCCAATACCAATAACGTCTTTTTCGTTGATGCGGCCGGTGGCAACAGGATCGATGGCGGCGGCACGGGCAACATGGTCAATTACACGGCGTCCAGCACGGGCGTGACGGCGACCTTGTCCGGAGCGAATGGCCCGGTGACGGCGCCGCCCGGCAGCGATGTGCTGCTCAATATCGCCAACATCGCCGGCAGCAAGTTCGATGATGTCCTGACCGGTAACGAGCTCAAAAACGCCCTCGTGGGCGGTTTTGGCAACGATATCCTGCGCGGCGGCAAGGGCGACGATACCCTGGCCGGCATGCAGGGCGACGACACGTATATGTTTGCCCGTGGCGACGGCGCCGACATCATCGTTGAAGGAGAAGAGGCGGCCAGCCATAACGTCGTCTCCTTCCTGGCCGGCGTCAATGCCGACCAGCTGTGGTTCCGCCAGGTGGGCACGGCGCTGGAAGTGAGCACCATCGGCACCGGCGACAAGATCACCATCAACGCCTGGTTTTCCAGTGCGGCGCCGCGCATCCAGGAATTCCGCACGGCCGAAGGCCGCGTGCTGCTGGGCAGCGACGTGCAAAACCTCGTGCAGACAATGGCGGGCCTGGCGATGCCAGCGGCCGGCCAGCTGACCTTGCCAGCGGCAACGGCCGCCGCCCTGGCGCCGGCGCTGGCGCAGAACTGGCGCACGGAAGGACCGAACCAGCCCGGCAATGGCGTCTTTACCGGCACGGCGAACCCGGACATCATCCTGGGCACGGCGGGCGCCGACGTGATGGTGGGCCTGGCCGGCGACGACACGTATTACGTCAACCACAGCGGCGACGTGGTGGTGGAACAGGCTGGCGGCGGACGCGACACCGTCTATGCCAGCGCGAACTACACGCTGGCCGCCAACGTCGAAGAGGTGCATGTGAGCGCCGCCGACCTGACGGTGACGGGCAACGGCAATGACAACGTGTTCCACGTCGATGTCGCCGGCGGCAACGTGCTGCGCGGCACCGGCACGAACAGCACGGCCACCTATGCGGGCTCCAAGGCAGGCGCGACGGCCAGCATCGTTTCCATCAACGAATCCCATGCGGCCCGCCCGGGCAGCGATGTGCTGGTCAATATTTCCAGCGTGACGGGCAGCGGCTATGACGACGTACTGTCCGGCAACGAGCTGGCCAATACCCTGGCTGGCGGCCTTGGCAACGATACCTTGCAAGGCGGCAAAGGCAGCGACGTGCTCACCGGCGGCCTCGGCGACGATACCTATGTCTTTGCGCGCGGCGACGGCGCCGATGTCGTTATCGAATCGTCCGCCGATGCCAATTACGACACCATCGCCTTCCTGGCCGGTGTCAACATCGACCAGCTGTGGTTCCGCCAGGTGGGCAATGACCTGGAAGTGAGCACCATCGGCACCACGGACAAGATCACCATCCGCGCCTGGAACGCGGCTGTGCCGAACATCGAGGAATTCCGCACGGCCGCCGGCCACGTCATGCGCGGCGCCGACGTGCAGCTGCTGGTGCAGGCGATGGCGAACCTGGCGCCGCCGCCGCTGGGCCAGCTGACCTTGCCGGCCGGCACGGCCGCTGCCCTGGCGCCCGCGCTGGCCCAGGCCTGGCACTTCAACGGTCCCACGCAACCGACGGGTCCAACCTTTGTCGGCACGGCGGGCGCCGACGTCATCAATGGGAGCACGGGCGCCGACCTGCTGCAAGGCCTCGGTGGTGACGACACGTATTACGTCAACCACAGCGGCGACTTCATCGACGAACGTGGCAATGGCGGCAACGACACCGTGTACACCAAGGTCAACTACACGGTGGCCGACAACGTCGAGTACGTGCGCCTGGCCGCAGCCGGCCTGACGGTGACGGGCAGCGCCTATACCAGCAACGTCTTCCATGTCGGCACCGCCGGCGGCAACGTGCTCGACGGTGGCGGGGCGGGCAATTCGCTGTCCTACGCCACTTCCACTACGGGCGTGACGGCCGCCTTTGCGCCCGTTGGCGGCCCGATGACGGCGCGCGCGGGCAGCGACGTGCTGGCCAATTTCAATGCCGTCATCGGCAGCAAGTTCGACGACGTGCTGACCGGCAATGAACTGAAGAACATCCTGCTGGGCGGCCTCGGCAACGATATCCTGCAAGGCGGCAAGGGCGATGACGCGCTGGCCGGTACGCTGGGCAACGACACCTATGTCTTCGCCCGCGGTGACGGCGTCGACATTATTTCCGAGGCGAACGAGGCGGGCAGCCGCGACGTGGTGTCCTTCCTGGCCGGCGTCAGCGCCGAGCAGCTGTGGTTCCGCCAGGTGGGCACCAACCTCGAAGTGAGCACCATCGGCACCAATGACAAGATCACCGTCAATGGCTGGTATGCGGCAGCGGGGGCGAGCATCGAGGAATTCCGCATGGCCGATGGCCGGGTCTTGCTGGGCAGCCAGGTGCAAAACCTCGTGCAGGCCATGGCGGGCCTGACGCCGCCACCGGCCGGCCAGCTGACCTTGCCTGCAGGCACGGCCGCCATCCTGGCGCCGGTGCTGGCGCAGAACTGGCGCTCCGCGCAGCAATTCAGTGCCGTCAGCCAGGGCGGACTCGGCGGCTGGCAGGCGGATTCCGCGCAGCTGGTGCAAGCGATGGCCGGCTTTGCCGTGCCGGCGGCCGCATCGGCGCCATGGTCAGGCCACGGCAATCCGTCGACGCAGATCCAGCTGGCGGCAGTCCATTAATCAGTTGACATAGCCAGATCCACCCTCCGCAGCCGGGCCGGGGCGACCTGCCACGGCCTGGCTGCGCCATTGAATCTCTGATATTGCCCGATGACAGTCCTCTCCCACCGCAACGATACGCCGTCCATAGAAAAAACTGCGCCCGACACGGGCTTGCTGTCGCTGTTGCTGATGGCCAGCCTGCACGGCATCGCCGCCGATGGCGCCCAGCTCAAGCATGCTTTCGGACAGGCCGTGTTCACGCGGCAAACCGTGCTGCTGGCCGCCAGACAACTTGGCTTGACGGCCAAACTGGTGCGCCAGGCGCCCGAACGGCTGGGGCAAGCGCCGCTGCCGGCCATCGCCATCGATACGGACGGTCGGTTCTTTATCCTTGGCAAGGTCGAGACGGGCGCTGACGGCGTGAGCAAGGTGCTGGTCCAGCATCCGGGCCAGCCGCCGCAGATCCTCGGTCGCGAAGCTTTTCTTGCCGCCTGGACGGGCGAGCTGATCTTTTTCACCAGCAAGGCCAGCTATGCGGGCGAGACGGCACGTTTCGACTTCAGCTGGTTCATTCCCGCCGTCGTCAAATACCGCAGGCTGCTGGGCGAAGTGTTGCTGATTTCCTTCGTGTTGCAACTGATCGGCCTGGCCACGCCCCTGTTTTTCCAGGTGGTGATGGACAAGGTGCTGGTCAATCATGCGATGAAAACCCTGCACGTGGTGGCCATCGGCCTCGTGTGCGCCATCGTCTTCGAAGCCGTGCTGGGCCTCATTCGCACCTATGTTTTCGCGCGCACCAGCAGCAAGATCGACGTGGAACTGGGCGCGCGCCTGTTCCGCCATTTACTGGCCTTGCCGATCGCGTATTTCCAGGCGCGCCGCGTGGGCGATTCCGTGGCGCGCATCCATGAACTGGAAAACATCCGCTCTTTTCTCACCGGCAACGCGATGACCCTGGTGCTCGATCTGCTGTTTTCCTTCATCTTCATTGCCGCCATGCTGTGGTACAGCGCGGCGCTCAGCATCGTCGTGCTGGCCTCGATTCCCGTCTACGCGGCCCTGTCGATGCTGCTCACGCCCGTGTTGCGTGGCCGCCTGAACGACAAATTCAACCGCAGCGCGGAAAACCAGTCCTTCCTGGTTGAAACCATCAGCGGCGTCGATACACTCAAGGCAATGGCCGTCGAACCGCGCTGGCAGCAGCAGTGGGAAAAGCAGCTGGCCGGCTATGTGTCGGCGGGCTTGTCGGCGAATAACATCGGCATGCTGGCCAGCGGCGGCGTGACGCTCGTGAGCAAGCTGGTGACGGCGGCCATCATGTGGTGGGGCGCCACCCTCGTCATCGACGGCAAGATGACGGTGGGCGAACTGGTCGCCTTCAATATGCTGGCCGGGCAGGTGGCGTCGCCCATCCTGCGCCTGGCCCAGCTGTGGAACGATTTCCAGCAGGTAGGCATCTCCATGAGCCGGCTCGGCGACATCCTCAACGCGCGCGTGGAAGCGGGCAGCCAGAAGGCGCGCCTGCCGCGCATCGCGGGCGCCATCGACTTCCAGCAAGTGGGTTTCCGCTACCGGCCCGATGCGGCCGAGGTGCTGCGCAATGTGTCGATTGCCATCGCGCCCGGCGAAGTGATCGGCATCGTCGGGCGTTCCGGCTCGGGCAAGAGCACCTTGACGCGGCTGGCGCAGCGTCTGTACATTCCCGAGCGGGGCAAGGTGCTGATCGACGGACAGGACATCGCCGTCATCGACACGGCCTCGCTGCGGCGCCAGATCGGCGTCGTGCTGCAGGAAAACATCCTGTTCAACCGTTCCGTGCGCGACAACATCGCCCTGAGCGACCCGGCGCTGTCCATCGATGCCGTCATCGCCGTGGCGAAACTGGCGGGCGCCCACGATTTCATTTGCGAGTTGCCCGAAGGCTACGACACCATGGTGGGCGAGCACGGCACGGGCCTGTCGGGCGGCCAGCGCCAGCGCATCGCCATCGCCCGCGCCCTGATCGGTGATCCGCGCATCCTGATTTTCGACGAGGCGACGAGCGCCCTCGATTACGAATCGGAAAAAATCATCCAGGACAATATGCGCGGCATTTGCGCGGGGCGCACTGTGCTGATCATCGCCCACCGCCTGTCGGCCGTGCGCGAAGCACACCGCATCGTGGTCATGGAGCGGGGGCAGGTGGCCGAACTGGGCACGCATGACGCGCTGCTGGCGCAGCCGGGCGGCATCTACGCCCATCTGTACAGCCTGCAGCAGGGCACGAGCGGGAGCGCAACAGGGGACGCAACATGAGCGCCGGCCACCGCCTGGCCGCGTATGGCGAGCTGTTGCAACGTTACGGCCAGGTGCTGCGGCACAGCTGGCGCCAGCGCGCCGCCTTGAGCGGCCCCGTGCTCAGCGAAGACGAGGCGGCCTTCTTGCCGGCCGCGCTGGCGCTGCAGGAGCGGCCCGTGTCGCTATCGTTGCGCCTGACGGCCAGGGTGCTGATGCTGCTGGTCGGCTGCGTCGTGCTGTGGGCGGTCTTTGGCCAGGTCGACATCATCGTCAACGCGGCCGGCAAGATCATTCCGTCCGGCAACACCAAGACCATCGCCTCGGTCGACGTGGCGGCCGTGCGCGCCCTGCATGTGAAGGAAGGGCAAGCCGTCAAGGCGGGCCAGCTGCTGGTGGAACTCGACAGCCGCGGCCCGGACGCCGAACGCGACAAGGCCGCCGGCGACGCCGTGGCGGCCGCGCTGCAGATGGCCCGCTCGCGCGCGCTGATCGCCGCCATCGACAGCTTGACGCTGCCCAAGCTGGCGGCGCCCGATGGCGCTTCCGCCGCCCAGCGCGAGGAAGCGCAGGGCCACCTCGATGGCCAGTACGCGAATTTCCGCGCCCGGCTCGCGCATCTCGATGGCGAGATTGCCCGCTATGCCCAGGCGTTGCCGCTGGCCACGCAGCGCGCCAGCGACTACAAGGCGCTGCTGGCCACGCGCGACGTGGCCGAACACGCGTGGCTGGAAAAGGAGCAGGCGCGCATCGACCTGGCAGGCCAGCTGGCGTCGGCCCGCAGCGAGCGCGCGGCCCTGGTGGCGCAGACGCGCAAGGACGCCTACGACGCGCTGACGGAAGGGGCCAGGGTGGCGGCGGCCAGCGGCCAGGATGCGCGCCGCGCAGGCGCCCGCGGCAGCCTGCTGCGTTTGACGGCGCCCGTCGACGGCACGGTGCAGCAACTGAAGCTGCACACGGTGGGCGGCGTCGTGCCGGCCGCGCAGGCGCTGATGCAGATCGTGCCGCGCCAGGGCAAGCTGGAAATTGACGCCGTGCTGGAAAACCGCGACGTCGGCTTCGTGCAGGTCGGGCAGGCGGTGGCCATCAAGGTCGACGCCTTCGATTACACCAAGTATGGCACCGTGCCCGCCGTCGTCAGCAGCGTCTCGCGCGACGCTGTCGAGGATGAAAAGAAGGGTCCCGTGTATGCCGTCAGGATCACGCTGCGGCAGCCGTCCATCGTCGTCGACGGCAGATTGGCGCCGCTGTCGGCCGGCATGGCCGTGCGCGCGGAAATCCGCACGGGGACGAGGAGGGTGATCGAATACGTGCTCTCGCCGCTGGTACAGCACCAGAAGGAGGCGCTGCATGAACGCTAGACGCCGCGCCATGACCGCCATCGCCATCGCCGCCAGCTTGCTGCTGGCCAGTGCTGCGGCGCAGGCGGGCGAGTTCGAGGCCGCGCCATGCCCGTCCGATTACGAGGCGGGCGTGCCCTTGACCCTGCCGGCGGCCGTCGACCTGGCCCTGTGCCGCAACGCGCAGGTGCATGGCGCCTGGGCCGGCATACGGCTGCAGGCGGCCGGCGTGGGCGAGGCCAGAGCCGCCTTTCTGCCGACCCTGAATGCGGGCCTGAGCCGGGTGCACGACCGCACGGCTTATCCGGGCGCCAGCACGCCGTCCGGTAGCTTGAACAGCAATACGGGCTCGCTCAATCTGTCCTGGCGTCTGTTCGACTTCGGCGGGCGCGCGGCGGGCCAGCGTTCGGCGCAAGCCTTGCTCGACGCGGCCCTGGCCAACCGCGACGCCGTGCTGCAAAAGACCCTGGCGGCCACCGTCAGCGCGTATTTCGACGCGCAGACGGCGCGGGCCAACGTGCGGATGCGCGAGGAGTACCGGGCGCTGGCCAATGAAACGGTGCTGGCCACGCAGCGCCGCGCGCAGCGGGGACTGGGTTCGCACAGCGACACCCTGCAGGCGACAAGCGCGCTGGCCAAGGCGGCCCTGGGCGCCAGCCGCGCCGATGGCGAGTTCCAGAAGGCGCACGCCGTGCTTGTCTATACGCTGGGTTTGCCGGCCGAGGCGGGCGTGGTGCTGGATGACGAAGCGGATGCCCCGGTGGCGGGCTTGGGCGAAGATCTGCACACCTGGCTGGCGCTGGCCCAGGCGCGGCACCCGGCCATCATGGCTGCGCAGGCGCAGCTGGCGGCCGCGCGCGAACGGGTGGCCGTGAGCGAGTCGGAAGGCCGTCCCAGCATCGACCTGACGGCCAATATCTACCAGAACGGCCGCCCCAACCAGGGCTTGTCCGCCGCGTCCACGCGCGAAACCCTGGTGGGCATCTCATTGAACATCCCCCTGTTCGACGGTTTTGCGCGCCGCTACAAGGTGCGCGGCGCGCTGGCGCAGGCCGGGCAAAGGGAAGCCGAGGCGCAAGACGTAAAGCAGCAGACCCTGATGGAACTGGTGAAAACGCATGCGGAAGCGAGCACGGCGCTGGCCAACCTGGCCGCCTCGCAAGCGTGGCTGGACGCCGCGCGCGATGCCCAGGCCAGCGTGCAGCGCAAGTTCGGCCTGGGCGCGGCCGATATCCTGGAAATGCTGAACACCCAGTCGGCGCTGCTCGAGGCGCAGCAGGAACGCATCCGTTGCCAGGCGGAATGGCGTTCGGCCCGGCTGCGTCTGCTGGCCAGCGCCGGCGTGCTGGGACGGGAGGCCATTGCAGGTCGCTAACAGGCGCATTCCGCGCGCCATGCCGGCGCAATTGTGACTATATTAGCGTAGCTAATCCACACACCGGCCAAGGGAGACATCATGCACAGCATACAAAAGATTACCCCGTGTTTATGGTTCAACGGCCACGCCGAGGCGGCGGCCCTGTTTTATACGGGGATATTCCCCAATTCGAAGATCGGCCAGATCCTGCGCTATGGCGAGGAGGGCAAGGAAATCCACGGCCAGGAGCCGGGCAGCGTGCTGACTGTCGCGTTTGAACTCGACGGCCAGACGTTCACGGGCTTGAATGGCGGTCCCCTGTTTCAGTTTTCCGAGGCGATCTCGTTCCAGGTCAATTGCGAAACCCAGGACGAGGTCGACCACTACTGGAACCAGTTGTCCGAAGGCGGGCCCCTGGAAGCGCAGCAGTGCGGCTGGCTCAAGGACCAGTTCGGCGTGTCCTGGCAAATCGTGCCCACCATCATGGTCAAGCTGCTGGGCGATCCCGACCCGATCAAGGCCCAGCGCGTGATGAAAGCCATGATGGGCATGAAAAAGATCGACATCGACGAGATCAAGCGGGCTTACGCGGGCTAGCCTGGTCCGTCAGGCAGCGGTGCGCCCTGTCCAAGATGGCCGGCATTTGCTATAGTCCCAGCCATCTTTCCATCCGCCTACAGACCCTGCCATGACCACTAGCACCAGCAGCACCATCGCGCCCCGCACCTTCGGCACGCCCCTGTCTTCCACCGCCATCAAAGTCATGCTGCTGGGCTCGGGTGAACTGGGCAAGGAAGTGATCATGTCGCTGCAGCGCCTGGGCGTGGAAGTGATCGCCGTCGACCGCTATCCGAACGCGCCGGGCCACCCGGTGGCGCACCGCTCGCACGTGATCGACATGAGCGACGGCGTGGCCCTGGCCGCCCTGATCGAACTGGAAAAGCCCGATCTGATCGTGCCCGAAATCGAAGCCATCGCCACCGATACGCTGGCGGCGCTGGAAGCGGCCGGGCAAATCACGTGCATCCCGAACGCGCGCGCGGCCGTGCTGACGATGAACCGCGAAGGCATCCGCACCTTGGCGGCCGAGACCCTGGGCGTGGCCACGTCGCCCTACCGCTTCGCCAGCAGCCTGCGGGAGTTGCAGCTTGCCTGCCAGGAGATCGGCTTTCCGTGCGTCGTGAAACCCGTGATGTCGTCGTCGGGCAAGGGCCAGTCCAAACTCGATGGCGCCGCGGACGTGGATGCGGCGTGGGCGTATGCGGCCAGCGGCAGCCGTGTCGATACGGGCCGGGTCATCGTCGAGGGTTTCATCGACTTCGATTACGAAATCACCTTGCTGACCGTGCGTGCCGTCGGCGCTTCGGGACAGATCGAGACGCAGTTCTGCGAGCCGATCGGCCACTTGCAGGTGCATGGCGACTACGTGGAATCGTGGCAGCCGGCCCGCATGGCGCCGCTGGCCCTCGAGCGTTCGCGCGACATCGCCCGCAAGGTGACGGACAACCTGGGCGGCCTGGGCCTGTTCGGCGTGGAGCTGTTCGTCAAGGACGACATGGTGTGGTTCTCGGAAGTGAGCCCCCGTCCGCACGACACGGGCATGGTCACCATGGCCAGCCAGGTGCAGAGCGAATTCGAGCTGCACGCGAAAGCCATCCTCGGCTTGCCCGTCAACGTGGCCCTGCGTTCGCCCGGCGCCTCGGCCGTCATCTACGGCCAGCTGGAAGCGAAAGGCATCGCCTTCGAAGGCGTGGCCGACGCCTTGAGCGTGCCGGGCGCGGACTTGCGCCTGTTCGGCAAGCCGGAATCATTCGCCCGCCGCCGCATGGGCGTGGCGCTGGCCACGGCCGACGATATCGACACGGCCCGCGCGCGCGCCGTGCTGGCTGCGTCCAAAGTCAAACCGGTGGTCCGCTGATGCCAGAGGCCAGCCTGCCGCAGGCCGACGCCGGTGGCGACGACATCAAGCGCAAGCTGCGTGGCTACATCGCGCGGCGCAACCTGGCCGGCGCCGCCAACGATTGCAAGTGGAACGAACTGCTGGCTTTCATGCGCGGACGCACCGACTGGGCGCCGTCGTACCGTTACGGCTCCGTCACCGGCTATGTGTCGCGCTGGGATACGGAATGGGATTACCACCCGCCGTTCCCGTTCCTGGGCGTGGAATGGTTCGATATCAGCCTGTACTCGGAAGAACACGTGGCCATGCTGCTGCCCAAGAAAATCATCGACCACGGCGTGTGGATCGTGCCGGAGCTCGAGCGCATCGGTTTCGATTTCGAAGTGCGGGACCGGGTGGCGCGTATCTGGGGCTATTTGCCCCGCAATTATCACGATTTCCCACCCGCCGACTAATTCAAAGACTCTCTCATGCCTGATAACGAGATTCCCCAAGTGCCACAACCGGACGACGCCGTCGTCGGCAAGGAAGCGGGCGCGCAGATGCTGGCCACGGCGTGCGCCGCGCGCGACGCCTTCTATGCTACTTTGGGCGCCGTTGACGCCGACGTGCTGGCGCCGCTGGTCAACCCGGCCTTCATGGGCGGCCCGCGCTGGCCATCGTTGCGCCAGGCCTGGCGGGTAATCCGCCGCAATGATTCCATTCTCATCGCCAGCGATGGCTTGAGCGATCCGTTCGAGGATGACGACGACGTGTTTGTGCCGCGCGGCCACCTGCTGGAAGTGTGCATCGAGGCGCCGCCATCCGCCTTCAACGGCGGTCCGGTGCAGGCATCGTGGCTGTTCGATCTGGTCTACCAGGTCAGCCAGAACGTGGCCGATCATGGCTCCATCGATTTGCTGGTGCAGCGCCACGGCAGCGTGTCGATGGCGCTGGACTTGCAAGATGCACCCAAGGGCCTCGAAGACGAAAACGAACAGGTGGGCGTGCTGCTGGCCCAGGGCGCAAGCACCATCCCGTCGTCCTTCGGCACGCCGTATGGCGAAGTGATGCTGCTGACGCTCACCGCGCTGCAGCCGGCCGAACTGGCATACATCTGCGAGGCGGAAGACAAGGCCCAAGCGCGGCGCGACCTGGCCGCCGCGCTGGCCGCGTCGCCTGCGGGGCATTGGAGCGTGGCCCAGCGGCCGGCCGTCATTCCCCGCTAGGTTCTTCGACCGGCGGCACAGCCGGTTCTTCCGCTTTCGGCGCTTCCTTCGCCTCCACGACGGCGGGCGCCGGCGGCGGCTCGCGCCACTTGCCCGCCGCTTTCAGCTTGTTCTTCAGCCCCGGCAAGGGGAAACCCAGCGCATAGGCTTTTTGCGCGTGCGCGCTGGCCTTCTCGTATTCCTTCTTCTTTGCATACATCAGGCCCAGGTTGTACTGGATGGTGGCCTGGTCCGGCGCCAGGCGGCTGGCAGCGTCCAGCTGTTCCAGCGCCATCGCATCCTGGCCCGTGGACAGCAAATAGCTGCCATACACCATGCGCGCCGTCACGTCGTGCGGCGCGAAGGCGATCGCCCGTTCGAAGTAGCAGCTGACCGTGTAGCGGGCGCCCACCGGCTGCGCGCTTTTCAGCCGCAATCCCAGCTTGGCCATCGACGCCAGCGCCCGGTGGTGGTTCGGGAAATGTTCGAGCGTGTAGCTGATGTCGGCGCCCAGGCTGCCCGTCATGCCTTGCGTGAGCGTTTCCACGGCGCGCGAAAAATGGAATTTTTCGACCACGGACAGCCCGTCGCGGTCTTCCGCGCTCGTGTAGTCGCCGCCCGGCGTGCGCTTGACGTAGGGCGGACACTCGGCGGCAGTGACGCTGGCGCAGCAGGCGGCGAGGGTGCAGGCTAACAAGCAATGCTTCATGTCGGACTCCTGTGGCTGACCTGGTCGAGCAAATCGGCCAGGGCGTTGCTGCGGGCTTGCCGCGATTGCAGGGCGATGGCCGTGGGGCTGGCCAGCGGGGCGCGGCCCTGGCGCGCCAGTTCCAGAAAGCGCAGCAGGGCGCGCGCGCAATCGCCGCTGGACGCCAGCTGGCCGATGGTATCGATGCCGCAGTGGCGCAGCTTGGCCGCGCTGTCGCCGGCCAGGTCGGTCAGCGCGAGGATGGGCCGGCGGCAGCGCAGGTATTCATACAACTTGGCGGGAATCTGTTCGTTGCAGTTGGCCGCCTGCAGCAGCAGCAAGCCGTCGGCGGCCAGCATTTCGCGCAGCGCATCCTCGTGCGGCTGCAACGGTTCCAGGCTCACCAGATCCAGGATGCCGTATTTCGCCAGCAATCCCGCCAGCCACGCATCGTGGCCCGTGGCACGCAGCACCATCTGGAAATTGCGGGCGTGCAGCACGCCGTCGTGGCGCAGGCGGGCCAGGGCTTCGAACAGCGGCTGCGGATCGCGCTCGGACGGGTAGATCACGCCGCTGTGCAGCAGCAGGAAGCGGCTGCGGTGGCCGCGCGGCCCGGCCAGCGGCGCGGCGTCCGCGTCATCGTCGTGGCCATTTTCGATCAGGCAGAAGCGTTCGCGCCCCACTTGCGCCAGGCGCCGCTGGTGGGCCGCCATGGCGCCCGGCGTGGTGCAGACGATGGCCGCGCTGCGCGCCGCGATGCGCTGTTCGATCCACGCATGCATGCGGTGCAGGCGGGGCTCGGGCGGATACGGCGCCAGCGGGTCGCTGTCGTCGAGCATGGGGTCGCGCTGGTCGGCGATCCACGGCAGGCCGCTGAGTTTTTGCAGGGTCATCGCGATCAGGTGCGCCGTGGCGATCGGGTATGTCGACCAGATGGCGTCGGGGCGGTATTCGCGGATCATGCGCAGGCCGGCCGGCACGGCGCTCAGCCACCAGGAACTCCAGCGATCGGGCAGCGCCAGGCAGCGCGGATAGCGCCCGGCGATGGACAGATGGCGCGCCGCGTCGAGCGCCAGGGTGCGCCGCACGGTGGCTTGTGTGCCGATCTGCGCCAGTTGCGTATTGCCCCGCTGCGCATACGCGAGCGGCGACGGGCTGAGCACGAGCGGCTGCCAGCCGCAGTCGGGCAAATGGCGCGCAAAACCCAGCGTGCGCAGGATGCCGCTGCCGCCGGCAAACGGCGGGAAATGGTAGGCGACCATCAGCACCCGTTTTGGCGATGTCATTACCATGACCGCAGCCACCGTGCGCACAACTGTTCGACTTCGCCGCGCCAGGCGGCGCTGGCGAACGTGTGGTTGGCGCCAGCGACCTGCGCTTGCGTCCATTGCGCGCGGGCGGCCACGGCGCGCCAGGCTGTGTCGCCATCGAGCAGGGCTTGCCACTCGCGCGCACCGAGGTCGTCGCCGCTGAGGACCAGCAGCACCTTGCCCTGGAATTGCGTCAGCGCCCGCAGCATGGCCGGCGCGGGCGCATCGTCTTCCCGCGTTGGCCCTTCTTGCGTGGCCGCCGCCACCTGCCGCAGCGAGGCGAGGCTGGCGCCCAGCCGCAGTCCGCCGCTGGCCAGCTTGCGCCAGAAACTGCCTTGCAGCAGGCGTGGCAGATAATAGTGGCGCAAGGTGGCGCGCGCTAGTCCGGCGCTGCTGCGCACCCACGGGTTGAGCAGGATCAGGGCTTTGACGCGCGTGTCGCGCGGCGCATGGCAGGCCGCTGCCGTGGCGCCGTCGCACAAGCCCCACAGCGCCACTTCGCGCAAGGCTGGCACGGCGTCGAAGAATTGCGCCAGCGCGCCGGCGATATCGGGACCGGCCGCGCGGTAATCTCGCGCGCTGCCTTCGCTGTCGCCCATGCCGCGCAAGTCGAAACGCAGCACGGGCCAGCCTTGCGCGGCCAGGGCGCGGGCCAGCAAGACGAACTGGCGGTGGCTGCCGATCCGGTACTGCGGCCCGCCCGTGACGATCAACACGCCGCGCGGACCCGGTGCGTCGGGCAGGCTGAGGATGCCGGCCATGCGCGCCTGCGCCTCGCCGTCGTCAGCGGCGCTGCGAAAGCGCAGGGCCAGTTCGCGCACGGCGTGCGTTGCGAGGTGCTGCTGGCCGCTGTCGCGTTTCATGGCGGCGTCCTTTCCTCGTCGAGCCAGTCGCGGCACAGCGCACGCGTGGCGTCCAGCAGTTGCGGACACGCGAGCAGTTCGCCGCTATGCCAGAACGGGCCGTCGCCAAAGCTGGCCACGTGGACGGCGGTGCCCTGGTCCCGCCATTGCCGCGCCAGCGGCGGCAAGGGCGCGGCTGCCTGTTCCTGCCCCTGGTAATCGAGCCAATAGACGGGAACGGCAGGCTGCAGCGCGGACGCGCTGACGTCATCGATGGCGTGCGCCAGCGCAGGCGCCAGCAGGTAGCCGGCCACTTCCACGGGCTCACTTTCCGCCAGTGCGGCGCGCGCATGGCCGGGCGCTTCCTGCCCGCCGCCGGCCAGCATGCCGGTCGCCAGGCGCAGGCGCAGGAAGCGGTCGATGACGCGCCGCCCATCGAGTTCCGGTTGCCACAGCAGCAGACGGGCCAGGGGCAGCGGCGGGTTGCTGGCGAAATCGAGGGCCAGCAGGGCGCCCAGGCGCAAGCCCCACACGGTCAAGGGGCCGTTGACCCGCTGCGCCAGCCACGCGCACGCCAGGTGCAGGTCGTTGTGCCAGATATCCCAGCGCGCTTCTCCAAAGTCGCCGCTGCTGTCGCCGCAGCCGAACAGGTCGATCTGCAGCACGCTGTAGCCGGCCGCGGCAAAGGCGCGCGCCTGCGCGGCGGCCACGTGGCGGCTTTTATTCAGTTCTTCCGCGAACGGATGGACGTAGAGGATGCCGCCGCGCGCGGCCTGGCCCGGTGGCGGCAGGTGCAGCAAACAATAGCGCTGGCCGCCGCTGGCGGGCAGGAAGAAGGGCAGCAGCGGCAGCGCGTCGGTGAGGGCGCGGTTCATGGTCGCAGCTTGGCAAACACGAAATCGTGCAAGGTGCCCACGGTGGCGAAGTGGCGCGCGTGGATGTCGTCGTCGGCGACAACAATGCCGAAATGGTCTTCCAGCGCGGTGATCACGCCGATCACGGCCATCGAGTCGAGTTCCGGCACGCTACCCAAGAGCGGCGTGTGGGCTTCCAGCGCGCGCCCGTTCAAGCCCAGGGTGGTGTCGAGGATGTGCTTTACTGCTTCAAGATGCGGCATGTCAGCTCCAGGGAAGGGTAGTGCGGCAGGGACGACGTATCGAAGGCCAGGCAGGGAATATCGTCGGGGCGGCGCGACAGGTGCAGATACGGCGGCAGGCTGGCGGCCATCCATTGCCAGCGCCCGCAGCGAATGAAGGTGGCCGTGCCCAGCGCGTGCGTGCCCAGGCGCGCGTGGGCGCCCAGCGAGGCGCGGTTGAAACGCGAGATGCGGCTGCACGACCAGCGCACGCCCTGCGCGTACAGCACGGCGTTGGCTTCTTCCCACAGGCGCGCGAAGACGAGGCCGCCGCGCTGTTCGGGATGCACCCACACGTCGAGGTCCCACGACGACTGGTTTGAGGCCAGCGCATAGCGGGCGCGCACCTCGTCTTCCTGGCAGCCGTGGCGCAGCAGCCAGATCCAGCCGACCATGCCGGACTTGTCGCGCGCCACCAGGCATTGCGCACCTTGCCGGTAGCGCTCGCGCAGCGCGCCGGGCCGGCGCTCGGGGCCGGGCGGCAAGTCCGTTTCCGCCACGCAGGGCGTGACGGCAATCGACTGGCCGCGCCCACGGCACAGCGAACCGGGCGCCACGGCCTGTGCCACGAACTGGTAGCGGTACAGGGCGCAACGCCCGCCCGGCACCGTTGCCAGCAGCCGCGCCACGGCCAGCCAGGCGCTGTCGCGCCAGCCCAGCTGGGCGACGCGGGCGGCCAGCCGTTGCAGCAAGGGAAATTGCGGGGACAGGGCCATGGTAGTAACGGACGGGGCGGCTATGCAGCCAACGCTGTCCATTAGAGCGCAGCGGCCAGTGGCCGATGTTGCGCGGCCTCAAGCATTGCGCCAGATAGGTCACCGTCCGTGGGGAGAGGTGCTTGCTTGATAAAAATCAACACTGCCGCGCCCGTTTGTCCCAATCATAGGGGGATGCATGGCAATCATGGCAACCCTGGGGCGACACGATGGCAACACTGATACACGATCTGATCTTTGAAACGGCGCAGCGCGCGCCCCACGCGCCGGCCCTGTCGTGGCAGGGCGAGGAGCTGAGCTATGGCGCGCTGGCGCAGTCCGTGCGCGAGGCGGCAGCGACCCTGCTGACCCTGGGCTTGCAAGGTGGCGCGCGCGTGGCCGTGTACCTGGAAAAACGCCCGGAAAACGTCAGCGCCATGTTTGGCGCGGCGGCAGCCGGCGGCGTGTTCGTGCCCGTCAATCCGCTGCTCAAGCCGGACCAGGTGGCGTATATCCTGGCCGACTGCAACGTAGCCATCCTCGTTACCTCGCGCGAACGCCTGGCGCAGCTGGGCCACGCGCTGGCCGCCTGCCCGGACTTGCGGACGGTGCTGCTGACGGGCGAAGGGGAGGCGGAGTCCAGCCTGGGCAAGGTGCGCGTGCTGCCGTGGAGCGCGGTCTCCGCCGCCAGCGTGCCCGCGCCTCAGCCGCATGCGGCGATCGACGTGGACATGGCCGCCATTCTATATACCTCGGGCAGCACGGGACGGCCGAAAGGCGTGGTGCTGTCGCACCGCAACATGCTGGCGGGCGCGCTCAGCGTGTCGGGCTATTTGCGCAACACGCCGCAGGACCGTATTTTATGCGTCCTGCCGCTCAGTTTTGATTACGGCCTGAGCCAGCTGACGACGGCATTTGCCAGCGGCGCCTGTGCCGTACTGATGAATTATCTGCTGCTGCGCGATATCGTCGAAACCGTCGAGCAGGAAGCCATCACGGGCCTGGCCGCCGTGCCGCCGCTGTGGGTGCAGCTGTCCCAGCTGAGCTGGCCCTTGTCCACGCCTTTGCGCTACATCACCAATTCGGGCGGCGTGATGCAGCGCTCCACGCTCGACCGGCTGCGCCAGTCGTTGCCGCGCGTGCAGGTCTACCTGATGTATGGCTTGACGGAAGCGTTCCGCTCGACCTATTTGGCGCCGGAACAGCTGGAACGGCGCCCCGATTCCATCGGGCAAGCGATCCCGAACGCGGAAGTGCTGGTGCTGCGTCCCGACGGCAGCGTGTGCGACGCCGATGAGCCGGGCGAACTCGTGCACCGTGGCGCGCTGGTGGCGCTCGGCTACTGGAACGACGCGGCGCGCACGGCCGAACGCTTCAAACCGCTGCCGCCGCAGGCGAGTGGCCTGGTGCTGCCGGAGCTGGCCGTCTGGTCGGGCGACACGGTGCGACGCGATGCGGATGGCTATCTGTATTTCGTCGGGCGCAGCGACGATATGATCAAGACGTCGGGCTACCGGGTCAGCCCGGCCGAGATCGAGGAAGTCGCGTATGCGAGCGGACTGGTGGGCGATGCCGCCGCGCTGGGCCTGCCCCATGCCGTGCTGGGCCAGGCCATCGCCTTGCTCGTCACGCCCGCGCCCGGTGTGGAATTGCAGCGCGACAGCGTGCTGGCCGCCTGCCGCGCACGCCTGCCCAGCTATATGGTGCCGCTGTGGGTGGAGATCCGCGACGGCGTGCTGCCGCGCAATCCGAACGGCAAGATCGACCGCCCCTTGCTGGCCCGGGAACTGGCGCGTGCGTATGCGGTCCAAACAGGAGACGCGGCATGAAGGACTTGATCCGCTCGAACAGTACGGAATTGCCCTTGCACTCGGCCTTGGGCCAGCAGTTTGCCATGGACGGCGACATGCTGCAGGTCGGCGGTATTTCTTTACGCCGGCTGGCGCAGAGGGTGGGCGGCACGCCGTTCTATGCCTATGACCGCGCGCATATCACGCGCCGCGTGGCGCAATTGCGCGCCGCCTTGCCCGCCGGCGTGCATGTGCATTACGCGATGAAGGCCAACCCCATGCCGGCCGTGGTGCAATGGCTGGCGGGCCTGGTCGACGGCATCGACGTGGCCTCGGGCGGCGAACTGGCCACGGCGCTCGATACACCGATGGCGCCGGAGCGCATCAGCTTTGCGGGCCCGGGCAAGAGCGATGGGGAACTGGCGCGGGCCGTGGCCGCTGGCGTATTGATCAACGTGGAGTCGGGCGCCCAGCTGGAAAGGGTGGCGCTGGCCAGCGAACGGTTGGGCATGACGGCCAGGGTGGCCGTACGCGTGAATCCTGATTTCGCCTTGCGCCGCACGGGCATGCGCATGGGCGGCGGCGCGCAGCCGTTTGGCGTCGATGCGGCCCTCGTGCCGGCGCTGCTGGGCCGCATCGGTCAGCTGGGGCTGGATTTTCACGGTTTTCACCTGTATGCGGGTTCGCAAAGCCTGTCGGCGGCGGCCCTGGCTGAAGCGCAGGCCCTGAGCGTGCAACTGGCCCTGCAACTGGCCGACAGCGCGCCGTCGCCCTTGCGCACCCTGAATATCGGCGGCGGCTTCGGCGTGCCGTATTTTCCCGGCGACCAGGCGCTGGACCTGGCGCCTGTGGCGGACGGCTTGCAGCGGCAGCTCGATCTGCTGGCCCAGGCGGCGCCCGGCGCGCGCCTGAACCTGGAGCTGGGCCGCTATCTGGTGGCCGAGGCGGGCATCTATGTGTGTAAGGTGCTCGAACGCAAGGTGTCGCATGGACAAGTGTTTCTCGTCACGGATGGCGGCTTGCACCACCACTTGGCGGCCTCGGGCAATTTCGGCCAGCTGATCCGCAAGAATTACCCGGTCGCCATCGGCAACCGGCTGCATGGCGGGGCGCGCGAAGTGGCGTCCGTCGTGGGACCGTTGTGCACGCCGCTGGACTTGCTGGCCGATCAGATGGAGATGGCGCGCGCCGAAGAGGGCGACCTGGTGGTCGTGTTCCAGTCGGGCGCGTATGGCTTGACGGCCAGCCCCACGGCCTTTCTTGGCCATCCGTTGCCGGCCGAGGTGCTCGTATGAGCGGCCTGTGCGGTTGGCTGGCGGCGACCGGCGGGGCAGCGGGCTCTGTCGCCGCCGATGCCGATGCCAGTGGCGCCGCGCTGGCCGGCATGGCCGCGCCCCTGTCGCGTTTCGATAGGGCCCCCTTGACTGCCTGCGTGAGCGAAGTGGGTGGCGTGGCCGTGGCCGCGATCGACGGCAGCCGCCATGTGTATCAGCAGGATGGCTTGCAAGTGGCTATCTGGGGCCGGCCCATGCTTGACGGTTCGGCCGATGACGTGGCAAGCCGCCTCGCTTCCCTTTGGCTGAGCCGGGGCGTGGCGGCCTGCGCCAGCCTGTCCGGGCCATTTGCTATAGCTATCCTCGACTCTTTTTCCGGCTCGGCCCTGCTGGCAGTGGACCGCGCCGGAATCCACCCCCTCAGCTATGCGGGTAATGCGCAAGGCTTGTTCTTTGCCTCCTCGCATGACGCCTTGCTGGCCCATCCGTCCGTGCGGGGCGCGCTCGATCCGCAAGCGCTTTATCACTACCTGTTCTTCCACATGGTGCCTGGCCCGGCCACGGCTTACCTGGGCCAGCAGCGCTTGCTGCCCGGCGAATACCTGCATGTGCGCGGCGGCAAGCAATGCAAGGGCAGTTACTGGCAGCTGGCTTTCCGGGAGCCGGGCGCGGCGCGCCCGCGGGCCAGCTTTGCCAGCAACAAGCAGGAATTCCTGCGCCTGCTGCGCCAGTCCGTGGAAAGCAGCCTGGGCGCGGATGGCGCGGACACGGGCGCGTTTCTCAGCGGCGGCACGGACAGTTCCACCGTGGCCGCCATCATGGGGCAAGTGACGGGCCGGCCGGCGCGCACGTATTCCATCGGTTTCGACGCGCCCGGCTATGACGAAATGGCGTATGCGCGCCTGGCCGCCAGTCACGCGGGCAGCATCCACCACGAGCGCTACGTGACGCCAGCCGATGTGCTGGCCGCCATTCCCGCCATGGCGGCCATCTTCGACCAGCCTTTCGGCAACGCCTCGGCCATTCCCGCCTTTTACTGCGCGCAGATGGCGCGCGAGGATGGCGTAACGCGCTTGCTCGGCGGCGACGGCGGCGATGAACTGTTTGGCGGCAATGAGCGCTATGCGCACCAGGCCTTGCTGTCGCAGTACGAGCGCTTGCCCGCCGTGCTGCGCCAGGCCATCATCGAGCCGCTGCTGTTCCGCGAGCGCACGGGCAAGCCGTGGCGGCTGGGCGACAAGGCGCGCCGCTACATCGAGCTATCGAGCCTGCCGCTGCCGGCACGGCTCGACAGCTACAACCTGCTGCTGCGCCATGGCCACCGCACGGTGCTGGAAGCGGGTTTCATCGACACCATCGACCCGGGCATGGCACCCGGCTGCGTGAATGGCGCGTATTGGGAGCGGCAAGGCCAGGGCTTGAGCCAGATCAATGAACTGCTGGCGCTCGACATGCGTTTTACTTTGGCCGACAACGACCTGTTCAAGGTGCGCAAGGCGTGCGAGCTGGCCGGCGTGGAAGCGGCGTTTCCCTTCCTGCACGATGCGATGGTGGCGTTTGCCGCCCGCCTGGCGCCACGCGACAAGCTCGACGGCATGCGGCTGCGGCCCTTCTTCAAGCGGGCGCTGGCGGAAATCCTGCCGCCGGCCATCGTGCGCAAGAAAAAGCACGGCTTCGGCCTGCCTTTCGGCCTGTGGCTGCACAGTCATCCGCCGCTGCGCGAGTTTGCATTCGACAACCTCACGCAGCTGCGCGGACGCGGCATCGTGCGGTCCGCCTTCATCGACGATCTGCAAGGGCGCTTGCTGGCGGAACATCCGGCCTATCACGGCACCATGGTGTGGCTGCTGCTGATGCTGGAACAGTGGCTCAGCCAGCATCCAGGCGCGCTGGGTGCGCTTGCCGGCGGTTTTGCCGCATGCGCCACAGAAACGCCAGCCGTCCTCGATCCCACGGCGTAAAGCGGGGCAGCTGCAGCAGGTCGAGCCCCGCGCCGGGGCGCGCCACGCCCCAGTCCGTGGCCACGGCCGCCTTGAAACCGAGGCTTTTGACCATCGCCACGTGCGGCGCGCCATAGTCGCGCCCGGCCTTGCCGTTCGGATATGCAAACAGAGTGACGGGCGCCTGGATCAAACTTTCCAGCTGGCGCTTGCCGTCGGCGATGTTTTGCCGCGCCGCGTGGTCCGGCAAGGTGGACAAAATCGGGTGGCTGTCCGTGTGCGCGCCCACCTCCATGCCGGCCGCATGCAATTGGCGCAGCTGCGCCGTGCTCAGCATGGCGGGCGGACCAGCCAGAACGCCCGCCTGGCGGCGTATCCGCATGGCCAGCTGCTGGCGCCGGGCGAACGGCAGGTATTTGAGCTGCCCCAGCAGGGTGGCGATGGCCGCTTGCCGCTGCGCCAGGCTGGCGACGGGGAACGTCCCCAGCTCGTGTTTGCGCAAGTCCAGCACGGGCCCGGCCGCCTGGCGCACGGCCTCGATCACCGTGTCGTTCCACATTTGCCCGCCGTCCAGGTAGCCCGTGGCGATGAAAAACGTGGCGTGCATGCCATGGCGCCGCAGCAGCGGCAGGGCGACTTGCGCATTGTCCGCATAGCCGTCGTCGAAGGTGATGCAGGCGGCGCGCTGCGGCAGGCTGCCATTCTGCAAGCGCTGCACGGCATCGCTCAGTGACAGCGGCGTATAGAAGCGTTTCAGCAGGCGCAGCTGGCGCTCGAACAGCACGGCGTCCACTTCGCCGGGAAACAGCGGGTCGGGCCGCGCCAGCACGCGGTGGTAGATCAGGATGGACAAGGTGGCTGTCATGGCTGCTCCACGATGGCGGTCCGGGGCCTGGCCTGGCGCGAAGTAGAGGTGAGCGTGGGCACCTGCCGCTCGACGATGATGCGCGTGGCGATCAGGGCGGCCATCAGGTAATACGGCATGTCGAAGTACAGCAGGCTGAGGAAGGCGCCGCCCACGGCAAAGCCGATCAGGCTGGCCTGGCTCATGGTGGCCAGGCCGTGCGCCCAGCGCAATTCTGGCTTGCCCCGCGTGCGGCGGATGATGGCGGCGGCCGTGCGCCAGGTGGCGATGCCCAGCGCCAGGTAAATCAGCAAGCCGACAAAGCCGTGTTCGCCCAGTGCCTGGAAATAGATGCTGTGCGCCGCATGCACGTCCATGGGGTTGGGCGCATAGCGGGCAAAGATGGCCGCGTCGGAGACGTCGAAGCCGCCGCCGGGAAAACGGTCGCGTGCCAAATTCCAGGCCATGCGCCAGGCATTCAGGCGGCCCATGGCGGAGACATCGTCCTGATAGGTGTTGATGGTGTCCATGCGTTCGGCCCAGCGCTCGGGCATGAAGGCCAGCAGCAGCGGCGCGACGGCGCCGAGCAGCGCGCCCAGCACCATCTTGCGGTCGCTTTTCAGCCACATGAACAGGCCCATGGCGGCAATGGCCAGCAGCCCGCCGCGCGAATACGAGCCCAGCGCCGCCAGGGCCGACAACAGCATCGCCGCGGACAAGCCGTGGCGCACCCAGCGTTTATCCGTGTTTTGCTGCAGATAATACATGAGGGGGATGGTGATGATCAGGGCCAGGGCCAGCGCATTGTTATCCCCGATAAACGTTTCTTCCGGCCCCCATACCCGGTCCGTGCCGCCGCTGCGGATGGTGAAGATGCCGCCTTTCACGCCGTAATAGCCGATCGACCCCACCAGCACCCAGATCAGGCGCACGATGTCGCGCCGTGTGCGTATCACCATCATGATGACAAAGCTCATCAGCATGATCTTCATCACCTTGTTCCACTGCACCCATGACGATTCCGGAATCAGGGCGAACGGGGCCGTGACATTCATCCACATGACGAACAGCAGCAGCAGCACGCTGACGGGCGTGAGCGGCAGGTTTTTCGGCTCGCGCGTCATGACGAGGCTGATCAGGGTGGCGATGGCGATGATGAAGGCGAACGGCATGTGGGTGGCAAAGCCCCAGCCCTGCGTGTGCGGGTTCATCACGCTGACCCAGACCCACATCAGGCCGCCGGTGGCCGGTGTCTTCAGGATGAAGGGCAGCGAGCCCAGGATGATGATGGTAATCAGTATGTCGCGCATGAAGGGAGACGCTCCTGGTTGTGCCCGGGTTGGCAAGGTATTGATGCCTGTCAACGGGCTGGCGGGCAGGCTCAGTACACTGGATCAACACTGCTTGAGTACATAGTTTTGTCATGGTAAGACCAAGGAGGCATGTCCTTGTTGACCGTTCTCATGGCGACCTACAATGGCGCCGGCACCTTGCCCCAGGTATTGCGCGCCTACATGGAGTTGCGAGCCCCCGTGGGCGGCTGGCGCCTGATCATCGCCGACAATGGCAGCACGGACGCCACGGCCCAGGTGATCGCCGCCTTCCGCGGCCGCTTGCCCTTGCGTTCCGTCTACGTGGCGCGGCGCGGCCGCAGTCCCGCCCTGAACGGGGCTGTCGAACACGCCTTGCGTTCAAGCGGCGATGGCGGCGAGCTGTTCGTGTTTGGCGATGACGACGCCATGCCCGCATCGGACTGGCTGTGCCGCTTGCAGGACAGCGCGCGCGCTCACCCCGGCTACGCCCTGTTCGGCGGCGCCATCGTGCCCGCCTGGCGCGAGCAACCGGCGGAATGGCTGCTGCGCCTGACCCCCGTTGGCCTGACGTGGGGCATCACCAGCCCCGATTTGCGCGACGCGCCCATCTATCCGGGCCTGGTCTGGGGCGCCAACATGGCGATACGCCGCCGCATCTTCGAGGCGGGCGCCCGCTATGATGAAAGCATCGGCCCGCAAGGCGCCAACTACGCCATGGGCAGCGAAACCCGGCTCAACCTGGAGATGCATGCGGCCGGCAATCCTTCCTGGTTTTGTCCGCAAGCGAAAGTGGCGCACATCATCCGCGCTCAACAAGTACAGCGCGCCTGGATACTGCGCCGCGCCATGCTGTTTGGCCGCGGCCAATGCCGTCTGGCCACATTCGCACCAAGCGTGGAGTTGCTCGGCGTACCGCGCTGGATGCTGGGCAGATACGTGCGCGACTCCCTCGGCGCCGTGCGGGCCTGGCTGCGGCGCGACCACGCCGACCTGTTCCTGCGCCAGTGGGAACGGGCCTGGCTGCGCGGCTTTTTCCATGAAGCGTGGCGCGGACGGCGCAAACGCTTGCCGCGCATCGTCATCAGCAGTTATTCGGGCGAGCTGGGCGGCATGGAGCTGCGCATGGCGCAAGAGGCGAAAGTACTGGGCGCGAGCGGCTATGACAGCGTGCTTGCCCTGCGGCGCTTTCCCGGTTTTACTGCCTGGGTGCAAGGTTTGCGCGCGCAGCATCTGCAGGTGCGTGTGTATGAACCGCCCTTGTTTCTCGAACACTGGGCCTGGCGGCGCTGGAACTGGCTGCGCGCCAGGGTCACGGGAGCGTGGCGGCTGCGGCGGCTGAGGCCCGACCTCGTCCACGTGGCGTTTTGCTGGACCAGCTATGGCGCTTCCATCCTGTGGCTGGCGCGGCAATGCCGCTTGCCTGCCGTGATCAGCGTGCACAATGCCTTTCCGCTGGAAGCGTTCAGCGACTGGCAGCGGCCGCGGCTGCAGGAAGCGTTCCGCACCGTCAAAGGCGTGTATGCCGTGTCGCCGTCGGCCATGCGGCATTTCCTCGAGCTGTACCGCGGCATGCTGAACCCGGAAACGCGGCTGGCCGTCATTCCCAATGGCGTCGATACGGATACTTTTATCGTCTCTCCCGAACGCAGGGTGCTGGCGCGGCGGCAACTTGGGGTGCCAGCGGACGCGCTCGTGCTCGGCTGCGTGGCCCGGCTGTCCGCGCAAAAGCGTCCGCAAGTGCTGCTGGCCCTGTTCGCCAGACTGGCCAAGCAATTTCCCAATCTATATTTAGTGCTGGTAGGCACGGGGCCGCTGGAAGCCATGCTGCGGCTGCAGGCACAGCAATCAGGCTTGCAGGAGCGCATCGTGTTTGCCGGCTTCCAGCAGCATGTCGAGTTGTTGATGCCGGCCTTCGACCTGCATGTGCTGCTCAGTAAAAACGAGGGTTTCGGCATCGCCACCATCGAGGCCATGGCCTGCGGCGTGCCGGCCGTGGGAACGGACGTGCCGGGCACCCACGATATCCTGCACGATAGTGAAGGCGGGCTGCTGCTGCCGATCGACGACGAGCACGCCGCCTGCGCGGCCGTGGCGCAGCTATTGCTGGATGCGCCCCGGCGCACCCGCATGGGACGGCTGGCGCGCGAGGAAACCGTGCAGCGCTATTCAATGCCGCGCCTGGAACGCCAGCTGCGCGCGTTTTACGCCGGCCTCGTGTAGGCGCGGGCGGCCCGCATGAGCGCCACCCGTCACTCGTTTTTCTTTTCGTTCGCCGAAAAATACACGGTACTGCTGCTGGGTATCGTCGCCACCATGGTGCTGTCGCGTTTGCTGACGCCGGCCGAAGTGGGCGTATATTCGCTGGGCGCCGTGCTGGTGGCGCTGGCGCAAGTGGTGCGCGACTTTGGCGTGGGGCAATACCTAATCCAGGAAAAGCAGCTCGATACGGTGAAATTGCGGGCCGCGCTGGCCACCAGCCTGCTCGTCGCCTGGCTGCTGGCAGGGTTGGTGCTGCTGGCCAGCGCGCCGCTCGCGCAGTTCTATGGCGAACCCCGGCTGACCCTCGTGCTGCGCTTGCTGGCGATCAATTTCCTGTTGATACCGTTCAGCGCATTAACGTTACCGATGCTGCGTCGGCAACTGCGCTTTCGCGCCATCTACGCCATCAATGCGGCCAATAGCGTCGTCAACTTGCTGGTGGCCGTGCTGCTGGCGCTGCAGGGCTACAGTTACATGAGCATGGTGTGGGCGGCGCTGGCCGGTTCCTGCGCGTCGCTGCTGGTGAGCCTGCTGGTGCGGCCTGCAGAGTTACCATGGTTGCCGGGACGGCGCGGCATGGGCGATATCGCCCGCTTTGGCGCGTATGCGACGGGGGGCGGCCTCGTCGACGAGGCGGGCGTGGCGGCGCCGGACCTGATCATCGGCAAGTTGATCGGCATTGAAAGCCTGGCCCTGTTCGGCAAGGCGCAAAGCGTACTGAATATCTTTAACCAGGCCATCACCAGCGCGATTTCTCCCGTCGTGTTTCCCCTGTTCGCGGCCCGCGCAAGGGGGGAAGGGGGGCAGGGCGGGGCGGAGCTCGTGTATTTGCGCACGATCAGCTATATGACGGCGCTGGCATGGCCGTTTTTTCTCTTTCTCGCCTGCATGGCTTTGCCCTTGGTCAAGGTGTTGTATGGCACGCAATGGCTAGGCTGTGTGCCCTTGATACGCATCATGTGCCTGTCCTCGGCCGTGTATAGCATGTTCAGCATGGCCCGCTACCTGTTCGTGGCGACGGGCCAGCTGCATGCGCAGGTGCGGCTCGATGCCTGCGCTGGCGTCATCAAAGTGGCGCTGCTGCTGGCCGCGGCGCCGTTCGGTCTGGTGGCCGTGGCCTGGGCCGTGGTGCTCAGCAATGTGCTGCGCAGCTGGCTGAACTACAACTGCCTGCGGCGCTTGAGCGCACTGGACTGGCGCATCCTGGCGCGAGCAGTGCGCAAGAGTTTGCTGCTCTGCGGTGTCAGCGCCGTTGCGCCCGTCGCTTCGCTGCTGTGGCTGCCAACGGACACCCCGGCGCTGCTGGCGCTCATGGGCACGGCGCTGGCCACCTTGCTGTGCTGGTTGGCCGGTCTGTTCCTGTTGAAGCATGAACTCGCTGGCGAGTTTCTGTTGTTGCAACGCAAGCTCGCTGGCCGATGGCTGGCAGTCAAATGCACGAAAGGATGACCATGCGTGTCGGTATCTTGTCCTACCCGATGCTGTTCCAGCGCGACGGCGGCTTGCAGATCCAGGTACGCGAAACCATTGCCGCGCTGAACCGGCTGCCCCAGCAGCCGGCGCGTCCGCTGGAAGTGGAACTGGTCGACGCCAACCATCAGCGGCTGGCCGATTTCGACGTGCTGCACGTGTTTTCAGCGAGCAATGGCACTTACCGCATCATGGAAATGGCCAGCGAGCAAGGCGTGCCCGTCGTGCTGTCGCCGCTGCTGTCGCCCAGCTGGGGCCGCGCCAGCGCCTGGCGCGCGCGGCTGGCGGACCGGCTGGCGGGCCGGCTGACGGAATGGATGGTGCAAACGAGCTATGCGCAAACCCGGCGCGCCCTGCAACTGGCCGACGTGGTGATCGCGCTGGGCGAGGCCGAGCGTGACGCCATCGTGCAAGGTTTCGGCATGGGAGCCGACACCATCCGCGTCTTGCCCAACGGAATCAACCCGCATTTCTTCACGGCCAATGGCGACCTGTTCCTGCGCGAAACGGGTATCGCCGGGCCGTTCGTGCTGATGGTGGGCAGTATTTCACCGTATAAAAACCAGCTGGGACTGGCCCAGGCGCTGGCGGGCGCCGGCTTGCCCCTCGTGCTGATCGGCGCCGCGCCGCGCGAACAGCAAGCATATCTGCAATTGCTGCTGGACTTGCCGCACGTCAGCTGGCTGGGCGCGCTCGACCATGCCGACCCGCTGCTGGCCAGCGCCTACCATGCGGCGGCCGTGGCGGCCTTGCCCAGCCAGGGCGAGGTGTTTCCCTTGAGCGTGCTCGAAGCGCTGGCGGCCGGCACGCCCGTCGTCATGACGGCGCAAAGCGCGCTGGACTTGCCCGACTCCATCTTTGCGCTGCGCAAGGTGCGCTGGGACGATGGCGCCGCGCAGCGCCAGGCCATCCTCGAACTGCTGGCGCTGCCGCCCGAACGCTCGCGCGTGCAAGCCCTCGTGGAACGCTTTACGTGGGAGCGGGTGGCGGCCCAGATTGCCGATTGCTACTACCAGGCGCAGTCGCTGCCTGCCAGGAGGCAACATGCTGTTTAATTCCTTCGCCTTCCTGTTCGGCTATCTGCCCATCGTGCTGGCCGGCTATTTTCTGCTGGACCGCCTGGCGCCCGCCGCAGGCACATCCGCCAGCTGGCGCCGCCTGGCCCCCGCGACGTGGCTGGCGCTTGCCTCGCTGTTCTTCTATGCATGGTGGGACGTGCGCTACCTGCCGCTGCTGCTGGCGTCGATCTGCGTCAATTACGGCGCGGGGCGCCTGATCGGCGCACGGGCAGGAGCGGCCCGCAAGCGGGCGCTGGTCGTGGCGCTGGTGCTGAACCTGGGGCTGCTCGCCTACTACAAATATGCGAATTTCTTCATCGACAGCGTCAATGCCATCGCCGTGACCGCTGGTGCTGGCGCTGGCAGCCTGCCATGGCACGGCCTCGACATCATCCTGCCGATCGGCATCTCTTTCTTTACCTTCACGCAGATCGCCTTCCTCGTCGATTGCTACCGGGGCGAGGTGCGCGAATACCGTTTCATCCATTACGTGCTGTTCGTCAGCTATTTCCCCCATCTGATCGCCGGCCCCGTGCTGCACCACCGCGACATGATGCCGCAGTTCGCCGACCCCGCCAATGCCCATCCGCGCGCCGCCAATTTCGCCATCGGCTTGTCGATTTTCACCATAGGCCTGGCAAAAAAGGTGCTGATCGCCGACAACCTGTCGCCGCTGGCCATCCCCATCTTCGCGGCAGGCGCCGAGCCGACCCTGATTGAAGCGTGGATCGGCGTGCTGGCCTACACGTTCCAGCTGTATTTCGACTTTTCCGGCTATTCCGACATGGCCATCGGCCTGTCGCGCCTGTTTGGCGTGAAATTGCCGCTGAACTTCAACTCGCCGTACAAGGCGGCCAATATCGCCGACTTCTGGCGCCGCTGGCACATGACCTTGTCGCGTTTCCTGCGCGACTATTTATATATCCCGCTGGGCGGCAGCCGGCGCGGCGAAGCCATGCGCTACCGCAACCTGATGCTGACCATGCTGCTGGGCGGCCTGTGGCATGGCGCCGGCTGGACGTTTGTCATCTGGGGCGGCTTGCACGGCCTGTACCTGGTGCTGCAGCAGGCGTGGCAACGGGTGTTTGGCGCGGCGCCGGGCTACTGCTGGCTGCGCTGGTGGCCCGGCGTCCTGACCTTTCTTGCCGTCATGCTGGCCTGGGTCTTCTTCCGCGCGCCCGACGTGGCCACGGCCTGGGACATCACGGGCGCGCTGGTGGGGGCGAACGGCGTAAGCCTGCCGCGCGGCCTGGCCAGCCAGGCGTCCAGCCTGGCGCAGTGGGGCCTGCATCCCGCGTTCGATGGCATCCGCTGGATCGAACTGGCAGGGCCAGGCTTGCCCGTGCTGCTGGCGGCGATGCTGCTGGCCTTCAAGGCGCCCAATACGCAAGAAATATTCTTTCTCTATGAGCCTGCGATTGAAAGAATCTTTCAGCCCGCAGGGCGCTGGTCCTTCAGCTGGCGGCCCACCTCGCGCTGGAGCGTGGGCTTGGCCGCGCTGTTCGTTGCCTGCATCTTCGGCATGAACCGGGTCACCGAATTTCTTTACTTCCAGTTCTGACCATGGACACCGCCGGCCGCCGCTATCTTGTCTGCTTTCTCGCTTGCGTCTTCCTGGTACTGGGCGGCATCTCGTTGCTGAACTACCAGGTCGACCCCTATTTGCTGCACCAGTGGGACAGTCCCCTGGTGCAGCGCCCGCGCCAGTTGAATGAAAAGCTGGGCGCCTGGGCCAAGACCTATGCCGTGGCGCGCTACCGGCCGGCCATCATCTACATCGGCAATTCGCGCACGGAACTGGGCCTGCCGACGGGCGTGCGCGCCTTGTTCGACGGCAAGAGCATCTTCAACAGCGCCGTGTCCGGCGCCTCGATCGGCGACGCCATCCGCCTGGCCGAGCATGCGGCCAGGGTCAGCCGCGTCGAGACCATGGTGTGGGGCGTCGACGCGCCCACGTTTTCCCTGGACATGGGTGCGGCGCGGGTGGAAGACAGCCTGACGGGCGCCCGGCACGGCTTTTTCGCCCAGCGCGCCCTCGTCAACCTGAAGCGCGGCCTGACCCTGGACATGACGGAGGACAGCGTGCGCATCCTCACCGGCAATGCGGGCGATGTCTGCCGCTCCAACCTGGCCCGGTATGGGCAGCGCGACGAGACCTGCACCCTGAAAGGCATACGGCATTGGCTGGGAACCAAGGACGCCATTCCCGTGCGGCTGCAGGAATTTGGCGATGGCCAGGGGCCGACGCCGCCCTCGATACCCGCGTTTGACGCCAGCATAGGCAGGCTGTGCAGTAGCGGCGTGCGTCTGCGCATGTACATCAACCCCACGCACGCGCTGACCCTGTACGCGCTGCACTGGCGCGGCAAGTGGGAGGCCATGCAGGCCTGGCAGCGCGGCCTGGTGCAGATCACCGAGCGCCACCGCCAGCAGGGCTGCGACGTGCGCCTGGTTGATTTTTCCGGCTTTAACAGCATCACGACGGAACCGACCCCGCTCGTCAGCGGCAAGCCCGACATGCATTATTACTGGGAAGTGTCGCATTACCGGGACAATGTGGGCCGCTTGATCCTGGCGCGCCTGTTTGGCGGCGACACGCCGCCGCCGGCCGATTTCGGCGTGGAGCTGACGCAGGCCAACGTCGACGCCCACCATGCGGCCACGCGCGCTGCGCGCGACCGCTATCGGGTGGAACATGCGCGCGAGGCGGCCTATACGGAGCGGGTGCTGGACGGGCCGCTGATCCGGCGTTGATGCAAAGCCCCACATATACGCCATTTCTCCACTTCCAATGCCGACCATGGATACCAACGCCCGCCGCTACCTCGCCACCTTCCTTGCCTGCGCGCTGGCCGCGCTGGCCGTCGTTTCCGCCGTCAATTACCACGTCGATCCCTACTTGCTGCACCAGTGGGACAGCCCGCTGCTGCAGCGCTTGCGGCCGACGACCGAAAAACTCAGCGTGTGGAGCAAGACATATGCGGTGGCGCGCTACCGGCCCGCCATCGTCTACATCGGCAATTCGCGCACGGAAATGGGTTTGCCTACGAGCAGCATGCGTACTTTGTTCGATGGCAAGAGCGTGTTCAACAGCGCGGTCTCGGGCGCTTCGATCGGCGAGGCCATCCGCCTGGCAGAACACGCGGCCACGGTCAGCCATGTCGACACCATGGTGTGGGGCATCGATGCCCCCTCGTTCTCGCTGGAACTGGGCTCGGCTGGCGTGGAGCCGGGCTTGACGGATCCCGCTCCCGCGTTTTTCGCGCGGCGCGCCTTGCTCAACATCAAGCGTGGCCTGACCGTGGACATGACCCAGGACAGCTGGCGCATCCTCAGCGGCACCTATGACGGCGTCTGTCTGTCGAGCCTGGCCCTGTACGGCCAGCGCGACGAGTCCTGCCTCACCAGTCGCAACCGCGTCTGGGTCGGCACGGCGCGCGCCTTCAAGCCGCGCCTGCAGGAATTCGGCGACGGCCTGGGCCCGACCGCACCCGCGCTGCAAGCCTTCGATGCCAGCGTCGGCAAGCTGTGCCGTGGCGGCACGCGCTTGCGCCTGTACATCAATCCCACGCACGCGCTCACGCTCGACGCCCTGTACTGGCGCGGCAAGTGGGACGCCATGGAAGCCTGGCAGCGCGACCTGGCGCAGATGGCCGGACGCTACCGGCGCCTGGGTTGCGACGTGCGCCTGGTTGATTTTTCCGGCTTCAACAGCATCACCAGCGAGCCTATCCCGCAGGTGACGGGCGCGCGCGCGATGCGTTATTACTGGGAAGCGTCGCACTACCGCGACAATGTGGGCCGCTTCATCCTGGCGCGCCTGTTCGGCGGCCCCGAGCAGCCGCCGGCGGACTTTGGCGTCGAGCTGACGGAAAGGGGCATCGCGGCGCACCAGGCGGCCATGCGCGCCGCGCGCGAGCGCTATCATGCGCAGCACGCCGAGGAAACGGCGTATTTGCGCCACGTGCTGACCTTGCCCCGCGAACCCCAATAGGCGGCCAAGAGAGCCAGGCGTACACAGTGGGGCAGGGCGCTTGCGCTATGATGGTGTTTTGCCATCCAGCAAGTTCCAGGACGCCCCATGAAAATCGCCTTCTTTGCCAGCCAGCCCTACGACCGCCGTTTCTTCGATGAAGCCTTGCCGTCCCAGCCCGATTCCGCCGGCATCGAACTGGTCTACCACAGCGCCTTGCTGAGCCAGGAAACCGTGGTCCTCGCGCAAGGCGCGGACGCCGTCTGCGTCTTCGTCAACGACGTGCTCGACGCGCCCGTGCTCGAAGCCCTGCACGGCTACGGCGTGCGCGCCATCCTGCTGCGCTGCGCCGGCTACAACAACCTCGACCTGGAAGCGGCCAAGCGCCTGGGCCTGTTCGTCGCCCGCGTGCCTGCCTACTCGCCGGAAGCCGTGGCCGAATACACCTTGGCCCTCGTGCAAACCCTGAACCGCCACACGCATCGCGCCTATGCCCGCGTGCGCGAAGGCAATTTCTCGCTCGACGGCTTGCTGGGCGCCACCTTGTTCGGCAAGACGGTGGGTATCGTCGGCACGGGCAAGATCGGCCTGGCCACGGCGCGCATCTTCAAAGGGTTCGGCTGCACGGTGCTGGGCCACGACCCGTATCCGGCGCCCGCGTTCGCGCAACTGGGCACGATGGTGGAACTGCCGCAGCTGCTGGCTGAATCCGACATCGTCTCGCTGCATTGCCCATTGATGGAAAGCACGCGCCACATGATCAGCGAAGAAACCTTGCCGCTGATGAAGAAGGGCGCCATGCTGGTGAACACCTCGCGCGGCGGCCTGATCGACACGGGCGCCGTCATCGAGGCATTGAAATCGCGCCAGCTGGGCTCTCTGGCCATCGACGTGTATGAACAGGAAAGCAATCTGTTCTTCCAGGACCGCTCGTCCGACATCATTGACGACGACATCTTCCAGCGCCTGATGACGTTCCCGAACGTGCTGGTGACGGGCCACCAGGGCTTCTTCACCAGCGAAGCGCTGCGCGAAATCGCCGCCATCACGTATCACAACCTGCAATGCTTCCGCCAGGGCAAGCAATGCGAGAACAGCGTACTAGCTGGCTGACGCCTGTTTTTTAGGCTTGGGCAGCGGCTTGGGTTTTGGCAGCGGCAAGGCGTCCGCCGTGCGCCGCGCCAGCTGGCTCAGCCAGTCGCGCTCATCCCACAGCACGCCATCGATGAGGAAGTACGGCTTGGCTTGCGGGTAGGGCGGCGCTTCCTGCAGCGTGCCTTGCGCGCTGATCCAGGCGCGGCCCGCGTCCGTCGGCTTGATGAACAGCTGGTCGTCGGCGACGATGGCGAACATCTTGCCGTCGCAATACAAGCCATACTCGCCAAACATTTTTTTCGCGCTGATGCTGCCCGCGCCCGCCATCTGGTCGAGCAAAAAATCCACCGTGCCTTGCTGTGATGCCATGTCGTCCTCCGTGTGAACGATCAGTGTAACGCACTGGCCAGGATGGTCCGGCGCGGCTACACTATGGCCATTGATTTTCTTGCACGATTTCACCCCATGACACCCCAGCATATCATTCACCGCGGCATCACCATCACCACCCTGACGGCCGGCCAGTCCGTTGACACCCATTGCGCACCGGGCCACACGGCCATCCGCGAGCAGGCCGACGGCTGGTGGCTGTATTTTGTCGACGAGGATGGCACAGTCGACGGCTACGACAGCCCGTTCGCCAGCCACGCCGAAGCGCTGTGGGCGGCCAAGGCCGCAGCCGAGTTCAGCGCGCAATGAAGGCCAGTCCCTGGGCTTTCCTGGGCTTGCCGCAAGCGCCCGTACCGGAAGCGGAAAGCGCGGAATACGGCGCCTGCCGCGCCGAACTGGACGGCAAGCGGCTGGTCCTGCGCGTGGCCAAAACCACCCCGACGAAAACCGGCCAGTTCGTCACCGTCTGGAAGCGCCCCCATCCCGACGCCGAGATCGCCCCGCTCGACGACGCGGACCCCGTCGACGTCGTTATCATCGCCGTAGCCAACGACGACGGTGCGCAGCACGGTTTCTTCATTTTTCCGCGCAAGGTGCTGCTGGAACGGGGCGTGATGTCGCGCGCCGGCCAGGGCGGCAAGCGCGCGCTGCGCGTGTATCCGCCGTGGTGTACGCCTGAGTCCGCGCAGGCGCTGCGCACGCAGCGGTGGCAGGAGGAGTGGTTTGTGGCGGCGGGGAATCAGCACAGGCTGGAACAGCTGTTCGGGGAGTGACTATTCTCTTTTCCTTGAATTTATCTGTGCCTTTAGTACTGAGTTAGAACGCATTATAAAATCTATTTATTTCCATAATGACAACTTCCACTTATACTGCGACGTTCCGACCATCGGCTATAAGCTGGCTGTTGTCAGTGACAAGATAAGGTATTATCATATTTGTAAATTTAAATAGGATTTAACCCATGGAAAATAGCGGCCCCAATATTCTTGTTTCATTTCTCCCATTGATATTGATGTCATTACTGATGGCAATAGCGGCACATCTTCTGGCGAAGGAAAAGGGGCGCAATGTAACAAAATGGACGATTCTTGCGTTGATTCCGATTGTAAACTTCGCATGTATCTGGTTCTTCATCGGTGCTTCAAATTTAAAGCTCGAGCGAAAAATTGACGATTTGGCTCTGCGCGTGCAAGCTCTGAGCGATAAGTAGGCAGGTTTTTCATTTTTCCTGACGGTTGGCGATATCAAGCAGGAACGATATTAAACAGCCGCATGGCATTCGGCATTTCCGTTGCCATGATAAGTTGGATAGGTTTGCCCATTGCTGTGAGATTGGCTTTGGCGCGGTCATATACCACGATGGCTTTTTCGTTGGTGAAATGACGAGACATATACAGGAAGCCATCGACCCGGAGCGGATTGCGATACACGGCCAGCGCCCATTGTTGAGGCAAGGTGTAACTTGATGTACCTGTCAATCCCGCATGACCGCCCATCTGCTTGAGCAAATGGCCGGTCAGGTCAAATAATCTCAAATTGCCACTGAATTGATGCACCCATCGGCGATCAATTTCGGACTTAGCGATAGGAAAGGCGCCCTTTATAGGCACTGCATCATGTAACAGGGACTCGGCAAGCGCGACATCAAAGCTCGGACCCAGATAGCAGGTACTGTATTCGGGATTGCCTGTCTTGCAGCCGGGTGCATCAAAGCGATTCCCGCCGCTGCAGCCGAAATAGGGTTCGCCAGCCGCATGGCCCGAGATGCGGTACAGACCGGGCATTGGCAGCCCGACGACGGGAAGCGTCGCGCTCGTTGCCAGCACTTTTGGAGGCGGCTTCAGCCGGGTCGCTGCCACATCACGTCTCCCTGAACGCTGTCGCTGCGGCAATGACGTCGGCGAATTTTCCTTTCCGTAAGGCATTGATCGGGCTGATGCCGTTGAGCGACATGCGTGGATGGGTGAAGAACTGCCACTTGCTGGAACCGGCCAGGTGACCCAGTTCCTTGTTCACTTTGCCGAGCTGGCGACGGTTCAGGGTGGGATCGGCGAAGAAGGCAGGGTAAAGTTTCTTGCCGGCTGCGCTGTCCAAGGAAAACATCCGCTGCTCCGTCACCGCCTTGCTGATCGCCTGCCGCGTCACTCCCATTTGCTCGGCCAGCGTCTGTGAGGTGAGCAGTTCGCCTTTCTTTTCAAGGCTCGCGTATTTTTCCAGTTCCTGATGGGCAAACTGATCAAGGAATGCCTGGTTCGCTGGCGGAACCGTGCTTGCCGCACCTTGTATTGCTTGTATATGCTGGTATCGCTGGATCAACTCCTGGAGGTCGGCATTGGAAACGACAGGCACTCCCGGCAGCTGTTGCGGTACAAACGCCACTTCCTCCCCGCGCGCATGCTGGGCTGCCCGCTTGGTGCGTCGTATCTTGACCAATACGTAGCCATCGCCAAGGTCGATTCCTCTCGCCCCGATTTTCCGGATCGAATCACCCAAGGCCTTGCTCGGGTCAGGTACCGCCATTCGATGCGTGCTCTTCGCTTTCTCCGGCTTTGAAACTTCCAACTTTGCCATGACACCCTCCAGTTGCGATACCAAATTCTACTCCAGAACCTGATATTGACAACCAAAACAACTTTTTGTCGTAACGTATCGGCGTCAAGCCACCTTGCTCACCACATACCGGTACTTCCCCGACGCCTCCGCCGCGATCTCGTCGACTTCCTCGACGGCGATGTCGACCTGCGCGCCCAGCCTGGCTTGGAAACCGGCCACGATGGTGGCGCGCGTGGTGTCGTCGAGGCGCGGCAGGCAGACGAGCAGCACGCGCGTGCGCAGCAGGGTTTCCTGGATGATTTTAAAACTGCGCACTTGCGGCAGTTCGCGCACGATGTAGACGAGGGCCAGGCCGTGCATGACGGTGCCATCGACCGCCGTGAGGAAATCCGTGCTGCGCCCTTCGATTTTCTGCAGCAGGGGCAGACTGCGGCCGCAGGTGCACGATTGCGTGCCCAGCGCGCCCACGTCGCCCGTGGCGTAGCGGATGAACGGGTAGTCCTGCGTGGCCAAATGGGTGACGACGATTTCGCCCGTGGCCCCTGGCGGCAGCGGCTGGCCCTGGCCATCGACGATTTCCACGATGACGTCTTCGGCCGTGATGTGCATGCCGCCGTCCGGGCATTCGTGGGCGATGAAGCCCGCGTCGCGTCCGCCGTAGCCGTTGGCCACGGGGCAGGCGAAGGCCGCCGCGATCTGCGCGCGCTGTTCGTCGTACAGGCGTTCGGCCGTGACGAACGCCACTTTCACGCCCAGGCCATCGAGCGGCACGTCGCGTGCTGCAGCATGGCTGGCGATGCGGCACAGGGCCGACGGGTAGCCGAACAGCATGCGCGGGCGCCAGCGGCGCAATTGCTGTACGTAGCCGTCCAGGCGCGCGGGCGACATGGCGAACGCGGGCAGCAGGGTGGTGCGCAGCAGCGCGTCGCGCAGGCGGCGCACGCGGTCTTGCGCGTGCAGTTCGATGGGCGAGCCCCACAGCACGGCTTCGCGGTCGCCGATGTCGACGCCCCACCAGCGCGTGGCGCGCCACTTGGCGGCGATGTCGTGGCTGATCCTGCGCCGGCCGAGGAAAAACTGCAGCGGCTCGCCGCTGGAGCCGCCCGTGGCGAACGGGCGCAAACCCACGGCGCGGGTGGACTTGAAGCTGTCGCGCGCGGCGGCGATGTCGCGCTTCCTCAGCAGCGGCAAGCGGGACAAGTTGGCCAGTTGCCTGACTTGCTCGGGATCGAAACCGCTGCGGGCGAACAGGGCGCGGTAGTAGGGCACGTGATCGGCTGCGTGGCGCAGCAGCGCGCGCAGGCGCGCCAGCTGCCACTGTTGCAGCTGCTCTGTGCTCCACCACTGCGAGCGTTCCATCCGGCGCAGCAGGCGCGCGCTGTGGTGGCCCTTGAGCCATTCATGCAGGGGAAACAGCCAGCGGGCGACGAGGCGCGTATAGGCGCCGGGGCGCGGCGCGGCGCGGATGCGGCGGTAATGGGCGGCCAGCCTGGGCGCGATGTCGGGCCAGCCGAAGGTGGCGGCGTGCGCCAGGCCCGCCTGCACTTGCTGCCGCGTGCGCGCCGGGTCGCGCAGCAGCGCCAGGATGGCGTGCGCCATGGCGGTTGAATCGCCGGGCGGCACGAGGAGCGCCGTCACGCCGTCCTGCAGCAGGGCGGGGATGCCGCCCACGTTGGTGCTGACGACCGGCACGCCGCAGGCCAGTGCTTCGAGCACGGAATTGGGCATGTTGTCGGCCAGGCTGGGATTGAGGACGATGTCGCTGGCCTGGTACAGGGCTGGCATGGCGGCATTGTCGACGGGGCCGGTAAAGCGCACGGCGTCGGTCACGCCGAGCGACCTTGCCAGGCGCACCAGCGCCGCGCGCTCGGGCCCGCCGCCGGCCAGCACCAGGCGCGCCGCGGGAAACGCCTCGCGCACGATGGCGAAGGCGCGCACGGCGCTGGCGTTGTCGTACAGGCTTTCCAGGTGGCGCGCCACGAGGATGCACGGGCCATCTGCGGCTGCTGTGCGTCGCGTGGCTGGCCTGAATCGCTGCAAGTCCACCATGTTCGGCACGATGTGGGCCGTATGGCCGTATTGTTCGAAGACGCCGGCCAGATAGGCCGACGGCACGACGATGGCACTGGCGCGGCGCAGGCTGAACGCCACCAGACGCGGCGAGCGGGCGAAAAAAACGGCCGCTTCGCCGCCCCGGTAATTGAGCAAGGCAGGCTTGCCTTTCAGGCTGGCGATCCACAGCGCGGGCGCGGCCTGCAGATGCCAGGACCAGCCGGAATTGGCCATGATGTGGAACAGGTCGACCGTATTGGCCGTGCGCCACAAGCGCCACAGCAGCAGGGGCAGGCGCAGCGCGGCGCGCAGGTAGCGGATGCGCGCCAGCCACGGCGGCAGATGCGGACCGTTGACGGCCAGCAGCTGTACTTGTGCGCCGTCCTCGCGCAGCTTGTGCGCCAGTTGCGCCGTTTGATTCGCCATGCCGCCGGCCGGCGGCGGCAGCGGGCCGACCAGCGCGATGCGCAGGCCCGTGAAGATCATGGCGTCGCTCCCGCCGCTTCCGCCGACACGCGCGCATACACGGGCGCATAGCGGCCCACGCTGGCGCCCCAGCTGCGCTCCGTCTCGACAAACGCGCGCGCCTGGCGCCGCAGCGCCGGCCAGCTGGCGGGTGCCTGCAGCAGGGCCAGTATCGCTTGCGCCAGCGCCCCGGCGTCGCCGGCGCGAAACAGCATGCCCGTCTTGCCATGGTCGACCAGTTCGCGGTGGCCGCCCACGTCGGACGCCACCACGAGACGGCCCTGCGCCATCGCCTCTAACGGTTTCAAGGGCGTCACCAATTCCGTCAGGCGCATCGGCAGGCGCGGATACACGCAGATGTCGACCAGCTGATAATAGGCGGCCACCTGCGCGTGCGGCACTCTGCCCGCGAACACCACGGCGTGGGCTATATCCAGTTGCGCCGCCAGCGCCCGCAGCTGGGCATCCTGCGGACCGCCGCCGGCCAGCAGCAGCCGCAATGCCGGCTGCGCCGCCAGTAGGCGCGGCATGGCGCGCAGCAGCAGGGCCAGTCCCTCGTAGGCATAGAACGAGCCGATGAAGCCGATAACAGGATGACCATCCAAACCCAGCCTGTGGGCCAGTGCTGGATTATCAGAGACATTGAAATCGCCCGCATCGACGGCGTTCGGAATCACGGTGATTTTATGCGCGGGCACGCCGCGCGCGCACAGCTCGCGCCGCAAGCCGTCACAGATGGTGGTGACGGCGTCGGCGCGGCGCAGCGCGTAGGTTTCCAGCGCGCGCGTGAGCCGGTAGCGCAGGCCGCCGGGCCGGCTGCTGCCATGGTCGGCGGCCGCGTCTTCCCAGAAGGCGCGCACTTCATACACGACGGGGATGCCCAGCGCGCGCCCAGCGTTGAGGGCGGCGATGGCGTTCAGCGCGGGCGAATGGGCGTGCAGGATGTCCGGTTTGAGGCGTTGCGCCAGCCGGCGCAGGCGCATGGCCAGGCCGATGATGACGGCCACTTGCCGCAGCACGGGCAGGCGCGCCCACCAGCGGGCATCGGGCGCCGTGCGGTAGAAATGCCAGCCGTCGACTAGCTGCTGCGCGCCATCGGACGGCCCCTGCTTGGCACTGGTGAGCTGCGTCGTGTGCCAGCCCATTGCGCGCTGCTGCCGCAGGATGGCCAGGGTGCGAAACGTGTAGCCGCTGTGCAGGGGCAGCGAGTGGTCGAGGATGTGCAGGATGCGCATGGCTTCAGTCCATGGCCATGGCCGGTGCGGGCACCGGCGCCTGGCGGCCATCAACGGGCAGCACCTGGCGCAAAAAGGCTTCGAACATCAGCAGCGACCATAACGGCGCGCTGTAGTCGCGCCGCCCGCTCGCATGCTGATCGAGCAGCAGGCGCACGTAATCCATGTCGAACAGGCCGCATTGCGCCAGGGTGGGACCCAGCAGCCGCTGTTGCAGGCGCTGGCGCAGCGGACCGCGCAGCCAGTCGGCCAGCGGCACGGAAAAGCCCATCTTCTGGCGGTACAGCAGGGTATCGGGCAGCAGCGGGCGCAGGGCTTTTTTCAGCAGGTATTTGCCTTCGCCGCGCCGCAGCTTGAACTGCGGCGGCAAGCCCGACATCCACGCCACCAGTTCATGGTCGAGCAGGGGCGAACGCACTTCCAGCGCATGCGCCATGCTGGCCCGGTCGACTTTGGTGAGGATGTCGCCAGGCAGATAGGTTTTCAGGTCCAGGTACTGCACCTGCGACAGCGGGTCTTGCGCGGGGCTGGCCAGCGCGTGGCGGCGCAGCACCTCGACGGCGCGGTAGCCCTGCAGGCTGCGCCGCAGTTCGGGGCTGAACAGGCGCGCGCGCATGGCATCGCCCAGCAGGCTGACGCCGTGAAAATACGCGTCCGTCGTGTCGCGCGCCAGGCCCTCGAACGTCGTCTTGGCGCGCAGGAAGCGGGGTGCCCAGTCGGCCTTCGGATACAGCCGCCCCAGGGTGCCGAACAGCGACTGGCGCAAACCGGCCGGCAGCAGCGGATCCATCGCCTTGCGCACTTTTTCCTCGCGCGTGTGCAGGCGGTAGCGCCGGTAGCCGGCCAGGCTTTCATCGCCGCCGTCGCCCGACAGGGCCACCGTGACGCGCTGGCGCGCCAGCTGGCAGACGCGGTAGGTGGGCATGGCGGAACTGTCGGCGAACGGTTCGTCGTACAGGTTGGCCAGCAGGTCGATCAGTTCAAAGTCGTCCTGCTCGACCTGGCGCGCATGGTGCGCCGTGCCGTAGCGGCGCGCCACCAGGTCGGCGTAGTGCGCCTCGTTGTATGCCGGGTCGCCGAACGAGATGGAACAGGTGTTGACGGGCGTGCTGCTGACGCCGGCCATCAGCGCCACGACGGCGCTCGAATCGACGCCACCGGACAGGAATGCCCCCAGCGGCACTTCGGCCACCATGCGGATGCGCACGGCTTCGCGCAGGCGCGCCAGCAGTTCGTCGGCCGCCTGCGCCTCGCTGGCGGCGGGATTCGGCACGAAGGAAATGTCCCAGTACGATTGCGGCGCCGGCAGCGGCTGGCCCGCGCGGATGGACAGGGTATGCCCGGGCGGCAGCTTGCGCGCGTGCTGGAAGATGCTGCGCGGCTCGGGCACGTAGCCGTAGGCGAAATACTCTTCCACGGCCAGCGGGTCGAGCGCGCGCGGCATGGCCGGATGTGCAAGCAGGGCTTTGAGTTCGGAGCCGAACAGCACGGTGCCGTCCTGCGCCTCGCCGTAGTACAGCGGTTTGACACCGAGGCGGTCGCGCGCGAGGAACAGCAGGTGGCGGCGGCGGTCCCACAGGGCGAAGGCGAACATGCCGCGCAGGCGCTGTACGCATTGTTCGCCCCATTGTTCCCACGCGTGGACGATGACTTCCGTGTCGCTGCTGGTGCGGAACTGGTGGCCGAACTGGCGCAGTTCCGCCATCAGGTTGCGGTAGTTGTAGATTTCGCCATTGAAGACGATGGCGATGCTGCGGTCGGCGTTGAACAGCGGCTGCTGGCCGCTAGCCAGGTCGATCACGGACAGGCGCCGGTGCGCCAGGCCGAGGCCCGGCTCGCGGTGCAATCCCCCTTCATCCGGCCCCCGGTGGCGCAGGCTGTGGTTCATGCGCGCCAGCAGCAGCACGTCGATGTCGCGCTGGCCCTGCAAATCAAAGATGCCGCTGATGCCGCACATGGAAGGCCTTTCAGGGAATGGTGGACAGGGGGGAAGGCTGGCGCGCACCGGTCAGGCGGTCGTACACGGCCAAGTAGGCGCCGGCCATGGCGGGCAGGCTGTGCTCGGCCAGCACCTGGCGCCGGCCGCGCGCGCCGTGACGGGGGCCCAGTTCCGGCATGCTGTAGTAGTCGAGCATGGCGTCGGCCAGCATTTCGGGTGAACCGGGCGGCACCAGGGTGCCGCTCCAGCCCGACTGCACCAGTTCCGCGTTGCCGCCCACTTGCGTGGCGACGATGGGCAGCCCCGTCGCCATCGCTTCGAGGATGGTGTTCGAGCTGCCTTCGGCCAGCGAGGGCAGCACGAACAAGTCCATGGTGCGCAGCAGTTGCGCCACGTCGTCGCGCGCGCCGGGCAGCCAGGCAAGGTGCGCCACGCCGGCTTGCTGCAGCAGCTCCAGGCAGGCCTGGCGGCACGGCCCGTCGCCGACGATGATCAGGCGCAGGCGCGCGCGGGCGCCCGGCTGCGCCAGCAACAGCAAGAACGCGCGCACCAGCGAGGCATGGTCCTTGACGTCCGCCATGCGGCCCACGCTGCCGATGACGAAGGCGCCGTTGCACAGGAAGCCGGGCGGGCCCACGGCAGCCGGCGGCCCCAGGCGCGGGTGGAATTGCACGCTGTCGACGCCATTGCCGATGTGCGACACCTGCGCGGGTGCCGCGCCGATGGCGTCCACCAGCCATTGTCCCAGGTCGGCGCTGACGGCGATGAAGTGCTGCACCAGCGGCAGCATCAATTTGCGCAGCAGCCGGTATTTGCGGCGGGTGCCGTGCAAGTCGCTCATGTCGCGCCCGTGTTCGCCATGCACGCGCAGGCGCACGCCGGCCAGGCAGGCCAGCAACTGCGCCTCGATGCAGCCGAGGTTACGCGTGTGCACCACTGCCGGCCGCAGCTGTTTCAGCACGCGGTACAGGTGCAGGTAGTGGCGCCAGTCCTTGCCTTCGCGCTTGTCCAGGCTGATCACATCGACACCGGGCGTGGTCAGGCGCAGGCGAAACGCGGTGGCGTTCTTCATGCAGACGATGGCGTGCCGGTAGCGTTCCGGCGGCAAATGGTTGATCAGGTTGACGAGGCCGTTTTCCAGCCCGCCCACGTCGAGCTGGTGGATCACGTGCACGATCAGGGGCGCGACGCTGGCCGCTTCCGTGCCGCCGGTGTCGAAGTCAAGGGCCATGCGGCAGCTCCTGCAAGCGTTGTTCGATGACGGGCAGTGCCGCCTGCAGGAACGCTTGCAGGCGCGCGCGCGGCGCCAGCGCCAGCTCGTCGTAGGCGGCAAAGACGATGATGTCGGCGCCATCCTGGCGCCTGCCCAGCAGCTTGGCTTGCGCCAGCAGCAGTTTTACCAGCACGGGCCTGGCCGTGACGATGCCTCCCTGGCGATAGACGCGCCACACGAGCAGGCGTTCGCCGCCGTACGCCAGCACGCTTTCGCGCACGGCCAGCTTGCCGTTGACCAGGTTGACGTGCCGCACGCGCTGCGCCAGCGGCATCCAGCGGGCGCCGTACGGCAAGGCCTGGTGCGTCAGCAGCTCGGCGTCGCGCGCCTGGCGTGCATACCAGTGCAGTTGCAGCCCCACGGGCGCGCCGTCGCCGTCCTGGCGCGCATAGGTGGCGGCAAACCGCGCGGGCGTGCCCGCATATGGCGCTTGCCAGTCGGGTACCGCGTCGTGCAGGCGCCGCCAGGCGGGCGGATCGGGCAAGGCCAGCACCATGGCAGGCAGCGTGGCGCCATCATCGCGCTGGCTGGCCAGCGCCAGTGCCGGCCACACGGCCGCCAGCAGCAGGCAGGCCACGCCGGCGCGCACGGCGGCGCGCGGGCTGGCCGCGCCGGCGCTCAGGCGCACGGGCAGGGCTGACGGTACGGCGCGTGGCGGCGGCAATTCGCGCCAGCGCGCGGCCAGCCAGAACAGCAGCAGCGCCACCAGGCCGAAGAACAGCCAGCCATAGATCAGGTGGTCGACACCGACGGCCAGGCGCATGTCGCTCAGGTGGCCCAGCATCACGATCAGGTAGGCGCGCACGCCGTTGGCGAGGATGGGAACCAGCAGGGCGGCGGCCATGACGGCCACGCGCCGCCGCGTGCTGTGGCAGTTCACATGGGCGAACAGGGCGCCCAGGGCCAGCGCGGCGATCAGATAGCGCAAGCCGCTGCACGCTTCCACCACCGACCAGTTGCCGGTGGGCAGAGAAAAATTGCTGCCATCGCGAAACACAGGCACCCCCGACCATTGCAGCGCGGTCACCGTGAAAGCGGCCGTGAAGTCGATCAGGGGCTCGATGAAGACTTCGCCAAACGGTACGGCGAGGAACAGATACGCCAGCGGAAAGGCCAGCAGGCGCACGGCCGGCCAGCCGAGGATGGCCAGCACGCAGGCGGGCAGCATGGCCGTGGCCGCATATTGTTCCACCACGGGCACGTTGGCGGCGTCGGCCAGCAGCCATGTCAGGCCCAGCACGCCCAGCAGCAGCAAGCCCTGGCGCGACGGCCGGGGGGCCAGCGCGGCCAGGCGGGCGCGCTGGCGCCAGGCCAGCCAGCAACTGATGGGCACGATCAGGAAACCGTGCGCGAACGTTTGCGAGCGGGCCCACAGTTCCACCATCGACCAGAAAGTGGCGTGGTACAGCAGCACGACGGCGGCCAGCGACAGCAGCAGCGCCGCCAGCGCGGCCTGGCGCCGCGGATGACCGTGCGGCAGGACGGCCGCATCCGGCAAGCGGGCCAGCTGGTCGAGCTGCAAGCTCATGTGGATGGCTCCCGCACGGGCTGCAAAGGCGAGGCGGCGCCGCTGGAGGCAGCCTCGGAATTGGCCTCGGCTGGCAGGCCCAGCATGGCGCCAAGGCCGCGCAGATTGCGCTCCCAGTCGTAGTCCTGCAAGACCAGCTGGCGCGCCGCCGCGCCGATGGCCGCGCCGCTCCCTTCGGCCGCGCCACTTTGCGCATTGCGCAGCACGCGCGCCGCATGGTGGATGAATTCGGCGTCGTCGCGCGCCAGCAGCAGTTCCAGGCCCGGCTGCGCGGCGATGCCTTCGAGCGCCTGCGGCGTGGCCAGCACGATCTTGCCCATCGCCATCGCTTCGAGCACCTTGTTTTGCACGCCGCGGGCGATGCGCAGGGGCGCCACGGCCAGCGCCGCGCCGGCCAGGTAGGGCCGGATATCGGGCACCTTGCCCGTCACCACCACGCCGGCCACCCGCGCCAGCGCCGTGACGGCGGGCACGGGTGCGCTGCCGACGATATAGAACTGCAGCTGGGGAAACTGGCGCCGCAGGGCGGGCCAGACGTGGCGCACGAACCATTGCACGGCGTCGACGTTCGGCCAGTAATCCATGGCTCCCGTAAACACCAGCGCCTGCACGCCCGCCGGATACACGCCAGGCTGGGCCGGCATGGGCGTGAAATACGCCGTGTCGACGCCGTTGTTGAAGTAGCCCGTCTTGCGCCGCGCCATCGGTGCGCACTGGCGGAACAGGGCCGCTTCGGCCGGCGAGACGAAGCTGGCGGCTGTGAACTGCTGGGCGATATGGCGCTCGTACTGCAGCAGCAGCTGCGCTTCGCGCCGGTACAGCTGCGACATGGGCCAGGGCTTGCTGTCGCCGTACTGGCGCCATTTGTCGGAATCGACGTCGACGAAATCGATCACGCGGTGCAGATGCCGGCTCGCGCTGCCGTCGATGTATTGCGCCATGGGCCCGGAAAAGGCCAGCGCGTGGCGCACCTTGCCGCCGGACACCAAGCCGTCGACCCATTGCAGCAGGCGCGCATCGCGGTAGTACTGCACGCTCATGGCCTGGCGCGACAGCAGCGCCTGCATGGCGCGCCAGCGGGCCGGGCCGCGCCGCAAGTCGATGAAGCGCGTGCTGGCGCACAGGGCGGCCACGGTTTTCGCGTGCTGCCAGTCGTCGTCATCGTCGATGAAGCAGCCCAGGTGCACGCGGAAATGCCGGCTCAGGTATTGCAGCATGTGCCACGAGCGTATCTTGTCGCCCTTGTTGGGCGGATACGGCAGGCGGTGGGCGAGGAAGAGCAGTTCGCGCATGGTGGGTCCTTTGCTTAGCCCAGTTGCCGCACGATGTGCGGCCCCAGCAGGTTGGCCAACGGCAGCGGCAGGCGGCGCCAGGCGCGGATGAACAGCGCGTATTTCGGATTCAATGGGTTGACTTCCGGCAAGGCCTTGGCGCGCACGAGCTTGTAGGCATATGGCAGCGGCTGCGGCGCAAAGCCCCAGTTCTTCTTGAAGTCGTATGCCCCGGTTCCCAACTTGCTGCGGCCGAAATCGAACAGGCGGTAGCCGCGCGCGCAGGCGCGGCGCATCGCTTCCCAGTACATGAAATCGTTGGCGCCCGTGCTGCGGGCCAGCACGCTGCCGCCGCCGTAATACGGCAGCACTTCATCGCGGAAATAGAACAGCAGCACGCTCGCTTGCGCCTGCTGGCCGTGGTAGACGGTGAGGATGTCGCAGGCGTCAGCAAACACCGTGCGCAGCAGGGCAAAATGGCGGCGCGCGAAGACGGGCGTGCCCAGCCGGTGCACGCTGGCCGCATAGATCGGGTAGAAACGGCTGATGTCATAGTCGATCGCGCTGTGCAGGCCGGCCGCCATGGCCTTGCGCACGACGGCGCGCTGCTTGCGGGGAATGGCCAGCAGATTCTGTTCGGCGTCGGGGAGCAAGGGGCGGCGGAAGGTCGCGTACAGGGGTTTCTGTAGCCATGAGGCGTCCAAGGTTTCCTCCGGCACTTCGCGCCAGCGGTATTCCAGGTGGCCCACGCCGAGACGCCGGGCCAGTGCCAGCGCGGCGCTGTCGAGGGCCTGGCGGACGGAAGAATTGCCGCCGGCGACGCCGCCATACACGCAAAAGGGCAGCGACACGAGGGCGGAGCCGAACAGCCGGCTGCGCAGGTGGGCCAGCGGCAGCACGCCGGCGATGCGCCCGTCCTGTTCCGCGTACAGGAAATGGCTGTCGTGTTTGAAACCTTGCTCCATGATGGTTTGCCAGCCGGCCCGGTGAAAGAAGGTCGCTTCCGGGCACGTGTCGACAAAGGCGTCCCAGCGCGCATGCTCGTGCCCCTGCAGGGACCGCACGGCGATGGCGGCGCTCGATGGTGCCGGGTCGGGAGCAAGGCTGGCCTCGTGCATCATGTGCTTTCCAGAAAAATACGGTCCATGCGGTCCCAGGCGAAGTCGCCCGTCAGGCGTCCCAGCCGTGCTTCCATGCGCCCCAGGTTCAGGTAGTGGCGAAAGCGCGTCCTGGCGCTGAGGCCCGGCGGACGCGGCTGGCCGGGATCGAGTTCCCAAGGATGAAAATAGAATATGCCAGCTTGCCCGTCGCGCGAATTGATGCGTCGCAAAAGCCAGCGCGACAGTGCATACGGCATCAACCTGAAATAGCCGCCGCCGCCGGCCGGCAGGTTGCGCCCGCGCAGGCGCACGGTGCTGACGGGCAGTTCCAGCACGCCGTGCGGACCGCGCGGGCGCCAGGCGAAGCGGGGAGCATCGGGCATGCCGTAGTGGTCGTGGCGGATCGGATAGATGCTGGAACTGTAGCGGTAGCCCGCTTCCTGCAGCACGTCGAAAGCCCACAGGTTGGCCGCGCCGATGGAAAAGCTGGGCGCCCGGTAGCCGCGCACGGCCAGCCCCGTCAATTGCTCGAGGATGCTCTTGCTGCGGCGCACGTCTTCGGCGAATTGCGCGGCCGACTGGTCGCTGGCGCGCAGGTGCGCATAGCCGTGGCTGGCCACTTCGTGCCCGGCGTCGGCCACGCGGCGCAGCATGGCCGGATAGCGCTCGGCGATCCAGCCCAGGGTAAAGAAGGTGGCGTGGATGCGCCGGCTGTCGAGCAGCAGCAGGATGCGCTCGATATTCGCCTCGACCCGGCATTCCAGGCGGGGCCAGTCGGCGCGCGCGATGTGCGGCGCGAAGGCGGACACCTGAAAGTAATCTTCCACGTCGATGGTGAGCGCGTTGCGCAATATCAGCGGCGGTGTCACGGCGTGCCCCGGCGCGCCGCCAGCCAGGGCGCGATGACGGCGGCGATGCGCGTAGCCGCGTGGCCGTCCCACAGCGGTGGAATGCGGCCCTGCTTGCCGCCCGTCTCCAGGATGCCCCGCGCCAGCGCCAAAATGGTGGCCGGGTCCGTGCCGGCCAGCGTATTCGTGCCGTCGCTCACGGTGACGGGGCGCTCCGTATTGTCGCGCAGGGTCAAGCAGGGCACGCCCAGGGCCGTGCTTTCTTCCTGCACCCCGCCCGAATCCGTCAGCACCAGGCGCGCGTCCTGCATCAGGCCCAGCATTTCCAAATAGCCCAGCGGCGGCAGGCGGACGATGGCATGGCGCGCCAGCAGCGGTTCCAGGCCCGCCAGGCGCAGGCCGGCCAGGGTGCGCGGGTGGATGGGAAACAGCAGTGGCAGTTGTTGCGACAATTGCCCCAGCGCCCCCAGCAGCGCTTCCAGTTGCGCCGGCGCATCCACATTCGATGGCCGGTGCAGGGTCATCAGGCCATACGCGGCCGGGCAGGCGTGGCCGTGGGCGCGCAGGGCGGCGGCGGGCGGTACGGCGCGCGGCAGTTGCCGCCGCAGGCTGTCGATCATGACGTTGCCCGTGAAGTGGATGCGTTCGGGGGCGATGCCTTCGCGCAGCAGGTTGGCGCGGGCGCCTTCCTCGCTGGTCAGCAGCAGGCTGGATAACTGGTCCGTCAGCACGCGGTTGATTTCCTCGGGCATGCGCCGGTCGCCGCTGCGCAAGCCCGCCTCGACGTGGATCACGGGAATGCCCCGCTTGGCCGCCACCAGTGCGCAAGCCAAGGTGGAATTGACGTCGCCCACCACCAGCACGCCATCGGGCGCCAGCGGCGGATGCGCGTCGAGCACGGCGTCGAAGCGGCGCATGATCTCGGCCGTCTGCTGCGCGTGGTTGCCCGAGCCCACGTCGAGGCAGATGTCGGGCGGGCGCAGATCCAGGTCCGCAAACAGCTGGCCATTCATGGCCGTGTCGTAATGCTGGCCCGTATGCAGCAAGGTCACGCGCACGGCGGGCGCCTGGCGGGCCAGGGCGGCCAGGATGGGCGCCATCTTCATCAGGTTGGGGCGCGCGGCCACCACGCACAGCAGGTGCGCCGGCACGGCGGACGCAAGAGAGGGGTCGGACATGCGGGCTCCTTAGAATTGCATGGTGAGCGTGGCGCTGACGCCGTTTTCGCGGTAGTCGCCGCCGCGGTTGCTGGCGTGCCGCGTGTGCCGCACGTCGATGCTGGCCGTCATGTTCGGCTGCAGGATGCGCGTGTAGCCGGCCGTCAAGGTGATGTTGTTGTCGCGCCGGGGTACGCTCAGCGAGCGCACGCTGGCGTAGCCGGCATTGATATTCACGCTGGTGCGCGAACTGGCTTGCCAGCTCCAGCCCACATTGCCGCCGATCTGGCGCGTGCGGTCTTCGCTGCCGAATTCCACGCCGGGCAGCAAGCCGCTGTCGATGCCGCTGGCCGTTTGCGCCGTGCGGTCGACGGCGGTGATGCCGGCGATCATCGTGCTTTTCGCCGTGGCGCGCGCCATCGTCAGCTTCAGCTGCTTTTGCAGGAAATAGCGGTGGCTGAAGTAATTGATGGCGCCCCGTTCCGGCCCCAGGCTGTTGGCGTAGCGCAGGAAGGCATCGATGCGCAGGCGCCGGTCGCGCGCATTGGGAAAGATGCCGCGCCACAATTGATCGAGCAACTGGCCCGCGTCGCGGTTGCCCAGGCGCGAAAACTGCGTCGGCATGGTGGTGATGTTTTCGCTGTAGTTCAGTTGCCAGTTGGTATGGCGCTGCAGGAACGTGGCGTCCAGGCTGTAGGTGGTGCCAAAGAAGCGCTTGCCCGTGCTGAAGGCGACGCTGGTGCGCGGCGACGGTGTCCACACGCCGCCCAGCGACCAGAAGCGGCCCTCGGGCGCCTTGCCGCTGGCCGAGATATAACCTTCCTTTTCCATGCCGCCGCTGGCCGTGGCCGACCATTTGCTGCTGAACGGATAACGCAGGCCCACGCTGCTGCGCTGCATGCGCACGGGCGCCAGCTTGCTGTCCTGCGTGCGGCGCACGTCGTGGCTGGCGTTCCAGGTCCAGCCGGTGCCGCGCGGCTCGCCGCTGAGCAGCAATTCCATTTCATCGCTGTGCACGGACAGCAAGTCGCCGCCGCTGTCGACCGTGTTGCGCGTATAGCGCAGCTCGGCCGTGGCCAGGCCGCGGAAACGGTGGCGCAAATAGGGGCTGATGCCCATGGTGCGCACGGTGCTGGCATTGTCCGTGTCGGGCAGGTCGTCGATCAATTGGGGGCCGAACGGCGAGATGTTGCGCCGGCTCACGCTGGCGTTGGCATCGATAAAGAACCAGTCCTTGACCAGCTCGGCGTCGGCCGAGGCCTGCAGTTCGTGGTTGTCGGTATCGGCCCGCTGTCCGGACAGGTATTTGTGCCAGCTGTAATCGAGGTGGACGCGCAGGCGGGGGCCGGTGCCGATGAGGGCGATGGCGGGCGCGATTTCCGTGATGAAGTCCGATTGCGCCTTGCCGGGCGGCGCGCGCAAGGCATTGTCCGTATAGCTTTCGCGCAGGCGCAGCGACGGTTTTGCCAGCCAGTCGATGGCACTGGCCGGCACGGGCAGCAGCAGCGACAGCAAGGGCAGCAGCGGTAGCGAGCCCCGGCGGCTAGTCGTAATGGCCATAGCCGTAGTAGTCGTTGCCGGGGAACGATTTGGTCTTGTTGTAGATCAAATGAATGTGTTCGCACGACTCGATCTGCCGCAGCGCCTCCTTGACGGCGTGCTGGGTCGTTGTTTCCGCCTCGACCACCATCACCACTTGGCCCATTTGCCCCACCAGCGCGTGCGCTTCGCTGGTGATCAGCAGGGGCGGCGAATCGAAGACGACGATGCGGTCGCCATAGCGGCTGGCGATCTCGGCCAGCAACCGGCTCATCGCGCGGCTGGCCAGCAATTCCGTCGCGTGCTTGTTGCTGCGCCCGGCGGGAAGGATGCTCAGGTTGGCCACGTTGGTTTTCAGGATCACGTCGGCCATGGCCAGTTGCGGGTCCAACAGCACGTCCATCAGCCCCGGCTCCGGCGGCAGGCCCAGCACCTTCAGCACGGACGGGCGCGCCACGTCGGCATCGACCAGCAGCACCGTGATATCGAGTTCCATGGCGATGCTCATGGCCAGGTTGACGGCGCAGTAGGTCTTGCCTTCGCCCGGCATGGCGCTGGTGACGACGATCAGGTTGCCGTGGCGGATGGTGTCGCTGCCGCTGCCGCTGGCGCGCGCCTGGCGCAGCAGCGGGCGCTTGATGATGCGGAAATCCTCGGCCACGGCGCTGCGCCCGCCATCGTGCGTGAGCATGCCTTGCTCGGCCAGCCGGGCCAGGTTCAGGGCGCGGTAGCGGGGCGACCGGCTTGCATCCGCGCCATCCGTACCGTTCACTGTATAAGGCACGCTGGCCTCGGCCACGCCGAGGATCGTGGGTTCGTGCTTGCCGCTGTCCTTGCTGCTCATCGTCGCTCCCTTGGATCTAGAATTTCAGCAGCGCGGCCGTCATGACCCCGCCGTACAGGACGAACAGGCTGCCCAGGCAGGCGCCAAAGCCATAGCGGGCGCGGCGGCGGCGTACCTGCTGCAGCGGCGTCCAGTTCATCGATACCGTGCCCAGCACGTTCAAGCCTGTGGCATCGCGCAGTTCGGAGGGGCTGAGGAAGGTGGGGCGCACCTGGCTGATGAGCAAGGCCGTGGCGACGCCGGCCACCAGGGCCGCGCCCAGCGCCGCGCTGAACAGCAGCGGGCGGTTCGGGCCGACGGGCGCATATTGCACCGTGGGCGGGTCGATGATCTTGAAGGCCATCATGTCGGTGGTGGAACTGAGTTCGCCCGACAGCTTGGCCGCTTCGCGCCGGCCGATCAGCTTTTCATAGTTTTCCTTGTTGATGATGTAGTCGCGGTTGAGCTGCGCCAGCTGCGATTCCACCTCGGGCACGGCATTGCTTTGCGCCAGCAGGCGCTCGTTGCGCGCGCTGTATTCCTGCACGCGGGCGCGGATGGCGGCCACCTTGGCGTCCGCATCCGTCAGCGCCACCTTCAGCTGCTGCAGCATGGGGCTGTAGTTCTTGCCCGGGTCGCCGGACGCCGCTTTCAGCTTGTTTTCCTCGATCTTGCGTTCTTCCAGCTGGGCCACCAGGCGCTTCGAGGCGATGATGTCGGGATGCAGTTCGGTAAATTGCATGCGCAGGCTGTCGAGGTTCTTGTTGATCGAGGCGATGCGCTCGTCGAGCTCGGGATTCGTGATGGCCGACGCGCTGGGCTCCAGGTCGAGCACGGGCTCGTCGCCCTCGATCTGGCTCTGGATGGCCTTGCGTGCCTGTTCCGCCTCGACCAGTTCCAGTTTGGCATTGTTCAGGCTATCGGACGACATCAGCAGCTGGCTGCCATAGTCGATGCCCTGGCGCGGCAGCAGCAGGTTGTTGCGGATCTTGAATTCCTTCACCAGGTTTTCCGCCGCGCTCAGCTTGTCCTCGTAATTCTTGATCTGCTCGTCGATGAACTGCACCGCCTTTTGCGAGTCGCCTTTCTTTCCCTGGAAACTGCCTTCGACAAAGATGGTCAGCAGGCTTTGCACGACGTCGCGCACGAGCTTGGGGTCGCGTCCGCTGTAGCTGATGGTGTAGATGTCATACGCGTTGGTGCCCGTGATCTTGATGCGGCTCATCAAGTTGTCCAGCTGGGCTTCGTGCTCGCGTACGGTCTTCGAGTCCAGGTCGAGGTCGACCATGCGCATGACGCGCTCCACGTTCGGGCGGCTGAGCAGGGTGCGGCTCATGATGGCCACCTGCTGTTCCGTGTTCGGCACGCTGGTCATGCCGGCCATCAGCGGCTTGAGGATGGTTTGCGTATCGACAAACACGCGCGCCGACGTCTGGTAATCGTCGGGCAGGGTGATCACCTTGATGAAGCCGCCGATGGCCACCAGCCACGCCACCAGCACCGCATGCCAGCGGTACTTCCAGATGCCTTTCAAGCCGGAAAGCAGTTGCTGTATCAATTCTTCCATGTCGCTTCCTTCAGGTAACGGTGCTGCCCGGTAGATGGGTTGGCGGCGCGGACAACGACGGCGTCTTGCAAGAAATACTTGCTTGTTGAGTAAGCAAAGTATAGGGCGGCTGTGGAGCAAGATTTCCCAAGATGATTGCTTCTTGATACGCCTCAAGGTTCACTTGCCGGGTTTTAATAATCATAGGAAGTTCGCGGCCCAGGCTGGTTCTGCGGGGCCGGCCATGGACGCGCATCGACTCGAAGAGGCTCCGCATGAATCCATTTCGCCGTGCATTTGTCTGCAACACGCTGGTCCTGGCGGGCGCCGCCAGCCTGCTGGGTGCCTGCCGCATGCGCCATCCGCTGGCGCCTTCCGACGACAGCGCCCCCATGCACGATTACCTGATCGGTCCGGGCGACTCCGTCAACATCATCGTCTGGCGCAATCCGGAAGTGTCGCTGACGGTGGCCGTGCGGCCGGACGGCAAGATCACCACGCCGCTGGTCGAGGATTTGCCCGCCAGCGGCAAGACATCGACCCAGCTGGCGCGCGACATCGAGCAAGCCTTGAGCAAGTTCATCCAGCAACCCGTGGTGACGGTGATCGTCACGAATTTCTCGGGACCGTATGGCGAGCAGATCCGCGTCATCGGCGAGGCGGCCAAGCCGCAGGCGCTGCCGTACCGGCTGGGCATGTCGCTGATGGACGTGCTCATCGCCGTGGGCGGCATCACCGATTTCGCGGCCGGCAACAAGGCCAGCATCATCCGCGTGCGCGAAGGCAACCAGCAGCAGTTGAGGGTGCGGCTCGACGATTTGCTGAAGGAAGGCGATATTTCGGCCAATGTCATGATGCGGCCGGGCGACGTGTTATTGATACCGGAAAGCTTTTTTTAACAGCAAGCTTATCAATATCAAAACAGCAATTATATTTGCCATTTTGTACTTATAGACAAATTTCATCGTGTTATTTTGCTATCCAAAGGTAAATTTCTTCTGTTTTTTTAGCTATTGCTGGGAACTTCTCCAGTTTTTCTCTTGTCACAAGGCATTGGCTTCAGTCCGTCTCGACGGCTGCCGATGAACGTGAGGACAAGATGAGCTTTGAAGATGAACCCATAATTTCCTTCGACACGCCAGGCAACTTCAGTGATCTGGTGGTGGGCGAGGGGCAGATCGACCCGGCCATGGAGCATGAGCTCGACCTGCAGCGCTTTCATATCCGCATGGCCAATTCGCGTGGCCGGCGCGAAGCGGCCAGTTTGCTGATCCGCAAGATGTACGGCTGGCGCGGCTATGCCGTCGATCCCTGCACCGCGCATGCGCTGAATAAAATCACGCTGTTCGCGGAAACGGCCGGCACCACCGTCGGCACCATGACCTTGTGCCTCGATAACGACGAGACGGGCTTGCCCGCCGATGAAAACTTTCGCGACAAGCTCGACGTCCTGCGCGAGCAAGGCCGGCGCCTGTGCGAACCGTCGCGCCTGGCCATCGACAAGGGCGTAAGCAAGCGTGTGTTTGCGGCGCTGATTCATATTTCTTATATCTATGCCCACAATATTCACGGCTTTACGGATTACGTGATTGAAGTCAACCCGCGCCACGTGGTGTTTTACAAGCGCATGCTGGGTTTCCAAGACTTCGGCGGCGAGCGCGAGTGCACGCGCGTGGGGGCGCCGGCCGTGCTGCTACGGCTGGACCTCGATTACATGGGGGCCCAGATCCGTAAATTCGGTGGCCTGATGGAACAGCATGGGGGTGAACGGTCGTTTTACCCCTTTTTTTTTCCGACATGGGATGAGCCCGGTATTACCGGCCGGCTGAGGCAGGGGCGCAACTGACGATTCATTTATTCTTCAGCAAGATCGCCTGCATGTGGCTGCCTGGAATCGCGTACGTGATGCCGCTGGGCGCGCTGATGGCGGCCTCTTTGAGGCCCTTGACGTACACCATGTTGACGATGCCGTAGACGAGACCGGTCTCGGGATCGAACAAGGGGCTGCCGCTGCTGCCCGGATACGCCGTCGCGTCCAGCTGGAACACGGTGTACGGCGCCTTTTGCAGCTGCGCCAGGCGCCGCACGTCGAGGCGCTGGGCGTTTTCGCTGGGCATGACCACCGGTGTCAGCGATGACACGGTGGCGCGGTGCGTCACGTGGCGCAGTCCGAGCAAGGTGCCCAGTGGAAATCCCGTAAAGGCCATGGCCTGGCCTTCGCGCACCGTGGCCGCGTCGCCCAGCGCCAGGGCGGGCAGGGGCGCGCCCGCCAGGCGCAGCAAGGCCAGGTCGTGTTCCGTGTCCAGCGCCTGGACCTTGGCGGGGCGAAATTGCGTTACTTCGCCCTGGCCCGTGAGTATGCCGATGACTTCGTTCGGATTGGCGTCAAGCAGTTTCTGGATCACATGGGCGCAAGTGAGCACGCTCAAGCCGTCACCGGTCACGAAACCCGTGCCGATGAAATTCATCGGTGGCGTGCGCGTTTTTTGCAGGCTGCCCACGCCGACGATCGATGGTTTGATGCGCGCGATGGTTTGCGCCAGCGGCGCATCGGCGCGGCACGGCGCGCTGGCCAAGGCCAGGCAAAACACGAGGGCGGACAAGCATGTAAACGGCAGGGCTTTCATGGCGGCGCACTTTCAACGTGAGGAGGTGGCACGGGCTGCAGCAGCGCGCACAGCAGCATCAGATAGCAGAGCAGGGCGATGCGCGGCACGTCGAGCAGGCTGTCGAACAGGCCGACGACGAGAAAACCCAGCAGGGCGGCGGCGCAGGCCAGCGCGCCTGCATCGCCGCGCGCGGTCTGGCGCAGCAGGCGGTGGCCGGCCAGAACCAGCAGGGCCAGCAAGGACAGGGCGCCGCACCAGCCCGTTTCTATCAGCAAATGCAGTGCCATGCTCTTGATATGCCACGGCAAGTGGTGGTGGTCGCTGCTGAAAAACCAGTAATTATTGGCTTGCGTAAAGCTCCCGTTGGCGATCAGTTCCTCGCCGCCCGGTGCGCGCAAGCTCAGATTGTCGACTTCGAGCACGGACGAGGTGGCCGTGCCGCTGGCCGCCAGTTCCAGCTGCACGGGCGGACGCAGCAGCCAGGCGCCCGCGCCCAGCCAGGCGCTGTCGAACGGCACTTCATAGTGCTGCCATCCCTCCGGCGGGTTGCCAGGCGGCGGCGGGCGCAGGCGCAGCGGAACGTTCACGCAGCCCTGTGCGTACAGCAATTGCCGCTGGCACAGGCGCGCCAGCAGCACGGGCATGGGTCCCGTGCGTCGCACGTCGAGCGCCAAAGTGTAGCGCGTGGCGGGCTGCACGGGCAGGCGCTGCAGCAGCCGCAGCAGCTCGCCATAGCCGGCGCTGTAGCCGGGACTGGCCAGGCGCACATAGCGGTTTCCCTCTTCGTCCGCATACGCGATGCTGGCCGGCACCTCGCGCTGGGGATTGTGCCAGTAATACGTGGCGGGAAAGCTGCCGCTACCCATGCCGAACAGGCGGTCGCCCCAGTCGGGCGGCTGCATGGCCAGCGCCTGCCGCCAATGGCGCAAGCGGCCTTGCATGTCGAAGGCCGTGGTGGCGAAACGTTCGGTGGCGTAATAGCTGGCCGACACGGGTATGGCCAGCAGCAGCAGGATGCCGGCCGCGCCCGCGATGCTGAGGCTGGTCCGGTCCAGCCGCCACAGCGGCGGGCGCAAGCGTCCGTTGCACAGCATCAGCATGGCCAGCAGCACGACCAGGCCGGCCGGCGGCAGCGCCGGCGGTCCCGCCCAGTGCCAGCCTATCCAGGCGAGATTGCACGCCAGCATGGTCCACGCCATCATCGCCAGACCCAGCCTGGTGGATACCTTGCCAGCCTTGCCGCCGGCACTATCGGGCCACAGCGCGCCCACCAGCAGCACGGCCGCCAGCAGGAACAGGAAATACGGGCCTTTCAGCCAGCCGGCCGTTTGCTGGCCGGACGGTTCCGGCCACCAGGCGGCCAGCAAGCCTTGCAGGCACAGCGCGCACAGCACGCTGGCAGGCGCCAGGCGCCACGGCAAGGGCCGCGCCGCCAGCACGAAGCTGGCCGCGAGCAGGACGACGGCGGCCAGCAAGCCCCGGTAGCCGGCCAGGCTGAACATGTACACGAGCAGGACGGTGCCCAGGCCGGCCAGCAGCAGTCTCAGCAACACGCCGCGCGTGGGCGACTGGGAAGGGACGCGCCGCGCCGCGCCGGGCGCCGTCCGCAGGGTTTGCCAGAATCCCAGCAGCATGGCTGCGGCCAGTGCCGCGTACAAGCCCCGTGAAAAGGTCGTGAACGCCGCGTGCAGGGCCAGGGCCAGCAGCAGCATGGCCAGCGCCGCCTGCCAGCGGCTGCTGGCGCGCGCCAGCCACAGCGCGGCAAACGGTAGGCTCAGGGCCAGGTAGCCGTCCAGCGCGGCGCCACCCGTGTGCATGGCGGAAAACGGTGCCGTGATGCGGTAGTCGCTGGACAGGTTCGACAGGCCGGGAAACACGGTCCGTTCCCATAGCGCGAACAGCGTCACCATGGCCAGCCCGGCCAGCATGCCCGGCAGCGCATAGCGGCGCAAGGCGGACGCGGACGCATCGCGCAGCAGCAGCGGCAACAGCAGCATGCTCCAGGCCCAGGCCTTGCCCAGCCGCAAACTGTTGTAGGGGCTCAGGTAATTATCCCAGGCATTCAGGTCGAGCGGCGCCAGCGGCAGGACGCCGCGCAGCAGCGCCGCCAGCCAGGCCAGGCTGCACAGCAGCAAACAGGCGCGGGCGGCCGGAGAAAGCCGCGCCGCTGCCGGGTGGGCCGGTCCGCCCAGGCGCCAATAGCCGCAGGCCACGGTCAGCAACAGTAGCACGTCGATTTCTTCGAGGAAGAACCAGCCCGTCCACGGCGCCAGGTCCAGCACGGGCAGCAGGGCGGGCACGCAGAACAGCCAGCAGGCGGGGCGCCAGCACAGCAGCAGGAAATATGCGGGCAGCAGGGCGGCAAACAGCAGGCCGGGCCAGCCGTGGCCCAGCGGATAGTGGCGCAAGGCCAGCATGCAGGCCGCGCCCGCCAGCAGGGCCAGCGGCCGCGCTGCCAGGCGGGCCATGGCAGCGTGCACAGCCATGGCCTACAGCTGGGTCAGCAAGGCCTGCGCCTCGGCCCGCTGCGGAAAGTCCTTGTTGGCGGCCAGCAGTTGTTCCAGCTGCTTGCGCGCGCCGCCCTTGTCGCCCGATTTCGCCAGGGCCGCGCCCAGGTGGTATTGCACTTCGGGCGACTTCGGCGCCAGTTCCGCCGCCTTGCGCAGCAGCGCCGTGGCGCGCTTGACGTCGCCTTGCTGCAGCACGATCCAGCCCAGGGTGTCGAGCACGGCGGGGTTGCCGGGCGCCAGCTTCAGTGCCTGCTCGGCCGTGGCCTGCGCGCGCGGATCTTTTTCCTGCTGATACGCCCACGCCAGGTCGTTCAACGCCACCACGTTATCCGTGTCCTTGGCAACGACATACTGGAAGTGCTCGATGGCGGCGCGGTATTGCTTGGCCGCCAGCCGGGTGCCCGCCAGGTAGGTGCGCGTCGGCAAGTCTTCCGGATGCTCCTTCAGCCAGGTGGCCATGCGCGCATCGGCTTCGCGCTCTTGCCCGGAAGCCTGCAAGGCGCGGTACAGCTGCACCTGCAACGGGCCGATGGGGCTGATGCCGAACGCGTGCTGGTACAGCTTGACGGCTTGCTGCGGCAGCTTTTGCTCCATCAGCACGTCGCCCTCGAGCTTGTAGCCGGCCGCCAGCTTCGGCTGCTCTTCCTGCACTTGCCGCGCCACGGCCAGCGCCTCGCGCTGGCGGTTCAGGTTCAGCAGCATGGCCACTTCGACCACGCGCGCTTCGAGCAGGGTCGGATCAAGCACTTGCGCCCGCTTGACGGCTTGCAGCGCATTCTGGTGGTCGCCCAGCGCCAGGTGCAGGCTGGCGATGCGCATTTGCAAGGGCGCGGACGTGGTCTGTATGCTGGCCAGCTTGTTGTAGCTGTCGAGCGCGGCCGGCGCCAGGCCGGCGCTGTATTCCACCTGGGCGCGCAAGGCCAGCGCATCGGCGTCGCCCGGATGGCCCGTTTGCAAGGTGCGCGCCAGTTCCAGCGCCTTGTCGGGCGCGCCCGTCTTCAAGTAGAAGTTACTGAGCAGCAGGGCTGGCGCGACGGCATCGGGATTGTCGCGGTGGCCCCGCTCGAGCCAGCGCCGCGCCTCTTCCGTCTTGCCCTGCGACGCGGCCAGCTTGGCCAGCGCCGCGCACAGGTCGGCATTTTTCGGCGCCTTCGTCAGCGCCTTTTCGAAACGCTGTTTTGCCTGCTCCGGCTTTTTCTCGGCCAGGTCGATCTGCGCCAGGTTGTTCAAGGCGGGCAGGTAGACGGGGTCCATGCTCAGCGCTTGCTCGAAACTGGCGCGCGCGGCCGGTAAGTCGCGCAAGGCCAGGTAGACGCCGCCTTTCAGGTTCAGCAGCAAAGGATTCGTGTCTTTCTGCTGCTCCTCCATCATCTTGACGCTGGCCAGCGCCTTGTCGTTCTGCTTGTTGCGCAGCAAGGTCATCACCAGCATGGTGCCCGCTTGTGGCGTGCTCTTGTCGAGCATGCTGGCGCGTTCCAGTTCATTGATGGCGCGGCTGTTCTCTCCCATGCCCAGGCGGCTGATGCCCAGCGCCGCATGCAGCTTGGCCGTGTCCGGCGCAAGGGTACTGGCCTGTTCGAAATACGCGGTCGCCTTGTCGTAGCGGCGCGCGCGCAAGTGGGCTTCTCCGGCCAGCGACAGCAATTCCACGTCTTCCGGGAAGGCGGCCAGCATCGGTTGCAGCAAATCGATGGCGGCGTCGGTCTTGCCACGCATCAATTCGATCGACGCCATCATCTTGACGGCATACAAATGCCTGGGATACACGGCCAGGAAGCGCCGCAAATAGTTTTCCGCCTGCGGCGGCGAGCCGAGCGCCAGCTGCACGGCCCCGGCCAGCAGGATGGACGGCATGTGGTCGGGTGCCGCCTTGAGTACCAGCTGCAAGGCTTGCAAGGCCGCCTTGTTCTTGCCCTGGCGAAAATCGAGCAGCGCCTGGGCTTGCAGCAAACCGAGGCTGTTGGGCGCCGTCTTGCGCGCCGTGGCCAGCTGGGCCGACGCTTCCGCGTAGCGGTTTTCCACGATATCGAGGTTGGCCAGGTCGATGTGCGCCTGGGTATTGTCCGGTTTGATATTGAGGATCTGCATGTAGGCGAGCCGCGCCGGGCCGTTCTTGCCTTGCAGGCGCAGCAGGTCGCCCTGCAGGCGCAAGGCGTCGAGGTTGGCGGGCGCGCTTTTCAAGGCTTGCGCCAGCAGCAGCTCGGCCGCCGGCACCTGGTGGTCGAGCGCCGACAGGCGCGCCAGGCCCAGCAATGCCTCGACCTGGTCGGGATGGGCTTCGAGCAGGCGCGAGTACAGGGCGTGCGCCTCGTCCTGGCGGCCCAGGGCCAGCAAGGCATCGCCGCGCAGGGCCAGCACGCTGGCCGGCTGCGCCGCATCATCGGCAATCTCGGCCAGTACCTTGTCGAACTGGCCCAGCATCAGCCAGGCCTTGCCCAGCAGGGGCATCACTTGCTGCGATGCGAGGCCCAGCGACTTTGCTTTGCGCAATTCCTTCTCGGCAGACAGCGCTTCGCCCGTGTCGATATAGATGCTGCCCAGCAGCAAGCGGGCGGCCGCATTGTCCGGCTCCTTTTGCAGCAGGTTCTTCAACTGGATGATGGCGGCCCGCGATTCGCCTTTCTGGCGGTACTGCTGTGCGTCGGCCAGCAGGCTTTCGCTGCTCTGCGTGCCGTGGCAAGCCGTCAGCAGGGGCAGCAGCAAAGTACAGCACAGCGCAACGGCCGGCAGGCCAGGGAAAGGGCGGGGCAGGGTAAAGGCCATGGAAATCTCCGGTAGCGGCGTGCGTGGACGATTAGCCGATTCGCGATGGGCGATGGGCATGGCCTAGCTTAAAAAGATGGCCGCAGGACTCCTTGATTGCGCTCAACAAGCCGCTGATTGTCCGCGCGCATGCTGGCCGCCGGCCCGTGTTTCTTGTTCCCGCTCAAGAATGGCCCGATTGGCAACCGTAGAATTTCCCGGACGGCGATGCTCGTGCCGCAACCATTCGGAGCACATGCATATGGATAGCAAGGTGGAAAGCAACGCGAATAGCAAGGTGATTGGCAAGGGCGGCGTGGTGGCGGTGGTGGGGCTCGGTTACGTGGGCTTGCAGCTGGCCGTGGCGTTTGGCATGCGCCAGCGCACGATCGGATTTGACTTATCGGCACGCAAGGTGGAAAGCTACCGCAGCCATGTCGACCCGACCGGTGAAGTCAGCACGGAACAGCTGCGCGCGGCGCAATGGCTGAGTGTCGGCTGTGATCCGGCCGAGCTGGAACTGGCCGATTTCATCGTCGTTGCCGTGCCCACGCCCGTCGACAGCGCGCACAATCCCGATTTCTCGGCCCTGGCCGGTGCCAGCGCGGCCGTCGGCCGGCACATGCGGCGCGGCGCCATCGTCATCTACGAGTCCACCGTGTATCCGGGCGCCACCGAGGAAATCTGCATCCCTATCCTCGAACAGCATTCGGGCCTGCGCTGGAAGGAAGACTTTCATGTGGGCTTTTCACCCGAGCGCATCAATCCCGGCGACAAGGACCATACCCTGCACAGCATCCGCAAGGTGGTCTCGGGCGACGACGACGCCACCCTGGACCAGGTGGCCGCCCTGTACGAAGGCGTGGTAGAGGCCGGCGTGCACCGGGCGTCGAGCATCAAGGTGGCCGAGGCGGCCAAGGTGATCGAAAACACGCAGCGCGACCTGAACATCGCGCTGATGAACGAACTGGCCATCATCTTCGACCGCATCGGCATCGACACCCTGGAAGTGCTGCAGGCGGCGGGCACGAAATGGAATTTCCTGCCGTTCCGGCCCGGCCTGGTGGGCGGGCACTGCATCGGCGTCGACCCATACTATTTGACGCACAAGGCGGAAATGCTGGGCTACCACCCGCACGTGATTCTGGCCGGGCGCCGCATCAACGACGGCATGGCCAAGTTCGTGGCGGAAAAAACCATCAAGGAAATGGTGCGGGCCGGCTTCAAATTGAAAGGCTCGCACGTGAACGTGCTGGGCCTGACCTTCAAGGAAAATTGTCCGGACCTGCGCAACTCGAAAGTGGTCGACATGATCCACGAACTGCAATCGTACGGCGTGCAGGTGCACGTGCACGACCCCGTCGCCGATGGCCGCGAAGCGCTGGAAGAATACGGTTTATTGCTGGAAAGCTGGGAACAGCTGCCGCAGGCCGAGGCCATCATCAGCGCCGTCTCGCACCAGGCCTTGCTGGCCCGTCCGCTGGCCGATTTCCAGGCCAAGGTGCTGGAAAACGGCTGTTTCATCGACATCAAATCGCATTTCGACCCCCGGCCGCTGGAAGACGGCGGCCTGCACGTGTGGCGGCTGTGATGGCGGCCGACACCTTCGATCGGGCCGCAAACGCGGCGCGAAGCGCCTCCGCTGGCGATCCGGCTGCCGGCGCCTATGCGCAAGCCTGCGAACAACTGAACAAGGAACCTCGGCGCTGGCTGGTGACGGGCGTGGCCGGCTTCATCGGTTCGCACCTGCTGGAAACCTTGCTGAAGCTGGGACAGGAAGTGCGCGGCCTCGACAACTTCATGACGGGACACCGCCACAATCTGGAACAGGTGCGCGCCAGCGTGGGCGAGCAGGCGTGGCAGCGCTTCACCTTCATCGAAGGCGATATCCGCGACCCGCAGGCATGCGCGCGCGCGTGCGGCGCGCCTGCACCGGTGCAGGCCACCTGCAGTGGTGATGGTGAGGCAGACGCAGGTACAGATACGACCGCTGGCGGCGGCGTCAGCAGCGGCAGCTTGGCCGAGCGCGGCCGTGCCGGTGCGGGCGGCCCCGTCGCCGCGGTCGATTTTGTGCTGCACCAGGCGGCGCTCGGTTCCGTCTCGCGTTCGCTGGAAGACCCGCTGCTGTGCCACGCCGTCAATGTCAGCGGCTTCCTGAACATGCTGGCCGCGGCCCGCGACGCGGGCGTGCGGCGCTTCGTATATGCGGCCTCGAGCGCCACGTATGGCGACCATCCAGCCCTGCCGAAAGTGGAACAGCACATAGGCGCGCCGCTGTCGCCGTATGCTTTGAGCAAATATGTCAACGAACTGTATGCGCAAGTGTACGCGCGCTGCTACGCCATGCAGACGGTGGGGCTGCGCTATTTCAATGTCTTCGGTCCGCGCCAGGATCCGCTGGGCGCCTATGCGGCCGTCATTCCCCGCTGGATCGCCGCCATGCTGGATAACCAGGCCGTGCACATCCATGGCGACGGCGCCACCAGCCGCGACTTCTGCTTCGTGCACAATGCCGTGCAAGCCAATATCCTGGCCGCCACCGGCACCGACCCGGCAGCCGTCAACCAGGTCTACAACGTGGCCGTCAACGCCCGCACCAGCCTGACGCAGCTGCACGCCGCCATGCAGCAGATGCTGCTTGCCGCCCGCCCGCAGCACGTGCCGCTGGCGCCGCACTATGGCGAATTTCGCGCCGGCGACGTGCGCCATTCGCAGGCGGACATCGCCAAGGCGGCCCGCCTGCTCGGCTATGTCCCCACGCACAACCTGGCGCAAGGCTTGCGGCAGACCATCGCCTGGTATGTGGAGCAGGCTGAACGGGCTTGAATGGCAAGCTTGCCACGCGCTAGGCATATGCTGGCCAGGTACACTCCGATATCCGCCCGACCGCCCGATCGCCTGCCGTTCAGCGTTCAGCGTTCAGTGTTCAGTGTTGCGCAGGCGGCGCTGCCGGCATGGTTGACGCAGGCGACGCGGGCGGCTCCGGTACGCCTTCGGTCTTGCTGCGCAGAACCCGGGGCGTGCCGCGGAAATCGGCTGTATGCAGGGTGACGGGACGGCGCCAGACGCGGGCGATGTACGCCAGCACCTGTTCCGCCCGCTCCAGGTCGAGGCCGCGCCCGTCGCGCTGGTGATCGTGGCGCAGTACCAGGCTGCCGTCGTCGTTGAGCAGGGTGACGGCGATACACGGCGCGCCATAGTTGTATTTGGGCGTCAGGATGGCTTCGCGGATGGCCAGCAAGTCGCGGCTGGCCATTCGTGTTTCGCCATCGCGGTGGCTTTCATGCACGAACAGGCCCAGGCGGTCAGCCAGTTCCCCATCCAGATAGTTGCGAATGAAACTGCAGTCGTCGTCGTCGCGGCAAATCTGGCGCGCCCGCGCCAGTCCTTGGCGCTCGATGATGTGTTCCCACATGCAAAAACCCAGGTGATACGGGTTGACGGCCAGCGCCTGCTGGTGCTCGCCCGCGTAAGGGCGCACCACGTCCGAGTGCGACTTGATGGCGGACAGGTACAGGGCCGGCGGCAGGAAGTCGGCTTCGCGCAGCAGCCGCGCATGCCAGTAAGAGGCCCAGCCTTCGTTCATGATTTGGCAGGCGTACACGGGATAAAAGTAAAACGACTCTTCGCGCACGGCCAGGAAAATGTCGCGTTCCCAGTTAGCCAATTCCGGCCCATATTGCGCAATGAACCAGAGTAAATCGTATTCGGGCTGCGGCGGTACGAGCGGGCGCTGCGCCAGCCGTGCCCGCGCCGCCTCGTGCGCCGCCAGCGCCGCTGCTTCACCGGGCAAGCGCTGGTAACGCCGCGCAAAAGGATCCGCAAAACGATCGTCTGCGCCAGCCCTGTCTTGCGTGCCAGCGACACCGGCTGGCCCGGATAGCGCGCCATAGGGCGGGCGGTGCAGCTCGGCATGGATGTCCACGTGCTGCTCCAGCGCCAGTGCCGCGTCGAGCACGGCTTCCACCTGCTCCTGTCCGTGCCGCTGCAGCGCCATTTCGAGACGCTGCGCCCGCGCCGCGCTTTGTTCCAGGATGTGCTGGCCCGCCATGGCGCCGAAACGCAGGAACAGGGCATTGCGGCTGGCGAAGTCGGCGTGGCCCAGCACATGGGCCGTGACGAGGGTGTTTTCGGCCACGGAATTGTGCTCGGCCATGTAGGCATGGCAAGGATCGCCGGGAAACATGACTTCGAACATATGCGAGTTGCCCATCTTTTGATGCACGAGCTGGTGGATGTAGCGCACGCCGAACGACCAGTGGCGCATGCGCACGGGCAAGCCATAGATGGCGATCTCGGCCATGAAGCTGTCCGGTACCAGCTCGAACTCGACCGGCGCAAACTCCAGCCCTAGTTCCCGCGCCAGCGCTTCGATGCGCGCCGCGTAGCCATCCAGGTTGGCTGTGTCAGGCGTCATGCCGTTTCCTCCGTATCGGCCGCCTCGTGCTGGAAAAAAGTGCGGATGGCCGCCCAGATATCGTCATTCCTGCTGAGAATGCTGCTATGCAAGGGCAAGCCGCGCCGTTCCTGCTCGGCAAACAAGCTGTGCATTTCCGTTTCCAGGCTGCGCGGCACGCCGGGCACGGTTTCCACATAGCCCATATAGTTGAGCAAGGCGGCCAGTTCACCGAGGGCCAGGCTGGCCGCTCCCCGGTCTTCGCTAAAATTCTCGCCATCGGATGCATAGAACAGGTAGGCGTTGTAGCGTCCCGGCGCGTAGTGTTCCTGCAGCAATTCGCGGCTCAGGCGAAAGGCGGTGGACGCCATGGTGCCGCCCATGCCATTGACCTGGAAGAACTCGGCTTCGGAAAATTCCCAGGCCCGCGTCGTATGCGCGATAAAGCGCGCTTCCACGCGCGCATATCTGCGGCGCAAGCCCTGCAAGGCAAAGAAAAAGAAGGATTTGGCCAGCTTGCGCTCGGCCTGCGCCATGCTGGCCGATACGTCCAGCACGAAAAACACGACGGCATTCGTGCTGGGCCGTGGCTGTTGCAGTACCTGGCGGTAGCGCAAGTCGTCATTGGTGAAAGGCACGGGTTGCGCTTGCAGGGCGCGCCGCTTGATCGCTTCCTTGACGGTGCGCCGCCGGTCCAGCCGCGAACGGGCGCCATGTCGGTCCAGGCCGCTACGCACGAGCCGTACGTCGTCGATAGCGCCCAGGTGGCGCGGTTTCAGGTGCGGCAGCTCGAAAGCGTCCCATAGCCAGTCGAGTATATCGTCAATGGCAAACTCGAGCAGCAGGCGCACGGCTCCCTCGCCATCGCCGCCTTCGCCTTGCGTTCCGGCCTCGCCCGTGGTGGCGGGACGGGCTGCGCGCAGGATATCGCCGGGCTGGCCGCCACCCTGGCCCGCGCCCACGCTGTTGCGCGCGGGCGCCAGGCGGAAACGCGCATGTTCGAGCAGGTGCATGGGTACTTGCACCGTGCGCTGCTGCGGCCCGCCGATCAGGTCAGGCGTGGCGATCAGTTCGGGCAAGTACGCCTGCACGGCGTCGCGCACTTTCTGGTTGTGGCGGAGCCAGTCGCGCGCGCCACGCGAGAACAGCCCGTACCAGGGGCGGGCCAGGGCAGGCGCGGACGATCCCACTGGACTATCGTGCTTGGCGCTGCCTGGCGAGGTCGTGGCGGACATGGTTATTCCTGCGCCAGCAAGGTGGTCACGTAGTTGAGCGCTTCGCGCGCGCTATGGGCGTCATAGCCATATTCGTCGACCAGGCGCTGTTCGACGGCGGAGATCCTGGCCCGCACGTCGTCATCGGGCCGCTTGGCCGAACCCACGAGGCGCAGCACGTCGCGCCGCTGCTCGAACAGATATTGCTGGATGGCGTCGTGCAATTGCGCATGGCTGCCCAGGCCAAACGCCTCGCCCCGCTTGAAGGCGCTCATGGCCTTGCGTACCACTTCTTGGCGGAACGATTGCTTGCCCGAGTCGCTGATGTGGATTTTCTCTTCCACGGCGCGCAGGAAGCGCTCGTCGGGACGGCGTTCTTCGCTGGTGATGGGGTCGCGGATCTGGCGGTTGTCGAGCATGGCTTCGACTTCATCGAGATATTTGTTCAGCAAGTCTTGCGCTTCCTGCTCGAACGACACGAACAGGGCCTTGTGCACGTCGGCCTTGACCCAGCGGTTATAGAAATCCTTGCGTGTGAGCACCAGGTAATCGACCCACTTGCGCTTGCGCCGCGGTTCGATGCGCGCATCGCTTTCGATGCCATCTTTCAGGGCCAGCAGCACGTCCATGGTGGACAGGCTGTTGCGCTGGGCGGAAATGATGGCGTGCGACAGGGCATTGATGACGAAACGGGGCGAGACGCCCGACAGGCCTTCGTCGGGCGACTTGTCGCGCTCGCGCACGCGGCGGATGTCGGCATGCTGCAAGTCGTCGACGTCTTCGTCGGCATACACGCGCAGTTTCTTGACCAGTTCGGCTTCCTTGTCGTCGCCCTCGGGCAAGCGGCTGAGGATGGCAAACACGGCCGCCGCATGCAGCACGTGCGGATCGAGGTGCACGTCGCGGAAGGCGGGCGCGGCCGCCTGGATCAGCTTGCGGTAAATGCGCGCTTCTTCGCGGTAATTGAGCGTGTACGGCACTTGCACGATGACCATGCGGTCGAGCAAGGCCTCGTTTTCGCTTTCTTGCAGGAATTTGCGAAATTCGGCCAGATTCGTGTGCGCGAGGATGGTTTCGTCGAGGTAAATCAGGGGAAAGCGCGACACCTTGACATTCTTTTCCTGCGTCAGGGTCAGCAGCAGGTAGAGGAATTCCCGCTTGACCTTGAGGATCTCGATCATTTCCAGCATGCCGCGGCTGGCCGCATACACGGCGCCGGACCATGACCAGGCGCGCGGATCGCCTTCGTCGCCGTACTGCGCCACTTTCGACAGGTCGACGGAACCCACGAGGTCGGCCAGGTCGGCCGTGGTGGGATCGTGCGGCGCATACGTGCCGATGCCGCAGCGGCCCGCCTCGGACAGGTGGATGCGCTCGACGGGCATGCGCAGGAAGTCGCCCGCGTACTGTTCTTCCAGGCGGGCGCGGCAATGGGGACACAGTTCGCCGTGCAGCTCGGCATCATAGCTGGCGCGAAAGTCGGCGCGCATGCTGTGCGGCACCAGGTGCAGCGGCGATTCGTGCACGGGACAGCCGGCGATGCCGTACAGCGCGCCTTCGCTGCTGTGGCTGTATTCTTCCAGCCCCCGCTTGAGCAGGATCACCATGGTCGACTTGCCGCCCGACGGCGGACCCAGCAACAGCAGCATGCGCCGGCCCACTTCGGAGCCGGCGGCGGCCGCCTTGAAGTAGGCGGCGACGCGGTCGATCGCCTCGTCGATGCCGAACAGCTCGTCGTCGAACAGGCGGCAGCGGAAACGTCCGGCATCGTCCGTCTGGCCGTTCCAGCGCATCATGTCCCACAGGTACTGGTGCGCGCTGCGCGTCAGCAGAGCCGCGCGGCCGGGCAGGATCTGCTCGATGAAGTCGGCAAAACTGCCGCGCCATGGACTGATGCGGTGTTTTTCCGCCCAGGCCGCCATGCCGTGCATAAAACCGGCATGTTGGTCCGCAGGCGCGTCGTCGGATTGGCGTGTCATACCAGGGCTCGTCATTGTTCCCCCATCCATACCGTTGCTGCCGTGGAGCAGACCCAATTCCAGCCTGCCAACCAAGTATACGGCGCTGCCTCTGCCCGCACGCCTGATCTCGCTCAACCTTGACGAGGGAACTATTTTTATCCTCGCTGCCCCCGCTGGGACAGGGCGGCCATGTGTCGGCGCGGTTCAACCCAGATCAATACCGGCCCGCGCGGCCAGCCCACACTGGTGTTTCGGAACGACCCACGAGGAGAGCATGATGATTGGCAACGAGAATGGTTTCAGCGCCCCGCCTGGCGGCAGCGGCAGGGGACAAAGCGCGGACGATGAAGAGGCCGTCGGCCAATTTGCCGCCCCCGGCGAAGACGACAATACGATCGAGAGCGCGTCCGTCTCGGACATGCCCGACGCCTTGAGCGGCGTCAGCATGGAATTGCTGGAAATCAAGCGCAGCATCGAAGACGGCATGCGCCAGTCCATCTCCCAGGCGGCCGGCGTGCGCGCGGCCGATGCCTTCAGCGACGGCGGCAATATCCAGGGCGTGTCCATCGGCCTGGGCGAGGGCGCCAGCGACAGCTCGTCCGGCGAGCCGGGCTTGCCGGCCCTGACCCTGTACGTGGCCGAGCCCACTTCCGTCGACCGCGCCAAGGCCGCCATCGTGGGCGCAATGGGCGTGCGCGCCGTGTCCAGCGACAGGGTGCCCGTCAATATCGTCGTCACGGGCGTGATCGATGCGCAGCCGCACCGTTTCCGCTTGCGCCCCGCGCCGGGCGGCGTGTCGGTCGGGCATTTCCGCATCACGGCCGGCACCATCGGCTGCCTGGCCGTGGGGCGCAGCGCGCCGCGCAACAGCCGCTTGATGATCCTTAGCAACAATCACGTGCTGGCCAATTCCAACGGCGGCGTCTTCAACGACTGCATCGTGCAGCCTGGCCCCATCGACGGCGGCCGCTGTCCGCAAGACCAGGTCGCTGTGCTCGAGCGCTTCGTGCCCATCAATTTCAGCGGTGGCGTCAATTTCGTCGATTGCGCCACCGGCTGGGCCTGGCCAGACAGGGTGCGTCCCGAACTGGTCTACCTGAGCGGCGGCGTGCCCGCGTACTTCCGCATCAGCAATGCGCTGGTGGCGCCCGCGCTGGGCATGATGGTCGGCAAGTCGGGCCGCACGACGCAATTGACGCAAGGCCGCATCACGGGCCTGGGCGCCACCATCAACGTCAATTACGGTGGCGGCAGGATCGCGCTGTTCCAGGACCAGATCGCCATCACGGGCGTGAGCGGGGCGTTCAGCGCGGGCGGCGATTCCGGCTCCTCCATCTGGACCTGGAACCAGCAGCGCAATCCCGTAGGCTTGCTGTTTGCCGGCGGCAATAACATCACCTTTGCCAACCAGATGCGGCGGGTGGTGGTGGCGCTCGACATCAATTTGTATACTTGAACCCTCGAGGAGACGGCGCGGCGCAGGTGTCGCGCCGCCTCGTCCTTGTATAACGCTGTTTTTTGCACGATGATGATGGTATGAGCGACAGCAGCCATGTGCCCGGCGAACGGCGCTGCGGCGCCCGATGGCCGGGTGTATCATGGAAGGCATCAGGAGGGTGGGTCATGTCAAACAGTAAATTCGCACAATCGCCGTATGGCGTTTTCGAGGACGCCGCCATGCCGTATTTGCCGGATGAGACGCCTGGACAGGGCATGGGGCAATATGCTCCTGCCGCGCCCCAGGGCCGGCTGGAAGCGGCGAAGCGGCGCAACGAGCGGGCGCTAATGGCCATCGACGGCGTGGAAGGTGTCAGCGTGGGACAGACGGCCGTGGGCAAGGAAGCGCTCGTCGTGTATCTGCGCGACTCGTCCGTCAAGCGGCGCGTGCCGTCTCAGGTCGAGGGTTATCCGGTGGAAACGAGCATCACGGGCCAGATCGATATCCAGCGCTGGTAGGCAGCAAGCGGGCCTGGGCACCTTGCCGCGGCGGAGCGTTGCGATAGAAGACCTGTTGCCAGGCCTTCCATGCAGTCTTGCAGCCTGCCTTATTTGCTCAGGCGGCCGATCGCTTCGGCCACGCCCGCGCCATAGGCGGGGTCGCACAGGGTGCAGTTGCCGATGTGGCGTTGCTTGACTTGCTCCGACGCGCCCGAGATGGCGCGCGCCGTGTTGTCGAACAAGGCTTGCTGCTGCGCCGCGGTCATCAGGCGGAACAGGGCGCGCGGCTGCGAATAGTAATCCTCGTCGACTCTGTGGTTCCAGTGGTCGGCCGCGCCTTCGATGCTCAATGGCGGCTCGCGGAAATCGGGCTGCTCGGCCCACTCCTGCTCGCTGTTCGGTTCATAGCCCAGGGTGCCGCCCATGTTGCCGTCGACGCGCATCTGGCCGTCGCGGTGGTAGCTGTGGAACGGGCATTTCGGCGCGTTGACAGGGATATGGCTGTGGTTGACGCCAAGGCGGTAGCGCTGCGCGTCGCCATACGAGAACAGCCGGCCTTGCAGCATCTTGTCCGGCGAAAAGCTGATGCCGGGCACCACGTTGGCCGGGTTGAAGGCCGCCTGTTCCACTTCGGCAAAGTGGTTGTCGGCATTGCGGTTCAGTTCCAGCACGCCTACTTCGATCAGCGGATAGTCGCCGTGCGGCCACACTTTCGACAGGTCGAACGGGTTGAGGTGATACGTGCCTGCCTCTTTTTCCGGCATGATCTGCACGTACAGGGTCCAGCGGGGGAAATCCTTGTTTTCGATGCTTTCGTACAGGTCGCGGTGCGAGCTTTCGCGGTCCTTGCCGACCAGTTCTTCGGCTTCGGCGTCCGTCAGGTTTTGAATCCCTTGCTGGGTTTTCAAGGTGAACTTGACCCAGAAACGCTCGTTTTGCGCATTCAGGAAGCTGAAAGTGTGGCTGCCGAAGCCATGCATGTGGCGGAAGCTGCGCGGCAAGCCACGGTCGCTCATCACCACCGTGACCTGGTGCAGGGCTTCAGGCAGCGAGGTCCAGAAATCCCAGTTGCTGTTGGCACTGCGCAAGCCGGTGCGCGGGTCGCGCTTGATGGCGTGATTCAGATCGGGAAATTTCAATGGGTCGCGCATGAAGAAGACGGGCGTGTTGTTGCCGACCAGGTCCCAGTTGCCTTCTTCCGTGTAGAACTTCAGGGCAAAGCCGCGGATATCGCGTTCCGCGTCCGCCGCGCCCCGTTCGCCGGCCACCGTGGAAAAGCGCGCGAACATCGGCGTTTTCTTGCCCACTTCGCCAAAGATTTTCGCCCGCGTGTAGCGCGTGATGTCGTGCGTGACGGTAAACGTGCCGTACGCACCGGAACCCTTGGCATGCATGCGGCGCTCGGGGATGACTTCGCGGTCGAAGTGGGCCAGCTTTTCCAGGAACCACACATCTTGCAGCAGGGCGGGGCCGCGCGGGCCGGCCGTCTGGATGTTCTGGTTGTCGGGAACAGGCGCGCCAAAGGCGGTGGTCAGCTTTTTCATTGGACTCTTTCTTTCATGGCTAGGCAGAGCAATGGACGCACCGGCGCTACTCAAACACTGGCTGGGTTGAATGAACACTCACCGGGGCTGGTCCAGAGTAAAATTTCTAAAATGCAAACCAGTGTAAACTTTTTTATGCGGGATGGCTTGCCGCGCCGCCCGAGCAAGCTCAGGCGGCGTCCTTGCATCATAAGCGCTGAGTAGCTGCCGCTCCCGCACGCTTGCAAGTTGCAAGTATATAAAGGCAGGCTTCGATCACGCCACTGGCCTTTTGCCCAGTTTTTAAAACTTGTTCCAGTTGTTATGCCGGTGCTCCGTCGCTTCCTTCATCAGGTGGCCGGCGCGCAGGGCGTCGTCGGCTTGCACCGTCATGGCCAGTTCCTGGATGGCGGGCGGGTATTCGTGGTGGGCCGCTTCTTCCAGCAGCGCATGGCCCTTGGCCGGGTCGCGCGGCACGCCGCGGCCTTCGCGGTAGGCGTTGTAGAGCAAAAACATGGCGTGCGGATTGCCCAGCTCGCTCGCCTTTGCCAGCCAGCGCGCCGCCTCGCTTTGATCTTTGGGCACGCCTTCGCCATTCGCCGCCAGCAGGCCCAGCATCAGGGCCGCCTTCGCATGGCCTTGTTGCGCCGCTTGCCGGTACCATAGCCAGGCCTGGCCAGGCGTGGCCGCGCGCAGCATCTGGCCCAGCTCGAAGGCCGCTTCCGTGTCGCCCGCGCGGGCCGCCTGTTCGAACAGGCTCAAGGCTTCGGCGCGGCGTTCGGGACGGGGCTGGTAAATCAGCGCCAGTTCGCGTTCGGCGACGGGCATGTCCTTGCCGGCCCAGCTGCGTACCTTGCGTTCGGCCTGGTGGTCGCCCGCCTGGCGCGCATGCATGGCGACGGCTTCGATTTCCGCCGCCGTGGGCGGTGGCGACGACTGGCAGGCGGTCAAGAACGTTGCCAGCACGACGGCGGGCAGGGAGAGTGGATGTTTCATCTGGATCAGCTTTCATCAAGACAGGCCGGAACCGCCGCGGTTCCGGCCATGGACCTTATTTGCTCAGGTCGATGCGGTACTTGGCGAAACCGCTGGCGTCGAGGCCGCCTTCGGCCGCCACGTTGGCGATGCCGCTGCCTTGCGCCAGCGCCAGATGGCCCGGCGCCGAGCGCAGGATCACGGGACCGGCCGTGGCCGTCTTGACGAAGCTCCAGCTGCGCGCACTGCCATTGGCCGCCAGGGTCACCTTGCCGCCCTTGGTGCTCAGCGACGCCAGGTAGTTGCTGACCACGGCCTGGTTCGCATCGGGCGACTTGATGATGGTTTTGCTGCCGTCGATGCCGGGCACGGCGCCGCCGCCACCGGCGCGGTAGTCGTTGGTGGCAACGATGAAGTCATCGCCGTCGGCCACGGGCGCACCCTTGTACGTGAGGTTGACGATGCGGCTGCCCGGCTTTTTCGTCACGTCGATCTGGTACGTCAGCGCATTGTTTTCCGCGTAGAACACGTCATAGTTATAGATCGTGCCATACGACGGCACCAGATCCTGCTCGGCGCTGCTGGCCGGGTCGATCTGGGCAAATTGCTTGGCCGACGTTTCCAGCCATGCTTTCAAGTCCGAACCCTTGATCTTGACGGCTTGCAGGTTGTTATTGCTGTACAAATACAAGTCGCCCGGATTGCGCACTTGCAAGCCGACCGGTGCGGCCGGCGTCGCGCCCGCGGCCACGTCCGTGAAGTCCGATGGTCCGTTGCGGCCCGCCTTGAACGGCGCGCTGCACGAAATCACGGGGATATTCTTGTAGCTGGCCAAGGTGGCGTCCGTGCTGGTGGCGATGAAGTTCTTCACATAGTCGAGCTGCGCCTGGTTCACCAGCTGGATGGCGCTCACGTCGCCCACCAGCGCAAAATAGGCCGACATCTCGAAATCCGTGCTGATGCCCAGCGGCTGCTTGGCGTAGGCGATGGTGGCCGCGTGCTCGGTGGCAACGAGTGGCGCGATGGCCGGATCGGCTTTCACGAGAGTCGTGCCATCCGTGTACTTGAAGCCGCGCGATTCCACCGTCGTCTTGGCTGGCTGCACTACCCACTTGCCGCTTTGATACACCATCGTCAGCTTGATGATGCCCAGGCGGCGGCCCCAGCTTTGCGCCATGACGGTCGGTACGCCGTTCACAAAGCCGTTGACGGCGTCGATCTTCGCGCTGGCGGGGAAGGCGGCAAACGAGGCGTCGAGCGCGGCCGCGCCCACTTCCTTGCCTTTCGGGAAGATCAGGTGCGAATGGCCGATCATCAGTGCATCGATGCCCGTGGTGGTCAAATGATAGCTGCCGTTTTCCATCTTCGGGCTGTAGGCGCTCGTGTCCAGGCCGCCATGTGACAGGGCCACGACGAGGTCGGCGCCCTTGCTGCGCAATTCCGGCACGTACTGTTTCGCCGCTTCCTGCACACCCGTCACGCTGACCTTGCCAGCGAGCACTTTTTGATCCCATTCGAGGATTTGCGGCGGTACAAAGCTCAGCACGCCCACATTGATTTTGACGGTCAGCTTGCTGCCATCGGGCGCCGTGGCGGCGAAATCGCGCGGCAGCACAGTGTAGGGCTGGAAAATGGGCTTGCCGCTGGCCACGCCGACGACATTGCTCAGCACGGAAGGGAAGGCGGGCGCGCCACACGTGCCCGTCGGCTTGGCCACGCCGGGAATGCCGAAATCCGTGTTGGTGATCTGGCTCAGGTAAGGCAAGCCGTAGTTGAATTCATGGTTGCCCATGCCGCCCGCATCGTATTTCAACGCATTCATGGCTTTATGCACGGCCAGGGTGCCGCTGCACGGAACGGGCGCGGCAACGGCCTGCAGGTCGGCCAGCAAGGTGCCCTGAATGACGTCGCCATCGTCGAGCAGCACATTGTTCGGATTTTCCGCGCGCGCCGCCTGGATCAGGGTCGACGTGCGTTCCAGGCCCAGGCTCGTGTCTTCGGCCAGCGCATAGTAGTTATAGCTCAACACGTTCGAGTGGATATCGGTGGTTTCCAGCAATGCCACGGTGACCGTCGTGCCCTCGGGAATGGCCGGCGCCGTGTTTGAACTGCCGTTGCAAGCAACGAGACCCGCACTTGCCAGCGCCGCCAGCATGACCCTATTTGTTTTCATTACCGCCCTCGCAGAGATTCAAAGGACGCGACTGTAACGCCGCCATGTGACGCGGCGATGACAGCCGTGCAAGGCGCATGGATACTGGCTTACGTGCAGGCGGCCACGGTCTTGGCCAGCCAGGCCGCATCGACGGGTCCCAGGCGCCGCGTGCAGATCCGATGTTGAGAAGTCAGGATCACTGTGTACGGCAAACCCTTGATTTGATTGCCAAAGGTTGGCAGCAAGGCGGGTAAAGCCAGGGCTTGGGGATAGCTGGCCCGGTGCTGCCGCAGGAACGCTTGCGCGGCCGCCCGCGTATCGATGGCAATGCCGATGAAGCGGAGTTTCTGCTGCTTGGCGGCATGGGCATGTAATATCGGCAACTCCCGGATGCAGGGCAGGCAGTTGCTGGCCCAGAAGTTCAGCACCACTGGCTGGTTCTGGAACTGGTCGAGCTTCAGCCGGCCATCGCCATCGAGGCGGGCCAAGTCAAAGGATAGCGGCGCGGCAGCCGCATGGCTGGCCAGCAACAGCAATAGCGCCGGCCAGCGCGTCATTGCGGCACCACGGCCGCGTCCGTCATGCGGTAATACAGGCCCATGGGATCGCTGGCCAGCACTTTCAGCTTGCCTTGCACGATGAACGGCGCATAGCTGAATTTCACGGGCGTGCGGCTTTTGATCTCCACCACGCCTTCCGGACCGGCCGGCAGGCAAAAGGGGCAACTGGCCGAGGTGACGGTCAGCAGGAAGTGTTTCTGCTTTTGGCCTGGTTCCAAGGGCATCATGAAGCCTTGCACTTTCACGTCCGTATTGTCGAGCGCGCTGATTTCCGGCGTGTATTTCGGTACCATGCGGCCTTTTTTCGCCTTGATCGTGGTGGCCTTGCCCAGCAGTTTCCACGACACGACGCCGGGCAAGTCCGTCAAGGGAGCGAAAAACGACGGTGGTTCGTCGGCGGGGGCGGCGAAGGCAGAGCCGGCCAGCAGCAGTCCAGCGCTCAATATCATGATGTTCAACATTTTTTTCCTTTCAGGAGCGCGCCAGGGTGGCGGCGATATCGGTGCGGTAGGCGCGTGCAGCGGGAATGGCGGCGGCCAGCAGTCCCACCGCCACGGCAATAACGGGCAGCCAAGCTTCACCGGGCGCGATGCGCCACGCTTGCAGATTCAGTTGCTGCATCGATTCCAGCAAGCCAACACCGGCATGGCCCAGCAGCCAGCCTAGCGCCGCGCCCGTCAATGACAGCAGCAAGCCTTGCGCCAGCAGCAAACGCAGCAGTTTGCCGGGCGAGGCGCCCAGGGTGCGCAGGATGGCCAGGTCCGTCTTGCGCTCTTCCAGCGCGCCATACAGCGCCACGAACAGCGACAGGGCCGCCACCAGCAGCACGCCGGCGGCAATCGCCCGCAGCACGGCGATGCCCACGCCCAGCAAATTGAATAGCCGTGCCGCCTCGAAAGCGGGCTGGGCCGCCTGCAGGCGCGGCTGGCTATTGACCCAGCGCGGCAGGCTGATGGCGGCCAGGGGCGAAGCGTATTGCACCAGCACGGCCGTCAATTCGCGCTGGGGCGCAGTTGCCGCTGGTTCATCCGGGTCCGTTTCGTGCACCCGCCACACGGAAGCGACGGGCGTGACGATCAATCGGTCGAGCACGGTGCCCGTGGGCGCCAAAATGCCCGTTACCGTGTAGGGCGCGTGCTCGTGCACTTCGCCGCCGGAAGCCAGGCCGTGCGAGCCGGCAAAGCGGGCGCCGAGGGTGGCGCCTGTTTCACGGGCCGCCTGGGCGCCGAACACGGCTTGCATCGGTTGCGCGAACAACTTTCCTTGCGCCAGCTGCGCGCCGTAATGGTCGAGCAGCGCCGTGGTGCTGCCGACGATGCGCACACCGTGGAAATTGTCGCCCAGCGCGAGCGGGATCGCGGATTGCACCAGCGGCTGCGCGGCCAGCGCCGCCAGCGCGCTGTTGGGAATGTTACCGGTTGGAATATCGGCGTGATACACGGACGACAGGATCAGTTGCAAGGGCGAGCCCTTGGCGCCCACCACCAGGTCGATGCCCTGGGCATCGCGTTCGGCGTGCTCTTCCAGCTGGCTGGATACGCCGAGAATGAACGTCATCATGGCGATGCCGATGGCCACCAGCAGCAGATTCAGGCTGGACGCCAGCGGCTTGTGGCGCAGGGCACGCCAGGCCAGGGTGGCCGCGTTCATGCCGCCACTCTGGAGCTGGAGCGGGGCAGGCGCAGCACGAGCGCATCGGGCATGGCGGCCAGCACCCTGGCGTCGTGGCTGGCAATCACCAGCGAGGCGCCAACTTGCTCAGCCTGGCTGGCCAGCAGGTGCACGACGGCGGTGCAGGCGGCGTCGTCGAGGTTGGCCGTCGGCTCGTCGGCCAGGATCAGCCGCGGGCGCATGACAATGGCGCGCGCGATGGCGGCCCGCTGGCGTTCGCCGCCGCTCAAAGCATATGGGTAGGTATCGAGCTTGTTGGCCAGGCCCAACTGGCCCAGCAAGCTGGCCGCGCGGGCCGGATCGGGCCGCTGCCCGCTGGCGTAGGCGGGCAGCAAGACATTGTCGAGCACGTTCAAGCTGGGCACCAGCGCCAGTTGCTGTGGCAGCAAGCCGATGGTGCGGCCGCGCCAGCTGTCGCGCTGGCGCGGCGTGAGGCCGGGCAGGGACTTGCCCGCCACTTCAAGGCGGCCCGCCTGGGGCGCCAGGATGCCCGCCAGCAAATGCAACAAAGTCGATTTGCCGGAGCCGGACGGCCCCAGCAGCAGTGCGTGCTGCCCGGCGGGCAAGTGGAATGCGTCGATATCGAGCACGGGGCTGGCATGGTCATAGCCATAGGTCAAAGAGGCGAGGTGGAGCATGGAATTCTTTCGGAAGTCAGGCCGGCAAAGATTGCCGCACAAATGCAACTGAGCTGCATTATAATGCAAACGCAATAGACTTGCATTTAAAATCCAAGGTCCATTGCCTCCCTTAATTGCTCATCCGAAAGATACCCATGGCCCAGCGCAAACTCCCCGTCACCGTCCTATCCGGCTTTCTCGGCGCCGGCAAGACCACCTTGCTCAACCACATACTGCGCAACCGCGAAGGCAAGCGCGTGGCCGTCATCGTCAATGACATGAGCGAAGTCAATATCGATGCCTCGCTCGTGAAAGACAGTGCCGAAGCGGCCGGCGCGGCTTTGTCGCGCACGGAAGAAAAACTCGTGGAAATGTCGAACGGCTGCATCTGCTGCACCTTGCGCGACGATCTGTTGCTGGAAGTGCGGCGCCTGGCCGCGGAAGACCGCTTCGATTATTTGCTGATCGAATCGACGGGCGTGGGCGAGCCGATGCCCGTCGCCGCCACCTTCGACTTCGAGGATGAGCACGGCGACAGCCTCAATGACGTGGCGCGCATCGACTGCATGGTCACCGTCGTCGACTGCGTCAACCTGCTCAATGATTTCCACAGTGAAGACAGCCTCGAGCAGCGGGGCGAGACGGCGGGCGAGGGGGACGACCGCCAGCTGGCCAATTTGCTGACGGAACAGATCGAGTTTGCCAATGTCATCGTCCTCAACAAGGTCGGCATGGTCGATGCGGCCGAGCGCCTGCGCGTGCTGGCCGTCATCAAGGCGTTGAATCCCGGCGCGCGCATCATCGAAACGAACCAGTCCCTCGTGCCGCTCGACGCCATCCTGGGCACGAATCTGTTCAACCTGGAGCAGGCGGCCAGCATGCCGGGCTGGGCGCAGGAGCTGGCCGGCATCCACACGCCGGAAACGGACACCTATGGCATCAGCAGTTTTGTGTACCGGTCGAAGGAGCCGTTCCACGCGCAGCGCCTGCATGACTACATTGCCCAGCCGATCAAGGGCGTGGTGCGCAGCAAGGGATATTTCTGGCTGGCCAGCCGCCCCGAATGGGTGGCCAGCCTGTCCGGCGCGGGCAAGCTGATGAATATCGAACCCGTGGGCCTGTGGTGGGCGTCCGTGCCCAAGGAGCGCTGGCCAACGGATGCGGCCTCGCTGGCGGAAGTTAAAGCGGGCTGGAGCGAAACGTATGGCGACCGCTACCAGGAGCTCGTCTTCATCGGCCAGGACATGGACCAGGCCGCCATCGAGGCGGACTTGAAGAAATGTCAACTCAACTACACGGAAACGCGCCAGGGCATGGCCGCCTGGCGCAAGCTGGCCGACCCGTTTCCCCAATGGCAGCGCATGGAAGAACTCGAAGATTAACCACCGACAGGAAAGCACTATGACAGAATTGATCCCCGTTACCATCATCACGGGTTTTCTCGGCAGCGGGAAAACCACCTTGCTCAAGCGCATATTGCAGGGCGATCACGGCGTGCGCATCGCCGTGATCGAAAACGAATTCGCCGCCGAAAGCATCGACCATGGCTTGCTGGTGCAAGATAGCGACGAGCAGATCGTGGAAATGAACAATGGCTGCATCTGCTGCAGCGTGCGCGGCGACCTGATCCGCATCCTCGGTGAACTGCAGGCCAGGCGCGCGGCAGGAATTATTGCCTTCGACCACGTGATCATCGAAACGACGGGCCTGGCCGCGCCCGGACCCGTGGCGCAAACTTTCTTTGCGGAGCCCTCCGTCAGCGAGTACTACATGCTCGACGCCATCCTGACGGTGGTCGATGCGCGCCACGCGCAGCAGCAATTGACGGCGCACAAGGAAGCGCAGGAGCAGGTGGGCTTTGCCGACCGCATCCTGCTGTCGAAGACGGACCTGGTCAGCAAGGACGAGCTGGCCGCGTTGCGCCAGCGCCTGGTCGCCATCAATGGCCGCGCCGGCATACAGAAAGTGCGCTTCGGCAATGTGCCGCTGCGCGACATCCTGAATATTCGCGGTTTCAACTTGAACGCCATCGTCGAGCTGGAGCCGGATTTCCTGGGAGAACTGGGACACCGCCATGGCGACGGCGTGCAATCATTCGTCTATCACCAGTCCCAGCCCCTCGACCTGCTGCAGGTGGAAAATTTTCTCGATGCTGTGGTACAGCTGTTCGGCACCCAGCTGATGCGCTACAAGGGGATTTTGTATGTTGCCGACCTGGATTGCCGCGCCGTGTTCCAGGGCGTGCACATGCTGATGGGCTCGGAGCTGGGCGCGCCGTGGCGCGACGGCGAACCGCGCGCCAGCAAGATCATCTTTATCGGCCGCGACTTGCCGCAGGATATGCTGATACGCGGCCTGGACCGTTGCGTGACGGCCAGCGTAAGCGAGGTGGCGGCATGAGCGTGGAAGCGGGCTTGCCCGCCCTGGCGCTGATTTTCCTGCTCGGCATGCGGCATGGGCTGGAACCCGATCACCTGGCCGCCGTCGATGGCCTGACCTTGCGCAGCCAGGCCGCAGCGCCGCGCTGGGCGCCGTGGATGGGCGCGCTGTTTGCGCTGGGGCATGGCCTCACCGTGCTGGCCATCGTCGCCGTCGCGGCCGTCGCGTCGCAGCAATTTACACCGTCGGAGGCAGTATTCGGCTGGCTGGAATGGCTGCCCATTGCCTTGCTATTGCTCATCGCCGGCATGAATGCGCGCAGCTTGCTGGCCGGCGCGCAACTGGCCGAGGTGCGCGGCCGGCTGTTGCCGCGGGCGCTGCGGGGCGCTTCGGGACCGCTCGCCGCCATCCTCGTCGGCATGCTGTTCGCGCTCGTCTTCGACACGGCCCTGCAGGCGGCCGCCTGGGGCTACGCGGCCGTCGCGCTGGGCGGCATGCAGCCAGCCTTGCTGACCGGCCTCGTGTTCGCCGTCGGCATGGGCGTGACCGATACCTTCGATGGCTGGGTCACGGCGAAAGTCATGCGCACGGGCCAGGCAGACATCGTGCGCGCGTTCCGCCGCCGCCTGGGCTGGCCCATCGTCGCCATCTGCGTGGTCATGGCTGGATACATGGCGGCCGGCAAGTTTTACGCCGCGTGGTCGCTGCCGGAAAGCTGGACTGCGGCCCTGGGAGCGGCCATGGTGCTGCTGATGGCGGCCCTGTACGGCTGGACTTTGCTGGGTTTGCGCCGCGTGCGTGCCTGAGCTGGAGGCGTGGGTATAATGGGAAAAAACTGCCGGATTCCACCATGCCCGCACCTGAGATCGTCATCCGCCTGCTGACGCCAGCAGACACCCCCGCCTTTTGCGCGCTGCGCCTGCGCGCCATCCTTGATTCGCCCAGCTCGTTTTCTTCGTCGCGTGAAGACGAGCTGGCGCGCACGCCGGAAGAACATGCGCAGCGCATTGCCGGCGGCGCCTTTCAGCGCGGTTTTGGCGCCTTCGATGGCGAACGTCTCGTCGGTTTTGCCGGATTGCAGCGCGAAAGGATGCGCCAGTTGTCGCACAAGGCCTTGCTGTGGGGCGTGTTTGTCGACGTGACGCAGCGGGGCAAGGGCGTGGCGCGGCGGCTCGTCAACGCCTGCATCGAACAGGCCGAACGCGACCCTGCCATCATGCAAGTGCACTTGAGCGTGAATGCGGAAAACAATGCCGCCTTGCGGCTGTATGAATCGCTGGGATTTATCGCGTATGGCACGGAGCCGCGCTCGATGCGCGTCGGTGAGCTGTTCCATGACGAGCATCACCTGGCCTTGCTGCTGAAGTGACACCGCTATTTGCAGCGCGGGCACAGGCCCTTGATCAGGTAATCGACTTCGCCGCCGCTGAAGCCTTCCGGCAAGAGCACGGGCGGCGGCAGCTTGACTTCATTGAAGCAGGTGACGTTCGCGCATTTGGTGCATTGGAAGTGCGCGTGCTCGTGCGCCTGGTGGCCGGCGCCCGCGCTGAAGCGCCATACCTGGTCGGTGCCCGCGATGCGGTGCACGAGTTCATTTTCCGTCAGCCATTCCAGTACCCGGTACAGGGTGACGGAATCGATATCGCTGTCCTGCGACAGCGCCTGCTGGATTTCATGGTGGGTCAGCGAACGGCTTTGCGCCATTAAAAAGTCGAGCACCTTCACGCGCGTCTTGGTGACGCGGGCGTTGGTGTTGCGGATCAGCGATTCGGCTTGCGGTGTAGAAGATGATGTCAACATGATAGGCCTGCTTGCGGGGGATCGGCTGGCGGCGTCATCGCCGTGCCCGTTGCCACCCTCTGGGCCGTATCTTAGCATGCGTGCCGCACCGGATGGAACGGCGTCACGGTTTGAACGTCCAATAGCGGCCGGCCGCCGTGTCGACGGGGTCGAGAAAGCGCTGGTCGGCGCGCGCATGGTTGCGTATCAGATAAAACATGTCAGACAGGGCGGAGCGCTTTTCCGCGAAATACGTGTGTTTCATGAAACTCGTGTCGACCCCGCTGGCGTCGATGGTTTCCACGCCCGCCACGATCAGCATGCCGGCGCCGCTGTCGCCCGCGCGCGCGTAGCCGTGCACGGCCTTCGAGGCGGCCAGGGCCAGGTCTTGCGACGAGGCATACAAGGTGACGGGGTTGCGCGCGCCGGCCAGTTTCGGCGCGATATCGTGCTTGAAGATGGCCGCGTCGATATCGGGTGCGGACAGGATGATTTCCGTGATCTTTTGCGCCAGCTGCGGCTGTGCGGCCAGCAAGTCGGCCACGGCCCGCGCCAGGCCTCGGCTGCCCATGCTGTGCCCCACCAGATAGACTTGTGCTGCTTCCGTGCTGGCGAGAAAGTCGGCCAGGAAAGCCGTCATGTGGGGCGTGCTCCATTCGATATTGTTTTCATCGATGGTGTAGCCAGCCACGCCGCCGCGCGACGGCCAGCTGTAGAACACGGGCGCGCCGTCGAAACCGAGGTCGTAGGCCATCTGTCCCGTGCGCCGCGCCGCATCCTCGAAACTCACGTTATAGCCGTGCACGAAGAGAAAGGCGCTTTTATCGGCCGAGGCGCGGATCTGGGTTTTGAGGGCGGCAAAGAAGTTGTCGCGGTCCTGCACCTCGGCGGACAGCACCACCACGTGCTTGGCCGGGTCGTCGCGAAATTCCAGGCGCCACAGCGACGGCGATTCCAGCTGGCCCATGCGGTGGTCGCGGGGGATGCTGATGTCGCAGCTGCCATAGCTGAGCGGGCCATTGCCTCCCAGAATGTTGCGTTCGCCGCTGAAGCGCTGGGCCGGCGGCTTGCCCACGTCGCGTTGGCGGTCTGTGGCGAAATACACTTTGACGACGGCATAATTCGATACGACGGCGCTTTTATCGGCCGGGGCGGGCGCCGCTTCCACGTCGGGTGCCTGGGGCAAAGGCCGCTGCACCGCATCGAGCAAGCCTTGCGCGGCAAACAGGGTTTCCATGTCGTCCGGCACTTTCGCGCTGGACAGGGCGGCCGACAGGGCCAGTTGCAGCTGGTTATTGGCAGGCTCGGCTTCCAGTGCGGCGATGGCGGCCAGGATGGCGGCGGCGCTGTCGAACTTGGCGATGGCCTGCTTGAGCCGCTCATAGTGGCTGGCCACGGCTTCGGGCGCATGGCCGGGCGCGCCATGCCCGATGGCCGCCACGACGGCGGAAGTGATCAAGTCCATGCGCTACCTGCCTTTCAGGTCAATCTGGATTAAATATCAACCCATATTGCCATAAAAGCACGCGAAAAGCGACTTGTCCAGCATCGCGCGCAGGCGGTGCGCGGCAGATCAATGCTGCTTGTCGTCGCTGAACTGCTGCGCCAACGATTGCAGCGGTGCCACGGTCAGGCCGCCGCGGCTCACGTGCTCGGGAATGGCCACGCGCACGGGCTTGCTGTGCATGTTGGCGGACGACAGCACGTTCGTCGTCGTCTCCGGCGCCGCGTTCCACACGGGATCGACGATGCCTTCGAACACCTGTTTCAATTGTTCGCCCCACGTGTCGCGGATCATGCGGAAATACTGGTTCTTTTCATCGATGGTGACGAAGCGCGTGACGGCAAGGCTGCCTGTCTCGTAGACGAGCAGGTCGAGCGGCAAGCCGACGGAAATGTTCGAACGCAAGGTCGAATCCATGGAGATCAGCGCGCACTTTGCCGCCTCGTCCAGGCGCGTGAACGGGTTGATCACCCGGTCGATGATGGGCTTGCCATATTTAGCTTCGCCGATCTGGAAATACGTGTTTTCATCGTGCGATTCGATGAAATTGCCGGCTGAATACACCTGGAACAGCCGGCAGCGCTCGGCGCCTATCTGCCCGCCTAATATGATGCTGACATTGAAATCGATGCCGCAGTCGGCCAGGGCCTTCGCTTCGCGCAGGTGCACGGTGCGCACGGCTTCGCCCACGATGCGGGCCGCGTCATACATGCTGGCCACATTCCAGATGCTGCGCCCGTCCGCATCGACGTGTTCGGAAACGATCTGGCGGATCGCCTGCGAGATCGACAAATTGCCGGCCGTCATCAGGACCAGCATGCGGTCGCCCGGGTTTTCAAACACGCTCATCTTGCGGAAGGTGCCTACCTGGTCCACGCCGGCGTTGGTGCGGGAGTCGGACAGGAAGACCAGGCCTTCGTTCAGGCGCATGCCTATGCAATAAGTCATCGTCGTAAATCAAATCAAAAGGGGAAGCATTTTACACCAGCCGGGCCCGGCATACCGCTGGCAAGGCCCGGCCAGCCTCATTCCTGCCTGTTTACACGGGCACGATCTGCACATCGACTCTTAAGGTTTCCGTGCCACCACCCTGGCGCACGCCGCGCACGGGGGCCGCCGAATCGTAATCGCGCCCGATGGCCAGGCGGCAATACGCATCCGTCATCAGCCGCGCATGCGTGACGTCAATGCTGACCCAGCCCGCGAAATCCGTGTCTTCGGCCCACGCGTCGACCCAGGCATGGCTGGCCGCATGGCCCGTCGTGCCCGGATCGATATAGCCGGACACATAGCGGGCCGGGATTCCCCAGGCGTGGCAGCAGGCAAGGAACAGGTGGGCGTGATCCTGGCACACGCCGCGTCCCAGGGCCAGCGCGTCGCCGGCCGTGGTGGTGACCATGGTGGCGCCGCTTTCATACGCGACCTTGCCGACGATGTGCTCGGCCAGGCGCAGCAGATGGCCCGTGCCCGCCGTCACGCTCCGGTCCGGCAGGCTGGCGGCCGCCAGGTCGAGAATGGCGGGATCGGCCTGCGTCAGCGGCGTCGGCATGGTAAACAGCAACGGCGACAAGGTGTCGATCAGGTTCAGCCGTCCCTTGTGCGGGTAGATGGTTTCCACCACGCCATGCGCCACCAGGCTCAGGGAGTGATGGCTACCGTTAATCGTCAGCATGTGCGACAAGTTGCCGTAGGCATCCGTGTAGGCGTGGCACTGGCCCGGCGTCGTGATTTGCCAGGACAGGGCGCGCTGCTGCGGCTCGATACGCGGCGTCAGGTGCAGCTGCTGGATGGTGTAGGCCAGCGGCGCACTGTAGGCGTAATGGGTTTCGTGGCGGATGGTGAGCTGCATCAGGCCGCCAAGGGAACGAGGAAGTCGCGGCTGACCCGGTTGCCCAAGTCATAGATGTTTTCCAGAAACTCCGTCAAAGTCAGGTGCAAGCCCGCCTTCATGATGTCGTCGATATGTCCGAATTTCAGTTCCGCGTGCAATTTGCCGGCAAACCGCTCCGTATCGGCCGACACATCGTTGCGGATGTGCTTGAGGTTTTCCACCACGTCATCCATGCAGGCCAGGAGCGACCTGGGCATGTCGCCGCGCAGCATCAGCAATTCCGCCACCCGTGCCGGGGTGATCACGTCGCGGTAAACCTTGCGGTAGATCTCGAAGCCGGAGACGGAGCGCAGCAGGGCCGCCCAGTAGTAAAAATCGCGCTGGGTGATGTCTTTCGACGTGTCCCGCGCGCCGTGGAATTTCACGTCCAGGATGCGCGCCGTGTTGTCGGCCCGCTCGAGGAAGGTGCCGAGGCGAATGAAATGGATGGCCTCATCCTTGAGCATGGTGCCCAGGGTCACGCCGCGCGACAGGTGCGAACGGTACTTGACCCACTCGAAGAACTGGCTGGGGTCCGTTTCCAGCAGATTGCTTTTCAAACGCTTCTGCATGTCGAGCCAGGTGGCGTTCTGGATTTCCCACACTTCCGTCGTCAAAGTCCCCCGCACGGCGCGGGCGTTTTCGCGCGCCCCCGTCAGACAGGCAAGGATGGACGACGGGTTGTTCGGGTCGCGCACCATGAAGTCGAGCACGTCGCGCGTATGAAAACGGCCATATTTGTGATCGTACGCGCTTTGCAGCTCGGAAATACCCAGGGTGGCGCGCCAGCCTTGCTCCGCGTCCTGTTCGGACTGGGGCAGCATCGAGGTCTGCATGTTAACGTCGAGCATGCGCGCCGTGTTTTCCGCCCGCTCCGTGTAGCGGGCCATCCAGAACAAATGATCTGCGGTGCGGCTCAGCATGTTTTCTCTCCTGCAAAAGCGGAAGTGGCTTCCAGTACCCAGGTATCCTTGGTGCCGCCCCCTTGCGAGGAGTTGACCACGAGCGAGCCTTCGCCGAGCGCCACGCGGGTCAGGCCGCCGGGCACCATGGAAATCGTCTTGCCGGACAGCACGAACGGGCGCAAATCGATGTGGCGCGGCGCGATGCCGGCCTCGACATACGTGGGGCAGGCGGACAGGGCCAGGGTCGGCTGGGCGATGTAGCCGCCCGGATTGGCCAGCAGGCGCTGGCGGAAATCCTCGATCTGGGCCAGGCTGGACGCCGGCCCCACCAGCATGCCGTAGCCGCCCGCGCCATGCACTTCCTTGACGACAAGTTGCGCCAGGTTCGCCAGCACGTAGGACAAATCGGCGCTCTTGCGGCATTGGTACGTGGGCACGTTGTTGAGTATGGGTTCCTGCGACAGGTAAAACTTGATCATGTCGGGCACGAACGGGTAGATCGACTTGTCGTCGGCCACGCCCGTGCCGATCGCGTTGGCCAGGGTCACCCGGCCGGCGCGGTAGACGGACAGCAGGCCCGGCACGCCCAGCGACGAGTCCGAGCGGAAAGCCAGCGGGTCGAGGAAATCGTCGTCCACGCGGCGGTAGATCACGTCGACTCGCTTGGGGCCGCGCGTCGTGCGCATGTACACCGAGTTGTCGTTGACGAACAGATCCTTGCCTTCCACCAGTTCCACGCCCATCTGCTGGGCCAGGAATGCATGTTCGAAATAGGCGGAGTTGTACATGCCCGGCGTCATGACGACGACCGTGGGGTCATCGACGCCCATCGGCGCGACCGAGCGCAAGTTGTCGAGCAGCATGTCGGGGTAATGGTCGACGGGGGCGATGCGGTTGCGGGCGAACAGTTCCGGGAACAGCCGCATCATCATCTTGCGGTCTTCCAGCATGTAGGACACGCCGGAGGGCACGCGCAGGTTGTCTTCCAGCACATAGAATTCGCCCTGTCCGGCCCGCACGATGTCGACGCCGGCGATGTGGGCGTAAATGTCGGAGGCGACGGAAATACCCTGCATTTCCGGGCGGTACTGGGCATTCTTGTAGATTTGCTCGGCAGGAATGATGCCCGCCTTGATGATGTTTTGCTCATGATAAATATCATGGATGAACATGTTCAAGGCTTGCACGCGCTGCACCAGGCCCGTCTGCATCTGTGCCCATTCGGCGGCGGGAATGATGCGCGGGATGGTGTCGAACGGAATCAGGCGTTCCGTGCCGGCATCGTCGCCGTAGACGGCGAACGTGATGCCGACCCGGCGGAACGTCAGGTCGGCTTCGGCCCGCTTGCGGGCGATGGTCTCGGGGGATTGCTGCTCCAGCCAGTTGCTGAATTCACGATAGTGTTCACGTACCTTGCTGTCCGTACCCACTTCATTTGCAGTCATTTCATTGAAAAAATTTGCCATGTTGTGATTTCCCTTGAGCCGTGTCTGACTATAGCTCAGCAGAAATCGTGCCAGTGCCGCGCACCCGAAAGTATGTAAAAAATGACCATTTTTGTGGCGTAAAACCGTCATCCGCACCGTATTGGTGCGTTACTGCGCGGAAAATGCCGGTGTTGGGGCAGTTGGCGGCGAGCTCAAGCGTCCGGCGTGACGAAGGGCCGGCAGTCGATGGGCAGGTCGATGGTAAACGTGGTGCCTGTTTCCGGCGCACTGTCGACCAGCGCGCTGCCGCCGTGGCTTTCCGCCACGTTTTGCACGAAGGGCAGGCCGATGCCCCAGCCGGGCGCGCTGCCCTGATGTTCGCGGCGCAGGTATTCGAAGATACGCTCGGTCTGCTCCGGGGCGATGGTGCTGCCCGTGTTGTGCACGGTGAGTATCATGCGTTCGCGCAGGGTGTTGATGTGGATTTTGATGGGGCCGTCATCGCCATACTTGAGGGCGTTGCCGACCAGGTTTTCCAGGGCGCGGCGCAGCGAATTTTCGCACCACCAGCCGGTGACGGACGCACCCGTGACCTGGCACTTGCCCGGATGGCCCGTATTCACGCTGTCGGCCACCTGCTGCGCCAGCGGCAGGATATCGAAGCGATGCAAGACCAGCGGCAGCTTTTGCCCCCGGTGGTAGCTGAGCGTATCGAGCAATTCCTGGATCATGTCGTCGAGGCGCTTGCCGTGTTCGATGATTTTCGACGCCAGGGCCGGCACGTCGAACTGCTGCGCGCGCCGCTGCAGCAGCTGGGCGCTGTTGAGCATGACGGAGAGGGGATTGCGCATGTCGTGCGACAGGCCGGCCGCGATGCGCCGCTGGAAGCTTTCATGCATGGCAGTAAATTCCAGGATGGCTTCGCGGATGCCCGTATCGATCGAGGCATTGATCACCTTCCAGTCGCGGCGCCGCAGCGGCACGCCCGCGTCGAGGGCCGCATCGGCGAAACAGTCGCGGAAGATCTGGTATTCCTGGATCACCTGTTCCGGGCCATAGCTGGTCATGCGCGCCCGTTCGTTGCCGTGCACGGCCGGGGCATTGGTATTGCTGGTGGCATTGTCGCGCGGATAGCCTGGCGTCAGCGCTTCGGCCAGGTTGTCGAAGAAGGCGGGCAAGGTATTGATCAAGATGGGTGTCAGCAAGGCATCGGCACCGCGCACCTTGGCGCGCACCTCGTGTTCCCATTGCGTCAGCACGGCATCGCGCATGCTGAAGATGCGCCGCGTACGCGCGGGCATGTCCAGCACGTGCATTTTCTGGTCAGAGGCATAGGTCATCGCAGCTCTCCATCGACAGCTCGGCATCCACGCGGTGCAACGGCGGGAGCTAAAGTATCCTCCAAATCGGCGTGCAGGTGGTGTTCAATTCGGCGCGTCGGCGCCGGTCATGACGGCGCTCAAATGACCGAGGGTTGTATCCCATTGCTCCAGCGAAAAGTTCTGCGGATCGTCATGGCCATTCGCATAGCCCGTATCGAGCACGGCGTGGAAGGCGGGGATCAGCCACGTGCCCTTGCGCACGCTGGCGGCGATGTACAGCAGGGCCAGGCGCTCGTATTGCGCAGGCGTAAAACCGGGATCGGGCGCCAGCCCGTCGTTGCCTTTGCCGCCGCCGGGCACGGAGTTGCGCGGCTGCACCAATTCCACGTGCAGGAACAGGCCCGTCAGCGACGGCTTGTCTTTTTCCAGCTTGCTCGCGTAGCTGGCCGTGCCGAAGTCGCGCACGGCCAGGGAGCCGCCCAGGCGGTTCACGTACACATGGCCTTTCGGACCGCCGCCCAGCGCGGGGTTACGTAGATTGAAATCGTTGAAATCCCAGCTGGCGTCGTTGATGTGGCCGGGAATGGGTTCCAGCAGAAAATTCGGGTAGCTGGTGTCGTGGATGACGAAATAGCGGGCAATGGGGGCGGCCAACCGGCCCACGGCGCGCGACAGCGGTGCATCGACGGCGCCGCCCACGTCCGCTTCGGCGATGCCTTGCTCGGCAAGCCAGGTACGCAGCCTGGCCGGCGCGATGCCCGTGCGCTGGCCGATGCGGGCGGCAAGAAAGTCCGGCAGCGGCGCGCTCTCGCCCAGGCGCGCATACAGTTTCACAGGACGCAGCAAGCACGTGGCTTGCGCCCGCGCATCGCCCTTGAAGCCGCTTTTCCAGGCGGCATACGGGCAGGCCGCTTGCTTCTGCGCGGCGGCCGGCAGGGACAGGCAAAACAGGAGCAGCAGGGAAGGGTATCGTTTCATGGGGGCATTGTCGCCGAAGCACGGCTTGCGGCACAGGCGCGCACGCGAAAAAAAAGCTGCCCGAAGGCAGCTTTCGTGACGGCATGGGCTGCCAGCTCTTTAAAACGCCACGCTGCCCGAGACGACGAAGGTGCGCGGCGCGGCCAGCACCAGGCTGCCGGCGTCGAACGAGGAGACGGCCGAGGCCCAGTAGCTGCGGTCGGCCACGTTGTCGATGCGCGCGCGCAAGGTTACGTCATGGCCAGCCACCTGCGTCAGGTAGCGCGCGCCGATGTCGACGCGGGTCCACGATGGCAGTTGCTTGCTGTTGGCCAGGTCAGCATATTGCGTCGACGTGTAGACAGTGCGGGCATTCAGGCTTAAGCCGGGCGCACCGGGCAGGTCCCATTCGCCGCCCACGCTGAGCTGTGTTTTTGGCGCGCCGATGGCATGCTTTCCATTGTTGGCCGGCTTGTCCGTCTTGCGCTGTTCCGTATCAAGCCAGGTCAGGCCGCCCAGCAGGCGCACGCCCGCCATCGGCGTGCCGAAGATGGACAGTTCCAGGCCCTGGTTGCGCTGTTCGCCCGAGAGGGTGGCACGTGAACCGACCACGGCAGGCAAAGGCTTGGCCGTGGAAAACAGGGCGGCGCTCATGCCCAGCCTGCCGCCGTCATACTTGACGCCGATTTCCTTCTGCTTCGACTTGTAGGGCGAGAACACTTCACCCTTGTTGCTCAGTGGCACGTCATTCTTGCCATCAAAATAGGTGCCGCTGGCAACGGGACCCTTGACCAGCGCCTCGATGTAGTTGGCGTACAGCGACACGTTCTTGCTGGCCTTGTAAACGATGCCGGCCACGGGCGTCGTGGCGCTCTTGTCATAGCTGGAATATTGTACGGCCGTACCGTAGGCATATGCGGCGTCGCGGATGTGCTGGCGGCGCAGGCCCACGGTCAGCAGCAGCCGGTCGTCGAGGAAGGCCATGGTATCGGCCACGGCGTAGCTGCTGAGGATGGTTTTTTGCGTCAGGCGCGGGTCGCTCATCACGCCGCCCGAGTTCGCGGGCAGGGTGGCCGGCATGGCCACGTCCAGCGGACGGTAGATATTCGTCGGCAAGCCCGCGTAGTCGCTGATCGCGTACGCATTCTTCGCTTCGTTCCAGTGGCCGGACCAGCTGGCCACCAGGGTGTGCTTGACGGCGCCCGTCACGAGCTTGCCGCGGATGCCCAGTTCGCCCGTGCTGATTTCCTGCTTGCGCGCATTGTCGAAACGGTACACGCTGGCATCGCCATTGAGTGAGGTCAACGTCGGTTGGGCCAGGCTGTTCGATTCCTTCGTCGAGCGGCTGCCGAACGCGGCCCAGGCAACCACATCCTTGGCCAGGTCCACTTCGGCGCGCGCCGTGCCGAACACGTCGTGTTCCTTCGAATAGCTCCACGGCTGGGCAAAGTTCTTCGACGCATCGGGCGCGCCCGGCAAGGCCGTCAGGCTGCCCGTGTTGACGGAAGGACGAGGCGCCGTCAGATCGAAATTCTGGTAGCCGGCATCGGCCGACAGGCGGTAGCCGCGGCCGCGATAATCGAGACCGACGGAAAACATGCCCACGTCGTGGTCTTCGCGCTGGATGCTGGTCTCGCCCTGGCGCTTGGCGGCATTCAAGCGCACGCCGAATTCCTTGTTTTCGCCAAAGCGGCGCGCCACGTCGATGGCCGCATAGGCGTGGCCGCCCGATTCCACGCCCACCGTCAATTCCGTCAACGGCGTGTTGCCGGCGCGCTTGGGCATCAGGTTGATGGCGCCGCCGATGCCGCTGCCGCCCGGCGCCGCGCCGTTGAGGAAGGCGCTGGCGCCACGGAACACTTCCACGCGCTCGAGCAATTCCGGCGATACATATTGACGCGGCAACACGCCATACAGGCCGTTGTAGGCCACGTCGTCCGAATCGAGGGCGAAACCGCGGATCACATACACTTCCTGAAAATTGCCATAGCCGCGCGACATGCGCACGGCCGCATCGCTCTGCAGCAAGTCGCCCACGCTGCGCGCCTGCTGGTCGGCAATGAATTGCTGCGTATAACTGGTACTGCCGAATGGCGAGTCCATCATGTCCACGGCCCCGAGGATGCCCATGCGCCCGCCGCGCGCCACCTGGCCGCCCGCATACGCCTTCGACAAGCCTTCCGCCGACGCATCGGCCGAGGCATTGACGACAACGGTCGGCATGGTTTGGGCGCCGCTGTCTGCCGGCGTGTTCTGGGCGTGGGCGGCGGCGCTGGCCAGGAGGAAGGCGGCCAGGGCGAACGGGGTAGGGACGAGGTGGAAGGAGCGCATGGTGTTGTTTGGATATTAATGAGAATGATTATCATTATATTCCAGCGTGGCGCACAGCGTGAAAAAGTGTGAGAAAGCGATCAAAAAGTCGCCATTTGTACAACACGCGGCAAGTGAGGGTGGCGGAATCTGGCGCAAAAAGGCGCGCCAGACGGTACCTTGTGGATTTATTAATGCCTATGGTCAAGTTTCGCTAGAATGGGCCATCGCGCCCGGCGCCCACAGGAATCCGCATGCCATTGCTCCGCCATCTACCGTCCGCTTCCATGCGCCTGCGCATACGGCGGGGCTTGAGCCTGAAAGGCGCGGCCGTCGCGCTGATCCTGGCCATGCATGCGCTGGGCCTGTATTTCCTGCTGCTGCCGGCGCGGCAACTGAAGCAATACACGGAAGTGGCCTTCATGACCTTGCTGCCGCCCCGGCCAGCGCCGCCGACGCCGCCGCTGGCCTTGCCGCTGCCGATGCCGGCTCCCATGCCGCGCGCACGGGCTACAGTACCGTCCCAAATTGCCGCGCCGCCCGCCGTGGCCGCAGAAATCATCACCGTTCCCGCCGAGGAATTGCCTGCCGCATCCGCCGCACCCGCCACGGTACCGTCCGCCGGAGACTTGCGCACGCGCGCCCGGCTGGCCGCAGGCGCCGCCGACAAGGCCCTGCGCGGCGAAACCAGGCAAGACAAGCCGTGGCTGGCCACGGCCGAACTCAAGAGCGAAAGCACTTTCCAGAAGCTGGTCGCCTCAGCCTGGCGCGGCGGCCCCGTCATCCGCGTGGAAGAATACCTGACGGCCGACGGCCGTCCCGCCACGCGCGTCGTCAGCGCCGGCGGGGCCACGTGCTTTGGTCTCGACGCGAATCCGGGCGCGGGCGCCGACCCGTTCAAGACGGGCGGCAAGGTCAAAAGAGTGCCTTGCCCGGGTTGAGTCGGATGGAAGGCTGTGCAGGTCAGATTAGCTGTAGGTCAGATTAGCGCAGCGTAATCTGACATGCTGCGTGGCGGCGCACGTCGGCTTACGCCCGTTGGGCTAAGCCGACCTACGATTCGATGGGGTAGCCCCACGCGGGAAAAGACCGTGCGCCGGGCAGGGTTTTAGGGGTGGTAATAGGGCAGTCACCCCCGGCGTGGCATCAAATATGCTAAGTTGCGTCTGCAAATCCTGCCGATACCGACCCGGACGCCCATGCCACCCGACCTCCTCATCCTCGCTCCCAGCCCTTCGGCTGCCGTCAACGCGCAGCTGGAACAGCAATACACCTGTCATCACGCCTGGCAAGTGCCGGCGGACGAGCGCCACGCCTGGCTGGCCAAGCGCGCGCCGTCTGTCCGCGCCGTCGTCACGACGGGCGCGCTGGGCTTGAACGCCACCGACATGGGCTTGCTGCCGAATCTGGAAATTGTCGCCGTCAATGGCGTGGGTCTCGATGGCGTGGCGCTCGACGTGGCGCGCGAACGGGGCATCGCCGTCACCACCACGCCGAACGTGCTGACGGACGACGTGGCCGACGTGGCGTTGGCCCTGCTGCTGGCCAGCGCGCGGCACATCGTGGCGCTCGACCGCTTCGTGCGCGACGGCGGCTGGGAGCGCCGCGAGGCCATCGCCCCGGCATCGAGCCTGCGCGGCAAGACGGCCGGCATCTTCGGTTTCGGCCAGATCGGCCAGGCCATCGCGCTGCGCCTGGCCGCTTTCGGCGTCCATGTCCGCTACTTCCAGCCGCGCGCCATTGCCGATACTACTGTGCCGCGCGCGGAATCGCTGCTGGCCCTGGCGCAGGAAAGCGATTACCTGATCGTCTGCGCGCCGGGCACGCCCGCCACGCGCAAGATCGTCGACCGCACCATACTCGACGCGCTCGGCCCGCAAGGCACCCTGATCAACATCGCCCGTGGCGCGCTGATCGATGAAGACGCCATGACCGCCGCCTTGCAGGATGGCCACCTGGGCGCGGCCGGTCTCGACGTGTTTGCGGACGAACCGCGCGTACCAAATGCCTTGCGCGTCTTACCCAACGTCGTGCTCACGCCGCACGTGGGCAGCCTGACCGTGGAAACGCGGCACGCCATGGGCCAGCTGGTCGTCGATAACCTGGCCGCGCACTTCGCCGGCTTGCCCTTGCCGACACCCGTAAAGCCATAAAGTCCAGAATCAACCGTTTTAATCAAGCATGAATGAAAGAGTAGCTATGGAATTGACAAAATCGCTGTTGCGCACGCGCGGCGGGCTGGACAGCGGCAAGGTGGGCATGATCGAGCTGTTCTTCGACCTCGTGTTCGTATTTGCCGTGACGCAACTTTCGCACGGCTTGCTGGCCCACCTGAGCGCCATGGGCTGGCTGCAGACGGGTCTGCTGCTGATGGCCGTCTGGTGGGTATGGATCTTCACGTCGTGGATCACCAACTGGCTCGACCCCGAACGCATTCCCGTGCGCATCAGCCTGTTTGCGCTGATGCTGGGCGGCCTGATCATGTCGGCCTCGATCCCCGAAGCGTTCGGCACACGGGGCCTGGCCTTTGCCGGCGCTTACGTCGCCATGCAGGTGGGCCGGCCCCTGTTTGCCTGGTGGGCCGTGCGCCATGAAGCGCTGTCGCGCCGCCGCAATTTCCAGCGCATCGCCCTGTGGGCCGTGCTGTCCGGCATCTTCTGGATCGCCGGCGGCATGGCGTCGCCCGAAGAGCGCATCTTCTGGTGGATGCTGGCACTGGCGATCGACCTGGCCGGCCCCTGGATGCAGTTCGGCCTGCCGGGCCTGGGCCGCTCGACGACGGCCGACTGGGACGTCGACGGCAGCCACATGGCCGAACGCTGCGGCCTGTTCGTCATCATCGCCCTCGGTGAATCGTTGCTGGTGACGGGCGCAACGTTCGCGGGCCTGGAATGGACGGCCGCCAACTGGCTGGGCTTCATGTCGGCCCTGGTCGGCAGCATCGCCATGTGGTGGATCTACTTTGACACGGGCGCCGAGGCGGGCCACCACCGCATCGCCCACTCGAAAGACCCGGGCCGCATCGCCCGCAAGGCCTACACGTATATCCACGTGCTGATCGTGGGCGGCGTGATCGTCAGCGCCGTGGCCGATGAACTGGCCCTCGTGCATCCGGACGAAGCGAGCTTCGCCGGCATCAGCGCCTTGCTGGGCGGCCCGATCCTGTATTTGCTGGGCAATGCGCTGTTCAAATGGGTCAGCAGCGAGCGCGCCGCGCCGCCGCTGTCGCATCTGCTGGGGATTTTGATCATCCTGGCGCTGATCCCGATGGCCTACGGCCGCCTGTATTCGCCCCTGACCCTGGCCTCCATCACCAGCTGCGTGCTGGTGTTGGTGGCCGTGTGGGAACATATGGCGCTGCGCCGTCCGCCACCGGAGATCGATCCCTGATGCTTGCTTAGCCGGGCGGCGCGATGCCGTCCGGATCGCTGCGCGTATCGAGCTGCAGCTGCAGGAACGCCAGGTCCAGCCAGGCGCCGAACTTGGTACCCACCTGGCGCATCAATCCCACTTCCTCGAAGCCCAGCTGCTTGTGCAGGGCGATCGAGCCGGCATTGCCCGCCTCGATGCCCGCCACCATCACGTGCTTGCCCAGGCCGCGCGCCCGCGCGATCAATTCCACCATCAAGGCCTTGCCGACGCCGGCACCCCGGCGATCGGCGCGCACGTACACGGAATGCTCGACCGTATGCCGGAAACCCTCGAACGGGCGCCAGTCGCCGAACGAGGCGTAGCCGGCCACATTTTCCTCTGCATCGATGGCGACGAGCACCGGGTAGCCGGCCCGCTGGCGGTCGGCCAGCCAGGCGGCGCGGTTGGCCGCATCGACCGTGCGTTCATTCCAGATCGCCAGGGTATTGCTGACGGCATCGTTGTAGATGGCCAGTATGGCCTCGATATCGCCCGCATGGGCATCGCGTATCTGCATGTTGCTCTCCTCGTCAAGCGTCTACTATAATGGACAAATCATAGATTGCCGCTCACCGCTTGTCCAATAAAATCCGAATGGAAGCCGATACATGTCCACTAAACCAGACGAATTGAATCAGCGCATCGGCGCCAGGGTGCGCCTCGAGCGGGAAAACCTGGGCTGGTCGCTGACGGACCTGGCGGCCCGCTCGGGCGTGTCGCGCGCGATGGTGCACAAGGTGGAGCGGGGTGATTGCAGCCCCACGGCCACCTTGCTGGCGCGGCTGTCGGGCGCCTTCGACCTGAGCATGTCCGAGCTGATCGCCCGCGCCGAGATGCGGGCCGGGCGCTTGCTGCGTCAGGCCGAGCAGCCCGTGTGGGTCGACCCGCAAAGCGGCTATGTGCGGCGGCACGTGTCGCCCGCGTCCGACATGCCGCTCGACCTCGTGCATATTACCTTGCCGCCGGGCGCCGTGGTGGCCATGCCGGCCGCCGCCTATGTATCGCGGCGACAACTGATATGGTCGCTCAGCGGCAGCCTCGTCTTCATTGAAGGGGAGACCCGCCACGTGCTGGACGAGGGCGATTGCCTGGAACTGGGTCCGCCCGCCGACTGCGTGTTCAAGAATGAAACGGCCACCGCCTGCACCTACGCCGTGGCGGTATTGAAGAACTGAGGTCAATCCAGCGCCGCCACGCGCAGCTGGGCAATGAAGGCGCGCGTGGCGGGCGCCTGTTCGTGGCGGCGGAAGGCCACGGCGATTTCCGAGCTGATCTGCGGCCCTGCCAGCTCGCGGAACACCACGCCCGGCAATTGCACGCTGGCCATCACGGAGTGGGGCACGATGGCGCAACCGACGCCCAGCGACACTTCCGTCAGCACGGCCACCAAGCTGCCCGGGCGCGACACCACCTGCGCCGCAAAGCCGCCGCGCCGGCTCACTTCCAACGTTCCCAATTCCTGTTCCGGCACGATGAACGCCTGCTGCGCCAGCGCGGCCGGCGCCGCCGCATCAAACGAAGCCAGCGGGCTGTCCGCCTGCACGGCCAGCACGAAGCGGTCGCGCAGCAAGACCACGCTGTCCAGTCCGTCCGGCAGGTGCAGGGGCGGGCGCACGAACGCCAGGTCCACGCGGCCCTGGTCCAGCAAGCCGGGCAGGGTATCCATCGCGTATTCGCGCGCACCGATGTGGATGCCGGGGTGGCTGGCGCGAAAGCGGGCAAACTGGTCCTGCAGCACGCCGGAGTAGGCGGCCGAGGCCACGTAGCCAATTTCCAGCCGTCCCAGTTCGCCCCGTCCCGCCCGCCGCGCCACTTCCTGCGCCTGCGCCAGCTGCCCCAGCGCGCGCGTGGCTTCGATGACGAACAATTCTCCGGCGGCCGTCAGGGACACGGCGCGCTTGCTGCGCTGGAACAAGCGCGTGCCCAGCAGCTGCTCCGTTTCCTGCACCTGCTTGGTCAGCGCGGGCGGAGAAATACCGAGTTCCGCGGCGGCCCGCGCGAAGTGCAGGCTGTGCGCGACGGCCAGCACGCAGCGGAAATGCCGCAGTTCCATCTCTTTATCTGTATTCACCATGGGTAAATTATAAGGTGGCTGTCTTATAACAGGAAATAATACAAGCGTGCTTACAATCGGGGCATGAAGAATACCAACTGGACCTTATATACGTGCTCGGGCGTGTGCGCGCTGATCATGCTCGACACCAACGTCGTGGCCGTCTCCCTGCCGTCGATCGCCCGCTCGCTCAACGCCAGCTTCGTCGACGTGGAATGGGTGGTCAGCGCCTACATGCTGGCGTTCGCCTCGTTCCTGCTGCCGGCCGGCAGCATCGCCGACCGCCTGGGCCGGCGCACGGTGATGCTGTTCGGCTTGGCCGTGTTCGCGCTGGCGTCGCTGCTGTGCGGCTTGGCGTGGACGCCGTTCGTGCTCAACGTGGCGCGTGCCGTCAAGGGCCTGGGCGCCGCGCTGCTGCTGACCTCCGCCTTGGCCGTCATCGGCCACACCTTTCATGCGGAAAAGGAGCGGGCGCGCGCCTGGTCCGTATGGGGCGCGGCCATGGGCGTGGCCATGACGGTGGCGCCCTTGCTGGGCGGCCTGATCACAAGCGCCATCAACTGGCGCTGGATTTTCTACCTGAACCTGCCCGTCGTCGCTATCCTGATGTGGCTCGTAGGCAAGCACGTGGACGAATCGAAAGATGCGTCCAACGCCAGTTTCGACCCGCTTGGCGCGGCATTATTCTCCGCTGGCCTGTTCGCCATCATCTGGGGCTTGATCGACGCCAGCGTGGCGGGCTGGTCCAGCCGCGCCACCGTGCTGCGTTTTGTGGCCGGTGCGGCCCTGTTGGCCGTGTTCGTGCTGGTGGAACGGCGCCAGCGCGCACCCATGGTCGATCTGTCGCTGTTTGGCCGCCGCGTGTTCGTCGGCGCCGTGCTGGGCATGTTCGGCTATGCGATCGCCGCGCAAGTGATGATGACCTTCCTGCCGCTGTACTTGCAGAACGCCTTCGGCTTTTCCGCCGTGCTGGCCGGCTGCGCCATGCTGCCGTTTGCCGTCGCCATGGTGGTGCTGTCCCGTCTGGCGCCGCGCGCCATGCGTCATCTGGACGACCGCGGCATTCTGGTGACGGGCTTGCTGATCGTCGCCGTGGGCAACGTGGCCACGGCGCTGGCCGCCGCCAGCCTGCAGTACGGATGGGTGGCGGCGGGCATGATCGTCACGGGCGCGGGAGCGGGATTGCTCAACGGCACCACGCAAAAAGCCATCCTTGCCTGTATCCCGCGCGAGCGCACGGGCATGGGCTCGGGCATCAGCACGACGACGCGCTTTGTCGGCATCATGCTGGCCGTCGGTGCGCTGGGCGCCGTGCTGGCCATGCGCACGGCAGCCTCGTTCGACAAGCTGGCGTGGCTGCACGGCTTGAAGGCCTCGCCTGAAATGATCGGCCGTATCGTCGCCGGCAACGCGGCCGACGCTTTCGGCCAGCTACCGCCCGCGATGCAGGCCGTGGCGCAGGAAGCGGCGCGCCACGCCTTCATCGACGGTTTTGCCAGCGTGCTGTACCTGGCTGGCGGACTGGCGGCCGTGGTGGCGGCGCTCGTGTTCGTGCTGGCGCGACCGCTGGAAAAGATGTAACTGTTCAGCAATATCCGCGTGCGCAGCCTGCACTTGTAATATGATGCCAGCGAGCAATACATAGCAATCATATAACTACCGCAGGTAATCACATGCGCAGAAAACGGATCATCATTACCAGTGTGCTGGTGGCAGTCATCGGCGTGGCCGCCCCCCTGAGCCTGGCCTTCTATTTGTCGTCCGTGCGCGCCGAGCAGGGCGAGCAGGAACGCCTGCGCCTGCTGGCAGGCTATGCGCTCGAGCGCGCCCACCGGTCGATCGCCTCGGCCAGCATGGCCCTGCGCAGCGCCGATGCGCTGGACCTGGCGCCGTGTTCGGAAGCGCATGTCCAGCAGTTGCGCCGCATCACCATCACCACGCGCAGCATCGACGATATCGGCTATGTCGAAAACGGCTTGCTCAAATGCACGTCGAACGGCATGGAGGAAGCGCGCATCGCCGTCACGCCCGCGGACTTTACCCTCGACAATGGTATGGGCCTCGATTTCAACCTGCGCCCCGTCGTCAGCGGCGGCAAGCGCATGGTGGGCTTGTCCTACCGCGCCTATAAGGTGTTGATCGATCCCGTGCGCTTTTCCGACGTCATCGTCGACAACGACATCCAGATGGCCGTGGCCATCGGCAAGGGTGGCGTGCTCGACACCTTGCACCATCCGGACCCGGCACTGGTCAAGACCCTGCTCGCCGGCAAGGGAGAGACGGGCAATGGGACGGCGGACACGCTGGCGCGCGAGGACAGCATTCATGCGACGCTGTACCGCGATGGCTTGACGGCCGTCATGATCGAGCCACGCAGCAAGCTCAGCGAAAGGCTGCGCCGCGAACAGTTGCTGCTCTTGCCGCTGGGCCTGTTGATGGCCGCCTTCATCGTCGGCATCGTCGTGTGGCTGTCGCGCCGCCGGCTGTCGCTGCGCGGCGAACTGGAAACGGCCGTCGAGCGGCGTGAATTCTTTGTCCACTATCAACCGATCATCGCGCTCGACACGGGCGTGTGCGTGGGCGCCGAGGCGCTGATACGCTGGCGCCGCCCCGACGGCAGCATGATACGCCCCGACCTGTTCATCCCCGTGGCCGAAGAGGCCGAACTGATACTGCCCATCACGGACCAGGTCATCGCTTGCGTGATCGCCGACATGCGCGCCGCGCTGCTGGCCGACCGCGAGCTGCACATCGCCATCAACCTGTGCGCCAGCGATATCGAAACGGGCCGGGTGCTCGACGTGCTGGAACGCGCCCTGGCCGGCACCGGCATCGAGGCGCAGCAGATCTGGCTGGAAGCAACGGAGCGGGGCTTCATCAACGTGGAAGCGGCCCGCGCCACCATCGAAAAGGCCAGGGCACGGGGCCATGCCGTGGCCATCGACGACTTCGGCACCGGTTATTCCAGCCTGTCGAGCCTGCAAAACCTGCCGCTCGACGCCTTGAAAATCGATAAATCCTTCGTCGACACCATCGGCACGGACGCGGCCACCAGCAGCGTCACGCCGCACATCATCGCCATGGCCCGCACCTTGAACATGCTGATCGTGGCCGAAGGCATCGAAACGCAGCAGCAAGCCGATTATCTGCTGGAACGCAAGGTAGAATTCGGCCAGGGCTGGCTGTTTGCGAAGGCGCTGCCGGCCGCGGAATTCCTCACCTTTTACCGGGCGCGCCGCGCCCCGTCGTCCACATGAAACAGCCACGCTTTCCCTATCCCTTGCAGCCGCTGCGCGTCCCCGGCGGCTGGCATATCACCGTCAACACCCTGTTCGAAGTGGAGCCTGGCCCCGATACCATGGAATGGTTCAGCAGCGCATTGTTGCTATGGGGCAGCTGCCGCGACACCGGCTACTGCTTCAATTCGCATTTTGAACCGGAAGACGATCCGCAGGGCGAATTCGTGCTGGAGATGGGCAAGGTGGCATACGACCGCCATGGCAAGATTGTCCAGGGCAGCGACGCCTTCCTCGGCGAGTTTCGCACACGCAGCAAGGCGGCGTTTGTCGCCCGGGTCGAGCAATTCATGCAGGACCCGGCAGCTTGATTTTTACGGCTTGCGCGGCAAGACGACGTCCTGTCCGCCTTGCTTGAGCACGGCGCCGGCGATCTTGCCCGCCGCATCGCGTGTAAATGCCAGTTCCGCCTCGATGGCGCGGAAGAAAAACTGGTCCTTGGCGCTGGCAAACAAGGGGGCTGATCCGAGACCCGTGCCGGCCGCTTCCAGGCCGTTCTTGCCCAAGGTCACCGTCAACGTGAATTCCGCGCCCAGCGGATACTCGCCCACGTACTCGGCCAATGTTGTGCGCGGCAGCTCGATGGCGGCCTGCGGCTTTTTCAGCGGCGGCAACGGTGTGCCGGGCAGCAAGGCGGACAAGCCCAGCGCATCGACCTCGCGCACCGTGTTGGTCAGCACTATCACGCCCCGCTTGCCGTCCGTCGTGAACGCCGCATAGCTGGCGTAGCCGCCCGTCTGGCCGTTGTGCCAGGCGTAGGTTTGCCCCTGTTGCTGTTCCAGCAGCCAGGCCAGGCCGATTTTCGAGCCGCTGTCGGGCGCCAGCGGACGCTGCGGCTGGATCGCCAGCGCGTACGGGCGCAGCGGCTTGAACATATACGCTTGCAAGTAGGAAATCATGTCGCGCGCGCTCGAATACACGCCACCGGCCGGCGCCACCACGTTCATATTCCATGCCGGCGTCAGTTCGCCCGACAGCAAATGGCCGGGCGCCAGGCGCGCCAGCATGCCGTGCGTGGGCTTGTTCGAGGTGGAACGCATGCCCAGCGGCACGGCGATGCGCTTTTGCAGCTGCGCTTCAAAGCTGGTACCGGCCTGTGCCGCCAGGGCCGTGCCCAGCACGGCGTAGCCGATATTGGAGTATTCAAGTTTCGTGCCCGGCGCATACGGCAGATGATAGGCGGCGAGAAACTGCCGCTGTTTGGCTTCCGTGTAGTCGGCATACGGATTGGCCGGGTCCTTGGGCGCGAAGTTGTCGGGCAGGCGCGGCAGTGAGGAGTAGTGCGTGGCCAGGTCGAGCAGGCTGATCGTCTTGCCCTCGAACGCAGGCACCGTATAGCCGGGCAATAATGCCGCGACCGGCTCATCGAGTTTGACCTTGTTTTGGACGACGGCGTCGGCCAGCAGCAAGCCCGTCATGGTCTTGGTGACGGAACCGATCTGGTAGACGGTATCGGCGCCCGGCTTGATGTTCTTGCCGGCGTGTACGCTGCCAAAGCCGTACACAGCGCTGTCCTTGCCATCGATGATGGCGATGACGATGCTCGCGTGCATGCCCGTGCGCGTGAGTTCCTCGGCGCGCTGGCGCACGGCATCGTCCAGTACGGGGGCGGCCAGCGCGGCGCTGCCGAGCAGGCAAAGGGGGAGAAAAGTAAATGCGGGTGTCATGGGAACCTTGTCCTGGGTGGGCCGGATGCACGCCAGCGCCTCGATAGGGTATCTGGCATGTCAAGTGAAGGATACGGCGCCAACATGAAGGTTGCCTGAGTTTTATGATATGCTTATCGGCTTGGCAATGCTTGTGCCTGCTCAATTGTCAGCCGCCGGCGCTTCCAGAAAATCCGCCAGCTGCGCGCGCATGCCGTCGGCCATGTCTTGCAGCAATTCGCCGCGCCGCCGCGCATCGGCGCGCTTTTTCGATGGCACACCGGCCAGGTCTGGCGCACGGTAGGGCGCGCAGGGCAAGTGATAATTGCCGTCGCGCATACGCAAGGCGTGCAACTCTTGCCACGCCAGGTCGTAGTCGGCGGCGATATGGCGCCGGCGCCGCGCATTCAGGGCGATGCGGTTGTCATTGCTGATCAAGAACAGGTTATTGCAGGCAAAAAAGTCGCCGAAATCGCGCAAGGCCGCCACTATCAGGTTTTTCGGGCGGCAACCGTGCAGCGCCCGCGTGGCTTCCTTGACGGCCAGCTTGCCCGCCTCCGAGCGCAAGCCTTGCAGCGCGCCCAGCTGCAGCGAAACGCCATCGGCCCGCGGCACGAACAAAAAACTGGCCAGGTACAGGGGCTGGCCGTCGCGCGTCAGGCGCAGGCACAGTTCGCCTTCGCGGTAGCTGTCATGGATGGCCGTCAGCTGCAAGCGGTACAGCGCCCCGTCCTTGCCTTCGAACGCGGCCAGCACCACGGACCCGCGCGCGGCCCGCTCGACCAAGGCGCGCGCACCGGCTTGCCACAGGAAGCGATAATGTCCCTCCAGCAAGGCCAGACGATCCGCGCAGCCGAGCTGGCGCGAGGCGTAAGGGCGGTAAATCTTGAAGCGCAGGCACGGGTGCAGCTGCGCCAGCGAGTGCAGGCCCGGCATGCTGCCCAGGAAAGCTTGCCAGCGCGTGCGCTGGCGGGGAAAGAAGAGGGCGCCCAGCGCCGCTTTCAAGCGGTGGCCGCTGGCGGGGAACGTCACGGCGGCACCGTGGCGCAGGGTTAACGCGATGTCATTCATGGTTCTGCCGGTAAAGGGCAGGCGCTGCACAATGAGAGCCTTGCCAACATGAATGCTACGTGGGCCAGGTGAAGTTCATATTAAGAAGCTATCTCATGGGTATTTAGAGGATGGCAACTAAACATTTGCCTTCTGGCAATGTAGACGGTTATGCTCGCCGTACCTTGACTCGATGACTGACGCCTCTCATGAACCACCGCCATGTGCTTGCCATCCCCGTATTGCTCGCGACACTGGGCGTCCACGCGCAAGACCGCACGGCCGATCCTTTAGCGCCCTTGGCGCAATGCATCAACCGCAGCCAGTTCCAGTTCAGGACGCAGGACCGGCTGCCAGCCGGTGCGACTACGCGCATCGTCAAGATGGCGGCGGGTGATCGCCGGATATCGACGGCCGATGGCTATCGGCTGATGCTGTTCCGCAAGAGCAGCTTGCCTTTCGTGAATCTGAAGATCGAACGCAGCGCCGAAGGCCACTTCGCCGCCGACCGCGAGACCATCGTGGCGCAGATGCGGGAAATGGCCGCCAGGGGCAAGCTGCCGCAGCAACTGCCGCTGGAAACGGACGCGCGCGATGGCGTGGAAGTGCTAGGATTGAATAACGCCAGTATCGCGCAAGCGCAAGGCATCATCAGTTTGTATACACTGCTGCACGCCGCCAGCGGCACGGTCGCCACCGCCTACATACTGAACCAGCCGGCCGATCCGCGCGACTTTGCGACGGATGCGCAATACCAGGCGCTGCGCGCACAATTGATTGCCTCGCTTGCCAGCTGCATGGCCGATCCTGCGCAGTAAGGCAAGCGGGCAGGGAAGGAAATGTCAGCCATGAAAAAAACAGTACCGGGCACGGCGCCCGATAATGACGCCGAAAACGCCGAGCCCGCCGCCAGCCAGATCGACGCGAAGATCGCCTCGCTGGCGGACTGGCGCGGCAAAACCCTGGCCGCCGTGCGGGCGCTGATCCGCCAGGCGGACCCGGACGTGGTCGAGGAAGTCAAATGGCGCGGCGTGCCCGTCTGGTCGCACGCGGGCATGATCTGCACGGGCGAAACCTACAAATCGGCCGTGAAACTCACCTTCGCCAAGGGCGCCGCCTTGCCCGATCCGGCCGGCCTGTTCAATGCCAGCCTGGACGGCAACACGCGCCGGGCCATCGATATCCACGAAGACGAGCATCTCGATGCCGCGGCGTTCAAGGCGCTGATACGCGCCGCCGTGGCCGCAAATACGGCGCCAAAACCAAAACGGACTTCTACTTGAGACATTATCTGTACCTCTGGCACGACCCGGCCGAGCGCATGCTGGTCGCTTCCGGCATCGAATTCAAGGATTGTATTGCTGCCCTCGGCGAAGCGGACGGCATCGTGCTGCGCAAGGGCAGCGCCGGCACAATCAAAAAGCCTGCCGCCTTTCATATCTTGGCGCCGCAACAGCTGCCGGCCCTGGCGCTCGAAGACATGCACGCGTGGGGCAGCCATGCCTGGGCCGATTGGCAGGGCAAGCCACCCGCGTCCAAGGATGCTGCCGTGGCCGAGATGCTCGATCACCGTGCCGCATTGGCGCCGCTGCCCGCCCTGCAGGGCCGCTTTCTCGCCTTTGCCCACGACGACGGCTGGTATCTGAAACTGTTTTATGGGGAATGGGACGACGTGGCGGCCTTGCTCGCCAGCACCATCCCGCCACCCCTGGGCACGCTCGATCTGGCGGCACTGCGGCAGGGAGGTGACGGCTACTGGTTGCAAGACGGCACAGTCCAGGTAGAACTGAAAACCCACGATATCGACAGCGTGCTGAATCGCCGCCTGTAAGCAACGGATAGCGCGCCAGCCATGTGCCTGATTCGTCCTTTCTCCAGCGCGGACACGCAGTCCTGCACCGCCATCCTGGCCCTGGCCGGGCGCGACGCCTTCGGCCCTGTCGCCGGCAGCGCTACTTTCATGGCGGCGACGCAGGGCGAAGCTATCCTCGTTGCCGAGCGCGGCGGCATCGTCACCGGTTTTGCCGCCGTGTACACGGGCGATGCCCCCGACTATTTCCTGCACCACCTGTATGTGCACCCGGCGCACAGCGGCTCGGGCATCGGCGGGCAACTGCTGGCGGCCGTCGTGGCGCGCTATGGTCCCCGCCTGAGCCTGAAAACGCAGCTGAGCAATACGGGCGCGCGGCGCTTTTATGCGCGCGCGGGCTGGGTCGAAGATGCGGCAGACAGCGGCGTGGACGCCATCGGCGCGTGGATACGGGTGCGCTACCGGCAGTAAAACGTCAGATTCAGCGAGGCGCGCAAGGCAGCCATATAGACAGGTTCAAACATCGCGCTTCTCCTTGCTATCCGAAAGCAGGGCCATACGCGCCGCCATACCGGCATTCTCGCGCAGCAAGCCATCGCGTTCCTGCGCCAGGCTTTCCGCCTTCAGTTGCGACGCCTGCGCATTTTCCGCCAGCATGTCGAGCTGCCGGTCTTGCGCCGCCAGCGCTACTTTGGCGTCGTTCAGCGCCAGCAAGGCCGTATCAAGCTTGGCCAGCAAGGCGTCGGCCGACGCAGCCGCCTGCAAGTACTGAAATTCGAACTGGTCGCGTTCGGGACGTACGGTAGCCAGCGCTGCGCGGTCGGCGACCGCTTCATCAGCCAGGCGCGTGTGCTCCGCCTGCAGCTGTGCCAGCCGCATGTCTTGCTGCACCAAGGTCGCTTGCTGGCCTTGCAGGCGCTGCTGCAACTGGGCGTTCTCCTGCTCCAGGCGGCTCTCGCGTTGCTGCGCCTGAGCCCGTTCCTCGTTGCGCTGGGCGGCGGCCGCTTCCTGGTAATGGTCGAACTGCGAGCGCACTTGCGCCAGTTGGCGGTTCAGGGCCGCGATTTCCTCGCCCCGGTCGGCCAGGCGCTGCGTCAGGCCAGCGTTGTCGCTGTGCAGGGTGGCCAGGGTGACGGCGCGAAAATGGTGCTCTTCCTTCAGTTGTGCCAGCGCGTGCTGGGTGGCGCGCAATTCCTGGGTGAGGGCGGCGCGCGCGTCCGTCAGTTTCAACCGCTCCGTTTCCGTCTTTTTCAATTTTTCCAGTGCCGCGTCGAGTTCGGCGCGGTTCTGCTGCATGCCCGTTTCCAGCTGCTGCGCCACGTCGCGCTGCTGCTTGTCATAGACACCGCGCATCGCTTCCATCAGCTCGGCCGGCAAGCCCGCTTCCGTTTTCACGGCGCCCGCGCCCTGGAACTCCTCTTTCCAGCGTTTCAACAAGGGCGCGATGGTGCTCTTGCTGCCCGTGCTGCCCAGCGCTTCGCGCACGCTGTCGACCGTGGGATTGCGCCCATCGGCAGCGACGATTTGGGCTGCTTTCATAACATCAGAGTACAAAATGCCGGTGCGGGCCATAAAACCACCTATGAGCGAAATTTAGTAATGTATTACATGATACGTAATATCAAATAATATTACGATATAAATTTTCGTGATTTTCGAAAAATATAAGTCACGATAAGATCGCTTATCGCGTGTTATGGGGGTGTTTGGCATGGTATTCTGCGTGTCTCCCAGTACAAAACCGCGATTTCGCCGCTGCCATGCCCGATTTGCCCCTCTCGAAACGCCGTGCCGCCGCGTCCAAAAGCACCGCTATCGCTCCTGCCCCATTACACGGCGCCCTGATCGACGCCGAACTGGCCGCGCGCCACCAGGCGTTTCTCGCCGCCGCCACGTCGGACAACACGCGCCGCACCTACCGTTCCGCCATTCGCCACTTCCAGGTATGGGGCGGGGCGCTGCCCGCCGACGAGTCCACCGTCATCCGCTACCTGCTGGCCTATGCGGACAGCCTGAACGCCCGCACCCTGGCCCTGCGCCTGACGGCCCTGTCGCAATGGCATGTGTACCAGGCCTTTGCCGACCCCGCGTCCACGCCCACCGTGCGCAAAACTTTGGCCGGCATCGCCCGCCTGCACGGCAAGCCAAAGAAGAAGGCCAAGGCCCTGCCTCTGGAAGATCTGGAAGTGATCGTTGCCAAACTGGCCGCGCTGGGCACCAACAAGGCCTTGCGCGACAGCGCCTTGCTGCAGCTGGGATTTTTTGGCGGTTTCCGGCGCAGCGAACTGGTGGGATTGACTGTGGAAGACGTGAGCTGGGAGCCGCAGGGCATGGTGATCACCTTGCCCCGCTCGAAAACGGATCAACTGGGCGAGGGCATCGTCAAGGCGATCCCGTTCGGCGACGGCGTCTGCTGCCCGGCGACGGCCTTGCGCGCGTGGCTGGCTGCGGCGCACATCCGTACGGGGCCGCTCTTGCGCACGGTGAACCAGTGGGGACACGTGGGCGCGAAAGGATTGCACGCGAGCAGCATCAACACGATCTTGGAAGCTTGCGCCAGGCTGGCGGCGCTCGATTACGTACCGGAACTATCGAGCCACAGCCTGCGCCGCGGCATGGCCACCAGCGCGCACCGGGCCGGCGCCGATTTCCAGGCCATCAAGCGCCAGGGCGGCTGGCGCCACGACGGCACCGTGCATGGCTATATAGAAGAGGCGGGGCGTTTTGAGGAAAATGCGGCGGGGAGTTTGTTGAAGGGGAAGAGGAAGGCGGCGGGCTGAGGGCGCGCGCCAGCGCGTCGGCTGAATGACTGGCTGCGCTTACTCCGGCAACTCCGCGATCAGCAGAAGATCGAAATATTGCTCGCGGAGCTTGGCGAGCCGCGCCATCTGCGGCGGAACAGGACGCATCTGCAAAGCCTCCCGCATGTATTCGAGACGAGACTCCGCATCGTCATGGTGTTCTTCGTCGGGTTCTGTAAAGTAACCGATTGCCTCTTCCTCTTGATATACCAACTGCTCCAAGGAGTACCAGCCGACGTAGTAGCCCAAATTAAAGAATTCCTCAAAGGACTCGGCGATTACTAGGTTATTTTCGTCCGCGCTTGGCAGAGTCATTATGATCGGCAAAGCTCCGTTAGCGGATACAAAGTCTTTGAGATAACTGTAATGGACACCGTCCCCGCCTGTGCTTGCAAAGGTAACGACGTTAGCAGGGGTGCACCAGTATTGCTGTTCCATTTGAGGCGTTTCCAGGATAAGGCCACAAGGCTCGAAGACCATATCGGCGGAAGTTTCAAACTGAATTGCGGCGGCATCAGCGACTTGATGCAGTTTTTCAAGCTGAACGGGTAGTTTCATTTTTTTAGACCCAACGTGTTCTACATTGCAAAACGACGAGTTAACATGGGCGCCTGCGTTATAGCATCTCATGCTGTCGATTCAGGGACACAGCATGGTTTAGTGTATGGCATTGTTACTTCTTTGGCAAGTAAGAGATATGGATACAGCTTTGTGAGGTATTTCAAGGCAGCGGCTTGATGAAATGAATGCGCTCCCTGGCCGTGTCGCCAAAGTGCTCCACCAGCCGGATCTGGTATCCATTGCGGATCAGCAAGCGCAGCATGGCGGGATAGCGGTTCATCGATTTCACCGTGATGGCCGAAAAGCCGCCCTCCGCAGCCCGGCGCTCCTGAAATTCCAGCAGGCGTTGCGCCAACCCAGCCTTGCGGTGCGCGGGCAGCACGCCGCCGAGCCAACTGTAGAAAGAATCGTCCTCGGCCGCATACCCCAGCTTGCATCCGACGGGCTGGCCGTCCGCTTCCGCGATCAGGATCAGGGCGCCGGCGGGCAGCCGCTCCTGCAGCTGCCCCAGGCTGTGCCGCTGGTCGAACTCGGGTATCGCCTGCAGCACGTGCCAGGCTTCCTCGATGGTGCCGGGCCGTATCATGCGGCCGCTTGTTCCCGGGGGCGGATGATCATGCAGGTGGCCGTCGCGTGCGCGTACACTTTGCCGGCTTCGTCGCGGATCGTGCCTTCGGAAATGACCAGGTTGCGTCCCGCATTGATGACTTTGCCTTCGGCGTAGACCGTCACGTTGAAGGGCAGGGGACGGCACATCTTGATGTTCAGGTCCGTCGTGCCGTAGCTTTCGCCGGCCGGCAAGACCGTGTGAGTGGCGCAACCCGTGACGGTGTCGAGCACGGTGGCCGCGAAACCGCCGTGCACGCCGCCCATGGGATTGGTGTGCGTTTCATTTGCCGTCGCCGTGAAAATGACACGGCCATGCTCGACAGTATGCGCATCCATGGGCATGGTCTTGGAAATGCCGGGCCGGGGAAACAGGCCTTGCGCGAAAGCTTGCATCAGTTGCAAGCCGGTCATGTCGTTCGGGTGCATGGGTAACTCCTGTGGTGGTGATGTGGGGATGCGTCAGACGTCCTGCGCAAAACGCAGGCGCGAGGCGTGCAGCAGGAAGCGGGCGACGACGGCCAGTTCTTCCTCGCTGAAACCTTGCTTCAGTTGTTCATTCAGGCTGTCGAGCAGGGGCAGGGCGGCGGCCAGCACCTCACCGCCCTTGGGCGACATGTGCAAGGTGCCGGCGCGCGCATCGAGCGCCGACTGGCCGCGCACGATCAGGCCGTTTTCCTCCATGCGCGCCACCAGCCCCGTGACGGCCGAATTTTTCAGCTGCAGCGCCCGCCCGAGATCCTTCAATTGACAGCCTTCCTCGCCCTTCAGGGCAAACAGGGCGACCACTTGTGTGCCGGAAAATCCCAGTTCACTGGTGAAGACGGCATCGGCCGAGCGAAACAGGTTCTGGCGCGCCAGATTGAGCAGATTGAACAGCCGCGGCGAACGCTCGCCCAGCGGGCAGGCTACGGTATCGGGACCGTCTGGAGTAGGGGAGGTATTGGTACGCATGCGAAGTATACTACTACGTATGCGTAATAAATCAAGTGGATATTGTCAGTCGCGCTGGTGGCACCCGATGTAGCGGGCGCGGGGGCGTATCAGGGCCGCGCTGGCGGCTTGCTCGTTGGCATGCGCGATCCAGCCGGCCGAGCGGGCCAGCGCAAACACGCTCACGCCTGCGCTCTCGGGCCAGCCGAACGCCAGCTCCATGGCGGCCAGCGCCAGGTCGGCATTTGGCTTCGCATCGAGCAACTCACCCGCCATGGCACAGACGGACAGGATGGCGTGCAGTCGCGGGTGCTCGTGCGACAGCGCTACCAAACGGTCCAGCAGATACGCGGCGCGCGGGTCGCCTTGCGGATACAGCGGGTGGCCAAAGCCGGCGAATTCCGGCGCGATGGTCTTGTAAAAGGCGCCGATGGCGTCCCTGGCGTCCGGCGCGGCCAGCGCCTGCATCAACATGCACCTGGCCGCCGCGCTGCCGCCGCCGTGCCTGTCTCCGGACAAGGCCGCCAGCCCGGCGCCCAGCGCGGCGGGCAAACTGGCACCCGTCGAGGCGACGCAGCGCACGGCAAAGGTGGACGCATTCAATTCATGGTCGGCCAGCAGCACGAGGGCGGCGCGTAGCAATTCAGTCTGGTCCGTGTCGGCCTGCCACGCCTGGGCCAGCTGCCGGTGCAGCGGCAAGGCGGACGGCGCCGTCTGGAGCAAGGCGGCGGCCAGGATGCGCATCAAGGCGGGGCCGGACTGCAGCAAGTCCGCAGGCGCAGGCAGGGACGACAGCATGGCCATGGCCAGCATGGCGCGCGCCAGCGGCGTCGCACCCGGCGCGCTGGCCAGCCCCTGTGGCAGGGTCGGCGCATCTTGCTGGAAATAGTCGCCCGCACCGTCGTCCCACAGCAGGCTGGCGGCCGCTTCCAGCGTCGCGGACTCGGCCAATGTCGTCGCATCGCAGCCACGGTACAACAGCCGGCCATCGAGAATGTGGGAAATCTTTGTTTCCAGCACGGGCAAGCCCCAGTGCATGGCGGCCACGGCTGTCTGACCGCCGCGCTTGGCGTCATTCTTGCGGGCCGCCAGGCGCAGCACGTCTTCCTGCGGATAGCGCTTGCGGCGCGAATCTCCATTGCTGACGGAAGCCAGCAAGCCCCGGCTCACGTAGGAATACAGGGTGGGCAGGCTGACGCCCAGCAGGTGCGCCGCGTCGAGGGCGGATAAGTCGTTTTTCATGGCGGCGATTGTATCTGTATATTGATTCGTGGAATCAAGATTGACGGGCCGCGTGGCGCTTCACTAGACTCATGCCTTTGCAGGAGTCCCCATGAGTACACACACGATACGCACCCTGCGCCTTGATGACGCCGCGTCCTTGCTGGCCTTCGAACTCGCCAACCGGGCCTGGTTCGAGCGCCATATCGACCGGCGTCCGGACGCTTTTTACAGCATCGAAGGCGTCCAGGCGCACCTCGCGCAATTCCTGGACGAGCACGCACAGGGGCGCATGCACCCCTGCGTCATCGTCGACGAGCGCGGCGAGCTGATCGGCCGCGCCAACCTCAAGGATATCGACAAGCAGGCCCGAACGGCCGAAGTCGGCTACCGCATCGGGGAGCATCAGGCGGGCAAGGGCCTGGCCACGGCCGCGCTGCGCTACCTGATCACGCTGGCGCAAGACGAATGGCGGCTGGCCAGCCTGTGCGCCTATGCCATCGATGGCAATGCGGCCTCGATTCGCGTGCTGGAACGCTGCGGTTTCGTGCAGGGAACGGCCGTGCCCGATATTGCCATCGTGGAAGGCACCGTTGTCGATGGCCATGCCTATGCGCTGGATTTGCGGACGGCTGGGGTAGACTCTGCCCTGTGATAAATAAACAAAATTGCTAGATATGAATCGTGAAAAGCCCCAGCACATTATCGTCATCGGCGCCGGCATCGTCGGCGCGTCGCTCGCCTACCACCTGGCCAGCAAGGGTGAAAAAGTCACCGTTGTCGAGGCGGCTGGCATCGCGTCCGGCGTGACGGGCACCTCGTTTGCGTGGATTAACACGTCCTGCGCCGGGCCAGACCCCATTGCGGCCCTGCGCGGTGGCGCCATCGCGGCCTGGCGCCAGCTGGAAACGCAGGTGCCCGGATTGAAAGTGCGCTGGCATGGCGCCTTGTCATACGGCACGCAGGATGGGCGGGTGTCGCCCGTATCCATATTGCTGGACCGCTCGCGCATCGTCCAGCTTGAACCGCATCTGCGGCAGCCGCCGGAACAGGCGCTGTACGAACCGGGGCAGGGCGCGGTCGACGCCGTTGCCGCCACACACGCCATGCTGGCAGCGGCCAGGGCGTTAGGTGCGACCATCCGCACGCACACGCCCGTGCTGGGTTTTGCCGTCCAGAGTGCGAAGGTGACTGGCGTGGAAACGGCCGCTGGCCTCATCGAAGCGGACGTGGTCGTGCTGGCGGCAGGCACAGCGACTGCCGCACTGGCAGAGATGCTGGGCGCCAGTCTGCCCATCCACGCCTCGCCCGCCATTTTCATGCGCTACCAGGCGCCGCCCGGCTTGGTGCGCGGCATTATTTCCAGTCATGCAATGGAAGTGCGGCAGGCCGAGGATGGCACCATGCTGGCGGCGGAAGACTATGTGGACGACGCGCCGGACAACCAGCCCGCCGCCATGGCGCAGCGCACGGCCAGCGCGATCCGCAACGAACTTGCGGGCGCCGAGTCCATCGCGCCGGCATTCGCCTGCATCGGCCTGCGCCCCATGCCCTTTGACGGCGTGCCCATCATCGGCTATTTGCCGCAGGTGGGAGGCGCGTACGTGTGCGCCATGCATCCAGGCGTCGTGCTGGCGGCCATCGTGGGCCAGCTTGCCAGCGAGGAAATCGTCACTGGCCAGCCAAGGTCAGCCCTGGAGGCTTGCCGGCCCGCGCGCTTCCTGGCGTGCTGATTCCTGGGGCACAGGCACGACAAACACGGGCAGGACGAACGGAGCTTGCTGGTGCTCATCGCCTTGCTCCGACGGGGCTTGCATATAATGTTCGTTGCGCCAGTCCCCGTTCACCACGCGGTCGGCGATCAGCGCCAGATCCTGCGTTTCGTGCAACTCGCAGCGAAACGGCAACCGCCCATGCGAGCGCGACACCAGGCTGAAGCGCAACTGCCGGCATTGCGCATCGTGCCAGCAATAGAACAGCATGTCCTCGCCTTTGACTGCGCTGCGGCGCGCCGCGATCACCTCACCAATGAACTCGACGATATCGGCCGCATGGATCTGCGGCGTTTCCTCGTCCGTGGGCGAAAAGCTCCACATATTGTTTATCGCTTCGTGATTGATATCGTCGGGATCAATGAGCACTTCATCATCTTGCGCCATTTCCAGCCATGCATTGAATGTCTTGCATTTCATCATGTCATTATGCATCCCATGTTTCAAAAGCCGTCCATACCGACCTCCATGCGCCATGCGGAAGTTTGGCCTGCATGGAAAGTGACAGTGCACCTACGCCCAAACAATCACCTAGTTGCCATTGTGCATTTTCCAAACTAAGCGCCCGCGCTCTTCCCACGTCGACATTTTTCATTTCAGCTGTGTCATAGCCGATTTCCAGTACTGGATGCAGCACTTTTCCATTGGCTGTCAAATATAAAGTATTGACATGGACCTTGGGTTTGTCAAAACGTTCGTAGAGCCTTGTTGCGGCGGATTTGAAACCCAGGCCAATGGCGATGCTGACGGTCGTTGGACCATTGCAGCCCAGAAGCGATGCAAGCGCCCAATAGTCATGGTCAGCAGTGACAAGTCTGCTTAAACAGCGTTCTATCCATGCCGATTCATCAGCTCTGAATTCTTTCCGGTATGGAGAAAACGAATTTTGCAGGTAGCCAACTTCGTGCATCGCCCCAACCAGGTTAATCTGCTTGTCCACGCAGACTATATCTTGTAACAGATGGGCTGCGGCTGCGGCGACCGCATACTCGCCTTTGGCCATGGCTTTATCTTCGAGTTTTTTCAGTTTGGTGTTAATAGTCATTTTTTCCTGGTCATTTAATATGGCCGTTTTCAATCATTCAAGTTCAAATCATTGTGTCATACCTCGGCCTTTAACTCAGGTTCCTTGTCGTACCGGATCAGCTATCAGGAGCTGGCTTCTATTGAGCGTTAAAAACCCAAGCGTTTCCACATTGACTTACATACATTCACCCCCGCGGCCCATCCGCCAGCAACTCCGCCAACCTGTCCGTCAACCACAAACTCGTCTCGCTCAGCTTTTTCCCATGGATCGACAGCCGCCGCACGGGCAGCCGCGACAAGGCCAGCGCAGGGCAGGGCACTTCCTGCAGATAGCCCTTGTAATTGTCGTAATTGGCGATGTTCAAGGGGAGAATCGCCCAGCCTAGCCCGTCCGCGACCATCTCGGCAATACTGTAGAAGCTGTCGGAAAACCAGACGGCGGGGCTGAACGCGTGTTCGCGGTTGAGCTCGGAATCCATGATCAGCTGGCGGTAGCGGGTCAGCTCGTTGCGGCTCACTTCCTGGCCGTGGGCCATGGCGTGGCCTTTTGCCACGAACACGCCTTGCGCCACGCTGCCGATGTGCTGCTGTTCCAGGACGGGGGAGATCGGGCCGCGGTCGAAGTGGAAGGCCACGTCGGCTTGCTGCTGTTCCACGTATTGCGCCACTTCCGACGCCGTGGCGTTGAGCATCACGAGTTCCAGGGCCGGGTAGCGCGCCGCCAGTTCCTTGACCAGGGTGCCGATGGCCAGGTAGGGCAGGGCTTCGTCCAGGGCCAGGGTCAGCTGGGCTTCGGGAGCGGCGCTTAGCAGTTGGGCGCGCAGCTGCAATCGCTCGGCCTGGCGCAGCAGTTCGCATGCTTCCAGGTGCATCACCTTGCCCGCTTCCGTCAGCACGGCGCTGCGGCGCGAGCGGTCGAACAGTTCCACGCCGAATTCCGCTTCCAGCAGTCCGATCGAGGTACTGACCACCGATTGCGCGCGGCCCAGCCGGCGCGCCGCGCCCGAGAAAGAACCGGCCGCGACGGCCGCTTCAAAGTAGCGCATTTGTTCCAAAGTCCATTGCATGGCATCCACCTATCTGTTTTACAGATGGATTTTAACTTGAATGCCATTCAGGGGCGACATAAAATGTCTTTAGATTTTCAACAACACGAGATCCGCCATGAAAAACGCTCAAGCCAATTCACCCGCCATCAGCTTCAGCTGGTGCCACGACGCCACCGCCGAAGACACCTTGTGCAAGCTCTACCTCGACAACGTCAGCGCCGACTATATCTCCCATTCGGAACTGCAGGGCGAACGCGCCGATGCGCCCGGCAATTGGCGCGCGGACTTGCCTGAGGTCATACGCGGCGAAATCCACGCCGCCCTGTCGCACGACTGGGCGCATGGCGATTCGACCCTGCTGGCCGTCGCCACGTCAGGCGAGGCCATCGTCGGCATGGCGTTGGTCTCCATCGACACGCGCCAGCGCGCCTCGAAATCGTTCGCCGCGCTCGATGACCTGGTCTTGCTGCCCTCCGTGCGCAGCAGCGGCATCGGCAGCCAGCTGGTGGAATGGGTGGCAAGCGAGCTGCACAGCCACGGCATCGCCCGTCTGTTCCTCGAATGCGGCGCGCACAACCTGACGGCGCAAAAATTCTTCCAGGGCCGTGGTTTCAAGCAAGTGTCCGTCGTCATGCTGCGCGAACTCGACGTACCGGCAATAACGGCTGCTGTGGATGACAAGGATGGCGACCGTGGCTGACGCCCGCCGCCCCCGACAAGCCCAGGCCCGTGGCAGCCTGGAACGTAAATATTTGCGCAGCACCCGCTTTATCCATACCGATAGTTGTTAAAAGTTACACTAAATCCATGAGTTGTTTATGCATCCAATGAAAAAATGGCTGACGCTGACCATCGTCTCCAGCGCCTTGTTCCTCATCGTGGTCGACATGACCGTGCTCTACACAGCCTTGCCCGCGCTGACGCGCGACTTGCAGGCCTCCTCCTCGCAAAAACTGTGGATCATCAACGTCTACGCGCTGGTCGTCTCCGGTCTGTTGCCCGGCTTCGGCACCCTCGGTGACCGTCTGAGCCACAAACCCGTTTTCCTTGCCGGCCTGGCCGTGTTCGGCATCGCATCGCTGTGCGCCGCGTTTTCGCCCGCGCCCGAACTGTTGATTTTTTCGCGCATCCTGCTGGCCATCGGCGCTGCGCTGATGATGCCGGCCACCTTGTCCATCATCCGCCTGACCTTTACGGACAACCGCGAGCGCTCGTTTGCCATCGGCGTATGGGCGGCGATTGCCTCGGGTGGTGCCGCGTTCGGTCCCGTGCTCGGCGGTTTCCTGATGGAGCATTTCTGGTGGGGTTCCGTGTTCCTCATCAACGTGCCCATCGTGCTGCTGACCCTGGTGCTTGCCGCTGTCGTCCTGCCGAAACGGGCCGGTAACCGCGACAAACCGTGGGATCTGGTGGGCTCGCTGCAAATCATGATGGGCCTGCTTGGTGGCGTGTATGCGATCAAGGAGCTGGGCAAGTCGCAGCCGTCGTATGCGCTGGCTGCCCTTGCTTTCGCCGTGGGCGCCTTCTTCATGCTCAAATTCGTGCGTCGCCAGAAGCGGCAAGCCAAGCCGCTGATCGATTTCGCCCTGTTCCGCGAACTGCCGTTTTCCAGCGCCGTGGCCGCCGCCATGGTGGCGTCCGCCGCGCTGATCGGCATGGAACTGGCGCTGAGCCAGCACATGCAGCTGGTGCGGGAACTGTCGCCGCTGGAAGCGGGTCTGCTGCTGTTGCCGCTGCCGCTGGCATCCGTGTTTGCCGGGCCGTTGACGGGTTTCATGCTGCCTCGCGCCGACAAGGCCAAGGTACTGTGGGGTTCGCTGCTGCTGTCCGGTATCGGTATGGCGTCGTATCTGGTGCTGCATGACGCCGCCGTTTCGGCGCAAGTGGCCAGCCTGGTAATCCTGGGTCTGGGCCTGGGCGCCGTCATGACGGCCGCGTCCAGCGCCGTGATGCTGAACGTGGCTCCCCAGCAAGCGGGCATGGCCGCGTCGATTGAGGAAGTGTCGTATGAGCTGGGCGCCGTGATCGGCGTGACGGTGCTGGGCACCATCTTGTCGGCCGTCTACAGCGCCACCCTGGTGATACCGGAAAGCGCGGGCCTGTTGCCGAATGCGCATGACACGCTTGATGCAGCGTTGCTGGCCGCCGAGCAATTGCCGGCCGAACTGGGCCTGCAAGTGTCGGACCTGGCCCGCTCGGCCTTCGACAAGGCATTTATTGTCGTGCTGGCCACGGCTTCGGCCATCCTGATGGCGGCTGCTGCCACCATCCGCCACCTGCACCTGCGGGCGCGCCGGGCGGTTTGATGGACGGGGCCTTCGCCCCGACAATATTGAACTGGATACTGGCTCGCCGCGCAAACGGTGGGCCAATTGCATTTTCGCTCCTCGGCCCCGTAGTTGCCTGATGGCAAGACTTGCCGGATCGACGCCAGGACGACCTCCGGCGACGTCAGCGCTACTTGGTGGCCGAAGCTACATGGCCCGGAACAGGTGGACGAAGGCGCGGCTCACGGGCAGCTCGCCAGCGTGGTCGCGCATGCGCAGGAACAGACGGCTGGCGTCGTCGCGGCGCGTGCCTTCCAGCCAGGCCAGGTTGACCAGGGTGGAGCGGTGGACTTGCCAGAATAGCTCAGGATCAAGCTGGGCCGCCAGTTCCGTGATGGGCGTGCGGATCAGGAATTCACCATCCACGCTGGCGACAACCGTGTACTTGTCGTCGGCATGGAAAAAGCGCACCTTTGCCACGTCGAGGTGGTGCGTGCGCTCGCCACGGGACGCAAGTATGTAGCGCAGCCGGGGGCGGGCCTGGCCGGGTGCGGCCGTCAGTTGCCGCAGCGTCTGCGCCATGGCCGCACCGGCGTGGGGCAAGACCGGCGTCGCACGCAGGCGCGCCACGGTGCGAGCCAGCCGTTCGGTGGTGACGGGTTTCAATACGTAATCGAGCGCCGCGTGGTCGAAGGCTTGCAGGGCAAATTCGTCGTAGGCGGTGACGAATACCACGCGGGTTGGGCCTTCGATACCTTGTGCTACCTCCAGCCCGGTCAGTCCCGGCATCTGGATATCGAGAAAGGCGATATCGGGTTCCAGCTCGGCGATGCAGGTAGCGGCCTCGACGCCGTTGCGCGCCATGTGGATGATCTGCAAGTCCGGCCACAGGGCCAGCAGCTGGTCGCGCAGGTAGAGCGCCAGGTGCGGTTCATCGTCCGCGATCAGGGCGCGCGTCATGCGACCGCCGGCACTGTGGAGCCGGCACCCAGGTACGGCAGCTCCAGCACGGCTTCGACGCCAGGCCCGCTCTCGCGCTCACGCAGGCTCAGCCTGGCGGCGGCGCCGAACTGAGCCTGCAGGCGCGAGCGCAGATTGGCCAGCGCCATGCCGCTGCCCGGACGCGGTGGCTTGCCTGGGGCCGTCAAGCCCACGCCATCGTCAAGCACGCGGATTTCCAGGCGGCCCGCGCGTACCTCGGCATGCACGACGACGCTGCCGCCGTCCAGCTTGGGCGCCAGTCCGTGCTGGACGGCGTTCTCGACCAGCGGCTGCAGCATCAGCGTGGGCAGGCTGGCCAGGCGCGCTTGCGCGCTGGCGTCGATGCGGAAACGCAGGCGCTCCTCCATGCGGATCTGCATCAAGCACAGATACTGGCTCGCCATGTCGAGTTCCGCTTCCAGCGTGCTGTCGCCCTGGCGCAGCTGCGACAGGCTGGCGCGCAGGTAGCCGGAAAACGTTTCCAGCATGCGTTTCGCGCGCGGCGGGTCGTAGTCCATCAGGCTCTGGATGTTGGCCAAGGTATTGAACAACAGGTGCGACTCGATCTGTCCCTGCAGCAAGCGCAGGCGCGCATCCGTCACCTCGCTTTGCAGCTGCTGCTGGCGCAGGCGCGAATGCCACCAGGCCCAGTTAGCCGCCATCACAAACAGGATGAACACGGCAAACTTGGTCAGCGCGGCGGGCAGCGAGACGAACATGCCCCACAGCTTGAAACCGACCAGTATTGGCACGATGGTAAAGCCGATGCTCATGCCCAGGATGATGGCCGCCAGGGACAGCGCGCCCAGCACCATGCCGGCGCGCAGGTCGCGCACGTTCGACATGCGCTCGACCAGCGGCGCCGGCAGGCAGCGCCCGGCCAGGCGCAGCACGCCAAACAGGGTATGCACGATGCACAGGCAGATGCCGATGTTCGGCAGCAGTGATGCCCACCACCAGAGCGGCCGGTCGACCCGGCCGAAGATGGCGACGATGGTCATCAGGACCAATGCCAGGGCGACACCGATCAGGGAAACGACCAGCAGGCGGGTCAGGGTGGACACATCGTGCCGGGGGCGCAGTTCCCAAAGTGAACGCCAGCCCTGTAGCAAAGTCGTTTTTCTGATCATGGGCATAGTGTAGCGGCCCGTTGCCTGATTGACCAGAACATGGCTTGCCATTCATCGGCCCCATTGTCGATTCGTCGCATGCGTGCGGCCATCCGCTGGCCCGGCTGTCAATCTGTGTTCTCACCCACCGATTACAGGAGCCACATGAAGCACAGCATACTTATCGTTGCCTGCGCCATCTTTTGCAGCGCCCAGGCAGCTGCCGCCCCCTTCCTCCCGCCCATGGCCAGTATTCCCGCCGGCGTGTTTACCATGGGCAGCACGGAGCCGCGTATCGGTGACGGCAGCCATAATCCGGCCGAGGGGCCGCCCCACGAGGTGCGCGTGGCCGCATTCCGACTTGCAAAATACGAGACGACGGTGGCGCAGTTCCGGCAATTCGTTGCCGCCAGCGGCTATCGGGCGGCTGGCGAATGCTGGGAATTCGACCGCACTGACGGCATCGCGCTCAAGGCGTCGGGCTGGGACGCCCCTGCGCATGCGCCAACGGACTATCACCCCGTCATGTGCGTGAGCTGGGACGATGCCGCGGCCTATGTGCAATGGCTGGCGCGGGAAACGGGGCGCCCATTCCGCCTGCCCAGCGAGGCGGAATGGGAATACGCGGCGCGCGCCGGCACCCGCACGAAATACTCGTCCGGAGATGCGCCTGAACAATTATGCAAGTACGCCAACATGAAGGACCGGCGTTTCAAGGCGGCTGCGCAGCGCGATCACGGCCTCGATATGCTGGTCACCGATTGCGATGACGGCACCGAGTACACGGCCGTCGTGGGCATGTATGCGCCCAACGGCTACGGCTTGCACGACATGATGGGCAACGTGGCGGAATGGGTGGCCGATTGCCAGCATCCCGACTACCGGGGTGCGCCCGTCGACGGGGCGGCCTGGCGCAGCGGTTGCGAGGCGGAAGGTGACTATTTCATCACGCGGGGCGGCAGCTATTCGTCCTCGCGCCAGGTACTGCGCAGCGCAGCGCGCGGGCATGGCGGCCGCGGCAATGCCAGCAGCCTGGGCGAAGGTTTTCGCATTGCCGAGGACCTGGGCGGCTGCACGGCCAGCACCTGTGCCGGGGGGGATGCCGCATTCATCCAGGCGCTGCACGCCGCGCAGCAGGCGGAACTGCATCGCCGCGCACGCCACTGAAGGCTTGCTTACTGCAGCAGCGGCGCCACCTTGTCGCGCAAGACCGTCCATTGGGCGTTGAGCACGGCCTGGTTGGGGTCGTGTCCGGCGCGTTTCACCAAGGTAAAATCCTTGGCCGGCGCCGTGATGCTGTCGAAGTAGGTACGCGCGATGGCGGGCGAGGTCAGCAAGTCCGCTTCGCCCATGATGAAAAACACGGGCAAGTCAAAGCGCGTGCCCAGCGCGGGCAGGTTGACCTTGGCGAACATGCCGTCGCCGCGCAGGCCGATAAACTGGATGTAGGAATAGTCATCGGCGGCCTCGGCCGCCGCCAGGGCTTGCGGCGTGGCATAGAACGGCGCCGGCTGCCACCAGTGTTTCGGCGGCGGATCCGTTGCCAATCCTTCATATTTGCGGTCGAAGCGGCGCAAGATGCCGAAGTTGCGCGGATCGCGCCACGGCGGCGCACCGAGCGCCGTCAGCTTGTCCACCGTGGTGGTATCGCCAGCCGCTTGCGCCAGCGCCATCACTTCCCGGTACATGCCCGTTTCATTGTCCCGCGCATTGACCACCTGCGCCGTGCCGATATACACATGGAACAGGTCGGGGCGCGCCTTGGCCATGTGCACGCCCAGTATCGATCCCCAGGAACTGCCCATCAAAATGACTTTCTGCTGGCCCAGATGCTGTTCAATATGGCGGGCCACGGCGATGCCGTCGTCACGCATCTGTTCCACCGTCAAGGGCACATCTTCCGCCGGTTGCTGTTTCGCATACGTCATGCCGGCGCCGCGCTGGTCCCATTGCACCAGGGTGTAGTGGCGTTCCCAGCCGGCGTAGATGGCGTCCGCATACGGACTCAACGCATTGCCGGGGCCGCCATGAATGAACAGGATCACGGGATTGCCGCAGGCGGCGCCTGTGACCGTGATCCATTGTTCGATGCCATTGATGGGCACATAGCCTTGTTCGCGGATGGACTGTGCGGGCGAGGCGCAGATGGACGGGGAGGCGGGCGGTGCCGCTTGCGCCACGCCGCAACAAGATAACAGCAGCAATGCCAGGCTCGTGATGCGCATATCGTCCTCTTTTATATCGTTTTGGGTATTACAGGGTGCAATCCTGCGCCGGTTTGCCGGCAATAAAACGGGTGCTGGCCTGTTCAAAGCAGGCGGGCGCCGTCCATAAAATGAAATGCGGGGCGTTCTGCACGGTGGACAGGGCCACCTTGCCAGCCTTGCTCAGTGTCAAAGCCCGCACTTGCGCCTGCGCGCCCGCGTATGGCGTCTTCGGGTCCAGCGTTCCCTGCAGTACCAAAGTTGTCGGCATTTTCTCCGGCAAGACACCGAAATAGGCGTCGCGCGGGTAGGTGGGCAAGCCGCCGCCCAGCAGGATGCGGGGCAGGGGACTGGTAAACAGCAAATCCGCCTCGTCTCGGGCGATGTCCGCGGCCGTCCAGCCGGGCCGCAACGACGGCTGCAGATTGTTTTCCGAATTGCTGATGATATTGACCAGCGGAATCGACAGCGGCGACTGGGGATAGCTGCCCAGGCTGGCCGCCGCGTCCGCCAACGTGGCGCGCACGGACGCCAGTTCCGCTTCGCCGCCCCGGTCCAGGTCTTGCAGCAGATACGGGATGCGTGCGCGCGCGGCAGGCACGTCAAGCATGCCGCCAAGGAAGTTTTTCAGGTTCTTGCCGGGAATGGTCGCCAGCAGGGCCGGGTCCGCTTGCGCCTTGTCCAGCACGCGGCGGTACAAGGTGGCAGCCGGCTCGCCCAATGCCGCGTGACAAGCCGCATCCGCATCGCAGCGGGCCAGTACCTGCATGCCGACCGTGTTGACCACGTGCGAGCGCTGGCTCAAGTCCCAGCGCGCATCCGTTTGCGGCGGCACCAAGGAGTCGAGGATGACGCCCTGGACGGGCAGCGGCCCCAGCTGCAAGGTGCGCAAGACCAGCTGCGTGCCATACGACACACTGTATATATACACGGGCGGCTTCTTCTTGCCCTGTTCGCCTTCGATCAGGGCTTTCAAGTCGCGCGCCGCCATGGTGATGGAAAACTGGCCCGCGTATTCCGGCACGAGGTTGATGCCGGCAAAACAGCTGCCCCATTCGGCCCCGGCCAGGGCGCGGCCGCCGGGACTTTGTTCGGATTCCTCCACCTTGCACAGGCGCGAAGAATGGCCCGTGCCCCGGTGGTCGGGAATCAGGAATTCAAAGCCGAGAAAGCTGCGGCGCAAGGTGGGCAGCAAGCTGTAGAACGCGGCGCCCGATTCGCCGGGACCGCCCGCCACCAGCCACAGAGTGCCTTTGGCCGGCTTGCCGGCAGGCACATCGGCAGCAAATTTGCGCACGAAGACGTGCATGGCATCCGCGTCGCCGATGGCACGACCCTGGGCATCGTAGCTGCCGGGCACGTTCAAGCCCGAGCACAGGCTGCCGGGAGCGGCCGTATCGGAGCAGGGCGTGAAAACCAGGGGTTCGGCATGCAGGCAGGTGTTGGCAAGCAAGGTAGACAGCAGGGTCAGGCGGGGCAGGAAGGTCATCGGCTACTTTGGCGGCGGTGGAGATCAAGCGCCAAAGTAGCGTTTTTTACAGCAATTGTCCAGATGGAAATATTTCTGTTAGGGACTATGCTTGCTGGCTCTTGCGCAGCAAGCGCAGGCCGTTCGCCACCACGAGCAGACTGGCGCCCACGTCGGCGAACACGGCCATCCACAAGGTCGCCATGCTGGCCAGGGCCAGGCCGAAGAAGACGGCCTTGATGCCGATGGCAAAGCTGATGTTTTGCACGAGGATGCTGCGTGTGCGCTGGCTCAGGCTGATAAATTCAGGCAATTTGCCCAGTTCATCATCCATCAGGGCCACGTCCGCCGTTTCGATGGCCGTGTCGCTGCCGGCCGCGCCCATGGCAAAGCCGATGTCGGCCTGCGCCAGGGCCGGAGCGTCGTTGACGCCATCACCGAGCATGGCGACCACGCCGAACTGCTGCTGCAAGGCCTTGATTTCATCGAGTTTGTTTTCCGGCAGCAACTCCGCCTTGACCAGGCTGACACCGACTTCGGCGCCGATGCGCTGCGCCGTCAGCGCATTGTCTCCCGTCAGCATCACGGTGGTGACGCCCAGCGCATCCAACTTGGCGATGGCGGACGCCGCAGTCGGGCGCAGCACGTCGGCCACGGCGATCACGCCCAGCGCACCGGCTGAGGTGGCCAGCACCATGGCTGTGTATGCCTGCTGTTCCAGCCCGACCAAAATGGCTTGCAGTGCCGGAGTCAGTATCTTCAATTCCGTCATCAGACGCGCATTGCCCAGGTAATACGTCTGGCCATTGATCGTGCCTTGCACGCCGCGTCCATGCAGGGCGGCAAACTGGGTCACGGGCAAGTGGCTGCTGGCGGGCGGGCCGGCCTTGACGATGGCGGCAGCCAGGGGGTGGGCCGAGTTCGCATCAAGGCTGGCAGCCAGCAGCAGGATGGTGTCGCGGCTGCCGCCATCGAGCGCCACCACGTCCGTGACCGCTGGTTTGCCCATGGTCAAGGTACCTGTCTTGTCGACGGCGATGGCCTTGATCCGGTAGCCCGTTTCCAGGAATTGCCCGCCTTTGACCAGAATGCCGCGCCGCGCGGCCGCCGTCAGGCCGCTGACGACGGTCACTGGCGTGGAAATGACGAGCGCGCAAGGGCAGGCGATCACCAGCATCACCAGCGCTTTATACACCCAGGCCATGAATGGCTGGCCCAGCAGCAGTGGCGGCAGCACGGCCACGAGGATGGCGAAGACGACGACGGCCGGCGTGTAGTAACGGGCGAAATTGTCGACAAAGCGCTGCGTGGGCGCCTGTTTGCCCTGGGTTTCCTCGATCACCTTGACGATTTTCGCCAGGGTGCTGTTGCCGCTGTTGGCCGTCACGGTGACGTCGAGCAAGCCCCGTTCATTGATGGTGCCCGCATACACGACGTCACCCACGGCCTTGTCCACGGGCATGCTTTCACCCGTGATCGGCGCCTGGTTGACGGACGATTCGCCGCTGGCCACCACGCCATCGAGCGCGATGCGTTCGCCCGGCTTAACGCGCATCAAGGCACCGATGGCCACCGTGGCGACGGATACTTGCTGCCAGGCGCCACTGGCGTCGGCCACTGTCGCCGTATCGGGCGCCAGCTGCATCAGGCTGTGCACGGCGTTGCGTGCGCGGTTCAGGGACAAGCCCTCGATCAGTTCGGCGATGGCGAACAGGAAGATGACCATGGCCGCTTCCGGCCACTGGCCAATGGCGACGGCGCCGAAAACCGCCAGGCTCATCAAGAAATTGATGTTCAGCGTGAATGTTTTCAGGGCAATCCAGCCCTTTTTCAGGGTCGGCCAGCCGCCCGTGGCGATCGACAGCAGGGCCAGGGCGATGACGAGGGGCGAACTGTCTTCATGCGTGGTCCACGCCAGCGCTTCGGCGGCCGCTGCAGCGAGGCCGGAGACGACCAGCAAGCCTTTTTGCAGGCCGCTCAGGCTGCCTTCGTTCGGATCCCGCGCGACGGTGGCGTTCGCTTCCATGGGAATGGCCTGCATGCCGATGCCGTGCAGGGCCGCTTCCACCGTGGCCAGCGAGGGCAGGGTGTGGTGCACGTCGAGCACGCGGTTCATCAGGTTGAAATCGAGGCCCACGACGCCGGCCATATTGCTTAGCTTGTTGCGGATCAGCCGTTCTTCCGTGGGGCAATCCATGTTCGCGATGCGGTATTTGGCCGTGTTCGCGCCGGCAATGGCGGTGCTGGGGAGGGCCGGGCCAGACGGGGCGGCTGGCGTGGACGAGCACGCATGCTGGCTGGAACAGCAGCTGACCGCCTTGGGCGCATGGTCATGCTTGTGCTCATGCTTGTGCTGATGGTCGTGCTTGTGCTCATGGTCGTGCGCATGGGTGTGGTCGTGATCGTGGCTATCGTGTGGCATCGCATCGTCCTTCCGGTTTCGTGTATGCTTCCATTAGAAACCCTGTAGCCGCTACAGGGTCAAGCGCAATTTGCGCGAAAGAATGAAAGGGGATGCCATGCGTATCGGAGAACTGGCCAAACGGACAGATTGTGACGTGGAAACCGTGCGTTATTATGAAAAGGCGGGCTTGCTGCAGGAACCGGGCCGCAACAGCGCCGGCTACCGCGAATACCGCGAAGAACACCAGGAACGGCTGCAATTCATCCGCCATTGCCGCTCCCTGCAGATCGGCTTGACCGATATCCGCGCCTTGCTGGAATTCAAGAATAATCCGGCAGAAGGGTGCCAAAGCGTCAATGAATTGCTCGACCACCATATCTTGCGCATTGCCGAACAGATGGCGAATTTGCAGATATTGCAGCAGCAATTGGTGACCCTGCGCCACCAGTGCGACCAGCCGCAGCCGTCGCAAGACTGCGCGATCCTGCAAAACCTGTCCGAAGCGGCCAGCGGCCACGACTGCGCCTGCCATACCGAACTTCATTGACGATTGCTGCATGTTGAAACTGACACCTGGAAGAACTTTACTGGCTTTATCCCTGCTGTCGCCGCTCAGCCATGCCGCCGATACGCCTGCGGCAGCCGTCCACTACCTGACCCTGTACGCCGCGCCCGGCGTGCCGCAGGACGATGACCCGTATACGTGGAGCACGGCTGGCGGCAAGCAGCTGGCGAAAGGCGTAACGAAGGCCGACGGCCGCGCCTATGTCAAAGGCGAGGAGGGCGAAGACACGTATATTCTGAAAACCGTCAGCATGCGCTGGCAGCTGAAGGTCCCCGCCCAGTGTTGGCAGGGGGCGCCGGACGCCTTCCAGCAATGCATGCAACTGGCCAAGACCACAAGCCGCTATGATGAAGAGCAAGAAGCGCGCAAGCTGGCGGAGCAGCAGAAAGAAGTCACGATGCAGGCCAGGATCGCCGCTTATGCGGTGCAGGCCCGCGCCAACGACGATGATCTGGCTTGGCTGGGACGCTTGCCTTCGAGCTGGACCCTGGAAAGCTATGGCAAGCGCCTGCTGGGCATCGGCGACAAGGTGGCCGGGCAGATTAGCAACGCGCTCAAGGATGGCGGGCCCGATGCGCGCCAGTTCGTCTGCCGCGCGCCCGCTGACTATGGCCCCGTGCCGGACCAGGCCTTTGTTGAAGCGTGGATGGCATTGCCGGGCGATGTGCGCAAGGTACGCGCCGGCCCCGCCTGGGATGCGCTGGTGGCGGCCGGCGAAAAAGGCAACTGGATGGCCCGATTGGAACTGTATTACGCCTTGTCCAGCGTCAATGTTCACGCACTGAGCTTGCTGGAACAGTACCGCATCGTGCAATTGATGGAATGGTTGCACAAGAAACAGGTGGGCGGCCTGTATGGCTACTTCAGCGCCGGCATACCTGTCACCCCCGGCAATTTGCCTAGCGCCACCTGGCGCAAGCAGGACCAGGCCTCGCTGTATGCTGCCATGCTGGGCAGTTACGAGGATCAGAACAGCCGGGGTAGCGCCTTGCAGACGGACCTGGACCCCGCGCTGGCCGAGGCGGGCAGGAAAATGCTGGCCTGCGCCAAGGCTGCCATGCCGCAACGTTACTGACGGGGCAGCAACGGCGGGCCGCCATCGCCCAGGCGGAAGGCGTCAACCACGCGCAGCAAGTCATGCGCCTGGTCTTGCATGCTTTGCGCGGCGGCGGCCGATTGTTCGACGAGGGCGGCATTGCGCTGGGTCAATTCGTCCATTTCCGTGATGGCATTGTTGACTTCCTCGATGCCCTTGCTCTGGCGCTGGCTGGCCGCCGTGATGTCGTTCATGATTTCCGTCACCTGCTGGACGGAGGCGACGATATCTCCCATGGTGCGCCCGGCGCTGTCGGCCAGCTCGCTGCCCGTTTCTATCCTGGCCACGGAATCCTCGATCAGCTGCTTGATTTCGCGTGCCGCCGTGGCTGAACGCTGCGCCAGGCCACGCACCTCGGTGGCGACGACGGCAAAACCGCGCCCCTGTTCGCCCGCGCGCGCCGCTTCCACTGCCGCGTTCAAGGCGAGGATATTCGTCTGGAACGCGATGCCGTCGATAACGGCGATGATGTCGACGATGCGTCCGGAACTGGCCTTGATCGAACCCATCGTCTCGACTACCTGGCCCACGACGCGCCCGCCCTCGAGCGCCACGTTCGACGTCGACAGTACCATCTGGTTGGCCTGGTGTGCGTGGCTGGCGTTTTCGCGCACGGTATCCGTCAAGGCATGCATGGACGACGCCGTTTCTTGCAAGGAATGGGCCTGCGACTCGGTACGGGCCGACAAGTCCGCATTGCCCAGCGCGATTTCACTGGCTTCCACCGTGATGGTAGAGCCCGCCTGGCGTATATCGCCCAATAAAGTGTTCCAGTTCTTCAGTACGGTGGCCAGGGCCCGGGTCAGCTTGCCCACCTCGTCGTCGCCCCGGGCTTCGATGCGCGTGGTCAGGTCGCCGGCGGCCAGGCTTTCAGCGGCGCGGCAGGCGTCATCGATGGGCCCGACCACGGAGCGCGCCACCCATGTGGCGATCAGGGCCAGCAAGGCAAAGCCAACAGCCATGGTGCCCAGCGACAGCCAGCCGGCGCGTTGGCCCGCATTTTTTGTTTCCTGCAAGGCCACAACCGTGCGCTGGTCGAGGTTGAGCAGTACCTGGCGCAGCTGCCCGCGCACTTGCTGGTAGTGTCCGGCGGCATTTTGCATCGCGGCCACGCCCGTATTCGGGTCCATGGACGCCAGATCCAGCGCCTGCGCCACGCTGGCACGGTAGCGCTCGACACCGGGCAAGGCCTGGCCCGCTTCCGTGGCGGCGCCCGAGAATTTCTGCAGCTCCTTCAATCCTTGCGCGATGGCGTTCAACTGGCCATCCGTTTGCGCGCCGAATTGCTTGAACTGCTCTTCGGACAGGCTGGCCGCGATGGCGATCTTCGCATACACGTCGGCATGTACCTGGCCCAGGGCAATAGCTTGCTGGTTAGCAAGCCGTTCGGCCGTCAGGGTGACGTCTTTCAGTTCGCGCATGCGCTGCTCATTCTGCTGCATGGCGAAGTAGGACAAGGCACCCATGGCCAGCAGGCAAGCCAGCGCGACCACCGGGACGATCAACATCTTCTGTGCGATTTTCATTGAGGCCCGTAGCGTTGAAAAGTTCGTTGAGAGATCGGCGTGCCATCCCGGCGCTGGCCGCGCGGCGGCCGGCTACAGGTAGATGCCGCCGCAGACGACGGAATCGGCCAGCTTTTCGCAGTACATCACCTTTGGCTCGATCTTCTTGGTTTCCGGGTTCGTGAATTTGTATTCCTGCCAGAACGTCCCCTTGCTCTTGGCCAGGTCGACTCGTTCCTTGACGAAGGCCTTGCCATCGATATCCTTCAGCTCGAGCAAGTTCTTGCCGACCATTTTCGGATTGGCGCCATGCGCGGCGACCGTACCGTCGAGTTTATAGACGACCAGGTACAGGTCGTGCAGGATGAATTGGGGTGACTTGGCCGTGATCTCGCCATACGCCTTGGCGTCGCCGGCGCTCTTGATATAGGCCACGCCTTTCTTGACCATCGCTTCGGCGTCGGCGCGCGTGGCGCCGCCTTCGGCAGCGCTGGCGATACCGGGCAGCATCGCGGCGGCAAGCATGGCCGACAGGCAAATTGCAGGGGTGAACTTGGGCATGAGAATCTCCTTCACATTGCGGCAGGGGAAAGCCGGCGGGGAACCGGTGCGGTGAGGCGGCGCCTATCGAAGTGCCGACGTTTCATAGTAGCGCGATGCCAGCAGACATGCGCTGGTGCAACAGTATTTTTTTGAGTGGGGCGTTTTTGCAACGTCGCGTGCAGGTGGCCGCAATCGCGTTGACAGAGGGAAAAAGCGGCGGGAAGCTATCGTATCGATAGTGTGGCGGCGGCGCCGCGCTACCAGCTGACCGGGTCTTCCGCCGCAGCGCGCGCCAGGTCGTCGCGCCAGTCCTGCTGCACCAGCCGGTAAATGTCGGCGAAAAAGGCACGCGGATCGTCCATTTCATCCCACAAGGCGGGCAGGGCGTATGTGCTCTCGGGGTCGTGCTCGAGGATGGCCTGGAAATCGAAAGCGGGGTCTTGCAACGCCTGCGCCAGCACGGCCACCAGCGCATGGCGGTGGCGGTAGCTGAGTTCCTTGTATTGGGACGTGATGTCGCGGCGTATCAGCGCCGCGCGCTGGGCTGGATCGTTCATGTTCCAGGTGGCGAGTTCCACGCCCAGGGTGTGTTCGCGGTCATACACGTCGAAGGGACCGAGGAAATGATAGAGCGCGGGTTCATATGGCACGTCAACCCAGGGGCCGCGCAGGCCATTTTGTTTTGCTTCTTGCATGATTACTTACCGTTCACGCGCATTCGGGCAAGGTCCAGCCTTCATCACCGAGGTCCGTCGGGTAGATGGCGCGGTTCTGGTTCTGGCCCCAGCGTGCATGGTCGAGGATGCCGTCTTCATGCATGTCGAGCACCCATTCCGTGCTTTCCAGCAAGGTGCCATCCTTGTGGTAGACGCGGAAGAAGGTGGACGTGCTCAGCGCGCGCACGATGTTCTGCGGCACGCCGTTGCCGTAGTGCGGCACATAGGTCTTGATCACGCACGTGCCCTGGTCGTTCCACTGCTGTGCATACACGGTGGCATTGCGCGCCGCGCTGACTTTGATGAAGAGCCAGCCTGCCAGCAGGAAGATGAGCAGGAAGGCGGCGGCGATCAGGCCGGTTTTCTTGAGTAGCTGCATGAGGTCATGGCATGGCCGAAAACGAAGTTGCCGCATTGTATGTCAAGAGCAGACATGCTTGCCGTACGGCACGTACAGCAAGCATGTCCCCGCTAATTGCCGTCAACTTGGCTATTTGCCCACTGCCGCATGCAAGGTATTCGCCATTTCCAGGTGATGTTGCAACGCTGGCAAGGTCTTCGCGGCAAAGGCCTTGATCTCGGGATCGCTGGCCTTTTGGCTAGCATCCGTAAACAGCTTCACGGCATCCTTGTGCGCCGCCACGCCGATGGTGGCTGCATATTCCTTGTCGAACTGCGCACCTTCCAGGCGGCTCAGCTTGTCGATCTGCGCCTGGTGTTTCTTGCCGGGCTGGTCGCTGACCTCGATCTGCTTGCTGCTGGCCAGCTGTTTCAGCTCGTCAGCCACTTTCGTGTGGTCGGTGACCATGGCATCGGCGAATTTCTTCACTTCCGCATTGGTGCTCTTGCTTTGCGCTACTTTGCTTGCGGCAATTTCCGTGCTGCCCGCATCAGCGGCCTTGCTGAGGAATTGCTTGTCGTACGCGCCCGGTGCGGCAGCGGCGATGCTGTTGATGGCGATACCGCTCAATAAGGCCACGGCGGCGCCGATGGCCACGCTTTTCAGGGAGGGCGTGCGGGAACTGGTGGTAGGGATAGGCATGGCAAATCCTTTCTGGTGTGGTTTTTTCTACAAGCTGATGACAATGTTAAGCCAGCAGCCTGCGCACACCCATAGGACAGTCGCGATTATGTCCGTAGGACTAGTCCTGTTCGTTAGCGCACAATTCGACTTGTTTCAGCGCAAACAAAGCGGTGATGCCCGCATCGCGGCGCCAGGCGGGCATGCCGATATCGAGCCATTCTGCCATCGCGTCCAGGTGCGATGGTTCCGAAACGCTGTGTTCGAGTTCATCGAGCACCGTGTCTCGGTCGATGTACAGGCTGTCCAGCCAGGCGTCGAACGATGGCGCCAGTTCCATCAGGCCGTGGGCGCGCTTGCCCGTCCAGTCCGGCAATTCCTGCACATAGGCCAGCACGCGGCCGCCGCCTTCGTCCGTCAGGTCCAGGTAGACCATGGAATTGCCGCCATCGCGGGCGAACGGCAGGATGCGCACGGGCATGTCCGTGTGCTTGCGCGCGGCGCGGATTTCGCCGACCAGTGTTTCATCGCAGAAATCGCCTTCATCGGCGCTGAAGAAGGTATTGAAGCCCATTTTTTCTACGCCGCCATTGCCGTCCGGCACATCACAGGTGTAGTCAAAACAGGCGCCGTTGGCCACTTTCAAGAACGCCAGGAAGGCCGCCGGCAAGGGCGCTTCCAGCAAGGCCTCGATGGCGGCGATCTGCCGCGCCGTGGGGGCTGGCTTGGCGTCCTCGATCGCCAGGTGGCGGTAGCGCGTGTAATAGTTGCTCATTGATTGTCCTTGTATTTATTCTTGTATTCCACTGGCGCCACATCGTTGCAGCCCGTCTCCACCTTGGCCAGCGCATCGACGAGGCCCGCGCGCAGCACGGCCATCGAGCGGGCCTTGTCGTCGATCTGGGCAATTTTCGTTTCCAGCATAGCTCGTTTGGTCTGCGCATCGAGCGCGTTTTCCTGCCAGACGGCAATCACGTCGGCGATTTCCTTCAAGGTAAAGCCCAGCGCCTTGGCGTGGCCGATCAGCTCGATGCGCCGCAAGGCTTGCGCCGAATATTCCTTGTAGTTATTCGTCAGGCCCGGCTGCGGCGCTTCATCCAGCAATCCCTGGCGCTCGTAGAAGCGGACCGTGTCCTTGCTGACGCCTGTCAGGCGGGTGATTTCTCCGATACGCATGGTTTTTTGACTTTCTACTAATTTGTGGGACGCGAAAAATGTGCATGGCAAGCCTATGCAACGCAGCCATGTGCACTTTTTTGCATTCCACGCTTGACCGTGGACTAAAGTCTACAGTTTACATTGAAAACTTCATCTACTCCACACCACTGCCATGACCGCTTTCAATTTCACCAACCAGACCGTGCTGATCACTGGCGCCTCGTCCGGCATCGGCCGCGTCTTTGCGGAAACCCTGGCCGCGCGCGGCGCCCATTTGCTGCTGCTGGCCCGTTCCGGTGCCGTGCTCGATAACTTGGCGAAGGAACTTTCCCAGCGCCATGGCATCCGCGCCCATGCGCTGGTGGCCGACTTGAGCCAGCCCGGTGCCGCTGAACAAGCTTATGCGCAAGCCTGGTCGCTGGGCATGGCGCCCGACGTACTGATCAATAACGCGGGATTCGCCACGCATGGCCGCTTCGAAAGCATCGACCTGGCGCGCCAGGCGGCTGAAGTGACCGTCAATTGCACGGCGCTCATGGAAATGACGCACTGCGCCTTGCCGCACATGCTGACAAAAGGGCGGGGCGCCATCATCAACGTGGCCTCCACGGCGGCGCTGCAGCCCGATCCCTACATGGCCGTGTATGGCGCCAGCAAGGCTTTCGTGCTGTCGTTCTCGGAAGCGCTGTGGGCGGAAAACCGCAGCCGCGGCGTGCGCGTGCTGGCCCTGTGCCCGGGCGCCACGGAGACGGCCTTCTTCGACGTCGTGGCCGCGCCCGAAGCGGCCGTGGGCAAGCGCATGGATCCGCAAGCCGTCGTCGATGAAGCGCTGCGCGCGCTGGACCAGGGCCGCAGCAGCCATGTGGCGGGCAGGCCGAACCGGCTGCTGGCGTGGCTGCCGCGCTTGCTGCCGCGCCAGACCGTGCTGGGTATCGTGGAAGGCATGCTCAAACCGAAGGCAGCCTAGGGTTCAGAAGGCCATGATGCGTTCGCGCAACCAGCGGTGCGCCGGGTCCAGGTGCATGCGCTCGTGCCAAACCATGGCCATCTCGTAATCGGGAAGGCTGACGGGCGGCTCCCACGTGCGCAGGCCGCCCAGCGCGTTTTTCAGCAGGCGCGACGGCAGCAGGGCCACCATGTCGGACGCCGCCAGCAAGGGCGGGACGATGAGGAAATGCGGCACGGACAGCACCACCTTGCGCGTCCGGCCCAGCAATTCCAGCGCCGTATCGACATTGCTGCGGAAACCGCCGCCGTTGGGCGAGACGACGATGAATTCCAGCGTGCAAAATTGATCGAGGTCGGGAGCTGTTTGCAGCAGCGGATGGTCGCGGCGGCCCGCCAGCACGTAGTGTTCGGTAAACAAGGTGCGGTGGCGCAAGCCGGGTGGCGCTTCTTCCTGTGCCAGAAAGCCCAGGTCGACCTGGCCATTTTCCAGGTCTTGCGCCATGCGCGCCGGCACGGCCTCGAACACGGCCATGCGCGACAACGGCGCCTGCGCGCGCAGGGCGGGCAGCATGGGCAGCAGGATCGCATATTCGGTGGCGTCGGCCGCCGCCAGGTTCCAGCGCACCTCGGCCGTGGCCGGGTCGAACGCCTGTTCCGGCTGCAAGACTTGCTCCAGCTGGGCCAGCACGGCTTGCAACGGTGCAAACAGGGCCAGCGCCCGCGCCGTGGGCAGCATGCCGCGCGGACCGGGCAGCAGCAGCGGATCGTCGAAAGCCGCGCGCAACTTGCCCAGCTGCACGCTGACGGATGGCTGGCTCAGGTGCAGCCGCGCGGCCGCCCGCGTCACGTTGCGCTCGATCAGCAAGGCATTCAGGGTCAGCAGCAGGTTCAAGTCCAGCTTGTGCAAATCCAACTTATGTAGATTGTTCATGACTATACCTTGTATATCAACTATTCATTTCCACTATGATAGCGCAAGCCCTACAGTAGTTCCTGTGATTCTCACTCTTCATCTTTTACAGGAACTAACTGATGCAACTCCATGAATATACGAGCTTTGATGGTTTAGGGCTGTCCCAGCTGCTGCGCGATGGCGCCGTCTCTGCGGCTGAATTGCACGATGCGGCCGTGCGCGCCTGCGCCGCCGTCAACCCGCACATCAACGCCGTGGTCGAGTTGTGGCCAGCCGATTTCACGCACATCGACCACACGGCGCCGTTCGCCGGCGTGCCATTTTTGATCAAGGATGTGGCCGTCACCATGGCGGGCAAACTCAGCGAAGCGGGCAGCCGCCTGGGCGCCGGCCACGTCGCCGCGCTGGATTCCCACCTGATGACGCAGTTCCGCCAGGCGGGGCTAATCACCTTTGGCCGCACGAGCACGCCGGAAATGGCCTTTGCCACCACCACGGAACCCGTGCTCTACGGCGCCACGCGCAATCCCTGGAACGTGGCATTGAGCGCGGGCGGTTCCAGCGGTGGCGCTGCGGCGGCCGTCGCGGCCGGCATCGTGCCGCTGGCACATGCGACGGATGCGGCCGGATCCATCCGCGTGCCTGCCGCGTCGACGGGGTTGTTCGGCTTGAAGCCGAGCCGAGGCCGGGTCTCGAACGGCCCCGCCATGGATGAAATTTTCAGCGGCCTGGGCGTGCAGCTGGGCGTGAGCCGCACCGTGCGCGACAGCGCCGCCTTGCTTGATTGCGTGCAGGGTGTGCTGCCGGGCGAGCCATATGTAACGGCTGCGCCCGGCCACAGCTGGCTGTCGCAAGTGAGCGTGGCGCCGGGCAAGCTGCGCATCGCCGTGCAGCGCGCCGCGTGCAATGGCGCCCATCCCGTGCCCACCATCGATGCCGCGCTGGACACGACCGTGCGCCTGCTGGAAAGCCTGGGCCACCACGTGGAAGAAGTCCCGCCCGCGCTGGGCGTGTCGTGGGAAGCGTTCGTGCAGGCGAACGCCAGCATCTGGTGCGCCAACCTGGTGCCGTGGATAGACGCCTTGGCGCAGGAAAGCGGGCGCGCCGTGTCGCTCGACACACTGGAACCGGCGACCCTGGCCTGCTACCGCCATGGCAAGACGGTCTCGGCAGTCGATTTCGTGGCCGCCCTCGACGTGCGCAATACCGTCACGCGCCAGGCCGGCGCCTTGTTCGGCCAGTACGACGTGCTGCTGACGCCCACCATGCCGGATGTGCCGTGGCAGCTGGGCCGCTATGGCGAAAAGGAGGAAAAACTTGACGGCCTTGGCTGGACGGCGCGCCTGTTCGAGCATTCGCCGTACACGCCGCTGGCGAACGTGGCGGGCTTGCCGGCCATGTCCGTGCCGCTGGCGCAGTCCGCAGACGGTTTGCCGATCGGCATGCAGTTCATGGCCGGTTATGCGAACGATGGAATCTTGCTGCGGCTGGCGGGACAGCTGGAGCGGGCGGCGCCGTGGGTGCAAAAAAGGCCTCCCGTGTGGGCGGGCAAGGTGTAAGCATGCCATGAAGGCGGCTGAAACCTGCCGCCATATCGGCTTTGGCCCGCGGCAAGAAGCCGGGGTCGGACCCGCCGGGTTCGACCCCAGTCCTTGTTCTTGGGTGAAAAATATCAGGTGGGCAGCGTCGCCAGCGGCGCCGCGCTGCGGCTTTCCAGGCGAAAGCGGGCTTTTTCCCACAGCCGGTCGTGGAAGGGCAGGACGATCACGTTGCAGATCGGCTCGACCACGGCCAGCAAGCCGCCAAACGCCATGGAACCGGTGGCCCAGTACATGACGCCGAAAGCCACGCTCATGTGCAGGGCCGTCTGGCTGAGCTTTTCACCGGCCAGTGCGGCAAAGCCCAGGCGGCTGGCGGCGTAGCGGCGGCGGATCGCATGCCAGGCTTTTTCATGCCACGGCAGCAGTGCTACGTTGATGACCGGCTCGATGATTGCTGCCAAGCCACCGAGCGCCAGGGAGCCCGTGAGCAAATAGGCGAGGCCGAAGGCGATCGACATATGCGTGCAAACCTGGCTGAATGTTTTGATGGCTGTAAACAAGGGAGGCTCCTTTCTGTTGAATTCGCTTATCCTTGATTTGGATAGTAACGATTCTCATTTACAAAAGGAAGCAAAATATTTCAAACGGTTCAATAGCTACAGACTATCGAAATATGAAATTGAATGATATCTGCCTGATCCCATCCAAAAACACGTATTTGCTGCCTATACGGTAAACCAGCATGTGCTGGGGTTTCTGGAGAACAGCATGCCCACCCTTTTTGATGATGTACTGACCACGCCACAGCCCTGGTCGCAGCAAGTGATTGCCGAGTGGCGCGACGTCTTTCCTGCGCAACACGGCGCCAGCCTCGACGATTTCGTCGTGCGCGAGTACCGGCGGCGCAACGCTCTCATGGACATGCGCAGCGTCGTCGGGCAGTCGGAACACTATGCCGGGCAATCATGGCGCGATGCGGCGCTGGCACCGCAATACAAACCGGGCAAGATGCGCGCCGTTTTTGCTCAATATGAACGCAATCCGGACTACTATTTCAACGGCGAACTGGACAATGGCATCGTGCTCAGTTCCATCGATGGCCACGATTGGTACACGGACGGCGGCGGCAATCACCGCACGGTGCTGGCGAAGTTCGCTTGCGACCGCATTGCGCGCCGCACCGGCCGCTATCCGCTGGTGCAGGGCGTGTCGACCTGCCGCTATGAGCCGGACATGCAGGCCTGGCGCCTGTTCTGCCAGCTGCAGCAACGCCATGCGCAGCTCATTTCCGTGGCCGTCACGCGTGAAGACAGGCAAAGAACCGATGTGGCCGGCGCGACGGACATCAGCTGGCGCCTGCGGTTCTTCGTGCTGGACCGACGTTTTGGCGGTATCGGTATTCCTCGCGCCGGGCATCTCGACGCTGCCTGCTTTTGCGCCTATGCCCGCCATGTGCTTGCCCATGACGGCAAGCCAAGCTGGCGCGACCGCGTGTTGGACCGCCTGATTGGCGACCCGGACCGTCTCGTGTACCAGTCCGTAGCGTAAGCACGCCTATCTATATAGTATGCAGGCCGGCGGAGGATAGTGCTCGTCCGGCCTGTATGCTCCGTTACGGCAAGGTCTTCAGCACGGTCTTCGTCGGCACGGAAAAATTATAGTTGTCGTGGCGGTCCCAGTTGATCGACCACGTCATCACGCCACGGAAGTCCGGATACGCCTGCAACGGCTTGATGGTGCCGCAGTTGAGCAGACGCGTCAGGCAATTGAGGGCGTTGCTGACGTCGGCATTCGTCGTGAAACCCGAGCCGGCCGAGCTGCGCCCTGACGGCACGCCGAAGCCCACCTGGTCCGGACGCAGGCCGGCAAAGGTATTGCTGCCGTAATTGAAACCTTCGATCAGCATGCGCGCCGTGGCCACCAGCTGGTCGGCCGAGCCGGCCTTGATGGGACCCGTGGCGTACGGCGTATAGATATCGCCATTGTTGTAGTACTGCGGGTGCAGCACCGTCAGCTCCGAGCGCAGGGCGTTGATGATGGGAATGTAGGCGCCCCAGATGCTGCCGTAACTGGTGTAACCACCTTCCACGTACACCCATTCCGGCGCCATCGACAGGTAAAAACTGCTGCCGACCTTGGCTTTCAGGTTTTTCACGGCGATCGGCAGATAGGTCTGGATGGCCGCGCCTTGCGCCACGCCGTTTTCCAGGTCCAGGTCGATGCCGTCGAAGCCATATTTGGTGATGATGGCGTACAGGCTGTTGGTGAAATTCGTCGCTTCGGCCGTGTTGCCGACGGAAACGGAGCCGTTCTGCCCGCCCAGCGACAGGATGACTTTCTTGCCCTTGGCACGCTTGGCGGCCACGTCGGCAATGAATTGCGCTTCCGTGCCGGCGCCCGGATCGATGGTCAGGCTGACATTGCCGCCGCCCGCGTTGTCGCCGAACGAGACGACGATCACGTCCCAATCGTCGCTGACCTGGCTGATCGGATAGGTGGCGCCGCTGGGGTTGGTGAAGTTGTGCCAGTAGCCGATCAGCGCATGTTTCGCCAGGCCCGTGGGGGTAGGCGTCGGTGTTGGAGTTGGAGTTGGAGTTGGAGTAGGTGTCGGAGTTGGCGTAGGTGTCGGAGTGGGAGTCGGCGTAGGTGTTGGGGTAGGCGTGGGAGTCGGTGTTGGGGTAGGAGTCGGCGTCGGCGTGCCGCAGTCTCCCACCGCCGTCCAGGGCTGGCCGCTGCCGGCGCCGCCGCTGCTGGTCGACGGGTTATTGCCTTGCGTCCACCAGTTGGCCGTGTAATTGACGTTGTTGTAGCTGGCCTGGCCGCCACCGTTGTACGCCGTGCCGCTGTTCCACGGCGCGTAGCAGGCGACCGCTTGCGTGGCGCCGGCCAGCAGCTGGCTGGCGCCTGCGCTGGATCCTTCGCTGCCTCCGCCGCAGGCTGCCAACGTTCCCCCGAAGAGGGTAATGATGAGGGTATTCATGACTGTCCGGTTCATTGCGTCTCCTTGTGTATTTTTTTGCCGGCCGGCTGGACACCGTCCGATTTTTCAGAGTGCAAGCATTGCAGGTGGTAGTCAACTGGTTTTATTATTTGCGCAAGATCACAATACCAGTTTCCATCTTTCCCCAGTAGACCGGCGATGCGGGCCATACCAGTGGCTGTTTTCCGGCGCGCTGGTATGGTGCCAGGATTGGCACCGGGAGCAGGGCGGGGAAGGGAGGTGGACGCCATGCAAAGCGGCTGGGTCAGCGTCTGCCCGGGGCACGGTGACAATTGTCGTAGATTTTCATTGTGACAATAAACGTATTTCCACGCTCATCTTCGGCGTATCGTAGCGCATATTGTTATTGCCTCAACACAGGGGATAAGAATGAAAACACTGCGCCCGCTGATCTTGTGGCTTTGTGCCATCGCCGCAAGCGCCATGCTTGCCGGTTGTGCAAGTTTGACTCCCGAGTTGACTCCCCAGCAAAAAAAGCTGGTCGGCGACGCGCAAGGCAGTTGTCCTGGCCTCACGGGAAAGGACGGCCGGCTGGCGTTCCAGCTCAAGGCTGTCATCGAGGGCAAGGAAATGAACCCCATCACGTCCAAGTGGAGTTCAACGGGCGTCGGTGACGAAGCCCTCGTCAAAACCCTGTTCGCGCAGCGTCTGTGCATCCTGGAAGAAGTTGTCGCGCGGCCTGACCAGGCGGCCATGACGCAGGTACATGAGCGATATATGGAGGAGATTTCCAAAGGCATCAATGCCTGGCCCGCCTACGATGCGGCGCAGTACGAGCAGCAGCTGGCGCGCTTGTCCGAGCAAAAAAAGGCGCACAAAGCGGCCGTCAACGCCAGCTTTTCAAACAAGCGCCATGAGATTGATTCCGTCGTGCTTGTTGCTGCGATTCCTTACTATGATTTCCTGCACATCAAGGAAGTGGATGTGGAGTGGAAAAAAGGAAGCTCGGCAAGCGGAACGAAAACAGTGAGTTCGGCTGCCAAGGTGTGTTTGACCAGGGACGATTTTTCCGTCGCCATCCGGCCAGCGCTCGACCAGACGCGCGCGATTGTCATCGGTCTGGGCATGGGAAAGTATGACGAAGCCCAGGCGCTGCGCCTGATGCTCGAGCAGATTTACGAGGCGGGCGGCCAGCGCCTGGTCAACGCGCGCGACGCCAGCAAGAATGCGCCGGCCGTCACATGCACGGTGTCCGGCGGCGACAGCGCCGTGGCCGCCGGCCCGGTCGCCAAATAATGAGTCCCTATCTGGAGGTAATCATCCCGGCGGCCCTCGCGCTGTATGCGGGTTTCCAGCACGAGGGCCGCTGCGGCATCGAACCGGCCGTGCATCCGTTGGCAGAAAACATGTGCCAAGGCTTGCGCGCCGCGTTTGAAGATGGCTGCAAGACACTGCTCGAGGTACCGCTAGGCAAGACCGGCATCTATCTGGCCGGTTCCTATTCCATCAAACCCGTTGCGTTTGCGCCACTGGTCAGGGAGAAGGTCCAGGAAGGCTATTCGGCTTGCGTCGGCTTCTGGAGCGGTTCGATCGACTATGACACCTATCAAACGGCGCTGGAACAAAAAGCCAGCGTCTTGAACGCGATGTTCAAGGCCGTGGGCAAACCGGGCAGCGCCGCACCGGTTCTCGACGCCGCCGTCGCCAACGGCGCCCGGCGCGACGACGTGTTGGACGCCAAGGTGGCGGCAGGGGACTTGCGGCAAGATTGCATGGGCCCGTCGGCCATCAAATGCGGGCACATCACGACGCCGCCGACAGACCAGGTGTTCATCCCGCCAGACCCGCAGACCGTCGATCGCCTGTCCGCCGCCGTGGCCGACCTTGCCCAGGAGATCAAACGCCAGAACGAGCGCGGCGCGCGCATCGTCGCCGGCGGCTCCGGAAAATGGACGTTGGCAGCCGAAATCAGCTTCGCGACGGGCAGTTCGACACCCAGGCAGGAAGAATGCGCACGGCTCGCCGCGAACGTGACAAAAGCGTCCCCAAGCGCCCAGCGCGTGCAGATTGCCGGCGCCGCCGACGAGCGCGGCACGCCGGCCGCCAACAACGCGCTCAGCCTGCAACGCGCGGCATCGGCAGCGCTATGCCTGGCCACGCACGCGCCGGCGAAACGCTGGAGCATTGAAATTACCGGCGCAGGCAGCCTGGCCACATCGCCAGCCGAATACGCCAGAGCACGCCGCGCAACCGTGTTTGTTTGGGAGCCGCAGCCGTAGTGGCACGCGTGGACAGGCCGACGGGCGTGCTGGACGATCTGCGAAGCGCGACGCAAAGCAGCAGCCGGAAGCGAACTGGAACAGCCAATACCAAAGATCGGGGAACGTACGGCTGTGTTCGAGCTGGGCGGTGCAGTGAGGCGCGAAGGAACCGTGCAAAAAGCCATAGCGCCACAGCGGTGCGTAGAAGGCTGAAATCGCATTTGCGATTGTACAAGTTGCAAAATGAGGGATTTGACGAATCCACCCATAACTTCGCATAATTTATATTATGTCAAATTATGGACGGAAGTGGACGATACTAATAGTTGCTGTGTTCTACCCTAAGTTAGTACTTGAGAAACCGGAAAAATCAATGGTCTGCTTCTCAAGTGTTCTGCTAACTTCAGCTCTTCTCAGGCCCACGAATACTCACTGCCTTCGCCACCTCCACTACAGCCTCAAGGAATTTTGGATCGAAATCAGCCACAGAGGGACTATTGAGGTTTGTCCCTCTATCAATGTTCCAGTGTTGAAAAACTTCTTTTACCTCAGGCCAGCTTGCATTCTCTCCGTAAACTCTAAGGAAAAATCGTCCAAAGGAAATCGCATGTATCCGATCCGCACTTTTAAGAGACTCGCTGACATACGATCGTCCAAGACTGAAGGCGTATTTTGAACAAGCACAAAGCAGACCAACGATCACTAACCCCTTTAATCCAAGGAACAAAAGGTCGGGCCACGCCCTATCATTAGTAGAGTTGGCACCAATCACACTTATTATTCCAAAAAAAATACCAGCAATAAGAGATAAGAAACCTGCTACGTACCAAACAAAACCTATATATCTATTCCTCTTTTCTAATCGTTCTAGCAAAATCATAGCTTCGTTAATATACTCAGCAGCATTTTTCTCCATGCGCTGTGATAAAGCTACTTTCTTCTCCTCCTCAGCCGCCTTCCTACCCACAAACCTAGCAATTGCCTCTTCTACTTTCCCCACTACCTCTGCAATATTAAATTCTAATGCGCCAATATAAAGCAAACTTTGAATAGCGGGCGGAACTTGAACCTCATCAATTACAATTGGAATAACTAACATTCTATCTGATTCGCTCGCATAAGCTCTTGCTGCACCTATTTCAATTAATACGTTCTGCGATGTAACTGAATTTGATGAAATGAAAGCAATAAACACATCTGAAATTTTCAGCCCTTCTGCCAGCGTCTGTTGCCAATTTTGACCGGCAGAAATAGAATCAACATCAACAACAATTTCGTGACCATTGAGTTTTAACTGGTCAACAATCTGCTCAACGTACGACCTATCTTTTCGACTGTATGAAACAAAAATTTTTGCCATAATTAATTTCCTGATGTTCCGTTTAATTGTTGCTGCGTGCACAGATTTAATTTATAAAAATATTGCAACCAAAGATACTAATTCCAAGTAAGTGGAATAGGCGCCCAACTCCCCTTTGTTCTCTCATGCAAAATAGAACGTAAGTCCATTACTACATCAATAGGAATTTTTATTGTTATATTTAATGAATGCCCAGGAACAATGGCACGATCAAGCCCAAGTGCTTTAGCCTGACCAGACGTCTGTTCGTCAATCTTTATGGAGTACGACTCACTGGAATTATAGGCGCACTCATCTGGAATATCGAATTCAAATTCATCAATATTATTATTGAAAACAAGAAGAAAACTGGATATTGGCTCCATAAAACTTTTTGCCTCAATATTCAATATGCACAAACCATTAGATTGAGTTGCATGTGAATGCAAATTCGAAAATAATTCAATTGGAGAGTAGGTGCTCTTCCCCGATATCACATCAACTGCTTGACGAATTGAGGCGTCAATTCCAGCACTATACAAATCAATATATAAACTCTGCATAAGCAGAATAGGCATTTCACTATTGTCAACTCTGATAGGTATGAATTTAATTCCGTTCTTTGCCTTAGCCATAAGGGCATTCTGCCATTCTAATTGAACCATCTTGCTGTTTAGGCTATGTTTAGTAACGAAGAAAAGGAAAAATTTACAGCTCGACAATCCGGAATTCATTCTGTCAATAATTCCGTCTCCTGGTTGAATTGACCAGGAATCATAAAAAACTTTCTCTTGGCCGAAAGATTCACTAAGCGCCACGGCAAATCGTTCAACAATTGCTTTATCGTTATAGTTGTGAGAGACAAAAATCATATATCATTCCATTTTAATTATCATCATCTGGGTTATAACGATACTCAACCTTCAAAGGAAGTTCAGACATCGCATAGTGGACAAATTGTGAGCCAAGCTCGGTAAGTTCGTACAGTTCAGACATATCGAATGCCGACATTAATGTTTTAGTACTTCCAGCGGGGCTACGTTTAACTGGTTGCTTTGCCAAGAAATTCCCGTTGTAATCCGTTTCTCTATGCTGGCGCATAATTCCACCAGTCGTCAAATCTCGGAAAAGTAATTTATAGAGATCGGCATCTGCGGAGTCTTCACGCACATTGGGTCTGCCAAGTGAAGTCCAAATTGCCCCCCGTGATGTACCTCGACCTCCGGAACGGTAAATGTTTGCAATAACTTCAAAGTGTAATTCTGAATAAGATCCGATCCAATCGATAAATAACCGAACAACGTCGTCACTAGCCTGGGCTGATGTTGCTGAATTTGATAAAATGTTACGTATCCAAACTCTCTTGGCCTCACTTTCAGCACCGGCCCACTCCCGGAAAGTTTTTCTGACCAAGCTTTGATATTCTCGACTTTCTACTCGATTTGAAATTCTTTCGTCGTGCAAATCAATTCTTGCCATTATTTCCAAAATTGTAGCTTCTTTTTCACGAAGCTCGTCATGCAGCATACGAACCCACTCCTCAATGAAGCGATTAACCTTTTCTTGGTCTTTATCGTTCCATTTTTTCACAACTGTCAATGATAAGGCGCCCAGTATTGCAGCCCCATTTTCTGAATTTATTTCATTAGACTGATTGGTCATAATATATAGAAAGTTAATAGATCAAGAGGTTGTTAAACGGAAATAGCTTAATGCGAAGTCGAAAAATATCAGCGTTACCACTGTATGCTCAGTCTTGCGGAAAAGCAAACAAACTTTCAAAAATCAGTCAAGAAAATTGAAATTTCTACCTAGGTATCGAAATACACTCACGTGCTAAAATCACCTCAATCTTGTGTGCCCCGGCCACACCAAAGCCGAAACGGTGTGGGGGCGCGGACGTGACTTGGCCTAGAAGAACAGCAAGCTGGACTCCAATATGACCATTGTAAAAATGGTCGGGACGGGGGCCGCCACATCAGCTTTTTTTTGGTGGAAATCAGCACGGGTCAAGGCTATGTGGATAAATTCTAATTTGGACAGACGGACTGGCCTGCTGCATTGACAGAGGCGTGACACCAACAGATAAAGATGAGGCAAGAATATGGGCTCAACAATACAACGTGTTGCTCAGTGGGCTGCGCTTCTCGGTGGCATATTCTTCGCCGGTACCTTCGTACTCGGTGGGGCCGTCACAATGCTGACTGATCAGGCACTCTACTCGAAGGCACTGGAACAAATTCCAGCGACAATTGGGCTACCGTTGGCTGCACTGTGTCTAGTGATGGTTCTTGAGAACACATCCGGTCCGATCGAATTTGAAGGCTTAGGATTCAAATTTAAGGGTGCATCAGGGCCGATTGTCCTATGGTGCATAGTGTTCTTATGTATGGCTGCAGCCATTAAGCTGGTGTGGCTGAACTAATCCATCCGTGGTGTATTGAACGGGATATATATCGCCAACCGGGCATGGACAGTTTCATGTTTCGACAAAATGCCTTCCAGACTTTGTCGCGCGTCTGCAGGTCGGCTCTCCGATGAACCAGCCCAATCCGCCACACCTATTATGGCGGCACCGAGACGAGGCACACTGCCTATGCCCCCATGAAGGGAGACGCCGGCAGATCAAACGGAAATTGCTGATCCTTGCAAAGCGAAGCCGAATCGGCTTCTCGACCAGCATTCAGAGCACCTCATGCCAGCAAATATAGAACGTAATGATTCTCATTTATAGTATAGTGCGCACAGTTTTTCTTCTTATAACCTTGCGCCCATGCCATCGATGCCATCCTCACGCCCTACCCCATTCCCAGCCCATCATCCCCTCGCCGCCCGTCTGATTCTCGCCGGCCTGCTCATTGCCAGCGTGCCACCGTCCGTCTACGCGCAAGCAACGTCCAGCGCGCCCAACCCGCTCGCCACCGTGGTCGTTACCGGCCAGACCGAAGCGGATGCCGGCGGGCAGATTGCCAAGAGCGCGCGGGCTGGCTTGCTGGGGGAAAAAGACTTGCTTGATACGCCGTTCAGCGTCAACAGCTACACGAGCCAGCGCATGCTGGACCAGCAGGCGCTGACTCTGGCCGAGGTGCTGGGTGGCGATCCTTCCACCCGCTTCACGGGCCAGATCGGCGGCGTCACGGATTCATTTTTCATCCGCGGTTTTCCCCTCAACGAGGGCAATCTGAGTGAAGTGGCGTTCGACGGCGTGTATGGCGTGTCGCCCAATTACCATTTGTTTACGGAATACCTGCAAAGCGTCGAGGTGCTCAAGGGGCCGGCCGCCTTGCTGTACGGGATGTCGCCGAATGGCGGCGTGGGCGGTGTCGTCAATGCCGTGCCGAAACGCTCGCTGCCGCGCGACCTGACGCGATTGACGCTCGATTACGGCTCGGGCTCGCAGGCTGGCGCCGCGATCGACGTCAGCCGCCGTTTCGGCGAGGAGCGGCGTTTCGGCATCCGCTTCAACGGCTTGCACCGCCAGGGCCATACGCCACTCGACCACCAGACCTCGCGCGCGGAAGTGGCGGCCGTCGCCCTCGACTACCAGGGCCAGCGGCTGCGCGCCTCGCTCGACGTGATCGAGCAATACCAGTGGATCGACGCGCCCACGCGCCCTTTCCTCGTGGCCGCGCGCCTGCCCGTGCCGGAAGCGCCTGATGGCCGGCGCAACATCGCCCAGTCCTGGGGCTGGTGGAAGTCCAACGACCTGGCCACCTTGGGCAAGCTCGAATACGATGTGAACGACAAGGTGACCGTGTTCGCCGATGTGGGCGGCACGCGCTCCGACGTGTCACGCTATTCGGACCAGACGCCGACGATCACCAGCGCGGCCGGCGACATGACGGTCACGCCCATGAACTGGAAATTCCGCGTGCGGCGCGCCAGTGGCGACACGGGCGTGCGCACGCGCTTTCGCACGGGCGGCGTCGAGCATGCGCTGGTCGTGATGGGCAATGTCTACCGCGACGAGTTTGGCAGCGTGAGCAATTCAGGCAAGCTCATCACCTCAAACATCTACCATCCCGTGGCCGTGCCCGACCCCGGTATTGCCGCACCGGCTCGCGTGCCGAAGCTGTCCGCGTCCACCCTCTCCAGCCTGGCCGTGGCCGATACGCTGGACATGCTGGACCAGCGCGTGCAGCTGACCCTGGGCGTGCGCCGCCAGCTGGTCGAATCGAAAAACTACCACGCCACCAGCGGCGCGCTGACCACGCACTACAAGCAAGGTGCATTGACGCCGCTGGCCGGCATCGTTGTCAAGCCGCTGCGCCACGTGTCGCTGTATGCGAACTATATCGAGGGCCTGAGCAAGGGCGATATCGCCCCGAACATCGCCGACAACGCGGGCCAGGTCTTCGCGCCCTACAAGAGCAAGCAGTATGAAGTGGGCACGAAGGCCGATTTCGGCGTCGTGCTGGCGACCCTGGCCGTGTTTCAGGTGACCAAGCCCAGCGGCCAGCTGTATGGCAAGGTCTACAGCATGGATAGCGAGCAGCGCAACAGGGGCCTCGAGCTGAACCTGTCCGGCGCCGCCAGCAAGACCGTGCGCCTGCTGGCCGGCATTACCCTGCTCGACGGGCGCCTGGTGAAGACCAACAACGCCGCCACCATGGGCAAGCGCCCCGTGGGCGTGCCGACGTCGATGGCCAACCTGGGCGGCGAATGGGATCTGCCGCACTGGCCGGGCCTGACGGCCACGGGCGCCGTCAGCTACACGAGCAAGCAGTTTGTGGATCAGACGAATCTGCAATCGGTGCCGTCGTGGACCAAGGTCGACCTGGGCTTGCGCTACCGCACGGCCATCGCCGGCAAGGCGACGACCTTGCGCGCCGGCTTGATGAACGCCTTCGACCGCCATTACTGGGCCGGCGTGGCCTCGTATGGCACCGTTTCGCAGTCGGCGCCCCGCACCATGCAATTGTCGGCCGCCGTCGATTTCTGATTTGTCGATGCGCTTGCCGCGGGCTTGACTATCTTTCCTTGGTTTAATTTTTACTGCCTATGCCCATGCTTTCCATGACCCTGGCTGCATTGTCCTTGCAGTCCACATCGTCCGGTTTTGCATTGATCAGTTGAATCAGGGATAAAAGATGGGCCTTGTTCTGCGCCAGTCGCACTTCCAGCGATTCGATATCGGCAATCTTCTTTTTCAGTGCGGCCATCAGCTCATCATGTTTCCATGATGAGCTATCCTCGGGCAAGACTTGCTTGATTTCGTCCAGGGAAAAGCCCGCCTGCTGCGCGTCGCTGATAATGGACAGTACCGCCACCGCTTCCAGAGGATAGTCGCGGTAGCCATTCGATTGCCGGCTCACGGCTTTCAACAGGCCCCTGGATTCGTAGAACCGAATCGTGGAGGCCGCCAAGCCGCTGCGCTTGGCCAATTCGCCAATTTTCATCATTTCCCCGCTGATTTTTTGTGCGTGCCTGTCTGTGTCATCACGACGCCATGCTCAACTATAAGCTTGAAGCCAGCTTGAATGTCAAGCGGCGGGTGATGGCGCAAGGGAGATTGCAACTTTTTCGATTCAGGGCTTGACCTTCAAGTTAGCTTAAAGCTTATCGTGGGGCTATCGCAACCTTGGAGATCAGCATGAAACCCTTTACCGCACTGACATTACCCAACGGGACAGTCATTCCGAACCGTCTTGCCAAAGCCGCCATGGAAGAGAACATGGCCGACAAGGACCACGCGCCTTCGGACGAGCTGATACGCCTGTACCAGTCGTGGGCGGACGGTGGCGTAGGTCTGATGATCACCGGAAACGTGATGATCGACCGCCGCGCCATGACGGGACCCGGCGGCGTGGTGCTTGAGTCTGACGAATTTGGCGCCCGCTTCGAGCAATGGTCGCGCACCGCCCGGTCACGCGGCGCGCAGGTCTGGATGCAGATCAACCATCCAGGGCGCCAGATGCCCGCCGCCCTGGGACAGGAAACCATCGCACCGTCAGTTGTGCCCATGGACCTGGGCAACTTTTCAAAGCAATTTTCGGCGCCGCGCGCAATGACGGAGGCCGACATTGCCGACGTGAAGCAGCGCTTTGTCAACAGCGCCCGGCTGGCGGAGCGCTTTGGCTTTACGGGCGTGCAAATCCATGCCGCGCACGGCTACCTGATCAGCCAGTTCCTCTCCCCTCTGACCAACCAGCGCACCGACCGCTGGGGCGGTTCGCTGGGAAACCGGGCGCGGCTGCTGGTCGACGTCGTCAAGGAGGTGCGGCAAGCCGTGGGCAAAGGCTTTGCCGTTGCCGTGAAGCTCAATTCGGCGGATTTCCAGAAAGGCGGCTTCAGTTCGGATGACGCCAAGCAGGTCGTTTCCATGCTCAATACCCTGGGTGTCGACCTGATTGAATTGTCCGGCGGCAGTTATGAAGCCCCTGCCATGCACGGCCAGACCCGCGACGGCCGCACCCTGGCCCGCGAAGCCTATTTCCTCGAGTTCGCCAAGGATATCGCCACGGTGGCCAGCATGCCCATCATGGTGACGGGCGGCATACGCCGCTACCAGGTGGTGCAACAAGTGCTGGACAGCGGCATTGCCATGGCGGGCATGGGAACGGCCTTGGCGCTCGACCCGCAACTGCCTGAAGCATGGCGTTCCGATCAATCGGCAAGCCCCTTGCTCCGGGCCATCACCTGGAAAAACAAGGTGCTGTCGTCCATCGCCTATATGGCGATGGTCAAGTATCAGCTGCGGCGCCTGAGCCAGGGCAAGCATACCCGGCCCAACGTGGCACCTGCGCTGGCGCTATTGATACAGCAATGGGACACCACCATCCGGAACCGGCAGTATCGCCGCCGGATGCATAGCGGCTTTTAATGGAGTTTTTCCCAATCAAACATGGAAGGTGAAAGCAATGAACATGAAAATCGCCGCGGCGGTATCCGCATTGGTATTGAGTATTGCCACAAGCCCGTCCCGGGCGGAACACGCTGTCGAAAACAGGCAGCTCATCATTGATATCGCGGGACATGCCGTCCCGGTGGCCGCTGGCGGCCTGTATCACCGCTTTCGCTCGAATCCGCCTTTGTCCGTCATCGCAGCGGAAGCGCCGGAGCTTGACCTGAGCTGGTTCAAGGAGATGCAAAAAGAAAAGGTGTCCATCGGCTTTGACTCGTATTCGCCGAACTTCTATTACAGGAACCGCAAGATCACGGCCGTATTTACGGCCGACCTCGCGCGCTTGAAGGAGCTGATGCCGGCAGACATACTGAAGCAAGTCCAGCCGCTGCAAGTGTGGCCAGGCCGGGGCGCGGTGGCATTGACGGCCTATGCGTATGAGTATTGCGACAACGACAGCTACAATGAAATTTCATTGGCGATTGTCACCAGCAAGCCGGGCAGCGCCAGCTTTGGCCCGTTCACCTTGCTGGGCCAATCGCTGTCCAAGGATTTCTGGGGCTATGTGCTCAAGCTTCCCGTCAACACGGAACTGGCCAGGGTGCGTGGCGTGGTTGGCTACAATCTGCCCAAGTGGCTGACCGGTATCGAGGTGAAGGAAACGGACGCAAGCGTTTCCTTTGAAGTCATCGATAGCGCAACGGGCAAGCTCGATTTTGTTTTTGCAGGCAAAAAACTGGGCGACCTGTCGCACACGGCCGATGTGGTGAGCAACAGCTTCACCAACAAGGATGGCACCGGGAAACTCACGTATGGTTATGCCATTTCCCGCCAGCTCAGTCATGCATCGAGCACGAGCGCGGATGCGGTCGACCTGAAGCTGGGCGACGGCAGCTTCTCCACCTATATCAAGTCATTGAAGCTGGGGAAGATGATGAAATATGAATACGTGCCGGAATTTCAAGGCGCGCTGTATGCGCCGAAGCCATTATTGACAGGTCATTAACAAACAGGCCATTAACAACCTACTCGCCCGGCGTTTCGTGATCCATGGCCGCCGTGGCAAGGGCGCGCACGTCAAGCGGCATGGACTCCTTGCGCTCGCTGTAGCGGCTGGTCAGGTAATCGGAGCGGTCGCGCACCACCAGGGTGAATTTATACAGTTCTTCCATGACGTCGACCAGGCGGTCGTAGTATGGCGACGGCTTCATGCGGTCGTTGTCGTCGAACTCCTGGTATGCCTTGGCAACGGATGACTGGTTCGGGATCGTCACCATGCGCATCCAGCGGCCCAGCACGCGCAAGCCGTTGACGGCGTTGAACGATTGCGAGCCGCCCGACACTTGCATCACTGCCAGGGTCCGCCCCTGCGTCGGGCGCACGCTGCCCATTTCCAGCGGCAGCCAGTCGATCTGCGACTTGAACACGCCCGTCACGGCGCCATGGCGTTCCGGGCTGCACCAGACCTGGCCTTCCGACCACAGCGACAGTTCGCGCAGCTCCTGCACCTTGGGATGGTCGGGACTGACGCTGTCGACCATGGGCAAGCCATGCGGGTCGAACACCCGCGTCTCGGCGCCGAAATGCTGGAGCAGCCGCTCCGCCTCCAGGGTCAGCAAGCGGCTGAACGAGCGTTCACGCAGCGAGCCATACAGCAAGAGGATGCGCGGTGGATGCGTGGCCACCGTCGGCGGCGCAAGTTTATCGAGGGTCGGCGTATCGAGGTGGGCGTCGCTGATGTTGGGCAAGTTATTCATGGTAAATCCTTTCTTGATTAGCTCAGGCGTAGTGCCGGCCAACGCGGCGATAATTAATTCTATAATTCCATAATAATCGAAACATGAAATTGATGTAAACCTGTTTTTCTGCGTACTTGGTACCTGGAAAGACTGTTTGACATGGGATCCGTCGAGACCAAGTGCAGGCCTCGACGAAGCGCCGCATTACATTGTCACAACATCGCCATCGCGACGAATTTCGTCTGCCTGCACACTTTCATGCTCACACTGGTCTTTTGCCTTCGGGGCAAAACGCAGAATCAGGCAAGCAACGATGGCCGACAGGAGAGAGCCAAGCAGGATGCCGATCTTGGCTTCCTCGACATACGCTGGATGGCCAGGAAATGCCAGCCCACTGATGAACAGGCTCATCGTAAAACCGATACCGCAAAGCATCGAGACCGCATAAATTTGCAGCCAGGTGCTGCCGCGTGGCTTGCCAGCAAGTCCACTCTTGACCGCCAGCATGACACCAGCGAACACGCCCAGTTGCTTGCCGAGGAAAAGACCTGCGGCAATGCCAAGCGGGAGCGGCGCCCACATGGCTGATGGCGAGAGTCCGGCGAACGAGACGCCAGCGTTGACGAAACCGAATACCGGGACGATCAGGAAACCGACCCATGGATGCAAGGCGTGTTCGAGCCGGTGCAGGGGCGAATCAGGCGCATCCGGCGTGCCTGGGGATGGAATGTAGGGGATCAGGAAGGCGCCCACCACGCCGGCGATCGTTGCGTGCACGCCGGAGAGCAGCGTGACATACCATAGCAGGGCCAGGCCGATCAGATACGGCCATAGTTTCATCACGCGAAGCTTGTTCAAGGCAAATAACACCACGACGATGGCGGCCGCGGCGGCAAGTGCGCCGGCATTGATGGAGGCGGTATAGAAAACGGCGATGATGGCGACGGCGCCCATGTCATCGATAATGGCCACTGAAACAAGCAGCAATTTCAAGGACAAGGGGGCATGGCGTCCAAGCAGCGCCAGCACTCCCATGGCGAACGCGATGTCCGTCGCGGCAGGTATCGCCCAGCCATTCATCAGCAAGGGCTGTTTCGCAGTGAGTAAAACGTAGATTGCGGCCGGGAATGCCATCCCCAGCAGTGCCGGCAATGCCGGCAGGCGTCGCTGCTCCCACGTCGAGAGCCGGCCATCGACCAGTTCCCGTTTGATCTCGAGCCCGACCAGGAGGAAAAAGACCGCCATCAGCCCGTCGTTGACCCAGAGGTGGGTTGTCATCGGGCCCAGTTTGTCGCTGAGCACGGGACCTGTTTGCCAATGCAGAAAATGCTGGTAGACGCCGGCCAGCGGACTGTTGGCGATAATCAGGGCGGCAACGGCCGCTGCCATCAGCAGGATCCCGCCCGCCGCGTCGCTGGCGAGAAAGCGCTGTAGAACGGAATGGTGTTTCGGGGATGCAGTGGTGCTCATGCCGTATGCTCCTTGAACGAATGGATGTCCACGACGCGCCAGGCCGTCCGGGCGCAAGCACGCTCGGCGAGATCAATGACGGAAGAAGTGCCAATACAAGCGCAAGCACAAGCAGGCCGGGCAGGCGTAGACGAGGAGTGGGAAAGGGAAAAGACAGCGCCCGCGGAAAGCGGTGCTTCAATCAGTTGACGCCAATAGAGATGGAACGCTGCGCGCATCATAAAACCTCACGGAAAACGAAAATGTCGTTCTCCGTATTCGGGGTAGCCCCGGGCGCACGCAGCACACGCCGAGTTGTCATTATACCTCAGGCCCGGCTTTCCTTCAACGCGACAGCAGCGGACTGAATCGTCCTTCAAGGTGGCTGGCTTCCCGCTCAGTATGTTGATGTAGATCAATCAATTTTTGTATCGTGTGCAGCAGAATATGATCATTCGCAAGCTTCTGTTCAGCAAATCATGGCTTGCGCCCTGCTCTACGCCCTACCCACTTCATAAGGAATACCATGACACCCACTACCATGAAAGCCGCCGTTGTCGAGCAACTGGGCCAGCCGCTGGTGCTGCGCGAGGTGCCCGTGCCGGTGCCCGGTCCCGGCCAGATCCTCGTCAAGACGGAAGCGTGCGGCGTTTGCCACACGGACTTGCATGCGGCGCGCGGCGACTGGCCCGTCAAGCCGTCGCCGCCGTTCATCCCCGGCCACGAAGGCATCGGCCTGGTGGTGGCCGTGGGCACGGGCGTGACCGAGGTGCAGCTGGGCGACCGGGTCGGCGTGCCCTGGCTCTATTCGGCTTGCGGCCATTGCGAACATTGCCTGGCGGCCTGGGAAACCGTGTGCGCCGAAGCGCAGTTCGGCGGCTACACCAAGAATGGCGGCTTTGCCGAATACATCCTGGCCGACCCGCGCTACGTCGCGCATATCCCGGCGGGACTGTCCGCCGTGCAGGCCGCTCCCATCATCTGCGCCGGCGTGACCAGCTACAAGGGCATCAAGGAAACGGGCGCGCGGCCGGGCGAATGGCTGGCCGTGTCCGGCATCGGCGGACTCGGTCACCTGGCCATCGAATATGCGCTGGCCATGGGCTTGCGCGTGGCGGCCGTCGACATCGATGACGGCAAGCTGGAGCACGCGCGCGCCCTCGGCGCCGAAGTGACCATCAATGCGCGCCAGGGCGACCCCGTCGCGGCCTTGCGCGAAGCGACCGGGGGCGGCGCCCACGGCGTGCTGATCACGGCGCCGTCGCTCGACGCCTTCCAGCAAGGCGTGGCGATGACGCGCAAGCGCGGCACCTGCGTGCTCGTCGGCTTGCCGCCAGGCGACTTCCCGACGCCGCTGTTCGACGTCGTCGCCAATTGCGTGACGATACGCGGCTCTTTTGTGGGCACGCGCCAGGACATGGCCGAGGCGCTCGCCTTTGCCGCCACGGGCAAGGTCAAGGCCGACGTGGAATTGCAGCCGCTATCGGCCATCAACGAGATCTTCAGCCGCCTGGAACACGGCAAGGTTGCCGCGCGCGTCGTGCTCGATTTCAGCGCGAAGTAAACGCGACGCCAGCATTCCGGTGTGTCGTGCGACGGCAATTTAATTGCCGTTGTTATGATGGCTTATCATAAAAATACAACAAGGACACACCGATGAAGCAATCCCTCTCGCGCCTGCTGGCCTGCGCCGCCCTCGCCTTCTCCATTTCGGCCAGCTGGGCCAGCGCGGCCGAGCCAGCCGCGTCGTCACTGCCTGGCCACTATTATCTGCAAGGCGTCATGGAAACGGGCTCCGAACTGCTGTTGAAAAAGGACGGCACCTTCGAATGGATGCTCAGTTATGGCAATACCGACCAGCAAGCGAGCGGCGAGTGGCGCGCTTCGGGCGACGTAGTCACCCTGGTGGCGGGCAATGGCGGCAAGGAACCGCAGTTCCGCGTGTTCGAGGAATCGGAAATGCGCATTCAGAAAGCGGCCGAAGCGGGATTGTGGGTGGCCATCGTCGGTTTTCCACGGCTGGGACCGATGGCCGGCGTGGAAGTGAAATTCGAAGCGCAAAGCGGCAAGACGGCCACGGCTGTCAGCGTGGCGAACGGCGACGCCATCGTCCGCATGCCGGCGTCGGAACGCTGGGTGCGGGCGGGCTTGCGCCGCCAGGGCTCGAAAGCCGACTATCAATGGCTGGCCGTGCCAGCGGAGCGCGCGCAGGAGCGCATCGCCGCGTTCGCCGTCACCGATCCCCAATGGCTCAGGGGCCAGGCATTCCAGAAGCTGGCCCTGCGTGTCGTCGAGGGCGGCCTGAAAGTCGACGATGCGGACAATGGCCTGGCCAGGGGCCTGTACGCGAAGCCGGCATCTGGCCAGTAGCACGCGTTTTCCGCCGTCCCATTCTCTGCCGCCTCCCGGCGCCTGGTCCGCACTATCGTCCAGGACAAGGTCCGTGCGCCGTTGACACCCCGCACGGTCTGTCCTATAGTCGCCGGGTTAACGACAAATGAGAATGAGAATCATGTTCAGTTCTATGAAGAAATGGCTCGTGTGTTATCCACTCGTGGCCGCCAGCCTGTTGCTGGCCGGCGGCGCGCAGGCGCAAACGACCGATCCCGGCGCTGGCGCCAAGCAGTTGTGGCAATTGATTGACTACGTTGCCGTCGATTACAGCGGCGCCGTCGAACACGGCAAGGTGGTCAGCGAAGCCGAATACGCGGAAATGCTCGATTTCACGGACAACGCGACGACGCAGATCGCCGCCCTGCCCGCCCACGCTTCGCAAGCGGCCATTGCCGCCGCCATCGCCGACCTGCGCGCGGCCGTCGTCGCCAAGGCGGACGGCGTGGAAGTCAAGCGCCTGGCGCACCATGCGAACGGCTTGCTGATCGCCGCCTACCCGATACCCGTGGCGCCGAAAGTGCTGCCGAACCTGGCGCGCGGCGCGGCCCTGTATGCGGCCCAGTGCGCTTCTTGCCACGGTGTGGCCGGCGGCGGCGACGGTCCGCTGGCGGCCAGCCTGGAACCGAAACCGATCGCCTTCACGGATGGCGAACGGGCGCAGTCGCGCAGTCTGATGGCGCTGTACCAGGTCATTTCGCAAGGCGTGGCCGGTACGTCGATGGCCAGTTTCGGCCAACTGTCCGAAAACGAGCGCTGGGACCTGGCTTTCTATATCGGCGGCATGTCGCACGATGCGGCGGCCGGCGCGCACGGCGAAAAGCTGTGGCAGGACGATCCACGGGCCAAGAAACTGTATGCGGACCTGGCCGCCGTGACGACCCTGACGCAGGAAGCCGTTGCCGCCAAGCTGGGCGCGGACGAAGCCAAAGCGCTGACGGCGTATCTGCGCAGCCATGCCGACAAGGCCGAAGCGCACAAGCCGGCCGGCCTGGCCCTGTCGCGTCTGCGCCTGGCCGAAAGTCTGGCCGCCATGCACGCGGGCGACCGCGCGGGCGCCACGCGCCTGGGCCTGTCAGCCTACCTCGATGGTTTCGAGCCGATCGAACCGATGGTCGGCGCGCGCAACAAATCCCTGCTGCTGGCCGTGGAAAACGCCATGCTGGCCTACCGTTCCGCCGTGGCCAAGGGCACGGTGACCGATGCCGAAGCGGCCGGTGAAAAACTGCAGCAACTGTTTACCCACGTGGAAGCGGAGCTGGGCGACGCCAAGGCGGACCCGATGACGACCTTTATCGGCGCCCTGACGATCTTGCTGCGCGAAGGCGTGGAAGCGCTGCTGATCGTGATCGGCATCATCGCCTTCCTGCGCAAGGCCAAGCGCCACGACGTGCTGGCCTACGTGCATGCGGGCTGGGCCAGCGCCCTGGTGGCGGGCGGCCTGACGTGGGTGGCGGCGACGTACCTGGTCACCATCAGCGGCGCCAGCCGGGAAGTGAGCGAAGGTCTCGGTTCCGTATTCGCGGCCCTGGTCCTGCTCAGCGTGGGCTTGTGGATGCACCAGAAGAGCAGCGCCGGGCGCTGGCAGGAATACCTGCACGAGAAACTCACAGCCGCGATGAGCCGGCGCTCCGCCTGGGGCCTGTTCGCCCTGGCCTTCATCGCCGTCTACCGCGAAGTCTTTGAAACCGTGCTGTTCTATTCCGCCCTGGCGGCGGACGGCAATGGCGGCGCCCTGCTGGGCGGCTTCCTCGTGGCCATCGTGCTGCTGGTCGTGATCGCCTGGGCCTTGCTGCGCACGAGCGCCCGCATGCCGATCGGCAAGTTCTTCTCGTGGACGTCCGCCTTCGTGGCCGTGCTGGCCGTGATTTTGATGGGCAAAGGCGTGGCCGCGCTGCAGGAAGCGGGCTGGGTCGGCGTCACCCCCGTCGATTTCATGCGCATCGACTTGCTGGGCATCCTGCCGACCATGGAAACCCTGCTCGCGCAGGCAGCCATCGTGGCCATCATCATCGCCGGCTATGGCTGGAACCGCGTTTCGGCAGGCAAGCGCAAACTGGCCTGATCCTGAAATAGCGGCGTAGGCAAAGCGTACGTGGCGCTGCCTACGCCTGGTGTAGGGGTGCGAACGACTGGGCAAACAGATCGGGCTGATAATCGGCGGCACTGAACAGGTGGCCACACGATTCGTCGATCGCGGCGCGCAGTTTTGCCTGATCCACGCCCAGCACGACGCCACCGCGTTTGCGCACGCGCCCGCCAATGATGACGGTATCGATATTGCTGCGCTCAGCCGCATGCACGACGGTACCGATGGCGTTGTTGACAGGATATACATTGAGGTCGCCGGTGCGTATCAGCACCAGGTCGGCCTGCTTGCCTGGCCTCAAACTCCCGATGCGCTGTTCCAGCCCCGCCACCGCGGCGCCGTCGATCGTGGCGGCCTCGAGCAAGCGGAAGGCATCGGTGGGCGCCGCCGCATGGCGATGTCCCTGGCGATGCCCCTGGCGATGCCCCATCACCCGCTGCAGGTAGAACGCCACGCGCATTTCCATGAACATGTCGCCGCTATACGAAGTCTCGTTGTCGACACTGAGGCCGGGGCGTATGCCGTGCTGGTGCGCCGCCTGCCAGGCGTTCATGCCATCCTCGATACCGTAGTGGGCATCCGAACGCGGGCATACATTGACGCGCACGCCCGCCTCGCGCAAGATGCGCCAGCCCGATTCCGGCAGGCAGGTGCAGTGATTGAAGATGTTGTCGCTGCCGAGCAGCCCCTGCCGGTGCAAGCCTTCCAGCTCGGCCGCCATGCCAGCGCCAAAAAACTCGGTCACGATGGGAATACCCAAATTACGGGCGACGGCCCACTGCTGCGGTTCCAGCTGCGCCATCATGGCCAGCGTCACCAGGCTGTCGGGATCGCTGAAGTATTTTTCCTGAAGGCGTGCCAGGTTGCCTGGCCAATGCGCCTTGTCCCAGTCGCCCGAGACGGGCGCCCCCGAGGCGTGCACGGCGCGGATGCCCGCATCGAGCAGCGCTTCGACCGCCGCGTCGGCGTGCGCCCCCGTGCGGCTGTTGTGCGAGTTGTCGATCACGGTCGTGATGCCGGCATCGATGGCGCCCAGGGCCGTGAGCAGGTTGCCCACGTAAATGTCGCGGGGCCGGTAGTATTTGGCGAACGAGAAATGCGTGGCGTTGCAGTAGTCCTCGAGCGTCGCCGCATTCGGGTTGATGCGGCGCAGCTGGCCTTCCCAGGCATGGCGATGGGTGTCGACCATGCCGGGAATGGCGATCATCTGCGCGGCATCGATCACTTCGGCGCCATCGGCCTGCAGATGCTGGCCGATGGCGGCAATGACGCCGTCGGCCATCAGGATGTCGCCTTTGGGGACATTGCCGACATTGCCATCCATGCTGATGATGGTGGCGCCTTTGATCAGCATCTTGCGGGGTGCCGGAGCCAGTGGCCCCAGTAGTTGATCTTGTTCAGACATGCTTGATTCCTGCTATAGCGAATGAGTTGCACGCAGTCTAGTGCAGGCAAGCACGGGGAAAAAGTGGCGCCGTGTGTTTTCAGCATGCAGAAAATCCGAATAATGTTGGGTTATAGTGCCGTTTCCCCTACTGCTACGAAGACAAGACATGGACCGCGTACAAGCAATGCAGGTATTCCTTCGCGTGGTCGAGAGCAGGAGTTTCGTGCGCGCGGCGCAGACCCTGGCTTTACCCGCATCGTCGGTGACCGCCATCATCAAGCGGCTGGAAAAGCATTTGCAGACGCGCCTGCTGAACCGTTCCACCAGAAACCTCAGCCTGACACCGGAAGGCGAGCGCTACTTCCACCGCTGCCGCGAGATCCTCGATCTGATCGCCGATACCGAAGCGAGCTTGCAAGGCGCTAGCGATCGCCCGCAGGGACGTTTGCGCGTGGATATGCCTGGCGGCATTGCCCATGCCGTGATCCTGCCGCAGCTGGCGCAATTCCAGCAGCGCTACCCCGACATCTACCTGATGATCGGCGTCAATGACCGCCAGGTGGACTTGATACAGGAAGGCGTCGATTGCGTGATCCGCACCGGCAGCCTGGAAGACTCGACCCTGGTCGCGCGCCGCCTGGGCGAGCTGCGCTGGATCACCTGCGCGGCGCCGTCCTACCTGGCCGAACACGGTGTTCCCGCAACCCTCGAGGATTTGCCGGGACACCGGGCCGTCCACTACTTTTCCAGCACCATGCGGCGCGGCAGCGACCTGCATTTCATCGAAGACGGCACCAGCATCGCCGTTCCCCTCCCCGGCACGGTCGCCGTCAACGAGACGGGGCTGTACATCGAGCTGGGCCTGGCCGGCCATGGCTTGATGCAGCTGGCCGAGATCCTCGTAAGCGACCAGTTGCAGGCAGGGGCACTGGTCGAGGTGCTGGCCGACATGCGGCCGGCGCCCGTGCCCGTATCGCTGCTCTACCCGCATCAGCGCTTTCTCTCCCCGGCGATGCGGGCGTTCACCGACTGGACGGCCGGGCTGTTCTGAGCGCCTCGCGTGCACGCTGTTGAAAACTGCGATATGATGACCGTCATGCAGAACTCACCGAACAAACCGGCGGCGCAAAGCCGCAAGGAAGCCACCCACGAACGCATCGTCGAGGTGGCCACGCGCGCCATCCGCCGCAGCGGCTATGCGGGCACGGGCGTGGCCGACATCATGAAGGAAGCGGGCCTGACGCACGGCGGCTTCTATGCGCACTTCGCTTCGCGCGACGCGCTGCTGGCCGAAGCGGGCGACCGTGCGGGCGCCGAAGCGGTGGCGCTGGCGGCCCGGGTGGCGGCCGCCGCCCCGCCTGGCCAGGCGCTGCAGGCCATGCTGGCCGCGTATCTGTCACCCGAACACATCGCCGCCATCGAGGTGGGCTGCCCCGTGTCGGCGCTGGGCTCGGAAATGCCGCGCCAGGCGCCCGAGGTGCGGCGCGCCGCCACCATCCACATCAAGGAAATGATCGACCTGTTCGCACGCCAGTTGCCGAACTGGGGCCAGCCCGAAGCGCATGCGCAGGCCATGGCGACCGTGTGCGCCATGATCGGCACCACCATTCTCGCGCGCGCCGTGGACGAGCCTGCCCTGTCGGAGGCGCTGTGCGCGGCCACCCTGGCGCAGTTTCAAACACCCAGCTAATTGCCCTGCCCGGGACCTTGATCCGTCCCAGGCTTTTTTTGAAACAACAATATGATGATCGTCATATTCCATATCCAACGCTGTCAACCACTGAAGGAATTGCCATGAACAACAAGAAGATTGCCCTCGTCACCGGCGCCTCGTCCGGCATCGGCGCGGCCACGGCCCAGCGCCTGGCGCAAGCGGGCTACACGGTGTACGGCACCAGCCGCCGCGGCGGACAAGCGGCCGCAGCCGGCCATGCGATGCTGGCGCTCGACGTCACCAGCGATGCGTCCGTCGCTGCCGCCGTGGCCGAGCTGATACAGCGCGAAGGCCGCATCGACCTGCTGGTGAATAACGCCGGTTTCGGCGTGGCCCCGGGTGGCGCCGAGGAAAGCAGCGTGGCGCAGGCGCAAGCCATCTTCGACACGAATTTCTATGGCGTGCTGCGCATGACCCTGGCCGTGCTGCCGCACATGCGGGCCCAGGGCGGCGGGCGCATCCTCAATATCGGTTCCGTCCTGGGCTTTTTGCCCATGCCTTACGGCGCGCTGTATTCCGCCACCAAGCACGCGATCGAGGGCTACACTGAATCGCTCGACCATGAAGTGCGGGGCTGGGGCATCCGCGCCAGCGTCATCGAACCGGCCTACACGAAAACCACGTTCGAAGCCAATCTGCTGGCGCCTGATACGCCGCTGTCCGCCTACCGGCAAGTGAGCGCGGCCATCACAAGCCGGCTGCAGACGCTGATGGCCGGCGCCGACGATCCGGCCGTCGTGGCCGACACCATCCTGGCGGCGGCGCAGGCAAGCAAGCCCAAGCTGCGCTACACGGCCGGGCCGCTGGCGGCGCGCTTGCGCCTGATGCGCCGTTTCATGCCGGCCGCGCTGATGGACGCCGGCTTGCGCAAGGACCTGCGCCTGGCCTGAGCGCCGGCGCCTTTTCAGCATACAGAGAGAACATCATGCAAGCTTTGCAACTCAAACAATACGGCGGCCTCGATTATGCGGCGTTTGCGGAACTGCCCCGCCCCACGCCCGGCCCCGGCGAATTGCTGGTGCGGGTGCACGCCGTGGGCCTGAACCCCATCGACAACCTGATCCCCAAGGGCGACTTCAAGCCGATCTTGAAAACGCGCTTGCCGGCCACCTTGGGCAGCGACCTGGCCGGCGTGGTCGTGGCCGTGGGCAGCGGCGTCACGCGCTTTACAGTGGGCGACGCCGTGTATGCGAGCATTTTCGACACGCCGCACGGCAGTCTGGCCGAATTTGCCATCGTGCCCGAACAGGCGGCCGCGCTGAAACCGGCCAACCTCGATTTCGTGCAGGCGGCGTCGATTCCCATGGTTGGCCTGACGGCGTGGCAAGCGATGCATGAACGCATGCAACTGAAGCCGGGCCAGAAAGTGTTCATCCCGGCCGGTTCCGGCGGCATCGGCACGTTCGCCATCCAGCTCGCCAAGCACCTGGGCGCCCGCGTGGGCACGACCACCAGCACGGCGAACGTGGAACTGGTGCGCGGCCTGGGCGCCGATGACATCATCGACTACAAGAAACAGCCGTTCGAGGACGTGCTGCGCGATTACGACGCCGTGCTGGGCACGGTGCGCGGCGACGGCCTGGAAAAAGCCTTGCACATCGTCAAGCCCGGCAGCCGCGTCGTTTCGCTGGTCGGCCCGCCGGACGCCGCCTTTGCCCGCGCGCGCGGCATGAACGTGGTGCTGAAACTGGTGTTTGGTTTGCTCAGCCGCAAGATCATCGGCCTGGCGCGGCGGCGCGGCGCCAGCTATGCCTTCCACTTCGTGCGTCCCGACGGCGGCCAGCTGGCGCAGATCGCCGCCCTGATCGAGGCGGGAACCATCCGCCCCGTCATCGACAGTGTGTTTCCTTTTCTTGAGGCGAAACAGGCGCTGGCTTACCTGGCGCAGGGCCGTGCACGGGGCAAGGTGGTGGTGCAGCTGCCCGTGTCCTAAGGCGTATCTGGCCTGCTTTCCGCGCCGTGACCATGACTGTGACTATGTGTGAGTTTTGCGTTGGCAATTTGCTCCATACTCGTTGTCAACCCTGTGCCAATTGATACCGGTCAATCTCCATAAAGGTAGCTCATGCGCGTTTTCCCGGAATGCTGCTGGCTCGCTATCACCCTCGTGGCCGGCGTGGTCCACGCCGCCGAACCGGGCGTCACCGAGACGCACATCCGTCTGGGCATGGTCAATGCGCAAACGGGCGCCGCCTCGGGGCTGGGGAAAGCCATGCTCGACGGCGCAACGGCCGTGTTCCAGGAAGCGAACCAGCGCGGCGGCATCGATGGCCGCAGCATCGAGCTGGTGGTCGCCGATGACGGCTACGATCCGGACCGCGCCATCAGCGAAACGCTCAGGCTGGTCGAGGAAAAACAGGTGTTCGCGCTGTTCGGCAACGTGGGCACGCCCACGACCAACGCCGTCATACCGATCGTCCAGGAAATGAAGGTGCCGCTGGTGGGCGCGTTTACGGGCGCGATGACCTTGCGCCGCCCCGTGGTGCATGAAATCATCAACTTCCGCGCCAGTTATGACGATGAGTCCGATGCCCTGGTGCAGTATTTCGCCAGCCGGGGCGTCAAGCGCTTTGGCGTGCTGTACCAGGATGACGGTTTCGGCAACGCCGTGCTCGACGGCACCGTGCGGGCCCTGCAACGGCGCGGCCTGGAACTCGTCGCCAAGGGTTCGTTCCAGCGCGGCACCACGGCCGTCAAGGCGGGACTGGCGGCCCTGATCGGACACGACCTGCAAGCGGTGGTCATGGCCGGCCCCTACACGCCGGTGGCGGCGTTCGTGCGCGAAGCCAGCCAGGCCGGGTTGAAGGCGGCCCTGTCCACGGTATCGTTTGTCGGCACGGACAGCCTGCTGCAACTGCTGGGCACGGAAGGCAACAACATCGTCATTTCGCAGGTAGTGCCCTTGCCGGACGACCGCCAGTTGCCGATCGCCGCCGACTGCGCCGCGCTGCTGGCCAAACATGTGCCGGCGGCCACGCTGTCTTTCGTCAGTTTCGAAGGCTGCATCTCGGCCACCCTGATGGTGGCGGCGCTGCGCCGCACGGGCGCGGACCTCACGCGCGAGCGCCTGATCCAGAGCTTCGAAACGTTCGACCGCCTCGATCTGGGCGGCATGCGGGTGACGCTGCGGCCCGACAACCACCAGGCGTCGACAGCCGTCTTCCTGACCCGCATCGCCGACGGCAAGATCGTGCCGGCGGACCCGGGGCCTGGCGCGAAGTGATGCGCGCCCACTTTTCCAGCCCGCCCTGGAGCCAGGCATGAAAATCAGGACCAAGCTGATCATCAGTACCAGCGTCCTGCTGGCGGGCGTGGCGGCCATGGCGGCGGCCAGCCTGCTGCTGGTGAAAGGCATCGAAACCCATGTGCATGGCTTGACCGACCGGACCGTGCCGCTGTACACGGACGTGTTGCGCCTGCGCTATACCGTGCAGGACATGGCCTCGGATTTTTTCGAGCTGGGCAAGGCGCAAGACCTGGCGCAGCTGGAACAGGTGTCGGACAAGATCGTCGCCAATATCCAGGCCGCCGAGAGCATCCGCAATGAATTGCGGCGCCACGGCGAGCCGCAGGCGGCCCGCTATCACGCGGCCTTCGAACAGGAATTCCAGCGCATGCGCGTCGCCGTGCGCAAGCGCCTGGAAAACGAGGCCTACTACAAGGCGCAGGCGATGGAGATGGGCCAGGTCCTGGCGCAGATCAAGGCCGCCGCCAAGGCCGCGCGCGGCAAGATCCGCCTGGTCGACAGCCAGGCCCAGGCCACGGCAGCCGAAGTGCAGCTGCAAAGCCAGCGCCTGAACGAGAACGCGCGCTACCTGACCGACTTGCGCAAGAGCATCCTCGACATGCAGATTGCGCTGGCCGAAACGGAGGCCGTGAAGAACCGCTTCCGCATCGCGCCCCTGCGCGAACGGCTGACGGCGGCCGTCGCGCATCTGGACGGAAGCGGCGAGCGCGACATCAGCCCCGCCCAGCAGGCGCTGCGAACGACACTGCTGGCCACGGCGCGCCAGATGCTCGATCCCGCCGCCGGCTTGCTGGCCTTGCGCGCAGGGCTGCTGGCCGAGGCCGGCGCCAGCGCGGCGCAGCAGGTGCACTATGCCGCGCTCAAGGAGCAAGTCAGCGCCACCCTGGCCACCGCTCTCCTGCGCCTGGCCGAGGAACTCGATCCCATCGAACTGCAGCTGGCCATCGGACGCGACCGGTTGGCGCAGGCCAACCGCTACATGCGCACCTCGGCCCGCATCGAGGACGCCAGCGGCGAAATCAACCTGGCCGTCGACGCCATCAGCATCGACGTGGGCGAAGTCATGCTCGCCACGGCCGCCGGCGACGTCACGCGCCTGGGCGCCGATATCGCGCTGCACATCGGCGCACTGCACCGCGACATGGGCACCATGCAGACCTTGCTGCAAAGCATAGGCCAGCTGGGCTTGCTGGCCGAAACGCGCAGCGTCGACACCTACCTGGACGCGGTGGAACGGTCGGGACAGCGGCTGGTGCAAGCCAAGGGCAGCGTGCTGGACAGCCAGGCGGCGCTGGGCGAGGCCATCGACCACGTACGGGCCTTCGAACGCGAACAGGCCGCCCATTCCGCGCAGCAGGTGGCGCGCATCACGGGGCAGCAGCAGGACGCCGTGACCCAGGTGCGCGATGGCGTGCGCCATGCCTTCATGCTGATCCTCGGCATCGCGCTGGTGCTGCTGCTGGCCTGCGTGGCCATCACGGGGCTGATCAGCGCGTCTATCGCCAGGCCGCTGGCGCACCTGTCCCATGCGATTGCCCATATCCGCGGCGGCAAGGCGCTGTCGGTGCGCGTGGCGCAGCATGGCAGCGATGAACTGGGGCAATTGATCAAGGGCTTCAACGGCATGCTCGAGCACGTGGAACAGCGCGACCTGGCGCTCAAGCAGGCCAAGGCCGAGGCCGACGCCGCCAACCGCGCCAAGTCGGAATTCCTGGCCAAGATGAGCCACGAGATCCGCACACCGATGAATGGCGTGCTGGGCATGACGGAATTGCTGCAGCGTACGGAACTGAGCCCCAAGCAGCAGCGTTTCGTGCACACGGTGCACCGCTCGGGCGAAAGCCTGCTGAGCATCATCGACGACATCCTCGACTTTTCCAAGATCGAGGCGGGCAAGCTGGTGCTCGAACATATCCCGTTCGACCTGCGCCAGGTGATCGACGATGTGGTGGCGCTGTTTGCCAACGGCATCCAGCGCAAGGCCATCGAATTTACCTGCCGCATCGCCTCCGACGTGCCGCAGCACGTGCGCGGCGACCCCGTGCGGCTGCGCCAGATCCTCACCAACCTGCTCAATAACGCCACCAAGTTCACGGAACGGGGCGAGATTTCCGTCGATGTCAGCTGCCCCGCCGCCGGCCAGATCCGTCTGGAAGTGCGCGACACGGGCATCGGCATGACGCCGGAAGCGGCAGCGGCCGTCTTCCAGCCGTTCCGCCAGGCCGACAGCACCACTTCGCGCAAATACGGCGGCACGGGACTGGGCCTGGCCATCATCAAGCAGCTGGCGGAAATGATGGATGGCAACATCGTGCTGAAATCCGTGGCGGGCCAGGGTTCCAGCTTCGCCGTCACCATCGCCGTGGGCATCGTGGCGCCAGAAGACGCGCCGCCGGCGGCGCCGCCGCGCGTGTCGCTGGCCGCCTTGAACGTGCTGATCGTGGACGACCATGCCACCAACCGCAGCATCCTGCTGCAGCATGCGATCGAGTGGCAGATGGCCGCCGCCAGCGCCGCCGACGGCGCCGAAGCGCTGGACCTGCTGCAAGCCGCGCTGCGCGGCGGGCGCCCGTTCGACCTGGCCATCATCGATATGCGCATGCCCGTCATGGATGGCGCCGAGCTGGTGCGCGCGATCAAGGCCGACGCCGGCATGGCGGCCCTGAAAATTATCATGCTCAGTTCGCTGGACGCCTCGGCCGAGCTGCGCCAGCTGACGGCGCTGGGCTTGGAATACTGCCTGACCAAGCCCGTGCGGGCGATGGAACTGCGCCACTGCATCGAAGCTGTCTGCGGCTACGGCACCCTGGCGCCAACGAGTGCTGCCATGCCTGCCCTGCCCGCTCCAGCGGAAAGCGCGGCCGCAGGCCAGGCGCCGCTGCGCATGCTGCTGGTGGAAGACAACGCGATCAACCAGGAAATCGCCCTGGCCATGCTGGAAGACAGCGGCTACGAAGCGACGCCGGCCGACAACGGCGCGCGCGCGCTGGCCCTGTGGGAGCGCTACCCGTTCGACGTGATCCTGATGGATTGCCAGATGCCGGAAATGGATGGTTTTGAAGCGACCCGGCGCTTGCGCCGCATGGAAAGCGAGCAAGGCCGAGGCCGCACGCCCATCATTGCCCTGACGGCCAACGCCATCCTCGGCGACCGCGAACTGTGCCTGGACGCGGGCATGGACGACTACCTGGCCAAGCCGTACACGCGCGCCGCCCTGCTGGAAGTCCTGGCCCGCTGGCGTCCGTCGCCTGCCGCGCCGGCCGCAGCGGAAACGCCTACAGTAACCACGGAGGTGGCGCCGGTGGAATCAGCCGCCATCCTCGACGCGGCCGCCCTGCAAAACCTGCGCGCCATGCGGCGTCCCGGCCGTCCCGACGTGCTGGGCCGCATCATCGACCTGTTCTACAGCGACGCCCCGCGCCTGCTGGGCCAGCTGGAAGTGGCGGCCGAGGCCAGCGATGCCGCGGCCCTGCAGCTGGCGGCGCATACGCTCAAGTCGAGCTGCGCCAACGTGGGCGCGCTGGGCTTGTCGGCCACCTGCCGTGAAATCGAACAATACGCGCGCGGCAATGACGTCGGCAGCGCACTGCACCATATCCGCGGCATCCAGCAAGAGCTCGACCGTGTCCTCGCCGCCCTGGCCATTGAGAAGGAAGCCATATGAATACCGCACTGCCCCCGCAAGCACTGGTCCTGGTGGTCGACGACGACACCATGACGCGCATCCTCGTGACGGAAGCGCTGGAGCCGGAAGGCTTCCGCATCGAGGAAGCGGCCAGCGGCCTGGAAGCGCTGGCCGCCTTCCAGCGCGGCGTGCCCGACCTGATCCTGCTCGACGTCGCCATGCCCGGCATGAGCGGCTTCGAATGCTGCCAGCAGCTGCGCCGTCTGCCCGGCGGCGCGCACGTGCCCATCGTCGTGCTGACCGGCAACGACGACGACGACTCCATCAAGCAGGCGCTGGAAGCGGGCGCCAGCGATTTCATTTCCAAGCCCATGCAATGGCGGCTGCTGGCGCATCGGCTGCGCTACCTGCTGCGGGCCAGCAGCGCCCTCACCGAACTGAGCCGTATCCAGGAAAGCCTCAACCACGCGCAGGCGCTGGCCCGCCTCGGCAACTGGGAATACCGGGTCGCCGGCGGCGACGGCTACTGGTCGCCGGAGCTGTTGCGCATTCTGGGCCTGGATGCCGATGCGGGCCCCACCAGCTTCGACCGCCTGCTGCAGTGCCTGCCGGAAGACCAGCGGCCCCTGCTGCTCGATGCCTTCATGGAGCTGCATGCGAGCGGCACCAGCTATGGCCTCGAACACAAGGTGCTGCGGCCGGACGGCGGCGAGTGCATCGTCTTTCACCAGGCCGAAGCCGTGCGCGAAGGCCGCGAAGTGCTCTTGATGCGCGGTACCGTGCAGGACATCACGGACCGCAAGCTGCAGGAATTGCGCATTGAATACCTGGCCAACCACGACGCGCTGACGGACTTGCCCAACAGGCAATTGCTGAACGACCGCATCGGCCAGGCCATCGCCCATGCCCGCCGCACCCGCTTGCACCTGGCCACCCTGATGATGGACCTCGACCGTTTCAAGTTCGTCAACGACAGCTATGGCCACCCCGTGGGCGACGCGCTGCTGCGGGAAGTGGCCCGCAGGCTGAAGCTGGCCGTGCGCGAGGGCGACACCGTGGCCCGCCAGGGCGGCGACGAGTTCGTCATCCTGCTGACCGACCTGCCCGACATCGAGACGGCCGAACAGATCGTGAAAAAGGTGCTGGCGGTGTTCGCCGATCCTTTCGTCCTGGGCGAACATACCCTGCACGTGAGCACCAGCATCGGCGCCAGCGTGTTTCCATCCGACGGCGACAGCGGCGACATGCTGCTCAAGACGGCCGATGCGGCCCTCTACAGCGCCAAGGACAAGGGCCGCAACGGCTACCAGTTCTACAATCACAAGATGGGCGTGCTGGTGGAAGAGCGGGCCGAAATCGAACACGCGCTGCACCAGGCGCTGGCGCTGGGCGAGCTGGAATTGCACTACCAGCCCAAGGTCGACCTTACCAGCGGCAAGATCTATGGCATGGAAGCGCTGCTGCGCTGGCGCCGCGACGGCATCGGCCTGGTGCCGCCGGACCGCTTCATCCCCCTGGCCGAGGAAACGGGCATGATCGTGCCCATCGGCGAATGGGTGCTGCGCACGGCGTGCGCGCAGCTGGGCGTCTGGCATGCCTACGGCTTTACGCACCTGACGATAGCCGTCAACGTGTCGGCGCGCCAGTTCCGCCAGGTCGACATGCCGCAACTGGTGCGCGAAGTGCTGGCCGACAGCGGCGTGCCGGCCCACTGCCTGGAGCTGGAGCTGACGGAAAGCGTGCTGATGCAGAACCGCGACCTCGTGGTGAAGGCGCTGGAAGAATTGAAGGAAATCGGCGTGACCCTGTCGCTGGACGACTTCGGCACCGGCTATTCGAGCCTTTCCTACCTCAAGCAGTTCCCCATCGACGTCGTCAAGATCGACCAATCGTTCATCCGCGACGTGACCGACAGCGTGGATGGCGCATCGCTGACCCGCTCCATCATCGCCATGGCCAAGTCGCTGCACATGACGACGGTGGCCGAGGGCGTGGAAACGGAGGGACAATTGGGATTTCTCAATACCAACCAGTGCGACGCCATGCAGGGCTATTATTTCAGCCGCCCGCTGCCCGGCGCCGAGATGGATCTGATGTTGCATGCGGGCACCCATTTGCCGCCCGACAGCTGCCATGCCGAAACGCCGCAGCGCGTGCTGCTGCTGGTGGACGACGAAGAGCACATCCTGTCCGCCCTGCGCCGCTCGCTGCGCAAGGAGGGTTACCAGATACTCAGCACCAGCAAGCCGCAGGAAGCCTTGGAACTGGTGGCCGCCCATGCCGTGGGCGTGATCCTCACGGATGCGCGCATGCCGGGCATGTCCGGCAACGAGCTCTTGCGCCGCATCAAGGGTATCTATCCGGAAATCGTGCGCGTGATGCTGTCCGGCTACCCGGAACTGCATTCGGTCACGGCGGCCATCAATGAAGGCTCGGTGTACAAGTTCATCACCAAGCCATGGGATGAAACCCTGCTGAAAGACCATTTGCGCGAAGCCTTCGTGCGCTTCGAATCGGGCGTCCAGCGGCCACCGGTCGGTCCGCATGGTATCGAGATCAGCAACCGTGCCGCCTAGCGCGCCACCAGGAGCCGCCATGCAGGATCAGCTGTTCTTCGAAGGCTTGCGCGCGCTGGCCGAAGCCGCCTTCCCCAAGCATTGCGCCTGTTGCGGGCGCGAATTCGCCACGGCGGACGATTTCATTTTGCAGACGCAATCGATGCGCCAGAACGTCTCGGGGCTGAAACAAAGCTTCGACGACAACAACGTGGCCATCGTCGAGGTCTACCGCAATTGCCTGTGCGGCTCGACCCTGATGGATTTCTTTTCCGACCGGCGCGACACCTCCGAGGCATCGCTGCAGCGGCGCCAGCTGTTTGAACGGCTGTTGCCGCCGCTGATGGAAAAAGGCATGGAACGGGCCGCCGCGCGCGAGTATCTGCTGCACATCGTGCGCGGCCAGCTGCCCTGACGGGGCGGCTGGCCGCTGTCCGCTGGCATTACCAGTAGCCCAGCACCTTCCACCACGTCGTGCCGACGACGGCAAAGATCAGCAATTCGATCACGCACATGATGAAGCCAACTTTCCACCAGTTGCCCATCGTCACGAAGCCGCTGCCGAAGATGATGGGCGAAGTGCCCGTCGCGTAGTGCGTCAGGGTCATCATGATGGCCGAGCCGGCCGTCATCATCAGCATGAACGGCACGTGGTATTCGGCCGGGATCAGGTGCAGGCCCACCGTCAGGAAGGCCAGCAGCATGGCGCTGATGTGGGCCGTCGTGCTGGCGAAGAAGTAGTGCGAGAAGACAAACACCAGCACGAGCACGCCGGCGATCGGCAGCCAGTCCATGCCGCTGGCAACGATGGCCGCCTTCATGCCGGCCGAGAACCAGGCGATCACGCCCGTCTTGTTCAGCTGCTCGGCCATCATGACGAGCGCGCCGAACCACACGAGAGTGTCCCAGGCGCTCTTTTCCGACAGCACGTCATCCCAGTCGATGGTGCCGGTAATGATCAGCACGAACAAGCCGACAAAGGCGACCACCGTCGCATCGAGCGAAAACGCGGGGCCGAACAGCATGGCCGGCACGTTGGCCCAGAGCAGCAGCAACAGGGCGAAGGTGCCAAGCATGACTTTTTCCGACGGCGACAGCGGGCCCATGCCTTTCAATTCCGCCTTGGCATAGGTGACGGCGTCGGGTGTGGCTTTGAGTTCCGGCGGCGACAGCCAGTAGATAATCAGGGGCATCACCAGCAGACAGACCAGGCCCGGCAGCAGCATGCACAGGGCCCAGGTGGTCCACGTCAGGTGGAAACTCTGGCCGCTGGCCTTGGCCACGAAGTCGACCACGAGCGGGTTGGGCGCCGTCGCCGTGAGGAACATGGCCGAGGTGATCGGGTTGGCGTGGTAGTTGACGAGGGCCAGGTAGGTGCCGACCTTCTTTTCCGTGCCCTTGGCCGGGTCGGAATCGAAGGCGTTGGCGATCGATTTCATGACGGGGTGGACGATGCCGCCGCCGCGCGCCGTGTTACTGGGCGTAAAGGGCGCCAGCACCAGTTCGCAGATGGCCAGGCCGTAGCCAATGCCCATGGTGCGCTTGCCCAGCAGCGAGATGAACAGCAGGCCGATACGGCTGCCCAGCCCCGTCTTTTTCAGGCCGCGCGAAATCAGGATCGCCACGACGATCAGCCAGATCAAGGGATTCGAAAAACTGCTGAGCGCATCCGTAATGGCGCCCTTGGACGAGGTCGACGTCACTTGCGACAGCGAAACGATGACGATGGCCATCATGGCCATCACGCCGATCGGCATGACTTTCAGGATGATCGCCAGAATCGTGGTGAGGAAAATCGCTACCAGGCCCCAGGCCTTGGGCGTCAAGCCATCGGGTGCCGGCAGCAATAGCATGCTCACCAGCAAGGCCGTGCAGATCAGGGCGGGGACGAGGCGGAATGGGACGGCTTCCTTGAAATGCAGGAACAGGTCGCGCACTGTTTTATACATCATGATTTCCTTTGCTGGACAGGCATCCTGGCGGGCGGTCGCCCGCGTGGATTGGTGATAATTCTTTTTAGCAACATCATACAAGCTCATGCGCCACTACCCTGCTCCGTTACGCCTGCGCGTGCCAGGAAATTTCCGAATCGTTGACTTGAGCGGTATCAGAGTGCCGGTAAATATTGTTGAGCAGTGACAATGGGTGACTTTTTTGTCAATTTTTCTCTGTATCTTTCCCCGTAGCTGCCGCCAGATATGCCACCAGGATTGCCAACCTTTCAGGGGAAAACTTGATGAATAGCACGGAACAGTACTCGATACATCCATCGATCGGCGTTGCCCGCGTGGGCAACAGCCATGATTCGTTTTATCTGGCGCCGGAAACGATCGGCGGGCTGCCGATCGAAGTCGACAGCAACAACGATCCGCTGCTTGTTGATGGCAAGCCGGTCCGCGTTGCCCAATTCAAGGATGCGGCCGGCCGCGTGCGGCGCCAGGCAGCCAGCTTCCGCATCTACAAGTCCGTGGCGGGACGTCCCGGCGAAAAAGTCCTCGTCGACCTGCAGGACCCGAACATTGCCAAGATCGAGTGGACGGTGCACGTGGCAAACAAGAAGGCAGCGTGGTGGAACTTCATTCCCCTGCTGGGCGACCTGATGTTCGGCCCATACAACAGCTATGAAACCTGGGAAAAGACGCCGCCCGCCTGGAATCTGACGCCCACGTCCTGGACCAATCTGCGCAATGACACCGTCAAGGGAGATGAGGCACGGCAAAAACTGATCGTCGATCCGGGACCGCGCACACTCGATGCGCCGCTGGGCAAGGCCCATTTCGACAAGGATGGCGCCGGTTCCTATGCGCACGTGTCCTTCCCCGATCCGCACGCCATCACGCAAGGCTATCCGGTGCGCACGCTCGGTGAAATGCGCACGGATTCACGCGGCAACCTGCTGGTGATCGGCGCCTATGGCCGCGCGGGCGGCTCCGAAAGCATCACGGGCTTTGGCGGCGGCGATACGTGGAATGACGACGTGGGCGATGGCCCCGTCAGCGCGACCATCCATTTCACGGATGGCAGCCCGTCCGTGGAACTGAAAGCGTGGGTGGTTATCGGCTCGCCGAAGTTCGCGCCCGAGCTGGTGAATATTTCCACCTGGGATGACGTCGTGGCCGACATGGCCATCAAATACAAGAACGCGCTGCCCGAGGCCTACGACACGGCCCGCTGGAGCGGCAGCGATGGCTGGAACCCCGACTACGTCGTCAATTACGGGCAGGACATTCAGCCCTTCCTCGCCAGGATAGGCGATTACCAGTGGGTGGCGACGGTGCCGTCGATGACGGCCTTCATCCGTCCCAACTTCGACGTGGCCGATGCGTCGGAAGCGAACCGGCCGCAGCGCGAAAAATTCTTCAGCTATTTCAGGAAGCCGTCGGCCATCCAGCCCGGCACGGAGGAACAGGCGCCCGGATTCACCGGTGGCCAGGGCGGACAATTGTTCAGCGAAGCCACCACGGAGAACCCCGCCGCCGGCATTCCTCTCGTGCCCTTGAATTCGGGCAGCAATTCCGTGCGCAACAACGTCATCAGCAAGTTTTCCGTACTGACGGATACACAATACTTTGCCCTGCAGCAATGGGCGGCCGGCAAATTCGCCGCCGATGCGCCGGGCCTGGCCTTGCCCGGCATCGACCCGCTCGATCAGGCGGCCATCGGCAATTGCGTGGGCGAACCCATGTGCCCCGGCATCGAAGTGACGTGGAGCGTGCGCAATCCCATCATCTATGCGAAACCGTACGCCATCCTGCACCGCGTGGATGCCGATTACGCAAAAAACGGCCTGTCGGCGGGCCGCGACGAGTGCGAACCGCTGGACTGGAACGACCCGACCGTCGGCACCGGCTGCGAACCGGGCGACCTGACCAAGCGCATGGCCATCCCGTGGCAGGCCGACTTCTATGACTGTTCCGTGCAGATGATCAACTTCGACAATCCGGACCTCGTCAAGAATCCCGACACGCTCATCCCCGTACCGCCCACCTATTACGCCTACTGGTGGCCGCCGCAAAGCCCGTGGAACGTGATCAATGGCGCCACCACCAAGGAAGAACAGGCGCTTGCCGGCGTGCCGGCCGGCATGCAGGTGATGTACAGCCGCGGCATGAACAGTTTTTCGCAGATGATCAGCTCATGGCACTACCTCGGTTTCATCGTGAACCAGAACCAGGATGCCGAGTCGGGCCGCCAGTACCCGTATTTTGTGGAAAAGGAGCGCAATCACGCCAAGTTCGTGGCCGCCAGCGTCGGGGTCGGCAATGCCAGCAGCTTCATCACGGGCGACGATTCGAACTACCTGCCCGCGTGGTTCCTCAAGGACGAGGATCCGCAGACGGCGCCCGAGAAGGCATCGCAACTGTTTGCCAGCGGCGGCGCGCAAGTGGCCGTGCACGACACGCCGAAGAAAATCCAGCCTGCCAACCGGCGCCGGTTTTCCCATTGAGTGTCACGCCAAGCACGTCGTCATCGCGCGACTACGACGTCGTCATTGTCGGCGGCGGTGCCGCCGGCACTGCCGCCGCCCTGACCCTGGCCCGCTACACGGGCTTGCGCATCGCCTTGCTGGAAAAGCAGCTGTTCGACGATTACCGGGCCGGCGAAACGGTATCGTCGTCCATCTTTTCGATGCTGGACTTCCTGGGCGTCGGCCGCGACCTGCTGGACGGCGCCCAGCTGCCCGCGTTTTCCCATGCGGCCGCGTGGGGCAGCGCGGAGCTGATGTCGCGCGAGGCCGTCTTCAGCAGCCACGGCCACGGCTTGCACCTGGACCGCCGACAATATGACGCCATCCTGCTCGAACAGGCGCGCCTGGCGGGCGTGGCGTTGCTGCGTCCGGCGCAACTGGTACAGCTCGAACACGGCGACCCGTGGCGTCTGCGCGTGGCGAGCGAGGGGCAGGAAACGGACCTGACGGCCCGCTACCTGATCGATTGCAGCGGCAAGCAGGCGGCCATCGTGCGCCAGCGCAAGCGTCCGATCCACACGGAAGACTCGCTGGTGGCGCTGTACGCCTATTATCAGCTGGACGAGCCGCAATTCCTGCCGCACCGCACCCTGGTGGAAACGACGGAACATGGCTGGTATTACGCCGCGCCCCTGCCGGGCGAGCGCGTGGCGCTGGCCTTCATCACGGATGCCGACATCCTCAAGCGCCTGCGGCTGAAGGAAGCGGCGCCCTGGCGCGAGGCCGGCATGGGCACGCGCCATGTGGGCGATATCCTCGCGCGCCTGCCCCCGCCGAGCGCGCTGCGCCATTACGCCATCCACAGCCGGGTGGCGTCGCTGCCGGCCGATGAAAACTGGACGGCGGCGGGCGACGCGGCCGCCTGCTTCGACCCGATCTCGTCGCTGGGCATCGGCCAGGCCATGGCTTCCGGCATCCATGCGGCGCGGGTGGCGGAAGCGTTCCTGGCCGACGAGCGGGGCATGGCGGCCGGTTACCGGCGCAGCGTCTTCGCCGCGTTTGAAACCTATCTGCAGATGCGGCGCGGCTTCTACGGCGCCGAGCAGCGCTGGCGCGATGCGCCGTTCTGGCAGCGCCGGGCCGCGTCTTGACGCGCCCTGCAAAAAACTGAGCCAGGTCAAGAGAGCGCATGTCCACGGCCCGTTTCCGGGCCAATTCCAGCCCCGCCTTGCCATTCGCACTATAATGTTGGCACCGTGTGCGGCAGCATTGGCGGCGATAGACGGTAACAATTTCGTGTGGAGGCCGGTACAATAGCGTCTGGGCCTACACAGGGTTTCACTTTTGCCAGCAGTTGCCAGCAACTAACCATTTTTTTGACCAGCCAACAAATACTATGAGTTCGATGAATGAAGAGCGCGTTTTAAGCGTGCACCACTGGACGGATACCCTGTTCTCCTTTACCACCACGCGCGACCCGTCGCTGCGTTTCTCGAATGGCCATTTCACCATGATCGGCCTGCGCGTCGACGGCAAGCCATTGCTGCGCGCCTACAGTATCGCCAGCGCCAATTACGAAGACCATCTGGAATTTTTCAGCATCAAGGTGCCGGGCGGTCCATTGACGTCGCGTTTGCAGCATTTGCAAGTGGGCGACACCGTCATCGTCGGCCGCAAGCCGACGGGTACCCTGGTGTCCGATTACCTGCTGCCAGGCAAGCGCCTGTACATGCTGTCGACGGGTACGGGCCTGGCGCCTTTCCTCAGCATCGTGCGCGATCCGGACATCTACGAGCGTTTCGACCAGCTGATCCTCGTGCACGGCGTGCGCCAGGTCGATGAACTGGCTTACCACGACTTGCTGGAAGAGCATTTGCCCAAGCATGAGTTCCTGGGCGAAATGGTCAGCGACAAGCTGCGCTACTATCCGACCGTGACGCGCGAAGACTTCCGCAACATGGGCCGCATCACGGAACTGATCGAAAACGGCAAGCTGGCCGAAGACCTGGGCGTGCCGGCATTGAACCCTGCCGAAGACCGCGTGATGATCTGCGGCAGCTCGGACATGCTGCGCGACCTGAAGGAAATGCTGGAAGCGCGTGGCTTCAAGGAAGGCAATACCTCGACGCCTGGCGACTTCGTTGTCGAGCGCGCGTTCGCCGAGAAGTAATCGGCAGCAAACTCGTAGCAAATACAGGGGCCCGGCCCCGCCGCTTCCCGCGGCGGCGCCGGGCTTTTTCATTGCAACTTGTGCCATCAACTTGTGCCATCATTTCCTGCGCGCTCCTGACAGAAATTGTCAGTACTTTTTATTATGATTTCGGCACCCGCTGGCTAGCAAGCCAGTACTATTGATATCTCCATCTGCGACAGGACTTTTCATGACACGTGCCATCACCATTCTGACCGAGAACTTTGCCGATTGGGAAACCGCCCTGCTCAATTCCACGGCGCGGCTGTACTACGGCTTTTACACGCAGTTCGCCACGCCGGGCGGCTTGCCCGTCACCTCGTCCGGCGGCATGCTGGTCACGCCGCAACTGGCGCTCGAAGAAATCGTGCTCGACGAACTCGACTTGCTGATGGTGTGTGGCGGCAGCTTCTGGCAAAGCGGCAAGGCGCCCGACCTGGGCCCGCTGCTGCGCGCGGCCCGCGATAAGGGCGTGGTGCTGGCCGGCATTTGCGACGGCACGCGCGTGCTGGCGCAGGCTGGCGTGCTCGACATCGTGCGCCACACCTCGAATTCGGCCGAGAACCTGATGGATACAGGCTATGCGGGCGCGGCCCTGTACCAGGACGTGCCGTGGGCCGTGGCCGACCAGCGCGTCATCACGGCACCGGGCACGGCGCCTGTCACCTTCACCAGGGAAGTCTTGCGCGCCCTGGGCATCGCCGATGACAACCTGGCCGCTTACCTGGCCATGCACGGGGCCGAGCACGGCCAGGCAGCCCGCTAATTGGCACCCAGCACGCGCAGGCGCGCCACGGCGTGCGTGTTGCCCGGGTCCAGTTCCAGCGAACGGCGGTAATGCGTGACGGCCAGCGCCGTGGCGCCGTCCGCCTCGTACGCTTCGGCCAGGCTGTCGTGGCCATTCGCCCCTTGCGGGTACAGTTGCACACCCAGCTGGAAGACGGCCACGGCCTGTTTCGGCTGCTGCCGCCCCAGCAGGCGGTAGCCCCAGGCGTTCAAGTCGTCTTCCGTGGGTTCCGGCAAGCCGTGCTGGCGCAGGATGGCCGCCAGTTTCTTGTCCAGCCCGTCGAAACCGGCGCTGGCCGCCTGCTTGCGCAGCAAGTGCGCGGCATACGCGCCGCCGCGCTGCTGGCGCAGGGCGGGAAGATAGAAGCCGGCGACGGTATCGATCAGCTGTTCCGGCTGGCCGCCGGCCAGGTTGCTGAGGATAATGACGGCCAGGCCATCGTTCGGATACACATAAAAGGCCGAGCGGCCACCGCCGATGCCGGCCACGGCGCGGTGGCCATCGCGGCCGATGGTGGGCCAGCCCAGCGCCCACGGCGCCGGCTTGCCGTCATTCAAGCTGGTCGGCTGCCACAGCCGCTCCACACCGGCGGGCGCCAGCAAGCGTCCCGACTGCAGCGCGATGAGCCAGTTGGCCAGTTCGCCCGCATTGCTGTTGATGCCGGCCCCGGCGCGCATGAACACGGGAAAGTCTTCGATCACGTTGCGGTAGCCCTTGCCGCCCCGTTCCAGCACGTAGGAACTGGCCTTGTTGGCGACCACATCCTTCGCGTCGCCAAAGCCGCTGTGCCGCATGCCCGCCACGTCGAACTGCCGGCGCTGGATAAAAGTAGTAAAGGGCTGGCCGCCTAGCCGCTCGACCAAATGCGCCAGCAAGACGTAATTGGTCTGGTTGTAGCGGTAGCGCTGGCCAGGCGGAGCTTCCACGGCCAGTGCCTGCACGGCGGTCCACGCCGCATCGGCATCGTCCGGCTGCGGCCCCACGAGCTTGCCGCTACGCTGGTCCAGCACGTCGGGCAAGCCCGAGGTATGGTTGAGTAATTGGGTCACCGTCACGGCTTGCCAGGCGACAGGCAAGTCTGTCAGGTACTGGCCGACCGGTGCGGCCAGGTCGATCTTGCCCTCTTGCACCAGCTGCATCACGGCCACGCCCGCAAACGCTTTCGTTGCCGAGTTGATGGAAAACAGGCTCGTGTCCGTCACGGGCACCTCGTATTGCAGACTGGCCAGGCCGAAGTTGCGCTTCAACACAACCTTGCCATGCTGTATCACGGCCAGTTGCAAACCGGGAATCTGGCGCTCCTGCATTTCGCTGCGCACGAAGGCGGCAACATCGTGTTCAGCGAGGGACGCCTGCGCATGGCTGGCGGGAACGGCGGCAAGCGCCATGACGAGCAGGACGGATGGCAGGCATGGCTTCACGATGCGGCTTTCGGCAAGAGAAAACGGAACTGCAGCATCCCATACCTATTTGTCAACGTCAACGATAATCTTGCCAGTAAGAAAGTTACTCGTCCAGCCACACATCCTCGTACCCTTCCCGGTCGAGAATGAACTTGGCACCGCTGGGCAAGGCCAGGTAATCGACCACCTGCGGCAGCATCTCGTGCAGGTGTTCCGCATGCAGGGGCTGGTAAAAGCCGCTGGCGTCGTCGTGTTCACCGCAATGGATAAACCAGCTGATCGTGCCATTTTCCGGCAGCTCGATGCGCGTGCCGTAGATGGGCGACTGCGCCAGGCTGCCGATGGCCAGGGCCACCATGGGTTCGGGCGCTTGCGCCGGCAGGCCGAATTTGTCGCAGATGCGCTGCTGTTTTTCGCTGATCAGTTCAGTCATAGGGTCTTCAGGATCCGATATATTGGTAGTGGAGGCGCAGCGCGCCATCGTGACCGGACATTTCCAGGTGCAGGATCGCTTCGCCCGGCTTGCCATCGGCCAGCAGCCGGCACTCCAGGCCCAGCGCTCCAGCGTCGGTGGCATACACGTCGACGCCGGGACGACCACCCTTGCCCGGCACGAAGGCTTGCGCCAGCGGCGGCAGGGACAATGCTTGGCTCGCCGCAAAATAGCTGTCGAGCATCTCGAAGACCTCGTCGGCCACGGCCGGCGACAGGCCCCAGTCGCGTTGCAGCGCAACAGGATCGCGCCCGTCGAGCGTCTGCACGAAGGCCGCGGCTTGCGCATATGCCAGCTGACGCAGGCTGTCGGTAACTGCCATTTCCATCATGTGGCTCCTGCCTTGTCCATTCAACAGGCGCCATTATAGTGCGTGGCCGCGCGCCTAGGCTATCCGTTTGCCATCCATAATCAAACGGCTTTCCGCTCATTTAAAATTCCATGCTTATTGTTTATCGCACTGCAATAATATAAATGGACCGCGTGATATTTTGTGAGTATTCCTAAAAGATAATCTCGAATACGATTGATTTTCAATTGACGCTTATTTATTTCGGCGCTAATATCGAATGGCCATATACCATGGCATACAGCGCAAGCAGTACTTAACCATCACAAGAGGATAGTACAATGCAAAATCAAACCAAATTGTTCGCATTCAAACTGGCTGAAAAACAGGTACAGAAACAGGCGGCGCCCGCCACCGCCTGGAAAGTGCGCGACGGCGTCGCCGTGGCCGGTTGCACCGCCGTGGGCACGAATGATCAATATCGTGACTCTTCCCGCCTCAGGCCGAACGACAGCGGCCAGTATTGCTGATCTTCGCAGCACCCTGGAACCTCGCCCTTGGCGGGGTTTTATTCCAATCCCGACTTGATGAATTGGCGCCAATTGCGGCGCAGTATATTTCTGCGCGCGGCATTCATAATAAATACCAACATTAACTGATTCTTTATCGACGAAGAATTTTAAAATCCGGCATTTAAAAACCGGCGCCACTGGATACTCAATAAGCGGCACTTAACCACGACAAGAGGATGACAATGCAAAAACAGAATCAAACCAAGCTGTTTGCTTTCAAACTGGCGGAGAAAGAAGCAGACAAGGAAGTCAAGCAACCATGGCAGGTGCGCGATGGCGTAGCCGTGGCCGGCTGCACGTATTACGGCGATCCGGAAGATTACAATCTGCGCGACAGTTCGCGTTTTTCCCCAAACGATACGGGCGTGTATTGCTGATACCCTAGCCAACTGAAGGCCTTGCCACGGCAAGGCCTTTTACTTTCCTTCCCCGCAGGCCCCTGAATGCATAAAAAGGTATTGATTATCAGCCATAGCGGCGATCTGCACGCCGACCTGGTCGAAGCCATCCTCGCCGAGCGCGGCCATACCCCCTTCCGTATCGATCTCGACGCCTTTCCCCGCGATTACCAGCTGTGCCAGCGCCTGCTGGACGGCCGCGCCAGCGCGCGCCTGCGCCGCTTGCCCGATGGCGACTGGATAGATTTGCAGCAAGTGGGCGCCGTCTGGCTGCGCAAACCGGCCGACTATGCCTACGCCAGCGCCGACCTGACGCCGCAGGAACGCGCCTACGCCCAGCTGGAAACGGAGCAAGCGATCTTCAGCGTGCTGTACAGTCTCGATTGCTACTGGCTCAGCCATCCGCTGGCCCTGCGCGGCGCCCAATGGAAAGGTGAACAGCTGGCGCGGGCCGCGCGCATGGGTTTTCGCGTGCCCGCCACCGTGATTACCAACGTACCCGACGACGTGCGCGCTTTCCGCGCCACCGTCGGCGGCCCCATCATTTTCAAATCCATGTCCACGCCCAGCCTGGCTGCCGAAGCCGTCGAGGACGTTGACAGGGTCAGCGCCGGCATCGGCACCACCATTGTCGACGATGCCATGCTGGACAGCCTGGACGCGGTCAGCGAACTGAGCTGCCAGTTCCAGGAATATATCGCCAAGCAATACGAACTGCGCATCACCGTGATCGGCAAGCAACTGTTTGCCGCGCGTCTGTATTCCCAGGATGATGCGCGCACGGCCATCGATTCGCGCGATATGTCAGCCCCCATCCGCTATGAAGCATGCACCTTGCCAGCGGAAATACAGCAGCGCTGCCTCGCTTTCGTGCACAGCTATGGCCTCGAGTATGGCGCGCTCGATCTCATCGTCACGCCCGACGGCGAGTACGTTTTCCTGGAAAACAACCCTGTTGGTCAATTTTTGTATGTGCAACAACTGGTGCCTGCCTTGACCATGCTGGAAAGCGTGGCCACAACCCTGATCGAAGGAGCCGTATGCCGCAGCCAGACCTGAGCCAGATCCCTCTCCGGCTACGCGAACTGGAGCAGGCGCGCGACAGCCGCGCCATCGTCCTGGCCGCCTCGCACCTGGACATGGAGCTGCTGCCCGCCCTGTACGAGCTGTGCCAAGGCATCGGGTCCGTGGCGCGCCTCGACGTGGTGCTGCACAGCCGTGGCGGCATCGTCAACGCGGCGCGGCGCATCGCCCTTCTGCTGCGCCAGCATGCGCGCCACCTGAGCTTTATCGTGCCCTTCCACTGCCAGTCGGCCGCCACCCTGCTGACCCTGGGCGCCGATGAGATCATCGCCAGCGACCTGGCCCTGTTCTCGCCCATCGACCCGCAGCTCGATGGCGCCGACGGCGGCTCCATGTCCAGCCTGGACATCAAGGTCTTCGGCGACATGGCGCAGCAGTGGTTCGGCGTGGATGCCAGCGAGGCGCGCCAGCAATCGCTGTCCTTGCTGTGCGGCAGCATCTTTCCCCCTTCCCTGACGGCTTTTTACCGCACCACCCTGGAGCTGGCGCAGATCGGCGAGGAATTGCTGGCCTGGCAATTGCCTGATGCCACACCCGAGGCCCGGCGCGCCATCGTCGCACAACTGGTGACGGGCTACCACTCGCACAACTATGCCTTGACGCGCGAGGAATTGGCCAAGCTGGGCTTAAACATGGCGCGCGATGCCCACGCCGAACGGCTGGGCTGGGCCATCTCGACGCAATTGCAGGCGAGCATAGGCGGCGCCTTGCGCAGCGCGCCCGACGAGCCGTGGAACGATGCCCTGCTGGCGTCGCGCGACGGCGTGCAGCTGCGGCGCCAGCGTCCGGGCGGCTTTGCGCCGCTGTGGAGCACGCAATGCTGACAGCACTCCCCTTTTTGTCCGATATCGCACGCTATGTCATCGCCTTGCTGTTGCTGGCGGCCAGCGTGGGCAAGCTGCGCAGCTACGGGGAATTTCGCCGCAACCTGGCCACCTCGTTCGGCGTGGCGCCCGCTGTAGCCACTGTTGCCGCACCGGCCCTGGTGGCGGCGGAACTGCTGCTGGCCGGCTGGCTGCTGGCGGGCGGCACGCAGCTGCCCATGCTGCTGTCACTGCTGCTGCTGAGTACCCTCACGGCCGTCCTGGCCTGGCGCTACTTTACGCACAGCGTGGTGCGCTGCAGCTGCTTTGGCGAAGCGGCGCGGCCCGTCTCGCAATACGACCTGCTGCGCAACGTGCTGGCGGTCGGCATCAACGGCGCCTATTTCGCATCCGAGCAGACGGCATCCTTGCCCGTCGCCACCTCGGTCCTGGCCGCCGGACTGGCGGCCATCGTCTGCGTGGCCGTGATTTCCCTGCACGACATCGCCACGTTGGCAAAGGCAGGCTGATGGATGATACGACCTTGCAACTTGTGCTGGCAGCGCTGGCCTTTGCCGTCGCCGGCAATATCTGGCTGACCCTGGCCGTGCTGCGCGCCAGCCGCCGCGAACGCATCGCGCCCACGGCGCTGGTGCCGGGCGAGCCCTTGCCGGCAGTGCAAGCCCGTCCCCTGGCTGGCGGCGCGCGTTTCCAGCCGGGTGCCGCGGGCCAGGCGGCCGTGCTGCTGTTTTTGGCCAGCCGTTGTCCGAAATGCGCGGAAAAGCTGGCTGGTATCGAACAGCTGCTGCCGCTGGCGCGGGACGCCGGCCTGGCCCTGTGGCTGATCAGTGAAGAACCGGCCCGCCGGCTGCGCGCCTTTTTGCCCAGTAGCATCTTGCGGGAAGCCACGGCGCGGCTGACGCTACGCGATTACCGGTGCGTGAACCCGCTGATGAGTTCGCCTTCCTATGTGTTCGTCAATCACGAGGGCACGGTGGAAGCGGCCGGCCTGATCGGCGATGAAGACTGGCTGGCCCTGGCCGAACAATTGAACGCCGAACCGTCGCAGGAGCGCGCCGCATGAACCATGTAAACATCGGCCCCCATCTGGAACGCCTGCGCCTGCTGTACCCGGTGCGCTGGCGCATCGCCGCCGGCCTGCTGTGCATGGCCCTCACCGTGGGTGCGCAGCTGGCCTTTCCGCAAGCCATCGCGTATTTCATCGATAACGTGGCGGAACTGACGCGGCGCGGCGTCACGCCGGGCATGGTGGGCGCCATGCTGGCCTTCAGCCTGCTGTATGCGCTGGCCTCTGCCGCCCGCTTCTATCTGCTGCAATCGGGCGGCCACATGATCGTCATGGGCGTGCGCCGGCGCCTGTTCGACGTGGTAATCAACCAGCCCATCGCCTTTTTCGACAAGCACCATGGCGGCGAGCTGAACAGCCGACTCACGTCCGACGTGTCGGCCCTGCATGAAAGCCTGACGATCGGCGCGGCCAATGCCTTGCGCTCGCTGTGTGTCTTTTTGGGCGGCATCGCCATGCTGCTGCATCTGTCGCCCATGTTGAGCTTGCCGCTGGCCCTGTTCATTCCCATCAGCCTGTATCTGGGCAAGTTATCAGGCAGTAATTACCGGCAGCGCGCGCGGGCCATTTCCGCCACCCTGGCCGCCAGCGGCAAGGTGGCGCAGGAATACTTTGCCCATGCGCGCCTGGTGCAGGCGTTCAACCAGCAAGGCGGCGCCATGGCCCGCTACGCGCAAGCGATGCGCGAGCTGCTGGGCGTGTCCTTGGCCGGCACGCGGCTGCTGGCCGTGTTCCAGGGCGCGCAAGGCTTGCTCGCCTTCGTTGCCCTGCTGACCACCTTGTGCTTCGGCGCCCACCTGATCGGCCAGGGCCGCTTGAGCGTGGGCGAGCTGACGGCCTTCGTCATCTATGCCAGCATGGTAACGGACACGGCCGGCTCCATCAGCGAATTCTGGAACACGTGGATGCGCACAATGGGCTCGACCGACCGCATCTTCGAGATCCTGCGCAGCCACCGCGCCGTGCCCGAGGCGGCGCCGCAGCCGCCGCTGGCCGGCCATATCGCGCTGCGCGACGTACGTTTTTCCTACCCCGAACGCACGCAGGTGACGGCCCTCGACGGCGTCAGCCTGTCCATCCGCGCGGGCGAAAAAATCGCCCTCGTCGGCGCTTCGGGCGCGGGCAAGTCCACCATCGCCAGCCTGGTGCTGGGCCACTATCAGATAGACGCGGGCAGCCTGCAGTTCGACGGCATCGATGCGCACGTGCTGGGCGTAACGCAGCTGCGGCGCCAGATGGCCGTGGTGGAGCAGGAACCGGCCCTGTTTTCCGGCAGCATCGCCGACAATATCGCCTTTGCCGTGCCGGACCGGGTAGTGGCGCGCGAAGCGATGGTGGCGGCGGCGCGCCTGGCGCATGCCCATGATTTCATTGCGGCCTTTCCGGACGGCTACGAGACCCTCGTGGGCGAACGGGGCGTGCAATTGTCCGGCGGACAGAAGCAGCGCATCGCGATTGCCCGCGCCATCCTGCGCGCGCCGAAAATCCTCATCCTGGACGAAGCGACGAGCGCGCTCGACGCCGCCAGCGAACAGCAGGTGCAGCTCGCGCTCGATACCCTGATGCAAGGATGCACCACCATCATCATCGCCCACCGCTTTTCGACGATTGTGAAAGCGGACCGCATCATCGTCATGGACAAGGGCAGGATTTGCCAGCAAGGCACGCACGCCGAGCTGCTGCGCGCGGGCGGCCAGTATGCGCGGTTGATGCAGCAGCAGCTGTCGCAATTCCAGCAGTTGCATGACAGTACGGCAACCCTGTAAAGTGGGCCAGATGAAAAAAACCTACCATGGCAGTTGCCACTGCGGCGCCGTGCGCTTTGCGGCCGAGATCGACCTGGCGGCCCCCAGCCTGCGCTGCAACTGTTCCTACTGCCTGAAAATCCGCTGCTGGGCCAGCCTGGTCCCGCCCGCGGATTTTCGCCTGCTGGCCGGTGAAGGCGAGCTGAGCGAATACCGTTTCGGCGCTCGCCGCGAGCGCCATTATTTTTGCCGCCATTGCGGCGTGCGCCCGTTTGGCTGCGGCGATTCGCCCCGCAGCGGCCCGTTCGTCGGCATCGGCGTCAACTGCCTCGATGACGCCTCGGCGGCCGAACTGGCGCAAGTGCCCGTCACCTTTGTCGATGGCCGGCATGACGAGTGGAATGCGCCGCCGCAGGAAACGCGGCATCTCTAGTAGCAATCTAGAAATGGTTGTCATCCACCACGGAGTTTTCCTACGTGGCGACAAGTCGTGTCCCTATGGCTAAGCCCGACGCAGGCAGCGAGAATGGTCTCAACGGTGCAGCCAATGTTGAACCGGATGATTACGCAAACCAACCATAGGGGACATGACCATGACTTCGAACAGCAACGACAAATCGGGCGGCCAATCGGACAAACAGCAATCGGGCCAATCGGGCAGCCAGCAGTCGGACAAACAGTCCGGCACCCGCCAATCGTCGGGCGGCACCCAGGGCGGCACGCACGAGCAGCATGTCGAGGCGGGCCGCCAAAGCCACAAGAATGACGGCGACAAGCAATCGGGCTCGCAGCAATCGGGCCAACAGTCGGGCCAGCAATCGGGTTCCGGCACCGGCACGCGCGGCGGCACGCATGAGCAGCACGTGGAAGCGGGACGTCAAAGCCACAAGAATGACGACAAATCCTGATCCCGGGGACATGGCCAGAGGCGCCTTCTCAACATGAAAGCACTGACGGCCATGCTGTGCGCCGGGCTGGCCATGGGCCTTGCCGCCTGCGGCGCCAGGAATACGGCATCAAACGTGGAGGCTCCGGGCGCACCGGCCGGGGTCTCCACGCGCGTGCTGGACGCGGGTGCCGACGCATTGCAAGCGCGGCCGCCGATTGCGGCGCTGAACGCCTATCTTGACGGTTTTCATTTCTACAATGGCAATCTGCGCGGCCAGATGGAAGCGCACCATTATTGCGCCATCGTCAATGAAGAGCTGATCCAGTGCGTGATCTACGATGGCAATGTCAAGGATGCCAAGCTGATGGGCGTCGAATACATCGTCAGCGCCAGGCTGTACGAAGGTTTGCCCGCGGCGGAAAAAGCGCTGTGGCACAGCCATGTGCATGAAGTCAAATCAGGCCAGCTGATCGCCCCCGGCATTCCCGCCGTGGCCGAGAAGGCCTTGATGCAAAAACTCGTCGCCACGTATGGCAAGACCTGGCATACCTGGCACACGGATGTACACAAGACCTTGCCCTTGGGCGTGCCGCAACTGATGATGGGATTCACAAACGATGGCCAGGCCGACGCCGCCATGGTTGCCGCGCGCGACCGCCGTTTCCGCATCGATTCGGCCGAAAAACGCCGCCAGCGGGCCGATATCCCCGCGCCAGCCATCATGGACGGTGCCGATGCCTGGCAGCACGGCACGACCATTCAGCTGGCCGACCCGACGGGAACGCAGCACGGTTCCTCATCACTACCGTCACCCTCCACGCACACGGCCGAACCCGCCATTTCGCGTCCGGCCAGATAGCCAGCACGCGAAAGGCCGTTGTCTGTAACCGCATTCTGGGCGATAATGACGGCCATGAACGATACCACCACCTTACCCCCATTGCCCGATCGCCTGTCGATCGACCCTAGCAGCCCTTATCACGTTGCAGCCGTGTTCGAGAACGACGTCGGCATCCGCTTCAACGACAAGGAACGTCTTGACGTGGAAGAATATTGCATCAGCGAACGCTGGATCAAGGTCGCTTCCACCAAGTCGCTCGACCGCCGCGGCCGTCCGCTGCAGATCAAGCTCAAGGGCAAAGTCGAAGCGTTTTACCGTTAGGCAATACTTGTACTGACCATCGAGGCCGATTTTCATCGGCCTTTTTTGCGTGCGCCGCCGTCCGCTCACGCTTCGGTGGTGACCAGCCCCGCCGCGGCCGCCATTGGCAGCCACAGCATCGTGTCGGCCAGCACTTCGTCCGGTGCCCTGCCACTGGACTGCGCCGCCTGCCGCGCGCATTGCGCCAGCGGCGCGCCGTCGGCCAGCGCTTGCAGGCAGTAGAACTGCCACGGCGGCAACTCCTGCATGGCAAGCCTGTAATGCAGGCGCGAGATGGCGACAAAGGCGGGAGCGGCCACGGGCTGGGCCGGCACGGCGCCGTCGGGCGCCGCTTGCGCCTGCTGCCAGAAAGCACACAGGGGGAACGACAGGGCCAGCAGCCGCGTGCACGGCGCCAGGCGCCAGACCGGCGCCATTCCCAGCATCAATTCCAAGCCGGAAGGCAGCAGGGATGGCGCCAGTTTTTCCAGCCCCGGCGCCCTGCCGGCCTCGCTGCGCGCCCGCTCCAGCTGCGCCAGTTCGACGGCAAAGCGCAAGGCGTCTCCCTGTGCCCCGGCGCCGCGCTGGCTGGCGGCGAGAAAGTCCGCGAAGCCGCCGCCCAGGTCATACAAGGTGGGCGAAGCGGACGGGTGGCGCCACACATAGGCGCGGGCAAAGAACGCGAACAGCTCGTCGCCCATGACCTTGCGCAAGACGGGATAGTCGGCCTGCAGGCATTCGAGCAGGCGCTGCACGTAGCCGTCCGCATGGATGTGCAGCGGCGCCGGCCCGCCCCGCGCCCGTTTTAGCACTTGCTCCTGCGTCAGGCCGTGGCGCTCGCTGGCCAGCTGCGCGCCGTGCACGGCGCCGCCGGGCGCCGTCATGGCCGTCAGGAACCACGCCTGCAATTGCGCCAGCGGCGCGCCATTACCGTGCATGGGCCGCCTCCAGGTGAAAGCCCAGCGGCGTGGAGACGGCGGCGGCAACCTTGGCTGGCGCGGCGTCCGTAAATTCGCCCCGCACCGCCGCGCGCGCCTTGTCCAGTTCAAGCAGCAGTTGCGGATACGGGGGAATCTCCGCATCCCATTCCAGCAGGGCCGACACGCCGCCCGTCAGCTGCTGCGCCAGCGCGTACAGGCGCCAGACGGCGGCCGGCACGGGCGCATCGTGGGTATCGATCAGCATCGCGCCGCAGACGGTCGGCCCGGCCAGGTGGATCTGCACGATGTGGTCGTGCGGCAGCTGGCGGATGTAGGCGGCCGCGTCATAGCCGTGGTTATGCGCACTGACGTGAACATTATTGACGTCGAGCAATAGCCCGCAGCCCGTGTCCTCGGCCAGGCGCCCCAGGAATTCCCATTCCGGCATGCTGGACTGGGCAAACTCCACGTAGGTGCTGGGGTTTTCCAGGATCAGGGGCCGGCCGAGGAATTCCTGCACCTGCCGCACGCGCGCGCCCACGTGGCGCAGGCTGGCCTCGTCCAGCGGCAGCGGCAGCAGGTCGTGGCTGTTGAGCGAGGCGGCGCCCGTCCAGCACAGGTGGTCGGAAATCCACATGGGCCGGATCTCGGCGGCCAGCTGGCGCAGCTTGCGCAGGTAGGCCAGGCTTAGGGGATCGCTGCTGCCGATCGACAGCGACACGCCATGCATGACGATGGGCACCTGCGCCGCCACCTGCTCGAGCACGTGGCGCGCATAGCCGTGGTTGTCGATGAAATTTTCGCTGATGATCTCGAACCAGTCCACCTGCGGCCCGTGGCGCAGGATGTGCTCGTAGTGCGGCGGGCGCAGCCCCACGCCCAGGCCCAGGTTCGGCAAGCCCAGGCGCGGCCGCGCCTCGTGCAGGATGCCCCGCATCAGGTCGACGGCGGCAAGGCCAGGCGCAGGTCGGTGGGCGCCGGCGGCGCTCCCACCGGCGTGCCGCGCGCCGCCATCACCTTGCCGTAGGCTTCCCAGGCCTTGTCGTAGACGTTGTCGCCCAGCGTAAAGCTCATGGTCTGGCCCAGCGGCTTGCTGCGGTGCTCGGGCGCGGGGCCGAAATCGTACAGGGTCATGGTGGCGGGCTCGGGCGGTTCCTTGCCCGTGGTGTTCGGATACAGCTGCGAGGCCGAAATCGGCACGGCGCAGCCGCCGAAGCTCGCGCATTTGTTGTCGCTGGGCGCGCTGTAGACTTTATCGTCCGCCGGTGGAGGTGGCGGCACATAGCACGGCGTGCCCGGCGACGCGGCGGCCTTGACCGAATGGCCGCAGGACGAGCCGCCCGTGTCGGCCTGGGCAAAGCCGCAGCCGCCTTGGGCGTGGCAGCCGTTGGAGCCGCGGCACGTATGGTAGACGGCCAGCGCGGCGCAGGTGGACGACGCTTCGCCCTCGAGGTGCATGCCCTGGCAGGCGTGGTACAGCACGCTCTTGTCGGCCAGCGGCACACCCGTCGCCAGGTTCGGCGCCTGGCCCAGCACGGCCCAGCAGATGGCCATGCGGTCGCCCGCGCCCACCATCGACGGATACGGGAAGTCCAGTTGCTGGTTCAGCCAGTACTGGTCCAGCACGGAAGTGATGCCGTAGATGGCGCCCGTTGCCACCGTGCTCAGCATTCCCAAGGTGCCGCTGGTATCCTTCAGGCGGTTCAGGGCGCCCGCCACGTCGGCCGGCGCGGGGATGTTCTTCGGTGCGGTGGCCGGATTGTAGCGTTCGTTGGTCAGCATGGCTTCGCTCCAGCGCTGGCCGTCCCTGTGCCAGCCGGCCCAGGTCTTCACGGGCAGCATGGACTTGACTTGGCCGAAGCGCTCGTAATGATCGAACGGGGCGCTGTCGTGGCGCGCCTGCGCGTCGCGCGATTCGGCGTCCTTGCCGTTGTTCGCGTAGGACGGGTAATCGCACTGCAAAGCGGCCAGGTCTTCGCGGTAGTCGGGCTGCACGGCCATCAGGCGCTGCGCCGCGTCGCGCCGGTAGCGCTGGATGGCCGCTTCGCTGCCCTCGCCCTGGTCCGTGATGGCCGCCATCATGTCGATGGCCTTGTTGAACGAGCCCGTCTGGCCGCTATCCTGGTCCTGCGGGCCGAAGCAGGTGTCGAAGCAGGGAAATTCCGCCCGCGCATGGCCCTGGACCCGGCTGTTGAACATGTCTTGCTGCACCGAGCCGTTGACGAACAGTTTTTGCCACAGGGTCTGGCCATCCGTGTATTCGATGCTGATGTAGCGCGCATAGCATTCGTACATGTAGCCGATGGTGCCGAACAGGGGCAGATCGTGCACGTGCTTGCCCGGCGTCCAGCCCGGCAGGGGCACTTCCGGGAAGTATTTCGTGTGGTCCTGGCTGTCGAACTCGGCCAGTTGCGCGCGGGCCTGCTGTTCCGGTTGCTCGATGGCGAGGAACAGGTCGCACTGGTTGTCGTTCAGTTCTTCCAGGTTGACGCGCACGTGGCGATAGCCGGATGTGTCCTGCAAGTCGACGATGTGCGGGATCACGGTGCAGTGCTCGCCGTAGCAGGTCCAGCCATGTTCCTGCGATTGCAGCTCCGACCCCGTGAAGCATGGCGCCGTACCGATGGCCGTGGCCAGGTTGGCAGCCATCTGCAGGTGCAGCATTTCCTGGATGAAGACGCTGAAGATGATATTGAAGGCTTTCTGCTCGGCCAGTTCGGGACGGGCTGTCGTGCCCATGCCCGGCCACTGGCGGCCTTCGTAATACGTGATGCCTTTCGAGTTGATCTGGTGCGTGCCCTGGATCGAATACATGGTGGCCATGTACAGGGGAATGGTGAACAGTTCCACGCTGACGGCCGCCTGGGCGATGGCGCGCACGGCCGCCGTATCGGTGGCCAGCATGTCGAGCGGACGGTTGCTGATGGCGGGCTGGGTGCTTCCTAAAACGGGCATTTTCATTCTGTCTCTCCACAGGAAGGATGCGTTTCGGATATCGGGCCGCACCGCGCCATCTGCGCGCGCTGATTACGGCAAGAAATCATACGCCTGGGAAAGATACTTTTGCGGCAAGATTTATGCGCTGATCAAGGGTCAATGCAGACCGCCTTACACCGTGAAAATAGGCGTTTTCAGCGCCCATTCGATGACAATTGAATAGAATCGGCAAAAGCTGTGCGTGTATAAGCGCCGCACCGGCAGGCGCCGGCGCGTGGCTTGCATGGTGATAGTCAGGCGGCCGGCGGCGGCTGGAAGGCGCAAAAGCCGGGCCACTGCTCGCGGCTGTCGCACACTTTCAGGCAGCCTTTGTTGTCCTTGAACGTGGCGACGACCTTGATGGGAAAACCATAGTGTGGCGTGGTGGCCAGGAAGGCGGATGAGCAGCTTTGCTCGTTGCTGAAGCGGAAAGTGATTTCTTCGCGGCGGCCCTTGCGCTCAAAGCTCAGCATGAAGGTTTCATTGCTGTTCCACTGCGCCTTGCCCGGCACGCGGAAGCGGTAGCGCGGGTTGCCCGCCTGCTGGCCATCCAGTTTCTGGCCAAAGACGCGGCTGCTGGCCGTGGCCGTCTCGACCTTGGCAACCGGATACACGACGCCAAAGATATAGGTGCCGGCAAACCCCTGATCGAAGCCGAGTCCCTTCTGGTAAAACGGCACGACGATGTGCGGCGCGCCCGTGTACTCGACGGTATTGCGCGCCGTCGTGCGCGACGTCAGCTTGTCATCGGGCTCTTTGCCGAAGACCACGTCGAGTTCCAGCAAAGCTTGTTGCTTGTCGATGTCTTGCGCCAGATAATCCTTGGGGAACGTTTCGCCGTGCACGCAGCCGGCCAGCAAGGAGGCGGCGCAGCAGCCGGCGATCAGTTGAGATATTGTCATGGCTGTTTTCCTTCCGGCGGCGCGGAAATGAGGCCCAGCCCCGTCACTTGCAAGCCGTTCTTGCCTTGTTTCCATTCAAATTGCTGGCCGAACCAGGCCAGTTCCAGCTCGCGCCGGATGCGGATCGAATCCGTGCGGCCCTTGCCCGCCTTGATGGCGGCGCTCGCCTGCGCGGAAGCGGTCTCCGACAAGGGTTTCAACCACCGTTGATAGGTATCGGGCGGCAAGGCCAGCACGCCGGCGACGCCGTCGTCGCGCGTGGCGACGATGATCCCCACCTTCGTCAGCGCATTCGTCAGATAAGCGCCGCGCCGCCCGTCGGGCGAGACAGAGACCAGCATGGCATGCGGGTAGTCGCCGCTGACGTTGCCCGGCACGTCAAACCACAGCAGTTCGCCCGTGCCCGTATCGAGCGCGCGGCCGTCGCGGGAAAACAGCAGCACTTCGGGACGACCAGGCTGCGGCACGCCCCATTCAGGGTCGCGTTCCGTGCGCACCATGTTGTCGCGCTGCAAGGGACTGATGGGGCGCATCAGCGGTTCGCCATTCTGCACGCCGATCAGTATCGTGCCCTGGCCCGTATAGCCCTTGGTAAAGGCCAGCAGCATGGGCTGGCCTTCGCGCGTGGCCTTGATGGGCCGCACTTCCACCACTTCGCGCGCGCCGCCGGGCCAGTAGCCGTGCCGGCGGAAAGACAAGGTGACGAGAGCGTCGTAACGGCCATTCGTGACGGCAAAGTCGCCGTATTGCCTGACCACCGGCATGTTGGGCGTCTGCGCCTGTGCGGCGGGCCAGATGGCGGCAAGCAGGCTGGCGGCGGCCGCCAGGCGGCATAAAGAGAGGGACAGCATGGCATCCTGTAAAGGTCGCACTGGGCGAAGAATCAGAATTCTAAACGATTCCTCGCCAGCAACACTGCCCAATTGGAAACATCAACGGCGCTGGATTTCGATCAGCTCGATCTCGAACAGCTTCGGCCACAGTTTGCCCGTGACAAACAAGCGTTTGCCCCGTGCATCCCAGGCGATACCGTTGAGCACGGCATCGGGATTGGCCGTGCCCCGCTGTTCCGGCGGCAGCAAGCCTGTCAGGTCGATCCAGCCGACAACTTTACCGCTGGCCGGATCGATGCGGGCGATCACGTCCGCGCCCCATACATTGGCGTACAGCTCGCCGTCGACTATTTCCAGTTCGTTCAGGCGCTCGATGGCACGGCCTTCCGCCTTCACCTCGAAGCGGCGCACCTCGGCCAGGGTTTTCGGATTGAGCACGCGGATGGCGGAGCTGCCGTCGCTCATGTAGACGAACTTGCCATCGCTGGCCAGGCCCCAGCCTTCGCCCTGGTAGCTGAAGGTGCGCTTGAGCTTGAAGGTTTTATGGTCGAACACATAGCCGGTCTTCGACACCCAGGTCAGGCCCAGGATTTCATCGCCCACGTCCGTGATGCCTTCGCCAAACACTTTTTTGTCGAGCATGCTTTTCTGCAGCACCTTGCCCGTCGCCAGTTCCACCTTGCGCAAGGAAGACTGGCCGTTCTGGCCTGTGCTTTCATACAGATGGCCATCCTTGAACAGCAAACCCTGGGTAAATGCCTGAGGGTCGTGCGGATAGGTATTCTTGACGAAATAGCCATACACAGGAATGGCGGCCTGGGCATAGCCCATTTCGCTCATCAGTCCCACCGTGCATAACAATCCGAGCAGCAGCGAGCCTGCCGTGCGTTTCAGTCTGGTTTTACCTGTGTTCTTCATATGCTTGGCGGTGGTTGGCGAGCGGCTATTGTAATCGCCCGGGCTGCGCCATGCGCGCCCTGACGAGCTCGAGCCAGGCCCGGGCGGCAAACGACAGCCGCCCTCCGCGGCGCCAGGCCAGCATCAGATTCCACTCCACGGGCGGGCCATCGAGGGGAATGACTGTAAATTGCGTTTGATCCAGGGTATCGCAATACATCTTCGGCAGCAGGCAGATGCCCACGCCCAGCTGTACCAGCGAGGCAATAAAATCCCACTGGCCGCTGCGGCCCGTGATGCGCGGGGCGAAACCGGCCCGCTGGCAAGCATCTAGCACGATGTCGTTCAGGGCAAACGCGGCGCCGTAGAATATGAAGGGACTGTCGGCCAGCTCGGCCAGGGCCACGGAAGCGCGCCCCTGCCACGGCGAGCCGGGCGCGGCCAGCAGGCACAGCGGCGAGCGCACGAGGGGCAAGGCTTCGAAATCCTGCCAGGTGGCCGCATTGCCCGGGTAATCGAGCATGGTGCCCAGTTCTACCGTGCCGGTGCGCAAGTCGCGCTCGATCGCTTGCGTGCCGCTTTCGTACATCTTCAGCTCGATGCCCGGATAGCGCTGGTGGTACTCGGCCAGCCACGGCGCCAGGGTCGAGTGCGTTTGCGGCGACACGCCGACTCTCAGTTCCCCCCGTTCCAGCTGCTGCAGGTCGCGCAATTCCACTTTCAGTTCCGCGTGCAGGGCCAGCAATTCATGCGCGCGCGACAGCACCACCTTGCCCGCGTCCGTCAGGGTAAAACGTTTACCGGCCCGGTCCAGCAAGGCCAGGTCCAGCGACTGTTCCAGCTGGGCGACCATCTTGCTGACGGTGGGTTGCGTCACGTGCAGCCTGGCGGCCGCGCGCGTAAAATTGGCTTGCTCGACGACTTCGACGAAGTAGCGCAAGGAGCGGATATCCATGATGCATTCCAAACTCGAATGATAATCATGAGTTTAAGTCATTTTATCTTTTGATGCGGGGTCCCTACAATGAAACCTTTCCCCTGCCGCTAGAAAGCCTGCCGTGAAAGCCGTCCCTTATTCCACCACCGCCCCACTCTCCGTCCCTGCCTGGCGCCAGCCCGCGCAGACCGTGTGGCAAGTGGGCATCTTGATCGCCGCCTGGTGGCTGGCCGACGGGGCCGCCTCCGCCCTGCACCTGCCGTTTTCCGGCGGCGTCGTGGGCCTGTTCGTGCTGGTGGCCTTGCTGCTGGCGGGCTGGGTGCGGCCTGCCGCCATCGAACTGGGCGCGAACTGGCTGCTGGCCAATATGCTGCTGTTCTTTATCCCGCTGGTCGTGTCCGTGGTGCAATTTACTCAGCTGTTGAAGTCACAGGGTGTAATGCTGTTCGTAAATATCGGTTTGGGCTTTGCCAGCGTGATGCTGGCCACGGCCTTCACCGTGGAATGGGTGTGCCGCTATGAACGCAAGTTGCGCCTGCACAAACTGCTGCGCCAGCGCGCAGCGAGGGCGCAGGCATGAATACCGTGCTCCTGTCCCTGCTGTTCTTGCTGCTGACCCTGGTGCTGTTCTACGCCAACCAGGCGCTGCATCGCCGCCATCCGCACTTCTTGCTCACGCCCGCCATCTGCACCTCGGCGTTACTGATCGTCATCGTGCAGGCCACCTCGACGCCGTTCGCCACGTATTTCAGCGAGACGCACTGGCTGCCGTGGCTGCTGGGACCGGCCACCATCGCCTTCGCGCTCCCGATCTTCCAGGAGCGCAAGCTGATCCGCAAGCACTGGCTGGCCCTGTCGCTGGGCAGCTGCGCCGGCATCGTCGCGTCGGTCGCCGCCACCCTGCTGCTGGACCGCTTGCTGGGCGTGCATGGCGACATGGCGCGCAGCCTGCTGGCCCGTTCCGTATCGACGCCGTTCGCGCTGGAAGCGTCGCGCCATATGGGCGGCTCGGCCCAGCTGACGGGCATCTTCGTCGTCATGACGGGCCTGTTCGGCCTGATGCTGGGCAAACCGCTGCTGAAACTGCTGCCCTTGCGCATGCGCATCGCCCGTGGCGCCCCGTATGGCGCCGCCGCGCACGGCTTTGGCCTGTCCGTGGCGCGCCGGGTCGGCACGGAAGAAGGCGCCGTGGCCAGCCTGACGATGATTTTTTCCGGTGTCGTGACGGTGCTGCTGGCGCCGCTGCTGGGCAGGTTATTGGGCTAGGGTTCCCTCGGCGCGATTGCGACAGGTCAAAGCGGCAAGTGCGGGTTGGGCGATAGTGTGCGGAGTCCCGTTCGCCCACCATCCCGGAAACCCTATGGCAAGCACATCCAATCCAGGGCCGCAGGCCCTGCAAGTCGACTATTTTTCCGCCAGCGACCAGTTCCTGTTCACGCAGACGGCCGCCGATCTGCTGGAGCAGCAGGCCAATCTCGACCTTGATGCCCAAGTCGATGCCGGCCTGGCCTACCAGGTCAGCCAGTTCCAGTCGCAAATGAAGAGCCGCGCGATGACCGCCGGCGACCGCATCTTGCCCGCCTACATCGGTTTGCTGAGCCAGGCGACGGCCTTTGCCGCGCTATGGAACGCCGCCTACCAGCTGCAACGGCCCCGGCTGGCGCAAGCGGCGCTGGATGCCGGCACACGCGCCGACATCGCGCAGGTCTACCGGCAACTGGCCGTGCAATCGGGGCACATCAACCAGCAAGCCCAGGCGCTGACGGGCGACATGCGCGTCATCGCCGGCGAACTGGCGCCGCTCAACGCGGGCTTCAATACGGCGCTGTCCGCCACCATCGCCGCCCTCGGCGCCGCCGCCAGCGCGTCATCGGCCAGCATCGACCAGCTGAAAGCCGCCATCAACACGAATATCGCCGATATCGTCGCCGGCGCCAACAAGACGGGCGCTGCCGTCACGGAATTGATCGTCAAGACCATGACCACCATCAGCGATGCCCAGGGTGATGGAAAGACCGCGCCATCGGGCGACTTCGTGGTGCAAGGCATCGATGCGGCGGAACAGGGCGTGGCCGAGACGGCCCAGGCCCGCGCGGCCCTGAACGCCAACAATGCCCGGCTGGCCAGCGCCTACCAGCAGTTGGCCGGCGCCGATGCGCTGGTGGCCGTGGCCAAGGTGGTGCAGGTACAGAACAGCCAGTTCAGCAGCGCCTTTCACAACGCACTCGACACGGCCCAGGTACTGGCCGAGGACTGGGGCCAGTCGCCGCAAGCACCGCCAGCGACGGGCATCAGCGCCGGTCTGGCCGCCTTTGCCGATGCCGTCGCCGGCATGGCCAGCAGCACCGACGCCGAAACGCTGGGCGGTCAGCTCGATTACGCCAACACGGCGTGGCAGCTGCTGGCCGCCAGCCTGGCGCCGCTGGAGCAAGCCATGACAGGCGCTTCCTGAACGGTGCGCCACCGCTTGTTTATCCGACCGCTCACACAATGAACCATCCGACCAGGAGCCGCGCATGTCGAATCAAAACCAGGCCGCACAAGGCATCAGCACCGCCAACAAAGCGCAATGTTCACAAGCACTGCTGATACAAACCTACGCCAACAGCATCAACGAGCAGCCCAGCGTGGATTTTTCGGGCGACGCCAATTTGCTGAAATACCAGTCGCAAATCAACGATGGCCTGGGCCAGGCGCAAACCCACGCCACGGCCTACCTGAATGTGATACAGCCCACGATCATTGCCAACATCGCCAATATCGGCAATTACTACGCGCTCAACAACGCCGTGCTGACGGCCTTGCCAACCGGCTCGACGGAGGCGCAATGGATCGCTACCCTGACGGCGCTGCAACAGCAATCCCAGCAATACCAGACGGCCGCGAATGGCGTCGTCAGCGCCCTGCAGACCTTGCACGACAACCTGACCACGGATTCCGCCTCGTTTTCCACCACCGTCAGCGACTTGAACGCGGCCGTGAATGGCGACAATGGCGTGCTCAGCTCCATCAACAGCCAGCTCGGTACCATCCAGGGACAGATCGACGGCGCCATTGCCGGCACCGTGCTGAGCGGGCTGGCCATCGTGGGCGGCACCTTCATGGTCGTCGTCGGCGGCGTGGCCGATTTCGTCACGGCAGGCACGTCGACGCCGCTCGTGGTGGCCGGTGTTGCCGTCGTGGCCGCCGGTATAGGCGGCGAAGTGGCGTCGGCCATCACCCTGAAAAACCTCAACGATGAAAAGGCGACCCTGCTGGGACAGGAAGCGTCGCTGACGGCCGAAGTCAAGCTGGCCACCGGCATCAGCAGCGGCTATGCCAGCCTGTCGAACCAGGTGCAGGCGGCCGTGCAATCGGCCACGCAGATGGAAAACGCGTGGGAATTCCTCAGCAGCGACCTGGGCAGCCTGATCAGCGACCTGCAGCAAGGCATACAAAACACGGACACCATCCGCACCCTGTTCCTGACGGCCGCCAACACGGAAATGCAAGCCGTCACCACGGACATCACCACCATCAAGGGCCAGATGACGGGCGTCACGAGCATCGTCGCGCCCAAGGGCCAGACGGTGGGCGAAGCGGCCGTTGCCGCAGCGGCGTGAGCGCCATGGCCGGCCTGCTGACGCAAACCCTCGCCAACCTGCTGGCCGCGCAACAGCAGATCGCGGCCCTTGGTGGCTTGCCGCCAGCTGCCCAGCAGATCCAGGCCGGATGCAATGCCTTGATCCAGCCCATGGTGATGCAGACGCGAACGCTGCAACAGGCTGTTGCCGCCTTCGTCCAGGCGGCAACGCCGCAGCTGGCGCAAGTGCAAAGCATGCTGTCGGCGCAGGCGCCGCTGCCCGATATCAAGGCGGCGATGTCGGCCCTGCAGCAGCAGGCACGGCAGCTGCAGGGCACGGCCAATGGCACGGCCGGCACGCTGACGGCGCAAACGGCGCAATTGATGGGCTATTTCAACCAGCTTGCCGGTGTCGAAGCGGGCTTGCAAAGCCAGGTCACGGCCTTGCAGGGGCAACTGGGCGACGCGCAAAGCGAACTCGATGCGGCGCAGAAGCGCTATTACTATCTGCTGGCGCTAGGTCCGTTCGGCCTCGTCGGCCTGGCCGTGGCGCTGGGCCTGTACTTGAAATGGAAGTCCGATGTCAGCGACCTGCAAGGCCAGATCGGCGGCTTGAACGGCCAGATCGGCGCCTTCAATGGCATGAAGGCGGCGTGCCAGCAACTGGGCGCGGATTGCCAGGGCCTCGCCGCCAGCATTTCAGACGTGCGCAATGCCGTCAATTTTCTCGTCAGCGACTTGCTCGAGGTCAGCGGCGACCTGGACGCGGGCGACGCCGCGGTCGTCATTGCCCTGATGGCGACGGCCGCCAGCACGGAACTGGCCACCCTGGGCACGGATGCGGCTTGAGCCGCCTGAGGTCCATTGCTTGCAGGGACTGACGGCACGGGCGTTTATCGGGGATAATACGTCTTTCCCCTTGCCAGCACCCGCGCCACGATGAAATACCCCGCAGTTCAGCCTTTCAGCGACATCCTGCCCCGCTTGAGCGAGTTCGATGCCATCATCGATGTGCGCAGCCCGTCCGAGTTCGCGGAAGACCACTTGCCGGGCGCCATCAACCTGCCCGTGCTCGACGACGAACAGCGCGTGCGCGTGGGCACCTTATACAAGCAGACGAGCGCGTTTGAAGCGAAGAAGCTGGGCGCGGCGCTGGTGGCGAAGAATATTGCGCGGCATATCGAAGACGGTTTGCTCGGTCATCCGCAGCACTGGAAACCGCTCGTCTATTGCTGGCGCGGCGGCAACCGCAGCGGCGCCATGGCGCACATCCTCGCGCGCATCGGCTGGCCCGTCACGCAGCTCGAGGGCGGCTACAAGGATTACCGGCGCCACGTGAACGCCGAGCTGGCCACCCTGCCCGAGCGCTTCGACTTCATCAATGTGCTGTGCGGCCCCACGGGCAGCGGCAAGAGCCGCTTGCTGCAAGTGCTGGACACGCAAGGCGCGCAAGTGATCGACCTGGAGCAATTGGCGGCCCACCGCGGTTCCGTGCTGGGCGGCTTGCCCGAGGAAGACCAGCCATCGCAAAAAGCGTTTGAAAGCGCGCTATGGCAGCAACTGCGCACTTTCGACCCGCAACTGCCCGTGTTCATCGAATCGGAAAGCAAGAAAGTGGGCCGTTTGCGCGTGCCCGATGCGCTGATGGACAAGATGCGCGCGGCCGATTGCACGGACGTGCTCCTGGCCACGGACCAGCGCGTGCAATTGCTGATGCAGGACTATGCGCATTTCGTCGGCGACCCGGCCCGCCTGAACGTGCAGCTGGCCCTGCTGACGCAGCTGCATGGCAAGGAAAAAATTGCCCACTGGCAGCAACTGGCCACCTCGGGCCGCATGGCCGAGCTGGTGGAAGAATTGCTGGTCCAGCATTACGACCCCGTCTACCGCCAGTCGATCGCCCGCAACTTCAGCCGCTACGCCCAGGCGACGCCGCTGGTGCTGCCCGACATTTCAGAACATGCCTTTGAGCAAGCCGCGCGTGCATTATGTGCTATCGTCGGCGGCAACCGTACCGCCAGCGCCGCGTGATGCCTGGCTTGCCACCCAATTACCTATTTCAGCAGGATGAAGACCATGTCCGATAGCGCAGCAACACCTAATACACCGATCCGATTGACCGAATTTGCCCATGGCGGCGGCTGCGGCTGCAAAATTGCGCCGGGCGTGCTGGCCGACATTTTAAAGGGCAGCGGCGGCTTTCCCCTGCCGAAGGAATTGCTGGTCGGCATAGAAACCTCGGATGACGCGGCCGTCTACCAGCTCAACGACGAGCAGGCGCTGATCGCCACGACGGATTTCTTCATGCCTATCGTTGATGATCCGTTCGACTTCGGCCGCATCGCCGCCACCAACGCCATTTCCGACGTGTACGCCATGGGCGGCACGCCCATCATGGCCTTAGCCCTGGTCGGCATGCCGATCAACAAGCTGCCCGTGGAAACCATCGGCCTCATCTTGAAAGGGGGCGAAACCATCTGCGCCCAGGCCGGCATCCCCATCGCGGGCGGCCACACCATCGATTCCGTCGAGCCGATCTATGGCCTCGTCGTGCTGGGCCTGGTCCACCCGTCGCAGGTAAAACGCAATGCGGGCGCGCGCGCCGGCGACAAACTGGTACTGGGCAAGCCGATCGGCGTGGGCATCTTGTCGGCCGCGCTGAAGAAGAATGCGCTCGATGCGGGCGGTTACGCTTCCCTGATCGACAACACCACCAAATTGAATACCCCGGGCAAGAAGCTGGCCCTGCTCGATGGCGTGCATGCGCTGACGGACGTGACGGGCTTCGGCTTGCTGGGCCATACCCTGGAACTGGCGCGCGGCGCCAAGTTGCAGGCGCGTATCGCCATGAATGATGTGCCGCTGCTGCCGCAAGTGCAACAACTGGCGCAAAACGGCAACATCACGGGCGCCTCCGGCCGCAACTGGCAAGGCTACGGCGCGCAAGTGGCGCTGGCCGACAGCCTGAGCGCCATCGACAGGGCCATTCTGACGGACCCGCAAACGGCCGGCCCCCTGCTGGTGGCCTGCGCGCCGGAAGCCGTCGAGCAAGTGCTGGCGATTTTCCGCGCAGAAGGTTTTGGCGACGCCGTCGTCATCGGCGAGATGCAGGAAGGCACGACCGGGGTTTCCGTATTTTAATGAATAATTTTTTAAAGGCAGTCCCATGACCACATTCTCGAAATTCCCCGCCATCCTGGCCACCGTCGCCGCCACCCTGGCCATCCACAGCGGCCTGGCGCAAGCGCAGCAAGTGTTGCGCGTGTCCGCCATCCCCGACGAAGCGCCGACGGAACTTCAGCGAAAGTTCAAGCCGCTGGGCAGCTACCTGGAGAAAAAGCTGGGCATGAAGGTTGAATTTACGCCCGTCACCGATTACGCGGCGTCCGTGGAAGGCTTGATCAATAACAAGCTCGACATGGTCTGGTTCGGCGGTTTTACTTTCGTGCAAGCGAACGTGCGCAGCGGCGGCAAGATCGTGCCGCTGGTACAGCGCGAGGAAGACACGAAATTCCGCTCGGTTTTTGTGACCACCAGCAAGGACATCAATCAATTGTCGGACCTGAAAGGCAAGAATTTCACGTTCGGTTCGGAATCGTCGACCTCGGGCCATTTGATGCCGCGCTACTACTTGCTGGCCGCCAAGATCAACCCGGACACGGACATGAAGCGCATCGCGTTTTCCGGCGCGCATGACGCCACCGTGGCGGCAGTGGCCGGCGGCAAGGTCGATGCGGGCACCTTGAATATCTCCGTGTGGGAAAAACTGGTCGAAGCGAAAAAGGTCGACCCAAGCAAGGTACGCGTGTTCTACACGACACCAGGCTACTACGATTACAACTGGAGCGTGCGCGCCGACATGAACCCCGCCGTGCGCAAGAAACTGACGGACGCCTTCCTGGCGCTGGACCCATCGACGGCCGAAGGCAAGGAAATCCTCGAATTGCAGCGCGCCACCAAGTTCATCCCGACCAAGGCCGAAAACTACACGGATATCGAAGCGGCCGCGCGCGATGCGAAGCTGTTGAAGTAACTTTATTGCCGAACCTGTCGGATTACGTCCTGCGGACTAATCCGACCTACGCTGTCCGTTGTATGGCGTAGGTCGGATTAGCGGCGCAGCCGCGTAATCCGACACCGCCCCAAAAAAAACCGAAACATCGCATGACATTCCAACTTCACAAGGTCAGCGTCCACCACGCGGGCGCGCCCGGCAATGCGCTGGCCCTGCGCGAACTCAGCCTGGACGTGGCCCAAGGTGAACAGATCGCCCTGATCGGCCCTTCCGGCGCTGGCAAGACCAGCTTGCTGCACACCCTGGCCTGCGCGCTGCGCCCGGAATCGGGTACATTGAACATTCTTGGCACTTCCCCCTGGCAAGTCGCCAGCGCCGAGCGCCACCGCTTGCGCGCGCGCCTGTTCCTGGCGCCGCAGACGCCGCCGCTGCCGCCGCGCCAGCGCGTCGTCAACGCCGTGCTGGCGGGCCGCTTGCCGCAATGGAGTTTGTGGACGGCCATCCGCTCGCTGCTGGCGCCCATCGACCCGCGCACCGCGTGGGAAGCGCTCGGTAAATTCAACTTGCAAGACAAACTGTATGCGCGTGTCGACCGCCTGTCCGGCGGCGAACGCCAGCGCTGCGGTATGGCCCGCGCGCTCGTGTCGAACGCGGAAGTGTTCCTTGTCGACGAACCCTTGTCCGCGCTCGATCCCACACTGGCTTTGCAGACGATCCATGTGCTGCAGGCCGAAGCGACGGAACGCAACGCTACCCTGATCTGCAGCCTGCACCAGGTGGAAATCGCCCGCGCCTGCTTTACGCGCATCGTCGCCCTGCGCGATGGCGAGATTGTCTTCGACTTGCCTGGCGCCAAGGTCAGCGACGCGATGATCGCAGCGCTGTACCGCAACAAGGCCGACCACGCGCTGCAATTCGAGGCCGTGGAAACAAATCTGGACGCCGCGAGGCCCCTTTGCTGAAGAGCAGCGCCATGCCGCGCGACCCCGCCTGGCGCGGCCGCCTGACCGGCGCTGCCGTCGTGCTGCTCGTGCTGTGGCCGATGCTGGTGCAGGCCGAATTCAAGCCGTGGATCTTATGGGATGCGCAAAGCCTGGCCGCCACCTGGCAATTCATCGCCAGCTTCGTGCCGCCCGCCCACTCGCTGGAATTCCTGCAACTGGTAGCTATTTCCAGCTGGGAAACCATAGCCATGGCCACGGCCGGCATGGCGCTGGCCATGCTGGGCGCCATTCCATTGACCCTGCTGGTGACGGAGCGCCTGTCGATTTCGCGCATCGGTTCAGGCCGAGTGTCGCCGCTGGCTGCCAGCGTGCGCCACGCAGTCCGTGCGCTGCTGGTGTTGCTGCGCAGCGTGCCGGAACTGGTCTGGGCTCTATTATTAGTGCGCATCGTCGGCTTGGGACCGACGGCGGGCGTGATCGCCATTGCCCTCACCTATTGCGGCATGCTGGGCAAGGTGTATGCGGAAATCCTTGAATCGTCGGATGCGTCCGCCTGCAACGCCCTGCTCCACAATGGCAGCGGCAGATTACAAGCCTTGCTGTACGGCGCCCTGCCCGAATCGGCCGCCGAACTGGTGTCATACACGATTTACCGCTGGGAATGCGCGATCCGCGGCTCCGTCGTCATGGGTTTTGTCGGCGCGGGCGGCCTGGGCCAGCGCATGGATGAATCGATGAAGATGATGGCGGGCAGTGAACTGGCCACCATGCTGATGGTGTTCGTGCTGCTGGTGGCGGGCGCCGACGCCGTGTCCGCCATGCTGCGCCGGAGGCTGGCATGAAGCATCCGAATTTCGGCGCGATGCCCGCGCCTGCACCCGTGCGGTGGTCGACCTGGGCCTTGCTGGCCGGTTTGCTGCTGCTGGTCATCGCCAGCTTCGCCACCCTGCCCCTGAAATGGGGCGAATTCTTCAGCGCCGACGCCGTGCGCACGAGCGCCGACTTCCTGCACGGCTTCGCCCCGCCCGAACTGGCGCCGAACTTCCTCATGAAAGTGGGCGTCGCCACGTTCGAGACCCTGGCCATGTCGGCCATCGGCACGGTGATCGCGGCACTCGTGGGCGCGCTGCTGGCCCTGCCCGCCAGCGGCCGCTTTGGTCGCTTGGCGCGCAATGCCACGCGCGCGGTGCTCAACGTGCTGCGCTCGATTCCCGAACTGGTATGGGCTTCGATTCTGCTGATCGCCGCCGGCCTGGGCCCGTTCGCGGGCACCCTGGCGCTAGCGCTGCACACGATGGGCGTGCTGGGCCGATTGTTTGCCGATGCGTTTGAGAATTGCCCGCCCTTGCCGGCCGCCACCTTGCGCATCAATGGCGCGCGTCCTGCCGTGGCGTTCCTGTACGCCACCTTGCCCCAGTGCGGTCCGCAGATGATGTCGTACACCTTGTACCGCTGGGAAAACAATATCCGCGCCGCCGCCATCCTCGGCGTCGTCGGTGCTGGCGGCCTGGGGCAAATGCTGAAATACCATCTGTCGCTGTTCCAGATGCAGAACGCCGCTACCGTCATCGTCGCCATGCTGCTGATGGTGGCCGCCGTCGATGGCCTCAGCTACCTGCTGCGCCGCGCGATGACCCGTTAATTTTTTACTTTTCACAAGGAAAACCCATGTCAGGCTGGTGGACCATTATCTCGACAGACACGCCGGAGCAAATGACCGACATGACGAAAGTCAACAAGGACGCTTTTCTCGCCACGTGGGAAGCGGGCCTGTTCGGCGCCGACTGGATCGCCCAGCTGTGCCACGATGGCAAGGCAACTCAGCTGTCGTCGAACGGCTTTCCCAACCGCTACACGGCGCTGGCGAACGTCGTCGTGCCCCTGCTGCAGGCGGGCATCGCCGAAGCGCAGGATGGCGAATTTCCGCAGGACCGGCTCACAGGCTGGCCCGGCTGCATTACCGTGCACCAGGACCGCATCGCCGCCTGTGAACCCGGTCAACTGCTGACCATCGAAGTGTGGGATCAATCGTAAATGATGATCAAAGGCAAATGGTTTAGACTGATGCGCAGCTGCAACTAGAGGAGTTCATGATGGGATTGGCAATTTCGGTCGGCGCCCTTGCCGACCTGCAGGAAGAAGACCCGGAAGGCGCGCAGTGGCTCGTCACCGCTTTGGAAGAAGCTAATCTGCTGCTGCAAAAGGCGGGGCTGCCACAGCACAACGAACCGGCCACGCTGCCGCAACTGGACTCGCGCGTCATGCTCGATTCCTTTCCATACAGCTTCCTGCACACGCTGCGCCGCGCGTATGCCCATGCGCGCCTCGATGCGCAATGGCGTGCCACGCCACTGGCCGACGGCGAGGATGCAACGGAGGATCCGGTGCTCGATGCCGCGCAGGATGACTTTGACAGCCACCTGATCTGCCATTCCGATTGCGAAGGTTTTTATTTCCCCCTCGTCTTCGAGGAAGTCATTTTTGCCGATAAGGAACACGCGCTGCTGGGTGGCATGCTGGGCTCCTCGTACAGCCTGCGCGCTGAACTGGTCACGGTCGCGCCCGCGCTGGGCATATTTCTGCTGGGCGAAGAACTGAGCGATGAAGAAGCGGCCCGCATCAATGCGCGCATCGACGCGGAGGACGGCCTGGAACGCGAACTGGTCGCCTGGCTGGCCGCGTACGAGGCATGCCGGCTCAGCATCGAGCACAAGACGGCGATCGTCTTCAATTGAGTATGCTGATACGCACCACCACCGCCGCCGATTGGCCGGCACTGAAGTCCACGCGTCTGGCCGCCCTGCTCGACGCGCCCACGGCCTTTGGCGCCAGCCACGCCAGCGCCGCCGGTTTTTCCGATGCCGACTGGCAGCAGCGCGCCACCAGCACGCCCCAGCGCACGTTTTTCCTCGCCTTTGGCGGAGAACACCCCATCGGCCTGGCCGCGCAAGTGGTGGCCGGCAATGGCGAGTGCCACCTGATCGCCATGTGGGTGCATCGCGAATATCGGGGCATGGCCGTGGCGCAGGGCCTGGTCGACGCCGTGAAACAATGCGCTGTCGGCAATGGCCATCGTCGCCTGGTGCTCGACGTGGCGCCGGAAAATGCACGCGCCGCCGCGTTTTACCGGAAACAGGGCTTTGTCTTTTTGCCGGAGTGGGAAGCGCTGGAAAGCCATCCGCATATCCAGGTGCAGAAGATGGAGTGGCTGGCGCCGGCATAGGTATTAATCAGTAGAAAGGTGCAAAGTGATGCTGCGATCTATTTCCACACTCCTGATATTGACCGCCCTTGCCGGCAAGGCGAGCGCAGCGAATATTCCCGATATCGTTCTTGAATATGCCCATGCGTTTGCGCAAACACAGGCGGCGGACAAGCAAGCATCCACGCCGCCAGCCGACTACGCGCAATGGTTCTTTCAAGGCTTGACCCATCCCTCAGGCGGCATCGTGACGCAATCGGCCGCCATGCGTGATGCCTACGTGAATGGCCAACGCTATTGGCGCGATCATCCGTCCGAACGGACCAACATCATGGCAGGCTATGGCTACCGTGCCATCGAGCGCGATGGCGTCTGGTCGCGGGGCTTTGAAAAGAGCGTTTTCCAACCGGCCCATACTGATCTCGACCTTGACGCCGGCGCATGGTGGTTCAACTCCTTCGGCAGCGTCGCGTGGCGGGACGTCGGCCTGGTGGCGCCCAATTCAAGCTATGAGCAGCCGCGCGTGCATATTGCCGGTTATCTCAGTCCCAAAGGCCATTACGGCCATCTGGGCGCCTATGAACATGAAGTCCTGGTCACATCGGGCGCCGCCGTGCAAGCTGCGGATCATTGATGGTGAATCCGGATAAACGCGATTTCAAGCACTCCATTCATCCCGATTGACATCCTGTCTTAAAAACCACCTGGCGCCTGTGTTTTTTTCTACACTCTGCCAAGGTGAGATTACTTGGGATTCAAATGAACAGGATGAATATGCGTGCAATAGCTGGTCTTATGCTGTGTTTATACGGCGCCGCGGTACAGGCCCAGGCGGATACGGCGCAAGCCACGGAGCCATCCGCTCAGGATGTCGCGGCGTCCGTCAATGTAAAGGGCATCCGCGACCCGGACTGGAAGCCCTACAGTGCCATGCTCAAGGGCGTCAAGCGCTTCGAGGAAAAACATGCGCTGGCGCCAGGCGCGCAGCTGCGCTTCATCCTGGAGCCGCGCCGTGCCGACGTCGACATGCACGCCATCGCGCTGCGGCTGGAAAGCGATGACGCGGCTATGGCCATACCGCTGGGGGAGCGCAATATCTTCACCTTGCCCGTCGAACAGGGGCTGCTGTATGAGAAGGCCGAGCTGACCGTGAACCGCGGGGCGGGCTCGGTCAGGTGGATTCCCTACGTCAGGAGCGCGGCGGCCAGCGACACCATCCGCCGCCTGGGCGACCTGCGGCTGGCGTGCGAAGTGCATTGGGCCATCGACAAGGACACCTTGCCTTTTGCGATGCGCACGGCGATGGGCGCACTGGGCGGCCCCTGCAATTTCGTGTCGCAAAAGGGCACCTACAGCTTTTCCGAACCACGGCGCATCACGGCCGCGACCATCAGCTACAACGGCAAAAGCGCGCCCGTGCCCTTCAGCGGTTCGTCGTTCACGCCACCGTTGCGGGAGCAGGATTGGAGCGATGACAGCGTTGTCGAGCTGACGTTCGATAATGAACAAGCTGCGCGGTGATTATTTCACCCGCTGCTTTTCCAGCTTGCGCGCCAATGTACGCCGGTGCATGCCGAGGCGGCGGGCCGTTTCCGAGATATTGAAATCCGTCTCGGCCAGCATTTCGTGGATGCGTTCCCATTCCAGGGTCTTGATGTTGGTAGCGCGGTTCGTCAGTTCGATGTCGGCATTGCCGGCCACGTGGCCAAAGGCCGCTTCGATGTCGTCCGTGTTCGACGGTTTCGCCAGGTACTGGCAGGCGCCCAGTTTGATGGCTTCGACGGCCGTGCCGATGCTGGCGTAGCCGGTCAGCACGACGATCAGCATGTCCGGGTCATGCTGGTGCAGCATCTGCACGCAGGCCAGGCCCGAGGTGTTCCCATTCAACTTCAAATCGACGACGGCATAGTCGGGGCAATGCTGCTCGAGCAAGGCGCTCGCTTCGTCGAAATTGGTGGCCAGGATGACCTGGTAGCCGCGCCGTTCGAACGAGCGGCCCAGGGTGCGGGCAAACGCGGCATCGTCTTCCACGATCAGTAACAGACGGTCATCCTGCATGGTGGTCGCTTTCTCTTTCCAGTTTGATGGCCGCCAGCGGCAAGGCCAGGTGCACCACCGCCCCGCCCTGCACCCGGTTGCGTGCCGTCACCGTGCCGCCCAGGGTACGCGCGACATTGACCACCAGGAACAAACCGAGGCCGCCGCCGGGCTTGCCCTTGCTGCTTTGATATGGCTTGCCCAGGTGCGTCAGCATCGACGGCTCGAAGCCGGGTCCCGCATCGGTAATGACCAGGTGCAAGGCGTCCGCTTCGCGCGTCGCTTCGAAACGCAGCCACTCGGGCGACGCTTCCAGCGCATTGTCGAGCACATTGCAGATGGTCTGTTTCAGGGTTGAATCGAAGACGACGGGCACGTCGTGCTCGATGCGGTTATCGTACTCGAAATCCTGGATCGGGCGGCTGGTGCGCCACTCGTCGACTAGGTCGTTGAGGAAGGTATTGATCGTCGTTTTCACGGAAGATTCCCCGCGCGCCTCGCCCGCGGACAATAAAATGCCGCTGACGATGCTCTTGCAGCGCTGCAACTGGGCCTGCATTTCCGTAATTTCTTCCAGCAATTCGCTGTTCTTGCTCAGTTCCGGCATGCGGCGCCAGTCGCCGAGGATGACGGACAGGGTCGCCAGCGGCGTGCCCAGCTCGTGCGCGGCGCCCGATGCCAGCAAGCCCATGCGGATGATGTGCTCTTCTTCCGCCGCGCGCTGGCGCAAGTCCGCCACCTTGGCGTCGCCGGCGCGCTGGTTGCGGTTGATGCGCGTGATGAACACCACGAGCAAGGCGGCGTTCAGGATGAAACAGATCAGCAAGCCCTGCACGTACAGGCTGGAAAAGCCCCGCTCGGGGTCGATCGGCAGGATCAAGGGGCCGGGCAGCAAGGCCAGGCCGGCCAGGCACAGGCTCGTGATGGCGACCATGATCCACGTCGACCACACTTCCAGCAGGACGGCGCTGAGGATGACTTGCAGTAAGTACAGGAAGGCAAACGGGTTGCTGATGCCGCCGCTCAGGTAGAGCTGGGCCGTCAGCACGGTGACGTCGACCAGCAGCGCGAGGAACAACGCCGTGTTGGAGACGGGCTGGCGTTCGTGCCAGCGCAACAGGCTGGCCAGATTGAAGGCGATGAGGCAGGACAGCACTTCGAGCATGTAGGGCACGGGCAAGGCGATGCCCAGCCCCACGCCCACACCGAAGATGGTGCTGATCTGGCCGATCACGGCCAGCCAGCGCAGCTGGATCAGCAGCTTCATGTTCTGGTGGCCGGCCGGATGTTCCATCTCGGCCGCCACCGCACCGCGCTCTAGCACTTCGCGGTTGGGCAGGATTTCAATCCTGCCCGGCATGGTCACTCTCTTGCGTGCCGGCGCGACGGCGCGCGCGGCGGCGCTTGTCTTCGCGCACGATCCACCACGTGATGCCGGCCACCATCAGGGCCAGCGCGAACCACGTCAGGGCGTACACGAGGTGGTTGTTGTGGAAGGAAATCACGGTCAGGCCGCCGACGGGAGCGTCGCTGGCCGTTTCCGATTTGGCCTTTGCGTCGACAAAATATGGCGCCACGTTGGTCAGCATGTGCGAGGCGCCGATGGCGGCCACGTCGCGCGAATACCAGTGCTGCGTGGCAGGACTGTTTTCGCGCAGAAAACCGCCGCCCGTTTCGCTGACGCGCAGCAAGCCGTCGACGTGCACGATGCCGGCCGGCGTGCTGGCGGCGATGCCTTCGCGTTTCGGCACGAAGCCGCGGTTGACCAGCACGGTGCTGCCATCGGCCAGACGCAAGGGCGTCATCAGCCAGTAACCGCTGCCCAGTGCCGTCGTTGCTTGCACCAGGGTATTGAAAATGGGGAGATAGGTACCGGAGAGTCGCACATGGCGGTATTCATCCGTTTGCTGCGTGATGCTGGCCCAGGCTGCGGGTCCAGGTGCGTCCGTTGCGGGCGCATGTACGCGTTGTTCGACGCGCTCGATCAGGTCAAGCTTCCAGAACAGGCGCTTGACTTGCCAGGTGCCCAAGGCACAGAAACCGGCAAACAAGATCCCCGCCAGCAAGGCCAATGCGTAGCGCACAGCCATGCCGCGTGGGCCTGGCGCGGCATCTTGCGATGCGGCGCCAGGGGCGCGCCCGGTGTTGCTTGGGCGCGTATTACTCATCATGGAGCCGTTTTCGTATGCATGTACTCAGGCATCAGATCCGGCATCATGTTGTGGTTCATGTGGTACATGACCCACAGGGAGCCGGCCATGGCAATGCCCACGATCATGATGGTGAAGATCAGCGCCATCATGTTCCAGCCGCCTTCGGACTTGGTGTTCATGTGCAGGAAGTACACCATGTGTACCACCACTTGAACAGCCGCGAACGCCAGCAGGACCAGGCCCATGGTGCCCGAGTTGGTGATGGCTTTCGTCATCACCAGCCAGAAAGGAATGGCCGTCAGGATCACCGACAGGATGAAACCGATCGTGTAGCTTTTCAGGCTGCCATGATCGTGGTTGTCATGGTGGTGGCTATCGCCGTGTGTGTGGTGGTCGCTCATGGCAGCACTCCCATCAGGTAGACAAAGGTGAAGACGCCGATCCAGATGACGTCCAGGAAGTGCCAGAACAGCGACAGGCACATCATGCGGCGGCCGTTTTCCGGGGTCAGGCCATGCTTGTTCAACTGGAACATCAAGGTCACGAGCCAGATCACGCCGAACGTCACGTGCAAGCCGTGGGTACCGACCAGGGCGAAGAACGACGACAGGAACGCGCTGCGCTGCGGACCGGCACCTTCGTGGATCAGATGAATGAATTCATACATTTCCAGCGACAGGAAGGCCAGGCCGAACAGGCCCGTGATGCCCAGCCAGACCAGGGTGCTGCGCAATTGCTTGCGCTGCATGGCCAGCATGGCGAAGCCGTAGGTGATCGACGACAGCAGCAGCATGGCCGTGTTGACGGCCACCAGCGGCAGGTCGAACAGCGCGGCGCCCGTCGGGCCGTCCGCGTAGCTGCGGCCGACCACGGCGTACGTGGCGAACAGACAGGCGAAGATCAGGCAATCGCTCATCAGGTAGAGCCAGAAACCCAGCAGGCTGCCGTTTTCCGGGTGGTGCTCGCGCACAAAGTAGCTGCGCGTGCTTGGTGCGGCGCCAGCGGCGCCGGTGTTATGGGCGATGGTATCAGACATGGCTGCTCAGCAATTTAGTATAAGCGTCTTCGGTACGGACCACTTCTTCCGCAGGAATGTAGTAATCGCGCTTGTAGTTGAAGGTATGGACGATGATGGTAACCATCATGATCACGAAGCCAATGCTGGCGACGAGCCACATTTGCCAGATCAGGCCAAAACCGACCAGTGCGGACAGTGCGGCGATCACGAAACCAGCCCAGGTGTTCTTCGGCATGTGGATCTTCGTGAAACCGGACGTCGGACGCTGGTAACCGTGTTTCTTCATGTCAGTCCATGCATCGAGTTCGTGCACTTGTGGCGTGAAGGCGAAATTATAGTCTGGCGGTGGCGACGACGTCGACCATTCCAGCGTACGGCCGCCCCATGGGTCACCGGTGACGTCGCGCAGGGCGTGACGGTTACGGTAGCTGACGAAGAACTGGATCAGCATGGAAGCGATACCCAGTGCGATCGAGACAGCGCCAAACCAGGCGATGATGGTCCAGATTTGCAACGATGGATCTTCGAAGTGATTGACACGACGGGTCACGCCCATCAGGCCCAGCACGTACAGCGGCATGAAGGCCAGGTAGAAGCCGACGAACCAGAACCAGAACGAGCACTTGCCCCAGAACACATCGAGCTTGTAGCCGAAGGCTTTCGGGTACCAGTAGTTAATCGCAGCGAAGACACCGAAGACCACGCCGCCGATAATCACGTTATGGAAGTGGGCGATCAGGAACAGGCTGTTGTGCAGCACGAAGTCAGCTGGTGGTACGGCCAGCAATACGCCGGTCATGCCGCCGATGGTGAAGGTGACCATGAAGCCGATCGTCCACAGCATGGGCAGTTCAAAACGGATGCGGCCGCGGTACATGGTAAACAGCCAGTTGAAGATCTTCGCGCCCGTCGGGATCGAGATGATCATCGTCGTGATGCCGAAGAAGGAGTTGACGCTGGCGCCCGAACCCATGGTGAAGAAGTGATGCAGCCATACCAGGTACGACAGGATCATGATGACGCACGTGGCGTACACCATCGAGGCGTAGCCGAACAAACGCTTGCTGCTGAACGTGGCGACGACTTCCGAGAACACGCCGAACAGCGGCAGGATCAGGATGTAGACCTCTGGGTGGCCCCAGATCCAGATCAGGTTGACGTACATCATGGCGTTGCCGCCCAGTTCCGTCGTGAAGAAGTTAAAGCCTGCAACGCGGTCCAGCGACAGCATGGCCAGCACAGCCGTCAGCACCGGGAAAGCGGCGACGATCAGGATGTTGGTGCACAGTGCCGTCCAGGTGAAGACGGGCATTTTCATCCAGGTCATGCCTGGCGCGCGCATCTTGACGATGGTGGCGATCAGGTTGACACCGGACAATAGCGTCCCGACCCCGGCAATCTGCAAGGACCAGATGTAATAGTCTACCCCCACGTCCGGACTGCCGACGATGCCCGACAGCGGTGGATACGCCAGCCAGCCCGTGCGGGCGAATTCGCCGACGAACAGCGACGCCATGACCAGGGCGGCGCCCATGGTGGTCATCCAGAAGCTGAAGTTGTTAAGGAATGGGAAAGCCACGTCGCGCGCGCCGATTTGCAGCGGCACCACGTAGTTCATCAGACCCGTCACGAAAGGCATCGCGACGAAGAAGATCATGATCACGCCGTGAGCGGTGAAGATCTGGTCGTAGTGATGCGGTGGCAGGAAGCCGGCATTGTCGCCAAAGGCGACAGCCTGCTGGGTACGCATCATCAGCGCGTCGGCAAAGCCGCGCAGCAGCATGACAAGACCCAGGATCATGTACATGATACCGATTTTTTTATGGTCGATACTGGTGATCCAGTCGCGCCACAGGGTACCCCAGACGCGGAAATACGTCAGTGCCGCAACGAGTGCGATACCGCCCAGGGCAACCATGGCAAAGGTCACCAGCAGGATAGGTTCGTGAAATGGAATTGCATCCCAAGTCAGACGGCCGAATATAAGCTTCGTCAGATCAATATGGTCTAGCATTGTTACTCTCAGAGAAAAAAGGGAGGCGCCAGGCAAACGGCGCCAGTATCTGCAGCGCAATGCGCTGCGGGATTCATGCAGTTGTTACTTGGCTTGAACGCCCTTTTCAACCACTGCATCGCTAGCGACTACTGCCGTTACGGCCGCTACCGGGCTATTTGCCATCGTCAACTTATATGGCTGGACCGGCGTCACGCACAGGGCGTCGGAAACGATGGTGCGGTTCAGGATTGCCTTGTACAGGTCGTTAGGCACGGCGCTGTAGCGGCGGACCGGATCGCGTTCGCTAGGCTGGGCCAGCGACAGGTAGTCGTCGCGGTTCAGCGCGCCGCCACCGGCACGTGCCGATTCCACCCATTTGTCGAAGTCCGCATCATTGACACCGTGGAACTTGAAGTGCATGCCCGAGAAACCGGCACCGCTGTAGTTCGCGGAGAAGCCCTTGTAGACACCAGGCTTGTTGATGACGGCATTCAACTGCGTTTCCATGCCCGGCATGGCGTAGATCTGACCTGCCAGTGCGGGGATGAAGAACGAGTTCATGACGGACGACGCGGTGATCTTGAAGCGGATTGGACGATCGACAGGCGCGTACAGTTCATTCACGGAAGCGATGCCTTGCTCCGGGTAGATGAACAGCCATTTCCAGTCCAGGGCCACGACTTCGACGATCATCGGCTTGTGGCTGGCAGGAATAGGACGGTTCGCGTCGATACGGCTCAATGGGCGGTAAGGATCGAGGGTGTGGGTACTGATCCAGGTCAGCAGGCCCAGCACGATAATGATCAACAGGGGCGCGCCCCAGATAATCAGCTCGAGGCGAGTCGAGTGGTCCCAGTCCGGCTCGTATTTGGCCGCGGTGTTGTTTTTTCTATAGCGCCATGCGAAAAGCAGGGTCAGGGCGATTACCGGAACGATAATCAACAGCATCAGCAATGTAGAGATGACAATCAAATTGCCTTGCTGAACTGCGATGTCACCAGACGCATTCAGTACCACCGTATTGCAACCAGCCAACAATGCGAGAGGTAAAAGAAGCAGTCCGCGACGAACTTTTAATGAAAACATACAGGAAAGTCCAGTACAGGGGATGAAGATATGGTACTGTATTCTCACTGGAGCGCGTTGGCAATTGGACGTTTTGTCCACCCCCTTGCTCGGATTTTCACTGGGTGGCTGCGGAGTTTTCCTACAGCTATCTATTGAATAGTCCTACTCCGGGCGTGAGACACCCGGGGTATGTTACGCGTTGGCCGAACTCGAAACTATATTGGAGACGATCATCATGTCCAGCACGCGCATACACAGCGGGGATGTACCCGCCGACTTTTCCCCCCACTCCCTGCGCGACGCACGCGGGGCCGGCACGGTCGAATCGCATATCGACCCCGGTGAGATCGCCGTCGGCGTGATCATCGGCCGCGCTTCCGAATACTTTGACTTCTTTGTCTACGCCATCGCCTCGGTGCTGGTGTTTCCACGCGTCTTCTTCCCGTTTGAAGAACGCCTGGAGGGTACATTATATGCATTCCTGATCTTTTCGTTCGCCTTCATCGCCCGTCCGTTCGGCACCGTGATCTTCATGGAGATCCAGCGCCGCATGGGACGCAGCGCCAAGCTGACGTTCGCCCTCTTCCTGCTGGGCGTGTCGACGGCCGGCATCGCTTTCCTGCCGACGTATTCCCACCTGGGCTTTGCCGCCATCATCTGGCTGTCCGTGCTGCGCATCGGCCAAGGCGTGGCGCTGGGCGGTTCGTGGGATGGCCTGCCTTCGCTGCTGGCCCTGAACGCGCCGGAAAACAAGCGCGGCTGGTACGCCATGCTGGGCCAGCTGGGCGCACCGGTCGGCTTCCTGATCGCCGCCGGCCTGTTCTGGTTCATGCTGACCACCCTGACGGATGAAGACTTCCTCGACTGGGGCTGGCGCTATCCTTTCTATGTGGCTTTCGCCATCAACGTCGTGGCCCTGTTTGCCCGTCTGCGCCTCGTGTCGACGAATGAATATGCGCGTCTGCTCGACGAACGCGAACTGCAGCCCGTGAGCGTGTTTGAAATGAGCCGCGGCCAAGGCCGTAACGTGCTGATCGGCGCCCTCGCCGCGCTGGCCAGCTACGCGCTGTTCCACCTCGTCACCGTGTTCCCGCTGTCGTGGATTTCCGTCTACCAGACGCGTTCCGCCTCGGACTTCCTGCAAATCCAGATGCTGGGCGCCGTGCTGGCCGCCGTCGGCGTGGTGATTTCCGGCGTGCTGGCCGATAAAGTGGGCCGCCGCACCACCCTTGGCGTGCTGGCCGTGCTGATCGCCATCTTCAGCGCCTTCGTGCCAACCCTGATGGGTGGCGGCAATACGGGCCAGGACGTCTTCATCCTCGTGGGCTTCAGCCTGCTGGGCTTGTCCTACGGCCAGGCAGCCGGCGCCGTGACGGCCAACTTTCCTGCCCGCTTCCGCTACACGGGCGCGGCCCTGACGTCCGACCTGGCCTGGCTGGTCGGTGCCGGCTTCGCCCCGCTCGTGGCGCTGGGCCTGTCGGCCAACTTCGGCCTCGCCTATGTCAGCTTCTACCTGCTGTCGGGTGCCGTCGCCTCGCTGGCCGCGCTGAGCCTGAACCGGGCGCTGGAAATCCGCGACTGACATATAGACTGACATATATATAGAAGCAATCCGGGTGGCAGCGCGCCGCCACCCGGAACACCCCAAAAACGCCGGCACCGTCCGGCGTTTTTTCGTAGGTCGGCTTAGCCCGCAGGGCGTAAGCCGACAGGCGCCGCCACGAAGATTGTCAGATTACGCTGCGCTAATCTGACCTACGCAGCTAAAACTGACATATATATAGAGAGACAACTGGGGTGGCAGCGCGCCGCCACCCGGAACACCCCAAAAACGCCGGCACCGTCCGGCGTTTTTTCGTAGGTCGGCTTAGCCCGCAGGGCGTAAGCCGACAGGCGCCGCCACGAAGACTGTCAGATTACGCTGCGCTAATCTGACCTACGCAGCTAAAACTTGACATATATATAGAGAGGCAACTGGGGTGGCAGCGCCCCGCCATCCGGAACACCCCAAAAAACGCCGGCACCGTCCGGCGTTTTTTCGTAGGTCGGCTTAGCCCGCAGGGCGTAAGCCGACAGGCGCCGCCACGAAGATTGCCGGATTGCGCTGCGCTAATCTCACCTACGCAGCTAAAACCCGGCCCGGCTCACTGTATCGACAGTTGCCGCCCACCCGTGCCTTCCTTCTTCGGCAAGTTCAGCAGCAGCACGCCATTTTCATAGCGGGCCTGCGCGCCTGCCTCGTCCACCTCGTGCGGTAGCACAAAACTGCGGTACTGCTGGCCGTACTCGCGTTCGCTGCGCACGGTCTTGCCGCCGCCGTCGCGCGTCACTCGCTCATCCTTGAGTTCGGCGCTGATGGAGACGCGGTTGCCGTCGATGGAGACTTTGATATCGTCCTTGTTGACACCGGGAATGTCCGCCTGCACCTGATAGGCTTGTTCGGTTTCGGAAATGTCGACACGCATGCGTGCCGAACCGCCATCGCGCAAGCGCAAGGCGGGCGCGAAAAAGTCGTGCATGAATTCTTCCATGTCGCTGAACGGGTCGAAACGTGCCAGCGGGTTTTGCGGATCGCGACGGATCAGTTGATTAGCCATGATGTCCTCCTGCATGGGCTGGTTTGCACACGGCGGCCGTCCGCTTGGACGTCGCCACCTCTTGCATCTTAGGATGTCAACAACCAATCTCTTTGATCTGCCTCAATCGTGGCCAGCTTGATTTTTCCTCTACCTTCATCTGTGCGCTGCCCCGCATTGCACTACCTTGCGCCTGCGAAAAATGCCCCAAGGCTGTTATGCTAGCGCACGCTATGCTTGACCATCAGAAATCTTGCATTTCAATTAAAATTGATTTTTTCGCGACAGCCTTACACGGACATGATGAATACCAAGACCCCGATCGACTCCTTCAGCTTTCGCCGCATCCTCGCCCGCAACGTGACCTTGCCGCTGGTCATTGGGGTCGTCACGGCCCTCGTGTTCGTCGCCCTGATCGCCTACCTGCTCTCGGCCTTGCGCTCGGTCGAGCATTCCGAACGGGTGATCGGCAACGCGAATGAAGTCATGAAATTGTCGGTCGACCTGGAAACGGGCATGCGCGGCTATCTGCTGACGGGCGATGAAACTTTCCTGGCGCCGTATAAATCGGGCAAGGCCAAGATCGCCGTGGAAATGACCACCCTGCTGGACCTGGTGTCCGACAGCCCCATCCAGGTGGACCGCTTGCGCCGCATCCGCGCGCTGCAAGGCCAGTGGCTCGATTACGCCGAAGGCGTGATCGCACAGCGCCGCAACAACCAGGAATTCCTCGCGCGCGTGCGCCAGGGCGAAGGCAAGCTGGAGTTTGACGAAATCCGCCGCGAATTCCTCGCCTTCCTGTCCATGGAACAGCGGCTGCGCCAGGAACGGGCCGATACGGCCGAAAGCCGCACCATGCTGGCCGTCGTCGTATTCCTCATCCTCAGCCTGGGATTGTCGGGCTTGCTCGCCTACCTGGGACGGCGCGAACTGCTGCGCCTGTCCGATATCTACAACGATGCGCTCGAGCAGCGCGGCAAGGACAACGACGTGCTGCAGGAGCAAGCGTGGCTGCGCACGGGGCAGACGGAACTGGCGGCCCACACGAGCGGCCAGCTGGGCTTGCCGCAACTGGGACGCCACGTGCTCGATTTCCTCGCCCACCGCCTCGACGTGGCCATCGCCACCCTGTACGTCGTCGACGAGGATGGCAGCCTGCGCCGCACGGCCGTGTACGGTTTCAACGAACAGGGCGTCAAGGAAAAACAGGTGTTCAAGGTGGGCGAAGGCCTGGTGGGCGAGACGGCACGCGAAAAGCGCCTCAAGCATGTGCAGCAAGTGCCCGAGAACTACCTGACCGTGACGTCGAGCCTGGGCCGCGGCGCGCCGCTGGAACTGGTCCTGGCGCCCGTCAACAATGAAGGCGTCGTCAACGGCGTCATCGAACTGGGCTTTACGCATCCCGTCAGCGCCCGCGCCAAGGAATGGCTGAACCTGATTGCGGCAAACGTCGGCACCTCGCTGGAAGCGGCCTTGTACCGCCAGCGCCTGCAAAACGTGCTCGAAGAAACCCAGCAATTGAATGAAGAACTGGAAGTGCAGCAGGAAGAACTGCGCACGGCCAATGAAGAGCTGGGCGAACAGTCGCGCGTGCTGGAACAGTCGCAAGCCCACCTAGAAGAGCAAAAGGCGGCGCTCGAGCAGTCGAACGGGCAGCTGGCCGTGCAGGCGCTGTCGCTGGACCAGAAAAACATGGCCATCGTCCAGGCGCACGCGCAACTAGAAGCGCGCGCGGAAGAGCTGCAGCGGGCCAGCCGCTACAAGTCCGAATTCCTGGCGAACATGTCGCACGAGCTGCGCACGCCGCTGAACAGCTCGCTGATCCTGTCGAAACTGCTGTCGGACAACACCAGCGGCAACCTGACGCCGGAGCAAGTGACGTTTGCGCAAACCATCTATTCGGCCGGCAACGATTTACTCACCCTCATCAACGATATCCTCGACATTTCCAAGGTCGAGGCGGGCAAGCTGGAATTGACGCCGGAAAGCGTGCCTTTCGACGAACTGCTCAGCAGCATGAAAATGCTGTTCGGCGCCCAGGCCCAGCAAAAGAAACTGACACTGAGCGTCAAGGTAGCGCCGGATACGCCGCCGTCGCTCGTCAGCGACCGCCAGCGCCTCGAGCAAATCCTGAAAAACCTGCTGTCGAACGCCATCAAGTTTACCGATACGGGTACCGTGAGCTTGCACGTGAGCAGCGGCGCGGATGGCCAGGTGCGCTTCCAGGTGCAGGATTCGGGCATCGGCATTGCCGACGACCAGCAGCACAAGATTTTCGACGCTTTCCACCAGGCCGACGGCACCACCAGCCGCCGCTATGGCGGCACGGGACTGGGCCTGTCGATTTCGCGCGACCTGGCCGCTTTGCTCGGCGGCAGCATCGAGCTGGCCAGCACGCCAGGCCAGGGCAGCACGTTTACCCTGGTACTGCCGGCCGTCATGCCGGAGCGCGCCGTGGAAGCGGAGCCGGCCCCGGCCGCAGTGCCGCAAGCGCCTGCAAAAATCACGGCCGCCGCGCCCAAGCCGGCGCCCGCCGCCAAGCCCGTACCGCTGCCCACCTTCCAGGATGACCGCGACAGCGTGCCGGCCGCCAAGACGGGCCAGCGTTCCGTGCTGGTGATCGAGGATGAACCGTCGTTTGCCGGCATCCTGTTCGACCTCGCGCATGAAATGCAATACCGCTGCCTGGTGGCGCACGGCGCCGATGAAGGCTTGCGCCTGGCCGAGGAATTCCTGCCCGACGCCATCCTGCTCGACATGGGCTTGCCGGACCGTCCGGGCTTGCTGGTCTTGCAGCAGCTCAAGGAAAACCCGCTGACGCGCCACATTCCCGTGCACATTGTGTCTGGCAACGACCAGATCCAGGAAGCGATGCAGCTGGGCGCCATCGGCTACGCCACCAAGCCGCGCACACGCGAGCAGCTGAAGGAAGTGTTCCGCAAGCTCGAATCGAAATTCACGCAGCAGATGAAGCGCATCCTGCTGGTCGAGGACGACGAACGCCAGCGCGAAAGCGTGGTGCACCTGATCAGCGACGACGACGTGGAAATCACGGCCGTGGCGCTGGGCGAGCAGGCGCTGGAATTACTGAAAACGCAGATTTTCGACTGCATGATCATCGACTTGAAGCTGCCCGATATCCAGGGCAACGAATTGCTCGAACGCATGGAACATGAAGAACTATGCTCGTTCCCGCCCGTCATCGTCTACACGGGCCGCAACCTGAGCCGCGAGGAAGAAGCGGACCTGATGAAGTATTCGCGCTCGATCATCATCAAGGGCGCCCGTTCGCCCGAACGCCTGCTCGACGAAGTCACTCTCTTCCTGCACAAGGTGGAATCGGAACTGTCGAGCGAGCGCCAGGGCATGCTGCAGCAGGTGCGCAGCCGCGAACGCGTGTTTGAAGGGCGCAAGATCTTGCTCGTGGACGACGACGTGCGCAATATCTTTGCCCTGACGAATGCGCTGGAACAGCGAGGCGTGGTGGTGGAAATCGGCCGCAACGGCTTCGAAGCCATCAGCAAGCTCAACAGCGTGGACGATATCGACCTCGTGCTGATGGATGTCATGATGCCGGGCATGGATGGCCTGGAAGCGACGCGCCTGATCCGCGCCGATGGCCGCTACAACAAGCTGCCAATTATCGCCATCACGGCCAAGGCCATGAAGAATGACCAGGAAGAATGCCTGCAGGCGGGCGCGTCCGACTACCTGGCCAAGCCGATCGACCTTGATCGTTTGTATTCGCTGCTGCGCGTGTGGATGCCGAAGATGGAACGCATCTGATGTCCCAGCGCACCACGGACGCGCAGCTGCACGCGCTGATGGAAGCGCTGTACCAGCGCTACAGCTATGATTTTCGCGACTATTCCCTGCCCTCGCAGCGGCGCCGCCTCAATCATGCGCTAGACCGCTTGCATTGTGCAGATGTGCCTGCCCTCCAGCAGCGCGTGCTGGACGACCCGGCCGCCTTTGGCGACCTGCTGCAGATTTTGACCGTGCCCGTCACGCAAATGTTCCGCGACCCGGCATTTTTCCGCGCCTTGCGTGAACACGTGGTGCCCGTGCTGAAAACCTACCCGTCGCCGACCATCTGGGTGGCCGGCTGCTGCACGGGGGAAGAAGCGCTGTCGCTGGCCATCGTGCTGCACGAGGAAGGCTTGCTCGAACGCAGCACGATCTACGCCACCGATATCAATCCACAAGCGCTGGCCACGGCCGCACGCGGCGCCTATCCGCTGCACCGGCTTGAAGAATATGGCGCCAACTACCTGGCCGCGGGCGGCCTGGGCCAGCTGGCCGACTATTACATGGTCGAGCATGCCACGGCACGTTTCCAGCAGCGTCTGCTCGACAAGATCAACTTTGCCGACCACAGCCTGTCCACGGACAGCGTGTTTATTGAAACGCAATTGATTTTGTGCCGTAACGTCTTGATTTACTTTAATAAAACCTTGCAGGAACGGGCCCTGGGCCTGTTCCACGATTCGCTGTGCCACCGGGGCTTCCTGGGACTGGGCAGCAAGGAAAGCACGCATTTCACGCGCTTTGCCCCCGACTTCGAGCCATTGCCGGGTCCTGAAAAGCTCTACCGCAAGCGTGCGCCGTCGCACGCCGCTTCCCACTACGCTGGACGGCACATGCCAGGAATGAAACATGATGAATGAAACAAGCACCAAACTGCTGATCGTCGACGACTTGCCGGAGAACTTGCGCGCGCTCAACGCGCTGATACGCGAGAGCGACCGCAGCGTCTATCAGGCCTCGTCCGGCGAAGAAGCGCTGGCCCTGCTGCTCGAGCACGATTTCGCGCTGGCCATCCTCGACGTGCAAATGCCGGAGATGGATGGTTTTGAACTGGCGCAATTGATGCGCGGCACGGAAAAGACGCGCCACATCCCCATCGTCTTCGTCACGGCGGCCGGCAAGGAAATGAATTTTTCCTTCCAGGGCTATGAAAGCGGCGCTGTCGATTTCCTGCACAAGCCGCTCGACATCAATGCCGTGCAAAGCAAGGTCAACGTGTTTGTCGCCCTGCACCAGCAGCGCAGCGAGACACGGCGCCAGGTGCAGGCGCTCGAGCACAGCCGCCAGCAGCAGGAAGCGTTATTGAAGGAATTGCGCGCCACGCAGGCTGAACTGCAGCGCTCGCTGCGCCTGCGCGACGAATTCATGTCCATGGTGGCGCACGAACTGCGCACGCCGTTGAACACGCTGTTCCTGGAAACGCAGATGCGCACCGTCAACCTGGAACGGGGCAACCTGGCCGCTTTCGATCCGGACAAGCTGGGCAAGATGGTGGCGCGCGACGGGCGGCAAATCCGCAGCATGGTGCGCCTGATCGACGATATGCTCGACGTGTCGCGCATCACCAGCGGCAAGCTGTCGATCCGCCGCGAAGCCGTCGACCTGACCTGCCTCGTGCGGCGCGTGGCAGACGACCTGGGCCCGTATGCGGCCGCCACGGGCAGCGTGCTGGAAGTGATGGCCTTCGAGCCCATCCACGGTTTCTGGGACGCCTTCCGCGTCGAACAGATCGTTGTCAATCTGATCAGCAACGCCGTGCGCTACGGCCAGGGCCAGCCCGTGGAAATCAGCCTGGCGCACACGCAGAACAGCGCCGTCATCGAAGTGCGCGACCATGGCATCGGCATCAATGCGCGCGACCAGGAACGCATTTTCGACGCGTTCGAGCGTGTCATGCACCAGGACCGCACGGGCGGACTGGGCCTGGGCCTGTTCATCACCAAGCAGCTGGTCGATGCGCATGGCGGCGCCATCACCCTGCAAAGCCAGCCCGGTAATGGCGCCCTGTTCAGCGTCACCCTGCCGCTGGCCGGCAGCTGAGGCCGGCATGACCAGCACACCCGTCCCCCGCAGCCAGGCCGGCGCCAGCGGCGTCGCCTTTTTGCTGCAACTGGAACGCCGGCTGCGCCTGTTGCAAGACACGGGCGAGATTCTTTCCCTGTCGGCCCAGCTGCTGGGACAACGCCTGGGCGCCCAGCAAGTGGCCTGTTTCGATATCGACCAGACCCTGCAGTGCCCCACCTTGCAGCATGCGTGGAGCGATGGCCTGGCGCCGGGCGCCGCCGGCGAGTATTTCCTCGGCGATTACGCGGCAGGCCTGGCCGATGCGCTTGCCGCCGGCCAGGCGCTCGCCGTCAGCGATGTGGCAAGCGACCCGCGCACAGCCATGCCGGCCGCGCTGGCCGCGTTCGCGCGCCTGGGCATCCGTGCCTTCCTGAACATTCCGATTGCCAAGGATGGCCAACTGGCGGCCCTGTTCGTCGTGCACAGCAGCGCGGCGCGCCTGTGGCATGCGGACGAGATCGAACTGGCCGTGCAAGTGTCGGAACGCGTCTGGTCGACCATTTTGCGGGCCCGGGCGGAATCGCGTTTGCGCGCCCTGACTGCCAGCATGGAAACGCAAGTGGCAGAGCGCACGCGCGAATTCGGCCGCACCTGGAACGTCAGCCCCGACTTGCTGGGCGTGCTTAACCTCGACGGCTATTTCGAACACTCGAACCCCGCCTGGCAAGCCACCTTGGGCTGGTCCGTGGAGGAAATCCGCACGACGAAATTTTTTGAACTGATCCATCCGGACGACTTGCCGCGCACCTATGCGGCCTGGGATGCGGCCAACCAGGGCCAGCCGGCGCTGCGCTTCGAAAACCGCTACCGCCACAAGCTGGGCGGCTGGCACTGGCTGTCGTGGGTGGCCGTGCCCGAGGGCGAGAAGGTGTATTGCAGCGCGCGCGACATTACCGTGGAAAAGAAGCTGGAAGCGGAACTGGCCGCGCGCAACGGCGAGCGCGAGCGCCTGTGGCGCAGCGCGCAAGACCTGATGGTGGCCATCGATGCCGAAGGCTGCTTTGCCGCCGTCAACCCGGCCGCCGGCGCCATCCTGGGCTGGCTGCCCGAGGAAATGCTGGGCCGCAGCATCTTCGACTTCGTGCTGGCCGAAGATGCGGCCGCCACGCGCCAGGCGCTGGCGCAAGTGACGCAAGAGGCCAGGCCCAGCTTTGAAAACCGCTACCGGCACCGCGATGGCGGCCACCGCTGGCTGTCGTGGGTGACGGCCACCGAAGGCGACCTGATATTTGCCACCGGGCGCCATGTCACCGTGGAAAAAGAGGCGCAAAACACCTTGCGCCTCATGCAGGAATCGTTGCGCCACAGCGAGATGGCCCTGCTGCAATCGCAAAAGCTCGAAGCGCTGGGCAAGTTGACGGGCGGCGTGGCCCACGATTTCAATAACGTGCTGCAAATTATCTCGGGCAATCTTCAGCTGCTGCAGCTGAGCCTGGATGACGACCCGCTGGCCGCCAAGCGCATCGCCAGCGCCTCGGCCGCCGTGGAACGGGGTGCCAAGCTGTCGGCCCAGCTACTGGCCTTTGCGCGGCGCCAGCCATTGAAACCGCTGGTGACGGACCTGGCGCAGCTGCTGCGCTCGACGGAAGAGCTGCTGCGGCGCGCCACGGGCGAAACCATCGAAACGCGCTGGCTGCTGGCCGACGATTGCTGGCGTGCCCTGGTCGACCCGCACCAGCTGGAAAACGTCATCCTCAACCTGGCCATCAATGCGCGCGACGCCATGGATGGCCAGGGCCAGCTGACCATCGAGCTGAGCAACATCGTGCTGGACAGCGATTACGCGGCCCGCCATGCGGACGTGGCGCCCGGCGACTACGTGCTGCTGGCCGTCTCGGATACGGGCGCGGGCATTCCGGCCGAGCTGCTGGACAAGATTTTCGAGCCGTTCTTCACGACAAAGAAAGAAGGCGAAGGCACGGGCCTGGGCCTGTCCATGGCCTATGGTTTCCTGCGCCAGAGCGGCGGCCACCTGACGGTGGACAGTTTGCCTGGCCATGGCAGCACCTTCCGCATCTACCTGCCACGCTCGCTGGAAGCGGAAACGGAACTGCCGCTGCAGCTGGACGGCCCCGTGCTGGGCGGCAAGGAAACCATCCTCGTCGTGGAAGACGACGTGCAGGTGCAGACGACGGTGGTCGACATGCTGCGCGGCCTCGGTTACGTCGTGCTGCGCGCCAGCGATGGCGAAAGCGCACTGGCCGTCATCGGCAGCGGCGTGCCCATCGACCTGCTGTTTACGGACGTGGTGATGCCAGGCAAGGTGGCCAGCACGGCGCTGGCGCGCCAGGCCCGCGTGCTGCTGCCACAGCTGGCCGTGTTGTTTACCTCGGGCTACACGCAGGACGCCATGATGCAGGGCGGCCGGCTGGAACCGGGCGTGGAGTTGTTGAGCAAACCGTACCGGCGCGAAGACTTGGCGCGGCGCATCCGCCACCTGCTGGCCAATGGCCGCCACGTGACGGCCCTGCACCAGTACCGCGCGCAACTGGCGCCGCCGCAACCCACACCGGCGCGGCCGGAGGGAAGGCATATCCTGTTGGTGGAAGATAATGCGGACGCGCGCGCCATGACGAGCGAATTGCTGGCCATGCTCGGCCATACGGTGCTGGCCGTGGGCACGGCCGAGGAAGCCTTGCCCCTGCTGTGCACGCCGGGACTGGACTTGCTGCTGACCGATATCAGCCTGCCACGCATGTCGGGCGCCGAGCTGGCCGAACTGGCGGCGCGCGACTATCCGCAGCTGGAAGTGGTATTTTCCACCGGCCATGCACCGGCCAATTCCGGCGTGCTGGACCCGCAAGCGCGCTTCCTGGTGAAACCATTTACCGTCAAGCAATTGCAGCAAGCCTTGCTGGCGCCAGCCGAGTAAGCCTCTAAGTTAGTAGACGTCGAGCCGGCGCGCCTTCAGTGCGCCGGCCAGCTCTTCCAGACCAAACGGTTTGCGCAGGAAACGGGCGCTGGCGTCCTGCATCAGGCTGGCGCCCCAGTCGTGGCCGGAAGCAAACACCACGTCCAGCTGCGGCCAGTGTGCGCGCGCATGGCGCGCCAGTTCCAGGCCGGACATCGTGGGCAGGCTGATGTCCGTCACCAGCACGTCCAGGCCCGGCATGGCCAACAGCGGCATGGCCGCTTCCGCGCTGGCCACGCCGTGCACGGTGTGCCCCAGCATATTGAGCATTTCCGTCGTCATTTCACGCGCATCGTCATTGTCTTCCACCAGCAGGATGCGCCGCCCGGACGGGTCGGGCGCGCCCACGAGGCGGCGGTCGGCCAGCAAATGGCGGATGCGCCGCGCCAGGTCTTCGCGCTGGTACGGTTTGCTCAACAGCTCCACGCCCGGGTCCAGCCGCCCGCCCTGCATGATGGCGTTGTGCGTATAGCCCGAGGTAAACAATACGGCCAGTTCCGGCAGCAGCAGCCTGGCCTGCTGCGCCAGCTGCTTGCTGCTGACGGGACCGGGCATGACCACGTCCGTAAACAGCAGGTCGATGGCCACGCCCGTGCCCAGCAGGGCCAGGGCCGAGGCGCCGTCATCGGCATGCAGCACGTCGTAGCCGAGGCCGCGCAGCATGTCGACCACCGTGTGCTGCACGGGCGCATCGTCTTCCACGACGAGGATGGTCTCGCCACCGCCCAGCACGGGGCCCGTCAGGCCCGGTGGCGGTTCGGCCAGTTTTTCCAGCGAACGGGGCAGATAAATCTTGAACGTCGTGCCGGCGCCCGGCGCGCTGTGCACCTTGATGTGGCCCGCGCTCTGGCGGATGAAGCCGTACGCCATGGACAGGCCCAGGCCCGTGCCCTCGCCTTCGCGCTTGGTGGTGAAGAAGGGCTCGAAGATCTGGTCGATCACGTCGCGCTCCATGCCATGGCCCGTGTCGGTGATGGTCAGCAGCACGTATTGCCCCTCCAGCACGTCCGCATGCTGGCTGGCGTAGGCGGCGTCGAGCGTCACGTTACTCAAGGTAAAAGTCAGGCGCCCGCCCTTGTCCATCGCATCGCGCGCGTTGATGGCCATGTTCAGCAGCACGTTTTCCATCTGGTTCGGGTCGACCAGCGTATGCCACAGGCCGTCGCTGATGAAGGTTTCCTCGGTAATCGCCTCGCCCAGTGCGCGGCGGATCAGCTCATGCATGCGGCGCAGCAAACGGCCCAGGTCCGTCACCAGCGGTTTCAACGGCTGGCGCCGCGCAAAGGCCAGCAGCTGCGACGACAGCTTGGCGCCCCGCTCGACGGCCGAGGCGGCCGAATCGAGGCGGCGGGCCGCCTGCGGATTGTCCGCCACCGTCAGTTTCAGCAACTGCAAATTGCCGGAAATGATCTGCAGGACGTTATTGAAATCGTGGGCCACGCCACCCGTCAGCTTGCCGATCGATTCGAGCTTTTGCGCCTGCAATAAAGCTTGCTCGCTGCGCACCAGCGCCAGCCGCGCCTCTTTTTCATCGGTGACGTCGCGGCCGATGGCATGGATCAGCTTTTGCGCCGGCACGGCCGTCCAGGAAATCCAGCGGTAGCCACCATCGCGGCGCCGGTAGCGGTTTTCCATGCGCAAGGTGGGCGCGCCATGGGCCAGGCGCGACAAGTCCTGCAAGGCCACCATGCGGTCGTCGGGATGCACGAGGCTGATGAAGTCCATGCCCAGCGATTCGACTTCCGGGCGCTCGAGGATCTTGCTCCAGGCGGGATTGACGGCGATGATCATGCCGGACAGGTCCGCCACCAGCATGATGTCGGTCGACAGCCGCCACATGCGGTCGCGGTCGGCCGTGCGGTTGGCCATTTCCACTTCCAGCGAGGAATTCAGGTAGGCCATCTTTTCCAGCACGTTCTTCTGTTCCTGCACGTCCGTATTCGTGCCCACCCAGCGCAGCACCTTGCCCGCCTCGTCGAACAGGGGCAAGGCGCGCGCGAGGAACCAGCGGTAGGCGCCATCGCTGGCGCGGCGCATGCGGAACTCCTGTTCATAGGCGCTGGCGGTGGCGACGGCCCGGTCCCAGCTTCTCTGCGTGGTCTGCACGTCGTCCGGATGCACGCAGTGGCGGAAACCGCTGGACACGAGCGACTTCATCGATTGTCCCGTGTATTCGCACACCTGTTCGTTGACCCAGTAGGTGGCGCCGCTGCCATGCGCGAGCCAGGCCTGGTTGGGCATGGTGGACGCGAGCGAACGGAACTGCGCCTCGCTGTCGAGCAAGGCATTGCGCGCCTGCCAGTGTTCGTCGATATCCTCGCACGAGCCATACCATTTCACGGCTTGGCCGCGCTCGTCCCGCCGGCAATATGCGCGCGAATGCACCCAGCGGTACTGGCCATCCTGCCGGCGCACGCGCATTTCCTGGTCGAAAGGCTGGCCGCTGCCCACCGCTTCGCTCCAGGCCGCCAAGGAATGGGGAATGTCTTCGGGGTGGATGGCTTCCAGCCAGCTGGTGCCCAGGCCGTTGCCGCCCGTCCATTCGCGCCAGCGCTGCGCGACATAGTCGAGCTTCCCGTCGATATCGGCCGTCCACAGCACTTGCGTGTTCAGTTCGATGGCGTAATGAAAGTGTTCGCGGCTGTCGTGCAGCGCCTGTTCCAGCTGGCCCCGCTCGATGACATGCGCGGCCACGCGCGCGGCCAGCGCCAGCAGTTCGATCTCCGGTTGCGTGGGATGGCATGTCGCCTGGAAAAACAGGCCCAGCACGCCCAGGATATGCCCTTTGGCGCCAAAGACGGGGGCGACCCAGCAGGCGCGGTAACCGTGCAGCAAGGCTTCCTTGCGTCCCGCGCTCCAGTGCACGTCGCGCGTGATGTCGCCGCAATACACGGGCGCGCCGGAAAAGGCCGCCGTGCCGAACGGGGATGGCTGTTCGCCGCCATGGCGCAAGGCCAGGCACAGGTCTTGTGGCAAGCTGGGTGCGGACAAGCCGCAAAAGCGGTCGGACTCGTCGATCAGCACCAGGCAGGCATGCGCGCCGCCGTCGGCCAGCGCTTGCAGCGCCAGCAACAAATGCTCCAATGCATGGGCCAGGTCGGCGCCTGCCGCGATGCTGCCCAGCGCACTATGCTCGGCGTCCAGCAAGGAAAGAATGTTGTTTGCGTGCACCGTGTCGATAAGGGGAAAACTGATGCCCGGAATATACCATGGGGCAACCCTCTTGCAGGAGGAAACAGCGCATCGCTTGATCTCTACGTGCACGTGCCCCTATGCTAAAGTGTTGCTCTCTTCTCAAGCGAGTTCCAGCATGCCTACCTCCCTGCCGTCCTCCCTGATCGCCACCGCCCTGCTCGCCTCAGTCCGCGGCGCCGTCGCCGCCCCCATGAGCCTGGACGACTACCTGGCCCTGAACGGCCCACCGCCAACGGCACAGATCGCCTATGGCCCCGCACCGTCGCAATACGCACAGCTGTTCCGGCCCGAAGGCAGCGGACCGTTCCCCGTCGTCGTGCTCGTGCATGGCGGCTGCTGGACGGTGGCCTTCGGCGGCATCAAGCAGATGCGCAACGTGGCCGGCGCCCTCGTCGCACAAGGGATCGCCGTGTGGAATGTCGAGTACCGGCGCGTCGACGAGCCGGGCGGCGGCTACCCGGGCACCTACGAAGACATGCACGCGGCACTCGACAGCCTGCAGCAGCACGCGCCCCAGTACCAGCTGGACGTGAACCGCATCGTCGCCATGGGCCACTCGGCCGGCGGCCAGCTGGTGCAATGGATCGCAGGCAGGGAAAAACTGCCAAAGACCAGTCCCCTGTACCGCGACAACTACCTGCCAGTGAAAAACATCGTCAGCCTGGGCGGTCTGGCCGACCTGCGCCATGAGAAAGACTTGATCAAGACCAGCTGCGAGCGCGACATCGCCCAGCTGGCAGGCCAGCCCAGCGCAACGCGCCCCGACATCTACAGCGACACCAACGCCGCCGACCTCATCCCCAACGGCAGCCGCACCGTGCTGGCCACGGGAGAACTCGACACCATCTCGCCTCCCCGCGTGGCGCACGACTATGCAGCGAAAGCTGTGAAGGCCGGTGACCATGCGGAGGTGCTGATTTTGCCGGGGGCCAGTCATTATGACGAGATCGCGGCGACGTCGAATGCTTGGACGATGATTTTGCCGGTGGTGCGGGGGATGTTGGGGATGGAGGCGAAATGATGAGAGTAGTGCCTGAAGCGGGCGATATGACAAAAGTAGCGCTCAAGGCTCGCGCATATCTGCCGTCAAGCGGTGTTCAGCCCAACTCCGATATTGCCTCCGTCAGCTATGCCGACGGCACACTGATTGTGCTGATTGCCTGTTCGCGAGAGCAAAATGACGTCAGCGGCCTGAAGATTACGTTCCCCGACGTAGACGGATTTCGCTTGCTTGATGAGGTCGACCTGGTGCGATACTGGAATTCCAGTGACTTCCCGTGCGGCAGCCACCTCTTGGAAGTGCTGACAGGAGGTTGGGGTATGGAAGAGAACACGCTACAGGGTTTTGAACACACACGGCGCGAATGGCTGGTCGTCACCGGGAACGCCTGCCTCAGCGCATTTTGCCAGGCAGAGCCTGAGTTAGCGGAGGCAACATGGAAGTTTCAAGTCTAAACAGAGATACAAGAAAAATGTCCGTACAGATCGAACGCTACGTTGACGACGCCTTTCCGGGCGTAGTCGCGTGCGTGCTGAGCGATGCCGATGGCGGCAGGCATGAATTCATTGAGAAAGTGCCAGTGGTCAGTAGCAGCGATCTGCGTGCGGACAGCAGCTATCCGCAGCCGGGATACATTGCTTGCGTTGTCGAACACGAATGGATGGACACGGCTGGGCGCAAGCTGGTGCGCATCAATACACAAGCTCCTTGGGACATTGCGTCTGTTTCAGGGATAACGGTGTTTAACGTACTGGAAGTGCAACTAATCGGCAAGTGATGACGGACAGTTAGCACCTGCGACGTCAGCTAAACGACGTGACAATGCGTGACTTTTTTCGCTGGGTAATTCGTTATGCTCATGACTCCATGGAAAGTTAGTGTCGCGGAACCAGTGTCCTTTATAGGGCGGAACCTGGCAACGACAGCTACCGATCAAAAGCTGGCGGCACTAAATCCGACATTTTTTAACCGAAAAAATTTGGTTAAATCATTCCCCCCTTGTGCTTGATTTAATGCCACGTATTTTCAATTTGAATTAAAAATTAAAGAGGCTTTGATTGTTGTTAAAAAAAATTGCGATTAACGGGCATGGCCTATTTTCAAACTTATCTTTCCCTCTTTCATCTGCTTGTGACGCAGGCACCAACTACAAGACGGTGATCATTGGCCCAAATGGAACTGGCAAGAGTACAATATTATCTTGCATCGCGGATGCATTGACCATTGAATGTAGTGAGAGAAAAATCAAGTCTCTTATCGGGATTGATTATAGCTATGACCTTGAAGCAGAAATGGCTGGAAAAGCCCTATTGATCAGCAGTAGCGATATAAGCTCCGGAGGAAATTTCGGAAAAGGAAAGATTTTGGCGATTTCTTCCACGCCAAATGATCGCTTTCCGTTTCTAGCGAAAAATAGTGTACGGAAAAGTGAGCACTACGTGTATTTGGGTTTGAAAACTGCTTCCAATAACATCTTTTTCTCCAATATGAAAGAAAAGATGTTCCAAGACATGCTTTTGATATGCCGATCGACACGTAGGGTGAATGGTGCACTGGAGGTTCTGAATAAACTTGGCTTCAACAGCAAATTCTCAATCACGCTGGAACGAGGTAGTAATTTCGCTGCTTTCAATGACTCAGGAAGACGTAAGCTTCACAGCAACGCAATGGCAGGAAGTGCAAGTTTTCAGAATGCAGCTTTCCGTGGATTCGTGACATCTGATTTCTATATCGAAAATGAAGTCGCCATTAAAGATTTTCTCACGTCTATAGAAAATGACGCATCGGCGCAAGCCAACTTATCTACAATTAGTCGAAATAAAAAATTATTCGATAAATTGACAATGATATCACGTTTGACGGAAGCTAAGATTCTAACTATAAAAACACTTTCAATATTCTCGAATAATGGCATCGACTTACATCAATCCAGTTCGGGTGAGTTCAACATCTTGAGAATATTCTTGTCGATTATTGCGCACGTGGAAAATGATTCAGTAATCATGATTGACGAGCCAGAAATAAGTTTGCACCCGAACTGGCAAATCGACTTTCTATCGATACTAGATGCAGCATTAGTCGGTTTTTTGGGTTGTCACTCTTTAATAGCCACACATTCGCATTTTTTATTGTCCAATTTGGAGGGGAGAAATTCCACAATTCTGGCACTCCAATTTAATCATGAGCGCGGAGAAATTTTCGTTGATGCTTTAGATGTTAATAGTTACGGATGGTCGCCCGAGCACACATTATATCAAGTCTTTGGAGTCACCGGATTTAGAAACAAATACCTCGAACTTGACCTACGAATCATCATCGATTACATGAGCAACGATTCGGGAAGCTTTCGAAAATTCAAAGAATCTTTGGGGCGAATTAGAAAATTTAATATTACTGAAATCGATCCATTGTTTAAACTCATCAACAAAGCTGAGAAAATCATAAAAGAAAAGTCATGAAAAATGCATTAAGGTTCACGGAACAAATTGTTGCGGCATATACGTACACCGTTGCGGAACAGTCCTTAGTGGATGCTCTTCACAATTCAACGCTAGGTCATGATGAGATGTGGAGCGGCAGCATAGCTACCATTCCACATAAGCGCAAAGATCGGGACACACTTAAAACTAATATCAAAAAATTCTTGGAGTTAGCACAAGACGGGTACTGCTATTACTGTGGTTTTAGCTTTGTTTCTAGGAACGGTGAGCGTGGCTATAAGGGTATCCAGCGCGACCACATCGCTCCGAAAAGTTTGTATAAGCAGTTCACCTTTCAGAGCAGAAATTTAATTCTTGCCTGTTCGAAATGCAATTCCAGCGATTATAAAGGCGATACGGAGACTGTTGAAAAGGCATCTGCTGAGTATGATAAATGTGATTTTAATATTATTCACCCTTATTTGGATAAATTTTCTCGTCATCTCCAGTTGCAGGACGATGGTCTGCTCAAGCTTGTTCGTAAGTCTCGTAAAGGAAAGGCGACCAAAAAGATGTTTGGACTAGATGAAACATTTGAGGTGACGCTCAGGTCTGTTTGCTTGCAATTTGATAAATATCAAGTTAACACTTTAGAAGAGTTATTGCTTGCGCGCATATCTAAGGTGAATATTTCAGTTCATAAATGAAAGGTCTGCTAAGAGGCCAGAGTGTGTGAAAACGCACCCCAATGTAAACGAGATTTTTTCTGAAGCGTTAATAGCTCATTTGACGTAATCAGGAGAGCAGGATGAAGCGTTTTGTCGAGGGAACCGACCGCAGCCAGAGCGTTCTCTTTCCCGAGCATCTGGATGACTACGTTGCAGAGGACAATATCGTTCGGATTGTAGAGGCATTCATTGAAGCGCTTGATCTCAGGACCCTTGGCTTTGCCGGTGCCGACCCGGCACGCACCGGTCGCCCGTCCTACCATCCTGCAGTTCTCCTTGGGATTTACATCTATGGTTACCTCAATCGAATCCAGTCGAGCCGCCGCCTGGAGCGTGAGGCGCAGCGTAATATCGAACTGATGTGGTTGACCGGGAGGCTATCTCCCGACTTTAAAACCATCGCTGACTTTCGCAAAGATAACGGCCCCGCCATCTGCAAAGTGTGCCGCCAATTCGTGCAGGTATGTCGCAGGCTTGATGTTTTCTCGGATAGCAGCGTGGCAATCGATGGCAGCAAGTTCAAAGCGGTAAATAATCGCGACCGAAATTTCACCAACAACAAGCTGGAAGCCCGCATTGAGCAGATCGAGGAAAGCATCAAGCGCTACATGGACGAGCTTGATCGCGCCGACCGTGATCCTGCGCTTGTCCCCGCAACTCGCGTGATGCGTATTAAAGAAAAAATCGCAGGTCTGAAAGAGCAGATCGAAAGCCTGGGTGAGCTCGACAAGAAATTGAAGCAGACGCCAGATCAGCAGATTTCGCTGACTGATCCTGATGCACGCTCGATGTCGACCAGCGGACGCGGAACCGCCACCGTCGGATACAACGTGCAATCTGCCGTCGACACAAAGCACCACTTGATCGTGGCGCATGAAGTCACCAACATAGGAAATGATCGCGCCCAGCTGGCGTCAATGGCAAAGCAAGCCAATGAGGTGATCGGTCTGAAGCATCTAGAGGTGTACGCTGATCGCGGCTATTACAGCGGTCCCGAAATTTTGGCGTGCGAGGAATCGGGGATGGTGCCATTAGTTCCTAAACCGCTCACTTCGGGCAATCGTGCAAAGGGGCTATTCGATAAACGCGACTTCCGATATCTGCCCGAGAGCGACGAGTTCCAATGTCCTGCTGGAGAACGTGCAATCCGACGATTCAGCACGCTAGAAAAAGGGCTGCTGTTTCACAAATACTGGTCGTCATCTTGTCCCAAGTGCCTGATGAAATCTCAGTGCACCACCGGCGCAAATCGCCGTATCGCCCGCTGGGAGCACGAAGACGCCCTCGATAGGATGAGCAAGCGGATAGCTGAGCACGGAGACGTCGCGAGAATCAGGCGGCAAACAGTCGAACATCCATTCGGTACGTTAAAAGCTTGGATGGGTGCTACACATTTTTTAACTCGAACGTTACCACGCGTGAAAACAGAGATGAGCTTACATGTTCTAGCCTACAACTTGAAACGCATGGTGAACATCATGGGAAATCAGGGGCTGAAAGCGGCGTTGTTGGGGGCGTGAGCCCTTTTTAACTTCGACTCGCACGTCGGGGAAAATCGGGGGCTTGCACGGAGCGGCCGCTCCCGATACAAAAACTCGGGTTTTCACACAGCCTGAGGCGAAAGCGGACCTTCCCCGACCGCAAACTGGCAACAGGCAACGAGAGCATGAACACGCCCCGCCCCAAACAAAGGCTCCCCGGGCCCAGCGAGCCTGAAAAATGGCCAGGGCAAGGCGCGCGGGCGAAGACAGTACACATGTACGGCGAGCCCAAGCAACGCAGCCATGGACATTTTCTCAGGCCCGCGGCTCTGGCCCGCCATTCAATAAAAACTTACTGGACACGCGCCAAGTACTGGGCCAGCTGGGCGAAGGTCGCCTTGAACCCCTGCGTCATCGACTCAAACCCCTGCTTGAAAGTCTCATGCTGCTCATCCGTCGCCTTGTGCGGCGTCGAGCGCAAAGTCATCGTCGTCTTGCCATTCTCTTCGCTAAGCGTCATGACATTGAACGATTCCAATGGCCAAGTAGCGCTGACGGGGTGCTGCACGGCATTCCCCTGCTTGTCGGCAAACGACAGGATGGAAACGATGCGTTCGGGCGCTTCGATAGACTGGTAGGTGAACTTGCCCCACATCTCGTAGCCATTGTCGGCGCGCATGCCGTAGTGGAAGACTCCGCCCGGTTTGAGGTCCAGCGCCAGCACGCTCAATTCGAAACCGACGGGGCCCCACCATTGCGCCAGGCGCTCGGGCTCCACCCACGAGCGGAACACCAGTTCGCGTGGTGCGTCGAAAGTTTGCGTGATGACAAAGTCGCTGCTGTCGCGGTGCTGTCCTTCCTGCTTCTGTTCTGCGGTGGCCATGCTCTCTCCTGTGTTGGTGGAATGGCAGTTAATGTAACAGTGGCGCCGAAAATGGGAAAGGCCCGTACGCCATCTTGAGCGTAGGTCGGGTTAGCGCACAGCGCGTAAGCCGACACCATCACCAGCGGCTCAGGCCAACGATGGTGTCGGATTACGGCCCGGAGGGCCTAATCCGACCTACCCGACCTACTTTGCCTTGCCAGCAGATGCCACCTGGTCGAGGATATGCTTGGGCACGGCCGCATAGTGCTTGAATTCCATCGTGTAGGTGGCTCTGCCCTGCGTCAGCGAACGCAGCGTTGTCGAGTAACCGAACATTTCCGCCAGCGGCACGAGGGCCTTGACGATGCGTCCCGCGCCGCCGGGGACGTCGTCGACGCCCTGCACCATGCCGCGGCGAGCCGTCAGGTCGCCCATGACGTTGCCCATGAACTCTTCCGGCGTTTCCGCCTCCACCTGCATCATCGGCTCGAGCAGTACGGGATAGGCTTTGCGCATGCCATCCTTGAAGGCGACGGAACCGGCCATGCGGAAGGCGTTTTCGTTCGAATCGACGTCATGGTAGGAGCCGAAGGTCAGTGTCGCCTTCACGTCGACGACCGGGTAGCCGGCCAGCACGCCCGACTTCAAGGTTTCGACGATGCCCTTGTCGACGGCGGGGATGAATTCGCGCGGCACCACGCCGCCCTTGATGGCATCGACGAACTGGTAGCCGGTGCCTGGCGGCAAAGGTTCAAGTTTGAGCACCACGTGGCCGTACTGGCCCCGCCCGCCCGATTGCTTGACGAACTTGCCCTCCACGTCTTCCACCGCACGCGTGATGGTTTCGCGGTACGCCACCTGCGGCTTGCCGACATTGGCTTCCACGCCGAATTCACGGCGCATGCGGTCGACCAGTATCTCCAGGTGCAATTCTCCCATGCCCGACATGATGGTCTGGCCCGATTCCTCGTCCGTATGCACCTTGAACGACGGGTCTTCCTGCGCCAGGCGGTTCAGGGCGATGCCCATCTTTTCCTGGTCAGGCTTGGTCTTCGGTTCGACCGCCTGCGAAATCACGGGTTCCGGGAAGATCATCTTTTCCAGCACGATGATGTGATCGAGCGCACACAAGGTGTCGCCCGTGGTGACGGCTTTCAGGCCCACGGCGGCGGCGATGTCGCCCGCATACACTTCCTTGATTTCCTTGCGCTCGTTCGCATGCATCTGCAGGATGCGCCCCAGCCGCTCGCGCGCGCTCTTGGTGGGGTTGTAGACCATGTCGCCCGAGTTCACCACACCCGAATACACGCGGAAGAAGGTCAATTGCCCCACGAACGGGTCCGTCATGATCTTGAAGGCGAGCGCGGCAAAGTGCTCGTCGTCCGTCGGATGGCGCTCCACCTCGTTGTCGTGCTCGTCATGGCCCATGATGGGCGGCACTTCCATGGGCGACGGCAGATATTCGATGACGGCATCGAGCATCGCCTGCACTCCCTTGTTTTTAAACGCGCTGCCGCACAGCATGGGCACGATTTCATTGCGAATCGTGCGCGCGCGCAAGGCTTGCTTGAGCTCGGCTTCCGTAAACGTGTCGCCATTCAGATAGCGTTCCGTCATCTCGGTGCTGGCTTCGGCCGCGTGTTCGACCATGTGCTCATGCCACTGCTGTGCCTGCGCCTGTAGCTCGGCGGGAATCTCGCCATAGCTGAACTGCACGCCCTGGCTGGCGTCGTCCCAGGTGATGGCGCGCATTTTCAACAGGTCGATCACGCCCGTGAAATGGTCTTCGGCGCCGATCGGCAACTGGATGGGCACGGCCACGCCCTTCAGGCGGTCGGCGATCTGCTTGCGCACGCGCAGGAAGTCGGCCCCCACCCTATCCATCTTGTTGATGAAGGCGATGCGCGGCACGTGATATTTGTTGGCTTGCCGCCAGACGGTCTCGGATTGCGGCTGCACGCCGCCGACGGCGTCATACACCATCACGGCGCCGTCGAGCACGCGCATCGAACGCTCGACCTCGATCGTGAAATCCACGTGGCCGGGCGTATCGATGATGTTGATCCGGTGCTCGGGGAAGTTGCCGGCCATGCCTTTCCAGAAGGCCGTGGTGGCGGCCGAGGTGATGGTGATGCCCCGTTCCTGTTCCTGCTCCATCCAGTCCATGGTGGCGGCACCATTGTGCACTTCGCCGATCTTGTGATTGACCCCCGTATAAAACAGGATGCGCTCGGTGGTGGTGGTCTTGCCGGCATCGATATGGGCGCTGATGCCGATGTTGCGGTAGCGCTCGATAGGTGTTTTGCGGGTCATCACAATCTCCATGGCTAGCCCCGGCACCCGGTTTTCCAGTGTAGCAGACATCGATTTGGCCGGCACGGCAGCGGGCTGTTTACCATGCACGCAACACTGGCAGGCGCACACACGTCAGGCGCACGGAGACTAATTGCGGATTCGGCTATACTTCCAGACGTTAATTTTTGAACTTTAATTCAACAAAGATTAATAAAAATCAATACGCATGGCATCCGGCCATGCAAGGCGACGCCGCCGGCATGCAGCCCAGGTGCGCACCGAACGACATGCCCTACTCAGCCTATGACTATCCAACTAAGAAAAATAATCCTCTCTTCCCTGCTGGCATCGCCGGCGCTGGCCATGGCCGGCGAACTGGAACAGCAAATGCAGCGTTGCGCCGTACTTGGCGACGCCAGCGCCCGCCTGGGGTGCTTCGACACCCTGGCCAAGGCGGCGGAAAAAGCCACCATCGCGGCCGGCGGTGATTCCGCCACCGCTGCCGTCACCCTGGCAGCGGCAGCCGAGGCCGCCCCCATCACTCCCGTCAGTCCGCCTGGCGTGGCCACGCCGGACGCTGTCAACGCGGCCATTCCTGCCGTCGCACAGACAGGCGCGGCGCCGCCGGAAGCGCCGATTTCGCGCACCCAGCAATCGTGGGAACTGAACGAGGCCTCGAAACGCGGCCTGTTCAACTTCCGCCCGCACCGCGACACCTATCTGCTGCTGGCCAATTACAGCGATGCGTCCAACGACGAGCCGTTCCAGGATTTCACGCCGGCCGGCATCAAGAGCCAGCATGTGGAACTGACGTTCCAGCTGAGCTTCAAGATGAAGCTGCTGGAAGACATCGCCGGCACGCCGCTCGACATGTGGTTCGGCTACACGCAGCAAAGTTTCTGGCAAGCGTATAACCGCAAGGCCTCGAGCCCGTTCCGCGAGACCAATTACCAGCCGGAACTGATGCTGATCATGCCGATCAACAAGAATTTCGCGGGCGTGGAATTCAATTACCTGAACTTCGGCCTCGTGCACCAGTCCAACGGTCAGACGTCGACGCTATCGCGCAGCTGGAACCGCGTGTATGCCGAACTGGGCATGGAAAAAGACAATCTGGCTGTCACGGCCCGTGTCTGGCACCGCCTCGACAATGGCAAGACCGACAATGATAATATCGACATCACCGATTACCTGGGGCATGGCGACTTGCGCGTGAGCTACCGCAACAAGGGCCACGAGTATGCCGTGACGGCCCGCCGCAATTTCAGCAAGAAGCATGGCTCCATGCAGGCAAGCTGGGCTTTCCCATTGAAGGCCAACCTGAAAGGCTATCTGCAACTGTTCTCCGGTTATGGCCAGAGCTTGATCGACTACAACTATTCGCAGAAATCGATCGGCGCCGGTTTCATGGTCGACCTGTAAGCCAAGCAGTACCGCAAACAAAAATGGCGCCGAGGGCGCCATTTTTTATGGAAAATATCTGGTTTATCGCGGGCCGCCGCCCAGCACGCGGGCCGGCAACATGACGATGGCGCGCAGCAATTCGAACACGCCTTCGACGCCGATGCCGATCAAGCGGAATGGCAGCAACAGCAGCCAGGCCAGCGGATACAGCACGAGCGCCAGCAAGGCCAGGGGCCAGCACACGAGCAAGAGCAGCAGCCACAGCACAAATCCCAGCATTGCGTCCCCCTAGAATGAAATGTGCGGAGCAAGCCGTGCTTGCCCCGCTACCGTGAGGCCACTATATGCAAGCGCCGCCACGGCGGCAACGGCCGTGCGATGAACTGCGTGCTGGGGGGATGAACGGTGCAAAAACGGGAATGAACGGCGCCTGCGGAGACCTTTATTGACCGACGCAAATCACTTTCGTGATGTATTCATGCGCGTTCGGTTTCTTGCTGGTGGCCCATTTGATGGCCTGGTTGGCATCTTCGATGGTCAGGATGGAGGCCTTGTCCTTCGACTTGATGAAGGACACGCCTTCAAACACGCCTTCCTTGCTGCGCATTACCTTGGCAAACACGGGCGGCTTGGTCTCGCCATCGCTGATTTTGTTCTGTTGCACGAGGTAACGCTGATCGATCTGTTCCATGATAGTAAAGCTGTCCAGTGGGTAAAAGACGAAATATACCCTGAATGGACAAACGCCGCAGGACGAAATCGCTGCGGCGTTGCCTTTACGTTAATGACACTCAGGCGTAGACGGCGTTCTGCGTAACAGGCTGCAGATTCACGTCATAGATCACCTGCGCGCGGATCGACGTTTCCAGTGAAGGAATCGAGCCGCCGGCGCGGTACTGGAAGCTCACTTGCAGCACGTCGCCCGCCTTCACGGCGACCGGCGTGGCCAGCGGCAAGCACATATAGTGGTTCAGCCAGTCGATGGTCGTCGAGCGCTCGGGCACGACGGCCAGGATGTTCTTGGTGACGAAACGCAAGGCGTTCAGGGTGCCGCTGCGCTCGACGACGAACTTGCCGTCGAAGCCGAAGACGCTGTCCGTCGGCTGGCTGAAGTCGATGATGCTGTAGACGGAAGGCGGCGCCAGCTCCTGCACGCCCGGGTGGATGGCCGTGGTTTCCTGGAATTGCACGATGGGCGCATAAAAGCCCTCGAAATCGTATTCCTGCTGCATCGGCTGCACGGCCATGATGACGGCTTCGGGCAGGAAGATGGGCAGCGGGCCGCCAAAACGGGCCAGGTAGCGGCGTTTGAACGATTCGATCACTTCCACCTGCTTTTCGCGCAGCATGCCTACATGAATCATTTCGCAGATGACCACGTCGACAGGCTCGGGCGGCAGGTATTCAAACGCGTCCGCGTGGACGACTTCCACTTTTTCACCGTTGGGATTGAGCGCCAGCATCTTGCGCGCTTCCTTGACCATGTCAGGATTGAACTCCACGCACCACACCTTGTCGGCGCGTGCGGCCGCAAACCACGACAGCACGCCCGTGCCGCCGCCCAGCTCCAGCACTTTCATGCCAGGCTTCACCGCGTAATCGATGGCCGACTTGAACCCGTGCATGCGGTTCTGGTCCATCAACATATTGTGGTGGTAATGGACGGGGATAAATTGCCCCAGGTAACAACTCTCGATTTCTCGTTCATTCAGCATGTCTGTCCTCTTGGAGTCTGGCTCCGATGGCCGATCGGTTTTGTCATTCCAGAAAGCAGTGTTATCGCACGGGCTGCGCGAGGGGCGGCGACAAACCAGCCGGCGCCTGACGTTGATGTGATTGCCCATGCGAAAAATCTCCTGATTAATGCGACACGATCATTATCGTTAATCGGCACGGAGAACAAAGGGCTGAGCTGAGAGGCAATTCCATGCCAGTTTCAGCGCTGGCATGGAAAATATTGCCAGAAGATTACTTTCGGGCCGCGCGCGCCTTCTGTGCCGCTTCGATGATGGCGACCACACCCGGCTTGTCGCCGGCCTGGGCAAACTGCGCGGCCGTCCAGCCATGGTCGCTTTTCAGGCTGGCGTCCGCTCCCCACGACAGCAGCAGCTTGACGGCACCCTCCTGCCCCTCGCGAGCGGAGAACATCAGCGGCGTGACGTTGGCGGGCGCGCGCGCATCGACGACGGCGTCGCGGTCCAATAAAATCTTCATGATGGGCAAGTCGCCTGCCGAGGCCGCATAGTGGAGCGCCGTCCAGCCGCTCTGGTTGACCTTGGCGCCCTTGGCCAGCAAGGCGTTCACGGCGTCCTGCTTGTGTTTATAGGCGGCCATCATCAGCGCCGTGTTGCCGTTGGCCGAACGGGCTTCGATGTCGATGCCGGGTGCGTCGAGCAGCACCTTGAAAACCCGGTCCGCATCGTCGCGCAAGGCCAGCACGAGGGGAATGTCGCCGCGCTGCGCGTCGGGCTGGTTCGGGTTCATGCCCTCGGCCAGCATGTCGCGCACGCCGCTGGCGTTGTTGACGGACACGGCACGGAAGAAGGCGTCCGGTTCCGGCGCCGCGTGGCTGGCGCTAGCGCAGCACAGCAGCATCGCCAGCGCGAGTTTTTTCATCATGTCTGACCTTAAGAAGTTATGGCAACTGATTGAATAACTTGAAGAAATTGTCCGTCGTCTGGCGCGCCACCTGCTCCAGTGGGATGCCTTTCAGGGTCGACAGGTATTCCGCCACGTGGGCTACATAGCCCGGTTCGTTCATGCGGCCACGGAACGGCACGGGCGCAAGGTACGGCGAATCCGTCTCGATGAGGATGCGCTCGAGCGGCACTTCCAGGGCCACGGCTTGCAAATCCTTGGCGCTCTTGAACGTGACGATGCCGGAAAACGAAATATAGAAACCCATGTCGATGGCGGCGCGCGCCACTTCCAGCGATTCCGTAAAGCAATGCATGACGCCGGCCACGCCGCCGTCGGCCACGCCAGCGCCCTCTTCGCGCATGATGCGTATCGTGTCTTCACTGGCCGCTCTTGTGTGAATAATCAAGGGCTTGCGCGTGATTCTTGAAGCTTTGATGTGAGTTCTGAAACGCTCGCGCTGCCACTCGAGGTCGCCCGTCAAACGGAAATAATCGAGGCCCGTCTCGCCGATGGCGATGATCTTCGGGTGGTCCGCCAATCGCACCAGGTCTTCCACGGACGGTTCAGGCGTGTCTTCATAGTCGGGATGCACGCCGACGGACGCAAAGATATGCGGATACTGCTCGGCCAGGGCCAGCACCTGCGGGAAGTCCGGCAAGTCGACGGACACGCACAGGGCGTGCGTCACCTTGTTCTCGGCCATCTTGGCGAGGATCTCGGGCATGCGAGCGGCCAGCTCGGGGAAATTGATATGGCAATGAGAATCGATATACATAAGGCGGGATTGTACCGGAGGGAGCGAAAACTGGCAGGGGAACGGCGGCGGCGCGCATCCCCTGCCGGAGCGGTTCGGAGGCTTGCAGCCGATTACATCTGCGAGGCCGGGTGTTCCGCGAGCGGCACGAAGTTGCCGGTCGACTCGTCGAGCGCGTCGAGAGAACCGTTCTCGATGTCGTACACCCAGCCGTGCAGGGTCAGCCGGTGTTGCGCCATGGCCAGCGCCACCGAAGGATGGGTGCGCAGGTTATTGAGTTGCGCGACCACGTTGGCGCGCACCATGCCGTCGATGCGCGACTGCTCCGTCGGATGGTCGACCGATTCGTTGATCATGCGCGCCGCGTCCGCATGGTGCAGCCAGCTGCGCACGGCCGGCATGTGATCGAGGCAGGCGCAGGTGGCGATTGCCTTCATCGCGCCGCAATCGGAATGGCCGCAAATGACGATGTCGCTCACGTTCAAGGCGGACACGGCAAATTCAACCGTGGCGCTCACGCCGCCAGGCTCGGGGCCATACGATGGCACGATGTTGCCCGCGTTGCGGATCACGAAGAGTTCGCCGGGTTCGCGCTGCGTCACCAGTTCCGGCACCATGCGGCTGTCCGAGCAGGAAATGAACAGGGCCTTCGGGGTTTGTCCCGTGGCCAGGGTCTTGAACAACTCGCGGCGCTCAGGAAAAACCTCTTTTTGGAAGCGTAGGAATCCAGCAATAATGTCGCGCATAATAAATAGGGATCGTTATCTGAGCCGGTATTATCGCTGAACGAGGCAGGTTCCGCCTACTGCCCCTGTGGCGGCTGCCACAGCTCCACCTTGTTGCCCTCGGGATCGATGACCCAGCCGAACTGGCCGTATTCCGAATCGGGCGCCTTGTCCAGCACCGTGCAGCCTTCATCGCGCAAGGCTTGCAACAGCGCATCGAGGTCGTCGACCCGGTAATTGATCATGAAGGAAGCCTTGCCAGGCAGGAATTGCTCGCTGTCCCTGGCCGCCACCGACCAGATGGTGGTACCCGCCGTGGGCTGGCCGTCCGCATCCGTCCAGCTAAAGGCGGCGCCGCCCCACGGCTGCACGTCCAGGCCCAGGTGGCGCTGGTACCAGGCGCGCAGCGCGGCTGGGTCTTGCGCCTGGAAAAAGATGCCGCCGATGCCAGTGACTCGTTTCATGCACGCCTCCATTGCTGTCCAGTGCCTTGACTGTAACACCAGGGGCCAAGCGTGGCAAACGGAAAAAAGAGAATTTACATTAACTCAGCACCATAAACTATTGATTTTATTGGCAACTGGAAGCGTAATCGAGCAGCATATCTTCGAGGAACAGCTTGGGCGACAAGGGGTGCTCGGCAATCGCCCGGCGCTCGTTCGCCGCCTTGATGGCGGCCATCAGACGGCTGACGTTGATGCGTCCTGCCAGCGCTTCCAGTTCGCGCCGGTGGCGCGGGTAGTAGCGGATGGTGCCCGACAATTTGACGGAAAACACATCGTACAGCCAGCGCTGGAGCGATGCCACCAGCGGCGCCAGCGGCGCCTTCTGCAATTTGTCGGCCGCCTTCAGGGCCGCTTCCACGCCAGGGTTGGCCAAGACTTGCAGCAATTGTTCCGTTTCCTCGCGGCCGCCCGATTCGGACTGGGTCAGCGCGGCCAGCGGTGCGCCGCCCTGCTCGCGCAGCCAGCTGTCCGCATCGTTCAAGCCTTGCTGCTTGAGCCACGTCAAGGCCTGCTCGTGGCTGGGCATGGGCAGCGCAAATTTCCTGCAGCGCGACAGAATCGTCGGCAGCAAGCGGTCCAGGCTGTTCGAGGCCAGCAGGAACAAGGTGCCCGGCGGCGGCTCTTCCAGCGTCTTCAGCAAGGCGTTCGACGCGGGCGTGTTCAGCGCCTCGGCCGGGTACAGCACCACCACGCGCAAGCCCTGGCGGTGCGTGGAGATGTTCATGAAGTCGGCCAGGTTGCGGATCTGCTCGATCTTGATGTCTTTCGACGGCGTCTTGGTCTTGGCGCTTTTCTTCGCGCCTTCGCCCTCTTCGCCGTCGTCGGCCACCTCGTCTTCCAGCGCTTCCGGACGGACCCGGCGGTAATCGGGATGGTTGCCCTGGCTAAACCAGCCGCACGAGGCGCAAGCGCCGCAGGCGTGGCCGTCGGCGCGCACGTCTTCGCACAGCAGCGCTTGCGCAAAATGCTCGATGAAGTCGGCCTTGCCGATGCCCTGCGCGCCATGGAACAAAATGGCGTGCGGCATGCGCGGGCGCAAGGCTTGCAATTGCTGCCAGGCGTCCTGTTGCCACGAATAGAGAGAACTGGTCATTTTATTCTTTGTAAATCAGTGTGTTGCGACGCTTTGTTCGAGCAAAATATCAAGTAATTGCGCAAGTTGCACTTGGATGTCGGCAATGCTTTGCGTGGAGTCGATGATGCGGAAGCGTTCCGGGAACTGAGCCGCGCGGCGCAGGTACTCGTTGCGTGTGGCGGCAAAGAAGTCCGATCGCTCCTGCTCGAACTTGTCAAGCGCGCGCGTGGCGTCCAGGCGGGCGCGGGCCACGGCCAGCGGCACGTCGAATAAAAACGTCAGGTCCGGCTGCAAGTGCGGGTGCACCAACGCTTCCAGCGCTTCCATCTTGCCCAGGTCCATGCCGCGGCCGCCGCCCTGGTAGGCGAAGCTGGCATCGCTAAACCGGTCGGAAATGACCCACTCGCCCCGTTCCAGGGCGGGTGCGATGACTTGCGCGATGTGTTCGCGGCGGCTGGCGAACATCAGCAAGGCTTCCGTTTCCAGATGCATTTTTTCATGCAGCAGCAATTCGCGCAGCTTTTCGCCCAGGCTGGTGCCGCCCGGTTCGCGCGACGAGACGAGGCTCACGCCCCTTTGCCGCAGGTAGTCGGTGACAAAGCCGATATGCGTCGATTTGCCCGCGCCATCGATGCCTTCGAAGGTGATGAAGCGGGGTTGATGGTGTTGTGTCATGAAACTTCTTAATCTGGTGAAATTAGCGCTGGTATTGATTCACGGCGCGGTTATGGTCGGGCAAGTTGGCCGAGAACTGGCTGGTGCCGTCGCCGCGAGCGACGAAATACAGCGCTTGCGTGCGGGCCGGCGCCAGCGCCGCCGTCAGCGATTGCGCGCCAGCCAGGGCGATCGGCGTGGGCGGCAAGCCGCCGCGCGTGTAGGTATTGTACGGGGTGTCCGCTTCCAGGTCGCGTTTGCGGATCTTGCCCTGGTAATTGTCGCCCATGCCATAGATCACGGTCGGGTCCGTCTGCAGCAGCATGCCCGTCTTCAGGCGGTTGACGAACACGCCAGCGATCATGGCGCGCTCGGACTTTTGCCCCGTTTCCTTTTCCACGATGGAAGCCATGATCAGCGCTTCGTACGGGTTTTTATATGGCAAGGCCGGATCGCGCTTGTCCCACGCTTCGGACAGGCGGCCGATCATGGCCGTGTGCGCTTGCCTGAAAATCTGCATTTCGCTGGCGCCCTTGGCGAACAGATACGTGTCCGGGAAGAACAGGCCTTCCGGCAGCACATATTCGGGGCTGATCTTCGCCATCAGTTCCTTGTCGGACAGGCCCACGGTATCGTGCTTGAGTCCCGGGTGATTCGCCATGGCCAGGCGCATCTGTTTGAACGTCCAGCCTTCGATGATGGTCAGCGACTCTTGCGCGAACTCGCCGCGCGCCAGCTGCGTGATCAGACGCTGCGGCGTCGTGCCCGGTTTCAACTCGTAGGAACCGGCCTTGATCTTCGAGGTCTTGCCTTCGATGCGCGCCAGCATGTTGAACAGGATGGGCACGATGGGCACGCCCGCGTCCGCGATCTGCTGGCCGGCCGCATGCGCGCCGCTGCCCGGGCTGATCGTAAACGGGATCGCTTCGCCGTCCGTGGTGATGGGCTGCTGCGCCCAGTACACAAAAGTACCGCCCACGCCGATGGCGGCGATGACTGAACTGACTACAAGTTTTTTAAAGAAAGCCATTGTTCCGATTCTTGTGATGCGCCCGCTGGCGGGCAGCGCGCGCTTGTTATGATCGTTCATTTGTGAAGCAAGTGCGCGCAAAGCGGCGTCAACACTGGCAATCTTGCCGCTGCCGACGCAATTTGCGCGACATCACTATAATGAACCCGTAATGATAATGCTTAATCGCTGATCTAATGGAAATTATGAATAACTGGAATCAATTTTTAACCGCTCAAGGCGCCCGCCCCGTTGCCGCCGATGGCGCGCCTGACGGCACCGCAAACTCCCCTGTCGCCGATTTCGGCCAGTCCCTGACAGTGCCCCAGCTGCAAGAAGGTTTTGTCGCGGCCATCACGGACCAGGGCTTGATCGGCTTGAACGGCGACGATGCAGCCAGTTTCCTGCACGGCCAGCTGACCAACGACGTGGAACACCTGAACCAGGAGCAAGTGCGCCTGGCCGGCTACTGCACGCCGAAAGGCCGCTTGCTGGCCAGTTTCCTGATGTGGCGCAACGCCACCACCATTTATCTGCAATTGCCGCGCGCCATACAGCCGGCCATTCAGAAGCGGCTGCAGATGTTCGTGCTGCGCGCCAAGGCCAAGCTGCACGATGCGTCCTTTGATGAAACGAACCAGATCGTCCTGGGCCTCGGCGGCCAAAGGGCCAGCGCGGCCCTGTCCGCCTGGTTCCCGGCGCTGCCCGCCACGCCGTTCAGCAAGGTCGAGCATGCGCTGGGCACCCTGCTGCGCGTGGCCGATGCGTTCGGCAGCGCCCGCTATGAATGGCTGACGTCCGCCGCCACGGCGCAGGACGTGTGGCAGCAGCTGGCCGAAACTCTCGCCAAGGGCGGCAATGACGCCTGGCAATTGTCCGAGATCCATGCGGGCATCCCGCAGATCACGGCCGCCACGCAAGAGCAGTTCGTGCCGCAGATGGTCAACTTCGAGCTGCTGGGCGGCGTCAATTTCAAGAAAGGCTGCTATCCGGGCCAGGAAATCGTCGCGCGCAGCCAGTATCTGGGCAAGCTCAAACGCCGCACCACCCTCGTCAGCATCGCCGATCCCTCGGTAGTGGCCGGCGGCGAACTGTTCGCCGTCAGCGACCCCGAGCAACCGTGCGGCATGGTCGTCAACGCCGCGCCGAACGGCGTGGGCGGCATCGACGCCCTCGTTGAAATGAAGCTGGGGGCGATCGAAGAAGGTTCAAGCGCCGCCGGCGCCGTGCGCTACGGCTCGGCCCAGGGCGCTGCCGTGCAATTCCTGCCCATGCCTTACGTGCTCGACGCACTCGACTTGTGAGAATGCCATGAAAGATCTGTACGTTTACTATCAGGTAAAAGAAGAGCATGCCCAGGCGCTGGAAGCCCGGGTCCGCGCCATGCAGGCGAAACTGGCGGCCGCGTCCGGCGTGGCGCCGCAACTGAAGCGCCGTCCGGAAGCCAAGGATGGCTTGCAGACGTGGATGGAGATCTACCCTGTCGTCGGTGAAGGTTTTACGGAGCTGCTGGCCGGCGCATCCGACGAAGCGGGCTTGCTGTCGTTGACGGCTGGCGCGCGCCATACGGAAGTGTTCATGGATTTGCCTCCATGTGCCTGATCGTTTTTGCCTGGAAAGTCAATCCGCACATCCCGCTGATTGCCGCCGCCAACCGCGACGAATTCTATGAACGCGCCAGCGCCCCCGCCGGCGCCTGGCCCGAACACCCGCAAGTGTATGCGGGCCGCGACCTGCAGGCGGGCGGCAGCTGGATGGGCATCACCCAGGCCGGCGGCGGCAGCTCGCGTTTTGCAGCCATCACGAATATCCGCAGCCCGCAAGACCGCAACCCGGACGCCCCCTCGCGCGGTGCCCTCGTGGCCGACTATTTGGCCGGCAATATGTCGCCGCAAGACTACATCGCGCAAATCCGCCCCGGCAGCGGTGCCTACAACGGTTTCAATCTGGTGCTCGGTGACGCCGATACCCTGATCTGGTTTTCCAACCGCGGCGATGGCGATGCGCGCAATGGCCAGCCATTGGAACCGGGCATCTACGGCCTGTCGAACGCCCTGCTCGACGCGCCGTGGCCGAAGGTCCTGAAGACCAAGGCCCAGTTCGCCAGCCTGCTGTGCCAGGGCGCGCCCGATGAAGCGTATTTCGACATGCTGGCCGACACCACGCGCGCGCCCGACTTCCGCTTGCCGGACACGGGCGTGCCGCTCGACCTCGAGCGCGTGCTGTCCGCTGTCTGCATCGAAACGCCGGGCTACGGCACGCGCACGTCCACCGTCGTGAAACTGTTCCCGGACTCTCCCGGCGAACTGCATGAGCTGGTGATTCAATAACGCCACCTTGCCATCTTTATGAGGCGTAGGTCGGGGTAGGTCGGGTTAGCGCGCAAGCGCGTAACCCGACACCACCACCACACTCAACCGGCATCACGGTCCCCAACGTCGGATTACGCGCCCCTGCGGCGCGCCAATCCGACCTACGCTCGCGTCCCGACTCGCATCAAAAAACCTCTATCCATCCGCACGCACAAAAAAGAAAGCGCTTGCGCAAGCGCTTTCTTTTGTTTACGATAGATTCAAACGCGGCGACACAGCCGTACTCAATCGCAGCACACAATAATAATAAAACCATCAGGAGACACCATGGCCACCATGGAAGATGTAGCGCGGGCGGCGGACGTATCGCTGTCGACCGTCTCGCACGTACTCAACGGCACCCGCAAGGTCAGCCCGAAAACCGTCGCCGCCGTCAACGCGGCCATGCAGCAGATCGGCTATGTGCCGAACATGCTGGCGCGCGCCCTCGCCGGCTCCTCGTCGGGCACCATCGGCGTGGCCATTTCCGCCTTCACCAATCATTACTTCAGCGAAACCGTGCGCGCCATCGAGGCCGCCTGCACGCGCCACGGTCTGATGATGCTGTTTTCCGATACGCATGACGATCCCGAGCAGGAACTCAAAGTGGTGCAGAACTTGCACCAGCGCCGGGTCGACGGCATCGTGCTGGCGCCATCGGGCGACACGCACCACCGCACGCTCGACTATTTGACCAGCAACAAGATCGCTTCCGTGCTGGTCGACCGCATGTCGGCGCAACCGTTCGACCAGGTGGGCGTGGAAAACATCGAGGCGACGGCCGAACTGGTCAGCCACCTGATCACCGTCCACGGCCACCGCCGCATCGGGTTCATCGCGGGCGCGCCCGGCCTGTCCACGACGGACGAGCGTATCGATGGCTACCGCCTGGCCTTGCAGCGCGCCAATATCGTTTTCGATCCAGAGCTGCTGCGCTCGGGCGACTCCAACCTCGAGCGCAGCGGCGCGGCCACGCGCGAATTGCTGGCCCTGCCCGCCGGACAGCGTCCCACGGCCATCGTTGCCGGCAATAACCTGATGACCATCGGCACCATGCACGCCTTGCGCGACGCGCACATTGCGGTACCGCAAGACGTGTCCCTGGCAGGCTTCGATGATTTCGACTGGGCCGATTACTTCAGCCCCCGTCTAACCGTGATGGCGCAGCCGCTCGAAGAGCTGGGCGCCATGGCCGTCGACCTGTTGATCGACCGTATCGCCAATCCGGGCCGCGCCCGGCACGTGCAGCGCTTGTCGCCGACCCTGCGCGTGCGCAATTCCTGCGGCTGCCCCTGACCTTTTACAGCAGACCAATATGCATCCAGCGATTTCCCTCGGTATCGATCTCGGTACTTCCGAACTGAAAACCGTGCTGATGGACAGCATGGGCACGGTATGCGGCCAGGCTTCCGTGCGCATCGATACCAGCCGCCCGCAGCCGGGCTGGTCCGAACAAGCGCCGCAGGACTGGTGGGCCGCCTGCGTCAACGCGCTGGGCCAGCTGCGCGCCGGCTGGCCGCAGGAATATGCGCAGATCGCCTGCATCGGCCTGTCGGGCCAGATGCATGGCGCCGTACTGCTCGACAGCAACGACAACGTGATCCGTCCCGCCATCCTGTGGAACGATGCGCGCGCCGAAGCCGAAGCGGCCAGTCTGGCGCGCGACTATCCCGCCTATGCGGACGTGACGGGCAGCCTGCCCATGGCAGGCCTGACGGCACCGAAACTGCTGTGGCTGCAAACGCACGAGCCTGACGCTTTCAATGCCATCGCCTGCCTGCTGTCGCCCAAGGATTATCTGCGCCTGCAGTTGACGGGCAACAAGGTCACCGACATGTCCGACGCGGCCGGTACCCTGTGGCTGGACGAGGCCAAGCGCGCCTGGTTTGCCCCCATGCTGGCCGCCTGCGGCCTGGCGCCGGAACAGATGCCGGCCTTGGCCGAAGGCGATGCGGCCACGGGCACGGTGCTGGCCGCCGTGACAGACAAGCTGGGCTTGCCTTCGGACGTGGTGGTGGCAGCCGGCGGCGGTGACAATCCTGTCTCGGCCGTGGGCATTGGCGCCGTCAATGGCGGCGACAGTTTTATATCACTGGGCACCAGCGCCGCCATCGTTTCCGTCACCGAAGCGCCTTTGGGCAACCCGGCCGGCGGCGTGCACAGCTTTTGCCACGCCCTGCCCGGCCGCTGGTATGCGATGGGCGCGATCCTGTCGGGCGCCAGCTGCCTGCGCTGGGCGACCGGCGTGCTGGGCCAGCCCGACGAGGCAGCCCTGCTGGCCCTCGTGGAAAGCGCCCTGCCGCTGGACAGCGCCATCGCGCCGTCCGCGCCCCTGTTCCTGCCCTACCTGTCGGGCGAGCGCACGCCGCACAACGACCCGCAAGTGCGCGGCGCTTTCCTGCAGCTGGGCCACGACAGCACGCCGGCGCAGCTCGGCTATGCCGTGCTCGAAGGCGTGGCCTTTGCCTTGCGCGACGCCATGGCGGCCGTCACGTCGACGGGCGCCGTCGTTCCCCACTGCATGCTGGTGGGCGGCGGCGCGCGCAGCCAGTACTGGGCGCAGTTGCTGGCCAATGTGCTGGGCCGCGAGATGCGCACACTGCACAACAGCGAACTGTCGGCCAGCCTGGGCGCGGCCAAGCTGGGCTTTGCCGCCATCGGCCAGCGCCAGTTGCTGGCCACCAGCTTGCCCATCAAAAACACTTTCCTGCCCGATGCCGCGCATAGCGCAGCCTTGAGCATCCGCTACGCTCGCTACCGTAGCCTGTTTCCCGCCGTGCAAGCCTTGCACCAACTCAGTGATAAGGAATAGTAATGAATCAGCTGCAACAACTAAAACAGTACAGCACCGTCGTCGCCGACACGGGCGACTTCCTGCAACTGGCGCGCTTCGCGCCGCAGGACGCGACCACCAACCCGTCGCTGATTTTAAAAGCCGTGCTGCAGCCCGATTACGCGCCTTTGCTGGAAAGCACGGTCGCTGCGCACAAGCATGCATCGCTGGACGATATCGTCGACCAGGTGCTGGTGCGCTTCGGCCTGGAAATCCTGAAAGTGGTGCCGGGCCGCGTGTCGACGGAAGTCGATGCCCGTTTGAGCTTTGACCGCGACGCCACCGTGGCCCGCGGGCGCCGCCTGATCGCCCTGTATGAAGCGGCTGGCATCAGCCGCGAGCGCGTGCTGATCAAGGTCGCCGCCACCTGGGAAGGCATCCAGGCGGCGCGCGAGCTGGAAAAAGACGGCATCTTTTGCAACCTGACCCTGCTGTTCGCGTTTTGCCAGGCCGTCGCCTGCGCCGACGCGAAAGTGCGCCTGATTTCGCCATTCGTGGGCCGCATCTACGACTGGCACAAGAAATCGATGGGCGCGGCATGGGACGAAGTGGCGCGCAGCCTGTCCAACGATCCGGGTGTACAGTCGGTCACGCGCATCTTCAATTACTACAAACAACATGGCATCGCCACACAAGTGATGGGCGCCAGCTTCCGCAACGTGGGGCAGATCACGGCCCTGTCCGGCTGCGACTTGCTGACCATCAGCCCGGACTTGCTGGCGAAACTCGAAGCATCCGACGTGCCATTCGAGCGCGCCCTGGGCGCCGACCTGGGCGCGGCGCAGCCGGCCGTCACGTATGACGAGGCGTCTTTCCGCTACGCCTTGAACGACGACGCGATGGCGACCGAAAAGCTGGCTGAAGGCATCCGCGGCTTTGCCGTCGACGCGGGCAAGCTGGACGCCATGATCGAGAAATTACGCAATCAATAAGTTTCACCCGTAGCACCGTTTGTTTTTCACAATAAAAACCCTTGGAGATCCTCATGAAAAAAGTCATTACCGCCTCCCTGCTGTTGTCCGCCGCCTGTGGCGCTTTCGCCGCTGACAAACCGCTGAAATCCATCGGCGTGAGCGTGGGCGACCTGGCCAACCCGTTTTTTGTCGCCATCGGCCGCGGCGCGGAAGAAAGCGCGAAAAAACTGGGCGGCCCTGGCGTGAAAGTCACCACGGTGTCCAGCAAGTATGACCTGAACACCCAGGTGGACCAGATTGAAAACTTTATTGCCAACAAGACCGACATCATCATCCTGAACGCCGTCGATTCCAAGGGCATCGCCCCAGCCATCAAGAAAGCGCGCAATGCGGGCGTGGTCGTGATCGCCGTCGACGTGGGTGCCGTGGGCGCGTCGGCCACCGTGATGTCCGACAACACCATGGCTGGCGACGTGTCGTGCGCCTACCTGGCCAAGCAGATCGGCGGCAAGGGCAATGTCGTGATCCTGAACGGCCCGCCGGTCACGTCCGTGATCGACCGCGTCAACGGCTGCAAGAAAACCCTGGCCGCGTTCAAGGATATCAAGATCCTGTCCGACAACCAGAACGCGGGCGGCAGCCGCGACGGCGGCATGACCGTGATGTCGAACCTGCTGACGGCCTATCCGAAGATCGACGGCGTGTTCGCCATCAACGATCCTACCGGTATCGGCGCCGAACTGGCGATCAAGCAAGCGAAGCGCACGGACGTCAAACTGATCACGGCCGTCGATGGCGCGCCCGATGGCCAGAACGCCCTGAAAAACAAGGCTGGTCTGTTTGCCGCCACCTCGGCGCAAAACCCGTACCGCATGGCCACCGACGCCGTGCAAATGGGCTACGACATCATGAATGGCCGCACGCCAAAACAAACGATGGTGCTGTTGCCGACCCCGGCCATCACCAAGGAAAACGTCGCCACCTACACGGGCTGGGTAAAGAACTGATCTGCCTGACCTGAACCACGTGTTGCCCGCCCCGGCCCCGGGCCAAGGGCGGGCAACAGTTTCAAAAGCAAGGAAGGACAGTCATGAGCGACAATATTATTTTTGAAATGCGCGGCATCGAGAAGCGCTTTGGCGCCACGCGCGCGCTGCGCGGCGTGCACCTGACGGTGCGCAGCGGCGAAATCCATGCCGTGATGGGCGAAAATGGCGCCGGCAAGAGCACCCTGATGAAAATCCTCTCGGGCGTGTACACGCCGGACGCTGGCGAGATCATTCTCGACGGCAAGCCGATCCGCATCCGCAACCCGGGCGAGGCACGCGCGCTCGGCATCAACCTGATCTACCAGGAACTGAGCGTGGCCAAGAACATGACGGTGGCGCAGAACGTCTTCATGGGCAGCGAGCCGAAAGGACCGTTCTGGACCGTCAAGGGCGGCGAAATGCGCGCGCGCACGAACGCCATCCTGGCCGACCTCGGTTCCCGCTTCGACGCCGACACCATGGTCTCGACGCTGTCGATCGCCGAGCAGCAGCAGGTGGAAATCGCCCGCGCCCTCGTGCACAAAAGCCGCATCCTGATCATGGACGAGCCCACTGCCGCCCTGTCCGACCGGGAAACAGAACAATTATTCCGCATCATCGAAGAGCAGCGCGACAAGGGCCTGGCCGTGCTGTACATCAGCCACCGCATGGCCGAGGTGGAGCGCCTGGCGCGCCGCATCACGGTGCTGCGCGACGGCGCCTATGTGGGCGAGCTGGGCAAGGATGAACTCGATCAAAAGAAAGTCGTGCAAATGATGGTGGGCCGCCCCGCCGACGACTTTTATTCGCACCAGCGGCGCACCACGCGCGGCGCCGAACGCTTGCGCGTGGAAAACGTGGGCGGTGGCAAGGTCAAGCCTGCCTCGTTCACCCTGCATGCGGGCGAAGTGACGGGTCTTGCCGGCCTCGTCGGCGCGGGCCGCACGGAACTGGCGCGCCTGATCTTTGGCGCGGACAAGAAGCAAACGGGGCAAGTGTGGCTCGACGGCCAGGAAGTGCACATCCACCGGCCGCTGGCAGCCATCCGCCACGGCATCGGCTACCTGCCCGAAGACCGCAAGAGCCTGGGCCTGTTCATGCAATTGTCGGCCATGGAAAACATGTCGATGAATATCCTGTCCAAGCATGCGACGGCGGGCGTCGTCAACCGTGGCGCCCTGACTCAGCTCACGCGCGAGGCGATTGCCAACCTCAACGTGAAAGTGTCGGGACCGGACGGCATCGTCGGCGGCCTGTCCGGCGGCAACCAGCAGAAAGTCTTGCTGGCGCGCTGGCTGGCCATCGCGCCGAAAGTGCTGATCCTCGACGAACCGACGCGCGGCGTGGACGTGGGCGCGAAGAGCGAAATCTACAAGATCATCCACCAGCTGGCGGACGCGGGCACGGCCGTGCTGTGCATTTCCAGCGAACTGGCCGAGCTGGTCGGCATTTGCGACCGCGTGATGGTGATGTGCGAAGGACGCATGACGGGCGAAGTCACGGGCGACGATATCACGCAGGAAAAAATCCTTGCCTACGCTACCCATCTGGAAGCGGCATAAAAATACGCATTAGCATAATTATTCAGGAGAAAGACCATGACAACGAGTACCACCAGCGGCGCCGCGCGCGCCGGCGAACCCTTCAATGCCTCGAACCTGATGCGCCGCCTGGGCATGCTGCCCGTGCTGGTGGTGCTGTACCTGGCCATGTATGGCCTGACCGTGTATTTCTCGGCCGACGGCACGTCGACGTTCATGACCAGCAATAACACCATGAACATCTTCCGCCAGGTGTCGATCAACATCGTGCTGGCATCCGGCATGACTTTCGTCATTCTGACCAGTGGCATCGATCTGTCCGTCGGTTCCGTGCTGGCCGTCTCGGCCGTGGCGGGCATGCTGATGTCGCTGTCGGCCCAGTTCGCCGGCTTTTCGATTCCCACCTTCCTCATCGTCGGCCTGCTGCTGGGCGCGCTGAACGGCGTGCTGGTCGCTCTCGTCGGCCTGAACCCCTTCGTCGTGACTTTGGGCACCATGACGGCCCTGCGCGGCGCCGCCTACCTGCTGGCCGACGGCACCAGCGTGCTGAACACGGAAATCCCTAGCTTTGAATGGATGGGCAACGGCAGCTTCCTGGCCGTGCCCTGGCTGATCTGGCTGGCGGCCGCCGTGGTGCTGCTGACGTGGTTCATCCTGCGCAAAACGACACTGGGCCTGCATATCTACGCCGTCGGCGGCAATATCCAGGCAGCGCGTTTGACCGGCATCAAGGTCGGCCTCGTCCTGATGTTTGTCTACACGATCAGCGGCCTGTTCGCCGGCCTGGGCGGCGCCATGTCGGCCAGCCGTCTGTATGCGGCCAACGGCAACTGGGGTACGGGCTATGAGCTCGACGCCATCGCGGCCGTCGTGCTCGGCGGCACCAGCCTGATGGGCGGCGTGGGCTCCGTCTGGGGCACCGTCATCGGCGCCCTGATCATTGGCGTGATGAACAATGGCTTGACGATTTTGGGACTGTCGTCGTTCTGGCAGTATGTGGCCAAGGGTGTCGTGATCGTGCTGGCGGTGATCCTCGACAAATGGCGCCAGTCGCACGCGCAGAACTGATTGTGACGTGGTGCGTCGGGTTACGCGCTTTGCGCTAACCCGACCTACCATTGACGTAACAGGCAGGCGTAGGTCGGATTAGCGCTACGCGCGTAATCCGACAACACCCGAAACACTGCTTAAAACTCCAGCCGCATCTCCACATGCGCAATCCCCGCCTCTTCAAATTGTTCCCCCTGCTGCACGAAACCGTGGCGCGCATAGAATGGCGCGGCCACGGTTTGCGCATTCAAGACCACCGCTGCATCGCCGCGCTCGCGGGCTTTGTCCATCAGCAAGGTCAAAATGGCGCCACCTACGCCCGTGCCGCGGCCCGGCTGGCGCACGGCCATGCGGCCGATGTGGCCGTCTGGCAATAGCCGGCCCGTGCCGATGGCATTGCCGGCATCGTCATAGGCAACGGCATGCAGGCAGACGGCATCCATGTCGTCGAGTTCGATCTCGGCCGGCACTTTCTGTTCATCGACGAAGACTTCAAAACGGATGGCGGTAGCGTCAGGGCCCAGGGTGGCCCAGTCGCCGAGGCGGATGGTGTGCTTGGTCATGGGTGTACGGTAATAAGAAACAGGCCGCAATTGTCGCACGGCCTGCCACACCTTGGCAGCCGGTGCGGCTCAAGCGTTCGATTTCAGGTAACGTCCAGGTGTTTCACCGAGTATTTTGCGAAACATGACGACAAAATTGCTCGCGTTCTCGTAGCCCAAGCCCTCTGCGACATGCTGGACCGTGGCGCCCCTGGCCATCCATTGCAAGGCGAGCAGGATATGCAGTTGCCTGCGCCAGCGTCCGAAACTCATGCCGGTTTCCCGGGACACGAGGCGTGACAGCGTGCGCGCACTGATGCCCATCCGCTGCGCCCATGATTCGATGTTGCCGGGATCGGACGGACGCGCCATGATCCACTCGACCAGTTTGCGTAGCCGCTTGTCTGTCGTCAGGGGAAGATGAACCTGGCCGGGCTGCGCCAGCGCCATTTCGTCGAGAAGCAGTGTCATCACTCGTGACGCCATGCCGCCCTCTTCATAGCGCATCGGCAATGCCGCTGAACGGATCACCAATTCACGCAGCAGTGGCGTGGTCGACAAGGTGCAGCATTCCCGCGGCAAGGCGTCGCCCACCGCAGGGTCGACATACACCACGTAACAATCGACCGTGCCGGCCCCATCCATTCGATGTTGTGTGCCGCCGGGGACCCAAATGGCGCTTCCTGGCGGCACCAGCCAGAAGCCGCCGTCCACCTCGCAGGTGAGCACGCCGCGCATCCAGAGCAGGAACTGGCCTTTTCGATGCTGATGGAAATCCCTCTCCTTGCGGCTATCCATCTCGCGGCCAACGGCGCCAAGCGTGACCACCGGCCTTGGCACGCAGTCGGGGTCTTCCCAGTCGCTGGACGAGTCGTCGCTGAAAACAGGCATCGGGCACCTTTCAAGGGTCAGAATCAGTGGCAAGAATTCAATATAACATGGCCTGTTGGCTCATTGTGACCAACACGTGGCGCGCCTAACATAGGCGCTGACATCACAACCACGAAAGCTGTCATATGGAACAAACGAAGAAAATCCTGATCTGCGGCGGCGGCATCGCCGGCCCTGCGTGTGCCTGGTGGCTGACCAGGTACGGCTACTCCGTGGTGCTCGTCGAAAAGGCCGGCGCGCTCAGGGTCGGCGGGCAGAACGTCGATGTGAAGGACGCCGCGCAGCAGGTCATCAAGCGCATGGGTTTGACGGAACAGGTCGAGGCACGCGACACGCTGGAATGCGGACAGAAGTGGCTCGACGCGGCCGGCAAGGTGGTGGCTGTTTTTCCCAAAGGTAGTATCGGCGGACTGACCTGCGATTTCGAAATCCTGCGCGGCGATTTCGCCCGTATTTTGTTCGATGCGACCCGCGGCACCTGCGAATACCGTTTTGGCACGTCCGTCAGCCGCGTTGAAGAGATTGAAAATGGTGTGCGGGCAACCTTTTCCAATGGTACGGCAGAGGACTTCGCGCTGGTGATCTGCGCCGACGGCGTGAGCTCGCCGACCAGAGACCTGGCGCTGGCCGCTGAAACGCGCATGCGTTACCTCGGCGCCTACATGGCGTTTTTCAACATTCCCCGGCGGCCGGAAGACGACTTCTGGGCCTGCTCCGTCAACGGCATAGGCGGTACGATGATCAACCTGCGGCCAGGTGGCTTGACGGAAACTACCGTGCTGATGACCTTTCCAGCCGCTGAGCCTGGTGTGCGGAGTCCGACGGCGCCATCGCCGCGCGAGATGCTGCGCACGGCACTGGCAGGCCGGGGCAAGGTGGCCGATCGTATCATCGCCGAGCTGGATACCGTCCAGGACTTCTACTTCGGACCGATGAGCCAGGTGCAAGCATCGACCTGGTCAAAAGGCCGGCTGGTCTTGCTGGGCGATGCGGCGCACTGCCCGACGCCATTCACGGGCAAGGGCACGGCGCTGGCGCTGGTGGGAGCCTACGTGCTGGCAGGGGAAATCAAGAGGTGCGCGACCCACACCGAGGCTTTCCAGGCATATGAACGCATCCTGCGCCCGTATGCCGAGCGTACGCAGCAGGAGCTCAGCCCTCGTCTCATCCGGCTCATGCACGTGCGGACGCGGCTCGGCATAGCCATCGCGCATCTGTTGCAACGGTGCGTCGGCAGCGCATTGATCCAGTCGCTGTTGCAAGCGAACGCCAAGACCAGGGCGCGCAGGATCGACGAGGATTTCACGCTGCCGATCTATTGAAAGCATTGCTGTGCTACCGGGCGCGGCCGGGCAAGGAACTGGCGGCGCGCTCGGTCATTTCAAAACAGCCCGCTTACAACTTCACCAGCTGCTTGCCGAAGTTGCGCCCTTTTAAGAGGCCGATGAACGCTTCCGGCGCGCTGGCCAGGCCATCGGCCACGGATTCGCGGAATTTCAGCTTGCCCGTCGCCACCAGGGAACCCAGTTCCGCCAGTCCCTGCGGCCAGAATTCCGGCTGCTCGGAAACGATAAAGCCGCGCACGGTGAGGCGGTTGGTGAGGATCAGGCGGGCATTGTCGAGCGGCGTCGGTTCGCCGTTGTAGCCGGCGATCCAGCCGCACACGGCCACGCGGCCAAACGCATTGGTACGCGCCAGCGCCGCATCGAAGATGGCGCCGCCCACGTTTTCAAAGATGGCGTCGATGCCGTCCGGCGTCGCCGCAGCCAAATCGGCCTCGAGATTGCCCGCCTTGTAGTCGACGCAGGCATCGAAACCCAGTTCCTCGACAACATAGCGGCATTTCTCCGCCCCGCCCGCGATGCCGACGACCCGGCAGCCTTTCAATTTCGCCAGTTGGCCCACGACGCTGCCCACGGCGCCGCTGGCGGCCGACACGACCACCGTTTCGCCCGCCTTCGGCGCCATGATCTGGTTCAAGCCATACCAGGCCGTCATGCCCGGCATGCCGACGGAACCGAGGTAAGCCGAAGCAGGAATGTGCGTCGTATCGACCTTGCGCAGCATCGTGCCGTCCGATACAGCCACTTCCGTCCAGCCCAGGGTACCCACGACCATGTCGCCCACGGCGAACTTCGGATGCTTCGACTCAAGCACCACGCCCACCGTGCCGCCGATCATCGTTTCATCAAGCGCCTGCGGTGCCGCATAGCTTTTATTGGCACTCATGCGCCCGCGCATGTAAGGGTCGAGCGACAGGTACTGGTTACGCACCAGCAACTGGCCATCCGTGATGGCGGGCATCTCTTTCGTTTCCAGGCGAAAATGTGCCGGGTTGACTTCCTCATTGGAGGAGGGGCGCGAGGCGAGGACGATGCGTTGGTAGGTGGTCATGGTGCTCCTTGACGATAGAGAAGATCAGCGGAAGGCTGGGGTCAGACCCGCCGGGTCTGACCCCGGGTGTCTGTTGCGTAACGACTAAATCTCGTAATCCATGCATTGCCGCGCTTCACGCACCGCCCCAAAGAACGGCTTGATTTTCACGTGCTCGGGATGGTTCTGGTAAGCATCGAGCGCTTCGCGGCTGGCGAACTCGCTGTACAGGACGATGTCGTAGGTCGCTTCCAGGCCCGGCTGGGCCACGGCGGCTTCGAATTTCAAGATGCCGGGCACCAGGCCGGAGCAGGAATCGAGCAGAGCCTTGAGTTTCAAGGCGTTCGTGGCGCGGTCGGCGCCTTCGGCGTGGTCTTTGAGTTTCCAGAAAACGATGTGCTTGATCATGGTGGCAGGCTGCTTGTTTATTAATGAAGCATTACTGTAACCGCTATCGGCGTGCTTTGCAGGAACCGGGCGCGCAATGCAAACGGGCGGCTCTGGAAGCCGCCCGCAGACCGGGTTCACGCAAACATCACAGCACTTCGAACAGCCCGGCCGCGCCCTGTCCGCCGCCGATGCACATGGTCACCACCACGTATTTGACGCCGCGGCGCTTGCCTTCGATCAAGGCGTGGCCCGTCAGGCGGGCACCCGACACGCCGTACGGGTGACCGACGGCGATCGCGCCGCCATTGACGTTCAGGCGGTCCATGGGGATGCCCAGGGTGTCGGCGCAATACAGCACTTGTACGGCAAACGCTTCGTTGAGTTCCCACAGGCCGATGTCGGCGACAGTCAAGCCCGCCTTTTTCAGCAATTTCGGAATTGCGTAGACGGGGCCGATGCCCATCTCATCGGGTTCGCAGCCGGCCACGGCAAAGCCGCGGAAGACGCCCAGCGGCTGCAAGCCTTTCGCTTCGGCCACTTTCGCATTCATGACGATGGCCATCGAAGCACCATCGGAAAACTGGCTGGCATTGCCGGCGCTGATGACGCCGCCAGGAATGGCCGGGCGGATCTTCGCCACGCCGTCATACGTCGTGTCGGCGCGGATGCCTTCATCGGCGGCAATCGTCACTTCGCGCGACACGAGCATGCCGCTGGCCTTGTCGGCCACGCCCATGATGGTGGTCATCGGCACGATTTCCGCGTCGAACCGGCCGGCGGCCAGGGCACTTGCTGCGCGCTGCTGGCTTTGCGCGCCGTAGGCATCCTGGCGCTCGCGCGAAATCTGGTAACGCTTGGCCACGGTTTCGGCCGTCTGCAGCATGGGCCAGTACAGTTCCGGCTTGTGCTGCTGTAGCCAGACTTCGCGGTACATATGCGTATTCATTTCGTTTTGCACGCAGGAAATCGACTCCACGCCGCCCGCCGCATAGATATCGCCTTCGCCGGCGATGATACGCTGCGCGGCCAGGGCGATGGCCTGCAAGCCCGACGAGCAGAAACGGTTGACGGTCATGCCGGCCGTCGTCACGGGGCAGCCGCCGCGCAAGGCCACCTGGCGCGCGATATTGCCGCCTGTGGCGCCTTCCGGAAAGGCGCAGCCGACCAGCACGTCCTCCACTTCCTCCGCCTCGATGCGCGCGCGCTCGACGGCGGCCGCCAGCACGTGGCCGCCCAGGGTGGCGCCATGCGTCATGTTGAACGCGCCTTTCCAGGACTTGGCCAGGCCCGTGCGGGCGGTCGATACGATGACGGCTTCATTCATGCTGTGTCTCCTTGTAGGGATATTATTGGGTGGGATATCTGCGGAATGAGAATAGCACATTTAAGTACGGTCGTTCGCAAAGTTCTGCCGGACTTCGATTTGTAAGCTTGGTGTAAGTTTCAAGCAAGCATGACGTAAGGTTCGGAGAACACACTCGCCTCCAGCTGTTGCAAGAATGGTCAAAAAGACCGCGGCACCAGTTCACTATAAAACATAGGGAGACAAACCATGGCATCACCATCCGGCTCGGCCGACGTACGGAAAACTTCGACCAAGGGAACGCCGATTACGCCCGAGGAACGCAAGGTCATCTTTGCGTCCTCGCTCGGCACCGTTTTTGAATGGTACGATTTTTATCTGTACGGTTCGCTCGCTTCCATCATCGCCAAGCAATTCTTCATCGGCGACCCCACCACCACCTTCATTTTCGCGCTGCTGGCCTTCGCAGCCGGCTTCATCGTGCGTCCGTTCGGCGCGCTGGTCTTCGGCCGTCTGGGCGACATGATCGGCCGCAAGTACACCTTCCTGATCACCATTCTGATCATGGGCGGCTCCACCTTCATCGTCGGCTTGCTGCCGGGCCACGCGTCCATCGGCATCGCCGCGCCGATCATCCTCGTCTTCCTGCGCATCCTGCAAGGCCTGGCGCTGGGCGGCGAATATGGCGGCGCAGCCACCTATGTGGCCGAGCACGCGCCTGAAGGCAAGCGCGGCGCGTTCACGGCGTGGATACAAACGACGGCCACTTTGGGCTTCTTCCTGTCGCTGATGGTCATCCTGGGCACCCGCCTGGCGACCGGTGAGAAAGATTTCGAAGCGTGGGGCTGGCGCATTCCCTTCCTCGTCTCCGTCATCCTGCTCGGTATTTCCGTGTGGATCCGCCTGGCCATGAATGAATCGCCGGCGTTTTCCAAGATGAAGGCCGAGGGCAAGACCTCGAAAGCCCCGCTGACGGAAGCGTTCGGCCAGTGGAAAAACCTGAAGATCGTCATCCTGGCCCTGATCGGCCTGACCGCCGGCCAGGCTGTCGTCTGGTACACGGGCCAGTTCTACGCCCTGTTCTTCATGATCCAGACCCTGAAAGTGGACCTGGCAACGGCCAACGTGCTCGTCGCCATCGCCCTGCTGCTGGCCACGCCGTTCTTCCTGTTCTTCGGCAGCCTGTCCGACCGCATCGGCCGCAAGTACATCATCCTCGGCGGCTGCCTGATCGCCGCGGCCACCTACTTCCCGATCTTCAACGGCCTGACCCACTTCGCCAACCCGCAGCTGGAAGCGGCTCTGAAGAACTCGCCAGTGGTGGTCGTGGCCGATCCCGCTTCCTGCCACTTCCAGTTCAACATGACGGGCACGAAGAAATTCCCATCGTCGTGCGACATCGCCACCGGCTTCCTGTCGAACAGCTCGGTGAACTACACGAAGGAAGACGCACCGGCCGGCAGCATCGCCAAGGTACGCATCGGTACGAAGGAATTCACGTCGTTTAACGCCGTCATGACGCCGGACGGCCTGAACTTCGATGCGGACAGCAAGGCCAAAGAAGTGGCGCTGAAGAAAGAACTGGGCGCCGGCATCAAGGAAGCGGGCTACCCTGCGAAAGCCGATCCGGACCAGATCAACAAGCCAATGGTCGTCTTGCTGCTGTTCATCCTGGTGCTGTACGTGACCATGGTGTACGGCCCGATCGCCGCCATGCTGGTGGAAATGTTCCCGACGCGTATCCGTTACACCTCGATGTCCCTGCCCTACCATATCGGTAACGGCTGGTTCGGCGGCTTGCTGCCGACCACAGCCTTCGCGCTGGTGGCTTTCAAGGGCGATATCTATTACGGCCTGTGGTATCCGATCGTCGTCGCCCTGGCGACTGTCGTGATCGGCACCCTGTTCGTCAAGGAAACGAAGGACAACAATATCTACGCCGACGACTGATACGGCGCAAGCCCCGGCCGCAAGGCCGGGGCCCGCAAAGCAAAACGCCGCTGACTGGTCAGCGGCGTTTTTTTATTATACGGTGGCAAGCTTATTTGTCGCTCTTGCCCTTTTTCAGCTGGTCGCGCTGCTGCACGTATTCCTGGTAGCTGGTCTGGTTGCGCTTGCGGCAGGCATTGCGGTCGTCGAAATTATTGAGGCTGTTGCAGTACTCGCCGATCTTGTCCCGGTTCGCGTCATACAGTACTTCGCAGCCGGTCATCGCCAGCAAGAAGGGAACGATCAGATATTTCATTGCTACTCTCATGGATAGGGACGGGATTGCGCGAAAAAACACCAGATTGCCCGCTGGATAAGCAAGCAGCTTTATCTTAACGCGATCCCAGCGGAAAGTACAAGCGCTCGGTATTACTAAATGGAAAGGATTCCCGGCGCAACGAGCTGACCGGCGCTGGCATCCTCGTTCAACAGCGGATTGCCGGCCGCGAACGCCGCCAGGTGCTCAAGCAGCACGCGCACGCGGGCCGGCAGGTAGCGCCGCTGCGTCCACACGGCGTACACGTGACGCGGCTGCGGCATCCAGTCGGGCAGGACGCGCACGAGGCTGCCGCTGGCCACTTCGTCGCGGCATTGCAGCAGTGGACACAGCAGGATGCCGATGCCCGCGTCGGCCATCTCCACGGCCAGGCGCATTTCATTGACGCGCAGGCGCGCCTGCGGTTCGATCACCATTTCGGCGCCGTCGCCGGGCCGGCGCAAGCGCCAGCTGCGCAGCGGCTCGGCCACGATCAGCTCGTGCTTTTCCAGTTCCTGCAAGTCGCGCGGCACACCGGCGCGCGCCAGGTAGGCTGGCGCGGCCACCATCACCAGCGAAGCGCTGCCCAGCCGGCGCTGCATCAGCGAGGAATCGTCGAGCGCGCCCACGCGGATGGCCAGGTCGGCGCCGCTGCCCACCAGGTCTTGCAGCAGGTTCGACAGTTCCAGCTCCAGGCGGATGTCCGGGTACTTCTGCATGAAGCTGACCCAGGCCGGCGTCAGCAAGCCGCTGGCGAAGTTGACGGGCGCCAAGACGCGGATGCTGCCCGAGACGGCCGACAGGCTGGCGTCGAGCTGCTGCGTCGCCTGCCGCAAGGCGTGTACCAAGGGACGGCATTGCTCATAGTATTGCCAGCCTTCCGCCGTCGGCTGCAGGCGGCGCGCGCTGCGGTTGAGCAAGCGGTAGCCGAGCTGGCTTTCCAGTTTTTGCAGCCGGCGCGTGACGGTAGCGGCGGGCAAGTCTTCCTTGACGGCCGCCGCATGCAGGCTGCCCGCCTCGACAATGGAGACAAACAAGGCTAAATCATCAAGCATGATTGCATTTTCGGAATTTGAAATTAAAAATATGGCTCTAGTATAGATTGCTGCAAGTCGTTACGCTCCCATATCTTCACACTTTGAAAGTGCTCCATGTCCGAAGCCCTGCGTTTGCGCTGTGTATTTGCCTTCCTGATGTCGCTGCTCATGACCCTGCTGATGAGCGCCTGGGTCACCTGGCTCAATATCGGCCTGCAGGCGGATTTCCTGCCCCGCTGGCGCCATGCCTTCTTTGCCGCCTGGCCCGTGGCCTTCTGCGCCGTGATGCTGTTCGCCCCCCGCGTGCAGCTGATGAGCCGCAACATCGTGGCCCGGCTCGCCAGCCGCGCTTGACCGGCAGTCGTCCGCCGGTAGTACCACTCGGTCACTCCCGCCCACGGCCGCCCTGATCCGGGCTATGCTATGGCCGTCTTCTTTACCGCGGAGTGCCCATGCTCGATCACGTTTCCCTCACCGTCAGCGACCTGGAACGCGCCGAGCGCTTCTATGACGCCGTCTTTGCCGCGCTGGACGTGCCCAAGGTGGGCAGCGACCATGCCAACGCCTGGATAGGCTATGGCGAGCGCAGCGACGCGCAGCATCCTGAACGCAGCTACTTTTCCGTGCGACTGGGCCCGCAGCCCGACGACGCGCCGCGCCGCCATTGCTGCTTCAAGGCTTCCTCGCGCGCGGCCGTGGAAGCGTTCTGGCAGGCGGGGCTGGCGCACGGTGGCATCGACCTGGGCGCACCGGGCCTGCGCCACTATCACGCCAGTTATTACGCGGCCTTTTTGTTCGATCCGGACGGCAACCGCATCGAAGCCGTCTGCCATCGCGCCGACGCCAGCTGACAGGACGGGAAATCCGGCTCTGTTCGGCATTTCCACTTCGGGACGATTTGCCTATAATGGCTGGCACGCCATACCGGTCCGTGAACAAAGAAGGAGATTCATGCATCATCTATTCGTCGGCCGCCCCGCGCGCACCATGCTCCTCTCCAGCGCCGGCTTGCTGCTGGCAGGCTGTTTTTCCGGCTGTTCCCTGTTGCCATCGTCACCCGTCACGCCAGGCGTGCCCGCCACGGCGGCCCTGCCCGACGCCAGCATCGCCTATACCTTGAGCGGCCAGGGCGGCTTGCCCGTGGTCTTCCAGTCGGCCATGGGCGACGGCAAGGATGTGTGGGCCAAGGTCGTGCCCGAAGTGGCCCGGCAGCACCGCGTGCTCGTCTACGACCGCCCCGGCTACGGCGACAGCCAGAAAACCACCACGCCGCGCGATCCCTGCACCATCGCCGCCCAGCAGCGGGCCCTGCTGACGCAAGCGGGCCTGAAGCCGCCGTATGTGCTCGTCGGCCATGGCTTGGGCGGGCTGTACCAATATGTGTATGCCAGACTGTATCCGCAGGACGTGGCCGGCCTCGTCCTGCTCGATCCTACCCACCCGCAGCAGTGGAACCGCCTGCAGACGGACGCGTCCACCTACGCCATGCTCGTCAAAACGCGGCGCAAGCTGATGTTCAACAGTACGGAATCGGCCGAATTCGATGCCCAGACGCAGTGCCTGCAGCACGTCGACATGAGCAGCCCGCTGCGCGTGCCCGCCATGCTGCTGGTGCGCGACAAGTTCGGCATCGAGGAAATGGGTTCGTTCGAGAACGTGGTGCGGGCCCAGGAAAAGGATTGGCAGCGCCTGTCCGGCGCACCCGCCATCGAGCGCATCACGGGCGCCGGCTATTACATCCAGAAAGACAACCCCGTCATCGTCAACGAGGCGGTCAAGATGGTGGCGAAGAAGAAGTAGTGGTGTCGGATTACGCGGCGATTGAACCCCTTGTCGACGCGTAGGTCGGATTAGCGCGGCAAAGCCACGCGTAATCCGACAATATTGTTGGCGTCGGCTTAGCTATTAAACCCCTTGCCCTCGCCCGCCAGCTTCACCAGCAGCGGCGCCGGCGTCCACGCTTCGCCGTGGCGGCCCTTGGCATAGCCGGCAATCGTGTCGAGCACGTTCGGCAAGCCGACCGTGTCCGCATAGAACATCGGGCCGCCGCGGAACAGCGGGAAGCCGTAACCGGTCAAATACACCATATCGATGTCCGAGGCGCGAAGGGCGATGCCCTCTTCCAGGATGCGCGCGCCTTCATTGACGAGCGCATACACGAGGCGTTCAACGATTTCCTGGTCGCTGATCTTGCGCCGCGCCACGCCGATGTCGGCGGAGTGCTGGATGATCATGGCGTTGACCTGCTCCGACGGATACGCCTTGCGGTCGCCCGGCTTGTAGTCGTACCAGCCGGCGCCCGTCTTCTGGCCGTAGCGACCCAGTTCACACAGCAGGTCGGCCGTCTTCGAATACGTGACGTCCGGTTTTTCCACATAGCGGCGCTTGCGGATGGCCCAGCCGATGTCGTTGCCGGCCAGGTCGCCCATGCGGAACGGGCCCATGGCGAAGCCGAATTTCTCGACCGCCTTGTCGACCTGTTCCGGCAGACAACCCTCTTCCAGCAGGAAACCGGCTTGGCGGCTGTATTGCTCGATCATGCGGTTGCCGATGAAGCCGTCGCACACGCCCGAGACGACACCTGTCTTCTTCAGCTTTTTCGACAGCGCCAGCGCGGTGGCCAGCACGTCCTTGCCCGTTTCCTTGCCGCGCACGATTTCCAGCAGCTTCATCACGTTCGCGGGGCTGAAGAAATGCGTGCCGACCACGTCCTGCGGGCGTTTGGTGAACGCGGCGATCTTGTCCAGGTCCAAAGTCGATGTGTTCGAGGCGAGTATGGCGCCCGGCTTCATGACGGCATCGAGCTGTTTGAAGACGGTTTCCTTGACGCCCAGCTCTTCGAAGACGGCTTCGATGACGATGTCGGCTTGCGCAATGTCCGCATAGGCCAAGGTGCCGGAAACGAGCGCGATGCGCTGCTCGGCCTTCTCCTGCGTCAGCTTGCCCTTCTTGACCGTGTTCTCGTAATTCTTGCGGATTGTGGCCAGGCCCTTGTCCAGCGCTTCCTGTTTGGTTTCCAGCAAGATGACGGGGATGCCCGCGTTGGCGAAGTTCATGGCGATGCCGCCGCCCATGGTACCGGCGCCGACGATGGCCGCGCTGGAGATCGCGCGCACTGGCGTGTCGGACGGCACGTCGGGCACCTTGCTGGCAACACGCTCGGCAAAGAAGGCGTGGCGCAGGGCTTTAGATTCGGGCGACTGCACCAGCTGCATGAACAGTTCGCGCTCGTACTTCAAGCCGTCGTCGAATTTCATCGTCACGGCGGCCGCCACGGCATCGACGCATTTCAGCGGTGCGGGGAACGGGCCGGACATGGCTTTGACGGTATTGCGCGAAAACTGCAAGAACGCTTCGTGGTTCGGGTAGTCGACCTTGCGCTCGCGCACCTTCGGCAGCGGACGCACGTCGGCCACTTTCGTGGCGAAGGCCACGGCGGCGGCCAGCAAATCGGCGCCAGGCGCGATGACTTCGTCGAACAGGGCCGTGCCGGCCAGTTTTTCGGACGCGACGGGCGTGCCCGAGACGATCATGTTCAGGGCCATTTCCAGGCCCAGCACTCGCGGCAGGCGCTGCGTGCCGCCCGCGCCCGGCAAGATGCCGAGTTTGACTTCCGGCAAGGCCATCTGCGCGCCCGGTGCGGCCACGCGGTAGTTGCAACCGAGCGCCAGCTCCAGGCCGCCACCCATGCAAACGCTGTGGATGGCCGCCACGACCGGCTTGGTCGATTGCTCTACGACGTTGATCAGGGTGTGCAGGGTCGGTTCCGTGAGCGCTTTGGGCGAATTGAATTCCTTGATATCGGCGCCGCCCGAAAAGGCCTTGCCGGCGCCCGTGATGACGATGGCTTTGACGGTCTCGTCGGCCAGCGCCTGGCGGATGCCGGCCACGGCGGCCGTGCGCGTCGCCAGGCCCAGGCCATTGACGGGCGGGTTGGCCAGGGTAATGACGGCAACGGCGCCGTTCACTTGATATTCAGCACTCATGTCTCTTCCTTATTGATTTTTGCTCAGCGATGAGGTGGTTGCAAGGGATGAAGCTTCACTATACCGCATAAAAGAACGCTCGTATTATTTTTGTCGTGGCGCACCCGGCGCCAGCATGCTACGCCATGGTACAACATCGTTTGCGGAAAGATTCTGCTGCAAGCGGCAAGCTCTTGTAGAAGCTATCACTTGGATATTCATTTAAATAATAAAATAACAATAATAATAACAACGTTTTATTATGTAAAAGAATGGGTTTGTTATATGCCGACATGGGGCAATTACGACAGTTTTTACATTATTTATTCCCGCCCCTTGTTTTTCGCCAGACGCTGGGGAATAATAAAATTGTTGATTCAAATCAATACTCTACAATTTATCTACTAAAGGCAAACCGCAGGGCGAACACTGGCGGCCGTTGATCGCGCACATTCTCACCGATTATCACCAGATGCCGGCAATGCAATAACATCGCCGCCTTAATCCCTGCCTTAAACCGATAGCGGAAAAAATAATAACAGCAGCCTTATCGTTCCCATTCCTCTTCTCACCCCGAAGGAAATACTATGGACGCAGCCAGCCATGTCAGCCACTCGCAGGATCTGGACTTACAAGCGATAAATACTGCATTGAACCGTGTCCAGGCCGTCATCGAATTCGAGCTTGACGGCACCATCCTGCATGCGAATGACAATTTCCTGCGCGTCGTCGGCTATACCCTGGCCGAAGTGCAAGGCAAGCACCACGCCATCTTCTGCGACCCCGAGTATGTAAAAACGGACGAATACAGCAACTTCTGGGCCAAGCTGGGACGCGGCGAATTCGACCAGGGCGAATACAAGCGCCGCGCCAGGGATGGGCGCGAAGTGTGGATCAATGCTTCCTACAATCCCATCCTCGACGCGGACGGCAAGCCGTATAAAGTCATCAAGTTCGCTACCGACATCACGGCCCTGAAAAAACGCAATGTCGAATACGAAGGCAAGGTCAGCGCCATCGGCAAGGCGCAGGCCGTGATCGAATTCGACATGCAGGGCAATGTGCTGGACGCGAACGACAATTTCCTCGCCGTCATGGACTACGACTTGAGCGATATCCAGGGCGAGCACCACCGCATGTTCTGCGAACCCGAGTATGCCAGCAGCACCGAGTACAAGAAATTCTGGCAAAAGCTCAACCGCGGAGAATTCGACGCGGGCCGCTACAAGCGGCTGGGCAACCATGGCAAGGTGGTGTGGATACAGGCCACCTACAACCCCATCCTGGATCTGAACGGCAAACCGTATAAAGTGGTCAAGTTCGCCATCGACATCACGGACCAGGTGAACCTGGAAAACAGCATCCAGGCCAAGGCCGCCAACGACAGCCGCAAGGTCAATGCCCTGCTCGACTCGGTGGCGCGCGCGGCGCAAGGCGACCTGACCTGCAATATCGTGCCCGAAGGCAGCGAACCGATCGATTTGCTGGCCGGCGGCATCAGCAAGATGATCGTCGACTTGCGCGGCGTGATCGGCAACGTGGTGTCGGCGGCCAACGGCTTTGCCGACGCGTCGAACGCCATCGCCGAACGGGCCACGGGCGTCGCCGTGGGCACGCAGGCGCTGGGCGCCACGGTGGAAGAAATGAACGCCTCCATCGACGGCCTGACGTTTTCCATCAATTCCATTGCGGAAAACACCTCGAATGCCGATTCCCTGGCGAAAGCCACGCAGCAGGAAGCGGAATCGGGTGCGCGCGCCGTCGCCAAGTCGATCGAGGCGATGGACTTGATCAACCGCTCGTCGGAAGACATCGGCGAAATCGTCAAGGTCATCAGCGAGATCGCCAACCAGACGAACATGCTGGCCTTCAACGCGGCCATCGAAGCGGCGCGCGCGGGCGAGCACGGCCTGGGCTTTTCCGTTGTCGCCGACGAGGTGCGCAAGCTGGCCGAGCGCTCGTCGCAGGCGACCAAGGAAATTTCCAAGCTGATCAACGAATCCGTCAAGCGCGTGTCGACAGGCAGCGAAATTTCACGCCAGGCCAGCGACGCCTTCGACAAGATCGTCTCGGGCGTGGCGAAGACCACCTTGGCCATTTCCGACATCTCGAAGGCGGCCAACGAGCAACTGCTGACGGCGCGCGAAGTGTCCACGGCCATCCAGTACATTGCCGAGGAAACGGAAAAGTCGGCCGCCAACTGCGACAGCATCGCCCGCTCGACCGATGGCTTGAACGAGCGCGCTGGCAGCCTGAACCAGACCGTCTCCGGCTTCGTGGTGTAGGCGATGAGCAACGCGGCCACCTTGACGCCCGAGGTGCTGACGACCCTGATCGCGCTGGTGCGCCAGCATACGGGCATCGCCATGACGGCGCGCAAGAGCGTCTTGCTGGAACGGCGCTTGCAGCCACGGCTGCAGGCGCTGTCCCTGCACAGCTACCAGGCTTACCTGGAGCGCGTGGCCAGCGACCGCGACGAGGTACCCCATTTCATCGACCTGGTCACCACCAACGACACCCTGTTCTTCCGCACGCCGCAGATCTGGGATTACTTCCGCGACCGCTACCTGCCCGCCTGGGCCCGCGCGCATCCGGATGGCTGCCTGGCCATCTGGTCGGCGGCGGCGGCCAGCGGCGAGGAGCTGTATTCGATCGCCATGCTGTGCGAGCAATTCAAGCTGCAAGCGCCGTCTTTCCGCTACCAGATCCTGGCCAGCGACATTTCGCAGCAGATCCTGGGCGCGGCGCGGGCCGGCCAGTACAGCGGGCGCTCCGTCGAGCGCATCCGCTTGTCGCACCCGGACTTGCTGCGCAAATATTTCACGCCAGCACCGTATGGCGTCAAGGTCAACGAAGAACTGCGGCAACACGTCAGCTTTGCCCAGCATAATTTGCTGGAAGCATTGCGCCCGGCGCGGCAGTTCGACCTGGTATTCCTGCGCAATGTGCTCATCTATTTCGACGCCGAGCACCAGGAAACCGTGCTGCGCCAAGCGCGCCTGAGCCTCAAGGATGAAGGCCGGCTGATCCTGGGCGAATCGGAAACCATCACCCGCCTCGGCACCGGCTACCAATTCGAGTTTCCCATGATTTACAAGGCGGGTACCGCATGAGCATCATCATCGATCATCGCCTGCCGCTGCACCATGTCGGCATGGGCCAACTGAGCGTGGGCACGCACGGCGAGCAGCTGCAAGCGTTGCTCGGCTCCTGCATCGGCATCGGCTTCATCTGGAAGAATGGCCCATGCTGCGGCCTGGCCCATTGTCTGTTGCCGGAAGCGCCCGGCGCCGATAGCGCCCTTGGCGCGCGCTATGTGAGCCAGGCCGTGCCTTCGCTGCTGCGCCTGATGGGTGTGCGCCAGGCCGATTACCCCGACATTGACGTGGTGCTGGCGGGCGGCGCCAGCATGTTTGGTCCGCGCAACGGGCGGCTGCAGATAGGCCGGCAAAACGCGGAAGCGGCGCAAAAATACCTGGACCAGTGCGGCTTGCGCGTCAGCTTTTGCGCGCTGGGCGGCCGCCACGGGCGCCAGTTGCTGATCGATTGCGCCCGGCACAGCTACGCCGTCACCGATGTGGTGGCGCAACCTGAATTGATTCCACGCAAGGAAGGCGCATATGGATATGCATGAAGCGACGGGCTTGCAAGCGCAGGGCACAAGCGACACGGCCACCGAACTGTTCGGCTCCTTCCACCTGGGCGGCGATGAATTCGCCCTGCCCGCCAGCTGCATCCGCGAAGTGGTGAACTACCCCGCGAAAGTCACCGCCCTGCCCCTGTCGCCCGCGTATCTGGAAGGCATGTTCACCTTGCGCGGCAGCGTCATCCCGGTGGTCAACCTGGGCCGCTTGTTCCGCGCCGATGCGCCGCGCGCCGTGGCCACGGACAAGATCGCCATTCTGGACTTCCAGCAAGTGCTGATCGGCATCGTCTTCCAGGATACGGGAGAAATCCTGCGCGTGCCCGCCAGCGCCCGCAGCGCCCTGCAATATGCGGCCGGCGACAGCCATGCCGTCATCGCCGGCACGATCCTGCTCGATGGCGGCGCGCGCCTGCTGCAGGTGCTCGACCCGCACGCCCTGCTGCGCATTGAAAACGTGCCCCATGTGCTGGCCCTGCAGGCAACGGGCGCCAAGCTGAGCACGGCCCGCTACCACGCGCAAAGCGAACGCCGCCAGTGCGTCAGCTTCCACGCGGCCGGCGCCACGTTTGCCTTCGAAATGCTGGCCATCCAGGAAATCATACGGGTGCCGGAACTGCACAGCTCCCTGCTGAATAGCGAGCTGTGCCTGGGGCGCATGCATTTCCGCGGCAGCCAGGTGGCCGTTGTCGACTTCGGCGCCCTGCTGCAGGCGCCCGCATCCGGCACGGCGGCGACTGGCGACCAGCGCGTCATCGTCGTGCGCCTCGAGGACACGACCGTGGGCTTCCTCGTCGACTCCGTCGACAGCATCGTGCATTTCTTTGGCGACGAGGTCTTGCCGATTCCCCTGCTGAGCAAGGCGCGCGCCGCCATGTTCGCCGGCTGCATCACGAAAGAGGGGCTGGGCGACATCATTTTCCTCGACCACAAGGGCATCCTGTCGCAGGCCGAGATCGTCGAAATGCGCGACGGCCACGCGCGCCTGTATCCGGCCGAGACGGAAACGGCGGCCGCCACGCACAAGGCGCAGCGCCGTGTCTACATCACGTTTACGGTGGAAACCCGCTTCGCCGTGGAAATCGGGCAAGTGCGCGAAATCATTGATTTCAGCGGCGCCATCACGACGCCGCCGGGCATGCCGGCCTGCATGCGGGGCATGCTGAACCTGCGCCAGCAAATGATCAGCATCATCGACCTGCGCCAGCTTTACGCGATGCCGGCCTTGCCGGACGCCAGCGCCGGCAAGATTCTGATCGTGGAACGGGGCGCCGAGCGCTACGGTTTCCTCGTCGACCACGTCGACAACATCATGACCATCTCCGACAGCCAGCGCTTTGCCGCACCGCAAATCATCCGCACGGGAGAACATGAGGACTTGCGCAGCGAAATGGATGAGATGATCGATATCGGCACGGACGCGCAGCGCCAGACCCTGTCCGTCTTCCAGTGCGACCATCTGCTGGAAAAGCTGGGGGCGGCGCTGCCGCAGGCGGCATAGCGCTACATGCCGGGCAGCTGGTGCCCCTTGAACTGCTCGCGCAGCTTGTTTTTCTGGATCTTGCCCGTCGCGCCCATGGGCAAGGCGTCGATAAACAGCACGTCGTCGGGCGTCCACCACTTGGCGATCTTGCCTTCAAAAAATTGCAATAACGCTTCGCGCGTGACCGTCATGCCGGGGCGCAGCACGACGACGAGCACGGGGCGCTCGTCCCATTTCGGGTGGAATACGCCGATACAGGCCGCCTGCAGCACGGCCGGGTGCGCCATGGCCAGGTTTTCCAGGTCGATGGTGCCGATCCACTCGCCACCCGACTTGATCACGTCCTTGCTGCGGTCCGTGATCTGCATGTAGCCGTCCGTGTCGATGGTGGCCACGTCGCCCGTGGGGAACCAGCCATCCTGCAATACGTCGCCGCCCTCGTTCTTGTAATACGACGAGATGATCCACGGCCCCTTCACCAGCAGGTGGCCATACGCCACGCCATCCCACGGCAATTCCTTGCCATCGTCGTCGACGATCTTCATGTCCACGCCGTAGATCGCATGGCCCTGCTTTTGCAGGATCTTGCGCTGCTCGTCCTTCGGCAAGTCCAGGTGCTTGGTCTGCAAGCCGCCGGCCGTGCCCAGCGGCGACATTTCCGTCATGCCCCAGGCGTGGATGACTTCCACGTCGAACTTGTCGATCAGGGTATCCATCATGGCTGGCGGACACGCCGCGCCGCCGATCACGGTGCGGCGGAAGGTGGAAAATTGCAGATTATTCTGCAAGGCGTGATTCAGCAAGCCCAGCCAGACGGTGGGCACGCCAGCCGAGAACGTCACTTTTTCCGCCTCGAACAATTCGTACAGCGACTTGCCGTCCAGTGCCGCGCCGGGAAACACCATGCGCGCGCCGGACAGGGGCACCGAATACGGCAAGCCCCAGGCATTCACGTGGAACATGGGCACGACGGGCAGCACGGTGTCCGAAGCGCGCACGTTCAGGGCGCTGGGCATGGCTGACGCGTACGCGTGCAGCACGGTCGAGCGGTGCGAATACAGGGCGCCCTTGGGGTTGCCCGTCGTGCCCGACGTGTAGCACAGGGTGGCGGCCGAATTCTCGTCGAACAGGGGCCACGTGTAGTCGTCGGAATGCGTGGCGATCAAGTCTTCATAGCACAGCAGATCGGGGATCGTGCTGGTGGCAGGCATGCGTTCGCGGTCGCACATCAGCACGAAATGGCGGACGAAGGTGCAGTCGGCGGCGATCTTTTCCACCACGGGGAGGAAAGTCAAATCGAACAGCAAGACCTGGTCTTCCGCATGATTGGAAATGTAGGCGATCTGGTCGGGAAACAGGCGCGGATTGATCGTGTGCAGCACGGCACCCGAGCCGGACACGGCATAGTACGCTTCCAGGTGGCGGTAGCCATTCCAGGCCAGGGTGGCGACGCGGTCGCCCATGCCGACACCGAGGCCGTGCAAGGCGTTCGCCAGCCGGCGCGCGCGCTGGTGGCAATCGCGGTAGGTGTAGCGGTGCATATCGCCTTCCACCCGCCGCGAAATGATTTCGCTGCCCCCATAATGACGCGCTGCAAACTCGATAATGCTGGAAATCAGCAGGGGCTGATTCATCATCTGGCCCATCACTGGACTCAAGGGGAATGCCGACATCGTGTCTCCTGGGTTGGATACTCGGTTATTGTTGGAATTTAAAGATTTTCCCTAGTTTCGTACGGTCGTGCGGAAATCGTCAACGCATTTCGATATTGCGATGCAGCATGGAATTTTCGGTTCCGTTTTTTGCCGTGCGGATACCCACTACGACGCCCGCCACGCGCCTTGGCGCTGTGCGGTAAAATCGCATTCCAGGCTGGCGCACCGTGCCAGTCCATCTTACTGACTGGAATTGCCATCACCGCTCATACCTTACCACTGGATAACGCCTTTGCGGCCTTGCCGCCCGCGTTCTATACGCGCTTGATGCCCACGCCCCTGCCCGCCCCGTACTTCGTGGCCGCCAGCGCGCCAGCCGCGGCCCTCATCGGTCTCGATGCGGCGCGCCTGGCCGAGCCCGATTACGTAGCGCTGCTGAGCGGCAATGCCGTGGCCGAGCGCTCGATGCCCCTGTCGGCCGTGTATTCGGGCCACCAGTTCGGCGTCTGGGCCGGTCAGCTCGGCGATGGCCGCGCCATCTTGCTGGGCGATATCGCCACGGCTGATGGCCCGATGGAACTGCAGCTGAAAGGCGCCGGCGCCACGCCGTATTCGCGCATGGGGGATGGCCGTGCCGTGCTGCGCTCGTCCATCCGCGAATTCCTGTGCTCGGAAGCCATGGCGGCGCTGGGCATACCCACGTCGCGCGCGCTGTCCATCATGGGTTCGCAGCAAGGCATCATGCGCGAAACAGTCGAGACGGCCGCCGTCGTCACGCGCATGGCGCCCAGTTTCGTGCGCTTCGGCTCGTTCGAACACTGGTTTTACCGCAAGCAGCCGGACGAGCTGAAAATCCTGGCCGATTACGTCATCGACAGCTTCTACCCCCACTTGCGCGCTGCATCAAATCCATATCAAGCCTTGCTGGCCGAAGTGTGCGTGCGCACGGCGCACATGATTGCGCAGTGGCAAGCCGTTGGCTTCATGCATGGCGTGATGAATACGGACAATATGTCGATCCTGGGCCTGACCCTCGATTACGGTCCCTTCGGCTTCATGGAAGCGTTTGACGCCGAGCACATCTGCAACCATACGGACCAGCAAGGCCGCTATTCCTACGCCAACCAGCCGCAGGTGGGTCACTGGAACTGCTATGCGCTGGGCCAGGCGCTGCTGCCATTGATCGGCGAAGTGGCATTGGCGCAGGCGGCGCTGGACAGCTACCAGCCCGCTTTTGCGGAGAAGATGAATGCCCTGCTGCGCGCCAAGCTGGGCTTGCAAACGAGCCAGGACGACGATACGCAGCTGTTCGACAGCATGTTTGCGCTGATGCAAGCCAATCACGTGGATTTCACGAACTTCTTCCGTGCCCTGTCGACACTGCAGGTGGCCGCGCCCGAGCACGACACCGTGCTGCGCGACATGTTCATCGACCGCCCCGCCTTCGATACGTGGGCGGCACAATACCGCGCGCGTCTGCGGCAGGAGCACAGCGTCGATGCCGAGCGGCAAGCGGCCATGAACCAGGTCAACCCGAAATACGTGCTGCGCAACTACCTGGCGCAAGTGGCCATCGAAAAAGCCCAGCAGCAGGATTACACGGAAGTGGCGACATTGCTGGAAGTTTTGCAAAAGCCATTTGACGAACAGCCCGAACACCAGCACTATGCGGCCCTGCCGCCCGACTGGGCCAGCCACCTTGAAGTCAGTTGCTCATCCTGAGGAGTCATTATGACCACGAATAAAGTCAAGAAAACCGACGCCGAATGGCGCGCCATGCTCGATTCGATGCAATACGAAGTTACGCGCCACGCGGCTACGGAACGGGCCTTCACGGGCAAGTTCTGGGACCACCATGAACACGGCGTCTACACCTGCGTCTGCTGCAACACGCCCCTGTTCGCTTCGGACACCAAGTTCGACTCGGGCTGCGGCTGGCCCAGCTATTTCCAGGCACTCGACCCGGCCAACGTGACGGAAATCGTCGACCGCAGCCACGGCATGGTGCGCACGGAAATCGTCTGCGCCGTCTGCGACGCCCACCTGGGCCACGTCTTCCCGGACGGCCCGCCGCCGACCGGCTTGCGTTATTGCATCAATTCGGCATCGCTGCGCTTCGATCCGCAACCGTGAAACACTGGAATGGCGGGCGGGCATCTTGCTCCTAAGCCATTCCTAAGATGAATGTAACAAGACCCGTGTAAAGTCTCGCCATGAAATTTCTATTCGACCTATTCCCCCTGATCGCCTTCTTCGCCGCCTTCAAGCTGGGCGGCATGTATGAAGCGGCCACGCACGATTTCGTGCAGCAATATTTGTCCGGCTTCGTGTCAGGCGGCTTGATCAAGGCCGACCAGGCGCCGTGGATACTTGCCACCCTCGTCGGCATCGTCGCCACCGCCTGCCAGGTCAGCTATCTGCTGCTGCGCGGGCGCAAGGTGGACGGCATGCTGTGGCTGTCGCTGTTCATCTTTGTCGTGTTCGGTGGCGCCAGCATTTATCTGCATGACGATTTCTTCCTGAAATGGAAGCCGACCCTGATCTACTGGCTGTCCGGCCTGGCCCTCTTGATCGCCCACGTGGGTTTCAAGAAAAACCTGATCCGCAAGACCATGGAAGCGCAAGTGCAATTGCCTGATGCCGTATGGAACCAGTTGCTGGCCGCATGGATCATCTTCTTTGGCGCCATCGGCGCACTGAACCTGTTCGTCGCCTTCGTGCTGTACAAGGGAGACATGGCCGCCTGGGTCAGCTTCAAGGCGTTTGGCGCGACGGGCATCTTCTTTGCCTTTATCGTGGCGCAAACCCTGTTCCTGGCCAAACATATCAAGGAAGACGCATGATGAACTCCACCACTGAAAACACCGCGCCGGAAACGCGCATGCAGCGCATTCGTACCCGCCTGGAAACGGCACTTTCCCCTCTGGAATGTGTGCTGGAAGATGACTCGGCGCGCCACCGGGGCCATGCGGGCGCCGCCTCGGGCGGAGGCCATTACAATCTACGCATAATTTCTAGTCAATTTGAAGGGCTCAGGCTCGTCATGCGCCATCGACTGGTGTATGATTCCGTGCACGATATGATGCATAATGAGATACATGCATTGGCGATTGTGGCCCTGGCGCCGTCCGAAGTAGTGTAAGGACGGCGTTTTTGGCGTACCGGGGCAACTTGGTATGCCGTTTGCCGCAAGCGCCATGCACGCGTTTTCTTCCCATGCGTTTTTTACGAAACTTTCCCTAACAGGATTTAATAATGACTTTTAAGCCAGCCCGCTTGCTGATCGCACTACTCGCCGTTGTCGCGGTACCTGTTTTTGCGCAAAATGTTGCCGTTGTTAATGGCAAGCCTATCCCATCGTCGCGCGTTGATGCAGTCGTCAAGCAAGTCGTCGCCCAAGGCCAGCAACCGGATTCGCCGCAACTGCGCGAAATGATCAAGAAAGACTTGATCGGCCGTGAAGTGCTGATGCAAGAAGCGGAAAACAAAGGTTTCGGTAAAGATGCAGCAGTCAAGCAGCAAATCGAGAACGCACGCCAGGCCATCGTCATCAACGCCCTGGTCGGCGACTACCTGAAAAAGAACCCGGTCAACGACGCTGAAATCAAGGCCGAATACGACAAGTTCGTGGCCCAGACCGGCGACAAGGAATACCACGTGCGCCACATCCTGGTCGGCACCGAAGCGGAAGCGAAAGACATCATCGCCAAGCTGAAAGGCGGCGCCAAGTTCGAAGATCTGGCCAAGCAATCGAAAGATACCGGTTCAGCCGACAACGGCGGCGACCTGGACTGGGCAGCCCCATCGTCGTTCCCGAAAGTATTCTCGGACGCCTTCGTGAAACTGCAAAAAGGCCAGGTCACCGACACCCCGGTGCAAACGCCTAACGGTTTCCACGTGATCAAGCTGGACGACACCCGCGCGGCAAAACTGCCGACCCTGGAAGAAGTCAAGCCACAGATCGCCGAAGCGCTGCAGCAAAAGAAACTGCAAGCGTATCAGGAAGAAATGATCAAAAAAGCGAAAGTTCAGTAAGAACTGACCTCCCCGGCGCCCTTTTCGGCGCCGGTCGTGTATTCTGCGCCTGAATGCGCACTGCGCGACAGCCGCGCGTATCGATTTTTAGTATATTTATTAGGAATGAACATGATTTTGAAGCCAGCCCGTTTGATCTTAGCCCTGGTCGCCGTTGTAGCGATCCCTGCGTTCGCGCAAAACGTCGCCACAGTGAATGGCAAGGCCATCCCGTCGTCGCGCGTTGACCAGGTCGTCAAGCAAGTCGTCGCCCAAGGCAAGCAAGCGGATTCTCCGCAATTGCGCGAAGCCATCAAAAAAGACCTGATCGGCCGTGAAGTGCTGATCCAGGAAGCCGACAAGCAAGGCTACGGCACGCGTCCGGAAGTCAAGTCGCAGATCGACAATGCCCGTCAAAGCATCATCATCAACGCCCTGCTGGCCGACTACGTCAAGAAGAACCCTGTCAAGGACGCTGAAATCAAGGCCGAGTACGACAAGTTCAAGGCACAAGCGGGCGACAAGGAATACCATGCACGCCACATCCTGGTGGCCACCGAAGCGGAAGCGAAAGACATCATCGCCAAGCTGAAAGGCGGCGCCAAGTTCGAAGAACTGGCGAAAGTATCGAAAGACGGTTCCGCAGCCAATGGCGGCGACCTGGACTGGGCTAGCCCAGCTTCGTACGTGAAGCCATTCTCCGACGCCATGGTTGCTTTGAAACCAGGCCAGGTCACGCAAACGCCAGTGCAATCGCAATTCGGTTTCCACGTGATCAAGCTGGAAGAAACCCGTCCGACGAAGCTGCCGGCACTGGAAGAAGTCAAGGGTCAAGTGGCCGAGTCGCTGCAACAGAAGAAACTCGCCGCCTACCGCGACGAGTTGATGAAGAAAGCAAAAATCCAGTAATATCGGATGAAGATGAAAAGGCGCTCCACGGAGCGCTTTTTTTACGTCTGAACATGGGAAAACAGCATGGACTTGCACACGGAATTAAAAATCGCACTCGAAGCTGCTGCCGAACCGGGCCGCGCGGCGCCCATGCAGGCGTATATGCGCGACCAGTTCGTTTTCCTGGGCGTTGCAGCGCCGCAGCGGCGACTGGCCGCCAGGGACTTGCTGGCGGGCTTGAAGGGCATCGATGCCGCGACCTTGCTCGAGCACGCGCAGCTGCTGTGGCAACAGCCGGAACGCGAATACCAGCACGTGGCGCTCGACATGCTGGCCCTGCACTGGCGCCAGCTGAACATCGGGCAAATCCCCGCCCTGCTGGCGTTGGCGCGCCAGCGGGCCTGGTGGGACAGCGTCGACGGCATGGCGGGTATCGTCGGCGAGGTGCTGCAGGCGGAGCACCAGCGCGGCGGCGACGGCCATGCGCACATGGACGCGGCCTTGCGCCATGAGGACTTCTGGTTGCGCCGCATCGCCATGCTGCACCAGCTGGGCTGGCGCGCCGACACAGATGCCGGCTGGCTATTCGGCGCGGCGCTGGCGCTGGCCCATGAAGACGAGTTTTTCATCCGCAAGGCCATCGGCTGGGCCCTGCGCGATTACGCGCGCCACGCGCCGGCAGAGGTGCTGTTTTTTGCAACGAAGCACCGCCAGCAACTGTCTGCGCTCAGCTACCGCGAGGCGTTGAAGCACCAGCCACACTGAACGCCGACCCGCCCAGCAGACGCAGCACGGCGTCGATGCGCGGCGCGGCATCCCAGGCCGGCACGGACGCCAGCAAGCCCAGCGCCATCTGCCGCAGCGGCTCGGCAATCACCATGGCCAGCAGCAGGCCAGCCAGTTCAGGCGCATTGCTGATCGTCATGTGGCCGCGCGCGGCCTGGCGGCCCAGCCATTCGGCCAGCATCGCCGTGCCCCGCTCGATGCCGTTGCGCTGATACACGGCCAGCAAGTCCGCACGCGCGGGAAACTCCGTGCACAGCAGGCGGAACAGGCCCACAGCATCCGCCGTCAGCACGCGCGCCGCCATCGCCTGCAATATCTCTTTTAACAGAGGCAAGACGTCACCAGGCCCGGCCGCATCGTGCGCCATGGCAGGCAGGAACGCATCCGTCCAGCCGCGCACCACCAGGGCGACCAGTTCCTCGCGGTTGGCCGCGTATTGATACAGCGACTTCTTGGCCATGCCCGCGTGGCGCGCCACCGCTTCCATGGTCGTGGCCGCATAGCCTTCGTGCAGCAGCAGCCAGGTGGCCGCTTGCACAGCCGCCTCGCGCGCTTCCTCGGGCGGGCGCGCCGGACGGCCCCGTCCACGCACAGCCTTGCTCTCTTCTTCCTGCATGCCGACTCCAAGCTTGATCGATGGGCAATTTTACACTGAAACATATTTAGGAAACGAAAATCGTTTCTTTAATATATAATTGGTCCACCCCAACAAAGGAGAACGATATGACGAAACATATGGAATTCCCATGGAGCATCATCAGCACGGGCGACTTGCTCAACCCGTTTCCCTTGCACCTGGAAACCGGCATCACGCGCCTGGAAGACGGTTGTCTGCTGGTGGCGGCGCGCACGGAACTGCACGGCTGCAGCGGGCGCATGCTGGATTGGTGGTTTACGTTTTTCGAAACGACCCAGCACATCAAGTGGTGGCATCCGCACGACCACGTGGCACATCACGGCTGGAACAATGCGTGGAAAAAGGGAGAGAGTTACTATGGCGCCTCGATCGAGGCCGTGGAATCGCTGGGCGACATTCCGCCCGTGAAAGCCAAGCTGAAGTTCCATGATCCGAAGGAGGTATTTGATCCGGCGCAACTGCAGCAGGCCAAGGATAGCGGCACCCTGTCGGCTGCCATCTGCGCGCGCATCGGCTTTGGCGAGCACGTGCAACTGGACCCGCTGGGCGACCCGCTCGATGGCGAGATGCTGCATTTGACCCGTGATACGCCCACAGGTTGCGTGCTGCGCAGCCGCTTCTTGCTGGGCCGCAATAGCCTGGACCCCGTGCGCGACGTGCCCGACGTACTGGGCCTGAATTTGCTGCGCCATTGCTACAGCGAATTTACCTATCTGTCGCGCTTCCTGCCATCGCTGTATTACGGTGAGCATGCCAACGGGGAAAAGGCGCCGCTGCCCTGGTAAAACATGGTTTTACAACTGCTTGTGCATGCGCGCCAGCGGCAGCTTGATGTCATCGGGCAAGTCCAGATGAAACTCTTCCGTCACGGCAAAGCCGCTGGCTAGATACAGCGGCACCCCGGGCAAGGTGGCGGCCAGTTCCAGGGCGGTAAAACCGGCGGCCAGCGCCTGGCGTTCGCAATGGCGCATCAGCATGCTGCCCAGGCCCTGGCGGGCGGCGCCTGGTTCGACAAAGAAGGCGCGGATGCGGCCCGGCTGGCTGGCTGGATCGAGCAGCGGATCCGGCCCGCTCTTGGCGCGGTCGGCGCCATACAGGGTGGCGCGCTGGCTCCAGCCGCCGCAAGCCAGCATGGCGCCATCGCGTTCGATCACGAAATACGTCCGGTCCGCCACGAGCTGCGTATCGACGCCGAACACGTGGCGCGTCACGGCCTCGGCCTGTTCCTGCGTATAAAACCCCGCGCTCAGCGCCACGCCGGAACGGGCGATCAGCGCATTCATTGCTGGCACATCGGCCGGCAGCGCCACGCGCAAGCGCGTCAACGCGCCAAAGTTGAACCAGGCACGGCTGATGCGTCCCTGCTCTACCTCATACGTCGCCACCAGTTCCTGTGCCGACATGCCATCGTCCGTATCGCCATGGACGATTTCATGGTCGATCACCAGCTTGCCGCAGGCTATACGATTGAGCAACTGCGCCCGCGGCCGGCTTGCCGCGAAACGGGCCGTGAAACGGGGGCCGATCTGCGCGCCGCCCTGCGCCAGCAAGGTATCGGGGTGCTGGAATTGCTGCGCATCATCTGCGTAGATGGCCAGCAAGGCCGGCACGTCGTGCGCGTTGTAGGCGTCCAGTTGCGCCTGGACCACCGCCGTTGGCGAAATGAGTGTATCGTTGGCAAGCGCCATGCGTGTACCTGTTGTGGAGTGGGTGGAAAGTTGCAAAGGGTAACATTGTCACCTCTGTCGCAGCGCGGTTTACTGCGATAATAACAAGATTCGTCGCAAGAAACATATTCAGGCGTCACCAATCAATCGCAAATCGCAGCAGGAGTAAATATCATGAAATGGGAAGGCAATCGCGAAAGCGACAATGTGGAAGATCGCCGTGGCGAAGATGGCGGCGGGGGCGGCGGTGGCGGCTTTGGTTTTGGCGGGCGCTCGATCGGCATCGGCACCATCGTCATCGCCCTCGTCGGCTCGTATGTACTGGGCGTCAATCCCTTGACCTTGCTCAATCTGCTCAGCGGCGGTGGCGGCCAGGTCAGCACCCAGCAAAGCCAGGCCCCGGCGCGCCAGCCACCCGAATCGGACGAGATGGCCCGCTTCGTGAAAACCGTGCTGGCCGATACGGAAGACACGTGGGGCGCCCTGTTCAAGGCCGAGGGCGGCAGCTATGTGAAACCCAAGCTGGTGCTGTTCTCGGGCAGTATCCCGACGGCCTGCGGCACGGGCCAGAGCGCCAGCGGGCCCTTCTACTGCCCCGGCGACCAGAAAGTCTATCTGGATCTCGATTTCTTCAATCTGATGCAGCAGCGTTTCAAGGTCTCGGGCGAATTCGCCGAAGCGTACGTGATCGCGCATGAAGTGGGCCACCACGTGCAAAACCTGATGGGCTTGTCCGAAAAGGTCGACAATGCGCGCCGCACGCAATCGGAGCGCCAGGCCAACGCCATGTCCGTGCGCCTGGAATTGCAGGCCGACTGCTTTGCTGGCGTGTGGGCGTATCACGCGAACGCCGACCGCAAGATCCTCGAGCAAGGCGATGTGGAAGCGGCCCTGAAAGCGGCCACGGCCATCGGCGACGATGCGCTGCAGCGCCAGGCACAAGGCCATGTCGTGCCGGACTCATTTACACACGGCACCTCGGAGCAGCGCGTACGCTGGTTTACCAAGGGCATCGAGAGCGGCCAGATTGCCCAGTGCAATACCTTCGAGGCACGCCAGTTGTAGTGACATCCGCGTGCACCCACGCATGCCGTCCTGCCGGCCGGCATGCGTCTATCAGGGCAAGCTGACGTCGTAGCGCTTGCCCAATCTTTTCAGCTCGCCCGTCTCGATCAGGTTATTCAGTTCCTGGTCGAACTGCACACGCAGCTTGTCGAAAGTGGGCGAACGGGGGAAGGCAAAATAGCCGTTTTGCAGTTCGATGATTCTGGGCAGGGGTTTCACCTGGCGTCCATAGCCGAGGCGGGCGATGACGGGATCGGTATTGCGACGGTTGCTGACGAAGACGTCGACGTGATTGTGCACCAGCATCTTCAAGCCATTTTCCACGTTGTTGGCCACGCTGACCTGCAAGCCGGGCCGCACGCGCTCCCATTCCGCGCCATAGGCCCAGCCATTGAGCAGCACCACCCTGCGGTTCTTCAGCACCGCGTAGTCGCCGTCCCAGCTGAAGCTGGCGTTCTGGCGCGTATAAAAGACCATCTGGTCCTGGTAAAACGGCTTGTCGGAAAAGGCCATGCTGGCAATGCGATCGGGCGTCTTGTAGGGACCGATCAGGATATCGGCCTGGCCCTGCACCAGCATGGCTTGCGCGCGCGCCCACGGCACCATGCGAAAACGCACGGTGTTACCCGTGCGCGCCGCCATCAGGCGCAGCAGTTCCGCGCCCAGTCCGCCATACTCGCCACCCTCCTGGTACTCGAACACGCGCTCGAACTGCGCGCCCACGGCCAGCAACTCGCGTGCCTGCAGAGGCATGGAAAATGCCGGCCACAGCAGCGCCAGGGCCAGCAGGCGCCGCCCTGCTTTTTTCATCAGCCGACGATGCGCAAGGAATAATCGGTGGCCCGCACGTCCTTGGTCAGGCTGCCGATCGAAATGCGGTCCACGCCCGTTTCGGCAATGGCGCGCACGGTGTCGAAATTGATGCCGCCCGACGCTTCGAGCAAGGCGCGGCCCTGCGTCAAGGCCACGGCTTCGCGCATCATGTCGTTGCTGAAATTATCGAGCAAGACGGAGACGGCACCCGCATCCAGCGCTTCGCGCAATTGCGCCAGGGTTTCCACTTCGATTTGCACGGGCACGCCCGCGTCGAGGTTGCGCGCGTTTTCCAGGGCCTGGCTGACGCCGCCCGCGGCCGCGATATGGTTTTCCTTGATCAGGATGCCGTCGTACAGGGCCAGGCGCTGGTTCTTGCCGCCGCCGACGCGCACCGCATACTTTTGCGCCAGGCGCAGGCCCGGCAAGGTCTTGCGCGTGTCGAGGATGGACGCCTTGGTGCCGGCGATCACGTCGACATACTGGCGCGTGGCCGTGGCCACGGCGGACAGCAGTTGCAGGAAATTGAGGGCGCTGCGCTCGGCCGTAAGCAAGGCGCGCGCCGGTGCCTGGATCGTGCAGACGACACTGTCAGCCGTCATCATGTCGCCTTCGGCGTAATGCCAGGCAATATCGATGCTGCGGTCCAGGCTTTTCATGATGCCTTCGAACCACGGTGCGCCGCATAGCACGGCCGCTTCGCGCACGATGACACGGGCCGTAACGATGTGGTCGGGCGGCACCAGCTCGCCCGTCAGGTCGCACTGGCCCACGTCTTCCAGCAAGGCGGCCAGCAAATTGCCTTCGAACGCGCGCGCCAGGGCCGGATCGAAGGGAGCGAAAGAATTAACGAGAGTACTCATGCTGGACCGATTCCTTGGAACAATGTGGTTTCTTTTGCCAGGTCCGCACCCGGCTTGAGGCCCGCCTTCTTGGCAGCGGCGAAGTCGAGCATGCGGTTGATCGAGCGCACGGCCAGCTGGCCGACGGCAGGATCGACGTGGATTTCGTTGTGCATGTTTTCCAGCGTCTGCGCCAGGTTCAGCAAGCCGTTCATGGCCATCCACGGGCAGTGCGCGCAGCTCTTGCAGGTGGCGCTGTTGCCGGCCGTGGGCGCTTCGATGAAACGTTTTCCTGGCGCGGCGGCACGCATCTTGTGCAGGATGCCGTTGTCGGTGGCGACAATAAACGTGTCCGTGTCCATGGTTTGCGCTGCCGCAATCATTTGCGACGTGGAACCCACCATGTCGGCCAGCGCCACCACGTTCGCGGGCGACTCCGGGTGCACGAGCACCTTGGCTTGCGGATACTCTTCCTTGAGCAGATCGAGTTCGATGCCCTTGAATTCGTCATGCACGAGGCAGCTACCCTGCCACAGCAGCATGTCGGCGCCCGTCTGCTTCTGGATGTAGGAACCCAGGTGCTTGTCGGGTGCCCAGAGGATTTTCTTGCCCTGCGCATGCAGGTGGGCCACGATGTCGAGGCCGATGGACGAGGTCACCATCCAGTCCGCGCGCGCCTTGACGGCCGCGCTGGTGTTGGCGTACACCACCACCGTGCGGTCAGGATGGGCGTCGCAGAAGGCCGTGAATTCATCGACCGGACAGCCGAGGTCGAGCGAACAGGTCGCGTCGAGGTCGGGCATTAATACCGTTTTCTCGGGACTGAGGATCTTTGCCGTTTCACCCATGAAGCGCACACCAGCCACGACGAGGGTCTTGGCCGGATGGTCGCGCCCGAAGCGGGCCATTTCCAGGGAATCGGAGACGCAGCCGCCCGTGGCTTCGGCCAGGTCTTGCAGGTCAGCATCAACGTAATAGTGGGCAACGAGCACGGCTTCGCGCTCGATCAGCAGGCGCTTGATGCGCGTGATCAGTTCGGCTTTCTCGGCCGGGGACGGCGTCGCTGGCGTGCGTGCCCAGGCGTGGGCAGTGCAGCTGGCTCCGTCTTGTGGATGTTCGTACTCGACGGATTTGATGGCTAAAGTTTGCATGGCTGTGTCAAACAAAAACGGGATAGACCGGCACGATTGCAATAAAGCAGGTGCGCCGGAACGAATGGACCGCGGCGCGTCGGTGTGGTGCTGGCGGATGACGTTGTAATGTCGGATTACGCTGCGCTAATCCGACCTACGCGACCTACGCGACCAACTCACCCTGACGTAGGTCGGATTAGCGCACAGCGCGTAATCCGACACAACGTTACCCTACAAATTAATCAATACCCTGGCTCTTGAGGTAATCCTCGTAATTGCCACGGTAATCGACCACTTCATCTTCCTTGATCTCGATGATGCGGTTGGCCAGCGAAGAAACGAATTCGCGGTCATGCGACACGAAGATCAGGGTGCCCGCGTATTTTTCCAGCGCGATGTTCAGGGATTCGATCGATTCCATGTCCATGTGGTTGGTCGGCTCATCGAGCATCAGTACGTTGTGGCGGCCCAGCATCAGCTTGCCGTACATCATGCGGCCTTTTTCACCGCCGGACAGCACCTTGACGGCCTTCTTGACATCGTCGCCGCCGAACAGCAAGCGGCCCAGGATGGAACGCACGGCCTGATCGTCGTCGCCCTCTTTCGTCCACTGGCCGATCCAGTCGGTCAGGTTCGTGTCCTTGGCGAAATCTTCCGTCGGGTCTTGCGGCATGTAGCCGACGTTGGCGTTTTCCGCCCACTTCACGCGGCCTTGATCAGGCTGCAAGCCGGCGATATCGCCAGCGATGCAGCGCAGCATGGTGGTCTTGCCGGCGCCGTTGGCACCGATGATGGCGATGCGTTCGCCCGCCTCGACCATGATGGAAAAGTTCTTGAACAGCTGGCGGTCGAAACCTTTCGAGATGTTCTCGACTTCCACGGCCAGGCGGTGCAATTTCTTTTCGCCGTCGAACCGCACGAACGGATAGGCGCGCGACGATGGCTTGATGTCGTCGACCTTGATCTTTTCGATCTGCTTGGCGCGCGACGTGGCCTGGCGGGCCTTCGACTTGTTCGCGGCGAAGCGGCGCACGAATTCCTGCAGCTCGGCAACCTTGTCTTTCGCTTTCGCGTTGTTGGCCAGCTGCTGGTTGCGCGCCTGGGTCGAGGCGAACATGTATTCGTCGTAGTTGCCTGGATAAATCTTCAGGGTGCCGTAGTCCATGTCGGCCACGTGGGTGCACACCTGGTTCAGGAAGTGGCGATCATGGGAAATGATGATCATGGTGGAGTTGCGCTCGTTGAGCACGTCTTCCAGCCAGCGAATCGTGTTGATGTCCAGGTTATTCGTCGGCTCGTCGAGCAGCAGGATGTCCGGGTTCGAGAACAGCGCCTGCGCCAGCAGCACGCGCAGCTTCCAGCCTGGCGACACATTGCTCATCGGGCCTTGATGCAGGTCGATGGCGACACCGGCGCCCAGCAGCAGTTCGCCGGCGCGCGATTCGGCCGTGTAGCCGTCGTATTCGGACACTTTTCCTTCCAGTTCGGCCGCCTGCATGTAGTCGTCGTCCGTCGCTTCCGGGTTCGCGTAGATCGCGTCGCGCTGCTGGATGGCGGCCCACATTTCCGTGTGGCCCATCATGACGACGTCGAGGACGCGCATGTCTTCAAACGCAAACTGGTCCTGGCGCAGCTTGCCCAGGCGTTCGTTGGTATCGAGCATGACGTTGCCGCCCGACGGGTCCAGGTCGCCGCCCAGGATCTTCATGAACGTCGACTTGCCGCAGCCGTTCGCGCCGATCAAACCATAGCGGTTGCCGTCGCCGAACTTGACGGAGATATTCTCAAACAATGGCTTGGCGCCAAACTGCATCGTAATATTTGCTGTAGATAGCATGTGATATTGGGTCTTTATTCAGTTAAAACAGCTAGTTAAATACTTTTCTCCCATTATACAGCACCCACCCTCATCACTCTATAGTGGTCCGCCGAGGGCGCCACGAGTGCATGCAGAGAAATAATGGCAAGAAAATATGATTGCCGTATTTCCATTTAGCAGATACGCTGCGCGGCATCCGTTTTCTCCCCTCCACCTTACAGGCATCACTTGAAAAAAATCACCATCGCCGCCGCCGTGGCCGCCGCTGCCCTCGCTGTCACCGCCTACGCTTCGCCCTACTATGCCTTGCACCAGATCAAGACCGCGCTGGCCGAACGCAATGCCGACGCCCTGGCCGAACACGTGGACTTCCCCGCCCTGCGCGCCAGCGTCAAGACACAACTGGAGGCCAGCATGGCGCGCAGCATCGCGGCGACCGCCGGCAGCGACAACCCGCTGGCCGTGCTGGGCCAGTCGATCGCCAGCGCCATGCTGGGCAAGATGGTCGACACCATGGTCTCGCCCGCAGGTGTCGTCGCGCTGGTCAACAAGAGCGCCATCAGCCCGCAGGCGGATGCGAATACGAACGCGGATACGCCCGCCGACGGCGCGCAGAAAAAGGCCGAGTATTCGGCAGGCTACGCCGGTGTGAACACCTTCGTCGTGCGCGCGAAAAATGGCAATGCACAGGACGGCGCGCTGGTCCTGCTGCGCCATGGCGTGTGGGGCTGGAAACTGAGTTCGATCGAGATTGCGTCGGCGATGGCTGCACGTTAACCGGGAAATTTCATGCTGAAACACCCAGCTTTATCGCTGGCAATCGCCCTTGCCAGCGCCACGCCACTCGCCCATGCCCTCGATGGCACGACCGGGAGCAGCCATTCTGTCACCTCGCGCATGCGGGCGGAAACATCCACGGCCGCCGATCATGACGCCCCCGCCCTGCTGCCCGTGCCCAGCGACATCTCGCTAGCCGAACTGGAGCGCCGCCTGGCATTGGGACAGGCGCAGGCCGCTGAAAAACACCATACGAGCGCGCTCGATCCGGCAACGCTGACCGGCCTGGCGCGACAGATGGGATGCCAGGATATCGTCGGCGTGCAACCGTTCGGTTTCCCGCCCGATCCAGCGCAGCCCACCGTCCTCAGCGGCGCCCACCTGCTGGCCCGCTGCCCGGACCGGGCCTACGTGACGATCACGGCGATGTCGATGGCGGGCAAGACGGGCAAGCGCGCCAGCATGGCGGCGCAATCGTTCAAGCAGACGGTGGATGGCAGGCCCGCGCGGCGCCTGTACTACAAGGCGCCCAACGGTCGCCAGAAGGAAACGCTGACCATCATCGATGGCAGCTATGCGTATGCGCTTGAGTACTGGTCGCTCGACGACAGCCAGCAAGGCGGCATGGTCGGCAAGCGCCGCATGGACACATTGACGTTGCAATAATAAGCGGGCGAAAATAGTCAAAATACTGTATATTTATACAGTTATTTACTATTTGCCTGCCCAGCATGCCTGCACACCCGCTCAGCGAATTACCCTACACCATCTGTGTCAGCGCCACGATCGACGTGGAGGTCGAACAAACCATCCTCGAGGGCTTGAACGCCTATAACGATGCGATCACGGGATACCAGGACAGGCAGGTATTGAGCGTGGTCGTGCGCGACCGCGACAGCCAGCGGGTGCTGGGCGGCGCCATGGGCCGGACCTCGCTGGGCCTGCTGTTTCTCGATTTGTTTTACTTGCCCGCCGCCTTGCGAGGACTGGGCCTGGGCAGCCAGATACTGGCGCAGTTCGAAGAGGAAGGACGCCGGCGCGGCTGCGCCTCGGCGGTGCTGTACACCATCAGTTTCCAGGCGCCCGAATTTTACGAGCGCCGCGGCTGGCGCCGCTTCGGCGACATTGCCTGCAGTCCAGAAGGGACGAGCCGGGTGTTCATGAGCAAGACCTTGTAGGCTGTAAACAGCAGTGGCTGGCTGCAAAGCTGCCGCCAGCCACTGTCAACCACGGTCAACAAGCGCTGCTTACATGCCCAGCGACTTGAGCAGGTCGGCGTTGTCGTCGTCTTCCGGTTCCGCCGCAGGTGCGGGGGCGGCGTTCCGTTCGCGGTTCGCGAATTCGCCATCCATCAGCGAGTCGGCATCGACTTCGCGCGAATCGAAATCGTGCAGCTTGATGAACTCGGTACGGTCGATCGCCAGTTCCAGGTAGAAAATATTGTTCTTTTCCGTGTAGAAAGTGACGCGACGCATTTCCGGGCGGTCCAGCGGGGTGTCGACGCTGAGCATCACCTGCTTGTTCAGCACCAGCATCTTCGGCTGGCTCTGGGTGATGTTCGTTTGCAGCTCGCGGCGTACCTTGCCCGTAAAGTCGCCCACGATCTGGTTCATCAGCTCGCCCATGATGTTCGACACTTCGTCCGACGTGTAGAAACTGGCCAGTTCCGACTTCGGCATACCCATGTGCAACATGTAGCGCTCGTAGATTTCCATCGCCGTATCGGCGGCAAAATTGAGCACGACCAGGCCCGTGAAACCGCCATCGAACATCACGAAGCAGCCGATGTCCGGCTTCAGGCCCGTCTTGGTGATGCGCTGCACCATGCCCGAATAATTGACCTTGCTTTGCGTTGCAACGTTTAGCACCCGAACCACCGAGTTGCACAAACTCATCAACAAATCTTCTGTACCGTACACAACATCCTTTTCTGCATCCATGAGCAACCTCTCCTACTATTTTAAAGATGACAGCACTGTTCCCTGCCCGCCGCGAGCCGAAACACGACCGTTTCGCTCAGCAAGCGGACGACTTCACCTTTGCATGCCTGACCTTGCGTGGCAGCGCGCGCCGCGTTGCCGCCGGCCCGAACCGCCCTCTTACCTTTTTCTGTATAGAAATAAGTATCATGCGCAGAATACCGAGATGTAACATTTCCGTCCAGCCATACCTGCATTTACTTGACGATCTGTGCGGAAATACCATACCTGGCCAGGTCACGGGCATGGTCGCAGGAAAAAGTGACTAGAAATCAAGTGCGCGCAACACCACGCCGCTGACCAGCAGATCGCGGCTCAGGTAGGAGAAGGCACGCTGGCCGATGCGCAGGCGGTGAGTGTCGAAGATGGCCAGCAAGTCGCCGCCCTGCCCCTGGTCCAGGCTGTGCAATGCCGTGACGGTGATGCGGCACGTCTTTTCCGCCCCGAAGACGGACAAGTGGAAGCGGATGGCGTCACCCGCCTGCTCGAGCGCGATGCTGTCGCGGAGAATTTCATAGGGCATGGCCGGGCGGCTCCTGGCAAGGTTGTCGCGGCAATGGCGCAAGCTCGGCGCCATTTCCCGCTGGGAATACGCCGAGAATAGCGGCAAGGTGCGCAAGCTACCGTCTGCCACCGAACATAAGTGCATACCAGTAGTCGCTCGTGTGTGGCCCTTGTTGCAGCCAGGCATGGCACCTAAAATAGTGTTTTATATTAAACATGATCGTGACGGCAAGCGATGGCACCGTCGCCCACAATGCAAGGAAGTCAATGAGCACACTGTTAGAGCAGGCAACGGGGGAAATGATGGCAGCCGTAGAAGAGTGGTTTGTCGAGCGCCTGAAGCGCACCGACCTGGAAAGCGCCGTGAATCGCACCACCTTACAAATGGGCATCTTCAACGAGTTATTGCTCGACTACAAACCTGGACGCAGCATGGCCGACGATTTCCAGCTGGCCGATGCCGAGGATTTCGCACCAAGGAGGACGCCATCGCGCCTCGATGAAGCCGTCGTGCGCGACATCATCGCGCCCCAACTGGTTGCCATTGTGCTAGCGAAGCTGGAAACACTGGCGGACACGCCCCTGATCGACTACCGCTTCAACTTTCGCGGCAAATTCCAGACGGCACAGGGCATGCTGCACCTGAACCTGCTCGACTACGTCAACGAAGGCAAGCGCAAGACCCTGCTCGAGCGCATACACAGCTACGTCACGCAAAAACTTGAACACGGCAAGCGGCCAACGAAAAAGCTGGAAACCTTCTTCCTGTCGCGCCACCTGCTCGATCCCCAGCTGTTTCCGCAGCCCGATATCGGCTGGACGCTGGCGCAATTCGAACGCATCGAGCAGCTGAACAAATCACGCCCGCAGGCGCTGGCCGAACATCGCGGCGATATCATCCGGGCCGTGTCGGCCTGGGCGGAAAATCAATTCCTGCCGCAGTTCTATGATGTGCGGCAATCGAGCTACCGCAGCGCGGAATACAGCTTGAAGGCGGGCGCGGCGCCAGACGCGCAGGCGCTGGCGCCGATCGACCTGCTGCTGTATGGCGCCGTCATGATCTTGCGGCACGAACCGAGCTATGCCAAATCGACAGGCCTCAAATTCCTGGAAATCGCGCGCGAACTGGGCAGCGAACGGGCCGTGCGCATGCTCAAGGAAGGCAGCGGCACCTTCCCCGATGCCGACATCCACGTGAAAAACGCGCTGCTGGAATGCCGCGCCAACGATGTGTTTGCCACGATCAACATCACCATCACACAGGAAGAGGAAGGCGCGTATGCGCAGGTGCTGGCCTTCATCACGCATCTGCTGCAAGCCGGTTTCCCGAAAAGCTACCAGATCAAGCTCAAATCCAAGGTCAAGGCATATTTGCCGATCAAGGGACTGGCCAAATCCGATACGCACCGCTTCTTTGCCAACGCCCTCGCCCATGCGTCCCTGCGGCCGCAACTGGAAGCGTATGCGCGCGCCGCCATCGAGCAATTCGAATTCTATGCCGACACGGAAGGCGAAAAGAATTGCATGCCCGGCAGCTATGCCGTGTTTGGGCTAGGCTTGCTCGATGCCAGCTATTTCCCGCTGGTGCAGCACTACATGGCCAACGTCGACGAGGAACACCAGTCCGTGCAGGACCAGTTCACGGCGGCCTTCGCCGAACAACATGGCGTCACGCGCGACTCCGCCCCCGTTCTGGCGGCGTGCCTGCGCGCGTGCACGGATAACGCAAAGGTCAGGATCCAGGCGGAACTGGAGGATGTCGAGAAGCTGGAACTGTTCTGCCAGCAACTGCAAGGGCTGGACGGCTATCTGGTCGAGCACATGCTGTATCCGGTCTGGGGCAAGCTGGAAAAACTGGCGGCACTGGCGCGCAAGGCGGAAGGCCGGCGCAAGGAGCTGCTGCTGGCCTTGCTTGAAGCGGCCAGCAAGGCGCACGCCTGAAGTGTGCAACGTTATGACTTTCACCATCTATAATGCGGGCGCCGAAATTGCCGAAAAGCATCTTTTGGCGCCTGACATTGAATCATGGAGAAAACACATGCACAAGCCATTTCCTGCCGCCAGACTGCTGGCCGCCACCCTCGCCGCCGCGCTGATGCAGCCCGCCATGGCGGCTGAACCCACTGCCGTCGAACTGGCGCCGCTGGCCGTCGCCGACCTGTATATCAAGACCATCATCAACCAGGATGAAGCCAGCGTCGCCAAACTCAACGCCTACCTGCGCCCCACGCGCCTGGCGGGCCATCAAAGCGCCGAATACGCGTCGTACAGCGCCCTGAAGGCAGCGGACGCCCAGTTTCCAACGCAAACAGGCAAGCTGATCGCCGACCTGTTCCCCGCCGACATGCGCGCAGCCGTCACGCCGGCCGCCGAACTGCTGGCCGCCAATGTCATCGCCGCCAAGAATGGCGCCGTGTGCCAGGCCACCAAGGCGGACCCCGTGACGGTGCAAAACGGCATGCAAACGACGGCCGTCAGCTTCGAATGCCAGGTCGTCAAGGTGCCCGTGGCATGGGCGCCTGCCGCCCAGCAACTGGCGAAGAGCGGCTGCAAGGTCGAGCAATGCACGGCCGGCCTGCAAAAGATCGCCGCAACCTACACGAGCTCGCCAAAGCAGACATGGCGCGCCGTGTTTGCCGTCAGCCGCGAAAAGAACTCGGAAGCCTGGCGCAACGATTTCGCGCGCGAAACCTTCGATGAAATCTGGGAATACCTGTAATCCTTCACGGAGCTATACACTGCCGATGGACAAGCCCAAACTGACCCCAGTCGCCCAGCCCGCAGGCCAGGCTTTGCTGCGCCTGCTTGCCCCCGAGCATGTGGAGGTCACGCTGGGCGCGCAAGTGCTGGCGCAAGATCTGCACGCCCTGTACGGCAAGCAATTGCTGGCACTGCTGCGCCGGCTGCGTGCCGCCCAGTCCAACCAGCAACACTATGCGGGCGCCAGCGTCGAGCAGGCCGAACAGCTGTTCGGCGCCGCCATCGCCGCCGTCAAGGCCGAGCTGGCCACGCGCCCTCATATTCCCAACAAGCAGGAAGCCAAGGCCTTGCGCCAGGCGACGGCAAAAAAGCGCTGACCGAGGCACAAGCCGGACGCCGGCAAGACCATCCCGTGCGCGCTTCCACGCCAGCCCCCTCCTATAATCGGAAGCTCTTCTGTTTCCGCCATTGAAAGACGCCCATGTCCACACGATCTTCCCGCCGCGTATTGAGCGCCCTTGCTTTCACCGGCCTGGCCGCCATGCAGGTGGCCCATGCCCAAGCTACCGGCCCCATCGACGCGCGCGCCGTCTGGCAGGAACGCTCGCTGTCGGCTTGCCGCAGCGAACAATCGCCGACGGCGCCCGACGTCTGCCTGCTGCGCACCATGCAGCGCAGCGGCGCGCGTCCGCAAGCCATCGCCGCCGCCAGGATGCTGGTCAAGGCAAACAAGGCGGGCTTCATCTCGGCCTGGCGTCCGCTGGGCAAGGCGGCCCTGGCCACCGTCACCTATCCGTTTCGCGCCAACACGAATGAAGGCACCTTGCTGATCGGCAGCGATGGCGCGGCCATCGACGTCGACGAAGGTTCCGTGCGCGAGGAAGACCGCGCCACACCGGCCTGGCGCGCGTTTGCCGCCGCCCATCCGGACTCCGTCCCGTTTGCGCCCGCCGATTTCGTCGGCAGCACGGCCACCGACGATGGCGGCCAGCGCCTGCTGTTTTCCACGCCCCTGATGACCTGCCATGCCTGCGCCGAGGATGGCGCGCTGCTGGTTGCCTACACGGTCGACAAGGCCGGCATCGTGCGCGATCGGCAACTCTTGACGATCAAGTAATGCTGCCTCAAAGATAAGATAGAATCGCCCGATGGCATGTCCATACGCGTACATGCCATCGATCCAACTCTTATCACAGGAAAACATGCGCCGCCCCTGCCTTGCACTGCACCTCACCGCAGCCCTGCTGCTGTCCAGCCCCTTCCATCTCGCCACTGCCGCGCCCGCCGTTACCGCGGCCTCCAGCGCGGCTACGCCGCTCGTCATCGGTGAAAGTTTCAACATCGATTCGCAGGCGCTGCAGGAAAAGCGCCACATCAATGTGTACATGGCGCGTGCCTGGGATACTGCGCCCGATGCACCGCTGCCCGTGCTGTACATGCCGGACGGTGGCGTCGCGGAAGATTTCCTGCACGTGGCCGGCTTGCTGCAAGTGTCGGTAGCAAATGGCACGATGCGCCCCTTCATGCTGGTCGGCATGCAAAACACGCAGCGCCGGCGCGACTTGACGGGGCCGACGGACAGCGCGGAAGACCGCAAGATCGCCCCCGTGGTGGGCGGCGCGTCCGCCTACCGGGCCTTCATCCGCGATGAACTGATGCCGGAAATTGCGCGCCGCTACCGCACGACGGGCGAAACGGCCATCGTCGGCGAATCGCTGGCGGGCCTGTTCGTAGTGGAAACGTATCTGCTGGAACCGCAGCTGTTCGACCATTACCTGGCATTCGACCCCAGCCTGTGGTGGAATCGCGGCGCCCTGCCGCGCGAAGCGGCAGCCTTGCTGGCCAAGGGCAAACCAGGCAAGCGCAGCCTGTACCTGGCGTCGAGCAGCGAGTCAGGCATCGCCATCGAAGTGCAGCGCCTGGCCGACGTGCTGGAGAAACAGGCGCCGCCCGGCTTGCAATGGCATGTGGAAAAAATGCCAGAAGAAACCCATGGCACGATCTATCACCCGGCAGCCCTGAAGGCTTTCCGCGCCGTGTTCAAACCGCAATAAGCGGCCGGGCAGCAAGACATGGACAAACTGTAATCTGGCGCGGGGCTTGCCCGCCACATCGGGCGGGTAAAATCGGCGGCCCTTCTTTCCCCGCCCGATTACAGATACCCATGAGTTTTCTTCAACTATTTATTCTTTCCATCGTCCAGGGCTTCGCCGAGCTGCTGCCCGTGTCCAGCTCCGCCCACGTCATCATGGCGGAGAAATTGATGGGGCTGGATCCCACGTCGCCGGAGCTGACCATGCTGCTGGTGATGCTGCACACGGGCACCATGTTCGCCGTCATCGTGTATTTCTGGACATCCTGGCGCGCCACCTATTTCAGTTCGGCCAGCGCTTTTCGCAGCAACGTCCTGCTGCTTGCAGCGGCCACGGCCCTGACGGGCATCGTCGGCTTTGGCTTGCTGAAGGGTATTACGCACGTCATGAGCAAGGATGCGCCCGGCTTTGAAATCGAACACCTGTTCGGCAACGCGAAACTGATGGCCGCCTCGCTGGCCGCCGCCGGCGTACTGATCATTGTGTCCTCACGCCAGCAAGCGCGCCAGCATGGCACCTTGTCCATCGGCAAGGCGATGGTGATCGGCGCCGTGCAAGGCCTGTGCCTGCCCTTCCGGGGATTTTCCCGCTCGGGCGCCACCATTTCCGCCGGTATCGCCATGGGCGTGCCGCAGCGCCGCGCCGAGGAATTCAGCTTCGCCCTGGCCGTCGTGCTGACGCCGGCCGTGCTGGTCAAGGAAGGCTGGCGCTTTTACCAGGCCGTGGCAAAAGGCAGCCTGGACCATCTGGAACACGGCAACAGCCTGCTGCACTTGCTCGGCCCCAGCCTGCTGGGCATGCTGCTGTCGTTCCTGGCCGGCTTGCTGGCCCTGCGCTGGCTGTCGCGCTGGCTCGAGCAAGGGCGCTGGCATTTCTTTGGCGCGTATTGCCTGCTGGCCTCCTTGGTCGTCTTGTACGTAGGGTAAAATCGCCGGGTTTGCAATTTGCACACACATCCCAGCCAGGTTCTACTGAAAGCCAACGATGAATTTTGCCGCCACCGCCGCCCTCTCGCTTGCCATGTCCACCGATGCCTTCGCGGCCGCCGTGGGCAAGGGCGCAGCCCTGCACAAGCCGCAATGGCGCGAGGCGCTGCGCACGGGCCTGATTTTTGGCGTCATCGAAGCCATCACGCCTATCATCGGCTGGGCCCTGGGCAGCGTGGCGGCGCCCTACGTGGAAGCGTGGGACCACTGGATCGCCTTCAGCCTGCTCGGCATCATCGGCTTGCTGATGATACGCAATGCCTTGAGCGATAGCGATGAGGAGGAAGCGCCGGCCCAGTCGCACTCGTTCTGGGTGCTGGCCGTCACGGGCCTGGCCACCAGCATCGACGCCATGGTCGTGGGTGCCGGTCTGGCCTTGCTGGGCGCGAATATTGTCGTCACTGCCGCCGCCATCGGCTTTTCAACCTTCGTCATGGTGACCCTGGGCGTGATGCTGGGCCGCGTGCTGGGCACGGTGGCGGGCCGGCGCGCCGAACTGGTGGGCGGCCTCGTGCTGATCGTCATCGGCTGCGTGATCCTGTACGAGCATATCGGCCATCCGGCCTGAGGTCCGGACAAGCGATGCGCGCGGCCCCGGCGGCGCGCTTTGTGCTACATTCAATGCTCTGCATTCCTGTCTCACAAGGTGACCATCATGGAAACTATTGAGCTGCTTTTTGCCTCGCTGGTGCGCGAAACTGCCGAATCGATACGCGACCACCACGTTCCTTTTGCCATCAAACACGACGAGCGTGCCTATTTCGAGTGGATGGATGGGCACCCGATCAATGGCTATATCCAGGAAGCGTATCGGGAGATTGAGGAAACCGCCCAACAAATCCGCGCCATTCGCGCTGGGTGATGACGGCTGCCGCAAGCTACTGCGCGCGGCGCCTTGCGGCTGGCGATGCTCATCGCACCAAAGTGCGGTTGCGCTTCTCAGCCACACATCCCCTCCGCTCGCTACGCTTGCGGCAAACGTCGATACGCTCGTTAAAGCTTTTCTGTGAACGTATTGATTCAAATCAAACACTCAACCGTTCCAATCGAATGGATAGTCCAAAGCCATGACAATCAGGTCTGGAGGCGGGAGACATGGATCAGGGACAAAAACACCAGATCAGGGGCTATGAATTTCATGTGGCGGGGGCGCTGGAGAAGGATGGGCGCTACCGGGGCATGATTTTGATCAGCAAGCGCGGCGATACGCAGCAGGTGTATGCCAAGCCCGTATTGATAGAAACGCCGAGCAGTTTCAAGTCCGTGCATGCGGCCTTGATCGAGGCATCGGCGTATGCGCAGGAACTCATCTATAACGGCGCCATCAAGGCCTTGCTGCCGGCCGATGCTCAACTCGCTGGGAAACAGGCGCCGCAGCCGCCGGATTTCGTCGGCAACTGACACGGGCAAGCCCGTCCGGTCATTCGGGACCGTGCGTATAATGACGCGCTTTCCCGGATAAAAACTCAACACCATGGAATTTGTGAATTTACCGCTGGTCTTCCTCGTCGGCTGCGCGCTGATCGCCTTGCTGGCCAAGAAAAACGGCTACTCTTGGTATCTGTTTTTCTTCGCGATTGCCGTTCCCGCACCCCTGCTACTGCTGGCCTTGCCTTATATACTGGGCGTCGAGACCGCATCGCTGACCTCCGTGCGCCTGGGCGCCGCCCTGCTGCTGCCGTTCGCCGGCCTGTTGCTGGCCTTGCGGGGCAAGCGCTAAGGCGATTTCAGCGCGCCGGCACGCCATCGGCCAGGCGCCAGCCGATCGACAAGGCCAGTTGCTGCGCTTCTTTTTCATTACTGCAATCGTCATAGTCGCAGGTATCCGCATAGGCGCCGCACGCCTGGTTCTGGCTGACATACGAACCTACCCAGCGGCCATCGCGGCGCTGGCTGGCCGTGGCGCTGATAATAAAACCTTTGTGGATGGTGGGATTTTCAAAAGACATATTTCCTCCGAGGCGAAAGCGTCAGGGACCTGACTGACCTTACTGTGCGCCCGCGCGCGCAAGCAGTCTGTACGCTTGATCACACACAGAAAGCACGCACGCGCCTGCCTCGCGGCGCCCGGTGATCGGGTATGATTTCAACATGTGTGGACGACTCGATCAAAATGGTACGGCGCCCGAGCTGGCGTCATTGTTCGGCTGGACCGACGCGGTATTCGACAGCGAGGCCGAGCCGCACCTGAACGTGTCGCCTGGCACTTACCGACCCGTGCTGCATATCCAGGATGGCGTGCACAGGGTCGACGATGTCTTCTGGGGCTACCGCCCCGCCTGGGCCGCGCAAGCCGTGCCCGCGCCCGGCAAGAAAAAAATCCCCATCGCCATCAATGCCCGCCTGGAAAAACTCGCCGGGTCCTACTGGAAGCCCCTGCTGCGCGCGGGGCGCGGCATCGTCTGCGTGCATGGCTGGTACGAATGGACGGGAGAAAAAGGCAGCAAACAGCCGTGGCACATCCACCGCAAGGACCGTGCGCCCCTGTTCCTGCTGGCGCTGGCCCAGTTCGGGCCGTATAAGCACAACCGCGAAGAAGCGGGTTTCGTGCTGGTGACGGCCGACAGCCTCGGCGGCATGGTCGACGTCCACGACCGCCGGCCCGTGGCCGTCAGCCGCGAAGACGCGCACCGCTGGCTCGACCCCGCCTTGACACCGGAGCAAGCACTGCACCTGGCGCGCATCTGCATGCTCGACGTGGAACTGTTCGAGTGGCATGCCGTCGATAATCCGCTCGTGCCAACGGCCAAACCCAAGCCGCCGCCACCGGCCGCGGCGCAAAGCGCGTTCGACTGGGGCGACTAACTCAGGCGGGCAATCGTGCCAGCCGGCGCCACAGCGCTTCCATCGGCCCCTGGCGGAAATGTCGCAGCCAGTAGCGGCTGAGCAGCACCTGCCCTGCCATGATCAGCACGGCCAGTCCCAGCATCTCGGCCGGACGCAGTGTTGCGCCCCAGCCCAGGCCCGGCCCTTGCAGCAGCCACGTGCCGATCACCGACTGCAGCAGATAATTGCTGAGCGCCATGCGTCCCACGGGCGCCAGCCATACCGCTAGCCAGCGCAGCATGAAAGGACCGGCCAGCATCAGCGCCGCCACATAGCCAGCCGCCAGCACGGGGCCGCCGGCGAACAGGCCCACTTCGAACAGGGCCGTATTGAACACGGTTTGATACGGATCGGCCACCTGCCACGCGACGGCGCCCGCGGCCAGCAGGTTGAACGGCAAGCCCACGCCCAGCCCTACCGCACGCACGCGGCGCCACAGCAGCTGGTGGCGCTGCGGCTGCGTCAGCCAGTCCAGGCGCACGGACAGGATGCCCAGCAGGAACAGCACGATGATGTGCGGCAGCATGACGATGGCGTACAGCAAGGAGACAAGAAAATCGTTGGCGCGCAGTCTGGCCACGGCCAGCACATTGCCCTGCGTGTAGATGGCGTAGCGGTCCGCAAAGCCTTGCAGGTCGCGCGCGATGTCCGGCGCGCCGCCCTGCTGGCCCATGGGAATCAGCAAGCACATGAATAACAGAAAACCGGCGGCCACCAGCCAGGCGCGGTTGCGTATGCGGCTCAGTTTGGCCGCTGCCAGCGGCAGGATCAGCATGCCGGCCACCGCATACGAAGTCAGCACGTCGCCGCTCCAGATAAGGAAACCATGTAGCAGGCCAAACACGAGCAGCCAGTGCAGCCGGCGCCGATAGGCCGCTTGCGCCTGCTCCCAGCTGCCCAGTTGGCGCTTCAGGGAACGTGTCTGCAAGGCAAATCCCGCGCCGAACAGAAACGCGAAGATGGGATAGAACTTGAATTGCGCCAGCGCCGCCACGCCGAAAATGACGAGCTGGTCCAGCACGGGCGGCTGCGCCGGCAAGGTACCGTAGCGCAGGGACAAGGTGCCCCAGGCAAAGCCCCAGATATTCACCAGCAGGATGCCAAACACGGCGATGCCGCGCAGCACATCGAGCTGCAGCAGCCTGCCGGGCTTGGCGGACATGGAGCTCAAGGCGTTCAGGGGCGCGCCAGGGTCGGGTAGTCGGTCACTTGCAGACTGAAGCCGGACGCATCCGATTGCAGGCGCGCTTGGCCGCCGAACGGCAAGGTAACACGGCGGCGGATATGGCCGAACTCGAGCCCCGTCAGCACGGGCACGGGCAGGCGTTCGCGCACGTAGGCCAGCATGGCGCCGAAATCGTAGCCATTGTCCATCGGACTCAATTTATAGGCGGAAAAATCGCCAAGTACCACGGCTTGCTGACGCTGAAACACGCCCGCGTGCAGCAATTGCAGCAGCATGCGTTCGACCCGGTATGGGTGTTCGTTGACGTCTTCCAGGAACAAAATGCCGCCATCGATCTCGGGGAAATACGGCGTGCCGAGCAAGTGGACCAGCATGGCCAGGTTACCGCCCCACAGCTTGCCTTGCAGCGCGACCTGCGGATTGCCCGCCGCCGTGCCCATGACCGTGTGCGTGGGACCGGCCAGGCACGACCACAGTTGGTCGAGCGTAAATTGCTCGGGCTCGTCACGGATGAAATCGTCGCAGATCATGGGTCCGGCAAAGCTGGCGCGGCCCGTTTTCGCCAGCAAGCCCATGTGGAAGGCCGTGAAGTCGCTGTAGCCGACAAACAGTTTGCCGCTGTCGGCCATGGCAGTAAAGTCGATCTCGGGCAGGATGCGGCTGATGCCGTAGCTGCCGCGCAGAGCGATCACCACCTGCACGTCCGGGTCCGCAGCGGCCGCGTTCAGCTGTGCCAGGCGGCCCGCGTCCGTGCCGCCGAAGCGCTGGAATGTGTGGTCGGGGTCGTAGTAATTGTGGACGGTGGCGCCTTGCGCCTGCAAGCGGGCGATGCCGCGCTCCAAAGCCGCCGCGTCGGGCGCATAACCGCCCGGTGCAACGATGGCGATGCCAATCTCAGGTGTCTTCAAAATGCCCGTGCCTTCAAAAGTTGTGGGCGCGCCTAGGCTGGCTGGGAGCGCATCTGGGGCGCCATCTTACCTTGCAGATGCACATCGATCAAGGCAAGCAGGCGCTCGATCAGCTGGGGCGGCATGTCGTGCCCCATGCCTTCGATCACCTCGAGCCGGGCGCCCGGGATCAGCGCCGCCGTATCGATGCCGCAGGCGACGGGGATCAAGGGGTCGGCCGCGCCATGGATCACCAGCGCCGGGCAACTGATGCTCGGCAACAGGGCCGTGCGCTCGCCCGAGGCGGCGATGGCCACCATTTGCCGCGCCACGCCTTCGGGGCAGCTGCCGCGCTGCAGCGCCGCTTCGATGCGCTGGTACAGCAGCTTTTCCGACACGGGATAGGCGGGGCTGCCGATGACGCGCACGGTGGCCGCCATGTGCGCCATCAGTTCTGCGCGGCTGGCATTGCGTTTCGGACGTTGCAACAAGGCGTTGCGCGCAGCCCGCGTGGGGCCGGGCAAGCCGCGCCGGCCGCTGCTCGACATGATGGACGTCAGGCTGAGCACCTGCAGCGGCGCGCGCGCCGCCATCACTTGCGCGATCATGCCGCCCATCGACACGCCGATCACGTGCGCCTGCGCAATACGCAGGGCCGCCAGCAAACCGAGCGCGTCGTCCGCCATGTCATTGAGGGTGTAGGAAGTTTTGAGGGGCCAGCCCAGCAGGTTTTTCACGTAGGCCAGCGGCAGATACGGTTTGCCCGCCAGCGCCATCTTGCTCGACAGGCCGCTGTCGCGGTTATCGAAACGTAGCACGTGAAAACCTTGCTCGACGATGCCTTCGACGAAGTCCGCCGGCCAGGCAATCAGCTGCATGCCCAGGCCCATGACGAGCAGCACGCACGGATCGTTGGGGTCGCCGTGGCTTTCATAAGCTATGTTGAGGCCGTTCGCCATGATGGTTGCCATGATTGCCTCTCTTACAGGAACCAGCACGCAGGCACGATCGCTGCGGCCTTGCAACCAGCATACCACTATTGTGCTTCAGACATGAGACCGGCACGCGGCACTCACACTGAAGTGTTGCTCTGCTTGCACATGACAGAACCTACTGCGCGTCGCGACTTGCGGCCTGCGATACTCACCGTACCTAAAGTACGGTTGCGCTTCTCGACCACAATTCGCTTCCGCTCGCTACGGCTCTGTCACGTGCTGACACTCATCAACTTGCAAAAAACATTATTTTTCCTTTGGCAGGCTGTCAGCCAAGTCCACCCACGCTTGCGGCTGCGGTTTACCGCGCTCGCGCACGCCGAAGAAGGAGACCACTTGCGTGCCTTCCTTGTCGAAGAATTCGACGGAAGTGACGCCGCCGCGCTTGACGACCCAGCCGCTGCGCAGGGCCGTGTCGCGGATGTGCAGGTTGAAGTCCGGGTCCAGCACGTTGAAGAAGCCGCCGGCGGCCATGGTTTTTTCGATCTTGCCGCTGTAGATCTGCGTCAAGCCTTCATTGCCCAGGAACACCATGATGGCGACCTTGTCCTTGGCCGCGTTTTCCAGCAGGGTGCGCAGCGCTTCCGGCGTCACGCGCTCGACCACGCCGGCCGGCGCCAGGCGCAGCGCCTGTTCGCGCGACAGATGGAATTCGCGCATGATTTGCGCAAACTGGTGCACGTCCGTCATGTCTTTCCAGGCCAGCTGGAATTCCTTGACGTCGATTTCGGCGTCCGGCTTTTCAGCGGCCTTGGGCGCCACGGCCAGCACGTTCAGCTCGGCACTTTGCTGAGGCATGCGGAAGGTGGCCACCAGCTTGTCGTAGACGGCCACGCCAGGCTCGTTGCGCAGGTAGATCTTGTGCACGGCCGTGCCGTTGGCATCAAAGAATTGCAGGCTGCGCGTCGGCTTGCCATCGCGGCCCGCCTGTTCCACGGCAAATGCGTATTTCCAGTTTTCAAAGTGGAAACGCAGGTCGATCTGGCCGCCCAGGTAGCCGCCGGCGATATTGCGCTGGCGCGCTTCCGTTTCCGGGTCTTGCTTGGCGTCGGCCTGTTCCGACTTGTCGCCCGCCTGCTTGAACTTGCTGGCGACGCCCGTCGTTTCAATGACGCCGTTTTCATTGCGCGTGATCGCTTGCACGGTGCCCAGGTCCAGGGCGGCGCGCATGATTTCGCGCGGCTGGTTGCCATCGGCCTGCAGGCGCGTGACGCCCTTGCCGATATTGGTTGCCAGCAATTGTGCTTCGGACACACCCAGCGCGCGGGCCGCGTCGCGGATCTGCAGCTTCGGCTGTTCCGTGCGCAAGGTGGACCAGCGTTCCGCCAAAGTGGCTGGGGCCGCGGTTGCGTTTGCGATCAGCAGGCTGCCTAGCAGGGATAGAACGAGTTTGGATAACTTCATAGAGAGACCATTCAATCAAACATGGAAAAACAGAGGGGCAAGCACCCCTCCCCGGTAAAAAATTTAGAAGTTCAGGCTCAGGCTGGCCGCCACATTGCGGCCCGGCTTGGCGTAGCGCTCGATCTCGGCACGGCTGGCGGCCGTGGTGCCGGCGGACAGGCTGCGCGAAGCCGCGTAATCCCAGTACTTGCGATCCGTCAAGTTGTACACGCCGACGACGATCTTCGCGTTCTTGTGCACGTTCCAGTAAGTCGACAAGTCGAAGATGGTGTACGACGGCACCTTGAAGCGCGGCGCGGTCGTACCCATCAGCAAGTCGTTCGGCGCCTGCTTGTCGCCGGCATGCAGCGCCGTCAGTTCCAGGCCGAACAGCATGTTGGTGTGGTCGTAACCGAAGGTCAGCGCCGTCTTGGATGGCGCCACCGAGGCCAGGCCGCCGCTCTCGCCCGTCCGGGTATTGAAGGAGCGGCCCTTGGCCACGCCCGTGGCCAGGTCGACACGATAACCCTGCATGGCCGGTGCCCAGGCGCCCAGCTCCGCGCGCAGGGTCAGCTCCCCGCCCCAGGTACGGGCATCGCCGATGTTTTCCGGGCGGAACAAACCCTGCACGATGGTGGGATAGTTCACGGGATCATCTTCCTGCATCACGTACTCGATCATGTTCTTGTATTCCGTCTGGTAGACGGACGCGTGCATGCTCAAGCCCTTGACGATGTCGCCCTTCAAACCCAGTTCATAGGCCTGGCTGGTTTCCTTGCGCAAATTCGCATTGCCCAGCACGGCATAGCCCGTCCCCCTGCCCGTGTAGCTGAAGGAATCGTAGGTACCGGTGCGCTCGGCCGCCGTCGGCAGGCGCGTGCCGCGCGTGAAGGTGGCATACGCGTTCATTTGCGGCAACACTTCCACGGACAGGCTCAGGCTCGGCGTGAAATACGTGTCGCTTTCCTTGCGCACTTCCTTGGCCGCGTTCGGCACGGCGATCACATAGTTTTGCAGGTTTTTCGGCTCGTTCTTGCGGTAGTCGGCACGCAAGCCCGGCGTCAGCACGGCTTTCTTGCCGGCCAGATTGAAACTGAGATCGTCGCGCACGTACAGGGCCAGCTTGGTCGTGTCCATGTCGGCCATGCGGTTCTTGTTGGTGATCTGATGCTGGCCGGTGGCAACGATGACGCGGTCTTCGCGCCACGGGCGGCGCGTTTTCAGCTGTTCCAGCTGCACGCCGTACAGCAGCGCGTTGTCCGCATTGAGCTGCTTGAACGCTTCCGACGTCAGGCCGATGCTGTCGTTCTTGAAGCTGGTGTCGATGGTACGCTGTGCCGGGCTGCCGAAGGTGTAGAGGCCTTGCGTCCTGTCATCGGTTTTCGCATTCTGCAGATACACTTTCGACGTCAGGCGGTCGAACAGGGCGAAATCCTTGAGCACCACGTCGTGGCCCAGGCTGACGCGCGTGCGCCTGGTGGTGGAATCCTGCTGCACGCCCGTCGGATAATACGTGCTGACCTTGTTGCGCAGATCGCGCTTGTTCTTGCGCTCGAACATGTCGACCGTCAAGTCCAGCTTCTGTTCGCCCGGCGACGCCCACACCAGCTTGGACAACAAGGCGTTCGAATGCCAGTCGTCGGGGTTGACGCTGGCGCTGCCGCGGCTGTCGAGCTGCTCGCCATCGCGGTGCACATACACGGCCAGGCCTTGCAGGCTGGCGCCGAGCTTGGCGGCGCCCGTCAGGGTGTGCGCATTGCTGCGGTCGGCCGTGGCGCGGCCGTATTTATAGGCCACGTAATGGTCTTGCCCTTCACCCAGATAATCCTCGGGCGACTTGGTGACAAAGGCCACGCCACCGCCCAGGCCAGGGCTGGCGCCGCTGACGGCCGTCGTGCCCGAATCGATGCGTACTTCGCGGAAGGTTTCAGGATCGAAATAATCACGGCCCGTGCCGAAGGCGTTGAGGGTATTGCCATCAGGCTTAGGTGCCGCGGCGGGCAAGGAAATGCCATCGACGTCCAGGCTGACCCGGTTGCCTTCCAGGCCGCGGATGTTATAGCCCGTGTTGCCCGAACCATCCCACACGCTGCCGCTGCCCGAAGCCGCTGCCGGCGCGCTGATCAATGGCAAATAACGCACGATGCCGCCCATGTCCGTCACGCCACGGCGCTCCAGGTCGTCGTTGCTAATAACCGTCTTGGTGCCGGCGCGGCGCTCGTAATCCTGCTTGGCATTGACGACAATTTCAGGGAAAACCGGCAGCTTGGCCGGTTCCTGGGCGGCCGTGCCCGCGTTGATGGCGGCATTTTGCGCAACGGCAGGCAGCATCGGCGCTGCAAACAGGCCCAGCAAGGTGGCGCGCAGCACCAGGTTGTGGCGGCGGGCAGGCTGATGGGCTGAAGATACGACGGGTGCAGCGGTGCGCTGCGGAAGCACAGTAGTCATGATGGTCCGGTCTAAGAGTAAAGGCTGGCTCTTGAACCCGGATCGATAACGATGCGCAAGGGAAGTTTGCTGGCGAAAACAATACTGTAACACGAATCATTCTCATTTGAGAATGACAATTGGTCTAGACAGATGTTATTTCGCAACAATTATAAAAATGCCAGCCTGGAGGGCTGGCATGGCTGGCATCTTGGGCTGATGTCAGGCTGGCGGATGGGCCAGCTTGCGCGCCTCGGCCTGCGCGCGGCGGCGCTCGGCAAAGAAACGCTTGAGAAAAGCGCCGCACTCATCGGCCAACACGCCGCCGACGATAGCCGTCTGGTGGTTCAGCGCCGGCTGCTCGAACAGGTTCAGCACGGAACCGCAGGCGCCCGTCTTCGGGTCGCCCGCGCCATACACCACGCGGGCCAGACGCGCATGCAGCATGGCGCCCGAACACATCACGCACGGCTCCAGGGTCACGTACAGCTCGCAGCCGGGCAGCCGGTAGTTGCCCAACTTTTCGGCGGCCGCGCGCAAGGCCATCACTTCCGCGTGCGCCGTGGGGTCGTGGCGGCCGATGGGCTGGTTGTAGCCGACGGCGATGACTTCGCCATCCTTGACGACAACGGCACCAACGGGCACTTCGCCGAGGTCCCACGCATGCTGGGCCTGGTCCAGGGCCAGCTGCATGTAGCGCGCATCCTGCGCGCTAGCGTGCATTTCAGTCATCGGTTACTTCTGCCCAGCAATTCGGCGTTTCATGCAGCACCAGCTTATGCAGGTGCAAGCCCGTGCCGAAATGGTCGGTAAATGCGGCCTTCAAAATGTCGAAGGCGATGCGCGCCAGGTTTTCCACGGTCGGGATGCGGTCGATGACGACGGTTTTATGGTCGGGCAGGCTGGCCAGGAAGTCGCGCACGGCCGTGTCTTTTTCGTAGACGAGGAAGGCGTGGTCCCACACGTCGACCAGGTGCTGCTTAGCCAGGGTTTTTACGTCGGAAAAGTCCATGATCATGCCATTGTCGGAATTGCCTTCCGCTTCGATGACCTTGCCGACCAGGGTGATTTCCACCGTGTAGCGGTGGCCGTGCAGGTTGCGGCACTGGCTTTTGTGGTCGGGAATGCGGTGGCCCGCGTCGAATTCGAGCTTGCGTGTGATAGTCAGCATATGTGTTGTTAAGGTATTTGCAGGAGTTTATGGGTTTGCAGGCTCAGCTTCCACTTCGGGTTGCTTTTGCACGTTTCGATGGCCAGCTTCATGTTGTGCGCAGCCAGGGGGCCATCCATCGCCTGCACGAAGAAGTTCTCGAAATCCAGTTGTTCGTAGGCGGCCAGGTCTTGCTGGAACTGGGGAATGACCACCTTGATTTCATTGCCTTTGTGGACGACCAGTGTCGAACCCATCTTCGGGCTGACGCAGATCCAGTCCACGCCGGCCGGCACGGGCAAGGTACCGTTGGTTTCGATGGCGATGGTAAAGCCGACCGCGTGCATGACGTCGATCAGGGCCGTATCCAGCTGCAGCAGCGGCTCGCCGCCCGTAAACACCACGTATTTGCTCGGTGCGTAGCTGGCCGGCCACAGGCTGTCGATCAGCGCGGCGAGTTCCTGCGGCGTCTTGAATTTGCCGCCCAGTTCGCCGTCGGTGCCGACGAAATCCGTGTCGCAGAACTGGCACACGGCCGTGGCGCGGTCGCTTTCGCGGCCCGTCCACAGGTTGCAGCCGGAAAAGCGGCAAAACACGGCCGGACGGCCCGCGTGCGCACCTTCGCCCTGCAGGGTGTAAAAAATCTCTTTGATGCTATAAGTCACTGTATTTCCTAAGAGCTGGCTGGCGTCCTCGCGCAGGGCGTACGCAGCGATGCCGGCGCATACCGCCGGAACCGCAAAAGCCGATTGACAACCCTCTATTATATGCCGCCACGACACTTCCCGTGCAAATGCCGTGCCCGTCACCTGGCCGTGCGGCGCCAAAGGACCAGAAAGCCACGGCGAAAGGCATAACTGCGCGGCTTTTGCGTTTAGACAATATAAATAGCCCACAGTTAATATATTTTCTGTAATAAGATTGCCTTCTGGAAAACATTTAGGGAGCGAGAAATGATGCAACGCTGGCTACGCCTGCCGTACCGTCTGAGCATTCTGGCCTGTCTGGCGGCCAGCGCACTCGCCACCCTGCACGCCGGATACGCGGCCGGGCCAAAGCTGCCGGCCGGTGCGCCCTCCCCTTTGATGCTGGCCTGCGCTATCCTGCTCGGCGCGCTCGCGCTGCTGCTGTGGCGCCAGCACCGCCTGGCGCTGCGCCTGCAGGCGCTGGAACAGCTGCGCGAAGAGGCCGAGCAGGCGCGCCTGACCAGCGGGCAGCAGCAGGCGCGCGAGCAGGAACGCCTGCGCATCGGGCGCGACATCCACGACGACCTGGGCCAGCATCTGCTGACCCTGAAGATCGACCTGTCCATGCTGCAGACCAGCACCCATGACGCGGCGCCCCAGCTGGAGCAACAGCTGGCCGTGATCGCGCGCAATGTCGACCTGACCATCGCGGCGCTGCGCTGCGTCATCCATGACCTGCGCCCGCCTGCCCTCGACGCGGGCCTGCAAGCGGCATGCGATGAACTGCTGGCCGACTTCACGCGTACCACCGGCATCGGCTGCGGCTGCGACTACCAACTCGACGCCGCCGCCGGCCGCACGCATGGCGCCTTGCTGTACCACGTGGTGCAGGAAGCGCTGGCGAACATTGCCCGCCATGCGCGCGCCACGCATGTCCAGCTGTGCCTCCAGCAAACGGGCGCCACCGTGGCTTGCCGCATCAGCGACGATGGCATCGGACTGTCGGGCTCGCCGCCGCGCCTCGGTTGCGGCCTGTCCGGCATGCATGAGCGCGTGGCCGCCGCCGGCGGCAGCCTGCACATCGACAGCCGCAGCGGCGCCGGCACCACCTTGCGCGTGTCGCTGCCCCTGCCGGTCTGCCACGACGAAGCAATGGTCCATCACTGAAAATATTGCTCAATATCAACACCGTCACTACCCCACGCTGCATCATGGCCAACGAGCCAGCCCCATTCACGCCCGAGAAGGATGCTTTCATGCCGGATAGCCACGCACATGCCAGCCCATCGCCATATGGTGAAGCCCAGGGTTTCGCCGTCAAGATGATGGAATTGCTGGTCGTGCCCACCTTTGTACTCGATGTGCATGGCAAGGTGATGATCTGGAACCGCGCCTGCGAGCAGTTGACGGGCGTACCGGCGGCCGAAGTGCTGGGTGCGCGCGAACCGGGCCGCTGCTTTTACAACGACGAGCGCCCCACGCTGGCCGACCTGCTGCTGGCCGGGCGCGGCGGCGACATGCGCGCCCTGCATACCCAGCAGCAATACCGCAGCAGCACGGGTAGCAACCTGTGCGCGGAAAACTGGTGCGACATGCCGCGCACGGGACGGCGGCGCTACCTGGCCGTCGATGCCAGCCCCATCTACGGCAATCACGGCGAACTGATCGCCGTCGTCGAAACCCTGCGCGACATGACGGATGAAAAGCGCGCACACGTGGAACTGGAACGCCTGGCCACGCGCGACGGCTTGACGGGGCTGGCCAACCGGCGCTGCTTCGACGACACCATCCTGGCCGAGTGGCAGCGCGCCCAGCGGCAGGGCCAGCCGTTGTCGCTGCTGATGGTTGACGTCGACAATTTCAAGGAATACAACGACAGCCACGGCCACCAGGGCGGCGACCTGTGCCTGCGCAAGGTCGCCGGCGCCGTCGCCAGCGAAATGCGCGCCAACGACCTGGTGGCGCGCTACGGCGGCGAAGAGTTTGCCGTCATCCTGCCGAACCAGTCCCTCAAGGGCGCGGCCATCGTGGCTGAACGCATCCGCCATCGCGTGGAGCGGCTGCAACTGCCTCGCAAGCGTCCGGACGGCGCCTGCGTCACCGTCAGCATCGGCGCCGCCACGGCCCTGCCCGGTCCCGGCACGGAGCTGGGGCAGCTGATCCATACGGCCGACTGCGCCCTGTACCGCGCCAAGCACCTGGGCCGCAACCGCATCAGCCTGCCGGAAACGACGCTGACGTAAGCAACAAGTACCAGTATCAGGAAACACGACCAAATTTGGTGTATATTTGGTCCTGTCACAATTTTTCGCATCCGGAGCCGCCATGAACCTCAAGGAGCGCATCAAGCCGATTTCCTACCTTAAGGCCAATACGACGGAGATCGTCAACAGCTTTGACGCTGGCCAGGACGAGCCCATCATCATCACGCAAAATGGCGAAGCAAAAATGGTCGTGCTATCGATGCACGCGTATCAGGAAGGCAAGCGGCAAGTGCAGCAGATGCAGGAACAGCATGCGTTCATGAAACTGATCGCCATGGGCAACCAGGACATCGCGCGCGGCGACGTCGTGTCCGAAGAAGATTTCCTGGCCAGCCTCGACCAGGCTTGAGATGACGCACATCGTCGTGCTGAAGAGCGCGCAAGCCGATTTCAATGAGCTGCGCAGCGTTTTCAAGGCGCACCACACTGCCGCCGCGCATGCGCAGTTCATCGTCGCTTTCCGGCAATTATTCTCTGATCTGAAAACCTTTCCCGACAGCGGCACGCCCGTCGAAGCCGCTCGCGAAGTCGGCATGGACGTGCGGCAACGCCTGTGCGAAGAGATTCGCGTCCTCTACCACCATGACCGTACGCACGACATCGTGTACATCCGCATGTTCCTGCCGACCCGGCGCGACTTTCTGACCCACCTCACCAAGCGCATCCTGCGGCCCGACTTTTAAAGCCCCTATGCACGGCGGCACGAATATTCTATGCTGCGGCGTTGCACTTTCCACATTTCCAAAAAAAGAAGGAGCCCCCGTGTCAAGAATCATGCCTGCTTTATTACCCGCTTTCGCCCTGGCCCTGTCGGCCATGGCCTCGTCGAACCTGGGCGCAGCACCCGTCAAACCGGCGGCCGCCCACAGCGCCGCCGCCAGCAAAGCCGATTTGCTGCCGTTCAAGGCGACGGAAAAGACCTTGCCCAATGGCTTGAAGATCATCATCGTGCCGACCGGTTTCCCGAACCTCGTCTCCCTGCAGATACCCGTGCAGACGGGCTCGCGCAATGAAGTCGAGCCGGGCAAGTCCGGCTTTGCCCACTTCTTCGAGCACATGATGTTCCGCGGCACCAAGGCGTACCCGCCCGAAAAATACCAGGAAGTCATCACCCGCGCCGGCGCGCGCCAGAATGCGTATACGAGCGACGACCTGACCAATTACCACACGACGTTTGCCAAGCAGGACCTGGAAACTGTGCTGAAGGTGGAAGCGGACCGCTTCCAGCACCTCGACTACGCGGAAGACGCGTTCAAGACGGAATCGCGGGCCGTGCTGGGCGAATACAACAAGAACAGCGCCAATCCCGTCTCGAAACTGTTTGAAGTGATGCGCGACAGCGCCTACACGACGCATACCTACAAGCACACGACGATGGGTTTTATCCAGGATATCGAAGACATGCCGAACCAGTACGCGTATTCGAAGATCTTCTTCGACCGCTGGTACCGTCCCGAGCGCACCACCATCATCATCGCCGGCGACGTGGAACCGCAGCACGCCATTGCGCTGGTGGAAAAATACTGGAGCGGCTGGCAGCGCGGCAAGCAGCAGGCGGCCGTGCCCGTCGAGCCCGCGCCGCGCGGCCCCGTCTACAAGCACGTGGCCTGGCCCACGCCGACCCTGCCATGGGTGGCCGTCGGCTTCCACGCGCCCGCGTTTTCCGTGAAGGACAAGGACCAGGCGGCACTGGCAACGTTGCTGTCGCTGTCGTTCGGCCGCACCTCGCCGCTGTATAAACGCCTCGTGCAAAACGAGCAAAAGGTCGACCAGCTGTTCGAAATGACGCCGGACCGTGTCGATCCTACCCTGGCCGTGCTGGGCGCGCGCGTGAAAAACGTCGATGACGCCGTCTACGTGCGCGACGCCATCCTGGCCACCGTGGCGCGGCTGCGCGACACGCCAGTGAGCGAAAAGGACCTGGCGGACGCCAAGTCGGCGGAAAAATACGGTTTGATCCGCTCGCTCGACAACACGGAGCAGATCGCCGGCACCCTGGCGTCGTTCGTGCATTTCGACCGCTCGTATGCCACCATCAACCAGTACTACCGCCTGATCGATACGCTCACGCCGGCCGACCTGCAGGCAGCCGCGCGCAAATACCTGACGGACGATGGCCTGGTGGTCACCACCCTGTCGCATCAGCCGATGGCCGCCGCCATCGCCACCACGCCGAAGCTGGCCAGCCTGCTGCCGGCCGCCTCGAACGCGAAGTTCGACGTGCTGGTGCAAAAGTCCGCGCTGCCGCAAATCCGCTACAAGCTGCTGTTTATGGCCGGTTCCGCGCAAGACCCGCAAGGCAAGGAAGGCCTGGCCGCGCTGACGGCGTCCATGGTGGCGTCCGGCGGCTCGTCCGAGCGCAAGATCGACGAAGTCAACCAGGCCCTGTTCCCGCTGGCCGGCAGTTTCAGCCAGCAGACGGACAAGGAAATGACGACGTTTACGGGTTCCATCCACAAGGATAACTGGACGCAGTTCAACGCCATCGCCCTGCCCCTGCTGCTCTCGCCCGGTTTCCGCGAAGACGACTTCCGCCGCCTGAAGGATGCGCAAAAGAACGCGCTGCTGCTGGACTTGAAGGACAATAACGAAGAGGAATTCGCCAAGGAACGCCTGCAAACGAATGTGTATGCGGGCACGCCGTACGGCCACCCGGTGCTGGGCACGGTCGCCGGCATCGACGCCATCACCCTCGACGACGTGAAACAGTTCTGGAAGAGCGCGTATGCGCAAGGCGCCGTCAAAGTAGGCATTTCCGGCGACGTGTCCGAGGCCATGACGGCGTCACTGACGCAGGCGCTGGCAGGCTTGCCGGCCGGCCCGGGCTTGCCCGCCACCGTCAAACCCGCGGGCCGCAAGGCAAACGGCCTGGAAGTGGAAATCATCGAGAAAAACACGCGCGCCACGGCCATTTCCTTCGGCCTGCCTTTGGATGTGACGCGCACGCACCCGGACTTCCCCGCCTTGTGGCTGGCGAAGACATGGCTGGGCGAGCATCGCGCCTCGAATTCCTATCTGTACCAGCGCATCCGTGAAATCCGCGGCATGAACTATGGCGATTACGCGTACATTGAAGCCTTCCCGCGCGGCATGTTCCAGTTCTTCCCGAACCCGAACCTGGGCCGCAAGGCACAGCTGTTCGAAATCTGGATCCGCCCCGTGGCGCCGGACAACGCCCACTTCGCGCTGCGCGTGGCCCTGACGGAATTGGGCAAGCTGATCGACAACGGCCTGACCCAAGACGATTTCGCCACCACGCGCGACTACCTGATGAAGAACGTCTTCGTCATGACGTCGACGCAAGACCAGCAACTGGGCTATGCGCTCGATTCGCAATGGTATGGCACGCCCGAGTTCACCAAGCTGATGCGTGATGGATTGTCGACACTGACGCTGGCGGACGTCAACCGCGCCATCAAGCAACATTTGTCGGCAAAGAACCTGTCCGTGGTGATCGTCGCCAAGGATGCGGCCGGCTTGAAGGAAAAGCTCGTCAGCGACGCGTTTTCTCCCATCAAGTACGACGGCAACAAGCCGCAAGCCTTGCTCGATGAAGACAAGGTCATCGGCGCGATGAAGCTGAACATCCAGCCGGCGGCCGTCACGGTGACACCGGCGGCGCAGGCGTTCGCGAAGTAAGCGCAGCAAAAAATAACGCACCAAGTAAATGCAATCATGGCCGCCAGCATAAAGCTGGCGGCTTTTTTTATGCACAGAAATGGCGCATCGCAACATCAGATTACGATTATCTGCCGATATTATCTCGCCTCGCCGGGAACATCATAGAGGCTCCGCCACCGCACCAGAATAGTGCATCTGCAACATATTACAAATGTAAAAGTTTGCAACTTGAATGGACATCCGCAAAACAACAAAAAGTAACAATGACAGAGAATAATTTTAAATTATTCCTTATAAAACAATAAGTTAATAATATTATGTTGTGTTTTTTTCATTAATTATTTATCAATTTCAAGACATTTCTTAACATAAAATCTTTTTCCTGCCATCAATTTTTTACCAAATATGTAAGCATAAAAATATTCTGTATAAACTGTTGTGTCAACGTGACAATGTTGAAAAAAGCATGGCGCAACTTTTCTGAAAATGTTTTGATAAAGGTCTAGGCAATACTGTTTATACGGTTTTGCAACAAAAATCGCTGAAGCGATCCACTAGACCGGGAAAGTCGCGCATCGTACAACGATGTCCGACCATGTGTTCAGCAGTTGAAATTCGATGGAGAATATTTTGCTTAAAAAAATAGTCTTAAAACAAAGTGTGATCGCAGTCGCCTTGACCTTGTCTTCCTCGCAATTGGTCTACGCGCAACTGGCACCGCAGGAGCCAGCGCTGCAAAAAATTCTCATTACCGGTTCGAACTTGAAGCGGGCCGACAAGGAAGGCACCTCCCCTGTCGACGTGATTACCGCCAAGGATATCAAGGACAGCGGCGCATCGACCGTTGCCGAACTGATGAAACTGGTGCCATCGATGGGCACCGATACCAACCAGGACCAGCTCGGCGGTTCCGGTTTTGCCAAGGGTGTCGCCACCGCTTCGCTGCGCGGCCTGGGCTCAAGCTCCACCCTGATCCTGTTGAACGGACGGCGCATGACGCCATCGGCCTACGCCGACCCGAACAACGGCAACTCCACCCTGTATGACTTGAACAGCATCCCGTTGTCCGCCCTGGACCGCGTCGAAATCCTGAAAGACGGCGCATCGGCCGTCTACGGCTCGGACGCCATCGGCGGGGTCATCAACTTCATCACCAAATCGAACTATCGCGGTGCGCAAATCGCCGGTAACGCGGGCGCCAACGACGATGGTTTGTTCCGCCGCAAGAACGTCAGTGGCTTCTTCGGCACGGGCGACCTCGAAACCGATGGCTACAACGTCTTCGCGGCCGTCGACTTCTCGCAACGCGACCGCGTTGCCCGCCGCGACGCCAAGGATGTCGCCTACTCGACCTACCAGGACTTGAACGGCCGCTTCCGCTCCAACTACTCGAGTTCCGTCTCGAAATACGCGACCGTGTACCGCGAATCATCGCCAGGCTCGCGCAACTTCGGCGTGACGCAAGCGAACGCGCCACAGCGCGTGACGTTCAATCTGGGCTGCGACCCGTCTGAACGCATTACGGGCGGCACCAAGGATGGCCTGCTGCCAACGAGCATCCTGATTGGCCGCACCTTCTGTAACTATGACCTCGATCAATTCCTCGAAAGCCAGGGCGACGGCCGCGATGCCAGCGTGTTGAGCCGCGGCACCTTGAAGCTCAGCAGCAGCATCACCGGCTACGCGGAAGCGGCTTACACGCGCTCCTCACGCTCGTACACGGGCGCGCCGATCTCCCTCGGCACGACCTCCGTCACCAACTACATGGCGACGGGCCTGGCCGACCCATTCCAGGCCATCCTGCCGATTGGCCATCCGGACAACCCGCTGACGAATGCCCGCGCATCGGTTGCCTACCGCTTTGAAAACCTGCGTGGCGGCTCGGAAACGGTCAACCAGAACATGCGTTTGCTGACGGGCCTGCAAGGCGATCACTTCGGCTGGAGCTGGGACACCGGCTTGCTGTGGAACCGCTCGGAACGCGATGAAACGCAATATGGCCGCCTGTACCTGCCAACCTTGCGCAAACTCAATACCGGCACGTCGCTGGCGCAGTTGGCGGCCGATCCGACCATCGGCTACGATCCGAAAAGTGAAGGCGTAGCGGAAATCGTCCAGCTCGACGGAAAGGCCAGCACGGAATTCGGCAAGCTGGGCGGCGGGGCCATGGGCCTGGCCATCGGCTTCGAACTGCGCCAAGAGAAAATCCGCATCGATCCGGACAGCAAGGTGGCCAACGGCGAAATCTACGGACAGTCGAATACCATTATCGACGGCCAACGCAACGTCAAGTCGGCCTTCGTCGAGCTGCGCACGCCATTCACCAAGAGCTTCGAGATGGACTTTGCCGGCCGGGTAGACAAATATCCTGGCATCAAAACCAACTTCGTGCCGAAAGTGGGCGCCAAGTGGACCGCCACGGATACGCTGGCCTTCCGCGGCACGTATGCCGAAGGTTTCCGCGCTCCCGCACTGTCGCAAGTGACGCCAGGCGGCGCGCAATTCTTCCTGCAAGGCGTGTGGGATCCGAAACGCTGCCAGGAAGATGAAAGCACCCCGCGTCCCGGCGGCGTGACGGCCGACTGCAGCAAGTCGATCTCTGGCGTCGGTGGCGCCAATCCGGACCTGAAGCCGGAAACGTCGAAAAGCTACTCGCTGGGCCTGATCTACTCGCCAACCTCCAACATCGACGTGGTCGTCGACGTGTACCGCGTGCGCAAGGAAAAAGAAGTGGCGCTGGGTACGGCCAGCGAAGCGCTGAAGAACGAAGACCGCTCGCCGGAAAACGTCCTGCGCGACCAGAACCCGGCCAACTTCATCACGGACGCGAACGGCAATCCGATTCCCGGCACGGGCACCTTGTTGTCGGTCAAGACGCCTTGGTCCAATCAGGGTTCGACCGAACTGCGCGGCGTCGATTTCGAAGGTCGTCTGCGTAACAAGCTCGGTGAATGGGGTTCGCTCAGCACCGCCTTGCGCGGCACCTACGTCTACAGCTACAAGCTGGAACAGCACGAGGGCGACACGGTCAACAACGTCGCGGGTACCCGTCCTAACCTGTACGACTGGCAATTGTCCACCGGCACCGACATGCCGAAGGTCAAGGCTTCGCTGACCACCAACTGGACGCGTGGCGACCATAGCGTCAACGCCTCGCTGAACTTCGTTGGCAGCGTATCGCTCAAGCGTAGCCGCGACGGCGCCGAGATCTACGACCAGCCCTTCTGCTCCTTTGGCACGAAGAAGCCTACCGATGCGGCGCCGGATCGCAATACCACGATCCCTGGCTACGAAACGGCCTTCCCGGACTGCAAGGTCGCCAGCTGGACCACGGTGGGCCTCGGTTATACATACACCGGCTTCAAGAACCTGAGCCTGGGCATCAATATCCAGAATCTGTTCGACCGCGCCGCACCGTATGATCCCGACTACCCAGCCGTCGGCTACAACGAAGGCTTGCATAACGCCTATGGCCGCTACTTCACCTTCAATGCGCGCTACACGTTTTAATTAACCGCACGCAGAGACCAACGCCTCCTTCGGGAGGCGTTTTTTGTGACCACTACTCGAAGGGATTGGCCACCGACGTCACCTCGGGCGGCGGCAGCTGATCGGGCAGTTCCTGCTTTTCCAGCTGCGCCACCACGTCGCCCAGCAGTTTTTGCAGCTGTTTGGCCAGGGCCAGGCCCGGCTTGTCCAGGGTCAGGTCGATGTCGCCGCTGATGCTGATGCGGTCGATCCGGTTTTCGATGGTCAGGCTGCCGATTTCCAGCACATCGCTTTCATTGGCATACGGGACGAATTTCTTTGCGCACATGGGATTTCCTTTTTGACGGTCTTATTTCTTGGACTTGCTCTTCACCTTGGGCAAACTCAGCATGCGCAACTTTTGCTGGCGCGTCAGCGACGGTAACAGATCGATGCCGATCCTGTCTTCCAGTTGCGCAATGCTCAGCACTTCATACGTCTTGGTATCGACGTTTTCAATGAAGTAGGCGGCGCCGGCGCGCTGGCGCGGGCTGTACACGGCCTTGTACAGATGGCTGGGCACGATCACCCGGCCCACCTTGCGCAATTTGCCGCCAATAAAAGCCGGCCCCGTGATCACGTACAGGTCGCCTTCTTTTTTCGCCATCTTGCGCACGGCGCCTTCGATGCCGGCCCACACATAGCGGTTGTTGCGCGAATCTTGCGGCACCATGTTGGCCAGGGTAAAGCTGTCGCGCTGGCTCTGGCGGTCCGGCATGTCGCCGTTGGGCGCCATGTGGCCACGGTCGAAGCCGCTGCGCGCATAGTCGGCCAGCTCGGCACGCTGGGCGGCAGGCAGCTTGCGTTCGGCGTGGAAGGAGTTTTCGCGCGACAAATCCTGCGCCGCTTCGAGGTTGTTCGCCGTCAAGTGCTCGGCCGACCACAGCGGCGTGCGCGTGATACCCGAGTGCATTACGCCAAACACGTTGTAGCACAGCTCCTTGGTCGCCACGTCCAGCTTGGGGTTGGTGATTTCCGGCTTGCGGCCATCGACGTAATGGGCGGGACAGGCATCGGCATGCGCCAGGTTCGCGGCAAAGGCGGAAGCCAGCAAGCCGCACGCCAGGGTCAGCCTGGCGATCGATCGTTGAATCATATTTCCCTAAGTGAAATCTTTGCAGGCCAGCATTCTAGCGGACGCGGGCCGTCACCACAAACCCGCACCAGCCTGGCGTGCGCGCCTGGAAACGGGCAGGCAGGCGGGCCTGCGCAGAGCTGGCGCAAATAAAGGCCAACAGGCCCCGCACAGCCATTCATATCTGCTAAGATTGCCTAGATTCGTTCGCATCGACCATTCAAGATTTGGAGAGCATATGATCAAAAAAACCCTGCTGCTGATCGTCGTCGTCGTCGCCGCCATCCTCGGCTATGCCACCACCAAGCCCGACACTTTCAGTGTCCAGCGCGAAATCACCATCAAGGCCCCGCCCGAGAAAATCGCCGCCCTGATCACGGACTTCCATTACTGGGCTGCCTGGTCGCCGTGGGAAAAGCTCGATCCGGCCATGCGCCGCACGTTTACGGGCCCGGCCAATGGCCTGGGCGCGCAATATGCGTGGCAAGGCAATGACAAGGTGGGCGCCGGCCGCATGGAAATCACGGAAGCGGCCCAGCCCGAACGCACCGTCATCAAGCTGGACTTCCTCAAACCCTTCGAAAGCCACAATACCACCACGCTTACCATGACGCCCGAAGGCGACGGCACCAAGGTGAACTGGACCATGACGGGCCCCAGCCCTTACGTCAGCAAGGTCATGACGGTCTTCGTCAGCATGGACAGGATGATCGGCAAGGATTTTGAAAAAGGCTTGAACAACCTGAAGGCGGCCGCGGAACGCTAAGCCCGCTCGCAGCACATGGAAACAGGGCCCGCGCGGCCCTGTTTTACTTGGCGTCCCCTTTGCGGGGGCCATGCTCAGAACTGCTCGATCCAGGCGGCCAGGTGGTCTGGCGTAAGCGCCGGTTCAGCCTGCACTACCTTGCCCTGCAAGCCCGATTCCGTCTTGCTCAACTGCAGGGACCAGCCGCGCCGCGCCAGCCACAGCAAGCTGGCCAGCCAGAACGCGTGGATGGCTGAAACGGGCGTGGTGGTCGGCGTTTCCAGGAATTCCGTCAGCAGCCGTCCATCGAGGAACAGCGCCGTGCCGCCCTGGTTTTGCAGCGCCGCGCCAAACACGGGCAGCAGCATGTCGATCGCCTGCTCCACGCCACGCCCCGGATGTTCGCGCTCGAGCGTGTCGAGCTGCTGGCGCACGGCGGCGGCAAAGGCCGTGCCGCGGAACGCTTCCGAACTGACCAGGTCGGCATAATCCATCAGCAGCCAGTCCGGCTCGGGCGGCGTGACGCCGGCCGTCAGGGCCGCCGACAGATACGCTTCCACGGGCAGTTGCTGTTCCGGACCGGCCAGGCTGGCGCACAGGGCATACAGGGTGCCGATGCGGTTGGCAACGGCTTGCCGCTGGCGCACCATCAGCTTTTCGCGCAGCAACTGGGCGTGTTCATTGCGCAAGCGCGCCAGTTCCAGCGCCTGCTTGAGCTCCATGCGCAGGGCCGCGATATCCCACGGCTTCTGGATGTAGCGGTGGATCTGCCCCTGGTTGACGGCTTCCACCGTGTGCTCGAGTTCGGAATACGCGGTGGTCAGAATGCGCACGATGTGCGGATGGCGATCCCAGGCGTACGACAGCAGCTCGTTGCCGTAGGCGCCAGGCATGCGCTGATCCGACACCAGCACGGCGATGCGGTCGGCCTGCTCGTCGAGGATGCGCTTGCCCTCCTCGACCGAGGTGGCCGTCAGCACGTCGGCCAGCGGCGCAATGGCGCGCTGGAAGTATTTGAGGGCGTTGGCCTCGTCATCGACATAGAGTATCGTCGGCAAGCCTTGCGCCGGCTCACGCTGAGCCGGTAAACGCAGATTGGCGTCAATCATGCTCGTTCCTTATATGTACTGGAAAATTCAGGGTTACCGTGGTGGACGTGCCAAACTCGGTGGCGATATCGAGGTTGCCGCCGAACGACTGCATCATGCGGTGGCAAAACACCATGCCCCAGCCCTTGCCTTCGCCGCCGCCGGCACTGACGGGGTCGATCAACAGCTGTTCCACAATCTCGGGGGCGATGCCGGCGCCATTGTCGCGCACCGTGATGCGGCCGGCATCGATGCGGATGCCGATCGCAGGCCGGGCTTGCTCGCCTGCCGAACGCAAGGCATTCGCCAGCACGGACGATAATATCAGCGCGACGCAATTGGGCGACTCGGCTATGGAAAAATCTTCGCCCACTTCGACCGTGATGGCGGCGCGCTGGGCCGCGCTCAAGGGATAACTGTCGAGCAAGGCGTCCAGCAGCTGGCGCGCGCTGCCGGCGCGGCGTCCGCCCTGCATGCCGGGCCCGGCACTGGCCAGGCGCACCGTGTCGATAAAGCTGGCCAGGACGGACAGGCAATAGCGCGCATTGTCGTGCATCAAGGCGGCCGCTTCGCCGATCTCGGCCTGCGGCGCGGCGTCCGCCTGCGCGCGCCGCGCGATGCCGCGCGCAAAATTGGCAATGGCCGCCAGCGGCGTATTCAATTCATGTGCGAGGAAAGCCAGCGATTCCTCCATCGCCACCAGGCCCTGGCGGCGCGCGGCCCGTTCGCGGCCCGTCTGCACGGCCAGCTGCAGCGCCGTTTGCATGGCGGCCAGGTCGAGCGGCTTTTCCAGCAGGCGGAACAAGGTGCCGCCATTGATCAGCTCGAGCAGCACGTCCTTGTCCGCATAGGCGGTCACCAGCATGCAGACGATGTGCGGATAGCGCTGCGCCACTTCCTGCAGCAGCTCGCTACCCAGGCGGTCCGGCATGCGGTAATCGGTGACGAGCACGTCGATCTGGCCAGCCTCGTCTTCCAGCAAGGCCAGCGCCGCATCGACGCTCTGCGCCGTCAATACGCGGTAACGGGGACCGACTGCGCGCTCGAAATACTTGCAGGCGAGCGCTTCATCGTCCACGTACAGCACGCTGGCGCGGCTATCGCTGTCCATGCTAGCGGCCCTCCCAATCGGAGCGCTGCAAGTCGAAATTCATGCTGGCCCATTTGCCCAGCTCGCTTTCGGCGCTCAATGTTCCGCCGTGGCGCTCGATCACGCCATAGCTGATGCTCAGGCCCAAGCCCAGTCCCTGCCCCACTTCGCGCGTGGTAAAGAACGGCTCGAACACACGCGCCAGGTTTTCCGGGGCGATGCCGGGACCGTTGTCGCGCACGCTGATGCGCAGGCGCTTGTCATCCCAATGGGCAGTGATGCGGATCTCGAACGGCGGCGCATTACCCTTGCGCATGGACAGCACGGCATTGCCCAGCAAGTTGATCAGCACGCCCACGATGGCCGCCTCGTCGCCGCGCACCAGGGTGTCGACCGGCAAGTCGTGGCTGATGCTGACATTCTTCGTTTCATGGCCCACCAGGCGGATGGCCGCGTCGAGCGCGCTGCGGAACTGGAAGTGTCCCGTTTCCAGCTGGTTGCCGCTCTTGCGGTAGGCAAAGGTCTTCAAGTCAGACACGATGTGCTGCACGCGGAGCATGCCCTGCTTGGCGTCGGCCAGGCATTCGCTGACCAGCGCGCTTTGCTTGGCGATCGGGTCTTCGATGGCCACTTCGATGGCCATCATGCAGAAATTCACGGGGTTATTGACTTCATGCAGCATGCCAGCGGCCAGGGTGCCGATGGCGGCCATTTTCTCCTGCTGCAGCATCTGCCCCTTGATATCGGCCAGGCTTTTGTTGGTTTCTTCCAGCTGCGTGTTCTTTTGCGCCACTTCCGCCTTCAACTGGAACAGCATGAAGCGGGCGCGCTCGTTGAAATACGTAAACACGGCGCTGATGCTGGCCGACATGATGAGGAACAGGCAGTTGACGACAAACGTGCCCGGCAAGTCGAAGCCGCCCGCATGCCAGGCGCAGGCGCCCACGTACAGCAGGCAGGAGATGGCGCCGAAGACCATGTTTTGCCACAAGCCGAAAGCGAGCACGATGCCCGACGAATAGATGGCCAGGGTCATGCCCACATAATAGATCGAGGTGGCGCCTTCCGTGATGGCGATCATCCAGGCGATCATGATTTGCGGCAGGATCAGCCAGACAAACGTCAGCCCCTGGATGCGGTCTTGCGCCCAGCGCGTGCGCATGGCCAGCACGACGCAGAAGATCAGCACGGAGACGACGATGCGCGCGCTCGTAAACGCCGACTGCTTGTCCGGATACAGGGCCGAATCGAGGCCCATGCCCAGCAGGATCAGCACGATGCCCGTGTACGCCCCGCCGCGGCTGAATTCCAGGCGGAAGTCGCGCAAAACGGCCGTGTAGCCGGCGTGCAGGCCTGGGGTATCCATCAAGGAATGCTCACTTCCGCGAACACATTCACGCCCGTCGCGTCGACATAGATCAGCGGATCCGTCGCGTGCTCGGGCAGCAGGGCCGACAGGCCCGCTTCATTGCGATAGATCAAATGCCATTCGAGCAAATGCTCCATGCCGAATTTGCCCGGATTATTCGCATGCACATTGGTGACGAGCAAACGTCCGCCCGGCCCCACGCGCGAGGCGAAGTGCATCAGCAGGCGCGCGCACACCTTGTCGGACAGGTAGTCGAACAGGCCGGCGCAATACACGGCGTCGAAACTGCCGGGCAAGCCCGTGATGCCCGAGCCATGGCGGCGCTTGAGCAGGTTATGCACGGAGTCGTGCACATAATCGATCTCGACCACTCTCCCCGTGCGCTGCATGATGGTGGTCAGGCGCGCGCGCGTCCAGTCCAGGGTCTCGCTGCTGAAGTCGACCAGCTCGAAGGCCAGCCATTGCGCATCGGGGCATGTCTCGAGAAAACGCTGCACCTCGATGGCCGGGCCGCAACCCACGTTGAGCACTTTGTACACACGCCCGGCGGCGCGCGCTGCGGCCGCCTTTTGCGACAGGAATTCCGTCAGGATATCGATGCGGTTGCGGTGCGCGGTGGCCACGGCCGCCTGCAGGAAGGCCGCATTGACGATCTGAAAATACGTGCTCGGGCCCTGGCGCGGGTCGTCGAGCAGCTGGTTGACCATCTGGTAGTCGCCCGCGTAACCGAGCGGCTTGGTAAAGGTGCGGAAGACGAACGGTGCGCGCAGGATCAGCGGGTGCAGCGCCGCCTGGGCGAAGGCGCGGTGGGCCGGCGCCCGCTCTTCCTCGACGAGCGATGCTTCCACCTCGAGCTGGCGCAAGTAAAGCTGGGTCTGCTCCATCAGCGGCAAGGCCAGCTCATCGAAGATATCGGGGCGCAGCCGGCCGTTTTCCTTCGGCAGCGAGTCGGACAAGTCGACCTGCTCGACCCAGCGCGCCACTTCCGACAGGAAGGCGCGCATTTCGTTGACGACGATCTGGTAGTCGCGGCGGATGCGGAAGCGCTCGCCCCAGCCGGCGACAAAGGCGCTGGACTCTTTCAATACGGCGCCCTTGACGACGACCACGTCGCTCAATTCGCGCCACTCGTCGATCAGGGTCACGGAAACGATGGCGGTCAGGCCCGTGTTGACGCTGCTGATGACGACGGCCTTGCCGACGTAGGCGTTTTTCGCCCCCATCCGCACCGTCACGTCATTGAGCACCTCGCTGACCTGCACAATCGAGTATGGATTGTAGATTTCCATGACCAGCGAATTGCGCTGCAAGTTGAAAATCGTGCCGCGCACCGCCTCACCCTGGGTGTTGCGGAAACTGACGACTGGATCGATCTGCGATTGTGAATACACGATTGAGCATTATCAAGTTGCCCGGTTTCCGGCGCACCACACTGGTGACACCAGTTTCCAGGCTGGGTTAAGGCACGGCACACCGGTCGTTTGCCGCCGGCTCCGCCATCGCAATGGCGGTATTGCGGCGTCGCGCGACGCCGTGCCGGAGCGCCTCAAAGCGCATCTGTTCGCTCTCTGATCGAGTGTACTATGGATGTAGCAGAACGGGCAATTGTTCCCTCAGGAACGACTGCCCGTGGCGCTGGCGCGCAACGCCGGCGCTCATCCTGCGACGAACAAGGCCAGCGCATGACGTAACAGTTGCGGCGTTTGCCCGGTCCAGCGCTTGAACGAGCGGCGGAAGTTGGTGGCATCATGAAAGCCGAGGTAGGCGGCCACGGCGTCGTTGTCGTAGCCATGTGCCTGGAACAGATAAATCGCCTTGTGCGCGCGCACCTGGTCCAGCTCGGCCTGAAAATGCGTGCCATGGCGCGCCAGGTGGCGTTTCAGAGTGGCGGGACTGACGCCAAACTCCTGCGCCGTGCGCTCCAGGGTTGGCGCGCAGCGGATATTGGCCAGCAGATAATCGTACAGCGCACCGAGCAGGCTCGCTGCAGGTACTGGCGCCAGGGCCGCCGCGCGCAAGGCCAGCGCGGCCGCCGTGGCATTGCCGCGCGGCCAGGGTTTGTCGAGCAAGCTGGAATCGATGAGCATGGCGTCGACCTGGCAATCGAAACGCAGGGACTGCCCCAGGTGCACTTCGTGCTGCTCGACGTGACGGGGCCGCGCGCGGTTGAAGCAGAAGCGCCACGGCAAGGACTCTCCGGCCAGCCAGCGGCACATGGCCGCCAGCGCCGTCATGTGCATTTCCACGAGAAAAGGCAGCTGGCTCGGCGCGCCGAACGCGTCGACCCAGTACAGCACATGCATGTCGCCCGCTTCGCGCAAGCGCGGCTGCAGCAGCGGACACAGCAAGGTATGAAAATCGCACAGGATGGTCAATGCCTGGCGCAGGTTCTGCGCCTGCAACAAGGCATGGCTGGCCGCGCCGTAATGGCCGGGCAACATTTGCTGGCCCAGCATGAAGCTCGTGTCGGCACTGTCCAGGCCGCGCGCCACGTTGGTCAGCAATTGCAGGTATTGCGCGGCGCTGACCTGGCTTTCCTCAGACGGCAGCGCGCCACCATCGAGGCCCGTGCCCTTGAGCAGCGGCACCACGGACAACTCGCGGCTGCGCGCGTAGTCGAGCACCAGCGCCGGCTGGTGATGGGCTGCGATGCTGGGGTCGCTTTGCTGGTTCAGCGGCATCAGGCAGGCGCGGCGGTGCCGGCCCGGGGACCGGTGCTCCGGCCCGGCGTTTCCACGGCACGGCTCAGCTCGGCCAGCACCACTTCCGGCACGCCATCGGTGAGCGAGCAGGCATGGCGCAGGCTCAAGCGGATTTCACGGTTGTCGTTGGCGTGGTGGCGCATCTGCCCCACCATGGCGCACAGGTGGCGCGCCTTCACGGCTCCATCCTCGCGCGACACGCCCGGCATCAGCACGGCGAAGCGGTCACCCGCATAGCGGCACAGCAAATCGTCATTGCGCAGGTTCAGCAGCAGCATGTGGCCCACGGCTTGCAGCACGCGGTCGCCTTCGCGGTGGCCGTATTCGCGGTTAATCAGGTGAAAACTATCGATATCGAGCAAGACCAGCGCGCAATCGAGGCCGGGCCGGCGCTCCTGTTCCAGGCGCATCTGCGTGCGCAGGTAGCTGGCGTCGGCCAACTGCGTGATGCGGTCGAAGGCGCGGTGGTCGCGAAACAGGCGCTCGCGCTTTTGCAGGTGCTCGTTCAGGCGGAACTGTTCCTGGCGCCAGTAATACATGCCGATTGTTACCAGCAGCATGCCAAACGGAATCAAGCCTTCGAGCCAGTTATCCCACACGGCACTCTTGTCGACGGCGAAGAATTCGTCGAGGCAATCAGCCCAGGAGCCCAGCATGATGGCGCACAGGCCGCCGGCGATCAGGCTCGTCACCAGCCCGCGCGGGCGGCTGCTGAGGGTAAACAAAAACCAGATGCCCGCCATGACGGCCGTGCCGCCTTCGCAGACGATATCCATCCACTTCCAGATGGCGATCGGTTTAGGGTGCCCTAACGTGGCGTACAGGAACAAGAACAGGGGCAAGGCCAGTGCGGCGGCAATCAGGCTGTTACGGTGCAATGGCAGCATGTGGGAAAACCTTTAAAAGTGGTGCTGTCGCCACGATAGCGCCCGCCCATGACGGCACGATGACATGCCCCACGCCCGTGCGGCAGGTGCAAACGGCTCATCATTACCTTGGACGCTCATGCAAATACGGCATGCCGTGCCCCATGTGCCCACGACCGGCAGGTCATTTCAGCTCACCACGCTCCATTTCCAGCCGGAAAGCGTTCACGGTCCGTTGTTTTCAGGGTGGCAAGCCCTTGCCTGTCACGCAACCGTCATATTTGCTGCCTAGAATCCGCCCGGTTCCTTCCCCTAACCGAGCTCTTCATGAAAACCATGCACACTTCGACTCCCTCCCCGCTGCGCCTGACGGCCCTGGCCCTCGGCATCATGGCCGTCTTCAGCGGTCAAAGCCATGCGCAAGATGCAGACGGCCAGCCGGCCGCCACCGTGGTCGTCAGCGGCCAGCGCGCCAGCCTGCGCAACGCCATCGCGGCACAAGAGAAAGCCGACAACATCATCAGCGTCATCAGCAGCGACGATATCGGCGGCTTGCCCGATAAAAACGCGGCCGAAGCACTGGCCCGCTTGCCGGGCGTGTCCGTGCAGCGCGACCAGGGCGAAGGCCGCTACATCACGGTGCGCGGCCTGGGCCCGGACTTGAACGCCGTCACCATCAACGGCGCCCTCGTGCCGTCGCCGGAAGCGGGCCGCCGCGCCGTGGCGCTCGACATCCTGCCTGCCGGCCTGATCCGCACCTTGGAAGTCTCGAAGACTTTGCTGCCGGAAATGGACGCCAACTCGCTGGGCGCCACGGTCGAAGTGAAATCGCTGTCCGCCTTCGACTTGCCGGGCAAGCTGCTGTCGGCCAACGTGGGCGCCAGCTACGATGAAAAGACGGGCAAGACCAGCCCCAGCGGCGGCGCCCTGTGGGCCCAGCGCTTCCTCGGAGGCAAGCTGGGCGTGGCCGCCGGCCTGAGCGCGGAAAAGCGCTCGTTCGGCTCCGATGACGTGGAAACGGGCGGCGCCTGGAGCAAGGGGAAATTGTCCAGCCTGGAATTGCGCGACTACCTGCCCGTGCGCAAGCGCGGCGCCCTGGCCGTCAACCTCGACTACCGCCCCGAAGCGGGCAACAGCTGGTTCTTGCGCTCGTTCGTCAGCGAATTTTCCGACAATGAAGTGCGTGACCGCCTGACCATCAGCAATATCGCGGGCGGCAGCCTGGCCGAAGACCAGACGGCCAGCGCGCGCGCCGAGCGCCGCATCCGCCAGCGCAAGTACACGCAGCAAGTGCGCTCGCTCGTGCTGGGCACGCAACAGAAATCGGGCGAATGGACCCTGGACGTCAAAGGAGGCATGAGCCGCGCCACGGAAGACACGCCGGAATCCTTGAACGATGGCCGTTTCCGCGGCCTCAGCAATTTCGCCGGCATCAGCTTTACGGATACGCAGGAGCCGAAACTGAGCGGCCCCGCCTCGCTGTACGACCCGGCCAGCTACGCGCTCAACGCCATCACCCTGCAAAAGCGCTACTCGAAGGACAATGAACACCACGCACGCATCGACCTGGCGCGCAAGTTCGACATCGCCACGCTGAAATTCGGCGCGAAGGTCAGCCGCCGCGAAAAGACCAATGACACGGATCAATGGGCGTATAACAGCAGCAAGGCCAGCAGCGGCAATTACTGGGGCGCCGGTTCCACGTCGATGAGCAATTTCGTGCAGGGCCATACCCTCGACTATGATCTGGGCAACATCGGCGTGGCACTGGATCCGGCCCTGATACGCGCCCGCGTGGCGGGACTGGACCGCGCCAAGGCGCGCCTGGCCACGGAATCGATCATCAATGACTACCGCATGCATGAAGACATCAACGCCATGTATGTGCAGAACAGCTACGACTTCGACGCCTGGCACATCCTCGGCGGCGTGCGTGCCGAGCGTACCAGCTTTGAAGCGGCCGGTTCGCAAGTGGACAGCGCCGGCGTGGCAACGCCCTTGACGCGCGAGCGTTCGTACACCAACTGGCTGCCCAACCTGCAAACCCGTTATGACGTCGATCAAAAGACCAGCGTGCGGGCCGCCTGGACGCAAGCCGTCGTGCGCGCCAACTTCAGCCAGCTGGCGCCGGGCATCAGCCTGGCCAGCAATACGGAAGCCGTGATCGGCAACCCGGACTTGAAACCGTTGAAGGCGAACAATCTGGACCTCGGTATCGAGAGGGTGCTGGGCAACGACGGCGTGATGTCGGCCTACGGCTTCTACAAGGACATCAAGAATTTCACCTACACGACGAACCTGGCCGGCACGGGCCAGTGGACGGGTTACACGACGGCGACATCGTATGCGAATGGCGACGCGGCGAAAGTGAAAGGCATCGAACTGGCCTATATGCAGCCGCTGCGCATGCTGCCTGCACCGTTCAACAAGTTTCTCGTCGGCGTGAACGGCACCCTGAGCACGTCGAGCGCGCAAATCGGCCGTTTCGACAAGGCGACGAACAAGCAGCTCAACCGCGACATCCGCCTGCCGGGCCAGTCGAACCAGGTAATGAACTTGATGCTGGGCTATGAAACGGGGCCTGTCAGCGCCCGCCTGGCCCTCAACTACAAGTCGCCGTATCTGCTGGAAATGGGTAACGATATCCTCGACCAAAGCCAGGACCATATCGTCGCCAGCCAGAAGCAGCTTGATTTTTCGCTGTCGTACCAGATCAACAAACAGTTCCAGGTACTGTTCGAAGCGGCGAACCTGAACAACGAGAAATACTATGTCTACCAGGGCACGAAGCAATACAACGTGCAGAACGAACAATACGGCCGCACTTTCAAAGTGAGCTTGAAAGCCAGCGCCTTCTGATGATGATTTCTACTAACATGAAAAAAAACGTACTCTGCGGCGCCTTGCTGGCCGCCTTCTGCGCCACCGGTGCCGTCTTCGCCGCCCCGGCCAACACTTTGCCTTCCTTCACGCAAGAGGCCGAGGAACTGGCCAGCCTGCCCGGCGGCGGCTGGTTGACCCTGGACAAGCATGGCTTGCACCTGTTCAACGCCAGCGGCCAGGAGCAGGATCGCATCGCCGTGCGCGCCAAGCAGCTCGATACGCGCAGCGACGGCAATAAGGTGCTGGCCGTCTTCCTGGAAGCGGACACGCAGCGTCCGCTGCCCGTGTCCGTCGATGTGCAGGCCGGCAAGCTGGTCAAGCTGGCGCCGTTTCCCGTTCCCACGTTCTCCGTGGAAGCATCGTGTTTGTACCGCGACGCCCAGCAGCTCGATCATCTGTTCTTGATCGGCAAGGATGGGCAAGCGGAACAGTGGGTGATGCAAGGTGAACAGCGCAGCCTGGTTCGCAAACTCGCTTTGCCGCCCCATGCCAAGCATTGCCGCGCCGACGATGGCGCCCAGCGCCTGCTGGTCAGCGAGGCCAACATGGGCGTGTGGTCGTATGAAGCTGATTCCGAAGGCATGGGCAAGCGCGAAGTGGTGGCCCTGCGCAAGCCGTATGGCCAGCTGGATGGCGGTGCCGGCGCCCTGGCCGTGCTGCCGGGCGGCGTGGCCGTGCTCGACGGCAAGGCGGAAAAACTGCACCTGTACTCCCATCAGGGAAGTAAATGGACGGCACAGCCAGCCCAAGCCGTGGCCTTGAACGTGCGCAAGGGCGACAGCCAGCTGGCGCTCGACGGAAATTCCTTGATGTTGCGCGGCAAGAACGGTTGGCAAGCGCGGCCCTTGAAATGGGCTGGCCAAGCGGAAACATCGCCTGCGGTGGCCATCATCGCCCCGCAAGCCCAGACGGAACCGATGGCGCGCCAGGGCGACGCGGCCGATGATCCTGCCATCTGGCTGTCCAGCAACCCCGCCAACGCACGCATTCTCGGCACCAACAAGAAGCAAGGACTGCTCGTCTACGACCTGCAAGGCAAGCAGACGCAACTGCTGGAAGTGGGACGCCTGAACAACGTTGACGTGCGGCAAAACATCAGCCTTGGCGGCGGCAAGGTCGACCTGGCCGTCGCCACCCAGCGCGACGACAACAGCATGATGCTGTTCACCATCAATGCCGATGGCGTCGTGGTGGAAGCGGGCCGTTTCCCAACCGGACTGAAAAGCATCTACGGCATGTGCTTGTACCAGCCAGCCAGCGGCGGCGTGGAAGCGTTCATCAACGACAAGGACGGCACTTTCCAGCAATACAAGGTTGAAATGAGCGGCATGAGCGGCAACAAGTTCAGCGCCACCCTCTTGCGCAGCTTCAAGGTCGCCACCCAACCGGAAGGCTGCGTGGCCGACGACGCCAACGCCAGATTGTTCCTGGGCGAGGAAACGCTCGGCATCTGGACCACCTCGGCCGACGCCGCCAAGCCCGACGCCCTCACCATGGTCCTGCCCGTGGGCGCACAGTTGACGGCCGACGTGGAAGGCATGGCCATCTACCGCCAGCCGGGCGGCAATACTGATTCTGGCTACCTGATCGTCTCCAGCCAAGGCGACAACAGCTACGTGGTACTCGATGCCAAAGCCCCCTACAAGGTGCGCGGCCGTTTCAAGGTGGGCTTCAATTTACCGGCAGGCATCGACGGCACCTCGGAAACGGACGGCCTCGACGTCACCTCCGCCAACCTGGGTGGCGCGTATGCAGAAGGCATGCTGGTGATCCAGGACGGCTACAAGCGCCTGCCCGATGGGCCGCAGAACTTCAAGTATGTGGCGTGGGGGGATGTGGCGAAGGCGTTGAAGCTGGAGTAATCACCATGGGGCGGCTAGCAATGGCTGCCCCATGTACGATAGGAGTGTTAAAGATTGCCGCTACCTTGTACGCGGCATATCGATGACAAAAGGCAGACTTTTTCCAAAAAAGTCCACGCTGCCCGTCACTGCCAGGCGTTGTGTCGACAATTCCTCCAGGCGCAGATCCGCGACATCACGGTATTTCATCATGTAGAGCGAGGATTCACACTGTGGATTGCCGGCATCGACGGCCAGCCTCCGCACGGGCGCGGCATCAGGTCCCGCGACGAGCAAGCACTGCAGAGAGAAGGACGGCGGATACAGCGCCCACGACCAGGGCGCATCGTCGTCTTCCGTCAGCCGCATGAACACGTCGTCGTCGGCCTCGATCGTGATATTAATTTCCCGCATGCCATCGGCGCGCGCCTCAAGGCTGATCCGGGATTTCGCGACATCCACTTCGAAATTGGTGTCGCCGATACTGAATACATGCATTACGCTATTACTCCTGACTGACGCGTGAATCTACTGCCCGACAGACCGCTGGCGTCAGCCAGCAAACCTGCACTGGCACGCCTCAATCGCCCTGCTGTTGCCAAACCGCCTTGCCACCCTTGATATAGATCAAGGCACTGGCAGAGCCCTCTTTCGCCACCACGATCCCGTCCGTTTTCAGCTTGAGCGCCTTTTCATGATAACTGTGCTGGAGCGAGCCCTTGTCTTCCACTTGCCAGATTTCCAGCCAGGCAAAATCCTCACCACCGTTGGACAAGGCATGTCCCGCACCGACGATCAGAGGCGCCGTCTTCTGTCTGAACAGGAAGACGATACCCTCTTTCTTGCTGTCCTTGTTTTTGACGAGGACAGCCAGGTCGCCCTTGCCGTCGCCATCGAAGTCGCCGCGCAAGACGAAGGGATTAATACGGGCGCTGACGTCAATGCCTTCGCGTTTGGCCAGGCTATCGAGCTGTTGCGCCGCCCAGGCCGGCAATTGCGCCTGCGGCGGCAAGGCCTGCGCACCAGCCATGCCGGTGGCGAACACTAAAGCGACTGTCACTGCCATGCTTCTGCAATTCATGGGACGGCTCCATCGAGACGAAGAATCGGGTGGCACCCGGCGGTTCCGGGTGTGCAGGCAGAATAGCATTATCAGAAAATACTTGCACTGCCTCAACTGTATCCGCTTCACATTCGATGCCCGTGCACACGGATAAGTTACCCTCGCTTGCTGATCTGCCAGCGACTGGCGGCCTGTTGCGTATTAAAATACCGTCCCATGACCTCCCCTGCCTCGACCTCTTCCCTCCCCGACAGCATCTTGCTCCCTTCCCTGGCCGTATTGGGAGGGCAGATTTCCGTCAATTTGGGGGCGGCGATTGCGAAGAATCTGTTTCCTGTCATCGGCGTCGAGGGGATTACAGCTTACCGGGTGGGGTTTTCGGCGCTGATCTTGCTGGCTATCTTCCGGCCGTGGCGCTACCGGCTGACGCGCAAGGATGTGCTGAACTTGCTCGTGTACGGTTCCGTGCTGGGGCTGATGAATTTGCTGATTTACCGGGCGTTTGCGCTGATACCGATTGGCATCGCGGTCGCCATCGAGGTAACGGGGCCGCTGGCAGTGGCCATGCTGTCGTCGCGCCGGCCGCGCGATTTGCTAGCCGTAGCTTGCGCCGTGTTCGGCTTGTATTTGCTGCTGCCCCTGCAAGGCAGTCCGGGCAGCCTGGACCCTGTCGGCGTGGCGTATGCGCTGGGGGCGGCGCTGTGCTGGGCGCTGTACATCATCTTCGGCAAGCGGGCATCGACATTACAAGGCGGCCAGGCCGTGGCCTGGGGCATGACGGTGGCAGCCATGGTGACGGTGCCCATCGGCGTCGCGTACTCGGGTACGGCACTGCTGGCGCCATCGATTGCGCTGATGGGCCTGGCCATCGCCATGCTCTCCAGCGCCCTGCCGTATTCGCTGGAAATCTTCGCCTTGCGCCGCTTGCCGCAAGGCGTGTTCGGCATGTTCAGCAGCGCGGCACCGGCCGTCAGCGCGCTGGCCGCCATGGTGGTGCTGGGAGAAATGCTGAGCTTGACGCAGTGGCTGGCCATCGCCTGCATCGTGTTCGCGTCGGCCATGGCGGCGCTCGGCGCACAGGGCGGCAAGCGCTAGCGGTGCTCGACGGGCAGGCAGGTTTTGATGCCCGCCTGTAAAATGCGTCATTGCTTGCCATATCGCGCACTCCGTCCCACCGATGACATCGACATTTCTTTTCCGCCTGCTCTCCCCTCTCGCTGCCGCAGCCGTGCTCGTGCTGCTGGCGCCAGTCGCCGTCGCGCAGGCTGCCGCTCCGGCCGCCCTCAAGGGTAATGCGGAAGCAGGCAAGGCAGCGTTTCGCAAGTGCGCTTCCTGCCACCAGGTAGGGCCATCGGCGCGCGGCGGCTTTGGCCCCAAGCTGACGGGCGTGATCGGCCGCAAAGCCGGATCCACCACCGACTACAAGTATTCGGCGGCGATGAAAAACGCGAATATCGTCTGGACCGAGCAAAACCTGGCCGGCTTCCTGAAAGCACCGAGCGACTTCATTCCCGGCAATAACATGCGCTTCTGGGGCATCGGCAATGCGCAGCAGGTGGCCGACTTGCTGGCCTACCTGCGCACGCAGTAAGCACCTCCCATAACGCATGCACGGACAGGCGCATACCGCATCCAGCCATTGACGCCGGATCAAGCTCCCAGCGCCTGCAGCACGCCCTTGCGCTTCTTGTGTGCTGCTTCATAGACTCGCAGCCGCTTGCGCTGGGCGGCGGACAGGCCATCGAGCTTGTCGCGGATCTGCGCCACCGTCAATTGCTGGTAGCCAGCGATGGGCAAGTCCGGCGATGACGCATCCGAGGCAGCGCCACCGGCTTTTTTCCGCTCCTGCGTTTCCTTCGCTTCACCGGATTGCGCCCTTTGCTTGTTCACGATGCGCGCCGCGACTTCTTCCTCGCGGCCCGGGTAGCGTCCTTCCTGCTTGAAATCCCGTTCCAGCTTCTTGAATTCGCGTTCACGCTTGGGGCTTGCACCGACAGGCATGTCACCTCCCGTCTACGTTTTGGCCGGCAACTTGCGCAGGCACAGGTAAATGGAATACAGCGCCGCCAGTCCCACCAGCACGTACACGCCCCGCGAAGCTGCCGTCATGGCGCCAAGGATGCTGGCCACGATGTCGATATCGAACAAGCCCACCAGCGCCCAGTTCAAGCCGCCCACGATCAAGAGGATCATCGAGATCCAGTCGACCACGTTCAAGCGCTTTGCCGACATTTCCTGTTTTGCCGCACCGTCCGATCCTGCCTGGATATTCGCCATATCAGCCTCCTGTAAGAAGAAAGGACCCGCCGCCGGGTCTATCAAGGAACAGTGTAGGCGCGGCACCGGCACGCGCCAGTCGGACGATGCCGGGCATTCAAGTAGGAAGACTCTGTAATCAGGCGGGTGATTTTATCTGGCAACAAGCCAGGCGAAAGCGCGCATCGGGTAACTGCAGCTCATTGCCGCAGCTGCTTGTACATGATGGTGGTGGCGTCCAGGCGGTCGCCGTCCGGCGCCAGCGCATAGGCGGGGATGCTGCCGGCCACCACGTAGCCGAGCGACAAGTAAAGCGCTTGCGCATGGTCGCCGCTGCGCGTGTCCAGGGTCAGCAGGCTGCGCGGCAACTGGCGCGCCTGTGCTTCCAGCACCTGCATCAGCTGGCGGGCGATGCCATGCCGGCGGAAAGTGGGCGCGACCAGCAGCTTGCGCACTTCGGCCCGGTGCGCCTGGTTGGAATTGGTGTCCCAGTCCAGCTGCACGGCGCCCGCCACCTGGCCATCGACTTCGGCCACCAGCAACAGGCGCACGCCGCGCGTGACGGCCGGCAACACATTATCGGTCCAGAACGCCTGGCTGGCCGCCGTATCAAAGGGCAAGATAAAACCGATGCTGGCGCCGTCGTGCACGCAGTCTTGCAGCAAGGCGCCCAGTTCCGGCAAGCGTTCACGAATATCGGTGGATGAAAAATGGCGTAGCGATGCGGACATGGCGACCTCAGACAAGAAAGAGAAAATAGCGGGCGCCGCTGTCTGGCGGCGTCGTGAACGCGTTGGGGCCGTCCAGCTGGTAGCGCAGGCAGTCGCCGGCCAATAAATCGTGTGCGCGGCCATCGACGGTCACGTTCAACTTGCCTTCCTGCAGCAACAGATGGTGTTCCATGCCGGGCCGGGGCGAGGCGGCATAAGTGATCGTCACGCCCGCATCGAGTTCGCATTCGAGCGCTTCGCCGGCCAGCGCGCGTGACGGGGGCGAGACGGAGCGGCGCCGGAAACCCATGTCCGGGTCAGTCCACACGCTTTGCTGTACCCGCCGCAGCAGCGGTGGAAAATCGTCTTCCACCATGCGCAGCAGGCGCGACATCGCCAAACCATACGCGGCGCACAGCTTGCCCAGCACGCTAGTCGTCGGGCTGACTTCGCCATTTTCCAGGCGTGACAGGGTGGCGCGGCTGACCTGGCTGGCACTGGCCAGCTGGTCCAGCGACCAGCCCTGCTCCACGCGCAACTGCTTTAAACGCGCCGCCAGCCGCTGTTCCGTCTCGTTATCAGTCAATGTTGGATTTTCCATATATGGGAATTTATCCCACAAAAGAGAACTTGGCAAGCAGTTGCTGTACAGTTGTTCAGCGCACAGACCAGCAAGCCCTCCCCAGGCACGATACGCCATCACTTCAAGGAAAAGCCATGGCCTCCACTCCCGCCACTCCCCAGCCACGTCTGGGCCAGGCGCCCGCGCCGCTGGGCAGGGTCGAATTCCATTTGCAGTTCATTCGCTCGTATGCCGATCCCGCGTTCGACGCCGTGCGCGGTGCCTTGGTGCAAGTGGAAGAAGTGGCGTGGAAGAATTACCAGGATGGCCGCAAGGCGCCCGTGACACAAAAGGCGGGGCCCGGTTTTCTTGACCCCGATTACGACTTGTCCGTGGAGTGGAAAGCCACGCGCGACCGCCTGCTGGCCGCAGAAGCGCGCCAGAAAGACCCGGGCACGGCGTCGCGCGTGCTGCTGATCTGCGGCGCGGCACGCAATGACGGTTCTTGCCCCGGTGAAATGTCGAAACTTGCCCCGGTGAAATGTCGAAAACGTGGCGCATGACGCAATGGGCCAGGGAAGTGCTGCAGGCCGACAATATCGAAACGGACGTGCTGGACCTGAGCTTGCTGGCCTCTTCATATGATTTGCACATTCATCCGTGCAAGGGCTGTGTCTCGACAGCCATGCCACTGTGCCACTGGCCATGCAGCTGCTACCCGAACCATGGCGAACGGCAGACGAATGACTGGATGGCGGAAATTTACGAGCGCTGGACGGCTGCGCACGCCGTCATCATCCTCACGCCCGTGTACTGGTACCAGACGCCTAGCGTGCTGAAACTGATGATAGACCGGCTCGTCTGCGCCGATGGCGGCAATCCCGATCCCACGTCCACGCACGGCAAGAAAGCCGTGGAAGCGAAGGCACTCGAATTGCAAGGCTGGAATTATCCGAAACACTTGGCCGGGCGCGCGTATGGCCTCGTCGTGCATGGCGACGTGGCCGGCATCGAAGGCGTGCGGCGGGGCCTGTCCGACTGGCTGGACTGGATGGGCTTGATTGACGCAGGCGCCAAGGCGCGGCTGGACCGCTACATCGGCTATTACGACAGTTACGCGCAAAGCCACGATACTCTCGACCATGACACCAATCTGCAGGAAGAAGTGCGCAACGTGGCGCGCGCCGTGGCCATCGCCACCCAACGGCTGCGCGCAGGCACGCTGGCGCCGCCCGATGCGGAGCTCCAGCCTCCCCGGCCAAAATGACACCCGGCACAGCTACCCGGCCATGCGCGATGCGTGGCGGCACAGCTCCAGGAAACCGGCCAGGCGCGGCGAGAGTATCTTCTTGGATTGCCGGATCAGATAAAAGTTGCGCTCCAATGGCGGCAGCATGGTCTCCAGTTCCACCAGTTGCCCGCTGGCCAGCAAATCGGCCACAACGACGCGCGACAGGCAGGCGATGCCCAGCCCCGCCGCCGCACCATATTTGATGGCTTCCGAGTTGCTGAATTCGCCTGCGGCGCGCAGATAGTGCAGATACGGCACCAGCGCCTGCTCCACGGCTTCGCGCGTGCCTGAGCCCGCTTCGCGCAGCAGCCAGCCTGCCTGGTTCAGTTCCGTAAAGCTGAGCAAATGGCGCAGCTGCGCCAGCGGATGCGTGGGCGCGGCCACGATCAGCATCTGGTCCGTCAGCCACGGTTCCACCAGCAAGCCCGCTTCGTGGCACGGCCCTTCGATCAGGCCGATATCGACACGGAACTCCGCCACGGCGGCCGCGATGTCGGCCGTGTTGGCTATCGTCACCTGCGGAATGCTGCGCCCGTATTGCTGCGCCGCCTGCGCCAGAATCTGCGGCAGCAGATAGATGCCGATGGTGGTGCTGGCGCCGATCTGCAGACTGACGGGCACGGACGGATCGGCGCCCGCGAACTGGCGCTCGATGCTGGCGGCCCCGTCGCGCATCTGCCGCGCCTGCGGCAACAGCAGCCGGCCATTGTCGTTGAGCAGCAATCGCTTGCCCACGCGGTCGAACAATTGCGCGCCCAGCAAGGTTTCCAGTTCGTTCAGGGACGCGCTGGTGGCCGATTGCGACAGCGCAATCAAGTCGCCAGCCGCGCTGGTACTGCCCGTGTCCGCCACGGCGAGGAAAATCTGCAACTGCCGCAAGGTCAACGCCATCTCATCTACCTATTTTTTCAGTTAAACATACAAAAACAATCCGTTTTACCATTTAATCAGCGAACTGTACAGTCATGGCATACGAATACAGAACACGGAGTACGGTATGTCATCCCTCTCAACAACAAACACAACAGGTTTCAGCGACCGCTATGGCCGCCTTCTGCCGGGCCTGCTGCTGAGCGGCGCAATCGCTTATGCAGCCATCGCGCTGGGCAAGCTGGAATGGATGCAAAGCCACGGCATGAGCGCCCTGACCCTGGCCATCATGCTGGGCATCGTGCTGGGTAACAGCGTGTACGGCCGCCTCGCGCCCACCTGCGGCGCGGGCGTGGCTTTTTCCAAACAGACTTTATTGCGACTTGGCATCATCCTGTACGGCTTCCGTTTAACCTTCCAGGATATCGGGCAAGTCGGGCTGGCCGGCATCGCCATCGATGCGCTGGTGCTGGCGTCCACGTTTGGCCTGGCCATGTTCCTCGGCACCAAGGTGTTCAAGCTGGAACGCAACAGCGCCATCTTGATTGGTGCGGGCAGCTCGATCTGCGGCGCGGCGGCCGTGATGGCGACGGAACCCGTCGTCAAGGGACGCAGCGAGGATGTCACCGTGGCCGTCTCCACGGTCGTGGTGTTCGGCACCATCGCCATCTTTTTGTACCCATTGCTGTACCAGTTGAATCAAGGCTGGCACCTGCTGGGCGCCACGCCTGCCGCCTTCGGCGTGTATATCGGTTCGACCGTGCATGAGGTGGCGCAAGTAGTGGCGGCTGGCAAGTCGATCGGACAGGAAGCGGCGAATGCGGCCGTGATCGCCAAGATGGTGCGTGTGATGATGCTGGCGCCGTTTCTCGTCATCCTGTCGGCCATGCTGGCGCGCGGCAAGGCGAAGGCCGGTGGCAAGGAAAAGGCGGCCAAGCTGGCCATCCCCTGGTTCGCCTTCATCTTCATTGCCGTGGTCGCCTTCAATTCGCTGGGCCTGCTGCCAGCGGACACCGTGGCCGCCATTACCGAACTCGACACGGCCCTGCTGGCCATGGCCATGGCGGCCCTGGGTTTGACGACGCATATGTCGGCCATCCGCCGCGCCGGCATCAAGCCCCTGTTGCTGGCCGGCCTGTTGTTCTGCTGGCTGATCGCCGGTGGCGCCGCCATCAACCACGTGGTTGCCAGCCTGTTTGCCTGACCTTGAGCCGGATTCAAGCCGGGACCGCTGACGCGGGAGCCGAAAACTTCGTACAATACAGGTGTTTTGACTCTCAAACCGGCTTCGGCCCCACCCAGGAACATCCATGCACCTCTCGAACTGGCTGCTTTTCTGCAGCGTCGCCCTGCTCGTCACGTTTTCTCCCGGCCCGGCCGTCTTGCTGGCCATCTCGAATGCCATCGCCGTCGGCCCGCGCCGCGCGATGATCAGCAGCATGGGCAATGGGTTTGGCCTGTTCATCATTTCCGGCGTGGCCATGGCCGGCATGGGCGTCGTGCTCGCCACCTCGGCCACGGCCTTCATGCTGCTGAAACTGGCTGGCGCCCTGTACCTCGTGTACCTGGGCATCAAGCAATGGCGCAGCAAGACCAGCGTCGTGGCCGATGCGCCCGTAGTGGCTGGCGCGGCGAATCCGAATTCCTTCTGGAAACTCTTCCGCCAGGGCTTGACGGTGGCGCTGACCAATCCGAAAGCCATCCTGTTCTTCTCGGCACTGTTTCCGCAATTCATCACGCCGGGCGAACCCGTGGCCATCCAGTTCACCGTGCTGACGACCTCGTTTGTCGCCTGCGCCATGCTGGCCCACTTGTTCTACGCCAACCTGGCGCGCCTGCTGAAAACCCAGCTGGCCACGCCGGGCCGCGCCAAGCTGTTCAACCGCATCACGGGCGGCGCCTTCGTCTTGCTGGGCTTGAGCCTGCTGCGCCTGCGCAGCAAGGCCGCATAATTACTGTAGTAAAAACGTCTCGATGCTGGCCACCAGGGCCAGCGGCGTTTCATTCATCGGATAGTGTCCCGCATTGCCCAGCACCTCAAGCCGGGCTTGCGGGTACCACGCCAGATACGTGCGCCGCATCAGGGCCGCATCGAAACGCGGGTCGTGCTCCCCCACCAGCGCCAGCAACGGTAGTTCCACGTGCGCCGCCTTGATGTCTTCGCTGAAATCCGTCCCGCTCCACGCGAGAAAATAGGCGGCAAACGCCGCTTGGTCCGCACTTTCCCAAGAATATTTCGCCTTCCAGTCCAGCCAGGCGGCTGGCAAGCGTTCGCCCGTGCTACGGTTGATGATGGCGCGCCGCGCCTGCACTTTGCCACTGGCGTCGAGAAACAGTTGCCGCGCCGCCCCATCGAGCGCCACGCCACAGCTGGGTACAGGCGCCACGGCCACCAGTTTGCGCAGGCGCAAGGGCGCCAGCAAGGCCAGCCGTTCCAGCGCCATGCCGCCCATCGAGTGTCCCACCACACTGAAGGTGGCAAAGCCCAGCGCATCGGCCAAGGCCAGCGCGTCACGGGCGACCTCGTCCATCGAGTAGTTGCCCTGCGCACCGCGCATGCCGCCATAGCCGCGATTGTCCATGAAGACATAGCTGAAAGCGCCACCATCGAGGGCCGCTTCCATCGGCGCGAATGCGTGCGCGTCGCCAAACCAGCCGTGCAGCACGACGACGGCGTGGGGACCATGGCCCACGCGATGACAGGTATTGTGCATGTTTACTCCTGAAAAAGAGTGCATGGTAGGTGGCCAGCCGTCGGCCCGCCTTCGATGTCAGGTCAAATACTGTAGAGTATGGGCCATGGATGATTTTTATACGGAAGTGCCGCGCCCCTTGATCGCCACGACGCGCGACTATGGCGCAGGCGCAATGTTTCCCAGCCACAGCCATGCGCGCGGGCAATTCGCTTATGCGGCGCAGGGCGTCATCAGCGTGCACACGCCGCAAGGCAACTGGCTGGTGCCGCCGCAACGGGCTTGCTGGGTACCGGCCGAGCTCGTCCACGGCATGCGCATGCATGGCGCCGTGACCATGCACAACGTGTTTATCCGCGCCGCCGCCATCGACGGGGCCGGCTTGCCGCCCCACTGCCAGGTGCTGGACACACCGCCGCTGCTGCGCCAGTTGCTGGCCGAGGCAGTGACCGTCGACGCCCTGTATGCGGAACAATCGCGGGCCGGACGACTGATGGCCTTGCTGCTCGATGAGATTGCCGCTGCCAGGCCCCTGCCCCTGAGTGCGCCTTTGCCACAGGAACCGCGGCTGGCGCGGCTGTGTACGGAGATGCTGCAGCAACCGAGCCTGGACAGCAGCCTCGATGCGATGGCGGCGCAGGCAGGCATGAGCCGGCGCACCTTTACGCGGCAATTCCGCATCCAGACGGGGCTGGCCTTTGCCCAATGGCGCCAGCAAGCGTGCCTGCTGGCCGCCATCACGCGGCTGGCCGAGGGGCAAGCCGTCACCAGGATCGCGCTCGACCTCGGTTATGCCAGCCCCAGCGCCTTCACGGCCGCCTTCCGCCGCGTGCTGGGCCAGGCGCCCAGCGATTATCTGGACTAGGAGATGATGGCGGCGATGCGCCGCGCCAGCGCCTGCGCCAGTTTCTGCACATGGTAGCCGTCGACAAAGCCATGGTGGGCTTGCGTGGAAAACGGCACGCGCATGCGGCCATCGTCCTGCGCCGGACCGAACCTGCCCCAGGTAAAAGTCGGGATGTCGGCGTCGCGGTGACGGTAAATCGGGTGCTCGATGGCCGCCAGTTCCAGCCATGGCAGGCAGGTGATGAAGATATTGTTGCGCTGCTCGCGCTCGGACTCTCCCTCACCCGTGTTGATCAGCGCGCTGCTCGCTTCGGCCAGGCGTTTCGCTTCCAGGCTGCGCGCGATGAATAGATCGAGCTGGTCCGTCATCGCGAAGCGCGTGTAGTTGAGGTTCTCGTCGCCGTTGATGACGGTGTACGAGGCGGGGAAATCATCGATCCTGATCACTTCGCCCTGGTGGATGCGGTACATGAAATTGTCGATCTCCCTGACTGTATTGAGCAGGCAGAACAGGAAAAAGTGGAATACGGGGATTTTCCGTTCCTTGCACCAGGGACGGAAATCCGGCACATCGAGCTGGAAGTTGATGTTGACGAGGGGATTATCAAACGCCCGGAACAAGTCATAGCGGTCGCGCCGCTTTTCAAAATTTTTCATGCGGCGAGTGTAGACGATGGGGTGATCGCGGGCAAGCTGTACTGCCATCGCCCCGGATGATTCAATTGGAGAACGGCAGGCAGACAAAGTATTCGCTGCCGACGTCCTGGAACAAGGTAACTTCTTCAGCGCCTGCCTGCCTGGTGAACGCAAAGCTTGCATACTCACCCGAACGGGTGCCATCGGCATGCGCCACCTCCTGTGCATACCGCATCGCATACACGGCCTTGATGTCGCTCATATTTGGCACGTTCGTGAGCCGCCGGATGCGTCCCTTGTCCAGCGAAACGCCGAGCGTCCAATATGATCCGGCATGGAACTCCGCCAATCCGGCCTGGTCCGAGTAATGCAGCAACAGGACAGGCGCGATGCCGCTGTTGCCGAATACCGGTTTGCTGCCCAAGGCAGCAAGAAGACGGCCGCAGAGCAAATTATCGCCCTCATGAAAGAACATATTTTTGTAGAACAATTCCTTTTGCGCAAGTATATGCGCGCAGGCCAGTTCAGCAGCCTGGGCATCCCCGATGTTAGCGAGTTGTGGCATGTTTAGCTCTTGAAATGCGTCAAATGATAATTTAAAGGCAATTTTCCATACCCCTCAGTTTGCCAAACCCCGCTGCACCTTCCACGCCAGCGGCAAAGTGAGCAGCAATACGGCCGCCAGCGCCAGCAAGGCAGTGTTCACGCTCGTATGGTCGCCCAGCGCGCCGAACAGCACGGGCGAAAGCGCCCCGCCGCCGATGCTGCCCGTGTAGAACAGGGCAAACGCGTGCTCGCGCTTGCCGGGCTCGGCCAGTTCCGGCACGGCGCCGTACAGCACGGACGAGGTGCCGTTCAGCGCCAGCCCCAGCAGTGGCAGCATGGCCATGACGCCGGCCAGCGGCAGCCACAGGGCCAGCACGATCAGCAGCGAGGTCATCGATTCCGTCAGCCACACGGTCTTCATCATGCCGATGCGCGCGCCCAGATAGCCGCACAGCAGCTTGCCGAAGGCGCCGCCCACGAACAGCAAGGACAGGGCCACGCCGATGCCGGCCGTGCCCGCCCCCTTGCTTTTCAGCAGGAATGGCAGGAAAGTGAGAAAACCCATGCGCACGGCGCTGTCCAGGGTGCCCGTGGCCAGCAAGGCGCGGAAACTCGCTGGCGAGCCATTACTCGCGATGGGCTTGCTAACTTTTTTCTGGCTGACCTGGATGTCGCCGGGCTTGGGCAGCAGCCACCACAGCAAGCCGGCCGCCGCCAGCCCCAGCAAGCCCAGCAGCGAGACGCTGGCTTGCCAACTGCAGACCAATAACAGCAAGCCCACCAGCGCGGGTATCAAGGTCTTGCCGATATCGCCGGCAAAGTTGTAGTGTGACAGCGCTTCCTTCACACCGCCACCCGCCTCGTGCGTATCGGTGACGATGGACGAGGCCAGCGGATGCTGGGTGCTGGCACCCAGGCCGCCCAGCAGCAAGGCGAACAGCAGCACGGCCAGGCCGCCCGCCTGCCCCGCGACCAGGTAGGCGACGCCGGCCAGCGCCGTGCCGCCCACGAGCAGGCGCTCGCGTCCCCAGCGCCGGCCATGCGGCTGGCCAGCAACTGGAAACCGGCCATCATGCCCGAGTACGAACCGCGCAACAGCCCTACCATGGCATAGCTGATGGCAAACTGCGCCTGCCAGATGGGCAAGAGCACATAGATCACGTCCGTCAAGCCGTCATGCACGGCATGTGCACTGCAGGCGGCGAACAGCGAACGGCGGCGCAGGGACTTGTCGGTAGCGGTGGACGTGGCGGACAGCGCGGTGGCGGAGGGGTCGGTCATGAATGACGATACATGCGGGAAATCACGAGGCGATCAGCTTACACCAATCGGCGCGGATCATCTTGATTTGGCAACGCCAAGCAAGCTTGCGCCGCACTAGCATTGATTGCCTAGCGCCTGGCGCCACGCATGCTCGAAGTCCGCCTGGCAAATTTCCACGCCGGAAAACTCGGCATGGGCATTGATCTCGTCTAGCGGTGGGACTGGCACGCTCCCCAGTTCGACAGCCATCGATGCCGCCGTAACATGGGCGAAACCGACGCCGCCATCGATGAAAAATTCCAGTTTGCGCGTTTCATAACCATTACGGTCAAGCTCGGACATCAGGCGCACCGGATCAGCCTTGTTCTCATGGAACCATGTGACGTCGATATAGCGCATCGGAAAATTCCCGCATTGAGAGAAAGATAATGCAAATATAGCATGCTCCAATGGAACTCTGATGCAACTAGCGTCGCTGTCAGCTTCGGTCGAGGCTGACAGCGACGCTAGGCAAGCCGCCGTACTTATCCTTACTTGGCCATCGCATCCTTGGCCATGCCATCCTTCTTCATTTCATCCTTCTTCATGCCGTCTTTCGCCATGGCATCTTTCGCCATGCCATCCTTGGCCATGTGATCCTTTTTCATGTGCTTCTTGGCCATCGGCTTCTTCATACCGTCCTTGCCCATCGCATCCTTGTGCATGGCATCGGCCGAAGCATCCTTGGCCATCGGATCTTTTTTCATGGCGTCCTGGGCGAAAGCGGCGCCCGACATGAGGATGGCGGAAGCGATGATGGCGGTGATAGTGGTTTTCATGATAAGTCCTTGTCTCAGTGTGGGATGGGCGAGATTGCCCGGTGGTAAAGCTGTTGCTGTGCTACAGGTGTTGCCAAAAGTAATCAAGAGCCGCCGAACCAGTTGTATCCCTGATTCTCCCAATACCCTCCCGGGTAGGAATTCGTGACGAAAATCGCCTGGATGTGCTTGGGGTTCTTGTAGCCCAGCTTGGTCGGCATGCGCAGTTTCATCGGGTAGCCATATTTCGGCGGCAATTCCTGGCCGTCATACGTCAGGGCCATGATGGTTTGCGGGTGCAGGGCCGTGGCCATGTCGATGCTCGTAAAATAATCGTCGGCGCATTTGAAGCCGATGTATTTGGCCGTCGTGTCGGCGCCCACCCGCTTGAGGAAGTGAGAAAACGGCACGCCGCCCCACTTGCCGATGGCGCTCCAGCCTTCCACGCAGATGTGGCGCGTCACCTGCGTTTCCTGCGGCAAGGCGCGCAGCTGCGGCAGGGTCCAGGGCTTCTTGTCGGCGATCAGGCCGCTCAATTCCAGGCGCCAGGCGTCGCCATCGATCTCTTCCACTTCATCCTCGCCGTAATACGCGTTGAAGGGAAACGGCCGCGTGATCATGGAATCGGGATACGTGGGCGCCAGCTTGCTCGGGTCGAACAGCCAGCCTTGCACCTTGTCATTGAAGCGCGACACCGCCGTCAAGGCTGTCTCGATGCCGGTCGGGTCGCTGGCGTTGCAGCCCGTCAGCAAGGACAGGCCGCCCAGGGTCAAGCTGCGCTGCAGGAAAAGGCGGCGCGACGGCTGCTTGATCTGGCGCAAGGCGTCGGCCAGCATGGCCTGGCCCTGCTCTTGCACGATGATGGTTTTTTTCATGCTCATCTCCTTAGCGGCCGCGCAGCATGGCGACCAGGGTGCGCGGCACCAGCGCCACCATCAGCAGGTGCACGCCGACAAAGCCCGTCAGCAGTGCCATGGCGATGAAGTGGACCCTGCGCGCGCTCTCGTAGCCGCCCATCAGCTCGCGCAGCAGGGGAAATTGCACGGATTTCCACAGCACCAGGCCGGACAGCACCAGCACGATGCAGTCGAGCATGACGAACAGGTAGGCGGCGCGCTGCACCATGTTGTAGTGGCGCGGGTCCGCATGGGCCAGCTTGCCCTTCAGCGCGGCGATGAAATCAGCCAGCAGCAAGCGCGGCGACAGGGGAAAGAACTGGCGCCGCAGCCGCCCCGAGACGATATTGATGATCAGATACAGCAAGCCATTGGCCACCAGCAGCCACATGGCGGCGAAATGCCATTGCAGGGCGCCGCCGAGCCAGCCTCCCAGGGTCAGGACGCGCGGCAGTTCGAACGGGAAGAACGGCGCCGCGTTATAGATGCGCCAGCCGCTGGTGGCCAGCACCACGACGGCCACGGCGTTGAGCCAGTGCGTGATGCGCAGCCAGGCTGGGTGGATCACGCTTGCTTGTCCGTTCATCACATCGCTCCCTTCGCGCAGGATGCCGTGCTGACGGCTTGCAGGATGGCGCTGCTGTCGCTGCGCTGCACGAAGGCCACCGCTTGCAGCTGCTCCGGGCGCCAGCTGGCGGGCAGCTTGACTTCACGGCGCAGCTGGGCACGGCCTTGCTCCAGCGCAACTGGCCCCAGCCACAGGCGCACGGCCGCATCGTGATGCAGGGTGGCGCCGCGATTTTCGCCGCGCAGCACTTTGGACACGATGGCGCTTTCGCTGATGGCCACGTACAGTTGGCCGCTCGTCTGCGCGTCCGGCGCGCTGGCATTGGCTTCAAGCACCAGTTTCCCACCGGGCCCCGGCGTGGCGGACAGGCCGATGTTGACGGGCGCGGCGGTGGCGTTGATGCGGCGGATGGCGGCCGGCAGTTGCGTATCCCAGCTGCGCAATTCCGTGCCGCCCACAAAAAACTGGGGCGTGTAGGCCACGTGGCGCGGCTGGTGGCGCAGCAATTCGGCCTGGCGCGCATCGAATTGCGCCTGCGCCAGCGGGTCCGTCCAGCCGATCTGGTCCCAGTAGGTGACGTGCAAGGCCAGCGGCACGATCAGGCTGGCCTCTCCCGCTTCCTTGCGCAAGGCGCTCAGGCGCTGGTCGGCGGGCGGGCAGCTGGAGCAGCCTTCGCTGCTGTAGAGCTCCACCAGCGCCGCCGTCTGCGGCCCACTTTGCACGGCGCAGCGCTGGCCGACTGCCATTTGCGCCATGGCCGGGGCGGCCACAGCCATGCTCAGGACGGGTAAAAGCAGTGTTGCAAGGCGGTGCTTGATGTCCATGGTCGTTACCCGGTATATTGAATTAAGAAGCGTGCTTGCCTGTCAATTCGCCGCATGCCGCGGATTGGTTACAGCCACCCTCCATTATTTTTTGAATTTATTTTTTTCAACGCCTGTCACCAAAGGCCTGCATGCAACGAATACCTGTAAGCGAACACCTGCATGGCACGGAATTGCGGCTGCATGGCTTGATGCTGCGCGGGCTCGATGGCGATGCGGCGGCCTACCGCAGTTTTTTGCAGGCAAGCAGCCAGCACTTGCGCGCGTTTTTCCGGCGCCGCCTGCTGCGCTGGCCGGACGAGGTGGAAGACCTGGTGCAGGAGTGTCTGCTGGCCATCCACAACCAGCGCTTGACGTATGACACGGGGGTGCCGCTGACGTCGTGGATCCATGCGATCGCGCGCTATAAGTTGATCGACTGGCTGCGCCGGCATGGGCGGCGCGAGGCACAGCACTTGCCGTATGACGAAGAAGATAGCGCGCAGGAACTGTTTTCCAGCGCCGATGCCGAGGCGGCCGAGGCCAGCCGCGACCTGGGCAAGCTGCTGGCCACCTTGCCGGCGCAGCAGCGCGACGCCATCGTGCATACCAAGCTCGACGGCTGGTCCGTGCGCGACACGGCCGCGGCCATGCAGATTTCGGAAGCCAGCGTCAAAGTGGCAGTACATCGCGGCTTGAAGGCACTGGCAGCCAACTTGAGGATAACGACACCATGAAAACCGATGACTTGATATCCATGCTGGCCAACGGCCCCGACGTGGCAGCCGCCCCGCCCCCGGGCACGCACTGGCGTGCCGCGTCCACGTTGGGCGCCGGACTGCTGGCCAGCGTGACGCTGATGGTCATGCTGCTGGGCGTGCGGCCCAATTTGGAACAGCTGGCCCTGCTGCCCGACTTCTGGATCAAGGTCGGTTTCGTCATCTGCCTCTCCCTGGCGGCCTGGCACGTCAGCCGCCGCCTGTGCGTGCCGGGCGCCGCCACGCGCGCCCTGCCCCTGCTGCTCGCCATGCCGCTGCTGCTGATGTGGGCGCTGGGCGCCATCATCCTGCAGGCAGCCCTGCCCGAACAACGCGCCGAGCTGTTCTGGGGCGCCACCTGGCGCAGCTGTCCCTTGCTCATCGCCCTGCTGTCGCTGCCCATCCTGGCCGCCGTGCTGCGCCTGATGCGCCAGCTGGCGCCCACGCGCTTGCGCCTGGCCGGCGCTGCCGCCGGGTTTGCCGCCGGCGCCATGGCGGCCCTCGTGTACTGCCTGCACTGCCCCGAGCTGGCCGCCAGTTTCGTCGGTTTCTGGTACGTGCTGGGCATGCTGGTGCCAACTGCCATCGGCGCGGCCATCGGCCCCAAAGTGCTGGCCTGGTAAGCACACTCTCCCCGCAAGCGGGACGCCGGTCAAGCGGGTTTCGAGCGTCTATCGTATCCATATCCGCATACTCACGCATTCCCACGTGCCCCGCGCACGCCTTCGCAAACGCCGCGACATAGCGCAACAGGCTATCGCCATCACTGGCGGCGGCGTCTCTTCTTGTCCACAAAATATTTTTTCTTACTGACGTGCAATATCCACGTAGATTCGACCTCGTGCGCCAGCCCCCTGACGATCGACGGCCGTTCATTCCGCTGCCTAAAAATAATTTGCAAGGAATGAATCCGATCGTGCTGGCGCCCCGTACAACTGATGCAGCCCCGTAATTCCCGCTAGTCCTACGTATGCACATAACAATCAGGGAGAATCGACATGTCATTGTTACACTCGAAAACCGCACTGGGCGCCGCCCTCCTGGGCAACCTGCTGGCCTTGGCGATCACGCCATCGGCCTTTGCCTCCAGCCACCGCGAAGCGCCGTTCATCACGCAAAACCCCAAGGTCGACGCCACCGACTTCTATATGTTCCGCAGCTATGAAACGGGGCGCGGCGCCTACACCACGCTGGTAGCCGACTATATCCCCCTGCAGGATGCCTACGGCGGGCCGAATTACTTCGCCATGGACCCGAACGCGCTGTACGAAATCCATATCGACAACAATGGCGACGGCAAGGAAGACCTCACCTTCCAGTTCCGCTTCACCAACACCATCAAGGATGGCCAGTTCACCGTGGGTGGCAAGAAAGTCTCGATTCCGCTCGTTATCAACGGCGGCGCCATCGATTCCGTCAACCCGGCCGGCCTGAACGTGCGCGAAACCTATAGCGTGACGGTGGTGCGGGGCGACCGCCGCACAGGCACGCGCAGCAGCGTCACGAATGCCACGGGCGGCGGCACGACCTTCGACAAGCCTGTCGACAATATCGGCAACAAGGCCATCCCCAACTACGCCGCGTATGCCGCGCAGCATGTGTACGCCGTCAACATTCCCGGCTGCGCCACGCCGGCGCGCCTGTTCGTCGGCCAGCGCAAGGACCCGTTTGTGGTCAACTTGGGCGAAACGTTCGACTTGATCAACATCAAGGCGCCAGCCACGGAGTTTGCCGCGAATGCGGAGTCGGCCGCAAAGGATGACCTGGCCAAGAAAAATGTCACGGCCATCGAGATGGAAGTGCCGACCGCCTGCCTCACGGCGGGCGCCGACCCCGTCATCGGCGGCTGGACCACGGCCAGCCTGCGCCAGGGACGCCTGCTGAACCCGACGCCGGGCACGGCCACGGCGGCGTCGAAGGAAGGCGGCGCGTGGGTGCAAGTGTCGCGCTTGGGCATGCCGCTGGTAAATGAACTGGTGATCGGCCTGAAGGACAAGGACCGCTTCAACGCCAGCAAGCCGTCGGGCGACGCGCAATTTGCCGACTATGTCACCAACCCGACAGCGCCGGCCCTGGTGGAAGTACTGTACGGCTCGGCCGGCGCCAAGGCGCCCACCAACTTTCCCCGCAACGACCTGGTCGCCACCTTCTTGACGGGCATCAAGGGCGTGAACCAGCCCGTCACCGTGACGGCATCGGAAATGCTGCGCCTGAATACGTCCATCGCCGCCACCAGCGTCGGTGCGCAGAACCGCCTCGGCGTCATCGGCGGCGATAACGCGGGCTTCCCGAACGGCCGCCGCCCTGGCGACGACGTGGTCGACGTCGTCCTGCGCGTGGCCATGGGCAAGCTGTGCACCCTGAACATCGGCTGCGCCCCGGCCGACGCTCCCGCCGGCGGCTTGCACTTCACGGATGGCGCCTTCCTCGACGAAACGTCGTTCACGGCAGGCTTCCCCTACCTGAAAAATCCCGTGGCCGGTTCGCCGCAGCTGTAACCAGGAGAACGTGATGAAAAAGCTCTATGTATGCAGCGCCCTGGCGCTCACGGCCCTGCTGGCCGGCTGCGGTGGCGGCGGTAGCAGCCACGGTGGCGATAATGGCGACGGCGGCGTCAATCCTCCGCCCGTCGTCCTGCTTGACGCATTTTATGTGGCCGTCAGCAACGTCATCCTGACCACCAGCGATGACAAGGATGGCGTCGGCATTGACGTCATCATGGCGACGTCTCCGGACAATACGGAGCCGGTGCCTCTGTAAGCCCCATCGGGCGCCGGGGAGTCAGCTCCCCGGCGCCTGTACCCATTCCCGTCGATGGCGTCCACGATGAAAACACCGATTTCCCTGCTGTGCGCCTGTTTGCCCTTGCTGGCATGGGCCGCGCCCTACACGCCAAAAGATGGCAGCGCCGTCATCGAGCAGCTGCCGCGCCGCGCCGACGCCACGCAGCTGGCCCTGCGCGGCCTGCGCCAGCAACTCGACGCCAAACCACAAGACCTGGCCCTGGCCAGCGGTCTGGCGCAGCGCTACATTGCCCTGGCGCGCAGCGACACGGATCCGCGCTACCTGGGCTACGCGCAAGCGGCGCTGGCGCCGTGGTGGCGGCAAGCGGCGCCGCCCGTCCCCGTGCGCCTGCTGCGCGCCACCATTTTGCAAAGCACCCACCATTTCGGCCCCGCGCTGCAGGATCTCGACGCCGTCATAGCGCAGGAGCCAGCCAACGGGCAAGCGTGGCTGACGCGCGCCACCGTGCTCACCGTGCAGGGCGACTATGCGAAAGCGACCGCCAGCTGCGCCCGGCTGTCCGCCTTGACAACGCAGCTCGTCACCGTCACCTGCCTTGCCAACATCGCCAGCGTCACGGGCCGCGCCGCCGCCAGCGAGCGTTTGCTGGACCTGACCTTGCAGCGTAGCGCCGGCGCGGCGCCCGAACTGGAAAGCTGGGCCGCAACCCTGCTGGCGGAAATGGCCACCCGGCGCGGAGAGTGGGCGCTGGCCGAAGCCCGCTACACCAAGGCGCTGGCCCAGCAGCCGCGCGACAGCTATCTGCTGGGCGCCTACGCGGATTTCCTGCTCGACCGGCAGCGCCCGCAGGAAGTCGCCAAGCTGCTGAAAGAGCAGCAGCGCATCGATGCCCTGCTGCTGCGCTACGCGCTGGCCCTGCAGGCGCTGCCCGGCCAGCAGCCCGCCTTCCTGGCGGCAAAAGCGGAGCTGGCGGCCCGCTTCAACGCCGCCATGCAGCGCGGCGACACCGTGCACCAGCGCGAACAGGCCCGCTTCGCCCTGTTTTTGCAGCAGGATGTTCCCGCCGCCCTGCAACTGGCGCAGAAAAACTGGGCCATCCAGAAGGAAGTGCCCGACATGCGCATCTTGCTGGAAGCATCGCTGGCCGCGCGCAACTATACGGCGGCACAGCCCGTGCTGGCCTGGATCGCGGCCAATGGCGTGGAAGACGTGGCCTTGCAGCGCCTCGTCAGGCAGCTGGGGCCACAGGATGGCGCAAAAATCAGTGCTGCGAAGAAGGCAGGTGTACTGTGAAGCGATACCTGTTCATCCTGCTGCTGTGCGCCTGGCTCTCTCCCGCACAAGCCCACAAGCCCAGCGACAGTTACCTGAGCCTGGAGGTCCACGGCCAGCAGATCGAAGGACAATGGGATATCGCCCTGCGCGACCTCGATTTCGCCATCGGCCTCGATGGCAACGGCGACGGCGCCCTGACCTGGGATGAAATCCGCGCGCGCCACCAAGCCATCGCCGCCTACGCGCTGCAGCGCCTGCAAGTGGCCAGCGACCAGGGCGCGTGCCCCTTGAAAGCCGTCGAACAACTGATCGACAACCATACGGACGGCGCCTACAGCGTGCTGCGCTTCCAGGCCAGCTGCCCCGGCGCCGCCCCTGCCAGTCTCGCCATCGGCTACACCTTGTTCGCCGACCTCGATCCGCAGCACAAGGGACTCGTCAAAATCGATAGCGGTGGCAATACGCAAACGGCCATCTTCGACCCGGACAGCCCGCGCCAGACGCTTTCCCTGGCCGCGCCCGACCGCCTGGCGCAGTTCGGCGCCTATGTGAAACACGGCGTCTGGCATATCTGGATCGGCTACGACCATATTTTGTTTTTGCTGTCCTTGCTGCTGCCGGCCGTGCTGCTGCCTCAAGCCCACCAGTCCACACGCTCAAACGTGCCGCAGAATCCGTTGCCCCCCGCAGCGGAGAGCCGGGGTCGGACCCGGCGGGTCCGACCCCAGGTCTTGAGCTGGGGGTTAAGAGGCGCATTCATCGACGTACTGAAAGTCGTCACCGCCTTCACACTCGCCCATTCCATCACCCTGACCCTGGCCAGCCTGTCGCTCATCTCGCTGCCATCGCGCTGGGTGGAATCGGCCATCGCCGCCTCCGTGATCCTGGCCGCGCTGAACAACCTGCTGCCGCTGTTCCGCGGCAAGCGTCCCGTGGCCGCCTTCGCCTTTGGCCTGATCCACGGTTTCGGCTTTGCCAGCGTGCTGCGCGACCTGGGCTTGCCGCAGGGTTCCTTGCTGGCCAGCCTGCTGGGCTTCAACGTGGGCGTGGAACTGGGACAGCTGGCCATCGTCGCCGCATTCCTGCCCGCCGCCTGGCTGCTGCGCAAGACGTGGCTGTACCGGCAAGTGCTGACCGTCGGCTCGCTGGCCATCGCCCTGGTGGCGGCCGTCTGGCTGGTGGAGAGAGTGGTCGACATCAAGCTGATTTCAAGCTGATGGCGTTGTTGGACAGCCACTAGCCGGCCACAAGCCAGCCACAAGCGCGCACAACCGGGCTACAATACGAACAATTCTCAATCGCATCAAGGCCTGTTTGTCCGCGGACCATGGCATGGAAAGGTTGCATGCTACGCCCCGAACTGGAACTGCATCGGCAAATCGAAGTGCTCTACAGCGACCACCACGGCTGGCTGCAGGGCTGGCTGCGCCGCAAGCTGGGCAACGCCTTCGATGCGGCCGACCTGGCGCACGACACGTATCTGCGCATCCTCGCGCGGGGCCGCGCGCCCGGGCGCGACGAATCACGCCAGCACCTGGCGCAGATCGCCAATGGCCTCGTGGTCGACCTGTTCCGCCGCCGGCATATCGAATCAGCCTACGCGGACGCCATCGCCGCGCAGCCGGAAGCGGCCGCACCCACGCCGGAAATGCGCGCGCTGATCGTCGAGGCACTGATGGAAATCGACGCCATCCTCGCCAGCCTGCCGCATAAAGTGCGCGACGCCTTCTTGCTGTGCAAGCTCGAAGGCATGGGCTACACCGACATCGCCGCGCGCCTGGACGTTTCCGTCTCGTCGGTGGAAAAATACATCGCCCGCGCGCTGCTGGCCTGCTGCGCGGCGCAATTCGCATGAGCTCCCAGCTGGACAGCGCCCCCATCGCCCCCGCCGCGCTGCAGCGCGCCGCCGAGTGGATGGCGCGGCTGTGGGCGGAAGACGCCAGCGCGGCCGATGCGGACGCCTGCGCCGCCTGGCGCGCCGCCCACCCCGAACACGAACGGGCCTGGGCCCGGCTGCAGCGCTTCGCCCGGCAATTCGACACTTTGCCGCGCGACGTGGCGCGCAGCGCCCTGGCGCCGGCGCCGCGCCATGCCGCCGGCCGCCGGCGCGCCCTGCAACTGCTGGGGCTGATCGCGGCGGGCGGGGGCACGGCCCTGCTGGCGCACGAAACGGACTTGTGGCAGAGCGCCGCCAGCGACTACCGCACGTCGGTCGGCGAGACGCGCACCATCGTGCTGGCCGACGGCACGCAAGTGGTGCTCGACACGGCCAGCGCCATCGACGTGCGCTACGGCGCTGGCGAACGGCGCATCGTGCTGCGCGCGGGCGCCATCCTCGTCACCAGCGCACATGAAACAGCGCCCGTCTACCGTCCGCTGCTGGTGCAAACGCCGCAAGGCACGGCCACGGCGCTGGGCACGCGCTTCAGTGTGCGCCTCGATGATGGCGAGAGCCGTGTCGCCGTGTTCCAGGGTACAGTCGCCCTGCAGCCGCTGCAGCCGATGCAGGACGGCGCCCCCTCGCTGCACCTGCAGGCGGGCCAGCAGGCTGGCTACACGCGCCTGGAAGTACAAGATGTGACGAACCTCGAAAACAGCGCCGCCGCCTGGACCGATGGCAGCCTGGTGGCAGAGCGCATGCGCCTGGACGAGCTGCTGGCCGAGCTGGGGCGCTACCGCCACGGCGTGCTGCGCTGCGACGAATCGATCGCCAGCCTGCGCGTGACGGGCGTGTATTCGCTGCGCGACACGGATCGCTCGCTGGCCAACCTGGCCGCCAGCCTGCCCGTGCAGCTGGTTTACCGCACGCGCTACTGGGTCAGCGTGGGGCCGCGCCAGGCCAGCTGAAAAAATAAGTGAAAAAACGTTGAGGGTTTTGGCTTTTCGTTCGGAATACGGGAAGAACCGATTTTTTCCCGCCACTTTCCAAGGATTTGCACCATGCCCCCTCGCCTGACCGCACCTGCGCACAAACTGCGTCCGTTCCCCCTCGCCGCCGCCATCCAGGCCCTGTTCCTCGCAGGCGCCGCCGTGGGCGCCGTCGCCGTCACGGCCCCTGCCGCCCACGCGCAGACGTTAGAGAGTACGCAAGCGAAGCGCCAGTACGCGGTGCCCGCCGGACCGCTGGAACGGGCCTTGACCACGTTCGCCAGCGCGGCCGGCGTGGAACTGTCGGCCGACGCGGCCCTGTTGCAGGGCAAGCGCAGCGGCGGCCTGGCGGGCAGCTACACGGTGCGTCAGGGTTTCGAGGAACTGCTGCGCGGCCAGGGCGTGCGCGTGGTGGCGGGCGCCAACGGCGCGTACGCGCTGCGGGCGGAGACTGCGCCGGCAGCCACGCCGGCCCAGGCCAGCACCACCCTGCCGGCCATCACCATCAATGCCAGCAGCGAACGCGAAACGGCGACGGGCCCCGTGCGCGGCTACGTGGCGCGGCGCGCCGGCTCGGCCACCAAGACGGATACGGCGCTCAATGAAAACCCGCAATCCGTGTCGGTGGTCACGGCCGATGAAATCAGCGACCGCAATGCCGAATCGCTCGACGAAACCCTGCGCTACACGGCCGGCGTGACGCCGAACCAGCGCCCGCTGGGCAGCGACGATTCCTCGCTGCTGCGCGGCTTCACCATCGAGACGAACGGCATCCTGCAAGATGGCTTGCGCAACTCGGGCCGCACTTTTGGCGCCTCGATCGAACCGTATGGCCTGGAACGCCTGGAAGTGCTGCGCGGCCCCGCATCCGTGCTGTACGGGCAGATTCCGCCGGGCGGCATGGTCAACGCCGTCAGCAAGCGTCCCAGCGCGGACGCCGTGCGCGAAGTGGGAATTGAGTACGGCAGCTACCAGCGCCGCCAGCTGAAAGCCGACGTGGGCGGCACCATCGACACGCCGGGCGCCTGGACCTTCCGGGTCGTCATGCTGGGCCGCGAAGCCCATACGCGGCTGGACCGCGACCGCGACAACCGCCTGTACTTCGCCCCCTCGCTCACCTGGCAGGCAGGCCCCTCCACGCGTCTGACCCTGCTGGCCCGCTACGAGCAGGACAACCAGCAGTACGCGTTCCCGAACCAGCTGCTGGTGCCTGGCCCGCGCGGCCAGGTCGACCCAAGTGTGAACCTGATGGGCGACGACAACCGCTTCAAGCGCCGCAATACCATGCTGGGCTACGAGTTCGAGCACACATTCAACGATACCTGGTCGCTGCGCCAGAACCTGCGCTATACGCGCCTGAAGAACGACCGCACGGACATGTTCCCCGGCGGTCTGAACGACGACGGTACCGTTGATCGATATTTCTGGCCCGTCGACACGGACTCGAAAAGCCTGTTCGCCGACACGCAGCTGCAGGCGCGGTTTGCCACGGGCGGCCTGACGCACCAGGTGCTGCTGGGCGTCGATTACGCGAACATCCGCAACACGGACGACTACCGCCACCAGCGGGGCTTCATCGAGCCGCTCGACCTGTACCAGCCCGTGTACGGCAAGCAGCCCCTGGTCCCGTCCAAGGCGCCCACGCGCGCCGATGCCCCTTCGCGCCAGCTGGGCCTGTACGCGCAGGATCAATTGAAATGGGACCGCTGGGTCGTCACGGCCGGCCTACGCCGCGACAAGGCCACGCAGTCGCGCGACGTCACGGACCTCAATACCGGCGCCGTCAAACCCGACTACCGCCAGTCGCCATCGGCCACCACGGGCCGCCTGGGCGCCGTCTACCTGTTCGATGACGGCTGGGCGCCGTATGTCAGCTATGCCACCTCGTTCTCGCCCGAACTGGGCACGATGATGGGCGGCGGCGCCTTGAAACCGTCGCGCGGCAAGCAGTTTGAAGCCGGAGTCCGCTACGAACCCGTGGGCCAGCGCGCCAGCTATACGGCAGCCGTGTTCGACCTGGTGCGCGACAATGTCTCCACGTCCGACATCGGCAATCCGGGTTTCCTGCTGCAGACGGGCCAGGTCAAGTCGCGCGGCGTCGAACTGGAAGCGCGCACGGAGTTCGCCAGCCGTCTGAGCCTGATCGCCCAATACACCTACCTCGATACGGAGGTCACAAAGAGCAACAATGGCGACCTGGGTTTGCAGCAAGCGGGCGCGCCGCGCCATAGCGCCTCGGCCTGGGCCCGCCAATCGTTCACGCTGGCCGGCAGCCTGCCCGCGTATGCGGCGCTGGGCATGCGTTTTCTCGGCGCCATGCGCTCGAATTCCGATGGCGAAAACCTGAACATCCGCAATGGCGGCATCACGCAGTGGGATGCGGCGCTGGGCGTGTCGCGCGGGCCGTGGCAGTTTGCCCTCAACGTCAACAATGTACTGAACAAGCAGACCCTGTATGACTGCGGCTACCTGCCTAACCTGTGCTACCGCAATGCCGAACGCACGGCCAACGTCAGCGCGATGTACCGCTTCTGATGCCATCGCTGCACATGCGCCCCGTCCTGGCGGCGCTGCACCGCTATGCCGGCCTGCTGATGGCCGGCTTCCTCATCGTGACCGGCGTGACGGGCAGCGCGCTCGCGTGGAAGGATGAACTGGAGGCGGCCATGCTGCCCGCCGTCTTCCGCGTAGCGCCGCCAATGCACGACGCCGCGCCGCTCGACGCCCTGCAGCTGCGCGAGACGATCGCCGCGCGCTTTCCCCAGGCGCAGGTCAGCTACGCGCCGCTGTCTGCGCCACAAGGCCACAGCATGGTGTTCTACCTGCGCCAGTCCGGCAATGCGCCGCTGGCCAGCGACGAAGTGTTCGTCGATCCCTACACGGGGGCCGTGCTGGGCCAGCGGCGCTGGGGCGAAATCAGCGAGGGCGCCATCAATCTGCTGCCCTTCATCGAACGCCTGCATTACGCGCTGGCGCTGGGGGACACGGGTTTACTGATGTTCGGCCTGATCGCCATCATCTGGACGGTCGACTGCTTCATCGGCGCCGCCCTGACTTTCCCCGCACGCCTGAAAAAACGCTCGCCGGGAACGAAACCGTGGCTGCTGCGCTGGCGCCCGTCATGGCTGCTGCGCCGCAACGGCGGCAGCTATAAACTGGTGTTCGACCTGCACCGCGCGGGCGGCCTGTGGCTGTGGGCCATGCTGCTGGTGTTTGCGTGGAGCGGCGTCGCCTTCAATCTGTACGGCGCCTATGCGGCCGTCATGCATCCGCTGTTTGCCCACCAGGGTGCCGAGGAAATCGTCGCGCGGCACACGCCGTCGCCGGGGCCGCAGCTGGACTGGCCCGCCGCGCGCACGCAGGGTCGCCAGTTGATGGACGCCCTGGCGCGCCAGCACGCATTCACCATCATCGAGGAAAACGCGCTGGCCCACGAACGCGCGCTGGGCGTGTACAGCTACAACGTGCGCAGCAGCCGCGACGTGCGCGCCCACAAGGGCCTGACCACCGTCTTTTTCGACGCGGCCAGCGGCCGGCAGCTGGCCACCTGGCTGCCCACGGGCGCAGCCAGCGGCGACACCATCCGCAGCTGGATCAGCGCCCTGCACATGGCCTCGATGTGGGGCTGGCCTTTCAAACTGTTCATTTGCGCCATGGGCGTGCTGGTGGCGGGCCTGAGCGTGACGGGCGTGCTGATCTGGCGCCGCAAGCGCCAGGGGCAAGCCAGGGCCAGGGCGCTAAGTCATTAGTCAGGGAAAGCCGATGAAGGCCACCGGCACGGCCTGTGTCAGCCACACGCCATTGTCGGACACGTAAAACACGTGGCCCTGCGCCAGCATGGCGGCCGCATCCACCGTCAGCACGACGGGCTTGCCGTGGCGCGCGCCGACGGCCACGGCCGTTTCGCGGTTGCTGGACAGGTGCACGTGGTTGCGCGATCCCGCCAGCAAACCGCCGTCGCGGATCGCGTCGACAAAGCGGCTGGCCGTGCCGTGGAACAGCATGGCGGGCGGCGTGGACGGTAGCAAGCCGATATCGACGGCGGACAGCGAATGCCCCTGGTTGGCACGGATGCGCAAGCCGTCGGCACTGATCGCGTAGCGCGTCTTGCTGTCGCGCATCACCACGTCATCCAATTGTTCCCGGGAAAGGCTGCGGCCATGTTGGGCCGCCAGCGCCAGCAACTGGCCGATGTCGGCCCAGCCCTGGGGATCGAGCGCGAGGCCGATTTTTTCGGGCGCATGGCGCAGGATGAGGGAAAGGAATTTACTGGTATTTACCAAATGATCTGTCATGCCGCAGTGTAGCCTTGTCAGAACGCATATGACAAGGTCAGGCGCACGGAGCGCGGCTCCACCGGATGGAAATGCCGGTCGTTCACGCCTTCCGCTGCTTCCCCAGGCAAACGCGAGGCATAGTAATAATCAATGTCGCTGGCGCGCTTGTCGAACAGGTTGAATACGTCGAGCGAGACGCGCGTCTTGCGGTTGATCTGATACGCCACGCGCGCGTAGGCTAACGTCGTCGAGGCCGAGCGCACGCTGTTGTCCTCGATCAGGGGACGGGGGCCGAAGTAACGTAGCTGGAAGGCGCCCGACCACGGGCCCTGGTCCGTCACGGTCACGCCGAACGACGCCACCTTGTCGATCGAACCGGGTATATAGTTGCCGGCGGGGTCGTTTTCCGTATAGCGCGAGCGCGAAGCGGCCAGGTCCAGGTCGAACAGCAGCCACGGTGCGGCAATGTAGTGGTTGTTCCACTCGATACCGTGGCGGCGGCTGGCGCGGCTCGCCTCCGTCTCGCCCGCGTCGCCGACGAACAGCAATTCCGACGCGATGTCGAGGCGCCACAGGGCCAGCGAGCTTTGCAGGCCCGGCAACCATTCCGTGCGCGCGCCCAGTTCCATGCCTTTCGTCGGCACCAGCGGCGTGACGGGCGTGGATGGGGTGCCGTCGGGCAAGCGCGTCTGCGTCGTGCCGCGCGCGTCGTTGCTGTGAAAGCCCTTGCCGTAGTTGACGAAAAATTCCGTCTTGCTCCACGGCCCAAGTATCAATGACAGTTTCGGCGACACCACGTGATCGTTCGCCGAGCCACTGTTGCCGTCTATGCTGCTGTCCACCTTGAAACGGTAAGCGTCATAGCGCACGCCCGCCACGGAACGCAGCCACGGCAGCCATTGCACCGTGTTTTCGCCGTAGAGGCCGATGCTGCTTTCGCGCACCCGGTCTTCGCGCACCGTGCTCTGCCGCACGCGCTCCACCGTGTTGTACAAGCCCACGGGCGACAGCCGGTCAAAACGCGCCTGCACGCCCAGCTTGTTGCGCAGGGGAAGACCGAACAGCTCCATGGTCCAGCTTTCGCTGGCGTTCACGCCGGCCACCGTGCGCCGCTCGCTTTGCTGGAACTGGTCGCCCTGTTGCGGATTGGCAAGGAAATACGTGAAGTCGCTATTGAGTTCCAGCTGCGAGCGGATCAGGTAGGCGTCGAGCTCGAACAGCCGGTTGTCCGTGCGCTTGCGCATCGCGTACGACAGGCTGTAGCGCGAGGTGTCGCCGCCGTCGCTGGGCGCGAGGCTGCCAAAACGGCCGATCTGGCCAGACTCGACGGCGCGCAGCGGCACCTGGTCGGTGGCGTTCCAGCTGTTTTTATAGGCCATGCCCGTCACGCTGAAGCCGTCGTCTTGCGTGCCCTGGCTGTAGCGCAGCACGCCGCTGTATTTACGCACGCGCTCCGGCACGTCCCAGGGACCGCTGTTGCGGTGCACTTCCAGGCCGACCAGCAAGGTGCCTGACCCGGCAGAGAACGAATCGGCGACGACGCCGCGCACATAACCGTGCTGGCCGACGGAGACGCTGGCCTGGCCCTGCGGCAATTTGTCGGCCAGACGGATGCGGGCGCTGCCTGCCGAGGCGAAATCGCCTTCACCGGCGAAATACGGCCCCTTCTTGTAATCGATGCGCTGCACCAGCTCGGGAATGAGGAAATTGAGGTCGGAATAGCCTTGCCCGTGCGCATGCGTGCGCATATTGACGGGCATGCCATCGACATAGGTGGCGAAATCCGTGCCATGGTCAAGGTTAAAGCCGCGCAGGAAATACTGGTTGGCCTTGCCGTCGCCGCTGTGCTGGGTGACGATCAGCCCGGGCACGAATTCCAGCAATTCGCCCGTGCGCAAGGCGGGCCGGTTGACAATCAACTCAGTAGTGATGACGCCCTGGCTGGCCGCATCCGACGTGCCGACGGCGTTGTCATAGTGGCCCGCCACGCGCACGGTGCGTGCTTCATCGGCAACTGGAGCCGCCTCGGACTGGGCCTGGGCCGCCGCCTGGCGCCCAAAGCCCAGCAATGCCAGCGCACAAGCTGCTACCAGTTTGCGTTTTCTCAATCGCATCGCGTCTCCAGTTTTTATGATGTCAGTATGGGTCCAGGGCTTGGTCTAGCCTACCGGATATATACGCGGCCGGCTGCTTGTTTGGATTCAGCATTTTTCAAGGAGCGACCGTGGACCTGAGCGACAGTGCCGGCAAGGCAACAAAAACCGCCGCCGCGGCCGTGCGCAAACGCGATGTGTTGCCCTATATTCTGTTGTTCATCCTGCTGGCAGGCTTGCTGGCCGTGATGGCGGGCGCCCTGCTGCCGCCTTACTACCAGGCCGTGCCGGCCCTGCTGTGGAGCCTGGGCTTTTGCGTCAGCGGCATGCTGCTGGGCTTTTTGTTCGGCATCCCGCGCAGCCTGCCATCGGGCACCGTCAGCGCCGCACCGCCCGACGAGCGGAACAATGGCAAGAGCCGTCCCACGGACGAACCACCGGCCGCAGGGACCGACACGGCGGCCGCCGCCCCCAGCAATACGCTGTTCCTGGGCACGCCCACGCCCATGGAAATCAATTCGAATCTGGTGGAAGTGTCAGACTGGCTGACGAAAATCATCGTCGGCGTGGGCTTGATCGAACTCAAAAGCCTGCCCGGCAGCGCACGCAGCATGGCCGCCTTTATCGCGCCCAGCCTGGCCACGGATACGGCCACGGCGATGGCGGTGGTGGGCAGCATCATGCTGTTCTTTTCCGTACATGGTTTCCTGATCGGCTACCTGCTTACGCGCATCTACCTGTCCATCATGATCAAGCGGGCCGACAGCATGGTCAAGAACGAATCCGTGCGCCTGGAGAGCGGCAAGGAAATCGAGGTGACGGAACTGAGCCGCTTGCAGCAAAAGTCGCTCGATGACATGCAGGAAGCCGTCACGCAGCTGCTGCTGGCCTACCCGCCCGATGACGGCGCGCCAGTCACGGCCCTGGCCGGCGTGCCGACGGCGCAAAAGCCAGCCAGCCTGGTGCTGTGGCTGGACGACCATCCGCGCAACAATACCTTGCTGGTGGAGCAGCTGGAACGGGAAAACATCAAGGTGGACCAGGCCGTGTCGACGCGGCAGGCGCTGGCCATGCTGCAACAGAAACCGTATGCGCTGCTGATCACGGACATGGCACGGGTGGAAAACCGCCGGCGCATCAAGGATGCGGGCGTGCGCACGGTGCGCGAAGTGCGCCAGACCTTGCCGGAACTGCCCATCGTCGTGTATTGCAGCAAGGATACGGTCGCCAGCTACGGCACGGAAGCGCAGGCGGCCGGTGCCCGTTTCATCACCACCTCGGGTACCAGCCTGCTGGCGGCAATCAACAAGCTACTGCATGAGCAGCGCGAAGATGGTGCTCAGCCGCCGGCGTAGGCATAGCTGCCCACGTAATGGAGCGAACTGCGCTGCGGGTGCGCCAGCTGGTTCGGCGCAAACACGCAGACGGCCGTGTCGGCCAGGACGCTTTGCCCATCCGCGTCCGCACAGGCCTGCGCCAGCCAGCTGTCGGGGTACGACACGCCATCGAGCAACTGCGCCAGCGGCACTGGCGACGCCAGCATGGCGCTTTCAAAACAGGCCGGCTCGTAACACGTGAGGCCCGTTTCCAGCATGAATGGCGATGGCACGGCATCGCCATCTTCCGTGTACGTGGGCGACAAATATGCCTGCAGCGCTTCCCAGCTGGGGAAACGGCCGCTGCAGGCAAACACGTGGACGATGGGCAAAGTATTGGCCAACTACAGCTTCTCCATCTTTTGCCGCACGGCCGGCGCCGTGGCCGCCGTCGGCGCCAGTTCCAGATAGGTTTTATAGGCGGCTTTGGCCTTGGCCGCATCGCCAGCCTTCGCATACGCGTCACCCAGGTTCAGATAGGCGATGGCGCGCGACGGGTCCATCTTGACCGTGTTTTCAAACCAGCGGGCCGCTTCGCGGTATTTTTCCTGCTTGTAGAAAACAAAGCCCAGATTGTTGGCCGCCAGCGCGAAATCGGGACGCAGTTTCAGCGCTTCCGTAAATTGCGCTTCCGCCGCCGCATACTGTTTCTCCTTGTACAGCTGCAAGCCACGGTCGTTGGCCCGCTGCGCCAGCTGGCGCGTCGAGCTCGGCACGGCGCCCGGCGTGACGATCTTCTGTTCGCCGCCCTGCAAATCCTTGACCGTCACGCTGGCCGCCGCCGGCTTGGCGTCGAGCTTGCTGTTCAGGGCAATGGCTTCCGTCGACAGCTGCGTCGTGTTCGGACTGAGGAATTCCGTCTCGCCCGGCAATTCAAAGACGAAATCGCCCCCTTCCGAACCGGGCAAGCTGCCAAACGCGGGCGTCTGGTTCGACACGCTGGACACGGCCGGCGCCACGTAAGCCGCCAGTTCCGTCGCCGTGATCAGGCCGTCGCCGTTCAGGTCGCCCTTGCCCGCCAGACCTTGCAGCAGGGTCCACGTGAACACGGAGTGGCCGTTCGGCCCGCCATCGGCCACCAGCTGGTCGCCGCCGCCGGCCGTCAGCATTTGCCGGCCGATGCGCTTGGCATTGTCGCGCAGGAAGGAGCTGGAACCGGCGCCACGCGTCAGGCCCAGGCCGCTATAGCAGGCGTCCATGACGAAGAACGCGTGCTTGGCCGTCAGGGACTCCGCGATATTCTGGATTTCCGTCATCGGGATCGCATCCGTGGCGAACTGCGCCGGGTCGGAGTCGACGGGCACGATGTAGCCGAGGTCGCGTCCCGAGCTCAACTTGCGCGTGGCGCCGTGGCCGGCGAAGAAGACGAAGATACGGTCATTCTTTTGCACGCCGCCATGGGCCAGCTTGTCATGGAAGGCGGCCAAGATGTTGTTGCGCGTCGCTTCGCCATTTTTCAGGGTGACGACACGCTCGGGCGCGAACGCAAATTTCTCGATCAAGGTTTCGCGGATGCCTTGCGCGTCACGCACCGCATATTGCAATTTCGGCCATTTCGCATAATCGTCGATGCCGATCACGACGGCCCAGGAATTGGCGTAACCGGTGGTGACGGGCACTTTTTCCGGCGCGGGCGCCGAGCTTTTCGCTACCTGGAAGCTCGTGCCATCCCAGCCGGCGAATTGATAGCCTTCGGCGATCAGCTTGTCGAGCACGGCCGGCAAGGCTTTCACCGTGCGTTCGTGGATGTCGTGGAACAACACGATGCCGCGTCCCGCCTTGTCGACGGACGCCAGCACCCGGTTCGTGATCGAGCTGGGCACGGGGTCGGCCCAATCCAGCGAATCGATATTCCACATCACGGATTTCAAATGGGCATCGGCCAGCGCGGCCATGCCTTCGCTGTTGCGCGCGCCATACGGAAAGCGGAACAGCGCGGCCCGCTCGGGGCTGATGGCTTTCAATAACGTGTCGGTGCCGAGAATTTCGCCTTTCAGCTTGTCGCCAGTCTGCTTGGATAACTGTGCGTGGCTGAAACTGTGGTTGCCCACGGCATAGCCCTCTTTCATCAGCTTGCGGCTCACTTCCGCACCCGCGTTCAGCTTGGCGTGGCCTTCCGCGTCCAGGCTGCCCAAGTTGCGGCCCACGTTGAAGAACACGGCCGGCACGCCATATTGTTTCAGGATGGCGCTGATTTCTTCCGTGTAGCGGCGGTGCGGGCCGTCGTCAAAGGTCAGCACGATGGTTTTCTTCGGCAAACCCAGGCCGAAGATTTCCGCCTCGTCTTTTTTTGGCACGGGCTTGGCTTCGGGCACAGAACCTGCCGGCGGCACCGCATACGGCACGACGATGCCGTTTTCCTTCAAAATCTGTTCGCGGCTGTAGAGCTTTTTCAGCTGCGCCACGTAATCATCCCACCGTTCGCGCTTGAGCTCGATGGCGCGCTGGCCCAGGTTGCCGAAGATTTGCCGGATTTCCTTCTCGTAATTGCGCTCGATCTCGCCCAGCGCATCGAGGTCTTCGGAAATGCGTTTGTGCAGCTTGATCGCCGGCAAGGACGAATCCTTGGCGACGTCGGCCAGCATGCTTTGCAGCAGTTCGCGGAACGCCAGGCGGTCCGCGTCGTATAGGCCCGGATCGGACTCGATATACCTCAATAAACCGTCGAGCGCCTCGAAACGGCCCGGATTGGTAGGCGCCGTCAGCTGGTCGAGCGCGGCATCGAGCTTGGCGATGCGTTCCTGGTTTTCATGGAACAGCGCCTGCCCCACCTTGCGGGCTTCGTCGCGCGCGCCTTCGGGCAAGCTTTGCTCGTCGGCCAGCAGCACGATAATCTTGCGAAAATTGCCCAGCAAGTCGCGGAACTGGGCCGCCACGGCGGCCGTATCGACGGTGGACTGGGGCGCGGCGGCCGGGCTGCCCGAGGCCGGGGCGCCTGGCGTGGCGGTGGCGGCTGGACGGGTAAACGTGTAAATGCCCGCCCCAGCGGCGAGAGCCACGACGACGGTGGCGGCGATCTTGATCGGCTTGGAAGTCACAGGCTTGTCATTCCCTTCACATACTATGCATAGAATTCGGATGGCGCGGATGCGCAGATGCATAATTGTAAAGCACGCATGGCACATGCTCAGCCCGCACGCTGAATTTGGGCAATAATATGCCGGCAAACCTCATCGAACGTACGAACAGGAAAGACGATGCACAAGAAACTCTGCGCTGCGGCGCTGATGCTGGGCGTGGCCCTGATGATGCTGCAACTGCGCGCGCATGCGGGCGACGACGTGGTCAATGTGGCGGGACGTGTATGCTTGCCGCACTGAACCACGCCCCACGCTGGCGCTACACCTTGGCCGGCTCCCAGTAATTGGCCAGGCCCAGCTTTTTCAAGCCTGCCGCCACGAAGCGCGGTTCCAGCAATTCCTCCGCCGTCAAGGGCTGGCGGATCAGCTTTTGTTCCTGCGCAAACGCCAGCACCCGGCGGTAATGGCGGTACACGGCGTCGTCGTACAGGGGCGACCAGCGCTCCTTCCACTGCAGGCCCGGATCGTCGTAGCTGCGCCGCACCACGCTGTCGGGCGTGCCATTGCGCGTGCCATCCTTGATGATCGCTTCGCGGTTGCCGTCGAGCGCCGCCCAGTGCTGGGCCCGCAGCCAAGCCGTGGCCACCAGTTCGGCGATGTCGGGATGGGCTTGCGTAAAGTCGCGCCGCGCCCACAGTTCCGCGCGCATCTTGCGTTCCGGCAGCCCCTTGCTGGACCAGATGATGCGGCCGATGCCCTTGTCTTCCAGCGGATAGCCATTGATCATGAACAAGGCATCGACGGCGCCCGTGGCCAGCGCGGCCGTGCCAGGCTTCAAATCCATATTGATCAAACGAAAATCCGTGGGCGACATGCGCTGGTCGGCGATCAGCTGGCGCAAGCCCAGTTCCCACGGCCGGCCCCGGTGCACGCTGATGCGCTTGCCCTTCAGCTCGGCCAGGGACGTGGCGCGCGAACCGGTGGGCACCAGCAGGAACTGGTCCGTGCCCCGCCCCGCCGGCACGATCACCTGCGTGCGTACGCCGCCCGCGTTGAGGATGACGGATGGCAAGTCGCCATATGCTGCCATGTCGATGCGGCCGCTGGCGAACGCCTCGTTCATGGTCGCGCCCGTGTCGCCGGTGACGGGCAGCCACTCCAGCCGCACGCCCCGTTGCTTCAGTTCGCGCGCCAGCCAGCCTTCCTGCTGTACCCGGTAAGCGATGCCGCCCAGTTCCGCCTTGCCGTTTTCCGCAAAACCCGTCGAGGCGATGCGCAGGGCCGCCGGCGGCGCCCCCGCCCCTTTCGCTGCCGACACCGCCGACACCGCCTGCCCCGCCAGGGGCAGCAAGGCTAGCCCGCCCATCACCGTGCGTCGCCGCATCGCATTCTCCTCATCATCGAACATGGCCACTGTTGACGTGCTTCCCGCTCAGGCCGCACGGCGCGTCTGCGCCAGCGCCGCTTCGAAGGGACGGGGGTCGATCCAGGCGCGCACGTCGACCTTGCTGGGCAAGAAATTCCAGCGGAACAAAAAGTCGCTGAAATCCTGCAAGCCGGCGACCGACGTTTCCGCCAGGTCCGTGTCCAGCCGCAGATGGGCATCCTTGCCGTACGCCACTTGCACCCAGTGCTCGCTGGCATTCGATTCGCGCGCGAGGAAACGCCGCGTCTCGTCCGCATGGCCGCGCGCCCACGCTTCAGCCCGCAACACCTGGTCGACCAGGGTCACGGCCGAATTGAAATGGTTGTCGAGCAGGTGCGCATCGACGCTCAAGGTGCGCGGCGTGCCGTTGTTGGCGCGGATCAAGGGTTCCGGATGAATGCCCGTGTCGATCACCGTGTGCAAGCCGAATTGCTGCGCCAGCAGGGCCGCCGACGCGCCTTTCAGGAAGATGGCGTCCACCTCGCCCCGCAGCAGTCCCAGCAGTTCGGGGCTTTGGCCGCCGCGCCGCGCGCCGCTGAACAGATTCGTCGCCGCACTTTTCTCCGGCGCCGCTTCGCTCTGGCCGGTGTTGACCACATAATCGACCAGTTCCACGTCGGACACAGCCAGCCCTTCCAGGCTCAGCGCGTTTTCCAGCCCGCGCAAGGCTTGCGCGCGCGCAAAGTCGATCTGCGCCTTGGCCCATAAGGGCAAGCCGAAGCGCCGCCCTTTCAAGTCGCGCACGGTCTGGATGCCGCTGTCGGGCAGGGTCAATATCAGCTGCGTCTCGTCCGACCACGACAGGCCGATCACGCGCGTCTCGCGCCCCGCCGCGCGCGCCCACAGGGCGGGAATATTGCCGCCGTGACGCACGGAATTTTGCAAGGTATGGTCGAAATGCGATTCGCGCACGGCTTCCTGGTCCGATTCGCGCAGCGAGCGCAAGCTGGTGCCGTCGGCGCGCAACGCTTCTTCCAGCCAGCCTTGCTGCAGGGCTATCCCCAGGCCCGTCGGAACGGGGCAGCGCGTGTACCACAGGGTGTCGAGAGTGTCATTGCTCATGGTGTATCTCCAGAGTGGGTGGACCAGTCAAAAAGGAAACTACAGCGCCATCCTGCGCGCCCATTCATTGCCATCCCACAAGCTGCTGGGGTGTTCTTCCTGCGTCACGGGCGCATGCGATTCGTCAAGGTCGCTGAAATCCGCATGCAAGCCATCGCGGATGGCGACAAAACCTGGCGAACCGCGCTGGCGCGGGTGGGCCAGCGGCACGTCTTGCACCCGGCGCACCTTGCCCGGGCGGGCGTCGAGCACGACGATGCGGTCGGCCAGGTAGACGGCTTCATCGATGTCATGCGTGACCATGACCATGGTGATGCCCTCGTCTTGCCACAATCGGCGCAGTTCCTGCTGCAAGCGCAAGCGGGTCAGCGCGTCGAGCGCACCGAGCGGCTCGTCCAGCAGCAGCACGTCAGGCCGCCCCACGAGGGCGCGGGCAATCGCTGCCCGTTGCGACATGCCGCCCGATAACTGATGCGGGTAGGCATCCGCATAGCCATCGAGGCCCACGCGCGTGATTTCCGCCGCCACACGCGCCGCGCGCTCGGCCGGCGGCACCTTGGTATTGCTGAAGGCCACGGCCACGTTCTGCTGCACCGTCAGCCAGGGGAACAGGCGGTGATCCTGGAACACGAGGCCCCGGTGCAGATCCGTGCCGCGAATCGGTACGCCATCGTGCAGCAGCAAGCCCGTGTAATCCGTATCCAGGCCCGCCAGCAGGCGCAGCAAGGTGGATTTGCCGCAACCGGACGCGCCCACGATGGCGACGAATTCGCCCGGGGCGATGGTCAGCGAAATATCGTCGAGCACAGGCAGCGGCGCGCCTTTCAGCGAAAACGACTTGCTCACGTGCTGCACTTGCAAGCCGCCGCTCAGATGCTGCTGTTGCGGCGACAAGGCCGAGGGGGAAACGAAATCATTCATGGAGCACTCTCTGCGGTGGGGGCGAGGGAAGGAATGGCGGCGGGCGGCGCCCGGCGCAGCCAGCGGCTGCCGTGGAAAACCAGCCAGGCGGCCAGCCACGGAGCCAGCCAGATCAGGAACACATTGCGCAAGCCCGTCAGGTCCGCCAGACGACCCGCCGCCAGCGCGCCAGCCGTGCCGCCCACCATGCCGAACAGGGTCAAATGGGCCGAGACCCTGGCCTTGTCGACGGGCGCGCGGGCGATATTGTCCGTGTTGACGAGGTTATTCACGCCCAAGCCCAGGCCGAGCAGCACGGAGGCCGCCAGGTAGGCGATGCTGTTCGGCCACAGGCCGAGGATCAGCAAGGCGGCCATGATGGCCAGGTGCGCGCCGCCATACAGTTGTTCGCGGTAGCGGCTGGCCAGCACGAAGCGCCCCAGGAACAGCAGCACCAGCACGCAGCTGAGTCCCTGCACGGCCATCAGCCAGACGGAGTGATGCGCAGGCCAGTGCAGCACGCGGATGGCCAGCAAGATGGAAAACACGCCCACGCTGGACGCCGTGAAGCTGGCGAGGATTTCAAACAGGTACGTCACGCGCACAACGGGCAGGCGCAGCAGTTCGCGCAGGCTGGCCGCGCCGGGTACGGCAACATGCCCCTCCTGCTTGCGCGGTGCCGTATTGTCAGGCAACACTTGCCAGCCCAGCACGGCGAGGATGGCGAACATCAGGGCGGAAATCAAGAAGCCCGCCTTCAACCCCAACTGCGCGATCAGGTAATTGCCGCACAAGGGTCCGAGGAATTGCATGCCCAGGATCAAGGTCCCCTTGTACCAGCCCGCCTTGCCCTGCCCCAGTTCCGGCAGGCGCACAAGGAAGACCGTGCTCATGGCTACAATGCGCAGCGAGATGCACAGGCCAACCAAGAACATCAGCAAGGCCACCCATTGCCAGCCGGGCAGCCACGGCAGCACGCAGAAGGCCAGTGCCAGGCTCAGGCTCACACCCGCGTACAAATGCTTGGGGTTGCCGCGTGACAAGATATAGCCGGCAGGAATGGTACCCAGCGCCATGGCCAGGGTTTCCGCGCTGCTGATCGCGGCCAGCTGAAAATTGCTCACGTGCAGGTGCAAGCCCAGCAAGGTGGCCAGCACCTTGTTCATGCCGATGGTCACGCCCGACAGCAGGGTCAAGCCGATAAAGCGCAGCAGAAAGGCGCGCAGCTCGCCTTCGCGCGCGCTGACGGCCGCGTCTGACTGGAATGGCAACGATTCACTCACTGCTGCGCCCCTTCACCAGCAAACGCGCCAGCCGCGCAAACGCCACGTTCATCGCTTGCGCCAGCAGCGCGATCACGAGCACGGCCAGCAAGACGACGTCCATGCGGCCCGACACTTCGCCATTGAGCAGCAAGGAACCCATGCCGGGGCCAGCCGAAAACAGCAGTTCGCCGCCCAGGCAAGCGAGCCAGGCAAACGCCAGCGCATGCGTGACGCCCGTGACGATGGCCGGCATGGCGCCCGGCAACAGAATCTGGCGCAGGGTCTGCCAACGCGTCAGGGTCAGCACTTGCCCCACTTCGCGCAAGCGCCCTTCCACCTGGCGCATGCCCGCATACGTGTTGAGCACGGTAGGATAGAAGGCGGCGATGGCGATCACCAGCAGCTTGGCGCCGTCGCCATTGCCCACCCACAAGCCCAACAAGGGAATCAGGCCCAGCAGCGGCACTTGGCGGATGCTGTGGAACAGCGGGCCGATCAATCTGTCGGCCAACGGCGACTGCGCCATCAGCGCGCCCGTGACGATGCCGGCGCTGCCGCCCAGCAGCAGGCCGGCCAATGTCCTGCCCAGGCTGGTGCGCAAATGCACCCACAGTTCGCCCGTCAAGATCAAGTCGCGCAAGCTGTGCGCCAGGTCTCCCAAGGAGACAAAAATGTAGGCGGCCGCCGCGCCCTGTCCTGAGGCCCATTGCCAGGCGCCCAGCAAGGCCAGCGGCAACAGCGCGCCCTTGATGATCAGTATCAAACGCTGCTTCATGCTGCGCCTCCCTTACCATTTCCGTTACGTTTCCAGCGCATCAGCCGTGCTTCCAGCGCGTGGCAGAGCCGGTCCAGGCCAAAGCCGATCACGCCCGTCAGCACCACGCCCACCATCACCACGTCGAGGCGGAACATTTGCCGGCCCATTTCCATCATCTGGCCCAGGCCGCTGTCGGCGGCCAGCAATTCCGCGCCCACCAGCACCATCCACGAGCGCGACAGGGCGATGCGCATGCCCGTCAGCGCGGCAGGCACGATGGCGGGCAAGACGATCAGGCGGATGCGCTGCCAGCGCGAGAAGCAATACACTTGCGCCACTTCAAAATAGCGCGCAGACAGGTTGCGGATGGCGTCATGCACGGCCAGCGCGACGATAAAGAAGCTGGCCTTGGCGACGATAAACACCTTGAAACTCTCGCCTATGCCGAACAGCAAGATAAACAGGGGAATCAAGGCCACCGTGGGCAGCTGGCGCAAGACATTGAAGGTCGGGTCGACATAGCTGCGCAAGCCCGGCGACAGGCCCAGCAAGACGCCAAACGCCAGGCCCGCGCTGGCGCCCAGGCCGAAGCCGGCCAGCAGGCGGAACAGGCTGATGGCCAGGTGCTGTCCCAGTTCGCCGCTGTCGGCCAGGTCGCGGGCCGTCAACAGCACCTGCCATGGCGACATCAAGATGTGCGCAGGCATCCATTCGAAGGTGGTGGCGGCCGTCCACAGCAACAGCAAGACCAGCGGCGACGCCCACACGGACCAGGGCGAGCGCACGAAGCGCCGCAGCCGGGGAACCGAAGCCGCACGCGCTGGCGCAGGGGCGCGCGGCAAGGCGATAGTCAAGGAAGTCATGGCGCCCAGTAAGTTTGCAATTTCAGCTGCGCCAGCGCCTGGTTGACGAACTGGGGCGCGAACAGGCTGTCGACCTGCAGGGGCCGCGCTATCAGGCCCGCGCTCTTCGCATACGCCGCCTCGCCCACGTAATGCTGGCGCAGGCTAGCCGTAAACAACGGCGACCAGCGCGCCTGCCACGGCGTATGGTCGCCCGCCAGTTCGCGCCGCACGACGCTTTCCACCTGGCCCGCAGCCGCCTCGGTGCGCACGTACTCGTCTTCGCCGCCGGCGCCCGCGGCCCGGTGGTGCTCGCGCACATAGGCCGTCACCACGAGCTGGGCCAGCTGCGGATAGCGTTGCAGGAAACCGCTGTCGGCCCACAGCTCGGCGCGCATCTTCCAGTCCTGCGGCGGCGCCTTGCTGGACCAGATGATCTTTCCGACCTTTTTATCCTCGAGCAAAAAGGCGTCGCTGAGGGTAAAAAAGGCATCCGCGCCACCGGTCGCCACGGCCGCCGCGCCCGCCTGGGGATTGAGGTTGAGGATTTTCACGTCGCGCAAGCTCATGCCATTGGCTTCCAGCAGGCGCGCGAACGGATATTCCCACGGCCGGCCACGGTGCAGCGCGATCTTCTTGCCCTTCAAATCCTTGATCGATTTGGCCGTGGAGCCGTTCGCCACCACCAGATAAGTATTGTTGGCGCTGCCGCCGGGCAAGATCAGCCGCGTCTGCAAGCCCGAGGCATTGGCGATAATCGATGGCAGATCGCCATATTGGGCCAGGTCGATCGAATGGTTGGCAAACGCTTCGTTGACTTGCGTCGCCACGGAATTGGTCGTGACGGGCACCCATTCCAGCTTCACGCCCAGCTTGCCCAGCTCGGCCGCCAGCCAGCCTTGGGAGGCCACCTGGGCGGCCGAGCCGGCAAACACGGTCTTGCCGGACGGCGCCGTGCGGGCCACGACGGCGATGCGCACGGCGGCCGGCAGCGGATCGGCGGCAGCCGCGATCGTTGGCGCCAGCAGGCTGGCCGCCACGGCGGCAGCGAGTACTTTGCGCCAGTTCAAACGTAAGAATTGCAATGACATCGGGGGCCTGTTCTTGAAAGGGTTACACCAGGTCGGTGGCAGGCAGCAGAGACAGCGCGCGCGCCGTGTCGATCAGCTTGCTCATCTTCCATTGCTGCAGCAGCACGCCGGGGCCGAAGTCGCGCGAACCGCCGATGGCTTCGGCCGCGATCTGGATCTGCGCGCCCTCTTCCAGCAGCAGGATGAATTCGGCCAGCTTCAGCAAGCCCTGCTTGCCCCACACGGTGGCGCCGCCGTTCGCCTCCAGGATGGCCGTCGCATGCGTATTGCGCGCGATTTCGCCGAGGATGAAATCGACTTCCGGCTGGCGGCGGTCGATATAGATGGGAATTTCGCGGATCAGCTGAAAGCGCTGCACGGGCACGTAACGGATCGGCAGGGTGCGGTGCGTCTGCGCCCACGCGCCCAAGGACGGCGAATGCACGTGCGAGATCGACGTGACTTCCGGCCGCTCGCGGAACAGTTTTAAGTAACGCGCGCCGCCGTTGTTCGCATCGCCCACGATCACCGTGCCATCGAGCGCCAGCACGGCCGCCTTCAATGCCTGGCCGCGGCGGAACGGACCCGGATCGTTGACCACCACGACCTTGTCGCCGCCAGGGGTGCGCTCGACAAAGCCCACCGTACCGTTGGCCGTCAGGCTGCCTGTCTCGCGCAAGCCGTCGAAGGCGATCTGCGCGTCGCGCCGCACCTGCTCCACGAAGGCCAGTTCGGCCGCCGTCAACTCCTGCACCTGTACTTGTTGTGCTTCCGCTTGTGCCACGTCCGTCATGTCATGCTCCATTTGGTTGGGTTGGAATACGGGTCAGTCATGCCTCTACTTTCGCAAGACGCGTGCCAGCGCCGGGGCCGCGAAAATGGTGGGGCGCTGCTGCCTGCGCAACAGCGGTTGCTGGCGTGGCAGCAGCGTTGTGGAAGCGCGCTGTCGGCAAGCCAGCAAGCGGCGCGGGCACGTTTCCTGCACGGTTCAAGGCTCCACCCATCACCAAGGAATCCCATGACTACCGCACCATCTCCCGCTGCCGATACCGTCTGGTTCACCCGCTGTCCCGTGCCCACGGCCACGGGCCTGGCCTATAAACTGGGCTGGCTGGACGAGGAATTCTCCCGCGACGGCATCGCCTTGAAAACCCTGCAGGAAGTGGGCGGCGAACTGGCGCGCCACCATTACGACCACGGCTTGTCCACGCTCGTGCGCGAAGGCGGCAACCTGCTGGCCCTGCCCGCGCGCGCGCAAGGGGCGCCCACGCGCCTGATCGGCCTGACGTGGATCGATGAATGGCAAGCCATCCTCGTGCGCCCCGGTTCCGGCATCACGACACCGGCGCAGCTGCAGGACAAGCGTCTGGCGCTGCCAGCGTTTCGCGCCGAAGACTTGCGCGAAAACCGGCGCGGGCGCAGCATCGCGCGCGGCATGAGCCTGGCCGGCTACAAGGGCGTGCTGGCGTCGGCCGGCCTCACCTTGGACGATGTACGGCTGGTGGAAGTGGGAGGCGACGCCCAGGCATCGGCCAATCTCGGCGCGGGACTGTGGCAAGGCATCGCGCCGCTGCTGCGCGGCGAAGTCGATGCCGTCTACGTCAAAGGCGCGGCGGCGGCCGAAGCGGCCCGCGCGGCGGGACTGGAAGTGGGGATCGACATCGACGCCCTGCCGGACCGGCGCTTCCGCGTGAATAACGGCACGCCGCGGCCGATCACCGTGCATGAAACAATGCTGGAGCAGCATTTCGAACTGGTCGTGCGCTTTTTGACGCAGACACTGCGCGCCGCGCACTGGGCCCGCAGCCACCAGGCCGACGTGCTGGCCATCCTGCAGGGCGAGACGCGGGCCGGCGCCGACGCCGTGGCGGAAGCCTACCGCGACGGTTTTCATCTGACCCTGGCGCCCGACCTGTCCGATGACAAGGTGGCGCTGTTCCGCCAGCAAAAGGATTTTCAGCTGCAGCACGGTTTTCTTGACCGCGACGTGGATATCGAGAGTTGGATCGACCGGCGGCCGCTGGAGGAGGCGCAGCGGCGGCTGGAGGCGCTGCTGCGGGTGGCGGCTTGATGCGGTAGTGGTGTTGTCGGCTTACGCTGCGCTAAGCCGACCTACCGCTGCGTTAAGCCGACCTACCGCTGCGCCAGGCCGGCCTACCTGATCAAAAAAATGGCCGGCGAGTTTGCCGGCCTTCACATCAATCAATCGCCATCAGAACTGGATCGTGTACGACGCCCCCACCGTGCGGCCCTGGCCGATGATGACGGTGTCGCCGTTGACGGCACCCGGCACGAAGCTGGTCAAGGTGTGGTTGCGGTAGACCTTGTCGGCCAGGTTGTTCGCATACGCCGTGATGCGGTGCTTGCCGCCCGGGAGCACATACGACAGGCGCGCATTGGCCAGCGCGAAGCCGCCCTGGTTCAGCAGGTCGCGCGCGGCGTTTTGCGGGTCGACATAATAGTACTGCTTCGATGTGTAGCGCACGTCGCCGCTGAAGACCAGCTGCGCGCCATTGCCCAGCGGGTAGCGGTAATCGGCCGCCAGCAAGGCCGTCACGTGGGGCGAGCGCACGAATTCATTGCCGGAGCGGTCGCCGCCATTGTTCTGGATGGCGAAATCGTCGAATTCCGTGCGCAGCAGGCCGATATTGGCGTTGATGTGCAAGTTGTCCGTCGGCTGCGCCTCGATCTCGAATTCCGCGCCGTTCACGTGAGCCTTGCGCACGTTCTGCAGGTAATTGACGCTTTGCGTGGGGTCGCCGTTGTACACGCCCGTGATATTGACCTGCACGTTCTTGTAGTCATAGTGAAAAACGTTGGCGTTGAAATTCAAACGTCCATCCAGCCATTCCGACTTGATGCCCGCCTCGAACGAGTTCAGGGTTTCCGGCTTCACCGTGTTCAGCGCCCGCGCGTCCGTGGCGCTCGTGTTGTAGCCGCCCGACTTGATGCCATGCGCGTATTTCAGATAGCCGCGCAAGGTGCGGCTGAAGCGGTATTCGGGTGTCACGTCATACGTGAGCGCATTCCACGTGGTCGAGGGATTCGACGTGAAGTTATTGTTGGCCACCGACGCGGCCGCGTAATTGCCGCCCCGGACCGTGTTCCACCAGTTGGCCGCATCGCCAAACGTCACCGTATTCGATGCGGCCTGCACGCGCTGCAAATCGAGGTCCTTGGTTTCCGTCGTCCAGCGCAGGCCAAAGGTGGACAGGAACTGTTCGCTGAAGTTGACGGTCGTGCTGCCGAAGATGGCCGCGCTGCGCGCCTTGTGCTGGTAGATGGTGCGGTTGTAGCCGACGGGCTGGGTGCTGCCCGCCAGCGCCGGCACCGTGCCGTTGGGCAGGCGCGCGCCGGCCGAATCGGAATCGATCTTTTCATTGAAGTAGAACAGGCCCGCCACCCAGCTCACGGCGCCGTTTTGCGGCGACGTCAGGCGCAGCTCCTGCGACACTTGCCGGCTACTGGCTTTTGAACGGCTGCGGCCCACTTCCAGCGGCGTGTTGTCGCTGTCGCCCGTCGCTTCGTTGCGGAAGTTTTCATAGCCGGTGATCGACGTCAGGGTCAGCTCGCCCAGCGCATATTCCAGGTTCAGCTGCGCGCCGCCCTGCTTCACGTCGCTGTCGGCCGGCGCGTTCGTGCTCACGTCATCGGGATTGGTGCTGGGGATGTAGCCATTGCGGTAGACGCCATTGGCGCCATAGCTGGCCACCGTCGTCGTGGCGCCCTTGGTCGTGTAGTCGCGGTAATGCAGGTTCAGGTTCGCCGTCAGGTCGCGCCCGATCAGGGCCTTGAGCTGGCCGCGGATGGCGCTGTCCTTGAGTTTTCCATCGCGCTCGCCCGTAAACTGGTTGTGGAAGCGGCCCTTGTCCTGCTGCTCCGTGTGGAAGGACAAACGCCCCGCCAGCACGTCGTCGACCAGCGCGCCGCCAATGGCGCCTTCGGCCAGCTTGGTGTCGTAGCTGCTGTAGTCAAGCTTGGCGTAGCCGCTGGACTTGAACGAAGGCTTGCGCGAAATGACGTTGATGGCGCCGCCCGTCGTGTTCTTGCCCCACAAGGTGCCTTGCGGGCCGCGCAGCACTTCCACCCGGTCCAGGTCGAACAAGGGAAAGCCCGTGGCGCTGGAATTGCTGATGTAGACGTCGTCGAGGTAGAAGCCGACGGGATTCGGGAAATCGATCTGCTGCTGGCCCGCGCCGACGCCGCGTATCCACCAGCGTGGGCGGCCATGCTGCTGCGTGCCGGCCGAGGCGTTCGGCACGTAATTGAGGATTTCGCTGGCCGAGCGGCCGATGCCCGTGTCGAGCAGCTCCTTGCCACCGAGGACCGTGATCGCGCTCGGTACCTTCTGTGCCGATTCCTCGCGCTTTTGCGCCGTCACCGTCACCGATTGCAGGGAGGCGCCCTCGCCCCCGCCGTTCGCGTCGGCCGCGGCAATGACATCGGCGGTCGGCGCTTCGGCATGGGCCATGCTGGAAGCGATCATCAGGCCGCCGATGGCGAAGGCCGAGCGCAGCGCGCGGCGCACCGGCGTCAAATGAAAGGGGAAAGAAGAAACGGCGGCGGGGGCAGTCGAACGGCGCATGGGTGATTATCCTTGAGTAAAGTCAAAACGCGAGATGGTGATGACCTGCATTGCAAGGCGCATGCCCGCTGCCGCAGCGCAGCAAAATGGTGCTCAAGTGATTGATTTCAAAGGAAGACTATCGAATTGATAGTGCTGTTGATTTGGCAGCAGCGGCGCCGCCGCGTGCTGCCTGCGCGACAGCAGGCGGTGACGCTGCTGTCGCGCCAACAGGGAAAGGATCAGGCAGCGCGCAAGAGTGCCGACGTGTGTCCGCGCACGAGCGGCAGCACTTCCTCGCCCACCCGGTACGCTTCTTCCAGGTGCGGCGTGCTGGCCAGGATGAAGGCGTCGGCACCCAGATGCACCAGTTCGTCGAGGCGTTCGGCCACCTGCTGGTAGCTGCCGACGATGCCCTGCGTCTGCCCGCCGCGCAGCAAGTTGAAGCCGGACCAGATGTTCGGCGCCGTGATCAAATCCTTGTAGCTGTTCAGGGTGGTCGGGCGGTTGCCCCGCTGGCGCGCCGCGCCCACGGAATCGCCGCCATCGGCACCGAGGAACTGGCGCAAGGTGGCGGGGTCCACGGCGTCAAAGCCCTTGCGCACTTCGTCCCACGCTTCTTCTTCCGTGGCGCGGGCCACGATGTCGACGCGCACGGCGCATTTGATCTTGCGGCCCAGCAGCGCCGTCTTTTCATGCACGCGGGCGAATTTCTCGCGCAGCTGCTCGAACGGTTCCAACCACGTCAGGTAGTAATCGGCGTGTTTCGAGGCCGACCCGAGGGCCGCGTCCGAAGATCCCGAAAAATAAATCTCGGGGAAGTCCTGCTCCGACAGCGGCGTGGCCAGGCCAGCATCTTCCACCTGGTAGAACTTGCCCTGGTAGGAAAACGGCCCGCCACGCCACACGCCGCGCACCACGTCGAGAAATTCCGTCGTGCGCGTGTAGCGGTCGTCGTGGCCGGCCGAATCGCCCCACCACAGCTGCGCCGGACCGCCGCCGCCCGTGATCACGTTGTACAGGGCGCGGCCGCCCGTGGCCCGCTGCAGGCTGGCCGTCATGCGCGCGGCCACCACGGGGTTCAGGAAGCCGGGCTGGAACGGGATCATGAAGCGGAAGGTGCTCGTCTCGCGCGCCAGCAGCGCGGAGATGGCCCACGGTTCGTCCGTCATGGGAAACGAAGGAATCAGGCCGCCCTGAAAGCCCGACAGCTCGGCCGCGCGGGCGATTTCCGCCAGATAGTCGATATACGTAAAACCGTCGGCGCCGCCGCCACCGAGGCCGGCCTGGTGCAGGTTGTCATTGCCGGGAAACCAGTCGCCGCGAAACGGCGTGCGGGCGCGGTGCGAACTCGGTTCGCCATGCGTGGGAATGCGCCAGAAAAAATCGATTGCCATGTAGTGGTACTCCTTCAAATTAGGGGATTCAGGCCGCTTGCCGTTGCGTGTACAACGCCGCCCGCACGCGGGGCAGCACGTGTTCACCGATGCGGTAGGCTTCCTCGAAATGGGGGATGGCTGCCAGCACGAAGCTGGAGACCCCCGCCTGCGCATACGCTTCAAGCGCGGCGCTGACCTGCTCGTAGCTGCCGACCAGGGCGCCGTGGGCGCCCGTCTGCGCTTGCGCAAAGCCGGGCCAGAAGGCAGCCGTGCCGCCATCAAACGCACTATCGTCGGGCAGCCCCGAGCCACTGCGGTAGCGGCGCGCATCGCGCAGTGCTTCCTCGGACGTTTCGCGGGCCAGCACGTCGATGCGGACGCCGGCCGCCACTGCGCGCCCCAACTGGTGCGCCTGCGTTTGCAGGCTGGCGATGGCCGGCTGCAAATCCGCGCGCGGCGCCGCATCGAACACGTGCACGTCGGCCTGGCGCGCCGACAGGGCCAGCGCCTCCGGGCTGTCCCCGTTCAGGTAGATGGTGTTAATGGGATGGTTCGCCAGCGGCCCCTTGAAGCCGCCGTCCTGCACCTCGAAGAACTTGCCCTTGAAGCTGAACGGCGAAGTACTCTGCACGCCGCGCGCCACTGTGATGAATTCATCAATGCGGGGCAGAATATCGGCGTCCGGCACGGCATCGCCCTGGCGCCGGCGCGCCGCGGCATCGCCGCCGTGACCGATCTGCCAGGCAAAGCGCCCGCCCGTAAAGCGCTGGAAGCTGACCGCGTTCTTTGCCGCGTACACGGCCGAACCCCAGGCCGCGTCGAATTCGGCGATCAGTTTCAGATGCCGCGTGCTGCGGGCCAGGTAGCCTGCGACGATCCAGCTTTCATCGCCCTGCGTATCGTGGCGTATCTGGATGCCGTCGAAGCCCGAAAGGTCGGCCGCGCGGGCGATCTGGTGCAGGTAGTCGAAATAATTGAAGGGCGGACGCGCGCCGCGCGGGTCGCTCACGCCCGCCTGCAAGGGACTGGGCGCGCCAGCGTTTCGCTCGCCCCTGCGCGTGATGCCGGGCGCCGCGTAACGGCCGTCGCCGCTGGTGGGCAATTGCCAGATGAATTCGATGGTCATGCATGGACTCCTGTCGTGGATCGAAGAAAAGGTCGCGGCGCATCATGCGTGGCGATCTGCCCTTCTCTCCTCGCAGAAAACATGCCATGCGCTGGCTACCCATCGACGCCCGAAACTGCTGCTTGCGCAGCAATCGGCTGCAGCCACGGCAGCAATGTGTTGCGCGCGCAGCAGCCATGAAAAAAGCCGGAGCCGCATCGCTGCGGGTCCGGCTCCATTGGCCAAGTCGCGTGGCTAGTCGATGGCACCCGCCTTTTTCAAGAAGGTGCGCAGGATGTTGCGGCTCAGGTTCAAATGCCTCGCCGTGCGCACCTGGTTGCGCTCGTTGCGCTCCCACGCCGCGCGCACCAGTTCCTGCTGCATGGCTTCGAATTCCACGGCTTCGCCCGAGTCGAGCAAGGCTTGCCAGGCGCGGGCAAAACGCTCGGCGGCCAGCATATCGTCCTGGCAGGCCGCGCCATGGGCCGCGTAGGCGATGTCGGCGCCGCCGGCCCAGGCATCTGGAACAGGCGCAGAGACAGGTGCGGCGGCAGGCGCGCGGTGCCAGCCCGACAAACTCAGGTCCTCGGCGCGCACGACGCCGCTGCGGCAGACGAGCAGCGCGCGGTGGATGACGTTTTCCAGTTCGCGGATATTGCCCGGCCATGGATAAGCGAGCAAGGCCTGCTGCGCATCGAGGCCCAGCTCCACCTCGCCCAGGTGCAATCGCTGCGCATAGATGGCCATGAAATGGCGCGTCAGCGGCATGATGTCGCCCGGACGCTCGCGCAAGGGGCGCAGCGGCAGGCCGATCACCTGCAGCCTGTAATACAGGTCTTCGCGGAAGCGCCCTGCCCGCACGGCTTCGGCCAAGTCCACGTTGGTGGCCGCGATCAGGCGCACGTCGATGGGGATGGCGCGCCGCGCGCCCAGGCGCACCACTTCGCGCTCCTGCAACACACGCAGCAGCTTGACCTGCATCGCCAGCGGCAAGTCGCCGATTTCATCGAGGAACAGGGTGCCGCCGCTGGCCGTCTCGAACCAGCCCGGCTTGCCCTGCTGCGCGCCCGTAAACGCGCCTTTTTCATAGCCAAACAGTTCGCTCTCGACGAGGGTTTCGGAAAACGCGCCGCAGTTGATCGCCACAAAGGTCTGCTCGGCGCGCCCGCTCAAGCCGTGCACGTGGCGCGCAATCAGTTCCTTGCCGGTGCCCGTTTCACCCGTGATCAGCACCGTCGCTTCGCTGGGGGCGATGCGTTCGATCAGCTCGTGCAGCTGGCGCGAACGGGGATCGGCAAAGACGAAGGCCGTGGCGCGCACCAGCAAGCTCATTTGCTGCGGGTCGCGGAAGGCGACCAGCGCCTCGCTGTCGCCGTCATCGCCGGCGCCCCGGGCAAGGTGGGCGCTGCGCGCGAAATCGCTGCTGAAATTGTGGGCTAAGAGTTCCATGGGCCGACTATACCGCGCTCCATCCGCAGGCGTGAACGAATGGTGCCGCGCTAGCTTATCCGGATTTTGCATATGCGGGGCGTTGGCCCGAACCTTGCTGCGGCAAGGGCGCAGGCAATGACGCCTGCCCGCCAGCCCGCACACGCTGCTGGCGCGGGCCGCGTGAGCGCGGTTCGACTAAGCCTGGTCCGGATCGAAATGCTTGCGCAAGCCTTGCCAGCACTCGAAATAGTCATTCTGCAGCAGTTCGCCGTTCAAGGCGAATGGCGTCGGCTTGAGGATGGTGCGCGTCTCGAACATGAAGGCCATGGTATCGGCCACCTTCACGGGCGCGCACGTGTCGCTGTGCGAGGCCTTTTCAAACGTCTGCGCATCGGGACCGTGGCCGGACATGCAGTTGTGCAGGCTGGCCCCGCCCGGCACAAAACCGGCCGCCTTGGCGTCGTACACGCCGTGGATCAGGCCCATGAATTCGCTGGCCACGTTGCGGTGGAACCAGGGCGGGCGGAACGTATGTTCGGCGGCCAGCCAGCGGGGCGGGAAGATAGCGAAGTCGATCGCGCCGAACTGCGGATTTTCGCTCGGTGCCTGCAGCACGAGGAAGATCGACGGGTCCGGATGGTCGTAGCTGATGGAACCGATGACATTAAAGCGGCGCAAATCGTATTTGTAGGGCGCGTAATTGCCATGCCAGGCCACCACGTCCAGCGGGGAATGGTCGAGGGTTGTGCGCCACAGATGGCCGCCGAACTTGGCCAGCAATTCGCATTCTCCGTCGATATCTTCATAAGCCGCGTGCGGCGTGAGGAAGTCGCGGCTATTGGCCAGGCCGTTCGAGCCGATGGGGCCCATGTCCGGCAGCCGGAAGGCCGTGCCGAAGTTTTCGCAGACATAGCCGCGCGCCGCGCCGTCGGGCAGGGTCACGCGGAAGCGCACGCCGCGGGGGATCACGGCAATTTCCTGCGGTTCCAGCTCGATCAAGCCCAGTTCCGTGGCGATCGCCAGCCGGCCTTCCTGCGGCACGACCAGCAATTCGCCATCGGCCGAATAGAAGAAGCGCTGCATGGAACGGTTGGCCGCATACACATGGATGGCGCAGCCGCTCATCGCTTCGGCGCTGCCATTGCCGGCCATCGTCTGCAAGCCGTCGATGAAGTCCGTTGGCGTCGCGCTGTCGGGCAGCGGCAGCGGATCCCAGCGCAGCTGGTTCGGTGGCGTGGGCGGCATGGCGTGGAAATCGCTGACGATGCGGGTGTTTTCCACCAAGGTGAATGGCGGATGCTGGCTGGCGGGACGGATGCGGTACAGCCAGGAGCGCCGGTTCTGTGCGCGCGGCGCCGTGAAGGCCGTGCCCGAAAGTTGCTCAGCATACAGCCCCAGCGGCGCCTGCTGCGGCGAATTCTGCCCTTGCGGCAAGGCGCCGGCGATGGCTTCCGTGGCAAATTCGTTGCCGAAGCCGCTCTGGTAGCCGGCGCCTATCATGCGCGCTCCGCCAGGCCGTCGGCCGCGTCGCGCAGCAAGCCCTGCACCACGTCAGCCTTGCCGATGGCGCCCATGGCCAGCAAGGCAAAGCGGGCCAGGAACAGGGGCGAGCGCTGTTCGCCCAGGCCGCCCATGGTGTGGCATAGCTCGGTGTAAAGATTATCCAGTTCGATGTCGGTCATGCTATCTCCTTAATAACTTTTACTGACCCGCTGCGCAAAGTGCTGGGGTCAGACCCGGCGGGGGTGCACGCCCCAATGGGGCGCGTACCGCTCCCGAAGGGACTGACCCCGGATTTAGCCAGCGCTGCTGCCACCTGCTCCGCCTGCACTTGCCGCCAGCGCCCCAGCACATGCCCATCCGGCCGCACGAGGTAAAAACTGCCTGGCAAGGCATCGAACAGCGGGAATACCTGCGCCGTGTGGTCCCACGCGTCCCCTTGCGCCCCGCTGCGGGCGATCGCCACGGTCGTCAACGGCAATGTATCGCCCAGCGCCAGCAATTCCGCAGGCACGCAGCCATCGTCGCTGAAGTACAGCCCCGTGAAATCGCCATCAGTGCGGTTCACCAGATCGGTAATATACCCCGCTTTCTGCCCGCCGTTGTGCAGCAGCGCCAGCGGACACTCGGGCAAGACCGTGCCCGGTGCGGGACCGGCGGCAAACGTCGCACTATCTGGCGTATTCAAGGCCGACTGCGCATACGCGATGGCGCTCGTCTGGCGCGGGTTGATCAAGGAGCGCACGTGCGCGTGCTTGCCCGCCAGCCCCAGCACGGCCGTGCGCATGAGATCGAAGGCGAACGTGGGCGGCGCCATGAATTCCGTGCTTTTGGTGCCGTGGCGCAGGTTTTCATGAGCGGCGTACACGCGCTCATCCGAATAGCTGTCCAGCAAGGCATGCGGTGCCTGGCCCCTGACCACGTAGGCGAGCTTCCAGGCCAGGTTATCCGCATCGTCGATGCCGGAGTTCGCTCCGCGCACGCCGAAGATGGGCACCAGATGGGCCGCATCGCCTGCGAACAGCACGGGGCCGTGCCGGTATTTTTCCAGCGTCAATGCGTTGGCTCTATAGATGGTGATCCACACGGGATGCCAAGGCTTTTTCTCCCCCATCATGGCCAGCAGGCTGTCGACACGGGGCGCCACGTTTTCCAGCAGCACGGCCGCCTGCGCATCCTCGTCGTCGCGCAACTGGTAGTCGATGCGCCAGATATCGTCGGGCTGCTTGTGCACGAGCACGGTGGAGCCAGGATTCGACGGCGGATCGAAATACGCGAGGCGCTCCGTCGGGCGGTCGCTCTTCAGGTGGATATCGACGATCACATAGCGCCCTTCATAGCTGGTGCCCTGCAATTTCAGGCCCAGCGCCTCGCGCACGACACTGCGCCCGCCATCGGCCGCCACCAGCCAGTCCGTGTCGATCCGGTAAGTGTCGTCGGGCGTGGCCACCGTGACCGTGGCGCCATCGGCGCGCCGATCCACGCCAGTGACCCGCGTTTGCCAGCGGATATCGATCAGCTCCGGCAGGCGTTCGGCCGCATCGAGCAGGAATTGCTCGATATGGTATTGCGCCAGGTTGACCATGGGCGGCAGCTTCTGGTTCGCGTCTTGCGGCATCGTGAAGTGCAGCACTTCCTCGTCGCGGTAAAAACTGCGCCCACCGGCCCACGGCAATCCTTTGCTGATAAAGCCGTCGAGCGCGCCCAGGCGTTCGATGATTTCCAGGCTGCGCCGCGAGATGCAGATGGCGCGGCTGCCCGTGCAGACGCCATCGTCGGCCTCGATCAGCACCGAGCGCACGCCGTGGCGGGCCAGGCCCAGGGCCGTGGCCAGGCCCACGGGGCCGCCGCCGACGATCAACACAGGAACATGTTGCGTCGATCCGCCCGCCGGCTTGCCGGGCGGATACACCTTCGGCACATGGGGATAAGGGTGGAACGTGTCGCTCATGATGGTGTCCTCTTCAAGATTGTTCTTTGCCGCCACGGGCGATGGGCAGGGTCAGCACGATGGCCGCGCCGGCCACCAGCAGCACGCTGGCGTACAGCAAGCCCGTGGCAAAGCTGTGCGTGAAATCCTTCAGCCAGCCCACGACAACGGGATTCAGGGCCGAGCCGATATTGCCCGTCGCATTGATGACGGCGATGCCGATGGCGCGCGCACCGAGGCTCAGGGCACGGTCCGGCGTGGTCCAGAAGACGGACATGGCCGTGTACGCGCCCGTCGACGCCATGCATACGCCCAGCAGCTGCACGATGGGATTGGCCGAATACGCGGTGAAGAGCCAGCCGGCGGCCGACAGCAGCATGGGCCAGACGATGTGCCAGCGGCGTTCCTGCAAGCGGTCCGAGCGGCGGCCCCAGGCAATCATGCCGATGACGGTACACACTTGCGGAATGGCGGCCAGCAGACCGATCTGCGTGTTGCTGGCATTGCTGTTAAAACTTTTCACGATCAGCGGTGTCCACACGGCCACCATGGCCAAAGTATTCACCAGGCAAAAATAAGCGACGCCGAATTTCAATACCGTGGGCGACAGCATTTCCGCCAGCACCGAGGTGTTCTGCCGCAGCGCCACCGGTTTGTGCTCGGCCGCCAGCATGCGCGCCAGCACCTGCTGTTCCAGCTTGCTCAGCCAGTTCGCCTTGCCAGGTGCATCATCGAGGTACCCATACACTGCCAGCCCCAGGAACACGGATGGCATGCCTTCGAGCAAAAACAACCATTGCCAGCCCTTCAAGCCCCAGTGACCGTCGAGACCCAGGATCACGCCCGACAAGGCCGAACCGATGGCGGCCGTCACAGGCATGGCGATCATGAACAAGGCATTGGCCCGCGCGCGGTAGGCGCTGGGAAACCAGTACGTCAGGTACAGCAGCATGCCGGGCAGAAAGCCCGCCTCCGTCACGCCCACCAAAAAGCGCAGCGCGTAGAGGCTGGCCGGGCCGCTGGCGAACAGGGTCGCCGTCGAGGCCAGGCCCCAGGCGATCATCATGCTGCCTATCCATTTACGCGCGCCGATGCGGGCCAGCACGATATTGCTGGGGATGCTGCAAGCGATGTAGGCGATGTAAAACAGGGTGGTGGCAAAGCCGAACTGGGTGCCGGACAGGCCCAGGTCCTGCATCATGGTCAGGCCGGCAAAGCCGATGTTGATGCGATCAAGAAAGGAAAACACGAACAGCAGGAACAGAAATCCCAGCAGATGGCGCGATACCTTGCGCATCACCTGCTGTTCCAGTTGGACGGCGGCCGCGTCGAGGACGGGCGCAGTGGCGGGGGTGGCCGCTTTGGCGATGGTCATGCTTGTCTCCATAAGATGTCGCCCTCCCCTTGTTATTGTTCTTGGGCAAGAGCGGCCGGGTGATCCCGGCTTGAAACACAGTATGCAGACGGCGATGCCGCCGGCTGTCCCCATTTTGGGGACATTTTGCGGCCAAAACAGTCAGAAAGGCGGAGCCATTGCTACGTCCAAGGAACTAGACAGGCGCTGGCGCCATGCACAGGGCGAACAACTGGCGCTGGCTGGAAATGCCCAGGCGTTTATAGGCGCGCTTCTGGTAAGTCGTCACGCTGGACGGCTGCACGCCCATGATCTCGGCGATTTCCACGGCCGTGAGACCTTCGAGCACGCAGCGCAACACATCCAGTTCGCGCTTGCTCAAGGCCGGGCAATGCTGGCGCAGCCTTGCCAGCATCATGGGCGCGACGCCTTGCGTATTCTGGCCGTTCAGGCTGTAGTGATGCTTGACGGCATGGGCAAACAGCGGTGACAGGGTTTCGATGCCGGCCACTTCACCGGCCTGGAACTGGCCCTGGCTGCTGTCGCGGTAGAAATTGACGGATAGCCAGATATCGCCGGCCGGCTGCACCAGCAGGGATAGCCGGTCCGACACATTCGGTTTTTGATAGCAGGCGGCGCGGTAGCCCGGATGGTCGATCTCGTCGCTGGCTTGCTGGTGCAGCACGATGGCGGGATCGATTTTCCGTCCCGGCGCCGGCGCGATCACGCGCTGGTTGCCGTCGAGCGCGTAGTAATGGCGCGCGTAGCTGTCGGCAATATCTTGCAGGAAACGTCCACCGCGCCGGTCGGCCACGGCGACGGTCCGTGGCCGATTGCCGAATTCATAGGCAAAGATCGTGCACTGGGCAATCGGCGCGACCGTGCTGACCGTTTTCAGGATGGCCCCGGCGACGGCATTCACGTCGGCATGGCCGATGGCAGCCATCAGCTCCAGGGTACGCCCGAAGTCCAGCTGCCCTTCCGCCTGCCGCCGCTCGACGCGCCAGTAACGCATATCTGCTTCCTTACTGCCCGCGCTGCGGCAACACCCAGTCCGGCCGGATGTAATGGCAGGTGTAGCCGTGCGGCAAGCGCTGCAGATAATCCTGGTGCTCGGGTTCCGCCTCCCAGAACGGGCCGGCCGGCGCCACTTCCGTCACCACCTTGCCGGGCCACAGGCCGGAGGCGTCGACGTCGCGGATGGTGTCTTCGGCTACCTTTTTCTGCTCGTCGTTCGTGTAATAGATGGCTGAACGGTAACTCGTGCCGCGGTCATTGCCCTGGCGGTTTTCCGTGCTGGGATCGTGGATCTGGAAGAAGAATTCCAGGATCTTGCGGTAGCTGATGGTGTTCGGGTCGAAAATGATCTCGATCGCTTCCGCATGCGTGCCATGGTTGCGGTAGGTGGCGTTGGCCACGTCGCCGCCGCTGTAGCCCACACGTGTGGCGATCACGCCCGGATAGCGGCGCAGCAAGTCCTGCACGCCCCAGAAGCAACCGCCGGCCAGGATTGCCGTTTCATTGTCTTGTGCCATGGTGTCTTTCCCGTTCTAGTCAGAAGCAGCTATCTTACCCTGTCACGCGACTTTCTTCAGCGGGCCAGCAAGCGCTTGAGCTGCGCCGCCTGGTAGGCGCCGATGGCGTCGTTGAACAGGCAGCGGATCAGCGGGTCGTCGACGATGTCGGCCTCCTCCAGTTCCGCCCGCGCCTCGGCATCGAAAGGGCCATCGTTGATGCGCATGTACATCGACGTCAGCGATTCACCGAGCACCAGCGCCGCATGGCATTTCACCAGCGGCACCTCGGTAGTCCAGCCGGGCGCCTCGCCCGTGTCCGGCACGAGGTCGATCAAGTCGCCGTGGGTGCGGTAATGCAGGATGGTGGCCGCGCCGTCATGGCCGTACAGGGACAATCGCCACAAACGCGGGGCCTGGAAGTAGCTATCCTCGGGCAGTTCCATGTCACGGTAGCGTTCAAGCAAACCGTGGCGGCAGAAATCGAACACCAGCGCCGCGTCGGCATCGCTCAAGGGCGCGAAACGGCGCGCGATGTCCGCCGTGGCGGGCGGCGGCGCATCGGGGCGGTAGTCGAAATCCACGTCTTGCGGGCCCACGGGTACCACCCAGGGCAAGGGTTCGGCGCTGCTCACGCCGTGTGCGTCGAGCAGCACGGCCATCGATGGATCAAGGCGGAAGATGTGCGCCTCGGGCAGCGCGGCGCCGATTTCATCGGCAAAGCGGCGGTAGGTAATCGGGAACATCGCGTGGTTGTACCAGGACCAGTCTTCCTGCACGAACTGGCAAGAGCTGGGCACGATGTACCGTGGCGCCAGCGCGCGCAGCTGCGGCACCCAGTCGTCGGGAAGCTCGACGGGGCCAGGCTGCGCTTGCGACGGCGCGATGACGGCGATCTCGCGCATGGTCTGGAATGGCCACAGCACCATGTCCCACGGCGCAAAGGCGGCCAGCTGTTCAAGCGTCTCGGGGCCGATCCAGGAATCGACGACATTGAGCACGTTCAGCTCGGCCGCGCGCACCTGGAACAGCGAGTCGACATCGTCATCGAGCGCGCGGCGCGGAATCACCTCGATGGCACCCACCTGCACGGGCACGTCCACGTGCAGGCGCCGCACCTGCGTAAACCCCAGCGCGCGGATCATGGCGAACAGTTCGTCGAAGACGCAGTACAGGTAAATGGGCGTCGCGCGGTCGAGCACATCGAGGCTGTCGAGCGAGCAGTGGTCGTCGTGGAAGTGCGAGATGAAGACGGCATCCCAGCGCAGCCGGCGCACGGCATCGAGGTCGAAGCGCACGGGCGGAAACGCGTGGCAGTTGCGGCTGAACGGATTTTCGACGATAGGATCGAAGGCGATGGCCGTGCCTTCGCATTCGAAGACATAGCCGGCGTGCAGGATGCGGGAAATTTTCAGGGGCATGGGAGGCGGGGAATGCAGAAAGAACCCCAACAGCGTAAATGCTGGGGTCAGACCCGCCGGGTCTGACCCCGGAATTTGCTTTCGGGGTGAGAAAAACGCCGGGTATGCTCAATACGGATTATTCAGCACATCCATCGCAAAATACGTAAAGATCATGTCCGCGCCCGCGCGCTTGATGGCGCCCAGAGTTTCCTGCACCACGCGGCGCTCGTCGATGGCACCGGCTTGCGCGGCGAACTTGATCATCGCGTATTCTCCGCTGACCTGGTAGGCGCCAATCGGCAAGCGCGTCACTTCGCGCAGGTCGCGGATGATGTCCAGGTAGGCGCCGGCCGGTTTGACCATCAGCGCATCGGCGCCTTCGGCTTCGTCGATCAGCGATTCGCGGATCGCTTCGCGGCGGTTCATCGGGTCCATCTGGTAGGTCTTGCGGTCGCCTTTGAGGGTGCTGCCGGCCGCGTCGCGGAACGGGCCGTACAGGCCCGAGGCGAACTTGGTCGAATACGCCATCACGGGCGTGTCGTGGAAACCGGCCGCGTCGAGCGCACTGCGGATCGCCGCCACCTGGCCATCCATGGCGGCCGATGGCGCGATGATGTCGGCGCCCGCCTGGGCCGCGATGACGGCTTGCTTGCCCAGGTTCAGCACCGTGCTGTCATTGTCGACCGTGTCGCCATGCAGGATGCCGCAATGGCCGTGGTCCGTGTATTCGCAGAAGCAGGTGTCGGACATGACCACCATTTCCGGCACGGCGTCCTTGATGATGCGCGACATACGCGCCACCAGGCCGTCCGGGTTCAGGGTGTCCGTGCCGTGGCTATCCTTGTGGTGCGAAATGCCGAAGGTCATGACGGAGCGCAGGCCGGCGCGCGCGTAGCGCTCCACTTCCTGCGCCAGCTTTGCTTCGGGAATGCGGCGCACGCCGGGCATGGACTTGATATCGATGAAATCGCTGCTGCCTTCGTCGACGAAGATCGGCAGGACCAGGTCGCGCGGATTGATCTCGGTTTCGCGGAACAGCTCGCGCAGTTGCGGGGTCGCGCGCAGGCGGCGCATGCGCGAAGTGGGGAATTGTGCTGGCATGGGGTGACTGGCTTCAGGTTAACAACGCCGATAAGTATACGCCGATCGCGCCGCTTGCGCCGGACCGCCCGGCAAAAAAGCCGCACAGGTCAAAAAACCCGCACCGCTCCGTCATTGCGCGTGCAGCAGGGCCGCCACTTGCCAGCGCATGTCGGCCGCCAGCTGCACCAGCATGGCGCCGCGCCGGCGCGCATCCGCCCGTTTCTTCGACGGCACCAGGGCCAGGTCCGGCATCCGGCAGGGACCGCATGGCAGGCGGAAATTGCCGTCGCTGGCGGGCTGCGCATGCAGTTCCCGCCACGCCAGGTCGTAGTCGCACGAGATATGCCGGCGCCGGCGCCAGTTCAGCGCGATGCGGTTGGCGTTGCTGACCAGTTCCAGGTGGCCGCAGCCGAAGAAATCACCGAAGTCGCGCAAGGCGGCCACCATCAGGTTTTTCGGCCGGCAGCCATGCAGCGCCCGCGTGGCCTCTTTCACCGCCTGCGCGCCGGCGGGCGAGCGTAAGCCCTGCAAGGCGCCCAGCTGGATGACGGCGCCGCCAGGCTGGGGGCGGAACAGGAAACTGGCCAGGTACAGCGGCACGCCGTCGCGCGTCAGGCGCAGGCACAGTTCCCCTTCGCGGTGGCTGTCGCGGATGGCCGTCAATTTCAGGCGGTAGGTGGCGCCATCCTTGCCCTCGATGGCGGCCAGTACCAGCGCGCGCCGCGCCGCGTATTCCACCAGCGGCCGCGCGCCCGCCTGCCACAGGAAGCGGTAATGCCCGCGCAGCAGGTCCACCCGCGCCGCGCAGCCGAAATGGCGGTTGGCGTAGGGACGATAGATCTTGTACAGCAGGCTGGGATGGGCTTGCGCCAGCGCCGGCAGTCCCGGCGTCGCGGCGATGAACGCTTGCCAGCGCGCGCGCTGCCGGGGAAAGACGATGGCACCCAACGCGGCCTTGATGCGGTGGCCATGCTGGCGCAGTGGCGCCTGCTGTGGCGCGGCGTTGTCGCCGGTGGCGGTAAAAGTATGCATGCGAACGGCTCTATGACGGGTCTGATGAACGGGACACGGCGACGGCCGCAGGCAGCCCGGAACAGGCGGCTGCACGCTGGCAGCCGCTCCACGCCGGGTAGAGCGGATGATAGGGGGAGGTGAAAATGAAGGGGGTTACAAGTTGGTAATGTGCCGATACGCCACGCTGGCCATGCTAGCGCAGCAGCCGCAATCGCAGCCGCAAGCCCGGCGCCGCATCCTCGATCTCCAGGCTGCCCCCGTGCAGCGCCGCGATGGCCGCGACGATGGACAGGCCCAGGCCATTGCCAGGCAGGTGGCGACTCTTGTCCAGGCGATAGAAGCGCTGCGTCAGTTTCGGCAGTTCTTCCTTTGGTACACCGGGGCCGTTGTCGCGCACGGCCAGCCAGCAGCCGCGCTCATCGCTGCCGGCCGACACTTCCACCGTGGCGCCCGGCCCCGCATATTTGATGGCGTTGTCGACCAGGCTGGCCAGCGCGCTGCCCAGCAGGTTGCGGTCGCCGCGCGCCGGCACGCCCTCGCCATACATCTGTACCAGCAGCACCTCCTGCTCGTCGGCCGTGGCCTCGTACATTTCCACGATATCGGCGCCGATCTGGTGCAGGTCGATATCGTCGAAATTCTCGGGACGCATGCCCGATTCGGCCGCGGCGATCTGCAGCAGCTTGTCGAACACGCGCGTGAGGTCGTCGATGTCGTCGATGGCCGCCTGCGCCGCGCTCTCGTAGCCTGCCACGCCCTGCTGCTGGCGCAAGGCGCCATCGAGCTTGTTGCGGATGCGGCCCAGCGGCGTGCGCAAGTCGTGCGCGATGGCGTTCGACACGTGGCGCACGCCTTCCATCAGGTGTTCGATACGGTCGAGCATGCGGTTGATGTCGCGGCTCAGCAAGCCGAATTCATCTTCGCTGAAGACGGGAATGCGCCGGCTCAGGTCACCCGCCTCGATTTCGCCCGCCGTGCGGCGGATCTGCCCGATGCGCGCCTCGAGCTGGCGGCGGAACAGCCACGCTCCCGCCACCACGAGCAAGATGGCCGCCCCGCCGCCATAGGCCAGCGAGCGCAGCACGAGGGCGCGGATCGACCTGCCCTCCTCCATGTCGCGCCCGACGAACAGGCGCGCGCCGCCATCGAGATCGCGGATCAGCATGCGCGCCGGCACCCTGCGCCCTTCGCGCGTGACGTCGCGGTGCAGCAGGTGGCCCACGGGGCTGCCCACGTCGGGCCAGGACGTCAGATTGCCCGCCACGCGGCGGCCATCGGCATCCACCAGCAAAAAAATCTCCGTGTCGCTGTCGGTGCGGTCGGTCAGCAAATGGGCGATTTCCGCCGTCGTGCGGCTGCTGCCGCCCTGTTCGTACAGCGCGGCGAGGCGCTCCGAGAGCAGGGTCAGCTTGCGGTCCACGCTGCGATCGAGCACACCGATGGTGCCGAAATAGAACACGGCGCAGACGATGCTGATCGACACGACCACCAGCACGCCATAGCCGAGCGCCAGGCGGGCCGCGATCGAACGGTGCAAATTACGCACTGTCGATCACGCCCAAGGTGTAGCCGACGCCGCGCACCGTATGGATCAGCGGCGGCGAAAATTCCTTGTCCACCTTGGTGCGCAAGCGGCTCACCTGCACGTCGATGACGTTCGTCTGCGGGTCGAAATGGTAGTCCCACACGGCTTCGAGCAGCATGGCGCGCGTGACGGACTGGCCCTGGTGGCGCATCAGGTATTCGAGCAAGCGGAATTCGCGCGGCTGCAGTGCGATCTGCCGGTTGGCGCGCGTCACGCGCATGGTGCGCATGTCGAGTACCAGGTCGGCCACCTGCAGCTGCGTCGATTCGGGCACGGGCGCGGCGCGGCGCAGCAGCGCCTCGATGCGCGCCAGCAGTTCGTCGATGGCGAACGGTTTTGACAGGTAATCGTCGCCGCCGCTGCGCAAGCCGCGCACGCGCTCGTCGACGCTCGACAGGGCCGACAGCACCAGCACGGGCGTGTTGCGGCCCATGCCGCGCAGGCGCGCGACGATGGCCAGGCCATCGATCTCGCCGGGCAGCAGGCGGTCGAGCACCAGCGCGTCCCAGTCTTCGCCGCAGGCCAGGCGCATGCCGTCGATGCCATTGTCGCAGGCGGTAACGTCGTGGCCCGCCTCGCGCAGGCCAGCACAGATATAGCGGGAAGTTTCGGCTTCGTCTTCGATGACCAGGCAGCGCACGGGGAATTCCTTGTAAAGATCAGGCAGCAAATAGGCGCAGCATACGCCAGGCGCGCGCCACTTGCCAGCCCCGCCGCGTGCGACGCGCGATCACAGGGTCGGGTACAATACAGCCTCGACAATGTTTGGCCGCGCCCACGCGCGCATTTTTTATCGGCGCCTCCCGGCTTGCCGCGGCCTGCAAACCATCACTGCCACTAACGAACATCAGGCGCGCCTGGCGCGCGCCACAAACCGATACAGCCATGAAATCGACCCACTCTCTCGCACTGGCGCTGGCCATGGCCATCACTTGCGGCAGCGCCGCCGCAGCAGATACCAAACAAAGCATGCTGTTCGATGAAATCCCCATCGGCAGCTGGAGCACTTCCGCCGAACTGGGCGCCATCACCACCTCGGGCAACACAGTCGGCACTTCCGTCACGGGCAAGATCGACGCGCGCCAGGAACTCGATGACTGGAGCAACCAGTACATCTTCAGCGGCTATTTCAAGGAAGACGAAACGACGAATGACGATGGCGAGAAAGTGCGCGAACGCTCGGCCGAACGCTTTTCCGCCTCCGCCAAGGCGGCCTACAAGCTGATGGCCGACCATGAAAAGCTGTTCGTGCTGGCCTCACACGTGAACGACAAGTTCGGCGCCTACACCAAGTACTCGACCCTGGCCGTCGGTCATGGCTCGCGCTGGTACCAGTCGACAGACAAAAGCGTCGACGTGGAATTCGGCCCTGGCTATTTCAGCGGCACCAACGACGCGGGCGAATCGGAACACGGCCTGACGGTGCGCGGCGCGGCCGCCATGAAGTGGAAGATCAGCCAGTCGGCCATGTTCACGCAGACGGTCAGCGTGGAACGGGGCACCTCGAACACCCACTCGATCGCCGAAACAGCCCTCAGCACGAAAATCAACGGCACCATGCAGATGAAGGCCGCCTTCAGCGCCCGCAACGACACGCGCGTGCCGGACGACAAGAAGAACACGGATACGCAAACCTCGCTGACCCTGGTCTACTCGTTCTGACATGCGGGCCACGCTGATGCGGCGCCTGCGCCTGGGCGCCCTGCTGTGCGCGGCGGCGCTGCTGAGCGGCTGCGCCGCCGTCACCGTCAGCTCCATTTCACCGGCCGACTATCTGCAGCAGCGGCGCGGCGACATCCTCACCACGGGCAAACTGAGCGCCTCGGCCAGCGAGGTGCTGCGCATCATCGGCAGCGACATCGCCGCCTGCGAAGCCAATACGGGCAGCTGCCGCGCCGACCTGGCCCGCTCCGAGCTGCTCAGCGACGAACAGCGCCTGGCCACCCTGTCCGAATTGTGGCTGGAAAGCGCGCTGGCGGAAGAAAAACAGGGCGGCCACCCGAGTGCCGAAACGCTGGCCGCCTGGCTCGAATCGGCCCGCTACGCGTATGCCTACCTGTTCTACACAACCCGCACGCCGGGCCAGCGCGCCTTCGAGGAACGCCAGACGCAAATCCGCGACTACTACAACTATGCCGTGCAAAAGGCCGTCGGCAATCTGTTCCGCCACCGTGGCGAATACCGCCCGGACGGCAATGTGATCCGCGTCGCCGGCTGGCAGATCGACAGCGAACTGTCTGCCCTGCGCCTGCCCGATGACGGCACCCTGCCCGACGAACTGCTGCCGGCCACCTCGCTGTCGTTTTCCGGCCTGCGCAATGTGTACCGGCGCGACGGCTTCGGCGCCGACCTGGTGGCCGTCATGCCCAAGCCCCGGGCGCCGAAAGGCGAGTATGTGCCCTACCAGGAAACGCGTTTCCCCGTCGTCACGGCGCTGATCCGCTTCGACGGCAACAGCCTGCAGGAGGTATTGGCCACGCAACAGCTGCTGGTGATGCTGGTCGATCCGACGCGCAGCGAATCGACGCGCATGGCGGGACAGGAACTTCCCGTGGCGGCCAACTTCACGGCCGGCTATGGCCTGTGGCTGGCCCGCTCCGGCTTCGGCGTGCAGGCGTTGCGCACCCTGTTCGGCAGCGCCGACGGCATCTCGCGCCCGCAGGTGCACCTGATGCAGCCCTACGATCCGAACAAGCGCACCATCGTCATGCTGCACGGCCTGGCCAGCAGCCCGGAAGCGTGGATCAACGTGGCGAATGAACTGATGGGCGACGAACAGCTGCGCCGCCGCTACCAGATCTGGCAGGTGTACTACCCGAGCAATGCGCCGCTGGCCGCCAACAACGCCGCCATCCGCAAGGCGCTGAACGCGACCCTGGCGCAATTTGACCCTGCCGCCAAGGCCGACGCGGCCAACGACATGGTCTTGATCGGCCACAGCATGGGCGGCGTACTGGCGCGCCTGATGGTTTCCGATGCCAGCAACACCCTGCTCGACGCCATCACGGAAGAATACAATTTGAAGGGCAAGAAGGCGGAAAAAGTCCGTGCGGGACTGGCCCCCTATCTGAATTTCACGGCCATGCCGCAGGTAAACCGCGCCATCTTCATCGCCGCGCCGCACCGCGGCACCTCGTTCGCCAACCACAAGGTGGCGCGCTGGATCGCCAACCTCGTCACGCTGCCCATCACCATGCTCGACCAGTTGTCCGACGCGGCCGGCAGCCTGGCGCAGCTCGACACGGGCAGCAGCGAGCCGCTGCGCATCCCCAACAGCATCGATAACCTCAGCGACAAGGACCCGTTCGTGCGCCTGGTAGCCGACCTGCCCATCAGCCCGAACGTGCGCTACTACTCCATCATGGGCAACGACACGCCAGACCTGCCGCTGGCGGAATCGAGCGACGGCGTCGTGCCCTACGCCAGCGCCCACCTCGACGGCGCACAGTCGGAAAAAGTCATCCCCTCGTGGCACAGCGTGCAGGAAAGCCCGCAGGCGATTCTGGAGATACGGCGGATTTTGCGGCTGGCGGATTAACAACCGTAGGTCGGATTAGGCGAAGCCGCCGAGGCCGCAGGCGGTAGTCCGACAACATTATTGGCCACGCCCATAGTGATGTCGGCTTACGCGCTCCGCGCTAAGCCGACCTACCCGACTGGTGCCAATGCCTGGGCTGGCAACCGTAGGTCGGATTAGGCGGAGCCGTAATCCGACAACGTTGTTGCCGTGCTCCCAGCATCACACCGGCTCGCGCCACTTGTCCTTGATCTCCAGCATGGCCGGCAGCTGCTCGACGAACAGCGCCAGCAGCTCAGGATCGAAGTGCGTGCCGCTGTCGCGCTGCATGGTGGCGATGGCTTCGTCGATGGTCCAGGCGCGCTTGTACGGGCGTTCGCTGGTGAGGGCGTCGAAGACGTCGGCGATGGCGACGATGCGGCCTTCATGCGGGATTTCCTCGCCCTTCAAGCCTTGCGGATAGCCGCTGCCGTCCCATTTTTCGTGGTGCGTCAGGGCGATGGTGCGCGCCATTTTCAGCAAGCCGCTCGCGTGCTCGCCGATGATGGCCGCGCCGATTTCCGCGTGGCGGCGCATGACTTGCCACTCGTCCGCATCGAGCTTGCCCGGCTTTTGCAGGATGGCGTCGGGGATGCCGATCTTGCCCACGTCGTGCATGGGCGCCGCATTCAATAGGTCTTCCGCCCTGCCCGCGCTGTAGCCGGCCGCGAGCGCCAGCTGGCGCGCGTAATAGCTCATGCGGATGACGTGCATGCCCGTCTCGTTATCCTTGTATTCGGCGGCCTGGCCCAGGGTCTGGATCACCTGCAGGCGCGAGCGGCGCAATTCCTCGGCGTCCACCAGCGACAGGTGCGTGCGCACGCGGGCGCGCACGATGGGCGGGCTGACCGGCTTGGTGATGTAATCGACGGCGCCCGCGTCAAAACCGTCCGCCTCATCCTTCACGTCGCACAGGGCGGTGACGAAGATGACGGGAATGGGCGCCGTCGCCGGCATGGCTTTCAATTGGCGGCACACTTCATAGCCTGTCATCGCGGGCATCATGATGTCGAGCAGGATCAGTTCGACGGGGTTGTTCTGCGCCAGCTCCAGCGCCTTCTCGCCATCCTTGGCGTACAGCAGGCGGTAATCGTCCTGCAGGATCTGGCGCAGCACCTGCAGATTCGTCGCTTCATCGTCGACCAGCAGCAGGATCGGTTTGTCTTCGTGTAAGGTCATCGTAAGCCCAATATCAGGAAAGGTCGGCAAGCATAGGCGTTTCCAGCCACGCCAGCAGTTGGCGCAGCACGCCCGCGGCGCGCGCAAATTCAAAGTCGTCGATGGCGCTGGCCAGCGCCTGCAGTCGCTGCTGCTGGCCGTGCGGCGCCAGCATGGCCGCGATCTGCGCCATCAGGGCGTCGTCGAGCTGCCCGCCTTCCAGGCTGGCGATGGCTTGCCGCAGCAAGGCGCCAGCGGCGTCGGCATCGAGTGGCGCGCCGGCAGCCGGCGTACCCACTGCCACGGCCGGCATGCCCGATTCTTCCAGTTCGCCGGCCAGCGCCATGAAGGAGGCGGCCAGCTGCACCAGCAATTCGGTCGCCGGCAGCTGGCGCGCGATCGCCTGTTCGATGCGGCCCAGCAGGCTTTCGACCTGCACCAGGCACAGGTTGCCCGCAGCGCCCTTGATACGGTGCAGCAAATGGCCGGCCACGCTGCTGCCGCCGCGTTCCAGTTCGGCCGCCAGCATGGCGGCGCAGTCGCCATTGGCCTGCACGAAGCGGCCAATCGCCCGCTGCAAAGCTTCGCGGCCGCCCCACAGGGCGATGCCGCGCTGCCAGTCGACCTGGCCGGCGGCCGCACGCGCCGCCGCGCCGGCCGCCGGCGGCGGCATGGACACGGCGATATCGAGCAGGCGGGCGATTTCCGCCGTCAGCTTGTGCATTTCCAGCGGCTTCGAAGCAAAACCGTTCATGCCTGCCGTCTGCGCCGCGCGCCGGTCCTGTTCCAGCACGCTGGCCGTCAGGGCGATGATGGGCGTCGCCTTCAAACCCTGCTCGCGCTCGTACACACGGATCAGACGCGTCGCTTCCAGGCCATCCATGCGCGGCATCTGCACGTCCATCAGGACGACATCGAAGCTGCCCTTGCTGAACTCGCGCACGGCGCTCTCGCCATCGCTGGCGGCGATCACCTGGTGGCCGGCCGCGCCCAGGCTGATCAGGAGCAGCTCGACGTTCTGCGGCACGTCGTCGGCCGCCAGGATGCGCAGCGGCGGCAAGGCCACCACGGGCTGCTCGCTGCGGCGCGACACGGCCTTGCCCGGCGCCAGCGGCAGCAGCACGTGGAACACGCTGCCCACGCCCAGGGTGCTTTCCACCGTGATGGTGCCCCCCATCAGCTCGACCAGCTGCAGCGAAATCGTCGTGCCCAGGCCCGTGCCGCCAAAGCGGCGGCTCATCGAGGAATCGGCTTGCGTAAAGGGCGCGAAGATCTTGTCCAGGCGGTCGGCCGGGATGCCGATGCCCGTGTCGTGCACGGCGATATGCACCTGCTCGCCCTGCATGCCGACGGCCACGCGCACATGGCCCACTTCCGTGAACTTGACGGCGTTGCCGATCAGATTCGTCAGCACCTGCTGCACCCGGCGCGCGTCGCCCAGGAAGAACTGGCCCATGCCGGGATCGACATCGACATGCAGCACGAGGTCGCGCGCATGCGCCGTGATGCGCAGGGACGCGGCCACGTGGTCGACCAGGTCCGGCAGCGAAAAGTCCACCAGTTCCAGCTCGGTCGCGCCTTTTTCCAGCTTGGCCATATCGAGGATGTCGTTGAGCAGCTCGAGCAGCGAACGGGCCGACTGGCGCACCGTGCCCAGGTGGCGGCGCTGCAGGCTGTCCAGGGCGGTCCCCAGCAGCACTTCCGTAAAGCCGATGATGGCGTTCATCGGCGTGCGGATTTCATGGCTCATGTTGGCCAGGAAACTGGTCTTCGATTCGGCGGCCAGCTCGGCGCGGTCTTTCGCCGCGCGCAGGTTTTCCTGCATGGCGCGCCGCTCGCTCACGTCGGTGGCCAGCTTGACCACCTTGAACGGCTTGCCGTCCGTGTTGAAGATCGGGTTGTACGAAGCCTGTATCCACACTTCCTTGCCATGCTTGCCGATGCGCTTGTACTCGCCCGTATTGAATTCACCCTGCGCCAGTTGCTGCCAGAACGCGCTGTAGTCGGGCGAGATCACATAGCCCGGCTCGCAGAAGATGCTGTGGTGCAGGCCCAGCACGTCGTCGAGCTGGTAGCCGACCAGGTCGAGGAAGTTCTGGTTGGCCGCCAGGATGCGTCCCTGCAGGTCGAACTCCGCGACGGCCGTCGCACGCGAGATCGCCGTCACCTTGCCCTCGTATTCCGCGTTGCGCAATTCGCTTTCCGTGATATCGAGGATGACGCCGTCGATCCAGCGCACCACGCCGTCGTTATCGAGCACGGGGCCGCTGCTTTCGCGCACCCAGCGCTCGCGCCCGTCGCGGTGGATCATGCGGTAGACGTTCTCGAAATCGCGCCGTTCGCCGGCCGCCTGCACGCAGGTGTCGTTGACGCGCTGGCGGTCGTCTGGATGCACGAGGTCGAACAGCCTGACCCGCCCTTCGGCGAAGTCCTGCGGCAGCCAGCCCGTCAGATTGAAGACGGCGTCGCTGATGAAGATCATCTTCCATTCGGGCGCGAAGCTGCAGTGGAAGGACACGCCGGGGATATTGCGGATCAGGGTGCGGTACTGGCGCTCGCTGTCCTTGAGCGCCTGCTCCATGCTGCGCGACGAGCGCATGTCCGTGACAAATGCCACGAACAGGGGCTGGCCCGGCGTATCGATCTTGCCGATCGCCACGCGCATGGGCAGCACGGCGCCATCCTTGTGGCGGCCATCGAGTTCGCGTCCGCTGTCGAGGATGCGCGAGGCGCCCGTTTCCAGGTAGTCGCGCAGATAGCCTTCGTATTCGGCCGCGTCGGCCGGCTGCAGCAGCACGCTGGCGTCGCGCCCCACGATTTCCGCTTCGCGCCAGCCGAACAGGCTTTCCGCGGCGGGATTGAAGGAGCGCACCTTGCCCTGGCCATCGATGGTGATCAAGCCATCGGCCGCCGTATCGACGATGGCGCGCAGGCGCGATTCGCTGACGCTGGCGTGGCGCAGCAGCTGGCGGTAGCGCAGCAAGCCGTTCGCGGCGGCCACGAAGACGGTCAGGGTGACAGTGATCAGGGCCACGGCCAGGGCCACGAACGAAGCTTGCACCGTGATCGTGTTCTCGCCTGCCGTGGGCGTGCCGGAAAAACGCGCGGCCAGCATGCCTGTGTAGTGCATGCCGGAAATGGCCAGGCCCATCACCACGCTGCTGAGCAGCAAGGAGGCCAATGGGCTCAGGCGCTGGCGCATGGCGCTCAGGCCGAAGCGTACCCACAGCGCCAGCATGGCCAAGGTCACGGCCACGAGCAGCGACAGGGCGAACAGCCAGGGTTCGTAGCGCAGGGCCAGAGACGTCTGCATGGCGGCCATGCCGCTGTAATGCATGGAGCCGATGCCCACGCCGACGAGCACGCCGCCCACCACCAGTTGCCGCCAGTTGATGCTCGGACGCGCCAGCAAGTGCAGCGCCACCCACGAAGCGGCCATGCCGGGCAGCATCGACAGCAGGGTCAGGCCAGGGTCGAAGGACACCCGCGTGCAGATGTCGAAGGCCAGCATGCCGATGAAGTGCATCGACCAGATGCCGCCACCGAGCGCGATGGCGCCCGTGATGATGGCCGTCTGGCGCTGAAAGCCGCGCTCGCTGCTGCGCGCCATGCCGGCGATCTGCAGCGCCATGAACGAGGCAAAGATGGCGATACCGATGGAAAACAGCACCAGCCAGGCATTGTGCGTGCCATAAATGTACTGCGTGGTATCGGTCGATACGGCAAAGATGGAACTAAACATACTGTCGTGGCATAAGAGAGTGAAACCTAACGTCGCAAAACATGACGGCACACCGCGCGCCGTCGCCAGGCTTTTTACTAAAGCGGCAATACAGCGGAAATGACAACGGTAGCAGTCGACCAGGGCAAGGCTCGGTCATCACGCCCGCGCCTGCCGCGCGGGGGAAAGGTGCCCGTTCAGAGAGAACAGGCGGAATGCGTACGAACTCTGGCGCGGATGTCTGGCCGCCAGCGTGACGATGATTTTTTAAAGAGCCATGAGTATAGTTGCTTTGCGAAAATATTCATAGGACTTCAGCAATATAGTTGCCAGAAGAAAACTATTCTGCGGCTGCGATGCGACAGGCTCAGGAAAGCAGGCGCTCGGCCATCATCTCGCCATCGCCGTCGAGTCCCATCTCGACGAAACCGGCCTGCGCGTACAGTTGCCGGGCACGCGCATTGGCGGGTACATAGTAGAGCACCACCCTGCCCGCGCCGCGCGCGCGCATCTCGGCCAGCAGCAGGGCCAGGGCCGCCCGGGCAAATCCCTGGCCCTGCCACGGCGCCGCGATCATCAGGCGGTACAGCACATGCGTATCCTGCCGCCCCGCACTGCCCGGCAGCGCATACATGGCAAAGCCGATCAGTTCGTCGCCGGCATAGATGGCGCGCGCGTGCATGTTGGCATGGCTGGCGGCCAGCGCCAGCGACTCGGCATTGCTGGCAATAAAATCGCGTTGCGCCGCATGCAGCGGCAGCCCGATGACGGCCTCGGCGTTGGCCGTGCACACGGGACGCAGGGTCAGGGCAGCGTTGACGGCCATGCTTTTTTTATTGCGCTCAGGCGTTCTGCCCCAGCATGCCGCGGAACCATGCCAGTTGCTCGCGCGTCAGGTAATTGGCGCCATCGCCGTGCAAGATCACGATTTCGATCTCGGCGGGAATCGAGGCGACCAATTGCGCACCCGTCACGGGAATCTTCGGAAACGCGATGCCGGCCAGGAAGGCCAGGTCTTCCGCCACCGTCACGCACTGGCGTTCGGGATTGGGCGACGGCACGAGGAACAGGTCGATCTGCTCGCTCTGCCCACCGATAACGACGTGCAATTGCGCGGCCAGCAGTTCGGGCAGGATCAGCTCGATGTTATTCTCGGTGCGCGATTGCTGGAAAGCGCTTTTCAGGGGGGTGAGGACAGGAGTAGCGGTCATGGCAAAGTGAAAAGATAAAGACGGCGGCAGTGTAGCAGAGGCGCCGCAAGGGACGCGCTCTGCTGGCGCAACGGCTACATCTTGTAGTGCAAGGACAGCAGCACGCTGCGCGGCGCGCCGTAACGCTCCAGCCCGCCCGACCACGCATAGCCGAGCGCCTGGTAATAGCGGCGGTCGAGCACGTTGTCGATATTCAGGCGCAGCTGCAGCTGCTCGCTGATGCGGTAACCGGCCGTCAGCCCGACGATGGCGTAGCCGCCCTGCCGCGTAAGGTAAGCCGTGTCGCGGCGCTCAATCTTGTCCTGCGCGTAGACGGAGGCGCCCACATTCCATTGCGCCAGGCTGCCACCCAGCTGTACGTTCGTCATCAGCTTGAACAGCTGCTTCGGTTCGTCCGTGGCGATGCGCTGGCCGATATTCGCCGCCACGCTGTCCTGCGTGTACTTGGCCAGTACATAGGTGTAGCCGCCCGCGATCTGCCAGCCCGGCAATGGCGAGCCCGACAATTGCAGATCGACGCCTTCGCTCCGCACCTGCCCGGCCGCACGGGCGCAGTAGATGGCGCCGCCCGTGGGACAATTAAGCTCATCGGCCATGGCGCGATTATTCTGCTTGATGCGAAACAGCGCGCCGCTGGCATTGAGCCGGCCGCCGAAATACTCGCCCTTGACGCCCACTTCCAGGTTGGTGCCGCTCAACGGCGGCAAGGTGTTGCCGCGCACGTCCAGCGAACTTTGCGGCTCGAAAATCTGCGTGCCGCTCGCATACACGGAGTGATGCCGGTCCACATCGTAGACGAGGCCTGCGTACGGCGTGAATTTCGCATTTTCCGTCAGGCCGCGGCGCCAGGTCGGATTGGTGGCATACCAGCCCGTCACATCCTGCGCATACCAACCGAAGCGCCCGCCCAGCACCAGGCGCAGCGGATCGGCCAGGCTGAAGTTGCCGGCCGCATACACACCCTTCTCGTCCGTCTTGCGGCCCCAGTTGTAGGGCTCGAACGGCGCGCCGCGCATCGGGTAGGCGTAGGGATTCCACTGGCGGATATCGATCACGCGCGTGGCAGCGCCTTCCCAGCTCTGGCCCGCGTCCGAATCGTCGTGGCGGTAGCTGGCGCCGACGATCACGTCGTGCTTGCGGCCGAACCAGGTGACGGGGCCGCTCAGGCGCCAGTCGGCCACGACTTGCTCCGTGTTGTACTTCCAGCCCGTTTCCGACTGGTTCAGCTTGTATATTTCGCCATCGATGCGGCTGTTGGTGGTATTGCGCGTGCTGGACGAGGCGTCGATGCGCGTGATGGCGAAGCGGCTGCGCCAGCCCTTGTCGAGCCGCGTTTCCATGTCGGCGAAGAGGACGTTATTGTCGCGTTTCTGGAACGAGTCGGCATTGTTCAAGAAGGTCGACCGGGGCAAATCCATGTGACGGCCGTCAAGCAAGGTCGGCAAGCCGACAAACACGCCGTCCGTGCGGCTGTGCTGGCGCGAAAAACCGATGCCGGCCGTGGTCGACGGCGTCAGGTCCGCCTCGACGATCGCATACACGGTGCTGTTCTTGTTGTTGACCACGTCGACGAAACTGTCGCTGTCGCGCCAGCTGGCCGCCACCCTGCCCCGCACGCTGCCCGACGCATTCAGCGCATTGCTGGCGTCGACCGTCAATTGCCGGTCCTTCCAGCTGCCCAGGTGAGCCGAGGCGTTCAGCAAGGGCGTGGCCGTGGGGCGCTTGCGTATCATATTGATGCTGCCCGACGGCGCGCCCGCCCCTTCCATCAAGCCCGTGGCGCCGCGCACCACTTCCACCCTGTCGTACATCAGCATGTCGGCCGAGACGTTGCGCTCGTTAAAACCCGTGACATCCAACGGCAAACCATCAACGTTGACGTGGCTCAAGGCGAAGCCGCGCGCGAAATACGTGGTTTCCTGGTCGGACACGCCTTGCGTCTTGCCATAGATGCCGGGCGTGGCGCGCGCCACGTCCTGCAAGGTGGTCAAATCGAAATCTTCCATTTGCTGGCGCGAAATAACGCTGACCGTTTGCGGCGTGTGGCGCTGCGACAGGTTCAAGCCCGTGGCCGTCGATATATTACGGGCCGTATACAGCCCCGTGCCTTCCGTGGCGCGGTCCGCCTCGGCGCTGACGACAACGGCCGGCATGCTGGCAAGTCCCCCATCGGCCGTGCTGGTATTGATCTTGCGCAGCAGGTAATTGCCGTTGCCACCATCCGCCGCTTCCAGGCCGCTGCCCTGCAGCAGTTTTTGCAAGCCGGCCGTGACGCCATGGCGCCCCTGCAAACCCCGCGTCACCAAGCCGTCGAGCGCCACACCCTGGGTGGACAGGTTGATTCCGGCGGCGATGGCAAACGCGGGTAAGGCATCGCGCAAGCTGCCGGCGGGAATGTTGTACTCGCGCACGTTGGCGGCCGGGCTGGCCTCGGCCGCCACCGCCATGTGCGGCAAGCCGGCGCCGGCCGCGCCCACGGCAAGCAACAGGACCAGCGCGGCGCGCACGGCGCCGGTGGTGGGATGGAGCGTCATGCGTGCTGCGGTAAAGTTACGGTGCTGCAAAGCCATGTGGACCCTTTCGATGGTTCGGATTGTTCGTTCTCTACCTTGTATGACGAAGCAATCCGGAAAAAGGGACAGGGGAAATGCAAAATAAGCGGCGCGCGTCGGCTTGGCGGAACATCGTAGGTCGGCTTAACGGGGCGCAGCCGCGCGTACCAGCCAACGTTGCCTGTCGGCTTACGCCCTGCGGGCTAAGCCGACCTACACAAGCACACCAAGCTGCTCATATCCGCACAAACCGTAGGTCGGCTTAGCGGGGCACAGCCGCGCGTAAGCCGACAAGACCAGCCAACGTTGCCTGTCGGCTTACGCCCTGCGGGCTAAGCCGACCTACAAGACCCGCCACGCGTAAGCCGACAAGCTCAAGCCGCCTCGACGCTGATCCAGTAGCGCGTGCGGTACGCCAGCCGGATCGGCAAGGAGCGCTGCAGCAAGAGCAGGATGTTGTCGGGGGCGTTCAACTGGAAGATGCCGTCCACGGGCAGGGCCGCCAGCGCGGGATCGCAGCGCAGCACCCCATAGCGATAGCGCGCCACCTGTTCCAGCAACTCGCCCAGCGGCATGCGTTCGGCGATCAGCACGCCCCGCAGCCAGGCGTCCGCATGCGATGCCAGCGGCGTCAAGGCGGAAACGGCCACGTCATCGAAACTGCCCTGCCGCCCCGCATCGATCCTGCGCAAGGCGTCGGGCGCTTGCGATGGCGCGATCTCGACGGCGCCCTCGCTGACGCTGACCTCGGTGCGCGGCGCCAGCATGGTACCGCGCTGGCGCACGCTGAAGTGCGTGCCCAGCGCGCGCACAGCGCCATTGCTGCTGCGCACGAGGAAGGGGCGCGCGGGCACGGCTGCGTCGTGCGCCGTGGCAACATGGATTTCCCCTGCATGCAAGTCCACCAGCCGTGCCGTGCCGTCAAAGCGCACGTCGATGGCCGTGTCCGTATTGAGCACCAGTTGCGTGCCGTCGGGTAATGTCATGTGGCGGATTTCGCCCCTGGCCGTGCGGATGCCGGCGCGCCACGCTTGCCACGGTGCCGACTGGCTGGCCAGCCACAGGGCCGGCCCGGCCGCGATCAGCCCGGCCAAGCCGTAAAGCACGGCGCGCCGCTGCGGCGAATGCGGCGCCGCGTCCGCCGTCTGGCGCAGAGCGGGCGGCACGCTGGCCAGGGTGCTGCACACCAGCTCGGCCCGCTGCCACGCCAGTTCATGCGTGGGATCGCTGGCGCGCCAGGCCTGGAACGCTTGCTGCTCGTCGGAAGTCAAAGCGCCCCCGTGCAGGCGCACCAGCCATTGCGCCGCCGCCCGGGCCGCGCGGGGATCGATGGCCACGTTCACAGGATCAACAGAATGCAGCGCTCGAACGCCTGCACCATATAGCGCTTGATGCTACGCTCGCTCACGGCCAGGCGCCGGGCGATTTCCCCGTAGCCGAGGCCATCGACATGGGCCAGCAGGAAGGCGCTGCGCACGAGCGGCGGCAAGCCGTCGAGCATGGCATCGATGCGCTGCAGAGCTTCACGCACGAGCAGCCGCTCTTCCGGCGATTGCATCAGCAATTCAGGTTGCTGCGCCAGCGTTTCCAGCCAGGCCTGCTCCAGCGAGAGGCGCCGGTAATGGTCGATCAGCAGGCGCTGCGCCACGGTCGTCAGGTAGGCGCGCGGCTCGCGCAAGCTTTGCCGGTTCTCCGGCGGCGCCATCAGCAGGCGCACGAAGGTATCGTGCGCCAGGTCGGCCGCATGGTCGGCGCACTGCAGCTTGGCGCGCAGCCAGCGCATCAGCCAGCCGTGGTGGCTGCTGTAGATGCCGGCTATCGACTCGCTGGACTGCGCAATGTTCACTGGGACTCCGATGCGCGCAAGGCAAGGCGCGGCTAATTGATAATAATTCTCATTATCACAAATCATTGCCTCCGGCGTCAATGCCGGCGCCCGCCTATCCCAGGAAACTGTTGTTTCAGCGTGGCTGCAATCTTCTAGCGGTCGGTATACAAGCTCTTCATCACCATGCCGCCGCGCATTTTCTTCGCGCCCGGCGCCAGCCCCGCCGGACAAGCGCCCTGAAACACGGCCGCCAGTTCCGTGCGCTGCACCTCGCTCTTGCCATTGACTTGCACGGTGGTGTCGGCACTCAAGGTATATGCCTTGGCCAGGTCTCCCTTGAAGGTGCCGGCCAGCCTGGCGTCCGGGCAGCTGGACGTAAATTGGTAACTGTCGCCCTGGCGGCTTTGCGACTCGATCTTGCATTCCTGCTCGAAGCCGGACCACAGGTCGTCGTCGATCAGGCGGTCGCGCGCGTGGTCGACGCAGATTTCCCAGGAAAATGGCGAGGTGGCGGGCGTCACCTTCCACAGCCCCGTGGCGCGTTGCAAGCGCTGCACAGGCTCGGCCGCCGAAGCGAACGTGGCCGCGCACAGGGGGAAAATAGTCATCAGGAGCAAGGTGGCGCTACGCTTCATGGGCATTCCTCTAGCTAAAAGTTTGAATATAGCAAAGAGGAATGCGCGCAGGCCACACGCTTAGCCGTGCACCTCGGGCCTTGCGGCCAGTACGAAGGGAATGGCAAACGGCCCCAGGAAAGTCACCAGAACGGCACGGATGGCCGTTATTCGTAAGGCGCGGCGTTTGGCGATGAAGAGGCAGGCGAAGGCCGACAGCGACCAGATCAAGGCAGGCAGGTACTCGGTCATCATGAACTCCGGAGGTGCCCTGGAAGGACAGAAAACCATGCTGACACGGAAATGCGGCCACCGCAATGGCAGATTGGACATCTGCTTTGCGGTGGATAGGGTCGTAATACGATCAGTGCTGGCCGATCTTCATGATTTTCAGCGCATTCGTGCCGCCAACCTTGCCCATCGGCTCGCCCCAGGTCAGCACGACGGTGTCGCCCTTGGCCACGACTTTATGTTCGACCAACAAATCTTCCGCCTGCTGCAAGACCTTGTCGCGGTCCGTGCCGGACGTCAGTTCCAGGGTACTGACGTTGCGGTACAGGGCCAGCTTGCGGCGCGTGCCCACGCTCGGGGTCAGGGCGACGATCGGGATGTCGATGTTGCAGCGGCTCATCCACAAGGCTGTGGAGCCCGATTCCGTCAGGGTGGCGATGGCTTTCACGCGCAGGTGATGGGCCGTAAACAGGGCGCCATACGCGATCGACTGGTCGATGCGCGAGAAGGTGGCGTTGAGGAAATCGGCGTCCAGCTTGCAGGTATCCCACTTTTCCGCATCCAGGCAGATGGCGGCCATCGCCTCCACCGTTTCGATCGGGTAACGGCCCGACGCCGTTTCTGCCGACGTCATGACGGCATCCGTGCCATCGAGCACGGCATTGGCCACGTCGGACACTTCCGCGCGGGTCGGCACGGCGTTGACGATCATCGATTCCATCATCTGCGTGGCCGTAATCGCCAGCTTGTTCGATGCGCGCGCCATCTTGATCATGCGCTTTTGCAAGGCCGGCACGGCCGCATTGCCCACTTCCACGGCCAGGTCGCCACGGGCCACCATGATGCCGTCGGAAGCGTCGAGAATTTCCTGCAGCGCAGGAATGGCTTCCGCGCGCTCGATCTTGGCGATCATCATCGGCTTGTGGTCCCATGCTTCGCCGGCGATATTGGCCAGCTGGCGCGCCATGACCATGTCGGTGGCGTTTTTCGGAAAGGACACGGCCACGTAATCGGCCTGGAAGCTCATCGCCGTTTTCACGTCTTCCATGTCTTTCGCCGTCAGGGCCGGCGCCGACAAGCCGCCGCCCTGGCGGTTGATACCCTTGTTGTTCGACAACTCCCCGCCAATCTTGACGGTCGTATGGATTTCGCTGCCGACGACTTTGTCGACCGTCAGCACGATCAGGCCATCGTTGAGCAGCAGCACATCGGCCGTGCGCAAGTCGCGCGGCAATTCCTTGTAGTCGAGGCCGCAGCGCTCGATGTTGCCCAGTTCGCCGTTCTCGCCCCATTTCGCGTCGAGGATGAACTTGGCGCCGTTTTCCAGGAAAATCTTGCCTTCTTCAAACTTGCCGACGCGAATTTTCGGGCCTTGCAAGTCGGCCATGATGGCCACTTCGCGGCCGCACAGGGCAGCCGCTTCACGCACCATGCGGGCGCGGTCGATATGGTCTTGCGCCTTGCCATGCGAAAAGTTCAGGCGCACGACGTCGACGCCGGCCTTGAACATGCGGACCAGGGTATCGATATCGTTCGAAGCGGGGCCGATGGTGGAAACGATCTTGGTGGCGCGTTGCTGTACTTGCATGGTCATGGTTGCTGCTTTCTAAAATAAGTTGCTACAAGGGCCAGCCTTGTGGGCCGGCCGTCCTGGTGCGCTGGATCAGCGGTACTACGTTCTTACCTGGCCGCCATCAGGGCGACCGTCGTGTCGAGCATGCGGTTCGAGAAGCCCCACTCGTTGTCGTACCACGACGACACTTTCACGAGGCGGCCCGAAACCTTGGTCAGGGTCGAATCGAAATTCGACGAGGCCGGGTTGTGGTTGAAATCGATGGAAACAAGCGGTTCCGTCTGGTAAGTCAGGATGCCCTTCAGCGCGCCTTCCGACGCCGTTTTCAGCAAGGCATTCACCTCTTCCACCGTCGTATCGCGCTTGGCGATGAACGACAGGTCGACCAGCGAGACGTTGATCGTCGGCACGCGGATGGCGAAACCATCGAGCTTGCCATTGAGTTCCGGCAAGACCAGGCCGACGGCGGCAGCCGCGCCCGTCTTGGTGGGAATCATCGAATGCGTGGCCGAACGGGCGCGGCGCAAGTCCTCATGCATCACGTCGGACAGCACCTGGTCGTTCGTGTAGGCGTGCACGGTGGTCATCAAGCCCGATTCGATGCCGATGGCGTCGTTGATAGGTTTGACCAGTGGCGCCAGGCAATTCGTCGTGCACGAGGCATTCGAGATGACCGTGTCCGTGGCTTTCAGCACGTGCTGGTTGACGCCGAACACGATGGTGGCGTCCACGTCCTTGCCACCCGGCGCGGAAATGATGACTTTTTTCGCCCCGCCCTTCAGGTGGGCCGACGCTTTTTCCTTGGTCGTGAAGAAACCCGTGCATTCGAGCACCACGTCGACACCGAGCTCGCCCCACGGAATCAGGGCCGGGTCGCGCTGCGCGAAGACGCGGATGCGGTCGCCATTGACGAGCATATTGTCGCCGTCGATGGTGACGACGCCGGGAAACTTGCCGTGCACCGTGTCGTAGCGCGTCAAATGCGCATTCGACTTGGCGTCGCCCAGGTCGTTGATGGCGACGATCTCGATATCCTGTTGCTTGCCGCCTTCATAAAACGCGCGCAAGACGTTGCGGCCGATGCGGCCATAGCCATTGATGGCAACTTTGATGGTCATGCTGTCTCCTTGATGTTTTCTGCTGAGTTCGTAAAGCCACCCAAAGTGCAACTGCTGGGGTCAGACCCGGCGGGTCTGACCCCGGATTTTCGGCGGCTCTGCCCTAAAAATTAACCGCTATTCCGCAAGCCCGCCGCGATACCATTGATCGACAAATGGATTCCCGTGCGCGCTGCCGCATCCTGCTTGCCCTCGCGGAAACGCTTCAGCAGCTCCACCTGCACGTGATTGAGCGGGTCGATATAGGGGAAACGGTTGCGTATCGAACGCTGCATCAGCGGATTGGCTTGCTGCAACTCTTCCTGGCCCGTGATCAGTTTCAAGGCGTCCAGGGTGGCCGCGTACTCGGCGCGGATGCGGGTAAAAATGGCATCGCGCAAGGCCTTGTCCTTGACCAGTTCCGCATACTTGCCGGCAATGGCGATGTCGCTCTTGGCCAGCACCATATCCATGTTCGACAGCAAGGACGTGAAGAAAGGCCAGTCCGTGTACATGCCGCGCAGCACGTCCGCGCCATCGGCGGGATGGGCGGCCAGGTAGGCTTGCACGGCGGAACCGAAACCGAACCAGCCCGGCAGCATCAAACGGCATTGCGCCCAGCTCAAGACCCACGGAATGGCGCGCAAATCCTCGATGGACGTGGATTTCTTGCGCGAAGCGGGACGGCTGCCGATGTTCAGGGCGGCAATTTCCGCGATCACCGTCGATTCCCAGAAATACTGTTCAAATCCATCCGTGCCGTAGACGAGGTCGCGGTAGGCGTTCAGGGCCGTGCCGGACAGCTCTTCCATCGCGGCCAGATGGCCCGCGCCGGCAGAAGCCTTCGGTTGCAGCTGGGCCTGCGGCAGCAGGGTCGACTGGATGGTGGCGGCCACCAGCACTTCCAGGTTGCGGCGCCCCACTTCCGGGTTCGCATACTTGGCTGTGATGACTTCGCCCTGCTCCGTCAGCCGTATCTGTCCCTGCACGGCGCCTGCCGGCTGGGCCAGGATGGCTTCATAGCTGGGTCCACCGCCGCGTCCCACGGAACCACCGCGGCCGTGGAACAGGCGCAGCTTGATCTGATATTCCTTGAAGACCGTCACCAACTCGATCTCGGCCTTGTAGAGTTCCCAGCCGGACGTCAAAAAGCCGCCGTCCTTGTTGCTGTCCGAATAGCCAAGCATGACTTCCTGCTGGTCCGCGCGCGACTCGAGCAAGCCGCGGTAGAACGGCAAGCCGAACGCGCGCGCCATGATGGCGGGCCCGGCGCGCAAGTCGTCGATCGTTTCAAACAGGGGAATGATGTTGACGTCCGCTTCGCGGCTGTCCTGGCGCAGCAAGCCCACTTCTTTCAGCAGCAAGGCCACTTCCAGCAAGTCCGACACGCTGGCCGCCTTCGAGATGATGCAGTTCGGCACAGATTCTTTGCCGTACTTGACGTGGGCTTCGCGCACGGCGCGGAAGATGTCGAGTTCGGACGTGGTTTCTTCCGAGTATTGCGCATACGGCGACGTCAGCAGGCGCGGCGATTCCAGTTCGGCCAGCAGCAAGCTGATGCGCTGCTCTTCGTCGAGGTCCAGGTAGACGAGGCCCGGCTGGGCGCCCGCGAATAGTTCGCCCACGACACGCTCATGCACGTCGGAATTCTGGCGCAAGTCGAGCGGCGCCAGCGAGAAACCAAACACCTTGACGGCGCGGCGCAGCTGGCGCAAGCGGCCCCGTGCCAGTGCGCGCAAGCCATTGCTGACAAGCGAATGCTGGACCACATCCAGGTCGGCCAGCAGTTCGGCAGCCGCGGCGTAAGGCTGCACGCCGTCGGCTTGCTTGCCCTTGCCGGAAAGAACCACGCGCGTGTTTTCCAGGCGCGCATGGATGCCATGCAGGGCACGGCGGTACGGCTCGTCGACGCGGTGCGGCGAGGCATCGGCCGAACGTTCGGCCAGCGCGCGCAGCGGCTCGCTGCAAGCGTTCAATATTTGCGCCAGCGACAGTTGCGAAGCGAGCTTGCGCAATTCGCCGAGGTAAAAGTCGAGCACCTTGTCGGCCTGCGTTTGCAGGGTGCTGCGCAGGATGTCGGCCGTGACGAAGGGGTTGCCGTCGCGGTCGCCGCCTATCCAGCTGCCGACCTTCATGAAATTCGGTAATTCCGCATCTTCCCAGCGGGCGTCGCGCTGGGCCAGCATGGTTTCCAGCGAAGAATACAGTTTCGGTAATTCGCGCAAAATCGTGTGGTCGTAGAACGACAGGCCATTGGCCACTTCATCCATGACGGACAACTTGCTCGTGCGCAGCAAACGGGTCTGCCACAAGGTCACGATGCCGCGGCCCAGCGCTTCTTCGTTCTGTTCCGCCTCTTCCGGTGTCATCTGCACGCGGTCGCGCTCGCTCAACAGGCGGGCAATGGCCATCTGGCAATTCTGGATGCTCTTGCGCTGCACTTCCGTCGGATGCGCCGTGAAGACGGGGCTGACGAACGCATCTTCAAAGAAGGTTTCCAATGCATCTGCCTTGCCCGCGTCAAACACGTTGCCGACGGCATGGCTGAGGCTACCCTGGCGCGGCGGCGAGCCGGCGATCAAGTGGGCGCGCGTGCGGCGGATGTGATGCTGGTCTTCCGCAATATTGGCCAGCAGCGAGAAATAGCTGAAAGCGCGCGTCAATTGCGTGGTTTCTTCTTGCGACAGCGCTTGCAGCGCGTCCGACAGCTGCGCACGCGCCGCTTCATCATTGTCGCGGCGGAAACGGATGGCCAGCTGGCGCACATGTTCGATGCGCTCGAAGGCGGGGTCGCCCAGATGGTTGCGGATGGCGTCGCCCAGCAGACGGCCCAGCTGGCGGATATCGCTGCTCAGCAGCTCGTCTTTCACTTCATTCATTTGCATGGTATGTATTTCCTGGGGCGGCCACGGCGGCACCGCACAGATTGCGTAGTTCGCGCTTCCCGGCCCGGGAAACGCCCATCGTCGAATTTGTAGTAAATTTACCTTATTGCTTCACCATCCTCTTGATTTCCATCAAAAAAAATCCTACTCAAAGGGCCAACAAGGGCTTACGAGCTATTTACCAGGGCAACAATATGAAAATTTACTACGCATTTAAGCGAAAGGCAATCAACTTTTGTCTTTCGAAGCGGAAAAGTGACGGCGCAACACACACGGCCGGCGCTCTCCTGTATGCTGCGGATGAAACAAGGATGTAATCCACATCTTTCACACACCTGACAAAAACGTAGCGAGCGGATGAGAGTTGTGGCCGAGAAGCGCAGCTGTGCGGATGCACAGTGAGCATCGCAGGCCGCAAATCGCGATGCGCAGTAGCTTTGTCGGGTGTTTACTCTCTACTCCCATGCGACTGACTGCCTATACCGACTACACCCTGCGCACCCTGATGTACCTGGGCGTGCACCGCGACCGCCTCGTCACCATCCAGGACATCGCCGACCTGCATGCCATCTCGAAAAATCATTTGATGAAGGTGGTGCACCAGCTGGGCCTGTCCGGCATCGTGGAAACGGTGCGTGGGCGCAATGGCGGCCTGCGCCTGGCGCGCGATCCGGCCGAGATCAATATCGGCACCGTCGTGCGCGAGACGGAAAACGATTTTTTCATGGCGGAATGTTTCAACAAAGAAAACAATACCTGCCCGCTGACACCCGATTGCCTGCTGAAAGCCAAGCTGGGCCAGGCCACGGCCGCCTTCCTGGCCGTGCTCGACACGGTGACCCTGGCGTCGATACTCGAAGCGACGCCGGGCGCGCCCGCGCTGGCGGCCGGCGTGATCCCCCTGCGCGTGGCAAAGTAAGCACGCCAAAAACAACAATGCCCGGCGAACCGGGCATTGTTTCCTGCAGCGACTATCTAAAACATCAATGCGCGCTGGCGCCTGCCGCGCCGATGCCCGTCTCCGAACGCATTTGCTGCGCTTCGTAGCCGGCGCGGTCGATGCGCGCGCGCGGGCTCTTGTCGAGCACCGAGAACAGCCAGATGCCGACGAAGCCGGCCGTCATCGAGAACAGCGCCGGCGAGGCGTAAGGAAACAGCGCTTCGCCATGGCCGAGCACGTCGACCCACACGGACTTCGACACCACCGTCAGCGCGACGGCCGTGGTCAAGCCGAGGAAGCCGCCGATGGTGGCGCCCCGCGTCGTGCAATCCTTCCACAGCACCGACATGAACAGCACGGGGAAGTTGGCCGAGGCGGCAATCGCGAAAGCCAGCGAGACCATGAAGGCGATGTTCTGCTTTTCAAAGGCGATGCCGAGCACCACGGCGATGATGCCCAGCACGATCGTCGTCACGCGCGACACTTTCAGTTCATTGGCGCCCGTGGCCTTGCCCTTCTTGATGACGGTGGCATACAGATCGTGCGACACGGCCGACGCGCCCGACAGGGTCAAGCCCGCCACGACGGCCAGAATCGTGGCAAACGCGACCGCCGACATGAAGCCGAGGAAGACGTTGCCGCCCACGGCCTTGGCCAGGTGCACGGCCGCCATGTTGTTACCGCCCAGCAGCTTGCCTGCCGCATCCTTGAACTCGGGATTGGTGCTCACCAGCACGATGGCGCCAAAGCCGATGATGAAGGTCAGGATGTAGAAATAGGCGATCCAGGTGGTGGCCCAGAACACGGATTTGCGCGCTTCCTTGGCGCTCGGCACCGTGAAGAAACGCATCAAAATGTGCGGCAAACCGGCCGTGCCGAACATCAGCGCCATGCCGAACGAGATGGCCGAGATCGGGTCCTTGATGAAGGAACCAGGGCCCATGATGGCTTCCTTGGTGGCGTGCACGTCGACCGACTTGGCGAACAGCGCTTCCGGGCTGAAGTTGAATTGCGCCAGCACGGCCACGGCCATGAAGGTGGCGCCGCCCAGCAGCATCACGGCCTTGATGATCTGTACCCAGGTGGTGGCCGTCATGCCGCCGAACAGCACGTAGATCATCATCAAGGTACCGACCAGGACGACGGCGATCCAGTATTCGAGGCCGAACAGCAGCTTGATCAGCTGGCCCGCGCCCACCATCTGCGCGATCAGGTAGAACGCCACGACGACGAGGGTGCCGGACGCGGAAAAGATGCGGATCGGCGCCTGCTTGAAGCGATAGGCGGCCACGTCGGCAAAGGTGAAGCGGCCCAGATTGCGCAGGCGCTCGGCCATCAAAAAGGTGATGACAGGCCAGCCGACGAGAAAGCCGATGGCGTAGATCAGGCCATCGTAGCCGTTCAGGAAGACGGCGGCGGAAATGCCGAGAAACGAGGCGGCCGACATATAGTCGCCCGCGATGGCCAGGCCGTTCTGGAAGCCCGTGATGCCGCCGCCGGCCGTGTAGAAATCGGAGGCCGACTTGGTCTTCGCGGCCGCCCACTTGGTGACGAACAGGGTGAAGATGACGAAGGCGGCGAACATGATGATCGCCGTCCAGTTGGTCGGTTGCTTGACGGCCTGGCCCAGGTCGGCGCCGGCCGCGAACACGGCGTTGCTGGCACCCAGCAAGGCCAAGGCGCTCAGACAGGACGCTCCGCGCAGCGCATGCTTGGCGGCGCTCATGCCTGCACCCGTGCCTGGATGGCGTTGCTCAGGTCGTCGAATTGCTTGTTGGCGCGGCGCACATAGATGCCGGTAACCAGTACGGTAAACACGATGACGAACAGGCCGATCGGCATGCCCCAGGTCATCACGCCGGCGCCCGTTTTCGTGGCCAGGAATTCCTTGTTGAAGGCGATGAGCAGGATGTAGCCGTAGTACACGAGCATCATCAGGCCCGTCAGTGCCCAGCCGAAGCGGGAACGCACCTTGACCAGCTGATGATAGCTGGGGTCGCTCTTGATTTTTTGAACCAGATCGTCATGCATTGTGTTGCCTCCTGTTATGTAAAAGCGTGCTCTTTTGTGCGAGCTTGGATTCACAGTACAGCGCGAGGCTTACCCGCCCCTTACGGCAGCGTTTTTTCTCGCGGGGACAACATAAGGCAGGCAGAAAAATCAGTTCAAGGCGGCAGCCGGTCCGAAGAATTCATGGTGCGTCTGCTGTTCCGGCACGCCCAGTTCGCGCAAGTATTGCTTGACGGCCCGCATGAATGGCTGCGGTCCCAGGAAATAGGCATCGACATCGCGCGAGGCCGGCAGCCAGTCATTCAGCTGCTCTTTATTCAGCAAGCCGACGGCATCCGGTGCATCGTGTTCGCCACCATGTTCCGCATAGCAGTAATAGCGCTGCAGCTGCGGATGTTGCGCGGCCAGCTCGTCGATCTGCGCGCGAAACGCATGCACGCCGTGGTTGCGCGCCGCGTGGATGAAGTGCACGGGACGCTTGCCGCGCAGGGCCGCCGTCAGCATGGCCAAGGTCGGCGTGATGCCCACGCCGCCGCTGATCAGCACCAGCGGCTTGTCGCTGTCTTTCAGCACGAAGTCGCCCGATGGCGGCGTCAGCTGCACAGTGTCGCCCGCCTGCACATGGTCGTGGAAATGGTTCGACACCTTGCCGCCCGCTTCGCGCTTGACGCTGATGCGGTAGGTCTGGCCATTGCTGGCGGCCGACAGCGAGTACTGGCGGCGCATGGGCACGCCATCGACGGTGGCCACCACGCCGATGTACTGGCCTGGCGCGAAGTCGAGCACGGGCTGGCCATCAACGGGCGCCAGCAGGAAGGATGTGATCTCGCCGCTTTCCACTGTCTTGCTGCGCACGGTAAAGTCGCGCGCGCCGCTCCAGCCGCCCGGTGCGGCCGCCTGCGCCTTGTAGATGCGCCCTTCTTCGCCGGCCAGGATGTCGGCCAGCTGGCCGTAGGCCGCGCCCCAGGCATCGATGACGGCATCGCTGGCGACCTCTGCGCCCAGCACTTCGCGGATCGCCTGCAGCAGGCTGGCACCCACGAGCGGATAGTGCTCGGCGCGAATCTGCAAGGCCACATGCTTGTTGACGATGGTCGACACGAGGTCGCCCAGCGCATCCAGTTGATCGATATGCTTGGCATACATCAGCACGCCATTGGCTAGCGCGCGCTGCTGGTCGCCGCTGTGCTGGTGCGCCTGGTTAAAGTACGGCAGCACTTCCGGATGGTCGCGGAACAGATTCTTGTAGAAGTGGCGCGTCAGCGCTTCGCCGCCCTGCTCGAGGATGGGGACGGTGGCCGTGATGATGGCGCGTTGTTCTTGGGTCAGCATGTAAAACTCCTGTGTGGATATGGGTAAGCGGTCTCAGGCCAGCGTCTCTACAGCTGGATATAACTCATGGTCTTCGCGGCGCATGCGCTGGAACAGCGCGTGCAGCACGGTATTGGCTTCGCTGCGGAAGGCTTCCGGTTCGGCTTCCAGGCGCACGGGCGTATTCCAGCGGCCGGCGAAATCGAGGTAAGCGCCGGCGATGCCGTGCATTTCGTTTTCGTACTGGCGCCCCAGCTGGGCCACCTTGGCCACGCCGGACGCTTGCGCGGCCGGATACAGGTAGCGCTGCTCGACGGCCAGGTGCAGCTTGATCAAGCCGCTCATGGCGATGATCTGTTCGGCAATCGCCTGCGCCTGCGCGGCCACACCGCCGCGCGCCAGCTGGCGCAAGTCGTCGATGGCGGCCAGGATGGCCAGATGCTGCTGTTTGAATTTGTCGATATTCATGGCGTTTTTCTCTTGTTGAGTGCAGCCAGTGTAGCGGAATTGGCATAAACATGCAAATTACATGTATCTTTAAAGCTTCGACGTTTCCTGGAGGAATGTAAATCGACATGCGCCACTATGTGCGGCACAGAACACAAGCTTCCGCGATGCCTGCCTATAATTTGCTCATCACAGCGCGGGCCCGTTTGCAGCCGTGCCGCACCCTCCACTCCAGCCAAGGATGAGCATGAGAATGAAGACGGACACTGCCAAGACGGGCACGGGCCAGGCGCAGCAACTGGCCGGCATCATCAACGAACACCACACGGAACTGCTGGACGGCTGGATGGCCGGCCTGATCGCCCGCCTGGTGCGGCGCGACAAGATCGCGGAAAACGAGCTGCGCCAGCAGGCATCGCAATTGCTACCGCTGCTGGCGGGCGCGCTGGAAAGCGGCGACTCGTTCGACATCGAAGGCGGCGCCTGGGACGATACGCGCCAGCTGATCGCGGAAATATCGCAGTCGCGCGTGCGCCAGGGCTATTCGCCGATCGACACGGCCAGCTTCATGTTCGCCTTGAAAGAGCCGCTGTTCGGCTACCTGCGCAAGGCGATCACGGCGCAGCCGGAGCAGCTGGGCGACGCCATCGTCAGCACCAGCAAACTGTTCGACGAGCTGGGCCTGCTGACCATCGCCATCTACCAGAAGGCGCGCGAACAGGTGATTCTGCGCCAGCAGCAGGAATTGCTGGAACTGTCCACGCCCGTCGTGCAGCTGTGGCAAAACGTGCTGGCCCTGCCCCTGATCGGTACCCTCGACAGCGCACGCACGCAGGTGGTGATGGAGAGCCTGCTGCAAAAGATCGTCGATACGGGTGCCCTGATCGCCATCATCGACATCACGGGCGTGCCGACCGTCGACACCCTGGTGGCGCAGCACCTGCTGAAAACCATCGCCGCCGCGCGCCTGATGGGCGCCGACTGCATCATCAGCGGCATCCGCCCGCAGATCGCACAAACCATCGTGCACCTGGGCGTCAACCTGGAAGACGTGATGACCAAGGCCACCTTGGCCGACGCCTTCGTCGTGGCCCTGAAACGCACGGGCTCCAGCATCAGCTACCAGCAGCAAGCACACTGAGGAGCCTATGGAAAGAATCCCCATTTTACGCATGGGCCGGCTGCTGCTGGTGACGATCCAGGTGGACATGCACGACCGCCTGGCGATGACCTTGCAGGACGACCTGACTACCCGCATCGTGACGGACCGCGCCACGGGCGTGCTGATCGACATTTCCGCGCTTGACATCGTGGACTCCTTCATCGGCCGCATGATCAGCAACACGGCGGCGATGGCGAAAATCCTCGACGCGCGCACCGTCGTCGTCGGCATGCAGCCAGCCGTCGCCATCACCCTGGTGGAACTGGGGCTGACCCTGGAAGGCGTGAGCACGGCGCTCAACGTGGAGCTGGGCATCAAGATGCTGGAACGGGGCGGCGCATGCGCATGACGGGGGCGCCATGCTAGGCGCGCAGGCACAGGAGCGGACGCAGACGGGAGGGCCGCAGACGCAGCAGATCCTGCCCCTGCATAGCGACGAAGACGTCGTGCGCTTGCGCAAGCAGGTACGCGACAGCATGGTCGCCATGGGGTTTGGCCTGATCGAACAGACCAAGATCATCACGGCGGCCAGCGAGCTGGCGCGCAACACCCTGCGCTACGGCGGCGGCGGCGAAGCGCGCATCGCGCGCGTCTGCGATGGCGCGCGTCAGGGACTGGAGCTGCGCTTTGTCGATGCGGGACCGGGCATCGACGATATTCCCCTGGCGCTGACCGATGGCTACACCAGCGGCGGCGGGCTGGGACTGGGGCTGGGCGGCGCCAAGCGCCTGGCCGACGCATTTCACATCGACACGGCGCCCGGCGCGGGCACCACCGTCACCATCGCGAAATGGAAGCTGTTTTGAACCACCAGGAACCACAGCCTGACATTCTCAGGCAAAGAAGTTTTCCCATCGGCGAACCGAGCGAGATCGCCGCGGCCCGCCGCGCCGGCAACGAGCTGGCGCGCCGCATCGGCTTCGATGACGTGCGCACGGGCCAGCTGGCCATCATCATCAGCGAAGCGGCGACCAACATCGTCAAGCACGCGCAGCGCGGCGAAATCCTGCTGCGCAAGGTGCTGCGCGGCGGCACCAGCGGCATCGAAGTACTGGCCATCGACAACGGCCCCGGCATGGCCAATGTACGCCAGCACATGCAGGATGGCCATTCCACCACGGGCACCTATGGCGTGGGGCTGGGCGCGATACGCCGCCTGGGCCAGGAATTCGACCTGTACACGGCGCCTGGCAAGGGCACGGTGCTGATGGTGGTGGTCTGGGGGCAGCACGCCAGCAGCGCCATCCCCGCCCATCCGAACTGGCGCATCGGCGCCGTGTGCCTGCCGCTGGCCTCGGAACAGGTGTGCGGCGACGCCTGGAACGTGGTCTGCGAAGGCCATGAACTGAGCCTGATGGTGGCCGATGGCCTGGGCCACGGCCCGCTGGCGGCGCGCGCCTCGGAACGCGCCAGCGCCTTGCTGGAAACCGACACGCCCGGCTTGCCGCCCCTGCCCGCGCCCTTCATCGAACTGGCCCACGGCGCCCTGCGCACGACGCGCGGCGCGGCCATGGCGGTGGCGCATATCGACAGCGCGCGCCGCGAATTGCGCTATGCGGGCGTGGGCAATATCGCCGCCTGCGCCTTCGATGCGCAGCAGCGCCGGCATCTGCTGTCGCATAACGGCATCGTCGGCAGCAACCTGCGCAAGGTGCAGGAGTTCTGCTATCCATGGCAGCTGGGCACGACCTTGATCATGCACTCGGACGGCTTGCACACGCGCTGGGACCTGGAACAGTATCCGGGCCTGGCGCAATGCCACCCCAGCCTCGTCGCCGCCGTGCTGTACCGCGATTTTGCGCGCGGGCGCGACGACGTCACGGTGGTGGTGCTGCGCGAACATGAGGAATGCCAGGCCGTCACCGAGGAAAGGAGCGAAACAGCATGACGCAACGCATATTGACGGCCCATATCGGCAGCGAACTCGATGTGGTGGGCGCACGCCAGCGCGCGCGGCAGATCGCCGCCCTGTGCGGCTTCGGCGTGCAGGACCAGGTGCGCATCGCCACGGCCGTGTCGGAACTGGCGCGCAACGTCTACAACTACGCCGGCAGCGGCAAGGTGCATTTCGCCATCGACGGCCAGACGGCGCCGCAGGTGCTCAGCATCCGCATCGAGGACCAGGGTCCCGGCATCGCACAGCTCGACAAGATACTGGCCGGCACCTACCGCTCGCCGACGGGCATGGGCCTGGGCATCCTGGGCGCCCAGCGCCTGATGGACCGCTGCCATATCCACAGCACGCCCGGCGAAGGCACGCAGATCACGCTGCACAAGCTGTTCCCGCGCGACGCGCGCCTGCTCGACGGGAGCATGATCGGCACGCTGTCCGGCAGCCTGCAGGCGCTGCCTTCGGATATCACGCTGTCCGAAGTGCAGCAGCAGAACCGCGAACTTTTGACCACCCTGGCCGAACTGAAGACGCGCCAGGACGACCTGCTGCAGCTGACGCGCGAACTGGAAGACACCAACCGGGGCGTGGTGGCGCTGTTCGCGGAACTCGACGAAAAAGCCGACCACCTGCGCCGCGCCGACCAGATGAAATCGCGCTTCCTGTCGAACATGAGCCATGAATTCCGCACCCCGCTCAGCTCCATCCGCGCCCTGTCCAAGCTGCTGCTCGACCGCATCGACGGCGAGCTGTCGGAGGAACAGGAAAAGCAGGTGATGTTCATCCTGCAAAGCGCAGTCAGTCTGAGCGACCTGGTCAACGACCTGCTGGACCTGGCCAAGATCGAGGCGGGCAAGGTCGACGTGCACGCCAACAGCTTCCATGTGGCCGACCTGTTCAGCGCCCTGCGCGGCATGCTGCGTCCGCTGCTGGTGTCCGATACCCTCACCTTGACCTTCATCGACCCCGACCCGGCGCTGCACATCCACACGGATGAAGGCAAGCTGTCGCAAATCCTGCGCAACTTCATCTCCAACGCCCTCAAATTCACCGAGGCCGGCGCCATCGTCGTCAGTGCCACGCCCTTGCCGGAGCAGGACGCCATCCGCTTTTCCGTCTCCGACACGGGCCTGGGCATCGATGCCGAAGACGTGCAGCTGATCTTCGAGGAATTCAGCCAGGTGGAAAACCACATGCAGCGCAAGGTCAAGGGCACGGGCCTGGGCCTGCCCCTGTGCCGCAACCTGGCCACCCTGCTCAATGGCACGGTGTCCGTGGAAAGCACACCGGGCCACGGTTCGCTGTTTTCCGTCGTCCTGCCCACCAGCTACCATGCGCCCGAAGGCAGCCTGCCGCCCAGCGCGCCGGCCAACGACAATGGCAACGACCAGCGCATCGGCGTGCTCGTGGTGGAAGACAATCCGCCCGTGCGCCTGCTGTATGAAAAATTTTTGGCCGGCAGCGAATTTCGCGTCGTTCCCGCGCGCAGCGTGCGCGAGGCGCAGGAGCGCTGGGAACAGCAGCGCCCCGCCGCCGTCATCCTCGACATCCTGCTGCACGGCGAAACGGCCTGGCATTGGCTGGCCGAGCTGAAAAACGACCCGCTGCGGCGCCAGGTACCTGTCATCGTCGCCACCGAGATCGACGACGTGCGCAAGGGACTGGCCCTGGGCGCCGAGGCCTACTACATCAAGCCGCTGTCGCGCCAGCAATTGCTGGCGACCCTGCGCGCGCTGATCGGCAATACACATCACCGGCAAGAGCCGGCTCCGCCGCAAGGCACAACCACATGGGACAATGCGCATGCTACCGGATAACAACAGCGATGCTCTGATCCTGAACGTCGATGACAGCGACGGCGCACGCTACGCCAAATCGCGCATCCTCAAACGCGCCGGCTTCAAGGTCATCGAAGCCTCGAATGGGGGCGACGCGCTGCTGCGCGCCCGCCAGGACCGCCCCAACCTGATCCTCCTCGACGTCAAGCTGCCCGACATCAACGGCCTGGAAGTGTGCCGCCAGCTGAAGGGCGGCGCCGAGACGAACACCATCCTGGTGCTGCAGACGTCCGCTTCCTGCATCGGCACGGCCGACAAGATCCGCGCCCTCGATGGCGGCGCCGACAATTACCTGGTCGAGCCGATCGAGGCCGATGAACTGATCGCCAACGTCAAGGCGCTGCTGCGGCTGGGACGGGTCGAGCGCGCGCTGCGTGACGTGGACCGCCGCAAGGATGAATTTCTGGCCACCCTGGCGCACGAATTGCGCAACCCGCTGGGCCCCATCCGCACGGCACTGGCCCTGCTGTGCAAGCTCGACCCCGTCGTGCCGGCCGTGCAGGACAACGCACGCCGCACCATCGGCCGCCACACCGACCACCTGGTGCGCCTGGTAGACGACCTGCTCGACGTGTCGCGCATCTCGCAGGGCAAAATCTCGCTGCAATGGGAAAGCGTGAGCCTGGCCAGCGTCATCCGCAGCGCGCTGGAGACGAGCTCGCACAGCGTCGAAGCGCGCGGCCATGCGCTGGACGTGAACCTGCCCAAGGAAGAGCTGTGGGTCTGCGGCGACGCCGTGCGCCTGTCGCAGATCGTCGCCAACCTGCTGCTCAACGCGGCCAAGTTCACGGCGCCGGGCGGGCGCATCGCCATCACCGCCGTGCGCGAAGGCGACAACGTGCGCATCCGCCTGAGCGACAACGGCATCGGCATCGCCGCCGCCAGCATCGACAGCATCTTCGGCCTGTTCGAGCAGAGCGGCCACTCGCCCGACCGGGTGCAGGACGGCCTGGGTATCGGCCTGTCGCTGGTGCGCAACCTGGTGACCTTGCACGGCGGCCAGGTCAGCGTGCACAGCCCCGGCGTGGGACTGGGCAGCACCTTCGAAGTCATCCTGCCGCTCGACGCCAACCTGCCGCAGCCGGCCGCGCCAGCGCCGGAGGCGGCCGCCGGCGGCAGCCAGCGCATCCTCGTCGTCGACGACAACTGCGATGCGGCCGACACCCTGGCCGAACTGCTGGAAATGTACGGCCACACGGTGCGCACGGCCTACACGGGCACGCAAGCGACCGAGCGCACCCTGGAATTCAAGCCCGACATCGTCTTTCTCGACATCGGCCTGCCCGACATGAGCGGCTACGACGTGGCCATCAAAATGCGCCAGCTGCCGATACCGCAGCAATTCCTGCTCGTCGCGCTGACCGGCTATGGCCAGGAACACGACCGGCAGGCGGCCCTGGCGTCGGGTTTCAACGAACACTTCGCCAAGCCCGTCGATTTTGGCAAGCTGGCCATGCTGGGATTGCATATCGCACCGTGAGCGCGGTGGCGGCTGCGTGTTGCCAGGGCGTCCGCTATAATCGGCGGCCGCCTCACCTCTGGAACCATGACATGAAAACCCGCACGCCGCTGCTGCGCATCACCATGATACTGGGCGCCCTGCACGCCCTGCTGGGCTGGCTGCTGCTGCCTGCCCTGCCCGTCGGCCTGGCCGGCTGGCTGCTGGGCGGCGCCGTCTTACTGGCCTCGACCATGCTGATGCCGATGACCATCTTCGCCCGCGCCGTCACCAACGATGGGCGCCTGGCCGACCGCTTGAGCTGGGCCGGCTCGCTGTGCATGGGCTTTTTTTCCTCGCTGTTCGTGCTCACGGTGCTGCGCGAGCTGCTGATGCTGATTCCCGCCACCCGACCGCACGCGCAGGCGTCCGCCGTGGCCGTCCTCGTTCTGGCGCTGCTGGCCACCGCCGTCGGCTACCTCAACGCCCGCAGGGTGGCGCGCGTGCGCGAGGTCGACGTGCCCATCGCCGGCCTACCGGCCGCCTTGCAGGGTTTGACCATCGTGCAACTGAGCGACATCCACGTGGGCGCCACCATCAAGCGCGCCTACGTGGAAGCCATTGTCGCGCGCGCCAACGGCCTGCGGGCCGACATCATCGCCATCACGGGCGACGTGGTCGACGGCACGGTGGCGCAACTGGCCAGCCACACGGCGCCGCTGGGCGAGCTGCGCGCGCGCCATGGCGTCTTCCTCGTGACGGGCAACCACGAATACTATTCGGGCGCCGCGCCGTGGGTGGCGGAGTTCCGCCGCCTGGGCTTGCGCGTACTGATGAACGAGCACACGGTGCTCGAACACGACGGCGCACGCCTGGCCCTGGCCGGCGTCACCGATTTCAACGCGGCCAGTTTCGACCCTGCCCAGAAAAGCGACCCGCAAGCGGCCATCTCCGGCGCACCCGCCGATATCCCCCGCATTCTGCTGGCGCACCAGCCGCGCAGCGCGCCCGGGGCCGAAGCGGCCGGCTACGATCTGCAACTGTCGGGCCACACGCACGGCGGACAATTCTGGCCCTGGAATCTGTTCGTGCCGCTGCAGCAGCCGTATGTGGCGGGCCTGCACCGGCAAGGCCGCTTGTGGATTTATGTGAGCCGCGGCACCGGTTACTGGGGCCCGCCGAAACGCATCGGCGCGCCGGCGGAGATTACGCGGCTCAGGCTGGTGGCGGCGTAATTCGGCTTTGCAGCAGGCATTGCGTTGGAGGTAGTCGTCAAAAAACATCGCATCACAAATCGCCACCTATGCCAAAGATGCGGAATATTCCCTGATCAGAAATCCGCCGAGGCTCCACAAACTCCAGCCCCACCATCTCACAATTTTCAAGATAAGAACTCACATACTCAACGATATTCTTCATACCAGGAAAAAGACCATGCTGGCTCACATTCCCAAGCGAAGCCTCAAAAAATCTCCGGTTGCTCGAACATGCCAGCCGAATTAACGGACCAAAGCCATCCACATAAAAATCGTAGCCCAAAAAACCTGGCATCATCGGGTGGGATACTGCCAGAATTATCAATCCATATCAGATCATCTTTTTCCCGCCCACTTTCCGACAAAGATAGAATAGTTTGGACCTCGGATAAATCACGGCATATTCCACAACTATATATCTTGTTGGCAGCGAGTCCGATTTTTCGCCGCAAGTTCACCAGTTCATAGCCAAGCCTTTTGGCAAAGAAAGCAGTATCGAGACTGCGCCACGGATCTCGATCCATTCCGCGATAAATCGCTGTGCCATGAACAGTATCAATACTTCGCAAGCAGTCCCCGTGAATTTCCCCCACATTGACTGGCGCTGAAACAATCAAATATGTAGTGGCGATATCTAACATTTTATCCTTACCTCCAAGATCAATTCCTGCAAGGAAAATTCGGCCATAAGAAAAAATCTTGCGCGTTTCCACAACTCAAAGGGCTCATCCAGGGCAGCTGCTTATTTTCATGCCAGGTTTGAAGGCAGTGCGTGAATCGGGATGGCTTACCCCGTAAGAGAAAACCATGCAGCCAAAGAAGATTATAAAGACGATATAAAACCATTTTGAACGAAAAAAACCATCTCTGACGTAATCATCAGGGACAATATCGATGCCGGCCACAGTATCACTTCTTAACGTGCGGAAGAGCTTATGCGCGCCATACAACTGAAGAAATGTGCCTGCAACCACCCAGCCCCATGAAAATTCAGGGCTTAACTTTCCGCAGCCAGTTGAAAAATGTACATCGATGAATATTGCAATCGCCAATACGGATACAAAAAATATCTTTTTGGTTTTGGACATTTTATTCACCCTTGCTCTGCGCAACTGACCATCCAGCGCTCGAAACGCGCCACCACGGCCGGTGGATTCAATCGTTCCATCGCGCCTTCCACTGCTTCGCTGTCGCTGACCTCGAACAGCAGCACGCAATCGTCGCGCTGCGCGCCCGCACCAAAACAGCCTTCGGCATCGAGCTGCGCCAGCGCCGCGATGCAGGCGTCGAACACGCCGGTGCGGAAGGTGTCGAAATCGACGTCGAACGGCAAATCGCGGTGCGCCTGCAGCAGCAATCGGTAGGCGCTGTCGAAATACGCGACCCCGTCCTCAAACGCCCATTCCGCCGGATTCCACAACATCTCTTCACCGTACTCCGAGGCGGCCAGCGCTTCGCGGCTGTTGGCCGCCGGCCCGATGGTCATGGCACTGTCGTCGCTGACCAGCGCGAAAGCGTCGATGTGCTGGCCGGGATGGGCACGGCGCACGGCCCCAAATGCCAGGCGGGCGGCATCCGCTACCAGTATTCGCAGCAGAGCGAAATCAAAGATGGCCGGATCGATGAGCATGGTGCGCGCCAGGGTATGGCCACCGGCGACAGCTGCATCGCAATGGGACAGATAGGCGGCCTGCGCTTCCGCTATGCTCGCATACTGCGTGCGCGTCTCCTCGCCCCAGGTCATGGCCGCGCCGCTGGCCGTCCACACGGTCGTGCCAAAGACGCGCGCTTCCTGGAAGCGGGCTGGCTGACCGCCATCGAAGGTGTAAAACAGGCTGTAGTTGTCAGGCATGAGAATTTTTCATTGTTTAATCGGGCCGCATCTGCGCGGCGAAATCGCGCTGGCGGAATTGCTCCAGCAGGAAATCGACGAACACACGCGTCTTTGCGGGCAGCAGTTTCTTGCTCGGATAGTACACGGACAGTGGGCCGGAATCGGCATGCCAGCCGGGCAGCAGCCGGACCAGGGCTCCGCTGCGCAAATGGGCCAGCGCATGCGGCATGGGCAGCAGCGCCACGCCGACACCGAGGATGGCCGCCTGCGCCATCGCTTCCGGATCGTCGAAGATGGCGCGCGGGCGGCATTCGGCCACGCCTTCGCCGCCCGCGCCATCGCGCAGTATCCAGCTGCGCAATCGGCCGCTACCGGCCGAGCGGCGCGCCACGCCGTCGAACTGGGCCAGATCCGAAGGGTGCGTGGGCATGGCCTTGCCCCGCATGAAAGCGGGCGATGCCGTGGCGACGATGTGGGCGTGGCCCAGTTCGCGCGCCACCACGCCCGGCGTCAATTCGATGCCACCGCCGATGGCCACGTCAAAACCTTCGCCGATCAAGTCCACTTGCCGGTTGTCGAAATGGCAGTCGGGGATGACACCGGGGTAGCGGGCGATGAAGTCGCCCAGCAGGGGCACCACGTAGCTGCGCCCGAACGATGGTGCCATGCTGATTTTCAGTATGCCGGCCGGCTGGCCGCCCTCTTCGGCCACGCCGGCAATGGCTTCGCGCAAGGTGGACAGGGCGCCGCCTATCTGCTGCAGGAAGCGTTCGCCCCCTTCCGTCAGGGTCAAACGACGCGTGCTGCGCTGGAACAGCCGCAGCCCCAGGCTCGCTTCCAGCCGCGCCACATTCTTGCTGACGGCCGCCGGCGTCAGCCCCAGGCGGCGCGCGGCGGCCGAAAAGCTGCCCAGCTCGGCAGACAGCACGAACGATTGCAAGTGATTGAGGGCTTCCATGCCCCTATTCTACCAGCTCATTTAATACCAATGGTTGAAAGTGATTGTAGGGATTGATGGCTAGCGCGCCAGGAATGAAAGGCAGATACTGAATTCCTCGACTCCTCACTCAGAAAGCACATCATGCAAACCCAAGCCACCACCAGCACCTCCCTGCCACTGCAAGATAAGATCGCGTTTGTAACGGGCGGCTCGCGCGGCATCGGCGCCGCCATCGTGCGCCGCCTTGCCAGCCAGGGCGCCAACGTCGTCTTCACCTATCAAAGTTCCGCCGCCGAAGCACAGGCGCTGGCCGCCAAAGTGGAAGCGGCCGGCGGCAAGGCCTTGGGCGTGCAGGCCGATGCGGCCGACGCCACCGCCCTGACGGCCGCCATCGCCAAGGTGGCGGCGCAGTTTGGCCGTGTCGACATCCTCGTCAACAATGCGGGCGTGTTCCTGCCCGGCGCCATCGACGACTTTTCGCTGGAAGACTTCGACAAGACCTTGAACGTCAACGTGCGCGCCGTGTTCGTCGCCATCAAGGCGGCCGTAGCGCACATGCCAACGGGCGGGCGCATCATCAATATCGGCAGCACGAATGCGCACCGCATGCCGTTCGGCGGCGCGGCCGCCTACGCCATGAGCAAATCGGCGCTGAGCGGCCTGACGCAAGGCCTGTCGCGCGACCTGGGCCCGCGTGGCATCACCATCAATAACGTGGAACCGGGCCCCGTCGCCACGGACATGAACCCGCCGACGGGCGACTTCGCCGACCTGATGCACGGCCTGATGGCCCTGCCCCGCCACGGCACGGCCGATGAAATCGCCGGCATGGTCGCTTACCTGGCCAGCGCGGAAGCGGCGTTCGTCACGGGCGCGGGGCTGAAGATCGATGGCGGTTTTGCCGCCTGATCGAGTCCGAACATCAGCGAGCGGTGCGCCGCCACGCCGGCCATGGCGCCATCAGCCACGGCGAACGCCACGCTGCCCGCCATGCGGCCCGCGTCGCCGCAGCAAAAAACGCCGGGCACGCTGCTGGCCTTTTGCTCGTCGGTGCGCACGAACGGCCCCATGGGCCCCTCTTCCAGCACGCAGCCCAATTCGCCGGCCAGGGAACTGGCCAGGCGCGTGCGGGTCGCCACGAACAGGCCGGCCATCGCGTGGCGGCTGCCGTCGGCCGTGACTACGTCGGCCACGCCGTCGATCCGCGCCACGGGCGTGCGCACCAAAGTTACGCCGCGTGCCGCCAGTTGCGCCAGCTGCGCCGCATCGGGCTCGAACGCGCCATTGAGGAAAAAAGTGACCGTGCCCCAGTCGGGCAGCATCAGCGCATGGTGCATGGACAAGGGGCCGGTGGCCAGCACGCCGATGGCGCCCTGCTCCAGTTCATAGCCGTGGCAATACGGGCAGTGAAAGACGCTGCCGCCCCAGCGCTCGGCCAGGCCATCGACGGGCGGCAGTTCATCGATCACGCCGGTGGCCAGCACGAGGCGGCGGCCGTGCACGACATGGCCGTCCGCCAGGGTCACATCGAAGCCATCGCCATCGCTGCTGGCCGCGGCCTGCACGGCCATGCCGTCCCGCCAGGTGACGCTGGCATACGCCATCAGCTGCGCCTTGCCCTCGGCCGCGATGGCGGCCGTGCCGCTGCCGTCCTGGGTCAGGAAACCGTGGGAATGGCTGGCGTAGCGGTTGCGGCGCTGGCCGCCGTCGATCACCAGCACGCGGCGGCGGGCGCGCGCCAATTGCGTGGCGGCGGACAGGCCCGCGTAGCTGCCGCCGACGATGATGGCATCGAACGGGATGCCAGGCGATTCAGGAATGTGCATGTGGTGCTCCTTTGTGGGTGGCGTATTGTTGGCTGAAACGGTCGGCCAGGTCGGCCAGGGTGACGGCGCCAAAGCGCTGGATCAGCAGCGCCTCGGCTTCATCGAAGGCGCCGGCCAGCGACTGGTTGACAACCTGCTCGACCAAACAGCCCGGCTGATCGACACGGTTGCCCATGGCGAAGATGGTGGGCGAACCCACGGCCACGTAGATGTCTTGCAGGGTCACCTTGTGCAGGTCGCAGACGATGCGCCAGCCGCCGCCATGGCCCTTGTCCGACGCCACGTAGCCGCGCTCGCGCAGGCCAGCCATCACGCGCCGCACCAGCACGGGGTTCGTATCCAGGTAGCCGGAGAGTTCCTCGGACGTCATCGGGCGTCCCGCATGGGCCATGTGCAGCAGCACATGGAGGATCGATGATAGTTTGCTGTCGCGCCTCATGTAACTAATGATAGTACATAATCCCCACAGATGCAAACCAGTTGCAAACTCCTGCGTAAAAAAAAAGGGGTCAGACCCTCTCGGGTCTGACCCCAGCCTTTGCTTCAGGGTGTATTTTTACGCTGCTGATGTTTCCTTGCGTCTGCGTCCCCGCCACCACAGCAGCAAAGCAAGCAGCACCAGCACGCCGACGATGATGCCCGCGCGGGCCAGGCCGATCAGGTTCGACGGTGCGCCGCCATTGCGCAAGGTCGTCACCTGCTCCGCCGTCACCTTGATGGCGGGATTGCCGTACATCCGCTGCACGTAATTGCCGAGGGTGACGATCTGCTCGTCCGACAGAGTCTGGCGAAACGCGGGCATCAGGTGGCCGGCATGGCTACCCTTGCCGTCCTGGCGCTCCACGCCATCGAGTATCGCCATCACCAGGTTGTTGCTGTTGCCGCGGCCCGTCGCCGAGTTGTGGAACAGCGGCGGCAAGCTGCCGTCGAAACTGCCCTCGCCCTTCGCCTGGTGGCAGCTGGCGCACTGCGCATCGTAGAGCTGCGCACCCGACATCGTGTTCAGGTTTTGCGGCAGCGGCACGCCGCGGATGCTGCTCAACTCGTCGCCAGCCTGGCCCCATTGCGTCACCGGTTTCACGTCCGCCTTGTCGCGGATGGCAGGCACGCTCTTGATGTAGTGCGCGATGGCGTTCAAGTCCGCGTCGCTCAGGTGCTTGAGGCTATGGTCGATGGCCTCGGCCATCGGGCCTGCCGCCTGGCCCCGGTGCGCGGCGCGGCCCGTGCGCAGGTAGCCGGCCAGTTCCTGCTGGCTCCAGCCTCCCACGCCGCTGTTGACGTCCGACGTGATGTTCGGCGCATACCAGGTGCCCAGGTCGGCGCCGCCCAGCTCCTTCGACAGCTGCTCGGCCATCAGGGCGTTGCGCGGCGTGTGGCACGTGGTGCAGTGGGCCAGACCTTGCGCCAGGTAGGCGCCACGGTTCCACTCCATGCTTTTCGACGCATCGGCCACGAACGGTTTTTTATCGAGGAAGAGCAGATTCCAGCCCGCCATCGACAAACGGATATTGAACGGGAATGGCAAGTCCGTCTTTTGCGCCGGCGCCGTGTCCACTGCCGCCACGCCATGCATGAAGTAGGCGTACAGGGCGGCCGTGTCGTCATCCGTCACCTTGGCGTAGGCCGTGTAGGGCATGGCCGGGTACAGATTGGCGCCGTCGGCCCGCACGCCGTGGCGCACGGCGGCGGAAAACTGCGCCAGCGTGTAGTTGCCGATGCCATGCGTTGTCGACGGCGTGATGTTGGTGGCGACGATGGCGCCCAGCGGCGTGGCCAGGGCCAGGCCGCCCGCCATCGGCTTCCCGCCAGGCACGCTGTGGCAGGCGATGCAGTCGCCGGCCGTGGCCAGGTAGCGGCCGCGTTCGATCGCCTGCACGTCCGCGCCCGGCGCTTGCGCCGCCAGCACGGGCAAGGCCAGGGACAGCAAGGCGGCGCCGGCCGCCAGTCTGAAGATCGCCATCATGCCGTGCCTCCCTGTTGTTCGTCGAGGATATGCTTGACGGTGCGCAGGGCCACGGCCAGGCCGTTTTCCGTCGAATTGCAGGTGCCGGACGTGGGCAGCACGCCCGTGCTGCACAGGAACAGGTTGGCGTGGTCGAAAGTGCGGCCCCACTGGTCGCACACGGCCTTGGCCGGGTCGGAGCCCATCGACAGGGTGCCGCAGATGTGCTGGTTGTTGGCGAACACGCCTTCCTTGCTATGGCGCAGATTGGTGCCGCCCATCAGTTTGGCGATGCGCTCGAAATCCTGCTTCGAGCGTTCGTGTCCACGCTTCGTGTACTCGTCGATCGCGTAATGCGCCTGCGGCTTGGGAATGCCCATGGCATCCTTCTCGCTGCTGAGGGCGATGCGGTTTTCCGGATTCGGCAGCACTTCCAGCACGTTTTTCAAGCTCATTTCACGGGCCGAGCGGAAACGCAGCTGCTGTTCGAATGCATCGCCAAACACCCCCTTGCCGATCAATTCCCTGGTGGCGCCATCCACGCGCGAGATGTTCGTGAAGTCCAGGCGGTACGGCGAATGCTGGCTGCGGAAATCGCCATCGCGCATGGTATTGATGGAATTGGGGCTTTGCGGGCCCCGGCCCAGCCACAGGTCTTCATCGGCGTCGAAGGTGATCGAGGTGCTCGGGTGGTCCATCAGGTTGCGGCCCACCATGTCGCTGCTGTTGGCCAGGCCGTTCGGGTATTTGTCCGAGGCGGAAACGAGCAGCAAGCGGGGGCTTTCGATGCCGTTGGCGGCCAGGATGAAGGTCTTGGCCGTGACCCGGCGGCTCTTCTTGTCGACGTCGTAGTACAGGGCGGCCGTGATGCGGCCCTGCGCATCGTGCTCCAGCTTGTAGACGTTGGCGTTGCAGACGATCTTGACGCCCGCTGCTTCCGCCTGCAGCGCGGCGATGCCGCCATGGTATTGCGCGTCGATGGGGCAGATCGGCTGGCAGCTGTTATTGCCGCAGCAGGCCGGGCGGCCATCGTAGCTGACACTGTTGCGCGCCACCGTGTTGCCAACCACCTTGAACGACGGGTCGAGGCGCTCGCGGATGCGGCGCATGGCGTACGGTTCCGTCACGGAGTCCATTGGGAATGGCTGCTTGCGCGGCGAACCCGTGTTCTCGGCACCCGAAACGCCCATGATCTCTTCCGCTTCCTGGTAGAACGGCTCCAGGTCTTCATAGCTGATCGGCCAGTCGACGCCCACGCCATACAGGGTATGGATGCGGAAGTCGTTCGGCACGTTGCGCCACGCTTGCGCGGCCCAGTGCCACGAAGTGCCGCCGAACTGGCGGATGTATTCGGCCGGGTATGGGTACGGGCCGGCCTGCACCAGGTAGCCGTTGTCCTTCGGCTGGTAGATCGGGTGCGGCGCCGTGGCCACCGATGGATATGGCGACATCCAGTCGCTGCGGCGCGTCGTGTTGCGGAAACGGGCGACGATTTCGCCGCGCGACACGCGCGGGCCCGCTTCCAGGATCAGCACCGAGGCGCCGGCCAGCGCCAGCTTGCGCGCGGCCAGGGAACCGATGATGCCGGAGCCGATCACGAGGTAATCGGCGGAGAGTTCTTCAGCCATGATGGCTCCTTAAATTGGTTTTCTGGCCCAGCTGCCGTAGGCGCCGTAGGAATACGTGGGAGGTTTGAGCACGTCGGCGACGACGGCCGCGTTCAAGGCCTGCTCGTAGGCGACGCAGACGGCCGCCTCGCCCGTGCCCACGATGCCCAGATACCAGGCGCTGGCGATCTGGCGCGGCAAGGCCGCCAGCGGCGACTGGGCCGGGTCGAGCGCGTCGAGCGCTTCCTGCAGGCCGGCAGCCTGCAAACCCTGCGCATTGATCAGCGCCAGCAGCGCGCGCACCTTCGCGGGGAAGGCGGCGTCCTGCGCCACTAGCGCGTCATACAGGCGTGTGGCCAGCACGGGGTCGAGCACTTGCCGTCCCACCAGCATGGCCGACACGCCGAGGAAGGCGCCCTGCTCCGCATTGGCGACCGGTTCGGCCAGCGCCCAGGGAATCAGCGCCGCGGCCGAAGCCGACAGCAGGCCGGCCAGCACCATGCGGCGGCCGGGATTCAGGGGGCCGCGGCCCTCCTTATTATGTGTAGCGTCCAATTGAAGCTCCCGTGAGTTCAGCAACCGTTCAGAAAGAATGCTTGAGACCGACCATCACCACCGTCTGCCCGCCGTTCGACGACGGCGTGCCGTTTTGCGAATCGCCGACCGAGGCGACGGCGTTGACGATCGCGCCGTCCTGGCCCAGGGTCTGGCCGCGCGCCAGCTGGCGCGCTTCGATCAGATAGATCGCCGTGCGCTTGGACAGCGCGTAATTCTGTTCGAACGACAGCTGGCGGTAGCGCGCGCGATCGGCGATGCCGTTGGCGTGGCTGGCGAAGGTGTCGCTGTAGCCGGCGGACAGGAACCACTGTGGCGTCAGCTGGTAGCTCGAGATCAGGCCGGCCGTATTGAAGATGGCCGTGTCGCGGAAGGCCGAGCGGCTGCCCGCCTGGTATTGAACGTTGCTGGCATTCGCGCCCACCATCCACTTGCCCATGGTGTAGCGCGCGCTGGCGGCGATGAACGTTATGCTTTCCGCCGAGGCGTAGCCCTGGTTGAGGGCCGAGATGCCGAAGCTGCCCGATGCGTTATCGCTCCAGCCGGCGCCGTTCTGCCCATTTTTCAGTTTCAGGTAGCCGAGCGCGAATTCGGCTGGCGACGTGCTGTACTTGACGGCGGCGCTGAAGCTGCTGCCCACGGCATTGCCGTCGGCCGCTTCGCCAAAGCCGTATTGCGCGCTGGCCTGCAAGCCACGCCAGGCGGGCATGCTGTAGGTGACGGAATTGCTGATGCGCACGGTCGTGTCGAGGCCGTCGATGTCGCCCGGGTGGGCGCCGGTGGCGCCCGTCAAGACGTTGCTCGACGCCAGGGAACCCACGAGCAGGTAGTACGGCGTGTACTGGCGGCCCGCCGTCACGGTGCCGTAGGCTGCCGATTGCAAGCCCACATAGGCCTGGCGGTTGAACAGGGCGCTGGCCGAACTTTGCGCGCCTGTATCGCTTTCAAAGCCGTTTTCCAGCAGGAACAGCGCCTTCAGGTCGCCGCCCAGGTCTTCCACGCCCTGGAAACCGATCTTGCTGGCGGACAAGCTGCCGCTGCGCATATAGGTAGTCGACTTGCCGCCCTGGTTGCTCGCGTACGCGGTGGCCGCGTCGACCACGCCGTAGATGGTGATATTGCTTTGGGCGCAAACGTTTGCGCCGACGAGCGTGGAGACGGCGAGCGCCGCAGCGCGCATGCATGGTGTGTTCATTTTTTTCCTGACTTTGCTGTTTTATCTGGCGAAATACGGGCGTGGCGCCGCGTTGCAGTTCCCTCCCGCGAGGGGAGCGTCCGCTGTTCTTCTTGATCTGGATCAAGTGAAGCAAATTATACGCTTATTTACTCACATGTAAGTGATTGACCGTAAGGCTTAGTCTTATAGCAAATCCGGCAGGCGTGACGACGCAAGCCCCGCAGCACGGGGAAATCACAGGAACAGGCATGGGAAAAGCAGCGGCGGCGCATGCTGAAAAACACGCGCCTGATGGCCGTACGGAAAGGGAAAGATGGGAGCGGGGTTGCCGCTCAGCGCAGGATGGCGGGCGCCACCGGCAGGGTTTCAAGAGCAATAAACGCTTCCAGGGCGCGGCGCATGTCTTCGAACACTTGCTTGCCGTAAGCCGCTTCCAGATGCGCATATTGCAGGTCGATCAGCTTCCCCATCTGCATCAGCAAACTGGCGCCCGCTTCGGACAGGTGCACCTTGCGGCGGCGCTGGTCGCCTTCGAACTTGCTGCGCCCGATCAGGCCGATCTCTTCCATGCGCGCCAGGATGCCGCTCATGCTGGGGCTCGAAATCTGGCAGATCTCGCACAGCTCGCGCGGTTCCAGGGTCGGGCTTTCATTCAGCGCGCGCATGATGCGCCACTGCTGCTCCGTCACGCCGAAGTGATTGAGGATGGGGCGGAAATGCTGGAGCAGGCTGTCGCGGGCCTTCAGCAGCAGTTGCGGCATGTTCGGATAACGGATCGGTAGCTGCAAGTGGAACTCCTGGGTGGACCGGCACAATGAGCGTCATTATACGACTGGCCCGAGGAGAGGAGCGGCAAAATTCCCCTTCCCTGCCGCTCCCATGCCTTGGCGTCAGCCCCTGGCTTTTCTCTGCTCCGGAATGAAGTGCTCGCGCACGGCCTTGGCCAGCAGCTCCGGCGGCAGCAAGCCCTGTCCCAGCAGGAAGTTGTTGAACGCCAGGCGGTCGAATTTGTCGCCCAGCGCCAGCTCCGTTTCCGCGCGCAGTTGCAGGATGCGCGTATAGCCATAGAAATAGCTGCCCGCCTGGCCCGGCATGTTGAAGGTATAGCGGTCCAGCTCCTGGCGCGCCATCGGTTTCGACAGCATCACTTCGTCCGTCAGGATGCGCCCCGCTTCCTCGCGCGTGACCTGCCCCAGGTTCAGCATCGGGTCGAGCATGGCGCGCGCCGCGCGCAGCATGCGGAATTGCAGCGCGATGAACTGGCCTTCGGCCGGCTCGTACGGAATCATCTCCGCTTCCGCGTACAGCGCCCAGCCTTCCACGTTGACGCTGTTGAACGCGTACAGGCTGCGCGCCTGCGACACGCCCCGCTCCACCATGGCGCTGAACTGCAGCTCGTGGCCAGGGCGGCCTTCGTGCGCGCTCAGGGTCCAGGCGGCGCCCGCGAAATTGAAATCGTCATACGCCTCGCCCTTGCCGCTGGCGGCCGGATTGCTGACGGGGAGGACGAACTGTCCGTGCTCGCCCGTATTGCCGATCAGCGGAGGCGGACGCATATGCGGCGCCGGCTGGGCCGCCGATTCGGCGGCGGACGCCAGGCGCATGGTCATGGCGCGCGCAGGAATATCGACCACGCGCTGCCGGGCGATGCGCTGTTCCAGCTGCGTATTGACACCCTTGTAGTGCGCTTCGAGCTGCTCGTTGGGGATGGAATCGGCCTTCAGCGCGCGCATCACCTGGCGGTAGTCCGTGCCGTCGACGCCCTTCAAGGCCAGCTTGGCCGCCACCACGGGCGCCAGCGCCTGCATGGCGGCGCGCGTTTCCAGGTAAGCCACCTGCGCCCGTTCGACCAGCGCGCGCGGCTCGATGTCGATGCCCACCTGTTTCAGGCGGAATGCATACAGCTCGGGCGCCATGCGGAAATCCGTGCGTGACAGGGGCAGCACCACTTGCTTTTCCCATGCCGCATACTCGTTCAGCTGCTGCTCCATGGCCGCCAGTGCGCTCTCCGCACCCTTGATCTTCATGTCGGCAAACAGCTTGCGGATGCCGGCGATATACGTCGGCACATTTTCCAGCGACTGCTCCACCTGCAGGCGCACGGGTCCCGCCAGGCCAGGCTGGCCGATCTTTTCCGTGAAGCGCGCCTTTGCCTGCGCCGTGATCGGCGTGCTGCCCGGGAACTGGCCCACGTAGCGTTGCAGGCGCTCGAGCGCCTTGGCCCGGCGCGCGGCCGGGCGCTGCTCCTGCAGCAGGCTTTGCATGCTGCCAAAGACCATTTGCGGCACATCGACCCACGGCAGGGTGTATTTGGCTTCCAACTGCGTGCCCATGATCTCCTGGTCGACGGCGCCGATCAGGATTTCCAGGTCCTGGCGTATGCGCTCGTCGCGTTCCAGTTCCAGCTTTTGCTGCAATTGCGCGCGCGCCTTCTGCATGGCCGCCACGTGGCGCTCGGTGATGTTCGGCCCCAGGTCGGCAGCCAGGCCGTCGTATTGGGCCAGGCCTGTGTCGGACGCGTCTTCGGGCGAGAACTGCGCCTGCGCCGCCAGCACGATGGCCGCGTTGCGGTTGCTGGTCTCGACCCAGGCCGATGAAGCGGCGGCAGCTGCAGGGACGGCGGCCATGGCGGGCATGGTAAACGCGATGGAGAGTGCGGCTACCAGCACGGTCTTGCACAATTGCGGAGTGACGGACATCGGGGGATTCCTTCCTGAGGTGAACGATGAGCGAAGCGGCGAGTATCGGCCAGCCCCGGGTAACTGTCAATTCACCCCGTTCAGCGCGGGCAGGTTCCATGGCGTGACGATCTGGATGGCGGACAAGGGCGGCACCTGCGCCAGGGCCGGCAGCGCGCCCTGCGCCCGCAGTATCTCTTGGCAGGCGCGGCGCATGTCCTGGCCCAGGTCATGGTGCAGCACGGCGTGGATGGCGCCCGACTTGAGCAGCGCCACGTTGTCCGCATCGAGGTCGTGGCCGATGAAGACCTGGCAAGGCCGGCCCGCCTGCGCGAATGCCTGCACGATGGCGGTATTGCCGCCGCCGATCGAATACACGGCGGCGATGCCTGGATGCGTAGCCAGTGCTTCACGCACCAGCGCGCCCGTGGCGCCGTCGATGCCGTGGCCTTCGCTCACTTCGACGATGGATAAATGGCGGTGCCGTTCGCGCAGCGCGCGGCGAAAGCCGATCTCGCGCTCTTCCTCGCCATGAAAACGGTTGCTGCTCAGGGTCACCAGCACTTGCTGTTTCCTGGGCCGTTGGCCCGCGCCCAGCCACCGGCCGATCAGGCACGCGGCCGTCTCGCCCGCCGCGCGGTTATCCATGCCCACGTAGCCGCGGCGCACGGAAGCTGGCAAGTCCGTCACCAGGGTCACCACGGGAATGCCGGCCGCCGCCAGCCGGTTTACTGCCTCGGCCACGAGCGGCAAGTCCGGCGCCTTCAGCAGCACGCCGTGGCTGCCGTTCTTGCGGATGCGCTCCAGCTGGTCGACGATGCCGTCCACTTCCAGGGTTTCATGCAGGTGAAAACGCGAGCGCAGCACGGCCGGATGCAAGGACGGCAGTTCCGCTTCCAGTGCGGCGCGCACGGCGTCCGTAAAGCGGCGCGGCGCCACCATCAGCACGTCGAGCATGAACTTCCTGCCGGCCAGACCCACCTGCGTGCTTTGCCGCGCCAGTTCATCGAGCGCCTGCATCACGCGGCGCACGGTATTCGCGTGCACGCCCCCGCGCTGCTTGATCACGCGGTCGACGGTCGCCACGCTGACGCCGGCCTGCAGCGCCACGACCTTGACGGGAAACGGATGCGTCATGCCATGTCCATTCCATTGATGGTTTTTTGATGGATTTTCTGATGAAAAATGCCGATTTTCATCCCTATACTGATTCTACAACGTAAAACTCAGGAGACACCGCATGACCACCCAAGACGCCGCGCCGCCCGCCCCCTTCTGGCTGTCGCCGCAAGACTGCCAGCTCGATGATTTCATCCACACCGTCAGCCAATGCACTGTGCTGGCTGACTATCCGCACGCCACCGCGGTGGAAGACAATATCCTCGTCTACGATTGCGACAGGGTGCGTGCGCTGGCCACCAGTACCGCGTCGCTGCGCGCGCTGCAGGCAGAATGGGGCAAGGCGCTGATGGATGGCCCCGGCGTCATCGTGTTCCAGCGCGCCGTCGACGACACGGCGACGCTGGAACAGGTCAGCAGTGTCTTTCGCGCACTGATCGCCGAACAGCACGCGAGCGGCCAGGCGGGCGGCGACCATTTCGCCAAACCGGGCGCGAACGACCGCATCTGGAACGCCCAGCAAAAACTGTGTCTGCGCGCGCCCGAAGCCTTTGCGCGCTACTACGCCAATCCCGTGTTTGCGTGGATAGCGGAGGCGTGGCTGGGACTCGCCTACCAGATGACGGCACAAGTGAACGTCGTCAACCCGGGCGGCGCGGCCCAGGCGCCGCACCGCGACTATCACCTGGGCTTCCAGAGCGCCGTCAGTTGTGCCGCCTATCCCGCTCCCGTGCACCAGATGTCGGCCTTATTGACCTTGCAGGGTGCCGTCGCCCACTGCGACATGCCGGTCGAATCCGGTCCCACCCTGTACCTGCCGTATTCGCAGCGCTACCAGGCCGGTTTCCTCGCCTGGCAGCAACCGCCCTTCCGCGATTATTTCGCCCGGCATTGCGTGCAACTGCCGCTCTCCCAGGGCGACGCCGTCTTCTTCAATCCCGCCCTGTTCCATGCGGCGGGCCATAACCGTTCGTCCGACATCCGCCGCATGGCGAATTTGCTGCAAGTGTCGTCGCCGTTCGGGCGCGCCATGGAAGCGCTGGACCGCCGCGCCATGAGCGCCGCGCTGTATCCGGCACTGCAGGCGCTGCGCGACCAGGGTGCCCTGTCCGGCGACGGCATCGGCCACGCGATTGCAGCCTGCGCCGAGGGCTATGCCTTCCCCAGCAACCTCGATCGCGACCAGCCCATAGGCGGCATGGCACCGCCCACGCAGCAGCAGCTCATGCACGAAGCGCTGGCACAGGACTGGCCCGCCGCCCGCTTCCTCGACGCCCTGGACAGCCATGCCTGGCGCCAGCAAGCTTGATCCCCTATCGCGACATCCTCGGAGACTCCCTATGCAAGACATCAACATCGGCCTGATCGGCGCCGGCTACATGGGCAAGGCCCACACCATCGCCTACAAGGCCGTGCGCGGCATTTTTCCCACGGCCTTGAACCCCGTATGCGAGTGCATCAGCACCAGCAGTGCGGAAGGCGCGGCCCGCAGCGCGCAGGAACTGGGCTGGAACCGCTCCACGGGCGACTGGCGCACGCTGGTCAATGATCGCGCCATCGACGCCATCATCGTCGCCACGCCGCCGGCCACGCACAAGGACATCGTGCTGGCCGCGCTAGCCCTGGGCAAACCCGTGTTCTGCGAAAAGCCACTGGGCATGACGGCCGCGGAATCCCTGCAGCTGGCGCAGGCGGCCGAAGCGGCGGGCGTGGCCAACATGGTCGGCTACAACTACATCCGCACGCCGGCCAGCCAACTGGCGCGACAGATCATCGAATCGGGCGAAATCGGCGAGATCATCCACGTCGCCGCCGAACACGTGGAAGACTATCTGCACGACCCGCGCGCGCCTGCCTCGTGGCGCACGCGCGAGGCGACGGCCACCAGGGCAGGTGCGCTGGCCGACGTGGGCTCGCACCTGCTCAACCTGGCCCTGCGCCTGGGCGGCCCCATCGACTCGCTGGTGGCGGACATGAATACCGTGCACGCGCAACGGCAAGGGCCGGCTGGCATGGAAGCGGTGGAGAATGACGACCAGGGAAATGTGATGCTGCGCTTTGCCAGCGGCGCGCTGGGCGCCCTGACCTTCAGCCGCGTGGCGGCCGGACGCAAGATGGGTTACACCTACCGCATCACGGGGACGAAAGGCGCCCTCGCCTTCGACCAAGAAGACCAGAATGCATTATGGCTGTACGACGCCGGCCGCCCCGCGCAGCGCCAGGGTTTCCAGCGCCTGCTGATGGGACCCGCCCACCCCGACTACCTGGCGTTCAGCCAGGGCGCCGGGCACGGCACCGGCTACAACGAGCAGATCGTCATTGAAGCGCGCGACTTTTTGCAGGCCATCGCGGGCGGCCAGCCGGTCTGGCCCACCTTCCGCGACGGCTACGAGGTGGACCGGCTGGTAGCCGCGGCGCTGCGCTCCATGCAAGAGCGCAGCTGGATTACCGTACGTTGAACGGCGTTTAGTAGGCCAGTCCGTAACCGAACTTGTACAGCGGATGCGCCGTGTCATACGGCACGTCCGATTTCTGCACCTGCACTTCGGCCATCGACGATGGCAACTCGAACGGCAGCTTGCCTTGCGGCTTGGCCTTGCCCGTCAGGACATCGAACAGCGCGCCATCGCTGACACCGAAGTTGGCGACGATGGCGCTGGCCTTGTCCTGCACGTTGCCGAGGATGGCCGGGCGGTCCAGGTACACGGTGACCACCGTCTTCGGCGCCAATTTCGCCGCGTTCTTGATCGCCTCGTAGTCGGCGTCGCCGTCGACATAGTTCAAGCGTCCTTCGTGCTGCATGCTGCCGAAGATGTAGTTCGGGTGCAGGATTTCATACGGCGCGGCCACGCGCAGCAGGGCCACGTCCGCTTCCTGCGGCGTGGCGACCACCGTGTAGCCATATTGCCTGGCCACGGCCGCATCGATGCCGTACAGGTAGACCTTCTTGACGGTGGCCGCCAGCGGCAAGACCTTGTCCTTGTTTTCCAGCAGGACCAGCGAGCGGCGCTGAGCGTCCAGGCCAGCATCGACGAAATCCGCCTTGCCCACCGTGGTGGCCGCCTTGGCCGCATCGACGAACGGATGCTCGAACAGGCCCTGCTTGAATTTCTGGATCAGGATACGGCGCGCCGAGGCGTTGATGCGCGCTTCCGTCAGTTGGCCGCGCTGCACGGCTTGCGTCAGGTATGGCGCTTCCGTCACGCCGCCAAACTGGTCCATCCCCGCCGTCACGGCTTTTACATAACGCTCGGCCTTGGTGGCGTCTTCCATGCCCCACGGCGTGCCGAAGCCCATGAAGGAAGGCGCGACGCCAGGCGCCGTGCCGTTGCGGCAGTTGGCGTCGCAGTCCGACGTGATGCCCCAGTCGGACAGGATCACGCCTTCAAAACCGTATTTGCCGCGCAGCAGATCCGTCAGCATGGTCTTGCTGAAGCCGGCCGCCACTTGTTCCAGGGTGATGCCGTCGATCGTGATATTGCCGTCCGGTAGAGCGTAGGTCGGCATGACGGAAGCCGCCTTGGCCGTGAAGGCGCCCTCGAACGGTTTCACGTGGTAGGCGAAATTATTTCCCGGGTAGGTCATGTAGCGGCCATAGTAATTGTGGCCGTCGTAGCCCTCTTTCGTGGCGCCGTAGCCGACCCAGTGCTTGACGACGGCCACCACGCTGCCGTCATGCAAGCCCGTGTTCCCATCCTGGAAGCCCTCGATATAGTGCTGCACCATGCGCTTGGCCAGGTCCGCGTCTTCGCCAAAGGTGCCGTTGATGCGCGACCAGCGCGGCTCGGTGGCCAGGTCGGCCTGCGGCGACAGGGCCTGCGTGATGCCGACGGCCAGGTATTCCTGGCGCGCGATGTCGCCGAAGCGGCGCACCAGCGCATCGTCGCCGATGGCGGCCAGGCCCAGGGTTTCAGGCCATTGCGAGAAGCCCTTGGTGCCGGCGCTGGCGCCCACCGTGTACTGGAAATGGTGGCGCGGGTCCGTGCTGATGGACACCGGGATGCCGTGGCGCGACGTTTCGCTCAGGGCCTGCACCTTGTTGTACTGGGCCGCCATATTGGCCGAGTCGCCCGCCATGCGCGTAATGAATGTGTTGACGTACTGCTTGACGATCAGGTCCTGCAGGGCCGTCAAGTCATACGCGCCGCCCTGGCCGATGCCGGTGGGGTCGGCCACTGTGGGCGCCGTACCGTGCATCATCAGCCCCGCTTTTTCATCGAGGCTCATGTGCGACAGCAGATCGTCGGCGCGCACCTCGGCCGGCAGGCGCCAGTCTTCGTATCGATCGATCTTGCCGTTGCGGTTCATGTCCTTGAAGGCATAGCCGTCGACCTGGATCTGGCTGTAGGTGGTGGCGCCGAACACGGGCTGCTTGTATTCCACGCTGCCGTTATTGCCGCAGGCGGCCAGGGCAAGCGTGGCGACGCAGCCGGCGACCATGCGGGCCATCGGTTTCAAAGTGCAATTCATCATTATCTCCAAGACTGTTTTTGTAGGTATCAAGGCGCGGCAGCAAGGCCGGCCGAAAACAATATAGCGTGAGAATGCGTGAGTTTCTTGACCGCGCAGCACGCGTTTTATACCCGCGAGAACAATTTTTGGTTAGATGGCACAACAACCAACAATCTCCTACAAAGTGCTAATATTTGTGAAAAATTACTACAACAAGCAGGATAAGCAGGAGACAGCCTTGCACAAACCCGACACGCGTACGGTTTCGAACCGGATCGCGCAGCAATGCGCGCGCGCCATGCAGGCCGATGGCCACGACCCCGCCGAGTTTTTTCAGCGCACGGGCATCACGCCGGCGCAGCTGGACGAACCGGGCGGCCGCATCAACGCCGAGCGGCACCGCCGCATGACGGCCTACGCCCAACAACTGCCGCAGCACCGCGGCTTGCTCGACCTCGACGTAACGCACTGGTTCGCGCATTACTCGGGCATCGCCCACGTCTGCTTCAACCGCCCCACCCTGCGCAGCGCGCTGCACGAGCTGCTGCACTTGCGGGGATTGATCGGCGAATTCGATTTCATGCTGATGAGCGAAAATGGCACGCGCATCGAGATCGAATACCTGTCCGAGTTCTGCCCGTCGGGCGGCGCCATGCAGGCGCTGGCCAATTTCCGCATGCTGTCGCTGGTGGCGCGCGCCTACGACGATGGCGCGCCCACCGCCTTCCGTGCCGGATTCCAGGGCAAGGCGCCATGGTTCGCGCCGGCCATTTCCGAGTGCTTCGGCGCCGCCGCCACCTTTGGCCAGGCGCGCAATACATTGACGTTCGACGCACCGGCGCTGAACCGGCCCTTCGCCCAGTTCAACGCCATGCTGGCGCCGCACGCGCTGCGGCACGCGCAGGGGCAATTGCAGCAGCTGCAGGGGGCGCAGCTGTTTTCGGCCCGCGTGGAGCAAGCCATCATCGATCTGCTGGGCCGGCAAGGCGCGGGCGACGCCGATAGCGCCTCGCTGCTACCGGCCCTGTGCGACGGCCTGGCGATGAACCGCTGGACCCTGCAGCGCCAGCTGCAGCAGGAGCAGACCTCGTTCCGCGCACTGGAACTGCGCGCCAAGAGCCGCGAATCGCGCCGTTTGCTGCGCGAAACAAGCCTGAGCGTGGCGGAAATCGGCGACCGCCTGGGCTTTTCCTCGCAAAGCGCGTTCACCCGCTTCTTCAAGAACCAGTTCGAACTGCCGCCGGCACGCTACCGGCAGGATGCCGCCGGAGCCTAGACGTTCAGTTGCCGGTTCATGGCGACGATGTCGTCATGGCTGGCATGCGCGCCCAGCTTGGCGAACTGCGCCGGCATCCGGTCGCGTATCGCGGCCGCCTTGCCGGGAACCGCCGCGGCAAGCGCCCTGGCCATGGCGGGCGCCTCAAGGTCGCAACAGTAGGCGGGGGTGCAGGGCTGCTGGCGCCAGGACTGCGCCAAGGTGCCGCCATCGACCGCGTCAAATCCGGCCTGCTCCACCAAGGTCATCGCCGCCTGCATGGCCATCGGGTCATCTCCGGCGACGGCAATGGCGAGGCGGCCCGGCGTGCCTGCGGGCTGGCCCAACGCGGCCAGCGTATGCGCGAGCACATTGTTGAAGGCCTTGACCACCGGACGCCCCAGCTGGGCCGACACCCAGACGCTTTCGGCCATGCCCGCATCGATCTGCGCAATCGCCGCGTCACGCATGCCAGGGTAATAATTACTGGTGTCGATCACGGTGACCTGCGGCGGCACCCCGTCGAACAGGCCGGCAGGCAGGCTGGCCATGGCCGGCAGCGGTATGGCCAGCACCACCACGTCCACGCCATCGACGGCGCCATGCACATCGGCCGGCACAGCGCCGATGTCGTCGGCCACGCTTTGCACGCCTTTGACGCCGCCGGAATTGGCTATCTTCACCTCATGGCCGGCGGACAGCAGCTTGCGCGCCAGGGTTGCGCCGATATTTCCCGTTCCAATAATTCCTATCTTCATGTTCATGAGCTCCGTGTCGTTGATCGTCCAATCTGCTGTGATTTTAGGAGCCTTATGCAATAATGGGAAGTACCCACCAAAAAGTAAGTAACCCACATATCATGACAAAACAACGGGAATGGAATTGTGGCGATCCGCAAAATCGCCGAGACTGGGCCGACGCCACCACCGAGACCTTGCGCGTACTCGAAGGCAAATGGAAGATCATCATCCTGTGCCAGCTGTTTGCGGCCAAGGCACCGTTGCGCTTTTCCGACCTGGAGCGCCTGATTGAGGAAGTCAACCAGAAAATGCTGATCCAGCAGCTCAAGCAGCTGGAAAAGGACGGTATCGTCGTGCGCAAGGTCTATGCGCAGGTACCGCCCAGGGTGGAATATGCATTGAGCGAGATCGGCCATGCGCTGGGACCGTCGATGCAGGCGCTGATCGAGTGGGCCGAACTGCGGCGCGCACGCCTGGCGCACGCCGCTGCCGATCCTGCCGCGCCAGATTAAACCTGCGGCGCAGCCCTTGCCTGCGGCCGTATCCGGAACCAGATCGCATACATGGCGGGCAAGAACACCAAAGTCAGTACCGTGCCGGCAAACGTGCCGCCGATCAGGGTATAGGCCAAAGTACCCCAGAATACCGAATGGGTCAGCGGGATAAACGCCAGAATGGCCGCCAGCGCCGTGAGGATCACGGGACGCGCGCGCTGCACGGTCGCTTCCACCACGGCGTCGAACGGCGCCAGGCCGGCCGCCTCGTTCTGGTGGATCTGGCCGATCAGGATCAGGGTATTGCGCATCAAAATGCCCGACAGCGCGATCAGGCCGACCAGCGCATTGATGCCGAACGGCTGCTGGAACAGCAGCAAGGTAGGCACCACGCCGATCAGGCCCAATGGGCTGGTCAGGAACACCATCACCATCGCCGAGATCGAACGTACCTGCAGGATGATCATCAGCAAGGTCAATGCCAGCATGATGGGGAACAGCGGCAGCATGGCTTGCGTGGCCTTGGCCGATTCCTCGATGGAGCCGGCCTGCTCGATGCGGTAGCCGGCCGGCAGCTTGTCGATGACCGTTTGCAGCTGCGCCGTGATGGCGCCCGAGACGTCGGGCGGCTGCATGCCGTCGGCGATGTCGCCGCGTACGGTAATCGTCGGCTGGCGGTCGCGCCGGCGCATCACCGGTTCTTCCGAGCGCACCTCGACGCTGCCAACCTGCGACAGCGCGATGCGCTCGCCATTCGCGCCGGCTAGGGTCAGGTCGGCGATGCGCGCCGGGTCCAGCCGCACGTCGCCGGCCGCGCGCGCCACCACCTGCACCGTGCGGATATCTTCGCGCACGGCCGTAACGGGCACGCCGCTGAGCAGGAACTGCAGCTGCTGCGCCACCGCGGCCGACGTCAGGCCCATCGCCTGCAAGCGCTCCTGCTGCAGGCTGAAATGCAGGGTCGGCGTACGCGTGCCCCAGTCCGTATTCACGGTACGCATCAAGGGGCTGGCCTGCATCACGGCTTGCACCTGGCCGGCGACGCCGCGCAACACCTCGGGATCGGGGCCGCTGACCCGGTAAGCGACGGGGAAAGGCGAGTAAGGGCCGAACACCAGTTGCGTGACGCGCACCCTGGCCTCGGGCGCCAGCCCGGCGGCGACGGCCACGCGCAAGCGCTGTTTCAACGCGTCGCGCGCCTGCTGGCTGTCGGTGCGCACGACGATCTTGGCAAACGACGGGTCGAGCAATTCCGGTCCCATCGCCAGGTAAAAGCGCGGCGCGCCCTGGCCCACATAGGCCGTGACGATCTTCGCCTCGCTCTGGTGCGCCAGCCACGCTTCCACCTTGGCCGCCGCGCCGCTGGTCTGCCCGATCGCGCTGCCGTAGGGCAGCTGCACTTCGATCAGCACTTCAGGACGGTCCGATATCGGGAAAAACTGCTTCTTGACGACGGCCATGCCCAGCACGGCCAGCACGAACAAGCCGATCACGGTGCAGAACACCAGCCATTTGCGGGCGATCACGCGCCCCAGCAGCCGGCGAAAACGGTGGTAGCGCGGCGTGTCGTACAGCGCATCATGGCCGCCGGCGACGTGTTTGAGTTCAGGCAGCAGCTTCACGCCCAGGTAGGGAGTGAACACCACCGCCACCACCCACGAGGCGATCAGGGCGATGCCGACGATCCAGAACATATTGCTCGTGTATTCGCCGGCGCTGGAGCGGGCAAAGCCGTTCGGCATGAAGCCCACGGCCGTGACCAGGGTGCCGGCCAGCATCGGCGCGGCCGTGTGGCTCCAGGCATAAGCGGAGGCGGCGATGCGGCTGTAACCCTCTTCCATCTTCACGACCATCATTTCGATGGCGATGATCGCGTCATCCACCAGCAGGCCCAGGCCCAGGATCAATGAACCGAGGGTGATGCGGTCGAAGTTCTTGCCAGTGGCCGCCATCACGATGAACACCACGGCCAGGGTCAATGGCACGGCGGCAGCCACCACGATGCCGACCCGCCAGCCCATGCTGATAAAGCACACCAGCATCACCACCAGCAGCGCGGCGAGGAACTTGAGCATGAATTCGTCGACGGCCGCGCCGATATTGACTGCCTGGTCGGTGACCTTGGCCAGGCTCATACCCAGCGGCATGGCGGCGCCGATGGCCGTCACTTCCCCGTCCAGCGCCTTGCCCAGATCCAGCCCGTTCCAGCCGTCGCGCATGACCACGCCCAAGAGCAGCGCCGGTTCGCCGCCATTGCGCACCATGAAACTGGCCGGATCTTCCTGGCCACGGCGCACGGTGGCGATATCGGACAGGGCCAGGGTGCGCCCCTGCGACGCCACAGGTGTATCGCGGATCTTTTGCAACGCGTCGAGCGCGCCGTCGAGGCGGATGAATACCTGCGGCCCGCGCGTCTCGACCGAGCCGGCCGGGCTCAAGGCATTCTGGCCGTTCAGCGCGGCGAACACGTCCTGCGCCCGCACGCCCAGGGTGGCCAGGCGCTCCTGCGAAAACTCCACGTAGATGCGTTCGGCCTGCTCGCCGATGATATTGACCTTTTTCACGCCCGGCACGTGCAGCAGCCGCTGGCGCAGGGTTTCCGCCTCGCGCACCAGAAGGCGCTGCGGCTCGCCCTTGGCCTTCAGCGCATACAGGGCAAAGGTGACGTCGGCGTATTCGTCATTGATCATGGGGCCGATCACGCCGGCCGGCAAATTGGCCGCCTCGTCGCCGGCCTTCTTGCGCGCCTGGTAAAACTCGGCCTGCACCTGCTCGGGCGGCGTGCCGTCGAGCAGGGTCAGTGTCGTGAAGGCCAGGCCCGGCGTGGTATAGGTCTCGGCCCGTTCGTACCAGCGCAGCTCCTGCAGGCGCTTTTCGATCTTCTCGGCCACCTGGTCCTGCATTTCGCGCGCGCTGGCGCCGGGCCAAGCGGTGACGATAGTCATCACCTTGACCGTGAACGCAGGGTCTTCCGCGCGACCCAGCTTGAAGAACGACAGCAGACCGGCCAGCGAAATGAGACAGATCAGGAACAGGGTGACGGAACGTTCGCGCACGGCCAGCGCGGACAGGTTGAAGCCGGCCGCGCTCATGGACGCACTCCCGCGGCGGCGGCCACTGGCACCTGTTCGACCCTGACCTGCTCGCCCTGGCGCAGCAGATGGGCGCCCAGCGCGACGATGCGTTCGCCCGCCTTCACGCCATCCACGTCGGCACCATCCTCGTGCAGCCGCAGCAACCTGACGGGCCGCCAGCTGACCTGCGACGGCGCGCCGCCGATCACCCACACGCCCTGCCCCTTGCCCGCGTCATGCAGCGCCGCCAGCGGTACTTGCACGCTGGCGGCGCCAGCATGCGCGCCGGGCAGGCGTAAGGTGACGGTGGCACCCAACGGCGCGCTTGACAGCGCCGCGTCGAGCACATAGCGCGCCTCGAAAGTGCGCGTTTGCCGGTCCGCCGTCTGCGACAGTTGGCGCAAGGTGGCCGGCACGCCGGCACCCGGCCTGCCGAACAGGGTAGCCTGGCCCGTGGAGCCGAGCGCGGGACGCAAGGTTTCAGGCAGCTGGATCGCCGCTTCGCGCCGGCCGTCATGGGCCAGGCGCACCACCACCTGCCCGGCCGCGACCACCTGGCCCGGTTCGGCCAGGGTGTCCATCACGACGCCGTCGGCGTCGGCCAGCAGCACCGCGTACTGCAGCGCATTGCGCGCCACCCCGGCCTGGGCTTCGGACGCCTTGAGCTGGGCGGCGGCCGCGTCAGCCGCCGCCTTTACCTGGTCGTAGCTGGATGCCGAGATGGCGCCCGTGCCGCGCAAGTCGCGGTAGCGCGCTTCTTCATCCGCCGCCTGGCGCGCGCGGGCGCGGTCGGCGATGACTGTTTCGTGGCGCGCCTGCGCCAGCAGTTGCAAGTCGTCGGCGTCGAGGCGCATCAATGGCTGGCCACGGCGCACGGCCTGGCCGGCGTCGACCAGCCGTTCGCGCACCTTGCCGGCCACGCGAAAACCGAGATCGCTCTGCACGCGCGGCGCGACCACGCCCGTGAAGCTGCGCGTGCCCGCCTCGGCGCCCTGCACCGTGACGGCGCGCACCAGCGGCGTGGCCGTGCGCGGATCGGCCTGCGCCTTGTCGGCGCAGGCGCTCAACACCAGGGGTAAAGTGGAAATGACAACAGATGAAGCGAGGCGGCGCCAGCGCATAGGAATTCCATGAATGAGTGATCAGAGCCCCCATTCTGGTACTAGTGACCAATTAAGTCAATCGTCACTTATCATTGAAGCGGCTATGGCGACAAACTGCGCAACACCAGACTGGACAGCTGCACCACGGCCGTTTCGCTGCTGTCGACGCTGTGTTGCAGCAGCAAGGGATTGACGTAGGGGCGCATCACCAGGTAGATGGCGCTGGCCGTTTCGTCGAGCGGCGTCTTGCGTTCGAAGTCGCCCGTCTTGCGCCCCTGCTGCAAGATATCCTGCAGCAAGGCGCCCATCGCCAGCTCGTAGGCCTGCACGGCCGGCCAGCGTTCGGTGGCGGCCGATGCGGCGATGTCGTACAGCTTGCGGTCCTGGAAAAACAGCCGCAAGCTGGCCTCGACGCTGGCCTTGAACATGCGCCGCAGCTGCTCTGGCGGCCGCCCGGCCGCCGCGACAGCCGCCTTCACCTCGGTCTCGATCTGGTGCAGGCAGTTGCCGCAGATATGCTCGCCGATCGCTTGCTTCGATTCGAAGAACTTGTAGATATAGGCCTTGGAAAAGCCGATTGCCCTGGCCAGGTCGGAGACAGTCGTCTTTTCATAGCCGTAGCGGCTGAAGTAATCGGTGGCGGCGGCAACGATCTGGTCGCGCACGTCGTGGCCGGCGGGGCCGCGTGCTGGGCTGGGTGTGTCGGGTGTGGTGGAATTCATGGCGACAGCTTAACGCGCCGCGCCGGAATGCACAATAAGTGACCAAAATGTATTATAGTCACACATTATTCTCTTTTGAACTGGAAGACCACCATGCCACTGCCACGCCTGCGCCTCCCCTGTCTGCTGATCGCTGCCGGCCTGGCCGCCACCGGCTGCACCGTCGGCAACGATTACCACCGGCCCGAGCTGCCGCAAGCGGCGCAATACCTGCACCAGGCGGCGCTCGGCGCGCGCCAGGACGCTGACTCTGCCGAACTGCGGCAGTGGTGGACGGCCTTCGGCGATCCGCGCCTGACCCGCCTGGTGACGGTGGCGCTGGCGCAAAACCTCGACCTGGCGCAAGCGCAGGCCAGGGTCAGCCAGGCGCGCGCGGCCATCGGTGCGGCCGACGCCGCGCTGCTGCCGTCGGCCAGCCTTGGCGGCCAGGCGGCGCGCGCCTACCAGTCCGTGCAAACGCCGCTGGGCCAAGTCTTGAACACCACGCCAGGCTATGAACGCGCCGGCAGCGCGCGCGAATTGAACCTGCAAGCATCGTGGGAACTCGACCTGTTTGGCGGCCTGCGCCGCGAACGCGAAGCGGCGCGCGCCGATTACGCAGCCAGCGAAGCGGGATGGGCCGCCACGCGGCTGTCCGTAGCGGCGCAAACGGCCGACCTGTACCTGACGATCCAGGGGCTGCAGGCCCGGCTCGACCTGGCGCGCCGGCAGGTCGGCACGGACGCGGCGCTGCTGGAACTGGCCACGCTGTTATATGACAAGGGATTGGCGAACGAGCCGGCGCTGCGGCAGGCCGAAGCGTCGCTGGCGCAGGCGCGCGCCGTCGTGCCCGGCCTGGACACGGCACGCGAAGTGGCGCTGCATGCGCTCGACGTCATGCTGGGCGCGGCGCCCGGCACTTATGGCGATGACATGGCAGCCGCCGGCGTGATGGCGCGCGCGCCGCGCATCACGGCCGGCGGCTCGCCGGGCGAACTGCTGCGGCGCCGGCCCGACCTGATCGCCGCCGAACGGCGCCTGGCCGCCGCCAGCGCGCGCACCGGCGCGGCCGTCGCCGAGTATTACCCGAAACTGAGCCTGGGCGCGCTGTTTGGCAGCGCCACGGCCGGCGGCGCCCTGTTCGGCAGCGGCTCCGGCCAGGCCGCCGGCATACTGGGCCTGCGCTGGCGCCTGTTCGATTTCGGCCGCATCGACGCGCAGATCGAAGCTTCCCGTGGCCAGGAAGCCGAACTGCTGGCGGCCTACCGGCTCGCGGCGCTGCACGCCGCCGAAGACGTGGAAAACGCCGGCTCGGCCCTGCTGCGCCACGAAGAACAGGCCAGCTTGCTGGCGCAAGGCGTGCATGCGCTAGAGCGCGCCCGCGCCGCCGCGCTGGCCGCCTACGAGAAAGGTGTGGTCAGCCGCCTTGACGTGCTGCAGGCCGACTCCCGGCTGCTGCGCGCAGCGGACGCACGCGAACAGGCGCAAACGGCATCGGCGCGCGCTGCCGTCGCCACCTACCGGGCGCTGGGCGGCGGCTGGCAGACGCCGCAGGCGGGGACGGAGGCAGTGGCAGCCCGGTAAATGCCGATGGCGGCCATGCCATTATTGTTCCACCGCTGCCTGGCGCGGGCGGTGGAACAGCATTGCCTTTTGAGTAAGTTTTCCGCATACTCGTACGCCCTACCTTTCCAATGCCTTTGAACATGACCATCAGCCTGCGCCCCGTCACGGCCGACAATTTCGACATCATCAGCGAACTGCCCCTGCTGCCCCAGCAGCGCGACTATCTGGCCAGCAACGACTATTCGATCGCGCAGGCCAGCTTTTACCCCGCCACCATGCATACGCGCGCCGTGTATTGCCTCGAGGAGGTGATCGGTTTCCTGATGTTCGTCTCGCCTGACGACGACGATCCGCCCGGCCACTATCAGATCTGGCGCTTCATGGTCGACCACCGGCGCCAGGGACAAGGCCATGGGAGGGCTGCGCTCGCCCTGGCGCTGGCGGAAATCCGCGCCCGACCGGATGCGCGCAGCATCGAGATTTGCTACAAGCCGGGCAATGCCAACGCTCAAAAATTCTATGCCAGCATGGGCTTCGTGGAAAAAGGCATGGATGCCGATGGCAACGACATGCTGGCAGTCATCGAACTGGCTTAACTGTCCTGCGCTGCGTTCGCATCGACCCTGGCATCGAACGCCAGCCGCGCCGCATCGATGGCGTCGCGGTGGCCATGCGCCCAGGCGCCCAGCGCGCTGATGGGGACTAATAGCGAGCGGCCCAGGTCCGTCAGGGCGTAGTCGACGCGCGGCGGCACGGTGGGAAACACGGTGCGCGTCACGAGGCCATCGCGCTCGAGCCCGCGCAGGGTCAACGTCAGCATGCGCTGCGAAATGCCGCCGATCAGGCGGCGCATCTCGTTGAAGCGCTTGGTGCCATTGCCCAGCAAGATCACCACCATCACGCTCCATTTGTCGCCCACGCGCGTGAGGATGTCCGTGATCGGGCGGCAGGAAGCGGCCACGCCCGCATGGCCGCCCTCGTCGCGCATGCGCCGCTCCAGTTCCGCCCCTTGCGCGGCGGCGTCGCCAATAGTCACATCCGTGTGCCCCAGTGTGGAAAAAGTGCCTTCTTGCGCGTTCATTTGATAGTCACTATATTTACCTCGGTTACAAAAACATACCACCCGATCATACCACCCAAGAAGGCCCATATGAACATCCTGCATATCGATTCGAGCATCCTCGGCGAGCATTCCATCAGCCGCCAGTTGTCCGCCGCCATCGCCGCCCGCCTGCAAGCGGCCGCGCCTGGCGCCACCGTCCACTACCGCGACCTGGCTGCGCAACCGTTGCCGCAATTTACGGCCGCGCCCAGCGACACCGACGGCGCGGCGCTGGTCGGCGCGCTCGAGCAAGTGCTGGCCGCCGACGTCATCGTCATCGGCGCGCCCATGTACAACTTCGCCATCCCCAGCCAGCTCAAGTCGTGGCTCGACGCGCTGGCCGTGCCAGGCAAGACCTTCCAGTACGGCGCCAACGGTCCCGAAGGTTTGCTGGGCAGCAAGCGCGTGATCATCGCCTCGACGCGCGGCGGCTACTACGGCGCCGACACGCCGATGGCCAGCCTGGAACACCAGGAAAGCCATCTGCGCGCCTTCCTCGGTTTCCTCGGCATCACGCAGATCGAGATCGTGCGCGCCGAAGGCGTCAAGGTCAGCGACGCAGCCAGGGCGCATGCATTGACGGGCGCTTTCGAGCAGATCGGCGCGCTGCAAGCGGCCTGATGAGTGCCAACTGCGCCGCACGCCGGTGCGGCGCAGTCCATGGTGGCCAACCGGCAAGGAAGCGCCAGATGCGCTAAGCTGCGGAACCCCAACCACAAGGACCACCATGACCCTGATCATCGTCGCCACCATCGATGCCCAAGCCCAACATATCGACGCCGTGCGCGCCGCCCTGGAATCCGTCGTAGCACCGAGCCGCGCGGAAAGCGCCTGCCTGCGCTACGAACTGCACCTCGACAACAAGATTCCCACGCGCTTCATCATGCTGGAAGAATGGACCGACAAGGCAGGCCACACGGCGCATGAAGCGACGCCGCACTTCAAGACGCTGGTCGCCGCCGTGGGCGACAAGGTCGTCAAGATCGACATCGCGGAATTGAGCAAGCTGAAGTAAGGCCGGCGCGCCGCGCTAGCGCGTGGCCGTATTAGAAAGTTGCCATCTATAATGTGGCAACTTTTCTTTATGGCCATCATGACTCCATTTTCCTGCATACGCGGCGCCGCAGCGGCTGCCGCCTTGACGCTCTGCATCAGCGCGTCGGCGCAAGCTCCCCTTCCATTGACCAAGCTGGTGGGCGAATACAATCTTGCCTCGTCGGCGACCGTGCCGGCCAGCACCTGGGGCTATTCCAAGGGACGCATTTTGGTCAAGCAACTCGATGAGCGGCATCTGATGATCGTCCTGTCCTGCGAGTGGAAACGCGAACCGAAAGCCGTCTGCGGCGATTATTTCTATGCCCAGCAGCGCGACGACGGCCTGTATCTGCAGGACATGAATACCTTCGCCATGCGCCTGTACTTCGATCCCGCCACGCGCAAGCTCACCATCATTTCGCGCGGCGCCGACGCGAAACAGAGCGTGCGGCATGACGTATTCGCCGCCACCACCGCGCCGCTCACGGACCCCGCCCTCGTGCGGCGCATGAAGCGCGAACTGTCGAATGCCGACAGCAAGGAAAACCGGCGCGTGTTCGGCCCCTACACCAAGTGGGACTACCAGGAAAACCGCATTGAATTCCAGCGCCAGGACTTGACGGCGCCGTGATGGCGCGCCTGGGCGGGCTTCAGACGCGATACGGTCTGGCCCGCAATGGGCCTGGTCGGCCGACGAGGGACCTAGCGTTTTTCAATTCCGATCATTTTTGGCGGCGATGGATCTTTTCTGCGCTCGCATACCAATACGCGCAAAGCGACAGCTAGCGACACGCCATTTGTGTGCAAGTATTTTGCCGCCACAGCGGTGCCAAGCATTTCCTGGAAAATAATCGCCACATCTATTTTTTGTGCGGTCAATGCGTCGATCCGCCTGGGATGATCAAGCTCCAACTGCACGAGGCCACCGATGTAATTTTTATTTACCATGTAAATTCATGTCAAGTATGGAACAGGCACCGTAACCTCCCGCTTCGGGACTACCGTAGTTCGGCAGCCCCCCTCATTGATCTTTTTCCAGTATCTTGCGTATCTCTGCCCTTACTCTGTGGATACGGCTTCGTACAGTTCCCATCGGGCATCCCATCCTTATTGCAATCTCGTCATAGCGCATACCTTCATCCTCGCGCAACAATAATGCCTTTTTCAAGGGCGCCGGCAAATTGGCGATTAATCGAATAATTTCCATCCCCGTTTCCATTGCACTGCATATCTCTTCCGGACTATCTTCATGAACCATTTTCAATGCACCAATGGAATAATCCGTATCATCAATTAAATCAAGCGAACTTGATTTAATTTCCCCGTCACCACGATAATCAGACCTTATACAGCGCATGGCCATTGAATATAACTTTGGATAAAACATCGAACACCCACAACCTCTTTTAAACCATAGAAAAACATTGAAAAATATAAGCTGAACCATGTCATCGATATCTTCCTCGCGAGGAATGGACTGACTTACCAAATTTCTTATGCGGATACGATATCTGATATACAGCGCATGAAATGCCGATGCAGTATTCACACAATTAATTTCTAATGAGAAATTTTCATTTCCATCGGACATGCATCACTCACTGTAGACAAAGTTGATCTCATATCCTAGCAGCAAGAATATATCCTCAAGCTAACACCCAAAAGAACATTGATTTATATCAATACATGCAATACAAGATATTTAATATTATAAAAAAATAAATCTATATTCCATCAAGAAATAATTAACCATGAAATGTTTTTTATGCACGAAAAAATAACACTGTTCCAGACTTAATTAAATCTATTGAGGTAATTAATGTTTCCTTATAGAAATTTTCTATTGATAGCTTATTGACGTGTTCGCCTTCGTGCGCAAGGATAAATGTTTATGTAGTAATATTAAAAAAAATATTCAAAGCATTTTGGGTGAGCATTCCTGATGAGTAAAAAAACAAGCACTTCATACGTCATCGAGTTTACGCAGCGAACGACGCGGGTATTGAGGTCGCTCAATGTGGAGTCTGGACGAATGAAGATTGACATCAAAGATACGGCGATGCCGTTCGACACCCGAATAGTCGATGCCTGGATCAGCATCGAAGACGGCATCCTGTGGCTGGAGCATGAAACGGGAGATGAGCATACGGTGAGAATCAGGCTTGCCACGGTGCTGCGCTGGTCGCGTCAACCCAAATGGTAGCCAGGCTGCCGGCGCCACGCGGCAGTTTTTGCCACCTTCTCTGCTACAGTTTCTTCATGCCACCCTGCTGAAAGCGGGGTCGGGCGCAATACCCTCCGAGCAGGTCGCGGGCTATATTGCCTGGCGTTACAGGGAATCGAGCCTGGCCAGCATCGTGGCAGCCTGCTGCCGGAAAGCCGCGATTGTCGCCTCGTCCATTTTCTCCAGCTGGCGATACGCCATGCCTATGCGGGGATTGCGCTCCAATGTGTCCGCGTTGCGATGGAAAAAATCCCAGTACAGGGCATTGAAGGGACAGGCGCGCTCGCCGATGCGCGCCTTTTTATCGTAATGGCAGCCTTTGCAATAATCACCCATGCGGTCGATATACGCGGCGCTGGAGACATACGGCTTGGTGGCCAGCAGCCCGCCATCGGCGAACTGGCTCATGCCGGCGGTGTTGGGCAGTTCCACCCATTCGAAGGCATCGATATAAATGCCCAGGTACCAGCCATGCACCTTGGCCGGATCGAGGCCGGCCAGCAGCGAGAAATTGCCGATCACCATCAGGCGCTGGATGTGATGCGCATGCGCCTGTTCCAGCGACTGGGTAATCGCCCGCGACAGGCAATGCATCTTCGTCTTGCCATCCCAGAACCATGACGGCAGCGGGCGCGCATGGCCAAAGAAATTCTTTTCGGCATACCCAGGCATCTGGGCCCAATACACACCGCGCACATATTCGCGCCAACCCAGGATCTGGCGTATAAAGCCCTCGACCGCAGCCAAGGGGGCATGGCCGGCGTGATAAGCCGCTTGCGCCCTGGCGACGACTTCGCGCGGATTAAGCATTTTCACGTTCAGCGCGAACGACAGCAGGGAATGAAACAAGCGCCACGCCTTGACGCTCATCGCATCCTGGAAGTCGCCAAAATGCGGCAAGGCCCGCTCGATGAAGGCATCGAGCTGCTGCAGCGCCTCATCCCGGTTCAGCGCCCACGCCAGCCGGTCCGCACGCGGCGCGCCGAAGCTTTTCACGCCGGCCGCGACGATGCTTTCCCATAGCCGAGAATGGTCATGCACGCTGCGCGGGTCTGGCGGCTCGGCGGGCGTGCCGCGCCAGGGCTTGCGGTTATCGTGATCGAAGTTCCACTGCCCGCCGACGGGTTTTTTCGCGTCCTCCATCAGCACTTGGTGCGTGCTGCGCATCTGACGGTAGAAGAACTCCATCAGCCATTGCTTGCGTCCGGCGAAAATATCGGCTGCCTCGTGGCGGGCCGTATAGAAATGGTCGCTGTCGACCATCCGCCATGGAATGCGCGAGCGGCGCCCGGCCTGGTACAACTGCTGGTCGAGGCGCCACTCGTCTGGCGCCTGGTATTCGAAGGCGCAAGCGTCATAGCGAAGAATCAGCGCTTCGACATTCTCCGGTATCGAGCGCGTGCTTGCCACCTCGTCGATGGCGATGTAATGCACGGTGTGACCACGCTGGCGCAGCTGGCGCGCCAGTTCGCGCATGGCAGCGAAGATCGCCAGGATTTTCTGCGCATGGTGCAGCACATAATCGGTTTCCTGCCGCACCTCCATCAAGACATAGATGGTGGCGTCATCGACTTCGGTGAACCAGCGGTGCTGGGCATTGAGCTGGTCACCGAGTATCAGGCGCAGCGTGGGCTTCGGTGAGGTCATGATTAATCTGTACGATGGTTGAATTCACCGCGGCGGCGGCGCTTATCCCTGCGGTGCCGGCACCGGCTGCGGTACGGGAGCTGGCGCGGGCGCAGGAGCAGGCTCCGGCACCGCCTTGCCATGCGATTCCTGCCCGCCATCGCCTTCGGCCGGCATGGCCAGCGGCGCCGGCGGCGCGCCCTCTTGCAGCAAATCTCCGGGCTCTTCCACCGGTTCATCCTGCGGTTCCTCGACCGGCTCCACGTGGCGCAGCGGCGGTGGCGGCTTGCCGCCGGGGAAGATCGCGTCACGCGACAGCTTGCCCGTGTCGAGCGCCGTCTTGAAGAAGTCGCCCACCACCAGCACGGCGTTGTGGCCGCCCTGGCCCCAGTAGTTGCTGCGCATGGTGACCCTGGCGTCGTTGAATCCGACCCAGGCGCCGCCCACCAGTTCCGGATGCATCAGAATGAACCAGCCGTCCGCATTGTTTTGCGTCGTGCCGCTCTTGCCGGCCACGTCGGAGCGGATGCCGAAACGGCTGCGGATGGCCGTGCCCGTGCCGCGGTCGATCACGCCGCGCATCATGTCCGTCAGGGTGGCCGCCGATTCGGCCTGCATGGCGCGCTTGGGCTTGTCTTCGCCGAAACGGGCGATGACCTTGCCTTCGCGGTCCGTGATATGCGTGACGACAAACGGCAGGCGCGCTTCGCCCTGGGCCGCGATGCTGGCGTAGGCGTTGACCATTTCCAGCAAGGTGACGGGACTGGTGCCCAGCGCCAAGGACGGCACTTTTTCCAGCTTGCTGTCGCGGATACCGAGCGCGCGCGCCAGCTTGATGATCGGCGGCAAGCCGACGTCCTGCATCACTTGCGCCGTGATCGTGTTTTTCGAGTAGACGAGGCCGTCGCGCATGGTCATGTCCCGCCCCGTCGTGCCGCTCATGTCCGTCGGACGCCATTTCGTGCCGTCGGCCGCCTTGATATCCATCACGGCGTCGCGGTAGACGTGTTCAGGGCTCAAGCCTTTTTCCAGCGCCGCGCCGTACACGATGGGTTTGAAGGTGGAGCCGGGCTGGCGCGCCGCCTGCGACACGTGGTCGAACTGTTCGCGCGCAAAGTCGCGGCTGCCTACCCAGGCGCGCACAGCGCCCGTGGCCGGGTCCATGGCCGTAAAGCCCGCTTCCAGGCGCGTCTTCGACTTGCGCAGGGCTGCCATGAAGGCGCGGTCGCCCTTGAGTCTTTCCAGCGCTTCATCCGGCGTGCCGCCGGCGGCCGTCAGCTTGCGGTAGTCGGCCGATTCGCGCACGAAACTGTCGAGCAAGCCAGGATGCGATTTCCAGAAATAATCAAACGCCACGCTGCCGCCCTGCATGCCCGCGTACATGCCCGTCGAGGTGGACGACGGCACGCCGGCGCGGCTCCATTCCACGTCGGCGATCGCCTGCAAGGCATTCGCCTGGCGCTCGACGGCGCGCTCGGCCGCCTGCTGCAGATCGTAATCGAGCGTGGTGTGCACCACCAGGGCATCGAGTTCCAGGTTGTAATCGTTTTCGTCAGCCCACTCGATCAGCCACTTGCGCACATAGGCCGTGAAATGGCTGTCCGATTGCGCCCGCTCGCTCTGGCGCTCGAAATGCAGGCGCAGCGGCCGTTTCACCAGCTGCTTGTAGCGCGCCTCGTCGATGACGTCGTGCTTGCGCATCTGCCCCAGCACCACGTTGCGGCGCTGCAGCGAGCGTTCTGGATTGCCGACGGGATTGTAGTAATTCGTGCCCTTGAGCATGCCGACCAGGGTGGCGCTTTCGAGGATATCGAGGCGCGACGCGGGCTTGTCGAAATAAGTGCGGGCCGCCATCTCGATGCCGTAGGTGTTGTACAGGAAGGGGACGGTGTTCAGGTACGCTTCGAGGATTTCCGTCTTGCTGTACGTGGCCTCGATCTTGAGGGCCGTGATCAGCTCCTTCAGCTTGCGGTTCAGGTTGCGCGAGCGGCCGATTTCTTCGGGGAACATATTGCGCGCGAGCTGCTGCGTGATGGTGGAACCGCCCTGGGGGTTGCCGCTCGCCGTGTGCAGGATGGCGCCCGCCGTGCGCGTGAAATCGACGCCGTGGTGTTGGTAGAAACGGTGGTCTTCCGTCGAGATCAAGGCGCTGATCACGTTCGGCGAAATCTGTTTTAACGTGACCCGTTCCTGCAAGCCCTGGTCGAAGCGGGCCAGTTCCTTGCCATCGGCGCTGACCATGGTGCTCGGCGCGGCCGCGCGCGCCTGGCGCAAGTCGTGGATGCTCGGCGTCAGGGGGATCAGCAGCAGCATGTACAAGGTCAGCAGCGCCAGCACGGCCAGGAAAGACCAGAGCCCCAGCACCAGCGCGCGCCGCACGGGCGGCAAGGTCATCAAGTGCGCGTGACCACGCCGATACAACGCCACCGCCCTCATCCACGCCGCGCTTCCCACCCGCAATGCCTGCGCGCGCGTCCACATCCATGCCTGCCTTGCTTTTTCCTGAAACTGCTCCATGCCTGATGCCATGCCTGTAACCTTGTCTGATGCCGGAAAATCCGTTTCAGCAAGTATATAGGGCGGGCAACAAAGCGGGCCGGAATTTACGCCAGGCAAGCATCGAGGCGCACCACAGTGACGCCGACATACGCGCCCACGCAGCGCGCATCATGCGTCGTAAACGGGTTTTCCAATTGCAGCAAGCCGCAATCGCAGATGACGGGGTCGACCTGGGTCACGACGCCCAGCGCCAGGTAGCGCCAGCCGTCAAGCCGGCGCAGGCCCTGCTCCCGGCCAGGGTTGGCACGAAAAATGGCGTCCCAATCGTCAAGCTCGCCGGGCATGGGCCACAGTTCGAGCTGGACTTGCGTGCCGGCGGCCAGCTGCGCACCGCCGAACTCGTCCATCACGTGCAGGCGCTGGCCGCCCACTTCGATGACGGCTTCCAGGTACTCGCCTTCGGAAGCGATGAAGGTGGCGGCAACGATGCTGGCCGTCACTTCTGCGCCTGCTCCAGCAGGGCCGGCAATTCTTTCAGCATCGCTTCGCGCGTGCGCAGGCCTGCCGACTGCTGGCCCTTCTGCTCGTCCTGCACCAGGCGCGCGAACACGATGCTGCGTTCGCCCTTGCTGGCCCAGCCCACGAACCAGCCGTAGCCATGCGCCTCGTCGAAGCTGCCGTCGGCCTTGCGCGGGAAGGCAGCGCCCGTCTTGCCATGCACTTGCCAGCCGTCCACGTCGGCCAGGCGCGTCAGGCGCCGCGTCTGCTCCATCGCCTGTTTGGACACGGGCAACTGATCGTTGACCAGCTTGCGCAGGAAACCCAGCTGCTCGAGCGGCGAAATTTTCAGCGAGGAGCTGATCCACGAGCGTTCCAGGCTATTATCCTTGCCCTTGTCGCCCGACACGTCCGCATTGCCATAGCGCAAAGCCTTCGCGTATTTCTGGAAACGCTCGGCGCCCAGCGCCTGCGTGATCTGCTGCGAATACCAGACGACGGAATACTGCATCCAGCGCGACGGGTCCGTATCCTGGCGCCAGGCCTCGCCGCCCCAGTCCACATAGCCCTGGCGATATGGCAGGCTGGGCTTGTGCTCGTCCTTGAGGAAGCCGGCGTCATAGCCCATCAGGCTGAGCGCGATCTTGAACGTGGATGCGGGCGTGACTCTGTCGAGACAATTACCCTCTTGCAGCAAGACCGTGCCTGTTTTGGCGTCGGCCATGGCCGTGCAGATGGTGGCGGCCTGGGTTTGCGAGGCGGCCAGTACGGCGCCTGTCAGGCCGAGGATGAACTGGAAGAATGCGCGATATTTCATGAGCCTCCGGGGTTGGGGGAGTAGGACAAAGCGAAATTGTACCGGGCAGCACGGCGCGAGGCCAGCGCTGATAACATTGCCTTGACGCTAGCGCCCTGCCGGTGCGCCAGGCTGGTGTTCCCTCTTCAGCCGCTCCTCTTCCAGCTCGTCCATACCGAGCTTTTCCTCGTCGATCAGCGCATGCTCGCGCCGCTCTCGCTCCACTTGCTCTTCCAGGCTGTCTTCGTCAGGCTCCTGCGCGATTTTCTCCGGCATGCTGTCTACCTCCACGGTGGTTGAGTGAAAAGCTCAGGCAAGCTTGCCCGCTTGCGCCACGGCATCGTGCGGATGCAGGCTCTCCATATGCCGTACGGTAACACGCGCCTGCGCACAGTATGGCGCCAGCGCCGCCTGCACGCGGCGGGCCGCGTCTTCCACATACATCAGATTAGCACCATTCAAGCGCGCGAACGCCTGCTCGTCGGCCCGTTTCACGGCCGTCTGCAGCGGCGTCGCCAGCGCCGCCTCCACCAGGTCGATTAGGGGAAACAAGTCCAGCTCCGCCTGCTGCGTCAATGGTACGGTGACCGTCGCCGTGCTGCGCTGGCTGTGCGGCGTGGCCAGGCTCGCGTGTTCCTGCAGCCAGGCGCGCGCGGCCGCGCCATCGATCTCGCCCGCGCCAAACCGCGCCGCAAAGGCATCGGCAAGCAGTTGCCGCGCCAACGCCGCCGAACAGGGGCAGGTCGCCGAGTAGCCGACCTCCACCGTCAGCGACAACGTGAAGCCCTGCGGCGAGCAGCTGGCCTGCAGGCGCACGGGATACGATTTCCAGCCCGCCAGCCCCGCCGTCAGCAGCGCCGGCTGGCGCCGCAGCACGGGAAACGCCAGCGCCAGGCGCGCCTGCGTGCTACCGCAATCGGCGTGGCTGTCCACCATGCGCCGCAACACGGCGGCCAGCGCGCCCGCATCGAGCGGCTGCGCGGCCGCAAACGCATCGAGCAGCAGATACAGGCGTGACATATGGATGCCCTTGACTGTCGGATCGAGCAAATCGACTTGCACATCGGCCCAGGCATGCACTTGCTGCGCCTGCCCGCCCTCTTCCAGCCACAAGGACAAGGCGATGCCCTGCATGCCCACCCACTCGAGCGGCAAGGGACTGCCCAGATGGGGGCCGGCCGCCACGTCGGGCAAGGGAGAGGAAATTGAATCGCGCTTCATGGTCATGGCTCCATATGCAAACAAGTTGCATATCATGGAGAAAAGCCGCCATATTTGCAAGTATCTTGCATTAAAACGTGAGCATGATTTTTCTTGACTAGCTAACACATGTCAGATAATGTTGACACATGACAGATATCAACACACCACTGACGGGCGAGCGCTTGCTGCTCATGCTGGCGGCGCTCGACAACCCGCACCGGCTGCGCATCATCGCGGCGCTGGCCAGCGGCGGGCGCAATTACATCAGCCAGCTGGCGCGCGACCTGGGCATCAGCCGGCCCCTGCTGCATTTGCACCTGCAAAAGCTGGAACACGCGGGACTGGTCACCAGCCAGCTGGAGCTGTCGCATGACGGCAAGGCACTCAATTACTTCGAGGCCAGCCCTTTTGAATTGCGGCTGACGCCGGCCAGCATCGCCGCGGCGGCATCCTCGCTCACTCCCAACCCGGATCAATCCTGAACTGTAGAGGTCATCATGTCTGAAAATATCTTTTTTGCCGCCTTCTTCTTCCCCTGCACGGCCGCCGTCATCATCTTCGCCCTCAAATACACGTCCGGCATCGTGCAGGCGCGCGCCAGGCTGGCGCAGGACGGCGCCTACCAGGAGCTGGCCAAGTCGATGGCCGCCGCACAGGTGGAAACGGCAGCGTCGCTGGCCGCCTTGAGCGCATCCGTGGCGCAGATCCAGGCGCGCCTGGGCAGCCTGGAAACCATCCTCAAGGAAGTCGAATAAAGCCCTTCATCGCCCCCCCATGACCAGGAGACCGCACCATGAATACCGTATCGACCGCCCGTCTGTATGCGCTGCGCGCCATGTATCTGCTGGTCGTCCTGGGCCTCGGCAGCGTGCTGTGGCCCGGCATCGTCACGCCGCACGCGCCGTGGGAACTGATGCGCGGCACCGTGAACTGCATGCTGGCCGCGTTTTCATTGCTGTGTTTGCTGGGTTTGCGCTATCCGCTGCAGATGCTGCCCGTGTTGCTGTGGGAAGCGCTGTGGAAGACCCTGTGGCTGCTGCTCGTGCCGCTGCCGCAATGGCTGCACGGCGGGGTAGATCCCGCCACCATGCAATATGTGTTTGAAATATCGTTCGTCGTGCTCGTCTACCTGGCCATTCCGTGGCGCTACGTGCATGCCCAGTACGTACGCAAGCCAGGTACGCCATGGCGCCAGCTCAGGCAGCCTTGCGAAACGTCAAATTGATGCGCTGCGCGCCCAGCACCGCGTGTTCGCCTTCCTTCAGCGGCGCCACGCCGTGGAAGCGCAGGCGGTCGGCGCCGCCCCATACCACCACGTCGCCATGCAGCAGGCCGATGCGCGCCGCCTTGTCGGCCCGCTCGGCGCCGCCGAACAGGAAAATAGCGGGTAAACCGAGCGAGACGGAAACGATGGGCGCGTTGAAATCGCATTCATCGCGGTCCTGGTGCAAGGCCATGCGCGCTCCGGGCGCGTAGCGGTTGACCAGGCAGGCGTCGGGAACAAAACCAGGATAGCCGGCGGCCAGCGCCGCCTCCTGCGCCAGGCGCAGGAATACGGGGGGCATCGGCGGCCAAGGCAAACCGCTGGCCGGATCGAGGCGCGCGTAGCGGTAGCCGCGCCCATCCGTGACCCAGCCAAGAGGGCCGCAATTGCTCATGGCGACCGACATGCGCAAGCCGCCCGGCGTGGCCATGTGGCGCAGGGGCGCGGCCAGCACGATGGCGTCCAGCGCCGGCAGCACCTCGTCCAGATAAGGCAGCGCAAAACCGCGCAGCAGGATGGACGCGGACGAGCCCGGCACCAGCGGCACGGGGCCGGCCGGGATTTGCTCTTCATCGGCGAACAGGGACAGGTTCATGTTGCCTATTTTAGCCGCGCCACACAAAAAGCGCGCGCGGCTGTCCCGTGGTGCGCTACAGTAGCGCTTCCAGCCACTACCGCCCTCTTTCACGATGGATCATTACGCCGATTTGCTGCAAACCCTGGCGCAACAGGAAGAATCCCTGCAATTCGAACGCTTCGACAACGATGCCGCGCTGGCCGTGGGCCTGTGGATCGTCGAAGAAGTGCGCAAGCGGGGCAAGGCCGTCACCGTCAACATCACGCGCAATGGCCAAGTGCTGTTCCACCACGCCATGACGGGCGCCACGGCCGACCAGGCGGACTGGATACGCCGCAAGAACAACACGGTGCAGCGCTTTTGCCGCAGCTCCTACTACATGGGCATCTCGTATAAAAGCCGCGGCAGCACCTTTGAAGACGTGAAATACCTCGATGACATCGAGTACGCGGGCCACGGCGGCGCTTTCCCCCTGCTGATACGCGGCGTGGGACTGGTGGGCACGGTGACCGTGTCCGGCCTGGCGCAAGCCGACGACCACGCGCTCGTGGTGGCCGCGCTGCAGGCGCAGCTGGAACGCTAGGTTTCCAGCGCCCGGCGCAAGGCGGCGCGCGCCAGCAGCCGCGTGGAGTCCAGGGTCGGCAGCGGCGAATTGGCGTCGCTGATGATCAGCGGGATTTCCGTGCAGCCGAGGATGACGGCGTCGCAACCCTGCTCGCGCAAGCCGCCAATGATGGCCTGGAAGCGCGCCACGCTGTCCTCCTTGATCACGCCCGGCACCAGTTCTTCCATGATGATACGGTTGATCTCGCTGCGTTCGTCCTCGCCGGGCCGCACGCACCCGATGCCGCGCGCGCCCAGCTTGTCCGGATACACGGCGCTGTCGACCAGCCAGCGCGTGCCCGTCAAGCCCACTTTCTGGAAGCCACGCGCGGCCGCTTCGGCGGCGACGACGTCGGCGATATGCAGCCACGGCAGCGGCGAACGGGGCGCCATCAGTTCGAACGCCTGGTGGATGGTGTTGTCGGGACAGATCAGGAACTCGGCGCCGGCCGCGTGCAGTTTGTGCGCCGACGCCAGCATCAGCTCGGCCACGCCGGCCAGGTCGCCCCCGTTCAGGCACTCCACGTAGCGCGCCAGCGGCTGCGTGTGCATCGATACTTCCGGGTGTTCATACGCTCCCAGCGCATGCGCGCCCTCTTCGCAGATCGTGCGGTAGCACAGGGCCGCGCCTTCGGCTGAACAGCCGACGATGCCGATATGTTTTGTCATGCTCCTCCTCCTCCTTAAATGCGCTGGCCGCCGTCGATGGGAATTTCCGCGCCCGTGATGTACGAGGCGCGCTCGCTGCACAGGAACTCCACCAAATCCGCCACTTCGGCAGTCGTGCCCAGGCGGCGCAACGGGATTTGCGTGTCGACGATGTGCGAGGTGCCCGGCGACAGGATGGCCGTGTCGATCTCTCCCGGCGCGATGGCGTTCACGCGTACGTTCAGCGGCGCCATGTCGTTGGCCATTTCGCGCGTCAGCGATGCCAGCGCCGCCTTCGAACTGGCGTAGGCGGAACCGGCAAATGGGTGCACGCGGTAGCCGGCGATCGAACACAGGTTCACGACGGAGCCATGCGCGTTCGACAATTCCTGCGCAAAGCCGCGCGTCAGGGCCAGCGGCGCAAAGAAATTCGTGTTGTACATTTCCTGCCACGTCTGCATGTCGGTGGTCAGCGAATTGACGCGCGAACCGCCCGGCCCCTTCGGCGACACGCCCGCATTGTTTACCAGCGCGTGCAATTTGGAGTCGCCCAGCATGGGGCGCAGGGTGTCGACCATCTGCCCGATCTGGCTCAGGTCCGACAAATCCATGCACACATGCGTGTTGTGCTCCTGGCTGCGCGGACAGCCGCCGGGAATCGGGCTGCGCGAGACGGTGATGACCCGCCAGCCCAGGCTGCGGAAGCGCTCGGCCACCGCATGACCGATGCCGCGGCTGGCACCGGTGACGATGGCGGTTTTCTGTTCAATTTTCTGTTCAGTCTTGTGCTTCATGTTCTTCCTCGTCCTTTTCTTTCTGTGTTGCCCCGGCGTGCATGCGCTCCTGCCGCATCACATACGCGAGCATCTGCGTCCCGCCGTCGAGAATGTCCTGTTCGATCGCGCGCTGTGCGGCCGCGCCGTCGCGCTGGCGCAGCGCGCTGATGATGGCGTGGTGGTGGCCCACCCGCATGTCGGGCGAAAAGCTCGCGTAGCCGGCGGCGATCAGCGGCGCCGTCTGCATCCACAGATGGTCGACGAAGCGTTTCAATGTCGGCATGCCGGCCGCCTGCGCCAGGCCCAGGTGAAACGCCTGGTTGCATTGCAGGGCCGCCGGCAAGTCGTGGCGCGCGATGGCCTCTTCGTTCGCCTGCAGCAGGCGCTCGAGGTCGGCCAGGGTGGCGTCGTCGATGCGCTGCGCCGCCTCGAACGCGCCCAAGCCTTCCAGCTCCAGGCGCAGCGCGCGGATTTCCAGGTAGCGCGCCACGCTGAGCACGGGCACGCGAAAGTCGCGCGGCGAGCGCAGCACCAGCGCCTCTTCCTGCACCAGTTGCAGCATGGCGTCGCGCACGGGCGTCACGCTCGTGCCCAGCTGCAGCGCCAGTTCGCGGATGCGCAGCCGGTCGTTGGGCTGGAAGCGCCCCGCCGCCAGCGCATCGCGCAGCGTCGCATACACGGACTTGCCCAGATTGACGTGCACCAGGCTGTCCAGGGGATCGTTCATAGTGGTTTTCAGATTCAAAAAATTATGATGCATCATACATCAAGGGATAAAACAGCGCTTTTCCATGCGTGCGCCGCAGACAGGACGCAGCGTAAGCACGTACAATCAGCCGCCACCGTATCGAAAGGAACGCACTTGAACTGGGATTATCCGCACGCCCACACTCTGCCCGTCACGCCGGAACCGGACGACATCGACGGCTTGCAGCACACGAACAACGCCGTCTATGTGCGCTGGTGCGAGCATATCGCCTGGCACCATTCGGCCACCCTGGGGCTGGACCTCGACGATTACCGGCGCCTGGACCGGGCCATGGCAATACGCCGCGGCGAATACGACTACCTGCTGCCGACGCGGGCCGGCGAAGCGCTGACCCTGGCCACCTGGCTGTGCGCCAGCGATGGCCGTTCCAGCATGGAGCGGCGCTTCCAGCTGGTGCGCGACGGCGACGGCGCCACCGTCGTGCGCGGACGCTGGGACTTGATCTGCATCGAACTGAGCAGCGGCCGCGCGCGCCGCCTGCCGCCCGAGTTCCTGGCCGTGTACGAACCGGCCATCGTCGCGGCCGGCGCGTAAAAGCAGACGCCTGGGCGGCCGTTTTGCGCACCGTTCGGCGAAGATGCGGGGCTTTTCTTGCGCCTCCGCAGTGCAACATGCATTTCGCTCCTGCTTTGCCCGTCCATGCTTTAGAATCAGCGACCTCAGCCCCGTAAAAACAGGATAAAACATATGACGGCAGTCGGGATTACCGAACCACAAGAGCTCAAGCGCGGCCTGAAAAGCCGCCACATCCAGCTCATCGCCCTGGGCGGCGCCATCGGCACCGGCCTGTTTCTGGGCATCGCGCAAACCATCAAGATGGCCGGACCTTCGGTGCTGCTCGGCTATGGCATCGCCGGTGTCATCGCCTTTTTGATCATGCGCCAGCTGGGCGAGATGGTGGTCGACGAACCCGTCGCCGGTTCGTTCAGCTATTTCGCCGACAAATACTGCGGCCACCTGCCCGGCTTCCTGTCGGGCTGGAATTACTGGGTGCTGTATGTGCTCGTCAGCATGGCCGAACTGACGGCCGTCGGCATCTACGTGCAGTACTGGTGGCCGGGCGTGCCGACCTGGGTCTCGGCCCTCATCTTCTTTTGCGCCATCAACGCCATCAGCCTGCTCAATGTGAAGGCCTTCGGCGAGATGGAATTCTGGTTCGCCATCATCAAGGTGGTCGCCATCATCGGCATGATCGTCTTCGGCGCGTATTTGCTGGCCTCCGGCGACGCGGGCCCGCAGGCGTCGGTGGCGAACTTGTGGCAGCACGGCGGCTTCTTCCCGAATGGCTGGCAGGGACTGGTGATGGCCATGGCCGTCATCATGTTCTCGTTCGGCGGCCTGGAACTGGTCGGCATCACGGCGGCCGAGGCGGATGACCCGAGCACGACGATCCCGCGCGCCACCAACCAGGCCATCTACCGCATCCTGATTTTCTATATCGGCGCGCTGGGCATTTTGCTGTCGCTGTACCCATGGCAAAACGTCGTCACCGGCGGCAGCCCCTTCGTGCTGATCTTCCATGCGCTCGACAGCAACCTGGTGGCCACGGCCCTGAACGTGGTGGTGCTCACGGCCGCCCTGTCCGTGTACAACAGCGGCGTGTACTGCAACACGCGCATGCTGTTCGGCCTGGCCAAGCAAGGCAATGCGCCGCGCGCGCTGTTGCGCCTGAACCGCCGCGGCGTGCCGCTGGCGGCGCTGGGCGTGTCCGCGCTGGCGACGGGCGCCTGCGTGGTGGTCAATTACTTCATGCCGGGCGAAGCGTTCGAGGTGCTGATGGGCCTCGTGGTCTCCGCGCTGATCATCAACTGGGCCATGATCAGCTGGATCCATTTGCGCTTCCGCGCGCAGAAGAAGGCCGAGGGCAAGACGACCCTGTTCCAGAGCCTGGGCTACCCGTTCACCAACTACCTGTGCCTGGTCTTCCTGGCCGGCATCCTGGTGATCATGTATTTGACGCCGGGCCTGCGCATCTCCGTCTACCTGATCCCCGTGTGGCTCGCCGCGCTGGGCATCGGCTACTGGATCAAGCAAAACAAGGCCAAGGCATAGGCTTGCGCAGTATTTTGCAATCGGCAACAAAAAGCCCGTCTTCGCAGACGGGCTTTTTGCATTCAGCGCGCTATTGCTAAGCGGTGGCGGCCACATTCTCTTCCGGCTGCACATCGGTTCGCCACAGGCCGATGCTCTGGCCCGCATACGATTGCAGCAGGACGTCGTCGCTCAAGGTCAGCATCGCCTGCTGGCGCTGCTCCGCCTTTTTCTCGGGAGTCATGCCCAGTTCGCCCGTCTTGTACGGCCCCAGCACAGGCAGTAAATCGCGCAGCACGGAATAGTTACCTGGCGTGGTCTTGTCCGATTCCAGCTTGCCCAGGAAATACTTCATGACATGCTCGGACTGGTTGCCCTCCTGCCGCAAGCTCGCCTTGACCATCTTGCCATCCTTGTAGGCCACCTGCGCGTCGCTGCTGGCCGTATCTTCGATCTGGTGGTAGGTATAGTTCTGCGACTCCGTATTGTCCAGCAAGCGCAGCGGCACGCCGGGGACGAGCGTCTCATGGAAACTGGCGCTCAGCTTCGATTGCTGCTGCTGCCTGACCGAACGCTCATCCTGGCTGGCGCCGGCCTGCAGCGTCTTTTGCGACACGTCATAATTGAAGCCATCCTTTTCCGAACTGCGCATGGGATTGCTGAATTTCACGGCCTGCGACACGGAGGCGCTGAAATCGGCCAGCCCCGTCAGGATGGACTTGTCTTCGGCCGCCAGGCGCCACTTGCCCGTCTCGGGACTGTCCGTGGCCACCTGCGGCGCGGCGGTATTGCTGTGCAAGGCCGTAAAGCTATCCTTGAGCATGGCCACCAGGCCCGCGTCGCCATGGCCGCGCGACGCCGCCTGGTCGAATTGCTTCATGTAGCTGCCCAGCGCCTTCGCCTGCTTTTCCTTGCTGCCCAGGGTATTGAGCGCGCTGGCGTCGACCTTCAGGTCCAGGCTGCCGGCCACGCCGCTGAAGCTGACCTTGCGCTCGGCGCCATCGGCCTGGAAATCCAGGGTTTGAATACTTTCCGGCTCGCCGCGCACCTTGACTTCCGCATGCAGTTTCACCGAGGCCAGCTGCTGCTGGTCGAACTGCATCAAGCCTTCCAGCTTGATTTTCGGCGTACTTTGTCCCATGCCGTCGATGGCGTCCTGGAAGCCCTTCGCCAGCTCGCCCAGGGCGCTCGCCTCAGCGTCGCTGAGGTCGCCACTGGTCGTCATGCTCACGGCCAGGCCGTCGCCCTGGCTGTCGAGCGACAGCTTGACTTCCACGCCGCTCTTGGTCGTGATGCTGAGGGAAACCCGGTCTTCGCCATTGCCATGCAGGCTGCCCGGCGCGATACCGGACGCCGCATAGACATTCGGCGTGGCGCTCGGCGGCGGCTGACGCATCGCCTGCGAGAAATTGTAGTTGCCCAATTTGGCCTGTCCCAGCATGGCAGCGCCCAGGCCGCTGAAGCGGCCGCCAAACGCATACGAGGAAAAACTCTTCGTCATCGCGTCGCTGACCTTGTTGCGTGTCGCGCTTTCCCACACCATCGGCGGCTTCACGAGCGCGGCCGGTTTGCTGTCGTTCACGCTCTCCGGACTGAGGGCAACGATGGAAGACGGCGTGGATGGGGACGACGGCGATGCCGCCTGCGTGCGGTTCGGCGTGGCGGAGGAAGCCCCTGACGGGGCGCTATTCCAGTTTGACAGTGGAGAAATGGAGGTCATGGCGCTGTAACCTTGCAAGTGGCGAGTAGGGGCATCATAAAAGTTCGATATGGTTAGTTTTTTTGCAATCACCTGGCGCCAGGCAAGCCTTGTGTCACGTTATCTGACGTGGTGGCAAGTACTGCGTGGCAATACTGCTATAACGGCAAGAAACGGCAAAGCATGAGTGTCGGGGAAATGAAACATTTTCATACGGATGACCCAGCCGCCCCGCAACAAGTTGATTCACCGCCGGGAATGTCTCAAAATGTATCGTATGGAACACAAGATTCTGCGCGCGCCGCTGGCCAGCTTTACCGACTTGTTGCTCGACGCCGTGTGCATGGTCGACGTGGACGGGCGCTTCGTCTTCGTCAGCGCCGCCTGCGAACGCATCTTCGGCTACACGCAGCAGGAAATGGTCGGCAAGCAGATGCTCGACCTGGTCGCTCCCGCCGACCGCGCCCGCACCCTGGCCGCCGCGCGTGCCATCATGGATGGCCATGCGCAGACGCATTTTGAAAACCGCTACCTGCGCAAGGATGGCAGCCTGGCGCACATCATGTGGACGGCCCGCTGGTCCGCCGCCGACCAGCTGCGCGTGGCGGTGGCGCGCGACATTACCCTGCTGAAACAGACGCAGGCAAAGCAAGCCGCGCTGTACGCCATTTCCGAAGCCATGCAGGCAACGCAAGACTTGCCCGCCTTGCTGCACCGTATCCAGCACATCATCGGCGAACACTTGCCCACGCGTAGCCTGACCTTGCTGCTGCATGACGAACACGGCGCCCAACCTTTGATGACCTGCCATGCCGACGACAGCGCGCCGCAACCGACATCGTCCCTGGCCAGCCTGCTGTGCGATGAAGTGCTGCGCAGCGGCCGCCCCCTGCTGCTGCAGGCGGGACAACTGGCCGGCCTGCCGGCTGCGCTGCAAACGGCGGCCGGCGCCCTGTCCTCGTACTGGCTTGCCGTGCCGCTGTATTGCTCCATGGGCAGCATCGGCGCGCTGGCCTTGCAAGGCGGCCAGGACGCCGCCATCGGCACGGAGCAAGACCAGGATTTGCTGCAGTTTGTTGCCAAGCAACTTGCCACCGCCATCGAGCGCCGGCAGTTGCAGACGCAAATGCAATTCATGGCCATGCACGATGAACTGACCCGCCTGCCGAACCGCCGCCTGTTCCACGACCGCCTGCACACGGCATTCGCGCGCGCGCACCGCCAGGAAGGCCGGCTGTCGCTGCTGTTCCTGGACTTGAACAACTTCAAGCGCGTCAACGACGACCACGGCCATGCCTGTGGCGACCTGCTGCTGCAAACGGTGGCGAACCGTCTGCGCGATTGCATGCGCGAAACCGACACCTTGGCCAGGATGGGCGGCGATGAATTCGTCGTGCTTCTGGAAAGCAATGTCACGCCGGCCGATGTCAGCCTGATCGAGCAAAAGATCCACGCGGCCCTGGCCGCGCCGCTACACCTGGGCAACGGACAGCAATTGCAGATCGCCGTCAGCATCGGCGTGGCCCACTATCCGGAAGACGGCGATACCATGCAGCTGCTGCTGCGCCATGCGGACCGGGCCATGTACGCGTCGAAGGTGCTGGCCGCCGCCTCGCGCTAGCGGATGCCGCTCCTGGCGACAGTGCCCCCATGCTATACTTTCCCGCGATGCTGAGACTCTTCAAAACATGGCTGATCCTGCTGTTGATCACGGCGGTGCCGCTGCAAGCGGCCGCTGCGGGCGCCACGCGGCTGTGTGCGCCGCTCGCTGCCTCGCCTGCCGCCGCCATGACGGCCGCCTGCCAGCATCACGATGCGCAATCATCCACCATCCCGGACAGCGCCAGCACATCAGAAAACAGCAAGTCCCCTGCCAAGCACCCCGCGTGCGGCGCCTGTTCCAGCTTTTGCCTGGGCGCGCTGATGCCGCCCTATTTCCCCCTGCCTGCCGCCGTGCTCAACGGCGCGGAACACGCCGCCGTAGCCAATGCCACCCTGCTGACGGGATTCATTCCCGACGGCTTACGCCGGCCTCCTAGACCGCTTTCCGCTTAAATAAAAGCAGGCCACCCAGGTGGCCACGATAGACCTACTTCGTCTGAAAGCAACACATGATCAAACATTTATTAGTGCGCGGCGCCTTCGCCGCCATGCTGGGCCTGCCCACGTTCGCCATGGCGGCCCTGCCCGTCATTGAAGTCTACAAGAGCGCCTCGTGCGGCTGCTGTTCCGCATGGATCAAGCACCTGGAAACGAACGGCTTTACGGTGCGCGCGAAAAATGTCGAGATGCCGGCGCAATACCGCAAGCTGGCCGGCATTCCCGACGCGCTCGGTTCCTGCCACACGGGCCTCGTGAACGGCTACGCCATCGAAGGCCATGTACCGGCCAGCGAGATCAAGCAGTTGCTGCGCGAAAAACCCAAGGCGAAAGGCCTGGCCGTGCCGGCAATGCCGATGGGTTCGCCTGGCATGGAAGGACCGCGCAAGGATGCGTATGACGTCTTGCTGGTCAAGAGCAATGGCAGCACCGAGGTCTACAAACCCTACAAATAGGCACTGAGGAGAAATGAAAAACGCCGCCGGAATCGCTTCCGGCGGCGTTTTTTATGTCAGGCAGCAAAGAACCTGCCGCCTGTCAGGACTGCATCAGATGCTGTCCAATACCGCATTCAGGCTGGCGCTAGGACGCATGACCGCTTCCGTCTTCGCTGGATCTGGCAGGTAGTAGCCGCCGATATCCGTTTCCTTGCCTTGTACTGCCTTCAGCTCGGCAACGATCTTTTCTTCGTTGTCGGCCAGGGCTTTGGCCACTGGCGCAAAATGCGCTGCCAGTTCCGCATCGTCCTTCTGCGCCGCCAGAGCTTGCGCCCAGTACATGGCCAGGTAGAAATGGCTGCCGCGGTTGTCCAGTTCGCCGGTACGTGGCGATGGCGACTTGTTGTTGTCCAGCAGCTTGCCGGTGGCTTCATCGAGGGTTTTCGCGAGGATTTTGGCCTTCGCATTGCCCGTCTTGATGCCCATGTCTTCCAGCGACACGGCCAGGGCCAGGAACTCGCCCAACGAATCCCAGCGCAGATGGTTTTCTTCCACCAGCTGCTTGACGTGCTTAGGAGCCGAACCGCCGGCGCCCGTTTCATACATGCCGCCACCGGCCATCAAAGGCACGATCGACAGCATCTTGGCGGACGTGCCCAGTTCCAGGATCGGGAACAGATCGGTCAGGTAATCGCGCAGGATGTTGCCGGTCACCGAGATGGTGTCCAGGCCGCGGAAGGCGCGTTCCAGGGTGTAGCGCATGGCGCGCGTTTGCGACATGATCTGGATGTCCAGGCCCTTGGTGTCGTGATCCTTCAGGTAAACCTGTACCTTCTTGATGACTTCGTTTTCGTGCGGACGGTAGGAATCGAGCCAGAACACGGCAGGCATGCCCGAGTTGCGCGCGCGCGTGACGGCCAGCTTGACCCAGTCGCGGATCGGCGCGTCCTTGACCTGGCACATGCGCCAGATATCGCCCTCTTCCACCGTTTGCGTCAGCAGCACTTCGCCCGTTTCCAGGTCGGTGATGTTGGCGATGCCGCCTTCCGGCACTTCAAACGTCTTGTCGTGCGAACCGTATTCTTCCGCTTGCTGCGCCATCAGGCCCACGTTCGGCACGGTGCCCATGGTCTTCGGATCGAAGTTGCCATGCCATTTGCAGAAGCCGATCATTTCCTGGTAGATGCGCGCAAAAGTCGATTCCGGCATGACTGCCTTGACGTCTTTCGGACGGCCATCGGCGCCCCACATCTTGCCGCCGATACGGATCATGGCTGGCATCGACGCGTCGACGATGATGTCGTTCGGCGAATGGAAGTTGGTGATGCCCTTGGCCGAATCGACCATGGCCAGTTCCGGACGGTGCGCGTGGCAGGCGTGCAGGTCCTTGAGGATTTCATCCTTTTGCGACGCTGGCAGCGTGTCGATCTTGTCGTACAGGTTGCTCATGCCATTGTTGACATTCACGCCCAGTTTGTCGAACAGCTCGGCGTGCTTGGCGAACGCGTCCTTGTAGAAGATGCGCACGCAGTGGCCGAAGACGATCGGGTGCGACACCTTCATCATGGTGGCCTTGACGTGCAGCGAGAACATCACGCCCGTCTTGAACGCGTCGTCGATTTCCTTCTCGTAGAACTCCAGCAGCGCTTTCTTGCTCATGAACATGCTGTCGATGATTTCGCCCGCTTGCAGGGAAACCTTCGGTTTCAGCACGATGGTCTTGCCCGAGGCCGTGACCAGTTCCATCTTGACGTCGCGGGCCTTTTCCAGGGTCAGCGATTTTTCGCCATGGTAGAAGTCGCCATGGTGCATGTGCGAGACGTGGGTTTGCGACGATTGGCTCCACTCGCCCATCGAGTGCGGGTGCTTGCGCGCATACTCTTTGACGGCCTTCGGTGCGCGGCGGTCGGAATTGCCTTCACGCAGGACCGGGTTGACCGAGCTGCCGATGCATTTGCCGTAACGGGCCTTCAAGGCTTTTTCTTCGTCCGTCTTCGCGTCTTCCGGGTAGTCCGGCAGCTTGTAGCCGCGGCCTTGCAATTCGCGCACGCAAGCGATCAGCTGGCCTTGCGAGGCGCTGATGTTCGGCAGCTTGATGATGTTGGTGTCCGGATTCTGGGTCAATTTGCCCAGTTCAGCCAGGGTGTTCGGGACTTTTTGCGCGTCCGTCAGGAATTCTGGAAATTCGGCCAGTACACGTGCCGCCACCGAAATATCGCTGGACACCACGTCCACGCCGGCCGGCGCGGTGAATTTTTTGATGATTGGCAGCAGGGAATACGTCGCGAGCAGCGGCGCCTCGTCAGTCAGCGTGTAGATGATTTTGGATTTTTGTGTTGCCATGTTCATTCCCTTGTATGCGGTGATGCCTGGTGGTTAACTTTCTTCATTCCAAACACAGGACGGTTAGCCTTGCTTTGGACGGCTAGTGTGCCGGCGGTGACGCCGTGCTTGCCCACCACGTATTTTAGACTGTCCTGCCGCTGTTTGTGTATCCGATGGCGTCGAATCTTATATAAGACAGCAAATATCTGAAGCAGACGGGAGAATATGGCGGTTTTCCGCAAGGAAATAGATGCAAGCAGGCCCGCAATCCATGTATGCACCCATGGAAACAAATATATAAACAGAAATATATTCGAGCAAATCCTGTCCCGCTCACTCGTTTTTGACGATGCCGCGCACGTTCGTCAACGCCAGGCAGACATTCAGGACGATCAGGGCCCAGGCCCCGTCATGCCAGCCCCAGCAGACCCACAGCACATTGCTGAACAGGAAAACCCAGAAGCCGGCAAAGCGCCGCGCGGCCGCGCGCGACCCCACGAGCCATGCCGCCAGCAGCGAAGCGGCCATGGCAGGCCATTGCAACAGTTCGATGAAGTCGGACATGGCGCCTCCCGTTTGCGAGCAGCGTAGCAACATTTCCGCGATATCAGCGCACGCTTGGCAGACGGCAACTACATTGATATTTATCAAATTGACAGCCCGATGCCTGGGCTAATGTCGGTGCCATCTTTGATTTGAAACAGAAACTCTGCTGCCAAAACTCAACCATTCCAGACACAACGCCAGTTTTCGCCAGGCTCTTCATTCCCCAGCTGATAACGCTCGCCAAGTGCCGTAACACGCAGCGTCCCATCCCTTGCGTACACGTGCAGGGGCAACTTTTGCTGGCGATTTTGCAGCCTTTTGATTAATGAACGTTAAAAAGGAATTTCGTATGAGCACGTATTCTGACATTTGCATCGTTGGCGCCGGCATAGGCGGCTTGACTTGCGCCAACCGCCTGATCGGCGCCGCCGCCGACAGGAAGCTGCGCATCCGGGTATTCGACCTGAATGCCACCGTGGGCGGCCGCATCCAGTCGCGGAAGATAGATGGCGAGGAAATCGCCGAACTGGGCGCCGCCCGCTATTCGCCGCAGCTGCATCCGCATTTCCAGCAACTGATGCAGGGCAGCGGTCTGCCGCATGCGGTCTACCCGTTCACCGAGGTCATCTCCCACGATAGCGTGCTGGACGAGCTGAAGGCGACGCTGGATGAGCTGAGTCCGAGGCTGACAGAGCATCCTAACCTCTCCTTCTTCGATTTCGTCAGCCATTACCTGGGCGCCGCCAAGGCCAGCCACATCATCAAGGCGACCGGCTATGACGCCTTGCTGCTGCCGATGGTGTCGGCGGCCATGGCCTACGACATCATCAAGAAACACCCGGAAACGCAGCACTTCACGGAAAACGCCACCAACCAGTGGCACTACGCCACCGACGGCTACCACGCGCTGCTGTGCCAGTTGCAGCACCAGGCCCAGGTCGCCGGCGTGGAATTCCAGCTCGAACATCGCTTGCTGTCTGTTGAAAAATCGGGCGCCGACCATGTGCTCGCCTTCGGCCACCATGGCGACACGCAGATGCACCGCACACGTCATCTGGTGATGGCCATCCCGCCGTCCGCCATGCCGCGCCTGAACCTGGATTTCCCGGCCGCATGGAGCCCGTTTCAGTACGACTCGCTGCCCCTGTTCAAGGGTTTCTTCACGTTCGACACGGCCTGGTGGGACGCGCTTGGGCTGACCGACAAGGTGCTGATGGCGGCAAATCCCCTGCGCAAGATCTACTTCAAGAGCGACAAATATGTGCTGTTCTATACCGACAGCAAAAGCGCCACCTACTGGCGCGACAGCCTGGAACTCGGTGAAGACGTGTACCTGGAGCGTGTCCGCAGCCACCTGGAAGAAGTCCTGCCGCTCGATGGCCAGCCGCTGCCGCGGATCAAGGCGCACTTCCACAAGTTCTGGCCGCATGGCGTCGAGTTTTGCGTGGAACCGGAAGCCGAACACCCGGCCGTGCTGCTGCACCGGGACGGCATCATTTCCTGCTCGGATGCCTATACCGCTCATTGCGGCTGGATGGAAGGCAGCCTGATCAGCGCCCAGCACGCCAGCGGTCTGTTGCTGCAACGGTTAGCTCAACTGGACGAGGTCGCGGCCGCCAACGATACCTTCATCACTTCCTCGACCGAGCGCGCATGAGCCTACTTGACTTCCCCCGCCTGCATTTTCGGGGATTTGCCCGCGCCAATGTGCCGACGGGGAATCGCAATACGCACGGCAACATCGATATCGCCACGAATGCGGTATCGATGGCGGGCGAGGCCGTCGACCTGAGCCGGCCACCGTCCGAATTCCATGCACACCTGAAACAGCTTGCCCCCCGCTTCAATGCAGAGGGCAAGCCCGATCCGGACGGCGTCTTCAGCCAGGCGGCAGGCTACAACTTTTGCGGCAATAATCATTTCTCGTGGGAAAACGCGCGGATCACGGGTGTCCAGCTGCGCGATGGCGAGGTCGATACGCAGGACGCGCTGGTGGGCGCCAAGCTGGCCCTGTGGGGGCACTACAACGAGTACCTGCGCACGACGTTCAACCGCGCCAGGTGGATCGACAACAACCCGGCACAGCCGGACACCACGCTGATCTACGCCGGCCAGTTCACCTTGAGCGACAAGCTGGCCACGCCGAACACGCCCACCTTGTTCACAGCCGATATCGCGCAGGCGCACTCGGTACGCTGGCTCGGCAGCGGCCATGTCACGGAACGCAGCGGGCATTTCCTGGACGAGGAATTCGGCCGCGCCAGGCTGTTCCAGTTTTCGGTGGCCAAGCAAGATCCGCATTTCCTGTTCAATGGGGATCTGCCGCTGCCGGCCAGCATGCAGGCCTTGCGGCAAGCCCTGGACGACGACGCGGTACTGGGCCTGACGGTGCAATATGCGCTGTTCAATATGTCGACGCCGCTCAAACCCGATTCGCCCGTGTTCTACGACCTGGCCGGCAGCATCGGCCTCTGGCGGCGCGACGAACTGGCAAGCTATCCGGCCGGCCGCCTGCTGCAGCCGCGCCAGGCCAGCCTGGGACCGGTGCTGGTGAAAATGCATGCGGACCGCGTCGCGTTCAACATGCCGACCGCCATTCCCTTCACCACGCGCGACCCGCGCGCCGTCTCGGAACAGCATCCCACGCATGCCCTGGGCGACAAGCAGGCGCTCGGCGACCTGCTGCTGCAGGACGGCGCCGGCACCTTGCTGGCGCGGATACCCGAGCAGTTGTACCGCGACTACTGGCGCCATCACGGCATCTTCGACGTGCCGCTGCAGCACGCTGGCGCGGCCACGGGTTCGCTCAGCCTGGGCAGCGCGCAGGCGCAGTGGGACGAAGCCGACTGGGTACTGCAATCGGACAGCAACCAGCTGTACCTGGAAGCGCCGAACCGCAACAAGCACGAGCAATTTCCGCAGACGATCACCGTACAAAGCCGCTTCCGCGGCGAGCTGGCGGCGCCCGCGTCCCTGCCGGCGCAGGCCGAGGACGGCGCGCTGCTGGCCGTGGAGCGGCAGCCGTCGCCGCTCGGAGATGGCTACACGGCGCTGACCCTGACGGGGCGCCAGCCGGGCGCGACCAGGATCGTGCTGGGGGCAGGCAAGGATAAGCAATACCTCGGCGTGCGCGTACTGCCCGACGACTGGGACCTCGACGACGTACCGGCCGAACAGGTCGACTACGCCTTCCTCTACCGGCATGTGATGAGCTATTACGAGCTCGTGTATCCATTCATGTCGGACAAGGTCTTCAGCCTGGCGGACCAGTGCAAGTGCGAAACCTATTCGCGCCTGATGTGGCAGATGTGCGATCCGCGGAACCGCGACAAGAGCTATTACATGCCCAGCACCCGCGAACTGTCGCTGCCAAAGTCGCGCCTGTTCCTGAAATACCTGACGCAGGTCGAGGCAAAGGCCAAGGCGGCGGTGCCGGAAGCGGCGGTGCCGCCTGTCATCGGCAGCAAGGCCGAGCTGATCGAGGAGCTGAAAAAGGCCATCGACCTGGAACTGTCGCTGATGCTGCAGTACCTGTATGCCGCGTATTCGATTCCCAACTATGCGCAGGGGGCGGCGCTGGTGCAGGCAGGCCGCTGGCTGCCGGCCGAGCTGGAACTGGCCTGCGGCGCCGAAGACCGGCGCCGCAACAGCGGCACGCGCGGCGCGCTGCTGGAGATCGCCCATGAAGAAATGATTCACTATTTATTGGTCAACAATGTGCTGATGGCGCTAGGCGAACCGTTTTATAGCGGCACCCCGGTGATGGGCCAGTTGGCGCGCAAGCGTTTCGGCCTGGACACGGAATTTGCGTTCGAGCCATTTTCCGAACACGTGCTGGCCCGTTTCGTGCGTTTCGAATGGCCCGACTACATCCCCACGCCAGGCAAATCCATCGCCACCTTCTATATCGCGATCCGCCAGGCCGTTGCCGACTTGCCCGGCCTGTTCGAAAGCGGCGGCGGCAAGCGCGGCGGCGAACATCATTTGTTCCTGAAAGAACTGACCAACCGCGCCTATCCCGGCTACCAGCTGGAAGTATCGGACCGCGACAGCGCGCTGTTTGCCATCGACTTCGTCACCGAACAGGGGGAAGGCGTGGCCGTCGATTCGCCGCATTTCGCCTCGTCGCACTTCCAGCGGCTGCGCGCCGTGGCCGGCAAGTTTTCAGCCTGCGGCAAACCGTTCGAGCCGGCGCTGCCGGCGCTGAAGAATCCCGTGCTGGAAGCGCGTGCGGACTGCACCGTGGTGACCGACCGGAAGGCGCGCGCGCTGATGCAGCTGTATCAAGGCTGCTACGAATTGACCTTTTTGATGATGGCGCACCATTTCGCGCAGCGGCCGCTGGGCAGCCTGCGCCGCTCGCGCCTGATGAATGCATCGATCGACATCATGACCGGCCTGTTGCGTCCCCTGTCGGCCGCCCTGATGAACATGCCGTCCGGCGTGCCCGGCCGCCATGCGGGACCACCCGTGCCAGAGCCGGTCAGCAGCCGGGTCAGCAGCGACTACAGCCTGGGCTGCGACATGCTGGCGCAGAAATGCCTGGCGCTGGCGCAGTACGCGCGCGGCCTTGAGAGCGATGCCATCGGCATGGCGCCGATAGAGATGTTGGAATTTTTTAATCAGCAACTTACCGATTTATCTCGGGGAAAGATGTCAAGAGAGGCTTGAAATGCATAAAATCATTATCGTCGGCGGAGGCCTGGCAGGTAGCCTCAGCGCCATTTATCTGGCGCAACGGGGACACGATGTCCACGTTGTCGAAAAGCGCGGCGATCCGCTGCTGGAAAACGCGGCAAACGCCGACCCGGTCAACTCGCGCGCCATCGGCGTGAGCATGACGGTGCGCGGCATCAAGGCCGTCCTGGGAGCGGGCATCAGCAAGCAGGAACTCGACCAGTGCGGCGAACCCATCGTCGGCATGGCGTTCAGCGTGGGCGGCCGGCACCGCATACGCGAGCTGACTCCGCTCGAAGGCCTGTTCCCCCTGTCGCTCGACCGCACCGCCTTCCAGCGCCTGCTGAACCGGCATGCCGCCAAGCACGAGGTGAAATATTACTTTGAGCATAAATGCCTGGATGTCGACCTGGAAAGAAAGATCGTGCTGATCCAGGGCCCGGACGGCGCCGTGCAGCAGCTGCATGGCGACCTGGTTATTGGCGCCGACGGCGCCCACTCGGCCGTGCGGCGCGCCATGCAAAGCGGCATGCGCCGTTTCGAGTTCCGGCAAAGCTACTTCCGCCACGGCTACAAGACGCTGGTCTTGCCGAATGCGGCGGATCTGGGTTTCAGGAAGGATTTGCTGTACTTCTTCGGCATGGATTCCAAGGGTCTGTTTGCCGGCCGCGCGGCCACCATTCCGGACGGCAGCATCAGCTTCGCCCTGTGCCTGCCTTACACGGGCACGCCCAGCCTGGGCACGCTCAACCGCGAAGCCATGGCCGACTTCTTCAGCCGCTACTTCGGCAACCTGCCGCCGGACCGCCGCAAGGAGATGATCGACCAGTTCATGGCGCTGCCCAGCAACGACCTCATCAATGTCCGTTCCAGCACCTTCCACTACAAGTCCAGTATCCTGCTGATCGGCGATGCGGCGCATGCCACCGCCCCCTTCCTCGGACAAGGCATGAACATGGCGCTGGAAGACGTCCACGTCTTCGTTTCCCTGCTGGAAAAGCACGGCAATGCCCTGGGCCCTGCCCTGTCCGAGTTCACGCAGCAGCGCAAGGTGCAGGCGGACGCCATGCAGGACATGGCGATCGCCAACTATGAAGCGCTGAGCAATCCGAATCTGATTTTCTTCCTGCAGACGCGCTACACGCGCTACATGCACAAGAAATTCCCCCGTGTTTATCCGCCAGACATGGCGGAGAAACTGTACTTCACATCGGTTCCTTACGATGAATTGCAGCAAATCCAGAAGAAACAAAACGTTTGGTACAAACTTGGAAGGGTAAATTAATGAACATTCTCGTTATCGGCGCAGGCCCCGCAGGACTGCTCTTCGCCAGTCAGATGAAACAAGCACAGCCCGGCTGGAATATCAGCATCACGGAAAAAAACACCCCGGAAGAAGTGCTGGGCTGGGGCGTGGTGCTGCCGGGACGCCCGCCGCGCCATCCCGCCAATCCGCTCTCTTACCTGGAGCAGCCGGAACGGCTCAATCCGCAGTTCCTGGAAGAATTCAAGCTCGTGCACCACGACCAGCCCAACCTGATGAGCACCGGCGTGACCTTGTGCGGCGTGGGACGCCAGGCCCTGGTGCAGGCGCTGCGCGCCAAGTGCGTGGCGGCCGGCATCGCGATCAGCTATGAAACGCCGCCGGCGCCCCGGGCGCAGCTGGAAGCCGAGTACGACCTGGTGGTGGTAGCGAATGGCGTCAATTACAAATCGCTGGAGTTGCCGCCAGCGTTGGTGCCGCACATCGATTTCGGCCGCAACAAATACATCTGGTACGGCACCACCCAGCTGTTCGACCAGATGAACCTGGTGTTCCGCAGCAATGAGCAAGGCATTTTCATCGGCCATGCCTACAAATACTCGGACACGATGAGCACCTTTATCGTCGAATGCAGCGAAGAAACGTACGCCAGGGCCGGCCTGGAAGCGCTGTCCGAGCGCGACGCCGCCGCATATATCGCCAAGACGTTCAAAGCCGAGCTCGGCGAACATGGGCTGCAGAGCCAACCGGGCCAGGGCTGGCGCAACTTCATGACCCTCAGCCGCGACCGGGCCTGCGACGGCAAGTTCGTCCTGCTCGGCGATGCGCTGCAATCGGGGCATTTTTCCATCGGCCATGGCACCACCATGGCGGTGGTGGCGGCCCTGCTGCTGGTCAAAATCCTCAACACCGAAGCTGGCACGGCCGCCGCCCTGGACAGCTTCAACGCCCGCGCCGTGCCTCTGATGCAATTGTTCAAGGACCACGCCAACGCCAGCCGCCTGTGGTTTGAAACCGTAGGCGAGCGTATCGACCTGAGCAATGCAGAGCTGACCGCCAGCTTCGACGCCCGCCGCAAGGACTTGCCATCGCTGCAGGAAGCGCTGATGGCCAGCCTAGGCTACGCGCTGGGCCGCTAGGGAGATACCATGCCGACACACGTCTCCCCGCCGCTGCTGCCGATGCAATGGAGCAGCGCCTATGTTTCCTACTGGACGCCGATGCAGGAGGACGACCAGATCACGTCCGGCTATTGCTGGTTCGACTATGCGCGCAACATCTGCCGCATCGATGGCCTGTTCAACCCCTGGCCGGAAAAGGAACATGGACACCTGCTGTGGATGTCGGAAATCGGCGACGCCCGGCGTGAACAAAGCCGCAAGCAGAAAGTGGCTTATGCACGGCAGGCGCAGGCAACTGGCGCGCAGCTGCAGGGAACGGCGCTGGCCGACGAGGTGACGCCGTTTCAGGCGCTGTTCCTGCCGCAGGCGGTGCTGCTGGACGGCGGCGCCCGTCACGACGGCCGCCACAGCGTACTGGGCCGGGAGGCGGATGCCTGGGTAGTCGAGCCAGCGGGCAAGCCGCCATCGGTGTTTTACCTGGAGGCCGATGGCAACCGCCTGCTGCGCATGGTCACAGGCAATGACCCGCAGCACCGTTCGGTACGCGACTTTCCCAACCTGTCTGTCGGCGACATTCCGGACAGCGTCTTTACATCTTGCAACACCTGACCAGGGCATGGCGCGTGCAAGGGCCGCATGCGGCCGGCGCGCGCGCCATCCCTGGCTAGTGTTTTTTGTTATTACTCTCGAAGGATATTGCTATGCCGCTGGTTGTTTACATTCTGGGGTTGACGATCTTTTCGTTAACCACCTCCGAATTCATGGTGGCGGGCATGATGCCGTCACTGGCCCTGGCCATGGACGAACCGGTGACACGGATCGGCTATCTGATCTCCCTCTACGCCATGGGCATGGTCATCGGCGGGCCGCTGAGCACCATCGTCCTGCTCAAGCTGCGCGTGCCGAACAAGCAGGGGCTGCTGTGGCTGCTGGGCTTTTATGTCCTGGCCCAATCCGTCGCCGCCTCCGCCACCAGCTATGACATCCTGGCCGTCGCGCGGGTGGTCACGGGCGTGGCCGCCGCCACCTGCTTTGGCCTGTCCCTGGCGATCTGCGCCGATATCGTCAGCCCCAACGCGCGCGGACGCGCCGCCGCCGTCGTGATCGGCGGCCTCATGCTCGCTTCGGTGGTGGGCGTGCCGGTCGCCACGCTCATCGACCAGCACCTGGGATGGCGCGCCAGCTTCTGGCTGGTGGTGCTGCTCGCACTGATGTGCCTGGCGCTCATCACCGTGCTGGTGCCGCGCACCAAGCCATCCGAAGTCGTCAGCCTCGGCAATGAACTGGCAGAGTTCCGCAACCGCCACCTGTGGGCGGCGTATGCCAGCAGCGGCCTCATCATCGGCGCGATTTTCGCGGCGTTCAGCTACTTCGCGGCCATCCTGACGGAAGTTACCGGTTTCCCGGCCTCCGCTATCCCCTGGCTGCTGGGCGTCTACGGCATCGCCAATGTAGTGGGCAATGGCGTGGTCGGCCGTTATGCGGACCGCTATACCACCGTCATCATGGTCTGGGGCATGGTCATCCTGAGCATCAGCCTGGCGCTGTTCGCCGTCTTTGCGCACGACAAGACCATCAGCGTCGCCTTGCTGGTCGTCACGGGCCTGGTCGGCATGTCGATGAATCCCGCCATCATCGCCCGCGTGATGAAAACCGCCCATCCGGGGCCGCTGGTCAACACGGTGCACACGTCCGTCATCAATATCGGCCTGGGCGCCGGCTCATGGCTCGGCGGCCTCGGCATCGCCGCCGGCTACGGCTTGCGCTCGCCGCTGTGGGTCGGTGTCGCGCTGGCCGTGCTTGGCCTCATCAGCTTGCTGCCTTACCTCGGACATAAGTCGCGCGATTCGGTGCTGTCGCATTAGCGGCTGGCGACGTGTCTTGACGGCCAGGTCCAATCCCGGCAAGATCATGGTGCTGGCTGACAAGCTGCCGGCAACAGCTACCCTCTAGCGCTGGAGCCACCACCATTGAGCCAGGAATATTCCACGGCGATGCGCGACCTACTTGCCGCGCGTGACATCAGGCATGCCCGCACGCCGCCCGTCAGCGGGCTGACGCGGCAGCACTTCAGCGTCGCCAGCGAGCACAAGGAACTGCAGCTACTGGCCTGGCGCGATTATCTGGGCCGGTTCCTTGACCTCCAGGTAAGGCGCCAGCAGCTGGGCAATGGTTTTCACGCAGAACTCGACACGTACTTGCTGCCGGACATGGCATATCTGGATAGCCGCACGGACGCGGTTACCCAGCTGCGCAGCAATGAGCGCATCTCCACCGACAGCATGCGCGATTTCGTCTTTCACATCGCCGTGCAGGGCATTATCGAGACCAGCACGGCGCGCCCCAGCGCAAAAGCGCTGCAATACACGCCAGGCATACTGGCCCTGGACATGAACCAGCCGATGCGCATGGTGCGGCCGACGCGGGCGCATGTACTGGCCTTCTTCCTGCCCCGTGCCGCGGTCAGCGCGCACCTGCCCGACGCCGAAGCCATTCATGGCCGCATCGTCGGCTATACCACGCCACTGACGCGCATGCTGCCGGCTTACCTGAATATCCTATGCCAGCGCCTGCCAGCGCTGCCGGCAGACCAGCAAGAGCAGACGCTACGCACGTGCGCCCGGCTGATCATTGCCGCATTTGCCAAGCAGCAGCGCCTGGAAGAGCATGGGCGCGCTGTCGCCCGCGCCGCGCTGCAGGGACAGATCGAACACTATATCCAGGCGAACCTGCACGAGGAACACCTGACGCCGGACGGCGTGATGCGGGCGTTTCCCGTCGCGCGCTCGACCATCTACCGCCTGTTTGAATCCCAGGGGGGCCTGGCCGCCTACATCCGCCATTGCCGCCTGCGCGACGCGGCACATGAACTGACCAGCATGCGCCATCTTGCCGTGACGCAGATCGGGCTGGGACTGGGCTTCAACAGCGCCTCCGATTTCTCACGCGCGTTCAGCCGCGCGTATGGCATGTCGCCGCGCGATTTTCGTGAACAATTCGGGAACAGTTCAGGCACAGTCCGGAATGATCTTTCCTCAAAATAATATTTTTGAAAAAGTGAAACAGGGTGTCAAGTCGGCATGAACCGGGGATGGAGAATCAAGTTCCCTACCCGCCCGCGACAGCTGCGGGACCAGTTCCTACTCTCGACGGAGTTCTGCACCCATGCGTAACGACAACAACGATGCCACCCTCGCCCCCGCCCTGGCTCCGTACAATGAAAAGGCGAACGCCGCCATCGTCAAGGCGGTGCGCGACAGGGACTGGACAAAGACGGCGGTGCGCTACGGTGAAATTTGTTTGACTTTGGCCAAGCCGGATGAGTTCACCGAAGTATGGAGCCAACTGGACCTGAGCACGTTCCCCCCCGACCTGAACAACATGCCGTGGATCGGCCTTTACCATTTCACGGGCAGCGGGCAGCGCGATGCGAATTGCCTGCCTGTCGGCGACATCGCCGTGTCCACCAGACTGGCTCCGCCGTATCAGCCGCCCCGGGCATCTCCCATGTTTTACCTGTCACCGTGCCCGGAAGCGCCGCCGTCCGCCCTAGGTCCCGCATTGGCGCATCCGACGGGGTTCCGTTTTCTGGTCAATGACAGAGGCTCCAAAAACCCCCGGGACATCTGCTATTGGCAGCCCATTGCGCCCGATGGCTATTACGCGCTTGGCATCTGCTTTAACGCCAGGGAACCGGACAGAAGCAAGTATTGGTGCGTGAGAAAAGACCTGTGCATTTCCGTCGACAAGATCCGCGTATGGCAAGAACACGGATGGCAAGGCAGCGGCAGCGTGGAAGCGCCGAAGGCGCGCCCGGACAAATGGAAGGATGTTCAGGATGGATACGTCCTTTTGTCGCCGCTGGCGTATACCTATGGCAGCTTGCCGGCATTTTACTTGCGCCTGCCCATGGCCTGCCTCGACGTGGAACCATTTGATTTTCCCGGCCCGCCACGGCCGGAGCTGGACCCGGCAATTGTGGTCAACCACAAGCTGAAGGCCGGCTTGAGCCCAGTCGTGATCGTCCCGTTTACCGCCATCCCCGGTGACGCCAGCAACGTACCCGACCAGCCATACACGTCACCCTTCTATTTCATCGCCGCCCAGCCGTATTACTTTTGCTACAACGTGTTATCGCCGACCGGGGGCGGCACCACGACGACAACCTACCGCGTCGGCGTGACCAAAGAAGAATCCACGACCTTCGAACGGTCGACGTCGATCACCACGAATGTCGAGGTCGGTGCCGTGTTCGAAGGTCCCACCGCCTCGGCATCCCTTTCCATGACCAACACATTTTCATTAACGCAGCTAAGCGGCCGCACGGAAGAGACCAGCGTCGAATATTCGGAACAGCTGATCTTCAAGGAAACGGCGCGTGTATGGCAATGGCAATTGCTGACCGACCTGGTGGTGACGCGCTCGGATGGGACGCAGATCAGGCCCATCGCCTACCGGAATCAGGACCGCACCAACATTCCCCCGCCGGACAAGGCGAGCCCGCCAGAAGCCATGGAAAATTGAATCGCCGTTCTTTCCCAGCAGTACAACAGTGTGTTTGACATTTCTCATCCAACCAGGAGGTTTATATGAAACTGCAACGTCTGTTTTGCCTTGTCGCCTTGATCTCGGCGGTTTCCATGGCGGGTGCCGCCAAGCAGGAGAAGGAAACACCCAAGGAAAATGCGGCGGCCAGCCCGGCCACCACCAAGGCAGAGAAGGATGCCGCCGCGGACCAGCAAGGCCACGCCCCTTGCTGGTCCGCGCGGCAATGCAGCGGCAAATCCAGGCCCAATCTCACGCTTGAAGCGTGCAAGCGGGGCAGCTTCGGCAAGTCGTGGGGACTCGCTCCCGGTCCGGGCTGCAGGACTTTCTGATGGCGATACCTTGATCCTGCCCGCATGGCGCGGGCGTCAATAGCCCCGCCCGCACCGCCTGGCCGGTTGCGCGGCGGCGTGTTTCGGCTAGTGCTAGCTGATGACCGGCCTCGCACGTCCCGCCCGCGTCGCCAGCCAGCACAGGATGGCGCCGCCGCACACCATCGCCGCGCCCTGCCAGAAAGCCAGCGACAGCGGCGTGCGCAGCAGCAGCGACGACAGCGCGGCGGACAGCACGGGGATGAAATACGAGGCGCCAGCGAGGATAGTGACGTTACCGTGCAAAATACCCACGTTCCAGGCGGCGTAGCCAAAGCCCATGGCGCCGGCGGCCAGGACCAGATAAGTGACGGCCTCGGCAGTGAACGCCATGTGGCCGCTCCCTTGCAGCAAATACTTGACCCACAAGCTGATGGAAACGAGGATGAAGAACAGGGTCACGCCATTCTTGCCCTGCGCAAGGCGCGCCGTCACGGTGCAATACGCGGCCCAGATCAGCGCGCCCGCGAAGGCCAGGCCATAGCTGAGCGGGCTGCTCCGCACATTGGCCACGGTGTCGGCCACGTCAAAGCCCTGCTCGCCGCCCAGCACCCGGCAGATGCCGGCGACGGACAGCAGGAAACCAGGCACGATGAGGAAATTGCTCTTTTGCCCGTTGAACACGATGGCCGCGACAATGGTGAAGGTCGGCCACAGGTAATTCACCATGCCCACCTCGATGGCCTGGCGCGCCGTGCCCGCATAGCCTATCGATAGCGCCAGGCACAGCTCATAGGTAACGAACAGCACGCTGCCCCAGACCAGGTAGCGCCGCGGAAATTCGCTCAGCCTCGGATAACCCACGGACAGCAGCAGGAACACTGACGCCACGCTGTACATCATCGCCGCCCCGCCCGTGGGTCCCAGCAGGTCAGTGACACTGCGGATCAGCCCGATAATGGCGCTCCACAGCAGAATGGCGCCCAGCCCGGTCAGGGTGGCCTTGTTGGTATTTTTCATGTGTATGTCATTCAGATGAGGCAATCAAACGCCCGGCGGCACCAGCCAGGCGCCGGGCTTGCGAGACCATACACGGTGTCGTTCGCCAGGGCAATCAGCGGTGACAATTATTGAGATTTCATCAATTATTTGCGGATACTATGTCTTTCAATAACTCAACTTAAACAGGTGCACTCATGTCCGCTCCCAAGTTAGTGTCCGCCAGCCTCGCCGTCTTGTTCTGCGCCACCGCAGCCGCCGGCACACCCGCCTACCAGCCCTTCCCCAAAGGCTATGGCTATCTGGAACCGGCAGAAACCCGCGCGCTGCAGACGGCCGTAAAGACAGGCGACAACGCCGTCGTGCGCGCGCACGGCTGGCGTTTGTGGGCCGGCATCATGCAGCCAGCCGCCGGCCTGGACTGGCCGGTCTGGTACACCTGGCCCAACGGCACTGACGCGTTCGCCGACACCGCAGCGTTGAACGGCGATGCGGCAGCCGCCACGGCGGAGGTGAAGCCAGCCAAGCGCCGCATGGGCCGCCTGGGGGCGAGCACTTTGACTCCCGTCAACGTGCAAAACACACCGTTTTACCGCATCCCGGAACAGGTCATCACCGCATATCCTGGCGCCATAGTCCGCACGACGGAAGGGGGAAAAGTCAAAATCAGCATCCGCGACGGCATCCACTTCGCCTTCAACGGCGATATCATGATCGCGACGGAATCGCTGAGCAAGGAGGCGCTCGATTTCATCCGCGACCCGAAACAGCCCGTCTACAAGCAAAGCACGCTCGATGCCTTGTACAGCAAGGACGATCCAGCCAAGCGCGTGCACAATCTGAATGCGCCAGCCAGCTATGTCGTGACCAAGCACATGTATTGGCCCGTAAAAGCCCAGGGCTTGACCGCATTGCCCGTGTGGCACGACGACTTCAGTGCCAAATATACCGGTTATGCGGGCTACGAAAAGTGGCGTACGGCCATTGCCATCGACCCGGACGGCAAGCAGGTGGGCCAGATGGCCAAGGTCAGCTACCTGCACGGCCTGTACCAGCACGATACCACCACGCCATGGCCCGTCATCACCAAAGCCGCCAAGGTATACGGTTTGCAGGACTTCTACCACCACAAGGTGAGTGCGGCCGACTGGGCCAGCTTCGATGAAGCCGACAAGGCCATCATCAACGCCGCCAGCTACTGGCTGAACGGCCAGCCCTTCGGCGCCGGCGACTACCTGGTCACGGTCGCCATGCACATCAATACCAAGGAAATCCCAAGCTGGGGCTTGCAAAGCGTGTGGTGGTCGGACCGCCCCGACAGCATGCCGTATGCCGCCAACCGCCCGGCCGACATCCAGGCCACGGGACCATGGAAACACTATCTGCTGACGGAAGCCTACGGCATCCCGGAAAAAGGCAACCCGGACCTGCTCCCCGTCGCCACCAACCCGTACATCGAACTGGTGACGCACCCGGTCGGCACCAGCTGCTACACCTGCCACGCCAACGCAGGCTGGCCCAGCAGCTTTAAAGCCATGACACCGGGCGTGGCCAGCTATCAAAATCCGCAATGCCCGAACCTGCGCGCCTCGCTCAACCCCAAGAGCTCATGCCTTGCGCCCTTCACCCTCACGGACTTCCAATGGATCATCCCGGATCGGGCCGTGGGTAATTAACATACTCAAGCAATTGCCGCAGCATGGCTTGATGCCGGAAGGCGCATATTAACGACTCAGCCCACCGCCCTGAACAGTCATCTTGTCGCGGCAATTATCAAAAGGAGACCGTCATAGATAAGGAAATCATCAATCGATCGCTTCCGCAAGGCGCTGCTGACATTAAAAATATTATTCTGGTCGGCGGTGGCGCCTTTTTCTATCGAAAAGCACTGAAACCGCGCTCCCTTATCACGAGTTGCCGGAACTTAAGGATCCGATCTTTGCCAACGTCCAAGGTTTTCAGTTTGCTGGAACAGAATTGGCCAAGCAGGTATGAGCATCGAACACCACCTGGCACCGTCCCGGCATCCGCAAACGAACGGCATGGTTGAACGATTCAACGGCCGTATGAGCGAGCAAAAGCAGGCCTTCCCTAGCCATAACTGCCGGCGAAGGATGGCATAGCTGGGCGAGGCAACAGCAGAGCGCCTGCTTTTGAGCGCTATGACGGCATAGTTGGCTACGATAAACTAGCCGGTCATCTACTTCGTGCGCTCAGCCAGATCGGGGACTTTGCACGCTCACAGTGGACTGGTCATCATGAGCCTTCCAACCCGCTCAATTGCGAAAAGCAGGATTTTGATCGCCTGAAGAGCGTCTAGCGAACTCGGGGCGGTTCACTGCGGCAATTCGACCCGAACTCTTAAAGCGATAACGAGAGCAGCGAGCAGCATCACAACGCCAGCAATAATGAAAACGCCTGTCACTCCACCAAACCCGAACATCATGCCACCCAATGCAGCGCCGGCAGCTATTGAAGATTGCACCGCAGCGACGACCATGCCACCAGCTGTCTCCGCTTGATCAGGGACGGCACGGGCTACCCAGTTGGACCAGGCGACAGGTACGCCGCCGAACGCCAGGCCCCACAGAGCGACCAAAAGCATCAGGCCTGTTCCTTGGACTGGCAGCAAGATCATGGCGAATGCTGCCAAGCCCACCAGCGCAGGCATGAGCACTAAAGTAGCACGCAGGCTACGCTCCATTAGCCAGCCGGCCAGCAGCGTGCCAACGAAGTTGGCGACACCAAAACCCAGGAGCATCAGAGACAAACCGTTTACATCTATTTGGACAACGCTTTCAAGAGCGGGGCGAATATAGGTGAACAATGCATATTGCCCGGTATGGGCAAGTACGCAGCCCAGCATCCCGATCCCAATCCCCGGGCGACGGAGCAGTCCCAGTACCGATGTGGTGCGCATCATCGTGCGCGGCGCCATACGGGGCAGCGTGAACAATTGAAACACAAGTGTTAGCCCTCCGACAGCCGCGGCTGCTATAAATGCACTGCGCCAGCCATATAGCCCCCCCAAGTAGCTGCCCAACGGTACGGAAACGACCGTCCCGATGGCGATGCCGCTGAATATGATGGAGAGCGCTCGCGGCACCAACTTTGCCGGCACCAGCCGCATAGCCACGGCTGCCGCCATGCTCCAAAAGCCACCTAACGCGACGCCCAGAAGAATGCGCATCACCAACAATACTGTCAAGCTTGAGGACAACGCCACCAGCAGGTTGGAGGCGATCATCAGCACCGTGAAAGCCAACAAGACGACACGCCGGTCAAAATGACGCGTGAGACCTGGCACCAACAGCCCGGCGAACATGGCCACGACGGCCGTCACCGTCACTGCCTGGCCAGCTAGTGCCTCCGATACGCCAAGATCGAAGGCCATCGGGGTCAATAGACTGGCTGGCAGGTACTCCGCCGTCAGTAAACCGAAAACCCCCATTGCCAGTGAAAACACTGCCATCCATGCTGCTGCCGCTGGCTCTAAAACAGACGCATCGTTCGCGTTGGGCGTTTGCCCGGTAGCAAAAACATCGTTGTTCATCTCTACAATCCCTAAAACAATCAGAGTCGAAAGTCTAGAGGTAAAATCCAGGATGATCTATGATGGTAAATCCTGATGTTTTGATCGAAACACCTAAAATGAGCAAGCAAAGTCAAATTTCTCCATCATCTAATCTCGTCAGTGAACTATTGACAGGCATGCGCCTGCGTGGAGTCCAGTACCGCCGCATTCAGACCGGCCCAGCTTTCGGCATAGGCTTTGAAGACAAGCCAGGCCACGCCTACTTCCACTTCCTGGCCGTTGGCACTGCCTTCATATGTACGGATGATGGTGAGTTGCATCAGCTGTCCGCCGGTAGCGCGGCGTTCCTGCCTCACGGTCGGAGACATCAGCTTCTATCGGATGCGGGTATTGCATTTCAGGACATCGCAAAGTTCGATGCCGCGCCCCTTGGTGAATCCGTTAGCGGAGTAGACACATGTCCCAGTACGCACCCCGTGCCCAGTGCGGTTATTTTTTACGGCTGCATGGAATTCGATCTCGGCGGGATGCAAGGGATCGGCAAGCTGATGCCAACCGTCATGGTGGCTGACACGCAAGCGCAAGGCTATCCGGGGTTACTGCCTGTTCTTGATTCAATGAAGCGTGAAATCTGCGCCGGCCGTATTGGCTTTGCAGGCATTCTGGCTCGCCTGGCGGAGGTCGCGGCAGCAATGATCGTGCGCGGCTGGATTGAATCCGGTTGTGAAAACGCTTCTGGTCTCCTCGCCGCCTTGCGTGATCCGCGCCTTGCTCGTGCCATATTGGCGCTGCACCGCCAGCCTGGTCGTGAGTGGACAGTTGCACAGTTGGCTGCGGAGTGTCATATCTCCCGCTCAGTCTTCGCGCGACGCTTTGAAACCACCATCGGAGTGCCGCCCCTGCGCTATGCCACGGAATTGAGAATGCGTCTTGCCACACAATTGCTCACTCACGAAAGAGTATCCATCGACGTCGTCGCCCGACGCCTTGGCTATACATCTCAAGCCGCGTTCAGTCGTGCTTTCAAGCGCGTCATCGGCACGCCGCCGGGTGCCTGTCGGCAAATGCTTTGAGGAGAGTCGCTGAGGGAAGCGCGGATCAATCCACTTTTCAGCGACCTCTCGCCAGAAACGCAGCAGGCCGTCGCGACCGCGCGCGCCGCTGGCCAGTTGAACGCCTCGACGTCGGGCGGCCTTGTCTTCATGAACGATGGTGCCGAGCCGAGCAACGGCGAACTGGGCTGCCCTACCTGCGGAAGCAGCGGGCATGCCAGTGATGTTAAGCCGGCATGCGAACCTGCGGTTGCTCAACGCCGATCACCGACGCTTGACGCGCGCCGTTCAGCGGCGACCGATCCTGACACGCCTGCAGGAATACCGCAGCAATCATGCCGCAACCTGCCGTCAGTTGCATGATCGGCATACGAAGGCAACGTCCCAGCGTGCTGTAGCCCGGCAAAAGATCGATGGGTTCAACCGGGAAATCGGTGAGACGGTATGTCAAATCCGAACACTGCACCAGCCTCTCACTCACCTCCCTCGTTCCCTGCGCGGGGACCGCGCTCCAGCGAGAGGGACAATGCCAGCTAATCGAACACGCCCGCTCAGCCCTTTCCATCATTCCCCAGCACAAACAATCGCTGCGCCGCCTGGAACACGCCCAGCGCCAGCAAACCGAGGTACTGTCACAGCTGAACGCGCAAATCACGGCGCTTTTTGACGCCCTGCAACACTTGACCGAAGACGATCCGTACTTCCTGAGCCGGAATCGGGACGATCGCACGGCAGCCGGATAGATAATTTTTCCGCCCAAGGAAAGGATCAAGAGCGCTATCGCATCAGCAGATAACATCCCCGATAGCTGGAAAACGTACTTGTCCTCAGTTGGAACGGGACACCACTGATGCACATCAACGATATTTTCAAAAAATTAATATTATTACATTTGAATAGTTTTTCTTCAGTAGAAACATATAGGATTTGTATTTCTTACATCCTGGATCTACTCGCCAGAGCTCAATTTGAGATAGCAGACTCAACCATTCAACCAAGTCGAAAGGAACAAGATGAAATCCCATATGCGTCATGCCGCAATGATCGTTTCGCTGTTGTCCGCCTCCTCCTGTGCTTTGGCGCAGGTTCCCAATCGATGCCCATCGCTGGCGTTTTATGGCAATGCCGCCACCAGCGGCCTCTGCAAAAGCCTCAGCCCTGCTACGCAAAACCTGCAAGTGTGTGAATTGACGGCCGCGCAACCCGACGTTCACTTGACCTTTGGCCTCCAGCCAAATGGCGTGAACCCGCCCGTACCTCTCCACCTGACAGTGCGCACTCAGGCCAACAACTGCGAACAAGCGACCAATATCGTCCAGAACGCTGCCGGAGCGTTTGTCGCGCAAAGCAACGCCCTGCTCTGTGGCGTCGACCCCGTCACCTATGTTCAACGCATGAACGCTCAAACGATTGTCCCAGGGAGCAACGGTCAAAGCGCTTGTCGCACAGCATTCATAAACGCACAGACGGGCGGCAAATTGACGCCCGCAGTGGCGCAAGGCTATCTCAACGCTTGCAACACCGGAGGCCTCGCGAATGCCGCATGTCCGTGATGTGAAGCGGCAAGCAACAAAGACGACAAGAAATGAGCTGCATTCCGAGAAAGGCTAGCGGGTGTCCAGCAGACTCGTGGCGATTCACAGTGATCCGGAAAGGAGATAAAAATGAGCAAAGGTAGCGGTAATAACGGAGGCCGTAGTGGTGGCTCCCAGGACGGTGGCGGTAAAGGTGGCGGGGCAGCTGGCGGTGGCCGTGGGCAAGGAAATGGCGGAGGGTGGCCAAGTGCAACGGGCAAGCCATCTGGCGGAGGGCGCAGCAATGCACCCGCTGGCGCTGGCAACAAATAGGTCTGGCGCTGGTTTAGCTTAACAATTCCGTCGAGAGGAAGCGCCCGCAAGCTAAGCGTGTGTACTCGCTTGACGTGAAAACGGCCGCAGGAAGCGGCCGTATCATTTGGGGCTGGACAGCGGGTTAACAACCCATTGCCCCAGATTTGCCCCAAGTTCCTATTCAGACAAGATATGAAATCCCAGGTCTTTGAATACAAACTAAAATTTTTGGTGGGAAGTGCAAGTTTCGAACTTGCGACCCCTGCAGTGTGAATGCCATTGCGCATCTGTCTGCGCAGTGCTCTCATAGGGAGAGTTCACCGAATGGGCTCCAGTGACGCCGCCTGAATTGCACTGGATTACACTGAAAATTACACTGAAATTTCGCAGCTCGCGAGGTGACGCGCCTCAAGCACCAACCGGCACACCTTGCCATAATGGTTTAAATATAACGTCCTTGGCGGATCGGTGTCCACATCTTACCCAATATATGGTGCACTTCTGTTCGCCGCGCTGACGCAGCAAGGTTGCGGTGCGGCATTTCCGCGAGTGACCACGCAACCCAGCGTTATTGGCATGAACAGCTTCGCCCTCGCCGCCCGCTACAGCACGCCTGCCAGCTATCAGCACCTCGGCGAATATCTGCAGCTGAATTACGGCAGCACAGCGGCTGGCTGCCAGGTCATCGTACTGGTCGACCAGGCGCAGCGCGTAGCTGGCTGGTCGTCATCAGGCAATCATTGCGTGAAAGCTGGGATAAGCCTAAAAGATGTGCTGGAATGACTTTATCGCAGGATGCGCGCCTCGCTCTTCGACAGCTCGCGTTCCTTGAAATCGATGTCGATCATCCACCCGCCTCGCTCCAATTGCTCGGGCCGGCTCTCAAATGCTTCCCGCAACTGCAAGCCTCCCAGTTCGAACGACTCTTCCGACATCCACTCGATGTGACAGTCTATCAAACGCCCCTCCGGAAAGGTGGAAATCTGGTGCCTGCGCAGCTCGGCGCAAGTGGTGTGCCGCTGTAGCACATTTGAGTAGTCGTCGGCCACAGCCAGCAACCCACGCGAGCCACTGCTCTCGCGCGCAAGTTTTTTCGGCAGCGCTACTCCCGATCGATATAGTTCCTTGATACGGAATCCGACGGCGTGCTCCGGCACGAAAAGCTTACACACCCAGGTCTGGGCGACCTCGCGGGCGTGGCCAGACTCATCCCTCGTTGCCTCAATGCCGCTCAGCACCAGATTCCACCCCTGTGCCCGCACCAGCTTGGGCCTGGCAAGCTGCGCCAGAATGCGCGGCGCGCCTATCGTCTGCAGGCGCGCCACTTTTGACGGGCGTCGATTCCCCTCCAGCGTGACTTCGACCACCAGCAGTTCCAATAGCATGGCGCCCTCGACTACCGGCGCGGGCGCTCCCAGCGCCGCCCCGCCCTCTCGCCGTCGCTTCGCCCATACCTTCATCACGAACTCCAAAAAATACTGTACATATATACAGTATATTGGCGAAAATGAACAACGAGAAGTCGAAATTTGTAACTAGAAGAGCCCGCCCTGCTCCACAGGCGTAACTGGCGCAGGCGCATTCGCACGGGTTCGCGGCTGCATCGGATCGGGCTGCGCAACGAGCAGCTCTGCAGGATACTGCCGATAAACGTCCTCCTCCGACACCAGCGAGCCGTCCAGCCAGCCCTGGTACTGGTCCGGGTCGAGGATCATCACCATGCGCTTTTCATCGTCGGGTTTGTGGAAGCGCTGCATCAGCAGGTGCCCGTCGGCGTTGATCGTCAGCATCGAAAACGACAGCAGCTGATCTGCCGGCCGGTATTCCCAAATGCCGGCAATGGCCACAGGGCCGCCGTCGGCGCGCTCGATGCGCCAGCGCACAGGCTTGCCGGTTTCGTAGTTGGGTTCGAAGAAGTTGGCCGCCGGGATAATGCAGAACTGCTTGCGCTTCCAGGCACTGCGGAAGGATGGCTTGCTGGCCACCGTCTCGGTGCGGGCGTTGTACGTCTGGCGGGCCAGCTTGTGGTCGGCCCAATGGGGCACCATGCCGAACATGGCGGGAGCGATCTCCAGCTCGCCATGCGCTTCATAGGAGGCACGCAGGATGGGCGCCATGTAGCCTGGCCAGGCCTCGGGCGGCAAGTCGAGTTCGGGCGGTCGAATACCGAAGCGGTCTTCGATCTGCTCTTTGCGGCTGGGGGTGTAGTCGGCGCACATACATTTACCTTTTCACAAACAAGAAAATTGAGTATGCAAGATTTTCTCAATGACAACCATGCAGCTAAACCATCATTTCTTATGAATGCTAGCTAGTGCTCTATTTTCTTAAGCATTATCACGCTACACCATCTTGTACAGAGCCGCTCGAGCCCACGAGGACTCAAATGAAATTCCCTAACTTTTAAAGTACAGAGTAAAGAAATTTATAATGCAAAAATAAAAACCAAAGATCGCCAACACATATGGAAGCATCACATCCACAAATGCCTTCCCCAACGGATGCATTTTACGCAAGGCTTTCACCACAACAATTATCTTATTAAAAAAATTAAACTTGAAATCAAATTTATTATTAAAAGTACTTTTATGATTATTTGATTTTATCATATAGCAAGTTGTAAATATAACAGAACCGCCAGACAATTTAAATCCTGTGCTTTCCGTAAAATCACAACCGCCAAAATTTAAAAATTTGCAATTTTCATCATTGTCAAATCCCAATGTCCCGGATATATCCAGAGCATTTTTAACAAGATTAATATCAAAATAGCGCACCACATTTTTCTTTGCAAATCTCGACAAATCTTTATTGAGACTTGATAAGATCGTTTCTCTCACATGTATACGAAACTCTTTCCACAATTTCTTTCTATCCGCCACAGCTTCATCGCTATGAAAAAATCTCAGAAAAACATATAATAATACAAAAATAATAGAAATCCAGGCCCTTGATAAATTTATATCTCTAAGATCAAACCCGAGACCTCCCTTATCAGAAAATTTCGGCCTTAAAAAAGTATAAATCATTATCGAAACACATAACACAACCAGATTTCTCCGAAGCTTATCAGCCGAATCTTCCAAGGCAACTCCTACAATCCAAAGATTAAAATTAAAATATATTTACATTGACATTTTCCCCTAAAAAATAAAATTAAGTCAAGTACATCCAAAAAAATAATCGCCTATAGTCCCCCTCATATTTCCAACCATGCGGCTAATCCCGCGCCAGCGCCAGCACGATCTCGCCGTCCTAGCCACTGGCGCCTGATTGTAGAACTACTTAGAATAGGCCAGCTGGCTCTGCATCCCGATCCCAACTGTAAATAATCAGCTCCCTACGCTCCACCGCCTTACCTCCACCGCCGACGTTGTACTGGATGCCGGTCGTGTCCATCTGGAAGCGCGCGAACACACGCCGGATGTCGGGATGGTCATTCAAGCTCAAGATGGCCTTGCCTTTCAGCCGGGCCATCAACTCGGCCATCTTCTCGTACTGGGCGAACTCAAATTCCACGCCATACCCAGCCATCTCCCAGTATGGTGGGTCCAGGTAAAACAACGTGTGCGGCCGGTCGTAACGCTCCATGCACTTATACCAGTCCAGGTTCTCGATGTAAGCGCCAGACAAGCGCAGGTGCGCGGCCGACAAGTTCTCCTCGATGCGTAGCAGGTTGAGCGGCGGCGCGGTGGTGGCAGTGCCCCAGCTCTGCCCGTCGACCTTACCGCCGAAGGCATGCTGCTGCAGATAGAAGAAGCGCGCCGCGCGCTGCAGATCCGTCAGGGTATGCGGTGGCGTGTCCTGCAGCCACTTAAACACCTCACGGCTCGACAGCGCCCACTTGAACTGGCGCACGAATTCCTCCAGGTGATTTTTTACGACGCGGTAAAGGTTGATCAGCTCACCGTTCACGTCGTTCAGCACCTCGACTTCGGCCGGCGGCCGCATGAAGTACAGGGCGGCGCCGCCGGCGAAAACCTCGACGTAGCAAGTGTGCGGCGGAAATTGCGGGATGATACGGTCGGCCAAGCGTCGTTTGCCGCCGATCCAGGGGATGATGGGTAGTGCCAAAATGTGTACCTCCTAGTGATAAAGTCGAATTCCTCCCATGAGGCAATCCAAGCCTACTCGCCAGGTACCGGCTGATTGCCGCTGTTAGCGCAGCGACAATCAGCCATCCTTTCTATGGCGCCATGCCATTTTCACGCACGAAACTATGGCATGCGCGGCCTGTCGCAGCCACTTCCTCTGTCTGCAGGATCAAGGCTTGAATATCTCGCGCCACCGCGTCAGGAAGTAGCCAGCTGGCGGGATCGGTTGTAGCGCCTCCTTCGGCGCCACTGCCACCGGCCGGGGCGGCAGGTCCACCACTTGCACAGAAGGCGGGCTTGCGCATGCGCTCAGCAGCAGCAAGACGAGCGCGAACATGGTTGATTTCGTCATCGTAGACTTTCTTGATGGCCAGCGCGGTGGCGGCCTGTTGTCGGGCTTGCGCCAGATTCTCGGCGGCGCGCTGCGCCACCGCCTTCGTTTCCGCTGCCGCGCGGGTCTTCCTGTCGGCATCCCACAGCGCCTGCACTGCAGCCCTCCCCTGGGCGTTGCCCTGCGCGCGCTGGTGCAGCATGCCGACGCCGGCGAGCAGGCACACCAGCATAGCGCCGTAAAGCCAGCCAGGCACCACGCTCGCCAGCTTGGCCAGCGCGATCACACCAGCACCTTGCGTGCTTCTCGATACAAAGCCAGGCGCTCGGCCAGGCCGTTCACGCCGCCATTGATGCGGCGCGTCACTCGCTCCTGGTCGCCAGCATCGGCCAAGGCATTCAGGCCGCGCGTCTGCCAGAACCAGCCGGCCGAACGGCAGGCGTTGACGGTCTGCTCGAGCAGCTCAGGCTGGGCCAGCAGATCCAGGCCCAGCGCCTTGCCGCAGGCGGCGTAGTTCGCGCGGCCCGTCACCTGCAGCAGGCCACGCCCACGGAAGCGCACGCCGTCGCCACGTTGCGTGTTGCCCAGGTCGGCGCGCCCCTCGTAGGCCTGGCCGCTGGCCAGCTCACGCACATAGCGCAGCTGACCAGACTCGTGCCCGACCTGAGACAGGAACGAGGCCTGGCGCGCCGGCGTCGTGATCCCGAATTCCACCATGGCCGCGTTCAGCGGCGCCAGGAAGGCAGCCGCGCGCAGGCGAGCCAGCGGCATGATGGACAGCAGCTGTTCCAGCGTAATGGCGCTCACAGGCCACCCCGCACGTCCTTGACAGTGGCGGCCATGTCGCGCGCCAACTCACCGATGTCCTTGTCGCGGCGCTTGTCGAACCAGCGCACCGTGGCGCCCAGCACCCACCAGGCGGGCAAGCCAGCAGCGACCATGAGCGGCGCGGCGATGAACAGGAAGCCCAGCGCCGGGTCGCTGCCGTACAGCACGGCGACGGCGCGCGCGCTGTCGAACAGGCCCGGCATCCAGTTGCGCACGACCACGACCAGGGCTGGGCCCATCAGGGCGGAAAAGAGAATGGTGACGAAGAAGCGCACGCCCGCTTCCTTGGCTGTTTTTGGCCACATGAACATGAATCCCAGTGAGGTTGCAGCAGCGCCGGCCAAGACCGGGATGCCAAAAATTTTGATCAGTGCGCCGCCGGCGGCGGTCGTTTCGATGGCCATGTAGTGCCTTTCAGGTGGTGGAAATGAAAAAACCCGCCGAAGCGGGTTTGTGGTGAATGCGTTTTTTTGCTACACGACCTTGACCATCACATAGGCCCTGCCGTCCGGTTCAATCGAGATAACACGCCCGACGGCCTCCAGATACTGCGAATGCGTGAGGTCTGCCTTGTGGATGGGAATACCCTTGATGCCGGCACCGTCCTGGACCGGCACGATGTAGTCGCCCGGCTGGGCGCCCAGCACGTTCACCGGCACGCGGCCGGCGATGGCGATGCGGTCGACCTTCTGGCGCTCGACTTCCAGAGCCGCGTCGAAGGCGGCCATTGACTCGGCATCCTGCAACAGGGCAAGTTCATGTGCGGCCAGCGCAGCTGCGAAGGCAGCCTGTTTTTCGGCCCATGCCTCATCGCTGTCGCCGGGCTCGGTTACCACGTCCTCATATTCCGGTGGATTGGTGCCGGGCACTTGCTGCTGCATGGCCACATCGGCGCGACGCAGGGGCTGGGTCGGCGTTGGCCCTGCCTGGGGCGACGGGCGCGACCCGATGACGCTTGCCCAGGAGTCGCCACCAACGAACGAGGGCGCGGTCGATTTGATCGAAAACAGGACGGCATCGGCCCACTTGTCAGTTATTTCATTATCAGCAGTGATGCCAATCAGCGCTCCCGGAGAAACAATACCGCAACCCAGGCACTTACGAGTGTACTCAGCATAGTCGTTGCCCGATGCATTGAGCGTACCCTCGGCCATAGCACTACGCCCCGTAGTACTATTAGAACCAACGTACAATACCGCACGTTGACCGCCCCAATTTTGGGTTCCCGCAGACGCCAACACCACCAGACTTGGATTCTGCCCATCACGCCCAACATATAAAATCTCATCACCTTGCGCAGCACCTCGGCAGATATTGTGACGCAACACAGAGGTATCTGTACTACCTGCTTTTAAGAGTTGAAGATAGACTAGGCCATTCCCGCCAAACCTTGCTATGTCCGCTGAGGTCGTGTTGGAGTTTTTGTCGTAAGCCCGAAGGATATACCGGTAGCCTTCTTTGCCTGGCAAGGCTCCGTTTCCACCGGACACGTACCAACCGATACTGCCAGCCGAGTAGGTGCCGACCAGTCCGCCGATGCCCGAAGAAATGACGCTGTTCACACTGCCTGCTGCAGAGCCAACTGGGCAGTTCAAAATATAAGACCCGCCCGTCGTCCAGTCACCAATAAATAAGCCGTTGTTGATCTGCACTGCGTTTTGCGTGCCTGAATACAGGCCGGCTGAGGAAATCCCTCGAATGCGTGGCGGATATACAGCAGCGTTGCCTGAGTCATAGACCAGTGTTCCAGCGGGCATCGCGGTCGCTGAGGCAGGCTGCGCGTAAGTGGTTGCGTTATAGCCTAGAAGGCTAAACGAAGCCGCCCCAAAAGTGCCAGCCCGGAAGTTCAAGTACACCTCAAACGTCCCATTTACCAGCTGGAACACCTGTATTCTGGCGTTGATCGGGACTACTCCATTAAAGGTCGAGTCATAGTAAAACCCGCCTCGAACGCCCAGCATGAGCACGAAAGGGGAGCTGGCATTTGCCGCCCAGCCATCATTCAACACCCCATCAATACGCAGATGCTGCGCATTGCTGCTGCCATCCGCAGCAAATGTGGCAATCCGATACCAGAGGCCAGTCGGCGGATTTTGTCCGAGATAGGCATAACCATATTTGCTGGTTATGCCCACCGTCACCGGAAATGATGTTGTAATTGGAATGCTGGGGTCCAACCATGCGGGCGTCATATAGCCATTCGGGCCACCAAGCGGCGACATACCCACGGCTGGCGCATACGACGCCACCACGGCGCCGCGTCCGGCCAGCTCATTCAGGCGCCGGATCACATCCTTTTGACCATAGTAAAAAAAGTCGGCCATTACAGTTCCTCGATTTCGATGTTGGTGGCGTATGCCTGGTAATACGGGGTAGTGATGGCGGAATTGCTGGCGAGGCGGCCATACACCTGGTGCGCCTGCTCGAGCTCGCCATCGTCGCTGTCCGGATACAGGCTGACCAGTACAGGGAGCGTCAGGCCATTGCCCCGCACAATGCGCCACAGCTCGGCCCGGTCCAGCGGCGTCATATGCTCGAGCGCGAGCGACAGCTTGCGATACATCGCGCCTCGCTCGACAGTCTGGCTGCCGGCGCCGGTGCGGTTCTGGGTGCTGGTATCGAATGACGTGACGCCAGCACCGTAGGAGGCGTTTTGCTCCGGACTCCAGTAGGGACCGACCACCAGGCGCGCGGCCTCGATATAGCCCGCCGGATTGTCTGGGTCCGCCAGGTCAATGACCAGTTTCTTGATGCTGACCATCGGGAGCCAGCAGCGCGCATACGTGCCGCCGCCATAGCTGAAGGCGTTCACGCCCAGCGGCAGCGCGCCCCAGTCCCACATGCCCAGCCGGGCGTACTCGCACGCTGGCACGGCGCCGGTATCGAAATCGGGCACAGCATCCCCTGGCTCGACGTAGCCGCGCACGCGAATCGTCGCCGTCGGCGTCAGGTTACAGAATGGCAGCGCCACGCAGCCGGCGATCTCGGGCGAGGGCCAGGTGGCGGTGATGGTCAGGGCCAGGCCGAGCGAGCGATGCACGTCGTACTTGTCGTCGAGCTGCAGGTTGGCCGGGCCCAGCTCTCCGGTTTGGCTCGATGCGGTCAGCGCGGCCCGATCGGCGGCGTTGTCGTAGACGATGCGAAGGTTGGCCATCAAAGCTCCTGCAGGACACGAATAGGCCAAGCCACAGCGGCGACCTGCCCTATCGTGGTGGCGGCCTCCAGCTCGCCGCGCAACGCCTGGCCCTGGTCGATGACGGCTTGCACGTGCGCGCCGGCCGCCGCGCCCAGTGCCATCGTTTCGGCGGCATCGAGCTCGCGTGTCGTGTTATCGGCCAATACCCATGTCACCTTGTACGGCGTGGCGGCAGAGACCGCCATCATGGCCAGCATGGCGGCGCCGGTGATGCGCGAGATCGACACCGGGTCGCTGTCGAACACGCTGCCATCGAACGCCATACCGCCAGCGAGCGCCGCATCGCGCGCCACCTTGATCTGGTCCCACTGGCGCAATTTCATCGCCTCCAGACCTTGCGCCTGGTCCGCCGTGATCACGCCGCCCGCAAAGATGCTATCCGCAGCACCGGTAAGCCAGGCCTCAGCCGAGGCCAACAATGGCGCGGCACATGCCGTCGCTGGCACCAGGACAGGAGTGGTGTAAATCGGCCCGGTGCCGGCAAGATACGCTGTTTCGTTCGGATAGCTCAGCACCGACAGCATGGCAATCGATTTGACAAAATCGACCTCCAGGCGCCGGGCCACGTGAAATTCGCCAACAGCATGGTTGGGCAAGGTAATGGATTTAAGAATAGGCATGATAACTTTCAGGCAAGGCCACTTGCATCGATGAGAATGGCGGAGATTTGTCGGATGGTGTCGACCGCAGAAGCGCCGCCGTCTTCACGCCGCCAGCGGTTCTGGAAAATATTGCGTTGAACAGTGCCGGCCACCAGCTGCCAGCCGCGCGCTTGGTTCCTGATGATGTAAAAGGCGCCGTCCCGAACAGAGGTCACGTTGTAATCCATCGGCGTGCCCACGATGGCAGGTATCGCCACGCCTGAAGGCATGTCCCAGGACAATGATCCCGCCGCGATATTGAGACGCGCACGGTATGTCAGCGGCTGCCGTGTGAGATCGGCGCAAACACTGGTGTCGTCGCCATACAAGGCTGCGGTGAAACCGGGCACCAGCACCGGGGCGCCGAACACATACACCTCGGTCACCTCCTGGATATCAAAGCCATTGGCATCGAAAGCGCCGTTTCCCTTGTGCACGTTGATGGTCCAAGTGTTGCCGGATTTGCTGATATTGCGCAGCGCCGTGGTGCCGTTCGCCTTAACCGGCAGGGCGACGATAATATCGCCGGCCCAATCGATGGTATAGACGCTCTGCCCTGGGGTTTTCGTGATGGTGCCGCCCCCGGCCTGCGCCACCCCAAACAGTTGCGCACGCCCGATGTAGCCGTAGGTGATGCCGCGATCGGAGATCACCAGCTCATCGGTGTCATTGACGATTTGAACAAAGGACATTAATACACCTCCACGGCAAACCGCCTGGTCGTGCTGGCAACGGATACGGTGACGCGTGGATAGCCCAGTGCCGTATCGGCCACGACGCCCATCGTGCCCGCTTCAACCCACAGCAATAAAGGCACGATTTCGACCGAGCGGCCGGCAAAAATGGGATAGGTCAACACTGCAGTTTCGGTGCTGGCATATTGGCGGACGTCGGCAATGATGCCGCCGGCAACGGTCCGGGAATCCCAGTTCTTGGTGCCGTTATCGTTGAAAAGCTGCAGCGCCGCCATCATGCGTCACCCATTTTCAGCTTCAATGTATTGGCGGAATTGAAAAATGAGAAACCTGAACTAGTAATGTCATACCCGGCGCCGGTGCCAGTGGCAGCGCGCGCTGGACTGCGGATCAGGCTAAAAGTGCCTGTTGCTGCAGCCAGCGTGCCATTAAAAGTCGCCAGACCTGCTACCACGTTGAATCCGGGAGCATAAACATCGCCGTTAGACCCAACACTAAAATATTGGCCGTTCTGCGGGTTCCCTATAAACAGTCCGTCAGCGCTGAGGTGATATCCAACGCCAAAGTTGCCGGTGGCCGGCCAGCCAGGTGCTTTTGTGGGATAGCCGGCGCCTCCGTGCAGCGTCGTACCGTACAAATCGCCTGCTGTCACATTGCCCAGGTTCGCGTTTATTGCCGCCAGGTTATCCACTGACAACGCTTTGGCCGCCACAGATCCATCCACCAGCAGATTGCCGTTCAGTACCGTACCCAGGGCCAGCCAAGCCCCATTATCAAAATACTTCGTCACCGCATGCGTCGCGTCGTACAGCGTGACCACGTCGCGGTTGATCGGCGCGCCGTAGCCGGCGTGGCCCAGCTCATAGACGGCCGAGGCATCCGACCAGGTGGAATAGCCCGGCGCCGTCACGGTGACTGTGCCACGCTGGCCAGCCGCGCCGTCGGCAGCCAGGCGTGCAGCGGCGGCCCATTCGCCGGGCGCGATGTCGTCGGTCGCGGTGCGCGAAGCGGCCGTGGCGCCGGAGGTGAACAGATAAGCGCCGCCGGCTGTTGGCACCTGCGTCGACCAGCCATTGTTCAGGCCCGTGAGCGCGCCCGTGGCAAAGGTGAACGTGCATGCCGCGCTCGGCAGCGCCGGCGCGATGTTGGTGGCACCGCGCTGGTAGATGCGCACGGGCGCCACGTTCAATCCGTCGGCACCGTCCTTGGCCAACTGCACCGCCCCCGCCCACTCATTGGCGGCGATGCTGTCCGTGGCATTGCGCGAACTGGCGGCGGCCACGCGCACGTACAGCGGCGCCGTGCCGGCCGGGATATTCTTCGACCAGCCATTGGCCAGGTCATTGCCGGCCGGCGTCGTGATACTGGCCGTGGCAAAGGTGAAGATCACGTCACCCGGCGAATCACCTGGCGCGGCATCAGCGCGCTTGTAGGCGAAGGCCTGGCCCGTATTCAGCCCGGACAGGCCCGTCTCACCGGCGACGCCGTCGAAGACCTTGCTGATCATGTAGTTGGCGACGTAATCGACGCCGAATTCACGGATGGTGGCTTGCACCAGGGCTGTATCCGTGGTCATGCTGGCAAAATTGACCGTGGCAACATTCCCGTTGACGGTGATCTGCGTGCCGGCGGATACCGAAAACACGATATCGCCCACCACGTTCACTGGCTTGGCGGTAATGGCAATCGAGCCTGGCGCACCGGCGCCGGCACTGTTCACGCGAAATACCGGCGTGCTGCCAGCCAGCAGGATCGCCTTGCCGTCGGCCGTCGTGCTGAAGCGCTCCCCCGAGGCCTGCAGCAGCGTATCGCGCGCACCACCGATGGCCGTCATACCAGCACCCCCACCGTCACGCGCCCGGCCAGCCATTGGTGTGACAGCAGCACCACCACACCAGGCACGCCGTCCCGCAGGCCGAAACGATCATCGCGCAGCACCACGGGCTGCCCCAGTTCCAACATCATCATCTCAGGCTCCCCATCAAATTCGTAAATCGTGCGCTGCACCTTGTTCAGGGCCAAGCGCCGTGCCGCTTCCGCTTGCGCGTCCGCGTTCGTTTTGAGGCAGGTTTCAATCTGCGGCGGGTCGTCCGTCAGCCGGTACCGCGCTTTTACCGCAGCATCGACAGCCGTTTCCGTCAGCCACTCCGTCGCGTACAGCTCGGCGTGCGCGGCCGGGATGCTGGTGGTCAGACTGGCCTGCACCGTGTAGTTGCGGTCGAATGCGATTTTGACGGCCGCCACGACCGGCAGGCGCTGCACGACGTGCAACGAGCCCACCCGCATTTTCTCGGGGCCGATTGGTACCGGCACGCCGGCGGCCGGCAGCGCGATCTGCACGAGGCGCAGTTGGCCGGTGCGCGACATGAGCGCCTGGGCGCCCACGCTGGCCGCCAGCTGCTGGATGGCCTGCGCCTGGTTCGTCCGGTCCGCAACGTACAGGCCCACCAACTGCGGGTGTGCGGCATCGAAGGCGGCCAGGTTGGCCAGGTCGAGGTCCGCCAAGGTGAAGCGATCCGCTGCCTTGCCATACGCGGTGGCAATGCGCTGCACCAGCGGCGCGATGCGCGGCGCGTAGCCGCCGCCCTTGTCGCCCTGCACGCTGACAGTGATCGCCGCCGAATACGGCGGAGTGGTCAGGTTGAAGCGCCCGGCCTGGTCGTTGAGCGCGACGGCAATCGGCTTGCCGTTGGTGCGCACCTCGAAGCTCGACTCGACGGCGCCCAGGAAGCCATATTCCATGGTGACCGGATCGGTCAGCAGCGGCGTGACGTTGTGGCATTCACCGAACGGGATCGGCAGGGTCGCGTCCTTGTTTGGCGAGGTGCCGCCCAGCTTGGCCTCGGCAATCGGCGTATCCAGGCGCTGCAGCTTGTCGCGCAGGGACAGGTTGAGCGTTTCCCGGCGCGAGCTGCCGATGTCAGCAATGATGCCGTCAAACACCAGGCGAAAGTCGCTGCGCGGCCAGCGCGGATCGCCGGCCAAAGCCTTGACCGGACGATTGCGCCACACGTCGCCGAGCCAGCTGTCGAGCTTGCCGTCAGCGTTGGCCAGCTCGATATCGCCGCCAGACAGTCCGGCCTCACCGGTCAGGCTGACCTGTTCGGTGAAGGCCAAGCCGCCAGTGGCCAGCGGAAGATACACGGTGTTGGCCGGCACATCCGTTGGGCCCGTGACATACGGCCGCGAGGCAATATAACGTGTGACCTCGCTGCCACCCACATTCACTTGCGCCTCGATCAGTACCATGTGGATGGCTCGCGGACTTCTCAGCCACGCCAAAAATTGCGCATCGGTCATTCGGAATACTCCACTTGTTTCGCCCAGGCGGATGCCTTGGCGGATTTGTCGATGCCGGCGACGACCGTTTTGGCCGCATGGTCGTTCGATTCGACGGTAGCCTGCATGACGGCGCCGGTTTGCTTGGCCTGATCGGCGCGCAACCCTTTGACCTCTTCCCGCAGGCCCTTGATCTCGGCTACCAGGGCATCGGTGTTGCCACCGCCCTGGCTCGGCGCGCCACCGAAGTAACGGCGCATGGCCGCTGCCGCTGGTGCGTCGACCACCACTTCACCGCGGTGCAGCTCGGCCGCGTAGCCGTCAAACGGCACATTGGCCAGCCCGCCGGCATGGGAGCCGTCGAACTGCACACCCAGGCCGTTCGCCGTGCCCATCGCCGCATGCAGGTTGGCAATGGCTTGCGCCACCGTCAGCACGCTGTCGTTGATGGTGATCAGGCCCGACACCTGGGCCTTGAGGGCATCCAGGCTGGCCTGCTGCACGTCGACCTGCGCCGAGGCCCATTTCAGCGCCTCGTTGTTGGCCGCCACCACGCGGGCGTAATCTGCCGCGTAGCGAGCATCCGAGGCGTTGACCACCTGGGAGGCCGTCAGGAAAGCCTGCTCGGCAGCCGACAGGCCGGACTGCGCCGTCGCGTCGCCGGCATTGGCCGCCGCTAGGGTTTTCTCGAACTGGGCGCGCGCCTCGGCGTATTTCTGCTCCGGCGTCAGGGTGGACTGGTTGCCCAAGGCCATGCTGGCGTTCAAGCCGTTGAGCGTGGTCACCCACGACTTCGACTTGTCCAGCGCCGTCTTGGCCGCTGCCGCCTCGGTGTCGTAGGCCTTGGCCAGCGCATCCTTGGCGGTAATGACTGCCTTGGCCGCCTGGATCTGGTCGAACAGCGCACGATTGACGGCAGCCAGGCTGGAGCGCTGGATAGCCAGCAGTTCCGTTTCGCTTTTCGTCAGCTCGTTCAGCTGCTTTTGCAAGTCCTTGCGTTCGCTGTCGATCTCGCTCGCCGTCTTCGCCACCACGCCGAATTCGTCACCGTAGCGCGTCAGCTCGATGAATGCCTGCGAAACCGCCATCATCGAGGTGTAGGTTTTCTGGCCAGCTTCCGTAGTCAGATCCTGCGCCAAGGCCAATTTTTTGAACTCTTCTACAGTCGTAATCTCCGTGCCCTTGTTCAATGGGGTCAGCACGGTATTCACGCTCTTGCGCAGGGTGTCGGCCTTTTCTTTGTCCGTGAAGAAATTCTCCAGGAAGAAAGCGCCTTGGGACGTGAATTTATCCAGCCCGCCCGACATCTTGAGCAGTTCCTCCCTGGCAGCGATCGAGGAAATCCCTACCGCACCGAAGGTCTTGTTAAACGACCCCAGCACGGCGTCGATGGTGGCGTAGTCGTTGGCGACACGAACTAGGGTTTCAAGGTATCCCTCGCCGACGGCCCGGAAGGATTGCAGCCCCGCGACACCGGCCTCCGCCATCTTGTCACCCATTTTCGAAAACGCAGTTTCCAGGGCCTTCTGTTGCTGCTCCGCGTTCAAGTCTTTGAAACTAATTTTGCCGAGATCGACAACAAATGCATTCAACCGCATTTTGAACGCATCGCCTCCTGTTCCAAGAGCGTCGGCAGCGGACGTGATCGTGTCGCGCATACCAAGGACAATTTTCGTAAATTGATCGTCCACCTCCGCGCCCAGTGCTGTAACAGGGCTGCTGTACTTATCCTTGCGGAAAAGGCCGCCATCTTTCTTGATATCGGTGAACTGACCCACTGACAAACCGCTTCTCTCAACCTGGCCCAAGGTTGCCTTGCCCGCCGTGATGCCGGTATCAAGCGCAGTCACCTTGCCACCGAATATGCCATTGACCACGCTGTTGCTGATCTTGGACAGGAAGCCACCGGTCAGCTTGTCGACAATCGCAGTCAACGGGAACGTGGAAAGTGTTTTCGCGCTGAAATCTGCCAAGCCGCTATTCGTTGCAGGGTCGAGCTTGTTCGTCACACCCGGCGTTTGCGCCAGCAGCCCGCCCAGTCCGCCAATGCCAGACTCGATGTTGCGCAGCGCGCTGAGCATGCCACTGCTGATCGCCAGATCACGAAAGGTGTTATCAGCGATGAGCGATAGTGATTTAGCAATCGATTCGGATTTCGCCGTGGGATCGCCCAGCACCGTGCCGGTGCCGTTGGCGGCCTGGCGTTGCTCGGAAGCGCTCGCGCTTCCGCCACCACCCAGGCCACCAACAACTTTCGCCCCGACGGCCACCACGGCAGCCAACGTAGCGGCGCCGGCAACCAGGTTCATAGGAAACGGTAACGATGCGATGGCTTTGACCACTGCGGTCACAGCCCAAGCGGAGGCCTGCATACCGGCATTGGCCACTGAATTTAACGTCGACCCTGTCTCCACGGTCGTTTCTGTTGCTTTCGACGCGATGAACAAACCTGTAAACGCTGTAAGTAAGCCGCTTTTCATCAGATTACTTTCGATGGCCATCGCCATTTCGTAAGCACGAAATGCTCTTTCTGCAGTTTCCATCACCTTGTAACCGGTGCTGTTTTCCTTGAAGAAGCCCTTGGCGGCGCTGGCCATGTCGCCATAAGACTTGATCTGCGCTTGCGCGCCCTGCTGGGCTGCTGTGGCTTGAGCCTTGGCGATCTTGGTCGGATCACCATGCGCGTCCCTGGTAGAGGCGGCCAATTGTGCAGTGATGGCCTGCTGCTGCACGGCATAGCCAGACAATGCCGTCGTCAGTCCGCCGATGGCAGTGCCGACAGCGCCGAACGAGGCCGTCATGCCTTGCGCTGCCGACTTAGTTGCAGTGTCGACAGCTGTCAGGATGTCCAGCAGCTCCTTGGCCTTGGCCACGTCGCCGCCCTGCTCTTGCGTCGAAGCCTTCCCTTGCACAATGCCAAGGCGGTTCAACGCGTCAATCTTGCGATTGATACCTTCAATGACCTTCTCATTGCCCTCGAAACTAGCAAGGGCAGCCTTTTGCTCTTGAAGGTCTGCGACAGCCATTGCGGTCTTTTGCGCTGGCAACAAGTTGTATGCCCGAATTTGCTCCTCAACGGCCGCGACCTGGGCATTAATAGCCGCGATTTCCTTGTTTGTTGCATCTGATGCGGCGGTTGCGATCGCCGCCTGGCGCAGGCGCTCCTCTTCGTCCCGACTGAAACTCGCGTCGAAGAAGGCCTTTTCGGCAGCATCGCGTTTGCCCAGGATCTCGTTCAACTCCTTCTGATGCTTGGCGGCCTCAACCTTGGTCGCATTATGGTGGCCTTGCAGCGCGCTGATTTGGAGGTCGTATGCATCCACTTCAGCCTCATAAGTTTTAAGGGCGTAGCTGCGCTTGTTCTCATATGCCTGCTGGACCGACAATTCACCACCCTTCAGATACATATCATCGAGCCGACCGAGCGCGTCGTAGTGCGCCTTTGCAGTCGCAGCTTCTTTCGCGTACTGCTTGATTTGATCGGCAAGCTCGGTGTTTTCGACCTGGTCAGATTTCGGCTTGGCCTGATCGGTATGTGCTTTTTTCCGAGCAGCAATACCAGCGGCAATCGCGTCAGGGGTAATAAGAGGTGAATTTGGGTCGGCAGCTCGAATGGCATCAATATTCGACTGGTATGCATCCAAGGCGACCGCAAGCTCACCCATCCCCTTCTTCTGCAGGCGGATATCTTCCGCATGGATCATCGCAGCAGCATGAACAGCACGCGAATTCTTGGTCGCGACTTCACCCTGGGCAAGCGCGACAGCGTCGGCCTTGTTCAATTTATCCACCGCGTCCGTCAGACCAAGAACAATCTGCGTGCGGGCGGCCTGAAGTTCAGGCGTAATTGCATCAGGTGCCCGCCCCAAGCGCAGATTACTATCGGCCAGCCCCTTATCAAATTCCGACAGACGAAAACTGTATTTTTTTACATCGGCCGCTGGCGTGGCCTTGGCGCCGTAGCTTCCGATGGCATCCATAGCGCCGCCGATTGCTTCCTTTACGCCATGCCAGGCGCGCGCCACACCACCAAGGTTGGCAATCATCTGGTCTGCACCATCCTTGGTCGCCTTTGCGAAAGCCGCTGTAGCGACGGCAGACGCACCTTTTGCATCGCCGTCTTTTTCCAAGGCGCGGATTGCCTCATAGACGGAAAGCGTCAAAAAGTGATAGGTATCATCCAGTTTGACGGTTGCGCGGGTAATCACCTCGGTGGCGCGATTGGTGCTGCCTGTCGACTGAACCGCCAGGGACTCGAACTCCTTAATGGTCTTTTTGACGGATTCGCCCGTCGCAGTCTCCAACGCAATGACAGCATCGGTGATGTATGCGATCTGGTCGCCCGTGAACTTGCCAGTGCCGGCCAATTCCGTTACAACCTTCTTCGCCTCGCCAATACTCCCGTGCACCGCAGTCGCGGCATGCGCCAGTTCATTCAGCTTGTCGCTGGTAACTCCTGCGTAGTTGTTGGTCGAGATCAGGGCATTGTTCATTTCTCGCTGCGTGCTGGCGCCTTTGATCATTGCGTACGCCACCGTGCCCAGCGCGGCTGCAAAGCCCAGCACGGCCAGGCCAGTACTACTGAACAGCAAGCCTGCGGCGCCAGTTTGCTCGCCCAATACCATCATCGAACCGCCGAAACGGCTGAATTGCCCTTGACTCAATTCGTGGGCGAGCACGAGCAACTCACGTTTTGCGCTGGCGGACTGGAAGCTAAAGCCCTCCATGTGCCCGCCGGCTTTCTTGGCGCCCTCGCCAGTTTCGGCCAACTTGTTGATCAGTGGCGCCGCCGCATCGGAAACGCCCAGCTGAGCGGCGCGGTATGCTTGCAGCTGCTGGGTCGTCATGCCCAGCGTGGCTACCTGGTCGTGGAGGTTTTTAATAAAGCGGTCGCCAGCCTGGGCGGCCCGATCCTGGGCTCCGGCGGCATCGCGAGCAGCCCGCTCCTCGCGGTGCATGGCATCAATGCTATTGCCCAATGCCGCAGCCTTGATTTGAGCCGCGCTGCCCAAGCCCAACTCGGCCGCGCGATAGCGCTCCAGCTCGCCGCGCGCCATTCCAAAGGTATCAATCTCGCGCTGCAGGGATACAAGCAGGGAATGGTTGGACTCTTCCAGGGTGCGCGCAGCATCGGCGGCCTGCCGCATGATACGAGCAGTATCGTTCATGGCACCGTTGTAATCAGCCTGCTTCTTCCAGGTGCGTTCGGCGGAGTTGCCGAGACTATCAATTCCATTGGCGGCGGCTTCGCTGCTACGCCAGACACCCATCGATGCGCCCATGAACCCATTAAGCGTGTTGCTGCCACCAAGGAAGACAGTGCGAATACGGGTGGTGGTGACGCCCATTGCGTCAATAGAAGCCGTCGCTGCATCAACCTTTTGCACCACGCGTGCACCGGCATCGCCGACGGCATCGACGGCCGCCGCGCCTTCGGCAGTTTTCCCCTTGGCGTCAGCGCTCGCCTTCCCAAGCTTATCAATGGCCGACGTCGCGCTGTCGACCTTCTTCTCGACACTCTCACTGGCGACGCCGAGGCGGTCCATTGCCTGGGCGCCCTGCTCCAGCTGACGGGTATCAATAGAAAGACCAAGCTCGGCGATATCAGGCATTTTTATTTGTCCTTCTTGTTTTGGTGATAAATGAATAGCGCGTCGAGGCGATCGATGATTACCTCTTCGAACGGATCGAAGCGGACACCGTGGCGCGCCTGCCAGCCCAATATCTCGGCACTGGTCAGCGAATTCACTGCCATACCGCACTGGCGTTTCTGGTTCAGCTGAGTGAACCAGGTCCAGATGTACGCCAGCTCTGGCGGCAACACCGGTACCGTCGGCGCGTCGGGCTCCCGGTACAGAGGGTTTTGCCGGGCGGTATCCAAGTGGTCCCCCTTGGCGTTGCCGTCGCCTGCCGCTGCCGCTCGATCAAACAGGTGATCGGCGTACAGCAGCAGGGCCTGGGTCAAACCTTCAAAAAATTGGCGTCGTTTTCCAGGGCGGTCGTAACGCGGTCCTGCCAGGTCGGGTACTTGTCGTAGGCAGCGGCGATCATGTCCTTGTCGAACGCGGCAGGCGCGCCATTGCTGGTGAAGCCGTACCAGTCAACGACAACGGCCAGCGCCAGGCGCTTCTGGTTGTCATCGATAACGTTCACCAGCTGGTTAGAGCCTTCATCGGTCGAGGCGTCAATGGCAGTCTTGCGCTTGGCGGACTTGCGATAGCCCTCGGCACGCACGGCGTGGCTTTCCTTGCGGTACTCGTCGGAATTTTTGCCGACGATCTTGAGGCCGGCCACGGGCTCGCCGTCGGCGTCGAAGATCACGGGCACGTCAAAGGTCACACGCGCGGCAGGTGCGGACAGGTTGGCGATGTCGAAGCCAGCGACTGCCAGGGTTTGTGCGGTGTTCAGGATTGCTTGGGTGGTATTCATTGGTAGTGCCTTTCGTGGGTTTTAACAAGTGCCCGTGCCGGTCACCGCGCCCACGAAGGCGACAGCGACCGGTCGGTGCTAGGTTTGGCTTGCGCCAAAAAGGAAACCCGGCGCGAGGCCGGGTATATGGGTTACAGGCTCGTGTCCTGGAAGGCCACGGTGGTTGCTTCGTGCTGCGCGTCGGCGCCTTGGTAACGCAGGATGTCGAAGGCGCAAGTGACGATCTTGTTTTTCTCGCCATCATCGACCTTGGCAGAGGTGATCTTGATGCGGCCCATGGCGATGGCCATGACTTCGGCCAGCGGTGCCGTGCTGGCGGCCATGGCGTAGGCCAGCGGCAGCTCGACTTCCTGCTTGAAGTAATCGATGTATGCCGAATCCTGCATCAGCACCGTGAACTGGCCCGAGCCCACCACCTTGCCGCGCGAGGCGGCCGTGGCGAACTTCGAGCCGATCACCGGATCGATCTTGACCTGGCCATCCAGCGACAGGGACATCCCCGTGCAGATTTGCGATGGGATGCCGGCAACCGACAGCATCGCGGTGGCGCCGGAGAACTTGCCGGTACCGGACGTGGCGGCCGGGGCTGCGAAGTACGCCGCTGGCGTGGTCGCGCCTTCCAGCTTACCCATCAGGGTGAAGTCCATGCTCGTGATGCCGTTCGGCTGCACGGCGATATCGACCTTGCTGACCAACTGGTCGATGAAGCAGCGATTCACGGCGATGCCCGGATCCTGTACTTCCGCAGTGAACCAGTCCGTGGTGTGGCCGGTCAGCGGCGTGAAGCTGCGCTTGCCGGTCGCGGTCACGGTCACCGGATCGCCTTCGACCTTCACCGTCATGGCGCTGCCGTCCATGAACTGGCCCGACAATTTCAGTGCTGTCACCGACGTGACGAAGAAATTCTTGCCGTTGTTGGCGATACCGGTGGTCAGGAAGCCGCCGATGCGCACGACAGTACCGGCACGGTGGCCGTCGGCGAGCCAGGAACCGGCACTGCGCGTCAGCCCCGTCGCTCCCGATGCGATGGTGTTCTGTGCCGTGGTGACGCCGCCGGCGGTGAAGTCGCGACGCAGCAGCGCGGCCAGCAGCACCGCGTAGGTGCCACACGAGGCCTCGCCCTTGATGGCGCCAGAGGTGCGGAAGTTGCCCAGGCGGGTGTCGCTTTGCTGCTGGCTGGGGTCGATCTCGTTGCTCGAGTACTTGTCGGCGTCCGTGTCGAACGTCGCGGTCACGCGCGGATAGAGGCGGCCGGCGGCGGCCAGCGCCTTCGTGCCTTCCGCTGTTTGCTTGCCGATAACGAGCAGGCTGTCGATGCCGTTTGCAGTGGTCATGGTGTGGATTGCCTTTCTTTGGTCGAAAAAAAAGACCGCCGAGGCGATCTGTGTGGGTGATGCGGGTTACAGGTTGCAGAACCAGCGAATTTTGACAGGGACCATCCAGCGGTCGCCGTCCTCTCGGCCGTCGGCTATTTCAGGCGTGCGCTCAATCTGCACGGTCACATTGCCCTTCATGAAGCTTGCGCCGCGGCGGAACAGCTCCCTGATCATTTCAGCGCGGGCGCCGGCGGCCGCAGTGCCCTGCCCCGGCGGATACAGCAAGCTGACCTGGAAGATGCCACGCTCTTGGCGCGAGCCGTCGCCCATGGAATGATTGGCCGGTTCCGCCGGCAGCAGGTAGGCGGCCTGATATGGCCGGCCGGTGACCGGCGTGTACGGCACGTTCTGCCATACCGTATCGATGGCTGGCGCGAGGCTGGCCAGGGCCACCTCCAGCGCAGCGCGTATTGTTGATTGACTCATAATTTATAGCTCGAATAGCCTTGGGCGAACTCGCTAGCGGTGGTGCCGTCGCGCACGCCGTTCACCGCGTTATCCACAATTGTGCGGAACTCCACAACCGTCAGCATCACCACGCCCACGGGTGCCTGGCGCGACCAGCCCTCCTCGATTCTTTTTGCATAAGGAAGATTGTTCACGAGGTAGATCACGTCGCCCGCCTTTGCCGCGCTGATCGTGCTGCCGTGCGCGGCGATTGTAGCGCTGCCGTCTTTGTCGATCAGGTCGCGCACGCCGGCGGCGGGCGAGCCGATGGAAAGCTGCCAGTTGGCACGGAAGCGGCCGCCGGTGTAACCAGGTGGCGGCTTGTGCTTCCAGAACTTGGCGTCACCGACCGGCGAGCGCTGCATCACCTTATTGTCGACCTTCATGGTGATGGCGCGTGTGACCAAGTCCACATTGCCTTTTGTCTTGGCGATGAATTCGGCAATCTGCATGGAAAACGACATACTTGCCATCAAAGCCCCCTGAGTTGCAGCGTGTGCAGCACGGCCACGTCGACCGGCGCTGTGGTTTCGACGGCCTTGACCGTGTAGCTGGCGCCGCCAAACAGCACTAAGTCGGCGGTCGTAGGCTTCGGCATCGGCAAGCCGTTGCGCTGCAGCGGCGACAGCAGTAGTTGCTGGTCGCCCACCTGGATCAGCGTGCCGTCGATGTTTTCGGCCTCGTAGTTGATCTTGACGCCCGTGCCTTCGTAGTCGGTGGTCGTGCTGGGTGCCGTGCCCAGGCCTGGATCGTACTCGCCGGTGACGACCTGGCGCAGCACCACAATGCCGCCCTTGCGGCGCAGGGACTGGTCGGCGCGCGCGGCCGTCTTGGTGTACTCGGTCATGTCGTTCCAATCCAGTTCGCGGCTCTCATTCGCATGCCTGCCTTGCCGGCCAGGACGAATGCACGGTGATTACCGTAATCGTGACAGACCGGGCGACCTTCAAACAGCCCCCAGTTTTCGACCTTGGTATCGGCGAAGATGGCCGGAATTTTTTCCGGCAGCTGATCAAGTGTGATAGGCGTCGTCTTTGCCTGTATCAGCCAAAGCCCGCGTGGGCTGAGCCAGTACACCGGCGCTATCCAGCTGGCCAGCGACGTAGCGGCCAGCTCATTCGACAGCTGCCATTCATTGATGTTGCTGAAATTGCTACCGCTGTCATGCTTCACGACGCGGGTCTTGTCCAGGGCGCATTCAAACACGGTGCGGAAAGTGCCCTCGCCCAGCTTGCGGCCGCAAATCAGGTTGATCAGATCGTTTGTGTCGTCTGCATCCATCATGCTCGCACCACCTTAATCGAATTGCCACCGCCGGCCGAGCCGAAGTAAGGCGCCAGGAGCGCGTCCACCGCCACGAAGCGCTCGCGCGCATCCGTGGTGTTCTGGAAGTACTCCGTTTCCAGCGGCCCGGTCTTGTCTTTCTTGATCGCGTTCGAACCGGTGTCGAGGTCCGGCAGAAGATCCTCGCCGCTGCCAGCGCGCACGGCTAGGTCGATGCAGGCATTGACCACGTCCGCCGGCACGCCGGTGCTCGGCACGGTGAAGCCGTCGACTACCACGTTGTAGCGCGGCCAGTCCAGCGCCTGTTTCTGATAGACGCGGCGGCCGGCCCAGCGCGTGCGGTAAGTGGCCATGAACAGAGTCGACTTGCGCAAGGCGATCTCTTTATCAGCCTCGGCCAGCGCCGCCCAGGCGGTCCTGCCCAAGCTGGCGCAACGCGCGTCTGCCGCGGCGATGCTGGCGTAGGATTCGGCATCAGGCAGGCCGGCGCCGGTTTCAGTGATGAGCATGGATACCCTTATTAATAACAGCCACTTGCTGCACAGAGGTCTTCAGAAGCAGGCTTTTTCTTATGCCGCCAGCAACACTGCGCCATCAATCTGGGCTTGATCTGCCATCGCCACACCATTCTGATGCAAGGTGTCTGCATACAAGCCAAGCGGGTTTGCAAGCTCATACGAGCCGAAACGTGATGCATGATCAATAAGCGGCAGGCCCTTTGCCAGCGCAACGCTAGTGATTGCATCCCAGTACGGCTGGACCAGAGGCGGCGCCGCTCTTGGCCAGGAAGCCAGGCTCGCTGGTAGGAATGTGCTGAGAATGCAATTGCTCCCGCCTGTCTGCACGTTATCCACAATGGTGGTAAGGCGCTGCGAGTACGTGGCCAGGACCATCGCACTGTTCGCATCGTTGACGCCGATATCGAGAATGACGACGTCGGGTGTCATCACGCCAAGCTTGAATGGCTGGGTGCCCTCCCATGGATAGGTGTTGTAGATCAGGTTGGCCACTCCGCCACCCGAGTTTCCGAGAGTCCAAACCGAAATCTTTGGCATCGTCGAGTCATAGCAATCGCAGCCATAAACGAACACGCCAGAGCCCAGCGCCACGGGCGTGAACGTGATGGTATTCGCACCGCGCGGAAACGTCACGGTCTCCTTCTTGATGCTCTGCGCCACGTTGGCATCTATGGTCTTAATAACATTGCCGCCCACGCTGATCGTGAATGAGCCGAAGCCAGGGCGCGTCAAGTAATAGACATCCGCCGTGTCAGTTGGGTTGTCAGGAGTAAACGTCATTGCATTCAACGTTGTCAGGTTCGAGAACGCGATGCCAAAACCCGTCCACTGCACGACGTTGAAAGCGCCACTGTTGGTCCAGCCCGCCCCCATGGTGATGCGTGGATCGTATTGGGGCGCAGTCGCGCCCACCGAATTGATATTGCCATCGCAGAAGAAACTGTCTGTATGAGCTGGCAGGCCTTGCGCATTCAAAAATGCGGCAAGCTGCGCAGCCCTATTCTTTGCCCGGGCCCCGACAAAATTGGCGGTACCTGCCGCGCCGAATCCAGTAGTACGAGAATCGCCCATCAGGGCGACGACGCCACGGCCGGCCTTTGACAGCACGCGCGCTTTAGCGGCGCACCATTTTCGCATTCGAGCGGGATTGAAATTCAATACTCCGGCCGGGCCCGTTGCTGGCAGCAGCGTGCCAGCACTGTCAGCAAGTCCAGCCACATTTTTTACAACGCGCGGCGCGCCCAGCACGGCGTTACCTAAGCTCACATCAACACTCCCTGAGGAACAAGTCACCAGGAAGCGCTGCTGGTCCGCGTACGGCCCGATGGGCGCAAGCGCGCCAACGCCAATCGTCCACGATTGCAGCGAATTCGTGCCACCCAGCACTGGATCAAGGAGATACGCCACGCCAGCCGTTCCGGCGCCGCCGACGACGTTCAAGACTTGGCCCACGGGCAAGATGATGGTTTGCGGCGTGCCGCCGGCGGTGATGGTTGGCATATTGGCTTTCGGGAGTGCGGTTTATGTGGCGCCCCGGCGTGCGGGGCGGTGATGGCCAGGGATTACGCCTTGGCGGCTTTGGCTGGCTTTTCGGCCGTGGCGGTGGCCGTGGCCGATGCAACTTGCGACTGTGCAACGGCGGCATCCTTGGCGAGCTGGAGGCTTACCGCTTCGTCGCGCAAGCGATGCGCTTCGAGCTCGTTGGCCCGGGCCTGCTCGGCCACGCGGTCCTTCTCGGTGGCCAGTTCGCGCTCGCGTTCCAGCAGCTGATCGCGCGCCGCCAGCAGTTCGGCGATGGTTGGCGTACGCTCGGTTGGCGCGCCCAGGTCGTTGTCGTCGCCGTACAGCTCGTGCACGTCTGGGTTGAAGTCGGATTTGTTGATCACGACGAACGGGCCCTGCGTGCGCGGGTCCGTCGATACGATTTTGATGGTGTCCATGATGTATTCCAGGTGAGGCCCGGCAGCACAGCAGTGCTAGCCGGGCCGGGTTGATGGTTAGCCGTGCAGGATGCCGATGAATTCATCCTTGACCGAGCCGCAGCCCCATGCCAGCGCCACTTCGTACTGCATCTGGCGGTACTGGGCGTACATGCTGATCTCGAAGGTGAGATTGGTCAGCGGGTCGGTGACCAGCATGCGATCAACGGCCGAGTCACCCTGCTTCGGCAGCGCCGGTGCGCGCGTAGCCAGTTGGATGGCCGAACGGGCGAAGAACATGTTGCGGAAGCCGGAAGCGGCTACGGTGATAGCGGTGGCCGCAGCCGGAATGGCCTTCAGCAGACCTGGCGCTGCGAGGGTGATCGTGCCGCCGTTCGAGACATCGCCATCGCCGCTCGACACGACGTACTGGTTGGTATCGCCAGCGAAGATGATGGTATCGCCAGCCAGTGAAGTGCCAGTACCAGCTGCTGCCAGGGTGATGACAGTGGCGCCAACAGCATAGCCAGTGGCATTGGTAGTTGCGGCAGCGGCGGTGCCTTTGGAATGCAGTTTGATGCCCGAGCTGTTGCGCAGTGCAAAGCCCTGCAGGCGGTCAGTCATGCCGTTACGCAACATATCTTCTCGGCCGGCCTCGTTCACCTTGAACAGGCCAGATTGTTTGCCGCGCAGGTTGACCATCGCGGCCGAGCCCAGCACCAGCTGGAAGTCCAGGCCTTGGGCACCGTTCTCTTCCAGGATGCGCAGCGCGCCAGCGGTGTCGGTCAGGTCGCCAGCAGTGGCGAACGGTGCGACGTTGGCAGTGCCGCACGCGCGGGACGCTTTGACATACAGCGCTGCCAGATCGCTCTCGACTTCGTTCACCAAGGTACGCATGGCCTGAGAAATCTGATCACGCAGGATCACGTTATAGCTAGCGCCGTTGTTATCCAGGGCAAGTTGCTCTTCGCCATTCCAGCGGATCGGCACGCGGCGCGCCTTGGTGATTACCACGCCTTTTTTTCCCATGTTCTGGTCGCCGTCATTCGGCGGAGTCACGGCTGGGGCGATATCGGTAGCAGTCGCGGCAGGCGCGACTGGCGACGTAACCTCTTGGCCGACCGCCGCCCGGGTAAAGTTCATATCTGCGGAAACTGCCGGGATGAAGCCGACCAGCTCGCGTGCAACCTGGTCCGAAGCACTGTAGATGGTGGTGACCAGGCCGTTCAGCGAGTTGGCGCCGAGGATCAGGCCGGTGCGCGCAGCATAGTTGGAGATATAGCGATATGCCAGTTCGACCAGCAGGCGACCGGTGAAATCAGCTTTTGCCAGCACGGCCACCAGCATCTCGACGGCCTTATGGGCAATCGCTGTGGCCGCCGACGCGGTCAGAGACATAGTCATAGCGCACAGGGCCATGACCGACAGCAGGGTTTTCTTCATGGTAAAGCCTTTAAAAGTTGGTGATTTGGAATTTTTTAAAACAGACAGGCCATCCAGCCCAAAGCACCAACCCCCATCCAGGCGTTGGCTATGCGTTGCAATACTGCGGAAATAGAAAAGGTTTGCTCAATGTCGGCAGTGATTAATCTGTAACGGCACCGCCGCCCTTGGCGAATTCCGCCTTGGCGGCCGGCGTCGCTGCATCAAAAGCGGCGCGCGTCATGGATTTGCCTGCGCCAGCGCCTGCACCACCGCCCGTCGCACCACCACCTGATGCGCCGGAACCCTTGAGGATCTGATCCTTGAACGGGCAGGCTTGTACCAACTGCGCCAGGCCTTCATCGAAGTCGGCGATTTCGCCCGGGCGGGTCGGCGAGAAGATCTTGTTGCCGGCGGCGTCATACGGAACGGTCTTGCCGTCCTCGACTTTGAAGTTGTTGCCGAAATACGCCTTGGCCATTTCGGGTGGGATGGCCAGACGCAGCGGGTGCTTGTCGTCAGTGAACAGCTTCGAGCTGGAAAAGCCGCCGCCGATCATGTGGGTATTCAGTTCGCTGGTGCGCTTTTCCAGTTGCGCTGTCAGTTCCTGCAGCTGTGTGGCGCTTGCCTTGGCCTGCGCCGCAACCTGCTCTTGCGCGGTCTTGGCAGCCGCGTCTTGGATTTCTTTGACTTGAGCCGCCGTCTTCAATTCGCCGGAGCTCAGGCTCTTCACCGTGTTCAGTGCAGCCAAGGCGGCCACGCCGTCTTCGATGCCGTCGAACGACTTCAGGCGCTGCTCGGCAACCTCCTTCGCCTCGCGATGGGTCTTGGCCTCACCGTTCAGGCGGGTGATCGTTCCCAGCGTGGTATCCGCATCGAATGGCGCTTCGGTACCGTTGGGGTGAATGAAGATCGGCAGTTTCTTCTCGCCGTCGATCGCAATGGTTCCGTCTGCGTTGTATTTGAATGGCATGGTCGTTCTTTCCGGGCATCCGCCCTATCAGTGGCCTTCCGGCCGTGCGCCGCGTTGCGTCCGCTTGCGGCAATAAAAAACCGTCTCAAGGGCGGTCGGTGAATTCGTTTGTGCTACATGCGCTCCAGACGCTCGGCTCTCGATACATCATCGGGATGGCTCGACAGTTTGCGCAGCGCGCTGGCCAAGTGGGCGCCGTGCCCGCGCGCAACAGCATAGTCGTCGGCTTCGAGTTCCTGTCGGCGCCGGCGCTGCGGTCCGGGAGTCAAAAGCAGGCATCGCAGCACCAGGTTGGTCCAGGTATGCAGGTGATGGCCGTGACCATGCTCGTGTGCCACGACAGCGGCGATCTCAGCCGGCGCCAGCAGCGTCGGCAATGAGGTCGGCAGCCGCGCCCGGAATCCGTCGAAGTGCACCTGCTGAACCGGCAGGATGGTCACCGCGAGAGTCACCATCAGCAGGTTGAGGGCGATCCACGCGCCCCATACGGCAGCCGCGACTTGCAGTGCAATTTCCATGCGTCCTCGCTTGCGGCATAAAAAAAGCCGCCTGGTTGCACGGGCGGCCTTCATTGGTAATAAGAAAACGCCTGAGCGGTCTAAATCATCGAAACATCGGGCGATATCGCCGCATCATTTCTGGATCGGTGACCATGTTCTGGTCATACTGCTCTTGCGCCGAAAACGTAAGGGCTGTATTCGGGTGCCATGCCCCGGCGCAAGACCCACTCGTCGCCGAAGGGAGTTGACCGAGTTGCTGTTGAGCGAAAGATCCCCACATCACACAAATATTGATCATTCCACCTGACTCCATTACGTCCCCTTGTCTTGAGTCACGACCTGCGATCTTTATTTATATTTCGCCTGCAGTTCCTCAAGTGTCAGCTTGCGCCCCTTGAGGTTCATCAGGTCATTCAGCGTGATCTTGCCCGCCTCGTACATCTCAGCACGGCCGGGGCCCAAGTACTCAGCCCGCCATGCCTTATCCTTGCTGGCCAGGAAGTCCTTGAAGTTCATCTTGCTGCTGACCGCCCCGCCGTCGCTGGGCCGCGTGCTGTCGCCCGGCTCGTCCAGCTCAATGCCCAGGTCCTTGAATGACTTGGTCCGCGTGCTGAGCACGCAGCGGCAGCTGAAATGAATGGCGCCAGGCCCGCCCGCCCACTCGTGCGTGTGGTTGATCGGTTCCTGATCGTGCAGCGAGTACTCGTGCAGGTCGCGCATGGCGCACAGCAGGCAGGTATGCGAATCAAGCGTCGACAGCCAAACCAGGCACTCGATCAGGTCCGCATTCTGCTTAAACGAGGCCAGCCGAGCGGCGTTGGCCACGGCCTGCACCGAACTGTGCACCAGCGCGCGCGCGTTTGCGGCTGACGCTTTCAAGATGCCTTGCTCGCCCGGCGCAACAGGATCCGGCGCGGCACCGGGAGGCTTGGCGGCCGGATCAGCTGGCGGCGCACTCGGCTTCGTTGCCGGCCCGGCGGGCGGCGCCTTCGCATCGGGCATTGGAGGCGTGGCAGGCAATGCCGGCTTGTTGGCCAGCGAATCGGCCGCCTTCGCGCTCTTGCCCAGCACGCGCGACACGATCTGCGACGTCGTTTCGCCCTGCGCCGCGCCGAGCCGCACTTGGCTGGCGAACCGGAACTGCGTATCGAGCGCCTGGCGTTTCCACCAGTCCGCTGACGACGCGCCCTTGATCAGCGTGTCGCCGACGAGCTTTTCGAGGTAAGTGGCAGGCGGCAGCTTGGCGCCCAGCTCAATCTTGAGGCCCTGCGTCAGCACCTTGGCCGTGTAATCGGCCTCAATGCGCACCATGCCGGTCAGGTCGCGGGCCATTTCGGCCTGCATGCCCGTGTAATGCGAAGAAATCAACGCATTCGATTCACGCAACAGCACACCCAGGCGTTGCTTGCCGTAGGTCGATATCTCGCCCTCGTTCAATTTTGCCGTGAGCTCCTTTGACATGGTGCCCATCAGGGCCAGGATCTTATCCTGCGTACCAGCCGAGAAACGCAGCAGGTTCAGGGAGTGCACGAGGAACATCTCAGCAAGCCACTCTTCGAGCGCGCCCATCTATGCCGCCACCAGGTCAGGCGGGGATGACTGGATACGCTCCTGCTCGTCCTCCCACTTCAGGTCTGGCGACACGATGCCGCGGCGCTGTAGTTCGTTGAAATAGGTTTCACCGGAAATCCGGTTATTGGCCACGCTCTTGAACAGCAACTCGGCACTGGCCTCGGCCAGCGAGGCGGCACCGAAGTCCTTGAAAATGGTGATGTGGCCGCCTTCGGCCTCCCCCACCCATTCAGCCATGAACTGCAGCGCCTGGTCGCCTGCGTCTTCGACGTTGCCCGCAATCTTCTGGAGCGCGCATGCGCCCTGCTCGTTGTCGGCCAGGGTCTGCGATTCGGTCACGTTGCCTGGCTTGATCACCAAAAGCTCGGCGCCCGCCTGGCGCATGCGGTCTTCCAGATCGAGAATCGACAGGCGGCCGGCCTCGATGGCCTTGCCGCCGTGCTCCACGAACTTCAGGTCGCCTTCGGGCGATTCCGACTTGACCGCGCTGCCGGCGCCGACCGTAATGCCGCCCTCGCCCAGCATCTTGGCAAACAGGATCGGCACGCGCGCGACGTGCAGGATGTTCTGCTGGTCGCTCTTGCTCTGCCAATGCTCGACGTTGCTGTGCGCCAGCTCGAGCAGCGGCGGCGTGGCCTGCATGTAGCCCAGGCGCTTGCCGTAGACGGGCACGAATGCGATGCGCTTCAGTGTGGTGGCGCCCTCCTCATGCAGCACCCAATCCTTTTTGCCAGCCGTTTCTCGCTGGCGCCAGGTCTGCCAGGTGCCGCGCCCGAGGACGCGCACCTGCTCGATTTCCCTGGTGTCGAAGTCGCCATCCGGCTCGGACACGCTCTCCAGCAAACGCAGCTGGGTCAAGCCTTCCAGGCTGGTGGCATTCTTCGGCAGCCAGCCCAGGATGTTTTGCACGTGCACCTGAACGAAGTACGGACGCACGCCAGCGGCCTGCTCGTCTGCCTTCGTGACCAGGTTGCCAGCCTTCGGGAAGTCGACCAGGATGCCCGAGAATCCGTAGCCCATCGCCTCCTGGGTGATCTCGGACAGAAAGCTGTGCAGGTCGCGTCCGGCCAGGTCGACGTTTTGCAACCAAGGCTTGAGCCGTTCCGGCACGTCCTCGCCCAGCGTTACCGGCTTGCTGAACGGCTTGGCCGACAGCACATCAATGGTACGAGCATAGGCCGGGAACAGCGTGGCCACAGCCAGGCGAAGGTCGTAGCTCTCGCTGTCCTCGCCTGGCCACTGCGGCAAATACTTCTTGCCAGCCGCCCGCATCGTCTTGGTGCCACCCAGCAGCGCGGCAACCAGGCCACAATCCTCATTCAGCTTCGCGGCTTCGGCTGATTGTTTGCGTACGGCGTCGGTCATGGAAATCCTTGTTATTACATGCGCAGCGGCGCGGTCGTCGTCGTGCTCTTCACGATCGGGTAGCGCTTCACGAGGAAGTACCCGTTTGCGTCATTCGGATGGTCGTGGCCAGACTTCTTGTCCGGCTGGCCGTCAGCACCCCATACCTGCTGCTCCAGCGCCTCGGTAGTCGTCGGGCACTGGTCGGTGTTGATCTTCCAGCGGCGCTCGCCCTGGGCGTTCAGGATCATGCCGTTGTAGGCGTTGACCCGGTCCTTGACTGCAGGGTTTGAGTGGTTCACTTCGAGCAGGAAGCCCGCCTGGCGCAAAATGGACAGGTCGGACTCGCTGGCGTTCTTGCTGCTGGTGTTCTGGCCGGACGCATCCGGGAAAATCTTCACCTGGTGGCCTTTATCCTTGAAGTCCTCCGTCAGGATCCTGGCCATGGCCGGCGTATCGCGCACTTTCACACGCTCGGCCAGTGTCATCGGCTGGCCCTCGCGGACCACGTTGATGCACGCCGTCATGTTCAGCACGTTGAAGTCGAGGCCTACCTGCAGCGGCTCGCCAGGCAGGATGATCTGCGTTGTGCGGTTCTTGAAGCGGTCGAAGTCCGGATAAACCGAGCCGCTGGTCAAGTTGGTGAATTTGCCACGCAAATACGCATCGATCAGCGCCGGCGGGTAGCTGGCCAACAGCGACGGGATGTAATCGGCTGGCAGGTTGAGCTCGTTGTCGAAGGTGCTGGCCTGGATCAGACCGTACAGCGTCGCCAGCGCGGGCTTGTCGCGCACCGCCTTCACGAACTGCTGATAGACGAACTTGAAGCCCTCCGGCGTGGTGGTCACGTCGATGCCGTTAAGCAGGCCCGGCACGTTGTAGCGCATCCGCGCGATGATCTTGCGCCAGGCCGTCTGCGCCTTGAGCATCGGCATCACGTCAAGCTCATCGATCAGCGCGTGGCCAATCTTGAAGCCCACGATAGTTTCCGGCTTCTCCATCGAGCGGCAGATGACGGTGCCGCGATATAGGCGCCCTTCGTAGACCTCGACCTCGTGGTCACCCTGCTTCACCTTGATGCGCAAGCCCATCGCATAGGCCACCTCGTCCATCGTGGGATAGAAGATGTCGCGAATCTGCGGATAAGTCGGCGCGAAGTAACCCTGGCTGATGCCTGGCCACTGCCAGAAGTGCATGCAGATGCCGACGCACCCCACAAAGGTCTTACCGGAGCCGAAACCAGCAACATAAGCCTTGTACTTATGCGGCAGGTTCAGGAATGCAGCCTGCGGGATATTAAGGTCAAGTTGGGTCATCGTTCTTTCGCGCCCCATCCTTGACGCCGATGATGATTTGCACGGGTGTTGGCAGCTGGTCGTTCGGTTCGGCCTTGCCCTTGTTCACGTAAATGTCGCCCACTTCCTTGGCGGCCTGCTCGTAGAGACTGGCCACCAACGGCAAGTTGCGCATGCTCTCGGCCTTCTGTGCCAGCCGGGCCAGGCCGCGCAGGCGAAATGCCTTGCTGGCGATCGGGATTTCCTCGGCAGTGGCGCGGAACTTGGCGCGCGTCTCTTCGAAGATCGTGCGCCATTTCAGGCTCAGGTTGCGGCCCACGTACGTGTTCGGGTCGTAGCAGGACACCTGCTGGCGGCTCACATCGAGGCCAAATTCCTCTTTTACTGCTATCGAAACCTGCGTCGGCGAGTCGAAACAGGCCAGCGCGGTGACGACGTACAGCTTCACCTCGTCCTTGAGTGCGGCCATGTTTTAGTTTCCTGTAAAGCAACGTAAAGGCTACGCAGCCTTTAGAAGACACGTTCCGCACGCCCTCGCTATGTTGATTTTCGCCACTTCTGGCGGGGTCTTTGCTGCGTCAATCATGCGCTGCACGTCCTCGCCTGCGCCGTAGCGCCGGACCACGCCGACAAACTCTTCGACGTCGTGCGAGCGCATGCACAGCTTCGGCAGCCCGTACTTGTTGAAGGCCGGCGCGCCGAAGTCATCCATCTCTTGGGCGATGTGATAAAGCTCGTGCTCGAGCAGCGCACAGAATTCGGCGTCGCTGCAGGTCAGGCAATACGATGCGTCCAGGGTAATGAGGAAGTCCGGCACCGCGCCGAACCAGTCGGCCATCTGCTGTTGCTGGCGGCCCTTCTGCCACGGCCCACAGCGGAACGTCACTTCCTCGCACTGGCCCAGCACAGTGCGGCCAGCCTTCACGAAGCCCATCGGTGCCCACATGAAATGCACATCGGCACATTCCAAGTGGGCGTGGTCTTCGTTGTAGAGCGCGCCGCGTTCGGTGAGGATGGTTGAGCGCACCCACTTGAGCACCTCGGGTGCCGGCAAGTAGCGGCCGCTCAGCGGGTCGGCAAAGGACTCCGGAGGGAATGGACGAGCGCCAGGTGTGGCGAATTGCTTTTTCTTCATCGCTTGCTGCTCCTAACCCACACTATAGGCGAGACGCAGGCCTATCCCGCAATGCCCTTGCCGAGCAGTTGCGCACTTTAACGGGTAGGCGCGCGGCACCCACTGTCCAAACCTCAAAGGAGAAACCACATGAAACGAATTTACCTCAACTTCCGCCGCATTCTGGCCGTCGCCACTGACCTTGCTAAGTTCGCCTACTATCTGCGTCCGTTCTTCGAATGGATTTGGAATGTAGCGTGGCGAAGTATCCTAAATTAGCTCGCGCCGTCGACGTCGAGCATCACGGGCGGCATCGTTGCGCCCACCACCCACAGCCGAACGGCGCCGCCAGCATTCAACGCCGCCAGTTCAGCAGCATCTGGCCGCCAGTACGACACCACGGCAGGCAGATCTCCCACGTGCGTGCGCGTGATCGGCAGCGCGTTGCATGGCAGCTCGGCCTGATCCCAGCCTGCAGGCGCGCAGAGCACGCCGTTGTTTGATGAGTGCTGGGTTTTCTGCATTTCGGCTTTCGTTGTGTCACCGCCCGCCCCCAGCAGGCGCCGCGGTGCATCGCGGCTGGATTCCTCTGGATCTTTGCTACGTCGGTGAGCTGCGCCCGTTTCTTCAAGCTCTGCCACTGGAGCGCGCTGGCAGTCGCAAGTGTCAGGTGGTCAAGGTGTGCAACGCCGGCTTGGCCATCGCCCATAACCAGGGCCAGGCCAGCAACACGAGTGCGACGATGGCGCCGCCGATTACCGCACCCGCCAGAGTGATGGTGATGATCATCCGGCGGAAGTCGATATCGAACATACGGCACCTTAAATAGAAAAGCCACCAGCGCAGCGATGCGACCGGCGGCGAAACCCGGCATGCCGGGCAAGGGAAACTGGAGCGGGTGAAGGGAATCGAACCCTCGTGGAAAGCTTGGAAGGCTTCCGCTCTGCCATTGAGCTACACCCGCGTTTTGGAAAACCCACCAGAGGAATCGTATTTGCATTTCCCTCATGATTGAACAAACAACCAATGAGGCCTCTATGACCAAATACGATTTTTTCTGGCTCTACATACAGCGCACAGCTCAACTTTGCGCGATTGCGAAGATGGTAGCTGAGATATCACGTTGGATTGTTGGTGCTGGGTGACAGCGTCCCAGCGTCGGTTTGGCGCGCAGCCTCGCGGCGGCGCCCGACTGATTGATCTATTTGGTTGCTGGATCGCTACTTCACGGCGCACCTCCTTTTCAGGCCTGCGACGGCATACTCGCGCGCGCATCCGGCCAGTTCAGTTTCGTTCGTCATCCTCGGCCTGCGTCTGGTGCTCCACAGCAATCAATGTCCAGCCCAGCTCGCGGCGCACCTCTTCCCGCGTGGGTAGCCGATCTGGCGCCGGTGCGCGGCTCTCCAGGTAGTCGCGTGCCAGGTAGTGTGGCGGATGGGTGGTTTCGGACAAAGCAACCTCGAAAGCTGTCATTCACGTCGCTATGCTGGTTGTTGCGGCTGTCGAGTTTTTTTACACTCGTACCTCGTAAAACAGCAAGCTCAGGCGATTTTCATTTAAATTCAGCGACTTAGTAAAATGGCACGCTTCCTGCTCTGTTTGGCTCCGGGCATTTGCCCGACCTAACTTATTCCACAGGAAAACCATGAACCGAAAATTTTATTGGGCGACACTGGCGCTCTGGCTCGCCAGCGCCGCTGTGCAAGCGGACAATTTCAAAAATGGTGGCTTCGAAAACGGCAACGCGACCGGCTGGACCACCGGTGAAGGGTACCGCGGCAACACGCTCAACGCCTCCCTCAATCCCGGCAAGCTTCTACCTGGAGGCAGCCTTTACAGTGGCCCCGCTACGCGCTCGGACATCATCGCGGCCGGCACGGTTGACCCGATCATTGGCTCCGATCTGGGCTCGACCGTGTACGCTGGAAAATATTCGTACCGAGTCGAGGATAGGAACAGTGGCGGCTACGCTTCGGTGATCAGCCAATCGGTCAGCAACTACACCGAATCCAATATTTTCTTTACATGGAAGGCCGTGCTTGAAAACGGCGGCCACGCCGATAACGAATCAGCAGCGCTATTCATCTCGCTGCGCGATGACACCACGGGCACTGAATTGGTCAGCCGTTTTTACAATGCCGGTAATGGCGGTGGCGGCGTTGACACACGATTTGAAACGTTTGGCAATTATTACTACACGCCTCTATGGCAAGTCGAACGCCTCACAATCGATTCCAGCCTGTCCGGCCACGACTTCACGCTCTCGGTAGCAGCAGCAGACTGCTATTTCAGCGGCCATACCGGCTATGCGTACGTGGACGGTTTTGGCGGCGTCAATCCGATTCCAGAGCCAGAAACGTACGCCATGATGCTGGCCGGCCTCGGCCTATTGGGCTTCATGACGCGCCGGCGCAACAAGCAGGCCTAGAAATGGGAAAGCCACCCATGAGGTGGCTTATTTGTTTGCTCCCACGACTATAGCGCGTGGTGAGCGGCAAATTCAAGGCGTGCAGGTACGGCGCTGGGTCCGGGTACTGTCGCGAGTTCCAGCTATCGGTGGCGCGATGCGCACATTACGATTTCCGGAAGAATTTTCTTGAACTGAGGATTGAAGTATACCGCAGAAATACTGTTTGTAAACACAGGCTTAAAGAAAACTTGCGCTACATGTCTCCGCCGCGTAACAGACCGCCCGCCCGGCCAGAATGACTGTCGTGAATGGAGCTCAGCTCGCTGACCATATCCTTGACGCGCTCCAGCTCCAGGCCGGCCACGCCGTACACTGCCGCGACGCCGGTTCCTTTGCACGACGTGCACAGTCCATTCCCCAGCAGCACCTTGACACCAGTGCCGCTGCAGCCTTTGCACGTGCCGTCGAGCCAGTGCGCCAGCGACTTCTCGGCTACGCGCCGGTAAAGCGCTTGCGCCGCTGCCGCATCCCAGGCTGTATTTTCTGGCACCCAGCGGCGGAACCGGCCGCGCTTGATCACTTCGGCGGTCCAGATGCGCAGCAGCTGGGCCAGGTTCTGCTGGCTGCCCTCGAACATGCGGTTGAGCGTACCGTCGGCGTACTTCACGCGACAAAGCAGCGCGCCAATGTCGCCGGCAAGCGCTGCAGCGGCCAGCGGGTCCGTCTGGTGGTGCTGCGCGTCGTCCATGAGGTTGCTCGAACCTATCGATGCGATGTAGCGGTCTGTAAAACCCATAATTGCCTTTCGTTGTATTGGCAGATGTTAACACCCATGACGGCCTTGCAGCAGCACATGGTATTAGTCGAATTACATATTTTAAGCTGCGGTCACAATAAAAATAATACCAACTATCAATACCGCCACCTGCGAAATGTTGTACGATAGAAACTAACAAAAAAATCTTTCCAAGAAATACTAGAATGCACATCAAAATAGCACTTACAAGAGAGCTAAAATCTGACCCATTGTGTTAAATCATAAAATATTAATGGGCCATCATAATAACTTTTTCCATATAAAACTTAAATCATAAAGAAATACGATATGACAAATTTTACAGCTTGGGTAAATAACATACTGAGTCTTCTCGCTCCTGGTTGGGTTGGATCTTTGATAGGAATTGTAGGCCTAGCGGCAGCAATAGCAACGTTTTTCCTCACACGACAAAGAACTGCACTTACATTCCACTGTTCAGGAAAAAGACTATTGGGATTAGCCGGGTCTAATTTACCCACGGGAATAAAAGTTGATTACAATGGTCGAAATATACCAAGGCTGACGCGATCGATTATTACACTTTGGAATTCAGGAGAAAAAACAATTGATGGAGATCATATAGCATCATCCGATCCACTCAAGATTGTAACAGACAACAAAGGAACAATTTTATCAGCTACGATTTTACAAGTTTCACGGACTGCGAACGATTTAAAGTGTTCGCTATCCACCACAAAATCAAACGAAGTAGAATTAGTATTTTCCTTTTTAGACACTGACGACGGCGCAGTAATTGAATTACTGCACACTAGTGAGGACATCAATACGAGAATAATCGGCACAATTAAAGGAATCCCTAAAGGAATTAACGGAAAACGTCAGACTGATTATCCAAACAACATAAAGGCGATTTCCTCCATAATCAATCCCATACCATTTTTATGGATTGTCCTAATAATTGGACTCGCAGCAATTTTACTTTCTTTATTTTTCCCGGATGAAATTAAAAATTTCATGGCTTCAAGTCCGCAGCCAGAATTACTTTCGGTATATATAACAGGGGGTCTTTATGTATGTATGTCTGCTACGTTGCTTTATTTTAGGCGTCAAAAATATCCAAAATCACTTCGAATAGACACTGATACTTCGGACGTCTAATCCGATTTAGAACCACAATCAAAATTCCTCTACTTTCCCGCCGCCGCCCGCCTTCTTCGGCAGCACTTGGACGGCAACGAAGCGCAGCGGATACATGTCGGCCGCGATCTTGATCTTCGCGCGTGCATCCTCTTGCCAATGCCCTTTCACTTCGTGCGCCTCCAGCGCGCCGTCGGCCAGCTGCACGGCGAAGTCGGGCGTATAAAACGTGTTGTCGGCCAGGCGGAATTTCAGGCCTTCGAACTTGTACCAGGCCACCTCGCCGGCGGCCTTGCGCAGCTCCAGCGTCTGCGCATACGCGGCTTCGGTCTTGTTCATGGCGCCGACCTTGAGGCGTCCCAGTGCCTGCAAGCCACGGGCCATCATTGCGCTTTCTCTAGGCGATGAGTGACCGCCTTGACGATTGCTGCGCGCGCAGCTGCGTCCCTGTCCGGATAGAACCGGTACCACTCCAGGAAGCCGCTGGCATCGACGCCGACCGACATCGGCATCAGCCGGATCTCAAACTGCACAAGCAGCGGCGCGGCCGCCGCCCAGCCGCCCATCCAGTCCGGCACCATGGCCTGGCCGCGACTTGCGGCGGCGCCAGCCGGCGGCGTGCCGACCAGAGCGCCGCCCACCTCGACGATGTTGGACCAGCCCAGCAGCTCGGCCAGGCGTTTGTTTGCTGCGATTTTGTTTTCTTGATTTTTCATTTAAAGCCTTTTAAGCCGTTTTTTCTGATGGGTACGTCACTTCGTAGCGGCCATGGCCCTTGCGCAGTGCGGCGGTGCCTCAGGCAAATCCTGAGCGGCATTCGCAGCCTGGACGCTCGGGCGCTTCCCCCTGTGCGACTCCCAATCGAAGACCACCAGCCTGCCGCCGCCCTCGCGCAGTCGGTCAAACGCCCGCGCACCCAGGAACTGCTCCAGGCCGGCAGCGTCCAGATTGCTGATGACGATGGTCGGGCGCGCCGCCTCATAGCGGCCGTTGATGATCTCGAAGAGGATCAGCTTTTCCGTGTCGCTACCGTGCTGCACGCCCACCTCGTCGAGGATCAGCAGATCAGGATCGACCAGGTCGCGGATGGCCTGCGCCTCGGTGCGCCCGGCGCCCTTGGCGTAGGTTTCCTTGACGGAGCGCACCGCGCGCATCACCGACGTGAAGACCGCCTGGCGCCCTTGCGCCATGATGTGGTGGGCAATGCCCACGGCCAAGTGCGTCTTGCCGGTACCGACATCCCCGGCGAAGATCAGGCATGCGCCAATGGCCCGGGCGTCTTCGAAGTTCTCGGCGTACCGGGTGGCTACGGCCAGCGCGCGCTCGGCGCCTGAGCAGTCCGGCCGGTACGATTCGAGGCGGCGATCAGCAAAACGCTCGGGAATAGCAGCACGGCCGAGCTTTGCGCTCCATTCGCGCGCCTTAAGTTCCTGGCGCCAGGCGGCGCGCTGCTCGGCCTCGCGCACCTGGTCTTCGACGTTCATGCAGTCCGGGCAGCCGGACCAGGCGCCGCGAATCAGCATTGCCGTGTACTCGCCGTGCATTGGGCAGCGCTCGATCTTCGCGCTGACGAAGCGCTTCTTGCCTTCAAAAGGTGCCATCTGCCCCAACGCCCTTGTGGTAATCCTGCTTGCCAAAGTTTCCATGCTGTGCCGTCTTTCCGCCCAAAGGCGTTCGTTTCATCGTCAGTTGATCCCACTTCTCGCGCAACTTTGCCGGCGAGAGGATGTTCGAGCACCAGAACGCATCTCCCTGGGCCCATTGGAAAAGCTCGCAGATTTCCGCGTGGGTGCGCTTGTCCCGCTCTCGTAGCAGCCGCACGTCGTCAGCCCAGGTGTCGAAGTTCGGCTGCCTGGCGGAGTCGTTGTTCGCCAGCACCCGGCCGAACAGCCAACGTGCGCACTTCTCGTCGTCAGCGCTGTGCTTGCGTTTTTCCCTGGCTTCCTTGATATCGACCACAGGCACCGTTGGAATCGCCGAGTCGGGGATTTTCTCCGACAAGGTTTTATATATTGGTGTTTGGTGATTGGGTATTGGTGTTTGGGTAGCCGTTGCAGGCGTTGCAGGTGCCGTTACAGGTGGCGTTTCAGGTTCCGGGATTTTCGGGGCCTGCAACGCACTCGCCATCGCCCGGAGTTCCTTGATTCCGATATTCCAAGCAGCGTGCTGCCCAGCAGCCGTAAGCTGGGCAAACAGGGCTGCACGCTCGTCTCTATGTCGCCTCATGCGTGTTTCCTCGTTCGCCTTCTTCGCCTCGCGCTCTGGCTCGCCGGCCTGGAATGCGAAGATAATTTCGTCACACGTTTTGTGGTGCCAGCCATCGGCAGCGAGAGAAAAAAACTCTTTGAGAACGACGTCAACCGCCTTTTTTTCTTCACGGCTGCGTGCGCGAACGACACGTTTTATTTCCTCGATGTCCGGATCGAGTGGCATTTCCTTGTCGAGGTAGCGCCGAATCATGCGGCAATAGATCCCGTCCTCGCAGGCGGAAAGGTGCGAGGTATTCTTGTCATAGTCGCCAATATGGTGCTCGAAGTAGTTCAAGGCCGAGCCTCCTGCGCACGCGCCGCGCCGAACAGCGCAGCCACCAGCGGGAAGCCCAAGGTGCCGGGCATGCCGCCAAGCACGAATTTACGGAAGATAATTCGCGTCATTTGTGTTCCATTTTTTGTTTTTGGTCACTGGGCGCTACATCAAGCAGGCCCATCGACCGTAAAATTTCATGTGTAGTGCCGACGGCCGCGCGAAAGGCAGCCTCCAGGCCGGCCAGCGGCAGATCAACCGGGCGCCGGCGCCGGCCGTCGAGCACGTCGTGGCACGCGCTGCAACCAAACGCAGCGACCGTGTCCGGTGCCTTCAGGCCCATGCCCTTCCCGTCCGCCAAGAAGTTTGAATGGCAGAGCACGGTGGTGTCAGGGTCGAAGTTGCAGACGGCCAGGCGCAGGGTGCAGTCCTGTCCGCGCGCGGCGCGCCGGATCGGCGTCGAGACAGGGCCTTTCGACTTCAAGCCGGCCTTGCGCTTCGGCGCCGTGCGCTGGTGCGACTGTACGGAGAGCATGCCGGTGCTGGGCATGGGCGAGATACGCTTGAATGGCGTGCGCGCCAGGGGCTTGCCTGGCTTCATGGGTGAACGGCGCATCATGTTATGATGCCTTTTCGCTAACCAAGGGATCGACATGACAATCACCGCCGCAAGCCCAGCACAAACTAATTTGAACAACGAAGCAGCCGGCCTTGCGCTTCAACAACTCCAGCTCGCGCATGAGGTGCTTGTTAAATTCAGGAGCAACGCAGGCCCCCATGGAAAGGATGAAGTGATTGCGGTTGCGCAAATTATTGCGACCAATTACGCCGGGCGCGTGGGGATAAAGGCAAATGCCTAATTTCCCGAGGACAGGGCAAAGCAAGTTGTTCATAGTTCGCCCTCCGAGAGCAGCTGCGGCTGCACGGCGCCGTTGGCATAAACCGTATCCATGATGGTCGTGGTGACCGGTGAGGCGCGCTTGCCGGGCCATTTGTCGCTGGTTATATTCTTCATCATTCGCAAAGTCCGTAAGCAGAGCTGCACGCCGTTGGCTCGTCCAACGCTGTGAGCAGTGAAAATTGTTTGCCGCCGCGGCTCGTCTTCGACCACTCAACCACTGCTTCGATAGTCGATGCCTGGCCAGCATGCGCCTTGGTGCCCATGTGGAAAAACGATACGGGCGAGCGCGGTCGGCAAACTTCCGAAACCAGAGCCTCCCATTCCGCGATTCGAGCGATGTGCTGAGGGAACCGGCGTGACACCTCGTGCAGCTCCCCTTTGCTGCAGTTGATGCAAGGCATGCAGCCGACGCGCGACATCCCTTGCTTGTAGAGCGGATTTGGCTCGATGCCGGCCAGCCGATGTGCCTCGAACACGTCACCGACGTTCCAGCGCAAGATTGGCCGGTAAGTGAACAGGCCACCGCCAACCACTTCGAAGTGCTTGACGCACGCACCAGTGCCTTGCAGACGCTCGCGGCGCGACTGGCTTTCGTCGATCCGCACGCCCTGCCAGGACCAGATCGCATCGCATTCACGATCGATCAAATCCATTGCGAACTCCGTCAACGGCTTGGTCTTGAGGTATTCCGTGCAAAACTGCCGTTTGCGCGATGGGAAGCCACCCCGCACCATGCAAAGGTCCAGGTATGGGTTTCCAGATGGGTGCAGCAGCTCAAGCGCACGCTGTGCGGCCTCGGCCGTCCAGTGATACATGAACTTGCGCTTCCCATACACGGCAGACTCCGGTTCGCCGGCCGCGATGCGCGCCAGGTTGGCGCGCTTAGTGGCGAATTCATCAGCGAAATCAGCACGCACCACGTCGACCTTGATGCCAAGGGCCGCTGGCAAGTAGTCCAGTGCATATTCCAGCGTGCTCTCATGCTCGTTGCCCGTATCGGCCATGACGAAGCGGCACGCGGCCATACCGTGCTGTTCCAGCGCGAGAATAGCGGTAGCTGTGCTGTCCTTACCGCCTGAAAGTGAAATCAAGTGGATCAGGCTCATGATAATATTGCCTTTTGACAATACATCGCAGCATGAGACATCTCGGCTAGATGCGCACCGGAGAACAAATGATCGCCCCTTGGAAGAAGGAAGCTGCGCAATGGTTTTTTGCGTCCATTATTGTTATTATCTTTACATTTATGATTGTGGCGTTGAGCGCAGTTATCGTAGATCCTAAAAAGGGACCGGCCTCTGCGGACGCCGCATCGTGGGTGCAAGCCATTGGCACGGTGGTGGCGCTGTTCGCCACATATTTCTTTGGCGAGCGACAGGCGCAGCATGCTCTCCGTACTGCAACGACTATTCAGGACCGCGAGCATGCTCGAAAGAAATCTGCATTCCTCGCCATTTGCCTGGTAGCGCGGGATAATGCCGACTGTATTGGGCGGGTTTTTAGTGAAAAGCCTTATGACCCTTTCCGTCGATTTGTTGAATATCAAGAGTCGGCTACGAATGATATCGTCAAGGCACTTCGCGCCATTCCAGTGCACGATGTAGGAAGTGCGAGTGCCACTACTGCGCTGCTGAATTTGACTCAAGATTTGTCGATGCTGATCATCTGGATCGAAGCTTTCGACAGGGATTTCGAGAGCGTGAGGAACAATGTCCAGCATGCCGAACTGAGGCTTCAACTCACCCAGGACGAAATCGGCAGAAGAGTGGAAGAAATTTCCCAACACTACGCGACGCTCAAAGTTGAATTGGGCACGACCGATCAATTTAACCATCATTAATCCTCCATCGCGCGCTTGATGCCAGCGGCGTCGAGGCCAGCAGCCTTGCAACCCAGGCGGGTCGCGTGGAAGTAGGCCTGCGTCTCGCTTTCGTGGCCGGCAATGACCAGGCCTGCATCGGCCAGGCGCTGCATCGCCTCCCGCGCAGCGCCGGAAATGTTCGCGCAATAGTAGTTGCGATAGCCCCAGCGATTCTTCCGCTTGCCCTGTACGGCGCCCAGCATGTGCTGCAGCTTGGCGAAGTCGCCAGGCATGATCGCGGCACGGACGGCGGCAAGCGCGCAGGTGGCGCATTTGCCGTGCTGGGCCAACTGCTTGGCGGTGCTGGCCTTACCGCAAGCGCAGACCTTGCGGATCAACGAATAAGCGGGCGCGGCTTGATTCGCCAGATGATGGCGAATAGTCTGAGCAGGGTTAGTTATCATGATATTATTTCCTTCCCGCAATTAAGGAGGTTTTATGCACACACTCAGCGTCGTTGAAAAATCGCAACTTGAGGCAGCAACAGAGATCACCGCAAAACAGTTGAAAATTGCTGTAGACCTTCACAACAGGCAGTTCCCCGGCATAAACAACTCCGAAGTATTGGCTGCCATCATTCAGGCTTTGGCTACCAACTTCGCTGCGGCAGTAGCCGCCGACCACAAATAAATTTTTAATATTCACGCCACCCTCGCAATCTCGCGCTCATGCGCGAAGTTGGCGCGCATAGCAGCATCAATCCGGCGGCCGAGCCATGCCACGTTCGACACGGCCCAGCTGTTGCCGATGGCCTTGTAGCGCGGCCCGTCAGCTGCCGCGCGCGCAATCTGCTCGCGTGCCATCACGCCGCCGCGCATCAGGTACTTGATCCAGTCCTGATCAAGCTTTTCCGCGCGGATAGCGCGGCCGAACGGAGTGAGGGTGTAGTCGTCGGGGAAATCTTGAAGGCGCTCGCACTCGCGGGGCGTGAGGCGGCGGACTGCCATGCCAGTCAGCACCATTGGCGTACCTTGGCCGGGCTTACCGCCGCCGGTCGACAGCGCGTCGGTGCGGCTGCCGTCGCCGCCTTCCAGGCGGATTTCGGCGCGGCTGTTCTCGGCGAATGCAGCCACAATTGGCTGCCCGCGCCCAGTGCCATCCTCGCTGGCATCGAAGCCTTCGGCTTTAAGAGTGTGCGTGATGTCGCCGGTGATGCAGACCGCCTGCGCTTGCGGGCGGGACGTGCCCAGAGCACCAAAGACGCTGGTACTACTCACGCAGTCCTGGCGCGCGTCGAAGGCGATAGCCGGCGGGCTGCCGGCGTTGGCATGACTGCGGGCGTGGTTTCCAGCACGTAGCGTGGGTGACAGGTCGTAGCTGGCGTCGCCGCCGTAGTCCTTGCTGCTGAAGGCGATGGGCGCGGCCAGCACCAGGAACGTCTCGCTCTCAAAATCGAAGTGAGGCCCGGCATGCGCGCGACAAGCGGTGGCAACATAAATTTCACCTGCTTGGTTGTTGCCACCGAAAGCCATAGGGATAAGCATGCCGGCCTCGGCATCCTGCTGGGTCGCGCTGCCGGCGGCCTTGCCATTAGCCTGCAGCGTTCCAGCGATGAGCGTGTCCAGGCCATCGCCGCGCGGACGCTCAATGCTACGTGCCACCGGAGCGGCTAAGGCAGCACCGAAAGCAAGGTCTTCCCCGTCGCCCTGTGGTGCTCCGCCAATATCCTCGGTACTGACTGGCTGCAACCCGAGGCCGCATTCGTCCTGCACTCCGCCACGGCGCGCAGCGCTCGCTCTAACTGTACCGGCAATGTCTTGCGGCGATTCTCTGCTCGGCGGAGAATCCCGGCGCACGCCGTCGAACTCAAAAAGTACCGTTCCGGGATCGAACCCTTCTCCAGCACTTGCGACAACGAACACACGACGGCGTCGTTGGGCCACTCCGAAATATTGGGCGTCAAGGGTCCGCCACGCGACTGTTCGCGCGGGGCCATACACACAACCAGCGTACGCCCATTTGCCCCCTGGCGGTTCGATTGGATCATCTTCACCGGCAAGGCCAGCAAGGAAGCAGCCGAAGGCATTATCTTTTGTGGAGAGGACTCCAGGGACGTTTTCCCAGAAGACAACGGCTGGAAGAAGTCCAGCTGCTGCGCGTCGTGCGTCAATTTCATCTGCAATCTCGCAAAAAACAAGGGAAAGGTTGCCGCGTTCGTCGTCGAGCGAATTGCGCAGGCCCGCAATCGAGAACGCTTGGCACGGCGTGCCGCCGCAAAACACGTCAGGCGCAGGCACGAAGCCGTCGCGGATCAAGGCGGCGACCTTGGTCATGTCGCCCAGATTTGGTACGTCCGGATAGTGGTGCGCCAGCACGGCGCAAGGGAATGGCTCGATCTCGGCCAGCCAGGCGGCGCGCCAGTCGAGCGGCCCCCAGGCGACGCTGGCAGCCTCAAGACCGCTGCATACCGAACCGAAAGTAATAGGCATGGCCGTAGTGAAGGAATCGCGCTTCATGCTAAGATTCCTTTCAAACAACTTTCGGCAAACGCATGAAATACCCATACCTCACGGTCGTACTTTTGGTAATTTTTGGCGTTGTCGATATCGTCATTTTGGGAAACCACTACGAACTCACGAAGTCCGATTGGTCCGGATGGGTGCAGGCGATAGGATCGATCGCTGCGATTCTTGGGGCTTTTTACATTGCCGATGCTCAGACCAAGCAGGCTTTGAAAGTTGCCAAGGAAAGGCAAGTGCGTGACGATAGACGAAGGGTCGACATAGTAGACGCGCTGCTGTCGAGGATTTATGATTTGGCGGACGAAATGCTTCGCCAAAGCAGAGACAGCAACGTTCACTACTTCCATGGTTTTAATCAAAGTGTTTTGATTGATTTGCGAGAATCTATAAAAACGATTCCGATAATGGAGGTTCCATACGCAGAAATTGTCTTCCACATCACAGCGTTGCCACATGCGCTTGAAGAAGTGGCGCTTGTATTCAGGAATGTAAGATCTGATGGGGAGGAAGATCCAACTACAATTTACGAGCGACTGTTTGCCACCGATCTCGAGCAAAGAATTGATGACTTGCTGAAACTCACCACTGAAGCGCGAACTGTATGCCTCCATTGGTCGCTCCCTTAACCTGTCAAATTTAGTGAGATCCTTTCTCAGCATGCTCTCCGGATCGAAATTCATGAGCGCACCTCCGCAGCTGGCCGGCGAATGACCACGACAGGCATTGCGCCCACCGTACCGCGAAAGTGTGGCGTGGCCGCCTGGCCTGGCTGTTCTGGTTCGACGCCGAGCATCGCCGCGCGCGATGCATCTTTCAGCACGTAGCGAATGCCCACCTGGCGCACATTGCCCTGGATGAAGCGCGAGAAAATCATGCGCAAGCGATGCTCCATGCCCGCTTCTTCGATATCGAAGCCCGCGCGCTCGCAGATTTGGTAGAAAGTGCCGGGCCCGTGCAGCAAGGCCTGCAGCAGTGCGTACGAGCGGGAGCCTTGCTTAGGAAGCGTGACGCCAGAACGGCGGCGTTTCGTCTTGTTTACGCCAAAAGTCGGGCGCGGGATATTGTCATTTTGGCCAGTCACAATGCCACCTCCGCAAGTACCGAGTCGCGCCACTTCACTTGCTGGATGGGTGTGCCGCTTCCGTGCGCCTTACCGGTATCCGCCACGAAAGCATGCGCGCGGCCCTTCTCCGTCGGCACCCAATGGCCTGCGATACTCTCTTGCAGGCCGGCCTCGACCAGAAGCTGGTTGAAAGCCCTGGCGCTCTTGACGAAGCGGCTGCCCAACTCCGTCGGCGTGTAGTAAATCTCCTGGCTGGGCGTGGCCAGGTGCGTGCGCTCCATCAGCTGCAGCATATTGACGCCGGTCAGGGCGGCCGTACCCTGGTTTGCGCTGATCGCCGCGGCGTTCTTGTCGAGGCCGATCAGGCGCGCAATGCCGAAGATGGCGCGGAATTCCTTGGCGGGCGAGATTGCGCTGGGCTTGGGCGCGGCCGGTGCCTGGCCGGTGACCACGGCGTCGAAGGTGCGGATTACTTCCAGGTGGAACTTGGGGCTAATCCACATGGCGTAGGCGTACACCAGCTCCTTGCACACGTAGGTGCCGCCGTTGCGGCCCTGGGAAGTGATGGTTGGCAAACTCTGCACCGGCGCAGAGTTTAATTCCGCTTCCAGCTCCTGGATTTCCGGGCGACGGAAGAAGAATGCAGGTTGATGGCGGCTTTCCGCACCAGCTGCCCTGTGCAAGTCGTTGAGGCAAAAGCGGCCTTCTTTATCGATCGCGATCAGCGTATTCGCTATCGTGATGCCTTTGTGTTGTACAATTTCGGTCATAAATTCTTTCGCGAATTTTTGTTGTTTCAAGGAAGCCCGCCTGCAAGCGGGCTTTTTTCATTTCTGGCCTTGCAGCTCCTGCAGCATTGCTTCGTAGTGCTGGCGCGTCCGGACGTGGCCGGGATCGACCGGCAGTTCGCACTCGGCATGCCCTTTCTACTGGACGCCGTCTTCGCCAAGCGCCGCGTTGGCGCCAGGCTCGGGCTGCGTAGTCGACCAGGTCAAGCCGCCACCTCGGCGCGCGCGATGCGCTTGAGCTCGCAGATCGACACGTCGAACACCTCGTGCATGCGGATCAGCAGCGAGGCGCCGATCGGCAGGCGGCCGTGGCGAATCTTGGAAATCACTGGTGGCGCCACTTCCAGCGCGCGGGCCAGAGCGGCGTCGTTCTTTGGGCCTTTGGCCAGGAGGGTGTCGAGCAAGTTGTTGTTGCCATCGGCGTTGTTCAGCGAGCCATACGGCGTAATTGCAGTTGTTTGCGTCATGTCATATTCCTAATTGATGGTGATTAAAGTGGCAGATTCCGGTCATGTGATGCTGTAGCTGTCGGGTGCGGGTTCGTTATGGCGGCTCGCGCCGCGGCACCTCGTATTTCTTCGCCACTCTGTCGGTGGCATCGCGCCATTTCTGGCGCGCTTCCTTGTGCGCGGCCTTCGCCGCGCCTTCCCCCTTCCCGTCCTTGGCGCCCTGCAGGTCTTTCTCAGCCTGGCGGTAAATCATCGAGCGCTGGAAAACCAGCTCCTTTTCCTCGGCAGTGACCTCGGCTGGTTTATTCAATAGCTGCCTCCATGCCGTTAAACCCGCATCCGCACGACGCGCGGGACCAGGCCGAAGCTGGGGCGCTGCGGCTGGAGTGGGCCCAACTTTTCCCGTGATTTGGGTCTAGCCCCGCTCGAAAACGGCGGCGTATCATTCCGTTTCGGCCTGGCGTCCAGGTGATTGCGGATGATCACGATCGTGCATTCGTTCAGCACGTCGCTGACCGACTTGCGCATCGAAGTGCATGCGGCTTGCAAGGCATCTTTGTTGTCTTCGGTGATGTAGCCCTTGACGAGCGCGGTACGTTTTTGCTTCTGTTTCATGGTTTTCTCCTGGTGGTCGGTGTTACAGGGTTTGGGTACAGCGAAAATGGCCGGGAAATTCCTTCGTGCTACATTGCTATCTCCATAACAACAATTTGAAGGAATTTCCCATGGAACTACCAACTCTCGCGGGAGCATTGGCCTCTCTAAAGCTGGCAGCCGATGCGGCGAAAGGGTTGCTGTCCGAGCGCGATGACCGTTTAGTGACCAAAGTCATCGGGGATATGAATGATCGGATGATGGATGTCCAAAATCAGTGTCTGGCGCTCCTGGATAAGCAATACGCGCTGGCCGAGAGCGAACGTCAGCTGAAAGAGAAGCTGCGAAAAATGGAAGAGAAAGCTGCAGACCTTGATCAGTACGAGTTGCATCAAAACACTCATGGTGCAGTCATGTACCGATCCAAGGTATCGCTCGATCCTTCGGACAAACCGGTATACCTGTGCGCAAACTGCATGGCTGCCGGCGTAAAAACATTTCTTCAACTTCAACGAAGCGGAATGAAAACTGTCTTCTTTTGCAAAGAACATGGCGAAATACGATCTGAGATCCCGGACAAAGTGATGCAACCGGTGCGCATTAGGTTTTAACTTCACGTTGACTCCTTCAGTGGCTTGAGGCATTCATCGAGCGGCGCTCCTGGCGGCAGCTGGCGCGACTCGACCAGCGGGATGCGCACGAAGTCGGCCGCCGGACGAGGCGGGGAAATTGGAAGGCGGATCATGGCTTCGCGCCCACGTCGATGCCGACAGCGGCCCGCAAAGGCACGGTGTCAAAGATGGCATTGGCGGTAGGAGGCTGGCGGCCGGCGTGGCCTGGGTCGACAGCAACTAGCTCCGGCCAAATCTTTTGCCAGTCATCAGGCCGAAGCTCTTGACGGGTCACCTTGCCACCCGTCTCCCCCTCGATGGCTGGGCAGTGCTGAATAGCAACCGGACGGATGTTTTCAATCCACTGGTGCAGCAGCGCTGGGGAAACGTTGATTGCACGAGCAAATTCAGCCTTCTTCGTGCCTGACTCGATGAGGTAGTTTTTGAGGTTCATGTCGCAATAATAGCATTGCTAGTATGAAAGTCAATAGCATAGCTCGTTGCGCTCTTAAATAGCATCGCTATACTCCGCTTATGAAAAAAGAACCCAAGGCCTTAGAAAATTGGCAGATTGAAGACGCGCAGCGACTAAAGTCACTCTTTGACGCGCGCGAGCCAAAGATTTCTCAGGCTGAATTTGGCGCGAAATTCGAGATCGGCTCTCAAGGCATGGTCTGGCAGTACGTGGCTGCACGCCGCCCACTCAATATCAAAGCGGCTACCGCCTTTGCGCGGGGCCTGGGCGTGAACGTCGAAGAAATTAGTCCAACCATCGCTGAAGAAATTGCAGCAGCGGCATCCCATACCGGCGCGTCAGTCGGCGCTCAGGGTGTGCCAGGTGCCAGCCCAGTAACCGATGATGAAGAAATGGCTCCGGTGATGGTCCGTATTCGCATGGTGCCTGAGCATCTGCGCGCTGGCATTACCGGGTTTGAGGCAGATCATACTTTTGAGGATGGCGGACATTTACACGTCCCTCGCCAATGGTTAGAAGAGAATGACCTTACCCCTAACGCCCTCTTGGCCATCAAGATCAAAGGCGACAGTATGGTCCCGATGATGTACGAGGGCGACATTGCCGTAGTGAACGTCAAGGACAAAAACCGGGTAAATGGAGGCGTTTTCGCTTTGAACTACAAAGGCGAGTCGGTTGTGAAGCGTTTGAAGTATGAGCGCCGCGAATGGTATCTGACATCGGAGAATCCCGAATTCCATCAAGAGCCTTGCCGAACAAGCGACTGCAACGTCGTCGGCCGTGTAGTGCGCTTCGAACCACGGAATTTCAAGGATCGCTTATGAGCAACCCGCCCGGCAGGAATCCGACCAAAGGGGGTGCTTTACAGCAGGTCCTTTTCCCAGGTGGCGCTGCGGCTTTGGTAGCCCTGCTGTTCTTCGTTTATGGATCAGTTCACCGAGAGCCGGAAGGCGCAGTTCCAAGCCAACAGCAAGTGGTCGCCCAAGAGAAATCTGCCGCCAAGGATGCGGTTGAATTGTGCCGCAGCCGCGCCACAGCGTTACCGGCCGGTTCGAGTGAAGCGAAAATTGCCCAAGATGCCTGCCAACTTATGCAGACGCAATACGAACAAACATACCGCCTGACGCCATGATCCTAAAATCAATTTTCTTTGCGGCTATGCTGGCCCTGCCAATCGCGGCCATTGCAGCACCTTGCAACAAGGCGGCCGCCCAGGACGTGCGAAAGATGATGGCCGAATTCGCAAAATGGGAACTCGGTAGCGACACCGGTAAAATCAAAGTCACCTGGAACCACAAGACGGATAGCCAATCGACGAACGGAATATTGCGCCTCATGTCCGCATTCGCCGATGCGGATGCCTGCCTCATGGGCTACCCGCGCAAAATTCACTTCTATCGGATGGGCAAGCAGGAAGGTATCGCCTCACCTGATCATGGCGTCAAGCTCACGAACTAGATTCCCGCCACAAAGGCAGACTCACGGGCATCGCGCCGCCGACGGCGAGTATGTGGCGGGTGAGGTAGCGCAACAATTCGTTAGATTTCTTGTAAGCAATTTTATATATAATTTATAAATATGCCATTTCCGCAGTCGCGAGGTGGCCACTATAAATATCTATAAAAACAAGGACTTAACGATGAATATCCCAGGCCAGGTGGCCACCCAGAAACAGATTCCACTCGATCTCGGCATCGAAATTCAGCGCGATGTCAACGGGATTGAAATGGGCGTGTTAGACAATGGCATCCCCTATTTAACCCAACGCGGACTTTCAGGAATTACTGGGATTGCTCGTAACGCCATTCAGAACATAACAAAAGAATGGGAAGAGCACTGGAGCGATGTGGTCCTAGGTAAAGACCGCATTTCGTTTTTCAAGCAGTACTTAAATTCCAAGGGTTTCAATGAACCCAAATTGCACTTAGAGAGCATTCAAAATGGAGTTGTGCATTATGCGTATCCCGACATAGTGTGCATGGCATTCCTTGAGTACTATGCTTTTGAATCAAAAGCTGATAGCGCAACAGCACTTGAAAACTATCGTAGATTTGCTGCTTTTGGGCTTAGAACATTCATTTATGATGCACTACATTACGTCCCCAGCGATAAATGGAAGTATTATAATGACAGGGTTTCACTTCTTAAAGATAGCGCGCCAGTTGGTTATTTCACCATCTTCAAGGAAACGACCGGCCTTGTTGTCGATTTGATTTCAGCTGACCTTACAGTAAATGATAAAACCTTACCAGATATAAGCGTTGGGCTGGCATGGGCGAAATATTGGAAGGAAAACAATCTTGAAGGCTCATTTGGTCAACGCATATTATACGAACACAATTACCCAGATTACTACCCCCAAGCTTTCAGTAATCCCCAAACGCCAAATGCTTACCCCGATGCTGCACTTCCTGTTTTTCGACAATGGTTTAGAGAAACTTACTTGCTAACTAAATTCCCAAAGTACATTCTCACTAAGGCCAAGTTACTACCTGGTGGAGCCGCCGAGGCCATTAAGATTGGTGCGATGTACCAACCACCTTCGCTGTCATGATAAAAGTACTGGCGAGCTAGAACGAGCAGGATTGTTAATGGACTTTGCATCGCACCTTCTTCATTCATAGTCCCGGACACCTGCTCTTACTGCATAATGCATTTATGCAAGTATGCGCCGCCATCATCAAGATCAAGCAAATTCGTTTGGCAGTGGTCCAGGTCAAGCTAGAGGATACATGGCCGGCCACCGGCCCAGCCGCTCTGCTTCATGCACAGCGGTTCTTCCCTACCCTCCCTATTTTGTTGCTGTCGCCACGCGTCGGCGGCTTTTCGCGAAGCTACGCCACCTTCGACATCGCGCCGCTAATCCACCTGATAAACGCTGAAGAGATCGCTTGGCGGACTTACTTACGACAGCCTCCCTCAGAACTGCCCTTCTAAATCACGCAAGCCAGCCCCGACGATTAGGGGCTTTTTTTCGCCTTTCGCTCTCCGTTGCCAAAAATCTTGATTTTTACTAGCAATGCTATTGCGCTATTAAAATAGCTTTGCTATTATTCATTCATCGAAAGCAAACACAGGAGTCCGACATGTCCCCAGCAGAGCTCGCAGCACTTGAAGCGGTCCTCGTCGCTCACGGCGAAGTGATCCCGGCAATCGCAATCCCGGCGCGCGGCTGATCGCCATGAGCGCCCGCGACCACGATGCCACCCAGCTGCAGGCTGAGCTGGCCCAGGCCACGGCCGCAGCACCGGCCCCGCGCTTTCACTTCGACGTGACGATTCGCTTCACAGACGGCACGTACCGCAACAAGGTCCGCGCCCGCAACAAAAGTGTGGCGCATGCCATGGCTCTGACGGATGCGCGCATGGCCTCGCCCTGTAACACCTTCTACGGCAAAGAGCTCGGCCACTTGGTCGAGCTGGCCAAACAAGATCAGCGGTCGCCCGCGCCGTAGTTCAAGGCGGAACAGGCCGGCGGGCCGGATAAATGCCCTGTGGGATCAGCATGCTCCGATTGATCTTCGTGAGGATCAGGCGCCCGGGGAAGCCCGGCGCCACAACCAACCTTGAAGGAAATACAGCATGTCGAATTTCAAAAAAGATCAGAAGGTGAATGTGAAGGGCACGAAAACCGAGCCGCTGCCGCGCCCGGGCAAGTTCGTGCAGACGCATCCGGGCGTCCGTGGAGACTTCCTGGAAGTGCTGCTGGACGGCTCGACGCAAAGCCAGCGCTTCCGCCCTTCGCAGGTGTCGGCAGCCTGATTTCACCCCGGCCAGTCGCCCTGGCCCGTTTCGCCGGCGTAACCGGCGGCCAACAAAGCAAGGGCGGCGTGGGAAGCAGACACGCACCCGAGGGAAAGCTCCCTCGCAGTAAGTCAGTTTCGGGTCGCGTTACCACGACATAGCCAACTGACGGCTGGAGTAGCGCCCAGCCCCTTGCTTTGTTGGTGGCCCAACAGCCGCAGGAATCACACCCCCAACGGATTTTCTCGGGTCGCCAACAACACATTAACCAGAGGAGCAGGACATGAGCTACATCATCACCATCCGCACCGGCCCGCGTGCCGAGGATGTCGCGCACTTCGCGGCCATCGGCAACTTGGCCGCACTGATCGATGCGGCCTACGACGACGGCGCCCTGGGCGTGACTGCGATGGTGCGGCCGTGATCGCCCTCTTCCGCCGCCTGCTGGCCGCCCACCGCCACTACCAGGCGCAGCACCAGCAACGCATGAACAAGATGCGCCTGGCCGGCGTGTGCCGCGAGCTGGCCGGCCTCGAAGAAATGCGCAAGGAACTGATCACCGCGCAGATCGAAGCGCTGATCGACCTGGACGCATCCGCCGCGCGCGCGAAGCAGCTGGGCCGCGCCCACCGGGAGGCGCAGTGGACGTCGTCAGCCAAGCCGTGATGGACGTGGCCAGCCAGGCCCTGCGCAACTGGCATGCAGGCCACGCCATCGTCTACGCCGTCCGCCTGGCACTGCTGAAGGCAGAAATCATAAAACTCACAAGGAAAAAGTCATGAACGCAGTTACCCAAGAAAGCCGCAACGCCACGCAGACAACGCAGTCCGCAGGCGCGCTGGCACCCCGCACCGCTGGCCAGATGATCCTGGACGTCGCCCACATGGATAGCATGGTCCGCCTGGCCGACATCATGGCATCGGGCAAAGCAACTTTGCCGCCGGCATACCGCAATTCCCCGGGCGACTGCCTAGCGGTCATTATGCAGGCGATTTCCTGGCAGATGAATCCCTTCGCAGTGGCGCAGAAGACCCACTTCATCAACGGCAATATCGGGTATGAGGCGCAACTGGTCCATGCTGCGATCACGGCCTCCGGCATCCTGACCCAGGACGACTTCGACTACGAGTACTACGGCCAGTGGGAAAACGTCATTGGCAAGTACGAGATCAAGAAGAACGACAAGGGTGAATATCGTGCCCCGGCATGGTATTTGTCCGACGAAATTGGTTTGGGCGTCCGTGTTTCGGCCACGATCCGCGCCACCGGCAAGGTCAAGGTGTTGGACCTGCTGCTTGCGCAGGCGCGCACCCGCAACTCCACTCTCTGGGCCGACGACCCGAAACAGCAGCTGAGTTACCTCGCGGTGAAAAAGTGGGCGCGCCAGTATGCGCCAGGCGTAATCCTTGGCGTCTACACGCCGGACGAACTGGAAGCTGACTACCGCGAACCGGTCGATATCACACCTCCAGCAACGAGCGCCAACGCCAGAGGCACGCAAGATCTGTTGCCCGAATGCACCGATGAGCTTTTCAAGGAAAAGACGCCTGAATGGCGCCAGATCATCCTCTCCAAGAAGAAAACGCCGGATCAGCTGATCGCCTTCCTGAGCACTCGCGCCACATTCACCGAAGCGCAAAAAATAACCATCGACAGCTGGTCGCGCGAAAACGACTAATCGCCACATCCAACAATAAATCATCGAGGACACATCATGCAACGCGAAAATACTCTCACCCGAGAAATCCACAACCTGCTCCAGGGCAGCGATGACTGGCACGCCTTTCGCTTCGACCACCACGGCGCCAGCGAGGCGGCAGCGATGCTCGGCCTGTCGAAAAAAGTCACCCGCAGCGAACTGGTGCGCATGAAGGCCACAGGCCTGGCCAAGGAGTTCAGCGACTGGGCACAGGAAAACATCCTGGACTATGGCCACGAAGTCGAAGCGCTTGCGCGCCCGTTCGCCGAGCGCATCATCGGCGACGAGCTCTACCCGGCCACACTGTCGCTGGGCCGCGAGAGCGCCTCTTGCGACGGCCTGAACATGGCCGAGACCATCGGCTTCGAGCACAAGCAATGGAATGCGGAGCTGGCGGCATCGGTGCGCGCCGAAGTGTTGCCGGACGAGCACCAGCCGCAGGTGCAGCAGCAGCTGATGGTGACCGGCGCCGAGAAGTGGCTGTTCATGACCTCGGACGGCACCGAATCGAACATGACCTGGATGTGGGTGTATCCGGATACCGCATGGTTCGCGCGCATCGTTGCCGGCTGGGAGCAGTTCGATATCGACGTCTCCAATTACACGCAGGTCGACATTGCCGAGAAGCCGGCCGCTGAGCCGATCGCCGCCCTGCCCGCCTTGGTCGTCCAGACCGAAGGCAAGGTCGTCAGCAGCAACCTGGTTGCGTATAAGGCGGCCGCCGAGAAGTTCATTGCCAAAATCAACACCAAGCTGGAAACCGACGAAGACTTCGCCAATGCCGAAAACACCGTCAAGTATTGCGGCGAGGCGGAAGATAAGCTGGAACTGGCCAAGGCGGCCGCCCTGGCGCAGACCGCAACCATCGACGAAGTGATGCGCACGGTCGACCACATCAAGGCACAGTTCCGCGCCAAGCGCCTGGAGCTGGAAAAGCTGGTCAAGACCCGCAAAGAACAGATTAAGGAAACCATCCTGAACGAAGGCCGGCACGCCTTTACCGCCCACATTGCCGCGCTCGAAACCGAAATCACGCCGCTGCGCCTGCAGCAGCAACAGCCGGATTTCGCCAGTGCGATGAAGGGTAAGCGCACCTTGGGCAGCCTGCGCGATGCCGTCAGCACCACGCTGGCCAACGCCAAGATCGCCGCCAACGCCCAGGCCGCCGACTACCGCGCCAAGCAGGCCTGGTGCCGCGAGCATGCCGCTACCTACGGTTTCCTGTTCATGGACATGGCCAACATCATCGGCAAGCCGATGGATGACTTCCAGCTGGTCATTACCAGCCGCATCGCGGACCACAAGCGCGCCGAGGAAGCGAAGGCCGAAGCCGAGCGCGCCCGGATCCGGGAAGAGGAGCGCGTCAAGGCAGAAAAGGCAGCCGCCGAGACGATCCGCCTGGCCCAGGTGGAATCGGACCGCTTGGCATCTGAGGCGGCGCAAGCGGAGCGCGAGCGCGCGGCAGCCGACACGCAGCGCCAGCTGGCAGAGCAAGCATCGCAGATCGCTGCCGAGCGCGCCGTCGAGCCGGTCGCCCAAGTGGCGGCGCCGAAACCTACCGCCCCTATTGCCGCCCGCCGCGCGCCGTCCGCCGCAGCGCCAGTGCCGGCACCGAACTGCCCAGCGCCAGCACTCGACCTGCTCGACGCCGCAGCCGATGACCTCTACCCATCCGACAGCGACATCCTCGATGCGCTGTTCGACCAGTTCGGCCTGACGTCGGCCGAGGCCATCGAGCGTCTGGCCAAGTTCGACTTTGCCACCGCGCGCGCCGACCTGGTCGCCGAAGCCGCATAAAACACCGCCCCGCCCACCACCTGGAGAAACCCATGAACACAGCAGTCGCAGCACCACAAATCACCCTGCAAGCCATCCAGTCCTCGCAGATCGCCGCCATCGGCCACTGCCCGGCAACCGAGACCCTGGCCGTGCAGTTCTTCCGCAAGGGCGCGCCGGCGGACGTTTATCACTACGCGAACGTCTCGGCCACCGAATACGCAGCCTTCGCTGGCGCCGAATCCGTCGGCAAGCACTTTTACGCGCACATCAAGCCGCATGCCGACAAGCACCCGTACACGAACATGGGCACGCCGGCCGTCGAACAGGCGCCGGTCAAGCTGAGCAAGGAGCTGCTGGCCGGGCTGCTGACGGGGCGCGAGTACGGCAAGGAAATGGCCAAGGAAGAAAAACTGCAGGCCAAGGCGGCCGGCCTGATCGTGATCTTTGGCGCCAGCGACGACCTGATGGAGTTCCGCGGTTTCGTGGACGACGAGCGCGGCGCGCCGACCATCGCACTGCTCGACGCCAAGGGCTTGCTGCCGTTCCGCGAGGATATTCAGCACGACGACGATGCACTAAAGGACTATTTCGCCCGGGCGCCGCAGGTGCGCGCCGTGGATGCCCTGTGGGGCAAGGAAGACGGCTACAGCTGGACCTACCGCACCGACGTGCCGCATGCCACGTTCGAAATCGTGGAAGGCGGCGAACCGTATTGCCGCGGCATTGTTATCGACGTGGCCGACTTGGCTGCCGAGCCTGGCTAATCACATTGGTGATGGACCGTCGTCCTCCTCCGGCTCAGGGTTACCCATTTCATGATCAGTTGCCGGCCGTTGCCGCGTCAGGCCATGGCACACAGCAAGGCAGCCACCAAGGCTGCCACTAGAAAGGCACAGCACGAAGGCCTCAGCCTGTCGGGGTGACTCAAAACTGTAGACAAGGTCGGAAACAAGTACCTCGGTACTGGAGAGCTGCGTGTAAGAGGTGCTCATAGAAAGCCTAATTAAAGTTTTGACTATATCGCCAATCATGCAAAGGAGCAACTAAATGAATGTCAAATCTCAGCCCGTAGGAGCACCGCCTTGACAGAAATTGTGCTCATGAAAATGGCCAACATCCTCGTGCCGCATGACGAGGCGGCGGCCGACTTCATCCAGAAGATGAAGGCCGGCGCGCTTATGCATGCGGACTTCAAGAAGGTGCGGAACTACCAGTTTCACAAAAAATACTTTGCCCTGGTGACTTTTGCCTTTGATCAGTGGGAGCCGCGCGGCGGCCTGACTTACCAGGGCCAGCCAGTAGCGAAGAACAAGGAGCGCTTCCGGAAAGACATAGCGATCCTGGCCGGTTTCTTCGAATCAACGGTGAACCTCAAGGGCGAGGTGCGCCTGGAGGCGAAAAGCATTTCATTTTCGCAAATGGACGAGATCGAGTTCGAGGCGCTGTACAGCACGACCATCGACGTGATCCTGTCCCGGATTTTGACCAAATACACCAGGCAGGACCTGGACAACGTAATTAACCAGCTGCTGGCATTCACATGAAAGCCAGCGGCAGCAAAGAGGAAGATCATGGACCAACTGAAAGAGGCAGTCGCCGCAGCATTTGACAAGGTAGTCGCGTCCGGGGCCATCGAGGAAGCTATACAAAAGCAGATCGGCGCGGCCGTCACCGCCGGCATCATCGAGCACCTGCGCGATTACAGCGACTTCGGCAAAGCGCTCAAGGCCAAGATTGGCACCCTGATCGAAGTCGACCTGGACACGTTAGACCTGCCGTCGTACCGCCAATTGGTGGGCGACGTCATCAAGAAGCGCGTCGGCGCAGTCATGTCCACTGAATTCACCGAGAAGCTGGACAAAGATATTGCCGAGATGCTGGCGCCAGCGCCGGCCACGATCACTCTGCAAGAGCTGCTGGATGAATTCATCGAAAGCAAGAAAGACGCGTGGAACGCACACCAACTGCATGGCGAAAAATTCACGCTGAACATCAACCGTAGCGACCGGCACGACGGCTACATCGATATCTCGATCGATGAAGACCCTGATCAGGAACGGCATACCTCTTGCGCAGTCCATTTGCGGATTCGTGGCGACGGCGAGGTGTGGGGCCTGAGCCTGGCTGGGGACGATATCAAAAACAAGATTTTCGTCGGCCCGCTCTTCAATTTTGAAAAGCGGCTGTTCCAGATGTACACGGCCAAGACGCGCCTGATCATCGACGCGGACGCGGAAGCCGAGGACTTCGACACCACATTCCCTTACAACGATTAAGCGAGCAGCCGCCATGTTTTTCAAAAACCTCCAGATTTACCGCCTTCCCACCCGTTGGGCCATGACGGCCGCCGTGCTCGAGCAGGCGCTGGCGCCGCAGCAGTTCACGCCCGCCACCAGCATGGACTTGGTGCGCCAGGGCTGGGCCGCGCCACGCGGCGCCGATCAGCCGCTCGTGCACGCCGTCGGCAGCCAGTTCCTGCTGCAGCTGAAAACCGAGAAGAAGCTGCTGCCGTCGACCGTGATCAACCAAGTGGCCGCCGCCCGCGCGCTGGAAATGGAAGAAGCCCAGGGCTTCGCGCCCGGCAAGAAGGCCATGAAGGAATTGAAGGAGCGCGTCACCGACGAGCTGCTGCCGCGCGCGTTCGCCATTCTCAGCACCACGGCCGTGTGGATCGATCCGGTGAATGGCTGGCTTGTGGTGGATGCGGCCAGCCCGGCCAAGGCGGATGAAGTGATCAAACTGCTGCTGAAATCCGTCGACAAGCTGCCGCTGGAAAGCCTGCGCGTTCAGCGCTCGCCGGTCGGCGCCATGACGGAATGGCTGCAAGCGGACGAATCCCCGGCAGGCTTCACGGTCGACCAGGATGCGATCATGCGCGCCACCGGCGAAAGCAAGGCGCAGGTGGCGTACAAGCGCCACACCCTGGAAGCGGACGATATCCGCCGCCACATTGCCGCCGGCAAGCAGTGCACGCGCCTGGCCATGACCTGGAGCGACAAAATCAGCTTCGTGCTGGACGAGAGCCTGGCCATCAAGAGCGTCAAGGCGCTGGACGTGATCACGGAGCGGGAATCGGGCACGAAAAATAATGAAGAGCGCTTCGACAGCGATTTTGCCCTGATGACGGGCGAGCTGGCCAAGATGCTGGTCGACCTGGTCGATGCGCTGGGCGGTGAAGTGGACGCCGTGGCGCCAGCGGCGCGCCCAGCCGTTGACGCGGCGCCGGCCAAAGGCCACGAACCAGTGCGCGAGCAACGCGTGGTGCTGGAGTTGAATGGCCAGGCGCCCGGCACCGTCCCGCCTGGAGACGGCAGCGCAAGCGATCCGCTGTACGACCAGGCCGTCGAGGTCGTACGCACACATCGCCGCGCATCTGTATCACTGGTGCAGCGCCACTTACGTATCGGCTTCAACCGGGCCGGCAACCTGCTGGAAGCAATGGAGACGCTGGGCGTGGTGAGCGGCATGGCGTCGAATGGCAATCGCACGGTACTGGCTGCTCCAGGAGCGACAGCATGAGCGCAATATCACGCACGCCAGGACTGCTCACTCTGGGCAAATTTGCGTCAGCACATGGTGGTCCGCTAATGGAATACGCGAACGGCTCGGCCCAGCAACAGGTCTTCGCCGCGATGCCGATGGAAGGGTTTGACCATCAGGCCAACGCGCAGCGCCTGGTCGCCTGCTGGAACGCACTCGACGGCCTGTCCGACGAAGCGCTTGACGGCGGCTGGAACGCGCGCAGCATGAGTGCTTACGCCAAGGGCCTGGAAGAAAAGCTTGCCGCAGCACGGGTGCTGCTGGCCGAAGTGGTGAGACCGCACGATGATCACGTCAAGGCAGTTCAAGCCTCCGGCGAGCAGCCTACCGTTAATCCGCTGGCCATCCGGATTCACGACTTACTGAAAGGAGGTCCGACGTGAAAGAGCACCCCATCCTCATGAACGGCGCCATGGTGCGTGCCCTGCTCGACGGCAGCAAGACGCAGACGCGGCGGATCATGAAGCCGCAGCCAGAACCAGTACCGCATCGCCCGGGCGATTACCAGTGGCCTTGCAACGCGTTCCAGTCGATGGTGAGCGTAGCGGATACGCGCGCGCCTGGCGCCCACGGCATGGCTGGCGACGCATGCCCGCACGGCGCGCATCGCGATCAAATCTGGGTGCGCGAAACCTTCTTTGCCTACGGCCGCTGGGTAACTCGCTACAGCAAGAAGAAGGGCCGCGACGAATGGCACTTCATCGACATGACGGCCGAATGCGACCGCACGTACCAGTACGATGCCGATTTCCCGGGAGTGCCGCTGGCAGCCGGGCGCGGCGGCGCGCTGCCCGGCTGGTACATGCGCCCCTCTATTTTCATGCCTCGCGCGGCCTGTCGGATCCTGCTGGAGATCATATCGGTGCGCGTCGAGCGCCTGCAGGATATCAGCGACGCCGACATTGTGGCCGAGGGCATCGACATGGATGCGCTGGCTGAGGCGCAGGACCGCTACGACATCGTGTGCAAAGGATCTGGCGCCAGTGGGCGCGCAACCGAGCGCACGGCCTGGCGCGACCTTTGGGAGTCGACCGGCGGCGACTGGGATGCCAATCCGTGGTGCTGGGCGATCACATTCAAGCGGGTGACGCCATGAAGCGCCTGAAGGCTTACCAGGTCAGCGACGGCGACGACATGACGGTGATTCGCTACGCCACCAGTAGCGCGGCGGCGCGCCGGGAAGGCGGCAATGAAATCGGCTGCGAGTGGGATGGCGTCGATTCATGCGTGCGCAAACCGGAATACGACCAGTATGCGCCTGGCCCTGTGCCGGCCCAGGCGCTGATCGAAGCCGGGTGGCGGTTCGAATGCCGCCGCCACGGCTGCGGCAACTGGGCAAATCGGGACACGGAAGAATTGACGCTCAGCACTGCCGGCGATCCGTATTGCTGCGAAGCCTGCATGGCCCGCCACTTCGCCCGGCAGCGCGCGAATGCGGCGGCGGGCGCGGCACTGCAAGAACTGGTCGAGGCCAAGCTGCCAAGTTGCCAAGTTGCCATGTGACCGAGGTGTACGTCTATGGGTGGCACTTGGAGGCGGCATATGGAGGCGGCATGCGGGCTTATATCGACTTCAGCTTTCCAGGCGGTCGCTGGCCAGGGCGCTTTGTGTTCGGAGAGGAAGGCTTCCGCGTGCATGGCGATGACTTGCATGCCTTCCGGGCGCTGTATCCGCCACCTGCCGACGAAGCTGCAACAACGGAGGCGGCATGACCGACAACGACGAAGTGCCGAACAGCGAGCGCAGCCCCAGCGCCGCGCGCGTGGCGGCGGCCCTGATCCTTATTTACGTGGCAGCGACCCTGGCGGGCGTCTTGGCTACGACAACCTGAAAGGTGAATGTGAAAAAGATAATTGAATGGGCGCCGGTCGTGCGCGATGCCGAAGGATGGTATAGGCATCCAGATATGCCGGAGTTCGATGAAGATCAAGAGGAGGAATATCGCGCGTGGCTCGCTGCCCAGGGCCTGGACACTACCTACTCTAGCCTGGAATCCGAGGATGATACGCATCCAGCCCATATCGCCTACTTCGGCCAGGCAGGAACGGACGTCTCCGACTGGAACCCGGCGCCGCCTGCCGGTGATGGCTGGTTCACGCTGTCCATTCACGACTCCGAAGATGGCCCGTACTGGGTATGGGGCCGTCGCGAGCAGGCGGCGCAATGAGCAGCCGCAACCTAGCGCCAGCGCCGGAGACCCCGGCCGAGGCGGCATACAAGCTGGACCGGGCCGTGCTGCGCGCGATCCACACCTGCCAGACAGTGCTGTTCGAGGGTAAGCAGCACCACTTGCGCGGCATGAGCACCCAAGTGCTTGGTGGCGGCGTGTCTTCCGTGATTTACCTGATGGGTGACGCGACACCGCGCCAGCCCAGCGAGATAACCTTTTTGGAGCATGCAGAATGATCAACAACGATAGAAATGACGCGCTGGAGCAAGCTGCGCCCTCTTCGGTCGCCGCAGCGCTGCAACACCTGGCCGTACCGGATGGCTGGAAGTTGGTACCGGTTGAGCCGACGCCTGAGATCATTGCTGGCGCCGCAATCGCATCCTGGCCAACCGCAACGCTTGCGGACATCGACCTAGCACGCCAAGCGGCGCCGCTCGTCTTGATGCGGATGAACATGGCGCCGGGCACGACCGTCAATGCGTTGGCTGGCATGTTGGCGACGATGGCGCCGGCATATCGCGCCATGCTGGCGGCCGCACCGGCGGCTCCAGCACAAGAGCAGCTGGCGGCGCCCACCGATTCATTCCAGAGCCGCGTGCAGCCCTGGATGATGGCGTGCTTCGGCGCCGAAATCTCAGCCGATGGTGCCGAGCGCAATCACCGCTTCCTGGAAGAATCCCTGGAACTGGTGCAGGCGAGCGGCTGCACGGCCAAAGAGGCGCATCAGCTGGTCGACTATGTGTACGGCCGCCCGGTCGGCGAGCGCGCACAGGAAGTCGGCGGCGTCATGGTCACGCTGGCCGCCCTGTGCTTGGCACAAGGCCTGGACATGCACGCCGCCGGCGACACCGAGCTGGCCAGGATCTGGACGAAGGTCGAGGCGATCCGCGCCAAGCAAGCGGCAAAGCCGAAACACTCGCCGCTGCCGGCGCGGCGGCCGGCAGCGGCGGGAAGCATGGGCCTGGATGATTTGATGACTGCCTGCGAGAGCGCGTACCGAATAGGCCCATATCATGGGTTTGTCGGCTCCCTTAACGCAATCCGGAACTCTGCCATGCACAAGATTGGAATGGCAGAGGCCGAAGCCGATGAATGCGAGCGCCTGTCTGTAAAAATGAAGGAGCGCGCTGAGAAAGCAGAAGCCCGCGTGAAGGAGCTGGAGGGCGGCGAACTGGATTGCCCTGCCTGCGGCGGCAGCGGGCATGCCGACGACGACGCGGTCGGGAGCGCGCCATGAACATGAGCGAAGTCGAGATGCGCCACATTGCCGAACTGGTGGCGGCGCTGGACAAAGCCGCAGGCAAGAAGCCCGTCAGCACATCCGGGGAATTGAACAGGCAGCAGATCTGCGCCGCACTCGGCGTCAGCGAATCAACGATCCGCCGCCTCGAGCAGGCAGGATTGCCATATACACCGGTCGGCGCGCGGTCCAAGCGCTACGACCTTGAAGAATGCAAGAGCTGGTTAAAGGGAAATCAAATATGTCAGTCTGGAAAGACAGCAAGGGTAAACTCCACGTCGGAATCATGGTCGATGGCAAAAGAATTCACAGAGAGTTGCCGGACGGTTCAACTGCGAGTGATGCCAAGCTGATCGAGGCTGAGCTCCGTGCGGCAGTGGCGCGCGCGCCGAAGCAAAAGCAAGTGCACATTCCGGGCGATATACCAATGACAGCAGTTCTCGCGCTGTTTGTCGAGCATTCTCAGACCCTTCGCAGCGCGGATACGGCAAAACACCATGCCAAGCGACTGGGCGCCTGGGCGGAACGATACAAGGCGAGCCAGGCGCAAGAATTTGCCGACCACGTCATCAAGGACATGAGCAAGCTTATCCCCCACAGGAAAACCGGAAAGCTGGTGCCCGCCTACGCTCCGGCGACAATCAATAGATCATTGGCGTGCGCAAAAAAAGGCCTCCACCTGGCTTGGCGCCAGCGGCTAATTCCGGAAAACTACGGCCTACGGATCGAGTCGGTAGCCGTTAACAACAAGCGCGAAGTTTTTCTGACAGTCGAGCAGGTCAAAAAAATTGCTTCGTTTTGTACACCTATTGCCCAAGCGGCAATATGGGCAGCACTTCTGACTGGTGCCCGGCGTGGCGAACTGTTCCAGATGGAAAGCTCGCATATTGGCCACGACACTATAACGTTCCCTGCAAGCAATACGAAGACGCTGCGCATGCGCGTCATACCAATCATCCCGGCGCTTCGGCCTTGGCTTAAATACTTTCCGCTGGAAATGACATTGTACGGAGTGCAATCTTCCTGGCGCCGCGCACGCGTGAAGGCGGGCATGCCGCATGTGAATTTTCACGATCTTCGGCATTCATGCGCCAGCATCATGTTGGGGCTGGGAGTTGACCTTTACACGATCAGCAAGATTCTGGGTCACGCGAATATACAGACGACTCAGCGCTATGCGCACCTGCAGGTGGATGCGCAGCGCGAAGCGTTGAATAAGCTATCGCTGTTGGTCGTCGCAAAGTAAATTACACTGAAAAATTACACTCAACAAAAAAGCCGACCTTTTTAAAGATCGGCTTTACGTGTAAGTGATTGATTTCACCTGATATTCTTGGTGGGAAGTGCAAGTTTCGAACTTGCGACCCCTGCAGTGTGAATGCAGTGCTCTACCCCTGAGCTAACCTCCCGAAGCGAGGCGAATTATCGCATAGGTGTTGCGGCATCTGCAAGGGCTGGCAAGAGGAAATTTACCTAGCCCCGCTTTTTCTCAGGCGGCCGCTGGCGGCGACGTGACGGCGGTCCAGATGCACTGGCCTTTGGCGGCCTTGTCGAGGCCGGCGATGGTGGCTTCGTGGGCGGCGAGTTCGTCGGCCGTGGCGCTCTGGAAGATGACTTCGGCCAGGGGCACGATTTCCAGCACGGCGCCGTCGGCGGCCACTTCCACTTCTTCTTCCATGCTCAGGCTGTTTTGCCCGCGCGTCATGGCCAGGTAGACGTCGGCCAGCAATTCCGAGTCGAGCAGCGCGCCGTGCAGCTTGCGGTGAGCGTTCGAGACGCCATAGCGGTCGCACAGGGCGTCAAGCGAGTTGCGCTTGCCCGGATGCATTTCCTTCGCCTGCACCAGGGTGTCGATCACGCCAACCACTTGCTCGTGGACTGGCGGCAGGTTCAGGCGCTTGAATTCCGCGTTCAGGAAGCCGATGTCGAACGGGGCGTTGTGGATGATCAGCTCGGCGCCGGCGATGTAGGCACGGAACTCGTCGGCGATTTCCGCGAATTTCGGTTTGTCGCTGAGGAATTCCGTCGTCAATCCGTGGACGGCCAACGCGCCCTCTTCCGAGTCGCGCTCGGGATTGATGTAATGGTGGAAATTATTCCCCGTCAACATGCGGTTGTTCAGCTCGACCGCCCCGATCTCCAGGATGCGGTCGCCCGTACGCGGGTTCAGGCCGGTGGTTTCAGTATCGAGAACAATTTGACGCATGGTGAATTCAGTCTTAAAAGCAAAAAGCGAAGGGCACAGTATAGCAAACCTGTGCCCTCCGGTTACGTCCCGCCCGCTGCTGCAGGGCAGAAATTTAGTTCTCAGGCACGTACCGTTTCCACGCCCAAGTTGGCCAGTTGATCGGCCCGCTCGTTGCCCGGATGGCCATTATGGCCGCGCACCCAGCGCCATTCCACTTCGTGCACGGCCTGGGCGATGTCGAGCGCCTGCCACAGGTCGACGTTTTTCACGGGCGCCTTGGCCGCCGTTTTCCAGCCGCGCGCCTTCCAGCCGTGGATCCATTCGCTGATGCCCTTCTGGACATACTGGCTATCGGTATACAACACCACCTGGCACGGACGTTTGAGCGCCGTCAAGGCTTCGATCACGGCTTTCAATTCCATGCGGTTATTCGTCGTATTCAGTTCCCCGCCATAAATTTCTTTCTTGGCGCCATCGGCCACCATCAGCGCACCCCAACCGCCTGTGCCGGGGTTGCCCTTGCATGCGCCATCGGCGTAAATCTCAACCTTATCCATCTTGCTGTTCCCGCCTTTTATTCGTGACCGGTGCGCCTGCGGGCGCCGTCGCCGGTTTCTTGGTCCACGCCGGACCGATCAAACGCATCCCTTTGACGCGCTTGATCGCCTGCACTATATACACTGCGCCCAGATATGGCCACCAGCGCGCACCCGCCTTGTCCATGAAAGCGTTACGGCGCAGCCATTTTTCTGTCCTGCAGGCAGGTGCGTAGCAGCCGAAGTAGCTTTGACTGACGCCCATGTTGAGCAATTTTAACCAGTCTTTCATGCGCGGCATAGAGATCAGCTCGCCGGCTTGCGGCAGGTAGTGGCGCCCCGTGACCCGCCCCACCCCCTGGCGCATGCCCCACAGGCTGGCCGGATTGAAGCCGCAGACGATCACTCTCCCTTCCGGGATCAGCACGCGCTCGACTTCGCGCAAGACCTGGTGCGGCTCGGCGGCAAATTCGAGTACGTGCGGCAAGACCACCAGGTCCAGGCTTTGCGAATCGAACGGCAACTCATCGAAGGCCGACACGAGGGTCAGGCGCTTCTCTTGCGGCGGACGCGGAGGCAGGCGCGCATCGAGCAGCCATTTGTTCGGCATGCGGTTGGCGGCCAGCGCGTCGAGCTGGGGCAAGCCGATCTGCACGGCATTAAAACCGAAGATATCGACGGTCAGGCTGTCGAGGCATTGCTGCTCCCAGGCGCGCACGTACAGACCGGCCGGCGTCTGCAGCCAGCCGTCAAGCGCTATAATGGATTTTTCGGATGCCACACTGTCCATTCAGTTTTCTCTTTTGCTCATGACACACTCCCCTGAACACGCTCTATCGGTACTTGCCGTGCCCGCCTTTGCCGACAATTACCTGTGGCTGATCCACGACGGCCGCCACGCCGCCGTGGTCGATCCCGGCGATGCGACGGCCATCCTCGATGCGCTGCAAGCCCATCAGTTGACCTTGTCCGCCATTTTACTCACGCATCACCACGCCGACCACACGGGTGGCGTGCCTGAATTGTTGCAGCATTTCGCCGTCCCCGTCTTCGGCCCGCGCAATGAGGCTATCACAGCCATCACGGAACCGCTTGCCGAAGGCGATGTCGCCCATGTGCCCGAGCTGGGTTTGCAGATGAACGTCATCGACGTGCCCGGCCATACGAAGGGGCATATCGCCTACGTGCGCCAGCGTGACGAGCGCAGCGGCGCACCGTGGCTGTTTTCCGGCGACACCCTGTTTGCGGGCGGCTGCGGCCGCCTGTTCGAAGGCACGCCGGGCCAGATGGCCGATTCGCTGGGCAAGCTGGCCGCCCTGCCCGACGATACCGAGGTATTTTGCGCGCATGAGTACACCTTGTCCAATTTGCGCTTTGCCAACGCCGTCGAGCCGGGCAATGTGGCCCTGCAGGAACGCATCGCCATCGACACGGAAAAGCGCCAACAAGGTTTAGCCACCGTGCCGTCGACCATTGCCCTGGAAAAGGCCACGAATCCCTTCCTGCGCTACCGCGAACCGGCGATTTTGACCAGCCTGAAGGTGGAAGGCAAGCTGGCCACCGATGCTTCGCCCGTGGAAGCGTTTGCCGCGCTACGGATGTGGAAGAACAGCTTTTAAGCTTCTGCTTCCAAAAAGAAAAATCCCGGCGGCGCCATCAGGCACCGCCGGGATTTTTATTGATCTATTTGATCAGGATCAGATTTCCTCGTACAGCGGCAAGGTCAGAAATTCGGCGAACGATTCCGACGTCGACATTTCCTCGAAAATCTGGCCGGCACGCACATAGGTCAGGCCGTTGCCGCCTGGCGCATCGCGCTGCACCTTGGCCAGCTCTTCCGGAATCATGGCGCGCACCATCTCGGCCGTCACCTTGCGGCCATCTTCCAGCACACCCTTGCTGGAGCGTATCCACTGCCACACTTGCGAGCGGCTGATCTCGGCCGTGGCCGCATCTTCCATCAGGTTGTGGATAGGCACACAACCATTGCCAGCCAGCCAGCTGCCCAGGTAGTGGATGCCGACGTTGATGTTGTAGCGCAAGCCCGCTTCCGTGATCGGCGCTTCCGGCTGGAAATTCAGCAGGTCCGACGCTTTCACGTCGATGTCGGGACGCTGTTTCTCGATCTGGTTCGGCTTGTCGCCGAGCACTTTGGTGAACTCGCCCATGGCCAGTTCCACCAGGCCCGGATGGGCCACCCAGCCGCCGTCGTAGCCGTCGGTGGCATCGCGCGCCTTGTCGTTGCGCACGCCGCCCATGGCGATATCGTTCTTTTCCGGATCGTTCTTGATAGGGATCAAGGCTGCCATGCCACCGATAGCTGGCGCGCCACGCTTGTGGCAAGTTTTCAGCAACAGCAAGGCATAGGCGCGCATGAACGGTGCCGTCATGGTCACTTTCGCGCGGTCGGCCAGGCAGAAATCCTTGTCCAGCTTGAATTTCTTGATGCACGAGAAGATGTAATCCCAGCGGCCCGCGTTCAGGCCCGAGCTGTGCTCTTTCAGCTCGTATAGGATTTCATCCATTTCAAACGCGGCCAAAATGGTTTCGATCAGCACGGTCGCCTTGATCGTGCCTTGCGGCAAGCCCAATTCATTTTGCGTCATGACGAAAATATCGTTCCACAGGCGCGCTTCCAGGTGCGATTCCATCTTCGGCAGGTAGAAATACGGGCCGGCGCCGCGCGCCAGTTGTTCCTTAGCGTTATGGAACATGAACAGGGCGAAATCGAAAATGCCGCCGGAAATACGCTTGCCGTCGACCAGCACGTGCTTTTCATCGAGGTGCCATCCGCGCGGACGCACGACGAGTGTCGCGATCTTGTCGTTCAGCTTGTACGACTTGCCATTTTGCTCGAGCGAAATCGTCTTGCGCACGGCATCGAACATATTGATCTGGCCCGTGATCTGGTTGTCCCAGTTCGGCGTGTTCGAATCCTCGAAGTCCGTCATATAGCTGTCCGCGCCCGAATTGAAGGCGTTGATGACCATCTTGCGCTCGACGGGGCCCGTGATTTCCACACGGCGGCATTCGAGCGCCTTCGGGATCGGCGCGATCTTCCAGTCGCCTTCGCGGATGTGCGCGGTTTCTGGCAAGAAATCAGGACGCTCGCCCGCGTCGAGGCGCTTGGCCCGCTCCACGCGCACGGCCAGCAATTGCTGGCGGCGCGGCTCGAATTCACGCGTCAGCTTGGCCACCAGCGCCAGCGCGGCCGGCGTCAAGATCTGTTCGTAACCGGGCTGGATATCACCCGTGATTTGCATGCCTTCTGGAAGTGCGATCGTGTTCTGCGTCATGAAGTTCTCCGGTTTTTAGTCAATATAAGCAAAGGTAATCTGGTGATCCAAGTATAAGCTGAACGACTGCGCGGACAAGCTGGACAGAGGCGCAAAAACACTCTGCCGGGCGGCGCGTTTGTTCTATAGTATTGCACTATAAGGCATGGAAACGAGATTAAAAATCACTTCATCTATGCGTTTTTATCACAAGTGATGGCATCGCGGGAGCACGGCATGGGGCAGTTCAGACAGATATCAACGTTCGTGGAAGTGGTGGCCAAGGGCAGCCTGTCGGCCGCCGCGCGCGCGGAAGGCATCGCGCCAGCCATGATAGGCCGGCGCCTCGATGCGCTGGAGCAGCGCCTGGGCGTCAAATTGCTGCAGCGCACGACGCGCAAGCTGGCATTGACGAATGAAGGCGCCGCCTTCCTCGAAGATTGCCAGCGCATCCTCGGTGAACTGGAAGAGGCGGAAGCGGCCGTGGCCGAACGCAGCGTGAAGGCCAGCGGCCATCTGCTCATTTCCGCGCCGGCCGGCTTCGGACGCCAGCACGTGGCACCACTGATTCCCTCGTTTGTCGCCGAGCACCGCGACGTGACGGTGTCGCTGAACCTGAACGACCGCCTCGTCGACCTGATCGGCGAAGGCATCGACGTGGCCATCCGCATCGCCAGCCTGTCCGATTCTTCATTGGTAAGCACCAAGCTGGCGGACAACCAGCGCGTGCTCGTCGGCTCGCCCGCCTATTTGAAACGGGCGGGCACGCCCCGTATCCCGGCCGACCTGGCGAAACACAATTGCCTGGCGATCAGCAGCGAAGGCAGCCAGCGGGGCTGGACCTTCCGCGAAAATGGCAAGAACATCATTTTAAAGGTGGCGGGCAATATGGTCTGCAACGATGGCGAAGTGCTGCACGACTGGGCCCTAGCCGGCAAGGGCCTGGCGTGGCGCTCGATGTGGGAAGTGGGCGCCGAGATCGCCTCGGGCCAGCTGGTGACGGTGCTGGACCAGTTCGCCGCCCCGGGCAATGACATTTACGCCGTGTTCGCCCAGCGCCGCCACTTGCCGCTGCGCATACGGGCGTTCGTGGATTTTTTAAGGCACAGTTATTCGCAACCCGACTACTGGCGCGAACGGGCTATTTGAAGACGCGGGACCAAACCTGCTGCGCGTCGGCATAGGCGGCCTGTGATGCTCACCGTACTAGAGTACGGTTGCGCTTCTCGGCCACCTCTTCCTTCCACTCGCGACGGTTTTGTCCGGCGTCGTGACGCATGAGGAAACAACAACTCCCGGATCAGCATTGGCAAGCGTAGGTCGGCTTAGCGCAGCGTAAGCCGACACCAGCCCACACATCTTGCCAACGCCACTCTTGTCGGCTTACGCGCAAGCGCTAAGCCGACCTACCAGTGATGGCAAGCACGCTGAAAAGAGCCGCGTAGCCCATAAAACACTCGCAAAACCGCAACTTCACGGAAATTTAGGCGAAAAAAAATCCTCGGAGACCGAGGATTTCTTTATTTCGTTTGATCCAGCGTATTAGATTGGCTGAATGTTCGAAGCTTGCTTGCCTTTAGGGCCAGCGGTCACTTCAAAAGAAACGCGTTGGTTCTCTTGCAGGGACTTGAAGCCGTTCGACTGGATAGCCGAGAAGTGAGCGAACAGATCTTCGCCGCCTTCGTCAGGGGTAATAAAGCCGAAACCCTTCGAATCATTGAACCATTTTACGATGCCAGTTGCCATTACAATTTCCTATTTCAGTTAAGTTGGGCTTGCGCCCGTTATATCGTTTGAAGCAAGAAAGAAATGACAGACAAACTGCACTACTACCTCGAATCCAACGATGCCCAATTATACCAACAAAACTGAGAAAAACCATTCTTTCGCAAAATAAACTTACGAACACTACTTTAATAGCCAAATCCCCGTCTTGCGGCGCCCTGTACCAGCGGCATGGAGACACTATATCCTAATCTTCGACGCGGGTGCTTTGCGTTGTATCAAATGAATCATTGCAACCACATCTCTATAGTGCTGTCGCTCACGCAATGAAATCGGTGGCCGCCGCATCGCGTCCCGCCCAGCCCAGCAGCGCCGTCACTTGCGCCCGCACGCCGGGCCATTCCGCCACTGCTTGCGCAGGGGCATTGAGCATGGCGCGCACCAGCTGTTCGATGCGCCGGCATTCCTGGCCCAGCGCGGCAAAGCCGAAGGTGGCGGCCGAGCCGGCCACCGCATGCAGCGCGCGGTGCAGCTCCGTCAACGGTTCCAAACGGGGGCCTTCGCTGTCGCAGCGGCTGCTTGCCTGCGTGATCGCCTGCAACAGGGCCGGCACGCCAGCCGCATATTTTTCATTCAGGGCACGCAAACGCGCGCGAAAGTCCGGGTCGATCAAGGTTGCCATCGCAATACTCGCCTGACGCTGCTTACTTGGTGCCGAAGATGCGGTCGCCGGCGTCGCCCAGGCCCGGCACGATATAGGCGTGGTCATCCAGGTGCGAATCGAGCGCGGCGCAGAACATCTTGACGTTCGGATGCGCGTTTTGGAACACGGTCACGCCTTCCGGTGCGGCCACCAGGGCCAGGAAGATGATCTGCTCGTCCGTCACGCCGCGTTTTTTCAGCACGTCGACGGCGTACACGGCCGAATTGCCGGTCGCTACCATCGGGTCGCACAGGATGAAGGTGCGCTCATTCAGGTCCGGCAGGCGCACCAGGTATTCCACGGGCATGTGCGTGGCCGGGTCGCGGTACACGCCGATGTGGCCGACGCGTGCCGATGGCACCAGGTTCAGCAAGCCATCGCTCATGCCGATGCCGGCGCGCAGGATGGGCACGATGGCCAGTTTCTTGCCGGCGATAACAGGCGCGTCGATGGTGACGAGCGGGGTCTTGATTTCGCGCGTAGTCAGCGGCAGGTCGCGCGTGATTTCATAGCCCATCAGCAGAGTGATTTCCTTGAGCAATTCGCGGAAGGTGCGCGTCGACGTGTCGTGCTCGCGCATGTGGCTCAGTTTGTGCTGGATCAAAGGGTGATCGGTAATGAACAAATTCGGAAAGCGTGGGTCTTGTTTCATATTGTTTTTCTTTCTCTACTGTCTGGCGCGGCGGCAAGCATGGCCGCAAGCGCGCTGTGTATCGATAAAATGATGGATTGCGGCATTATCCCAGCCCGCAGCCCGCCTGTGGCCGGAATTTTCGAAATAATCGGTTTTATTGAAATCAATACTCGCGCAGCGCGCGCGCCAGGATGGCCGTGCAATCGGTACCAACCGGCAAGCGGCCATACGCGCCGCCCGGCGCCTGCACCAGCCGCGATTGCAGGAATGCTTGCGCAACAAACGGCGGCGCATGGCGCAGCAGCAAGGCCGCCTGCACGGCCAGCACGATGCGTTCGGACAATTGCCTGGCGCTAAACTCATCCGTTTGCGGCCCGTCCAGGTCGTCCAGCAGCCGCGCGCGGTAGGCAACAAAGGCGGCGTCATCATCGCCGGCCAGCGCCAGCTCGGCCGCCAGGGCGTCGCGCGCGGCCGGCGACTTGCCGAAGGCGCGCAAGACGTCGAGGCACATCACATTGCCCGAGCCTTCCCAGATCGAGTTGACGGGCAGTTCGCGGTACAGGCGCGCCAGCGGCGCCTCTTCCACATAACCGGTGCCGCCCAGCACCTCCATGGCCTCGAAGCCGAAGCCGGGACCGCGCTTGCAGATCCAGTATTTGCCGGCCGGCGTGAGCACGCGCGCCAGCATCGCTTGCCGCGGGTCGTCCTTTTCATCGAAACAGCGGGCCAGGCGCAGCGCAAAGGCCGTGGCCGCTTCCGATTCGAGCGCCAGGTCGGCCAGCACGTTTTGCATCAGCGGCTGCTCGGCCAGCGGCTTGCCGAACACGGCCCGCTGGCGCGCATGGTGCAGCGCCTGCGTCAAGGCGGCGCGCATGATGCCGGCACTGCCCAGCACGCAATCGAGACGCGTATGGCTGGCCATTTCCAGAATCGTGGGTATGCCCCGCCCCGGCTGGCCCACGAGCCAGCCGTAGGCATTCGTAAATTCCACTTCCGAAGACGCATTCGAGCGGTTGCCCAATTTATCTTTCAGACGCTGCACGCGGATGGCATTGCGGCTGCCGTCGGGCAGGTAGCGGGGCAGGAAGAAGCACGACAATCCGCCCTCATCCGCCTGCGCCAGGATCAGATGGGCGTCGCACTGGGGCGCCGAAAAAAACCATTTGTGGCCGACGATGCGCCAGACGCCATCAGCCTCGCCGCCGAACAGGGCTTGCGCCTCGGCCGCCTGCACGGGCACGGCGCGCGTGGTATTGCTGCGCACGTCCGAGCCGCCCTGCTTTTCCGTCATGCCCATGCCGACCAGGGCGCCCCGCTTCCGCTCCACGGGCAGGGAGCGGGGATCGTAGTCGCGCGAGAGGATTTTCGGCAGCCAGCGCTGCGCGATCTGCGGCAGATCCAGCGCCTGGCGCAAGGCCGGCACCGAGGCATACGTCATCGTCACGGGACACTGCGTGCCATTTTCCACCTGCCCCACTAATAGATAGGCGGCCGCGCGCGCCACCTGGGCACCGGAACCGGGCGCGGCCCACGGCGAAGCGTGCGCCCCCGCGCCCACGAGGATGGCCATCAGTTCATGCCAGGCCGGATGGAACAGCACTTCGTCGATGCGGCGCCCGGCCCGGTCGAACTGCTGCAACTCGGGCGCATGGATATTGGCCAGGCGCGCCAGCGCATAGGTCTCGGCGCGGCCCAGCTTCTCGCCCAGCGCGTCGAGCTCCTGCAGCGCCGCGCCGCCGCCCTCGCGCAGCAGCGCTTCGATCAGCGCCGGGTCGCAGGCAAACAGATTGACGTTTTCGAACGGCGTAGCCTGGTTGAAAACTTCATGCGTGTCAAAAGCATTCATGGGGGTCTCCCGCGATTTGTTATCATGGCGCCCTTGCCGTCGCTGGCGCACCGTCAACACCGCCTGCCAGCCAGACTAGCGTAAAGCGCATGGCGGGGCAAGCGCGCCAGTGGAAGCAAGCGCAGATAAATGTTTCCATGGGGAATGAAAATGCCTGTGTGTGTCGCGTAGCATGATTTTTTTCATGGAAGGCAGGAATATTTACAAAACCTGAAGCAATGTTGCTCTATTTCATGTAATCGGGTGCTTTTCAATGATACATTTCGTGTGGATCGCGTTCCGATAGCCGCTCTTTCGGCCCCTATGGCGCGCGTCACGCACGACGCACTCTTTCCGTTGGCGCCCTGCCCTGCAGCGAGCGCCGGCACTGATAATAAAAAGGTAAAAGCCAGCACGATGTTTTCCAGTACCCCATCCGCCGCCCACCGCGAGGCCCGCCACGAGTTGGACAACCTCATGGAAGAGGCAGGCGACGTCGTGTTCCGGCTCGATACGGACGGCCTGATCCTGTTCGCCAGCAAGCGCGCGGCCACCCTGTTTGGCGCGCCATCGGGCCTGACCGGCCACTTGCTGCTGCCGCTGGCCACCGAAGCGTCGCGCGCGGCGCTGCAGGCTGCGCTGGAAGACGCGCTGGAAGAACCGGGCCGCCTGGAAGTGCGCCTGCAAACGCCGGACCAGGAAATCTGGTTCGAGCTGCGCCTGTCTTCTTATATGAACGCGGCCGGTGTGGCCGAATTGCTGGTGGTCGGGCGCGACACGTCGGCCCAGCACAATACGGAAGAACGGCTGCGCCATATGGCCACGCACGATGCGCTGACCGGCTTGCCGAACCGTTTGCTGCTGTCGGACCGCATCCGCATGGTGATCGCCCAGGCCGCCCGTTCGGGCCAGGGCTTTTCCGTCGCCACCATCGGCCTCGATGGCTTTAAAAAGGTCAACGATGGCCTGGGCCACCCCGTCGGCGACGCCGTGCTGCGCCTGGCCGCCGCGCGCCTGCGCAAGACCCTGCGCGACAGCGACACGCTGGCGCGCGTGGGCGGCGATGAATTCGTCGCCGTGCTGCCCGGCAGCGCCACGGACGCGCAGATCAAGCTGGTGACGGGCCGCCTGCTGGCCACCCTGCAGGCGCCATTCGAAGTCGACGGCCACACGATCTACGTGGGCGCCTCCGTGGGCGTGTCGATCTATCCGCTGCACGCGGAAGATGAAGTGCGCCTGGTGGCGCTGGCCGATGCGGCCATGTCGCGCGCCAAGGAAACGGGCAAGGCCCGCTGCCTGGTCTACAGCCCGCGTTTGAACGGCCCGTCGGAACACGACATCTCGCTGGAAGCGGCCATGTTCCAAGCCGTGCGCGAAGGCGAATTCCTGCTCTTTTACCAGCCCATCGTCGATGCGCACACGCGGCAAATCCAGGGCTTCGAAACCCTGATGCGCTGGAAGCATCCGACCCTGGGCCTGGTGCCGCCCGTGCGCTTCATCCCGATTGCCGAAGCCAATGGCCTGATCAATCTGCTCGGTGCCTGGGCATTGAAGGCGGCCTGCGTGCAGCTCAAGCAATTCCAGGAAGTGGCCAAGCGGCCGCTGTACATCTCCGTCAATATCAGCCCGCGCCAGTTCCGCAACGACAAATTCCTCGACGTGCTCGATGACGCGATCGCGTTTTCGGGACTCTCGGGCGAACACCTGGTGCTGGAAATCACGGAAGGCACCTTGATGATCGACCCCGTGCATGCGGAAACCATCCTCGTCAAGATGACGGAGCGCCGCGCGCGCATCGCCATCGACGATTTCGGCACCGGCTATTCTTCGCTCGCGTATCTGAAGCGCTTCCCCATTTCCGTGCTGAAGATCGACCGCACCTTCATCAAGGACTTGCCCGCATCAAGCAAGGATGCGGCCATCTGCAACACCATTCTCGACCTGGCCAAGCATTTGAATTTGTCCGTGGTGGCCGAAGGCGTGGAAACCGAAGAGCAGATGCATTTCATCGAGTCGCGCGGCTGCCAGTACGTGCAAGGCTACCTGACGGGCAAACCGATGCCGGCCCATGCCGCGCTAGCGGCCTTGAGCGACAAAACCTATGCGGCGCTGGTGCCTGTGCCGTCTGCCAATGAACCGCGCGGAGGGGTGCAATGAATCCAGGTCATTTCACGGTACCGACACAGCTGGGCAAGAACACCCTCGACCTGCTGTGGGCGCGCACGCGCCAGCAGGGCGACATGCCCGGCTTCGCGAAAGCCATCAGCGCCATCCTCGGCGCCATGCGCGGCGAGGACGACCACGAATTCGACATCACGCAAACGGTGCTGTCCGACCCTGTCCTCACACACAAGGTGCTGCGCTTGGCCAACAGCGGCATGTATTCGGCCTTCGGCCAGCGGGTCAACACGGTGTCGAAGGCCGTGCTGGTGCTGGGCATCGACGCCATCGGCCATCTGGCGCTGGGCCTGAAGCTGATCGAAGAGCTTTCGCAGGCGTCGCCCGATTCCGTCAGCGCCCATGTGGAAATGGAAAAGGCCGTGCTGGCCGGGATGGTGGCGCAGCAGGTGGCCACCAGCGCTGGCAGCCTGCAGGCGGAGCAGGCCGTCGTCTGCTCGATGCTGCACACCCTGGGCCGCATGATGGTGACGTTCTACATGACGGACTTCTGGGCGCGCATGCAGGCGCATGCGGGTCCCGGCAACGAGGCTGCCGCCGCGCGCGAAATTTTAGGGCTGTCGCTGCCCGAAGTGGGCTATGCCACGGCCGCCCACTGGGGCTTGCCGCAGCACCTGATCAACGGCATGCGTCCGATGGACCCGTCGCCGGACAACTCTCCCGTCAGCGGCGCCGACTGGATGGCGGGCCTGTCGACGATGGCGGCGCGCTGCGCCGACTCGCTGTGGCATGACGACGCGGCTGGCGCGGCGCAGGTGCATGCGCTGATCGACGATTATGCGGGCACACTGGGCATCACGGCGACCGACCTCGTGGTGGCCGTGGACAAGGCCAAGGCGATGGCGGCGGCCGACCTGTCGATCGCGCCCCTGTCGAAACCGGCCGAACGGCGCGCGCGCCAACTGGCGTCGACGCGCATGCGCGCCGAAGGCAACCGCGTATTGATCGGCGGCTTGGCCGACCTGCGCAGCGCCATCGGCAGCGCCAGCCCGGGACAGATGGTCTCGATGGCGCTCGAAACGCTGCACCAGGGCTTCGATTTTTCGCGCTCGGTGGCGTTCGTGCGCAACCACAGGGATCATCTGTATTCGGCGCGCATCAGCATGGGCGAAGGCATGGCCGACTTGCAGGATTTGATGGTGTTTGGCGACGCGTATGAACCGAACGTCTTCCACGCGGCCCTCAATAGCGACCGCGTGATCTTCATCGACAATGCGCGCGACCCGAAATTTGCCGCCAAACTGCCGCAATGGTGGAAAGCGACGTTGTCGGAAGCGCGCAGCTTCGTCGTGCTGCCGCTGTCGGCCAACGGCCATCCCACGGGATTTTTATATGGCGACTGGGACGACAGCTTCCCGCCGATCCAATTGAACCAGACGGAATTCAACCTGATCAACGATATCCGGGCTTTGCTGGTGCAATCGGTGGAGATGCGGCACCAGCTGGAATTGGTGGCGAATAAGGTGGCGTGACCGGAAGCGCCAACGATGTTGTCGGATTACGCGGGGCGATGCCCCGCTAATCCGACCTACATTTTGCCGCTACGCATGGCATAGGCCGTAGGTCGGATTAGGGCCGCAGGCCCGTAATCCGACACCAGAACATTCAACTTACTTCAACTTCGGCGTACTCACCGACACATCGCCGCATTGCGCGCGGTGCATCAGGGCGTGGTCGATCAGCACCAGCGCCAGCATGGCTTCGGCGATCGGCGTGGCGCGGATGCCCACGCACGGGTCGTGGCGGCCGAACGTTTCCACCATCACGGGATTGCCTTCTTTATCGATCGAGCGGCGCGGCGTGCGGATCGACGACGTCGGCTTGATGGCGATCGAGACGCTGATATCTTGCCCCGTCGAAATACCGCCCAGTACGCCGCCGGCGTTATTGCCGATAAAGCCTTCCGGCGTCAGTTCGTCGCCATGCTCTGAACCCTTCTGTGCCACCGAATCGAAACCGGCGCCGATTTCCACACCTTTCACCGCATTGATACCCATCATGGCATAGGCGATGTCCGCATCGAGCTTGTCGTAGATGGGCTGACCCAGGCCGACGGGCACGTTTTGCGCGATCACGTCGATGCGCGCGCCGATGGAATCGCCATCGCGGCGCAACTGGTCCATCGCTTCTTCCATGCGCGCGATCAGATCCGCGTCGCCGCTGGCGGCAAAGAACGGATTCGCATGCACGTGTTCCCAAGACTGGAATGGCACGGGAATGTCGCCCAGCTGACTCATGCAACCCTTGAACGTGGTGCCGTATTGCTGCAGCAGCCATTTCTTGGCAATCGCCGCCGCGCCCACCACGGGCGCCGTCAGGCGCGCCGACGAGCGCCCGCCGCCGCGTGGATCGCGCACGCCGTACTTGTGCCAGTACGTATAGTCGGCGTGGCCGGGGCGGAAACTTTCCGCGATATTGCCGTAATCCTTGCTGCGCTGGTCTTCATTGCGGATCAGCAGCGCGATGGGCGTACCCGTCGTCACGCCCTGGTACACGCCGGAGAGGATCTCGACCGTATCGGATTCCTGGCGCTGCGTCACGTGGCGCGACGTGCCCGGCTTGCGGCGGTCCAGCTCGGGCTGGATATCGGCTTCCGACAGGATCAATCCCGGCGGACAGCCATCGATCACGCAGCCGATGGCCGGACCATGCGATTCGCCGAAAGTGGTAACAGTAAACAGCTTGCCAAAAGAATTGCCGGACATAGTAGGAAGTGTGAGGACTGGAAAACTCAATTCTACCAGCCTGCGGGGCATGCCATGCCGCTAATGCCACACCGAGGCCCGATATTCCCCCGCCCAAATCGCCATTTTTTAATCCCGTGTATTTTTTCACACAAAAACACCAAATATGAGTTGCAATAATGCAAAACAAGAAATATTGCTCCACAGAATAGATTTAAAAAAACATTTTGCTTATTAAATAGCTATATACTTGGATCAAAGCGCGCCACACAATACTGGTTATCAAACCGATTTGGGCTGCGCCGAGAGCACGTCACAAATGCCCAGGGCTAGGCGTCGTTGTCGAAGACAGTACGCAAGTACGGCAAGGCAACGCAACAACGCCATGGGCTTTTGCGACGCGCTCGTATAAACATCGAGTCATCCTGGAGAAGCTATACATGCCCGCACCGATCATCCCCCTTGACGCCAACAAGGACGATCACGACGACCTGGTATTCCTCGATGAGCAACCGGCTGCGCCCCTGACGGCCGCACCGCGCAGCGTCTGGCGGGTGATGATCATCGACGACGATGAAGACGTCCACTCCACCACCACTTTCGCCCTCGGCAACCTGGAAATGCAGCACCGCCCGCTGGAATTCGTGCATGCGTATTCAGCCGGCCAGGCGCGCGAACTGCTCAGGCACGAAGACGACATCGCCGTCATCCTGCTCGACGTGGTGATGGAACAGGATGACGCGGGCCTGCACCTGGTGCGCTACATCCGCGAAACCCTGAAAATGACGGACGTGCGCATCATCCTGCGCACGGGCCAGCCAGGCTATGCGCCGGAAATCGACGCCATCCGCGATTTCGACATCAACGATTACAAGACCAAGTCCGAACTGACGCGCATCAAGCTGTTTACGACGGTGACGGCGGCCATCCGCTCATACGAGCAGATCCGTTCGATCAACAGCAGCCGGCGCGGCCTGGACCGTATCGTCCACGCCAGCACGCAGCTGATGGCGCTGCACGGCGTGCAGAATTTCTCGGCCGGCGTGCTGGCGCAGATCGCCGACCTGCTGGGCATCCGCGCCGACGGCGTGCTGTGCGTGCAGAACTTGCAGGACAATGGCAGCAAGGAGCTGCTCGTCTCGGCCTGCACGGGCAGCTTTTCCAGCCTGCCGCACAGCGCCCTGTGCGGCTTGCAAAACCCCCGCGTCATGGCCGCCATCGAGCACACGCTGGCGCAGCGGCGCAATGTGTATGCGCACGACTACGCCACCCTGTACTTCGCGGGCAAGGCCAGCCGCGATGCGGCCGCCTACCTGGTGCTGCCACGCCCTCTTTCCGCCATCGATGAAAGCCTGCTGGAAGTCTTCTGCAGCAACGTTGCCGTGGGCCTGGACAATGTCGAGCTGGTGTCGCACCTGCACAATGCCGCCTTCTACGACCAGTTGTCGAAGCTGCCCAACCGCACGCGCCTGGTGGAAATCCTCGACGCCACCTTGTCCGGCCCCGCGCGCGACGACGCCACCTTGTCGCTGGTCGACCTCGACCACTTTGCCGAGACCAACGACGCGCTGGGACACCAGTTCGGCGACACCCTGCTGATCGCCGTGGCGGGCCGGTTGCAAACCCAGCTGGGCCCCCAGCTGACGGTGGCGCGCCTGGGCGGCGACATCTTTTGCGTGCTGGGCGACTCGTCGCAAGTCAACCCGAACAATATCCTGGCCCTGTTCCAGCCGCCGTTCTGCATCGATGGGCAAGACGTGCAGCTGTCGGCCACCCTGGGCCTCGTGCGGCTCGGTGAACATACGGGCACGGGCGCCGATGCGCTCAAGGATGCCGATATCGCCCTGAAGCGGGCAAAAAGCCAGCAGCGCGCCGGCCACTTCTATTTCTCGCGCAGCATGGGCATCGAAATCCGCGAACGGGTGCGCATGATGCACGCGCTGCGCACGGCTTTCAGCCAGGACCAGCTGTTTGTCGTCTACCAGCCGCAGATCGACCTAACGACGCGCCGCCCCGTGGGCGCGGAAGCGCTGCTGCGCTGGCAGACGCCGGACGGCAAGTTCATCTCGCCCGACCGCTTCATCCCGATCGCCGAGTATTCGGGCATCATCATCGACCTCGGCGAATGGGTGCTGCGCACGGCCTGCCGCGAACTGGTGCTGCTGCGCGAGCAGGGCCACCGCAACTTCGTCATGTCCGTCAACGTGTCGCAAGTGCAGTTCCGCCACCCGCTGTTCCTGGAAATGCTGCGCGCGGCACTCGAAGAGACGCAGGCGCCGCCCGAATTCATCGAGCTGGAAATCACGGAATCGATGGCCATGGAAGAGCCGGACCTGCTGATCAAGATGCTGTGGCAGATCAAGCAGACGGGCGTGAGCATCGCCATCGACGACTTCGGCACGGGCTTTTCGTCGCTGTCCTATTTGCAGCGCCTGCAGGTCGACCGCTTGAAAATCGACCGTGCGTTTGTGACGGAAATCACCGGTTCCGCGCGCGGCAGCAGCATCGCCGAGATGGTCATCCAGCTGGGCCGCAACCTGGGCCTGGCCGTGATCGCGGAAGGCGTGGAAGACGAGCGGCAAGCGCAAATCTTGCAGGCGCTGGGCTGCCCGATGGCGCAAGGCTTTCTGTTCGCCCGCCCCATGACGGCCACGGCGCTGGGCACCTGGCTGAACAACGAGGCGCTGCAGGGAGCGGCGTAGGCGCCACCCTGGATAGCCAATGCAAAACGCCGGCAGTTGCCGGCGTCGTTTTTACAGCATGCTGATATCAGTCCGTCGTTTCGGCAGGCCAGTCGCGGATATACGCTTTGAGCATCTGGTTTTCAAAGCTTTGCGCTTCGAGCACGGCGCGCGCCACGTCGTAGAAGGAGATGACGCCCAGCAGGGTCTTGGCGTTCATGACGGGCAGGTAGCGCGCATGTTTTTCCAGCATGATGCGGCGCACTTCGTTGACTTCCGTGTCGGGGGTGACGGTGATCGGGTGGTCATCCATGTGCTTGCGCACGGTGCCGCCGCCGATCTGGCCCGCGTTTTCATGCAGCGCGTTCAACACTTCGCGGAAGGTCAGCATGCCGACCAGGTCGCCAAATTCCATGACCACCAGCGAACCGATGTCTTTTTCAGCCATGGTATTGGCCGCGTCAAGCAGGGGCTGGTCAGGCGTGACCGTGTAGAGAATATTGCCCTTGACTTGGAGAATTTCAGATACTTTCATATTGGCCGTCCTGTCCGCGTGATTGGTATTTTAGTTATTCTAGCCCTTACTGCGACTGTAGCCTATGCCTGCGGAAAAATCCAGCCTTGCGCGCAATCAAATCGAGGGGGATTGCGCGCCACCTTCCATCACGCGCGGCGGCGGAACCACCCTGCGATGGAGAGGCGCTGGCGCGCCGTCGGCAGCACTTCGTGCAGCATCTCGCCCGACATGAACATGGCCATGCGGCCCGCTTGCGGCAGGATGTCCACCACGGGCGCGCCTTGCGGATGCAGACGCAGCGCGCCGCCGTGCTCGGGCAGCCAGTCGTCGTTCAGGTACAGCACGACGGACACGGTGCGCTTGTCGTCGTCGCGGAAACGGTCAAGATGGGCCCGGTAAAAGGCGCCCGGCGCGTACAGCGCGAAATGGCTTTCGTATTCTTCCAGCCCCAGGAACAGCTCGCGGTTGAGCATGCAGCGCAGCGTTTCCATGTGTGCCAGGTAGCGGTCGCACGCCTCGGAACGGCCTATTTCCAGCCATTCGATATGGTCGCCGCGGATATCGGGCTGCAGCAGCGGCGCATGACCGCTGCCCACGCCGGCACCTTTCATCTTGCCGCTGAGCATGGATTGCACGCATTCGGCGGCCAGCTGGCGGCTCAGTTCAGGGGAGATAAAATGCTCTTGCATGAGCCAGCCTGCCTGGCACAGGCCGTCGACGATAGAGAGTCCGGGAACGGCAAGGGAGCCGTCGAACGATATTGCGGGCATAAAATCTTTCCTGGTGGACTTGCGATGAGAGTTCGCCTGAAGCCCAGGAATTCGCTGGCACGTAGCCGCCTTCCCTGCGGCGCGGCGCACGCGCACAGGTCAAACAGCCCGAATATCACTGATCCGGTATCCTACCACCGCCCTGCCTTGCCGGTCACTTTTTTTACACTTCAGGTTACACGCCCTGCCCGCCAGCACGGCGCCATGCGCCCTGCACAGGAGCCCTTTTGCTCCGCTGCAAATCAGGTTACGATCTTGCCACTATAAAAACTTGGCGGAGACACCATGAGCGGCCCGAAATACCCCGGTTTCGATACTTTATCCCTGCATGCGGGCGCCGCGCCCGATCCGGCCACGGGCGCACGCGCCACGCCCATCCATTTCACGTCCTCGTTTGCCCTCAAGAGTTCGGAACATGCGGCTTCGCTATTCAATATGGAGCGGGCCGGCCACGTCTACTCGCGCATCTCGAATCCCACGAACGCCGTGCTGGAAGAGCGCATCGCCGCACTGGAAGGGGGCGTGGCCGGCATCGCCACGGCCAGCGGCCAGGCCGCCATGCACCTGGGCCTGTCCACCATCGCCGGCGCCGGTTCGCACATCGTTGCCTCGCGCGCCCTGTACGGCGGCTCGCACAACCTGCTGGCCTACACACTGAAACGCTTCGGCATCGAGACGACCTTTGTCGACCCGCGCGACGTGGACTCTTGGCGCGCCGCCATCCGCCCGAATACCAAGATACTGTTCGCGGAAACCCTGGGCAATCCAGGTCTCGACGTGCTGGACATCCCCCGGATTGCCGCCCTGGCGCACGAACACCACTTGCCGCTGATGCTCGATTCGACATTTACCACGCCGTATCTGCTGCGCCCTTTCGAGCATGGCGCCGACCTGGTGTTCCACTCGGCCACCAAATTCCTGTGCGGGCACGGCACGGCCATCGGCGGCTTGCTCGTCGATGGCGGCACCTTTGACTGGCAAACGGCGTACGACAAGACGGGCCGTTTCGCCGAACTGTGCGAACCGTATGAAGGCTTCCACGGCATGGTCTTCGCCGAGGAATCGACGGTGGCACCGTTCGCCCTGCGCGCGCGGCGCGAAGGCTTGCGCGATTTCGGCGCCGTCATGAGCCCGCACAATGCCTTCGCCATCCTGCAGGGCATCGAAACCCTGGGCCTGCGCATGGACCGCCACGTGGCCAACACGCGCAAGGTGATCGATTTCCTGCTGGCCAATCCGGCCGTGGAATCCGTGTCCTATCCGGAGCTGCCCTCGCACCCCGATTACGAACTGGCGAAAACCCTGCTGCCGAAAGGCGCGGGCGGCGTGTTCACGTTCCGCCTGCGCGGCGACCGTGCGGCCGGCCAGCGCTTTGTTGACAGCCTGAAGATCTTCTCGCACCTGGCCAATGTGGGCGACGCCAAGTCGCTCGTCATCCATCCCGCCTCCACCACGCACTTCCGCGTGCCCGACGACCAGCTGGCCCAGGCGGGCATCACGCAGGGCACCATGCGCTTGTCCGTGGGACTGGAAGACGCGGACGATTTGATCGAAGACCTGGCCCGTGGCCTGAAACTGTCGCAGAAAGGCGCCTGAGATGCTGTTCACCATCGACAATACCGTCGCCTACTGCTACACGGGCGGCAAGGCTTTTAACCCACATCAGCCCACGGCCGTCTTCATCCACGGCGCGCAGAACGACCACTCCGTGTGGGCGCTGCAAACGCGCTATTTTGCCCACCATGGCTGGAACGTGCTGGCCGTCGACTTGCCAGGCCACGGGCGCAGCCTGGGCGCGGCGAAAAGCAGCGTTGAAGAGCTGGCGCGCTGGATACTGGCCGTGCTGGACGCTGCCGGCGCGGCCAAGGCCATGCTGATCGGCCACAGCATGGGCTCATTAATCGCGCTGGAAGCGGCATTCCTCGCGCCCGATCGGGTCAGCCACCTGGCCATGCTGGGCTCCACCTATCCGATGAAGGTCTCGCCGGCGCTGCTGGAAACGTCATTGAACGACGAACAGGCGGCCATCGACATGGTCAATATCTGGTCGCACTCGTCGATCGCGCAAAAGCCGTCGTTCCCCGGCCCCGGCTTCTATGCCATGGGCGGCGCGCGGCGCCTGAAACAGCGCATCGCCGCCCTCAACCCCGATCACGTGTTTCATACGGATTTTTATGCATGCAATGCCTACGCGAACGGCGAAATCGCCGCCGCTTCGGTACACTGCCCCACTTTATTCATTTTCGGCGCGCGCGACATGATGACGCCGCCCAAATCGACCCGGCTGCTGACCACGTCAATAGCGCATGGCACCGTGGTGCAGGTCGACAGCGGGCACGAATTGATGGCCGAGCAGCCCGACGCCGTGCTCGACGCACTGTTTGCGTTTGCGCAAACGGCAGCGGCATGAACGCTTTTTTTTAGGATAGATGCACATGTTGTTGAATACCCTGTTCGATGAATTGACTGGCCGCGGCAGCGGCACGGAAGCGGCGCGGCACGAACGCTACAACTGGCTGGAACAGCTGCGCTGCGCCAACCCGCAAGCGGACGAAAACGGCCCCATGGCGGGCATCCCCGGCCACCACTGGTACCGGCTGCCGCAGGCGCTGGCCGTGGCAGGCCAGCAAACGGACCTCCTGGTCGGCACCCTGAACGCGCAATACCTGGTCTTCGCGGGCCGCCACGCGGCGGCATTCGCGGCCGAACTGGGACTGCAATACGACGCCAACAACCGCATCGACCGCCCCGGTGGCATCGATGAACTGCTCGACGCCTATGAAGAACAGGCCGACGGCCGCTGGACCACCTTGCCGAATGAACCGCCAGCGCCACCGCTGGCCGGCTGGGACGATGTGTACTTCCGCGTGCGCGACCTCAGTGACGGCAAGGCCATCCAGAGCGTAACCACCATCGCCTACGAAAGCAGCCGCTTTCCCGGCTACACCTTGCTGGGCACGACCCTGGTAGGCGCGGGCGCCATCGCGCACGACGACGAGACGGCGCAATATTTGCAGCAAGTGTTCGCCGACTGGGCCATCCAGCGCGCTTGCGCCGACGCCTGCCCGGTTTCGTCCACGCCCTGGCCTTGCACGCCGCGCCAGACGCCGCCCGCACCGTTCGATTTTGCCCGCAACCTCGCCTACCTCGACGCCTTGCTGGCCGCCTACGCACGCGCACAGACGCAGGCGGAAGACGACGGCGGCGACGCGGCCTACTGGGCATGCGCGGCCGCCAGCACGGCTTACCAGGTATTCTCGCTGCGCTACACGGCAGGCTTGCCCTTGCCGGAAGTGGAGCGAGCGCTGGAAGCGGCCGTCGCCGCCTGCGAGACGGCGCGCGCGGCCCTGGCTGCGGCCTACGATGACGATACCTTGCCCGCCTTCGACTTCGAACAGTTGACCGATTACGCGCGCACCCTGCAGCTGCTGGGCGCTACCCTGCTGTTCGGCCGCCGCGACCTGACCATGCGCCTGGCCGCCCTGCAAACGGCCTTCGATGGCGAAGACGGCGTGTACGAAGCGCTGCTGTCGGCTGTCGACCCGCAGCGTCCCGCCGTCGACGAATGGTATTTCGCCGAGCCGTATACCGCCCTGTACGACTGCCTGGACGCAGAAGACCCGGCGCAACAGCTCGAGCACTTGCGCCACTACCTGGCCAGCTGGCACGGTGCGCTGGTCCACGAGGACTGGTTCAACGGCCATTTGCGCGCGCAGGGACTGGGCGGCTACTACGGCCTGTGGGCCTTCGAGGCAGCCGCCGCGGCCAAGCAGCTGGGCCTAGAGCGCGGCGCGCTGGCGCACTGGCTCATGCCGCCGTCGCCCTGATCCCCCAACATTTTTAACGAAGAGACATGATCAATACCGCAGCCCTGTTCAGCACCGCCTTTTTACCCGGCCAGGCCGGCTTCGATACCGACGCAATCACGGGCCTGGCCGAGTGGCGGCTGGACGTACCTACGCTGTTCAAGCTGCTCGTCGGCGCCGGCACGCAAGCTGTCGCCTGGCCCATCTACGGCGATGGCGAAGACTGCCCCTGCGTACTGGCCGCGCCAATGGCGCAGGCGCAGGCCAGCTGGCAAGCGTTGTCCGCCCTGATGGACAGGCCACGCGACGCGGCCGCCATCGTCGCGCGCGGCGCCATCAGCGCCCTGCTGGCGGGCGGCCAGCCGTGGCTGATCCTCGATGGCGTGCAGCTGATCGCGCACGATATCGGCACGCCGGACTACACCGTCGCGCTCGACGCCCTGCGCGCCGAAGCGCAAATGCTGCACTCCGCCCTGCTGCGCGGCGACCGGGACGCGCTGGCGCCGTTGCTGACCATCGGCGCCGCATCGCCGGCCAGCGGCTACTGGTCGGCCACTGCCAGCGCGCAGCTGGCCGATGTCGAGGAACTGGGCGCGGACGAACTGCCGTTCCTGCAAGGCCTGGAAGTGGTGGGCTGGGAAGAAGACGCGCTGTGCTATGAAGTGAGCACCGCCGGCGAACCGGACGTCACCGGCCTGGTCACGCCGTATGGCCGCTGGATCGTGCCGCTGTCGCAGCGCTATGTGGACCTGGGCGTTTATTATGCGGACGATGGCTGGATCACCTTTGCCACGGCGGACGCGCCCGACGCGCACGGCGTCATGGACTTGAATGGCACGCTGGTGCTGCCGCCCGCCCCCGGTGCCCTGTACGTGATCAGCCCCCACCTGCTGCAGAGAATCGATCCGGACGGCGCCAGCCGCCTGCTGCGCCTGCCCGACGGCGCGCTGCTCATCGACAGGGTGGATAACATATGCCTGCGCGAAGATGGCTTGATCGACATCAAGCGCCAGACAGACCAGGCTGACGATGACAACAAACGCAATGTGTATGGCGTGGTCGACAAGATGGGCAAGGTCGTGGTGCCGCCAGCCTACAGCTCCGTGCAGGATTTCGGCACGAAGAAAAAGATCGCCATCGTCAGCCAGCGCATCGACGGGCGCTTCCTGTTTGGCCTGGCGAATAACCAGGGCGAGCTGCTGGCGCCGTGCCAGTACGAAGCCATCGATTGCGCCACCACCTCGTCGCCACCGAAGCTGCGCAAGAACCGGATCTTCGCCATCGATGCGCAAGGCCTCGCCTGCATGCTGACCCTCGATGGAAAACCGGCTTTCACGCCGCTGTACCCACCGGCCCACCATCTGCGCGGCGTAGCCGTGCAAAGCGACTTTTTATATGTGGTGAAAGATGGCATGGCCTGGAGCATGGATTTCACGGGCCAGCTGCTGGAACAGTTCGACACCGTGGAGAACTTCAAGGCCAACATCACGGCGCAGCTCAGCGAAGCCATGGGACTGGGCAAAAAGAAACCGGCCAAGCGCCGCAGCTTCACGCCGGCGCAAATCCTGGCCAAGGCCGACCGCGGGCAATTGCGCAGCATGGCCGCCCTGCTCTTACAAGGCGATGCGGACCTGGCCGCGCGCTGCGTGGACATCACGCTGGAAGCGCTAGCGGAGGACGACCCGGAAGAGGAATACGAAGGCGACTCGCCCGAAGCGGCCTGCTTTTTCCTGCTGTGGTCGACAGCCGCCGATACGCTGGGCCACGGCACCACCCTGGACTGGAAATCGGTCGAACAGATCGCCCTCATCGGCCAGCATATCGGCCTGCCCGCGCTGCGGGACTTCCGCTGGGCGGACCAGCAAGACGGCGACGCCATGGCCGAGGGACTGGCCGCCATTGCCGCCCACCTGGCGCCGCACCAGCTGCGCCTGGTGAACATGCACGGCGGTGAGGATACGTATTATCTGGGCTTGGTGCGGGCGCAAGATGCGGAAGCGTTCAAGGCAGTGGCGCTGCAGGCGGCCTTGCGGCCGGTCCTGCTATGAGGGATTGCCGGCCCGTCGTCTTTATTTGGCGGAACGATCAAATATCGCCTTGTCAAAACGCAGGGTAATGACTTCGGTGTCGTCCGGTTTGCCTGGCTTGCGGCCGTCTTCACCCGGGTAGTTCGTGTCGATTGCCACGACCAGCGTCTGGGCGTCGAGTACTTCGACGCTCTCCACCGAGTCGAAAGGCATGCTGAACTTACCCACGGGCATATTGCTCACCTGCCCGCCTATGCCTTTGGGGTCGGAGATGTTCAGCAAGTCCACCAACAGCGTTTTCTTGAGCGCGCCGTCAGCGTCTTTTTCTTTCAAGTCCACCAGGTACAGGCGCTTGATCACGGCCTTGGCGCCCCAGAAGCCATCGCGTTCGATCAGCACGAACTTGCTGCCGCCGACATTGGTCATGTCGCCGATCACGACGCCATTGTCCTTGACCGCACCATCCTTGCGGTACACGAGGTTCTTGCCCGTGTAGCGCATGGTGCCGGGGTCGAACTCGAAGATGTTCAGGTAGCGCTCATCGGCTGCGACGGGCCGCAGCGACGGGTCGCTTGGCGCCGCTTCCGGCACCGCGTAGAGCAGGCTGCGGTCGGCGTTGTAGGCCAGGCTTTCGAAGCCGCGGCTGCCTGACAAGGTGATGCTGGCGCCCTTGCCCAGCACTTCCGGGTTGGCCGGGCTGCGCAGGAAAGGATGGGGAACCGGGTCGCCCATCAGCGTACCGTTTTTGTCGAAGTGCAGGATATAGGGGCCGAATTCCTCGCCTACGAAGTAAGTACCGTCGGCAGCGCGCGCGAGCGACTCGATGTCGAAATCAAAACCGGTCAGCAAGCGGCCAGCGCGAATGCGCGCATCCACGGCGATACCGCTGTCGGCAAAGACCAGGCCGCCGGTGGTGTTGCTGGGGTAGTTGACGTAGTCGGCCGTGATTTTCAGATCGACGCCCTTGCCATCGTTTAAGAAACCCTTGGCGTCGTTGAAGGCCAGGAAGCTGTTGAGCTTGATGCTGCCAGGCGTCTTGCTGGCGTCAGCGGCCGTGCGGAAGTTGATGCTGGCGTTATACAGGCCGAGCACGAAATCGGCCGAATTGCCCTTGGCGCCATAGCCATTGTCGGCCATGGCAGTCCAGCTGCCGTCGTCATTCCTGAGCAGCGCGGAAAAGCCGGGAATCGGCACGCCACTGGCAAACGGCGGGGTGACGCCCAGCACTGCGGCTGTGAACTGTCCCGTAACCGGCCCTGGCCAGCGCGCCGTGTCAGGCAACGCTGCCCAGCCGGCAAGCTGGTGCGGCAGGCCTTCCCCGTCCTTGGGCGCAGCCTCAGGAGCGGCAGAGGAACTGCCGCCGCAGGCAGCGAGCACGCCGCTGACCACCACGATGGCCAGGCCGCGGCACACATTCAAACCGCTCAAATGACAACGCATATTTGCTTCCTCAACAAGATGAATGAAGAGGAAAGCTTACCGGCCTTCGGTGACCAGTTTATGACATGCTCGCCCTATCGTGCGGGGCATAGGCCGGCAAGGAAGCACGCGGCCGGGGCCCGTCACGCGCAGCGCACCTCCCCAAAATGCTGCGCCAGACTCAAGCCCAAGCCCTGCTCCACGGCGTTTTCCACCTGCGCCGCCAGCGCGGCCGCTTCTTCGGCCGCCTTGATGTCGCGTTCATTCGTGGAACCGGCCGGATAGCCGGAGTTCACGCGCATGCCGCCGAAGACGAATAAACGATAGACATCGGCCAGGCTGATGCGGTTGACGTTGCCCAGCAAGACCCAGTGGTCGGAACTGTCGGCCACGCGCTTGCCCCACTGCACGCGCACGGCGCCATCCACGTTGACTCGTCCCACCCAGCCCTGCTGCACCATCTTGTCGAGCAGGGTTTCCATTTCTTCGAAACCCAGGCGCGTGCTGCGGCGGATCTCGGCCGCGCCCACCAGGGCCGAATCGGCGCAGTGGCAAGCCTGGTGCAGCACTTTCAGGATGGCGACGGCGTCGACGAACTCGCTGCCCGGCGCCGCTTCGTACCACCAGCGTTCATATTTTACGACGGGCAAGGCGGCCACCAGCAAGGCGCCCACCAGGGTAATCATCCAGCTCAGGTATATCCACACGAGGAACAGCGGCAAGGCGGCCAGCGCGCCGTAGATGCGCGAATACGTGGGGAATTCCTGGATGAATTCGCCGAAGCCGCGCTTGGCCACCTCGAACGCCAGCGCGGCCAGCAAGCCGCCCCAGGCCGCGTCGCGCCAGTCCACGTCGCGGTTCGGCACGGCGATGTACAGCAGGGTAAACGCCAGCATGGTCAGGCCGATCGACACCAGCGTATAAAACACGGCGCCGATGAAAGGCACGGCGCCCACCACGCCGCTGGTGGCCATGAAGAGGCGCGAGGTCACCGTCAGCGACACGCCCACCAGCAGCGGCCCCAGGGTGACGATGGCCCAGTAAACCAGTAGACGTTTGGTCCAGCGGCGCTCCTGGCGCACGCGCCAGATCCGGTTGAAGACGCGCTCGATCAAGCCCATCATGCCCACCGACGTGACGATCAGGGCGCCCGCGCCGATGGCCGACAGGCGCGTGGCCTTCGAGGCGAACGTGGTCAGATAATCGAGGATGGTGTTCGATATCCCCTTGGGCATCACGCTTTGCACGAAATAATCTTCCAGCGCGTGGCGGAAGGTATTAAACAGGGGGAAGGTGGTGAAGATCGCCAGGGCCAGTGTGAGCAGCGGCACCAGCGCGAACACGGTGGCGAACGTCAGGCTGCCGGCCACTTGCGGCAGGCTTTCCTCGCGCACGCGGCGGCGCGCGAACTGCAGCAGGTCGCGCGTTTCGGACCACGTCAGGCCGCGCACAATGTCGGCACCGATGTGCAGGGTGCGCCACAGGTATTGAAAGAACGGGAATATATATTTTGAAAACATGTGCAAAATCAGAACGGCGCCATGACAGCAGTCGTATCAGGCTGTAAAGCGCCCTATAATACCAATGATGAAGCCAACCAATCTGATTATTCTCGTATTGTTTTATTCACGCCATGGCGCCACGCGCCAGTTGGCCGAGCTGATAGCCCAGGGAGTGGAAAGCGTGCCCGGTTGCGATGCGCGCCTGCGCACCGTGCCCGCCGTCTCGACGGTGGCCGAAGCAACGGCGCCCGAAGTGCCGCCCGATGGCGCGCCCTATGTGGAACTGGAAGACTTGCAGGAATGCGCGGGCCTGGCCCTGGGCTCGCCCACGCGCTTCGGCAACATGGCCGCTGCCATGAAGTACTTCTGGGATGGCACGGCCAGCGACTGGCTGGCCGGCAGCCTGTCCGGCAAGCCCGCCTGCGTATTCACGTCCACGGGCAGCCTGCACGGCGGCCAGGAATCGACCCTGCTGTCGATGATGATCCCCCTCTTCCACCATGGCATGCTGGTCATGGGCCTGCCCTACACGCATCCCGAACTGATGACGACGTCCACGGGCGGCTCGCCGTATGGCGCCACGCACTGGTCGGGCATCGACGGCGACAAGACCCTGAGCGACGATGAAAAGCGATTGGCCATCGCCCTGGGCCGGCGCCTGGCGGAAACCGCCGCGAAACTGGCAGGCGCATGATGCACGGCGTACTGCACAAGTATTTTCACTGGGGCGCCATCGCCAGCCTCGTCACGCTGATCGTCTGGTGCGTGCTGTGGGAAACCGTCGTCGCCCCGCTGCAGCCGGGCGGCTCCTGGGTCGTCCTGAAGGCCGCGCCCCTGCTCATCCCACTGTACGGCGTCATCAAGCGCGACGTCTATACCCTGCAATGGTCGTCGATGGTGATCCTGCTGTACTTCACGGAAGGCGTGGTGCGCGGCTACAGCGACACGAACGCCACCTCGGCCATGATGGCCTGGGGCGAGGCAGCCATCGTCTGCATCTATTTTGTCTGCGCCGTGCTGTATCTGCGCCCCTATAAGAAGGCGGCCAAGCGCATGGCCAAAGAGCTGCTGGAAAAAGTGAATAAAGTGAGCATCAAGAAATGACTGACCAAACAGATTTCCTCGCCGCCTGCCGCGACCTGCTGGGCGACACTTATGTACTCACCAACGACGCCGACACGGCACCCTTCCTCACCGACTGGCGCGACCGGTTTACGGGCAAGGCCCTGGCCGTGCTGCGCCCCGCCACCGTAGAACAGGTGGCCGGCGTGCTGCGCGCCTGCGCGCAATGGCAGGTGCCCGTCGTGCCGCAGGGCGGCAATACGGGCCTGGTGCTGGGCAGCATTCCGGACGCCGCCGGCACGGCCGTCGTGCTGTCGCTGGCGCGCCTGAACAGCATCCGCGCGCTCGATCCCGTCAACCGTACCATCACGGTCGATGCGGGCTGCATTTTGCAAACCATCCAGGAAGCGGCCAGCGCCGCCGGCTGTCTGTTCCCCCTGTCGCTGGCGGCCGAAGGCAGCTGCACCATCGGGGGGAATTTGGCGACGAACGCGGGCGGCACGGCCGTGCTGCGTTACGGGAATACGCGCGAGCTGTGCCTGGGCCTGGAAGTGGTCACGCCGCAGGGCGAGATCTGGAGCGGCTTGCGCGGCCTGCGCAAGGACAATACGGGCTACGATCTGCGCGACCTGTACATCGGCGCGGAAGGTACCCTGGGCGTCATCACGGGCGCCGTCATGAAACTGTACCCGCAGCCGAAAGCCTGCATCACGGCGCTGGCCGCCATGCCTTCGCCCGCCCACGCGCTGCGCCTGCTCTCGCTGATGCAGGACCATTGCGGCGCCAGCCTGACAGGCTTTGAATTGATGTCGCAGTATTGTCTGCAGCTGGTGGCGGAACAGTTCCCGCAACTGCCGCGTCCTTTCGCGGAGCAGCATGGGCAATATGTGCTGCTCGAATTGTCGAGCAGCCAGTCCGAGGCGCACGCCGTGGAATTGCTGGAAACGAGCATCGGCGCGGCCCTGGAGGATGAGTTGATCGAGGACGCCGTCGTCGCCAGTTCCGTGGCGCAGTCCGAGGGGCTATGGCAGCTGCGCGAACACATCCCATTGGCGCAGGCGCAGGCGGGCAAGAACATCAAGCACGATATCTCGCTGCCGATTTCCTGCATCGCCGACTTCATCGCCGTCACGGATGCGGCCCTGGCAACGGCCTTCCCCGGCTGCCAGCTCGTGTGCTTCGGCCACCTGGGCGACGGCAACCTGCACTACAACGTGGCGCCGCCCGCCGGCATGACGGACCTCGACTTCCTGGCCAACCAGGATGCGATCAACCGCATCGTGCACGACCAGGTCCATGGTTTCGGCGGTTCGATTTCGGCCGAACACGGCATCGGCGCGCTGAAGAAGGACGACCTGGCCCGCTACAAGTCGCCGCTGGAACTGCAGCTGATGCGCGCTGTCAAACAGGCGCTGGACCCGCAGAACATCATGAATCCGGGGAAGATATTGTGAAATCGCCGTCCCTCCTGCTATGTGCCATGGTCTTGCTGGCCGGTTCCGCCAGTGCGCAGGACGTCTACAAATGCGTGCAGGATGGCCAGACCAGCTACAGCGCCACGCCCTGCACGGGCGGGCAGCTGCAGATACTGGAAGTTCCCTCGCCGCCGCCCGCCGTCGACAAGGGCGCGGCCACGCGCCAGGAACGGGTGGCCAGCCAGATGGAAGCGGCGCGCAAGCAGCGCGAGAAGCTCGAAGACCAGGCCCGTGAACGGGCCGCAAAACAGCTGGAGGCGCGCGACAAGCATTGCGCGCAGCTGCGCCTGGAGCAGAAATGGGCGGCACAGGACGCCGGCGGCGCGGGCGATAAAACCCGCGACGCGGCGCAATTGAAAGCGCGGCGCGCTGGCGAACGCCTGGCCGTCGAATGCCTGAATTGAGTGCGCAGGTGGAAAGCCCGGCGACGACGCGCCTGCTGTCGCGCTGGCTGCTGCTGGGCGAATGGCGCTTTCACCCCGTGCGCGCCCTCGTCGCCATCCTGGCCATCGCCATCGGCGTGTCGCTGGGCTTTGCCATCCATCTGATCAACGCGGCTGCCTTCAATGAATTTTCCACGGCCGTCAAAAGCCTGTCCGGCCAGGCCGACGTCCAAGTGGCCGGGCGCGAAGCGCTGTTCGATGAAGCCATCTACCCGTGGCTGGCGCAGCGCGACGGCGTGGCCGTGGCCTCGCCCGTGCTGGAACTGCAAGCCGGCGTGGCCGGCAAGAAGGACGGCGGCCCGCTGCACATCCTGGCGCTCGACGTCTTCCGCGCCGGCTTCATCTCGCCCGATCTGATCGGCGCGCCGGCCGAAGGCCAGCCTTTCGACACCTTGGCCGACGACGCCGTCTTTCTGTCGCCGGCCGCCTTGCGCTGGCTCGACGTGGCCGAAGGCGGCCAGGTCGCCCTGCAATCGGGCACGGGCACGGTGTCCCTGCGCGTGGCCGGTTCGCTGCAGCGCGCGCGCGCCGGCCAGCGCATCGCCGTGATGGATGTCGGCGCGGCGCAGTGGCGCTTCAATAAGCTGGGCAAGCTGTCGCGCATCGACTTGAAACTGCGCCAGGGCGTGAACCGCGACGCCTTCCAGGCGGATCTGGCGCGCACACTGGAAGCGCAGTATCCGGGGCGTTTCCAGGTGGGCCAGCCCAACGATGAAAACCAGAATAGCCGCAACAATAACCTGAGCCGCGCCTACCGCGTCAACCTGACGGTGCTGGCCCTCGTCGCCCTGTTTACGGGCGCCTTTTTGGTCTTTTCCACGCAGGCCCTGTCCGTCATCCGCCGCCGCGGCCAATTCGCGCTGCTGCGCGTACTGGGCATGGAGCGGGGCCAGTTGCTGCGCCAGGTGCTGCTGGAAGGCGCCAGCCTCGGCGTCGTCGGTGCGGCTCTCGGCATCGCCGGCGGTTACGCCATGGCCGCCGTGGCCCTGCGCTTCTTCGGCGGCGACCTGGGCGCCGGCTATTTCGCGGGCGTGCAGCCGCAGGTACAGTTCACGCCCGTCGCCGCCTTCGTCTACTTCGCCCTGGGCCTCGGCGTCGCCTTGCTGGGCTGCGCCGCGCCCGCGCTGGAAGCGGCCCGCGCCGCCCCCGCCATTGCACTGAAATCGGGCAGCGAGGAAGTCGTGACGACGCGCCTGGCCAAGACCTGGCCGGCCCTGGCTTGTTTGCTGCTGGCCGGCGCCCTGACGTTCCTGCCGCCCGTGTTCGAGCTGCCCCTGTTCGGCTACCTGTCCATCGCGCTGCTGCTGATCGGCGCCATCGCCCTGATGCCGCAGCTGGCCGCCGTCGTCTTCCGTTTCCTGCAACGCGCCTGGCTGCGCACGGAAACGAGCAAACATGCGCCCGTGCGCAGCCTGACCCTGGCCCGCCTGGCAAACGCCTCGGGCCAGGCCGGCATCGCCCTCGGTGGCGTGCTGTCGAGCTTTAGCCTGATGGTGGCGATGGCCATCATGGTGTCGAGTTTCCGCGTCTCCGTCGACGACTGGCTGCTGCAGATCTTGCCGGCCGACGTGTATGCGCGCACGGCCGCCAGCGGCGGCACGGCAGGCTTGAACCCGCGCGAACAGGCCAGCATCACCGCCTTGCCCGAGGTGGCCAGGGTGGATTTCCAGCGCGTGCGTTCGCTGTCTCTGGCGCCCGACCGGCCGAACGTGGCGCTGCTGGCGCGCCCCATCAATTTGCAAGACCCGGGCAAGAGCATGGTGCTGGTGGGCGACACCCTGCCCGTGCCCAATGGCGCGAAACCCGTGTGGCTATCCGAGGCGGCAGCCGACCTGTACAACGTCAAACCTGGCCAACAGATCGCCCTGCCGCTGGCGGGCGGCTTGCACCAGTTCTTTGTTGCCGGCATCTGGCGCGACTATGCGCGCTCGTCCGGCGCCATCCAGATGCCGCTCGGCGATTACCGCGCCCTGACCGGCGACAATGACGTGAGCGATGCGGCCCTGTGGCTGGCCAAGGACGCCACGGGCGACGCGCTGCAACAGCATCTGAAAGCGCTGCCGTTCGGCGCCAGCCTGGAAGTATCGAACCCGTCGGCCATCCGCGCCCTGAGCCTGCAGATTTTCGACCGCAGCTTCGCCGTCACGTATCTGCTGGAAGCCATCGCCATCGTCATTGGCCTGTTCGGCGTGGCCGCCACGTTTTCCGCACAAACCCTGGCGCGCGCGCGCGAATTCGGCATGCTGCGCCATGTGGGTGTGACACGCGGCCAGATCTTGTCCATCCTGGCGCTCGAAGGCGGCGCGCTGACGGCGCTGGGCATCGCCACCGGTTTTGTCCTGGGCCTGTTGATCAGCTTTGTGCTCGTCTTCATCGTCAATCCGCAATCGTTCCACTGGACCATGCAGCTGCACCTGCCGTGGCCCTTGATCGCCACCGTGGCCGGCGCTCTGCTGACGGCAGCCGCCGCCACGGCGCTGATCGCGGGCCGCCAGGCACTGTCCGCTGGCCCCATCCGCGCCGTCAGGGAGGACTGGTAATGCGCCATACTTTCATCTTGTTGCTTGCGCTGGCCTTGCCTGCGTTGGCCGCGCCACCCGCCTTCGCCCCCGTCACGCCGCTGCCGGCCGGCCAGACCCTGCGCCTGCCGCACGACTTCGGCGCCCATCCCGCCTATAAAACGGAATGGTGGTATGCCACGGGCTGGGTAAAAACCGCCGGCGGCGAGCAGCTGGGCTACCAGGTAACCTTCTTTCGCAGCGCCACGGCCACCGACGCGGACAACCCCAGCGCGTTTGCACCGAAACAGCTGATCATCGGCCATGCGGCCCTGTCCGACCCGAAGGTGGGCAAGCTGCTGCACGACGAGAAAAGCGCGCGCGAGGGCTTCGGCCTGGCCTACGCCAAGGTCGGCGACACGGACGTCAAACTCGACGACTGGCGCATGCGGCGGCAGGCGGACGGCAGCTACCGGGTCAGCCTGGCCGCGCGCGAATTCAACTTGCAGCTGACCCTCGCCCCCACTCAGCCCGTGCTGCTGCAGGGCGAGAACGGCTATTCGCGCAAGGGCGCGCGGCCCGCGCAATCGAGTTACTACTACAGCGAGCCGCAGCTGCGCACGACGGGCACGATCGCGCGCGCGGGCGCCAAGCCGGAAGCCGTGACGGGCACCACCTGGCTCGATCACGAGTGGTCGAGCCAGGTGCTCGATGCGGACGCCAGCGGCTGGAACTGGATAGGCGCCAACCTCGATGACGGCGGCGCCCTGATGGCCTTCCAGATCCGCAGCAAGACAGGTGCTAAACTATGGGCGCACGCGACATGGCGCGATGCCTCCGGTAAGATGACGCAGTTCGCGCCTGGCGACGTCGATTTCACGCCCACGCAGCTGTGGCGCTCGCCCCGCACGCAGGCAGAATACCCGGTCGCCACCGAGATCCGCACTGGCCCCACGCGCTGGCACATCAAGCCGCTGCAGCCGGACCAGGAACTCGATTCGCGCCGCTCGACGGGGGCCGTGTACTGGGAAGGCGCCGTGACGGTGGAGCGCGACGGCCAGCCGGTGGGCCGCGCCTACCTGGAGATGACGGGCTATGTCCAGCCGATGAAGTTATAAGCACTACCGAATATGTAAATCAAAGCGAAAAACAATGACAACCAGCACAGAAACAGGCAGCACCAGTTCAACAACCGCCGCAAGCACCGCACCCACGCCCGACACCGGCACCAGCCGCGAACTGAAAAAAGGCAGCCTGGCCGCCTTCAAGGGCTTGATGCCTTTCCTGACGCCGTACCGCAAGCAGTTCTTCCTGGCCGGTATCGCGCTGGTGGTGGCCGCCGCCTCGACCCTGGCCATTCCTGCCGCTTTCAAGCAGATGATAGACCTCGGTTTCGGCGGCGCGGCCGGTTCAAGCAGCATCCAGCACGTCGACCTGGTCTTCCTCGCCCTGTTCGGCGTGGCGTCCATCCTGGCGCTGGCCACGGCCGCGCGCTTCTATACTGTGTCGTGGCTGGGCGAGCGGGTCACGGCCGACATCCGCAGCGCCGTGTACCGCCACGTGGTCACGCAAAGCCCCGCCTTCTTTGAAACGACGCAGACGGGCGAAGTCCTGTCGCGCATCACCACCGACACGACCCTGATCCAGGCCGTCGTCGGCACCAGCATCTCGATGGCGCTGCGCAATGTGCTGCTGTTCCTCGGCGGCCTGGTGATGCTGTTCGTCACCAGCGCCAAGCTGGCCGGCATCATCATCGGCCTGCTGATCCTCGTCGTCGTGCCCATCATCGTCTTTGGCCGCCGTGTGCGCAAGCTGTCGCGCGACTCGCAGGACCGCATCGCCGACGCGTCGGCCATGGCCGGCGAAATCCTCAACGCCATGCCCACCGTGCAGGCATTCACGCACGAGAAAATCGAATCGAAGCGCTTCGGCGACTCCGTCGAAGGCGCTTTCATGACGGCCATGCGCCGCATCCGCGCCCGCGCCCTGCTCACCATGATCGCCATCCTGCTCGTCTTCGGCACCATCGTGTTCGTGCTGTGGCTGGGCGCGCGCGCCGTGCTGGAAGGCTCGATGACGGGCGGAGACCTGGGCCAGTTCATCCTGTACGCCTCCATCGTGGCCGGCGCCATCGGCGCCCTGTCCGAGGTGATGGGCGAAGCCCAGCGCGCGGCCGGCGCCACCGAGCGCCTGCTGGAACTGATGGCCGTCAAATCGGAAATCGAATCCCCGGCCACGCCGCTGCCGCTGCCCGCGCGCGCCGCCACCGGCGCCGCGCTGTCGCTCGACGACGTGATGTTCTCGTACCCGTCGCGTCCCGATACCCACGCGCTCGACCACGTCAGCCTCGACATCCGCGCTGGCGAAACGGTGGCCGTCGTCGGCCCGTCCGGCGCCGGCAAGACCACGCTGTTCCAGCTGTTCCTGCGCTTCTATGATCCGCAAAGCGGCAGCATCCGCCTCGATGGCGTCGATATCAAGCAGCTGGACCTGCACACCCTGCGCGACGCCATCGGCATCGTGCCGCAGGATACCGTGATCTTCTCGGCCGACGCCATGGAAAACATCCGCTATGGCCGCGCCGGCGCCAGCGACGCGGAAGTGATCGCGGCCGCGAAAATGGCGGCCGCCCACGAATTCATCGAGCGCCTGCCGAACGGCTACAAATCGTTCCTCGGCGAACGGGGCGTGCGCCTGTCCGGCGGCCAGCGCCAGCGCATCGCCATCGCTCGCGCCCTGCTGAAAAACCCGCCGCTGCTGCTGCTCGATGAAGCGACGAGCGCGCTGGACGCGGAATCGGAACGCCTGGTGCAAAAGGCGCTGGAAGCGGCGATGGTGGGACGCACCACGGTCATCATCGCGCACCGCCTGGCCACCGTCCAGCGGGCCGACCGCATCATCGTCATGGAAGACGGCAAGATCGTCGAGACAGGCACGCACGCGTCACTGGTCGCATTGGGTGGCATCTATGCGAATCTGGCGGCCCTGCAATTCCATCACGTACAACTCAATTAAACAGAACCATCATGAACGCACTTTTCCACGCCAACCTGGGCATCACCGATTTCTGGACCTTTTTACTGGGGACGATTTTCATCGTCATCCTGCCCGGCCCCAATTCCATGTATGTGCTGTCGGTCGCGGCCCAGCGCGGCGTGCGCACCGCCTACCAGGGCGCCTTCGGCATCTTCGCCGGCGACCTGATATTGATGGTGCTGTCGGCCTGCGGCGTGGCCTCCCTGCTGAAAGCCAGCCCTGCCCTCTTCTACGTGGTGAAATACATCGGCGCGGCCTACCTGGGCTGGATCGGCCTGCAAATGCTGATCGGCTGCTGGCGCAAGCTGCGCGCGCCCGCGCCGGCCGACGGTGAAGCGCCTGCCGCGCCAGCGCCCGTGAAAGAAAGCGATCCATTCCGCAAGGCGCTGATCATCAGCCTGATGAATCCGAAAGCCATTTTGTTCTTCATCTCGTTCTTCATCCAATTCGTCGATCCGGCCTTCCCGAATCCCGTGCTGTCCTTCGTCGGCCTGGGCCTGATTTGCCAGGTGATCAGCTTTAGCTATCTGACGGCCATCATCTTTGTCGGCGCCCGCCTGGCCGACACCTTCCGCCGCCGTCGCCGCCTGTCGGCCGGCATGGGTGGCGGCGTGGGCGCCATGTTCATCGGCTTTGGCGCGAAACTGGCCACGGCCACCTTGTGAGGAAAACACCGTGAACGAGCTTGAGCTGCGCCAGCGCTGCCATACCGTCCTGCCGGGCCACCGCCAGCCAACGCCAGCGGCCACCTTTACCGCCATGGCCGCCTGGTGCGACGCCAACGCTGTTGCACACGACACCTATGGCGAAGGCGCGCTGATCGAACAGTTCGAGAACAAGATCGCCAGCCTGCTCGGTTTCGAGGCGGCCGTGTTCTGCATCACGGGCACCATGACGCAGGTCACCGCCTTGCGCCTGGCGTGCCAGGACCGGGGCTCGCGCCTGGTGGCGCTGCACCCGACCTCGCACATCCTGCGCCACGAGCGCGGCAACCACGAATTGCTCGACCACTTCAAAGGTCTGATACTGGGCGACCCGCACCGTCCGTGGACGGTGGACGACCTGCGCGCCGTGCCCGATGCCTTGGGCGCCGCGCAGGTCGAGCTGCCGATGCGCGAAATCGGCGGCCAGTGCCCGTCGTGGGACGCATTGAACGACATCAAGCGGCACTGCCGCGAGCAGAACATCCATTTGCACATGGATGGCGCGCGCCTGTGGGAAGCGCAAGCGGGTTTTGGCCAGTCCCTGCCCGCCATCTGCGGCGGCTTCGATTCCGTCTACGTGTCGCTGTACAAGGGCATCGGCGGCCTCGGCGGCGCCGTGCTGGCCGGCAGCCGCCCGTTTGTCGAACGGGCGCGCGAGTGGTTCCGCCGCCAGGGTGGCAATATCGTGCACCGCACGCCCTACGTGGTGGCCGCCGCCATGCAGTTCGACGCGCGCCTCGCCGCCATGCCGCAGTATTTTGCGCGCACGCAGTGGCTGTACGCGCTGCTGCGCGATTTTCCATCGATTGCCGTCAATCCCGCCGCCCCGCAAGCCAACATGCTGCACCTGCACTTGCCAGTCTCGCGCGAGCGGGCCATCGCGATCCGCAACCAGGTGGCGGAAGACCACGGCATCTGGCTGTTCGGCCGCGCCAGCCACGCCGCCCTGCCCGGCCACAGCGTGGTGGAATGGTATGTAGGGGATAACTTGCTGGACCTGCCCGACGACACCGTGCGGCTGGCCTTGACCCTGCTGGACCAGGCCATGCGCATCAAAGCCTGAGCGGCGTAGGTCGGGTTAGCCCGCAGCGCGTAACCCGACGCCACCACAATGGTGACCAAAAAAAAAAAGCGCCCGAAGGCGCTTTTTTCATTTCATGGCGGCCGGGTTGGCCGCCACTACCTGCTTAGAACTTGTAGTTGTAAGCGAGACCGATCAACTGCATGCGGGTCTTGAACAGGCCCTTGGTGGTTTCACCGTTGCCGGTGCAGCCAGGGGTCACCGGCGAGCAGTCATTCTTGTAGTTGACGTTGGCATCCTTGAAGTCGATGAAGCTGTAAGCCAGGTCGAGCGAGGAATTGGCGTTCAGCTTCCAGTTCGCGCCGATCGAGTACTGCATGCGGTCGCTGTCCGGCAGCGCTGGATGACGCAGCTCGGCGCTGCGCACTGGCGCCTGGTCGTGGGCGATACCGGCGCGCAGCAGCAGGTTTTCGCTGTACTTGTAGTTGGTGCCCAGCGAGACGCGGTAGGTGTTCTTCCACTGCTGGCGGATGCGCTCGGCGCCTTCGGCCGTCGGCGGGAACTGGATGTCCAGGTTCTGCAGGCGCGAAGTGCGGGTCCAGGTGACGTCGCCCATCAAGGCCCAACGGTCATCCATCTGATGGAAGGCGTTGATCGACAGGGTTTCCGGCGTGCGCACTTCCACCAGCGCCTTGGAATTGACCTTGTTCGATGCCTTGGCGATGAAGGTATTGACGGCGGCGTTGTCCGACACTTGCGAGAAGTCCCAGATCGTGTCGCCTTTCAGCTTGTGCGAAATCGACGAACGGTAGGAAATACCGAAACGCGTGCCTTCATTCATCTGGTACAAATAACCGAGGTTGAAGCCGAAGCCCCAGTCGTCGCCATCCATCGATGCATGGCCGTCCTTGGCGCCCTTCAGCGCGGCGCCGGCTGCCTGCGCGGCGGCCAGGCCCTGCGTCTTGGCGATATTGGCCAAGAAGGCTTGCGACGCGGCTGGCGCGTGCTGGGCCAGGAAGGCCACGGAACCCGGCACGTCGACCGCCTGGCCCAGTTCCGCCTTCATGTGTTCAGCGGTGACGCCGAAACCGAAGGAATGGTGTTCATTGACCTTGAAGGAAACGGAAGGATTGAGGGCGATCGCTTCGAGCTTGATGTTGGTGATCGCATAGCGGCCGCTCCAGTCATTGCCGTAATCGAGCTTGGCGCCGTACGGCACGAACAGGCCCATGCCGACGGTCCATTGATCATTGAGCTTCTTGCTCGCATACAGGGCTGGCGCGAAGACGGCGTCCGGCGCATAGTCCTTGGTCGTGCCGCCCGGATTGCGGCCGGTGAAAGTCTTCGAACCCGTGTCCTGGTAGGTCGAATGCGGTACCACCAGGGTGCCGCCGCCCAGGAATTGCGTGCCTTCCAGGCGCGACATGCCGGCCGGGTTGTAGAAAATGGTCGATGCGTCGGCCGCTTCCGCGCCGCTGGCATCAGCCGAGCCTTGCGCGGAAACGCTTTGCGAGCCAAAACGGTAGCCCGATGCTTGTGCGGTGGAGGAGATGCCGGCGAACGCGGCAACGATCAGGAGGGGCAGATATTTATGTTTCAAGTTAGTCTCTCTTTATTATATGAAGGTCTTCGGCACACTGTCGCGGGCATCTCAAGCCGCCCCGTCTTGCACTTTTCTTGCCGCCGTGAACTCCAATTCACTGACGGCATGAGCGAAGCATATAATATTTTTTAGAAAAAAGCGAACGTTCGCTCTTTTTATGAAACAGCGTTGTTTTCCACACCCATCACGCCGTTCTACAGGGCCAGCGCCGGGGCTGGAAGCGGTATCAGAAAGCGCTGATGCATCAGCGCCAGCATCTGTTCGGCGGGTACGGGGCGCGAGATGAAATAGCCCTGCACTTCGTTGCATTGCAGCGTGCGCAGGATGTCGAGCTGCTCGCGCGTCTCCACCCCTTCGGCCACCACGCTCATGCCCAGCGCATGCGCCATCGACAGGATGGCGCGCACGAAGACTTCGCCCTGCTCCGAGCGGCCCAGCTCCATGGTGAAGGCGCGGTCGATCTTCAAGCCATCCATGGCAAACTTCTGCAGCTGCGACAGCGACGAGTATCCGGTGCCGAAATCGTCGACCAGCAGGCGCACGCCCAGCGCGCGGATGGCCGACAGCTGCTCCACGGCGCGGTTCTGTTCATCCATCATGGCCGATTCCGTGATTTCCACCTCGATCAGGCGCGCATCGATGCGGTGGCGCGCCAGCGCGGACGCCAGCACCTGGTGCACGTCGCCACGGCCGAACTGGCGCGCCGAGACGTTGATCGACACGGGCACCAGTTCCAGCCCGCTCGCCTGCCAGCGCGCCATCTGCAGGCACACCTTCTCGATGACGACTTCGCCCAGCTGCGAAATCAGGCCGCTGCTCTCGGCCACGGGGATGAATTCCAGCGGCGGCACCATGCCGTGCTGCGGATGGTGCCAGCGCACGAGCGCCTCCATGCTGCACAGCTGCCCGCTCATGGCGTCGACCCGCGGCTGGTAGACGACGAGGAACTGGTCCAGCTCCAGCGCCGCCACCAGGCTTTGCTCGAGTTCGCGGCGGCTGCGGATGGTTTCGAACAGTTCGGGCTGGAAGAAGCGGTGATGGCCCTTGCCCGCCACTTTGACGGCATACATGGCGATGTCGGCGTTCTTCAGCAGCACGTCCGTTTCGGCGCCATCGCGCGGATACAGGCTGATGCCGATCGAGGCGCCCATCTTGTGGCGCTCGCTGCCCAGGTAGAACGGCTCGTCGAAGGCGATGGCGATGCGCTGCGCCACCTGCTCGGCGCGGCTGTCGTCTTCCACGGGGTCGAGCACGACGACGAATTCGTCGCCGCCCAGGCGCACCACGTGGTCGCCCGGCCGCAGCACGGCCTTCAGGCGCAAGGAGGCGGCGCGCAGCACTTTATCTCCCTCGGCGTGGCCCTGCGTATCGTTGATATCCTTGAAGCCGTCGAGGTCGATGAACAGCAGCGCCAGCATGCGCCGCGCGATGGCGGCCCGGCCCAGGGCGCCGGGCAGGAATTGCTGCAGCCAGTAGCGGTTGGGCAAGCCCGTCAAGCCATCCTCGTTGGCCAGGCGGCGCAAGTCGTGCTCGTGCTCCTTGGCCGTGCTGATGTCTTGCAGGGTGACGGCCAGGCGGTCGCCGCTGCGCACCACGCGCCGGCGTATCCAGCGCAGCTTGAAGGGGTTGCCTTCCGGCAGCTCGATCTCTTCCTCGGAAAAACCGGAAACCATGGCGGCCCGGTAATTATGGATCAGGTCGCGGAAATACGGCTCATGGGCGCGCGACTGCAGGCGCATGCCCAGCAATTGTTCGCGCCGCACGCCAAAATAGCCGGCGCCCGGCTCGTTGCAGTCGACCATCTCGAAATCGAGGATGCTGCCGTCCGCGCCGCGCAGGGCGGCAATAATATAAAAGCCGTCGCTCGTGCCTTCGGTAGCCATGCGGTAGGCATTGCGCACGCCTTCGGACTGATGGTGGCGCCACGCCAGGCGCAGCGACAGCATGGTGGCGATGGCGGTAAAGGCCAGCAGCAGCATGGTGACGGCCAGGGCGATACCGATATATATCGTGCGCGTTTCCTCGTAGGGGTGCAGCATTTCACCGTCCGACAATCCGACCACGGCCGTGAACGGATAGGCTTTCAGCGCCTGCCATCCTACGTAGCGGCTTTGCTTGTCGGAAAAAGCGATCCTGCCGCCCGAATGCAGGGCGCCGCTCTCCGTTTCCAGGAAGCTGGTGTCGAGAAACGGCGTGCCCTGGGCGCTTTGGGCCGGCAGCACGCGCGAGCCGAGACGTGTGCTGAACAGCTCGCCCTCCTCGCCCACCATGGCCGACATGCCGAACTTGCCGAAACTGACGCTGTTATAGAATTCGGAAAAATAGCCGGAATGAATCGAGATCAGCAGCACGCCGTCGAAATTGCCATCCTCGTCTTCCAGCCGGCGCGTGAAATGCACGAGGCTTTCGTCGGCGCCGGGCACCGTAGCCTGATCGTTCACATTGGCGGCATTGGCCCGCCCCAGCGCGATGCGCAGGGCGCTGGAATTGCTGCGCCAGTGGCGCAGCAGGAAATCGCTGCGCTCGTTGACCCGCAGGCGCTGCAGCGGCGCCGTGGCCGTCACGGGATGCCCCTTGCGGTCGAGGATGGCGACGATGGCAAATTGCGGCAAGGCATACATGCCCTGCGTCTTCAATTGGTCGAGCCGCAGCTGGCCGCGCGAATTTTCCCATTCATACTTGAGCTGCAAGGTCAGCTGGTCCATCTGCTCCAGGGTGCGCAGCAGATACTGGCCATACGCTTTCGACAGCGACGACACGCTGTCGAGCGCCTGCTGCTGCGCCACCTTCTTTTCCGCTTCCAGCTGCAGCAAGGTGGCCGTCCACAGCACCGCGCACAGGACCAGTCCCAGCAGGGGCCAGGCGAGGATCAGGCGCAAGTTGGCCTTGAGAAAATCGCCCCTGCTCATCTCCACCATGGCGCCGTTATTATTGTTTACAAATTGTCGCAAGAACATGGTGCAGCGTCTGCCGTTTCTGTGTATTTCTTTAAGGACACACAAATTACCACAGAGTCATGTTTGCAGGTAAGACAGCAGCGTAATTATGTACGTGACCCGCAGCCCGCCTGTCGCGCCTGCGTTACAATCACCATCCTTACCGTTGGAGAAATACATGCAGCAATACCAAGATTTGATCAAGACCGTGCTCGAAACGGGCAGCTGGCAAGACAACCGCACGGGCATCCGCACCCTGAGCGTGCCGGGCGCCATGATGCGTTTCGACTTGGCCAACGGCAACTTCCCTGCCGTGACGACCAAGAAACTGGCTTTCAAATCCGTGATCGGCGAATTGTGCGCCTTCCTGCGCGCTTCGCGCAACGCGGCCGAGTTCCGCGCGCTGGGCTGCAAGGTCTGGGACCAGAACGCCAATGAAAACGCGCAGTGGCTGGCCAACCCCTACCGCGAAGGCGAGGATGACCTCGGCCCCGTGTACGGCGTGCAATGGCGCCAGTGGCCTGCGTATAAACTGCTGGATGCGGCGCAGCCCGCGCAAATCGCCGACGCGCAAGCGAACGGTTTTACGCTCGTTGCTCCCATCGTCGAAGATGGCGTGCAAAAAGTGCTGCTGTACAAGGCCGTCGACCAGTTGCGCGAATGCCTGGACACCATCATGACGAACCCGGGCAGCCGGCGCATCCTGTTCCACGGCTGGAACCCGGCCGTGCTCGATGCCGTCGCCCTGCCCGCCTGCCATTTGCTGTACCAGTTCATCCCGAACGCCAGCACGCGCGAAATCTCGCTGTGCTTATATGTGCGCAGCAACGACATCGGCCTGGGCACGCCGTTCAACATCGCCGAAGGCGCAGCCCTGCTGCATCTGGTGGCGCGCCTGACGGGCTACACGCCGCGCTGGTTCACCTACTTCATCGGCGACGCGCACATCTATGAAAACCACCTCGACATGGTGGAAGAGCAATTGAAGCGCACGCCGTTCCCGGCGCCCAAGTTTGTCATTTCCGAGCGCGTACCCGATTACGCCAAGACGGGCAAGTACGAGCCGGAATGGCTGGAAAAGATCGAACCGTCCGACTTCTCGCTGGAAGGCTATGAACACCACGCGCCCATCAAGGCCGCGATGGCCGTCTGAGCCGGGTAGCGTAACGCGCGGATCAGTTCATATTATTGAACCGCGCTTTTCAACTCACTCGCCTTCTTTGCGCCGGCCTTCAAAAGTTCCTGAACAATAGCCTGGTCCTTTTTATCGATGGCTTCGTCCAGGGCGGTTGTATGCCAGTTCCCGTCAACGTAATTGGGGTCGACTTTTTGGGCAACTAAAAACTTGACGTGATCGAGGTTCCCGAAGCGGGTCGAATACCAGAGCACATATCCGGTATTGCTGCCCCTGAAGTCGGCGTCGTGGCGTACCAGGAGATCAAAGACTTTCCTGGTACTCGGATTATTGATATCCTTGAACGCATTTGAAAAATTCTCAATCGAGAAAAACGCATGCCTGGACTGTTTCAGGGAGAATTCAAAAGATTCTGCCCTGGAAAACAGCCATTCCAGCACCTTCAGACGTTGTTCCGGTGACAGCGTTTCGCTGTAAACAGCCGCGTACACCACGTCAGTCCAGTCCTGCTCGTGACCGGCCTCCACGACAGGAAAACCTTTTATCTCCAGTGCTTCAAGCAGATCGATCCTGCCTGCCTTGGCCAAGTCTGCCATCAGGTCACGCACATAGCGCCACGTTTTTTCCCGGTCCGGGATCTGATCGAAATAGCTGAAAAACTCGGCAGGCGTCCCTGAACTGATCGCTTTGAAAGTTTTGGTGGTCGCACTGGAATTGTATCGATAATCGGACAGCTGTCTTTTGGCGATGGATCTGATTTCATGCGATGACAATAAAAGCGCACTTGCAGCCAGCATGCCCAATGCGATCCTGGTGCCATTCTTATTATTCCTGTATAGAAAAATCGCCAGAATGAAAGTATGGACATGCAGTATGCATGCGATAACGAAGATGAAAAAGGCAATTAACGCATCGCCATTGGGCCCACTGCCATCACTGGCCATGGGGAAGGTCTTGCGCATCAAGAACAAATAGACGATAGCCAGCAGACAGCATAAAAATGCACTGGTCTTGAAATACAATTTCATCATTTGATCGAACATGCCATCATGGAAGCAGGCAACATATTACAATAAAAATATTATTTGACCTGTCCGGCATTGTCCAGAATTTCTACTGGCGGCCGTCAGGGACAGTATCCATTCAACCGAAGTCAGCAGACAAATTAATCAGGAAGACGATGGCGATCACACCACTGGCAGCACTGCACCGCAAACTGTTCGACGAAACCGACGGCGTCAAGTTCGCCACGCTCAAGGATAGGCTGATCAAGAAACACGGCGAGACCGACCGGCTGGCCGTGCTTGACATATTGAGCGCTTACGCGCGCGACGGCCAGCTGCTGCACTGGCGCACCTCATTGGTACACACCATGGCGGACCTGATACAAGCGCAGGAATTGCAGGAATTTTTCAGCTGGGCCGTGACCATGCCGCAACTGGCCTACTGGGGCATCGACGGCTTGCTGAAAAGCCAGGGCAAGGATGCTTACGAGACCGTGGTGGCGCTGGCTCTCTCGGACTCGCAACCGCTACAAGTCAGGGCCAAGGCCGTGAAAAGCCTGGCCGTGCTGAGCCGCCAGCCATTTGACGCCGGCTTGTCGGCCGTTCCCGACTACTGGAAAGCCGAGAGCCTGCCCCTCGACGATGTGCTGGCCTGGCAGCGCGATGGCTATCCGGACGGTGCGGGGTTTGCGCCACCGGCCACGCATGCGTCTTTGGAAGACCCTCGCTCCCCACTGGAAAAAGCGGCAGCGAAACTGGAAAAAAAACTGGCGGCCGAACGCAAGAAGGACCAGGACCTGGCGCGCCCATCGAACTGGCTGGTCATTGCGGATAATGCCGACCTGGCCGCCATCGACCAGCGCTGGGCTTTGCCGGAACAGTACCGGCGCTTCCTGGCCCGCTACTCTCCGCTGCGCGTGTATATCGACAGCAAGCGCTACTTCCAGGGCTTGAACCTGTACGGCGCGGCAGAGCTGCTCAAGGCACAGCACGGCTACTCGTACAATCCGGTTGACCAGGAAGTCATCGCCGGTTGGCCGGCCCACTACGTGGTGATTGCCGATGCGGGCGCCGATCCGTATTGCCTGGATCTATCTGCCATTGAAAATGGCGACGCGCCCGTCTACACGGCCGAGCACGGCGCAGGCGCATGGCATTTTGAACGCCACGCGGACAGCTTTGTCGACTTCCTCAAGGAAATCGCCAAAGCTGCTTAGCCCGGTTCGCCACCGGGGCCGCCCGGACCGGGACCGCCTGGCCCGCCTGGCCCGCGTCCGCCCGGCGGACCGAAGCGCGGTTCGCGCTCGCCCTCTTTCGCCGCCGACGTGGCGCCGCCCAGGCGGTACGACAGCCCCACATAAATCATGCGTCCATCGAAGCGCCGCGTGCTCGTCTCGCGCAAGGAAGCGCTGTTGATGACGGTTTCCATCTTGTTGCTGCTGAACACATCGGTCACATTCATGACCAGGCTCAGCTGCGGCGTCACCGTGTGGCGCCAGCTCACATTCAGGGTATTGTTCGGCGAGCGGTAGCCCTGCCCGGACAGCATCTTGCCCTGCATTTGCAGGGCCAGCTGCAGCTGGTTGGCGGTGTTGAACTGGTAATTGAGGCGCGCGCGGCCGCTCAGGGCGTTCGCCGTGCGCGTGCTGCGGTTGCCCAGGTCGTCGGAACTCGTCTGCTGGCTGCGCGCCAGGTTGCCGCTCGTGTTCAGGGTCAGCGACGGCGTCAGTTTGCCGCTGACGCTGAACTCGAGCCCGCTCGAATGGCTGCCCTCGCCGTTTTCCCGCGTGGTCAAGAGCACATTGTCGCTGATAAAGTAGCGATAATCGACGATGGCGTCCGTGTCGCGGCGGTGATAGGCGCGCAAGCTGCTTTCCAGGCCAGCGATCTTCGTTTCATAGCCGATCTCGAACGAATCCGTCTGCGTGGGTTTCAGCTTGGGGTTGCCGGCCGACACATTGAACTCGTCGCGGTAGACCACGTACGGATTCAGGTCGCCCGCATTCGGGCGGCGGATGCGGTGCGCATAGCTGAAGCGCAAGTTGCTCTCGTCGCTGACCTTGTAGGTGGCGAACAGGCTGGGAATGTAGTTGACGTAATTGTTGCTGGCCTCGATGCCGCTCGTGATCTGGCGCACGTTCAAGTCCGCGTATTCGGCGCGCAAGCCGGCCAGCGCGCCCCAGCGTTCGGTCAGGCGCATCTGGTAGGAGCCATACAGGGCCACAGTGCGCTCGTCGAGCTCGAAACGGTTGCTGCGCATGGGGTTGACGATTTCCGCCAGGCTGGCCGGGTTGATGTCCGTATATAAAGTGTCGAAGCTGCTCTTGTTGTCAGCCACCTTGTAGCCGAGCTTGGCCGTGCCGCCCGCCAGCGGACGCTCGTAGTCGCCGCTGAAGTCGACGATGCGGTTGCCCGTTTCGCTGTGCTGGCGTGCGCGGCTGTCGAAGGTGTTGACGGGCGCCACCGCGTAGATATTCGCGTAATCGCTGTCGCTCTCGTTGGTCGACGACGACACGCGCAAGTCGATTTTAAGGGTTTCGCCCGGCAATTCGCCCTTGTGGTCGTAGCGCGCGCCCCAGCTGTAGTTGCGGCTGTCGCCATTGCGCACGGTGCTGCGCACATAGTCGCCGATGGTGCTGCCCGTGCTGTCGCCATTGATGTAGCGGTCGAGCGAGCGCTGGTCGTTGCTGCGCCCGTTATACGACACGCTGGCGGCCAGGGTGTCGTTGGCGTTCAGGTTGTAATTGACGGTGCCGTGCAAGCCCAGCGAGTCGTTCAAGCCATTGTTGGTGGATTGCTGGCTGCTGGGGGCGAAGGCGCCAGTGCCGCGTTCCAGGCGCTCGCGGCTGACCTCGCCCACGGAATTGCGGCCGTCATGGCGCACATTGATGCCGCCCTGATAGCCCCACGGGCCTTCGTTGTAGGTGCCGGACACGGCACTGTTGTAGCGCCCCGCGATGCCCGCGTTCGCGTTGACGGTGGCAAAGCCGCCCGGCTTGCGGTTGCGCCGCATCACCAGGTTCAGGATCGGGCCGCCACCGGCCTCGTTGCCGAACTGGGCGCCGGGATTGTTGATCACTTCCACGGATTCGATATCGTCGGCCGCCATGGCATTCAGGGTGGCGCCGCGCGAGTCGCCCTGCAGCATGGCCGACGGTTTACCGTCGATCAATATCTGCACATTGCTGCTGCCGCGCAAGGATACGGAACCATCGGGATCGACGGCCACGGAAGGCACATTATTCAGGGCATCGGCCGCCGTGCCGTTGCTGCTGCCCACGTCGGACTTGACGTCGTAGACTTGGCGGTCGATACGGCCTGTGGGGCGTTCGGCCGTCACACTGACGGAAGGCGTAGACTCGGCGGCGGGCGCCTTGGCCGGTGCGGGCTTAACGACGGTGTCGCCGCTGGTAGTCGTGGTTTGGGCCTGGACAGCGGCGCCGGAGACGAGCAGGCTGCCGCCCGCCAGACAGTGAAAGAGGATTTTATGCATTTGCTTAAAAAATAATGGAGACGCTACGGATGAGGCGCTACGCCGTGGCGTGAGGGCACAGGTGTGGGCACAGTTCAAGCATGCCACGACTCCATTACGCAAAGCAAATGCGAACCATTGTTATTTACTTCAATTTACAAATCTCTTGCACTTGTGGTCATACAGCCTCATCCGATGGCCACTACCTCAGCAAGCCATTGCCGCGCGCCAGTTTCAGCCAGCCCGGATATTCCGTCATCAACAAGTCATACAGTTCCGCATCGCTGTGCTCGTCGGGCGAGCTGACGGAAAAGTAATTGGCATTGTCGACCAGGCGTCCCTGCAATTCGTCGAGTTTTTCCAGAAACGGGAAATCGGAATCGGCAAAGGCGGAAAGAAACTTGCTTTTCGACTTGCGTCCCTTGCCGATGCCCATGAATTGCCAGAAGATGGGTTCATTGCTGGCCCAGCGCAATTGCTTCTCCGTCGTCGCCTGATCGCTCGTGCCGCCATCGGTGACGAACATCACGTACACGGGCAACTCGGCCGCGACGGGCCGCGTGCGCTCGCCGCCGGCCTTGTCGGGGAAATAAAACGCGCGGATTGCCTGCATGGCGGCGCCATAGCGCGTATCGCCTTCGAGCGGATGGCGCTGTATCGCCTGGCTCACATAGGTATTGCAGTTGCTCAAGGCCATGGGCGCCGGATGGTGGACGTTCTTGCCGAACAGGAAAACATCGATCTCGCCATCGTCGTCGAACTTGCAGCCCAGGGCCAGGATGCGCTCGGCAAAGCGCTGCACCAGCCCCTCTTTATACAGCCGTCCCATGGAGCCGGAAATATCGAGGCACAGACACACCTTGGCGCGGTGATCAAGCAGTCCCACTTTTTGCAGGGACACGCCCGCCTGCTTGACGAGGCTGACCAGTTGCGGCGCTTCGCGTTCCACGCGCTTTTCCAGGTTGATCTTCGCCTGCATGACAGCCGAAGCCGCTGCGGGGGCAGCCTGCTCGACTTCACCGCCGAAGTGGCGCACCAGCGCATCGAGTCCGCCATTAAAACCTTGTCCCACGGCCATGCAGCGCCAGCCGCCATCCTTGCGGTAGATCTCTGCCAGCATGACGGCTTTTTCCTGTGCGAAATCCGCACCGGCAAAGGCAAAGCGGGCCAGTTCGCGTCCGCCCGCCTGCAGGCGCACGTGGCCAGCTTGCAGCTGCGACATCACGCCACCGCCATCGATGGACGCCGTCACGACGAGGCGGTCTATGCCGGTCGGCAAGCGCGCCAGCTGCAAGGCAAACTCCGTCGTGTCGCCGCCGCTGCCGGCACGCGCTTCCACGCCGCCGCACGGCGTGCGCGGCTGGTTGAAAAAGGTCATGTAGCGTTCGTCGGACAGTTTCCCGCTGGCGTCGAGGCCGAAGCAGGCCACGTCGAGCGCCAGCCCCTGCGCGGCCACGCCGATCTGCAGCACGCCATCGGGAACGAGATTGGCCAGCGGCAAGCGCTGTCCCTTGGACAAGGTTTCCATCAGTGTCTCCTAGGCGATGTAGCGGCGCGGATTATCGGCATTGCAGTCATCTTCGTCTTCCTTGTCCTCGCCCTTGAAGACGACGGGACCGTTGAAGGCCAGCTGCAGGTTCTCGCCCTGCCAGCTCAGCCACGGCGTCGCTTCGCTGCCCGGCTCCGACGTCTTGCCGGACGGCTCGAGGATGATGCTGTCGTTCGTGATGCGCGCCATGCCGATCACATAGGTGTAGACGGAATCATCGTCGGCCGCCTTGGACAGGCGGAAGTCGAACGCGCACTCGACGATCTGCTCGCCATATTGCATGACCATCTTCGGCCGCATGGACGCGACCGAGACGGCGCCATTGGCCACCGCCGAATACACGCTGAAGACGAGGCCCACCGTGCCGCCGTAATGCTGCGCCAGCGCGGGGTTGACTTCCACCGTTTCCGTGGCCGGCCCCTTGCCCGCCGCGCCCGCCACGTCGCCCAGGTGGCGCACGTAGGGCATGGCGTCGAAGCTGCCTGCCGTGTCCGGCGCCTGGATGAAGCGCATCTGGCCATTCGGCAAGAGGATGCCGACACGCAAATCGAGGTCGTCGTTATCGTCGTCGCCATCGCCGTTATCGACCCAGGTCGCCTTGACGATGAGTTTCTTCGGCGCGCCCGCGCCCTTTTCCAGCGACACCTTGTGCGTCTGGCCCGCCTTGGTCAGCGAAATTTTGGACAGGGAAATCTTGGGCGCCGGTTCCGCTACCGCCGGCGCCACTTCGCCGCCGAAATGCGCGACCAGCGCATCGAGGCCGCCATTGAAACCCTGGCCCACGGCCATGAAGCGCCAGCCGCCATCCTTGCGGTAGAACTCGCCCAGCATGACGGCTTTTTCTTGCGCAAAATCAGCGTCCGCATACGTGTATCGGGCCAATTCTCTGCCGCCGTCGAGCAGCCGCAGGTAGCCACTGCCCAGCTGCGCCATGGTGGCGTCGCCATCGATGGCGGCCGTGACGACCAGGCGCTCGATGGACGCAGGCAAACGGTCGAGCTGATAGCTGAAACCGGCCGCATCGCCGGACGGCGCCGCAGTTTCCACGCCGCCGCACGGCGTGCGCGGCTGGTTAAAGAAAGTCATGTAGCGGTCGTCGGACAGCTTGCCAGCGGCGTCGAGGCCGAAACAGGCGAAATCCAGCGTCACGCCGGCGCTGGCCAGACCCAGTTGCACAATATTGCCCGTGACGAGGCCGGACAGCGCCAGGCGCTGCCCCTTGATCAGGTTTTCCATGGAGTCAGGGAGAAAGATGGGAAAGACAGAACCGGGCAGCGGTGCCACCCGGTACATTTACGCAAACAACTGGTTGTTAAGCATTAATACCGAACGAGCGGGCCAGAGGGCCCAGGCCGCCTTTGAAGCCCTGGCCAATCGCCTTGAATTTCCATTCGCTGCCGGCACGGTAGACTTCACCGAAGATCATGGCCGCTTCCGTCGAGCCGTCTTCCGACAGGTCGTAGCGGGCGATTTCCGCGCCGTTGTCGCCGTTCAGGCAGCGGATGTAGGCCTTGCCGACCATGCCGAAGTTCTGCTTGCGGTTTTCCGCGTCGTGGATGGTGACGGCCACGGCGATCTTGTCGATGTCGGCAGGCACGTTGGCCAGGTCGACGGCGATTTTCTCGTCATCGCCATCGCCGCCGCCCGTCGTGTTGTCGCCCGCGTGGACGATGGAGCCGTCGGCCGACTTCAGGTTGTTATAGAAAATGAAATCGGCATCAGAACGGGCCTTGCCATCCGTTTTCAGCAGGAAGGCGCTGCCGTCCAGGTCGAATGCGGCGCCATCGGTGGCGCGCGGGTCCCAGCCCAGGCCAATCACGATTTTCTTCAAGCCAGGAGCTTCCTTGCTCAGATTGACATTGCCGCCTTTTTGCAAACTGATCGCCATGGTGTTTCCTCTTTGTATAATTAGTGGGTTGCATTCGGTGTTTCAGGTCACGTCGCCGGTACCCTGGCTTGATGAGCCATGAGCCTACCATAAAGTGGCTGCTTGCCAGCCGCGCACTATTGAAAATAATGCCATGCAGAAAATACCATGCCGCTGCCCCAATACGCAAAATGACGGATAATGCCGCTCGACAAAAATTTTCCCAACCAAGCTTGCCCTTGAACAATACCAAGATACGGCTCGACTGCATCCCCGGCACCCTGTGCGACGAACGCCTGTGGTCGCGCCTGGCCCCAGCCCTGGGCGGCGCCTTTGATTTGCGGCACGTGCCCCTGCACGAGGCGCGCACGCGCACGCAGATGCAGGCACTGATCGCCAGCCACAGCGCCCAACAGGCCCATCTGGTGGGCTTTTCGCTGGGCGCCTATCTGGCGCTCGAATACGCGCTGGCGCACCCGCAGCGTGTCCAGTCCCTTACTTTGATCGCCAATTCCGCCAAAGGTTTGCTGCCGGCGGAAATCGAAGCGCGCCAGCGCATCGTCGCCATGCTCGAACGCAATGCCTATGCGGGCATCACGCGCCAGCGCCTGCGCGAACTGCTGCATCCCGCGCACTTACAGGACACCGGCATCACGGGCCTGATCCAGCAGATGGGTCTGGACCTGGGCAAGGACGTGCTGCTGGCGCAATTCATCACCACCATAGCCCGCCCGGACCTGATGGCGCGCTTGCCGGAACTCGATTTTCCCGTGCTGATCGTGGGTGCCGAAGACGACAAGCTCGTCAATCCCGACGACCTGCGCGCCATGGCCGCCCGCTTGCCGCAGGCCACCCTGCACCTGCTGAAAGAGAACACCGGCCACATGATTCCGCTGGAGGCGCCGGGACCGCTGGCCGGCGCCATGCGTGCGCATCTGGAGGCAGCGGGCAATTTCAACGATAATGACGGGCATCGGGCATCGCCCCCACCACTTTGACAGAACCAATGAGCCATCTGACCATCATCGTCGCCACCGACCAGCAAGGCGGCATCGGCATCGACAACACCCTGCCGTGGAAATTGCCGGAAGACATGGCGCACTTCAAGCGCTTGACGACGGGCCACCCCGTCCTCATGGGCCGCAAGACCTTCGATTCCATCGGCCGTCCGCTGCCGAACCGCCGCAACATCGTCATCACGCGCAATCCGGAGTGGCGCCATGAAGGCGTGGAAGCGGTGCCATCAGTGGAAGCGGCCATCGCCCTGCTCGATGGCGCGGAAGCCTATGTCATCGGCGGCGCCGAGATCTACAAGCAGTCACTCCCCCTGACACAGCGTTTGCTCATCACGGAAATCGGCCAGACATTTGACTGCGACGCGTTTTTCCCCGCCGTTGACCATGCCGTGTGGCAAGAGACCGCGCGCGAAGAGCATGTTTCGGAGAAATCCGGCCTGCCTTACGCCTTTGTCACGCTGGAACGCAAAGCCTGATAAGGTTGAGAATTATGGCCAGAATGTTGCTGTAATACCCCTGTCACACCCATGCGTCACGCTAGCGTACGTTTGTGACGCTTTACTACGATATTTTTTTCCCGCAGAGGCCGCATTTCTGCGAGAATCCCGTTCTTATTTTTTTTCTGCGGCTGCCGGCTTGTATCACCGCCTGAGGTCGCGCCCTAGTCCGCCCCTTCACATCTGTCAGGGGCGGCTTGCTTTTTTGGAGACATGCATGAAATTTCGTTTCCCTATCGTCATCATTGACGAGGATTTCCGTTCTGAAAATACGTCCGGCCTGGGCATTCGCGCCCTTGCCGCCGCAATGGAAAAAGAAGGCATGGAAGTGCTGGGCGTGACCAGCTACGGCGATTTGTCGCAATTTGCCCAGCAACAATCGCGCGCGTCAGCCTTCGTGCTGTCGATCGACGATGAAGAATTCGGCGGCGGTTCCATCGAGGAAACCGACCACGCCTTGAAATCGCTGCGCGCCTTTGTCGAGGAAATCCGCTACAAGAACGCCGACATCCCCATCTATCTGTACGGCGAAACGCGCACCTCGCGCCATATCCCCAACGATATCCTGCGCGAACTGCATGGTTTCATCCACATGTTCGAAGATACGCCGGAATTCGTCGCGCGCCACATCATCCGCGAAGCGAAATCCTATCTGGACGGCCTGTCGCCGCCGTTCTTCCGCGCGCTGGTGCACTACGCCAACGACGGTTCCTACTCGTGGCACTGCCCCGGCCACTCGGGCGGCGTGGCTTTCCTGAAGTCGCCGATCGGCCAGATGTTCCACCAGTTCTTCGGTGAAAACATGCTGCGCGCCGACGTCTGCAACGCCGTCGAAGAACTGGGCCAGCTGCTCGACCATACGGGTCCTGTCGCCGCGTCCGAGCGCAATGCGGCGCGCATCTTCAATGCCGACCATTGCTATTTCGTCACCAACGGCACGTCGACCTCGAACAAGATGGTGTGGCACTCGACCGTGGCGCCAGGCGACATCGTCGTCGTCGACCGCAATTGCCACAAGTCGATCCTGCATTCGATCATCATGTGCGGCGCCATTCCCGTGTTCCTGATGCCGACACGCAATCACCTGGGCATCATCGGCCCTATCCCGCTGCATGAATTCACGCCGGAAAGCATTGCCCGCAAGATCGAGGCGAACCCGTTCGCACGCGAAGCGAAGAACAAGAAGCCGCGCATTCTGACCATCACGCAATCGACCTACGATGGCGTGATCTACAACGTGGAAACCCTGCGCGAAATGCTGGACGGCAAGATCGACACCCTGCACTTCGACGAAGCATGGCTGCCGCACGCCACCTTCCACGATTTCTACAAGAATATGCACGCCATCGGCAAGGACCGTCCGCGCGCCAAGGAATCGATGATCTTCTCGACCCAGTCCACGCACAAATTGCTGGCCGGCCTGTCGCAGGCATCGCAAATCCTCGTGCGCGAATCGGACACGGTCAAGCTGGACCAGGACGCCTTCAACGAGGCTTACCTGATGCACACCTCGACGTCGCCGCAGTATTCCATCATCGCCTCGTGCGACGTGGCCGCGGCCATGATGGAAGCGCCAGGCGGGACGGCCCTGGTGGAAGAGTCGATCATGGAAGCGCTCGATTTCCGCCGCGCCATGAAGAAGATCGACCAGGAATGGGGCCAGGACTGGTGGTTCCAGGTCTGGGGTCCGTCCAGCTTCAACGACGAAGGCATGGGCCAGCAGGAAGACTGGATGATACGCGCCGAGGATGACTGGCACGGCTTCGGCGACCTCGCTCCCGGCTTCAACATGCTCGACCCGATCAAGGCGACCATCGTCAACCCGGGCCTGTCGCTGGACGGCCAGTTCGGCGACACGGGCATCCCCGCGTCCATCGTCACCAAGTACCTGGCCGAGCACGGCGTCATCATTGAAAAATGCGGCCTGTACTCGTTCTTCATCATGTTTACGATCGGCATCACCAAGGGCCGCTGGAATACCCTGCTGACCGCGTTGCAGCAGTTCAAGGACGACTACGACAAGAACCAGCCGATGTGGCGCATCCTGCCGGAATTCGCGGCGGCCAACCCACGCTACGAAAAAATGGGTTTGCGCGACCTGTGCCAGCAGATCCACGATTTCTACAAGGCCTACGACGTGGCGCGTCTGACGACGGAAATGTATCTGTCGGACATGATTCCGGCCATGAAGCCGTCGGACGCCTTCGCCAAGATGGCGCACCGCGAAATCGAGCGCGTGGCCATCGACGAACTGGAAGGCCGCATCACGTCCATCCTGCTGACGCCGTATCCACCGGGCATCCCGCTCCTGATCCCGGGCGAGCGCTTCAACAAGACCATCGTCGACTACCTGCGCTTCGCACGCGACTTCAACGAGCGCTTCCCAGGCTTCGAAACGGATGTGCATGGTCTCGTGAAACGCGAAGTCGATGGCAAGCGCGGATATTTTGTTGATTGCGTGAAATTGGATGAGAACGTCTAAAGACGTTGACGTTCGTTGAACTTCATTAAATAGCGCCGCCTGATGCAAATCAGGCGGCGTTTTTCATTTTATGCACTACCGCGCACGCTTGCGCCAGATCAAACGGCTGGGGTATCGGGCTTCTAAGATGGGCCACTCGTGCCCTCGTGATGGCTGGCATATGACGCTCAAGGTGTGGCTGGAAATCGTGCAGCAGGCGGCGGCTGGCAGTGGCGCCTTGCTGATGACGGCCTTGAAGCAGGCTCAGGTAACTGTAGCCCGGCGGCACGATGGCGAGGAGGATGGGGCGGGCATCGTCCTGTTTGCCGAGGCCAATGCCGCGCTGCTGCAAGCGCTGCCAGCACTGTGCCGCCATGCCTCCGTGATGGCCATTGCCGCCTGCGGCCAGCCCCCCAGCTGCGCGCAAAAGCGCGCCCTGCTGGCGGCTGGCGCGCTCGATGTGCTGCTGTGGCCGGCCGGTAGCATCGATGCGGGCCAGGTGCTGGCGCGCCTGCAGCGCTGGCAGGCCGTGGCGCAGCTGCTGGCGTCCGGCGCCGTGCGCCAGCAGCTGGTGGGCGAGAGCGCGGCCTGGACCGCCTTGCTGCACCAGGTGGTGGAAATGGCCGCCTTCAGCCAGGCGTCGATGCTGATCACGGGCGAGACGGGCACGGGCAAGGATTTACTGGCGCAACTGGTCCACCGCCTCGGCAACTGCAGCGGCGACTTCACCATCCTCGACTGCACCACCCTGTCGCCGGACCTCGCTGGCAGCGAACTGTTCGGCCATGAACGGGGCGCTTTTACGGGCGCGGCGGCCGCGCGCGATGGCGCTTTCGCCCTGGCCGACGGCGGCGTGCTGTTTCTCGACGAAGTGGGCGAACTGCCGCTGCCCTTGCAGGCGCAGCTGCTGCGCGCCATCCAGGAGCGCAAATACAAGCGCGTGGGCGGCAATACCTGGCAACCGACCCAGTTTCGCCTCGTCTGCGCCACCAACCGCGAACTGGAACATGAGGTGGCGCGCGGCGCCTTTCGCGCCGACCTGTATTACCGCATCGCCGGCTGGCGTTGCCAGACGCCACCCCTGCGCGAGCGCCAGGACGACATCCTGCCGCTGGCCCGGCATTTCCTCGCCGAGCTGGCGCAGCGCCCTCCGCCCGCGCTGGACGCGGCCGTGCGCGAATACCTGCTGCTGCGCGACTATCCGGGCAATGTGCGCGAGTTGCGCCAGACCGTCACGCGCATCTGGCACCGCCATTGCGGCCCCGGCCCCATCACCATCGGCGCCCTGCCGCCAAACGAACAGCTGCTGGCACCGCACTGGCCTGACCAGTATTTCGAAGCGGCCGTGCGGCGGGCCCTGGCCCAGGGCTGCAAGCTGTCGCACATCACGCGTTGCGCCACCGACGTGGCCATCCGCCTGGTGCTGGCCGAGGAACACGGCAATAACCAGCGCGCGGCCGCCCGCCTGGGCGTGACCGACCGCGCCCTGCAGATACGCCGCAAGGCGGCTACCTGCGCGGAGCAAGCCGCTACTGCCGCGACACCGCCGGCTGCCTTTTGATCTGCCTCACGCCAGCCGCGCCAGCCGCAAAAAATTGCCGCCCGTGATCAACGCCGCATCGAGCGGCGGCAATCCCAGCAACTCGATCTTGTGCAATTCCAGTCCCGGATGCAGCCACGGACCGTCCGAGCCGAACAGGACCTTGTGCGGCCCCGCGCGGCGCACGGCCTGCTGCAGCAAGTCGAAGCGGCGCACGCCCGAGCTGTCCGTATGGATATTCGGATGGCGCACAAGGTGGTCGATCAGCGCCAGCTGCGCCGCCCAGTCGTCGCCAAAGCTGCCCAGGTGCGGCAGGATGAAATTGACGTCGGGATACTGCTGCGCCAGCAGCTCGGCCACGGCCACCTCGCCGGCCGGGTCGTACAGCACGGGCAAGCCGAAGAAGCGCGCCGCCTCGCACAGTTCGCCACTGATGCGAGAGTCAAGCCGGTGCGCCTTGATGCCGACAAAACCGTAACGCTCGACGGCCGTGCGCACCATGTCCTGGATGCGGCCACGGTCGCGCCGCGCATGCACGAAGGCAAAACCGTAGAAACGCTGCGGATCGGACGCCACCAGGCGCGCCACGCCATGGTTGGCGATGGCGTAATCGGAGTGGAAGGCGGCGAACAGCACGCTGCGGGCGATACCGGCCGTCTGGGCGCGGCGCAAGTAGGCCTGCAGCGGCGCATCGCTGTCCCACGGCCCGCTCAAACCGTCTCCCGGACCCGCATGGCAGTGGCAATCGATGATCATCTTGCCGCGCTATTGCCAGTCGCCCATGACGACGATGCGGTTGCCGCGCCGGCGCCAGCGTCCGCTTTCATCTTCCTGCTGCGGCGCAGGCGAGCGGAAGTGCGGCAATTGCTGGTGCAGGGCCCGCGTCAGCGCGCTTTCCACGGCGCGCGTGCTGCCATCGCTGTCACCGGCCAGACGCGCCGCCTGTCCCGCGATGCGCACGAAGCGGCGCGCCAGCTCCAGTTCACGGTCGGCCGGCGCCGCGTTCTCCATTTCCAGCTCCAGCGCATTGCTGGCCGCGCGCCCCAGGGCCGACCCGAGCGCCGTGCCCACACCCGGTATCGGGATCATCGAACCGAGGGCGCCGCCGACAAAGGGCAAGGCCGTCTTGGCCACGGCCTTCAAGGCGCCGCCCAGCGGCTTGGCCACCTTGGCGATGGTAGCGCCCACTTTCTTGACGCCCTTCCACACGCTCTTGAAGACATTGCCGAGAAACTGCTCCAGTTCCTCCTCGCTGGCCACTTCCAGCAACTCCATGGCCAGCTGCAGTTCTTCCTCTTCGCTGAAGACGGCCGCCGCGCGGCCCTTGCCCGGCCACTCCCGGCCGAATTCCAGCACTTCAAACGCGGCGCCGGCCCGCTGCCGGCATTGCCCGCATTCACATTCGAGTTGGTGCATGATGCTCTCCTTCGCAGTCGTCAAGCTACTGTCATCGTCAGCCCCACATTTCGCCCAGCACGGCCATTTCCAGTTCGCGCCGCTGGTTCGTCAACACGCCGCGCCGGTGGGTAAACATGTCGCTGTGGATACCCTTTTCCAGAATGCGCCGCTGAGCGGCCGACGATAGCGGCGCCACATAGACGTCATGCGCGCTCATGTCGATGCCCATCATCTTGCCGCACAGATGGTGCTGTTTCAGGCGCCGCCGCAAATCGTCGGTCTGGCCGCTGTAGGCGCGCCGGCCATCCTTGGTGTCAAACTCGATCACATACAGGCCCGGCCCCGTGGCGTTCGCATCGTTGACGGCCTGCGGAATCGCGCCCACCGCCTGGTAGCGCAAGGCGGCCGCGCCCGGTACGCGGCCCAGGGTGGACGCCAGGATGGGCGGCACTTCGCCCTGCATCTGGCCGTCATCCTGGTCCGGGTTTTGATCCGCTCCTTGATCCTGCCCCTGGTCTTGGTCTTGATATTGGCCCGTATCCTGATACGGCGCCGGCTCCTGCTGGCCGCCGAACACGGGATACGGCGCCGGATAAATGGTGGGATAGATGGCGCCATAGCCGCCCCAGCCCCGGTAGCGTGGCGGATACGGCAAGGGCGGCGGCGGATACCGGGGTGGCCGGCGCCCCTGGCCCTGGTAGCGTGGCGGCGCGGGACGGCGCGGGCCCCGCAGCGGCGGCCTCGCACGCAGGCCGCCACCGCGCATGGCGCCGCGTCCACCGCCAGGGCGCGCACGCTCGCCTTCCCATTCGCTCTCCCATTCACCTTCCCACTCGCCCTCTTCCTCCCCCTCTTGCGACCACTCCTGCGACCACTCCTGCGACCATTCCCCCAGCCACTCCTGCTCGCCGGCCGCTCCCGCCTGTCCCCCAAAGGGCAGCATTTCAAACGCTTCGTTCATATCGCCTCCTCGTATGATGTTCAAGCAAGTTCATCGCCTGTTCCAGTTGCCGGGGCGTCTGGTCGGCCCGCAGCAGAAAAGTCAGCGCGCCGGGACCGTCCCCCGCTTGCGCCAGCGCCAGCACGCCCGCGGCGCGCAAGGCTAGCTGCAAATGGGCGCGCCCGGGCAGGCGCTGCACGGGGAAGCTGCCGCCCCGGCAAGCGATGCCAGCCGCCGCCATCCCCGCCCGCCATTGCGCCACCCTGTCCGCCAGCCTGGCGCGCAAGGTGTCGCCATGGCGCGCGTTGAGCGCCAGCGCCCGCCGCGCCGCCGCCAGCACGGCCGCCGAAGGCGGACTGGCATGCACGCGCGTCTGGCTGTGCGCCGCGAAGCGCCGCAGCAGCTTGCGGCTGCCGGCCAGCACGGCCAGCGGCACGCCAAATCCCTTGGCCAGCGAGGCGCCGATGATCAGCGATTCCCCATGCAAGCCATGCAGCCGCGCCGAACCGCCGCCCTGTGTACCTGCCACGCCCAGCACTTGCGTGTCGTCGAGCAGCAGATAACCGCCGCCCTGGCGCGCCAGCGTCGCATAGCCGGCCAGCGGCAAGACCTGTTCGCTGCCCAGCACATAGCCATCGGCCAGTATCAATGGACGCCGCCCTTGCCTGCCCCAGGCCGCCACCAGTTGCCGCAGCGCCGCCATCTCGCCGCTGGGAAACACTTGCTGCGGCAAGCCCAGGGCCTGCGCCCGCTCGGCGCCCCAGCGCGCGATGGCGTAACTGCCGCCATCGACAAGGATCACCAGGCGCTCGGCAGCCAGCATGCCGAACAGGTCCCAGAACAGGTGCAGGGTCGACGGCAGCACGCAGGCCGCCTCGCAGCCTTGCAGAGCCGCCAGATCCGCAGCCAGGGCCAGCGCGCCGGGCGGCTCCTGCAGCGCCGCCGGCTGGCCCAGGGTCAGGCTGCTCCACGGCGCCAGCGCGGCCGCCGGATGGCGCATGCCCAGATACAGGGCACTGGTAAAGTCGAGCATGCACGCGCCCCGCTCCCGCCCTAGACGCTGCGCAGCTGCTGGCTCAGGCGCTGGCGCAACAACACCGAGGGCATCGTCGATTCGACCACCGGGTCGCTGCTGTCGACGGACAGGTCGACCCCGGTGGCGGCACGGTAGCCGTGGATATAGCCCTGCACTTGCGGGCGCCAGAAACGCGCCCAGTTGAACGCCTGGGTCGGCTCATAGATGTCGCTCCAGTTGCCGTAGCGCACGGAGAGGAGCAATTGCTCGCCAAAGATGGCCAGGTTACGGAAATGCATCACGCTGGTATCCGTCCAGCCCTGCAGTTTCTTCATGGCGTCAACCCTGTCCATCCACGGTTCCGGATACGCGACCATCACGCGCGTCGGTAAAAATTCACGGAATTCGGGACGCGCCAGCATCCACTGCTGCATCAGCATCTCGATGCGCGCCGTCGACGGCAAGTCGCCGAACTGGTTATGCGCGCCCTGCGACAGGATCAGGTGGATTTCTTTCAAGGCATTGAGCACGGGGAAGGCGTCGGCCTTCACGGTGGTATCGTCATCCTGCTTGTAGAACGAAGTCAGCAGGCGCAGCAAGTGGTGGAACGCTTCCAGGAATTTGGAGCGGCTATCGGCTGGCCGGAAGTGCTGCACTGCCTTGCCGTCCAGGCGCACACCGTAGTGATGGTCATACTCATAGTTCCGGCGCATCACGGTCAGCCGATGCTGTTCATCCTGCGTGTATCCCCACAGCAAATTATTCAGCGGACGCAGCATATCGATTTCCGTGTTCGACAGGGGATCGAGATGGTTGCCCGGCGCGCGCAGGTTCTGGAAGCGTTGCGCGATGGCGTTCATGGTTTGCACCAGCATGCCCTCTTCATGCCAGTACGACCAGATCAGTTCCAGCAGGCAAGGATTGGCCAGCTTTTCCTGGATGATGCCAAAGCACAGGTCCACTTCGCCTTCCTGGCCGCGCGGGATGCTGATGGGAATGTCGGGCAGCTTGCGGCGGATCACGGCCAGGTAGGGCAAGGTCTGGAAGCCGTCGATGTTTTCCAGGTAGTCATTGCGCAGCACGGTTTCCAGGTCACGCCCCTGGGGGATGTCGCGCCGGTCCAGGTAAGCGTTGTCTTCGGCCGGATTGAAGGCCAGCGGCTGGTTCAGCACGCCGCAATTGACCATCACGAACGCTTCCGTCGCCACTTTCAGCACGCGGTAGGAATCGGCATCGGAAAACGGCAGCGCGCGGCGCTGCTTGAGCTGCTGGAACATCTCCGTCTTTTTGACGAAGCGTTCCTGCTCGAAGCCGCGCACGCTGGCCAGGTCGCCGCAAAACAGGCTGTCCATGAAATGCAGGTAATTTGTAAACGACATCGCCTCGGTGCTGTTGCGTATCAGGGTCCACAGCGGCAAGTCTTCCGTCGGCTCCGTTTCCGTGCGCGTCAGCGACACGCCCACATTGCCCGAAATCGGTTGCGGCTGGCGCTCTTCCGTCTCGTATTCCGCATCCAGCGCCAGCATGGCGTTCGGGCTCAGCCCTTCCGGCACGGGCAAGGCGCTGCGCAGTTCGGGCCGCTGCGACAGCATCATCTGCCCCATGAAACGATGCATGCCGGCGCGCCGCACCGGGGTGGAAAAGGAGTTCGGCGTGCCGCGCAGGGGTACCCATGGCGCGGCGGCCAGCACTTGCACCTGATCTCGCCCGTCGGCGCTTTGGTCGCCGTCAAACGAGATAGTGGCCACGGCGCGGTCGCCCACCCTGCCGAAATGGCAGTCGCTGGGATGGCAGTCGGCCGTTTCAAACGCCAGCGTCACCTGCGGATTGAGTTGGGGCGTGAAGCACAGCACGGCGCTGCAGTCGGCCTGCACCGTCACGCACTGGGGCGGCGTGGAGGGGAAATTGCCATACACCCCCACGTAGCTGCCCGTCGCCAGGTCGGTAAACACGGTGCCGCCACGCCCGTCCGTCCAGCGCACGCCCACCAGCATGGCGGGGTCGGGTACCCAGGTGGCGGCATTGAACAGATGGCAGTCCGCCTCGGCTCCCCGGTACAGGCTGATGGCGGCATTGACGACCATGGCCCCGCTGTCCTGCTCGTGCACGGTGACAGCGATGCTGCCGCCGTGGTGTTTCGGACCCGCCTGGCCCGCCCCCCTGTTCTTGCCACCCATATTGCTGCTCATCTTGCTGCTCATGTCATTCTCCTCAATGGATAATCAAACGGGATGCCAGGGGCGGCAGCGGCCTGCCGGACTGGCGGCCATGCCGCACGACATCGGCGCACAGCTCCGACGTGTCCAGGGTGCTGCGCAGGGCCCAGTGGGTCAGCAAACGCCCCAGCAGCTCGCTTTCGTCTTCCGGGCTCAAGGTGCCGCTGGCGCGCGCCTGGCCCAGCACGGCGAAGACCAGGGTCGGCGCGGCTTGGTACATCTGCGCCGGCGCCAGGGTCCAGCTGCGCAACAGCTGCGCCAGCATGGCCGGTTGGCGCGTGCGCACGGCCATGGCTTCGGCCAGCGAGCCGCCGCGCAAGGCCGGCGGCCGGTGCTGCACCAGCAAGCCCACGAGGGCCGCCATGCTGGCCTGCAACTGTTCCAGCAGCCGCTGCCGGGCCGGCGGCAGACCAGCCAGCGGGTAGTACGACAGCCACAGCTGCTCCAGGCGGTCCCACTGCGGATGCGGATACAGGGCCCGCCCCATGGCGCAGCTCAGGCGTACCCGCAGCCATGGCACCGGGTGCGGATCGTCGATATTGAGGCGGAAGACAAACACGCGCGGCAGGCTGACCACGCCGATCAGGCCCAGGGTGGCGGCCACGCCGACCCGCGCCAGCGACCAGAAATCGGCCACGATCTCGGAAATCCACCGTTCCCACAGCTGCCACACGTGCACGGCACCGCTGCCGCCGTGCTGCATGGCTTGCAGCACGGGCCGCAAGGACGCCACCAGGTCCAGCAGCGCCGCGCCCTGGTGGCCTACCTCGTGCACGAGCGACGAGGCGATGCTGCTGCCGATCATGCGTTCGCGCGGCAGGCGGATGATGGCGACGGGATTGTCGCCGCCACCCGGCAGGCGCGTGCGTGCGCGGCGGATGGCCGCGCCCGGCCCCCGGTCCAGGTAGCAGATCACGGGCGGCGCCTGGTACACATTGCCGGGCAGCGCCAGCGCGTCGGCGGCAACGATGTCGAGGCCGGCCAGCCACACACCCGTCTTGTGCTCGCTGCGCTGCGTGATGACTTCGTTGAACAGGTCGAACTGGGTCAGCGCGGCATTGAATTTCAGGCGCAGGAAGGTGAAGCGGCGCTGTGCCTCGGCGGCCGTGGCCATGCTGGCGCCGTCGGCGTGCTCGCGCCGCAGCCACCACTGAAACTGGGCCACCATGCGCCGCAAGGCGCGCCGGCCCTGCACCAGCTGGCTTTCGATGGCCGACTGGGCGCTGGGCATCAGGGCGGCCGCCAGCACCGTCGGCTCGATCAGCGCGAACGGTTCCAGCCGCGCCAGCCGCGTCAGCAGCGAGCGCGCCTCCTGCGCCAGCATCCAGGCTGCGTAAGCGCCGATGGCCATGATGTCAGACGCCGTACAGGACGATTTTGTGGCCCTGGCGCGCCCAGCGCCCGCTGGCCGGGCGCATGCCGCCCTGGCCCTGGCCGCGTCCGCCCCCCTGCGTCATGCCGCCGCCCGCACCGGCGCCGCTGCCGCCCTGCGTGGCCACCTGGCTGCCGGGGCGTCCCAGCAGGCCGGGCGCGAACTGGCGCGCCGCCGCGCTGGCGGCCGCCTGGGCGATGGCGCGCGGGTCGCCCGCACCGCGTGCCTGCGCGGCGCGGTTGACGGTGTCGGCGGCCAGGCGCACGAACTGCTTGGCGCCCTCGAATTCGCGGTCTTCATTCGACGACGCTTCCGCTTCCAGCCCCAGCGCGTTGCCGGCGGCCGAAGCGAGGCCGCTGCCGATCTTGGCCCCCAGCGGGCCGCCGAAATAACCGCCGATGGCGCCGCCGGCCAGGGGGATGGCTTTTTTCGCTACGCCCTTGAGCACGCCGCCGATCGCTTGTCCCACGGGCGACTTGATGATGCCGCCCGCCACCGAGGCGGCCTTGCGCAGGAAATTGCCGAGAAACTGTTCCAGTTCCGCTTCATTGCTGACTGACAGCAGTTCATTCGCCAGTTCCATCTCCTCGGTCTCGGAAAACATGGCGTTCGCGCCCCCCTCGCCGCTCCACTCGCCCTGGCCAAACTCGAACTGTTCCGCTTCAAAGCCGGACATCTCCTGCCCGTATTCCAGGGTCGTACGATCTAAGTCATGCATGATGAGCTCCTAAAAGTTAGCACCTTGGTTGACACCTCAGTTGACACCTCAGTTGACACTACAGCGCCGGACAGATGGCCGTCCGGTTAACAATCGAGCACGACGATGTGCCCGCCCTCGCGGCGCCAGCGGCCACCGTCCGGCCCCGGCGTTTGCGCCGCCTGCCTGAGCAAGCCTGGCGCCACGCTGCGTGCCACTTGCAGCAAGGCCGTTTCGACCCTCGCCCTGGGCGTGCGCGCGTCCGTGCCGCCGTCCTGCGCCAGCGCCGTATTGACGGCATCGATCAGGTGCACGACCTGGCGCGCCAGTTCGAATTCCTTGTCTTCCGGGCTCAATCCTTCCAGTTCCATGCCGAAGATGCCGGCCGCGCGCCGCTTGAGCGCCTGCGGCGAACCGCCATGCAGGGGCAGCAGGGGCGCCACCACCTTGCCCAGCAACTGGCGCAGCGGCCCTTCGAACGGCGTGCCGCGCACTTGCTGCCCCGCCGCCGTGGCGCCCAGCTGGCGCGCCAAAAAGCCATCGAACTGGGCCGGCGCCTGCAATTCCAGCAACTGCGCCGCCAGTGCCAGTTCATCTTCCTGCTGCAAAGGCAGCATGCCCGGCGCTTCAGGCAATTCCATTTCGGGACGATAGGCGAGCAGACGGCTGGTCATGGCAGGCTCCGGCAACAAGGGAAGGCACGCGGCCCATGCCCTGTTATCGCAAGGGCCGTGCCAGCAAGGACAAGGGAGAGGAGCGGGTAGCGGCGAACGGCGTTTCGCCGATAGCGTAAAAACCATGGTTTCCGGCGAAGCTGTTTTCGCTCTGTCCATGAGCTTTCAAACAAGCTTAATTCGATGAAATTTATTACGTCGCCTATCCGCCACAATGGCTGCGATCGGCAAAAAATATTTTTTATTTTCAAACAGTAAAGTTCGCTCTACAGCATCAAAAACAACCACAACATCATGCCAACGTCCGGCAACTGAAAACGTGGCCAACACGTAAATAGTTAATTGAAAACAGGATTTTGGTAGCTAAGGCCTACAATTAACGGGCTAGAATTTGATTGCCTGAAAGAAACTTAATGACTGATCCTACTTTGCGCCGTTTACTGGCCATCACATTGTTCAGCCTGCTTTCCGCCTGCGGCGGTGGCGGCGACAGCAAAACCGGCTCCATCCAGAACCCGGACGTCTCGGTCGTGCCGCCAGCGAACAACGCCTCCGACAGCTCGACGGGCGATACCATCCCGCCTCCCCCCCTGACCACGCCCCCAGCCAGCCGGACGGCCGTCACCTTCACCCGCCAGGAAGCGTCGCGTTTCCTGGGCCGCGCCACGTTCGGGCCCAATATGGCGGCCATCGATGCGCTGGCCGCCAGCGACAGCGAAGCGTGGTTCCGCGCGCAGTTTTCCAAGCCGCAAACCCTGCACCGGAAATATATCGACGCCATGCTGGCGACGCAGGCCGCCGGCGGGCAAGCGGTCGGCTTTACGGGGGTGTATGAAACATTCTGGCAGCAGGGCATCCGCGGCGAGGATCAATTGCGCCAGCGCATGGCCTTTGCCCTTTCCGAAATCTTCGTCATTTCCATGCAGAACGAGTCCGTGCGCCCAAGAGTGCGTGGCGTGGCCAGTTACTACGACATGCTGGGCCAGCATGCTTTTGGCAACTTCCGCAACCTGCTCGAAGGCGTGGCCCTGCATCCGATGATGGGACTGTACCTGTCCCACCTGCGCAACCAGAAGGAATCGGCCACGCGTACGCCCGATGAAAACTTCGCCCGCGAAGTGATGCAGCTGTTTACCATCGGCCTGTACCAGTTGAATGCGGATGGCAGCCTGAAACTGTCCGGTGGCAAGCCTATCGACACCTACACGCACGATGACGTGGCAGGCCTGGCCCGCGTCTTTACGGGCTGGAGCTGGGCCGGTCCGGACCAGAGCGACGCGCGCTTCTATGCCAGCACGACCGACCCCGACCGTGACTGGAAGCCGATGCAGAACTACGCGGCCTTTCATTCCAGCGGCGACAAGCGCTTCCTGGGCCAGAGCATCTCCGGCGCCAGCAGCGGCCAGGCCGATCTGAAACTGGCGCTCGACACCTTGTTCAACCACCCCAATACGGGGCCATTCTTTGCCCGCCAGCTGATCCAGCGCCTGGTCAGCAGCAATCCCAGCGCCGCCTACGTGGGCCGCGTGGCAGCCGTGTTTGCCAACAATGGCAGCGGCGTGCGCGGCGACATGCAAGCCATCATCCGCGCCGTGCTGCTCGATCCGGAAGCGCTGGCCCCAGGCGGCACCACCTTACGCACGGGCAAGCTGCGCGAACCGCTGCTGCGCCTGGCTGGCTGGATGCGCGCCTTCGATGCCAAGCCGGCCAGCGGCCGCTACACTCTGTATTACCTCGACGACCCTTTGAGCGGCCTGGGCCAGAGTCCCTTGAATCCATCCTCCGTGTTCAGTTTTTTCCGCCCCGGCTATACGCCGCCCAACTCCGCCCTGGCCGGCGCGGGCCTGGTGGCGCCGGAACTGCAGATCACGGCTGAACCATCGGTGACCGGCTATCTGAACTTCATGCAGGAAGCCATCAACAGCGGCGTGGGCGACGGCCGCGCTATCAAGCCCGACTATACGCGCGAACTGGCGCTGGCCGCCGACCCGGGCGCCCTGCTCGACCGCATCAACCTACTCCTGATGCATGGCAGCATGCCCGCCAGGCTGCGCGGGCAAATCCTGACCGCCGTCAATGGCGTCAGCATCCCTGCGGCCACGGCCAGCAATGCCACGCAAGTTGCCACGGCCCAGGCCAACCGCGTCAAGCTGGCCATTTTCCTGACCATGGCCTCGCCAGCCTACCTGGTACAAAAGTAAGAGCGATCACATGCAAAACACCCCATTTTCCCGCCGCCGCTTCCTCGGCTCCATGCTGAGCCTGGCCGGCACCACGGCCGCCCCGTTCGCCCTGAACCTGGCCGCCATGGGCAATGCCGCCGCGCAATCGGCCGGCGACTACAAGGCCATGGTCTGCCTGTTCATGGCAGGCGGCAACGACGCCTTCAACACGGTGCTGGCCACCGATCCCACCTCGTGGGCTGAATACACGCGCCTGCGCAACACGGGCGGCGGCGATTCCATCCATCTGCCCGATGTGGGCCAGACGGGCGGCGTCTTGCCCATCGTGCCCGCCACCGCGCAAACGGGCCGCGCCTTCGCCCTGCATCCCCAGCTGGCGCCGTTGAAAGGCCTGTTCGACAATGGCCGCGCCGCCATCGTGGCCAATGTAGGCACGCTGATCCAGCCGGCCACCCTGGCGCAGTACAAGGCAGGCAGCGTGGCCTTGCCACCCAAGCTGTTTTCGCACAACGACCAGCAATCGACATGGCAGTCGGGTTCGCCGGAAGGCGCCACCGTGGGCTGGGGCGGCCGGGTGGCCGACGTGGCCGGCTCGCTGAATACAAATGCCATGTTCACGGCCATTTCCGCTGCGGGCAATACCGTCTTCCTCAGCGGACGCCAGGTGCGCCAGTTCCAGGTGGGCCAGGCAGGCGCCGTGCCCATCCGTGGCATGAGCGGCAGCCTGTATGGCAGCACGGGCGGCGCGGGCGCGCTGCAAGCCATCATCAACGAGGCGGGCAGCGACCTGATCGAACAGGAACACGTGGCCGTCGTGCAGCGCGCCATTTCCAGCCAGAGCGTACTGAGCGGCGCCATGCTGGCGGCCGGCACGGGCGGCGTGCCCAATCCGCCGCCCTACATCAATCCGAACACGGGCGCGTCCGGCGTCAATCCGCTGGCCGTGCAATTGCAGACGGTGGCGCGCATCATCGGCGGGCGCGGCGCCCTGGGGGCAAAACGGCAAGTGTTTTATGTGACCCTGGGCAGCTTCGACACGCATGACCGGCAAAAAGTGCTGCATGGCGACCTGATGGCGCGCCTGGCCCATGCGCTCGCGTACTTCGACACAACCCTGGCAGCCCTGCAGGGTGTGGATCTGCGGCGCCAGGTGACGACGTTTACGGCGTCGGACTTCGGCCGCACCTTCAGCAGCAACGGCGATGGCACGGATCACGGCTGGGGCGCCCACCACTTTGTCGTGGGCGGTGCCGTGAAGGGCCGCGACATCTATGGCGCCTTCCCCGTCACGGGCGTCGGCCATGCGCTGGACGTCGGTTCCGGCGCCCTGCTGCCGACCACGTCCGTCGACCAGTACGGCGCCACCCTGGCCAAATGGTTCGGCGTGGCCGACAGCCAGCTGGCCGAGGTGTTCCCGAACATCGGCAACTTCAGCCGGCGCGACCTGGGTTTCATGACGGTGACTTAACCGTTCACGGCGATCACCAGGGTGGCGACGTAGCCATCGGTGGCATTGCCCGTCACCGAGGCCATCTGCAGGCTGGTGCCGTCGCTGAAAATATTGTCGCTCGCATAGCTGATCTGCGCCAGGTTGCGCACGCTGGCCGTGTAGCCACTGGCCGCGTAGGCTTCGTTCAAGGTTGCCATCGGGAACGTGAATTGCGAGGTCTTGATGCGGTTCGAGGCAGAGGCCGCCTTTGCCTGGCTGGGATAGACCTCAAGATGCACGTGCGGCATGCGTCCCGCGTAACAGCCGGGAAAGATGGTCGTAAAGCTGAGGTTGCCAGTGCTGTCCGTTTGCTGCACGCCGCGCAGGTAATTTTGCGCCGTGACGCCGCTCGAATACAGTGAATACAGACCGTCGCGGTCGCAATGCCATACATATACGGCGTAGCCGGCCAGGCTGACGCAGCCGCCGCTGGCGTTGAGCAACTGCAATTGGATGGTCAGTGGCACGCCCGCTGCCATACCGGTGGCGCCATTGAAACTGGCGCGGATATCGCCGCGCACGACGCCCGACTGGTTCAGCACGTTGACGATGCTGCCGCCATGCGTGTTCGTGCCATCGGCCGGATAGGGCCCGCCCGTTTCTTCGGGGATCACCGTGCAGGCGCCCGCAGTCGGTATTGTGACGGTGCCGGCATTGCTGCCTGCCGTCGTATCGCTGGCGTCCGAGCTGCCGCCGCAACTGATCAAAGGCAAGGTGGCGGCGCCGGCCAGCAGCCAGCGCAGCACTTGCCGCCGTTCAGCCGCCTGCCGGCGCATCATTTCGAGGTCGGATGCCAGACCGTGATCATGTAATTCCATATATATTCCATCAAATGGGGCAAGCCCGCTAGGGCGGGGCTCAGGCTGGCGCACAGGTACAACACCTGCGTGGTCCGTCGCGAGAGCGCCTGGATGCGCATGCTGGCTCTCCCTATGCTCGCGCCTGCCGCTTACTCAGCGCGCTCAAGGTGGCGCGGGCCCGGGCGGCCGTCGTGCCGCTGCTGCGCCTGCTGGCGCTGTTCCGGCGTCAGCACGGCCAGCAATTGCTGCTCGAGACGCGCCTGGGCGTAGGTGGCGGCAAAAACCTTGTCCTGCTGTGCTTCGTTCAACTCGATGCCATGCAGAAACGGCGGCAAGCCGGGCGGCGGTCCTGGCTGGGCCAGCGCCAGCAAGGGCATGCTGCAGGCGGACAACAGCAACAGGGATAGCATGATGCTCAGGTATTTCATCGGGATTTCCTTTCGTAACGGTCAGCCCTGATTGTCGGCGCCTGGCGTGTAAAGCAACGTCAGGGCCGCGTAAAAGCACGTAAAGGAAGGGCAGCAAATGTAAGCGAACGTGTGTAAAAGCGGGTAAAACCACGCTGAACAGCGCCTGTTGACTGCTATCATCGGACGATATTCACCCGAAAAAAGCACAGGCATGAGCAAGGTTTTGTTAATCGATGACGACGTGGAACTGGTCGGCATGTTCCAGGAATACCTGACGCAGGAAGGTTTTGACGCGCGCGCCGTGCATGACGGCGAAAGCGGCGCGGCCGAAGCGCTGACGGGCCTGTACGCGATCGCCATCCTCGACGTCATGATGCCGCGCATGAATGGCCTGGAAACCCTGCGCCGCATCCGCGCCGGCAGCAACCTGCCCATCCTGATGCTGACGGCGCGCGGCGACGATACGGACCGCATCGTTGGCCTGGAGCTGGGCGCCGACGATTACGTGACAAAACCGTGCACGCCGCGCGAGCTGACAGCGCGCATCCGCGCCATCCTGCGCCGCGCCCAAGCGGCGCCGCACGATGCGTCAGGCCTGGCGCCGCTGACCGTGGGGCAACTGACGATGTGGCCCGAACAGCGCCGCGTTTCCTGGGCCGGCGCGCACCTGGAGCTGACGAGCACGGAATTCAATTTGCTGGAAGTGCTGGTGCGCCATGCGGGCAAGCCCGTGAGCAAGAATCAATTGTCGGAACTGGGTCTGGGACGGCCCATGGCCCGCTTCGACCGCAATATCGACGTGCACTTGAGCAGCCTGCGCCGCAAACTCGGCAGCCTGGCCGACGGCCGTTCCTGCCTGCAGACCGTGTACCGCCTCGGCTACCAGCTGATCAAGGAGTAAGCGTGGGCCGTTTGTTCTGGAAGTTTTTTCTGTGCATCATGCTGGCGCAAGTGACGGCCACCATCGGCATCGGCGGCACCTTCTGGCTGAAAAACCGGGCCGCGCAGCAGGAGCGGGCCCTCGACATCGACACCAGTCCGCCCGCGCAAATGATCATCGAGGCCGCCAGCGCCACCCTGGAAGCGGGTGGCAGCCAGGCCTTGCGGCAATTCCTCAGCAAGCTCGAACGCATGCGCGTATTTGCCGTCGATGCCAAAGGACAAGAATTGATGGGCCGCACAGTGCATGCCACCATGCTGGCCAAGGCGCGCGCCATGCTGGGACAGGGAGAGGGCCAGGCCCATCCCGTCGTGCGCGACGCGGCCGGCAGCGACGGCAAGCGCTACCTGCTGTTCCTGCCCTCGTCCGAACGCTTCCGCAATGCCGAGGCGGGCGCCGCGCGCGACACGCTGAACGCCGTCGCCATGAGCGGCCCGCGCGCCATGGGACCCGGTCCGCAGCCCCACGAAGCGGGCGCGCCGCCGCGCGGCGAATTCAGCCGCGGCCCGCCCCCGCGCATGGACACGCCCTACCGCACCTTTATTCCCCTGGGCGCCGCCATCGCCGCCAGCCTGCTGTTCTCTTTCCTGCTGGCCTGGTATTTTGCGCGCCCCATCCGCGACCTGCGGCAGGCGTTCGAGGCCGCCTCGCAGGGCAACCTGGCGCCGCGCTTTCAGGCCAACGGCAAGCGCGGCGATGAATTGACGGACCTGGGCCGCGATTTCGACCGCATGACGGGCCGCCTGCGCAACCTCATGGATAGCCAGACGCGCCTGCTGCATGACGTATCGCACGAACTGCGCTCGCCGCTGGCCCGCTTGCAGGCCGCCATCGGCCTGGCGCACCAGCAGCCGGAAAAGATGGCTGCCTCGATGCAGCGCATCGAACGCGAAAGCGAACGCATGGATAAACTGATCGGTGAGTTGCTGACCCTGTCGCGGCTGGAAGCCGGGGCCGGGCACACGCACAGCGAAGACGTCGGCATCGCCGACCTCGTGCACGACATCGTGGACGACGCCCGCTATGAAGCGCGGGCGCGCCAGCTGGACATCGCGCTGGCGGGCGACGCGGCCATGGCCGACGCCAGCGTCACGGGCCAGCCCGAATTGCTGGCGCGCGCCGTGGAAAACGTGGTGCGCAATGCCATCAAGCACAGCCCCGATGGCGGCACGGTGGAAGTGGATCTGTCGCGCCAGACCGGCTGGCTGCGCATCGCCGTGCTGGACCGGGGCCCCGGCGTCGCCAGCGCCGACCTGGCCCGCATCTTTGAACCATTCTTCCGCGCCAGCAATACCCAGCACAGCACGGATGGCCACGGCTTGGGCCTGGCCATCGCCCAGCACGTCATCAGCGCCCATGGCGGCCGCATCGGGGCCAGCTTGCGCAGCGGTGGCGGCTTGTGCGTGGAAATGCTGTTGCCCGTCAAAACGCCAAGCTGACCTGTCGGCGAGCCTGGCGTCTTATTTGTGGATGTGCTGTTAGGCCTGCGTATCGATGATGCTGCCCAGGGTCGACGCGCTTGACCTGGCCGGGCTGGCCGCCGCCTCGGCGCTGCTGGCCGTCTGAGCATCCTGTTGCGCCGCCTGTTGTGCGGCCGCCGCTTGCAACTGAGCAATCTGCGCCTGCAAGGCCTGGATTTGCTGCGCCAGCTGCTGCTGCAGCTTTTGCGACGCCTCCGTCTGCTCGCCCTTCTGCGATTCCGCCAATTGCTTTTGCGCCGCCGTGATCTGCTTTTGCAGCACCGCGATCTGCGAGCCGCTGCCCGCACTGGCGCTACCGGCCGCGCCGACTGCGCCGCCCGAACCGATTGCCGCTACCATACTGCCTCCTCAGTGTTTCGATACCAAGGTTAACGGCAGGCATGGGGCGCGGAACTAGTGCGGCCGGTGTAAAGGCAGGTAAAGGCATGTAAAGAAGGCGGTCACCCCGCCCTGTGCCGCAATCAGGTCTTCGGCAATGTCACCCCGACCTGGCCCTGGTATTTGCCGCCACGGTCCTTGTACGACGTTTCGCACACTTCATCGGACTCGAAGAACAGCACTTGCGCCACGCCTTCGTTGGCGTAGATTTTGGCCGGCAGCGGTGTCGTGTTGGAAAACTCCAAGGTCACATAGCCTTCCCATTCCGGTTCGAACGGGGTGACGTTGACGATGATGCCGCAACGGGCATAGGTACTCTTGCCCAGGCAAATCGTCAGCACGTTGCGGGGAATGCGGAAATATTCCACGGTACGGGCCAGCGCAAACGAGTTCGGCGGGATGATGCAATAGCCCTTGCCCGACACGTCGACGAAATTGTTCGCGTCAAAATCCTTGGGGTCGACGATGGTCGTGTTGATGTTGGTGAACAACTTGAACTCGTCGGCGCAGCGGATGTCATAGCCATAGCTGGACGTGCCGTAGGACACGATGCGGTTGCCGTCGCGTTCCTTGACCTGGCCCGGTTCGAACGGCTCGATCATGCCCGTTGTTTCCGCCATGCGGCGTATCCATTTATCGCTTTTAATCGTCATCGCAGGGGTATCTTTCTAGAATATCGGAATGGCTGGGGCCGCACATCTGGTGCAGGCGCGGCCCGGATGGCAGGATTTTACGCGAAAATCTACCGCTGTTGGCCCCCATCCCCTGAAAATCCTCGGCGATATTCTATTGTTTCGCCAGCAATGCCGTGATCATCTCGCGCACCACTTGCGCCGTCAGCTCGGGGTTTTCCATGGGAAACAGATGGCCGCCCGGCACCTGGCGGAAAAACTTGCCGACCAGCTTGCGCGTAGCCGTCAAGCCCGCCTGGCGGCATTCCACCGATTCCGTGCCGCCGATAAAACCGATGGGTACTGGAAAACCGTCCTTGACGAGGCCGCCGATATGGTGCGGCAAGCTGCGATACACCTGCGTTTCCACTTCGCGCGTAAAGCGCAGCTGCACCCCTTCCGGATGAGGAACCAGACCGCTGTCGATGTAGTCGCGCAACACCTGCGGCGCCCAGATGGCGAACATGTCCTTGGCCGCGAAGTGCTCATACGCGGCTTGCGCATCGGGCCACAGCTTGCGGCGCCTGGCGGAAAAACGTGATGGAGAGAAGCGCTCGCCCAGCGCCGTGTTGCGCGCCAGCCGCACCAGCAAGGCGCGCCAGCCCGCCACCACGGGCGAATCGAGCAAGACCACGCAGCGCACGAGGTCGGGACGCTGCTTGGCCACCATCACGCTGAGCATGCCGCCGAGCGAGTGGCCGACGAGGATCACGGGGCCGCTGTAGCGGCGCTCGAGGTCGTCGATATACTCGCGCACCAGCTCGGGCCAGCCCGTGCTGACGGGGTATGCGGGGTCGTGCGCATGCATGTCGAGCGCCTGCACGGTGTAGTGGCGGCCCAGCAAGCCGAACAGCTTGCGGTAGGTGCCGGCAGGATAGCTGTTGGCGTGGGCAAAGTGCAGTTGCGGGAGGGTCATCGTGGGACGGTGCCGGTGAATGCGATAGGCAATTGTAATGGCATGCCGGCAAGACGGATCAGAGGAAGGCCTCTAATTGCCCGTGCGCCGGCGCCATGCCGGGCACGAACGAAGCCAGCACTTCGCCGAGCTCGGCCATCGATTCGACTACACAGAATGCCCCATCAAATGCATGCTCGCGGTTCATGTGATTGCGCACGATGATGCATTCGAGCCCCGCTGCATTGGCGGCGCGCAAGCCGCGCGGCGAGTCTTCCACGGCCACGCAGTCGGCGGCGGCCAGGCCCAGGCGCTGCAAGCCCAGCTCGTAGCCGTCGGGCGCCGGCTTGCTTTCGCCATACATTTCACGCGTTAGCACGAAGTCGAAGTGCTGCAGCAAGCCCGTGGCCGCATGGCTGATCCGGAAATGCTGTTCGTAAGCACTGGTGACCACGCCCATGACCACGTGCGGACGCAGCGCCGCCAGTACTTGCCCGATGCCGGGCATGGCCAGCCGGCGCGCCTGGCGCAAGCGTTCGGCAAACAGCACCGTGCGCTCGGCCCGCAGGCGCTCGACCAGTTCGATCTCGTGGCCCTGCCCCAGCAGCACATGCCAGGCGCCGTAGTTATTGTCCAGGAACCAGTCAAAGAATTGCTTTGGCGTCAGGTCTATGCCGTAAGGCAAGAGCAAGTCGCGGTTGCTTTCGTAAAACAGCTGTTCGGTATCGACCAGCACGCCATCGTTGTCCCACAGCACGCCCTGGATGGTTTTCATGGCTTGTTATCGTTCAAAAACTTACTTGAAGAAGATGTCGTAGGACAACTTGACGATCAGCAGCACCAGGAGCACGAGGAACAGGATGCGCACGAAGGCGGCGCCGCGACGCACGGCGATCCAGGTGCCCGTCAGCGCGCCCAGGATATTGCATACGGCCATCGGTGCGGCCACCGCATACACCACGTGGCCGGCGGGAATGAAGAAGGCCAGCGCGGCCACGTTGGTGGCGATATTCACCAGCTTCGAGCAGGCCGAGGCAAGGATGAAATCGAAGCCGAAGACGCGGATGAACAGGAAAATCAAAAAGCTGCCCGTACCTGGCCCGAACAGGCCGTCATAAAAGCCGATGGCGCCGCCGATGACGATGGCGAGGATGCGTTCGCGCGGACCGATGGGACGCGCTTCGCGGGTCGTGCCGAAATCCTTCTTGATGAAGGTGTAGATGGCCATGATGATGATCAACACCAGCACCATCGGGCGCACCACTTGCTGCGGCACGTAGGACACGGCCGCCGCGCCGATGAAGGACATGACAAAGGCGCTGGCCACGGCCGGCAGCACCAGCAGCCACGGGATATGCACCTTGCCGACAAACGAGCGGGCGGCAAACGTGGTGCCGCAGGCGGAGGCCAGTTTATTCGTGCCCAGCAAGGACGTCGAGGCCATGTTCGGCATCAGGTTGAACAGGGCAGGCAGCTGTATCAGTCCGCCCCCACCTACGGCGGCATCGATGAGGCCGGCAAAGAAGGCAAATAAACACAGCAGCGAGATGGTCAGCATGATAGGCAATATGGAATGATCGACAGCGGCAGTATAGGCGCCGTGGATTTTTTCCGATGCAACTTCAAATTGCGGAAAACGCAATCAGGCGTAACGCTTGACGGAATGCGCCCCATGCGGTCTACTGGCCTCTTTTGCCGGGAGTCACGATGTCGATGAAACTGATGTGGGAGATCCGCGCCTTCTGCACCGTGGTGGAAAAGCGCAGCTTCATCCACGCGGCGCGCATGCTGGGGCGCTCGCCGTCGGCCGTCACGCGCGCCATCCAGTTCCTCGAGGAAGCCATCGGCGCCGAGCTGATCCTGCGCACGCAAAAGCAGTTCACCCTGACGACGGCCGGCGAAACATATTACGCGTCGGCCAAGCACTTGCTGGAAACGCAGGCCGAGGCGGAAGACCAATTGGCCGAGCTAAGCAACTCGCCGCAAGGCTGGGTGCGCCTCTCGGCGCCGGAAATTTTGTCGCTGGGCTTCTTGCCGAAAGTGGTAGCGCAATTTTCGCGCGACTACCCGAACGTCTCGGTGGACATCCATTTCTCGGACAAATCGATCGACCCCATCCAGGAAAAGCTCGATTTCGCCATCCGCGGCGCCTTCCCCCAGTCGAGCGAGCTGATCGGCTACCCCCTGTGGAACTACCGCCGCTACATGTACGCCTCGCCCGACTATATAGCCCGCATGGGCGCGCCCGAGGAACCGGAAGAGCTGGCCGGCCACGACATCATCATGCACTCGGCCCCCCGCATCCTGCGCGACTGGCACTTCGTTTCCGGCGAACGCAACGTGCGCTACCAGGTGCAGCCACGCTTCCGCTTCACCTCGGGCATCGCCACTTTCCAGGCCGCCCTGGAAGGCGCCGGCATCGTGCGCCTGGCCAGCTGGCTGGCGGAACCCGCCGTGGCCGCCGGCACCCTGCGCCGGGTCTGCACGGCGTACCGGCTGACGTCGTCAAAGGAACTCGATCCCAGCATCCATGCGGTATACGGCACGTCGAGGATGGCCAAGGGAGCGCGGCTGTTTCTCGAATATGTGCGGCAGCGGGGGCTGGAGATACCGGATGAAAGGATGCAATGGCTATCTGATTAACCGATTTCCAAGTCACGATTCAGAAGTTGCCTTCCGCTCTGATCGCGAGCGCTTTCCCTCCTTTTGCGCGGATATGGTCTTAAGGGCCGCAAGAATCTGTTGAAGGTCCCGGATACCTGTTCTAACAATCAGTGCACCGGACAGTACGCCTATTACAGTGGCTGACACATAAATTTCAGCATACTGCCTCACAGCCATAGGCAATCCTAAGGCATCACCTTTTAACATCAATACCAATGCGGTTCCCAGCAAACCAAAGATACGGGCTATATCGAGCCACTTCTCCCACACAATTAGATAGGCATCCAATCGTCTATATTGCCCGATTAAAACTGCGTTCGGAATGGCCCGAAACCTAGCAACGAGGTCACGCTCTCTAAAATACTGCCGGTCCAATTGCTGGGCCATAAATTTACTAGGGCTCGTTAAACTTCGAATCAGCTTCCAAACATCCCATAACGTTACTACTATCCAAGTGATCCACATGATAAGCAAACAGATAAGTGAAGCATTGCTTAGCAGCTCGCGGCTCCACCAGTTCATTTCATGCGCCAAAAGTAATACCAAAATTACTAAAAAACAGCATCCCATTACCGAAAGGGAAATTTTCCATGAAGTTGGCGTTTTTTTCTTCTCGCTATTGGACAACAAAGTAATCCATTCCGAAAAGCTTGGCGGTCGATGAAACAGTGCAATTCCTTTAGCATCAGGCCCATTCATTTCATGGGGGTAGCGATAATTATTCATTTTTAAAAATATACGAGTTAGTAAATGGGAAAAGTGATCGGCCAAGGGGCACATCATAAAATTGCCTTACAGCATTAATAATACCAATACCGCGGCCGGCTGGCCCGATACTGCGTCACATCGATATTGCCCCCGAATTCCAGCACCGCCGCCCCCGTCACATCCGTGCGCAGCCGGGCAATGCCCATGTCGCCATAGCGCGCATACACTTGCGGCTTCGGATGTTTATAGCGATTCCTGTGTCCCACCTGGAAAATCGCCAGGGCCGGATGGACGGCACTCAAAAATGCCGGCGTCGATGACGTACCGCTGCCATGATGGGGTGCGAGCAACACGTCGGCTGCCAGTTCCCCCTCGGCAGAACGGGCCAGCAATTGCGCCTCCTGCGCCGCTTCGATGTCGCCGGCCAGCAGGATCGCGTGCTTGCCTACCGTGATTTTCACGGTGCAGCTGCGGGCGTTCGGCTTCAGGGCAATGTCCGTATGGCTGGCGGGCAATGGGTGCAGCATGGCGAAGTGCACGCCTTCCCAGGTCCAGCTCTGGCCCGCCGTGCAGTGCAGATAAGGCCGGTGCGATTCCCGCTGGAACTCGACGGCCGGATGGCCATCGAACAGCGACGAGGCCAGCCAGCCCACCTGCACGTTCTCGAGCAGGGACATGGCGCCGCCCGCGTGATCGAGGTCGCTGTGGGAAATGATGACGCCGTCAAGTTCGGCGATGCCGCGTGCGCGCAAATACGGCACGATGACCCTGCTGGCGCCATCGGAATCGAGGCTGTAGGCGGGTCCCGTGTCGTACAGCAGACGGTGGCCATGCGTTTCCACCAGCACAGCCATGCCTTGTCCCACGTCAAAGGCCGTGATCCACATCTGGCCAGGTGGCGGGCTGGACGGCAAGGCCGTCAGCAGCGGCAGCCAGCCCAGCATGCCGGCCCAGCGGTGCGGCCATCCGCGTGGTGCCAGCAGCCATGCCGTGCCAAACAATGCCCAGCAAAAACTCCACGTTGGCGGCGCGGGCGCCGTCCACACGGCAAAGCGGCGCGCGCCCAGCCATTCCAGCACCTGCGCCAGCATCTGCACGATGGCGTGCGCCAGCAGCAACAGTCCATCGGACAAAGGCGCAGGCAGCAGGCTGCCCGCCAGCGACAAAGGCGTGACGACCAGGCTGATGACGGGAATGGCCAGCGCATTGGCCACGGGGCTGACCAAGGACACTTGCGAGAACAGCAGCATCGTCAACGGCACCAGCCCCACCGTCACCACGTATTGCGTGCGCGCGCCCAGCGCCACGGCCCCGCGCAGGCGACGCCAGCGGCCAGCCTGCGGCGGCATGGGCGCCGTGGTACGGCCCGCCGTCGCGTACAGCATGGTGGCGACGGCACCGAACGACAGCCAGAAACCGGGCCACAGCACGGCCCACGGATCGAGCAGCACGACGACGCCCAGCGCCAGGCACAGGATATGGACGATGCTGGTGATGCGCCCCAGCCACAAGGCCAGCGCCACCACCAGCAACATATACAAGGTGCGCTGCGCTGGCACGCCAAAGCCGGCCAGCAGCACATAAAGAAAGGCCGCCAGCGCACCGGCCAGCGCCGCCACTTTTTGCGCCGGCAACCGCAAGGGCAGCTGCCAGTCGGTAAAGAATGAGCGGCGCCACAATGCGCCTGCGCCCAACGCGAACAGTCCTGCGATCATGGTGATGTGCAAGCCGGAAATCGAAATCAGATGGCTGACGCCCGTGCGGTTGAACACTTGCCAGTCGGACTGGGGAATGGCGCGCTGATCGCCCACCACCAGCGCCACGATCACGCCCGCATACTGCTTGCCTTCCAGGCTGCGGGCGATGCGCGCGCGCAGGGCTGCGCGGCTGGCCTCCACCACGTTGCCGAAGCCGGGCACGAAGGCAGCCAGGCGCAGGTTCGGCATGTCCGCGCGCGGCTGCGGCCGCACATAACCGGTGGCGCGCACGCCCTGCTCCAGCAGCCACGCCTCGTAATCGAAACCCATGGGATTCGCATTGCCGTGCGGACGCTGCAGCCGCACCGTGAGGCGCCAGCGCTCGCCCGGCTGCACGTCGCCCACGGCGTTCGTCACTGCATCGCGAAAACCCGCGTACCAGGACAGGGCGATCAAGGGCGGCACCTTCGCCCCAACCGCCTTTTCTACGGCAAAGTTGAAGCGCACGCCCTGCTCGAAGCGGTAGGGCAAGCTGGCGATGGTGCCCGTAACAACAATGTCCTGCCCTTCGTCAGCCAGCGCCAGTTGCGGCGCCATGGCCGCCTGGGCCAGCCACGCGGCCCAGTAAAAGCCGAGGCCTACGCCAGCGGCGAGCGCAACAACGCAGCGCCAGCGCGCGTAGCGACGCAGCGCCAGACTAGCCGTCAACCCTGCACCAGCAATTACCCACAGCAGCGCGCCCGCCTGCGCAGGCAAGCTTGCCTGCGTCTGCAACCAGGCGGCGCCAGCGGCAAAGCCGAGTATCAGGGTGCGCATAGGGAGGCAGAATCAAGGCAGAATCAGCTCGTTGCGAAAAGGGCTCAGCTACTGTGATCGCTTTCGACTGTTTGCCGTCTGATCTGGCGCAATGATGCCAAGGATAGAAGTTCAGCACACCATCCGGCACCACCGCAGGCGAAACTTCCCCCATGCTAAGATGGCCATCCGGCGCCTGGGCGCCACGACTTAGCGGACCTGGCATGACCCCACTGACAGCGGCCGAAACCTATTTGCAAGACTTTCACCAAAGACAAGTCGGCGCGACCAGCGCCGCGTTTGCCCATCTGCCGGCCAGTTCGCCTGTCGGGAGTTGGGCTTCGTCCTACGAAGTGTTGACCAGCCTGATACCGGCCGTGGACACGCCCTTGACCGTACTCGACCTGGCCTGCGGCGATGGCCATCTGCTGGGTTTGCTGGCAGCCAGGCGGCAGCCCCGGCTGCAACTGCTCGGCGTCGACATGAGCCAGGGTGAACTGGCTGCCGCGCGCGCCGCCCTGCCGGCCTCCGTGCGGCTGCTGCATGGCCGCGGCCAGGCGCTGGAACTGCCATCGGCCAGCGTCGATTATCTCGTCTCGCACATGGCGCTGATGCTGATGGACGACATCGAACGAGTCGTGCGCGAAATGCGCCGCGTGCTGCGTCCCGATGGTCACTTTGCGGCCATCGTCGGCCGCACTTTCCTGCTGGGCGAAGTCAACGACGTTTTCATGCGCGTGTTCAAGCCCATCGCCAGCACCGAGCTGCCGCCGCTGCGCTTTGGTGACCGCCGCACAGGGTCCGAAGCGGGCTGGCGCGGGCTGCTCGATGGCGCGTTTGCGGACGTCGAATTCGACGACATCGACGTACCATGGACGCCCACGCCGAGCGAACTGTGGACGGCCCTGCTGGACACCTACGATATCGACCGCCTGGACGACGGCGCCAGGCAACGCCTGCGCAACGCGTTCCTGGATGCCGTGGCGCCGCTGCAAACCGGTGACGGATTGATCGCCACCGGCTGGGGGCTACGCGCCGTACGCGCTCGGGCGGCCTGAACTGCCATCGTCGCCAGTGACTGCCGGCATCACCGGCAACAGGCCGCGATAGTGGCTGCCACTGCGCGCAGCACTGCTACTGTCCATTGCAGGTTTGCTGGCAGGCGGACCGTTCGGCGTTGCACTCTGCTTGAGCGGTACCGCCAGCAATGCAAGCACGCCATTCGGCAGCACAGGCGCTAGCGCAGCTTGCAAAGGCTGGCGTCGCGGTCACCGCCAAACCAAGGCCGGACGCAAAAAGAAATGCAGCGAGCTTTTTATTCATGGTGTTCTCCAAAGTTGGATGGCTGATGAATCCCTGCGCGCGCCATCGACTGGCGCAGGGCCACATACACAAGTATGTCGGGTGTCATCGCAAGCTGGCCGTGCGTCAGCGCGAAGTGAAAAGTCCTGCGGCCGCCAGCGGATACTGGAGCACCGCCAAATCAAAGCCGTTCATATAAACGCGGCGCGTCCCGGCCGATAGCCAGACCAGCATCCATAATAATGCCGCGCATCGCCGTCAATTTCCGATATGTTGAAAACATGCGAAAATTCTCCTCGCGAAATCTGAGGTCATGATCAGCCCGCCATTATTAATTGTCAAGACAATTCAATTCATTTCGTACTATCGAATAATTTCTCGCGCAATGAAAAATACGGTCGCAATAAAATCGATAGAATGGGAAGGTTCGCTCAGTCATGCCGGCTGCTGCTGGCGCATGGGAGCGCGACGACAACGACTCACTGCCTGGCAGACGCAAGAAAACAATCTGCACGTGATACGAATATCATCACCATGGATATCAATAGAAACTTACTCTTTGTCATTATCGGCAGTTAAATTTTAATAATAAAATTCACAGAATAAAACAAACTTAATAAAAATACATTCACTAAATTCCGGACGAATAAAATTCAGAGAAAAGAAAATGATAAAACACGAAGCACCAGATATCGCACTCCGTGTTCAAGCAAATTGAATTCGACACAATGGAAGCGCCGCGCTGAATGCCTGCCAGTTTTTTATCCGGGCCGGGGAATCAGCACTTTAAGAATCAGCGCTCCTGCCACAGCCACTCCGTGCGCCGCAAAAAATCTTTGCCCGGCGCACGGTATAATCGGCCTCGCTTACTTCAACACCCAGGCACGACATGACTTCCTCCCCGCTTCCTCCCGATACATCCACCGACATCTCCGACAGCAGCGACGACAATAACGACGCTACCCTCGTCGCGGAACTGGGGGAGCTGGCCGAGCATATCCGCCTCGTCAAGATGGAAGGCCGCGTCTTCGTGCGCTTTTCCGGCGTAGTCAAGGCGGCCCATCTGGTGGTGCCGTATGCGCTGGTGCCGGCACAGGGCGTGCTGGCGCGACCGGCCAAGTGGCGCAAAATGGACCGCGAGGCCAAGCTGGCCCTTGTGCGCGAACGGGCCGGCGCGGCCGTGTTCGAGGAGCTGCGCCAGCATGTGATCGACTTCGTCGCCGATATCGCAGGCCTGAGCGAGGACGTGGACACGGACCCGATGGTTTTCCTGCACACCTTGGCCGACATGCAGACGTCGGAGCCGGCGGGCATGGTGTTCGACCGCATCCGCCAGCGCTTCAATCACGCCATCGAGCGCCAGCAGGAAGAACAGCACGCGGCGCGCACGCGCCAGAGCATCAACCTGGCCGAGTATCCGGCCTCGTTCGAGATGGCGCGCCGCCTGCCGCGCCGCTTCATCGCGCTGCTGGGTCCGACGAACTCCGGCAAGACGCACCGCGCCATGGAAGCGCTGGTCAAGGCAAAGAGCGGCATCTACCTGGCGCCCTTGCGATTGCTGGCCCTGGAAAACTACGAGCGCTTGCAGGAAGCCGCGCCGCACGGCAAACCGCTGGCAGTGAGCCTGATCACGGGCGAGGAACGCCGGGTCGTCGACGGCGCCACGCACGTGGCCAGCACGGTGGAAATGCTGGACACGAAAACCGTCGTCGAAGTAGCCGTCATCGATGAAATCCAGATGCTGGCCGACCCTGATCGGGGTGCCGCGTGGACGGCGGCCGTGTGCGGCGCGCCGGCCCACACCGTGTATCTGGTAGGAGCCCCCGAAGCGCGGCGCGCGATCGAGGCGCTGGCCGAGCGCCTCGAATGCCCGCTGGAAGTGCACGTATTAAAACGCATGGCGCCCTTGTCGATGGAGCCTACGGCCGTACGCAAGGTGCGCAACCTGCGCCGCGGCGACGCCGTCATCGCCTTTTCGCGCCGCGAAGTGCTGATGTGGCGCGACATGATCACGGAAACGGGGCTGTCGGTGGCCACCGTCTACGGCAACCTGTCGCCCGAAGTGCGGCGCGCGCAGGCGCAGCGCTTCCGCGACGGCACGGCCGATATCGTTGTCGGCACGGATGCGCTGGCGATGGGACTGAACATGCCGATCGCGCGCATCGTGATGACCACCTGCGTCAAATACAATGGCCGCGAAGAGGAAGAGATTTCGGCCGCGCTGGCGCGCCAGATCGCCGGGCGCGCGGGCCGCTATGGCGTGCATGAAGAGGGACTCGTGGCCGGCTACGACAACGAGACGCATGAAGTAATGCGCGCCCTGCTCAAGGAAAAACTGCACCCGCTGAACACGAGCGGCTTTGCCGTGGCGCCGTCGCTCGAGCATCTGCACCGCATTTCATCGGTGACGGGCGAACTGTCGCTGTCAAAACTGCTGCGCCGCTTCATCCACAATATCGACGTGCCGGACGGCTTCTTCTTCCCCCGCATTACGGAAGACCAGAAGGAACGCGCCGTCTGGCTCGATACCCTGCCCCTGTCCGTGGCCGACAAGTTTACCTTGTCGCTGGTACCGATATCGAGCAAGGTGCCGTCCTTGCAAACGGCGTGGGAACACTGGGCGAAGAATCTGTCGCAGGGAAAAGTCAGCACCCTGCGCCAGCATGCGTACGGCGGAGGGACGCAGAATCTGCAGCAGGTGGAAGACACTTGCCGCTACTACTCGGCGTATGCGTGGCTCAGCTACCGCCTGCCCGAATTCTTCCCCGATATCGACGTGGCGCAAAACCTGTCGCGCGATGCGTCGGAGCGGGTCGATTCCATCCTGCGCGCGCACAATGCGGCCTCGCGCGGACGCTCGAAGAAATTCAGGTAAACGTCAACGGATTGGCCAGAACCAGACCTCGCCACAATCCCAGTAGCATTCGGTGCCGCAGATCTTCACGTCGATGGAGGGCAACAGGATGTCGATATGCCCACCGGCACCACCCAGGTAGCCGGGAATGCGGAAGAAGGCGACGATGCCCTGGCGCTGGCCGATGCCTTCGATGGCCGCATCGGCAGCGAATTTTTCGGGTGCGCCAAACATCGACGGGCTGGCCAGCATGTGCGCCAGCTTGGCCTGCCCCGGCTCGATCAGCGCGCCCTTGAACGGTCCCTTGCGGATGGCCATGCGGCCCTTGACCTGGACGCCGGCCTTGATCAGGGCCAGGCTGACGCGGATGGCGCAGGTGTTGGCAAAGCTGTCCTTGCCGATCAAGTCTTCCCAGCCGATTTCGCGGAACAGGGCCGCCTGGTCGACGGCGTCCACGCTCGAGTAATTTTCATGCAGATTGATGAATGCAGGTTTCACGCCAGCCTCCCGTCGTCCCTGGTCGACAGGAACATCAGGCCGATTGTAGGACGATACGGCCGCCCTGCACTGAGCGAGGTCAAGCGTAAGCCGACAACACCTGTAACGCCAACAATGATGTCGGATTACGCGCGGCCTTGCCCCGCTAATCCGACCTACACGTACGAGACCGGTGAAAGTTATGGTTTGCCCGGCGCCGTATAATGCAATTTCAGCACCAGCCCATTATGGTCGTCAGCCATATAAATATCGCCGTCCTGCCCCAGCTTCACGTCGACGGGCGCGCCCCTGCCCTGCTTGCCCTTGCGCTCCCAGTTGCTGATCAACTCGACGGACTTGCCCAGCGGCGCACCGGCCTTGTCGGGCAGCAGGGCCACCAGGCGGTGGCCATTGCTGCGGTAGCCGTGGTAGCCGATGATCAGGCTATTCTTGTACAGCGCCGGGAAGCGGCTGGCCGTGTAAAAGGTCATACCCAGCGGCGCGGCGTGGCCTGGCAGCAGGCGCTCGGGCGCCGCATATTGGGCGTCGCAAGCCGTCTTCGGATATTCGGGACTGGCGACATTGTCGTCATAGCAGTACGGCCAGCCGTAGTGCCGGTCGGACTTGATCAGGTTGAGTTCCTCGTGCGGCAGGTTCTCGTCGCTTTTCAACTGCGGCATGGCGGCCTGGATGGCGTCGCGCGAGTTTTCCGCCTGCCACAGCTCGCCCGTCGCAGGGTGAAAAGCCAGTGCCATCGAATTGCGCAAGCCGCGCGCATGCGTGCGCCAGCTTGTCACCGTGCCAGCCGGCCAGGCCATCGTGTATTCGCGGATGGCGCCCAGCGCTTCCAGTCCCTCCGCCGAAGGACAGGCTTTGGTTGGATCGGGCGCCTTGCCGTCGTTCTCGCAATGGTCGGTGCTCGAGCCCACGTTCACGTACAGGTCGCCCTTGGGGCTGAAGCGCATATTCGTCAGCAGGTGCAAACCGAGGCCCGGCAGGCGCGGCGTCTTGGCCGTGCCGCCGATCACGTCGGTGAGCTTGCGGGTGGTGTCGCGCAGGTCGAAGCGGAAGATGCGCCCTACTTCGCCCACGTAGACCATGCCGTCCGGTCCCTGCACGATGCCGTTCGGGCGATCGAGCTTGTCGAGCAGCAGCTTGCGCTCGTAGCCGCCACCGGCCGCCTTGGGCTGCAACAGCCACAATTTACCCTGCTTCGGCGCCCATCCCGTCATGTCGGTGACGAGGATATCGCCATTCGTCAGCGGCAGCACGCCGCGGGGGAATTTCAGGCCGTCGGCCAGCACGGCCACGCAAAAGCCGGCCGGCGTGGTCACGTCGAGGCGCGGCAAGCCATCGCACTGGGCGCCGGTCGCCGCCATAACGGGAGCGAACGCACCGGACAGGCAGGCGGCCAGGATGATCTTGTTATTCATTGTGGTCTCATTCCATCAAAGGTAGTCGGGGCATGACGGCGCGCGCATTGGCGCTGGTGGCAACGGCCACGTCGGCCAATGCCAGGCCGCGCAGCTCGGCCAGCACGGCGCCGATGCGCGGCAATTCTTCGGGGCTGTTGCGGCCAGGGTGTATCCAGGCCGGGGAAATATCGGGCGCGTCCGTCTCCAGCACGATGGCGTCCAGTGGCAATTCCGTGGCCATGCGGCGTATCTGCAGCGCCCGGGTAAAGGTCATGGCGCCGCCAAACCCCAGCTTGAAACCGAGGTCGATATAGCCCTGCGCCTGCTGGAAGCTACCATTGAACGCATGGGCGATGCCGCCGTTCGGACGGATCTGGCGCGCGTGCTTGAGGACGATATCCTGCGAGCGGCGCACGTGGGTGAGCACGGGCAGGTCGAAGTCGCGGGCGATTCTCAGCTGCTCGCGCAGGAAGTGTTCCTGCTTGGCGCGCATGGCCGGTTCGCACAGCATGGGAATGAAGAAATCGAGGCCGATTTCGCCGATGGCGACAAAACGCGGGTCATTCATGGCCAGCGCCACGGCCTCGCGCAGCGCGATCAAATCGTCATCCGTAGCGTGCGGCACGTAGATCGGGTGGATGCCAAGCGCATAGCAGGCGTTGGGCGCCGCTACCGCCAAGTCGCGCACGATGGCGAAATTGGCCCGTTCGACGGCGGGAATGACGATCATGCCCACGCCCTGCTGCTGGGCGCGCGCCGCCACCTGCAGCGATTCGCTGCCGAATTCATGCGCGTCGAGGTGGCAGTGCGTGTCGATCCACAGCATGGCGGCTCCTTAGTATTGGTACGGTTGCAGCCCTTCGTCCGTCAGACGCAGCACGCGGTCGCAGCGCTTGGCCAGTTCGATATCGTGCGTGACGATGACGAAGGCCGTGCCCAGGGTACGCGACAGTTCCAGCATCAGGTCGAAAATCTGTTCGGCCGTGGCGTGATCGAGATTGCCCGTCGGTTCATCGGCCAGCACGCAGGCCGGCTGCGTGACGAGGGCGCGGGCCAGGGCCACGCGCTGGCGCTCGCCGCCCGACAATTCACCGGGCGTGTGCGTGACCCGCTTGGCCAGGTTGACGCGCGTGAGGATCTGCTGCGCCAGCTCGGTGGCGGGTGCGCGCTTCATGCGCCGTATCATCAGTGGCATGGCGACGTTGTCGAGCGCGGAAAACTCGGGCAGCAGGTGGTGGAACTGGTACACAAAACCCAGCGAGGCGTTGCGCAAGTCGCCGCGCGCCTTTTCGCTCAGATTGGCGAAGTCCTTGCCCAGCAAGGTGACCTTGCCGCTGGTGGGCGTATCGAGGCCGCCCAGCAAGTGCAGCAGGGTCGATTTGCCGGAACCGGAGGCGCCGACGATGGCGACGCGTTCGCCACGGTGAACGTCGATATCGATGCCGGCCAGCACCTGCACCTTATAGCTGCCCTGCGTGAAAGTCTTGCCCAGGCCGCGGCAGGAAAGGACGGCGGAATCGGCGGAAGCGCCGTTGGAGGCAGGTTTGTTCAGATCGGTCATGGTCGTAGTCAGTGGTTTATTCATAGCGCAGGGCTTCCGCAGGTTTCACGCGGGCAGCCCACCAGCTTGGGTACAGGGTCGCCAAAAAGGCGAGGATCACGGCCAGCACGCCGATCTTGGTGACGTCGGGCCAGCGCAGGTCGGACGGCACGGTGCTGATGAAATAGATGTCCTTCGAGAGGAACTGCACGCCCAGCAGATGCTCGATGAAGGGCACGATGACGTCGATGTTCATGGCCACCAGCACGCCGCCGCCCACGCCCAGGATCGTGCCCAGGATGCCCACCAGCGCGCCCTGGATCATGAAGATCTTCATGATGGAACGGGGCGACGCGCCCAGGGTGCGCAGAATCGCGATATCGGCCTGCTTGTCCGTCACCGTCATCACCAGGGTCGAGACGAGGTTGAAGGCGGCCACCGCGATGATCAGGGTCAGGATGATGAACATCATGCGCTTTTCCGTCTGCACGGCGGCAAACCAGTTGGCGTTCAGCTTGGACCAGTCGCGCAGCCACAGGTCGCCCGGCATGGTTTTTTTCAGCTCCGCCGCCACTTGCGGCGCCTGGTTCATGTCGGCCAGGCGCAGACGCAGGCCCGACGGGCCGTCAAGGCGCAGCAAGCGCTGGCCGTCTTCGATATTGATGAAGGCCAGGCCCGCATCGAATTCATTGTGGCCCGCCTGGAAGATGCCGCTGACGGTAAAGCTGCGCATGCGCGGCAGCACGCCGGCCGGCGTGACCTGGCCCTGAGCCAGCATCAAGGTGACTTTTTCGCCAAGGTTGACGCGCAAAGCGCGCGCCAGCTCGATGCCCAGCACGATATTGAAGGTGCCCGGCTGCAGCGCCTTGAAGCTGCCCATGCGCGTCTGGCCAGCCACGTCGGAAACGTTCGGTTCTTCCTCGGGCAGCACGCCGCGCACGATGGCGGGGCGCAGCGCATCGTCGCGCAGCAGCATGCCCTGCGTTTCCACGAACGGCGCGGCGCCCTTCACGGCCGGATTCTTGAACGCTTGCGCAGCTTCCGCGCGCCAGTCCGGCATGCTGCCGCTGTTGTCGAACACTTCCACGTGGGCCAGCACGGACAGCATGCGGTCCGTCACTTCCTTCTGGAAGCCGTTCATCACGGACAGCACGACGATCAGCGCCGCCACGCCCAGGCCGATGCCGGCCATGGAAATGAGCGAGATAAAGGAGATAAAACTGTTGCGGCCACTGCGCTTGCCAGCCCGCGTGTAGCGCAGGCCGACCAGCCATTCGAAGGGAAGATTTTTTAACATGCTCATTGATTCGTTAATTCTCAGGGGTCTGACCCGCCGGGTCTGACCCCGGCAGTTTGTTGATCAGCCAATTACTCATACCGCAGCGCCTCGGCCGGCTTGACACGCGCGGCGCGCCAGCTCGGGTAGATGGTCGCCACCAGCGCCAGGCCAAAGGCGATCAGGCCGATCTGCGCCACGTCCAGCCAGTGCACGTCCGACGGCACGGCGCTGATCTGGTAGATTTCCTTCGAGATGAAGTGCAGGCCGAAGATGCCTTCGATGAAAGGCACGATGACGCCCACGTTCAGCGCCAGCACGACGCCGCCGATCACGCCCAGGGCACTGCCCAGCAAGCCGACCAGCGCGCCCTGGATCATGAAAATCTTCATGATGGAGAATGGCGAGGCGCCCAGGGTGCGCAAAATCGCGATATCGGCCTGCTTGTCAGTGACCGACATCACCAGGGTCGAGACGAGGTTGAACGCGGCCACGGCGATGATCATGCTGAGGATGATGAACATCATGTTCTTCTGGCTTTGCACCAGCGCATACCAGCTGGCACTGGCGCGCGACCAGTCGCGCATCCACAGCTGGCCGGGCATCGACGCTTTGAGTTCACGCGCCACCTGCGGCGCCTTGTTCATGTCATGCAGGCGCAAACGCAGGCCGGACGGGCCGTCGAGCTGCAGCAGCTGCTCCGCATCCTGCATGTTGACGAAGGCCAGGCTGCCATCGAGTTCATTGTGGCCCGCCTCGAAGATGCCGGCGACCTTGAGCGCGCGCATGCGCGGCATGACGATGCCATTGGCCGGATCGCCCGCCCTCGGCTCGCGTTCCAGCATCAGGGTGACGTTCTGCCCCACTTTCACATCGAGCGCCTTGGCCAGGTCGATGCCCAGCACGATGTTGTACGAACCTGGCGTCAGATCGTTGAAACTGCCCTGCTTCATCTGGCTCGCCACGCTCGAGACGGTGGCTTCCTGCTGCGGCAGCACCCCGCGCACGACGGACGGGCGCATGGTTTCGTCGTTGAGCAGCATGCCCTGGGTTTCCACGAACGGCGACACGGCCTTGACTTGCGGGTTGGCGTAGGCGGCGCGCTCCTGCGCCTGCCAGTTCGGCATGGAGCCGCTGGTATCGAACACCTCGACGTGGGCCAGCACCGACATCAGGCGGTCCGTGACCTCCTTCTGGAACCCGTTCATGACGGACAGCACGACGATCAGGGCGGCCACGCCCAGGCCGATGCCGGCCACGGAAATGAGGGAGATGAAGGAAATGAAGCTGTTGCGGCCACTGCGTTTCCCGGCGCGCGTATAGCGCACGCCGACCTGCCACTCGAAGGGAAATTGTTTGATGATGCTCATGCGCTCCCGCGACAACGATGATATGCGAGCGCGCAGTGTGCCACATAATGGGCATTTCATGCATCAAGTCTGCGTGATCCATGTGTGAAACCGCGCACGCCGGCCCTATTTTGCCTCCTGCGCCAGGCCGAACGCGTCCAGCAGCCGCCCCGCCAGCGCGTACTGGCGCATCTGCGCCACGGTCAGACGGTGCAGCTGGTCGCTGCGCCGCTGCTGTATCGTGAAATAGCTGTCGCGCGTCTGGATGACCTGCTGCAGGTTGCGCCGGCCTGCCTCATATTGGATGGTCCCGCCGCGCACGACGAAGGCCATCTTTCTTTCCTGCTCGTCGAGCAGGGCCAGGGTGCGCTGCGCATTGGCGATGCGCGGCAGCATGCTGGCCAGGTCGGCGCGCGTGCCCTGCTCGGCGCGCGCCACGTCCGCCTCGGCCGCCTGGGCGCGGCTGATGCTCTCGTCGCGCTGCGCCAGGCTGCCCCCGCCCAGCGGGAATTCCCAGGAGACGCCCACCGACCAGCCCCGCTGCTGGATGGTCGACGGCGGCGGCGTGGTCTTGTTATTCAACAGGTGGCTGACATTCAGGTCCACTTTTGGCGCCAGGGTGGCCGCCACGCTGCGCACGCGCAGCTGGGCCGCCGCCGCCCGCTCGCGCGCGGCGCGCAATTGCGCGTGCTGCGTATCAGCATTCTCCAAAGCCTGCGCCGGCAGCGGCGCGAAGGCGAAATCGGCAAACTGCGCCACCGGCTCGAAGGCCAGCGCTTCGAGCTTGATGCGCGCCGCCTGCTGGTCCGTCAGCAAGCCGTCGTGCACCAGTTCCGCGTCCAGCTGCGAGCTTTGCGCCAGTTCGCGGTCCACTTCCGACGCTTTGCCCAGCTCCGCCTGGCGCGTCACCTGCAGCACCAGTTGCGTCACGTCGCGCAGCCGTTCCTGCGACTGCTGCAGGCTGCGATCCAGGCGTTGCATGTCGAAATACGCTTCGGCCAGCTTTTCCGCGCTGTCCGCGCGTGCGCGCTCCACGTCGAAGGCGGCACCCGCCATCTCGCGCTCGGCCGCATCGAGTTCGGCGCGGTCGGCGCCGCCGTTGTAGACATTCCAGCGCACGCTCGCTTCCACCTGGTGCGTGCGGCGTTCCACGTCCAGGGTGCCGTCGAGGTCGTTGCTGCGCCCCCGCGTGGCCTGCAGCGCCGCCGTCGGGAACAAACGCGAGCGGGCCTGCTTGTAGCGCGCTTCGGCGGTGGCCAGCGCCGCCTGCGCCGCGATCACCTGCGGATCGCGCGGCACGGCGCGGGCCAGCAAGGCCGGCAAGCCGCGCACGGACTGCGCCTGGAAAGCGGCCGGTGGCGCTGGTTGGGCGGCCGCGTTTGCGCAGGCGAATGCCATGAAAAGTAAAAAAGCACGCATCACCGCTCCTGCAGGGAAGACTGCAAGCCGCGCAGCACGGGCTTGAACACATATTGCAGCACCGAGCGGCGCCCCGTCAGGATGCCCACGTCGACGGGCATGCCGGGCGTAATCGGCAGCACCTTGCCGTGCGCCGTCAACTGGCTGCGGTCGGTACTCAGCTGCACCTCGAAATACGGCTCGTTGCGTTCATCGGGAATCGCATCGGCGCCCACGCGCACCACCTGCGCCTGCATGCGTCCATACGTGGTGGCGTCATACGCCAGCACATTGGCCGATGCACGCTGCCCCACGTGGATAAAACCGATGTCCGACGGCTTGACGCGCACGGAGATCAGCATTTCCGAATCGGCGGGCACGATTTCCAGGATAGGTTTGGCCGGCTGTGCCACGCCGCCGACGGTCGCCACCAGCACGCGGTTGACGACGCCGTCGACGGGCGCCGTCACGTCGCGTCGGCTCACCTGGTCTTGCTGCCCCTTGACGGTGCTGGCCAGGGCGCCGGCCTTGGTTTCGTATTCGCTGCGCTGGGCGCCCCACTGGCCGCGCATGCGCGCTTCCACTTCGCCGGCCTGCGCCTGCGCCTCGGCCAGGGTGGCCGCCAGGCGTGGCACGGACGCGCGCAGGCCGTCGAGTTCCGTGCGCTGCTGCTGCACGCGCTGCTGCGCGTTCAGATAATCGCCGCGCGAACCGGCGCCCTCCTTGAACAGGCGCTCTTCGATCGACAGGCTTTCCAGCGCAATCTTGAGGCCCGTGTCGAGTTGCGCGATGCGGCCGTGCGCCTCGGCCAGCTCGCCGCGCCGGCGCGTCACGCCTTCGCGCGCGGCCGCCGTGGCCGATGCGAACTCGCGCTGGCCATCGCGCCACAACTGCGTTTCCTTGGCGATCAGCTCGGGCGCTTCCTGCTGCCATTCCGGCGCAAACCGGGGCGTGCCGCCGGACAGCAACGCGTCGAGGCGCGCCCTGCCCGCCAGCGCGGCCAGGCGGTTTTGCACGCTGGCGCCCAGATTGGCCTCGTACTGGGCCGTGTCCAGGCGCAGCAACAAGTCGCCGCGGCGCACGCGCTGGCCCGGTTTCACGAGCATTTCACGCACGATGCCCCCTTCCAGGCTTTGCACTTCCTGCAAATGCGATGGCGGCGTAATGGCGCCACGGCCATTCACGGACACGTCGAGCTGGGCGAAGGTGGCCCAGGCCAGGATCAACACCAGCAGCACGGCGATCAGGGCCAGCATGCAAAGAACAATGCGCTGCGGTTCGCGTTCCGGGTCCGGGTGGGCCGCCGGCAAAGGACGGGCGTTCAGGGCGCTCATGCCGCCACTCCCTGTTCCGCCGCAGGCCTGGCCGCCTGGCTGTTCAACACGCGCATGACCTCATCGCGCGGGCCGTCGGCCACGATGCGCCCCTTGTCGAAGACGATCAGACGGTCCACCAGCGCCAGCATGGCCATGCGGTGGGTGACCAGCACGATGGTCGTGTCTTTCAATGACCGCAGGCGACCGATCAGGCGCTGCTCGGTCGCCGGGTCGAACATGCTGCTCGGCTCATCGAGCAGCAGCATGGTCGGTTTCGCGAGCAAGGCGCGAGCCATGGCCACAGCTTGCCGCTGGCCGCCGGACAGGCGTTCGCCCCGCTCGCCCACTTCCGTCGCCACGCCGTTGGGCAGCTGGGTGATGATGTCGTCGAGGCAGGCCAGGCGGATGGCGTCGAGCAGACTGGCGTCGTCGGGCTGGCTGCGTCCCAGTTCGATGTTTTCGCGCAGGGTGCCGTGGAACAGGGTCACGTCCTGCGGTACGTAGCCGATCTGGCGGCGCAGGCTCAAAGGTTCGAGCTGGGTGCTGGCCAGGTCGTCGAACAGCACGCTGCCGCTTTGCGGGCCGTACTGGTTCAGCAGCAAGCGCAGCAAGGTGCTCTTGCCGGAACCGAGCTTGCCGATCACGCCGACCCGTTCGCCGGGGCGGATGTGCAGGTTGAGTTTATCGAGCAGCGGCGGCGAATTCGGGTAGGCAAAGCCCACGTCGCGAAACTCGATGCGCCCGGACAGGGGCGGCGCCTGCAGGCTGGCCGCGTCGTCATCGGTCGGCGCTTCCATGATTTTATTCAGAGCGTGGTAGGACAATTTGGTCTGCTCCCAGCGCATGATCAGGCCCGCGATCTGGCTCACGGGCGCCAGCGCGCGGCCTGTCAGCATGCTCACGGCGATGATCTGGCCCAGGGTCAGCAGGTGTTCGCCCATCAGCAAGGCGCCCGTGGCCACCACGGCCACGCCGGACAGGGCCAGCACGGCCGTGTTGATGTAATTGACGCGGCTGACGATTTCGCGCGTCTCGACGCTGTTGGCGGCGATGGCCACCGTCAGGCTCTCCCATTTGCGCCGGCTCCACGCTTCGGCGCCCAGCGCCTTGATGGTGTCGAGGCCATTCATGGTTTCAAACAGGTGCGCCGTGCGCTGCGCGCTTTCCTGCATCGAGGCGGCCACGTGGCGCGCCAGGGCCGCGCGCGAAGCAAAGGCCACCAGCAGCAAAATCGGGATGACGGCCAGGGGCACGAGCACGAGCCAGCCGCCCACCAGGGCGATCACCAGCAGGAACAGCAGCAGGAACGGCAAGTCGCCCAGGGTCGTCAGGGTGGTCGAGGCAAAGAATTCGCGCACGGATTCGAAATCGCGCACGGTATTGGCCAGGGTGCCGCCGGAAGCGGGCCGGCTGGCCGCGCGCAGGCGCAAACACTGGGCAAAGATGTTCGACGACAACGCCACGTCCATGCGGCGCGACGCCGTTTCCACCAGTTCGCCGCGCAGCAGGCGCAGGGCCAGCTCGAAGCCCGTCAGCACCACGACGGCGATCGTCAGCACCCACAGGCTGGACGTGGCATTGTTCGGGATCACGCGGTCATACACGGCCATCGCATAGAACGGCACCAGCGCGCCGATGATATTGAGCACCAGGGTGCCCAGCAAGGCCCAGCGGAAGACCCAGCGGCTGCGGTTGAAGACATCCCAGAACCAGCGCCCCGCCACCGGCATGCTGTAGAGCAGGCTGCGCTGGTCGAAAAACAGTACGGGCCGCACGGCCACCCAGCGTCCGTCGGGCACTTCCCGCGCCAGCGCGGCCGCGTCCAGCCAGGCGCTGCCTTCGATGCCGGGCACGTGGCATTCGTATTTGCCGTCAGCAATAGTCAACACCACCAGCGCCTGCCCTTCCCCATTGAGCAGCAAGGCCGGCATTTCCGTCGGGCGACGCGGCGTGCCTGCTGGCAACGCGGTGCCGGCCAGGGTGGCTTGCGCCAGCGCCTGGTCGAGGAAATCGGCGGCGGCCGGGCTGGTCTGGGCCGCCACGCTGGCGCGCAGGCGCTCGGCCTGCACGGCCACGCCGAAAAAGCGCGCGAGGAAGACGATGGCATCGGCGATGGCATCGGTGGACGCGCCGGCGGAAGCGGTGGAAGTATCGGGGGGTGGGGTCATAATGGATTCACAATAAAACGCTGCGGCGCACCGGTCGGGCGCGCCGCAGCGGGAACGCTATCGCTTGCGCGATGAGCGATAAGCAATAATTAATGAGCAATAATTAAATCAGCGCGGAAGCGCCCTTGCGGCGGCGCGCCATGAAGCCCAGCAGGCCCAGGCCCGCGACCAGCATGGCCCAAGTCTGCGCTTCCGGCACCGGCGACACAGCCAGCAAGGTTTGCGAAGCCGGGTTGACGCTGCTCAAGCTCGTGTAGTTGTACAGGTTCTGGATGGCGCCATTGCCCGTGGCCACGCCCAGCATGGTGTTGGCCTGGCTGACGACGGCATTGCTCAGGCTTTTGAAGCGCAGGTCGCCCGTCAGCAGGTTCGTGTTGTCGTTATTCAATTCCCACAGGGCCAACTGGAAGGCGGCGGCGCTGTTGGCGCTGGTCGACACACTGGCGACGGACGAGGCGTAATAGCCTTCATACAAGCGCTTGACGGAATCGCTGGCGGCGAAGGCGCCGCTGCTGTAGCTGTTCGAATTGTTGCTCAGTGCGACATGGGGATCGAGGCAAAACGCCAGGAAGGTGTTGCTGTCGTATTTGACTTCCCACAAGGTTGGCGAGATGGCGCTGCCCGAGCCGAAGGCGCCGCCGGTAGCCGTAAACAGGCTGACGCTGTGCGAATCGACGACTTGCAGGTTGGAGGCGGCCAGGGCGCTGCCGCTGGCCAGGGCGAACGTGGCGGCGGCGATGGCGCCGCGGACGAACAGGTGCATGGATTGTTTCATATTGGTTTCCCTATTTCTATTATCAAGTGTGGAAAAAGCGTGGAAAGCGCCGGCGCCCCGTGACGGGTGCGCCGGTGCGGCATTGCCGGGCAGGATTACGGGCCGGCAAGGGACATCAGGCAGCCATTTCCTGGGGCTGGGTATTTGCGTGGGCCATGGCGCGGCGCAAGAGGTCGGCCATCTCGCACTGGGCATGGGCTTCGGCAGCCGGGGCAGCCTGGGCGGCAGCGACCGTGTTGACCGTGCCATCCTGGCCCAGCACCACGTCGAGCGTGCTGTCGTCGCGCAGCAGGTCGGCCATGCTTGGCAAGGTCACGCCGGCGGCGGCCGCATCCTTGGCATCGACGTTGAAATACACGTCCGTCATGTCGACCGTCTTGCCGTCGGCCAGGGTGGCGCTGCTGCGCTCGAGGTGCAAATTGCTGTTGGCGTCGAGGAACGGCAGTTCCGTGTAGCTGACCGTCAGGCTGGCCACGCCGGCGTCGTGTAAGGACATCAATTCGCCGTCGTCCGTCACGCCGTTGCTGTTGGCGTCGCGCCAGATGCGCAGTTCCGCGAACTTGTCATCGTGGGCATCGACCACGCCGTCGCCGTTCGAGTCATAGCTCGACAGCTTGGCAAAGCCCGTGCCCTTCTCGTTGCCGCCGAACAGTTCGGAGATGTTATCGATCTTGCCATTGCCATTGCCGTCGATGGCCAGCAAGCCGTCCTGGGCCGAGACCCAGCCCGTCTGGATGGCGCTGCCCGTGCCCAGCAAGTCGAAGCTGCCGTGGAAGTCGGCGCGGGCGATCGTGTGCACGCCGTCACCGTTGAGGTCGATGACGATGGGCGTGATGGCCGCATCCCAGCTCATGTCGTTCTGGCCCGACGCCAGTTTCAGGATGTCCGTGTAGACCACGTTGCCCGTCGTGCCATTGCTGTTGACGTCAGAATCGATGTTGTCGTTCGTGCCCACGTTCTTCGCGCCCCAGCGCCATGTATCCATGGCGTAGCCCGCGTGATACACGCCCGACTTGTCGAATTTGAGCGAATAGCTGCCCGGATCGAGGTTGCTGAACAGGTAGTTGCCGTAGGCATTCGTGTAGGTGGTGGCCAGCAGCACGCCACTGCCCGAGTACAGCTGCACCTTGATGTTGGCGATGCCCGCCTCGTTGTAGTCCTGCACGCCATCATGGTCGGCGTCGCGCCACACCTTGTCGCCCAGGCTGGCCTTGCGGTAGATGCCCGCATCCCAGCTCATGTCGTTCTGGCCTGCGGCCAGGTTGATCAGGCCCGAGCGCCCCGTGCTGACATCGACGTCGGAATCGGCCGTGTCAACACCCACATTGGCCTTGGTGTAATAGAAGCCCGATGGACGGATGACTTCCACCTTGTAGCCGCCGGCCGCCAGTTCGCTGAACAGGTAATTGCCGCTGGCATTCGTCGTCGTCGTGGCGATGACCTGGTTGTACGCGTTGAGCAGATTGACTTTCACGCCCGCCACGCCCAGTTCGCCCGCCTCCTGCACGCCGTTGTAGTTCCTGTCTTCCCACACGCGGTCGCCGATGGAAGCCGTGTTCAGTTTCACCAGGCCCGCATCCCAGTCCAGCTGTACGTCGCCCGACTTCAGGGTGGTCCACGTGGTGGTGAAGCCGGTGGCCGGATTGACGTCCGAATCGGTGGCGTAACCGCCGATGTCCGCCTTGGTGAAGCCGTAGCCGGCCGGCGGCACGAAGCCCAGGTAGTAATTGCCGGGAACCAGGTTGCTGAACAGATAATTGCCGCTGGCATCCGTGGTGGCGCTGGCCACGACGGCACCTTGCGCGTTGTACAGGTTGACTTTCACGCCACAGACGCCCGTCTCGCCCGCATCCTGCGTGCCGTTGCCGTTCGCATCGAACCACACGCGGTCGCCGATGGACGCCGTCTTGTACAGGCCGGCATCGAGATCCCTGTAGTTCTGGCCGGCAGCCACCGTCACCTGGCCGCTGTTGCCCAGCGTATTGATGTCGCTGTCGAGCGCATCGTTGCCGCCCGCATCCTTGACCGTCGTCAGATAGCCGGCGGGGGCGACGACGGCGATCGAATACGTGCCGGGGTCGACATTGAAGTTGTAATAGCCGGTGGCGTCCGTCAAGGTCGAACCGATCACGCTGCCGGCCGCGTTTTTCAGCTGCACGGTGACGCCGACTATGCCCGCTTCGCCCGCATCCTGCACGCCATTCATGTTGCTGTCATGCCAGACCCGGTCGCCCAGGGTGGCTGGCAAGGCGACGATGCCGGCGTCCACGCTGTGGTTGCTGTCGCCCGAGGCCAGCAGCACTTGCGCCGTGCGGCCGTCGGCATTGGCGTCCGAGTCGCGCTGGTCATCGCCGCCCTGGTCCTGGCCCGTGAAGGCGTAGCCGGCTGGCAAGGTGGTTTTATCGAACTGCACGCTGTAGGCGCCCGGTTTCAGGTTCGTGAACAGGTAGTTGCCGTTCGCATCCGTCAGCAGCGGGCTGCCGATGGCGTTGCCCGATGCATCGAGCAAGGTCACTTTCACGCCTGCGGCGCCCGCTTCACCCGCGTCCTGCACGCCATTCCTGTTCGTATCGAACCAGACCCGGTCGCCCAGCTCGGCCGTGCGGTACAGGCCCGCATCAAGGCTCAAATTGGTTTCGCCCGGCGCCAGGGTGACGGACGCCATCTTGCCGGCCGCATCGATATTGCTGTCCTTGGCCGTGTCGCCGCCCTGGTTCGCTGCCGTCGGCACGTAGCCGGCGGGCGCCACCACGGTCACCGAATAGGTGCCCGGATTGACATCGAAGTGGTAGCCGCCGCTGGCGTCCGTCGTGGTGGAGGCCACCACATTGCCGGCCGTATCCTTCAATTGCACGACAACATTGGCGATGCCCGCCTCGCCCGCGTCCTGCACGCCGTTGGCGTTCTTGTCTTCCCACACGAAATCGCCGAGGTGGGCCATCGGCACCTTGAAGGTCAGGTAATGGGGCGCCAGGCTCAGGTCTTGCGCATTGCAGCCTTCCGTGCCGCCATCATCGCGCACCTTGAAACCGAGGTCGAAGTCGCCGGCCACGGTCTGGCTGGGCACGAAGACCAGGTGACCCGCGCGGATATCGTCGATGGAGACTTCCGTGCCCACCGCCACGGCCACGCCGTTGAGCAAGACCTGGCCCGCCGTGGTGGTATTGGTGATGACGATGGACTTGAAGCCGTCGTGCTCGACGTCGTCGTGGAAGCCGAAATCGCTTTCGCTCAGCACGACGCTGGCACCGTCGACCAGAGTGAAGGTCTTGTCGGCCGCATCGGGCGCATCATTGACGGGATCGATAATGACTTGCAGGCTCAGCTGGACGATGTCGCCATTACCCTTGTCGATCGTCACCTGGATGGTCGAGAAGCTGCCATTGTAGTTGGCGGCCCAGTCGCCGGGACGCACGTACACGGTGTCCGCGTCCTGCATGCCGAACAGCGGCGTGTTTTCCGTCGATTCCGTATCGTCCGGCAACAAAACCGTGAAATTCTTGATATTCAGTTCGCCTTGCACCGAGTAGCCGGCCTGGATCAGCAGGTCGCGGATATCGAAATTCTTGTTGATGTCTTCGCAGACGTGGACCGTGGTCGACAGGTTGTAGGTAGTCATGCGGCCTCCTGACGGCATGCCACGGCGGCGGCAGGAGCGGAAATACGGAGGGCCAGGGCGCGATCAGCCTGGCCGTGCAAAGCGGCGAATGTATACATAGGTGGGCTTCCAAGAAGGGACTTGTTTAAAAATGAAGCCGGCAGATCTTGTATACAGTTTCGAGGGACACAGGAGCCAGACGACGCAACCACGCAGCAGGGGGTGATTGTCTTTCTAATATTTAAGTTGTCGCAATTATATCCAGTATCTTTTCAAAAGCAAATTAATTTCCATCAATATCAATAAAATTTTTATAATTTTTTCGCATACCCGGCGCGGGCGGTGTTGCCATCGGGGGCCTGAAAATAGATGCACCTTCTCGGCCCCCACCACAATCGCCTACAATCTCGGGATGAATCAACTTACCCTCGTCCTGCCCTTCGCCTTGCCCAATGCCGAACTGGCTGCCGACCTGCTCAAGGTCTTGCAGGCGCCCGCGCTGGCGGCGCTGCTGTCGCGCACCTCCACTTGCAATTTGGAAATTTTTGACAACACCAACCGCCTGCTGCCGCACGAAGCGTGGCTGGCGCACGCCTTGAGCCTGTCGCCCGCGCCCAACGGCGAGGCGGCGCAATCGGCCTTTGCCGCCCAGGCCATGCGCGGCTACGGCCTCGTGCCGGAACCGGGCGCGCGCTACTTCATGCTGCATCCGGCCCACCTGGCCATCGCCCGCAGCCATATCAGCCTGGAAGACTTGCGCCAGCTCAAGCTGAGCGAGGCCGATGGCCGCGCCCTGTTCGACATTGCGGCTCCGTATTTCGACGAGATCGGCCAGCCCCTCGCGTATGGCGACGCGGGCACCTGGTTCATGCGCGCCGACGCCTGGTCCGACTTGCAGTGCGCCACGCCGGACGCCGCCACCACGCAAGACCTGTCCGTGTGGATGCCGGAAGGCGAGCATGCGCGCGCCGCGCGCCGCCTGCAAAACGAAGTGCAGATGCTGTGGCATGAACATCCGGTCAATGCGGCGCGCGAAGAGCGGGGCTTGAAAGCCATCAATTCCTTCTGGATCTGGGGCGGGAGCCTGGCCACGGCCACGGCCGCACCTGCATCGGCGCGCTGCGCGGCCAGCCTGCTTACGAAGGACGCACCGGGCTGGCTGGCCGCGCTGGCGGAACCGGCGCAGCGCGATGCCAGTCCAAACAGTGTGCTGGCAAGCGAACAGGACGCGATCGTCGTGCTGGGCGGCCTGACCGAAGCGGCGCAGGCGCAGGAATGGGGCATGTGGCTGCAGCAGTTGCAAGCGCTGGAAGCGGACTGGTTCGCGCCCCTGCTGGCGGCCCTCAAGGATGGCCGTCTGGGCCAGCTGCGCCTGGTGCTGAGCCACCGCGACGCCTGGCTGGACTGCACCACCAGCAAGAATGCGCAGCGCAAATTCTGGCGCGCGATTACCCTGAACAAGTTGAAAGCATCATGACCCGTACCCGCATCACCACCCGTCCCTGCCCCTACCGCGAATCCGAATTGCTGCGCCAGGGCGGCATCCATCCCGTGCTGGCCCGCTTGTACGCGTCGCGCGGCCTGTCCGACGCGAAAGAACTCTCGATCGAGCCGAAAGACTTGATACCGCCGTCCGGCTTGCTGCACATTGGCGCGGCCGGTGTCTTCCTGGCCGACGCGATTGCCGCCAAGAAACGCATGGTCATCGTGGCCGACTACGATTGCGACGGCGCCACCGCCTGCGCCGTGGCCATACGCGGCTTGCGCGCCATGGGCGCCGACGTCGATTTCATCGTGCCCAACCGCTTTGAATACGGCTATGGCCTGACGCCGGAAATCGTCGAACTGACGGCGCGCGAAAAGTCGCCCGACATCATCATCACCGTCGACAACGGCATCGCCAGCATCGATGGCGTGGCCGAAGCGAACCGGCGCGGCATCCAGGTGGTCGTCACCGACCACCATTTGCCGGCCGACACCCTGCCCGACGCAGCCGTCATCGTCAACCCGAACCAGCCCGCCTGCGGTTTCCCCAGTAAACATCTGGCGGGCGTGGGCGTCGTGTTCTACGTCTTGCTGGCCCTGCGCGCGGAAATGCGCCGGCGCGGCCTCTTTGATGCGCAAACGCAACCGAAGCTCGACAACCTGCTCGACCTGGTGGCGCTGGGCACGGTGGCCGACGTCGTGCGCCTCGATACCAACAACCGCATCCTCGTCGCACAAGGCCTCAAACGCATGCGCAAGGGCCATATGCACGCGGGTGTGGCGGCCCTGTTCCGCGTGGCGGGCCGCGAAGCGCGCAGCGCCACGCCGTTCGACCTGGGCTTTGCCCTGGGACCGCGCCTGAATGCGGCCGGCCGCTTGCAAGACATGTCGCTGGGCATCGAATGCCTGGTCACGGACGACGAAGGCCGCGCCTGGGCGCTGGCGCAGCAATTGAACGACATCAATCTGAAGCGCCGCGAGATCGAAGCGGAAATGCAGGATACGGCCCTGCTGCACCTCGACGCTTTCGAGCCGGCCAACAGCAGCACCATCAGCGTCTTCGATGAATCGTGGCACCAGGGCGTGATCGGCATCGTGGCCTCGCGCCTGAAGGAAAAATTCTACCGCCCGACCATCACGTTTGCGCCCGGCGCTGACGGCTGGATCAAGGGCTCCGGACGCTCGATCCCCGGCTTCCACTTGCGCGACGCGCTCGACCTCGTGTCGAAACGGGCACCTAGCCTGATCGACAAGTTCGGCGGCCACGCCATGGCGGCAGGCTTGACCATCCGCGCCGACGCCTTCGATGCGTTTTCCAAGGCCTTCGAAGCCGTGGGCCAGGCCTGGCTCAGCCAGCAACAGCTGGAACGGGTCGTGGAAACGGACGGCCCGCTGGAAGACGCCTATTACACGACGGCCTTCATCGAGCTGATGGATGGCCAAGTGTGGGGCCAGGGCTTCGCCCCGCCCGTCTTCTGCGACGAGTTCCGCGTCGTCAGCCAGCGCATCCTCAAAGAGCGCCACTTGAAACTGCTGCTGGAAAAGAACGGCGTGCGCTTCGACGCCATCTGGTTCGGGCATACGGATGCCTTGGGCGAACGCACGAGGGTCGCGTTCAGACTGGATGCGAATGAATACAATGGCACGACAAAAGTACAGCTCATGGTGGAGCACGCCGAACCTGTGTAGTGACACCTGACAGTACCTACTGCGCGTCGGTATAGGCGGCCTGCGATGCTCACCGTACTAGAAGTACGGTTGCGCTTCTCGGCCACCTCTCCCTTCCGCTCGCTACGGTACTGTCAGGTGTTGCAACGTTTGTGATCTTATTCTTGCTAGGTACAACGATGGCTGGAACACCCCGAAACACCACCTGAAAGCAGCACCATGCTGACCGGCCTGAACCACCTCACCCTGTCCGTGCGCGACCTGGCGCGCAGCGTCGCCTTTTACCGCAACACCTTGGGCCTGCGTCTGCATGCGCGCTGGGACAGGGGCGCGTATCTGTCGGCCGGGGAGCTGTGGCTATGCCTGTCGCTTGACGCGCAAGACACGCCTGTGCTGGCCAGCCCCGGCTACACGCATTACGCGTTCTCCATCGCGTCCGCCGACTTCGCCCCGTTTGCCGCCCGCCTGCGCGCCGCCGGCGTGCCCGAATGGCAGCAAAACCGCAGCGACGGCGATTCCCTGTATTTTCTCGATCCCGACGGCCATCAGCTGGAAGCCCATGCGGGCAGCCTGGCGCAGCGGCTGGCAGCCTGCCGGGCGGCGCCCTATGCTGGCATGCAATTCTTTGACGGCTAAGGGTATAGGCGCGCACATTTGGACGAGGACAGCACAAATTCCCGAAAAGGAGTAATATTATTCCATAAAAGGAGTTCATCATGAATCTTGCCTACGCCTACCCCAAGAGCCGCTTCGAACCGGCCGTGCTCGTCGACCTGAATGCCAAAGCCGAACGCGAGCGATTGTCGCAGGCGGCCTTGAAAGGCTTTTTCAAACTGGCCGCCGCCTGGAAACTGCGCGACGACGATGCGCGCGAATTGCTGGGCGGCCTTTCCAGCAGCGCCTATTACGAGTGGAAAAAACATCCGGACCGCGTGCTGGAAGTGGACCGCATCACGCGCATTTCCTACTTGCTGGGCATTTATAAAGCCCTGCACATCCTGTATGGCGACAAGCTGGCCGACGAATGGGTCAGCTTGCCCAACAAGAATCCCGTGTTTGGCGGCCGCACGCCCCTGTCGCAGATGCTGGCCGGCGGCTTGCTGGCCATGCAGACGGTGCGCAAGCTGCTCGACGCGCGCCGCGGAGGACTGTAATCGTGCCTGCAGCCCCGAATACCCACCTGCCGCCGCTGGCCGCGCTGCGCCAGATCGACACTTGCCGGTTGATTCCATCGCGCTTCGCCGACATGGAAGACTCCGTGCTGGCGCCCCTGGCCGAGGATGACGATCACCTGCGCGAGCTGTTCGAACTCGATAACGCGACGAACGCCCGCCTGGTGGCCGAGTATGGCGGCGCGCCAGGAATTGGCGTGGACGAACTGGTTTTTGGCGTGCCGCACTTTCGCATCATCAACGCCGCGTACACCTATGCCCGGCCGGAAGGAGCGCGCTTCAACGATGGCGAACGGGGCGCTTGGTATTGCGCCTTCGACATGAAAACGGCGCTGGCCGAGATCATTTTCCACAAGACCGTGGAATACCAGGAAATCGACTATTTCGCCGACAGCGTCAGCTACCAGTCGCTGCTGGCCGATTTCTCCGCCAGCTTCCACGACTTGCGCGGCCAGGAGCGCTATGCGGCCTGTCTCGACCCGGCCAGCTACATCGCTTCGCAAGACCTGGCCGCCATCCTGCTCGAGGCCGGTTCCATGGGCATCATCTTCCCCAGCACGCGGCTGGCGGGCGGCACCAACCTGGCCTGCTTCCGCCCTGCTCTGGTCGGCAATGTTCGCAAAGGCACCGCCTATCGGTTAACATGGCGGGGTACGCCGATACCGCACGTGGAAGCCCTCCCAGGCAAATAAACCGCGCGCATCGGCACCCGACTCACCGCAACCTGATCTCACATGCAAACCAATCCTGAAAAAGACACCGAACTGCGCCTCAAAGTCAACAGCGAAACGGCCCGCCTGGCCTGGAGCGAACTGGAAAAGCACTTCGCCCAAGGCAACGTTGTCTGGGTCGCCAACGAGCTGGACCTGGTCGAAGTCGCCGTGCGCATCTCGCACGACGACAAGGCCACCATCACGCAATGGATGGCCGATGGCAAGGTAGCCAAAGTCTCCGACCAGCAGGCGCTGGACTGGCAGGCGGCCGACGCGGCGCTATGGGCCGTCGTCGTCAGCCCGTTTATTCTGGTGCAGCAGGAAAAGCCGACGAAACACTGACGCTGACAGGCTGCGCCAGAAACAAGGAAAATATGCGACCAACTAAATTCAGTACTTAATTTGATCATCCGGAGCTATCATCGGCCTGCCAACTTATGGAGGGAAGTATGAATTTTCTAAACATTCAGCCAATTAGTTACTTGAAGACCAACACCAGCGACGTGGTCAAACAGGTACTGGAGACTCATGACCCGGTAGCCATCACGGTAAATGGCAGAGTTCAGGCAGTTGTGCTAGACCCCGTTAGCTATCAAAAGACCCAAGATCAGCTTGCCATGCTCCGCATCCTTGCTCTCGGCCGCAAGCAGATTGAGCAAGGTAAAGTCATCGGTCATGATGACGTTGTGGCCCTTCTGGAAGCTGAAGACGACGACAACTGATTACGCAAATGAAAATCATTTGGACTCAATACGCCCTGAACGATTTACAGGACATTCGCTCCTATCTGAAGCAGAGCGAATCCCTTGCTTTTGCCAGGAAGGTGACGCAAGAGATTCTGGCTGAAGTCAGTTCTCTCAAAGATTGGAACATTAAAGATAGCTTTGTTCCTGAACTTGAAGACCTTCACTTGACGACTCACCGCCAACTGTTGGCCGGCCAGAATCGTATCATCATCGAGTACGGACATAACGATATCGTCCATGTTCATATGATTGCCCATACCAGCCGTGACCTGGAAGCATTGATTCGCCATCGTCTGCTCAATTCGTAGCCGGCAAGTCCTGCCAGGCACACGGCTGTATTGGATTTGACAATGCGCAGCAAGCGCATTGTCAGGCCATCATCAATGCCCTCCCCCCAAATACGCCGCGATCACCTTCGGATCGGTTTTCAGGCTTTCCGCCGGGCCGTGCACGGAAATGCTGCCGTTTTCCAGCACATAGCCGTAATCGGCCACGTTCAGGGCGGCGGCGGCGAATTGCTCGACCAGCAGCATGGTCACGCCTTCGGCCTTTAAGCGCGTGATGATGCGGAAGACTTCTTCCACCAGAATCGGCGCCAGGCCCATCGACGGCTCGTCCAGCAGGATCACTTCCGGGTTCAGCATCACGGCGCGGGCCATGGCCAGCATCTGCTGCTCGCCGCCCGACAAGGTGCCGGCCAACTGGTCGCGCCGCTCCTTCAGGCGGGGGAACAGCTCCAGTGCCTTGTCCAGGTCGCGCTTGATATCGCCTTTCGGGCGCGCCCGTGTAAAGCGGGGAAAGGCGCCCAGCAGCAGGTTGTCCGTCACCGACATCGAAGCGAACACCCTCCGGCCTTCCGGCGAATGGGCCAGGCCCGCGCGCGCGATCTTGTGCGAATCGAGGCCCGTGACGTCCTTGCCGCCCAGGGTGACGGTGCCCGATTTCGGCTTCAGCATGCCGGAAATGGCGCGCATGGTGGTGGTCTTGCCAGCCCCGTTCGAGCCGATCAGCGTCACCAGCTTGCCCTTCGGGACGTCGAGCGAAATGCCGTGCAGGACTTCGACTTTGCCGTAGGCGGCGTGCAGATTACTAATGGTCAGCATGGTCTTCCTCTCAGTGCGCCGCTGGCGCCAGGGTTTCGGCGCTGCCGCCCAGGTAGGCTTCGATCACTTTCGGGTCGCTCTGGACAAGCGCGGGTGCGCCTTCGGCGATCTTCTGGCCGAAGTCCAGCACCGTCACCACGTCCGACAGTGCCATCACCACGTCCATGTGGTGCTCGATCAGGATGATGGTGATGCCGTGCTCGCGGATCTTGCGGATGATGGCCATCAGCTCCTTGATGTCGGGCGCCGTCAAGCCGGCCGCCGGTTCATCGAGCAGAAGCAAACGCGGGTTGAGGCCCAGCGCGCGGCCGATTTCCAGCAGCCGCTGCTTGCCATACGGCAGATTGCGCGCCTCTTCGTTGGCCAGGTCGGCCAGGCCCACGAATTCGAGGATGCTGGCGGCCCGCTCGCGCGCGGCCGTCTCTTCGCGCTTGTAGCGCGGCGTATGCAGCATCACGTCCAGCACGTTCGACTTGAAGGTGTTGTGCAGGCCCACCAGCACGTTCTCGGTGGCCGTCATCTCGCCGAACAGCTGCACGTTCTGGAAGGTGCGCGCCACGCCGCCCAAGGCGATCTCGGATGGCGTGCGCCCGGAGATCACGGCGCCGGCAAATTCCACCTTGCCCGCCGTCGGCTTGTAGATCCCCGTGAGCACGTTCATCATCGTGCTCTTGCCCGAGCCGTTCGGCCCGATCAAGCCGTGCACGGAACCTTGCGTGACGTTCAGATCCACCTGGTTCAGCGCTTTCAGGCCGCCGAACTGCATCAGGGCCTGATCCACGCGCAGCAGGGTCGCGCCCTGCTGCCCGCCTTGTGCGTGGTCGAACGGCGCCACACCGTGGGAAGCGACGGCCTGCACATGGCGCCGGCCCTTGCCGATAAAGCTCATCAAGAAACCCACGATGCCGTCCTGCAGGTAGTACACGACGAACAGGGTCATCAAACCGAAGATGGTCAAACGCCAGTCGACCATGTTTTCCAGCTTGTAGGAAAACGCGGCCAGGCCGATGGTGGCCACCAGAGGCACGATCACGCCGCGCAAGGTGGAGCGCTTTTTCGCCAGCATGAAGGCGGAACCGATCACGCCCAGCACGGCGGCGCCGACGGCGATCTTGCGGAACAATTCGATGTCCGACAAGAGGCTGGGCAGCATGACGACGATCAGAGCGCCGATCAGCGCGCCCGAACGGGTCTTGCGTCCGCCCATGATGACGGCCAGCAGGAACAATATGGTCAGCTCGAAGTTGTAGGTATTGGGCGAAATATACTCTTCCGAATACGCATACAGGCTGCCGGCCAGGCCCGCGAAACCGGCGCTGATGACGAAGGCGTACACCTTGTAGCGGTACACGGACACGCCCATGCAGTCCGAGGCGATGGGGCTGTCGCGCAAGGCTTCGAACGCGCGGCCCAGGTTTGATTTCAAGATGCGGTGCACCACCACCAGCGAGATCACCAGCAGCGCGGCGACCATGTAGTAGTACTCCACTTCCGTCAGTTTGTGGCCGAACAGGACGGGCTTGTGGATCTTGATGCCCATCGGCCCTTCCGTCAGGAAGCTCATTTCATTGATCAGGATTTGCACGATGGTGCCAAAAGCCAGCGTCACCATGGCCAGGTAGGGGCCCGTCACGCGCAGGGCCGGCAAGGCCAGGATGGCGCCAAACACGGCCGCGCCCAGGATGCTGGCGGGGATGGCCAGCCAGAACGACACGCCCAGCTTGAACACCAGCACGCCCGTGACGTAGGAGCCGATGCCGAACAGGCCTGCGTGGCCCAGCGACACCTGCCCCGTGTAGCCGACGACGATATCGAGGCCGAACAGCAGGATGGCGTAGATCAGAATGGTCTCGGCCAGGTGGATGTAATACGGGTTCGGGATGACGATGGGGAACAGCGCGAGCGCGGCCAGTCCCGCCGCGCTCAGCGCCAGCATGGTGATTTTCTTGTTCATGTCGTCCTCAGACTTTCTTGATCGCGGCTTTGCCGAACAGGCCGGACGGCTTGACGGCCAGCACCAGCAGCAACAGCAGCAGGCCTGGCACTTCCTTGTAGCCGGTGGAGATGTAGTAGCCGGTGGTCGTTTCCGCGATGCCCAGGATCAGGCCGCCGACGATGGCACCCACGCCCGAGGTCAGGCCGCCGATGATGGCCACGGCAAACGCTTTCAAGCCCAGCGACGCGCCCATGGTGGCGCCCGTCAAGGTCAGCGGCGCCACCAGCACGCCCGCAAAGGCGGCCGTGGCCGACGACAGCGCGTAGGAAAACGTGATGACCATGCCCGTGTTGATGCCCATCAGGCCGGCCGCGTCGCGGTCGTTGGCTGTCGCCACGACGGCCTTGCCGTAGATCGATTTGCGGTTGAACACTTCGACGGCCAGCATAATGGCCAGCGCGCCGACGATGACGGCCACCTGCATCTGCTGCACGTTGGCGCCAAACACCTGGAACGGCGCGGCCGACAGCGGCGACGGGAACATCAGGTCGTCCTTGCCCCAGATGTTTTCCGCCACGTTCTTGAAAATGATGGCCAGCGCGATGGTCGACATGATCCAGCCGAATTCGGACTTGATCTTGATGGCGGGCCGCACGCCTATCCATTCGACGAACACGCCCTGCAAGGCGCCGAAGACGATGACGATGGGGATCATCAACAGATAGCTCATGTACGGGCCGCCGTGGATGGTGCCCACCAGGGAAAGGCCCACGAGCGCGCCCAGCATCAGGGATTCGCCCTGGCCGAAATTGAGGGTGCCGGAAGTGGCAAAGGTCAGCTGGTAGCCGAAGGCGATGACGGCATAGATCATGCCCAGCGCGATGCCGCTGAAGACGAGCTGCAGGAAGATTTCCATGGTATTCCCCGGAAGACGAACGATGAAAAAATGGCCAGTCCTGATTCCTCAAGGCTGGCCACTGCGCGGCGAATGTCTGCCAGGCTTATTTCGCGAGGACGACTTTGCCGTCCTTGACTTCACCGAAGACTGTCAGCTCGGCCGTGATCGCTTCATGGTTGGTCTTGCTGAACGGTTTGCTGTAGGTGGTGACGGCGCCTTCCACCTTCTCATTCAGGTTTTCCAGCGCGGCGCGCACTTTCGGGCCATCCGTGCCGCCTGCCTGCTTGAAGGCGGCTGCCAGCAGGTAGATGGAATCGTAGCCTTGCGCGGCCGAGACGGCCGATGGCATGCGTCCGCCCGATGGCTTGTAGGCGGCCACGTAGGCGTCGATGAAGGCCTTGCGTTTAGGCGTGCTGGCATCCTGGATGAAGGTTTGCGGCATGCGCGTGCCATTGCCGTTCTTGCCCGCGTTGTCGATGAAGTTACCCATGGCCAGGGTCCAGCTGCCGATCAGCGGCACTTTCCAGCCCAGTTTTTCCATGCCGTTGGCAATCTGCGCCAGTTCCGGGCCGATGCCGTAGGTCAGCACGACTTCCGCACCCGCCTGCTTGGCTTTCAGCAGCTGGGCCGTCATGTCGACGTCCTTGATGTTGTATTTTTCAACGACGACGGGCTTGATGCCCTTCTTGTCGAGCGCCTTTTCCAGGTCTTCGCGGCCCAGCTGGCCGTAGTTGGTGGAGTCGGCCAGGATCGCTACTTTCTTGAACTTGCGGTTCTCGATCGCCTCATGCACGATCATGCCGGACTGGATGGTGTCATTGGCCGCATTGCGGAAGACGTAGTTTTCCGGCTGGTCGGCGAATTGCTTGGTGACGATGGAACCCGTCGCCACATTGTTCATGACGGGAATTTTTGCTTCCTGATAGAAGCGCTGCGAGGCCAGGGCCACGCCCGTATTGATATAGCCGACGGTGGCGGCGACCTTTTCCTTGTTGATGAGCTCTTGGGCGATCTGCACGCCGCGTTCATTCTTCGCTTCGTCATCGCGCTCGATCAGCAGCAGCGAACGGCCCAGTACGCCACCCTTGGCATTGATTTCAGCGACGGCCAGCTTGACGCCGTCGCGCATCGACACGCCCATCGGCGCGGAACCGCCCGTGAACGGACCGGACACGCCGATCTTGATGGGGTCGGCTGCGACTGCCGCCTGCGAGAAACCCAAAACCAAACTTGCTACAAGCAATTTCTGTTTCAAATTCATTGTCATCTCCTCTGTTACAACGTTTTTAATGCCACTTATTTTTATTGTCGTACGCTGGATAACCGCCCCATCGATAAATCATTGTAGGTGAGTAAACATGCCCCAGCAACAACTACATATGACGCGTCGCAACATGCGAAAAAGACCAGATTGCGGGCCCGATGTCAGTCTTTTGTAAGGAAAATATGGCGCAAATTGGTGCACCTTGCGCCATCGGGCAACACTGCTGTGGCAAAACGCGACAGGAAAAAGGCGAGCTCGGCGATTCATCAGGACGCTGATCTGGCGCAATACTGGCACTGCCCAGCATGCTAACGTCGCCCTTGCCAGCGCGTACGCGCAGGTCCGATCAGCCACTCCCACCGCATGGAGGCGATATGCAGCGCCCGTCGAACTCGTCCATTTCTCCCCTGCTACTTGGCGCCATCGCCAGCCTGCTGCTGGGCGGCTGCGCCACCAACCTGGCGCCCGTGCGCACGTTTGCCGAACAGACGCAAAAGATGTCGGTCCAGTTCGAACCCATGCTGGCGGGCGGCGTCCACAGCTGCATGGACAAGGCCATGCGCAAACGCCTGATCCTGGCCGAGCGTTTCGATGCGCAAGCGAGCGAACAGGCGGCGCGCACCGATTGCGCCGCCATCGCGCAAGCCAGCACCTCGATCGCCAGCCTGAACGACCTCCTGCTGCGCTATGCTCACACCATGGCAGCGCTGGCCGATGACAAGCTGCCCGTCTACAAGGAAGAGATTGCCGGACTCGGCGATGCGCTGGGCGGCCTGGCGCAGCCAGGTGGCGGCGCGCCCCTGCTCGATGCGGGCAAGCTGTCGAAGGTCGTCAAATTGAGCGAGCACCTGAGCCGCCTGGCCACGCAGCGCCTGCAGAAATCGGCCTTGCGCGAATTGCTCGACGAGCAGGAGGCCGTCGACATCGTCAGCAATGCGCTCAAGGAGTATGCACAGCGCAGCTACCGCGCCGGTTTGCAGGATGAATTGCGCGACCTGGACCTGTTGCGCGGCGCCGTCGACAAGGCCGCGCCACGCGAACCGCTGGCCGCCAACTACATCCGCACTCGATTGCACCTGGAAGGCCGGCAATTGCAAGAAAGGGAAAAGATCGTCGCCGCATATGTCGCCGCCGTCGACGCGCTGCAAGCGAGCGTGGCCGCGCTGCGGGCCAATTTCGACCACCTGCAGGCACCCGAACTGGAACGGCAACTGGCGCAGTTTTCACGCGGCGTCGAAGCGCTGCAGCGGCAAGCGGCGTTCTATGCCCCCGCCCGCTGGTAAACGGCGCGCACACAGGAGTATCTCATGGCCCAACTGACCGAACTGACAAAAGACCAAAGCTACGCCATCGCCGACAGCCTGGCGCAGGCTTCGAGCCTGGTGCTGGAATTGCGCATCCGCGAACGGGAGGCTCTGGCGCCGGACGAGCGCGCACTGCTGGAACAATACGAAAATCACCTGGACCAGATGGTGTCCCTGTTTCGCGCGTATGGCATTTACCTGACGGCCGAAGGCGCGGAGCAGGCACGCGGCGATATCGAGGGCGCCATCGTCAAGGGCAAGCTGCAGCTCAAGCGCATCGCCGACATAAAGGCCGCCATCGGTGCGGCGGCCAAACTGGTCGACCTGGGCGCCGCCATTTTGTCGCGCGACCCGTTCGCTATCGGCGAGGCGGCGGCCAGCCTGCGGGTCAAGCCTAAAAAAGACGATCAGGCTTGACCCAGCCGGCAGACAAGCGGCTTACTCGATACTGAGCACGCCCTGGTCGGAACTCAGATGCGTGCCTGTCCCTTCCTGCGTTTCAACCAGGCTCCTGGCAAAGGCGCTACCCGCCGCTGCCGACGTCAACGCATAATGGACGCCCGGTTTCAGGCCCGTGGCCAGGATGGCGCCGGCGGCCAACGGCGAAGTCCAGTCCATGCGGGCAGCTGGCGCCACGTCGCGGTTGAACAGCACCTGCAGCTGACTGCCCAGCAACAGCGCCTCGGTGTTGGCCGCGGCCGCCAGGCGCCGCGTATCGGGCGGCTGCGCTGTGCCTGTGGAACCATCGTTGTTGGCGACAAACAGCGTGTGCAGGAAATATTCGGGGCCATTCACGGCGAGCGCGGTAGGCGATGTGACTTCCAGACGCCAGACACCCACATCCTCATTGGTGGTCTTTTGCTCGCTCTTTTGTGGTGGGTGGTTGAACCACAGGTCGCTGCCATCGGCCTGGCGACGGCGCACCATGAAGCGGCAATCGCCGCTGCTGGGCATCGACTGGTTCGCCGTGACCGGACTCATCTGCCTACACACGGTGCCATCATGATCAAGGCCACCAACTTTATGCACGACAGCATTTTCTGGCAGTACGGTTTGCACGATCAGCATGCCCTCGCCGTTGCGCACGGTGGCGATGCGCCGCTGTCCCGCGCTGTAGCCGAGCTTGTAGCGGCCATCCCCCAGATTGCTGGTACTGGCGGTATTGGCCGCCGGATCGTGCGCCGTATGCAGCAAGAACGTGGCCGGCAAGCCGCGTTTGCTGCGCACGCTATCGAAGATCACCGTCACCGGCTTGCTCCAGAATGCCGGCTGGCGCAGGAACAGCACTTGACGCACGAAACCATTGTTGCGATCCAGCCGCGTTGCCGAATAGGCTTTGCTGGCATTGCCACTGGTATAGGTATATTCCGGCGTATTTTCATAGCGCACGATGCCATCGAGGGCATTGACGCCACCGGGCTGTATCTCGTCTATCGTCGGATAGTTCTGTTGCAGCGCTTGCATCCACTGTCCGCCATCGCGGCTCAGGCCGCTCGTCCCCGTCATGAGACGCTCAGTCTGATCGTCCGCCGTATCGTAGACCGTGATCGTGTTGTGCGCCACGCTGCGTGTGTAGTAATTCCACCAGTGCACGCTTTCATAGCTATCGTACAAGCCCGTATCGAGCAGCAATGGCGCCTTGTAATACAGCGCAAAACTGTTCTGGTCGGCGTGCTGGTGATTCTGTGCCGCGAACGAGGAGGATTTGAAGTCCAGCAAAGTGGCATTCGCATACTCCCACGTGTCGCGCATCACTACCTGGCCCGACACGCGAAAATGGCGCGCCAAGGGCAAGCTTGCTATCGGCACGGCCGCCACTTCCGCTGGCCAGAACAAACGCTCCAGGATCTCGTCGTTCCAGTAAGTACGCTTGCCCACTTGCTCGCGGTAAAAAGACCAGGCCACGCCGTCATCGCCAGCACTGGCCACGCCACGCGACAATTGTCCGAGCAGTGGATTACCTACACGCAAATCATAATTGTCTCCGCTGGCAGGAAAAAGACTGTCGCTACGCAAACCGTAGATATACGGATAGAGCAGCTGCGCCTGCCAATCCGCCTGCAACAGCGGCGTACCATTTGAATTATCGAGCGCCGTACGCCACAGCAACAAGCGCTCGGGGATGCTCGACACGCCATAGGCAAAGCCCATCTGATGGCCGCCATCGGCCGAAATGGCGGCGCGCGCGGCCATGAAGCCCTTGTCGAAATGCGCATACGCCGTGTCAATCATCGGCACGACTTCGGGATACTCTTCCGCGATGGCCAGCAATCCCACCGCCATGTTTGTCACGGCACTGAAGGCGTGGCCACTGACATAGTATTGGGCTACTGAGGGTCCATCAGTGCGGTTCCAGTGTTCATATATGGGTTTCTGCTCGCAATCGAAGACTGTACTCGTGTCGCGCAAGTGCTGCTTGCTGCCACACATGGATGCCACGAGATGGTCGCCCACAACTGCCGTATTTTCAGCAGCAATCGTGTCCTTGATCCTCTGCGCCAATGCGGACCGGTAAGACCCGGTACCCAGTGCGGCAGGCACATTCTCACTGCCCATCAGATCAAACAGCCAGTCATAGACGAGGCCCATGGCGGCCACCCTGCCGCCCATCGACCATTCATTACCAGCGGGAAGCGGGCTCGCCAGCAACATGTCGACATACGTCAGCAGGCCCTGCTTGTATTTGTCCTGCTCCGTTAGCAGCCATGCCATGGACAGCAATTGCGCGCTTTCATAAATCGTTCCACGATGTCCGGTCGCCACCTTGCATGGTTTCGGGTAGTCGGACGACGTCGGTGCGATCGTGGCACAGCTGCGGATGTCCGCCAGGCGGATGTCGGCGGCATCACGGTAATCGGTCCAGGACTTTCTCAGACCGGTATCGAGCGATGCATGCTGCATCAATTCCTGTCCCTGGCCGTCGCGCAAGATGAAATTACTCATGACTTCATTGCGCCGCGCACCGACATCGAATATCTGTTCGTTCGCCGTCCAGTCGGTGAACGGAGCGTCGGCCTTGCCCCAAAATGCACGCACCGGGAGGCCATTAACCTTGATATCGATCGCATGCAGCTGGGCGTCCCACGCCACCCTGATCTCGGTCCACGCGTCCGCCTTAAGATGAACGACGGTCGACGACATCGTTGTCGTGGTCGACGGAGATGTCGGCTTGCCGATAAACATAATTTGCAGACTGATCGTCCCGGGCGTGTCCAGGTGATCCACATGACGGACGAGGATGGTGTTATTCGTGCCGCGGTACTGTCCAAAAATGGCTTGATCACCGCCATCCTGGCTATCCTTGTGCTTTGCCAGCAAACTGAATTGTATGCTGCCTTTAACTGCAGGAAATTTAGCGGATGGATAGTATGGCAATTGCCGTTTCAGTCCATCAATTCCCGCCTGCGTCAGGAACAACTTGGGATGCCCGGCTTTGAGCGGCGCCGGCAGTTGCGCCACGGCCGACGATGCCATCGCCACCAGCAGCAGGCCCAGGCCCGCATGCCGCCATTTCTTCGCCAGCGCCCTCCGACTCACGAGGGGGAAAGATTGCCTTGCCTTTGCCCGGAATGCCATGCGCTTCCTCTATTCAATATTATCAAAAAGATATCTACAGTATAATGCCATGAATATTCCTTGATTGATAATAAATTTACAATGAAGAGAAATAAAATATAAGGAAGGACGCTATTTAAGAAAATTAATATTTCTTGAGAAAAATAAGCAATTCCCCAGCCGCATCATTACGGCTCGGCGGACCGGTGCCCCATCGCATGCGTCGCCATCTTCAGATACAGGAACGACTGCTCCTCGTTGTGCGCATAACCCATCTGCCCCTCGGCCAGGGCCACGGATTTCTGCTGCAGCGCTTCCGGGTAGTCGAGGTCGCAGGCGGCGTCTAGCCAGTAACGCGCCCGCACCTCATCGCTGTCCAGCAGCATGTTCGCCACGATGAACATGGCTGGCGCCACGCCGCGTTGCGCGGCCAGTTCCAGCCAGCGCAGCGCGGCGGCGCCGTCCTGCGGGCCGCCCATGCCGTTCTTGTGCATCAGGCCCAGGTAATATGCGGCCGGGCCGCTGCCCTGCCCCGCGGCCTGCTCGAACAGGGCGCGTGCCTGCGGCTGGGTCGATTCTCCCGCGCGCATCAGGACCTTGGCCCGGGCCGTGAGATCGGGCGCGGCCACAACGGGCGACGCCAACGCGGCGGCCAGCAGCAAGTTTGCCAGCATCATTTCGACAGGTCGAGCTGGTACAGCGCAAAGCCCTTGCCAGCGCCGTCGTCAGCCTTCAGCTGAGTGACGTTGTCGATGCCGGCCGCTTTCGCCAGGTCGATCACGTTTGGCGCCGAGTGGAAAACCACGGGGCCTTTCGTAGCCACCTTGGCGAAGCGCCAGCTGCGCGCCGAGCCGTTTTTCGCGCGTGTCAGGTTTTTCTGCTGCGTGACGTAAGCGATCAGCAGTTCGCGGTTGTTGTCGGGCGAAGCCACCACCGTCTTGCTGCCGTCGAGGCCAGGGAAATTGCCGCCGCCGCTGGCGCGGTAGTTATTCGTCGCGATCAAAAATTCCTGGCTGGCGTCCACCGGCTTGCCCTTGTACGTGAGGCCCTTGAGGCGCTGGCCCGGCAGCTGCGTGACGTCGATCTGGTAGCACACGTCCGCGCTCGTGATCGCGTCGAAGTTGTAGCTCGGATGGGCCGTATTGACCAATTCCTGCGCTTCCAGCTTGTTCGGGTCGATGGTATTGAAACGCTGCGCCGACTGTTCCAGCCAGGCTTTCAGGTCCGCGCCATTCATCTTCACGCCGTACAGCGCATTCGGATACAAATACAGATCGGCCGCGTTATTCAGCGCCACATTTCCCGCCTTGACGTCCGTGTAGTCGGACACGCCGGCCGAACCGCTCTTGAACGGCGACGACATCGACAGCACGGGCAAGTGCGCAAACTGCGGCAAGTTCGCCTTCACATACGCGGCCAGATAGCCCGCTTGCGCCTGATTCACCACCTCGATGGCGCTGACGTCGCCCACGTCGGCAAAATACGTCGACATGCGGAAGTCCGTCTTGCCCACGGGCGTCTGCACGTAGGCAATCGTCGCCGCATGTTCCTCGGCCACCAGTCTGGCGATGGCAGGATCGGGCTGCACGTAACTCTTGTCCGCGTTCTGGATGCCGCGCGCTTCCACCGTCGTGGCGCTCTTGTCGACGACCCACTGCTTGCCGTCGTGGCGCAGGCGCAGGCCGATCACGCCCAGGTGCTTGCCCCACAGATTGGCCATCACCGTGGGTACGCCATTGACCAATCCCTTGACCTTGTCGACGCCGGGCAAATTAAATTGCGGCACCGTGCTGGCGGCGTTCGGGAACAGCTGGTGCGAGTGGCCGATCAGCATGGCGTCCACGCCCGGCACTTGCGACAGGTAGTAATTACCGTTTTCCATGCTCGGCGAATACGGGCTGTCATCGAGGCCGCCGTGCGAGATCGCCACCACCAGTTCGGCGCCCTTGGCGCGCATCTCGGGGATGAATTTTTCCGCCGTCTCGCGCACGCCCTGCGTGTAAACGCGGCCTTCGAGCCAGCGCTTGTCCCAGGCCATGATGGTGGGCGGCGCAAAGCTGATGATGCCCACCTTCACGCTGCTCGTAACGGGCTTGCCATCGGGGCCGGTTGCCGTGATCTGCTTGGCTATGATGTGGTATGGCGCAAACAGGGGCTGGCCCGTCTTGACGCTGTAGACGTTGGCCAGCACTTGCGGGAACGTGGGGCCAGCGCAGCGCGGTTTGCCGGCGTCGACGCTGTCGACGTCGAAGCGGTTGCCCGTCACCTGGCTCAGGAACGCCAGGCCATAGTTGAATTCGTGGTTGCCGATGCCGCCGCCGTCCACTTTCAACAGGTTCATAGCCTTGTAGATGGCCAGGGTCTGGTCGCAGGCCAGCGGTTTCACGAGGGCCTGATAGTCGGCCAGCGCCGTGCCCTGGATGGTGTCGCCGTTGTCGAGTAAAAGGTTGTTCGGGAACTGCGCGCGCGCCTGGGCGATCAGGGCCGCCGTGCGTTCCAGGCCGATCGACGGCTCCGCCTGCAGCTTGTAGTAATCATAACTGAGCACATTCGCGTGCAAGTCCGTCGTCTCGAGCAGGGCCAGGGTGGCGCTGCTGCCGGCCGGCGCGGCCAGCGGCTGGACCGGTCCGGTGGCGGCGGGCGGCAAGGTGCCGCAGCCGGCCAGCAGCAACGGTAACAGGGCAAGACGGGGAGATTGAAGCATGATGTATTCCTGTGGAAAGACAATATCGCCAGCATCATACGCAGCACGGCAGCCCCTATCAAGGCAAAAATATTGTCGCAAATACAGCGAAATGATGATTTTATTGCCCTGTGCGGCATCGATTCGGCACCGCCGGCATCAGAAACGCGCCGCGCTCGCGTATAATTCAGGGTTTGATTTCACCATAGAAGACCAGAACATTATGGAAGCCGAACGCATCAATATCATCTCCGCCCTGCTCAACGACCTGACGGTCCGCGAAGCCGAACTTCGGAGGTATCTTTGACTTCACTGTCAAGTCGGAGAAACTAGAGCAAGTCAACGAAGAACTGGAAGATCCTACCGTCTGGAACGATCCCAAACGCGCCCAGGACCTCGGTAAAGAGAAGAAGGCGCTGGAAGCCATCGTCTTCACCCTGGCCAAGGCCGATGCCGATCTGCGCGACACCCGCGACCTGTTCGACATGGCCCGCGAAGAAGGCGACGACGACACGCTCGAAGCGATCGAGCAGGACGTGCAGGAAATCCGCAAGGTCATCGAAAGCATGGAATTCCGCCGGATGTTCAACAATCCGATGGACCCGAACAACTGCTTCATCGACATCCAGGCCGGCGCCGGCGGTACGGAAGCCCAGGACTGGGCTTCGATGCTGCTGCGCCAGTACCTGCGCTATTGCGAACGCAAGGGCTTCAAGGTCGAAATCCTCGAGCAGTCCGACGGCGAGGTCGCCGGCATCAAGACGGCCACCCTGAAGGTCGAGGGCGATCACGCCTACGGCTTCCTGCGCACGGAAACGGGCGTGCACCGCCTGGTGCGCAAGTCGCCGTTCGACTCGGCCAACGGCCGCCATACGTCGTTTACGTCGCTGTTCGTGTATCCGGAAGTCGACGATTCGATCGAGATCGACGTCAACCCGGCCGACATCCGCGTCGATACCTACCGCGCGTCGGGCGCCGGCGGTCAGCACATCAACAAGACCGACTCCGCCGTCCGCATGACCCATGCGCCGACCGGTATCGTGGTGCAGTGCCAGAACGACCGTTCGCAGCACCGCAACCGCGCCGAAGCGATGGAAATGCTGAAAGCGAAGCTGTACGAGCATGAACTGCGCAAGCGCATGAGCGAACAGCAAAAGCTGGAAGACTCGAAGACGGACGTGGGCTGGGGTCACCAGATCCGCTCCTACGTGCTGGACCAGTCCCGCATCAAGGACTTGCGCACCGGTTTCGAGACGGGCAATACCAAGGGCGTGCTCGATGGCGACATCGACGACTTCATTTCCGCCTCGCTCAAGCAAGGCGTATAAGGATGAACGCACCCGCTCCAGCGCAGCGCGCCTTCCTGTTCGACATGGATGGCACGATCGTCGACAACATGGCCTTCCACACGACATCGTGGCTGGCGTTCTTTGAACGCCACGGCCATGCGCTGGATGCGGACGCCTTTTTCCGCGACACGGCAGGACGGCAGGGACATGAAATCATCGCCAAATACCTGGGCGAAGATGCCGACCACGTCACCCTGCTGGCTGAAAAGGAAATCGTCTACCGCGAACTGTATGGCCCGCACCTGGCGACAGTCGCCGGTTTCGACCGGCTGATCGCCAGCGCGCGGCAGGCTGGCGTGGGGCTGGTGGTCGGGACGGCAGCACCGGCCGAGAACATCGCGTTCACGCTCGACGGCCTGGACCTGCGCCACCGCTTCGACGCCATCGTCGGCGCCGCCGACGTGGAACGGGGCAAGCCGCACCCGGACGTTTTCCTGAAAGGCGCGCTGCTGGCCGGCGCGCTGCCGCACAACTGCATCGTCTTTGAAGACGCGCCACTGGGCGTGGAAGCGGCGCGCCGTGCCGGCATGCGCGTCGTGGTACTCACCACCACCCTGCCGGCCGAGGCATTTGCCGCCTTCGACAACGTCATTGCCATCGTGCCGGATTTCTCCTCGCTCGACGTCGACGCACTGTTTGCCAGCGTGGCGCCAGCGCTGGCACCACATCATCAATAATCACCAACGAAGAACACCATGACTACGGATATCCAAGAACAAGCCGCCGCCCCCGATGAAAACAAGATCATCGCCGAGCGCCGCGTCAAGCTGGCAGCACTGCGCGAACAAGGTGTCGCCTTCCCGAACGATTTCCGCCCTGAGCACAAGGCGGCCGATCTGCACGCGCAATACGGCGGCAAGACGCGCGAAGAGCTGGAAGAAAACCCCGTACACGTGGTGCTGGCCGGCCGCATGATGCTCAAGCGCGAAGCTGGCAAGAAAGCCGCCTTCGCCACCCTGCAAGACGCATCCGGCCCGAAAGCCGATGGCCGCATCCAGATCTACGCCACCTTGGACCTCACCGGCGAAGCGGCCATGGCCGCCCTGCACCATTATGACCTGGGCGATATCCTGGGCGTGCAAGGCACCCTGTTCAAGACCAAGACGGACGAGCTGACCATCAAGGTCACGGAACTGCGTCTGATCACCAAGTCGCTGCGCCCGCTGCCGGACAAATTCCACGGCTTGGCCGACCAGGAAACGAAGTACCGCCAGCGCTACGTCGACCTGATCATGAACGAAGAGACGCGCCGCACCTTCAAGGCGCGTACCGCCGCCATCTCGTCGATCCGCCGCTTCATGGAAAAGAACGAATTCATGGAAGTGGAAACGCCGATGCTGCACACCATTCCTGGCGGCGCGGCGGCCAAGCCGTTCATCACGCACCACAATGCGCTCGACATGCAGATGTTCCTGCGCATCGCGCCCGAGCTGTACCTGAAGCGCCTGGTCGTGGGCGGCTTCGACCGCGTGTTCGAGATCAACCGCAACTTCCGCAACGAAGGCGTGTCGATCCGTCACAATCCTGAATTCACGATGATGGAATTCTACGCGGCCTACACCGACTACAAATGGCTGATGGATTTCACGGAAGCCGTCATCCGCCAGGCCGCCATCGACGCGCACGGCACCGCCACCCTGACCTACGGCGGCCGCGAGCTGGACCTGGCAAAACCGTTCCACCGCCTGACTATCGTCGAAGCGATCAACAAGTACGCGCCGGGCTACACGCCGGAGCAGCTGAACGATGCGGACTTCATCAAGGAAGAGCTGAAGAAATTCGGCGTCAAGCCGTTCGCCACGGCCGGTCTGGGCGCGCTGCAACTGGCGCTGTTCGAAGAAACGGCTGAAGCGCAGCTGTGGGAACCGACCTACATCATCGACTACCCGGTCGAAGTGTCGCCACTGGCGCGCGCGTCCGACACGGTGGCCGGCATCACCGAACGCTTCGAGCTGTTCATGGTCGGCCGCGAGATCGCCAACGGATTCTCCGAGTTGAACGATGCGGAAGACCAGTCGGCCCGCTTCCTGGCACAAGTGGCCGCCAAGGACGCCGGCGATGAAGAGGCGATGTTCTACGACGCCGACTACATCCGCGCGCTGGAATACGGCATGCCGCCAGCCGGCGGCTGCGGCATCGGCATCGACCGCCTGATGATGATCATCACGGATTCGCCGAACATCCGCGACGTCCTTCTGTTCCCTCATCTGCGCCGCGAAGAGTAATCACGGACGCAAGCCGATAAAAAGCCGCCTGATTTTGCGATCAGGCGGCTCTTTTACGTCTGCGGCCGTGTCAGCCGGCCAGGGTCACGCGCTGGTGGCTGCGGCTGGCCTGCTGCGCCGCCAATGCCGTGGCCAGCGCGCGCATGCCGTCGTCACCGGTGGCGGCCGGCTGTCCTTCGCCGCGCATGGCGCGCTGGAAGGCGCGCACCGAGCGCACGTACAGGTTTTCATGCTCGACGGGGATATCGATGCTGCCGCCGTCGCGCGTCAGGCTGATGGTGCCGACGGGGCGCTGCGTCATCACGCCGGTGGCGAAGATGGTGCCCTTGGTGCCGATGATTTCCACTCCGGACAGCGAATGCGGCGCGTTGAACGCGTCGTGCACCTGCACCAGGGCGCCGTTGTCGAACTCGATGACGGCCATCAGCCCCTCTTCCAGCCCGGCCACCGTCATGCCGCCGCTGGTGGCGCAAGCCGTGACGTGGCGCGGTTCCGCGTCGAGCAGGAAGCGCAAGGTATCGACATCGTGCACGAACATGTCGAGCGTGACGCCGCCCGACTCGGGCGCGTCCAGGCGCCAGCCGCGCAAATGCTGCGGCAGGTTGTTCGCGTGCAGCACGCGGCCATACAGGGGCTGGCCGATCTCGCCGGCGCGTATCAGCTCGCGCACCTTGCCGTGGCTGGCCGCGTTGCGCAGGTGATGGTTAATCCCCAGCACCACGCCCGCTTCGGCGCAGCCGTCCACCATGCGGCGCGCGTCTTCCAGGCTCAGCGCCAGCGGCTTTTCGCACAGCACGTGCTTGCCCGCGCGCGCCGCCTGCAAGGTCTGCGCCATGTGCAGCTCGTTGGTGGTGCTGATGTACACCGCGTCCGCCCCCGGATGCGCGAGCGCCGCATCGAGGTCCGTGTAGCTGGCGGCGATGCCGAACTGTTCGGCAAAGGCGGCGCCGCGCGCGGCATCGCGGCTGACCACGGCCAGCACTTCGGCGTCGCCCTGCTGGCGGATCGCGTCGACCATCCATTCGCGCGCCACGGTGCTGGCGCCGACCAGTATCCATCCGGTTTTCTTCATTCGATTCTCCCCTTAAAAAGTGTGGCGCAGGCCGAGGTTCCAGGCCTGGTTGCCGGTGCCGTTGTCGGTGGCGTTGCCCACCACATAGGCGGCGCCGTTGCGGTTGTCGATGTGCGCGTAGGCCGCATACAAGGTGCTGCGTTTCGACAGCGCATAGGTGTAGCCGATGCCGATCTGGGTAGCGTCACCGTTGGCGGCGCGCCTGTCGTCGCGCCGCACGTAGGAGAACAGGACTCTGTGCGGCCCGACAGGCACCGTGGCGCCCAGCATCAGGTCCGCGCTGTCGACCGTGGTGGCGGCGCCCGCCGTGCTCTTGCTGACGGCAACGGCGCCATGCGCCTTGACCACGCCGAAGTCCCAGGTGGCGCCCAGCACCGTGTTCCTCGCCCTGCCCGCCACCAGCGCGGTCGACAGCGTATTGGCGTCCTGGTGCGCCATGCGCACATACAGCGGCCCGCTGGCATAGGTGGCCGCCGCGCCCGCGTAGCGTTTGGCCGAGGCGTCGCCCGGCACTTCGCCGAAGCCGTACGCCAGTTCGCCGGAAAGGCCGCCGCGCACGGGCGAGCTGTAGGTGATGCTGTTGTCGACCCGGCTGATGTAGCCGGCCGTGAAGACATTGCTTATCCTGCCCGCGAAACCCAGGTAAAACGGGTCCAGCGCCCCGAGGCTGCTGTCGATGAACGTGTACTGGCGGCCCAGCCGCAGCGTACCCGCCGCGCTGCTCAAGCCGACGAAAGCCTGGCGTCCGAACAGCAGGCCGCCCTGGGCCGATGCGCCCGTGTCGGCCAGGATGCCCGCATCGAAGGTAAATATCGCCGTCGTGCCGCCGCCCAGGTCTTCACTGCCCTTGAAACCGAGCCGCGAACCGTTGGCGATGCCGCTCGTCACCTTGAGTACCCTGCCGCCGGGGCCACCGTTCTCGGACACCACGCCCAGGTCCGCGATGCCATACATGGTCACGTTCGACTGCGCGCTACACAGGCCGCCGCAAGCGCCTGCGCCGATGATCATTGCCCTTGCTACCTTGTTCTTCATTTCTTTCCCTGTCTATTTTTTATTGATACTGCTCTTAGCCGACCAGGTAGCGCGGACGCTCGCCGCGCAGGCCGGCCAGCAGGTTGTCCACGGCTTGCTGCGCCATGGCGTAGCGCGTTTCATGCGTGGCCGAGCCGATATGCGGCAGCGCCACCACGTTGGCCATGCCCGGCAGCGGATTGTCCGGCGCCAGCGGTTCGCGCTCGAACACGTCCAGACCGGCGCCGTGGATGGTGCCCTGCCGCAGCGCCTCGATCAGCGCCGCCTCGTCGACGATGCGCCCGCGCGAGCCGTTGATGAAGATGGCGCCGGGGCGCATCAGCGCGAACTCGCGCCGGCCCATCATGCGTTCCGTCTGCGCCGTCAGCGGCAGCACGACGCAGACGAAATCGGAGCCGGCCAGCAAGTCGTCAAGCGCCACCTGTCGCGCGCCCAGCGACGCCTCCACCTCGGGCACAGCTTCGCCATTCACGTACAGCACTTGCATGCCGAAGCCCAGCGCGGCCCGGCGGGCGACGGCGCGGCCGATGCGGCCCATGCCCAGCATGCCGATGGTCTTGCCGTGCACGTTGACGCCGTACTGGCTCTCGCCCACGCTGCGCGTCCAGCGTCCGGCCTTGACGAATTCAGCCAGTTCGACGACGCGCCGCGCGCTGGCAAGGATCAGCGCAAAGATCGTGTCGGCAGTCGTTTCCGTCAGCACGTCCGGCGTATTGGCCAGCAAGATGCCCCGTTCGCGCAGGTAATCGACGTCGAACTGGTCGACGCCCACGGAAATGGTGGAAATGATGCGCAGATTGGCGGCCGGGTCCAGCAGTTCGCGGTCCAGGCGCACGCTGGCGCCCAGCAAACCGTGCGCACCGCGGATGGCGGCGGCAAATGCGGCGCGGTTGCCCGCGTCGATCGCTTCGAAGTACGTCACCTCGCATTCGGCCCGCAGGCGCGCCAGCAGCGGCTCGGCCAGCTTTTTATAGACAACCACATGTTTTTTCACGAGTGTTTCCCCTGTTCGGTTCAAGATGGGACCAGCGCGTCGAGCTGGGCGCGGGTCGGCAAGCCTTCCATGTCGCCGGCCACCTGGATGGCGAAGGCGCCGACCCGGTTGCCGCGCCCTACCGCCTGCGCCAGCGGCAAGCCTTCCAGCAAGGCGCTGACCAGGCCGGCCGCGAAGCCGTCGCCGGCGCCCACCGTGTCGACCACGTTGGCCACGCGCTCGCCCGGCACCATGCCGCTGTCGCCCTCGGCCGTGCGGTAATAGGCGCCCTCGGCGCCCAGCTTGATGACCACGAGACGCGCGCCCTGCTGCAGATAAAAGCCGGCGACGTCGTGCGGCAAGTCGTGGCCGGTGAGAATTTTTCCCTCCCCCAGGCCGGGCAGCACCCAGTCCGCCTTGGCGGCAAGACGGTTGATCTGTTCCACCATGACGGCTTGCGACGGCCACAGCGAGGGCCGCAAGTTCGGGTCGAACGACACGGTGCGGCCGTTGGCGCGCATGAAGTCAAGCGCCTGGCCGGCGAACGCCAGGCTGGTCTCGGACAGCGCCGCAGCCACGCCCGTGGCGTGCAAGTGGCGCGCTGACAGGAAATAGGCGGGGTCGAAGTGTTCGGGCGCCAGCCGGCTGGCGGCGGAACCCTTGCGGAAGTATTCGACCAGCGGATCGGCGCCGTTCTCGGCCTTTTCCTTGAGCAGGAAACCGCTGGACTGGCCGGCGACGGCAACGACGCGGCTGCAATCGACGCCCTCGGCCTGCACGCTGGCGCGGATGAAGCGGCCGAACGAGTCGTCGCCCACGCGGCTCAGCCAGCCGACTTTCAAACCCAGGCGCGCCAGGCCGATGGCGACATTCGTCTCGGCGCCGGCCAGGCGGCGCGTAAAGTGCGCCACGGTCGCCAGATCGCCCGTTTGCTCGGCAACGAACATCGCCATCGCCTCGCCGTAGGTAACAACGTCAAGCTTCATCATGCAGCCTCCAGTATCTGAATATAGCGGCCCGTTTCGGCCACCAGGTCGGCGCCCTCGAGCGGGAATTCGATGGCCCGCTGCACGCCCGGCGTAAAGTGCGCGAAGACGGTGCGCCAGGCCGGATCGGCGTCGGAAACGGCGCAGGCGGACAGCCGCCCCCCGTCGTCCAGGACGGCCTTGCAGTGCACATAGCGCACGTACGGCGCCAGCAGGCGCGCCGCCTGCTGCGCGTCCTCGCCCACCCAGCGCCAGTTGCCGATGTCGAAGGTCAGCCCCACGGGCAGCCCGATGTCGTGCGCCGCCGCCAGAAAGCGCGCCATCGTCGCCAGTTTGCCGCCATGCGCCGTCTGGTCGTTTTCCACCAGCAGCGCCACGGGCGCGGCCTCCAGCTGGGCCTTCAAGTCCGGCAAGTCAGGCGCGGCCGGGTAATGGCCCAGCGACACCTTCAGGTAGCGCGCGCCCAGGCGCGCCGCCTCGTCCAGCATCTGCCGCAGCAGTTCGTGCTGCAACCGCCCGTCCGCATCCCACAATTCGATGGGCGTGGAATACACGCAGTACAGGCCGCGCGCAGCCACCGCCGCGCCCATGCGCGCCAGGTCCGGCAAGTCGGACGTGAACAGTTCGCGGCGGATCTCGATGCCGGCGCCGCCCGCATCGGCCACCACGTCGATGAAATGGCTCTGCCCCAGCTGCCTTACCCTGCTTGCGCCGTAGGCCGACGCCGCCACCAGGACGGGGCTCACTTGATCGCTCCCGCGCCGACGAACTGGCGCGCTTCGGGCGTTTGCGGGTTGCTGAAGAAGGCTTCCGACGGCCCGCTTTCCCACACCAATCCCTGGTGCATGAAGACGGTGACGTCGGCCATGCGCCGGGCGAACTCCATCTCGTGCGTCACCAGGAGCATCGTCATACCCGCCTGCGCCAGCTCTTCCATCACCTTCAGTACTTCCTGCGTCAGTTCCGGGTCGAGCGCCGACGTCACTTCGTCGAACAGCATCACTTGCGGCTCCATCGCCAGCGAACGGGCGATCGCCACGCGCTGCTGCTGGCCGCCCGACAGCTGCTCGGGATAGGCTTCGCGCTTGTGATCCAGGCCCACCTGCTTGAGCACGCGCAGCGCCGTGGCGCGGCCCTGCGCATCGGGCACCTTCTTGACGATGCGCGGCGCCAGCATGACGTTTTCTTCCACGGTCAGATGCGGGAACAGGTTGTAGCTCTGGAAGACCATGCCGACATCCTTGCGCAAGTCGAGCAGGTGTTCCTGGCGCGCCGTCAGCGTGTGGCCGGCCACGACGATGCTGCCGCTGTCGATGGTTTCCAGGCCGTTGATACAGCGCAGCATGGTGCTCTTGCCGGAGCCGCTGCGGCCGATCACGGCGATCACCTGGCCCCGCTCGACGGCGAACGACACGCCCTTGAGCACGTGGTTGGCGCCGAAGCTCTTGCTGATATTGTCGATTTCAACGATGGGCATGGAATTTCCTTTCCAGTGAATGGCTGTAGCGCGACAGCGGATAGCACATCGCGAAGTAGATCAGGGCGACGATGGGGAAGACGATGAACGGCAGGAAGGTCGCATTGCTGACCAGTTGCCCTGCCCGCGTCAGTTCCACCACGCCGATGATCGAGGTGATCGACGTGTTCTTGATGATCTGCACCATGAAGCCCACGGTCGGCGGCAGCGAATGGCGCAGCGCCTGCGGCAGGATGACGTAGCGCAGCTGCTGGTAGCGGTTCAGCGCCAGCGCGGCCGATGCTTCCCACTGCTGCCGCTGCACGCCTTCGATGCAGCCGCGCCAGATCTCGCCCAGGTAGGCGCTGGCAAAGATCGTCATCGCCGCACCGGCCGCGATGACCGGCGACAGCTTGTAGCCGAACAGGGCCAGCCCGTAATAGGTCAGGAACAGCACGATCAGCACGGGCGTGCCCTGGACCAGCTGGATGTACAGGGCGCTGATGAAACGCAGGAAGGGGCTGCGCGCCGTGCGCAGCAGCGCCACCGCGAAGCCGGCGATGCCGCCCGTGATGAAGACGATCAGCGACAGGCCGATGGTCCAGCGCGTGGCCTCGAGCAGGAATTGCAGGTTATCCCAGGAAAAATCACTGATCATGTCATGCTCCCATGCGCACCGCGCCCAGACGGCGGCGGCGTTTGAAAACGATCTGGCCCAGCACCCAGAAGCTGAAGCGGAACAGCAGGGCCAGCACGATGTACAGCACCATCACGACGATGTAGATCTCGAAGCTGCGGAAGGTTTCCGAGTCGAGCAGGTGCGCGGCGGCAGTCAGCTCTTCGGCGGAAATGGCCGACACGACGCTCGAGGCCAGCATCATCAGGGTGAACTGGCTGGCCAGCGCCGGATACACTTTTTCCAGCGCCGGCAGCAGCACCACGTGACGCATCACCTGCCAGCGCGTCATGCCCAAGGCTTGGGCCGCCTCGAGCTGTGACGGATGCACGGCGCCAATGCCGGCCCGCACGATTTCCGCCGCATAGGCGCCCAGGTTGACCGTCATGGCGACGAGCGCGGCGCCGTTCGCGTCGAGCTGCAGGCCCAGCGACGGCAAGCCGAAGTAGATGATGAACAGCTGCACCAGGAACGGCGTGCTGCGGATGATCTCGACATAGGCGCGCACCACCGCGCGGGCATAGGCGGGACCGTTCTTCAGGATGACGGCGGCGCACACGCCCACCGCCAGCCCCAGCACCATGGACAGGGCGCTCAGGCGTATCGTCAGCGCCGCGCCCCACAACAGGCGGTCCAGCGATTGCATGACGAGTTCGAAATGAAATTCATACGGCATACTCAACTCCTTTCTACGTGCGCGTCCCCGGCCGCGCCACCATGGCGGCGCGCCGTGCGGACGAGCACTATCGCTGTGCGGGTTGCGGTATCAGAAGGTCGGCAGCGCCGGCAGCGGCGCGCCGCTCCACTTGCGCGCGATGGCATCGAGTTCGCCGTTCAGCTTGACGTAGTAGATGAAGTTGTTGAGCCACTGGTGCAGCTCGAAGTCGCCGCGGCGCACGGCCATCGAGTTCGGTTGCAGCGAGTACGAGAAGCGGACCTCGATCTTGCCCGCGCCGCGCGTCTTGATGATGTCGAGCGCCATTGTGCTGGGAATCGAGACGGCGTCGACCTGCTTGCTGAGCAAGGCCTGGGTGACGGTGGCGTCATCCTCGAAACGCACGATGCTGGTGCCGGCCGGCGCCATGCGGCTCAGCGCCGTGTCATTCGTGGTGCCGCGCGTCACGCCCACCTTCTTGCCCTTCAAGTCGGCCAGGGCCTTGAATTTTCCGCCGACCGGGGCGACGATGGCCAGCTCGAACGCGCTGTAGGGCATGGTGAACATCAGGGTCTTGGCCCGTTCCGGCGTGGGCGCCAGGGTCGCCACGAGGAAGTCGACCTTGCCAGATTCCAGCGACGGCACGCGCGACGGCGCCGTCAGCGGGACGATTTCCACGGGCAGGTTCAGGTATTTGCCGATCAGGTTGGCGACGTCGACGTCATAGCCGACGGGCACGCCCTTGGCGTCGATGCTGCCAAACGGCGGCGTGCCGCTGACCACGCCGATGGTCAGCTTGCCTTTCTTGATCAGGTCGCCAAGCGTCTGGGCGCCGGCGTCGGCCGCCGCACCGAAGGCGCATGTTGCTGCCAGCGCGCAGGCCACGAATTTCGCGTAAAACAGTGTCGTCATCTTCATGCTTCAGTCTCCTGTGATCCCGGTACCGGCCTCGTCGAGGCACTTCCGGGAATATTGTCAAATGGACGATTTATTTCGTCTCTTGCCGTGTCGTTTCAACTTATTTCAAGCTCCTGCCAACCATTGCCCTGCCTGTCTATCCATGCCCCTTTCCTGGCTGAATACAATCTATGAAACCGGTTCCATAACCTTCCCAAAAAAAAGGGCAAGGCCCTCTTCCCCGTCAGTCGCCGCCCCGGGTGGAGTTGCGCACAATCAGCTTGCCCGGCAACAGCACCTCACGCGGCGGGCACTGCTCGCCCTGCAGGCGCGACAGCATGCACGTCATCGCCGAAAACCCGATCTCGTATGTCTGCTGCTCGATCGTGCTCAGGCCCGCCAGCGGCGACCATGGCAATTCGTCAAAGCCCAGCAAGCCCACGTCCTGCGGCATGCGCAATGCGAGGCGCTGCAGCATCAGTGCCAGTTCCAGCGCCACCATGCCGTTCGAGGCCAGCAGCGCCACCCGGCGGCCGCGCCATTGCGCCAGGCATAGACGCACCTGCGCATCGATGGAGGGCCGGTCGTCCAGGTCCACCGCCAGTACTTCGCCCACGCAGCCCGGATGCTCGGCCATCACGGACTGGAAACCGTCGGCGCGCATCAGGCGCGAACTGACGCCAGTCAAGGGCGGCGCAACGAAGGCGATGGCGTCGAAACCCTGCTCGATCAGGTGCGCCGTGGCCAGCCGGCCCGCCTGCACATTGTCCAGGCCCACCAGGTCGAAATCGGCGCCCTCGATGCGGCGGTCGACGAGCACGATGGGCATGCCCGCCTGCTGCAAGTCGGACGACTCGATATTGCGTCCCTGCGTGTTGACGATCAGCCCTTCCACGCTGTACGAGCGCAGCGCGGCAAGCGACTGGCGTTCGCGCTGTTCGTCATTGCCGGTATTACATAAAATCAAGGTATAGCCATGCTGCTGGCAAGCCGCTTCCACGCCTTGCAGCACGGCCACCGTGTAGGGATTGAGCATGTCCGCCACGACCATGCCGATCAAACGCGTGCGTCCCCGCTTGAGGCCGCGCGCCATCTGGTTCGGCTGATAGCCGAGGCGCGCGATGGTGCTGGTGATCTGCTGGCGGATGTTCTCGGACAGCGCATCGAGTTCGCCGCCGAGAAAGCGCGACACGCTGGTCTTCGACACGCCCGCCTCGCGCGCCACCTGGGCGATGGTCACGGGCCGCGCCGGCTCGCCGGACACTGTTTTTTTATTGCCGTGTACTGAATCCAAGCTTGTTCTCCACTACCTGTTGACTTGCATATTTTTATTTTGGAACCGGTTCCAAAGATAGCACCCACGAATCGATGACGCAAGCGATTTGATTGCCTGTGGCGGCGAAGGAACAAGATGGGGGCATCAATGTAAAGGCGCCGCCCGCCCCTTGCAAACGCAGGGGACGGGCGGCGCGGTGGTTTCAAGACTGTTTACTGGACCACGGTGTAGCACGGCACGTAAGCCGTACCCGCCAGTTTCATGCGGTGCTGCGCCACGAATGAAGCGAGCAGCGCATCCATGGGGCCGGCGATGGATTTGTCGCCGTGGATCTCGAAGTTGCCGTACTTTTCGATCGAGCGGATGCCGTCATCCTTGACGTTGCCCGCCACCACGCCCGAAAACGCGCGGCGCAGCTGGGCTGCAAGCAAGTGCGTGGGCTGGTTCTTGTGCAGGCTCAGGTTGCGCATGTTTTCATGCGTGGGCTGGAACGGTTTCTGGAACTCGTGGTCTATCTTCAACAGCCAATTGAAGTAATACGCGTCGCTGTGCGCCTTGCGGAATTCGCGCACCTGGCGGATGCCTTCGAGCATTTCGCGCGCCACCAGTTCCGGGTCGTCGATGATGATCTTGTAGCGCTGCTGCGCTTCCGGGCCCAGGGTGTCGTGGATGAACTGGTTGATTTGCACGAAGTATTCGCGCGACGTTTCCGGGCCCGTGAAGATCAGCGGGAAAGGAATCTCGGCATTGTCCGGATGCAGCAGGATGCCGAGGATATACAGAATCTCTTCGGCCGTGCCCGCGCCGCCGGGGAACACCACGATGCCGTGGCCGGCGCGCACGAACGCTTCCAGGCGCTTTTCGATGTCCGGCATGATGACGAGGTCATTGACGATGGGGTTCGGCGACTCGGCCGCGATGATGCCCGGCTCGGTGATGCCCAGGTAGCGGCCATTGTGCAGGCGCTGCTTGGCGTGGCCGATGGTGGCGCCCTTCATGGGGCCCTTCATGGCGCCGGGGCCGCAGCCGGTACAGATGTCGAGGCCGCGCAAGCCCAGCTGGTAGCCCACTTCCTTCGAATAGTTGTATTCGGCGCGGTTGATCGAGTGCCCGCCCCAGCACACGACCAGGTTCGGGTTGAGCTGGGTTTGCAGCACGTTGGCGTTGCGCAGGATGTGGAAGACGGCGTCCGTCACGCCTTCCGTGCTCTGCAAGTCGAATTTCGGGTTGCCCGTCACTTCATCGCTGACGAAGATGATGTCGCGCAGCACGGCAAACAGGTGCTCGTGGATGCCCTTGATCATCTTGCCGTCGACAAAGGCGATGGCCGGCGCGCCCTTGATGTCGAGCTTGATGCCGCGCTCGCGCTGGATGATCGAGATTTCAAACGACTGGTAGCGCTCCAGCAGGGCGCGGCCATCGTCGATGGTGCTGCCGCAATTCAAGACCGCCAGCGCGCAGCGGCGGAAGGTGTTGTACAGGCCCCCCTGGCTGGTGTCGAGCAGTTTGTTGACTTCAGTCTTGGAGAGCACGTCCAGGCGGCCTTCCGGTGAAACCAGAGTATCGATAACGTCGTGTTCCATAATGCGAAAAATCCCTTTAAAAATCGATGCTCGAAGGTCTTGCAGCCTTAATATACGACAAGTCAGGCAAGTTGTGCTGTGCCGCCGCAAAATCGCCGGGCCCGCCCTTGCCTGCAAACCGGTTTGACTAATATGAAACAGTCATTCTTGCTAATGCGAATCGAAACCTTCGCTCAGCGCAATTTGTAGATTAGAATGCCAGCCTATTGGAATTCCCGTGCGTGAGGTTCTTCATGAGAGTCCCCGCCGCCCGCAGACTTCCATAAGTTTGTTGTATCGATTGACTATAATAATTTTTCAGGAGGAACCGCATGAGCGGTGCGACTACGCCCAACAAGGAAGCCGTTATTCCCGAGTTCAAGCAGATTATGGGCCATCCAAGCCCATTGTGGATGTTGTTCATGACTGAATTCTGGGAACGCTTCGCGTTCTACGGAGTTCGCTGGGCGCTGGTCCTGTACATCGTGGCCCAGTTCCACGCTGGCGACGGTTCGGGACAGGCAGCGGCCAACCTTACCTACGGTTCCTTCCTCGCGCTGGTGTACGCCGGCGCCCTGTTCGGCGGCTACATCGCCGACCGTGTCATCGGTTACCAGCGCTCGATCCTGCTGGGCGCCGTCTTCATGGCTGCCGGCCTGTTCTGCATCTCGGTACCAAACCAGGACATCTTCAACCTGGGCCTGGCCACCATGATCGTCGGTAACGGCATGTTCAAGCCGAACATCTCGACCATGGTCGGCAAGCTGTACACGACAGCCGATCCGCGCCGCGACAGCGGCTTCACGATCTTCTACATGGGTATCAACATGGGCGCCATGGTTGCCCCTGTCTTCACCCAGTGGCTGGCCGAGTCGATCTTCGGCACCAGCGCCATGCCGTCGTACAAGATGGTCTTCATGGCCTCCGGTTTCGGCATGCTGATTAGCCTGGTATGGTTCGCCATCGGCCGCCGCGCCCTGAAAGGCATCGGCGCTCCGGAAGCCGGTTCCGGCAACCCGATGCGCGTCGTCTGGGTGGCCGTCGGTTCCCTGTGCGTGATCCCGCTGATGTACTTCCTGCTGACCGTCGGCGCTGAAAAGCTGCAAATCGTCCTGACCGTGCTGTTCGTCGGCCTGGCCGTGATGCTGATGATCGAAGGCATACGCAACGGTAAAGTTGCGCGTGACCGCGTCATCGCCATGCTGCTGATCTTTGTCTTCAACATCCTGTTCTGGATGTTCTTCGAACAGGCAGGCAGCTCGTTTACCTTCCTGGCCGACAAGATCGTCAACCGCGACCTGGGCTTCTGGATCTTCCCGACCGCCTACTTCCAGACCGTCAATTCGGTCGCCATCATCGTCTTCGCGCCGATCATCGCCGCCATCTGGGTTTTCCTGGCGCGCCACAACGTCAATCCTTCGATTCCGCGCAAATTCGGCCTGGGCTTGCTGGGCAATGCGCTGGCCTTCGGCCTGCTGATCTTCGCTCTGTCGAGCCTGGTTGGCGCCGATAACAAGATCCCGTTCTGGACCCTGACCACCGTGTACGTGCTGCAATCGATCGGCGAGCTGTGCCTGTCGCCTATCGGCCTGTCGATGGTCACCAAGCTGGCGCCAGTGCGCCTGGTCGGCCTGGGCATGGGCGGCTGGTTCCTGTCGACCGGTATCGGCAACAACCTGTCGGGCATCTTCGCCAGCCACGTCAGCGGCACCAGCGGCATGTCGGTGCAGTCGGCCCTGTCCGGCTACACCTTCGGCTTCTGGTCCCTGCTGGGCGCCGGTGTCGTGCTGTTCCTGATCGCACCGCTGATCAACAAACTGATGCACGGCGTGAAGTAAGCTACTGCCTTAGCTGACAACGGCGGCCTGCGGGCCGCCGTTTTTCATTCCAGCGCCGGTTTTTGCCCGGCCGGGCGGTACAATACGGCCAGGGCCGCCGGCCACTCCACCCACATCACCAAAGAATATTATGTCCAGCATCTCCACCACCACGCCCCTCTCCGACGACGAATACGCCGAACTCGACACCCTGCTGGCCGCGCCTGCGCTGGAAAACCGCGCCATGGATGTATCGATGCTGGAAGGTTTTCTCACGGCCGTCGCCCTGAGCCCGAAACAGATCGCGCCGGAACAGTGGCTGCCGTGGGTGTGGGACAAGGCGACCGGCAGCGTCTTGCCAGCACAGGACGAGGCCAGCGAACGGGCGGCCAGCCTGGCGCAGCGCCACCACGCCTACATGGTCGAATGGCTGGCAAAGGACCCGGACAGCTTCGAGCCCATCTATGTGTGCGGCCCCGAATGGAGCGTGCCCGCCTGGTGCGCCGGTTTTGTGCTTGGCACGAGCCTGGACAAGCCCCAGTGGGCGGCCCTGGCCGTCAGCCATCCGCAATACCTGGCGCCGTTCCAGCACCTGGCCACGGCCAGCGAACTCGATGACGATGCGGCTGAAACAGCCATGGATGGCGTGATTCCCGCCGTCATCGCCATCAACGCGGCCTGGGCGCGCCAGCGCCACCTGAAACAAAGCCAGCCCGGCGCCACGGTCTTGCGCGAACTGCCGAAGACGGGCCGCAACGACCCGTGCCACTGCGGCAGCGGCAAGAAGTACAAAAAATGCTGCGCCGACGCCGATAGCGCGGCCGCCTAAGACGGTATCTCCTTGCGCCAGCTGCTGACGGCTATCCTGCGCTTCCTGCTGCGCCACGCGCTGCAGTTCGCGCTGTTCATCGTCATCCTGCTGGCCGGACGCATGCTGCTGGCCGAATGGCGCGCCTACAGCGCCGGCAGCGAGGCCATGGCCGCACTGAGGCTGGCCGCCGATGGCGCCGATAGCCACACCGCCGGCCTGGCCGCTGCCGCCACGGCCCGTGTCAACGCCTTGCAAAAGGCCTCGCAAGCGGCCATCGCCACGCGCCTGGCCCAAGTGCAGGCGCAACTGACCACCTTGCGCGCGCGGCAGCAACCGTCGCTGTTTACGCTTCCCCTGCCCGACACGCACACCCTGGCCCTGCACGCGCAGGAAGAAGCCACGCGGCGCGTGGAGATCGAAGTACTGGCGCAGGAAGCCCGCTATCTGACGGCCCTGCAAGCGGCGGTCAACGGCGAAGATGCGCGGCAGACGCTGGCGCGCCTGCACGCGGAACATGTGCGCGCGTATGCCGCGCTGCAAGCCAATCTGCGCCAGCGCCGGGAACTGGAAGCGCGGCACCCGCTGGCGGCGCGCCTGCCCGGCAGCGACGCCTATGCGCAGCTGTCGCAGCTTGAAGCGCAAGGCCAGCGCTTGCGCGAGATCAACCTGCAAGCCTACCAGGCCTGGGTAACGCAGCACGGACGTACCGGCAACGCCGCCCGTCCGGTGCCATTTGCCATCGACGAGCAAGCCTTGGCCGGTGCGCTGGCGCCCGTGCAACAGGCCATCGCGGCCGGCGAAACGCAACTGGCGCGCAACTGGATCGCCCGCTGGCGCGCACCCGTCATGGACGTGGCGCCCACGGCCGCCCTGCTGGTGCTGTCGGCCATCTTGCTGCCCGTGGCGATCAAGGCCTTCTTTTACTTCGTGCTGGCGCCCATTGCTGCCCGTTTGCCGCCGCTGTCGATCGCGCGCGAGCTGCAGATCAATGGCACCTCCCTGCCCCTGCCGCCGCAGGGCGAATCGCGCATTTCCGCCGTCTCGCAAGCATTGCTGCTGCAGCCTGGCCAGCGGATGCTGATCCATCCCGAATACCTGCAATCGTCGCCCGTCAGCAGCACCAAGCGCACGCAATGGCTGCTGGACTGGCGCTTCCCGTTCACCAGCCTGGCCGCCGGCATGGTGGCGCTGACCCGGCTGGAAAGCAGCGAGCCGGCATCCGTGACGATATCCGCCAGCGACGACCCGCTGCTGGAAGTGGCGATCCTCCACCTGCCGGCCGGCAGCGCATTGGTATTCCAGCCGCGGGGCCTGGTCGGATTGATTGCCGATGCGGGTCAGCCTTTGGCGATCAGCAGCCACTGGCGCCTGGGCAGCCTGCACGCCTGGCTCACCCTGCAGCTGCGCTTCATCGTCTTTCGCGGCCCCGTCACCCTGATCGTGCGCGGCTGCCGCGGCGTGCGCCTGGAACGGGCCGGCCAGGGACGCTCCATCAGCCAGTCCGCCACTCTGGGTTTCAGCACCGACGTGCTGTACTCGACCCTGCGCAGCGAAACCTTCATCCCCTATCTGCGCGGCCAGCAGGCGCTGCTCAACGACCGCTTCGATGGCGGCAACGGCGTCTACCTGTACGAAGAAACCCCGCGCCATGGCAAGCAGCCGGGCAAGGTGGGCAGCTGGTTCGAGGGTGTTACGGACGCGATATTGAAAGTGTTCGGCATCTAGCCGGCCAGCCATTCCATGACGGCAATCCCATCGTCAACCTGGCGGACAGAAACGCCGACAAGGCGGCGCGCATCGTGCAGCAATGCCCGCGTGAATTCGGCCACGGCTACACGAGCTTCGAGCAAGCCATCGAACTGGCCGTCGGCGATGACCACCGCCCGGCGCGGGAAAAGATCATCGTGCTGACCTTGACGCAGGCAACGGCGCGGAGGGCCGAGGATGAGCTGCGGGTGTGGTTTGCCCCAGCCCCACCCACCTGAGGCAATAACGAAAAAATGACTCGACAATGAATCAATCGAGGTAAGCAAGAATGTAAAAGTCATCGGTCCGTGTGGCCATATACTGTGCATTGCTGCTATCGCTACGGCCTGACTCGGGCAGTAGTAGAAAAATCAAGCCTTGGTGGTATCGGCAGGTCATTCAGACTTAAAATAGAAGCAACTAGCGACTTTTGCAGCGCAAAGCTTCAGCAGTGACTGCTACGCCATCCAAACCGCTCGTTCCCGTCGAAACCAAAAATATCGCATTCCCACCCCGTCGTGCAACTTCATTAATTGCCTTATTCATCGAATTGGACGCTTTATTGAGTCCAAGTTGTTGATCTGTACTAACGATGCCCAACGATTCACAATACTCTTTTTGAGTAGCCGTTACTATACGTACTTTTTCCGCACCAACATCTAACTGCGTCGCGCAGCCGGATAACGCGGCCAACAAGGAAAAAGAGACAAAAACAGATTTCTTCATACCAAACAATATCCCATTGAGTTTATTTTTAATTACGTACACGAAAATATAACGGTAGCCTTCGGGTAATTCCCGAAGACATAAGGCCCGGGGTTTTCAACGATCGATAACAATTTCATTGCTTTCCCGACAGTCGCACATTTGGCATTTGCCTCTACAAGGGCTTCTGCCAGAAGTGGCTCCCTTCCACTCGGAAATGCGCCAGCTTGACGAGAAACAACAAAGGTATCAGGCCCAGCTGCAACTGGTCCGGTACTGGAGGTCGCACATCCAACAATTGCCGACATTAACATTAAGACAGAAAGGATACGTATCATTTATTCCTTTAAATATCGGACAATTACATTCAACAATTTTTCTTCACATGCTCTCTTATCGATCATCCATTTTATTACAGACGCTAACCTTATATCCACTCTATTTTACGTGGGAAATGATTAACGCTCTCGCAATTTTACAATTTGGAAGCGCCATTAAATAGGCAACGCTGCGCCTTCCGACACAAAGTCCGGCTGCAGCAAACCAAAGACATGCAGGTCGACAAATACGCCATTTAACAGTTCTCCCTGCCGCAGCACGCCTTCATGCGCAAATCCCAGCCGCTCGGCCAGCGCGATGCTGGCGTGATTGCCGGCCGCGCACTCCAATTCGATGCGGTGCAACTGCAGCGCGCCAAACGCATGCGCGAGGACGGCGCGCACCGCGGCGCTGGCGATGCCCCGGCCCTGGAACTGGTGTCCGAGGTAGTAGCCAATTTTCGCTTTCCGGTCCACTGTGTCGATGTCTTTCAGGCGGATGCTGCCGCACAAGGCCGTGCCGGAGAAAACATGCCATTCCAGGACTTCGCCGCTGGCCACGCGCGCGGCAGCGGCCTGCAGATAGGCCTGCGCCTCGCCGAACGAGTCCAGCTGCACCACGGCGGGCAGATAAGCTTGCAGGGGCTCACGGTTTTGCGCCACCAAGGCGGCCAGCGCTTCGGCGTGTTCAGGCAAGGTTGGAACAATGAAAATATCAGGAAATGCTGAAAGAGTCAGATGCATAGGTCCCTGGCAGGCCGGTAAAGTTAAAGTAAAAACACACAGCGTATCGCTACGCCGCAATCGAATGCGACACCGTCAGCCACTCGCCCGGCCGAAGATTTTCCGCCGCCTCGCGCGTGGCCAGCACGCTGTCGGGGTCCAGGTCCGAGCGTTTCAGCTTGTAGGAATAGGCGAAATCATCGGCATCGAATGCTTGCCCCGCCTTGACGTAATACTTGAAGCCGACAAAGGAATCGGGATTGGTGACGATCGAGTACTCAAGCGTGACATTGTTCATGGCGGGCCTCGTCAACGGTGGTGAGGCGTCCATTATGCGTCAATTCCGGCGGCGGCGATGCGGCGGCTGATCCTTGCGGCAAGTCAATAGCCGTGCCGGCTGCCGGCGCTACAGTAGCCGGAGCCCACCACTACGCCGTCACTGCCATGCGCACCTTGCTCACGAAAATACGGAACACACTGGCGCCGCAGGCAAGCCTGCCGGCCGCGGCGCGCATGGAGCGGCTGTCGGACCGGCGCGGCCTGCCCGCCCTTGACCCCGGGCCGCAAGCCATCGTCAAGGCTTGCACGGCCTGGCTGTGCGCGGCGCAAGACCATTCCAGCTCAAAGGACGGCGGCGTCGCGCGCGACTACAGCCTGCTGACAGGCTGGTCGAGTTCCTACCCGGAGACCACCGGCTACATCATCCCCACGGTCATCGCCCTGGCGCAGCGCACGGGCGACGATGCCCTTCACGGGCGGGCGCGCCGCATGCTCGATTGGTGCGTGGCCATCCAGTTCCCCGAAGGCGGTTTCCAGGGCGGCAAGATCGACTCCACGCCGCGCGTGCCCGTCACCTTCAACACGGGGCAGATTTTGCTGGGCCTGGCCGCCGGCGTGGCAGCGTACGGCGAAGCCTACCAGGACGCCATGCACCGCGCGGCAACGTGGCTGCGCGACAGCCAGGATGCCGACGGCTGCTGGCGCCGCCATCCGACGCCCTTCGCCAGCGCCGGCGACAAGGCCTACGAAACGCACGTGGCGTGGGGCCTGTTTGAAGCGGACCGCGTCGCACCGGGCCACGGTTATGGCGCGGCCGGCCTGCGCCAGGTCGACTGGGCGTTGACCAAGCAGCGCCCCAACGGCTGGTTCGCCTCGAACTGCCTGGACAACCCGCTGCTGCCGCTGACCCATACCATCGGCTACGCCTTGCGCGGCCTGCTCGAAGCGCACCGCTTTTCGGCGCGCGCCGGCCTGCTGGACGCCGCCGCGCGCACCGGCACGAGCGTCGCCAAGGCCGTGAGGGACGACGGCTATCTGGCGGGTCGCCTCGGCCCGGACTTCCAGCCGGGGGCCGGCTACGCCTGCCTCACAGGTTCCGCGCAAAACGCCCATTGTCTGTTCCTGCTGTACCAGCTCACGGGCGAGCGGCGCTACCTCGACGCAGGGCGCCGCCTGAACCGTTTCGTGCGGCGCTCCATCAGCATCGACGGTCCCGCGCATGCGCGCGGCGGCGTCAAGGGCTCGTTTCCCGTCGATGGCGACTACGGGACATGGGCTTACCTGAACTGGGCGGCCAAGTTCTGCATCGATGCCAACCTGCTGGAAATGGAAATCGGAGATGCTTGACGAGGCCAAGCGCGCCGCCAGGGCCGCACTGGAAGCATGGCGCCGCGCCGCCAGCGCCCGGCGCGTGCGCCACAGTGCGCCCCACGTGACGCGTGCCGGATTGGCCGCCGATCTGGCGCGGCTGGGCATCGCGCACGGAGATACGCTGTTCATCCATTCTTCGCTGAAAAGCCTCGGCTACGTGGAAGGCGGCGCACCGGCCGTCGTACATGCCCTGCAGGACGCCGTCGGCCCGCAAGGCACCCTGCTGCTGCCCACCTATTATCTGCCCGGCGGCACGGTGCGCGCCACCTGCGCCATGTCCGACTATGTGTTCGACCCGCGCCGCCATGGCACGCACATGGGCCGCCTGCCCGAAGCCTTCCTGGCCAGCGCCGGTGTCCGGCGCAGCATCCACCCTACTCACTCCGTGTCCGCGTGGGGCCGCCATGCCGTTCACCTTACCGAGGCACACCACCACGCGCCCTCGATCTTCGGCATGGACTCGCCCTGGCAGCGCTTCATCGGCTGCGATCAGGCGAAGGTGCTGGGCCTCGGCATTTCCATGGGACCGGTGACGTTCTATCACGCGCTGGAAGACGCCATGGGCGACACCTTTCCCGTGCGCGTATGGGAAGACGATACACAGCTGCTGGCCTGCCTGGACCATGACGGCCGACGCTGGGACGTGCCCGTGCGCCCGTTCGATTCGGCAGTCGCCCAGCGCCGCATCGACCATCCCGGCCGCGCCGACCTGCGCGACTACTTTCACCGGGAATTCGACGCGGCCGGCCTGCGCGTCAACGGGATAGTGGGCGACGCGGCGTCGTGGCTGATACCGGCGCTGGCGTTTTATGCGCACCTGGGCCGGCTCGCGTTCGACGACGTGACGATCTACGCCACAGCGGCACAGCTGGCGGCACGGCCGGTGAGGCAGTGACACGCCAGCGACTACTTGCGCTGCAGGTCGTACACACCGCCCCCATTCGCAACAAAATACAGGGTGCCGCCGCCGTCACTCACCTCATCTTCGATGGGGCCATCCGTGCCACGCTTGCTCACCGTCCAGCTTCCCGCCTGCAAATCCGCCACCAGCACCTGCATGGATGCGCTGTGCGCCGGCAACTCGACGGTGACGGTCCCGCCCAGCGGCAAGCCGCTTTTGGAAAACAGCACCACGCGGTCCTGGATTTTCACGCCAGCCAGCAGGGCCGAATCGATGGCCGTCGTCGGCAGCGCAGGCAGCGTGCTGCTGGCATCCATCACCTGCATCACGTTCAGGAACACATCCGTTTCGTTCCCGCCCGGCGGCGACACTTCCAGCCGCCACGCGCCTGCTTCCTCGGTCGAATAATCGGCTTCAGGCTGGATAGGATAGTTCGTGCCGCCGACGCTGAATTCATTGCCGCTGCCGCCGACCTTGGCCAGCAACGCATTCGCCGGCAGCAAGGTGCGGTTGATCAGCTTGCCGTTGTACTGCAAGGTGCTGTTGTAATCCCAGTCCGTGCGCTGGATAAGCACCGTGTCGCCGCTGATTTGCGGCTCAAACTGGCTGTGCAGCAGCCAGGTCTTCTTGAACCCCGCGTCGCTGGCGCTGACTTTGTCGAACACGATCAGGGCCGCCGGGTGATCCGTATTCTTGAGATTCAAGAACACGAATGAGCGCTGGAACTGGCGCACCTTGCTGCTGTACGCGGCAGTCAGGTCGCCCTTGATGTAGCTGAAGTCGGGCGCCCCGGCCGCGCCGCCGACCTGCTGCTGGCGCAGGACAGTGGCCACCTTGTAGCCATTGGCCAGTTCCGCCACGGATGACGGCTCGTCGCCCGGAAAGCGCTGCCCGCCATCATTGGCATAGCCGTCGAAATTCTCGTCCGGGTCATGCACCAGCATGGTGTTGTGCGCGATGCTGCGCTTGTGATAATTCATGTCGTGCGCACTGCCGTATTCCAGGGGGATGCTGGGATCGGCCACATCCCTGCCGCTATAAATACCGGAATCGATGGCCAGGCCGCCCTTGTAGTAAATCTGAAAATGCCCGGCGTCATAATGCTCGTGGTTGCCGAACCAGTCGCCGCCGAGCTTCATCGTCGCCACGACATTGCCTGACTCCACATGTATGCCATCGGTCCACCCCGTGCGGGCGATCATCAGGCCGGCGGGATCCGGAAAATATTTGGTCAAGGGCAATGCCACCGGGCTCGGCGTGCTGCCCATGGCCGTATTGCCCAGCAGGATAGGCCAGATGCTGTCCTTCGGGTGGATAAAGCTGGTCGACGGCTGCAGCGACTGCTTCAAATACTCATGCTTCAAGGTGGGATTGTTGTAGTAGGTGGCGGGCAGCATGAAGGCCAGCGGTTCGCTCCAATACTCCCTGCTGTTGGTGTAGGAGGAGTGATAGACGTCGCCATCACGCATCCATTGTCCGTCGGGGCGGCGCGTGTACAGCCAGTGATATGGCGTCATCTGCTGTACGGGATCGAACACGGGCGCGGCGCCCATGCGCCGGAATATCCATGCGGCGTACATATCCGCCAGGAAACGCACCGTGCCATACGACGCACCCTGGTGATACGCTTGCGCCGCGTAGGCATAGTTACGCGGCGCGATATAGTCGGCAAAGAAGCGCCCGGCAACGATGTTGTAGACCAGCGGCGCCTCGTCATAAAAGGCGATGGCGGCCGACAGCTGGTCGCGCAGCAGCTGGTTGTCGCTGCCATGGCCGACGACGGGGCCTTGCCGCGATGGCGGAAAGCCGATTTCCATCGTGGCCGCCAGCTGCGTAAAACGCGCGACGACATACGCGCGCTGCTGCGCGCTCATCAGATGGAAGCACCAGTCATACACCATGGCGCTGGCCAGGATGATATCGCCTTTCTCGTTCGGGTGATTGTAACCAGGCGCAAACTGCACGGCCGCCAGGTAGTCGAGCAGCATCTGCACGGCTTCCCGGCCCCGCTGCGCCTGCGCCGCCGAACCGCCGCGTTCGTACAGCAGAGAGTACAGCGCCTTCGCCTTGATCGCGCTCACGGCATCGACCTGGTGATTGCTCCTGGCCGGGCCGCCAGGCACGAACACGGGCAACGCCACCACCGCCGGTGCCGCGACAAACCCGTTCAGGACAGCGCGATGCTGCACCATTTCCTGCGCGCCGGACTCGAAACGGCTACGTATCGCGGCCAGGTCCCCCACCCGGGCAAACACGCGCGGATGCTCGCCGGCGGGCGGCAGCACGGTGGGCAGCGGATACACGCCATAGCCTTGCGGGACAAAATCGGCCAGCGCCGTGACCAGCAAGCAATCGATCCCCAGGCCGCCCTCGCGGTACTGGAGTTTCAGTTCGCGCTCGCCCGCCGCGAGCCAGCGGGTGACGGGCAGCCAGGTCCACTTCGGTGGCTGGCCGGTGGTGAACGGCACGGATGCACTGGCATAGGCGCCATTGTCGACCGCCAGGTACAAGGACGCGGCGTTCGCCGCCGGCGCCAGCACGCGCAGCCAGATCGTATAGTTGCCATCGCGGGGCACGGCCACGCTGTACGACAATTGCGTCGCCGCGCCTGGAGACTCGGCACGCGCCAGGTCAGCCGGCGTACTCAGATAGCCGCCGCCGGAAACCACGTTGCCGCCCTGGCTTTCCAGCACCCATGGCGCGCCAGGCGCCGTACTTTCCGCCTCAAACATGGCCTCGACGGGAAAAGGCGTGGCATGCAGGGCCGGACTGGCTGCCAGCAAGGCAAAAGAGATAAAACCGCGTCGCAGTGGGGACATGAGGAGAACTCCAGATTGTTGTATTTTAAACAGCAACAACAATACACCACCTGGCGATATTTGATTCCATTTTTATAACAAAAATACCTAAGCCGGCCGGCGACGGGCAAAAAAAAACCGCCCGGATCGTCATGACACCGGGCGGTTCTCATTGGGTTGGCTACAACATCAAGCCTGCGGGCGGTCCGCCTTTTTCTCGCGCGCCACGATATACAGCAGCACGATGATGACGGCATACGGCAGCAGCGACAGCGCGTCCGAGTGCAGGCCCGCGTAGAACGGGTTGCCGTGCTCGGCCCAGTCGGCCATCATCTGGTCGAAGTGCGTGAGCACGCCGGCCGTGATGGCGATGATGATGCCGGCCAGCGCGCCGCCGGCGATGTAGCCGGAGGCCAGCAGAACGCCCGAGCTGCGGTCGCCCGCCAACTGGCGCTCTTCCTCGTTCAGTTTCGCATTGTGTTCCAGCTTGTTGTTGCGGCGGTCCGCCAGCCAGCGCACCAGGCCGCCGACGAAGATCGGCAAGGTCGATGACAGCGGCAGATACACGCCGACGGAAAACGCCAGCGACGGGATACCGGCCATTTCCAGCACCACGGCGATCATCACGCCGAACAGCACCAGGGTCCAGGGCAGTTGCTGGTCGAGGATGCCCTTGATGATGTAGGACATCAGCACGGCCTTCGGCGCATCGTATTTCTTCACTTCCGAACCGTCCGGACGCTTGCTGTAATGGCCGTTAATGCCCGGATCGACCAGGTAAGCCAGCTGGCCATCTTCCTTGACGAAATACTTGCCGGCCGGGCCACCCACGGTGTCCGTCTTTTGCCAGACTTTATACGTATTGTGGTCGGTATCGGCTTGCGGGCCGTGCAGCTCGCCCGTCACCGTCAGCTTAGACGCGTCGACCGTCAGGCCGGGCGCCACTTGCGCGGCCGGCACGTAGACGGTGCTCGCTTCGTTCAGTTTCAGCAGAATCGGACCGAGGATCAGCGCGGACGACAGCGCGCCCGCCAGGATCGCGTACTGCTGCAGGCGCGGCGTGGCGCCCACCAGGTAGCCGGTTTTCAAGTCTTGCGACGTGGTGCCCGCATTGCTGGCGGCGATGCAGACGATGGCGCCCACCGACAGGGCCGTCACATAGTAACGCCCGCCCGTCCAGCCCATGATCAGGAAGATCAGGCAGGTAAACAGCAAGGTGGCCACGGCCATGCCGGAGATCGGGTTCGACGACGAGCCGATTTCGCCCGTCAGGCGCGACGAGACGGTGGCGAACAGGAAGCCGAAGACGAGGATCAGCAGCGCGCCGAGGAAATTCATGTGCAGCGGCGTGGCGAAGGTGATCACGGCGATGATGGACAGGCAGCCGATGACGACCCATTTCAGGGGGATATCCTGGTCCGTGCGCAAGGTGGAATTGCTCTTGACGCCCTTGCCGATGCCTTTCAGGCCGGCCGACAGGCTGCGCCAGATCATGGGCATGGCGCGCACCAGCGAAATCAGGCCGCCGGCGGCCACGGCGCCCGCACCGATGTACAGCACATAGGCGCTGCGCACGTCGTCCGCGCCCATTTCGCTGATCAACTTGGTGCCAGGCGAGAGCACGGTGGTCAGGCTGTCGCCGAAGAACTTGATCATCGGGATCAAAAGCAGGTAGGACAGCACGCCGCCGGCCGCCATCGTGGCGGCGATGCGCGGGCCGATGATGTAGCCCACGCCCAGCAATTCAGGGGAAATCTCGGCGCCGATGGAGCCGCCCTTGAGCGGCGCGGCAAATTCCACGCCCGGCGTATCCTTCCAGCCCTTGAACGAAATATTGAACACCTTGTACAGCAAGCCGACGGCAAAACCGCCGAAGATGATCTTGGCGCGGCGCTTCGCGTCCAGCGCGGCGGCCGAATCCTTCTCGATGCTTTCGCCGGCGGCGATGCGCGATTCTTCCGTGGCGGCCGCCTTGAGCACTTCGGCGCACGCCGTACCTTCGGGGAATTTGAGTTCCTTGTGCTGGTCGACGATCATCGTGCGGCGCATCGGAATCATCATCAGGATGCCCAGCAAGCCGCCGAGGATACCGACCAGCATGACCCGCGAGATTTCCAGGTCGAAGCCGAGGATCAAAATGGCCGGCATGGTCACGCCCAGGCCGAAGGCCAGCGATTCGCCGGCCGAACCGGCCGTTTGCGTGATGCTGTTTTCCAGGATCGACGAATCCTTGCCGCCCACCTTCTTGGCCAGGCCGAACAGGGTGATGGCGATCACGGCGACGGGAATCGACGCGCTGACGGTCAGGCCCACTTTCAGCACCAGGTACAGCGAGGAGGCGCCAAAGACCATCCCCAGGATGACGCCCATGAATAGCGCGCGGAAGGTCATCTCGGGCAGCTTCGCATCGGCCGGAATGTACGGCTTCACGACGCTCGGTGTTGCATCTTTTGCCATGGATATTTCCTTAATTTTTAAAAATAAACAGCCCGGATTGACGCCCGGGCTATTTTCTTGAAGCCGAGACTATCGCACAGCCGCGTTTCGATGAAAAGGTTTTTTGCTCCCGGTCCCGGCGGCCAGCCCTGGCACCCCGCCCGCGCCGGAACGGCTGGCGCATTGGTCTATAATCGCTGCCACCGTGCCTTGCACGCCCACGTGAGACTGCCTTGATTGCCAAACGAACCGGATTCCCCTGGCCTTCCCGCCGCGCCACCATGCGCGCTATCATCATCGCCAGCTGCGCCGCGCTGGCCGCCGCCTTGCTGCTGGCCGCCTACCTGTTCCTGTACGTGCGCCCCCGCCTGCCCGAACTGGACGTCATTACCGATTACCAGCCGAAGATACCGCTGCGCGTGTACACGGCCGACAATGTGCTGATCGGCGAATTCGGCGAAGAACACCGCGACTTCGTGCCGATTGCGCAAGTGCCGGAAATGATGAAGAAGGCTCTGCTGGCCATCGAGGATGGCCGCTTCTATGAACACCACGGCATCGACTTCGTGCGGGCCGGCGGCGCCGTGCTGTCGAACCTGCGCCACGGCTTCGGCCACGGCGGCGGCTCCACCATCACCATGCAGGTGGCGCGCAATTTCTTCCTGACGCGCGAAAAAGTCGCCTCGCGCAAGCTCAATGAAATCATGCTGGCCCTGAAAATCGAATCGGCCCTGTCGAAAGACCAGATTCTCGAGCTGTACATGAACCAGATGTACCTGGGCCAGCGCTCGTTCGGCTTCGGCAGCGCGGCGCAGACCTACTTCGGCAAGCCCTTGTCCGAACTGTCGATCGCGGAAATGGCCATGCTGGCCGGCTTGCCGCAAAACCCCTCGCGCCACAACCCGATCAGCAATCCGAAAAAGGCGCACGCGCGCCAGCGGCTGGTCTTGAAACGCATGCGCGAACTCGATTACATCAGCGAAGGCCAGTACCAGCAAGCGCTGGCCCAGCCGCTGCATATCAATAGCCGCGGCAAGCAGGGTTTCGATACGCACGCCGAATACGTGGCCGAACTGGCGCGCCAGGCCGTCTATGCGCAGTTCAAGGAAGACAGCTACACCAAGGGCATCAGCGTCTACACGACGATCCTGAAAGCGGATCAGGACGCGGCCTATGCTTCGACGCGCCGCAACGTCATCGCCTACGACCAGCGCCACGGCTACCGCGGCCCGGAAACCTTCATCGATATGCCGGCCGACCCGGAGCAGCGCGACGATGCCATCGATGCAGCGCTGCAAAAACGCCCGGACAGCGACGGCCTGATCGCCGCCGTCGTCACGGACGTGGCCAGCGGCAAGGTGGTGGCCGACACGGGCGACGGCGACGCCAAGACGATCACAGGCGATGGCTTGCGCTTTGCCGCCCCCGCCCTGTCCGCCAAAGCGAGCGCCGGCATCAAGCTGCGCCCGGGCGCCGTGATCCGCATCACCAGGGATGGCAAGGACAACTGGGCCATCACGCAAGTGCCGCTGGTGGCCGCCGCGTTTGTGTCGCTCGACGCGGACACGGGCGCCTACCACGCCATGGTGGGCGGCTTCGATTACAACCTGCAAAAGTTCAATCACGTGACGCAAGCGTGGCGCCAGCCCGGTTCGGCCATGAAACCGTTCGTGTATTCGGCGGCGCTGGAAAAAGGCTTTTCGCCGGCCACCCTGATCAATGACGTGCCTTTGGAAATGCAGGCGGGCGGCAAGGTGTGGGCGCCGCAGAACGACGACTTCAAGTTCGACGGCCCCATCACCATGCGCTATGCGCTGGCGCAATCGAAGAACGTGGCCTCGGTGCGCATCCTGCGCGCGCTGGGCGTGTCGTACACGCACGACTTCATGGAAAAATTCGGCTTCGACCCGGCCCGCCAGCCGAACAATCTGACCATGGCGCTGGGCACGGGTTCCGTCACGCCCGTGCAGATGGCGGGCGCCTACGCCCTGTTCGCCAATGGCGGCCACCAGGTGGAACCTTACCTGATCGACCGCATCGTCGATGCCAAGGGCGCCATCCTGATGCAGACCAAGCCGCCCGCGCCGAACGACGACAAGACCCTGGCGCTGGACCCGCGCAACGCCTTCGTGATGGACAGCATGCTGCGCGAAGTGGCGCGCACGGGCACGGGCGCGGCGGCAACGAAAAAACTGGTCCGGACTGACATCGCCGGCAAGACGGGCACCACCAGCGACGCCGTCGACGGCTGGTTCGCCGGCTACAGCGGCGGCATCGTGGCCGTGGCGTGGATGGGCTACGACGAGCCCAAGTCCCTGGGCGGACGCGAATTCGGCGCCACCCTGGCCATGCCGATCTGGATCGACTACATGCGCACGGCCCTGTCGACGCGCCCGCAAGTCACGCGCGCCGTGCCGGATGGCCTGAGCCAGGTCGATGGCGAGTGGCTATATGACGAATTCATCGACATGAACGGGATCAAGACGCTGGATATGGACGTGGAGACGCCGACGGATCCGGCAGCCGTGCCGGAGACGCTGCCCGTGGAAACCACGAACTGATCAGTAGGTCGGGTTAGCCGGAACGGCGTAACCCGACAAGTCGCCGTCGGCGGCGTTTTTACGGCGCCTTGACCATGCTCAAATACCCGCGCGCCGTACTGACGACGCTATCGGCGAAATCGTCGACATTGACCTTCGCTGCGCGGTACTTCCAGCGTTTCACGTACCAGTCCTGGAACAGGGCCAGGCAGTGCGCGGCCAGCAAGGTGGGATCGCCCTGCGGCTTCGGTTCGATTTCGGCGATGGTGGCGGCGATCAGGGTCTGCACATACAGTTCCGAATTCTTCGCCATGCTGCGCTGCTCGACCTGCAGCACGCGCGAATCCATGAAGACAAAATAAAACCACGGCTGCAGCACTTCGGACAGGTAGATCGACGAGCGTATCATCGCTTCGAGGCGGTCCAGCGGCGACTTCACGTCGACGAACAGCAGCGGCAAGGCTTGCGTGGCGTGGCGCACCACGTCCTCGATCATTTCGGCCAGTTGATCCTTGCTGGTGATGTAGCCATACAGGCCGCCCATCGACAGCCCCGTCTCGCGGCACAGGTCGCGCAAGCTCATGGCGCGGAAGCCCACGTCATTGGCCAGGCGGAAGGTGGCGACGAAGATGCGCTCAAGATTTTCCAGCGCCGGCTTGCGGCGCTTGACGCCGATACGTTCCGCGTGGCGGTCAAGAATATATTCCCAGATGTTTTCGCCATTTAAAGGCGTCATCTGCTGAAACTGTTCAAAATTAAAATGGGTCGACAAGTGCATTCCCAAATAACGGTGTAAGAGCGATATCCATGCAATGCCTGGGCAAGGCACTGCAAGACGGCGGGACGGCTGCTGCGGGGCCGATTATAGCTCAGGAAAACAACTATTTTACTTTTCAACTATGCAATGGGCGCATAAGCCACGCCAAATACCCACAGTTATTGCGCTGCATCATGCAATTCAAATGCAATTTACATCGAGCGGTGCTACATTTAAAAAACCGAGCGCTCGCTATTTTTAATGCATCGAGAATGTAAGGAGCGCACGGTTCATCGCTACAGCATCGACATTTCCATATTATTCAAATAACGGAGACAAAATGAAGACTCGCTTTTGGCAACTGCTATCCACCCTGCTGTTCACTCTCGCCATCCTGCCCGGCAGCGCCAGCGCCGCCGGCTACACGCAAACGAAGTACCCGATCGTGCTCGTGCACGGCTTGTTCGGCTTCGACAAGCTCGGTCCCGTCGACTATTTTTATGGCGTCTCCGACGCCTTGCGCAGCGGCGGCGCACAAGTGTATGTGACCACCGTGTCGGCCGCCAACAGCACGGAAGTGCGCGGCGAGCAGCTGCTGTCGCAGGTGCGGCAAATCCTCGCCGCCACGGGGGCGGCCAAGGTCAATTTGATCGGCCATAGCCACGGCGGCCCCACGGCCCGCTATGTCGCCTCCGTGCGCCCCGACCTGGTGGCGTCCGTCACCAGCGTGGCCGGCGTGAACAAAGGCTCCAAGGTGGCAGACATCCTCAGCGGCGCCATTCCCAACACCAGCAACGCGTTGGGCAATGCGCTCGCCTCCCTGATCGGCATTTTGTCGGGCAACAAGGGATTGCCGCAAAACGCGGGCGCCTCGCTGGCGTCGCTGTCCACGGCCGGCTCGCTCGCTTTTAATAGCCGCCATCCGCAAGGTGTGCCCACCTCCGCCTGCGGCGAAGGCGCGTACCAGGTACAAGGCGTGCACTATTTTTCCTGGAGCGGCGCGCAACCGTACACGAACGTGCTCGACGTGGGCGACCCGGTACTGGCAGCCATCAGCCTGGCCTTCGGCGGTGCCAAGAACGATGGCCTGGTGAGCAGCTGCTCCAGCCACCTGGGCAAGGTAATCCGCGACGACTACGCCATGAACCACCTCGATGAAGTCAACCAGTTCGTCGGCATCGTCAACCTGTTCGAAACGAACCCCGTCACCGTCTTCCGCCAACAGGCCAACCGCCTGCAAGGCCTGGGACTGTAAGGAGAAGCGCATGCACGCGAAATCGATCATCGGCGGCAGTCTGGCGGCCCTGGCCCTGTACCTGGCGCTGCGCCCTGGGGAAGCGCCGGCCCCGCCGCCGGAAAAGGCGGAACCGGACCTGTTCGCGTTCGTGCGCTCGATGGAAGGCACGCGGCCCGACGGCAACGTGACGGTGGCCACCGGCGACAAGCTGGTGGTCGACGCGGAACTGGCGCACCTGTTCGACTACTACCTGGCGGGCCTCGGTGAAAAGCCGCTGGCCGCCATCCGCAGCCAGATCGAGGCGGAACTGGACCGGCGCCTGGCGCCCGTCCCCGCCCGCGAAGCCAAGCGCCTGCTGGGCGCATACCTGGCCTACAAGCAGGCGCTGGCCGGCGCGGAACAGGCGTTGCCGGCGCAAGCCGATGCGGCCCTGGCGGCGCGCGCGCGCCTGCAAGCCATGCGGGCCTTGCGCGGCAATTACTTTACGCCAGAGGAAAGCGCGGGCCTGTTCGGCGCCAGCGACGCGTACGACGACGATGCCGTGGCGCGCATGGCCATCCTCGGCGACACGTCGCTCGATGAAGCGCAGCGCCAGGCGCAACTGGCGGCGCTCGATCAAAAAATGACGCCCGCCCAGCGCGCAGCGCGCGATGCGCCTCTGCAGGTGGCGCAGCTGGACGCCTCCGTCAGGACCTTGCGGGCACAGGGCGGCGGCGACAATGAAGTGTACCGCCTGCGTGCCAGCACCTTCACGCCGGCGGCGGCCGCGCGCCTGGCGGAACTGGACCGCGAAGAATCGCAGTGGCAGCAGCGCATCATCGCCTATCAAGCGCTCAAAGCCCAGAAGGCCAGCCTGCCCGGCGGCGCACAGGATGCGGCTGCCCTGCAGCAGCTGCGCGACGCCAGCTTTACCCCGGACGAACAGCGCCGGCTGGGCGCCTACGAATAGCGTTCAAGCCAGCTGCGCCAGCAAAGCGGCGGCCGCCATCACGTCCGTCGTGTCACGCCCCTGCCGGTAGCCCGCATGGACGGGAGCCAGCACGGCATGCGCGGCGGCGCGGCGGCCTTGCGCCTGCAGCACGGCCGCCAGGCTGGTGGCGCAGCGCAGCTCCCAGCCAGGCGCCTGCTGGCCCCTGGCCAGCCGCAGCGCTTCTTCCAGCTGCACCCGCACCGCTTCCAGGCCCGCCGTATCATCTTGCGCCAGCGCCCGCCAGCGGTGGTGCGCGTCGCGGCGCAGCACTTCCGGCGCGCTCCACGGCGCCAGGCCCATGCGCGCGCGCCGCAGCGCCTGGCTATCGGCGGCCGCGTCGTGCAGGGTGGCCATCAGATCGACCTGTATCGGCCAGCTGCGCACCGACGGCCAGGGGAACTGCGCCAGCGCCTCGCCCCCGTCGAGCAGGCGCTGGTAGGCGGCGCCCCAGGCGCTCCAGTACAGCAAGCCATAGCGGGCCGCGTGCTCGCACAGCAGGCAAATCCACGCATGCGCCAGTTCCCGCTGCCCGCACCACAGGGCGACGGGAATGGCATTGATGGCCAGCGCCACGCACAGCGTGACGCCATTGTGCTCGAAGCCCACCGTCACCGCCTCGCGCGCCAGCGCCAGTGCGTCGTCGGGGCGGCCCTGCATCCACAGGCAGCGCGCCAGCGTGCCGCGCAGGCACACCTGGTGATCGGCCAGCAAGGCATTGTTGAAGCCGAGCTGCGCGGCACCCTCGGGATGCGCGAGCACCATGCGCGCCAGCGCCGCCGACTGCGCGTAGCGTCCCTGCACATACTCGCCCACGGAGCGCATGCGCGCCAGTACCAGCCGCATCGGCGCGTCATCGCGGGCCTCGCGCGCGTCGCACAGGACGGCAAGCTCGGTGGCGTAACTGTCGGCGCGCTGGAAATCGGCCAGCTTCAGGCAGCAGATCCACATGCCGCAAATCGCCTCACAGCGGCGGCTGCCATCGTCCGTGCGCATGGCCAGCGCATAACCGTGCTGGAACGAGCGCAGCATGGTGCCGGTGATGCCCTGCGTATGCAGCAGCAGGTGCGCCTGCGAGGCATGCAGCCGCATCTCGCTGTCCGGGTCGTCCAGCCCACGCGCGGCCATGCGCTCGAGCGCCCGCCCGACGCGCACGCGGTATTCGTCCATCAGCGACAGCTGGTAGAACAGGGTTTGCGCGGCCAGGGTCAGGGACACGCCCAACGCCACGTCGCCCTCCTCGCCGAAAGCCCAGTCGATGGCGGCGCGCAGGTCGTCGACATGGCGGCCGTAGCGCGCGCTCCAGCTGGCCGGCGGCATGCTGCCCCAGTCGGCCGCGATGCGTTGGGCCAGGCCCAGGCAATGGCGCGCATGGCGCAGCAGCACGGCGCCCGCATCCCCGCCCGCCGACAGCAACGCGCCGGCATAGGCACGCGTGGTGTCGAGCAGCCGGTAATACACATGCTGGCCGCAAAACTCGATGCTGACGAGGGACTTGGCCGCCAGGTCGGCCAGGGTGTCGAACACGTCGCATCCGGCCACGGCGCTGGCCGACTCGAGGCGGAAGCGGCTCCTGAACACGCTCAGCGCCTGCAGCACCTGGCGCTCTTGCGCGTCGAGCAGGCCATAGCTCCAGTCCAGGGTGGCGCGCAGGGCCTGGTGGCGCAAGGGCATGTTGCGCGCGCCCCGCGTGAGCAAACGAAAGCGGTCATCAAGCTGGCGGCGCAATTCGTGCAGGCCGAAATGGCCGATGCGACCGGCCGCCAACTCCAGCGCCAGCGGGATGCCATCGAGCCGCCGGCAGATGTCCACCACCACGGGCACGTCGGCGTCGGCCAGCACGAAAGCATCGTCGACGGCCGCGCAGCGTTCGCAAAACAGCTGCACTGCGGCGAAATGGCGCACTGCCGCCGCATCGGGCACGGCATCGGCCGGCGGCAATTCCAGCGCGGGCAGGCGCTGCAACTGCTCGCTGGTGAGGCGCAGCGGCTCGCGGCTGGTGGCCAGCACGTGCAGCAGCGGCGCACCCTTGAGCAAGGCGTCGGCCAGCGCGGCGGCCGCGCCGATCACGTGCTCGCAGTTATCGAGCACGATCAGCATGTGGCGCGGGCGCAGGTAGGCCAGCAGCACCGGCATGGCGTCGTCGGCCGCCACGGCCACGCCCAGCGCCGTGGCCAGCGCCAGCGGCACCAGGCGCCCCTCGTCCAGCGGCGACAGGTCGACGAAACACACGCCGTCGGCATAGCGGCGCAGCACGCGCGTGGCCAGGACGACGGCCAGCGTGGTCTTGCCGATGCCGCCCGGGCCGGCAATGCACAGCAGGCGCAATTGCAGCAGCTGGTTGGCCATCGTCTGCAGCACCTCGGCGCGGCCCAGCATGCGCGTGAGCATGACGGGCAGGTTGTGCCGCGGCTCGGCGCCGGCCGCACCGGGCGCCGGCCGGCCCGTGTGCGCCAGCGGCGCCAGGAAGCCGTAGCCGCGCCCGGGAATGGTGGTGATGTAGCGCTGGCCATCGCGGCCGTCACCGAGCGCCTTGCGCAGCGCCGCCAGATGCACGCGCAAGGTCGCGTCGTCGACCACGGCATTGGGCCAGACGATGGCCACCAGTTCATGCTTGTCGACGATGTCGCCGGCGCGCTCCAGCAGGGCCAGCAGCAAGTCCATGGCCCGGCTGCCCAGGCGCAGCGCGCGTTCGCCCTCGAACAGCACGCGCTCCAGCGGCAAAAGGCGAAACGGGCCGAAGACATAGGCCGGGGCAGGACTGTTTATCATTCTTGCGTGGGGGAGTAGGTGTTAAAGCACGCGGCTTGCAGTGGCCATATTCTACTGAGCATCCGCGCCATGCCGCATGGCGCCATGTTTCGGCACTGTTACAGGGCCGGCCGGCGCGCCAGCGGCCAGCAGCGCGGCCACGTCGGCCGCGGGCTCCGGGCGGTGCAGGTAAAAGCCCTGTACCTGGGGGCAGCCCAGCCGCCGCAGCTGCGCCAGCTGTTCACCGTTTTCCACGCCCTCGGCCAGCGCCTGCAAGCCCAGTCCCCGCGCCAGCGCCAGGGTCGAGGCGACGATGACAGTGTCACAATCTGCGCTGCCACCGCTGCCCAGGTCGTGGATGAAGGAGCGGTCAATCTTGATGGTATGAATCGGCAGCAGCCTGACATGGCTCAGGCCAGAATGGCCGGTGCCGTAATCGTCGAGCGAAATGGACAGGCCCAGCGCGCGCAGCCGGCGCAATCCCTGCGTCGCCTGCGCCATGTCGTCGATGCAGCAGCTTTCCGTCACTTCCAGCTCCAGCAGGCCGGGCGGAATGGCGTGACGCCGCAGGCAGCCCAGCACAAAATCGGGTAACTGCGGCTGGCACAGCTGGCGCGCCGAGACATTCACCGCGACCGGCACCACCGGCAGGCCCTGCGCGCGCCACTGCGCCAGCTGGCGGCAAGCGGCGTCGATGCCCCAGTTGCCCAGCGCGGCGATGACGTTCGTCCGCTCGGCCAGGCCGATGAATTCGTTCGGGTAGACGAGGCCGTGGCGCGGATGGTTCCAGCGCAGCAGCGCTTCCAGGCCGACCAGGCGCAGCCGCGCCGTATCGAACTTGCCCTGGTAATGAAAGCAGAATTCGCCGCCGACGATGGCCCTGTCCAGGCGCCCCTGCAACTCCCGGCTGCGCGCCGGCGCCCGGCACAGCAGCGCCAGCGCGCCGTGCCAGAACCTTGCCAGGCGCGCCACTAAGCCAGCAGGCGCGGCACGGCAGGCGCAGGGCGGCCCGCCAGAACCGCCGGCCCCTGGCGCAGGCGAAACACGCTGACCACCTGCAGCAGATTCGCCGCCTCGCCTTCCAGCGATTGCGACGCGGCCGCCGCTTCTTCCACCAGGGCCGCGTTCTGCTGCGTCACTTCATCCATCTGCACGACCGCCTGGCTGACCTGGCCGATGCCCGTGCTTTGCTCGGCGCTGGCCGCCGTGATGTCGGCCACCATCTGGCTCACGCGCCCCACGGCCGCCACCACTTCCTGCATCGTGGCGCCGGCTTGCGCAACCAGCGCCGCGCCCGCGTCCACCTGCTGCGTCGAGGTGGCGATCAGGGCGCGGATATCGCGCGCCGCCGCCGCGCTGCGCTGCGCCAGGTTGCGCACTTCCGTTGCCACGACGGCAAAGCCGCGCCCCTGCTCGCCCGCACGCGCCGCTTCCACGGCTGCGTTCAGGGCCAGGATATTCGTCTGGAAGGCCAGCATGTCGATCACGCCGATGATGTCGGCGATCTGCGCAGACGAGGCGCTGATGGCGTCCATCGTATGGATCACCTGGCCCACGGCTTGCCCGCCGGCGCCGGCGATGTTCGCCGCCTCGACGGCCAGCACGCTCGCATGGCGGGCATTGTCCGCGTTCTGCTGCACCGTGGAACTCAGTTCCTCCATGGCCGACGCGGTCTGTTCGAGCGAGCTGGCCTGCTCCTCGGTGCGCGAGGACAGGTCGATATTGCCGGCCGCGATCTGCGACGAGGCCGTGGCGATGGTGTCGGTGCCGCTGCGCACGCGCTGCACGATGTCGAGCAGGTTGCCGTTCATGATGCACAGCGCGTCGAGCAGCTTGCCCGTTTCATCGCCGCCGTGACGGCCAAAGGCCGACGTCAGGTCGCCGGCGGCCACGGTCTGCGCCACGTTCAAGGCATGGCGCAGCGGATCGACGATGCTGCGCGTGACCAGCCAGGCGGTGACGAGCGAAAAGAGCACGGCCAGCGCGCTCAGCGCCAGCATCATGTTGCGCGCCGTCGTATATTCGTGATGCACCTGGTCGCCCGCCTCCTCCATCAGCGCATGCTGGTACGCGATCAGGCTTTCCAGCGCCGCCATGTAGCGCAACTGCTCGCCGCGCACCGTACCGAGCAGCAAACCGGTCGCTTCATCGCGCGCGCCCTCGTCCAGCAGGGCCAGTACCTTGTCGCGCCCGCCGTTGAACGCGGCACGCGCCTGCGTCACGGCCGCCATCAGCTCGCGGCCCTGCGGCGACTGCACCGCCTTTTCCAGCTGCGCCAGTCCTTTTTCCGTGTCGCCGCCCGCCCTCGCGATGGTGGCGCGTTCCTGCGCCAGCTGCTGCGGTTCCGTCATCAAAAGCAGGTTGCGCGAGGAGCGCGCGATGATGTTGACATTCTTGATGATGTCGTTGGCCAGCACGGTTTTCGGATATTTGTCATCGATCACGTCGCGCATGCGCAGTTCCAGGCTGGACAGGCGCAGCATGCCCAGCACGGCGGTCGCCAGCAGCAGCAAGGTCAACAATGCAAAGGCACAGCGCAAGCGCGTGCCGATTTTCATATTTGCCATCTTTATTCGCATCCTTCTGTGTGGTACATCGGTCATCGTGCCGGGCTCGCATGCAAGGCTGACGGCAATGGCTGCCGCCTGCCAGGTATGGCCGGACGCAGCAGGCGGAAGGGTCAGCCGGGATGTGGCCGAGGCGGGAACAAGGGCGGTACGGCTGGCAGTGTGAGTTATCTCACAAGCAATGTCGCGTTAAGTTTTGCAAAGATTTGCTTAGATGGCAAAACAGCTATTTTAATAACGCTGTTTTTTTAGTAAGTAGTAACCGCAGTGCGCGCATGTAAAAACGGCCGCGCAAGGCGGCCGTCCGGTAGCGCCTGCGGGCGCCGTCAATCGATCAAAACACTTCCCACTCGTCGTCGCGCGGCGCGCCCTGGCGCTGGGACGGCACGGCGTGCAGGGCCGGGCGGCCTGCGGCTGGGCGCGAAGCTTGTCCCGGTGCCGGACGCTTCAGCGCGGCGCTGGCCGCCACGGTGCGCGGCGCGGCCGGCTTTGCGTTTGTGTTTTCGTGCGCGGCAGGCGCCTGCGCGCCATCGAGCTTGAAGACGCTGACCACCTGGGCCAGCTGGCCCGATTGCTCCTGCAGCGATTCGGCCGCCGCGGCCGCCTCTTCCACCAGGGCCGCGTTTTGCTGCGTCACCTGGTCCATCTGGCCGATGGCCTGGTTGATCTGGTCGATGCCCGAGCTTTGCTCCTGCGTCGCCAGGCTGATTTCCGCCATGATGTCCGTCACGCGCTGCACGCTGGAGACGATTTCAGCCATCGTGCTGCCCGCCTCGGCCACCAGCTTGCTGCCCGTGTCGACGGCCACGACGGAGTCGCCGATCAGGGTCTTGATTTCCTTCGCTGCCGCCGCCGAACGTTGCGCCAAATTGCGCACTTCCGTCGCCACGACGGCGAAACCGCGTCCCTGCTCGCCCGCGCGCGCCGCTTCCACGGCGGCGTTGAGCGCCAGGATATTCGTCTGGAAGGCGATGCCGTCGATGACGGAAATGATGTCGACGATCTTGCGCGACGAATCATTGATGGCGTCCATGGTCTCGACCACCTTGCCCACCACGGCGCCGCCCTTGACCGCCACGCCCGAGGCGTTCAGCGCCAGCTGGTTCGCCTGCTGGGCGTTGTCGGCGTTCTGCCGCACGGTCGACGTCAGTTCTTCCATCGACGACGCCGTCTCTTCCAGCGAACTGGCTTGCTCTTCCGTGCGTGAGGACAGGTCCAGGTTGCCGCTGGCAATTTCCGACGACGCCGTGGCGATGGTCTCCGTGCCGCTGCGCACCTGGCCGACGATGCTGACCAGGCTGGAATTCATGTCTTTCAGCGCCCGCAGCAGCTGGCCCGTTTCTTCCGTCGTGTGCACCTCGATCTGGCTCGTCAGGTCGCCCGAAGCCACCGTCTGCGCCACTTTCACGGCCGCATTGATCGGCTGGGTGATGGCGCGCGTGATGTAGGCGGCGCAGCCGATGCCCAGCGCGGAGGCCAGCAAGCCGAGGATGACCATCAGGCTTTCCGAGCGGATCACGGCCGCGCTGCCATCCTTGACGCTGGCATCGGCCACGCCGTTATTGAGCTTGATGATTTCGTTGAGCGTGCCTTCGGCCTTGCCGAACAGCGCACGCGAATCCTGGTACTGCTTGTAGAACGCCGCGAACAACTCTTTCTGCCGCGGCTCGTCGCGGTTGTCGGCCAGCTGGCGCAGGATGGCGCGCACCTTGTCGTCATCGCCCTTCCAGGCCGCCCACTCGCCCTGGAAGCGCTGCCACAGCACGGCTTCCTCGGGGGTTTGCGGCAGCGGCTCGTACAGCTTGCGGCCCGCCTCGATATTCGTCCATGCCTTGGTGCGCAATTGCAGCGCTTCCGCGAACTTGTCCTGTGCCTGGTAATTGTTTTCATACATGGCGGCCGTCAGGGTGGCGGCGGCGACGGCCGTCTGGCCTTCGCTCATCATCATCAGGCCCTGGATCGACGGCAGGCGCACCACGCCGATTTCATTGACGGCGCGCCCGACGGTGGCGATGCCCGAATAGCCGCTGACGCCCACCACCAGCAAGGCCGTCATCATCACGGCGACAAGCGTCGCCAGCTTCCATTTGATCAGTAAATTCTTAAACATGGCGAGGTCCTTTATAAAGTCACGAAGACTGCTGGCGAAGTCGGGGCTGGCATGTTCGAGTAAAACAGCTGACACTTGTATAAAGGTGGCGGGGATAAGGCGTACGCTTCGTTACAATTGGCGAGATTTCATAAGTGGAAGCATAGTGGAAAACAAGCGTGCTGGCTGTCAAATACTTGATACAAGACAAGATTTATTTCTTTACTGTGGCGCGTATTGCACATCGGTCAAAAAAAATGACAGGGCGCCCCGCTTTGGTGCAAAAAATCCCCGTGCCTCACTATTGGCTACGCAGTTGATAGTCGTATAAGATGAGCAACAAGCAAACAACAGGCAGACCATGGCTTATCCTATCGAACACAAACTGGTGATCGGGGTCGCTTCCAGCGCCCTGTTCGACCTGGCCGAATCGCACCAGGTCTACCTCGACAACGGCCCAGAGGAGTACCGCAAGTACCAGGAAACGCATATCGACACGGTCCTGCCGCGCGGCGTGGCCTTCCCCTTCATCCGCCGTTTCCTGAACATCAACAAGCACTATCCGCGCCAGTCGCCCGTGGAAGTGGTGCTGTTTTCGCGCAATTCGCCGGAAACCGGCTTGCGCGTCATGCACTCGATCGCCCACTACGGCCTGGACATTTCACGCGCCGCCTTCATGACGGGCAAGTCGCCCTACCCCTACCTGCCCGCCTTCAACGCCTCGCTGTTCCTCAGCGCGAATGAAGGCGACGTGCGCAGCGCCCTGGCCTGCGACTACCCGGCCGGCCTGGTGCTGCCATCGCGCACGGAAGACGACGAGGACGACGAGGAATTGCGCGTGGCCTTCGATTTCGACGGCGTGATCGCCGACGACGAAGCGGAAACCGTCTTCAAGCGCAACAACGACGTCGAAGAATTCCACGCCCATGAAACCCTGAACGTGGGCACGCCGCACCGCCCCGGACCGCTGGCTGGCCTGTTCCAGAAGCTGGCCACGATGCAGCGCCTGGAAGAAAGGGCGCAGCGGCGCGACCCCGGCTATAAAAAGATCCTGCGCATCGCCATCATCACGGCGCGCAACGCGCCTTCGCACGAGAGAGTCGTGACGACCCTGAAAAGCTGGGGCGTGGCGGCCGACGAGACGTTTTTCCTGGGCGGCATGGACAAGTCGCGCGTGCTGGCCGTGTTCAAGCCGCATATCTTCTTCGACGACCAGTTGAGCCACCTCAAATCGGCGGGCGGCACGATACCGATGGTGCATGTTCCCTTCGGCGTTGCAAATATGCGCACATGATAAAACCTGCTGCGCGTCGTGCTTTACGGCCTGCGATGCTCACTGCCTCGGCGGCCCCGTGCAAAGCACAGTTGCGCTTCTCGACCGCAAATCACTTCCGCTCGCGACGGTTTTCTCAAGCGCGGAGATATAGGCGATGGTCTATAATCCTGCCTGTCAGCGCCGTCACTGGCGGCGCGGCGCGCACCACAGCTGTCCCATTCAACTGCCTCTGCCACTAGTGTCATCGCCTGCATGTCCTTAGACTTAACAAAAGCCCTCCCCAAGCCCGGCAACCGCTATGCGCTGCCCGCCCTGTATGGTTCATCCGACGCCTATGCCCTGGCGCTGGCCGCTTCGGCCTTGAAAGCGCGGGGCCAGATGCTGGCCGTGGTGGTGGCGCAGGCCAGCGACGGCCAGCGCCTGCTTGATGAAATCCCGTGGTTTGGCGGCAAGGAACTGCGCTGCCATCTGCTGCCGGACTGGGAAACCCTGCCCTACGATGCGTTCTCGCCGCACCAGGACCTGGTCTCCGAGCGCCTGGCCACCTTGCACGAAATCCAGACGCGCCAGTGCGACGTGCTGATCGTGCCGGCCACCACGGCGCTCGTGCGCCTGGCGCCGCCATCGTTCCTGGCCGCCTACACCTTCTTCTTCAAGAAGGGCGAAAAGCTCGATGAAGCGCGATTGAAGTCGCAGCTGACCCTGGCCGGCTACAGCCATGTCTCGCAAGTGATGTCGCCGGGCGAATACTCGGTACGCGGCGGCCTGCTCGACCTGTTCCCCATGGGGTCCGCCCTGCCCTACCGCCTGGACCTGTTCGGCGACACCATCGAGACCATCCGCACGTTCGATGCCGACACCCAGCGCTCGCTGTATCCCGTGCATGAAGTACGGCTGCTGCCGGGCCGCGAATTCCCCATGGACGAAGCGGCGCGCACCACCTTCCGCAACCGCTGGCGCGAACAGTTCGAAGGCGATCCATCGCGCTCGGTCGTCTACAAGGACATCAGCAGCGGCATCGCCTCGGCCGGCATCGAATACTACCTGCCCTTGTTCTTCGAGCAGACGGCCACCCTGTTCGACTACCTGCCGCCCGACGCCTCGCTGGCCCTGGTGGGAGAAATCGACGCTGCCATCGGGCGCTTCTGGACCGATACCCAGTCGCGCTACCGCTTCCTGAAAGCGGACCGCGAGCGGCCCATCCTGCCGCCCGAATCGCTGTTCCTGTCCGACGAGCAGTTCTTCGGCCTGGCCAAGCCGTATGCGCGCCTGGCGATCGCCAAGTCGAACGATGCGCTGGCGTCCGAACTGTCGGCGCCCGTGCCAAACATCGCCGTCAACCGCCGCGCCGACGATCCGCTGGCCAACCTGCGCAGCTATTTGCTGCAATCGGGGCGCCGCGTGATGATCTGCGCCGAATCGAACGGCCGCCGCGAAACCTTGCAGCAGTACTTCAGCGAATACGATCTGCACCTGACGCCCGTCGAAGGCAGCGATGGCTTTTTGCAATCCGACGCCAAACTGATGTTAGGCGTGGCGCCGCTGCATGCGGGTTTCGAGCTGTTTACGCCGGATGGAAATTTATCCTTCATCACCGAAACGGAGTTGTACGCCGGTTCCGGCCGCCGGGTCGGCACCAAGAAGCAGGAAGGCGTGACGCAGGTCGAATCGATGGTGCGCGACCTGTCGGAGCTGAAAATCGGCGACCCCGTCGTGCACATCAACCACGGCATCGGGCGCTACATGGGCCTGACCAGCATGGACCTGGGCGAAGGCGAAACGGAGTTCCTGCACCTGGAATACGCGAAGGACACCAAACTGTACGTGCCCGTGTCGCAGCTGCATGTGATCTCGCGCTATTCGGGCGCGTCGCCGGAAGACGCGCCGCTGCACTCGCTCGGCTCGGGCCAGTGGGAAAAGGCGAAGAAGCGCGCGGCCGAACAGGTGCGCGACACGGCCGCCGAGCTGCTCAACCTGTATGCGCGCCGCGCGCTGCGCCAGGGCCACTCGTTCGAATTCTCGTCGCACGACTACCAGCGCTTCGCCGACAGCTTCGGCTTCGATGAAACGCCGGACCAGGCCGAGGCCATCCACAACGTCATCAAGGACATGACTTCCGGTAAACCGATGGACCGCCTCGTCTGTGGCGACGTCGGCTTCGGCAAGACGGAAGTGGCGCTGCGCGCCGCGTTCATCGCCGTCATGGGTGGCAAGCAGGTGGCCATCCTGGCGCCCACCACCCTGCTGGCCGAGCAGCATGCGCAAACCTTTGCCGACCGTTTCGCCGACTGGCCCGTGCGCATCGCGGAATTGTCGCGCTTCCGTAGCGGCAAGGAAATCACACAGGCGTTCAAGGGCATGGCCGACGGCACCATCGACATCGTCATCGGCACCCATAAACTGCTGTCCGACGACGTGAAATTCACGCGCCTGGGTCTCGTCATCATCGACGAGGAACACAGGTTCGGCGTGCGCCAGAAGGAAGCGCTGAAAGCCTTGCGTGCGGAAGTGGACGTGCTGACCCTGACGGCCACGCCGATCCCGCGCACACTGGGCATGGCACTGGAAGGCTTGCGCGACTTTTCCATCATCGCCACGGCGCCGCAAAAGCGCCTGGCCATCAAGACGTTCGTGCGCAGCGAGGGCGAAGCCATCATCCGCGAAGCGTGCCTGCGCGAACTCAAACGCGGTGGCCAGATCTACTTCCTGCACAACGAAGTGGAAACCATCCAGAACCGTCTGGCCATGCTGACGGAACTGCTGCCCGAGGCGCGCATCGCCGTGGCGCATGGCCAGATGCACGAGCGCGACCTGGAAAAAGTCATGCGCGACTTCGTCGCCCAGCGTTTCAATATCCTGCTGTGCACGACGATCATCGAGACCGGCATCGACGTGCCGACGGCGAACACCATCATCATGCACCGCGCCGACAAGTTCGGCCTGGCGCAGCTGCACCAGCTGCGCGGCCGTGTGGGACGCTCGCATCACCAGGCCTACGCCTACCTGCTGGTGCACGACGTGCAAGGCCTCACGAAACTGGCGCAGCGCCGCCTGGACGCCATCCAGCAGATGGAAGAACTGGGCAGCGGCTTTTACCTGGCCATGCACGACCTGGAAATCCGCGGCGCCGGCGAGGTGCTGGGCGAGAGCCAGTCGGGCGAGATGACGGAAATCGGCTTCCAGCTGTATTCAGACATGCTCAACGAAGCCGTGCGCTCGCTGAAAGCGGGCAAGGAGCCGGACCTGGCCGCGCCGCTGGCGTCGACCACCGAGATCAACCTGCACGTGCCGGCCCTGCTGCCGGCCGACTTCTGCGGCGACGTGCACGAGCGCCTGTCGATCTACAAGCGCCTGGCCAACTGCGCCACGCAGGAGAAGATCGACGATATCCAGGAGGAGCTGATCGACCGCTTCGGCAAGCTGCCCGACGCCGTCAAGGCCCTGGTCGAGACGCACCGCTTGCGCATCGCTGCGAAAACCGTGGGCATCGTCAAGATCGACGTGCATGGCGAGGCGGCCACTCTGCAATTCATGGCCAAGCCACCGATCGACCCGATGCGCATCATCGACCTGATCCAGAAAAACCGCCATATCAAGCTGCATGGCCAGGACAAGCTGAAAATCACGGCCGCCATGCCGGACCTGGCCGCGCGCGTGACGCAGATCAAGACCACCATCAAGCAATTGACGGTGTAGACCATTTCGATAATTAATGCAGGACTGCCCCATGACCAATACCAAGACCATCACCATGAATCTGATCCTGCAGGGCCTGGACGGCGATAGCGCCCGCCTCGAACGCATCGCCGCGCTGGCCGCGCCGACGTCCGTCACGCGCCTCGGTCCGAACGCCGTGCGCTGCGAACAGATCGCCTATTCGCCCGCGTTGCGCCCCACGATCGAAGTGGCGGCGCAGGCGGCGCAGCTGGACGCCACCTACATGATGGGACAGCGTGAACTCAGCGAATTCAAGCTCGTGGCGATGGACATGGATTCGACCCTGATCACCATCGAGTGCATCGATGAAATCGCCGACATGCAGGGATTGAAACCGCAAGTGGCGGCCATCACGGAAGCGGCCATGCGCGGTGAACTCGATTTTGCCGCCAGCCTGAAACAGCGCGTGGCCCTGCTCGAAGGCCTCGATGCGTCGGCCCTGCAGCGCGTCTACGATGAGCGTTTGAAGCTGTCGCCGGGCGCGGAAGCCATGCTGGCGGCCGTGCAAAAGGCCGGCCTGAAAACCCTGCTGGTGTCGGGCGGTTTCACCTTCTTCACCGAACGCCTGAAGGAGCGCCTGGGCCTCGACTACACGCATGCGAACGCACTGGAAATCATCGACGGCAAGCTGACGGGCAAAGTCCTGGGCGGCATCGTCGACGCCGAGGAAAAACAGCGCACGGTGGAGCGCGTGTGCGCAGAGATGGGCATTACGCCATCGCAGGCCATCGTCATGGGCGACGGCGCCAACGACTTGAAAATGATGGGCATCGCCGGCCTGTCCGTCGCTTTCCGCGCCAAGCCCGTGGTGCGCTCGCAGGCCGACGTGGCGCTGAACTTTGTCGGACTCGATGGCTTGCTCAACGTCTTGAGCTGAGCCGGCGCCAGCTTAGCGCTATCTGGCGGGCGGTGCGCGCACGGCGGCACAAGTTTGCTATATTGCAAACTTGTGATCACCCCGCCAGCCCATCGTGAAAGAACACCGCATGCCGCCACCGCTGCCAGAAGAGATACAACGCCACCTCGATATATTCGTCGCCGCCGCACAAACGGCCTTCGGCGCCGACCTGGCCGCCGCCGTGCTGTTTGGCTCGGCCGCCGATGGCCAGCTGCGCGCCACCTCCGACGTCAACCTGCTGTTGCTGCTCAAGCGCTTTACGCCCGCATCGGCCGATGCGCTGCGCGGCCCCTTGCGCCTGGCGCACGCCGCCATCGATTTGCAGGTGATGTTCCTGCTCGAAAGCGAATTGCCCCAGGCCGCCGACGCTTTCGCCGTCAAGTTCGCCGACATCATCGCGCGCCACCGGGTGCTGCATGGCGTTGATCCTTTCGCCAGCCTGCACACGAGCCGCGACGCCGTGCTGCGCCGCCTGCGGCAAGTGCTGCTGAACCAGCAGCTGCGCATGCGCGAACGGTATATGCTATTGAGCCTGAATGAAGAACAGCTGGCCGGCGCCATCGCCGACGCGGCCGGCCCGCTGCGTTCGGCGGCGGCCTCGCTGGCGCAGCTCGAGGGCAAACCTGCGCAGTCCGGCAAGCAGGCGCTCGAAGCGTTTGTCGACCAGTTGGGCGACCCGGCCCTGCACTCTGCCTTGCAAGCCATGTCGGCCGCGCGCGAAACGGCGCGCCTGGCGCCGGGGCAGGCCCTCCCCGCCTTCACAAGCCTGATGGCGATTACCGAACGCCTGCGCGAACACGCGGAGCAGATGCGGTGAACGGCTACAATCCCTTTGACTGGAGCGGGCCATCGTTCCTGCTGGCCTACCTGATCTTCGGCACGCTCGTGTACTACCTGGCGCGCGAGCTGCTGATCCGCCAGGAGCTGCGCAATCCGCACGCCCAGCTGTCGCTGGCCGATGATCCCTACCGCATTGCTTTTTTGCGTGGCGGCGCCCTCGAAGCCGTGAAAATCGCCGCCATCGTGCTGGTCGACCGGGGCTTGCTGCGCGCCGACGGCCCGCTGCTGGAAACGGCCAGCGCCGACAGCCTGCGCTTTGCCAGCCACGACATCGAACGCGACGTGCTGCGGCTGTACCTGGGCCGCCAAGGCCACAGCAAGGAACTGGCCGTGCAGGCCGACATGCTGCCATCGTGCCGCGCCTACCAGGAGACGTTGACGCAGCAGGAATTGCTGGTCGGCCCGCCGCTGCTGCGCCGGCGCGAACGCATCACCTGGGCCGCGCACTGGCTGCTGCTGACGGTGGCCGGCGTCAAAGCCGTCATCGCCATCAGCCGCCAGCACTACAATCTGCTGTTCCTGGCGGCCCTGCTGGCGATTTTTCTCCTCATGCTGCGCGGCTTGCGCACCCAGGCGACCAGCTGGAGCGCGCAGCGGCTGCTGACCGACCTGCGCATGCTGTTCGGCCGGCTGAACATGCGCTCGGCGCGCCTGCAGGCGGGCAGCAGCAGTGCCGACATGGCCCTGCTGGCCGCCATCTTCGGCATCGGCGCCCTGCCCTTGTCCGTGTACGCGTATGTCGCCGAGCTGTATCCGGCGCCCCGGCAAAATGGCGGTGGCGACTCCTCGTCCAGCAGCACGGGCGACTCGGGCGACTCGTCATCGGGCGGCGGCGGTGACGGCGGCAGCAGCGGCTGTGGCGGTTGCGGCGGTGGCGGCGGCTGTGGCAGTTAGCCAGGACGCCACGCGCGACCGCGTCGGCCTGGGCTGGCGCGGCGAACTGGCCGCCGGCATCCTGTCCAATCTGGCGCGAATCGATGTGCTGGAAGTGATCGCCGACGATTATTACGGCGCCTCGCGCGCCGGCATTTCGGCCTTGCGCAGCCTGGCGCGCCAGGTGCCGGTCAGCCTGCATGGCGTGGGCATGGGGCTGGCCTCGACGATTCCCGCCGACCCGCGCCGCCTGCATGCGATGGCGCGCCTGATGCAAGCGGTGCAGGCGGAATCGTGGTCCGAGCACCTGAGTTTCGTGCGTGCCGGCGGCATCGAGATCGGCCACCTGGCGGCGCCGCCGCGCACGCAGCACAGCGCCGCTGGCGCCATCGCCAATATCGCGCTGGCCACGCGCATCGTCGGCAGCGCGCCGCTGATGGAAAACATCGCCACCCTCGTCCAGCCGCCTGCCAGCACCATGGACGAAGCCGAGTGGGTGGCGCAGATTATCCACGGCGCGCAAGTGCCGCTGCTGCTCGACCTGCACAACCTGTATGCGAATGCCGTGAATGCTGGCGAGGCGCCGCAGGAACTGCTGCTGCGCCTGCCCCTGGACAGGGTCGGCGCCGTGCACCTGAGCGGCGGCCACTGGATCGAAGCGCCGGGCGGCGGCCAGCGCTTGCTGGACGACCATCTGCACGATGTGCCGCCCGAAGTCTTCGATCTGTTGACCGTGCTGGCGCGCCATGCGCCGCAACCGTTGACGGTGACAGTCGAACGCGACGGCAATTACCCGTCGTTCGAGCATGTGCTGGGCCAGCTGGAATCGGCGCGCGCGGCCTTGCGCGCGGGGCGAAACGCATGAGTTCCCCCGCACTGGAAACCTTGCTGGCAAGGCTGTACACGGACGACGCCCTGCGTGCCGCCTTCCTGCTCGATCCCCATGCGCAAGCCTTGCAGCATGGCTTGTCGCCGCAGGAAGCGGAGGCGATGGCGGCGATGGACCCCATCGGCCTGCAGATGGCGGCGGCCAGCTACCGCGCCAAGCGCGCCGGGCGCGCTGGCCAGACGAAACCAGCGCAACGCTGGTGGCGCCGGCTGCTGCAAATGTGGCGCTAAGCGCCCGCTACAGCTGCCACATACGCAGCGGCAGCAAGCCCCACCAAGCCAGCACCAGCAGCAGTTGCAAGGCCGCCAGCAAGGCCACCCAATCCCATTTCGCCAGCGAGCCCGCCTCGGCCGCCGTGCCGCGGCTGCGCCAGCAGCGGGCCAAACCGAACGCCGTCGCCAGCGGCAGCGCGCCCGTCGCCAATGCCAGCAGCACGCTGGCGATGGTGACGTCGCCCAGTCGCAGGTAGGACTGGAAATAGAAAAACGGCAGCGGCAAGAGCAGCGCCAGCGTGGCCAGCAAAGGCGCGAACAGATGGTCACTCCGTTCCAGGCTGCGCCGCGCGGCCCGCCACACGCCCACCAGCAGCACGTACAGCAAGCCGGCCGCCCCGAGGGCCAGGCTGCCCCACAGCACCAGCATGCGCAGCATCGACGCGCGCTCATAGCTGCGCAAGCCATCGCTGAGCACATGCTTGCCATCCTCCTGCATCAGCACGTGCGATGGCGTGCTGCGGTCGCTGGCGCGGAACAGCAGGCCGCCCACCGGTTCCAGCTCCTTCGGCTCGCCCTGGAACGGGATCAGGAACAGCGACTCGCCATCCCATTTCACACGCGTAAAGCCGAAGACAGCGTCGACCCAGGCCATGCTGGCCATGGGGCTGGGCGACGGCACGTAGACGCCCTGCCAGTTTTCCACCGTGGGCGCGGGCGTGCCGCGCGGGGCCGGCGCGCGCAGCGGCAGTTCCAGGTCACGCAGCAGCAGGCGGTTGAAGCGCTCATAGTCGGCCTGCTCCGCATCCGTATTGAAGGCCACGAAGAAGGCGCTGTCCTGCTCCGGGTAGATGCACAGCATGGCGCGAAAACCGACAGTCGTGCCGGGATGGCAGGCACCCACCACGTTATGGCGGTCGCGTACGGCCAGCGCCAGGCCGTGACCCGTTGCCAGGCCCGCCTGCGCCGCATCCGTGCCGGCCGGTTCGGACAAGGCGCCCATCAGCGCCAGGTCGATGAACTGCGTGCCCTGCAGCTTGCCATCGCCCATCAGGAATTGCGCCAGCTTGCCCATGTCGGCCGCTGTAGTGGTAAATTGCGCGGCCGGACGCAAATACTGGGGCACGGCCGGCTGCGCCACGCCATGCTCGAAGTGGCCCATGGCCAGGCGCGGGTCCGCATGCGCGCCCGCCTGGGTGCTCATTTGCGTACTCATTTGCGTAACATAGGCAAACGTGCTGTCCGCCATGCCCAGCGGTTGCAGCAGCTGCGCATCGAGGTAGCGTTCATACGGCTGGCCCGTGACCTTCTCGATCACCATGCCCAGCAAGCCATAGCCCATGTTCGAGTACGCATAGCGGCTGCCGGGCCGGGCACGCACGCGCAGCAGATTGCGTCCACCGTCAAAGCCCTCGGCCAGCGGCGTCTCCGGCGCCGGGTTCAGGCTGAACGCCTGCCAGAAGCGCACGTTATCGAGACCCGACGTATGCGCGAGCAGGTGGCGGATGCGCACGGGGTCGCTGGCCTGCCACGGATTTTTCAGCGCCAGTTCCGGCAGCACCTGCTGCAATGGCGTGTCGAGCGTGAGCTTGTCTTCGCTGACCAGGCGCAAGACGCCCAGCGCCAGCGCCACCTTGCCCACGGAGCCCACCTGCATGCGCGTGTCGGTCTGCATCGGTATATTCTTGGCGGCATCGCGCAAGCCGGACGCGCCGACTTTGACTGTTCCGTCAGGCAAGACTTCACTCCAGACGGCGCCCGCCAGGCCCTCGTCCTTCAAGCCGGCGGCGAACTCCGCCTCCAGGGTGGGGCCGGCCGCATGGGCAGCCGTGACACACAGCAGCAAGGCTGGCACGGCGCGCTGCAGCCATGACCTCGCGCGCGCGGCCACGGTAAGATATCGATCTCGTTTCAACAATGTATTCTGCCTTTTTCCATGGACTGCGCTCCTGCGCCGCTTTGCTTGTTACAATTAAAAATTGAGCAACGACGGGAGCTTTCATGTCACAAGATATTATTTTGGATACCCAACTCCAGCAGACCAAAAACCTGGCCTGGTGGTTGTACCTGATACATGGCGCCAGCTTCGTGTTTTCGCTGGGCGCGTTTTCCTTCATTCCCCTCATCATCAATTATGTGAAGCGGGACGAGGCGGCCGGGACCTTCGTGTACAGCCATCACAGCTGGATGATCCGTTCCTTCTGGTGGTATGTGGCCTGGGTCGTCGTCGGCGCCATCCTGTGGGTCACGCTGATCGGCATTCCGCTGGCCATCATCGTGTGGGGCGTGGCCTGGCTGTGGAAAGCGTACCGCCTGCTGCGCGGCTTCCTCGACCTGAACAACAACAAGCCCGTGCCCATGTAACAGGTGCTTCGCGGCAAGCCAACGGCTTGCCGCCTACATCGCCGCGAACGCCCGTTCGATATCGGCGATCAAGTCCTGCGGATCTTCCAGCCCCACGTTCAGGCGCACCAGCTGTCCCGGCATCTGCCAGCCCTTGCGCATGGCCGCGATGCGGTACGGCATCACCAGGCTGTTCGCACCACCCCAGCTGTAGCCAATCTTGAACAACTGCAAGGCATCGACGAAGCGGTCCGTCTGCGCCTCCGTGTAGCGGGCATCGAACAGCACGGAAAACAGGCCGCCCGCGCCCGTGAAATCGCGCTGCCAGATGGCGTGGCCCGGGCAATCGGCGAACGCCGGATGCAGCACCGTGGCGATCTCGCCGCGCCCCTTGAGCCAGGCGGCCACCGTGCGCGCGCCCGCGTCGTGCGCGTCGAAGCGCAGCTTCATGGTGGGCAAGCCGCGCAGCACCAGGTAGGCATCGTCCGCCCCCACGCCCATGCCCAGACGCATGTGCGCCTGCGCCAGACGGTCATGCAGCGTCCGCTCGCGCGTAATGAGCGCACCCATCAGTACGTCAGAGCCGCCCGACTGGTATTTCGTCAGCGCCTGCATGATGATATCCACGCCCAGGTCGAAACCGCGCAGGGCCAGGCCCGCCGACCAGGTGTTGTCCAGGGCCACCAGCACGCCGCGCGCATGGGCGGCCGCACAGATGGCGGGCAAGTCCGGCACTTCCATCGTCACGGAACCTGGCGCTTCGGCCCAGATCAGTTTGGTGTTTGGCTGGATCAGGGCGGCGATGCCGGCGCCGATCAGCGGATCGTAATAGCGGGCCGTGATGCCGAAGTCCTGCGACAGCCAGCGCCCCAGCTCGCGGTTCGGGTTGTATATATTTTCCGGCAATAAAACGTCATCGCCCGTTTTCAGCAGCGCAAAGTCCGCCATGGCGATGGCCGCCAGGCCCGACGGCGCCAGCAGGCAGTATTGTCCCCCTTCGATCTCGGCCAGCCGCGCTTCCAGGGTGAAGGTGGTGGGCGTGCCGTGCAAGCCGTAGGTGTAGGCGTTCTTCTCTTTCCAGTCGCCCGAGCGCATGGCCGCGACGTCCTTGAACAGCACGGTCGATGCATGGTGGATGGCGTTCGGAAACGCGGCAAAGCCTTGCGGCGCCTGGTAATCGCTGTGGATCAGCGCGGTCTGCGGAGATTTGGGTGTGGTCATGGCGTCGGCAACGGGTCGTAGGCAATAAAAAAGCGGACCGCACAGTGCAGGTCCGCATTGATTGTAAGGGCTTTGCTCAAAAACTGCCGTACAACTGGCGCCAGATGTATAGCGAACGGAAGAATAAATCCAATAATGCCTACACATTTATCATGTATTATTAGCATGCTTTATTTTTAATATTTTAATTTTATACATTCCAATCTGAAGGATATCCCATGTTGAAAAATGCAGTGCTCGCTTGCGTCCTGGCTGTGGCCACGACAACGGCGCTGGCCGCTCCGGCCAAGCCTAATGTGGTCAACTTTTCCTATACCGGTTTTTATGATGAATTGAATGGCGGTGCGTGGAACCCCGACTTGCGGCTGGAAGGGAGCTTTAATTTCAACAATGCCAATGGCGACAATGTCATCACGAAAAACGAAGCCTACAACTTGGTATTCAATGGCCGGAACTACTACCATGACTGCAACAATGGCAATATCTACATGCGCTGTGGAGTAGATATACTGGAGTATTCTGCTGCAGGCGGCTTGAATATCTCCGCGTATTTCACCGGCAGCTATCCCGACGAAACCTATTTTGGCAGATTGAAGACGGGTGACTCTTTTGCCTACACTTATTACCATCCTTTTGATCCCGGTTCGAGCAGCATCAGCGTACGCTGGTCGCCAGACACCAAGCTGACGATCAGTCCCGTACTGGTCCCGGTACCCGAGCCTGAAACCTATGCCATGTTACTACTCGGCCTGGCCGGTATCGGCTGGATGCAGCGCCGGCGTCGCGCCATCTGAAGCAACACAAAAAAAAGGGACCGCCAAACTGGCGATCCCTCTTTTCAAAACAGTATCAACGCTGTCGGCCAGACCAGGACAGCATTATTCCGCGGCGCCCCACAAGTCATGCGCATCCGCAGACGTGATGGTCACGTCGACGAATTGGCCCACCGCCAGCTTGCGGTGCGGCTCAAATGGCGGCTTCACATACACGACGCCATCGATTTCCGGCGCATCGGCGGACGAGCGGCCCACGCCGCCGGAGCGGGTGACTTCATCGATCAGCACGCGCACGGTCTTTCCGACCTTGGCCTGCAGGCGTTTCTTGGAGATTTCTTCCTGCAGCAGCATGACGCGGCCGCGGCGCTCTTCGCGCAGCTCTTCCGGCACGGGGTTGGCGATGGCGTTGGCCGTCGCGCCTTCGACAGGCGAATAGGCGAAGCAGCCGAGGCGGTCGATCTGCGCTTCCTTGAGGAAGTCGAGCAGATATTCGAATTCCGCTTCCGTTTCGCCTGGGAAACCGGCGATGAAGGTCGAGCGTATCGTCAGGTCCGGGTTGATGGCGCGCCAGGCCTGGATGCGGTCGAGGTTTTTCTCGCCGCTGGCCGGACGCTTCATGCGTTTCAGGACGTCAGGATGCGCATGCTGCATCGGAATATCGAGGTATGGCAGGATGTGGCCGCCGCTCATCATCGGGATGATCTGGTCCACGTGCGGGTATGGATAGACGTAATGCAAACGCACCCAGGCGCCGTAGGACTTGGCCAATTCGCCCAGCGCTTCCGTCAGCTGCGTCATGTGGGTCTTCACGGGACGGCCATTCCAGAAGCCGGAGCGGAATTTCACGTCCACGCCATACGCCGACGTGTCTTGCGAAATGACCAGCAATTCCTTGACGCCGGACTTGAACAGGTTTTCCGCTTCGATCATCAGTTCGCCGATCGGACGCGAAACGAGGTCGCCGCGCATGGACGGGATGATGCAGAAGCTGCAGCGGTGGTTGCAGCCTTCGGAAATTTTCAGGTAGGCATAGTGCTTCGGCGTCAGCTTGACGCCTTGCGGCGGCACCAGGTCGAGGAACGGCGCATGCGGTTTCGGCAGGTGCAAGTGGACGGAATCCATCACTTCGGCCAAAGCGTGCGGGCCCGTGACGGACAGCACTTTCGGGTGTACCTTCATGATGATGTCGTCGCCGGCAGCATCTTTCTTGGCGCCCAGACAGCCGGTGACGATCACTTTACCGTTTTCAGCCAGCGCTTCGCCGATGGCGTCGAGCGACTCTTGTACGGCGGCATCGATAAAACCGCAGGTATTGACGATCACCAGATCGGCGCCAGCGTAGGATTTCGCCGTTTCGTAGCCTTCGGCGCGCAGTTGGGTCAGGATTTGTTCGGAGTCGACCAGCGCTTTCGGGCAGCCGAGCGAGACAAAGCCCACTTTCGGCGCCGCACCTGGCATGGCCAGCATGGCCTCGGGCTGGGCGGAAGGAACAGGAATACGGTGAATTTCAGACATAGTTGGCAGCTAGTAAAATGGTGAGGCGAATCGGCTATTGTACCCCGAGCAGCCCCTTGCTGGCAGAACTATGCTGTTTTGATGACGCCGATACAACTCACGGGCGATCAAATCGCCCGGTGAGCGTGTGGCATAGACTATTTCTTGTCCGTTGGCGGGACAGGCGGAACAAACGGGAACGTGCCGAACAGATTCTTGCTCTGGCTTTGCATCTGCTCCTGCATCTGCACGAACAGGCTCTTGCTCTGGTCGATGTAGTTGTTCATCATGCCTTGCATCATCGGGCCCTGGACATTCATGAACTGGGTCCACATTTCAGGGCTGAATGGCTTACCTTCGAAGCTGCCGGCCGAGGTGCCCGTGAATTTGTGCTGGATATCGGTGAACGCTTGCACGTTCTTTTCCAGGTAGGATCCCATCATGCCCTGCATGGCGTGGCCATAGTAGCGGATGATCTGCGACAACACGCTGCTCGAGAACATCGGTGCGCCATTCGCCTCCTCTTCCAGAATGATTTGCAGCAAGATGCTGCGCGTCAAATCTTCATTGGATTTGGCATCGACGACGGTAAACACCTCATTGTCCAACACCAGCTGCTTGACGTCCGTCAAGGTGATGTAGGAACTGGTTTGCGTGTCGTACAGACGGCGGTTGGGATATTTTTTAATCAGGCGGTCTATACTTTTTTTTGCACTACTCATCACAAGTTCCACTTATTGCGCCGCAGCGCATACTGAGTTGATTCGAAAAAAAAGCGAACCAGGGTTCGCTTTCGCACCTGCCTACTTTTTGCATTATAGAGTGGAAAACAACTCCATTGCACATCAGGGTAGTAGATTCCCGCATTTATTGCAACGCAACTAAAAGTAGATTCCTGACAAGACCGGAGATTACGCCGGTCTTGCCAGCAAAAACGCTTTGTGAATTAATCCGCTCTGACTTTAACATACCGGCCCGGCGCCGCCTCGATAGCCGCGTGGCGCTTGTTGCCTGGCTTGCCCGGCGCCTTCACCTGGGTGCCGCCGTGTTCGGCAAGGAAGGCCGCCCATTCGGGCCACCAGCTGCCCACGTGTTCGGTCGCGCCTTCCATCCATTGCTCGGCGGTCAAGGGCTTGGCTTTCGCCGTGCGTGGCTTGTCATTGCTCCAGTAGCTGCGCTTTTTCTTCGAGGCAGGATTGATCACGCCGGCGATATGGCCCGAGGCACCGAGGATAAAGCGGTTGGCTTTCGGTTTTTTCGGATTCAGCAAGGCCGTGCTGGCGTAGGCCGCGCCCCAAGGCACGATATGGTCTTCGCGCGAACCGTAGATGAAAGCGGGCGCGTCGATGCTGCTCAGGTCGACCTTTTCCCCTGCCACCGTCAGCTTGCCCGGCACTTTCAGGCTGTTTTCCAGGTACGTGTTGCGCAGATACCAGCAGAACATGGGGCCCGGCAAGCCCGTGCCGTCGCCGTTCCAGTACAGCAAGTCGAACGCGGGCGGCTCCTTGCCCTTCAGGTAATTCGACTGCACGTAGTTCCACACGAGGTCGTTCGGCCGCAAGCTCGAGAAAGTGCTGCCCAGGTCGCGGCCCGACATCAGGCCGCCCTTGGCCAGAGACTGCTCGCGCAGCGCCACTTGTGGCTCGTCGATAAAGACGTCGAGCGCGCCCGTGTCGCAGAAATCGAGGAAAGTGGTCAACAGAGTCAGGCTGGCGGCCGGGTTCTCGCCGCGCGCCTTGAGCACGGCCAGCGCCGTCGAGACGATGGTGCCGCCCACGCAAAAGCCGAACATATTGAGCTTGTCCTGGCCGGAGATTTCCTGCGTCACCTTGATCGCCTCGATCACGCCTTGCTCGACGTAATCGTCCCACGTCAGGTGCTGCATGCTCATGTCGGGATTGCGCCAGGACATCAGAAACACGGTATTGCCCTGCTCCACTGCGTAGCGCACGAGCGAGTTTTCCGGCTGCAAGTCAAGGATATAGAATTTATTGATGCACGGCGGCACCATCAACAGCGGCCGCTGGTGTACCGTGGCCGTCGTCGGCGTGTACTGGATCAGCTGGAACAAGGCGTTTTCAAATACCACCGTGCCTGGCGTGGTGGCCACGTTGCGGCCCACTTCGAAGGCCGATTCGTCGGACTGCGAAATGCGGCCCTTCTGCATATCGGCCAGCATATTGCTCAAGCCCTTGGTCAGGCTTTCGCCCTTGGTCTCGATCAGGGTTTGCTGGGCATCGGGATTGGTGGCAAGAAAGTTGGCCGGCGACATGGCATCGACGATTTGCTGCACGGCAAACGCAATCTTTTGCTTCTGGTGCGGCGTCGCTTCCACGGCATCGGCCATGGCGCTGAGAAACTCCGCATTCAGCAGGTAGGCGGCCGCATTGAAGGCCGACAAAGGGCTGGCGTGCCAGGCGGGCGCGGCGAAGCGGCGGTCTTTCAGTTCCGGCGCCTTGCCTGCCATAAAGTCGGTCCACAAGCCCGTCAGCTTGGCTACGTAGGCGTTTTTCAGTTGCTCGATCGCTTCCGGCTTGATGCTGGCGCCCGCATCCTGCAAAATGCCGGCAATCGGATTGCCCTGGGGCTGCGGTACCATGTTGAACCACGTCTTCCACTGCTCAGGATTGCTGATCTGCGCCATCCATTCTTTGGTCATCATTTGAGGATCGGGCATATTCATAGGTATATGTAAGTCCATTCAAGAATTAATAAATAATTACTTCCGGGCCACCTGCATGCAAACTTTTACTGACTGGCAATACCAATGATGCTCATGACCGCTGTTGCCTGGATCTATGTCGTTGGCCTCATGGCGCTGACGGAACCATCGATCGTCGCCGGGGTGATGACCTTCGTGCTGTACTGCGTCATCCCGCTGTCCATCCTATTCTATCTGACGGGCTCGCGGCGACGCAAACGCAAGGCCGTGCGCATCGCGGAACAGAAGGCGCGTGCCCAAGCATCAGCAGACGATAAAACAAAAACGGCAGACACATAAGTGTCTGCCGTGCAGATTATTTGCGCCAGATCAAGCTGGCCTGTCTTCCCGTGACGCCATCGCGCCGGTACGAGTAAAACTGCGCCGCATCGCTGACGGTGCAATATTCCCCTCCCGCCACTTGCGCCACGCCATCGCGCAGCAGCATGGTACGCGCCAGTGCATAGATGTCGGCCAGGTATTTGCCCGGCTTGCCAGCGATAGCGACGAAGGCGGCGCTCAGTACTTGCCGTTCAACATCATCACGCGCGCCATCGCGGAACGCTTGCAGCACGTCCTGACCCACTTCGAATTGCTGCGGACCAATGGCCGGCCCCAGCCAGGCGAGGATATCCGTCGCGCCCTGCGCCCGCATGCTTTCCACCGTGCGCTGCAAGACGCCGTTGGCCAGGCCGCGCCAGCCCGCATGGGCCGCGCCGACGACGAGGCCATCCGTTGAGCAGAACAGCACCGGCAGGCAATCGGCCGTCATCACCACGCACACGGCGCCAGGCAAGGCGGCGATACTGGCGTCGGCGTCCGGCACATGGCCGTCCAGCTTGCCAGCATCGGCCACGGCCACGCCATGCACCTGCGACAGCCAGGCCGGCTCGGCAGGCAATATGGCACCCAGCCGCGCGCGGTTGGCCGCCACGTGCGCGGGATCGTCGCCCACGTGCGTGCCCAGGTTCAAGCCGCCGCCGCCCTGCCCGTCACCGTACGGCCCTTCACTGACACCGCCCGCGCGCACGGTCGCCAGCGCGCCCACGTTCGCGGGCAAGCCGGGCCAATCGGGTATAAGGCAAGGCAACGGCGACGTCATCAAACCTGTTCCGGCTCGGGAATACCGGCGGTAGCGATCAGCTCGGCGAAATCATCGGCCAGCGGCACGATCCACTCGCACGCTTCCAAGGTGCCCGGATGCACGAGGCCCAGGCGGCGCGCCTGCAATGCCTGGCGCGAGAAGACGGACACCAGGTGCTGCTTGCCGTACACGTAGTCGCCGACCAGCGCGAATCCCAGATGCTGCATGTGCACGCGGATCTGGTGCGTGCGGCCTGTTTCCAGGCGGCATTGCATCAGGCTCACGGGACGGCGGTCGAGTTCGCCGCTGCCGATCAATTCATAGTGCGTGATGGCGGGCTTGGCGGTAAAGTTTTCCGAGACGGCCATCTTGACCCGGTCGCGCGGGTGGCGCGCGATGGACGCATCGATGGTACCCGCCATTTTCGGCGTGCCCCACACGAGCGCGAAATATTCGCGCTTGACGGTGCGCGCCTGCAACTGGCGCACGAGGTCCGTTTGCGAAGCGAGTGTCTTGCCGACGACCATCAGGCCGCTCGTATCCTTGTCCAGACGGTGCACGATGCCCGCGCGCGGCACGCCAGCCAGCTGCGGACAGTGGTGCAGCAATCCGTTGAGCAAGGTGCCCGACCAGTTGCCGGGACCCGGATGCACGACCAGTCCGGCCGGTTTATTGATGACGATGATATGCTCATCTTCGTGCACGATGTTCAATTCCATCGCTTCCGGCTTAAAAGCCTCGTCTTCCGGCGCGCTTTGCGGCAGAATGACGATCTTTTCGTCGCCATAGGCGGTCATGTTGCGTTTGGCAACTTTTCCATCGACGGTCACGAAACCGGCTTCCAGCCACAATTGCAAGCGGCTGCGCGAGTATTGCGGCACCAGCTTGGAGATGACTTTATCGAGGCGGTGGCCGCAGGCGTCCGGCGTCAGTTCCAATGTAATCGGGGCCATTTCCTCGAAGACGTCGTCGGCGGCAAAATCGCCGTCAAACGCCTCTTCGGCAGCATGGTCAGAAAGGGAGTCAAACGCGGGGTCAGCCAAATTAGGCTTCGGAGTTAATATCACAGCATTCCCATCGGCTATAATCAGCCTATTGTAAAATCTTGGTTAAAACCTTCTTGCAAAACGTCATGCAAAAAAAATTATCGTTGGTAGTCGCTTCAGTCGTTCTGCTCGGCATGTCCGCTTGCAGCTTGTTGCCTGAAAAAGTGGATGAGACCAAAAACTGGTCCGTTACGAAATTATACTCGGAGGCGCGTGAAGAAATGGCCGGGCAGCACTATGAAGCTGCAATCGGCCTGTTCCAGAAGCTGGAGGCTAACTATCCTTTCGGCAACTATGCTCTGCAAGCGCAGATGGAGATCGCTTACGCGTATTATAAGTCGGGAGACCAGGCGCAGGCACTGGCTGCCGTCGAACGCTTCATCAAGTTGCATCCGAACCACGCCAATGTGGACTATATGTACTACTTGCGGGGCCTGATCAGCTTTAACGACCAGATCAGCTTCCTGAACTTCCTGTACGAGCAAGACCCGACCGAGCGCGATCCGAAAGCCACGCGCGAAGCGTTTGCAGCCTTCAAGCAACTGGTCGACAAGTTCCCGAATAGTAAATATGCGCCCGATTCGCTGGCCCGCATGAACTATCTGATCGATGCCATGGCGAAATACGAAGTACACGTGGCGCGCTATTACTACCGCCGCGGCGCCTACCTGGCCGCCGCCAACCGCGCGCAAACGACGGTCAGCGACTTCCGTGCCTCGCCGGCCATCGAAGAAGCGCTGTTCATCATGTACCGCTCGTATGACAAGCTGGGCCTGACCGACCTGCGCGACGATGCCTTGCGCGTGCTGACCAAGAACTACCCGAACACGGCATTCCTCAGCCCGGAAGGGGTGAACAAGGAACGCAAGTGGTGGAAATTCTGGCAGTAAGATAAGAAAAAACCGGGCTAGCCCGGTTTTTTTCTTTATGCCAAGGGGTCAGACCCGTCGGGTCTGACCCCAGCCGTCTGTTGCATTCAGTTGCCAATTTTACGCCGAAACACCCAGTTAGTATCGTTCGACGCCTCCGGCACATACGCATAACCATCGACGTCGAACTGCTTCAGCTGCTCGGGATCGCGGATCTGGTTGACGGCCGCATAGCGAGCCAGCATGCCGCGCGCGCGCTTGGCGTAGAACGAGATGATTTTGTATTTGCCGTTCTTCCAGTCCTCGAACACGGGCGCGATGACGGGCACGTCCAGCTGGCGCGGCTTGACGGATTTGAAATATTCTTCGGAAGCCAGGTTGACCAGCACTTTCGCGCCCTGCTCCTTCGCCGTGCGATTCAGGCCGTTGGTGATGGTGTCACCCCAGAACGCATACAAATCCTTGCCGCGCGTGGTCGACAGCCGCGTGCCCATTTCCAGGCGGTGCGGGTGGATCAGGTCCAGCGGGCGCAGCAAGCCGTACAGGCCCGACAGGATGCGCACGCGCGACTGGGTATAGTCGAGCTGGGCCGGCTGCAGACTGCGCGCCTCGAAACCGGCATACACGTCGCCATTGAAGGCCATGATGGCCTGGCGCGCGTCGTCAAGCTGGGGTGTCCAGGACGCGTAGCGGGCCACGTTCAGAGCCGACAAGGCGTCGGAAATGCCCATCAGGCTGCCCACTTCGGCGGGCGAAAACTGGCGCATGCGGGCTATGAGCTGGGCGGAATGGTCGAGAAAATCGGGAGTGCTGTGCAACGAGGTTGTTGGCGGCGTCTCCAGGTCGAGACTCTTGGCGGGCGAAAGCACGATCAACATAAATTATCACTACAGAATAGAATTGCCGACATGATACCTGCTCCACAAAAACTCGTCCTCGACACCAACGTTTGCCTCGACCTGTTCGTCTTCAACGACCCGCGCTGGGCGGGGCTGCTGGCGGCCATGGAAAGCGGCGCCGTGCATGCCATTACGCGCGAAGATTGCCGCGCGGAATATCTGGTCGTGCTGCACTACAAGCATCTGCCCCTCGATGAAGCGAGCCGCGCCGTTGCCGCCGCCCGCTTCGACGCCCACATCACGGTCGTGGCGCCGCCCGTCTCCGGCGTGCGCCTGCCCGTCTGCACGGACAAGGATGACCAGAAATTCCTCGAACTGGCGCGCGACGCCAACGCCGACATCCTGATCACCAAGGACAAGGCGCTGCTGAAACTGGCCCGCAAGACGGCCAAGGCCGGCATGTTCAAGATCATGGTGCCGGAAGGCTGGGCATTGCCAGGCTGAGCCTTTAAAGCCCCGCACGCAACGGGGCGCGCTGCGCTAGAATGGGACACGATTCCACTTTCCGCACCGCGCCCCTACCGTTCATGAACAGCCCGTCCCTGCCCTACACGACTCCCGCCCTGACCACCCGCTTGCCTGCTGTCGGCACCACCGTGTTTACCCGCATGTCCAGCCTGGCGGCCCAGCATGGCGCCGTCAACCTGGGCCAGGGTTTTCCCGACTTCGATTGCGCGCCTGAACTGGTCGACCGCGTCAGCAACGCCATGCGCGCAGGCCACAACCAGTATCCGATGATGACGGGCGCCGCGCCCTTGCGCGAGGCCATCGCCGCCAAGGTCGCCAGCCTGTACGGCCACAGCTATGATGCCGGCACGGAAATCACTGTCACGGCCGGCGCCACGCAGGCGCTCACCACGGCCATCCTCTGCTGCGTGCACCCGGGCGACGAAGTCATCGTCATCGAACCGGCCTACGACAGCTATCTGCCCGCCATCGCGCTGGCCGGCGGCGTGCCCGTGCTCGTCTCCATGGAGGTGGGTGAACACGGCTACAGCGTGCCGTGGGACAAGCTGGCCGCTGCCGTCAGCAGCAAGACGCGTTTGATCATCATCAACACGCCGCACAACCCGACTGGCACGATCTTGCGCCCCGCCGATGTGGCCGCGCTGGCCGACATCGTGCGCGGCACGCAAATCTTGATACTGTCCGACGAAGTCTACGAACACATGGTGTACGACGGCGTGCCGCACGCCTCATTGAGCCGCAACCCGGAACTGGCGGCACGCAGCTTCATCGTCTCCAGCTTCGGCAAGACGTATCACGTGACAGGCTGGAAAGTCGGCTATGTAGCCGCCCCGGCCGCACTGACGGCGGAGTTTCGCAAGGTGCACCAGTACAACGTGTTTACCGTCAACACGCCGATGCAGCACGGCCTGGCCGGCTACATGGCCGACCCGCAGCCCTACCTGGACTTGCCCGCGTTCTACCAGCGCAAGCGCGACTTGTTCCGCGATGGCCTGGCGGGCAGCCGCTTTACCCTGCTGCCGGCCGACGGCACGTATTTCCAGTGCGTGCGCTACGATGCCATTTCGCAAGAGAGCGAAGCGCAGTTCGCTGAATGGCTGACGACGCAAATCAAGGTGGCCGCCATTCCCGTGTCCGCGTTTTATGCGCAGGGCAAGGAGTCGGGCATCGTGCGCTTCTGCTTTGCCAAAAAAGACGAAACCTTGCGCCTGGCGCTCGAGCGCCTGCGCAGCATATAACCGAGCACTGAACATGGCTTCGCTGCGGCGGGGCAAAGGATGACAAGCATGGTACAGCGTCGCATCGGCCCGGCCGACCTGGTTCCCGGCGAACCCCTGCCCTGGGATCTGTTTCTGGCTGACCATAGTGCCGGCCCGCAATTGCGCAAGGGGCAGATCATCACGGATGGCGCGCAGCTGGGGCGGCTAATGCAGCTGGGCCTGTACGTGGGGGCGCCGGACCAGCCATCCGTCTTGCGCTTGCTCAACGAGGCGGCGCAGCGCCTGGAACGCTTGCTGCTGGCCTTGCGCAGCGAAAACAATGCCGAGCGCGACGTACGCGACATCGCGCGCGAACTGCTGCGCGCGCTTGAGCACGATGCCGATATCGCCCTGGCCAGCATCCTGCTCAACCAGATCGCCGGCAGCTACGCCGTGCGCCACTGCATCGAAACGGCGCTGCTGGCCATGCTGGTAGGACGCAGCATGCACAAGTCCCACGATGAATTGCTGTTGATCGGCGCGGCCGCGCTGACGATGAACGTGGGCATGCTGCGCCACCACGACAGTTTCCAGGATCGGCGCGGCCCCCTGAACGACGAAGAAATGCGCATCGTGCGCCAGCATCCGCAGGAAAGCACGGAACTGTTGCGATGCGCCGGTGTCGACGACGAGGAATGGCTGAGCTGTGTGCTCTTGCACCATGAAAACGACGATGGCAGCGGCTACCCGCAGGGGCGCACGGCCGATGAAATCCTGCAAAATGCCAAGCTGATCGGCCTGGCCGACCGTTATTGCGCCCGCGTCTCGGCGCGCAACTACCGGCGCTCCATCGTGCCCGACCAGGCGCTGCAGCACATCTTCCTCGACCAGGGCGTGCCCATCGATCCGCTGCTGGGAGAACAGTTCGTCAACCTGCTGGGCAAATATCCACCGGGCACTCTGGTGCGCCTGCGCAGCGGCGAACTGGGCGTCGTCACGCAACGGGGCGCCGGCCAGGTCCACCCGCTCAGCGACCCGCTGGGCGCGCCGCTGGCCGCCGCCCAGCTATCGCAGATGACGCCGCGCGACACGGGCGACAGCCAGTTCGCCATCGTTTCGTCGCTGCACGAAGATGATGCGGGCGTGCGCTTCAGCATGCGGCATGTGTGGGGGGATGAAGCGCGGTTGTAGCGCTTATTGGCATGGGTCGCAATACGCGAATGCCTTGATGACAAGTTTCGCAGGCAGCCTGCAAAATTGATGATTCGAAGTGATCTTTACTATCTCAAAAGATTGCTATTCATCACTATTTCTCTTATTTTTATTTCAAAATAGTAATGAAGGGCGCTGTCTTCGCTGAACTGATTTTCCAGGACAACAACGTCGACATCTTTTTCAGGGAAATACATTTTGATTGATGCAAAGCCCAAGCCTTTTCCGGAGTGGCCGATGTATTTGATCGGCGTCTTGTCACTGACATAGACACCATAACCATAGCCATTTTTTTCAGCACCGAAAGCGACGTGCTGACTGGATATGTCATAATTTGTCATCAGCTTGTAGGTTTCCGGCTTTAAGATTTTCCCCTTATGAAGTTTTTCATCCCATGCATTCAAATCCCTTGCATTTGAAACAATGCCTCCAGCGGGAATAAAATCAACCCAGCCTTGCCCCTGAACCGGATGCACTTTCAATTCGAATACATTTTTCGAATTGACGTACCCATTGATGACGTTATTATTCTTGCCTTCCTCATAGCAAAAACTATTGTCCATTGCCAGCTCTTTGAACAAGTCATTTGCCGCTTCGATATACTTTTTCCCGCTTGTTTTTTCAAAAATATGTCCCAGCATGGCGTACGTTGTCACGCCGTATAAAAAATCCGTCCCGGGCTGGAAGCTCAGTGGCTGGTCAATCTCAGTGATTCCTGCCGAAAAGTTGAGCAGCTGATGCACGGTCACTTTGTCGGCCCACGCCTGCGGCAAATCAGGCAAGTATTTTCTAACGGGACTATGCAAGTCGATCCTGCCTTTTTCAACTTCCCGCAAAATCAACGCTGCCGTGATCTGCTTGCTATTCGACATGATCCTGAAGTTATCGTCCAGTTTCAACGGCACCTTATTTTCAAAATCCGCATAACCATAGGCTTTTGAGTATATTGTTTTCCCATGTTGCGTGATGAGAATCACCCCATTGAAACTTCTAGGGCTTGTTTCCTTGATCAAGCTGTCAATTTCCACAGCGTAGTCACCCGACTTGTCCGCAGATGAATTACCTTCAGCATGGGCATTGGCGAATACAGCGTTTGTCAATAGAAATGAAATCGCCAATATTTTCAGTGGCGAAGTCGCTTTTTTATCAGCATCAGAAGTTTTCATGGGGATATTGTCGTTTGGTTTACAACCTTCAACTGGGGAAATTATACCCCCGCCCACTGCGTGGCTGCGAATTCAAACGGTCAGCACCAAAGCCGTCAGTTTGAAGACTTCAAATACGCGCGCAAGCCATGCGTCAAAATAAAGGGAAACACGCTCGCATGGTCTTCATCCTCGAACACGCGCAAGCGCGTCTTCAGGCCAGGGTACTTGTGCGATTTCAGCTTGCCATCGAACTCGCGCAAGTCGGCCAGCATGTCGGCCTCTTCCTCCAAACGCGAACGCTTCTTGCCCGCCGCCAGCTTTTCCAGGCCGCCGATGCCGAAGAACACGGATGCAGGCAAGTCCTTGTGGCTGGCGGCATACGCCTGCTCGCGGTCGAACATGACGCCGGCGTCGTACCACAGCGACGGGCTGCCGAGGATGTAGTGCTCGAAGGTGCGTGGTTCCGTCAGCAGGAATTGCAGGCCCAGCAGGCTGCCGTAGGAATGGCCGATGAAGACCTTGCGCTGCATGTTGACGCGATAGTTACTGGCGATAAAGGGAAACACCTCGCCCGAGATGAACTGGCCATACGCCTTCGCTTCGCCAAACGCCGGTTGCCGCCCCGGCATGTCCGAGCGGTAGTCGTGCTTGCGCGGCGTGGTGGGCGTGTAGTCGCGGCGGCGGCTGTACACCCCGCCATCGCCGTTGGCGTACGACAGGCCGACCACCACGACTTCTTCCATCCCCGCATGCTTGTTCAGGCGCTGCGCGATATTGCGCACGATGGCGAACGAGTAATTGGCATCCACGACGAACAGCACCGGATAGCGTTTATTTCCCTGCCGATAGGAATCGGGCAAGGCGACATATAGCTGATAGTCGCGTTTCAGGGCTTGTGCACGGATGTCGCGCACTTCCGTATTTTCCAGCACGTAGTTGGCAGGCGGGCTGGCGGGTGCGGCCAGGGCGCTGCTGGCCAGGCAGCACAGGACGATGAGCAGATTGCGAGGTTTCAAGCTGGTGTCTTTCATTGAGGTAAAAGTTACTTCGCCGCAGCCGCCGTCAGTTGCACCAATTTGCGTTCGACAAACGCCTGCAATTGCGGCGACAGGGTTTGCAAGCCCTTGGCCCGCTCGAACGCCTGGCGTGCCTGGGCTGGGTGGTTGTCCGCTTGCAAGGCGATGCCCAGGCCCATCCACCAGACGCTGTTGTCGGGCGCCGTCTGCAGGGCCTGCTGATAATGTTCCGATGCTTCGCGGTAGCGCTGTTCGCGCTGCAGCACGCCGGCCAGGAAGGCGTGGTATTCGCCGTTGTCGGTCGCATACGGCAAGCTGCGCGTGAGGGTATCGAGTGCGGCCACGCCGCCGTTGGCCTTGTCCAGCTGCAGACGGGCCAGCATCATCGCTTGCGCCGGCTGTTTCGGGTCCAATGCCAGGCTCAGCTGCAACTGGCGGGCCGCCTCGTCGGGGCGCTGCGCTTCGAGCAGCAGGCGCACCAAAGTTTCGCGCGCGCCCTGGTGGCGCGGGTCCAGCTGCAGGGTCTGCTGTAAGGCCAGCATGGCGTCGGAGACGCGGCCATCCTGCAACTGGGCCAGCGCGCGCCGGTATTCGTTCTCCACGCGCTGCTGGGCAGTGACGTGCTTGCCGTCGATGATGCGCTCGCTGGCGGCCGGTGCTGGCGTTTTTACCACCGACGCAGCGGCAGGCTTGGCCGCTTTTTCCACGATGCGGCGCAACTCGGCGGGCCGCGCCTTGGCGGCCGCGGGGGCAACTTCCTCGGCCTGGAACACGGGCTCGGGTTCAGCCGCCACGACGGGCGCAACTGGTGCAGCCACCACGGGAGCGGTTGCAACGACAGGCAACGGTGCCGGTGCCAGAACAGGCGTACTGGCCACATTGATCAGCACGGGCGGCACGGCCGGGCGCTTCAGGTAGACCCAGCCCAGGGCGATGGCGGCGGCCGTCAAGCCGGCAGCGCCGCCGAAGACCAGCGCGCGCGGCAGGCCCCGCTCGCGTTCGGGCACGGAGCGGATGCCGGCCGCGTCGCCGCGTCCATCGGGGGTGCCGCGCGCATCGAGGTCTTGCAACATCTTGTTAATCAGGCTCATCTACAGGCTCATCTTCGTCATCGGTTCAATAAAGTCCAGCTCACGCCGCAGGCGGCGGCCAGCACGCCGGCGCCGGCCAGCCATGGCCAGGGCTTCTGCCAGAAGCGCGGCTTGCTGGCCAGGGTATCGCTGGCGGCCAGCGCCACGTGGCGCCCGCTGACCTGCTGCCGCCCTTCGCCATACGCCACCATCAGCGCCTTGTGCGCCATGATGTTGATCAGGCGCGGAATGCCGCCGGAAGCCTGGTACAGCTTGCGCACGCCGCCACGGCTGAACAGGCGCGCGCCATCGAAGCCGGCCACGCGCAGGCGGTGCGCCACATAGAAATCCACGTCGTCGCGCGACAGCGGACCCAGGTGGTAGTGAAAGGTGATGCGCTGCGCCAGCTGGCGGATTTCCGGCAGGGCCAGCTTGACGTCGAGTTCCGGCTGGCCGAACAGCACGATTTGCAGCAGCTTGCGCTTTTCCGTTTCCAGATTCGTCAGCAGGCGCAGCGCTTCGAGGCTGTCGACGGGAATCGCCTGCGCTTCGTCCAGACACAGCAGCACGCGCTTGCCTTGCGCCGCCAGGTTGAGCAGGCGCAGGTTGAGGGACTTGAGCAACTGATGCTGATCAGCATCTTTCTCCAGCAGCACATCGAGGTCGTCCGCCAGCGCCAGGATCAGCGAACGGGGCGGCAAGTTCGGATTCGGGATGTAGGCCGTGACGAAATCCGGCCCCAACGATTGCATGAACTTGCGGCACAAAAAGGTTTTACCAGTCCCCACTTCGCCAGTGATCTTGATGAAGCCCTCGCCATTGCGCGCCGCCACCAGCAGGGTATTGAGGGCCTTTTGCGACTGCGGGCCGTTGAAGAAGAAACTGGTATCGGGCGTGAGGCCGAACGGCGCCTCGCGCAAGCCGAAATGGGCCTGGTACATTTAGCGCCGCTCCGACGGCCGGCGCGGGTCGAGCGCCTCGATGCGCTTGCCCGAATCGAGCAAGTCCTCGTTCCAGCTATTGGCGCCATCAACGATGGTCGGCTTGATCAGCACCACCAGCTCGCGCTTCTGGATCACCTGCCCCGTGTTGCGGAACAGCGCGCCCAGCACGGGAAGATCGCCCGCGCCCGGCACTTGCGAGCGGTCCGCCGTCGTGGCCTGGCGCATCAGGCCGCCGATGGCGACGATGCGGCCATCCTGGCTGCGCACCATGCTGTCCATCTCGGACGTGCTCGATGCGGCCAGCGGCAGTTTCAGCGAACCGGCGCTGCCCAGGTCGATTTCCTTGCTGATGGTCGACACCTGGCTCACGGACGGATGCACGTGCAGGATGATGTTGCCATCCGCATCGATCTGGGGCGTCACGTCCAGCACCACGCCCGAAAAGAATGGCTGCAAGGTCACGTTGGGGCTGGTCGTCGCGCCGCTGGCCGTCGTGTTCGTCGTGGTCGACACGCCCGTCACGTAAAACTCGTCCGTGCCGATCTTCAGCACGGCCTTCTGGTTGTTCATGGTGGCGATACGCGGGCTCGACAGCACGTGCACGGAACCTTGCGATTCCAGGAAGGAAATCATGGCGGCAAAATTGGCCGTCTGGAAAGCCAGGCCGAACATGGAACCGGCCGCGTTGGCCGCCGAACTGAGGCCAAAGCCGCTGCTGGCCGTCAGGCCATTGCCGGTGGTCATGTTGGGCGGCTGGCCGCCGTTGAACGGCAGCGGCGCCAGGGTGCCGCCCGGCTGGATGAAGCCGGTCGAGATGCGGTTCGTGTGGCCGCTCTTGATCGAGGCGAACGAGGCCCAGTTGATGCCCGTCTGCGTATTGTCGTTGAGCTCGACTTCGAGGATTTTCGCTTCCAGTATCACCTGGCGGTCGACGGACAATTGCGTGGCCTTCAGGTACATGTCGACATTGCGCAACTCTTCCGGCATGGCGCGGATGACGATCACGCCCGACTGCGGGCTCAGCACCACTTGGCGCCCGCCTTCGCTGCTGCCGACGATGGCTTCCAGCGCCGCTCTCAATTCCGGCCAGAAATCGGCCGTCGACGAGGTGGTCAGGTTGCTGCTGTCCAGGGTGCGGCCGCCCTGGCCGCCATTGGTTTGCTGGTTCTGCTCGTTATTCTGGTTATTGCCCTGGTTGTTATTGCCGCCATTGCCCGAGCCGCCCGAATTGGTCGAGCCCACCGAACCCACGGACGTCGACGAGACGCGCAGGTTGGAACTGCCGCGGCGCGCGCCCGTCAGGTAATTGACGTGAAACAAACGCGTCTGCATGGTCAAGGGCTTGATGTAGATCTGCGTGCCCTCGACCTTGTAATCGTAGCCATACAGTTCGCGCACGGCATCGAGCGCCTGGAACAGGGTCACGTCCTTCAGGTTGGCGGAAATCGTGCCGCCGATGTCAGGGTGGACCAGCATGTTGTAGCGCGTGCCGGCCACGATGGAAGTGAAGAACTGGCGCGCCGGCACATTGTTGAACGCCACGTTGAAGCGCTCGTCGAGCGCGGCGCGGGCCTTTGGCAATTGCTGGGCCAGGGCCGCCACGGGCGGCAGCAGCGCCGCTTCCACGGCATCGGGCTGGGCCGCTGGCGCCGTGGTGGCCGCCGCGCCCTTGACGGCATCGGAGATCGCATTGTAGGTGTCGCGCTTGACGGGCGCGACATTGCAGCCGCCCAGGCCCAGGCTGACGCTGATGACAGCCGCCATCGTACTGATCTTGAACATGCTCGCCTTGTGTTGATTGAGTTGCTTGGCCACTTCTTCTACTCCTGCTTGCTGCCGGTCTTGCTATCGGTCTTGCGATCGGCCTTGTTATCGGTCTTGCTGCTCGGGTACAGCTTGAAGGTTTCCAGTGATTTGCCACGCCGCAACAGCACTGCCGTGTCGTGGATCTCCGTCACCACGGCGTCGCCCACCCTGCTGCCGACCTTGACCGTCTGGCCATCGATGACGGCCAGGCGGCGTCCGCCCGGCTGGGTGGAAATGAGCACCGATTGCAGCTGAGGCCGGGCCGCAACGACAGGCGCGGCGCTGGCGGGCGCCCACAGGGCCGCGGGCGGACGCGTCGGATCATCGAGCGCCTGCGCCTGCGCGCCAGGCCATGCCAGATTCAGCATGAGCAAAGGCGCCAGCAGCGCGGGACCAAAGGTCAGAGTGCGATCCATGTGTCGTCCATGCTGAGGGTATGTAAGGTCAGGGTCAGGGTGGCGCTTGGATAGCTGGCAGCGTCGAGGTGGGCGGCGCCCCAGAAGACCCGCGTCGGCATCGCTTGCAGCGCCTGCATGTATTGCACCATGTCCGCATAGCTGCCCTGCAGCACCACTTCCACGCCATGCTGGTGCAGCAACGGCGCCGGGGCCGGCGCCTTGGCTGCATCCGCCTTGGCTGCCGGCTCGCCGTTCGCCGTTTCAGCCTGATGTGCGCCGACTGCGCTGCCGGGCAAGGTTTTCAGCGACACCAGGCGCAATCCCGCGTGCCGGCGCAGCAGGTGCTCGAGCAAGGTAACCATGCGCTCGGGCGCCACCAGGCCATGCTGCTTCTCGCGCAGCGCCTGCGCCAGAGATGCCGTTTCCGCCTGCAGGGCCAGCAGGCGCGCGCGCGCTTCCTTGTCGGGATCGGTGGCATGGGCGAGCATGGTCAGCTCGATTTCCTTGTTCGTCGCGGTCAACAGGCTTTGCTTTTGCGCAATGCTCGCTTCCAGCGCTGCGTGCTTCGCCAGCAAGGGATTGAGGCTCATGAAATAAAACACGAACAGGATGGCGGCCGCACCGGCGCCAAATACCATCAGCCGCTCGCGCAGGCTGAGAGCGTCGAAGGCGGTGGCCCATTTCTTCAGCAAGGGCAGCATCAGCGTGTTCCTCCCGCAACAGGTTTGGCCGGCGTGGCGGCACGCTCCGCCGACTGCAGGCTGAACGCGACATACGGCAGGCTGGCCGCCTTGCCCTCGGCCACGGCCGGCTGCTCGGGCTGGCTGATGTCGAGGCTGCCGAAGGTTTTGCCTTTGAGTACCTCCTGCTGGCCCAGGCGCGTGATGTACGCAGGCAGCAGCGACGCGTGCAAGGCGCGGCCCTGCAAGCCGAAGTCATTGCCGGCGCCGGCTATGTTCACGCCCGTCAGCCATACGCCTTCGACCCTGGCCTGCGCCAGCGCGCGGAAATAGCCGGCATAGCCGAGGGTATTGCCCAGCTTGCCGCTGTCCAGCACGCTTGAAGCGTCCTGCAGCAACTGGCGCTGCGCCTCGACGGCCGACAGTTCCTGCGCCAGGGCCGGATCTTTCTTGCGTGGCGGGTAATCGCGCAAAATCTGGTCGCGCTTCGCCTCGACTTGCGCCAGCGCCGCCTTGACGCCCGCTTCGCGCTGTTCCAGGCCGGCCATTGCCTGCCGGGCCAGCACGCCCAGGACCAGCAAGACGAGCGCCAGCGCGCACAGGCCCAGGCCGGCCGTGCTTGCCGACATATGGTGTTGTTTCAGTTCAAACTGGGGATTGAACAGATTGATCTGCTGGCTCATGCGCCCTTCCCTTCGTGCTTGCCCGGATGCGGGCCAAGCTCGCGCAAGGCAGCCCCGATGGCCAGGAAGTAGCGCGCCTGCATGGCGGGATCGCGCAATTCGGCGGCCTGCGACAAGTCCAGCACGGTGGCCAGGTCCAGCTGCTCGACGGGCATGTAGAGATTGTCGGCCAGGTAGGCGTGCAAGCCATCGCTGGCGCCCGTCATCAGCATCAAGCGGGCCAGCGAAATGAAATGGAACTGGCGGTCGAAGTGGTCGAACGAGCGCTGCAGTTCCAGGGTAACGCGGTCGTAGTACTGGCTGGCGTCGGGCGACTGCAATTGTGCCAGGGTCACGTCGATGCGGCGCGCCTGATACAGCTCGCCATTGAAACTCATGGTCAGCAAGCCGCCGTCGCCATCGAAGAACAGCACGGCGATGCCGCGTCCCGGCGTTTCCAGCAAGGTGGCGATATTACGCTGCGCCATTTCGGGGATATCGATCACGGACAGGCCGATCTTGCATTCGGCGTACTGCGCCTGGCGGCGCGACACGGCGCTGTTGCGCGCGGCGACGGCAAACACGCTGCTGCCCCGCTGGGTGCCGTTCGGATCGCCGGGAATGTCGAACACGTCGATAGTGGCGTCGGCCAGCGGAAAGTCCAGCATATCCTTCAGGCGCCAGCCCACGGCCGTCTTCAACTCCTCGCGCGGCACGGCCGGCGCTTCCAGCGACAGCAGCTGGTATTCGCCGCCAGCCAGCACGCTGGTGCAATGGCGCGAGGGGGCCTGCAGCTCCTTGCCCAGTTTTTCCAGCACCTCGGCCGGCGCCGGTCGTGCGGCCGCCTGGTAGCTGGCACGCAGCACGCGCGGCATCCCGCCGGCGGGACGTTCGACAACGACAGCGCTGACGCCCTCGCGGCCAAACGCCGTGGCCAGCCAGCCATCGTACTTCTTTGCTCTTGCGAATAAACCCATGCGAACTATCCAGTGTAAGTGCCTGCCCGATCTTGTCGCGCAGTTAATGCATCCAGCCAATTTTAATTCATGAAGCCAACTTTATTGTGTAAAAACAATAAATTAGCGATCTTTTTTTCACGCAGTTGACCTTACTGCGACAACACGGCTTGCAGGCGGCGCTGGACGTAATCGGGGTTATTGCCCGCGTTCGGGCAGCCGGCAGGCCCAGGCTGGTTGCAAGCGGTGGCCGTGATGGTCCAACTGGTCAAGGTGCCGGGACCGGTGCCGCGACTGCACTGCACGTTGACGGAAAAGATAGACAGCGAGGTGCCTGCAGGCAAGGCAAACGACTTGACGGGATCACACTGTCCATCGACCAACTGCCGGTACACGCCCCACTCGATACCTGCACGGGCGGCCTGCTCGGCGCGCACGCCCTGCACGTCCAGTGCAGACTCAACCTGCTGCAGGGTAAAAATATTCACCATCGCGGCGCCCAGACCCGCCAGCACCACCAACAGGAAAATCGCCGTGACCAGGCTGAAACCGCGCATGCGGCGCAAGGAAAATGTCGTCATGGCGTATTGCTGACCTGTACCTGCTGCACCAGGCGCAGCGTTCCCGTGTTGCTGTTTTCCGCGCCGAGGCTCAGCACGATGCTGAGCAAGCCGCGCGGCACATTTTTCAGTACTTCATAGGTAAAGCAACCTTCGGGCGGAGTTGCTTCCGTCGCGGGAACGCCAGACCTGCCAAGCGTGTTCTTCAGGATTTTTTGCGCCAGCAAGGCACGCACAGGAGCAGTCGACAGCGGCGCAGCCGCCGCATTGAGCGGCTGCGCTGCCTGGATGGTATAGCCGGAATAGCGCGTCAGGGTACCGGTCTGCGGATCACAAACATAGCTGACAGGCGTCGTCACGACCTGAAAACGGTGCGATGGCGAAGGAAATTTTTGCGGCGACTGCGCGAGGAAGGGATTGCCCTGCAAGGTCACCACGGCGCCGCTGACAGCCGCGACCTGCGCCAGATTGCAAATGCCGCCGTTGACAGCACAGCCGTAGGCGTCCGGCAGGTTATCGCCCATATTGTAGACGGCAATAAAGTCGCCGGGCGCGATCGCCGGCACGTTTCCGACGACAGTGAATTGATTGGGATCGACACCAGGGCCGACGGGATTGAAAGCCAGTACGGCCCCGAGGCCTGGCGGATCATCCTCAGACAGGTAGCGGCCGCCGGATTTCGTCAGCAGCAGCTCCAGGTACTTGCCATTCGTGCTGACACGCACACTATTGGGCAGCGCAAGACGCACGTCGCGCGCGATGCGCCGCACGGCCGTATCGGCCACGTCGGCCAGGTCGGCGCGGGCATTGGCATCAACATAACCTTGCACGGGCAGGCGTATGAACATGGCCACCATGCCGCCGATGATGCCGGTGATGACGATCACGATGATCATCTCCACCAGGGTAAAGCCGCGCGCGCGGCGCCGGGAAAAATAGATATTCATGGGATGCTGTTCGGCGCGTAGCGCGTGCGGTAGCCGTCGAGCACGACCTGCTGCTTGTCGCCATAAGCGACGCTGACCTGGATATGCAGCACATTCGGTGCCGCGATGCCGTTCAGCGCGACGGAATTCATGCTGACTGTCGCCGCATATTGGTTGGCAAGCGATGAAAAAGGATTGCCGGCCACATCCGTGGTGTACGTGATGGCGCTGCCATCCTTGGCCACGTAATCGTTGACGTTGTCATAAGGCCGCTGCGTTGCACCACCCTGTATCCCGGGCGCCTCCACGACACCACAGTCGGCCACACTGATGGCCGTCTCGGCTGCCGGGTCGTTCACTGCGCAAAAAGTAAACCGCGCGCCCTCGATTTCGTCGAGCATGCCTTCCGCAATGGCCAGCGCCTGCTTGCGCAGCTGCGGGTCGACGCTGTTGCGCGTCGTCAGGTCCATCACGCCGAGGATGCCCACCACCGCTACGCCCACAATGACGATGAAAAGCACCAGTTCGATCAAGGTCACGCCGGCCTGGGTGCGCCTGGCGGCATGGCGCCTAGCGGTACACATAGCCGGTCTCCGGTGATACCTTGATCTGGTATTGCTGCCCGCCACCCGCCACGGCCAGCACCAGTATCTCGCGAAAATCGCCATACACCGTGTAATACGGACGCCCCAGCGGGTCAAAGTAAAAGCCGGCGGGGCCGTCCGACAGCGTGACGGACGACGGCCATCCTTCGCACAGCCAGTTGCTCCACCCGCCGCAAGCGAGCAGGGTTTCCTTGCTGCCGCTGTTCGTGCCAGTGGGTGGCACGGTGCGGCTGGCCGGGCTGTCACAGGCCTGCGTGAAACACAGGGCCATGCTTTTGGCATTGATGCGGACATACACGGGACGGTTTTGCGCTACCGCAAGCTTTTGCCCATAGCGCACGATACTTGCCACCTGATCGCTGGCACTGCGCACATCAAAAGTGTCGCGCTGGAAAAACCGGTTGACGGCAAAGGTCGCCAGCAGGCCGGCGATCACCATCACGGCCACCAGTTCGATCAAGGTAAAGCCGCGCGCAGGCGTACGCCTCAGCGAGCCTGGCGGCACTGCGTGGCGATGCGGACAAACTGTCGGTGGCTGCTGCAATGGATGGCCCGTAAAAAAGCCCAACGGGCTGGCGCCTGGGGTTGGGCTGGTGGTGCGCAAGGAAAGCCGGGCATTAGCTGGCCATCCTTGCAAATCAGTGCAAATTATTTACAATCTGCAATATCCAGAGCAGGCGTGATGGTCGGCGCGCCACCTGCGGCAGTAGGGGCGACATAGGTAACCTTGCACCCTGTACGCGTTGCATCAGGCGTCACGACACCACCGGAAAACTTGTAATCAGGATCGGTCAAGCCTGCAGCATCGATGATGCTGGCAGTTGTCGGGTAGCCAAATGCACCCTCGATCTCCTTGCCTTCCATCTGCACCTTCGGCGTATCGACCGAGCCCTTGACCAGCCACTGCGCATGGTACAGCGCCGCACCCGCCTTCATGGCGCCTACCGCCGCATTCATCTTGGCAATACGCGCATCGGTCGACATGTCGATGAATTTAGGAATCGCCGTCGCCGCCAGGATGCCGAGGATCACGATGACGACGATCAGTTCGATCAGGGTAAAACCTGCCTGGGCGCCGCTTTTCATACTACGTAAAGACTTATTCATACCTGCTCTCCAAAATCAAATAAAAACATTAAAACCAACGCCATGAAACTGTCGCCGCACCGGACCAGGAAGCGCGTCAGTTTGCTGCCGAGTCCGGCGATTTCCACACCACGATATCGGGCTCCCGGGAGAGCTTGTCAAGATCGGCGTCCGCACCCGGCAAGGTTACCTTAAATTTCACTGAATCAACCCTTGTAGTGGGAAAAATATTGCCATTACTAAACAAATAGATAATTTTTTGTTCTTTTTTGTCGTACAACCAATTCCCTGCCGGTAATTTTGCAAGGTCCGGCTGCGCGAACTCGCCCAGGTAGTTGGCCGGTTTATCCATCAGCCAGTCGAACGGGTTTTGCCGCGCCAGCGCCGGCATTCTGTCGCGCCGGTCCGCCAGGTACAGCTGCAGCACCTGCACCCGCAAGCTGGTGCGCAAGACGCCGAGCATCTGGGCCACGGCCACCTGCTGCGCCTGCTGCTGGTAATAGCCGACCCGGTTCAACAATACCGCCACAAGGATGGCGAACACGCCCGCCACCACCGCCAGCTCGAACAGGGTGAAACCGCGCTGGCGGAACGGCTTTGCCATCAGTGCAGGGCCGCCCGGCCCAGGTCCCAGATCGGCAAGAAGATGCCCAGCGCCAGCACCAGCACCATGGCGCCGAGGAAGACGATCAAGATCGGCTCGATCTGCGCCGACAGGGTCTTCAATTCATAGTCGACTTCGCGTTCGTACATGTCCGCGATCTCGTCCATCAGGTCGTCGAGCGAACCGGATTCTTCGCCCACGGCGATCATCTGCAGTACCACGGGCGTAAACACGCCGGCCGCGACCGAGGTGCGCAAGATGCTTTCGCCCCGCTCGACACCGTCGCGCATCTGTTCCACGCGCGCGCTCAGGTAAGTATTGTCGACCGTTTGCGACACCACCGTCAGCGCCTGCACGATGGGCACGCCGCTCGTGCTCGACAAGGCAAAGCTGCGCGCAAAGCGGGCCATCGTCCCCTTCAGGATGATCTTGCCGGCGATCGGCAGGCGCAGCTTGGCGCGGTCCCATTTATATAGGCCCTCTTTCGTGCGCAGCCAGGCGCGCCAGCCGAAAAAGCCGCCCACGCCCAGCATCAGCAGGATGGGCCAGTACGTCACCGTGAAGCGCGACGTGCCGATCAGGATGCGCGTCATCAGGGGCAGTTCCGCGTGGAAGCTGGCGAACACTTTCTCGAACTGGGGAATGACGAAGATATTCACCACGATCATGGCGGCGAGCATGGCGAAGACGACGAAGGTCGGGTAGCGCGTCGCCGTTTTCACGCGCGCGCGCATGTCGCGGTCGAATTCCAGGTGGTTGAACAGGCGCAGGAACACTTCGTCGAGGCGCCCCGTCATTTCGCCCACGCGCACCATCGATAAGTAAAACGGCGTGAAGATCGTGGGATGGCGCGCCATGGCGGCCGACAGCTCACGCCCCGCGTCGAGCGACTCGCGCACATCCTTGATGATGCGTCCGAACGCTGGGCTGATGGCGGACTCCTGCAAGCCGGCCAGGCCGCGCATGATGGGCACACCCGCCTTGAGCAGGGTGTACAGCTGGCGGCTGAACAGCTGCACGTCCATGGGCGTGACTTTTTTCTCGGTCAGCCTGGCCCACCAGCCCAGCTGGTTGGCGCCGGCCTTCGTCACCGTCTGTTTCGTGGCGCTGATATCGACGGGCGTGCTGCCGCCCGCCATCAACTGGTCGGCCACGGCGCCGCTGTCGGCGCCTTCCATCACGCCGGTCAGCAGTTCGCCGCTGGCGCTACGTGCCTTGTAGGAGAAAAACGGCACCTCAATCCTCGCTCTGGTTGCTGATGCGCATCGCTTCCATCACCGTCGTGCGGCCCTGTACCACCAGTTGCACGGCGTGGCGGCGCAAGGTTTCGCCCGCCATCTGCGCCGTCGCCACCTTCATGAAATGCGATGGGTCGGCATGGTTGGCGGCATCGGCCACGGCGCGCGTGATTTCCAGTAATTCGTACACGCCTGTGCGGCCCCGGTAACCCATGCCGTTGCAATGCGAACAGCCCTTGCCGTGGAAATACTGGTTGCGCTCGACCAGCTCGCCCAGTTCCAGGCGCAGCCATTCGTATTCGTTCGGCGTGGGCTGGTACGGCGTGCTGCAGCTTTCGCAGATCACGCGCACCAGGCGCTGCGCCAGCACGGCTTGCAGCGAGCTGCCCACCATGTAGCGGGGCACGCCCATGTCCATCAGGCGCAGCGGCGTGCTGATGGCGTCGTTCGTATGCAGGGTCGACAGCACCAAGTGGCCCGTCATGGCGGCGCGCAGGCCGATTTGCGCCGTTTCCTGGTCGCGCATCTCGCCGACGAGCACGATGTCGGGATCTTGCCGCAGGGCCGAGCGCAGCACCCTGGCAAAGTTCAGCTCGATCTTCTCGTTCACTTGCACCTGGTTAATGCCAGGCAAGCGGTACTCGACGGGGTCCTCCACCGTGATGAGCTTTTTTTCCACGGAATTGAGTTCGGACAAGGCGCAGTACAAAGTCGTCGTCTTGCCGCTGCCGGTCGGCCCCGTTACCAGCACGAGGCCGTTCGGGCGGCTGACGATGGCGCGGAACTGCTGCACCAGCTTGGGCGGCATGCCGATGGCGTCCAGGCGCAAGGTCGTGCCGCCCTGGTTCAGCAAGCGCATCACGACGGATTCGCCGTACTGCGTGGGCATGGTGGAAATACGCACGTCGATGCGCTGGTTTTTCACGCGGATGGCGAAACGGCCATCCTGCGGCAAGCGCTTTTCGGAAATATCGAGGTCCGACATCAGTTTCAAGCGCAGCGCCAGCGAACTGGCGATCTTGCTGTCCGCTTCCGTCTGCAGGTGCAGCACGCCGTCGATGCGGAAACGGATTTGCAGCCGGCCTTCCTGCGGCTCGATGTGGATGTCCGAAGCGCGCACCTGCGTGGCATCCTCGAACACCGATTGCAGCAGCTTGACGATGGGCGCCTCTTCCAGGCCCGGATTGGCGGCCAGCGCGCCGAAGTCGACGGACACGTCGCCCAGGTCCTGCTCCAGCTCGCGCGTCAGGGTCGAGATATCTTCCGTGCGGCGGTAGATGCGGTCGATGGCGGCCAGCACTTCCGTCTCATTGACCACAGCCAGCTCGATCTGGCGCTTGACCAGGCGCGAAATTTCATCGTACGCGAACAGGTCGGTCGGATCGGACATGCCGACCAGCAAACCCTCGCGGCGGTCTTCCAGCACCAGCGCGCGGAAACGGCGCGCCTGGGTTTCCGGCAGCAGCCGCACCAGTTCGGGATTGATGTTGAAAAACTTCAGATTGATGTAGGGAATGTCGAGCTGGCGCGCCAGCGCGCCCGAAATCTGCTCTTCCGTAACGAAGCCGTGCTCGACAAAAACGCGGCCCAGCTTGCGTCCCGAACGCTTCTGTTCCGTCAAGGCCTGGCCCAACTGTTCTTCCGTCAGCAGTTTCTGCTGCACCAAAATTTCACCGAGCCGGACTTTCTCTGGCCTTGCCATTGCATACTCCTCGACAAACAAATTCCACAGACGATACACGCCAGCGGCGCGCGCAGGTATTTTATTCCAGAACCTGTTGTTTCTTAAAGAAAATACATTCCAACGTTTGATTTTTGCGCATTTCAACACACTGCAAGGAAACGCTTGCCGCCCACCTGCGCCCGTGGCAATAATGGCGGTCGTTCACCGCCTTTCCTGCCGACCATTGCCCCTATGAACGCCTGCGCCATCGAGTTCCACAACGTGCATCTGCAACTGGCGGGCAGCGCCGTGCTGCGCGGCATCGACCTGCAGGTGCGCGCGGGGGAACTGTTCGGCCTGGTCGGCGTGAATGGCGCGGGCAAGACTTCCCTGCTGAAATGCCTGCTCGACTTTTGCGCGCCCGAGCGGGGAGACATCGCCATTTTCGGCCAGCCGCACAGGCACGGCGCCGCGCGCCAGCCGCTGTCGTTTCTGCCGGAACGTTTCCAGGCGCCGTATTACCTGACGGGCGGCGACTTCCTGCGCTACCTGTCGCGCCTGCACGATGTGCGCCCCGATGCGCAAGCCGTGCAGCAAGTCGCGGGCGCACTGGACCTGGCGCCGGACGCCCTGCTGCGCCCCGCGCGCGAGTATTCGAAAGGCATGATGCAGAAACTGGGGCTGGCCGCGTGCCTGCTGTCGGGCAAGCGGCAACTGGTGCTGGATGAACCGATGAGTGGACTCGACCCGAAAGCGCGCGCGCAATTCAAGCAAGTGCTGCGGCAAGCGCGAACGCAAGGCCGTGGCGCCCTGCTCACTTCGCATGCGCTGGCCGACGTGGAAGAATTGTGCGACCGCATGGCCATCCTGCATGCGGGCCGCATCGTGTTTACAGGCACGCCCGCCGAATGCCGCGCCCGCCATGGCGGCGCGGAAGACGCCAGCCTGGAGCAGGCTTTCCTCAATTGCATCGCGACATGAACGCCGACACGCAGGTTTCCAGCCACTACGCGCCATCGCCGCACGGCATGTATCTGCGCCATTTCGGCTTACGCACGGCGCCGTTCGGCATCACGCCGGACCCGGCCTTTTTTTATAGGGGCAATACACGGGGCGAACTGCTCGACGCGCTGCTGTATGCCGTCACGCAAGGCGAAGGCATCATCAAGCTGACGGGCGAAGTGGGCAGCGGCAAGACCATGCTGTGCCGCATGCTGGCCGAGCGCCTGCCGCCCCAGGTCGACGTGCTGTACCTGCTCAATCCCTGCCTGGAGCCGGACGAAGTCCTGCACGCCATCGCCGCCGAACTGGGCCTGGAACTGGACGGTTGCCGCGCCGATGCCGTGCTGCGCGCCCTGCACGGCGAGCTGATCGCCCGGCATGCGGCGGGGCGCCAGGTGGTACTGCTGGCCGAAGAAGCGCAAGCCATGCCGGGCGCCACCCTGGAAGCGCTGCGCCTGCTGACGAATTTGGAAACGGCCAGCCACAAGCTGCTGCAGATCGTCCTGTTTGGCCAGCCGGAATTGCAGCACACCTTGGACTTGCCCCAGTTCCGCCAACTGAAGGAACGCATCACCCACAGTTTTACCGTGCCGCGCCTGCCGCAAGCCTTGCTGAACGATTATCTGGCCTGCCGCTTGGCCGCCGCCGGCCGCATGGCGCCGCTCGTCTTCACACCGTCCGCCCTGCGCCGGCTGGCGCACGCGGCGCAAGGCATCGTACGCAGGGTCAATATCCTGGCCGACAAGGCCTTGCTGGCCGCGTTTGCGGACGATGCGCAGGAAATCGGCGCACGCCACGTGCGCCTGGCCATTGCCGACAGTCCCTTCCACCGCCCGCCCTGGCATGCGGGCAAGCTGGTGGCGGGCGCCTTGAGCGCACTGATGCTGCTGCTGGCCGCTGCGCTGCTGTGGCAATGGCTGATGCCGGGCCAGGCAGCAGTCCCACGTACACCGCGGCCAGCGCAGCCAGCACCGTCGACGCTGCTCGACAGCAAGCTGGCCGAATCGCGCGGCTGGCTGGCGCGGCAAGGACCGCAGCAACTGGTGCTGCACATCACCAGCTTGCCCGCCACCGAAACGGCCGCGGCGGAAGCATTCCTGCAGCAGGCGCAGCAAGCCATCGGCTTGCGCGACCTGCACGTGTTTCGCCTGCCCGGCGCGGCGTCCGCGAACGCCGCCGAGCGCCTGGATATCGTCTACGGCAGCTTCGCCGACCGGGCCAGCGCCGAAGCTGTTTGGGCCCGGCTGGCCCCAACGTCGCCACAGAAAATATTGCTTAACGACATAGGTAGTATCCGCACGGAAATGAAAGCCGTGACACCGGCACAAACGGGACGTGGCGCCCCCTGACTTTATTTCGGTATATTGCCTTCCTGGCCTGCACAGCCGATTGCTTTTAGGCGATCATGCTGGGTAAAATTACAAAAGCACAACACGACTTCAAGGGCGAACTTTCCATGAATCAACACCCTATTCCTGTGCTGGCCTCCTGGGTCGCCCTCGCCTGCAGCACCGTGCTGTCCGGCTGCGCCACGCATCAAACGCCGCTGTCGCCTGCCCACATCAATACCCCGCCCCGCCCAGCCGGCGCCATTCCCGAACCGGTGCAGCAAAGCAGCGCGCTGGCCGCGCCCCTGCCTGCGCCCAAAGTGGAAACCTACAGCGTCACCGTGCACAAGGTGCCCGTGCAGTCGCTGCTGTTTGCGCTGGCGCGCGACGCGGGCATGAATGTCGACATCCACCCGCAGATCGAAGGCAGCGTCACCCTGAATGCGCTGAACCAGACCCTGCCGCAATTGCTGACGCGTATCGGCAAGCAAGTCGATATGCGCTACGAAATCGATGGCAAGAACCTGACGGTATTGCCCGACGCGCCCGTATGGCGCAATTACAAGGTCGATTACGTCAACATGGCGCGCAGCACCAACAGCAGCGTGAATATCGCCACGCAAATTTCCACGGCGGGCGGCGGGTCGAACAGCGCCAGCAACCCCGTCGGCGGCACGCAAGGCAGCGGCGGCAACGGCAATAACAACTCGACCACCCTGGTCGTGAATCGTTCGGAAAATAATTTCTGGTACAGCCTGGAAAAGAATATCCGCGACCTGCTGCGCGAGACCACACTCAACGATGTGCAGGTGGACCCGCTGGCGCAGCTGAACCAGCAGTTGACGAGCATGCCCGGTCAACAAGGGCAGCAGGGACAGCAGGGACAGCAAGGCCAGCCTTTCCAGCAGCAGAATCAGGCCGGCAATCAATACGGCAGCCAGGCGCCGATGCAGACTGGCGGCCAGTATGCGCCAGGCCAGCAGCAGGGCAATAGCAACGCGACCCCGTCCCAGCCGCTCGACGCGAACGGCCTGCCGCTGCTGAAACTGGCCAACAAGGGCAGCCCCTCGTCGGTCGTCGTCAACGTGGAAGGCGGCTTGATCGCCGTGCGGGCCACGGGCCGCCAGCACGAAAAGATCGCCGAATTCCTCGATGCGGTATTGCATAGCGCCAAGCGGCAAGTGCTGATCGAGGCGACCATCATGGAAGTGCGCCTGAGCAATGAATACCAGCAAGGCATCAACTGGTCGCGCCTGACGGGCAGCTTGCAGTTGCGGCAGCAGCAAGTGGGTACGACTGCCCTCAGCAGCGGCGTCACGCCCGGCGCCACGCCGGGTATCTTCGTGCTCAATTATCTGAAGGACAGTTTCAGCACGACCATCCAGCTGCTCGAGTCGTTCGGCAAGGTAAAAGTGCTGTCCAGCCCGAAGATCAGCGTGCTCAACAACCAGACGGCCATGCTGAAGGTGGTCGACAACAATGTCTTCTTTACCATCAAGGTAACGCCTGCCGTGATCAGCTCGACGGGCACCATCACCACGCCCGCCACGTATGAATCGAAACTGGAAACCGTGCCCGTCGGCTTCGTCATGAGCGTCACGCCGCAGATTTCCGACAGCGATGAAGTGACCCTGAACGTGCGCCCCACCATCACGCGCATCGTCGGCTATGAGCAGGACCCGAATCCGGCCCTGGCCGCGCTAAACGTGCGCAACCGCGTGCCCGTGATCCAGGCGCGCGAACTGGAATCGATCATGAAAGTGGGCAATGGCCAGATCGCCGTGATGGGCGGCCTGATGCAGGACTCCGTCGACAATGCCAAGGATGGCGTGCCGGGCCTGTCCAGCCTGCCCCTGGTCGGCAATTTGTTTACCTATCGCAATGAAGCAAGCAGCAAGACGGAACTGGTGATCTTCATGCGCCCCGTCGTCGTCAAGGATGCCAGCGTCGAGGGCGATTACCGCGACTACCGTTATCTGCTGCCCGGCCAGGCGCCGCTCAACAGCCAGCCGTACACGGATGGCCCGCCGGCGCCCGCCGTCCAGCCGCAGGCACGCCTGCAGGGAGACGTCCCATGAGCTTGCTGATGCAGGCGCTCAAGAAAGCCGAGCGCGCCAAGCAGAACAGCCTTTCCGACGAGGAACTGGAAAAGCCGTCCGAAGCCTACGACCAGGTGCTGGAACTGGCGCCGGCCGACGCCCCGCCGCCCCGTCCCGCGCCGGTTGCGCCACCGCCCGTGCAGCCGGCAAGCACCCTGCGCCTGGAACCGCTGCCGGACGCTCCGGCGCCGCAGCCCGAGTCGAGTAGCGCCCAGCCCGGTCCGCAAGCCGGCCCGCCCCCCGAGCCACCACGCGCCCGTCCGGAACCGCCGCCCGCCAAGCCACGCGCCAGCCGCAGCAATCCGCCGCCGAAAGGTCCCACCGGTCCCATCAGCGTCGACCCGGCCACCGTGCGCCTGGCCGTGCTGCTGGCGATCCTGCTGCTGGTGGCCGGCTCCATGGCGTACTGGTACTGGCGCGCCAGCAGCAGCCCCGGCGCGGGCGCCAACCTGCCCGGCGTACCCATGCCGCTGACGGACGCCCCGGGCACGTCCGGCGTTGCCGGGCCCATCGTGGTGCTGCCCGGGGCCGGCGGCGCCCTGCCGGATGCCACGGCGCCCGCACCGCTGCCGCAGGACATGCCGCGCGAACAGCGCCAGCCGGCCGGCGCAGCGGAACAGCAGGCGATGATACAAGCCGCCGCGCAAGCGGCCGTGGCCGCCCAGCTGGCGCAACTGCAGCCGCCTGCTCCGCCCAGCCTGCCACCGGTGGCCGCGCCCGACAACAGCCAGATTCAGGTAGTACGCAACGATACGGCGCCGCAGATCAACCCCGGCGTGCAGCAAGCCTACCAGGCTTTCAACGGAGGCCAGCTGGGCGCGGCGCGCCAGCAATATGAAAGCGTGCTGCAGCAGGACGCCAACAACCGCGATGCGCTGCTGGGCCTGGCAGCCGTGGCCCAGCGCGAGAACCAGGGCGCGCAGGCGGCGTCGCTGTACGTGCGTTTGCTGGAAATCAATCCTGATGATGGCGTAGCGCTGGCCGGCCTGATCGGCCTGCGCCAGGGCGACGTCGTGCAGAGCGAAGCAAAACTGAAAGCCATCCTGGCGCGTACCCCCGACAGCGGCCCCGTGCTGTTTGCACTGGGCAATGTGTACGCCAAGCAGCGCCGCTGGAACGAAGCGCAGCAGCAATTCTTCCGCGCCTACAGCGCCGCGCCCGGCAATCCCGACTATGCCTTCAACCTGGCCGTGGGCCTGGACCGGCTGAACCAGCCGAAACTGGCCGCCACCTATTACCAGCGCGCCTTGACCCTGGCGCAAACCACGCCGGCCGCGTTCGACCAGGCCGTCGTGCAAACGCGCTTGCGCGAACTGGCCGAGCCGGCCACCATCACACCCCGTCAGGAATAAGCACTACATGGCAGAACAGGCAAAACTTCCGCTGGGCAAATTGCTGATCCAGAAAGGCGTGATCAGCGAAGACCAGCTGCGCATCGCCCTGATCGAGCAGCGGCGCAGCAGCGAACCGCTGGGCAAGCTGCTGATCACGCTCGGTTTCGTTACGGAAGCCACCGTGCGCGAGGCGCTCAGCGAAAACCTGAAACAGGTCAGCGCGGACCTGTCGAGCCTGGTGGTCGACGCCATCGCCCTGAAACTGATCCCGAAGGACGTGGCCAAGCGCTACCGCGTCTTCCCCATCGTGTATGAACGGCAGGCGGACAATCTGATCCTGGCCATGGCCGACACCAGCAACATCGTCGCGCTCGACCAGATCAGCGCCATGCTGGTCAAGGGCATCACGATTTCCACCGTGCTCGTCAACGAGTCGGACATTTCGCGCGCCATCGACCAGTACTATGGCTTTGAACTGTCGATCGACGGCATCCTGCACGAAATCGAAACGGGGGAAGTCAGCTATCAGAGCATGGCTTCACCGTCGGACGAGTACAGCCAGCCCATGGTGCGCCTGATCGATGCGCTGCTGGCCGATGCCGTGCAAAACGGCGCCTCGGACATCCATTTCGAGCCGGAACAGTCGTTCCTGCGCATCCGCTACCGTATCGACGGCATCCTGCGGCAAATCCGCAGCCTGCACAAATCGTACTGGCCGGCCATGGCCGTGCGCCTGAAGGTGATGTCGAACATGAATATCGCCGAGGCGCGCGCGCCGCAGGATGGGCGCATCAGCATCAAGTTTTCCGGGCGGCAAATCGACTTCCGCGCGTCGGCGCAGCCCACCACGCATGGCGAAAACTTCGTGCTGCGCGTGCTGGACCGCCAGAAAGGCATCGTGCCGCTAGACGCCCTGGGCCTGGCCGAGGCGGAACTGAACTTGCTGAAACTGATGATCGCGCGGCCCGACGGCGTGATCCTCGTGACGGGCCCGACGGGCAGCGGCAAGACCACGACCCTGTATTCGATCATCAATCACATCAATACGGAAAGCGTCAACATCATGACCTTGGAAGACCCGGTCGAGTATCCGATGAACATGATACGCCAGACCTCCGTCAACGAATCCGTCAAGCTGGGCTTTGCCGACGGCATCCGCTCGATGATGCGGCAAGACCCGGACATCATTTTAGTTGGCGAGATCCGCGACCGCGAAACGGCGGAAATGGCCTTTGCCGCCGCCATGACGGGGCACCAGGTGTATTCCACCCTGCACACGAACTCGTCCATCGGCTCCATCTCGCGCCTGCTCGATATCGGCATCCTGCCCGATATCATGGCCGGCAACATCATCGGCATCGTGGCGCAGCGCCTCGTGCGTCGATTGTGTCCGCATTGCAAGGAGACCGTGATCGCCGACGACGTCGAGCGCCGCCTGCTGGGCTTGGCGGCAACCGATGCGCCCGTGTCCATCTGCCGTGCCGTCGGTTGCGAGCGCTGTGCGCACCAGGGTTACAAGGGCCGCCTGGCCATCATGGAAATCCTCAAGATGACGGCCGAACTCGATGAATTGACGGCGCGCCGCGCCAGTTCGCGCGAATTGAAGAATGCGGCGCGCGCGGGCGGCTTCAAGGGCCTCGTCGACGACGGCATGCGCCGCGTGATGGAAGGCGTCACCACGCTGGAAGAAGTGGGCCGCGTGGTCGACCTGACGGAAAGGCTGGCCTGATGGCGCAATATGTCTACCGCGCCATGGATGCCGCCGGCACATTGATTCCCGGCAGCATGGAGGCGGCCAACGTGCCGGACCTGGAAGCGCGCCTGCACCGCATGCAGCTCGACTTGATCGACTGCAAGATCACGGGCCAGTATCTGGTGCTGCTGGGCAAGCGGGTCATCCACCGCCGCGACCTGATCAATTTCTGCTTCCACATGGAGCAATTGACGGGCGCGGGCGTGCCCATCCTGGATGGCTTGAACGACTTGCGCGAAAGCACGGACCACCCACGCCTGCGCGAAGTCGTCACGGATCTGATCGAAAGCATCGAAGGCGGCCTGCCCCTGTCGGGCGCGCTGGCCCAGCATGGCGACATCTTCGACGCCACGTTCACCAGCCTGATACTGGCGGGCGAACAGAGCGGCAAGATCGCCGAAGTCTTCAAGAACCTGTCGGAAAGTCTGAAATGGCAGGACGAGCTGGCCTCGCAGACGCGCAAGATCATCATGTACCCGGTCATCGTGGCCATCGTCGTGGCGGCCGTGACGTTTTTCCTGATGATCTATCTGGTGCCTCAACTGACGGCGTTCATTCGCAACATGGGCGGCGAGCTGCCGCTTCACACGCGCGTGCTGATTGCCGTGTCGAATGTCTTCATCAATTACTGGTATGTGCTGCTGGCCTTGCCCGTGCTGCTGTTCTTCGGGCTGCGCGCGCTCATCCGCCGCAGCGAGGCGGCCCGCTATGCCTGGGATGGCTTGAAGCTGCGGCTGTGGCTGGTCGGACCTGTGCTGCACAAGATCATCCTGGCCCGCTTCGCCACGTTTTTCGCCCTGATGTATGCTTCCGGCATCACGATACTCGAATGCATCCGCCTGTCCGAAGGCATCGCCGGCAACCAGGTGGTGGCGGCGGGCCTGCGCCGCGCCGCGCAGCTGATCAGCGAGGGTTATGGCGTGACGGCCGCGTTCCAGCACACGGGCATCTTCCCGCCGCTCGTGATCCGCATGCTGAAGGTGGGCGAGGCCACGGGATCGCTGGACACGGCCTTGCGCAATGTCAGTTACTTTTACAACCGCGAAGTGAAGGAATTGATTGAAAAAGTGCAAGCCATGATCGAGCCGACCATGACGGTCATCCTGGGCCTGCTGCTGGGCTGGATCATGCTGTCGGTGCTGGGGCCGATCTACGACACCATCAGTACAATCAAGACCTGAGGCCGCCGTGTTCCGCAAACAATTACTCTACATCACCAGCGACGCCCTGTGCGCCTACGACTGGGACCACGGCGTGCTGGGCCAGGGCCAGGCCTTTCCCGCCAGCGCGGCCGGGCTGGACGGTTTCGCCGCGTGGCTGGAAGACCCGCAGGCGCACCGCCTCGACGTGCCCGCCTACCTGCTGACGGACTTGATCGAAGAGGATTTCCAGCGCCAGCTGCTGCCCCACGTGCGCGGCAAGGCGGGCCGAGCGCTGCTGGAGCGGCGCAAGCAGCAATTGCACCGCGATACGCCCTACCGGGGCAGCACCCTGCTGGGCCGTGAAAGCACGGGCCGCCACGACGACCAGGTGCTGTTCTTCGCCCTGACCAACCCATCCTTGCTGCAGCCGTGGACGGAGGCGCTCGAGCACCTGCGCGTGCCCGTGGCTGGCATCTATTCGACCAGCCTGCTCAGTATCGCGCTGGTCAAAAAGCTGTCGATCGCGCATGAACACTTGCTGCTCGTGACGCAGCAGTCGGGCGGCTTGCGGCAAAGCTACTATGAAAAGGGCCAACTGCGCTTTTCGCGCCAGACGGCCACCATCGCGCTCGACGGCGTGGCCGTGAATATTGCGCTGGAAACGGAAAAGACACGGCAATTTCTCACCAGCACGCGCATGCTGGCGCGCGGCGACGTCCTGAATACCGTCATCCTGGCGCCGGCCGCGCAGATCGCCAAGCTCGAACTGCTGTGCGACAACGGCGTCGAAGTGGCTTACCACTTCATCGACCTGCAACTGGCCGCCGAAAGAGTGGGCTTGCGCAAGACACCGGCGCTGGCCGATGAATTGCTGCTGACCTTGTTGGGCAAGCATCCGCCGTCCAGCCACTATCCGCCAGGCGCGCTGGCCCGCTACTACCACTTCCAGCGCGCGCGCAAGACGCTGTATGGCGCCAGCACGCTGATCGGCGCGTCGGCAGCCCTGTGGTGCGCGATTAACTTGCTCGGCGGCATAGCCGACGGGGCCGCCATCCAGCGCCTGGCGCAGGAAACGGCGTCCTACCAGGAGCGCTACCGCAGCGTCATGTCGACCCAGCCGCCGGCGCCGGCCAAGACGCAGAACATGAAAGTGGCCGTGACCCTCGGTCACATGATCGCCCGCCAGGCGCCGGAGCCGGGCCGGCTGCTGGGCATGCTGAGCGCCGCGCTGGACCAGGCGCCGCAGGTGGCGCTCGGCCAGCTGCACTGGCATGCGGGCCAGGCACCGGCGCGCGTAGCCGGCAATCAGCCGCCGCAACAGCAGCAACAGCAGCAAAGTACGGGCGGGCCGACCGGCAGCGCCCTGGCCGGCATTCCCGTCGCGCCGCCGCAGGCGCTGCGCCTGGAAGCGGACGTGGCCATGCCGAACAACGATTACCGCGCGGCCCTGGCCGCCATCACGGCCTTCGCGCAAACCCTGGCGCGCCAGCCGGGCTTGCAGGTGACGATCGAGGAAACGCCGCTCGACCTGCGCCCCAGCGCGGCCCTGTCCGGCAAGAGCGCCGTGCCGGCGCCAGCCAGCCAGGCCCGCTTCACCCTCTTGCTGGCGTGGCAGCCATGAGCGGCCCCGTCAAGCAGCCGCCCCTGCCCGGCATGCAGCGGACCAGCACGCCCGCGCGCGCCCTGCCCGCGTGGCTGGGCGAACTGCACCTGATACGCCGCGCCCTGCTGTGCTTTACCCTGACCATGCTGGCCAGCCTGGTGCTGCTGAGCCTGAGCATCGCCTACCGCGAGCGCGAGGCGCAGCAGCTGGACCTGGCCCAGCGCACGCGTTCGGCGGCCGCCATGCTGTTCAACCACGTGGAAGCGGAGAAGCAGGAAATCCGCGCCTATGAACCGCGATTCCTCGCCTTGCGCCAGCGCGGCCTGATCGGCGAGGAAAACCGCCTCGCCTGGATCGACGCCATCCGCCGCAGCCAGGAACAGCGCAAACTGCTGCCGATCAGCTATGACATCAGCCCGCAGCAAGGGCTGCAAGTGCCATTGCCCATGGTGATGGGGCAATATCATTTGCGCGGCAGCCGCATGCGCCTGCAGATGGATTTGCTGCACGAGATGGATTTGCTGAACCTGCTGGACGATTTGCGCCAGGCCGGCTATTTCGCCGTGCAGGATTGCTCGCTCAAGCGCCATGCCACGGCCGGCGCCGGGCCAGGCAGCGGCGGTGCGAGCGGGGCGGCGCCCACCTTGGGCGCCGAATGCGAGCTGCTGTGGCTGACCCTGGGCAGCACGCCCGTGCCGGGGCGGCCATGAAGCGCACCCTCGTCCTGTGTGCGCTGCTGGCTGGCGCCGCGCTCACGGCCCAGGCGCAGCCACCGCAACTGGGGCGCTTGTTCCTGTCGCCCGAGCAGCGCGCCCAGCTCGACGCGCAGCGCTACGGCCCGCCGGCGCCCGATCCGGCCCTGGCGGCACCGCCGTCCCCGCCGCCACCGCCGCCGCCCGCCCCGCCCGTGGAATTGAATGGCGTGGTACAGCGCAGCAGCGGCCGCACCACCGTCTGGCTGAACCAGGAAGCGCAGAACGAGCCGCACAACCATCTCGCGCGTGGCCAGCCAGGCACCCTGACCTTGCGCCTGTCGAACGGCCAGGTGCTGCTGCTCAAACCGGGCCAGCGCTACGATCCGGCCAGCGGCACGGTCACCGAGGCGCCGCCATGACGCCGCGCCAAGCGCATCGTCAACTTCGTCGCCAGCGCGGCGCCGCCCTGCTGCTGCTGGTGGCCGTGCTGGGCCTGGGCACGGCCAGCCTGCTGATCAGCGCATTCGGGCGCAACACGGGCGAAGCCGAACGCCAGCAGCGCACCCTGGCCGCCCTGGCGCAGGCGCGCGACGCCTTGCTGGGCTTTGCGGCGGCCAATGGCCGCCTGCCCCGTCCGGCCGCCTCCGCCCTCGACGGGCGCGAACGGGCCGCCGACTGCGCCAACGATACCGAGTGCAGCGGCTTTTTGCCGTGGGTCGCGCTGGGCGTGGATGGCGTGGATGCCTGGGGCAAGCTGCTGCGCTACAGCGTCACGCCGGAAATGGCGCGCGCGCCCATCGTCTCCTTTTCCGCCGTCGCCAACAGAGTCGTGCTCACGCGCGACGGCCGCGGCGCCATCTCCTTCGTGGCGGGACAGGAGCAGTGCGACGTCAGCGCCCAGTGCCTGCCCGTCGTGCTGTTCTCGCAAGGCAAGGATCACTATGGCACGGCCGCCAGCGGCGTGCCGCAGATCAATACGGCGCGCGGCAATATCGATGAAGCGGCCAACGACAGCGCCAGCCGCAGCTTCATCACCCGCCCCGCCACCGACCTTGCCACGCTGCCCGGTGGCGCCTTTGACGACATGCTGACCTGGATTACCTTGCCTACCCTGTACCAACGCATGCGCGCCGCGCGCAACCTGCCATGAGCGCCCGCCATCCGCGCCGCCCGGGCGGCTTTTCCCTGATCGAGATCGCCATCGTGCTCGTCATCGTCGGCCTGATGATAGGCGGCCTGGTCACGCCGTTGACGGTGCAACTGGAACAGCGCAAGGTGGCCGAGACGCAGCAGGCGCTGAATGAAGCGAAGGAAGCGCTGACGGGCTACGCGCTGCGCTACGGCTATCTGCCGTGTCCCGCCATTTCCGCAATGAGCGGCCTGGAAGACCGGCGCGGCACGCGCTGCACGGGCGAAAAACGCGCGGGCTTCCTGCCCTGGGCCACCCTGGGGCTGCGCCAGGGTGACAGCTGGAACAATCTGTTCCGTTACAGCGTCACGCCGGCCTTCAGCGACAGCGAGCAGCAGTTCAACCTGGGCACGCCGCGCGACATCAGCATCGTCACGCGCAACGGCGGCGCGCTGCTGCAGGCGACGGCCTTGCGGGACATCCCCGCCATGATCATGTCGCATGGGAAAAACGGTTTCGGCGCCACGGGCGTGCAGGGCCAGCGCCAGGCTGTGCCTTTCGGCAACAATGTCGACGAGCGCAACAATGCATCGAACGCCACCACCTTCATCAGCCGCGCCGCCAGCGGCCCGCAGCAGCCGGGCGGCGAGTTCGACGATATCATCGTCTGGCTGTCGCCCAACATCCTGTTCAACCGCATGGTGGCGGCGCAAAGGCTGCCCCGCTGATGCGCATGCTCTTGCCCTCGTTCACCATCGCCCGCTACACGCTGCTCGAAGCGCTGCGCAGCCGCCTGCCGTGGCTGTTCGTGCTGGTGGCCTGCGCTTGCGCCGGCCTGGCCGGCTTCCTGCAGCAACTGGCGCTGACGGAAAGCGGCGCCGTGCAAACGTCCCTGCTGGCCGCCGCATTGCGCCTGGCCAGCGTCTTCCTGCTGGCCACGTTCATCATCACCAGCATGGCGCGCGAAGCGGCCGACCGGGGCCTCGAATTGCTGCTGGCGCTACCCATGCCGCGCGCGGCCTACCTGCTGGGCAAACTGCTGGGCTACGGGGCGCTGGCGGCCGTGCCCGCCGTGCTGTTCGGCCTGATGATGGCGCTGTTCGCCGCACCCGCGCAAAGCGCGCTGTGGGCGCTGTCCCTGCTGGGTGAACTGTGGATCGTCGCCGCCTTCAGCCTGCTGTGCGCGGCCAGCCTGCAGCAGGCCTTGCCCGCGCTGGCCGCCACGGGCGGCTTCTATGTGCTGGCGCGCATGCTGGGCAGCCTGCAACTGCTGGCGCACGGCCCCCAAGCGGGCGAGTCATGGCCGCAGCGGGCCACGGCCGGCGCCATCGACATGCTGGCCTTGCTGCTGCCCCGCCTCGACGCCTTTACGCGCACGGAATGGCTGCTGTACGCGACCGGCGACTGGCAAGCCCTGGCCGGCGTGGCGGCGCAAACGGCCATCTATGTGGCCTTGCTGGCCAGTTGCGCGCTGTGCGACTTTTACCGCAGGAACATCTGATGGCCGCCGCCCAGCGTCCCTGGACCAGCGTGCCGCGCCCCCTGTGCTGGCTGCTGGCGGCCTGCCTGCTGCTGCAGCTGGGCTGGCGCCTGGCGCAGCAGCACGCCCCCGCACAGGCGCGGCCCCTGCCCGCCGCGCCGCCACCTGGCGTGGCGCGCCTGGCCAGCCTGGGCGAACCGCTGGCCATGTCGAAGGCCATGCTGCTGTACCTGCAGTCGTTCGAGGACCAGCCCGGCGTCAGCCTGCCGTGGCGCGCGCTCGACTATGACCGCCTGGCCGGCTGGCTGGAAACGGCGCAAACGCTCGACCCGCGCAGCCGCTACGCGCTGGTGGCCGCCAGCGAAGTCTACGCGGGCGTGGCCGATCCGCAGCGCGCGCGGCGCATGCTGGCCTTTGTCGCCGCCAGCTTCGCGGCCAACCCGCAGCAGCGCTGGCCCGCGATGGCGCAGGCGGTGCTGGTGGCGAAGCACCAGCTGCACGACCTGCCGCTGGCGCTCGGCTATGCGCGTGCGCTGCGCCAGCTGGCGACGGGGCCGCACGTGCCGCCGTGGGTGCGCGAAATGGAAGCGTTCATCCTGGAAGACATGGACCAGCTCGACAGCGCCCGCCTCGTGATCGGCGGGCTGATCGCCAGCGGCCAGATCAGCGACCCGCACGAGCTCGCTTTCCTTGCGCGCAAGCTCGATGAACTGGCCAAAAAGAAAGCCAGGCCATGCGCGCGCGGCGCCATTTGCAGTAAACTGCCATTCTGAAGACGCCACACCAGGCACCAGCACTTTTTTCCAAGGAAATCCCATGCTCCCACGCCGCCAGCACGGCTTTACGCTCGTAGAAATCGCCATCGTCCTGGTCATCATCGGCTTGCTGCTCGGTGGCGTGCTCAAGGGACAAGGCTTGATCGACAGCGCCAAGGTGAAAAACATCATCCAGCAGTCGAATGCGCTGACGGCCGCCGTCAACGCCTATCAGGACAAGTTCCGCGCCCTGCCCGGCGACGATATCCAGGGCACCGTGCATGTGCCCAATTCGGCCGGCAACGGCAATGGCGATGGCCAGATCGGCGACGGCCAGCCGCGCGAATTCACCTTGGCGCCGCAGCACCTGGCGCTGGGCGGCTTCATCACAGGCTCGTTCAACGGCACCTCACAATTCATGACCAGCGCCCAGGGCGGCGCCGTCTACCTGTACAACGACGAAGTGGGCGGCCGGGCCGGCAACGGCATCCGTTTCGACAACCTGCCCGAAAGCTATGCCGAGCAGATCGACAGCAAACTCGACGATGGCGTGGCCAGCACGGGCAGCGTCCGGGCGAACATGCCCTATGGCAATGCCGGTGCTATCATTCCCCGCACCGCCGTATTTTTCTGAGCCACCAGTCACTATCGAAGGAATACCATGTCACTGCACCGCACACTCATCGTCTCCCTGGCCGCCTGCGCCGCGCTGGCCGGCAGCGCGCAAGCCCAATATGTGGGACCGACGACCGGCCCGGCCGCGCCCGCCAATGTGGCCGCCATCCTGAAAAATCCCGTCGACGACCAGGCTGTTGTGCTGCGCGGCAACCTGCTGCGCAAAGTGGGCAACGAGAAATATACCTTCTCAGACGGCACGGCGGAAATCCGCGTGGACATCGACGACAAGGTCTTCATGAACCGCAAGATCGACGCCAGGACCCGCGTGGAAATCCGTGGCGAAGTGGAAAAAGATTTCATGGAAAGCCCGGAAATCGATGTCGACGTACTGACCGTCGTCCCGTAAGCTGCCTTGCCATCCCGCCGCCATGGCGGGATGGGCGTCACCCTCTTCTGTATGCCTTGCGCAACCTTTTTTCCATTCCAGAAACTAGGCTTGTCAGAACAATCAATTTCGTCTAGCATCTTTTCATTCAAGGTCAGCCAGCGCCAGCGTGAGCCTGCCTGTCGACTCATCCATTCTGGGAGCTTTCCGGGTGCAAGATTTGCCTTCGATACGCTCAAGAATTTCATGGCTGGTGCTTGCCTGGGTCATTCCGACGGCCCTCGTGTTTCTCCTGCTCGTGGCGCAAAGCTACACGCGCGAACGCGACCATGTCGTCAGCGAAACGGCGCAGGCGGCGCGGGCCGTCACGGCCGCCGTCGAACGCGACTTGAGCGGCGCGCAGATGGCCGCGCGCATCCTGGCCGCTTCGCCAGCCCTGCAAGCCGACGACATCGGCGCCCTGCGTGCCTTGGCCGGCAGCCTGCTGCAGCCGGGCCTGGCCGTCAGCGCCTTCATCGTCTCCGACACCAAGGGACGCCAGCTGGTCAATACAGCCCTGCCAGCCGGTCAGGCACCGCCTCCCTTGCCGCAGAAATGGGCCGCCAGCATGGAGCGCACGCGCGACTCCGGCAAGCCCCGGCTGACCAGTTTGCTGATGGCGCCGGACGAGGTGCCGCGTCTGGCCCTGAACCTGCCCTTGCCGCGTGACAAGGGGCCCGCCTATGTGCTGACGGCCCTATACCCGCCCGACTACCTGCCCTTGCTGCTGCGCGAGCTGCACCTGCCCGCCTACTTGGGCGCGGCGATCGTCAATGCCGACGGCATCAACGTGGCGCGCACCCTGGCGCCGCAGCGCTATGTGGGCCGGCGCAGCTCGGCGTCCCTGCTCGAGCAGATACGCCAGGCGCGCGAAGGCGTGCTGCGCCATACCACCCTGGAAGGCCTCGACGTGTATACGGGCTTTCGCCGCGCGCCCGACGACGCCTGGACGGTGGCCGTTACCATGCGCACCAGCACGGTGGCCGAAGCCCTGCTGGGTTCCGTGGTCACTGGTTCCCTCATCCTGGCCCTGCTGCTCGGTGCCGGCTTTGCCCTGGCCTGGCGCGTGGGCGGCCGCCTGGCCCGCACCCTGCAGGAACTGACACAGCAGATCCACGCGCTGGCGCAGGGCAAGCCCCTGCTCTCGAACCGCCATGCGGACCGCGAATCGGCCGACATGGCAGGCGCCCTGGGCGCGCTGGAACGCGACTTGCGGCGCCACCGCACGCAGCTCGAAAGCCTGGTGGCCGAACGCACGCTGGCCCTGGAAAAATCCACGCGCCTGCTGGAAACCGTGTACGCGACGGCGCCCATCGGCATGCTGTTCGTGGACCTGGACTTGCGCATCGTCATGATCAACCACTACCTGGCCGCCATCAGCGGGGCCAGCGTGGCGCAGCATCTGGGCCAGCCCGTGGGCGCCATGCAGTTCGACGACGCCGTGCGCGTGCAGGTCGAACGCTGCGTGCGCCAGGTGCTGGATACGGGAACGCCCATCGTCGACCTCGAATTACAAGGCCATGGCGGGCGGCAGCGCGAGCATCCGAGTCACTGGATCGTCTCGTTTCACCCGATCTTCGGCCCCGAGCAGCAATTGCTGGGCGTGTCGGGGCTGTGGCTGGACATCAGCGAGCGCAAGCGCAGCGAAGCGGAGTTTCGCCGTTCGAAACACCTGTTCGGCACCATCATCGAAAACATCCCGGCCATGGTCTTCGTCAAGCGCGCCGACAAGCTGAGCTTTGAAATGATCAACCGCCACGCGGAACTGACCCTGGGACGCTCGCGCGAGCAATTGCTGGGCAAGACTGACCACGATTTCTTCCCGCCGCAGCAGGCGTCCGCCTTCGTCAGCGCCGACCGCAAGCTGCTGGCCACGGGGCAGATGGTGGAAATCGAACAGGAAGCGATCAACACGGCCGACGGCACGACGCGCCACTTCACCACGCGCAAAGTGGTGTTGCGCGACGATGCGGGGCGCGCCAGCCATGTGCTGGGGGTATCGATCGACATCACGGAACGCAAGCGCGCCACCGAGGTGCTGCACGCCACCACCCTGCGCCTGGAACAGAGCGAGCGCTTCATCCGCACCGTCACGGACAACCTGCCCGGCATGGTGTCGTACTGGGGCGCCGATCTGCGCTGCCGCTTCGCCAATAATTTCTACAATGAATGGTTTGGCCGCAGCAGCGCCGAGATGGCCGGCATCCACATGAGCGAATTGCTGGGGCAGGAACTGTTCGACGTGTACGCGCCCCACGTCGAGGGCGTGCTGGCGGGCCGGCCGCAAAGCTTCGAGCGCGACCTGCTCGATCCGACGGGCCAGGTGTGCCACACGTGGACCAATTACATTCCCGACCTCGACGACGGCGGCGGCGTGCGCGGCTTCTTCGTGCTGGCCTCGGACGTGTCCGAACTCAAGCGCACGGAATTGCGCCTGCACGAACTCAACGAGCAAATGGTGCGCGCGCGCGACAAGGCCGAGGCGGCCAGCACGGCGAAGAGCGAATTCGTAGCCAACATGAGCCATGAAATCCGCACGCCGATGAACGCCATCATCGGCCTGGCGCGCCTGCTGGAAGAGTCGCCGCTGGAACGGCGCGAGCGCAGCTATGTCGGCAAGATCCAGATGGCCACGCAGTCGCTGCTCCATATCGTCAACGACGTGCTCGATTTTTCCAAGATCGAGGCGGGACAAATGGTGCTGGAACAGCGCCGCTTCCAGCTCGAACGCATGCTGGGCAGCGTCGGCGTGCTGCTGGCCAGCAGCGCCTGGGCGCGCGGCGTGGAGCCCGTGTTCGTGCTCGACCCGCGCGTGCCCGACGAACTGATCGGCGACGCCCTGCGCGTGGAACAGATCCTCATCAACCTGATGGGCAACGCCGTCAAGTTCACCTCGCATGGCGAAGTGGTGCTGGCCATCGCCATGGTGGCCGAGGATGCGGCCAGCGCCACCCTCGAGTTTTCCGTGCGCGACACGGGCATCGGCATCGGCGCGGCCGAGCAGGAACACATCTTCGACGCGTTTTCCCAGGGCGACAGCGGCACCAGCCGCAAATACGGCGGCACGGGGCTGGGGCTGGCCATCTGCCGGCGCATGGTGGAATTGATGGGCGGCCAGCTCAGCGTGAAAAGCACGCTGGGCCAGGGTTCCGACTTCCGCTTCCGCTGCCGCTTCGACAAGGTGGCGCCGCCGCCCGAGCCGCACGGCAAGGGCGCGTCCAGGGCGCTGTCGCTGCTGATCATCGACGACAACGCCAGCGTGCGCGCCATGCTGGAAGACTGGTGCGCGGCGCAGGGCTGGCGCAGCCGCAGCGCCGACAGCGGCGCGGCCGGCCTGGCCCTGCTGCGCGCTCAGGCCAGCGGCGAAGCGGCGGCCGATCTTGTGCTGCTCGACGCGGCCATGCCGGGCATGGATGGCATTTCCATGCTCACCGAGGCGCGCACCGACGAACACCTGGCGCTGCCGCCCGTGATCATGCTGGTGGCCGACCAGGACAGCGAAAACCTCGAACGGCTGGCCGACAGCCTGATGCTGGCCGGCATCGTCTCGAAACCGGCGACGCCAGCGCGCCTGCTGGCGGCCGTCACCGCCGTGCGGGATGGACGCAATGCCCGCAGCGCGCCATCCATGCTGCCCGTGTCCTCGCCCCTGTCGGGCTTGCTGGAAGGCATGCGCGTGCTGCTGGTGGAAGACAATGAAATCAACCAGGAAGTGGCGCAGTACATCCTGCTGCACTCGGGCGCGCGCGTAGCCGTGGCCACCAACGGCAGGCTGGCCGTCGACATGCTGGCGCACAGCCCGCAAGCGTGGGACGTGGTGCTGATGGATTTGCAGATGCCCGTCATGAACGGCTACGACGCCACCCTGGCCATCCGCGCGCTGGGCTTGCCGGACTTGCCCATCGTCGCCATGACGGCCAATGCCATGGACGAAGACCGCCTGCGCGCCATTGCCAGCGGCATGAATGCGCACGTGGCCAAGCCCATCGATGTCGACGACATGATCGAGACCCTGACGCGGCTGGTGCCGGCGCACCAGGCTGGCGGCAGCAGCGCCGCGCAGCCAGGCGGCGCCGCCACGGAGGTGCTGGAAATGCCGGCCTCGATACCCGGCATCGACCTGGCGGCCGCCCTGCACCGCTTCGGCGGCGACTATGGCGCCTTCCTGGCGCTGCTCAAGCGCTTCGAAAATTCGCAAGGCGACGCCGTCGAGGAAGCACGGCGCCTGCTGGCCGCCGGCCAGACGCCGCAGGCGGCGCAGCTGCTGCACCGCGTGTGCGGCGTGGCGGCCAACTTGGGCGCCGCCCATGTCGCCAGCCTGGCCGCCGAGACGGAAAAAGCGCTGAAGACAGGGCAATCGCACACCACGGCCGCCTTGCTGGAACAGCTGGAACGGGCGATGGCCGAAGTCATCGATGCGGCGCGCACCCTGCCCTCGCCCCTGCGGCGCGGGCAGCCGGCACAGGCCGCGTCCGGCAGCGCAGCGGTCGACCTGCACGCCGGCCTGGCCGAGCTGCTGGTCTTGATCCGCAACAATAACCTGAAGGCGCTGGCCCAGTTCCACGTCCTGCACCCCGCCCTACAACAATCAGACCGGGAAGCGGCCCTGGCGCTGGCCAACGCGATCGAGACCCTGAATTTTTCCGCCGCGGAAAAACTCGTGCTCGATCAGCTGAAACGAGAGGAAAACAAGTGAGCTGGACCAACCTTGCCATGAACGGGCGCATCCTCATCGTCGATGACGCCATGGAAAACATCCAGATCCTGCACCAGCTGCTGCGCGAGGAACACGACGTGCTGTTCGCCCTGAGCGGCGGGAAGGCGCTGGAAATTGCGCACAATCAACTACCTGACCTGATCCTGCTCGACGCCGTCATGCCCGGCATGGATGGCTATGCCGTCTGCAATGCGCTGCGCGAGTCGGCCATCCTCAGCGCCATTCCCGTCATCTTCGTCACGGCCCTGAACCAGCCCGAAGACGAAACGCGGGCGCTGGAAGCGGGCGCCGTCGATTTCATCACGAAACCGTTCAACGCGGCCGTCGTGCGCGCCCGCGTGCGCAGCCAGCTGACCATCAAGCGGCAGGCCGATGCCATGCGCGAACTGTCGCTGACGGATTCGCTGACGGGCGTGGCCAACCGGCGCAGCTTCAACGACACGATGGACAGCGAATGGCGGCGCTGCGCGCGCGACGGCGTGCCGATGGCCCTCATCATGGCCGATATCGACCACTTCAAGGATTACAACGACACGTATGGCCACCAGGCGGGCGACCTGTGCCTGCAACAGGTGAGCGCCGCCCTGCGCCGCTGCGCCGTGCGCCCGCCCGACCTGCTGGCGCGCTACGGCGGCGAGGAATTCATCATCCTGCTGCCGCAGGAAACGCGCGACGGCGCAGAGGTGGTAGCCCAGCGCATCCTCGACGAAGTGCGCGCGCTGCAGATTCCCCACGCCAAATCGAGCGTCGGCCCGCACGTCACCGTCAGCCTGGGCATGGCCAGCGTCATGCCCACGGAAGGCATGGACCCGAGCGCCCTGATCCGCGCCGCCGACGCCCTGCTGTACCGCGCCAAGCATACGGGGCGGGACAGGTATTGCGCGTCGGAGGGGGAGTGAAGAGGAGGCGCGCGCCTGCTGCATGCCTGCCTGCCTGCGTCGGCTTACGCCCTGCGGGCTAAGCCGACCTACGCCGACCTACGCCAACCTACTCAGACCTACGCGGCGAGCCAGGCTTATCGCTCAGGGATAGCAGCGCATCAGGAACTCCGCCACGCACACGGGTTTCGTGTCGCCTTCGCGCTCCATGGTGACGGCCCAGTTCACTTGCGCCCCTTCCGGCAAGTCGTCGACGGACAGGATGTCGAGCCGCGCGCGCAGGCGGCTGCCGACGGGCACGGGTGCGGGAAAGCGCACCTTGTTTAAACCGTAGTTGATGGCCATGCGGATGCCGGCCATGTGCAATGCGCCCTGCAACATGGCGGGCAGCAGGGATAACGTCAAAAAGCCGTGCGCCACGGTGCAGCCATAGGGCGACTCGCGCGCGCAGCGCTCCGTATCGACGTGGATCCACTGATGGTCGTCCGTGGCGTCGGCAAAGGTGTCGATGCGCTGCTGGGTGATGGTCAGCCAGTCGGAAACGGCCACGTGCTGCCCCGCCAGCGCTTGAAAACCGGCGATGCCGGCGATATCACGCATGCTGCGCTCCGGCAGGACGGCGGCCGAACATGCCCATGCCTTCCACCGTTGTCACCACGTCGCCATGCTGGTTGCGCACGCTCCACACGGAAATGACGATGCCGCGGTCCGGTTTCGACGTGGACGGGCGCACTTCCTTGACCTGGTAGGTCAGCTGCAAGGTGTCGCCCGCGCGCACGGGTTTGAGCCAGCGGATGCTGTCCAGGCCGGGCGAGCCCATGCTGGACGAATGCTTGAGCAGATTGTCCACCACCAGGCGCATCATCATGCCGCACGTATGCCAGCCGCTGGCGATGACGCCCTTGAAGATGGTCTTTTCGGCGGCGTCATGGTCGACGTGAAATGGCTGCGGATCGAAATCCGTGGCGAAGGCGATGATTTCCTTTTCCGTCACATGGCGCTGGCCCAGGTCGATTTCCAGGCCTTGCGTAAAGTCTTCGAAATACCAGTGTTTCGGGGTGATGGCAGGCGATGCGGTCATGCGGTCTCCGTCGGCAAGAAGCCCGGCTGGGCGATAAAGCGCTCGATATGGTGCTCCACGTCGCCCAGGGTCAGGGCAATCATGGAGAGGCGCTTGAAATGGTGGGCGGCGGGCAATTCGTCCGTGACGCCCATGCCGCCATGCAATTGCACGGCTTGCTGGCCGACAAAGGTGGCGGCCAGTCCCACCCGCGCCTTGGCGGCGGACACCGAGCGGCGGCGTTCAACCGCATCGTCGCTGTCGGCCTTGGCGGCAGCCAGCATGGCCATCGAACGCGCCTGCTCCAGGTGGATGAACATGTCGGCCATGCGGTGCTGCAAGGCCTGGAACTTGCCGATCGGCGCGCCGAACTGCTGGCGCGTCTTCAGGTACTCGAGGGTGGCGGCAAAGATGGCGTCCATGGCGCCCACGGCTTCCGCGCACAGCAAGGCGGCACCGTAATCCACTGCCGCGTCGAGCACGGGCCAGCCCTGCCCCGTTTGGCCGATCAGGGCCTCATGCCCCAGCACCACTTGCACGAGGGTGACGGTAGCGGCGCGCTGGCCATCGATGGTGCGGTAGTCGCGCACGCTGACACCGGGCGCGTCGGCGGGCACGAGGAACAGCGAGATGCCATCCGTATCGCTCTGGCCGCCGCTGCTGCGCGCCGAGACGATCAAGGCGCCCGCCTGGGCGCCGTGGATGACGACGGTTTTCTCGCCGTCGAGCACGAAGCCGTCGCCGCTGGCCTTGGCCGTGGTGGCGATAGCGTGCATGTCGTGGCGCGACTGGCGCTCGCCCAGCGCACACGCGAGTTTGAGGCTGCCGCTGGCGACCTGTTCCAGCATAGCATCGTGGCCGCCCGCCAGGCTCAAGAAGCGCGCGCCCAGCACGGTGGCCAGATAGGGCTCGACCACCAGGCCGCGGCCCAGTTCCTGCATCACCAGCAGCATGTCGACGGCCGTGCCGTCGAAGCCGCCCGCGCCGGCCGGCAGCGGCAAGGCCGTCATGCCCAGTTCGGCCAGGGTGGCCCAGGCAAGGTCGGACGTACCCGTGGCAGAGTGGACGATCTGTTTGCGCGTTTCAAACGGGTAATCTTTGTCGACCCAGCGCCTGAGCGCGTCGGCGAATTGCTGCTGTTCCTGATTAAATTGGAAGTCCATGTCGTCTCCTTCTGGCTTACAGGCCCAGGATCATCTGCGTGATGATGTTTTTCTGGATTTCATTCGAGCCGCCATAGATCGATGTCTTGCGGTAATTGAAGTAATACGCGGCCAGCGGCGCGGCTAGGTCGTCGCCGCCAGCCCCGTGCGGCGCGCTGCCGTCAAGAAAATCCGGGTCGAAAGGCAAGGCTTGCGGACCGATGGCTTCAAGCATCAGTTCCGTCAGCTGCTGCTGCAGTTCCGAACCACGCACCTTCAGCATCGACGCCTGCGGTCCCGGTCCCTTGCCTTCGTCGCTGATGACGCGCAAGACCGTCATTTCCAGCGCCATCAATTCGATTTCCAGATGGGCCACCTTGGCGGCAAAAGCGGGATCGTGCAGCAGCGGCGCGCCGCGCTTGTTCTGCTGCATGGCCAGCTGCTTGAGGAAAGTCAGCTCGCGCTTGGAGCGGCCGACGGCGGCGATGCCCGTGCGCTCATGGCCCAACAGGTATTTGGCGTACGTCCAGCCCTTGTTTTCCTGGTCAACCAGATTGCTGACCGGTACGCGCACATTGTCGAAGAAGACTTCGTTCACTTCATGTTCTTCATCGAGCATGATGATGGGGCGCACGGTAATGCCCGGCGTTTTCATGTCGATCAGCAAGAAGCTGATGCCTTCCTGCTTGCGCACCGTGCTGTCCGTGCGCACCAGGCAAAAGATCATGTCCGCGTGCTGGCCCAGGGTCGTCCAGGTTTTCTGGCCATTGACGATGTAATGGTCGCCGTCGCGCTCGGCCGTAGTTTTCAGCGAGGCTAGGTCGGAACCGGCGCCCGGCTCGGAATAGCCCTGGCACCACCAGTCGTCGCAGTTCAAAATGCGCGGCAAGTAGTGTGCTTTTTGTTCGGCGCTGGCGAAAGCCATGATGACGGGCGCCACCATGTTGACGCCGAATGGCAGGATCGGCGGCGTGGCGGCGCGCGCGCACTCGTCTTCCCAGATGTGGCGCTGCACGGACGTCCAGCCCGTGCCGCCATATTCGACGGGCCAGGCCGGCGCGGCCCAGCCCTGCTGCGCGACAATCTTGTGCCAGCGCACGTAATCGTCGCGGTTCAAGCGCAAATGCTGGCGCACCTTGCGCTGCAAATCCGCCGGCAAATGGGTGTCGAGGAAGGCGCGCACCGTGTCGCGGAAGGCCATCTCCTCGGCCGTGTAATGCAAGTCCATGTCTGTCTCCTTGTTCTTGTCGGTTGCCGTGATAACTGCACGCAAGGAAGCTCAGCGCACAAAAAAGCACGACCGTTCTCAAGGATTGTACAACAGATTGCGAGCGGCGCCAGGCCTTTTACAATGGCTGGCGCGGCAAGGCAAGCGGGTGGAATCGGCTGGCTGCCGTGGCGCCGCGTCTATGTGTGCGACAGGATATTGATGAGCTTGCCGAAAGGGTCGCGCACGAAAAAACGCCGGACACCCCAAGGTTCATCGGCAGGGCCATATTCAATAGGAAACCCTGCTCCGGACATGCGTTCGAAGGCGGTATCCACGTCATCGACTTCAATGGAAAGGTCAGGCACGGCAGTGTTCGAGCCGCCTTCCGTCGCAAAGCTCACTTGAACGCTCATCTCGGCTTGCGAACCATACGTCATGATCCAGCCATGGTCCATCAACAGGCTCAGGCCCAGCACGTCCTCGTAAAACGTCCGCGCCAGGCCCGGATCCGACGCCGGGAAATTTGCAACGATACGCGTGACTTGCATAGTTTTCCTCCGTATCAATATAAGCTTCGACGCTATTCCCCCACCCTGCTCAATATCGTCATCGACTTCTGCAGGCATGTCCGCTACTGGCGAGATTAGCACTTTTCGCGACTACCTTTTCAGCAAAAGCCCGCGTAACAGCAATTCCAATGCCGCCACTGCTTTTACCAAGCGCGCATTGCCTTCATCGCCGTCGGCGATCCAGAACGCCGCTTCGGCCAGGCTGCCGTAGATCAGCGAAGCCAGTGCCTGCGGGCAAGCGTCGGCCACGATGCCTTGCTGAATCAGCTGCTGGATAAGCGCTTGCATCGACTCGAGGCAATGGCGCTGCGAGTCCGGGGAAGCGCCGCCCAGGACCGCCCTTGCATCGCGCAAGACGATGCGCTGAATTTCCGGTTCCAGGGCCATCTCCAGATAGGCACGGCAACGATGGCGAAAGCCTTCCCACAAGTCTGCGGCGCTGTCGGAGATGGTCTGCAGGCGGCCATTCATTTCCGCATCGATCTGCTCCACCACCGCCAGCAGCAAACCCTTCTTGTCGCCGAAGTGATGATACAGCGCACCACGCGTCAGCCCTGCCTGCGCGGTGAGGTCGTCCATGGAAGTGTCGGCATAACCGCGCTCGCTGAACACTTTGCGGGCGGTGGCCAGCAGTGAAGCGCGGGTTTCTTCCATTTCCACACGGGTGCGGCGAACCATTGCTTTCTCCTTACATACGTAGCGTATGATTGTTTACATTCACTGCGTATGTATATATACTTTATTCATACGCGATGTATGTATTATCGCTGCGGCGTGTTTCCATTGCAAGCGGGCCCCACCCGTTTATCGCCTGATCACATAAGGATATGCACCATGAGTACGTCTTCCTGCGCTGCCGCAGAAACTTCTGCCCGCCACCCGTGGCTGGCGGTCACCGCTGTCGGCATGGCCACTTTTTCCGTCGTGACGACGGAAATGCTGCCGGTCGGCCTGCTGACGCCGATTGCCGACACCCTGGGCACCTCCACGGGAACGGCCGGCCTGATGATCTCGCTGCCCGCATTGCTGGCGGCCTTGTTCGCGCCGCTGGTCGTGCTCGCATCGGGACGCCTGGACAGGCGCAAGATACTCTGCGGTTTGCTGACGCTATTAGTGATCGCGAACATTGCCTCGGCCCTGGCGCAGAACATGGCGTGGATGCTGGCGGCCCGTGTTCTCGTCGGTTTCTGCATGGGCGGCATCTGGGCCATCGCCGGCGGCCTCGCTTCCCGCCTGGTTCCTGACCGCTCAGTTGGCCTGGCAACGTCGGTCATCTTCGGCGGCGTGGCGGCCGCTTCCGTACTGGGCGTGCCGCTAGGCGCACACATCGGCGACCTTGCAGGATGGCGCTGGGCTTTCGGCGTCATGGCGCTGTTCAGCGGCTTGGTACTGGCGCTGCACCTGGCCGTCATTCCCGCCCTGCCCGCTGCCGCGTCGACGACCTTGCGCCAATTCGGCCAACAGCTGCGCAACAGGCGGTTGCAAGCGGGGCTGCTTCTGACCCTGCTGCTGGTGAGCAGCCATTTCATGGCCTTTACCTTCGTGCGCCCGCTACTGCTGTCCGTGTCGGGGTTCGATGCGCAATGGCTGGGCGCACTGCTGTTTGCCTATGGCTTCACGGGCATCATTGGAAACTTCCTGGCCGGTGTCGTCGCGGCGCGGCGCACGGCGACCACCATCATCGCCATCTCGGGCGGCCTGCTGCTCACGCCACTGCTGTTCCTGGCTGCCGGCGACTCCGGCATCGGCGGCGGCGTGGTGTTGCTGGCCTGGGGACTGGCCTACGGCGGCGTATCGGTCGGCCTGATGACCTTGATGATGAAGGCGGCGCCCGGGGCCGTGGAGATCGTCGCCGCGCTGTACGTGGGAGTCTTCAATATCGGCATTGCGCTCGGGGCGTGGACCGGTGGCCAAGCCGTCGACAGGCTGGGCCTCTCCGCCAACCTGTGGCTTGCCGCAGGCTTTGCCGCTGCCGCCTTGCTGCTGTCGTTTGGCATCAGCGTTGCTGGAACCAATAAACGGCCTGGCGCAGCGAGGGATTGATGGTAGCCGCCATCAGCCATACAAGTGCAGCAACACCTGCACGGCGACGATCTTGACGATGGTCATGCTGGGGAAAATCATCGCATAGCCGAGGTTCGGCCGGTCCGACTTGGCCAGGCGGTTGGCGAACACGAGCACGGCCGGGTTGCCGGTGGCGCCAGCCGCGATGCCCAGCAGTTCAGGGAATGGCAGGCGCAGGAAGACCTTGCCAAGGATCACGACAAGCGCCACCACCACCAGCACCGTCACGGCACCGAGCGCCAGCATGGGCAAGCCGTCGGCGCCCACTTGCTGCACGAAGGGCAAGCCGGAGGCCATGCCGACGGAAGCGAGGAAAATCGTCAAGCCATAGTTGCGCATCACCAGGTTGGCCGACAGCGGCAAGCGCCAGCTGATCTTGCCGACTCGGCCCAGGCGCCCCAAAATCAGCGCCATCACCAGCGGCCCGCCGGCCAGGCCCAGGCTGAACGAGCCTATCCACGGCAACGGAATCGGCACCAACCCCAGCAGCACGCCCAGCACCATGCCCATGCCCAGCGAGACATAGCTGAACTCGGCCGTGGCCGTGATGGAGTTGCCGAACAGCTTGCGCACGTCGGCCGCATGTTTGGCCGGCGCGATGGCCATCACCCTGTCGCCAAATTCCAGGGTCAGGAAGGGGTGCGGCAAAATCATGGCGTCGCCGCGGCGGATGAAGGCGATCTGCAGGGGAAAGTCTTTTGCCAGGTTCAACTCGCCCAAGGGCACGCCGACGATTTCCGCGTCTGACACGAACACTTCCGTGCCGTCGAAATCGCTGCGGTCCTTCATCAGCCGACCCGGGTCCAAATGGCCCAGCGCCGTGCGCGCCGCTTCCACGCCCGCCACCGTGCCCGACACCATCAGCGCGTCGCCCACGCCAAGCACAAGACCAGGATCGGGCAAGCGGTTCTGGTGGCCCTGGCGCACGCCGATCACTTGCACGCCCGCCAAGGGGCCATCGGCCAGTTCGGACAGGGCCGCGCCCGCCAGTTTGGCTTCGTCGATGGTAATTTCGGACACGACGATGGGCGCCGGCGGCGGCGTCAGCACGGGTTTCAAGATGCGCCCGGCCAGGTACAGGCCCAGCATGGGGCCGACGACGCCGAACGGATACGCGACCGCATAGCCGACGGCCGCATCGCCATTGCCGTGCGACGCTTCCAGCGCCGCCTGCAAGGCGGCCGTGCTGGTCATGGCGCCGGCAAACACACCGCTGGCCATGCGCAGCGAGATATCGATCCACTGTCCGCCCCAGATCGACACGCCCAGGCCACCCATGACGGCGACGAAGGCGATCAGGTTATGTTTCTGCCCCGCGCCGCGCAAGCCGGCGAAAAACTGCACGCCGTACTGCACGCCAATGCCATACAGGAACAGCAGCAAGCCGATGGAGCCGACCATCGGCGGCGGCACGGAACCCGGAGCAAAGGCGCCCAGCGCCAGCCCCGCGAACAGCACACCGCCCACGCCCAGCGAAAAGCCGAACACGCTGATGCGCCCCAGCGCATAACCGGCGCCGATGACGAGAAACAGGGCGAGGATCGGCGTGGACTCCAGCGTGTGGCGAAATAATGGAAGCATCGAACAACCTTGGTCTGGGGAAGGCCCAGTTTAGCATGCACAAAAGCAACACGATGGCGATGATGGCAAGCAAGCGTGCGCAGCTTTATGCCATAAAAACAGGCAAAAAAAAGCCCGCTGCGGGAGCGGGCTGAATCTAATTCCTGTGAGGAAGTAGAGGAGACAGGTGCATGATGCCGCATCGCAGCATATCAAGCCAATTGCATGTTGTGATGATAGAAATACGATTCATCAATATCTGCGGCAAGCACGGTATCTCAAGCGCTGGCACGCGCGATCAGCTCGTAAGGCAGCGGCGCCAAGGCCGGTGGCGCGGCGCCCTCGTCCACTTCGCCCAGGCGCTGCAGGATCGCTTGCGCGGCCAGGCGGCCGATGTCATAGCGGGGCACGCGTATCGTCGTCAGCGCCGGCATGAGTTTTTCCGAGAACGGGAAGTCGCCGAAACCCGCCACCGCGCATTGCTCGGGAATACGGATGCCGAGGCGCGCCGCTTCATAGATGGCACCGGCCGCCATGTTGTCGTTGGCAAAAAACAGGGCATCGGGCCGCTCGGCACGCGCCATTTGCTCGCTGAACACTTGCCCGCCCGCATCGAGCGGCGCCGTCACCGACGCTTGCACGATGTCCGGACGCAAACCCAGCTGCCGCATGGTTTCCTCATACCCCTGGGCCCGCTTGCGCGCGCGGAAATCGCTGCCGATGCCGCTGTCGACGTAGACGATGCGCCGGTAGCCTTGCCCGTGCAAATACAAGGTCATGTCGCGCCCCGTGGCGATATGCGAAAAACCGATCTGCGGATACGGCCGCTCGGGGCGGATGTCCCACGTTTCAATGACGGGAATCTGCAAGCCCGCCAGCAAGGTTTCCGTGGCGGCGCTGTGATCGGCGCCCGTCAGCACGAGCGCGCGCGGCGACCAGCCGAGAAAGGCGCGCACCACCTTTTCTTCCGTCTCGATCGAGTAATCGTGGGTGGCCAGCAGCAACTGGTAATTGTGCTGCGACAAGGTGGTCGACAAGCCCTGGATGGTTTCCGCAAAGATGGAGTTCGACACGCTGGGCACGATGGCGCCCACGATGCGGCCCTGGGTCGAGGCCAGGCCGCCGGCCGCCTCGTTGCGGATATAGCCGAGCTGGTCGATGGCGCGCTTGATACGGTCACGCGTTTCCTGCGACACGCGGTCCGGTTCCTTGAAATAGCGCGACACGGAAATGGCCGAGGTCTGTGCCAATTTGGCCACATCGAACACGGTGCTGCGGCCGAGGCCGCGCCGCTTGCGTACTGGGTCGTTCATGGGTACTGCCTTCTCAAAAATCGGTAATCACCACGCATCATGCCATGGCCGGGCGCACGGGGATGCCGGCGTAACGCCGCTGCGCTACGGTTCACCGGCTGGGCCGCAGAAATTCCACCCTGGAACTTGGCGTCAATGAAATCATGCCGATAGTGTAAGGGCTTTGCGCCTGCACCCTGCATTAAATCTGTTGACAGCCCCTTGCGATTCAAATTATATTTCGCTGTACTTGCAATGTTAGCGCTAACAAAGGCGGCAAGCAAGACCCGAGACAGCAGCACTGGAACGCCATACGCAGCGCGCCAGGCAACCGAAAAGGACACACATTGAGCTCCGCTACTTCCCGCCGCACGCTGGAATCCCTGCGCAGCCAGCGCTGGCTGGCCCCAGACGACATGCGCTCGTTCGCCCACCGCCAGCGCCTGCAGCAGATGGGCTTGCGCCGCGAGGAATTCCTCGACCGCCCCGTCATCGCCATCATCAATACCTGGAGCGACCTGTCGCCGTGCCACTCGCACCTGCGCGAACGGGCCGAAGCCGTCAAGCGCGGCATCCTGCTGGCCGGCGGTTTCCCCGTCGAGCTGCCTGCCCTGTCCTTGGGCGAAGTGATGGTCAAGCCCACCACCATGATCTACCGCAACTTCCTCGCCATGGAAACGGAAGAACTGCTGCGCTCGCTGCCGATCGACGGCGCCGTGCTGCTCGGCGGCTGCGACAAGACGACGCCCGGCATGCTGATGGGCGCCATCAGCATGGATATCCCCGCCATCTTCTGCCCTGCCGGCCCCATGCTCAATGACCGCTACCGCGGCCAGAGCGTGGGCGCGGGCACGCACACCAAGAAATTCTGGGACGACTACGTGGCCGGCGACATCGCCAAGCCCGAGTGGATCAAGCTCGAAGCGAAGATGACGCGCTCGCCCGGCACCTGCAACACCATGGGCACGGCGTCCACCATGACGTCCATCGTCGAAGCGATGGGCTTTACCTTGCCCGGCGCCACCAGCATTCCCGCCATGGACGCCAATCACGTGCGCATGGCTTCGCAATGCGGCGAGCGCATCGTCGGCATGGTGTGGGAAGACTTGAAGCCGTCGCGCTTCTTCACCCGCGCCGCGCTGTCGAACGGCGTGGCCGCCTACATGGCGCTCGGCGGCTCGACCAATGCGGCCATCCACCTGGTCGCCATCGCCGGGCGCGCCGGCCTGGCCCTATCGCTCGATGAAATGGATGCGATGGCGCAAAAAGTACCGGTCATCGCCAATCTGTTCCCGTCCGGCGACAAGCTGATGGAAGATTTCTTCTATGCGGGCGGCATGCCGGCCCTGCTCAAGGAAATCGCGCAGCAGCTGGATTTGACGGCCTTGACGGTCACGGGCCGCAGCCTGGGCGAGAACATCGCCGACGCCGTCTGCCTCGACGACAGCGTGATCCGCAAGGTGTCGCAGCCGGTGGCCGACGGCGCGGCGCTGGCCGTGCTGCGCGGCAACCTGTGTCCTGGCGGCGCCGTCATCAAGCCGTCGGCCGCCAATCCGAAGTTCGCCAAACACCGGGGACGCGCCCTCGTGTTCGACTCGAACGCGGAGATGCTGGCGCAGATCCACGCGCCCGACCTGGACATCGATGAAAACACGGTCCTGATCCTGCGCAACGGCGGCCCCATCGGCGCGCCCGGCATGCCGGAATGGGGCAATCTGCCCGTGCCGAAAAAGCTGCTGCAGCAAGGCATTCGCGACATGGTGCGCATCTCCGACGCGCGCATGAGCGGCACCCACTACGGCACCTGCGTATTGCACGTGACACCCGAAGCGGCCGTCGGCGGCCCGCTGGCTTTGGTGCGCAACGGCGACATGATCGAACTCGACATCGCCGCACGCAGCCTGAACATGGACGTGACGGACGAGGAACTGGCGCGCCGCCGCGCCGAATGGCAGGTGCCGGCGCAAAAATATGCGCGCGGCTACACCAAGCTGTACATGGAGCACGTGACGCAGGCCGACCAGGGCTGCGACCTGGACTTTTTGCTGGGCAACGCCGCCACGCCCGAGCCGCCAATCTTCTGACGCCGCCGTCTTCCCTACACATATAGAGAGAGCACAAAGTAAATATGGATATCCTGGACAACCGCTTCCGCGCCTTGCTGGCGGACAAAGCAGTACCGCTGGGCAGCTGGCTGATGGCCGGCACGCCCGTGACGGCCGAAGCCATGGGCTGCGCCGGCTTCGACTGGCTGGTGCTGGACATGGAACACGTGCCCATCGACTACCAGGACGCCTACCAGATCCTGCAGGCAGTGGGCGGCACACCGGCCTGCCCCGTCGTGCGCCTGGCCTGGAACGACCTCGTGCAAATCAAGCGCGCGCTCGACATCGGCGCGCAAACCCTGATGTTCCCGTTCGTGGAAAACGCGGCAGAAGCCCGTAGCGCCGTGGCCGCCACCCGCTATCCCCAGCCGGGCCAGGCTATTGCCGGCACGCGTGGCTTTGCCGCCATGCACCGCGCCAGCCGCTATGGCACCGTACCCGACTACGCCACCCGCGCCAACGGCGCCGTCTTCTCGATTATCCAACTGGAAACGCCGGCCGCCCTGGCGCAACTGGAAGAGATCGCCGCCGTCGATGGCGTCGACGCCCTGTTCGTGGGACCCGGCGACCTGTCGGCAGCGATGGGCCATATTGGCAATATCGGCCACCCGGAAGTGCAGGCGGCGATTGCTGACGCGGCCCGCCGCGCCCGCGCCATTGGCAAACCCATCGGCATTGTCGGCCCCTCGCCGGAAATGGTGCACACTTTCATTAGTTACGGCTATGACTACGTGGCCATCGCCTCGGACATGGGCATGATGATGCGCCAGGCCAATGCCTTTATCACGGCCCTGAAACCGTCGCTGGCGAAAGCCCTCGACACGGGCGCCTACTAATCTATTTCTGTTGCAACGCACGCAGCGCGCTCAGACGCGTCATTCGCATCTTTTGGAGACAAGCATGTCAGGTGTAAAACTGGAAAAGGTCGTCAAGAAGTACGACAACGGCGTCGAAGTCATTCATGGCATCGACCTGGAAATCAAGCAAGGCGAATTCGTCGTCTTCGTGGGCCCTTCGGGTTGTGGAAAATCCACCCTGATGCGCATGGTCGCGGGGCTCGAGTCCATCACGGGCGGCACCATCTCCATCGAGGGACAGGTCGTCAACGACTTGCCGCCGCGCGAGCGCGACATCGCCATGGTGTTCCAGGACTATGCGCTGTATCCGCACAAGTCCGTGTTCGACAACCTGGGCTTTGGCTTGAAGCTGCGCAAGTTTCCGAAGGCGGAAATCGAACAGCGCGTGCGCGCCGCCGCCGCCATCCTGAAAATCGACCACTTGCTCGACCGCAAGCCGCGCGCCCTGTCCGGCGGCCAGCGCCAGCGCGTGGCCATGGGCCGCGCCATCGTGCGCCAGGCCAAGCTGTTCCTGTTCGATGAACCGCTGTCGAACCTGGACGCCCTGCTGCGCTCGGAAATGCGCACGGAAATCAAGAAGCTGCACCAGCGCATCGGCGCCACCACCATTTACGTCACGCATGACCAGGTCGAAGCGATGACCCTGGCCGAACGCATCGTCGTACTGTCCGGTGGCAACATCATGCAGGTCGGCACGCCGGACCAGATCTACAACGAACCCGTGTCGAAATTTGTCGCCGGCTTCACGGGTTCGCCGCCGATGAACTTCCTCGGCGCCAAGGTGGCACGCAATGGCGCCGGCCAGGCTGAAATCGTGCTGGGCGCGGCCCGCCTGGCCCTGCCGGCCGAACGTCAGGCTGCCTGCGGCAAGCTCGATGGCCGCGCCGTGGAATTCGGCATCCGCCCGGAAGACATCACCCTGGAAGCGGCCGGCAGCGCCAGCGCCGCCCTGGCCGCGACAGTCGTGGTGGTCGAACCGCTGGGCGCGGAAACCCTCGTCATCTTCCAGTGCGAAGGCGGCGAATTGACGGCACGCCTGCCGCCCACGTTTGCGCTGGCGCCAGGGCAGCAAGTCACGGTACAGCTGGACATGGAGAAATTCCATCTGTTCGATCCGCAGGGCGGCGCGGTTTTGCCATCCCGATAAGCCGCGCACAAGCGGCATACCCATTCCAAAAAACAGGAGACAAGCATCATGCGTATCAAATCCCTCGTCCTGGCGCTCGGCGCCACCTTCGTCCTCGCCACCAGCGTTCATGCGCAAACCGTCAAGGTCTTTGTCGGCGGCCAGGAGCGCCCCGAAGTCATGCGCGAACTGTTCGCCAAGTTCATGGCCGCCAATCCCGGCGTCAAGATCGACCTGGAAACGGGCGGCGCCACCTCCGAATTGCAGCAGAAATACCTGAACACCGTGCTGTCGGCCGGCGACACCACCCTGGACGTGTTCCTGATCGACATCATCCGCCCGGCCCAGTACGCGTCGGCCGGCTGGATCGAAAGCCTGGATAAATACCTGGGCGCCGACCGCGACAAGATCATGGGCCAGTACCTGCCCGCCTACAAGCAGGCGAATATGGTCGACAACAAGGTCGTGGCCCTGCCCGCCTTTGCCGACGCCATGTTCCTCTACTACCGCAAGGACTTGCTGGCCAAGTACAAGCTGGCGGCGCCGAAAACCTGGGATGAGCTGGCCACCGTGGCGCGCACCATCCAGGCCGGCGAAAAGAATCCGGAATTGCAAGGCATCAGCTTCCAGGGCAAGGCCATCGAAGGCGCCGTCTGCACCTTCCTGTTGCCGTACTGGAGCCAGGGTGGCGAACTGGTCACCAACGGCAAGCTGACCCTGGACAAGCCCAAGGCGGAAGCGGGCCTGGCCATGTGGCGCAAGCTGGTCGACCAGGGCGTGGCGAAAAAGAACATCGCCGAAGTGGCCACTGACGATACGCGCAAGGAATTCCAGGCCGGCAACGTCTTGTTTGCCGTCAACTGGGGCTATGCCTGGAATCACTTCCAGGATGGCGCCGACAGCAGCGTGAAGGATAAAGTCGGAGTCGTCAGCCTGCCGGCCATGGCGGGCGGCAAACCGGCCTCGTGCATCGGCGGCTGGCAGTGGGCCGTGTCTTCGTTCTCGAAGAACAAGGAAGCGTCGGCCAAGCTGGTGCGCTGGCTGTCGAGCCCGGAAGTGTCGAAGCAGCTGGCCATCAAGGCCTCCAACCTGCCCGTCTACCCATCCGTCTACCAGGACAAGGAAGTGCTGGCCGTCAATGGCTGGTTCGCCGATGCCCTGCCGGTCGTGCAAAGCGCCCGGTCGCGCCCCGTCACGCCCCGCTACAGCGAAGTGTCCGAAGCCGTGCGCGTCAATACAAATGCCGTGATGGCGGGCGTGAAGACGCCGGCGGCCGGCGTGGCCGAGATCGAAAACCGGGTCAAGCGCATCCTGCGCTAACCGCGCATGCGCCCGTGCCGCCACGGCGGCGGCCCGGGCGGCACACGCATACGCACACCGCAACAGACGAGGAAATCATGAGGCAACGCACCCTGAAAAGCCGCATCACGGACCCCAGCGAAACGACGCTGGCCTGGGTCCTGCTGACGCCGGCGATTCTGTTTTTACTGCTGATCGTGGCCTACCCGGTCAGCAAACTGATCTACAACAGCTTTTTCGACATCCGCCTGTCCGGCGGCAGCCTGCCCAGTTTCGTGGGCCTGGACAACTACAAGATGGCGCTGGAAGACAGCCTGTTCTGGAAGTCGCTGAAAAACACCGTCATCATCACCGTCGTCACCGTGCCGGGCGCGCTGGTGGCGGGCCTGGGCCTGGCCATGCTGGCCAACATGCCGTTCAAATACCGCTGGCCCGTGCGCCTGGCGCTGCTGCTGCCGTGGGCCTTGCCGCTGGCCTTCGTCGGCCTGATCTTCGCCTGGTTCTTCCACAGCGAATACGGCCTGGTGAACGACATCATCCGCCGCATCGACCTGCTGATCCCCGGCCTGGGCTGGGAACCGCAAATCTGGTTCAACTCGCCCGCGCTGACGATGGCCGCCATCTGCATCACGACCATCTGGAAAACCTCGTCGTTCATGGCCCTGATTTTGCTGGCCGGCCTGCAAACCATTCCCGCCTCGCTGTATGAAGCGGCCGAGGTGGACGGCGCCAGCAAGTGGAAGCAATTTACGGAAGTGACCCTGCCGCTCTTGGTGCCATCGATGCTGGTGGCGCTGATCTTCCGCACCTTGACGGCCATCCAGTCCTTCGATATTCCGTACAACATGCCTGGCCCTGGCGACGAAACCAAGACCCTGGCCATGTATATCCAGTCCAATACGGTCGACTACCTTGATGTGGGTTATGGCTCGACCCTGGCCGTGTTCATGTTCCTGCTGTCGATGGCCACCACGTTCGTATATCTGAAATATGTAAGAGGAGACAAAGAATGAGCGGCCTGTTTTCATCGAAGCGCCTGCGCTGGTTCGCCGCCGCGATCGTCATCCTCAACGGCGTCTTCCCCGCCCTGTGGATTTTGTTCACCTCACTGAAAACCGAGAGCGAACTGACGCAAAAGCCGATCACCTACTGGCCGCACGAACCGACCATCGGCAATTTCATCTCGGCCTTCCAGGACCAGCCGCTGCTGACGTTCCTGACCAACAGCCTGATCGTGGCCGGCCTGTCGACCCTGCTCAGCCTGTTCATCAGCGCGCTGGCCGCCTATGCGATCGCCCGCCTGCGCCTGCGCTTCCGCGGGTTGATCCTCACCGCCATCATCGGCGTGTCGATGTTCCCGCTGGTGACCCTGATGGTGCCGCTGTTCGAGATCATGCGCAGCCTGGGCTTGCTGAACTCCTACTGGGCGCTCGTGCTGCCGTACACGGTGCTGAACCTGCCGATTTGCACGCTGATGATGGTGAGCTTTTTCCAGGATATCCCGCGCGACATCGAGAACGCGGCCATGCTCGACGGCTGCACCCGCCTGAGCGCCCTGTGGCGCATCGTGCTGCCGCTGGCCGCGCCTGGCGTGGCGACGGCCGCCATCCTCGCGTTCGTCAATTCCTGGGACGAGTTCCTGCTGGCGCTGTCGATGAATTCGGCCGTGGCATACCGCACCCTGCCCGTCGGCATCCAGCTGTACCAGGGCGAGTTCGCCTTCCCGTGGCCGATCATTTCGGCGGCGCTGGTGGTGGCCATCGTGCCCATCGTCGTGCTGATCGTGATCTTCCAGGAAAAGGTCGTCAGCGGCCTGACCTCGGGCGGCTTGAAGGGCTGAGGCTGAAAATGAACCACCAGCCTCCCTTCACCCTCGCGCATGGCGACTGCCGCGCCGACGTCCACCCGGCCACAGGTGGAGCGCTGGCGGCGCTCCGCTGGCGCGGGCGCGACATCCTGCGCGCCGCGCCGGCCAGCGCCGGTGTGCGGCAGATGGCCTGCTATCCCTTGGCGCCGTATTCGAACCGCATCGGCAACGCCGTGCTGCAGGCGCCGGAACAGACGCATGCGCTGCGCGCCAACTTCCCGCCCGAGCCGCACAGCATCCACGGCTTCGGCTGGCAGCGCGCCTGGCATGTGGCGGCGCGCACGGCCCACAGCGCCGAACTGCTGCTCGTGCATGGCGGCGACGCGGACTGGCCATTTGCCTGCACGGTGCAGCAAACCGTGCTGCTCGACGAAGCCGGCCTGCGCCTGACTTTATCGGTGCGTAATGACGACGCGCGCACCATGCCCGCCGGCCTGGGTTTTCACCCCTACTTTCCGCTGGCACCTGGCCTGCGCCTGCAGACGCAGTGGGATGGCGTGTGGAGCATGGGCGACGACCACTTGCCGGCCGGTCTGGCCCCCGTGGCGCAAGCATCGCCATTCGCCACGCCGCAGCCGGTGGCCGGCTGGCAGGCGGACAATTGCTACAGCGGCTGGACGGGCCGCGCCAGCCTCGATTACGGAGACTATGCCGTGCACCTGTCGGCCAGCGACAATTGCGGCCACCTCGTGTGCTTCGCGCCCAACGACGAGCGCAGCTTCATTGCGCTGGAACCCGTCACGCACGCGAATAACGCGTTTGCGCTGGCCGCGCGCGGCGCGCAGGGCACGGGCATGCGCTTGCTGGCGCCCGGCGAAAGCCTGCACATCGCCATGCGCCTGGCAATCGAGGAGAAACAGCATGCGTGAATGGCAAGCCGAACTCGTGCTCGACGCGCGCGCCCAGCTGGGCGAATGCCCGCTGTGGAGCGTGGCCGAGCAGTGTTTATATTGGATCGACATCGCCGGACGCCGTGTGCACCGCTACGATCCGGCGACAAACCTCGACCGCGTCTGGTGGGTGCCGTGCGAGCCGGGCTGCATCGCCCTGGCTGAAAAAGGCGGCCTGGTGGCGGCCCTGCGCGACGGTTTCTACCGTTTCTATCCGCAGGAAGGCTTGCTCGACAAGCTGGCCGATGCACCGTACGACAGCCGCGACATGCGCTTCAACGACGGCCGCTGCGACAGCGCCGGGCGTTTCTGGGCCGGCGCCATGTACGAACCGCGCACGGCGGAACTGGCCGCCATGTTTTGCCTGGAACGGGGCGCCACGCGCCTGGGCTGGGGGCCGGAACAAGGCTTCGGCGTCAAGGTCAGCAACGGCCTGGCCTTCGCAGAAGATGGAAAAGCCCTGTTCCAGTCCGACACGCCGAACCACGTGATCTACCGTTTCGCGTTTGACGCGGCCAGCGGCCAGGTCGGCGAGCGCCAGGTATTCGCGCGCCTTCCCGTCAAGGGTGAAGAAGCCGTGTATGGCGGCCGTCCCGATGGCGCGGCATTGGACGCCGAAGGCTGCTACTGGAGCGCGCAATACGAAGGCGGCCGGGTGCTGCGCTTTTCGCCGCAGGGCGAAATCATCGGCGTCGTGCACGTACCCGTCACGCGCCCCACCATGATCGCCTTTGGCGGCGCCGACCTGCGCACCCTGTACATCACCAGCGCGCGCGAAGGCGCAGGCGACGACGAACTGGCGCACCAGCCGCAGGCCGGCGGCCTCTTTGCCGTGCGCCTGGACGTGGCCGGCCGCCCCGAACCCCTTTACCGGGATTGATCCCCACAATTTGCCCCCGAGGACAGCATGAACGCCAACATCACTCTCTACCCCAGCCTGCAGGACCGCGTGGTCTTCGTCTCCGGCGGCGGCTCCGGCATCGGCGCTGCGCTCGTCGAACACTTCGCCCTGCAAGGCGCGCAAGTGGCTTTTTGCGACATCGACCGCGACGCCAGCGCCGCCCTGGCCACGCGCCTGGCGCCCCTGTGCCGCCATGCGCCCTATTTTGTGTACAGCGACATCCGCGACATCGCCGCCTACCAGGCCAGCCTGGCCGACGTCGAGGCGCGCTTCGGCGCCATCCGCGTGCTGCTCAATAACGCGGGCCGCGACGACCGCCACAGCCTGGCCGAACTGACGCCCGAGTACTGGGACAACTGCCTGGCCCTGAACCTCAAGCACCATGTGTTCGCCATCCAGCAGGTGGCGCCCGGCATGGCGGCCGCCGGCGGCGGCGCCATCATCAACCTCGGCTCCATTTCATGGATGCGCGGGCGCCCCAACCTGGTCGGCTACACCACCTCCAAGGCCGGCATCGCGGGCCTGTCGCGCACCCTGGCGCGCGAACTGGGCGAACAGAATATCCGCGTCAACGCCATCGCCCCGGGCGCCATCGCCACGGATCGCCAGGCCGCCCTGTGGCGCGATCCGGAAGAAGACCGGCGTTTCATCGAACTGCAATGCCTGAAATACCGGCTCGATGCAGGCCACGTGGCGCGCACGGCCCTGTTCCTCGCGGCCGACGATTCGGACGGCATCACGGGCCAGAACATCATCGTCGACGCGGGACTCGCGCAAGTATCTGTCGCGGGTTAAGCCGCATCACCCATTCAAGGAGAACCCCATGTTGAACCTGCAAGACGCAAGCCTGTTGAAACAGCAATGCCTGATCGATGGCGTCTGGTGCGACGCCGATGACGGCGCCACCATCGATGTCACCAACCCGGCCACGGGCGCAGTCATCGCCACCGTGCCGCGCATGGGTGCGGCCGAGACGCGGCGCGCCATCGCCGCCTCGCATGCGGCCTTCCGGCTGTGGCGCAAGCAGACCGTGAAGGCGCGCGCCACGGTGCTGCGCGCCTGGCACGCCTTGATTTTGCAGCATGCCGACGACCTGGCGCTGATACTCACCAGCGAGCAAGGCAAGTCGCTGGCCGAAGCGAAGGGCGAGATCGTCTCGAACGCGGCCTACCTGGAGTGGTTTGCCGAGGAAGGCAAGCGCGCGTATGGCGACGTCATCGCGCCGCCGTCGAACGACAAGCGCATCGTCGTCATCAAGCAGCCGATCGGCGTGTGCGCGGCCATCACGCCGTGGAATTTCCCGAACGGCATGATCACGCGCAAGGCCGGCCCCGCCCTGGCGGCCGGCTGCGCCATGGTCTTGAAACCGGCGTCGCAAACGCCGCTGTCGGCCCTGGCCCTGGGCGAACTGGCGCTGCGCGCCGGCGTGCCGCCCGGCGTGTTCAATGTGGTGACGGGCGCGGCGCAAGCGATCGGCACGGAACTGTGCCACAACGACCTGGTACGCAAGATCACGTTTACGGGATCGACGGAAGTGGGCGCCTGGCTGTCGCGCGAAGCGTCCGGCACGATCAAGAAGCTGTCGCTGGAACTGGGCGGCAACGCGCCCTTCATCGTCTTCGACGATGCCGACATCGACGCGGCCGTCGAAGGCGTGCTGATGTCGAAATACCGCAACAGCGGCCAGACCTGCGTGTGCGCCAACCGCATCTACGTACAGGACAGCATCTACGATGACTTCGCCGCCCGCCTGGTGGCCAAGGTGGCCGAGCTGAAACTGGGCAATGGCCTGGACGCTGGCGTCACGCAAGGCCCGCTGATCGATGAAAACGCCGTGCGCAAGATCGAGCAGCATATCGCCGACGCGCTGTCCAAGGGCGGCAAGCTGGCCATCGGCGGCAAGCGCCACGCGCTGGGCGGCAGCTTTTTCGAGCCCAGCGTGGTATTGGAAGCGAACAGCGACATGCTGGTGGCCACAGAGGAAACCTTCGCCCCGCTGGCGCCCCTGTTCCGCTTCGGCAGCGAAGACGAAGTCGTCGCCATGGCCAATGCCACGCAATTCGGCCTGGCCGGCTATTTCTACAGCCGCGATCTGGGCAGGGTCTGGCGCGTGGCGGAAGAACTGGAAGTGGGCATGGTCGGCATCAACACGGGCATGATCGCCAATGAAATGGCGCCATTCGGCGGCGTCAAGCATTCGGGCATGGGCCGCGAAGGCTCGCACTACGGCATGGACGACTTCCTCGATATCAAATATTTGTGCATGGGAGGGATTTGATTATTTAATGTAGGCAAGGCAGGGATCAGCAACAATACACCTATAAAAACACAGGAGACAGGATCATGCAAACGACATTACGCAAGACCACATTGGCCGCGGCCATCACGGGCGCCCTTTTCTCGGCGTCATTTGTTAGCGCTAACGCGCGCGCCGACGAACTGAGCGACATGAAAGCCATGCTGGCCCAATTGCAGGACCGGGTAGCGCAGATGGAAGCGAAGGCGGCCCAGCCTGCACCCGCAGCGGCACCTGCCGCAGCCATGGCAGCAGCGCCAGCGGCGGCATCCGTGAAACCCGTCACCGGCTTCAACTGGAAACTGTACGGCCGTGGCGACATCGGCTACACGGTCTCGCGCGGCAAGGATGCCAGCGGGCGCCAGCTGACGAACCATCGCCTGAACCAGGGCGAGATGGCCAGCCGTCTGGGCCTGACGGGCGCCTGGGTCTTCAGCGATGAATACAAGGCCATCTTCGGCGTCGAGACGGGTTTGAACCTGTTCAACGGCAATGCGGGCGGCGGCACGCAAAACAACACCACCTCGTCCGTGCTGTTCAACCGCGGCTCCACCGTCGGCTTTGCCTCGACCACCTGGGGCTCGATCGAAGGCGGCACCATGTACATGGCGCCATTCTGGGTTTCGCTGGGTGCCGACCTGGCCTCGGCGCACAACTATGGCGCCAACGATTTCAGCGCCCTGTTCTCGCTCACGCGCCCCGAATCGCTGGGCCGCTACCTGAAAGACCCCGTGACGGGCAACGCCAGCAAGACGACTAGCCTGGCCGGCAACAACTCGGGCACGGCCCTGTTCTACGGCAACGCGCTGCGCTACCGCAGCCCCACCTGGAACAATATCTCGGCCGAGGTATCGTATTCGGCCGGCCAGCAGGCGTCTTCCGCCACCGACCTGGAAAACGATGGCCGCAGCTGGGCCGCCAACGTGCTGTACAAAAAGGGCGATCTGTTCCTCGGCTATGCGCACATGGATTACCAGCAGAGCAACGACATCAGCACGGCCGGCACGCCGAACTTCATCAAGCGCAACCAGGTCACGGACATCGTCGGCGCGCGCTACAAGTGGAACGACTTTACCTTGGGCGGCTCCTACACCTCCTACCGCGTGTCGAACGCGGGCGGCTACGCGGCCGACGCCTTCGGCGTGTCGGGCGCGTACGACATCGGCAAGCACCGCATCGAAGGCAGCCTGGCGCACATCAGCTATGACGGCGCCAACGCCAGGGGCGCGTTCGGCGCGAACACGGGCGACGGCGTGGGCAAACCGAAGTCGACCGCCTACTCGCTGGGCTACCTGTACAACTTCCAGCCTACCCTGTCGTTCTATGCCTATGCCACGCGCATCGCCAACAACAGCCACGCCAAGCTGGGCGTATTGCAGTTCCGGGGGGACAATAACTACTTCGGCTACAGTCCCGTCGAGCTGACCGCCGGCATGTTCCTCGTTTTTTAATTAGTACTTAATTGTTGATGCACCGCCGGCCCGCCCGCATGCCCCGCCATGCGGCGGCCGGTTTTCACAGGAGTTGATCGTCATGCAGTACACACTACACCAGGAAAATGACAGCGTCGCCCTGCGCTGCGCCGGCCGCTTGCTGCTGCGCCACAGTGCCGCTGCTCCATGCGTGTTCGTCGGCCAGGGCCGCGAAAGCATGGAAATGTACCGAGGTAATTTCGAGATCGAGGATTACGTCGAGGAGCGCAATGCCCTGCGCGCGCTGGCCGTCACGCAGGAGGACGACGCCGCCACCCTGAGCTTTGCGCGCCATGCGGGCGACGCACCGCAACTGGTGCTGGCCGTGCAAGCGACGCCGCATGGCGTGCACCTGGTGGTGCGCTACGCGGCGCCGGGCTGGAACCGGCTGTGGCTGCGCTTGCCGGCGGAACAGGACGAACATGTCTGGGGCTGCGGCGAGCAGATGTCGTACTTCGACCTGCGCGGCCGCCACTTCCCCCTGTGGACGTCGGAGCCGGGCGTGGGCCGCGACAAGTCGACGCATTTGACATGGCAGGCGGACGTGACGTCCAAGTCGGGCGGCGACTACTACCACACGAATTATCCGCAACCGAGCTTCATCTCTTCGCAGCGCTATTGCCTGCATGCGGAAACGACGGCGTATGCGGACTTCGATTTCCGCCAGCCCGATTTCCACGAACTGCAATTCTGGGCCATGCCAGAGCGCCTGGAATTCATGCTGGCCGACACCTTCGTCGACCTGGTCGGCGTCGTCTCGCAGCGCTTCGGCCGCCAGCCGCAGCTGCCAGCATGGCTGCAGAATGGCGCCATGCTGGGCCTGAAAGGCGGCGAAGAGCACGCGCGCTCCATCCTCGCACAGGCGCAGGAACACGGCTTGCCCGTCAGCGCCCTGTGGTGCGAAGACTGGGTCGGCTTGCGCCAGACCTCGTTCGGCAAACGCTTGTTCTGGGACTGGCGCTGGCAGCCGCAGCGCTACCCCGACCTGAAGAACTGGATCGCCGACCTGGCCAGGCAGGACATCCGCTTCCTCGGCTACGTCAATCCCTATCTGTGCAACGACGGCACCCTGTACCAGGAAGCGCTGCAGCAGGGCTTTTTGGCGACCGCCATCGATGGCGGCGCCTACCTGGTGGACTTCGGCGAATTCGATTGCGGCGTCGTCGACTTCACCAATCCGGCCGCCGCGCTGTGGTTCGAGGAACGCATCCTGCGCCAGGAGATGCTCGACTTCGGCCTGTCCGGCTGGATGGCCGATTTCGGCGAATACCTGCCGATCGACCTGCGCCTGCACAATGGCGCCGACGCGCGCCTGATGCACAACGCGTGGCCGACCCTGTGGGCCGAGGTCAATGCGCGCGCCATCGAACGGGCCGGCAAGACGGGCGACGCCACCTTCTTCATGCGCGCCGGCTACACGGGCGTGCAGGCGCACTGCCCGCTGCTGTGGGCGGGCGACCAGTCGGTCGACTTCAGCCGCCATGACGGTTTGCAGACGGTGATCTGCGGCGCCCTGTCGTCTGGCCTCCTGGGCAACGCCTACCACCACAGCGATATCGGCGGCTATACGAGCTTGTTCGGCAACCTGCGCACGGCGGAACTGTTCCAGCGCTGGACGGAGATGGCCGTATTCACATCGATGATGCGCACGCACGAAGGCAACCGTCCCGACGAAAACTTCCAGTTCTACCAGGATGAAAACGTGTTCCGCCACTTCGCCCGCATGACGCGACTGCACGTGGCGCTGGCGCCCACCATCCGCGCCCTGGCCGAAGAGGCCGTGGCGCGCGGCCTGCCGCTGCAGCGCCCACTGTTCCTGCACTATGAACACGACCGCGCCACCTACGCCATCCAGGACCAGTACCTGTTCGGCCCCGACCTGCTGGTGGCGCCCGTGCACGCGGCCGGCGCCGCGCGCTGGAGCGCCTACCTGCCGCAAGGCGATGCCTGGATCCACCTGTGGAGCGGCACGGCATTCGACGGCGGCCAGTGCGTGGAAGTCGATGCGCCGCTGGGCCAGCCGCCCGTCTTCGTGCGGCGCGGCTGCGCGCAGCAGGACTTCTACCTGTCGCTGGCGAAATGAGCCTGGCATGAGCGTGGCGTCGCACCTGCTGTTCCTGGCCTGCGTGGCGCTGGCCAGCGTGGCGCAGAACCTGACGGGATTTGCGTTTGGCCTGATCCTGCTGGGCCTGACGGCCGTGCTGCACCTGGCCAGCCTGGGCGACGTCGCCAACGTGGTCAGCGTGCTGGTGCTGGTCAACGCGGCCATCACGTTTGGCCGCACGCGCCCGCAGCTGGCCTGGCCCGTGTTCGGCCCCTCGCTGGCCGTCAGCCAGCTGGGCGTGGGCGCGGGCGTGGCTTTGCTGGGCTGGTTCAGCGCGCAGCAGGTGAGCGTGCTGCGCTTCCTGCTCGGCTGCGCCATCGTCATCTGCGCCTTTATGCTGGTGCTGCGCGCCAGCGCGCGTGCGCAGCAGTCAAGCCTGCCCTCGTTCCTGTTCTTCAGCGGCGTGTCCGGCGTGATGGGTGGCCTGTTCGCCAGCGCCGGCCCGCCCATGGTCTACCACCTGTACCGCCAGCCATGGCCGGCCGACATGATCCGCCATTCGCTGATCGTGCTGTTCGCCGCGAATGCCGTGCTGCGCCTGGCCCTCGTGCTGGCGCATGGCCAGTTCAGCATGACGGCATTCTGGCTGACGCTCGAGGCCTTGCCGCTGGTGATGGGCTTGACGTGGCTGGCGCGCCGCCACCCTTCGCGCCTGCCCATCGAACACGTGCGCCGCGCCGTCTTCGTGTTGCTGCTGATCGCCGGCCTGGCCCTCGTGCTGCCGCCCGTGCTGTCGCTGCTCGCCTGATACGGCATTTAATTTTCTTTTACTTTTACCAGACGAGTCTTCCATGTCCGCTTCCCGCTTTTCCTCCCTACCCGCCGACTGCGACCTGCTGGTCGTCGGCGGCGGCATCAATGGCGCCGGCATCGCGCGCGACGCGGCCGGCCGCGGCTTGCGCGTGGTGCTGTGCGAACAGCACGATCTGGCGCAGCACACCTCGTCCGCGTCCACCAAGCTGATACACGGCGGCCTGCGCTACCTCGAATACTATGAATTCAAGCTGGTGCGCAAGGCGCTGCAGGAACGCGAAGTGCTGCTGCGCGCCGCGCCCCACATCATGTGGCCGATGCGCTTCGTCATGCCGCACGACGCCGCCCAGCGCCCCGCCTGGATGATACGCGCGGGCCTGTTCCTGTACGACCACCTGGCCAAGCGGGCTTTTTTGCCCGCCTCGCAAGGCATCGCGCTGGACAAGCACGCGGCGGGCGCGCCGCTGAAGGCTGGCTACCGCAAGGGCTTCGTGTACTCCGACGGCTGGGTCGACGATGCGCGCCTGGTGGTGCTCAATGCGCTCGATGCGCAGGAACACGGCGCGCATATCCTCACGCGCACGGCCTGCGTCGATGCGCGCCGCGATGGCGGCGACTGGCAAGCCACCCTGCAAGCCGAGGATGGCCAGCGCAAGACGCTGCGCGCACGCGCCATCGTCAACGCGGCGGGACCGTGGACGGCGCAATTTGCCGGTGCGGCCGGCGGCGGCAAGACGCAGGGGCTGCGGCTGATCAAAGGCAGCCACATCATCGTGCCGCGCCTGTTCGAGCATCCGCATGCCTACATCTTCCAGAACCCGGACCAGCGCATCATCTTCGCCATTCCCTACCAGGATGACTTCACCCTGATCGGCACCACGGACGAGGAATACAAGGGAGAGGTCAGCCAGGTCAAAATCAGCCAGATGGAAATCGATTACCTGTGCCAGGCTGCGAACCGCTATTTCAAGCGCGAGATCGGCCCCGCCGACGTCGTGTGGACGTATTCGGGCGTGCGCCCGCTGCTCGACGACAGCGCGCAGAACGCGTCGGCCATCACGCGCGACTACCTGCTGGAAGTGGCGCGCGGCAAGGCGGCGACGGGCGCGCCGCTGCTCAATATCTGGGGCGGCAAGATCACCACCTACCGCAAGCTGGCCGAGGAAGCATTGGGCTTGCTGGCGCCCCTGCTGGACAATACCGCCGCGGCGTGGACGGCCGAGGCGCCCCTGCCCGGCGGCGACTTGCAGCAGGCGAACCGCCTGGTGGACAGCCATGATTTCGATGGTTTCCTCGCCCGCTTCCAGCGCGACCACGCATGGCTGCCGCCCGCGCTGGCGCGCCGCTATGCGCGCGCCTACGGCAGCCGCGCCACGCGCCTGCTGACGGGCGCCGCCTCGATGGCCGACCTGGGCGCGCAGCTGGCGCCCGGCCTGTACGAAGCCGAAGCGTGCTATCTGATCGAGGTGGAATGGGCCAGGAGCAGCGACGACATCCTGTGGCGGCGCAGCAAGCTGGGATTGCGCTGCACGCCGGCCGACGTGGCGCGCCTGCAGCAGTGGCTGGCGGTGCATCTGGCGCAGGAGGTGGCGGCATGACGTATTTGCTGGCCCTCGACCAGGGCACTTCGAGCTCGCGCAGCATGGTGTTCGATGAAGCAGGCGCCATCGTCGCCGTGGCACAGCGCGAGTTTCGCCAGTTATTCCCGCAGCCGGGCTGGATCGAACACGATCCCATGGAAATCTGGCATAGCCAGTTGGCGACCTGCCGTGAAGTGCTGGCCAAGACAGGCTTGCAGGCCGATGAGCTCGGTGCGCTGGGCATCACCAACCAGCGCGAAACGACGGTGGTATGGGACCGCGCCACGGGCGAACCCGTGTACAACGCCATCGTCTGGCAAGACCGCCGCACGGAAGCGCTGTGCGAGGATTTGCGCGCGCGCGGCCTGGCCGGCGCCATCCACGCGAAAACGGGCCTGGTGCTCGACCCGTATTTTTCCGGCACCAAGCTGCGCTGGATACTCGACGCCGTACCCGGCGTGCGCGCGCGGGCCATGCGCGGCGAACTGGCCTTCGGCACCATCGATACGTGGCTGGCGTGGAAAATGACGGGCGGCCGCCTGCACGTGAGCGACGTCAGCAACGCTTCGCGCACCATGCTGTGGAACCTGCATGAAGGCTGCTGGGATGCCCAGCTGCTCGACTGGCTGGGCATTCCCGCCAGCCTGCTGCCATCCGTCCACCCATCGAGCCACGTATATGGCGAAACGGATGCGGACGTACTGGGCAGCCCTGTCATCATCGGCGGCATCGCCGGCGACCAGCAGGCGGCGCTGTTCGGCCAGACCTGTTTCAAGCCGGGCATGGCCAAGAATACCTATGGCACGGGCTGCTTCCTGTTGCTCAATACTGGCGAACAGTGCGCGCAATCGCAGCATGGCCTGATCAGCACGGCCGCCTGCCAGGTGGGCGCGCAACCGACATATGCGCTCGAAGGCAGCGTCTTCATCGGCGGCGCCGTGGTGCAATGGCTGCGCGACGGCCTCGGTGCCATCGGCCACGCGGGCGAAGCGGAAGGCCTGGCCGCCTCCGTGCCCGATTCGGGCGGCGTCGTCTTCGTACCGTCGTTTACGGGACTCGGTGCGCCGTACTGGGTGCCGTCGGCGAAAGGCGCCATCCTGGGCCTGAGCCGTGGCAGCACGGTGGGCCACATCGCCCGCGCGGCATTGGAAGCGATCGCCTTCCAGAGCGCCGCCCTGCTGGGCGCCATGACGCGCGACGCGCAAGCGCCGATCACGGAACTGCGCGTGGACGGCGGCGCCTGCGCCAACAACCTGCTGCTGCAATTCCAGGCCGACTTGCTGGGCATCCCCGTCGTGCGCCCGCAAGTGATCGAAACGACGGCATTGGGCGCCGCCTACCTGGCGGGCCTGGCCATCGGCCTGTATCAAGGCACCGATGAACTGGCGTCGCACTGGCGCGCCGACAGGACATTTTTGCCCACCATCGGACGCGACCAGGCGGCCAGCCTGATGCAGCAGTGGGAGGTGGCCGTGCGGCGGTTTACCGGTACCGGGGAACACTGACAAACGTCGGGCCAAAAAAAAGGCTATGTCATCGGCAAATAGGGGAAATGCCGGAATCTTCCCTTGCTTGTGCTGTCTGACTCTGCATACTCACCACGCAGGGAGCAGATCATGCAGCTAGCCGAATGGATCAGCTTTATCGCGCAGTTTGCGCAGTTGAACCGACGCCAGCGGCAGGCAGGCATTGCCCTGCTGCGTGGCAACGCGCCACACGACGCGACCGTCGCGCTGCTGGAAAGTGTGGCGCAGCCGCGATTGGCCTGTCCCGCCTGCCAATCGGCGCACTTGCACCGGCATGGCCATACACACGGCCTGCAGCGCTACCGCTGCGTTCCCTGCGGGCGTACCTTCAATGCCTTGACGGGCACGCCGCTGGCCCGCTTGCGCCACAAGGCGCTGTGGCTCGACTACGCCGATTGCCTGCTGGCATCGGATTCCGTGCGCAAGGCGGCGCGCCAACTGGGCGTACACCGCAACACCACGTTTCGCTGGCGCCACCGGTTTTTATCGTTGGCAAAGACGGATCGGCCGCATGGCCTGCACGGCATCGCCGAAGCCGACGAGTTATATCTGCTGGAATCGGAAAAGGGATCGAGAAACATGACGCGTCCGCCACGCCGCCGAGGCGGCCATGCCCGCCAGCGCGGCATTTCCAATGAGCAGGTCTGCATCCTGGTGGCGCGCGACCGCACGGGCCAGACCCTGGACTTCATCACGGGCAAAGGGGCGCTGACCAAGGCGCAGTTGCATCATTGCCTGTTACCTGTCATCGACAAGGACGTGCTGCTGGTCACCGATGGCCATGCCGCCTATCGGGCCTTTGCCAGGGAGGCTGGCATCAGCCACCAGGCCGTCAACTTGCGCGCAGGCATCCGCGTACAGGGCGCCGCCCACGTGCAGAACGTCAACGCCTATCACAGCCGTTTGCGGCAATGGCTGGGTCCGTTTCACGGCGTGGCGACGCGCTACCTGCCAAATTATCTGGGGTGGCGCTGGATACTCGATGCCAGGCGCATCCGCTCGCCAGAAACGTTATTGAGAGCAACGCTGGGAGGATTCCCACATCTGACGGTGACATAGCCGCAAAAAAAAGCCCGCTGCGGGAGCGGGCTAAATCTAATTCCTGTGAGGAAGTAGAGGAGACAGATGCATCTTGACGCATTGCGGCATATCACGCCAATCATGTGTTGTGATGAGCAAGATAAGCCCCATCAATATCTTGGCGTGACGCCCTGGTTGATTACTTGACGCTGCCAGCCGCTTCCTCGATCAGCTTGGCCACTTCCGCCGGATGCGAGCTCATCACCACGTGGGAAGCGCCGTCGATCACGACGGTTTTCTTCGCGTTGGCACGCTTGGCCATGAAGGCCAGCGCTTCTGCGGGAATATTCTTGTCCGCCTTGCCGTAGACAAACCAGGACGGGATACCCTTCCAAGCTGGCGCAGGCGAGGCTTCGTTCAGCGCCGCATCCGTGATCGGACGCTGGCCGACCGCCATCAGGCGCGCCTTGGCCGCCGGCAAATCGGCGGCGAACTGGTCGTGGAACTTGGCTTGCTCGATAAACAGGTCGTTACTGCCATCGGCCAGCGGTACGGGCTTGGCCAAGGCCGTACCCAAGGTGCCGCCCGGATATTTGCCCGACAGGCCAGCGGCCGTCTCGCCGGCATCGGGCGCAAAAGCCGCCACGTAGACCAGCGCCTTGACGTTGCCGCCTGCCTGGGCAGCCGCGCTGATCACCGAACCGCCGTAGGAGTGCCCCACCAGCACGACGGAGCCAGGCACGCTGTTGACGACGCGGGCCACGGAATCGGCGTCACTCTTGACGCTGCGCAGATGATTGGCCGCGCCGATGACGGTGTAGCCGTCTTTTGCCAGGATGGCGGCGACGCCGTCCCAGCTCGATGCATCGGCAAACGCGCCATGGACCAAGACGATGGTGGGCTTGACGGCGCCCGCCGCCGAAGCCGGGCTGGCAGGAACGACGCTGGCGAACAAGGTACCCACGACGGCGGCAATGGACAATGGCTTGATGAATGAGGTCATGATGATTCCCGATATGATTGGAGAGTGGTGACGAGCTGCCCGCATCGGCAGGCGAGTCGAAATACTAGCACTCAACAATGTCATTTTTGCAGCTTTTGCGGCGACCTGATCTTCTTGCAGGGGCAAGGTCTGGCCCTATGATCTGGCGGCGGGCCGCTGGTGTTGCCGGCGGTGGACAGCGGCGATGGGGACGCGCAAAAAAAAGCCCGCTGCGGGAGCGGGCTGAATCTATTTCCTTGGAGGAGATAGAGGAGACAGATGAATGATGCCGCGTCGCAGCATATAAAACCACTTTATATTCGTGATGTCAGAAATACGCGATAGTGATATTAGGGGCAACGAAGCATTCCACACGGCAACTTTTATGCTGCCGCTTCCGTTTTCCCGTCGCCAGAACGCAACATATTCTTGATGCCCCGCAGCGCCTGCCGCACGCGCGCCTCGTTTTCGATCAGGGCGAAGCGCACGTATTCATCGCCATATTCGCCGAAACCGATGCCGGGCGACACACTGACCTTGGCCTTTTGCAGCAGCAGCTTGGCGAACTCCAGCGAACCCAGGTGGCGATACGCTTCCGGGATATGCGCCCAGATATACATCGACGCCTTCGGTTTCTCCACCATCCAGCCCGCTTCATGCAAGCCTTTCACCAGCACGTCGCGGCGGCGCTGGTACTGGGCGCAGATGTCCGTCACACAGCTCTGGTCGCCTTCCAGCGCGGCAATGGCCGCCACTTGCACGGGCGTGAAACTGCCGTAGTCGTGGTAGCTCTTGATGCGCGCCAGGGCCGCCACCAGTTCCGCGTTGCCCACCATGAAGCCGATGCGCCAGCCCGCCATGTTGTAGCTTTTCGACATGGTGAAAAACTCGACGGCCACGTCGCGCGCGCCGGGCACTTGCATGATGGACGGCGCCTTCCAGCCATCAAAAGTGATGTCGGCATACGCCAGGTCATGCACCACCAGAATATTGTGCTGCTTCGCCAGCGCGACGACTCTTTCAAAAAATTCCAGCTCCACGCATTGCGCCGTGGGGTTGGACGGGAAACCCAGCACCATCATCTTCGGTTTCGGGTAGCTTTCGCGGATCGCCCGTTCGAGTTCAGCAAAGAAGTCCACGCCCGGCCCCATGCGCACTGAGCGGATATCGGCGCCCGCGATCACGGCGCCCCAGATGTGGATCGGGTAGCTGGGATTGGGCACCAGCACCGTGTCGCCACGGTCGAGCGTCGCCAGCATCAAGTGGGCCAGGCCCTCTTTCGAGCCGATGGTGACGATGGCTTCGCTGTCCGGGTCGATGTCGACCTCATAGCGCTTCTTGTACCAGTGCGCAATGGCGCGGCGCAAGCGGGGGATGCCTTTTGACGCGGAATAACCGTGCGTGTCTGGGCGTTTCACCGTCTCGACCAGCTTGTCCACGATGTGGGCCGGCGTGGCGCCATCGGGATTGCCCATCGACATGTCGATGATGTCCTCGCCACGGCGGCGCGCGGCCATCTTGAGTTCGGCGGTGATATTGAAAACGTAGGGGGGAAGGCGATTGATGCGCGAAAAGCTGCGCGGAGCTTGGCTGTCGGTCATGGTATCTCTATACGTAAGCGCCCGGATCCGTCCGAGCGACGTTGGCACAATGCGTGTGCCTGCAACGATACTAACCCGGCTTCGCAAGAACTGGCAAGTGTGTAGTCAAGCCGTTACAATGCAGGCTGATCGAAAATGAGCGCACCGGTTGGTAACCCGGTAAGTGCCCGGCACAGTCCGGCATGCTCCCGCCCACGCGGACCCACGGCGCTGACCCTTGGCTGTACCACCAGCCGGGGAGGTGTTCTGGTTCGTGCATTTTTCCCGCCGCGCCATCCCTCCCCTGTTTTTTACTTTAGGAATTAGACGGATGGCAACACACGACACCGCAGTAACTGGCATGACCCTGGACCGCACCGGCATGGAACAGCAACTGGCCTTGCCGGTACGCCACTTCATCGATTGCGCGTTCGACGGCGAAGACCTGTCGCGCCTCGATTTGCAAGGCTGCACCTTCGAGCGCTGCACCTTTGCCGACACCAGCTTGTTCGCCAGCAAACTGGCACGCAGCACCTGGCGCCGCTGCCGCGCCGGCAGCGCCGATTTCGAATCCGTCGACGCCGTCGACGCCAGTTTCGAAGGCTGCGACCTGAACAACACGAAATGGCGGCGCGCCAAGCTGGCCTCGGCCACCTACCGCGGCTGCAAGCTGACGGGCGCGTCTTTCGAGGAAGTGGCCCACCTGGGTCTCACCTTCGAAGACAGCCTGCTGGTGGGCGCCGACTTGCGCGGCTTCTCGTTCCGCAAGGCGACATTAAAACAGCTGGATTTTTCCGATGCCTACTTGGCCGGCTGCGACTTTCGCGAAGCCGTCTTCGAAGGCGGCAGCCTGCGCAATGCCACCATCAAACTGGCGAAGTTCCAGGGCGCGGACTTGCGCGGCGCCGATATCGACGGTTTCAAATTGAGCGAAGCGGCGCTGCTGAAAGGCGCCGTCATCACGCATGCGCAGGCGGCGAACTTCATGCGCGCGCTCGATCTGGTGGTGATTTGATCTGAACAGGCAAAAAAAAAGCCCGCTACGGAAGCGGGCTGAATCTATTTCCTTGGAGGAGATAGAGGAGACAAGTGCATCTTGCGGCATTGCGGCATATCACGCCACTTTATCTTCATGATGATAGAAATACTCATCAGTGATAATGAGGCCCCATCAGGGTTTCAAGCCGTGCGGCGCGCGGCCTGCGGTATAAATTCTCCCAGCCACACCAGCAAGGCCAAGCCTGGAAACGCCATGCCGGTCAGCAATGTTGCCTGCCAGCCGTAGCTGGCATATACCCAGGCGCCGATGGCCGAGCCGGCCGCGCCGCCGGCGAAGAACAGCGCGAAATACAGGCCATTCAGACGGCCCCGCACTTCCGCGCCCAGGCTGAAGATGGCGCGCTGACCCAGCACCAGATTGGCCGCCACGCCCATGTCGAGCACAATGGAGGCGACCACCAGCAGCCCCAGCGCCACATGTTTCGATTCAGGCGCAAACATCGGCAAGGCAAACGCGACGATGCCCAGCGCCAGCGCAACGGCAGTGGCCGGCAAGGTGTGGCCCGCATCGGCCAGGCGGCCGGCGATGGGCGAAGCGACGGCACCGGCCATGCCCACCAGGGCAAAGATGGCGATGCCCGTTTGCGACAGGCCGAACGCGGGGCTGGACAGCACCAGCGGCGTGACGGTCCAGAACAGGCTGAAAGCGCCAAACAGGCCCGCGTGATAGGCGGCGCGGCGGCGCAGCACGGGCGTGCCCAGCAGCAGATGCCACAGCGAAGCCATCAGGGCGGGATATTTCATGCTCGACACAGGCTGGCGCACGGGCAAGGCGCGGCGCAGGACCAGCGCCAGCAGTACCATCAGCACGGCGGCACCGCCAAACACCACGTGCCAGCTGGCGTGCGCAGCCACCAGCGAGGCCACGGGGCGGGCCAGCATGATGCCCAGCAATAAGCCGCTGACCACCTTGCCCACCGTCTGGCCGCGCGTCGCTTCCTGCGACAGGTGGGCGGCAAACGGCACGATCACTTGCGCCGCCACGGAACCGAGCCCGATGGCCAGCGCGGCGGCCAGGAACACGATGGCGCCCGTCGAGAGGGCCGCCGCCACGAGAGCCGTGGCCGTCACCAGCAAGGCAGTGACGATCAGGCGGCGGTTTTCCAGCAAGTCACCCAAAGGCACGACAAACAGCAGGCCCAGGGTATAGCCGACTTGCGTCAGGGTGACGATGAGACCGGCGGCCTTGGCCGACAGGCCCGTCGAGGCGCTGATGGGTCCGACGAGGGTTTGCGCGTAGTACAGATTGGCCACGATCAGGCCGGAAGCGATGGCCAGCAGCAGCACCATGGCGGGTGAAATGTCGTGGGGAGCAGACGGTGAGGCCTTGTTCATGTTGTTTCCTCGGTTCGGTAGGGATGTTGCCATTCTAGGCAAAACTGTGGCAAAGATAATTAGGGCATAATCTACTCATACTTTTCACATAAGATGAACAATCACCATGGACAAGATCAAGGCCATGCAAACCTTCGTGCGCATCGTCGAGGCCAACAGTTTTTCCAAGGCGGCCGAAACATTGAATTTACCGCGCGCCGCGCTGACGGCCACCCTGCAAAAGCTGGAAGCCTATCTGGGCACGCAATTGCTGCAGCGAACCACGCGCCGCCTGTCGCTGACACCGGAAGGGGCCGAGTACTTTCGCCACTGCATCGACATCCTGAAAGCCGTCGATACGGCGGAACTGGCGTTTCGTGGTCCCGACGCGAAAAAACCGCGCGGCTTGCTGCGCATCAACCTGCCCAATACCGTGGGCCGGCGCCTGATCATTCCCCATATCGCGCAATTCCATGCCGCGTATCCCGACGTGCATTTGCAGCTGAGCCTGACTGACCGCCTGGTTGACCTGACGCAGGAAGGCATCGATTGCGCCTTGCGCGTGGGCACCTTGCAGGATTCCGCCTTCATCGGCAAGCAGGTCGGCCTGATGCGCTTCGCCACGTGCGCCGCGCCCGCCTACCTGGCGCGGCACGGCACGCCGCACACCCTGGCCGACCTGGCAGAGCACCAGGGCATCATGCATTATTCGGGCCGCACGGGACGCGCCTTCGACTGGGATTTCCAACAAGGCAAGGAAGTGGTGCGCGTGCAGATGGCCGGCCCCATCGCCGTCAACGACGCGGATGCCAGCGTCGATTGCGCACTGCAAGGGCTCGGTGTGGCGCAGGCGGCCATGTACCAGGTGCGCCAGCACCTCGACAGCGGCGCGCTGGTGGCCGTGCTGCCCGACTGCCCGCCGACGCCGATGCCCATGTCGTTGCTGACGCCGCAAGGCCGCCTGGCCACGCCCAAGCTGCAGGCGTTCGCCGGCTGGATCACGGCCCTGCTGGCCGCCCACCCCGACGTACAACTGCCCACGCACAATATCTGAGGCAAAAAAAAGCCCGCTACAAGGAGCGGGCTGAATCTATTTTCTTGGAGGAGAATAGAGGAGACAAGTGAATTATGCTGCATCGCGGCATATCAATCCAATTGATTGTTGGAATGATAGAAATTCGCGAAACGAATAACTACTGTTTACCCCAAAGCAAAAGCTGGGGTCAGACCCGACGGGTCTGACCCCGCATTCATTACTTCGCTGTCGCCGCCACCGGCGTCGCCTTCACATCCGCGGCATACGGCAAGACCTTGGATGCCAGGCGGGTGTCTGCCTTGATCAGCGCCACTTCGTCGGCCAGGATGCGCGCCGCTTCGTTCAGCAGCACGTCCTTGGCACTCTTGGCGGCTGTTTCGGCGTCCAGCTCGGCACTCAGGGCCCGCTCGTCGCCCTGCAGTCCATCGTCGGTGCGCAAGGCGCCCTTCACGGCCGCGATCTGCTTGGCCGTCTTGTTGGCCGCTTTCGCGCCCTTCAGCACGTCTTTCGGATCGGGAATCACCACGAGGTCGTCGGCAGGATTCGAAATCTGCGCGATCAGGCGTTTTTCACGGGCCTTGGCGCGCGCTTCCTGGGCATCGCGCTCCTTGCGGCGCACGGTTTCATTGAGCGAAATCTGGTTTTCCTTGCGCTGCTTGACGACGAGAGCGATGTCATCGAGCAGGTACTGGAAATCCTTGTCCTTGGCCACGCGCGCTTCATGTTTCTTGTCCAGCAGCGGCACGATATCCTTCAGGTCGCCCGTCGGCATGTACGGCGCCGGCTTGATGGCCACCCATGGCAGGGCATTGTCATAGCTCGATTCGCCGAAGTTTTCCGTGTCCGACATGGCGGGCAGCTTGATGTCGGGAGTCACTCCGCGCAACTGCGTGGTACCGCCATTGATGCGGAAGAACTGGGCGATGGTCATCTTCAGCTCGCCGAAGCGGGCTTTCTCGCTGCCGCCGAAGCGGTCGAGGTTGAACAAGGTCTGTACCGTACCCTTGCCGAAGCTGCCTTCGCCGATGATGACGCCACGGCCGTAATCCTGCACGGCGGCGGCGAAAATTTCGGACGCCGAGGCGGAGCCGCGGTTGATCAGCACGCCCATCGGGCCATCCCAGGCCAGACCGGTATTGGTGTCGCTTTCCACGTCGACCTTGCCTTCGGCATTGCGCTGCATCACGACAGGGCCCTTGTCGATGAACAGGCCCGTCAGTTCGACGGCTTCGTTCAGCGAACCGCCGCCGTTGTTGCGCAAGTCGATCAGGACGTTGTCGACCTTATCCTTCTTCAACTCGGCCAGCAAACGGCTGACGTCGCGCGTGGCGCTCTTGAAATCCTTGTCGCCACGGCGGCGCGCTTCGAAGTCCTGGTAGAACGTCGGCAGGGCAATGACGCCGATACGGCGCTTGATGCCGTTGTCGCGCACTTCGATGATCGATTTCTTCGCCGCCTGCTCTTCCATGCTGATTTTCTTGCGCACCAGCGGCACGATCACGTGCTTGGCGTCGGGGCCGGCGTCGGCCGGCAGGATGTCGAGGCGCACGACGGAATCCTTGGCGCCGCGGATCAGCTGCACCACGTCGTCGATGCGCATGCCCAGCACTTCGGTGATGGGGCCGCTTTCGCCCTGCCCCACGCCGACGATGCGGTCGCCGACTTTCAGCTTGCCCGACAAGCCGGCCGGGCTGCCAGGCACGACTTCGCGCACGACCGTGTATTCGTCGCGCGTCTGCAGCACGGCGCCGATGCCTTCGAGCGACAGCCGCATGGCGATGTCGAAGTTATCGGAAGCGCGCGGACCCAGGTAATTGGTATGCGGTTCGATCGACATGGCGTAGGCGTTCATGAAAATCTGGAACACGTCTTCGCTGTTGAGCTTGCGCGCACGGGTCGTGTAGCTTTCATAGCGCTTGTCCAGCGTTTCACGGATGGCCTTGTCTTCCTTGCCTGCCAGCTTCAAACGCAGCCAGTCGTTCTTGACACGCTTGCGCCACAGGTCGCGCACTTCCTCGTCATTCTTCGGCCAGGCGGCTTTTTCGCGGTCGATCTGGTAGCTCTCGTCAGCGGCAAAGTCGAACTTGGTTTTCAACAATTCACGCGCATACGCCATGCGCTCGTCGAAACGCTGCTGGTACAAGTTGTAGATGGCAAACGGCGACGTCAGGTCTTCATTGATGATGGCGTCGTCCAGCTTAGTGCGCAGCGGGGCGAAACGGTCGATGTCGGCCTGCACGAAAAACAGTTTTTCCGCGTCCAGGGATTTGAAATAGCGGTCGAAGATTTTCTCCGACATGGCGTCGTCGAGCGGCATGGCCTTGTAATGGACGCGCGTCAATACGCGCGATGCCCACAAGGCGGCCTGCGTTTGCTGGGCCAGCGGCTTCATGGGTAGCGGAGGAGCGGCGCTCTTGTCCGTCTGGGCTGCGCCAGCGTTGGCTGACAGGGCAAGCACCAGGGTGACCAGCATCATTTGCTTCTTCATCGGCTTCTCCGAAAATTAGTTGAATCAATTCCAGGCGGCGCAGCTATTCATGCGCCAGCCAGCAAGACAGTAAGGGGAATACACGACTGGTCTGCATATTATTCTACAGGATACGGCCTGGCAGTCTCCCAAGGAATATCAGTTTCTTCCCGGAAGCTTAAACGCGGATTAAGGATGGCGTCTCATTCATTACAAAGTGAAACATTCGTGACAAAAATTGCATCACCGCTCAGCGGCGAAGACCAAAGCGCTTTATTGGAATCAAAAAAGTCAATGGGCTGTTTTTCCGATTCTTGATGTGGATGATGTTTTTACGCGAAAAATTAATTCCTGCGGGAAACACTTAGTAACAAAACGCAAGCAACATGCTATCATCGCGGCCTGAAATCCAGCTTGCCCGTGCGCGGCTCCCACAGCCGGCGCGCCTCCGTTTCAGCAGTATCCCCACCAGATCCCCTCCCCGCGTGTCATGTCATGACCAGGAATGGCCGAGCTGATTACCCTTTGCCAGACTCAAACTATGCCTACAATTTCGTTCTCCCCCCGCCACTGGAGTGTCGGCGGCAAGATTACCGTGTTCACGTTTGCCCTCGTCAGCCTGATCCTCGCCAGCCTGACGACCTTGATCAGCATCCGCACCTCGACCGCCCTGGAACAGCGTGCCGAAGCGGCCGTCACTAGCGAACTCAATAGCGTCATGACGACCACGCAAGTGTTCCATACGGCCATGGTCAACGAGGCGGCCAGCTTCGCGCGCCTGTTCGCGGCCGAATTTCCCGGCCCGTTCACGGTCGACGCGGGCGCCATGGTGGCCGTCGCTGGCAAGGCCACGCCCGCGCTGGCCAACGGCGGCAAGGTGCTCAACCTCGACACGGCCCTGGTCGACCGCTACACGGCCCAGACAGGCGTGATCGCCACCATTTTTGCCGCCAATGGCGATGAATTCGTGCGCATCAGCACCTCGCTGAAAAAGCAGGATGGCGAACGGGCCATCGGCACCCAGCTCGACCACAACCACCCCAGCTATGCGCCGCTGCGCGCGGGCCAGCGCTTCGTCGGCATGGCCACCTTGTTCGGCAAGCAATACATCACGCAATACGATCCCGTGCGCGATGCGGGCGGCAAGGTGGTGGGCGTGCTGTTCATCGGCCTCGATATCAGCAAGAATTTGGCCATGCTGAAAGAGAAGATTCGCCAGGTCAAGATCGGCCAGACGGGCTACATCTATATCGTCGACACGGCCCCCGGCGCCAATTACGGCCACCTGATGCTGCACCCGAACAGCGAAGGCAAGAGCGCGCTCGACTTCAAGGCCAGCGACGGCCGGTTGTTCATCCAGGACATGCTGGCGCAAAAAGACGGCGCCATGCGCTACACGTGGACGGCGCCCGGCGAAACGGCTGCCAGCGCGCGCGAAAAGCAGCTGTATTACCGTCAATTCAAGGATTGGCAATGGATCATCGCGGGCGGCACGTTCACGGACGAGATCACGGCGGAAGCGCGCCAGATGCGCAACCAGCTGGCCGTTTCCGGCTTCATCGCCCTGCTCGTCTTCGCCCTGCTGCTGTACTGGCTCGTGCGCACCCTCGTGTCGCGTCCGCTGGCCGCCGCCGAAACGGCCGCCGCGCAAATCGCCGCCGGCGACCTGACGGTGCACCTCGACACCAGCAGCCTGGATGAAATCGGCCGCCTGCTGCTGGCCATGAACCGCATCAGCGACAACCTGTCGCAAGTGGTCGGCAACGTGCGCGGCAGCGCCGGGCAAATCGCCACGGCGTCCGGTGAAATTGCCAGCGGCAACCTGGATCTGTCGAGCCGCACGGAACAGCAAGCCAGTTCGCTGGAAGAAACGGCCGCCTCGATGGAGGAACTGAGTTCCACCGTGCGCCAGAACGTCGATCACGCCCAGCAGGCAAGCCGGCTGGCGCACGACTCGTCCAGCCTGGCGGCGACGGGCGGCGCGGCCGTGGCGCAGGTGGCCAGCACCATGGACGCCATCCGCAGCTCGTCAAGCAAGATCGCCGACATCATCGGCGTCATCGACGGCATTGCCTTCCAGACGAATATCCTGGCCTTGAACGCGGCCGTGGAAGCGGCCAGGGCCGGCGAGCAGGGACGCGGCTTTGCCGTCGTCGCCACCGAGGTGCGCACCCTGGCGCAGCGCTCGACGGCAGCGGCAAAAGACATCAAGGACCTGATCCAGGCGTCCGCCAGCACGGTGGACCTGGGCCACGCCCAGGTGAGCCAGGCCAGCGCCACCATGGATACCGTGGTGGCCAGCGTGCAGCAAGTGAGCACCATCATGGCCGAAATCGCGCAGGCCAGCGAAGAGCAGCGCAGCGGCATCGAGCAAGTCAACCAGGCCATCGCCCAGATGGACCAGGTGACCCAGCAGAACGCGGCCCTCGTGGAAGAAGCGGCCGCGGCCGCCGACGCCTTGCAGGAGCAGGCGCAGGAGCTGAACCAGGTGGTGAGCGTGTTCAAGCTGTAAAAGCGGGCGCGGTGCTAAGATGGCGCATACCACCTTGCCAGGAGACGCGATGCACGACGACTATGTTTTGATTGCCCGGCTGATGATCCCCACGGATGCGCACGTCATCCGCGGCTGCCTGGCAGCGGCCGGCATCGACGTGCTGCTGACGGACGACCAGCACATGCAGGCCGACATGCTGCTGGCGGCCGCCATCGGCGGCGCCCGCGTCATGGTGCGCGAACACGACGTGGCGCGCGCCAATGACATCTTGGCAGCCTTCGAGCGGGGCGACCTGGCGCTGTCGGATGATGCCGACGTGGGTGCGCCCGTCGCTGATTAATTTACGAGTAGAAACAGCGCCCGCACGCCTGGCGGTAGCTTTCGTTGCCGCCAATACTGATCTGCTCACCTTCCTTGATGCGGCGGCCCTGCTCATCCACGCGGATGTTCATCGTGGCTTTCTTGCCGCAAGTGCAAATATTCTTCAATTCTTCGATATCGTCGGCCAGCGCCAGCAGATAGGCCGAGCCGGGGAACGGTTCGCCCTTGAAATCCGTGCGCAAGCCGTAGCAGATGACGGGCACGCCCTTCACTTGCGCCAGCTGGTGCAGCTGCTGCACCTGGGCCGTGCTGAGAAATTGCGCCTCGTCCACCAGCAAACAGGCGACCTGGGGAATATCGTCGAGGAAATTCGTGTCGGCATGGAAGATATCGACCTGGCGCTGCGGGCCCAGGCGCGAGGTGACCCGGCCCACGCCGTAGCGGCTGTCGATGGCGGCCGTGTACAGGCGCACCTGCTGGCCCTGCTCTTCATAGTTGTGCGCGACCTGCAACAAGGCCGTCGACTTGCCCGCGTTCATCGCGGAATACCGGAAATAAAGTTTTGCCACTGCCGCCTGCCCTGTCTGTCTGATTATTCTGGATACTGTTCAGCATCTTTTCGAGGCGTGATTATAAATCGCAATGGCGCGCTTGCGGCAGCTTAATAGTCGCGCCATTGGCGCGGCAAGCGGGCAAAAAACGGCGCATACTCGCATCGCGAACCTTGCCGCCGATATGCGAAGCGCGCATATGCAAGCATATAAACATTCGTTCGCCGCACTCGTCCGCCCGCCTACACTGCGCGGCACGGAAGGCGGCTCGGGACACAATCCGGAGCCGTTGTTTCTCTGACAGGAGCCACCATGAATGATCGAATGCCATCCCCATCCCAGCCGCCAGCGCTATACAAGCTGATCGGCAATACCCCGCTGGTCGAAGTGACCAGGCTCGACACGGGCCTGTGCCAGCTGTTCCTGAAACTGGAATCGCAAAATCCCGGCGGTTCCATCAAGGACCGCATCGGACTGTCCATCATCGAGGCGGCCGAAGCGGACGGCCGCCTGCAGCCGGGCGGCACCATCGTCGAGGCGACGGCCGGCAACACGGGCATCGGCCTGGCGCTGGTCGGCCGCATCAAGGGCTACCGCGTGATTCTCGTCGTACCCGACAAGATGTCGACGGAAAAAGTGCTGCACCTGAAAGCCCTGGGCGCGGAAGTGCACACCACGCGCTCGGACGTGGGCAAGGGCCATCCCGAGTACTACCAGGATTACGCGGCGCGCCTGGCGCGCGAACTGCCGGGCGCCTTCTTCGCCGACCAGTTCAACAATCCCGCCAATCCATTGGCCCACGAAACGACGACGGCGCCCGAAATCTGGGAGCAAAGCGGCCATGACGTCGACGCCATCGTCGTCGGCGTCGGTTCGTCCGGCACCTTGACGGGCCTGACCCGCTACTTCCGCAAGGCGCAGCCGAAGCTCGAATTCGTGCTGGCCGACCCGCAAGGGTCCATCCTCACCGAATACATCGACACGGGCAAAGTGGCCGACACGAGCGGCTCGTGGGCCGTCGAAGGCATCGGCGAAGATTTCATCCCGGCTATCGCCGACATGGACAGCGTCACCAAGGCCTACACCATCACGGACCAGGAAAGCTTTGATTCCGCGCGCGCCCTGCTGCGCGCCGAAGGCATTTTAGGTGGCTCGTCCACCGGCACGCTGCTGGCCGCCGCCCTCAAATACTGCCGCGAGCAGACGACGCCGAAGCGCGTCGTCACCTTTGTCTGCGACACGGGGACGCGCTACCTGTCGAAGGTCTACAACGATGGCTGGATGCGCGACCAGGGTCTGTTGCAGCGCGCCGTGTCCGGCGACTTGCGCGACCTGATCGGACGCCGCTACGACGAGGGCGACGTCGTCAGCGTGGCCCCGGGCGACACCCTGCTCACGGCCTTCAACCGCATGCGCGCCAGCGACCTGGCGCAGCTGCCCGTCATCGACGGCGGAAAACTGGCCGGCATCATCGACGAATCGGACTTGCTGCTGCACGTCTCCGGCGACGCCGCCCATTTCGCCTCGCTGGTGGGCGCCACCATGACGACGCAGATCGAAACGCTGGCGCCGTCAAGCGGCTTGCCCGCCCTGCGCGCCACCCTGGACCGGGGCTTGACGGCCGTCGTTGCCGACGATGCCGCCTTCTATGGCCTGATCACTCGCTTCGACCTTCTCAACCACTTACGCAGGACACTATCTTGAGCCAGGAAACCACCCGCAAGAGCCGCCTCGCCACGCGCGTCATCCACGCCGGCCAGTCGCCCGACCCGTCGACGGGCGCCATCATGCCGCCCATTTACGCCACCTCCACCTTCGTACAGGACAGCCCCGGCGTGCACAAGGGCCTCGACTATGGCCGCTCGCACAATCCCACGCGCTGGGCGCTCGAGCGCTGCGTGGCCGACCTGGAAGGCGGCAGCGCCGCGTTCGCGTTCGCCTCGGGCCTGGCCGCCATTTCGTCCGTGCTGGAATTGCTCGATGCAGGCAGCCATATCGTCGCCGGCGACGATATGTACGGCGGCACCTACCGTTTATTCGAGCGCGTGCGCCGCCGCTCGGCCGGTCACGAATTTAGCTATGCCGACCTGACCAATCCCGAGAACCTGCTGGCCGCGCTGCGCCCGGAAACGAAGATGGTGTGGGTCGAGACGCCCACCAACCCGATGCTGAAGCTGGCCGACTTGCGCGCGATCGCCGACATCTGCCGCGCACGGGGCATCATCGCCGTGGCCGACAACACGTTTGCCAGCCCGCTGGTGCAGCGCCCTTTGGAACACGGCTTCGACATCGTCGTCCATTCGACCACCAAGTATTTGAACGGCCACTCGGACATCATCGGCGGCATCGCCATCGTCGGCGCGGAAGAACGCCAGGCGGATTGGCGCGAACAGCTGGGCTTTTTGCAAAACTCGGTGGGCGCGATTGCCGGCCCGTTCGACAGTTTTTTAGCGTTGCGCGGCGTGAAAACCCTGGCCATCCGCATGCAGCGCCATTGCGAAAGCGCCCTGGCCCTGGCGCAGTGGCTGGAGCAGCAAAAGGAAGTGCACAAAGTGTTTTATCCGGGGCTGGCCTCGCACCCGCAGCACGCGTTGGCGCAGCGCCAGATGGACGGTTTCGGCGGCATCATCTCGATCGACCTGAACACGGATCTGGCCGGCGCGCGCCGCTTCCTGGAACGCTGCGAGGTGTTCGCCCTGGCCGAAAGCCTGGGAGGCGTGGAAAGCCTGATCGAGCACCCCGCCCTGATGACGCACGCCAGCATCCCGGCCGAACAGCGGGCAAGGCTGGGCATCGGCGATGGCTTGATCCGGCTGTCGGTGGGGATCGAGGATATCGAGGATTTGCGGCATGATCTGCGCACGGCGCTCGATGCGATTTGAGGGGGTGATTGTCGGATTACGCTGCGCTAATCCGACCTACGGTATGCCGTGGCAGGTAGGTCGGATTAGCACGGCAACGCCGTGCGTAATCCGACACCTCACCAACTTCACTCCCCGGGCCGGTACCTGCGCTCCAGGTGCTTCGCCACGTCTTCGGGATAAAACAGCACCTCCTTGAATTCGCCCCGCGCATACATGGCCGCCTGGTCCTTGAAATGCGGCGATGTCGGGTCGCCGCTCTGGCCACCGGCAAGGATGCTTTTCGCCTTGATGCGCGGGCCGAATTCCACGGCCGCGACAAAGCTGTTGCCACGCTCGCCGTAAATCCTGCGCGTGGTGCTCTTGCTGCTCTGTCCATACGCGGCCAGCGCGCCCCAGTTGCCCGACGCATAAGGCACGGGCAAGCTGGCTTGCGCATCGTCGAACGGCTGCACCACGTCGCCCGTCAGGCGCTGGAAGCGGTTGATCTCGCCCCAGGGCGTTTGCCAGTTGCCGAAATCGCGCTGCAGTTTATCGGCCGCCGTCGCCAGGGCAGCCAGCCGTTGCGCCGCCGTGACCTTCTCCGTCGCCAGAAAATCGACCACGGGTACGCCCTGCTCGCGCGCCTGTTTCCCTGCCAGCTCGGCCAGCTCCTGGCCCCAGAACACGGCCAGCGAGGTGGCCGTGGACGTCAGTGAATAGCACCAGTCCCAGGCGCGAAGCAAGGCCACCTTGTCGGCCAGCGCCAGCTGTTGCGCGTCACCGGCCGGCAACGCATCGTACGCCGCGAACAGCGGCGGCAGCAGCGCTTCGAACGCCGTCAGTTCGCTGTCGTACGAGGCGGCGATCAGGCTGTCGAGGGTAAAACCTGTTTTATTCTGGAAAACCTTGACGGCATGCAGGCCGCGCGCGTTTTCGCCATACACGGACATGTAGGCGGGATAATCGTGCTGGCGCGGGCTGTTGGCGCCGGCCGCCGAATACGGCCAGTTGTTCGTGTTCTGGATCCAGCCATTCTTCGGATTGAACAGGGTGATGGTCTGCGCCACCGTGTGCAGTCCTTTCCATTCCGTGGCCGGGTCGCTGCCGTCAATGGGCTGCTTCCAGTTGAAGCGCGGGTCGCGCACGGGGATGAAATTGCCATGAAAGTAGGCGATATTGCCATCCGCATCCGCGTACACGGTATTGTTCGACGAATTCGTGCGCAGTTCCATCGTCTTGTAGAACGCCGCGTAATCGCGCGCCTTGGTGCGCGTGTACGACTGCGTCAGCGCCTTCAACGGTTCGTTCATCAGGCGCACGGCCACCCATTTACCATCCAGCGCGCGCACGATGGGGCCGTGATGGCTGTAGTAGACGGTGATGGTTTTCGAGCCCATGCCGCCGTTCGCCAGTTTATATGGCAAGGTAATCGGCACAGATTTCAAGGCGCGCAGGCCGCCGTCATAGCGGTAGAACCAGGCGCCATCCTTGTCGACGATGCTTTCCAGGTATTCGTCGATGACGTCGCCGCCACCCGAGGTATGCATCCAGCCGAGGCGGTCGTTAAAACCCTGGTAGACGAAGAACTGACCCCAGGTAACGGCGCCATATGCATTCAAGCCTTCGCCGCTGGTGACTTGCACTTCGGGACGGAAGTAGAACGAGGTGTGCGGGTTGATCATCAAGAGCGCATGGCCATTTTTCGTGATCGCGGGCGCGATGGCGAAACCGTTCGAGCCGCTCGGTTCAGGCTCCAATCCAGTTTCCACGCTGGCCAGCGCCACGGTGGCGGGCCTGGCCTGCTGACCATAAAACGCTTCGAACTGCGCCAGGTTGATCGATTCGATATCGCCGCCGATGCTGCCCTCGCTGAAACTCAAGGCCATCCACGGCTCAAAATGCGCGATCAGTCTGGGTTTGACGTGCGGATGCGTGGCCAGGTAAAAATTCAATCCATCGGCAAACGCATCCATCAACTTGCGCAGCCACGGCGGGCTGGCGCGGTACTGCGCCTGCAGCTCAAGCGGGTCGATGAAGAGCTTCATGCGCAGGTCGCGGTACAGCTCCCGTTCGCCCTCCACTTCCGCCAGCCGCCCCATGGCGTTGATGTAATTGAGTTCCACGCGCGGGAAATCGTCCTCGGCCTGCGCATACATCAGGCCAAAGACGGCATCCGCATCCGTCTTGCCCGTCACATGGGGCACGCCCCACGTGTCGCGCGCGATACTGACATGGGCGGCCTGCGCCTGCCAGCGGGCCATGTCAGTGACAGAAACGGCGGGCGCGGCCAGCACGGGAGGAGCGGCGACGGCGCCGCAGGCGATGGCGGCAAACAAGGCACGGCGAGCTGGCATTCACTACTCCAATAATCAGGATGCGTCGATGAGAGTTGCAATCCGCTGGTTGAGTTCCACATTTTCCGCCTGCAGCTGCGCCACCTTCTGTTTCAGGCTGGCGATCTCGCCGCGCAGGCGCTCCGCTTCGGACGGAGCCTGGGCCGCGTTGTCCGCCCAAGGCTCATTGCCCGTCTCCGGCGTATCCTGAGATACATGCACCTTCGGCTCGCGCGGCGTGCGCGTGGCGGCGCGCTGTTCGCGGATTTCCTTGGCCGCCTGGCGCAGCAGTTTTTTACCACCGGCGACGGCTGCCACCTGTTCTTCCGGCGGCAGGGATGCCACGGTGGCCGCCGCATTGATGGAGATCGTGCCCGAACGGACGGCTTCCACCAGTTCCGGCGACGCCGCTTTCTGGATCTTCTCGATCTGGCTGATCTGGTTGCTGCTCAACCGCGCCGCCTTGGCCACCTCTTCGCGCGTGCTCATGGGGGGCTTGGGCGCGTTTTCGCCGTCGGGCGCATCCTGGGCGCTGACGGGTGCCGGGCTGCGCGCGGCGACGATTTCCTTCTTGCGCAGGGCCAGCACGCCGCGCTGGAAGTCCGACACGCTGCGGCGCGCCAGGTGATTGTCGATCATCCACAGCATGACGTCGTCGAGCGAGCTAAAGCTGGTGTTCTGGATAGTCTTGAATTCGATGCCGTGCTGGCGGCAGATGGCGTAGCGGTTATGCCCGTCGATCAGCACGTCGTTCCACAGCACCAGCGCATCGCGGCAGCCTTCGGCCAGCAGGCTGCGCTCGAGCGCCGCGTACTCGCTGGCGGTGAGCGGGTCGATATACGACTGCAGCACCTGATTGATAGTGATATTCATGGTTGTCCTCAATATTGCGGCGCGATGGTCCGCGCCGGCACGAATGCTACACCATCCGACATGCCTGGCCGGGTAAAATCACGGCGGCACAGCTCATACAAAAACACGGACCATGAAAAGAAAGTACGCCACCGCGATCATTTTTGGCGTTGCCGCCATCGGCTTCACCTGGGTCAGCCCCTACATCGCCATGTACCGCATCAGCATCGCGGCAAAATCCGTGCGCCTGGAAACCCTGGCGCAGCAGGCCGACCTGCCCGCCGTGCGGGCCAGCGTGGCGCGCCAGCTGCGGGCGGCCGGCGAAACGGCCAATGAAGACGATTTCAAGGAAATGCTCGACACCATCGTCTCGCCGCCCGGCATCACGGTGCTGATCCTGCACGGCAAGCAGGGGGCGGACGGCAAGCGCCACGACTTCGGCATGGCATACCGCTCGTGGAATGAAGTGGTGCTGCGGCGCAGCGGCGCCGGCTCTGCGGCCAGCCAGTTCCTGCTGCGCCGCCATGGCATCTGGGACTGGAAACTGGCGGACATTACCTTGCCGCCGGAATTACTCTGACGAAACTTGATCTAAAACAACACTTACCTAAACCGCCATATTGATTTTGGGAAATATTATGTAGAATGCCAACACTTCAGGCGCACCGGGTCGCCAGGGATCCGAGAGATCGCAGATGAAAAGAATGATGCTTCTCGCTGTAGCGGTACTGGTCGCGCTGGCCGGCGTCTTCTATGGCAGCCCGTATTTCACCATGGACAAGATCCGCGCGGCCACCATGGACGAGGATAGCCAGGCTCTGGCTGCACAGATCGACCTGCCACAGCTGCGCGGCAGTCTCGGGCAGCAACTGCATGCCCTGTTCTCGGCGCCGGAAGTGGCCGACGACATCAGACCCGACGTGATCGATCCCTTGCTCGACACCATGCTGATGCCCGAAGGCATCGTCGCCTTGATGAAGCTCAATGACCGCTACGAAAAACCACTCGCCAAGGTCAGCGACATCAGCGGCCGCAAGCGCAACACCAAGCCCGACTACAAACTGCGCTACACCTCCTGGAACAGCGTCGTGGTGCAGCGCGCCCACAGCAAAAGCCATATCGGCGAATTGACCCTGACGCGCGATGGCCTGTGGAGCTGGAAACTCACGTCGGTGGCGCTGCCCAAGAATCTGCTGGCCGACGCTTAAAACGGCCGCGCACTGCTATCATCTGCCCAACCACATTTCTTTGGAGGCAGCATGTCAGACCTGGTACAACACGCCCTGACCCACGCAGGCAAACCGGCCACCACGCCCTGGGTGGTGACCTTGATCAACGGTGAAAAACTCACCGGCCCCATTTCCCCGCTCAGCGACGGCTGCTACGCCATCGGCCTGGGACAAATCAAGTATTTTTCCAGCGACAAGGTCGCCTGCCTGAATGTATCGGGCGCCGGCGCGTTTCCCATCTGATGACGGGGCCGGAGGGGCCGGACGCCGCGGATCTGGCGGCGCAGCTGCAGGCGCTGGAAGCGGCGCTGCAAAGCCAGGCCGTGCGCGCCGACAGCGCCAGGCTGGCGGCATTGCTGGCCGACGAGTTCATCGAATTCGGCAGCTCGGGCACGCTATGGACGCGCGCGGCGACCCTGGCGGACTTGCCGGCGGAAGACTTTTGCCCGCGCAGCATCAGCGATTTCCAGGCCCGCTTGCTGGCCGACGACGTTGCCTTCGTTACCTACCGTTCGCAGCGCCACGCCAATGGCGCCCTGCCCGCCAGCGCCAGCTTGCGCAGTTCGCTGTGGAAGTGGCGCGATGGCCGCTGGCAGATGACATTTCACCAAGGTACGCCGATACCTGTCTGAACAAGTATCCGATGTCGAAAAGTTGTTTTTTGACACGCAAAATGTCATTGATTTACTGAATTTTTTGTGCAACAATGAATTTAATAAATAAAACAAATAAATTATTGAAATCGGTTTTTTGAATTAATTCGATCCTCACACCACGAATCCGTGTCCTGGATAGAAAAGCACTGCGCAGGGAACGACCCGCTGCCAGGCAAGCGCCTGCCACTGGTCCCACGCAAGCCCCCTTTCTAATCGTCACCACGTATTTTGGGAGAGACATCATGGATAAATTCACCGTACGCACCCAGCTCACTCTGGCTTTCGGCCTGCTGGTCTTTTTCCTCATCGGCATCTCGATCCTGTCCGTGCGGAGTTTCTCCACCTTCAACGCCGGCTTTGACCAGTATGTCAACGGCATCACGGCCCGCGCCAATACGGCGCACCGCGTGCGTGACGCGATCGACATGCGCGCCGTGGCGGCCAGGAACCTGGTGCTCGTCACCAAGCCGGAAGACCTGGAAATCGAACGCAAGCAGGTCTTGCAGGCGCATGCCGATGTCGTCAAGAACATGCAGCTGCTGCTGCAACTGGCACAGCGGCCGGAAGTATCGGACGAGGTGCGCGCCATCATCAGCAAGATCGACAGCATCGAAAAACGCTATGCTCCCGTGGCGCTGGGCATCGTCGACCTGGCGCTGCAAAAGAAAACCGAACAAGCCATCGTCAAGATGAACGAGGAATGCCGTCCCCTGCTGGCCGCCCTCGTCGCCGCCAGCGATGAATATTTCGCCCTGACGGACAGGCACTCCGCCGTCATCCTGCAGGAAGACAAGGAGCACTACATTCTCAACAGGAATATCCTCATCGGCGCCAGCTTGCTGTCCATCGTGCTGGCGGGCCTGGCTGGCTGGCTCATCACGCGTAGCTTGCTCAAGGCGCTGGGCGCAGAACCGAAACAGCTGTGCGACGCCGTCAGCCTGCTTGCCGCTGGCGATCTGACAGGCAAACTCAGTGTTGCACCGACCGATAGCGTCAGCGTGCTGTCGGCGCTACAGCGCATGCAGGAGTCGCTGACCACGGTCGTATCCTCCGTGCGCCAGGATTCCGACACGGTCTCATTGGCCGCCGAGGAAATCTCCACCGGCAATGGCGACCTGTCGCTGCGCACGGAACAGCAAGCCAGTTCACTGGAAGAAACCGCTTCCTCGATGGAAGAACTCACGAGCACCGTACGCAAGAATGCGGAAAATGCCCGCGAAGCCAATGTGCTGGCCACGACCGCATCGGACGTCGCCAGCAAGGGTGGCGCCGTGGTGGGCCAAGTGATGGGCACCATGGACCTGATCAGCGAGTCGTCGCGCAAGATTGTCGACATCATCAGCGTCATCGACGGCATCGCCTTCCAGACCAATATCCTGGCCCTGAATGCGGCAGTGGAAGCGGCGCGTGCCGGCGAACAGGGCCGCGGCTTCGCCGTCGTGGCCACTGAGGTGCGCGGCCTGGCGCAGCGCAGCGCCAGCGCGGCCAAGGAAATCAAGGCGCTGATCGATGATTCCGTGAGCCGCGTCGATGCGGGCTCCAGGCTGGCAGCGCAAGCGGGCACGACGATGTCCGAGGTGGTCGCCAGCGTCGCCCGCGTCAGCAACATCATCGCGGAAATCACGGTGGCCAGCCAGGAACAGTCCACCGGCATCGAGCAGATCAACCAGGCTGTCGCCCAGATGGATAACGTCACGCAGCAAAACGCGGCCCTGGTGGAAGAGGCGGCGGCGGCGGCCGAATCGCTGCGCGACCAGGCCAGCCATCTGGTACAAACCGTGAGCATCTTCAAGACGCACGACAGCCATGTGGCGGCACCCGCGCCAGCACCTGCGCGCGCCAGCCGCAAGCCGCTGCGCCTGGTACCGGCGCCTGCCAGCAGCCCCGTCAAGCGCCAGGCCGCACCGGCAAAACACCGTTCCGTACAAGCGGAAGCCGTGACGGCCGGCGACTGGGAAGAGTTTTAATTGACCAGACCGGGCATGCGGCCACGCATGCCCCACGTCACACGCACAGGGAGATAGTCGCAGGCGGCGCCTCCCTGTCGCGCAGCAACAACAAGCCCCGTTCCAAAAAAATCCGCGGCAGCTGTTGTATTTCCCGTGCCCGGGCACGGTCAGCGCCGCAAAAACCATCGCTCTGTTTGCGCTCCCGCAGGAAACCCCATCACCATGCCAGGCCGCTGTTGCGCTCGCACAAGCCTGCCGGCACTCCACTATGCACCCACCAGATATTGACGACAAATACGATTTTATTCGTGTATTCAGTCGAAACAGATATGAATAGCCGCCGCTGGAAAATGGCATGAATACCAAAACTTTCCGTGCTAGCATGATTTTTCGTTCAGCTGGCCAGCGCCAGCTTGCATGCCCCCAACAACCTCGACCGACAGGAGCCGTTTCATGATGACACCGCATGCCAGCACAGTACGCCACACCCTGATTGCCCTGGCAATCGCTGCCGCCTTCCCCTTGCAGGCGATGGCACAGGACAACATCCCGGCGCCGGCCGCCGACGCCCCTGCCGCTCCGGCGGCACAGGCCGGTCCTGGCCAGCTGGAAACGGTGATCGTGACGGCACAGCGGCGCGCGGAAAATATCAAGGATGTACCCATGTCCATCGCCACCCTGAAGGGCGACAAGCTCGACACCCTGACGGCCGGCGGCGCCGACATCCGCTTCCTCAACAGCCGCTCGCCCAGCGTGTCCGTCGAATCGGATTACGGCCGCACCTTCCCCCGCTTCTACATTCGCGGCCTGGGCAATACCGACTTCGACCTGAACGCCTCGCAACCGGTGGGCCTGGTGATGGATGACGTGGTACAGGAAAACGCCATGCTCAAGGGTTTTCCCGTGTTTGACGTCGACCAGGTCGAGGTGCTGCGCGGCCCGCAAGGCACGCTGTTCGGCCGCAACTCGCCGGCCGGCGTGATCAAGTTCGATTCCGCCAAGCCCGTCTTCAAGACGGAAGGCTACCTGAGCGGCGGCTTCGGCAAGGATGGCATGAAGAACCTGGAAGGCGCCTTCAACGTGCCCGTCAGCGACACCGTCGCCCTGCGCTTTTCCGGCCAGACGCAACGCCGCGACGAGCGCGTGCACAACCCGCGCCCCACCGGCACGCGCGACTTCGAAGGCTATGAAGACAGCGCCGCCCGTCTGCAGGTGCTGGTCAAGCCCACGCGCGACTTCAGCGCCCTGTTCAACGTGCATGCGCGCAACCTCGATGGCACGGCCACTTTGTTCCGCGCGAATATCCTGAAACAGGGCACCAATGACCTGGTCGACGGCTTTGATTACGATAACTACCCGACCGACGGCATCAACCGCCAGCACCTGAAAACCAAGGGCGGCAGCATGCGCCTGAAATGGGACTTGCCGGGCGTCACCCTGCATTCGATCACCGGCTACGAAAAACTCGATTTCTTCAGCCGCGCCGACGTCGACGGCGGCTATGGCGCCGTGTACGCGCCGCCGATGGGCCCCGGCTTCATCCCCTTCGTCGTGGAAACGGCCGACGTCATCCCCAACCACAAGCAGATTTCGCAGGAATTCCGCGCCGAGTCGTCTGCCCGCGGCCCGCTGCAATGGATAGGCGGCCTGTTCTATTTCAAGGAAGATATCCAGATCGACAGCATCGGCTTCAACAGCCTGGCGCCCGGCAATCCGCAAAGCCCGAACTACGCGACGCAAAACCAGAGCTCGAAGTCGTACGCGGCCTTCGGCTCGCTCAACTACACGGTCTCGGACGCCCTGAAACTGCGCGCCGGCCTGCGCTACACGACCGACAAGAAGGATTTCTCGGCCAAGCGCGTGGAAGCGACCACGGCCGGCCCCTTCAACCTCAACGACACGTCGCACAACGTCAGCTGGGACTTGAGCGGCACCTATGTGCTCACGCCGGAAACGAATGCCTACGCGCGCATCGCCACCGGCTACCGCGCGCCGTCGATGCAGGGACGCCTGAACGGCCTGGCCGACCGCCCTTCGTTTGCGGGCGCCGAGAAAGCCTTGTCCGTCGAGGCGGGCATCAAGCAGGATCTGTTCGACAAACGCGCACGCCTGAGCCTGGCCGTGTTCCAGTACCGCGTCAAGGACAAGCAACTGACGGCCGGCAGCGGCGCTGTCAACATGAACCAGCTGATCAACGCCGACAAGGCCACGGGCCGTGGCGTGGAACTCGATTTCCAGGCTAACCTCAGCGATTCGCTCAGCATGACCCTGGGCGGCAGCTACAACCACACGGAAATCCAGGACAAGAAGCTGTTCGTGCAAAGCTGCGGCAATGCGCAAAACAACCCGGCCAGCGGCTGCACCGTCACCGACCCGCTGGGCCCGTTCAAGGGTACGGCCTACATCGACGGCAACCCGCTGCCCCGCGCGCCGGAATGGCAGACCAACTTCACCCTGAAGTACAGCATTCCCCTCGCCAATGGCGAGTTCTACGCCTACACGGACTGGGCCTACCGCACCAGCTACAACTTCTTCCTGTATGAAGCGAAGGAATACAAGGCCAAGGAACTGCTCGAAGGCGGCTTGCGCGTCGGCTACAAATGGGACAAATACGAGCTCTCCGCATACGGCCGCAACATCACCAACCAGGTCCAGTCGCTGGGAGCGATCGATTTCGACAACCTGACGGGCATCGTCAACGAACCGCGCACGTATGGGGTGCAGTTCAAGGCGACGTTCTGACGGCGGGTAGATAAACCGGACAGCGTGGCTCAGGCACAAGATGGCGTGATGCACATCACCTGTGCTAGAATCTCGCCGCGCTGCCCGGATGGTGAAACTGGTAGACACTGGAGACTTAAAATCTCCCGCCTGTAAGGGCGTGCCGGTTCGATTCCGGCTCCGGGCACCAGCGCACAGAATTTGGAAACGTCAGAAAAGCCATTAACTCCCAAGGGGTTAGTGGTTTTTTTTCGCCCTGGCATTTCTCTTAATCGAGAGTAAACCCGGCAAAAGCCAGCGGCTAACAATTCTTATCAAAATCGCCTCGATCGGAAGGAAGTTGTGGTCCAGAAGCGCAACTCTACGAAGTACGGGGCCGCCGGAGCAGCAAGCATCTCAGGCCATAAATTACGACGCGCAGGCGGTTTTGACAAGCGTTCTATGCGAGATAGGATTCATTATCAACCATGCAAGTTATGAATTATTGAAATTTAAACTATATGCGCATGCTAAATTGATTCGATCTTCTTGAGGCAAAGAGCGCAATCGAGATGACGCACTCCGCTTCTTTGGAGAAAATCAAAGGAATTTGCAATATTAAGTTTTCAACAGAACATATTGCGCCAAATTATCCATGGCCTTGCTGCGGAAATGAATGCTCGAATTGGTCGGGATAGACGATAAATCAGTACCACTTATTAACCGACGCAAGACCTTGCCAAACGCGGCAAACCGGTCCGCAAGTGTGGAGGAAATGAAGGATCAGGTCATTTTTCATCTACTGCCGGCGCTTCGCAGTGGTCAAGTGGCATGAGGCGCCATGATGGTTTCCATGCTAAAGAGCTGCTTTACATCAACATTGTGGATTGCCGCAAGAATAGACTCCAATGCAGAACGCAGTAATTATATGCATGGCGAGCCGGTGCTTCTATTTCGGTTGATTGCACATCCCAACAAACGTCATTCTCATTACCATATGTCAGGCATTTTTCCTGCGGGTCTACCCACTCATCTTCCTGGATGAAATTTAGAGATTTCATTCAGTTTTCTTAAGGAAGCATTGATTATTTCACCGGTCGCCATTCCCTACGACGCATTGATCTGAGACAATATCGATATCACAATAGGCCGCCATTGATCATGCAAAAAAGCTTTTCCGACCTTGAATACGCCGCCCAAAAAAAACTGCCCCGGCGAATGACTCGCCGTTCGACCATTTGGCACGTCAACCTCGCCAGGAAAGGGAATTGATCAGCATTTCCCTGGCTAACGGTATTGCGGTGCAAAGCAAATACCCATGAACAAACTTGCGACAGTGGCCAAGACTGGGTAATCACACGATGCACCCAGGCAGGTCGTTGCGTTTGCAATCAACTTTTTGCGTACTCAAATGAAAAAAACTTTTGCAACCTTGTGCCTTTCGCGTGACCGCTTCCAGCGCGTATTGCCATTGTCACTGCTATGCGCACTCGCAGCCTGTGGCGGCGGAGGCGGAACTTCGGCGTCGACCCCAGCTCCGATCCTGGTTCCGGGCACGACTCCGTCAACATGCGAGAAATCGCAGTGCGCCCCCTCTCCCTGACGCCATGAACGCGAATCGTCCGATTGGCATCCAGGATAGACGTGCCAGCCCGCGTCAGCTTCGCCAAGCAACCTTTGCCACCTGATCATCTATCCACCAAACATCGCGCCCTGCAGCCACTCCACCATGTCCACAAACAATTCCAAACGCACGTTCCTGCGTAATTCGTTCGGTACGATGGCGTCTATTGCCGCATTGTCCGCATTCCCACCGGCAATCCGTCGTGCCCTGGCGATCGAAGCCAACAACGTCACCGGGACGATCAAGGATGTTCAACATGTCGTCATGATCATGTTGGAAAACCGCTCATTCGACAGCCACTTCGGAACCTTCAAGGGCGTTCGGGGATACGGTGACCGGTTCGCAGCACCATCGCCGAACGGGTACAACATCATGTACCAGACCTATACTCAGGCAAAACCTGCCGGAACGTATATTCCCTTCCGCCTTGATGAAACAAAGGGCAATGCGCAACGCGCCGGCAGCACACCACACACATGGGCCGACTCGCAGGCAGCGTGGGACCACGGCCGGATGAATCGTTGGCCAGACGCCAAAGGCCCCTTGTCCATGGGATATTTCGATACAGCGGAAGTGCCGTTTCAACGCGCGCTAGCCGATGCCTTTACCGTCTGTGACCACTATCACTGTGGCATGCACACGGGGACAATTGCAAACCGGCTATTCTATTTTACGGGCACAAACGGCCCCAACGGCCGGAGCCCCATCGATGGCAAAAAAGTGGAGATCGCTGTACTCAACAACCAGTACAACGGAGGCAATGACATCGGGCCTTCGAGCGAAGGATGGACTTGGACCACCTATGCAGACCGCCTGGAAAAGGCCGGGGTCCGTTGGAAGGTCTACCAGAGTCTGATCGACAACTTTGGTTGCAATGAGATGATGAGTTTTCGCCACTGGCGCGCTGAAATTGAAAAACTGCCCGCCAGTCGCCGTCCACTCCATGTTTCCGCAGTCGACATCACCCAGGATGTCACCCGCGCAGGTCCATTCTATGAATCCAGCATCGACGACGCCCTCAGCCCGTTGGCGAAGGGATTCCACAACACCATGCCCCATGGCTTTCTGGAAACCTTCCGCGAAGACATCAACAAAGGCAAGCTGCCAGCCGTTTCATGGATCATTGCACCTTCGGCCTACAGCGAGCATCCTGAGTGTTCCAGTCCTGCCCAGGGCGGCTGGTATGTCCAGCAGGTTCTCGATGCGCTCACGGCGAATCCGGATGTATGGAGCAAGACCGTTCTGCTGATCAATTTCGACGAGAACGACGGTTTCTTCGACCACCTGCCACCGCCGTGCGCACCATCGGTCAATCCTGACGGCAGCGTCGCAGGTGCCACCACGCTCAGCAAGGCCGACATCGCGGCCGAGTACCACAACCACAAGCCGGCAACCAATCTTCAACCGGGCATTGATGGCCGGCCATATGGGCCAGGACTGCGTGTGCCGATGTGGGTCGTTTCACCGTGGAGCCGTGGCGGCTGGGTCAACTCGCAGGTCTTCGACCATACCTCCGTGCTGCAATTTCTCGAGAAGCGGTTCGGCGTCCTCGAGCCACAGATCAGCGCTTACCGGCGTGCCGTCTGTGGTGACCTGACCTCCTGCTTTAATTTTGTCAACCCGAATGCGGGGGCGTTGCCAACGCTCACCGGGCATGGCAGCAAAGCAGATGTCGACGCGCTGGCACTAAGCCAGAGCACTGCCCGCACGCTGGCGAGACCGTTGGCGTCTACAACATCGAGGTTACCCGTGCAGGCTGGTGGTACCCGTCCATCGCGTGCCCTGCCGTATGTACTGCATGTGACGGCCCGCGCCGACTCAGGCGCAAAAAAAGTGACGCTGGTGTTTGCCAACGACAGCGGCAACCAGGCCGGCGCGGTGTTCCATGTGTATGACGAGCTGCATCTCGACCGGATCCCGCGGCGCTATGTCGTAGAGGCCGGAAAGACACTGGAGGGAAGTTGGGAAGTTGCGTCCGATGGGGGAGCGTACCGCCTGTGGGTGCTCGGCCCCAACGGCTTCCACCGCCACTTTATTGGCGACCTCAAGGAACAGGGCGATCCGAGAGGCCCGGAAATTCAGGCCTGCTATATGACGTGCAGCCCTACTGAACTCGCGCTCAAACTGCACAACAAAAGCAGCGCGCGCTGCTCATTCATAGTAGCGGCAGAAGCATATCGAAGCGACGGTCCCTGGATGGTAGAGGTACCCGCCGGCGAGGTGAGAACGCTTAACTGGTCGTTGGCCGACAGCGGCAACTGGTATGACTTCTCGATTACCTGCAGTACTCAGAAGACTTTCCGGCGCCGTGTCGCAGGGCGAATCGAGAATGGCAAGGATTCCGTGAGCGACCCGTCGCTGGGAGTTTCATAGCTCAAAAATTGATCCTGAAGGTGCAAATAAGACTGCGGCGTATACCCCACCCGGTACGGGGATGCGCCGCAAGTTCGTACTGTCATCACGATAAGTTCCCGCCTCCGCACTAACCTCTCCACTGGCATTTTTACAACACCCCCCATCAACCCGCCGTCTCCCCCACGGTTCCCTGCTGATATAATACTTACAATCAAGTAATATTCCGAAATGTGCGCCTTCCGGCTCCCGCAACCGTCTGTGTACTGCTAGCCCAGCCCATGCGCTCCCTTTTCGATCACGAGATCATCAAACAGCTACACAGCGGTGCCCGCTCACGGGTTTACCGCGCCAGGGCTGCGGATGGTGCCGCGCTGATCGTCAAGAAACCCAATCAGCCGTTCCCCTCCTTTCAGCAACTGGCGCAATTCAAGCGCGAGTATGCGATCGCGCGCCGCTGCCGCCATCCTGGCGTGGCGCATCCGCTGGCGCTGCAGCTGCACGGCGGGTGCTGGACGATGGTCCTCGAGGATACTGGCGGCCAGGCGCTCGACCACGTATTGCGCGCGCAGGTGGCGGCGCGCAGGACGCCGTCGCAGCCCGCATTGGCGCTGGACGACTTTTTCGACATCGCGCTGCAACTGTGCGCGGCGCTGGAGGAGGTCCATACGCATGGCGTGATCCACAAGGACATCAATCCCTCCAACCTGGTGTGGAATGGCGAGCGGCGGCGGCTGCAACTGATCGATTTCGGCATCGCCTGCGAACTGCCGTACGAAAGCCACGGCATCGTCAATCTGCAGACGCTGGAAGGCACGCTGCGCTACATGGCGCCGGAACAGACGGGGCGCATGAACCGGCGGGTCGATTGGCGCGCCGATTTCTATGCGCTGGGCGCCACCTTCTACGAACTGCTGGCCGGCCAGGCGCCGTTCGAGACGGGCGACGAGATGGAACTCGTGCACTGCCACATTGCGCGCAGTCCCGACTGGTCGCACCCGGCGCTGGCAAGCCTGCCTGGCCAGCTGCTGCCGATCATCCAGCGGCTGCTGGAAAAAAATGCCGACCAGCGCTACCAGAGCTTGCAGGGCTTGCGCAGCGACCTCGAAGCCTGCCGCGCGCAAGAGCCGGCGCTGTCGCTCAAGCTGTCCGACCACAACGGCCGCTTCCTCGTGCCGCAAACGCTGCATGGGCGCGAGGATGCCATCGCCGAGCTGCTGGCGGCGTTTGAGCGCAGCGCCGCGGGCAGGTGCGAGATGCTGCTGGTGGCCGGCCATTCGGGCATTGGCAAGTCGGCGGTCATCAACGAAGTACAAAAGCCCATCATCGCCCGGCGCGGCTGTTTCCTGTCCGGCAAATTTGACCAGCTACAGCGCGACGTGCCGTATGCCTCGCTGATCCAGGCCTTCCAGGGGCTGGTGCGCCAGCTGCTCGGCCAGCCCGAGGAAACGCTGCGCCAGTGGTCCGCCAAACTGCACCAGGCGCTGGGCAGCGGCATCGGCATGCTGGTCGAGCTGATTCCCCAACTGGCGTTGATCGTCGGCCCCACGGACCCGATCCCCGCGTCGGCGCCGGCACAGGCCCAGCTGCGCCTCGACCGCCTCTTCCCCCGCTTCGTCGAAGTATTCGCCTGCACCGGGCATCCGCTGGTGCTGTTCCTCGACGATCTGCAATGGGCCGATGCGGCCACCTTGCGGATGATCGAACTGCTGATGGTCTCGTGCGACAAGAGCTGCATGCTGTTCATCGGCGCGTACCGCGACAACGAGGTGAGTCCCGCGCATCCACTCATCGCACTGCGCGACAAGCTGCTCGCCCGTGACGTACGTCTGTCGACACTGTCACTGGGCGCACTGACCGAGCCGCAGGTCGCGCAAATGGTCTCGGCCACCGTGCGCGTGGCTGCCACCGACTGCGCGCCACTGACCAGCATTTGCTACCGCAAGACGGCCGGCAATCCGTTTTTCCTCAACCAGTTTCTCGCTTCGCTCAATGAGACGGGCCAGCTGCGCTACCGGGCCACCGACGATTGCTGGGACTGGGACTTGCCCGCGATAGAACAGGCCAGATATACCGACAACGTGGTCGAGGTGCTGCTGGAGAAAATCCGCCGCCTGCCCATCGCGACGCAGCACCTGCTGCAACTGGCCGCCTCGTGCGGCAACCGCTTCGCACTCGACACGCTCGCGCTGGCAGTGGACCGCGCGCCCCGGAAAACGCAGCAAGACCTGTGGCCGGCGCTCAGTGCAGGCTTGATCCAGCCGCTCGACGAACGCTATAAATACGTGAGTGGCGACACCGATGCGGCCAACAGCGGCGTCAGTTACCGCTTCCTGCATGACCGGGTGCAGCAGGCCGCCTACCTGGTCGCTGACGACGATGCGCGCGCGGCCAACCATCTTCTCATCGGCCGCCTGCTCCTGCGGCATGCGACGCCGGAGCGTCGGGACGAGACACTGTTCGAGATCGTCGAGCAGCTCAATGCCGGCCGCGCGCTGATCAACGATGCGGACGAGCGCGCGCAGCTGGCGATGCTCAATCTCCAGGCCGGCGTCAAGGCACGGCGCTCCGCCGCATTCCAGTCCACGCTGGAGCACATGCGCACCGGTCTCGACCTGCTGTCGGCGCAGGCATGGAGCGTCCACGCCGACCTCTGGCTCGACCTGCAGCTGGGCGCGGCCGAAGCGGCCTATTTGTGCGGCCAGTTCGATGCGGCCGAGGCGATCTACCCGCAGGTGCGCGCCCGTACCCTGATTCCCTTGCTGCAGGTGCGCTGCATTGCCATCCAGGCGCACCAGTATCAATTGCAGGGCCGCCTGCTCGACGCCATTGCCGTCCAGCGCGACGGCCTGGCGCTGCTGCACATTGACATTCCGCACGATGTGACGCAGATGAAGGCGCGCTTCGCCGATATCCTCGCCGACATCGGGCGGCAGCCCGGCGCGCAGGCGCCCGACACCTTGCTGGCGGCCGATGAGATGTGCGAGCCGGACGCGGTGGCCGCGATGCAGATGATGCAGGGCCTGTGGATGGCCAGCTATTACGCCGGCCAGCAGGATCTCAGCGCGCTGATGGTGGTGTCGATGACGCGGCTGTCCATACAGCGGGGGAACAGCGATTTCAGCGCCGTCGCCTATGTCGGCTACGCGATGATGGTGGCGCTGTACAGCGGCGACATCGCGCGCGGCTACGCCTTCGGCGCGATGGCGATGGCGCTGGCCAGGCGCCGTGCCAACCTGCAGACGCGCACGCTCACGGGCCTGATGTTCGGCGCGCTCAGCAACCACTGGACGCAGCCGCTGCGCAGCTCCGACGCCCTGTACGAAGAAGCGTTTGGCTGGGCGCTGGAAATCGCCGATTTCGTGCAGGTCGGCGTGGTGGCGGCCGTGCGCGCCACCGACCGGCTCATCCTCGGCGACTACCTGCCACACCTGATGCACGACATCGAGCATGACTTGGCGCTGATGCGCGCCAACGGCCAGCAGGCGATGGCCGATTGCTGCGTCGCCGCCGCGATCCAGCCGATCAAGTGCCTGATGGGTCTCCTGCCCCGCCACGACAGCTACGACGATGGGGCCTTCAGCGAGGCGCGCTTCCTCGATCAGTATGGCGGCTCGCACCTGTACCGCGCCTACTTCTTGCAGGGGAAGATACGCAACGCCTACCTGTTCGACGGCGCCGACGCCGAACAGCTAGCCGGCCAGCTCGGCAACGTCACCCAGATCATGCGCGGCCAGGCCAAGGTTGTCGAGTGCAGCTTCTACGCCGCGCTGATCCTGATCCGTGCCTTGCGGCGCGATCCTGCGCGCCCCGATGCGGGCGATATGCTGACCGTGATCGGCACGCTGCAGGCGAGTCTCGCCAAATGGGCCAAACAAGGCTCGGACAACAGCAAAGCCAAACACCTGCTGGTGCAGGCCGAGATGGCACGCTACCGGGAAGAGCTGCAACTGGCCACACGTTATTATCAACAGGCGATCGACGCGGCAGGCCTGGCCGGCTACGTCAACATGCAAGCGCTGGGCAATGAACTGTGCGGCGAATGCTGGTTCGACCAGGGACATGCGCGCGTGGCCGGCGTCTTTATCCAGGACGCCATCGCGCATTACGGCCAGTGGGGTGCGCAGGGCAAAGTGGCGCAGCTGCATGCGCGCCACGGCGTACTGTTGTCAAGGATGGAAGGCCGCAGCACGCAGCGGCATTCTGTCTCCCACACGCACGGCAGTTCCGCGCTCGACCTCGTGTCGCTGCTGAAGGCATCGCAGATCCTGTCGAACGAGGTGGGCCTGCGCAAGGTGCTGACACGCCTCATTGCCATCGTATGCGAAAACGCCGGTGCGCAGGTGGCGCGCCTGCTGCTGCTGTCCGAAGGCAGCTACCAGCTGGAGGCCAATATCGATGGCGATGGCGTCACCGTTTTGCAATCGCGCCAGCTCGACCTGAGCGCCGCCAGCGACCCGCAGTTCCCGCTATCGCTGCTGCGCTACGTCGTGCGCACCGGTGCCGAGGTGATCGAAGACTGCATCACGGGCGCTTCGCGCTTTGCCGCCGACCCGTACGTGCAGTTGCACCTGCCGCGCGCCGTCATGTGCCTGCCGATCCGGCACGGCGGCCAGATCGGCGGCATCCTGTACTTCGAGAACAGGCTTGCCGACGCCTCGTTCACGGAAGAACGCGTGGCGTTCCTGCGCATGCTTGGCGCGCAGGCGATGATCTCGATTTCCAGCGCCAGGCTGCATGACAGTCTCGAACGGCGCGTTGCCGAACGCACGGAACAGCTGGAGGACGCCAACCGCAAGCTGGCGACCCTGTCCATCACCGACGGCCTGACGGGCCTGGCGAACCGGCGCCATTTCGACGACGTGCTGCGCGCCGAATGTGCGCGTGCCACGCGCGTCGGCCAGCCGCTTGCCGTCGTCATGCTCGACGTCGACTATTTCAAGCGCTTCAACGACCGTCACGGCCACCAGGCCGGCGACGCATGCCTGATCCGGGTCGCGCAGGCGCTGGCGGCCGGCATGCGGCGCGCGGGCGACCTGACGGCGCGCTACGGCGGCGAAGAATTTTCGATCGTGCTGCCAAACACCGGGGCGGACGAAGCGCGCCAGATCGGCGAAGCGCTACGGCGCGCCATCGAAGAGCTGGGCATCGCCCACGTGAACGCGGATGCACTGCAGGTAACGATCAGCGTCGGCATCGCGGTCCAGTCGGCACCGGGTGCCGCCGATCCGGACGCCCTGCTGCGCCTGGCCGATGCCGCGCTGTACTACGCCAAGGATGCGGGGCGCAATTGCGTGGTGCTGAGAATTCTGCCGCCTGGCTAATCCGCGTTCACGGCGTGGGGCGACTCCTCAATCGCTGCCATGGCTGTTCTCGCGCGCCTGCTCCTGCGCCTTTTCCTGCGACACCAATCCATTGAAGAACAGATTGAGCAGCACGGCAACGATGGCGGCCAGCAGGATGCCGCTGTGCAGCAGCGGCGACAGGGCTTTCGGCATGTGCTGCGCGTACTGTTCCGCCACCAGCGGCAGCATGCCGAAGCCGATCGACAGGGCTACGATGAACAGGTTGTTGCGGTTGCTCTTGTAGTCGACGCCGGCCAGGATGCGGATGCCCGTGGCGGCAACCATGCCGAACATTACCAGCCCCGCCCCGCCTAGCACGAACGCCGGCACGGCTTCGGCCGTCTGCGCAACCTTCGGTATCACACCCATGACCAGCAGGATGACGCCGGCCGCCACGCAGACCCAGCGGCTGCGCACGCCCGTCACGCCCACCAGGCCCACGTTTTGCGAGAACGAGGTGTACGGGAAGGTATTGAAGATACCCCCGATCAAGGTGCCCAGGCCATCGACGCGCAAGCCGCGGCTGATGTCGGCCTGCTCGATGCGCTTGCCAGTCATCTCGCCCAAGGCCAAAAACATGCCCAGCGACTCGATCATGACGACGATCATCACCAGGCTCATGGTGACGATGGCCACCACGTCGAAAGTCGGCATGCCAAACTGAAACGGCGTGACGATGGCAAAAGCCTTGGCGCTGGCCACCTTGGCGAAATCGGCCTTGCCCAGCGCAAACGACAGGGCCGTGCCGGCGATGATGCCGATCAACACGGCGATATTCGACAGGAAACCGCGGCCATACTTGGCCACCAACAAGATGACGGCCAGCACGAAGAAGGCGATGCCCATGTTGTCCAGCGCGCCATAGCCGGGGTTGGCGATCATGGGCACTGGGCCGGCCGGCGCGGGCAAGCCGGCCGCCGTGGCGGCCGCGGCCATTTTGACGAAAGCGGGATCGGCGATCTGCGCCATGGCGGGCGGCCCGCCCATGGCCCAGTTCACGCCCACGCGCATCAGCGACACGCCGATCACGGCGATGATGCTGCCGGTAACCACGGGCGGAAACAGCGCCAGCAATCGACTGATGAAGGGCGCGATCAGCATCGAGACGACGCCGGCGCCGATCACGGCGCCAAAGATGCCCGTGATGCCCAGGGCAGGATTGTTCGCCATGGCCAGCATGGGACTGACGGCGGCAAAGGTGACGCCCATCATGACGGGCAGGCGGATGCCGAAATGCTTGCCTATGCCCAGGGACTGGATCAGGGTCACGAGACCGCAGCAGAACAGGTCGGCACTGATCAGCGCCGCCACCTGCTCGGGCGGCAGCTTGAGGGCGCGCCCGACGATCAGCGGTACGGCGATGGCGCCCGCATACATGACGAGCACGTGCTGCAAGCCCAAGGTAAACAGTTTGCCAGCTGGCAGGATTTCATCGACGGGAGATGGCGCGGCAGGCGTACTGCCGGGCACGCTGCGGTGGATGGATTTCAGACGGGGAGAGGCCATTTACGCTCCACTTCCTGGGTTACCGCGGCCCGGATGGGCGCAGGTGAAAGGGAAAAGCAAGACAGAAACAGGACGGCAGGAACACGACGGTGACGGCTGATGCATGCGAAGCTCCTTGGATGGGACGACCAAGATAGCCATGCATGCTTCGTGCCAGGTGGATTGTATACAGAAATTGTGGCAAAAATCACCAGGGATTGGTCAATTTGACCGTGGATGCACCGTTTTCTCGCATGCCGCCCCGCGCACCTGCACCAGAAGGCGGCAAAGGCGGCGGCACTGGCAGGCCGCTGGTGACTGCTGCTTGGAGTGCCTGTCAATACCTGCTGCCCGTCGTGATTTGCGGCCTGCGATGCTCACTATCTCGGCGGCTCCGTACTTCGTGCAGTTGCGCTTCTTGGGCCAGCAGCGGTGCCAAGCCCTCCTTCCGCCCGCAGCAGTTTTGTTAGTTGCCAGGCATTTTACGCGTTGCCAGGCGTTGTTAGCCTTTGCTAACCGCTTAGCCGCCGCAAGCATCGAGCAGCGATTCCAGCTGGCGTACATGGGCGGCACGCAATTGCTCGCGCGCCAGCAAGGCTTGCACTTGCTCGAAGATGCCGTGCGATGGCACCGTCGGCAAGACGGGCGCGGCGGGGCGCGTGGCTATGCACGGCGCGCTCACGGGCCAAGCTTCCAGCGTCGATGCCGGTGCCCAAGCCGCGCAGCCGGTCAACAAGCTCCCCAGCAATAAAGTAGCTAGCCTGCTGGCGAGGCCGCCTGCATGCCTTTCGGCACCTTCACGCGGCGGCCTCATGGCATTTCGCTGGCGATCAGCGCCTCGGCGGCACGGCAGGCGTCGCCTTCGGGCTGCAGCGCCAGGATACGCGCCGCAGCCGCTTGCGCATCTGCCTGCCCGGCCTGCGCCGTGGCCAGCGCCTGCCCTACCCGCGCTGACCGGCGCGCGCCCTCCTCGCGCATCGCATTCAGGGCCTGGTTCTGGCGCCGCAACACAGCTTGCACCTCCAGCACTTGCGCCGCGCACGCGGCACGGCCCGTTTCGCGACCCCAGCGCTGGGCGCAAAACACGGCTGCCCCCAGCAACAGCAGCATGGCCACAATGCTCAATGACGGCTTCATGCCAGCACCTTGCGCGCTGCCTGGTACAAGGCCAGACGCTCGGCCAGGCCGTTCACGCCGCCGTTGATGCGGCGCGTCACCCGTTCCTGGTCACCCGCGTCGGCCAGGCGGTTCAAGCCGCGCGATTGCCAGAACCAGCCCGCCGAGCGGCAAGCGAAAAACGTCTGCTCCAGCAGTTGCGGCGCCGCCAGCAAATCCAGGCCCAACGCCACACCGCACGCCGCATAGTTGGCGCGCCCCGTCACCTGCAGCAAGCCGCGCCCCTTGAAACGCACACCATCGCCGGCGATCACATTGCCCAGGTCCGCGCGTCCTTCATAGGCCGCACCGCTGGCCAGTTCGCGCACATAGCGCAACTGTCCCGATTCGTGGCCCACCTGCGCCAGGAACGAGGCCCTACGCAGCGGCGTGTCGATACTGAATTCGGCCATCGCCGCATTCAAGGGCGCCAGGAACAGCGTAGCGCGGCGACCGGCCAGCGGCATGATCTGCATCAATTGGGCGCCTGTCACAGCATGCCCCGCACATCCTTGACGGCAGCGGCCGCGTCGGCCGCCAGTTCGCCGATATCCTTGCCGCGTCGCTTATCAAACCAGCGCACGCAGGCACCCAGGACCCACCAGGCAGGCAAGCCGGCCGCCACCATCACTGGGGCGGCGATGAATAAAAACCCCGTGGACGGGTCGCCGCCATACAAACCCGCCACGGTCTTCGCGCTGTCGAACAGGCTGGGCCACCACGACAGCACGACGGCCACCAATACCGGGCCGAGAAAGGTGGAAATGATGATGCTGGAACAAAAACGAATAAATGCCTCCTTGGTGGATCGGGGCCACATGAACATGAAGCCCAGCGACGTGGCGGCGGCGCCGGCCAGCACGGGCACGCCAAACAGTTTGATCAATGCGCCGCCGGCGGCGGTGGTTTCGAGGGCCATGGTTGCCTTTCAGGTGGTGGAAATGAAAAAACCCGCCGAAGCGGGTTTGGATATAGCAAGCACAATCTTTATGCCACCTTCACGATTACACGAGCACGGCCATCGTCTTCGATGGCGATGACCTTGCCGATGGCACGCGTGTATTGCTGGAACGTCATGTCGTCCTCGCGCACGGCCAGGCCGCCGATGCCCTCACCTTTCTGCACCGGGACAATGTACTGCCCCGGCGTGGCATCCAAGACGTTCACAGGTACCTGGCCGCAGAAAGCGATACGGTCAACCTGCTGGCGCGCCGCTTCCAGAGCCGCCTCAAATGCCAGGCCAGGTGCACATTTAAGGCCCCATTCTTCATCGGTATCTCCAGGTATTGTTTCTTGGCGATATTGCGCTTCGCGGGCCGGCACGGCAGGCGCAACCTCAACCAGCTTGCCATCGACCACTTCCAGCACGGCGTCAATGCCAGCAACAGCCTCACTGAGCAGCACTTGACGCGTGGAAGGCATGAGACGTTCAACAGGCACTGGCCGCTCCCCCAAATGCCGCGCCCACCGGTCCCCGCCAACCATACAAGGATCAGTCGATTTGACAGCAAAGGCAATGGCGCGCTGCCATTGGTCGGTTAGTTTTCCATCAACATCAATGCCGATAATCTGCCCCGGAAGAATACCCGTGCATCCAGGTGCCTTTAACATATACTCAGCGTAATCGGTACCGCCGGCGTTGATGGTGCCAGCGGCGCTAATCGAGCGCGATGTCGTGGAGTTTCTCCCTATGTATGCAACCGAAGCACTGTTGCCCCAACCGCCGGCGCCATTGGACGCTCGAATGGCAAAACACGAGGAAGTTACACCCGTCTCTACGCGCCCGACGTAGCAAAGTTCGCCGAACTCTACAGTCCTACGGGTTAACTGATGCGCACTTAACGGGAGAACTGGGCCAGCAGTAATAACGCCTGGCAGGGTAAGGTCGCCGGTGCCATTAATATCCAGAACTGATGTGACATTGTCAGGCAAGCTTGCATCGACAGCATTCAAACGTAGTTGGAATCCTTTTCCAGAGCTCCCCGGATGACTACGGGCACTCCAAAAAAATCTACCTGCATTGGAATAGCCTGGAACCGATGCGACGCCCATGGAGAGCACCTCATAATATATGCCAGCGCCCCCCGCCGCCCCATCATTCGGCGCCCGAAGAGCGCTTGCCCAAAGAGTACTAGATATCCCTCCGGCAATTATTTGTTTTGGACCAACCAAAACTGACGAAGAATCGAAAGTAGTCCGCTGCCGCTCGAAGGTTACAGTATTCTGCGCACCAAGTTTCAAGCCGAAGATGGAGCTAGCCAAGGTTCCGGCCGGGGGTTCAGCAGCCACGCCGTAATACGATACGTCAGAATCCTGCCAGCAGGTGGACTCACAATAAACGGCAAGGGAGAAGAAGGTGCCGCACAGGATATATACCTGACCATCATCCGCGATGGTCACTTCCGATACCGTGTTATTTGTCGTGCCACCTTCGTTATGGAAAACACCGCGTATCTTGCTGTCGTTGTCTACCCGGAGCTGGATAATGGTTGCCATGGCGTTCGACATCCCGACAATAGCGCCGTATGACGTGGTTCCACTTACACGAATTGATGCCTCCGTTCCCTGCTGTGCGGAATTAAACTTCCCGATTCGCCACCAGCCTGTCTTCATACCAGTATTCACAATTGGGCCTGGGCCATACGCGCAAGCTTGCACATATTGAGATGTGACGATCGGGGCATTCGAATAGATCGTGCCCTTCATATTCCCCCCGGACAATGGCAATGCATTGTACGGTCCCGCCGCAAACGCCCGATCCATGTCATTCAATTTCTCGTTGACGTTAGGCATACCATCATAAAATTTATCAGCCATTTAAATTCCTTCGATTTGTAGTGGTGCAGAATAAGTTTCAAAGTACGGCGTAGTAACGGCCTCGATATTGCTGACCTTGCCATATAGCATGTAGTCCTGCTCCAGCAGCGGGTCCGGATTTTCAGGGAACAAGCTGAACAGCATCGCCTTGCCCTTGCCGTTCTCGCGCAGGATGCGCATGAAGCGCGCGCGGTCCATCGGTGTCAGGTGCGCCAAGTTAATGCTCAGCTTGTCGCTGGTTGTACCCGGCACGGTTTTCAGGTTGCCTGCACCCGTGCGGTAATTTTCACTGCTATCCTGCATCTGCACCTGGGCGCCATACTCTGCGTTATGTTGCGGTGACCAGTAGTTGCCCACCACCAGACGCGAGATTTCCAGGTAGCCTTCCGGGCTCTGCGGCGCAGACACGTCGATCACTAGGCGACGCACGCGCACAGGGGCGAACCATGCCACGCCGTCGGAACCTCCGCCGAGCGGCCAAGTGTTCACGCCACCCCACTGATAGGTATTCCATCCAAGCGGCAACACACCCCAGGGGTAAGAACCGTGCACAGCAGCCGGGCACGGGAAAATGCTGCCGGTGTCGAGTACCGGCACGGCGTCGCCCGGCTGGGCATAACCGCGCACGCGCATGCGCGCGCTGCTGGTCATGTTGGTGAAGATCAGCGCCACACAGGCCACCAGTTCAGCCGTCGGCCAGGTCGCCACAATGTTCAACTGAGCACCCGCCGAGCGCAGCACGGAAGACTTGTGGTCGCGTTGCAGGTTAGCCGGTCCCAAGGTGCCAGCCTGACTCGATGCAGTCAAGATCGCGCGGTCCGCGGCGTTGTCGTAGAGAATACGTAGATTTTTCATTAAACTTTCACCAGTTTCCATGTGACCTCAGTTGGCTCGATCCACCCGTTACCATTGACAGGTGTCCATGTGAATCGAATGTAAATTCGACCATCAACAGGCAAAAACACATTGCCACTGTTGAGGCCATCGCCAACAACAACGGTTGATTCGCTGTATCCATTGCATCCAATACCTGGAAGGGTTAAGCCATGTGCAATGGTCGCGTTGGCCAAAAAGGTATCCGAAGCAACCTGGTTCCACGTCGGATCGAAAGGTACTTCGGTATCGATATAAACGGTAAACGGGCGGTATTCGCCGTTAATCAATCCGACACGCCCCGGCGCAATTTTCGTCACACCCTTGGCCCTGACGTTCGGCGGCGATAATATCTCGCGAGCGAAAGACCCTTTTCCATCGGCGGTGATAAGCACTGCTCCTGAACCGGCATAAATAAACGGCATACTGCCGGTAGCATTAAAATCGATGAACGTCGTATTATTTTCGTTTTGACCACGTCCGGCAATAACGGTTTCTGCCGTCAACTTCCCGGAAAACGAACCAGAAGCACCACTCAGTTCACCGCGAAAAGTGCCACTATTCGCGTGCAAATTTCCATTTCGATCCAGACACCATCCCGTCGTGCTGCCACTCCCACTCCAGTTGCTGCTGTAAATATCGCCGCCAATCTGCGCATTAACGATGGCCGCGTTGCCGATGTAAGTCGGAGATGAGGACGGCGTGATCTGGCCGAAAACATTGTCGCCGAAGCTCGCCCCAGGTCCATCCGCCCAGGCTGACGGCACCGTCTGCGCGGGCAATGCCATACCGAAGTACCACATGGAGAGGAAAAGATACGCGTCGGTTCCCCCGTTGCCAACTAGCACGCTACGTAACATTGCGTAAGCGGCGCCTGCGGGAGCGGCAACAAACAGCGTTGACCGGGGGAAATTAGCCAACGCCCCCGAAGCCGACACGTTATCTACAATACTTCCGGCTAACTCCGACACATAGGCCCCGCTGCCGTCGTAAAAAGCAACGTTTACAGCCCCACGGCAGCGGTGAGCACCCATGTACACACTAAACTCATAACGCACGCCAGGAATCACGGGGAACTTACGATTTACTGCTCCCTGCCTTATACCCACAATAGCGGCGGTGGTGCCAGATGGCACAACTCCAGTGCAGCGAACATAGACACCACCAGCGCCGCTTGGCACGTAGGGAGCATAGCCCGGCGCAAAAGTAGTCGTACCGAGTGAGTAGGTGTAGTCCAGGATAAAGCCCCCAAGTCCTCCTACACCTTCTGCTGGCGGTGAGGGAGCGGAATTGCTGATCAAATTGCCCGCGCCTATCCCTGCATTCATATAGTTCGACGTCAAGGGCGTACCAGCGCTGAGAATAATCTTGCCAGTTGAATCCTTGATGCTCAGGCCGCGCGCATCAATCTTTTCTACTGTCACAGAATCTGCCGCCAGCGCCTGGGTAGCCACCGACCCGTTGACCAACAAATTGCCGTTCAGCACCGTCCCAAGCACCAGCCATGCGCCATTCTCAAAATACTTCGTCACCGCATGCGTCGCGTCATACAAGGTCACCACGTCGCGGTTGATCGGCGCGCCATAGCCAGCACGCCCCAATTCATACACGGCCGAGGCATCCGACCAGGCCGAATAGCCGGGCGCCGTCACCGTCACCGTGCCGCGCTGGCCGGTGGCGCCATCGGCGGCCAGGCGCGCAACGGCGGCCCATTCGCCTGGGGCGATGTCGTCGGTCGCCGTGCGCGACGCGGCCGTGGCGCCGGATGTGAACAGATAGGCGCCGCCCGCCGCCGGCACCTGGGCCGACCAGCCGTTGTTCAGACCCGTCAGTGCGCCGGTGGCAAAGGTGAACGTACATGCCGTACTCGGTAGTGCCGGTGCGATGTTGGTCGCGCCGCGCTGGTAGATGCGCACGGGCGCCACGTTCAAGCCGTCGGTGCCATCCTTGGCCAGTTGCACCGCCCCCGCCCACTCATTGGCGGCGATATTGTCCGTGGCATTGCGTGAACTGGCGGCTGCCACGCGCACGTACAGCGGCGCCGTGCCGGCAGGGATATTCTTCGACCAGCCATTGGCCAGGTCGTTGCCGGCCGGCGTCGTGATGGCCCCCGTGGAAAAGGTGAAGATCACATCGCCAGGCGAATCGGGTGGCGCAGCGGCGGCGCGCTTGTAGGCGAAGGCCTGGCCCGTGTTCAATCCGGCCAGGCCCGTCTCGCCGGCAGCGCCGTCAAAGACCTTGCTGACCATGTAATTGGCGAGGTAATCGACACCAAATTCGCGGATGCGTGCCTGCACCAGTGCCGTATCGGTAGTCATGCTGGCGAAATCGACGGTGGCCACGTTGCCATTTACCCGCAACGCCGTGCCGGCCGATACGGAAAAGACGATATCGCCCACCACATTGACCGGCTTGGCGGTGATGGCGATCGATCCGGGCGCGCCGGCGCCGGCGCTATTGACGCGAAAAACGGGCGTGCTGGCGGACATCAGGATCGCCTTGCCATCGGCCGTCGTGCTGAAGCGCTCCGTCGTCGCCTGCAGCAGCGTATCGCGTTCCCCCACAATCGCGCTCATACGAGCACCCCCACCGTCGCTCTGCCCGTCAGCCAGAAGCGCGACAGCAGCACCACCACGCCCGGCACGCCGTCCTGCAAGCCAAAGCGTTCAGCGCGCAGTTGTACGGGCTGCCCCAATTCCAGCATCATCATCTCGGGTTCTCCATCGAATTCGTAAATGGTGCGCGGCACCTTGTTCAGGGCCAGGCGCCGCTGCGCTTCCGCGCGGGCATCGGCCCGCGTCTTGAGGCAGGTATCGATCTGCACCGGATCGTCAGTCAGGCGATAGCGTGCGCGCACGGCTTCATCGACCACCGTCTCCGTCAGCCATTCCGTGGCATACAAATCCGCATGCGCGGGCGGAATGCTGGTCGTCAGGCCAGCCTGCAGCGTGTAGTTCCGGTCGAAGCCGACCTTCACGGCGGCCGTCACCGGCAGGCGCTGCGCGGGACGCAGCGAGCGCTCGCGCATCTGCTCCGGGCCGATCGACAGCGGCAGGCCGGCCGCAGGCAAAGCGATCTGCACCAGGCGCAGCTGGCCGGTGCGCGACATGATCGCCTGGGCGCCCACGCTGGCCGCCAGTTGCTGGATGGCCTGCGCCTGATTCGTGCGGTCCGCCACATACAGCCCCACCGGCTGCGGGTGGGCCGCATCGAAGGCGGCCAGGTTGGCCAGATCCAGATCGGCCGCGGTAAAACGGTCGGCCGCCTTGCCGTAGGCGGTGGCAATGCGCTGCACCAGCGGCGCGATGCGCGGCGCATAACCGCCGCCCTTGTCGCCCTGCACGCTGGCCGTGATCGTGGTGGAAAACGGGTCGGTCGTCAGGTTGAAACGGCCCGCCTGGTCATTCAAGGCCACGGCGATCGGCTTGCCGTTGGTGCGCACTTCGAACGTCGCTTCGACCGCGCCGAGAAAACCGTATTCCAGAGTGGCGGGGTTGGTCAGCAAGGGCGCCACGTTGTGACATTCGCCGAACGGAATCGGCAAGATGGCGTCCTTGTTCGGCGTCGTGCCTCCCAGCTTGGCTTCGGAGATCGGCGTATTCAAACGCTGCAGCTTGTCGCGCAGGACCAGATTGACCGACTCGCGCCCGGCACTGGCCACGTCGGCGATGATGCCGTCGAAGACCAGCTGGAAGTCGGCACGCGGCCAGGAAGGATCGCCGGCCCAAGCTTTGACCGGCCGGTTCATCCAGACGTCGTCCAGCCAGCCATCGAGCGCGCCATCGGCGTTATCGAGTTCGATATCGCCGCCCGACAGGCCCGCCTCGCCGGACAGGCTGACCTGTTCCGTGAAGGCCAGCCCGCCCTTGGCCAGCGGCTGGTACGCGGTATTGGCCGGTACTTCGCGCGGCCCGGTGACATAGGGCCGCGAAGCGATATACCGCGTCACCTCGCTGCCGCCCACATTCACCTGCGCCTCGATCAGCACCATGCGGATGGCCGACGGGCTTTGCAGCCATTCCTGAAATTGCGCATCGGTCATGCGTATTCTCCTTTCACTGCATTGGCCCAGGCGGATGCCCGGGATGATTTATCCACGCCATCGACCACCGTCCTGGCGGCATTGGCGTTCGATTCAAAGGTGGCCTGGATGGTGGCACCCGTTTGCGCCCGCTGGTCGGCGCGCAAGCCTTCCAGCTCCACGCGCATGGCCTGGTTGTCTTCGCGCAGGCCGCGGATTTCGGCCACCAGCACGTCGGAGCCGACGTTCGCAGCCGACGAGTAGCGCACGGGGTCGAAGACTGCCGCTGTCACGGGAGAAGTCATCGCGGCCAGCGCGGCGACCACGGGAGGATTACCGAGCTGCACGCCCAGATCCGCCGCACCACCCATCGCAGCCCGCAGACCGGCAATGGCTTGCGCCACCGTCAGCACGCTGTCGTTGATTTTGATCAAGCCCGACACCTGGGCATTGAGCGCATCGAGGCTGGCCTGCTGCACGTCGACCTGCGCGGCCGCCCATTTCAACGCTTCCTTGTTCGCTTCCACCACGCGGGCATAGTCGGCCGCATAGCGGGCGTCGGAAGCATTGACCACTTGCGAGGCCGTCAAAAATGCCTGTTCCGCGGCAGACAGCCCCGATTGCGCCGTCGTGTCGCCCGCATTCGCAGCCGCCAGGGTTTTCTCGAACTGTGCCCGCGCTTCGGCGTACTTCTGCTCCGGCGTCAGCGTCGACTGGGCACCCAAAGCCATGCTGGAATTGAGCCCATTCAAGGTCGTCACCCACGATTTCGACTTCTCCAGCGCCGACTTGGCCGCCACGGATTCCGTCTCGTAGGCTTTGGCCAGCGCATCCTTCGCGCTGGTCACCGCCTTGACGGCCTGGATCTGGTCGAATAATCCGCGATTGGCATCGGCGACGCCGGCGCGCTGGGCAGCCAGCAACTGCGCTTCTGTTTTCGTCAGTTCGTTCAACTGCTGCTGCATGTCCTTGCGTTCGCTGGCGATGTCGCTGGCCGTCTTGTTCACTTCGGCCAGTTCACCGGTGGCGGCGGTGAGGTCGGCCGCATAATCGGCCGCCTTCTTGAACGGTTCGGCGATGGCAAGCAGTTGCACGTACATGTTCTGACCAGCAGCCGTGTTCAAGTCCTGCGCCAGCACCAGCGCCTTGAATTGCTCGCTCGTCGTCACGCCGGACTGTCCCAGCGCCGCCATGGCGCTACGCACCGACTTGGTGACCGGGTCCATCTGCTCGGCCTCGGTCAGGAAATTCTGCACGAAGAAGCTGGTGCCGCTGGTCAGGGTATCGAGGTCGCCCGCCGCTTGAATCAGGCTTTCGCTCAGCGCCACGGCGGAAAGACCGGAGCTGTTGAACGACTTGCCCAGCACGGCCAGCACATCCGACACCTGCATGTAGTTGTTGGCCACACGCGCCAAGGTTTCCAGATAGCCCTCGCCCACGGCCTGGTATTTTTCCAGCCCCCCAACGCCGAACTTCGCCATGTCGTCACCCAGCTTCGAAAAGGCCGCTTCCAGGGCCTTTTGCACTTCCTCGCCCTTCAAGTCCTTCAGGCTGATCTTGCCCAGGCTGACGACGAAGGAATTCAAGCGCGCGGTGAAGGCATCGCCACCGACACCCAGCAAGTCGGCCGCAGAGACGATACTCGTGCGCAGACCAAGCACGATTTTCGTAAACTGGTCATTCGTTTCCGTCCCCATGGCCGTGAGATTCGTGGACTTCTTGTCGCTGGAAAACCAGCCGCCGGACTTCTTGAGATCGACATAGGAATTCACGTTGAAGCGCTTAGTATCAAGGTCGCCCAGGCTCGACGAGTTGGTGACTATCCCCACATCCTGCACCGTGGTCTTGCCGCCAAAGATGCTGCTGACGACATTGCCAATGACGCCGCCGCTGGAACTGCCTTTGGTGCCCAGCGCGGACGTCAGGATGTCCGAACGCACCAGCAAGCTGCCCAAGCCACCGATGCCCGAGACGATCTGCTTGAGCGAGACCACCATCGACGAGGAATACGCGAGGCCCAGGCCGGAGTTTTTCTCCATGATTTCCAGGCTGTTTGCGATCGACGCCGATTTCGCGGATGAATCACCAAGCACCGTGCCGGTGCCTGTTGCAGCCTGCCGGTCCTTGGCGGTGGTATCGGCACCGCCACCGCCGCCAGAAACGGCAACGCCGATTGCTAGCAGCATGCCGGCCACCATGGCAAATGCGCCGATATTGGCAGGAAACGGCGCCGCCAAAGCCGATGCCAGCGCCGACACGCCATACGCGCTGGACTTGGCCGTTTCCGCGGCGGTTACCGGTCCGACCGATGCCGCCGCGCCTGCGACTTCCGCCGTCGTCGCGGCAGTTTTTGCCGTCGTCACAAGGGTGATACTCGTCAGTTTTTCAAACAGCGACTTCGTATTCATGGCGAATTCATAGGCGCGGAAGCCTTTTTCCACCTTTTCCATGAGTTCATAGCCGGCCGACTTTTCTTTGAAAAAGCCCTTCGCGGCGGTCGCCATGTCGTGATACTGCTTGACCGTGGCCTTTTTCTTGTTTTCCTGTGCCTTTTCCTGCCCTTTTTCGGACGGGTCCTCCTTCACTTCCTTGGCAAAGGTAAAATCGATATCGTCCTGCGCCTTCCCGAATCCCAGCAAGGCAGTGGTCATTTTGCCGATGGTGCCGCCGACATTGCCAAAGGCCTTCTCCAGTTTTGTCGCCAATTGACCGGCAAATTCACCTGCCTCCTTCCACTCCGCCTCGCTATATTTGCGCGTGGGCGCCTCCGGTGACGCCTTTGCCTTGGCATCGGCAGCCTCTTTGCCTGCGGTGTCCAGCTTGTCCTGGCGCTGCTCTTCAAACGCAAAAGCGCCATATTTGGCGCCTGCGCCGGCTGTGGCGGGGCTACCTGCGGCGCGGAAAGCCGCCAGCCGCGTATAGGCATTACCCAGACCGTTGACCACCTTGCTGGCATCGGCCAGCGACTTCGCTTCGCCCGCATTCGATGCCCCAAGGGCCTTTGCGGCGGCGGTGGCATCGCGTGCCTGCTCCGCCTGGGCGCGCAGCAACAACGCCGACGATTCCGCCTCCGTATTGACGACTTTCAGGCCTTCGGCCGCGGCCAGGCTGGCCTCGCTGATTGCTTTCAGCACTTGCACCGTGTCCGTTGCCTTCGTCAAGTCGATGACAAGTTTTAATTCTGTTATCTCTGGCATGTTTGGCCCCTAAAAAAGGCCGCGCATGGCGGCCGGGTTGGAAAATGCGGGTCAGCCCGCCGCATGCTGATGCGACAGGAACAGCGCGTCGAGCTGGTCGAGCAGCTGGTGCTCGAACGGTTCGATGGCGATGGCGTGGCGCGCCTGCCAGGCGAGGATTTCCGTGCTGGCGATGGGGTTGACGGCCATGCCGTTCTGCCGCTTGCGGTTCAATTGTGCGAACCATTCCCACACGTGGGCCAGCTCGAACGGCATGGGTGGCGTCGCCTCCTCGGGCGGCGCGCGGTACAGCGGATGGCGCCGGGCGGCATCGATATGCTCGCCCTTGGCATGGCCATCGGCCGCGCGCGCGCCGCGCTCGAACTGGTGCCCGGCGTAGCGCAGCAGGCTGGCCGTCAGAGTTTCAAAAAATTCGACTCGTTTTCCAGCGCGGTGGTCACTTTTTCCTGCCAGGTCGGATACTTTTCAAAGGCCGCTTCCAGCAGCGCCGGATCGAGCGGCACGGGTGCGCCGTTGCTGGTGAAGCCGTACCAGCCCGTGACCACGGCCAGTGCCAGGCGCTTCTGGTTGCCGTCGATGGCTTGCACCAGCAGTTCCGCGCCTTCGTCGGTGGAGGCGTCGATGGCCGTCTTGCGGCGTGCCGATTTCTTGTAGCCTTCGGCGCGCACGGCGTTGTTGGCCACGCGGTATTGCTCGCTGTTCTTGCCGACGATGGTCAGGCCGGCCACCGCTTCGCCGTCCGCGTCGAAGATGACTGGCACGTCGAGGGTGACGGGCGTGGCCGCCGCGTGGATATTGCCGATGTCGAAACCTGCCTGGATTTTTTGCGCGTTGTTCATGTGTGATACTTTCTGGATGAAGTAGAAAAATATAAAAAAAGGCCGCCATCGCGGCGGCCCCGGTGCAGGCGCTGGCTGCTTACAGCGCGCTGTCCTGGATGGTCAGGGTGGTCGCTTCATGCTGCGCATCCGTGCCCTTGTAGCGCAGGACGTCGAAGGCGCAGGTGACGATCTTGTTTTTCTCGCCATCGTCGATCTTGGCCGAGGTGATCTTGATGCGGCCCATGGCCAGCGCCAGCACGTCGGCTGCCGGCGCCGTGCCCGACGCCATGGCGTAGGCCAGCGGGATGTCCGTCTCGGACTTGAAATAGTCGAGGTAGGTGGCGTCCTGCAGCAGCACCGTGAACTGGCCCGAGCCCATCACCTTGCCGCGCGAGGCGGCCGTGGCGTACTTCGAGCCGATCACCGGGTCGACCTTGACCTGGCCATCGAGCGAGACGGACATGCCGGTGCAGATCTGCGACGGAATGCCGTTCACCGACAGCATCGCCGTGGCGCCCGAGAATTTGCCGGTGCCCGGCGCGGCCAGCGGCGTGGCGAAATGCGGCACGGCCGTGGTCGGGCCTTCCGACTTGCCCATCAGGGTGAAGTCCAGGCTGGTGATGCCGTTCGGCTGCACGGCGATATCCATCTTGCTGACCAACTGGTCGACGAAGCTGCGGTGCACGCCGATGTTCGGGTCCTGCACTTCGGCCGTAAACCAGTCGGTGGTATGGCCGGTCAACGGAGTAAAGCTGCGCTTGCCCACGGCCGCCACGCCGACCGAGTCGCCGGCCGCCTTGACGATCATGGCCGAGCCGTCCATGAACTGGCCATTCAGGTTGGTAGCTGTCACCGACGTGACGAAGAAGTTCTTCGCGTTGTTGGCGGCCGCCGGTGCCGTCATGCCGGTGATGCGCACGACGCTGCCGGCGCGGAAGCCTTCGGCCAGCCAGGAACCGGCGCTGCGGGTCAGGCCGGAGGCTGCAGCGGCGATGGTCGTTTGCGCGGCAGCCACGCCGCCCGCCGTGAAGTCGCGGCGCAGCAGCGCGGCCATCAGCGGCGCGTACGTGCCGCATGCCGCTTCGGCCTTGATGGCGCCCGTGGTGCGGAAGTTGCCCAGGCGGGTATCGCCCTGCTGCTGGCTAGCGTCGATTTCGGCGCTCGCGTATTTGTCCGCTTCCGTGTCGAAGGTGGCCGTCACGCGGGGATAAATCTGGCCGCCGCCGGCGGCGGCCTTGCTGCCTTCGGCGCTTTGTTTGCTGATAACGATCACGCTGTCGATGCCGTTTGCTGTCAGTGCCATAAGTAATACCTTTCGTGGGATGAAAGCCGCCGGGGCGGTCTTGTGGGAGAAACTGAAAAATGGGAGATGAAACGAAAAAGCCCGCGCGCGGTGAGGCGGCGGGCTGGCGTCCGGATGGCATGGGGCCATGCCGGATGGATGTTGGGCGAAGGGGCCATGAAGGCCGTTCGCTGCGCTGATTTCCCCTATCGGTGTCGCGCCGAAAGCGCGTCTATTACGAGTGGAGAAGCATGTGGTGTAGTGCTGTGTTGCCGGTGTTTCTGTTGCTGCGTGATCGAGACTCTATTGTAGGGGCGTTTTTTTCAGTGCCAGGCATATTGCAAAAAAAATTTCAGTGACCGAGACGGCGCATGGCGCGGGCACCGTGCGACTGGAAGATGCCTTCCAGTTCGCTGACCATGTCCTTGATGCGTTCAAGCTCAAAGCCGCCGGAGCAGCTGATGGCCGCTTCGCCGCCACCGTGGCACGCCTTGCAAACGACAGGCGCGCCGGCCTGCATGGCGGCGACGACGCCCGTGCCGTGGCAGCCCTTGCATTTGCTGTCGAGCCAATGCGCGAGCGACGCTTCGGCCACGCGGCGGTACAAGGTATTGGCGGCCTGCGCATCCCAGGCCGTCTGCGCCTTGACCCAGCGCCGCGCGTGGCCCTTCTGCGTCACGGCGGCCGTCCAGGCACGCAGCAGCTGCGCCAGGTTGCCCGCATTGCCTTCGAACAGGCGGCTGATGGTGCCGTCCGCGTATTTGACGCGGCACAGCAAGGCGCCCATGTCGCCGGCCAGCGCGGCCGCCGCGATCACGTCCAGGTCGTGGTGGACGGCATCGTCGCGCAGGTTTTGCGACGACAGCGATGCGATGAATTTTTCTGCGAATCCCATGATTTCTCCTCGTTCCTCGTTGATACTAATCGTTGTTACTTGCCGGGCCAAACAGCGCCGCCACCAGCGGATCGCGGCGCGCCGTGCCGCGCGCCCAGCTGGCCGTGCGGCGCACCTGCGGCGGCAGTTCGGCCCAGCCGTCAACCTCGTCATCCTGCTCGCCCAGGGCGTACAGGGCGGGCCGCTGGCGCCCCGGCTCGGTGCAATGGCGCTGCGCCAGATGGATCTGCCCCATGCCGCACATGTGGCGCAAATAGCGGCTCATGGTGCCCGCATCGAGTCCCAGCAAGGCGGACAACTGTGCCGCGCTGGCCTGGCCCTGCTCGCGGATGTACTGCGCGATGCGGGCGATATGCAGCTGCGACTTCTTGCTGCGTCCCTGTAACTGGCGCCCCTGCCGTGGCGCCGCCCTGCTTTCAACCAACTGACTGCTGTTCAACATCTGCCTGACCTCCCGTGGTGTCGCCAACCGGCAGACGCTGTAGTGCGTTTGCGACAGGCAACAAGTGGACTTTATCAATCGCTAATGTTAAAGTCAAGCATTTGGTAATTTATCAAACGGTAAATTTCAGGTTTAATGTGGAGATGAATATGTATCAATACAGACGCGACCGCCTGCTGGCCCTGATCCGCGAGCACTACGACAACACGCGCAAGAAGATTTCCGACGTCAGCGGCTGGAGCGAGGCGCGCATCTCGCAAATCCTCTCGCCCACCTACCGCGAGGGACGCGCGTTCAGCGAAAAGATCGCGCGCAAGCTGGAAGCGGATCTGCAGCTCGATAGCATGTACTTCGACCAGGGCGCGGCGCCCGACCAGGCGGCCATGGCCGCGCGCGCGCTGGCCGGCGCGCAGCCCGTGGTGGTGGAAGATGGCGAGGATGCGCGTTTTTACCCGATCCGCAAGGTGAAACTGCGGCTGTCGGCTGGCATCACGGGCTTTGCCATCGAACCGGAAACGCACGATGGCAGTACCATCAGCGTGCCGCGCAGCTGGGTCGAGCGCAATGGCTACCACCCTGAAAAACTGGTGGCGATCAAGGTCAAGGGCGAGAGCATGGAGCCGGCCCTGTACGAGGACGACGTGGTGATCATCAATACGGCCGACAACCGGCCGGCCGACGGCATCGTGTTTGCCATCAATTATGAAGGCGAACCGGTGGTCAAGCGCATGGCGCGCGATATCGGCGAATGGTGGCTGACGTCGGACAACCCCGATCAGCGCAAATACCACCGCAAGCTGTGCCGCGGCAATGAATGCCTGATCGTGGGCCGGGTCGTGCGCAAGGAAAGCGACCGGATTTGAAAGCGAAATTTATCGATTGATAAACTTCGCTTTCATCGTGGCGCTTATGCCAGCGCTGTCTGGATCTGCTGCAGCGATGCCGGGTCATCCATCGACGTCAGATCGCCCGGGCTGCGTCCTTCGCAGATGGCCTGAATCGAGCGGCGCAGCAATTTGCCCGAGCGCGTCTTCGGCAGCTGCGCCACGAACAGCACGCGCGCAGGCCGCGCCACGGCGCCCAGCTGGCGGTCGACGACGGCCATCACTTCGCGTTCCAGCACCGCTTTCGCTTCCACGCTGTCGAAGCCTTGCGGGTCCTTCAGGATCACGAAGGCCATCGCCACCTGGCCTTTGAGCTTGTCTTCCACGCCCACGACGGCCACTTCCGATACGTTCGGATGGCTGGTGATGCTTTCCTCGATTTCACGCGTGCCCAGGCGGTGGCCGGCCACGTTGATCACGTCGTCCGTACGGCCCAAAATGAAATAATAGCCGTCCGCATCGCGCACGCCCCAGTCGAAGGTGGAATACACTTGCCGGCCGCTGAAAGTGGACCAGTAGGTGTCGACAAAGCGCGCATCGTCGCCGTACACGGTCTGCATGCAGCCCGGCGGCAGCGGGCCTTCCAGCACCAGCACGCCCTTCTCGTTGGCGCCGCACTCCTCGCCCGTCGCTTCGTTGAGCAGCTTGACCTGGTAGCCGTACATGGCCAGGCCCGGGCTGCCCAGGCGCGTCGGCGTGTCGGCCACGCCTTTCGCCACCGAGAGGATCGGCCAGCCCGTCTCCGTCTGCCAGTAGTTATCGATGATGTCCACTTTCAGTTCATCGGCGATCCATTGCGACGTGGTTTCATCGAGCGGCTCGCCCGCAAGGTACAGCGCTTTCAATGACGACAGGTCGTGCTTGCGCATCAGCTCCACCGGGTGCTTGCGCAGTACGCGGATGGCCGTCGGCGCCGAGAACATGCGCGTGACCCTGTATTTCTCGACGATGCTCCACCAGATGCCCGCATCGGGACAGACGGGCAAGCCCTCGTACAGGATGGTGGCCATGCCGGCGATCAGCGGGCCATACACGATGTAGGAATGGCCCACCACCCAGCCGATATCCGACGTGGCAAAGAAGGTTTCGCCTGGCTTGCCGCAGAAGTTGTACTGCATCGACGATGCCAGCGCCACCGCATAACCGCCCACGTCGCGCTGCACGCCCTTCGGTTTGCCCGTCGTGCCCGAGGTGTAGAGCACATACGAGGCCTCGTTCGATTCGAGCCAGGTGACGGGCACCTGCGCGTCCAGATGCTGCTCGCGCAAGGCCGCGTAATCGACGTCGCGGCCCGGCGTCAGTTCCATCGGCACGAGATGGCGGTCGACCAGCAGCACCTGTTGCGGCTTGTGCGCGGCGATGCGGATGGCTTCGTCGAGCAGTGGCTTGTAGGCGATCGCCTTGCCATTGCGCGAACCGGCATCGGCGGAAAACACCAATTTTGGCTGCGCATCGTCGATGCGGCTGGCCAGGCTGTTGGCGGCAAAACCGCCGAAGACCACGGAATGCACGGCGCCGATACGGGCGCAAGCGAGCATGGCAAACGCCGCCTCGGCGATCATCGGCATGTAGATCAATACGCGGTCGCCCTTGACCACGCCCAGCGACAGCAACATGGCGGCGCAGCGCTCCACTTCGCGCTGCAACTCGCGAAAGCTGTAGGTGCGCTCCGTGTTCGTTTCCGTGGAAATGGCGATCAGCGCGGCGGCATCGCCCTGGCTAGCCACCCAGCGGTCAACGGCGTTGTGGCACAAATTCGTCGTGCCGCCGACGAACCATTTGGCGAACGGCGGCCGGGAATAATCGAGCACTTGCGAAAACGGGGTATGCCAGTCGATCTTGTCCGCTTCCTCGCGCCAGAAAGCGTCTGGCGTGTCGATCGAGCGTTGATAAAAACTTGCGAAATTCATGTCTCCTCCGGTAGTTGTTGTTTTTCATGCTTCTTTACTTATCTGTTCATCTGCGTCCCCCGGCATGGCCATGCTGTTCAGCCAGCATCTGCCTTGCAAACAATGCCGGCTGCGCCGCCACGCAACTGCCGCGTTCCTGCGCGATCCGCGCGCGGTTTTCCTCCAGTCTGGCAGCATCGAGCGGCATGCCGAACTGCCCGTCGTCCGGTGCAGTTTCCTGTGGCGACATCACGCGCCGCAGCACGATGTCGCCCAGCGCCTTCTTGAAATGCCCCGCTTCCCAGTACCAGCGCGTGGCCTTGCTCCGCTCGTTGGCGGCGGGTATCGGCTCGCAGTTGTATGCGCCGTAACCGCTGAAATCAGTCAGGGAAATCCGCGCGCCCGGGTACCGCGCCCTGACCTCGCCAATTGCCAGCACCAGCTGTGCTTTCCATTCCTCGAACAAGGGCCACAGCCCCGCATCCTCGAACATAGCCAGCATTTGCGCGTGGTACGGATAGATCACCAGCTTGATATCGGCTTGCGTGGCCGCCATCGCCAGCAAGAAGGTGCGCAACAACTGGAAATCTTCGGCGGCGAGGCCGCGCGTCGATTTGCGGCCCAAGTTGGCGGCGCTTTCCCGCGCCCGTTGCGCGAACATCTTGTGGTAGCCGTCCCGGCGCGCATGGGCGCCATAGTCGAGCAAGGGATTGAAGCCGTCGGCCGACATGGTCGCCGCCTCGCCATCATGCTGGATGCGCAGCGTGTGCACTGCATCCTTGACGGAGGCCAGCGAAAAGAGCGCATCGAAGCGCCAGTCAGCGCGGCCATGCGCGGGCGCAGCGGCCGCTGGTGCTTGGCGTGCGGCTGGCGCAACGGCGGGATTGAGAAAGTCAATGAACTCCATGCCCACGATGACCGTGTGCGGCTTGACGCCAGCCTGGCGCAATTGCGCGAACTGGCTGGCGGACGTGGCCAGGCCCGTGCCGGGTATCGCCAGGTTGTAGCCGGCGCCCAGCGCCGCAAGAGCGCTGGCGCGCGGGTCGAAGCCGATCTCGGCGCGCGAGTTTCCCAGGATGATGAATTGTGGCCGCAGACGCAGCGCATGTTCCTGCTTGATCTGGCTTTGATAGCGGGTCAGTCCCGGCTTGACGGCATTGAAATGGTCGCGGCGCACGATTCCATACACGCCATACGGGTCGACGATGAGCACAAAGGCGCAAACGATGATGGCCCCCGACACCAGCAGGAGCAGCATCGTCAGCAGATACAACCTGAATGGGGAGCGTGTCATGGCGGTCCCCTAAAATTGAAAGTACAGGAATTCGGCGGGCCGGTTCAAGGCCAGCGTGCTCGCCAGCGCCAGCGCGGCGATGGCGGCGGCCCACGCGGGTGAGGCGCGCCAGGTCAGCCTGCGCAAGCCGCCCAAACCGCCCGCCCCTGCCGCAGCCTGGCCGTCCTGGAAGTCCAGCGCCGGCTCGAAGCGCCGCATGATTTGCTGCGTATTGGGCATGGCGAAAACCAGCACGGCCGCCATCGCGATCCACGTCCAGCTTTCGACAAACGCCATGCCGCCGCCCAGATAGAAGGACACGCCCATCGACGCGAGCACGGGCTGCGCCGGCAGCAGATAGGGAGCCAGCGCATCGGGCAAGGCCAGTCCGTAGCCGCCGCCCATGCCTGTTAATATTGTCAGAGCACTGTCCATATCGGAAGCGCGGAAGAAAACCCAGGCGATGCAAACGGCGGTAAAAGTGAGGCAAGTCGCCACGACATTGCCCGCACGCGTATCGGACGGCAGGTGAAGCGTGCGCGCCACCGTGCCCCAGCCCTTGTGGATAGCCAGGTAAGCGCCATGCAGCGCGCCCCAGACGATGAAATTCCACCCGGCGCCATGCCACAGGCCGCCCAGCACCATGGTGATCATCAGGTTCAGATAGCGCCGCGCGGGCCCGCAGCGCTTGCCGCCCAGCGGGATATACAGGTAGTCACGCAGGAAGCGCGACAGGGTCATGTGCCAGCGGCGCCAGAATTGCGCGATATTGCGCGCTTTGTAGGGCGAGTCGAAATTGAGCGGCAGGCGCACGCCAAATAATCTCGACAAGCCGATGGCCATGTCGGAATAGCCGGAGAAATCGAAGTACAGCTGGAACGCGTACGCCAGTACCCCGCCCCAGGCGGCCAGCAGCGATGGCGCGGCCGGATCGCTGAACAGCGGTGCCGCATACGGGCCGATGTTATCGGCGACCAGTACTTTTTTCGCCAGCCCGATGATGAAAATCGTCGAGCCGATGGCCACATTCCTGCCAGATAGCCGGAAGATGCGCTTGTCGGCGAACTGCGGCATCATCTCCTTGTGGTGCAGCACAGGGCCGGCGATCAGGTGCGGAAAATACGTGACGAACAGCAGATAGTGGACAAAGCGGCTTTCCCGCGCCTTGCCCTGGTAGGTATCGACCAGGAAGGCGATCTGCGTAAACGTAAAGAACGAGATTCCGATCGGCAGCACCACGTGCAGGACGGGCATCGGCTGCGCCAGCAATTGCGCCAGGCTGGCAACGAAGAAACCCGCATACTTGTAATAGGCGAGCATGCCCAGGTTGGCGGCGATAGCCGCGATCAACAGGCCCTTGCGGTGGCGGATGCGTCCCGGTCCCAGCAAGGTGGCGCAGCCGTAATTGAAGACGATGGAGCCGAGCAGCAACGGCAGGTAGCGGTAGTCCCACCAGCCATAGAAAAACAGCGAGGCGCCGGCCAGCCAGGCGGCGGCCCATGACTGGCTGCGCCGTCCCAGGATGAAAAAGCCCGCCACCGTGATGGGCAGATACGCAAACAGGAAGACGTAGGAGTTAAATAGCATCTGTTCACCAGTCAGGAAGTGTGGGAGGCGGCCAGCGCCTGCACTACGCTCACGCGCATCGCGGCTGACGCCCCCCATTTTCCTTGTCGCTCAGTTTCTTTGCTAGCAGAAATATCAACTGATCTGCATGCGCATCCGCCTGTTTCGCCTGGCAGCTTAAAACGCGTCGCCGGGTACGCGCACGACACCTTCCATCAGTACGCGCGCGCTGCGGCTCATGATGGCCGTGGTGACGCTCCATGCGCCATCGGCCAGCGCCGCTTCCGCGCCCACCATCAGGGTGCCGGACGGGTGGCCGAAGCGTACCGAATTGCGGGGACCGCCGCCGGCCGCCAGGTTGACCAGGGTGCCGGGAATGGCCGCCGCCGTGCCGATGGCCACAGCGGCCGTGCCCATCATGGCGTGGTGCAGCTTGCCCATGGACAGGGCGCGCACCAGCAGGTCGATGTCGCCCGCTTCCACCTGCTTGCCGCTGGACGAGACATAGCCGGCCGGCCTGGCGACAAACGCCACTTTCGGCGTATGCTGGCGTTTCGCCGCTTCATCGAGGTGGGAAATCAAACCCATGCGCAGGGCGCCATGCGCGCGGATGGTTTCGAAGCGGGCCAGCGCGGACGGATCGCCGTTGATGGCGTCCTGCAGCTCCGTGCCCGTGTAGCCGATGGCGTCCGCGTCGACGAAAATCGTCGGGATACCGGCGTTGATCATCGTGACTTTCAAGACGCCGATGCCGGGCACGTCAAGGTCATCGACGAGGTTGCCGGTGGGGAACATCGCGCCACCGCCGCCCTCTTCCTCTGCGGCCGGATCGAGGAATTCCAGTTTCACTTCGGCGGCCGGGAAGGTCACGCCATCGAGCTCGAAGTCGCCCGTTTCCTGTACTTCGCCATCCATCATGGGGACGTGGGCGATGATGGTCTTGCCGATATTGGCTTGCCAGATGCGCACCGTGGCGATACCGTTCGCAGGCACGCGGGCGGCGTCCACCAGGCCGCTGGCAATGGCGAACGAGCCAACGGCGGCCGACAGGTTGCCGCAGTTGCCGCTCCAGTCGACAAACGGCTTGTCGATGGACACCTGGCCGAACAGGTAGTCGACGTCGTGCTCCGGCTTGGTACTTTTCGCCAGGATCACCGTCTTGCTGGTGCTCGAGGTGGCGCCGCCCATGCCGTCGATCTGCTTGCCATACGGGTCGGGGCTGCCGATCACGCGCAGCAGCAAGGCATCGCGCGCCGTGCCCGGCACTTGCGCGCTGGCGGGCAAATCCTGCAGGCGGAAGAACACGCCCTTGCTGGTGCCGCCGCGCATGTAGGTGGCGGGGATTTTGATTTGGGGGGTGTGGGTCATTAGAGTTCCTGCGTTGAATTGCTGATTAAACCCAGAGGCAAAGAGCTGGGGTCAGACCCGTCGGGTCTGACCCCTGATTTACGTTGCATCAATCGTGGATTACGCGGCTTTCGAAGACTCGAGGAAATCCTGCGCAAACCGTTGCAGCACGCCACCGGCCTCATAGATCGACACCTCTTCCGCCGTATCGAGGCGGCAGGTGACGGGCACTTCGACCGTTTCGCCGTTCTTGCGGTGGATGACGAGAGTCAGGGTGGAGCGCGGCGTACGCTCACCGACGACGTCATAGGTTTCGCTGCCGTCCAGGCCCAGGGTCTTGCGGTTCACGCCAGCCAGGAACTCCAGCGGCAAGACGCCCATGCCCACCAGGTTGGTGCGGTGGATACGTTCAAAACCTTCGGCCACGATGGCTTCCACGCCAGCCAGGCGCACGCCCTTGGCGGCCCAGTCGCGCGAGGAACCCTGGCCATAATCGGCGCCGGCGATGATGATCAATGGCTGCTTGCGCTCCATGTACACCTCGATGGCTTCCCACATGCGCGAGATTTTGCCTTCCGGCTCGATGCGCGTGAGCGAACCCGCCTTCACTTTGCCGTCCTCGATGACCATTTCGTTCTTCAGGGTCGGGTTGGCGAACGTGGCGCGTTGCGCCGTCAAATGGTCGCCCCGGTGCGTGGCGTAGGAATTGAAATCTTCCTCGGGCAAGCCCATCTTCGCCAGGTATTCGCCGGCCGCGCTATCGAGCATGATGGCGTTCGATGGCGACAAGTGGTCGGTGGTGATGTTGTCGCCCAGGACCGCCAGCGGACGCATGCCCTTCAATGGGCGCGCGCCAGCCAGCGCGCCTTCCCAGTACGGCGGACGGCGGATATACGTCGTCTGCGGACGCCAGTCGTACAGGGGGCTGACCTTGATGCCGTCGTCCGCCTGCGCGGCGAACATCGGAATGTACACCTTGCGGAACTGCTCCGGCTTGACGCTGGATGCGACGATGGCGTCGATTTCCTCGTCGGACGGCCAGATATCTTTCAGTAAAATCGGCTTGCCGTCCGCATCATGGCCCAGCACATCCTTCTCGATATCGAAGCGGATGGTGCCGGCGATCGCATACGCCACCACCAGCGGCGGCGAGGCGAGAAAAGCCTGTTTCGCGTACGGGTGGATGCGGCCGTCGAAGTTGCGGTTGCCCGACAGGACGGCCGTGGCGTACAGGTCGCGCGATACCACTTCATCCTGGATCACGGGGTCGAGCGCGCCCGACATGCCGTTGCACGAGGTGCAGGCAAACGCCACGACGCCAAAGCCCAATGTTTCGAGCTCCGGCATCAGGCCCGCTTCCTGCAGATACAGTTCCACGGTTTTCGAGCCGGGCGCCAGCGACGATTTCACCCAGGGTTTACGCGTGAGGCCCAGGCGGTTCGCATTGCGCGCGATCAGGCCGGCGGCGATCATGTTTCGCGGGTTGTTCGTATTGGTGCAGCTGGTAATGGCCGCGATGATGACGGCGCCGTCCGGCATCTTGCCCGGCTCGTTCTCGACCACGCCGGAAATCCCGCGCGCGGCCAGTTCCGACGTCGGTACGCGGTTGTGCGGGTTCGACGGTCCTGCGATATTGCGCACGACGGACGACAGGTCAAACGTCAATACGCGCTCATACTGCGCGTCGACCAGGCTGTCGGCCCACAGGCCCGTCTCTTTCGCGTACAGCTCCACCAGTTTCACCAGTTCATCGTCGCGGCCCGTCAGTTTCAGATACTTGATGGTTTGCGCGTCGATGTAAAACATGGCGGCCGTGGCGCCGAATTCCGGCGCCATGTTGGAAATCGTGGCGCGGTCGCCCAGGGTCAAGTGCGAAGCGCCTTCGCCAAAGAATTCCAGATAGGACGAGACGACCTTCTGCTTGCGCAGGAACTCCGTCAGTGCCAGCACCGTGTCCGTGGCCGTGATGCCGGGCTGCGGTTTACCCGTCAGCTTGACGCCGATGATGTCGGGCAAACGCATCCACGAGGCGCGGCCCAGCATCACGCTTTCCGCTTCCAGGCCGCCCACGCCGATGGCGATCACGCCCAGCGCGTCGACCATGGGCGTATGCGAATCCGTGCCGACCAGGGTGTCGGGATAGGCCACGCCATCCTGCACCTGGATCACGGGCGACATGCGCTCGAGGTTAATCTGGTGCAGGATGCCGTTGCCCGGCGGGATCACGTCGACGTTTTTAAACGCTTTCTTGGTCCAGTCGATGAAGTCGAAACGGTCTTCGTTGCGGCGGTCTTCGATGGCGCGGTTCTTGGCGAAGGCGTCGGGGTCGAAGCCGCCGCATTCGACGGCCAGCGAGTGGTCGACTACCAGCTGCGTGGGCACCACCGGGTTGACGAGGGCCGGGTCGCCGCCCTGGGCCGCGATGGCGTCACGCAGGCCGGCCAGATCGACCAGGGCCGTCTGGCCCAGGATGTCATGACAGACGACGCGCGCGGGGAACCACGGGAAATCGAGGTCGCGCCGGCGTTCGATGAACTGGCTCAGCGAGGCGTCCAGGGTGGCCGGGTCGCAGCGGCGCACGAGGTTTTCGGCCAGTACGCGCGAGGTGTAGGGCAAGGTGGCGTAGGCGCCTGGCTGGATCGCATCGACGGCGGCGCGCGTGTCGAAGTAGTCTAGCTGGGTGCCCGGCAAGGATTTGCGGTACAGGGTATTCATAGGGGTGCTCATTATTTGCGGTCCTTGATCGGCACGAATTCCAGGTCTTCCGGGCCCACGTAGTTGGCGCTCGGGCGGATGATCTTGTTGTCGATGCGCTGCTCAATGATGTGGGCAGCCCAGCCCGAGGTGCGCGAGATGACGAACAGCGGCGTGAACATCGCCGTCGGCACGCCCATCATGTGGTAGGACACGGCCGAGAACCAGTCCAGGTTCGGGAACATGTTCTTGATTTCCCACATGACCGATTCCAGGCGCTCGGCGATGTCGAACATTTTCGTGGAGCCGGCTTCCTGCGACAGCGAACGGGCCACTTCCTTGATGACCACGTTCCGCGGGTCGGAGATCGTGTAGACGGGGTGGCCGAAGCCGATCACCACTTCCTTGTTGGCGACGCGCTCGCGGATATCCGCTTCCGCTTCGTCGGCGTTGTCGTAGCGTTTCTGGATCTCCAGCGCCACTTCATTCGCGCCGCCGTGTTTCGGGCCGCGCAGCGCGCCGATGGCGCCCGTGATGGCCGAATGGATGTCCGAACCCGTGCCGGCGATCACGCGGCTGGTGAAGGTCGACGCGTTGAATTCGTGTTCCGCGTACAGGATCAGCGAGGTATGCATGGCTTTTTCCCACGACGCTGACGGTTTTTCGCCATGCAGCAGGTGCAGGAAGTGGCCGCCGATCGAATCGTCGTCCGTTTCCACTTCGATGCGCTTGCCGTTATGGCTGTAGTGGTACCAGTACAGCAGCATGGAGCCGAACGACGCCATCAGGCGGTCGGCGATGTCGCGCGCGCCCGGTGCGTTATGGTCGTCTTTTTCCGGCAAGGTGCAGCCCAGCACGGACACGCCCGTGCGCATCACGTCCATCGGGTGGGCGGCGGCCGGCAGCGCTTCGAGCGCCAGTTTCACGGCCGACGGCAAGCCGCGCAAGGATTTCAGTTTGGCCTTGTAGCCTTTCAGTTCCGCAGACGTCGGCAGCTTGCCGTGCACCAGCAGGTAGGCGATTTCCTCGAACTCGCAGCTGTCGGCCACGTCCAGGATGTCATAGCCCCGATAGTGCAAATCGTTGCCGGTCTTGCCGACCGAGCACAGCGCCGTATTGCCGGCGGTAACGCCGGACAGGGCGACGGATTTTTTAGGCTTGAAAGTGGCGGCTTGCGGTGCGTTCATTGATTTCTCCAAAAATTGACTAGTCTCGGTTGCGTCACTGCGGGGCCGACATGCGGCCCCTGCTTCTGTTTATTTCTTTTGCGCGGCGAACAGCGCATCGAGTTTTTGCTCGAAGTCGTGGTAATTGATCGATTCATACAGCTCCATGCGCGTCTGCATGGTGTCGAGCACATTCTTTTGCGTGCCGTCGCGGCGCAGCGCCTGGTAGACGTTTTCCGCCGCCTTGTTCATGGCGCGGAAGGCGGACAGCGGGTACAGCGCCAGGCCCACGTGGGCGCTGCGCAACTCGTCCAGGGTGAACAGCGGCGTGGAACCGAATTCCGTGATGTTGGCCAGGATCGGCACGTTGACCGCCTTGGCGAACGTGGCGTACATGTCCAGGTCCGTGATCGCTTCCGGGAAGATCATGTCGGCGCCCGCTTCGACGCAGGCGACGGCGCGCTCGAGCGCCGCTTCCAGGCCATCGACGGCCAGCGCATCGGTGCGCGCCATGATGACGAAGTTCGGGTCCGTGCGCGCATCGACGGCCGCCTTGATGCGGTCGACCATTTCTTCCTTGCTCACGATTTCCTTGCCCGGACGGTGGCCGCAACGCTTGGCGCCCACCTGGTCTTCGATGTGCAGGGCGGCCGCGCCGAACTTGATCATCGATTTCACGGTGCGCGCCACGTTGAAGGCGGACGAACCGAAACCCGTGTCGGCGTCGACCAGCAGCGGCAGGTCGCACACGTCGGTGATGCGGCGGATGTCGGTCAGCACGTCGTCCAGGCTGGAAATGCCCAGGTCGGGCAAGCCCAGCGAGCCGGCCGCGACGCCGCCGCCGGACAGGTAGATGGCCTTGTAACCGGCGCGCTTGGCCAGCAAGGCGTGGTTGGCGTTGATGGCGCCGACTACTTGCAACGGGGATTCTTCCTGGACGGCCTTGCGGAATGCGGCACCTGCGGAGTATTGAGTCATGTGTTCACCTTATGGGTTTCGGATGGTCCCGAATGTTTCACGGAGTGGCTATGAGCATCAGTATTGCAAATGCCGTGCCAGGCCGCTTCTGTCTAGGCGGAAAACGCCGAATGCAGAGTGAAAAGGCAGGCAAACGGCCATGAGGCCACGAACGGTGTGCTGTGACGCAGCGGAACAGCGATGTCACGTTTGGCGTCAAAAATGTTTCAATATTGTTTCATGAAACTTATTTTGAAACATTTATTGAAACGCGAAACAGACGGGTAGACAAGGCGATGAAAGCCCAGGCTGGCAAGACGCGCAATAAAAACAGCCGGCGGGCGCCGGCTGATTTATACAACTGATACCACTGATACTATCAGGGCAAACTAGGCCAGCCGCACCAGTGGATTGGCGATGATGTTGTCGATCTGGCGCACGGCTTCTTCGCAGGCGGCGGCAATGGCGCCCTCCTCGTCGTCGCGCACGAACTGCATGGTCGAGCCTTCGAACACTTCCAGGCCTTCCGCCGTGGCGCGTTCGATGTCGCAACTGGCCGACCATTTGCCGTCGGTGGTGGGCACGGCCAGGGGAACGATTTCCCAGCCTTTATAGTGAATTTTAGAACTGCTATTCATGGGGTGCCTCCTTGGTGACTGACTCAATACTGGAAATCGTAGCATGAAGCGCGACTGGCAGCGACGTGTTTCACGCGCCGGCCATAGCCAGGCGCACTTTCGGGCTAAACGATTTACGCTGGCTCAAGGGCGCAGCAGATTATCCACTTCCGTCCTGGCCACTTCCAGGCCCGCCGTGCAAGCCGTTTCAGGGGCCGCGTAGCCGCCCAGGGTGCGGCTGCGCGTGATCGCCTGCGCCTCGGGTTCACCTTCGCGCTGCAGGCGGTAGGTAAAATCCCATAAGTCGTCGTTATCCTTTTGCGGGGTCACCGAAATCGTAAAACCGCGGTATTGTTCGCTGCGTGCAGTGATATCGTTCATGAAATCCTCCTTGGAAGAATGAGGTTAGCACGCGGCAAGACACAGGGTGCGCACGGTAGTCGCGCGCGGAGCCCTCCCCCTTATCTGTTTTTCGCATGTTAAATGTTAATTTTCAACATTTTTTGAACGAACTCTGGCGATATAATGTTATTCCCTGCCCGCCCCCTGCCGCCGTGATGACTCCACAAATCCAAGCTTTTTTCGACCCCGCCACCGCCACCGTCACCTATGTTGTCTACGAGGCAGATGGGCGGGACTGCGCCATCATCGACTCCGTGCTCGACTACGACCCGAAGGCGGGCCGCACCTCGACCGCCTCGGCCGACAAGGTGATCGCCTTCGTGCGCGAACACGGCTTGCAATGCCGCTGGCTGCTGGAAACCCACGCGCACGCCGACCATCTTTCCGCCGCGCCCTATTTGCAGCAGCAGCTGGGCGGCGACGTGGCCATCGGCGCCGCCATCCAGACGGTGCAGCAGGCGTTCGCGGCCGTCTACCACCAGGATGGCGCCAGGGCCGACGGCTCGCAGTTCGACCAGCTGTTCGCGCCCGACCAGGTCTTTCATATCGGCCAGCTGGAAGTGCGCGCCCTGCACGTGCCCGGCCACACGCCGGCCGACCTGGCCTACCAGATCGGCGACGCCGTGTTTGTCGGCGACACCTTGTTCATGCCGGACGTGGGCTCGGCCCGCTGCGATTTTCCCGGCGGCTCCGCTTCCCTGCTGTACCGCTCCGCGCAGCGATTGCTGGCGCTGCCGCCGCAAACGCGCCTGTTCATGTGCCACGACTACCCGCCCAACGGCCGCGAAGCGCGCTGGGAAGTGACGGTGGCGGAACAGCGCGCCAGGAATATCCACCTGCGCGACGGCATCACGGAAGAACAATTCGTGGCCATGCGCACCAGCCGCGACGCCACCCTCGACATGCCGACCTTGATCCTGCCCGCCATCCAGGTCAACATCAACGCTGGCAAGCTGCCCGAACCGGAAGACAACGGCGTGCGCTACCTGAAGATACCGCTCAATGCGATCTAGCCTGGTGATGTAGTTCCCTCACATGGCGTCAGACGCAACAACACAATGCACATGCTGCGTCTTCCGCCATGCCAGATCCCTCAGTACCATGTGGTGACCCTATCCGAGGATCCGCCACGCCATGCAACCACCGTCAAAATCCGCACCACCCGAGCAGCAGGCCATCACGCTACCCGTGCGCGGCGCGCTTGCCAGCCTGTCCCTGGCCATGCTGCTGCCCGCGCTGGGTACCAGTATCGCCAACGTGGGCTTGCCCGACATGGCCAGGGCCCTGCATGCGCCGTTCCAGGATGTGCAATGGATCGTGCTGGCCTATCTGCTGGCCATCACCGCGCTGATCGTCAGCGTGGGCCGCCTTGGCGACATGGTCGGCCGGCGCCGCCTGCTGCTGGCCGGCATCGCGCTGTTTGCCGTCGCTTCCATCCTGTGCGCGCTGGCGCCCACCTTGTGGCTGCTGGTTGCCGCGCGCGCCCTGCAGGGCCTGGGCGCGTCCGTCATGATGGCACTGACCATGGCCTTTGTCGGCAGCACCGTGCCCAAGGCCAGAACGGGCAGCGCCATGGGCCTGCTCGGCACCATGTCGGCCATCGGCACCACGCTTGGCCCTGCGCTGGGCGGGCTGCTGATCGCGCGCTTCGGCTGGCAAGCCATTTTCCTCGTCAACGTGCCGCTGGCCGGCGTGGCGCTATTGCTGGCCTGGCGCTACCTGCCGGCCGACCAGCGCGGCGCCAACGCCAAGCGTCCCGTGTTCGACCACCGCGGCACCATGCTGCTGGCGCTGACCCTGGCCGCCTATGCGCTGGCGATGACGCTGGGCCGCGGCCATTTCGGCATGCGCAACGTGGCGCTGCTGCTGGCCGCCTGCGTGGGCGCCATCGTGTTCGTCCGCGTTGAACTGAAAGCGCCCGCGCCGCTGATACGCCTGGCCATGCTGCGCGCGCCCGTGCTCAGCGCCGGCCTGGCGACCAGCATGCTGGTGTCGACGGTCATGATGTCCACCCTGGTGGTCGGCCCCTTCTACCTGGCGCGCGGCCTGGGCCTGGGTACGGCCGCCACCGGCATGGTGCTGGCGGCCGGGCCGCTGGTGGCGGCGTTCTGCGGCGTGCCGTCCGGCTGGCTGGTGGACCGCTACGGCGCGCAGCGCATGGGCGGCGCGGGCCTGTGCGGCGCGGCCTTCGCCTGCCTGGCGCTGGCCCTGCTGCCCGCCAGCCTGGGCATTGCCGGCTACGTCGTCCCGATCATGCTGCTGACGGCCAGCTATGCGCTGTTCCAGGCAGCCAACAATACGGCCGTGATGGTCGATATCGTTCCCGAGCAGCGCGGCGTCATCTCCGGCATGCTCAATCTGTCGCGCAATCTGGGCCTCGTCACGGGCGCCTCCGTGATGGGCGCCGTCTTCGCTGCCGGCACCAGCGATATCGCCAGTGCTCCGCCGGCCGCCATGATAGCCGGCATGCACGCCACCTTTGGCGTGGCCAGCGTACTGATACTCGCCGCGCTGGCCATTTTCGTGCTCGGGCGCGCCATGAGCAAGGCTGGAAAGCCCGCATGATGCGCGCGGCGGCATCAGCCCGCGTTGATCCGGGCCGCGCAGGCGTCGACCACGCAGCCGCGCAGCCAGCGGTGGGCCGGGTCCGCATCCATGCGCGGATGCCACATCAATGACACGGTCAGCTCCGGCATGCGCAGCGGCAGCACAAAGGTAAACATGCCGGCGCGCAGATTGCCCGTATGCCGCTCCGGCACGGTGGCGATCAAGTCGGAGCCGGCCGCCAGCGCCAGCGCCGCCGTAAAGCCGCCGACGATGCTGGCGATCGTGCGCTGCAATCCCAGGGCGGCCAGCGCGTCGTCCATCGGTCCCGTATCCTGGTCGCGCCGCGCCACCAGCACGTGCTGGCCGGCGGCATAGCGTTCGGCGCTGATCTCGCCCTGCGCCAGCGGATGGCCGCTGCGCACCACCCCCACGAAACGGTCGCCGAACAGCCTGCGCGTGCGCACTTCCGGGCTGGTGAGACTGCCGATCACGCCCGTTTCCAGGCCGATGCTGCCCTCGCGCAGCTGCGCGCTTTCGCGGTCGAGCTTTTGCACGAAGCGCAGGCGCACGCCAGGCGCCTGCGCGCCGATATGCGCGAGCAGCGCCGGGCCGAAATTTTCCACGAAACCGTCGCTCGAACGCAGCGTGAATGTTTGCGCCAGCTGGCGTGGGTCCAGCTGCTCCGCCGGTCCCAGCACGGCCAGCACCTCGCCCAATAAGAGGCGCACTCTTTCGCGCAGCTCCAGCGCGCGCGGCGTGGGGACCAGTTCACGGCCGGCGCGCACCAGCAGCGGATCGCCCGTCGTCTCGCGCAGGCGCGCCAGGGCGCGGCTCATGGCCGATGGACTCAGGCGCAAGCGCCGCGCCGCGCGCGTGACACTACCCTCGGCCAGCAGGACATCGAGGGTAATCAACAGGTTCAGGTCGGGTAGCGACATTGGCGCTTACTCGCCCTGCTCCGGCGCGCGGCCGATCTCGCCGTCGATATTGGCCAGGAACCAGGCCAGCGACGACATCAGCGCCACGTTGCGCTTGAGGTTATCCGGGTCGACCTTGTCCAGGGTGTCGGCCGGCGTATGGTGGTAGTGGAAGTAGCTGTGGCTGTCGACCAGCGGCTCGAAGCTGGGCACGCCGCCGGTTTCCAGGCGGTGCAGGTCGCCCGTGCCCAGCGCATCGCGGCGCGTGAACGCGTGTGCGCCCATCGGCTGCAGGGCCGCCAGCAAAGGCGTAAACAGTTTTTCCGCTTTCGGTCCCACGCTGGCCTTGATGCCGAACGGGCGGCCAGCCCCGCTATCCATCTCGATGGCCGCATATTGTTTGCCGAGCGCCTGCTTGTGGACTTCAAAGTAGGCCTGGCCGCCGCGCCCGCCGTTCTCCTCGTTCATCCAGGCGATCACGCGGATCGTGCGGCGGGGGCGGTAATCGAGCTTTTTCAGGGTTTCCACCACGCCCATGGCCGCCACCACGCCGGCGCCGTCGTCATGCGCGCCCGTCGCCAGGTCCCAGGAATCGAGGTGGCCCGAGACCACCACCACTTCGTCGGCCTTGTCCGTGCCCGGCCAGTCGGCGATGACGTTGTAGCTGTCCGCTTCCGGCAGGTTTTGCGGCGTCAGGGTCAGGTGCATTTTCATGGGACCGCGCGCGGCCAGGCGGCCGATCAGCAAGGCGTCTTCCACGGTGACGGCGGCGGCCGGGATGCGCTTGTTGTCCTCCAGCCCAGTGGCGCCGGCATGCGGGATGCGGAAGTTCGCGCCGCCGACCGAGCGCACGAGCGCAGCCGCCGCGCCCAGGTCGGCCGCCGCCTTCGGTCCGAGGAAGCGCGAGCGCGAACCCTGGCCATAGGTGACGCCGGCCAGGCCCCGCTCGGCCATCTCCTGGTCGAACGGCGTGTCGATCAGCACGATGGCGCCCTTCACTTCCGGCGCGCGCGCCTTGAGTTCCTCCAGGCTCTTGACGATGATGAGGGGAGCCGTCAGGCCGGCGGCCGGCGTCGCGCCCGAGCCGCCCAGGGCCGTGAGCACCACGCGCTGCGATACGCCCTGCGGACGGCCCGCATAGTCGACGATTTCCGCCGTTTCCACGCCGCGTACCCAGTGCGGCACTTTCACGGGTTGGAGGGTGACGGTGGCGCCCAGTTGGCGCATGGTGTTCGCCACTTGCTGCACGGCGGCGGCCGCGCCGGCGGAACCGGACAGGCGCGGGCCGATCAGATCCGTCATGTCGGCCAGGCGGGCATACGCCCAGTCGCTTTGCAGCGCCGTGTCGCGCACTTGCGCCAGCGCTTGCGGCGTATTGCCTGGCGCTGCGGCAATGGACCCGGCGCTGACGATGCAGCCAAGGGCGATGGATAAAACGGAACGGCGCAGTGGCGCGCCAGTCAGGATGGTAGGCATGTGATGTCAGTTCCAGTCAACGAGGTCGAAGCGGGTACGCCTTGGTCATGGGCAAGGCGCGGCTTTCTACGATAGCGTATTTGTTCTGTCATTGCAGCAACTTTTACGGGATCGATTGCCTGTTTCCCCCGGAGTCGATTACCATCAGGATTCGTGATCGCTACCGGAAACCGACATGCTCAAGGGAACCCTCTGCACCATCCGGCATTTGCAGGCCGCCGACCTGAATACCTATATTTCCCTCGTCAACGACCTGCCCTCGCGCGGCGAGTTTTTCTCCATGCAATTCAAGTCGCCCGAGGCCATGCGGCGCGACTTCCTGCAATCGGGCTTTGTCACCGAGGACAGCGAATTGTTCCTCATCGAAGATCACTCACAGCACATCATCGGCACGATCACGCACTTCAAGAGCCGGACACCGTCCTCGCGCGAGATCGGCTACCGCCTGTTCGACCGGCAGCGCGACGGACAAGGCTACATGAGCGAAGCGACGCGCCTGGTGGTCGATTACCTGTTCAGCGCCTATCCGTATCACCGGCTGGAGCTGCTGATGGACCCGCTGAACATCGGCTCCGAGCGCATCGCGCAAAAGAACGGCTTTACCCAGGAAGGCTTGCTACGCCAGGCCTTCTTTATCAATGGCGTGATGCGCGATGTCAAAATGTACAGCCTGCTGCGTCCCGAATGGCAGGCGCGCCGGCGCTGACTTGTTACGGCCGGGGTAGGATTGTAATAAGTTGTATTAGACGTGGAACAAGCTTGCGGCAGCAGATATAGTCCACTTCATGCAGATCATTGTGATCTCGCCGGAATGGAAGGAAATGCCATGTTGAACAAGAAACTCCTGGGTGCGGTAATGGTAGCGGCAGTGGCTGTGTCTTCGGCCGCAGTCGCCGGTGACCGCGACTTCAATACCGTTGCAGGCGCCGTTGTCGGAGCGGCCATTGGCAACAGCACCGGCGGGCGCAATGGCGCGATCGTCGGTGGCGTGCTGGGCGCCGCCGTCGGCAACAGCATCAGCACGAATGACCGCTATTACGACCGTGGCGGCTATCGCGGCGGCTACCGCGAAACCTATTACGCGCCTGCGCCGCAACCGGTGTACTACGCCCCGGCGCCGCAGCCCGTGTACTACGCGCCGCCACCGCGCTACTATGGCCCGCCGGCTGTTGTCTACGTGCAACCGGGCCGCGGCTACTACCGCGACCATGGCCGCCGCGACTACTACGACCGTGGCCACGGTCATGGCCATGGCTGGGGCCATCGCCGTTAAGCACCGCCCTGCACTGCACCATGAAAAACCTGCGCCAGCCTGCTGCCGCAGGTTTTTTTGCGAAATAGGCAAGGTATCGCTCCCGCATGATTTCGGCTAAGCTGTGTCCTATGATCAACATTGCTGGCCGCGTGGACCGCAACAACCGATGCATTTAATCAAAGACGGGCTCGACTTCGGCCCCTGGCTCGATGCCGCCGCTGGCACCAGCGTGGGCGCGGGCCCCCTGCCGCGCCGCGAAAACCAGGACAACTTCCTGCTGATCGATGCCAGCGGCCACGCCGTCTGCCTGTCGCAGCAGGCGCCATTCCACTGCCAGGTGCCGGGCTGGCCGCGCGGCCATGTGCGCGCCGCCGTGCTCGATGGCATGGGCGGCCATGGCCATGGGCGCGAAGCGGCGGAAGCGGCCGTGCAAGGCTTGCTGGCCATGCCCGCCTGCCTCGACACGGCCAGTCTGGCGGCCTGGCTCGACCAGCTGCACACGCGCTTGCAAGACACCTTCGCCAGGACCGAGCCAGCCCAGGCGCGTCCGCCCGGCACCACCCTGACCTTGCTGGAAGTGCCGCCCGGCGAAGCGCCGCTGCTGTATCACGTGGGCGATTCGCGCCTGTATGAAATTGCCGACGGGGTTGCCAGCATCCTCACCGTCGACCACGTGCCGGCCACCGTGTACGCCATGCGCGGCGCGCTCGACGAGACGCGCTGGCGGGCCGCCGTGCATGGCGAGCACCATCCGCAAATCTCGCAGGCCTTTATTTTAGGCAACGCCATCAGCGACAGCTTGCAGCTCGACAAGCCTTTAATGGGCCTCGACGCGGCCACCTTGCCGCCCTTCCTCGCGCACCTGGGCGACCGCCGCGTGCTGCGCGTGCGCCCCGGCGCCCACTATCTGCTGGCCAGCGACGGTTTCTGGGCCTGCGAGGATCCGCTCGCCCTCACGGCACGCTGGCCCGCCCTGTGCGCCGGCAAGACTGCGGCGCAGGCGGTCAGCGCCGTGTTCGACGACTTCCTCTTGCATCCGCCAAAAGGCTTGCATAGCGACAACATTACCATGCTGGCGCTGCGCTTCGAGGCGGAGTTCACCGTCCCGATCGGCTAGCTGCAAGGTAACCGGCCGTTGCCGATACGGCCGACAGCACACTGCCCCACACCATATCGATCGCCGTCAAGGCCAGCGGCCAATCGCGCAAGGTCGCATAGTTGCTCAAATCATAGGTGCCATAGGCAAGCAGCCCGAGCAGCGCACCCAGCGCCGCCGCCGTGCGTCCGCGGCGCGCCCGCAAGCCGGGCAAGATGGCAAACACCACCAGCCCCGCCACATACAGCAGGTAAAACAGCACGGCCGGCGCCCAGCGCGGCGTGTCCGCCAGCAGCGGCCCCAGCGCCGCTGCGTACACGGGCTTCATCAGCACCGCCAGCCACAGGGCGTCGATGGCGAGAAATACGCACAGGGTGGCGCCATAGGCAATGGCAAGCTGGAGCGGGCGTTGGGCAGGCATGGTCATCTCTCGGCGTCAGGCAGCGTGGGGGAATGGTTGCGCCAGCATAATGCAAAACGCCGCTACGCTCACGACCGCCTGTATGAATTGAACCATGCCCATGGCGCGCGGTCTGAAGGATAGACCTCTCCAACGTCAGGAGCACGCCATGAGCAACACTATCCCGACACCGCAGGCCGCCGCAGGCGCGCCCGACTACGCCGCCATCAAGCAGCGCCAGCAAGCGAGCTGGGCCAGCGGCGACTTCGCCATCATCGGCGTGACCCTGCAGCCGGTTGGCGAATTGCTGGCCGAGGCCGCCGATATCCGCGCCCACGAAGACGTCATCGACATCGCCGCCGGCAATGGCAACGCCACCCTGGCGGCCGCGCGCCGCTTTGCCCGTGTCGTGTCCACCGATTATGTGCCGGCGCTGCTGGACAAGGGCCGCGCACGCGCCGAGGCGGAAGGGCTGGCCGTGACTTTCCGCGTGGCCGACGCCGAAGCCCTACCCTTCGCCGATGCCAGTTTCGACGCGGCCCTGTCGACTTTTGGCGTGATGTTCGCGCCCGACCACCAGCGCGCGGCCAGCGAAATGCTGCGCGTGCTGCGGCCCGGCGGACGCATCGGCATGGCCAACTGGACGCCGGATGGCTTTGTCGGGCAACTGTTCAAAACCATAGGCAAATATGTGCCGCCCCCGGCAGGCATGGTGTCGCCGGCCCGCTGGGGCGAAGAGGCGTATGTGCGCGCCCTGTTCGGCCAGGGGGCGGAGCAGGTGCACGGCCAAAGCAAGGTCTTCAATTTCCGCTACGCTTCCGCCCAACACTGGCTGCAAATCTTCCGCGACTATTACGGCCCCGTCCACAAGGCGTTTGCCGCGCTCGACGCGACTGGTGCCGGAGCGCTGGAACAGGAACTGCTCGCCATGCTTGAACGCCTGAATACGGCCGGCGCCCACTCGCTGGTGGTGCCGGGCGAGTATCTGGAAGTCATCGTCAGCAAACGGCGCGGCTAAGACACCCTTGGCAAAATAACATATCCAGAAAGATATAAAATGTGTTTTTAGGCAATAGTTTCCATGACATGTATGGCAAGGTGTGACCAGGGGCATGAATTTGGGCAAAAAGAGCGCATTCCGGTGTCGCGAAAGTTGCCAAGCAGGCGCAAAAGCGCGTAAGCTCTCATGTATAACAGAGGGCAGAATGTCCCCGCTCGATTCGAGTCAGAATGTCATGAAAAAATGCAGCAACCCGGAGCACCCGCACTGTACGTTCTGGGTCTTGCCTGGGGAAACAGTCTGCGCGGGCAATCACCCGCAAGCAACGACTGCCCCCAGCAGCTACGACCTGTTGACCGCACTGCGCAGCGTCCGTTCCGAGCCATCGGCAACGGCGCTTTCGCACGCCCCTGCACATGATTCTGATATTCGCCATGCTGTTATTCGTGATGCCGTTATCCGCGATGCGGCCATTCAAACGGTAAGCCGCTCCGTACCGGCCTCCGCCGCCACTCCGGCCTTCACGCCAGCACCCGTTGCGCCGCCAACGGTCCCCCCAGCTTACCAGCCCGTGCAAGCCCACCTGCACATCAGCGGCTTCGATCCGCGCGCGGCAGGCGGACGGCAAACATTAAAAATGGAATTGCGCGGCATGAGCGCCGCCTGCGCACCGCAGCTGACCTTGCGCCTGCGCTCGGACCTGATCCCGCGCGGCCACGTGCAGCATGATTTCGTACGCACGACGCGCGGCGACTGGCGTCCCGTGTTTGTCGAGTTTTCCTCACGCAACAAGGAACACGGGCAATACCAGATCGAAGTGGAAGTCCACAGCCATGTCGACGGCGCCGTGGCGCAGAAATGGGTGTGCACGTTTGTCATCCTCGTGCCGCGCCGCGACGCCACCCTGACGGAAATCCACCAGATCTTCCTCAGCACGCACAAGAACGTGCGCGTGATGGCCGACGACGCCTCGATCGCCCGCGTGACGGGCGGCGACGGCTGCAACCTCGACGTGACGGCGCGCAATGCCGGCATCGCCCACGTGGATCTGTCTGCCCCGCAAGGCAAGATCGACATGGGTTTTACCACGATTGCCTGGGACGAGGAGTTGATCGAAGTCGACCTGCCCGCCGCCAGCCACTGCCATCCGCACCCGAGCCAGGCCGCTTGCCTCGTCAATGCGGCGCCGGAAGCGGGCGAACAGCGCCAGATCCGCCTGTTCGCGCTGGAAGAATGCATGCTGGGGCGTTTCGAGCTGGTGGACCCGGAAGCCGATGTGCTGCTCAGCCATTTCAGCCCCGACGGCCAGGACAACAATGGCTTGACGCGCCGCCTGTCGGGCCGCCACGCCATCATCCGGCGCAGCCAGCAAGGCTTTGAAATCGAGGACGTGTCACGCTACGGCTTGCTGCTCGACGGTGTGTGGCCCGGCAAGCACAAGCCCGTACCCCTGCGCCTGGGCATGCGCATCGAATTGTCTGCCAGCATCAAGGGCATCGTCGTGCTCAGCGTCACGGCCCTGCTCGCGCACGGCGTGATCCTGCACCGCATCGACCACGGCGCCCGCGCCGAGTGTTTTTACCTGCTGCTGCCCGACACCCAGCCCACGCCGGCAAGCCACCTTGCCACGCCGCAAGCCAGCTGCCTGCCCGTGCTCTTCCACCGCAACGGCGGTTTCTGGCACCTGGACACGGCCAGTGGCAAGGAAACGGCGCTGGCCCCCGCCACCGCGCTCGACAAGCTCAGCGGCTTCGCGCGGCACAACCGCTTCGCCAGCGAACCGTATCCGGAATGCTGGATCATCCGCACCGAAGGCGCGGCGCTGTGCGACAGCACAACCATGCAAACGGCCTGATACAGCACCTCCTGACACCTGACCGCTAGCGCGGTACCAGCACCAGGAAAATCAGCGACAAGCCAATAATGAACACCGCTTCCAGCGAAAACACGAGGGCGGGAATCTGCAATTCGCGCGGGATTTTCATGGCGACACCTCTTCAAAACGTCAAACTGCTTTCAGCATAGCGCGCCCTGCGCCAATTACATTATCAGCCGCACAACACAATTGACCGGACGGCATGCATTGCAGAGTCCGCTGGCCACGCCCTCCCGACACAAAATTTAACAAATTATCAGCAGATATTCTGCAAATAGCACCCCTCCACTCCCTTGCGTACTGTATATTCATCCAGTTAATATCCCCCTGCATTTCACACAACGCCTCGCATGGCGTTTTACATTTTCTATGGCTTCCAACAAAGCGCATCATGCGACCGGTTGGGCTGCCGGCGTGATCGCCGCGGCCCTGGTCGCGCACGCTGGCGCCGGTGGTCCCTATCAAGTGCTGAGCGTGCTCGCCTTTGTCATGGGAGCGCTGGGCGGCACGGCGCCGGACTGGCTGGAAGTGGCCTGGTGGGCGCGCACGCACAAGCTGTGGATCACGCACCGCACATGGACGCACTGGGGCCTGGCCTGGATCGCCCTGCTCGTCTACACGTATCTGCAATTGCCGCACCACCTGTGGGCGCCGCCCCTGTTCGGCTTTGCCGCCGGCGGCATCATGCATCTGCTGGCGGACTGGCCCAATCCGCTGGGCGTGCCGTGGATTTTCCGCCGCCACTCGCTGCGCTGGTGGAAAAGCGGCCGCCACGACATCATCGTCATCATCGCCGCCTGGCTGGCCGCCACCATCGTGGCCGACCACGTGTTTTTTGACGGCATCCACTGGCAGCGCAGCGTGCTGGCGCTGGACAGCCTGCTGCACTGGTCCGGCGCTGCCCTGCAGCAAGCCTGGGCGGATCTGCAACAGTGGCAGGAGCGCTGGCGTCTGGGCGACCAACAGTAATTGACGCAAGACGCATGGCAATGTGATAATGAGTATCATTCTCAAACAGCCCAGCCAGCCGGCACCCCGCGTTCCGTCAGCCCAGCTCTTCCCTTGCCTGGAGAACGCAGTGAGCACCGTCAGTCCCATCCACGCCAATCACCTGAGCACCCTGTACAGCGAGCATCACGGCTGGCTGTATGGCTGGCTGCGCGGCAAGCTGGGCAACCGCGCCGAGGCGGCCGACCTGGCGCAGGACACGTTCTTGCGCCTGCTGGGCAAGCGCGATTTGACACCGCTGGCACCGCTGCGCGAACCGCGTGGCTACCTGGCGACCATCGCGCGCGGCTTGCTGATCGACCGCTACCGGCGCCAGGCGCTGGAACAGGCCTACCTGGAAGCGCTGGCGCAGCAAACCGAGCCGATATCGATCAGCGCCGAAACACATGCCATCATCATCGAAACCCTGCTGGCCATCGACCGCCTGCTAAACCGCCTGGGTACGCGTACGCGGGACATCTTCCTGCTGGCGCAAATCGAGGAGCTCAGCTATGTGGACATCAGCCGGCGCCTCGGCGTGTCCCTGCCCACCGTGAAAAAGCACTTGGTGCGCGCCTACACGGAATGCCTGATGCTGGCGGCCGGCTGATGTTCGGCGCATCCTCGTCCACTCCCATCGCCCGCAAGGTCCTGGCCGCCGCCGCCCACTGGCATGTGGAACTCCAGTGCGGCGGCGCCGACCCGGCCGCCCTGCAGGCATGGCGCGATGCCAGTGCCGAACATGAGCAGGCCTGGGAGCTGCTGCGGCGCATGGACGGCCAGCTGGGCGCGATACCGGCAGCGCTGGCGATGCCTGCCCTGCAGGCGGCGCAGCAGCGCCGGCGCGCCGCCGCGAAAGTGCTGGCCATGCTGGTGGCGGCCGGCGGCGGCATCGCGCTGGGCCAGGCGGGCCTGCAATCCGCCCCATGGCAAGCCTGGACGGCGTCCTTGCGCACGGCGCCGGGCCAGCGCCGCCACGTGACCCTGGCCGATGGCGGGCGCATGGAAATGAACACGGATAGCGCCCTCGATGTCGCTTACGGCGCGACGCACCGCCGCATCCGCCTGCACCATGGCGAAATCATGATCACGACGGCATCCGATGCCCGTCCCTTCCTCGTCGACACGCCGCACGGCGTGATCCGCGCGCTCGGTACGCGCTTCGGCGTGCGCTGCGATGCGCAGGGCAGCACGGTCAGCGTCTTCGAACACGCCGTGGAAGTGCGCTGCGCGGCGCGCCCGGACGCCGTGCGCCGCCTGGAAGCGGGCCAGCAGCTGCGTTTCAGCGCAAGCGGCTCGGAGGACGTACTGGCCATGCCCGCGCACCAGGACAGCTGGCTGCGCGGCATGCTGGTGGCCGCCGACTGGCCCCTGCAGCAACTGGTGCAGGAGCTGGCGCGTTACCGGCGCGGGCGCCTCGCGTGCGACGCCGGCGTGGCGCGGCGTCCCGTCACGGGCACTTACCGGCTCGACGATATCGACGCCGTGCTGGAAAGCCTGTGCGCCTCGCACGGACTGCAAGTGACGTATTTCACGCGCTACTGGGCCACGGTGTCGGCCCGGGCCACATAATTATTTTCAGTTTTTTTGCGCCAGGGGTTGGTGTTTCGCTGCGCTGCTTCGGCTTCCTAGATAAGTAGCCGATTCACGTAGCCGATTCACACGCCAATTCTTATCCCTTAGAGCAGAAAGACCGAGCATGCAGCTGACCACCCCCGTCCTCCATCCCGCCGCGCACGCCATCCGCCTGGCCGTCCTCGCCATGGCTTGCGCCGCCCCGGCCGCCTTTATCGCCGCGCCCGCGCTGGCGCAAGGCCAGGCCGCCACCGCCCAAGCGTTTGCCGTACCAGCCGGCCCGCTGGCCACCGCCTTGAATGACTTTGCCGTGGCCGCCGGCGTCAGCCTGTCGACCGACCCGGCGCAGACGCGCGGCCTGCGCTCGCCCGGCGTACGCGGCAGCTTTGGCGTAGCCCAGGGCTTTGCCCAGGTGCTGGCCGGCAGTGGCCTGGAAGCCGTGCAGCTGCCGAACGGCGCCTACGTGCTGCGCCAGGCGGCGCCATCGTCCGCAGCGGCGGCCGGCGTGGAAAAGACCATGGCGCCCGTGACGGTCAGCGCCAGCATGGAGCGCGACCCCGTCAGTGAGCACAGCAACTCGTATGCGGCGCGCGCCGTCACCGTCGGCAAGGGCGTGCAAACACTGCGCGAAATTCCGCAATCCGTCAGCGTCGTCACGCGCCAGAAAATGGACGACCAGAACCTCAACACCATCGACGCCGTGCTGGCGAACACCACCGGCATCACCATGTACGACAGCCCCATGGGCGGGCGCTATGTGTATTCGCGCGGTTTCATGGTCGACACTTACCAGTTCGACGGCGTCAACCGCGCCATGTACTATCCGCAGGCGAACAGCTTTACCAGCAACACGGCCGTGCTGGACCGGGTGGAAATCGTGCGCGGTGCCACCGGCCTGCTGCAGGGCACGGGCTCGCCGGGCGCCGCCATCAACATGGTGCGCAAGCGCCCGCTGGCGGAAAAGCAGGTGCAGCTGGCGCTGAGCGCAGGCCGCTGGAACGACGTGCGCGGCGAAGTCGACGTCACCGGTCCGCTGAACGCATCGGGCAGCATCCGCGGCCGCGCCGTGGCCGCGCACGACCAGCGCGATTATTTCTATGACGTGGCCGACAGCCGCACCGACGTACTGTACGGCGTGCTGGAATTCGACCTGGCGCCGGGCAGCAAGCTGACGACGGGCGCCAGCTACGAAAAACTGCATTCGACGCCGTTCTTTTCCGGCATGGCCCGCTACCGCGATGGCAGCGACCCGAAACTGCCGCGCGAAACCTTCCTCGGCGCCGACTGGAACCGCTGGGCGAGCCGCCAGACGGCCGTCTTCGCCGAATTCGAGCACCGCTTCGACGCCGACTGGTCGCTCAAGGCCAGCGCCAACTACACGCGCGAGCGGCATGACGTGAAATACATGTTCAGCCAGGGCGCGCTCGATCCCGCCACCATGGCTGGCATGATGATGTATGGCGGCGTGTTCGACTACGGCAGCACCAACAAGGGACTCGACCTGTCGCTCGACGGCAAATTCAACGCTTTCGGCCGCCGCCACGGCTTCAGCGCCGGCATCAACACGAACCGCCTGGAAAGCGACAGCGATTTCAGCCTGGCCTTGCTGCAGCAGCCGAACAATCCGCTGCGGCCGAATCACGGCGTGGCCGAACCGAGCGACGCCTGGTTCCGCGAAAACAGCTACCGCGGCGATCCCAGCTTGACGAAAATGACGCAGACGGGCGCCTATGGCGTGGCCCGCTTCAGCGTCAGCGATCCGCTCACCGTGGTGGCGGGCGCGCGCGTGTCGAACTACAAATGGAGCAGCGTGTACCGCGACACGGGCGAGGTATACATCGACCCGTACCGCGAAAACGGCGTCGTCACGCCGTATGGCGGCGTGATCTACGCGTTCGACAAGCGCTGGTCCGGCTACGCCAGCGTGTCCGACATCTTCCAGCCGCAAAACCAGCGCACGGCCGAAGGCGCCCTGCTCGACCCGCTCAAGGGGCGCAACCTGGAAGTGGGCGTCAAGGGTGAACTGTTCGACGGCAAGGTCAATACCTCGCTGGCGCTGTTCCGCATCGAGCAGCGCAACCGCGCCGAACTGGACCTGGTCAATACCTGCTCCAGCGGCACGGAATGCTATTTCTCGGCGGGCAAGGTGCGCAGCGAAGGCCTCGACGCGGAAATCAGCGGCGAAGTGGCGCCTGGCTGGCAGCTGTTTGCCGGCTACACCCTGAACAACTTCAAGTACCTGGAACAGACGTCGAATGCGGGCGTGATGTTCGCCAGCACCTACTCGCCGCGCCACATGCTGCGCGCGTGGAGCGACTACCGCCTGCCCGGCGCCTTGCAGAAGTGGAGCGTGGGCGGTGGCGTGAACTTCCAGACGGAGAGCTCGCGCGTGACGCAGAACGTCACGGTGGCGCAAGGCGCGTATGCCTTGTTCAGCGCGCGCGGCGCCTACCAGATCGACCGTAACTGGACGGCGTCGCTGTCCGTGACGAACTTGCTCGACAAGCGCTACTACCAGACGGTGGGCGCGCCTGCGTGGGGCAATTTCTATGGCGAACCGCGCAAGGCGCAACTGACCTTGCGCGCGCGGTTCTAGACGAAACGCTTATGCCGGAGGACGCAACGGCGCCTTCGGCAGCGGAATGAATTCCGTCTCGCCCGGCACTTGTCCCATGCGCTGGGCGGTCCAGTCGTCGGCCGCCTGCGACAATCGCTCCTTGCTCGACGAGACGAAGTTCCAGAACAGGAAGCGGTGGCCGTCCAGCGGCTCGCCGCCGATCACGACGAACTGCACCGGGCCGCCGCCTGCCGTTACGACAGGCACCGTGCCCGCTTCCAGCAAGGCCATGGTGTGCGGCACCAGTGCCACGCCATCGACCAGCATGTCCCCGCTGACCGGATAAATCGCCGCCTCCGGCGGCAAGCCTTCCAGGCGCAACTCGCGCCCCGCCTGCAGCGCCACGTCCAGGTACACCGTCTGCATATAGGTGCGCACGGGCGAGGTCTGGCCAAAGGCCGTGCCGATCAACACCTTCACCACGGCGCCATCGAGCGGCACGACGGGAATGTCGGCTTGCGGCGTGTGCGTGAAACTCGGTTCGTCCTCTTCGTGCGCCTTGGGCAGCGCGGCCCACAGCTGCAAGCCGTGCGTGCGGTGCGGTTGTCCCGCCAGGTCGTGCGGCGTGCGTTCCGAATGCACGATGCCGCGCCCGGCCGTCATCCAGTTGATGGCACCCGGCTCGATGCGCTGGTACGAGCCGATGCTGTCGCGGTGGTCGATCGCGCCTTCGAACAGATAGGTGACGGTGGCCAGGCCGATATGCGGATGGGGGCGCACGTCGTGGTTGGCGTCGGGGGCCACGTCGATGGGGCCGAAGTGGTCAAAGAAAATGAAAGGGCCGACGGCCTGCTTGGCCGCGGACGGCAACAGACGCCGCACGACGAAGCCGCCGCCCAGATCCTTTTCGTGGCTTTTCAGGATGGCCGCGCTCATGCCAGCACCGTCGTGATTTCCGTGGTGACGGCCGTCATCAGCTTGTGGATCGGGCATTTGCCGGCCACGGCCAGCAATTCCTGGCGCTGCGCATCCGTCAGCTCGCCCGTCAGGTGCAGGGTGGCCGCCAGGCGGTACACGCCCTTGCGCTCTTCGCTGGCATCGCGCTCGGTCGACACTTCCACGTGTTCGAGCGGGATGCCCTTGTGCCGGGCGTACCAGACGACGGTGAGCGCCTTGCAGGCCGACAGGGCCGCGTCGTACAGGTCGTGCGGCGAAGGGCCGGCGTCGTCGCCGCCCTCCTCCACCGAGGCGTCGGCGGAAATGATGTGGTCGCGTACGTGCACGATGTGGCGCATGGGTTGCGACTGGTCGCGGATGGCTTTGATGGTCATGGCGTTCCTTGGTGCGTTTGGAAAGCCACAATTTACACCGTTTGGCCGCTTGGCGCAGCCCGCTGCCCTGCTACCTGGTCATTTGATACGGAATACGGCATCGACCGTCTGTCCCATCTTGAGGACGGTGACCATCAGCATGTCGTCGGGATTTTGCCGCTGGCGGCTGTTGGCGCGCTGGTAGCGGTCGGACGGCACCAGGCCGACCGCATTGCCCAGGTTTTTCAGCTGGTCCGACGAGATGCCGGCCACGGCGCCCACGCGCTTGCCGAAGCCGCGCGCCATGGCGTCGGCCTTGCGCTGCGCATCCTTGACGGCCTCGCCCACCAGTTCCTCTTCCAGGCGGATGCGCTGCGTGGCGCCGAAGGTGACGGCAAACGCATCGAGGTTGGGCATGGCCAGCAGCGGCCCTATGACGGCGGGCCATTTCGACAAATCGGCCACGTTGATATGCACGCTGGCCTTGATCTGGTACTGCGGATTGGCCGGGTCCTGTTCCGCGCCCTTGCGGATTTCCTTGCGCACGTCGCGCACCTCGATGCCGGCCGCCGCTTCCGGCAAACCCTGCTCCACCAGCAGCGCCTTGATTTCCGTGATGCGCGTCTGCACGAGGGCGGTGGCTACCTCCGGCGCCGGGTCGAAAACGCTGACGTCAAAATCGATCTCGCCCAGGTCCGGCGTGACGAAGCTGTAGGCCGTGCCCGAGGCGTGGATGAAGGGGTAGGAGGGCAAATCGCCGGCCAGGGCGGAGATGGGCAGGCAGGCGAACACGATGGACAGCAGGCGGCGTTTGAACACGGACACTCCAGCACGGTTAAGGTGCATGAAGTATCCGTCAAGATAGCCGATATAACAACAACTCAATCGAGCGTGCGCGCCACCCTGAAGCCCACGATATCGTTCGACAGCACGGTGGAAAAGCCGTTGCGCAGGGCCGAGCGCAGGTAGCGCGGGTGGTACAGCCATGAGCCGCCACGCAGGATGCGCCGGCTGCTGTCGCTGCCCTCTTCCCACGCGCTGCCATCGACGGGCGCGCCTTCGTAATTGTCGTGCACGACGTCCTGCACCCATTCCCACACATTGCCATGCATGTCGAACAGGCCCCAGGAATTCGGCGCGAAAGTGCCCAGCGGCGTCGTGCCGCCCCGGTACACGCCGCGCGGGCCGCCGTTGTAGACGTACAGGCCGTCGTAGTTGGCTTGCTCGGTGCTGATCGTGTCGCCCACATTGAAGGCCGTGCGCGTGCCGGCGCGGCATGCGTATTCCCATTCCGCTTCGCTGGGCAGGCGGTAGTGGCGGCCCGTGCGCTCGCTCATCCACGCCAGGTACAGCTGCGCGTCATTCCAGCTCACGCCCACCACCGGGTGCTGGTCGTTCTGCACGAAGCCGGGATTGTCCCAGTCCGTCTCGGAACCGCCCGCCCAGCCGGTCGCCTTGACGAAGGCGCGCCATTCGCCCACGCTGACGGGGTGCCGCGCCAGCGCGAACGGGCGCTCGATGCCGACCCAGTGCTGCGGCATTTCGCGCTCAAGCCACGTCTGCTGCGAGCCAGCCTGGATGGCGGCCTTGTGTTCCGTTTCGTGCGCGCCCATCTGGAAGCGGCCGCTGGGAATCAGTACCAGTTCCGGTCCCTGTCCCGAACCATCGAGGAAATCATCGCGCAAGACGCCTTCCGCATTGGGCACCGGTTCCACGTGCTCGGCTTCCGGCGCCGGCGCGGATGCCGGCGCAGGGACAGCTGCTGCGGCGGCGCGGCTGGCCTGTTCCTTGCGCGCACGTTCCTGCTCGGCGCGGTAAGCCGCTTCCGCCTTGGCGACGATGGCCTTGCGCTGCAATTCCTGGTGCTCCTGCAAGGCGGTGGCCGCATCGGCTTCGCGGCGCGCGCGCAACTGGCCGCGCAACGCTTCCTTGCGCAGCTTGCGTGCCTCTTCCGCTTCGAAATGGCGCTGCGCCTCCTGTTCGCGGCGCAGTTTATCTTGCCGCTGCTTTTCCAGCGCGGCGGCCTGGATCTCGGCCTTGCGGCGCTGGTCCAGTTCTTCCTGTCGCAACCGCGCCTCCTTGAGCGCCGTCTCGCGGGCCTGCTCGGCGGCCTGCGCCGCCGCCTTTTGCTGCTGCGCCGCGCGCGCCTGCTGCTGGCGCGCCTGTTCCGCCAGTTCTTCGGGCGACGGCCCGGCCGCGCGCTCCAGGCTTTCCAGCAAGGCTTGCACGGATTGGGGCCGCAGTTCCGGCGTCAGCGAAAACCCGTTCTGCAGCACCTGCCACTGCTGCGCGTTGAGCGCTTGCGGCGCGGACGGCAAATGGCTGGCGCTGCGCGTGTCGTCGAACGGCATGCGCCCTTCGAGCATCTGGTAAATCATCACGGCCACCGCATACACGTCGAGGCGCGGGCTGGGCTGGCGCTGGTTGGCGCCGGCCTCGGGCGCCCGGTACCCGTGCGTACCCGCATTCGGCATGTCCAGCGCCAGGCTGCTGTCCGCATTGCGCACGCGCGTAGCGATGCCATAGTCGAGCAGCTTGACGTCGCCCTTCGCCGTCAGGAAGACATTGCCCGGCTTGATGTCGCGGTGCACGAGCTTGTGCTTTTCCCACGCGTACAACAGGGCGTCGGCCACCGGCTGCAGCAGTTCCTGGACCGTCGACAGGGGCAGCGCGCCCTCGCGCGCCAGATAGTGCTCGAGGTCTTCGCCATCGAGGCATTCCATGATGATGAAATAGCTGGCCGTGGCCGGGTCCTGCGCCCACTCGTAGACGCGGACGATGCTTTCATGCGCGAGCTTGCGCGCCTGCGTCGCTTCCTCGATCAGCAGCTTGGCGTGCGTGGCGCTTTGCGTCAGCTGCGGCGGCAAGATCTTCAGCGCCACCATTTCGCTGCTGCCCAGCTCCGCGTGCGTGGCCAGGTCGGTCGCTTGCCACACCTGCCCCATGCCGCCCGTGCCGATCAGCCGCTCGAGCCGGTAGCGGCGGTTTTGCGGGCCGATTTCCTGGCCCGTCATGAAGCCCAGCTCCGTGCCCTGGCGTACGGGCAGCGGCGCCGGCGCAGGCGCGGCGCCGGGCGGCGCGTATTCGGCGTCGAGGATGGCGTTCTTGCGGCGTTCAAATTCCTGCTCGCTGAGCAGCCCGTCGTCGTGGAGGGCACGCAATTCCCGCAGTTTGTCTCGTGCTTTTTGCATCATCTGGGGTGAAACGCTTCCATCAAGGCTGCAGGGCGACGCCGCAGGCGGCGCAGAATTTATCTTCAGGATGGCCTGCGCGCTGCGCGTGGCCGTTCTTGCAGCGGACCGGCGCTGCTGCTGCGACGGCGCCCGGCTGCAGCGCCTGCGCCACGGCCACGCCCAGCTGCGCCTGCGCCGACAGGCCATGCGCGTGCGCCGCGTTCTGCAGGTTGATCAGGTCGAGCTGCTGGCGCCGTTCACGTTCCGCCTGGCCTTCCAGGTAGCTGCGCTCCTGCACCACGCTGTCCTGCGCCATGCGCATGGCGTCCAGCGGCGCGACGCTGTTCTCGGCCGCCGCCAGCGCGGCCAGCGCATGGATCTGCTCGGCGCTCATGCCTGCCTGCAGCTGCGTTTTCAGCACTTGCGCCAGCACGGCCGCATTCTGCCCGGCGGCCATGGCCACCTTGCCCGTGTCGCTCAGCGAACCGATTTTCTCGATGCGGTCGATGTCGATGCGCGCCAGTTCGGCCGCATGCGCCTGTTGCGCCAGCAGGGCTTCATATTCACCTTTCCAGCGCGCGTAATCGCTTTCGCGCTGCTGCGCCATGGCCAGCAAGTCGCGCTGCCATTGCGCTTCCTGTTCCAGCTGGCGCAGTTGCTGGCGCTGTTCCTCGATGGCCAGCGCGTCGAGCTGCGCCAGCTGCGTTTGCTGCTGCAGCTGGCGCGCGTGCACGCCGTCGGCCTCGATGGTGCGCAGCAGCTTTTCCTGCTGCGCGATGGCATCTTCGCGCGCGCCGCCGCGCCGCAGCGCCGCGACTTTTTCCGCGATTTCCGCCGCCTGCACCTGGGCCGCTTCATCCTTGTGCGCTTCGGCGCGCAGCAATTCGCGCTGGCGCGCCAGCTGCATCTGGTCTTCCCACTCCTGCACGCGCTCCGCTTCGCGCTTGCGCGCCGCATTCGCCAGCATCAGTCCCTGCCACGCGGCCTGGTGCTGCTCCGCCTCCAGCTGCGCCTCGCGCTGGGCCGCATCCGCTTCCGCCTGGCGCAGGCGCGCCAGCTGGGTGCGGCGGCCCGTCTCGTCGTCGATCAGCAGCGCGCTTTCCACTTGCTGCGCGATCGACTGCAGGTGCACCTGATGCGTAAAGCGCTGCTGCGCCAGCTGGATCTGCTCGCGCCCGTGCAGCTGCGACAGTTCCAGCTCGCTGCGCATCTTGATGGCCGCCAGCGCCCGCACGTGTTCCCAGTTGGCCGCTTCATCGGCCCGCTGCGCGCCCTTCTGCGCCAGTTCCTGTTCCAGCTCGCCCAGCGCCAGCGCGGCGCCATGGTCGAGCGCCTGGCGCCGCGATTTCGCTTCCAGGATGCGGCCATACAGGTCGATCTGACGCCCGCGCAGCGCTTGCAGGCGCTCCGCTTCCTGGTGGTTCAGTTCCGCCTTTTCCACCGTCGCATCCTGCTGCAGCTCGGCGCGGCGGTGCGCGTGGCGCGCCGCCAGTTCTTCGCGGCGGATGCGCTGCCACTCTTCCTCGTCATACAGCTGGTCGAGCTGCTTCATGCGCTCCAGGCTGTGCTGCTCGAGTTCCTGCGCCGGCACGCCGCCCAGCCACAAGGTGCCGATGGCCGCATCGCCGTCGCCCTCGCGCTTGTCGTGGCTCAGGCTCAGCGTTTCCACGCGCGCCACGGCCAGGCCGCTGGGCGCCAGGCGCTGCGTCAGCGCCGATTGCAGGCGTTCGTTCAATTCGGGCCGCAGGTCGGCATTCGCGTCCATCTCGCGCAGCGCGCGGCTGCCGATGAATTCCAGCGCGCTCTGGCGCACGGACGGCAGCAGCAAGGCGTGCAAATGGGCGCGCGTGACGGCACCCGGCGCGCGCATGAACTGGCGCGCGAACGCGTCGGGCTGGCCCAGCGCGATATCCACGCGCAGCGATGCGGCGACGTTCAGCAGCTCCGTGCTGGCCAGGCCCGGCAGGTCGAATTCCAGGCTGATGGCGTCGGCGCGCGCGATCAGCACCTCGGCCGGACGCGCCGGCAACAGCGCGGGCAGGCGCGCAAAGAAGGCGGCGCTGTCGTAATCGCCAGCCGGTATCAAGGTGAAAGCGTCCGATTGCACGATCCAGGCGCGCGACTCGGCCGGCACCTGCAGGCGGCGCGCCGCGCTGCCGAACAGCGAGGACAGTTCGCGCACGCCAAAGAACAGGGCCAGTTGCCCATCAGCAAGATGCCATTGATTGGCATGCAGCACCGCGTCGCTGTCGGGGGTGCCCAGCGACAAGCCGCATTGCGCGCAATAGCCGGCGGCGGCGCCGTTCTTGTGCTCGCAGCGCGGGCAGCGGGCGCCGCCAAAACCAAACAATTGGAACATGTGTGACTCCTGATGAGAATAATGGTGTGCGCAACACGGCTGCCATGCCGATTCTAGCAGGATAGCCGGGCCTCACTTGCCGCGCACGGCATGGGCACAGCAGTGCGCAGCATCAGATAATGCCATAGGGCAATTGCATTCATATGCGCGGATACAGGGCTAATTAGGCCTCAATTCAAGCCGTCGCCTGCCCGCGCCGCGCGCAGGCATTTCAGCGCCGTTTTTTTGCAGGCCATCCCGCCAAAACCACGGCTGGTCGCATGCGCATGGCGCGCCGGCCCGCGCATGACTACAGTGCATGCATACCCACCCGCCACCCGAAAGGAACCATCATGAAAACCCTGAAAAACATGGAAGCCATCTTTACCGTCGCCGTCGCCATCGCCTGCGGCGCCAGCTATGCCAGCTTCAACCAGCCACAGGCCGCACAAACCGCCGCTGCTGCGCAAGCGAACGCCATCCCCGTCGTGGTGGTCAGCGCCAAGCGCCTGACGGAACAGGAAAAGAAAATCTCGCTGATCGAGGAACGGCAAGCCTTGCTGGGCAACGCCACCGCCAGCACCCTGTGAGCCAACTATGCTGACACCACGCCGCCTGGCGCCAGTTTGAATAGCGCCGCGCCAGGCCGCCATTTGTATCTGCCACGGATACACGGACACCCAGCATTGTGTCAATTGTAATAAGTTGAATCAAAGGCGATCTGCCCGCCTGCAAGCGCCTATAGTCCATTTCAAGCAATCACCGAAATGGAGCACATCATGAAACCCATCACACTCTACGCAGCAGCCATGCTTGCCATCAGCACTGCGGCCTTCCTGCCTGCGCAAGCGATGGCACAGAATCAGCTCGGCGTCAGCATTGTCATCGGCGACGCCCCGCCTCCGCCACGGTTTGAAAGCGCGCCAGCGCCGCGCGCCGGCTATGTCTGGGCGCCTGGCTACTGGAACTGGGATGGCCAGCGCCACGTCTGGACCGGCGGCGAATGGCTGCGCGAACGGGGCGGCAACCAGTACCGCCGCGCCGCCTGGATACAGGAGAACAACCGCTGGCGCCTGGACCGTGGCGGCTGGGTCGCCGCGCAAGTGCAGCCCGTGCGCTATGACGACATCCGCATCGCCCCGCCGCCACCGCGCCGCGAAGCCATCCCGCGCGCCCGCCACGGCTACGTCTGGGCACCCGGCCACTGGGAATGGCGCGGCCAGCGCTACGCCTGGACGCCAGGCGTATGGATCGCCGAACGCCCCGGCTACGTGTATGCGCCGCCCGCCTGGAACCAGCGCGACGGCCGCTGGCAGATGGAGCAAGGCCGCTGGTCGCGCGGTCCGAACGGCGACCGCGACCGCGATGGCATCCCCAACCGCTATGACCGCGACAATGGCAACCGCCACGACCGCGATGGCGACGGGGTCCCAAACCGCGATGACCGCCGGCCAGATAATCCCCGCCGCTATTAAGCAGCGGACACCAAGGCCACCCCTCGCGGTGGCCTTGTCATTTTCCCGACACATCCGTGTATTAACATCGCGCGACGATCAATCACACTGCACGAGAAAGATTCACGATGGCGATGGAAACTGCCGGTTTTACCTACGGCTCGGACACCTCGGGCCTGGTCTGGGGCTTCCTGTTTGGCCGCGACGGGCAGCCGCTGGCGCTCGACTCGACGGCGGCGCTGGCCTGGCTGGCCGATGGCGCGGCGCGCCCGGCGCAGGAATTCGTCTGGCTGCATTTCAATTTGTCGCATGCGGCCAGCGAAAAATGGCTGATGACGCACACGCAGCTGGCCGATGAATTCTATGAAACCCTGCACCAGGGTTCCCGTTCCACGCGCATCGAACAGGCGGAAAACACCCTGATCGCCGTGGTCAACGATGTGGTGCACAACTTCTCGTTTGAGGCGTCCGACATATCCACCATGTGGGCCAGCGTGGCGCAAAACCTCGTCATCACGGCGCGCCGCGCGCCGCTGCAGTCGATCGAACGCCTGCGCCAGGCCGTCATCAAGAACCACGAGCCGATACGCTCGTCGGTGGAATTGCTGATCCATCTGCTGCGCGACCAGGCGGACGTGCTGGTCAACATCGTGCGCGACGCCGTGGCGCGGGTCGACGATATCGAGGATCACTTGCTGGCGGGGCGCCTGGTGCCGAAACGCGAAGATCTGGGCGCCATGCGGCGCGTGCTGGTGCGGCTGCAACGCCTGCTGGCGCCGGAACCGGCCGCCCTGTTCCGCCTGCTGCAACGTCCGCCATCGTGGGTGTCGGAGCTCGACAGCCTGGAACTGCGCCAGTCGACGGAGGAGTTTTCGGTGGTGCTCAGCGATATGTCGTCCTTACAAGAACGCATCAAGCTGCTGCAGGAAGAGATCGCCGCCAGCGTCAACGAGGAAAACAGCCGCAGCCTGTTCGTGCTGACCATCGTCACCGTGCTGGCCTTGCCGATCAATATCATCGCCGGCATGCTGGGCATGAATGTGGGGGGTATTCCGCTGGCCCAGCATCCGCAGGGCTTCTGGATCATCGTCGCCATCATCGTCACGTTTACGGTCGTGGCGGGATGGCTGGTGGTGCGCGTGCAGCGAAACAGTTAAGTCCCGGCACGGCCTGGCAGGCGAACGGCAGGCGCCGTCCGCCGTCACTGCTTATCGGTGGTATTCGCCGGCCCGTTCAGGCTGGTAAACGATTTCCTCGATTTTCACCTTCACGACGCCGCCCGGCATGGGCCAGGCGATGCTGTCGCCCACGGACAGGCCCAGCAGCGCGCTGCCGACGGGCGCCAGTACGGAAATACGGTCGGCCTGGCCTTCCACGTCCTTCGGATACACGAGCGTCAGGCAGAATTCCTCCTTGTTTTCCACCGTGAAGCGCACGGTGGAATTCATCGTCACGACGGTAGGGGGAATTTCTTGCGGCTCGAGCACCTCGGCGCGGCCCAGCTCATCGAGCAAGGCGGCCTTGTCCGGCGATAAGTTATTACCCAAGGCATACAACAACGCTTCCAGTCGTTCCAGGTCTTGTGACGACAAAATAATTTTTGGTTTTTTTTCCAAGATATCCTCACTATTGATCATCAGGGCGACGTCCGGCTTTACTGGCGGCTGCTGACTTGGCCGCGGCAGACAAAACAAACAGCATCAGGACGTCCATCATCAGCGGATTATGGACGAACTCGCGGAGCAAGGCCATAGCGTTCTCGCATTCTTCATTAAAATTTATAAAAATCAATGACTTGCAATGGCTGATATAGTCAAAAAGTTTATCCGTGCCGCGATGGCCGGGTGCATTGAAGTTATTCTTGCTGGTATTTTGTTTACCATCAGCATTGTTTTAAGAGAAAAAAAACGGCGGGCAAAAAAAGGATTAAAATTCAGCATGAATTATTATTAGAAAGACACGTCTTCCTTTCCGCCAGTCTTGTCGCCTTGCCTGCTGCCACCGGTGTGCCGCATGGATATAAATTGCCGCACGCCCTGTACTTTCACGCTGCAAAATGACAATATGTCGGCCTTAGCAACACTTGGCAACACGTTGAGAGTTCCGGCTCACTTCGGTTTTCATCAGACTGGAACGTAAAGTATGGCAGGGCGAGGCGCGATCACACGGGGCGGCGGCAAGCGGGGCCGGCAGGAGGAAGCGTCATGATGACGCCATTGATACTGCCGTCCGTGCAATTGCGCGGCGACCGGATAGCCCGGCTGAACTTGCTGGCCGCGGCGGCCATGCTGGCCACGGCCAGCCTGCTGCTGATCCTCTTCCAATTGTTTTCCCTTCAGGCATCCTTCCAGCGCAACCTGCACATCCAGGCCGACATGCTGGCACCCGCCGCCACCCAGGCCATGCGCGAAGACAATCGTCTCGCGGCACAACAACTGCTCGCTCCCCTCGCCGCCGCCCCGCATATCCGGCAAGCCCTGCTCTACAGCCCCTATGGCACACCGTTTGCCCGCTACGCGCGCAGCGGCAACGACGCCGTGCCGGCGGCGCCGCGCAACGGCCTGCACCTCGATTACCTGGACGGCAGCGCCGCGATATTGAAGACCCTGCCCGGCGGCGGCGCGCTCTACCTGCGTGCCAGCCTGGCGCCGCTGTATGCCAGCCTGGCGCAATTTGCCGCCTTCACCGTGCTGGTCTGCCTGTGCGCGTTCGGCCTGACGTTCCTGATGGTGCGCCGCACGCGCACCGCCGCCCAGCATGCGGAAAGCCATCTGCACTACCTGGCCCACGTCGACTCCGTCACGCAGTTGCCGAACCGCCATGAATTCAACGACGCCCTGGCCTACGCGCTGGCGCGCGCCGACCGCCAGGACAGCAGCGTAGGCCTGCTGCTGCTGGACCTGGACAACTTCAAGGTAGTCAACGATACGCTGGGCCACCACTGCGGCGACCAGTTGCTCAAGCTCGTCGCCGAGCGCCTGGTGGCCATCCTGCGCGGCACCGACATCATCTGCCGCATCGGCGGCGATGAATTCGTCGTCATCGTCGAACCGGCCGACGACGCCTCGGAAATGGCCAGCGTGGCGCGCAAGATCCTCGCCGTGCTGGCCGCGCCGTTCGACCTCGAAGGCCACCAGCTGTATGTCAGCGCGAGCATCGGCGTGAGCCTGTATCCGTTCGACGCGCAGGACGTGGCCACCCTGACGCGCAATGCCGATACGGCCATGTACCACGCCAAGCACCAGGGCAAGAACCGCTACGCCGTGTTCAAGGCCGAAATGGAATTGCGCGCCCAGCGCCGCCTGCGCATGGAAGCGAACCTGCGCCGCGCGCTGCAAAACGAGGAACTGTATCTGCACTACCAGCCGCAGATCGACTTGCGCAGCGGGCGCATCGTCGGCGTGGAAGCGCTGATACGCTGGAACTGCCGCGAGATGGGCCAGCTGAGTCCTGCCGAATTCATCCCCGTGGCCGAGGAAAGCGGCATCATCGTCGACCTGGGACGCTGGGTGCTGCAAAGCGCCTGCCGCCAGGCGGCCCTCTGGTGCAAGGCGGGCCTGCTCGATTCGCTCGAGCACGTGGCCGTCAACCTGTCGGCCTGCCAGGCGCGCGATCCGGGACTGATGGACGACATCCGCGCCATCCTGCACGAAACGCAGCTGCCGCATGGCTTGCTGGAGCTGGAAATCACGGAAGGGGTCTTGATGGACAATATCCACGCCAACGTGGAATTGATGCGGCGCCTGCAGGAGACGGGCATCCACCTGTCGATCGACGATTTCGGCACCGGTTATTCATCGATGTCCTACCTGAAGCGCCTGCCGATCGACCAGTTGAAGATCGACCGCAGCTTCGTGCACGACCTGCCCGGCGAGGGCGAAGCCATCGTCACGGCCATCATCGCCATGGCGCACAGCCTGCATCTGAAAGTGGTGGCCGAAGGGGTGGAAACCTTGCGGCAGGTGGAGTTTTTGCGGACAGCGGGCTGCGACAACGTGCAGGGCTTTTTCTTCGCGCGCCCGATGACGGCGGCGCAGTTGACGGCATTGCTGCTGGAGCGGCGCGACTGGAGTACGCGGACGATCTTGCCGGCCTGAGTTGGCGCCAACGATGGTTGTCGGATTACGGCCGTTGGCCTAATCCGACCTACGCCATGAACAGGTAGGCCGGCGTAGGTCGGGTTAGCGCAAAGCGCGTAACCCGACACCACTACGCTACATCAAGCCAATTTCGCCGAATGCTCGCGCGTCGCGTGGAATTTCAGCTTCGGCCAGCGCTCTTCCGTCAAACGCAGGTTGACGCCCGACGTGGCCAGGTAGGCCATGTTGCCGGCCGCATCGTAGGCCACGTTGTGGCCCAGCGCGTTTTCGAAATCCTGCAGGATGCGCTTGTCGTCGCAGCTGACCCAGCGCGCGCTGCTGATGCTCGTGCCTTCGAACACGGCGTCGACGCCATACTCGTTGAGCAAGCGGCTCGCCACCACTTCGAACTGCAGCACGCCGACGGCGCCCAGTACCAGTTCGCCGCCCTGCACCGGTTTGAAGACTTGCACCGCGCCCTCTTCGCCCAGCTGCTGCAAGCCCTTGTGCAGCTGCTTGATCTTCAGCGGATTGCGGATGCGCACGGAGCGGAAGAAGTCCGGAGCAAAATACGGGATGCCCGTAAAGGTCAGCATCTCGCCTTCGGAAAAACTGTCGCCGATCTGCATGTTGCCGTGGTTCGGCAAGCCGATGATGTCGCCCGCGTACGCTTCTTCCACCTGTTCGCGCGAGGAAGCCATGAAGGTCACCACGTTCGACACCTTGATCTCGCGCCCCAGGCGCAAATGCTTGACCTTCATGCCGCGCTCGAAACGTCCCGAGCACACGCGCAAGAAGGCGATGCGGTCGCGGTGGGCCGGGTCCATGTTCGCCTGGATCTTGAAGACGAAACCGGTAAATGGCTGCTCGGACGGGGCCACCGAACGCACGGTCGCATCGCGCTCGCGCGGCGCCGGCGCCCAGTCGACCAGCGCGGACAGGATCTCGCGCACGCCGAAGTTGTTGATGGCCGAACCGAAGAACACGGGCGTCTGCACGCCGGAGAGGAATTCCTCCAGGTTGAACGGGTTCGATGCGCCATGCACCAGTTCCACTTCCATGCGCAGCTGGTCCATCTCGAGCGGGAACATCTCCTGCAGGCGCGGGTTGTCGATGCCCTTGATGATTTCAAAGGCGCCGTCGGCCTTCTCTTCACCGGCCTTGAACAGCATGATCTCGTCGTTCAGCAGGTGGTACACGCCGCGGAAGTTCTTACCCATGCCGATAGGCCAGGTGACGGGCGCGCACTGGATCTTCAGCACGGATTCGAGTTCGTCGAGCAGGTCCAGCGGATCGCGCGTTTCGCGGTCCATCTTGTTCATGAAGGTGACGATCGGCGTATTGCGCATGCGGCACACAGCCAGCAGCTTGATCGTCTGCGCTTCCACGCCCTTGGCCGCATCGATCACCATCAGCGCAGAGTCGACCGCCGTCAGCACGCGGTAGGTATCTTCCGAGAAGTCCTGGTGGCCGGGGGTGTCGAGCAGGTTGACGACGTGGTCGCGGAATTCGAACTGCATCACCGAGGAAGCGACGGAAATGCCGCGCTGCTTCTCGATCTCCATCCAGTCCGACGTCGCGTGGCGGCCCGATTTGCGCGCCTTGACGGTACCGGCCATCTGGATCGCGCCCGAGAACAGCAGCAGTTTTTCCGTCAGGGTGGTCTTACCGGCATCGGGGTGGGAAATGATGCCGAAGGTGCGGCGGCGCTGCACTTCGCGCGCGATCACGGCCGGCGCCTTGCTGCTCGCTGGCGCTGCTGCGCTGTCCGCGTTGTCGCTGGAATCGGGGGTGTTGATGTCGTTCTCGTTGGCCATATTGGTGACCATAATATGGCCCTCGCAAAAAACCCTCGATTTTACAGAAGGATCGGCCTTCCGTGTGAACTGCTTCACTCTGGCGAACGGCAAAAATGACCGCATCAGGGCGCACTTCATCAAGGGGTCACAATCCGCAGGCAACATTGCACTGCAGAAATGTTGTCACCCTACCCTGGAAACCCGATGAAAATCCTCCTCACCCCCGCCATCCGACTCATGCAGCGCTTGCGCCTGCTGCCCAAATTCATGCTTGTCTGCCTGGTCTTCCTGCTGCCGTTGGCGCTGGCGACCACCCTGCTGATCTCGGAGCTGGGCAAATCGCTGGCCCAGGCGCAGGATGCGCAGCGGGGCGTGGCCTATGTGCGCCAGCTGCAGGAAGGCACACGCCTGCTGCAGCAGCGGCGCGGCCTCGAACACTTGCGCCTGAGCGGCAAGGCGGGCATGGACAACACGGCCCTGAACGCGCGCATCACGGCCGCGCTGGCGGCCCTGGCGCGCCTGCCTGCCGGCGCCGGGCTGCCGCAGGCGGCCGAGCTGACGAAACAGTGGCAAGCCCTGCTGGGCCGCCAGGCCGGCCTCGCGGCGCGCGACAGCTACGCGGCGCATACGGCGCTGCTGCGCCAGGCGGCGAAACTGGGCCAGCTGGTGGCCGACCGTTCGCACCTGAGCCTGGACCCGGACGCGGGCGCCAACCACCTGAGCGCCGTCTTCACCGCCACCCTGCCCGACCTGGCCGAAAGCCTGTCCGACATCGCCGGGCGCGGCGCCGCCTACATCGACACGGGCCTGTTCGAGGCGAATGAAGATCAGCTCGTCAACGCCAACGCGCTGATCGCACGCCACGAACTGGAGCGCCTGCCGGCCCGCTTCGACGAAATCCTCACCAGCCGGCCGGAACTGCGCGCCAGCGTGCAGCCGGCCCTGAAAGCCGTGCCAGCCGCGCTGGTTTTCCTCGAACGCACGAAAAACGAGGTGACGAATTCCTACGACCAGACGTCGGGCGCGCAATTCCATGCGGCCGGCATGCAGGCGATCGACGCCCTGCAGGCGCTGTCCGGCGCTTCCGCCGGCGCCCTGGACGATTTGCTGGCGCAGCGCATCGCCCGCGACGAGGCGCGACGCGCCCTGATCCTGGCGGCCATGCTGCTGGTGCTGCTGGCCGCCGCCTACCTGTGCGCGGGCTTTTATGCCGCGTTCGCGCGCGACGTGACGCAATTGCGCGTGGCCGTCGGCGCGGCGGCGGCGGGCGACCTGTCGCAGCGCATCACCTCGCAGGCGCACGACGAGATCGGCGACCTGGTGCGCGACTTCGGTGCCATGACGCACGGCCTGGCCACCCTGGTGCAGGAAATCCGCAGCGGCGCGGCCGTCATCGCGGCGGCCGGCGCCGATATCGCCCAGGGCAACGCCGCCCTGTCCGGCCACACGGCCACGCAGGCCGATGCACTGGGCGCCACCGTGGACTCGATGCGCGAGCTGACGGCCACCGTGGGCCGCAACGAGGCGCACGTAGGACAGGGGCGCACCTTGGTGGCGACGGCGGCCGACGTGGCCCTTCGCGGCGGCCAGACCGTGGGCGCCGTGGTCGACACCATGGCCTCGATCAAGGCCAGCTCGCACAAGATCGTCGATATCATCGGCGTCATCAACGGCATCGCCTTCCAGACGAATATCCTGGCCCTGAACGCGGCCGTCGAAGCGGCTAGAGCCGGCGAGCAAGGGCGCGGCTTTGCCGTCGTCGCCTCCGAAGTGCGCAGCCTGGCCCAGCGCTCGAACGAGGCGGCGCTGGAAATCAAGCGTCTGATCGGCGATTCCGTCGCCACCGTGGATGCCGGCGGCGACCTCGTCAATGCCGCTGGCAACACCATGCGGCAAGTGGTCGACGCCGTGCAGCAGGTGGCCGTGGTGATCGGACGCATCAGCAGCGCCGGCGCCGAGCAGAATGGCGAGATCGCCCGCATCAACCAGGCGCTGGCGCAAATCGACGACATGACGCGCCAGAACGCGGGCCTGGTCGACGAGGCCCGCGCCGGTTCGCAGCGCCTGCACCAGGAAGGCGAAGCGCTGACGCAGGCCGTCAGCCGCTTCCGCCTGGGCGAGCACGAGGCGCCAAACCCGCGCCAGGCGCCGGCCGCAGCCGTGCGCGACGGCTTGCCCAGCGTGCGTCCGGCCGGTCTGTGGAGCGCCAATAAACCGCGCGTCATATCACAAAATCGCGCGGAACGGCGCAAGGCTAGCTAGTCAAAAGTGTGCACGTAGGACAAGGACTACAATTCCGCCTCAAATGAGACTACAAAGTGGCGACTGCTAATCTTATGTTCGCCACTTACATAAGCTTTTAAAGTAGCTACATCGCGATCTGCACCGCGCGGTCGAACAAAACGCCGTTATCACATGAGCACGGCAGCTTCTTTGACCAGCAACGCGGCAGTCGCACTCCGATGTAAAAAGCCTGTGAGGAATACTATGAACCAAACTCAACTTAGCACCCCGGTCCAGAAGAACCAGTTGCTGCCGCGCGCCATGCCGGCGGCCGGACGGGAAATCAAGCTTGCGTCGCGGGTTAGCCTCAGCAGTGCCCAACAGAATGAATTGCTGGCCGCCCTGCCGCGCGCCGCGCTTGAATCGCTGTTCGAAGACCTGGAACTGGTGGAACTACCGTTCGGCAAGGAATTGTATGCCTACGGTAACAACCTGGAATACAGCTACTTCCCCACCACCGCCATCATTTCGCTGCTGTATGTGATGGAAGATGGCGCCACGACGGAAATCGCCGTCGTCGGCCATGAAGGCGTGGCCGGTGCCTCGCTGCTGGCAGGCGAGCGCGCCATGTGCACGGCTGTCGTGCAAAGCGCCGGTTACGGCTACCGCCTGAAAACGCAAAGCCTGCGCGATGCGTTCAATCAAGGCGGCGCCCTGCCCCAGTTGCTGATGCGCTACACCAACGCCCTGTTTGCGCAAATGGCACAGAACGCCGTCGGCGGCCGCCACAGCTCGATCGAACAAAAGCTGTGCCGCTGGCTGCTGGACCGCCTGGACCGTTCGCCATCGAATGAATTGAAAGTGACGCAAGAGTTGATCTCGATCATGCTGGGCGTGCGCCGCGAAAGCATCACGGCCGCCGCCGGCAAGCTGCAGGAAGAAGGCTTGATCCACTATCGCCGCGGCAATATCACGGTGCTGGACCGCGCCGGCCTGGAATGCTATGCGGGCGAGTGCTACAAAGTGGCCAAGACGGAATACGACCGCTTGCTGCGCGACGTTTCCCGCTGCTGATCCTGCAAGATAAATAAAAAATGGCCGGGCTGCATGCCCGGCCATTTTTTTATCTCAAAGAAAATTACGCTTCGATATCCGCGTCGATGTCTTCCGGCTCCGGCGTCAGCGGCAGCGGAATCACGGCTTCCACGCATGTCCCCTTGCCTTCCGGTCCCTGGCGCACGGTGAGAGTACCGCCCAGCAGCAAAGCCCGTTCGCGCATACCGAGCAAGCCGTGCGACATCGGTTTTTGCAGCGCAGCTTCCGTGATGCCGATGCCGTCGTCGATCACGCGCAGCACCAGGCCGTGTTCGTTGCGTTTCAAAGTCACGCTGACCATGCCGGCACGCGCATATTTCATGATATTCGTCAGCGATTCCTGCACGATACGGAACAGGGCAATCGTCAGGGTAGCCTCGCGGTTGTCGATATTGATGGCCACGTCCGTTTCGCAACGAACCGAGCTCATGCGCGCAAAATCCTCGCAATAGCTTTCGATGGCGGCGCACAGGCCCAGGTTGTCCAACAGACTCGGGCGCAAATCCTCGACGATGCGGCGCTTGAGTTCCACCGTTTCCAGCAAGGTCGCCTTGGCACGGCGCAATTGCGTCGCCAGTTCCGGCTGCGTGTGCGCCAGTTGCTGCGTGACGGCGCCCAAGTCCATGCTGATCGATGTCAAGTTGGCGCCCAGCTCATCGTGCAGCTCACGCGCCAGCCGCGCTTTTTCCACTTCATTGACGCTGATCAAATGACGCGACAGCACGGATAACTGCTCGGTACGCTTGCTGACCGTCGATTCCAGGGTGTCGTTAGCATTTTGCAATGCATACTCGACGGCCGCGCGGTTCTGGAAGCTGCGCCGCACCAGCTGGTAAAACATGATCAGCACGAGAATGGCCAGGGCATTGATGCCGATGCCGAGCAGCACGGCTTTCTGATACTCATGATAAAAGGCGGCGCTGCCGGTCGACAGCGCTTCATTCTGCTCGCGCGTCATGATCACCACCTGCAGGCGGATCTCGTCCATGGTGGCGCGGTCATCGGTGACGCGGGAAATGTTCACGATCTCGGCCAGCCCGCCCTGCTTGTAGACGTCGATTGACTGTTGCAACATCGACATCTTGCGACGGATCAAGCTTTTCAGCTGGCCCAGATTTTTCAGCTGGGTAGGACTGCCCGCGAGCAAGGTTTGCAGCTCGTTGAATTCGTTTTCGATTTCGGTGGTGGCGGTCTTCGACGGCCCCAGATAGGTTTCGGAGCCGGAAATGAAATAGCCGCGCAAGCTGCTTTCCGCATCGAGCACGAGCACATTCAAATACTGCAGGCGGTCGGCCACACGGGCGCTCTGGCTGAGCAAGGCGTTCGTGCCCTTCAGCGACTGCAGGTTGTGATAAAGACTGAAGCCATTAAGTACAAGCAACAAGGCGCACGTCACGCACAGGATCGTCTTGTACAGGGGCAGGCGGTGATTCGGGGCCGGTTCAGCGGTGAAATACATCCTGATGTGCATCCTTAGCAAGGTTCGGCGCGGGAAAGAGCGCCGGCGCCGGCCAATTATAGTCCTCGCCACAAACTGCTGCACTGCACAAGTCGTGCTGGCTAGCTGGCTGAGCGATCATGTTTCAATGATCGCACCGCAGCGCTAGTCAAGCAAATTGTTTTTCATTGCGTAATAGGTCAAGTCGCTGTTAGATTGCAAGCCCATTTTTTCCATGATGCGCGTACGGTAGGTACTGACCGTCTTGATGCTCAGCGATAAGGCCACGCCGATATCGGACACGGTGGCGCCGCGCGCCAGGCGCAAGAAGACCTGGAACTCACGGTCCGACAATTCCGTATGCAGGGCCGCATTCGTGTCGCGGTCGAACGACTGCGCCAGCAACTCGCCCACGGTGGAGCTGACATAGCGGCGTCCCTGGAATACGGTGCGCACGGCCGTCATCAGCTCGTCGGCTTCGCATTCCTTGTTCAGATAGCCGTTCGCGCCCATCTTGAACAGGTTCAGCGCGTATTGCTGCGCGGGATAGCCGCTGAGTATCAGCACGGGCAATTCCGGCTGGCCCTGGCGGATCGTGCGCAAGGTATCGATGCCGCTTTGATCGGGCATGGCTATATCGAGCAGCAATACATCGCAAATTTCGCGGCGGGCGATATCGAGCGCTTCGCGCCCCGTACCGGCTTCCGCCACCACACTGAAATCGTCAGAAGACGAAAAAATCTGTTTGAATCCAGCTCGTACTATTTGGTGATCATCACAAATGGCAACGCGTATCATTGTTTCCCCTTAAATTTTCCTGGCCTGGGAAAGACTACCGGAACCTGAACGCTGCTCCGGTTCAGCGTCACTAACAAAAACGCAACATTAACATTATATTCAAAATATGGCGCGCCGTACGGTAGCGTGAGCGCCAAGGCTGGGCGCCCATGCAGTATAGTCAACTTGGTCAACTGCTACCGGACAACCCCACCTATATTGGTACAAATCTTATTTTAGCAAGGTTAAAATCGCCATTAATTCATTGCGTATCCACACGCGGTCCAACGGCGCTTCCTGCGGCACGGCAGGCATGACCGGCAGCTCGTCGGCGATGGCATGCGAAGCGCCACGGCTGTCGAGCTTGTTGCGCGCTCCGCTGATGGTAAAGCCCTGCTCGTACAGCAATTCGCGGATGCGGCGTATCAGCAGCACCTCATGGTGCTGATAATAACGGCGGTTTCCACGTCGTTTGACCGGCTTGAGCTGGGAAAACTCCTGCTCCCAGTAGCGCAATACGTGCGGTTTGACGCCGCACAACTCGCTCACCTCGCCGATCGTGAAATAGCGTTTCGCCGGAATGGGCGGCAGGGCGATCAACTCGGTTTTACTGATGCGCTCGTTCATCGCCACTCACTCAGGCAGCACGTGCCAGCGGACTGGTCTCTTCGACCATGCTTTTCAGCTTCTGGCTCGCATGGAAGGTCACGACACGGCGCGCCGTGATGGGGATCTCTTCGCCCGTCTTCGGATTGCGGCCCGGCCGTTGCGGCTTGTCGCGCAACTGGAAATTGCCGAAACCGGACAACTTGACGGCCTCGCCACGCTCGAGCGCGTTGCGGATTTCGTCGAAAAAGGTCTCGACCATATCCTTCGCTTCGCGCTTGTTCAGGCCCACTTGCTCGAACAACAGTTCGGCCAGTTCCGCCTTGGTCAAGGTCGGTAAATCTTTTTCCGCTTCCTGGCGCACTTTGGCAACCAGCATGGCCCGATGCAAATCGGCGGCCAGTGCGGATTGCAGTACGGCGGAATCAACGTCGCTGTTATTAATTTTCCTGCCCTGCCTTTTCTGTGCGCCCGAGCTCGCCACATGGCAAGCTCGTCTACGATTGACGACGGAAAGGCCGTCACGCAAGGCGACGGCCAGTCCGATAATTACGAACGCAGTTTCGCGTCGTGGCCCTGCTTGGCCGCATCGATCAGGACAGCCATCAGGCCATCGACGACATCGTCTTGCAGGGTGTTTTGAGTATCTTGCAAGCTAATCCGGAAAGCAAGGCTTTTTTCATCCGCTTCCAGACCTTTTCCACGATATTCATCAAATAAAACAATGGCTTGCACGATACGCGCTGCCGGGCTCCCCTTCGCTGCCGCGTGGAAGCTGTCGAGCAGATCCTGCACGGCCACCGATTGCTTGACGACCACGGCCAGGTCGCGGCTGGCACCAGGGAATTTCGAGATTTCCTGGTACGCGGGCACGACTCTTTGCGTCAAGGCAGCGGCGTCGACTTCGAACAGCACGGGCGCCAGCGGCAAGTCATACTTTTGCATCCAGCGCGGGTGCAATTCGCCGATGAAACCGATGACCTTGCCATCGAGCTCCACGTTGGCCGAACGGCCCGGATGGAGGGCCGGATGCTCCGCCTTGGTGAAACGCAAGACCAGCGGCGCGAACAGCGCCTCCAAGTCCGCCTTCACGTCGAAGAAGTCGACCGTGCGCGCAGCCTGGCCCCACTGCTCGTCGGCAACCGCGCCGTAGGCCATGGCGGCCACGCGCTTGGGCTGGGCGTAGCCAGCCACCGACAACGGGCCGTTTTCCACGCTGTCGTCGCGCTGGTAGATGGCGCCCACTTCGAAGATGCGCACGCGGTTCGTCTTGCGGTTCAGGTTGTAGCGCACATTGGCGATCAGGCTGCCGATCAGCGATGAGCGCATCACGCTCATCTGGCTGGCGATCGGGTTCTGCAATTTGATCGGGTTCGTGTTGCCCGAGAAATCGCGCTCCCATGCCGTATCGACAAAGCTCATGTTAACCACTTCCTGGAAACCCAGGTCGGCCAGTTCATGACGTACCGCAAACAGCGAGCGGGTATTTTCCGGTGCAATCTGCATCACGTTCGCCGCCACGGGCGGCAAGGTCGGGATGTTTTCAAAACCGTACACGCGCGCCACTTCCTCGATCAGGTCTTCCTCGATCTCGATGTCGAAACGGTAGCTGGGCGAGGTCACGGAAAACACGCCGTCCGCCAAGGTGTATGGCAGGGCCAGGCGCGTGAAGATATCGGCGATCAGCTCATCGTTGAGCGGCACGCCGATGACTTTTTGCGCGCGCGCCGTGCGCATCGATACGGGCGGGCGTTGCGGCAAGTTCACCACGTGGTCGTCGACGGGGCCGACGGTGGTCGCTGGCGTGCCGCAAATTTCCACGATCAGCGCGGTGATGCGTTCGATGTGCTCGACGGTGGTGGCGAAATCGACGCCGCGCTCGAAGCGGTGCGCCGCATCGGTCGAGAAATTCAAACGGCGCGCGCGGCCTTGAATGGCGTTCGGCCACCAGAATGCCGCTTCCAGATAAATGCTATCCGTATCATCCGACACGGAACTGGCGTCGCCGCCCATGATGCCGGCCAAGGATTCGATTTCTTTATCGTCAGCAATGACGCCGATCCACTCGTCGACGGCGATGGTGTTGCCATTCAACAGCTTGACGGATTCGCCCGCCTTGCCCCAACGCACGTCGAGGCTGCCGTGGATCTTGGCCAGGTCAAACACGTGGCTGGGACGGCCCAGTTCCAGCATGACATAGTTCGAGATATCGACCAGGGCCGACAGCGGACGCTGGCCGCTGCGCTCGAGGCGCTGCTTCATCCAGTCCGGCGTGGCTGCCTTGGCGTTCAAGCCGCGGATGACGCGGCCCGTGAAACGGCCGCACAGGTCCGGCGCGCTGACTTTCACGGGCAGGATTTCGTCGCTGGAAACAGGCACGGTGCGGAACTGCGGCGCATTCAGGGGCACGCCCGTGAGTGCCGACACTTCGCGCGCCACGCCCAGCACGGACAGGCAGTCCGCCTTGTTCGGCGTCAACTTGATGGTGAATTTCAAGTCGTTGAGCGCAAAGTAATCGCGGAAATTCTGGCCGATCGGCGCGTCGTCCGGCAATTCCATCAAGCCGGCGTTTTCTTCCGACAATTTCAATTCGCGTGCGGAGCACAGCATGCCTTGCGACTCGACGCCGCGCAGCTGGCCCACCTTGATTTCAAACGGCTTGCCATCGGCGCCAGGCGGCAGCACGGCGCCGGCCATCGCGCAGACGACTTTCAAGCCCGGGCGCACGTTCGGCGCGCCGCAGACGATGTTGAGCATGGTGCCCGTGCCGACGTCGACCTGGCATACATTCAGGCGGTCCGCGTTCGGATGTTTTTCCATCTCCAGGACCAGGCCCACCACCACGTTCGAGAACGGGGGCGCGACAGGATCGACGTCCTCGACTTCGAGACCGGACATGGTCAGCAGATGGGCCAGTTCGTCCGAAGTCATCTTCGGATCGACCATGGTACGGAGCCAGTTTTCGGAAAATTGCATAATCAAGCCTTCAAAGGGTCAAAGCTCACAGCGCGAGCGCACAGGCGCTCAAGCGCCATGAATCAAACGGAACAACGCTTAGTTGAATTGCTTCAAGAAACGCAAGTCGCCTTCATAGAACAGGCGCAGGTCGTTGATGCCATAACGCAGCATCGTCAAGCGTTCCAGGCCGGAGCCGAAAGCGAAACCGATGAATTTCTCGGGATCGAGGCCGAAGTTCTTCACGACGGTCGGATGCACCTGGCCGGCGCCCGACACTTCCAGCCAGCGGCCCTTCAACGGGCCCGAGCCAAAGGCGATGTCGATCTCTGCCGACGGTTCCGTGAACGGGAAGTACGATGGACGGAAGCGCACCTGCAGGTCGTCCGTCTCGAAGAAGGCCTTGACGAAGTTCAGGTACACGCCCTTCAGGTCGGCAAAGCTGATGTCTTCGGCGATCCACAAGCCTTCGACCTGGTGGAACATGGGCGAATGGGTGGCATCGCTGTCGACGCGGTAGGTGCGGCCCGGCGCGATGACCTTGATCGGCGGCGTATGCGTGCGCGCATAACGCACCTGCATCGGGCTCGTGTGCGTGCGCAGCAGCAAAGGCTTGCCATCGGTGTCGTTGCCATCGATGTAGAACGTGTCTTGCATGGAACGGGCTGGATGGTTTTCCGGGCTGTTGAGCGCCGTGAAATTGGTCCAGTCGTTTTCAATTTCAGGGCCGTCGGCCACGTCGAAACCGATGGAGCGGAAGATTTCCTCGACCCGCTCCCACGTGCGCATCACGGGATGAATGCCGCCTGGCATGCGGCCACGGCCTGGCAGGGTCACGTCGATCGCTTCGGCGTTCAGACGGCCTTGCATCTGGGCATCGGCCAGCGCATCACGGCGCGCCGTCAGCGCGTCTTCGATCTGCACTTTGACGGCGTTGATCAAGGCGCCCTGCGCCTTGCGCGCGTCCGGGTCCAGCTTGCCCAGGCCCTTCATCATTTCGGTAATCTGGCCAGTCTTGCCCAGGTAGCGGGCTTTGGCGTTTTCAAGTGCGGCAGCGTCTGCGGCGGCGATAAAGTCAGCCTGGGCCGAGACGACGAGTTCTTCTAGGGAGTTCATGCGGCATTTCCTGTTTTGGACATCAATTCTGGACTCGATTATCAAAAGTCCAACAATCAAAAACGGAAACGGGGCATAAGGTTCACACCCCTGCCCCGCTCTTTATGACGTCACCCTACGGATGACGTTGTGCAATGACCGATGCTTACGCAGCGATTTTTGCTTTAACTGCGTTGACAATCGCAGCGAATGCTGGCTTGTCCATCACAGCCATATCGGCCAGGACTTTACGGTCCAGTTCGATATTTGCTTTTTTCAAGCCGTTCATGAATACGCTGTACGTTACGCCATGCTCACGGGAAGCGGCGTTGATACGGGCGATCCACAGGCGGCGGAAAACGCGCTTCTTGTTGCGGCGATCGCGGTAAGCGTATTGGCCAGCGCGCATAACTGCTTGCTTGGCAACACGGTATACACGGCTGCGGCGACCACGGTAGCCTTTAGCTTGAACAAGAATCTTCTTATGACGGGCACGAGCTGTAACCCCACGTTTTACTCTAGGCATAGTAACTCCTTAAATTGAGTGTGAGATTAAGCAGTCGGCATCATGCGCATGACGGATGTGACATCCGATGCGTTGATGTTACGGGTACCGCGCAACTGACGTTTGTTTTTGGTGGTTTTCTTGGTCAGGATGTGGCGTTTGAACGCGTGACCCGACTTGACTGTTCCACCTGGACGCACGCGAAAACGTTTTTTCGCGGAGCTTTTGGTCTTCATTTTAGGCATAGCAATCTGTCCTCTTACGGACAGCTCCATTTATAACAGGATTGCAGGTGGCAACACGACGCTGCGCTTAGATGCCTGCTTTCACATGTTGTGCAGCGGATGCGAGTCCACTACAGTTCACGCGGCCCGGGCATTGCTGACCGGGCCGCGCAAATTCTGCCTGGAATCTGGTGTCGCGCCCATGCAGGCACAAACCACGTCGATCCACAGTAAAACGCTATTGTATCTTACTTCTTCTTCTTAGGCGAAAGAACCATGATCATTTGGCGGCCTTCCATCTTCGGGAACTGCTCGACCTGGCCGTACGGCTCCAGATCGGCTTTCAGACGTTCCAGCATGCGGAAGCCAATATCCTGATGCGCCATCTCACGACCGCGGAAACGCAAGGTGATCTTGGTTTTATCGCCATCTTCGAGGAACTTGATGAGATTACGCAACTTGATATTGTAGTCACCATCATCAGTCCCCGGACGGAATTTGACTTCCTTCACGAGGATGATCTTTTGCTTCAATTTGGCTTCGTGAGCTTTCTTTTGCTCCGAATACTTAAATTTGCCGTAGTCCATCAAACGGCACACCGGTGGCTGCGCGGTAGGCGCAATTTCCACCAGATCGACGTTTGCCTCTTCCGCCAGGCGGAAGGCTTCAGCCAAACTTACGATACCGAGTGGCTCGTTATCGACCCCGCTTAAACGCATTTCAGGGGCAGTGATTTCGCCATTGATGCGATGTGACTTGTCAGTAGCTATTGTAATTTCCTTTAAAAATCTTGTAAGACGGTCGTGCAGCGAGTTTCCTCGTCAGGCCTTGGTGTCGACTTCATGTTTGAGTCGCTCTATCAGGGCATCGACGGACATCACGCCCAGATCGACATTGCCCCGCGCCCGCACGGCCACTGTATTCGCATCCCGCTCTTTGTCGCCAATCACTAAGATGTAAGGCAATTTTTGTACGGAATGTTCACGTATTTTATAGGTAATCTTCTCGTTACGCAAATCAGCCTGTACACGCAGCCCCGCTTTGCGCAGTTTTGTTGTAACTTCCTGTACATAGTCGGCTTGAGCGTCGGAAATATTCAACACCGACACTTGCACCGGCGACAGCCACAACGGCATGGCGCCCGCATAGTGTTCGATCAGGATGCCGATGAAACGTTCCAGCGAACCGACGATCGCGCGGTGCAGCATGATCGGCACCTGGCGCGTGTTGTCCACGGCCACGTATTCAGCACCCAGGCGGCCCGGCATCGACGGATCGATCTGCACGGTGCCCACTTGCCATGCGCGGCCCAGGCTATCCTTCAGGTGGTATTCGATCTTCGGACCGTAGAACGCGCCCTCGCCCGGCAATTCCGTCCATTCCACGCCGCAGGCGCGCAGGGCCGAACGCAGGGATTCCTCGGCGAAATCCCACGACTCTTCCGTGCCGATGCGGTTATCAGGGCGCAAAGCCAGTTTCACATCGATATTCGTGAAGCCGAAAGCCGTGTACACATCCATCGCCTGCTGGTGGAACGCCGTCACTTCGCCGGCGATCTGCTCTTCCAGGCAGAAGATGTGGCCGTCATCCTGCGTAAAGCCGCGCACGCGCATCATGCCGTGCAAGGCGCCCGACGGCTCGTTGCGGTGGCATTGGCCGAATTCGCCGTAACGCAATGGCAGGTCGCGGTAGCTGCGCATGCCATTGTTGAAAATCTGGATATGGCCAGGGCAATTCATCGGCTTCAGCGCATAGGCGCGGTTTTCCGATTCCGTGATGAACATGTTTTCACGGTAATTGTCCCAGTGGCCCGTTTTTTCCCACAGGCCACGGTCGAGAATTTGCGGCGCCTTGACTTCCTGATAGCCATTGACCTGGTACACATTGCGCATGTATTGCTCGACTTGCTGCCAGATCGACCAGCCTTTCGGGTGCCAGAAGATCAGGCCCGGCGCTTCTTCCTGGAAATGGAAGAAATCGAGCTGCTTGCCCAGCTTGCGGTGGTCGCGCTTTTCCGCCTCCTCCAGGTTGTGCAAATACAGTTCCTGATCTTCCTTCTTGGCCCAGGCCGTGCCATAGATACGCTGCAGCATCTCGTTTTTCGAGTCGCCGCGCCAGTAGGCGCCGGCCAGCTTCATCAGCTTGAACACTTTCAGCTTGCCCGTCGATGGCACGTGCGGGCCGCGGCACAAGTCCGTAAACTTGCCTTCGGAATACAGCGACACTTCCTGGTCGGCCGGGATCGAACCGATCAGTTCAGCCTTGTACGCTTCGCCGATGCCTTTGAAGTACTCGATGGCTTCGTCGCGCGCGACAACCTTGCGCGTGACTTGCTCATCCTTCTTGGCCAGTTCCGCCATTTTCTTTTCGATCGCACTCAGATCTTCGGGCGTGAACGGACGCTTGTAGGCGAAGTCATAGTAGAAACCGTTGTCGATCACGGGACCGATGGTCACTTGCGCGTCGGGGAACAATTCCTTGACGGCATACGCCAGCAAGTGGGCCGTCGAGTGGCGGATCACTTCCAGGCCATCGGCGTCCTTGTCCGTCACGATCGCCAGTTCCGCGTCTTGCTCGATCAGATAGGAAGTATCGACCAGCTTGCCATCGACCTTGCCGGCCAGGGCAGCCTTGGCCAGGCCGGTACCAATATTGGCCGCAACCTGGGCCACGGTGACCGGACCGTCGAATTGACGGGCGGAACCATCGGGAAGTCGGATTGTAAGCATATTGATCTCCATATCGGCGCTGGCGCCAGGTAAAACTGCAATGTGGTGTGGACTGAAAAACTGAAAGGAAAACGCGGACGCAAAAAAACGCGGACTAGCCGCGTTTTTCACTTTCTTGAGACAAAGGAAACCCGTTCGACTAGCGTCACTCCCAAAGCTTGGTAGTAGTTCGCGGTGTCATAACCGGTTTACCCTTTCTCTCTAACTGCATTCTGGTGGGCGGTGAGGAATTCGAATCCCCGACCCCTTGGATGTCGACCAAGTATTCTAACCAGCTGAACTAACCGCCCGTAAAACTTTTTTATCGATTACTGCATCAGCAATCGCCTTTAAAACCATCTACTGCCAAATTCTGGTGGGCGGTGAGGAATTCGAATCCCCGACCCCTTGGATGTCGACCAAGTATTCTAACCAGCTGAACTAACCGCCCCGAAGACCAGCATTATAGAGAGGCTTTCCCAGAATGACAAGGGCTGTTTTACAGGAAACTTTAATCATTCTCCGGGCGTCAGCCTCCTTTATATGGAGGGGGCCCGCAGCGCCTTGAATGCCGCTAGAATCGGGGCATGAATTCCACCATACTAACTTGGCTGAAAACCCTGAGCCGCATTTGCGGTTTTGAAACGGCCGACTCTTTCCCGCCCCATCATCCGTATGCGCGCACGCGCTGGGACGCCGCGTATTTCGATATTGCCTCCGACGTGAAGCCCGACGAGATCGAGCGGCGCATCTGCGCGGCCATCGCCAACACGCCGAGCGTCTTCGCCTACATCACCAACCCCACGCCGCGCATGCAGCGCGCGCTGCTGAACGTGATCCACGACCGGCTGCGGCGCCAGCCCGGCGCGGGCGCCACGGACCTGGTCTTGTTATTGATCAACGCCTACGCCAGCGACCACATCACGGAAGCCGTGCCCGGCCTGCGCACCCTGATCTTCAACACGGAACACGAGGACACGAACCTGCGCGTGCATGCGATCCTGGAATTGCTGGTGGGCACGCCGCGCGGGCTCGACGTCATCGATATGTAAATCAGGCGTGGGTGGCGGGAACGTAGCGCGCCCGCAAGCGCATGAACGGCGTTTCCACCAAAGCATATAAAAGCCAGCCCGTGGCGATGCTGGCAGCAATACTGGCCAGTATCGCTGTGAGGCTATCGGCGCCATGGCCAACGCCTTGCAAATAGGGCCGCAATAAGATGCACAGCTGCTTGTGCAGCAAGTAAATCGCATACGACCACAGGGCCAGACTGGCCGCGCCCGGCACGCGCAGTCGATAGAGTGCGCTGGCTGGACTGAGCGCCGCGATCAGCAGCAGGGTAAAACTGGCGGCCAGGGCCGGATAGCCGAACACCGTCACCCAGTAGCCATAGTGATCGTTCAGGAATACATAAAACATCAGCGCCGTGCCCGCGATTCCCGCGAGCAAGCTGCGGTTGCCATGGGATGTCAGGCGCGTCCAGGCGGCCGGATGGTAATTCTTCAGCAGCGCCAGCGCCACGCCCGCCACCAGCTCGTCGAAGCGGCACCACGACGCGTAATAAATATACTTGTAATAGCCAAGGCCACCGCGTGGCACTTGCACATACTCATCCCACAAATAGGCGCGCACCAGCATGCCGACGATAAAGCTGGCGGCCACGGCCAGCCAGGCCCACAGCAGGGACTTGCGGCAGGCGGCGATCAACAGCGCCACGGCCGGCAGCAGCACGTAGAACTGCTCTTCCACGCAGAGCGACCACGCATGCGAAAACGCCGTACCCGGCGTCAGATTGATATTCTGCGTAAAGGTCAGGAATTTCCACAGCGGCAATAACGCGCTATCGCCGCGAAACGCGGGCCACAAGTAATACAGGGCCAGCACGGCGTAGAAACTGGGCAAGGTGCGCAGGAAGCGCCGCGCATAGAAACGCGGCAAGGAAAAGCCGTGCTCGCTGCGCAAGGCCGCAAAGATCTGGTTGCCGATCAGATAGCCGCTGAGGGCAAAGAACAGGTCCACGCCCGTCCAGCCGATTTCGCCCCAGAAACCGAACGCCCCCTCGCTGACGAACAGCAAATAATGATTCATGAAGACGAGCACGATGGCCAGCGCGCGCAAGGTATCGAGGCCAGACAGGCGCGAAGAAGATGAAGAAGACATGGATCTCGGCAAGTAAAAACAACGGTGGCGCCGATCATGCCATGCCGGGCCCGACGATGCGCACATTTTTACGGGAGCCTGTGGCGAATCCCGCTAAAATATGCCGACCCCGCTTTCCCTTCCCGCAACAGCATAGGATATGTCCAGCATGAGCAGCGCACTCCACTTCAAGTCCATCAACTACACGGGCCAAGGCAGCGGCCCGCGCCTGATCGTCACCGGCGCCGTACACGGCAATGAAACCTGCGGCACCAAGGGCATCCACCGCGTGATGGCTGAACTCGACAGCGGCGCCCTCTCCATCGTGGCCGGCAGCGTCACGTTCGTGCCCATCACCAACCCGCTCGCTTACGCCAAGGGCGTGCGCAGCGGCGACCGCAACCTGAACCGCAACCTGTTCCCGAATGACAATCCACAGGATTTCGAAGACCGCATCGCCAACTGGCTGTGCCCGCTGCTGGGCCAGCATGACGTGCTGCTGGACTTGCACTCGTTCAATGCCGACAGCCAGCCATTCGTCATGGTGGGACCGCGCAACAACGATGGCCCGCTGCAACCGTTCAAGCACGAAGACAAGGAACGCGCGCTGGCGCGCCGCCTGGGCGTACGCCGCTTCGTCGATGGCTGGCTGCAAACGTATGGCGCCGGCGTACAGCGCCGCCTGGGCAGCAGCGACCAGGTGGGCATGGTCTTGCGCTACGGCGTGGGCACGACCGAATACATGCGCTCGACGGGCGGCTATGCGCTGACCCTGGAATGCGGCCAGCACGCGGACCCGGCCGCGCCGGACGTTGCCTACCGCGCCATCATGAATACGCTCGCCTTCCTCGGCTTCATCGACGCGCCGCAGCCGGAAGCGATCGCCGACGCCGACATGGAAGCGCTGAACATGGTTGTCGTGCACGACAAGCTCGATGCAGGCGACTGCTTCATCAAGACCTGGTCCAGCTTTGACAAGGTGCAACAGGGCGAGCAGATCGGCGTGCGCGCGGACGGCACGCCCGTGACGGCCGAGTTCGACGCCTACATCCTGTTCCCGGACGTCAACGCGCAAGCCAATGCCGAGTGGTATTACCTGGCGCGGGTTGCCAGCAGTTTCTGATTAGAGCCTATTCCAGTAGGGAGCGTCATCTGCTGGTAGTTCATCAGGAGCGCGGACAAGGCGTGAGGAGGACGCGTGGCGAGCCACGCGACGACGATCAACGCAGTCCCCGCTTCTGAGGGGCGCCAGCAGGGGATGTATTCATCTACTGGGATAGGCTCCTAGTGCCCGACGGACTTGGAAAACAAGTTAATCACGAGCACGCCGGCAATGATCAGCCCCAGGCCGATCAAGGCTGGCGTGTCGAGGCTCTGCTTGAACCAGAACCAGCCGACGGCGGAAATGAGCACGATGCCCACGCCCGACCAGATCGCATACACGATACCGGTAGGAATGACCTTCAGGGTCAGGGACAAGCACCAGAAGGCGATGCTGTAGCCAACCACGGTGATGACACTGGGCCACAAGCGGCTGAAGCCCTCGGAGGCCTTCAAGGCGCTGGTGGCGATCACTTCGGCGATGATGGCGATGGCCAGGTAGAAATAGGTCATGGCGAGACTCATGCTGGCCTCCTTATTGTGGGCTGAGCAGTTTCAAGCCCAGGATGCCGGACACGATCAGGGCGATGCAGGCGATGCGCGCGGCGCTGGCCGGCTCGCCCAGCACCATGATGCCGAAGATGGCCGTGCCGACGGTGCCGATGCCCGTCCAGATGGCGTAGGCCGTGCCCAGCGGCAAGGTGCGCAAGGCCAGGCCCAGCATCACCACGCTGCCCACCATGGAAACAGCTGTCAGCACGGAAGGCACGAGCCGCGTAAAGCCGGCGCTGTATTTGAGGCCGATGGCCCAGCCGATTTCCAGCAAACCCGCCAATACCAGAATGATCCATGCCATACTTTTCTCCCGAGGCGGCAGGGTCGTCCCCGCCATACAGCCCCCACATCGAGCGGGGTCGTCCCCACAGGAGCAAAGGGAAAAGTATACCATTGGGTGAAAAATCTTGCCCCAAGCACACTTTGCGCTAGTACCATCGCTCTAATCGAAAGTTGCCAAAAAACATGCACTTGGCAGCATAATTGCCGCATCCATTCACTTTCGGGAACAACAATGTTGCTACTGGCCCAAATCCTTACCGCCCTCATCCTGTTGCTGCACGTGTATATAGTGCTGCTGGAAACCGTGCTGTTCGATGCGCGCGGACGCAAGGTGTTTGGCCTGTCCAAGGAAAAGGCGGAGATCGTGCGTCCCGCCATGTCGAACCAGGGCTGCTACAACGGCTTTCTTGTCGCCGCGCTGGCGCTGGGCTTTTTTCACCCGGACGCGGCCATCGCTTATGCATTCACCGTGTTCGGCCTGGCGTGCATCGCCGTGGCCGGCGTGTGGGGCGCGGCCACCGTCATGACGCGCATCCTCTACCTGCAAACGGTGCCTGCCGTCATCGCCTTGCTGCTGTTCCACTTCGCCTGATGGCTGCCGGGGCGGCCAGCCGGCCGCCCTCCCCCACTCCGTGCTGCCCGCGCATACCCCATATGGGTGATGTTTCCAAAAAACATGCCCGATACAATTCCTTGTAGCAATAAAAAAGATACCACCAGATACATGGTGGCACGTCACAGTCCACAGGGGAAATCATGCAAGCACATCCAACCACCTTTGCCGTCACTTTACTCGGCTGCCTCATGCTGTCCGCCTGCGGTGGCGGCGGCAGCGACGACACCAGCTCGGGCAGCGGTTCCACCAGCGCCGGCGGCACCAGCGGCACCTCGGCAAACTGCCAGTACAGCAATCTGATCAGCGACGCGGAACGCAAGCAGGCCAGCGCCTGCGGCATCCAGGTATCGGGCAACTATGCGCAGGCCGATTCCGGCTACGACAGCGTGATCGCCGCCTGCAAGCTGGGAGAAAAAGCCAAGGCCGATGCCTACTACAGCGGCACGTACCAGAAAATGGTCGACTACGCGCGCAGCGTGAGCAAGGAACTGGGCTGCGGGCAAAACAATGGCACCACCTTGCCCAACAACACCACGGCAAGCAACTACAATTTCTGTGTCAAAAGTACCACCGTCAATGGTAAGCTCAGCTATGAAGGCGCTTGCTACGGCCCCGTCAAATCGGGCGAAGGCGGCTGTGGCGGCGGCTATAACTATGTGAGCCAGTACGCCAGCCTCAGCACGTGCACGTCCGGCGGCAAAAGCTGGCTGGAATCGCGTTAAGAAAGCCGGGCGGCCGAAGCAAAGGCCGCCCTTGTCTGTCTTGCCCACCGCTTGCCGCCATGAGGATCGCCAATGACGCCATCGCTCGCCGTCGCCAGCCAGGCACTGATTACCCTGATCTACGAAGCGGCCACACAACATGGTGCCTGGTCGCAATTCCTGGCCGCCCTGGCGCAACAGTTGCAGTCGCACGCAGGCTTGATCTGGGCCAATGATTTCAGCAACCGCTCAGTCGATGTCCAGCTGCCGGGCAGCGGTCTGGCCGCCACGTATGGCTTCGAATCGGACGCCATGGCCAGCTTTGCCAGCTATTACGGTGCGCGCAACGTCTGGCTGGAAGACGCCTCCCTGCACCGCGAAGGCGCCGTCGTCACCGGCTCCATGCTGTTTCCCGACCATTGCCTGAAGAAAACCGAATACTGGACGGACTGGCTGCGCCCGCAAGACATCTTTTATACGGCGGCGGCCATCGTCGAATTGCGCGCCGAACGCTCCACCAACGTCACCGTGGTGCGCCGCGAACGGGCGGGTGCCTACGACGCGGGCGAGCTGGCGCTGATGCGCAAGCTGATGCCGCATCTGCAAACGGCGTTTGCCCTGCAGCGCAAGCTGCGCCGGCTGGAAGTGCTGTCCCAGAGTTCCACCCAGGTACTGGAATTGCTGCCGTTTGGCGTGCTGCTGCTCGACGCCACGTCACAATTGCTGTACGCCAACGAGCGGGCGCTGGCCATGACGGCTTCGACGCGGCTGCTGCAGCTGCGCGAAGGCGCGCCCCTGTATTGCCCGCGCGAAGCGGACAACGGCGCGCTACGGCGCCTGCTGCACGAGGCCGCACAAACGGGCACGACGGCGGCAGGCGGCCCCGGCGGCGTGCTCAATCTGAACGGACTGACGGGCGAACAGTTGCGCCTGCGCGTCACGCCCCTGCCCTCCTGGCACAGCCCATTCGGTTCGGCCAGCGCCATCGCCGTTTTCCTCAGCGACAGCAGCGACCTGATCACCTCGCTGGCCGCCACCTTGCGCAATTTCTATGGCATGACGGTGGCCGAGGCGCGCCTGACGGAAGCGCTCGTCAACGGCTATTCTCTGCAGGAATACGCCGAACGCCAGCGCATTTCCATCCACACGGCGCGCACGCAGATCAAAAGCGCCACCGCCAAGGCCGGCGCCCAGCGCCAGGTGGACCTGGTGCGCATCGTGCTGACAGGTCCGGCCGTGCTGCAACGCAATCCCCTTCCCGCCTGAATCCGTCAAAAATGCGTGCCGCCAGCACGCTTTTCATTTATATCGTAAGATAGTCATATCGTAAAACAGCGATATTAGGATTGAACAAACACGATATATACATCGCTGAAAAGCGAATTGTATGTTCAGGAGAAACAATATGGATATCGACGCCATCCACAAGGCGCTGGCCAATCCCGTGCGGCGGCAGATCCTGCAATGGCTGAAGGAGCCGGAACAGTATTTCCAGGAGCAGGATCACCCGCTGCACCTGGGCGTGTGCGCCGGCCTGATCGACCGGCGCCTGAACCTGTCGCAATCGACGGTGTCGGCACACCTGGCCAGCTTGCAGAAGGCGGGCCTGATTTCGGCCACCAAGGTGGGCCAATGGAGTTTCTTCAGCCGCAATGAAGCGACCATCCAGGCCTTTCTCGATCACATGCAGCAAGGTTTGTAACAGCAACCCCATCCACATCGCCGCACGCGGCACTCTCGACAGGAAAGACAACCATCATGGCAACTTTATTCGATCCCATCACCATTGGCAGCCTGCAACTGAAAAACCGCATCATCATGGCGCCGCTGACGCGTTCGCGCGCCGGCAATCCGGGCCGCGTGCCCAACGCCCTGATGGCCGAGTACTACACGCAGCGCGCTTCGGCCGGCATGATCATCTCGGAAGCGACGGCCGTCACGCCGCAGGGCGTGGGCTACGCCGACACCCCGGGCATCTGGTCCGAGGAACAGGTGGAAGGCTGGAAACACATCACCAAGGCCGTGCATGACGCGGGCGGCCTGATCGTGCTGCAACTGTGGCACGTGGGCCGCATTTCCGCACCACTCTTCCTCGACGGCGACCTGCCCGTGGCGCCCAGCGCCGTCAAGCCGGCCGGCCATGTAAGCCTGGTGCGCCCGCAACAGGAATTCGTCACGCCGCGCGCGCTCGATGTGGAAGAGATTCCCGGTATCGTCGCGGCCTACCGCCTGGGCGCGGAAAATGCGAAAAAAGCGGGCTTCGACGGCGTGGAAATCCACGGCGCTAACGGTTATCTGCTCGACCAGTTCCTGCAAGACAGCACCAACTTGCGCACCGACAACTATGGTGGCTCAATTGAAAACCGCGCCCGTTTGATGCTGGAAGTGACGGACGCATGTATCGAAGTATGGGGCGCGGACAAGGTCGGCATGCATCTGGCGCCGCGCCGCGATGCGCACGACATGGGCGATTCCGACCCGCGCGCCACCTTTGGCTATGTGGCACGCGAACTGGGCAAGCGCGGCATCGCCTTCATCTGCGCGCGCGAAGCGCTCGGCGACGACCGCCTGGGCCCTTACCTGAAACAGGAATTCGGCGGCGTGTACATTGCCAACGAAAAAATGGACAAGGCGGCGGCCGAAGCCCTGCTGGCCAAGGGCGAAGCCGATGCCGTCGCCTTTGGCCTGTGGTTCATCGCCAACCCCGACCTGCCCATCCGCCTGCACAGCGACGCGCCATTGAACCCGCTGAACCCGGCAACCCTGTACGCGCCGGACGCGGCCGGCTACACGGACTACCCGGCGCTGGCGGCCCACGGCTGAACGGCACCCTGAGCAGCAACTAGCGGCTCCCCCCAGCGGCGGGCGCAACGATACCAACGCAACTAACTGCGTGACGATCGCGGCGCCCGCCGTTTTTTCTGCCCTTCAGCGCCATCGGCGCCGGGCCGGCCTTGCCGGACGGCGCGCCTGCACGCTGCTGAAGACACGGCGTATCACCTCGGCCGGCACCGCGTGCTCGCGCAGGTAGGCCGTTGCCACCGTTCGCCCCAGCGCATGATGAAACGCCACGCCACGCTCTACGAGCTCGGCCATCACTTTGTCCGTTCGGACTTGCTGCCCATGTCCATCATCGATATTGTTTTTCATGCCATGGCTCCCTATCGGGTGGATCAACCTTGCATCAAGTTTTGACCACATTGTGCGCATTTAGTGCCCGACACCGTGGCAAAGCATCGTTAAAATAGCAACGGTAACAGCCGCGGCACCGCATGAATAGCGGCCTCGGCTGCTTGTCGCCACCGCCAGCCCCGTATAGAATGCCTGCGCAGAATTTTTGCTTCAAGGAAAATGGCCACCAGCGCCATCCCATTAAGAACAGTGTCACTGAAGGGTATCAATGGACGATTTATTTGTACAAGCGGGCGACTTGCCGACCTGGCACCAGCGCTGCGCGCTGCGCGTGCTGCACCTGTTCGGCTGGCGCATGCGCTTTCGCCCCTTGCCGGGGCCGCGCGGCATCGCCGTCGTCTACCCGCACACGTCCAACTGGGATTTCATCGTCGGCCTGTTCGGCAAATGGGCGCTGTCGCTGCCGTTCCGCTGGCTGGCCAAGGATTCGCTGTTCCGCGGCCCCATGGGCAAGGTGCTGCGCTACCTGGGCGGCGAACCCGTCGACCGCAGCACCACCAGCGGCACGATACAGCGCCAGGCCGAACGCATGCTGGCGGCAGACTGGTACTGGCTGGCCATCACGCCGGAAGCGACGCGCAGCTACCGCCCGAACTGGAAAAGCGGCTTTTATCACCTGGCCGTCGCAGCCAAGGTGCCCTTGCTGCTGGTCTACATCGACTACCCGAACAAGGTGCTGGGCGTCGTCGACCATTTATATCTGACGGGCGACAAGGATGCCGACATGGCGGCCATTGCCGCCGTGTATGCGGGCCACCAGGGCTTGCATCCTGAAAAGGCGGCGCCCATCGTGCTGTCGGAGCGCCGCCCCGGCGCCTAAGCAACTCCCATCAGCACCACGCCGGCGGCCGTCAAGGCCACGCCGGCCACCCGCAGCATGCGCTCGGCCAGCACCTGGCCGGTGAAACGCCCCGCCCCAAGCAAAATGGCCGAGGCCAGCATGAAGCCGCACGCGGCCGAGGCGGCCGGCAATTCCTGTCCATGCGCATTGCCATGCGCCAGCGCAAACAGGCCCACCAGTCCCATGCCCAGCCAGTTCGGCAAGGCCAGCGCCAGCGCGATGGCCAGGCCTACCAGCGCCACCGTGGCTGCGATGCCCGTTTCCAGCCCGGGAATGCTCAAGCCCGCCATGCCGGCCAGCGCGCCAAGCAGCATCATGCCGAGGAACGTGGCGGGCTGCGCCAGGCCGCGGCGCTGCTGGCCGCCCCAGATGCCCACGCCCAGCATGGCCAGCAAATGGTCGATGCCCGTGAACGGATGGGCGAACCCGGCCAGGAATCCCACGCTCTCGCCATGGCCGGGATGCGCCATGGCGGGCACGGCCAGCAGGCACAGGGCAGCCACGGCGGCCGTTTTCTTCATCAGTGTTGCGCTCATTGCAGCTCCTTGCCTGGTTGATCGAGCAAACCTTGCTCGCGGATAAAATCGATGACCACCTGTACGCCGTCGCCGCTGCGCAGGTTGGTAAATACGAAGGGACGCGCGCCGCGCATGCGCTGGGCGTCCTGCGCCATGATGTCGAGATTGGCGCCCACGTATGGCGCCAGGTCCGTCTTGTTGATGATCAGCAAATCCGAACGCGTGATGCCGGGCCCGCCCTTGCGCGGAATTTTTTCACCGCCCGCCACGTCGATCACGTAAATCGTCAGGTCCGACAATTCCGGGCTGAAAGTGGCGGCCAAATTGTCTCCGCCCGATTCGACGAGGATCAAATCGAGGTTGGGAAAATCCGCCTGCATGCGCGCGATCGCTTCCAGGTTGATCGAGGCGTCTTCGCGGATGGCCGTGTGCGGGCAGCCGCCCGTCTCCACGCCCATCAGGCGCTCGGCCGGCAAGGCGTCCGCGCGCAGCAGGATTTCCATGTCTTCCTTGGTGTAGATGTCGTTCGTGATGACGGCCATGTCGTAGCGCTCGCGCATGCCCTTGCACAGCATTTCGCACAGGGCCGTCTTGCCCGAGCCGACGGGCCCGCCGATGCCCACGCGCAGCGGATTGGAGGTGATCGATGTCATAGTATGGTCTCTCGTTGTCATGTTCAGGAACGGTACAGGCGGCTGTACTGCACTTCGTGGCGCATCGACAGCAGCGACAGCCCTGGCGCCCAGTTACCCATCTCGTCGTCTTGCAAGGTTTGCGCCGTCAGCGCCGCTGCTTCCAGGTCCGGCCGCAGCGACAGCAGCAGGCGCTGACCGGCCACCTGCCCCAGCGGCACGGATTTCACGCAGACGAGCACCTGGTTTTCGGCCCACGCGAACAGCATGGCCAGCAGCGCCTCTTCGCGGGGAATCGCCAATGCCGCCACGGCGCAGGCATACGCGGTAGGCAAGGCCACTTCCGGCTGGCCCTGCAGCATGTCGATCAGGACGCCGTCGGCCACGCCCAGTTCGGCCAGCAGCTTGGTCAAGGAATAGCCCATCTGGATGGTTTCGGCGCGAAATTCCGCCGTGTCGCGCGACGCGATGAAACGCTCGCTCCAGCGCTGCACGGCGCGCAAATCCTGCGCTTCAAACGCCTGCATCAAGCGCCAGCACAGGGGCGCTTCCCAGCGCGCCACCACCTGCGCCAGATGCTCGGCGATCCACGCGCGCGCCGTGGCCGCATCGTGCACCAGGCCGGATTCCAGCGCCGCTTCCAGTCCCTGCGAATAGCTGTAGGCGCCGATCGGCAAGGCCGGGCTGGCGAACTGCAGCAGGTGCAGCAGGGCCGACGCCATCATCATGCAGCGCCTGGCACATCGCCGGGACGGTGGATTTTCTGCCGCAGCGGCACGGGCGCCAGCAAGTGCTGGCCGTGGCCATCGTGGTGGCCATGGCCGCCGCCGTACGCACCCGCCTCGGGCTCGAACGGCGCGCTTTCTTCCGTCACCATCGCCTGCAAGCCTTCGAGCATTTCCTTCAGCACGACGTCCTTGCGGATGCGCAAAAAGCCGTCGCCCACCTGCGCCTGCGTGTGGCGGTTCCCCAGGTGGAAAGCGCAGCGCAGCAGGGTATGCGCATCGGCGCACTGCACCAGATAGGTCGGTTCGCGCGCGGCGACGATCCGCACCACCTGCCCTTCCGGCCCCGTCATGCGCTCGCCGTCGCGCAGCACCGTGCCGCGCACGGTGAACACGGCCACGTCGTCGCCATTCGACAGCACGGCGCGCAGCCGGCATTTTTCGCGCTGATCGTAGGGTAGAACCAATTGCGCAAACGGTGCGCGCTGGTCTTCTGGTCCCAACTTGGTATGCAAAGTCAGCATGTTTGTCTCCCGCTTAAAATAGAAAATAGCGCTGCGCCATCGGCAGCACGGCAGCCGCTTCGCACACGAGCAGCTGGCCGTCGGCGCGCACGGCATAGGTTTCCGGGTCCACTTCCATGTGCGGCGTGGCGCTGTTGTGGATCATGTCGTGCTTGCGCAAGCCGCGCATGTTCTTCACGGCGATGACGGATTTGTTCAGTTTCAGCTGATGCCCGATATCGAGGTCGTAGGCCGCCTGCGAGACAAACGTAAACGACTTTTTCAGGCCGCCGCCGAAGGCGCCGAACATCATGCGGTAGTGCACGGGCTGCGGCGTGGGGATCGACGCGTTCGGGTCGCCCATCTGCGCGGCCGCGATCATGCCGCCCTTCAGTATCATCGACGGCTTGACGCCGAAAAACGCCGGCTTCCACAGCACGATGTCGGCGATCTTGCCCGCCTCGATCGAGCCCACCACATGCGCAATCCCGTGCGTGATGGCCGGATTGATCGTGTACTTGGCGATGTAGCGCTTGGCGCGGAAATTGTCGCTGCGCGCCGTATCGGGCGCCAGCGCGCCCCGCTGCACCTTCATCTTGTGCGCCGTCTGCCAGGTGCGCATGATCACCTCGCCCACTCTCCCCATCGCTTGCGAGTCCGACGACATCATCGAGATGGCGCCGATGTCGTGCAGGATGTCTTCCGCGGCGATGGTTTCGCGGCGGATGCGCGACTCGGCAAAGGCCACGTCTTCGGCAATGGCCGGATCCAGGTGGTGGCACACCATCAGCATGTCCAGATGCTCGTCGAGCGTGTTGACGGTGAATGGGCGCGTCGGGTTGGTCGACGAGGGCAGGACGTTGGCTTGCCCTACAGCGGCGATGATGTCGGGCGCATGGCCGCCGCCCGCCCCTTCCGTGTGAAACGTGTGGATGGTGCGGTCCTTGAAGGCAGCCAGCGTGTGCTCGAGAAAACCGCCCTCGTTGAGGGTATCGCTGTGCAGCGCCACCTGGATATCCATGCGATCCGCGACGGACAGGCAATTGTCGATGGCGGCCGGCGTGCTGCCCCAGTCTTCGTGCAGTTTCAGGCCGATGGCGCCCGCGCGCACCTGTTCTTCCAGCGGCAGCGGCAAGCTGACGTTGCCTTTGCCCATGAAGCCCAAATTCATCGGGAAGGCGTCGGCGGCCGCCAGCATCGCGTGCAAATGCCACGGTCCTGGCGTGCAGGTGGTGGCGGCCGTGCCCACGGCCGGTCCCGTGCCGCCGCCCAGCATGGTGGTCACGCCGCTCATCAGCGCTTCCTCGATCTGCTGCGGGCAGATGAAATGGATATGCGTGTCGACGCCGCCGGCCGTGACGATCATGCCTTCGCCGGCGATGATTTCCGTGGCGCCGCCAATGGGCAAGGTCACGCCGGGCTGGATGTCCGGGTTGCCCGCCTTGCCGATGCCGAAAATCAGGCCGTTTTTCAAGCCGATGTCGGCTTTGACGATGCCCCAGTGGTCGAGGATGACGGCATTCGTGATGACGGTATCCATCACCTCGGCCGCGCAGCGCTGCGACTGGCCCATGCCGTCGCGGATCACCTTGCCGCCGCCGAATTTCACCTCTTCGCCGTAGATCGCATAGTCATGCTCGATCTCGATGAACAGTTCCGTGTCGGCCAGGCGGATACGGTCGCCCTTGGTGGGGCCGAACATTTCGGCATACGCGCTACGGGGAATGCTGGCCATCTCAATCCTTTCCCGGTGGTGTGTCTTGCAGTTCGCCCATCACTTCGCCATTGAAGCCGTAGACCTTGCGCTCGCCCGCCAGCGCCACCAGTTCCACGGTGCGCTGCTGGCCCGGCTCGAAGCGCACGGCCGTGCCGGCCGTGATGTTCAGGCGCATGCCGTAGGCGCGCCAGCGCTCGAAAGCCAGCGCCGGATTGACTTCAAAAAAATGGAAGTGCGAGCCGACCTGTATCGGCCGGTCGCCCCGGTTGGCCACCACCACGGTGGCCGTGGCGCGCCCGGCATTCAAGCTGATTTCGCCTTCTTCCAATTGGTATTCGCCTGGGGTCATGATGGGCTCCTTCTCAAAAAACTACGGTATCGGGTGGTGCACGGTCACCAGCTTGCTGCCATCGGGGAAGGTCGCTTCCACTTGGATGTCGGGGATCATCTCGGCGATGCCGTCCATGACGTCGGCGCGCGAGAGGATCTTGGTACCGTCCGACATCAGCTGCGCCACCGACTTGCCATCGCGCGCGCCTTCCATGATGGCGGCGCTGATCAGGGCCACCGCTTCCGGATAATTCAATTTCAAGCCGCGCGCCAGGCGCCGTTCAGCCAGCAGCGCGGCCGTAAAAATGAGCAGCTTGTCTTTTTCGCGGGGAGTCAGGTCCATGCTTTTCCTTGTTCTTTCCTGATTAAGTGTTCCAGATGCGAGGCACGACGGCATCGCGTCCCAGCATGGCGGGGCGCAGCAGCTGCCAGGCGGCCAGCATGACGCGGCGCGCCGCCTCGCTGTCGCCGCACAACAGGCGCACCACCACCAGCGATTTCATGTGCGTGGCGCCAAACGCGGCGCCGGCCGGCACGGCGATCCCGCGCACGGCCGCCAGCACGGCGGCAGGAACGGGGGCGCCGACGGCGATCAGGGTGGCGCACACGGTGTGCCCCGCCAATCCCAGTGGGCTGGCCATCAGCGCGCCGCCGGCGGCCAGCACGCCCTGTTCCCACCACAGCAGCTTGCCGCCACGGCGGATCTGCACCTGCTGGCTGATGCTGCCCGTATTGAAAACTTCGCCCGAGGCGCTGCGGCCCAGGCAGACGATGTCGCAGCCGATATAGCGGGCGTCCGGCGCCAGTTCCACTTCGTGGCGCAGGCGCACGCAGGCCTGGTCGAAGAAAATGCTTTCCTGTGGCAGCCACTCGATGGCCGCGCCGCTACCGGCGCGCAGCACGATGTGCTGGCGCGAGATATGGCCATTGGCGCGGTACCATTTGGCCGCGCCCGGCGACGTGAGCAAGGCGTGCGCGCCCTCGCCCACCGTGGCGTCGACTGCCAGCTGGTCGCCGCCCACGACGCCACCGGGCGGATGGATGATGATGGCGTGGCAGACGGCGCCGCCTTCCGGGTACAGGGGCTTTTGCACGCGCAGGGGGCCGCTATGCGTGCGCTCGACGAGGCGGCTGACGCCATCGTGCAAGGCAAAGCCCAGGCGCAGCTGCGCCTGCCAGGCGCTGTGCGCGCTGGCTGGTAAAGGCGTGACTGGTCGGGTGCTGTCTGGCATGCGGGGCAATCGCGTAAATAAGCGATTACCTAAGCAGGATATGTGCCAGCGTCAGGGGAAGGAAAAGTGAGAATCGTGCACCGCGCTGCGGCGGGCGCACCGGCATGGTGCATCTGCCGCACCGCGGCGCTCAGGCCACTGTCACTGTCACGGCCAGGGTGCGCCGTTCGCGCAGCAAGGCCGTGAAGGCTTCCGCGGCCAAGGGGCGGCTGAAAAAATAGCCCTGCATTTCATCGCAGCCGTGTTCCGTCAGGAAGTCGACCTGTTCGCGCGTTTCCACGCCTTCGGCGATGACGCGCATGTCGAGGTTGTGCGCCAGCGAGATGACGGAGCGGGCGATGGCCGCGTCGCTGCTGCTGGTGGTGACGTCGTCGACGAAGGATTTGTCGATCTTCAGCACGTCGATGGGGAAGCGTTTCAGGTAGCCGAGGCTGGAATAGCCGGTGCCGAAATCGTCGAGCGAAATGCCCACGCCGATATCCTTCAGGCGCGTGAGGGCCGCCACGGCCTTGTCAGGGTCGCCCATCACCGTGCTTTCCGTGATCTCGATGCCGAGGCAGGCGGGCGCGATGCCGTATTTGCGCAAGGCCGCCTCGACGAACGGCACCGTGCGGTCCTGTGCGAACTGTTTGCCGGACAGGTTGACGGCCACCTTGATGCTGCCCAGGCCCGCGTCGTGCCAGGCGCGGATTTGCGCACACACGCTTTCGAGCACCCATTCGCCGATGGCCGTGATCGAGCCGTATTCCTCTGCCAGCGCGATGAACAGGCCGGGCGGCACCTTGCCCAGCACCGGGTTATCCCAGCGCAGCAGGGCTTCCGCGCCCAGCAAGGCGCCCGTGCGCAAGCACATCTGCGGCTGGTAGTGCACTTCGAATTCATCGCGGCAGATGGCGCCGCGCAGCTGCTGCTGCATCGCCAGGCGGGCGCGGATATCGCTGCCCATGCGCTCCGTGAAGAAGGCGTAATGGTCGCGCCCCATTTCCTTGGCGCGCACGAGGGCCGTGTCGGCGTGGCGCAGCACGTCATCGAGGCTGTCGCCGTCGGCCGGGCACATGGCGATGCCGATGCTGGTCGTCAGCGCCAGGCGTTCACCATCGACGCTGAGTTCCTCGCGCAGGCCGGCCAGGATGGTTTGCACCAGCCCCAGGGTACGCCCCAGCAGGGCATCGTCCTGCAGCAGTATCTGGAATTCGTCGCCGCCCTGGCGCACCACCGTGTCGCCTTCGCGCACGCAGCCGGACAGGAAACGCGCCACCACTTGCAGCGCCTTGTCGCCGACGGCCTGGCCGTGCGAATCGTTGATATTCTTGAAACGGTCCAGGTCGAGGCACATCAGCACCACCTGCTGGCTGTCGCGCACGGCGTTCGCGCGCGCCTGCTCGAAGCGCTCGCGCAGCAGCACGCGGTTCGGCAAACCGGTCAGCGCATCGTGGTAGGAAAGGAAATCGATCAGATGCTGCTCGGCCTTGCGTTCGCTGATGTCGAGGAAGACGCCGATATAGTTGACGACGGCACCATCGGGCCCGTGCACGGTGGAGACGCTGAGCAGGCAGGGATAGGTGTCGCCGCTCTTGCGCCGCGTTTGCACCTCGCCCGACCAGCAGCCGCTGCTGCGCAAGCCCTGGCGCAGGGCCAGCAGCACCGCTTCGCCCGTGTATTCGGCGTGCAGGCGCATGATGTCCGTACCCACCACTTCCTGCGCCGCGTAGCCGGTGATGCGCGTAAAGGCGGGATTGGCCGTGACGATGACGCCGGCCGCATCGGTAATCAGGATGGCGTCCTGGGTCGCTTCGAAGACCTGGCCCGACAGGCGCAGCAATTCTTCATTCGCGCGGCGGATCTGCACTTCGCGCGCCAGTGTGCTGGCCACCTGCTCCAGTTCGGCCGTGCGTTCGGCCACCCTCCGCTCCAGGTTGGCGCGCTCCTGCGCCAGCTGCAGCTGCGCCCGCGCCAGGCGCACGTGGGCGTCCGTACGGGCCAGAATTTCCTCGGCCTGAAAAGGTTTGGCGATGAAATCGACGGCGCCCAGCGCAAAGCCGCGCACCTTGTCGTCCGTATCGTACTGGGCCGACAGGAAGATCACCGGCACCTGGCGCAGGGACGGTATTTCCTTCAGGCGGCGGCACACTTCAAAGCCGTCGAGGCCGGGCATGCGCACGTCGAGCAGGATCAGCTCGGGCGGGCGCGCCTGGGCCGTCCACAAGGCCAGCTCACCGTTCGGCGCCTGGCGCACGGCATAGCCGGCGCCGCCCAGCAAATCGCTCAACAGCTTCAGCGAAGCCGGCGTATCTTCAACGATCAGTACTTCGCCCTTCGAGTTCACTTCCGAAAAATCGCGGTGCATGTAGCAGTTCTCTCAGCTTTGGATGAGGCGCGGCGGTCGGTTGCCACGCTGGACAAGACATTTCTTTGCGATGAACTACGTACTATCATCATAATCTTTATTGCAATTTAGCACCATCCATCGGCGCTACTTAGTCGTTCTTTTCAGCGAATCCGATGTTGTCAGCCCACACTTTCAAGCGTGCGCCAGCACGCCTTCATTCTCCAGCAAGTCGCACAGCTGGCGGTACTGATGCTGGTCGAGCATGGCTTGCAGCGGCGCCAGTAACGGCGCCGCCACTGCGGGCAGGGCCGCCAGCAGCTGCGCCACCCTGGCCAGGTTCAATTCGCGCAGCGCCACCAGCAAGGCGGCGCGCTCTTCCCCGGTCAACAGCAGCAAATCTTGCGCCCGCAGTGCCGGCCGCGCCTCGGGCGCCGGCGACACGGGCTGCGGCACGGGCACCTGCAGCGGCGCCTCGGCCGCCTGCGCGGGAATGCTGAAGCTGAAGACGGCGCCCTGCCCCGGCGTCGATTCCACCGTCAGTTCGCCTTCCATCAGCTGCACGAATTCGCGCGAGATGGCCAGGCCCAGGCCCGTGCCATCTTTCGGTCCCGCGCTGTCGGCCTGCACGAAGGGCTCGAAAATGCGCTGCTGGTCTTCCGGGGCGATGCCGATACCCGTGTCGCTGACGGCGAACGACAGCATCCATTGATCGCCATCGCGCCGCTCGCCGCGCACGCGCAGGGTGACTTCGCCGCCGCCGGCAAACTTGACGGCGTTCGACATCAGGTTCAGCAGCACCTGGCGCAAGCGCGTCGCGTCGAGCAGCACGGCCTCCGGCAGGCCCGCGCAATCGAGGCGCAGGGCCAGCCCCTGCTGCTCGGCGCGCATGCCCAGCATGTCCATCACTTCCTGCAACAGGGGCGCCAGCGCCACCACGGCCGTCTGCGCCTGCAGGCGCCCCGCCTCGCCCTTCGACAGTTCGAGGATTTCATTGATCAGGGTAAGCAAATGATTGCCGGAGCGGTGGATGATGGCCAGGTTGCGCTTTTCATCGTCGTGCATATTGGGCGAGGCGGCCATCAGGCGCGAAAAGCCGATCACGGAATTCAAGGGCGTGCGCAGTTCATGGCTCATGTTCGCCAGGAAGGTGCTCTTGGCGCGGTTCGCCGCCTGCGCCTGGCTGACGGCCACCGACAGGGCGCTCGTGCGCTCGGCCACCAGTTCTTCCAGGTGATGGCGGTGGCGCAGCAGTTCGAGTTCGGCCTCGCGGTGCGCCGTGATGTCGTAGTTCGACCCCACCAGGCGCATGGGCTGGCCCTGCCCGTCACGGAAGATCACGGCGTCGACCTTGATGTAGCGGATGGCGCCATCGGGCCACAGGATGCGGTATTCGTGCGTGAACGCCTGGCCGGCGCCCAGCGCGGCGCGCAGGGCCTCCTTGGCGGCCGGCACGTCGTCGGGCATCAACGCCGCGCGCCAGATCGCCGCCGGCGCCGTGCCGCTGTCCGCATCGGCCCTGAACTGCGCGTACATCTGCTCGTCCCACTGCAAGGCGCCGTTGATCACGTTCCAGTCCCAGATGCCGATGCTGGCCGCGCCCGTGGCCATCTGCACGCGCTCCTCGCTGCGCTGCAAGGCGCGGTAGCGGCTGTCGAGCAGCGCCACCATGTCGCGGATGGAACGGTACAGCGTACGCAGCTCGCCCAGGAACCACGCTTTCGGCGGCGTGCCGAACGCTTCGCCCTGCCCTGCCTGGATGCCGGCCGCATACTGGCCGATCGCCTTCAGGGGTTTGAGCATCAGGCACCACATGAGCAGCCAGATGCTGGCCACGAGGATCACGTCGAGCGCCACGATCATGGCGCCGATGCCCAGCGCGCGTTGCCGCAGCTGCGCGTGCAGCAAAGCAGGCGTCGCATACACGGCAACGCTGCCGATGACTTGTCCGCCCATCGTCACGGGGCGCCGCTGCACCAGCCAGTCCGGCTCCGCGGACAGCGAGGAAAAGCTGCCGATGGCGCCGTCCGCGGTGCGGCGCAGGACCAGCGCTTCCTTGCCGATGCCCGGCGTCAGCGAGCTGGCCACCAGGTCGCGCTTGCCCAGCATGCTGCGCATGATGGCCTGCATCTGCTTTTCATCGAGATTCCACAAGGGCAGTTCGATGGCCACGGCCAGCTGGTCCGCGCTGACGGACAGGCTGCGCTGCAGTTGCTGCCAGCGCTGCTCGCGTTCGGACTGGTAAAACAGCACGGCAAACACCAGCAGCAGCGCGGTGACGACAAAGGTCAGCGCCACGCTGACGGCCAGCACGATGGACACGCCGCCCAGGCGCGCGCCCTTGGATGGGTGAAGCGTCATGCGTCTTCGCCCTGCGGCTCGCTGGCCAGCTGCGCCAGCAAGGCGCACAGCGGCTGGTATTGATGCTGTTCCAGCATGGCGGCGATGTGCGCGGCCAACTGCGGCAGGCTGGTCGCCACGCCGGCCAGCACGATGGCGCTGCGCCGCAAATCGAGGGCTTGCACGGATGCGAGCAGCGCCTGGCGCTCGTCCGCGCCCAACTGGCCCAGCGACTGCTGCAGGTCAAATGGCGCGACCGGCACGCGCGGCGGCACGGCGCCGGTGCGCTGGAAGCGCACGCCCAGCTGCTGCTCCAGCATGGCGAACAGGTGTTCCTGCTCGATCGGCTTGCGCAGGAAGCCATCGGCGCCGGCCGCCAGCGCCTCCTGCTTTTCTTCCTCGAAGGCGGAAGCGGTCATGATCACCAGGCGCGGCTGCACTAGCGCCGGCTGCGCGCGCAGCCAGCGCGTCAGCGCCAGGCCGTCCATGTCCGGCATGCGCCAGTCGCTGAGCACGATGTCGTAGCGCTGCGCCGCCAGCATGGCTTGCGCCTGCACGCCGCCCGCCGCCTCCTGCAGCTGGAAGCCCAGCGGCTCCAGCAAGCCGGTCAGCAGCTTGCGGCAGTTGTCATCATCGTCGACCAGCAGCACCGTGCGCCCGCGCTGGGCCGCCGGCAGGCGCGCCACGCGGCCCGGCGCCAGCGGCGCGACGGCCGGGCACTGTACGCAGGGCGCGCGCAAGTCGAAATGGAACATGGAGCCAGCCCCCAGGGTCGATTCGACGCGCAGCTCGCCGCCCATCAAGCGCACGAATTCGCGCGAAATGGTCAGGCCCAGTCCCGTGCCGGCCTGCGCCACGGCGCTGTCGGCCTGCACGAACGGTTCAAAGATGCGCTCCAGGTCCTCTTCCGCGATGCCGCTGCCCGTATCGCGCACGGCAAAGGCCAGCGCCACTTGCCCATCGTCCTCCGCCTGGCAGGCCAGCGACAGGGTCACGCTGCCCTGCTTGATGAACTTGAGGGCGTTCGACAGCAAATTGAGCAGCACCTGGCGCAGCTTGGCGCCATCGAGGCGCACCAGCGGCGGCACGCCAGCACGTTCGAGCCGCAACGCGATGCCCTGGTCGCTCGACCGCATGCGCACCATCTCGAGCACTTCGTCGAGCAAACCGTTCAAATCCACGGGCCCCGCTTGCAGCTGCATGCGGCCCGCCTCGATTTTCGACAATTCCAGGATGTCGTTGATCAAGGTGAGCAAATGGTGGCCGGCGCGGTTGATGATGGCCAGGTTATGCTTTTCTTCCTCGAACATGCTGCTCGAATCGGCCATCATCTGCGAAAAGCCGATCACGGAATTCAAGGGCGTGCGCAACTCATGGCTCATGTTGGCGAGGAAGACGCTTTTCGCGCGGTTCGCCGATTCAGCCTCGGTGACGGCCACCGACAGGGCGGCCGTACGCTGCTGCACCAGTTCCTCCAGGTGGTCGCGGTAGCCGAGCAGTTCCTGCTCGCTTTGCTTGCGCTCGGAAATGTCGACGATACCGCTGCGCACCAGGCGCCGCCCTTCCATCGGCAAGCGCACCAGCCGCACTTCGCAAGGGAAGATGCTGCCGTCGGCGCGCCGCACATTGCGCTCGACCAGGATGGGTTCACCGAGCATGGCGCGGCGCAGATGCTCTTCCATCATCAGTCCCAGCGGCAGACCATCGGGCTGCTCGCCCGTGTACAGGTCGAACGGTCCGCGCGCCAGCAGCGCTTCGCGCGACATGCCCAGCATGCGCTGCGCACTGCTGTTGGCGTCGATAAAACGGTCCAGGTCCAGGTCATACACGACGATGGCTTCGGGCGCATGCTCGACGAGGATGCGGAAACGCTGCTCGCTTTCGCGCGCATCGCCCTCGGCGCGGCGCAAGCGACGGCGCTGCAGCAGCAAGGCGCTCAGCATGCACGCCATGGCGAGAAACACGGCACCAGCCGACAGCACGGCCGCGCGGTGCTCGTGCCACAGCTGCGGCGGACGGTTGAAGAACAGGGTGTTCGGCGGCAGCCGGCTGATGTCGGCATCCCAGCGCTGCAGCTGCTCCCAGTCATACATGGGCACGGGACGGACCGGCGGCAGCAAGGCGCCCGGTGCGGCTGGCGCCTTGCCGGCCAACACGGCCAGCGACATCTGCGCCACCTGCTGCGCGGCCCCTTCGATGTGCAGGATGGAGCCGCCGAGGATGCCCTTGCCCACGTTTGTGTTGTACATGCCGAAGGCGGGCACGTTCGCCAGCCGCGCCAGTTCCCCGGCAAACTGCACGGGGGTGGCGATGGCGCCGTCCACGTCGCGGTTGACATTGCCCGTCACCAGCAGCGTATCTGCGGGCAGGCGCGCCACCTTCGCGCGCATCTGCGCCAGGGTCAGGCCGTCGAGATACTCCATGAAAACGATACCCTGCCACGCCTGCGCCGCCTGCTGCATGCTGCGCTTCAAGGCCTGGTCGGCTTCGCTGGCGCCGACGGCCATGACGATGGTTTTGGTCTCCGGGAACAGCGCCATCGCTTGCGCCAGGGTGCCGGGAAAATCGACGTTCGCCTTTTGCTGCCAGATGGCCAGCGGGCTGCCTACCGGCAAGGCCTTGCCCGAGGTGTTAATCGCCAGCACGGGCACGCCGCGCGCCAGCGGCGCCAGGTCCGACAGCAAAAAATCGAGCGCCGGCTGCTGCATGGCAACGATCAGGTCAGCCTTGCGCCCCATCATCTGGGTGTATCTTAAAAGCAACAAATCACGCATCTCGTTGCGCAGCGCCGGGTCGCCCTGGGTATTGAGGTTCAGGTGCTCGACCATGATGTCTTCGCTGGCCAGGCCCGCTGCGGCCATGGCGGCCACATAGGTGCGCGTGTACGATTCCACGCCGGCGCGGCCGTAATCATAGGCGTTGAGAACCAGCACGCGCTGCCCCTGATGCGGTGGTGCAGCCGGCATGGCCGCAGGGGCCGCGGCGACACACAACGCCAGCAGCAATGCGCGGCCGCAGCGGCGCACCGCTGCCCTGCCCATCCCGCCGCCAGGCACATCACGCATCATTCGCCATGCCCATGCTCACTCTCGCTGTCACCATGTTTCACCATTGCGCTGACTGCTCAGCGACCGACACTTACAAAAACATGATAACGTCAACTGCCGGGGCAAGTCTATTGCTTAGGGCAATCTTTTGACAAAACAACCATCGTTACGCGGCGGTACCGCTGATGCCGAATAATTCCAGCTTCAGCCCTTTTATGCCAGACGGCACATAAATCGCAATCGCCTGGGCCTTGATCATGCTGTCATAAATGCTGCCCTTGTTATCGATCGAAAAGTAATACGTATTGGGCCGCACTGGCACTTCAGCAGGAACCTGGGCCATATGACGCAACTCGGCACCCGGAAGTGCCCTGCCAAGCAATAGTTCGATATTGTCCGGAGACGATATTTTGAACTGCAACGGCACCGTGGCGACCAGTTCCAACGCCGGCATATCGGCGTTGACCGCAAGGCAGAGTTCAGTCTGACGGTCAATCCGCTTGGCATCGAGCAAACCGTGATAGTGGGTGTTTTGTTGCGTGTCATTGGACAGTGGAATCGGGAAGTAACGCGACAGGAGCACCGTATCGATCAAGTCGCGAATGATGCCATCGAGCTTGCCGAAACCGGGAGCCGCGTCATCGTGACAATACGCCGGCAAGTCGCTCAGCGTGTACTTTTTCGAGAACGTCATCAAGCCGCCGGCCAATGCCATCAATTTTTCAAACAAATACACGGGATGGTGGCGCCGGTAACTGGCGCAATGACTGAGCGTGGCGCTGGCCGTGCTCAATGTATTGAGCATCCAGAATGAGGAAACATCCCCGCCATGAAATTCAACCGTATTGTTACCGGGTTGACGGTGGCGGCTGTACAGCGCCTCAATTTTCGCGCCCATGCGGTCGATCAGCGAATCGAGCATTTTCTGCAGCGAAGACTCGGCGCTGATGGTCAGGCCAGGCGGAATGAAGGAGGCATCGATTTCAAAGCTGCCATTGCCAGCGCGGTACAAACGGATCACCGGGATGGCAAGATAATCATGGAGCGGATCCAGTTGCGACAGCAGATACACGCGCTTCTTCAGGTAAGCCACATCGATGCTGACTGCCTCGCTGTACAGATCCGGGGTTTCGATATCCGCCTGGACATAGCGCGCGCCGGCAGAACTCACATTGCCGCCGTGTGCCTGCAGCGTCGGCAACGCGGCGTAAAAAGTGAAACTATGTTCACTGGAAGGCAGCTTGGACAGGTCAACCGCACTGGGCAATACATCGCCAAGCGGCGCCTCAAAGAATTCTCCATCCTGAAAGACGAGCGACATGGCGTCCGCCCGCAGGCTATTGTTGGCCAGTGCATCCACATTCCAGCTGACGCCGTGCACACCCCATAGATGTGGATTGATGAGTGAAGCCAGACGCTGCAGGCGCGCTTCATGGTAGCGGTCCAGCTGCTGGAATTGCTGGGGGCCGATGGCCAGCCCCTCGGACCACAGTAATTTGGATGGCAATGTCATGGCGTTCTCCATGTTGGCGGTTGGAATCATGCTGCCTTGCCAGTCTGATGTTGCCAGTTTGAAAGTCCTTGATGTTGCGCAGCAACCCTGTTCAATTATTGCGCAAACGCAATTTACCTTGGAGCAAACGCTCGGATACTGACCATTCCGCCGCGAAGACACAGGAAAAGAGAGATGGAGGACTTGCTGCCGTATTTCGAACGCGAGCTGGTGATGCTAAGGCGGCATTGCCGTGAGTTCTCCGAGCGCTATCCGAGAATCGCCGGCAAATTGCACATGTCCGGCGAGTCTTGCGAGGATCCGCACGTCGAACACTTGATCGAATCGGTGGCCATGCTGGCGGCACGCATCTCGAAACGGCTCGATGACGACTACCCGCAATTTACCGAAGCCCTGTTCGAAGCCCTGTTTCCACATTATCTGCGCCCCTTCCCATCGTCCACCATCGTCCATCAGTCTGTCCCAGAGGCTGGAGCGGGTGTAATGCACCTGCCGGCTGGCAGTGAAATGGACGCAATGCCTGTGCGTGGCGTGCGCTGCCGCTTCAAGACGGTCTACGACATGACGACCGGAGCATCGGTACTGGAAAGCGCGGTTTTCGATGCGATGATCAAGCCGCCGCCAGGCGTACGCCTGCCAGCATCAGCCAGTTCCTCGCTGAACATCGGCATCCGGCATCTCGACACAGCGCCCGCGTCACTGCGCGTCTTCATCGATGGCGAAGCTTCTTTTTCCGCCGCCTTGCGCGATGCCCTGTTCATGCATGCAGTCTGCGCTTTTGTGTCGATCGACGCGGCGCAGTGGATGGCCCTGCCCGCCGTCCCCTTGGCGCCCGTCGGCTTCGCCGACACGGATGCCTTGATACCTTTCGGTGCCCGTTCGCAACCGGCCTACCGCATCCTGAGCGAGTATTTTGCGTATCCGGAAAAATTCAATTTCTTCGACATCGATATCGCGGCGCTGAGCGCTGCCCTGCCGCCTGGTTGCCAGCGCTTTACCCTGCATCTGTGCATAGCCGGTTTGCGCTCCGATTGCGCTGCGGCGCGCATGTTGTCCAGTATTTCCAGCGACAACTTAAGGCTGGGCTGCAGTCCGGCGATCAACCTCTTCCGCCAGGAGGGCGTGCCGATCGCCATCTCCCGGCAAAAAATCGACTATCCCGTACTGGCCCATGCTACCCATGCCCATGGTTACGAAGTCGTCACTGTCGATGCCGTGCGTTTGCTGCGCCAACGGGGAGGCGAAAGCACGCTGACCGAATTTCGCCCGCTGTACAGCCTGCGCCATGGTGAGGGCGCGGCGCAACAAGGCCATTACTGGATCGTGCGCCACGACATGGCTTTGGCCATGAAAAGTCCTGGCCACGAAAAGAAAATCACGCTGGTCGATAGTGACTTCAATCCCTTGATCAACGAAAAAGCCAGCTTGTCGCTGTCGCTGACCTGCAGTAACCGCGACCTTCCACTGTCGCTCAAATACGGCCAGCCGCAAGGAGACTTGCAACCGTGCGGCGGCGGACCTGCACTGCACATGCTGCGACGCCCCAGCCAGCCGCGATGCTTTTCACCGGGCGCGGGCCTGCATTGGCGGCTGATTTCGCACTTGACGCTGAATCATCACGCGCTGGTTCAGGAAGGCCTGCCAGCACTGCGTGAAATGCTGACACTGTATGACCTGTCTCAATCGGCAAGCTCGCAACGCCAGATCGGCGGCATCGTCGCGCTCGCGCACTCGCCGGCCACGGCATGGCTGCGGCACAAGCGCGGTACCTCGCTGGCGCATGGCGTGGAGGTGCGCATCACGCTGGACGAAGAAGCGTTCGTCGGCAGCAGCATGCACCTGTTTGTGCAGGTGATCGATCACTTTCTTGGGCTGTATGTGCAAATCAACAGTTTCATCGAACTGGTGGTGCTGTCAGGGCAAAGCGGAGAGGAGCTGATCCGATGCAAACCAAGAAGCGGACTGCAGAATCTGGTGTAGTACAACACTTGCTGGCCGAACCGTACCGCTACCAGTTCGTGCAGGCGGTGCGAATTCTGCTGTGCTGGCTACGCGAGCAGAACGTGTCCCATGCGCAAGCCTTCGGCCAGGTGTTGCGCTTCAAGAACAGCTTGTCCTTGAGTTTTCCCGCCAGTGAAATCGAACAGCTATCGCTCGACGGCAATGAACAACTGACCCTGACGCCGACGTTCATGCGTTTTCTCGGCGTCGGCGGCACCTTGCCCTTGCACCACTCTGAACGCATCGCCGCCTACCGTTTTTCGAGCAAAGATGCTGGCGTCTCGGCCTTCCTCGATATCTTTTCGCACCGCATGCTCACGCTGTATTACCTGGCATGGGAAAAGTATCGACTGGAATCCACGCTCCAGACCCAGGCAAGGGATGTACAACTGCCTTTGCTGACGGCACTGGCCGGCGTGCGGCGCGGTGCGCTGCCGTCGAGCGGCGAAGCTGACGCCGTGACGCAGGAAGTCGCGGCCTGGTATGCGGGTCTGCTGCGCTGCCGCCCCGTCTCCGCGCAGGCGATTGGCCCCGTGCTGGCCGAGTACTGCGGCGTCCCCGTCACCGTGCAACAATTTGTCGGTGGCTGGGACTATCTGGAAAAAAACCGGCGCAGCCTGCTGCGCAGTGTCAACTTTACCTTGGCACGCGGCGCAACGCTTGGCCTGCGGCTTTGGCGTCAGGACATGCGCGTCTGCCTGCATATCGGCCCGCTGGATCCCGCCGGCCTGCAACGCTTCCTGCCGCGCAGTACAGGCGCGGCGGCACTGGCAAAGATGCTGGCGCTGTTTGGCGTACCAGACTTGCAATATGAAGTGCGGCTGATATTGAGTCCGCCATGCATTACTCCCCTGCTGCTGAGCTCCAACCCGTCAGAAAGACGGCTGCTTGGCTGGACGACGTTCTTGCAGACAACACCAGGCAAGGTACGCGGCGCCGAAGTGCGTTATCTGCTGCAACTGACCTGAGCAGCCCATCACTGGAAAGCGAGGCAAGCATGAAACATGCGGGACGCGGCGTCATCCGGCTCGGAGACGCAACCGATCACGGCGGCAAGGTCACCAGCGCCTCATCAGGCAGCACCGTGATGGGGAAGACGGCGGCGCTGGCCGATGACACCACCTTCTGCCCCAAGTGCAAGGGCAACTTCCCGATCACGCCCGATGGCGCCGGCGCAAAACACATGGGCAAGCCGTACGCCTATGACGGCGACGTCACCGCCTGTGGCGCCCACCTGATCACATCCCTGTAACGGAGGCAGGCCATGCATGCAAACATCCAGGCGGCACTGTCGGCCTTCGACCTCGCCGCGCAAGAACGGCGCCTGTTGAAGATCGACTTTCCCCATGAAGATGGGCCTGCCGGCGCCATCCTGCTGGTCAATTCGCTGACCGCCAGGGAGGAAGTGTCGCGTGACTTCCGTTTCGAGGCCGAATTACTGTCCGATGATGCGCATATTGCGCTCAAGGCCATGATGGGCCGCATGGTGACCATTTCCATGGTGCGCGACGATGGTACGCTGCGCTACTTTAACGGCTATGTGGGCGAGTTTTGCCTGCTGCGCGCCGATGGCGGCTTTGCGTGGTACCGGATGGTGCTGCAACCATGGCTGGCCTTCGCCAGGCTGCGCCAGGACAATGTGTCCTTTCATGGCCAAAGCGTAATGCAGCTGACCGAAACGACGTTTGCCCACTACGAGCAGCGCGACTGGAAAACCAGCATCCATGGCGACGACCCGCAGATCACCTGCGCCAACCAGCACAATGAAACCGACTACAACCACCTGCACCGGCGCTGGGAGGCGCTGGGCTGGCATTACTGGTACGAGCACCGCGCAGATGGCCATACGCTATGGCTCGCGGACAACACCACCCTGGCTGACATGATCGCCACGGCGGCCGGCGACGGCGCCATGCGTTTTCACTCAGAGTCGGGCTCCATGGAAGACGACGGCCTGCAACAGTGGCAAGCCGTGCGCCGGATCGGCTCCGGGCAACTGACCTTGGCCAGTTTCGACTATAAAAATCCGCAACCGCGCCTTGCCAGCGGCTACTCGCTGAATCGTCAGGGTGATGTATTTGCCCACGAACTGTACGAAAACACGGGCGCCTATGGCTATAAGGATGTCGATGCCGGGGAAGCTCTGGCACAACGCCGCATGGAGGAAAGCGACCATTTGCGCCAGTATTTCGAGGCGGCCGGCAATCACCGTGGCGCGCAGCCCGGTCTTTGTTTCCGGCTCGATGGACATTTCAGCGCCGAGGAAAAGCGCTATCAGCCTGGCGAGGAACGCCCGGACAGTATTGCCGAACGCGAGTACCTGATCCTGTCAGTCGAGCATAGCGCCAGCAATAATTATCAGGTCGGTCCGAACGCACCCTCCCACTATGTCAACAATATGCTGTGCGTGCGCCGGGACATCCGCTGGCGCCCGGGACGCAGCTACAACAGCACGCCATGCATCGTTGCCGGTGTACAGACGGCGCTGGTCGTCGGACCGGCCGGGGAGGAAATCCATACCGATGCACTGGGGCGTATCCGCCTGCAATTTCACTGGGACCGCCTCGGTGAATTCGATGAGCGCAGCTCGCCTTGGATACGGGTCATGATGCCGATGGCGGGTCCGCAGATGGGACAAATCGCCCTGCCGCGCGTGGGCCAGGAAGTCGTCGTGCAATTCCAGGACGGCAATATCGACCATCCGATTGTCATTGGCGTGGTCTACAACAGCGCCAATCCACCGCCTTGGCAACTGCCGCAGCAACGCGCCCTGTCCGGCTTGCGCAGCCGCGAACTGGGCGCCCGCAGCGCCAACCACCTTGTACTCGACGATACCAAGGGCGCGATCCAGGCGCAGTTGCGCAGCGAGCACCAGGATAGCCGCCTTTCACTGGGCAACATCACCCGCATCGACGACAACGCCGGCCGCAGGGAAGCGCGCGGTGTGGGCTTTGAATTGGCCAGCAGCGCCTGGGGCGCCCTGCGCGCAGCCAAAGGCATGCTGATCACCACCGAAACGCTGGCAGGCGCCGGCTCCGTCAAGCAACTCGACGAAACACAGGCCCGCCTGGCGCAAGCACGCCAACTGCAGCAAAGCTTGGCCGGCATGGCCGTTGATGCGGGGGCGCAAGACAGCGCAGCGCAACAAGGCGCCGTCGCCGAGTCCATCCAGCGGCAAAACGCCGCCATCAAAGGCGCCAGCGGCGATTTCCCGGAGCTGTCCGAACCGCATTTGCTGCTGGCCAGTCCGGCCGGCATCGAGCTGAGCACGGCCCAGTCCATGCACCTGGCCGCCAGCGAGCATGTGGCGCTCACCAGCAGCAAGCATATTTCACTCGCCAGCGGCGACAGCATGTTTGCCAGCATCGCCAAGACCTTCAGCCTGTTCGTGCACAAGGCCGGCATGAAACTGATCGCAGCCAGCGGCAAAGTGTCCATCCAGGCGCACAGCGACGAGGTGGAAATCCTCGCCCAGAAAGTCCTGTCGCTGATCAGCGAAGCGGACTGGGTCAACATCAAGGGCAAGAAAGGCGTACGCCTGCACGGCGCCAACCACATGCTGGAAATCAGCGACAAGGTGCAGTTCTTCACCTCTTCCCCCGTGCTCTTCAACGGCAACCTGGAAACCTTGGCGCCGAAGAGCGTGTCGCAGGAATTTAATGAGAGGCCCGTGACCCGTTTTGATCAGGCCATCCGCTTGCTGGAAGTGGACGGGAAACCTGCATCCGATATTGCCTTTGAACTCATACGTGACGACGGCAACATTATTAGCGAAAAAAGCGGCGCCGACGGGCTGACGCCATTACAAAAAGGAGATGGCATGGACAGCTATACGATACGTTACAAGGGGGAACTGCCATGAGTGATGATGACGACTTGAATGAACACGGCAATCATCAAGGCGAGTTTCGGCAGAGTGTTGGTGGGTGGGCTGAATACACCGTTCATATGACGGAAATAGAAGATACGATTCGTCATGACGTCACGATTCCACCCAGAAAAATCATACCGATTATATTTTTACCCGGCGTTATGGGTAGCAATTTAAGAATGACAAAACAACGCCAAGATGATCTGAAGCGACAGGATAACAGATCATGGAGGCCAGATGACATGGTCGACAAATCTGGTAATTTGGCGGTTGCAACCGGTAGTGGTTTAGGTGGTTGGTTTAGGGGAGCATCTCCCAGAGATCGACAATTGGTCTTTGATCCAAATGAAACTGAAGTTGAGTACTATCAATATTCTATCGAAAATGAGCGTTTCTTCCCTGGTGGAGACGTAACCAAAGGATCTGACGCACGTCATAACAACGTTCCTGACGATTTTCCTGGTGTTCCTCCATTGATTTCTGTTAGTCCTAAAAAAAATGCTCAGGTAGATGCAATTCAGAAACCTGGTGTAGCGGGAAAATTTATTCCCCGAGAAATACGTGAAACTCCAGCGCATATTGCACGGTGGCGTGGATGGAGCGAAGTTCTTTTCGCCGGCGCCTATGGCGAAATGCTTAAAAAAACAGAATTCTTCATGAATAATATAATAAAAAAAGGAGAAATTTTACCTCATTGGAAAATTGATCCTTCCGATCAAGTTACTGGACGATATTCATTTGGTCAACAAGCCTATCCGCCTATTGCTAAGCTCCTAATACAAAATCCGAAAGAATTTGGTGGTTCGTCCGGAGCACCAATTAACACTTCCGACATGCTAAAAATTTCCCCATGCTGGTATCCGGTTCATGCGTTGGGATACAACTTCCTGCAGAGCAATGCCATTACTGCTATTATTATTGCCAAACGCATACGCGGCATAGTAATAGGCTATCAGAAATGCGGCTTCAAATGCAGTGAGGTCATTCTCGTCACACATAGCATGGGAGGTCTGCTCGCCCGAGCCTTAATGCATCCTAGATATGGAAATATGCTTAATGATAAAAGTGTAAAAATACTTGGAATATATCATAATGTGATGCCTACCTTAGGGGCCGCCAGTGCATACAAACGCATGCGTTTCGGCTTTAAGGAAAAGGGTGGTCCAATTAATACTCTCGAAGCCCAAATTCTTGGCATTGATGGTGAACACACCACCGCAATTCTCGCAAATGCACCTGCACCATTAGAAATGTTGCCAAGCATGGCATATGGTCAAGAATGGATCAAGGTTGTTGATGCAACAGATAAATTACTTTGGAGCTGGCCACGAGGTAAGGATAGTGCGGTGGAAAGTATCTATTTACAACCTGCGAATGCTTGGTGGAGGATGATAAATCCTTCCTGGGTGAATCCTGCAAATATTCCGCCAAAAAAAGGGGGAGGCATCAACAATGTCATGCGACGATTGAAAGATGCATCAGAATTACTAAAGGAAATAGAACAAATATTTCATCCAAATACATATGCAAGCTATTGTGCCTCAAAAGAATTCTTAAGCTATGGAGAAATCACTTTCAAAGTTACCGAGGGTTTAGAAATTAAAAACTCATCCGATCCAGAAAAAATTATACCATCACCAAATAAGTGGCAGCTATTGACTGACGATGCAAAAGGTAACCTTACTGTACAAGCAGGAACACGTGTTTTGAAAATAAAATTACAACCACCAAATTCTACTGGCGATGAAACCGTCCCATCGGATCGCTCAGCAAAACACATACCTGGGGAAAAATTTTCCCATGGCGCCAAATCTGAAAATGGATATGAACATCAAAATAGCTACTCTCATCCACATGTCCTGGCATCTATGCTCTATTCAATTGTGCAGATTGCCAAAAAAGCAGAATGGAAATGAAAATGTTAAATTATAAAAAAATTCTCATTATTTCAATTATTTCAATAATTGCACTACCATCAAAAACAATGGCAAATAAAGCAATGTCAAATAAAAAACATGAGGAAAATAAAATGCATATACACACAAAAACAATAAAAAAAATAGAAAATTTATTTCAAAAAACAAAAAAACTTTGCTTTGGAAGATATTTATTAAATCTACCAAACGAGGCAGAATTAATAATCGGAAATTCTGAAGTTGAACTATTTAAAGGAGGACCTGAATCCTTAAAAAACCAAGCGGAAATTGATTTAAAAAAAATACGATCTTTGAATATTTCCCCTGAAATTATTTATAATGGGAATGGCCCAATAGAAAATAGTTGGCAACTTCGATACTACAATAGCAAATCAGCCAAAAAAGACAATTTCATAATTTATCGAACATTAATCAACAAAGGGGATTTCATATTTACCATAGGCGACGCAGTAGATAATGGCGACACCGAAAGAGCAACAGCGGAAAGACAATTCCTTCAAGCAAAAAGTCTGCGTTTGCGTGCTACTGAAGAAATTCCTGTCACCCCAGGCCTTTGCGTAGAGCATGGATTCATAAGTGAAAATCAGTATAAATATCAAGAAATAGACGACATAGGTATTTATTTACCCAGCTTGCCAGATGTTACTTTCTCCATCAGTTCAAATAAGGATGCATACGGTGACTACCCGCCGACAGAATTTGAATCAAGGTTGCGTGGGGAATTATCACTGCTCAATCGCATACAAGACGCAAAAAAAATGCAAGGCAATAACTATCCCAAGCGCACCTTGCTGCGCGAAGGCAAGCGCACTGTTCAACACTGGAAAGGCGAAGAGTCGCTGATACGGCGTACCGATGGTGTCCATGATTTTGAATGGGCATTGGTAGGCAAACCGAAAGACATCGCAAATCCGTCTGTGCTGGAAGTCAAGATGTACACCAAAGTCGCCCACAACCTGGTCGGCGCCGCCGACGCATCGTCGCTGACTGACGAGGAGGCGATTGCCTTGTGGGACAAGCTGCTGTCCGGCCTGAAGTTCCGGGTGAAGGTGCCGGGTGCGCCGCCGGGTTCGTACTACATCGATCCGGACAAGCCTGCGCAGTGACAGCTGAATAAGCTCATGCTGGCGCCGTGCCAGCCATTGCGCTAGCATGATCCTTTTGCCCCGAAAGCTTCCATGCCCATCACCCTGCGCCCCGCCCTGCCCCTTGATATCGACGCCCTGTGGGCCCTGCGCACGGTGGCCGTGCGCGTCAGTTGCGCCACGCATTATGCGCCGGAGCAAATTACTGTGTGGACGGCTTCGCCCGTGCCGCCAGCTTATGCCGCCATGCTGGCTGCGGGTGGCGGCATTGTGGCGATGCAGGGCGAGGCCATTGCCGGCTATGCCATGCTGGACGTAGATAAACACGAAGTCGATGCCGTGTTTGTCGATCCCGCGCGCGCGGGGCTCGGTATCGGCAAGCGGCTGCTGGCGGCGCTGGAGCAACTGGCGCGCGGGCGCGGCATTGCGCGCCTGCACCTGTCCGCGTCGCTGAACGCTGTGCCGTTTTACCGGGCCGCAGGATTTATCTCCTTGCGCGAGGAAGCGTATGCGCATCCCAGCGGCATCAGCCTGGCCAGCGTGGCGATGGAAAAACAGCTGGTAACCGCCTGAGCCGTCAGTCTTTGCTGGCAGCAGCTTCGGACTCGGCCAGGCATTGCTGCAGCTTCGCGATCAGGGCACTTGCTCGTCGTCCAGGTCCAGCGGGTTAGCATTTCAATCCGCTTCCCACGCAATGCCAGCCGGTCGCGCGCCGCCCGTCTTGAAAAACGCGACGAAGGCGCGCTGGCATAAATCCACATCCACGCACCACGCTTCCGGATACACGTCCACCTGCCCGTTCGACAGCAGATAGCTGCATTCGCCCGTTTCCTCTTCGTCTCCCAAGGAGTGAAAACTCAGGTCGTCCTGTCCCGACAGATACATCAGCCAGGCATTGCCGCCATTGCGCAACATGCACAGGGCCGGGCCCTGCTCCGCATCTTCGGCCATGGTCAGCCACAGCTCGCACTGGGCCAGCGTGCGCGCTTCCAGCAGCGCCTGTTCCAGCATAGGGATGCTATCGACCACACGCGGCTCACCATGCAGATTCAGTTCCATCGTCATGCTTTTTCCCCCCTCAGGTCATCCATGGCCAGCGCCGTGCTCAGGTACAGCTTGCCGCTCAGGTCGTGCAGCAGGCTGCTCTGGCGCAGGCGGTCCATCACGGGGCCCTTCACTTCGGCCAGATTCAGGCTGATGCCGCGCTTGGCCAGCGCGCTGTTGAGTTCGATCAAGCCCAGCAAGGCCGTGCTGTCGATCTGGTTGACTGCCGACAGCACCAGCACCAGGTGGCGCGCCGTCGGGTGGCCCCGCAACTCGTCTTCCACGCGCTCCGTGACGGCTTCCACATTGCCGAAGAACAGGCCCGCATCGATGCGCAGCAGCAAGACGTCCGGCAGGGTTTGCGCTTCATAGCGCTCCACGTTGCGGAAGTGCTCGCTGTTCGGGATGCGGCCCAGCACGGCAATGTGCGGGCGGCTGGCGCGCCAGATCAGGGTGCCCATCGACAGCAGCACGCCAATCACCACGCCCGCTTCCACGCCCAGCACCAGCACGCCGGCCGTCGTCGCCAGCAGGGCCAGCGCATCGCTGCGGTCGTAGCGCCACGACAGTTTCAAGGTGTCCCAGTCCAGCAGGCTGCTGACGGCAAAGATGATGGTGGCCGCCAAGACCGGCAGCGGCAGCAGCGCCAGCCAGCCCGTGGGCGCCACCAGCGCCAGCGCAAGCAGTCCCGCCGTGATGATGCTGGCCAGCGGCGTGTTGGCGCCCGCCTGGAAATTGACGGCCGAGCGCGAAATCGAGCCCGTGACGGGGAAGCCGCCCGACAGCGCGCTGGCCACGTTGGCCGCGCCCAGGCCCAGCAGTTCGCGGTTCGTATGCAGCTTTTCACCGCGTTTTTGCGCCAGGGTCTGGGCGGCGGACATGCTCATCAAAAAGATGATGAAGGCGATCAGCAGCGCCGGCGACAGCAAGGTGCGCCAATGGGCGCTCGAGGTGGCCAGGTTCAGGCCCGGCAAGCCGCTGGGCACGTGGCCCGTCGTCTGCACACCCATCGCTTCCAGGCCGCCATAGGCGACCAGCGCGATGCCGGCCAGCACCAGTGCCATCGGCGCCAGGCGCGCGCCCACGTCGGCCGCCACCTTGTTCAGGCCGCAGCGTTGCAGCAGGCGCGACAAATAGCGCTTGGCCAGCCACAGGAACAGCAGGCCGGACAGCCCGAGCACGAGGCTGGGCGTGTGCCAATGGGGCCAGGTGGCGCCCAGGAGCGGCGTGATCTGCCCCCAGATGATCAGGATCGCGGCGCCATTGCTGAAACCGCTGATCACGGGGCGTGACAGGAAACTGGCCATGAAACCCAGGCGCAGCACGCCGCACAGCAGCAGGACGAGGCCGCTGATGAAGGCCAGCTGGGCGGCCAGCACGACGTACAGGGAGGAGCCGGGATCGGCCAGCGGCGCCAGGGCGGCGGCCGTCATCAGGGAAACGATGGCCATCGGGCCCACCGATTGCGTCATGCTGCTGCCGAACAAGGCGTACAGCACGGGCGGCAGGATGCTGGCGTAGATGCCCACCACGGGCGGCAAGCCCGCCACCAGCGCGTAAGCCATGCCTTGCGGCACCATCATCATGGCGACAACGATACCGGCAGTGATGTCTCCGGCCAACAGAGGACGCCGGTATTGCCTGAGCCAGAGCAGCATGGATGATCCCAAAATCTGAAAACCGAAGCCTATCATGTGACGAGGCCGGCTGACAGGGGGACGTGCTTACTCTTGCAGCAATTGCGCCTTCACGGCGTCGAGGATTTCCGCCGATAACACCTCGTCATCGACGCAGCGCGCCAGCACCATGGCGCCCACCATGGCGGCGAACGTGGCGATCGCCTGCTGGCGCCGCTCTTCCGGTGCGCCGTCGGGCAGCAAGCCTTCCAGCAGCGCGAACTGCTGCTGCGTCGCCTTCGTAAACACGGGACGCGCGCCGGGCGACATGCGCGCCGCATCGACGCCCATGGCGGCCGCCGGGCAGCCGCCGCCGGGCTGGTCGCGGTGCCGGGTGGTCAGGTAATTGTCGATAATCGCCGGCAGCGCCCGTTGCGGGTCGCTGGCGACCTTCGCCCGCCAGCCTTCCAGCGATTTCTCCAGGGCATGCTGGCACGCCTCGATCATCAAGTCTTCCTTGGACGCGAAATGGCCGTAGAAGCCGCCATGCGTGAGGCCCGCGTTCTTCATCAGGTCGGCCACGCCGATGCCGTCATAACCCTTTTCACGGAACAATCTGGCCGCCACGTCCACGATGCGCTCGCGGTTCAGCGCCGCCTGCTCCCTGCTTACTTTCATGCTGCCCTCCCATATTTATGTCAACCATCATATAACTTTACGCCCGTTTTCGCCACTCTGTTAGCGAGCGCACCGTTTGATGCGGGTGCCGCGCCGATACTGGACCTTCGTTTACAAGGAGGCCAGCATGAACGAGAACAAGGACCAGTCCGCCGGCAATTTGCAGCGCAGCATCCAACAGGAGCAGGATCAGCACGATCAGCAGCACGATGCAGCCAAATCCGGCCAGGAAAGCAAGCAGCCCGTGCAGACGGGCCACCGCAGCCAGCCTGCCCCGCCCCTGCCCGCCCAGCACCTGGACAAGCCGGGCATCGAAGGCGAGATGCAGTTGCAACCGCGCTTCCTGGCGCCCGACTACTGCGGCAGCGGCAAGCTGGCCGGCATGGTGGCCGTCATCACGGGCGGCGATTCGGGCATCGGCCGCGCCGTAGCCGTGCTGTATGCGCGCGAAGGGGCCGACGTGGCCATTATTTACCTGAACGAACACGCCGATGCCCACGAAACGAAGCGCTACGTGGAAGCGGAAGGCCAAAGCTGCCTCCTGATTCCCGGCGATGTGCGCGACCAGGGCTTTTGCCAGGAAGCCGTCAGCCAGGTGTTGGCCAAGTTCACGCATATCGACGTGCTGGTGAACAACGCCGCCTTCCAGGAACATGCCGAGTCGCTGCTCGACCTGAGCGAGGAACGCTTCGACCTCACCATGAAAACCAATGTCTACGGTTACTTTCACATGGCCAAGGCCGTGCTGCCCCATTTGCAGCGGGGCGCGTCCATCATCAACACGGGCTCGGTGACGGGCTTGCAAGGCTCGAAGCACTTGCTCGACTATTCCACCACCAAGGGCGCCATCCATGCGTTTACCATGGCGCTGGCAGGCAACTTGCTCGACAAGGGCATCCGCGTCAACGCCATCGCGCCCGGCCCCGTCTGGACGCCGCTCAACCCGGCCGACAAGTCGCCCGAGGATATCCAGAAATTCGGCCAGGACACGGACATGCGCCGCCCGGCCCAGCCGGAAGAACTGTCGCCCGCCTACGTCTTCCTGGCCTCGCCCGCCTGTTCCAGCTACATCAGCGGCATCGTCCTGCCCATCACCGGCAGCGTGGGGGAATAAGCGATGGCGCGCGCACTGTGGAAAGGCGCCATCAGTTTCGGCCTCGTGCACATCCCTGTCGAGCTGATTTCCGCCAGTCTCGACCATGAACTGGACTTGTCCATGCTGGACCGGCGCGACTTCGCCCCCATCGGCTACAAGCGCTACAACAAGAAGACGGGCAAGGAAGTCGAGTGGGACGACATCATCAAGGGCTATGAATACAAGACGGATGAGTACGTGGTGCTGTCCGAGGAAGATTTACGACAAGCCAATGTGAAGGCCACGCAAACCATCGACATAGACACCTTTGTCGATGCGGCCGAGGTGCCGCTGACCTTTTACGAACACCCGTATTATTTGCTGCCCGCCAAGGGCGGCGAGAAAGTCTATGCGCTGCTGCGCGAAACCTTGCGCAAGGCCAACAAGGTAGCCATCGCCAGCGTGGTCATGCGCACCAAGCAGCATTTGTGCGCGCTCGTGTGCGTGGGCGACACCATCGTGCTCAACACCCTGCGCTACGCCGATGAAATCCGCCCCACGGATGACCTGGACTTGCCGCCCAACACCATGAGGGCGGCAGGTATTTCCGACAAGGAACTCAAAATGGCACTGTCGCTGGTCGAAGGCATGAGCGAGCAATGGGAACCCCGGCAATACCACGACAGCTACCGCGAAGACGTGCTGGCGCTGGTGAAGAAGAAAATCAAGGCTAAACAGACCAAGACCATCACGCCGCCCGCGCCCGAGCCGGAAGAAGAGCAAGGCAGCAACGTCATCGACCTGGTCGCCCTGCTGCAGCAAAGCCTGGGCAAGAAAGCGCCCGCCGCACCGGCCCGCAAGCGCGCGGCCTCGTCCACTGCCCGCAAACCATCGCCCGCCAGGCGCAAGGCGGCCTGAACCATCCATGCGGCCCGGGAGAGTCCTCAATAATATAAATGCATTGACTTTGATCAAGCTTCTCGCTACGTTATGCACAGGCCTGCCACCCGGCAAGCCCTGTCATGCGTGCGGGAAAAAATGGATGCCGAGTTAGATCAGCTTATCCTCAACGGCGCCCCTGGCGGCGTTGTCATCACGAACGAAGAGCATGCCGTCGTGCGCTGGACGGCCGGGGCGCAGCGCATTTTCGGCTATGCCAGCGACGAAGCGCTGGGCCGCACGCTGTGGGAACTGATTTCCTTGCCGGGACAGGCGGAAGCGTCCCCGCTGATCGACGAGCAGCTGGCCGTGCACGGCAGCTACGACCGCGAATCGCTGCGGCGGCGCAAGGATGGCGAGCTCATCTACGTCGACGTCGCGTGCCAGACGGCACAGGCCGGGGTGGACGCCCCCCGCTACCTGATTTCCACCATGAAGGACACGACCTTGCTGAAGGCGGCGCGCGACGCCCAGTTCGTCGACGTGCGCTACCGCGTGCTGTTCGAATCGACGCCGGACAGCGTCATCATGGTCAATGCCACGGGCGCCATCGTGCTGGCCAACCAGCAGGCGCAACGCCTGTTCGGCTACGCGGAAGGCGAATTGAACGGCAGGCAAATCGATAGCCTGCTGCCGCAACGCCTGCGCCATTCGCACGTGGCGCACCGCTCGCGCTATTTCGACCAGCCGCGCACGCGCACCATGGGCGCCGACCTGGAATTGCTGGGCTTGCGCAAGGACAACATCGAGTTCCCCGTCGAAATCAGCCTGTCGCCGATCCAGACGGAGATCGGCACCTTCGTCATCAGCGCCATCCGCGACGTCAGCGACCGCCGCCGTGCCGAGCAGAAATTCCGCGGCTTGCTCGAATCGGCGCCGGACGCCATAGTCATCGTCAACGGCGATGGCGAAATCGTGCTCGTCAATTCGCAGACGGAACGCCTGTTCGGCTACTCGCGCGCGGAACTGCTGGGGCGCAACGTGGAAGTGCTGATCCCGGCCCGCTATGCACACGATCACCCACGCCACCGCCAGTCGTTTTCCACGGCGCCGCGCGCCCGCTCCATGGGCGCGGGCCTGGAACTGTACGGCTTGCGCCGCGATGGCACCGAGTTTCCCGTCGAAATCAGCCTGTCGCCGCTGGAAACGGACGAAGGCGTGCTGGTCTCGTCGGCCATCCGCGACATCACCGAGCGCAAGCGCATCGAACGCACGCTCAACGAACAGAAAATAGAACTCGAGCGGGCCAGCCAGGCGAAAGACCGCTTTCTCACCAGCATGTCGCACGAACTGCGCACGCCGCTGAACGCCATCCTCGGCTTTGCCCAGCTGCTGGCCAACGAATCCTTGCCCGCCACCGTGCCGCAAAAGCGCGCCTTCGTGCAGAACATCGTCACCTCGGGGCGCCACCTGCTCACCCTGATCAATGAAATCCTCGACCTGGCTAAGATCGAATCAGGCAGCCTGAGCCTGTCGATGGAAGCGGTGACGCTGCCCGCGCTGATCGAGGAAGTGCGCGTGATGGTGGAAGAGCAGGCGCAGCAGCGTCATATCCACCTGGTTTTTCCCGCTTGCGAGCCGCTCACGGTCCGGGCCGACCATACGCGCCTCAAGCAAGTGCTGCTGAATCTGCTGTCGAACGCCATCAAGTACAACCGCCCGGACGGCAAGGTGGAGCTGGAAATTTCGCAGCCCGATGCGCAGCACGTGCGCATCGCCATCCGCGACACGGGCAAGGGCCTGGACGAGGCGCAGGTGGCGGAACTGTTCCAGCCATTTAACCGCCTGGGACAGGAGGCGGGCAGCGAGGAAGGCACGGGTATCGGCCTGGTCGTCACCAAGCGCCTGGTCGAACTGATGGGCGGCAACATGGGCGTGCACAGCTGCATTGGCGTAGGCAGCGTATTCTGGATCGAGCTGGGCACCACGACCGCGCCGCCCGCCAGCCGGCAGCCGGACACGGAATATCTGCCCGAGCCCGCCGGCGACAGCGGGGACGATGACGGCGGCCAGGCGCTGCTGCTGTACGTGGAAGACAATCCGGCCAGCCTGCGCCTGGTGGAAGACATCGTCAGCTTCCTGCCCCACCTGCGCATGATCTCGGCCACCGACGCGCGCCAGGGCATCGCGCTGGCGCTGGAACGCCATCCCGACGTCATCCTGATGGATATCAACCTGCCCGGCATGAATGGCAACCAGGCGCAGCGCATCCTGCGCAACGATGCGCGCACGGCGCACATCCCCGTCATCGCCCTGACGGCCAACGCCATGAAGGGCGACATCCGGCATGGCCTGGCCTCGGGCTTTTTCCGCTACCTGACCAAACCTGTCGAGATTCCCCAGCTCAACGCTGCCATCGAGGAAGCCCTGCAACTGGCGCGCGCCACCCTGCCGCTCAAGCCGGAGGCGTAAAAGCCAGCTTTTTCATGGCCGCGTCGAGGCCTTTCGCGCTGCGCGCATAGCCGTCCCACGGGGTATTGCCCACGCCGAGACGGCTGTGCACATTGCCCACGTTCCACTGGTCGCCCGCCTCCAGCTCGTCGAGTTCCTCCCAGGCCAGCGGCACGGAAATGCCCAGCCCCGAGCGGGTGCGGGCCGACCACGCGCACACGGTGGTGGCGCCCCGGCCGTTGCGCAAATAATCGATGAAAATCTTGCCGACGCGATTTGCGGGACCGCTCTTGACGACAAACCGCTCCGGGATGTGCCGCGCCATGTGCGCCACGATGGCTTGCGAAAACGCTTTTACCGTGTCCCAGTCGTGCTTGGGCCGGATCGGCACGACCACGTGCAAGCCCTTGCCGCCGCTGGTTTTCAGCCAGGCGGGCAAGCCCAGTTCCGTCAAGAAGGCGCGCAGCAGCATGGCCGCTTCGCGAATGGCGGGCCAGGCCACGCCCTTGCCCGGGTCCAGGTCGAACACCAGGCGGTTCGGCGTGTCGTAGGCGCTGGCCAGCGCGTTTTGCGTGTGAAATTCCACCACATTCCACTGCGCCGCGGACAACAGCCCTTGCAGGCTGGCCACTTCCAGCATGGGCGGGTGTTCCGGGTCCAGCCGTGCATCGAGCTGTTTGATGCCCGGCATTGTCGAAGTGTCAACATGTTTCTGAAAAAATAGCTCGCCTCCGACGCCAGCGGGTGCACGCACCAGCGACACGGGGCGCCCGCGCAGGTGTACGAGCATCAGCTTGCCCACCAGCGCGTAATAGCACACCAGGTCGATCTTCCTGGCGCCGCTGTCGCTGTCGATCACGCGATCCGCATGACTGACCTTCAAACTGGCCGGCAAGGCACAGTCCGGCATGGATTTGCTCTCCATTGTCTTCTCCTTCTCGATTCGCCGCGCCCGCTCGCGCACGATGGCGGCCGGCTTTTTATCTTCACGCAAGCCGTGAAACACGGCATGGCGCACGGCGCCGCCACTGGTCCATTGCGCAAAACTCACTTCGGCCACCAATTGCGGCCGGACCCAGATGGGCTGGCGCACGCCGCCCGCCTTGCCTTCAAACGGACTCGTCTCGATAGCCAGCGCATCGAGCCGGCGCCGCAAGTCGCGCAGGCTGGCATCGTCAAAGCCGCTGCCCACATTGCCTGCATAGCGCAGCTTGCCCTGCTCATCATGCACGCCCAGCAACAGCGAACCGATCCCTTCGCGCGCGCCCTGCGGCGCCGTATAGCCGCCGATGACGAATTCCTGGCGCAGCCCGCATTTGAGCTTGATCCAGTCGCCCGAGCGGCGCGTGACATAGGGCGCGCCGCGCCGCTTGCCGATCACCCCTTCCAGTCCCAGGCGGCAGGCGTGGTCCAGCAGCCGCTGCGAGGCGGCATCGAGCGCGTCGCTGAAGCGCACCAGGGGCGACGCGGGCAAGCTCTGCAGCAGCCCTTGCAGCAGCGCCCTGCGCGCCTCGACGGGCTGGCCCCGCAGATCGTGGCCATCGAAGTACGGCACGTCGAACAGGTAATACACGATCTCGCTGGTCGTTTCCGCGTCGAACGCGCGCTGCAAGGCGCCAAAATCCGGGTGCCCGCTGGTATCGTTGACGACGATTTCACCGTCATACCAGCCGGGCGGCAAGCTCAACTGTTCCAACGCCTGCCGCAACTTCGGCAGTTTTGCCGTCCAGTCATTGCCATTGCGCGTGATTAACGCAATATGATCGCCATCGCAACGCGCGAGGATGCGGTAGCCGTCGAATTTCACCTCGAAAATCCAGTCTTGCGCATCCGGCGGCGGTGCATCGACGAGGGTGGCCAGCTGGGGCGACAGGGTGGCGGGCAACTCGGCAGCCGGCGGCGCGGCAGCCACCTTGCGCTTGGGCATGGCCTTGTTCCTGACGCTGTCGGGGAACTCGTCCACGACAGAAAATTCCTGTACCGGCCGCGCATAGTCGTCTTTTTCCTTGATCAGCAGCCAGGCAGGCTGCTTTTCGCTGCGTTTGTCTCCCCGGCCCTTCATGCGCACCAGCACCCACTTGCCATGCATCTTGTGGCCATGCAAGGTGAATTTCAGTTCGCCGGCCGCCAGCGCCTTGCGCGCATCGGGCGTGGCTGGCTGGGGCTGCCACGTCCCTTTATCCCAGATGATGACCTTGCCCGCGCCATACTGTTTTTCGGGGATCGTGCCTTCAAAGCTGGCATACGCAATCGGATGGTCTTCCACCTGCACGGCCATACGCTTGTCGCGCGGGTCGTAGCTGGGGCCTTTCGGCACGGCCCAGCTTTTCATCGTGCCGTCGAGTTCCAGCCGAAAGTCATAGTGCAAACGGCTGGCCCAGTGCTTCTGGATGACGAAGGTGAGCACGTCGTTTGCAGCCTCGTCGCCTCCTGCAGGCTCGGGCGTGACGGCGAAATTGCGTTTGGCTTGATACGTTTTCAAGGCGGCTTTCATGGCGGCCCCATGCGGTGATGATGGCTTCGAGTCTAGTCCGCTGCAGGTCATGGCGCGGTACGCCAGCTAACAGAGTGCCTGCCGCGGCAAATGTAAGTGTTTGTAATTAGAAAAAAACGTGTCAACGGTATTGCCGCACGGCGCGTTTTTGCCTCAGTGACAGGGGACTGATCTCCTGAACTACAACCCCACTTCTTGAGGAACTGCACCATGAAAAAAGTAATCGCTACTCTGATCGCCGGCTTGTTCGCTACCGCAGCCTTTGCTCAAACGCCAGCCGCGCCTGCCAAGGCCGAAGCCAAGCACACCAAGGAAGTGGCAAAAGCGGAAGCCAAGGAAACCAAGGCCGTAGTCAAAGCCGATGCCAAGGAAGCGGCCGTCGTCGCCGATGCGAAAGCCGATGTTGCCAGCGCCAAGGCCGACGCCAAAGTCACCAAGGAAAAGGCCCATCACAAAGCGAAAAAAGCCAAGGCCAAAGCTGACGAAGCCAAAACTGAAGCGACCGCGGCAGCAGCCAAATAATCCATACAGCGCGTTTCATGCGCCATGCAAAAAGACAGCTTCGGCTGTCTTTTTGCATTTTTACACCGCCTTCTTCAATTAACGTCGCTTAAATCAGCCGATTGTAAGAAAGTGTAAACAAGGTCAACGGTAACCTTCCGGGCCGCGTTTTATGCTCAGTGACACGGGAATCATCCCTGCACCAACAGACATACCAGACAAACCACCACTGAGGACTGCACCATGAAAAAACGCATTTTCAACCTGAGCGCTACCCTGATCGCCGGCCTGTTCGCAACCGCAGCCTTTGCCCAAACCCCGGCAGCTCCTGCAGCCTCGGTTCCTGCCAAAGTGGAAGCGGCCCACAGCAAGGCTGTCGTGAAAGCGGACGCCAAGGAAGCGCAAGCCATCGTCAAAGCGGATGCAAAAGAAGCGAAAGCAGTCGTCGCTGCAAAAACGGAAGTCGCCAGCGCCAAAGCGGAAGCGGCCACCACGAAAGCCAAGGCACACCACAAGGCCAAGAAAACCAAAGCCAAGGCTGACGAAAAGCTGGCATCGGCCACCGCCGAAGCAGCACCAGCCACACCTGCAGCAGCCAAGTAATTCCCCACACAATCGCTTATCACTCGCCAGGAAAATACAATGAAAAAAGTTATCGCCACCCTCATCGCCGGCCTGTTCGCAACCGCAGCCTTCGCTCAAACCCCTGCGGCTCCGGCAGCATCGGCTCCAGCCAAGGCGGAAGCTGCCCACACGAAAGCCGTGGTCAAGGCTGAAGCCAAGGAAACCAAGGCCGTCGTGAAAGCCGATGCAAAAGAAGCGGCCGTCGTCGCCGATGCAAAAGCAGACGTGGCCAGCGCCAAGGCCGACGCCAAAGCCACCAAGGCCAAGGCCCATCACAAGGCGAACAAAGCCAAAGTAAAAGCGGATGCGGCGAAAGCGGCGGAAACCGTTCCGGCAGCACCGGCAGCGCCAGCGAAGTAAGCGCGAACGACGCCACGCAAGCGCATCCGCCGGGTCTGCGCTTGCGTGGGCACTTCGCCGGCATTCCCTGGGACAGCTTCGGCTGTCCTTTTTGCATGGCGCGCCTTCATGCAAACTTCAGCGAACAAAGCAGCTTGCGCACGACAAAGCGGCGCAGATGGTGGACACTGGCACTCCGACCATCGCCGCGAAGCCTATTCCATGCGCCACCTGCTGCTGATTACCGCCCTGTCCCTGCCTTGCGCCGCCAATGCGCAAAACGCCCCCACCGCCCTCGAGCAAGTCCTGCTCGCCCAGGACCATGACAGCCATGGCGACTTGCGGGCCGTCGTCGTGCTGCGCAATGGCGCCATCGTCGCCGAACGCTATTACAACGGCGAGACGGCCGACACCCTGCACGACATCCGCTCGGCCGGCAAGAGCATCACCGCACTGCTGGTGGGTGCGGCCGTGGCGCGCGGCCAGCTGGCGACGACAAAGACGGTGGGAGATTACTGGCCTGAAGTGGCTGGCAGCCCGGCAGGCAAGGTGCTCATCGACGACCTGCTGACCATGCGTTCGGGCTTGGCCGCCTTCGATGAAGACGAGCAGTCGCCAGGCAATGAAGACAAGCTCGATGCGGCGCCCGACCCTGCCGCCTTCGTGCGCGGCGTGCCGTCTGCAACGGCGCCGGGCAGCACGTACCGCTACAACTCGCTGGGCGCGTATATCGCGGGCAGAGTGGTGGAAAGCGCCAGCGGCGCCGACCTGGAAGATGTCGCCGCCAAGGCGCTGTTCGCGCCGCTGGGCATCACGCGCTGGCGCTGGGGCCGCGACGTGGCCAACCATCCGAAGGGCCAGGGCAATCTGTCGCTGCGCGCACGCGACACGGCAAAAATCGGCCAGATGGTGCTCGACGACGGCGTAGTTGACGGCAAGAGGGTGATCGATACGGCCTGGCTGCACGCAGCGCTGGCGCCGCGCGTGGCCATCGGCGCCGGCGACCGCTATGCCGACAGCTACGGCTATTTCTGGTACGCGAAGACGCAGGACATCGGAGGCCAAAAGATCGCCGTGCATTTCGCCTCGGGCAATGGCGGCAACAAGATCTACGTGATACCTGCGCGCCGCATGGTGGTCAGCATCGCGTCCGGCGCGTATGGCAAACCCTATGGACAGCGCCGTTCGGAAGACATCCTGAAGGCCATCCTGAAGGCGGATGCCACGCAGATGTAAGCGTTTGTAATGACCGTCAACGGCAGCGATCCGGGCCGCGTTTTATGCTCAGTGACACGGGAATCATCCCTGCACCAACAGACATACCAGACAAACCACCACTGAGGACTGCACCATGAAAAAACGCATTTTCAACCTGAGCGCTACCCTGATCGCCGGCCTGTTCGCAACCGCCGCCTTCGCCCAAACCCCGGCAGCACCTGCAGCCGCTCCTGCAGCCTCGGTTCCTGCCAAAGTGGAAGCGGCCCATACCAAGGCTGTCGTGAAAGCGGACGCCAAGGAAGCGCAAGCCGTCGTCAAAGCGGATGCCAAAGAAGCGAAAGCAGTCGTCGCCGCAAAAACGGAAGTGGCCAGCGCCAAAGCGGAAGCGGCTACCACGAAAGCCAAGGCACATCACAAGGCCAAGAAAACCAAGACCAAGGCTGACGAAAAGCTGGCATCGGCCACCGCCGAAGCGGCACCAGCAGCAGCCAAGTAATTCATTCTCACTGCATCAACCCGAAAAAACACCAAGGATCTCATCATGAAAAAAGTTATCGCCACCCTGATCGCCAGCCTGTTCGCCACCGCCGCTTTCGCCCAGACGCCAGCCGTTGCGCCAGTCGCTCCAGTGGCACCGATTCCTGTCGTCGCCCCTGTAGTCAAGGCCGAAGCGCCGGCAGCCGCCGTCAAGCCTGCGGCGCACAAGAAAGCCAAGCATCACAAGGCGAAGAAAGCCGCTCCAGCCGACAAGGCAGCACCTGCGGAACCAGCGGTGCCGGCAACGCCAGCAGCGCCCGCCAAGTAATCACGGCGGCATAAATGAAAAAGACAGGGTTTTCCCTGTCTTTTTTTTCGTCCGTTTTTCGCCCGCTTATTTAGGCATCAGCACCGAGTCGATGACATTGATCACGCCATTCGACTGGTACACGTCATAGGTGCTGATGTTGGCGCTGTTGCCGCTTTCATCCATTACCACGATGTTGTGCATGCCGTTCATGGCGAACATCAGCTTGCCGCCGCTGGCCGTGGGCAAGGTGGCTTTACCGTCATGCATCTTGATTTCCTTGGCCAGCGCCTTGAAGTCGTATTTGCCGGGTACCACGTGGTAGGTGAGGATTTTCGTCAGGGTCGCCTTGCTTTCCGGCTTGACCAGGCTCTCGACGGTGCCGGCCGGCAGCTTGCCGAAGGCCGCATTCGTCGGCGCGAACACGGTGAATGGCCCCTTGCCTTTCAGGGTGTCGACCAGGCCGGCCGCCTTGACGGCAGCGACCAGCGTTGTGTGGTCGGCCGAATTGACGGCATTGTCGACGATGTCCTTGGACGGATACATGCTCTGGCCACCGACCATGGTCGTCATGTCGGCGGCAAACGGGGCGCTGGCGGCCAGCATGGAAGTGATGAACAGTGCTGCGGGAACGAAGGTGCGCATGATGGTATCTCCTGGATGACGGCGTTTGCGTGATTGCAGGAGTATTTACGCGGTGGGCCGGGGATTGGATTCAATTTATTTTTTTGGTCTGGTCTTGATTGGGGGCGCGGGTGGTGTCGGCTTACGCGCTATGCGCTAAGCCGACCTACCGCGCTGTATGCCAAGCCGGCCTGCGCAAGCCATAAAAAAACGGCGCCGTGCAAAGCACGACGCCGTTTTCGACAGGCTTATCGCCGCGGACCGGAAACTAGTTGGCCGCGACCTGCGGCTCCGCCTCGCCCCAGCCGCCGCCCAGGGAGCGGATCAGCGCCACCGTGGTGACGGCGCGGTTGCCGCGCAATTGCACGGCGTTGCGCTCGATGGCCGCCAGGTTGCGCTGCGCGTCCAGCAGGTCCAGGTAGCTGGAACGGCCAGCGTCGTACAGCTTTTGCGCCAGGTCGGCCGAGCGGCGCGCCGAGACGACGGCTTCGTCGATCTGCTGCGTCTGGCCCGACAGGATGCGCAAGCCGGCCAGGTTGTCTTCCACCTCGGCGAAGGCCACCAGCACGCTCTGGCGATACGTCGCCACCGACTCTTCCAGCTGCGCTTCGCTGCGGCTTACGGCAGCTTTATTACGGCCACCGTCGATGATCGGCATCGACATCAGGGCGCCCAGCAGCCAGGAGCGGCTGCTCCACTTGAAGATGTCCGAGAAGGTATCGGACGCGCCGCCGCCGGAGGCGTTCAAGGTCAAGGCCGGGAACATGGCCGATTTCGCCACGCCGATGCGCGCATTCGACGCCTCCATGGTGCGCTGCGCCGACGCGATGTCGGGACGGCGTTCCAGCAAGGACGATGGCATGCCGGCCGGGATCACGGGCAGGAAGCCGCTATCCTGCAGCGGATTGACGGTCGCCGTGAAGCTGGCGGCCGGTTTGCCCAACAGGACAGCCAGCGCATGTTCGCTGGTGGCGCGCTGGCGCTGCAGGCCGATGGCTTCGGCACGCACGGTCGACAGCTCCGTGCGGGCACGCGACAGATCGAACTCGCCGATGTCGCCCAGGTCGTAGCGGCGCTGGTTCACATGCACGCTTTCTTCGCGCAGGCGCACCGTCTGTTCCAGAGTCGCCAGTTCGGCGTCCGTGGCGCGCAGCTGGAAGTAGGTTTGCGCCACGTCGGCCTGCAAGGACAGCAGCACCGAGCGGTACGTCGCTTCCACGGCCAGCGCATCGCTGCGCGAGGCGCTGACGTTCGATGCCACGCGGCCGAACAAGTCGACTTCGTAGCTGGCCGTCAGGTTGGCCTGGTAGACATTCGTGGCCGCCACCGGCGCGCCGTTCGGCAAGCCGAGCGACACGGCGGAAGCACGGTTGCGCTGGCCGCCCACGTTCACGCCCACTTGCGGGATGCGGTCCGCTTCGGCGATGCCAGCAATCGCCCTCGCCTGCTTGACGCGGGCGGCGGCGATGGCCAGGTTGGCATTCGCTTGCGTCGCTTCGTTGATCAAGCTGGTCAAAGCCGGATCATTGAACGCCAGCCACCACTCGCCGCGCGCCTGGCGCTCGGCCGGCACGCCCTGCTTCCAGCGCGTGCCGTCGGCCGCCGTCTGCACGGCAGGCAAGGTTTGCGCTTCCTTGAACGCGGCCGGCGTCTCGATCTGCGGCTGCTTGAACTCCGGCGCCGCGCAGGCGGCCAGCAGCACGGCTGCGGCCATGGCGGTCAGCACGGGCTTGACGCGCCAGATGATTTCCTTGGTTTTCAATATATATCTCCTTCCAGGTCCAGCGCTGGCGCGGCGACAGGCTTGGCGGCAACGGCGGCTGGTTTTTTCTCAAAACGCTGCGCCAGGGTGCGCAGCAGTACGTAGAACACGGGCGTCAGGAACAGGCCGAAGAAGGTCACGCCCAGCATGCCGGCGAAGACCGCCACACCCATGGCATGGCGCATTTCCGAACCGGCGCCATTCGAGAACACCAGGGGCACCACGCCCATGATGAAGGCGATCGACGTCATCAGGATCGGACGCAGACGCAGACGGCACGCTTCCAGCGCCGCTTGCACGACGGTACGGCCATGCTCTTCCAGTTCGCGGGCAAATTCCACGATCAGAATCGCATTCTTCGACGCCAGCCCCACCAGCACGAACAGCGCGATCTGGGTAAACACGTTGTTGTCGCCGCCGGTCAGTTTCACGCCCAGCAGTGCGCAGAGGATCGACATCGGCACGATCAGGATCACGGCCAGCGGCAGGGTCCAGCTTTCGTACTGGGCGGCCAGTACGAGGAACACCAGCAGCACGCACAGCGGGAACACATAGATCATCGTATTGCCGGACAAGATGTCCTGGTAGGTCAGCTCCGTCCATTCATACGAAATCCCCTGCGGCAGCACTTCCTTGGCGATGCGTTCCAGCGCGGCTTGCGCCTGGCCGCTCGATACGCCAGGGGCTGCGCCGCCATTGAAGTCGGCTGCGGCATACGCGTTGTAGCGCTGCACGCGGTCCGGGCCATAGCTGTCCTTGACGCGCATCAGCGACGACAGCGGGATCATCTCGCCCTTGTCGTTGCGTACCTTCAGCTGCGCGATATCCTGCGCATGCGAACGGAACGCCGCATCGGCCTGCACGCGTACCTGGTAGGTACGGCCAAACTGATTGAAGTCATTCACGTACAGCGAACCGAGGTTGATCTGCAAGGTCTGGTAAATCGTTTGCAGCTGCACGCCCATCTGCTTGGCTTTCACGCGGTCGACGTCGGCGAACAGCTGCGGCACGTTGATCTGATAGCCCGAGAATACGCCCGCCAGTTCCGGCGTCTGGTACGCTTTCGCGGCCAGCGCCTGGGTGGCGTTGTACAGCGCGTCGTAACCGAGGTTGCCGCGGTCTTCGATCATCATCTTGAAGCCGCCGATGGTACCGAGGCCGTTGACCGGCGGTGGCGGGAAGACCATGATGAAGGCGTCCTGGATACCGCCCAGACGCTTGTTGATCTCGGCCGCGATGGCGCCGCCCGACAATTCCTTGCTGGTACGCTCGTCGAACGGTTTCAGGGTGGCGAAGACGATACCGGCGTTCGGCGCATTGGTAAAGTCGTTGATCGACAGGCCGGGGAAGGCGATGGTCGATTCGACGCCAGGCACCGACTTGATGACATCGGACATGCGGCGCACGACATCTTCGGTGCGGTCCAGCGACGCGGCGTCAGGCAATTGCGCAAAGCCCACCAGGTATTGCTTGTCCTGCGCTGGCACGAAGCCGGCCGGCACGGACTTGAAGGTGAAGATGGCGGCAACGACCAGCAGCGCATACACACCCAGCGAAGCGCTCTTGCGGCCCAACACGCCTTTTACGCCAGCTTCATAGCGGTGCGAAGCGCGGCCGAAGAAGCGGTTGAACCAGGCGAAGAAGCGGCCGAAGACCATGTCCATGCCGCGCGTCAGCGCGTCTTTCGGCGCATCGTGCGGTTTAAGCAGCGCGGCCGACAGGGCTGGCGCCAGGGTCAGCGAGCTGAAAGCGGAGATCACGGTCGAAATGGCGATGGTCAGCGCGAACTGGCGGTAGAACTCGCCCGACAGACCAGGCACGAAGGCGATCGGCACGAACACGGCGCACAGCACCAGGGCGATGGCAACGATAGGACCGCTGACCTCTTTCATGGCCTGGATGGTGGCGTCGCGCGGCGACAAGCCTTCCTCGATATTGCGCTCGACGTTTTCCACCACCACGATGGCGTCATCGACGACGATACCGATGGCCAGCACGAGGCCGAACAGCGACAGGGTGTTGATCGAGAAGCCAAAGCCCAGCATCACGGCAAAGGTGCCGACGATGGAGACGGGAACGGCCAGCAGCGGAATGATCGATGCGCGCCAGGTTTGCAGGAAGATGATCACCACCAGCACCACCAGGGCAATCGCTTCGAGCAGGGTATGGATCACGGCTTCGATGGACGAACGCACGAACTGCGTCGGGTCGTACTCGATCCGGTATTCCACGCCTTGCGGGAAGTCTTTTTTCAGTTCGTCCATCTTGGAGCGCACGTCGGAAGACAGTTGCAGCGCGTTGGCGTTCGGCGCTTCGAAAATACCCATGCCGACGGCCGGATTATTGTTCAGCAGCGAACGCAGCGAGTAGCTGTTGGCGCCCATTTCCACGCGCGCCACGTCCTTCAGGTGCGTCACGGCGCCATCGGCATTCGTGCGCACGATGATGGCGCCAAATTCCTCGGGCGTCTGCAGACGGCCCTGGGTATTGACGGTCAGCTGGAAGTCCGAGTTCTTCGCTGGCGAGGCGCCGATCACACCGGCGGCCACCTGCACGTTCTGCTCGCGGATCGCGTCGACGACGTCATTGGCCGTCATGCCGCGCGCCGCCACCTTTTGCGGGTCGAGCCAGATGCGCATGGCATAGTCGCCGGCGCCGAAGATCTGGATGTCGCCCATGCCGGGCAAGCGGGCCAGTTGGTCCTTGACGTTCAGCACCGCGTAGTTACGCAGATACATATCGTCATAGCGCTTGTTCGGCGAGACCAGGTGCACCACCATGGTCAGGTTGGGCGAGGACTTGACGGTCGTCACGCCGATCTGGCGCACTTCCTCGGGCAGGCGCGGCAAGGCGCGCTGCACGCGGTTCTGCACTTGCGTTTCGGCCTGCTCGACGTTGGTGCCGATCTTGAAGGTCACGGTCAGCATCATCGCGCCATCGGACGTGTTTTGCGAGGACATGTAGAGCATGTTCTCGACGCCGTTGATCTGCTCTTCGAGCGGCGCGGCCACGGTTTCGGCGATCACTTTCGGGTTGGCGCCCGGGTACTGCGCGCGCACCACCACGGATGGCGGCACGACGTCAGGATATTCGGAGATGGGCAGGCCGAAAATCGACAGCAGCCCGGCCACGAATATGACGATCGACAGCACCGCCGCGAAAATCGGCTTGTCGATGAAAAAGCGGGAAAAGTTCATGTTTATTCCTTGGAAGTCGATGCTGCTTTCGCGGCGATCTTGGCATCTTTTGCTTCAGGTTTTGCAGGAGCGGCAGGCGCGGTCGGATCGAAATCCATGGCCACTATCTGCGGCGTCACGGGGGCGCCCGGGCGCACGCGCTGCAAGCCGTTGACGACGATTTTCTCGCCCGCCTTCAAGCCTTCGCGCACCACGCGCAAGCCGTCCGAAGTCGGGCCCAGCTTGACGGCGCGGTATTCGGCCTTGTTGTCGGCACCCACCACGTAGACGTATTTGCGGCTTTGATCCGTGCCGACGGCGCGGTCGCTGATCAACAGGGCCGTGCTTTGCGCCTGCGGGCCGTTGCCGCCGTCGAGCTGGATGCGCGCGAACAGGCCAGGCACCAGCTGGCGCTCGGCGTTGGCGAAGGTGGCGCGCATGCGTACGCTGCCCGTGGCCGGATCGAGCTGGTTGTCGACGAATTCCAGCTTGCCTTCATGCGGGAAGCCCGTTTCATTGGCCAGGCCGACCTTGACGGTGACGGGCGTGCCCTTTTGCGCCGTGCCGGCTACGCGCAGGTACGTATCTTCATCGCCGTCGAAGCTGGCGTAGATGCGGTCCGTCGACACCACCGAGGTGAGGATGGCGGACGCGTCGATCAGGTTGCCGACGGTGATTTCCGCCTTGCTGACGCGGCCGCTGATCGGCGCCTGCACCTGCGTGTACGACAGGTTCAGTTTCGCCGCTTCATACGCGGCTTGCGCCGAGCGGACATTCGCATCCAGCTCTTTCAGGCCCGACGCCTTTTCATCGAATTCGCGCTGGGCGATGGCTTTTTCAGCCAGCAGCTTTTCAGCGCGCGACAGTTCCAGCTTGGCCAGTTCCGCCTTGGCGCGGGCCGAGGCGGCAGTGCCTTCGGCGCGCGACACTTCGGCCTGGAATGGGCGCGGATCGATGACGAACAGCACGTCGCCCTTTTTCACTTCGCTGCCCGGCTTGAAATTGACGGCCGTGATGAAACCGCCGACTCTCGAGCGGATTTCCACGCGCTCGATCGCTTCCAGACGGCCCGAGAATTCCTGCGTTTCCGTGATCTGTTTTTCAACGACGGCGGCGGCCGAGATGGGCGGGCCGCCGGCCGCTGGCGCGTCGGGCACCTTGCTATTGGCCGAATCGCAGCCGGCCAGGCTCACGGCCACCAGTCCCGCCAGCGCGAGCGAGGCAGCCAGGGGCTTGAGCAGAGTGGAAAATTGTTGAACGTTTTTCATTTTATTTCCCTGTTTTATGAAAATTTCTAATGGTATGGGCGGCAGGAAGCAACCCAGCTAAAAAGAGTGAATGGTGGTGCCATGGCGCCCGACGGCGCTCGATCAAAGGTAAACAGGCCGCCAGCTGTTTAAAAGCGGACGGGGACGACAAAGCTGGCTGTGCGAGCGCACAACTCAGGCAAGATGGGAACTACACTCCGTAGTGTAACAACCGAAACTCAAAAAGTAAACTGATTAGTGTAAGTTTTTTTGCGGTGCCGCAGATGGCGGCGTCATGACTCGGGCTCCTGCCCCAGTCCAGCGACAAAGCTGGCAATCTCGTTCAAGGCATGCACCTTGCAAGCGCACTCATTACGCGCGCCCGCATCCTGCAGCGGCGCGGCGGGCATGCGCCGCACCGTGGTCTTGATGCCGCAGGCGATCAGCTTGCTGCCGTATTGTTCAGCCTCATCGCGCAATGGGTCGTCTTCTCCGGACAGGATGAGCGCCGGCGGCAGGTTCTTCAATCGGCTCGACTGCAATGGCGACGCATACGGATGGGTACGGTCAGCGGCATTTGGCAGGTAGCCACGGTAGGCGGCGGCGCATTGGTCAGCCACTTCCGCCAGGTCTGGGCACGTCGGCAAGTTGCGCATCGAGCAGGTCGACAGGCCGGGGTCAAGCATCGGCATGATCAGCACCTGGCCCGCGAGGGGCGGTCCGCCCCGGTCGCGCGACATCATGGCGCACACGGCAGCCAGGTTGGCGCCCGCTTCGATGCCCGACACCACCATCTGCTTGCCCGTCCAGCCCAGCTTGGACTTGTTCTTTTTTGCCCACAGCAGCACGGCATGCGCGTCTTCCACGGCGGCGGGGAATGGCCGCACCTTCGCCAAGGTGTAGTTCGCGGCCAGCACCACGTGGTCGGGGTTGCTCAACACGAGGCAGCGCAGGAAGTCGTCCGCGTCGTCCAGGTCGCCGTCGACAAAGCCGCCGCCATGGAAGAAGACGATCAGGCTCGACTGCTTGGCGCCCGGCACGCCGGCCGTGTAGACGCGCGCGGCGAGCGCATCCTGCGCGCCCTGCACCTGGATATCGCGTATCTTCAGCGCCTGGCCAGGAGCCAGTTCGGCCACGGTGCCGGCAACGCTCATTGCGCCACCACCGGCTGCACCGCAGCATCGAGTACCGTGTCGTTCAAGCACAACAGGGCGATGCCGCCCACTTCATGGGTCAGGGCGCTGTAAGCACTGGCTTCGCTTTGCGCCGCCAGTGAATACGCATCCGTCGATACCATCGCGGCCAGAGCGAGCGCAACCGCAACCAAGGCGGGTACTGCAAAGTGTCCATTCCGATAAGCCATGATGTTTCTCCTGTTGTACTGCCTGCGGCATCACATTTATGCTGCAGTACAACAACTATAGACTTGATCTACAATCTGATAAAGAGTGCAATGACGAATTGATTGTTCAGGATTCTGAATAATCACGGATAAAGTGACAGGAATTCAAGTGAACAAGCTGCAAGCAATGGAAGTTTTCATCCAAGTCGTCGATGCGGGCGGCTTTACGCGCGCGGCGGAAAACATGCAGCTGCCGAAAGCCACCGTGTCAACCCTGATCCAGTCGCTGGAAGCGAGCCTGTCGGTCAAGTTGCTCAACCGCACCACGCGCCACGTCAGCATCACGTCCGACGGGGCCGCCTATTACGAACGCTGCGTGCGCATCCTGTCGGACGTACGCGAGGCCGAGGAATCGCTGTCGCGCACGCGATTGAGCCCCAGCGGGCGGCTGCGCGTGGATGCGCCCACGGCCCTGGCCAGCGAACTGATCATCCCCGCCCTGCCCGATTTCTTTGCCCGCTACCCGGACATCTCGCTGGAGCTCGGTTGCAGCGATCGTCCCGTCGACCTGATCGAGGAAGGCGTCGACTGCGCCGTGCGCGGCGGCGAACTGGGCGACCTGAACCTGATCGCGCGCAGGGTCGGCGTGCTGCACTTCATGACGTGCGCCTCGCCCGGCTACCTGGCGCACCACGGCACGCCGCTGCATCCGAACGACTTGCCGCGCCACCGCGGCGTGAATTTTTTCTCCGCCAAGACGGGCAAAACGTTTGACTGGGATTTCACGCGTGCCGGCGAACGCATCCAGATCGCCATGCCCAGCCATATCGCCCTGAACGACTCGAATGCCTACTCGGCCGCGGGCCTGGCCGGCCTGGGCATCGTGCAAATGACGCATTTCATGCTTGCGCCGCTGATAGAACAGGGCAAAATGGTGGAATTGCTCAGTGAATGGGAATCCGACCCGCTGCCCATCCACGTAATCTATCCGCCCAACCGCCATCTGTCCGCCAAGGTGCGCGTGTTTGTCGAATGGGTCGCCGACATGTTTACCAACCACCCGGCCACGCAGCTCAAGGGCAAGAACGCCAGCCCGAGCCCGCGCGCCACCCTGACCGAGGCCCAGCCATGACCGCAGCAAGCACATCGCCCCACCGCATCGTCTTTCTCGACCGCGACAGCCTGATCGCTACCGTGCGCCCGCCCGCCTTCGCGCACATCTGGGAAGAGTATCCGCATACCAAGGGCAGCGAGCAGACCGTATCCCGCCTGCAAGGCGCCAGCATCGCCATCACGAACAAAGTGCCGCTGCGTGCGGCCGAGCTGGCGCAGCTACCTGACCTGAAAATGATCGCCGTGGCCGCCACCGGCACGGATATCATCGACCTGGCCGCCTGCCGCGAGCGGGGCATCGTCGTGGCGAATATCCGCGACTATGCGCGCGCCACCGTGCCCGAACATACCTTGGCACTGATGCTGGCCCTGCGCCGCCAGCTGCTTGCCTACCGCGCCGACGTGGAAGCGGGCCTGTGGCAGGCATCGGACCGCTTCTGCCTGTTCGGCCACCCGATCCGCGACCTGGCCGGCAGCCGTTTGGGTTTGCTCGGCTACGGTGCGCTGGGCAAGTCCGTCGCGCAGCTGGGGCGCGCCTTCGGCATGCAGGTACAAGTCCACAACCGCTCGCCTGTCGAGGACGACGGCGTGACGCAAGTGAGTTTTGACGACTTGCTGGCCACGTCCGACGTGCTCAGCCTGCACCTGCCGCTGACGGACAAGACGCGCAACATCATCGGCGCGCAAGAACTGGCCCGCATGCAGCCGACGTCGCTGTTGATCAACACGGCGCGGGGCGGCCTTGTCGATGAAGCGGCGCTGGCCCAGGCATTGACGAACGGCGTGATCGCCGGCGCCGGTTTCGACGTGTTATCGAAGGAGCCGCCGCTGCCCGACAATCCGCTGTTGAATTTACGCCTGCCCAACTTCATCCTCACGCCGCACACGGCCTGGGCCAGTGGCGAAGCCATGCAAAAGCTGGCGGACATCCTGATCGGCAACGTGGAGGCGTTCGAACGGGGCACGCCCACAAACGTGGTGGCATGAGCGTATTGCACGAACTCGATGAACTGCTGTGCGGCGACGACGAGGAATACGAGCGCCTCGACCTGTTTCACGAAGCGGACGAGCTGATCGGGCAACTGCGGGTGGCCGACGTGCCCGCACTGCTGGCCCTGTGGCAGGCGCGCAGCCTGTGCTGGCGGCAGCGTTTCACCCAAGCCAGCAGGTCCATCGGCGGCGACGTGCTGCGCGACCTGCTTGCCGGTTTGCTGCAGATCAGGGAGACCACCTATGGCGTGTTCGAACTGATGAGCCGCCTGCCGCCCGTGGCCGACACTTCTGCGCTCAGCGACGCCCTGCTCGATTACGCCGAGCAAGCCTGGCATGCGAACCCGGCACGGCACCGGCAAATCCAGATCAGCTGCTGGAGTTGCGGGCTGTCGGGCCGGCTGCTGAAACGGCTGGGGTTTTCCGCCTGGAAGGAAGCGGGACTGTAGTTCTTACGATGCCACCGGCGTCTCGAAGGAAAATCCCGGCGCATACGCGTGATAACCGTCGAAATCGCCCTTGCCGATGCTGGCTCCCTGGCTGCGGGCAATCGCATACGCCATGCTGAAGTGAAAGTAGAAATTCGGCAGAATGTACAGGTTCAAGAATTCATCGGCCGGCAGCGCGATGTCGGCAAAGCCGGCGCGGTCGCGGCAGATGCGCCCGGGCGGCCCGTCAAAACGTTCAGCAGGAATATCCTTGAGGTAGCGTATGGTCTGCGCGATCTGCTCCTGCAGGCTGGCGACGGCGCTGAAATCGGCCACGTCCAGCCCTGCCAGAGGGCAGCAGCCGCGCAGGGAAAAGCTCACTGCCGCGCGCACTTGCTGGGCAAACGGCAGCATGTCCGGGTGCAAACGCGCCGCCAGCATCGATGGCGCGGTGCCGGTCTTGTCGAGCATGGCGGAAAGCTGCGCCAAGGAGCGGCAGAATACGGTGACGGGGTGGCTGTTCATCATTTCCTTGTGCAAGATTCAATATGACAAGAGTGTGCCACAGGCAACCGCGTCCCCGTCACCTTAACGCCGGTGCTTGCTGAAAAATTCCCAGATGACGTCATTCGCGTCGACGGCGCGCGTGGTCTTGCCGATGGGCAGGCCGATATTGAAGGCATCGGCGCCCGGCCACGTGTGGCCGCCGTCCTTGACGGTGAGCAAGGCAACGCTGGCGCCGCCGTCATCGCCACCCTGCTCCAGCCAGCTTACTTGCGTCGTATCGCCAGCCGGGCTAGGAATCAGGCGCGGCTGCGGCGTGACGCCATCGATGCCGTTGTGCTTGCGCCAGTAATCGAAGGTGCCCTGCGCCGACAGGTAGCCGGCGGCCTTGCCTTCGTACAGCACGACCTTGTCGGCCGTCCCCTGTATCAACAGCATGCCGACCTTGCCGCGCTGTTGATGGTGCCGCACCACGGGTTCCGGCATGGGCGCGCCCACCGAGGCGACGGCGGCGAACTGCTGCGGCAGCTCGGTCGCCAGGCGCAGGGCAAAGAAACCGCCGCGCGACAGGCCCGTCGCATAGACTCTTTTGTCATCGATGCGGTAATCCTGCCTGAGTTTGCTCAGCATGGCTTGCGTGAAACCGACGTCATCCGTGCCCGCCAGGTAATCCATGCCGAAGCCCACGTTCCAGTCCTGCTTGATGCCTTGCGGATACACGACGATGAATTGGTGCCGCTCGGCCGTCTTGTTCATTTGTGTGTACAGCATTTGTTCCGCCATGCTCATGCCGCCGCCATGGAAATTGAAGACGACGGGAAAGGCTTGCTGCGGCGCGCTTTGGTAAGACGGCGGCGTGTAGACGATGTAGCGGCGCTTGTCTTCCTTGTAGACGAGGCTGCTCACCTGGGCCGGCGCGGATGTGCAAACGCAGGACAGGATCAACAGGCTGATGGCGATTTTCATGGGCTTCCCTTCAAGTCAAAGAGCAGCCAGCATAAGCAGGGGCAGGTGAAATCGCGGTGAAATCCGCTGACTTTATTAAGCCTGGGTGGGAACGATCGCGACACGGTACTGCGTCGCGCCGGGGTGGAAAGCAATGTCCCAGCGCATCGCTTGCGCCAGGCGCAGCAGCAGGTTCTGGCCATGGGCGAAACCGTGGACGCGCCGTGGCTGCCCCGCCTGCACGGTATTGACAATGTTCAGGTGGCCTTGCGCAAACGCAATGCTGATGCGGCAATCGGGGCCGCCATGAAACAGCGCATTCGCCAGGCAATTATTGATGAGCAACATGACCAGCTGGACGTTGCCGGCCACGTCCAGCCGCTCGGGCAAGTCCAGGGTCAGCAGGCTGGCGTCCCACGGATGTTCGTCGAGCAGGCGCAGCAGGCATTGCTCCATACAGCCGCGCAACTCCACCACCTCGCCCGGCAGTTGCTCGGCCCGCGCCAGCGCGAACAGCACGTCGATGGTGGCGCGCATCTCGTCCGTGGATTGCCGCAGCTGCGCCTGCTCTTGCCCGCCCAGGGGCTGCGCCTCGGCCAGCGCCAGCGTGTTGTGCATCAAGGTCAGCGGCGTGCGCAGCTCATGGCTGACGTCGCGGGCGAAGGCCTGTTCGCGCTGCAACACCGCCTGCAGTTCGGCAAACGTGGTTTCCAGGCGGCGCGCCAGGAAACCGATCTCGTCGGGGCGATCGCGCTCGCTGAAATGGACGGCGCTGCCGGGCGCCAGCTGGCGCGCTTCCTGGGCCAGGCGCTGCAGGGGCAGCACGAGGCGCCGCGCCAGCCAGTACGCCAGCAGCAAGGCCAGGGCGATCAGCGCCAGCGCCACGCCCAGCACGACACCGCCCACCTCCCGCGCCAGGCGCTGCACCACCAGCACGGGCGCCACGTCGGCCAGCAGATAGCTGCGCTGCGGCTTGCCAGCGGCAACGAGGTCCAGCGCCAGCACGTGATAATGCTGGCCCGTCGTGGTAAACACTTCCCCGCGCGGGGCTGACGGCAGCACTTGCTCGCGCACCACTTGAGGCAGATCATGGTAGTTGACGTAAGTCTTGATGAGGTCGTTACCAGACGGCGTAAGCTCACCGTGCTGGCGCAAATGCTGGCTGACCACCGCCGCTTCGCGTTCGAGCAGGCGCTGCACCAGCATGTCTTCCGTCACGTAGGCGATCACCAGCGCCAGGCCCGTGTAGCACAGGCACAGCAACACGGTGAAACCGGCCAGGGCAGCGAACAGGCGCTGCCGGATCGACTTGCTCATGGAAACGCCGCAGAGCCGAAGGCAAGGCGGTAGCCCAGCTGCGGTATGGTCACCAGCATGCCCGCGCCGCCGGCCAGCTCCAGCTGCTTGCGCAGCGCGTAGATGTGCGATTTGAGCGCATCGCTGTCGGGCGGCTGGCTGCCCCACAGATGCTGCAGCAAGGCCGAACGCGACACGGCGTGCGGATGCTCGCGGCACAACAGCAGCAAGATTTTAAAACCCGTCTGCGTCAGCGGCAGCGCCACGTCACCGAGCAGGGCGCGCCCTTCGCGCGTCTGCAAGGTGAAGGGGCCCACGCGCATTTCCTGGTGCACATGCAGCTGGTGCCGGCGCGCCAGCGCTTCGCAGCGCAAGGCCACTTCGCGCAAGTCGAACGGTTTGCTCAGGTAATCGTCGGCACCGTCGCGAAAGCCGCGCGCCTTGTCTTCATACGCATCGCGCGCCGTCAGCATCAAGATCGGCACATTGCTGGGTGCCCCCACCTTGATGGCGCGGCACACTTGCAAGCCATCGATGTCGGGCAGGTTCAGGTCCAGCAGCACCACGTCATAGCTGTTGCGCGTGGCCAATTGCACGGCCAGCGCCCCCGTGCCCGCATGGTCGGTCTGCCAGCCCAGGCCGTCGAGGAAGTCGAGCACCTGGCGCGCGATGGCCAGGTGGTCTTCCACCAGCAGTATGCTCAGGGGCAAGCGATTCATGGAGTGTGGGCAATGCGCGCATACAGCCAGAAATTGCCGGACCTACCGCGAATTTGCCGGTAGCAGCGCAGATAGCCTTCGCGCTCGAAACCGCAGCGCTCGAGTACGCGGATCGAACGTTCATTGCTCTCCAGCACAGTTGCCTGGATGCGCAGGAAGCCCAGGCGCTGGAAGCCCCAGTCCATGACCGACGCGGCGATGGACGTGGCCACGCCCTGCCCCCATACGGCAGGAGACAGATCGTAGGCGATTTCGGCCGTGCGGTGCTGCGGGGAAATCGCATTGAAGCCGATCGTGCCCACCAGCTGGCCGCCCTCGCGCAGCACGATGGCCAGGCGGATGGACGACGCTGGCTGGGCCGAGGCGTAATCATCGAAATTGGCCTGCAGATCGTCGGCGCAACGCAAGTCCCAGCTCGTGTGTTCCACGACAACAGGATCGGCCAGGTACGCATACCAGGCAGGCGCGTCACTGCGTTCCAGCTGGCGCAACGTCACCAGTGGATGGGCTGAAACGGGTAAATCGGCAGCTTTCATTGCTTGGCATCCTCCTCAATCCAGCGGGCAATCAGCGGCCAGCCAGGACATGAAATCATCGGCAGCCAGTTCGAAATCGTCGCGCTGCATCGATCCATGCCCCACCAGATACACGGCGCGGTCGCCATCATCGAGCGCCAGCATGACGGCGCGCCCGCCGCTGTCGTCGCCGATGGTGATGTAGCCGGGGCAGGATTGCAGCGTGTCATATGTTTCGTTACGCTCCACCAAACTTTCTGCGCCATACAGCAATACCTGTTCGCCACGGAGACCTTCCTGCCAGTCCTGGAGAAAGCGCAGGTAGTACGCCGGCAAGGCGCGGCCCAGCCAGCTCTCGAGCGCTTCGGTTTCCTGCTGGCTCACGCGGCGCCTTTGCGCCGTGCCTCCCACGTACGCCGCAGCAAGCCGTACAGGGCCGTATCGCTGACGTGGCCGCCGACGATCCAGCGTTCGGGCAAGAAACCTTCCTTGCTGAAACCCTGGCGTTCCAGGGCGCTGGCCGAAGCCGTATTGAGCGGATCGATATCGGCTTCCAGGCGGTTCAGGTCGCGCTCGATGAACGCGTATTCCAGCAGCGCCGACAAGGCTTCCTGCATATAGCCCTTGCCCCAATGCGGGCGCGCCAGCGCATAGCCGATTTCGGCACGGCGGTTCTGGCGGTGCTCGGAAAACAGGCTGCAGCTGCCCATATATTCGCCCGTCGCCTTCAGCGTGACGGCGAAGCGGAAGAATTCCTCGCTCTCGAAAGCGGCGATGTCCTCGGCAAGCTTGCGCGCGGCGATGCTGGCATCCTGCCATGGCGGCTCGCTGAAATAGCGCATCACTTCGGGATCGGCATGCATGGCGAAGAAGTCCGCTTCATCCGATGGTTGCGGTTTGCGCAGGATCAGGCGTTCAGTGGTGATGGTTTTCGTGTAGGCCATGCGACTCCAATCAAAGGTTCAAAGGGGCAATGCTTATTATTCCATGCAACTATAACGATGTAGCAACTTTGTGATCTTGCATTTTAATGTAGTATGGCAATGTTTCACCATATCATAGATGCAACTTCATGATCCGCCTATGCACGCAACAAAAGAAGCAGCAGATACCGACGCCATCCCGGCGCAGCCCGAGGTCTTGAGCAAGCACAAGCGGCCAGTGATCGTCTGGGCCAGCATCGCCTTCTTTTGCATGTGCGCCATGCTGCTTGGCATGACCATCTGGATCGTCTGGTCTTCGCGCGAAGTGCGCTTGCACGAGGCTAGGGCGACGACGGAACACATGGCGCGCACCCTTGCGACCCAAGCGTACATGGAGCTGGAAGTCGCCGATGTGATGCTGGAAGATATCGTCGAGCACATCCGCAACGAAGGCAATAATGACGCGACCGGCGAGCGGCTGCAATCGCATCTGCAGCAGCTGTCGAAGAATATCGTGGAAATTGCCGGCGTCTTCATTTTTGACAGCCGCGGAGACTGGCTGGCCAGCTCGTCCGGCGCCGGGCAGGACGGCAACAATGCGGACCGCGACTACTTTACTTATCACAAGACGCATGCGCAGCTGGGCAGCCGCATCAGCGCGCCCGTGCGCAGCAAATCCAGCGGGCAATGGGTCTTGCCCGTGTCGCGCCGGGTGGAATTGGCGGACGGCTCCTTTGCGGGAGTGGTGCTGGTCACCCTCGGGCTCGCCTCCTTCGAACGCATCTACGATAGCCTCAACCTTGGCAATACGGGCACGGCCTTCTTTGCCCTCGACGACGGCACCTTGATCTACCGCCGGCCATTCCAGCCCGGCGTCATCGGCATGGATATTTCGTCGGGTGCAGTCCTGCGCGCCTACCGCGAAAAAGGGCCTGTCGGCACGGCCATGATGACGGCGAAGGTGGACGAAATCGAACGGCTGTACAGCTATCGCCACCTGCAGCGCTTTCCCGTCATCGTGGCGGCGGGGCTATCGGAGGAAGATATTTTCGCCGAATGGCAGCGCTTGAGCATGCAAATCGTGCTGGCGTCGCTGGCGGCAGGCGCGGCGCTGATCTACTTGTTCCGCAAGCTGATGCGGCAGATTGCCGTACGCGACCATATCGAAGCCAGCCTGCGCGTGGCCACGACGGAGCTGCGGCACGCCAATGCGGACCTGGCGGCGCGGGCCTCGCAGGATGGCTTGACGGGGCTGGCCAACCGCCGCTGTTTCGACGAGACCTTGGCGCATGAATTGAAGCGCGCCCAGCGCAGCGGGCACGAAGTGTCGCTGATCATGCTGGACGTGGATTTCTTCAAGAAATTCAACGATCAGTATGGCCACGTGGCGGGCGACGAGTGCCTGCAGGCGGTTTCCGGCGCCGTGGCGCGCAGCGTCGGCCGGGCCGAAGACCTGGCGGCCCGTTACGGCGGCGAAGAGTTCGCCGTCATCATGCCCGGCACCGGCGCGGCGGGCGCCCTGGAAGTCGCGCAAGCGATCCGGGCGGCCGTGGAAGGCTTGCAGATTCCCCACGCGGCCAGCGCGAACGCAGTCGTGACCGTCAGCCTGGGCGCGGCCACGCTCCAGCCTGGCCAAGACCGCCCCACAGATAGCAGCGAGCTGATACGCGAGGCCGATGCCTTGCTGTACCAGTCGAAAAACACGGGCCGCAACCGCGTCAGCGGCGGCGTACCAGCAGCATGAGGCCGCTTATGTCCGGGAAAAGAATCGCTCTCACCATGCCGCTATCCCTCATCGCACTGGCCGTCTGGCTGGGCTTGAGCATGGGCGGCCGCTGGCTGGAAGCCGCCGGCTACGCCTTGCCGGGCGCAGCCGTCACCGGCCGTATCGGCCTGTCGTGGGCGCTGGCCGCAGTGTTCGCGCTGGCGCTGCTGCTGGCGTCAAGCCGGCCCCGCGAAGCGGGCCTGGGCGCGCCGCAGCCATGGAAATCGCTGTGGCTCGTCTGCCCTCCCCTGCTGTATGCGCTGCTGATGCTGTTGCTGGCCTGGGCCGGCGGCTGGCCGCAGCCGCGCGTGCTGCTGATCGTGGCGTGCAATGCGGCGCTGGTGGCCATCTCGGAAGAACTGATGTTCCGCGCCATCTTGTTGCAGGGCATGCTGGACCGCTACGCCGTCTGGCCGGCCGTGCTGATTTCCTCGGCGCTGTTCGGCTTGGCCCACACGGCCAACGGCTTGGCCACGGGCGACGTCAGCGGCGCCTTGTGGCAAGCCGTGGCCGCCGCCTTGCAGGGCGTCGGCTATGCGGCCATCCGCCTGCGCACCCGCTCCATCTGGCCGATGGTGCTCGTGCATGGCCTGTGGGACTACGCGCTGGTGACGGCCACCTTGCCCAACCCGGCCGAAGACGGTGCGTCCATCTTGCCGTACATCGCCCTGCTGGCCGTGCTGCCCCTGTGCCTGTACGGCGTCTACCTGCTGCGGCCCAGCCAGCGCGCGGCCATATCGCAACCGCAGCCATAATGTCGCGACAAGCTTTCCATCCATGGACCAAGAAAATGGCCGCGCATAAGGGAGGCTTGACAGCGCGGCCCATCGCATGGCATCGTTGCCCCATGCAATCGCCACTCCCTCCCCTGCCATCGATTATTGCCGCCATTCCAACGATGGTGGCTTAGCAGCAGTGTGATTGCCAAAGCCGCCTGAGAGGCGGCTTTGATGTGCAGTCACTGGTCAAACCGTCTCGCAGGTTTCATTTCTTTTTTAGCGAGCGACCATGCCCCCAACTTCCAGCACCCCCGCTTCCCCCACCCTGCACCTCGTCTGCGGCAAGATCGCGTCCGGAAAATCCACTCTGACAACCCGGCTGGCCAGCGCGCCACAGACCGTGCGCATCAGCGAAGACAGCCTGCTGGCGCAGCTGTATCCGGGCCAGATCGCCAGCCTGGCCGATTACGTGGCATGCGCTACGCGGCTGCGTGCGGCCATCGCTCCTTTGGCCCTGCAGATGCTGCAGGCGGGCGTGTCCGTCGTGCTCGATTTCCCCGCCAATACGCCGGCCAGCCGCGCCTGGATGCGCGAGCTGTTCCAGCAGGCGGACGTGGCGCACGTGCTGCACTATCTGGACGTGCCGGACGAAGAATGCAAGGCGCGCTTGCGCCAGCGCAATGAAAGCGGGTTGCACCCGTTTTCCACCAGCGACGCTGATTTTGACGCCATCACGCGCCACTTCGTGCCGCCCGATGCTTCGGAAGGTTTTTACATCGTTCAAACAAGCCGTTAATGTTTCCTGGCTGGCTGTCGGCAAGAGCTTGTGTACTTTCGACCAGGATGCTTTTTTTGACATGTCTTCGTTTCGGCTGATACTCTGCATGTCTCACAATAAGAAACAGGACAGCACTCCGTGAAAATAATGAAGTTCGCCGGCAGCGGCCTGGCCATTCTGCTTGCCTTGCTGGCTGGATCCGCACAGGCGCAATATGCGCCGGTCGATGCCGCGCGGACAAAGAACGAGGCAGCGGCCAAATTGATGCTTGAGTCCTTGAAACAGACCAGGTATTGGATCGTTCCCAATCCACAAGCCATCTCGCGCTATGAGTTCCAGGAATTGGACGAGGACGGGAATCCCGCTGGAAAAAAGTTTGTCGTCACGGAAACGACGAGTTTCACCGTGCATAGCTATGTAGATAAAGACTTCCGGCACTATGCGCGGATCGTCTTCGAAGATGACAAGGACGCGGCGCTGGAGCTCTCCTTCTATCTATTCGAGTCCAGGCCGGGACCGCTGACGCTATTTCGCAATGTCTACGATCCGGCCAAACGCTCGCGGTTGGATTTTGTCGAGTATCTTTTCACCTCGCCACCCAAAGATATCGAGATAGCAGAGGCCAAAGAAGGCATCCTGGAAATTATCTTCGAGACCGCCCTGCGAGCAAAAGGCGACGTCAACATTGGCATGAGCGCGAAGCAGGTACGCGCCTCCGGCTGGGGAAAACCTGTCAGCATGCACAAAAAATCCGATGCGGCCGGCGCGCACGAAGAGTGGCTATACGAAAGCAGGCGTTCCTTGCTTTTCACAAATGGCAGACTGGCCTCCATCCGGCGCTGATACGTGACAGCACGGCCAGGCAATTGCCGCCCCACTGGCCTTAAAACGTGCCCGGCAGCAGGATCTTTTTATCCACCTGCTGCAAGTCGCGCAAGCCGCAAAAGGCCATCGTCAGGTCCAGCTCGTTGCGGATGATGTCCAGGCATTTGGTCACGCCCGGCCCGCCCATGGCGCCCAGGCCGTATAAAAACGGGCGGCCGATGTACACGCCTTTCGCGCCCAGGGCCACGGCCTTGATCACGTCCTGGCCCGAGCGGATGCCGCCGTCCATGTGCACTTCGATCTGGCTCCCGACGGCGTCGACGATGGCGGGCAAGGCTTCGATCGACGATTGCGCGCCATCGAGCTGGCGACCGCCGTGGTTCGAGACGATCAGCGCGTCGGCGCCGCTTTCGACGGCCAGGCGCGCGTCTTCGGGGTCCATGATGCCCTTGATGATCAGTTTGCCACCCCAGCGCTGCTTGATCCATTCCACGTCCGCCCACGACAGGCTCAGGTCGAACTGCTGCTGCGTCCAGGCCGACAGCGACGACATGTCGGACACGGACGTGGCGTGGCCGACGATGTTGCCAAAACCGCGCCGCTTCGTGCCCAGCATGCCCGCCACCCAGCGCGGCTTGGTGGCCATGTTGATGATGTTCGGAATCGTCAGCTTCGGCGGCGCCGACAGGCCGTTGCGCAAGTCCTTGTGGCGCTGGCCCAGCACCTGCAAGTCCAGGGTCAACACGAGCGCGCCGCATTTCGCCGCCTTGGCGCGGTCGATCAGGCGGTTGATGAATTCGCGGTCCTTCATCACGTACAGCTGGAACCAGAACGGCTTTGTCGTGTTCGCCGCCACGTCCTCGATCGAGCAGATGCTCATGGTCGAGAGGGTAAACGGCACACCGAAGCGCTCGGCCGCCTGGGCCGCGAGGATTTCGCCATCGGCATGCTGCATGCCCGTCAAGCCCGTGGGCGACAGGGCCACCGGCATCGATACGTGCTGGCCCACCATGGTCGAGGCCAGGCTGCGGTTTTCCAGGTTGACGGCCACGCGCTGGCGGAATTTGATCTTGGCGAAATCGCTGTTGTTGGCGCGGTACGTCGATTCCGTCCAGGAGCCGGAATCGGCGTAGTCGTAAAACATGCGCGGCACCCGTTTCTGGGCCAGCACGCGCAAGTCTTCGATGCTGGTGATGATACTCATGCGTTTCCTCGGTCGATGGCAAGTCAAGCCATGATCGTGCATTTGCCTGCAATTGTCTATCCGGCAGGCAATGCCGCCACACTTACCAAGCGCGTGCGCCGAGGATTTTCCCGCCCAACTCCGTCAGGCGCGCTTGCGGATAACGCAGCTTTTCCTTTTCCTCGGGGTCGCCGGGAAACGCATAGCCTTGCGGCGCGCTGCGCTCGCGCCAGCTTTGCACCCTCCAGTCGCGCAGGGACTGATTGTCTTCCTGGGCCGGCGTAAAGGAAATGTATTGGGCCAGGCGCACCTGGTCCGTCGACGTGTTCGGGCGGATGCCGTGCGCCAGCAGGCTGTTGAAGATCAGCAACTCGCCTTTCTTCATGGCGATGAATTCCATCGGGTACGGCACCTTCGCCAGGTCCGGCTGCCATGGGTTGCGGTCAAGCGGCACGGTCTTGCGCCACGCCAGCAAGTTGTTGAACAGTTCCGGATAGCATTGAAAACCGCCGCTCTCGGGCGACGTATCGGACAGGGCCAGCACGCCTTGCACGTTGACGGGCAGCGGGTCGAGCGTGGTGTCGGCATCCCAGTGGATGAAGCCGCCAAACTTGCGCTTGCCATTGTTCGGCGTGTTCAGGTTGGCGCGGTCGATCGTCACCCACAGGTCTTCGCGGTCCCATATGTCGACAAAGGCGTCATAGACGCGCTGGGTCTGGCGGTTATCCCACAGGGTCTGGTTGTGATACGCCTCGACCATGCCGGAACCATTGAGTTCCTTCATCGCGTGGTCGCGCAACTGGTCCCGGTTCCAGGTGGCCGGGTCGTTCTCATCGAGTCCCTGGAATTCCCACAGAAAGTCCGTTGTGCGGCGCACCTGCTCGGGCGATACGGCATCCTTGACGATGACGTAGCCGTAGGTTTGCCAGTGCAAGAAGTCGCTGTCGGACAGCACGCGCAGCGGCAGCTGTTTCCGGATGTCGCGCAACTGGGTTTGTTCCGTGTAGGCCACGGACGGGTTGCCGGGACGGTCTTCGCCGTACTGCGGGTTTACATACTGAACCTGGTCTTGCATCGCTGTCTCCTGTGTTGGTGTGAGACAGATTGTGCGACGGAAGATTAGAGGGAAATGCGTGCGGAGCGACCAATACTGATACTATCCTGATCATCCATAGCTAATAAACGTCACGATGACGCCTTTATTCGAACAAGTCACGATCCCGACGGGCCACTCCTGGGGCTTGCTGTGGCGCGAACTCGATGCCATTCCCTTCATCTGGCATTACCACCCGCAATTCGAGCTGACCCTGACCGTGAATGCGCGGGGGCAGCGCTACATCGGCGACCATCTGGGCGACTTCGAACCGGGCGACCTGGTGCTGCTGGGGCCGAATCTGCCGCACACGTGGTCGGCCAGCGAGCGCATCGACAGCGCGCAACCGATGCTGGCCGTCGTCGTGTGGTTTTCGCTCGAGTGGGTGGAGCAGCTGGCGGCCTGTTTTCCGGAGTTGCACGGCGTGCGGCAGCTGGCGGCCCGCGCCGGCCCGGCCCTGCATTTTTCAGCGGACACGAGCGCGCGCTGCGCCCATCAATTGCTGCAACTGAATGCCCTGCCCGTGCCGCAGCGCCTGCCGCTGCTGCTCGACGTGCTGCTGGACCTGGCGGCCGATGGCGCCGCGCGGCCGCTGGCCTCGACAGCACAGGCGCCGATGCATGCCGATGGGCAGCAAAAGCGCATGGCCATCGTGTTTGACTTCATGCACGCGCATTTCCGGGAAGAGATCGCACTGGAAACATTGGCACAGCGGGCCGCCCTGTCGCTGGGCGCGTTTCACCGCTGCTTCAAGCGCCACGCGCATTGCACGCCGGGCGAGTATCTGGCGCGGCTGCGCATCGGGCGCGCCTGCCAACAGCTGATCGAAAGCAATCTCGCCATTGCCGTCATCGCGCAAGAGGCGGGCTACCGCAACCTCGCGCATTTCAACCGCCAGTTCCGCGCCGCCAAGCACGTCACGCCGCGCGCGTTTCGCCTGCAATACCGGCACGGCGCCAAAGACTTGGCGTAAATCCGTTCGGAAACGAAAAAGGGGATCAGATTTTACAATCTGATCCCCAATATTCTGGTGCGGCTGGCAGGAATTGAACCCACGACCCCTTGGTTCGTAGCCAAGTACTCTATCCAGCTGAGCTACAGCCGCCTAAGACAAGATTATAGCAGGGCTTTGCAGAATGGCAAAGGGCGCCGTGCGGATATTTCACAATTGCCCAGGCCGCCAGCATGGTCGCTGCGAAGGCGCCGTGATGACGAAAAAAAACCCGGAAAGCGAACTTTCCGGGTTTTTTCACTACTGCTGATACTGGTGCGGCTGGCAGGAATTGAACCCACGACCCCTTGGTTCGTAGCCAAGTACTCTATCCAGCTGAGCTACAGCCGCAAACTCTGACACACTTCGCCGGACGGCGCGAAGCTTGAAACTTTCATCAAAACGAAGCGAACTCCGTCTTGGCAATACTGGTGCGGCTGGCAGGAATTGAACCCACGACCCCTTGGTTCGTAGCCAAGTACTCTATCCAGCTGAGCTACAGCCGCAAAACTTCTACAACATTCCATCAACAACATGGAGGTGAAACTTGTTACAACAAAACCAGGCAAAGTCTGATTTTCAGTATTCTGGTGCGGCTGGCAGGAATTGAACCCACGACCCCTTGGTTCGTAGCCAAGTACTCTATCCAGCTGAGCTACAGCCGCGCAGGCAAACATTATAGCGTATTCATTTCGCTTTGAAAAGTTCGATTTTTCAATCGCTTAGCTGATTTTGCAGAATACCGCCCCGCTCCATCGACTACCTTTTCACTGCCAAAAAGCGCACGCCTTTTTATCAGTGGACACTTCTGCTTTCACAGTGGCGCCCAGCGAATCGAGAAGTTGCTGTCTCGAAAGAAGCGGGATTATAGGGACTGCTTTCCAGCCTGTCCAGTGCTATCTGCAGGTGGCGCGCAAGCGTGCGGTGGCGGCGCGCCGCTTGGGGCTACAATACCAGCCAGACAGGGGCGTTTGTGCCTCCCCTAATGCATGACGGCGGGCATTGAGCATCATGACCTATTTAACTGAGCTTAGCGGCGGCCCGGCGGGGCAAGTGCCCGTGCGGCAGACTCACTGTTGCAGGATTTCCGATGGCCAAGCATGACCGCGAGCAAGACCTGCTTCCCCCATCAGCGCCGCTGAGCCTCTCCGACGAGCGCCTGTCCAACTTACTGGAAAGTATTACCGACGGCTTTTGCCTGCTCGACCGCGACTGGACCATCCGCTACCTCAATACGCGCGGCGCCGCCATGCTGGCGCCGCAGCACGCGCCTGGCGCGAGCCTGACGGGCAAGAACCTGTGGCAAGCCTGCCCCGACCTGCTGGGTACGGAACTGGAAACGCAGTACCGGCGCGCCATGGCGCAGCAGCACAGCAGCAGTTTCGAGCTGCTGTATCCGCCGCTGGGGCGCTGGCTGGAAGTGCGCATCTTCCCTTCCAGCGACGGCTTGACCACGTATATCCAGGACATCAGCCAGCGCAAGGCGACCGAGGAAACCTTGCGCCACAGCGAGGAAGACTTGCGCGCGCTGGCCAATTCCATCCCGCAACTGGCCTGGATCGCCAGCTTCGACGGCACCATTGCCTGGTACAACCAGCGCTGGCACGACTACACGGGCACCACTGCCGAGCAGATGGCGGGCGACGGCTGGAGCATCGCCTATGACGCGCAACACCTGCCGCCCATGCTGCAAGCGTGGAAGGCCGCCTTGCGCGATGGCACGCCCTTCGAAATGGAGTTCCCCATCCGTGGCGCCGACGGCCAGTACCGCTGGTTCCTGACGCGCGCCAATCCCGTGCGCGACCAGGGCGGCCAGCTGCTGCGCTGGTTTGGCACGAGCACCGACGTCGACCAGGTCAAGCGCGCGCAGGAAGCCTTGCGCGATGAAACGCGCGTGCTCGAGTTGCTCAACAATACGGGCGCGGCCCTGGCCAGCACCCTCGATTTGCCGGCCCTGCTGCAGGAAACCGTCGATGCGGCCACACGCATCAGCGGCGCGCGCTTCGGCGCCTTTTATTATGACGATGCGGGCGAGGTCCACGACAGCGTCGCCCCCCTGCCATCGGCACGCGCCGTCAACGGCATCAGCCTGCGCGAGGCCGATGCCATCGCCACGGAACTGCGCCAGGGAGCGGCCATGCGCCAGAACGACTTGCTGGCCGCGCCCGACGCCAGCGCCGGCGCCGCGCCGGCGCTGCGCAGCTGCCTGAGCCTGCCCGTCAGTTCGCGCTCGGGCCTGTTGCTGGGGCGCTTGCTGCTCGGCCATCCGCAAGCGGGCATGTTCAGCGCGCGCAGCGAACGCATCGTGTCGGCCATCGCGGCCCAGGCCGCCGTCGCGCTCGACAATACGCGCCTGTACGCGGCTGCCACGCGCGCCGCCGAAGAGCGCAAGGTGCTGCTCGACAGCGAACGCGAGGCGCGCGCCGACGCCGAGCGCACGAACCAGCTGAAAGACGATTTCCTCACCACCTTGTCGCACGAACTGCGCACGCCGCTGTCGGCCATCCTGGGCTGGGCCCAGGTGCTGCGGCGCGGCACGCGCGACCAGGCCGACCTGCACCGGGGCCTGCAAAGCATCGAACGCAATGCGCGCGCGCAGGCGCAACTGATCGAAGACTTGCTCGACATGAGCCGCATCACCTCAGACAAGGTGCTGCTGGACCTGCAAACCATCGTGCCCGCCAGCATCATCGCCTCGGCCATCGAAACCCTGCGCCCGGCGGCCGACGCCAAGCACATCGCCATCCACAGCAACATCGCCAGCGATGCGGGCACCATCACGGGCGACCCCAGCCGTATCCAGCAAGTGATCTGGAACCTGCTGTCGAATGCCCTGAAGTTCACGCCGCAAGGGGGGCGGGTCGAGATCGGCGTGCGCCGCGAGGCGAGTCGCCTGGCCATCACGGTGGCCGACAACGGCGTCGGCATCAAGAAAGACTTCCTGCCCCACGTGTTCGACCGTTTCCGCCAGGCCGACGCCTCCACCACGCGCCGCCATGGCGGCCTGGGGCTGGGGCTGGCGATCGTCAAGCACCTGGTGGAGCAGCATGGCGGCACGGTCACGGTCAGCAGCGCCGGCGACATGCAGGGCGCCAGCTTTACCGTGCGTCTGCCCCTGGGGACGCGGGCCGCACCGGTGCGCCCGAAGGGCGGCGAGCTGTCCGCCAGCCACGACTTGCGCGGCGTTACGGTGCTGCTGGTCGATGACGAGGCCGATGCGCGCGAACTGACGGCGCGCATCCTGCGCGACAGCCACGCCGACGTACATGGCGCGGGCAGCGTGGCGCAAGCGCTGCAACTGCTGGACCAGGTGCACCCGCATGTGCTGGTCAGCGACATCGGCATGCCCGACGCCGACGGTTTCGACTTGCTGGCGCAAATCCGTGCGCACGCCTCCCCCGATGCCGCCAGTCTGCCGGCACTGGCGCTGACGGCGTTCGCGCAACCGCAGGACCGCCAGCGGGCGCTGGCCAGCGGCTTCCAGGCCTGGATCTCGAAACCGATAGACCCGGTCGAACTGCTGGCGGCCGTGGCGCAGCTGGCCGCGCAGCGCGGAACGTCCCCTCCGCCCTGAACAGGGCCGCAATACGCCCCCCTAAAAAGATGATGCAAAGAAATACATAGTGCAGTACAAAATGACTATTTTCATGGGTTAGCTTTCCTACTTTCAGACGCGGCACTGTCCTACAAGCAACTAAGCGAAAGTTTGCTACACTGAAATGCAGAAGCACACCTGCACGGCAGGCCGGAGACGGCGGCCCTGGCCGGCGAGAACGGCAGAAGCGAACTCATGCGCTGTTGTGCGCCCTATCTTGTTGCAAGGCGCTACTATCTTTCCACAGCCGTCAGCCTATCATCTGCGGTAGAAGCCAGCGTTGCATAGACCGTATAACCGAGACCTTACATGCCCAGCCAAGATGAGATTTTGAAAGCCAAAATTTTGGTCGTCGATGATTCACCCGACAATGTTGACCTGATGCTGGAAATCCTGCGCGATGCCGGCTATACCAATGTGACGGCCACCATGCGTCCGGCCCAGGTTTGCCCCCTGCACCGGGAGCATTGCTACGACCTGATCTTGCTGGATCTGCAAATGCCGGAACTCAATGGTTTCCAGGTCATGAAAGGCTTGAAGGAAATCGAGCATGGCGGCTACCTGCCCGTGCTGGCCCTGACGGCCCAACCGAGTTTCAAGATCGCCGCCCTGGAAGCGGGCGCGCGCGACTTCATCAGCAAACCCTTCGACCTGATGGAAGTGCACAAGCGCATCCACAACATGCTGGAAGTGCGCCTGCTGTACAAGGAACTGGCGCAATACAGCAAACAGCAGCAGGAATTGGCGCTGCACGACCCGCTGACGGGCTTGCCGAACCGGCGCCTGCTGGAAGACCGCATCGAGCATACCTTGCAGCAATCGGCCCGCAGCCGCGGCAAGTCGGCCATCCTGTACCTGGACCTGGACGGCTTCAAGGCCATCAACGACAGTTACGGCCACGGCTATGGCGATGAAATCCTGAAAATGGTGGCGGCCCGCCTGGTGGGCGCCTCACGCAAGGAAGACACGGTGGCGCGTATCGGCGGCGATGAGTTCGTCATCGTGCTGGGCAACCTGGCCGGCAAGGGCGACGCGCGCGAACCGGCCGCCAAGCTGATCGAAGTCATTTCCGAGCCGTATTTCATCAACGACCTGACCCTGCGCCTGTCGACCAGCATCGGCATCGCCATCTACCCGGACGACGCCAGTACCGTCGACTCGCTGCTGGGCGCGGCGGACACGGCCCTGTACGAAGCCAAGCGTGCCGGCAAGAACCGCTTTTGCTGCATCCCGCACGAGGTGATCGCCGCGCAGTCGCAAGTAAACATGCAAAAAAACAACATTCCGTCGATCGCCTGAGTTTTCTTACCGCACCGCACGCAAAAAAACCGGCAAGCCTTCACGGCCAGCCGGTTTTTTTATGCGCAGGACGCTTTATTTCTTGCCAGCGGCTGCCTCATGCTGGCCCGCATGCTGGTGGTCCGTTTGCGCGTCGACCGTTTCGGGCGGCACTTCGATGCGCGTGATGCCGGCATCGACGGAAATCGGGTCGCTGGCGGGGAAAGTCATTTCCACGGCGTCGTCGAGCAGCTCTTCCTTGGCCCGCTCTTCGCCGCTCATGCCCTCTTCATCGGCCAGGATGGCCAATGCGCTGGCCCATTTGACGAAATTGAGGTTGGCCAGTTCGCGCACGGTGTGCACGCCAAACGCTTGCTGCAAGGCCTTGGCATCTTTCGGGCTGACGCCGCGCAGGGCGCTGATGGGCGCATTGACGATGTCGCGGAAGCTTTTGTCGGCGTATTCCTGGTCGACGATGGTATCGATATTCATGGCATGTCCTTTCGTTTCGGTAAGCGGGCCTGTGCTGCATGGAGAAAATGCATGACACCACTATGGCAGCGTGCGGCGCCCCGGTATGTGCGCAGCCGTACGTAACGGCAGGAACGGCAGCTGCTGGGGCAAACGATAATATTGCCTGCAATATAAAAGTGATGGAAGGAGATCAAAATTGCCGAAAAGACAGAAATTTTCCATCCATGCGCCCCGCGATGAAATCATCATGTATGATCCACAACTTGAATTTGGTCCACCTTTCACCATTCACGGGGCGCTATGTCCGCACAAATAGATCCGAACAAGGAAACGGCCCAGGCCGATGCGGAACGCGCCGCCGATCTCAGCGAGTTGCTCGGCCATGTCAACACCAGCTGGGACAATGAACGGCGCGCCCTGTCGCGCCAGCTGCACGACAGCCTCGGCTCGTCGCTGACGGCACTGACCATGCACCTGTCGCTGCTGACGCAAAAGATGCCGCAGGAAGCGGCCCTGCTCGACCGTGCGGCGACCATGAAGCAATTGCTGCTCAATGTGATCGAGACCAACCGCCAGATGCAGATGAAGCTGTGGAACGACAAGCTCGAGTTTCTCGGCGTGAATGTCGCGCTAGGCGAGCTGGCCACGCAATTTGCCGAACAGCACAACATCACCGTGCGCTGCAGCCTGCCCGAAGATGAACTGATTTGCCCGCGCAACGTGGGCGTGGCCCTGCTGCGCACCCTGGAAGAAGCGCTCGGCAACATCGCCGCGCACGCCAATGCTACGCAAGTGGACATCATCATCGACGACAATGACGAAGCGCTGATGATGACCGTCAAGGATGACGGCGTGGGCTTGCCCGCCAGCGAGCCCGTCGAAATGAGCAAGCACGGCCTGCGCTCCGTGCGCGAGCGCGTGCATTACCTCGGTGGCAGCCTGAGCCTGGCGGCCAATCCGCAAGGCGGCACGGCCCTGACCGTCGTCTTGCCGCGTGTGGCTCCGAAAGAATAGTCTTTGCCAGGCCACATCAAGCCAGAACACTGCCGGGGCACCCCGGACCGCAGAACGATTCGACGACAGGAGACCGCATGCAAGGACTGATCCCCACCCTGCTGGCAGCGCTGCTGGCCATGGGCACCGCCCAGGCCGCCGACAATACCGTGCCGCCGCCGGAAACCGTGGACAAGCTGGCCTGGCTGGCCGGCTGCTGGAACGTCGACGGCGCCGAGCCCGGTTCCGGAGAACAATGGAGCACGGCTGCCGGCGGCACCATCCTCGGCACCAGCCGCACCGTCAAGGGCGGCAAGACGACGGCGTTTGAATTCGTGCAGATCCGCCTCACCGAGCCGGGCCAGCTGGCCTACATCGTGCAGCCGTCGGGCGAGCCGCCCGTGATCTTCAACCTGCTGCGCCAGGACAAGCCGAATGAATTCATCTTCGCCAACCTGGATAATGACTTCCCGAGCCGCATCATCTACCGCCACGACAGCGAGCGCATCTTGCACGCCAGCATTACCGGCACCTTGAAGGGCAAGCTCACCACTATCGATTTCCCCATGACGCGGGGCCGCTGCGAAGCGGCGCCAATTCCGCGCAGCAAATAACAACCGGCGTCAAGGCAGGAACCAGGGCCGCATCTTGCGGCCCTTCTTGCGTCAAGGCTGCAAGCGAACGCCCGCACCCGCAGGAGGCGGCATGGTGAAGGCGGCGGCCATGCCCAGCCAGCCAGCGAACCAGGCAATGAAGGCCGCCACGTGGCCATACTCCCAGCGTGCACGCAGACGCGCATAGGCTGCGGCAAACTCCGCCTGGCTCACGTCGGCGCTACTCCCCCACTCCCCATTGACGGGGGCGACAAGGAAAGCCCACAGCAGCAAGGAGGCAAGCAGTGCGGCTGCCGACGCGGCCAGCAGGCGGCCCTGGGGCAGGCGCCTGGAGCGAAAAGCCAGCACGGCCACGGTCACCATGGCGGCCATTTGCACGGCGCCCCCTATCGGGCCAAACAGGGCATACAGCGTGCTTGTCACCTGCGCATACAGCGCTGGCGGATACGCCAGCTTGACGGGCAGTTCCAGCAGATGGGCGGCACCCGGCGCGAGCCCCAGGGCCGTCAAGGTCAGGGCAATGACTTGCAGTAAGCGTGATGGCATGCCTGCCTCCCCTCATCAAGCTGTCCGCTCATGGCGCGTGTGCTTGCCCTTGTTCTGACCGCGGGACGGCGCTGCGGTTCCCGGCCAACGCCACTCGCGCAATGCGTACGCTGCCATAAAAAACGGGGCACTGCGGCCCCGTTGGATTTCCCTACTTACCGCACATCAATGCAGCTTGACCTGCGGCGTGCTGCGCTTGATCAGGAAACGGCCCATGGCCATGACGGCCGTGCGCACGCTGCCCAGCACGGCATTGTGGTGCATCAGGTGCAGGCTCACATACATCATGCGCGCGACAAAGCCTTCGACGAACCAGCTCAGGCCCTTCAGCGATCCCATCAGGGTGCCGACGGAGGTGGTACGGCCAAACGACACGAGCGAACCGTAGTCCAGGTATTCGTACGGTTTCGTTTGCGGCGGCCTGCCCTTCGCTTGCAGCAGGAATGTTTTCAACAGGTAATCGGCTTGCTGGTGGGCAGCCTGGGCGCGCGGCGGCACCAGCTTGCCGTCCGGCCCCGTGCAGGCGGCGCAGTCGCCCAGCGCGAAAATATTCGCATGGCCCTGCACGTTGAGCATGCCCGTCACTTCCAGCTGGCCGGAACGGTTGGTTGGCAAGCCCAAAGTGGCGAGGAATTCCGGCGCGCGGATGCCGGCGGCCCACACGCAGATGTCGGCCGCATAGCTGGTGCCGCTGGCCACCGTCACTTTGTCGGCTTCGATCGTGGTGACGCGCGTATCGGTCACCACGGTGATGCCATGCTGGTGCAGCAGTTTTGAGGCGGCAATGGAGACGCGCTCGGGCAGCGGCGCGAGGATGCGCGGCGCCCCTTCGAGCAGGGTGATGCGTACATCCTTGATGGCGTTGAGATTCTGAAAACCATACGCGGCATACACGCCGCTCGCTTCGCGCAATTCGGCCGCCAGCTCGACGCCCGTGGCGCCGCCGCCGATGATGACGATGTCGACACCGGGATGGCCCGCGTCGCCCTGGCGCTGCTCGGCCATGGCCAGCAGTTTCAGCAGGGTCAAACGGAAACGTTCCGCGTCTTCCGTGGCATTGAGGGAAATCGTGTTTTCCTTGGCGCCGGGCACGCCGAAGTAATTCGACGTGCTGCCCACGGCCAGCACCAGCTGGTCATAGCTGACAGTGCGCTGCGGCAAGAGCTGCTCGTCCTTGTCCGTGGCGATGGCGCCCACGGTGAGGCTGTTCGAGCCGGCGTCGAGCGCGATCAAGGGACCATAGACATAGGTAAAACCATTGTCATGCGCCAGCATCTGGTACGACAGGCCCTCTTGATGAATGTCCAGGGTGCCGGCCGCCACTTCATGCAGCGACGGTTTCCAGATGTGGTACAGGCGGCTGTCGACCAGGGTGACCTGGCCGGGGCCGAGCTTGCGGCTGAGTTTGCAGGCCAGCTCCAGGCCGCCCGCACCTCCTCCTACGATAACGATTTTACTATGCAAATATCCTCCTGCCTGTTAATCCTTGTGCCCGTTGCCGTTGCCGCGGCCATTGCCGTTGCCATGGCCCTTGCCCGGATGGTCATCATGCTTGTCGCGCTTGCCTTCATGCTTGTCGCGCTTGTCATCATGCTTGTAGTCGTGACGGCCGCGGTCGCCGTAATCGGGACGGCCATGGTCGCCATGCTGCTGGCGGTAACGGGGCACATATTGGTTGTTATACCAACTATCTTGGACGAAATATACCTCTTGGTTACAGGCATTATACTTGCGGCAGTGCTTGGACCAGTGTTTGGCATGGCCGGGCGGCACGCGCAGATAGATCGGACGGGCCGAATAGTATTGCGGGCGCTGTACGATGACGGGCTGGGCATAGATCAATTGCGGCGCGGGATAGTCGCCGATATCGAGGCGTCCGTAAAAGCCTGGCTGGCCGACGGTAACGGAGACGCCGACTTGGGCGACGGCGGCGGTAGCTGCCGACAGCAAGGCGGCGGCAAGAATCAGGGTTTTCATGGTGACACTCCTTTTAGTTATGCCGTCATTGTAGACCTTGTGTGACTAACTGTTTGTTCGCAAGGACACATAAGGAACTCCGTGGCAATCTCACCACAGTTTGCCCAAGGGCACGACCACACCGCTGAACAGCGACCAGTCCGGCGACGACGCCGTCAAGCCGCGCGCCATGCCGATGTCGATGGCCAGCCGTGGCGTGGGACTGTAGGTGGCGGCCAGCAGCAGCTGCGCCGTGGACGGCGCACCGCGCAGGCGCGTGCCCGACACTTCCGCCGTGGCGCCCCAGCGGCCGCTGACGGGCGTGGAAAAAGAGGTCGCCCAGCCCGTCTGCACCCTGCCCGCATCCGGGTCGGACGCCCCCAGGCGTGTGGCGTTCAGGTTGGCATCCACGTGCACGGCGCCCAGGTCGCGGCTGAAAATACCGTTCAGCGACACGTCGCTCTTGCCGCTGCCGATGCTGTCCTTGGCCGTGGGCAACTTCCACCCCAGCTCCAGGCCCAGCGCCGTGGCGCTGTCGAGCAAAAAGGCGCGCTTGAGCACGAACGTCGTGTCGCCTACGCCCGTTTCGCGCCGCGCCGTGCCGTCGTGCGCACGCACAACACCCTCGCCTTCGAGCAACACGCCCCATTCGGGCGTGAACGCAAGTTTGAAAGCGTAAGGCAGGCTGGCGCGGCGCGTGTCGTCCGTTTTCGATAGCAGTCCGCCGGCCTCGAATTCCAGCTGGCCCGGCACGGGCAGCTGGGCGGGACTGGCTACGGAAGGCCGGTAAGGCAGGACGGGATCACCCTGCTGCGCCTGCGCCAGCGGCGCCAGGGACAGCAGCAGAGATAAGCAAAGCAAGCGGGGAGACGGCATGAAAGATCCGGAAGTGGCAAACGCGCAATAGCGACAGCCTACCACCGCCGCGCCGATTGCGCCCGGGCCCGCCGTTATCAGGCCAGGCGCCGCACGTCTTGCCTGGCGGCCGGCGCTGAGCGGCGCAGCGGCGTGACGTTGCTGGCCGCCGGCACGGCCATCTGTTGCGCTTGGGCATGCAGGCGGAATACGCCCACCAGTTCCGTCAAGGTCTGCGCCTGGTCTTGCAGCGATTCGGCGGCGGCCGCCGCCTCTTCCACGAGGGCCGCGTTTTGCTGCGTCACCTGATCCATCTGCAGCACGGCCTGGTTGACTTGCTCGATGCCGGCGCTTTGCTCGGCGCTGGCGGCCGTGATTTCCTGCATGATGTCGGCCACCTGGCGCACGCTGGTGACCACCTCATCCATCGTCTTGCCCGCGTCATGCACGAGTCTGGAACCGATTTCCACCTGCTCGACGGAGTCGCCGATCAGTGTCTTGATTTCCTTGGCGGCACTGGCAGAGCGTTGCGCCAGGTTGCGCACTTCCGCTGCGACGACGGCGAATCCGCGCCCCTCCTCGCCCGCCCTGGCCGCTTCCACGGCCGCGTTCAAGGCCAGGATATTCGTCTGGAAGGCAATGCTGTCGATGACGCTGATGATGTCGACGATCTTGCGCGAGGACGCATTGATCGATTCCATCGTCTGCACCACCCGCCCCACCACGGCGCCGCCCTTGCCGGCCACGTCGGACGCGGCGCCGGCCAGCGCATTGGCCTGGCGCGCATTGTCCGCGTTCTGCCGCACGGCCGACGTCAGCTGCTCCATCGACGACGCCGTTTCTTCCAGCGAACTGGCCTGCTCTTCCGTACGGGACGACAAGTCGAGGTTGCCCTGGGCGATTTCGCCCGAGGCCGTATTGATGGTGTCCGTGCCCGAGCGCACCTGGCTGACGATGCCCACGAGCTTGTCGCGCATGGTTTTCATGGCGAACAGCAGGCTGGCGCTGTCGTGGCTGGCCGTGCGGATCTCGACGGTGAGGTCGCCCTCGGCGATGGCGCCAGCGATCTTGACGGCATACGCCGGTTCGCCACCGAGCTGGCGCGTCAGTCCGCGCGTGATCAGCGCCCCGAGCGCCAGACCGGCCGCCACGCTGCCCAGCACGAGCGCGATCATGAAGCTGCGGCTGGCCTGGTACACGCCCGATGCCTGCTCGGCAGCCGCCTTGGCCCGCGCTTCCTTCTGCAATGACAATTTATCGAGCACGCCATCGAGCTCATCGGCGTGCTGGCGCGTCTTGGCCAGCAGCGCCGTCAGCTGCGCGCTGCGCTGCGCCAGCGGCTCGGCCGCCGCCAGCGCCAGCGACTGCTGCAAGGTGCTCACATACTCGGCCTCAACGGTGGCGAAGCGGGCAAACAGCTCCTTGGCGGCCGGCGTGACGAACAGCGGCTGGGCCTTGGCCAGGTTGTTCTTGTTCTCTTCCAGGTATTTGGCGATATCGGCCTGGCGCCCTGCGCGCTCTTCGCTGGTGGTAGCCAGCAGGAAATTGCTGCGCGCGCGGCCCACCTTGATCAGGGCGATATTGGCTTCCTTGATGTACGACAGTCCCAGCAACTCATGGTTGTACATCTGCCCCGCCATGGTATCGATCTTGCCCATGTTGAAAATGCCGATGCCGGCCACGATGGCTCCCATCAGCGCGACGCAAAAGAAGGCTGCAAGCAGGCGCGTCCCCACTTTCATTTGATTCAACATGTTTCCTCCTAGGCAAGACGATAGCCAATAATTCAAGCGTATGACTTGAATATAAGGAAAAAACAGTCACTAAAATGCTCGGATTGTCACTAACCAACAATTCATTGATTTGAAGCAACACACCCCGGGGCTTGCCGTGTTAGCAAGTCCCCGGGAGGGGGCGCATCAATGCCCGCTGTGCCCACCCGGCTTGCGCACCGTCATCTCGACGCCGCTTTTTGTGGCCGGCTTGCCCGCGCCCTGGCCGCGCACGGGTGCCGGCAAGGCGCCCGTCCATTCATGGGCCACGCTGCCGGCCGGATGCTTGTACCAGCCCGGGTCGCGGTAGTCGCCCGGTTTCTGGTCCTTGCGTACCTTGACCGTGGTAAACATGCCGCCCATGCCGATGGCGCCGAAGGGGCCGTCTCCGGCCATCATCGGCAGGGTATTGTCGGGAATCGGCATCTGCATTTCACCCATGTCGGCCATGCCCCGTTCGCCCATCACCATGTAGCCGGGCACGAGCTGGTTGATCTTCGCGGCCACGCCCTGGTGGTCGACGCCGATCATGGTGGGCACATCATGTCCCATGGCATTCATCGTGTGGTGCGATTTGTGGCAGTGGAAAGCCCAGTCGCCGAGGTCCGTGGCGGTAAACTCCACGGCCCGCATCTGGCCCACGGCAATATCGGTCGTCACTTCGGGCCAGCGCGATTCGGGGCGCGTCCAGCCGCCATCGGTGCCCGTCACCTCGAATTCGTGGCCATGCATGTGGATCGGGTGGTTCGTCATGGTGAGATTGCCCACGCGCACGCGCACCTTGTCGCCCTGGCGCACGACCATCGGGTCGATGCCGGGGAAGACGCGGCTGTTGAAGGTGAACAAATTGAAATCCGTCATGGTCATGATCTTCGGCGTGTAGCTGCCCGGATCGATGTCGTAGTTGCTGAGCAAGAAGACGAAATCGCGGTCCACCTTCATGAAGTTCGGGTCTTTCGGATGCGTGACCCAGAAACCCATCATGCCCATGGCCATCTGCGTCATTTCATCGGCATGCGGGTGATACATAAAGGTGCCGGGCCGCTTGGCAACGAATTCATACACAAAAGTTTTACCGGGGGCGATGCCCGGCTGGGTCAGGCCCGTGACGCCATCCATGCCGTTGGGCAAGCGCTGACCATGCCAGTGCACGCTCGTGTGTTCCGGCAATTTATTCGTGACAAAGATGCGCACGCGGTCGCCCTCCACCACTTCAATCGTCGGCCCTGGCGACTGGCCGTTATAGCCCCACAGGTTCGCTTGCATGCCGGGCGCCAGTTCGCGCACGACGGGTTCGGCCACCAGATGGAATTCCTTGACGTTGTTGTTCATGCGCCAGGGCAAGGACCAGCCGTTGAGGGTGACGACGGGGTTGTACGGACGCCCGTTCGGCGGCGGTGGCGGCGCCTTGGTGTCCGCGCCAGCCATGCTGACGGCTTCCGGCAACGATGCCGCACCGACTCTGCTGACGGCCGCGGCACTGAGGGCGACGGCGCCCGCATTCATGAAAAAGTTTCTACGTGTAATCATCATTATTCCTTGTTGGCTGGGCCGCTGCCATTGATGGCTGACTGCAATTCGGTTTGCGCGATCCAGAAATCGCGCTGGGTTTCGATGGCGCTGTTGACGCTGGCGACCTGTTCGCGCGCGTCGGCCAGCAGCTCGAAGACGCTGGCCAGCATGCCGTTGTAGCGCAGCAATACTTCATGCGAGATCGTCTTGCGCAGCGGCACGACTTCATCGCGGTAGTGGCGCGCCAGGTCGTAGGCCGTGCGGTAGCTCGAATACGCTTCGCGCACTTCCGAGCGGGCTTTGACAGCCGTGCCCGCCGTGCGCTGCAGCGACTGCTCGTACAAGGCTTGCGCCTTCGCATTGCGCGCCGAGCCCCAGTCGAACAGCGGCAATTCCAGCGACACTTCATAGCCGTTTTCGCGCGGCGCCTCGCTGCTGCTCTTGTTGGTGTAGCCCACGTCGAGCACATTGATGAAGCCCGTCACCTTGGACAAGCCCAGCGCATCGGCCGTCGCATGCACGTCGAGTTTCGCTCTTTGCACGTCGAGGCGCTGCTCCATCGCCTGCGCCTCGATATTGCCCGCGTCCGCCGCCTGGGCCGGCAAGTCGGGCAAGCGCGATGGCAAAGTAAAGCTGGTCTGCTTGCCCCACAGGCCCAGCAAGCGCGTCAGGTGCTCGCGCGTCACCAATGCCTGGTGGCGGGCGCGCGCCAGGTCGCCGGCGGCGTCCGCATAAAACACTTGCTGGCGCGCCTGGTCGAGGCGGCTCCAGTTGCCCGCCTGCTGCAAGCGCGTGGCCAGTTCGGCGCCAGCCTCGGCCGACAGCAGCGCGCGCTGCATGAACGCTTCCGTCTGCACGGCGGCCACGGCGTTGAAGTAGGCGCGGCGCGTGTCGGATGCCAGTTGCACGGCGCTGCTGGCGGCCTGCAGCTTGGCTTGCTCGAAACGGCCCCGCTCGATGTTCACGCGCATCGGCATGGTCAGCAGGCCAGCCAGGTCGAAGCTGACGCCGCGGTCGATTTCATTGCCGTGGCTGCCGTGCGAGCGGCCGAACGACAGGCCGGGATTGCGCAAGCGCCCCGCTTGCACGAGGTCCGATTCGGACGCGCCCAGTTCGGCCAGCGCCACCTTCATGCCGTGGTTGTTCATCAGGGCGATGCGCACGGCGCTGTCGGCGTCCAGGGGCTGGGCCAGCAATTGCGTCAGCTTGTCCTCGCCGCCCTTGTCCGCCAGCGCCGCCGGGGCGCCCGTGCGGGCGTCGGCCAGCGCGGAGACCGTCTGCATGCCGCCATCCTGGCTGAAGCTGGCGCAGCCGCTGAGCAGCAGGACGGCCGCCAGGGCCAGCGGCGTAAGGCCATACGGGTTCTTGAAACGCGTCATGTCAGTGTCCTTCATGCTGGTGGTGCTGATGTTGCGGGGCAGGCTTGGCATCGGGCTTGGGGTTGGGGTTGGGCTGGGCCATCGGCATCTTGTGCCCTTCCATTTTGTGGCCATCCATCTTGTGGCCATCCATTTTCATCATGCCCATATGGCCGCCGGCCTTGCCGACTTTGTCGTTGACGGCGCGCCAGGTCTGGTCGGGCGTGGCCTCGTCCTCGGCGGCGGGACGGTAGCCGGCGAAGGCGGAGCGGTAGGTGGTGGCCGGCACGGATGCTTGCGCCTCTTGCGGGGCGGGCTGGGACTGCGCTGCGGCAGCCAGCGGCAGCACAGCCAGCGCGAGGCTGAACAGGTGTTTCATGGTATTCCTTGAATGACAGGGTATGGCGCGGCGGGCGCGCGACTGGAACGCTGGCGCGGCCGGTGCAAGGCTCAGGATGCTGGGACGTGCGACGGCGGCACCGCCAGGTTCAACGGGCGGTCAGGCGGAGCGCGTGCTTCTCGGGGGACGTTCGGGACCAGGCGGGATATGCCCGGCGAACAGGGAATCGGGCGCCAGCGCCGGAGGCGGCGCGCGCAGGGTCAAGGCGTGCAAGGCAGGCATGCCGGGCGGCGCCGTGGCACCCACCGTGCAAGCGCCATGGTTGCTGCAATCGTGACCGTGGTGCGTGGCGCCGCCAGCGTCCATGGCCATTTTCATCGGCTGGTCCTGCATCTGCATATCCGTCATGTCGTGGCACGGGGGCGCCTCCATTGCGGCAGCAGTGACCGTGACAGCGACCGCCAGCTCATCCACGCAGCAGCTGCGCATGGCCGACGCAAAGCCCTGCAAGGGCAGCGTGACGGCTAGCAGCCAGAGCAGCGAGCGGGCGAGAAAGCGGAAAAAGGCACGGTTCATGGCACAACTATAAACCTTCCCACATGAGGAAGGTCAAGCCCCTATTTACGGACATAGCCGTGCGTCAGCCAGATGACGTAGGTGCCGTAGTAGCCCTGCCCTTCGAATATGACCTGACCATCGGCAAAGGAGACTGTCTCCACTTCATTGACGATGAAATACGCGCGGTTGTCCGCCGCCTCCACATCGCCCCAGTAGCGTGGAACCTGACTCCGGTAGCCGCTGGCTCGCCCGATCGCGTCCATTAAATCGCTGATCATGAAGTCGTACAGCATTTCGGCCAGCAGCTGCCGGTGGCACGCCAGCATGGCCGTGATGTCGGGATAGCCCGCTTCCTTGAGCGCGGGCAAGTCGCTTTCCTCGTCCTGCAGGTCGTCCTCGCGGCAAGTCTGGATAAAACTGTTGAACGGCTCGTCGAGCAAATCCGCCAGCGCCGCTTCCGGCACGCTCAGGCGGAACGGGTGCAGCGGCAGCACGCTGTGCTGGCCATAGTTGAGTCCGCGGCAGCCCAGATAGGACAGCGGGTGCGGCTGTCCAGCGACTTCGCAACGGATGCCAGGTGCTTGCTCAAACGTCATCAATATCCATCCCTGCCATGCCCGTTGTCCTCGTTGTAGCTGATCAGGGTCACATGGTAAGCGCTGGCGGGCAAAGCGGACAGGCTCAGATGCAACAGAAAACAGCGGATCAGTTTATCAGGCAGGCTCCGTGATGCCCACGCAATTGCGTCCGTTTTCCTTGGCCACGTACAGCGCGGCATCGGCGGCCAGCAGCACGGCGTCCGTGGTGCCCGCCTCCTGTTCCGACGACACGACGCCCAGCGAGACCGTGATGGCGCCCGCGCCGGGAATCACGGCGGCGGCCACCCTGGCGCGCAAACGCTCGGCCACCTGCAGGGCCGCGTCGAGGTCGGCGTCGGGCAGCAGCATGATGAATTCATCGCCGCCAGTACGGCACAGCACGTCGGCATCGCGCGAACAGGCGCGCATCAGCTGCGCCAGGCGCAGGATGACGTCGTCGCCCACGGCATGGCCCCACTGGTCGTTGACTTGCTTGAAATGGTCGATGTCGATGGCGATGACGGAAAACGGCCGCGCCTGCGCCTGCCAGACGTCGAGCGCCGCCGCCATGCCGCGCCGGTTCGACAGGCCTGTCAGCGGGTCTGTCTGCACGTCGGTCTTCAACTTGCCGATCTTGTTCTGCAACAACGCCAAGCCCTTCAGCAGGGCTTTCTTGATTTGCGCCGCCTCCACATACCAGGCACGGATACCGGCGATGTGCTCGGCCGTGCCGGGCGCATCCATGCGCCGCGCGCCGTCGGCCAGCTGCATCAGGGGGCGTGAAATCAGGCTGGCCAGCCACCAGATGAATGGCAGGCTCAGCAAGGCGATCGGCAGCGAATGCCATACCGTGTTGGCCATCAGCTGGTTCAGCGGGGCCAGGGTCATGGCCGTGGGACGCTGCGCCACGATGCCCCAGCCCGTCGACGGCATGACGGCGTAGCCGGCCAGCATGTCCACGCCCAGGCTGTTGCTCATGCGCCGGTTGCCGCCGCCCTGCTGCGCGACGATGGTGTCGATGACGTCATTCTTGCCGGCCAGGTCGCCCAGGCGCTCGGGGTCCGGGTGGTACAGCAGGCGCCGGTTCTGGTCCACCACGTACAGGTAGGAGCCGTCGCGGTAGTAATGCTGGCCCAGCATGGTGTACAGGATGTTTTTCTGTTTCAGGTAGATGCTGCCGCCCACATAGCCGAGGTAGCGGCCATCCTTGCCAATGATGGGATGCGAAATGAAGACCACCAGGTTGCCGGCCGAGGACACGTAGGGCTGCGTCACCAGCGGGCGCCGTTCGCGCAACGCCTGCACGGCGCCGACGGAGTCGAGCGTGCGGTTTTTCAGGGCCAGGGTTTCAGGCGATACGCCCAGCACCTTGCCGTCCGCATTGACGATGAGCACGGAATTGAAACTGTTGGTTTGCAGGCGCAAACGCTGCGCCTCGTCCGTCAGCCACCCATCGTCGCCCATGCGCGAGGGCAGGCCGCCGGCGCTGTAGGCCAATTGCTGACGCGCCGACTGCAGGAAATCCTCGGCCGTGCTGGCCAGCTTGCTCGCATACGCGTGGTTCGCTTCCAGGGTCGTATCGATCAGCAGCTGGCGCTGCACGCTGTAACTGGCATAAAACGTATTGGCCAGAGACACCAGAGCGCTGGCAAAGGCCACGAGCACGATCAAACGGCGCAGGTTCATGCGCAGAACAGGTTTAGTCCACATGGGGTCGGCAAGAAATAGGAAAGTATTGCGCTAAAGAAAGAGCGCATTATACCGAGACGCCCGTGCCAATATTGAAATGTTGGCATCCATGGTCAAAGAAAATGTACAAGCGGCAACGCAGAACGCTGCCGCTTTGATCTGCATCAAGCGTGGATAGCGTGCTTGCGGACCCAGTCCACGTAGCGCTGCATCCAGCCCTGGAAGAAACCGAGGCTGGCCGGACCGATGCCGCCATGTTCGTCAAACAGGCCGTCCTTGGCCTGGATAAACATTTCAGGCTGGTTCAGCAGCGGCACGTCCAGGTAGGACAGCACATTGCGCAAATGCTGCTGCGCCAGGGCCGTGCCGGTGGCACCGACGGACACGCCGAGCACGGCACCCGGCTTGCCGCCCCACACGCTCTGGCCATACGGACGCGAACCGTGGTCGAGCGCGTTTTTCAGCACGCCGGGAATCGAGCGGTTGTATTCGGGAGTGAGGAAGAGCAAGGCTTGCGAGGCGGAAATGTCGGATTTGAGGCGCAGCACCTGCTCGGCCTGTGCGCCATCGTCATCCTGGTTGTACAGCGGCAAGTCGCCAATTTCGATGTGCTTGAAGGAAAATTCGGGCGGCGCCAGCTTGACGATGGCGTCGGCCAGCTTGCGATTGAAGGAATCCTTGCGCAGGCTGCCGACGATGATAGCAACGTTATATTGGCTCATATATATCCCCGATGATGGTTAAAAAGAAGCCCCAGAGTGGAGTTCACACCGGGGCTATCTTGCCACACAATCATGGGTTTCGCGCTGTTTAGCGTGCGCCAGCCAATCCCTGGTATTCGCGGTAATAGCGCCCGCCCAGGTTCGTCAATACCTCGTAGCCGATGGTATTGGCCATGGCCGCCACGGCGTCAACCGGGTGTTCGGCGCAGATCAGGTCGACCAGGCTGCCCGGCGCGACGCGTTCTTCGGCGATGGCGCTCACGTCCAAGGTGATGGAATCCATCGAGATGGCGCCGATTTGCGGCACTTTCACCCCGTCGACGATGGCCAGGCCCTGGTTGCTCATGCTGCGCAGCCAGCCATCGGCGTAACCGACGGAAACAGTGGCCACCTGGCGCGGCTCGCTGGCCGTATAGCGGCGGCTATAGCCCACGTGGTCGCCGGCGGCAATCGTGCGCGTCTGCAAAACCTTGCCTTGCAGGCGCACCACGGAGCGCAGGGGATTCGGCTCGCCGCCCTGCGGCCCGATGCCGTACAGGGCGGCACCGGGGCGCACCAGGTCGAAGTGATAGTCGGGCGACAAAAAGATGCCCGAGGAATTGGCCAGGCTGGCGCGGTATTGCGGCAAACGGGCGCGGATGGCCGTGAAACGTGCCAGCTGCTCGCCATTCATCGGGTTGCTGCGCTCGTCGGCGCAAGCCAGGTGACTCATGAGGTAGCGCACTTTGATGCCGTCGAGAAAGTGCGGGTCCAGCAGCCAGGCGTCGATTTCCTGCGGCGACAAACCCATGCGCGACATGCCCGTGTCGACCTGCACATTCGCTTCCAAGGTTTTGCCCAGCGCCTTCGCATGCGCGCGCCAGCCAGCCACCTGCGGCTCGCTGTTGAGCACGGGAATCAGGCCATGGGCCGTGAATTCGCCTTCCGTGCCGACGGGCGGACCGTGCAGCACGAAGATGTCCGCGTCCGGCGCCACGTGCGGGCGCAGGCTGATGCCCTCTTCCAGGTGCGCCACGAAGAAATGGCGGCAGCCTTCTTCATACAGGGCCGCGCCCACTTGCGCGGCGCCCAGGCCATACGCGTCGGACTTGACGACGGCCGAGCAGGCGGCCGGGTGCGCCTTGTCGCGCAGCAAGCGGTAGTTGGCGCGCACGGCGTCCAGGTCCACCGTCAGGATGGCGCCGCTACGTTCCTTCGGAGGCATGCTGGCCCCCATCTCAGGCCGCCGCGTGCTGCAGTTTGCCATGTCCCTGCGCGCCGCTGTAGCGGCTGACGGACAGGTCGTCGGCCAGGATGGCCGGCTTCTTCGACGACATCAGGTCGGCCAGCAACTGTGCCGAACCGCAGGACATGGTCCAGCCCAAGGTGCCGTGGCCCGTGTTGAGGAACAGGTTGCGCAGCGGCGTACGGCCGACGATCGGCGTGCCGTCCGGCGTCATCGGACGCAAGCCCGTCCAGAACGTGGCTTCCGCCGTGTTGCCGCCGCCAGGGAACAGGTCGTTGACGACCATTTCCAGGGTTTCGCGGCGGCGCGGGTTCAGGTTCAGGTTGTAGCCGGCGATTTCCGCCATGCCGCCCACGCGGATGCGGTCATCGAAACGGGTCACGGCAATCTTGTAGGTTTCATCGAGGATGGTCGACACGGGCGCCTTGGCCGCGTTGACGATCGGCACGGTGATCGAATAGCCTTTCAATGGATACACGGGAATATCGAGCAGCGGCTTCATGAAGCCCGTCGAATAGGAACCGAGGGCCACCACATAGGAATCGGCCTTGACGATTTCCGCGCCGCACTGCACGCCGGCGATTTCATCACCCTGCGTCAGCAGCGCGTCGATCGATACGCCATAGCGGAACTTCACGCCCAGTGCCACAGCCATCTCGGACAGGCGCGTGGTAAACAGCTGGCAATCGCCCGTTTCATCGTTGGGCAGGCGCAAGCCGCCGAACAGCTTATCCTTGACGGCTTCCAGGGCCGGTTCGGCGCGCGACAGTTCGTTGCGCTGCAGTACTTCGTACGGCACGCCAGCGTCTTTCAACACTTCGATATCCTTGGCCGCATCGTTGTATTGCTTTTCGGTGCGGAACAATTGCATCGTGCCTTGCTGGCGGCCTTCATAGGTGATGCCCGCCTCGGCGCGCAGCACCTTGAAGCAGTCGCGGCTGTATTCGGCCAGGCGCACCATGCGTTCCTTGTTCACGGCATACGCTTCCGGTGTGCAATTACGCAACATCTGCCACATCCATTTCAGCTGAGCGGCGCTGCCGTCGAGCGAGATGGCCAGGGGCGCGTGGCGCTGCATCATCCACTTCACGGCTTTCAGGGGAATGCCGGGCGCAGCCCATGGAGAAGCGTAGCCGGGCGAGATTTGCCCCGCATTCGCGAAGCTGGTTTCCAGTGCCGGGCCCGGCTGGCGGTCGATGACGGTCACCTCATGTCCTGCCTTGGCCAGATAGTAAGCACTGGTGACGCCGATGACGCCGCTACCCAGAATCACGATACGCATAGTTTCCTCATTATATTTTTTTAGGCTGACGCCAGATTAACCGCTATCATATTGGGAAAGAGCCAGTATTTGTTCACGTATAAATCGAGATATTCAGCAATAAATCATGAGAATCCTTAAAGAATCGGCACGTGGCCTCGACAAGCTGGACCGCCACATCCTGCGCATCCTGCAACAGGATGGCCGCATCTCGATGAAAGACCTCGGTGAACAGGTGGGACTGTCCATCACGCCCTGCATCGAGCGGGTCAAGCGCATGGAGCGCGACGGCGTCATCACGGGCTACCATGCCAAGGTGAACCCGGCCGCGCTGGGCGCCAAGCTGCTCGTCTTTGTAGAGATTACGCTCAATCAAAAATCCGCGTCCGCCTTCGAGCAATTCCGCCGCGAAGTGCTGCAAATTCCCGAGGTGCAGGAATGCCACCTGGTGTCGGGCGACTTCGATTACCTGATCAAGGCGCGCATCCATGAAATGGCCGAATACCGCAAGCTGCTGGGCGACATGCTGCTGCAGCTGCCCGGCGCCGCGCAATCGAAAAGCTATGTGGTGATGGAAGAAATCAAGGAAACCCTGGCGCTGTCGACCGACGTATTGCAGAGCCGATAAAAGTACCGTCTGCCGGAACCAAAGGCATCGTTTTTTGCACCTTTGTATAATTTTGTAGCACTTTACCTGGTTCGCAAGCACACTCCTCTCCTGACATCACGCCCGTCCCCTCTGAGATTGGAAGCAGTGATGCACACTGGGAGTCCCTATGAACACATTGATCAAACTGGCAGCTTCCTGCCTCGCGGGCCTGGCCGTGGCCATGTGCACCGCCAGTGAATACAAGGTCAACCGCGCGCCGGACAATGGCGCCATCTATCAAAACATCAAGGTCGGCAAGACCACCCGCCTCGACCTCGACGCGGCCCTGGGCAACGCCACCGTCGTCAGCTTCGATCCCGGCTATGAAGTCTGGGTCTACAAGAACCAGCTGCAAGCGCCCAAGGTGACGCGGCTGATCCCCCTGCTCGGCGAAAAAGGCACGCGCGAAGTGGCCGTCATGTTCGACCAGGCCGGTATCGTCAGGAAATTCCGGATACACGAGCCGCGCAAGTAGGCGGCCGGTGCGCCGCGGCGCATGCCGCCACGCCTGCCAGCAACAGCATGGTGGCCACTGCCTCGGCCAGCGTAGGCCAGCGCTGCTCCCACAAGTAGCCGTACAGCAAGGCAAACAGGAATTCAAAGACGATCATCTGCCCCATCAGGGTGAGCGGCAACACGCGGCTGGCATGGTTCCACAAGCCATTGCCGACGACGGAGCACAGCAGCGCGACACCCATGACGACACCCGCAAACTGCAGCCAGGCCGTGCCGCCATGCGCGGCAGGTGCGGCAAGCGCGACGGGAATGGCCAGCAGCAGCGCGGCAGCGCCCGTCACCACGCCCGTGAGCAAATTCCACTCCTGCGCCGATACCGAGTGCAGCCGTCCCAGCCAGCGGCTGTTGCCGACCGCATACACCGTCCACGAAAGCAGCGCCGCCAGCGCGCACAGCAGCCCCAGCAGGGACGCATGGCGGGGGCTGGCCAGCGACTGCCAGCTGATGCAGGCCAGCCCGCCCGCGCTCAGCAGCAAGGAAGGGAGCAGGCGCCGCAGCGGCACGGCATGCCGGTCGCGGCTGCCGACGAGCGTGACGACCAGCGGCAGCAAGCCGATCACCATCGACGTCATCGCCACGCCGCCCGTCTGCACGGCACTGGCCAGCAGCACGTAATACACGATATTGCCTGTCAGGCTGAGCCAGACGAGCCCGCGCCATTCACGCCAGCTCAAGGCGCGCAGCAGGCGCCGCCACGACGGTGCAACGAGCACGGCCGCGATCAGGCCATACGCCAGGTAGCGGCCCACGGACAGTTCCAGCGGCTGGAAAGCGGGGATCAGCGCCGGCGCCAGGAATACCAGCCCCCACAGTGCGCCTGCGGCGATGCCAGCCAGCATGCCCAGCCGGCTCTTGTTTTCTTGATGCATGGTCAATCTCCTGAAAAGGAGATTGTGGCAAGTCTGCCGCGTCGATTCTTGGCGCCAACTACTGCCTTGTTGACCGTTTCTCCCATTTATCGCGACAAGCGCGCCGGTAGGCCGCTGGCGTGACATCCATGCTGTCGCGCATGGCGCGCGTCAATGCGCTCTGTTCGGAAAAGCCGGCCGCCAGCGCGATCTCGGCGAGGCTGGCATCGCCGGCGGCAAGCAAGTCGCAGGCGCGTCCTAAGCGCTGCTGCAACAGCCAGGCATGCGGGCTGGCATCCATTTCTTCACGAAACAACGCATGCAGGCGGCTGACGCTGAGATTCGCAAAGTGCGCCATCGACGCCGTCGACCACGGCAAGCCCGGCTCGGCTTGCACACGGGTAAGCAGTGCGCCCAGGCGCGAACGGGGCTGCGGCTCTCCCAGCAACAAGGTATCGAGCAACAGCGGCGTCCAGCCCGTGACGATGGCCGGCGTCAGCGCCCGCTGCTGCGCCATGACGCCCAGGTAATCCATCAGCTTGCGGGCGCCCGGCCCGATCGCCGTGTAGGGACCGTCAAGCAGGCGTTGCCAGCCGCTGTGCGCCACGGCGGCCGCATCCACGTCGACAATGATGGAATGATTGGCCACTTGGCTATGCTGGACATGCCAGGCGTGCGCCGGAATCACCACGCCCAGCTGCGTATCGACTTTCCCCTGCCTGCCATCAATTTCCAGCAATAGCTGTCCGCTGATGGGCAGCACCAGCTGTACGAAATCGTGGCGGTCCGGCGCGCCGATGTCCGCATAGCTGCGAAAGCTGAGGCCGATGGTAGATTGTGATGGACTGGACATGGCGAGACCGCCTGGGCGAAGAAGTCTCCATTTTATCAGCTCAGTGATCGCTTGCTGATGCGCAGATGCGCGCGCCCGCCGCGTCCTCTTGCCCTACACTGGCGTTTTCTCCTCCGGTGCTTCCATGCAATTACCCGCAAGCCTCGCCCACATCTCGGCGCAACAAGACTGGCAACACACGACTGCGTATCCACCGCTCGGTTTCACCCCGTTTGCAGAAAGTGCACTGGGCAATGGCGACACGTTCGGCCTGTACTGGCCCATCGGCCGCGAAGCGAGCGAACCCATCGTCGTCGAAACGTGGCACGACGAGTGGCGCATCCAGCCGCACTTTTCCAGCCTGACGGCGTTTCTGCAAGCCTACGCAGCAGCGGAGGATGAGTATGTCGGCACGCCATCACTGGCCGACGACCCCGCTTCGCCGCGCGCCGTTTTCCTGGAAGCCAAGGAACAGATCGCGCAGCGCAAGCCGGAGGCGGCCATCGCCTTGCTGGAAGCGGCGCTGGCCATCGTTCCCGAATATACGGACGCCCTGATACTGCTGCACGGCCAGGACGTGCGCGCGGGAAGAACCGCTGATGCCGTCAAAGTGGCCATCCAGGCCATCATCTCGCCCCCGTCATTCGGCGGCCCGCCCCTGAAAGCCTTGCAATGGCTGCGCACGCAGCCGGTGCCGGAGGGGGAGCTTGACCCCATCTGGCGCGCCTGCGGGCAGTTGTCGTTCCACTTTGGCGGCAGCAAGGAAAATGGGGATTATTGCGTGCTGCTGGCTGCCATCGACGACTACCTGGCCCAGGGCGACTCGATACGCGCCTCGACCCTGATGCAAACGTATGCCGAACTGATGAGCGCGGAAACCGTCTCGTTCCAGGAACGCTACGCCTTCGATCCTGCCGCCTTCATCGCACGGCAAATCGCCGTCAGCGCGGGGCTGCCGCAGGGCAGCCGGGACCCGGCCACGCTATGGCCCCACGACCTGGCCTAGCTGCTGCCGGAACAGCTTGCGATACGCCGAAGGCGACGTCTGCAAGTTCGCGCGGAAATGCTGGCGCAGCGACAGGGCCGTGCCGAAGCCGGCCTCTTGCGCGACGATGTCGATCGAGGCCGCGCTCTTTTCCAGCAAGCCTTGCGCATGCGCCAGGCGCTGGTTCAGCAGCCACTGCTTGAACGACGTGCCCATGGCCTGGCGGAAGTGGCGCGTGAAATTGCGCCGGCTCATGGCGGCCTGTTCGGCCAGCGCATCGATGCTGTGCGCCTGGCCCAGGCTGGCCGTCACGCTGGCGAGCACGTCGGCAAAGCGCCCTTCGCTGCCGGACACGGGCAGCGGGCGCTCGATGAACTGCGCCTGGCCGCCCTGGCGGTGCGGCGCTACCAGCAGGCGGCGCGCCACCCGGTTCGCCACCTCGGCGCCCGCCAGCTGGCGCAGCAGATACAGGCAGCAATCGAGGCCGGCCGCCACGCCAGCCGACGTCAGCACGGCGCCATCGTCCACATACAGCACTTCCCGGTCCACCCTGACCTTGGGATAACGGGCCGCCAACCGGTCCGCCATGCCCCAGTGCGTGGCCGCGCTCTTTCCATCCAACAAGCCCGCCTGCGCCAGGGGAAACGCGCCCAGGCACAGGCCCACCATGCGCGCGCCGCGCCGGCTGGCCGCTTGCAGCGCCGCGACCAGGGGCGCGGCCGCATCGCGGCAATCGTCGTGCCAGGCCGGCATGATGACGATATCAGCCCCGTCCAGTCCTTCCAGGCCGAACTCGGGCGTGATGCCGAAACCGGCCGCCGTGCGCAACGGTGTGGGATCGGCGGCGCACACGCGCACGTGGAAAGGCGGCAGATCGGCCTCGTCGGTCTGGGCGCCAAACACGAGGCAAGGCACGGACAGGTGAAACGGCGTCATGCCGTCGAAGGCGATCACGGCCACCGTCAACGGAGCGGCAAAGGCAAGAGAAGTAGTCATGGCCCGATTTTATCTTAGATAGGCCTTCGGGCCACTTTTTATTTACGCCCCGCAGCTTGAAAATGGCTGTATCGAGGAACTGTCTCCTCTTTCAACCGCTCAAGGAGAACCCATGTCCAGCACCCCACGCCGCGCCCTGCTCGTCATCGACGTACAAAATGAATACTTCACGGGCGACATGCCCATCGAATATCCGTCCGTCGACATTTCCCTGCCCAACATCGTCCAGGCCATGGCCGCCGCGCGCGCCGCCGGCGTACCCGTGATCGTCGTCCAGCACGACGCGCCGGAAGCCTCGCCCATTTTCGCCAAGGGCAGCGACGGCTGGCAGCTGCATCCGCAAGTGGCCGCCTTTGCCGCAGACCACCGCATCAACAAGACCATGGGCAGCGCCTTTGCGGGCACGGACTTGCGCGCCTGGCTCGATAGTCACGGCATCGACACCCTGAGCGTCATCGGCTACATGACGCACAACTGCGACGCGGCCACCATCTACCAGGCCGCGCACGATGGCTTGCAGGTGGAATTCCTGCAGGACGCCACCGGTACCCTGCCCTACGCCAATGCGGGCGGCACGGCCAGCGCCGAGGAAATCCACCGCGTCTTCAGCGCCGTGTTCCACTCGAATTTCGCCGCCGTCGCCAGCACGCAGGACTGGCTCAAGGCCGTAAGCGAAGGCAAGCCGCTGGAAATCGACAATATTTATCTGTCGAACCAGCGCGCGCGCAAGGCTGCGTCCGTCTGACGCGGTAACTAAAAGCGCCGGTGCCCGTCATCGGCGTCGCAGCGCCCGCTGAACTTGATCACGCCGTCGACCGTGATCACGCCGCTGCGGCGGTTGATCACCACGGTGGGACGGTTCAGGCTATTGAGCTGGAACGGGCCACGGATGTCATCGCGGCCGATGAGGATATCCATCCGGAGGTCATTCCTGATCGCAGGCCAAGATCTTTGGGTGCAATCGCTTCATCCATTTTGAATGCAGATACACCTAGTTAACCTCGCGGGCTCCTGGGCATATGGTAAAAATGCAATGATCACTTGGGAATATCAATTTATTGTCCAGATAAAAACTTTCTTGCGGTATTCTATTATTACCACAATGAACTAGGGATATGACATGGGCCGACGCTCTGGATTGGAAGGTTTCATCCGTGCCACGAGCAGAGCTATCGCAGCTGCCGAGAGAGAGCAAGCAAGACAAGCACGAGGCGCAGCCACGATACGGCGGGTTCATGAACGCAACGAACGCATGGCTGCTGCGCAATCGATGCGCGATACAAAGGCGGCAGAAAAGCAGGCAAAGATCGACTATCTGGATTTGAGGCAACAGGAGGTCGCAGACAAGAATGAAGAGATTGAGGATTGCCTCGCTGGTTTGCGCGGCGTGCTGGCCCACACCCTTGATGTCGACGATACGATCAGTTTCGACAGTCTTCGGCCAACAGAAAAATTCGCCCCGTTTGAAATATCCCCCCGTTTATTCAGCACCTCCGCTCCGGAGGAAGTTCTGCACCACCCGCCTCCTTCATGGTCAGCATTCATGCCCCATGTAGCAAAACGTCATGAACTTAAAATAAAAAATTCAACAGAAAACTATCACCGGCAGTTAATCGCTTTCAGTATCCAGGAAATCGCCAAACAATTTTTCAAAGATCAAGAACGTCGCGAATACGATGCGCGAAAAGCGGCCTTCCATGCTGGCCAAGCCGAAAGGAACAGTGCAATTGATCAGTTCAAGGCGGAATATTTCTCGCACGACTGCGATGCCGTGGTCACCTATTGCGACATGGTGCTATCCAGATCAGAATACCCACTGAACGACTTTCCCCAGGAATTTCGCGTTGCCTATGACGGTTTGAATGGCACACTGGCTGTCGAATATGAGTTGCCCTTGATTTCCATCGTGCCGACGACAAGCGAATTTCGCTACGTCAAAAGTAAGGACAGCATCGAATCAAAGATCCGCAAGCCATCGGAAATTCAGGATATTTACCGGCAGCTGATCGCTGAAATCGCCCTGCGCACCATGCATGAACTGTTTGAGGCGGATCAGGCATCGGCAATCAAAGTACTCGCCTTTACGGGAATCATTAATACCCATGACCCCGCAACGGGCCATGACATCCGCGTGCCCGTTATTTCAGTGCGTACGGCGCGTGACACGTTTCTTGCCATAAATTTGCAGCGGGCGGATCCCGTTGCATGCTTGCGCACCTTGGGCGCCCATGTTTCACCCCGTCCCGAGGAACTGCTCGCGGTCAAACCTATCATCGAATTCAACATGGTCGACAAGCGCTTCATTGTGCAGGGCAATTCCTTGAACGAGTTGGAAAACCGCTCCAACTTGCTCGAACTAAGCCCATCGCAATTTGAAGACCTGGTCGCCAATTTGTTCAGCAAAATGGGACTCGAAACCAAGCTCACCCGCGGTTCGCGCGACGGTGGTGTAGACGCCGTGGCATTTGATATCCGTCCTGTGTTGGGTGGCAAGGTGGTCATCCAGGCCAAACGATATAAGGATGCGGTTGGCGTGAGCGCCGTTCGCGATTTGTACGGAACCATGCTGAATGAAGGTGCGAACAAAGGCATATTGGTTACGACCAGCCGCTATGGACCCGATGCCTATGTTTTTTCATCTGATAAGCCGATCGAACTGATAGACGGATCAGCCTTACTGTACCTGTTGCGCGAGCACGCCGATGTGCATGCCAGGATTGTCCCGCTGAACTAAGTTGCAACTTTACTTGGCCGTTCACCGCGCCTGCAGAACTGACACATGCAGGAGTGGGCGCGTATGATGCGTCCACGACAAGTTTCACCATCAACGATGCGAAAAATCATACTCCTGAGCTTGAGTGCTCTTGCTGTTTTCCTCCTGGCCACCGCCGCCCTGGTGCTGGCGGGACTCAACGACAAACTGGCCCCTGCCGACGTGATCGTCGTGCCGGGCAATACGATCCTGTCAGACGGCACGCCCAGCCCCCGGCTGCAGGCGCGACTCGACGTCGCGCTCAAGCAATTTCAGGAACACAGGGCGCCGCGCATCCTCGTCAGCGGGGCGACGGGCAAGGAAGGTTTTGACGAGGCCGCAGCTATGGCCCGCTACCTGCAATCGCGCGGCGTGCCGGCTGGCGCCATCATCAAAGATAATCAAGGCTGGACGACGGACGCCACGGCCCGCAACGCTGCAGCCCTGATGCGCCAACACGGCTGGCACACGGCCATGGTGGCTACGCAATACTTTCACGTGCCCCGCTTCCGGCTGGCGCTGGAGCGCAGCGGCATCACCGTCAGCGGCAACGTGCATGCGCCCTATTTCGAGCTGCGCGACGTGTACTCGGTGCCGCGCGAAACGGTAGGTTACGCCGTGTATTTTGCGCTGCACTGAGCCAATACATTTACTCGCTCCAGTCGCGCGACCTTTCCACGGCGCGCTGCCACTTGTGCAGCCGGCTCAAGCGTTCATCGGCCGCCATCTTCGGTTCGAAGCGGCGCCCCACCTGCCACTGGGCGGCGATTTCTTCCTGCGATTCCCAGAAACCCACGGCCAGGCCCGCCAGGTAGGCGGCGCCCAAGGCTGTCGTTTCCGTTACCACGGGGCGCACCACGGGCACATTTAATATGTCGGCCTGGAACTGCATCAGCATGTCGTTGCGGGCCGCGCCGCCATCGACGCGCAGTTCGGAAAGCCCGATGCCCGCGTCGTCCTGCATGGCGGACAGTACATCCACGTTCTGGTAAGCCACACCCTCCAGCGCCGCGCGCGCGATGTGGGCCTTGCCCGTGCCGCGCGTGATGCCGATCAGGGTGCCGCGCGCATACGGGTCCCAGTATGGCGCGCCCAAGCCGGCAAACGCGGGCACGAAGACCAGGCCGCCCGAATCGGGCACGCTGGTGGCCAGCGCTTCCACTTCGGACGAGTCGCGGATGATGCCGATGCCGTCGCGCATCCATTGCACGGCAGCACCGGCGATAAAGGCGCTGCCTTCGAGCAAGTAATCGGTCTTGTCGCTGCCCGCGCCCAGGCTCCAGCCCACCGTCGTCAACAGACGGTTTTTCGATGGCAAGGGGCGCTTGCCCACGTTCATCAGCATGAAGCAGCCCGTGCCATAGGTATTCTTGGCCATGCCCGGCTTCAGGCACGCCTGGCCGAAGGTAGCGGCCTGCTGGTCGCCCGCGATGCCGGCGATCGGCACGGACACGCCCAGCAGTGCCGCATGCGTGTGCGCGGCCACGCCGCTCGAGGGCACGACGTCGGGCAGCAGGGAGGCGGGAATGTCGAGCAGCGCCAGCAGGTCCGTGTCCCATTGCAGGGTGTGGATATTGAACAGCATGGTGCGCGCCGCGTTGCTCGTGTCCGTCAAGTGGGCGCCGCTCATCTTGTAGATCAGCCAGCTGTCGACGGTGCCGAAGGCCAGCTCGCCCCGTTCGGCGCGCGCGCGGGCGCCGGGAACGTTGTCGAGCAGCCATTTAAGTTTGGTGGCGGAAAAATAGGCGTCCAGCACGAGCCCCGTCTTTTGCTGGATCACGTCCGCCTTGCCCTGCTCGACCAGCTGCTCGCAGTAAGCGGCGTTTCTGCGGTCTTGCCAGACGATGGCGTTGGCGACGGGTTCACCCGTGGCGCGGTCCCACAGCACCGTCGTTTCGCGCTGGTTGGTCACGCCGATGGCGGCCACGTCGGACGCGGCCACGCCGCTGTCGCGCAGCACTTGGTGCAGCACGCCCTCTTGCGAGGCCCAGATTTCGTTCGCGTCATGCTCGACCCAGCCCGGCTGGGGGAAAATCTGGCGGAACTCGCGCTGCGCGCTGGCGTGCGGCCGTCCCGCATGGTCGAACAGGATGGCGCGCGAACTGGTGGTGCCCTGATCTAAAGCAAGTATGTATTTGGTCATTGTCTGGTGGTGCGAAAAACGGGTAAAAACAGGCACGGAGCCATCAAGCTCCGTGCCCTCAGCACTGCGGCGGCAGTTTACCTTACCTTGCCTTCTTTCCAGGCTTGCAGCAGCTTGTCGTAGGCTATCGTTTCACCCTTCGGCTTTTCATTCGCCAGCTTTTTCCATGGAGCGTGCTGGTCCGACAGATACTGGTTCGGATCGACCTTCGGATTGAGCTTGGGCGCGCACGCCTTCATGCCGGCACGCTGCAAACGCGCCATGACCTGGTCCATTTCCTCGGCCAGGTTATCCATGGCCGCTTGCGGCGTTTTTTCCGCTGTGATCGCCGTGGCCACGTTCTTCCACCACAGCTGCGCCAGCTTCGGATAGTCGGGCACGTTGTTGCCGGTCGGCGTCCACGCCACGCGAGCGGGGCTGCGGTAGAACTCGATCAAGCCGCCGTATTCGTTCGCGTGTTTCGTGAAGTAATCGTGGCGGATGTCGGAATCGCGGATAAACGTCAGGCCGACGATCGATTTCTTCAGCGACACGGTTTTCGACGTGACGAATTGCGCGTACAGCCAGGCGGCGGCCTTGCGGTCATCGGGCGTGGACTTGAACAGGAACCAGGAACCCACGTCCTGGTAGCCGTTCTGCATGCCCTCTTTCCAGTACGGGCCGTGCGGCGACGGCGCCATGCGCCATTTCGGCGTGCCATCCTTGTTCACCACTGGCAAACCCGGTTTCGTCATGCCGGCCGTAAACGCCGTGTACCAGAAGATTTGCTGGGCGATTTCGCCCTGCGCCGGCACGGGGCCCGATTCCGAGAAATTCATGCCGTTCGCCTGCGGCGGCGCGTATTTCTTCATCCAGTCGATGTATTTCGTCAGCGCAAAGACAGCCGCCGGCGAATTGGTGGCGCCGCCGCGCGACATCGAGGCGCCAACGGGCGTGCACTTGTCGGCCGCGACCTTGATGCCCCACTCGTCGACGGGCATGCCGTTCGGAATGCCCTTGTCGGCCGCGCCAGCCATCGACAGCCACGCATCGGTGAAGCGCCAGCCCAGCGACGGATCTTTCTTGCCGTAATCCATGTGGCCATAGACTTTTTTGCCGTCCAGTTCCTTCACGTCATTCGTGAAGAAATCGGCGATGTCTTCATACGCGGACCAGTTTTGCGGCACGCCCAGCTCGTAGCCATACTTGGCCTTGAACTTGGCTTGCAAATCCTTGCGCGCAAACCAGTCGGCACGGAACCAGTACAGGTTGGCGAATTGCTGGTCGGGCAGTTGATAGACCTTGCCATCGGGCGCCGTGGTAAAACTGATGCCGATGAAATCTTTCAGGTCCAGGCCCGGATTCGTGAATTCCTTGCCCTTGGCGGCCATGTAGTCGGACAGCGGTTCGACGGCGCCGTAGCGGTAGTGGGTGCCGATCAAATCGGAATCGGAAATCCAGCCGTCATAGATGCTCTTGCCGGACTGCATCGACGTTTGCAGCTTTTCCACCACGTCGCCTTCCTGGATGATGTCGTGGCGCACCTTGATGCCCGTGATTTCCTCGAAGGCCTTGGCCAGGGTCTTCGATTCGTAGACGTGGGTGTCGATGGTTTCCGAGACCACGGAAATTTCCTTGATGCCCTTGGCTTTCAGCTTGGCCGCCGCATCGATGAACCATTTCATTTCAGCAAGCTGCTGCTGCTTGCTCAGGCTGGATGGCTGGAATTCCTTGTCGATCCAGGTTTGCGCCTGCTTGGCGTCGGCCAGGGCCGCATTCGACACGAGCATGGCCGCAGCCGCGAAGACCGTGAACTTCAATTTCATCGTGAATCTCCTTTTTAGTTGTCATCTGGCCTGCGATAGCGGGCCAGTGTTCTCATCTACGACTTATCCCCAACGCATTACCACTAACAACACTACAAAACTGATGGCAGCACCAATCGCCTGCTGCATTTCCGTAAACCCCGCCCACGCCAGGTTCACATAGGCCGCCGTGAGCAGCCCGATGAACAAACGGTCGCCGCGCGTGGTCGGCATGGGCAAAAAACCCTTGCGTTCGATGCTGGGCGAACGGATTTGCCACACAGTCATGCCGGCCAGCATCAAGCCGATACAAATGAAGAAGATGGCCACTTCCGGCGTCCACGCCATCCAGCCGAACAGGCTGGCCGTGCTATCGGTATTTTCCATGTCACACCCTCCCCATCGCGAAACCCTTGGCAATGTAATGCCGCACGAACCAGATCACCAGCGCGCCGGGCACGATGGTCAGCACACCGGCCGCCGCCAGCACGCCCCAGTCCATGCCGGCCGCCGACACGGTACGCGTCATGGTGGCGGCGATCGGCTTGGCATTGACGGACGTCAAGGTACGCGCCAGCAGCAACTCCACCCAGCTGAACATGAAGCAGAAGAACGCCGTCACGCCCACGCCCGACTTGATCATCGGCAAGAAGATGCGGATGAAGAAGCGGGGAAAGCTGTAGCCGTCGATATACGCCGTTTCGTCGATTTCCTTCGGCACGCCGGACATGAAGCCTTCCAGTATCCACACGGCCAGCGGCACGTTGAAGACCATGTGCGCGAGCGCCACGGCCAGGTGCGTGTCCATCAGGCCCACCGTCGAATACAGCTGGAAGAAAGGTACGAGGAAGACGGCGGGCGGCGTCATGCGGTTGGTCAGCAGCCAGAAGAACAAATGCTTGTCGCCGACAAAGTTGTAGCGCGAGAAAGCATAGGCGGCCGGCAATGCGACCGTGACCGACATCACCATGTTCAAGGCCACGTAGATCATGGAATTGATGTAGCCGCTGTACCAGGACCGATCCGTGAAGATCGTGTGGTAGTTGGCGAACGTCAATTGCTGGGGCCACAGGCTCAGCACGCCGACGATTTCCTCGTTGGTCTTGAGCGACATGTTGAGCATCCAGTAGATGGGCAACAGGGACGCGAGCAGGAAGACGACGAGGATGGTGCTGCTCATTTTCTTGTGCATCATTTCTGGTCTCCCGTGCCAACGCGCTGCATCCACGTGTACAGCACAAAGCAGAACAGCAGGATGATGAGGAAATAGATCAGGGAAAACGCGGACGCCGGCCCCAAGTCGAACTGGCCCACGGCCTTTTGCGTCAGGTACTGCGACAGGAACGTGGTGGCATTGCCCGGCCCGCCGCCCGTCAGCACGAACGGTTCCGTGTAGATCATGAAACTGTCCATGAAGCGCAGCAAGACGGCGATCATCAGCACATTGCGCAGTTTCGGCAGCTGGATGTAGCGGAACACGGCCAGGCGCGAGGCGCCGTCGATGCGCGCCGCCTGGTAATACGCGTCGGGAATGGCGCGCAAGCCCGCATAGCACAGCAGCACGACGAGCGGCGTCCAGTGCCAGATATCCATCACCATCACGGTCAGCCAGGCGTCGAGCGAATTGCCGTTGTAGTTGTAGTCAAAGCCCAGCTGGTTCAGGGTATAGCCCATCAGGCCGATGTCGCCGCGGCCAAAGATTTGCCAGATGGTGCCCACCACGTTCCACGGTATCAAGAGGGGCAGCGCGATCAGCACCAAGGCGAGGGACGCCTTCCAGCCATCGGCCGGCATGCACAGGGCGATCAGGATGCCCAGCGGAATCTGGATGGCCAGCACGGAGCCGGAAAACAGCAACTGGCGCAGCAAGGCGCTGTGCAAGTCGCCGTCCAGCATGACCATGCGAAACCACTCCGTACCCACGAACACCTTTTGCGTGGGGCTCAGGATATCCTGCACGGAATAATTGACCACCGTCATCAGGGGCAGGATGGCGGAAAAGGCCACGCACAGCAGCACGGGCAAGATCAATAGCCAGGCGCGGCGGTTGTTATCGGTTTTACCGTTATGTATCATCAGGCCACCCGCTTATCGTTGACATAGTAAAGGGTGCGTTGCGGCGGAAAGCGCAGCCGCACAGCATTCCCGGCGACGGCATCGATGGCGCGCAGCTTGGCCGCCACCGTCGCGCCGCCCAGCTGGAATTCCGCCAGGTAATGCGTGCCCATATTGCGCACGGCCGTGACCGTGGCGTCCAGGCAATGGTCGCCACCCTCGCCCGCTTTCACGCATTCGACAAATTCCGGCCGCACGCCCACCGTGATTTTCCCTTGCGCGCCAGACAGCGCCGCACGGGCGGCAGCGGACACGGCCAGCAGCTGCCCCGCCACGCGCACACCGCCGTCGTCCAGGGTGCAATCGAGCAAGTTCATGCCCGGGTTGCCGATGAAATAGCCGACAAACGTGTGCTCGGGCTCCTCGAACAGCGCTTGCGCGCTGCCCGTCTGCACCACTTCGCCCTGCGTCATGACGACCACCTGGTCGGCAAAGGTCAGCGCTTCCACCTGGTCGTGCGTGACATAGATCAGGGACAATTTCAGTTCGTGGTGGATTTCCTTGAGTTTGCGGCGCAACAGCCATTTCAGATGCGGGTCGATCACCGTCAGCGGTTCGTCGAACAGCACGGCCGCCACGTCGGGGCGCACGAGACCGCGTCCCAGCGAAATCTTTTGCTTGGCGTCCACCGACAGGCCGCTGGCGCGCAGCTTCAAGTCGCCCGTCAATTCCAGCATCTGCGCCACCTGCTGCACGCGCTTTTTCACCTCGATCTCTTTCCAGCCGCGATTACGCAGCGGAAACGCCAGGTTGTCGTGCACGGTCATGGTGTCGTAGATGACGGGAAACTGGAACACTTGCGCGATATTGCGCGCCTCGGTCGGCAGTTGCGTGACGTCCTTGCCGTCGAACAGCACCTTGCCATGCGACGGCTTGACCAGGCCGGAGATAATATTGAGCAAGGTCGTCTTGCCGCAGCCGGACGGCCCCAGCAAGGCGTAGGCGCCGCCGTCATGCCATTCCATGCTCATGGGCCGCAGCGCATAGTCGGCGGGGGCCGTCGGGTTCGATTTGTAGGCGTGGGCCAGGTCGACCAGTTCGATGCGCGCCATGTCACACCCCTCCTTGCACAGGAGCGAACAGCAGGCCGCCGTCTTGCGCAAAGATCAGCAAGGCATGCGGCTGGCAATACACGGTACAGGCGCTGCCGATCTCCAGGTTGTGCACGCCGCCCAGCTGCGCCACCAGGGCCAGGTCGCCCCGGCGCGCATGCACATAAGTTTCCGAGCCGCTGATTTCCGCCAGGTCCACCGTAGCTGCGATAGCCACGTCGCCATCGGACTGCGGCGACAGATGCAGGCTGTGCGCGCGCACGCCGAGGATCACCTCCGTGCTGCCACCCAGGCGGGCGCGCTGTGCGCCGCTCAGGCGGATGGCCAGGCCATCGGCCGATTGCGCCACACCGGCAGCATCCACGCGGGCGGGGATCAGGTTGATGGGCGGGTCGCTGAAGGTGCGCGCCACGTCGATGGAATTGGGGGCGTTGAAGACGTCCAGGGTCGGTCCCTGCTGCAGCAAACGTCCCTCGTGCAGCACGGCCACGTGGCCGCCCAGCTGCAGCGCTTCCAGCGGTTCCGTGGTCGCGTACACGACCGTCGTACTGCCGCTGGAAAACAGTTCCGTCAATTCGCGGCGCAATTCCTCGCGCAGCTTGTAGTCAAGATTGACGAGTGGCTCGTCGAGCAGCAGCAGCGACGCATCCTTGATCAGCGCGCGCCCCAGCGCCGTGCGCTGCTGCTGGCCGCCCGACAATTCTCCCGGTGTGCGCTGCAGGTAGGGCGTGATGTGCAGGCGCTCGGCCAGCGCCAGTACCTTCGTGCGGATCTGCTCCTCGGGTACCTTGCGCAGGCGCAAGGGCGAGGCGATATTATCGTAGACGGTGAAGGCCGGATAGTTGATGAATTGCTGGTACACCATGGCCAGGTTGCGTTTGCTGACGGGCACGCCCGTCACGTCGACGCCATCGGCCGTGACCGTACCCCCGCTGGGCTTGTCCAGGCCCGCCATCACGCGCATCAAGGTCGTCTTGCCGGCACGCGTGGTGCCCAGCAAGACGTTGATGGCACCCGGCACCAGGGCCAGCGACATCGGATATAAAAAGTCGTCAGCCCCCTGCTTCCTGCTGATCTTGTCCAGTACCAGTTGCACGCGCTTCTCCTCCAGTGATGTATCTTATTCTTCGCCGCACCCTCTGCGGGGCGCGGTCGCCTACGTGTGCTGCTTACTGCTTACGGCAAAGGGTGCTGCAACAGCCAGGCGTCGAGCGTGTCCGCCGTCTGGCGCGGCAGGTGCAAGCCCAGCTTGGAGCGCCGCCACAGGATATCGGCCGCGCTGACGGCCCATTCATGGCGCCGCACATAATCAACTTCCGCCGCGTACAGGCCGGCGGCAATTTCCTCGCCCATGGCCGCCACGTCCGCCCGCCCTTCGAGCAGCACGTGGACGCGCGTGCCGTAGGCGCGTGCATAGCGCGCCACCAGCGCCGCCGGCAGCCATGCATACTCGCGCTGCAAGCCTTGCACGAACTGGCCGAACTCGCGCACGGCCCGGTTCTGCGGCACGGCGCCATACACGTCGCCGCCGGGCAGGCAAGCGTGCTCCGTCCAGGCCGGACGCGCGTTGCCCAGCAAGGGCGCCAGCATGTCCATCGCTTCCTCGGCCAGCTTGCGGAAGGTGGTGATCTTGCCGCCGAAAATACTGAGCAGCGGCGCACCTTCCTGGTCCAGCTCGAAGCGGTAATCGCGCGTGACGGCCTTGGCGTCGGCCGCCGCGTCTTCCACCAGCGGGCGCACGCCCGCATACGTCCAGACCACGTCGGCCGGCACAATGGGCTTGCTGAAATAGTAACTGGAAAGCTCGCACAAGTAACGAATTTCCTCATCATCGATTTCCACCTTGCCACGGTCGCCTTGGTAGTCGAGGTCGGTGGTGCCGATCAGGGTGAAATCGTGCTCATACGGAATGGCAAACACGATGCGCCCATCCGGATGCTGGAAGATATACGCGTGATCATGCTCGAACAGGCGCTTGACGACGATATGGCTGCCCTTGATCAGGCGCAAGTGCCGGCCCTGCCCGCCGGGCGCCGCCTGCTGCAGGAACTCGGCCGTCCACGGCCCGGCCGCATTGACGACGCTGCGCGCGCGCACAGTCGTCTGCGTGCCGCTGGCGTGCTGCAAGGTGGCCAGCCAAGCGTCGCCTTCGCGCGCCAGCATCGTGCAGCGCGTGCGCGTCAGCACGTGCGCGCCGTTGTCTGCCGCGTCGACGGCATTGAGCACCACGAGGCGCGCATCGTCGACCCAGCCGTCGGAATACACGAAGCCGCGCTTGAACTGGGGTTTTAATGGTGTGCCGGCCGCATGGCGCGTCAGGTCGATGCCGCTGGAGGCCGGCAAGATTTCCCGCTTCGCCAGCATGTCGTAGAGGAACAGGCCGGCGCGTATCAGCCAGGCCGGGCGCTGGCCCTTGGCGTGCGGCATGACGAAGCGCAGCGGCCACATGATGTGCGGCGCCGAGCGCAGCAGCACTTCGCGCTCGATCAGCGCCTTGCGCACGAGGCCAAATTCATAGTATTCGAGGTAGCGCAGGCCGCCATGTATCAGCTTGGTGGAGGCCGAAGAGGTGTGGGAAGCCAGGTCATCCTTTTCGCACAGCACCACCGACAAGCCCCGTCCCGCCGCGTCGCGCGCGATGCCGGCGCCATTGATGCCGCCGCCGACCACCAGTACGTCGCATTTGATCGCTGTCTCCACACCTTGCTGTGCTGCGGCCATCGGGACTCCATGTAGGTCAGGACACGCCGGCGAGGAAAGACTAGGCATCGCCGGCGACTGTCGTTAAGATCACCATTTCGTAATACGCATGCAATATGAATAAGGTTACGCCAGAATACGAACCCATAGCAACATATTTTTAGTACTATTTGTTCGTTTCTGTTCGTTTTGTGATTTTTAAAGAGAGCACCATGATCTTGAATCCCCGCCAGCGCCGACTGCTCGAAGTGGTGCGCCAGAAGGTCACCATGTCCGTCGAAGAGCTGGCCCAGCAGCTGGACGTGACGCCGCAAACCGTGCGCCGCGATGTCAAGCAGATGGAAGAAGCGCGCCTGCTGGCCCGCTACCACGGCGGCGTGGGTTTGCCCTCGTCCGTGGAAAATATCGACTACAGCCAGCGGCAGGTGTTCAACAGCGACGCCAAGCGGCGTATCGCGGCCGCCGTCGCCGCGCAAGTGCCGCACGGCTGCTCGCTGCTGATCAATATCGGCACGACGACCGAGGAAGTGGCGCGCGCGCTGGGCCGGCACACGGGCTTGCACGTGGTGACGAACAACCTCAATGTGGCCGCCATCCTGGCCGACAACGCGGCCTGCGAAGTCATCGTGGCCGGCGGCGTGGTGCGCGGGCGCGACCGCGGCATCGTGGGCGAAGCGACCATCGACTTCATCCGCCAGTTCAAGGTCGACATCGGCATCATCGGCATTTCCAGCATCGACGAGGACGGCAGCCTGCGCGACTTCGACGCGCGCGAAGTGAAAGTGGCGCAAGCCATCATCGAGCAGTCGCGCGAAGTGTGGCTGGTGGCCGACCAGCATAAATTCGGCCGCAAGGCGCTCGTGCGCCTGGCCGACCTGGCGCAAATCGACGTCCTGTTTACGGATGCGCCACCGCCGCCCCGCTTTGCCGAAGTGCTGCGCGAAGCGGGCGTGAAGGTGGTGCTGGCCTGAGGGGAAGTTACATTTCCGCAGTAAAACTGCGCGCTGTCGCGTGGGCAATACGTCTTGTGTGGGCCAGCATACAGAATGATATGAAATATTTATCAATTCGGCAAAAATGCTGTTACCATTGATGCAACATGAGTTATTTTTTTAATCTTCCTCTCTCGCAATACGATTATTTGCTTGATATTGCTTTTTATTTATCTAGAGTAAGGAAAAAGGAAAAAACTCTTTGCCGCTGAGTGATTTCCTGTGAAAACAGTGTTAAAAATACCTCAAGCACGATGATTGTTCCCAAACAAACCACTCGACAGCAAGCGTGAAGGCCTTAACCATGCCGGCAACGCCGCCCAGTGAAGGAAGAGAAATGAGCCATAATTTTGAATCGGCCGCCATGCCGCAAGCCGCCCATCCCAACAGCGTCCCCGTCAGCGAGCTGGAAGCCCACCTCGGTTACTGGCTGCGTTTCGTTTCCAACCACGTTTCCCACAGTTTCCAGAAAAAAGCCGAAGCCAATGGCGTGACGGTGTCCGAATGGGTGGTGCTGCGCGAAATGTTCCGCCTAGGCTGCACCTCGCCCACGGTGCTGGCGCAAGTGTCCGGCATGAGCAAGGGCGCCGTATCGAAACTGATCGACCGCCTGGAAAGCAAGGGCATGGTCAGCAAGTCCATCCTGCTGGCCGACCGCCGCCAGCATTCGATCGAGCTGACCACGGAAGGCGAGGCGCTGGTGCCCGTGCTGGCCGAGATGGCCGACCAGAACGACGAGGAATTCTTCGGCAAGCTGCCGCGCCAGCTGCGCGACGACCTGCTCGAAGCGATGAAGGAAGTGGCGCGCACGCACCAGCTCAAGAGCGCCCCGCTGAACTAAGTCAATACCGGCAAGGGTGACGCGGCGGCGCGCGCGCTTCGGCTATGATGCTGGCCTGACTGTTTACCAGGAACACGCATGGCCCTGCACATCGAAACTCCCTTGCTCAACTCGCGCGCCCTGAGCCTGCACAGCGAGCGCGCCATCTGGCTCAAGCTCGAAGCCTTGCAGCCGCCCGGCTCCTTCAAGATCCGCGGCATCGGCCTGGCCTGCGAAGAATACGCGCGGCGCGGCGCCAGCCGTTTCATCTCATCTTCCGGCGGCAATGCCGGCATCGCCGTCGCCTATGCGGGACGCCAGCTGGGCATTCCCGTCATCGTCGTCGTACCGGAAACGACCAGCGAACGGGCCAAGGCCCTGATCGCGCAGGAGGGCGCCGAAGTCATCGTGCACGGCGCCGCCTGGCAGGAAGCGAACGCGCTGGCGCAGTCGATGCTCACACCGCAAGACGCCTTTTTGCATCCGTTCGACGACCCGCTGCTGTGGCAGGGCCATGCCGGCATGATCGATGAAGTGGCCAGCGCGGGCCTGAAACCGGACGCCGTGGTGCTGTCAGTCGGTGGCGGCGGCCTGCTGGCCGGCGTGGCCGAAGGCTTGCAGCGCAACGGCTGGGACGACGTGGCCATCGTGGCCGTGGAAACGCAAGGCGCCGCCTCGCTGTCGGCGGCCGTGGCCGCGCGCGAACACGTGGCCCTGCCGGCGGTCAACAGCATCGCCACCTCGCTGGCCGCGCGCCAGGTGTGCGCGCAGGCATACGCCATCAGCCAGACGCGCCTGCTCCATAGCGTGGTGGTGTCGGACCGGGACGCCGTCGACGCCTGCCAGCGCTTTATCACCGACCAGCGCCTGGTGGTGGAACCGGCCTGCGGCGCGGCGCTGGCGGCCGTCTACGGCAAGGCGCCGGAACTGGCGCCCTACCGCAATGTGCTCGTCATCGTGTGCGGCGGCGTGACGGCCACCACGCAGCAGCTCGACCACTGGAGCGCCACCCTGTAGCCGCTACGGCGCCGCCTCGAGCAGCGCCACGCCATCGCGGCCCTGCCCCTTGGCCGCGTACAGGGCCTGGTCGGCCAGGTCCAGCAGCTGCGCCGGCGTCAGCGTGCCTTCGCGGAAGATGGCGATGCCGATGCTGGTCGTCACCGGCAGCGGGCCGCTGGCCAGCTCGAAGGGCTGGCGGATGGCGTCGACGATCTTGGCGCCGACCTGGCGCACTTCGGCCGCGCCGTTCACGCCTTGGAGAATGATCACGAATTCATCGCCTGCCAGGCGCGCCACCAGGTCGCTGGCGCGCACGCTGCGCACCAGGCGCGAAGCGAATTCCTTCAACACCTCGTCGCCCGCCTTGTGTCCCAGGCTGTCGTTGATGGCCTTGAAACGGTCGATATCGAGATAGGCGAGCGCCATCGGCGCGCGCGCGGCCCGCGTGCGCTGCATGCTTTGCGCCAGCTGCTCGTCAAAGCGGCGCCGGTTGGCGATGCCCGTCAGGGTATCGGTGGCGGCGGCGAACTGCAGTGCCGTGTGCATCGCCTTGGTCTTGGTGATTTCGTGAATCAGGCCATACACGCCTTCCACCGCGCCGCTCTCGCCCACATCGGGCACGTAGCTGGTATGGAAGGTGCGCTCCCCCGCCTCGTTGTCGACCGTGAACTCATAGTCGACCTCTTCGCCCGCGAAGGCGCGCAGCAGGTGCTGCTCGCGCAGCTGGTAGGCTTCCTCGCCCAGCACCTCGCGCATGGAATGCATCAGGCTCTCCCTGGCCGAGACGCCGAACCATCGCTCAAACGTCGCATTGATGAACTGGTAGCGGTGTTCGCGGTCGATATACACGATCACCACGGGCACATGGTCCGTCAGCAGTTTCAAGCGCCGCTCGCTGTCGCGCGTTTGCGCCTCGGCGATTTCACGCTCGGCCACCAGCGAGTAAAAATCACGGCTCAAGTCGCCGATCTCGTCGCGCCGCTCGATTTGCAGCGCCTCGATGCCCAGGCGCTGGCGGCGGATCTGGTGCACCTGGCGGCGCAAGCGCTCCAAAGGCTGCAACAGGCGCAGCACGATGCGCCAGCCGGCCAGGCCAGCCAGCGCCGCCAGCAGCACGGCGGCCAGCAGGATCTTGCTGCGGATGGCGTGCAGCGGCGCAAAGGCCTCGCTCATCGGATACACGGACGCCAGTATCCAGCCCGTCGAGGCGATGCGGTGGTAGGCGAACAGGGCATCGATGCCCTGCGTGGTGGTCCCCGTCATCCAGCCTTCGTAGCCCTGCATGGCGCTTCGCGTGGGCACGCTGACGGGGCCGTGGGCTTCGATATGCTGCATGATGCGCGATTTGTCGGGATGCTCGACGATGACGCCTTCGCTGGTCATGATGTACAGGTAGCCGCCAGGGCCCGGCTTGAGGGCGCCCAGACGGCCGAGGAAATCGGGCTGGCGCAGGTTGACGCTGGCCGCCAGCACATAGCGCACGCCGCCGTGCGCGTCGAACACGGGCTGCGTCACCACCACGATGGGCATGCCGGAAATGCTGCCGTTAAGCGGCGAGGAAATCACCGAACGCCGGGTCGCCAGCGTCTGTTCAAAGTAAGGGCGGCCCTTCACGTTCAGCCCCGCCTGCGGCTTGAAGGGACTCACGCTGGCCAGGACGATGCCATCGATATCGACGACGCCGGACGAATAAAACTCCTTGCCCAGCACCGTTTGCGCGGCCAGGAAGCGCTGCAGGCTGGCGCCGTCGTGCGCACCGCTGGCCGCCAGGCTGTCCGCGATCGCGCGCAGCACATTGCGCTTCGCGTCGAGTTCCTCGTCGATGAAGACGGCGGCGCTGGCCAGCGATACGTACTGCTGGCGCCCCATCACGTCGCGCATGCCGCGCTCGGCCACGGCCAGGGTGGCCAGCGCCAGCGAGGCGACCGCGCCCAGCACGAGCAGGAAGACGACCATGCTCATGCGCGCCTTCAGGCTGGCGGGCAGGCGCCGGCGCAGCTGTTTTCGCCAGTTCGTCACGTACGTCGCTGAAGGTAGTGGCACAGGCGCTCGACCGATTCGTCCAGCGCCAGGGTGCCCGTGTCCAGGGTCAGCGCCGCCGCCAGCGGCGCCTCGTACGGCGCGGAAATGCCCGTGAATTGCGCGAGCTGCCCCGCGCGCGCCTTTCCATACAAGCCCTTGGCATCGCGCGCCTCGCACACGGCCAGCGGCGTGCTGACGTGAACTTCGATGAAATGCGCAGCGCCGATGATGTCTGCAGCCATGGCCCGGTCGGCGCGGTACGGGGAAATGAAGGCGGCGATGACGGTCAGGCCCGCCCCGTTCATCAGGCGCGCCACTTCGGCCGCGCGGCGGATGTTTTCATGCCGGTCTTCGGGCGTAAAACCGAGATCGCGGTTCAAGCCATGGCGCAGCTGGTCGCCGTCGAGCACCGCCACGGCGCGGCCCTGCGCCTTGAGCTGGCGCGCCAGCGCGCCGGCGATGCTGGACTTGCCGGCGCCGCTCAAGCCCGTCAGCCAGACCGTGTCGTGTTGTCCTGCTGTCATCACACTGCCTCTCTCCTGTAGAGCTGGCAATATAACAAAGCCGCGCAGGAAAGGACAGACTATCAGGCAGCGCTGCGTGCCTCAAGCAGCAACTGTCGTATCTCCGGCACGCAGGAGCCGCAATTGCCGCCCGCCTTGACGCAGGCCGTCACCTGCGCCGTCGTCGTCAATTTTTGCTCCACGATGGCAGCGCAAATGGTGTTGCGCCCCACGCCAAAGCACGAGCACACGGTGGGACCGGCGTCCACGCCCTTGCCGATGGGCTGGCCCAGCAGCACGCCAGCGCGGTCGGCCGCATCCATCTGCGCGTGCGCAAACAGGCCCGCCAGCCAGCTGCGCGACGGCAGGTCGGGACGAGGCGAGACATACACGCATTGCGCGATGCGTCCCTCGTCCAGGTGCACGGCGCGGTACACGCCGGCGCTGGCGTCCGCGTAATCGAGCCAGTCGGCGTTGTCGTCCGTGACACCGAGCAGCGCGCGCGCCCAGGCGCCCAGGTCGTCGATGCGCTGGCGCCCGGCCAGCTCGTAGCGCAGGAACTGCTCGCCCTGGATGCGCGTCCAGTGCGCCACGCCGTCCAGGCCCAAGGGCGTGCGGCTCAACACGAACGCATGCCAGTGCACGCGGAACTGCTCGATGCGCACGGGCGTATGCTTGAATTCGGGTTCGCCCGAGACGGGGTCGACAACGGGATTGACGACGGCGCCCACGCGCGCGTCGGAGGCATTCGCGTCGCTCCAGTGGATCGGCACGAAGACCTGGCCGCGCGCGATGCCGCCGCCATGCACGACCCTGGCCACCATCGCGCCCCAGGCGCTGGACACGCGCGCCAGCTCGCCTTCGCGCACGCTGTACAACAGCGCGTCCTGCGGGTGGATATCGATGAACGCTTCGGCGATATGGCCCGACAGTTTCGCCGCCTTTCCCGTACGCGTCATCGTATGCCACTGGTCGCGCACCCGGCCCGTGTTCAGGATGAGTGGATAGTCTTCGTCGGGTATATTGCGCGGCGCGCGCGGCGCCGTCGGCACGAAGCGCGCGCGCCCGTCCGCATGCGCGAAGCGGCCGTCGCCGAACAGGCGCGCCTGGCCCTGCGGCCACTGCTGCGGCGCCAGGGCATCGTAGCGCGCCGCATCCAGTCCCGCCAGGTGGCCCAGGTTGAACAGGCGCTTTGTGGCCCCGTCGTTGCGGAAGGCGGACAGGCGCGCGTGTTCATCGAAGATGGCTTGCGGCGCCGTGAAATCGAAGCCGGCATAGCCCATGCGGCGCGCCACGTCGCACAGCACGTCCCAGTCGGCGCGCGCTTCGCCGGGCGCCGGCAAAAAGGCGCGCTGGCGCGAGATGCGGCGCTCGGAATTGGTCACCGTGCCATCCTTTTCACCCCAGCCCAGGGCGGGCAGCAGCACGTCTGCGTGGGCGTTCGTGTCCGACCCGGTGCTGATGTCGGACACCACCACCAGCTCGCACTTGGCCAGCGCGCGGCGCACCTGGTCGGCGTCCGGCATGCTGACCAGCGGATTGGTGGCGATGATCCACACGGCTTTCACTTTACCCGCCTCGATGGCGTGGAACAGCTCCACCGCCTTCAGGCCAGGCTTGTCGGCCATGCGCGGAGAGTCCCAGAAGGTTTGCACGGCTTCGCGGTGCGCCGGCTTGTCGAGATCCAGGTGCGCCGCCAGCATATTGGCCAGGCCGCCCACTTCGCGCCCGCCCATGGCGTTCGGCTGGCCCGTGAGGGAAAACGGTCCCATGCCGGGCTGGCCGATGCGCCCCGTCGCCAGGTGACAGTTGATGATGCTGTTGACCTTGTCCGTGCCGGAAGACGACTGGTTGACGCCCTGCGAAAAGGCCGTGACGACCTTGCGCGTGGCGGCAAACGCCTGGTAGAACGCCAGCAAGGCTTGCGGGTCGACCTTGCAGATTTTCGCCACACGCAAAGGATCGGAACAGTCGACATGGGCGGCGGCCAGCGCCTCATCGAGGCCGCTGCTGTGCCGCGTCACAAAATCATCGGCGATCACGCCTTCCTTCGCCAGATAGCACAGCAAGCCGTTGAACAGCCACACGTCGGTGCCCGGTTTCACGGGCAGATGCAGGTCGGCCAGCTCGCAGGTGGCCGTGCGGCGCGGGTCGATCACCACCAGTTTCATCTCCGGCCGGGTTTCGCGGATGCGGGCGATGCGCTGGAACAGGATCGGGTGGCACCAGGCCGTGTTCGAACCCACCAGCACCACCATGTCGGCCAGTTCCAGGTCTTCATAGCAGCCGGGCACGATATCCTCGCCGAACGCGCGCTTGTGGCCGGCCACGGCCGACGACATGCACAGGCGCGAATTGGTGTCGATATTCGCGCTGCCCACATAGCCCTTCATGAATTTATTGGCGATGTAATAGTCTTCCGTCAGCAGCTGGCCCGAAACGTACAGGGCGACGGCGTCGGGGCCATGCTTGTCGATGATGGCGCGCAGGCCGCCCGCCACCTGGTCCAGCGCGGCATCCCAGGAGGACGGCTGCAGGACGCCATCGACGCGTACCTGCGGTTGCAGCAAACGGTTCTCCAGGTCCAGGGTGTCGCCGAGGGCAGAGCCTTTCACGCACAGCTTGCCCAGGTTGGCCGGGTGGTTGGCATCGCCGGCGATGCGGATGGCGCCGTCGGGCAGGCGTGTCGCTTCCACGCCGCAGCCGACGCCGCAATACGGGCAAGTGGTTTTCACGGGCGTGCAAGTGGTCATGGAGGTCCTGTTGGTCGCTGTCAGGCGGCCTGGGCGCACAGCGCCTGGCCAAACAATAAATGGGCGCGCAGCTTGCTGATGTCGCGGCGCTGCTGGATCAGGTCGAAATACCAGGGGCCGTCCTGCACGTCGCCATACAGCACGGCGCCGGCCAGGCGGCTGCCCTGTACCACCAGGCGCTTGTAGACGCCGCGGCGCGGATCGCGCAGCACCAGGTCTTCGCTGCCCTCGCCGCCGATGATGTCGCCGGCCGAATACAGGTCGATGCCCGTCACTTTCAATTTGGTGGCGCTGGCCTGCTGCACGTAGCGGCGATGCCCTGCGCCGGCCAGGTGGGCGCCGCACACGCGCGCCTGCTCCCAGATGGGCGCGACGAGGCCAAACGTGGCGCGCCGGTGCTGCACGCATTCGCCCACGGCGTACACGCGCGGGTCGTAGCTTTGCAGGCAATCGTCGACGACGATGGCCCGTTCGCAGTGCAGGCCGGCCGCTTGCGCCAGCGCGATGTTGGGGCGCACGCCGGCCGTCATCACCACCAGGTCGGCGGGGATCGACGTGCCATCGGCAAAACGCACGCCTTGCACCCGATCGCTGCCGAGGATTTCCGCCGTCTGCGCGTGCATCAAAAACCGCAGGCCGCGCGCTTCCAGCGCCGTTTTCAGCAGCATCGACGCGGGTGCGTCCAGCTGCTGATTCATCAGGGCGCCGCTCATGTGCACGACGGTGACGTCCATGCCCTGGCGCTGCAAGCCGTTGGCCGCTTCCAGTCCCAGCAAGCCGCCGCCGATGACCACCGCGTGGCGGTGCGTGCGCGCCGCCTGCAGCATGGTGTCGACGTCGCTGATATCGCGAAAACCGATCACGCCCGGCAGATCATGCCCGGGCACGGGCACGATGAACGGCGTGGAACCGGTGGCCAGCAGCAGGCGGTCATAGGCGACCGTGATGCCGGACAGCGATTGCACGGTGCGCGCCTTGCGGTCGATGCGCACAACGGGGTCGCCCGCGTGCAGGGTGATGCCGTGCTGCGCATACCAGTCGCGCGTGTGCAGCATGATGTCATCCACCGACTTTTCGCCGGCCAGCACGGGCGACAGCAAAATGCGGTTGTAATTGCCGTGCGGTTCGGCGCCGAACACGGTGATGTCGTACAGGTCCGGCGCCAGCTTCAATAGTTCCTCGACCGTGCGCATGCCGGCCATGCCGTTGCCGACGACGATGAGCGAGGGACGCGCAGTGGCCTTGGCTGGCGGATTCACAGGGCCACCCACACCATGTCGGCAAACACGCGCGCGGGCCAGGCGGCGACCGAATGCTCGGGCGCTTCGATGCACTCGCCGCTGGCCAGGTCGAAGTGCTGCTTGTAGATGGGCGAGGCGACGACGACGCGCTCGCCGATGCTGCCGACGAGACCCCGCGACAGCACGGAGGCACCCGCATTCGGGTCGATATTGTCGATGGCGTACACACGCGGCGCCGCATCGCCGACGCGGAACACGGCCACGTGGCGGCCACCCAGCAACGCGCACACGCCCGTGTCGGGCACGATGTCGGCCAAGGGACAGATGGCTACCCAGTTGTCGGCGGTGGCGCCGGAAAGTTCATTCATCGCATTCATGGCTCACGCCTCCACGGCAAGGATGGGGATCACGGTGCTGCGGCGTTCCAGTTCGGTGGCGGGCCGGATCTGCCCCCGCTCTTCGACGAACACCACGTTTTCATCGCTCTTCTCGCTGTTGACGAAATGGCGGAAGCGCTGGCGCACGGCGGGGTTGGAAACGGCTTCCTTCCACTCGCAGGCATAGGTGTCGACCACGTGCTGCATGTCCGCTTCCAGCTCGTGGGCGATGCCCAGGCTGTCGTCGATGATGACGCGCTTGAGGTAATCGAGGCCCCCTTCCAGGTTGTCGCGCCATACGCTGGTGCGCTGCAGGCGGTCGGCCGTGCGCACGTAAAACATCAGGAAGCGGTCGACATAGCGCACCAAGGTGGCTTCATCGAGATCGGAGGCGATCAGTTCCGCATGGCGCGGCTTCATGCCGCCATTGCCGCACACGTACAGGTTCCAGCCCTTTTCCGTGGCGATCAGGCCGATGTCCTTGCCCTGCGCCTCGGCGCATTCGCGCGTGCAGCCGGAGACGCCGAACTTGATCTTGTGCGGCGTGCGCAAGCCCTTGTAGCGGTTTTCCAGCTCGATGGCAAAGCCCACGCTGTCGGCCACCCCATAGCGGCACCAGGTGGAGCCGACGCACGATTTCACCGTGCGCAGCGACTTGCCGTAGGCGTGGCCCGACTCGAAGCCGGCCGCGATCAGTTCTTCCCAGATGGCCGGCAACTGATCGACGCGCGCGCCGAACAGGTCGACCCGCTGGCCGCCCGTGATCTTCGTATAGAGACCATATTTTTTCGCCACCATGCCCACGGCGATCAAGCCGTCGGCCGTCACTTCACCGCCCGGCATGCGCGGCACGACGGAATACGTGCCATCCTTCTGGATATTGCCGAGGAAGTAGTCATTGCTGTCCTGCAGGCTGGCGTGCACGGGAGAGAGCACGAAATCGTTCCAGCACGAGGCGAGGATATTCGCCGCCACGGGCTTGCACACGTCGCAACCGAGGCCCTGGCCATGCGCGGACAGCAGCGCGCCGAAGCTGCGGATTTTGCCCACGCGGACCAGGTGGTGCAATTCCTGGCGCGAGTACGCAAAGTGCTCGCACACGTGGTTGTTCACCATCAGGCCCTGCTTCTGCATTTCCGCCTTCATGATCTGCGTGACCAGCGGCACGCAGCCGCCGCACGCGGTGCCCGCCTTGGTGCAGCTTTTCAGGGCGCCGATGGTGGTGGCGCCCTCGGCGACGGCCGCGCACAGCGCGCCTTTCGACACGTCGTTGCATGAGCAGATTTGCGCCGACTCGGGCAAGGCATCCACGCCCAGGCCCACCTTTTGCTGGCCATCGGCCTGTGGCAGGATCAGGAACTCGGGGGATGCCGGCAGCTCGATCTTGTTGAGCATCATCTGCAGCAAGGTGCCGTATTCGCTGGCGTCGCCCACCATCACGCCGCCAAGCAGGTATTTGCCGCAATCGGAAACGACGATTTTCTTGTAGATCTGCTTGCGCTCATCCATGAACTGGTAGGAGCGGCTGCCCGGCGCATTGCCGTGCGGGTCGCCGAGGCTGGCCACATCCACGCCCATCAGTTTGAGCTTCGTGCTCATGTCGGCACCCTTGAACGATGCTTCGCCCTCTTCCTGCAACAGGTGGCGCGCCGCGATGCGGGCCATTTCGTAGCCGGGCGCCACTAGGCCGAAGACCAGGCCGCCCCACAGTGCGCATTCGCCGATCGCATAGATGTCAGGGTCGGAGGTGACGCAGCTGTCGTCGATGGCGATGCCGCCGCGCGGGCCCACGTCCAGGCCGCAGGCGCGCGCCAGTTCGTCGCGCGGACGGATGCCGGCCGAGAAGACGATCATGTCCGCTTCCAGGTGGCTGCCGTCGGCGAACTGCATGCGGTGCGTGGCTTCTTCGCCGTCGACGATGGCCAGCGTATTTTTTTGCGTGTGCACGGTCACGCCCAGCTCTTCGATCTTGCGGCGCAGGACGCGCGCGCCGCCTTCATCGACCTGCACGGCCATCAGGCGCGGCGCGAATTCCACCACGTGGGTATCGAGTTTCAAATCGCGTAAGGCTTTCGCGCATTCGAGACCCAGCAGCCCGCCACCGATCACCACGCCAGTTTTGGATTTGCCCCCCCAGGCCAGCATGGCTTCCAGGTCTTCGATGGTGCGGTAGACGAAGCAGCCATCGCGCTCCTTGCCCGGCAGCGGCGGCACGAACGGCGTCGAGCCGGTGGCGAACACCAGCTTGTCGTAGGCCAGCACTTCACCGGTGCTGGCCGTGACGGTTTTCGCCACGCGGTCGATGGACACGGCGCGCGCATTGAGTTTCAGGACGACGTTGCCCTTGTCGAAGAAGCCGGGCGCCACCAGCGACAGGTCGTCGGCCGATTTGCCGCTGAAAAATTCGGACAGGTGCACCCTGTCGTAGGCGGGGCGCGGCTCTTCGCACAAGACCGTCACGGACAGGTGCGGCGCGTTTTCCAATGCCAGGCGTTCGAGGAATTTATGCCCGACCATGCCATGGCCAAGGACGACGATGTTCAAAGGGTGAGTCATTACTGTCTCCTCAGGCCGCGGCCATGTTCGGTTCGGCCGCTGCACGGGTAAAACGCACGGCGATGGCGCACAGGGCCGAGATCACCACCAGCGCGCTCAGGATGATCAATGTCTGGCGGATGTCGCCCGTGCCCTTCATCAGGAAGCCGGCCGCCACGGCGCCCACGTTGCCGCCCGCGCCGATGATGCCGGCCACGCCGCCCAGCGCCTTGCTGTCGATGAAAGGCACCAGCGCGTAGGTGGCGCCGCACGCCATGTGGGTGAACAGGCCGAAGACCAGCATGGCGATGACGGCCCAGGTGACGCTGTCGACCTTGGCAAACCACAGCAGGCCCACGCCTTCGCCGATCATCAGCATGAACAGCAGGGTCACGCGGCTGTTCAGGTTGCCGCGCAGGGCCAGTTTATCGGACATCCAGCCACCCAGGGCGCGGGCAAACAGGGCCAGCAAGCCGAAGCTGCCGGCGGCCAGGCCGGCCGATTTCAAGGACAGGCCGAAATGGTCGACGTAGTACACGGCGGCGATGTTGTGGATGAAAATTTCGATGCCGAAGCAGGCGCCATAGGTGACGAACAGCAGCCACACGCGGTAGTTGGTGCTGGCCGCCTTGAAGCTGTCCCAGCCACCCTTCTTGCCACCTTCGATGGCGGTGCCGGCGGCGCGCAAGTCCGAGTAATTGCCTTCAGGGCAATCCTGCGTATAACGCCAGTAGAGAACGGCCATCACCAGCATCAGCACGCCCGGCACCAGCAGGGCCACGCGCCAGCCCATCGATTCGGACACGCCCAGCATGACCACGGCACCGAGCAGCAGTGGCATCAGCGCCTGCGCCGCGCCGCCGCCCGCATTGCCCCAGCCGGCGGCGGCGGCATTCGCCGTACCGACAACGCGCGGGGCGAACATCACGGAGGTGTGATATTGCGTGATGACAAAGCTGGCGCCGACGGCGCCGATGCCCAGACGGAAGAACAGAAAGCTTTCATAGCTTTGCGACGCGGCCACGCCCAGCACGGGAATGGCGCCCAGCAGCAGCAAGCCCGTGTAAGTCTTGCGCGGGCCGTAGCGGTCGCACAATGGCCCGACGATCAGGCGCACGAGGATGGTGATAGCGACGGCCGCGATATTGATGTTGGCCACTTGCGCCAAGGAAAGGCCGAACTCGCCCTTGATGACAGGCATCAGGGGAGCGCAAGCGAACCAGGCGAAGAAACACACGAAAAATGCCATCCACGTCAGGTGGAATGCGCGCATGGGCGGCGTGGCGAGGGAGAAGAGCGCGATGCGCGTTGCTTTTTGGCTGGCCATGATAGGTTCCCGAAATATCCCGTTGATAAAACAAAACGGCGCCCGCCCCCGCCGATGAAAAATCAGCCTGGGCGGACGCCGTTGTCCATGTGGTCCGTCGTTGGACCGTTGTTCGTTTATTCAGGGGATCGCCGTTGATCCGTACCTTCTGTTTAGCAAGCGCCGTGCCAGCTTGTCTGACGGGCAAGCGGCACCATTCGCACTGGCTTTGCGCCAGATCATGGCCAATCACGGTGCAAGCACGCCACTTGCTGGTGCATGCGGGGAACCAGCGATGGCATTTCTTGTCTAAACTGCATCTGAAGCAGTAGCGGGAGGCCACGATGGTCAAGACACTGCAACGACGACGCCTAAGGCCACCTTGGTCGCCATGGATGGCATGTGCGTGCGCGGGTTTGTTGCTGATGACATGGAGTAACACTGCCGCCGCGCAAGAGACTAAGGAACACAGCGAGCTTGATGCCACCGTTGTCGCGCCCTTTCACGCCGCGCGCGGTGAGCGTGTCACGCAGGCGCGTACATTTGTCGTGCGGCTCACCTATCCCGACGAAGGCCGCAGCCATGCCGTGCGCTGGACCTTGACACTATCGGGTCCCGGCCCGCAAGGCGCCGTGCTGCGGCGCTGGTCGGGCACGGAACAGGTGGGGGCCAACGGCAAGAGCGTGAACTTGCCCTGGGATGGCCGCGCCGACGCCGATGCGCGCGAACGGAGGGTGCTGGCACAGGACGGCTTGTATCAGTTACGCCTGCTGGCGGTGGCCGATGCCGGCACGCCGCGGGAAGCGCAGGTGGAACAGCAGTGGCCCATCCAGGTGCAGCGCGGTGCAAGCACGGCGCCCATGGTGCGCGCCTTCCAGGCCGGCCTGCAGCAACTGCCCGGCCTGGAAGGCCAGCCCGGCTACCGCATCGTCTACGCCAACCTGCACAGCCAGACGCGCCACAGCGATGGCGGCGCGGCGCTCGACGCCTGCCATGGCGCGCAAGACCCGCAAACGGCGCCCTACGGCCCCATCGATGCCTACAAGTATGCGCAAGAACACGGGCTCGACGTCCTGCTGACATCCGAGCACAACCATATGTACGACGGTTCGGACGGCACGAATAGCACTGCCACCCCTGCCGAAGCGATCGCGCTGTACCAGACGGGGCTGGCTGAAGCGGCCGCTTACACTGCCGCCCATCCCGGTTTCCTGGCCCTGTACGGCATGGAATGGGGCGTCATCAACAAGGGTGGCCACCTGAATATCATCAATAGCGAGCAGTTGCTGGGCTGGGAAAAAAATGCCGGCGGGGAACTGCTGGCCGACGTGGAGACGCCGAAGGGCGATTACGCGGGCCTGTACACGCTGATGCGCGAACGGGGCTGGATCGGGCAGTTCAACCATCCGGCCCAAACGGGCCAGTTTCTCGTCAATGAGCAGCCGCTCGGCTACACGCCGGACGGCGACGTGGCCATGGTGCTGTGCGAAGTCATGAATACGTCCGCGTTTTCCACGAACGATCAGGAAACGGAGAGCAGGCGCAGCAATTACGAGGCGGCCTGCAACCGGGCCCTGGCGGCCGGCTACCACGTGGCCTTCAGCAGCAACCAGGACAATCACTGCGCCAACTGGGGCGCGTCGTATGGCAACCGCACGGCCGTGCTGGTGGCCAGCCCGGCCGCCGGCACGCCCGTTTCACGCGACAGCTTCCTCGACGCGCTGCGCGCGCGCCGCGTCTACGCCACGATGGACAAGCATGCGCAACTGCTCTTCACGGCCAATGGCAAGCTGATGGGAGAGCGCTTCGACAACCGCGGTCCCTTGCGCCTGGCCACCAGCTTCAGCAACAGCGCCGGGAGGCAAGCGGCCGCCATCGCCATCCTCCACGGCGTACCGGGCGGCAACGGCTCCGTCACACAAGTATCGGACCAGGCCGAGCTCACCATCACGCCCGCGCCCGGCCCCCATTTCTATTACGCGCGGCTGACGCAGGATGACGGCAACATCGTCTGGTCGGCGCCCGTGTGGGTCAATCAGCTGCCGTGATGGCGGTAGCGCGGGCGGAATGCCGGGCCATCAATTCGGCCACCCAGTCGATAAAGACGCGTAGTTTCTTGCTGACATGGCGGTTCGGCGGATAGGCGAGATAGAGCGGCATGGGATCGACCGTCCATGCTTCGAACAACGGCAGCAGGTCGCCCCTGGCCACGTGCGGGCGCGCCATATAATCGGGCAGCCACAGCACGCCCAGCCCCGCCACCCCGGCCGCCAGATAGGCGTTGCCGTCGTCGATCGACAACACATACTGGCCATGGATCTTGACGCTCTTGCCCTCGCGGTGCATCACGTAGGGAAAACCGTTGCCGCTGCGTCCCCAGCGAAAGCGCACGATGCGGTGCGCGCTGTCCTGCAAGTCCAGCGGATGCAAGGGCGTGCCCACCCGTTGCAGGTAGGCCGGTGCCGCATACACGCCCAGTGGCAAGTTGGCGAGCTTGCGCGCCATCAGCGACTGGTCGGTGATGTCACCGCCGCGTATCACGCAATCGACATTGTCGGCGATCACGTCGACCATGCGGTCGCTGGCGCCCATGTCGAGCACGATATCGGGATACAGCGCATGAAACGTGGGCAGCGCCGGCACCAGCAGCAAGGCGGCGAGCGGACTGGGCACGTCCACCCGCAACTGGCCCCGCGGCAAGGCGGCGGCATGCGGCAAGCTCGTTTCGATTTCTTCCAGGGTATCGAGCACCTGCACGATGCGTTCGTAATAGGCCGCGCCATCGGCCGTCACATTGACCTTGCGCGTGGTGCGGTTCAGCAGTTTCAGGCGCAGGCGCGCCTCGAGCTGTTGCACCAGCTGCGTCACCGTGGTGCGGCTCATGTGCAAGGTCGCGGCCGCGCGCGTAAAACTGCCCGTCTCGACCACCCGTACGAACGCCTTCATCGCATCAAACCTGTCCATCCACACCTCCGCCATTCGATTGTTTGGATTATACAAATAGTCCAGTCCGATCTGGCCGCTTTATCCGCAGGTTGGCAGCAGATAAAGTGTTCTCCAGGCAGCAACTTCGCTGTATCAATAAAGGAAAGCTGATGAAACGCGACGTCGTATTCCCTGCGGGCCGCCAAGCCCTGTATGAACAGAACCGCTATTCCCCTGCCGTGCGCGCCAACGGCCTGCTGTTTGTCTCGGGACAGGTCGGCAGCCGCGAAGATGGCACGCCCGAACCCGGGCTCGACGCCCAGGTCCGGCGCGCCTTCGACAACCTGAACGCCATCTTGCACGCCGCCGGCTGCACCTTCGACGACGCGCAGGACGTGACCATTTTTATCGTCGACCCGCAGGCTAACTTCCAGCGCATCTGGGATATCGTGCAGGCAGAGTATTGGGGCCAGGCGCCGCACCCGACGGTCACGGCCGTTGGTGTGACGTGGCTGTATGGTTTCCAGTTCGAGATCAAGGTGGTGGCCAAGCTGCCGGGCTAGAACACGGCGTCCGCCAGCGTGCAGGGAAATGGCAGCAGGCTTTCCCTCGCACGATTGCCCGTCGCAAGGTGCGCTGGCACTGATCTATGGCAACATTGCGCAACCGACGCATGCCAGGAAACGCAATGAAACCAAAAGCGCTGATCATCGCCAATATTGAAGCGTACTTGCTGGAGCCGCTGAGCGCAGCGGGCTTCAAGTTCTCGCCTAGCCAGCTGACCTTCAAGCGCACGCAGAACGAATTCGTCCAGGCCATCCATTTCCAGGCCAACCGTCACAACGAAGAAGATGTCTGCGCAGCATTCTGGAGCCACTATCAAGTCTCGTCCAGATCCTATGCAACATGGCACACGGCGCGCTACGGCCGTGAACCTGTCAACAATATCGTTGGCGGCGTGGCGGACTGGAATATCAGAAACTGGCAATTCCCTATCCTCGATGGCAAGCAGGACAAGGAACTCCAGCTCGTCGATCCGTCCCATCGGGCAACGGTCATGGCCTGCCTGCGGGACAATCTGCTGGAGTTGGCCGTCCCCTGGCTTGAGCGCCTGTCCAATTGGGAAAATGCGGCCCTGGCTCTCGTCGAAGCGCAAGAATCGCATGCGAGGGCCTGCGATTTTTATCTGATGGCGGGCAAGCAGGAAAAAGCCTTGTGGGCCTTGAACGAAGGCATTGCCTATTGGCAGAAAAATCCCGCAGCCTCTTTTCCGGAAGAAAAAGAAGAGATCGCTTTGCGGATGGAGAAATACGCCTATGCTTGACATCACGTGCCCCTACGATGGCGACTGCGGGCGCCACTTCGACAGCAGCGCAATGGATGCCTCGGATGGCGCGTTCTTGAAAACGGCCATCGGTAAAAAAATGACGTTCATGTTCCTGCACTGCCCCGCATGTGCAAGGATGTTCCAGTTCAATCCAGTCGCCTGGACAGCGCAGGCGTGCGAAGCCGTCGCGCCCAAGGCCGTCCGCGTAGCGAAGAAAAGCGGCAAGCAGCTGGAAAAATTGCTGGCCAGGGAAAAAGTGGCCCTGCCCCAGGCCTATCTCGCTCACCTCCGCAGCGCAAAGCCACGTCCCGACGTGGCGATTTTCACCGATGAAGAACCCTTCACGCTGTACAGCCTGGACGCGCTGTGCAAAGACGTCGAGGTGGATGGAACAAGCTATCTGGCAGTCAGGCAACTGGCTGGCTTTGCGCAGGCGCTGGCAGAAGCGGCGGGAACGGGGTCGAAGCAGGCTGCACCGTTCAGTCCTGCCGAGCTGGCGGAGTGCCTGGCCATCGGCGAGGAAAACACGCGCATCCTGTTCATCGACAGCCGCGACAACGATTCCTTATGGATTTATCACTGCGACGGCGGCGATGTCGAAAAGACGCGGCTCACCGTAACCTCGCTGATGGGCCCTGGCGTATCCTGAAGGGGGCAGTACGCCGCAGATTCTGCGGCCAGCTTCCATTCCAGCAAACAATATTGGAAAAGTAATTATTTTTTAATTAGCCGTCCATAGACACTGGTTCCTCGCAGCAATCCATGGCACCATGGCTGCGCCGTTTTGCCTGCAACGCGGCCTCCATCGGACCAACCAGGAACCCTACATGTCGTCATATCGTACCTTCGCCGGCAGCATGCTGCTCGGCCTGGCCGCAGCGGGCATCGCCCATGCGCAAGCCCCCGCCCCTGCCGCCGCCAACATCGATCCCCATTTGTGGCTGGAAGAAGTCCTCGGCGACAAGCCGCTGGCCTGGGTCAAGCAGCACAATGCCGTCAGCACCAGGGAATTGGAAGCCCAGCCCGGCTTCCCCGCCCTGCAGGCGCGCCTGAAAACCATCCTCAACTCGAAGGAACGCATTCCCTACGTCAGCAAGGAAGGCGAGTTTTACTATAATTTCTGGCGCGACGCCCAGCACGTGCGCGGCATCTGGCGCCGCACGACCCTGGCGCAATACCAGCTGGCCGAACCCGTATGGGAAACCGTGATCGACCTCGACCAGCTGGCCGCCGGCGAGAGTGAAAACTGGGTCTGGGGCGGCGCCTCTTGCCTGTATCCGAAGGGCGAACGCTGCCTCATTTCCCTGTCGCGCGGCGGCGGCGACGCCAAGGTGGTGCGCGAATACGACGTGGCCAAGCGCGCCTTCGTCGAGGGTGGCTTCACCTTGCCCGAAGCGAAGGGCAGCACCAGCTGGATCGACCAGGATACCCTGTTCGTGTCCACCGATTTCGGCCCCGGTTCGATGACCAGCTCGGGCTACCCGCGCATCATCAAGCAGTGGCAGCGCGGCACGCCGCTGGCGCAGGCGCAAACGCTGTATGAAGCCAAGCCCGACGACTTGAGCGCGGCAGCCTACAAGGATTTCACGCCAGGCTACGAACATCAATTTATCGAGCGGCAAATCGATTTCTACAGCGGCGAGATGTTCCTGCGCGACGGCGCCGAGTTGAAGAAGGTGCCGAAGCCGGACGACGCTACGGCCTTCACCGTGCGCGACCAGCTGGTCATCACCTTGCGCTCGGACTGGAAAGTGAACGGCAAGACCTATCTGCAAGGCTCCTTGCTGGCCACCGATTTCAAGGCCTTCATGCAGGGCAAGCAGGAACTGGAAGTGCTGTACGCGCCCACGGCCACGTCGTCGCTGGACAATGTCACGGCGACCAAGTCCGCCATCCTCGTCACCACGCTGGACAAGGTCAAGAACCGCCTGACGGAACTGCGCCACGTGAACGGCAAGTGGCAGCGCCGCGCCGTCGATGCGCCCAAGCTGGGCACCCTGGCCGTCAGCGCGCTCGACTCCGTCGACTCGGACCAGTACTTCCTGACGGTGACCGACTTCCTCAACCCGACCACCCTGTATCTGGCCACGGCGCAAAGCGACAAGCGCACGAAGATCAAGTCGCTGCCCGCCTACTACGACGCCACGCCGTACAAGGTGGAGCAGTTCGAATCGACGTCGAAGGATGGCACCAAGGTGCCATATTTCGCCATCATGGGCAAGAAGACGAAGTTCGACGGCAGCAACCCCACCGTGCTGTATGGCTACGGCGGCTTTGAAGTGTCGCTCAAACCAAGCTACAGCGGCACCACCGGCGTGGCGTGGCTGGAAAAGGGCGGCGTGTACGTGCTGGCAAATATCCGCGGCGGCGGCGAGTTCGGTCCCCGCTGGCACCAGGCGGCGCTGAAGGAAAACCGCCAGCGCGCGTATGACGACTTCATCTCGGTGGCGCAGGACCTGATCAAGCGCAAGATCACGAGCCCGCGCCACCTGGGCATCATGGGCGGCAGCAATGGCGGCCTGCTGACGGGCGCCGTGCTGGTGCAGCGTCCCGATTTGTTCAACGCCGTCGTCAGCCAGGTGCCGCTGCTCGACATGCGCCGCTATAACAAGATGCTGGCGGGCGCCTCGTGGATGGGAGAGTACGGCGACCCGGACGTGCCGGAACAATGGGCGTACATCAGCAAGTACTCGCCGTACCAGAACGTCTTCAAGGACAAGAAATATCCGCGCGTGCTGTTTACCACCTCGACGCGCGACGACCGGGTCCACCCTGGCCATGCGCGCAAGATGGTGGCAAAGATGGAAGAGCAAGGCCACGACGTGCTGTACTGGGAAAACACGGAAGGCGGCCATGCGGGCGCCGCCAATAACGACCAGCAGGCGCTGATGTGGGCGCTGACCTACACCTTCCTGCTGGAGCAGCTGAAGTAATGTGGTGGTGTCGGATTACGCGCTCACGCGCCTCGGCGGCCCCGCTAATCCGACCTACCCGGAATACAGGCCGAAGTCGTAGCTGTAGGTCGGGTTAGCCCAGCGGGCGTAACCCGACAAACATTGTTGACGTGGGCCGGTAGCAAAATATCCTTACTTCGCCTGCGCGCTGGGCCGTTCCGCGATGCGGTCGCGGTAGGCCTGCAGGTTGGCCAAGCCTTCCGCGCCGGGCCGGTACTTCATCAGGCCGCGCACAAATTCCAGCGCGCAGAAGGCCGTGATGTCGGCAATCGTAAAGCGGTCGCCGCCGATGTAGGGCTGGTGAGCCAGCACCTGATCCAGCCATTGCGCCGTCTCGCGCAGCTTGCCCGCCTGCGCCGTGGCGAAATCGGGAAACTGCGGGTTTTCCAGCGCCACCAGGGCCGGATGGCCGTGGCGCACCCAGTTGGCGGCTGCGCTGAACAAATGCAGTTCCACGCGGCGGTCTGCCATTTCAATGAACGCGCGCTCCTCGTAACCATCTCCCATCAGGTTCGGCTGCGGCTGCAAGCCCTCCAGGTAAGTGCAGATGGCGCGGGTCTCGGTCAGCACGCGCCCGTCGTCCAGTTCCAGCACGGGCACGCGGCCCAGCGGGTTTTTCGCCAGGAAGGCGGGATCGCGATGATGGCCCGCCATCAGGTCGAGCGCCACTTCCTCGATACCGGTGATGCCCTTCTCGGCGATGAACATGGTGACGCGGCGCGGATTGGGCGTGCGGGGGCTGATAATCAGTTTCATGTGCTTGGGTCTCGTCTTGTTATGTTAGTGGGCGCGGCTGCGGGACTGGCCTGCGGCAGTACAATCATGCGCCCATCATACCAGCGCACCGCCATGGTGCGGCGCCCCTGGCGCGTTGACTTTGCCCCCGTTTCACCTTAGATTGCTGTACGGGAACGCTGGCCGCCAGTTCCAGCGATGTCCCGCTACCGCCATCAACGCCCGCAGCCCATCCGGCTGGCGGGCGTTTTATCCATGAAACTAGGGCATACCATGCATCGCACACCGACTCCGCGCTTCCGCCGCAGCCAACTGGCCGCCGCCGTCCTGGCACTGGCTTCCATCACCGCCGCCCATGCGGGCCACGCCGCACCCGCCAGCAGATACGCCTCGGCCAGCCACGCCACCACGACCACCACGCAGTTGCCGCGCGGCGTCACGCCTTTGCACTATGCGCTGTCGATCACGCCGGACGCCGCCGCCTCCACCTTCAAGGGCGCAGCCGCCATCAAGGTCGCCGTCGACGCGCCGACCGCCAGCATCACCTTCAACGCCTTGAACCTGGAGTTTGCCGCTGCCGCCATCGAAGGCGCGGGCGGCGGCAAGCAGGTGACGCGCAAGATCGATTTCGATGCGGACAAGCAGACGGCCACCGTGCATTTCGCCCAGCCGCTGGCCAAGGGCGAGTACCTGTTGCGCATCGATTACAGCGGCAAGATCGGCACGCAGGCCACGGGCCTGTTCTCGCTCGACTACGACACGCCGCAGGGCCGCCAGCGCGCGCTGTACACGCAGTTCGAAAATTCCGACGCGCGCAGCATGCTGCCGTCGTGGGATGAACCGGACTACAAGGCCACCTTCGCGCTGGACGTGATCGTCCCGAGCAGCCAGATGGCCGTCGGGAACATGCCGATCGCCAGCAGCGAGGACCTGGGCAATGGCACCAAGCACGTGCGCTTCGCCACCACGCCGCGCATGTCGACGTATTTGCTGTTCTTTGGCCTGGGCGACTTCGAGCGGGCCACGGCCATGAGCGACGGCACGGAGATAGGCGTCATCACGAAGAAGGGCGCGCTGGCGCAAAGCCGCTTCGCGCTCGACGAGTCGGTCGCCCTGCTGCGCGAATACAACGATTATTTCGGCGTGCGCTACCCGCTGCCCAAGCTCGACAACATCGCCGCACCGGGCCGCAGCCAGTTCTTCGGCGCCATGGAAAACTGGGGCGCCGTTTTCACCTTCGAATACGGCCTGCTGCTCGACCCGACCATCTCGACGCAGACAGACAAGGAAAACATCTACACCACGCTGTCGCATGAAATGGCACACCAGTGGTTCGGCGACCTGGTCACCATGCGCTGGTGGGACGACCTGTGGCTCAACGAAGGTTTTGCCTCGTGGATGGAAAGCCGCACCACGGAGCGTTTGCACCCGGAGTGGAACACGGCCCTGTCCAGCGTCGGCGGACGCGAGTCGGCCATGAGCCAGGATGCGCTGCGCACCACGCACCCCGTGGTGCAGCGCATCGCCACGGTGGAGCAGGCCAGCCAGGCGTTCGACGGCATCACCTATCAAAAAGGCGAAGCCGTGATCCGCATGCTCGAAGCGTATGTGGGCGCCGACACGTGGCGCACGGCCGTGCGCAACTACATGCGCAAGCATGCGTATGGCAATACGGTGTCCGACGACCTGTGGCGCGAAGTCGATGCGGCCGCGGGCAAGCCTGTCAGCGCCATCGCCCATGATTTCACCCTGCAGCCGGGCGTGCCGATGATCACGGTGGGCGACGCCGTATGCAGAAACGGCAATACGCGCGTGACCTTGACGCAGACGGAATTTTCCAAGGACCAGCCGAATAAGAAACCGCTGTCGTGGCAAGTGCCCGTGATCGCGTCGACGGTCGGCAACGGCAAGCTGGCCAAGGTGGTGCTCAAGGATGGCAAGGCCACCCTGAACGTGCCCGGCTGCGGCGCCCTGCTCGTGAACGCGGGCCAGAGCGGCTACTACCGTACCGTGTACGCGCCGGCCAACACGCGCGCGCTGGCGGGCAGCTTTGCGCGCCTGGCGCCGATCGACCAGCTGGGCTTGCTGGCGGACAGCCAGTCGCTGGGCCTGGCCGGTGCGCAAAACCTGGCCGACTTCCTGGAACTGGTGAAGGCGACGCCGCTGTCGGCCGATCCGCAGGTGCTGGGCAAGGTGGCCAGCTCACTGGGCAGCCTGTACGAACAGTATGCCGGTGATGCCGTTCGCCAGCAGGCTTTCGGCCGCTTCGCCATGGCGCGCCTGGCGCCGATGATGGCGCAGACGGGCTGGGAAGCGCGCGCGGGCGAGGCGTCGAGCGTGGCGACCTTGCGCGGCCGCCTGATCGCCATCCTCGGCGACATGGGCGAACCGGGCGTGATCGCGGAAGCGCGCCGCCGCTATGAGGCCAGCGAACAGGCCGGTGAGCAAAATGCGGCCGCCATGCCCGCGCCATTGCGCCGTACCATCCTGGGCGTGGTGGCGCAGCATGCGGACGCCGCCACCTGGGAGCAGCTGCACGCCAAAGCGCGGCAGGAAAAGACGCCGCTGGTCAAGAATCAGCTGTACGATTTGCTGGCCTCGAGCGACGATCCCGCACTGGCGCAGCGCGCGCTGGCGCTGGCACTGACGGATGAACCGGGCGTGACGAACAGCCCTGCCATGATCTCGCGCGTGTCGCGCTCGCATCCGGAACTGGCCTTCGACTTCGCACTGGCGCACCTGGAGCAAGTCAATGCGCGCATCGACGCCAGCTCGCGCAGCCGCTATTTCCCGCGCCTGGCCGCCGGTTCGGCGCAGCCGGACATGATCGCCAAGCTGGAAGCGTACGCGCAAGCGAACCTGCCGGCCGGCGCGCGCGGCGACGCCGACAGCTCCGTGGCCGGCATCAAGTACCGTATCAAGGTACGCGCCGAGCGCCTGCCGGCAGTCGATGCGTGGCTGGCGAAACAGGCAGGCTAAGTAATTGGCATCCCGGCCCTGGTGCCGGGAACTGATGAAAACGCAGGCAAAAAAAACCGGCTTCGCAAAGTGCGGTAGCCGGTTGAAACGCTGTTTCAGAGCGCAGGGATAAAACGGGAAAACACATGAAAAAGTGGAAATCGTGCCGGTCATTGAGGTGTCCGGCAACCTTGCGCTCGGGGTTTCCGTGCGCCATGTATCCACTATGCCAGCCCTTCGTTGAAACAGGCTTAGGACTTCATTAAATCCCCGCCCGTTTCCCGTATTTCCCCTGCCCCGCCCTGCAATCATTACTATAAAACAAGTTTAACGTATCTGGTGCCGATGGTTGAGCTCACCGGCTAAGCTGTTGAGTCATGCCTGCATCCTATCGCTCCCGGAACGTAGTGATCTGCGCATCGCATGCTGTGTGCCAACAAAAGCATCATAACAGCGTCATATGACCGCCATATGACCTAGCTCTAACATTGCACGCGCACCTCCGCGCGGATCGCGTACTATGCCCCCATCGCCCTTGCCTCTTCTGCCCCATGTTCAGCCAGAATCTTCGCACCGTTTTCCTGCTTGCCTGCGCCTTGCTGGCGTCCTGCACACCCCTGCCGCCCGCGCCTGCCCCGGCTTCCGCGCCGGCTACCCCTGCCGCGATGCCCGCGCCCGCGTGGCAGCGGCAGGGCGTGCAGCTGCTGCACATTGCGCCCGACGAATCCCTGCTGACCATCACCGTGCGCCGTGGCGGTGCGCTGGCGCGGCTCGGGCATGACCACGTGGTGGCCAGCCGCAGCCTGCAGGGCGTCGTTGCGCCCGCGCTGGGGCGCGCGCAATTCCGCTTCCGGCTTGACGAGATGAGCGTGGATGAAGAAAGCCTGCGCCAGGCGGCCGGTTTGACGACGACGCCGTCGGCCGACGCCATCGCCGGCACGCGCCACAATATGCTGGTGCGCGTGCTCGAGGCGGAACGCTATCCGTGGGTCAGCATCGCCGCGCGCCGCACGGGCAACAAGCAGGTGTTTGATGCCGACATCACGCTGCATGGCGTGACGCGCACGGTGCAGCTGCCGGTGCGGGTCGAGCAAGCGGCCGATGGACGCCGCCTGCAGGCCAGCGGCAGCCTGCTGCTGAAACAGAGCGACTTCGGCATCGTGCCGTTCGCCGTCCTGGGCGGCGCCATGGCCGTGCAGGATCAGATGGAACTGGCGTTCCGCATTACCGCCCGGCAAGAACTCAGCGTGCCAGGATCAATCGCAAGCCCAGGCCGATGAAGATGGTGCCGGCCACCCGGTCCAGCCACAGGCCGGCGCGCGGGCGGCGGTTCAGCCACAGGCCGACGGCGCCGGAAAAATAGCCGAGCAGGCCGAACAGCACGCACGCCTGCGCCGTGAAGACCAGGCCCAGTTGCGCCGTCTGCCAGCTGGCATTGCCTTGGCCAGCGACGATGAACTGCGGCAGGAACGACAGGAAAAACAGCACGACTTTCGGATTGATACTGTTGGCAAACAGTCCCTTGCCGAACAGGCGCAGCAAGGATTCGTCGGGCAAGGCCGCCGCGCCATCGACTCTGGCGCCGCCACGGCTGCGCAAGGCGCCGATGCCCAGCCACACGAGATACAGCCCGCCGGCCACTTTGAGCGCCGTAAATGCCATGGGCGAGGCGGCCAGCAGGGCCGACACGCCGATGGTCGCCAGCACCGTGTGCGTGAGGCAGCCAAGGGCGCAACCGAGGCCGAACGCCATGCCCTGGCGGCGTCCGCGCGACATGCCCACGCCCAGCACCATCAGGTTGTCGGGGCCGGGGCTGGCGGTGATCAAAACGGCGGCGGCCAGGAAGGCCAGGAACTGGTCGGGACTGAGCATGAATATCTCGCGGGCAAAGGCGCCATGATACCGGAGCGGGCGCCAGGCGGACAGGACATGAAATTGCCCGTGTGTCACCGAGAGTCGATTAAAATGGGCACTCCAATGCAAACGGCGTTGCCGCCATTTCCGCGCGACCATCACCAAGCCCATCGATGCCAGCCCACCCGCCCCCTCCCTGCCACCGCGCTTCCAGCTACCGCGTCTGCGCCTGGCTATGCGGCTGGCCGCTCCTGCTCAGCCTGCTGTTCGGCTTGCTGGGCATGGCGGGCGCGGCGCAGGCAACTCCCATTCCCCTGGGCAAGCAAGGCATCCACCATTTGGGCATAGGTGGGCAACTATTTCTCGCCGACAACGAAGCCGCACCGGCCGATGCGGCCGCCCTGCCCGCCTGGCTGGCGCGCCAGCGTCCGGCCGGCCAGGTCGACCTGTTCGGCGGCGCCTACTGGCTGCATGCGCAGGTGCGCAACGACAGCGCTGAAACCGCCTGGGTCATCGACCCGAACGACACGCTGATCGACCTGGTGGACGTGCACGTGTATGGCCCCGGGCAGCACACGGCGCCGCAGACCTTGCTGACGGGCTACCAGCGGCCGCACGAGTATTTATTGCACTACGGCGGGAACGTGCAGCTGGCGCCGGGTGCCACGTATGACATCCTGATCCGCTTTTCCAGCCCGTATTACGCGCGCGCGCCCATGTTCGGCGTGAAGACGCAGCGCGATTACCGCAAGCTGGTGGGCAAGGAAAACTTCCTGATGGTGGCATCCATCGGCGCCCTGCTGGCGCTGGGCCTGTTCAATTTCTTCATTTTTTCCATCACCCTGGAAAAAGCCTCGGCCTATTACACGCTGTACGTGCTGACGTATGGCCTGGCCTGGGCCATGACTTTCCACGTCTTTGCCGACCTGTTCGACTGGCATATGCTGCAGCTCCATTACGTGCCGTTTTTCCTGTTGCCCGTCTTCAGCACGCTGTTCTACATGCATTTCCTGCGCCTGCGCGACTACTCGCCCCGGCTGCACAGCATCAGCAAGATCAATCTGGTGCTGCCCTTGCTGCTGCTGCCGAGCTGCTTCTTCGCCCTGTCGTATGCGCATACCCTGGCCACCATCGCCATCAGCATCTGGATGCTGCTGGCGCTCATCTGCGGCATCGTCGTCTGGCGCCGCGGCTACCAGCCGGCGCGCTTCTTCGTGCTGGCCTTCGTCGCCCTGATGCTGCCCGGCTTTCTGATCCTGCCGGCCAACCTGGGCCTGATGCCGGCCATGGTGGCCAACGCCCAGCTGGTGACCCTGCTCGGCGGCACGCTCGACGGTTTGCTGCTGGCCTTTGCCCTGGCCGACCAGATCCGATTGCTGCGCAATAACCTGGAACAGCGCGTGCAGGAACGCACCCTGGCACTCACCCTCAGCAACGACGCCCTGCTGAAGGCCAAGGAGCACGCGGAAGTGGTCAGCCGCCACCGCATCGATTTTCTGTCGGCCATGAGCCACGACATCCGCACGCCGCTGGCCGGCGTGATCGGCATGCTGAAATTCGCGCTGCGCGACCAGTCCGTGCGCGGGCGCACGCAGGAATACCTGCGCATCGGCTTGCACAATGGCGTGTCGCTCTTGACCATCCTCAATGACATCCTCGATTTCTCGAAGATCGACGCGGGCAAGCTTACCCTGGAAACCGTGGACTTCGACCTGCTGGCGCTGATCGGCGACGCAGCCGGCATCGTGCAGGGCCAGGCCGACGCCAAAAGCCTGCTGCTGCGCCGCGAACTGGCGCTGGACCTGCCGCGCTACGTGCGCGCAGACCCCACGCGGCTGCGGCAAATCCTCATCAACCTGCTGGGGAACGCGCTGAAATTCACGGCCAATGGCGAAGTGCTGCTGGAAGTGCGGCGTGCCCGCACGCCACCGCGCCAGGACGGTCGCAACGCCATTGAATTCATCATCAGCGATACGGGTCCCGGCATCGACGCGGACACCTTGCCGCGTTTGTTCCAGAAATTCGAGCAGGCAGACCATTCCACCACGCGCCGCTACGGCGGCACGGGCCTGGGCCTGGCCATCTGCAAGGAACTGGTCGAACTGATGAAAGGCACGATCGGCGTGGAAAGCCGGGTCGGCATCGGCTCGCGCTTCCATTTCACCTTGCCGCTGGAAGACGGCAGCGCGCCGGCGGCCGACGCGCGCCGGCCCGCACGCCACGCGCGCCACGCCTGCCGCCTGCGCATCCTGTGCGCCGAAGACGTGCGCACCAACCAGATCATCATCGGCACCCTGCTCGAAAGCATGGGGCATGAGGTGACCATCGTGGAAAACGGCGAGCAGGCGCTGCGCGCGCTGGGCACGAGCGCCTACGATTGCGTGCTGATGGATGGCCGCATGCCGGAGATGGATGGCGAACAGGCCGCGCGCCTGATCCGCGCCGGCGGCAACGCGCAATTCCCCATTGCCGACGCGCAGATTCCCATCCTGGCGCTGACGGCCAACGCCAGCGAACATGACCGGCAGCGCTACCTGGCGTCCGGCATGGACGACTTCCTCAGCAAACCCGTCGACGAAGCGCTGCTGTTCGAAAAAATCGACGCCATCATCGACTTGCTGCTGGCGCGCGGCCACGCGCTGCCGCCTGCCGTACCCACCGAGGACGATACCCTGGCGCGCCAGTTCGGCCTGGACGGCGCCGAGGACCAGTCACCCGCGCCGGCCGATCCCATGACGGCACCAGTGCACATCCTGCCGCTGGCAGGCCTGTCGCAGCAGCACCTGCAGCGCATCGCGCAAGCGTTTCTGACGGAAGCGCCGCGGCGCCTGGACCTCGCTTGCCACGCCGTGCGCGATGGGAACGCCAGCGCGGCCGCTGCCGCCTTCCATGCCTTGAAGGGCAGTGCCGGCTACCTGAGCCGCCCCACCCTGCACGGCCTGTGCCACCAGATGGAAACCCTGGCCTCGAACGGCCAGCTCGATAACGTGGAACAGTTCCTGCCGCAGCTGCAAGAGGCGCTCGATGCGGCGCGGCGGGACCTGGAAGCTCAGCCAGCAGGCTGAGGCATCCAGCCATGCGCTTGCAGCCACGCCAGCAACAGCTGCGGCCACGCGGCCGGTTCGCTGCCCGGCTTGCCCAATCCCCAGCCATGCCCTCCGCTCTGGAACTGATGCAGTTCGACGGACACGCCCGCGCGGCGCAGGGCGCCGGCCATCAATATACTGTTTTCGGGCGGCGACACGCGGTCGTCGAGCGCCTGCGCGATGAAGATTGGCGGCGTGCGCGCATCGACGTGCAATTCCACCGATAGCGCGTCGCGCGCCGCCAGCGTGGGATGGGCGCCCAGCAGCTGTTTCTTCGCATGCGTCGTGTCAAATGGTCGCTGCATGGTCAGCACGGGATACAGCAGCACGGCAAAGTCTGGCCGCGCGGAGACGCCATCCACCGCATCGACAGGCGCATAGCGGACGGCATCGGGCTGCACGGCCGTCATGCCGGCCAGGTGCGCGCCGGCGGAAAAACCCAGCATGCCGATGCGCACCGGGTCGATGCCCCATTCGGCCGCGCGCGCACGGATCACGCGCATGGCGCGCTGGCCATCCTGGAATGGCGCGGCTACCCCGCCGCCTTCCTGCGGCAGGCGGTACACGAGTTCAAACGCCGTGATGCCCTGCGCCTGCAGCCAGCTGGCGGTGGGGCCGCTCTCCTTGCCCGCCTCGATATGCGCATAGCCGCCGCCACTGACCAGGAGAATGGCGATACCGTTCGGCTGCGCCGGGCGGTGCGCGATCAGATACGGTTGCTCGACCTGCGTGATGGAGCCCTTGGCGCTGTCGCGCTGCGGACCCGGTGCCGCACCACCGGGCGGCTCGCCCGGCCACAGCACAATCGCGCCGGGCGGCGCCGCGCCCGCGTGCAGGTGGAACAGAACCAGACACGACAGCATCAGGCGCCGCATGCCTAGAAATCCTTCTCGCCCTGGATCACGGCCGGATAGCCCGTCATGGCGCGCGACGTCTGCATGCCCGCCATCACGGCCGCCTCAACGCAGCCAGCGTTGAGGCCCGTCTTGATCCAGTCGCCCGTGAGGAACAGGTTGCTGAACCCTGACTGGTCGGTGGCCAGCCGGTACTGCGTGCTGCCCACCACCGACATCACGTAGCGTTCGGATGGGTCGACGTTGGCGCGCCAGTACTGGCTGTCGAAGCGCGCCGGTCCCGCGCTCTCCTTCGCGTCGACCAGCCATTGCCACGGAAACGCGCCAGGCGCGCCCGCCTCGGACCACAGCGCGCCGATCTCGCGCTCGAGCTGGTGCACGGCGCCCTGCTTCGCCCTGGCCGCGCAGCGGGCGGGAAAATCCGTATCGGTGACGGGCGGGTAGCTGTCGACGGGGAAGGCGCTGCAAAAGTACGAGACATTTTTCGGCTCCAGCCCGACCGGCCAGTCTTCGTGCGCCAGGAGCTGGTCCATCGGCGCCCACGTGTCGTACGGCTCCGTAAAGGCCGACAGCACCGGCTGCTGGCCTTTCGGCTGCGTGGTCCAGCCCATCTGCGCCAGGTTCTTGTTGAGCCACACCTGGTAAGCCTGCGTGGCCACGGTTTTCACCTTGTCGGCCGCCAGCTGCAAGGCCGGGCTTTGCGCCAGCAGCTGCGGGCACAGGGCCTGCAGCGAACCGATGGAAATGCCGAACACCACCTTGTCGAAATCGACGCCCTTCTTCAATACCGTGGCGGGCAGCGCGCGGCCGAACGCTTGCTGGTACTGCTGCGGCCAGGCGCTCCAGTACGATTCCAGGTTGACTTCCTGCGCCTGCAGCAGCGCCGCCTGGGCCGGTTCGATCTGCGCGTAATCGGGCGCGCTGGGCCAGCAGGCAAGGCCCTTGACGTCCACCAGCGGCGCGTAGCCGGCGGCCGGGTCCTTCAATTGCACCTGCTGCGTGATGCGGATGCTGTCGATGTCGCCCGCGCCCGGCACCAGTTCTTCCACGCGCTGGAAGAATTTGAATTCCACGCCCCTTTTCTTCAGCACTTCGTACATCGGCGTAAAGATGGTGTCGCCCATGCCGGCCTGCATCTTGAACATGATGCCGCCCTTGTAGGCCAGGCCGATGCGCGCCATCGAGCGCAAGAGCGTCCCCGCCTCGATGTTCGGCTTGGAAAAATCGCCGCCTTCGTAGGCAAACACCAGATCGTAAAAGCCGCGCACGGGCGCCGAGTTGACGCTGAACTGCTCGTCGCCGCCATGTTTTCTCAGCCAGGCACGGAAATCGATATCGTTGATGACGTCAAAGCCGTTCTTGAACACGCCATCCTCGAACATGCCTTTCATGACCGTGATGCCCAGGTCCAGGCAGGTGAACAGGCGGCGCAATTCATCGTCGCCATCGATCAGGGCGCGGTAGCGCAGGCGCAGCCACGCGCGGATGCCGTTCAGGGTGCTGGCCAGCAGCTGGTGGCGGGCCTGATCGTGGCGCGTGGAATCGGGCGCCAGGTCGGCCACCAGCGCCACCAGCGCGCCGACGGACAAGCCCACGTCGAGGCCCAGTTCATCAGCCTGCCCCACCACTTCATCGGCCAGGCGGCGCAGCCAGCCCGGCCACACGCCTTCGCCTTGCGACGCGCTGGCGCGCACGATGCGCGCATCGGCATCGGCCACTTGCCGGATCTGGCGTATCCACTGCTCGATCCAGCCCACCATGGCGATGGCCATCTGCCACAGCGTGATGTCTTCGCCACCCTCGCCCGGCTCGCCCGGCAAGGTGGGAAAGACGATGGACCAGTTGCGCCACTGCCCCTTGACGTCTTCCGACAGGGCCACGTAATCGTGCTGTTTGAATGCGTCGCGCCAGGTGGCCAGCGGCGCGCCGGGCGGACGCTCCAGGCTCGCATACGCTTCCTTGATCATCTTGAAGGCGTTCGCGTAGAAGCCGAACCAGATGTGCAAGCCGTGTTCCTCGATGCGCTGGCCCGCTTGCGCATTGCGCCCGCTGGCGCCCTTGCCGCCAAGGCGCCAGCCCAGCTGGTAGACGGTGATGGTGTGCCGGTTTTGCCAGCCCGGCTGGTTCGTCAAGTAATACGCGGTGGTCATGGCCGCCACGCCGCCGCCGAGGATGGCGATCTTTTCAGGCGCGATGCGGGAATTGTCGACCAGCTCCTCGCCCGGCATGGCCGTAAAATCGAAGTTCACATTGAAGGGCAAAATCGCCGTTTGCGGTCCCAGCTGCAAGCCCAGGGTCTGGTCCAGAGGGAAGCTGTCGAACGCATGCAAGGTGCATTCGTATTCATAACCGAGCAGGCGCGCGCTGTGCAGGCGGTTGATCTCGGCCGGCGCAGCCACCAGGGCCTGGTACACGGCTTTCACGCCCGCGCTGTCGGGGAATTGCTTGAGGAAAATCTGGTCGATGCGCGGGTTGCGCAGCAAGGACAGAATATCGGCCCAGCCGGCCTGGTCCATGTCGAAGAAATCGGGAATGGAGAGGAAAATCTGGAACGCCTGCTCGATGAGCTCCAGGAAACTGTTGACGGGTTTGTGCGGCCCCGTCTGCACGGTGGCGTTGACTTCCAGCAGCGGGTGCAGCGCCAGTTTCGTTTCCGGTGAGAAATGCTGGAAGCCCTTGGCGGCGACGGAACAGCGCAGCGGCTCGCTGCCGGCGGCGGGAATCTCGTAGTCGCACAGGTATTTCGGATAGCCGAACAGCTCGCGCCCGTTGATCAGGGCCATCGCATCATCGACGAAAATATGGCACGGGTACCAATAGATATGCGCAAGCTTGCCTGCCGCATCCATCTGGCCGACCATGATCCAGGTGACGATATCGACTTCCGTGATCCAGCCCTTGGCCTGGTCGACGGGGTTGGCGGAATCCGCATGGTTGACGCGCGTAAACGTCAGCATCACATACGGCGACAGGGCTTTCAGGGTCATCTTGCTGCCCGCCACCTGGTTCAAGGTGGTATTCACGGTGGCCTGCAATTTGGCCAGGTCGCCCTTGACGAAATAGCCATACATTTCCGACTGTTTCAATTGCAGCGGCGAGTGCATCATCACCGAACCGCCCTGATAGATATACGAAGGTCTTGCCGAAGGTTGCGCCGTCATTGCCCTGCCCCCAATTAAAGTTTCAGACAAACAAGATTGCTACAGTGTATTTCAGAAAGAGCATTGCATGATATGAAATAAATTAAAGGATTTGCCAAGATGCATAGCATGGGCTTGCGCACGGCAGCCGGGGCAAGCCCATGCCATCGGGTGTACGATGAAGCCTCTTGAGCGTTCCGAGCACCATGCCATGGCAATGATTACCACCGACTACGTTTCCACCTATTCCGGCAACCGTTTTTATCCCTTGCGCCCGCATATCGACAAGGTCGCCATCGAGGACATCGCCCACGGCCTCGCTTACCAGTGCCGCTTCAATGGACAGACGCAAGTGTTTTACTCGGTCGCCCAGCACAGCCTGATCGTCGCCGAACTGGTGCCGCCGCCCCTGCGCCTGGCCGCCCTGCTGCACGACGCGGCCGAAGCCTACCTGGGCGACATGGTGAAACCCTTGAAAGTATTGCTGCCGGAATTTGCCGTGCTGGAAGACAAGGTCAGCGCCATCATCGCCGCCACGTATGGGCTGGATTTTTCCGATTACGCGCCCATCAAGCGGGCCGACCTGATCGCGCTGGCGACGGAAAAGCGCGACCTGATGCCGCACTCGGCCGAGCGCTGGGCTTACCTTGACGGCATCGCCCCCTTGCCCGGTATAATCGAAGCCATGGGTCCGGCCGAAGCGAAGCAGCGCTTCCTGCATGCCTTTGCCCAGCTGAGCGGGCTTGGACTTGCCGCATGAATGCTACGACCCTGCCTCACGAACGGGCGCTAAGCCCCGGTTTTTGCACGGCTTTTTTAGATATCCACAGCAACTGTGGATAAAGTTGTTGATAAGCCCCTCTTGACAAGCCGCAACACCAGTATTGATGCGGGTTTCAACAATTTGCTGATTTCACAGGCAATTTTTTACCCCAATGAAATCAATGACTTGCAATCACGAATTTGCGCTGGAGCAAAGTTACTTCACCACCATGAAAATATATTTTGCTGTGCATAAGCAATCCTGGCGCCAGGCCGTCTTGCTTGAACAGCATTGTTTTGACAAACCCCGTAGACTGGCATAGTGTGGAGTAGCGAGCACGATCAACGGTGGATAAACGCATGAACATGGATAGCGATAGTGCCGCCAAGGGGGCGGACGAACCGGACTGGCTGGTCGACGAACCGCTGGAACGGGCAGACGCGCCGGCAGAGCCTGCCACCGCGGCGCCATGGCGCGTGCTGATCGTCGATGACGATGTCGACGTGCACGTGGTGACCAAATTCGCCCTCAGCCAGGCCAGCTTCCAGGGACGAAGGCTGAGCTTTTTGCACGCGTATTCGGGCGCCGAGGCGCTGGACTTGCTGCGCAGCACATCCGATATCGCCGTGGTGCTGCTCGATGTGATCATGGAAACCCAGGATGCCGGGCTGCAAGTGGCGCGCCAGATCCGCGAAGATCTGCACAACAGCGCCGTGCGCATCATCCTGCGCACGGGCCAGCCCGGCCAGGCGCTCGAGCACCGCATCATCATCGACTACGACATCAACGATTTCTGGTGCAAGACGGACCTGACCACGCGCAAGTTGTTCACCACCGTGATCGCCTCGCTGCGCACCTACGCCACCTTGCGCGAAGCGGAGCAACAAGTCGCCGAACTGGCCGCAGCCCTGGCCCAGTGCGGCAACACGCCAGCGGCGCCGGCCGGCGGCACGCCCTGAACACGGCCGCTACTTTCAGTCACAAAACCAGAGCACTGGATAGGCATACAGGCTTGTGGCATGCCCCATTTTGGCCCATCCTGCCGGCCCATCGCATGTGCCGGGCGGCCCCAATTTCCTAAGTGGCGGATTGTTAAGCGCTTTTTCAGATATCCACACGGACTGTGGATATCTTTGTGGATAAGGGCCTATTGACAGCCCTCAAAGCCACAGCCCGTGCGGCTTTCAATAAACTGCTCAATCAAACAGCAAAAATAAAATCCATTAAAATCAAGCACTTGGAAACTCACACATAATCACAGGAAAATTATTTCAGCAATTTCGTTAACCCATCATTTGTGCATAACTGAGCCGTAATGATCAATCCGACAACACCGAGCTAACGCTGCCGGCAACACAGTTGCAATGCGGATACTCAATGCACGGTCTGGCGGCGCTGCTCCGGATGCAGCAGCACGCGCTCGATCAGCTCGGGGGCGATATTGTATGACTTCAGGTATTCCAGCGCGCACAAGGTGCTGAAGGCTGCCTGCACGGCGATGCCCAGGTTGACGATATCGCACATCTTCTGGTCGACGCGGGCATGCAGCGCCACGGGTTTGACGGGCATGTGCAAGGTTTCTTGGGAACTCAGCATGATGAATGACTCCTGCGGAAGGTAGACATGGCGGGACATGGCGGCGGAGAACGGCGCCGGGATGGCAGCGAGGAAGAGTGACAGCGAAAGTATTGCCGAAAAACGCGCGATGTCAATGCCAGCCAGTTATTCCCATGCAGTTTTTTTCTGATACACAAGGCCGCACGTCTAAGGCAGATCAAACGCAGCGCCTGTCGCCAGCCTAGTATGGAATGGCTGCCATCACGCGGCGTTCGCGCTGCATGGACGAGGAGACACGACATGAATACAACACCCGAACCAGCCAAAAATCCCGGCGACATAGCCCCTCCCGGCACCCCCGGCACCGGTGAAAACGTCTGCACGCATTGCCAGGGCCGGGGCGCCAGGGCCGATGGCCAGCCCTGCCCCATGTGCGGCGGCACGGGCGTGGTCATCGCCGGCATAGGCGGGGGCTGAGAACACCTATCAAAACCTACTGCGCGTCGTAATTTGCGGTCTGCGATGCTCACTGTACCTTCGTACAGTTGCGCTTCTCAACCGCAACTTACTTCCGCTCGCTACGGTTTTGTTAGGTGTTATAAGCCACGCCAGCAACTATGTATGGACATAAGCATGGACAAGGCGAAGCAGGCACGGCGATAATCAGCCATGCCCGCACCTTCCACGCTTCCGCCCGACCTGCCCCGTCCGCAACCAGCTTCGCTTGCCGACCTGTTCTTCTCGTTCACCTGGCTGGCCCTGCAGGGCTTTGGCGGCGTGCTGGCCGTGATCCAGCGCGAGATGGTCGAGCGCAAGCGCTGGCTGACGCAGGAGGAATTCCTCGAAGACTGGGCCGTGGCGCAAATCATGCCCGGGCCGAATGTCGTCAACCTGTCCCTGATGGTGGGCGGGCGCTATTTCGGCTTGAAAGGCGCGCTGACGGCGCTGGCCGGCATGCTGGCCGCGCCTCTCGTCATCGTGCTCGTGCTGGGCGTGCTGTACACGCGCTTTGGCGACAATCCGCAGATGGCGGGCGCCTTGCGCGGCATGGCGGCCGTCTCGGCCGGCATGATCGCCGCCACGGGCGTGAAACTGGCGACCGCGCTGGCCAAGCATCCGCTGCCCCTGTGGCTCACCTTGTCCATCACCGTGCTCGGTGTGCTGATGGTGGCGATCTTGCGCTGGCCCCTGCTGTACATCCTGCTGGGCCTGGGCGGCATCGGCTGCCTGCTCACCTATCGAAAGCTGTCCCCATGAATCCGCCTTTGCAACTGGTGTTGAGCACAGGCGACTGGCTGAACCTGTTCGGCCACTACCTGATGCTGTCGCTGATGTCGATCGGCGGCGCCATTTCCACCACCTCCGAAATGCACCGCTTCCTTGTCGAACAGCATGGCTGGCTGACCCAGGCGCAATTCAACGAGTCGATCGCCATCGCCCAGGCCGCGCCCGGGCCAAACGTGCTGTTCGTCGCCCTGATGGGCTGGAACGTGGGCATGAACGCGGGCAGCTACACGGCCGCCTACCTGGGCGTGTTCATCACCATGGTGGGCATCATGCTGCCCAGCACGACCCTCACCTACGTGGCGGCCCAATGGGGCTACCGCAACCGCGACCTGCGCCCCGTGCGCGCCTTCAAGCAAGGCATGGCGCCCATCGTCGTCGCCCTGCTGATTTCCACGGGCATGATTTTGGGCGGCGCCAACCATGACATCCGCACGGACTGGCCCTTGTGGAGCCTATCCATCGTGACCGGCCTCATCATCTGGCGCACGAAGATCCATTTGCTGTGGCTGCTGGCGGCCGGCGCCGTGCTGGGCTGGTTCCAGCTCGTCTGACCTTACACGGCCAGGTGCCGCTTCACGTCCTCGCCATCCATCTGTTCCGCCTTGCCGCTGGCGACGACACTGCCGCGCGACAGGACGATGAATTCATCGGCCAGCTCGCGGGCAAAATCGAAATACTGTTCGCACAGCACGATGGCCATGTCGCCACGCTGCTTCAGCAAGGAAATGACCCTGCCGATATCCTTGATGACGGAGGGCTGGATGCCTTCCGTCGGCTCGTCGAAGATGATCAGCTGCGGCTCGGCCAGCAGGGCGCGGGCGATGGCCAGTTGCTGCTGTTGCCCGCCAGATAAATCTCCGCCGCGCCGCTGCAGCATCTCTTTGAGCACTGGAAACAGCTCATACACATGGGAATCGATGCACGACGCTTGTTTTCCGCGCTTCACCGCCATGCCCATCAGCAAGTTTTCCTCGACCGTCAGGCGCGCAAAGATGTCGCGCCCCTGCGGCACGTAAGCGATGCCCAGCTTTGCCCGCGCATGCGGCGTCAGCTTCGTGATGTCGCGCCCCTGGAAGACCACCTTGCCCTGCGCCACGGGCAGCACGCCCATCAGGCATTTGAGCAAGGTCGTCTTGCCCACGCCATTGCGCCCCAGCAAGGCCAGGCATTCGCCCTTGCGCGCCGACAGATTGATGCCGCGCAAGGTGTGCGAGGAGCCATAGTATTGATTCAATTGCTCAACTTCCAGCATATGTGTTCACCTTCCCAGATAGACTTCGATGACGCGCTCGTCCGCCTGCACTTCGTCCATGCGCCCCTGCGCCAGCACGGCACCCTCATGCAGCACGGTGACGATGCCTTGCTGGGCAATGTCAGTCACAAAACCCATGTCGTGCTCGACCACCATGATCGAATGCTTGCCGCGCAATTCATTGAGCAATTCCGCCGTGCGCGCCGTTTCGGCATCGGACATGCCGGCCACCGGTTCGTCCAATAGAATCAGCTGCGGCTCCTGCATCAGCAGCATGCCAATTTCCAGCCACTGCTTTTGCCCGTGCGACAGCAAGCCGGCTGGCCGCGCTTCCTGGCCGTTGAGGCGAATCAAGCGCAAAATCGCTTCGATCTTGCCTGCCTGCTCCGAGCTTAAACGCGCAAACAGGGTGGGCGCCACGCGCTTGTCCATCTTCATCGCCAGTTCCAGGTTGTCGAACACCGTGTGCTGCTCGAACACGGTGGGGCGCTGGAACTTGCGACCGATACCCGCGTGGGCAATCTGCGCTTCCGTCATCGTCGCCAGATTCATGGTCTGGCCAAACCAGGCCGTGCCGGACGTGGGCCGCGTCTTGCCGGTGATCACATCCATCATCGTCGTCTTGCCCGCGCCGTTAGGGCCGATGATGCAGCGCAATTCGCCCACGGAAATGTCGAGACTGAGCTTATTGATGGCCTTGAAGCCGTCGAACGACACGCTGATGTCTTCCAGATACAAAATGGCGCCATGCGTCGTATCGACGCCCTCGCCTTTCACGCGCGAATAACTGGCGCCCGTTTCCGCGCTGGCCATGCCGGGCAACATGCGGATACTCATGCGGCCTCCTCTGCCACGACGGCCGTTTTCTTGCGTTTGAGCTTGTTCAACACGCCGAGCATGCCTTGCTGCATGAACAGGGTGACGACGATGAACAGCAAGCCCAGCGCGAACAGCCACAGTTCCGGCAAGGCGGCCGTGAACCAGCTTTTCAAGCCGTTGACGGTGAAGGCGCCCAGGATGGGACCGATCAAAGTACCGCGTCCGCCGACGGCCACCCACACGACCATTTCGATGGAGTTCGCCGGTGACATTTCGGACGGATTGATGATGCCCACTTGCGGCACGTACAGAGCGCCAGCGATGCCGCACAGCACCGCCGACAAGGTCCAGACGAACAGCTTGAACCACAGCGGGTTGTAGCCAAGGAACATCAAGCGCGCCTCGCTGTCGCGCACGCCTTGCAGCACCCTGCCCAGTTTCGAGCGGACGATGGCGCGCGCGCCCACCAGCGCGGCCAGCAGGAAGGCCAGGGTCAGCAGGAACAGCACGGCACGGGTAGCGGGCGCCGTGATGTCATGGCCAAGGATGGTCTTGAAATCCGTGAAACCGTTGTTGCCGCCAAAGCCGGTGTCATTACGGAAGAACAAGAGCATGAAGGCATACGTCATTGCCTGCGTGATGATGGAAAAATACACACCCTTGATGCGCGAACGAAAGGCAAAGTAGCCAAACACAAAGGCCAGCACGCCCGGCACCAGCACGACGAGGGCCATGCAGTACCAGAAATGTTCCGTGAAGGCCCAGTACCACGGGTAGGTTTTCCAGTCGAGAAAGACCATGAAGTCGGGCAAGCTGCTCTGGTACTGGCCCTGGTCGCCAATCGCGCGCATCAGATACATGCCGTGCGCATACGCGCCCAGGGCAAAGAACACGCCGTGCCCCAGCGACAAGATGCCCGTGTAGCCCCAGACGAGGTCCAGCGCCAGCGCGGCCAGCGCATAACACATGAACTTGCCCACCAGCGCCACCGTATAGGCGGACACGTGCAAGGCATGACCTTCGGCAAACGCCAGGTTAAAAATCGGCAATAGCGCCGCCAGCAGCGTGCATGCGGCAATCGCCAGCCAGACGGGCCGCGTGAACAGGCCCTGCTTGGATTGATAGGAGGTAGTCATTCGACGCTGCGTCCCTTCATGGCAAACAGGCCCTGCGGCCGGCGCTGGATGAAAATGATGATGAATACCAAAATGGCGATTTTCGCCAGCACGGCGCCCGCCACCGGTTCGAGGAATTTGTTCACTTCGCCCAGGCCCAGCGCGGCGATGACGGTGCCGGCAAGTTGCCCTACGCCGCCCAGCACCACCACCATGAAGGAATCGACGATGTAGCTTTGGCCCAGGTCCGGCCCCACATTGCCCAGCTGCGACAGGGCCACGCCACCGAGCCCGGCGATGCCGGAACCGAGGCCGAAGGTCAGCATGTCGACCTTGCCCGTGGCCACGCCCACGCAATCGGCCATGCGGCGGTTTTGCGTGACGGCCCGCACGAATAGGCCCAGCCGTGTCTTGTTGAGGATCAGCCACACTGCCACCACGACAAGGACGGCGAAGACGATGATGGCCAGGCGGTTGTACGGCAGCACTAGGCCGCCCAGCACCGTCACGCCGCCCGACATCCAGGCGGGATTGGCCACTTCCACGTTTTGCGCGCCGAAGATCGTGCGCACCGTCTGCATGAGGATGAGGCTGATACCCCAGGTGGCCAGCAGGGTTTCCAGCGGCCGCCCGTACAGCCAGCGGATCACCGTGCGCTCGAGCGCCACGCCCACCAGTCCCGCGACGAGAAAGGCCGCCGGCAAGGCGGCCAGCAGGTAGGCATCCTGCAGACCAGGCAGATAGGTGCGGAAGAACAGCTGGCATAAATAGGTCGTGTATGCGCCTATCATCAGCAGTTCGCCATGCGCCATGTTGATGATGCCCATCAAGCCGAACGTGATGGCCAGCCCCAAGGCGGCTAACAGCAGCACGCTGCCCAGTGAAATGCCATAGAACACGTTGCCGGCGAATTCCATGCGCGCCACCCGGCCCTTGATCTGGCCCATGGTCTCGATGGCGGCCAGCTGCACGGCTTCGTCGGGCTCGCCTCCCTTCTCGAGCATGGCTTGCAGCACGGGTAGCAGGCGCGCATCGCTGCTGCCGGCCAGCGCCTGCACGGCCTGCTTGCGCGTGGCGGCGTCTGGCGCATGCAGGTTGGCGCTGGCGATCAGCACTTGCAATATCTGCTGGATCTCGGCATCGCTCTCTTGCGCCAGCGCCTTGTGGATCAGGGGCAGCTGCGCCGGATCCACGGATTGCTGCAATGCCTGCGCGGCGGCCAGGCGCGTAGAGCGCTCGGGCGCCAGCAGTTTCAACCCGGACAAGGCGCCCGCCACGGCCGAGCGCAAGCGGTTGTTGACCATCACGCCATCGATGCCGTCCGGCAGCGGCACGCTCTTGCCGAGTGCAGGGTCATACGCCTGCTCGCCGTCGACGATATACACCTTGCCGTCGGGTGTTGCGTATAAAGCGTCGTCCTGCAAGGCTTGCAGCACACGGGCGGCCTCGGGTGTGGCCAGGGCGGCGATCTGGGCGACGGCAGCGACTCTGGCGTCGGGGTCGTCGCCGGATAGCGGTTTGAGCAGGTCGGGGGGAATGGCGGCCTGCGCAGACAGCGGCAACAGGCAAAGTAATAACAAAATACGACGTAGCAGACGCATGCGGAAAGACCTCTCATCGTTACTTCAGCCCAAGCGAAATCTGGGGTCAGACCCGTCGGGTCTGACCCCGGCCTTTCTGCTGCTAACTCATAACTTCTGCTTACCCTCATTCCCCTTGATAAACGGGCTCCAAGGCTGGGCGCGGATCGGTTCCTTGGTTTTCCACACGACATTGAATTGCCCATCGGCCTTGATCTCGCCGATCATCACGGGCTTGTGCAGGTGGTGGTTCGTGGCATCCATGGTCAGGGTGAAGCCCGATGGCGCCTTGACGCTTTGGCCGGCCATGGCGGCGATCACCTTGTCCGTGTCCGTCGACTTGGCTTTTTCCACGGCTTGCGCCCACATGTGGATGCCGACATAGGTCGCTTCCATCGGGTCGTTCGTCACGACCGAACCCGCGTTCGGCAGTTTTTGTGCCACAGCGTAAGCCTTCCACTGCTTGATGAAGGCCGTATTCACGGGGTTCTTGACGGATTCAAAATAATTCCACGCCGCCAAGTGACCGAGCAAGGGCTTGGTATCGATGCCGCGCAGCTCTTCCTCGCCCACGGAAAACGCGACGACGGGCACGTCCGTGGCTTTCAAGCCCGCATTGCCCAGCTCCTTGTAGAACGGCACGTTCGAATCGCCATTGATGGTGGATATAACGGCTGTCTTGCCGCCCGTGGAAAACTTCTTGATGTTGGCGACGATGGTTTGATAGTCGGCGTGGCCGAACGGCGTGTAGACCTCGCTGATATCGCTATCTTTGACGCCCTTGCTTTTCAGGAAGGCACGCAGGATCTTGTTGGTGGTGCGCGGATACACGTAATCCGTGCCCAGCAGCACGAAGCGCTTGGCGCCGCCGCCATCCTTGCTCATCAGGTATTCGACGGCGGGGATCGCCTGCTGGTTCGGCGCGGCGCCCGTGTAAAACACATTCTTTTCCAGTTCCTCGCCCTCGTATTGCACCGGGTAAAACAGCAGGCTGTTGAGTTCCTTGAACACGGGTAAAACCGACTTGCGCGACACGGACGTCCAGCAGCCAAACACGACGGCGACCTTGTCCTGCGCCACCAGCTGGCGCGCTTTTTCCGCGAACAAAGGCCAGTTCGACGCCGGGTCGACGACGACGGCTTCCAGCTTCTTGCCCAACACGCCACCTTTGGCATTGATCTCGGCGATCGTCATCAAGGCTACGTCTTTCAGCGACGTTTCGGAAATGGCCATGGTGCCCGACAGCGAGTGCAAAATGCCTACCTTGATCGTATCGGCGGCCAGGGCTGCCTGCATGTAAGTGGAGGTGGCAAGGGCCAGTGCGCCGGCGGCGGCCGCTTTCAGGATGATGCGTCGTGACATGGGGACTCCTGTGATGGGTTCGTGGGGGTCGAGCTGGGCATACGATGTTGTTAAAGCAGAATGCATGCCAGCGCCAGCAGGTGTCCGCCATGGTGCACGCGGCTCCCGCCGCACGAAAAAAAACCTGGCTGCACAAGGACTGTGCAGCCAGGTTTCAAATTGCCGTAAAACGGTGCGCCGGACGCAACAATCCCGGCATCAATCCTTGCGCGGTACGCCTCTCAAGCGGCGCCAACCCTTGCGTCCCAGCGGGAACAGCAGCACGAAAGCGATCAGCCACGGCAGGATGTAGGCCATGGCCGTGATGGCGTTGGCCACGCCTTCCGACAGGTTGTCCGTGAAATTGCCCAGCGAGCGCTTGACGGGCGTCCAGAACGATTGCTTGCCTTCCGCGCTGATGGCCACGTTCAGCAAGTCCGTATCGATGCGCTGCATCAACAGCGCGTCGGCCGCCGTCGCCTGCTCCAGCTCCACTTGCACAGTGGCCAGTTCCTTGGTCACCTTGATGAGGGCATCGACATTTGCGCCCGAGCGCTTTTCCAGGTCTTGCAATTGCGCCTGGTATTGCTTGAGCATCTCCAGGCGTTTCTTGCTGTCGAGCACGGGACGGCCCAGGTCTTCCACCTTGGTGCCCTGGCTGGTGACGTCGCCTTCGGCCGCGACCAGCGCGACAAGCTTCTTGATGCCGGCCGGCTTGGCGCGCATGCTGATGCGCGCATGCACATAGCGCCCACTGTCGAGGCTGGAATCGAGCAACAGGCAGCCGTTTTCCGTATCGGCCTTGCAGGCGGCAAGCACTTTTTCATACAGGGGCCGCACTTGCGCCTCGTGCGTATCGACGCTGACATTATGTTCATAGGCAAGAAACTCGCTGCCCTTTTCCTTGCCATCGAGACGCGCGGCGCTCGACTGCCCGCCGCTCTCGCCCTTGCCGCCGCAACCGGCCAGCAACATCAGGCCGATCAGGCCTACATACACTTTTTTCATGATTTCTTTCCTGGATTATTTTTACAGCGGCAGCAATGTGATATCGGGCAGGTGCGCCGCCACGTCGTGCACGGTGGCGTATTGCGTCAGCGACGCCACCACCTGCGGCAGCGGTTCCGCCCAGATTTCCGGCAAGTCGCGCTCCTCTGGCGCCAGCACGGGAAAGGCCAGCTGCTCGCGTGGCGGCACAAAGGCGGCATCGACGCCGGGTTTGTTGCCGCGCGCATCGATGCGGTACCAGCCAAACTCCTGCAGATACACGGCATTCAAGCCATGCAGGCAAAACGGCGGCCCCACTTGGCCGACAGCCAGGCGCTGGTAGCACAGGCCGGCAGGAATGCCGTTGGCGCGCAGCAGCGCGGCCAGCAGATGGCTCTTCGCATAACAGTATCCCGTTCCATGCTGCAAGACGTCGGAAGCGCGGCAAGTGACGGGATTACGCTGGTAATCCCAGCTGTGGGCCACCTCGTCGCGCACGAAGGCAAAGCAGCGGGCCGCGATGGCCGCGTCGCCCACGGCACCGGCCGCCAGTGCGGCCGCCTTGGCGCGCACGGCCGGATGGTCGCTGTCGATGTAGGTGCTGCTGGCTAGATATATGGAAAAGTCGGGGGAAAAGTCGGTAGACATGGCATAAAGGCAATGCGAAAAGATAATGCGCGATTTTAGTCGAAGCTTCGCAACATTCACCGTTTCTTTGCGCAGGAACAAAGAAAATCCACGCGTCAGGCTCGCCGTTCCGGGGGCGGCGACTTTGGCGGCGGCCCGGTAGCTGGTATCATGCGGGCAAACACAGCCGACCCTACAGGCCCGGCACAAGCACTACCCTGCGAAGCGGCCCCGCCACCGGGCGCGCCGCCGACGCCACCCTACAGATCAGAGAAACGAGTTCCCTATGAGCACTTCATCGTCCCACCCATCGTTCTGGCGCCGTGTCCCGCTGGCTTTCGGCGCTTTCTTCAGCACCCTGTCGGACGCAGCCTATGCGGCCCGCGTGGAAAAGCTGTCCCTGCCCGAGGCTGCTCCCGTCGCGCCAGCGGCCCCGGCGCCAGCCCCCGTGCCGACACCGGCCGCCGCCCCCGTCATCTTGAAAGAAGCCACGCCGGACGCCGCCTTGCAATTGCTGGCCCTGCTGCAACGCGAAGCGCGCCTGATCGACTTCACCCAGGAAAACCTGGGCAGCCATGCGGACGCAGACATCGGCGCGGCCGCCCGCCTCGTGCATGAAGGCTGCGCCAAGGTCATGCGCGAATACTTCACCATCGACGCCGTGCGCCAGGAAGCAGAGGGCAGCCGCATCGTCCTGCAGGAAGGTTTTGATTCTGCCCAGGTGCGCCTGACGGGCAACGTGGTCGGCTCGGCGCCATTCACGGGTACCTTGAGCCACCGCGGCTGGCGCGCGTCCAGCGTGCGCCTGCCGAAACTGAGCGCGCAGCACGACGCCGCCATCCTCGCACCGGCCGAGGTGGAACTGTGAACGACACAAGGAACGCCACCCCGAACACCGCGCGCTACGCCATCGGCATCGACCTGGGCACCACCCACAGCGCCCTGTCGTATGTGAACCTGGTCGAGAGCGACGGCGAGCAATCGAGCCACGGCGTGCTGAAAGTGCCGCAACTGTCGGCGCCGGGCACGGTCGAAGAATTGCCGCTGCTGCCATCGTTCGTCTACCTGCCGCACGCCGATGAAGTGGCGGCCGGCGACCTGGCCCTGCCCTGGGTCACCGAAGAAGCCGAAGCGCCGTTCGTCGTCGGCGAAATGGCCCGCAGCCGCGGCGCCACCACGCCGATCCGTCTGGTGTCGAGCGCGAAAAGCTGGCTGTGCCACCCGGGCGTGGACCGCCGCGCGGCCATCCTGCCGAACGACGCGCCGGCGGAAGTGGCGCGCATCTCGCCGATCACGGCCGCCACGCGCTACCTGACGCACTTGCGCCAGGCCTGGGACAACGCCCACCCGCAAGCGCCGTTCGCCGAGCAGGAAATCACCGTCACGATTCCCGCCTCGTTCGACCCGGCCGCGCGCGAGCTGACGATGGAAGCGGCGCAGGCGGCCGGCTACACCTCGCTCACTCTGCTGGAAGAGCCGCAAGCGGCCCTGTACAGCTGGATCCAGACGAGCGAAGGCCGCTGGCGCAAGGAAGTCAAGCCGGGCGACATCATCCTGGTCGTCGACGTGGGCGGCGGCACCAGCGACTTTTCGCTGATCGCCGTGCTCGAGCGCGACGGCGTACTGGAACCGCACCGCGTGGCCGTCGGTGAACACATCCTGCTCGGTGGCGACAATATGGACCTGGCCCTGGCCCACCTGGTGGCCCGCAAGCTGGCCGCCAACGGCACCCAGCTCGACGCCTGGCAAATGCGCGCACTCACGTATGGCTGCCGCAGCGCCAAGGAAAGTCTGCTGGCCGACAGCGGCCTCGATGTGGCACCGATCGTCGTGCCGAGCCGCGGCTCAAAACTGATCGGCGGCTCCATCCGCACGGAACTGACGCGCGCCGAAGTGTCCACCTTCATCCTCGACGGCTTCTTCCCGCAGGTGGAAGCATCGAGCCGCCCCGCCGTGCGCACGCGCGCCGGCCTGACGCAACTGGGCTTGCCGTATGCGCAGGACGCGGCCATCACGCGCCACCTGGCCGCCTTCCTGGGCCGGCAAGTGGCGGCGACTGCCGAACTGGAAGGCTTTGCGGGCCGCCAGTCGGCGGAAGCCAGCTTTTTGCACCCGACGGCCGTGCTGTTCAACGGCGGCGTCTTCAAGTCCGACTTGCTGGTCCAGCGCATCATGGCGACCGTCAACGACTGGCTGTACATGGAAGGCGCGGAACCGGCGCGCATGCTGGCCGGGGCCGACCTGGACCTGGCCGTCGCGCGCGGCGCCGCCTACTACAGCTACGTGCGGCGCGGCCATGGCGTGCGCATCCGCGGCGGCACGGCCAGTTCCTTCTATGTGGCAATCGAGTCGGCCATGCCGGCCATCCCCGGCATGGAACCGCCGATCCAGGCCCTGTGCGTGGCGCCGTTCGGCATGGAAGAAGGCAGCGAACTGGAACTGCCAGGCCAGCAATTTGGCCTCGTCGTGGGCGAACCCGTGCACTTCCGCTTCTTTGCCTCGTCCACGCGCCGCAATGACCAGATCGGCGACTTGCTCGATTTCTGGGGCCCCGATGAATTGCAGGAACTGAGCGAAATCCAGGCGACGTTATCCGCCGAAGGCCGGTCGGCCGGCGACGTGGTGCAGGTCAAATTGCATGCGCGCGTGACGGAAGCGGGCACCTTGGAGCTGCTGGCCGTTTCCCCTGACGGCGCCGAGCGCTGGAAAGTGGAATTCGACGTGCGCGGCACGCCGCAGCAATAAGCATGCGCGGCGCGAAGGTGCAGCCGGCCTTCCTGGTCGGCATCGACCTGGGCACCACCAACACGGTGGTGGCCTATGCAGATGCCAACGATACGCAGACGGGCATCGAGCTGCTTCCCATCGAGCAGCTGGTCGCTCCCGGCGAAGTGGGCGCACGCCCGCTGCTGCCGTCCTTGCGCTACCACCCCGCTGCCGGCGAACTGGCGGCGGGCGACTTGCAGCTGCCGTGGCCACAGCAAGACGTCGAACACGCCGTGCTGGGCGTCCTGGCGCGCCAGCTGGGCGCCCAGGTGCCGGGCCGGCTGGTCACCAGCGCGAAGAGCTGGCTGTCGCATGCGAACGTGGACCGCCAGGCACCCATCCTGCCGTGGGGCGCCGATGCCGACGTGGCCAAGGTGTCGCCCGTGGCGGCCAGCGCCAGCTACCTCGCCTATGTGCGCGCCGCGTGGAATCACCGCTTCCCGCATGCTCCACTCGAAAAGCAGGAACTGGTACTGACCATCCCCGCCTCGTTCGACGAGGGCGCGCGCGCACTCACCCTGGAAGCGGCCCGCATGGCGGGCTTGCCCACCCTGCGGCTGGTGGAAGAACCGCAGGCGGCCTTTTATGATTACCTGCAGCGCCGGCGCGCCACCCTGCGCGACGACTTGGCCGACACGCGTCGCATTTTAGTCTGCGACGTGGGCGGCGGCACCACGGATTTCAGCCTGATCGACGTGGCCTTCGATGACGACGGCGAACCGCAGCTCACGCGCAGCAGCGTGGGCAACCATTTGATACTGGGCGGCGACAATATGGACCTGGCGCTGGCCCACCTCGTGGAAACGCGCATGGCCGCAGGCGTCGAAGGCGGCATGAAGCTGTCTGCCGCTCGCTTGTCGCAGCTGATGGAACGCTGCCGCGCCGCCAAGGAGCTGCTGCTGTCGCAGGACGCGCCGGACAAGGCCACCGTCACTTTGCTGGGCGGGGGATCACGTTTGATCGGCGGCAGCCGTTCCGCCGACGTCACGCGCGAGGAAGTGGCGGCCATGGTGGTCGACGGCTTCTTCCCGAAAGTGGAACTCACCGAGACGGCGAAAAAGGGCCGCGCGGGCATCGTCGAATTCGGCCTGCCGTATGCACAAGACGCGGCCATCACGCGCCACCTGGCCAGCTTTCTGCAACAGCACCAAGGCGCACTGCCCGACACCCTGCTGCTGAACGGCGGCGTGTTCCGCGCCGACGCGCTGGCGCGACGCCTGGCAGAAACCATGGCGCACTGGCGGGGCCAGCCCCTGACCATCCTGCATAACGACAATCCCGACGTGGCCGTGGCCCGTGGTGCCGTCGCCTACGCGCTGGCCCGGCGCGGCCAGGCACCGCGCATCGGCGGCGGCTCGCCGCGCAGCTATTTCCTCGTGCTGGGCGAGGCGGGCAAGGATCACCGCGCCGTGTGCATCCTGCCCCGTGGCAGCGCCAGCGGCGAAGAAATCCGCCTGACGGAGCGGCTGTTCGCGCTGCGCCTGGGCCGGCCCGTGCGCTTCCACCTGGCGACGTCCCTCTTTGAGGCGGGCACGCCGCCGCAACTGGGCGAGATCGTCGATCTGGACGCCGGAGAATACTTGCGCCTGCCACCGCTGGCCAGCGTGCTGCAAGCGGAAAGCGGCGACAAGCGCGACATCACCGTGCAGCTGGCAACCGTCATGACGGAAGTGGGGACGTTGGAAGTGCACTGCGTGGCCGAAGCCGATGCCGGCCAGCGCTGGCTGCTGGAATTCCAGCTGCGCGCTGGTAAGGAAGAGCAAGGCGATGGCGAGGCTCAAGCCGTTTCGCCACGCATCAAGGAAGCCATCGAAAAGATCGAGCGCATCTTCGGCGGCAAGGCGCAAAAGGTCGAGACCAAGGAAGTGCGCCAGTTGCGCCAGCACCTGGAACGGGGGCTGGGTGGACGCGAAAGCTGGGACACGCCGCTGCTGCGCCAGCTGTTCGACGCCCTGATGCTGCGCGCGCGCGGCCGGCGCCGCTCCGCCGAGCATGAGCGGGTCTGGCTGAACCTGACTGGCTACTGTTTGCGCCCCGGCTATGGCGATACGCTCGACCCGTGGCGCATCGAGCAGCTGTGGGCCCTGTTCGACACGGGCGTCCAGCATCACAAGGATAACCAGGTGTGCGCCGAATGGTGGACCCTGTGGCGCCGGGTGGCCGGCGGCTTGAGCACGGAGCAGCAGCTGCGCCTGCTCGACGACTTCGCCTTCAACCTGCAAGCCGATGCGGCCCAGCGGGGCAGCCGCCCCGTCATCCTCGTCAATGGCAGCGACGACGACATGCTGCGCCTGGGCGCCTCCTTGGAGCGCATCCCCGGCGCCTACAAGGCCGAAGTGGGCGCGTGGCTGATCAAGCGGCTGGAGAAAGCCGGCCGCGAAGCGGCGGACACGAACACCCTGTGGGCGCTGGCCAGGGTCGGCGCGCGCCAGCCCTTCCACGGCAGCGCGCACGAAGTGGTCGACAGCGCCACCGTGGCCGACTGGCTGCACGTGCTGCTGGCGCTGGACTGGAAAAAGACGGAACCGGCGGCGTTTGCCGCCACCCACCTGGCGCGCATGACGGGCGACCGCTCGCGCGACATCGGCGACGAACTGCGCGCCACCATCCTCGCCCGCCTGAAAGCCGTGGGCGCCCCACCGCTGTGGCAGGCCATGGTCAGCGAAGTGACGCAACTGGACGAAGCGAATACCAAGCGCATGCTGGGCGAGGCGCTGCCGCCGGGCTTGAAGCTGATAATTTGAAAGCTATGCGGGACAATCAGACTGACCAAACACTTGTTTAACAGACCGGTAACTTCCAAGTGCTTCAGTTTATCTAACGACAGTGGGGAGGAGCCGCCTCTTGCCTTACCTATTAGGTCAGGTGAAATCTAGGCTACTAAATCTAAGGAGCAAAAGCATGTACATTTTCCTCACCAAACCATTTTCCTAACCTTCCGAGTGATGCCTCCGACAAATGCTGCGTAAAGAGTACAGCCAATCGTTTCTTTGGTCGCGAGCATGCCACATAAAATAAATTTCTGTTTCGCTGGAACTTTGCTTCGTCGGCAGGGACATCGAACGTTTCTAGTAGCTCATTGAAATTGTACTGGCTCCAGCCACGCCCAGCGACAACTAGCACGTTCTCGAATTCAGCTCCCTTGACACCGTGTTTTGTGGAGAAAGGGGTGCTGTCATCGACGAATCGCGCGAGCGCCGAGACTTGCTTATAAGGCACGCTTCGAAGGCTACGCACCCGCCCAATCAGTTTAGGCTCTTCTTCTCCAGGTTCAGCATCCCACTTTTGAAGGTCTCGCTCCCTGCGCTCTACAGCGTCTGGGATCCGTGGTCTCCGCGTAGTCATCAAATGATCCATAACATCCCCCACAGTCCCGTTTTCCCTGAAGTTCAACAGCGTGGCCATATCTTTTACCCAAGCGGCCTTTTCAGTAAACGAACGGATATTCGGTGTGCGCGCATCGAGTGCAGCAAACATCTCACCGAACTTCTTCTTATCGTACGCAGAGCAAACCGGCTCGACAGTATCCAGTAGAAACTTAACGTGAGCGTCTTCTTTCTTTAGGAACGACTCATTTCGACTGTACACCTTTGCAAGTTGATCGTATCCCTGCTCAGTAGCAAGAACGCTATGTGTAAGCATGAGAATCTTTGTTTTCTCCGCAGAGAAGTCCCATCCTTCTCCCTCCAGCCTGAGGCGCAACGCTTCGAGGTGTTCGTGCGCCACATCAGATGGAAGATCGTTGGTCCAGTGCCCGCCCCCCTTGCCATCCCGACGCACTCCTTTCCAACCGTTAGTGTGAAACGCGACAGCAATGCCTGCGCTTCCAGGCTCGCTGCATGACTGCGGCAACCCAGGCCGCATTCGGTTCAAAACGTTTACTACTGTCTCAACCGAACGGAAATTTGACTTCTGCGGAACAGTGATGAGATCGGTGTTTTTGATTCCTCCGGTGCCTTCCGCATAAATCTTTTGCCAGTGATCACCAAAGAAACCAATCAACGGACTATCAGCCTTCCCAACAAAATGTTCCAGCAGCGATTCTACAAATTCTTTGTCCGTGTCCTGATATTCGTCGATGAAAAGAACGGGATAACGTGCGGCGAATATCCTCCGAAACTTTGGCAGCCTCATGAGCTTTACTATGAGTGCAAGCACGTCATTGTGGCCCAACGATACCATGCTGTCTTCCGGTGCAGCAGAAGGATAGCCGAGGTCATATTCGATTGGTCTACCTGCCACGTCACCACCTTCGTCGAGTCGCTCCTTCCATTTTGGAAGGTTTGGCAACTCTGCCCTCAGGTTTGGCTGGAAGTCCTTAATGAGGGACCAACAGAAAGCGTGGATTGTCGATGTAACGACTGAAGGATGTCCGTCAATACGCGACTTTATCTCGTCACTAGCGACGTTAGTGAACGTGATGCAAGCAACCTTGGCATTGCGTCGAGCGAATTCACGGCCCTGATTGCCGGTCACATATCGCAGCGCTTTGACCAACGAGTAGGTCTTTCCGGAACCAGCTCCAGCTTCGAGCAGGAAGCTCTGCCTTTGGTCGATACATTCGAAAATCGCATTAAGCGATTCTTCGGCGGCTACTATGGCTGGATTCGGCATGAGTGGGTTCTTAGGCATCTGCTGCCTCGTTCGGGATAATAACTTCCAGGATCACAGCAGCCGCAGTAACAAACGATCCAGCAGTCGCTAGCCATTCCAAGCCCTCTGTAATATAACGAGGGACTGACCATTCGCCATCTTCAATAGCGTACTTGAGCGCAAAAGTGGACTTCTTCTGCCTAGAAGCATAATCCCATGCAAACTGCTCCGGATCCTTTGGATCAACATCAAATTTGACGGCATTCGCAAGAACGAATGCATCCTCGAAGCTACGTCCGCAAGGTTTCGCCCCCTCTTCGGGTACCTGATAAGCGATTCGGCGGTTTCCCTTGGCCTTATCTTCAGGTTTCTTGTCGAGTAATGCAGCAAGGCTCACATTAGCCCCACCGAACCAATCACGGATACAGGCATTGCTCGTGCCTTTTCCCTCCGATACCTTGCAGGCAGTGCCGCTATTCGGCCCCGTCACAGAGTCGAGATCCGTTATTATGAGGGCAGGAAGTTCCAAGAAGTCGAGTAGCCGTGCGAATATGTGAGCGTATGCGCCTCCGACCTCCAGAATCGCAACATACTGGCTACCAAGCTTCGCGCCAGCAACTAAGCCGGCATCTACCTTTTCCGTCATACGTGGGAGGAGAAGGTGTTCGGCCGTTCCTTCGATCAGCATGACCTTGTCCGCGAACAAAAGATCGCACCGCGTCTGGCTCATGTACTGATGTAAAAACTCATTGTCCTTGTTGCTCTTATCTCCAAAATCTTTCTTTAGATCTCTAATTCGACTGCTAAAGAATCCTACTGCGGCTGGGTCAGTGGACACGAGGAAATATCTGATCGCATCAAACGGTGCTTTGTTTGCCATGTGCGACGAATGCGTACTCACGACAAACTGAACTGGCCAGGGACGCTCGTCGCCTGAAATTTGTACGAATATCCGTGCAATTTCATTGAGCTTCTGGATAAAGACCTCCTGCATTTGCGGGTGCAAGTGAGCCTCAGGCTCCTCAATGAATACAAGATGAACCACCGGAGTACATGTTAAAGCCTTATAGGACTTATACGCCTCGAACAGTTTCAAAAGCATGTAAATAAGGTTACGTGTACCAAGTCCGTTATAAGCCTCGGGTAGATGGATCCCACCACTCCCCGAATACTTTATCTTCGTGTGGTTCTTCAACAGCAACTCGACGTCAAGCGTGGTTTCGGTACGCAACTTGGGATCTGGCAGTCGGTAACCAAACAGATCAAGGGCGGGAAGCAGATTTGTGAGCTGGCCATTAAAGCTCTTGTCTATGTTCCCTTGTACGTCCTTGACTGCAGCTTTCAGTTCAGCGACAGTTTTACGATCAGCAGCATCAGCAGAGTCCGAACCTGCCGTCGCAAAGAGAGTACTAAGGATCTTCCCTAACGAATCATTATCCTTATGTGTCGTGTCGTCCAGGCCACGGTGCGCTGTGATGAGGTCACCTTGGATCGTCGCCTTTAACTGTGCCCACTCCATGGGCTTTCGATTTGTCGGATCGTTCGGATCGACACCCGCAAGACTGCACTTGTATAGTTTTGGTAGACGCTCTCTTAAGACCTCGAAGAGCGCTACCTTTTTCGCTTCCTCGCCAGCACCGTCGACGAATTCAATTTCTCCGAGCAGCGCTTTCACCTTTCCGTCTCCAAGTTGATAGCACACATGGATTCGTGCCTCGGTACAGTCCGGATCAAGATCAACGACAAAGTCACCAAGCGGACCAAGGTTCATCTCGTCCTTCTCGTATCTCAAGGTTAGCCAAATCTCGATTTCAGGAAGTAAAGCACGAACTTCTATTTCTTCCTTGCCAGCTGAGAATAGCTCATACGCAGACCAAAAGCAGGAGTGTGCACCGAGGGAAAAGTCTTCAAGCCGAAATGCAGCCGAACTTTCGAGGAGGAGCCGACGAAAAAGTTCTGCAAGCGAGGTCTTTCCGCTGTTGTTCCTGCCGACGACCATGGTGGTCCCGTCCTCGAGGTACAAATCAGCGTTCCGAAGCAGGCGAAAATTACGGATCTCGACCTTCTTGATTTTCATGTAGCTCCTTAGAGTTATCCACCCATCTCGTGGGCAATGCCTACCACCATCAGAGGGCAGCAATTCCTGAGAGTATCAAACTACAGAAGGAGAAATGCCACAAATTGTCACAACCCTTAAAATTTACTCAGGATTTAACGGTGAATAAAAGAGAATCACTTGAAATAGTGAAAAATACTGAAGCGCAGGCAGTTTCTAAATATTACGGTGCCTGGGAGTATATATATCAAAGATGAGCGCGTAGCCATGGAGGTTGCGTTGCCAAAGCAGTCAGGTATACCACCAATGCCAATTGGATCTCTAGAGATAGTCAAGGCCCGAACACACAGTGGACGGTTCGGGCATCCCAAACCATGGAGCAGCACTGATCAACCACATCCATATGCTGGACTTAGAAGCACGTGGCGCAAAACACGTCGAGACCCCGTCTTACTAGGGACTGAGCCCCTGATCTCCCTCAACATCAACGCGCGAGCCCGAATACCGCGGCAAACCATCTGCCAGCTTTACCCATTCCACTTGCGTGTCCGTATAGATATGGCTGTGCGGCGGCAAGCGCCCTGGCTCATCGAGACTGCCAGTGGTCAGCCCGACCTCGTCCGGGTCGCGCTCATCCTCGAACGTCAGCTGCGTGCCGCAGCGGGGGCAAAAACTGCGGGTGCAGTGTTCGCTGGACGCATACGGTGTGGCCTGCCCCTGCAGCCAGCGAAAATTCGCCCTCGGCACGCTGAACCAGGCGACAAACGGCGCACCTGAGGCGCGGCGGCACATCGAGCAATGGCAGGCCGTTTCATGAAAGGCGCCCGTGCCCGCTTCGTAGCGCACGTCGCCGCATAAACATCCTCCGCTCAGCATGGCATCCTCCTGCAAATGAAAAAGGCGCCCAGTGTAGCGCCGCTGCCGCGCCACGTTTTGCGCTAGATCACGGCGACGATCAACAGCAGCACCGCCAGCGGCGCCTGCACCAGCACGATGCCCGGATGCGTGCGGCGCAGCTGGGCCCACACGGACAGGCCCGGCACTTCCTCATGCGGATGGTGGGCTTCGTCGCGCAGCGACATCGCGTGCAGGAACATGCCGGCGATCAAGGGGCCGGGATTGACCCACCAGCCCTGCTCGAGCAAGCCGCGCGACAAATAGATGGCCAGCGCGCCGATGGCAAACGGCGAGGCCCACACGAGCGCCAGCATCAAACGGATGCCATAGAATTCGGCCAGTGTCCCCATGCGGTGCAAGCGGCTGACATCGTGGTTTTCCATGCGCCGGTCGATGGCCAGCTCGGCGCGGCCGTACAGGGTCCACAGGCCGCCGAACAGGCAGCCCAGCAGCACGCCGATGACGATGTCGGCCACGAACACCGCATATTTATTGACGTCGGCCGTGCCGATACCCAGCGACGTGTGGGCGGCCGCATGCAGGTGCAAGCCGGCCTGCTCGCCTTCGGCCGTCGTATAGCGGTCGCGCACGTCATGGGTGCTGCCGATATATACGACGTTCTTGCGCGGCGCCCCGGCATCCACGCCGGCCTGGCCATCGATCAGCTTGACGCGCGTGCGCGTAGGGTTCAGGAATGCCGGCGCCACGGCGGCAGGATGAAACGGCGCGGTGACGGCATTCTGTTCGGCCGCCGCCTTGGCGTCGCCGCGGATGACGGGTTCGAACGCCCAGCGCGCCAGCTCCTTTTCGCTACCCGTGCGCCGCGCCAGCTGGCACACGCGGCCGGCCAGCGCCACCACTTCCTTTTGCTCGGACAGGGCGGCTGGCATGGGCTGCTTCTGCTCCTGCTCGTCGGCGCCATGCGCCAGCTCGAAGGCCACGGCCGCCAGCACGGGGCTTTTCAGCTCGATGCGCGTGACGGCGCCCATGCGTTCGCGGATACGCGGGCTGGCAAAGTGGATGCCGGCCGCGCAGCGCGCGCGTATCCACGGCAGGTTCTCGTTGCGGTCCGACTGTTCGGGCAGGATCAGCACAAGCTGCCGACCATCGGCGGCCAGCCGGTCGAGCAGGCTGTCCAGCGGCCGCTCGCCCGCCTTGTGCTGTTCGTACACGGCCGGCGCCAGGTCCAGGTCGATGGCCAGCACCTTGCTGCCGCGCGCGGCGGCGCTGGCGATCAATTGCTCCAGGCGAGAACGCTCCAGCGGTGCGCGCTCGTCGAAGACCTGTTCGAACGCGGGCTGGTCGATTTCGATGATGCCGGGCCGGTAGGCGGCACCCGGGTCCTTGCCCCGGTCCAGCAACTGCTCCTGCGCCGCGCTGGCGCGCAGCATGGCCGCATCGAGCCATTCGAGCACGTGAAAACCCTCGAGCGCCAGCATCAGCGCGGCGATCAGGCTGGCGCCGATCACATGGTGCAGCAGATGCGTGCCCGTCAGCTTGAAGGCCGAGCCCAGCTGAACGGCCGGCCATAGCAGGCGCCGCCAGAGTGGCGGGCGCGGTTGATCCGGCTGGCTGCTTTCCACGGTGCGCTCCCTTGCGTGCGATGCCTGAATATCATTCAAGCAATAAATGATGACGAAAGGATAGTGTATTGCAGTTGTGTCCGTTTCGCCGCACGGCTGGCACGGGCCAATCCGGCAGCCTACTTCGGCCTGGCCAGCAGCAGCTTGCCCAGCGCTTCGAAGGCCGGCGTGGTGGTCGGATCGTTGGCCGCATTGGCCGCCGTCGGCGTCGAGGCGAAACGCACGATCACCATTTCCGCCTTCGGATCGATGTAGATGCGCTGGCCGTACACGCCGCGCGCCATGTAGGCGCCATGGTCGTTATGCGTGACCCACCACATGTCGCGGTAGCTCCAGCCCTTAAGCAAATCGTAGCCGCCCTTGGCGAACAGCTGCTTGTCGCCGCCACGGCGGATATCGTCGACGGCCGCCTTCGGAATGATTTGCTGGCCGTTGTGGCGGCCATCGTTGCGCAGCATCTCGCCAAAGCGGGCCAGGTCGCGCAGGCCCGCGCTCAAGCCGCCGCCGGCAAACGGCGTGCCCGTCGAATCGACCGACATGTAGCCATCCTGCTCGGCGCCCAGCTTTTGCCAGACATGCTCGGACAGGTAGTCGTTGACGCTCTGCCCCGTGACCCTGGCGATGATCCATCCCAGCACATCCGAGTTGACCGTGCGGTAGCCGAAGCCCTCGCCGTGTTTTCCCTCATGCCGCACCGTTTGCAGGTATTCGAAATAGCTGCGCGGCCCCGTGTAATCCTTGGGCTTGGGCAGCGGATTGCCGGCCGCCGCGTGCTGCCACACTTCCGCGTTCGGGTCGGCGTAATCTTCGCTGAATTTCAGGCCCGTGGTCATGTCGAGCACCTGGCGCACGGTAGCGTCGCCAAACGCGGATTTGGCCAGTTCCGGCACGTACTCGGCCACCTTCTTGACCGGATCGAGCTTGCCTTCGGCCACCAGGGCCGCGCCGATGGTGCCCATCACGGACTTCGTCACCGACATGGCGCCATGCTGGCCGCCCTCCTTCAATACGCCGAAATAGCGTTCGTACACGATGCGGCCCCGGTGCAGCACGACGATGCCGTCCGTGTAATTGGCGCCCAGCGACTGCTCCCACGTCATCGTATCCTTGGCGCCAAGCGGCGTGAAGCGCAGGCTGTCGATATCGTTGCGCAGCGCGCGCGGCAAGGGCACGGGCGCCTTCAAGCCGCGCGCCACTGCCACCGTCGGCATCAGCTGGCGGAAGTGCGACACGCTCCAGCGCAGCTGCGGGAAATTGAAATAGCTGCCATCGTCGAAGCGGATGATTTTATCGGCCGGCGGCGGCGCGCCCACCATCCATTGCAATGCAGCCGGATCGCTGGCGGCGGCCGACAGCGGCGCCGTCGTCTCTGCCGCATGGGCGCCGGCGGCCAGCGCCAGGCAGGCTGCGGCCAGAGCCAGGCGGCGGATTGGTGGCAGTGTCGTCATGCATTTCTCCTGTCATGGCTGGCACCCGCGGCGGCGCTCGCTTCATGCGATGCATGCTAACAGAGAAACTTTTTATCTTGTTCTACGGCATCCTATTGTGCGGGCCACGCGCTGAGACGAACGTCTCACGCGCGCGCCATGCTGCAGCGCAGGATGCGCGGCCCCGCGCTTCGTGCTAAAAACGAAAACACCATAAAAAAACAGACACGAGACACTGGAGAGCGCCATGCCCTACGTCCGCCAGACCAGCCATATCGACCGCGTGCGCGACCTGATCGCCGGCCGCATCGTCAATCCAGGCGCCGATACGGCCAGGCTGGCGTCGTCGTACCGGCGTTCGCTCGACGACTACCGGCTCGATCCCGCATCCACCACGGGGCCGCGCATACTGACGGGGGCCGAACTGCGCGCCATCCAGCAGTCGGAAGAAGATTTTCTGCGCTCCACGGGCCAGTGCCTGCCCCGCCTGCACGCCATGGTGCGCGAAGCGGGCTACTGCGTCATCCTCGCCAATGCGCGCGGCGTGACGATCGACTATGTGGTCGACACGGACCAGCGCAAGGACTTCAAGAAGGCGGGCCTGTACCCGGGTTCGTGCTGGTCGGAAGAAGAGGAAGGCACGTGCGGCATCGCCTCCGTGCTGCTCGACCACGAAGCCATCACCGTGCACAAGACCGACCATTTCCGCGCCGCGTTCACGGGCCTGACCTGCAGCGCGGCGCCGATTTTTTCGCCGCACGGCGACTTGATCGGCGTGCTCGATGCGTCGGCCCTGCGTTCGCCCGACGCGCGCGACAGCCAGCGCCTCGTCAAGCAGCTGGTGCGGCAAGGCGCGACCCTGATCGAGGACGGCTTTTTTCTCAAGTCCTACAGCCATTGCTGCATCCTGCTGGCGCACCGCAACCGCCACTTCGTGGAAGTGCAGCCGGAAATGCTGCTCGCCATCGACGAACATGGCGACATCGTCGCCGCCAACCGCTGCGCGCGCGACGTCATCGCGGGCCTCGGCAGCCTGCCGCGTCCCGTCGCCGAGGTGCTGGAAGTGCGCGCCGAACGGCTGTTCGATGCGCGCGCGGGACGCAGTCTGCTGTCCTTGCGCCTGGCCGGCGGCAGCACCTGGCTGCATGCCCGCGTGCGCGCGCCGCTGCGACCGGCCAAGGCGCGTCCGCGCGCCATGCGCGAGGCGCCCGCCGCGCAAGACGTGGTGGCCTACACGGCGCCGGAACTGGCCGAACGCACGCGCATCGTCCACGCCATGAACGCCGCCAAATGGCGCCCGCTGCAGGCGGCCGCCATGCTGGGCATCTCGCGCGCCACCCTGTACCGGCGCCTCAAGCAGCTGCACATCGTGGCGCCGCACCGGCAATGATGCGGCAAACGCGCTGAGACTTCCGTCTCAATCGCCGCCATGCTGCGCTGCGCAATGCGGCGCCGGAACGCCAGTGTTACAACATCGTCAGCGGCAACACAGCCGCATCCCATCATAAAGTCAGCAGACTTGGAGGAGACACGATGCAAACCGATATCAACCCGCACGACCTGGCCGTGGCCGGCATCCTGGAGCAGCTCGAAGGCGCGCTGCGCGCCGGCGACAGCACGGGCGCCGCGCAACTGTTCGAACAGGACGGCTACTGGCGTGACCTGGTACTGTTTACCTGGAACCTGAAAACCCTGGAGGGCCGCGAACAGATCGCCGCCATGCTGGCCGCCCAACTGGGCGCCGTACAGCCAGTCTCCGTCCGCATCGCCGACGGCGAACATGCGGTGGAAGCCGGCGGCGTGCTGCAAAGCTGGATCACGGTGGAAACGAACGTGGCGCGCGGCGTGGGCTTCATCCGCATCCGCGACGGCAAGATCTGGACCCTGCTCACCACCATGAGCGAATTGAAGGGTTTTGAGGAAGCCAAGGGCGGCCGGCGGCCCATGGGCGCCGAACACGGCGCGCGCACCAACCGCAGCAGCTGGCTGGAAAACCGCGAGCAGGAGGCGGCGGAACTGGGCTACGCGCGCCAGCCTTATTGCGTCATCATCGGCGGCGGCCAGGGCGGCATCGCGCTCGGCGCGCGGCTGCGCCAGCTGAACGTCCCCACCATCATCATCGAGAAAAACGCGCGTCCCGGCGACAGCTGGCGCAAGCGCTACAAGTCTCTGTGCCTGCATGACCCCGTCTGGTACGACCACATGCCGTATATCCCGTTTCCCGACAACTGGCCCGTCTTCACGCCGAAGGACAAGGTCGGCGACTGGCTGGAGATGTACACCAAGGTGATGGAACTCAATTACTGGGGTTCGACGTCCTGCGAATCGGCCAGCTTCGACGAAGCCACCGGCGAGTGGACGGTGCAGGTGCTGCGCGACGGCCAGCCCGTTACCCTCAAGCCCAAGCAGCTGGTGCTGGCCACCGGCATGTCGGGCAAGGCGAACATGCCGAAGTTCAAGGGCATGGACGTATTCCAGGGCGAGCAGCAGCACTCGTCGCAGCATCCGGGACCGGACGCGTATGCCGGCAAGAAGGTGGTCGTCATCGGCGCGAACAATTCCGCGCACGATATCTGCGCCGCCCTGTGGGAAGCGGGCGTGGACGTGACGATGGTGCAGCGCTCGTCGACGCACATCGTCAAGTCCGATTCCCTGATGGACCTGGCGCTGGGCGACCTGTACTCGGAACGGGCGCTGGCCGCCGGCATGACGACGGCCAAGGCAGACCTGACGTTCGCCTCGATTCCGTACAAGATCCTGGCCGACTTCCAGAAGCCCGTCTTCAAGGCCATCCGCGAACGCGACGCGGATTTTTACCAGCGCCTGGAAGAACGCGGCTTCATGCTGGACTTTGGCGATGACGATTCCGGCCTGTTCATGAAATACCTGCGCCGCGGTTCCGGCTACTACATCGACGTGGGCGCCTCGGAGCTGGTCGCCGAGGGCAAGATCAAGCTGAAAAGCGGCGTCGGCGTGCAGGAACTGAAAGCCCATTCCATCGTGCTGTCGGACGGCACGGAACTGCCGGCCGACCTGGTGGTGTACGCCACCGGCTACGGCTCCATGAATGGCTGGGCGGCGGACCTGATCTCGCCCGAGGTGGCGAACAAGGTGGGCAAGGTGTGGGGCCTCGGTTCGGCCACGACGAAGGACCCTGGCCCATGGGAAGGCGAACAACGCAATATGTGGAAACCCACGCAGCAGCAGGCGCTGTGGTTCCATGGCGGTAACCTGCACCAGTCGCGCCACTATTCCCAGTACCTGTCGCTGCAGTTGAAGGCGCGCATGGAAGGGTTGAACACGCCCGTGTATGGGCAGCAGGAGGTGCATCACCTGGCGTGATCGTCTTGCATGCCGGCGCATGTCGGCTTATGTCGGATTACGCGCGGCTTTGCCGCGCTAATCCGACCTACTGTCAAAAAAGCGGTGGATTTTGGCCCGCCGCTTCTTGCTGCACCTGCAAAACCACGTAGGTCGGATTAGCGCGCAAGCGCGTAATCCGACACAATGTTGGCGCATGCCGGATTACACACGAAAAAATGGCGGCGGACCGAAGTCCGCCGCCATTTTTACGTCATACAGCCAACGATTACTGTTTGATGGCTTCGATGGCGAAAGTCAGGGTGACATCATCGCTGACAGCTGGCGCATATTTGCCGGCGTTGAATTCCGAGCGCTTGATCTTGGCCGTGGCGTTGGCGCCGCAGGCGTCTTTTTTCAGCATCGGGTGCGGTGCGCAGGCGAACGAGGTGACGGTCAGGGTGACTGGCTTGGTCACGCCTTTCAGGGTCAGGTTGCCTTCAACCGAGGCCAGCTTGTCGCCGTCGAAGTTGAACTTGGTCGATTTGTAGGTGGCGACAGGATACTTGGCCGTGTCGAGGAAGTCTTCGCCCTGGATGTGCGAGTTGAACAGGGTCGAACCCGTATCGACGGACTTGGTGTCGATCAGCACTTCGACGGCGCCCGTCTTGGCTGCGCGGTCCAAGGTGACCTTGCCGGTGGTGTTATTGAAACGGCTTTGCTGCGTCGAGAAGCCCATGTGGGTGTACTCGAAACGGGGGAAAGTGTGGCTGCCATCGATGACATAGACTTCTGGAGCGGCAAAAGCGGACAGCGAGAAGCCGGCGGCGGCGATAAAAGCGAGCAGTTTTTTCATAATGGATTCCTGATAGGAGTGGAGGATGTCAAAACCGCAAGCAGCTGCAGGCGGGAAACGCTGCGGCTGATTGTCTGGCTTCAGTTGCAACAGATTATGCATGGCATGAAGATCGATGTAAAACGGAAAATATACCTAGTTAGCATCGAAAAAATCGATAATAAGAACAATGATGTCCATGACAGCGTCTTCTGCTGCCGATTATTGTCTGCATTGCCAAAAATATCCAGCGTTATCAAATTCATAGATGAGAATGATTCTTGTTATTATTCTGTGCAATGGTTATCATCACGGCCCTGGCGCGTATGCAACGGCGCCTTGATTCATCCATAATAGAGCAGAATACAGCACAGAAAAAACATGACGGCCACCCGCCACACCCGCCACGATACGCGCACCTTGAACGCACTTCCCACCGCCTCCACGCCCCGCAGCCAGGGCCTGACCGCCGGCGCCCTCGCCTGATGCGGGAGCCGCACGCCCAGCCGCCACTGCGCGAAGCGCACGGCGTACGCCTGCGCCGCTGGGCCTGGACCGCCGCCGGCGCCCTGATGGTGCTGCTGGGGATCATCGGCGCCATGCTGCCCGTCATGCCGACGACGATTTTCCTGATCCTCGCCCTGGCCTGCTTCAGCCGCGCTTCGCCGCGCCTCGAGCACTGGCTGCTGCACCATCCCCGCTTCGGTCCGCCGCTGCGCCAGTGGCGCGAACACCGTGCCGTTTCGCGGCGCGGCAAGGCCATGGCTTGCCTGGGCATGGCCATCGGCTTTGTCGCCATGTGCCTGGGCCACCCGCCGTGGTGGGTCATCGCCATGGTGGGCGCCATGGAAATCGCCGTCCTCGTCTACCTGCTGCGGCGTCCCGAAGGCCCTGCCGCCAGCGGGGCAGAATCTGCCCGAGAAGAGGGCAATGGCGGGCAGTAAACCGCCCTGCCCGCCTCCAAAAAACGGCAAGTGAGCCGAACTGCACATAAAAGCACTGCGATGCATCCGCAGGGCGCGGCGAACTTTTCACCAAGATGCAGCTCCTGTAGACCCCTACACGTGATTAAATTCGGCAAGAACGCCGCTTTCCCGCTTTTTCAACCAACAAACACGCGCATAGACATTATTTGCATATTCAAAGCAAGATTCTGTCGTAGGAGTAATAACACGATCGGAGGTATACTACGCAACCGACGTAACAGGCTGGGCGATTTGGCCCCTGCAAGCGCGCCTGTCACGGTCCAATAAAAAAGGAAACACTGCATGACCACACCACACCGTACGCCGGTGATTCGCATCGATGGCGCGAACAAGACCTTCGCGCTGCCCAAAGGCGAACAATTCCACGCGGTCAAATCGGTCACGCTGGAAGTCTATCCCGGTGATATTTTCGGCCTGATCGGCAAAAGCGGCGCCGGCAAATCGACCCTGCTGCGCCTGATTAACCTGCTCGAGCGCCCTGACAGCGGCACCATTACCGTGGCCGGGCGCGAACTGACACGCCTGGGCAAGAGCGAATTGCGCGACGCGCGCCAGAATATCGGCATGATTTTCCAGCAATTCAATCTGCTGCAAAACGCCAGCGTCTTCGACAACGTCGCCTTCCCCCTGAAAATCCATGGCACGACCAAGGGCGAGCAGATCGCCGCCAGGGTCGAGGAATGCCTGGCGCTGGTCGGCCTGTCCGACAAGCTGCACAGCTATCCGGCGCAATTGTCCGGCGGGCAGAAGCAGCGCGTGGCCATCGCCCGTGCGCTGGCCAGCCACCCCGACGTGCTGCTGTGCGACGAGCCGACGTCCGCGCTGGATGCGGAAACGACGCGCGCCCTGCTCGACACCCTGCGCGACATCAATGCGCGCCTGGGCGTGACCATCGTCATCGTCAGCCATGAGCTGTCGGTGCTGGGCGCCATCTGCAACCGCGTCGCCGTCGTGGAAAAAGGCGCCATCGCCGAACAATTCGATCTGAGCGACACGGCCACCCCGCGCAAGACGGCGCTGGGACGCGAGCTCGCTTATTACGGCACCGAGGCGTTTGAAGCCACCGCATGGAAGGATGCAACACATGTTTGAAGAATCGATCAATAACGTCATCAACCTGCTGCCGGAAATCTGGGTGGCGCTGGGCCAGACCATGACCATGCTGGGCATTGGCCTCACGGCCGCCATCCTGGTCGGCGGCCCGCTGGGCATCTTGCTGTTCCTCGTGTCGGAAGGCCAGTCGCTGGAAAACCGTCCGCTGTCGATGATCCTCGGCTGGCTGGTGAATACCGTGCGCAGCTTCCCATTCATCATTCTGCTGGTCGCCCTGACGCCGTTTACACGCATCATCGCGGGCACCTCGATCGGCCCGCTGGCAGCTGCCGTGCCGCTGTCGTTTGCCGCCATCCCCTACCTGGCGCGCCTGGTGGAACAGAACCTGCGCGAAGTGCCGCGCGGCGTGATCGAAGCGGCGCACGCCATGGGCGCGTCGGAAATGCAGATCATCTTCCGCGTACTGCTGGTCGAAGCGCGTTCCGGCCTCGTGCTGGCGCTGACCGTGCTGTCGATCAGCTTCCTGTCGTATTCGGCCGTGGCCGGCGTGGTGGGCGGCGGCGGCATCGGCGACCTGGCCATCCGCTACGGCTACTACCGCTTCGAGACGGACATCATGGTCGCCACCGTGGCCATCCTGATCGTGCTGGTGCAAACCATCCAGTTCGCCGGCACGCGCATCGCCAAGCGCCTCGACAAACGTTAATTCATATTCAGTATTTCAGTACAAGGAAAAGCATGAACCACATTCGCCGCACCCTGCTCGTCGCCGCCACCAGCCTGGCCTTCGCCACCGCCGCACACGCCAAGGACCCGAAAGAACTCGTCATCGGCACCAGTTCCGGCCCCTACTCGGACCAGCTGAAACTGGGCATCAAGCCTATCCTGGAAAAACAGGGCTACAAGGTCAAGATCGTGGAATTCAACGACTACGTGCAGCCGAACTACGCGCTGGCCGAAGGTTCGCTCGACGCCAACGTGTTCCAGCACATCGTGTATCTGACCAAGTTCGCCACCGATAACAAGCTGCCATTGAGCCCCTTGATCACCGTGCCGACCATGCCGATCGGCCTGTACGGCGGCAAGCAGAAGTCCCTGGCCGACGTGAAGAACGGCGCCACCATCACCATGCCGAACGACCCGACCAACCAGGCGCGCGCGCTGGTGATGCTGGCCAAGATGGGCTGGATCAAACTGAAACCGAACGTCGACCCGCTGCGCGCGTCCGAACGCGACGTGCTGGAAAATCCGAAGAAGCTGAAACTGGTGCCGCTGGAAGCGGCGCAGCTGCCACGCTCGCTGGCGGACGCCGACTACGCTTTCGTCAACGGTAACTTCGCCCTGGCCGCCGGCATGAAGCTGACGTCGGCCCTCGCCGTGGAAAAGATCTCGGACAGCTACATCAACCTGGTTGCCATCCGCACGGCCGACAAGGCCAAGCCATGGGTCAAGGACCTGGAAGCGGCCTACCGCTCGCGCGCCTTCCTCGACGCGACGAACAAGTATTTGGCCGGCTACGAAAAGACGGACTACCAGCTGGCGCTGGAAAAAACGCTGAAAAAATAAAGCGGCACATGCCATGCAAAAAGACGGCCAGGTTCACACCTGGCCGTCTTTTTTATTGTCCGCGCCGCATGGGCGCAGCCGGTCACTGCTTAGAAGCGGTAACCGACACCGACACCGATCAGGAGAGGATCGACCTTGACTTCGCTGGCCTTGGCGCCACCGATGAAGACGTCGCTGCGGATCTGCACTTTCTTGATGTCGAAGTTCAGGGACCAGTTTTTATCCAGTTTGTAGTCGACACCGGCTTGCAGCGAGTAGCCCCAGCTGTCGTGCTCCAGGCGGCCGGCGCCGTTCAGCAATTTCACGTCCGAAATATTCGTGTAGTTGATGCCGGCACCCACGTAAGGGCTGAACTGTTTTTCAGGCATGAAGTGGTATTGCAGCGACAGGGTCGGTGGCAAATGCTTGAAGGTACCGATATTGTTACCATCGAGCTTGACGTCATGCTTTTGCGGGTAAGTCAGGATCAGCTCGGCAGCGATATTCGGGGTGAAGAAGTACGAAATATCGATTTCAGGAATCGTCTTGCTGCTGACCGTCAAACGGTCGGATGCGCCGACGCCACCAACAGGAGCAGATTTATCGGCCGGATCGAGGTGCACGGCGCGCGCACGGACCAGCCATGGGCCTTCCTGTGCCATTGCGTTGCTGGCGAATGCGCCGATGGCGGTCAGGACGATTGCTGCTGCAGTTGCGGACTTTTTCATTCTAGTTCCCTCTTTTTGTCGTTAAGTAACGCTGCGAAGTCTAAGATTGCAGTGCAACAAAAACTTTGATCCACATCAAATAGTGCTAGATGGCATCACTAGAGGGATTTTTTCCTTTACCCAGGTCAAGAAAATGCCGCAGCGCGTCAATTCGCCTCGGCAAACACGCTGGCGACCCAGTCGGCAAACACGCGTACGCGTCGCGACAATTGCCGGTGATGGGGATACAGCACGGACACGGGCAGCGGGTCGGGACGCAAGTCCCGCAGCACTTCCACCAGGTCGCCCGCAGCTAGCGCCGATTCAAGGTGATACCGGGGCGCCTGAATCAGGCCCATGCCCGCGCGGCAGCAGGCGTGGTACGCGTCCGCATTGTTGACGGACACCGTGCCCGGCAAGGCCACGCTGTGCCGCTGCCCATCCACCTTGAAATCGAAGGGCCAGACCTTGCCCGTTTGGGCGGAAAAGAAATTGACGGCGCGGTGGCCCGCCAGTTGCGCCAAATTTTCCGGCGTGCCGTGCGCGGCCAGGTAGGCGGGACTGGCGCAGGTAAGCTGTTCGAGCAACGCCACCCTGCGCGCCACCATCGACGAGTCGCCCAGTTCGCCCACGCGCAGCACGCAATCGACGCCTTCGCGCACCAGGTCGACGAGGCGGTCGCCCATGCCGATTTCCAGTTCGATCAAGGGATAGCGGGCGCAGAACTGGTCCAGCACGGGCATGACGAAATGCATGGCCAGGGTCGCGTGCAAGTCGATGCGCAGCTTGCCGGCCGGCTGCTGCGCCGCCGAGGAAAACACGGCTTCCGTTTCTTCCAGGTCCGCCAGCAAGCGCACGCAGCGCTGGTAATACGCTTCGCCATCGGGCGTGGGCGTGACTTGCCGCGTGGTTCGCTGCAGCAGGCGCACGCGCAGCCGCGCTTCGAGCTGCTTGATCGCATGCGTGACCGTCGCTTTCGGGTAGCCGAGGTCATGCGCCGCCTGCGTGAAACTGCGTAACTCGACGATGCGCGTAAATATCCGCATCGCATCAAATCGGTCCATGCCGTGCTCCATTGTTATTCCCTGGTGCACAGTGTAGCGATTCAACGGGTATTTTTCGATTCTTCATGATAACTGCCGGCACAAGTTGCCCGCCACGCAATCGCCACTTGCGCCGATATCACTGGATTGCCGCCTGCCCGCGCAGCATACTATTCCAGCTCACACGATACAAATGAGAATAGTAATGATTATCATTTGCGATATAATGAATGACCTCGCTAGGCGACTACAAAAAAGGAATGGGAGACATGGATATATTGAGGGAACTGCGTGAATCGGGCTTGAAAGTGACCATCCCCCGCTTGCGGATTCTGCAGCTGTTTCAAGAAGGCACGATCAAGCACCTGAGTGCGGACGATGTCTACAAACTCTTGCTGGCCGAAAAAATCGACGTGGGCCTGGCCACCATCTACCGCGTGCTGATGCAGTTTGCCGAAGCGGGCATTCTGTTTCGCCGCCACTTCGAATCGGGCCACGCCGTCTTCGAACTGAACGAAGGCCAGCACCACGACCACCTGGTCTGCACCGGTTGCGGCAAGGTCGATGAATTCGTCGATGAAGGCATCGAGCTGCGCCAGAACGAAATCGCCGCCGAACGGGGCTTCGTGCTGCATGAGCATGCGCTGTCGCTGTACGGCACCTGCGCCGAATGTACGGCGAAGAAAGTCCCGCCGCGCAAGCCCTCCTGAGGCTGCGCGCAAGCTAGCGCCTGGCAAGCCAGCTGCGCTACACTGCGTACGCCGCAGCTCGATAAAAGGACAAGGACAAGCATGTACATCGGAGAAATCGCCCGCCTGGCGGGCACCTCGCCCAAGGCCTTGCGCCACTATGAAGCGCTGGGCTTGCTGGGGGACGTGCGCCGCTCGGGCGTCTATCGCGTCTACACGCAGCAAGACCTGGCGCAAGTCAAATTGATACGCCAGGCGCAGGTCCTGGGCTTCCGCCTGGCCGAACTGCTGCCCGTCCTGGCCGGCGACGACACGGACTGGGCCGCCCTGTCGCAGCACATCGCCGCCAAGCGCGCGCAGGTGCGGCAGGATATCGCCCGCCTGCGCCAGCTCGACGCGCAATTGGCCGACATCGACACGGAAATCGGCGACTGCCTGGCGCGCCAGCGTCTGCAAAAGGCCGCTTGACTCTGCCACTAGGGGCAGGCTTTAGCATGCAAGCTCTTCTTTAACGGACAGCTTGCATCATGACCAAGACGACACCCAAGCGCATTTTGATACTCCTCGGCCACCCGTCCAGCGACAGCTTTTGCGCCGCCCTGGCCGATGCCTACGCCGCCACGGCCCGCAGCGAAGGCCACACCGTGCGCGAGCTGCGCCTGGGCCAGCTCGACTTCGATCCCATCCTGCACGAAGGCTACCGCCAGGTGCAGCCGCTGGAAGCGGACTTGCTGGCCGTGCAGGAAGCCATCAGCTGGGCCGAACACCTGGTGTTCGCCTACCCGATCTGGTGGGGCGGCGCGCCGGCCCTGCTGAAGGGCTTCATCGACCGCGTCTTCCTGCCCGGCTACGCCTTCAAATATCGCCCAGGCAAGGCTTTCCCGGCGCAGCTGCTGTTGGGCCGCACGGCCCAGCTGCTGGTGACGATGGATACGCCGCCCTGGTATTTCCGCTGGGTCTACCACATGCCCGGCATCCACCAGCTGCGCAAGACGACGCTGGAATTTTGCGGCATCAAGCCCGTCAGGGTGGCCAGCTTCGGTCCCATTTTGAACGCCACCGAGCCGCAGCGCGCGCGCTGGCTGGAACAGGCGAAGGCGCTGGCCCGGCGCCTGTAAGTTGCTTGCCATGCAGCCATCTTGCATACGGTTTTGACAAGCTGGTAATCAAGCCGTCACATTCAAAGGCTACCATGATGATATTGCCTGTTTGTCAGTCGCCTTGCTCTCGCGACAACAAGGGTCCGACCGTCATCTAAAGGTAGCCGCTGTGGAGTTTAACGCTTCTCGATTGCATCTTCCCCGTTATCGCACGTCCGTGGCGTCCGACCTGTGCATCGCCACGGAATCCGTGCAGGCCGACGCCAGCAATTTCGCCGTGCTGGAACTGTTCACGGAACGGCGCGACATGATGAGCCTGCCCGTCACGGAACAGCACAAGCCCATCGGCTTGATCAGCCGCAACATCTTCATGTCGCAGATGTCCAAGCCCTTCTATCACGAGGTGTACGGCAAGAAGAGCTGCATCGCCTTCATGGACAAGGAACCGCTGATCGTCGACGGCGCCATGAGCATCGAAGACCTCACCTTCCGCGCCGTCGAAGCGGGCGAGAAGGCGCTGGCCGACGGCTTCATCATCACCGAAGATGGCGCGCTGGCCGGCGTGGGCTTCGGCTTGCAGCTGATGAACGTGGTCGCTACCATGCAGGCGGAAAAGAACCGGCAGATCATGCACAGCATCGATTACGCCAGCGTGATCCAGCGCGCCCTGCTGCGCACCTCCGATGCGGAACTGCGCGCCACCCTGCCCGACGCGCACCTGGAATGGCAGCCGCGCGACGTCGTCGGCGGCGACTTCTACTTTTTCGAACGCCACACGGGCGGCTGGTTCGCCGCCATCGCCGACTGCACGGGCCACGGCGTGCCAGGCGCCTTCATGACCCTGATCGCCTCGTCGGCCCTGAGCCAGGCCCTGCGCGAACTGGGGCCGCACGATCCGGCCGCCCTGATCGGCGCCGTCAGCCGCGCCATCAAGACCTTGCTGGGCCAGGATGGCGCCAGCACCGGCCACCACGCCGGCTCGAATGACGGCATGGATTGTGCCTTTTTGTGCTACGACACGGCCAGCGCCAGCCTGCGTTTCGCGGGGGCGAAACTGGCGCTGCACGTGGTCGCGCCGGGCGAGGACAGCGTGCGCGCCATCGACGGCGCGCGCATGGGCGTGGGCTATGTCGACACGCCGGCCGGCTACTGCTGGCACAACGAGACGCTGGCCATACCCGCCGGCAGCCTGCTGTTCCTCACCACCGACGGCTTGCTCGACCAGATCGGCGGCGCGCGCGACATCGCCTACGGCAAGCGCCGCATGCGCGAGCAGCTGCTGGCGCGACGCCACGCTCCCGCCGGCGACGTGGCGGCGGCCCTGCTGCAGGACAGCGCCGCGTGGCAGGGAGCGCAGCCGCGCCGCGACGACCTGACTTTTTTCTGTTTCCGCCTGTAGTTTTGGCGCCATCGAGCCACCTTATCAACAAGAAACCGGGACACCGGCTAGCCAGGAGCACGGACGTGCTGTACGAAGAATTCAACGAGTTTTGGGATGTGGCACGCAAGCGCAACATCATCTTTTTTTACGTGGGCTATTTCTCGCAGCACGTGGTGAACGCCATTTCCGAAACCATCAAGGCACGCCTCGACACGGCCGGCGCGGCCGGGCCCACGCGGCGGCGCATCTTTTCCTCGTTCATCGAGATGTCGCAAAACATCATGCATTATTCCGCCGACAGCCTGACGCCCGATGCGCAGCTGGACCAGCAGATGCGGCGCGGCTCGTTTTGCATCGGCACGCGCGGCGACAGCTTTTTTCTGCTGTGCGCCAACCCCGTCTCGACGGACAACGTGGCGCAGATCCGCGCCCGCCTGGAGCCGCTGCACACCATGACGATGGAAGAAATCCGCCTGGCCTACAAAAAGGCCTTGCGCGAGGAAGCGCCGGCCGACAGCAAGGGCGCGGGCCTGGGGTTTCTCACCATGGCGCGCGACGCCAGCGAGCCGCTGGAATTCGAATTCGTCCAGGATCCCCAGGAGCCGGGCCACACCATCTTCTGCATCAAAGCCATCATTTGAAAGAGCCGACTCAGGAAAGCATATGCAATTACCGTCACCACTGTTCATCGCCGCGACCCCGAGTTCGCCCGAAATCGACTTCCGTTTCGAGCAGCACACCCTGTCGATCAAGGGCGAGTCGTATCCGGAAAACGCGGCCGCCTTCTATGGCCCGCTGATCGCCGCCGTGCGCGCCTACCTGGAAGGCTGCCGCGATGCTGCCATCACCGTCAACGTCTCGCTGGCCTACTTCAACAGCTCGAGCACGAAGATGCTGTTTACCCTGTTCGACACCCTGAACCAGGCGGCCGTCGATGGCAACCAGGTACGCCTGAACTGGTACCACGACGAGGACGACGACACCATCCTGGAATTCGGCCAGGAGCTGCAGCAGGACTTCACGGCGCTGGACTTCCACGACCATCCCGTGCAGGGCAGCTAGGGCATGCGCGCCGCCCTCTCCGAGTCCGGCCTGGAGCCCGACCTGTTCACCGTGGAAGCGGCGGCGCTGGCTGCCGCGCGCCGCATGCACGCCGACGCCAATGCCTCGGGCGCGGAACAGCGGCGCGTGCTCGGTGAACTGATCGTCCACTACGAGCGGCTGATGCGCGAGACGCGGCGCCTGATCGGCCGCAGCGACCGCGCCGAGCGCGACATGCATCTGCTGAACCGTCAATTGCAAACCCTGGCCGGCCAGCTAGAATACCGTGCCACGCACGACCCGCTGACGGGCGCCCTGAACCGCGGCGCCGTCATCGACCACGCGTCGCGCTGCCTGGCGCAGGGCGACATGGCGCTGATCGTGCTCGATATCGACCTGTTCAAGCAGGTCAACGACGACTTCGGCCACCCGGCCGGCGACGGCGTGATCCAGGCCGTGGTCGACTGCCTGAAGGGGCTATTGGGACAGGAAACGGCCATCGGCCGGGTTGGCGGCGAAGAGTTTTCCGTCGTCTGGCCCACCTCTTCGCGCGACGACGCGGCGCAAGTGGCGCAGCGCATCTGCGAGACGGTCGGCCGCCAGCGCCATGCGGCGCCCATCACGCGCGCCATCACCGTCAGCGTGGGCCTGAGCTGGAACCGTGCCGGCACGCCGTTCGAGACGGCCTACAGCCATGCGGATCAGGCCCTGTACCAGGCCAAGCGCGAAGGACGCAACTGCGTGCGCCAATGGCTGGAGAGCTGAATCAGTGCAGCTGTTCGCGCGCCATGCTGCCGTCGCGGCGCATGGCGGCCGCCGCGCGCTGCATGGCCGCTACCTGCGCCTCGGGCAATTGCTTGTTGCAGGCGAGGTAAGTCTGCACGCGGTTGAAGGTCAGCAGCGGCACCACCTTGCCCTCCCACTCCTTGCCGACGAAAGGCTTGCTGCCCACCGCCATGCCGACGGCCCACAGGTCGATACGCCCCAGCAGCAGCTTTTGCGGATTGAGCCACTCTTGCGTCACGGGCGCCACGTTCATGCCGCGCTGGCGCAGGTAATCGTCGCGCGCGTCGCCGAGCACCGTGCCGATCACCAGGCCGCGCGCATCGGCCAGCGTGCGCAAGGTGAGGTGCCGCTCGGCCAGTCCATACAGTATCCATTCCGCTTCGTTGAGGGGACCGATCCAGCGAAATTGCGCTTCGCGTTCCTGCGTGCGGCTGGTGGAAAAGATGCAGGTGTCGGCTTCGCGCAGCGCCTGCGCATACGCGCGCTTCCACGGCAGCAATTCGATGCTGTAGGCGATACCGGCGCGCGCCATGATGCCGCGCACCTTGAGCGTTTCACGTCCCACGACGACATTGCCTTCCATCATGCTCGATGGCGGCAAATGCTCGCCGACGATGCGCAGGCCGGCCGCCGCGGCCAGCGCCGGCATCAGCAGCGCTGCTGCCAGCAGCCGTGCCATGCTTGCTTGTTTCATGCTTGCTTTCTTCTGCTACAGGGGATTCAAGCCGATGTTACCATCGGCCCGCAGCGGCATCGCCGCATATGGGCAATTCAATCAACTATTTTCGGCAGCGTGGCAACAAGCCAACGCCAGCAGAACGCCATGCGGGAGGGGATGGAAGGAAAGTAACTGGCGGAAAACAGTAGGAGTCGAACCTACGGGAGAACGTCTGACGCCCTCCACCGGGTTTGAAGCCCGGCCACATCACCGGATGAGTGTGCTTTCCGCGGTGCCTGAGCTAGCTGTTGGGCGAGGCTGCCGTATAGGACCACAGCGCTTGCGGGCGCAATAGATGCCCATTGCCAACACGGCGAGTATAACCGACGCGGTCAAAGAATTCCAAGACCTGGATCGCCCGCTTGCGGCCCAGGCCGCTGGCGTCGCGGAAGGTGGCCGCGCCGACGGCGCCCGCACCGGGCGACAGGCTCTCGTCGGTCTCCGCTTTTTCGGTCAGGGTGCGTACCAGTTGCGCCAGCTCGGCCAACGCCGCCTGGTGATAAAACAGGTCGTGCACGACCTGGCTGATCTGGCCTGCCTTGGCAAGTTTGCGCAACAGCCTGCGCGTCTCGTCCTCGGCCAGGCCGAAGCTGCGCGCCAGGTCGCGCGTCCATGGCGGATCGGCCCGCCCCTGCTCCAGCGCGGCCAGCAAGGGTTCGGCCACCGATTGCTCCTGCGGCGTCAATTCCACGCTGTGCGTCGGCAAGTGCAGGCTGGCGCCGCGCGCCAGGATCTCGCCGCGCGCCAGCAAGCCTTCGACCAGATGGCTCCACAAGGCGTCTTCCATCTCCGCGTCGACGATGCGTTTCAGCCGCCACAGTTCCGGCCCCGCCTCGTCGGGTGCGCGCGCGTGGAAATTTTCCAGTGCGGCCAGCACCCGCTCCTGCAGCGCCAGCAACGCCGGCGGCGCCACCAGCAAAGCGTCGCCGCCGCGCAGGGCGATGCGCCGCGTGTCGGGCGGCAGCGCGATGGCCGCCGCCGGCAGCAGGGACAGGCGCACGAGCAGCGACTCGCGCAGCCCCAGCGGGCTTTGCGCCAGCAGGGCCGCATAGTCGCCGTGCGCGATGAAGGCGGCCAGGGCATCGAGCCATGCCAGCCTGGCCGGGCTGCGGCGCTTGCGCGCGGGGCCGAACGGGTCGAGCACCATGCCGCCGCCCACCGTCTGCGTGGCTTGCGCGTTGCGCACGACGAAGCGGTCGCCCGGCACGCCGTGCATGGGCGACTCGAACACCAGCTGTACTCTGCCCGTCTGCCCCGGCGAGAGCGTCTCGCCATCGAGCATCACGGCGCGCGCCAGCTGGTGCGCCGCGCCCAGGTGCACGTGCAGCGGCGACCAGGCTTTCAGCTGCACGCCGGCGTCGGGCAAGAGCGTCAGTTCCACGTCGAGGCGCTCGGAGCACTGCGCCAGCTCGGGCGCGACGATCCAGTTGCCCCGCTCAATGCGCTCGCGGTCAATGCCGGCCAGGTTCAGCGCCAGGCGCTGGCCCGCCATGCCCGTCTCGGCCGCGCGGTTCTGCGCATGGATGCTGCGCACCCGGGCCTGCGCGCCACCGGGCGCCAGCTGCAGCATGTCGCCCACCTGGGCGCGGCCCGCCAGCGCCGTGCCGGTAACGATCGTGCCCTGGCCCGACAAGGTGAACACGCGGTCCACGCCCAGGCGGAACAAACGCCGCTCGTCGCGTTGCGGCAAGCCGCGCGCCACCTGCGTCAGGTGCGCCAGCAAGGCGGCCACGCCGGCATCGTCGTCGCGATGGGCGGCAGTGGGAAAGATCGGGCTGCCCGCCAGCGGCGTGCCCGCCAGCAGCGCTTCGATGTCAAGCTCCACCTGCGCCACGCGGGCGCTGTCGGCGCGGTCGATTTTGGTCAGCGCCACGGCGCCGCGCGTCACACCGAGCAGCTGCAAGATGGCCAGGTGCTCGTGCGTCTGCGGCATGACGCCATCGTCGGCCGCCACCACGAGCAGGGCGAAGTCGATGCCCGTCACGCCGGAAGCCATGGTGCGGATGAATTTTTCGTGGCCCGGCACGTCGATCACGCCCAGCACCGTGCCGTCCGCCAGCGGCAGGTAGGCGTAGCCGAGTTCAATCGAAATGCCGCGCGCCTGCTCTTCCTTCAGGCGGTCCGTGTGCACGCCCGTCAGCGCGCGCGTGAGGGTGGTCTTGCCATGGTCGATATGGCCTGCGGTGCCGACGATCATGCGGACAACTCGGCGAGTTGCGCGATGAAGGCCGTCTCGTGCGCCGCTTCCAGGCAGCGCAGGTCCAGCCACAGAGTGTCCTGGCCGATGCGCCCGATCACGGGGCACGGCAAGGCGCGCAAACGCAGTTCCAGCACACCCAGGGGATTGCTCAGGCGCGAGCCGGGCGCGCTGCGGACGCACAAGCCAAAACTGGGCAGCTGGTCGACGGGCAAGGCGCCGCTGCCGATCTGGCTTTTCATGGCTTCGGCGGTGACCACATAGTCGGCACCGAGTACGCTTTGCAGCAGCGGCAGCACGGTTTCCGCCTGCGTGCGCATGGCGGCGGCGGGACGCGTCAGCAAACGCAAGGTGGTCAGCCGTTCGGCCAGCAAGTCCGGCGCGCGGTACAGCTGCAGCACGGGGGCCAGCGCGGCCAGGGTCAGCTTGCCGACGCGCAGTGCACGTTTCAATGGGTTGCGCTTGATCTTCGCGATCAAGTCTGCCCGCCCGACGATGACGCCGCACTGCGGGCCACCCAGCAATTTGTCGCCGCTGAAGGTCACCAGGTCGGCGCCCGCTGCTATCGTTTCGCGCACCGTCGTTTCATGCGGCAAGCCATATTGCGCCAGGTCGACCAGGGTGCCGCTGCCCAGGTCCACGGCCGTCGGCACGCCATGTTTTACGGCCAGCGGCACGAGTTCGTCGAGCTCCACGCTTTTCGTGAAACCGGTAATCGCGTAATTGCTGCAATGGACCTTCATCAGCAAGGCCGTGTTCTCGTTCACGCCATGCGCGTAATCGGCCAGGTGCGTGCGATTGGTGCTGCCCACTTCGCGCAGCACGGCGCCCGCGCGCGTCATGACGTCGGGGATGCGGAAGGCGCCGCCGATTTCCACCAGCTCGCCGCGCGAGACGACGACCTCCTTGTTCTGCGCCAGGGTATTGAGCATCAGCAGCACGGCGGCCGCGTTGTTGTTGACGATGGTGGCCGCTTCGGCGCCCGTCAGTTCGCGCAGCAATTCCTCGACCAGGTCGTCGCGGTCGCCGCGCTTGCCCGTCTCCAGGTCGAATTCCAGGTTCATCGGCCACTGCAACGCTTCCACCACGGCTTGCACGGCCGTATCGGGCAGCAGTGCGCGGCCCAGGTTCGTGTGCAGCACGGTGCCCGTCAGGTTGAAGACGGCGCGCAGCTGCGGGCGCGCTTGCGCTAGCAGCCGCTCATCCATTTGCGCGGCGATGGCGGCAATCGATGCGCCCTCTTCGCACACTGCGCCCGCCAGCATGGCCGTGCGCAGTTCGGCCAGCACGGCGCGCGCGCAGGCCAGGGTCTGCACGCGGCCATAGCGCGCGATCAGGTCCAGGCAAGCCGCGTCGCCCAGGATGCGGTCGACCGACGGCAGGCGCACGGTTTGCCCCGTCGTCATGACGGCTGATCCGAGCTTTTACCCAGCCACAGCAGCGGATTGCCGCTGGCGCGCTGGTAGCCCGCTTCGCCCACCAGCAGGTCGAGCATCAGGCTGGCCAGATCGTCGGCCAGCGGCTCGACGTTGTAATCGTGTTCCTGGTTGAAGACTTTTCGATAGGTATGGCAGTCGTCGCAGGTTTCCGCGCGCGCCACCTTCTTCGGATCGTTCGCCTTGTTGGGCAGCTTGTCGTCCTTGGCCGTCACGGGGTCGAACGGCTTGGCGTCGGCCGCGTCCAGGCCCTGGTAGGCGATCTTGCCATTCTGTTCGCAGGTCGAGCACTTGACGCGCACCATATGCCATTCGCTTTCGCAAATGCCGCAGTGCAGGTAGCGGTAGCCCTGCGACTGGCCGCCGATGCGGATCACGCTGGCGACCGGATGCGAGCCGCAGACGGGACACAGGGTGCCCGTTTCCAGATCCGGCACGCGCGCGGCGCGCAGTTCGCTGGCCGACACCGACCATAGAATTTGCAGGGCGGCCGCGACGAATGGCGCATGCATGGGATTGAGGTTGTCGCCGTTTTCATCGAGCACGGCATCGGCGCAGGCGTCCAGCGCTGGCGCATCGAGCGCGCGCAGCTGGGCCAGCACCTGGGTCAGGCCGCCGGACAAGGCCGGCTGGCTTGCCGCCGTGGCGGCCAGTTCATCGAGCAGGCTGGCGAAAATGTCGCGCCAGACGGGCGGACGGGCGCCGCTGACGGGCAGCACCGGCATGCGGTGCTGGATGGCGCGGCGCAGCGCGTCGGGATCGGCGGCAGGCACGGCGCCGGGCGCCAGTTTTCCCACCACGGCCGCCTGCGCATCGGCCAGCGCGGCCATCAGCACCAGGTAGCCCTGCATGCCGGCATCGACGGGGATGCCCTTGATGTTACCTTGCGCCAGTTCGCGCAGGCGCAAGGCGCGCGCCGTAAACAGGCTGCCAGGCTGCGGCAGCAGCAGGCGCGGAATCGCGTTGTGGTCCAGGCCTTCGATTTCGCCTGGCTGGAGTATGCGTTGTACCAATGGAGTTTTCCCATCAAAAAAGGGGGCTGTAAAGTATTCTAATCGATATAGTGCAGCGCAAGCCGCAAAGGAAAACCGGGGTCAGTCCCTTCGGGATCGGAATGCGTTCCATTGGAACGCATTCCCCCGGCGGGTCTGACTCCAGCTTTTGCACTTGGGGCAAAACGTACCCTAACTGCCTACTTTCTCGTATTGCGGATCACCGATTCAAACCACTTCGGATGGTGCTTGCGCGCCCAGCCGTAGGTGACGGTGCCGCGCACCATGGCGCCGATCGAGCCCTTGACCCACAGGGCCGCGTAGATGTGCACGATGATGGCGCAGATGATGGCGAACGCGCAACCGGCATGCAGCAAGGCGGCAAAGCGCACCACGTCGATCGGGAAATAGAACGCGAAATACGCGCGCCAGATCACGATGCCCGACAACAGCAAGCCGATCATGCTGGCCAGCAGCACGAAGAACAGGATCTTCTGGCCGGCATTGTATTTGCCGATCTTCGGAAGCTTGTCTTCGCGGTTGTTGAGCACGTCGTCCATCTGCTTCAGCCACTGCTTGTCGCCGTCCTCGAACTTGTTGTGGTGCCAGAAGCGCACCACGAGGATCGCGAACGAGACGAACATCACCAGGCCGGCGAACGGATGCAGAATGCGCGTCCATTGCCCGCCGCCGAACAGATTCGCCAGCCACGCCATCGACGGATGGAACATGGCCAGCCCGGACAGGGCCAACATGACGAAGGTGATGGCCGTGACCCAGTGATTCGTGCGCTCGTTCGGGTTGTAGCGTTCGATCAAGGGATTGCCATCCTTGTCGCGCAGCTTTCCATCATGCAGATCACTGTGGCTCATGGTCTTCCTCCCGTATACGCTTGGCCTCTTCCAGCGCTTCGTGCTCTTCGTCCTTGCTCACTTCGTTCGGACCGACACGCGTGTAATGGAACAGGCCTGCCAGGGCCGTGGCGGCCATGCCAGCCACCGCCAGCGGTTTGGACCAGCCCTTCCAGAAGCCCACCATCGGGCTGATGCGCGGGCGTTCCGGCAAGTTCGAATACAGCTTCGGCTTGTCGGCATGGTGCAGCACGTACATCACGTGCGTGCCGCCCACGCCCAGCGGATCGTACAGGCCCGCGTTCTCGAAACCGCGCGACTTCAGGTCGACGATGCGTTCTTCCGCATGCACCTTCATGTCTTCCTTGGTGCCGAACACGATGGCGCCCGTCGGACATGTTTTCACGCAGGCCGGTTCCTGGCCCACGGCCACGCGGTCCGAGCACAAGGTGCACTTGTAGGCGCGGTCGTCCTTTTTCGAAATGCGGGGCACGTCGAAAGGACAGCCGGCCACGCAGTAGCCGCAGCCGATGCAGTTTTCCTGGTGGAAGTCCACGATGCCATTCGTGTACTGCACGATGGCGCCCGGCGCCGGACAGGCCTTCAGGCAGCCCGGGTCCTCGCAGTGCATGCAGCCGTCCTTGCGGATCAGCCACTCGAGGTTGCCGTCATTATTTTCGTGTTCGGCAAAACGCATCACCGTCCACGATTGCGGCGTCAGGTCCGTCGGATTGTCATAGGTGCCATGGTTTTCGCCGACTTCGTCACGCAAGTCGTTCCATTCCATGCACGCCGTCTGGCAAGCCTTGCAGCCGATGCACTTCGACACATCGATCAGCTTGGCCACGGTGCCCGTCACCGGGCTGCGTGCTTGCGGCGGGGTCACCGTGGTAGCCGACAGGCGCCGGATATCTAAGGATTGCAGTGCCATTATTGAGCTCCCATCATGCTTTTTCCACCTTCACGAGGAAGGACTTGAATTCCGGCGTTTGCGAATTCGCATCCCCCACGCCCGGCGTCAGGGTATTGATCAGATACCCCGGCTTGGCCACACCCGTAAAGCCCCAGTGCAGCGGCAGGCCCACGGTATGCACCGGCTTGCCTTCGATCATCAAAGCCTTGATGCGCTTGGTGACGACGGCCTTGGCGATGATGTGGCCCCGCTTGGAACTGACGCGCACTTCACCGCCGGCAACGACACCGATGCTTTTCGCCAGCTCTTCGCCGATTTCAACGAATTGCTGCGGCTGGATGATGGCATTCAGGCGTGCATGCTTGGTCCAGTAATGAAAATGCTCGGTCAGGCGGTAGCTGGTGGCCACATGCGGATATTCCTCATGCGTGCCGAACATTTTCCGGTCATCGGCGAACACGCGCGCGGCCGGATTGCTGGTCGCTTGCGGGTTTTTCGGATGCATGGGGTTGTAGCCCAGCGGATTTTCAAACGGCTCGTAATGCTCGGGGAACGGACCTTCGGCCATGGCGCCACGCGCAAAGAAACGCGCCACACCCTCGCCCAGCATGATGAACGGACCCATGCCATTTTCCGGCGGTTCATCGACCTTGAAGTCGGGAATATCGGCCCCGCTCCAGTTCGTGCCATTCCACTCGATGAGTTTACGGGTCGGGTCGAAAGGCTTGCCCTTCAAGTCGCACGAAGCGCGGTTGTACAGCACGCGGCGGTTCGCCGGCCACGCCCAGGCCCAGCCCAAGGTCTGGCCGATGCCGGTCGGGTCGCTATTGTCGCGCCGTCCCATCTGGTTGCCCGCCTGCGTCCAGCTGCCGGCGAAGATCCAGCAACCGCTGGTGGTGCTGCCATCGTCGCGCAATTGCGCAAACGAGGCCAGCTGCTCACCCTTCTTCACCAGCAGCTTGGTCGGATCCTTGGGATCGTACAAGTCGGCCAGCGCCTTGCCGTTAAATTCGCGGGCGATTTCTTCGGGCTGCGGGTTATGCGGCTGCGCATAATTCCACGTCAGGTTGACGATAGGATCGGGGAACTTGCCGCCCTCTTTCTGGTACATGCTGCGCATGCGCAGGAACAGGCCCGACATGATCTCGAGGTCGCTGCGCGCCTGGCCCGGCGGTTCGGCCGCCTGCCAGTGCCACTGCAAGACGCGCGAGGAACTCACGAGCGAACCGCGTTCCTCGGCGAAGCAGCTGGTCGGCAGGCGGAACACTTCCGTCATGATCTTGGTCGGATCGACTTCGTGGTACTGCCCGTGCGCCTTCCAGAATTCGCCCGTTTCCACGGCCAGCGGATCCATGATGACGAGGAACTTCAGCTTCGACAGCGCTTCCGTGACCTTCTGCTTGTTCGGCGCGGACGCCAGCACATTGAAGCCCTGGCAGATATAGCCCGTCATCTTGCCTTGATGCATGTTCTCGATCGCTTGCATCAAGTCATACGGCTTGTCGAGCTTTGGCAGGTAGTCGAAGGCGTAGTTATTGTCCGCGGTGGCAAAGTCGCCCCACCACGTCTTCATGAAGCTGACGTGGAATTTGCGGTAATTGCTCCAGTAGCTGAGCTGGTTAGGCCGCAGCGGCTTGGTGGCGCGCGCGGCGATATAGCCATCGAAATCCTGCTCGGACTCGTTCGGCAAGGTCATGTAACCCGGCAACAGGTTCGACATCAGGCCCAGATCGGTCAGACCCTGGATGTTCGAGTGGCCGCGCAAGGCGTTCATGCCGCCGCCGGCGATGCCCATATTGCCCAGCAACAGCTGCACCATGGCGCCCGTGCGGATGGTTTGCGCACCGGTCGAGTGGTGCGTCCAGCCCAGCGCGTACAGGATGGTACCGGCGCGTCCCGGCACGGCGGTCGAAGCCAGGGCTTCCGCCACCTTGTGGAACTTGTCGGCCGACACGCCGCACGTACGTTCGACCATCTCGGTCGTGTAGCGTGCGTAGTGCTTCTTCATCATCTGGTAGACGCAGCGCGGGTGTTCCAGGGTCGGGTCGACCTTGGCATAGCCGTCTTCGCCGATCTCGTAATCCCAGGTGGCCTTGTCGGTGTACTTGCCTTTTTCCTTGTCGAAACCCGAGAACAGGCCGTCCTCGAACGCATAGTCTTCGCGCACGATGAAGGGCATGTCCGTGTAGTTGCGCACGTACTCATGCTGGATCTTGTCGTTCGTCAGCAGATAATTGATGATCGCGCCGAGGAAGACGATGTCCGTGCCGGTACGCGTGGCGCAGTAGTAATCTGCCACGGATGCGGTACGGGTAAAACGCGGATCGACAACGATCAGCTTGGCCTTGTTATGCGCCTTCGCTTCCGTTACCCATTTGAATCCGCAAGGATGTGCTTCTGCTGCATTGCCGCCCATGACCAGGATCACGTCGGCATTCTTGATATCGACCCAATGATTCGTCATCGCGCCACGGCCAAACGTCGGGGCAAGACCTGCCACCGTCGGTCCGTGTCATACACGCGCCTGATTATCAAAGGTCAGCATCCCCATGCTGCGCACTGTCTTGTGGGTCAAATACCCGACCTCATTGCTGCCGGCGGACGCGGCAAGCATGCCGGTGGAGAGCCAGCGGTTGACGGTCTTGCCGTCGGCATTCTTTTCGATCAGATTGGCGTCGCGGTCATCCTTCATCAGGCGCGCGATCTTGTCGAGCGCCACATCCCAGGAGATCGGTTGCCATTCCGTGCCGCCCGGTGCGCGGTATTCGGGCACTTTCAGGCGGTTCGGGCTGTGGATGAAGTCGACCAGGCTGGCGCCTTTCGGGCACAGGGTGCCGCGGTTCACCGGGTGATCGGCATCGCCTTCCACGTGGATGATGCTGGAGACGGCATTTTTCGCGCCGTCGCCCAGCCCATACAGCAGGACGCCGCATCCTACCGAACAGTAGGGACAGGTATTGCGTGTCTCGGTCGTGCGAGACAGCTTGTATTGCCGCACTTCCGCCATCGCCTGGCCCGGTGCGAAACCGAGCAGGGCGAGGCTGGAACCAGCAATGGTCGCGCCAGTTACCCGAAGGAACTGGCGCCTGGACATCTGAACCATATTCAGGCCTCTATGATGTGAGTAAATAAAAGTCATACGGCGTCGTGGTCGTGTCATATCACCAAGATATAAGCACCATGCCTGTGCCGTATGACATCATTTTACCCCTCAATCCCGATCAAGGCTCAGTTCGCCGGAGAAGGTTTCCTTTAGTCAACGTTAATTTGGCGATACCGAACGTTCCCTCTAAACAATGCCAGCCTGCCCCGCGCGCTTGCACATCGCTACCCACCCATGCAAAAAAACCCGCTCGCAAGCGGGTTTTCGGGGGCAGAAAAAGTTACAGGCTGTAGCGCAAGGTCAGCGCCACATTGCGTGGCGCGCCTGGCAAGCTCAGGTTCGGGCTGGAACCGTGACCCGACACGATGTAGCGCGTGTCGCCGATATTGTTGACGTTCAGCTGCACTTCATAGCGGCCCGTGCGGTACGCGGCCATGACGTCGGCCGTCACGTAGCCTGGCAGCACCACCGTGTTGCCCTGATTGGCGAAGCGGCTGCCGACGGCATTCGCGCCACCGCCCACCGTGAAGCCGTGGCCCAGGTCTTTCGTCACCCACAAGTTGGCCATGTTGCGCGCCGTCAAAGTAGCGCGCTTGCCCTTGATGGCGACGGCGCTCGGCGTCGTCGTGCCCGGCGCATTCACGCTGCGGTCGACGGCGATGGAATCGGTGATGGTGGCGTCCAGGTAGGCGTAGCCGGCCATCATTTTCCAGCCATCGTGCAAGTCCGCGTTGAAGGTCAGCTCCAGGCCATCCGTGCGCTGCGTGCCGACCGGCACGATGCGGTTCGTGATCGGGTCGCTGGTCTTGATATTGTCGCGTTCCAGGCGGAACAGGGACACGGTGGCGTTGGCGCGGCCGCCCCACAGGTCGTACTTGGCGCCCACTTCCGTGTTGCGCGTGGTTTCCGGCGCCAGGTCGGCATTATTGGCGGCCAGGGCGAAGTTCTCGCCGCTCGGCTGAAACGAGCGGCTCCACGACGCATAGTACGACTGCGTCGCGCCCGGTTGCCAGACGAGGCCGGCGCGGGGGCTGTAAGCCGAATCCGTGCGCGACAGATTGGCCGTCGTCACACCAAGCGCATTGGCCAGGCGCGACTGCTGCTTGTAGCGGTCGTAGCGCAGGCCGGCCAGCGCCTTCCACTCGTCGTTGATACTGATGGCGTCCTGCACATAGGCAGCGGCCGTGTCATAGGTACCAAAGGTATCGCCGCGCGCGCCCAGCTTGGTCCGGTCGACAACGGGTAGCACGGGATTGAAGATCGACACGGGCTTCGCAGGTGGCAATACAGCGATGGCGGCCCAACTGTTGGCATCCTTGTTTTGCTTGCCGAATTCGGCGCCGTACAGCACTTCATGGCGCAAGGTGCCCGTGACCAGCTTTTGCGTCAGTTCCGTCTGGTTGAACCAGCCGCTTTCGTCACGGTTCAGCTTGGCGTGACCGAGGCTCATCGTGCCCTTGACTTCGTTGACGTTGCCGGAAATATTCGTGTTGTTGCGGTCCAGGTGGTAATCGTAATAACGGAAGGCATTGCGCAACGACAAGCTATCGCTGAACTTGTGCGTCAGGGTGGCGGCCGTGGAGACCACGCGCGACTGGCTGAAGTCCGCATCGCGGGCATTCGCGGCGCCAAAATAGGTGCCCGCATCGACGGCGACGGGACGGCCTTGGTAGGACGGGATGCCGAAGTCCGTCAGGCGACGGTCTTCCAGGTAATCGCCCTGCAGCAGCAATTTGGTGGCGCCGGACAGGCGGATGGCCACGGAAGGCGACAGCGCCGTGCGGTTGATGAATTGCTGGTCGCGGTAGCTGTCCGACAATTCGCGCGCGCCCGTGAAGCGCCAGTCCACCGTCTCGCCGACGCGGCCCACGTCGACTTCGCCGCGGCGCCCTGCCGTGTTGGTCAGGCTCAGGGCCACGTCCGTGATGTCCACGCCCGGCTTTTTGGTGATGCGGTTCACCAGACCACCCGAGGAACCGCGGCCGTACAGCACGGCGGCCGGTCCCTTGATCACTTCCAGGCGCTCCACATTCGACAGGTCGCGAAAATACAGGGCGTCATCGCGGAAGCCGTCGACGAACTGGTCGCCAATGGCCGTGAAGCCGCGGATGAATATCTGGTCGCGCTGGCCGTCGCCTGTGGACAGACCCACGCCGGGGATGTTCTTCATGATGTCCTGGATCGACATGGCGTTCTGGTCGCGGATGACGGCGGCCGGCACCACGTTGATCGTCTGCGGCACGTCGCGCAGGGCCATTTCCGTCTTGGTGCCGCTGGCCGAGGTGGCGGCGACATAGCCATCCTTGTCCTTCGATGCCGTCACGGTGACGGCTGGCAAACTTTCCTGCGCCCAGGCCGCCAATGGCGTGGCGCCGAAGGTCAAGGCGCCCAGTACGGCGATGGTGATCGGTTTGAATCCTGGCTTGCGACGTTGCTGCATACAATTCCCTGGTCGATGTTTTAATACGAATGATTATCATTAGTATTTTATCAGGCAAGCCTGCGTAAAGTAAGCACTTCTGTAAGTGATAGTACTTATGGACTAGGTACTTGATGTAAAAACACAACAGGAAATCAATATCAAAAAATAATTAAAATTGCTTTGAAAAACTATTTCTCTGCGTCAATGCTATACTTGCGGCTTGCTGGACAGCGGTCAGCCTGACCGACATGCCCCTTGCTTCACCTCCAACGCCACGCTCAGCGCGGCGCGCCGCACAGCCATCACGCGGCACCCGAAGACCCCGATCCCCTGCGCCTTGCGGCGCCTGTCCGCCCCTGCTGGCGGCGGCGATCATGACTATTAAACTGTTAGGAATTACATGAAAAACCTGAACATCGGCAGCCGCCTTGGCGTCGGCTTTGCTGTCGTATTGCTGTTGCTTGCCGCCTTGACCATCACCGCCCTCGTGCGCATGCAAACGGCCAGCGACCTGACTTACCGTCTCATCAATACCAGCATCAAGAACCAGCGCATGGTGGCCGAATGGTCGAAGATCATTGAACTCAACAGCGTGCGCGGCGTCGCCTCGTTCGAGATCACCGATCCCGTCGTGCGCGCCAAGATCGAGGAAGACTTGAAAGTCGATGCGGAGCGTTCCAGCAAGCTGCAGGACGACATCGTCGCCTCCCTGCTCAACCCGGCCGTGATCGAGCAATTCAAGGTCGTGCGCAAGGTGCGCACCGACTATGTGACGACGCGCGCACGCGCCTTCAAGATGAAGGCCGACGGCGATATGGCGGGTGCCAAAGTCGTGTTCGACAAGGAAGTCGCGCCGATCACCGTGGCCTATCTGGCCGAAGTCAAGCGCTTTGCCACCATGCAGATCAAGGCGGCCGACGGCGTCGGCAACAGCATCATCGAAGCCTACAGCGGCACCCGCGTCTTCCTGATCACCATGGGCGTGCTGGCCGTGCTGATGGGCATCGGCTTCGCGTGGTGGATCACGCGCTCGATCACTGGCCCCATCCGCGCTGCCGTGAAAGTGGCGGAAACCGTGGCAGCGGGCGACCTGACCAGCACCATCACGGCGCAAGGCCGCGATGAAACGGGCCAGCTGATGCACGCCTTGAAAACCATGAACGACAGCCTCGTCGGCATCGTGGGACAAGTGCGCAGCGGTACCGACACCATCGCCACGGCATCGGCCGAAATCGCCGCCGGCAACCAGGACTTGTCGTCGCGCACAGAACAGCAAGCCAGCTCGCTGGAAGAAACGGCCTCGTCGATGGAAGAACTGACCTCGACCGTCAAGCAAAACGCCGACAATGCGCGCCAGGCAAATAAACTGGCCGGCGACGCGGCCGGCATCGCCAGCCGCGGCGGCGCCGTGGTGGCCGAAGTGGTCGCCACCATGGGCGAGATCAATACCTCGTCGAAGAAAATCGTCGACATCATTTCCGTCATCGACGGCATCGCCTTCCAGACCAACATCCTGGCACTGAACGCAGCCGTGGAAGCGGCGCGCGCCGGCGAACAGGGCCGCGGCTTCGCCGTCGTGGCAACCGAGGTGCGCAACCTGGCGCAACGCTCGGCAGCGGCGGCAAAAGAAATCAAGGGATTGATCGACGACTCCGTGCAAAAAGTCGATGTGGGCACGGACCTGGTCGACAAGGCCGGCAAGACGATGGAAGAAATCGTGCAAAGCATCGGCTTCGTCACGTCCATCATGAGCGAGATCAGCAACGCCAGCGAAGAGCAGAGCGCGGGCATCGAGCAAGTCAACCAGGCCATTTCCGAAATGGATCAAGTGACCCAGCAAAATGCGGCGCTGGTGGAAGAAGCGTCGGCAGCGGCCGAAGCGATGCAGGAACAGGCGAGCGAACTGGCGCAGGTGGTCAGCGTCTTCCGCCTCGATGCCAACGCGGCGGCGACCGACCGTTTCAGCGTGAAAGCGGCACAACGCAGCGCGCCGGCCACTCCGACAACTGCGGCCGCACCAGCCCGCAAGGCCTCGGCCCCTGCCCTGCGCCTGCCCGTGACACGCACCAGCAGCAAGGCAACGGCACCGGCCGAAGGCGAGTGGGAAGAGTTCTAAATTTTCTTCAGCAAGCCCTGCGGCATCAAGCCGCGCGGGCTTGCGCTTGGGCGATCAGTGCCGCCAGTTCGCGCGGCACGGATTGTCCCAGGAATTCCAGCGCCAGCGCTTCCGGATCGATGGCGGCGTCCGCTGGCAAGCCGTGCTCGAAGCCGCCCACCATGGTGCGGCAAAAATGCGGCGATTCCGCCCGCGTTTCCACATACCAGCAACCCGCATGGCCTTGCACGAAGTATTCGCCGATAAAGTAGCCGAGCATGGTTTTCACCCACTGCCAGCTTTCGTCGCGGATGACGATGGTGCGCATGGCCGCGTCGATGTACGGCAGGTATTCGGCCGCATTGGTCAGCACTTCGTGCGCAGGCTGGATGCCCAGGCGTTCGACAAAGTTCACCAGCGATGCGCCCAGCGCGTCATAGTAGGCATCAAAAGCCGTTTGGCTTTGCTGCAATAATTGCTCTTGTTCGTACGACAGCATTCACACTCCACAGACATTCAACAATCCCATATTTTACGCCACGCTCACATCGACACCAGCCCGCTGCAGCAAGGCCTGGTTGCGGGGGGACAAATGCGTCACCTGCAGGTGCTTGCCCGCCTTTTCATAACGCTCATACAAGGCTTCGATGGCGGCGATGGCCGAGTGATCGGCCATGTGCAGATATCGGCAGTCGAGGATGACGCGGGCCGGGTCGGTCGCCGCCTGGAACAGTTCAAGGAAATGCGTGGTCGAGGCAAAAAACAGGGTGCCGTGCGGCAGGTACACGCGCACGCCCGCGCCAGTGTCATCGATATCGGCACGCATGTCGCGCGCATGTTGCCAGGCAAAATTCAAGGCGGCAATCACGATGCCGCACAGCACGGCCAGCGCCAGGTCCGTCAACACCGTGATCACCGTCACGGCGACGATCACCAGCGCATCCTGCAACGGCACCTTGCCCAGCACGCGCAGCGAGCCCCAGGCAAACGTCTGCTGCGCCACGACGAACATCACGCCGACCAAAGCGGCCAGCGGGATGCGCTCGATCAGCGGCGACAGGAACAGGATGAATAGCAGGATCATCACGCCGGCCGTCACGCCCGACAGGCGCGAGCGGCCGCTAGAACTCAGGTTGATCATCGTCTGCCCGATCATGGCGCAGCCGCCCATGCCGCCAAACAGGCCCGAAACGACGTTCGACGCACCGAGTGCGATGCATTCGCGGTTCGGCTGGCCCCGCGTTTCAGTCATCTCATCGGTAAGATTAAAAGTGAGCAAGGTCTCCAGCAAGCCCACCATGGCCATCAGCGCCGCGTACGGAAAGATGATGTGCAAGGTAGCCATGTCCAGCGGCACCGTGGGCCAGTGGAATGCCGGCAAGCCGCCGGCGATATGCGCAAGATCGCCCAGGGTGCGCGTGGGCAGCTGCAAGAAATGGCTGAGCACGCCCACGCCCAGGATGGCCACCAGCGCCGGCGGCACCGCCTTCGTGATGCGCGGCAGCACGTAGACGATGGCCATGGTGAGCAGCACCAGCGCGCTCATCACATACAAAGGGCTGCCTTGCAGCCAGGTTTCGCCTTGCGGCGTGGCCTGACGAAAATGTTCTAGCTGGGCCATGGCGATGACGATGGCCAGGCCATTCACGAAGCCCAGCATCACCGGATATGGCACCATACGGATCAGTTTTCCAAGACGCAAGATGCCGAACAGCGCCATGATGATGCCGCTCAGCACCACGGTCGCCAGCAGATATTGCACGCCATGCTGGGCCACGAGCGCGACGATGACGACGGCCATGGAACCGGCGGCGCCCGAAATCATGCCGGGGCGCCCGCCAAAGATGGCCGTGAATGCGCAAATGATGAAGGCGCCGTACAGGCCCATCAGGGGATTCAGTTGCGCCACGAGAGCAAAGGCGATGCATTCGGGCACCAGCGCGAATGAGGTGGTCAGCCCCGCCAGGACGTTTTTTTGTATGTTCGAGAACCACTCGTCCCGAAAAGTTGCGTTGATCATTGATACACATCCAGGGTCGGAACAGAGAAATGCGCGCGCGATGCACAGTCATCGGGCGCAGCCATGCCAGCGGTCGTCAAAACGAAGCCATGCCGAGGTCGCACGTAGAGGAAAATCGTCGGTGACTACATGGGATTGGCGGACAGAGGAAGATTCAGCAGCGCCAGGCGGCGCTGCCGAGCCTGCACACATTATACAAGATGCAGCCGGGCCCGATGGACGGCGCGGCGGCGCGCAGCGGGAGCGGACACTGGCAGGCAAATAATGTTTCCAATAGTTTTATTTTCAAAATAAAAACAATTTAATGGGAATATTTTAAATAATCTCCGCCGTTTCAATTGGAGAGTATCTATTCAATTTTCTCCACTATTCTACTCAGCAGTGGTGGAGACTGTTGACCACATTAAAAAACGGGGCGTATCCGAAAAGCCAGACGAGTAGGGAAACTCAGGAGGAATCATGACCGACGCGCAATTATATGCCAGTAATATTACAATCAACATTCTCGTTGTAATAGACACCGATCTGATCATGGCCCAGCATCCACGTCAGACGAGTCCCGACCAGACCAAGCCTGTCGGCCTGGTGCATACCAGCCAGTACATGATTGCCACCGACCTGCGCGGCATCAATAGCGGGCAAGGTACCGCCGACCTGAGCTTCAAGGCCAATGTGGGCGACTTCGTCTCGTTCACCGGCGCTTCCATCTATGACAATGCCGATTCGGCCGTCATTGTCTACGGCATCAATTACTGGAATGGCGACAAGGTCTTCAATACCTTTGTTTCCAATACCATTACACGAAGAAATGCGGCCGTGCCGAATACGGATTCGTCGAATGGTTTGCCGGCCGTACAGCAATCGCGCAATTTCTCCAATTTCACGGCGCAGGTATCCAAATCGGGCACGGAAAATTTCTACGTCTATATTGCCGTATATAGCCTGAATGACGATGGCCAGACGCAAAGCCTGTATGGTTATTTTTATTGGGATCCACAGATTACTGTCGGTTAGTCATTTCCCGGAAACCAAATAAATATAAACCATTTATTTGATTACCGCCGACTGCTGCCGGCGCAGAGATACGCAGCGACGTCGCCACAAACGAAAAAAAGCCCACCGAAGTGGGCTTTTTTATTTGCGCATGTATCACATGCACTTATCTGGAGGCGAGGACGGGAATCGAACCCGTCTAAACGGCTTTGCAGGCCGCTGCATAACCTCTTTGCTACCTCGCCAGAGGAACTGCTTGGATGCGCCTTGCGGCCCACCTTGAAAACTGGAGCGGGAGAAGAGTCTCGAACTCTCGACCTCAACCTTGGCAAGGTTGCGCTCTACCAACTGAGCTACTCCCGCATTGGAGCTTGGTTACCGCCTAATCGCGCCGCGTACCGCGGCGGATAAAAAAAGGAAGCCAGCTTAGCTTCCCTTTAGAATTCTGGAGCGGGAGAAGAGTCTCGAACTCTCGACCTCAACCTTGGCAAGGTTGCGCTCTACCAACTGAGCTACTCCCGCATTGGAGCTTCTATTTTCTGCTACTGCCATTTTGCTGTACTGCTTCAGCTATCGCTGGAGCGGGAGAAGAGTCTCGAACTCTCGACCTCAACCTTGGCAAGGTTGCGCTCTACCAACTGAGCTACTCCCGCATACGAACCGCTATTTTACTGCTTTTTACTACCGTTTACCAGTGCTGCTTTACTGCTGATCCAGTGTTCACTGGAGCGGGAGAAGAGTCTCGAACTCTCGACCTCAACCTTGGCAAGGTTGCGCTCTACCAACTGAGCTACTCCCGCAGTGGACAACATTGTATCAGAAGCTCTACTACATCGCCAGTACTACTTTTTACTGCATTCGCTGTTTTTACCTATGACACGATCCAGAAAACTGGAGCGGGAGAAGAGTCTCGAACTCTCGACCTCAACCTTGGCAAGGTTGCGCTCTACCAACTGAGCTACTCCCGCGTCATCAACAACAGGCCAGCATTATAGAGGGATTACAGGGGCTGTCAACGGGCAATATCTGGTCTTTTGCAAAATATTCCGCAGAAAGTAGCCAATACCGTCTTAAGGTCCTCCGAATAGCGTAGCGAGCAAGCGCAATATCGTGTTGAGTAGCGGAGCTGTACGAAGGTACAGCGAGCAACGGAGACGCAAGAGTGCGCTGCGCAGTAGCCAGGCGGAGCGGCCTTAATGCAGGCTACCGGCCTTTTCCTTGATGAGCGGCCATGCCAGGCGCAAGTAATAGAACATCGACCACACGGTCAACACGCAGGCGATCCACAGCAGCTTTTCGCCCCACACATGGGTGTCGATCGCGCCAAAGATCACTTCGTGGTACAGCAGCAAGGGAATGGCCGTCATTTGCGCGGCCGTCTTGATCTTGCCGATCGAGCTGACGGCCACCGATTTCGATGCGCCGATCTGCGCCATCCATTCGCGCAACGCGGAAATCGTGATTTCGCGGCCGATGATGATGAAGGCCAGCACGGCATTGACACGGTCCAGCTGCACCAGCACCAGCAAGGCGCCTGCCACCATCAGCTTGTCTGCGACCGGGTCGAGGAAGGCGCCGAAGGCCGACGTCTGGTTCCAGCGGCGCGCGAGGAAGCCGTCAAACCAGTCGGTCACGGCCGCAACGATGAAGACCAAGGTGGCAACCAGGTTCTGGTCGCCATGCAGCAGCATCGACGGCGGCAGGTAAAAAACGCCGACGACAAGCGGAATCAGGGCCACGCGCAGCCAGGTCAGAAGGATGGGAATATTAAAAGGCATAAGAGAGCAATCGGCCGACGGGTAAATTGAATATGAAGAAAGTATGAAGAAAGCGCCACTAGTCTACATGGCCCAGGGGTATTAGCCTAGTCCGCTTGCCGCAACACCGGACCAGGCCATCGATCCATCAATGTAATTGCTTGTAGATCTCTTCCGCGAGTTGCGTGGAAATCCCCTCCACTGACATCAGGTCCTCGACGCTGGCGTCGACCACGCCGCGCAAGCCGCCAAAGCGCGACAGCAGTTTCTGGCGGCGCTTGGCGCCGCATTGTGCCCCTTTCGATCTCTTCCAGCCGCGAGGTCTGGCGCGCCCGTTCGAGCATTAATGCAACTGCTTATATATCTCTTCCGCAAGTTGAGTCGAAATCCCCTCCACCGACATCAGATCCTCGACGCTGGCATCAACCACGCCGCGCAAGCCGCCAAAGCGCGACAACAGTTTCTGGCGGCGCTTGGCGCCGATGCCTTCGATCTCTTCCAGGCGCGAGGTCTGGCGCGTCTTCGCCCGCTTGGCGCGCATGCCGGTAATGGCAAAGCGGTGCGCCTCGTCGCGGATTTGCGCGATCAGCATCAGGGCCGCCGATTCCTTGCCCAGTTCCTGCGCCGCGCGGCCATCGACGAACAGCAGGGTTTCCAGGCCCACCTTGCGCCCCTCCCCCTTGGCCACGCCGACAATCAAGCTGATATCGAGTCCCAGCTCGGCAAACACCTGGCGCGCCATCTCGATCTGTCCCTTGCCGCCGTCGATCAAGACCACGTCGGGCATGACGCCGTCGCCATTCGCCACCTTTTCATAACGGCGCATGAGGACCTGGCGCATGGCCGCGTAATCGTCGCCGGGCGTGATGTCGTTGATGTTGTAGCGCCGGTACTCGCCGTTCTGCATGGCGTGGTGATGGAACACGACGCACGAGGCCTGCGTCGCCTCGCCCTGCGTGTGGCTGATGTCGAAGCACTCGACGCGCAGGCTGTCGAGATCTTCCGTTTCCAGGCGCAACGCTTCGGCCAGCGCGCGCGTGCGCGACTGCTGCGACCCCTGCTCGGACAACAAGCGCGCCAGCGAAATCTCGGCGCCCTTCTGCGCCATCTCCAGCCATTGGCGGCGCTGTCCCTGCGGCTGGAAAATCAGGTTGATGCGGTGGCCGCACTGCTCCATCAGCGCCACCATCAGGGCCGGCTGGTCGAATTCGATATTCAGGATCAGGGTGCCGGGAATGAATTTTTCCGTGTAGTGCTGGGCCAGAAAGGCGGCCAGCACTTCCACCTCGATGGCTTCCTCGGCAATCGCCGCCGCATCGCTGAGCTGGCTGGGGAAATACGCGCGGTCGCCCAGGTGGCGCCCACCGCGCACCATGGCCAGGTTGACGCAGGCGCGTCCGCCCTGCACCAGCACGGCGATAATGTCGACGTCGGCGTCGCCCGTCGTTTCCATGCTTTGCTGGTGCAGCACGCGCGACAGCGAAGCGATCTGGTTGCGCACCACCACGGCCTGCTCGAATTTCAGCTCGGCGGCAAACGCATGCATCTTCTTTTCCAGGTCGGCCAGCACTTCGCTCTGGCGTCCGCGCAGGAAGCGCGCCGCGTTTTCCACGTCGTTCTTGTAGTCTTCCTTGCTGATCAGGTCCACGCACGGCGCGCTGCAGCGGCCGATCTGGTGCAGCAGGCAGGGCCGCGTACGGTTCGCGTAGACACTGTCCTCGCAGGTGCGGATGAGAAACACCTTTTGCAGGATCTGCATCGATTCCTTGACGGCCCAGGAACTGGGAAACGGCCCGAAATACTGGTTTTTCTTGTCCACCGCGCCCCGGTAATACACCATGCGCGGCGCATCGCCATTCGTGATTTTCAGATACGGATACGATTTATCATCGCGGAACAGGATGTTGTAGCGCGGCTGCAGCGCCTTGATCAGGTTGTTTTCCAGGATCAGCGCTTCCGCCTCGCTGTGCGTGACGGTCGTTTCCAGGCGCGCGATGCGCTCAACCATCATGGCGATGCGGGGGCTGGCCAGGTTTTTCTGGAAGTAACTGGAGACGCGCTTTTTCAGGTCGCGCGCCTTGCCGACGTACAGCACCTTGTCGGCGGCGTCGAAATAGCGGTACACGCCGGGCAGGTTCGGCAGCTTGGCGACGGTGGCCAGCACCTGCGCGCGTGGGTCGGGCGGCGTCTCCGCCAAGGTAGATTCTGGGCTTGCTTCGGTCATTGCTGGCTCGGTTTGGGGTCAGACCCGCCGGGTCTGACCCCGGCATCTGCTTGCTCCACGATCACGAACGCGACCGCATACTCTTCTTCATCGCTGATCGTCACTTGCGCGCTCAGGCGGTTTTTCTCCATGAACTCCGCCAGCACGCCGCTGCAGACGATCATCGGCTTGCCGCTCGGGTGGTTCAGCATCTGCGCGGCGGGCCAGGTCATCGGCATGCGCAAGCCCAGGCCGATGGCCTTGGAAAACGCCTCCTTGGCCGCGAAGCGCGTGGCGAGGAAGCGCACGCCGCGCACGGCGTTCTTGGCGCTGCGGGCGCGGAACTTTTCCAGCTCCTGCGGCCCCAGTATCTTTTTCGCGAAACGCTCGCCGTGGCGCGCCAGTGCCGCCTCGATGCGGGGGATCTTGCAGATATCGGTACCGATGCCGTAGATCATGCTGCCTCCTTTGTGCGCGCTTATGCTTTGCTGGCGATGCGCGTGGCCACCATGATGGCCTTCATTTCGCGCACGGCGTTTTCCCAGCCGACAAACACGGCATGCGCGACGATGGCGTGGCCGATGTTCAGTTCCGCAATATCGGGAATGGCGGCAATCGCCTGCACATTGGTGTAATGCAAGCCGTGGCCCGCGTTGACCTTCAAGCCGCAGCCCACGCCGAACAGCACGCCCGCCTTGATACGCTCCAGCTCGACCAGCTGCTCGGCGCCTTGCGTATCCGCGTAGCGGCCCGTGTGCAACTCGATCACGGGTGCGCCGAGCTCGGCGGCGGCGGCGATCTGCTGCTCGTCCGCATCGATGAACAGGCTCACGCGAATGCCCTCGCCTTGCAATTGCTGCACGGCCGCCTGCACTTCCTTGAAGTAGCGCACCACGTCCAGCCCCCCTTCCGTCGTCACTTCCGTGCGCTTTTCCGGCACCAGACACACGTCGGCGGGACGGATGCGGCAGGCGAAGTCGATCATCTCCTGCGTCACGGCCGCTTCCAGGTTCATGCGCGTAAGCAATTGCGGCGCGATGGCGATGACGTCCGCATCCTTGATGTGGCGGCGGTCTTCGCGCAAATGCAGGGTGATGGCGTCGGCGCCCGCCTGTTCGGCCAGCAGAGCCGCGCGGATCGGGTCCGGATACGCGGTGCCGCGCGCATTGCGCAAGGTGGCCACGTGGTCGATATTGACGCCCAGGTCGATGACGGGGCCGGAAGGCTGCAAAAAGCTCATATGATGGTGTCCGTAAAGTGCTGAAATCTATTACAGCTGCATTAAATCGATCAGTATCTGGCGCGTATTCAAGGTGGCGCCACCCAGTTGATGGGCCAGCAAAAAACGCATCAGCAGCTTGCTTTGCGCTTGCGTGGCCACGTCAAGATAATCTTCGCGCTCCATGTCGAGCAGGGTCTTGCCCGTGATCTTGGGCCAGGCGTCGGCGGCGCGCGCCGGACGCGGTCCCCGTTCCGGATCGACCACGTACACCTGCCCCGCATCGACGGCCTGGCGCGTGCCCGTGCAGCGCGTCAAGTCGGCCGCCACGCCCGTTTCCTTGAGCAGGGCACGCTCGAACTTGCGCAGCACGATGGGCGGCGGCTCATTGTGCGCCAGTTGATTCAAGGTGGCAACGTAGTGGTCGAACAGGACGGGATGCGGGTCGTCGCGCGCCAGCAGTTTCACCAGCAATTCGTTCAGATAAAAGCCGCACAGCAAGGCGGTCTTTTCCAGCGGCAGCATGCCACCCACCCACTCGGCGCCCGTGAGGATGCGCAGTTCGGACTTGCCCGTCCAGCCCGCCTGCAGCGGCTGGAACGTCTGCAGCACACCGCGCAACTGCGAATGGGGCCGCTTGGCGCCCTTGGCGACGAGCGCGATGCGGCCGTACTCGCGCGTAAACACGTCGACGATGAGGCTGGTTTCTTTATGCGGATAGCTGTGCAGCACGAAAGCGGGCTGGCCCGTGACCTTGCCATCGCGCGCGGGCGGACGGCTGCGCCGGGGCGCGGCGGATGCGGGAGTTGCGGCCGGCGGCGCAATGGCCGCCGGCGCGGGGACAACGAGGGAGGCTGGCGCAGGATCGTGCAGCGCTGGCGTGGTGGTGCTCATGCGTGTGGCGTCGCCCCCGGGTTGCGGATTACTCGTAGCCGTAGGCGCGCAAGCCCGCCTCGTTGTCGGCCCAGCCCGACTTGACCTTGACCCAGATTTCCAGGTACACGGGGCCGCCGAACAGCTTTTCCATATCCAGTCGGGCCTGGGTGGACACTTCCTTCAGGCGCGCGCCCTTGTTGCCGATGATCATGGACTTGTGCGTATCGCGCTCGACCAGGATGGCGGCGAACACGCGGCGCAGATCGCCTTCCTGCTCGAATTTCTCGATCAAGACGGTGCTCGTGTACGGCAGTTCGTCGCCGACAAAGCGGAACAGTTTTTCGCGCACGATTTCCGAGGCGAGGAATTTTTCGCTGCGGTCCGTGATGTCATCCGGGCCAAAGATCGGCTGGTTTTCCGGCAGGAAGCGTTTGATTTCGTTCTGCAAGCCTTCCAGCTGGAAGTGCAGTTTGGCCGAGACGGGCACGATGGCGGCGAAGTCACGCATGGCGGCGATCTTTTGCGCGAACGGCAGCAGCACGGCCTTGTCTTTCACGCGGTCCGATTTATTGATGACGAGAATGCACGGCACTTCCTTCGGCAGCAGGTCCATCACTTGCTGGTCGGCCGGGCCAAACGTGCCCGCCTCGATCACGTACAAAATCACGTCCGAGGAAATCAGGGTGTTGGTGACGGTCTTGTTCAGCGTCTTGTTCAGCGCATTCGAGTGGCGCGTCTGGAAGCCAGGCGTGTCGACGTAGATGAACTGCGCGTCCGGCACCGTCTGGATGCCCGTGATGCGGTGGCGAGTAGTTTGCGCCTTGCGCGAAGTGATGCTGACCTTCGCGCCGATCAGCACGTTCATCAGGGTCGATTTGCCCACGTTCGGGCGGCCCACGATGGCGATATAGCCGCAGCGGAAGTTGTCGGGCATTTTGGTGGCTGTCATGCTAGTGTCGATTCTGTTTAGTGTGAGCGGCGATCGCCGGTGCAGCCGGGGCTTGCGCGTCGTCGCTCTGGATGGTGGCAATGCCGGCCAGCTTGAGCTGGGCGGCGCGCGGTTTGGGCTTGCGGCTGGCGGCAGGCGACTTCAGCAGCGCCTGCTCGGCCACGTCCAGCGCCAGTTTGGCGGCGGCTTGCTCACCGGCGCGGCGGCTTCCGCCACGGCCGTAAACCTGGATGTTCAATTTCGGCACCAGGCATTCGATCTCGAATTCCTGGCTGTGGGCGGCGCCGTGGGTAGCCACCACGTTGTACTGTGGCAGCGAAATTTTCTTGCTTTGCAAAAACTCCTGCAGCAGGGTCTTGGCATCCTTGCCCAGGGTTTGCGGATCGACCGAGTCGAGGATGGGGATGTAGAACGCGCGGATCACCGTGCTGGCCGCATCGAAGCCCGTGTCGAGGAAGATAGCGCCCAGCAAGGCTTCCAGGGTGTCGGCAAGGATCGATGGACGGCGGAAGCCGCCCGATTTCAGTTCGCCTTCGCCCAGGCGCAAGAATTGCGACAATTCCAGCTTTTGCGCGATTTCATACAGCGACTGCTGTTTCACCAGGTTGGCGCGCAGGCGCGACAAATCGCCCTCGTCGATGGACTTGAAGCGTTCGTACAGGATGGAAGCGACCACGCAGTTGAGGATGGAGTCGCCGAGGAATTCCAGCCGCTCGTTATGCAAACTGCTGTGGCTACGATGCGTCAAGGCTTGCTGCAACAGGCCAGCATCCTGGAACGTATAGCCTAAACGGGTTTGCAATAGCTGAAGATTCATTGTTGTTTCTGTGTTATCTGAGTAATTCGGCTGGCCGCCGCGCGGGGAATCGGCGCGGCAGCCATAGGGACGGCCTAGTGTATGCCGCCCACTCGTTTCGGATTGCTGAAGTTCATCCACACCAGGAAAGCCTTGCCGACGATGTTCTCGTTCGGCACGAAGCCCCAGTAGCGGCTGTCCGCGCTATTGTCGCGGTTGTCGCCCATCATGAAGTAATTGCCTTGTGGCACTACACACGTAAAACCGTCTTCGTTGTAGTTGCACGCATCCTTATGCGGGAAATCCTTCACTTCGCGCAAGTTCAACGTTGGAGCAGGCTCGTCGTTGAGGATGCGGTGGCTCACGCCCGTCAGGTTTTCTTCCAGCTGCTTGTGGTAGACCGTGCTTTCATCGTCCAGATAGTCGTCCAGCGGCGTGTACGCCACTTCCTTGCCGTTGACCGTCAAGCGCTTGTTTTCATAGGTGATTTTATCACCGGGCACACCGATCACGCGCTTGATATAGTCTTGCGACATGTCTTTCGGATACTTGAACACCATCACGTCGCCGCGCTGCGGATCATTGACTTCAATGATGCGCTTGTTGACGATCGGCAAACGAATGCCATAGGTGAACTTGTTCACCAGTATCAGATCGCCCACCAGCAAGGTCGGCACCATCGAGCTCGACGGGATCTTGAACGGCTCGTACAAGAACGAGCGCAGGCAGAACACGAGCGCGATGACGGGGAAGAAGCTGCCCGAATACTCGACCCAGGTCGGCTGGCGCAACAGGGCCGCCTCGATGCTCGCGCGGCTGCCGCCCGCATCGGACTTGATGCCCTCGGCGGCCAGCTTGGACTGGCGCGCATCGAATTCAGCCAGGGCGCGGTCGGCCGCCTTGCGGCGCTGCTTGGACAGATAAAACACATCGAGGCACCAGACCAGGCCCGTCAACACCATCAGCACGAACAGGATTAAAGCGAAATTTCCTAAAATCACTTGCAGGTTCATTGATTAACCATCCACTTGTAAAATTGCCAGGAATGCTTCTTGCGGGATCTCCACGGAACCCACTTGCTTCATGCGTTTCTTACCCGCTTTTTGTTTTTCCAGCAATTTCTTCTTGCGGCTGATGTCGCCGCCATAGCACTTGGCCAAGACGTTCTTGCGCAAGGCTTTTACGTTCTCGCGCGAAATGATGTTCGCGCCGATGGTCGCTTGAATCGCCACGTCGAACATCTGGCGCGGGATCAGTTCGCGCATCTTGGCGGCCACCTGGCGGCCACGGTACTGGCTGTTCGAACGGTGGACGATGATGGCCAGCGCATCGACTTTTTCGCTGTTGATCAGCATGTCGACCTTGACCACGTCGGCCGCGCGGTATTCCTTGAACTCGTAATCCATCGAGGCATAGCCGCGCGACGTCGATTTCAGGCGGTCGAAGAAGTCCAGCACGATCTCGGCCATCGGCATTTCATACACGAGCTTGACCTGGCGGCCGTGGTAGCTCATGTCCATCTGGATGCCGCGCTTGCCGATACACAAGGTGATCACGGAGCCCACATATTCCTGCGGCATGTACAGATTGACCGTGACGATAGGCTCGCGCACTTCCTCGATGCGCGACGGATCGGGCATCTTCGATGGATTGTCGACGTTGATCATGGTGCCGTCGCGCTGGATCACTTCGTACACCACGGTTGGCGCCGTGGTGATCAGGTCCATGTCGAATTCGCGCTCGAGGCGCTCCTGCACGATTTCCATGTGCAGCAAGCCCAGGAAGCCGCAGCGGAAGCCGAAGCCCAGCGCCTGCGACACTTCCGGCTCGTACATCAGGGCCGCGTCGTTCAGTTTCAGCTTTTCCAGCGAGTCGCGCAGCGCGTCGTACTGGTTCGCTTCCACGGGGAACAGGCCGGCGAACACTTGCGGCTGCACTTCCTTGAAGCCAGGCAATGGCGCGGCGGCAGGACGGTTGGCCAGGGTGACTGTGTCGCCCACTTTCGCCGCTTTCAATTCCTTGATGCCGGCGATGATGAAGCCCACCTGGCCTGCCGACAATTGTGGCAAGGATTGCGAACGTGGCGAAAACACGCCGATGTCTTCCACCAGCTGCACCGAATCGGTGGCCATCAGGCGAATCTTGTCTTTCGGTTTCAGGGTGCCGTTGATGACGCGCACCAGCATGACCACGCCCACATAGGCGTCATACCAGGAGTCGACGATCAGCGCCTGCAGCGGCGCATCGGGGTCGCCCTTCGGTGGCGGCACCTTGACGATCAGTTGCTCGAGCACGTCCAGCACGCCAAAGCCCGTCTTGGCCGAGCAATGCACGGCGTCGCCCGCATCGATGCCGATCACGTCTTCGATCTCGGCAATCGCGCTCGGCGGATCCGCGTTCGGCAAGTCGATCTTGTTCAGCACGGGTACCACTTCCACGCCCAGGTCCAGTGCCGTGTAGCAGTTGGCGACCGTTTGCGCTTCCACGCCTTGCGACGCATCCACGACCAGCAGCGCGCCTTCGCACGCCGACAGCGAGCGCGACACTTCATAGCTGAAGTCGACGTGGCCCGGCGTATCGATCAGGTTCAGGTTATAGATCTGGCCATCGCGCGCCTTGTAGTGCAGGGCCGCCGTTTGCGCCTTGATGGTAATGCCGCGCTCGCGCTCCAGATCCATCGAATCGAGCACCTGCGCCTCCATCTCGCGGTCGGACAAGCCGCCGCACAATTGAATGATGCGGTCAGCCAGGGTCGATTTACCGTGGTCAATATGGGCGATGATGGAGAAATTGCGTATGTTGTTCATTAACTAATATAAGTGCGAAGTTGACGACACTGCTTTAACAGGAATCATGGGGATCATGCTCGGGCCAAGCCGGGCCAAAACCGGGCACCCCACTCATGATGAAAAAAGCGCTCCGAGCAGGACATCTGCATGCCCAGGCGAGCGCTTTTGAAGCGACAGAAGCTGCTGCCTCGGACAGTAGCTTTTTCGACCTCCCCATTTTACCGGATTTCAGAGTAGAAAGCCCGTCTTATGAGGCCGACACCGGGGCAAGCCGACATTTTCGGCTGTTTTCAGCACCAGAATGGTGCAATGCAGTGTTAATATTGACAATCAAACTACACCAAGCAGCGGCGCACGGCCGCCTCGTCAAGGAAATAATGGCAGAGCTCGGGCTGGGCCAGGTCGCCGAACAGCACCGGCACCAGCTCATCGAAACGGGCCAGCAGCGAGGCGTCGGGCGATGCATCGATGTCGATCACGTCCACCGTGAACGGTTTTCCGGGCGGCTGCAGCAGGAGCAAGGCGTCGAGCATGTCCTGGCAAAGGTGGCAATAACTGCGGGAATAGAGGGTGAAGTGCATGGCGGGCAGGATACCGCATCCCGGCCGCGGCCGGAATGCGGGATGATCACATAGTTACTTCGCCGACGGGCGCAGCGAAACGAATTGCGCCACGTCGCCACGGCGCACCAGCAAGGCCGACGTCTTCTTCGGATCGAGCTTGGCGACCAGGGCATTGAACTGCCTGGCGTCTTTCACGGCAACGTTATTCAGTTGCAAGATCACATCGCCAGGCTGCAGCCCGGCCAGGGCCGCCACGCCATCGGCCTCGTCGACCAGCACGCCCGCGTCGATCTTCAGTTCCTGCTTTTTCGCGGCCGGCACGTCGCTGACTTTCAAGCCCAGCGCGTTGGCGGTTTGCACTTCCGGCTCCTTGGTGCCCTTCTTCGCCATCTTGCCGCTCTCCAGCTCAATCACCGTAATGGGCAGGGTCTGCTGCGCACCATTGCGCCAGATGGTGATGTTGGCCTTACCATTGACGGCGGAACCACCGACCAGACGCGACAGGTCGGAAGCACGCTCGACGGTCGCGCCATTGAATTTCAGGATGATGTCGCCCGGCTTGATGCCCGCCTTGTCGGCCGGGCCGCCCGGTTCCACCATCGATACTTGCGCTCCATTCGCATTCGGCAAGCCCAGCGATTCCGCCACGTCCTTGCTGAGTGCGCCGATCTGCACGCCGATGCGACCACGCGCCACCTTGCCCGTCTTTTTCAGCTGCTCGCCCACGCGCATGGCTTCATCGATGGGCACGGCAAACGAAATGCCATTGTAGGCGCCGGACAAGGTGGCGATCTGCGAATTGATGCCGATCACTTCGCCGCGCATATTGATCAGCGGACCACCCGAGTTGCCGGGATTGACGGCAACGTCGCTCTGGATCAGCGGCAAATAGTCGCCCGTGTCGCGTGACTTCGCGGAAATAATGCCAGCCGTCACCGTGTTATCCAGGTTGAACGGCGAACCGATGGCGATGACCCACTCGCCCACGCGTATCTTGTTGGAGTCGCCGATGGTCAGGCGCGGCAAGTTGCTGCCTTCGATTTTCAGCAGGGCCACGTCGGTGCTGCCATCGGCGCCGATTACCTTGGCCTTGAATTCGCGCTTGTCCGTGAGAGTCACGTAGACTTCATCGGCGCCATCGACCACGTGGGCATTGCTCAGCACATAGCCATCGGCCGAAATGATGAAGCCGGAACCGACACCGCGCTGCACTTCCTGCTCCTGCGGCACGGCGCGGCGGCCGCCCCGTGGTGCCTGCTGGCGCGGCGTCGGCATGGCGCCGCCAAAGAAGCGGCGCAGGAATTCCTGCATTTCCTGCTCATCCTGGTTGCCGGCGCCGCCCATTTTCAGGCGCTCGGTGGTGCGGATATTCACGACGGCCGGGCCGACGGCGTCGACCAGGTCCGAGAAATCAGGCAGTTTCACGGCCGGCACGGCGGCCTGCGCCTGTGGCGCCAGTCCCAGCATGGACGGGGCAAAAAAAACGCCAGCCGTACCGAACAATAAAGCGGAAAGCGTCTTCACTGAAAACGACTTGCTGGCAGCACACATGTTTTTTTTCATGGAAATGATCTTCTCGAATATGTAAACGGATCAAAACGGATCAAGCGATTGCCTGCGCGCATGATTGGCCGTCACGACGGAATCCCGGGGGTAAACACACCCGGCAGCGCGCATGGCAGCAACAATATATCGCAAAAGCAAGATATTGCCTGCGCACAGTGTCAATCGTACCGAAGGCCAGTGTCAAGAGGGCGACAGGAACGTTAAGCCTGGCATAAGATGGCAAACAGTTCTTAGCGCTGCGCCAGCGGCCCCGCCTCCAGCGGCTCGGCAGTGCCCGGCGGCACGATGGCGGCGGACAGCGGCAGCAGCGTCTCGGCATGGGCAGCCGGCCCCTCAGGCGCCGCCTCGGCGGCCAGGCGGCTGGCCAGGCGCGCATCGAACTGGGCGCTCAGTGCATGGCCGCACTGCTCCGACCGCAGCACGTCACCGATATGGCGATAGGCATCCCATATCTGCCGCCCCTCATCCGTGTCAAGGGCGGCAAAAGCCAGTTCGAGTTCGCTCGCCGCCAGCTCGCCATCGGCCAGGGCGGAAATAGTCTCGTGCAATCGTGTATGCGTATCCATGATGGGTCCTGCCATTTCAAAGGGATCGGTGCGGAAACCGGACACAGCCATGCCAACCTCATACTCCCAGATTACCAGCGCTTGTCAATTGGCATGTCCAGCAACGGTTTCAATTTCTCCGCAATCACTTCGCGCGCGCGAAAAATCCGGCTGCGCACGGTGCCGATGGGGCACGCCATGATCTCCGATATTTCTTCATAGCTCAGGCCCTCGATCTCGCGCAGCACGATGGCCGTGCGCAATTCGATGGGCAGTACATCCATGGCCGCATTGACGGTGGCCGCAATCTGCTTGCTGGCCAGCACCGATTCGGGTGTATTGTTGTCGCGCAATTTATTGCCATCATCGAAGGACTCCGCCTGCTCGGCGTCGGTATCGCTGGACGTGGCGGCGCGGCGCCCCTGTGTGACAAGATAATTCTTGGCCGTATTGATGCCGATGCGGTACAGCCAGGTATAAAAGGCGGCCTCACCGCGAAAATGGCGCAGCGCCCGGTATGCCTTGATAAAGGTTTCCTGCACCACATCTTCGGCCTCCGCCGGGTCATGCACAAGGCGCGACACGAGGCGCATCAAGCGGCGCTGGTATTTCGATACCAGCACATCGAATGCCCGTTTGTCGCCGGCCTGCACCCGCTCGACCAGTAACTGATCATACTCGCGCTCTGTCCTCACGCCCAATGTCCCTGTAGTCATGCAGCGTGGGCGCCTGTATGGATATAGAGTTGGCCCGCTGCAAGAAGTTCAGTGTTCGCCCCACTTTTATTCTTCCCCATTCCGCGCCGCGATGGCCCGGCACGCCACGGCCAGCGGGCGGAAGGCGGCGCAGCTGCCGCCGCGCTGCACCAGCACATCCGTACGCCGCCCGGCAGCATCTGCCAGGCACAGCACCAGCAGCGACGGCCACAGGGTCGAACCCGGTAACAGGCGCAGCCTTGGCGGCACCAACGGCCCCCAGCCGACCTTCCCCGCCACGCCGCTGGCATCCACCCCTGGCGCTCCGCCATGCTCCAGATATACCGCCAGCCGCAACTGGCCAACCGGCGAAATATCAAGCGTGTGCGGCTTTCTGCGCCTGCGCAGCAAAGCGAGCAACAACACGCCGCCAGCCGCACTCAGCAGTGCACCGCCCCAGCCCAGCGCATAAGCGCCCACCAACTGGCCGGGACCAGGGCCGGGCACGGCCGCAACGCGCCACGCACCGCTCAAGGGCCAGGCAGCCAGCAAGGCACACAGTCCCAGCGCCGCTTGCAACAGGCGCAAACAGACAGGCGTGCGAATGACAGCCACTACCGCGATTGACATACTTCATGGGAAAAAAAGGCGCGCCGGCAACATGCCGGGCAAATTCAGGCGCCAACGAACGTTGGCGCCGAATCAGCGCTCACTACAGTTTGACCGTAGCGAGCGCTTGAAAGTTCCTGCTTATTTCGCTTTACCGAAAATCAGCGTGCCATTCGTTCCGCCGAAGCCGAACGAATTCTTCACTGCATAATCGATCTTCATATCCCGCGCCGTGTTGGCACAGAAATCGAGATCGCAAGCCGGATCCTGGTTGAAGATGTTGATGGTCGGTGGCGACACCTGATGGTGCAATGCCAGGACCGTAAACACCGCTTCCAGACCGCCCGCGCCGCCCAGCAAATGGCCCGTCATCGACTTGGTCGAGTTGACAACCAGATTCTTGGCGTGCTCGCCGAAGGTGCGTTTGATGCCCATCACTTCCGCCACGTCGCCTTGCGGGGTCGACGTGCCGTGCGCGTTCAGGTACTGAATCTGATCCGCGTTCAAGCCAGCGTTGTTGAGGGCCGCGATCACCGATTTGCTGCCGCCGCTACCATCTTCCAGCGGCGAGGTCATGTGATAAGCATCTGCGCTCATCCCGAAACCATGCACTTCGGCATAGATCTTGGCACCACGGGCCACCGCGTGCTCGTACTCTTCCAGCACCATGACGCCAGCGCCCTCGCCCAGCACGAAGCCGTCGCGGTCGGTATCCCACGGACGCGATGCCGTCGCCGGATCGTCGTTGCGGGTCGACAAGGCACGCGCCGAAGCGAAACCGCCCAGGCCCAGTGGCGACACGGTCGATTCAGCACCGCCGGCGATCATGACGTCGGCATCGCCGTACTCGATCATGCGCGCTGCGGCACCGATGCTGTGCAAACCGGTGGTACACGCTGTAACGATCGCCAGGTTCGGGCCCTTCAGACCATATTTGATCGAAAGGTTGCCAGAGATCATGTTAATGATCGAGGCAGGCACGAAAAATGGCGAGATACGGCGCGGACCGCGCTTTTCGTACTCGGACTTGGTTTCCTCGATCAGCGGCAAGCCGCCGATACCGGAACCGATGATCACGCCGATGCGCTCGGCGTTTTCTTCGGTTACTTCCAGGCCGGAGTCCTGCATCGCCTGGATGCCCGCAGCCATGCCGTAATGGATAAAGGTATCCATGTGGCGGGCTTCCTTACCGGAGATGTACTCTTCGATATTGAAGCCTTTGACTTCACCAGCAAAATGCGTGGTGAATGGCTGTGCATCAAACTTGGTAATCGTGGCAATACCGGATTTACCTTCAATGATTGCGCCCCACGCCTCGGCAATAGTATTGCCGACAGGTGAAACGCAGCCCAGGCCGGTGACAACAACACGACGGTTTTTAGAACGGCTCAAGCGATTCTCCTGAAGTCGGTCAGACAGGCTTAGGCCTTGACGTGTGCGGTGGCGTAGTCGATCGCCTGTTGCACGGTGGTGATTTTTTCAGCTTGTTCGTCAGGGATTTCCATTTCGAATTCGTCTTCCAGGGCCATGACCAGTTCCACGGTGTCCAGGGAATCGGCGCCGAGATCGTCGACGAAGGAGGATTCGATTTTGATGTCTGCTTCTGCAACGCCCAGTTGCTCAGCGACGATTTTCTTAACGCGTTGTTCGATATCCGACATGTTATGGCTCCAAAGTGTGTGTTACGGAAAGTGCGCGCATTTTATCAGGTTTGCGCGTCCGAATACTAATTTCGGTGTCTGCTGCTAATTCGACCGAAGCTGCTGCTAAAAGATGCGATTATAGACAAAAACGACCGTTGAATCATGCCACAAACGCCCGCCCCGTCTAGCTTTCACATCAATTCATGTACATTCCACCGTTCACGTGCAGGGTCGTGCCCGTGATATATGCCGCTTGCGGCGAGGCCAAAAAGGCTACCGCTGCTGCCACGTCTTCCGGTTTACCCAGACGGGACAGGGGAATTTGCGTCAACAGGGCCGCGTGCTGCTCTTCACTCAGGGCCTTGGTCATGTCGGTATCGATGAAGCCCGGGGCGATGCAATTCACGGTAATGTTGCGGCTGCCGATTTCGCGCGCCAGGGCGCGGCTCATGCCTTCCACGCCGGCCTTGGCCGCCGCGTAATTCATTTGCCCCGGATTGCCCGACGAAGCCACCACCGACGTGATATTAATGATACGCCCAGTTTTGGCTTTCATCATGCCACGCAGTACGGCGCGCGACAGGCGGCCGACGGCCGACAGGTTGGTGGAAATGACGCTGTCCCACTCTTCATCCTTCATGCGCATGGCCAGCTGGTCTTGCGTGATGCCCGCATTGTTGACCAGGATCGACAGGCTGCCGTAGGTTTTCTGCACTTCATCGACGACGGCCGCGCAGCGCGCCGCGTCGGTCACGTTCAGAACCAGGCCCTTGCCCGTCACGCCCTCGGCGGCCAGGTAATCGGTGATCGCTTGCGCGCCGCTTTCCGAGGTGGCGGTGCCGACGACGGTGGCGCCCTGTTTGCCCAGTTCGGTGGCGATGGCGCGGCCGATGCCGCGCGAGGCGCCCGTGACCAGCACGACTTGATTTGCTAAATTCATGAGTATCCTTAAAAGCAAGCGCGGCAGGCAAACTGCCGCGATCTGATGTTTATTTGAGCTGGGTCAAAATGCGTTCCAGCGATGCCTGGTCGACGATGGCGTCGCCCACGAGCACGGGATCGATGCGCTTGGCCAGGCCCATCAGGACCTTGCCCGGACCGCATTCGATCACTTGCGTGATGCCGTCGGCCGCCACTTTTTGCATGGTTTCCACCCAGCGCACGGGGCTGGCCGCCTGGCGCACGAGCGCATCCTTGATGCCGGCAACATCGTTGACGATGGCCACGTCGACGTTGTTGATCAGGGCGATCTGCGGCGCCGAGAACGTCAAGCCGGCCATGTACTCGCGCAAGCGGTCCGATGCCGGTTTCAGCAGCGACGAGTGGAACGGCGCGGAAACGGGCAGCTTCATGGCGCGCTTGGCGCCCTTGGCCTTGGCCAGTTCGCAGGCGCGCTCGACTGCCGCCGTATGGCCGGCGATGACGACTTGTGCTGGCGCATTGAAATTGACGGGCTCGACCACCAGGGCCGGGTTTTCCGCCGCCGCTTCCGCACAGGCGGCGCGCACGTCGTCATCCGACAGGCCCAGCACAACAGCCATCGTGCCCTGCCCCACCGGCACGGCTTCCTGCATGGCTTGCGCGCGGAAACGCACGAGCGGCACGGCATCCTTGAACGAGATGACGCCGGCGGCGACCAGCGCCGAGTATTCACCGAGGCTGTGACCGGCCACGACCGTCGGCACGGGGCCGCCGGCCGCCAGCCAGGCGCGGTAGAAGGCCACGGCCGCCGTCAGCATTACCGGCTGCGTATTGGTAGTCAGGTCCAGTTCTTCCTTCGGACCTTCGGCGATCAGCTTGCCCAGGTCGAATTGCAGGGCATCCGACGCTTCGGCCACGGTTTGCGCAACCACGGGGTTGCCGGCGAAACCGTCGAGCATCGCAATCGCTTGCGAGCCTTGGCCTGGGAAAACAAATGCAAATTGTGTCATGTCGACTCCGTTTTTTTTTACTATTTACTCAGAGAACCAAATGCAACTGCTGGGGTACGACCCTCCGGGATCGGAATTCACTCCATTGGAATGCATTCCCCCAACGGGTCGGACCCCGAAATCAGCCTTCGGCCATCACATCTTTGCCAGCACGGCGCCCCAGGTAAAGCCGCCGCCCACGCCTTCCATCATGACGTTGTCGCCCTTCTTGACACGGCCATCGCGCACGGCGATATCGAGCGCCAGCGGGATCGAAGCGGCCGAGGTGTTGCCATGCTGGTCGACGGTGACCACCATCTTTTCCAGAGGCAAGCCTAGTTTCTTGGCCGTGCTGTTCATGATGCGGATGTTCGCCTGGTGCGGGATCAGCCAGTCGATCTGGTCCGACGTCATGTTGGCGTGTTCCAGGGCTTCATGCGCGACTTTTTCCAGCACGGACACGGCCAGCTTGAAGACGGCCGGGCCATCCATGTACAGGAAGGCGCTACCGTCGAGCGCGCCGCCAGCCAGGCTGCCCGGCACGCTGAGAATGTTCGAGTGGCGGCCGTCCGCGTGCAGCTTGGTGGCCAGGATGCCCGGCTCTTTTGACGCCGTCATGACGATGGCGCCGGCGCCGTCGCCGAACAGCACGCAGGTGCCGCGGTCGTCGAAATTGAGGATGCGCGAAAACACTTCGGCGCCGATCACCAGCACGTTCTTGTGCATGCCCGACTGGATGAAGCTGTCGGCCGTGGCCACTGCATACACGAAACCGCTGCAGACGGCTTGCACGTCGACGGCGGCGCAGTTGTTCGTGATGCCCAGTTTGTTTTGCACGATGCAGGCCGTGCTGGGGAAGCTGCCGAAGAAATCGGGAGTCGAGCTGGCGACGATGATCAGGTCGAGGTCGTTGCCGTTCAGGCCAGCCATTTCCAGGGCCTTCTTGGCCGCTTCCACGCCCAGGTCCGAGGAATTTTGCGTTGGCGCCGCGTAATGGCGCGCCGAGATGCCGCTGCGCGAGACGATCCATTCATCCGACGTCTCGATGCCCTTGGCGGCGAGCTGTTCGGTCAAGTCTTGGTTGGTGACGCGCCTCTCCGGCAAGTAGCTGCCGGTACCGATAATTTTGCTGTAAGTTTTGCTAAAAACAGTCATGCAAGTACCCGTCCACTAAATGGTAGAGCTTGTTGATGTAGGTTCATCCGGAACTGGCGTGCGCGGCATCAGCTCGGCGATCATGCTGGCCAAGTGCGCTTGCACGTCATTTTTTGCCGCATCAAAAGCGCGGCGCAAGGCCCATTCGAACGAATAGGCATCGGCGCTGCCATGGCTCTTGAAGACGAGGCCACGCAAGCCCAGCAGGCTAGCGCCGTTGTAACGTGAAGGATTCAAACGGTTGCCGATGGCTTTCAGGGCCCCGCGGGCGATCAGTGCGCCCAGCATGGTGATCGGATTACGCTTGAATTCGGAAGTGAGCACGTCTTTCATGAAGCGCGCCAGACCTTCGATGGCTTTCAGGGTCACATTACCGACAAAACCGTCGCAGACGACGATATCGGTCGTGCCCTTGAAGATATCATTGCCTTCCACGTTACCGTAGAAGTTCAGCGCGCCACGCTCATGGTCGGCCTGCAGCAGCTTCGAGGTGAGTTTCACCACTTCATTGCCCTTGATATCTTCCGTGCCCACGTTCAGCAAGCCAATCGTCGGGCGCTCGATACCTTCCATGGCGGAAACGAGCACGGAACCCATGATGGCGAACTGGTGCAAATGATGCGGTTCGCAATCGACGTTCGCGCCCAGGTCCAGCATGTAGGTCGGGCCGTTCTTTTGATTCGGCAAGATGCTGCAGATGGCCGGGCGATCGACGCCGGACATGGTTTTCAATACATAGCGCGACACGGCCATCAGGGCTGCCGTATTACCGGCGGAAACGGAGGCTTGCGCCACGCCATTCTTGACCTGTTCGATGGCCACGCGCATGGAGGAATCCTTCTTGCGGCGCAGGGCCACTTCCAGGGGATCGTCCATGGTAACTTGTTCGGAGGCATGCAATACCGACAGGCGCGGATGCGTGTCGGCTTTATGTTTCTTCAGTTCGGCACGGATCACGTCTTCCAATCCAACAAGGATCAGTTCGGCTTCAGGCTCATGTTTTACGAAGGAAATTGCTGCGGGGATAGTGACTGAGGGACCGTGATCTCCGCCCATGCAGTCGATAGAAATTTTGATTGTCATTTGTGTTGATTCAATACCGCTGCGGGCGTGCGGCAAGATGTGAATCGGACTGGAGCATATGCAGGGTGCAGCATGTCATGCACAGGCCTGGACAGCGTGATTCAAAATGACGGGTGTGCAAGATGAATTGCAGCCGATAAAAAAGAAGAAGCGGCGCCACGCCGAATAACCACGCAACACCGCTTTCATCTTACCCAACAAAAACGTCGATTACTCGTCGTTTTTGGTCTTCAACACTTTACGGCCACGATAGAAGCCGTTAGGGCTGATATGGTGACGCATGTGTGTTTCGCCGGTAACTGGCTCGACGCTCAATTGCGGCGCGACCAGGAAGTCGTGCGAACGGTGCATGCCGCGCTTGGAAGGGGTTTTCTTGTTCTGTTGAACTGCCATGATGACTCCTAATACATAAGTTCTAAAATTTTAGCACAATCGATTGGCAAATACATGCGAATCGAGTATCCCAGCGGCAAAGACTACCCGAAAATAGCCCGGACCGACATCGTTTATTACAATTACATTTCACTACACTTGCCATACTCGATTACAACACGCGTTTGACACGTTCTTTGATGGGGAAAACCCCTTTACTACTTTATTCTGGCTTCAAGTCTTTCAGTGCCGCAAACGGCGACTTCTTTTCAGTCTTGAGAGCATCGAGCTGCGCCGTATCGGGGCAGACGTCGTGTTTGGGCACCTGCGGCAGGGCCAGCAAGGCTTCATCTTCGATCAGGGCCGCGGCATCCATGTTGCGGCTGCCGACGATCACGTCGATCGATTCATCGTTGATGATTTCTTCGATCTCGTCCGCGTGCTCGTCATCCTTGCCCAGCATCAGAGTGGTCGTCGAATCAATTACGTAAGCATACGGAGTCAGGCAGCGCTGGCAAACCAGCTGAACGGTGCCGTTGACCGACAAGGTCAGTTGTGGGTAGCCCAGCTTGCTGGTGCCGCCGACGATTTTCCAGGCGATCTCGCCGGAACTATCTGCACAATCCTTGGTCAACCGGGTCATTTCAGCGACAGGAGTTACACCCTCGCGGCTCCCGCTGATACGACAAAAATCAAAGGTGTCGATCACAAAAGCATTCATTGGTAGAAAATTTCCCCGGAAAACCTGCGATAATAACAGGGTTTTTAGCACGGAGTCAAAGGCTAAGCATCTTTTTTGACGCAATTATTGCCATCAACATGACATTTCATCAACACCGTCATGCCGCATGGAGCCTCAGTTGTGGGCTCTGCGCCCTGGAATTTGCGTGAAATTCCACTGACATCGACCAGCGCGGCCATGCCGGCCGCCATCCACTACCGAATGATACCAACTTCCGCCCCATCGCGCTTGATTCTTGCATCGAGTTCGACCTACCGCAAGGAATTGCTGCAACGCCTGCGCCTGCCTTTCGAGGTGGCCGTGCCCGATCTCGACGAAAGTCCCCTGCCAGGCGAAAGCCCCAGCGCCACGGCCCTGCGCCTGGCCCAGGCCAAGGCGCAAGCCGTGCTCGACCACTATCCTGGCAGCCTCGTCATCGGCTCCGACCAGGTCGCCACACTCGATGGCGCCCAGATCGGCAAGCCCGGCAACCATGCGAATGCCCTGCTGCAACTGCAAACCATGCGCGGGCGCCAGACCGTGTTCCACACGGCACTGTGCCTGCTCGACGGCCGCCAGAGTCCGCCTGTAGCGCAAGTGGAAGACGTCCAGACCCTTGTCACCGTACGCGACTTGCCCGATGCCGAGCTGGACGCCTACCTGCGCATCGAGCAGCCATATGACTGCGCCGGCAGCGCCAAGAACGAAGGCCTGGGCATCGCCCTGCTCGAACGCATAGCCACCACCGACCCGACCGCCCTGACCGGCTTGCCGCTGATCGCCCTCACGGGCATGCTGCGCAAGGCGGGTGTGGCGTTTTTCACATTTTAATCACCCTGGGGTCAGACCCGACGGGGGAGTGCGTTCCAGTGGAGCGCACTCCGATCCCGAAGGGACTGACCCCGGCCAATACAAAGCTAACAATATGACCGGCACCCTGTACCTGATTCCCAACCACCTCGGCCTGTCCGACGGCGCAAGCGACCCGCTGGGCCACATCATTCCAGAGCAAGTGCGGCAGATCACGTCGCAGCTCGATTATTTCGTTGCGGAAAACGCCAAGACGGCGCGCGCCTTTTTGAAATTGATCGGCAACCAGCATCCGCTGGCCAAGCCGCTGCAGGAAATCACGATTTCCGAACTGAACGTCAATACCCCGGCGCAAGCGCTGGCCGGCTTGCTGGCGCCGCTGCTGGCGGGACGCGACGCGGGCCTCGTGTCGGAAGCAGGCGTGCCCGCCGTGGCCGACCCGGGTGCCGACCTCGTGCGCCTGGCGCATCAGCACGGCATTAAAGTGCGCCCGCTGGTGGGCCCGTCGTCGATCCTGCTGGCCGTGATGGCCAGCGGCTTGAACGGCCAGAGCTTCGCCTTCAACGGCTATCTGCCCACGGACGCCGCCCTGCGCGCCAAGCGCATCAAGGAACTGGAAAGCCGCTCGCGCAATGAAAAGCAGACCCAGCTGTTCATCGAAACGCCGTACCGCAACGCCGCCATGCTGGAAGCGCTCGTGGCGCAATGCGCGCCATCGACGCTGATCTGCGTCGCCACCGACCTGAGCCTGGACACGGAAAGCGTGCAGACATGGAATGGCGGCCAGTGGAAAAAACAATTAGCCGCCGGCAAGGCGCCTGACTTCCACAAGAAACCGACCGTGTTCCTGTTGCTGGGACAGTAAACGACAAACGCCACGGAAATATTTACCGTGGCGTTTGCTTTGCTTTGCCTCACTACGATAGTCACGACAACTGACAAAACCGTAGCGAGCGGAAGGGAGAGGTGGCTAAGAAGCGCAACCGTACTCTAGTACGGTGAGCATCGCAGGCCGCCTATACCGACGCGCAGTAGGTTTGGTCAGGTGTCTTCAGACGCGACGGGTGCCCGTGTTCTTCTGTCCGCCCTTGCCCGTTTCCAATACAAACTTCGCGCCATCGTCGCGGCCCAGCACCTTGACCAGGTACGGCATGACTTCGCGCAACATCGGCTCCAGGGTGTACGGCGGGTTCAAGATGAACATGCCGCTGCTGTGCAAGCCGAAGCCGTCCGGCGACGGGGTGTTGACCGTCAGGGTCACGTGCAGCCAGTCCGAGCTGGGCAGTTGCTTGAGCTTGTCGGCGAACTGGCGCGATTCCATGCGCTGCAGCACCGGGTACCAGACGGCATACATGCCGGACGGGAAGCGCACGAGGGCGTCGGCCAGGGTATCCTTGACCTTGCGGTAATCCATCTTGTCTTCATACGGCGGGTCGATCAGCACGAGCGCGCGGCGCGATGGCGGCGGCAGCAGGGCTTTCAGGCTCTGGAAGCCGTCGGCCTTGGTGATGAGCACGCGCTTGCCGCGCACGGTCGGACGCTCGCCCTGGGCCAGCGCATGCGCCTCGACCTTGCGGAAGTTGTCGGCCAGAATCTTTGCATCGGCTGGATGCAGCTCGAACAGGCGCAGACGGTCTTGCTCGCGGCTGACCTTGTCAGCGCAGTACGGCGAACCCGGGTAGTAGCGCATCTTGCCGCTCGGATTCATTTCCTTGATCAGCTTCATGTACTCGGCCAGCGAGGCCGGCAGGTCCGTGCGGTCCCACAGGGGCGCGATGCCCGTTTCGTACTCGGCATTTTTCGAGGCATAACCGCCGTCGAGCGCATACACGCCTGCGCCGGAGTGGGTATCGATATAACTATAGGCGGTATCTTTTTGATTCAGATATTGCAACAACTGAATCTGCACATAATGCTTCAACACATCGGCGTGATTACCCGCGTGAAAGGCGTGGCGGTAACTCAACATAAGCTGGCTAATTCCATAATAAAAATAAATAAAGGCGGGAGCGCTGACACCGGGCAGGGCATGAAAACAGACTGGAGGGGTCAGGCTGCGGGGCCAGGAAACAGCATGGACCAGCGTAATCAGCGCGCAATTACCAGCATTATCCACCAGAAAGGTGGATTGCATCAAAAAACACGGCTAAACAAGCCCATGCATTCCCGGGACTGGCATCGCCGGGCGCGGTAGAATACGCGCATCGGGCGCCCGCGCCCATCCGCCTACTAATAGAAACGACCATGCACAGCCTGACCCTCACGACCGATAACCGCGCCGACGTCGCGGCAACCCTGGCCGGCCCGCGCTGGACGGTGGCCTGCCTGTGCGCGCTGTGGTGCGGCACTTGCGGCAGCTACCGCGCCACGTTCGAGGAACTGGCCGCGCGCCACCCGGACACCGTCTTCGTCTGGATCGATATCGAGGACCAGGCCGACGTGGTGGGCGACCTCGACATCGACAACTTCCCCACCCTGCTGATCCAGCGCGAAGACAACGTGGCCTTCTTCGGCACCGTGCTGCCCGACGGCGGCCTGGCGCACCGCATGGTGCAGGCGCAGCAGGCGCTCAGCGCCGAGGAACTGGCCGCGCTGGCCGGCAGCACGCAGGAACGGCGCGACTGGCAGCGCGACTGCAATCTGCGCCAGATGCTGGCCGCCACCCTGGCCTGATCCACATCAAGCCAGGCGCAGCGGCAGGCTGCGCAGCCTTTTCCCCGTCAGACTGAACACGGCGTTGGCCACGGCCGGCGCAATCGGCGGCGTGCCCGGTTCGCCCACGCCTTCCGGATGCTCGGCGCTGGCGATGATGATGGTTTCCACCTCGGGCGTCTGCCCCATGCGCAGCACGGGATAGTCGTGGAAGTTGCCCTGCTCGACCCTCCCCTCCTTGAACGTGATCTCGCCGCCCAGCGCCGCCGACAGGCCGAACAGCACGGCCGACTCCATCTGCTGGGCGATGATGTTCGGATTGACGGCAATGCCACAATCGATGGCGCACACAACGCGCTGCACGCGGATTTCGCCGTTTTCCACCGATACCTGCGCCACTTGCGCGACGATGCTGCCAAACGACTGGTGCAAGGCCACGCCATGCGCATGGCCGGGCGGAGGACTGCCCGCCCTGGCGACGGCCGCATCGAGTACGGCCAAATGGCGCGGATGCCGCACCAGCATGGCGCGGCGGAAGGCGATACCATCCTGCCCCGCCGCATGCGCCAGTTCGTCGATAAAGCTTTCCTTGAAGAACGCGTTGTGCGAATGCCCGACCGAGCGCCAGTAGCCGACCGGCACGGCACTGTCGGCGATCACGTGGGCGATGCGCTGGTTGGCGATTTCATACGGCATGTCGAATTCGCCTTCGGCCGTCGTCTTGTCCGGCCCCGCGCCGGGCAAGCCGAAATTGCGCTGCAGGTATTGATGCGTGATGGAGCCGCTGACGGATTTATTGTCCCAGGAAGCGATGCGGCCATGCTCGTCGAGGCGGGCCGCAAAGCGGGCCAGCGCGGCGGGACGGTACATATCGTGCTTTGTGTCCTGTTCGCGCGTCCACACCAGCTGCACGGGCGCGCCATCGCACTGCAGCGCGATGGCCACGGCTTGCGCGACCATATCCACTTCCAGGCGGCGGCCGAAACCGCCACCGAGCAGCAGCACCTCGATGCTGACATCCTTCGCATCGACGCCGGCCACTTTCGCCGCCACGCCGACAGCGATGCCGGGTGCCTGCGTCGAGGCCCACAGCATCACCTTGCCATTTTTCACCTGCGCGGTGCAGTTGACGGGCTCCATGGCGGCATGCGCGAGGAACGGTGCGCGGTACTCGGCGCTGACCTGCCGCATGCCCTGCACGGCTTTACTTTCCACCTCGCCGCTGGCGTGATAGGCATAACCGGCTTCGGTGTCCAACAGGCGGGCAAACTCCGCGTAGACGTCGGCGCTGGACAAGTTCGCTTGCGGGCCAGCCTTCCACTGCGTCGGCAAGGCGGCCGCCGCCTGCTTCGCGCGCCACCAGGTGTCGGCCACCACGGCCGCGCACGAAATGCTGCGCTGCGCCAGCTGCGGCGTCAGGTCCAGCACTTTTTTCACGCCGGGCATGGCGAGTATGGGCGCCGCGTCGAACGCGGACAAGCTATCACCCAGGCGCGGCGGCAGATGCAGGGCCGCGTACAGCATGCCGGGCGGACGCGCATCGATGCCGAAACGCGCGCTGCCATTGACTTTCGATGGCGTATCGCGGCGCGGCGCCGGCTGGCCGATCAGTTTGAAATCCTTGGGCAGTTTCAGCACGGGCGTACCCGGATCGATAACGGCGGCGCGCTGCGCCAGGCTGGCGTAGCTGGCGCGCCGGCCGTCCGGATGCAGCACTTCACCGTCCTGCGTGCGGCACTGCGCGGCCGGCACCTGCCACAACGCGGCGGCGGCGCCTACCAGCATGGCGCGCGCCGACGCCCCCGCCTCGCGCATGGGACCCCAGCCATCTTTCACGCTCGACGAGCCGCCCGTGACGATCACGCCCAGTTCGCGCGCCGCCTTGGCCACCGTCCACTGCGCCAGCGCCTTCAAGCGTCCCTGGTCGTCCGGATGGAAAGGCAGGCTGTCCTTGAGCATGGCGACATTGCCGAAGATTTTATCGTTCGGCGCCTGTATCAGTTTGACGCTGGCCAGCGGCACGTCGAGTTCCTCGGCCACCAGCATCGGCAAGGCCGTGTGCACGCCCTGCCCCATCTCGCTGCGCGGCATGGCCAGGGTCACCGTGCCATCCGTGCCGATGGCCAACCAGCCGTTGAGGGCCACGGCGCCATCCTGAAGCGGCAGCGGCGCGCTGCCATGCAGGCGCTGGCGCGGCGGCAGCACGCCCCAGCCCAGCACCAGGGCGCCCACGCCGGCCACGCCGAGGCCAAGGCCGCCGAGCAGGAAACGACGGCGCGACGGGGAGGAGTGTGCGGCCATGGGCTGTCCTTTATAGTAGTGAGTGATCGATCCAGCGCTCCAGCATATCCTGTGCCAGCACCGGACGGCTATAAAAATAACCTTGCGCCAGCTTGCAGCCATGGCGCAGCAGGAAAGCGGCCTGCTCTTCCGTCTCCACGCCTTCGGCAATCACGGACAAATGCATGCTCTTGCCCAGCTGGATGATGGCAATCGCAATCGCCTCGTCGTTGACGTCCGTCGAGATATCCTTGATGAAGGAGCGGTCGATCTTCAAGGTCTGCACGGGCAGCTGTTTCAGATACGCGAGCGAGGAATAGCCGGTGCCGAAATCGTCGATGGCCAGGCCCACGCCGATGGCGTGCAAGTCGTTGATGAAACCGAGGGCGTCGCCCGTGTTCATGATGACGGATTCCGTCACTTCCAGCTGCAGGCGCTGCGGCTCGAGGCCCGTTTCCTTCAATATCGCCGCCACCATGCCGGCGATGCTGCCCCGCTCGAACTGTTTTACGGACAGGTTGACGGCCATCTTCGGCACGTGCAAGCCCTGCGCCTGCCAGCGCATCATCTGGCGGCACGCTTCGTCGAGCACCCATTTGCCCAGCTGGTTGATGAAACCGCTGTCCTCGGCCAGCGGGATGAAGCGCGCCGGCGGCACCAGGCCCAGTTCCGGATGGTTCCAGCGCACCAGCGCCTCGACGCCGACCAGGCGGCCCGTGTCGATTTCCACCTGCGGCTGGTAATTGAGGAACATCTCGTTCTTTTCGATCGAGCGGCGCAAAAAGGTTTCCAGGCGCAGCCGCTCGACACCCTCGCCCGTCATCGACGGCGCATAGAAGCGGTAGCCATTGCGCCCGCGCGCCTTGGCCTGGTACATGGCCACGTCGGCATTGCGGATCAACATGTTCAAATCCAGCGCATCGTCCGGATACAGGCTGATGCCCACGCTGCAGGTGACGAACAGTTCGTGGCCGGCCACCGTGAACGGCTGGTCGAACATGGTCATCAGTTTTTCCGCCACCTGCGTGGCGCCATACTCGCCGTCGATGCGTTCGAGCAGGACGATGAATTCGTCGCCACCCAGGCGCGCCAAGGTATCGCCTTCGCGCAGGCGGGCCGCCAGCTGGCCGGCCACCTTTTGCAGCAATTCGTCGCCCACATGGTGGCCCAGGGTGTCGTTGACGTTCTTGAAGCGGTCCAGGTCGATGAACAGCACGGCCAGCTGCTCCTGGTCGCGCGCGGCGCGCAGCAGCGCGTGCTGCAGGCGGTCATGGAACAGCAGCCGGTTCGGCAGCGCCGTCAGCGGATCGTGGTGGGCCATGTGATCGAGCTTTTCCTGCGATTCCTTGATCAGGGTGATGTCGCTGAACACGCCCACGTAATGGGTGGTGACGGCACGCGTGTCGCGCACGGCGCTGATGGTCAGCCATTCCAGGTACACCTCGCCGTTCTTGCGCCGGTTCCAGATCTCGCCGCGCCAGAAGCCCGAGACGGCCAGTTCATCCCACAAGGACTGGTAAAACGCGGCGTCGTGCCGCTCGGAACGCGTCAGCGACGCATGCTGCCCCAGCGCCTCGGCTTCGGCGTAACCGGTGATCTGCGTGAAGGCGGGATTGACGGTGACGATGATGCCATCGGCGTCGACCACCATCACGCCATCGGCGATGTGTTCGAGCACGGTGGCCGACAAACGCAATTTCTCCTCGGCTTCCTTGCGCGCCGTGATATCGGCATACACCCAGATACTGCCTTCGTTGGGGCGCAGCGGATCGAGCGCGCAGCCGCTCACCAGCGCCCAGAACAGGCTGCCGTCGCGGCGTTTGTACTGGCGCTCCTCGCTGAAATCGCCACCCGCGGCCAGGGCCGGATACTGGCGCTCGCCCGCCTCTTCGAAGTCATACGAACTCGTAAACACGATGGCGGTGGAACTGCCCGTCATTTCGGCATGGCCGTAGCCGAACAGTTCCTCACAGCGGCGGTTGACGGAAATGATGCGGCGGTGGCGCACGAACATCACGCCGAACATGACGTTGTCGAGGATGGCGCTCTGCTCCGTCAGCAGCGCTTCGATGCGCATCTCGTGGTGCTTGCGCTGGCTGATGTCGGCGATGATGCCGTCGATCCAGATGACGCCCTGCTCGCCCACCTGCGGCTGGCCATTCTCGGCCACCCAGCGCTCGATGCCGAAAGCGTCGACGATGCGGTATTCCAGCGCATACGGCCGTTCGTCGAGCACGGCCTGGCCGACGGCGCGGCGGTGCTCGCGGCGGTCTTCCGGGCAGATCAGGTCGGCCCAGGCATGCGTGGTGCCGCGCATGAACTGGCGCGCCGAATAGCCGGAAATGTCTTCGATGGCATCGCTGACGAAATCGATGGGCCCATCGGGCCGGTAGCGGAAGACGGCGCCCGGCACCTGCGTGACGATGGTGCGGAAACGCTCTTCGCGCTGGCCCACATCCTCGAACAGCTGGCCGATGGCCGCGCGCATTTGCTCGAGCTGGGCCGTCAGGCGACCCAGTTCGTCATTGCTGTGCGAAGCCAGCGGCGTGTCGAAATCGCCGTGCGACAGACGGTCGGAAAAACGCGTCAGGCGGCGCAGGGGCTTCAACAGGCGGCGGTTCAGGAACAGCACGATCAGTGCCATCGACACGGCCAGCTGCGCGCCCAGCACGAAAATATACGACATCTGCTTTTCGCGCAGCTCCTGCTGGCTGCGCGCGTCGTCCATCTCGACGACGACGTGGCCGATGCGTTCGCCGCGCACGAGGATGTCGCGCTCGGCGCGGTACAGATTGCCCACGGGCCGCTGCGGCGCCTGCAGGCTGATGAATTCCGTGTCGCCCTGCCCCAGCACCTTCACCAGCAGCACGGAACGGTCGCGCATCACCGACTCGACCAGCGAGTGGGCCGATTCCGCATTCATGTTCCACAGCGACTCCTGCATGCCCAGCGCCAGGATATCGACATTGCGCTGCAAGGCTTCGTTCAGGCTGGTGCGCGCCGACTGGCGCTCATGCACGCCGACGAGCACATAGCTGCCGAAGATGGCGGGCACGACAAGGCCGCCAAATACCACCAGCAGCAGGGCGCCATAGATCGACGAACCGTACAGCACACGCAGGCTGGCGCGCAGGCGCTGGTAAGGTGAATTAAACATGCGGCAACAGGGCAACAGGGATCAGGCGGGCGATCATTGAACTTTACAGGGGAATTCGGGTGGTCAGGCGGGAAGAAACTTTTTTCAGGAGCAATTATGCATGGAAAAAGCGGGGTAAGTCACCAATAAACACGCGCCAGCGGCAACCTCATGTCATATAAACAGGGTTGAAAAACCACACGCTGACCGGCGCGCCCGGCCGGCGCCAGCAGAAAAACGCTTAGCTTGCTATCATCGCGCCACTTTACCCTAGAGGAACCACCATGACCTTCTCCATCTACTCCGCTTCGATCCCCGTCTTCAAACAGATCCTGGGCAGCCTGGCCGCTATCCTGGACAAGGCGGAAACGCACGCGCAAGACAAGAAAATCGACCCGAACGCCCTGCTGCAATTCCGCTTGTTCCCGGACATGCTGCCGTTCGTGCGCCAGATCCAGATCGCCACCGACTTCGCCAAGGGTTGCGGCGCGCGCCTGGCCGGCGTGGCCGTGCCACCGTATGAAGACAGCGAACAGAGCTTTGCCGAACTGAAAGCGCGCATCGTCAAAACCATCGCCTTCCTGGAAAGCCTGCCGCAAGCGGACATCGACGGCAGCGAAACGCGCGCCATCACCACCGGCAGCGGCGAAAAGACCAAGCACTTCACGGGCCAGACCTATCTGTTCCACTACGCGCTGCCGCACTTCTTCTTCCACGCGACGACGGCATACGACATCCTGCGCCATAACGGTATTGAAGTCGGCAAGAAAGACTTCATCGGCAGCTATTGATCCTTAGCTGTGAAAATGGGGTCAGTTCCTTCGGAATCGGAATGCTTCCCATTGGGAAGCATTCCCCCGCCGGGTCTGACCCCAGCAGTTGCCGTTGGGTTAAATCAGGTATTCCGGCGCGGATACCCTTGCGCCAGTATCCTCACCCACACCACTTCCTTCTCTTCATCCGTCATCGACACCCAGTGGGCCACTTCCACCACGGTGCGGCCGCAGCCGCGGCAGATTTCATCGAAAGTCGTCGAGCACACGGCCACGCAGGGCGTGTCTGGACGCGGCGGCAATTCCTTGTCAGCCATCAGGATACCTTCGGCAGGCCGAGCTTTTCCCAGCCTTCGGTGCCCAGCGCTTCCAGGGTGGCGATATTCTTGTCGAAGATGTCCGACGCTTCCGGGAACGCCTCGACGGCGCGCTCGATGCTGTCTTCGCGCAGCAGGTGCAGGGTCGGGTACGGCGAGCGGTTCGTGTAGTTGCTGATATCGTCCTCGAACGTTTCGGCAAACTGGTAGCTCGGGTGGAAGCTGGCCACTTGCAGCTCGCCGGCCAGGTGCATGTCTTCCACGGCCGCATCGGCCACGTCGAGAAACTCGTTGTAGTCGAGGAAATCGTTCAGAGTGTACGGGTGGATCAGCAGGGTCGTGTCGATCTGCTCGGGATCCGTGTCGGCCAGGGTTTGCAGCTCGTCCATCAGCATCGCCAGCAAATCTTCGGGATTGCTCGATTCGCACACCACATAGCGGATCTGCTTCTTGACGTGCACGGCCTTGGCAAACGGGCACAGGTTCAGGCCGATCACGGCCTTTTCCAACCAGGCAACAGTATTGGCGATGATGACGGCGTTGTCGTCGTCGTGGCGCGGCGGGGTGTTCATATACTTGACTCTCTATCAATAAAGCGGCCGGCGGCTGAATGGTCGGCCAAAGCCAAATTGTACGCACTTTTGCGCAGCCTCATACCGGACGGCCGCCAGGCTTGCGCCATGACCGTGGCCATATATGCTATAACAGCGGCCGAATCGCACATCTGGCAAATTAAATTTGTAATAATTACATTATTAGCGACTGGAAACATCGCTATTGACGCCTATGTGCTGTCATCATGCTGACATAATTCTTGACTCCGGCATGTGGATATACGTACACTCGCAGCTTAATCATGGGTCTGTCCGATGTTTCTCCGACGACAACAATGGAACACTATGCACGAAAACTCCTTTAAATCTACCGTCCTGGCGGCGTTGGCCCTGGCGCTTGCGCCCGCCCTCAGCCAGGCGTACGAAGCCGGTGTTGAGAGCGATAACGCGCCAGTCGCCGCCACCACGCCCGCCCTGATCCCGATGACCGCCCAGGTCACGGCGAAACTCCCCACCCTCGACAACCGCCTGCAAAAGACCGATCGTCTGCTGAAAAACCTCAGTGACAATTCCGATCCGCTGCGCGAAGCCGACGTCTGGGGCCGCATCCGCAGCGGCTATGCGATTCCCGACATCAACAACCAGCTGGTAGCGAATCACGTCAACTGGTACGCCACCCGCCCCGACTACATCGCCCGCACGACGGCACGCGCCTCGCGCTACATTTTCCACGTGGTGCAGGAACTGGAAAAACGCGGCATGCCGACGGAACTGGCATTACTGCCGTTCATCGAGTCCGCCTTCAACCCGCAAGCGTTCTCGAGCGCCAATGCCGCCGGCATGTGGCAATTCGTGCCCGCCACGGGACGCGATTTCAACCTCAAGCAAAACATGTTCAAGGACGAGCGCCGCGGCGTGCTGGCCTCGACCGATGCGGCCCTCACGTACCTGCAGCGCCTGTATGACATGTTTGGCGATTGGCAACTGGCCCTGGCCGCCTACAACTGGGGCGAAGGCTCGGTGCAGCGCGCCATCAAGAAAAACCAGGCGCTGGGCAAGCCAACCGACTTCGAAAGCCTGGCCGACCTGATGCCGGCCGAAACGCGCAACTACGTGCCGAAATTGCAAGCGGTGAAAAACATCATCGCCAATCCGGCCCAGTTCGGCCTGACCCTGCCCGTGGTTGACAACCAGCCCTACTTCACGGCCATCGACAAGACCAGCGACATCGACATCACCGTCGCCGCCCAGCTCGCCGAACTGTCGATGGATGAATTCAAGGCCTTGAATCCGCAATTTAACCGCCCCGTCATCATCGGTGGCGAAAAGACGAAAATTCTGCTGCCGCAGGAAAACGCCGCCAAGTTCACCACCAACCTGGCGCAATGGGGCCATGCCTTGTCGAGCTGGACCACGCACAAGATCACCAATGCGCGCGAACGCATCGAAACGCTGGCGTCGAAATTCGGCACCACGGCCGACGTGCTGCGCCAGGCCAACAATATTCCCCAGCGCACGCGTTTGCGCGCCGGCTCCACCATCCTCGTGCCGAAAACCTCGGCCACGATGAACAGCGACATCACCCAGGAAATCGCCGACAGCGCCACCATGCTGCTGGAAGCGGACCGTCCTGAACGGGTCGCCAAGGCCGTGCGCCGCGTCACCAAGGGCGGCAAGGTGCAAGCGGCGCCAATTTCCCTGGTGAAACCACGCATCCAGCGCGGCGGCGGTAACAGCCGAGCCAAGGCCCGTCACTGATCGCCTGATCCGTATAGATCCACCTCACCGGCCGCCACAGCTTTGCTGTCGCGGCCGGTTGCACATCCGCTTACCCGCCCACCTACCCAGACAGGAGTCGTCATGGCTTTCTTGCAAGGCAAAAAAATCCTCATCACGGGCTTGCTGTCGAACCGCTCCATCGCCTATGGCATTGCCAAGGCTTGCCACCGCGAAGGCGCCGCCCTCGCCTTCACGTATGTGGGCGAACGCTTCAAGGAGCGCATCACGGAATTTGCGGCGGAATTCGGCAGCGAACTGGTGTTCGACTGCGACGTGTCCAGCGATGAACAGATCAGCACCGTCTTCAGCGACCTGGCGCGCCACTGGGATCAGTTGGACGGCCTGGTGCACGCCATCGGCTTCGCGCCGCGCGAGGCGATCGCCGGCGACTTCCTCGACGGCCTGTCGCGCGACAGCTTCCGCATCGCGCACGACATTTCCGCCTACAGCTTCCCCGCCATGGCCAAGGCCGCCCTGCCCCTGCTGCATCCGGGCGCGTCGGTCCTGACCCTGACCTACCTGGGCGCCGTGCGCGCCGTGCCCTACTACAACACCATGGGCCTGGCCAAGGCGTCGCTGGAAGCATCCGTGCGCTACCTGGCCGAATCGCTGGGTCCGCGCGGCATCCGCGCCAACGGCATTTCCGCCGGCCCCATCAAGACCCTGGCCGCTTCCGGCATCAAGGATTTCAGTAAATTGCTGGGATTTGTGGCCGAACACGCCCCGCTGCGCCGCAATGTCACCATCGAAGAGGTCGGCAACACGGCCGCCTTTCTGCTGTCCGACCTGGCCTCGGGCATCACGGGCGAGATTACCTACGTCGATGGCGGCTTTTCGCAAGTAATGGCCGTCAATCCCGAAATAGAGTGATGCGGTGATGGTCGATATTTTTCGGTTGTCACTTGACAACCTCGAAATATCGACCTACATTGGAGCCATCGCATGGCGCGCTCCTCGCATCCCAAGAAAGAAATCGAAGCGGCGCTGCGCCACGCGGAAAGCCAGGGCTGGCGAGTGGAAGTGGGCGGCAGCCATGCCTGGGGCAAGATCTCGCCCCTACAATGACGACGGCTGCCGCTGTGGCGAATTCTGTATCGCCTGCATCTGGAGCACGCCGAAAAACCCGGGCAACCACGCGCGGGCGATCCGCCGGGTGGTCGATAATTGCACTTTCAACAAACTGATGCACGACTGCATGCAACGCAAATCCAGAAGATAGCCATCATGGATTACATCTTTACTCTCAAGTACCGCCTGCCCGACCACGAACACGACCTCGACGCGCTGGCCGAGCGCCTGGGCAGCGGCGGTTGCGACGACGCCCTGGTCGGCATCGGGCAAGCGGGACGCCTGGCGCTGGAATTCATGCGCGAGGCCAGCAATGCCAACGCAGCCTTGCTCAGCGCCCTGGCCGACGTCAAGGCCATCGTGCCCGATGCCGTGCTGGTCGAGGCTTCGCCCGACTTCGTGGGCCTGACCGACGTGGCGCAGGTGCTGGGCCTGTCCCGGCAAAACCTGCACAAGCTGATGAGCAAATACCGCCACAGCTTCCCCGTGCCCGTGCATGAAGGCAGCGCCACCATCTGGCACCTGGACGACGTACTGGCGTGGCTGCACGCAAAGGGAACGTATCAGCTGGAACGCAGCCTGGTCGAACTGGCGCAGGTCACCCGGCAAATCAATCTGGCCAGGGAAACGCGACAGGCGCCGCCGCTGCCCGCCGACATCGTGGCCATGCTCAACTGAACGGGCGAAAACTACGTATTCCTACTGATTTCACATAGGAAACATGCGCAAAACGTGGTAGGACTTTCGTTTCTTCCCATTTAGCCCGTGCAAAACGGCGTCAAATACGGTATAGTGTCGTTGTGCGCTGCAATATGTTCCCTTGAAGCGATGGCAACACCGCAGTCATGCACTACAAACTTAGCAGCTTCGCAAGCCTTAGCGCATCCACAGGATGCCGCTTATAAAGCCCTCCCGCCTTGTGTGTCGCACCTGACACCGTCCCGGCGCAAAGCTTTTGTGCCGAAATTTCTTTCTAGTTGAGTCATTTCGTTTTGGTTGGCGTTGCTATTTTGCGTTCTGCTTTTTGCAAGAACGCTGATTTTTACGAAAGAAAAGAATGACATTTGAATCCTTAGGCCTGCATCCGTCCATCATCGCCGCTCTGACCGAATCGGGCTACACCGCGCCAACCGCGGTACAGTCGCAAGCGATTCCAGCCGCGATCGAAGGCCGTGACCTGCTGGTCTCGTCGCAGACCGGTTCGGGCAAGACCGCAGCTTTCATGCTGCCGTCGCTGCACAAACTGGCCAGCGCCGAACAAAGCGCCGCCGGCAAGACGCCGAATCAGGAAATGCAAGCATCGCGCGCCCGCGGCGAGCGTCCACGTTTCAAGGCTGCCCAGCCAAAAATGCTGGTGCTGACGCCAACGCGCGAACTGGCCCTGCAAGTGACCACCAACACCGACAAGTACAGCACCGGCATCCGCCGCATCAAGGCTGTGTCGATTCTGGGCGGCATGCCTTACCCTAAACAGATGCAATTGCTGGCCAAGAATCCTGAGATTCTGGTCGCCACCCCTGGCCGTCTGATCGACCACATGGACTCGGGCAAGATCGACTTCTCGCAACTGGAAATCCTGGTGCTGGACGAAGCCGACCGCATGCTGGACATGGGTTTCATCGACGACATCGAAAAAATCGTGGAAGCGACACCAGAAGGCCGTCAAACCATGCTGTTCTCGGCAACCTTGGACGGCGTCGTGGGTAACATGGCCCGCCGCATCACGAAGAACCCACTGGTCATCCAAGTGGCAAGCTCGAGCAACAAGCATGAAAACATCACCCAGCGCGTCCACTTCGTCGACGACCTGTCGCACAAGAATCGCCTGCTGGACCACCTGCTGCGCGACGAATCGCTGGACCAGGCTGTTGTATTCACCGCCACCAAGCGTGACGCCGACACCATCGCCGACCGTCTGAACATCGCCGGCTTCTCGGCTGCCGCCTTGCACGGCGACATGCATCAGGGCGCGCGTAACCGCACCCTGGACGGCATGCGCCGCGGCCAGGTCAAAGTGCTGGTTGCCACCGACGTTGCCGCCCGCGGTATCGACGTGCCAACGATCACCCACGTGTTCAACTACGACCTGCCGAAGTTCCCGGAAGACTACGTCCACCGCATCGGCCGTACCGGCCGCGCTGGCCGCAATGGCCTGGCCATCTCGCTGGTGAACCACGCTGAAGGCATGAACGTCAAGCGCATCGAACGCTTCACCAAGCAATTGATCCCGGTCAATGTCATCGAAGGTTTCGAGCCGAAGAAAACGGCGTCGGCACCACGTTCGAGCGCCCGTCCAGGCGGCTGGAAACCAGGCGACAACCGTGGCGGCGCGAAGCCAGGCCAACGCACGTTCAGCAAGCCAGGCGCACCACGCAAAGACGGCGCACCGAGCACCGGCGGCGGCTACAAGGGTTCCAACCCGCGCAGCACCGACGGCGCACGCCGCAGCTACGGCGACCGTTAATCACGGCGCCATGCCGCCCACAGGCGGCAGGCAATAAAAAACGGCCACCAGATCACTCTGGTGGCCGTTTTTTCATGTCCGCCGCATTTATTTTTTCGACACTTTCTGGCGCGACAGCTTGCGCAGCTTGGCCTGCTCGAAGCGCGCGTGCTGTTCCGGCGTCTCGAGCACCAGCGGCGGCACGGCCACCGGCTTGCGGTTGGCATCCACCGCCACCATCGTGAAATAGCAGCTGTTGGCATGGCGCACCAGACGCTGCTGGATGTTTTCCGTCACCACGCGGATGCCCACTTCCATCGATGTCGTACCCGTGTAATTGATCGACGCGAGGAACGTCACCAGTTCGCCCACGTGGATAGGCTGCAGGAACATCACCTGGTCCACCGACAGGGTCACCACATAGCTGCCCGAATAGCGGCTGGCGCAGGCGTAGGCGACGCTGTCGAGGTATTTGAGGATGGTGCCGCCGTGCACGTTGCCGGAAAAGTTGGCCATATCGGGCGTCATCAAGACCGTCATCGTCAGTTCGTGGGCCGACCAGTTCATCGCGCTGTCCAAAGTGTTCTCCAAGGGGGAAATTAAAAGTGAGGGAAGATGTGAAAACCGGCCCCAGGGGCCGGTTGTGAGCCTTACAGGCCCAGGGTGTCGATGTCGGCCAGCGATTCGCGGCCCTTGTCGGAAATGTCGTGGCCTTCGCCTTCGGCGCGCGCCACGATGTGGGCTTTCTTGCCCAGGAAATACGCCACGTCCGTATCGAGCTTGGTCAGCGGATCGGTGGCGACGGCGCGCAAACCCATGATGCAGCGGCGCAGGAACAGCAGTTGTTGTGCTTTCTCGGTGATGGACAGACGGCCGTCGCGTGCATAGCTGAGCAGCTTCAGACCCGACAGGCGCTTGGCATTGCGGGCAACGCAAGCACTGGGGCGCTCGGTCTTGATGCCGCGTGCAACTTGCTCCAGCGCGTCATATTCATCGGTTGTTAATTTCTCGTTCTTCATTACTTTTCCATAAAAGGCCAGGTGTTCGGCCCCCATGGTACGCGCCCCGCTGCGCATCGGCAACAGGCAACGTGAATCTACCGCCGCCCGCCATGCGGCCAGGCGGCGGAAACACGGGCGTGACGACCGTTATTTGTAGCTGCGCAGCAGCAGCCAGGCCAGGCCGCAACCAGCCACGGCGCCCGCCAGGGCCAGCGCCACGAGGTGTTTGCTGGTGATCACAGGCCGCCGGCCCAGGTAGATTTTGTTATGCAAGGAATTGCCCACGATGGTCTCCTGTACAAGAATTTTTATGATGTCTCATTATAAGAACAGAATCGTGACGGCCGCATGACACTCAGCAGTTGGAGCTTGATTTGTATCCGCTCGGCAACATTTATGCGCATTTTTGTTGTTTAATTGGCGTGCCTCTGGCGAGGCCCGCACCTTCCATTTCCGATTGGAAATAAACATCGCGCGCGCCTGCCCGCCGCCACCCATGGCGCGGCGCCACGGTCCGAGAACCGTTCAATGCATTTTCACGGGCGGTGGTGGCGGCGTTGGTTCCTCGACCGGCACGGGGTCGATGTGCGGCGGCGGTTCCGGCGGCGGCTTGAGGGGATCGCCTTCGGGCGGTGGCGGCATATCGGGTTCGGGCGTGCTGTGCGCACGCAGCGGGGCAAAGCGGAATTGTGGCTGCATGGTGGCCTCCTTTGCTCCACTGTAGCCGATACGGCCAAATCCTGGCGCCCGCCATTGGCCCGCTGCAGGGGAACTAAACGGCGTGGCGCCACTCCAACTTCGCAGGCATCCCTTCCAGCACGAGTGCAAGCGACCCCTATGGCGCGCAAGAAAATCCTCTTTATGGCCGAGGCAGTGACCCTGGCCCATGTTGGCCGTCCCCTGAGCCTGGCCCAGGAGCTGGACGAGGCAAAATACGCGGTGCATTTTGCCTGCGCCGATGGGTATGACTTTTGTTTCAAGCAAGCCCCCTTCCGCCGCTGGCGCATCGACAGTATTTCATCGCTGCAATTTCTGCAGGCGCTGGCGCACGGCAAGCCCGTGTATACGGAAAGCACCTTGCACGCGTATGTGGAAGACGACTTGCGCCTGCTCAATGCCGTCCAGCCCGACCTCGTGATCGGCGACTTCCGCCTGTCGCTGTCGGTCAGCGCGCGCCTGCAGCGCATTCCCTACATTACCGTCAGCAACGCCTACTGGAGTCCCTGGGTGCGCCAGCACTACACGGTGCCCAACCTGCCCCTGACGGGCGTGCTGCCCATCTGGCTGGCCGATCCCCTGTTCCGCCTGATCCGCCCGCTGGCCTTCGCCTCGCACGCCGTGCCCCTGAACCGCGTGCGCCGCCGCCATGGCTTGCCATCGCTGGGCAGCGACCTGCGGCGCATCTATACGGATGCCGACCGCACCTTGTACGCGGATATTCCGCAACTGTTCCCGCCGCACGGCATGCCGTCCACGCACGACTACCTGGGTCCCATCATCTGGGCGCCGCCGCTCGACTTGCCGGACTGGTGGCAGCGCCCGGAACTGAGCAGCGGACGGCCCATCATCTATGTCACCCTGGGCAGTTCAGGCCAGGGGCAATTGCTGCCGCGCGTGCTGCGCGCGCTGGCGCCCCTGCCCGTCACCGTATTGGCGGCCACGGCCGGCACCATCCGCGTCGATGCCGTGCCGCCAAATGCCTATGTCGCGCCTTTTTTACCAGGTGACGCGGCCGCCCGGCGCGCCAGCCTGGTGATCTGCAACGGCGGCAGCCCCACCAGCCAGCAAGCGCTGACGGCAGGCGTGCCTGTCATCGGCATCGCCAACAACCTCGACCAATTTCTCAACATGCACGGCATCGTGGGCGCCGGCGCCGGCCTGCTGCTGCGCGCCGACCGCTTCCAGGAAACCGCTCTGCGCCATGCCGCCACGCGCATGCTCGACGATGGCCGGGCCAAGCTGGCGGCGCGCCAGCTGGCCACGGCCATGCGCGACTATGTGCCCGCGCATCGCTTGCTGCCCCATATGCACGCCCTGCTGGGCTCGTTGCCACAAGGCGGACAACCTTGAAAGGCTGGCGTCGGTTTTTCTTACAGCGCATCGGGCAAAGCTTGCAACGCGTCAACAAAAGCACGCCAAGTCATTGATTTCAAAAGAACCTCATGCGTTGGCATGGAAGTCGCTAGGTACTGGCCATGAGCACCTGCCGACAGGTCTCAGGCAAGACTTCCAGACTCACTCAACCATGAGGTGAATACAATGAAACTCTCGAAACTGAAACTGCTCCCGGCCGCAGCGGCATTGGCCATGCTGTGCGCCGCCGGTAGCGCACAGGCGGGCGCCTACGGCTATTCGTACAACAACATCTTCGGCCTGGTGATCGCCGTGCCGACGGGCCAGATCACGGTGGCCAACAGCACCACGATCTCGCGCAGCACGGCCACCCTGAATGGCGTGAGCGTCATCAATGGCGGCGCCGGTTCGCTCGATGCCCCACGCGCCAACGTCGGCCCCGTCATCAAGGGCGAAAACGACTTCACGCAACAAGGCCCGGCAGGCAACTATTCACGCGGCGATGCGCAAATCGTCAGCACGCAGTTCCCTTCGTTCCCGCCAGGCTCCACCTCCACCCAGGCCGTCAACGTGGCCGAAGCCCACCTTGACGGGCCTGCCGGCACGGCCGATGCGTCCGGGCGCAACGGCTCGACCACGGGTTTCTCGGTCGATTTCGTCGTCGGCTCGCCCACGGCAACCCTGAGCTTCGACTTCCTGGCGTCGCCCTTCATGCAGGTCTTCCTGCAAAGCACGGTCGGGCAGCTGTCCACAGCCACGGCCAACCTGGTCGTCACCTTCACCATCACGGACGCGGCCGGCGCGACGGTATTCAACTGGACGCCGGACGGCGTGATCGGCTCGGGCATCTTCGGCGGCACGGAAAACGCCGATGGCGCCAACCTGAACACCAGCCTGGCGACCAATTTCCTCACGCGCGGCAATTTGTTCACCTACGACCCTTCCGGCTGCGGCACGCCCACGGGCACCGGTGTGGGTACAGCGTGCGGCAGCAACTTCAGCTCCGTCAGCAATGCTTTGACGGCCGGCAACTACACCTTGACCTTGAATGCGGTAGAAAGCGTGGACTTGGTGAAACAGGCGGCGACACCCGAACCGGGCACCTTGGCCTTGCTGGGCCTGGGCCTGGCCGGCCTGGGCTACGCCCGCCGCCGCAAAGTTGCCGCCTGAACCAGGCAACAGGGGGGATTCACAGGCGAGGGAGTCTCCTCGCCTTTTTTTTATGCGGCAAGCCTGTCGGTTTTCCTTACAACGCAGCCGACCAGGAGATGAGGATTTTCATGACTACATTTTTATGCACCCGACTTTCAACGGCCCTGCTGGCCTTGCTGTTGCTGGCCGGCAGCGGCACTGCCAGCGCCGCCGCCTACGGCTATTCCTACACCAGCGTCTTTGGCCTGGTCATCAGCAATCCCACCGGTTCCACCACCTTGATCAGCAATATCGACCTGTCGCGCACCACCGCCACGCTCAACGGCAGCAGCGTCATCAACGGTGGCAGCAATGAGATCGACGCGCCGCAAGCGACACGCGGCGCCGTCACCAAAGGGCAAAACGATTTTACCCAGCAAGGCATGGGCAACGCCGCGTATGCGCGCGGCGAGGCGCAAATCATCACTTCGCAAATTCCCCCGTTCCCGCCGGGCTCGACCAGTACGCATACGGTGAATGCGGCGGAAACCTTCCTGACGGGCGGCGGCAGCGCCGACGCCTCGGGACGCAACGGTTCCAGCACGGCCCTGGCCATCAATTTCATCGTCGGCCAGCCGGGCGCAACCCTGGCCTTCGACTTCCAGGCCCTGCCCTTCATGCAGCTGTACCTGGACGCGCTGGCCGGCACGGGCTCGGCGGCCACGACGAATATGGCGATGACGTTCAGCATCATCGATGACAATGGCAAGATCGTCTTCAACTGGGCGCCCGACGGCAGCCTGGGCTCCGGCATCCTGGGCGGCACCGAACTGGCCGACGCCGCCAACCTCAATACGGGCTACGCGCAAACGCCGCTCACCAGCGGCAGCGTATTCACGTACGACCCCAGCGGCTGCGGCGCGCCCACGGGCACGGGCACCGGCAAAACGTGCGGCGGGCAATATGGCGCCGTCACGGACAACCTGGTGGCGGGCAACTACACCCTCGTGCTGAACATGCTGAACAGTTCCGAACTGGCCTACGTGCCAGGCGTCACCCCGGTGGCGCTGCCCGGCACCTTGCCGCTGCTGGCGGCGGGTCTGGCAGCGCTGGCGTGCCTGGCGCCACAGCGCCGGCACCGGCGCTGATGCTGATGCTGACGCCGTGGCGCGCACGGCGTCACGCGCGCTACTGCCCCGTTGTGGGGGCCACCAGCAAGTCTTGCAGCGGACGGCGCAAGGAGCGTGCACTGGCCGCCGGCCCCGCACCGATGCGTCCGAGGAACACGGCCCGTTCGACCGCCGCCGCCCCCAGCACGCCCTGGCATTGTACGGCCAGTTCCTGCGCCATTTCCTGCATGCCATCGGTGCGCGAAAAGGTGCGCCGCTCGCGCACATAGCGGGCAAAGATCAGCGGCGTCAGTTCCGGCTGCAATTGCAGTCCCAGCTGCGTGGCCGTCAGCCAGAAGCGCTGCATGGCACGGCCGGCCGCCACGTAATCGTCGATATGGCGCGGCGGCGCATCGGCCAGCAGCGCGAAATGCGCGGCGCAATACAGGCCCGGCAGCAAGTCCATCTGCAGCCGCGGGGCAATGGTGCCGCCCAGCCAGGTATTGAAAAAATCCACGCGGCGCCAGCTGTGCATGACCCAGCGCATCAGGCGCGCCGTCATCGCATCGACGCCGAGCGCCTGCTCCGGGATGCGGTCGCTGCTGAAGCGCGCGCCCCATTCGATCACGTCGCGGTGCACCTTGTGCGCTTCGGGCATGGTCAGGCGCAGCTTTGCATTGTCGAACATCAGCCGCGCGCAGGCCAGCCGCGCGCGCCCGCCTTCGAACCATTGCACGCCATAGCCGGACGGCAAGCTGGCCGCCAGCGCCGCCTTTTCGCTGGCGCGCAGGCTGCGCGTGCTGAGCCGCCGCCGCTGCACGCTGCGCTGCGGCAGGAAGGCCGCCAGCGGATCGGGCAGCATGCCGGGGCTGTCGATCAGGTGCACATCGAAGGTGGGCAGGGTATCGGGCATGGACAGGCGCCGGCGCGCTTCCATGCGCAAGCCGTGACAGCTGGCCGCCAGCGCCATACTTTCAAGCAAGGCGCCCAGCGATAGCTGGCTGGGATGGCCGTCGAGGTCGTACACGCAGTGGCTGCGCGTATCGAAGCCATGCACGACCACGTGGCGCGGGTCCACGACTTCAAAGCGCCACGGCTGCGTGTTGTCGCCGCTGGGCGCCCAGCGCGCCTGGTCGAGGATGCTTTCCAGCACGGGATCGTTCAACAGTGCTTGCGCCATTTATGCCCCCTGCGCGGCGCGACGCCGCTTGATGATGGCCATCGTCAGGCGCTGCAGCGGATGACGGTTGCCGCCGGGACGCCAGGTATGCACGAGCTTGTTGCGGTAGGCGTCGAAATGCACACCGTGCGGCGCCGCCATCACCTTGCCTCGTTTCAACAGAATTTTCAAGGCTTCCGTGGCGGCCGCGCCCGCGCACAGCTGGCAGCCCATGATGGTCGACGGCCCGCGCCGCTCCTTCAGGTTGATGGCGGACGGGTCGACCAGGTAGGGGCCGTGCAAGCCGGCCGGCGCCAGCCCGACGAGAAAGCGCAGCGCTTTTTCTTCTTCGGGCAAGTCGCCCCAGCCAAAATACTCTTCGAACGTCATGCCGCCCGGCATGAAGCTGAGCACGGCCGTACCCATGCCCAGCGGCGCGGCCGTGATGGCGGGAATGCCCAGGCGGGCGCACGTGGCGAAAGTGGCCTGGCGTGCGGGAAAAGCGAAGAAATCCAGGCCGTCCACATACAGGTCGACACCGGCAAAGAACTCGGCCAGGTTGCTGTCGTGTATGCCGTCGGGAAACTGCTTGATGTCGAGTTCGGGATTGATGTCGCGCGCCATCTGCGCCAGCACGGCCACCTTGGGCTGGCCCAGGGTGGAGACCATGGCGCCGGCCTGGCGGTTGAAGTTGGCGATATCGAAGGTATCGAAATCGGCGATGTGGAAAGCGCCGATGCCCAGCCGCGCCAGGGTCAGCAAGTGCACGCCGCCGACACCACCCATGCCGGCAATGGCCACGCGCTTGCCGCGCAAGCTGTTTTGCTCCGCCTGCGTGACCCAGCCCAGGTTGCGGGCAAATGCCGCGTGATAGGAAAAACCATCTGTCATGCTCACCTCTACTATGCGTCCGCTAAGGACCAAGAAGAATTTGACAGATGGTCAGGCGATAAGTTCCCGTTCTGACGAAAACTTAGCGGGCCAGCCGGCGCTGGGCCGCCGGCGCCGGGCGCGGTGCCCCTGCCACTGCGCCCACCTTGAACACGCTGACGATCTGCGCCAGCCCGGCCGCCTGCTCGTTCATCGCCTGCGCCGCCGCCGACGCCTGCTCGACGAGGGCCGAGTTTTGCTGCGTCATGTTATCCATCTCGACGATGGCCTGGTTGATCTGCTCGATGCCGGCACTTTGCTCGGCGCTGGCCGAGGAAATCTCGGCCACGATATCGGTCACGTGCTGCACACTGGAAACGACTTTTTCCATCGTCTCGCCGGCCAGCGCCACCAGTTTTTCACCGGCACCCACTTGCTCGGCAGAACTGTCGATCAATTGCTTGATCTCCTTGGCGGCTGCGGCCGAACGCTGCGCCAGGTTGCGCACCTCGCTGGCCACGACGGCGAAGCCACGGCCCTGCTCGCCCGCGCGCGCCGCTTCCACGGCTGCGTTCAGGGCCAGGATGTTCGTCTGGAAGGCGATGCCGTCAATGACGGCGATGATGTCGCCGATCTTTTTCGACGAGGCATTGATGGCGCCCATGGTGTCGACCACCTGGCTCACCACGCCGCCCGCCTGGCTCGCCACTTGCGAGGCGGAAATGGCCAGCTGGTTCGCCTGGCGCGCATTGTCCGCATTCTGGCGCACGGTCGAGGTCATTTCTTCCATGGTCGACGCCGTTTCTTCCAGCGATCCCGCCTGCTGCTCCGTGCGCGCCGACAAGTCGTGGTTGCCCGAGGCGATCTCGCCCGACGCCGTAGAAATGGATTCCGCATCGGTGCGCACCTGGCTCACCAGATGGGCCAGGTTGTCGCGCATGGCCTTGATCGCCATCAGCAAACTCGATGTATCGCCGGGGCGCGTATCGATGTGCGTGGTCAGGTCGCCCTGGGCGATTTGCGCCACGATGGCCGCTGCATAGTCGGGTTCGCCGCCGAGCTGGGCCAGGATGCGGCGCAGCATCAGGGCCGCCAGGGCGCCCACCACCAGCATCAGCGCCCCGCCGATGGCCAGCAGCACGCCCGCCTGGGCCCAGAATTTGTGGTTGATGTCATCGATATACGTACCCGTGCCGATCAGCCAGTCCCACGGCGCAAATTTCACCACGGCATACATCTTCGCCACAGGGTCGGGCACGCCGGGACGCGTGCCGTCCGCCTGCACGAGGCCGATGCGGCTGGTGGCCAGGGCCACGCGGTAACGGTCGCCCGACTGCTTCATGTTCTTTTGCGGCACGCCGATGCGCGACGCATTCGGATGCACGTACAGCAAGTCGGTGCTGAAATCGCGTACGAAATAATACATCTCGTCCTTGGCGAAGCTGCCGATGGCCAGCTTGGCCTGCTGCTGGGCCTGCTCACGCGTGAGCTTGCCCGACTGTTCCAGCGCATAGGCCTTTTCCACGGACGCGTTGGCCAGCTCCACCAGCACCGTCAATTGCTCGACCCTTTCCGCCATCATGGTCTGGCGCAGGGAATACAGGGAGAATGAAGCGATGAGGACGATGCCCAGCAAGGTGCTGAAACACAGGAGGAGAATGCGCGAACGGAGTGTCATGGGTGCCTGGAAATAAATAGGAGAATTAATTGCCCAATGGAAATCTTTTCAGAAAAGCAAAACGGGCGGCGCTACCGGGCTGTGCCCGGCAGGCACCGCCCGCTGTAAGTTACTGTTGAAGGTCAGGCCAAGGCTTCCTTGGCCGCCTCTTCCGGCGTCAAACCGTCGTAGAACTGGTCGGTAAACCACTCGACCTGCTCTTCGATGTGGTCCTGCGCCTGCGCCACGGTGGCGCCGCCAGCCACGAGGAAGCCTTCGACCTCGATACACCAGTTGATCAACTCCAGGGTTTCCGGATCGAGCTCTTCTTTCTTAGCCATCGTATTTCCTTGCTTGTTAAATTGCGATATCACATCAATAAGCGGCAGTTTAACAGCTTCGCCACGCTGCCGCCCATGCAGATCAAACACGAGGGTTACTTGGCTGCAACGTTTTTGCGTTCCGGATACAGCACCACCTGCACATAATTGTGCATGTCCAGGTAGCGTTGCGCCGCCAGCTTGACGGCTTGCGGCGTGATGGCGCGCACGCGCTGCTCGTAGCGCAGGATGTGCGCGGGGTCGCGTCCCTGCGTCACGGAACCCATCAACTGACTCATCCAGTAGCGGTTTTCGCGCAGCGACTTTTGCTGGCGCGTGATCCAGTTCAGCTTGACCTTTTCCAGGTCGGCCGCCGATGGCCCGTCCGTCTTCATCTTGTTGATTTCGGCAAAGGCGGCGGCGATCACCTTGTCCACGTTTTCGGGTCCCGTCGGCAAGTTCAAGGCCACCGAATAATGGCCATACGGATGCTGGCCCATCGAGGTTTCAAAACCGCCGCCATAGATCATGCTCATCTTTTCGCGCAGCACTTCGATGACTTTCAGGTTCAGCACTTCGCCCAGCGCTTGCAAGGTCAGCTTTTGCTCGTCCGAATACGCCACGTCGCCATTGAAGGTGATGGAAATCGTGCTCTTGGGCTCGCTGCCCATGTAGATGTCCTTCTTGACGACCCCGGTCACCGGGCGCATGCCCACGTCGCGGTAGGCATGCGGCACGTCGCCCACGGGCAAGGTGCCCAGGTAACTGGCGATCAGCGGCTTGATCTTGTCGAGCTCGAAGCTGCCCGCGAAGATGAAGGTCATGCCGCGTGCGCTGGAAAAACGCTGGCGGAAGATGTCCAGCGAACGGTCCAGGCCCACCTTGTCGAAGTCGGCCGCGCGCGGCACGCCGTCGACGCGCGGATTGTCGCCAAACATGGCGTGCTGGATGGCGTCGTAAAACACGGCTTCCGGCTGCGCCATGCTGTTTTTCGCCAGGTCCTGCTGCTTGCCGATGAAAGACTGGTACAGGCCAGCATCCTTGCGTACGTCATTGAAATACAAATACACCAGTTGCAGCATGGCTTCCACGTCGGCGCTGCTGGCCGAGCCGCCAAAACCTTCGCTCAGCTCGCCCAGCGACGCGCCTACATTGACCGTTTTTCCGGCCAACACTTTTTGCAAGTCCAGCGGCGCCATGTCTTTCAAGCCCATGCTGCCGACCACGGCGCTGGCATAGCGGGCGTTGTAGATGTCGGCGTCGCCGAACAGCGACTGGCCGCCGAAGCGCGTCGAGCCCATCAGCACTTGGTCATTCTTGAAGTCCGTCGGTTTGAGCAGCACGCGCACGCCATTGCCTAGGGTCAGTTCCGTCACGCCGATGGCGCTGTTCAACTTTTCCGAGACGATGCTGCCGCCGGCCGGCGGGCCATCCATCAGCTTGCTGGCCAGGACTTTTTCCGTGCGCGGCTCGACCTTTTGCTGCTCGGCCTTCGCCACGGCGTCGAGCAATTGCTGCTGCGTCGGCACGCTGGCACCCGGTTTCGGCTCGGCGCCCATGAAGACCACCAGTTTCTTTTGCTGGTCGGGAATCACCTTGGCCACCGTCTCGTTGATTTCCTGCAAGGTTACCTGTGGCAAGAGCTCCTGCGCGTACAGCAATTCATTGGCGATGCCGGGGATGGCTTCCTGTTCCAGGAAGTTGCGCGAATACTCGGCGACGAAACCGGCCGAATCGGATTTATCGCGTTCGCTGTATGCGCGCTCGTAATTGCGCAGCATGTCCTTGCGCGCGCGGTCCAGTTCATCCTGGCTGAAACCGAAGCGGCGCGCCCGCTCATCTTCCTGCACCAGCGCATCGACGGCCGGCTGCACGCCGCCCTTGCCCAGCAAGGCATAGGCGCTGAACGATTCATAGCCGCGCACCAGCTTGCCCATGCTGCTGCCGCCCTGGATGAACGGGGGATTGGCTTGCTGCGTCAATTCCTGCATGCGTGCGCTGAGCATTTGCCCGTACAGGTTCTCGATCATCTGGCGGCGGTAGTCGGCGATGGTGACGGGCTCCTGCGCGGCGCGGATCGGGTAGCGGATGAAAACACTGTCGTCCGGCGCTTCCTTGTCCGTGATCACCAGCGCTTCCGTCTGCGAGCGTTGCGGCACTTCCGCATACAGGCGCAGACGCGGTTTTGCGGGGTTTTTCAGCTTGCCGAAATGCTGGCGGATCAGCTTTTCAGCCTGTTTCGGCTCCACATCACCGACCACCATCACGGCCATCAGGTCGGGACGGTACCAGTCTTTATAGAAACGCTTGATGGCTTCCGGCTTGAACGTTTTCAGCACGGATTCCTTGCCGATCGGCATGCGTTCCGCGTAGCGCGAACCGTTCAGCAGCTTCGGATACAGCACCTTGTTCATGCGGTCGCTGGCGCCCTTGCCCAGGCGCGCCTCTTCCAGCACGATGCCGCGCTCGCTGTTGATGTCGGCCGGGTTGAATTTCAAGCCATGCGCCCAGTCTTCCAGCACGAGAAAACCCTTTTCCAGGTTTTCCTTCTTGTTCGTGGGAATCGGCAGCACGTACACGGTTTCATCAAAGCTCGTGTAGGCGTTCAGGTCGGCACCGAACTTCACGCCGATCGATTGCAGATATGAAATCAGCTCATTGCGCTTGAAATGCGTGGAACCATTGAAGGCCATGTGTTCCGTGAAGTGGGCCAGGCCTTGCTGGTCGTCATCTTCCAGGATGGAACCGGCTTTCACCACCAGGCGCAATTCCACTTTCTGCGCGGGACGGGCATTTTTCTTGATGTAATAGGTCAAGCCGTTCGGCAGTTTTCCAACGGTAACTTCTGGTGCCAGCGGCAGGGGATCGCTCAAACGGATTTCCGCCTGGGCCATGCAGGCGCACGCCAGCAAGACGGCGCCCGAGATCAGGCGTAATTTACTCAGCTTCATGTATTCTCAACGGTAAGATTCAGTAAGCGTACCTTACACTGAAATCCTGTTTCCGCCATTAAAAACAGCTTAGGAAAAACTGCTTTCCCCAGGCAACTTTGCCGAATAACAAACTCAGCAGTACCCTGCCCCTTTTTTTCAATTGTGCTAAAGTATTGCCGCCGGTCATGTGGACCGGCACAACAATACGTCTTCGGGGCGGGGTGCGATTCCCCACCGGCGGTAAGACCGGCAACGGTCAAGCCCGCGAGCGCCTGTCAAACTTCGTTTGGCAGGGTCAGCAGATCTGGTGCGACTCCAGAGCCGACGGTATAGTCCGGATGAAAGAAGATGTGCAGTAAACGCGATGTCCGCTCGACCTGTCGATGCGGCCGGCTGCGTCTATTCGCTTGCCCTGCAGCGTTTTTCGCCTATGCGAGGAGCGTTTCACCATGTTAGTCAACAGCTATACCCTGCTTTCCAACGACCTCGAAGGTCGCATCCAATCCGCCCTGGCCGCCATGCGCGCCGGCATCCCCGTCATCCTGCTCGACGATTTCGACCGTGAAAACGAAGCCGACCTGATCCTGTCTGCCGAAAAACTCACGCACGAAACCATGGCACTCTTGATCCGCGAATGCAGCGGCATCGTCTGCCTGTGCCTGCCGACGGACGTCGTCAGCGCGCTGGAATTGCCGCCCATGTCGTCCGACAACGGCAGCCGCTACGGTACGCCGTTTACCGTCTCCATCGAGGCGCGCGACGGCGTCACGACGGGCGTGTCGGCCGCCGACAGGGTTGCCACCATCCGCGCCGCCATCGCGCCGAACGCCAAGCCCGCCGACCTGGTGCGCCCCGGCCACGTCTTCCCCTTGCGCGCCGCTCCCGGTGGCGTGCTCGAGCGCCGTGGCCACACGGAAGGCTCCGTCGACCTGTCGCGCATGGCGGGCCTGAACCCGGCCGCCGTGCTGTGCGAGCTGATGAATCCGGACGGCACCATGATGCGCGGCGACGATATCGAACGCTTCGCCGAACTGCATGGCATGCCGATACTCACCATCGAAGAACTGGTGGAATGGCGCAGCACGCGCGAGCAATAAACTGTCAGGCGGCGACGGTCTTCGGCAGATGTACGTGCCGGTAGACCAGGCCCGCCGCCAGGCCATACGCGACGGCAATCGTCGCGTAGGCCAGCGGCAAGCGCAGCGACCAGTCCTGCACCATGTGCAGGATGCTGCCGATCAAGGCCACGCCCACGAGCGCGCCGATTTGCCGGTTCGCATTCAGGGCGGCCGCCGCGCTGTTCGCATGCTGCTTGCCGGCCACCCGCATCACGGTGGCCGTCATGGCGGGAATGGCGATGCCGATAGCCACGTTCATGATGGCCGTGCCCAGCGCCAGCAGCGCAAACGGCGTACCCGGACGCAAGCCCATCAGCAACAGCGCCATGACGGCGCCCACCAGCAAGCCAGCCAGCATCGGCAGACGCGTACCATGGCGGGCCGCAATACTTCCCGCCATGAAATTGCCTACCGTATAGGCCGCCATCATGGGCAGCAGGCGCAAGCCCGACTGCAAGGCGTCGGCGCCGCCCGACTGCTGCAGGAACAGGCTCAATAGGAACAGCTGGCCGAAGACGCAAAAATTGATCAAGAAACCCACGCCATTGGCCGCGCCGAAGCTGCTGCTGTGAAACAGTGCGCGCGGCAACAGAGGATGGCTGCCGCTGCGCTCGCGCCGCAGCAACTGTCCGGCCGACAGCACCGTCAGCGCCACCGCCGCCAGCACACCGGGCGACAGCCAGCCCAGCACGGGCCCTTCGATCAGCACGAAACTGAGGCCCGCCAGCGCCGCCACGCCCAGCGCATGGCTGAACAGTGACAGATCGCGCGGCTGGCGTGCCGGCGCGGCCAGCAGCAATTGCGCCATGACGATAGCCAGCACGCCCAACGGCACGTTGACCCAGAACACGCTGCGCCAGCCGAACTGGTGCACGAGGATGCCGCCGATCAATGGGCCGGACGCGCCAGCCACGCCCACCAGCGCCGACCACGCGCCCAGCATGCGCGTGCGCTCGCGCTCGTCGTCAAAGCTGTGCGTCAGCAGGCTGAGCGAACTGGGCATGAACAGGGCCGCGCCCGCGCCCTGCAGCAGGCGCGCCGCCGTCAAGAAATGCCCGTCGGGCGCGGCGCCGCACAAAATCGAGCCGAGCAGGAAAACGCCCAGGCCGCCCTGGTACACGGCTTTCGGCCCGTAGCGGTCGGCCAGCGCACCGCCGGCCAGCAGCAGCGCGGCAAACGTCAGGGTGTAGCCGTCGACCACCCAGACCAGGCCCGTCAACGGTATGGCCAGGTCCAGCGCAATATCGGACAGCGCCACATTGACGGCCGTGACATCGATCATCGCCATGACGAAGCCGAAGGCCAGGGTCAGCAGGCGCGGTGTAGGGGCAGACATGGTATTCCTTGCAGAGACAGCGGGGCAGCCATTATGCGAGCGTTGCATGATGCAGTAAACAGGCATAAAATCGGCACCTTGATGCAGAAACGCATCACCAATCACAAGGAAACGGATGGACTGGGATAACGCACGCATCTTTCTCGCCATCGGCCGGGCCGGCACCTTGCGCGGCGCCGCCGCCCTGCTGCGCATCGACCAGGCCACGTGCGGGCGCCGCCTGGCCGCGCTGGAAAGCTCGCTGGGCGCCACCCTGTTCCTGCGCACGCCGTCGGGCTACGTGCCCACGCCGGCCGGCGAGCTGGCGCTCACGGCCGCCGAAGCGATGGAGCGGGCGGCCGACAAGCTGCAGCGCGAGATGCAGGGCGTCGACAACCGTTTAAGCGGCCTGGTGCGCGTGGCCACCACGGACACCATGGCCAGCCATTTCGTCATCCGCGCCATGCAGCAGCTGCACGCGGCCCACCCGGACATCCGCATCGTGCTCAACGTGGCGCCCGCGCTGGCCAGCCTGACGCGGCGCGAAGCGGACCTGGCCGTACGCGGCGTGCGCCCCACCGATCCGGACCTGATCTCGCGCCACCTCGTCAAGCGCAGCCTGGGCCTGTATGCGTCGAAAAGCTACCTGGCCGAACGGGGCGAGCCCGTGCGCGGCACGGCACTGGCCGGCCACGACATCGTCATCTACCACCATTCCGTGACGCCGCGCCATGGCGAGAAAATCGCCGGCGAATCCGTCGCCAACGCCCGGGTCGCCATGGAAGTGAACTCGGCGGCGATGCTGCAGGAAGCCACGCGCGCGGGCCTGGGCGTGGCCGAGCTGGCCACCCACCTGGGCGACATCGACCCGCAGCTCGTGCGCATCTGGCCCGAGCGGACGGAAGCGTATGACGTGTGGCTGGTCATGCATGCGGACCTGAACCGTTCTGCCCGCGTGCGGGCGGCGGCCGACGCGATTATCCACAGCGTCGCCAGCGTGGCCGGTCAATAAAGGGCCTGCCGTGCACGGCTGCACAATCGCTTGTATCGAACGCATCCAATGTTAAGATGCCATGATGACCCTATCCGTCTCCCTCATCATCAGCCTGCGCCGCCTGCACCGGGCCACCATGGCCTGGCTGGTCAGCTGGTGGCGCATGCTGCATTTCGCCATCCTCGTGTTTTCGCTGGCCCTGTCGCCATCGAGCTATAACCGCGACAACCGCCCCATCCTCGCGCACCGCCTGGTGACGAACACGGCGCCCAATCTCGTGTGGTTCAGCGTCGCCTGCGCGCTCGTCAGCCTGGTGCTGATACGCATCGTCGTCGTCAGCGCGCAAAGCTACGGCCTGTCGCGCTATGCGCTGGAAATGGTGGTGCGCGTGCTGGTGCTGGAACTGATCCCCCTGACGGCCGCCCTGTTCGTCGCGCTGCGCCTGACCCTGCCCGACGGCATTGCGTTTGCGCAAATGCGCTCGTCCGGCATGCTCGACAAGATGCAGCGACAGGGCGTCGACCTGCTGCGCCGCGAATACTTTCCGCGCGTCATGTCCGGCATCTTCGCCGTGTGGATGCTGGCCATCGTCAGCTGCGTCACCTCGCTGATCCTCGCCTACATCACCATCTACGGTTTTACGCCGTGGGCGCTGCAGGGCTACACGCGCGTCGTGGGACAGATCTTCAATCCGGCCGTGGCGCTGATCCTGATGCTCAAAGTCATCTTCTTCAGCTTTGCCGTCGCCCTGATCCCGCTGGCCTCGTCGTACTATCCGGAAGAACCGCACGGCCGGCGCAACCGCCTGTGGGCCGCGCACGGGCTGTCCGAAATGCTGCGCCTGTTTTCCGTCATCCTGCTGGTCGAAGTGGCTTCGCTGATGGGCAATTACTACTGATGCCCGCCACCGCCCAGCTAACCTTGAACCACCCATACCAGAGCCAGAAGCCATGAGCCAACCTCAAAATCCCGACCAGACCGACGTCACGGCGCCCGACGCTGTGCTGCCCGCCCCGCCGCCCGTGCGCCACGCCGAACTGAAGGCGGCCATCCTGCTCGTCTTCATGTTCGTGCTGGTGGTCGGCTCCGTCGTCTACCTGATGTATGCGCGCGGCGCCTTCGAAGCCACGCAGACCCTGGTGCTGACGGCCGACGATTCCGACGGCGTCGGCGTGGGCGCCGACCTGACCTTTTCCGGCTTTCCCATCGGCCGCGTGCAGCGCATCGAGCTGGCGCCGGACGGCCGCGCGCGCGTCATCATCGACGTGCCGCGCAAAGACGCGCACTGGCTGCGCACCAGCTCCATCTTCACCCTGGAACGGGGCATCGTCGGCGGCGCCAAACTGCGCGCCTACAGCGGCATCCTGACGGACCCGCCGCTGCCCGACGACGCCACGCGCGACTTGCTGGTGGGCGACATGGCGGCGGAAATCCCCCGCCTGCTGGCCGCCGCCAAGGACTTGCTGAACAACCTGGGCAACCTGACGGGCACCGATTCCGCGCTCGACGGCACCATGCGCAACGTGCAGGCCGTCACCGGCAAGCTCAGCGGTCCGGGCGGCGCCATGGGCTTGCTGACGGGCGACGACAAGCAGTCGCGCCTGCTGATCGAACGGGCCAATGCCCTGCTGATCACGGCGGACCAGCTGGCGCGCCGCACGGATGGCCTGGTGGCCAATGCCGACACGCGCGTCTTCGGCGACAAGGGCGTGATGACGGATGCGCAGGCGACCATCGTGCAGCTGAACGCCCTGCTGGCCGACACGCGCAACAGCCTGAAAAAAGTCGACGCCGTGCTGGTCGAAGCGCAAGCCGTGGGCGCCAACGCCAAGGCGGCCACCGCCGACCTGGGCCCGCTGCGCGCCGACGTGGAAAGCAATCTGCGCAAGGTCGAGCAGCTGGTCAATGAAATCAACCGCAAATGGCCGTTCAAGCGCAATCCGGAGATCAAACTGCCATGAGAAAACTCAACGCCACCTTGTCCGCACTGGCCCTGACCACGCTCGCCGCCTGCTCCAGCGGCCCGCCCGTGCCGGACTGGAAAATGAATGCGCAAAGTTCCGTCGAACGGTTTCAAGCCGCATATTTGAATGGCAACGCCCTGGTCGAGCAGACGGAATTCCGGCGCGCCCGCAGCCAGGTCGCCGGCACGGGCAAGCTCGAACTCGTGGCGCGCATCGAACTGCTGCGCTGCGCCGCGCGCGTGGCCAGCCTGGCCTTCGAGGACTGCGCCGGCTTTGACGCCCTGCAGGCCGACGCGACAGACGCCGACCGCGCGTATGCGGCCTACCTCGCAGGCAAGGCGCAGGCGGCCGACGCCGCCCTGCTGCCGGAAGCGCAGCGGGCGGCCGCCAGCGCCAGCTCGGATACGGCCGCCGCCAGCGCCGTGGCCGCCATCAAGGACCCGCTGTCGCAGCTGGTGGCGGCCGGCGTGCTGCTGCGCTCGGGCCGCGCCACGCCGGAGCTGCTCGATACGGCCGTGGCCACCGCCTCGGACCAGGGCTGGCGCCGTCCGCTGCTGGCCTGGCTGGGCGTGCAGCGCCTGCGCGCCGAACAGGCGGGCGATACGCAAGCGGCGCAGCAGATCGCGCGGCGCATGGCGATCGTCGAGCAGCCGCTGGCCCCTTGAGCGCGCCGATGACGGCCCAAGGCAGGCAGAATCAGGCATAATCGAGCCAGGATGACATCAATGCCGTGCAGGCCGCGAGGTGTGACAATGCAGTTCGAGGATTTCGACCTTTCCACTCCCGATACCGGGCGGCATGCCGGGGCGGCGCCTGACGCCGACACGCCGGCCGCCACGGCCGTGCGCCTGCAATACCTGCTCGACAATACACCCTCCATCATCTATTGCACCGTGCCCAGCGGCGACTTCAAGATGACGTTCGTCAGCAACAATGCCCTCAATGTCCTGGGCTACCAGCCCGAGGAGATGGTGGCCGACCCCAACTTCTGGTTCGACCACATCCACCCCGACGATGCGCCCGGCATTTTTTCCAGCCTGGCGCAGATCTTCGTCGAAGGCGCGCGCGCCTATGAATACCGCTTCCGCGTGCACGACGGCAGCTACCTGTGGATGCACGACAGCCTGCGCCTCGTGCGCGACGAACACGGCGTGCCGTTCGAGGTGATCGGCTCGCTGACCGATATCACGGAACGCAAGCGCATGGAAGCGATGCTGCAGGCGCGCGGCGAAGAGCAGCAACTACTGATCAGCAAGTTGCAGGAAGCGCACGACCAGCTGCTGCAATCGGAAAAGATGGCGTCCATCGGCCAGCTGGCGGCCGGCATCGCGCATGAAATCAATAACCCGATCGGCTTCGTCAACTCCAACATGAGTTCGCTGCAAGGCTATGTCGGCACCCTGTTCGGCGTGATCGGCCAGTACGAGGAGGCGATGCGCGAAACGCCCGATGGCCCGGCCCTGGCCGCGCGCGTGGCCCAGGTGCGCGACCAGGCCGACCTCGCCTTCCTGCAGGACGACATGGTGGACCTGGTGCGCGAATCGATGGATGGCCTCAAACGCGTGCGCGACATCGTGCAGGCGCTGAAGGATTTTTCCCATGTGGGCGAGACGGACTGGCAAGTGGCCAGCCTGCACGCGGGCCTGGACAGCACCCTGAATATCGTCGCCAACGAATTGAAATACAAGGCGCGCATCGAGAAACACTACGGCGAGCTGCCGCAGATACTGTGCCTGGCCTCGCAGCTGAACCAGGTGTTCATGAACCTGCTTGTCAACGCGGGCCAGGCCATCAGCAGCGATGGCGTGATCAGCATCCGCACCGGCCACGCCGGCGACTGGGTGTGGGTGGAGATCGGTGACACGGGCGCCGGCATCGCGCCCGAGCACCTGAACCGCATCTTCGAACCGTTCTTCACCACCAAGGCCGTGGGCAGCGGCACGGGCCTGGGCCTGTCGCTGTCGTACGGCATCGTCAACAAGCACGGCGGACGTATCGAGGTAGCCTCGGAAGTGGGCCGTGGCACGCGCTTTACCGTGCACCTGCCCGTCACGCCGCCGGCGGCCCCGCCAGCGCCCTAGCCTTCCCGCCCTAGCCTTCCTTGACGGGCGCGTACACGCGGATGCTCAGACGCCCGCCATTCTTGCCTTCGAAATCGAGCAGCTGGGAAATCACGCGGGCCGTCAGCACGTGTTCGGCCGCCAGCAGCATCAGGCCATCGCGGCTGATCAGGTCGCGCGACAGCACCATGCCCGGCTCCAGCTGGCCCGACAGCACGGTCAGGTCGCGCGCCGGCGGCTCCGTTTCATCCATGATGCTGCGGAAAGCGGCCACGACGGCCGGGTCGTAGCGCTTGCCGACGCTGTCGTAGATCAGGGTCCGCGCTTCCTCGGCGCGCAGGCTGCGCTGCACCATGGCGCCGATCTGCAAGCCATCGTAGTCCGACGCCAGCGCCAGGATGCGCGCGCCCATCGGAATGGCCAGGCCCACCAGGCCATCGGGGAAGCCGCCGCCGTCGAAGCGCTCGAGCTGCGAGCGCAGGATCACGGAAACGGCGCGCAGCTCGTCGAGCGCCATCAGCAATTGCTCGGCGCGCAGCGGATGCTTGCGGAAGGCGGCCAGCTGCTCGCCCGTCCAGGCGCTGGCCGGCAGTTCCAGCACGTCGTCGCTCAAGCTGAGCTTGCCGATATCCTTGAGCAGGGCCGCGATGAACACGTCGCGCGCCTCCTGCCCTTCCAGACCCAGCGCCAGCGCCAGCTTGCGCGACAGCTCGGCCACCCGCCGCGCATGGCCGGCCAGCTTGCCGCCGCGCATTTCGATCAGGTTGGAAAACACCTTGATGGTCGTCACGAACGTCGCCTTCAGGCGTTCATTGGCCGCCTGCACCTCGTCGTGCGACTGTTTCAGCTGCTGCGTGCGCGTGGCCACCTTCGCTTCCAGGCTGGCGTTGAGCGCCTGCAGCTCCACGTTCTGGCTGGCCGTCAGCGCTTCGAGGCGCAGTTTTTCCTGCTCCAGCGCGCGCCGTTCCAGCGCGTGGCGCACCACCAGCACGATATCGTTCTCGTCCCAGGGCTTGGTCACGTAGCGGTAGATCTCGCCCTGGTTGATGGCGTCGAGGATGGACTGGATGTCGGCATAGCCGGTCAGCAGCAAGCGTATGGTGCCGGGCCAGCGCTGGCGCACCTGGGCCAGGAATTGCGCGCCATCCATGTGCGGCATGCGCATGTCGGAGATGACCAGGTCCACCGTCTCGCTCTCGAGCAGGGCCAGGCCGGCCGCGCCGCCATCGGCCGTCAGCACGCGGTAGCCGTGCGGACGGAACAGCCGCCGCAGCGACGACAGGATATTCGGTTCGTCGTCGACGCACAGGATGGTGGGCGGCGTGGCCGCGGTGCTGGCGCTGGTACTGATGCTCATGCTCATGCTGTCCTGTTCGGTCATGGTGCGACGGCCTGCGCCTGGCGCACGGGCAAAGTGATGCGGAAGGTGGTGCCGCTGCCGATGATGCTGCGCACGTCGATGCGGCCGTGATGCTTTTGTACCGTCGTGTAGGCCAGCGACAGGCCCAGCCCCGTGCCCTTGCCGACGGCCTTGGTGGTAAAGAACGGATCGAAGATGCGCGACAGGTGTTCGGGCGCGATGCCGCCGCCCGTGTCCTCGACCTCGATCCACACTTCCGTCGCGTTGTCGCTGCCCGTGCGCAGGGTGATGCGTCCGCGCTCCTCGTTCATGGCGTGAGCGGCGTTGACGACCAGGTTCATGATCACCTGGTTCAGCTCGGAAGGCTGGCATTCGATGTCAGGAATGTCGCCATACTCGCGCACCACGTCGGCCTTGTACTTGACCTCGTTATTCACGATATTGAGCGTGGTATCGATGCCCTGGCGCAGGTCGGCCCAGACCCACTCCTGGTGCGCATCCGTGCGCGAAAAATCCTTCAGGTCCTGCACGATGCGGCGCACGCGCGAAATGCCTTCCTTCGACTCGCCCATCAGCATGGGAATGTCGGTACGCAGGAAGTCCAGGTCGATCTGTTCGCGCAGCGCCCGCAGGCGCGCCGCCACCACGGCGTCGGCGACGGCCGGCTCGGCTTCCTCATAGGCGTCGAGCATGCTGAACAGGTCATCCAGATAGCCTTCCAGGGTGCCGACATTGGAAAACACATAGCCAATGGGATTGTTGATCTCGTGCGCCACGCCGGCGGCCAGCTGGCCGATCGAAGCCAGTTTTTCCGACTGCAGCAGCTTTTGCTGGGCCAGCGACAGCTTGCTGTTCAATTCCGTCAGGGCCAGGTTACGCTCGCGCAATTCCAGGTCGGCGATCTGGCGCTGGCGGATATCGTCGGCCAGGCGTTCGTTCATTTCGGCCAGCTGGGCAGTGCGCTCGGCCACCAGGTGTTCCAGGTTGTCGTGCGCCTTGCGCAGCGCCAGTTCCGCCAGGCGCCGCTCGCTCACGTCGCGCAGGGTTTCGATGGCGCCCACCAGCCGGCCCTGGCGGTCGCGCAGGGGCGCCGCCGTGAAATGCAGCCAGTGGCCGTCAGGGCCGATATCGGGAAAGAAATCCTCGGCCTCAAAGGCGCCTGGGATCACGGAAGAGCGCTTCAGCTTGCCAAGGTAGCGGTCATTTTCACCGAGCGCGATGTCGTCGGCCACCAGCAGGTCGGCCAGGCAGGCGCGCGGCTGCCGATAAAACGCCTTCCAGTGGTCGCGCGTGCCGACCATCTCGGCGGCCGTAAAGCCCAGCAGCTGTTCGCAGGCGCTGTTCCAGTGCGTCACCACGTGCTCCGTGTCGATGGCGAAAGTGGCCACGGGATGGCCGTCGAAAAAGGCCGATAGCGCGATGGTGTCGCCCTGGCGGCGTTCCGGCGTGGCGGGCAGCGCCTGCCCTGCGTCTGTTTCCATGGCCTCTTTCTTGTTCATGCCAGCATGATCCGCGACATTTCATCGAAGGTGTGTTCCGTTTGCCCCAGCAGCGCCAGCCAGGCCTGCTCGTCCAGCGCGACGCTGCGCCAGCCCGCCGGCGACAGGGGCGGCACCAGCGCATCGTCGACGCCGGCCAAGTCGAGCGCCAGGGCGACGGCATTGGCCAGGTGCACGGCCAGCGGCAAGCCGCCCGCTTCCAGCCGGTCGATGCTGTGGTGGTCGGCCACCGCCTGCTGTATCGCCTCGGGAAACTTCCAGTAGGCGGCCAGGGCGCTGCCCACCTGCGCGTGATCGATGCCGATGACGGCCAGTTCCGCATCGGCCATCTGGCAGTCATGCGCCTGGCGGTAGCTGCGCACAAGCGCATGCTCGGCCGGGAAGCGCGTCACCAGCACCAGGGTGCCCAGGTCGTGCAGCAGGCCTGCCGTGAACGCCGTTTCGGGATTGACGCGCAAGTGCGGCGCCAGCAGGCGCGCGGCGATCGCCGTGGCCAGCGAGTGGCGCCAGAACGCCTGGAAATCGAAGCCGCCGCTGACGGGCGCGAAGCTGCCCGTCAGGGCGCAGGCCGTGACGACGGTGCGGATGCTGTGAAAGCCCAGCACGGAAACGGCTTGCGGGATGCTGGTGACCTTCGATTGCATGCCGTAGAACGAGGAATTGGCGATGCGCAGGGTCTTTGCCGCCAGGCCCTGGTCCAGCTCGATCTTTTGTGCCAGCACGTGCACGTCCGTGTCGTCCTGGTCCATGCTCGACAGCAGCTCCAGCACCACCACGGGCAGCGAAGGCAGTTCCTGTATCTGGCGGATGATATGTTCAAAACTGAGCCGTGTCATGTGGCGCCCCCTTGCCGGTAGCGCTGCAGCAGTGCCAGCAGTTCGGCCCCGGCGGAATCGGGCGGCGTGGCGCGGAACAGCACGGCCAGCCGTTCCAGGCGGCGCAAGCGTTCCTGCTCGGCATGCGCCTGCGCGGCGGGGTCAAGCACCTCGTCCATGACGACGCGGCAGCTCTCCACATTGCGCCTGCGCAAGGCCGTCAGGTTCGCCGCCGTCAGGGTGGCCCCCTGTGCCAGCAGCACGGTGCCGCTGGCATCGCTCAGCGCCTGCGCCAGCACCATGCCTTCCTGCGCCTGTTCCATGGAAATCTCGCGTCCGCCTTCACTCATGTGCCCTCCCCATGGCGGCTCAAGGTGACGAGGCTGCCGCGCGAGCGCGAATGCAGGCCCATCGGATGGACGGCCACGGCATACGGCTGGCCATCGATGGCGGCCAGGCGGGGCGCGCCCTGCCCGTCGAACAGCTGCGGCAAGACGATCGCCGCCTCGTTGCCCAGCAGGGCCGCGCCCCGTTCGAACAGGTTGGCCGCCGCCGCGTTGATGAAGGCGATCATGCCGTCTTCATCGAGCCCGATCACGGGCAGCGGCAAAAATTGCAGCAATTCGCGCGCGATGCCCAGGCTGACTTCGTCGCGGCTGATCTGGTGCTGCTGCTGGCGCACCAGCGCCTGCATGGCCGCATTCGCCGCCGCCAGCGCCTGGTTGGCCTCGCGCAGCTGCGCATTGAGGCGCACATTGTCGTCGTCGATACCCTTCAGGCGGAAGGCTTCGGCGATATGCTCGCGCAGCTGATGGTCTTCCCAGGGTTTGGTGAGGAATTTGAAAATGGCGCCCTCGTTGACGGCGTCCGTGACGGCTTGCAATTCCGTATAGCCCGACAGCATGATGCGTATGGTTTGCGGACACAGCAGCTTGGCCTTGCGCAGGAAGTCGGCGCCCAGCATGCCGGGCATGCGCTGATCCGACACGATCACGTCGACCGTATGGCTGGCCAATACGTCCAGCCCTTCCTGGCCGCCGTTGGCCGTCAGGATATGGTAGCCATCGCGCCGCAGCAGCCGCTTGAGGGAAGCGAGGATATTCGGCTCGTCATCGACCAGCAGCAAGGTGCGCGGCGGGGCCACGGCCTGCTGCCCGGCATCCACCGCCAGCGCCGCAGTACCCGGCATGCCATGCTCGTCGTGCACATCCATCGGACCATCCTCTCATCGCCATGGCGAAATCGGAGCTTGCCTGGAGGGGGAATCTGCCGCACGTGACAGTCTTGCGAGTCTTGCGCGGCAGCCAGCTTGCGTTGAAATTATACGACTAAATATTCCCGTATGACACTAATCCGGCACTTATCCGCGCCGCGCCGGACAAGGCGTGTCGCGGTAAAACACAAAGCCGCCCAGGCCGATGGCCTTGGTATCGGCGTTCACGCCATACACCAGCGTGCTCTTGTCCGCCTCAATGCGCAACAGGTTCATATGTTGGACGATTTGCGCGTGCGACAGTTCCAGCGATGGCGTCGGCGCCAGTTGCAAACGCAGTTCGGACGCGGCGCCATCGTACGCCCAGCGGCCCGGGTTGAAAAAGGCGAAACCGCCATCGAAACGCAGGCTGCCATCCTTGAACTGGGTCAGGCAAATGCCGGGAAATTCGCTGGGCGGGTTGTACCAGGTGGCGGCCACGGCGGCATCGGCAGGCGTCTTGCCCGGCATCTGCATGCTGGCTGTGCCATTGTTTCCGCCCAAGCCGGCGCAACCGGCCAGCGCCAGCGCGCAAGCCAGAGCGCCCGCGCGCGTGATGAATATCATGTGCATTGCCGTCCCCTTGCTTTATAGAAACATCATCTTAAAGCGGGACGGCCAGCCGTTCAAGCGGCTAGCGCACATAAGGGGAATTTAGTTGCCCTCGGCCGCCTTGGCAGCCGCTTCGCGCAATTTGTCCTTCTTGCTCTTGCGCGCGCCCTTCACGCCGCCGTTCACCGTGTCCGTAACGGGATTCACGGGCGCGGGCAATTCCGTCGGCTCGAAACCGGCCACCACTTCGCGCACGATGCGCAAGTCGTTGCGGTTTTCGATCAGGCGGAAATGCGCTTCCGTGTCGGCCGTCACGAAGCTGATGGCCGTGCCGCTTTCGCCGGCGCGGCCCGTGCGGCCGATGCGGTGCGTGTAGTCGACGGCCGAACGGGGCAAGTCATAGTTGACGACGGCCGGCAAGCCGGCGATGTCGATGCCGCGCGCCGCCACGTCGGTGGCCACCAGCACCTGCAAACGGCAGGCCTTGAAGTCGGCCAGCAGCTGGCTGCGCGTGCCCTGGCTGAATTCACCGTGGAAAGCGCCCACGTGCAGGCCCGCGCGCTGCAGCTTGTCGGCCACGTGCTCGGCCGCGTACTTGGTGGCGACGAACACCAGCACGCGCTCCCACTGCTGCTGCAGGATCAGGTAGCGCAGCAGCTGCGTGCGGCGTGGCACGTCGACCGTGATGGCGCGCTGCACGATGTCGGGCTTGTCCTGCGGTTCGGACGCCACCTCGATGCGCACGGGCTCCTTGAGCAGGCTGTCGGCCAGCGCCTGCACGCTGTCGGGGAAGGTGGCCGAGAAGAACAGGTTTTGCCGCTGCTTGGGCAGCAGCGCGAGGATGGCGTTGATCTCCTCGCTGAAACCCATGTCGAGCAGGCGGTCGGCCTCGTCGAGCACGCACAGCGACACGCCGCCGAGTTTCACGGCATTCTGGCGCACCAGATCGAGCAAACGGCCCGGCGTGGCGACGACGATATCGGCGCCGCCACGCAAGTCCATCATCTGCGGATTGATCGACACGCCGCCGAACAGCACGGAAATCTTCAGTTTGATCGGCAGCGGCTTGGCCAGCGCGTGCACGGTCTGCCCCACCTGCGCCGCCAGCTCGCGCGTGGGCACGAGGATCAGCGCGCGCACCTGGCGCGGACCGGAAACGGGCGCCATCAGCGCCTGCAGCAGCGGCAGCGCGTAGGCGGCCGTCTTGCCGGAACCCGTCTGGGCCGCGCCCAGCACGTCGCTGCCGCGCAGGATGGCGGGAATGGCGGCCGCCTGGATGGCCGTCGGCGCGGCATAGCCGGCCTTGTCAACGGCGCGGACCAGGGCGGGAATCAGACCCAGTGAGGAAAATGGCATAGCGGGCCTTCTTTATTCGTAAAGTGAGACCGGCCGCGAAAGGCGGCCGGTCGGATATGGCGACAGTATAAGGCAGACAGCTATTGCTTGGGCATTTGCAGCTTCGGATAACCCGCTTCATCGTAGCCCGGCATGCCGCGGCGGATCGTGTGCGAAAAATCCGCATCGTCGTTGGCCGCCCGCGCGCGCGCCGTGACGTGGCCCCCATCGCGCAGCTGCTGGAAACTCAGGCCGGGCACCAGGCCCTGCACGTCGAACAAGTAGCGGTCCAGGTAGCCCGAGGCCATCAGCCGGTAGTCGAGCGGCAGGCCCGGCACGATGCGGCGCACCATCTCGAAGACGATGGTGGTGCAGTTGGCCGTCAGGGTATTGTAGAACTGCGGCTTGGCCTTCAGCGATTGCGCCTCGTCCAGGTAGGCGAGGAACAGCGAGCGCATGGCCGTTTTGGGCATCATGACGCGGTACAGATGCATGTCCTCGCCGCGCGCATTCGTGCGCACGCGCAGGATGTCGCGCTCGTCGGCGGCGATCAGGCTCATCTCGAAATGCTTGAAGAAGCCGCCGATGGCGGAAAAGCTCTCGCCCTTCTCCTTGCGGATCTCGATGGAGAACGTCAAAAAGCGCCCGTCCGCAAAGCCGAACGAGATCAGCGTATGCGCGATGTAGGGTCCCGTCCAGTACGACAGCGCCGTATCCACCGTGCGCAGTTCGTCGAGGTCGTAGCTGCGCTGCTCCCACTTGACCGTGTAGTCGTCATCGCTGCGCCAGTCGAAATTGCGCACATTGTCCAGGGTGACGAGATTGCCCTTGACCGTACCCGTGACGTTGCGCGCCACGTCGTCGGCCCACACCCTTTCCTGCTTCGGCGTGATGAAACTCCACCACACGAGCAGCAGGATAAAACCGGCCGCATACGGCAGCAGCACGCGCATGTCGCCGCGCATCCACCACAGCGCGATGCTGGCCACGCCCAGCGCAACCCACAGCAAGGCGCCGATGCCTTGCGCCGCCGTGCCGCCGGATAGCTGGTACCACAGCGCCAGCGCGCCCCACAATGCAGTCAACAGGATAATCAGGGAAACGGCCATTTTGCCGAGGGTGGCCAGCACGGAGCGGGCACGCAGTGATAAGAAAGTCATGCCCCGATTATAAGGGCAAGCTCAGGAACAGGTGAGTTCAGGCAAGTTTCGCTGCAACAGGAGGCTGCAGTAAAAGCATTGCTTGCCTGCCAATTTATTTCATGAGAGCATGTTGCCAAATAAAATGTATAGACAAGGCTGCCTGTCACGGCAGCGATACCTTGCCATCCCAGGAGACACCTTGCAGCCCCCTTCCCTCTACGCCCTCGCCGGCAGCCTCAATTCCCTTTTCATCGTCGTCAGCCTGTTTGGCTTGTGGTCGCAGCTGCAAAAAATCTGGCAGCGCAAGCGCGATGCCGGCATCGGCGCCGGCAAGACGACGGACATCCTGTCCATCAACCAGTTCACCGTCAGCTTCCTCGCGTATTGCGCCTTCTTCGTGTACGGCTATTCGATCACGCCATTCAACCACTACATCGTCTGGCCCCGTTTGATCGCCTCGCTGATCGCATTGGGCATCCTGTATGAAATCGACCGCGACCGCCGCAGCCGGGCATCGCGCAATGCGCTGCTGGCCTGCGCGCTGCTACTGGGCGCGGGTGTGGCGGGATTGCTATTCGGCCCCACCTTCACCGATGAAAAGCGCGTGATCTCGCAAAGCCTGATCGTCGCCGTCACCGTGCTGCTGGCGCAGGGCTATGCGCACCAGATCGGCCTGATCTGGCGCTCGGGCAGGACGGGCGCCGTGTCCCTGAAAATGAGCCAGTTCATCCTGGCGATGGATGCCAGCACCATCTTCTTTGCCTGCGTCATGGGCCTGTCGACGGGCTGGCCCTTGCTGCTGCTGGCCAGCGTGAGCGCCACGACCAAGCTTGCCATCATGTGGCTGTTCCGCTGGGGAAGACCAGTTCCGCCGCACACATGAAACGGCAGGCGCCGGCCTGAGCCTACTGCCCGCTCAGCGCACGCATTTCCGCATACAGGTTCGCCTTGCCCTCGAAGCCGATGCCGACCAGGTCCGGCATGGTGATGTGGCCGTTTTCGACCTTGACGCCATCGGGAAAACCGCCGAAGGGCTGGAACAGATCGGGATACGATTCATTGCCGCCCAGACCCAGGCCGGCCGCGATATTCAGGGACATCTGGTGGCCGCCGTGCGGGATGCAGCGGCTGCGCGACCAGCCGTGCTGGTGCAGCATGTCCAGCGTGCGCAGGTATTCCACCAGGCCGTAGCTGAGGGCGCAATCGAACTGCAGCCAGTCGCGGTCGGCGCGCATGCCGCCATAGCGGATCAGGTTACGCGCATCCTGCATGGAAAACAGGTTTTCGCCCGTCGCCATCGGCTTGTCGTAATAGCTGCGCAGGGTCGATTGCAGCTCGAAGTCGAGCGGGTCGCCCGCCTCTTCATACCAGAACAGATCGTACTGGCGCAGCGCCTTGGCGTAGGCGATCGACGTATCGAGGTCGAAGCGGCCGTTCGCATCTACGCACAGCTTTTGCCCGTCCTGCAGCACCTCCATGATGGCGTCGATGCGGCGCAAGTCCTCGTCGAGCGAAGCGCCGCCGATCTTCTTCTTGACCACCGTGTAGCCGCGGTCGATATAGCTGCGCATCTCGTCCTGCAGGGCGGACAGGCTCTGGCCCGGGTAGTAATAACCGCCCGCCGCATACACGAAGACTTTTTTATCGGGCACGCCCGTGCCGTGGCGCTCGGCCAGCAGCTGGAACAAGGGCTTGTTCTCGATCTTCGCCACGGCGTCCCAGATGGCCATGTCGATGGTGCCGATGGCCACCGAACGCTCGCCATGGCCGCCCGGCTTTTCATTTGTATACATGCAATCCCACACCTTGTGCGGATCAAGGTTGCTGCCGTCATCCGTGACGAGCGAGGCAGGATCGGCGTCGAGGATGCGGGGAATGAAGCGCTCGCGCATCAGCATGCCCTGGCCGTAGCGGCCGTTCGAATTGAAGCCGTAGCCGACGACGGGCTTGCCGTCGCGTATCACGTCCGTGACGACGGCTACCAGGCTCAGGGTCATCTTGCTGAAATCGATGTAGGCGTTGCGGATGGGGGAAGAGATGGGAATGGTCTTTTCGCGGATTTCAACGATTTTCATGCGGGTCTCCTGTGGGTGAAAACAATGACGCCAGCTTAACCGCGATAGTCAGTCGTATAATCGATATTAATTTAAACCATTCTTCACTTGAAGTTAATAATGAAAAGCGACGCCACGACGGAAATGGCCTTCTTTGTACTGCTGGCCAAGCTGGGCAGCCTGTCGGCCACGGCGCGCGAGCTGGGCATCACGCCACCCGCCGTCAGCAAGCGATTGGCGCTGATGGAACAGCGCCTGGGCGTGCGGCTGCTAAACCGCAGCACGCGGCGCATCAGCCTGACGGGCGATGGCGAAAGCTATCTGCAACAGGCGCGGCAGATTCTCGACGATATCCGCGCCATGGAAGAGTCCCTGGCCAGCGGCAGCGCGGAACCGAAAGGCTTGTTGCGCGTAAATGCCACCCTGGGTTTCGGCCGCACGGTGATCGCGCCATTGCTGTCGCAATTCGCGCTGCGCCACCCGCAGCTGGAAGTGCAGCTGCAACTGACGGACAGCCCCATCAACCTGGTCGAGCAGGCCTACGACCTGGGCATCCGCTTCGGCGACTTGCCCGACACGCGTTTGTCGGCACGGCGCATCATGTCGAACCGGCGCTTCCTGTGCGCTTCGCCCGCCTACCTGCAGGCGCACGGCACGCCGCAAACGCCGGACGACCTGGCGCGGCACCGCTGCATCGTGCACCGGCAAAACGACGACGCCTACGGCATCTGGCGCTTGAGCCGTGGCCGCGCCACCCACACGGTCAAGGTGCGCGGCACGGTGGCCAGCAACGATGGCGACGTGGTGCTCGGCTGGGCGCTGGACGGCCACGGCATCCTGCTGCGCTCGGAATGGGACCTGGCCCGCTACCTCGACAGCGGCCGCCTGCGCGTGGTGCTGGAAGACTATGCGCTGGCGCCGGCCGACCTGTACGCCTACTACCCGAGCCGCCACCAGCTGCCCGCCAAAGTGCGCGCTTTTATCAATTTTCTCATCGAGCAGTTGCAGCCGGACTCGGCCAATACGGGGAAATAGGGTTACACTACAATATTGCGATATGGCAATAATATGAAGGAGTAGGTTTTGCTAGTCATACTCGGATTTCTCGTCGTGCTGTTTTCCGTCTTCGGCGGTTTCGCCATGCAGGGCGGTCACCTGGGCGCCCTGTTCCAGCCGCTGGAACTGCTGATGATCGGCGGCGCCGCGCTGGGCACCTTCTTTGTCGGCAATGACGCCAAGGCCATCCGCGCCACGTTCGCCGCCCTGCCCACCCTGTTCCACGGCTCGCAATACACGAAGGCGCGCTATATGGAACTGATGGGGCTGATGTATGAAATCCTCAGCAAGATCCGCAAGGAAGGCTTGATGTCGGTCGAGGACGATATCGACGACCCGTACCGCAGTCCCATTTTCATCAAATACCCGTACACGCTCGGCGACGAGCACATCCTGGAATTCATCACCGATTATTTGCGCCTGATGGTGTCGGGCAATATGGATGCTTACCAGATCGAAAACCTGATGGATAACGAGATCGAAACGCACCATGAAGATGCAGAAATGCCGATCCAGACGATTTCGCAGCTGGCCGACGCCATGCCCGCCTTCGGCATCGTGGCCGCCGTCATGGGCGTCGTGCACACAATGGCGTCCGTCGGCCTGCCGCCGGCCGAGCTGGGCGTGCTGATCGCGCAGGCGCTCGTCGGCACCTTCATCGGCATCTTGCTGGCCTACGGTTTTATCGCGCCCCTGGCCAGCTTGCTGCGCCGCAAGCACCATGAAACGGCGAAGATGTACCAGTGCGTGAAAGTGACCCTGCTGGCCAGCCTGAACGGCTATGCGCCGGCGCTGGCCGTGGAATTCGGCCGCAAGGTCATTTCCGCCACGGAACGCCCGTCGTTCAGCGAACTGGAAAACCACGTGCGTCAGGTGCGCACGAAGAACTGATTCCAGCGGTTCGCATCAGGCTTCCGGCGCCGTCCAGACCAGGTTCCACAGGTGGCCATCGATATCCTCGAAGCCCTGGTCATACATGAAGCCATGGTCCTCGGGCGGATGCGGTATGCGGCCACCGGCGGCCTGGGCCTTGGCGATCAGGCTATCCACCTCTTCCCGGCTTTCGCAACTGAGGCAAATGACGACTTCATTGGTTTCCCTGGCATTCGCCAGCGGCTTGTCAATCAGCGACTGGAAGAACGGTTCCGTCGTCAGCATGGCCTGGATGCTGCCTTCGACGATATTCATGAATGCCGCGTTCTCGCCGCTGAAGCGGGGATCGAAGGTAAAGCCGAGGGCGGAAAAGAAGGCCTTGGACTTATCCAGGTCCTTCACGGGCAGGTTGAGAATGATCTGTTTGTGCATGGCGCTTCCTTGCTCACACGTTGACGAAAAAATCATCCCTCCAGAATACCAATAAAAACTAAAGGAAGGCGCGGGCAAGGCTGGAGCGCGCGCCTGCCACCGCGCGCAGGCGTTCTTCAAGGTAGGCGCTCACGCGCGGATGCTGACTGAAGGCGACGTTGAAGCGGATATGCTGGTCGGGCGTGTCATTGGCCGAGAACGCGGCGCCGCGCATCAGCAGGATCTTGTTGCGGTAGGCGTCCTGCACCAGCAAGTCCACGTCTAGCCCTTCGGGCATGCTGCCCCACAGGAAAATGCCTGCGTCGCCGGGCTGCTCGAACAGCACTCCGGCCGCGCTCAGCTGCCGCGTGCTGGCGTTGCGCGCCACCATGATCTTGCGTTGCAGCCGCTCCAGGTGCTTGCGCAGATTGCCGGCCTTGAGCACTTCCAGCAGCACGTATTCGTTCAGCGCAGGCAAGGTCATGATGGCGTGGATCTTGGTGCGCATCAGCAGCTTGAGCAGCGCCGGCGCCGCAGCCAGATAGCCCATGCGCAGGGCCGGGCTCAGCGCCTTGCACAGGCTCGAATAGTAGATCACGCCGTCCAGTCCGGACAGCGATGCCAGCCGCGTGCTGTGCCCCTGCTGGAAATGGCCGTGCACGTCGTCTTCGGCGATCAGGCAGCCGTACTGCTGCGCCATGATCAGCACCTTGTGCAGGTTGGCGGCGCTGCTGCTCCAGCCGGTGGGGTTGTGCAAAGCCGTCTGCATGAACAGCAGGCGCGGACGGTGCGCGCGGCAGGCCGCGTCCAGTTCGTCCAGGTCGAGGCCATCGGGGCGGCGCTTGATGGGCACCAGGCGCACGCCGTCCTGGCGCAGCCTGCCGAACATCAGGAAGTATCCGGGGTCTTCCACCAGCACCGTATCGCCGGGCTGCAGAAACGTGCGGCAGATCAGATCGATGGCATGGGTGCCGCCGAAAGTGGTGAGGATGTGGCTGGCGTCCGCGGCGATGCCGATGCCGCGCAACAGCAGCGCGATCTGCTCGCGCAGTTCGGCCAGCCCCTGCGGCGGACAGCGCGAAGCCATGCCGGCCGCGCTGCGCGCCAGGCCACGCTGCACGGCGGCGGCCGGCAGCGCATCCTGCAGCCAGGTGGGCGGCAAGGCGCCGCTGCTGGCCAGCAGCACGCCCGGCCGCTGGTCGTTCACTTGCTGGCTCAGCCAGACTGGCTCTTGCTCCTGGCCCGCTTCCAGCGCCACCTCGTCGGGAACGGCGCGGCCGGCGTCAGCGGGTGCGCAGACGAAAAAACCCGTCGTGCCGTGCGTATCGATGACGCCTGCGGCCACCAGCCTGTCATACGCCACCACCACGGTGTTGGTGCTCACCGCGAGCTGCGTGGCAAGCTGGCGGATCGACGGCAGCCTCGTCCCGCCAGGCAGGACGCGTTGCGCGATCTGCTGGCGCAATGCGGCCTCGATCTGCTTGAACAGGGCGATGGGCGAGGAGCGGTCGATGGCGAACATGGTGGCAGTCTAGCGTAAAAACGTCAGGGCGAGGACCAGCAGGATGGCGCCCATCGCCAGATTGAATATGCGCTGGTTGCGGGGCGCTTTCAGCACGCTGCGGATCGAGACGCCGAACAGCGCCCACATGGCGTTGCACGGCATGCCCACCACGGTGCCGATCACGGACACGAGCAGCGCGCTGGCGAGCATATTGCCCTGCGCAGGCATGAAGACGGACGCCATGGTGATCGCCTTGAGCCAGCTCTTCGGGTTCAGCGCCTGAAACAGCGCCGCCTGCGCAAACGACACGGCCTTCGGTGCGCCGGCCCCCGCCACCGAGGCGCCGGCAAGCTTCCAGGCCAAAAACATCAAGTACAGCGCGCCCGCGATCCGCAACACCTGCTGCGCCATCGGATACGCGACGAACACGCTGCCCAGCCCAACGCACATGAGCATGGTCTGCACGAAGATGCCGGCCTGGATGCCGAGGATCACCGGCAGCGCACCGCGATAGCCGAAATTGGCGCCGGTGGTGGCCAGCATGACGTTGTTCGGTCCGGGCGTGGCGGACATCACAAAGCAATAGCTCATCAGGGGCAGCAGTTCGGTCATGGCAGGCAGTCGCAGCGTGGAGAAGGCCCCAGTCTAGAATCCCAGCACGGCGGGGACAAGGCACAAGGCGCCGCATACAAGCACATGCTGTATCAGTCGAACGACTGCTACAGCGGACAGGCCGCTCCGCACGGATCAACTACAGAAACGTCGTTTCATCTGTTACCGCTGCAAGCTGTTCGTGCATGTCACCCCTCTCCGCCCGTACGGCGGGGGATGACCAGCTCTTGCTTGAGCGCGGCAAGAGTCTCTGTTGGGCAGGAGATAAACAGGCCAGACCCGATCTCGTCGTTGGACCAAGCAGCAACGAGATCGCACACCAGGAATCTGGCAAGCCTCATAGGCCCTGCCATGCCCAATCGCGTTCTCATCTGCCAAGCACTATGGATCAGCACTTAGCTACCGGTGGCGCTTTGCCCCAATGGCACCGTCCGATTCCGCCCCGTTGCTGCCATTCACGTTGTCTAAAGTTTTAGATCAGCGCCATATTGAAACCTTGGAATGATGGGCAGGTTAATCGCGCCCAAAGCGCAACACTCGCTGTAGTGGTCAACCCATCCTGGACACTGCGTTAAGTTTTTCTTCGGCGACGGCCGGTGCCAATCCGTGATTAAACTGATGTGGCCGTATCCAGTTATACCGGTGCATCAGGTAATGGCTGATGTCCCGTTGTGCTTCCTGTGCCGTCATGTAACCAGTTGACGGCAGCCATTCAGTTTTGAAGCTGCGGAACAGCCGTTCCATCGGGGAGTTATCCCAACAATTTCCCCGACGGCTCATACTCTGTCGTATCCGATAGCGCCACAAGCGCTGACGGAATTTTCGACTGGCGTACTGGCTGCCTTGATCCGAATGAAACAGCAGGCCCTGCGGTCGACCTCGCTGCTCGTAAGCCATTTCCAGCGCTTGCACAACAAGGTCGGCGTCGGGCCGTAGCGAGAATGCCCAGCCCACCGCTCGGCGAGCGAACAAATCCAACACCACTGCCAAGTAATACCATCGGCCTTGCGCCCAGACATAGGTGATGTCTCCGCACCAGGCCTGATTTGGCGCCTCGACTGTGAATTCACGATTGAGGTGGTTCGGAATATCGACCCGCTCCACCGTAGCCTGCTTATAGGCATGGCTGCCAGGCTGTTTGCAGACCAGCCCTAGCTCTTCCATCAAACGACTGACTTTGAAGCGGCCAATTGCCGTGCCTTCCTCGCGCATCATGCCCATGATGCTGCGGCTTCCCGCCGAACTGCGACTCTCGACGAACAGCTCGTGCACGCGGCTACGCAATGCCATGCGCTCAACATCAATGTGCCGGGCGCGCTCCCGATGCGCGTACAGGCATGACCGCGCTACGTCGAACACCGCGCAGATCAACTCGATTGATTCGTTACCACAAATCTGATCGATTACCTCGTACGTTCTATCCCTTCCGACATCAAGAGCGCGGTAGCCTTTTTTAAAATGGACTTCTCCCGCTCGAGACGCTCAATGCGCGCTTCGAGTTCCTGTATTCGCTGCTGATCAGGCGTCATTGCCTTACTCTGTGGCGTGATGCCTTGCCGTTCCAACTGAAGCTGCTGCACCCAGCGGCGCAGCACTGATTCGCCGATGCCGACCGAACGGCTTGCCTCCGTATGGCTATATCCTTGATCCAGTACCAGGCATGCCGCCTGCTGTTTGAACTCAGGGGAAAACGTACGTCTTTGCTTGCTCATCAAACACCTCTCCATGGCGAGCATTCTCGCCTAAATTAGTGTCCGGGTACATTAAACCACTACAAAGTCTTTGGAATTTAGCAGGATCGGCTTAAGCGTCACTCGACTCTCAAGGATGTCAATGCTTGCCGCCAAGTTTTCCGGATCAACATCTGTGATTACGGCAGAAAGTATCTTTGATGTTATGCCCGTACTGAGCGACAGCGGGCGTTCGTAGTCCGTGGTCGAAACTGGCACATTGCCAGAGTTAACGAACTTGACGATCAGCAGGCAAATGTCTCGCGCTGGATGACCGTCATAGAGAACTTGCAATCGACCTTCAAGCTCTTCCCTAACTGTCAACAATTGGTTCTTTGAGATTACTTCGTAGGAAAGAGTCTTCCGTTGACGTTGCAGCCAAAAGACGAGGAATGTAGCGGCCAAGGCGGCTACCGCAAGCACGACACCTACGAACTGCCAAGCTGGGTCGCGGAAAAATTCTAGCATCTTGATCCCAAGTGATTAATTATGTTGCCGTTTAGATTGGTTCAAATCCAAAGGAATGAAACCAGCTGCATGGCCGCTTCTGGCCGATACTGGTAACTGTCATGAAGCCTTACCTTCCTTGTCTTGTTCTTCTTCTACTTCCATTAACGCTTTCTTAGCATTCTCACGTGCCTTCACCTTCTCCTCCTCTGTTGGCCGATCATCAGGTTTAACCGTTGGAGCGACCGATTTAAGTGCTGTCATATGCAGACGGCCCAAGATTCCACTACAGGCCGCAGTGAAGTGGGACCGTGGCCGCGACTCTTTGGACTGATAAGAGAACCCCAAGTTACGGCAACGATCAGCAATTGACTGTGTGTCAAAGGAAATTAAGTTCGCATCATGCGCGAATTCATTTCGAATCTTCCTGATAGTTTCGAGATCCCCCCGACATTCGGCTGAAATTTTTCCTAAGTAAAACGCCATTTTGATGCGTGACGAAAACGTCGCAAGGGGAGAATTGCCTTCGAAGAGTTCACTGTCGATTTTCTTGCTGTTAACTAAAGAGAGGAACAGTAGATCGGATAGCGCTTTGTCCAGATAGGCAGACGCAAAAAGAGCACATCCACGATCCGACTCGTTCGTCAAAGCACGCCTGAACGCGGCAAATTCAGCAAACTGCCTCATGAGAAATTCTTTGGTAGCTTCTGACATGTGACTCCTGACGTAAAATGCTAAATATCGCAAATTGGCAATATATTTTGAACAATCTCGGCGAAATATACTTCGTGATTAGGGGACAGTTTGGACCGCGAACAGCTCATTGTTCGGACAAACGCCACGCGGGCCACGTTCGGCAGCTATTGGCCGATTGTACTCGTTCACTAAGCATCCGCCGCGTAGCTGAAATCGGGTTGGCCATTGATAACATGGTCGCGCCAGCCGTGGTCCCAGTTCACTTCGCCGCGCAGCGCCTAACAAGTTCATCTCGATGCTCGAAGAAACGCATGTTTTTCATCGCAAAGGTAGTTCCACACTTTGTACACAAACAAGCCTTTGCCTCGGTAAAGGTACTCTCCTCGCCAACCGCACCGCATTCCTGACATAGCCAAACCCATGGGAATTTCTCGGAAAGAGGTAACGTGCAAAGGGCGATGAACTGCTGCGCGACCATGCGTATGCAGTCATCGGATTTCTTAAGGTCCAATGCGCCATTGAAGCAAATGTAATCTGATCTTCTTCTTTCTATCGGCTCAAGGTCACGTGAAAGGTCTATCCAAATCCAATGAATATACGGTTCATTGTGATCGTCTGCGAGAGTCAGCATTTCAATCAAGCAGTCCCACGGTTGCGTAATACCACGCAACATTCGCTCGCATAAGCTGCTTGAATATGCGCAAAGAGCGACGTACCATTCACTCTGCAATTCGAGCCCCAAGTCGCCTACGCATGACAGAAATAACCGTTCAACTTGATCAGGATCGATATAGGCATCCCAGCGGTAGGCCACCAACTCCCAAATACTGGGGACATCACAACCTCCTTCAAGCAATTCATTTGCCCAATCAACATAGGCGTCAGCTTTTAGCTGCCGATCATCAATTCTTCTAAAAGCTAGTTCCGCGAAATCCACTTATGCTCCTTGCAGGGTTTCGGTCTCCGTGGCTAGGTGCTCGGGTCAGCTAACCACTGTCTGCAACTGGCCGAAAACGGCACTTCAATAATAATCATGCAAGTAATTCCGTTCAGAACTCATTTGCTACGCACAAGTCTGCAGGTAACGAACTAGGCGAAAGCTCAAGCAGTGCCGGTGGGATAAATTCAATATTGCTCGCCGTATCTTGGTCTAGGCAAGAGTAATCAACCAGAAAATGAGCAACGTGGCTAAGATAATGGATGACGAGATTCCGGTATGGCTCACTTACTCGAGCATGAGTGACTGCCAAAAGCGCATCGTATGACCTCTTCAGAAAGATTGGAATCACGGAGTAGTTCTTGCTCAAGAATAGAGCCGTAACTTGGTTCACATAGCACACTAACCCATAAGTCGGACTAGCCATGCGGTAGCATTGGTCTGGCACCAAACTCGGCGCATTGATGTATTCCTGGAAGCGTTTGATCTCACTGCGTGCTTCCTTGGCACCTTCATTCAAATTACCCACGTCATATCCCTTTAAGCGCATATGCGTCAATGTCTGCTGCTGCCCGATAACGGACGGAGTCGCTCAGCCCACGAAGTGATTGCTTTCATGGCAAGCAATCGGTTTTGTTCAGCGCGGCAAATCCTTTCTTCTGCCATTTACGGCGTCGGCTCCGCCTCATCCGGGCAGGCGACCTCATCCTCTGGCGTATATAAGGTCATCGGCACGCGCTGGCCGTCGATTTCCAGTTCGCGCACTTTCGGCGGCACCAGCTGGAATTCGCCCGCCTGCAATTTCTCGCGCAGGGGTTTGCAGCGCAGGGCATCGGTGGGGATTTGTCCGCGCGCGGTCCAGCTGCCGTCTTCCTTTTCCGCCAGCAGCACCGACGAGGCCCGCGGGTCGTTGCTGATCAGCAGCACGTCCTGCTTGCCATCGCCATCGAAATCGAGCAGATACGCGTCGCACTGCGGCCCTGCCCGCTTCAAACAGGCGGGCAGGCGCCAGGCCGGGCCGACCTGCGTCCAGTCCTGACGCAGGAAACTCTCCGGCAACTTCGCCGTGGCCGGGCGCAGGGTCAGGTTGATCGACACGTCGCTGAGAGCGCCCGTCTCGTCGAGGCGGTTCTGGCGCTTGAGCATGGCGTCGGCGCGGGCCCGCACGATGGCCGCGTCCGGGCCCGCCGTGCGCGTCTTGAGTTCCTGCAAGGCCGCCTGGCCATAGCGGGCGCCCTGGAAGCGCAGGTATTCGAAATCGAACTTGTCCACGTCTATCTTACCGCTGTTCAGGCGCGCCATCTGGCTGGCCACGGAAATGCGCGCCGGGTCGGCCAGCGGCGAGAACAGCGCGAACAGCGCCAGCAGGGTAACAAAGGCGGTGGCCACGTTGACGTTGGCGATCAGGTGCAGCCAGTCGCCATACTTGCTGGCCGCCCAGGCGTAACCGGCGGCGTAGCAGGTGGCGATCAAGAGGCAGGCGGCAGCGATCAGGCGGTCGGAAGTCCAGCCATGCGACATCACGCGCAAGGTCAGCGCATAGATGGCGATGCCCACCACCCACGGCAACAGCAGACAGGCCAGACGTGTGCCCAGGCGGATGCCGCGCGCCACGCCATGGCCCACTTCGCCATTCTGGAAGGCGGCATTGATCAGCACCACCAGCACGCCGGCCATGCCCAGCAGCACGGACGCCGCATGGCGCGTGGCCCACAGGCGCTCGAAGCCGATGAAAGGCAAGGTCAGCAGGAAACCGGAGACGAGCACGGCGGCGATAGGCATCAGCCACGACAGCAGCACCAGCAGCAAGGTGCGGATGCCGCGCACGATGGAGGGGCGCACGTCCGTGATGTGGATGGCGAACGAAAACGCGAAGCAGATGACGGGAATCACGAACCAGGCCTGGCCCAGCAGTTTTTTCAGGAAACTCAGCTTGATCAGCAGGAACAGCTGCCCGCCCAGCCACAGCACCAGCCACAGGCCCAGCACGAACAGCAGGGAAAACAGCAGCTGGATGCCGAGCTTCCAGGCGATTTCAAAGTAGGTGGGATAGCGGGCGATGCGCTGGCCATCCTGGGCGCTGGCCAGCACCAGCGCGTGGGCGATATAAAAACCGACGACACAGAAACCGAACAGCTGCGCGGAAATGACGCGCAGCGGTGCGCCCGGCTTATAGTTGCCCCAGATCACATGCTCGGCGCCGCGCGCCACGTCATGCCAGGCCAGCACGGCCATCACGACGGCGGCGCCCGCCATCCACAGGCCGATGCGCTTGACCGACATATGGCCGAGGCTGGAAACCAGCAGGATGGGCAGCAGCAGGCTGATCAGCATCAGCGGCGCCAGCAGATAGGCTTCCGTGGCGGGCCACACTTTGTCTTGCGCCGTGCTGTACAGCCAGTACAGCAGCAAGCCTTGCAGCAGGCCCGCCACCAGGCGCGTCACCGCGATGCGCGGCGCCACCACCGGATCGAGCAACGCCATGTTTTTTCCAGCGGCATCCTGCTGCATAATTATTTCCTTAATAGTCGTTTATTGCTGTAAAGCACGGCCATTATTGCATTTCGTTATCGCCATCTCAACAACGATTCGTGCGCGCACCCTGCCGGCGCGCCCTCGCTGCGGCGCAATGGCAAGCTTTGCGCGAGGCCCCAGGCCAGTTCAGGCACGAAGAACAGCCACAGCAGGGGCTGGCCCGTCGTGAACAGCGCCCACGCCATCCAGGTGGAAAACAGGTAGCGCGCTGCCGCGTCATAGCGGCCGAAGCGCGGCTGCGGGTCCAGCATGCGCAGCACGGACCAGACCATCACCACGCTGCCAAACAAGCTGCTGATGAGCAGATGAAACGGTCCGAAGACGGGCAGCGGCAGGCCGCCCAGGCTCACGTTGATGGCGCTCAAGTGCTCGTGCAGCAGCAAAAACGTCCACGGCGTGGCAAACGGGGCCGTCATGAGCACATCATAAATGGCGCTGGCGCGCACCACGCGGCGGAAAGCGGAAACGGACAACATGGGAACTCCTGTGTATGGAAAGCGCCCATGATCAGGGTTGGAGTACACTCCATGGTCAAGCATTTTATGAAAGAAAAATCACCATGCAGATCGGCGAGATGGCGCAGGCGACGGGCTTGAGCCGCGATACCCTGCGCTTTTATGAAAAGCGGGGCTTGCTGCGCGCACGGCGCGGCGCGAATGGCTACCGCGACTACCCGCCCGAGGCGGCCGACTGGCTGCGCTACCTGCGCACGGCGCAGCAGCTGGGCTTTACCCTGGCCGAAATCGAGGCCGACATGCCGCTGCTGGCGGCCGCCGGCGATCCCGCCACGGCGGACCTGCTGCGCGCGGCGCTGGCGCGCAAGCTGGGTGAAATCGATGCGCGCATCGCCGGATTGACGCAGTTGCGCGGCGAACTGGTGCTGCGTATGGGGCCGGCAGCGGCAGCGTGTCCGTTGCGGGGAGATGCCGATGCCAGTCACTAAACTCGCTACACTGCTGCCGTGGCTATTCCTGCTGGGCGCTGGCGGCGCGCAGGGTGCCGGGCTGGCCTGTGGCGACTTCCTGTCCCAGCTGGGCCAGAAACCCGCCTACATCGTCTACCTGGGTTGCCAGCAAAACACGGAACGCCAGGACCAGCCGTTCGAAGCCCGCTACGCAGTGGACGGCAAGCATGCCCGGCAGGCGGAAGCATATCTGCGGCGCGCGTATGGCTTGGCCAAGCTCAAGCGCTATTGCTGCGCCTGGGACAGCACGCCCCACTCCTGGCGCGACCGCCGCACCGGCTACGGCTATGTGCTGCTGATGGCCACGGGCGAAACGCTGGTCAGGACGCGCGCAGACTGGCCGCGGATCGAGCGCTTTGTCGTGCAGGTGGACGGCTACGCACAAGACCCTTGACGTAAAAAAACCGCCTGTGCATGGCAGCAGGCGGTTTGATCTCGGACAAAATCAGACTTACTTGGCGGCCTTGCGGCGGCGCAGGAAACCCATCAGGCCCAGGCCCGCCAGCAGCATGGCGTAGGTTTCCGGTTCCGGTACGGCGGCCATCACGGCCACGTTGTCGATCACGGCGCCCGAGTAATTGTCGAACGGCGTGCCGGCCTGGGCGGCGCTGGCAAACGACAGGGTCGCCAGGCCGCTGGAAGCAGCCGTGAAGCTCAAGGTGTTGCTGTACAAGGTGTTCGAGGCGGCAGCCGTCGAGTAGAAATTACCTGCCACGCCACCAAAATTGACGGCCACGCCCTGGCCGGCAGGGCCGCCGGAATTGCGCGCCATGTCAAAGCTCAGGTTGTACGTCTGGCCGGCAACGACGTTGAAACTTTGCGACAGGAAACCAGGACCAGGCGTGCCCAGCATGTCGATGCTGTAGCCGTCGATAGCGTTATAGGCATTGCGGATCAGGTCGACCGAGGAAGCGCCCACCGTCCAGCCGCCGATGGCCGAGGAACCGCCATTGACAACATGATAGCCACTGGAAAAGGTATAGCCGGGCGCGACCGATTCAAAATCGCCATTCGTGATCAGGTTGACGGGGCTGGCGCTGGCGGTGCCGGCGGCGAACAGGGCAACAACTGCTGCGATGGTGGCGATTTTCATGATCTGATTTCCTTGCCTTATAGGCATTAAAGTTTCCTTAAGTGAAATCATATCTCAGCCATGATAAAAATCAAAGAACTTTGCAAAAATATATTTAATGTAGATAATTTGCAACGTCTTCAGGTGCACTGCGCCGTCAATCGAGTTCCTGCCGCGCCACCAGGATGCCGTCCGCATCGGCGTAGATCCAGTCACCCGGATGCACGGCCACGCCGCTGACCTGCACGCGCACATCGCGCTGGCCGGCGCCCGTCTTGTTGCTCTTGCGCGGATGCGTGGCCAGGGCGCGCACGCCGATCTGGCAGACATTGATTTCCTCGCTGTCGCGGATACAGCCATCGACGACGATGCCGGCCCAGCCGTTGCTTTCGGCCAGCACTCCCAGCTGGCCACCCACCAGCGCGCGGCGCAGGCTGCCGCCGCCATCGATCACCAGCACGTGACCCTGGCCCGGTGTTTCCAGGGTGCTGCGCACGAGCGCGTTGTCCTCGAACACTTGCAAGGTGGTGGCGGGGCCGCTGAAACGCACGCGCTGGCCGAAAGCGCGGTACACGGGCGGCAGCACGGCCAGGGTGCCGTCGTCGAGCATGGCCGCATAGTCGTCGCACAGGTCGGTGGTGGCAAAGGTCATGGGGATTCCTTTCGTGGCTGATGGCAACGATTCTATGCCTTTTGCAACGCCGCGGCACGTGTTTTGCCGCCCACCCCCACGGCAGTGGCAATCGCCAGCGCCTGGAACAGGCCGATGAACACGAACAGCAGGGCCGGATGGTCGCCATCCATCAGCGCGCCAAAGAACAGCGGACCGACGGCCAGGCCGCTGTCGAGGCCCGAATACACGACGCCATACACGCGCCCGGTGGCATTCTTCGGCGCCGCCGCGCGTATCATCAGGTCGCGCGACGGCCCCGCCACGCCCGACGTCAGGCCGATGGCGCCCATCAGCACCACCGCGCCCCAGGCCGGCACGGCGGCCATGGACAGCAGCACGGCCAGCAGCGCGGCAGCGGAAAAGGCGATCGCCACGTTGCGGTCCGGCTGCTTGCTGCGCGCACCCACCACGCCGCCGGCCAGCATGCCCACGGCCGAGGCCAGCATATAGGCCGTGTAGGCGCTGGTCGCCAGCGCCAGGCTCATGCCGTACAGCTTGACAAGGGCCACGCTGGCAAAGCTCTGGATGCCGCCCAGGGCGATGGCGGTAATGAAGAAGAAGGCAAAGCACATCCACACGGCCGGCAAACGCAGAAAGTCCAAGGTGCCCTCGCCGCCCGCCGCCTGGCCCGGTGCGGCCTTTTTCACGGGCTCGGGGCGGATGGCGTGGCGGTTCAGGAACAGGATCAACAGCACGCCGAACGGCAGCACGGCCGCGCACTGCAGCGCCACTCGCCAGTCATAATGGGTGGCAACGTACGTCATGAACAGCGGTGCCAGGGCCCAGCCGATGTTGCCGCTGATGCCATGCACGGAAAAGCCGTAGGCCACGCGGGCCGCCGACACGCGCTGGTTGAGGATGGTGTAGTCGGCCGGATGGAACACGCTGTTGCCCATGCCGGCCAGCATGGCGCCCAGCATCAGCGCCGCATAGCTGTGCGCGGTGGACAGGGCCAGCGCCGACACGCCCAGCAGGAAAATGCCGGAAAACAGCACGGCGCGGGCGCCGAAGCGGTCGACGACAAAGCCGGCCAGCGCCTGCCCCACGCCCGAGATGATGAAGAACACCGTCATCAGCAGGCCCAGCTCCGCATACGACAGGTCGAAGGCCGGTTTCAGCCAGACGAACAGGGCCGCAAGGATCAGATGGTAGAAGTGCGACACGCCATGCGCCAGCCCCACGAGGGCGATGACGCGCGCATCGCTGCGCAAGGTGGGAAGTTCGGATGCCGAGTTAGTTGTTATCATGTCATACCCTGTCTTATACTGGTGAAGCTCAAGTGTATGCAAAATACCATCGTCTGTTTTCCGACAGAACGACATAATTTATCGAATTAAGGCCAAGCTGATGGGTGTACCTATCCTCCACCATACGCGCATGTGTCCGCCACGGGAAGCGCCCAGCGCGACCATCCCCGTGACCATGGTCGCGCGCGACCTGCAACCCGATGAATTTCTCTTGCCGCACAGCCATCCATGGGGTCAGGTGACCATGGCGCTCGAAGGCGTGCTGCGCATTACCGCCAACAACAGCAGCTGGGTGCTGCCGCCCATGCGCGCCATCTGGATCGCGCCCAACGTGGAGCATGCCGTCACGATCCTGGAAAAAACCCGCTTGCGCCCCCTGTGCATCCATGCCGCGCGCGCGCCGTTCGCGGGCCGCGACTGCAAGGTGCTCGAAGTGTCGAACCTGCTGCGCCAGCTGATCATGGCGCTGGAGCAATTGGACCCGGGCGAGGAACCGGCGCGCGAAGCGCTGCTGGCCGAACTGATCCTCGATGAATTGAAACGCTCGGACACGCGCCCCATCCGCGTCCCCTTGCCCAGCGACAAGCGCCTGAAAACCCTGTGCGACAGCCTGATCGAAAAACCGGGCTTGAACCAGACCCTGGAACACTGGGCGCAGCTGGTCGGCGCCTCGGAGCGGACCCTGGCGCGGCTGTTCGAACGGGAATTGGGCATGAGTTTTGGCCAGTGGCGCCAGCAAGTGCGCCTGGCGCACGCGGCGCCCCTTATCGCGCGCGGCGTTCCGTTGTCGCAAGTGGCCGAAGAACTGGGCTACGCCAGCCAGTCGGCCTTTTCCGCCATGTTCAAGAAGACTTTCGGCAGTTCGCCGTCAGCCTTCTTTGCCCAGGGCGAGCGCTCTTAAGCCATGAAGTCGAATAAAGAATTCTTGCCGGTATAACCCGGCAAGGCCGAGTTCGTACCCATCTGTTCCTGCGCCGAATAGGCTTTGATCAGCGCCTGCGCCTGGGCCGTCAGGGCCTTGGCCAGCACGGCTTTCTTGTTGGTCAGGGTGGTGATGTCCTTGCCCACTGTCTGCACTTCCTTGCGGATGATGCTCGTTTCGCCCGTCAGCTCGCCGATCTTGCTGGAGAACTGGTCGGCCACGCCCTTGCCGTTATTCGTAAACAGCTTGCTGACGGCATCCGGATCGGCAGCGATGGCGGCCTTGAGTTTTTTATCGTCGAGCACCAGCTCGCCGCTTTTGCCCAAGGTCACGCCGGCGCTGCTCAGGATGGAAGCGGGCACGCCCGTGCTGGCCGTGCGCAGCACTTGCTCCATCTGCGAACGCACCTGGCCCAGGGCCGTGTCGGACTTCAAGTCGCCCTGCTGCAGGCTTTGCAGTTTGCTGTTGAGTTCATTGTAGGCCGTGACGAAGCTGGCCACGTTGGTCGCGATCTGGCTGCTGTCCTTGGCGATGACGAGGTCGGTCACACCCTTTTTCTTCAATTCGATGGTGGCGCCCTCGACAGCCGTCGTCAAGGTATTCGTGGCGCTCTTGATGTCCTTGCCATCGACGGTCAGCAACGCATCCTGCGCGGCGGCCGTCTGCTGCAGGCCCTTGCCGGCGCCGGGCGCATAGCTGAGAAAATTGCTGACGGCCGCGTCGCCGGACACGCTGATGCGCATGCTGCTGTCGGCGCCGCTCTTGCCATTGATGGCCAGCGAGTAGCCATCGGGGCCTTTGACGACGCTGGCGTCGACGCCCTGCTGTTTCAGGGCGGCGGCGATGCCGTCGAGGCTATTGTTGCTGCTGTCTATCGTCAGCGAAATGACCTTGCCGCTGCCGGGCGTAAATTGCTTGCCATCGGCCGTGCCCACTTCGATCTTGACCAGCGCGGGCGCGCCCGTGCCGATCGCCGCGCTCGACGATTTCTGCGCGCCGCTGAGCAGGGTCTGCCCCTGCGCCAGCTGCTTGACGTTCAGCTCATGGCTGCCGCTGGCGGCCTTGTCCGTGGTGGTGGCGCTCAGCACATCCTTGGCGCTCGACGTGGCCGACGTGGCCAGGCCGCTGCCGGCCATGTTCTTGGCCACGGTCTGGAATTTCGCCAGCGCCGATTGCAGCTGGCCCAGGCCCGAAAACTTGGCCTGGTCGCGCGCCAGGCTGGCGTTGAGCTTGACGACGCCCGTGTTCTGCGACTGCATCTGGCGCTCCACCTTCGCATACACATCGGCCGAGATATTGCCCTGCGTCGTCTGCTGCGTGTTGTTGGTGTAAGCCCTGCTGTTGATGGTCGAATTAAACATGGTAGGCGTTCCCGTCGGGTGTAAGGTCATGACACGCGGTTCAGGTCTTGACCGCGTGCTGCGCTAGAAACGGACGGCAGGCGCGCGTGGCGCGGCGGCATCCCTCTTCTGGTTGATAATTATGCAGTATTACCGGAATATCAAAACAGTGAACAGAACAAGTTTTTCCTGACTGCAAACCCATATGCACCATTCTAGCGCATTTCACTTGCCGCTTATCTCGTGCGCGCCTCAGCGCATGAACTTCGAGATGGCGCTGCTGACAGCCATGTCCAGCTGCAGGAAAGTGAGTCCCACCTTGAAACCGGCACTGCTGAAAATGCAGTGCGAGACGGACACCCGCGCCTCGATGATGTGCGCCGCGCCATCGTAAAACAGCTCGAACAGCACCTTGCCCTGCTTGCCTGTCGGCACCGGCTCAGCGATGACGGCCGCCATGCCACCGGGCCCCACATCAAGGGTGCGCGCCGCCACGGGACCCGCGCCATCGATGACCAACATTGCCTTGGCACGCAAAATCTTGCGTGCGCCCTGCCTTTGCTCTACTGACACTGTATTCCGCTTCTCTCTATGCATTGTCGATACGAATTCGCCATGCGAACTCATCGGACAAATATTATAGTTCCAAACGGAAATTATGTTTGACTTGTCTCAAGCTTGGCATTTAAGCCATACCAACTTTTACTCCAAGTCGCGGAGTTTATTGAACGCTTCGTCGATGCGCTCGACGCCGATGACCTTGAGGCCTTCGATGAGCTGTTTCGGCAAATTGGACTTGGGCACCACGGCCAAGGTAAAGCCCAGCTTGGCCGCTTCGCGCAAGCGCTCCTGGCCCCGTGGCGCGGGGCGAATTTCACCAGCCAGCCCCACCTCGCCAAACACGACCAATCCCCGTGGCAGGGGTTTGTTGCGCATCGACGAGTTAATTGCCAGCAAGACAGCCAGGTCGGCCGCCGGTTCCGTGATCTTCACGCCGCCGACGGCATTGATGAACACATCCTGGTCGAACGCGGCGATGCCCGCATGACGGTGCGCCACGGCCAGCAGCATGGCCAGGCGGTTCTGCTCCAGGCCGACAGACAAGCGGCGCGCATTGGGCAAGTGGCTGGTGTCGACGAGGGCCTGGATTTCCACCAGCAAGGGACGCGTGCCTTCCTGCGTCACCATCACGCAGGAACCGGGCACCTGGTTGTCGTGCTGCGACAGGAACAGGGCGGACGGATTCGACACGCCTTTCAAGCCCTTTTCCGTCATGGCGAACACGCCCAGTTCGTTGACGGCGCCGAAACGGTTCTTGATGGCGCGCACGAGGCGGAAGCTGGAATGGGCGTCGCCCTCGAAATACAGCACCGTATCGACAATGTGCTCGAGCACGCGGGGACCGGCCAGCGCGCCCTCTTTCGTCACGTGGCCGACCAGAATGATGGTCACGCCCGTCTGCTTGGCCGCCCGCGTCAATTGCGCCGCGCATTCGCGCACTTGCGCCACGGAACCAGGAGCCGAGCTGAGGGCATCCGAATACACGGTCTGGATCGAATCGATCACCACCACTTCCGGCTTCAGGTCGTGCAAGGTGGACAGGATCTTTTCCAGCTGGATCTCGGCCTGCAATTTGAGTTCCTTGGCGTCGATGACGAGGCGCTTGGCCCGCAGGGCGATCTGCGCACCCGATTCCTCGCCGCTGACGTACAGCACGCGCTTGTGGTGCGACATGTTCGCCAGCGCCTGCAGCAGCAGGGTCGACTTGCCGATGCCGGGGTCGCCGCCGATCAGCACGACGCCGCCGGCCACCATGCCGCCGCCCAGCACGCGGTCGAATTCCTCGATGCCCGTGCCGAAGCGGGGCACGTCGATGGCGTCGATATCGTCAAGCGACAACACGGGCGCCGTCTGCGCCAGCGACATGTGCTGCGGATTCGAATAGCGGTTGTTGCCGCCCGTCTCGGGCAGGGTTTCCACCATGGTATTCCACTGGTTGCACGAGGTGCATTGCCCCATCCATTTGTTGCTGATGGCGCCGCAATCGCTGCAGGTATAGGTGGTCTTGACTTTTGCCATGGTGTACTTTGCCCGGGTAAGGTGAAACTGCTGTCTATATATACAGTAAATTCACAGTATATACAAACGGCGGGCCGACGTCACTGTCACGCCTCGATCACCGGAACGCGCGGCGCCAATGCGCACATCAGCTCGTAGCCGATGGTGCCGGCGGCCAGGGCCACCTCGTCGATTGGCATGCCCTGGCCCCACAAGGTGACGGCGCTGCCGACTTTTACTTCCGGCACCTGCGTCAGATCGACCATCAGCATGTCCATCGACACCCGGCCGATGAGGCCAGTGCGCACGCCATCGACGAGCACGGGCGTGCCTTCGGGCGCGTGGCGCGGATAGCCGTCCGCATAGCCGCAGGCCACCACGCCGACCTTGATATTGCCGGCCGCCTCATAGCGGCTGCCGTAGCCCACCACTTCGCCGGCGGCGATATCCTGAATGCCGATAATCTTGCTGCGCAAGGTCATGGTGGGCAGCAAGCCGAACGCTTGCGCGGACATGCCGCCGGGAGCGCCGCTGGGCGTGCCGCCATACAGCATGATGCCGGGCCGCACCCAGTCACTATCGAGATGGTGCAGCAGCACGCCGGCCGAATTGCACAGGCTGCGCGGCAAGGCAGCACCAATGCTGGCCGCGCCAGCTTCGAAACGCAGCATCTGCTGGGCCAGGGGCAAGCGCGTGGGCGCCGCTTCATCGGCATTGGCGAAATGCGTCATCAGGGTGATCGTGCCGACGTGCTGCATGGCACGCAGGCGCGCATACGCACCCGCCACGGCGCCCGGCGTAAAACCCAGGCGGTTCATGCCCGTATTCATTTTCAGGTGCACGTCGATGGCGTGCGGCAAGCACGCCGCCGCCAGCATGTCGATCTGTTCCTCGCAATGCACGCTGCCGTTAAGCTTGTGCTGCGCCATGGCAGGCAAATCGCTGGCGTCGAAAAACCCTTCGAGCAGCAAGATGGGCTTGGTCCAGCCCAGTTCGCGCAAGCGCACGGCGTAATCGACCTCGACCAGCGCCAGGCCATCGGCGTCGGCAAAGCCCCGCATGGCCCGCTCCAGGCCGTGGCCATAGGCATTTGCCTTGACGACGGCCCACACTTTGGCGCCGCGGGCGCCGGCACGGGCGCGCGCCAGATTGTGTTGCATGGCATCGAGATGGATGGTGGCGATGAGGGGCCTGGGCATAAGCGTGACACACGGCAAGTGGGAAAGCCGTATTTTACCGGATGGGCCGCAGGCGCGCGCCGCTAGCGGAGGCAGAATAGGCGCGCAGGACACCATGTACAAAATGCTCACATGTATGTGTATTTTTCTACGGCAGAAAAATTAAGCTTCGCTTAGGCAAGAGGATGCAAAGCAGCCCCTTCCAAACTTGGGGTTTGCCGTTTTTTCGTGGTATAAAGCAAGCCAGATATGATTTCAGGCAATCCAGAATGAATCGTGGTTTTTATACCATCATGGCGGCGCAGTTCTTTTCCTCGCTGGCAGATAACGCCCTCTTTTTTGTCGCCGTCGATTTATTGGTGTCCATGAAATCCCCGGCGTGGATCACGCCGCTGCTCAAACTGTCGTTCGTGCTGTTTTACGTGCTGTTGGCCGCTTTTGTCGGCGCCTTCGCAGATGCACTGCCAAAAGGCAAGGTCATGTTCATCGCCAACATGGTCAAGATCTTCGGCTGCGCCCTCGTCTTCTTCCACGTGCATCCGCTGCTGGCCTACGCTGTCGTCGGTTTTGGCGCTGCCGTGTATTCGCCTGCCAAGTACGGCATCCTGACGGAACTGCTGCCGCCGGAAAAACTCGTGGCGGCGAATGGCTGGATCGAAGGCTTGACCGTCACCTCCATCATCCTCGGCACCGTCATGGGCGGCGCGCTCGTCAGCGGCCACGTGTCCGACATGCTGCTGTCCATCGACATTCCCCTGATCAATACGGGCATCACCAGCAAGACAGAAGCGGCCTTGTGCGTGGTAGTGGGCATTTATGCGCTGGCGACCCTGGCCAACCTGAAGATTCCCGACACGGGCTGCGTGTATGCGCATCAGGAACGCAATCCTATCAAACTGATTACCGATTTTGCCAATTGCTATTCCATCCTGTGGAAAGACAAGCTGGGCCAGATCACCCTGGCCGTAACGACCCTGTTCTGGGGCGCTGGCGCCACCTTGCAGCTGATCGTGCTGGAATGGGCCAAGCAGTCGCTGAACATGCCGTTCGACAAGGCAACCAGCCTGGTAGGCGTGGTCGCCATCGGCGTGGCCGCCGGCGCCGTGCTGTCGGCCCGTTTCATTCCATTGCGCAAATCGCTGACCGTCATTCCTCTCGGCATCGCCATGGGCGTGATCGTCATGATGATGACGCAAGTGCACTCCGTGTGGATCGCCTACCCGCTGCTGATACTGATCGGCGCCCTGTCCGGCTTCTTCGTCGTGCCAATGAATGCACTGCTGCAACATCGCGGCCACGTGCTGATGAGCGCAGGCCACTCCATCGCCGTGCAGAACTTCAATGAAAACCTGTCGATTCTGACCATGCTGGCCGTGTATTCGATCATGATCCGCTTGCACCTGCCGCTCAACATCATCATCACCCTGTTCGGCCTGTTCGTCGCCGGCACCATGTACATGATCATGCGCAAGCACAAGCTGAACCAGGCGGAGCATGACAATCTTTCCTTGATCGGCGAGCAGAAACACTAATTTTGGGGTCAGACCCGACGGGTCTGACCCCAGCATTACGCTGGCAGCGTACCTAACAGCCGCCGCGCGGCGGCCTGCTCCGTCCAGTCATGGGGCACAACAAACCCACGCGTGCGCTCCACTTCCCAGCCTTCGACATTGTCCACCGTGGCCACCAGCACCGGTTGCGCCAGATCAAACAAGCGCGCCTGCAAGACGTCGACATCGAGCACTTCCACGTCGCGCCCCTTGAACGGCGCCAGCCATTGCAAGCGCGGCAGCACGACATAGCGCTGCTGCGTCAATTGCATAGGCGTGCACCAGAAGCCGTGTCCGTGCCCTGGGGAAATACCGTCCATGGCGGACGTGGCGCCTGCCGCATAGAACAGCCAGCCCTTGACCAGCGCCTGCGCCGCGCGCACTGGGTGCGCCAGCAGGCTTTGCGCGGCAGGATGGCGGGACAAGGCCAATTGCTTGTCGAGAATCTTGCGCATCTTCAAGCCCAAAGTATCGGCCAGGTTGGGACCGATCAAGTGGTTGAACACGCCGGGATCGGGCGCGCCTTCCAGCAAGTAGAACTTGGTGGCGAATTCCCAGTGCAACAGCTCATTCCCGTCACGCAGCAGGAAATCGAACTCGCCCACCGTGTCGTTGCGGTTGACCTGCACTTGCAAGCCATGCGCAACCAGCAATCCATGCTGCTCAAAATAAAAGGCCAGCAGCTTTTCAGCGTACAGGCCCAGGCGGGAATAGAATTTCGGCCCCAGCGCCGCATCGAGCGGCGACGGGTCATCCTGCAGCGCCGCCAGCCACGTCGCCACGGCGGGCGTGACGGGCGCGAGGCTGGCGATGCGCCCGCCCCAATGGGGGCTGGTCGGGTCCAGCAAGTCGGGCGAGTCGAGCAGCCAGGCCAGCGCACGCACGCGGGGGTGCGTCAAATGGCCCCAGCGGCGCTCGAAGCGGGCCTGGAAAGCGCCGACGTCCGTCTCAATCACCGTGCGTGCTTTTCGCCAGACACAGGTCGGCCCAGGCGCGCGCCTTGGCCTTGCCCGTCCCATCCTGCAGCAGTTGCTCTGGGTGGAAGGTGGCCACGACGGACGCATTGCCCAGCTGGCGCACCTTGCCGCGTACGGGCTTTTCACCGGGATTGATGCCAGCGGCGGCCATCGATCCGAGGGTGACGATGGTGCGCGGCTGCAGCAGGGCCAGTTCGCGGTCGAAGTACGGACGGCAGGCGGCGGACTCGGCTTCTGTCGGCAGACGTTCCTGCCCGGCCTCGTCGAGCGGACGGCATTTCAGCAAGTGCGTGATGTACACATCGCTGCCCGCGTCGATATCGATAGCCTTGAGCATATTGTCGAGCAGCTTGCCCTGTTCGCCCGGCAAGGCGCGCCCTTCCCGCTCTTCCAGGCGCGAGGGGCTGCTGGCCAGCATCAGCCAATCGCCCTGGCGGTCGCCACGGCCCATGACGACGCCCTTGCGCGTCTTGCACAAGTCGCAGCGCGCGCACTTGGCCACGGCCGCCGTCAAGCCATCCCAGTCGAGGGCGGCAATGTCTGCATCGCTCAACTGTCTGGCGGGCGGCGGTGGCGGCGCATCGTCGAACCAGGCCGTGTCGTCGGGCTCGGCGGCGGGGACTGGCGCCGCGGCAACGGCGACGGGCGCTTCGGCCTGCACCTCGACCTTCGCCTCGGCAGCCATCTCGACGACTTCGGCAACCACCTCTGTGACGACCTCAATCACTGCCTCAAGCACGGGCGCTGCCACGGCCGCTTCCATTTCCACGGGCGCTCCGACGACGTCAACGGCCTCGGGTACTGCGCCCTGGCGCAAGCGCCACAGGGGGCCGACGCCCATCTCATCGAGGAAAACGGCGCTGCGGCTCATAAGGTATAACGCATCACAATGGCGTCCTCACGTTGCGAATTGGCGGCAGGATAATATCCCTTGCGCCGCCCGATCTGTTCAAATCCATAGCGCTGGTAGATATCGAGCGCGCGCACGTTCGACGGGCGCACTTCCAGCAGCATCGATTCCATGCCCAGCTGGCGCGCACAGGCGCAGGACTGGTTCAGCAGGAAACGCCCCAGTCCCTGTCCCTGAATGGCGCCCTCGACGGCCACGTTCAGCAAATGCGCTTCATCGACGACCAGCATCAGCAAGAAGTAGCCGAGCAAGGTGCCATCCACGTCGCGCAAGATCCAGGCAGGGTAGCCGCTCTTGAGGGAATCGACAAAGTTGCCATGCGTCCAGGGATGCGGATACACGCGCTGTTCCAGCGCCAGCACTTCGACCAGGTCCGCTTCCTGCATCGGTTGATAGTCGAAGCGCAGCAAGTCCCAGCCTGCCGCGCTGTCCTTGCCCGCTTCCATCATTGCGCCGACTCCGCAGCGGCCTTGGCGGCCTGCATGTCGAGACGCTCGGCACTTGTGTAAGCGATCTTGTTGCGCAAGTACAGAGGCTGCGCCTCGGCCGCCGTCACAAAATGACCTGCCGCAAACGCGATGCGCGCCAGCTGCGCCACTTGCACGGCGTGCGGCATGATGGCCGCGTCCGCGCTGGCGGCGCATGGCAGCGCGGCCAATGCGTCGGCATAGGCCGCAAAACCGTTGCCGCAGCCGGTGACGTCGCCTTGCGGCGCTACGCCGGCCGGCGCGCTCAGGGCCGGCGGCAACACGGCCTGCAAGCCATCCTGGTAATCATATTGCGCCCAGTACACTTCGCCCATGCGGGCGTCGAGCACGGTCACGATGCGCTGCGCGCCATGCTGCTGGTGGCACGCGAGCGCCATGGCGTCGAGCGTGACGACAGGCACGACGGGCAGATTGGCGCCGTAGGCCAGGCCTTGCGCGATGCCGCAAGCCGTGCGCACGCCCGTAAACGAGCCGGGGCCGGAGCCGTAGGCGATGGCGTCGACGTCCGCCAGAGTCACGCCAGCCTCGGCCAGCAATTCCTGCACCATCGGCAGGATGGACTGGGAATGGGTACGCACGCCCGACGAGGCGCGGGACAGGACGACATCGCCGCGCAACAAGGCGCAGGAGGCGAGTTCGGACGACGTTTCAATAGCAAGTAAGGTGGGAAGTAAGGTAGACATAGCGTATTTTACCTTGCCAGGCCCGGGAACGGCATGCCGTGCCGGCCAACAACAGCCCACTTGCACAGGCCGTGCGCGAGGACGGCTATAATAAAAGGCTAAGCTGATTGCTTGACCGGCGTCATTGCGCCATGCCTGGCAATCCATACGCAACACTATCACCCCACTCTTGCCCTGGTCCGCTCCGTGAATCCACTTCTTGCCAAACTGCAACCATATCCTTTTGAAAAGCTGCGCCAGCTGTTTGCCGGCGTAACGGTCAATCCCGATTACGCGCCCATCAGCCTGGGCATGGGCGAACCCAAGCACCCGACGCCAGCCTTCATCGAGCAGGCATTGACCGACAATATCCATGGCCTGGCCAGCTATCCGACCACCATCGGTTCGGAAGCCTTGCGCACCGCCATCGCTGGCTGGCTCGAGCGCCGCTATGGCATCCCCAAGCTCAATCCTGCCACGCAAATCCTGCCCGTGAACGGTTCACGCGAAGCGCTGTTTGCGCTGGCGCAAACGGTGATCGATCCATCGGCCGGCTCGCTCGTGATCAGCCCGAACCCGTTTTACCAGATCTATGAAGGCGCGGCCTACCTGGCCGGTGCCGAACCGTATTTCGTCAATTCCGATCCCACGCGCAATTTCGGCTGCGACTACGACAGCGTGCCCGCGTCCGTATGGGAAAAGGTCAAGCTGCTGTTCCTGTGCTCGCCCGGCAACCCGACGGGCGCCGTGCTCACCCTGACGGACTGGGAACACCTGTTCGCCCTGTCCGAGCGCTATGACTTCGTCATCGCCGCCGACGAGTGCTATTCCGAGATTTACCACGGCGACACGCCACCGCTGGGCGCGCTGCAGGCGGCGCACATGCTGGGCCTGTCCACCATCGAGCGCCCATATGCGCGCCTGGTCGTGTTTTCCAGCCTGTCGAAGCGCTCGAACGTGCCGGGCATGCGCTCGGGCTTTGTCGCCGGCGACGCGGAAGTACTGAAAAAATTCCTGCTCTACCGAACCTACCACGGCGGCGCCATGAGCCCCGCCGTGCAGGCGGCCTCCGTCGCGGCCTGGAACGACGAAACCCATGTCGAGGAAAATCGCGCCAAGTACCGCGCCAAGTTCGACGCCATCACGCCGCTGCTGCAATCGGTGATGGACGTGCAATTGCCGGACGCCGGCTTCTACCTGTGGGCCGACGTCAGCCGCACGGGACTGTCCGACACGCAATTCGCGCAACGCCTGTACGCCGAATATAATGTGACGGTATTGCCTGGCAGTTACCTGGCGCGCGACGCGCACGGCATCAATCCGGGCCGCAACCGCATCCGCATGGCCCTCGTGGCCGAAACGGCCGAAGGGCTGGAAGCCGCCCTGCGCATAGTAAAATTCTGCCAGCAGCTTCCCGCATCCGCATCAACCACGCATTAACCCTACATAAACAAGACATCATCATGAGCCAACAACTGCAAACCATCATCGACCAGGCCTGGGAAAACCGCGCCGAGATCAATCCAGGCAACGGCACGGCCGAACTGCGCGACGCCGTCTCCCACGTCATCAATGGCCTGGACAACGGCAGCATCCGCGTGGCCGAAAAAACCACGGGCGACTGGGTGGTCAACCAGTGGGTCAAGAAAGCCGTGCTGCTGTCGTTCCGCCTGGAAGACAACGTCGTCCTGCCGTCCGATGGCACGATGCAGTTCTACGACAAGGTTCCGACCAAGTTCGCCAACTACACCAAGGAAGACTTCGTCAAAGGCGGTTTCCGCGTCGTGCCGCCAGCCGTCGCCCGCCGCGGCAGCTTCATCGCCAAGAACGTCGTGCTGATGCCGTCCTACGTCAACATCGGCGCCTACGTCGATGAAGGCGCCATGGTCGACACCTGGGCCACCGTCGGCTCCTGCGCACAGATCGGTAAGAACGTCCACCTGTCCGGCGGCGTCGGCATCGGCGGCGTGCTGGAGCCAATGCAAGCGAACCCGACCATCATTGAAGACAACTGCTTCATCGGTGCCCGTTCGGAAATCGTCGAAGGCGTGATCGTCGAAGAAAACTCGGTCATCTCGATGGGCGTCTACATCGGCCAGTCGACCAAGATCTACGACCGCGCCACGGGCGAAGTCACCTACGGCCGCGTGCCAGCCGGTTCCGTCGTGGTCTCGGGCAACCTGCCTTCGGAAGATGGCAAGTACTCGCTGTACTGCGCCGTCATCGTCAAACGCGTGGATGCAAAAACCCGCGCCAAGACCGGTATCAACGAACTGCTGCGCGGCATTTAATTACCGCACTGCGAAGTATCGGTAACATCCGAATGTCCCGCCCCGGCGGGACATTGTCGTTTCTGTCCACGCCAGTGCAACACTTGTTGAAGGTAAAGCATGTCCAGAGTCGATTACGAAGCGTTGAAGCCATCAGAGGATTACCTGCTAATGTGCTACGCAGGCATACCGTTTAGCGGCGTGGCATTTGAAAACGATACGGATGGCGTATTGATAACAGAAACGAGTTTTATTGATGGCCAGAAAAACGGTATTTCCCGGCAATGGTCGGTTGCGAGCAGACTTATTCGCGAAGAATGGTTTGCCCTGAACGCGTTACATGGCCCGGCGCATGAATGGCACGACAATGGCGCGCGCAAATCCGACGGACGCTATGAACTCGGAATATGCATCCTGGAACAAGTGTGGGACGCGCAGGGCACTCTGCTCAAAGACTATCGGATAGATAAAGACGGTGCGCAATTTGCCACACTGAAAAAACTGCGCAACAGTCAAATTGGCATCATGGCCAGCACCGCACATCTCCCGCACCGCATCTGAATACCATCTTCAATTGTCCCGTTGTCCGCTCCCATCCTGTCCTATACTGGATGGCATGAATACACCTCCCGTCCTGATCGTCGGCGCCGGTCCTACCGGTCTCATGCTGGCCTTGCGCCTGGCGCGCCATGGTGTCGATTGCCGCATCATCGACAAGAACAGCGGCCCGGGCCAGGCGTCGCGGGCCATGGCCGTGCATGCGCGCACCTTGGAGTTTTACCAGCAGCTGGGTTTTGCCGATGAACTGGTCAGCCTGGGCATCAAGATCAATGCCATGCACATCCACGAAGGCGGCGAGGAGCTGGCGAAACTGGCGCTGGGCGAGATTGGCGAAGGCTTGAGCCCCTACCCTTTCGTGCTCAGCCTGCCGCAGGACGAGCATGAACGCTTTCTCATCAGCAAACTGGCGGCGGCCGGCGTGCACGTGGAATGGAATGTCGCGCTGGACCTGTGGACGCAGGACGATAGCGAAGTGCAAGCCATCCTGCTCAAGGACGGCGAACGCCAATATTGCACGTTTAACTATATTTGCGGCTGCGACGGCGCCCGCAGCAAGGTGCGCGAGATCGCCGGTTTCGAGTTCTCCGGCGGCACCTACGACCACCTGTATTACGTGGCCGACGCGCAAGTGGCGGGCAAGAATACGGATTTGCACGCCCACCTGGGCGCGAACTCGTTCGCCCTGATGCTGCCCGTGCGCACCAGCGGCATGCAGCGCCTGATCGGCATCCTGCCCGACCGCCCGGACGGCCCGCCCGCGCCCGTCTTCGACGATGTCCGGGAGCAGGTGCAAACCCTGCTGGGCATCGAGGTCGAACACGTGAACTGGTTTTCCACGTATAAAGTCCATCACCGGGTGGCGGCGCAGTTCCGCGAACGGCGCTGCTTCATCCTCGGCGACGCGGCCCATTTGCACAGCCCCGTGGGCGGCCAAGGCATGAACACGGGCCTGGGCGACGCCGTCAACCTGGCCTGGAAACTGGCGCAAAAGCTGCGCGGACAAAGCAACGACGCCCTGCTCGATACCTATGAAAGCGAGCGCATCGTGTTTGCCCGCAAGCTCGTCGCCACCACCGACCGCGCCTTCCAGGCCATCGTCGCGCAAGGCATGGCCGGGCAATTCCTGCGCCGCTGGCTGGTACCGCACGCACTGCCCTTCCTCTCGGGCTTCGGGCGGGCGCGCCGTTTGCTGTTCAAAACAGTGTCGCAGATCCAGATCAGCTATGAAGACAGCGCCCTGTCCGCCGGCCACGCGGAATACCTGCGCGGCGGTGACCGCCTGCCATGGTTTTCCGACGGCACGCAAGACAACTTTATCGCCCTGCGCAGCATGGATTGGCAATTGCACATCTATGGCGAAGCGGCGCCCGAACTGCTGGACGAAGCACGCGTGCTGAAACTGCCCGTGCATTGCTACACCTATAACGTGGCCGCCAAGCTGGCGGGCCTGGGCCGCGACGCGGCCTACCTCGTGCGCCCCGATGGCCACATCGCGCTGGCCCTGCACCTGCAGGAAAGCGGCGCCCTGCGCGCCCTGGCCTTGCGGCTGGGCCTGCATTTCGGTCCGACCGAATCGGGCAAGGCGGCACCACGGCCTGTGTAGGAAAAATCACCGGGCCGTGTTGCACTGCCGCATTGACTGCGCATCAACTGTATAATGGCGGCGACCATCGCATTTTTCCCTGGCGCAAGCGCCGCGATCAAGCGAACCGCATTCATTCCCCTTAGCCCTACCCATGACGACCATTACACTCTACGGTATCCCCAACTGCGATACCGTCAAAAAGGCCCGCACCTGGCTGGCCGCGCAGCAACTCGATTTCACCTTCCACGACTTCAAGAAGCAGGGCCTGGAACGCGCGACAGTCGCAGCGTGGCTGCAGCAATTGCCGTGGGACGTGCTGGTCAACAAGAAAGGTACGACCTGGCGCGCCCTGTCCGACGAGCGCAAGGCATCCACTATCGATGCGGACAGCGCCCTGGAGCTGATGCTGGAAAACCCGTCCATCATCAAGCGCCCCGTGTTGGACAAGGATGGCCAGTTCAGCGTGGCGTTTTCGGATGCGCAGTACAAGACCATTTTCTCGCTGTAACCTTCTAGTTGACCACCGGAACGATGTTGCCGGCACGACCTTACCCATGACCACCTCCAAAACCCTCGCCCTGACCGAAAAACTGATCGCCCTGTCCTCGGTCACGCCCGACGACAAGGGCTGCCAGCAGCACCTGATCGACATCCTCACGCCGCTGGGCTTTGTCTGCGAGACGATACAGTCGAACGACGTCACCAATCTGTGGGCACGCCGTGGCACAACTTCTCCCGTGTTCGTCTTTGCCGGCCATACGGACGTGGTGCCGACCGGCCCCGTCGAGCAATGGCGCTCGCTGCCCTTCATTCCCACCCACCGCGACGGCAAGCTGTACGGCCGTGGCGCGGCCGACATGAAGACATCGATCGCCGCCATGGTGGTCGCCTGCGAGGAATTCATCGCCGCCACGCCCGAGCATACGGGCTCGATCGCCTTTCTGATCACCAGCGACGAGGAAGGCCCGGCCACGGATGGCACCGTCATCGTGTGCAACAAATTGAAGGAACGGGGCGAGCAGATCGACTATTGCCTGGTCGGCGAGCCGACGTCGAGCGCGCAGCTGGGCGACATGATCAAGAACGGCCGCCGCGGTTCGCTGTCGGGCCGCTTGACGATCAAGGGCGTGCAAGGCCATATCGCCTACCCGCACCTGGCGAAAAACCCGATCCACGAAGCGGCGCAGGCGCTGGCCGATTTGGTCGAGGAAAAATGGGACGCCGGCAACGAGTATTACCTGCCGACCTCGTGGCAAATGTCCAACATCAACGCGGGCACGGGCGCCAATAACGTGATTCCCGGCGACATGGTGATCGACTTTAACTTCCGCTTTTCCACGGCCAGCACGGCAGAAAACCTGCAGGAACGGGTGCACGCCATCCTCGACAAGCATGACTTGCAATACGATTTGCAGTGGACCCTGAGCGGCCTGCCCTTCCTCACGCCACGCGGCACCTTGAGCGATGCGCTGTCGTCCGCCATCCTTGAAGAAACGGGCCTCACGACGGAACTGTCGACCACGGGCGGCACCTCGGATGGCCGGTTTATCGCGCAAATCTGCCCCCAAGTGATAGAATTCGGGCCGCCCAATGCCAGTATTCACAAGATCGACGAGCACATCGAACTGCGCCACATCGATCCCCTGAAGAATATTTACCGGCGCACGCTGGAGCATTTGCTGCCCGTCTGAACCAGAATACCGAGGCCCGTCACGGCGGGCCAGAACACCGTCTTTTCGAGAATGCCATGACCCCGAACCCGTTTTCCACGCCACGCGACCTGCTGCGCTACGCCGTTACCCGTTTCAATACCGCCAAGCTGTTTTTCGGCCACGGCAGCGCCGAAGCGTTCGACGAGGCGGCCTATTTGATCCTGCACACGTTGAAGTTGCCGCTCGACAAGCTCGAACCGTTTCTCGACGCCAAGCTGCTGCCATCGGAAGTGGCCAGCGTGATGAGCGTCATCGACCGTCGCAGCATCGACCGCGTGCCAGCCGCCTACATCACCAAGGAAGGCTGGCTGGGTACGTATAACTTCTACGTGGACGAGCGCGTAATCGTGCCCCGCTCCTTCATCGCCGAGCTGATCCCTGAATACTTCTCGCCATGGGTGGCGGAACCGGAAGCGGTGGAAAACATCCTGGAACTGTGCACCGGTTCGGGCTGCCTGTCGATCATGATGGCCGACGCCTTCCCGAACGCCGCGGTCGACGCCGTGGACATTTCCGCCGACGCGCTGGCCGTGGCCAAGCGCAACGTCGACACGTACAAGCTGCAGGACCGCGTGAACCTGATCGAATCGGACCTGTACACGAACGTGCCGGCCAAGAAATATGATTTGATCATCAGCAACCCACCATACGTGAATTCCGCCTCGATGGGCGCCCTGCCCCAGGAATACCTGGCCGAACCGCAAATCGCCCTCGACGGCGGCAGCGACGGCATGGACCTGGTGCGCAAGATCATCGCCGGTGCGGCCGAGCGCCTGACGGACGATGGCATCCTGATGATTGAAATCGGCAACGAACGCGCATACGCGGAAGCGGCCTTCGGCGAGCTGGGCCTGACCTGGCTGACGACGAGCGCGGGCGACGACATGGTATTCCTGCTGACGGCCGAGCAGCTGAAGCTGGGTTGATCGACTTGGTAGGTCGGATTAGCCCGAAGGGCGTAATCCGACGGGCACGGCGCCACTTGTCGGATTACGCTACGCTAATCCGACCTACCTGAATTTTACGGCGAGGGTTAAACCCCAGCCTTTACAAAGAAAAAAATGATACGTTTCCTACAAGTAAGCCTGATGCGCGGCATCAAACCGTTGCTCGAACAAGTCGACGTCACCCTCAATCCGGGCGACAAGATCGGCCTGATCGGCGCCAATGGCGCGGGCAAATCGAGCCTGTTCGCCATGATGCGTGGCGAATTGCACCCTGACCAGGGCGAGATCGATTTCCCCGCCAAATGGCGCGTGGCTTACGTGGCGCAGGAAACGCCGCCGCTGGACCGTGCCGCGCTCGACTATGCGATCGATGGCGACATCACCCTGCGCAAACTGGAAGCGGAACTGACGCGCCTGGAATCGGAACCGGCCACGTCGGAAAACGGCATCGCCATCGGCGAAATCTACAGCGCGCTGGCCGATGCCGACGCGTATACCGTGCAGTCGCGCGGCGAGCAATTGCTGCTGGGCCTGGGCTTTACCCTGGACCAGATGCAGCAGCCAGTAGCGAGTTTCTCGGGCGGCTGGCGCATGCGCTTGAACCTGGCGCAAGCGCTGATGTGCCCGTCCGACCTGCTGCTGCTCGATGAACCGACCAATCACTTGGATCTGGACGCCATCATCTGGCTGGAAGACTGGCTCAAGCGCTACGCCGGCACCCTGCTGATCATTTCCCATGACCGCGACTTCCTCGACGAAGTCGTCAACGTCGTCGTGCATATCGACGAACGCAAGCTGAAACGCTATTCGGGCAACTATTCGAGCTTCGAGCGTCAACGCGCGGCGCAGATGATCCTGGCCGCCGGTGCGCTGGAAAAGCAGCAGCGCAAGCGTGCCCATCTGGAATCGTTCGTGAACCGCTTCAAGGCGCAAGCGTCGAAGGCCCGCCAGGCGCAAAGCCGCATGAAGGCGCTGGCGAAGATGGAAGAACTGGCGCCACTGCGCGCCGCCGCCGAATTCTCGTTCGAATTCCGCGAGCCGCTGAGCGCGCCGAACCCGCTGCTGGTGATGGAAGACGTCGATGCGGGCTACAAGATCGAGAACGAAGCGACGGGCGAGATCACGCATAAAACCATCGTCAACGGCATCAAGTTTTCGCTGCAGATCGGCCAGCGTATCGGCTTGCTGGGCCAGAACGGCGCCGGCAAATCGACCCTGATCAAGACCATCGCCGGCGAACTGATGCCGTTGACGGGCGACGCCACCATGGGCAAGGGCCTCAACATCGGCTACTTCGCCCAGCACCAGGTGGAAATGCTGCGCCACGACGAATCGCCGCTTTGGCATCTGTCGAAGATCGCCCCGACCGTGCGCGAGCAGGAACTGCGCAACTTCCTGGGCGGCTTCAACTTCCCCGGCAACATGGTGACCGCCTCGATCGCGCCGTTCTCGGGCGGCGAAAAAGCCCGTCTGGCGCTGGCCCTGATCGTCTGGCAGCGTCCTAACCTGCTGCTGCTCGATGAACCGACCAATCACTTGGATCTGGAAACGCGCGAAGCGCTGACGGAAGCGCTGGCCCAGTTCGAAGGCACCCTGGTCGTCGTGTCTCATGATCGCCATTTGCTGCGCGCCACCACGGACGAATTCATCATCGTTGCCGACGGCAAGCTGCAACCGTTCGACGGCGACCTCGATGACTACAAGGACTGGCTGTTCAAGACCAAGCTGGGCAAAGGCACGGACGTGCTGCCGGCCGCCGGCAAGGCCAACAAGACCGATTTCCCCGTGGTCTCGCCCGTCGTTGCCGCAGCAGCCCCTGCCGCGCCCGTGCGCGACAAGCGCAAGGAAGCGGAAGAGCGCCAGAAAGCCGCCGCTTTGCGCAAGCCGATCGAAAACAAGATCAAGCGCCAGGAAGAGCAGATCGCCAAGCGCAATGCGCAAAAGGCGGAAACCGATGCCAAGCTGGGCGAACCGACCATCTATGACGCGGCCAACAAGGCGAAATTGAAGCAACTGCTGGCCGACCAGACCTTCTTCACCAAGGACCTGGCACAGCTGGAAGCGGAATGGCTCGATCTGCAGGATCAGTTGGAAAAGCTCGGCTAACACCAAACACAAAGACGACCCCAGGGTCGTCTTTTTTTATGCCGCCTGCATGGGGCTGGGGCTGCGGATCGCCATCAGGCGGTCGATGTCGACGAGGATCAATCGGCGCCCCGCCACCGTCCCCAGGCCCAGCAGGTAATCGGCTTCCGCCTCGCCCAGGCCGGGCACGGCGGCGATGTCGCCGGGCGCCAGGCTGACGATATCGGTGACGCCATCGACCACCATGCCCATCACGCCATTGCTCAGCTGCAGGATGATCACGTCGGTGGCCGGATCGGGCACGCCCTGGGCGCTGCCGAACGCGGCGCGCATGTCGACGATGGGGATGATCACGCCGCGCGAGACGGCCACGCTGTGCAACACTTCCCCTTCCGAGGAAAAACGGTCGAGTTCCTTCAGCGGACGCAATTCCCGCACGCAGCGGTAGTCGAGGCCGTATTCCAGGCCGCCCAGCCGGAAGCTCAGGTACTGCGTCAGGGATTGCGCGGTTGCGGCGCCAGGCGTGATCGTGGGCTGCATGGTGTTCCTTTCATCCGGTAAGCGCTGCCAGGATGCGCAGTGGCGCAACGTTGGCCCCATGCTAACCAGCATCGCCGCAAGCGGCGTTGAGAAACATCAACTTTCCCGGAAGACATCATCGGCTGGCGATCCCGCCCTTGCGCCGGCGCAGCCATCTTCCCTTACAATACCCACATCATTCCCCCACAGGCAGGCCATGCAACACCTCGTCAATCCCGCTGAAGTTGAATTTTCCGCCATCCGCGCCCAGGGCCCGGGCGGGCAGAACGTCAACAAGGTGTCCAGCGCCATCCATTTGCGCTTCCCCATCGCCGCCTCGTCGCTGCCGGAAGCGTACAAGGAACGGCTGCTGGCCCTGCGCGACAGCCGCATCAGCAAGGATGGCGTGCTGGTGCTCAAGGCGCAGCAATCGCGCAGCCAGGAGCAGAACAAGGAAGAAGCGTTGCGGCGCTTGCAGGAAATCATCGACAGCGTGACCTTCCTGCCCGCCGTGCGCCGCGCCACCAAGCCCACGCGCAGCTCGCAGCGGCGCCGCCTCGACAGCAAGAGCACGCACAGCGTGCTCAAGCAATCACGCGGCAAGGTCACGGACTGATTACGGCGGCGGCTGATAGGTCCAGTCCAGGCTGCCCGTGCTGTCCGCGAATACGGGCTGCGTGGCCGGCGTAGCGCTGCGCAGCAAGGCCTTGATTTCCTTCGGCGGCCGGTCGTAGACCTTGGCCGGCCCGGGCGGCACGACCAGGGTGCGTACCGTCGTCTCGCCATCGACCAGGCCCAGGCTGCAGCGCGACTGGCCCGCCGTCGCTTGCCGCTCCTGGCGTACTTGTTCCACCAGCGCCAGCATCTGCGCGTGCAGGATTTCCGACTGTTTTACCTCCACGCGCAGCCGCGCCACCTCTTTCAGGACGGGAGCGATGCGCGCGGCCAGCTTGTCGTACTGCAGCTGTTGCGCTGGCTGCAGTTGCAATTCGCCGCGCCGCAGCTGGCCCGCCAGGGTCAGGTAATTGCGCACCTCGGGCAATTGCGCGATGGCATCGATTTCCTGCTGGCGCTTGTGCTGCACCTGCAGGAATTGCGCCGCCTTCGCCAGGCTTTCGGCGATCTTTTGCTCCAGCGCACTCAGGTCGGGTACGAGGGGAAACAGCAGCATCTCCACCTGCTTGCGGGGACCGGCGCTGCCGATGCGGATGGTGCGCGCCGCCACGGCGCAGCCTTCGGCCAGCTCGATGACGACCTCGTCGGCGATGATCTCGCAATTGCTGGCGCTGTCGATCACCACACGCGTGCCGGCGATGACGCAGCTTTCCGCACGCTTCACGTGTACTTCGCCGCTCAGCGCCTGCAGCACAGAACCGGAAGCGACGCCCTCGACGCGCACGTCGCCATGCGCATTGAAGGCCGTGCCGCCCACCAGGTTGCGGTGCAGTAAGATCAAGCCGCCATGCGAGTGCAGATGGCCATACACGTCGCCATGGATGGTGATATCGCTGCCGTCGAGCTGGCGCTGCTCCTGCACTTCGCCGTACTCCTCATAGGCGGCGCGCAGCTTCAGATTGCCCGTGGTGCGGCTGCTGACGCCTTCGCGGCTGACGATCTTGTTTTCGATCGCCATCTTGCCGTGCTCATCGACATTCACATAGCCATCCTGGGTGGCAACGAGGAAATTGCCATCGCTGAAATGCTCGACCGCCGTGCCTGGCCCCGCCACTGTGGCCAGGTCCAGTTCCTGCGGCGCGGGCGGCGGCAGCGCCTTGCCGGCCAGGTCGTAGCCGGGCAAGCCGGGCGTACCGGGCAGCAGACGCAGCAGGCGCGCGTGTTTTTTCACTTGCGGAAAGCGGTTCTTGAAGCTGAGCAAATCCAGGCGGCCATCGGAGCGTTCGCGCGGCGCATCGTCGCGGTGGATGCCTTGCGACACTTCAACGAACTGGGCGTCCCGGCCCGGCTGCGGCGGCAGTACCCGCGCCACCGTGATGCGCTCGGCCTTGCCGCTGGCAAGCATGGCGCGCACGGCCACGCTATCGATACCGTAGTGCACGCCCTTGCACCACAGATCGGCCACCAGCTCGTCAAACTCGCGGCGCGCCGCCACCTGGCCATCCGCGTCCGCAAGCAAGGTTTCAAAGTAAAACTCGGCGCTGTCGCCACGGATCTTGACCTGTTGGTACAGCGCGCGGCGCGGAGGCGGGAACGGCGCCACGCGCACGGCGATGCGCAGCAAGGCATCGCCCTTCGGCGCGGCGCGGGGGACAGGGGCGTGAAACAAGGTCAGCAGGAACAAACCGTAATCGAGGCCGGCCAGCAACTGGCCCGACTGGAACAGCTGGTCGACGGCGGCGCGCAGCTGCGCCGGCGCCAGCGACAGGTCCAGGAACACGCCCTCGTCGCGTTGGACGAGGCCATGCGGCAAGCCGCCTGCGGGTGCCGCATCCGGAACCGGTGTGTCGTCGTCGCTCACCACTTGCCTCCCCCAGCAACAATGTCAGAGAATTACCTCATTGCGTTAGAACAATATCACGGGGCGGCGCCGTGTGCCTGGCTCAGCAATAATGTTGGCGGCCAAATGCAGACAGGGCCATGTCTTGCGAGATGGCCCTGTCGGATGGGGTGCATGGTGCCTAGCGGCGCGGCGGATTCGAGTAGATGTCCTGGCCCACTTCGTTGATCTGGCGGCGCAGGTCGCGGCGTTCGTCGGGCGTCATGCGGCCCGTGCGGCGCGAAGCGTCGGCGCCTTCGTTGGCGCGGCGCTGCTCTTCGGCGCGCGTGTCGAAACTGCGTGCATCACGCTGCTCGCGCAGTCGCGTATCATTGCTGTTGCTGCGCTGTACCTGTTCATACCGCTGGGCCTGCATTTGCTGCTGGTCGTCACGGCGCGGTGGCGGCTGGTTTTGTGCCGACGCCAGGCTGGCGACAAACACGGAACACACGGCAAATGCGGACAGCACAGATGTACGTGCGGCAATAGCTGCGCTGGGAGCGGCGTGAATTTTTTTAGTAAAGATATTCATTGAGTTCCTCTTCCGCGATGCCGTATAAACTAAAGCTGATTTCCACTGTGGCCCCAGTGTATGATGCTTTACACGGTGCAGTAAGAGTAATTGGGTAAAGTTTGTAACACTTTGTAATGGGTCGCCACAGCCCCTTGCCGACGCCGCGCGAGGCGTTACTATAGCAACTAATATAAGATAACACGACACCTTAAATGACCACAACCTCCACTACCGGCAGCAATACAACAACGCAATCGATCCACGGCCACCAGGCAAAAATCATGGTGGTCGACGACGATGTGCGCCTGCGCGACCTGCTGCGGCGCTACCTGACCGAACAGGGCTTCAATGTCTTCACGGCAGAGAGCGCGACGGCCATGAACAAGCTGTGGCTGCGCGAACGCTACGACTTGCTGGTGCTCGACCTGATGCTGCCCGGTGAAGATGGCCTGTCGATCTGCCGCCGCCTGCGCGGCGCGGGCGACCAGACGCCGATCATCATGCTGACGGCCAAGGGCGAGGACGTGGACCGCATCGTGGGCCTGGAAATGGGTGCCGACGACTATCTGCCGAAACCATTCAATCCGCGCGAACTGGTGGCCCGCATTGGCGCCGTGCTGCGCCGCAAGGGTCCCGATGAAATCCCGGGCGCGCCGTCGGAAACGCCGCAAACCTTCGAGTTCGGCGACTTCGTGCTGGACCTGGGCACGCGTACCCTGAAAAAGAATGGCGAAACGGTGCCGCTGACGACCGGTGAATTTTCCGTGCTGAAAGTGTTTGCCCGCCATGCGCGCCAACCGCTGTCGCGCGAAAAACTGATGGAACTGGCGCGCGGCCGCGAATATGAAGTGTTCGACCGCAGCCTGGACGTGCAGATTTCGCGCTTGCGCAAACTGATCGAACCCGACCCGTCGAGCCCGCTGTTCATCCAGACCGTGTGGGGTCTCGGCTACGTCTTCATCCCGGACGGACAGCCGCGCTGATCGCAGGCGAGGCATGATGAAGCTTGTTCCCGATATCAGCCTGGCGCGGCTGAAAAGCGGCCTGTTCTGGCGCACCTTTTTGCTGCTCGGCACCTTGACCACCGTCAGCATGATCACCTGGATCGGCATGATTTCCGTCATCCAGCGCGAGCCGCAGGCGCAGCAGATTTCCGCCCAGATCATTTCCGTCGTCACCATCACGCATGCGGCACTGACGCACTCGGCTCCCGAGCTGCGGCGCGAGCTGCTGTTCGACCTCGTCAGCAATGAAGGCATCCGCATCTTCTCGCTGGAAGAGGACGACCGCATCGAGCCGCCGCCAGACAATTACCTGATGCCCGACATCGAGGCGCTGGTGAAGGCCAAGCTGGGCAAGGACACGCGCTTTTCCGCGCGCGTCAACGGCGTGGCCGGCTTCTGGGTCAGCTTCAAGATCGACGACGACGAATACTGGCTGATGCTGGACCGCGAACGCCTGCGCGGCCTGACGGGCTTCCAGTGGCTGGGTTGGGCCAGCCTGGTGTCCCTGCTGTCCCTGCTGGGTGCGGCCATCATTTCCAGCCTGATCAATCTGCCGCTGTCGCGTTTGACGGCGGCCGCGCGCGACATCGCCAAGGGCAAGCAGCCGGCGCCGCTGCCGGAAAAGGGCCCGATCGAAATCATCGAGGCGAACCGCAGCTTCAACCAGATGGTCGATGATCTGAAACAGGTGGAATCGGACCGCGCCGTGATTCTGGCCGGCATTTCGCACGACTTGCGCACGCCGCTGGCGCGCATGCAGCTGGAAGTGGAAATGGCCAATCTGTCGGACGAGGCGCGCGAAGGCATCCAGTCCGATATCGGGCAAATGGACGCCATCATCGGCCAGTTCCTCGACTATGCCAAGCCGACGGAAGCGTCGAGTTTTACGGACGTCGACCTCAGCGGCTTGCTCAACGACATGACGCGCGAAGCGATGCGCCTGCCGGACGTGAAGATCAACGCCACCATCGCCGATGGCGCACATGCGATGGGTAACCCCACCGACTTGCGCCGCGTGCTGAACAACCTGATCGAGAATGCGCGCCGCTATGGCAAGACGCCGAGCAGCGAGATGACGGAAATCGACATCGCCTGCCACGTACGTACCAGCCACGGCGCAAAAAAGGTGATCATCGAGGTGCAGGACCACGGCACGGGCGTGCCGGCGGAAAAGATCGAGCAGCTGATGAAACCGTTCACCCGCCTCGACACGGCGCGCGGGCAGGCCAACGGCGCCGGCCTGGGCCTGGCCATCGTCGACCGCGTGCTGCTGCGCCACGGCGCCGAATTACAGGTGCGCAACCGCGAAGGCGGCGGCCTGGCGTTTCAGATCAGCTTGCCAGCGGCGTAAAAATAATCGCGCCAGCGGTGCAGGCGAGGTAGGTCGGATTAGCGGGAACCGCGTAATCCGACCTACACTGCGCCAACATCACCGCCACCCAGCAGCAATCAAGCCGACGCCTGCTCCTGCGCCAGCAATTTACTCATCAACAATTCCGTCGCCCCGTAGCCGTACAGGGAATCGCTTTCCATGCCCGGCGTATCGAAGGGGATCGATTCCTCGCGGTTCAGCTTGGCAGGATCGGCGTCCGCATAGCTGGCGCGCCAGGCGCGCTGCAAGGATTCGTTGCGGCGGATAAAGGCCGGCATGGGCCAGTCGTCACGATTCCAGTGGGGACTGTCGCCCAGCAGGGGCCAGCGCTCGTTGAGCAGGGCCATGTCGCCCGTGCGCAGGCGGCGCACGGCCTGTTCCGGCCGCAAGCCTTCCAGCTCGTCCAGCGTGGGCAAGCTGTCGCGCTTCGGTCCGAACATATATGCCAGCATGATGCGCCCGGCAGGCGCCCTGCGCGCCACCACGCCGACGGCATAACCGCCGCCCGGCAGGGGCACGGCAAACCAGCTGCCTTCTCGGTATGGTAATGATTTCATTTCTAAAAGCCCCCTGTAATACACCGGACAGCCGCTGCTATCCGGCGTTAAATTTAATTAGGGGCACAGTCTACGCGAAGCGATGCGAAAGTGGCGCATGGTACGCCACAACAACAAACCAATAGTTACAATATTTTCTCGTCATAGTGATACTGGGCAACAATCGGCCCCGCCTTGAACAGCGCCTCCTTCATGGCCGTGTCCAGGCGCGCATCGCGGCGGCGCATCCATTCGAGCAGCATGGCCGCTTCCTTGCGGCTCGTGTCGCCCGCATGCGCGAGCACGCGGCGCAGTTCCGGGTCCGTGCACGCTTCAAAACGCTGGCTGTTCAAGTCCAGCGCCTGCAGCGCGGCGATGGTGGCGCCGATGGCGCGGTGCATGTCGAGCGCGGTGGCCGGCAAGCCGGATTCTTCCAGTGGGACGGTGGTCATGCGCATTCCTTTTTCGCGTGGTGGTGACATCGGCTGCATTCTCCACCGCGCGGGCGAAAAGCTCAAGCGTCCACGACACGTTTCCACCCGTTCGGCCATAATCATGGCTCAGCAACAGCCTAAACCCCAGCGGCAGGAGCCCCATGTTCAATTTCGACTTTTACAATCCGACGCAAATCCTCTTCGGCCAGGGCCAGATCGCCGCCATCACGGCACTGATCCCGCCCCATGCCAGAGTGCTCATGACGTATGGCGGCGGCAGCATCAAGCAGAACGGCGTCTACGATGAAGTCAAGGCGGCGCTGGCCGGCCATACGATGATCGAGTTTGCCGGCATCGAACCCAATCCCAGCTATGAAACCCTGATGCAGGCCGTGGCCCTCGTGAAAAGCGAGCGCATCGATTTCCTGCTGGCCGTCGGCGGCGGCTCTGTGGTCGATGGCACCAAGTTCATCGCCGCCGCCGCCCTGCACGAGGGTGAGGCGTGGGACATCCTGGCCAAGGGCGGCAAGATCGTCGAGGCCGCCCTGCCCTTCGGCACCGTATTGACTTTGCCGGCCACGGGGTCCGAAATGAATGGCTCGGCCGTGATCACGCGCAAGGCCACGCAGGAAAAGCGCTCGTTCATGAGCCGCAAGGTATATCCGAAATTCTCCGTGCTGGACCCGTCGAAAACGTTCACCTTGCCGCTGCGCCAGGTAGGCAATGGCGTCGTCGACGCGTTCGCGCATGTGATGGAGCAATACCTGACCTACCCTGTGAACGCCTCCGTGCAGGACCGCTTTGCCGAAGGCATCCTGCTGACCCTGATCGAGGAAGGCCCGAAGGCGCTGTCGCACCCGGACGACTACGACGTGCGCGCCAACGTGATGTGGAGCGCCACCCTGGCCTTGAACGGCCTGATCGGCGTGGGCGTGCCGCAGGACTGGTCCACGCACGCCATCGGCCACGAATTGACGGCCTTGTACGAACTCGACCATGCGCAAACCCTGGCCATCATCCTGCCCAGCATGCTGCGCGTGCGCAAGCAAGCCAAGCGCGCCAAGTTGCTGCAGTATGCGGCCCGCGTCTGGGGCCTGGACGGCGGCGACGAAGATGGCCGCATCGAGGCGGCCATCGCGCGCACGGAATTCTTCTTCCGCCACATGGGCGTCAAGACGCGCCTGGCCGACTACGGCCTGAACCATGCGAGCGTGGACGCCGTCGTGTCCGCCCTGGAAGCGCACGGCATGACGGCGCTGGGCGAACAGCGTGAAATCACGCCCGCCATCAGCCGCAAGGTGCTGGAACTGAGCCTGTAGATTCGCACCACACTGTTGTAAAACGGTCAGCAGGGTGGGACAGCTGGCCGTGCTTCATGCTAAGCTGTCGTTTCGCTAGGGGTCCTGGAGCAGTCATCCGGGTGAGAGATACCCTTCGTACCTGATCTGGATAATGCCAGCGAAGGAAAGCGCAAAGTACCTCCCTCCTTTGATAGCTCCTGCGTTGGCGCCAGCCGAACAAGCAGCCTGCCGTGCTCTTTACAGAGACGGCTTGAACCACGAGCAATCTATGTCCACACCGAATTTATCCGTTTCTGTATTGACCCTGGCGATCCTGCACGCGTTTGCCGCACCGGCCTTTGCCGCGAATGACGCCGCCGAAACCGCCGACCCGCAGGCCCAGAGCATGGCCGAAGTCGTCGTCACGGCCAGCAAGGCGCCGGCCGCCAAGCGCGCCTCCGTGGGCGGCTTTTCCGACGCGCCGCTGCTGCAGACACCGGCGTCCGTCACCGTCATTTCGCAAAAAGACATGCAGGACTTGCAGATCCGTAATTTCAGCGATGCCGTCAAGCTCGACGCCAGCATCAACGACGCCTACAACGCCGTCGGCTATGCGGAACAGTTTTCCATCCGCGGCTTCAAGCTCGACAACAATTCCAGCTACCGCAAGGATGGCGTGGCCATTCCTGGCGACACGCAAATTCCGCTGGAAAACAAGGAACGCATCGAAGTACTGAAGGGCCTGGCAGGCTTGCAGGCTGGCGTGGCCGCGCCGGGCGGCGTGATCGACTTCATCGTCAAGCGCCCCACCGCCGCACCGCTGCGCACCGTCACCGTGGAAACGCGCGAGCGCGGCACCCTGTATGGCGCCGTCGACCTGGGCGGCCGCCTGGAAGACACGCGCTTCGGCTACCGCGTCAACGTGGCGGCCGAGCGCCTGCGCTCCTACATCAAGGGCGCGGATGGCAACCGAAAATTCATTTCCGGCGCCTTCGACTGGCAGATTTCGCCGCAAGCCCTGCTGCAACTCGATGCCGACTACCAAGACAAGGCGCAGGCGACGGCGCCCGGCTTCCAGCTGCTGAATAACACGACCTTGCCAACCGGCATCAGCGCCGACGCCATGCTCAACCTGCAGCCGTGGACGCGCCCCGTGGAAACCGTCACCAGCAATATCGGCCTGCGCTTCCAGTATGCATTCAATGACGACTGGCGCGCCACCCTGTCGGCCAACCAGCACTCGTTCAAGCGCGACGACTACACGGCCTTCCCGTACGGCTGCAGCGGGCAGGAGCTGTACCCCGGCTTTTGCGGCAATGGCGACTACGACGTGTATGACTACCGCAGCCTGGGCGAGACGAAAAAGCCGCTGAGCGCGCAAGCCATGATCCAGGGCAAGTTCGCCACCGGTAGCCTGCGCCATGAATTCACGGCCGGCGTCTCGACCTTCCGCCGCAAGGACCGCGCGGGACTGTACGTGTACGACTGGGCTGGCGTGAGCAACATCTACCACCCGCAGATCGTCGACATGTCGACCGGTGTGCAAGGCCCCGTGCGCCTGGTGCGCAAGGACACGGAAAACTCCGTCTTCGTGCAGGATATCGTGAGCCTGGCGCCGAACTGGAAGCTGCATGGCGGCTTGCGCCATATCGACGTCGACGGCTACCAGTATGTGCTGAAGGCCGACAAGGAAATCCGCGCCAAGCACGATTTCCTGCTGCCCAACGTGTCGCTCGTCTACACCCCGCTCGACAATGTCTCCGTGTATGCGGCCTATTCGCAAGGCATGGAACATGGCGGCACGGCCGACCGCAAGGCGATGAATGCCAACGAGGAACTCACGCCCAGCCGCTCCAAGCAGATCGAGCTTGGCGCGAAGATGGATGTGACGCCGGACTTCATGGTGGCGGCCAGCCTGTTCCAGATCCGCAAGGGCCTGGAATTCCAGAATGCCGCCGGCTACTTCGTGCGCGAAGGCCAGGCACAGCACCGTGGACTGGAATTGTCGGCCCAGGGCAAGGCATCGTCCAACCTGAGCCTGGGCGCCTCCCTGACGGCCCTGAACAGCCAGCAGTCAGGCACGGGCAACGCCGCCCTCGATGGCAAGCGCGTGCCCAACGTGCCGGCCTTCAAGGCAGCCGTACATGCGGACTACGCCGTACAACAGGTGGCGGGCTTGAGCGTCAATGGCAGCTGGGAGTTTGCTAGCAAGAAAGCGTTTGAGTACAACAACACGACCTTCGTGCCGTCGTACAACGTGTTCAACCTGGGCGCCGCCTGGGCCACGCGCATCGCCGACACGCGCGCCGTGCTGCGCGCCAGCGTCAACAACGTGGCAGACAAGTTCTACTGGCGCGACGTGACGCCGGAGTCCGATGGTTATCTGTATCCGGGCGCCAGCCGCACGTTCAAAGTGTCGGCGCAGTTCGACTTTTAATTGAGGGAAATGGCAGGCGCTGCAGCTAGCGCCTGCTGCAGCAAAGGCGCCGCCTGTTCCAGGCGCGCTTCCAGGCTGTCGTGCAGCACGTGGTAGACGATGCCGCGCGCGTCGAGCTCGTCGAGCAGGTAGCGGTAGATCAGTTGGCGCACGGCTTCGGACTCACGCTGCAAGCCGTCGGCCACCCACGGGCTGTCGGGCGCCGTCACCAGGGTCAAATCGTACTGCGTGGCATCGGCCAGCGCCGCCAGCGGCGCATCGGCGCCATCGAAATAATGGCGGCTGTAGACGACCGTCATCAACGGCGTCGTGTCGCAAAACAGGAAGTTGCGCGCTTGCGCGGCGGCTTCCGCCTCGCGCTCGACTTGTGTGCGCGCAATGCCAAACTGGTCGGCCGCGACGGGCACCCTGCCCTGCGCCTCGACAAATTCACGTAAATACTCGGGCACCCAGACGGTGCCGTAGCGCTCGGCCAGGGCGGCCGCCAAGGTCGACTTGCCCGACGATTCCGCGCCGAGGATGGCCACGCGCACGCAGTTGCCCATCACTTGAGGACCATCGCATCGGGAGCGGCCGGCGCCGACTTTCTCCACGCCAGCAAGCCGATGATGGCCATCACGACGAAGAACGCGTACAGCACGGCCGTCAGCGTCAGGCCCTTGTGCAGGTACAGCCACACGTACAGCACGTCGACGATGATCCAGGCGATCCAGTTTTCCAGCTTCTTGCGCGACAGCAGGAATTGGCCCACCAGGCTGCCTGCCGTGAGGAAACCATCGGCGTGGGGCACGTCCGTATCCGTCGTCGTCAGCAGCCAGGCGATCAACAGGAAGCCGACCAGCCAGCCCGCGCCGCAGGCCAGCCAGCTGCGGCCATTCAGGCGCGTGACGGGCAGGGTCTTGCCACCGCTGGCCGGATGCAGCCACTGGTACCAGCCCCAGAACGAGACGCTGATGAACAGCAGTTGCAAGGCCATGTCGCCGTACAGACGCGACTCGAAAAACACGAAACCGTAGGCGGCCGAGGAAATGATGGCGAACAGCCACGCCCAGTGATTCTGGCGGATGTTCAGCGCAACGGTTGTCAGTGCCAGGACAAAGGAAATCAGTTCAAGCGGCGTGGTGGCAAAACCCAGCAGGAGAAGCGTATCGTTCATGGGAATCGTGATGAGGCTGGTGGTGCAGTATGCAATACCGGCCATGAATAAGCAAGATTGCCCGCAGCGCCGCAGCCCTTCCCTGCTCAGGCAAAGCCTCCCTTGACGGCGCGCGCCAGCGTACGCCGCACAACCAGCTTGTGAAATGGCCGGATCAGCAGGATGTAGCTGCGCCCTATCCAGTTATGGCAATGCACGACGGTGGAAAAGGTGATGCTGCCATGCAGCCCCGCGTCCCGGTTGCGCAGCACGGACAAACGGAAGTCCAGGTGGCTGTCGTCCTCGCCCACGATGATTTCATCATCGCTGACAGCGTAGATGCGAAAGATGCCGATGCGTCCATCAGGCTTGGCCGCCAGCTGTTTCGCCGTCTTGATGCCGAAGGGCGTGACAATAATGTCGCGCAGCGCCAGCAGCCACTGCGCCCAGCGCGGCTGGCTGCACAGCACCACGCGCGCCAGGGCCTGCATATCCATCTGCCGCACGCCAGCGCTGGGCAGGCCGACGGCATACGCGTCGGCCAGGTTGCTGCCCTGGTACAAGGGGGCGATGCTGGCGCCGGGCGGCATGGCCACGGCGCGTACCACGTTGCTAATCTCTTGCATGTGCTCTCCATGTGTTCAGTGATAACATGACCATCATACACGACAATGTGAACAGCGATAACATAGAATGAACACAAGCAGCAATTATCACCATGGCAACCTGCGCGACACCCTGGTCGCCGCCACCATCGCGCAACTGGCGCAGCAGCACGACGCCACGCTCTCGCTGCGAGAACTGGCGCGCACGGTGGGCGTGTCGATCGCCGCCGTGTACCGCCACTTCCCCAGCAAGGAAGCCTTGCTGGCCGACGTGGCGGCCGCCGGTTTCGCCAGCCTGATCGCCAAATGGGAAGCGGAACTGCCGCCGCAGGGCAGCCTGCCCTCCGAACAGCGGTTTCAGCTGCTGGGCCAGCAATACATCGAATTCGCCCTGGCCGCACCGGCCCACTACCGGCTGATGTTCGAGCACCAGGACGTGCGCCAGTTCCCCGCCCTGCTGGAAGCGGCGCAAGCGTGCTTCCAGTACGTGCTGCAGACGGCCGGCGCGGCAGTGCGCGAAGCGGGTCTCGATCCGCGCTGGGACAAGGCCGCCGCCAGCGCCGGCTGGTCGCTGGGCCACGGCTACGTGATGCTGCTGCTCAGTGGCCGGCTGGCCATGGCGGACGGTGGCGACGATTTGTCACCGGCCATGGTGCCGCGGTTTTTCCAGTTGCCCGTGGAGGCCTTGCGGCAGGCGCGCCAGCAAGCGGGAGAGCAGCCATGATGACCATCGCCAGATGCGCCCGCTGATCATGCAGAATGCCATGGACTCATCCACTGTCCCGGGCGCCGAGGGCTATGCAGACCATGCAGAGCGGCTCATCGCCCGATATGAAAGCGTTGCCTTCCTGGATAAATACCGCCCCGTTGCCCATCTCTTGCCGACGCGATCAGGCGCCGTGCTCGACATCGGCGCCGGAACCGGCGGCGACGCGGCGTGGCTGGCAAGCCTGGGACACACGGTGATCGCGCTTGAGCCCGTTGCCGCCTTCCGCGCAGCGGGCATGCAGGCGCATGCCCTGGCCAACCTTGAATGGATCAACGATAGCCTGCCCGCCCTGTCCACGATAGGCGCGCGCCACACCAGGTATGACCTGATTGTCGTCGCTGCCGTCTGGATGCATCTGGCGGCGGAAGAAAGGATGGAGGCGATGGGCAATATCAGCGCATTGCTCAAGCCCGGCGCAGTACTCGTCATTTCCCTGAGGCATGGTCCGCCCCCGGAAGGCCGCCGCATCTTTGACGTATCCGCTGGTGAAACGGCAGACCTGGCGATGCGGCATGGACTCAAGGTCATACTGAGCACGCAGGCGCCATCCATCCAGCCGCAGAATCGCCAGGCAGGGGTGAGCTGGTCCTGGCTGGTCTTTGAGAAATGATTCAAGCTGAAGCAGCGTGCGCCAGGCAGCTGAGAGGCAGGCATTCAGCCGAGACCAGCCATTATTTTTGAAACGCCGTCAATTTATGCACAATATATCAATAGACACTCTCTCCGTGATCGCCAGGCAATGCATTGCCGTGACGTGCCTGCAGCGCTTTTGCCTGCGCTTCGACATTCACCATCCGGCGCTGTCCGCGTTCGCCGGCCACATATGGAAAGTAACGCAGGTCGCGCCTGGGGATTTTGCGGCCTGGGAGCGCGGCTTTGCTTCCCTGGCTGTGACGGGCATGGGCGATCCCTGGCCGGACGACATCCGCACGGCAATACCCGGGCACCTGCTCGGCACGCTGGAGCAGCTTGTTCAGCATGTGCTGGAAACGAGCGCCTGTACCTGGCATGCCGACGACCTTCCGGCAAGCCGGCGCCAGCTGGAAGCCGTGCTTGACATCTGTGTCCGGCATGATGTGGCGGTACCGCAACTTGCGCACTATGCGCAGCACGATACGGCGCCGCGCGGCGGCTGGGGGCCGATGCTCACGGACGCCGAAGTCAGGGCCTGGAAAGCCCTGATATAGCAGTCAGCCCCTCATGCATGGCTGGCCATTGCCGCCAGCCGCACCTGGTCGAGCAGCCGTTCCTCTTCATCCGTATCGGCATCGATTTGCGTGACCACGGTCCAGAATCGCGCGCAGGTCCTGATCTGCTCGAAAGCATGGCGCGTCTCAAGCCGCACCATGGTTTTCCTCAGGCTGTGCAGATAGCCTTCCTCGATGGCATCGAGCAAGTCGTCATCGGCAGCGTCGATCAGCTCGAGCAGCGCGCCTTCTATCGTTGCATGCCCCTCTTCCCATAGTTGGCCGATTTCCGGCACATCGACTTCCATGCACTCGTTCGACCAGTCCGGCGGGTAATCACCACGCTCCCGGTTATCGGGGGCGGTGTCAAAACTCAGCGAAAGGGACGGGAACGATACGGCGTTGAAGGCAAACGCTGAAAATGCCTGGTCCTTGAATGGGGAGGCACCCAGCACTGCCAGCGACGCGCTGGCCAGCTTGAACCAGGTTTCTTCAACAGCGTATGCCGCTTCAAACGTTTGCCAGTCAGGCAGCGAATCGGGAGTCAGGGACATGATGGGCCTGTCGAAAAAGAATAGCGGTGGATAGTGCGAGGAATTATACGTGGCACAGCCAAGGCGGCAGGCGGTGGTGCGTGAACAGTGCGGACGATGCCGGGAGCACAAACCGGTGACTCAGAGCGGCCCTTCATCGTCAGCGCGGCGAAAAAAAAGACCGCACCCGCCTAGGGAGCCGGGGCCAGGTCGGATATGCAGATAGAAACTATTTCTTAGGCTGGGACAGGGTCGCCTATGAGAGATATCGCTAACGTTCAGCCTTAGCCGAGATCTGCAAGGGACGCATCCATCAAATGCCACGTCACATCGTCGTCTGACAAATCGAGCAGCCAGTCGCGGTGCGGTCGCGGGAACGGCGCGCCCTGGGTCAGCCAAGCCTGGCGCCAGTACTGGTTGACGATGGCCTGCAGCGGATGGTCGGCCGCCACCCACGGTTGCCAGACACCGCTGACCGGACAGACCTGGTCGCAAGCGCAGCTTAACCATGGCTCGGGCCGCGCAACCTCGCGCAGCAAGCCGCGCGCCGCGCGCGGCTCCATTGCCCCATGGTTGTGCCGTATCGTCAGGCACTGCTCCCATGTCACGGGGCCGTAACGGCTCTTTCCAGCGGCATCGAGCACGCTGAAATGGCGGAACTCTTCGCCTTCACCGAACAGCCAGGCCGGTTCCGTCAAACCCTGCCCAGCGACAGGTTGCCAATATGCGGAAAATGGCGCGGTCGGCGCGTCGCTGTGTAAGCCGGTGGGACGCAGGGCATAGCCGGCGGCCAGGAAATATGGTTTTTGCAACAGCGAGGCGGCGCTTGGCTTCGGGATGACTGGCGGTGGGCGCACACCCTTGGCTTCATGCAGCAAGGTATCCCTGTCGCCATTCCAGGGTGGCAGGTCGGCGGGGGGCAGTGGCAATACCTTGTCCAGATTAGGAAAGCGCGCATTGGGATTGAATCCCAGTTCACGATTAAGTACGGCATAACGTTCGCCGCGAGCTTTGTCCACGTATGGCGCCAGCATATCGGCAAGATCAAAAGGAGAACCGAATTCAATTGCCAATGCGCTCGCACATTCTGCGCAGCCAAACTTGACTCCCTCATGCAATACATTTAGAGCACGCTGTTTGGTTGCAGGAGTTCGATCGCCAATCTCATCGCCATTTGCAGCTCTTGGTATTGCATACAAATAGTGCAGGTTAAACGCAGCAGGCCCATATCCTTGAGAAAGCGCACACGCCATCATTTTTATCGCTACAGGAATATTGGCCCAATATCCAGGAATAGCACCGTCTGTTCCCGCTCTTAATTTTTCTCCTAAAAATGCCATCGCCTGAGGATTTCCCATGACAGCCGCCTTTTGCCAGAAGGCATAAGCCCGGGTGGTATCGCCTGTCACACCCGTACTGTTCGCATAATACGTTCCCATCCGGTCGTAGGCCGCCGGTATGCCCAGCCGCATCGCCTTTTCCACCAGTTGCACCGCTTCTTCCTCACCATTTAAAGGATCGCGTCCTTCCACATACAGGCTGGCCAGATTGAGCATCGCCTTCCAGTGCAAACGCTGCGCCGCCTGACGCGTCAGATCGATGATTTTTTTATAATCGCGGTCTTCCACAAAAATTTCAGGATCTTCCAAGGCGCGTGCTTCGAGAAACCAGTCCTCGGCTTGCGCATCGATGGGCGGCACCTTGTTCGATTCGATTTCACAAATGAAATCAGGGACATGCGGATTGAAGAGGGGCAGGCTTTGGTTGCGTGGCAAGACTTCTTCTTTGTCGTTTGGCATTTTGCAGGCGAATAAAGGGATATACAGGAGAACTACCAATACGGAACATGGCAGACGAATGAATATATTTTGATACTGTTTCATGCTCACCCCAGACGTATAGTAGAACTTCGGCTATCTTCTAATGGCAACAAAAAACCAATCATTTTTTTTAATTTTTCTCCGCCTTGTTTTGCCAGCTTTTTCGTTCGATTGGCTTTCATTAAGTTTCCCCACTTTTCAAAGGCATCCACAATCTCCCCCTTCGTCCCACCCCCGCCATCGACCAGTCCGCCGCTAAGCATGCGCCACACCCGCTTGCGCAAGTCCCGAGCCACGCGATGATCGACGGTGGCGATATTGATTTCGCTGTCGACGGCCATGCTGCGCTGATTCAGGTTGGCGCTGCCCAAGGTCATGAACACGTCGTCGACCAGCATCAGTTTGGAATGGATGTAGATTTCACGGTAGCGCCAGCGGTCGTTATCGAACGCGCTGACATTGAGCATGGCCACCGACACCTTCAGCCCGAATTCGCTTTCAAGCGTCATCACGCCGGGTTTGTTGATGCCGTTGGAATGCCGCACCACGTCGGGCAACTTGACTTCCGCCTCGGTGGAAATGCCGAACCCTGCCCTGACACGCCGGGTTTTCGGTCGCTTGTTGTAGTCGTCGATCATGGTATTTTGCCCTGTCATGCCATCGTGCTGCCCCAGCGCCGCCAGCGTGTCGTGGGTGCGCGGCACCATCTGCGCCCGCTCCGGCACCGGGATGACGATGAATACGTGCATGACGGGCATATCACGCATGGTCTTGCCCGCTTTCACGCTGCCGGCCTTCCAGGCGGCAACCACCTTCTTGCGCTCGGCAAGCAAGTGCGCGGCCCAATCTTCATACTGGAAATACTGGTTTTCCACATACAGGTAGCCGGCCGCCAGGCTGGCCTGGGTCACGGCGCGAAAGTAGGTTTCCTTGATGGTTTTGTCCTGCTCCTCGGGCTGCGTCAGGACGATCTGCACGGTGGCGTCGTCCGGCCCGGCCTCGCGCAACAGCCGCGCCGGTGGGCTGCCACATGGCAACTCCTGGCTAACACAGTCGGTGGAAGCCGAACGCGTGCGGTCGTCGATAGCGCGGTCCCATGCCTTCACGAAATTGTTGTACAGCGCGATCAATGCCTTGCCGCCGTCGATGCGGCAGGCGTAATCCTGATAGGGCTTCAAGGTGGCGAACCCGCCGTCCGCGGCCATTCCCTGCAAGCACTCGCGCCGCTCGTTGACGCCGCCCTGTTCGCGGCGCGTATCGTCGAGCAGATGGGCCGTCGTGTCCCAATAATCGGTCACCGAGTTCAGGCCCATCACGTAACCAACGGCCTTGGCCCCCTCTTCGTGGTCGAAATCGATCAGGACAGGCTTCTGGTGGTGCGTGCCCAGGTATTGCATGCCGGGCTTTTCGATTTCCCCCATCGTCAAGCCGCGCGGCTGGTTTATTTCGGTCGAGATACTCTTGCTGATTGCGCCGCTGTCGCCGTGGCGCAAACGAATCGTGATACCACTCAGCATGCCCTTAAACGCCGCCACATACCAGTTGTAGCAATATTCTTCACGCGCCAGCATCGGAATATCCTCGAGCCGGACCCTATCGCCCCTGAAACCGCCGCTGAACATCGCTTTCCTGGCGACCGCGTCCTGCAACATCGCCAGGCTGGCTTTGGCGCTGATGTCGTCGGCGCGCCGTCCATCGGTTTTCCATGGTGAGGTGCCGTGCGAATGGCCCGGCATATTGTGCACCATCGGCGAACCGATCCGATCATGCCAGATCAGCAGGCGTACCCTGACGTGACGCCGTGCGGCGGCGATCAGCAAGTCGCCAAACGTGTCGCCACGCGGCCAGGTGGCACCGTTGCCGCGCACCAGTTCCATACCCGGGTCGAAGCCCCAGCAGCACAGGTCGACCGAATGTTTAGCCTTGGCGATCTCCGCGGCGATGTCGGCGAACGCTTCCTGTCCGCAAATGAACAACGTCAGCTTGTTGTTATGCGTAATCGGGTGGCTGGCCTTGCCTTTCAGGTTGCGGTTTTCCAGCAGCCACTGGAGCGAACTCGTCGCAGTCCGTCCGACTTCGTCGATATGGGTGGTTTCGATGCGGCCGCTCGATTCCTGCATGGCGCTCTCCAGTCAGTGTCGTGCATCATTGAACCCAGCGGCCATCGGCGGTGTCGTCGAACGCGCGCAAACCGCGGTTCGACAGCTTCTGTTCACCATCCACCGCCGCGTTCGGGGCGAAGCGTGCGCTGGCCTGCAATGAAAACTCTTCACCATTGCCAAGGACGACACGGTAGCGCGGCGTGCCGTCCTGATGCGCGATCAGGATGCGGCCGAATTCGTCGGTCAAGCCGCGTTCGACTTCGGCGTCTCCCTTGTACAGCGTGTACGGCACGTGCGCGTATTGACCACCATCCGCATGGGCCTGGATCGTATGCTGCAATTGCCCCGCTACCGGCGCGATGGGCGGTTCCAGCTCCGGTTGCGGCCGGTTCTTGGGTGCCAGCGTTTCCAGGTTTCCATGGAACAGCGTCGGCGACGCGGTAAAAAACTGCACCTTGTCGCTAATTTCAAGCATGCAATTGGCGCCATGCAGGCGCACGCCTTTGCGGCCGCGAATATCCACCCAGTCGGTCTGGCTGATCAACTCCAGAACCTTGTTGGCGACGATATCGACCGCATCGGTTTGCGCCGCGATCTGCACCGGGCCAGCTGCGGCGATCAGTTTCATGCCAGCCTTGTGGACGAACAGGCGGAACGCTGCGCCGATGCTGGCGAACAGGCCGCCGCCGGCCGCCAGCGACAGGTCGCACCCTGTCGTCAGCGCGGTGTGCTCGGCGCTGGCGATGTGCGTCGATTGCGCGGTCGTCGTTTCGATACCGGCCGGACTGGCCAGCACCAGATGCGGCTTAGATAATTCGGGAAACGCGTTTTCGCCATTGCCGCCACCGCCCTGGATCCCGGCATGCTGAGCTTTCAGCACATCGGCGGCGGCGCCCTGCTGGGCGGCGCTTTCTTGCGCACCGTAATGCTGCGCCAAGGCGGCAAGTGCCTTGTGCCGCTCAGCAGCCTCGGCCAACCGGCGCAAGGTTTCATCCATGCTCTTGATATGAGAGCCGGCACCGGGGCGCGCTTCGGTGGTCAGCAACATGCCGCGGCCGGCGCGCGCCACGCCCCAGGCGTCTGACGCCAGTTCCCAGCCCTCGCCACGCGCATCCTTGCGCCCGTTGGCGTCTTCGATGCGGCTGATGCAGCCGAGCGACAATTGGCTGTGCTGATGATCGCTTTTCAGTTGCACCTGGATGCGCTGGTGCGTGTCGTCGAGCACCAACTGGTTGCCGCGCACGCCGTAGCCGCCGCCAGGCATCAGCTCGGCGCTGCGCCAGCCCCCAAGCATGCGTTGCCCCGGCAAATTCCACGGCGGCGCATGGTTGCCGTTGTACACAGCACCGACTATGACGGGACGGTCGATATTGCCGTCGAGAAACTGGATCAACACTTCCTGGCCAATGCGCGGCAACGCGATCTGGCCGAACGCCTGGCCCGCCCATGGCGTCATGACCCTGATCCATGGCGAACTGCCCGCGTCGAACTTGCCCAGCCGGTCCCAGTGAAATTGCACCTTCACCCGGCCCAGACCGTCGGTATGGATGGTTTCGCCTGCCGGCCCGGTGACAATCGCCGTCTGCACGCCGGGCAACGCACAAGGCGTGCTGTTGAACTGTCGCCCCGGATACCAGCGGACGCTCTTGCGGATGCAGCTAAAACGGTTTTCATAATGCGACTTCGCGCCCGTGCCTGCCTGGTAATTGTTGCTGGCGATATGATCGACCGACAAGATCAGGTATTCGCGCGAGCCGATGTCCGGGCGCGCCGGTTCACCTCTGGCCGGCATGGATTGCTTGCCGCTGAAGTGTCCGCCCAGCGTGAAACTGCGCCCGGCCTGGGCGCAGCGGTGATTGCCGCCAGCGTCGAAGTATTGCACCCGGCAGTTATTCTCCTCCAGGCGGCGTTGCGCCAGCGCTTCGCCGTCGCCCATGTCGGTATAGCCATAGCCGGTATCCTGATACAGTTCATGGGCAAACACGTCGCCCTGCTGGTGCAGCGCATGGCCGCTGGCGCGGTTGGCATACGGCTGCTTGTAATTGAAGCTGGCCAGCGTGAGCGAGCCTGAAGCGATCTTCCGTATTGCCTGCCAATCGCGTATGCCGTCGCGCTCCAGCGAGCCCGCGTCGCCGCGAAACATCATTTCGTCGGCTTCGCTGGCATGGCCATCGCCTGGGTCGATGCTGTCGCTCAGCCAGGTATTGTCGCCCAAACAGAGCGTATGACCGTCGGCGCGATGTTCATACCAATAGTGGATACCCTGGTCTTCCCAGCGCCGGTGCAGATGGTTGTAATCGGTTTCATTATGCTGGTTGGCGCAGCTTAATATCGCTTTTTCCTCATGCAGCCGGTTTTGCCAGTCGCGCTGCAAATAGTGATCGAAGGTCGTTTCGCTGATATCGATGACCGTGCGTTCGTGGAACGAGACGTTGTCCATGCGCAGCCTGGAAAATGCCAGCCAGGGTTGCAGCACCATCTGGTAGAACGCGAAACCGCCATCGCTGCGCAACAAGCGAAATTCGCCGACATAACCATTGAAATAGCGCAAGCTGCCGTCATCACGCACCATCGAAATCGTGACCATCCGGCCCATCATCGCTGTCAAGGGGACGTGGAGATTGTCGGACAGCAGTTCGGCCTCGAAGCGGAAGTCGCGTGACATTTCCTCGTGTGCCCGCAAGCTGTTGACCAGCAGCGCGGTATCGGGCGGACCATCGTTGCGCGGAAAATCCATGCGCAGCAAGCGGCTGTCCTGGACTCCCCAGCTCGCTCCGAAAAGGCGCGCCAGATCAGCTGCCAGCTCGCCATCATCCATTTTTCCTCCTTCGGATAGTTCCCCTAACCCATGCTAACCATGGTGAACGCTGGCATATTGATGGAACTCAAACTAGTTGCCCATACGCAAAAAAGCCGCATCAGCCCTGCGGCGGATGCGGCTTTTATTTCAACCAAGAAATATTATTTCTTGGCAGCTTTCGGATACTTGATGCTCATTTCCTGCAGCAAGTTATCCGCGTGGTCCACTTCCTTCATCACCCACAGCATGTAGCGGATGTCGAGGTGGATGGCGCGCGTGATGGCCGTGTCGAAGTACCAGTCCTTGGTAATCGATTCATACGTCGAGTCGAAGTTCAGTCCGATCAGTTCGCCGCGCTTGTTCATCACGGCCGAGCCGGAGTTGCCGCCCGTGGTGTCGGCGCTGGTGAGGAAGTTGACGGGAACCGTGCCCAGTACCGGGTCGCGGAACTGCCCGTAGCGCTTTTGCTTGACGGCGTCGATCAGTCCTTGCGGCGCTTCGAACGGGGCCTTGCCAGTGACTTTCTCGACGATGCCTTCCACGGTCGTGAACGGTCCCTTGGTCAAGCCGTCGCGCGGCGAGTATGGTGAGACGGTGCCGTACGTCACGCGCAAGGTCGAGTTGGCGTCAGGATAGACAGGTTTGCCTTGCGACTTCTTCCACGCGATCACGGCTTGCATGTATTGCGGAATCACGCGTTCGAGGTTGCCGTCGATTTCCTTGCGGCGCTCTTCCAGCGCCACGTCCACCGGATGCAGCTTGACGGCCAGTTGCATGAAGGCGTCGTCGGACTGGGCAACGGCGGCCTGGTCCTTTTCCAGCCAGGCCAGGCGCTTGGCTGTGTCGGCCAGTTGCGTCTGCTGGTACAGGGCGGCCACGGCGCCTGGGGCCGGCAGCAGCGCGTCCAGGCCTTGCGGATGGCTCTTCGCCGCCAGTTGCGCGTAACGCTTCAGGCCAGCTTCAAAACGTGCCTGGTCGACCTTGTTGACGTACGACTGCTCCAGGCGGGCCAGACGGGCCTTGATGAAGGCCAGGTCGCGCTGCTGGAAGCCCGATTCGCGCTCGGCGTCCGCTTTCTGGCGCTCCAGCGACAAGCGGTAGAGGGTGCGCGCGCTTTTCAGCAAGTCGCTGCTAGTGGCCACGCTCCAGGCGAACTCTTCTTCGCTCAAGGCCATGTCGCTGGCGATCGCCGCGTCCAGTTCGGCCAGCAGGGTCGGCGACACGTTCGGCTGTTTCGCGTACCAGGCGCGGAACTCGGCATCCTGCACGTCCTTGATGGCGGCGATATCCTTGCGCGCAAAACCGTCGAGCAAGCCCTGGGTTTTCTTGAGCACGTTGTTGATGCTTTTCACCACGCTCGCATAGCGCACGGCAGCGGCCGCGTCGCCATTCGTCGCATCGGCCATCACGGCCAGGTCGGCCTGCAGTTCCGATACTTTCAGCGGGAAAGCCGTATCGCGCGCAAAACGGATTTCCGCCGGCAGCTTGTAGCGGCTGGTGCGGCCGGGGTAGCCCGCCAGCAAGATGCCGTCACCGGCTTTCAAGCCTTCGGCCGAGACCACCAGGAAATCCTTCGATTTGTACGGCACGTTGTCGGGCGACGGATCGGCCGGGCGGCCATCCTTGCCCACGTAGGCGCGCAGAAACGAGTAATCGCCCGTGTGGCGCGGCCATTCGTAGTTGTCGATGTCGCCGCCGAAGTTGCCGATCTTGTCCGATGGCGCGTACACCAGGCGCACGTCGCGTATCATCATCTGGCGGATGCGATAGTACTCGAGGCCGCGATGGAAGGCGGGTACGGAGCAGCGGTACATCTTGTCCGTTTCGCATTCGGCGATCAAGTCCTTGACGCGCTTTTCCACGGCTTCGTGGCGCGCGCGGCCGCTCATGTCGGCCGTCAAGCCTTTCAGCACGCGGTCGCTGACGTTCTCCACCTTGTCCGTCACATACACGAGGCTGTTCGGACCGCCCGGCAGCTCTGCGGCGCGCGTCTTGGCCAGGAAGCCGTTGGTGATGTAATTGTGTTCCGGCGTGGAATTGCGCTGCACGGCGCCATACGCGCAGTGGTGGTTCGTCACCACCAGGCCGGCGTCGGAGACGAAAGCGGCCGAGCAGCCACCGAGCGACACGATGGCGCTCATCGGGTGCTTGCTCAGGTCAGCCAGTTTTTCTGCAGGAATTTCGATACCGACCCGTTTCAGTTCGGCTTTCAGCTGTGGCAGTTGGTGTGGTTGCCATTGCCCTTCGTCGGCGTGTGCGCCGGCGAACGCGCCCAACAAGGCGACTGGTAAAACGATTGTTTTGAACAAGATATGCCCCTCCATAAAAGCAGGCGAAAGTATAGCCTGTCCAGGCGAGCTGAGTCGGCAAAAATTAACCGATTACAATTTCTGTATCAGGCGGCCGGCCGTCCCACTCCCTGCAGGGGTATCTGCAAGGCCAGGCGGCATCCGGCGCCCGAGGCCGGCAAGCCCACCTCGAAGTGGCCGCCCAGCGCCGTCACCCGTTCGGCGATGCCGATCAGGCCAAAGCACTGTTTCTTGCGCTGCTGCTGCGGCGTGATGCCGATGCCGTTGTCGCTGATGGCCACGTACACGGCGCAGGCATCCGAACTGAGCTCGATCTCGACTTGGCTGGCCTGGGCATGGCGCATGACGTTGCTCAGCGCTTCCTGCACGATGCGGAAAAGCACGATCTCGGCCTGGCTGCCGATGGCGGCAAACAGGGCCTCGTCGCGGATCAGCAGGCGGCAAGCAACACCGCTGCGCTTGCGGAAGTCGCCCACTTGCCACTCGATGGCGGCCTGCAAGCCCAGGTCCAGCGCCATCGGACGCAGCTCGTTGATGATGCCGCGCACGCTCTTGATGGTGGTGTCGACATTGCTGAGCACGGCGCCGACCCGGCGGTGCAGCCGCGGATGGGAACCTTCGGTGCGCGCGCTGAGCATGGAAATATCGATGCGCAACGCCAACAGGTTTTGCCCCAGTTCATCGTGGATATCGCGCGAAATGCGCTTGCGCTCGTCTTCCTTGGCCGTTTCCAGGTGCAGCGCCAGCTGGCGCAGCTGCGCGTGCGACTGGCGCAGGGCGCCATCCATCAACTTGCGTTCGGTAATGTCCGTGTGCGCCACCACCACGCGCAGCGGCCCTTCGCCGAGGAAACGGCTGACCCTGGCCTGCGACCAGCGGGGGCCTGAGCGCGTGATAAATTCATATTCGAGCGCAAACGTGTCGGCACGGCCGGCAATGACGGAGCGGATGCCGGCGGCCAGCTCGCGTCCGGCGCTGCGCTGCCAGCGCGGGTCCGTCTCGCAAAACTCCAGGTAATGCAGCGGTTTTTGCATCTGCCCGACAAAATCCAGGCACGCCTGGTTGGCATGCGCGACGCTGCCCGCCTGGTCCAGCACCAGCACCCGGTCCGTCAGCGAATCGATGGTGGCATGAAAGAAACGCTCGGCATCGCGCAAGGCTTCCTGGGCCCGCTCACGCTGCTGCACTTCCAGCTGCAGATGCTGGTTGGCGTGCAGCAATTCGGCCGTGCGGTCGATGACCCGCTGGTCCAGCTCGCGGTGCAGTTCGCGCAAGTCCGCCTCGGCCAGCTTGCGCTCGGTGATATCGGAAAACACGCCGACAAAATGACTGATGGTGCCGTCCGCCATGCGCATGGGCGTGATCGACAGCGATTCCACGAAGCGCTCGCCATTCTTGCGCCGGTTCACCAGTTCGCCATACCAGCTGCCATCCCGGTGCAGGCTGCGCCACATGGCTTCATAGAAATGCGGCAAATGCGTGCCGCCGCCGAGGAAGGATGGATCGCGCCCGATGGCTTCCTCGGCCTGGTAGCCGGTGATGGTGGTGAAGGCGGGGTTGACGGAAATGATGCGGTTGTCGCTGTCTGTCACCAGCACGCCCTCGCGGATACTGTCGAGGATGACGAAGGCGCGCCGCAAGGCCGATTCGCGCGCGTGCTCGTCACCCAGGTCCGTCACCAGCATGCGCGCCGTGTCGCTGGCCGCGTCGAAATTGGCTTCGATGCGCACCATGCCGCCCGCCGATCCGCCGAACAGCTGCGCCTCGAGCACTTGCCGCGCACCGCTCGTAAAGACGGCGTCGAGGAAGCCGCGGAAGCTGCCTTGCGCCTGGGGCGCGACGAATTGCTCGAAACGCCGCCCCAGCAGCTGGTTCTTGTCGCGCTGCAGCAAGCCGCAAGCCGCCACGTTGACACGCGTGACGACGCCCTCGCGCGCCAGCGAAAAATAGCTGACGGGCGCCTGTTCATACAGCTGCGCATAACGGTCGCGGCTGCTTTCATATTCATTCTTCAGCTGTTCCAGCTCTGCCAGGGCCGCGTTCTGCATTTCCAGTTCGATCTGGCTGACCTGCAACTCATGCAGCTGGCGTATCACGTCTTCATTCGACTGCGGCACGGGCTGGCGCTGCTGCGCCGCCAGTTGCTCGGCCTGCTCTCGCAATCTGGCCGGCGCGCCCTCCTCGTCGAATGGCTCGTTCATGACACGTTCTCGCCGCTATTACCGGCCGCCGCGGCGCCGGACTGGATCTGGCGCAACTGGGCTTCCAGCAGTTTCGATTCCGTGATGTTGATGAAGGTCACCACCACGCCATCGATCACGTTTTCGATCGTGCGATACGGCATGATGCGCACGTTGTACCAGCGCCCCGTCTTGGTTTCCACTTGCCGCTCGCAAAACACGAGGCTGCGGATCACTTCCAGCGCATCGTCTTCCAGGCTAGGATAGTCGAGGTCGTTGACGATGTCGCTGAGCGGGCGACGCAGGTCCGTCTGGATCAGCTTGTAGATTTGCGTGGCCGGCGCCGTGAAGCGGCGGATGCGCAGGTCGCTGTCGAGGAAAATGGTGGCGATATCGGTGCTGTTGAGCAGGTTCTTCATGTCGCTGTTGACCAGCGACAAGTCGTCGACCTTCGATTGCAGCTCGGCATTGACCGTGTACAGCTCCTCGTTGAGCGACTGCATCTCTTCCTTCGAGGTAGTCAGCTCCTCGTTCGTCGATTGCAGCTCTTCATTGGTCGACTGCAATTCCTCGTTGGCCGACTTGAGTTCCTCGCGCGACGTCTGCATCTCGTCGCGCACGGCCTGGATTTCATTGCGCGCCTGCGCCAGTTGCTGCTCCAGTTCCAGCACCTTCGGATTCGGCGAACGGCCGCGGCGCACCTCGGTCACCAGCGGCGCACTGGAGAACGTCACGAAGACCATGCCGCGCAAGGACTCGGGCTGGCTCAGCGCTTCGGCGCTCAGGTCCACGCCCAGCGATTGTCCCAGGTGGTCCTTGACCACCAGCCCCTTCAGGCGCACCACGCTTTCGCTTTGCAGGGCTTGCTTGATCAGGCTCGCCAGCTCGTAGCGCAAGCCTTCGCGCGCCATGGCGTGGATATTCCAGTTGGCCTTGCCGGCCGCCGGTTCCAGGAAGGCGCCCGTGCGGCCGTTGATGTACAGGATGTCGCCATCCTGGTTCAGCAGCGCGGCGGCAGGCGAATATTTCTGGAGCAATAATTGCTCGACATGGGATTGAATCTTTCCAGTCATGCTGACTTCTCTCGTGTCGCTAGGTGTAGGGGGGGATGCCAACGATACCTTGGTGGGGAAATACGTGGGCAGTCGCTGGCGCGCCAGGTTGTCGAGGCGGCGATACAGCCGGGTCGACGTGGTCAGGGGCGAAAACAGGTCGGAAAAATGGCCGGGCGTGTCGGCGCTGCCCAGCAGCAAAATGCCGTCGCGGTTCAGCGCGTAATGAAACAAGGGTATCAAACGCTGCTGCAGCTTGGCATTGAGGTAAATCAACAGATTGCGGCAGCACAGTATGTCGAGCTTGGTAAACGGCGGGTCTGAAATGATGTTTTGCTGGGCAAAGATGATCGTGTTGCGTATCTCCTTCTTCACGTGGTAGCCGTTCTTGTCATTAACAAAGAAACGCGCCAGCCGTTCGGCCGACACGTCGCTGATGATGCTGTGCGGAAAATGACCCTGCCGTGCGCGGTCGATCGCGTCGGCCGACAGGTCGGTGGCAAAGATCTGCAGGCTGTATTTCGACGGCGGATTGATGCTGGCCACCACTTCATGGAAGACCATGGCCAGCGAATACGCTTCCTCGCCCGTGGAGCAGGCGGGCACCCAGGCCTTGAAGGCCCGCCCGTCCGGATGGGCCGCCAGCATTTGCGGAAACACCACCATCTTCAGGTATTCCCACACCTTGGGGTCGCGGAAGAAGTTCGTCACGCCGATCAGCAATTCCTTGAACAGCAAGTCGATTTCGGCGGGATTGGCCCGCAAATACGGCACGTACTCCTCCATCGACGTCATTTGATACAAGCTCATGCGCCGTTCGATGCGCCGCAGCACCGTATTGATCTTGTAATCGGTAAAGCTGTTGCCCGTATGTTCGGACAGCAAGGCAACAATTTCCTGCAAGGAATTGCGCCCGTTCGGCTCATGCCCGGGCAAGCTGAGAAAACTGCTGCGGAACAGATAGGTGATGATCTTGCCCGGCATCTTGTCGGGGAAATCGACCAGGTCGACCACTTCAGCGGCAATCGCGCTTTGCGGCATCATGTCGAACTTGGCCGTATCGGGATGCTGGGCCAGGGTCAGGCCGCCCGCCTGCTTGATCGCCTGCAGGCCGCGCGTGCCGTCGCTGCCCATGCCGGAAAACACCACGCCGACGGCCAGTTCGCCCAGTTCGCTGGCGAGACTCTCGAAAAAAGTATTGATGGGCAGGCGGTGGCCGCGCAGCTGCACCGGCTCGCTGAGCACGAAACGCCCTTTCGACAGGCCCAGGTCGGCATTCGACGGGATCACATAGATGTGATTGGGCCGCAATTCCGCCTGGTGCGTGATTTCCGTGACGGGAATGCTGGTGGCGCGCTGCAGCAGTTCCGGCAGCATGGCCTTTTGCGTGGGATCGAGGTGCTGGATCACCACATAGGCGATCCCGCTTTCCTGCGGCACGTTGGCAAGGAAAGCGACGATGGGATCAAGCCCGCCGGCGGAAGCGCCGATGGCCACCACCGGGAAAACGATGGCGGCCACTTCGGGAACGGAAGTATTGCTGTGTTTACTGCGTGTCATCGTCTGCAAGATAGCAGCCACGGCCAAAGCGTCAGGCTGAAAATTGATAATCTTGCATTCTAGCACCCAAGATGCGCGATAAAACGCGAATTTGGCGCAGGGGTTTGTCCCTGCGCCAGCCTGCCCCCTACTACCCCCCTACTGCGCCTGCGGCGCATGCCAGCCGCCGCCCAGCGACTGGATCAGGGCCACGGCCGTCGTCTGGCGGTCCGCCTGCGCCTGCACCAGCGAACGGCGCGCCGACAGGGCCGTCACTTGCGCCGTCACCACGTCCGTGTAGCCGACCTGGCCCGCATTGTAGCGGTTCAGCATCTGCTGCTCGACCTGGTCGGCGGCCGACGACGCCTGCTGGCGCAAGGCCAGCTGCTCGGCCAGCGCGCGCGTGGCCGACAACTGGTCTTCCACGGCGCCAAAGGCAGTCAATACCGTCTGGCGGTAGCGCGCCACGGCCGCCTCATGCCCCGCCTTGGCCGCATCCACGCTGGCCGTCGTGGCGCCCGCGTTGAACAGCGTTTGCGCGGCCGACACGCCCAAGGACCACAGGCTCGACGATGCATTGAACAGGTCGCCCACCTTGCTGGCGCCGGAGCCGTACGATCCCGTCAGGTTCAGGCTCGGATAGTAGGCCGAGCGGGCGATGCCGATCTGCTCGTTGGCCACGGCCACGCGGCGCTCTGCGGCGGCGATGTCGGGACGGCGCTGCAGCAGGGTCGACGGCACGCCCAGCGGCACCTCGGGCACGGTCAGGGTCCACGGCGCCACGGCCAGGCTGAAGTCGGATGGCGCCTTCCCCAGCAGGATGGCGATCGCATGTTCGAGCTGGGCGCGCGCACGCGTCTGGCTCGACAAATCGATCTGCGCATTGGCCAGCTGCGTCTGCGCCTGCAGCAGGTCGGACTTGGCGGCGATGCCCGAGTTGAAGCGGTTGCTGGTGATCTCGAGCACGCGCTTGTAGCCGTCGATCGTGGCATTGAGCAGCGCGATCTGCGCATCGCTCTGGCGCAGCGAAAAATAATTGGTGGCCAGTTCGCCCTGCGCCGACAGGCGCGCCGCGGCCAGGTCGGCCGCGCTGGCCGCCGCACTGGCGTCAGCGCCCGTCACGCCCGCGCGCAAGCGGCCCCAGATATCCGGTTCCCACGACGCGCCGATGGCGGCCTTGAAGTTGTTGTTCGTCTGCTGCTCGCCCCCGCCACCGGAGCGGGCGCCGCTGCCCGTCAGGTTCACCGTGGGGAACAGCGAGGCGCGCTGTTCGCGCACCAGCGCGCGCGCCTGCTCGTAGGAGGCGATGGCGGCCGCCACGTTCTGGTTCGATATGTCGATGCCCTCGGCCAGCTGGTTCAGCTGCGCGTCGCCGAACAGGGTCCACCAGGGACCCCGTTCCAGGGTATCGGCCGGCACGGCAGGCTGCCAGCCGGCCGCCTCCTTGAACGTTTGCGGCGCGGCGGCCGTCGGCGTTTCATACGCGGGGCTGACGGCGCAGCCGGCCAGCAGGACAGCAGCCGCCAGCGCCAGCAAGTGGCGTGCGGGGACGGCGGATGGAATAGGTTTTACTTGCTTCATGATTGTGTGCTCGGGTTATCTGGCCCAGGAATGCGGCTCAATTGCTGCTCGTCGGCGCTGCGCGTGCGCAGTTTGTCGAGCAGGATGTAGACCACCGGGGTGGTCAGCAATGTGAGTAACTGGCTGGCAATCAGGCCGCCGATGATGGCGACCCCCAAGGGCTGGCGTAGCTCCGACCCCTCGCCGAAACCGATCGCCAGCGGCAAGGCGCCAAGCGCCGCCGCGAGGGTGGTCATCAGAATGGGGCGGAAACGCAGCAAACATGCCTCGCGCACCGCCTCCACAGCACTCAAGCCGCGCGAACGCTCGGCCTCCAGCGCGAAGTCGATGATCAATATAGCATTTTTCTTCACGATACCGATCAACAGGAACACGCCGATCAGGGCAATGATGGAAAACTCCATACGGAACAGCAGCAATGCCAGCACGGCGCCCACGCCCGCCGACGGCAAAGTCGACAGCACGGTGACCGGGTGGATCAGGCTTTCGTACAGGATGCCCAGCACGATGTAGATCACCACGATGGCCGCCAGGATCAACAGCGGCTGCTCCTTGTTGCTGTCCTGCGCGCTCTTGGCCGAACCCTGGAAGCTGCCACGCACATTCACGGGCATGCCGATTTCCGACTCCGCCTGGGCCACGGCGGCCTGCCCGTCGCTGAGCGGATAGCCGTCGGCCAGGTTGAACGACACGGTGGTGGCCAGTTCGCCGCCCTGGTGGTTGATCGACGTGGCCGTCGAGCTTTCGGCAAAGCTGCTGAACGAAGACAGCGGCACCATGTGCGCCAGGGTGGTCGACAGGGCCGAGCCGCTGGACGGGTCGCGCGCGGCCGTCGTATTCGACGGCGCCACGCTGGTGGTGGCGGCAGTGGTCGTGGAGCCTGTGGCGGCAACGGCGGCCGCATTCGACGCCGGCACGTACACGGAGCGCAGCGCTTCGGGGCTTTGCGCATAGCGCGGCGCCACTTCCATGATCACGTGATACTGGTTCAGCTCATCGTAGATGGTCGCCACCTGGCGCTGGCCGAAGCTGTTGTACAGCGCATTGTCGATATCCTTGACTTGCACGCCCAGCTGCGTGGCGCGGTCCTTGTCGATGGAAACAAAGGTTTCCACGCCGTTTTCCGCCTGGTCCGTATCGACGTCGATCAGGGCCGGCTGCAGCTTCATCTGGTCGGCCAGCTTCGCCGCCCATTTTTTGAGGTCCGCCTGGTTGTCGCTGATCAGGGTGTACTGGTAGGTCGAATTGCTCGAGCGTCCGCCCATGCGCAAATCCTGCACGGGATTGAGGAACAGCGAAATGCCCGTCACCTTGGCCAGTTGCGGGCGCAATCGCGCGATCACGGCTTGCCCCTTGTCCGTGCGCTGCGACGCCGGCTTCAAGTCGATGAACATGAAACCGCCCCCCGCCCTGCCGCCGCCCGTAAACCCGACAACGGTGGCGACGGCCGGATCGTCCTTGATGATGTCGACCAGCTGGCGCAATTTGCTTTGCATGGCCTGGAACGAGATGCTCTGGTCGGCGCGCATGCCGCCATTGATCTGGCCCGTATCCTGCTGCGGGAAAAAGCCCTTGGGCGCGGCCGCGAACAGGTACACGTTCAGGCCGACGACGAACACGAGAATGGTCATCACCAGCGCGGCGCTGGACAAGGCCCAGTCCAGGCAGTGTTCATACACTTTCAGCATGCGCTCGAAACCGCGTTCGAACCAGCGCGCGACAAGGCCGGGCGGCTTGTGCTGCTCGCCGCTTTTCAGCAGCCAGGCGCACATCATCGGCGTGGTGGTCAGCGAGATGACCAGCGAAATCATCACGGCGGCCGACAGGGTCACGGCGAATTCGCGGAACAGCCGCCCCACCTGCCCGCCCATGAACAGCAGCGGGATGAAGACGGCGACCAAGGACAGGCTGATCGACAGCACGGTAAAACCCACTTCGCGCGCGCCCAGCAGGGCCGCCTTGAAGCGGTCCATGCCCGCCTCGATGTGGCGCTGCGTGTTTTCCAGCACCACGATGGCGTCGTCGACGACAAAGCCCGTGGCCACCGTCAGCGCCATCAGCGACAGGTTGTTCAGGCTGAAGCCCAGCATGTACATCACGCCGAAGGTGCCCAAGAGCGAGACGATGGTAGCGACAGCCGGGATGATGGTGGCGCGCACGCTGCGCAAAAAGGCGCTGACCACCAGCACGACGAGCACGATGGACAGGATCAGGGTGAACTCGATCTCGTGCAGCGAGGAACGGATGGAATTGGTGCTGTCGGACGCCACCTGCAGCTTGATGTCGCCCGGCAGCTGCGCCTGCAGTTGCGGCAGCAGCGCGCGCACGCCGTCGACCGTGGCGATGACGTTGGCGCCCGGCTGGCGCGTGATCAGTACGATGACGGCCGGGTCGCCGTTGAACAGGCCCAGGGTATTGTTGTTCTCCACGCCGTCGACCACTTCGGCCACGTCGTCGAGGCGGATGGCGGCGCCGTCGCGCCAGGCCACGACCAGGCTGCGGTAGTCGGCCGCGCTGCGCCCGCCCGAAGCCGTCGCCGCGCCCGAATAGATTTGCAGGCTGCGTTCGTCGCCGGAAATGGCGCCCTTGGGCCGGTTGGCGTTGCTGGCCTGGATGGCCGCGCGCACGTCTTCCATCGACACGCTGTAGTGATTGAGCTGGTACGGCAACAGTTCCACGCGTACGGCCGGCAGTGAACCGCCGCCTAGTTCCACGTCGCCCACGCCCTTGACTTGCGCCACCTTCTGCTGCACCAGGTTCGACACGGCGTCGTAGATCTGGCCTGGCGTGCGCGTTTTCGACGTCAGCGCCAGGATGATCACGGGCGCGTCGGACGGATTGGCCTTGCGGTAAGTGGGATTGCTGCGCAAGGTAGCAGGCAAGTCCACGCGCGCGGCGGCAATCGCCGCCTGCACTTCGCGCGCGGCCGAGTCGATCTTGCGGTTCAGGTCGAACTGCAGGTTGATGCGCGCCGAGCCCGTGCCCGACGACGACGTCATCTCGTTCACGCCCGAGATCACGCCGAGGCGCCGTTCCAGCGGCGTGGCCACCGACGTGGCCATGGTCGCTGGGCTGGCGCCGGGCAGGCTGGCGCTGACGGAAATGGTCGGATAATCGACCTGCGGCAGCGGCGAGACGGGCAGCACGAAGAAGGCGCCGACACCGGCCAGCGCGATGCCGATGGTCAGCAGCACGGTGGCGATGGGACGCTTGACGAACGGTTCGGACAGGTTCACGCGGCGCTCCCCGCGTTATCGGCCGGCTTGTCCAGGTTGACGCCCCGCGTTCTGGAGGCGAAGCGCTGTCCCAGGCGGTCGAAGCCCAGGTAGATGACGGGCGTGGTAAACAGGGTCAGCACCTGGCTGACGATCAGGCCGCCGAAGATGGCCAGGCCCAGCGGACGGCGCAACTCGGCGCCCTCGCCCCAGCCCAGCATCAGCGGCACAGCCGCGAACAGCGCCGCTAGGGTCGTCATCAGGATGGGACGGAAGCGCAGCAGCGCCGCCTGGTGGATGGCTTCCTGCGGGCTCTTGCCTTCATCGCGTTCGGCCTCGATGGCGAAGTCGATCATCATGATCGCGTTCTTCTTGACGATGCCGATCAGCAGGATGATGCCGATGATGCCGATCACGCCCAGGTCCTGCCCCGAGATCATCAGCGCCAGCAAGGCGCCCACGCCGGCCGACGGCAGGGTCGACAGAATCGTCAGCGGGTGGATGTAGCTTTCGTACAGCACGCCGAGCACGATATACACGCAGACGACGGCGGCCAGAATGAGCCACAGCTGATTCGACAGCGAGTTTTCATACGCGCCGGCCGCGCCGAGGAAAGTCAATGTCACCGATGGCGGCAAGGCGATGTCTTTCGCCGCCTGGCGGATGGCGTCGACGGCGCTGCCCAGCGCCACGCCCTGCGTCGTGTCGAAGCCGAGGGTCGTGGCCGGGTATTGCGCCACGTGCGTGATTTGCAGCGGTGCCTGTTTTTCGCTGACGCTGGCAAAGGCGGACAGCGGCGTCGACTTGCCGGAACCCGTGCGCACCTGCAGGTCCGACAGATCGGACGGCGTGGTGACGATGCCCGGCTGTGCTTCGAGGATGACGCGGTACTGGTTGGTTTCCGTGAAAATCGTCGAAATGATGCGCTGGCCGAAGGCGTTGTACAGCGCGTCGTCGACGGTGGCCGTGGTCACGGACATGCGCGCGGCGCTGTCGCGGTCGATCGCCACGGTGACGGCGGCGCCCGTGGCGCCCGCATCCGTGACGACATTGCGCAGCTGCGATTTTTCACGCATGCGCGCGGCCAGCTTGCCGGCCCACTCGGTAACGGTGGCCGTGTCGGCCCCTTCGAGCGAGACGCGGTACTGCGTCGGGCCCGATTCCGCATCGATGGTCAGATCCTGCGTCGGCTGCAGATACAGGGTCACGCCGGCCACCTTGGCCACGCGGTTGCGCAGGCGCTCCATGACCTCGTCCTGGCTGCCGCTGCGCGGACGCTTCAGGTTGATCAGCATGCTGCCCGTGTGCAGCATGGTGTTGTTGGCTGCATCGACGCCGACGAGGGAACTCAGGGTATCGACAGCGGGGTCTTCCAGCAACGCGCTGGCGGCCGCCTGCTGCAAGGTGGCCATGCGTTCGTACGAGACGGCTTGCGAGGTTTCGATGCGCGCCTGCAGCTGCCCCGTGTCCTGCGTGGGGAACAGGCCTTTCGGGATGGTGATGTAGAGGATGACGGTCAGCACCAGGGTGGCCAGGGCCACCAGCAGGGTCAGTCCCTGGCGTTTCAGCACCCACACGAGCGCATGGTCGTACTGCACGATCACACGGTCGAGGAAGGCCTGGATGCGCTGGCCCGTGGCGCTGATTTTTTCATCGGCGTGGCTTTTCAGCCAGCGCGCCGACATCATCGGCACCAGGGTCAGGGAGACCACGGCGGAAATCAGAATCGTGATGGCCAGGGTCATGGCAAATTCACGGAACAAGCGGCCCACCACATCGCCCATGAACAGCAGGGGAATCAGCACGGCGATCAATGACACCGTCAGCGAGATGATGGTAAAGCCGATCTGCGACGCGCCCTTCAGGGCGGCGGCCATCGGCGTTTCGCCCTCCTCGATGTAGCGGGCGATGTTTTCGATCATGACGATGGCGTCATCGACGACAAAGCCCGTGGCGATGGTCAGCGCCATCAAGGACAGGTTGTTCAGGCTGTAACCGAGCAGATACATGACGCCGCAGGCGCCGATCAACGAGATCGGCACGGACAGGCTGGCGATCACCGTGGCGCGCATGCTGTGCAAAAAGGCGAAGATCACCAGCACCACCAGCAGCACGGACAACAGCAGTTCCATTTCCACGTGTTCGACCGAGGCGCGGATGCCCGTCGTGCGGTCGCTCAGCACGTCGAGCTTCATGGCCGCCGGCAGGCTGGCCTGCAGGTCGGGCAGCAAGGCCTTGATGGCGTCGACCGTCTTGATGACGTTGGCGCCGGGCTGGCGCTGCACATTCAGGATGATGGCCGGCTGCTTGCCCGACCAGGCGCCCAGGCGCGTGTTTTCCGCGCTGTCGACGACATTGGCCACGTCGGACAGGCGCACGGGCGCGCCATTTTTATAGGTGATGATCAGGCGCTTGTAGTCTTCCGCCGTCACCAGCTGGTCGTTGGCGTTGATGGTGAATGAGCGCGTGGGGCCGTCGAAACTGCCCTTGGCGCTATTGACGTTGGCCGCCGCGATGGCCGTGCGCAGGCTGTCGAGGCCCAGGCCGTACGACGCCAGCAACTTGGTGTCGCCCTGGATGCGCACGGCCGGACGCTGGCCGCCCGACAGCGAGACGAGGCCCACGCCGTTGACCTGGCTGATCTTGAGCGCCAGGCGCGTATTGACGATGTTCTGCACCTGCGTCAGCGGCATCGTATCCGACGTGATGGCCAGGGTCAGCACGGGCGCATCGGCCGGGTTGATCTTCGCGTACACGGGCGGCGCCGGCAAGTCGGTCGGCAGCAGCGAGCCGCCCGCGTTGATGGCCGCCTGCACTTCCTGCTCGGCCACGTCCAGGGTCTGGCCCAGCGTGAATTGCAGGGTGATGATGGACACGCCGGCCGCGCTGGTGGAACTCATGCGCTGCAAGCCCGACATCTGTCCGAACTGGCGCTCCAGCGGCGCCGTCACCGTCTGCCCCATGACTTCGGGACTGGCCCCCGGATACAAGGTCTGCACCTGGATGGTGGGGAAGTCCACCTGCGGCAAGGCGGCCAGCGGCAGGAACTTGAAGCCGACCAGCCCCGCCAGCACGATGGCCAGCATCAGCAGCGCCGTGGCGACGGGGCGCTTGATGAATGGCGTCGATGGACTCATTGCGCTGCGCCCTTAGCGGGAGTGGGAGCGGTCGCCGGCGCCGGTGCAGCAGCCGATGCGGCCGGTGCGCTGGCCGCGCCATCAGCGTGCTGGCGGCGGTGGCGGCGTTCGCCATTCGCTCCCGCTCCACCGGCGCCGCCCATGGCCGGCTTGTCGCCCGCCAAGGTGACTTTCGCGCCTTCCTTCAGACGGTCGGCGCCTTCCGTGATGACTTGCTCTCCCGCTTCCAGGCCGGCGCGGATTTCCACCATGTCGGTGGTGGCCTGGCCCCGCGTGACCATGCGCACGGTGACGGTTTTATCCGCTTTCAGCACGTAGACGAAGTCGCCGTTGTTACTGTGGCGCAGGGCCGTGACGGGCACCAGCACGGCGCCCGTGATGTTGCCCAGCTCCAGGCGCACGTTGACGAACTGGCTGGGGAACAGCGCCATCTTGTCATTCGTGTAGCGGGCCTTGGCGCGCACGGTGCCCGTCTGCACGTCGACCTGGTTGTCGAGCGCCGTCAAGCTGCCCTTGTCCAGGGTATGCGTGCGCGTGCGGTCCAGCGCCAGCGCCGCCAGGGCCGCGCCGCCATTCAGGCGCTCCTGGATAGTCTGCACTTTATCCTGCGGCACGGAGAACTCGACGTCGATGGGCGAGAGCTGCGTCACCACCACCACGCCGCCCGTGTCGCTGGTGCTGACCAGGTTGCCGATGTCGACCACCTTCAGGCCCGCGCGGCCGCTGATCGGCGACACCACCTTGGTGTAGCCGAGGTTCAGTCTGGCCGTGCCTTCGGATGCGCGGTCCGTCATGACGGTGCCTTCCAGCTGTTTCACCAGGGCGGCCTGCGTATCGACGTCCTGGCGCGCGATGGAATCCTGGCCCAGCAAAGTCTGATAGCGTTTCAGGGTCAGGCGTGCATTTTCCAGCTGCGCCTCATCGCGCTGGCGCTGGCCCGTGGCCTGCATCAGCGCCATCTCGAACTGGGCCGGGTCGATCTGCGCCACCACCTGGCCCGCCTTGACCATGCCGCCTTCCTTGAATTTCAATTCCTTCAAAATGCCCGACACTTGCGGGCGCACCGTCACGGTGGACGCGGCCGTCACCGTGCCCAGCGCATCGAGCACCACGGGCAGGTCGGATTTGACGGCCGTGGCCACGCCCACGGTGGTCGAAGGGCCGCCGCGGCGCCCGCCCGGGCCACCTGGCCCGCCAGGACCGCCGGCGCCCATGCCTGGGCCGCCCTGGGCGCTGGTGCCGGAATGGGTCAGGTACCAGGCACCGCCCCCCAGCGCCGCCATCACGGCCAGCGCGATGACCGTGCCGACGATTTTCGAACGGCGGCTGCGCCGCGGGTTGTTGGGTGTAGTCTGCGAATCCATCGCTTATCCTTGTCTAGGCCGCTGGCACGGCGAGTCTGTGGCGCCGGCCGAGGTGGAACACACTCAGGCAGGACGACCGTTTTTCGGGGTTGTTTCGGTACAAAGCCGGGGGAGTCAAGAGCTGAAAATCAGCTGAAAAAACATCGCTCCCTAGCGTGAAACGACTCTAGCATAGTCATGTAACTGTTTCATTTCTACCTGAAACAATTACACACAGCCTGGCAGGCATGGGAAGATCCGACGGGCCGGCAGGCGGGCCGCCACTGTGGGGGAATGGTGGAAAAATCAGGCTTGCGGGGCGCCGCGCCCTAGCGAGCACGTGACTCGGGCGACTCGCATGCAGATACAAACTCGCTACAAATCTCCGGCCAGCCGGCTTGACCTGGCGCCGCGCGGGTGCCCAGGCGACGGGAGACAGCGGCGATTCTTTACGTGAATTTACAAGGTCATGCCGAGGATGACGTCCTGGTAGTCGGTGCGGCCCACGCGGAAGGTGCGCCGGCCCAGTTGCGCAAAGCCGCAGCGCGCATAGAACGCCAGCGCATCGTGGTTTTCCGCGTACACGCCCAGCAGCACGCGCCCCGCCCCGCTGGCGCGCGCCTGCTCCACGGCCGCCTGCATCAAACGCCGGCCCACGCGCTGGCCCTGGAAGCGGTGCAGCAGGTAGATGCGCTTGATTTCCAGGTCGTTCGGGCGCGGGTCGGCCACCGGCAGGCCGGCGGGACTGAGCACCAGATAGCCGACGGGCGCGCCGCCCGGCGTGGCCTCGGCCAGCCACAGCCGCATGGCCGGCAGCGCCAGCCAGTCGCGGTACAACTGCACGTCGTGCTGGCGCTGGCAATGGGCGATGACGTCGGCGCCATCGAGGATGCCGGCGAACGCTTCAAGAAAAGTGGCCTGCCCCACCAGCGCCAGCGCGTGTTCGTCGCCCTTGGCGCAAGGGCGGATGGTGATCGTGTTGTCGGTGTCTGCATTCATATCGCTTGCCATAGTCTGCTCCTCAAGGAAAACAAGCCGGGCGAAGCCGGCTTGAGGTCATATCACTACTGCGATTACTTGCCGCCTAACGGCACCTCGCACAGGCAGTGTGTGAGGGCCATGAACGGTTTATGTTCGCGCGTGATGCCCGACAGCCAGGAGAGGTCCTGCGCCATGCCCAGGGCCGCATCGGCCGACAAGCCGGTCGTGGCCAGGCCCAGTTTCACGTGTTCGCCCAGGCCCAGCGAAGCCATGGCCTTGGAGCCGAACATGCCGATCAACCGGTCCACGTTCGACGTTTCCTGCTCCAGGTAGGTCACGCGGTAATCGGTGCCCAGCTTGGCGCGCTTGGCCGCCGAGGCCAGCGCATCGCCATAGCTGCCGATGCGGTCGACCAGGTTGCGCTCTTTCGCCTGCAAGCCCGTCCAGACGCGGCCCTGCGCCACCTCATTGATTTTCTCGGGCGTCGTCTTGCGCGCCTTGGCGGCCAGGTTCAGGAAGTCGCCATACACATGGTTGATCGAACCCTGGATCACTTGCGCGAAACGCGGATCGAGCGGGCGCAATGGGTTGCCCGCGTCGGCCAGCCACGTGGTCGGCGAACCGGCCGTGTGGATGCCCAGCTTTTCCACCACCTTGTCGGCCGTCGGCAGAATCGCGAACACGCCGATGGAACCGGTGATGGTGGCCGCGTCGGCGATCACTTCATCGGCCGAGGTGCTGATCCAGTAGCCGCCCGAAGCGGCCACGTTGCCCATCGAGACGACCACCGGCTTGCCGGCGGCGCGCGTCAGTTCCAGTTCGCGGCGGATCAGTTCCGAGCCGAAGGCGCTGCCGCCCGGCGAATCGACGCGCAGCACGATGGCCTTGATCGATTTGTCTTCGCGTGCCTGGCGGATCAGGCGCGAGGTGGACAGGCCTCCGATGGCGCCCGGTGGTGCGATGCCGTCGCCGATTTCGCCCGAAGCGATGACCACGCCGACGGCGTCGCCGACATGCACGGGGCGCAGGCGCGCCAGGTAATCGGTGTAGTTCACCTGGCGGAAGTTCGTGCCTTCCGTGTTCTTCGCGCCGCGCGCCATCATGAACTGGCGCAGTTCATCGCGCGTTTTCAGACCGTCGACCAGCTTGCCATCGAGCGACAGCTTGGCAATGTCGCCACCGGCAGCCGTCATCATGGCGGGCAGGTTATCGATCGTTTGCATGATGGCGCCGGCCGGCAGCTTGCGCGCCTTTTCCACATCCGTCGTGTAGGTGGTCCACAGGCCGTTGTTCAGGTAGCGGTCCGCTTCGGCCGCCGCTTCGGACGGGCCGTTGGCGATGAAAGGCTCGGCCGCGCTCTTGTACGTGCCCACTTTCAGCAGGTTCACCGTCACGCCTACTTTGTCGAGCGCATCGCGGTAGTAATTGCGGTAGCGGCCAAAGCCTTCCAGCATGACGCCGCCCATCGGGTGCAGGAATACCTCATCGGCCTTGGCGGCCACCAGGTACTGGCGCTGGTTGTAGCTGGAACCCCAGGCCGTGACTTTCTTGCCCGTGGCGCGGAAGCGTTCCACGCCGGCCGCCACTTCGCGCAGCGAAGCGAGGCCGCCGCCCTGCAATTCGTCGAGCAGGATCACCATCGAGCCGATGTCCTTGTCCTTGGAAGCCGTGTCGAGCACCGCCAGCACATCGCGCAGCTGCACCGTCTTCTTGACTTCGCCGCTGACATTGGCCAGCACGGCCTCGCGCACGCCGCCCGGGGTTTCCTCCACGAGCGGGCCTTGCAAGTCCAGCACCAGGGTGGTCTTTTCCGCCAGGGGCTTGGCGCCGCCGCCGAAGATGGCGATCAGGATGGCGATGACGATCAGCAGGAAGATCAGATTGATGACCGCGCGGCGGGTGGCGTCGAGCGCGCGCCAGAATGCGCCAAAACCGCGGCGCAGCGGCGGGAAGGGGTTGAGTGACATTGATGCTCCGTGAGGTTGTGTACCTAAAGGAAATCAATATAACTGAAAACGGGCGGAATCGTCTTATTTTGACAAGTGTGCCGCGCCTTTGATGGCCTGCCCTGGCGGCGTCGAAATGAGGAACAGGCCGCCCAGCACCAGGGCGCCATTCAGGATCAGCAATTCCAGGCCGATACGGTAATGCTCGAACAGCAGCGCCTGCTCCCGCTCGATCAGCGCACACAGCAGCGGCCCCGCCACGGCCACCAGCGGCACCCAGCGGTCGCGCACGCCGCGCCGGCTCAGCAAGCCGAAGGCGAACAGGCCCAGCAGCGGACCATAGGTATAGCTGGCCAGCTTGAGGATCACGCCTATCATGCTGGGATCGTCGAACCACTTGAAGGCCATGATCAGGATCAGGAACAGCGCGGCAAACCCCAGGTGGACACGGCGGCGCCAGCGCATCTGCGCGGCCGGATTCAGGTCCTCCCGCCGCTGCACGCCCAGGATATCGATGCAGAAGGTGGATGTGAGCGCCGTCAGCGCCCCGTCCACGCTGGGAAACAGGGCGGAAATGAGGGCGATAAAGAAGATCAGCTGCACGACGGCAGGGAAATGCCCGAGCACGACGGCGGGGAACAATTTGTCGCCCGTGGCCGTCACGCCGGCCAGCGGCGCGTACAGATGTAGCAAGCCGCCGAGGAACAGGAACAGCAGCAGCACGCCCGTCAGCACCACGGTCAGGCTGAGCATATTCTTTTGCGAGTCGCGCAAGGTCCGCACGGAGATATTCTTTTGCATCATCTCCTGGTCCATGCCCGTCATGGCAATCGTGATGAACATGCCGGCCACGATGTGCTTCCAGACATAGGCGGGGCTGTCCGGATCGACGGTGAAGATGCGCGTGAGGCCCTGCGCGCGCATGCGCTCGAGGCTGTCGACGAAGGACAGGTCCATTGCGCGCAATAAAAACACGCTGCAGATGACGAGACCGGCCAGCATGCACGCCGTTTGCAGGGTATCGGTCCAGACGATGGTCTTGACGCCGCCCTCATACGTGTATAGCAGGATCAGCAGCAGCACGGCGCACGACGTCAGCCAGAACGGCACGCCCAGGCTGTCGAGGATGGTCGCTTGCAGGATATTGACCACCAGATACAGCCGCGCCGTGGCGCCCAACAGCCGCGACACGATGAAAAACGCCGCCCCGCTCTGGTAGGAGCGCCGTCCCAGGCGCAGTTCAAGGTAGCGGTAAATGGAGGTCAGCTGCAGCCGGTAGTACAGCGGCAGCAAGATGAAGGTGATGGCCAGGTAACCGAGCACGTAGCCGATCATCAGCTGGATGTAGCCGAAACCGTTGCTGCCCACGGCGCCAGGCACGCTGATGAAGGTCACACCCGTAAGTGTCGTGCCCACCATGCCGAAGGCCACCAGCATCCAGTTGCTATCCTTGTTGCCGATGAAAAAACTGTCGTTGGTCGCATGGCGCGACGTGCGCCACGCTACGCCCAGCAGGATCAGGAAATATGCGAGGACGACGGCAAACAGGATGAGGGGCGACATGGGCGTTGCGCTGGCGGCAAAAAGGAACAGGGGCAGCAATATACAACAAAGCGTACAGCAATGCCCCCGGTCAATCAGGCATCAGCAGCCGCTGCGTTTCACGCGCTCCACTTCCAGACCGAACCACGGACGCAAGCGCGTGCCGACGACGTTGCCCAGAAAGGCGCAGACCAGCCACAGCCAGCCGTGCAAGCTGCCAGAGATGATGCCGCTGAAGTAAGCGCCAATATTGCAGCCGTAGGCCAGGCGCGCGCCGTAGCCGAGCAGCAAGCCGCCGACGATGGCGGCGATCACCGAACGGCGCGGGATGCGCCACACGGGCGCGTAGCGGCCGGCCAGCGCCGCGGCCAGCATGGCGCCCAAGACGATGCCGATGTCCATCACGGATGTCTTGTCTTGCGTCAGCGGCGCAGCCAGCGCAGCCGCGTTGGCCTTGGTGGACCAGTAGGCCCAGCTGGCCGTGTCGATGCCGACCACGGACGCGGCCTTCGCGCCCCACAGCGCGAACGCGGACGTCACGCCCCAAGGGCGGCCCGACAGCGCCAGAGTGGCGAAGTTCAGCACGACGAGTGCAACGGCGCCCGCCACCAGCGGCCACGGACCGTGCAGCCAGGGCGACGCCTGCGCGGGCCGCAATGGCGTGGCGACGAGCTTGCCATGGCGGCGCTTTTCAACGAAGACCGTGATGCCGGCGATCAGCGCGAAGACGATCCAGTTCAGCGCCAGCGCGGGCGCCAGGCCCAGGGTCGTCACGAGGGAAATGGGCTGGAGCTGTGGCAGCGACGTCCAGAACGGCATGTGCGCCGTGCCGATCACGGAGCCGACGATGAAGGCGGCCAGGGTGATGAGCATGCGCGTGCTGCCCCCACCCACCGTGTACAGGGTGCCGGACGCGCAACCGCCGCCCAGCTGCATGCCGATGCCGAAGATGAAGGCGCCAAAGATGACCGAGGTGCCGGCCGGAGAAACGAGGCCCGCGACGGGCGTGCCGAACAGCGTGCCGGCCGACAGCGCGGGGAAGAACAGCGCCACGCCGACGGCCAGCATCAGCATTTGTGCGCGCAAGCCGTCGCCGCGCCCATCGGCGATGAAGACGCGCCAGGCGGACGTAAAACCGAAGGCCGCGTGATACAGGGTGATGCCGAGCAAGGCGCCCACCACGTACAGCGCGGACAATGTGGCGCCGACGGTTTGCGCCAGATACCAGGCGCCGAGCACGATGAGCACAAGCGCGACGCCCAGCGGTTTTGGATTGATGGCGGCGCGCAGGCGCAACGGTGACATTGCTGTATCGGACATGGGAAATATGGGCAAGAGGAAAGTAAACGTCATTCTCGCCCGTTTCGGTGTTTTCTGCCAGAAACTTACTGGCAGATCAGGCTAGCCTAGTGTCCCACCGCATGGATCGACTTTTCACCGCCGGCACGCACAGGTATGGGACTCAAACGGTCCATCCGGCCGCTCAAGGCTGTCAAGCCGAACGCACCGAGCACGACGAGCGCACCGATCCAGCCCGTGTGCACGAGGCCCAGGTGTTCGACGATCAGGCCGCCACCCCAGGCGCCGCCGGCGATACCAAGGTTGAAAGCGGCGATATTCAGGCCCGACGCCACGTCGACGGCGCGGGGCGTAAAGTGCTCCGCTTGCTGCACGACATACACTTGCAACCCGGCCACGTTACCGAAGGCCACGGCGCCCCACAGCAGCACGGTGATGACGACCAGCACCGGATGCGGCGCCGTGAAGGTCAGCAGCAGCAAAACAAACGCCAGCAGCAAAAAGATCAGTTTCAAGGCGCTGACGGGGCCCTTCTTGTCGGCCAGCTTGCCGCCCCAGATATTGCCGAACGCCACGGACACGCCATACACAAGCATCACCACGCCCACGGCGCCGGCGCTGAAGCCCGACACTTGCTGCAAAATCGGCGCCAGATAGGTAAAAGCGATGAAGGAGCCGCCATAGCCGACGGCCGTCATCGCATACACGAGCAGCAGGCGCGGCTGGGCCAGTACCTGCACTTGCTGCAGCAGGGACGCCGGTTTGCTGTGGGCGATGTTCGATGGCACGTACAGCAGGCTGCCGATGAACGCCACCAGGCCGAGGGCCGAGACGGCGAGGAAGGTTTCGCGCCAGCCGAAATGCTGGCCGATGAAGGTGCCCAGCGGTACGCCCGTCACCAGGGCCACGGTCAGGCCCGTAAACATGATCGCAATCGCGCTGGCCGCCTTGTCTTTCGGCACCAGGGACGTGGCGATGGTCGAGCCGATCGAGAAGAACACGCCATGCGCCAGCCCCGTCAGGATGCGGGCGACGACGAGGGTTTCGTAGCCCGGTGATTTCCATGCCAGCAAGTTACCCAGGGTGAACAAGACCATCAGCGACAACAGCAAGGTCTTGCGCGGGATCTTGCCCGTCAGGGCAGTCAGCACGGGTGCGCCGACGGCGACACCCAGCGCATACAGGCTGACCAGCAGGCCGGCCGACGGCAGGTTCACGCCCAGGTCGGCGGCGATGGTGGGCAACAGCCCCACGATGACAAACTCGGTGGTTCCGATGGCAAATGCGCTGAGGGTCAGCGCGAGCAAGGCAATGGGCATGAAAAACTCCGATCAATGATGTTGGCATGCAGTATCGGAGTTTTCTTTGTTTCGAAAAATACTTCGCTTGGCAGAAGATAATTGCGCTCAAATCAACAATTTATAAGATATCGATCCAGTAGCAGCCGCTGACTACCTGCCGAGCGGTATGCAAACGATAACGACTGGACATGAGCAAAAGGAATTGAACAACCGGAAATATTACAAAGGCATATTGATTACAAAGGCATATTGCCCGGACCTTAACGCAGCTGCGGCCTTTCTATCCTTTGTGCCCTGCTGCGTGTTTCCCGTTCAATTTCGCTGCGCCGCTGACGCTCTGCTTCGGCGGCAGGAGACTGGAATATCTGCATCTGCGTGGCATTTTCTTGCCGTTCTACTTGCTGGAGTTTAGCTGTCGCCGCCTCGGCCGACATTTTCAAGGTCGCCACCTCCAGGCTGGCCGCATCCTGCCGCAACGAAGCTACTTTTTCCATGTTGCGCACCAGTTGCAGCGACGACTCGCGGTAAGCAACCGTGTCGAGCCACACCGGAATGGCCGGCATCGACGGCGCCTGGTCCTCTTGGGCGGCAGGCAGCGGCGTATCGGGATGCCCAGCGTGCGGAAGCGCATGCGACCAATCCATGGCATCTGAACGTATCAGCAACTCCGCGCGGCCTTGTGCCAGCAGTTTGTCGCGCAGTTCCTTTTCTGCCTGCAGATAAAAGGCATCGATGCCGGCGCTCTGCGCCAGCGCCGCGGAAGCAATGCTCCTCAGATTGGCGGCGGCCAGCAGGTCTGCAGTCAGCAGCCATTGCTCGGCGCTGGGCAAGCGCTTGATGGGCTCGCCAAGAGCGGCGTGCGCGACAGCCGCCAGTTGCGCATTGAGCTGGTCGGGATCATGCTGTAATGCCGCGATTTTTTCAGCATTGGCAGGATCGCCCAGGTACTGGGCCAGGCCGGTCGTCACCTTGATGGCATTGCGCTGGTGGCCCGTACGCAGACGGGACAAGTCAGGCACCAGCACGCGTACCGTTTGCTCCGAGGGTAAATCGCTTTTTAAGGTGAATTCGTAGGCGTTTTCATCGGCATCGACGCGCAGCGTAACGGTCAGCAACTCAGTGGAGTTGCCATTGATCAGCTGCGGACTTGCGCCAGGCGAAACCAGCAAGGAACGGCTGGACTTTTTCCCGATCCAGTACTTCATGTGGGCACGCCCCGTATTCATCAGGCGGACGTTTTCCTCGGGCGCGCCCAAGGTGAAAATATAACTATTCTCGTCACGCTGAAAATCGGGCAGCTCCAGCTGGGCACTCATCTGCAGCGGCAGCACATGCTCGGTCAACTGCCCGGACAGAAACATGTAGGCAGGATGCGTAGCCCGATCGGGCTTGACGAGCGAAATGTGATCCGCATTATCGATCGCCACCGGACGCCCGTCGCACACGCGCGTCGCGCTTCCCCACTGCACGATGCGCACGCCCCCCACATCAGCCGTTTCATAGGCGCAGCCGACGCGCGGCTTGGCCGCAAGGCTGGCCCAATCGTCGCTAAGCTGCTTGAGCATGTCATTGCTGTCGACTGGCCTCAAGTTCGACAGCGCAGGATTGCTCGCCACCAGCCCTGCCAGTTGCGCCACCTGTGCTCCCTCCATCGGCGCACTGAACAAAACGATCAGCGGCACTTTTTCAGCCAGTGCGGGGGCCTTGTCCAGATTATTGGCCAGATAGCGCATGATGACGAGCCCACCCATGCTGTGCCCGACAAACACAATGGCCGGGTAGTCAAGCACACCGGACGGCTGCAGATAGCTTTGCAGCTTGTTGGCTGCCTCGCGGATATCAGGCGAGCCGCCAGTCATGATGTTGGAGCTGAAACCGAAGGCATAAGTATCGACTTGCGGTCCCAGCGTGGCATCATTCTTGAGCAGGCGAAAGAAACTCTCGCCATGCGCGTCCGTCCACGTACCTCGCGTGCTGCCAAAGATGCCATGCACGAACACGACCGCGATTTTATGCCTGGTATCGGACCGCTCTACCCAGCCTGGATCCTCGCCATTCACAGGGGCCGAACGGTGGCACGCAGCCAAGACCAGGCAAGCAGCAATGAGTGTCAGCCACCAATGCTGGCGGCGCAGTGCGACAGCTGTTCGCATTCTTGCCCCCTTTCCATGCCATGACCACGGATGCCACCTGCTGCCCGTGCATGTAAGCGTCACGGCGCACTGACGACACAGTATGTGGCGCAACGGCGCTTGCGCGTAGTGAAATGCATGATAGTTTGATTTCGCGAAAGCCGGCCCCAATACGATGGAACCAAATCACGCGCGTGGTGTACAAACTGACGGGTGTCGGCCGTCCCGGCCCGTCTGCTACACTGCGCCGCAAGCAAGGGAGGGCAGTAATATGAATTCAGAAAAACTGGCGCTGCTGGTCACGCGCGAAATGCCATATGGGAAATATCAGGGACGGCTGCTGGCCGACTTGCCGGGACACTACCTGGGCTGGTTCGCGCGCGAAGGCTTTCCCTCGGGCGAACTGGGCAGTTTAATCGCGCTGATGTACGAGCTCGACCACAACGACTTAAGGAGCTTGCTCGACCCGCTGCGCACGCGCAAGTCGCCGTGGCGGCCGGGCGAGTAAGGACAGTAGTCAGGCGGGTCTTAGAACTCGCGCACCTTCTTTGCCAGCATGGCGCTGAACTCGCCATTTTCCACGAGTTTTTGCAGTTCGCTGGCGCCGCCGATGAGCACGCCGTTGACGAAGACCATGGGAAACGTCGGCCAGCCCGTCCACATCTTGAGGGCATTGCGGCGGTGCCACTGGTTCAGATAGCTGCCGTATTGCAGGTACTGGTAGGGCGTGCCCAGCACGTCAAGGATCTTGCGCGCCTTGCGCGGAAACGGATTGAGCGCCATGCCGACGACGACCACCTGGTGCGCGGCGATGGCAGCCTGCACCTCGCGCACGATGTCCTTGTGCTTGCTACCGATCAAAGGGCGGGCGGCGGAATGGATCTGGGCTTGGTCAAGGATGGCGCGGGTCATGAAAGTCCTGGGATGAGTGGCACGTGGCGTGCGGATCCACGCATTGTGCCACGCACCCAGCCTGGCGTGGGCTACACTGCGCCTATCGTCCCCTTCGCGTCAAAGATATGCAAGAAATCCACCCCATGCCTGAATGGCGTCGCACCCGCCGCCTGCTCGGCGCTCTTCTGCTGGCCGCCAGCTGCGCCAGCGCCCACGCCGCCGATCCCGGACTTGAAAGCGGCCTGCTCCACGCGCTGCACCTGAAAAAGGGCACGACGGACAGGGTGGGCACCTCGGGCAAGGCCATCGCCGCCTACATGCGCGAAGGCTACATCGGCAAGCGCCCCGAGCAGCGCTTCGACTACACCGATTACTACCTGCTGAAGAAACCGGCCAGCTTCATGGGACATGAACTGGTGCTCATCGAGGAAGAATACATCACGCAATACATAGGCTGCTGCGTCAGCCCCGGGGCCGGCGTGACGGTGAAAGTACGCGGCAACACGCAAAACCTGCAAGCGTTCGCCAGCGCCCAGCACTGCACCCTGACCGACCCAGTCGATATGCAACATGCATTGAGCGAGGTAGCCATCAAGGCCAGGCTGCCCCAAGGCCATTACGCCTCATTGAGCTGCCGCGAACGCGACGCGCAGCCCTAGCGGCTCGATGGCGGATGCCGTATGCCGGCCTGAACAATCGTTGCCGTCGAATAGGGTGATTCGCTATGCCAGCCCAGGCTCGCATACAATTTCGCCCCATCGTCCGTTGCCACCAGCACCCGGCGCGCGCTGGCCGATCGTTGCCTGGCCGCCAGCGCGGCCATCAGCGCCCGCCCCAGCCCCCGGCGCCGGTGGCCGGCCTCGGTGACGATGCGGTCAAAGACAAAGACACCGGCATATTCGACGGCATGGCCGCTGGCGGCAATACCGCCATCTTCGGCCAGAATATGCGCCGTCGTGATTTCCTGTGATGTTGCCACGTCCAGGCGGTAGCCGGCAGGCAGATCCGGCGCCTGCAGAGTGCCTTGATGGGTCATGAAATAGCCGCCGGGGCAAAGTTGCCATCGCGGCGGTAACAGCCCCAGCAATTGCTCCCCGTCGCCACACATCTTGATGAAGATATGCGGGCCGTGGATAGCGGCTGCCAGCGCGCTGATGCCTGGAACAGGTCCCGCAAAAACGTGGCGCCGGATTTCGCCCGGCAAGCCCGTATCGACGCGCCATCCGCCCTGATCGGGCACGGGCAGCGCCAGGCCGCGCGCGATCGAACGTGCCGCCAGCCAGGCGGCAAGCAGGCCGGAATCGGCCAGATTCGACATTCCTTGTTCTTCCAATTTTCATGCTCCTACATTCGTCCCTGTCCCGCTTATGCCAGGGAAAATCTTCCGCCTACCCCAGCGGCACGTGCAAGCCCATCTTCAGGCAAGTCAGTGCCACCGACGTGCGGTAGCGGCGGATATTGTCGTCGCCGCCGAACAGGCGTTCCGTCAGCGCCTCGTATTCGGCCATGCTGCTGGCGGTAATGATCAGCAGGTAATCGGCCTCGCCCGTGATCCCGTAGCACTGCTGGATGGCAGGTTCGGCCATGATGCGCGCGCGCATGCCGGCCGTGCGCTGCGGGTGCTCGTCGTGCAGATGCACTTCCACCGTCAGGATCAGTGGGCGGCCCACGCGGCTCGCGTCGAGCACGGCCACTTCATTGCGGATCACGCCGCTCTCGCGCAGACGGCGGATGCGCCGCTGCACGGCCGGTGCAGACAAGTGCACGGCCTGGGCGATTTCGCGCTGCGATGTCGTGTTATCGCGCTGCAAGATGTCGAGGATGGCCAGGTCGAACGCGTCGAGCGTGAGGGAGGGTGTGAGCGAAAGTTGCGTCATGAAGGTCAAAATGCAGTGCAAAACTCGGAGCAGACACAATAAACTTTCACTATTCCGATATCAAGCCTTTTATCACATGCCATTACGCCGCTATTCCTCGTTGATTCCCCTGCTGGCCATCCTCGGCTCCGTCACCTGCCTGGGACTGGGCACGTCATGGGCCAAGCACAGCCTGTTCCCGCTCGTGGGCGCGCAGGGCACGACGGCCGTGCGCGTGGGCTTTTCCGCGCTGCTGCTGTTGCTGTTCTGGCGCCCGTGGCGCTGGCAGCTGAGCCGTGCCGACCTGCGCACCGTGGCCCTGTACGGCGCCGCGCTGGGCTTGACCAACCTGTGCTTCTACATGGCCTTGCGCACGATCCCGTTCGGCATCGCCGTGGCGATCGAGTTTTCCGGCCCGCTGGCCGTGGCTCTGCTGGCCTCGCGCCGCCCGCTCGACTTCGTCTGGGTGGCGCTGGCCGTGGCGGGACTGGCGCTGCTGCTGCCGCTCGGCCACGACGTCAGCAACCTCGATCCGACGGGCGTGCTGTTCGCCCTGGGCGCTGCCGTCTGCTGGGCCTCGTACATCGTCTTCGGCAAGCGCGCCAGCCATCTGCATGCGGGCCATTCCGTCTCGCTGGGCCTGGCCATGGCCGCGCTGGTGGTCGTGCCCGTCGGGGTGATGCACAGCGGCGCCGCCCTGCTCTCGCCCATCGTGCTGGGCGTAGGCTTGGGCGTGGCCCTCATTTCCAGCGCGATACCGATCTCGCTGGAAATGGTGGCCCTGAAGCGGCTGACGCCGCAAGCGTTCGGCATCATGAGCAGCATGGAGCCGGCCGTGGCCGCCATGCTCGCGTACATCCTGCTCGACGAGCGCCTCGGTGCCGGGCAATGGCTGGCGATTGCCATGATCATGGCCGCGTCGATGGGCAGTTCGTACATGGCGCAGCGCCAGAGACGCGCTGCGCCAGCTGGTGCTCAGGCCCGAATATAAGTCGTGAAGCTGGCATAGATCATGACGATGCCTCGTGCAGCCTGGCCGTGCGCCAGGCCAGCAGCGCGGCCAGCACGAGCAGCGCGGCGCTGGCCATGAAGGTGGCGCGAAAACCGTGGCCATCGAGCAGGATGCCGCCGACGGTCGAACCGAAGGCGATGCACAGCTGGACGACGGCCACCATCAGGCCGCCGCCGGCTTCGGCGTCGGCGGGCAAGGTCTGCGCCAGCCACGACCACCAGCCCGTGGGCGCGGCCGTCGCCAGCAAGCCCCATAGCCCCAGCAGCACGAAGACGGGCGCCAGCTCGGCGCCGAACGCCAGCAAGGCCAGCGCGATGGCGGCCATCAGCAAGGGGATGGCGATGAGCGTGCGGTACAGGCCACGCTGCAGCACGACGCCGATCAGCACCGTGCCGATGAAGCCGGCCACGCCGATCGCCAGCAGCAGCATCGACAAGGTGGGCACGCCGACGCGCGTGACGTTTTCCAGGAACGGTCGCACATAGGTAAACAGCACGAACTGCCCCATGAAGAACGCGCCGACGGCCAGCATGCCCAGGGCGACCTGGCGTCGTTCGAGCAGGCGCAAGACCTGGCCGGAACGGGCCGAACGCGGCGCCGCCGGCATCGATGGCAGGCTGCGCCACTGCCAGGCCAGCGCCAGCAGCGCCACCGGCGCCAGGCACAGGAAGGCGCCGCGCCAGCCGATGCTGGCGCCCAGATAGCTGCCCAGCGGCGCGGCCACCACGGTCGCCAGCGCATTGCCGCCGTTGAAGATGGCCAGCGCCCTGGGCACGCTGTGGCTGGGCACGAGGCGCATCGCCACCGCGACCGACATCGACCAGAAGCCGCCCACCACGACGCCAATCAGCGCGCGCCCCGCCATGTACATCGCGTAGCTGGTGGCCAGCCCCACCACCAGCGCCGACACGCACATCAGGCCCGTCAACAGCAGCAGCAAGGTCTTGCGGTTCATCGATGCCGCCAGGGTAGCGATGGACAGGCTGGCCAGCACGGCGAAGGCGCCCGAGATGGCGATGCCATAGCCGGCCAGGCCTTCGCTGACGCGCAAGTCCGCCGCCAAGGGCGTGAGCAGGCTGACGGGCATGAATTCGGAAGCGATCAGGGTGAACACGCACAGGGTCATGGCAAAGATGCCGCCCCAGAACGCGGGCGCTGCCGCCTCGCTGCGGACCGCGCTCATGCCGCCAGGGCGCGCTGAAAGAACGATGCCAGCTTGTCCCACGGGATCAGGGTCACGCGGTCATACAGGTCGACGTGGCCGGCGCCGGCAACGTAATGGAGCTCCTTCGGCTCGGCGGCGCGCCGGTAGGCATCCTCGCTGAACTCCTTCGAGTGCGCCTGGTCGCCCGTGATGAACAGCAGCGGACGGGGCGAGATCGTCTCGATATCGATGAAGGGATAGAAATTCATGAACTTGACGTTGCTGCTCAAGGTGGGACGGGTGGCGCGCTCGGGCAGCTGGCCGGCAGGGAGGTAGGCGCCGCGCGGCGTGCGGTAGAAGTCGTGGAATTCGCGTTCGATAGCACTTGGGTTGGCGCTCAGCTCGGGCAAGGTGCCGCTCGTGTACGCGGTGGCGCCGCCGGCAAATTCCACCTGGCGCTGGCGCGCGGCCGCAGCGATATAAGCCTGGCGCTGCGCCAGCGTTTGCGTGCGGCGCAAGCCATGGCGGCTGGCGCTGCCCATGTCGTACATGCTCACCGTGGCGACGGCCTTGATGCGCGGGTCGATCTTGGCCGCGCTGATGACAAAGCTGCCGCTGCCGCAAATGCCGATGGCGGCGATGCGTTCGCTGTCGACAACCGCTTGTGCGCCGAGAAAATCGACGGCCGCGCTGAAATCCTCGGCGTAGATGTCGGGCGAGACGGCGTTGCGCGGCTGCCCTTCGCTCTCGCCCCAGAACGACAGGTCCAGCGACAGGGCGACGAAACCCTGCTCGGCCATTCTGGTCGCATACAGGTTCGCGCTTTGCTCCTTGACGGCGCCCATCGGGTGGCCAACGATGATGGCGGCGTGCCGGCGAGCGGGATCCAGCTGCGCCGGCAGGAACAGATTGCCGGCAACCGTCATCTGGTACTGGTTGCGGAAGCGCACCGGCTGTACCGTCACCTTGCCGCTTTTGTAGAAATTGTCGGCGCCATCGGGCATGGCTGGCAAGGCCGGCGCGGCGGTGGCGAAAATGGGTGCGCCCAGGACGGATAGGACGCCCAGTGCCGCCATGCCCGTGCCCGCTGCCTTGACGAATTCGCGGCGGCCAGCGGTCGTTTTCATGCGTGTTGTCTTCATGCCCATGCTCCTTTAAAAGTCAGGGCACCATCTTGACGCAGGCAAGCTCTTTTGATTAGCGGGTACAATCTTGATGTAGTTATGAGAAAAATTCAGCAATGAGCCAAACCAAAGTCAACGATCTGCAAGCATTCCTCGCCGTGGCGCGGGAACGCAGCTTTACCAAGGCCGCCGCCAGGCTGGGCATCACCGCGTCCGCGCTCAGCCATACCATCCGCACCCTGGAAGAACGGCTGGGCGTGCGCCTGCTGGCGCGCACCACGCGCAACGTGGCGCCCACCGACGCGGGCGAAAAGCTCATGCTGGCCATCGCGCCCCTGTTCGAGCAGATCGCCGCCGAGGTCGAGGCGCTGGGCGCGCTGCGCGACAAGCCGCGCGGCACTATCCGCGTCACCTGCACCGACGACCATATCGAACTGCTGCTGCGCCCCATGCTGGCCGGCTTCCTGCGCGACTATCCCGACATCAGCCTGGAACTGGTGGTCGACTACGGCTTTACGAATGTGGTCGAGCAGCGCTTCGACGCCGGCATCCGCCTGGGCGAAGCGATCAGCAAGGACATGATCGCCGTGCGCATCGGCCCCGACTGGCGCCTGGCCGTGGTGGGATCGCCCGCGTATTTCGCGCGCCATGGGGCGCCCGCGACGCCGCATGCGCTGACCGAATACGCTTGCGTGAATATCCGCCACCGGCCCTCTGGCGCCATCTACGCCTGGGAATTCGAAAAGGATGGGCAAGCCTTTGCCGTCAAGGCCGAAGGCCAGCTGGTGTTCAACAGCATCATGCACGTGCTCAATGCGGCGCTCGACGGCATCGGCCTGGCGTATGTGCCCGAGCCCCTGCTGGCGCCCTACCTGGCCGATGGCCGCCTGGTCGAAATCCTCGCCGACTGGTGTCCCACCTTCCAGGGCTACCATCTGTACTACCCGAACCGGCGCCAGGCCACGCCCGCGTTTTCAGCCTTCGTGGAGGCGCTGCGCTACCGCGCCTGATTTCGCCACGTTCCTGCGCGCCAGCCAGGCCAGCGGCAGCAAGGCGAGCAATGCCGCTGCCACGCCGGCCCATGGCGACGACGCCATCATGTGGCGCGAGACCATCAGCGCACCGAGCATGGAACCGAAGGAAATGCCGAGATTAAACGCGGAAATGTTCAGGCCCGAGGCGAAATCGACGGCGTGCGGCGTGTAGCGCTCGGCCGTGGCCAGCATGCCGGCCTGCAATGCGGGCGACAGGCCGAAGGCAAACACGCCCCAGACGAACAGCATCACCGTCATCATCCACTGCGAGCTGATGCTGAGCGCCACGCCCGCTTGCGTGACGGCCAGCAACAGCAGCATCACACGCAAGGCCTTTTGCCAGCCCAGGTGGCTCGTCAGGTAGCCGCCCGCCAGGTTGCCGGCAAAGGTGGCGACGCCGAACACGATCAGCAAGGCGCTGGCCATGGTGGCGGAAAAACCCGTCACGTCCGTCAGGATGGGCGTGATAAACGTGAACGCGGCAAAGCTGCTGCCGAAACCGAACGTCGTCACGGCCATCATGGTGATAATGGGACCGCTGCCCAGGGCCGCCAGCTGCGTCATGGCCTTGCCGCCCTTGCCTTGCTGCAAACCGGCCGGCAGCCAGCGCGCCATGGCGGCCAGGCCCAGCGCGGCCAAGACCACCACGGCAAAGAAGGGCAAACGCCAGCCCATCAGGTTGCCGAGGAAGCTGCCGAACGGCACGCCGATCACCATGGCCAGGGTCAATCCCGCGAACATCACGGAAATCGCCCTGCCCGCCTGCGCCTTGTCCACCAGGCTGGCGGCCACGGTGGCGCCGATGGCAAAGTAGGTGCCGTGCGCCACGGCAGTGATGACCCGCCCCAGCAGCAACAGTTCGAACGTGTGGGAAAACGCTGCCAGCAGGTTACCTGCCAGGAACACACTCATCAGCCCCAGCAGGGCCGCCTTGCGCGGCAGGCGCGACATCAATAGCACCAGCAGCGGCGTGCCGATGGCCAGCGCCAGCGCATACAGGCTCACCAGCGAGCCGGCCGATTCGATGGAAATCCGCAAATCTTTCGCGATGCTTGGCAGGATGCCGACGACGATGAATTCGGTCACGCCGATGGCAAAGGCGCCGACGGCCAGCGCCAGCACGCCGGGCGGCATCTTGCTTGTTTGAGGGGAAACAGGGCTTGCGGTGGTCATGGCATTCTCCGGCTGAGTTCAATCCAGCCAGTGTATCGGGCATTCCGCTTTTGATATAGACTCCGATAATGGAAACACCTGTGAAATGGATTCAATAATGGCCAGGCAAGACATCAACCGCGCGTTCGAGATGGCCGTGTTTGTCGCCGTGGTGGAAACGGGCGCCTTTTCCGCCGCCGCGCGCCGCCTGGCCTTGACGCCGTCGGCCGTGAGCAAGCTCGTCAACCGCCTGGAAGCGCGGCTCGGGGCCCGTTTGCTCCAGCGCAGCACGCGCCAGCTGCACACGACGCCCGAGGGCGACGCCTTCTTCGTGCAGTGCAAGCGCATCCTCGACGACATCGACGGCGCCGAGCGCGAAGCATCGCAGGGCGCGGCGCCGCGCGGACGCTTGCGCATCAACTGTTTCGTGCCGTTCGGCGTGCGCCATCTGCTGCCCATCCTGCCCGAGTTCGCGCAGCGCTATCCCGACATCGTGCTCGACGTCGTCGTCAGCGACGCCATCGTCGACTTGCTGGAAGACCGCACCGACATCGCCATCCGCACGGGCAAGCTGAAGGAATCGAACCTGGTGGCGCGCAAGCTGGGTGAAGATGTGATGGTCGTCGTGGCCTCGCCCGCCTACGCGGCGCGGCACGGCCTGCCGCGCACGCCGCAGGATTTATCCACGCACAATCTGCTGGCGTTCAACTTCCGCTGCCAGAACGAAACCTGGCCCTTCCTCGATGGCGCGGGCGGAACATTGCAGGTGGCGCCGCAGGGCAATACCTGCGTCAGCGATGGCGAAAGCATGCGCCAGCTGGTGCTGGCCGGCATGGGACTGGGACGCTTTTCACGCCATCACGTGCTGCGCGATATCGAGCGGGGCGATTTGATTCCCGTGCTGCAGGACTACAATCCGGGCGACAAGGAACTCGTGCACGCCGTCTTCGTGGGACCGGGCTTGCAAGTGCCGGCCAGGGTGCGCGTGATGCTCGATTATCTGCTGGAAAAAGTGCAGCTGGGGTGAGCGCCGCCTGCCCACATCGCGTCTTATAATCGGCCGTACCATTGAACTTCCAGGGAGCCGCGCCATGCATGATGACTTGATCCATACCTTGCAAACCCGCTTCAGCCAGCACATGCACCGCCATCCGGGATGGACGTGGGACAAGGTGCTGGCGCGGCTGAATGCCGCTCCCGCCAGCCTGGCGGTCTTGGAGCAAATGGAAGACACGGGCGGCGAACCGGACGTCATCGGGCACGCCGGCGACACGGACACCGTCACGTTTTGCGATTGTTCGGGAGAAAGCCCGCTCGGCCGGCGCAGCCTGTGTTTTGATGCTGATGCCCTGGCCGCGCGCAAGGCCAACAAGCCGGCCGGCAGCGCCATGGCCATGGCGCAAACGATGGGAGTCACACTGCTGACGGAAACGCAATACCGCCAGTTGCAGGAGCTGGAACCGTTCGACCGCAAGACCTCGAGCTGGATCGCGACGCCGGACAGCATCCGTGCGCTGGGCGGCGCCCTGTTTTGCGACCGCCGCTATGAGCAGGTCTTCGTCTATCACAATGGCGCCGACTCGTATTATGCGAGCCGGGGTTTCCGTGGCTTGCTGCGCGTCTGACCGCTACGACTTCAGACTGCCTCTTCCAGGCGCAACTGCCGGCCTTCATCGAGCATCAGCTCGAATTCCGCCGCCGGCACGGCCGGGCTGAACAGATAGCCTTGCAGCTGGTCGCAGCCGAGTTCGCGCAGGAAGCGCATCTGCTCGGCCGTTTCCACCCCTTCGGCGACGATTTCCTGGCGCAGCTGCTGCGCCATGGTGACGATGGCGCGGGCGATGGCGCAATCGTTTTCCTCGAACGGCAAGCCGATGACGAACGAGCGGTCGATCTTCAATGTGCTGATGGGGAATTTCTTCAGGTAGGCGAGGCTGGAATAGCCGGTACCGAAGTCGTCCAGCGCCAGCGCCAGGCCCATGGCCACCAGCTGGTTCATGATGTCGATGACCTTGTCGGCGCCGCGCATCAGCAGGCTTTCCGTGATTTCCAGCATGATCTGGTCGGGCCGTACGCCGTAGCGCTCGAGCACGGCCGCTATGCGCGCCGGCAACTGTTCATCGAACTGGCGCGCCGACAGGTTGACGGCGATGGCCGGCATGTGCAGGCCCCGGTCTTCCCAACTGCGGATCTGGCGGCATGCCTCGTCCAGCACCCAGGTGCCCAGCTCCAGAATCAAACTGGTTTCCTCGGCAACGGGGATGAACACGCCGGGTGAGACCATGCCGCGCATCGGATGCTTCCAGCGCAGCAAGGCTTCCGCGCCCACGATGCGTCCGCTGGCCAGGCTCACTTTCGGCTGGTAATGCAATTCCAGCTCCTTGTCACCCAGCGCCAGCCGCATTTCGCTTTCCAGGCGCAAATGCTCCTTGGCCCTGCGGTTCATGTCTTCGCGGTAAAACAGGAAGGTCGATTCGATCGTCTGCCCCGCCTTGGACACGGCCACGTCGGCAAAGCGGAACAGGGCCGGCGCTTCCAGGCCGTCTTCCGGATACACGGTGATGCCGATGCTGGCGCCCACGTGCAGCGCGTGCGCATCGATATTGATCGGCGCCTCGAGCAGGTTGAGCAGCTTTTGCGCCACATTCGCCGCATGTTCGCGCTTTTCGATATGCAGCAGGGCCACGACGAACTTGCTGTTGTCGACGCGCGCCAGGATGTCGGCGTCGCGCAGGGCGCCACGGAACAGCTGGCCGATGGCGATCACCAACTGGTCGCCCACTTCATGGCCCAGGGTGTCGCTGATGGAACCGATGCGGCTGATGTCGATGACCATCAGCGCGCCATGCGTGCCCTGGCGTTTCGCTTCGGCCAGGCCCTGGTCGACCAATTGATTGAGCAGGCAGCGGTTGGGCAAGCCCGTCAGGCTGTCGTAGTTGGCCATGCGCTGCATGCGCGCTTCGGCATCCTTGTGCACCGAGATATCGGAAAACAGGGAAAACACGTGGCTGATTTCGCCGAATTCATCGCGCACGACGCTGATGGTGACGTCTTGCGGAAACAGTTCGCCATTCTTGCGCTTGCCGATGATTTCACCGCGCCAGGAACCGTGCCCGCGCATGGCGGCGCGCACCTTGGCGCGGAAATCGGGGTCGTGCACGCCCGAGCGCAGCAAGTCCGGCGTGCGGCCGATGGCTTCGGCAGGCGAATAGCCGGTGATGCGGCTGAACGAGCTGTTGATCGAGACGATGCGCTCTTCCGCATCCGTGATCAGCACGGCTTGCTCGCTGTCTTCGATGATGCGCGCGTGCAACCTGACCTTGTCCACGTCGGACAGCGGCTCGCTCATGGCCGACAGGCGTACGGCCATGCCGCATGCCTTGCCCGCCTGGTCGTGGATCACGTGGCGGTGCATGCGCAGCCACGTCACCATGCCCGACTTCTTGCGCCGGCGCACATCGGTGGCCACGTCGCCCTGCATGAAATGCAGTTCCAGCACGCTCGCTTCCGCGTCGTCTTCCGGATACAAAAACAGGATGTGCTGGCCCAGCGCCTCGATTTCGGAATAGCCGAACATCTGTTCGGCGCCATGGTTCCAGCCGATCAAAAAGCCGTCGGGATCGATTTCCAGCAAGGCGTCGGGGGGCGCCACGCGCACCACGGGCCGGCTCGCGCCGCGCAGGCGCTCCAGCTCTTCCTCCAGCCGCGCCAGGGTGGCGGCCTGCTGCGGCCCCGCCTGTTCACGGGCATCCTGAGCCAGGCGCAGGCACAGCGCGACCTTCGCCTCAAGCATGGCAACCCCACTCGTGGGCCAGGTCAGGGGAAGGTATCAGGGGCGCTGCGGTGTGTGTAATCATCAAAATCCCACTGTGGGGCATGGAGGTCGGGCAAGAAATACGATTGCAATACTGCGAATATGGTAACTTAAAAATGTTGGCGTATGTCAACATTTTAAGGCCTACGCCGAATGGCCCGGCAGATGCTGCGCCAGGCGGGCAAACACATCCGGTTCGCGCATGCGCGCCATCCACCAGCGCAATGCCGCGCCATCCTCGCCCACTCGCCAGGCCAGGTAAAACGTTTCCGACGGTTTCGGCTCTTCCACGGCCTTTTCCACCAGCAAGCCGCGGGCGATGGCGGCGCGCGCGCACGGCCCCGGCAGGAAGCCAAAGCCCAGCCCCAGCACCTGGTAATCGAACTTGACCTGCATGTTCGGCACGCTCAAGGCATCTTGCCCCAGCAGCAGACCCACCGTGCGCGGCGCCATCTGGCGTGCCGAATCGGCCACCACCACGGCCCGGTGCTGCTGCAGGTGGCCGCGCGACAACGGTTCCCGCACCTGCGCCAGCGGATGCGTGGGCGCCACGGTAAAGACGAAGTCGAGCATGCCGATCGGCTGCGCGATATAGCCGCCGCCCGCCGGTCCGTCGCCGGGCGCGCCCACGAGCAAGTCGGCGCGCCGGTCCAGCAGCGCTTCCCACGTGCCCGACAGGGTATCTTGCGACAGGCGCAGGCGCGTCTGCTGCGCCACGTCGTAAAAGGCGCGCACGTCGTCAGCCAGAGCCACGGCGGAAAACATGGAATCGATGCCGATCGACAATTCCGTTTCCCAGCCGGACGCCACCCTGCGCACGCGGTGCTCGAGGTCCTGCGCCGCCTTCAATAGATAACGGCCCTCTTTCAGCAATTCCTGGCCAGCCGCCGTCAGCATGACTTTCGGGCCATTGCGCTGGAACACTTGCACGCCCAGGTCGTCTTCCAGCTTGGCCACCGTATAGGAAATAGTGGACGGGACTTTATGCAACTCCTTGCCGGCCGACGAGAACGATCCGCGGCGGTCGATGGCGTCAACGATTTGCAGGGCTTCCAGGCTCAGTCTTAACATTCGATTTTTTCGATCATAGGTCGCAAGATTTTCCGTTTTTCTTTCTCTGCTGGGGGGCCTATACTTTGTTCATCGTACAGCGAAGGGCAGAAAAGAAGCCACGGCGTAACGCCAGGCAACGGTCCTTCGAAATTATCGCACATTAACCTTTAGAAACGGAGTCCACCATGTTACAGATTCGTCATAGCGAAGAACGCGGCGCAGCCAACCACGGCTGGCTCAATTCCCACCACAGCTTTTCCTTCGGCAGCTACCATGATCCGCTGCACATGGGCTTTGGCCCCTTGCTGGTGATCAATGAAGACCGGGTCACGCCTGGCCAGGGTTTCGGCACACACGGCCACCGCGACATGGAAATCATTTCGTATGTGCTCGACGGCGCGCTGGAACACAAGGACAGCATGGGCACGGGCTCCGTCCTGCACTACGGCGATGTGCAGCGCATGAGCGCCGGCAGCGGCGTGCGCCACAGCGAGTTCAACCACTCGGCAACGGAGGGCTTGCACTTCCTGCAGATCTGGATCCAGCCGAACGTGACGGGCATTCCGCCCAGCTATGAAGAGAAACACTTCACGCCGGAAAGCAAACGGGGCAAGCTGCGCCTGATCGCCTCCTCCGACGGCCGCCAGGGTTCCGTGCTGATCCACCAGAATGCGGCCATCTACGCCAGCATCCTGCAGGAAGGCGAACAGGCCGAACATGCGCTGGAAGAAGGCCGCCTCGCCTATGTGCACCTGATCCGCGGCAGCCTGGTCGTCAACGGCACGCCGTTGAAAGCGGGCGATGCGCTGAAGCTGACGCAGGAAGCCAGCGTGATCATCACTCAGCCGGAAGATGCGGAATTCCTGCTCTTCGACCTGCCTAAATAATTGATAAATATATTAAGAAAGAGAAAATCATGGAAAACAGAACCAACGTATTGCTGCCCCTCGGCCGTGCCGCCCTTGGCGTGCTGTTCTTTGTCTCGGGCTTGCTGAAAATCGGCGGCTTTGCCGGTGTGGCCGGCTACATGGCCAGCCAGGGCTTGCCGATCGCCAATATCTTGCTGGTGGGCGTGATCGTGCTGGAAGTGGGCGGCGGCTTGCTCTTGATCACGGGCTGGCAGGCGCGCTGGGCGGCGCTGGCCCTGGCGCTGTTCCTGATCCCGACCACCGTGATCTTCCACGCCTTCTGGAGCGCCGATGCGGCCCACTTCCAGGACCAGCTGACGAACTTCCTGAAGAACCTGTCCATCTTCGGCGGCATGCTCTTGCTGGTGGAACGCGGCTTTCGCCAGGCCAAGTAAGGCCAAGGCTGCCTGACCGGACGGGTCCGTCATCGACGCGGCCCGCCCGGCCGGCAGCCTGTCACCGTTTTGTCATCAAGCTGACATGGCACTGTCACATTCGCCAACTATCATGCGGTTGCCATTTAAATCACGCAACCACAGGACATCGCAGCCCATGAACAAGCCCAACGATCTGGCCATCAGCGCCACCGATCTGAACGACATTGACAGCAACGCGTCCCACGACAACCATTTCAACAGCATCCTGAACGCCCGCCTGAGCCGCCGCAACTGGCTGCGCGGCAGTGCCGTCACGGCCGCTACCGCCGTCATGGGGTCGATGGGCCTGTCCGCTTGCGGCGGCGGCAGCGATGCGGTCGCCGTCACGCCGACGCCGACGCCAACGCCTGAAAAACTGCTGGCCTTCACGGCCGTGCCAAAAAGCCTGGCCGACGTCGTGTCGGTACCGGCCGGCTACACGGCCACGGCCCTGTACGCGCTGGGCGACTCGCTGCGCGCGGCCACGCCAGCGTACAAGAATGACGGCAGCGATACCGATTTCGACAACCGCGCCGGCGACCACCACGACGGCATGGAATACTACGGCCTGTCCGCCGCCGGCGCACCGCTGGCATCCGGCGCCGAACGGGGCTTGCTGGCGATGAACCACGAAGCGACGACGGACGAAAAACTGTCCTCGCACTTCCTGCACGTGAATGGCGGCACCACCTCGCTGCCGCGCCCTGCGGCCGAAGTCGACAAGGAAGTGGCCGTCCACGGCCTGAGCGTGGTGGAAGTCAAGAAGACGGGCAGCGCCTGGGCCACCGTCAACGATTCCGCCTTCAACCGCCGCGTCACGCCGCTGACGGACATCGAGATCGCCGGCCCCGTGCGCGGCAACGCCCTCGTGGTCACCAAGTATTCGCCAACCGGCACCAAGACGCGCGGCACCATCAACAATTGCGGCACGGGCAAATCTCCTTGGGGCAGCTACCTGTCCGGCGAAGAAAACTGGGCCGGCTACTTTACGCGCTCGTCCACCGACAACGCGGCGCGCGGCGACAAGTCCGTCGTGTCGCTGAACCGCTATGGCCGCAGCCAGGGCGGCGCCTCGCGTCACGGCTGGGAAACGGGCGGCAGCGACGACAAGTACGCGCGCTGGAATCTGAGCAAGATCGGCGCGTCGACCAACGGCAGCGACGACTACCGCAATGAGCTGAACGGCATGGGCTACATCGTCGAAATGGATCCGTACGACAAGACCAAAGCCATCCGCAAGCGCACGGCGCTGGGCCGCTACGCGCACGAAAGCGCCGCCTTCAGCGTGCCGGCCGTGGGCCAGCAGCTGGCCGTCTACATGGGCGACGATTCGCGCAACGAATACATCTACAAGTTCGTCACGACGGCCGTCTGGGCCGCCGCCGATGCCAATCCGGCCGACCGTATCGCCACCGGCGACAAATACCTCGATTCGGGCAAGCTGTACGTGGCCAAGCTGGCCGCCGACGGCACGGGCCAGTGGATCGAGCTGGCCATGTCGAACGCGCTGATCCAGGCCTACAGCGCCTACAAGTTCGCCGACCTGGCCGACGTGCTGGTCAACGCCCGCCTGGCGGCCGACGCCGTGGGCGCCACAAAAATGGACCGTCCGGAATGGTGCTCGGTCAACCCGGCCAATGGCGAGATCTACTACACGCTGACCAATAACTCGAACCGCACCGTCAATCCGAGCGGCTCGTCGCAGCTGGCGCCGGACAGCGCCAATCCGCGCGCCTACACGGACATGAAGGGCAGCAGCGCGCAGAACGGCAATCCGAACGGCCACATCATCCGCTTCAAGGAAGGCACGGGCGCGGCCGCGGCCACCAGCTTCACGTGGGACGTCTACCTGTTTGGCGCCGAGAGCGGCGCCGACGCCAGCAAGATCAACCTGTCGAACCTGACGGCCGACCAGGATTTCTCGAGCCCTGACGGCCTGGCCTTCAGCCCGTACACGGGCATCTGCTGGATCCAGACGGACGATGGCGCGTACACGGATGTGACCAACTGCATGATGCTGGCCGCCATTCCCGGCAAGGTCGGCGACGGCGCCAAGTCCACGTTGAACTACGCGACAGCGGCCGGCGGCAACCTAGCGGTCGACACCTTCATCGGCAAGAAACCCACGGCCGACACGCTCAAGCGCTTCCTGGTGGGACCGGTCGGCTCGGAAATCACGGGCATCAGCGAAACGCCAGACGGCAAGACCATGTTCATCAACATCCAGCACCCGGGCGAAAACACCTCGCTGGCGAATATCGGCGATCCGTCCAAATACACGAGCCAGTGGCCGGCCAACGCCGGCTATGGCGCCGGCAAGCGCCCTCGTTCAGCCACCATCGTGATCACCAAGAACGACGGTGGACGCATCGGCAGCTGATGTCCCGTGCCTGGCGGCGGCATCCGCCAGGCAAAGCCAGCAATTCACCTTGTAAAAGGAGGAAGTGCCCCTAAGTAAGGCTTATCACCAGACATTGCAACGACCGAATGGCAGCCAGGGAAAACGTTTCCCTGCTTTTTGGTATGATGGCAAGGCGCGCCGGCACCGGAGTGGTGTCGCGCGCCTTTTATTTTTGATAATTACTTATATGAGCACAACCATGCAAAGCGGCGCAGACATCCTGGCGACAGGCGAATTGGATTACACGACTTCCTGCGCACTGCCGACGCCGTGGGCCCAGTTCACCTTGCACGCCTTTGTCGAACATGCCACGGGCAAGGAACACCTGGCCATGGTGCTCGGCGATATCGGCAACGGCGAACCGGTGCTGGCGCGCGTGCATTCCGAGTGCCTGACGGGCGACGTGCTGTTTTCGCAGCGCTGCGACTGCGGCGCGCAGCTCGAGGGCGCCCTGAAACGCATCGCCGAAGAAGGCCGCGGCATCTTGCTGTACCTGCGCCAGGAAGGGCGCGGCATCGGCCTGATCAACAAGATCCGCGCCTACCGCCTGCAGGAAGCGGGCGCCGACACGGTGCAGGCGAATGAACAGCTGGGCTTCAAGGCCGACGCGCGCAACTACACCTTGTGCAAGCCCATGTTCGCGCAATTCGGCATCCACAGCCTGCGTCTGATGACGAACAACCCGCGCAAGATCGCGGCAATGGAAGCGCTGGGCATCACGGTGGCCGAACGGGTGCCGCTGCTGGTCAACCGCAACGCCTTCAACCAGCACTACCTGAATACCAAGCAAAGCAAGCTGGGTCACATGATGACGCCGGAAACGGCCCCGGCGCTGGAAGACGGCGCCCTGTAATTGCCGCTCCGGCTTGCCGGGCCGGCGCATGCCGGCCCTCGTCCGCCGCGCTCCTGCTCACGCACAAAGGATGCATGAAATTATCTGACTACGCCTTCCTGCTGGCCAGCCTGTGCGCTGGCGCAGGCGCACACGCGGCCCCGGCGCCTGCGCCAGCCGCTGCCCCCGCCGCTTCGACTCCTCCCGCCAAACCGCCGCCGGCCACCGCCGCGCCCGCCGCCACCGAACATGCGGCCCTGCCGCCACCCTCGTCGGCCGCGCAAAAACTGTACACGGCCGCGCGTGCCGACATCCTGCAAGTGCGCGTGCTGCTGAAAAACGGCCGCACGCAGTCGTCGGTCGGCTCGGGCTTCTTGATCGGCACGGGCGACCTGGTGGTGAGCAACTATCACGTGGTGTCCCAGTTCGCGCTCGACCCCGATACCTATGTGGGCGAATGGGTCGACACGAGCGGCCAGCGCGGTAACGTGGAATTGCTGGCCGTCGACGTGCTGCACGACCTGGCCGTGCTGCGCGTCAACCGCCACGGCACGGGTTTCTTCAAGATGCCGGAAACGCTGGCGCCGCTGACGCAAGGCCAGTACCTGTATTCGATGGGTAATCCGCTGGATCTGGGCTTCGCCATTTCGGAAGGCTCGTACAACGGCGTCGTCACGCGCAGCTTCTACGACCAGCTGATGTTTACGGGGCCGATCAATTCCGGCATGAGCGGCGGCCCCAGCGTCACGGCGAATGGCGACGTGGCCGGCGTGAACGTGTCGAAACGCCTCGATGGCGAACTCGTCAGTTTTCTCGTGCCGGCCCGCTATGCCCAGCAATTGCTGGCCAAGGTGGCGCAGCAAGGCAAGCCGCCGAAAGACTTCAAGCCGCTGGTGACGGCGCAGCTGCTGGCGCACCAGGAAGTCATGCTGGCGCGCCTGCTCGACACGCCCTTGAGCCTGAAAGCCATGGGCCCGTACCGCGTACCCGTGCGCGAGTCCGACCAGATGCGCTGCTGGGGCCGCTCCAACGTCAAGTCCGACAAGCCCTACATGCTCGACAACACCAGCTGTGCCATGGAATCGGCCATCTTCATTTCCGGCGCCCTGCAGACCGGGCAAGTGTCGATGCGCCACGAATTTTTGCGCAGCAGCGAACTGGGCGCCCTGCGCTTTTCCGAGCTGGCCAGCGCCTCGTTCAAGAATGAAAGTTTCGGCAGCTACAAGAGCGTGAATCTGACGGGCCCGCAATGCACCGAACAGTTCGTCAAGAACAAGACGCTGCCCCTGCGCGCCGTCCTGTGCGTGCGCGCCTACCGCAAATTTACGGGACTGTACGACTTTGCCCTGCTGGCCGCCAGCACCGATGAGCCACTGATGAGCCTGCAAAGCCGCATCGACGCGCGCGGCGTGTCCTACGCCAACGGCATGCGCGTCACGCGCACCTTCCTCGAAGCGCTGTCGCGAGAAAGCGGCCGCAAGCCATGAAGCCACCCTATTACCTTGAAATCCTCGCCGAGAATGGCGAAGTGCAGCGGCGCCAGCGGATCGAGTCCCTGCCGATCCGCATCGGCCGCGGCTACGGCAACGACTTCATCCTCGACGACCCGCATACGGCGGCCGAGCACGCCATTGTGGAAGACGACGGCGCAAACGGCCTGCTGCTGCGCGACCTGGGCAGCCAGAACGGCGTGATCCACCGGGGACAGCGGCAACCGCAAGTGGCCTTGAGTGGCAACAGCATCGTGCGCCTCGGCCACACGCGCCTGCGCGTGCGTGCCAGCGATCATCCGGTGGCGCCCGAACTGGGCGACACGACCCGGCACGACTGGGAAGGCTTGCGCCCCGCCGTCGCCGGCCTGGCCATGATCGGCGCCTCGGCCGCCTTCAGCAACTGGCTCAGCGATGCGGACGCCTTCGAGCCGATTTCCTACCTGATGATCGTCGCCTATGCGCTGGCCGGCGGCCTCGTATGGGCGTCGATCTGGGCCGTGGCAAACCGATTGTTCGGCCATGTGGCGCGCTTCGGCCGCCACCTGTTCATCATCGGCTGCGGCCTGCTAGCCATGGAAGTGTGGGAGCTGGCCAGCAACGTGGCGGCGTACGCGCTGTCGCTGGAAGCGCTGACGCGCTACGGACGGCATATGTTCATCATCATCGTGTGCGCCATGATCTACTACCATTTGTGCACGATCAAACCGCAGCACCCGCGCCGCTTCGGCCTCGTCGCCGTCGTGCTGGCCACCCTCGGCTCGAGCCTGATCCTGCTGAGCAACCTGCAGGCCAGCGGCCGCCTGGCCGACGAGACCTACATGTCCGTGATCTACCCGCCGGCCTTGCGCCTGAGCCCGGATCACACGACGGACGCCTTCTTCCGCGACGCGGCCGGCCTGCAGCGCGCCGTCGATGCCGAACGGGGCAAGGCGGCCAAGGGCGCCGACGAAGACGAAGACAGCGGCGATTAAGAGGCCGACATGCAAAAAGCCCGCCGTGTCTTGACAGACCGGCGGGCTTTTTATTATTGCTTGGAAACTCTGCTTAGAACTTAGCTTCCTGCTTGCGGCGCGCCGTAAAGCCCAGCAAGCCCAGGCCGATCAGCAGCATGGCATAGGTGCTTGGCTCAGGAACGGCCGAGATCAAGCCGTCATTGGCACCGAAGCTGGCGAAATTGTTGTTGCCCGCCTTGAACTGCGCTTGCTGGCCGCCATCGCAGCAGCCTTCCAGGCCGTAGATGCTCAGGGTGTGGTTACCGGCCGACAAGGCGCTCGAACCGCTGAAGAACTGGCTGCCATTGTTGTAGTTGCCTGCCCACCACATGTCGTTGCTCTTGAAGTCCAGCGCCACGCCGTCGAGGAACAGGGCGCCGCCCTTGCCGAAGTCGACGCCGCTGCGGAAGCTCCAGGCACCCGCATCGGCCGCGCTGACGCCAAAGTTGATCACCGACTTGAAGGCGATGTTCGAGCCGCTGCCGAACAGGCCGCTGTTGCTGACGTTGTCGTAACTGGCGATCGTCGTCGAGCCATAGCCGGCGCCTGGCGTGGCCACGGCGGCATTCACGACGGACTGGTAGTCGGCGGCCGAGCTTTGCGCGCCGGCGCCCGAATAGCCGGTGGAGACGGTGATGGTACTGGCGTTCGCGTGGGCAAACACACCGACGGCGATCAGGGACAGGGCGATTTTAGGCAGGTTTTTCATGATGGTATCCAGTAAGTAAGTATTCAGTGGGCGCAGCAAGGGGCGCTGGAGCTGAATACACGCTGCATTGAGGCGTGTCGGCGTAGCGCTAGGGATTGCGTGAATGAGCGGTCGGGGACGTGGCTTCCACAAAACAGCGCGGACTTGCGGCGTGCCATGGCGGCACTGCAAGCGTCCTGGAAAGGGTTCGGGTTCCCGGGACAAGGCCAGACAATTGACGGGTCAGGTAAGACGTTGGAGCTATTCTAGCTTAAATTTCCAGGAAGAAAAGTATTTTTCTTTTAGCCATGAAAGATATTTTTCTGGCAAGCGTCTGTCCAGCGGCAGAAAAGCACCATCTTCCACTCTGTCGCAACGACCGTGCGCGGTGCGCGGCGTGTCGCGGCGGCACCACAGACCAGTCCGTCAGTGTCGCATCTTGCGCATTTCTTTTCGCATGCCGCTGCACCACGGGGCGAAACAGCATGGCAAAATGTAGTCACGCTGCTATCTGTCCGATGAGGGGGAAAGAGGAATGGTCGACCTGGAAGAACTACGCTATCTGGCACTGTCGTTTCCCGACACTACCGAGGAAGAACACCACGACCGTCCATCATTCCGCGTGGGCGGGAAGATCTTCGCCACCCTGCCCGACGACGAGCACATCAATGTGCTGCTCGATGCGGAAGCGGCGCATATCGCCACCGTCATCACGCCAGCGGGCTGCGAGAAACTATGGTGGGGCGAACGCCTGGCCGGCATCACGGTGTGCCTGGCGGACGCCGAGCTCGACATGCTGGCCGCCGCCCTGACGGCCGCCTGGCGGCGCAAGGCGCCCAGCGACCTGGCCAAGACCATCGCCCCGACAGGATAGTTACATCGGCCAATTACGCAGCAGCAAACCCACCATCTGCTGCAATTGCTCGCGCGAGACGCCGGCCGCCGCCTGGATGGCCATGCCCTGCGACAGGGTCACGACAAAGCGCGCCTGCTGCTCCGGGCAGGAATCGGGCGGCAAATCCCCCTCTTCCTTGGCGCGCCGCAAGCGGTCGCGCAGCTTGATTTCACCGCGCAGCCGGCGCGCGAACAATTCATCGCGGATCGGCAGGGCATCGTCGCTGCAGGCGAGCGCCGCATTGACGCCCATGCAGCCGTGCGGGCCATCCGGCATGGTTTGCGCGTCGACATACTGCGTCAGCAACGCTTCCACCACCTGGCGCGCCGTCGGCTGTTCCAGTGCCGCATCGAAAAACCGCATGCGCGTATCGCTGTAGCGCTCGAGCGCCTTGTGGAACAGCTGCTCCTTGTTGCCGAAGACGGCATACAGGCTGGGCCGGTTCATGCCCATGGCCTTCGTCAATTCCGGCAGGGAACTGCCTTCATAGCCCTTTCCCCAGAACACTTTCATGGCGCAATCGAGCGCCTCGTCCGCGTCAAAGGTGCGTGGGCGGCCCGTTTTTGCCTTGGCTGTCTCAGCTGTTTTTTCTTGTTTCATACCGATCGGTAAAAAATTATGACAACGATGTTCGTTTCCAGATATTATATACCGACCGGTTAAAAACCTCCGGGCTTTTCAGGAACCCCTATGCACACACCCTCCAACACTACTGGCGACGATACCACCGTGGCGCCGTGGCTGGCCGTCCTGTCGGTCGGCATCGGCGCTTTCGCCCTCGTCACCTCCGAATTCCTGCCCGTCGGCCTGCTGCCGGCCATGGCCGCCGAACTGGCCATCAGCAAGGGCCAGGCGGGACTGATGATCACCACGCCCGGCATCGTTGCCGCGTTTGCCGCCATCTTCGTCACCGTCGGCTCGGGCCGCCTGGACCGCCGCATCGTGCTGCTGGCCCTCACCGCCCTGCTGATCGCCTCGAACCTGCTGGTGGCGCTGGCGCCGTCATATGGCTGGATACTGCTGGGCCGCGCCATGCTGGGTGTGGGCGTGGGCGGCTTCTGGGCCATCGGCAGCGCCATCGGCCCGCGCCTCGTGTCGCCGCAGCATGCGTCGCGCGCCATGTCCATCATCTTCGCCGGCGTCTCGCTGGGCACGGTGGCGGGCGTGCCGGCCGGCGCGCTGGTAGGCGAACTGGTGGGATGGAGGGTCGCTTTCGGCGCGGCCAGCGCCATTGCCGTGCTGGTCTTCATCGGCCAGCTATTGCTGCTGCCCAGGCTGCCGCCGACACAGGCCATCCGCTTGCGCCAGTTGCCGATGATTTTCGGCATCCGTAAAGCCAGGCTGGGCCTGATCGCCACGGCCCTGATCTTCACGGGCCAGTTCGCCGCCTACACATATATCGCGCCCTTCCTCACGCAAGTGTCGCACCTGGCGGCCGGCACCGTCAGCGCGATGCTGCTCGTGTACGGCGCTTCCGGTTTCATCGGCAACCTCGTGGGCGGCTGGGCCGCCGGCCGCTACGAACGGGCCGCGCTGATGGTGACGGGCGCCGTGCTGGGCTTGTCCACCCTGGCCCTGGCCGCGTTCGGCAGCCATGCACTCACCGCCATGCTGCTGGTGGCCGTGTGGGGCTTCGGTTTCGGCGCCATGCCGATCGCCGTGCAGACCTGGATGTTCAAGGCGGCGCCGCATTTGATGGAAGGCAGCAGCGCGCTGTTTGTCGCCATCGTGCAAGTGTCGCTGGCGTCGGGAGCGTTGCTGGGAGGCATGGCCGTCGACCGGCTGGGCGTATCGAGCGCGATGGTGGTCGGTGGCCTGTTCGCCCTCGGCTGCGCCTTGACGATCGCGATCTTCGGCAAGCCGCAAGCCAATGCCAAGGCTGGCGCGGCCTGCGTCGCCTCGTAGAAAATCAGATGCGGCCGCGGCGAAATTCGCCGAGGAATTTCGTCACTTCGGCCGGCGTCATCACGACGTCCGCGTCGCCGTGATATGCATACAGGAAAGGCGTGCCACCCAAGCGGTCCGTCAGCTTGGCAAACAGTAAAAAACGGCTGCCCAACGGATAGCGCTGCAGGTCGGCCAGGCGGCGCGAACACTGCACGGCCAGCTCGGGTGAGAAAGCCTGGCCCGGCACGGGGCGGATTTCCACGTGGCCATCTATGGCGCGCGATTCGACGGCAACGTGCCGGTATGCATAAGTATCACGGGCCATGCCGCCACCTTGAATAAAGTAAAGGCGCCATCTTAAGCGAAGTGGGCGCCTGGCGTGTTACCGCGGCACGATGCGCAGCAAGCGGCCATTGTCTTCATCGGTCAACGCATACAGATAGCCGTCCGGCCCCTGGCGCACGTCGCGCACGCGCGCGCCGATGTCCAGACGGTCCTGTCCCATCACCTTGCCGTTCGCGTCAACGGCGATGCGGCGGATATCCTTGGCTGCCAGGCCGCCGCTGAAGATGCTGCCGCGCCAGGCGGTGATCTTGTCGCCTGTGTAGACGGCCAGTCCCGACGGCGCCGGCGACGGCACCCAGGCCACGCTCGGATTGAGCATGCCCGCCACTTCGTGCTTGCCAACGGGCTCATGCGTCTTGTAGTCGGCGCCATAGCTTTGCAAAGGCCAGCCGTAATTACCGCCTGCCGTCACCAGGTTCAGCTCGTCGCCGCCATACGGCCCGTGTTCCGTGGCCCACACGCGGCCGGAAACAGGATCGAGCGCCAGGCCCTGCACGTTGCGGTGGCCATACGACCAGATTTCCGGCAAGGCCCCCTTGGCCGCCAGCGGATTGCCGGGCGCCGGTTTTCCCTCGTCCGTCAGGCGCAGGATGGAGCCCTGGTGCGTGGCCAGGTTTTGCGCCTGCTCGCGCGCCAGCCGGTCACCGATGCGCAGCGGTGGGTTGCCACCATCGGCCACGCTCATCAGCAAAGTGCCATCCGGCAGCCACAGCAGGCGCGAACCGAAATGCTGGCCGCCGCTCTTGTCGGTTGCCACCTTGAACAGGGTCTGGATGCCCGTCACCTTCTTGCCGTCGAACACGCCGCGCACGAGGGTCGTGCGGTTGGCGTCGTTGTTGCCTGTCGATACCGTCATGTACACACGCGGATTCGGCTTGGCCGCATCCTGTTGATGAACGACGATGTCGAGCAGGCCGCCCTGACCGCCCGTAAACACCTTGGGCATGCCTTCCAGCGCAACGTCCTCGAACTTTTTGCCATTAAGCAGATGCAAGGTTCCCTGCTTGCTGGTGACAAGCGCGCGTCCCTCGCCCAGCCAGGCAATACCCCACGGCTGGCGCACGCCCTGCGCGACGGTCTCGGCCTTCCAGCCCTGTCTGGCGGCGGGCGGTTCGCCCGTGGCTTGCAGTTCGGCGTGGGCGGGTATGGCGCAAGCGGCGAAAGCTCCCAGCAACAGTGCGGTGGCAAGGCGTGTGCGCTTGATGGTTGGCATCGGAAATTCTCCTGTGTCGTCAATGAAAAAAGGCGGCCGGGATGGTCTTTGCCATCGCGCCGCCTTTAAAAATAGCACAAATTACACGGCGGACGCGCCGCCGTCTCATGCGATCAGCGATACACCAGATAGTACTTGGCGCGCGCGGTGCCCTTCTGTGCGCCACCCGTCTGCACCAGCGCCACGGGGTCGCCAGCGGCCGTGTGGAAGATGCCGATGCCGTAACTTTGTTCGCCGCCAATCACCGGCAGGCTAACACTGCCTGCAGGGAACAGCAGTTCACCGCTATATTTCTTGTAGCTGGTCTGATATACCGTATCGTTGGCTGGATAAGCGTAGTCAAGCGAACTTTCCATCAGCAGCACTTCCGCTCTGGCGGGCGAATAACTCATCGCTTGCATGCTGTTGCTGCCGCCGCTGCTGCTTGAACCAAAGGTAAAGCGCCCCATGTATTGCAACGTATCGGTACTAAAGTAGGTACCGTTTGCGGTAAACAACAAATCTTCCTTCGGAGACAGGAAGAACGGTGACGAAATGTAATAGTCGCTATACACAGTGCCGTTGGTGAGGATGGCGTGCGTTTGCGGGTCAATGGTGAAATACGAGAGAGTCGCGTAATTACCCTGCGAGAGAAATGCCTTGTTCTTCGATGCCGCAAACACGCCGCGCAGGGCGCCATAGAAACCGCTATTGCCAAACTCAAGCGAAGGCATCGCCTGTCCCGTACGTGCGTTGATAACAGCAACAGCGGGCCGTGCGTATGAAACAGTCGATTGGCCCGAGAGAAATACCACGCCGGCGTTGGTAACGAATACTTCCGTTTGCATGCCACCGGTGCCGGACGATTTCAACAGGCTCCCCGACACCAGATCAACCAGACTGACCACGCCATCATGCAACACAGCAGCCAGTTTGCCGTCCGGACTCAGATTGAAGGTCTTGACCGCTGTCGGCAGATCAATGCTGGTGGTCGCACCATCGACCGGATTGATGACTTTGATTGTGTACGGCTCCGCAGTCACCACGACCAGGCGGTCAACAGCCTGGCTATAACGCATTTCAACCGGCTTGAACGGCAATGCGACCACGCTCGAAGTCGACGTGACCGCATTGAGCTTCAGGTAAGCGACGGCCGTCTGGCGGCCGTTGCTCACTGTCAGCGACAATACGTAAGCACCAGCCACGTCCGGCGTAAATGCAGGAATCGCCGCCATCGCTGCACCTACAACGGCAACAGAACCGGACGGACGGGTATCGACCGCCCAGGCATAGCTCAGCGGAGCACCACCCTCGTCATAGCTCAGGATGCCGCTGGTGACCACCGGCTGGCCTATCGGCACCATTTGCGTGTCGCGGCTGATAACAGCCACCGTACCGCGGATGACGCCGACCGGTGCCCTGTTGGCGGCACTGATCTGGTACACCGTGTCTGCATATGCGCCCTTGCCATCGGTAGTGTGGGCGCGCACTTGGTACATGCCCATCACATCGGGTGAGAAGACGGCGCCTTGTCCCGTGGCATACAGCGTGGACATGCTGTCGACCGGCTTTGTTATCAATTGCCATGTCGTACTGACGACGTCGCCGTCGACATCCGTACTGCCTGAGGCGTCGAGGGCCACGCCAGAACCGACCGACACGGTCAGGGGCGGCTGATTCACTGGCACCGCCGTAAAGGTAGCCCGAATCACAGTGACCGCATTCGGTGGGGTATTGTCGGCAATCACAGTTACGCTCTTGTCTGAGAACGCACCCTTGCTGTCTGTCACACGCAAATTGAATACATAGTTACCCAGTACATCGGGCTTGATACTGAGCTTGACACCGGTGGGAGTAACGGGCACGTAGGCGCTGCCAGCAGGTTTGGCGACCAGGCTCCAAATATAGCTGAGTACATCGCCTTCCGCATCGCTGCTACCAGACGCATCAAGCACCACATCGGCGCCTGTGGTGGCGGTAGCGTCGGCACCGTTGCTGCCATTGCTGACCGTGCCAGCAAAGTAGACAGCGGCTTTTGGTGCCGTATTGACCGGCGGAGGCGATATAGTATCGTTTCCGCCGCCACCACCACCTCCACCACCGCCACACCCGGCCAGCATGACCATGACCAGCATCCCAACGCCCAACCAGCGCACGACTGGCCCTTGCATACGACTGCGCATATGATTCCGTTCTCTCAATATTCCCGTGGTTATAAGGTGACGTCTTGTCGCGTCCAAAAAGCGGACAAATATTATCATGACAATAACGTTAAATTTTCACCAAATTTCACTTTAGAAATATTAATTTTCAGGAATCATTAAAACAGCGCTGCCGGGTACGCTCAGGCCCGCAGCAGCAAGGCCACGGCTTCCGCCGCGATGCCCTCTTCCCGGCCCAGGTAGCCGAGTTTTTCATTCGTCTTGGCCTTGATGTTGACCTGCCCCACACTCACGCCCAGGTCTTCTGCCACGTTGGCGCAGATGGCGGCGATGTGCGGCGCCATTTTCGGGCGCTGGGCGATGATGGTGGCGTCGATGTTGCCGATCACATAGCCGGTGGCTTGCACGCGGCGCACAGCTTCGCGCAGCAGGGTGCGCGAATCGGCGCCCTTGAATTGCGCGTCCGTGTCGGGGAAGTGGCGGCCGATGTCGCCCAGGGCGGCCGCGCCGAAGATGGCGTCCGTGATCGCGTGCAGCAGCACGTCCGCGTCGGAATGGCCGAGCAAGCCCAGGTGATGGGGAATCTTCACGCCGCCAATGATCAGGTCGCGGTTTTCCACCAGCGCGTGGCAGTCATAGCCCTGGCCGATGCGAAATGGGAGGTCGGGAGTCGTTGGGTTCATGCGTGTCTCTCAGGAATTCAAGGATGGGCCAAATACAGCTCGGCCGTGTGTATGTCGCGCGGCAAGGTCACCTTCAGGTTGCGCGGGTGGCCTTCGACGAGCCTGGGCGCCAGGCCCAGCGCTTCGACGGCGCTGGCGTCGTCCGTGATCGCTTGCGGATCGGGCGCTTCGGATAATGCCTTGTGCAGCAAGCCATAGCTGAACATTTGCGGCGTCTGCGCCAGCCACAGGCCGTCGCGCGGCACCGTCTGCGCCGACAAGGCGCCCTGCCCCGCCCGCTTGACGGTGTCGACCACGGGCAAGGCCAGCAGGCCCCCGGCCGCATGCTCACCGACTTCGGTGATGAGCTTTTCGATCAGCGCCGGCGTCAGGCCGGGACGGGCCGCGTCGTGCACCAGCACCTGGTCGTGGGCAGCGATGCTGCCGTGCATGGCGTGCAAGCCATTAAGGATGCTTTCCATGCGCGTGGCGCCGCCGCAGCGCAGCACAGTCACGCCCTGTTCCGGCACGACCGTGTCGATCACGCCATCGTCGGCGCTGACGACGACATAGGTGTGCGCGATCAGGGGGCTGGCGAGAAAGGCGTCGAGCGCATGGCGCAGCATGGGTTTGCCGGCGATGGGTAAATACTGCTTGGGACTGCCCGCTTCCATGCGCGCGCCCACGCCGGCGGCGGGGATCAGCGCAAAGTAGCGGACGGTATTCGGTGCTGCTGTCATGCCATTCCTTGTCTAGTTGGCGGGCGCTGCCTTGCCCGCCAGGATGTTCTGGATTTCGCCCTTGCACGCCTTGCCCAGGCGCGCATATTCTTGTGGAGAATCGATGGCCGCCTGCAAGGTTTCCACCTTGCGCATTTCTGCCTTGATATACGGCAACCAGCCCGTGTCGATCTCGCGCGCCAGCGCCGCCTTGGCTGTGCCGCTGGGCGCGTACAGGGGCCGCGCCTCGAAGCGTTTGGCCAGCGCGGCGCGCACGGTCTTTTCCACGCGCGGCAAGTGTTCCATATACGTTTTCATGTGCCGCAGCTCGTGCGCGAGTATCTCATCATACGCGCAAGTGCCGGGGGTAAACTCGCGGCCGATATAGATCACCACGGGCGCATACGTGAGGCTCACGGTAATCTGCGGCGCCACGCATTCATAGCCGCTGGCCGGGTCTTGCAGCATGGGGCCGGCCAGGGCGATGGCCACGCGCGAATCCGTCTTGGTCAATCCCAGTACCCAGGTATTGGCGCGCGCCATGCCCTTCATCACCGTCAGGGCCTTGTACGGCAGATGCGTGTCGATGGAATAGCCATTCTGCTGCGTCGTCAGCACGGACACCGTCTTGCTGATCGTGTCTTCGCAGCGCACCTGGAACGGCGTGCGCGCGGCCGCCAGCGTGTCCAGGCTGGCGGCCGCCAGCAGCAGGAAGATTGCCGTGCGCATGCGCTGTATCAGGCCGGCTGCCACACGCCGCTGGTGATCTTGTCGAGCCAGAAGATACCGATGACGGTTTTCACGTCCGTGATCGTGCCATCCTTGACCCAGTCGAGCAGCTGCGGCACCGTGGCCGTAAATGTCTCGAGGAATTCGCCTTCGTCGAGCTGGCGTTCGCCGGCCACGAGTCCGCGCGCCAAAAACAGTTCCAGATGTTCATCGGAATACGCGATGGCGTTGTGGATGGTGGAGACGAATTGCCAGTCGCTGGCGGTGTAGCCTGTTTCTTCCAGCAACTCGCGCTGGGCGCACGCCAGGTGCGATTCGCCCGCATCGATCTTGCCGGCCGGGAATTCAATGAAGACCCGGTTCAGCGGATAGCGGTATTGGCGCTCCATCAGCACCGTGCCATCGTCGAGCAGCGGCAGGATCACGACGGCGCCCGGATGCAGGACGAATTCGCGCGCCGTGATCTTGCCGTCCGGCAGGGCAACACGGTCGCGCTGCACGCGCAGGAAGCCGCCCTGGTAGACGAGCTCGCCATCGACCTTGGTTTCAATCAATTGCGTATCAGTGGCTTGGGTATCCATGGAATTCCTTTATTCAATAAAAAACGGCGCCAGAGGCGCCGATTTCGGTCGTTGTTGCTAACGGCGTTTGCGCAGGTAGCGTCCGACAAAGCCTGGGAAAGCCAGCACCAGGAACAGACAGCCGGTGATGGCATAGAACTCCCACGTTTGCGGGAAACCGTTGCCGATGCGCGCTTCGAGCGCGAAGGCCACGGCGCCGACGATGAAGTACAGAATCACCATCTCCAGCAGTCGCAGCGCCAGCGGCTTGCGCCAGCCCTGCTCCGCCTGCGCCGCCTTTTTCAGGGGCACGGCGGCAAACAGTTTCTCGTTCAGGAAAGGCAGGTTGGCGCCCAGGATACCCAAGGCGATCACCAGCCAGCTCGAGACGGTGACATCCATCGGTCAGGACGCCAGGGTCTTGGTGATGGCCGAAGCGCAGGCCGCCAGGATGCTGTTAGGCATCACGCCCAGCGCCAGGACGAACACGCCGTTCAGTGCCAGCACGACGCGCATGTCGCCATGCACGACCAGCGCGTTGGTATCGGTCGGCTCGTCGAACCACATCATTTTCACGACGCGCAGGTAGTAGAAGGCGCCGATCAGCGAGAACAGCACGGCGGCAATCGTCAGCCACAGCTGGCCCGTGGCCAGCACGGAGGCCAGCACCGAGTACTTGGCCATGAAGCCCATCAGCGGCGGCACGCCAGCCAGCGAGAACATGAACAGGGTCATCACCAGCGCGAAGATCGGGCTGCGTTTGCCCAGGCCCTTGAAGTCGGCCAGTTCTTCCGCTTCGAAACCACTGCGTGCCAACAACATGATCACGCCAAAGGTACCCAGGGTGGTGAACACGTAGGTGATGACGTAGTACATCGAAGCGCCGTAGGCGGTGGCTGCGCCAGCCGCGTTCAGGGTGTTGTTCGGTGCGTCGACGGTACCGGACAGCAGGCCCAGCAGAACGAAGCCCATTTGCGCGATGGTCGAGTACGCCAACATACGCTTCAGATTCGTTTGCGCGATGGCGGTGAAGTTACCGATGGCCAGCGACATCACGGCCAGCACCAGCAGCATTTGCTGCCAGTCATGCGCCATCGGCAGCAAGCCCTCGCCCAGCAAACGCAGGGTGATGGCAAACGCGGCCAGTTTCGGCGCGCCGCCCAGCAGCAGGGTCACGGCCGTCGGCGAACCTTGATACACGTCAGGCACCCACATGTGGAATGGCACGACGCCCAGTTTGAAGGCCAGGCCGGCTACGAGGAACACCAGGCCGAAGACCATGATGGTGCCGTTGGTCTTGCCGTTTTCCAGCGCCACGCGCAGTTCGCCCAGATCCAGCGTGCCGGAGGCGCCGTACAGCATCGAGATACCGTACAACATGAAACCGGAAGCCAGTGCGCCCAGGATGAAGTATTTCATGGCCGCTTCCGTGGCCTTGGCATTGTCACGGCGCAGAGCGATCAGCGCGTACAGCGACAGCGACATCAGTTCCAGACCCAGGTAGATGATCAGGAAGTTGTTGGCCGAGATCATGATCATCTGGCCCAGCAGTGCAAACAGGGCCAGCACGTAGAACTCGCCGCCCAGGTTACCCGACAGCATGTTGCGGTCGGTGGCATAGGCACGCGAGTAGATCAGGGTCAGCGCCACGGCGCCGTACGAGAACAGTTTCAGCAGCTGCGACATCGGGTCCGACACGAACATGTTATGGAACGTGTAGACGGTGGTGCCCGCGTTGAAGTCGCCCACGGTCAGCAAGGCGCAGCCTGCCAAGGTCAGCAAGGACAGCGCATAGGTGATCGAACGCTTCGCCGCAGGCAAGAACATATCGATCAGCAAGAGCGCCGACGTGGCGATCAGCAGAAAGATTTCCGCGTACAGCGGTACCAGATTAGGTGCATTAGTCATGTTATCGGTCTTCTATTTAAGGCAACTTGCTGGTGGCGACATGCTGCAGCAGGTCAGCAACCGAAGTTTGCATCGTGTCGGTGAACGGGGCTGGATACAGACCCATCACGAGCACGGCGATGGCCAGTACAGCAAGCATGAAGAATTCACGTTTGTTGATGTCGGTCAGTTCGGCCACATGCTTGTTCTTGATCTTGCCGAACACTACGCGCTTGGCCATCCACAGCGAGTACGCCGCGCCCCAGATCAGTGCCGTTGCAGCCAGCAGGCCGATCCAGAAGTTGTATTTCACCGCGCCCAGGATCACCATGAACTCGCCGACGAAGCCGGACGTCGCTGGCAGACCACAGTTGGCCATCGAGAACAGCACGAAGAAGGCGGCAAATTTCGGCATGCGGTTCACGACGCCGCCGTAGTCGGCGATGTTGCGGGTATGCATGCGGTCATACAGCACGCCGATGCACAGGAACATCGCGCCGGAGATGAAGCCGTGCGAGACCATCTGCACGATACCGCCCTGCACCGAGATGTCGTTGAACATGAAGAAGCCCAGGGTCACAAAACCCATGTGCGCGATCGACGAATAGGCGACCAGTTTTTTCATGTCGGTTTGCACCAGGGCAACCAGACCGATGTAGATGACGGCGATCAGCGACAAGGCGATCATGAAGCCCGACAGGTAGTGGCTGGCGTCCGGCGTGATCGGCAGCGAAAAACGCAGGAAGCCGTAGGCGCCCAGTTTCAGCATGATGGCGGCCAGCACGGCGGAACCGCCCGTAGGCGCTTCCACGTGGACATCCGGCAACCACGTATGGACGGGGAACATCGGCACCTTGACGGCAAACGCCATCAGGAAGGCCAGGAAGATGAAGATCTGTTCGTTCATCGTCAGCTTGAACGCATGCCAGGCCAGGATGTCGAAGGTGCCCGACACATTGCGCAGGTAGATGATGGCAACCAGGGTCAGCAGCGAACCGAAGAAGGTGTACAGGAAGAACTTGAACGACGCGTACACGCGGTTCGAACCGCCCCAGATACCGATGATGATGAACATCGGGATCAGGGTTGCTTCAAAGAAGAAGTAGAACAGCAAGCCGTCCAGCGCGCAGAACACGCCGATCATCAGGCCCGACAGGATCAGGAAGGAGCCCATGTACTGGGCGATGCGCTTCTCGATCACTTGCCAGGCCGAAATGACGACGATGACCGTGATGAAGGCCGTCAGTGGCACGAACCACAGCGACAGGCCGTCGATACCCAGCGAGTACCAGATATTGAAAGTTTCAATCCACGGTGCTTTTTCGACGAATTGCATGCCGTGTGCGGCGTTGTCGAAATGCTGGATCAGCGGCAAGGTGCACAGCATGCTGAGCACGGCGCCAGCCAGCGACAGCCAGCGGGTAAAGCCCGCTTTGCTGTCACGGCCGAGAGCCAAGATCAGGACGCCGCAAATGATCGGCACCCAGATCGACAGACTCAGGTAAGGAGGTAATGTAGAAATCGTAGACTGCATCATGGTTCTCAGTATTCTTTTATCAGGTCAGCTTACTTAGCGGGCCAGAATGGCAGGAAATAGATCAGGAAGCCCAGCACGCCCAGGATCATCACGAATGCATAGTGATAGATGTAGCCGGTCTGCAGCACTCGCGACAGCGAGGACAGCCAGGCGACGACCTTGGCGCTACCGTTGACCAGCAGGCCATCGATCAGCTTCTTGTCACCGAAGTTCCACAGGCCATTACCCAGCAAGCGGGCACCGCCGGCGAACACGACTTCATTGAACTTGTCCATGTAGTACTTGTTGTCCAGCAGGGTGTGGATCGCGTGGAACTTGGCAAAGAACCAGGCCGGTACACGCGGGTTGACCATGTAGCAGTAGTAGGCTGCCACCACGCCGGACAATGCCAGCCAGAACGGTGCTGTCGACAGGCCATGGATCGCCATCGCCATTGCGCCGTGGAATTCATGCGACAACTCTTCCATTGCTGGATGGTTTTCGCCGACGAAGATCACGCCCTTGAAGAAATCGCCATGCAGCATCGGGCCGATCGTCAGGTAACCGATGATCAGCGACGGGATCGCCAGCATCACCAGCGGGAGCCAGACGACGAATGGGGACTCGTGCGGCTTCTGGCCAGGTTCCAGACCGTGGTGCGCGTGGTCGTCTTCCTCTTCCTCGTGGTGATCGTCATGTGCATCGCCGTGCGCGCCATGGGCCGCTTTCGGTGCGTGATGGTCGTCGTGACCGTGCGCATGCGCCTGGCCGAAACGTTCCTTGCCATGGAAGACGAGGAAATACATGCGGAACGAGTAGAAGGCGGTGACGAACACGCCAGCCAGCACGGCGAACTGGGCAAAGCCAGCACCCCAGATGTGCGTCGCTTCAACGGCTTCGATGATGCTGTCTTTCGAGTAGAAACCGGAGAACAGCGGCGTGCCGATCAGGGCCAGCGAACCGACCAATGACGTGATCCACGTGATCGGCATGTACTTGCGCAGGCCGCCCATGTTGCGGATATCCTGATCGTGGTGCATGCCGATGATGACGGAACCGGCGCCCAGGAACAGCAGTGCCTTGAAGAATGCGTGCGTCATCAGATGGAACACGGCTACCGAGTACGCGGACGAACCGAGCGCCACGGTCATGTAGCCGAGCTGCGACAGGGTCGAGTAAGCAACGACGCGTTTGATGTCGTTCTGGATGATGCCCAGGAAGCCCATGAACAGCGCCGTGATGGAGCCGATCACCAGGATGAAGGACAGTGCCGTGTCGGACAGTTCGAACAGCGGCGACATGCGCGAAACCATGAAGATACCGGCCGTCACCATCGTCGCGGCGTGGATCAGTGCCGAGATCGGGGTAGGACCTTCCATCGAGTCAGGCAGCCACACGTGCAGCGGGAACTGCGCCGATTTGCCCATCGCGCCGATGAACAGGCAGATGCAGGCTACGGTCAGCAGGGCCCAGTCGGTACCTGGCAGGCTCAACAGCGCCAGTTCGTCCTTCTTGGCGAACACTTCCTGGTAGTTCATGGTGCCGGCGTAAGCCAGCAGCAAGCCGATGCCCAGGATGAAGCCGAAGTCGCCCACGCGGTTGACGAGGAAAGCCTTCATGTTGGCCACGATGGCCGTCGGACGCTGGTACCAGAAACCGATCAGCAGGTAAGAGACCAGGCCCACGGCTTCCCAACCGAAGAACAGTTGCAGGAAGTTGTTGGCCATGACCAGCATCAGCATCGAGAACGTGAACAGCGAGATGTAGGCGAAGAAGCGGTTGTAGCCTTCGTCGTCCTTCATGTAGCCGATCGTGTAGATGTGCACCATCAGGGAGACGAAGGTGACCACGCACATCATCATCGCCGACAGCGAATCGATCTGGAAGCCCACTTCCATCTTCAGGGTGCCGATCGTCATCCAGTTATAGATCGTGCCATTGAATGTCGCGCCATCCATCACTGCCAGCAGTGTCTGCACGGACAGGATGAACGCAATCAGTACGCCCAGGATCGTCGCGGTATGCGACGTCTTGCGTCCGACCAAATTACCCAGGAACTGGGTGCCAAGCAAGCCTGCAATCGCGGCACCGGCCAGCGGCGCCAGCGGTACGGCAAGAAGGAGGTTAGGGTTGAGGAGTTGCCCCGCCATGATGAACCTTAATCGTTATTATTCGAGAGATCGAGTCTGAAAAACATCAGCCTTTGAGGCTGTCCAGGTCTTCGACGTTGATGGTATCCAGATTACGGAACATCACCACCAGAATAGCCAGACCGATAGCCGACTCAGCGGCGGCAACCGTCAGGATGAAGAAAACGAAGATCTGACCGGCCGCGTCGCCCATGAAATGGGAGAACGCGATGAAATTCATATTCACCGCCAGCAGCATCAATTCGATTGCCATCAGCAATACGATGATGTTCTTGCGGTTCAGGAAAATACCGACGATCGAGATTGCGAACAGGATCGCGCCCAGGACCAGAAAATGTGTGAGCGATAATGTCATGGTGCCTCCTTAACTTCCGGCTCAGCCGCAGGACGCTCGACAACCGCGTCCATCTTGATGATCTTCAGGCGGTCGTTACGCTTGACGCGCACGGCATCGCCTGGAGCAAAGTGCTTGGTGTCCTTGCGTTTGCGCAGGGTCAGCGCGACTGCGGCAACGATGGCCACCAGCAGCACGACGGCGGCGATCTCGAAGGCGAACACATATTCCGTGTAGATCAGCAGGCCCAGTTCCTTGGTGCCGCCCAGGTTGACGTTGACCGGCGCGATGCTAGGCGCAAAGTTGCGGAAACCGTGCCACAGGACAGCGGCCATTTCCAGCACGATGATCACGCCCACCGTCACCGACAAAGGCAGGTAGCCCCAGAAGCCTTCGCGCATGCGGTCGATATTGATATCGAGCATCATGACGACGAAGAGGAACAGCACCATCACGGCGCCGACGTACACCAATACCAGCACGATGGCCAGGAATTCAGCTTGCAGCAGCATCCAGATGCCCGCTGCGGAAAAGAAGGACAGTACCAGGAACAGTACTGCGTGGACCGGATTACGGGCCGTGATAACGCGCGTCGCTGCCAGAATCAAGATCAGCGCGAAGGCGTAAAACAAAATTGTTTTAAAGTCCATAAAAAACCCAATAGACGTACAGATGAACGAGGGGCGCGCCGCAGCCAGTGGCTACGGCGCATCCATCAGCGATAAGGTGCGTCGGCGGCGCGCGCAGCGGCGATGTCATTTTCATAACGATCACCCACGGCCAGCAACATCTCTTTCGTGTAATACAAATCCCCGCGTTTCTCGCCGTGGTATTCCAGGATTTGCGTCTCGACGATCGAATCGACCGGGCAGGACTCTTCGCAGAAACCGCAGAAGATGCACTTGGTCAAGTCAATATCGTAACGCGTGGTGCGGCGCGAACCGTCGTCACGCTGTTCCGATTCGATCGTGATGGCCATCGCCGGGCAAACCGCTTCGCACAGTTTGCAGGCGATGCAACGTTCCTCGCCGTTCGGGTAGCGGCGCAGCGCGTGCAAGCCACGGAAACGCGGCGAGATCGGTGTCTTCTCTTCCGGGAATTGCACCGTAATCTTGCGCGAAAACATGTACTTGCCTGTCAACGCCATGCCCTTGATCAGCTCGCCTAACAAGAGGCTGCTGAAGAAATCTTTTACCTTATCCATTCGTATGCACTCTCTTACTTCCAAATATTCCAGGATGTCTGCATCCAGGCAGCGACGAAGACCAGGTAGACCAGCGTCAACGGGATAAACACTTTCCAGCCGAGGCGCATGATCTGGTCATAACGGTAGCGTGGGAAAGTACCGCGCACCCAGATGAACACCGACACGATGAAGAAGGTCTTGGCGAACAGCCAGAAGAAGCCGCCGAAACCACCCCAGAACTCGAGGAAGGCAAATGGTGCGGACCAGCCACCGAGGAACATGAGCGAAGTCAGCGCGCCGATCAGGATCATGTTGGCGTATTCGGCCAGCATGAACATGGCGTAGGCCATGCCCGAGTACTCGACCATGTGGCCGGCAACGATTTCCGACTCGCCTTCGACGACGTCGAACGGGTGACGGTTGGCTTCAGCCAGGCCCGACACCATGTAGATGACGAACATCGGCAGCAGCGGCAGCCAGTTCCACGACAGGAAGTTCACGCCCTTGTCGGCGAAGTAGCCGATCTGCTGGCCGCCAACGATGTCGATGAAGTTCAGGCTGCCCGAGACCATCAGCACGATGACCATCACGAAGCCCATCGGGATTTCATACGAAATCATCTGCGCCGACGCGCGCATGGCGCCCATGAACGAGTACTTCGAGTTCGAGGCCCAGCCGGCGATGATGATGCCGTAGACTTCCATCGAGGTAATCGCCAGCAGCATCAGCAAACCCGCGTTGACGTTGGCCAGCACGGCTTGCGGACCGAACGGCACGACCGACCAGGCGGCCAGGGCCGGCATGATGGTCATGATCGGACCGATCACGAACAGGCCCTTGGCGGCCTTGGACGGGATGATGATCTCTTTGAACAAGAGTTTCAGCGCATCGGCGATCGGCTGCAGCAAGCCCAGCGGACCCACGCGGTTCGGGCCGACGCGGATCTGGATCCAGCCGATCAGCTTGCGTTCCCACAAGGTCAGGTAGGCAACCAGGCCCATCAGCGGCAACAGCACGCACAGGATCTTGATCAGGGTCCAGAAGAACGGCCAAGAACCGCCCAGCAAATCCTGGCCACTGCTGTTGATGACGTTTACAAATTCAGGCAGAGCCATCAGATTTTCCCCTCTGCTGTTTCAACTGTGATGTCACCGAACATGCCGCCCAGGCCAGCCGTCGAGGCATGCGCCGCCGACACCTTGACCACATTGGCTGGCAGGCCGGCGTGAATTGCCGCCACCAGAATGGCGCTGCCGGAGCCTTGCGCCACTTTGACCTTGTCGCCCGCCTTGATGCCCAGCTTGCCAGCCAGTTCGGCGGACAGGTGTGCTTGCGGCGTGGCGCCATCGACCGTGCGTTGCAACGGTTCGGAGCGGCGTACCAGCGCGTCGGCGAAGTAGATCGGCACGTCGGCGATGCGTTGCAGCGCTGGCGAAGCCGGTGCGTACGTTGCCGCTTCCGGTGCGTTCTTGGCGATGTTGTTCAGCTGTGCCGACAGATCGGTCACGCCGGCACCAAACGCTTCGTCGCGGATCGCTTCGGAAGTGTCGTAGTCGAAACCGGCCAGGCCCAGGATGTTGCCCAGGACGCGCAGCACTTTCCAGGCTGGACGGGTTTCCGCCAGCGGTTTCACGGTACCGTTGAAACTTTGCGCGCGGCCTTCGCAATTGACGAAGGTGCCCGAGGTTTCAGCGAACGGCGAGATCGGCAGCAAGACATCGGCGTAATCCATGCCGTGCTTGAAGGCGGACATGGCCACGACCATATCGGCGCCATCCAGGGCGGCGCGGGCCGCTTGTGGATTGGCGGCATCGAGTTCCGGCTCGGCGTGCAACAGCACGTAGGCTTTTTTCGGTACGGCAAACGCAGCTTGCACATTGGCGCGCGGCTTGGCGACCAGGTGCGCGCCAACCGTGTTGGCCGCTTCCGTCAGGTAACCGAGCTTGGCGCCCGTCTGTTCGGCGATCCATTGCGCGGCAGCATGCAGTTGCGACGCTTGCGGGTGTTGCGTTGCCGCGTTACCCAGCAGCACGGCGCCATGGTCGCCAGCCATCAGGCTGGCGGCGATGGCCACTGCCACGTCCGAAGCGGCAACCGCTTCAAAACCGGCTGGCGCGGCGATTTCTTTGGCTTTCGCAACAGCGGCGACCACTTCCGACAAGGCCGCCAGCCAATCGCTTGGTGCGACGATCATCTTGTTGGCGATGGTGATCAATTGATCATCGTCGGAGGCGTGCAGGATCGACAGCTTGGCGCCGCCCTTGACGGACGCGCGCAAACGCGTGGCCAGCAATGGGTGATCCTTGCGCAGGAACGAGCCGATGACAAAGGCGCGCTTGATCTGGCCAAATTCGCTGATCGGCATGCCCAGCCATGGCTTGACGCCGGCGTCCAGCGCGAAGTCGGTCTGGCGCAGGCGGAAGTCGACGTTCTCGGAACCGAGACCGTTGGCCACTTTTTGCAGCAGGACCAGCTCTTCGACCGTCGAATGCGGCGTTGCCAGCGCGGCGATGGCGTCGGCACCATGTTCGTGCTTGATGTTTTTCAGGCCGTGCGCCACGTATTCCAGCGCGGTTTGCCAATCGACTTCTTTCCACTCGTTGCCTTGTTTCAGCATCGGGGAAGTCAGGCGTTCGGCGCTGTCCAGCGCTTCGTACGAGAAACGGTCCTTGTCCGAGATCCAGCACTCGTTGACGGCTTCGTTTTCCAGCGGCAGCACGCGCTTGACCTTGCCAGCTTTCACTTGCACGATCAGGTTCGAACCGAGACCGTCATGCGGGCTGACCGATTTGCGGCGCGACAGTTCCCACGTACGGGCGCTGTAGCGGAACGGCTTCGAGGTCAGTGCGCCAACCGGGCACAGGTCGATCATGTTGCCCGACAGTTCGGAGTCGACCGACTGGCCGACGAACGACACGATTTCCGAGTGTTCGCCGCGGCCGATCATGCCCAGCTCCATCACGCCGGCCACTTCCTGGCCAAAGCGTACGCAGCGGGTGCACTGGATGCAGCGCGACATCTCTTGCATGGAGACCAGCGGACCGGCCTCCTTCGGCGTGACGACGCGCTTGTCTTCCTTGTAGCGCGATTCGCTCTTGCCGTAACCCACTGCCAAGTCTTGCAACTGGCATTCGCCGCCCTGATCGCAGATAGGGCAATCGAGCGGGTGGTTAATCAGCAAGAATTCCATGACCGACTTTTGCGCCTGCACAGCTTTATCGCTGGCGGAACGCACGATCATGCCGGCACTGACCGGGGTCGCACAAGCGGGCAAAGGCTTGGGCGCCTTTTCCACTTCGACCAGGCACATGCGGCAGTTCGCTGCGATCGACAATTTCTTGTGATAGCAGAAGTGCGGAATGTAGGTTCCCAATTTGTTGGCGGCGTCCATCACCATGCTACCAGCAGGGACTTCGACTTTTTTGCCGTCTATTTCGATTTCAACCATGGTGATCGTTACCTGACGCAGCTTAGATATATGCGGGCACTAAGCAATGCTTGTGCTCGATATGATATTCAAATTCTTCACGGAAATTCTTAATGAAGGCCCGTACCGGCATGGCAGCCGCATCGCCCAGCGCGCAAATCGTGCGGCCCTGGATGTTGTCGGCGATCGAGTTGAGCATGTCCAGGTCGTCTGGACGACCCTGCCCCTGCTCGATGCGGTGCACCATGCGGTACATCCAGCCTGTGCCTTCACGGCAAGGCGTACACTGGCCGCACGATTCTTCAAAGTAGAAGTAGGACAGGCGTTCCAGCGCCTTTACCATGCAGCGTGTTTCGTCCATCACGATGACGGCGCCCGAACCCAGCATCGAACCGGCTTTCGCGATCGAGTCGTAGTCCAGGTCGGTCTGCATCATGATGTCGCCGCGGATCACCGGAGCGGACGAACCGCCAGGGATCACGGCCTTGATCTTTTTGCCACCGCGCATGCCGCCTGCCAGTTCCAGCAGGGTCGCAAACGGGGTGCCGAGCGGCACTTCATAGTTGCCCGGTTTTTCCACGTCGCCCGAGATCGAGAAGATCTTCGAACCGCCATTGTTCGGCTTGCCCATCGCCAGGTATTTCTCTGGACCGATATTCAGCACGAATGGCACGGCCGCGAAGGTTTCCGTGTTGTTGATCGTCGTCGGCTTGCCGTACAGGCCAAACGAGGCAGGGAAAGGCGGCTTGAAGCGCGGCTGGCCTTTCTTGCCTTCCAGCGATTCGAGCAGGGCCGTTTCTTCGCCGCAGATGTAGGCGCCATAACCATGGTGCGCATGCAACTGGAACGAGAACTCGCTGCCCATGATCTTGTCGCCCAGGAAGCCGGCGGCGCGCGCCTCTTCCAGCGCTTCTTCGAAACGCAGGTATTCCTGGAAGATTTCACCGTGGATATAGTTGTAGCCCACGGTGATGCCCATCGCATAAGCGCCAATGGCCATGCCTTCGATCAGCGCATGGGGATTGTAACGAATGATGTCGCGGTCCTTGAAAGTGCCCGGTTCGCCTTCATCTGTATTGCAGACGAGGTATTTCTGTCCCGGGAACTGGCGCGGCATGAAGCTCCACTTCAAGCCGGTAGGAAAACCCGCGCCGCCACGGCCGCGCAAGGACGACGCCTTGAGGTCGGCGATGATCTGTTCCGGCGTGATTTTCTCTTCCAGGATACGCCGCAGGGCGCTGTAGCCGCCGCGGTTCACATAATCTTGCAAATGCCAGTTCTTGCCATCCAGATCCTTCAGGATCAATGGATCGATATGGCGGTTGTGGAGTGACGTCATTTCTTGAGTTCCTCCAGCATGGCGTCGATTTTCTCGTTCGACATCCAGCTGCACATGGTTTTATTACTGACCAGCAAGACAGGCGCATCGCCGCAAGCACCCATGCACTCGCCTTCAACCAGGGTGAACTGGCCGTCTGCGGTGGTTTCGCGGAAATCGATACCCAGTTTCTGCTTCAGGTAGTCTGCAGCGCGCACGCCGCCCGACAGGGCGCATGGCAGGTTGGTGCACACGGTGATCTTGTGCTTGCCCACGGGTTTCACGTTGTACATATTGTAGAACGTGGCCACTTCCTGCACGGCAATCGCCGGCATGCCGATGTAATCGGCCAGTTCCTTCATGGTTTCCGGCGCCAGCCAGCCCAGTTCATCCTGGGCATGGGCCAGCGCGGCCATGACGGCCGACTGACGCTGGTCGGCCGGGTACTTGGCCAGCTCGCGGTCAATTTTCTTATAGCATTGCTCTGATAACAACATACTTTTTGCCTCTTAGCGGTCAATACTGCCGAACACGATATCTTGCGTCCCGATGATGGTCACGGCGTCGGCAAGCATGTGCCCACGCGCCATTTCGTCGAGCGACTGCAAGTGGGCGTAGTCTGGCGCGCGCAGTTTCATGCGGTACGGCTTGTTGGCGCCATCGGACACCAGGTACACGCCGAACTCGCCCTTCGGGTGTTCCACGGCGCTGTAGGCCTCGCCTGGCGGCACGTGGAAACCTTCCGTAAACAGCTTGAAGTGGTGAATCAAGGATTCCATGTTGGTCTTCATGTCGACGCGGCCTGGAGGCGCCACCTTGCGGTTGCTGGTCATGACAGGACCTTCATTGTTGCGCAGCCACTCCACGCATTGCTTGATGATGCGGTTCGACTGGCGCAGCTCTTCCACGCGGACCAGGTAGCGGTCGTAGCAATCGCCGTTGGTGCCGATAGGAATGTCGAAATCCATCAGGTCGTACACTTCGTACGGCTGTTTCTTGCGCAAGTCCCACTGCACGCCCGAGCCGCGCAGCATGGCGCCCGTGAAGCCCATGGCCAGCGCATCTTCCGGCGAGACCACGCCGATGCCGACGGTACGCTGTTTCCAGATACGGTTGTCGGTCAGCAGGGTTTCGTACTCGTCCACCGAGTTCGGGAAACGGCGCGCGAAGTCTTCGATGAAGTCCAGCAGCGAGCCCTGGCGGTTTTCGTTCAGCTTGCCGATCGCCTTGGCGTTGCGGATGATCGAGGCCTTGTGCTGCGGCATCGCGTCCGGCAGGTCGCGGTACACGCCGCCCGGACGGTAGTAGGCCGCGTGCATGCGTGCGCCCGACACTGCCTCGTAGGCGTCGAACAAGTCTTCGCGGTCGCGGAAGCAATACAGGAACGGGCCCATGGCGCCAACGTCCAGCGCGTGGGTACCGAGCCACATCAGGTGATTCAGGATACGCGTCATCTCGTCGAACATGACGCGGATGTATTGCGCGCGCAGCGGCACTTCCAGGCCCAGCATCTTTTCGATGGCCATCACGTACGCGTGTTCATTGCACATCATCGACACATAGTCGAGACGGTCCATGTACGGCACGGATTGCAGGTAGGTTTTCTGTTCGGCCAGCTTTTCGGTGGCGCGGTGCAGCAGGCCGATATGCGGGTCGGCGCGCTGGATGACTTCGCCATCCATCTCCAGCACCAGGCGCAGCACACCGTGCGCGGCCGGATGCTGTGGCCCAAAGTTCAGGGTGTAGTTCTTAATCTCAGCCATTATTTCATCCCGTAATGTTCTTCGCGGATCACGCGCGGCACGTTTTCCCGCGGCTCGATCGTCACGGGCTGGTAAATCACGCGCTTTTGTTCCGGATCGTAACGCATCTCGACATAGCCGGAGACGGGGAAATCCTTGCGGAACGGATGGCCGATGAAACCGTAGTCGGTCAGCAGGCGGCGCAAGTCGTTGTGGCCTTCGAAGAGGATGCCCAGCAGGTCGAACGCTTCGCGCTCGTACCAGTTGACGGCGCGCCAGATGCCGACCACGGAGGGCAGCAGCGGCATGTCGTCGTCCGGCGCGAACACGCGCACGCGCACGCGCCAGTTGTGCTTGACCGACAGCAAGTGCGAGACGGCCGCGAAACGCAGGCCATCCCAGCTACCGTCGCCATAGGTCGAGTAGTCGACGCCGCACAGGTCGAGCAGCTGCTCGAAATGCAGGGCCGGATCGTCGCGCAAGGTCTGCATCACGGCCAGGTAGTCCTCGGCCTTGACGACCAGGGTGACTTCGCCCAGCGCAACCGTCGTGCTAACGCGATCGCCCAGGGCTGTGCCGAGGGCGTTTTGCAATACTTCTAAATGTGTTGTCATAATCTGAAGCGGCCCGGTTAGCGTGCGATCGTGCTGGTACGCTTGATCTTGTTCTGCAACTGCATGATGCCGTACAGCAAGGCTTCAGCAGTCGGAGGACAGCCAGGCACATACACGTCGACGGGCACGATGCGGTCGCAACCGCGCACCACGGAATAGGAGTAATGGTAGTACCCGCCGCCATTGGCGCAGGAACCCATCGAGATGACCCAGCGTGGCTCTGCCATCTGGTCGTAGACCTTGCGCAGGGCCGGCGCCATCTTGTTGCACAGGGTGCCTGCAACGATCATGACGTCGGACTGACGCGGCGACGGACGAAACACGACGCCGAAACGGTCCATATCGTAGCGGGCTGCGCCCACATGCATCATTTCGACCGCACAGCAGGCCAGACCGAACGTCATCGGGAACATAGACCCGGTGCGCGCCCAGTTGATCAGCTTGTCGGCCGAGGTGGTGATGAAACCTTCGCTTAATACGCCTTCAATAGCCATGGCTTATTCCCAGTCAAGGGCACCTTTCTTCCAAATGTACCAAAATCCGACCACGAATTCAGCGATGAACACCATCATCGTGACGAAACCGGCCCAGCCCAGGTCGCGCATTGCAACGCCCCATGGGAAAAAGAATGCCGTTTCCAGATCGAACAAAATAAACAGGATTGCGACCAGATAGTAGCGCACATCAAATTTCATGCGCGCGTCTTCGAATGCTTCAAAACCACATTCGTACGGGGAGAGTTTTGCTGCGTCAGGCTTGTTAGGGCCTAACAGGCGCCCCAGGAGCTGGGGAGCGATACCGACACCAAGGCCGATAATAATGAACAGCAGGACGGGGAAGTAATTTTCGAGGTTCACGATTGATGAGCTTATATTGAACGATCGGTTAAATGAGGACGCTGCGATCATTTGCAGCGTATCTAACGCACGACCCCAATCAAAGCTAAGACCAGGATCGAACGACACATCCTCGTAAAAAAAGCCAGCAACTTTGTACGAGCCATGGCTCGTGCGCCGTTGCTGGCTTCTGATTTCTGGTGCCGACGACGAGACTCGAACTCGTACAGCTTTCGCCACTACCCCCTCAAGATAGCGTGTCTACCAATTTCACCACGTCGGCGGTAAGGCCCGTATTCTACTCTGCTTTGCCGCTAAAGTTAATGCACAAATGCATCAAAACACAGATAAAAACGATAAATTTTTACATCTTCCAGCGCGCCACGATTTTTTCCTGCCGCGCTGCTGAAACATTGAGCAATAATCTGCCCGTAATGAGAATTACTCTCGATGAGGTATCGAGTTACTACTCAGTAAATACTAAATTACTTCGGAATCGCGCCTGCCGGGGTGCTGGCAACCGGTGCCGCCGCCGCTGGAGCGCTGGCAGCCGGAGCTGCAGCAGGCACCGTCGTCGGGATCGCGCCCGCGCCGGTGACCGGCACTGGCTTGACGACTTTATCCATCACGCCGCCGCCGACCGTCGTGGCGCGCTGATTGGCCATCAGCGACAGGGCCAGGGTGGCGCCGAAGAAGATCGCGGCGGCGACGCCCGTCGATTTCGACATGAAGTTCGACGAACCCGTCGCACCGAACAGGCTGCCCGAGGCGCCCGAACCGAAGGCGGCGCCCATGTCGGCGCCCTTACCGTGCTGCAACAACACCAGCGCGATAATCGACAATGCCGAAATAACCTGTACTACCACTACCAGATTGAACATCATGTTCATTGCAATTCCATTCTTAGTTTAAATTAATTCAATCAGCGGCGTGAATAATTGCCAGGAAATCCGCCGCCTTCAATGCTGCCCCACCGATCAGACCGCCATCGATATCCGGCATCGCCATCAATTCTTTTGCGTTCTCCGGCTTCATGCTGCCGCCGTACAGGATCTGCACGCCGGCCGCTGCTACCGCATTCTTTGCCGCCAGCTGGCCGCGCAACACCTGATGCACGTCCTGCGCCATTTGCGGCGTGGCCGTCTTGCCCGTGCCGATGGCCCAGACCGGCTCATAGGCCAGCACCAGTTTCGCCACGTCGTCGGCGGAAATCGCCGCCAGCACGGCGCCCAGCTGCTGCGCCACGACCGTATCGGTCTGGCCCGCTTCGCGCTGCGCCAGGGTTTCGCCGATGCAGACGATAGGCGTGATGCCCGCCGCCAGCGCCGCAACCGTCTTGGCCGCCACCTGCGCATCGCTCTCGCCATGGTAGGCGCGGCGCTCGGAATGCCCGATCACCACATAGCCGCATCCGAAATCCTGCAGCATGGCGGTCGAGATTTCTCCCGTGTAGGCGCCGCTGGCATGCGCGGACACATCCTGCGCACCCCAGCCGAGAGCCGTGCCTGCCAATTGCGCCTGGCACTGCGCCAGATACGGCGCAGGCACACAGACGGCGCTGGCGGCGCCAGAGGCAGCCAGGCCAGCAACTATTTCAGACAATAACACCGCGTTCGAGGTGCGACTGCCGTTCATTTTCCAATTTCCGACGACGAGTTTGCGACGCATAGTAGCCTAAATTCTAATAACCCGTCATTCTAACTCCGGCACCGATGCCGGTCAAACAGGCAGTGCCCCGTTTCAAGCAACTTGCAACATGATCTTGCCCACGTGCGTGCTCGCTTCCATCAAGGCATGCGCCTCGTTGGCTTTTTCCAACGGGAAAGTTTTATAGATCACGGGCTTGATCTTGCCCGCCTCGATCAGCGGCCAGACGGTCGTGCGCAGGTGATTCGCGATGGCCGCCTTGAAGGCGACGGAACGGGGACGCAAAGTGGAACCCGTCACCGTCAGGCGACGGCGCAGCAAGGCGCCCAGGTCCAGTTCCGCCCTGGTGCCGCCCTGCACGGCGATCAGGCCGATACGGCCATCGTCGGCCAGGCAATCGATTTCGCGCGGCAGGTAGTCGCCGCCGACCATATCGAGGATGACGTCGACGCCCTTGCCACCAGTCAGCTCCTTGACGACGGCGGCGAAATCTTCCGTCCGGTAGTTAATGCCCCGTTCGGCGCCCAGCGCTTCGCAGGCGCGCGCCTTCTCGTCGCTGCCGGCCGTGGCGAACACGCGGTGGCCCAGCGCGGCCGCCAATTGAATGGCCGTCACGCCAATGCCTGATGTACCGCCCTGCACCAATAACGTTTCACCGTCGGCCAGCGCGCAGCGGTCGAAGACATTACTCCAGACGGTAAAGAAGTTCTCGGGCAGGGACGCGCCTTCCAGCGCAGTCAATCCCTTCGGCAAGGGCAGGCACTGGCCGGTGGGTGCGGCGCAGTATTCGGCATAGCCGCCGCCCTGCACCAGCGCGCAGACGAGGTCGCCCTTCTTGAATGCGGTATTGCTGAAATCGCCATCGACGACTTCACCGGCCACTTCCAGGCCAGGCAAATCGGACGCACCGGCTGGCGGCGCATACTTGCCCAGGCGTTGCAGCACGTCGGGACGGTTGATGCCGGCCGCGTGCACCTTGATCAGCAGTTCGCCCGCTTTGAAGGCGGGAACGGGACACTCGACGATCTGCAAAACGTCGGCGGGGCCTGGCTGGCTGATGGCAACTGCACGCATGGCGGGACTCTTTCAAGGGAAAACGGCGATTGTACGCCAAGCCGTTCACCCTTGCAGGCAAGCCCCCTTCCCTATGCGCCGCCGGTCTTCGACTGGCGCGGCAGCGGCGTACCCGGCTTCCATTTCGCCGACAGGGCCTGTCCTTCCTCGACTTGCTCATGCGTCATCTTGCGCACCACGGCGGCGCGCTGGTCGGCCGCATTCGCGTTGCCGTTCGCCGCCGCCAGGTTCCACAGCATGTAGGCGATGACGTTGTCCTGCTGCACGCCGCCCATGTGGTAGCGGTACATCAGGCCCAGTACCTGTTGCGCCTCGGCGTGGTTCTGCTCGGCCGCCTTGCGGAACCAGCTGACGGCCTGCTTGTGGTCCTGCAGCACGGCGTTGCCCGTGTAATACATGGCGCCCACCACATACTGGGCGTCGGCCTTGCCCTGGTCGGCCGCCTTGCGGTGCCAGAACATGGCTTGCTTGTAATCCTGCGGCAAGCCGCGGCCCATGTAATACATCAAGCCCAGCAAATGCTGGGCATCGGCGTTGCCGGTCTTGGCCAGTGGCAGGATTTCCTTGTAGGCCAGCGCGTAATTCTTGTTGTTGTAGGCACTGGCGCCTTCGACGAAGCCAGCCCGCGCGGGTAGCTGTATCACCAACAGCATGAGTAATGTAATGATCAGTTTTTTCATCGGAATGGGATGTGGTCTGACTACTTATTCTTGTTCTGCCAATAAAGCCTGCGGCAGGATGCGTTTACTTCCAGCTGACTTTGCCCAGGCCCTCGACGCTGACATCGCGGTTGGCCGGCTTGCCGTACACCACCACCGAGCCGAGTCCGCTCAGGTTCAGCTTGGCATTCGTATGGGCATTCACCGTGGCATTGCCCAGGCCGCTCAATTCCAGATTGACGGCATCGACTTCAAACTGCTGCGCATTCAGGCTGCCCAGGCCGCCCAGGCTCGCTTTCAGGATACGTCCGCGTCCACCCAGCATCACGGAACCCGCACCCTGCAGGTCCAGCTCCGCGCGCTCATTGTTGCCTATCCATATCTGCATGCTGCCCACGCCGCCCAGGCTGGCATTGAGCTTGCGGTAGTCGCCCACCAGCTTGATGCTGCCCGCCCCTTCCAGTGACAGGGTCAGCTCCTCGCCCTTGAAACCCGTGATGTCGGTGCTGCCAAATCCTTCCGAGCTCAGCTCGCGCAGGTTCGGCAGGACCAGGTCGGCGCGGATCGACGAGGGGCCGAGCTTGAAGCCGCGCACCTCCGTTTCGATGTGCAGGGTATCGCCGCTTTGCGCCGTGCTGACATCGGCGATGTAGCGCTTGTCGGCCGTGATGCTCAGCGAAGCCACGTTGCCCTGGCGAATGCGCACTTCCATCACGCCATCGAGCTTGACGCGCACGACGCGGGCGTCGACGTTGCGCATTTCCAGCAAGCGGGTCTCGGCAGCCACGCCGCGCACTAGGCCCAATGTCGCCAGGAACAGCAGCGCCAATTGCAGAATCTTTTTCATGTAGTGCATCCTCGGTATCTTGTTTTTATGTGTCGCGGCGCCCGCGTGGGGCGCCTGCATTGCTCGCGCAGCACCACTGTAGCAGCGCCGAAAATGGCTGACAATCAATTATGCAAAACGGGCTTTTTCGGCAGCGCTCAGGCGCTTGGCCTTGACGACCACCACTTGCATGGCAGCCTTGTTCGCTGGCGCGGCCAGGGTGGCCGTGGAACTGGCCACTTGCAGGGCCGGAGCGGCCGGGGCGATGGCGTAGCAGCTGGCGCCAAGCACGATGGCGGCGGCAACGGCAATGACTTCCATGTTTTTAGCGACGTTCATGTTGTTCTCCTCGGGTGTCTGGCAGTGGGCTTGCGGTATGGTGTCACTATAGCCATACCGCCCCCGGCAGACACGCCGATTGCGACGAACTGCATTTTTGGCAGGCTGGCCTGACAAAAACGCGGATGAACGTGCAGATCGCTAAGCGTCTTCTTAAAACTCTTCCCACTCGTCGGCGCCGGACTTGGCCGCCTTGACGGGTTTGACCGGCGCCAGCGCGCGGGCCGGCGCGCGCGGTGCAGCAGCGGCTGGCTTCGCCTTGAGGCGCGTCACGGGCGCGTGTGCCGCGGCAGGACCGGCATCGCCCAGGCGGAACATGCCGACGGCTTGCGCCAGGTCCACGGCCTGCTCCTGCAGGCTTTCCGCGGCGGCAGCCGCTTGCTCGACGAGGGCCGCGTTTTGCTGCGTCATGGTATCCATGTGCGTGACGGCCGTATTGATCTCGCCGATGCCGGCGCTCTGTTCGCGGCTGGCCACCGTGATCTCGCTCATGATGGTCGTCAATTGCTGCACCGAGGCCACCACCTGATCCATGGTCTGACCCGCCTCATCGACGAGGCGGCCGCCGGCATCGACCTTCTCCACCGAATCGCCGATCAATTCCTTGATTTCCTTCGCCGCACCGGCGGAGCGTTGCGCCAGGTTGCGCACTTCGGACGCCACCACGGCAAAGCCCCTGCCCTGCTCGCCCGCGCGCGCCGCCTCGACGGCCGCGTTCAGCGCCAGGATGTTCGTCTGGAAGGCGATACCGTCGATCACGCCGATGATGTCGACGATCTTGCGCGAGCTTTCCTGGATGCCAGCCATGGTGCCCACCACCTGCTGCACCACGCGGCCACCCTTGGCCGCCACTTCCGAGGCGGACACGGCCAACTGGTTGGCTGCATGCGCGTTTTCCGCATTCTGCTTGACGGTCGACGTCAGCTCATCCATCGAGCTGGCCGTCTCTTCCAGCGCGCCCGCCTGCGCTTCCGTACGCGAGGACAGGTCCGCATTGCCGGCGGCAATGTCGGCCGACTCGCTGCGCACCAGGGTGCTGATGCTGCGGATCTGCACCAGCACGGTGGCGATCTTTTCGACGAACAAGTTGAATGCCTTGGCGATCTGCGCCAGCTCGTCCGCGCCTTCCGCGTCGAGGCGGCTGGTCAGGTCGCCGTCGCCCGTGGCGATCGCTTCCATCGCATCGCGCACCAGACCCAGGCGGCGCAAGGCGCGCGCCACCAGTACGCTCAATACCGTGGCGGCCAGGGCCAGCACCAGCAAGGCCGTCAGGGCCGACGCGCGCAGCATGGAGCTCAGTGCCTGCGTCGCTTCTGCACGGTCGAGCACGGTAGCCAGCAGCCAGTCGCTTCCCGGCACTTTACTTACATGCAAGATACCGTTACGGTCACCGAGGCGAATGGCTGCGCCATTGCCGCTCTTTTCGATATCGGCCAGCGCCTGCGCGCTCAGGCCCGGGTCCAGCTCGGCCAGCGGTTTCAGAGTCAGTTTGCTATCCGGATGGGCGATGATCTTGCCGCCGCCATCGACGAGGAAGGCATAGCTGGACGCCGTCGGCTTGATCGAAGCGACGTTTTGCACTACCGCATCCATCATCACGTCGGCCGCCATCACGCCCGTCACGCTGCCCTTGCCGCCCAGCGGCTCGGCAAACGTCACCACCAGCTTGCCCGTGCTGGCGCCGATGTAGGGCGCGGTGATGATGGGGCCGCCCACTTCGGACGCCAGCTTGTACCAGGGGCGCGCCGTGGGATCGTAGTCGGCGGCGCGCTTGCGCTCCTGCGAAAAGACGGCGTGCTTGTCGGCAAAGCCGATGTACGCCATGTCGAAGGTGCCCGCCTGTTCGGCCGCCTTCAGGGCCGGCAGCGGATCGGCCGCCGTGGCGCCCTGCTTGAGCGAGCCCACGACGGCTTGCTTGGAACGCAGCCATTCGGCGATGGCTTGCGCATGGCTGTGCGACAACTGCAGCATCTGCGTGTCGAGCGCGGCCAGGGTGCTGGAACGCGTCGTGAAGAAATTGGCAATGGCGACAGCCAGCATGGCCAGCACGACGATGGAAACGGCGATGGCGATCAGCCGCGCCTTAAGGGAGGACAACATGGTGCATCCAATAAAAAAAGAGAAAATCGGGAGGGATGCACCATGGTCGGGGAATAAGATTTTGTCGTCAAGCAATACTGACAGTCAATTACCCATAAACAACAATTGATACCATATAGTTCATGTCTCGCCGCGCAGCTTGCGCAAGGCGGGCGAGTCGCCACCGGTCGCCTCGATGCGGAAGCGGGCAAACGCCTGCTCCAGCTCAGGGTAGCAGCGCAAACTGCCTTCGTTAAAGTAGCGCCCGCCGGGGATATCGCCCCATGGCAGGGGTGCGCTCAAGCCCCCGCTGCCCGCCAGGGCCAGCAGCGGCTCGAGCGCGCTGCGCAGGTCGGCCACTTCCCCGTCGGCGGGCGCCAGACGGGCCAGCCATTGTTCCAGCTCGGCGGCACGTGCCTGCAAACGCTGTTGATCCATCATCGCTCCTCAATTCTTGATCGTGCCGATCAGCACGGGGGCCGACCACATGCTGCGGTTGGGCAATAAATACTGCTGCGCCCCACCCTTGCGCCGCACCAGCCCGCCCAGCTCTTGCGTCGGCGCCACCTGGCTGACAAACACGTTGACGGTGCCCTTGGGCATGATCTGATACACATCATACAGCGGCGCCTCGCTCTTCAAGGGCAAGCCGAAACAGTCGGCCAGGGTGGCGCAGCGGCTGGACGCCAGCTGCAATTGCGCGCTGGTGGTGAAATACGGCGAGTACGGCGACACATTCTGGCCATGTGGCACGATTTTTACCAGCGCGGCCGACATGGTTTGCAGGTCGGGCAAGGCGCTGCCGGAAGCGAGCTGCTCGACCGCGCGCGCGTAAATCGTCTCGGCCGGCGCGGCGGGATCGGCGGCATGCAGTTCGCGCAGCAATTGCTGCCCTGGCCCACTCTCGAGGTAAGGATCGATGACTTCGCGTTGCAAGCCGACCGTCTTGAAGGTACTGAGGTCATTGATTTCGCGCGCATGCACAGCGCGCAAGGCGTCGAGGTCTTGCGCCGGCATGGCCGCGGACGCAGCGGCGATGGGAATGGGCAGCGGCACCGGTGTCGGTGCGTCATCCATCTGTGCCCAGGTACCGGGCGAAACGGCAAGCAGAAAGGCGGCGGCCAGTCCGCGGAATGTGCGCATGCTGCATCTCCTTGGAAGACTCGGTCAGGGGGAATATCCCCTCCCGAATCTACAGAGAGCGGCAGCGGCCGATGCGCGCTGCATCAAGGCCAATGCGCAAATTGGCGCCCGCCTTCGATACAGCGCAAACGCAGCGCAAAAAAAACCGCCAGGGCTTGCGCGCTGGCGGTGTTGATCATGCGGCCGGGGCCGCAGTCAGGCGAATCTGAAGGAAATTAAGCGGCTGGCGCTTCGTTGCCTTCAGCAGCTTTCATCGACAGTTTCAGACGGCCGCGGTCGTCCGTTTCCAGAACCTTGACGCGAACCAGCTGGCCTTCTTTCAGGTAGTCGGCCACGGCGTTGACGCGCTCGTTGGCGATCTGCGAGATGTGCAGCAAGCCGTCCTTGCCTGGCATGACTTGGACGATGGCGCCGAAGTCCAGCAGTTTCAGCACGGTGCCTTCGTAGGTCTTGCCCACTTCGACGGAAGCGGTCAGTTCTTCGATGCGGCGCTTGGCTTCCTGGCCGGCAGCAGCGTCAACGGAAGCGATGGTGACCACGCCTTCGTCGCTGATGTCGATCTGGGTGCCCGTCTCTTCGGTCAGCGCACGGATCACGGCGCCGCCCTTGCCGATCACGTCACGGATTTTTTCCGGGTTGATCTTGATGGTGATCAGACGCGGTGCGAAATCGGACAGTTCGGTTTTGACGTGCGGCATGGCTTTTTGCATTTCGCCCAGGATGTGCTCGCGGCCTTCCTTGGCTTGCGCCAGTGCCACTTGCATGATTTCCTTGGTGATGCCCATGATCTTGATGTCCATCTGCAGCGCCGTGATACCGTTGCGGGTACCGGCTACCTTGAAGTCCATGTCGCCCAGGTGATCTTCGTCGCCCAGGATGTCGGACAGCACGGCAAACTTGCCGCCTTCCTTGATCAGGCCCATGGCGATACCGGCCACGTGTTCTTTCATCGGCACGCCGGCGTCCATCAGTGCCAGGCAGCCGCCGCAGACGGAAGCCATCGACGAGGAACCGTTCGATTCCGTGATTTCCGATACCAGACGCACCGAGTAGCTGAACTCTTCAGCTGCTGGCAGGGCGGCGATCAGCGCGCGCTTGGCCAGGCGGCCGTGGCCGATTTCGCGGCGCTTAGGCGTACCGACACGGCCCGTTTCGCCGGTGGCGAACGGAGGCATGTTGTAATGCAGCATGAACGAATCGGTGAACTCGCCCATCAGCGCATCGATCTTCTGGCTGTCGCGGGCGGTGCCCAAAGTTGCCACGACCAGCGCTTGCGTTTCGCCGCGCGTGAACAGGGCCGAACCGTGGGTGCGTGGCAGCACGCTGGTGCGGATCGAGATCGGACGCACGGTGCGCGTGTCGCGGCCGTCGATGCGTGGCTCGCCGTCGAGGATTTGCGTACGCACGATTTTCGCTTCGATGTCGAACAGGATGTTGTTCACTTCAGCGCTGTCGATAGCCGCGCCGCCGGTGGCAGCCACTTCAGCCGACAGGTCGGCGATCACTTCCGACGTCGCCGCTTTCAGCTTGGCCGTACGCTCTTGCTTGTCCTTGGTTTGATACGCGTCATTGATCTTGGCGTTGGCGAAATGCGCGACGCGGGCGATCAGTGCTTCGTTTTTCGGCGCAGGCGCCCATTCGACTTCCGGCTTGCCGCCGTCACGCACCAGGTCGTGAATCGCGTCGATGACGACTTTCATCTGGTCGTGGCCGAAGACCACGGCGCCCAGCATGATTTCTTCGGACAGCTGTTTCGCTTCCGATTCGACCATCAGCACGGCCGTTTCGGTACCGGCGACAACCAGGTCCATTTCCGACGTTTTCAGTTGCTGGACGGTCGGGTTCAGGATGTACTGGCCATTCGCGTAACCGACGCGCGCGGCGCCGATAGGACCGTTGAAAGGCACGCCCGATACGCACAGGGCAGCCGATGCGCCGATCATGGCGGCGATGTCCGGATCGATTTCAGGGTTGACCGACAACACGTGAATGATGACTTGCACTTCATTCAGGTAGCCTTCCGGGAACAGCGGACGGATAGGACGGTCGATCAGACGGGAGGTCAGTGTTTCTTTTTCGGAAGGACGGCCTTCGCGCTTGAAAAAACCGCCCGGGATTTTACCGGCAGCATAGGTTTTCTCGACATAATCAACCGTCAAAGGGAAGAAATCCTGGCCTGGTTTGGCATCTTTGCGTGCCACTACCGTTGCCAGAACGACGGTATCTTCGATCGACACCAGCACTGCGCCGGATGCCTGACGTGCGATTTCGCCGGTTTCCAGGGTCACTTGATGTTGACCGTACTGGAAGGTTTTCGTAACTTTGTTAAACATGGGGTATCCCTTTTCTAATTGCCGACAGATTTTCAGGGGCTGTCGTTCACCTCACCACAGGCGGCGAAAACTTCGTTGCCGCCTTTACTACTTTACTTTTAAAACATGATATCGGTAGAGAATACTGTACTTCTCGACATAAATCCGGAATTCAAATGACAAAATGCCCGCGTCAGCGAACTGGCGCAGGCATTTCTGTATAAACCTTGTACGGCAAAAATTACTTGCGCAGACCAAGTTTAGCGATCAGGTCGCGATAACGGGTAGCGTCTTTAGCCTTCAGGTAGGACAACAGGCTCTTACGACGGTTGACCATCATGATCAGGCCGCGGCGGGAGTGGTGATCTTTCGAGTGGGCTTTGAAGTGGCCGTTCAGTTCGTTGATGCGAGCTGTCAGCAGTGCAACTTGCACTTCAGGGGAGCCGGTGTCGTTTTGACCACGTGCGTTGTCCGCGATGATAGCGGCTTTGTTGATGTTTTCTACTGTCATGATAAACCTTTCACATGCGGTGCACAGAGTCTGAACCCTATCCACCGTGAACTACGATTATTAAAATACTGGCCTATGCTTCCAACCAGACGCGCAAGTATATCGGAAAAATGCCCGCCTGTATCCTGCCGTGCGCGCTTTTCTCGGTGCATGATAGGGTTTTCCTGCATTTCAGGAGGTCAAACATGAAAAAACTGCTCAAATCAGCAACACCGCTGCTGTTTGCCGCGCTGGCCGGCTGCGCCAGCTGGAACGTCCCGCCGCCCCAGCCGGGCGAGCCGCGCGCCGCCGTGGAAGCGCGCCTGGGCCGGCCAACGAATATCTACCAGCTACCCACGGGTCCCGAACTCGAATACGCGACGGGACCGTACGGCCAGTACACGTATATGGCCCGTTTCGGCCCCGACGACAGGTTGATTTCCTACGAGCAAGTGCTCGACACGCCAGGCTTTGCCCGCATCAAGGTGGGCGTGTCGACTCAGCAAGACGTGCTGCACACCTTGGGCCGCCCGACGGAAACCTCGTATCTGTCGCTGCCGAAACTGCACGTCTGGTCCTACCGCTACAAGGAATCGGGCGTGTGGGATTCCATGATGCACGTGCACTTCGACCACGACGGCATCGTGCGCATGATGATGAACGGGCCCGATCCAGCCAAGGAAGAGCGGCGGTTTTTCTGGTAGTTAGCGCCCCCTCACGGTTGCGGGTCGATGCGCTCGTCTTTCGCATGCAGTTTGTTTAAGGCCGACAAATACGCCTTGGCCGACGCGACGATGATGTCCGGATCGGCGCCCACGCCGTTGACGATGCGCCCGTCGCGCGACAGGCGCATCGTGACTTCACCCTGCGACTGCGTGCCCGTGCTGATGGCATTGACGGAGAACAGGACCAGCTCGGCGCCGCTGGCGGCCGCGCTTTCGATGGCGTTGACGGTCGCGTCGACGGGGCCATCGCCCTGCCCTTCGCAGCTGCGCTGCTCACCGCCGACGAGAAACTCCACGCGCGCATGGGGCACGGCGCCCGTCGTCGACTGCTGCGTCAGCGCAACAAAACGGTAGTGCTCACTCTCCTGCGCCTGCTGCTCCTCGCTGACGAGGGCCATGATGTCTTCGTCGAAAATCTCGGATTTCCTGTCGGCCAGTTCCTTGAAGCGCAGGAAGGCCGCGTTGACTTCCGCTTCCGATTCCAGAGAAATGCCCAGCTCCTGCAGCCGCTGCTTGAAGGCATTGCGCCCCGACAGTTTGCCGAGCACGATCTTGTTGGCCGTCCAGCCCACGTCTTCGGCGCGCATGATTTCATACGTCTCGCGCGCTTTCAAGATGCCGTCCTGGTGGATGCCGGACGCGTGCGCAAAAGCGTTCGCGCCGACGACGGCCTTGTTCGGCTGCACGGCAAAGCCCGTGATCTGCGACACCATTTTGGACGCCGCCACGATCTGCGTCGTATCGATGCCCACCGTCAGGTTGTAATAGGCGGCGCGCGTGCGCAGCGCCATCACCACTTCTTCCAGCGCCGTATTGCCGGCCCGCTCGCCAAGACCATTGACCGTGCACTCGATCTGCCGCGCGCCGCCTATCATGACGCCGGCCAGCGAGTTGGCCACAGCCAGGCCCAGGTCGTTATGGCAATGGACGGACCAGATGGCCTTGTCGGAGTTCGGTATGCGTTCGCGCAAGCGCTTGATGGTCGCGCCGAAGATTTCGGGCACAGCGTAGCCGACCGTGTCGGGAAAATTGATGGTGGTGGCGCCCTCGGCGATCACGCCCTCGAGCACACGGCAAAGGAAATCTTCGTCGGAGCGGCTGCCGTCTTCGGGGCTGAATTCGATGTCGTCAGTGAACTGGCGCGCAAAGCGCACGGCATTTTGCGCCTGCGTCAGCACTTGCTCTGGCGTCATGCGCAGCTTCATCTGCATGTGCAGGGGCGACGTGGCGATAAAGGTGTGGATGCGCTTGCGCTCGGCTGGCGCCAGCGCCTCGGCGGCGCGGGCGATGTCGCGGTCGTTGGCACGCGACAGCGAGCAGATGGTGGACTCGCGCACGGCGCCGGCAATCGCCCGTATCGACTCGAAGTCGCCCTGCGAGGCGGCGGCGAAGCCCGCCTCGATCACATCGACCTTCATGCGCTCGAGCTGCTTGGCGATGCGCAGCTTTTCCTCGCGCGTCATGGAGGCGCCCGGCGATTGCTCGCCGTCGCGCAAGGTGGTGTCAAAAATGATGAGTCGGTTGCTGGTGGTCATGGCTGCTCCTGGCTGGCTGAAGACTGGCGACGCTACCGACTCGCCGCATTAATGCTCGGGGTCGGTCTGGATGATGCTGACGGGCTTGCCCTTCGCCATGCGCCAGAAAAACACGGCGTAGCCGGACAGGCCATACACGACGAAAATCGGGAACAGCACCTTCGGCGGATCGATGGAAATGAGCGCGAAGAACAATGCCAGCAGGAATACCACGATAAAAGGCACGGACTTGCGGAAATTCACATCCTTGAAACTGTAGAACGGCACGTTGGTGACCATGGTCAGGCCGGAAAACAGGGCGATCGTCCACGATACCCAGGCCAGCTGGTTGCCGGCAAATTCCAGGTCGTTCATCAGCAGGATGAAGCCGGCCACCATGGCCGCCGCCGCCGGGCTGGGCAAGCCCTGGAAGAAGCGTTTGTCGACCACGGCGATATTCGTGTTGAAACGGGCCAGGCGCAAGGCGGCACCGGCGCAATACACGAAGGCGGCCAGCCAGCCCAGTTTGCCCATGCCGCGCAGCGACCATTCGTAGATCACCAGCGCCGGCGCGGCGCCAAACGACACCATGTCCGACAGGCTGTCGTACTGGGCGCCGAATTCGCTCTGCGTATTTGTCAGGCGGGCGATGCGGCCATCGAGGCCGTCGAGGATCATGGCGATGAAGATGGCCCAGGCCGCGTGCTCGAATTTCTGGTTCATGGCCATGACGATGGCGTAAAAGCCGCAAAACAGGGCTGCCGTCGTGAAGGCATTCGGCAACAGATAGATGCCGCGGCGGCGCAAGGTTTTCTTGCCAGTGCCATCGCTCACCGGCTGGCGCGCGAATTTGCTGAAGCGGGACGCTTTGGATACTGCGGGAGTGCCGTTCTTGCCTCTACGACGGGGGAAGTTTGCCATGTTGTTCCATATCTTGTGTACTGCGGGGGAATCGGTGCCAGATGGCAGGCGCATGACTGTCACGGCATGCACCCGCCGGTGTTGTCATTATAGAGGAGCCACCGCCAAAGAAAAGCGCGGCGGCGTCAAGCTGGCAATATTGATCCCTGTTCAAGCCTTATTTGAACTTGACCTTGGCCACCAGACCCATGTTCAGGGTCGTTTCGCCCGGCTCGAAGCTCGGTTCGGCCACCTGGTTGCCGCCATAGCCCATGGCATCGGCACTCATGGCGCGCGCGCCGGCCACGTTGGCGCGCTGCGCGTAGTTGCCCGAACCTTCGAAATCGATGGTATCGACCACGGCGTCACTGACATTGCGGCCCATGGCGCCGGCGATGGCGGCCACGCGCTCGTTGAGGTTCTTGTAGGCGGCGGCAATGCGCTGGTCGTCGAGCTTGCGGATGGTGGCGGGCGCCAGGCCGAAGTTCAGGCGGTTCAGGGTCAGCACGCCTTGCGCAGCCGACACGGTTTTCGGCAAGGCGGCCAGGTTGGTCGTCGTTACCTGCAGATACTGGCCTACTCGCCAGCCGGTCGGCACTCTGGGTTTGGCGGCGACACCAGGCGGCAATGGCGCCGTTTCAGGATACACGGCATACGTGTAATAGCCCTGGGTTTTCAGCACGGCTTGCGGATCGGCTTTCTTGACGATGGCCGCGCCCTGGTTCATCTTCTGGTTCACGCGCGAGGCGGCGGCGGCCTTGTCCTTGTCCTGCTCTTCGACGGCCAGGGTAACGGTCACCTGATCGTTCGCATGCACCACTTCGCCGTTGGCGGGCACCACGACGAGAGTGCCGGAGGTGGGCAAGGTCTGGGCTTGTGCGCTCAGGGCAACGGTAGCGGCGGCGGCAGCCAGCAGTGATTTCATGACGGTCATGGGGTTCTCCTGGAAAATATGGGGGCAAAAACGACCATGGGGCCAACAGCCCCATGATTTTTAAAACAGTCTAACGCGAAAATGTTTCCGCGCTAACGCGCTTACTTGAACTTGACCTTGCCGACGACGCGCATATCGAGCGTCGTTTCGCCCGGCTCGAAGCTCGGTTCGGCGACGGCACTGTCTTCGCTCATTTTGGCGCTGCGCATCATCATCGGTGCGGCGGCAGAGCGGTTTTCCGTGACGTAATTGCCCGAACCTTCGAAGTCCACCGTATCGAGCACGGCGTCGGAAACGTTGCGGCCCATGGCCTTGGCGATGGCGGCCACGCGCTCATTCAGGTTTTTATAGGTGGCGGCGATGCGCTGGTCGTCCAGCAAACGGATGGTTTCCGGCTTCAGACCGAAATTCAAGCCATTCAGGGTCAGCACGCCTTGCGCCGCCGACACGGTCTTTGGCAGCGACGCCAGATTGGCCGTCGTCACTTCCAGGTACTGGCCAACACGCCATGCCGTTGGCAAACGCGGCTTGGCGACGGCGCCAGCCGGCAATGGGCGCTCTTCCGGATACACGGGATAGGTGTAGTAGCCATACGATTTCAGTGCCGCCGACGGGTCGGCCTGCTTGACGATGGCGATACCCTTGTTCATCTTCTGATTGACACGCGACGCGGCCGCGGCTTTATCCTTGTCCTGTTCTTCGACGGCCAGGGTAGCGACCACCTGGTCATTGACATGCTTGACTTCGCCAAACGCGGGGACGACCACCAGAGTGCCGGAAGTCGGCAGGGATTGCGCTTGCGCGCTCAGGGCAACGGTGGCTGCGGCGGCAACAAGGACGGATTTCATCACGGTCATGGGGGTACTCCTAGGTAGTTAATGTGGCTGACAGCCAGCGAACGGGGCGCTTTTGGCACCCCTTTCGCTTGAGAAACTTGTCAAACTGTGTAGATTCTAACGCCTCATTCATTCCCGTGGCGCAAATTAACAAATCGTCACAAAATGCGCTTGCCAGTCACATCTGCTCACATTTCAATACACTGCCATTGAAAAAAACAATGTTATTAATGACTTATCAGTGGCCGACCACCGCGCCGCCGCTGCGCCGGCCCGGCTTGAAACTGTGACGGTGCGCGCGCCAGGCAATGGTCAATGCCACCATCAGCAAGGCCAGCATGGCCCACGGGAACGAAGCCGCACCATAGCCGTCGAGCAGCAAGCCGCCCGCCAGGCCGCCGCCCGCGATGGCCACGTTCCAGATGGTCGCCACCATGGCTTGCGCCACATCCATGCCGTCGCCGGCCGCGTCCGCCGATGCCGTCTGCAGCAAGGTGCCGGCGCCGCCAAAGGTGACGCCCCAGATGGCCATGCTGACATAGATGACGATGGGGGAGTCCATCGCCAGGCCCAGCGCCACCATCACGAGAGCCAAGGCGGCGATGCAGCCCAGCACGAGCGGACGCAGCCAGCGGTCGATCAGCTGGCTGACCAGCCAGATGCCGGCCAAGGAACCCACGCCATACACAAGCAGCACCAGATCGACGCGGGGACGCAAGCCGGACGGCGCCAGGAACGGCGCGATGTAGGTATACAGAATGTTATGCGCCAGCATCCAGGCGACGATCACCGCCAGAATCGGCCGCACGCCCGGCGTCATGAATACCTGGCGGATCGACAGGCGCTCGCCATTCTTTTGCCCAGGATAATCGGGCACGGCCAGCAGCACCCACGCGACCAGCACCACAGCCAGCCCCGACATGATGCCGAAGATGCTGCGCCAGCCCAGCACGCCGCCCATCAGGGTGCCCAGCGGCACGCCCAGGGACAGGGCCAGCGGCGTGCCGATCATGGCAATGGCCATCGCCCTGCCCTGCTGTTCGACGGACACCATGCGGCGCGCGTAGCCGGCCATCAAGCCCCAGGCCAGCCCGGCGGCCATGCCCGTGACGAAGCGCGAGACCAGGGCGACCATATAGTTGGGCGACAGCGCCGTCGCCGTATTGAAGATCAAAAAGCCGATGATGGCCAGCAGCAAGACATTGCGCCGGCGCCAGCCGCTCGTCAGCGCTGTCAGGGGAATGGCCGTCAGGATGGAACCGATGGCGTAGACGGTGACCAGCTGGCCCGTCATGACTTCGGAAATACCGAGGTCGCGGGCAATCTGCGGCAGCAAGCCGGCGGGCAAGGTTTCCGACAGGAGGGCGAGAAACGCCGTCATGGCCAGGGCCAGCAAGGCCAAGACGGGAAGCCGTTCGGAAATGGAAGATTCGGCAGTGCCCGGCATGGGTACTGTTGCGGTAGTGCGGTCGGTCATAGGGGTCCTTCAGGTTGCCAAGCGGCTGATCAATTGGCGCCTGGCGTGCTACAAAAGCGGTGATGCGCGTTGCGGTCGGCAGATACCGAAACAGATGCAGCCCACAGGGAACTGCAAAGGAAGGGCGGAATTATATAGGAATATAAAAAGACAGGAGGCGGGCGAAAAACGTGCGCGCCAAAACAACCGCGCTCAAGCTGGCGTCATGCAGGCATCATTGGCCGCCTTGCGTGGCGAAAACCAGGCATTCGATTTCGGACTGTACAGGAAGGCGCAGATGACGGCGAACGTCAGCGCGCCAGGCAGGACATTCATCTTGAGCGGCACGGTCGCCAGGCTGAGCGCAATGTCGATCACGCCCCACACCAGATACACAGTGCGCGCACCACGCTGCCTTTGCAGCATGGCCAGCGCGGCCACCAGAGTAATGCCCAGGCTAGCGAGCAAGATCGCGTATTGCGCCTCGGCGGGAATCGCGCTGTGCGCCATCCACGCCTGCATGGCGGGATCGTTGCGGCCGAGGTAAGCCGACACCAGCGATGACAGAGAACCGATGACCAGAAACCAGCAACTGATGGCAAGCGAGACGGGGCGCTTGACCACATGAAGATTCCCGACAAAAACTTTAGAAAAAACAAGCATGATGCTGACGGTAAGATTGAATGGGCCTGATTGTAACGGATGTTGCCTGCCAAACGATGCGCATAAAAAAAGCCGGCTTGCGCCGGCTTCTTGTGATGCACTACAACTGCCTAAGTAACCCCCAATAAATTATTGTGATTTCTGACTTCCATAACCGGCGCTCTGCGGCGTTGCCCGCTGCTAGCAGTGCTCGCACTGCGTCGCAGCGGGCGCCTTGCATAGCATCCGGTTCTGTTCGTCATAATTTCACAATAATTTCCTGAGGATTACTTAGTTTTTCGACTGGTCAACCATCTTGTTCTTGGCGATCCAAGGCATCATGGCGCGCAGTTTCGCACCCACTTCTTCGATCTGGTGCTCGGACGTCAAACGGCGGCGCGAGATCAGGGTCGGTGCGCCTGCCTTGTTTTCCAGGATGAAGCTCTTCGCGTATTCGCCCGTTTGAATGTCTTTCAGGCATTGACGCATCGCATCCTTGGTGGCCGACGTCACGACCTTAGGACCGGTCACGTATTCGCCGTATTCGGCGTTGTTCGAGATCGAGTAGTTCATGTTGGCGATGCCGCCTTCATAGATCAGGTCGACGATCAGTTTCAATTCGTGCAAGCACTCGAAGTACGCCATTTCAGGAGCGTAGCCCGCTTCCGTCAGGGTTTCGAAGCCGGCCTTGATCAGTTCCACGGCGCCGCCGCACAGCACGGCTTGTTCGCCGAACAAGTCCGTTTCGGTTTCTTCACGGAAGTTCGTTTCGATGATGCCGGCACGGCCGCCGCCGTTGGCCGATGCGTACGACAGGGCGATATCGCGGGCGATGCCCGATTTGTCCTGGTACACGGCGATCAGATGCGGTACGCCGCCGCCCTGGGTGTAGGTGGCGCGCACGGTGTGGCCTGGCGCTTTCGGCGCGACCATGATCACGTCCAGGTCGGCGCGTGGCACGACTTGGCCGTAATGCACGTTGAAGCCGTGGGCGAAGGCCAGCACGGCGCCTTGCTTGGCGAACGGAGCGATGTTTTCGTTGTAGACCTGGGCGATGTTTTCATCTGGCAGCAAGATCATGATGACGTCGGCCGCTTTCACGGCGTCATTGACTTCCGCTACTTTCAGGCCCGCTTGCTCGACCTTGGTCCACGAAGCGCCGCCCTTGCGCAGGCCGACGGTGACGTTGACGCCCGAATCGTTCAGGTTTTGCGCGTGTGCATGGCCTTGCGAACCGTAGCCGATGATGGCAACGTTTTTGCCTTTGATCAAGGAGAGGTCAGCGTCTTTGTCGTAAAAAACTTTCATGGTATTTCCTATATATTTGATGATGCGTTGTTGTTTTAAATGCGGCGCCAGGGCCGCTTAGTACTACTAGTCTTTTTATACTTTGAGGATGCGTTCGCCGCGGCCGATGCCGGAACCGCCCGTACGGACGGTTTCCAGGATGGCGGCACGGTCGATCGAATCGATGAACGCGTCGAGCTTGACCTTGTTGCCGGTCAGTTCGATCGTGTACGTCTTTTCGGTGACATCGATGATGCGGCCACGGAAGATATCGGCGGTGCGCTTCATTTCCTCGCGCTCCTTGCCCACGGCCCGAACCTTGATCAGCATCAACTCGCGTTCAATATGCTGGCCTTCGGTCAGGTCCACCACCTTGACCACCTCGATGAGGCGGTTCAAGTGCTTGGTGATCTGCTCGATGATGTCGTCCGAACCGCTGGTGACGATGGTCATGCGCGACAGGGTCGAGTCTTCCGTCGGCGCCACCGTCAATGTTTCGATGTTGTAGCCGCGTGCCGAGAACAGGCCTACCACGCGCGACAGGGCGCCCGCTTCGTTTTCCAGCAAGACAGAAATAATATGGCGCATGATTAGAGATCCTCCGAACCGAGCATCATTTCGGACAGGCCCTTGCCGGCTTTCACCATTGGCCACACGTTTTCGGACTGGTCGGTAATGAAGTTCATGAATACCAGCCTGTCTTTCATGCCAAACGCCTCTTTCAGGGCGCCGTCGACGTCGCCCGGTTTTTCAATTTTCATGCCCACGTGGCCGTACGCTTCCGCCAGCTTTTCGAAATCGGGCAGCGAATCCATGTACGACTCGGAATAGCGCGAACCGTAATCGATTTCCTGCCACTGGCGCACCATGCCGAGGAAGCGGTTGTTGAGCATGATGATCTTCGGCGTCAGGTGATACTGCTTGCACGTGGCGAGCTCCTGGATGCACATCTGGATCGAACCTTCACCCGTGATGCAGGCAACGGTGGCGTCCGGATTGGCCATCTGCACGCCCATGGCGTACGGCAAGCCGACACCCATGGTGCCCAGGCCACCGGAATTGATCCAGCGGCGCGGCTTGTCGAAGCCATAGTATTGCGCCGCCCACATCTGGTGCTGGCCCACGTCGGACGTGATGAAGGCGTCGCCCTTGGTGATCTGGAACACCTTTTCCACCACCGATTGCGGCTTGATCACCAGGTCGGAGGTCGGATATTTCAGGCATTCGCGGCCACGCCATTCGGCGATCTGCTTCCACCAGTTGCTCAAGGCATTGACGTTCGGCTTGGCTTCGGCCGCGTCCAGTTGCGCGAGGAACTCGATCAGCACGTCCTTGACGTTGCCGACGATGGGGATATCGACCTTGACGCGCTTGGAAATCGACGATGGATCGATGTCCACGTGGATGATCTTGCGCGGATGCGAGGCGAAATGTTTCGGGTTGCCGATCACGCGGTCATCGAAACGGGCGCCGATGGCGATCAGGACGTCGCAGTTCTGCATCGCCATGTTCGCTTCATAGGTGCCGTGCATGCCGGGCATGCCGACATACTGCTCGCTCGAGGCGCGGTAGCCGCCCAAGCCCATCAAGGTGTTGGTGCACGGGAAACCCAGGCGGTCGACCAGCTTGTTCAGCTCAGGAGCCGCATGCGCGAGAATCACGCCGCCGCCCGTGTAGATCATCGGACGTTCGGCTTGCAGCAACAGCTGCACGGCCTTGCGGATCTGGCCCGAGTGGCCCTTGTCGACGGGACGATAGGAACGCATCTCGACTTCCTTCGGATAGTCGAAATGGCATTTGTGCATGCTGATATCCTTGGGGATATCGACCAGCACGGGTCCCGGACGGCCGGTACGGGCGATGAAGAAGGCTTTCTTGATCGTCGCTGCCAGGTCCTTGACGTCCTTGACGAGGAAGTTGTGCTTGACGACGGGGCGCGTGATGCCGACCGTGTCGCATTCCTGGAACGCATCCTGTCCGATGGCGTGGCTCGGCACCTGGCCGGAGATCACGACCATGGGAATCGAGTCCATGTACGCGGTGGACAGGCCCGTGACGGCATTCGTGACGCCCGGACCGGACGTGACGATGGCGACACCGACTTTGTTCGAGCTGCGCGAATAGGCATCGGCGGCGTGGATCGCGGCCTGCTCGTGGCGTACCAGGATATGCTGGAATTTGTTTTGCTGGAAGATGGCGTCGTAGATGTAGAGTACGGCTCCGCCCGGGTATCCAAAGACGTGCTCGACGCCCTCTTCAGCCAGACAGCGCACGACAATTTCTGCGCCGGTAATGGGTCCTGCTGCTGCTTCGGTATTCATGAAACATTCCTTTCAAGGTCCATTGGAGATTGATCGGATGTTCTTTCCTGACGAAGTTCGCCGTGCGCGACAGTGCTCCTGCTTCCCTTTTCATGCGGTCACGACATTTCTTTGGGCACCCATAGATACCTTACAAAACAACGCTTAACGCAACTCGTTTGGCCGGAGTTTCTGTGGCGCCTGTACGAACCGCTCGCGCTTGTGGCGCGGGTTAGAACAAACTGCCTACAAATGAAAGCGCGTCTTGCCGCGGATGGCCTTGTGTGCCGGTCGCGACCTGACCATAGGGCTTTGGGGTGTTCAAAGCGTCCCATACGTTATCGCGTTGCACCATTATGGTCAAGGAAAATGTCAGCCGAAAGGCCAATTCGCCCGCACGCCGTGCAAAAACCCTGCGGAAACGCACATTTTTTGCTAGCATGCACGGGGTTGCAAAAAGCATACCCGCCCCCATTTCGCCCACCGCACCCCGCAGCCGCTAAGATCCCCAATACCGCATGGCAACAGACAAAGAATTATCCGACTTTCTAGAAAATGTCGAGCGGCGCGCTTTCAAGCAGGCCGCCTACGCGGTCCGCAAGGAAGAATCGGCACTCGACATCGTGCAGGACGCCATGATCAAGCTGGCCGAGAAATACGGCGACAAGCCAGCCGCCGAGCTGCCGATGCTGTTCCAGCGCATCTTGCAGAACACCATCCTTGATTATTTCCGCCGAGAAAAAGTTCGCAACACCTGGGTCAGCCTGTTTTCCGGCATGAAGCCCTCGGGCGACGAGCATGAAGATTTTGATATACTTGATACTTATGAATCGGAACAGGGCTCGAGTGCCGCCGAATCGTCAGCCGACCAGGTCGAACGCGCGCAAATGCTTGATTTGATTGATGCAGAGGTACAAAAACTGCCCTCACGTCAACGCGAAGCCTTCCTCATGCGTTACTGGCAGGACATGGATGTGGCTGAAACAGCGGAAGCGATGGGTTGCTCCGAAGGTAGCGTGAAAACACATTGCTCTAGAGCTACCCACACGCTCGCCGAATCGCTGAAAGCCAAGGGAATTAAATTATGAACACCGACGATCTCAATTTCGCTTACAAAGTGCGCCATGCACTGAACGAAAAACTCGACGACCTGCCCGCATCGGCCACCGATCGCCTGGCGGCGGCACGCAAGCTGGCCCTGTCGCGCAAGAAGGCGGACGCGCCCGCCGCAGTCGCCGTGCGCAAGGACGTCTTCGCCGGCATCGCCAGCAGCCTGTTCGTCGAACCGCTGTCGTGGCTGGGCCGCATGAGCGTTGTCATCCCCCTGCTGCTGCTCGTTGGCGGCCTGGTGGGCATCTATCAGTTTGAGCAGGAACAACATATTGCCGAACTGGCAGAAATCGACGCCGCCGTCCTGTCGGACGAATTGCCGCTCTCCGCCTACATGGACCATGGCTTCAACGCCTACCTGACGAAACGCGAGCAATAAATGGCACGCACGAGCGTACGCAAAGGCTGGCTGGCTGGCGGCATCGGCCTGGGTGCTTGCGCCTTGGCGGGCGCCGCCTGGGTAGGCGCGCAGCAACATGCCGCGCCCGCCGCCCCTCCTGCAGCAGCCGCGCCCGTCGTGGCGCCCGCACCGGCCGTCAAGCCCGGCTCACCCCGCACGGGCGGCAAGGGCGGCACGCCGAAGGCTGGCGAGAATCCATTATGGAACAAGCTGTCGCGCGCGCAACAGGAAGCCCTGCAGCCGCTGGCGGGCGAGTGGAACAAGCTGGAACCGCTGCGCAAGCAGAAATGGCTCGATATCGCCAGCCGTTTTGCCTCGATGACGGCCGACGAGCAAATCCGCGTACATGACCGCATGCGCGAATGGGTCAAGCTGACGCCGGAACAGCGCCGCCTCGTGCGCGAGAACTATACCCGCACGAAGAAGATTGATCCGGGCCAAAAAACCGCGCAATGGGAGCAATACCAGCAATTGCCGGAAGATCAAAAGAAAAAGCTGGCGACGGAACTCGTGCCGAAAAAACCGCTAGGCAAGGTGCCTGCGATCAACTCGACGACGACCAAGCCGCCCGTACTTAAGGCGCCTGCTACGCCGGCAGCGCCTGCCGCCGCACCTGTCCAGCCGCCCGCTCCCGCAGCGACGGCCCTGCCGGCAGGCGATCCTGCCGCCACCACGCCACCCGCCGCCGTGCCCGTCACGCCACCTGCTACGCCCGCCCCACTGCCAACCAATGTCAAATAGCACGCCTGCCGCCAGCATCACCTCCCATCCCACAATCAAGCGCCGCCTGATTTCCATGGTGTACGAGTCGCTGCTGGCCCTGGCCGTGCTCTTTTTACCGTTCCTGCTGTTTGAACTGGCCGTGCAAGGCGCGCATACGCCATTGACGGAACACATGCGCCAATGCCTGGCCTTCCTCGTCATGGGCGCATATTTCATCCATCAGTGGAGCCGCGAAGGACAAACCCTGGCCATGAAGACGTGGCGCCTGAAAGTCGTGCTGCCGGGCCACGCCCACGTGCCGCTGCGCGTGGCCGCCTACCGCTACGTCCTGTCATGGATGTGGCTGCTGCCCGCGCTCGTGGCGGCGTATGCCTTCGACCTGCAGCACTGGACGGCCCTGGGCGCCATCGGCGTGGGCATCCTGGCCTGGTCCAGCACGGCCCTGTTCACGGGCAATGGTCAATTCCTGCACGACAAGCTGGCGGGCACGCAGATCTTGCAATTGCCGGCTCCCGCGAAGAAGTCGAAAAAAGTCGCCGCCTGAGTTTTTATGCGGCTTGACCTGGGTCATTGAAGCGCCACGGGGGCTCTGCGATCATGGCATGCCATGAATAATACCGCCCCCCTCCCCCACACACGCTTCGCTCCCTACCGCGAGGAAGTCTGCAGCGAAGACGAAGTCAAACACCTCGTCCACACCTTTTATGCGGCCGCGCGCGACGACGCCATGCTGGGCCCCATCTTTGCCGCCGAGGTCAAGGATTGGGATGCCCACCTAGCAACATTGGTCGATTTCTGGTCAGGCTTGCTGCGCGGCACCATGCGCTACCACGGCAAGCCGCTGGCCCAGCACGCACAAATGGAAAATTTGACGCCCTGCATGTTCCGCCGCTGGCTGACCCTGTTCTTTGCCACGACGGAAAGCATGGGCAACCCGGCCCTGCAGGAGAAGGCCGATACCATCGCCTTGAATATCGCCGAACGGCTATGGAAAAGCTTTGCGGAAAGCCATTCCATCGTGGCGCCGCAGCTTTAGAAACGTTCGTAGCCTTGCAGATAGCGCCATTGCCCCACAGGCATGGCGCCCATCGGGATGCGGCCGATGCGCAAGCGCTTCATGCCGACGACTTCCAGCCCCACCATCTTGCACATATGGGCGATCTGGCCCGGCTGCACGTTTTTCAGGGCGAAACGCAAGCGCGTTTCATTCTGCCAGCTGACCTTGATCGGCGGCAAAGGCTTGCCATTGAAGGGCAAGCCGTGATTGAGCAGCGCCAGGCCATTCTCGGCGATGGCGCCCGACACTTCCACGATGAATTCCTGCTCCACCGTTTTCGCTTCGTCGACCAGCTTGCGGGCGACGCGGAAATCCTGCGTGAACACCAGCAGGCCGGACGCCATGGTGTCGAGCGGATTGGTGATGGTCAGACCGATCAGGTGGCGCTTGAGGAAGCGCGTGACGGAGCTGGGCGCCACATTGTCCGGCGTGAAAATCTCTTCGGGACGCAAACAGCTCAGGGCCGGCTTGCCTTCGCTGCCCACGCCGCCATTGATGCCGGCCGGCTTGTGCAGCAGGATCGTCACGGGCGGCATTTCATCCAGGGTCGCGTTCGGCAGCAGCACCACCGTTTGATTGTCGGCCACGCGCGCGCCCGATTCTTCCACCAGCACGCCATCGACCGTTACCCAGCCGCCCTCGATATACAGCTCGGCCTCGCGGCGCGAACAGGGCACGTCTTCAGACAGACGCTTGGCCAGGCGGACGGTGGGCATTTCGATTGGTGTGGTCATGGGGAGGCGCAAAAAGCAAGGGAGGAGAAAGCCGGTATTGTAACCGACCGGCTCCTCCCCTCTTGTTGCCGTTGTTGCTGATTGTCCGGTGATTGTCGGATTACGCTGCGCTAATCCGACCTACCCGACCGGCGCGGCGATGGCGGATATGGCAGGTTGGATTAGCGGAACGCGTAATCCAACAATCAGGCCGTCGCCTTGGCCAATTCCTCGGCAAAGAAACGGTGGCCCATCTCTTCCAGGCCCAGAGTCTGCAGCACTTCCTGCAGGCGTTCCGTCGGGCGCTGGCGCGGCAGATTCTTGTAGCTGGCGATGATCAGTTCATTCTTCATCGAATGCTCCCAGCCCACCAGTTCCGTCACGCTGACCTGGTAACCGTGCGCTTCCAGCTGCAGACAGCGCAGCACGTTGGTGATCTGGCTGCCGAACTCGCGCGTGTGCAGCGGATGGCGCCACAGTTCCGTCAAGACGCTCTTGCCCAGGCTCTTGCCCTTGTTCTTCTTCAGCACGGAAGCCACTTCCGCCTGGCAGCATGGCACCAGCACCATGAATTTCGCCTTCTTTTTCAAGGCAAAGTGAATCGCATCATCGGTGGCCGTGTTGCACGCGTGCAATGCCGTGACGATGTCGATCTGCTGCGGCAGCAAGTTCGACTCCGTCGATTCGGCCACGGACAGCGGCAGGAACGACATGCCGGGGAACTTGAATTTCTTGGCCAGCTCCTGCGAGCGCTGCACCAGCTCTTCGCGCGTCTCGATGCCGTAGATGTGCGAACCGTCGTTGCCGTTCTTGAAGAACAGGTCGTACAGGATGAAGCCCAGGTAGGACTTGCCAGCGCCGTGGTCCACCAGCGAGACGCCGGGATGGTCGAGCTGCACTTCGCGCAGCAGCGGCTCGATGAACTGCGTCAGGTGGTACACCTGCTTGAGCTTGCGGCGGCTGTCCTGGTTCATCTTGCCGTCGCGCGTCAGGATGTGCAATTCCTGCAGCAAGGCGACCGACTGGCCATCCTTGATCTCGGGCATATTGCTGGCGGCCGTGATGATGTCTTTCGGCGCAGCGACTGCGGTGGCGGCGGCTGCCGCGCCCTTAGCGCGCTTCATCGATCCACGCCATCTGTATCGCTTCGAGCACTTTTTCGCCGCCGCGCGTGTGGTCATCGTCGAAGCCGTCCAGTTCCACCACCCAGTTATGCAGGTCGGTGAAACGCACGGTCAGGGGATCGATGTCCGGATGCGTGTCGAACAGCGCTTCGGCGATCGCGGTGATGTCGGACCATTTCATGTTAGTGGCTGCCTTCGCTGACCTGGTTGATCGTGTATTTCGGGATTTCAACGACGAGATCGGCCTCGGCCACGATGGACTGGCACGACAGGCGCGACACGGCTTCCAGGCCCCAGGCCTTGTCCAGCATGTCCTCTTCCAGTTCCGTCGCTTCGTTCAGCGATTCGATGCCTTCGCGGACCAGCACGTGGCAAGTGGTGCAGGCGCACGATTTTTCGCAGGCGTGCTCGATGTCGATGTCGTTTTCCAGCAGGATGTCGCAGATGGACTTGCCGGCAGGTGCTTCGATGACGGCGCCGTCCGGGCAAAGCTTGGCGTGCGGCAGGATAACGATTTGTGGCATGGTTTCTTCTTTCAGTCTGTCATTCGGAGCGCGGCCGCAGCTTCGGCGGCGCGCTGTTCAATTAGTCTTGTACGACCTGGTCCAGGGATTTACCCGTCAAGGCAGTGCGCACGCTGCGGTCCATGCGGCGCGAGGCGAAATCCTCGGTGCCGTCGGCGAGCAGCTCGATCGCCAGCTTCAAGGCCTGATGGTCGATGGCGCCGCTTTGCGATTGCACGATGGCGTCGCGCACCTTGTTCATCAAGCCGTCGACGGTAACGCGCTCGGCGTCATCGAGCAAGCCGCCGTCTTCATCGAGCGCCGACTGCGTGGCCAGCAGGATGCGTTCCGCTTCCACCTGCTCTTCGCGCAGCGCGCGCGCCACCATGTCGACGTCGGCCGACGTGTACGAGTCCTGCAGCATGCGGGCGATGTCGTCGTCGCCCAGGCCGTAGGCCGGCTTGACGCTGATCGATGCTTCCACGCCCGAGCGCAGCTCGCGCGCCGAGACGGACAGCAAGCCGTCCGCATCGACCTGGTAGGTGATGCGGATGCGCGCGGCGCCCGCCACCATCGGCGGAATGCCGCGCAATTCAAAACGCGCCAGCGAGCGGCAGTCGCTAACCAGTTCGCGCTCACCCTGCAGCACGTGCACGGCCAGGGCCGTCTGGCCGTCCTTGAATGTCGTGAATTCCTGCGCACGGGCGCACGGGATCGTCGAATTGCGCGGGATGATTTTTTCCACCAGGCCGCCCATGGTTTCGATGCCCAGGGAGAGCGGGATCACGTCCAGCAGCAGCCAGTCGTCGCCGGCGGCGCGGTTGCCAGCCAACAAGTTGGCCTGAATGGCGGCGCCCAGCGCCACCACTTTATCGGGATCGATGTTCGCGTGCGGCGTCGTGTGGAAGAATTCACTGACGGCGCGCTGCACGTGCGGCATGCGCGTAGCGCCGCCCACCATCACCACGCCGTCGACGTCGTCCGCGTCCACGTTCGCATCGCGCAAGGCTTTCTTGATGGCGTTCATGGTCTTGGCCACCAGGTGCTGCGTCATGGCGGCAAAGTCGGCAGCCGTAACGCGCAGGTGGATTTCTTCGCCCGAGTTCAGCTTGGCGTCGATCGTCGTTTCCGGCTTGGTCGACAGCAATTCCTTGATCTCGCGCGCTTTTACCATCAGGATGGCCGTGTCTTCGTCCGACAGCGGTGCCAGCTTGGCCTGCTCGCTGATCCAGCAGAATAGGCGGCGGTCGAAATCGTCGCCGCCCAGGGCCGAATCGCCGCCCGTGGACAGCACTTCAAACACGCCCTTGCTCAGTTTCAGGATCGAGATGTCGAAGGTGCCGCCGCCGAGGTCATACACGGCGTACACGCCTTCGGACGCATTATCGAGGCCGTACGCGATGGCGGCGGCCGTCGGCTCGCTCAACAGGCGCAGCACGTTGATGCCGGCCAGCTGCGCCGCATCTTTCGTTGCCTGGCGCTGCGCGTCGTCAAAATAGGCGGGCACGGTGATCACGGCGCCGACCAGGTCGTCGCCCAGCGAATCTTCCGCACGCTGGCGCAAGGTGGCGAGGATTTGCGCCGACACTTCGACGGGGCTTTTCACACCGGCCACGGTTTTCAGCTGCACCATGCCAGGCGTGTCCTGGAAATCGTAGGGCAGGTTTTCCGCGTAGGCGATGTCGGCCAGGCCGCGGCCCATAAAGCGTTTCACGGACACGATGGTGTTCTTCGGGTCGGTCGTTTGCGCGGACAGGGCCTTGTAGCCGATGTTCGCGTGGCCATTCGGCAGGTAGCGCACGACGGACGGCAGCAGGGAGTGCCCTTCCTCGTCGTTGAGCACCTCGGGAATGCTGTTGCGGACGGTGGCGACCAGGGAATTGGTGGTGCCCAGATCGATGCCGACGGCCAGGCGGTGCTGGTGCGGCGCGGTCGACATGCCTGGTTCGGAAATTTGCAGAAGTGCCATTGTATTCGTGCCTCGATTAATTTTTTGCGTGATGCGGTTGATGCCTGTCGCGCATTATAAGACGCGCGCCAGACTGGCGCTTGGCACGCCGGTCAAGCTATCCGGAGATCAGACTTCAATCGCCTCATAGGCAAAACGGACTTCCTCGCCGAATTTATCGAGGAACATCAGGGCGCGCACGCTTTGCGCGGCATTCACATAGTCGGCCGCGTCGAGCTGGGCCGCCACCTGGGCCAGCAAAGCCTTGCGTTCGCCGCGCAGCTGGCGGTCCAGGGCGTCGAGCGCGTCGGCATCCTTGCCGGCGCGCGCATCGCCCAGTTCTTCGCGCCACTCCATCTGCTGCATCAGGAAACTGACGGGCATGGCCGTGTTCGATTCCGTCTGCAAATCGACGCCATTGAGTTCGCACAAGTATTGCGCGCGTTTTTGCGGGCTTTTCAGGGTTTGGTAGGCTTCATTGGCGCGCGTGGCCCATTGCATCGCCACGCGCTTTTCAGCGCTGCTGGCGTTGATGAAGCGGTCGGGGTGGACCTTGCCCTGCACGTCGCGGTAGGCCGCGTCGAGCGCGCTCATGTCGAGCGTGAACTGCGCCGGCAACTGGAATAATTCGAAGTGGTTTTGCATAATGGTCAGTGGTCGCTGTACCGCAATCGATGGGTACAGCGCACCGACCGGGGTCTTGCCAGCTGTTTAAATCCTGAAGGACTCGCCGCAGCCGCAGGCGTCTTTTTCGTTCGGATTGTGGAACTTGAAACCTTCGTTCAAGCCTTCGCGCGCGAAATCGAGTTCCGTGCCGTCGATGTAAGGCAAGCTTTTCGGGTCGACGAAGACTTTCACGCCGTGCGATTCGAAGACGCTGTCTTCGGCCGCCGCTTCATCGACATATTCGAGCTTGTAAGCCAGGCCCGAGCAGCCCGTGGTCCGCACGCCAAAGCGCAAACCCATGCCCTTGCCGCGCCGTTCGATATAACGGTTGATGTGTTTCGCCGCTTTTTCGGTCAGTGTGATCATGTATTTCTCCGTAACTGCCCCGGCCTTGCGGCTGGGGCGGGCTACCAACGTTTAAGCTGCTGCCGGGTGACGGGTTTGATAATCCAGTACGGCCGCCTTGATGGCGTCTTCCGCCAGGATGGAGCAGTGGATCTTCACTGGCGGCAGGGCCAGTTCTTCGGCGATCTGCGTGTTCTTGATGGCCAGTGCCTGGTCCAGGGTCTTGCCCTTGACCCATTCCGTTACCAGCGAGCTCGACGCGATGGCCGAACCGCAGCCGTAGGTCTTGAATTTCGCATCTTCGATCAGGCCATCGGCGCCGACCTTGATCTGCAGTTTCATCACGTCGCCGCAAGCAGGCGCGCCTACCATGCCGGTGCCGATGGTTTCATCACCCTTGTCGAAAGCGCCCACGTTGCGCGGGTTTTCGTAGTGATCGAGTACTTTGTCCGAGTAAGCCATTTTGATGCTCCTTTAATATTCTTGCCGGCCCCGTCAACAGGGGCCACGGTGTTGGTTAGTGGGCTGCCCATTGAATCGAATTGATATCGATTCCGTCCTTGAACATGTCCCACAGCGGCGACAGTTCGCGCAGCTTGTGTACTTTCGATTTCAACAGGTTCACGGCGAAGTCGATGTCTTCCTCGGTCGAGAAGCGGCCGATGGTGAAGCGGATCGAGCTGTGCGCCAGTTCGTCGCTGCGGCCCAGGGCGCGCAGCACGTACGATGGTTCCAGGCTGGCCGAGGTGCAGGCCGAACCGGACGACACGGCGATATCCTTGATCGCCATGATCAGCGACTCGCCTTCGACGTAGTTGAAGCTCACGTTCAGGTTGTGCGGCACGCGGTGATCCATGTCGCCGTTGATGTAGACTTCTTCGATCTCCTGCAAGCCCTTGGCCAGGCGGTCGCGCAAGGCCTTGATGCGGCCGATTTCGCTGTCCATTTCTTCCTTGGCGATGCGGAACGCTTCGCCCATGCCGACGATCTGGTGCGTCGGCAGAGTACCCGAGCGCAGGCCGCGCTCATGGCCGCCACCGTGCATCTGCGCTTCCAGGCGCACGCGCGGCTTGCGGCACACGTACAGGGCGCCCACGCCTTTCGGGCCGTAGGTCTTGTGCGCCGTGAAGGTCATCAGGTCAACCTTGGTCTTTTGCAGGTCGATGACGACCTTGCCCGTCGCTTGCGCGGCGTCGCAATGGAAGATGATGCCTTTCGAGCGGCAGAACACGCCGATCTCGTCGATCGGCTGGATCACGCCGATTTCGTTGTTTACCAGCATGACCGACACAAGGATGGTGTCCGGGCGCACGGCCGCGGCCAGCTGCTCGACGGTGATCAGGCCGTTGTCCTGCGGTTCCAGGTAGGTCGCTTCAAAGCCGATGCGTTCCAGTTCGCGCACCGTGTCGAGTACCGATTTGTGCTCGGTCTTGACGGTGATAATGTGCTTGCCCTTGGTCTTGTAGAACTGTGCCGCGCCCTTGATGGCCAGGTTGTTGCTTTCCGTCGCACCGGATGTCCAGATGATTTCGCGCGGATCGGCGTTCACCAGGGCCGCCACGTGGCCGCGTGCCTCTTCCACGGCTTTTTCCGCCGTCCAGCCATACATGTGGCTGCGCGATGCCGGATTGCCGAACTGCTCGCGCAGGTAGGGAATCATCTTGTCGGCGACGCGTGGATCGATCGGCGTAGTGGCCGAGTAATCCATGTAGATCGGGAAATGCGGTGCGGTTTCAAAGTGCACTTGGCCTACGTTTTTTTCTGGGGCGTTCATCAATAACTCCTGCAATCAGCAACTTAGTATTTTGTAATATTCAACCGATGGCGGCGTGGTTACGATGCATCACCATCACGCTTTGTTCGGCAATCTTTTGTCTCTGCTGGTCGACCAGGTCCTGCAAGGACACAGAATCCAGATAATCGACCATTTTTTCATTGAGTGTGGACCACAATTCATGTGTCATGCAGCGCGCACCCGTGGCCGCGTCGGCGCCGTGGCAATGTTCCTTGCCGCCGCACTGCGTGGCGTCCAGCGGTTCGTCGACGGCGATGATGATGTCGGCCACCGTCACCTTGTCCGCACGGCGCGCCAGGCTGTAGCCGCCGCCGGGACCGCGGATCGATTCGACGATCTCATGGCGGCGCAGCTTGCCGAACAGCTGTTCCAGGTAGGACAGGGAAATCGACTGGCGCTGGCTGATACCGGACAAGGTGACCGGACCTTTACCCTGGCGCAGGGCAAGATCGATCATCGCAGTCACGGCAAAACGGCCTTTTGTAGTCAGACGCATACATCCTCGGTTCAACTAGTTTAAAATATTGCGGCTTTTCAACTTCTCAAACCCTGAGTAGTTGAATGATTTAGTCAAGTATAACAAATTCGGCGGGGTTTGTCAGAGCGCCCCTCGATGACCACAGGGCTGGCAGGGGCATGGCCGGCCGCGCCGGGCGCGGCGGCATCAGGAAAACAACAGTACCGCTCAAGCACGTAAAGCGCTGCGCACTTTCATCAACTCGAAACCGAGCAAGTTCAAGCCGTCCCAGCTGGCGGGATCATCGATGCGCGGATTGTCCGACGCCAGGCCCACGCCCCAGATGCGGTCGACGGGACTGGCTTCGACGATCACGCGCTCGCCCGTGCCCAGCAGAAACTTGCGCAGCGCGGCCTTTTGCGAGAACTTGGCAAAGTTACCATCGAAGACGATGCCGGCACGTGCCGCTTCCCACACCTTGGCGTCAAAGTTCGCCACTTCGCGCCCCAGCTTCTTCACTTCCGACGGCCGCGCGGCCGCCACGATGCGCGCCTGCACGGCCGTGTCGCCAAACAGGGCTGCCTTTTGCGCCATCATGTAGTGCTCGGCCGTCGCATACGTGACGCCGGCCAGACTGAAGGGCGACGGGAACCACTGGCTGAAGCAGCTTTTGTCGGGCACCTGCGGCTGCGCCGGCGTGTGGCCCCAGAAATACAGATAGTCGGGCACGCCGCCTGCCGCGATCCACGCCTTCAATTCTTCCACGTTACTGATTTGCATATTCCCCGCACTTCCGCCAGATGGCGTCAATTCAATCTCAAGCACGCAATAGTTGCATCGGGCCAAACAAGGCCTGCATGTCACGATTGCCGATAAAGGACAGATTATACGGATGTTCCGCCGTCACCTGCGGCAACGATGCCGCCACCGGCAGGCGTTTGATGAGCTCGGCAATCTTGCCCCACAACACCAGTTGCGGCAAGGCCGCCCCGCCCTGCCGCGCCAGCGCTTCGAGCACCACCTGCAGGAAAGGCAACCAGCCGCGCGCATCCTGCACAGGCGGCACATGAGCACGGAACACCAGCGCCGCGTTGAGCAGCAAAAAGCCCTGCTCCGTCATCTTGCGCTGCAGGTCGGGCAAGGTCTGGATCACGCCGCTGCCCGGCAATTGCGCGGCAGCCGCCACGGGCGCCATGGCTACGCCGGACGTGTCGCCGCCCTGCAGCTGGCCATCGGCCACCAGCAGCATCTTCATGAAGTTGCGCAGGGACGTGGCGCGGTTGACGGGCTTCGACAGCCCCGTGGCCGACCACAGACTGCCGACGGCGCCATCCATGAAGCACACGCCCGTGGCACTGTCGGCGCGCGGATACGGCCCCTCGCCCACCAGCACGTAGCGCACCTGCGCCAGCGGCAGGGCAAAGGCGGCGAACAGCCGGCCCTGCGTGGGCAGGTAATCGTCGGCAGCCAGCGCCGGCAGGTAGGCGGGATCGGCCGCCATCACGGCGTCCAAGCCGCGTAGCAGGATGGGACGCCAGGAAGCGTGCGCCAGGGACAGGGCATCGGTGATGCTGGCAGGAACGGTTGTTGCAGTCATGGCGCGTGAAATATTTGGGCAAACGCAAATTGTAGCGCACCGGTACGCCTGCATTGTTGAATGCGCACCCCCCACATCTCACAGCAATACCAATATAGCAACAACCGTATCAAAAATTGCACTCCATCTGCGCCAATCGAGGCCGGCAATGCTAGACTGGTTTCCTTGGAACTTGAGCCACATCAAGAAATAGTGCTTACCGGATTCTTCCATCCACTAACGCTCATTGCGCCTGGGCAAGTTCTCAACACACTGCCCTGTCCATGCCCTGTCCCTACCTCACACGATTGCGCGCCGCGATACGCTTGCCCTGCCTGAGCTTTCTGCTATGGCTATGCTGCAACGCCGCCGTCCATGCGCAAGACCTGGCGGAGATCAGCGCACCGCGTTTTGCGCCAAGGCAAGTGCTGGTACTGTATTCCCTGGGCAGCGACGCCTCCTCGCAGTGGCAAACGCTGATCCACAAGGGCATGAGCGCGGAACTGGCCAACGAGAACTGGCGCCTCGCGCCCGGCATCTATGAGGAGCGGCTCGATTCCGTGCGCGTGGGCGAGCAACCTGCCATAGCCGGGCTGGAAACCTATCTGCAAACCAAGTACAGGATGGTGCGGTTCGACGCCATCATCACGGAAAACTACCTGGCGGCCCAGTTCCTGAGCCAGCATCCAGCGCTGTTTCCCGGCGTGCCCCGCTACTATGTGAATCAGGGACGGCAGGACTGGGTACCTGCCGACGGCATCAATCTCGATGTGCGCCACGATTTTGGCAAGGCCATCGCCGTCATGCTGCAAGTGACGCCACGGCTGCGCCATATCGCCGTCGTCGGCGACGGCAGCGCACGCGGCCAGGCGTGGATCGCCGCCATCCGCGCCGCCATTACGCCCTACCAGGACAGACTCAAGGTCGAATTCTGGGATCACCTGAGCCAGGAAGAGTTGTGGCGCCGCACCGGCACGCTGGGCGAGGGCAGCGCCATCTATTTGCTGCCCGTCTACCGCGACGAACTGGGGCAGCGCACCACGCCGCCCGTCATGGCGCGCGACCTGGCCGCGCGCAGCGCCGTGCCCATTTTCACCAGCGTGGAGTCGCTGATACTGCCCGGCGTGGTGGGCGGCTATGTCATCAGCGGAGAGAAAGTGGGACGCACCATTGCGCGCATCCTGCTGGGCAGAACACCCGACCCGGATGGCATGCAGGCGTATATCTTCGACGATGCCGCGGTACAGCGCTTCGGCTTGCGCAACCTGCCCGGCGAGGCGCGCATCCTGAACCGGCCCCAGGGCGTATGGGCGCAATATCACTGGCAGATCATCGCCGGACTGTCGCTGATCGCGCTGCAAGCGGCGCTGATCACGGCCCTGCTATTGGCCCAGCGCAGCCGCCGCGCCAGCGTGGCGGCCCTGCATGCGGAGCGCGACATGCTCGAGGAACGGGTCTTGCAGCGCACCCTGGAATTGCTGGTGGCCAACTCCCGGCTGGAGCAGCAAGCCACGACCGACCCGCTGACCGGCCTGGGGAACCGCCGCATGATGACCCTGCGGCTGACAGAGGAGCTTGAGCGCGCCCAGCGCTTCGGCCACACGCTGTCGCTGCTGATGATCGATATCGACCACTTCAAACGCATCAATGATGGCCATGGCCACGACGCGGGCGACCGCGCCATCGCTGCCGTCGCGCAAGTGCTGCGCAGCGTCACGCGGGGCATGGATACGGCGGCGCGCTTCGGGGGCGAGGAATTCGTGCTGCTGATGCCGGAGACGCCGCTGCCGGTGGCGCTGGAAGCGGCCGAGCGCCTGCGCCTGGCGGCGGCCAGCTTGCGCGTGGAATGCGATGATGGCCAACTGGTCAGCCTGACCATCAGCATCGGCGTGACATCCAATACGCCGCAACCGACCGCACCAGCCAGGCGGGAAGCGGACCACTTGACCGATCTGCTGATCCGCGCCGACCAGGCCCTGTACCGCGCCAAACATGGCGGACGGGACAGGGTTGAGTGGAGCTGAACCCGCTCCCCTTATTGACCTGATGCCCTATTCGGCGTCAGGCTGCTGCGACGGATGGGCGGCCGCAAACGCGGGCAAGCCGGCGCAATGCGCGTGGATGCGCGCCACGCGCGGGTATGGCGCCAAGTCGATGGCGAAGCGCTGCGCATTGAATACCTGCGGCACCAGGCAGCAATCAGCCATCGTCGGACTGTCGCCATGGCAGAACAGGCCCGTGCCGGCCGGATCGCCCTGCGCCAGCAGCGCCTCCACGGCCGCCAGTCCCTCGGCCATCCAGTGCCGGTACCACTCCTGTTTGGCCTCGTCCGACAGCCCCAGAGTGTTTTTCAGGTATTTCAGCACGCGCAGATTCGTCAGCGGATGGGCATCACAGGCGATGGCCAGCGCCAGCGCGCGCACCCTGGCGCGTCCCAGCGCGTCCGCCGGCAGCAGCGGCACGGCTGGGCGCGTCTCGTCGAGATACTCGAGCATCGCCAGCGACTGCGTCAGGATGGCGCCATCGTCGTCGAGCGCCGGCACCAGGGCCGACGGGTTGACGGCGCGGTAGGCTGGCAGCAACTGCTGGCCGCCGTCCTGCAGCAAGTGCACGGGAATGCTGTCGTAGGCGATGCCTTTGAGATTCAAGGCGATGCGCACGCGGTAGGCAGCCGAACTGCGGAAATAGGTGTACAGCTTCATGGGGCGCTCTCCCCTCAGGCGCGGCCGGCGTACAGGGCCACGGTCTGCTCGATGCTGCCGAAGATGCTCGCGCCCGCCGCGTCGCGCATCTCGATGCGCACCGTGTCGCCGAACTTCAGGTAGGCCGTTTTCGGCGCGCCGTGCTCGATGGTTTCATACATGCGCACTTCGGCCAGGCAGCAGTAACCGACGCCGCCGTTCTCGATGCTCGAGCCAAACAGGTTGCCCTGCTTGTTCGACACGGTGCCGGAACCGACGATGCTGCCGGCACCCAGTTCGCGCGTCTTCGCCGCATGGGCTACCAACTGGGCAAAATTGAAGGTCATGTCTTCGCCCGCATTTGGCTTGCCGAACGGTTTGTCGTTGAGGTCCACCAGCAGCGGCAAATGCAGCTTGCTGTCCGCCCAGTCGGCACCCAGTTCGTCCGGCGTGACGGCGACCGGGGAAAACGCGCTGGCCGCCTTCGACTGGAAGAAGCCGAAGCCCTTGGCCAGTTCGCCCGGGATCAGGTTGCGCAAGGAGACGTCGTTGACCAGCATGACGAGGCGGATCGCTTTTGCCGCGTCGTCCACGCTGGCGCCCATGGCGACGTCGCCCGTAATCACCGCCACTTCCGCTTCCAGGTCGATGCCCCACTCTTCGGACAGGGCGAAGATCGGGTCGCGCGGGCCGATAAAACTGTCCGAGCCGCCCTGGTACATCAGCGGGTCCGTGTAGAACGAGGCCGGCACTTCCGCGTTGCGCGCCTTGCGCACCAGTTCCACGTGGTTGATGTAGGCGGAACCGTCGGCCCACTGGTAGGCGCGCGGCAGCGGCGAGTGGCACAGCGCCGCATCAAACGGCTGCGCGTCCGGCGCCTGGCCCGCGTTCAGGTCGGCGTAGGCCTGCTCCAGCTTTGGCGCGACCGCGTCCCAGTTGTCGAGCGCGGCCTGCAAGGTGGGCGCAATGGCGGCCACGCGCTGGTACTGGCGCAGGTCGCGGCTGACGAGGATCAGGGCGCCGTCGCGGCTGCCGTTTTTCAGGGTTGCGAATTTCATGGTGTTCCTTGTTCGGTGTATTTGTCAGAGAGTGTCGGTCCGGTGCGCTCAGGCGTCTGCCGGCGCGTGCATCCAGGCGGCGTGCTTGGGCGCGCGGCGCGTCTGCGACCATTCTTCCAGCATTTCCCATTTGACGGCGTCCAGTTTGGCCATCATCTCCGGCGTGCCCACGTTAGCCGCCAGCTCCAGGCGGTGGCCGTTCGGGTCGAAGAAATAGATCGACTGGAAGATGGCGTGGTTGACGGGACCGAGCACCTCGATGCCGCCGGCGACCAGGCGCTCCTTGGCGGCCAGCAGTTCCTCCATGCTGCCCACTTCCAGCGCCAGATGCTGCACCCAGGCCGGGGTATTGCGGTCGCGGTCCATCGGCGGCTGCGTCGGCAGTTCAAAAAAGGCCAGCACATTGCCATGGCCCGCATCGAGGAAGACATGCATGTACGGGTCCGGCGCCTTGGTCGATGGCACCAGGTCTTCGGCGATGGCGAGGACGAAATTCATGTTCAAATGCTTGACGTACCACTCGACGGTTTTCTTCGCGTCGATGCAGCGGTAGGCGACGTGGTGGATTTGCTTGATCTTCATGTGCTTGTCTCCAATGGATGGCGCCGTGGGCGCGTTGGCTGGCCTGTTTTTCAGCTTTTCACCATTAGAATCGAGTTACAGCTATCATACAAACAATTTTTAACCATTGATTTATCGGATTATCTTATGAGTCCCAGCCTGCGCCAAATGCGCGCCTTCGTGGCGCTGGCCAAGACCGGCAGCTTTACCCTGGCCGCCGAATACCTGCACGTCACGCAATCGGCCTTGAGCGGCTTGATCAAGGAACTGGAAAGCGTGCTGGGCGTACGCGTGGTCGAGCGCAGCACGCGCAAGACGCAGCTGTCGGAAATCGGCCGCGAACTGTATCCGCTGTTTGAAAAGATGATCGAGGACCTCGACGGCGCCATGGCCGGCATCGCCCAGCGCAAGGCCCTGAAAACGGGCATGGTGCGCATCGCCGCGCCGCAGATGATGGCGTGCACCCTGCTGCCGGAAGTGATCGCCGCCTACCGCCAGGCGCACCCGGACGTGCAGCTGCGCCTTGTCGACTGCCCCGTGGAGAATGTCTCGGCGCGCGTGTTCAGCGGCGAAGTCGATTTCGGCATCGGCCCCGAGCGCGACCCGACGGCGGAAATCGCCGCGCAGGCGCTGTTCGAAATGCCCTTCGTGCTGGTCTTCCCCGAGCAGCACCCGCTGCAGCAAAAGGAAAGGGTCACCTGGGCCGACGTGGGCGACTACCCGTTCATCTCGCTGCAGGGCCAGTTCACGGAACGCCTGCTGCGCGACATGCACGGCGCGTTTCGCGAGCTGTCGCTCAATCCCTATAACGAAGTGACCTTCATGACGACGGCATTGGCCATGGTCAGCGCCAACCTGGGCATCACGGTCTGCCTGCCGTACGCGGAACCGATGGTGAAACTATATCAATTGCACATGCGCGCCCTGCACGAGCCGGAACTGACGCGGCGCTTTTTCGTCTACACGAAGACGGGCCGTTCGCTGTCGCCGGCGGCCGAAAGCTTCATGGCCTTCCTGTTCCGCTTTGTCGAGACGCACGAATGGAACGTGGGAGCGGGCAGCGGCGCGGCACGCGACGCCCTGCCCGCAGGCGGCCCGGCTGGCGCCGCTTTATAATGGCGCATCGCCCCTTGCCGCCTACGCCATGACCCAGCCTGCCCAGAACGACCTGTCCGCCATCGACGCCGCCACCATCGCCATCAACCAGCGCATGAACAAATTCGACGGCCATGCACAGGTCTGGCTGTTCGGCTATGGGTCGCTGATCTACAAGGCCGACTTCCCCTACATCGAACGCCGCCCCGCCAGCATCGCCGGCTGGACGCGGCGCTTCTGGCAAGGTTCGCACGACCACCGCGGCACGCCGATGGCGCCGGGCAGGGTCGCCACCATCGTGCCGCAGGCGGGCGCCGTGTGCGACGGCATGGCCTATCTGATCACGCCCGAAGTCTTCGCCCACCTCGACCACCGCGAAAAGAACGGCTACCTGCGCCTGGCCACCGACATCACCTTCGAGGACGGCAGCAAGGTCGAAGGCCTCGTGTACATCGCCAACGAGGAAAACGCCGCCTTCCTGGGCGCCGCCCCGGAACTGGACATCGCGCGCCAGATCGCCCGATCAATCGGCCCCAGCGGTCCGAACAGCGAATACCTGCTGCACTTGGCCAGCGCCTTGCGCGAGCTGGGCAAGAGCGATCCGCATGTCTTTGCCATCGAGCAACATCTGGCGCAGATGCACGCACCTGCACAGGATAACGCTGCAGGATAATGCTACACGTTAGCCCTACACGATAGCGCCGCAGCGCCTCCGCTCCAGCAGCGGTAACGACGGCTTAACTTGGCTTAACTTCTTAAAACAAATCCAGCTGTCCCGCATTGCCATTTTTCACTTTCGCGCCCAACGGCGGCACCACCAGCGGGCGCCGGAACTGCGTGCAATCGAGCTGCTTGAAGCGGCCGCCCTTGCCATGCAGCCCCAGCCGGTGCACGGCCTTTTCAAAGCGCTGGCGGATGAGGTCGGCCCACACGCCTTCGCCCCGCATGCGCGCGCCGAACGCGCTGTCGTAATCCTTGCCGCCCCGCATTTCGCGCACCCGGTTCATCACGCGCTGGGCCCGTTCCGGGAAGTGTGCTTCCAGCCATTGCTGAAACAGCGGGCTCACTTCCCACGGCAGACGCAGCACCACGTAATGGGCGTGGATGGCGCCCGCGTCGCGCACGGCTTCGAGCAGCTGTTCGATTTCCGGCTCCGTCACGAACGGGATGATGGGCGCGATGCTCACGCCCACGGGAATACCGGCCTCCGTCAGCGTGCGGATGGTGCGCAGCCGCCGCGCCGGAGCAGCCGCGCGCGGTTCCAGGGTGCGCGCGATGGCCGGGTCGAGCGTGGTGACAGTCACGGCCACGGCCGCCAGATGCCTGGCCGCCATGGGTGCCAGAATGTCGATATCGCGCTCGATCAGCGACGATTTCGTGATCAGCGCCACGGGATGGTCGCACTCCTGCAGCACTTCCAGCACGCGCCGCGTCAGCTGCCGTTCGCGTTCGCACGGCTGATACGCATCGGTATTGACGCCGAGGGCGATCGGTTCAGGCACATACGACGGCCTGGCCAGTTCGCGCCGCAAGAGTTCAGGAGCGTTCACCTTGGCGTAGATGCGGCTTTCGAAGTCCAGGCCCGGCGACAGGCCCAGATAGCTGTGCGTGGGACGGGCAAAGCAATAAATGCAGCCGTGTTCGCAACCGCGGTACGGGTTCAGCGAGACATTGAACGGCAAATCGGGCGAAGCGTTGCGCGTGAGGATGGTGCGCGCCTGCTCATCGCTGACCTGCGTCTTCCAGCCCGGCGCCCCCTCTTCCCCGGCCGCCTCATCCAGGCCGCCCACGCTCCAGCCATCGTCGAAACCGGCGCGCGCATGCACCTCGTAGCGCCCTTGCAGGTTCGAGACGGCCCCACGGCCCTTGTGAGCTTTCAGCGATTGCGGCGGCAGCATGGCTTGCCCGGCGAAACTGTCATCGTGCTCTGGAATGATTGCTTTCATGAACGGCCCCATCAACTGTATATACGTACAGTATACTATGCCGCTGTCCGGCCAATATCAAGGGCTGCCATGGTGCTATTTCAAGCTTTTTCACCCTGCGGCATGACATAACTCAACTGCTGCGCGACAAAACCGTCAAATGCCGTGATCAGGGGAACGAAGCGGGCCGCGTCCTGCTCCAACTGCATCAAGGCATAGCACGTCGCTTCCAGGCTCGATAACTGATCTGGCGCGTGCGCCTTGCGGATCAGGTAATGGGAAGCGGGCGTATCGCGCAGTGGCAGGCGCGGCAGCTGTTGCAACGGGGGATTCATATATAGCATCTTGCGGCTCTTACGCCAGGTGGCGTCCAGCACCACCAGCCGCAATTGGCTGGGATCGAGCAAGATGGCGGGGTCGAGCACTGGCGGCGGCGCGATGCCCAGCGAGCGGTCGCCTGGCGTATCCGGGTACAGCAGCACATTGTGCTTGCCGGCCAGCAGCCCGGCGAGAACATCGGGGGCAAACTGTTCGCCCGTCAGCATGCGGCTGTTGGGCAGGCTCAGGTGCAGCAAGCGGGCGCTGCCCTTGGCATTGTGGACTTCCAGCGGATGCTGCAGGATCAGCACTTCCACCGCGTGGGAAACGGGGGCGATCCAGCGGCAGATGCAGCTGGACACGGCGCGCAGGCAAGCCGGGCAGCGCGCACGTTTGGCGGGTTCCACCAGACAGGAGGATGCAGCGGGTCGGCTGGCGGTATGGCCGACGGTATTACTGGACGGATGGCTGGAGGTACGGCGGGTGGTCATGGCGGAGCGCGTTCGCGGCTGTCTTCAAGCCGCGATTGTAGCGCCAGCGCCATGCCAAGGGGAGTTTGCGCTTAAAACTCTTCCCACTCGTCGACGCCGGATGCCACCGGTGCCTTCGGCGCGCGTGCACGCACGGCGTCTGCTTGCGCCGCCTTGCCCGGCGCGGGTGCCGCCATGGCTGGCGCCGGCGCGTGGTGCCTTGCGGGCTGGATGGTGGGCCTGGTGACAGGTCGCGCCGCAGGTCGCATGGCAGCTGGTGCGGATGCCGTCACGGACGGACTAGCACTGGCCGACACATAGTGCTGCGTTGCATCGAGCTTGAACAGGCCCACCACGTCGGCCAGCTTGGCCGCCTGTTCCTGCATGGATTCGGCCGCCGCAGCTGCTTCTTCCACGAGGGCGGCGTTTTGCTGCGTGACCTGGTCCATCTGGCCGATGGCCTGGTTGACTTGTTCGATGCCGGTGCGCTGTTCATCGCTGGCGTCGGTGATCTGGTTCATGATCTGCGTCACATGACTGATGCTTTGCACGATCTCGTCCATGGTGCGGCCCGCCTTGTCCACCAGTTGCGAACCTGCTTCGACCTTTTGCACGGAATCGTCGATCAAGCCCTTGATTTCCTTGGCCGCCGCGCTCGAGCGTTGCGCCAGGTTGCGCACCTCGGAAGCGACGACGGCAAAACCACGGCCCTGCTCGCCGGCCCGGGCCGCCTCCACGGCCGCGTTCAAGGCCAGGATATTCGTCTGGAAGGCGATGGCGTCGATGACGCTGATGATATCGACGATCTTGCGCGAGGAATCGTTGATCGAGCCCATGGTGCTGACCACTTCCGATACCACCACCCCGCCCTTGCTGGCGATCTGCGAGGCGTCGATGGCCAGCTGGTTGGCGCTGCGCGCATTGTCGGCGTTGAGTTTCACGGTGGAGGTCAGCTCTTCCATGGAAGACGCCGTTTCTTCCAGCGAACTGGCCTGCTCTTCCGTGCGCGACGACAAGTCCAGGTTGCCGGCGGCAATTTCGCTCGACGCCGTGCTGATCGATTCGGTGCCGGCGCGCACCTGGCCGACGATGCTCACCAGCTTGTCGTTCATGTTTTTCAGCGCGTGCATCAATTGCCCCGTTTCATCGCGGCTTTCCACGACGATATGACTGGTCAGGTCACCAGCGGACACGGCTTCCGCCACCTCGACGGCACGCGTGATGGGGCGCGTGATCGAGCGTGTAATCCAGTACGCGCACGCGATGCCGAGCAAGATGGCGACCACGCCCAGCGAGATCAGCAGCAGACGGCCGCTTTCATAGCGCGAACGGATTTGCGCGGCTGATTCATCGAGCAGCTTGGCTTCCAGCAGTTCCAGCTTCTTCAGCGACGCCAGGTAGATGTCGCGCTTGACGCCCATGTCGCCTTCGTACAGGCGCTTGCCCAGTTCAAGATCGCCCGCATTCTTGGCCTTGAACACATTCTTGCGCACTTCCGTGTAGGCCTTGCGCGTGCTCAGCACTTCCTGGTACAGCGCTTGCTCTTCGGCGTTCAGCTGGCTCTTGCCGATATCGTTCTGGATTTCCGTGGCGCGTGCGGACGAGACCGCCATTTCCTTTTCAAATTGCTTCTGGTGTTCAGGATCGCTGACTTTCCAGGCGGCCGCCGTGCGCGCCGCGTTCACCTCGATGACCTTGGTCCATTCACCGATCAGGCGCTCGTTGCGCACCTTGACGTTGACGAGCGCATCGGTCTCCTTGCTGGCGCTTTGCATCTGCACGATGCCCACCACGGTCAAGGTCGTCAACAGCAGGAGGACGGCGGCAAAACCGCCACCAAGACGTACGCCGATTTTGAGGTTCTTCATTGCGTGATTCCAATCTGAAAAAACGATGCACAGACGCCACGAAACCGATTTACTGCTACGTATCAATATAGCAGGCATCTGCCGTGCGGCAATCACGAGAGGTGGCGCAACGTTATCCACGCCACCAGAATGGCAGCGCGCCGCAGCGCACTACTTTGGAGCAGATTGTGAGTGAATCAGAGTGGCATTGCAAGAAATAACATGCAGAAAAGCAACAACCAGAAGGTGGTATGCCGCCACGAACGGGCGGCAGGCAAGCAGTGTCAGTTTTGCTTCACGTAGATCAATTTTGACGTATCGAAACCCAGGCCACCGGCTTTCTCGATCAGGCGCTGCTGCAAGGCAGGGTCCATGGTTGGCGTGCGCGACAGCAACCAGAAGTAGGATTTGTCGGGGCCGCTGATCATGGAATAGCTGTAATTTTGCTGGTCGAGGTCGAAGACGATGTAGGAACCATAAAAGGGGCCGAAAAACGACACTTTCAGGTAGCCCACGTCTTTCTTGTCGACGAAATACGCCTTGCCTTCCGCGTCCTTCCAGACAGCGTCCGCATCCTTGTAGCCGCGGTTGAGCACTTTCAGGCCGCCATCCTGGCGCAGGCTGTAGTCGGCCGTCACATGGCTCAAGCCCCGTTCGAACGAGTGGTCGAGGCGCGCGATCTCATACCACTTTCCCAGATAGCGGGTCGTGTCGAAGTTGCTAACTGGCACAATATTCTCGGGCCGGCCCACGCAGCCGGCCAGCACAAGCACACACAGGAACAGCAGTTTTTTCATGTTTTTCTCCATCGGGTGAAATCAGGGTGGCAAGGTCAGGGTTGCAGCGCGCGATCGACGATGCGGCGGATCGCGCCATTGTTTTGCATGCGCACGATGGCGGCATTGAATTGTTCGATAAAGTCATCGCGATACGGGTAGGCGGCAGGCCGGCGCTCCGTAAAGCCCAGGTGTCCCTGCTGGCTGGCCAGCTGTGCCGTTTCCTGAATCGCCTGCATCGGCGTGCCCGGCGGTTCCTCGCGCCGGATGCGCTGCAATTCCCACTGCGCCGACAGGCGGTCGCTGACATAGCAATCGATACGTCCACGCATCAGCTTGAGCAGATTCGTGCGCGTGCCCTTGGCCGTATCGAACACGATATTGGCCGCTTGCACGGCTGCAGTCTGCTTTGCATCGCCCAGCAAGAAACCCGCGTTCACGCCGATGTGCAAGCCGCTGTAATCGGCGGGCCACTGCCGCAGCGTGCGTTTGGCCAGCACCTCCTGGTTGCACAGCACCACCAGCTGCTCCATCAGCAGCGGCACGGAATAGCGCACGTACGGCCGCTCGCTGCGCCATGAATACGGCGGATACAGAGCAAACGCCTCGCCCGTCTGCAGCATCAGCACGCCCCGCTTCCAGGGTACGGGGCGCAGCTGCACCGCATACTGCGGCATCGATTGCACGGCTTCGCGCACGATCTCCGTATAGATGCCTTTCATCTGGCCGTTGTCAACGTAGGAGTACGGCGGATAATCATCGTCGCCATAGATCACCAGCGGCGTCGGCCCCTCGGCCCGCGCGCCGGCAGCGATGAACAGGCACAGCGCGGCAGGCAGGATGAGCATTCTGGACATGCGCGAAGAGTAGCATGGAAGGAGAAAACGCCATCACCCGTTTGCGCTGTTCGTGCCCAGCATTTCGTCGAGCTGCGCCATGGTGCTTGAATCCTTCACGACGGCGCGCAGCCACAGGTGCAGCGGCAGCTCGCCCCAGCTGGCGGCCTTCTCGGCCAGGTAGGCGACGGGGCTGTGCGGCTCCGTGCGGCGGAAAAAATCGGCCACCTGGCGCAGCTGGGCCAGCGCCTGCTGGCGCTGCACGATGGCGCCCCCGCCCCCGCTGGCGCCCTGGCCGGCGGCGGGCGTCGTGCCGGCAAAGTCCGCGCCAGGCGACAGCGGCGCGATGAAGTGAATGGCATTTTCCAGCGCTTCGCGCGCGGCGCGAAAACTCGGGCCATCAACACCAAAACGCGCATCGACGCTGCGTTCGAACGCCAGCAGCGACTGCATGCAGTATTGCGCGTCGGCCAGCAAGCCGTCGGAAAAGGCGCGTGTGTTCCTTTGCCGCGCCGCCTCCATCTGCGCCAGGGTCGCCCCTTCGTCGTGGCGCGTATCGCCCCAGCCCTGATCCGCCGCGCCCTGCGCCAGGCTGGCCGCCGCGCGCTGGCGCGCCACATCGAAATCTTGCAGTGCATACAGGCCGTCGGCGCCGTCGGTCAGCGGGATCTCTCGCACTAGTTGCGGCGTGCGCGACAGCAGCCAGAAGACATTGCCGATGCGCTGTTCCTGGTCGCCCTCTTCCGCCGGCGGGTACAGGCCATCCCAGTAACGCTCGCACAGGCCGGCCAGCAGCGCGTAACCATCGCCCAGGCCACGGAAGTGGCGCGTTTTCGCGTGCGCCTCGGCCAGCCACACGGCCACGCGCAAATCCTTGCTGTGCGTGGCGATCAGCTGTTCGCAGCGCGTCGCCACGAAAGGCCAGTCCGCCTCCTTCAACGCCGTCACCCACTCGCCCTGGTCCAGGCTCGGGTCATCGTGCTGGCGCGCGCGCGCGATGGCATCGAGCTCCTGGCTGAAGGTGATGTCGCCGCCGCAGGGGCTGACGGCGCTGACGGGGTGCAGCAACTGCTCCAGATTGAACATGGCGCTCTCCGGAAAGTGGATTATCGGATCGTGTACTTGAACTGCCCCTGCTTGTTCGCGCTGATGCGTATCGACGCGACCGGCTCGCCTTCGGCCATGCGCGCCAGCACCGCTTCGGCGATCGCCGGCAGCAGGCTGCCATTGAGGATCTGGTCGACATTGCGCGCGCCCGAATCGACCTCGGTGCAGCGCGCCAGCACGGCGTCGACCAGACCCGCGTCATGGCTGAACTGCGCCTGATGGTTGCGCGCGATGCGCTGCCCGATGCGCGCCAGCTTCAGGTGGATGATCTCGGCCAGCACCGCGTCGTTGAGGGGATAGAACGGCAGCACCTTCAACCGTCCCAGCAAGGCTGGCTTGAAATGCGCGACCAGTTGCGGGCGCAACAGTTCTTCCAGCGCGGCCGGCGTGGGCAAGTCCTGCGCGACCCGGTTCAGGCAGGCGGCCATCATGGCGCCCGACCCCAGGTTCGAGGTGGCGATGATGATGGTGTTGCGAAAATCGACTTCGCGCCCTTCCGCATCATCGAGCACGCCCTTGTCGAAGACCTGAAAGAACAGCTCCAGCACGTCGGGGTGCGCTTTTTCCGCTTCATCGAGCAGCACCACGCTGTAGGGCTGGCGCCGCACGGCTTCCGTCAGCACGCCGCCTTCGCCATAGCCGACATAGCCGGGCGGCGAGCCTTTCAGGCCGGCCACGCTGTGCGCTTCCTGGTATTCGCTCATGTTGATGGTAATGAGCTTGCGCTCGCCGCCATACAGCAGGTCGGCCAGCGCCAGCGCCGTTTCCGTCTTGCCCGTGCCGGACGGCCCCGTGAACAGGAACACGGCTTGCGGCTTGTTCGGGTCGTCCAGGCTGGCGCGCGCCGTGCGCACGCGCTGCGCCACCGCCGCGATGACGTGGTCCTGCCCCAGCACCCGTTCGCGCAGCGCCCCATCGAGGGTCAGCACCGTGCGGATCTCGTCCTTGAGCATTTTCCCCAGCGGGATGCCGGTCCAGCCGGCGACGATGCCGGCCACCACCTGCGCATCGACTTCCAGCGGCGACAGCGGCGCTTCTCCCTGCAGCGCCGCCAGTTCTTCCTTCAGCGCCAGCAGGCGCGCCGCGGCGACCTCGCCCGGCCGCTCGCCGCGCAGCTGCGCGCGCAAGTCGCCGATCTGCGCCACCATCGCCTTTTCACTCTCCCAGCGCTGCCCCAGCGCCGTGATCTGCGTCTGTCCTTCTTCATGCTCGCGCCGCAGCTGCGTCAGGCGCGCGGCACCGGCTTTATCGGGCACTTCGCCATCGGCCGCCTCGCGGCTCAAGGCGGCGATTTCCGCGCCGATGCGTTCCTGGCGCCGGTGCGCGTTCTCCAGTTGCGCCGGCGTGGCGCACTGGCCCAGCGCCACCTTGGCGCAGGCCGTATCGAGCACACTGATGGCCTTGTCGGGCAGCTGGCGCCCGCTGATGTAGCGGTGCGACAGGCGCACCGCCTCGACGATGGCGGCGTCGCGCACGCGGATGCCGAAATGGCGCTCCATCAGCGGTGCCATGGCGCGTAGCATGGCGCAGGCGATGTCCTCGCTCGGTTCTTCCACCTTCACCACCTGGAAGCGCCGCGCCAGCGCCGCATCCTTTTCAAAATATTTTTTGTACTCGCTCCAGGTGGTGGCGGCGATGGTGCGCAAGGCGCCGCGCGCCAGCGCCGGTTTCAGCAGATTGGCCGCGTCGTTCTGCCCCGCCTGGCCACCGGCGCCGATCATCGTGTGCGCCTCGTCGATGAAGAGGATGATCGGGTGCGGGCTTTTCGTCACCTCGTCGATGACATTCTTCAAACGGCTTTCGAATTCACCCTTCACGCTGGCGCCGGCCTGCAGCAAGCCCATGTCGAGCGCGTGGATGTGCGCGCCCTGCAGCACCTCGGGCACGTCGCCTGCAGCGATGCGCAAGGCCAGGCCTTCCACCACGGCCGTCTTGCCCACGCCCGCCTCGCCCGTGAGTATCGGATTGTTCTGGCGCCGGCGCAGCAGGATATCGACGGCCTGGCGTATTTCCGCCTCGCGGCCGATCACGGGATCGAGCTTGCCGTCGCGCGCCAACTGTGTCAGGTCGGTGGTGAACTGGTCCAGCGCCGGGGTTTTGCTGGCCAGGGCCGCAACAGGATCGTCACCTGTGTCGGCAAGCCGCGGCACTGCCGCGCTTTCCTCATCGGAGCCGGCCGTCAGTTTGTCCGGATGGTGTTTCAGCTGCTCCACGCTGAAACGGGCGAACAGCTTCGAGCCGCGGTATGCGAGCTGCGACAGTTCCGGCTCCGTCAGCAGCGCCAATAACAGGTGGCGGCTGCGGATGGGGCCTGGCTGCGCCGTATCGAGCGAAGCGATCAGCCAGGCATGCTCGAACAGCAAGGGCAGATGGGGAGAGAACACGGGCGTGCGCGCGCTGCCCGTCCTGAAGCCGCCGATCTCGCGGCGCAGGTCCGCTTCCAGCGCCGTCAGGCTGATTTCGCTGCGCCGCGCGATGGTGACGAAATCGCTGCGCTCCTGTTCCAGCAGCGCCAGGAACAGATGCTCGATATCGACTTCATACTGGCCCAGTCCCACGCAGATGGCGGCGGCGCGGGTGGCGGCCGTGCGCGCCGTGTCATTGAGTTTGGCGATCAGGGTTTTCAAATTAGTGCTCATGCAGCGGCTCCCTTGCGGTTGATCGAATAGCGCAGCGACGATGGCTGCAGCACGGCGTCGAAATTGACCGTCTCGCCTCCAGCCTTCACGGCCAGGGTGCCGCTGATGACGAAGCCGACCCGGTTGATGGCACCCGCTTCGCGTTCCAGGCGGGCGCGCACATTGCGCAATCGCGGTTCGTGGCGTTCGATGGCGGCCTTCAGCGCGGCGCAGATGCGGGCGCGGTCATCGCTGCTGGACAAGCACATGCCGGCGAAATCGATCAGGCCATAGTTGACGATGGAGGCCGCGCATTCCGGATAGGCGTCGAGCGCGCCGGGCGGCAGGGCCACGCGCGTGTTGAGCAGCTCTTCCAGATCGCGCGCCACCGCATCCTTCAATTGTTCCAGCGACAGGCGCACCGCCACGCCGCCCGCCGCCGCGCCGCCGTCGCCCATCAGGCGGTCGAACAGGCCAGGTACATAACTGTCCATGCGCTCTCCTGAAATGTCGGCGCGGCGCGCGGGCGAAGGTGGCCGCCGCGCGCCGCGCACCATGGATCAAGCCACGCGGTTCGCGGCCAGGTCCCAGCCGCCCGAGGTATTGCCGCCGGCGCCACCCGTCACTTTCTGCTGCGTGTATTTCCACTTCACTTTCGAGAACTTGAAGCCGACGTGTTCACCGAGGATGTCCCCCTCTTCCACGTTCGGCGTGACGGCGCCGATCAGCACATTCTCGATTTCGATTTCAAAGTACTTGACGCGCTCGCCCTGGCCGTCGGCGCGCATGAATTCGAAGCGCGCCTTGGGGATGGTCTTGCCGGCCGAGCAGGTCTGCAGCAGCACCGGCGAGGCCAGGTCGGCCAGCTTGGAGATGACGATGTCCTTGTGCTCGCAGCGTTCGGCCGTGTGGCCGCCGCCCGTCGACGCGGTGGCGGACTTCGGCTGTTCGACGCTCCAGCTGACCGACTTGCACTCGATCCAATCCTTGTGCTTGTCATCGGTGGACTCGCCCTTGATGCCGTCTATCTGCAGATATACATCGATTGCCATGGTGTGCTCCTGTGGTTGAAAGATGGGTGAATCAGGAATTGGTCGACTTCGGCAACTCCGCGACCAGTCGGAGCGAAACGGATAATTCATCGAGCTGGAAGTGCGGCCGCAGGAACGACACGGCGCGGTACACGCCGGGCCGGCCCGGCACTTCGTGCACCTGCACGGACGCCTCGCGCAGCGGGAACTGCGCCTTCTGTTCCTGGCTGGCGTTATCGTCGAGCAGCACGTACTGCATCAGCCAGCGGTTCAAAAAATCTTCCACGTTGGAGGCAGCGGCAAAGCTGCCGATCTTGTCGCGCATCATGGCTTTCATGTAGTGGGCGATGCGCGAGACGGCGAAGATGTACTGCAGCTGCGACGACAGCACCGCGTTCGCATTGGCCGCGTCGCTGTTGTACTTGCGGCTTTTCTGCGCCGACTGTGCGCCGAAAAACGCCGCATATGCCGTGTTCTTGCAGTGCACCAGCGAGATGAAGCCCAGGTCCGACAATTCCTTTTCACGGCGGTCGGTGATCGCCACTTCGGCCGGGCATTTCAAGGCCACGTCGCCCTCGTCCGTCTTGAAGGTGTGGGTCGGCAGGTCGTCCACCAGGCCGCCGCCCTCCACGCCGCGGATGGCGGCGCACCAGCCGTAGTCGGCAAAGGCGCTCGTCAGCTTGCAGCCGAACGCATACGCGGCGTTACACCACAGGTATTTGTGATGGTCGCTGCCGTCGACTTCCTCGACAAAATTAAAACCTTCGACCGTGGTGCCATCGACGGGATTGAACGGCAGCCGGCCCAGGAAGCGGGGCAAGGTCAGGCCGACGTAACGCGCATCCTCGGATTCGCGGAAGGCTTTCCATTTCGCGTACTCAATGGTGTCGAACACCTTGGCCAGGTCGCGCGGCTTGCCCAGGTCGCCGTAGCTTTCCAGGCCAAACAGCTCCGGTGCGGCCGAGGCGATGAACGGCGCATGCGCGGCGGCGGCGACGTGCGACATCTGCTCGACAAAATAGATATCTTCCGGCTGGCGCGAAATGGCGAAGTCGCCCAGCAGCGCGGCGAATGGCGCACCGCCGAAGGTACCGAATTCCTCTTCATACACCTTCTTGAACATGCTGCTCTGGTCGAACTCCAGCGCGGCCTGGAAATCCTTCACCAGTTCGCGCTTGGTGGCGTTGAACATGCGGATCTGCAAACGCGTGCCCGTATCTGAATTGCCGACCAGGTAGCGCAATCCCGTCCAGCTTTGCTCGAGCTGCTGGAACGGCGCCGCGTGCATGATTTCGCTGAGCTGGGCCGAGATCAGGCGGTCGATCTCCGCCACGCGCCCGTCCAGCGTCGCCGACAGGCTGCTGGACATCAGCACCGTGCCATCGAGCACCTGCGCCACCAGCTCGGAGATCAGGTCACGCGCGCGCGCATGTTCGGCGCCGGACTTGGCGACGCGGCTTTGCTCGACGATCTGGTCCAGCAAGTCGGTGGCGGCCGGCGCATTGGCGGCCGATACTGCAAGGGCTTCTGCCTGGGCACTCATCTCAATCCTCCTGCGCTGGGAACTGCGGTTTCAGGGCGGCCAGGCTGTCCGTGTTGTTCAGCACTTCCGTCAGCAAATCTTCCAGCTTGTCGTTGCCAGCCAGCTTGTTGCGCAGGTCGGCCAGCTTGGTGCGCGCTTCGAGCAGCTTGCGCAAGGGGTCGACCTGGCGCACCACCGATTCAGGGCGAAAGTCATCCATCGAGCGGAAATGCAGGTCGACGGCGAACGTGCCGCCCGCGTCGCTGAGGCGGTTCGGCACGGCGAAACGGGCCACCGGCTCCACGCCGGCCAGCACTTCATCGAAGTTGTCGCGGTCGATGGAAACGAACTTGCGGTCCTTCAGGCGTTTTTTCTCGCTGTCCGGATTGCCGCCAAAGTCACCGAGCACGCCGACCACGAAGGGCAGCTCCTTGTTTTCAATCGCGTCGCCAATCTCGACGTCGTAGGTCATTTGCACGCGCGGCGCGCGGATCTTCTGCAGGCGTTTTTGCACGCTATCGGACTTGGGCATGTCGCTTCCTTTGCAAGGGGATGGTGGGGGTGCTCGCTTATTTCAGGCCGCTGAACGGGTCGGCCGTGCTGCCTGGCGCCGCCGCGCCCTTCGCCGCCGCCGAGCCGGAGCCGGATGTGGCTGCGCGCTTGCCGGCCGCCAGCGGACGTTTGGCCGGCGGCACCAGCACGTCTTCGCCGATGCTCGCGCGCAGCAGCTTGGCCAGGTCCTGCGCTTCCGAACGCAGCGAGCCATTCAGATTGTTTTGCCGCGACAGGTCGGCCAGCGCCTTGCCGGACAGGCGCAAGCCGCTGACGGCGACGATGCTGTTGGCCACCTTGTCGTCCGGGTCGCGCTCCAGCGCTTCGAGCGCATGGCCGATGGCATCGCCGTACTGGCCGCGGTCGAACTTCATCTGCGCCATTTGCAGCCACGGCGCCTTGTCAGCCGGGTAGCTGGCCCCGCCGCGCTGAAGCAGGGTCATGGCGCGTTCGTACTGGCCGGCGCGCGCAGCCGCATCGGCCTCGCTCATCACTTGCGCCAGGGTCGGCGCGGCAGGTTTTTGGGGCGCCGGCTGGTCTGGCGTGGCACAGGCGGCCAGCAGCAAGGCGCTGGCGAGGCAGGCAATACGGGGCAACATCGTGGCTGGCTTCATCGGGGCATTCCTTCACGTGGAGGACGCTACCGCTGGGAACGATGGGCGGCGCCTTGGTGGAGACTATTATTGATCGGCAATTTTTTGCCAAATTGAGATTAATCAGCAAAGAAGAAGTTCCACATCACAGCCGCGTACAGCGCCATGAATCCTGATCTGGCGCAGTAATTGTCTTGATCGCAGGCCGATCTTGCGCCAACGCAAGCAGGCCGCCAGTGCATGCGTTTAAATGACTGCAACACTTTTATTTCCACCCTTCAATTTACAAAGGTCGCCCATGCCATTTGACGCCCTGGTCCGCCCGGCCCGCGCCACCGCGCTACTGCTGATGGCCTTGCTGCTGGCCGGCTGTGCGGGCGGCGCCATCGGTACACTGGCCAGCGCGGCGCTGCAAATGGCCGGCGTGGCCAAGCCGCCGCCGGAACTGCCCGACGCGCAAAAGCCGCCGCGCAATGTCAGCATCCGCCTGCATGCGGCGCAGCGCCTGAACACGGATGCCGACGGCCGGCCGCTGGCGCTGGTGGCGCGCATCTACAAGCTGCGCCAGAGCGCCGCCTTCGAACAGGCGCCGTACGACAGCTTCCTCGACTCGCAGCGCGAAAAGGCCGCGCTGGGCGCCGACCTGATGGAAGTGAAGGAAGTGCTGCTGGTGCCGGGCCAGCGCTACGAAGTACAGGAAAAAGTCAGCAAGGAAGCGTATTTCATCGGCGTCGTGGCCCTGTTCCGCGCGCCGGCCGCGCAGCACTGGCGCGCCACCTTTGCCGCCGCCGATGCGGAACGCGGCGGCATCACCGTCGGCCTGCACGCCTGCGCGCTCAGCATCAGCGGGGTAGCCGCGCTGTCGGCCCCGCGCTGCCAGTAACACGACTAGACACGCCACACATTCAAGGAGAACCGAGATGGGCATGGCAGCGAAAGTCTTGTGGGGAGAAGGCCTGTTCCTGCGGCCGCAGCATTTCCAGCGCCAGGATCAATATCACGAAGCGCGCCTGCATCATACGGCCAGCGCGCTGCATCCCTACCTGTGGGGTGTGGCGCACATGGCGTGGGACCTGGCGGCGCTGAAGACGGGCACCCTGCGCCTGCAAGCGCTGTCGGCGATCTTCCGCGACGGCGAAGTGTTCGAATCGCTGGGCGACGGCGCGCCCGGCAGCGATACCCTGCCCCCGCCCGTGGACCTGGAAGCGCTGCCGCCGGCCGTGCAGGAAGTGACGTATTACGCGGCGCTGCCCATCCTCAACCGCGAAGGCATGAATTACACGGTGCAGGCAGCAACGGCAGGCACGCCGGCCAGCACGCGCTTTGCGCACGCCATGCGCGCCACGCCCGACCTGTTTACGGAGTCCGCCGTGGCCGACGTGGCCTACCTGAAGAAAACCGTGCGCCTGATTCCCGACAGCGAAGCGCGCGGCTCCTACGACTGCCTGCCGCTGATCGCCCTGCGGCGCACGGTGTCGGGCGGCTTCGAACCCGTGCCCTCGTTCATGGCGCCCAGCCTGGCGATCGCCGGCGCGCCGCGCCTGCAGGGCGTGCTGGAACACCTGCTCGACGCCTTGCAGGCGAAAGTGAGCGCGCTGCACGGCCACCACCGCGAACCGAGCCGCAACGTGATCGAGTTCCGCTCGGGCGACGTGTCCTCGTTCTGGCTGCTGCACACGGTCAGCACGGCCGCCGCCGCCCTGATGCACTATGTGCGCCATCCGGCCCTGCATCCGGAGCGCCTGTACGAGGCGCTGCTGGGCCTGGCGGGCGGCCTGCTCAGCTACTCCAAGCATTACACCCTGGCCAGCCTGCCCGCCTACGACCACGCGCAGCCGGGCGCCTGCTTCGACGCCATCGACGCGATCATCCGCGAACTGCTCGACACCGTCATCTCGTCGAAGTATTTTTCCATCGCCCTGCTCGAGGACAAGCCGTCCTACTACCTGGGCAAGCTCGATTCGGGCAAGATCGACCAGCACACCACCTTGTACCTGGCGATTCGCGCCGCCATGCCCGCCATCGAACTGGTCGACGTGGTGCCGCTGCGCGTGAAAGTGGGCGCGCCCGACGACGTGGAAAAATGCGTGCTCACAGCCATGCCCGGCCTGAAGCTGTCGCATGCGCCGCAAGTGCCGGCCGCCATTCCCGTGCGCCCCGACACCTATTATTTTGCGATTGAAAACCGCGGCGTCCTGTATGAGCAGATGCTCAAGGCGCAGTCGATTTCCGTCTACGTGCCGGCCGGCATACGCGACCTGCAGCTGGAACTGATCGCGGTGACGGCATGAGCCAGCTCATCGAACGGCGCGCGGCGCCCTCCCTGCTGGGACAACGCGGTTCCGCCCCCGGCGGCACGGCCAGCCGGCATGCCGGCAGCGCCCTGCTGGACCTGATGCACGAAGGCTTTTATATGCTGTTCATGCTGAAGCACGGCTCGGCGCCTGGCGACGAGCAAAGCTTCATGGACCGCATCACGGCCTTCCTCGACGACTTCGAGCGCGAAGCGAAAAAAATCCGCGCCGATGGCGACGATATCGAGGCGGCCAAGTATGCGTTCTGCGCGGCCGTCGATGAAATCATCCTGGCCTCGCCTTTCGCCCTGCGCAAACAGTGGGAGCGGCGCCCGCTGCAGCTGCTGATCTTTGGCGACCAGCTGGCCGGCGAACACTTCTTCGACCGCCTCGACGCCCTGCGCGGCAAGGGCGCCATGCGCGTGCAGGCGCTGCAGGTCTTCCACATGTGTTTATTGCTGGGATTCCAGGGTAAATATGCGATCGACGGCGGCGAAAAACTCAGCTACCTGACAGCGCGCCTGGGCGACGAGATCGCCCACATCAAGGGCAAGAGCCGTGGCTTCGCGCCGCGCGCGGAACGCCCCGACCAGGTGGTCAACAAGCGTGGCAGCGACGTGCCGCTGTGGGCGCTGTCGAGCTTTTTCGCCCTGCTGGCCATCTGCGCCTACCTGGGCCTGAAAACGCATCTGACGCGCGGCACGCAAACGAGCCTGGCCGCGTATGCGGATCTGGTCAAGCTGGCGCCACGCCCGGCACACCTGACCATCACCCTGCCCTGAACACCTCACAAAACCTACTGCGCGTCGGTATGGGCGGCCTGCGATGCTCACCGTGCTCTAGCACGGTTGCGCTTCTCGACCGCCTCTCCCTTCCGCTCGCTACGGTTTTGTGAGGTGTCAACCCAATCTACTGCGCAATCCTGAACTCGATGCGCCGGTTTCTCGCCCGGCCATCGGCCGTGGCGTTGCTGGCCACGGGGCGGTCCGGCCCCTGGCCCGACACCAGCACCGAATCGGCCGCGACGCCCTTGCTGGCCAGGTAGGCGCGCACGGCTTCGGCGCGCGCCTGGCTCAGGGCCACGTTACTGGCGCGCAGGCCCGTGTCGTCCGTGTGGCCGATCACCTCGACCTTGCGTCCGCGCAGCTTGAGCATGACGGCCGCCATCTCGTCGAGGATGGCCAGGCCGGCCGAGGTGATGGTGGCCTTGCCGCTGTCGAATTCGATGATGCGTTTATCGAGCGCCGCATCGAGCAAGCCCTGCTCGGCCTCGGCCGCCTTGACCCGCAAGCCATTGTTGACGATGTAGGTGGGATTGAGGCTGGTGGCGATGTCGCTGGCGATCTGCTGGCGCTGCGCCTCGTTCGCCACTTCGCCGCGCACGCTGACGTTGTTGCCGTCGACGGTGATCTGCCCCCGTGAAATGAGCTTCAGGTTCGGCGCGATCAGCTTGTGCACGTAGGCGTTCCAGTTGGCCGGCACGGCCACGTTGCCGATGGCGATCTGGTCGACCACGCGCTCGGCGCCGTACAGTTCGCGCAGACGGGCCAGCACGGCCGCCTTGGCCGCCTCGTCGGCCAGGGTACCCGTGACAAGGATCTGGCCCGGCATCGGCGTCTGGGGTACTTGCGCTTGCGCGCGGCAGGGAACTGCCGCGGCAAGCAGCAGGAAAATGGCATACGATTTCATCGCGGTCCTTCAGGCAAAGGTGTCGGCAAACATGGCGCAGGCCGAGCGCAGCGACAGCTGCTCCTGCTGCAGGCAGACGGAAAACTGGCGCAGCGCAGCGTCGTGTCCCAGCTGCTCCTCGACCCAGTCCAGCTGGTCGAACACGATCAGCCGTTCGCTGCCGGCCTGCGGGTCGATCAGCGCGCGCAAGCCATCCGGGTCCGCGCCGCAAAAGCCGATCACCAGCACGGGCGCCTCGTCGAGGTGGGAAAAAAACAGCGCCAGTTCGAAATCGGCCAGACGCAGGAAAGGCGCGATCAAATGCAGCCAGAAGCTGGCCACCACGTCGCGCAGCTGCGCGTCTTGCGGCAGCGGCAGTACCAGGCTTTTCTCCAGGCGCGGCAAGCCGCTCTGGCGCACCGGCCGCAGCAGCAGGCCCAGGCCCAGCAGCAATTCGCGCACCGTCACGGGGAACGCGGGCGACGCCAGCATCGCTTGCAGGCCATGCACGGTCTGCGCCTGCAGGAAGTCAGCCAGCCGCTCCGCATGGCACGCTGCGGCCGGTTCGACTTCGACCAAGTTGCCGGCCAGCGCCAGCAGGGCCGGCCCCGGTTCGGCGCTGGCCACGATGCCTTGCGACAGCTGCTCCACCCGCTGCCACAGGGGCGCCAGCGCCAGCGGGCTGCAAGCGACAAAGGCCTCGGCGTCATCGACTTCGAGCGCGCCCATGGCCATGAAGGGAAAGCGCCGCAGCGACTGGTCGTTGCTCGCTTCCAGGCGTCCGGCGATGGCGCGCCGGCTGCGCGTGCCGACGAAGGCAAAACGCAGCGGCGGCAAGGCGTCGTAATTGAGCTTCCAGCGCGGTTCCACCGTCAGCGCGATCATGACCTGCGCCAGCCAGTCATCAAGCAGCTGCACCAGCGCGTGATTGTCGCAAGCCTTGATGAAATCGCCGCGCGCGGGGATCTTGCCAAAATAGCCGAGGCGCACCTGCTGCGCCACGCGCATCATGGCGCCACCCCGGTCGCCGCAACTGCGGCCATGACCGGCGCGGGAACGCCCGGCATGCCGACGATGGTCTCGGGCAGCTGCATGCCGCGAAAGCCCTGCTCCTGCACCGCGGTGGCAGATCCGGCGCCCGTCGTCTCGGCGCTGCTGGTGATTTTCAGGTCGACCGCCACGGCCACCTCGCCGCGCGTCCAGCGCAGTTCGAACACGCCGCCATCCTTGCGCTTCTTGGCCGCCGCGTCGATCATGCGCTTCAAGCCGAATTGCCCCGGTTCGTTGAACAGTTCCACCGTGCGCCCGTCGAAGGTGACTGCCGTGATGCGCGCGCCTTGCTGGCCCGCCGCGCCCTGCGGACCCGGATGCACCATATTCGTCCACTGCGCTGGCGTATTGCGGTAGCGCAGCTGCTGGCCGTCAATCTCCACCGTGTATTCCAGGGTGCCCGGCGCGGGCGACGGCTGGATCTGGAACACGGTTTGCGCCGCCGTCGAGGTGGCCGCCACGCCGCCAGCGCCCAGCGGCGCGATCCAGCCGGGGAAGCGCGCCACCACCTGCGGCGCCAGGCTGATGCCCATGTCGGCCCAGGTGCGCGGCGCCAGCACGTCGCCGCGCCGCACCACCAAGGGGCCCATGGATGTGGTGACGAATTTCGCCACCAGGCCTTCGGGGCCGAAGAACTGGCCGATCTCTAGGTTGCTCGCCTCGATGCGCGCCGTAGGCGCAAACGGATATTTATTGGCCAGCGATTTCTGGAACGGCTCGTACACCTGCGCCGCCCAGGTCTTGTTGATATCGAGTTCGGCCGGCGCGACGATGACGGCAAAGGTCTGCATCAGCGGGCGCACGAGAATCGGGCGTATCGCCTGCTTTTGCGCGTCGCTCATCCCCGTGAGCACCTGCTCGTCGACCAGCTTCAGGGCGTCGGCCAGTTCGGAGCCGCTTCCCTCCAGCGTCTGCTGCATGAACTGGCGCGCGCCTGGTCCCGCGTCGCCCTGGTTCTTCAGCTGGTTCAAACGGCTGCGCAGTTTCGACAGCGCTTCCAGGTAGGCGCGCATCAGCGAGGCATTGTTGTCCCTGGCCGCCACCAGTTTGCCCACGCCGGCAAATTCGCGCCCCACGGGACCCATCGGTTTATCCAGGCGAGCCGGGTCGAGCTGCGCATTCATGCCGGGGTTGGTCGTCAGCTGCGACGGCGCGCGGCGCAGCACGGTTTCCTTGAACCAGGCGATGATGCCCCGCTCGGCCTTGCGCAGTTGCGCATTTTGCAGCGCCGGGTTGTCCCACGAGGTTTCCTCATAAATGGTCGTCAGCAGCTTGGCGATCGGCGACGACTGCGGATCGCCCAGGCGGTTCATCGCCTGCACGGCGCCGTCAAAACCTTTCAGATCGGCGACGGCCACGCCCTGCACGAATTTTTGCCACTCGCGCGCGTAATCGGCCTTGTACATGGCCACCAGATTTTTCTCGATCTGCTCCGGACTGCCTTCCAGGGTCAGGTCGTCGGTGGAGGCACTTTTCAGCACCCAGTCGGCGCTTTGCAGTTCGCGGTTGGCCGCGTCGCGAAACGCGCCCTCGACGAACTTTTCCCAGGCCTGGCGCGTAAAGGCGCCGGAGACGGCATAACTGCCCGCCAGCAGGGTCTGATCCTGCTCGCCGACGATGCGCGCCACCGTCATGCCGGGAAAGCGCGTCGAGGCGCGCGCCTTGACGTCGGCATACACGCGCTCGCGCGCCGGCATGCCGCGCACCACGCGGCGCAGATTTTCGCGCGCCTGGTCGACCAGCGCCAGCTTCTGTTCGATGCGCGGCCAGGACGGGTCGCCGATCTGCGCCAGGTAGAACGTCAGCAGCCGTTCGGCGCTGCGTATCATCTGCTCGCGCGGCATGGCGCCCCGATTGCTCTCCAGCCAGCCGCGCCAGAAGCGCGTCAGCTGGTCGTTCAGGTGGCTGCTTTCCGCATGCGTCTTATCGGCCAGCATCAGATAGGTTTTCAGCGCGTTGTAGGCGTCTTCCACATTCGTCGCGCTGGCCGCCTGGTACTGCACGCTGCGCGGTGCGGAAGACGCTGCGGGCGCGGCGGCCGGCGTCTGCGGCGTGCGCGCCGTGGGCTGCAGCTGGTCGGCGCTGGCGTTCATCTCGAACAGCAAGGCTTCCAGCGCGCCCGCCACGGGGGCCAGCATGACCTGGCGCGCGCCGGCAAAATACTCCTCGCGCAGCTTGCGTTCAAGTAACTCCCCCTGGTACAGGCCCAGGCGCAAGGACCACGGCCGTTGCGTGCGGTACGCGTCCAGCTGTTCGATGCGGTCCTGCAAGATCTCGAGCGCTTCCAGGCGCGACTGCAAGTCCAGGCGCCGCTCCTGCAGCTTGACCACTTTATTTAAATCGGCCTCGACATTGGCCACCAGTTGCCGGTTGCCCAGGTAGGACCAGCTCCAGCCACCGAGGCAGGCGCCCAGCGATACCGTCGCGGCAAAGAACACGGCATATTTGAAGCGCAGCTTGGCGCGGTTGGCATAGTTGGCCACCAGATGCTTGTCGGCAAAAATCACCTTGCGGAACAGCTCCAACAGGAAATAGCCATGCTGGCGCGCGCCGGACGGCGCTGCGGCCGGAGCCGGCGCGAAGGCCAGGTCGAAGCGGCGCGCCACCTGCTGCGAGGACGCGCTGACGGGCTCGCCTTCCTGCAGCGCGCTGGTGAAATAAAAGCCGCGGAACACGGGCTGGAACTGGAACGGATTTTCCTCGAACAGGGTGGCGATGAAGGCGCGCAGGGCCGGCTTGATGGCGGCAAATTCCAGCGGAAAGGTGAATACGCCGGGCGCCATCGTCTTGCGTTGCCGGTGCGCCATATTGGCCAGGCTCAGCTCCGTCAAGCCATCGTGCAATTCATCGAAACTCTGGTCGAAAAAGGCCAGCAAGTCAGCCGTGGGCAGCTTGCGCTGGTAGGGCATGGTGGCGCCCCAGACGCGCTCGCGTTCGCTGCGCTCGGCATCGGCGAAAAACTCCGTGAAGCCGGCGATCAGGTCCGCCTTGGTAAACACGATGTACAGGGGCGCAAACACTTCCAGGCGTTCGATGACGTCCTGCACGCGCTTGCGCAGGCTGCGCGCCAGTTGCATGCCGACATCAGGATCGCCGCCCAGCTCAGCGATGCTGACGGCGATGAGGATGCCGTTGATGGGCGCCTTGCGCCGGTATTTTTTCAGCAGGTCGAGAAAGCCGAACCACTCGCCGCGGTGCTCGTCGACGACGGAGTAGCGTCCCGCCGTGTCAAGCACGATGCCGTCCGTCGTGAAAAACCAGTCGCAGTTGCGCGTGCCGCCCACGCCTTGCACGATCTTGCCGTCGGCGAAAGGGAATTGCAGGCCCGAATGCAGGATGGCGCTGCTCTTGCCGGCCGCCGGATTGCCGATGATCATGTACCACGGCAGTTCGTACAGGGCGGCGGCGCCCGACTTGAGGCCCAGCTTGGACGTCTTGATGGTGTCGATGGCAGCCAGCATGCCCGTGCGAACGGCGTCGAGTTCGCCCTGTTGGGTGTTGCTGGCCGTTGAGGACGAGGCCGCCTGCGCGGCGGCGATCTCGGCCTCGTTGAGGATGGCCTGGCCCAGCGCCTGGGCATCGCGCCGCGCACGACGCCGGCGCCACAGCCACAGGCCCAGCCAAGTGGCAAAGGCCAGCAGCAGCAAGACCAGGGCCCAGATCAGCGCCACTTCCAGCACCTCGGCGCCCAGGTACAGGAACACGGCCAGCGCCACGAAGCCGAGGATGGTCAGTTGGCGGCTGTCGGTGAGGAAATGCCAGATTCGTCGCAGCATGATAAGCCCAGGGTGAGGTCGCAAAGCAAGGCGGATTCGGCCCATGCTGACAGCAATGCGGCGCGGCTTTGTTGACATACGACAAGTATCTGGCGCCAGCGCTCGGCAGGCACTGGCAGGTCATTGACGCTGCGCAATCAAGCTTGCAGCGGTGAAATTCGGGGCCGCACGCGGCGCTAGAATGGCTGGCGCGGCTTACTTGCCCAGCACGCGCGGTTGCGGCAATTCCGTGTGGCCAAAATCCATCATGGTCCAGCGTCCGCCCCAGCGCAGGCCCACCGATTCGGCCGTCACGCCATATAAACGGTAGCCGCGCATGGCCCAGGCATTTTTTTCAGAAATGATGAGCTTTCCTTCATGCATGAATGCGCAATCGGCCGCCAGGCCATACTGGTGATAGCTTTGAAACGCCCTCGCGTTCGTCACGTTCGGGCCGGCCGCCGCCAATTGATCCTGGCGCGCCGGGCTGCGATAGCCTTCCAGCAAGACCATATCGTAACCATGCACGTCTTTCATGATCTTGAAGACCAGCAGCAAGCGCTGCGCGAAATCGTGATCGAGCAATTGCCAGTTGCGGCTGGCGCCGCCCAGCAGCGGGCGCAGCTGCGTTACTTCCGCCGTGGAAAACAGCAGCGGCGGCAAGGTCGGTGGCGGCACAAGTTGCTCGCCCTTCAGCAAGTCGCTGACCTGGTCGTTGATGACGTGTTGCTGGTCGGCATAACCGCGCAGGGCGATGCGGTCGCTGGACAGCCAGGCCAGCAGCGGCGGCACGATGACCAGCACGCTGCCTGCCAGGCTCAGCCAGCGATGCCGCCACAGCAGTTGCCAGACGCGCGCCATGCCCGAGCCCGTGTGTTGCTGCACGCGCTGCCACTGCGCGCCGCCGCCCCGCTGCACCCCCTGTGCACGCCGCTGCATGCGCCAGCCCAGGTTGACGAGCGTGTGCAGCACGATGGCGCGGCCGCCGGGAAACAGCAGCAGCCAGCAGGCAAGACAGGCGAGCAAGAAATACATCAGGACCAGGGCGACGAACATGGGGCGCTCCGTGACGGGAATCGGCGGGGCCGGGCAATCCATTGCTCGGCGGTATCGCTAGATCGTAGGCGTGCGCGGCCCGCATGGGCGCGGTTTACATCAAGGTCAGTTGAATTTGATCCACTGCGGAGGTGATATTTTGTCTTTACTGAAAACCGGGGATGGCCAGGCGCGCGGTCCTGACCTGCTGAGCAAGGCCGGCGCGGCTGGCGCGCGCATCGAAGGCAATGGCATCCTGTCGCAGCTCGAGCACGGCACCGCCGCGCCTGTGGCCAAGCCAGCCCTTCGCTGGCGCCCCGGCTGGCGGCACGGAGCCGCTGGCGCGCTATGCCTGGCGGTGCTGATCACGGCCGTGCTCGCCTACGACATGGACGTCCCGCCGCTGCCGCCGGCGCCCGCCATTGCCACGGCGACGCCCGCAATACCGGCGCCAACGGTGCTGCAATACCCGGCGCCCCCGGTGCAGGCCGCCACCATCGTCAATACGGCGGGGCCGCCCTTGCCCGAGGTGGCAGCCGTGAGCGCGCCACGCAAGGTGCTAGCGCCCGTGCGCCAGGCGGCCGCCCGCCCACAAGGCGCGAAGCCGGCTGCCGCGCCCGGCGACAGCGACGTCGCCTTGCTGACGGCGATGGTGGCCCATGCGCACCGGCAAGCAGGCACGGCGTTACCCGCGCGCGACGTGGTGCTGCGCAAACAGGACGAGGAAACGGCGGACCTGTTGCAGCGCTGTCAGCAGTTGGGCCTGATCGAAGGCATGCTGTGCCGCTCACGCATCTGCTCGGGCCGCTGGGACAGCGATCCCGCCTGCCATTGAGCGTCGGGGTGAACCTCAGGCGCGCTCGGACACTTCGATCAGATTGCGGTCCGGGTCGCGCAGATACACGGAGCGGATGGGCCAGTTGGCGCCCGTGCGGGCCACCGGCCCTTCCTCGATGGCAATCCCCAGCGCCGCCAAATGGGCGATGAACACGTCGAGCGGGACGGCGGCGATGAAGCACAGGTCCAGCGCGCCGGGCGTGGGCAAATCCGCTTTGGGCAGGAATTCCTTGCCGGCCTCATGCAGGTTGATTTTTTGCGCGCCAAACTTGAAGGCATGGCGGCCGGCGCCAAACGTTTCGATCTGCATGCCCAGCACGCGCGTATAGAAATCGATGCAGGCAGCCTTGTCGCGGGTGGTCAGTACCAGGTGATCGAGGTGGTCTATCATGCCGTTCTCGGGTGAATGGCCGCGTCCATGCGGCCCTGCAAAAAGCCTTCCATCAGCGCCAGCAATGCCTGCGGCTGCTCCTGGTGCGGCGTATGGCCGCACTGCTCGACCATGGCGGGCATGGCGTTGAGCGCCTGCGCCACGATGGTTTCGACCTGGGCCGCGCTGCCGTACTGGTCCTCGCTGCCCTGCACCACCAGCGCCGGGCATTCGACGGAAGGCAGCAGATACTCGATGTTCCAGAATTGGAAGCCATAGCTGAGCCAGGTGTCCGACCAGGCCTTGAAAATGGTCTCCGTCTTGTCGCCATGGTATTTCGCCAGCGCGCGCAGCTTGCCCGCGCCAAACGCCGCGTCCGCCTCGCGTATGCCATCGAGCGTGATGCCTTCGACAAACACATGCGCCGCCTCGGTGATGATCCCGCGCAAGCGCGGCGGCTGCTGCGCCGCATAGATCAGGGCGATGCTGCCGCCATCGGAGTGGCCGACGAGAAAATGGTCCTGTCCCGGCAGCAGTGCCGCCAGCACTTGCGGCAACTCGCACAGCGCGTAGTCGTGCAGATAATGGAGCTGGCGGCGCGCCGCCAGCGGCGACGACTGCCCATAGCCGTGGCGGTCGTACAGCAAGCCGCGGCATCCCGTCGCCTGGCATAGCTGCGCGGGAAAATCTTTCCACATCGCACAGCAACCGAGTCCCTCGTGCAGGAAGACCAGGCAGGGCTTGGCGGGGTCGCCTTCGATCAATTCGTAATAGATATCGGTTTCGGCACTCAGGTTCAGTATCGGCATGGGCTAGGCTCGCAACGGGTTCCGTATCGGCAGGTCGGCTGGGCCTATTGTGCCATTGTCCTGCGCGGCATGCGTGGCGCCCCCATAAAAATAGCCTGTCGGAAAAGTTCTTGCCGTCTGCCTGCAAGGTGTTTGCGCCAGCACAAGCGAGCGCCGCTTTTCCAGCGGCACAGCGCGCTTTCTACGCCTGTGTATGTCTAGAATGAATTACTCCAACAGCATGGAGCAGGCGGCTACCTTATCAGCCCGGACGTGACACTGGCCGTCACGGCAACACAGATAGGGCGTTTTGCCGCACAACGACAGGCGCGGTGTCCAAACTATCGATGAGGAGTACATCATGGAAATGAAAGTAGAAAATCACACGGGCAGCAACCTGGCCCCGGAAACCACCGACCTGCCGCTGGAGCAGGACGGCCAGGCCTCGCAAGACGCGGCCGCACAGGACCTGAACCTGAGCGCCGCCGCCTTCACCACCTACTACACGTGGACGGCCAATGGCGTGCATCCTTCGGTCAACTTCGCCAACGCCAACGTGAAGGCCAATTCGCGCGTATTGCTCAACATCAGCGAATATGGCGCCACTCCCCAGAACCGCTTCATCGGCTCAGCCCGCATGGCCGTGTACAACATCGCGCCATATAACGGCGGCTTCCGTGCCTGGGTGGATATCTCGTGGGGCAGCCCGCTGAAGGTGCGTTTCGACGTGTTTGTGGATCCCTGATCAGGGAACACCGCGCGTGCCGTTGATGCGCCGAGGCGATAACTAGCGTGAACGGGAAACCGTGTGCGCATGACAAAAAAGGCCACGTGTTGCCACGTGGCCTTTTGCTGCTGCTTGTTCTGGCTCCCCGACCTGGACTCGAACCAGGGACCTGCGGATTAACAGTCCGTCGCTCTACCAACTGAGCTATCAGGGAAAGGAGGCCGAATTATATACGTCAAAATTTCCCATGTCCAGTTGTTGCTGCATGGCCAGCAAAACTGGCCGCCAGGGAGCAAGCCTCGCCGGCTGGCTGCGCCCGTCTGCGTGGCGCCACGCAAGATAGTAGAATAGCCAGGCCTTGCCGACACGCAAGGCGCACAACGGCATGCCGGCAGCGGAGCGTCGACCACGCCCCCGCGCAGACATGCGCTTGCAAGGCGCACCTTGCCCCTGGCTTACTGCTCTCACCCGACATGACAGAATCAAGCGCAACACTGGTGGACAATCCCGGCAGCGGCGACAGCTCGGCGGACATTGCCGCGCATATGGCGGCCGCCATCGTGGCACGCCAATTGCCACCCGGCACGCGGCTGCGCGAAGAGGCGCTGTGCCGGCTGTACGGCGTCAGCCGCACCAAGATCCGCGCCGCCCTGCTCATCCTCTCCAAAGACAAACTCATACGCATGGTGCCCGACAAGGGCGCCTTCGTCAGCCAGCCGACCGAAGCGGAGGCGCGCGACATCTTTGCCGCCCGGCGCATCATCGAGGCGGCACTGGCGCGCGAATTCGTTGCGCGGGCCAAGCCTGCCGACTACAGGATGCTCGAGCGCCACCTGAAAGCGGAACGCCAGGCGCTGGCCCAGGCGACGCCGCTGCGCTCGCAACTGCTGGGCGACTTCCACGTCTTGCTGGCCGATATCGCCGGCAACGCCGTGCTGCGCGACATCGTGCGCGAACTGGTGGGCCGCAGTTCGCTCATCACCATGCTGTACCAGTCGGGCCATGATGCCGCCTGCTCGTGCGACGAGCACGGCCGCTTTCTCGAGGCTGCGCGCAGCGGCGACGCGGACCTGGCGGCGCGCCTGATGGTCGAGCATTTGGCGCACGTGGAAGCGGCCCTGCGCTTCGACGGCAGCGCCGGCGAGGCCAAAAAAGACCTGGTGGCGGCGCTGCTGATGTAGGCTGCGCCATCAAAAAAGGCCGCCGGTGCGGATGCACGGGCGGCCCTGTCATTGCGGCGGCAAACCCGCTATTCGCCCACGCTATTCGCCCAAGTAGATAAACTTGAACAGGAAGATGGCGGCGATGATGTAAGCCACTACGGACACCTGCTTGCCCTTGCCCGTCAGCAGTTTCAATACGGCATAGGTGATGAAGCCGAAGGCGACGCCGCTGGCCACAGAATACGTAAATGGCATCATCAGCGCCGTGATGGCGGCGGGAATGCTTTCCGTGCTGTCATCCCAGTCGATGAAAGTCAATTCGCGCAACATCAAACAAGCCACGTACAGCAACGCGGGCGCCGTCGCGTACGGCGGCACCGTGTGCGCCAGTGGGGCGAAGAACAGGCTGCCCAGGAACAGCAGCGCAACAGCCACGGCCGTCAAGCCCGTGCGTCCGCCCGCTTGCACGCCGGCCGCGCTTTCCACGAAGGCCGTCGTGCTCGACGTGCCCAGGCAGGCGCCGGCCGCAATGGCCGTGCTGTCGGCCAGCAAGGCCTTGTTCATGCGTTCCATCTTGCCGTCTTTCAGCAGACCGGCACGGTTGGCCACGCCCATCAGGGTGCCCGTCGCATCGAACAGTTCGACCAGGAAAAACACCAGCACCACGTTGACGATGCCGATCGACAGCGCGCCCATGATGTCTAGCTTGAACAAGGTCGGCTCGATGGCCGGTGGCGCCGAGACGATGCCGTTGAACTGGTTGCCGCCAAAGAAGAAACTGGCAATCGTGATGGCGAGGATGCCGATCAGGATGGCGCCCGGCACTTTCAGGCGGTCCAGCGCGACGATGATGAAAAAGCCGAGGATGGCCAGGATGGGCGCCGCCTGGTGCAAGTCGCCCAAGGCGATGATCGTGGCCGGGTTCGACACCACCACGCCGGCGCTTTTCAGGGAAATGATGGCCAGGAACAAGCCGATACCCACGGTGATCGCCGTGCGCAGCGCGGGCGGGATGCTGTTGATGATCATCTCGCGCACCTTGAACAGGCTCACCAGGATAAACAGGCAGCCGGAAATGAAAACGGCGCCCAGCGCCACTTCCCAGCTCATGCCCATGCCCTTGACCACCGTGTACGAGAAATACGCATTCAAGCCCATGCCCGGCGCCAGCGCGATCGGGTAGTTCGCGTACAAGCCCATGATCAGGGTGCCGATGGCGGCCGCCAGGCAGGTGGCGACAAAGACGGAGTCTTTCGGCATGCCCGCGTCGCCGAGGATGGACGGGTTGACGAAGATGATGTAGGCCATCGTCAGGAACGTGGTCAGGCCGGCCAGCAGCTCCGTGCGCACATTGGTCCCGTTGTCCTTCAGTTTGAAATAGCGTTCCAGGAACTGCATGATTAACCCCTTGTTTTGGTAAAACCGCGCGCCTGGTCTTGGCCTAGCGCATTTTTTCTTGCAACTATTTACTTGGTCGCTGCGCCAGCCGGTTTGAAGGCCCACCAGCGGCTGCCCGCAAAATTCCAGACCAGCCCGATGCCCGTCGCCAGCACCTGCGCCAGCCAGTAATACCAGCCCAGTTGGTGTACCAGCAGCCACATCAGGCCCGTATTGATGCACCAGCCGATGCCCAGCAAGGTGAAGTACTTGGAAGCCGCCTCGCCATGGCCCTTGTCGCTTTTAAACGTGAAAAAGTAATTGAGGATGTAGTTGACGACGGAACCGAGGATGTAGCCGATGCCGGATGCGGCGGCGGCGCTGATGCCGGCCCATTCCACGCCGCCCCACAGCACGCTGTATTGCACGGCCGTGCCGGAAGCGCCGACGGCGGCGAAACGTATAAATTGGTGATGCAGGGAATGGGACATTGTCAATTTTCAAATATGGCGAACACTCTCGCCAGGATCGGGCCAGAATAAAAAATGGCTACGATTGCTCGTAACCATTTTTCAGCCTGCATTTTACTGCAAGTTGCGCCCAACGTTCATATTCGCCGCCGTTTCGACACTTATTCCTTGCGCTGGCTGCGCCGGCGCAGCCATATAAACAGCGCGATCAGCAGCAGGATGCCCACGATGCCGCCCGGCAGCATGAACGGTTGCGCCCGCGCCAGCACGGGTTTCTCGCCACCGCTGCGCGCCTGCGCCACGTAGGCGGGCGTGACGGACACGTCCGGGTTGCCGTACTGTTTCAATACATAATTGGCAATCGACGCGATCTGCTCGTCCGTCAAGGGCTGCACGTACGAACGCTGGTCGAAACGGGGCATGAACGCTTCGTGCTCTTCCCCTTCGATCTTGCGCTCGACGCCAAACAAGATGGCCGACACCAGGTTGGCCGGCGTGTTGCCGCCCGTCGCCGTGTTGTTGAACAGGGCGGGATAGCTTTGCCCCGTGCTGCCCGCGCCGCTGGCCGAGTGGCAGCTGGCGCAGTAGCCGGAAAACAGCACCGCGCCGCTGTTGAGCGAATGATGCTCGGTGGAACTGGCCATGCCGCGCAATGCCGATTCTTCGCTGGCCGCGCTGCCATGGCTGAAGGCAGCTTTCGTCTGGCCCGGTGCACGCACGGGCGGCACCGTGCGCAGCCAGGCCACGATGGCGGCCACGTCGTCGTCGCGCAGAAATTGCAGGCTGTTCTGGATGGCTTCGGCCATGCCGCCCGCCGCCTGCCCCTTGCCTTCCACGTGGCCCGTCTTCAGGTAGGCGGCGATTTCCGCATCCGTCCACGCGCCGATGCCGCTGACCTTGTCGGACGTGATGTTCGGTGCATGCCAGGAGCCGAGTGAGGCGCCGGCCAGGGTCTGGCTGCCGATTTCCGCCATCAGCGCATTGCGCGGCGTATGGCAGGCGCTACAGTGCGCCAGGCCTTCGGCCAGGTAGGCGCCCCGGTTGATCTGCGCGCTTTTCGTTGCGTCCGGCACGAAGCGCTTATTGTCGAGGAACAAGGTATTCCAGCCCAGCATCGACAGGCGCACATTGAACGGGAATGGCAGGGCCGTCTGGCGCGCCGGCTCATCGACGGGCTTGACGGCCTGCATGAAGTAGTAATACAGGTCGCCCACGTCCGCATCCGTCAGCTGCGCATAGCTGGTGTAGGGCATGGCCGGATACAGGTGGCTGCCATCGGCGCGCACGCCTTCGCGCAGGGCGCGCGCAAAGTCGGCTTCCGTGTAGTGGCCGATGCCGCCTTTTTTCGACGGCGTGATATTCGTCGCGTAGATCGTACCCAGCGGCGAATCGATGGCGTAGCCGCCCGCATACGGCTTGCCGCCCGCTGCCGTATGGCAGGCCATGCAGTCGGCGGCGATGGCCAGGTAGCGGCCCCGTTCGAGGCGCGCATTGGGCTTGGCGGGCACGGGCGCGGCCGGGCGGTCCGGCGTCAGGGTGACGGGCGGCACCGGTGGCGCAGCGTGCGCGGCCAGCGGCAAGCTGGCCGCCAGGGTCAGGCTCAGCAATAAACGGCGCATCATGCGGCCTCCCTTGCCAGGGTGCGGGCGATGTCGTCGGCAGCGCGCAAACCGAGCGCGGCCATGCTGAGGGTGGTGTTGACGACGCTGGCCGACGGCATGGCGCCGCCACCGGGCAGCCACAGGTTGGCGTGATCGTGGGCGCGGCAATTGCCATCGACCACGGAGTCAAGACGATTCGAACCCATGATGACGCCACCCATGATGTGGTTATTCGCGTTCAGGCTGTCGGTGATATGGAATTCCACGGCGCCGAACAGCTTGCCGATGTGCTTGAGCTGCGCATGCGCGGCCTTCGCGCCATCGCGCACGTAGTCGCCCACGTCATAGTAAATATCGGGGCAGGCCAGGCCCAGCGGGTCCTTGCGCGTCTTGCTCAGGGTCAGGCGGTTGTGCGCTTCGGGCAGCGGTTCCAGGCTGATCGACAAGTCCACGCCGAACGCGGCGCGGCGGCGGATTTCATCGTCGAGGTCCTTGCCCACCAGGCCCAGCTTCAAGGACTGCTGGGTAGCAGGTCCGACCCTCGTGATGTTATTGAGGATCATCTTGTTGGCAGAATACTGCGCACGGAAGGCGCCGTCGCGCGGGCCCACCAGGCAGCTGCTTTGCGCGGGGCCACGGCCCGTCCAGATCGGTTCATTGGCGAGGAAGGTACAGTGGAAACCCGAGTGGTCCATCATGTTGCGGCCCACCTGGTCAGAACTGTTGGCGATGCCGTTCTGATTGTTCTTGTTCGCCGCCAGCAGCAGCAAACGCGGCGTTTCGATGCCATTGCAGGCAATCACGAAAGCCTTGCCCGTCGCCATGTGCGATTGTTTCTTGGCGTCATACCAGTGCACGGCCGTCACTCTGTTGTTGTGGTCCGTGTCGATGCGGTAGACGACGGCCTCGGCCAGCACGCCAGCGCCCTTCAGCTCGGCCCGCTCCACGTGGTGGATGCCGTTGTACATGGCGCCGATGGGGCAGATCGGCTGGCAATTATTATTGCCGCAGCAGGTGGGACGGCCTTGCCATGGGCGCGTCGAACGGCCTTGCGGAATCGGCACGGAACGGTAGCCGTGCGGGTTGACCACTTCGGCGAAGCGCTTGTCGCCATAGCCCCAGGGCACCATGTCCATCGGGTATGGCGCGCTGCGCTCGCTCGGCGATTGCAGCGCAGGATCGTTGGGGCCGGCCACGCCCATTTCCTGCTCGGCGCGGCAATAGTACGGCTCCAGCTCATCGTAGGAAATGGCCCAGTCGCGCCCTACCCCGTAATCGCTTTTCATGCGCATGTCGGATGGCAAGTGGCGCCAGCACGATGCGGCCCAGTGCCAGGTCGTGCCGCCCACCGTGCGCAGATAGCCCTGCTGGAAACTGCTGCCGTTGGGGCCGGACACTTCCACATAGTTATTCTTCGGAAAATACAGCGGCGCGGGGGCATTCTCCGCCTGCGGATACAGGCCCTGGAAGTCGGAACCGACGCGGTTTTCGAACGGCATGTTGCGCCAGTTTTCCACGGCTTGCCCCCGCTCGATGCGCAGGCCCGCTTCCAGCATGATCACGGAATGGCCTTGGGCGGCCAGCTGGTCGGCCATCATGGCGCCGACGACACCCGTGCCGACGATGACGACATCGGCGACGACGTCGCCATTACTCTTGAATTGGGGTGATTTCATTTTGCTTGCTTGCCTTTCGGTTCAGGGGTGCCGGTGGTGGCCGGGGCCGGTACGGGTTTCGGTTCCACGGGCGCGGAGACGCGCACGGCCGGCGGCGCCTTCAGCCACCACAGGGGGCCGTAATTGCAGTAAGTCGGCACGACCTGGCCATCGGCCACCGTGCGGTACATCAAGGCCTCGGCGTAGGCGACGACGATGGATTTCGTGCCCTGCGCCGCGTTGCCGGCGACGGTGCCCGTGTACCAGGCGGCGACGATGGCCAGCGCCAGCTCGCGCAAAGCCGCATCGGTAGCGGTGGCGGCCGCCAGCAAGGTCTTCGCTTCCTGGCCCGTGACGAGCAGCGCGCCCAGCTGCGGCAAGCGCTCGGCGAAGCCGGGCACGTTGCTGCGCATGGCTTGCTCGATGCGCGCCGCCGTCGCGGCGGACAGATCGCGGTGGCCCGTGATCGTTTGCGACAGGGTGTAGAACAGCATGGTGGCGGGCGCCAGGCCGGCAGCCGGCGCGCTGGCCGGCGCCTGCATGGCGGCGGACAGGGGATTGCTCCAGAAACCAGCCTGCGCCAGCAACGCAGCCAGGCCGATCAGGGCGTGGCGGCGGCTGATGCGGGGAAGGGATGAAACGGATGTTGCAGATGGTTCAGTGTCTGGATGGTTCATGAGACTCCCGCAAGACTTGTTGTTTTATTGACTTCGATGATTGCGCCACATTGCATTTGCGCATAAATGGAACCGGTTCCACATTATCCTACAGAAGTAAATTGTCTGCCAATGTAGTATTACTACTGAGATATTGGCTCGGGCAATTCCTGTTTTTCACGCAGGCAAAACGCCAGTCCTGGCTGGCCGCCCAGGCGGTAATGGAAGTCGAGCACGCTGCCGCCAGCCAACGAGGGCTTGCCCGGCAAAGGCAGTGGCAGGTTCAGGCTGCACTCATGGTCGCCCAGGACGATGTCGCCATGCACGCGGATGCGCGTGAGCAAACGCGGCGCCTGCTCCAGCACGTCAGGCAGGCGGATGCTGGCGGCGGGCAGCGTGTCGCCCCGCTCCCCCTGCCAGGCGCGCATGGCGTCCGCGTCGAGCGCAAACACGGGGCCCCAGTCCGTGCACGGCTCGCCGGGGCTGCGCCGGTCCAGGCCCAGGTGCACGGTGACGGCCGCCGGCAGCAGCGCCGCCGCAGGCGCTTGCGCGTGCAGGTTGCGCAGGATGGCGACCTGCGGCTCCTTGCCCAGCGCCGTATTCATGGTTTCGCTGACGATCACGTCCGGCATGGCGCCCGCAGGCATTTGATAGGCGGCCGCGTCGGCGCAGATGTATTCGTCGATGTGGCTGTCCAGGCCCAAGGCGGCGATCAGTTCGCGCGCATAGTCCAGGGTTTCCATATGCACGTCGAGGATGGCAAACTGCACCTGGGTCGCACTCAGCACGGCCATCACCGGCAGGGCCAGCAGTGCGAACGGGCCGCAGCCCGCATACAGCACGCGCACGGGCCGCCCACCGTTCACGGCCAGCCGCTCGCGCACGGCCTGCGCCAGACCCTGGATGAAGGCGGCGCTGCGGTAGGGCTCGCGCGCGCACAGGCCCGCCTGCACGGGCGAGATGGCCCAGCCGCTGGGGAGAAAACTTTCGCCGTCGCGCAAGCCGTCCTGCCGGTCCATGGGCAAGCGCGAATGGCGCTCGACGAGCTGGCGCAGCCGCACCGTTTCGCCGACCAGGCTGGCCAGCGAACGCTGCGGATCGCACAGCGCGGCCGCCATGGCGGCCAGTTCCACGCGCGCCGAAGTCACGCGCAACTCCACGGGCAACTCCACGGAAAAGGCGGGATAAAGACAGAATGCATGGCGGCTTCCTTGAAATGATTGCAAGTGCGCGGAAAAATTGGCAGCATAGCAAATAAATAAACGCCTGCGCATTTGGCACCATCGCCCCCATCGCCACCACCTACCGGAGCACCGATGCACGACTTGCCGCTTTCCGCCCCCTACCAGTTGCGCGTCCAGCGCGACGACGACGATGGCTTTGCCGCCGCGCTGTACAGCTCCACGCGCGACGACTTGCGCCAGATGCCGGCCGATCCCGCCGTGATCGAGCAGCTGATCGCCATGCAGCAGCGCATGCAAAGCCACGGCTATCGTCAGGCGTATCCGCACGCCGCGTATCTGGTGCTGCAGCACGGCGACACGCCCATCGGCCGCCTGGTGCTGGACCGCCATGATCAGGTGCTGCATCTGGTCGACATCGCCATCCTGCCCCCCGCGCAAGGCCAGGGCGCAGGCAGCGCCGTGCTGCGCGGCCTGCAGGCGCAAGCGAGCGCGCAGCAATGCCGTATCCACCTTGCTGTCAACAAAAGCAACACCGCCGCGCGCGCGCTGTACCAGCGGCTGGGCTTTCGATTATGCGGGGAAAACGACGTCCAGGAACAACTGGAATGGAGCGCGCCATAGTGGCGGCGCCGATTCCGCCCAGCACCTGGCTGCGGCTGCCGCTGCGCTTTGACGTGGCGCGCATGCAGCGCGACAGCGACCAGTTCGCCGCCGGCGAGTGGCTCCCTCATTTCAATACGGGCGCCTATGACCAGGGCTGGAGCTGCGTGCCGCTGCGCTCGCCCGGTGGAGCAGCCGGCGACATCATGCCCGTCGACGGCGCCGCCTATGCCAGCACACCGCAACTGGCGCGCTGCCCCTGCCTACGCGAGGTGCTCGCCAGCTTCGCCTGCGAGATCCGCGCCGCGCGCCTGATGGCTCTGGCGCCAGGCGCCATCATCCGCGCCCACCGCGACGCCGGCACGTCGCTGGCCGATGGCTTGATCCGCATCCACATTCCCATCCACACTACGCCCCAAGTGCTGTTCAGCATCGACGGCGAGAACGTGCACTTCGCGGCCGGCCACGCCTGGTACATGGACGCCAGCTGCCTGCATGCGGTGCGCAACGATGGCGCCGCGCCGCGCATCCACCTCGTGCTCGACTGCATCACCAATGCCTGGCTCGAAACGCTGTTCGCCTCGGCCGGCTTCGTGCCGAAAGCGGCCCATAAATATGGCGACCCCAGCATCAACGATGGCAATGTGCGGGCCGTCATCGCCCAGCTGCGGCTGTCACCCTCGCCCGCCAGCTTGGCGCTGGCCAGCCAACTGTCCGCATTGGCAGACGGGAGCGCGCCGTGAACGCCACGCCAGGCCTGGCCCAGCAGGAACGCTTGCTGGCCAAAGGCGAGACGGTGGCATGGCACGAAGGCATGGACTTGCGCGGCTGGTATCCGCTGTATGTGGAGCGCGGCGAGGCGCTGGAGGATGCCGCCATGTGCTGGCGCGAGCTGGGGGACACGGCTTTCAGCGACGCCTTCTTTGTCAATACCCTGGCGCGCCAGCCGCATGAGGAGCGCCGCGTCTGCCGCACGCCGCTGGCCGCGCTAACCATGATGGCCACGCTCGGCAATGGCTTGGCGCCCGACGCCTTCATCTTCCACGTCTCGCGCTGCGGCTCGACCCTGCTGAGCCAGCTGCTGTCGTCCTTGCCACAGTGCATCGTCATGTCCGAGCCGCCCGTGATCGACTCGCTGCTGCGCCTGCATCACGATGGCATGGCGGGCAGCGACGGCATCGCCCTGCTGCGCCAGGCTATCCTGGCCCTGGGCCAGCGCCGCACGGGCGAAGAGACACATTTCTTCATCAAGTTCGATTGCTGGCACATCCACAGCCTGGACTTGCTGCTGCAGGCGTTTCCCGGCACGCCCTGCCTGTTTGTCTACCGCGAACCGCTGGCCGTGCTGGCCTCGCACCAGCGCCAGCGCGGCCCGCAAATGGTTCCCGGCATGCTGCACCCGACACAGCTGCCGCTGCCCCCGCACCAGCTGGCGCCCGGCGATATCGATGGCTATACGAGCCTCGTGCTGACCAGCCTGTTCGACGCAGCCCTGCCCCATGCCGCCGCCGGCCAGCTGCAGTTAATTCACTACAAGCAATTGCCAGATATCGTGTTCAGCGATGTATTGGCCCGCCTGGGCATCGCCCCCACGCCGGCACAGTTGCAAGCGATGCGCGCGCGGAGCGGCGTGCATGCGAAATACGGCACGGCCTACCACGGCGATCCGCCAGTGGCCGCAGCCAGCGGCCTGGCCGCCATCGCCGCGCAAGTGCAGCCCGGCTATCTGGCGCTGGAAGCGTTGCGCACGGGGCAATAGTCACAGCGCGGCGGCATTGTCCTCGCGCCACTTGCGCACCATCTCGCTGCTGATTTCCCGTTCATAGCAGATGGGAGCGTAACCGCCCTTCCGGCTCCATGCGCTGCGTCCCCCGCAAGCGCTGCCATTCTTGGCGGCATTGTAGGGACAGGGGCAGCGGCCAGGATAGGCGGCAATCGACTCGGCGATGATTTGCTGCTTGACCTTCGCTTCCGATGGCGGCTGACGCCCTTGGCCGCCGGCAAGGGGCGCGTAGGCCGTGCCGGCGGCCAGCATCAGCAGCAGGGCGCAGAGATTCTTCATAGGAAAGTTGTTTTCATCAAAAGGCAGCAAACGTGCCAAGCAAGTATGACAGATGCTTTTCGGCAAATCAGCGTGAAATGTCACGAGAACCATGGCCGCAATGCAAAAAGCCCAACCGTGAAGGCTAGGCTTTTTGATGCTGCTGCTGTTCTGGCTCCCCGACCTGGACTCGAACCAGGGACCTGCGGATTAACAGTCCGTCGCTCTACCAACTGAGCTATCAGGGAAAAGAGGCCGCATTCTATAGGGCAAATTTTCAGTTGTCCAGATTTACGCTGAAAAATTTACGCGCGGCGACACTCAGCCCGGATTTTCCCGGGGCTGATAGTCAAACACCAGCACCCGCCCCAGCCATGGCTTGAGCAGATCGACAAAGGCCAAGTGGGCAGGATGGGCCAGGTACACGTCGCGCGCGCTGGCGCCATCGAAGGTCAAGGTAAAGCAATCGGTAAAACCGTCATCGAGGCCTTCCGGGCTGACGTTCGGTCCCCATTCGAATTGCAGCACGCCGGGAATGCGGTGTTTAAGCTGGGAAAATTCATAGACCAGCTCGGCATGCTTGGCCGGTGTGATGTCCTCGAGAAAGTCACACAGGACGATATGGCGCAACGGAATTGAACAGGTCATGGTGGCAGCTCTCCTATGGGGTTACATTCAGGATAGCGCAAAACGAAAAAGCACACAGGCAGCGGCCCGCCACGCCACACATATTCTCTATATGCAACATGTTATTCGGATAATATCCCCCATGGACACCCCCCTACCCACAGGCCACCATCGATATCCGCCCATGACTAAGCTACTGGCAGTGCTATTCATCACCCTGATGCCATTTTCCGCAAGCAAAGCGCAAGCGCTCGCCATCGATGCGCTGCTGACACCGGACATCGGCGGGATCAAGCAGTTTGTGGAAATCAAGACAGATAACTCAAAAAAACCTGTTCTGCTCTTTTTATCGGGCGGACCGGGAAGTTCAATGCTGAAGAATGCGGATGCCTTCACCGCCATCCTGAAAAACAGATTTACGCTGGTGCAGTGGGATCAGCGCGATGCGGGAAAAACCCTGAAACTCAATCCGTCGCCTAGCCAGCCTTCCGTCGCGCAGATGAAGCAGGACACGTATCAGGTCATCACGTTTCTTCAAAAAGAGCTCAGGCAGGAAAAAATATACTTGCTGGGCAGCTCCTGGGGCAATGTGCTCGGTTTTCATATCGTCGAACAGCATCCGGAACTGCTGCATGCGTATTTCGCCGTCAATCCCGTCGTCAGTCAGCTGGCCAGCGAAAAGGAATTGCTGGCCAATTTGAAGGCGCATTTCCGGGACGATGCCACCGCCAGCAAGGAACTGGCGCAGGTGCATATTCCCTTTCAACAGGATGAAGACCTGTTTTACCTGCGCAAATGGCTTTTCCATCAGGAGGGTAAGGCTTTTGCGACCAGCGATGGCTTCAAGACCGGCTTTCTGCAATGGTCCAAGGCCTGGTCTCCCGTATGGAACGAAGTGATGCACATCGATTTGCCGAAGACCTTGAAGAAAGTCGACTGCCCGGTCTATTTCTTCGTTGGCAAGAACGACATCCAGACGTCCACCCGCATCACGCAAGACTATTTTGAGCAGCTGCAGGCACCAAGGAAGGGGCTGTTTGTATTTGAACAATCGGGACACCAGATACACCAGGATGAACCGGAAAAATTCCAGCAGGCGATCATTGGGACCCTGCCGGCACCAATCGCGGCGCGCTGAAATGCAAAAAGCCCAACCGGTAAAGGCTGGGCTTTCTGCTACTACGTGTTCTGGCTCCCCGACCTGGACTCGAACCAGGGACCTGCGGATTAACAGTCCGTCGCTCTACCAACTGAGCTATCAGGGAAAAGAGGCCGTATTATATAGGCCAAAGCTGGCCCTGTCCAGATTTCCATAGGGAAAATCTTATCTTGCCGCAAGCCACACGCCGGCGCCGCAAAAACAAAAAAGGCCACGTTTTTCAACGTGGCCTTTCGAATTCTGGCTCCCCGACCTGGACTCGAACCAGGGACCTGCGGATTAACAGTCCGTCGCTCTACCAACTGAGCTATCAGGGAAAAGAGGCAATATTATATGTCGCTTGTTCCATATTTGCAAGACCGACACTGCATCATCACAAACACGGCCATCGCCGACTTTCTACCGCCATCAGCGCCGCACTTGCATGCAGCGCCGAAGAAGCAAGATATTAAAGCACTTTGGCGATCGCGTCAATGACGATGTCGATATTGCGCGAGTTCAATGCTGCCACGCAGATACGGCCCGTGTCGACGGCGTAGATCGATTGCTCTCGCAAGGACGCCACCTGCTCCTTGGTGAGACCCGAGTACGAGAACATGCCGATTTGCTGGCGCACGAATTCGAAGTCGTGGCCTGGCGCCTTGGCTTTCAGCTTTTCCACGAAGGCATTGCGCATTTCACGGATGCGCACGCGCATGCCGGCCAGTTCCTCTTCCCACAACTGGCGCAGTTCTGGCGTAGCCAGCACGGTGGCGACCACCTTGCCGCCGTGTACTGGCGGATTCGAGTAGTTGGTGCGCACGACACGCTTCAGCTGCGACAGCAAACGGGCCGCTTCGTCGGCGCTTGAGGCGACGACGCTCAGGGCGCCCACGCGCTCGCCGTACAGCGAGAACGATTTCGAGAACGAATTCGATACCAGCAGCGGGCCGCCCGCGTCGGCGAAGCGGCGCACCACGGCGCCGTCTTCGGCGATGCCGTTGGCGAAGCCTTGGTAGGCCATGTCCAGGAACGGCACCAGGCCGCGCGAGGTCACCACGCTGATGATCTGATCCCACTGGGCCACGCTCAGGTCGGCGCCGGTCGGGTTGTGACAGCACGCGTGCAGCACGACGATGGAGCCGGCTGGCATGGCGTTCAGGCTGGCCAGCATGCCGTCGAAGTTCACGCCATGGGTGGCGGCATCGTAGTAGGTGTAGTTATTGACGACGAAACCGGCGTTCTCGAACAGCGCGCGGTGGTTTTCCCAGCTCGGGTCGCTGATGTAGACTTGCGCGCCCGGCGCGAAACGCTGCAGGAAGTCGGCACCGATCTTCAGTGCGCCCGTGCCGCCGATGGCTTGCACGGTGACGGCGCGGCGCTCTTGAATTACGGCGCTATCGGCGCCAAATACGAGTTCTTGCACAGCCTTGTCGTAGGCGGCAAGGCCTTCGATCGGCAGATAGGTGCGTGGCGCCGCCTGTTCGATCAGGATGGCTTCCGCCTTGCGTACGCAAGCTAACAGAGGCACTTTGCCGTTGTCGTCATAATAGACGCCAACGCCCAGATTGATTTTGGCGGGATTCTGGTCCGCGTTAAATGCTTCGGTGATGCCCAGGATCGGGTCGCGTGGGGCCATCTCGATGGCGCTAAACAGACTGGCAGAAACAGTTGGGTTCGTCATGATAAGATTGGATTCGATTGGAAGCAGGTTCACAGCGGAGTTGTAGACAGCGCCCCAAAATACAACGCCAGGGCCGCCAGCAGAGCACTATTCTAACAAAGGTCTGATTCACATGCCCGAATTATCTACCGCCAGCGAGGCGGAAAGCGCAATTATCTCTTTCCCGGACTCCCCGTTCAAGCTGCACCAGCCCTTCCCTCCGGCCGGTGACCAGCCCACGGCAATCGACCAGTTGTCAGAGGGGATTGCCGACGGACTGGCCTTCCAGACCCTGCTGGGCGTGACCGGTTCGGGCAAGACCTACACCATGGCCAACGTCATCGCGCGCATGGGCCGGCCCGCCATCGTCTTTGCGCCGAACAAGACCCTGGCCGCGCAGCTGTACAGCGAGTTCCGCGACTTTTTCCCGCAAAACGCGGTCGAATACTTCGTCAGCTACTACGATTACTACCAGCCTGAAGCCTACGTGCCGCAGCGCGACCTGTTCATCGAAAAGGACTCGTCGATCAACGAGCATATCGAGCAGATGCGCCTGTCGTGCACCAAGTCGCTGATGGAACGGCGCGACGTCATCATCGTCGCCACCGTCTCGGCCATCTACGGTATCGGTAACCCGAACGAATACCACCAGATGATCCTGACGTTGCGCGTCAAAGACAAAGTCGCCCAGCGCGACGTCATCGCGCGCCTGATCCAGATGCAGTACACGCGCAACGAGGTCGATTTCGGCCGCGGCACCTTCCGCGTGCGCGGCGATACCATCGACATCTTCCCCGCCGAGCATGCGGAGCTGGCCGTGCGCCTGGAAATGTTCGACGACGAAATCGAATCGATCCAGCTGTTCGACCCGCTGACGGGCCGCGTACGCCAGAAAATCCCCCGCTTCACCGTGTATCCGGGCTCGCACTATGTGACGCCCCGCTCCACCGTGCTGCGCGCCGTGGAAACCATCAAGGACGAGCTGCGCGAGCGCCTCGAGTTCTTCCGCAAGGAAAATAAACTGATCGAAGAGCAGCGGCTCGAGCAGCGTACGCGCTTCGACCTGGAAATGATGGCGGAAATCGGTTTCACCAAGGGTATCGAGAACTACTCGCGCCACCTGTCCGGCGCGCTGCCGGGCGAACCGCCGCCGACCCTGGTCGACTACCTGCCGCCCGACGCCATCATGTTCCTCGACGAGTCGCACGTGCTGACGGGCCAGTTGAGCGCCATGTACAACGGCGACCGCTCGCGCAAGACGAACCTCGTCGACTACGGCTTCCGCCTGCCGTCGGCGCTCGACAACCGGCCCTTGAAATTCGAGGAATTCGAGCAGAAGATGCGCCAGACCGTGTTCGTCTCGGCCACGCCGGCCGAATACGAAAAGACGCATTCCGACCAGGTGGTCGAACAGGTCGTGCGGCCCACGGGCCTGGTCGACCCGCAGATCATCGTGCGCCCGGCCAGCAGCCAGGTGGACGACCTGATGTCGGAAATCGTCGAGCGCATCAAGAAGGACGAACGCGTGCTGGTGACGACCCTGACCAAGCGCATGTCCGAGCAATTGACGGAATACCTGGGCGACCATGGCATCAAGGTGCGCTACCTGCACAGCGATATCGAAACGGTGGAGCGCGTGGAAATCCTGCGCGACCTGCGCCTGGGCACGTTCGACGTGCTCGTGGGGATCAACCTGCTGCGCGAGGGCCTGGACTTGCCGGAAGTGTCGCTGGTCGCCATCCTCGACGCGGACAAGGAAGGCTTTTTGCGCTCCGAGCGCAGCCTGATCCAGACCATCGGCCGCGCCGCGCGTAACCTGAACGGCACGGCAATTTTGTACGGCGACCGCATCACGGACTCCATGCGCCGTGCCATAGACGAGACGGAACGCCGCCGCGCCAAGCAGATCGCCTTCAATACGGCGAATAACATCATCCCGATCGGCGTGAAGAAATCGATCCGCGAAATGATCGACGGCGTCTACAGCCCGCAGGAAGCGCGCGAAACCCTGCAAGTGGCGCAGGAAGCGGCCAAGTTCGAAGCCATGAGCGAGAAGCAGGTCAGCAAGGAAATCAAGCGCCTGGAAAAACTGATGGTCGACCACGCCAAGAACCTCGAGTTCGAAAAGGCGGCGCAAGTGCGCGACCAGCTGCATATCCTCAAGCAGCAGCTGTTTGGCGCACCGGGCACCGACAATGTGGCATCGATACTGGGTAGGTCGGATTAGGCCCTGCGGGCCGTAATCCGACAACATCGTTGGCGCCGGTGGCGGTGTCGGATTACGCGGCCTTGCCGCTAATCCGACCTACTTGAAAAGCCTTGACCGCACCAGCGCCTACAGATTGCTGTCCATGCTTTGCCCTACTCCGGCAGCGAATAGTCGATATCGTAGAAATGCTGGCCGTTTTCAATGCGGATGGCCAGCGTCCCGCTGATGCCCGTCAGTTGCCCCGTGCCGGAATGCGGCACGATGACGATGGACAGCTGCTGCTTGCCATCGGCCATGGTGCCCGCATGCTGCGCCACGAAGCTGCCTTCCCTGCCCTGCAGCACGCCCGTGATGGCTTCCATGGCGACGTAGCCGGCCGCGCCCTTGGTGTCGGTGACGGCGCTGAGCATCTCCCCCTTGGCCGTGGCGACCAGGTCGCCGGCATAGACTTTGTCGAGCAGTACCTTGCCCAAGGTCGTGCGCCCCGCACGCTGCGGCGCCGCGGATGGCGTCATGGTGATGCTGAAACTTCCCGTGGCGTGCACTGGCATGCGATGATCTCCCTCTGCAGACGAGGCGGCGCCGGCCGGCGCCACCGATAGACAACATGCGGCCAGCACCAGGCCGGACAAGCTGTGTGATTTCATGATCCCCTTTCAATCGATGCGAGAGAACCATCTTATTGCCGCGCAGGAGACAAATATTGGATAAAACCGACAACACGCGCAATGTGCTCGCCGCGCGCGGCCAGGCGCCGAAGGGCATCGTCGACCCGCAGGCGGCGGCGCGCCGCATACGGCTGGCGACCTATGCGCCGGACACCGCGCTGGCGCCGTTCGTCGAGTACTTCTGGGTGGTGGAATGGGACAGGCGGGGCTGCGCGCCGGAGACGCAGCGCGTGCTGCCGTACCCGAACGCTCACCTGGTGTTCGACCTTGGGCGCACGGCCATCCATGGCGTCGTGCGCGGCGCCTTTGACAGGCCGTTGACCGGTGCGGGCAAGGTGCTGGGCGTGCGTTTCGCGCCGGGCGGCCTGCGCCCGTTCATCAGCCAGCCCCTGTCGTCATTCACCGATACGACCATCGCCGCCGATGCCCTGCTGGACATGCCGGCAGGGCAAGCCGAGGCGCTCGTGCTGGGGCAAGCCGGCGATGCGGCCATGGTGGCGCAGGCACAGGCGTTGCTGCTGGCCAGGCTGCCGCAGGTCGATGACGCGGCCCTGCTGGCCGCCAGGCTGACTGCCGCGGCGGCGGCCCACAATGGCCCGGCGAGCGTGGCGCAGCTGTGCGAAAAAATGGATATCGGCGAACGCCGGCTGCAGCGCCTGTTCGCCAACTACGTGGGCGTGCCGCCGAAGTGGGTGATCCAGCGCTACCGCCTGCAGGAAGCGATCTGGCGCCTGGCGCAGCCCGATGCGCCCGACCTGGCCAGCCTGGCGCATGCACTGGGCTTTTTTGACCAGGCCCATTTCAGCCGCAGCTTTGTGGAGCTGGTGGGCAGCACGCCGCTCGACTATCGCCGCTCGCAACTGCCGACAGCCGCCTAGCCGGCCGCTTTCACGTCGTCGATATACGCGCGGATGATGCTGGCGAAATCCGCATCGGCCGTCAAGCCCAGCGCCTCGGCGCGTTGGGTATCCCAGGCGCCGGGCCAGCTCTTGACGATGCGCTCGACGGCCAGATCAGGCGCATAGCTGATGCGCTTTGTTACTTCGCTGCCGGCCACCTGTTCCAGTGCGGCGATCATCTCGCCCACGCTCACGCTCAAACCCGGCAAGTTCACCGTGCGGCTGGCTCCGAAGGCCTCGCCCGCCAGTTCATGGCCGGCGATCAGCGACGCGATGGCGCCGCGCGGCGACAGCAGCCACAGACGCAGATCGGTGGACACGGGGCACACGGCCGCCTCGCCATTCAACGGTTCGCGGATGATGCCGCTGGCGAACGACGATGCCGCCTTGTTCGGTTTGCCGGGACGTATGCTGATGGTCGGCAGGCGCAGCACGCGGCCGTCGACGAAGCCGCGGCGACTGTAATCGTTGAGCAACAATTCGCCGATGGCCTTTTGCGCGCCGTACGACGATTGCGGGTTCAGGGCGGTGGTGTCCTGCACCACGTCCGGCAGCTTGCCGCCGTACACGGCCACGGAACTGGTAAACACGACCTTCGGCTTGTGTCCCAGTTCGCGGCAGATGTCGAGCAGCAGTCGCGAGGCGTCAAGGTTGATGCGCATGCCCAGCTCGAAATCGGCTTCCGCCTGGCCGCTGACGATGGCGGCCAGGTGGAAGATCGAGCTGGTCTGCGCATCGATGGTGGCACGCATCAAGGCGCCGTCGGCGATGTCGCCCGTGACCACTTTGACGCGCGCATCGTTAAAGCCATGCGCGGCCACCACGTCGACCAGTACCAGCTCGCTGATCGTTTGCAACTGGCCGTGGCTGTCCGTCAGCTGGCCTTGCGCCAGCAACTGGCGCGCCAAGCGCTGTCCGAGGAAACCGGCGCCGCCGGTAATCAGTACTTTCATGTTCATGCTCCTTGTTTGTTGTTGTAAGCGGCCAGCCAGCCCAGGCCATCCTGAGTACGCCCGCGCGGACGGTATTCGCAGCCGATCCAGCCCTCGTAGCCGAGGTCATCCAGCAGTTTGAACAGATACGGGTAGTTGACTTCGCCATCGTCCGGCTCATTGCGCGCCGGGACGCTGGCGATCTGCACGTGGCCGATGCCGTCGAAGTTGTTCTTGAACGTCATGGCGATATCGCCCTCGACGATCTGCGTGTGGTAAAAATCCATCTGCACCTTGACGTTGGCCGCGCCCGACTCCAGGCGCAGCGCATGGCCCTGTGCCTGCGTGACGAGGAAGTAGCCGGGCATGTCGCGCCCGTTGATCGGTTCGATCAGCAGCTCAAGGCCATGCTCGCCCACGGCCTGGGCCGCGTACCGCAGGTTGGCCAGGTAGGTGGCGCGGTGCAGCTTGACGTCGGCGCCCACGGGCAGCAGGCCCGCCATCATGTGCACGCGCGGCGTGCCCAGCGCCAGCGCATACTCGATGGCGCGTGCCACGCCGGCACGGAATTCTTCTTCGCGGCCCGGCAGCGAAGCGATGCCACGCTCACCGGCCGCCCAGTCGCCCGGCGGCAGGTTGAACAGCACATTTAGCAAACCGTGCTCGCGCAGCCAGCCGGCCACTTCCTGCGGCGCGTGGTCATACGGGAACAGGAATTCGACGCCTTTAAAACCCGCTTGCGCGGCGGCGGCAAAGCGCTGCGGGAAAGGGACTTCGTTGAACATCATGGTCAAATTGGCGGCAAAACGGGGCATGCGGTATCTCCTTGGGAATCTTATATGTCGAGTTTGAACGTGTGCTTCAGGTCAGCGATCTGCGCCGCGTCGAGCGGACGCGTGGGCACGTCACGCAGCAGCAGGAACAGCTTGGCCGTCTCTTCCAGTTCCTCGGCCGCATACACGGCCGCTTCCAGGCTCGTGCCCGATACGACGGGACCGTGGTTGGCCAGCAGCACGGCCGAGTGCTTGCGCGCCATGGCGCTGATCGCACTGGCCAGCGCCGGGTCACCGGGCCGGTGATACGGCACCAGCGGCAAGCGTCCCACCTTCATCACGAAATATGGCGTGAGCGGCGGAATGCAGTCGTCATGGTTCAAGCCGCACATGCACGACACGGCGGCCGAATGGGTCGAGTGCAAGTGCACGATGGCGCCGGCGCTGCCCCGCTCTTCATACATGGCGCGGTGCAGGAACGCCTCTTTTGACGGCGGCGCGCCGCTGATCAAATTGCCGTCCCAATCGAGCTTGGACAATTGCGCGGGATCGAGCCGTCCCAGGCTGGCGTTCGTCGGCGTGAGCAGCCAGCCGTCATCCAGGCGCACGCTCAGGTTGCCGCTGCTGCCGGCCGTCAAGCCCCGCTCGAACAGCGACTTGCCGAAGTCGACGATCAGCTCGCGCTGGCGCGATTCGGTGGCGCTCATGCCAGCACCTGCCAGCCCTTGCTGAAAAAATCGACCGTGCCGAAATTGCCGGACTTGAGGGCCAGCGCCAACGGCGCCATGCCATCGTCGCCCGGCGCGGGCAAGGCTTGCGTCCACGGCACGCCGGGGTCGATTTCGGGGCCGATGCGCAAGCCCGCCACGCCCAGCGCTTTCACCACGGCGCCCGAGGTTTCGCCGCCGGCGACGATCAGCTGGCCCACGCCGAGGCGCACGAGGCCTTGCGCGATGGCGGCCAAGGTTTCCTCGACGAGGGCGCCGGCACGCTCCACGCCCAGCTGCGCCTGCACGGCGCGCACGGCGTCCGGCGTGGCCGTGGCATAGATCAGCACCGGACCTTGCGCCAGGTGCTCATCCGCCCATGCCAGCGCCTGCGCGACGACGGCATCGACTACTTCGCCGCCTGCGGCCAACTGCAGCGGATCGACGTGGAACGATGGTGCCAGTTCACGCAAATGCGCCACCTGCTGCTGCGTGGCCACCGAGCAGCTGCCCGAGATCACGGCGCGCAAACCCGTCGGCGGCGGCAAGCGTCCAGCCTGTCCCGCCGGCGATGGCGCCAGCTGTCCCCGCTGGCGGAAATTCTGCGGCAGTCCCAGTGCGATGCCGGAGCCGCCCGTGATCAGTTTCAAGTCCGCGCAGGCGGCGCCGATGGCTTCCAGGTCGCGGTTCGAGACGGCATCGACGACGGCGAAATGGCAGCCCTGGCCGCGCAAGTCCGTGAAGCGCTGGGCGATGGCGGCCGCGCCCTTCTCCACCACGGAGAAATCGGCCAGGCCTACCTTGGCTTGCACCTGCTGCTGCAGCACGCGCACCAGGTTCGAATCCGTCATCGGCGTCAGGGGATGGTCGCGCATGCCCGATTCGGCCAGCGGCACGTCGCCGACGAACAGGTTGCCCTTGTAGATGGTGCGGCCGTTGGCGGGGAATGCGGGACAGGCGATGGTGAAATCCGTATCGAGCGCCCGCATCAGCGCTTCGGCCACGTGGCCGATATTGCCGCACGGCGTGGAGTCGAACGTGGAGCAGTACTTGAAGTAGAACTGCTTGCATCCGGCTTGCTGCAGCCATGCCAGCGCGGCCAGCGATTCGGCCACGGCTTCCTCGGGCGCATTCGTGCGCGACTTGAGGGCGATGACGACAGCGTCGACGTCGGCTGGCGGCGGCCCTTGCGGCACGCCGATCAGCTGCACCGTGCGCATGCCGGCCTTGACCAGCATGCCGGCCAGGTCGGTGCCACCCGTGAAATCGTCGGCGATACATCCCAGTAGTACGGTCATGATGGTTCCTCTTGATTCAGTAACGCTTGCACCGGCAAAGTAATGCCCGGGAAAGTCTTGATGACGGCCGAGTCGTCCTCGCCGCCAAAACCTGCCGCCGACGCCTGCATGAACATCTGGTGCGCCGTGGCGGACAGGGGTAATGGAAACACGCTTTTCTTCGCGTAATCGAGCACGATGCCCAAATCCTTGACGAAGATATTCACGGCCGACAGCGGCGTGTAATCGCCCTTCAAAATGTGCGGCACGCGGTTCTGGAACATCCAGGAACTGCCGGCGCTGTTTGAAATGACTTCGTACAGGGCGTCCGGGTCGCAGCCGGCGCGCAAGCCCAGCGCCATCGCTTCGGCGGCGGCGGCGATGTGCACGCCGGCCAGCAACTGGTTGATCATCTTGACCTTCGAACCCTGCCCCGGCTGTTCGCCCAGGCGATACAGCTTGGCGCAGATGGCGTCGAAAATGCCGGCGCAAGCGTCGAACGCATCGGGCGCGCCGGCCGCCATCACCGACATTTCGCCGGCAGCCGCCTTGGCCGCGCCGCCGGAAATGGGCGCATCGATGAAGCGCAGTCCCATGGCCGCCAGACGCGCGCCGAGGGCCTCGGCAAACTCGGGCGCCACGGTGGCGCAGGCGATCACCACGCTGCCCGGCGCCAGGCTGGCAGCCGCACCGTGTTCGCCAAACAGCACGGCTTCCGTCTGCTGCGCATTGACGACGACGATCAGCAAGGCTTGTACCCGCGCCGCCAGCGCGGCCGGAGACTGCGCCGCATGGGCGCCCTGGCCGGCCAACGCTTGCACGGTGTCGGCGCGCACGTCGCAGGCATGTACTTCAAAGCCGGCGCGCAGCAACGATTGCGCGATGCCCATGCCCATGGCGCCCAGGCCGATCACGCCCACTTTTTTCATTTCTACGTTCATCTGCTACTCCAGTTTTATTTGTTCACCAACTTGGCCGGCACGCGCATGATGATGATGGCGCCGATCACCAGGATGCCGGCCAGCAGGTAGATGGCGATGTCGGTCGACTGCGTCAGGTCCTTGATGGAACCGATCATGTACGGCGCCGCGAAGCCGGCCAGGTTGCCCACCGAGTTGATGGCGGCGATGCCGGCGGCGGCCGAGACGCCGCCCAGGAAAGCCGTCGGCAGGCTCCAGAACATCGGCGAGGCAGCCAGGATGCCGCCGGCGGCGATCGTCAGGAAGAAGATGGCCCAGCCCGTGTTGTGGGCGCCGGCCAGCGCACTGCAGACGATGGCGGCGGCACCGACCACCAGCGGGATGGCCATGTGCCAGCGGCGTTCGCGGTATTTGTCCGAGCTGCGGCCCAGCAAAATCATCGACGCCACGGCCACCGAGTACGGGATCGCCGTGAACAGGCCGATATTGAGCACGCCCGTCACGCCGGCCGCCTTGATCAGGCTGGGCAGCCAGAAGGTCAGCGAATACTGGCCCATCACGCAGCAGAAATAAATCAGGGCCATGACCCAGATGCGCGGGTCGGCGAACATGGCGCGGATCGACGGGTGCGATACCTTGCCCTGCGCTTCCGTGGCGATGCGCTGTTCGAGGATGACTTTTTCGTCTTCCGTCAGCCACTTCGCGGCGCGGATGCTGTTATCGAGGTAGAACAGCACGGCCACGCCCATCAGCGCGGCGGGAATCGCTTCGAGCACGAACATCCACTGCCAGCCCGCATAGCCGTGCCAGCCGGCGAAAGTTTCCATGATCCAGCCCGACAGGGGGCCGCCGATCAGGCCCGCCACGGGAATGGCGGCCATGAAGGTGCACACCATGCGCGCACGGCGCTCGGACGGATACCAGTAGGTCAAATACAGGATGATGCCGGGGAAGAAGCCCGCCTCGGCGATACCGAGCAGGAAGCGCATGACGTAGAACTGGGTCGGCGTCGTGACGAACATGAAGGCGCCCGAGATGACGGCCCACGTGATCATGATGCGGGCGATCCACACGCGCGCGCCGATCTTGTGCAGCATCACGTTGCTGGGCACTTCGAACAGGAAGTAGCCGAGGAAGAACACGCCCGCGCCCAGGCCGTATACGGTTTCGGAAAACTGCAGATCGGCCAGCATTTGCAGCTTGGCGAAGCCCACGTTCACACGGTCGAGGTAAGCGACGATGTAGCACAGCATGAGGAAGGGAATGATGCGCCAGGTCACCTTGCGGTAGACGGCGTCGTCGATGGTTTTCTGGCTCGCGGCGGCGCCGGCCGGCTGCCCGGGCAATGCTTGTGATACGTCCATGCTTGTCTCCTGATCGCTGGGGGATCGACCGTGCCCGGTTTTTATGGTCCACCGGAGGTGGCTGGCAACTTGTCTAAAATTTGTATGGATGTATATTATGTGTGTGTTTTGTGTGTGTCAAGCTGTATATTCCATATAATGGCAAGCAGGCAAGCAGGCAAGCCCCATGAGAACCGCTAGCACAAGGATGCACCGATGGACCGCACGTTCCGCTTTACCCTTCCCCCGCCGGAGCCCGCCGCAGGCAGTTTCACCACCGGCACCCTGGGTGCGCGGGTGGCGGCACGGCTGCGCCAGCAAATCCACAACGATGGCCTGGCCGGCGGCACGCGTTTGCCGTCGGAGCAGGCGATGGCCAGCCACTTCGGCGTGAGCCGCACGGTGCTGCGCGAAGCCATCGCCCTGCTGCAGGCCGACGGCATCCTCGTTACGCGCAAGGGCAGCGGCACCTTCGTGTGCGCGCAAGATGGCGCGAAGACGGGCGAACGGGGCGACGCGCTGACGGAGCAGTCCGTGCAATCGCTGCTGAACCTGATCGAGGTGCGGCAAGGGCTGGAGGCGGAAATCGCCGCGCTGGCGGCCGTGCGGCGCACGCCGGGCCAGCTGGCCGACATCGAGCATGCGTTGCACCGGATCGAGGAAGCCGTGGCGGCCGGCGTCGACGGCGTGGAAGAAGACGTACGCCTGCACCTGTCGATCGCTGAAGCGACGGGCAACCCCTATTGGCCGAAATTCGTTGCCATGTTTGCCGACCCGATCCGCTCGGCCGTGAAGGTGACGCGCGCGAATGAAGCGCGGCGCACGGACTTTTCCATCGAAGTGCGGCGCGAACATGAAAAGATCGTCCAGGCGATTGCCGATGGCGACCCGCAACGGGCGCGCCAGGCGGCCATGGAACACATGCAGCACGCGGCCGAACGCGTGCGCCTGGCCGACCGCGAATTCTGGCGCGGCGACGGCGGCGCGCTGGCGCGTACACTGGGGCGCGATCCCATCATGCAAAAATAAGACCGTTCATCCCCTCCGCCCCTGCTTGCCTATGCTCGCGCTCATCATGTCGAACAGGGTGCGCGACGCAGGCGGCATCGCATGCTGATGCCGGCTGATCAGGCCCAGTGTCCGTTTCACGGCGGGATTGACGAGCGGCACGCCGACCACCGTGCCCTGCCGCTCCGGCAAAATCGACAGCCCTGGCACCGCCGCCACGCCCAAGCCCGACTCCACCAGCGCCAAGATGCCTGACACGTGGTTGATCTCGCACGAGATCCACGGATGCTTTTCCACGCCCGCCAGCGCCGCATCGAGCACGCTGCGGTTGCCGCTCGACTTGGCCACCGAGATATAGCGTTCATCGACGGTATCCTTCCAGCTCAGCTTTTTGCGCCTGGCCAGCCGGTGGTCGTGCCGCATCGCCAGCACGTAGGTTTCGACATAGATGGGCTGGAAATGGATCTCCGGATTTTCCGCGCCTGTAAAACTGATGCCGAAATCCGCCTCGCCCGTCAGCACGAGGTTGAGCACGTCCTGCGCGCTTTCATCATGCACGCGCACGCGGATCTTCGGAAACTGCGCGCTGAAGCGCTTGAGCACGTCCGGCAGGAAGTGCCACACGGCCGATGGCACGCAGGCGAACGTCACCGTCCCGGTGCGGTGCGCGGCCAGGTCGGCGACACCGAGCACGGCATCCTCGAGGCCATTGAGCGCATCGCGCACGTTCACCAGAAACACCTGCCCCACATTCGTCAGCTGCACGCGCCGGGTGGTGCGTTCGAACAGCTTGACGCCCAGCGCATCCTCGAGTTTTTCAATGCGGCGGCTCAGTGCCGGCTGCGACAGGAACAGGTCGGCCGCGGCCTGGCGAAAGCTGTTGCGCTCCGCCACGGCCACGAAGGCCTGCAAATCATGAAGTTCGTAATTGATGCGCTGCATGCATGAATCCCCGGAAAAATTGCAATTATCAAATTATGCCATTTCAACGATGATGGGGCCTTAATGCTGAGCCTCGCCAAGAAGGCATCACCCCAAAAAAAGATGGAGACACCATGCGACATTGTTCCACTTTCGCGCTGTTGTTCGCGGCCAGCGGCACCTGCCTGGCCCAGAGCGGCGCGGTTTTGTATGGCATTGCGGATGCCGGCATCCGCTATGGTAAAGGCTTGAACGCCGCCAATGCGCCCACGCCCGGCGGCACCACGCCCGCCGTCAGCAGCGGCATCAACAACACGAGCCGCTGGGGCCTGCGCGGCCAGGAAGACCTCGGCGGCGGCTGGCAGGCGCTGTACCGCCTCGAGGGCGGCCTGAATCTGGACACGGGCAGCGCGGCCAAATCCGACAAGCTGTTCGACCGGCAAGCGTGGGTGGGCCTGAAGTCGCCGCTGGGCTCCGTGACCCTGGGGCGCCAGGCGACCTTGCTGGCCGACGCCATCGCACCGGTGGACCCGCTGGGCATCCGCTACGCCTCGTTCAATCCGAACGTGAACATCACGGGCTTGAGCAATACGGCTTTTGGCCGCCACTCGTTCGGCCAGCAATACGGCAGCAGCGGCTATGCCGATAACTTCTACCGGCTCGACAACATGGTGAAAGCCAGCGCCAGCCTCGGGCCGGTGGTGGCGCGCGCCGCCTACTCGTTCGGCGAGGTGGCGGGCGCCACGTCGCCATTATCGACCTGGGGCGGCGCCCTGACGTACCAGCAGGCGGGGCTGGCCGTGTCCGGGGCGGCGATGCGCTTTCGCAATCGCGACAACCGCAGCCTCGACGCCGCCACCGTGGGTGCCGCTTACAAGGTGGATGCCTGGCAGTTCAAGGCCAACCTGGGCGTCAACCGCGCCGACGTGGGCGCCGGCAAGTCGGTCCGACAAGGCGTGATATCGGCCGGCGTGGGACGGCAATTGGCGCCGGACGTGCTGCTCACAACCGCCTACTACAAGGTACGGCGCAGCGCCACGGGCCACGTCGACGACGGCTTCCAGCGCGCTTTCGCCTACCTGGAAAAAACGCTCTCGCCGCGCTCCACCCTGTATCTCGAATCGGACTACACCACGTGGCAAGGCGATGCGGCCGGCGTCACGGGAACGCGGGCCAACGACCGCAAAGGCATGGGCTTGACGCTCGGCCTCATGCATAAATTTTAACGACAGGAGAAACAACCATGCTTCAACAGACCCTCGTGCGGCGCTCCGCCCCCCTACTGGCCGGCTTCATGCTGCTCGCCGCCGGCGCGGCCCATGCCGCCGACATCCGCGTGGTCAGCTCGGGCGGTTTCGCCCAGGCCTACAAAAATCTGGCGCCCGCCTACGAGCGCGCCAGCGGCGACCATCTGGTTTCCGAATGGGGACCGTCGATGGGGACGACCAAGAATGCGATCCCGGCGCGCCTGGCGCGCGGCGAGCCGATCGACGTCGTCATCATGGTGGGCGACGCGCTCGACAAGCTGATGCAGGAAGGCCGCCTGGTCCCCGGCAGCAAGGTGGTGCTGGCCAATTCGCCGATTGCCTGCGCCGTGCGGCGCGGCGCGGCCAAGCCCGACATCAGCACCACCGAGGGCTTGCGCAGCGCTTTCCTGAAGGCGGACAAGGTCGCCTATTCGGACAGCGCCAGCGGCGTCTACATCGAGACGCAGCTGATGAACAAGTTGCAGATTTCGGAGCAGATGCAAGGCAAGGCCGCAAAAATTCCCGCCACCCCCGTCGGCGAAATCATCGCCCATGGCCAGGCCGATTTCGGCTGCCAGCAGCGCAGCGAGCTGCTGCCGGTCGAGGGCATCGATATCGTCGGCCTGCTGCCGCCGGAAGTGCAAAAGATGACGCAGTTTTCGGCGGCGCTGGCCCCGGGCGGCAAACAGCCTGAAGCGGGCCGCGCCCTGCTGCGCTTCCTCGCCTCCCCTGACAACGCCGGCGTGATCGAGGCGACCGGTCTGGAACCGGCGGCGGCGGCGGCGCCGGCGCCAACGCCAGCAATGCACTAGGCGTGCGTCACTCATCTTTCATCAATAGGTAAATCATGGACATTCCCTCCACCGCCGCACCCATCGCCAAGGCCGCAACGCCGCGCGCGCAAGTGCGTCCGCCCTCCCGCATCGCCACCGTCATCCGGGTGACGAGCGGGAACTTCATCGAAATGTACGATTTTTTCCTGTTCGGCTTTTACGCCACGTACATTGCCAAGGCCTTCTTCCCGGCCACCAGCGAATACGCGGCCCTGATGATGACGTTCGCTACCTTCGGCGCGGGGTTTTTCATGCGGCCGCTGGGCGCCATCATCCTCGGCAGCTATATCGACCGCATCGGCCGCCGCAAGGGCCTGGTGCTGACCCTGGCCATCATGGCTTCCGGCACGGCGCTGATCGCCTTCGTGCCCGGCTATGCCACCATCGGATTGCTGGCGCCGTTCCTCGTGCTGATCGGGCGTTTGCTGCAAGGCTTTTCCGCCGGCGTGGAACTGGGGGGCGTGTCCGTCTACCTGTCCGAAATGGCGACACCCGGCAACAAGGGATATTACGTCAGCTGGCAATCGGCCAGCCAGCAGGTGGCCATCATCTTTTCCGCCGCGCTCGGCTACTATCTCAACGAAACCTTGAGCAAGGAATTCATCGCGGACTGGGGCTGGCGCATCCCGTTCTTCATCGGCTGCTCCATCATCCCCGTGGTGTTCTACATCCGCCGTTCGCTGCAGGAGACGGAGGCCTACCTGACGCGCAAGTCGCATCCCACGTTCCGGCAAATGCTGGGGACGATCGCCCTCAACTGGCCGCTGGTGGTCACCGGAACGATGCTGATCGTGCTGACGACGGTCGCGTTCTACCTGATCACCGTCTACACGCCGACCTTCGGCAAGAACGTACTCAAGCTGAGCACCGAGGAAAGCCTGCTCGTCACCTTGTGCATCGGCCTGTCGAACTTCATCTGGCTGCCCGTCATGGGGGCGCTGTCCGACCGCATCGGCCGCTGGCCCATCATGGCCGTGTGCTCGGCGCTGACGGTGCTGACCGCGTATCCGGCCCTGTCGTGGCTGGTCGCCCATCCCAGTTTCGACCACATGCTGATGGTGGAGCTGTGGCTGTCCTTCCTGTACGGCAGCTACAACGGGGCCACCATCGTCGCGCTGACGGAAATCATCCCGGCCAGCGTCAGGACCACGGGCTTTTCGCTGGCCTACAGCCTGGCCACGGCGCTGTTCGGCGGCATGACGCCGCTGGTGTCGACCCTGCTGATCGAGAGCACCGGCGACAAGGCGGCGCCAGGCTACTGGATGGCCGGCGCCGGCGCCATCAGCCTGGTGGCGACGTGGCTGATCTATCGCGGCATCGTCAGGGAGCGCCATCCGCTCCCTGCATGATGTTACGGCCAGGCGGGCCGGCGCATGTGGAACAGGCTGTCCGGCCCGATCTCGAAATAATCGGCCGGACCGCCGCCGCGCAAGATCGGCGCGGCGGCCGCCGTGTCGTACACGCCATCGTTGAGCAGGTGGCGCGCGATGTGCACGCCCACCACTTCCCCCAGCACCAGCCAGCTGCCGACACCGTCGCCATTGACGCCTTGCAGCTCGATGATCTGCGTGCGCCGGCATTCGAAGGAGACGGGACTTTCCGCCACGCGCGGCACATTGACGATGCGCGAGGCGGCCGGCGTCAGGCCGGCCAGCGCGAATTCATCGACTTCGGGCGGCGCCGGTGCGCAGCTGGTATTCATCGCGTCGGCCAGTGGGCGCGTGGCCAGGTTCCACACGAATTCGCCCGTCTGTTCGATATTGCGCAGGGTATCCTTGCGGCCGATACTGGAAAAACCGATCAGCGGCGGATGGTAATTGAAGGCGTTGAAAAAGCTGTACGGCGCCAGATTGAGCACGCCCTCGCTGCTGTGCGAAGCGATCCAGCCGATGGGCCGCGGCCCCACGATGGCATTGAAAGGGTCATGCGGCAAGCCATGGCCCTGTGCAGGTTCATAAAAGTGAATATTGTCGGCCACGCGCGTTCCTGAAGTCAAAGTCAACAGCGCCCGGGATGGAACGCCTGGAGCGACAGCTTACTGGAATTGCCGCCACCGCGCTGTCAGACCGCCGGCGCCAGGTGCGCTCGCGCACGCATCGAGACAATTGTATGGCGCGCCGCACCATGCCTCGCTTATGATGGGACAACTCAACCCTTATCATTCCGCTACCGCCCATGCCTACCCTCACGCTGCACCAGAAAGTGTTCCTGCTCCTCCTGAGCATCGTCACCATCGGCTTCGGCTGGATACTGGCGCCGTATGCGGGCGCCATCTTCTGGGGCGTCATCCTGGCGATCCTGTTCGCGCCCGTGTACCGCTGGCTGCTGCTGAAAACTCGGGGCCGCGCCGGCCTGGCGTCGCTGCTGACCTTGCTGCTGATTATCGTCATCGTCATCCTGCCGCTGTCGCTCATTTCCGTATCGCTCGTGAACCAGGCGGCCAGCGTCGTGGAAATGGTGCGTTCGGGCGAAATCACGGTTGCCATGTTCTTCAATAAAATCATGGCGGTGCTGCCGCAATGGCTGATCAACTTGCTCGACCGTTTCAACCTGACCAGCCTGGCCAGCCTGCAGGACAAGCTGGCCGAGGGCGCCACGCAGGTGAGCCAGGTGGTGGCGGTGAAAGCCATCAACGTGGGCCTGTACACCTTCGAATTTCTCACCAGCCTGTGCATCATGCTGTACCTGCTGTTTTTCCTCATGCGCGATGGCTCGACCCTGTCGGCCCGCATCAAGGGTGCCGTGCCGCTGAGCCGCAAGTACAAGCAGCGCCTGTTCACCAATTTCACCACCGTGATCCGTGCCACGGTGAAAGGCAACATCCTCGTGGCGATCGCCCAAGGCGCCCTCGGCGGCCTGGCGTTCTGGTTCCTCGACGTGCCGGCACCCCTGCTGTGGGCCGTGCTGATGGCCTTCCTGTCGCTGCTGCCGGCCGTCGGCGCCGCCCTCGTCTGGGCGCCCGTGGCCGTCTACTTCCTGGCCACGGGCGCCATCTGGCAAGGCGCGGGCCTGGCCGCCTTCGGCGTCTTCGTCATCGGCCTGGTCGACAACGTGCTGCGCCCTATCCTGGTGGGCAAGGACACCAAGATGCCCGACTACGTGGTGCTGCTGTCGACCGTGGGCGGCATGGCCCTGTTTGGCCTGAACGGCTTTGTCATCGGCCCCGTGGTCGCGGCCCTGTTCATCGCCTCGTGGGACCTGTTCGTCTCGGCCAGCGAGTTCCAGGCCGAGGATTGAGGCGCCGTCCCAGCCTGCAAAAATAAACCATCCGGAACCCGGCCTGCGGGCGGCGCCACTTGCGCTTCCAGAATCAGGCAAGAACCGCCTGGCGGCAGAGTGTCCGCCGGCGCCGGCCAGCCTCGGCAACTATCCACATGAGACCACATTTCATAGCAACTATCATGTTGCAATAGTATACATTTAGCAACAAATGCAAAAATATAGTTTTTGACGCAGCAGGAGCCGCGGCGTAGTGTCGGTCGTCCCGACAACCACGTAATGAGGAGCCTTCCATGGCAAATCCACTGTGCTTAATGATGCCGGTACTACCCGGCACCAATCCGATCTCCATCGCCGCAGCATTGCAGGAATACCAGACGAAGATCAATACCGCCCTCACCAACATCGGTACCGTGCACTTTGCCCGCTTCGTCCTGTTTGACCGCTCGCAGGCCAATCTCTTGCCCAACATTGGCAAGACGGGCACTTCCGATACCCTGATCATCGGCGTCATCACCGAGTATGACGGCAGCTTCAACGGCTACATCGAGGATTTCGTGGCCCAGCTGGGCGAAGTATTCGACGCGCTGCTGCAGTTTGTCGTGGGCGGCAAGGCGCTGATGCCCGTTGCCGACCATGTGGCCGCATTCGAAGCCTTCATCACCGCCAACGACGCCGCGCAGCACGTGCCCAACACGGGCCTGTATAACGCCTATCCGCAGACCGTCCAGCAAATCCTCGCTTCCGTCTAAAGAAAACGCCACGCCGGGGCTGCGCAAGCGGCCCCATCACCCCAGCCCCCGGAGAAACAGCATGGCCGATCCCACCATCGATTACGACGACGTGCAAGGCACGATCCTGCGCGGCTACCGCGTCAACCTGGCGCGCCATTTCATCTTCAGCATCACGGATGCGGCGCAGGCGCGGCGCACTATCGCGGCCCTGCTCGACGGCAGCGACGGGCTGCCGTCCATTACCACCGCGCGCCATATCCACCCCAAGCCGCCCTGCTTCCTGAACCTCAGCTTTACCGCTCCCGGCCTGTCGGCTCTGGGGATAACCGCGGCCGAGCTGGCCACCTTTGACCAGGCATTTCAACGGGGTGCGGCCGATCCGGCCAGCGTCGCCGCCGTGGGCGACGTGGGCGATAGCGCCCCCGAACACTGGCTCGGCAACCTGGGGCCGGCCACCACAGCCGGCCAGGTGCATGCGATGCTGAGCCTGTGGGTCAGCGAATCGGAGGAAGTGCTGCAGGCAACGTCGGCCAAGCTGCGCGGCGCCTTTGCCGCCGGCTGGCGTGAACTGTATGCGCACGACGGCGTGGCCCTGCCAGGCAACCGCGTGCATTTCGGCTACCGCGACAACATCGCCCAGCCGGACGTCGACGGCGCCCCGCCGCGCAAGCACGAACGCGCATACGACCCGGACCCGCTCAACAGCGTCAAGACGGGCGAATTCCTGCTCGGCTATCCGAATGAAAACGGCGGCACCTACCAGGTGCAGCCGCCGCAACTGTCCACCAATGGCAGCTATGCCGCCTTCCGCATCCTGGAGCAGGACGTACCCCTGTTCGACAGTATTCTGAGCCAGGGCGCGGCCAGCTCCGGACTCAGTACCGAGATGGTGGCCGCCAAGATGTGCGGGCGCTGGCGCAACGGCAATCCGCTCGTGCTCGCGCCGGACGAACCGGGGCCCGTGCTGCCGAAAGCCAGCCTGAACCGCTTTCACTATGTCGATGCGCAGCCGGAACTGGACGACACGCTGGGCCTGAAATGCCCGGTCGGCGCGCATATCCGGCGCAACAATCCGCGCGACGAAGGCGTCGTGGGCACCTCGGCCCGCCACCACCGCATCGTGCGGCGCGCCATGCCCTACGGCAGCGAATACGATCCGGTGACATCCATCGCAGAGCAGCGGGGATTGGTCGGCTATTTCATCAACGCCAACCTGCGCAATCAGTTCGAATTCCTGATGCAGCAATGGAACGATGACGCTACCTTCGTCAAATCGGCCGTCGGCCCGGCCGGTCCCGAGGCGGGCAATGCCACGCTCAACATCAGCGGCCAGGACGTGTTCCTGGGAATCAACGCCCCGAGCGTCAGCTCCTTCACCTTGCCCGGCGTGGGCGCCAAGGGCAGCGGCAATACGAAACTGCAGCATTTTTCGCGCAGCGTCATCACGCGCGGCGGCGTGTATTGCTTCTTCCCCAGCATCACGGGATTGCGCTACCTGGCAAACCTGAGTTAGGCGGCGGGCGGGCAACAGATGCAAGCGGAACGGCCCGGACCGCTTGCATTGATCCTGTCATTGCACTATCGTTGCCACACGCGCGTGTTGCCAACCTTGCACAGGAGATTCCACCGTGTCGCTGATCCTCTACGGCCATCCCTTTTCCTCGTACACGCAAAAGGTGCTCGTCGCCCTGTACGAAAACGCCATACCGTTCGATTTCCGCTGCCTGGCGCCGGACATGCAGCAACACTTGCGGCAATGGCTGGAGCGCTGGCCGCTGCGCAAATTCCCGCTGCTGGTGGACGGCGAGCGCAACGTCGCCGAGACCAGCATCATCATCGAATACCTGCAACTGGCTCATCCGGGTCCCCTGCGCCTACTGCCGGACGACGCCATGCAGGCGCTGGACGTGCGTTTTCTCGACCGCTATTTCGACCTGCACGTCATGACACCTGTGCAGCATGCCGTCGGCGCCGCCTTGAGCGGCGACGCGGCGAAGACCGAGGAAGGCCGCGCGTTCGCAGGCGACAAGCTGGACCTCGCCTACGCCTGGCTGGAAACCCATCTGGCCGGCAAGACGTGGGCCGCCGGCGACCACTTTACGCTGGCCGACTGCGCCGCCGCGCCCTCGCTGTTCTATGCGGACTGGACGCAGCCGATTCCCGCGGCGCTGCCCCTGCTGCACGCCTACCGCGCGCGCCTGCTGGCCCGCCCGTCGTTCGCCCGCGCGGTCGAAGAGGCGCGACCGTACCGCCACCTCTTCCCACTGGGCGCGCCGCAGCGCGATTGACCCTGTTCAGGCAAACACGGGACGGAAGAAACTGCGCTCATAGCTGACGATGCAGCGCGTCTCTTCCGCATAGCGGAAGGCGGCCTGGCATTCGGCGTCCTGCATCGAGTCGCTGCGGTACTGCTCGTACAAGGCCAGGCTGGGAAACGAGAACATGGCCAGCGCCACGTTGCTGGCGCCTTCGGACGGCAAAAAGTAGCCGTGGTGCTGGCCGCCGAAGCGTTCGACCAGCGGTATCCACAGCTTGCCGTAGGCTTCGAATTCCCGCAATTTGTATGGGTCGATGATGTAACGCAGGTAGCAGGTGATCATGGGGTTTCCTTGTGAACGTTCAGATCCATCAGCATGCCAGACTCCCAGGAACCGATGGCGGCCAATGGCGAGCCAGGCAAAAAGTCCAGTGCGCAGGGATACGTAAAATCTTCCTGCGCCACGACGCCGAGCCCCGGCCAGGCATAGAACAGCAGCTTGCCCTTGCCGATGCGTCCCAGCGCGCTGCCGTCGGGCAGCCAGCGCAGGGCGTCGCCCGTGCCGCCGCCCGCTTCCACGGGCGCCGTGGCCAGACAGCGGCCATCGTCCATCGCATGCACCGATAAGAATTCCTCGCTGCCTGCGTAATGCAGCACGGCCAGACGCGCGCCATCGGGCGATGGTGCGCACGACGCCAGCTTGGGCAGCGACAGCACCACGCGCCCGCCTCCCGCTTGCAATGGCCAGTCCCACACGCTGCAGTAGTCGGGCGGCTGCACCTGCCCTTCCTCCACCGACTTGACGCCATGCAGGACCAGCAAACGCCGCCCGCCATCGATGGACCAGACACCGCGCAGCATCTCGCCCGGGTGCTCGTGCATGAACAGCAGGTCGCCCGTCTGCGCATCGCGCACGCGCAGGCGTCCATCCCAGCCGCCATCGACAAGATACCGGCCGCACGGCGACCACGCGGGGCCGCAGCCTTCGCCATCTTTTTTGTTCTGGAAGTTCACGAGCAACTGGCCCGCCTGCGCATCCACCACGGCCATCTGGCCCGTCGTGCTCTTGATGGCCAGCCGGCCGCCATCGGGCGAAAAGGCCATGCTGGAACAGTGGGCGATGAACTTGCCGCGCCACAGTTTCTGGCGTGCCGCCACGTCCCACAGGACCAGGTCGCGCCCCAGCACGGCCAGGCGCGTGCCATCGGGCGAAAACCGCACGCCGTAGGCGCAGCCCAGCGTCAAGGACTTCGGCCTTGCCGTCATGGGCGCGCCAGGCGGTACACGACGCTATCGATATCGTAATGGCGTTCCATGCCCACGTATTGCATGCCCAGCCGCGTCATGACCTTGATCGAGGCGGCATTGTCCGGGTGCGCCACGGCCACCACTTCGGGCGCGCCGACGACGTTGAACGCATGCGCGACGATGGCGGCCGCCGCTTCGCTGGCATAGCCCTGGCCCCAGCCCGTGCGGGCCAGACGCCAGCCGATTTCGTGCGGCTTGCTCTTGTCGCCATCGAGATGCTGCAGGCAGGCCATGCCCACCATCTCGCCATCATCGAGGCGTATCAGCGCCCACCACGAATAGCCCCACTCGGCCCAGCGGCCCGTGACGCGCTTGACGGCGGCGCGCGTGTCCTCTTCCTTTTCGGGCTGGCCCGCGTTCAGGTAGGTCATCACCTCGGGATCGGTGTTGAGCGTGCGCATGCGCTCGTAGTGGTTTTCCGTAATCGGTTCCAGGCGCAGGCGCGCCGTCGTCAGTATGGTCATCGCATTTCCTTGGACGAAAAAAAAGACGATACACGATCGTCTTTTTTTTGCAAGCGCGCACGCAATTACTTGCCTGCTTCGCCCTTCTTGATCCACGCCGCCAGCTGGTGCGGACGCAGGCCGTCGTAGTCTTCGAATGGCTGGTGGATCCACGGATTGTGCGGCAATTCGTCGAGGAAGTAGTCGGGACGCACGACGGAGCAGCCCTTCAGCCAGATCACGGCCGATTTGACTTCGGTCACGTCAGGGAAGTTTTCCTTCAGGTGACGCGTGACCTTGTCCAGGGTGACGCCCGAATCGGCCAGGTCGTCGACCAGCAGGATGCGGCCGGCCAGCGGGCCCTTGGTCATGGTCATGTACTTGGCGATATCGAGGTCGCCGCGCACCGTGCCCGCGTCTTCGCGGTAGGAGCTGGTCGACAGGATAGCCAGTGGCAAATCAAAAATGCGCGAGAATACGTCGCCGGGACGCACGCCACCGCGCGCCAGGCACAATACCTGGTCGAATTTCCAGCCCGATTCGTAGACCTTGAGCGCCAGGCGCTCGATCAGGCGGTGGTATTCTTCCCAGTTGACCCAAAGGTGTTGATCGTTCGATTGTGGGGTAGTCATGATAGTGGAATCTTATTATTAGCGTGATTAAAAAAATCCGCCTTGCGGCGGATTGTGTCCAGCAGCTTATTCGAATGGGTGACGCAGCACGATCGTTTCTTCACGATCCGGACCGGTCGAAACCATGTCCACCGGTACGCCAACCAGTTCTTCGATGCGCTTGATGTAAGCGCGCGCCGTTGCCGGCAGCGCCGCCAGCGACTTCGCGCCGACCGTGCTTTCCGTCCAGCCTGGCATCTCTTCGTACACCGGCACGCAACGGGCGGCTTCTTCGGCGCCCGATGGGAAGATGTCCGTGGCTACGCCGTCGATGGTGTAGCCGGTGCACAGTTTCAGCGTTTCGATACCATCCAGCACGTCCAGCTTGGTCAGGCACATGCCCGTCACGCCGTTGATCTGCACGGAGCGGCGCAGCAAGGCGGCGTCGAACCAGCCGCAGCGGCGGGCGCGGCCCGTCACGGTGCCGAATTCATGGCCGACTTGCGCCAGGTGGTGGCCGACGCCCGCATCCGTTGGCAGTTCCGAAGGGAACGGGCCGGAACCGACGCGCGTCGTGTAGGCCTTGGTGATGCCCATGATGTAGTGCAGCATGCCAGGACCGACACCCGAACCGGCGGCGGCATTGCCGGCCACGCAGTTCGACGAGGTGACGAACGGGTAGGTGCCGTGGTCGACGTCGAGCAGGGAACCCTGCGCGCCTTCGAACAGCAGATTCGCGCCGGCCTTGTGCGCCTTGTACAGCGCGCTCGACACGTCGGTGACCATCGGACGCAGACGCGGCACATAGGCCAGCGCGTCGTCGAGTGTCTTCTGATAGTCGACTTTCGGCGCCTTCAGGTAGTTTTCCAGCACGAAGTTGTGGTAATCGAGGTTTTCCGCCAGCTTTTCGGCAAAGCGCTTCTCGTTCAGCAGGTCGGCGATACGGATCG